>OZ253950.1:0-5338370 GCA_965267275.1 Pseudomonadales bacterium
CGAACTTCAGCAGTCCGCGCAGCGATGCCTGACGCGTGTTTTCTTCGTTGATGTGCCGAGCGAAAGTCCAGTAGGCGTCCTCGCTGTTGGTCCGTGCTGCATTCTGCAGACTGGCGACGGCCTCCGGGTCCCACATGTGGGTGTCGCCGTGACGGCGCCAGTGGAAATCACCCGGGTTCGGCAGCACCTTGAGCGGCACGACATTGCGCGCCGGATAGCCGAGCCCGTGACGCCGCTGCATTTCCTCGGCGAGCACATCGAAGCCAACGCCTTCGACGCGGCTGGCGGTGCCGGCAAAAGCGAGGTTCACGACTTCGCTGGCGAGGCCGACGGCTTCGAAAATCTGCGCGCCCTTGTAGGACTGCAGCGTCGATATGCCCATTTTCGCCATGACTTTGAGCATGCCCTTGGCGACCGCTTTGCGATATGCGGCGACGACGTCTTCGTCCGAGTTGACGTGGTCGCAGTCGTCGAAACGGCCGTCTGCACGAGACGCCCAGAGCGACTCGAAGGCAAGATAAGGGTTGATGGCGTCAACGCCGTAGCCGACCAGAAGACAGTGGTGGTGGACTTCGCGGGCTTCGCCGCTCTCGAGCACGATGCCGATACGCGTGCGCGCGTGGTCGCGCACCAGATGCTGGTGCACGCTGCCGACGGCCAGGAGCGAGCTGATGGGCACGCGTTCCGGGCTGACTTCACGGTCGGACAGGACGACCAGGCTGTAGCCTTCGTCGATGGCGCTGCGCGCTTCGGCGTTGATGCGCGCGAGCGCCGCCTGCAGCCCGTCACGCCCGGAATTCGACGGGTAGGTGATGTCGATTGTCTTGGTTCGCCAGCCGCGATAGTCCATGCGCTTCAGCGACTTCAGCTCTGTATTCGAAAGGATCGGGTGCGGAACCCGCAAGCGGTGCGCATGCTCCGGCGTGCTTTCCAGCAGATTGCCTTCAGGGCCGATGTAGCACTCGAGCGCCATGATGACCTCTTCGCGGATCGAATCGATGGCCGGGTTGGTGACCTGGGCAAACCGCTGTTTGAAGTAGTCGTACAGCATGCGCGGCTTAGTCGACATGACCGCCAGGGCCGCGTCATTGCCCATCGATCCCAGCGGATCGCGCAGCTCCGTGACCATCGGTTCCAGCATGAACTGCATGGTTTCGGTGGTGTAGCCGAACGCCTGCATGCGCGCTGTCAGGTCGTCGCCCTGCAGGCCTTCACCGACGACGACTGGAATGTCGTTGAGGTCGAGACGCTGATCGTCGAGCCACTCCTGGTAGGGTCGGCGGCTCGCCAGATCGGTCTTCAACTCATCGTCAGGGATCATGCGCCCCTGCTCAAAGTCGATTAGAAAGATTTTGCCGGGTTGCAGGCGGCCCTTGGCGATGACGCGATCCGGATCTACCGGCACGACGCCGACTTCCGAGGCCATGATGCACTTGTCGTCGTCGGTCACGTAGTAACGCGACGGGCGCAGACCATTGCGGTCGAGCACCGCGCCAATGTAGGTGCCGTCGGTAAACGCAATGGAAGCCGGGCCGTCCCACGGCTCCATGAAGCTGGCGTTGTATTCGTAGAATGCGCGCTTGGCCGGCGCCATGGTGGCGTGCTGCTGCCATGCTTCAGGAATCATCATCAGCACCGCTTCCTGCAGCTTGCGGCCGGACATCAGCAGGAATTCGAGCACGTTGTCGAAATTGCCGGAATCGGAGCAGTCTGGCTCACAGATCGGGAAGAGTTTCTCGAGGTCATCGCCGAAGAGCTCAGAGGCGGCAACGCCTTCGCGTGCGTTCATGGAGTTGACGTTGCCGAGCAGCGTGTTGATTTCGCCGTTGTGGCTCATGAAGCGGTTTGGTTGAGCGCGATCCCAGGAAGGGAACGTGTTGGTGCTGAAGCGTGAGTGCACCATGGCCAGATGGCTTTCGTACGCTTCGTTCTGCAGGTCTCTGTAAAACGGAAACAGCTGATCCGGAGTCAGCATGCCCTTGTAGATGATGACCTTCGACGAGAGCGAGCAGACATACAGGAGTTTGCGCTGTGCGAGGCTTTCGTCCTGGCGGAGCTGATGTGTCGTTGCCTTGCGGATCAGATACAGCTTGCGTTCGAAGTCGTCGCCCTCGACGCCGTCCGCGGCGCCGATGAAGAGCTGCTCGAAATGCGGCATGGCTGCGCGTGCGGCCTTGCCGATGTCAGCCGTGTCTGGATCGACGGGCAGCGCGCGCCAGCCCAGCAGTTCCTGGCCGGCGGCTGCGACCTGCGCTTCGAACGCCTCTTTGCAGCGTTGCCGTTCCGCCTCGTCGACGGGCAGGAAAACGTTGCCGACGCCATAGCGGCCGGCAGCCGGCAGTTGCCGACCCAATTCTTCTTCCGCAATCTCGGCGAGCAGGCGGTGCGGCAGGGCGGTGAGAATGCCAGCGCCGTCACCGGTGTTTTTCTCATAGCCGACACCGCCCCGGTGTTCCATGCAGCAGTTCATGTGCGCGGCGTCCGCTACGATCTGGTGGCTCGGTCGGCCTTTGATGTCACAGATAAAACCGACGCCGCAGCTGTCTTTCTCGTTAGCCGGGTCATAAAGGCCGCGCGCGTTCGGCAGCCCGAATGTAGTCGTCAAGGTCATCTCTCTTCGCTCTCTGTTAAGGCGCTACACCGTATGAGCCGACACGTGTCGCCGCGGGTTTGTGATCCCCTCGAGACGTTCTGAGCGCATGTCCCGGCGCTCTGGTCGCTGGTCGGTCCCCGGTTTGAGGGCGACGGAATCCGTCTGCTCAGTCATCCTGAGCTTACCCTGGTACCGTGGAGAAGCTGCCCGCGGGTCGCTAAGTTATTGATTTTGTGTGTTAAACCGCGAGCAAACGGTGTGCAAACACTACGAAAGACGAAACATCTCAAAAATGGCGCGACGAATCAAGTTGGCTTTAAGCAGGAAAATTGACTATGAGGGTGCGGCGTGCCTGCTGCCGATTCAGGTGCTGACGCGATACCAGTAGTGATAGATCTCGCCAAAACCGAGCCCTGTATAGAGCGCTCGCGCGGCCGTGTTGTCAGCCACCATCTGTAGATAGGCACGTTCAGCCCCGCGCTCGGCCGCCCAAGCGAGCAGGCCGGCAACGATCGTGCGTCCGTGACCCGCGTGTCGATGCACTGCGCTGGTGTAAATGTCGAACAGACCGACCAGCTCCCGTTCCACCACAGCGAGTCCGCAGGCAACGGGCTGGCCGTCGATGCTGACGACGCCAAAGCCGCAATCACCGGCGATGCTGTTCAAAATCAGGCCGTGCAGAGAACGCGCCGGTTCCGGCATGCCGGTCAACTCGCAATAGGCGGCAAGCCAGCGCTCGAGGGACTTCAGTTCAATCTCGGCGGCATGGCCGGAATTTTCGAGCGGGGCAGTGAGCACCAGGCTTCGATCCGTGAGTTCGTAACCGCGGGAGGCGAGCTCTGCATCCAGAGCTTGCGCGCCGCTGCCGGGAATGGAGGTCAGGCGGAAAACGGTTTGCAGCTGCTCGCGCGCGTAGAGGTTTTCACAGTAGCGGATTTTTTCAGCCAGACCTTGTCGGTCTGCTGCGGCGCTGGGGTCGTCCAGAGCGGGGTACAGCGGCACGATACTGTTGGAACGTTTTGTAAAGCCTCGCGAGAAACGGAGCACCCACCCGTCCATGAAGACCTGCTGTAAGGCCGGCCAGGCGTTCAGCGAAGCTTCTTCGATGCGCCGCGCCAGACGCGGGGACTCTGACGATTCCGGCGGCGGTTGCTCGAGCGGCTGGTCCATGGGACTCCGATACGGGTGTTCGAGGGGCGATTATAGCAATACAATACGCGCCCCATTTTTCGCCAAGCAGACAATAAAGAGAGAGACAAATGAAAGATCCCGTTCGAGTGACCATCACCGGCGCTGCAGGACAAATCGGCTACGCGCTGCTCTTCCGGGTTGCGTCCGGGGCTTTGTTAGGCCGCGATCAGCCGGTGATTCTGCAATTGCTCGAGATTACCCCGGCGCTGGACGCGCTCAAGGGTGTTGTCATGGAGCTGGAGGATTGCGCTTTTCCGCTGCTGGCAGGCGTGGTGCAGACCGATGATGCAGACGTGGCGTTCAAAGATACGGACTATGCCCTGCTTGTAGGTTCGCGGCCGCGTGGCCCCGGCATGGAGCGCAAGGACCTGCTCGAGGCCAACGCGGCCATTTTCTCCGTGCAGGGGAAAGCCCTGAACGACAATGCGTCGCGTGACGTCAAGGTGCTCGTGGTCGGAAACCCTGCCAACACCAATTGTCTGATCGCGCAGCGTAACGCGCCCGATCTCGATCCGCGTAACTTCACGGCGATGACCCGTCTGGATCACAACCGTGCGATGGCGCAACTCGCCGCCAAGGCTGACAAGCACGTCAACGATGTTGATGGTTTGTGCATCTGGGGCAACCACTCTGCGACTCAGTACCCGGACATTCACCGCGCGACGGTGGCGGGTGCCGACGCGATGTCCCTCGTGGACATGGACTGGTATACAGGCGATTTCATCCCGACTGTGCAGCAGCGTGGCGCCGCGATCATCGAGGCGCGCGGGGCATCGAGCGCGGCATCAGCCGCCAACGCTGCAATTGATCACATGCACGACTGGGCTCTGGGCAGCGACGTCATCGTCAGCATGGGGGTTTATTCCGATGGCAGCTACGGCGTGCCCGAGGGTTTGATTTATTCATACCCCGTGCGCTGCAGCGGCGGCGACTGGCAGATAGAACAGGGCATCGAAGTCACCGACTTCAGCCGCGAGAAGATGGACGCTACTGCACAGGAGCTGGCGGAAGAGCGCGACGCGGTCGCACATCTCTTGCCCTGAGCCGCGTGCCGGCAACCCTGCAAGACCTGCGTCGTTGCGCTGCCATGGCGGCGCTGGCCGCGACGCTGGTCACTGCCGGGTGCGGTGAGAGCGGTACCAGCGGAGGCGGGCTGCAAGACGGACAAGCGGATGCGCTCGTTGCCGCTGCAGCCTACCCGCCCACGCGCATCGTCGAGCAGGTCGATGAGATCCACGGGATTGAGGTCGCGGATCCCTATCGCTGGCTCGAAGCGGATGTTCGCCAGAGCGAGGAAGTGCGCGGCTGGGTCGACGCGCAGCAGGCGCACACCGACGCATACCTGAAAGCGCTGCCGGGCTGGCAGGCGCTCAACGACGATCTGCGCAAGGTCTGGAACGCCGAGCGTTTTGGTGTGCCGCGCAAGTACGGCGAACGCTACTTCTATTCGCGCAATGACGGGCTCATGAATCAGAGCCAGGTCTACGTCGAAGGCCCGGATGGCCAGGCGCAGCTGCTGTTCGATCCGAATACCTGGTCCTCGGACGGCACGACGGCCCTTGCGGCGTACTATCCTGACAAGACCGGGTCCCGAATTGTCTATCTCGTTCAGGAAGCGGGCTCAGACTGGCGCACCGCGCGGATAAGAGATCTCGAGCGCGGCACGGACCTGCCTGATGAGCTCAAATGGCTCAAGTTCTCGAGCATCGCCTGGCTGCCTGATGGCAGCGGCTTCTTTTACACGCGCTTTCCCGAACCGGACAAAGACCTGTTCCATGCCCGCCCCGAAGATCATGCGGTCTATTTCCACCGCCTGGGCGACGCTGCCGAGGAAGACCGCCTGGTCTTTCATGTGCCGGAAGAGCCAACCTGGCGTTTCTTCGTCGACATCACCGATGACGGCGCTTACCTCCTGATCGGCGTTGCCAAGGGCACGGACCGTAAGTACCAGATCCTCACGCGGAAACTGACAGGGGACGATGCCGACGCGGCGCTGCGATATCTGGTACGTGACTTTGTCGCGGACTTCACGCTGATCGGCCACGTCGATGGCGAGCTTTATTTCCGTAGCAACCTCGACGCGCCGCTGGGGCGCGTAGTGGCGTTGAACCCGGCGCTCGGCGATGACGCGGTTGCCCGGGCGCGGGTGGTGGTGCCCGAACGTGAAGAAGTGTTGCTTGCGGCCTCGCTGCTGGGGGGCAAGCTCGTTGCGCGGTATCTCGTAGATGCGAGCTCGAGCATCCACGTCCATGCGCTGAACGGAGAACGTATCGGTGACGTCCCCTTACCGGTGCTTGGCACCGCTGGCGGCTTTTCAGGACGCAATGACGACAACGAGGCGTTTTTCGCATTCTCGAGCATCAATTATCCGCCGGCCGTACTGCGCATCGATCTCGATACTCTGGAGACCACCGAATACAAACGCTCGGGTTTCGACGTAAACCCTGACGACATCGTCGTGAAGCAGGTTTTTTTCACGTCGAAAGACGGTACGCGGGTACCGATGTTTCTGAGCTATCGCAAGGATCTCGCTCTAGATGGCAAGCGCCCCACGCTGCTCTATGGCTACGGTGGTTTCAACGTGTCGCTCACGCCCACCTTTTCCATCTCGCGAGCCGTTTGGATGCAGCGGGGTGGTATCGTGGCCATCGCCAATCTACGCGGCGGCGGCGAGTACGGCGAAGCCTGGCACAGGGCCGGCACCGGCGTGCATAAGCAGAATGTCTTCGATGACTTCATCGCGGCCGCGGAATACCTGATCGCCGAGCAGTACACGAAACCGCAGCACCTCGGCATCATGGGCGGCAGCAACGGCGGTCTCCTGGTTGGCGCGGTCTTGAATCAGCGGCCCGACCTTTTTGGCGCAGCGCTCCCGCTGGTGGGTGTCATGGATATGGTGCGCTTCCATCTCTTTACCGCTGGCGCGGCGTGGCAGGATGACTACGGATCGGCGGAAGACAAAGACGCGTTTGCCGCCCTCTACGCCTACTCGCCTTATCACAACATCGAAGCAAAAGATTACCCGCCGGTGCTGGTCGGTACAGCCGATACGGATGACCGCGTCGTTCCAGGGCATAGCTTCAAATACGCGGCTCGCCTGCAGGCGCTGGCGACCGGCGCGGCGCCGGCGCTGCTGCGCGTCGAGAGCAAAGCCGGGCATGGCTCGGGCAAACCGACGGACAAAGCCATCGAGGAATACACTGACTACTGGGCGTTCCTGCTGCATCACTTATCGGATTAGATGCGGGTCGGCGCCAGAATGATGAGGAGAACATCATGAGCGACATACAGCCTTTTCGATTGGAGATCCCGGAAGCGGCGATCAGCGACCTGCAGCGGCGGCTTGAGACCGCGCGCTTCCCGGAAGCAGAAACGCCGGAGGACTGGAGTCAGGGCGTCCCGCTGGCTTACGCGCGCGAACTGACCGATTTCTGGTTGAACGAGTACGACTGGCGCGCGCGGGAGGCATACTTCAATCGTCACCCGCAGTTCAAGACCGACATCGATGGCCTCGGTATTCACTTCATCCACTGCCAGAGCCCGCACGCCGATGCGCGACCGCTGCTGATCACCCACGGCTGGCCGGGCTCGGTCGTCGAATTCCACAAAATCATCGACCCTCTGGTAGATCCGGTGGCCCATGGCGGTGCAGCGGAAGATGCGTTTCACGTCATTTGCCCGTCATTGCCCGGCTATGGGTTTTCGGACAAGCCGGCCGCGACGGGATGGGGCGTCGAGAAGATTGCCACAGCCTGGAATGCGTTGATGGTGAAGCTCGGTTACGACGCTTATTTTGCTCAGGGCGGAGACTGGGGCTCGGCAGTGACGACGGCCATCGGCATGCAGAATCTGGGGAATTGCGTGGGCCTGCATGTCAACATGCCGAATGCGCGGGCGACGGAAGCGGCGCTCAAAGATCCGGATGAGAAAGACAAGCGCGCGCTTGCCGGCGCGCAGTACTACCAGCAGTGGGGCGCCGGATACTCTAAACAGCAGAGCACGCGCCCGCAGACGCTGGGCTACAGTCTGGTGGATTCGCCGGTGGGTCAAGCCATGTGGATCGTCGAAAAGTTCTACGAGTGGACCGATTGCGACGGGCATCCGGAAAACGTGCTCAGCAAAGAAGAGCTCCTCGACAACGTCATGTACTACTGGCTGCCGGGAACGGGTGCCTCGTCAGCGCGACTTTACTGGGAGAGCTTCGGGGCGTTTGGCGGCGGTGGTGAGACTGTCGTCATACCCACCGGCTGCAGCATATTCCCAAAGGAGATCGTGCCGACACCGCGCAGCTGGGCGGAGCAGCGTTATACGAATATCGTCTACTGGAACGAGTTGGATAAAGGCGGGCACTTTGCTGCGTTTGAGCAGCCTCAGACGTTTGTCGACGAAATTCGGGCCTGCTTCCGGTTAATGCGCTGAGTTCCGTCGCCAGAGCTGCCGTTAGAAAAGTCGAAGCGCTGCGCGCGGGGCTGGCCAGCAAGGCAAACCGCAAGCGTGCAGATCAGTGGATCGCTGGTTGGCGCGCAGAGTCGCGACACGCGTGTGCCGATATACGTCAACCCAACGATCAAAGATCGACGCTGAACTCGGTATAACCTTCGCTGTCTGCCAGCCGTTTGAGCTCGTCTGCGCCGTAAGGTACGGGGTTGATGAAAGGGAAAAGATCGGCTGACGTGTAGCTGTTGTTACGCAGCCATGCGGCGCAAACCTGGACACTGATGATGTTGAACGCTGCCAGAGCCGCGGCCTGGTCCACCAGGGCTTTGTTGGCGCCATAGTTGGCGCGCATGAAGTAATGGGCGGCTTCGCCGTGCAGCATGACGACGATTGCCGGCGTGTCCGCGTTCGCAGCCGTGATCGTCGTTGCGAGCGTTTCGAGCACGCGTTTGACTTCCTGTTTGTCTTTGGGCGCGACATCGACGTACTGGCCGATCGCCATTGCCTGGCCGGCGAACATTAACAATGCAATCAACGCTAACCTGCGCATCCTCTATCTTCCTCTGAATTCTGGCTTACGTTTTTCGGCAAACGCGCGGCCGCCTTCTTTTCCGTCTTCGCTGGTTCGGACTCTGAGCAGCTGCTCGCGTGACACGGCGCCGGCTTCAGCTGGGCTCTTGTTCATGGTTTCCAGCGAGAAGCGTTTCACGGTCTCGAGCACGAGGGGTGCGGAATCCGCCAGAATCTCCGCCCAGGCCATGGCCGTTTCGAGTTCCTTTCCCTCAGCGGCGATCTTGTTGACCATGCCAGCCGACAGTGCGCGGTCCGCGTCGAAGTCTTCGCCCAGCATCATGAATTCCATTGCGACCTTGTGCGGGATGCGCGCGACCGCGCTGGCAATCAAACCGCCGGTAAAGCCGAGCTGAGCCTCGGGGTATTTGAACGTCGTGTTGGCGGATGCGACGACGAGATCGCACATCTGCACGATGCAGTAAGCACCGCCAATGCACCAGCCGTGCACGGCGGCGATGATGGGTTTGGAGACGGTTGCACCGACGCTCGGCACACCCTGCCACATTTCCCTGGGCGGATTCTTGACGTCGGCGCCCACGGAAAACGCGCGGTCACCGGCGGCATGCAGGACGGCCACGCGTTCATCGCTTTGCTCGAATCGCTGCCACGCGGCCTGCAGGCCTACGATGACGTCTTCGTTCAGCGCGTTCATCCGCTCCGCGCGATCGATGGTGATGATCGCAATCTTGCCTTCCGTCCGGTAGCTGACGACCGTCTCGCTCATGGCTGGTCGTCCAGCCAGGCATTGAAAGATGCCTCGCGTTTCTCATGGAAGGCGGTGACGCCCTCTCGTGCATCGGGGTGATGGTCGCTGATCGCCGTTTTGGCGGCGATCTCGTCGAGCGCTTGCGCCCAGCTGAGCTCTGCCGCGTTGTAGATGGAGCGTTTCAGCAGGCGCATGGATACCTGCGGACCGTTGGCAAGCTCCGTCGCCAGCGCCATGGCAGCGCCCTCGAGCTCGGCGGCCGGCACAACCTCGTGCACGAGGCCGAGATCCAATGCCTCGCGGGCCTCGACAATGCGCTTGCGCATGATGAAATCCATGGTTTTGGCGATCCCCATCGCCTCGACGAGAAGATATTGGCCGCCCTCGTCGGGTAACAGCCCGAAACGCAGCGTGGCGCTGCCCATGCGCGCACTGTCGGCGGCGATGCGGAAGTCGCAGGATAGCGCCAGAGAAAATCCGGTCTGGATCGCAACCCCGTTGATCGCGCAGATGGTCAGCTTGTCGAGATTGCGTACGGCGGTATTGAGGGCCTGGCTGACCGTGCGCAACCCGTTGTAGGTGCCGAGCTCGTTGTCGTGGCCCGGTGGGATCGGGTCGACCAGGGGCTCGCCGCCCAGCTCAGCGCCGCGATAAGCGCGTAGATCATCCCCTGCGCAGAACGCCCGCCCGGTGCCTGTGAAGACCAGCACGCGCACGCTGTTGTCCATCTGCGCCTGTGTGACGGATTCGATGAGGTCGCGCTTGATCGCGGTCGTCATACCGTTCAAGCGCTCGGGTGAGTTGAACTGGAACCAGGCAATGCCCGGCTCGCGCAGCTCGAGGTCGAAGCCTGTGAAGGTGCCTGTTTTCATTATCCCCCCTGCTATGGCTCACGCACAGTGCGCGATCAGTGCCCCATGAAATTTTTCCACATCTCGAGATCATCGACGTTCATGTAGACGTTCATCCCCTTGGTTTCACCGAGGGTGGCGTTCGGGACGTGACCGTAGTTGTGTCCGGGCAGCAGCAGCGTATCTTCGGGCAGATCAGCCAGCTTGCGCATGCTGTGGAACATGTCTTCCGAGTTGGAGCCCGGCAGGTCGACCCGCCCGCAGCCGTTGATGAACAGCGTATCGCCGGACACCAGCGTGTTTTTGATGCGAAAGCACTGGCTGCCAGGCGTATGCCCCGGCGTATGCAGGAACTCGACCTCGATGTTGCCGATTTTCAGCGTGTCGCCGGATTCGACTTTGACGATGTCGCTGTCGGAAAGCTCGGTGACTTTTTTGATGCCGTCAGCTTCCTGTTTGTGGGCGTAAACTTTTACCGGCAGTTTCTCCATCAGCTGCGCGACGCCCTCGATGTTGTGACCGCCCATCGAGCCGCCGACGTGATCCGGGTGATAGTGGGTCGCGAGCGCCGCGGTCAGCTTGTAATCCTTCTCTTCGAAATGCTTGACGAGGGAGTCGATGTCCCAAGCCGGGTCGACGATGGCCACCTCGCGCGTTTCGCGGCTGCCGATGATGTAGGTGAAATTCTGCATCGGGCCGATTTCGATCTGCTCGATGATCAGCTCGGAAGGTTCCTGCCAGCCCGCTTCTGCCACGTTGTGTTCCTGCTCGGTAATGGGACGGCTTACAGTAGCCTAAACAATGTGATTTCGCACTTGGAGCCCAGCCGCATGACGGGCCCCCACGTGCCGGTGCCGGGGGAGACGTAGAGCTTCATGTCGCCGTGGTCGTACATCTGGTACAGCTCGGGAAAGACTTTTGCCACGAGAAAGTTGAAGGGCACGATCTGGCCGCGATGGGTATGCCCCGTCAGCATCAGGTTGGCCCCCCAGCTTGCTGCTGCCGCTGCGCCATCCGGGCGGTGATAGAGCAATACGCGGTAGCTGTTGCCTGCCGGGGTGAGCCTCGCGATCTCGCGTTCGACCTGATCTTTGCGTTCCGCATCGTCGATCCCGACAAACTGGAAATCGTTGCGCTCGATGCTGTCGTTGCGAAGCACCTGTATGCCCAGGTTCCTGAGCCGCTGGCAGATGTCCTCGAGATCGACGTAGCGTTCGTGGTTGCCGATCGAGAACAGCGTCGGCGCTTCGATATCCCCCAGGGGGCTCAAGTCATCTTCGCTGATGCCGTGCATGTCGATCAGATCACCGGTGATCAGCGCGTAGTCCGGGTTGAGGTCGTTGATCCGTGCGACGATGGGTTTCAGTAACCCCGGCTGGCGCGAGCCGATGTGGACATCGGATATCTGCACGAGGCGGCGGCCACGGTAGGCGGGGGGCGTGTTGAGATCGACCACCTGCACGTGCAGCCGCTGGGCGTTGAAGAAGCCGTAAAGGGTCAGCAGCGTGGCGATGCCGAGCACCGTCATCCCGAGCGTCTGCGAACTGGCAAGGCCAAATCCCAGCGCAATCTCCGCTGGCACGATCAGGCACAGCAGCACGAAGCACACGCCAAGCCAGGTCATGATGATGGCGGTCAGCGCCCGCGACCAGGCCTGATTGGTGCGCTCGTGCAGCAGGCGAACGCCGAACGGAATGGCGAACAGCAGTGCGGCGCTGCCCCAGCCCGGGGCAAAGCCCGGCGCGACCCAGGAGAGCAGTCGCATCGGCGGGTACACCAGCACCAGCCCGGCGATGCTGATCACGACGACGAGGAATAGCGCGCGCCGGCTGAGCATGATCATAATCCCGGCGCGGCGATGAGGACCCGTCCGGGGCCGGTGAGCAGGGTTGAGGCAATGCCCTCAGCGGGTACGAGCGCCGCTTCTTCCGCTTGCAGAGAGACCGCCCCGACCGCGATGTCGCCGTCGATGCACATGCAGACGGCATAGGGCAGGTGGCCCGGCAGCTCGAGCGGCGCGTCGCTCAGCGCGGCACGCCAGACGTTGAAGTCGGAAAAACGCGCGATGCGCTCAATCCCGGGGGCAATGGATTCGAACACTTCCGGTTCCGGAGTTTCGAGATGCATGCGTGCCACGGCGTGCTCGGTGTCCCAGTGGTCCTGGGTCAGCACTTTCTGCGCGAACGAAACGATGTACCGTTCGTAGGTGGGCGTCTGGAACTCGACGACCCGTACACCGTGCTGCAGCGAATGGGGTGTCCAGGTGGGCACGCGGACGACGTCACCGACGATGAGGTTGCGCATCGCGCTGAATGCTTCCATTTCGCCGCGCAGCGTGGCTTCCGCGGCGAGGGTGTCGGCGGCCGGGGTCGCAACGCGCTCGTCGATGTCCCGGCGCACGGCTTCGTAAGCTTTGACCGCGGCGAGGTACTCTGCGCGGAATGCTTCGTCATTCGCGCTTTGTGCGCGTCTCGTCTGGTTCATGCCGAAGCGGATTTTGCCGACACCGTCAGGCCATGCCGTTTCGTCGACATGGGTCACTACGTAAACCTCCTGCTTCTCTTCATGCACTTCGAAGTACAGATCCCCCACGACTTCACCGGCGTCCGGGTCGAGCACTTTGAGGAGCAGGAGCGGTGCGTCGGCGAGCAGACGCGCTCGATCGAGCTCGAGATAGGCGGAAAGGCTAAGGGCGCCTTCCGCAGTGGCCACCTGGCTTTCACCGCGCGCCTCCATGCCCGTGTACCAGATCTCCTGTCCCCAGGGTTTCGGGATGTGCACCGGCAGCAGCTTGACGGGTTCGCTCAGATCCAAATTGTGTTCTCGTTTCGACAAATGTCCGAAAGTGATAAGCAAAGGTGAAAGCGCTGAATTATAGTCTTCTTCAATTGTGATTAGGGACAGCGGCCGCAGTGTCGAACACGGTAGATCTCACACCAGAGTTGGCTGGCTTGCCCAGCGTTTTGCCGCCACTGAAAGTGTGTCAGCAGGCGCGTCTCAGCCGCGATCCCCGGTTTGACGGGCGTTTTTTCGTCGGTGTGCTGAGCACCGGTATCTATTGCCGGCCGATATGCCCGGCGCGCCTGCCGAAGGAAGCCAACGTGCGTTATTACGCAACGGCTGCTGCCGCCCAGGAAGCGGGCTTCCGGCCCTGCCGCCGCTGCCGCCCCGAAGCGGCCAACATGCTGCCGGAGTGGACGCTTGCCAGTGACACCGTGCTGCGTGGTTTGCGTCTGATCGAAGCGGGATATTTGAACGACCATGGCACTGCGGAGCTGGCCGCGGCGCTGGAGGTCGGCGAGCGTCATCTCGCGCGCCTCTTTGCGCAGGAACTGGGCGCCGCGCCCAAGAGCATCGCGCGGTTGTGCCGCGCGCGGCATGCGCGTGACCTGCTGCTCCAGTCGACGGCATCCCTGACCGATATTGCGTACCACGCGGGTTACGGCTCGCTGAGCCGCTTCAACGCCGAGATACGCGCCGTTTTCGAATGTACGCCGGGCGCGCTCCGGCAGCGGGTCGGCAAACGGGGCACTGCTGTCGTGACCGTCAAACTGCCGGTGCGTCAGCCGTACAACTTCGACTGGGTCTTTACCTACCTGCAGGGGCGGGCGCTCAAGGGTGTCGAAGAAGTGACGGGAGATCCGGGTTGCTGGCGCTATCGGCGCCGCCTCGATCGCGAGGACACCTGGCTGGAGGTGCGGCAGGCGGGTGACGGTTTGATTGCACACCTGCCGTTGGCCGAGCAGCCGCTGCACAGCCTGCTGCGGCGGATTCGGCGGGTGTTCGATTTGACTGCGGACGGTGCGACGATCCATGAATTTCTTGGCAGTGACGCCGCGCTCAAGCGCTGGGTGACGCAGGCGCCGGGGTTGCGCGTCCCGGGAGCCTGGGATGGTTTCGAAACAGCGGTGCGGGCGGTGCTCGGGCAGCAGGTGAGCGTGGCGCGTGGCACCGAGCTTGCCAACAAGATGATCGACCGATACGGCGAGGGTGCGTTCCCGGCCCCCGCGCAGCTGCTGCATCGCGAGGTCGCGGAGCTCGGCATGCCCGGGCGGCGTGGTCGCGCGGTGGTGCGTCTGGCGGAGCTCGCCGTGGCTGGCGACCTCGAAGTTGATGAGTGTCAGGACTACGACCTCACGGCCATGCGTCTCGAAGCCATCGATGGCATAGGCCCGTGGACCGCGAACTACATCCGCATGCGCGCGATGAAGGATCCGAATGCATTTCCCGACAACGATTGGGTTGTGCTGAAAGAGCTCGGCTGTACTGCCGCCCAGGCGCGGAAAAAGGCGCAGGCGTGGCAGCCGTGGCGCGCGTACGCGTTGATGTATTTGTGGTTTGCAGCAGGCGTGAAGCGTCAGAGCAAACAGAGTGCTTGAGGGAAAGACTTTGTACTATTCGTATTTCGACAGCCCCATAGGTCCGCTGCTTCTGCGCGGCGATATGCATGCCCTGCACGGCTTGTACTTTTCGACCGGCAACAAAGCGCGCGGCGCAGACCCGGATTGGGAACGATACGACGAGCCGTTTCGGCGCGTGAAGCGGCAACTAACGGAATATTTCAGTGGTGAGCGCAAGGCTTTTGATCTGACGCTCGAGCCGGTCGGCACAACGTTCCAGCTGTCTGTGCTGGCTGCTTTGCGGGAAATACCGTACGGCGAAACCCGGAGTTATCGCGACATCGCCGAACGTATCGGTAACCCGAAGGCGGTGCGCGCGGTGGGCAGTGCCAACGGTAACAATCCGATAGCTCTCATCATCCCCTGTCACCGCGTGATCGGCGCCAACGGCAGTCTGACCGGCTTCGGTGGGGGGCTCGAGAGCAAGCGTTATCTGCTCGATCTGGAGCTCAGCCACTCAGGGCTCTGGGCTTGAGATCGGCGCTCAGGATCCGCCGCGGCGCAGAATGTCCTCGTACAAGTTGAGCACACCCTCGCTATCAATTTGAAAACACCCTCTGCTGTGAGGGACGTCGTCCCAGGCGCTGGGAGGAAAGCTGCGGTCTTCCGGCACGAGAATCGTTTGGCCGCGACTGATGCCCTCAGTGATGACCCTGAGCGCGCCCGTCCCTGTGCCGAATAACTCCGGCGCGACGGCGTAAGCGATCGCGCAGGAATCGTGCACCGGGAAGCCGAGCACACCGCGCCGCTCGCGATAGTAGTTCTCGTAGAAACGCGTGATGTCCCATAGAAACTCCCCGCTTTGCCCGCTCTGCGCGCGGATGCGCTGCATCTGCGGGCGCTCCATGACGCAAGTCATGGTCACGTCCAGCCCGACGAGCACCACGGGCCATCCGGCGGTAAAGACGAGATCCGCTGCATGCGGATCGCCGTAGATATTGGCCTCGGCGACCGGCGTGACGTTGCCGGTGAACTCGTTACTGCCGAGCGCGCCGCCCATGACGATGATCTCCGCAGTCGCTTCGGCGATGCGCGGCTCACGGGCCAGCGCCAGCGCCAGGTTGGTCAGGCGGCCCACCGCGACGATGGAAATCTCTCCGGGTGCCGCCATGACCTGTTCGACGATGAAGTCGGCTGCGCTCAGATCGCCCGGTTCGCGCGCAACGCTGCCGGGGTTGACGTTGCCCAGGCCGTCATCGCCGTGGACGAACGTGGGCGCCTCATCGTCAGGCACTTCCAGGGGGCTGGCGGCACCGCGGTGCACTGGCGCGTGGATATCGAACTGCTCGCAGATGTATAACGCGTTGTGGGTGGTGCGCTCGATGCTGGCGTTGCCGAGCACCGTGGTGACCCCCACCAGATCGATGTCCGGGTGGTGGTGGGCAAACAATAAAGCCATGGCATCGTCGATGCCGGGATCGGTGTCGAAAATGATCTTGCGTGGCGCCACGCCCCTGCCCTAACGTTGTGAGACGCGTAACTCTGCGCAAAGTTGGGCGCTGGTACAAGCGCTGAACTGAGCCCTCGTCGTTTGCGGAGCTGTATGTCAAATCTCGCACGTTTGAGCATCGCCAGCTTTCTGGCGTATTTCGTCATGTCCGGAATGCTCGCGCCTATTGGCATTGTTTCAGGGCCGATGGCCGAGCACTTCGGGGTTTCGGTCACCGCGGCAACCGCGCGTTTCAGCTGGTTGACCGTCGGCATATGGGTCGGGGCGGTCACGGCGCTATTCGTGTTTGCGCGGCTCGGTTTGCGGGTGCTGATGATCAGCCTCTATACGTTGCTTGCCGCGAGCCTGCTCACGCTGGTGTTGGCAGACGGCCTGCTCGCCGTCAGCTTGCGGCTCGGCATAGTCGGATTCTGCTGTGGCGTCGGGCTGCCCGCGGCTGCCCTGGTCATCGCGCGCAGTTACAGCGATTCCCGGCGGGCGTCGATGCTGGTGATTACCGACGGCAGTTTCAGCTTCGCCGGGATCATCACGGCCTGGCTGGCTGTCTGGTTCATCGACGGCGGGTTTGCGTGGTACGGGGCTTATCTTTTCGTCGGGGTGATCGCGCTTGCGGTCGTGGCGCTGGCGGTATTTTCGTCTTTTCCCGAAACTGTCGATGAGCACACCAGCCTGCTCGAAGCCACATCCTGGCCGGCGGCGGCGTGGCTGTGTGTGATCTGCCTCGGCTTGTACACGGTCGGGCAGAACAGCATCCTGTGGTGGCTGCCGCGCTATGCGGAAGACACGCTTGGGGCGTCTGCAGAATTTGCGGGGCAGCTGGTCGGGCAGTACTGGAGTGGTATGTTTGCCGCACAGCTGTTTGTCGCATGGTGGGTGCTCAAGATCGGCGTCCGCCGTCTCCTGCTGCTCGGCGCGCTGACCACGTTGCTCTTTTCGACGCCGTTCTGGTGGCTTGCCGAGCCCGGTCCGTTCATGTGGCTGGCGGCAGCCTGGGGGTTTGCCAACCTTGGACTGCTCAAGATCATCCTGTCGTATGCGACCGAGCTTGCCCGTGCATCGTCCTCACAGCTCGTCTCTGCGCTCCTCCTTGGTGCGACCAGCGGCACCGCCGTCAGTCCCTGGCTGTCCAGCCGGATCGTTGCCGCCGGTAGCAGCGCTGACGCGCTCGTTTTCGGCAGCGCCTGCTTTTTAGTCATGTTTACGCTGCTGGGTGTGGCCGTCTTTGTATCCCGCCGTGGGCAAGGGCCGGCGGGCGAAAGCGCACACGGCGCGTAAGCCTGGAAGTTCCGCTTTCCCGCTTTCGCATGGCGTTCACAGCAACGCGGGTAGTCTGTTGGTTGAAAGCTAACAGAAGGTCGCGTTATGAACTTTTTGAACAGCATTGTACTGGCGTTTACGGCTGCCTCTGGCGGCGTGATTGAGGACACCCAGACCTGGCGTTTCAAAGCCATGCTGGGGGATCGGGAAATTGGCGAGCATCACTTCCAGGTGGGCACCCGGGATGGCGCGGTGCATGTGCTGAGCGAGGCGGACTTTGCCGTCAGATTTTTAATGTTCAAAGCCTTTGGCTATGAACATACATCGGCTGAGCGTTATGAGAATGGCTGTCTCACCGATCTGAACGCGCAGACGCAAACGGGCGGTAAACGCTATCAGGTCAGCGCGAAGGCGCAGGACGGCGTGCTCAACATTCAGGGGGGCGAATCCGACAAAGCGCTGGATGGGTGCGTCTCCACGTTTGCCTACTGGAACCCGACCCAGCTGCTATCGCAAACGCGGCTCCTCAATCCTCAGACCGGCACGCTCGTGGAGGTGGACATTGCTCCGGCGCCGAGTGCTGAACCAGCGGGTGACGTCTTTGAAATCAGCGGCGAAGGTTTGAACATCCGCGTGTACTACGCCGCAGACGATGGTCGATGGGTGGGCCTCGAGTCGCTCATGGACGACGGTAAAGTTCTGCGTTACGTGCCGGTGGAAGCAGCGGTTGTGCAGGCACAGGGCGAAGGTGTCGGTGAGTAATGCTCAAGTACACGAAGTTCCTGGCCGTGCTGGTGCTGGCAGGCGGTGGTTGCGCGGCAATGGCTGAGCGCCCCCTGCCGGTTGCCGATGCGGTTGAAATCCCGCGTTTCATGGGCAAGTGGTATGTGATCGCTTCGATCCCCACGCCCTTCGAGCGTGATGCCTACAACGCCATAGAGTTTTACGACTACGTGGGTGACGGCAAGGTCGCGACGACGTTCACTTACAACAAAGGCTCACTCGACGGTCCTGTGCGGGAAACCAACACAACCGGGTTCGTCTCCGCTGAGAACGCAGCCATATGGGGCATGCAATTCATCTGGCCCTTCCGGGCAGATTACCGGGTCGCCTATGTCGACGACGCCCACAGTGTGACGATCGTGGCGCGCGAGAAGCGCGACTTTGTCTGGCTGATGGCAAGAGATCCGCTGATGAGTGAGGGTGTTTATGCGCAGTTTGTGGCGCGCATTGCGGACATGGGCTATGACACGAGCAAGCTCGTACGCATCGAGCACACCGCGGCGGAACCGGCAACGAGCGTTGCGGGCGCGGCGGGTGAGGGCGGCTGACCGCGGCGTTCAGAAGGCGACAGTGGCGTTGTTTTGCTGTGTCAGCCAGGCCACGGCTTCAGACTTCTGCGTAAACGCCCGCCAGGAAGCGCGCCAGCCGACGGTTGCCAGGTGCGTCTCCACTAGCGCAACCTCGGTGCGGGAGTGCACCAGCCAGGCGACTTTCTCCCCATCCCAGATTTGATTGACGCGCCGCGTGATTTCGGTCGCCATCAGCAGAAACTCTTTCACTACCGGATGCCAGTCACAGTCCGCGAGTTCCCACAAGACGTTGCTGGTCGGTTTGTAGTCGCCGTGCTGTGACCATTTGATTGCCGCCTCGACCACCTCCTTCAGGCTCAGCGTGCCGCGAGCGGAGAAGATGGCGAGATCGTTTTCCTGGTCATACTGCAAACTGACCATGTGAACTCCATCACAGTTTGT
Organism: Pseudomonadales bacterium; assembly: GCA_965267275.1. GTDB lineage: Bacteria > Pseudomonadota > Gammaproteobacteria > Pseudomonadales > Azotimanducaceae > UBA4421. The sequence continues at coordinate 19,213 of OZ253950.1, forward strand.
GTTGCAGCGTAGAGTACTCAGCCAAACCGATTAAAACGTTTGGGACTGTAACACCCGTGTTGGAATGCTGTTAGAAACGCCGGTCTTCTGACGCAAACTCGCGTCCATCGCGTCAGAAAGCCGTCGAATAACCCCTTTCTAGGGTGTTTTAACGTCGAGCCCGCCGGGAACGGGCCCCGGCGGTCGCCTGGCAGGCTGTGGCGCTTGCGCTCAGCTCTTGTTGATTTTCCAGAACTTCGAGCCTTCCAGGGAGAGGTTGTACATCAGCCCTTTGTTGTTGAAGACGAACCCGATGATCGGCTCCCGTATCGAATTCGTGTCGAGCTCCTCGCCCACGCCAAACTCGATCACGGCAATGCTGCCATCGACACCCGCTTCCCAGCCGTCACCTTCGAGGAAGGCGCGCGCCGCTTCCGAGGTCATGAACATGATCACCTGGCTCTTGGCCTGGCCACCGAGCTGAAAGCCAAAGGACAACGACGTGACGCGATAGTACTGCGTCGTCACATTACCCTGGATGAAGGCGCCCTCGCCGACCTCGCCGCCCACACCGACACCGCCTTTGATGATGTTCGGAAAAACGAGCATCGCGGAGGCTTTCGACGCCAGCGCGCGGGCTTCGGGTTTTTCCGCATACAGGCGGTCCAGAGTGGCGTTGACGCGTGCATCCAGCTCCATTTTTGAAGCGGCGTGAGACGGAACGGCTGCGATTGCCGCGACCAGAAACAGGATCACAAGGCGCAGTTGTGGCATGACGGAAAATCTCGTGTTGAGCAGCGTCTGCAATGATAGCCCCTTCAACCTGAATTTCACCTGAATTTGTCCTTCGATCTCGGCGCTAAGTAACTATATAGTTACCCTATGTGCAATGCGTCCAGCCGGGAGCGCGATGCGGGCGATTTCCAGTGGGCACTGCGCGCGAAAGCGATCTGGGTGAGAAAGGAGGTAACTATATGGTTACCATGGTGGCGGCGGACATTCTGGGCGCGGCGATAGACTGCCTGGCCGACGGTCCCCTGCGGGTGGACGAGGTGGCGCGGCGCGCGGGTTGTAATAAACGCATGATCTACCACTACTATCACAATAAGGCCGGTCTGGTCAGCGCGGCCCGGGCCGCCCAGGCGGATCTTCTGGCGGGTTCCCGGCTCGTGTCAGCGGATACACGCGGTGTCCTCAGGAGATTGTTCCCCGAGCGCGACGCTGTCGCGACCACGGCTTCTTTCGGCCGCCTGCAGCGCGCGGCGCGGATCCTCCTCCTCGCGTTGCTCGAGGAGGACCAGGAAGCGCGCCTGGCTGCACTCCCGCCTGCCATATGGCAGCAGTTTGCGCTCGAATTAACGACGCTTGCCTTGCGCGGCAAACCGCTGGATATTACGCAGCAATTAGATCCTGTCGAAAGTGAAGACTCACTTACTGCGACGCCGTCTGCCCAAGAGGCAAGGGCGCAACCCAAGCCCAGCTATCGACTCTCGTCCGTCTCGCGCCCGCGCACAGACTAAGCGCGCCTAGGGGTCAGCGCTTTCCAGCTGTGCGGGCACCAGCAACGACATGAACTCGGCGAGCGACGCAGCGACTGTGCGCAGCGGCGGTTTACCGGGCATTTCCAGCTGCACGGCGCCTGATTCGTTGTTGACCGTCAGGTAGAGATCCGAATCCTCTTCGGTGCAGGCAAAAAACACTGAGAAGGGCGTGCGGTTGTGCCGGCAGGCGACGGCATGGCCGATCAGATTCTCGATCAGCCGTTCAGCATCCGCCGGGCTCCAGAGATACAACAGGCTCACGTGACCGTCCGGCGCCTCTGCTTCCAGGTTCGCCGACCAGTAGCGTCCGTAGTGGGTCTTGATGTCCGGATGTATCGGCAACTCCAACGCGCGCTCGAGGCCGGCGAAGTCGTCGGTCTCACCGTGCCGGCGCACTGGCTGCCACGCCGTGCGGGACTCGCCGCCGGGGTCGCGCCAGGGGATACCCTGTTCGCAGGGTGATGGCCATTCCGGATCGTGCAGGGTTGTCAGCCGCTCGTAGCTTTTGACGTAGTGGTCGAAGAAAGTATCGATAACCTCGTCTAGTGGCATGGGCACAGCATCTTCCGCGGCGGTCTAACGATCTCCGGGGGGCGGCCGCGGGTGCCGCGGGTGCGGGCGCCCCAGCTGCTCGGCGAGCCGCTGGCGCTCGGCTGGGCTGAGTTGGCTGACGAAGTCTCGAAATGCGGCATGATTCGTGGATTCTACCCTTGCGTGAGCGGCCCGCATATCGGCAAGCGCCGCCGCGAGCCCCGCCGGATCATAGGGATCGGCTGCGACAGCGGTCTGCAGCGCTCGGTGGTGGTCGCGCATATCACGCAGCTGTCGACGCATGTCGGCGCGGTGTCTGGAAAATGTCGGGCGCAGCGACTCGCGCCTTTCCTGGGACATTTCCATCATTGCCCAGCGCGGAAAACCGCGGGTCGGGTCGCCCCCTCTGAAGTCCGCGCTCGAGCGGCCGAGCAGGAACCCGACGAGCGCCAGATTGAGCGCCAGCGAAAGGACGAATAACACGAGCAGCCATTTAGATTTCATTGGTCTCGTAAGCCTCCCAGTTTTCGGCGTAGACGATGGAGTCCGTGTAGCCTGCCTCGTTGCCGCCAATGGCGATCCCCAGGACGAAGCCGAACGCGAGCGGCAACGCGGCCGCGGTGGCTAAACGCCATGCCGAGCCACGCAACCAGACCAGTAAGTCCGTGGCCGGTTCACGCTCCGGCAGGTTCGCGAGAATGCGCTGCTGCAGATGCGCGGGCGCCGGGGCTCGTCGCGCGGCCAGCGTTTGCAGGTCTTGGGACAGACGGTCTTCGCCTGCGCTCTCGATGTCTTTCATGATGTGGTCTCGTTGGCGGCGTTTGCTGATTCCGCGGTTTGTCGTCCAGCGTGCAGGGTTGCCCGTGCGCGGGCAAGCAAAGACTCCACAGCTCTGGTGCTGATGCCCATGATTGTGGCGGTTTCGCGATTGCTGAAACCCTGTAGATAGGTCAGCGTGATTGCAGATTTCTGATTGAGCGGCAGTGCGTCGACCATCTTGTTGAGTTGTTCGAGGCTGTCCGCGTCAGTTGCTTCGGCTGCGCTTTCCTGAGCCTCATCGAGATGCGTCAGGGTCTCGGGCCGTTCGCGCCGCAATTTGTCGACGTAGCGGTTGTGCAGTATCCGATGCAGCCAGGTCGAGACACGGGCTTTACGCGGGTTGTAGCCGCGCGCTTTCTGCCACAGCGTCAGCCAGGTTTCCTGCACCATGTCCTCCGCTGTTGCGGGGTGCTGGCACAGGCGCAGAGCGTAGGCGTACAGAGGGTCGACATGGCGCGACACCAGGACGCCGAAGGCGTCCCGGCTGCCGCGCTGCACTTCACGCATCAGAGCTTCATCCGAGCTTGCTTCCACCCTGGCGGGTATCTCAGCCGGCTTCGTCGTTGCGCGCCGCGCGCCGCGCTTTTACGTGGCTGCGCATTTCCTCGCGCGTGACCATGCCGTCGCCGTCGCTGTCCGCGGCTTTCAGCCGGTCTACCGGGTGTGACATCTCGGTCAGCTGCAATGTGCCGCTCTGGTCCGCGTCCAGGTGTTTGAACATCGCCCGTTTACGAGCTGTGCGGTGGATGGCGCGTTTGTCACCCGCGCTGTGCTCGGCAGCGGATATCGCGCCATCGCCGTCGCTATCCAGAAGCGCAAAAACCTCCGTATCGATTGCTTCGCGCAGTGCCGCGCCGTGTCCGTGCGCGCCGGGCCCGTGCATGTGCTTGCGGCGTGGACCTTCGCGCATGCCGCGCTCCCCGCGTTCGGCGGCTTCGAATTCCGCCATGGATATGCTGGCGTCACTGTTGCTGTCGATCTCTGCGAAACGGCTGGCGACGCGCTCTTCAGCGGCGCTGATGGATAGCGGGAAGCGTTCACCGGGTTCCGCCGCGGCGCCGGCGGCGAGCAGCAGTGCTGTCATCGTGATTGACGCTCGTAATTTCATCGGTATCTCCTTGATACAACGTCTTTGGTATCTGCTTATACGCAGGTGCCGGCTGCTTCCGTCGGTTCAACGAGCGTTTTCTTCACCGTAGTCGATCGCGGTGATGACGTAGCGCATGACGCCGTCCTCCTGCGTTTGCTTCAGTACGCGGGGACGTTCCTCGCGCTGCTCCGTCAGGCTGACTTCGTCATCGAGCGTTTTACCGATCAATGCGCGCGCCAGCGGTGCATCGATCGAGATGTAGTCGGGCGCGCTGTCGAATTCGTCAGCGCCCACCAGGCGGTAACGATGCGCGTCCCCGTGCTCGTCTTCCAGCGTTACCCAGGCGCCGAAGAACACCTGATCTCGGCGTGGCGGCAGCTGATCGACGATCTGTAACGCATCCAGCCGCTTGCTCAAGAACTGTATGCGGGCGTCTATTTCGCGCAGCTGGCGTTTGCCGTAAATGTATTCCGCGTTTTCGGAACGGTCACCCTGCGCTGCTGCTTCGGCGACTTTGCGCGTCACCTCGGGCCGTTTCACTTTCCACAGGTGCGTCAGCTCCTGCTGCAGGCGGTCGTAGCCTGTCCGCGTGATGTATGGCGAGCTTGCGGGGCGAGGGGGTCGATATCGTGACATGTCAGCTACTGCGATTTAGTGCCGGGGGATTTATGCCGCTCGAGTTTTAGGCACTTTCAGTCTAAACGCTCGCGGGCGTGAGCGTATACTCGAAGACCTGCTCTTGAGCGAAGGAGAGAGATATGCGCAGGCTCTATTATGCAGCCGACAGCATCGACGACGCGGAAGCAGTTACCCTGGCGTTGCAGTCAGAAGGCGTGAAGCACTGGCATCTGCACGTGCTCGCCAAGGACGAAGCAGGCTTGTATACCCACAAGATCCACTCTGCCAATCCGATTCACCAGCTCGACTTCATCCATACCGGCGCGCGTTTCGCCATGGTCGGGCTCCTCGCCGGATTGGCGCTGGCGACGATCCTTTATGTCCTGCGGGTGGCGGAAGTCATCACGCTCGACATTGGCCTATGGGTGTTTGTTGGTCTCGGTCTGCTCGGCACTTGTTTCGGCGCCTGGGAGGGCGGCCTGGTTGGCTTGACGCGGGAAAATTACAAGATCGAGCGGTTCCACGATGAAATTGAGGCGGGCAAGTACCTCATTATGGTGGATGTGGACAGAAACTTGCGGCCGCTTGTCAAAGAGTTGATGAACTTCGAGTTTCCGCACATTCCCTATCGTGGCGGGGGCACGACATACATCAACGTCTTCGACCGCCCGAAGGTAACCCACCACCAGACGACCCACTGAGGCGCTGCGTCGGTCGTTGGGCTATTCTTGCCACTCGCGTGCGAGTGGGAGGATAGCGTGCGGTTACGTTTTGGTGTTTGTTATGACTTCCGCAATCCGGCTGACTCCGGAATTGCGATGCCCGACTTGTATGGTCAGGCGCTGGACCAGATTGCGTGGCTCGATGGGCTGGGGCTGGATCTCATCTGGTTCACCGAACATCATTTTGTCGATGATGGGTATCTGCCCGCGTGGATTCCGGTAGCGGCTGCCGCCGCAGCACGCACCCGGCAGGTACGCTTCTCGTCCGATATCTGCCTGCTGCCGTTTTTCAATCCAGTGCGCCTGGCTGAGGACCTCGCCGTGCTCGACAACCTCAGCGGAGGGCGCGTGGAAGTTGGTCTCGGGATGGGCTACGCGCCTCATGAGTTTGCGGGTTTCGGCATTCCGGTGGCGCGGCGGGTGTCGCTGATGGACGAAGGTCTGGAAGTTCTGGCGCGGGCTTTCACTGGCGAGACATTTTCGTATCACGGTAAACGTTACACGTTTGAAAACGTCCGCATAACGCCCGGGTATGTGCAACCCGGCGGGCCGCCCATGTGGGTGGCGGCAATGTCTGCTGCCGGTGCACGGCGCGCGGCGCGTGTCGGCGCGCACTTCCTGCCGCAGGGAGACCGCACCCAGACGCTTGACGTCTGGCGGGATGCGCTGGATGCCGATGGCGTAGATCCCGGCAGCCGTCGTGTCGGCATCATCAAGGGTGTGTTCGTGACCGACGACGTCGCGCGCGATTGGCCGCCGGTGCGGGACTCAGAGCGTTATCGAATGCAACTGTACCAACGCTTTTTCGCCGAGAGCGATACGAACTTCGGTGCCGGTGACCACATTCCACAGAACTGGGTGGTGGGTAACACCGAACATTGCGTGGCCGAGTTGGCCGATTTCATCCGCACCTACGGGATCACCGACCTCGTGACCTGGGGCATACCGCCCGGGCTTTCGTCTGACGTGATGCAGAATTCGCTCGAGCGCTTCGTGACAGAAGTCGTCCCGGGTATCCGGGGCGCACTCGCATAGTCGGCTATTGCAACGCTTCGGCAAGCGCCCGGGCGCTGTGGCTGATGCCGTGCTCGGTGATGATGCCGGTGACGAGGTGTGCCGGGGTGACGTCGAACGCGGGGTTATAGACCGGTACGGCTGCCGCATGCGTCTGCCGCACTTCTTCAGCGGCGCGTTCCTCGATGACAACCTCGGCCCCGGAGGGCGTGTGCCGGTCGTAGGTCGACGATGGACAGGCGACGTAGAACGGCACGTCGAAATGCTGGCACAGCACGGCGAGGCCCAATGTCCCGATCTTGTTGACGACGTCACCGTTGGCGGTGACGCGGTCCGTGCCCACGATGACGAGGTCGACTTTGCCTTGTGACATGACCGTTGCTGCCATGTTGTCGCAGATGAGCGTGACGTCGATGCCTGCCTGATCGAGTTCCCAGGCCGTCAAACGCGCGCCTTGGTAGAGAGGGCGCGTTTCGTCGACAAAGACATGGAAAGGCACCCCGGCGGCATGCTGGTGGTACATCGGCGCGGTGGCGGTACCGAGACAGGAGACGGCCAGGGACCCGGCGTTGCAGTGCGTCAGCACGCTGTGACCAGGGGCGATGAGGCTTGCGCCATGGGCACCGATAGACTTGCAGATCGCCTCGTCTTCGCGATGGATCGCTTCGGCTCTGGCCACCAGCGCGGGATACGTTGGCTCGACGGCAGCGGCGCTTTTGAGCTCTTCCACCGCCCACGCGAGGTTCACGGCAGTGGGTCTAGCCGATTTCAGATAATCCGCGTTTTCCGCGAGAACCTGCACGAAAGACGCGCTGTCGACGTTGCGCATCGACTGCGCCAGGGCGTATGCCGCGGCGATGCCGATCGCAGGTGCGCCGCGCACCGTCAGCGTATGGATTGCGTCCCACGCGTCATTGAGGTCTTGAATCGCCCGATACGTGACTTCGCCCGGCAGCAGACGTTGGTCCAGCAGGTGGAGCTGCTCCTCCCGCCATTGCAGCGTGTCCGGCGCGCGGTTCATGGCGCGTCCGCCTGTTCGAGCTTCAGCGCGCGCGCCCGAGCCAGATAGGACACCAGGAGCGTGCCGCACTCGCGCGGGTTGTGCCCGCAGGCAAAGATGCCGTCTTCATGTCCGGCAGTGGCGAACACCAGTGGGCGTGATTGGTGTGTGTCCAGCAATTCCCGCACAGCGGCGACCATGGCGAGCGAACCGTACGGAACGTCGACCGCTGTCTGCGGCAGCTTCAATAGAGAGCGGTGTTGCCACATGTCTTGACTGTGCACATGGGCGACGCACCGCATGCGCGGGTCCGCCTGATAGATCATCGCGTGGGTCATGGATTCCGACGACGGCGGCTCGCTGCCGTTGGCGTCTACCCAGAAACGTTCCAGGTTGTAATGCGTAATGCGCACCAGGTGTGCGGCCAGCAGCGATGCTTCTCCGCTGGTCTGGCTGGCAGTGATGACAAAATCATCATCGTCGCCGCGCACGCTCAGATTGCCGTATCCATAGCCTTCGTAGCGGTCGGGAGTCTGTCCGATCAGCTCTAGATCGTGCAGGATCGATCGCCATGCGGCGAGATCGGCGAACGCCTCATGATTCAGTTTTGGAGAGTCATCCGGGACGAGTTCATAAGCAAACTGAATGGTGCCCTCGAGCTCTGCGGCCAACGCGGTTTCCTCGGTGATTTTGCTGCGGCACAAGCATGCCAGGCCATTGCTTGAAGGCATAGCGCGATGTCCGTTTTCGTAATTTAATAGCGGTCGTGACAGGAGGGTTTGCGTTGTGGAAGTGAACAAGGCAGCGGGCGCGCTGGGTGCGTACGTCGAGGGCGTCACCCTCGCGGAGATCGTCGATTCAGATCGCGTTTACGCTGACGTCCGGCAACTTGCCGTTGAGCACGAGGTGCTTTTTTTGCGCAACCAGGCGGTTGCGCCAGAAGTCTTCCAGGCTTTTGCGGCGCGCTTCGGCAGCGTATTGCCGCACCTGGCCTACACGACTGTGCCGCAGGCCCCTCACGTGCAGATTCTGGAAAGTACGCCCGAAGCCCCCTCGAAAATCGAGGTCTGGCACTCCGACATGACCTTCAGCGCCACGCCGCCGAGCTTTACACTCCTGCATGGCAAAGTCATCCCGGCGTATGGCGGGGACACGCTCTGGGCAAGCGCAACGGCTGCCTATGCCGCGCTGTCTCAGCCGTTACAGGCACTGCTGGATGGGCTGACGGCGATACATGACTTCCGCCACGGATTTGCCGAGAGCCTGGCGGAACCCGGCGGGCCCGAGCGGCTGGCGGAAGCCATCGCGGCAAACCCGCCCGTGGAGCACCCGGTGGTGCGTACGCATCCCGAAACCGGTGCCAAATCACTGTATGTGAACGCGCTTTTTACCACGAGGATCAAGGAACTCTCCGCGCTCGAGAGCGACCGCATCCTCAAGTTCCTGTACCAGCACATCGTCAGCCCCGAGTTCACAGTGCGACTGAATTGGCAGCCCGAAACCGTGGCCATTTGGGATAATCGGTCGACGCAACATAAGCCGGTTAACGACTTCTTTCCGCAGCCTAGGTGTCTGCATCGGGTGACGATTCAAGGTGAACGGCCCGCCTGACGCGCCAAAAAGTAGATCTATGTGATACTTTTGTGCGAAAGGTGTGCACAAAAGCGCTTCTAAAAGATACTGGACGAACTTTTTCGAGAGCATTCACATGAGCACATCTCAATTCGGTCTTCTCAAACAGCGGCGCTTCGCAGCACTTTTCCACACGCAGTTTCTGGGTGCGTTCAACGACAACGTCTTCAAGCAGGCGCTCGTTCTGATTTTCGTTTTTGGCGGTTTGGTGACCGCCGACGCCACCAACGTGTTCGTCAACCTGGCCGCGGGTCTGTTCATTCTGCCGTTCTTCATCTTTTCCGCCACGGCCGGACAGCTGGCGGACAAGCTGGAAAAGTCTCAGCTGGTGCGCGCGATCAAGGTCATGGAGATCGTCATTGCGCTCTTTGGCGGGATTGCGGTGTATCTGCAGAACGTCTACGCGATGCTGGCGGTGCTGTTTCTGCTCGGCGTGCAGTCGACTTTCTTCGGGCCGCTGAAGTTCTCGATCCTGCCACAGCAACTGGATGAGTCGGAGTTGGTCGGCGGTAACGCGCAGATTGAAATGGGGACGTTTGTTGCCATTCTCCTGGGTACCATCGTCGGCGGCGTCGTTGCCGCACAGCCCTCGGTGGATCTCTGGTTGACCGTGATGGTCGTGAGCGTTGCCGTCGTCGGTTACGTCGCCAGCCGTTACATTCCGGAATGTCCGGCCACCGCACCGGATCTGAAGATCAACTGGAACCCACTTTCCGCGACCTGGGACATGGTGCGCGACGCGCGCGGCAATCACGCGGTGTTTCTGTCGGTGCTGGGCATTTCCTGGTTCTGGCTCCTGGGGTCGGTGATCATTGCGCAAATCCCGAACCTGACCAAAGAGTATCTGTACGGCGGCACCACTGTGGTCACGCTGATCCTCGCGGTATTCACCATCGCGGTCGCTGTTGGTTCCCTCGCTTGCGAAAAACTCTCGGGTCAGAAAGTCGAAATCGGCATTGTGCCGCTGGGTGCGCTCGGCTTGAGCCTTGCCGGCATAGACCTCTACTTTGCCATCGGCGCGCTGGCGCCGGCGGCTGAGCGCGAATGGCTCGCCTTCATCGCCGCAGCGGGTGCGCCGCGGGTGTTGATGGATCTCGCGTTCATCGGCTTCTTCGGCGGTCTGTTCATCGTGCCGCTGTATGCGTTGATCCAGTCCCGCACCCCTGAACCGCGTCGCGCGCGCATGATTGCGGTCAACAACGTCATGAATGCGCTTTTCATGGTGGTCGGCGCCGGCCTCGCGATTCTCTGTCTGGGCGTTGCCGGCATGACCATCCCGGACTTTCTGTTGACCGCGATTTTGATGAACATCGCAGTTGCCGCGTTCATCTTCAATCAGGTCCCGGAATTCGCAATGCGTTTCCTGGTGTGGATGCTGAGCCATACGATGTACCGCGTTAAGCACGAGGGTCTCGAGACCATCCCGGAAGAGGGCGGCGCGCTGATCGTCTGCAACCACGTGACGTATGTGGATGCGCTGCTGCTGGCCGGCGCGGTCAAGCGGCCCATCCGCTTCATCATGTTCAAGCCGATTTTCGACATTCCGGTGCTGAATTTTGTGTTCCGTGCGGGCGGCGCGATTCCCATTCAGTCCGAGCGCGAGAACAAGGCCGCCCATGACAGGGCCTTCGTGGAGATACGTGAGGCGCTCGAGGCAGGCGATCTTCTGTGCATCTTCCCCGAGGGTGCGCTGACGCGCGATGGCGACATTGCGCAATTCCGGCGCGGCGTAGAGCGCATCGTCGGCGAAACGCCCGTACCGGTCATCCCGATGGCGCTGCAGGGTCTCTGGGGCAGCTTCTTCAGCCATGACGGCGGCGTGTTCAAGAATCCCAGCCGGTTCTGGAGCCGGGTGAAAGTCGTAGCCGGTCAGGCGGTTGCACCGGAAGTCGCGACGGCTGAAGGGCTGCAGGCGCACGTCGAGGCGCTGCGCGGCGAATACGCCTGAGGTTGGCTCACAGAGTCTCGAGAAAGGTGATCAGCTGGCGCCGTTCGGTGTCGTTCAGCGTGAAGTCTGGCACCCGTTCTGCATCGGTCGTTTCATAGTGGGAGAGCACGCCGGCCAGATCGGGGATGCTGCCGTCATGCATGTAGGGCGCCGTTGCGCTCACCACTCGCAACGTCGGGGCGCGCCAGGCCTGATTGCTGCCGCCGACGCCGTTGACATGGAACACAGGTGCGGCGCTTTGTTCGGCGTGATTGATAGGGCCGGACAGCGTAAAAGAGGCGTGACAGCTCGCGCATCCCAATCGCGCCGAAAAGAACAGGTCGAGACCTGCGCGGGCATCCGCACTCAGCGGCTCATCGTAGAAGAGGTAACGATCGAACGCGCTCTCCGGCGGTACCAGCGTGCGCACGTAGCTGGCCAGCGCCATGACCACGCGCTCGGTGGTGATCTCCCCGCCGAAGGCCGCGGCGAACGCTTCGCCATATGACGCCTCTGTCTGCAGGCGTGCGACAAACGCGTCCTGATAACCCATCTCCACCGGGGTCTGGTTGAACAGCGGCACGCGGTGCTGCTGCTCGAGACGGATCAGCCCGTCGTCGCTCCAGCCCAGGCTAGCGCTGTACGCGACGTTGTAGAGCGTTGGCGTGTTGCGCGGGTGGACCTCGCCGAGCGCGCCCACGGCGCGCGGCAGCCCGTCGGTGAAGTGGCGCTCGGGCTGGTGACAGCTTGCACAGCTCGTCGTGCGGTTGATCGACAGCGCGGTCTCGTGAAACAGGCGCTTGCCGAGCGCAATTTTCGCTTCGCTCAGAGGGTTGTCTGCCGGTATCAGCGGCGCTGGATGAAGTCCCCAGTCGGCTGCGGCCGTTGCAGCGGCGCAGCAGATGAGCGCAGCGCCGCAGAGCTTCAGATTCACCAGGTGCGGGTGTTGTTCAGGGATAGATCACTCGTGATTTGGGCCATGCGCTTGCGGTCTCCGACCCAGGCCACGAACGCGGTTTGTGTCTCGTCGAGACTTTGTCCCTGCTCGGCGATCCATTCGTCGAAACGTGCCATCAGCTGCGCTGCCAACGTTTTGTCTTCCCGGAAAAGCACCATGTAAGCCTGTTTGGTCTGTTCGAAAAGGCCGAGGGCGAGAAACGCCTCCCCGCGATACTCCGTTGCCGGGTGGTAATTCGGGTTGATTTCGAGCGCGTAGTTGTAGGCGCCGATGGCCTTGCGATAGTCGCCGGTTTTTCGCAGCGCAAAGCCCAGCTCGTTGGCCGCCTTGTAATTCTGCGGGTCGTGCTGCAGCGCCTCACCCTGCTTGTCGATGGCCTTGGCATAAGCCTTCTGCGCCCGGCTCAGGGCTTTCTCGCGTGCTTTTTCCGACCTGGCTTTGGCGGCCTTTGCTTCCTGCTTGAGCGCCTTGTCGCGCTGTTTGACCCCTGCGCGAAACGCCTTGTCCGACCGTTGTTGCGGAGAGAGCGCGCGCGTGGCGGTATCGTAGCTCGGCGCCGTGGCGCCGCCGCTGCCGGCTGCATGAACGTCGGCGCTCAGCGCGCTGGCCAGCAGCGTGATGGCTGTGGCGATGTGCAGGATGCCGGATTTCCGCATCGTTGTGTCTCCCCGGTGTCTGTGTTGCGGCCGCGCGTGCTCAGGCTTCGTTCGCGCATGCTGTCTTGAGCCGGATTTGAGGATATGCTCCCCGCCATCGATTTTCCATGAGACCAACGAGATGCGCTCGATTGTCCTACTGCTCCTGCTCTGGTCGGGAATGGCCGCCGCCGAAGACAACATCGCCGCCGCGCGCAGCGTGATGGACGAGTTCATCGCTGCTTTCAACGCTCGCGACGAGGCGCGCTGGGCGGACACACTCCTGTTCCCGCACGTCCGCTTCGCCAGCGGCGGGGTCGTCGTCCACGACGACAAATCCGCCTTTGTTGCGGCGATGGACATGGACGATTTTGCCCGGGTCAACAATTGGGGGCACAGCGAGTGGGACAGCATTGACGTCATCCAGGCGGGACCCGACAAGGTGCATTTCAAAGTGAAGTTCTCACGCTTCCGGCCCGACGGTGAGCGCTACGTGACGTTTGACTCGCTCTACATTCTGCAGCGGGTGGACGGCCGCTGGGGGATCCGCGCGCGCTCCAGTTTTGCGCCGTGACCGATATTTACGATGATCTCGACCGGCACCTCGCAGCGGCGCCGGATATCGGGCAGGCCAGTGTCCCGATGGGCATGCTCCTCGCCTGGTGCGCGCGGCACCATCTGCTGAGCGCGGCGATCAACGGCGAACATGAACGTCTGCTGCTGCGCCTGCGCATGGAGGAGGCGCGCGGCAGTGAATTGCTCGCGGCCTGCGGCGGCGCGCTGCGCAGGGACATGTTCAATCCCGCGGGTCAGGCGTTCATGGATCGTTTCTATGCCACTTACCTCGATGAGTACGCCGAGTGTTTCGGCGGTGATCCTTATCTCGTGGAAGAATCCTGGGCCAACTATCAGAAGATCGCGGGTCGCATCAGCGCGGCTTTTCACCAGCGTGCCGCGGGCCCCTCGCTGTCGCGCCGGGTCAAGTCGGGTTGGCGCAAGCTGCTGGGACGGGAGCGACGATGAACTTCCGCGAGGTTGAAATGTTCCGTCCCTATCCCAACGAGTTTCCCGAAGCGCTGCTGCTGGAGGCGGGGGCAGATGAGGCCTGTCTGAATCTATGGCTCGCAGCGGAGATGGTGCGCATCGCCAAAATCAGCGATCAGATCGTCGGGTGTTATGCGATGGATCGCGGTGAAGACCTCGAGTTTTGTCTGCATGGCGTCATCATCGCGCCGGCGTCCAGGAAGCGCGGGCTCGGGCGGTGGGTCGTGGGTCATGCCATCGGCGTGGCCGAATCCAAAGGCGCCCGCCATCTGCGTCTCGCCCAGGTTGGTGGCAGCCGCTGCTTCGAGCGGATGGGCTTCGTGCGGGACGGCGCAGGAGCGCGCTTTGACCTGATACCGGAGTGAGCTAAGGTTGTACGCCTCAAGTATGACTTAAGCGGAGATGAGACATGGCGCGCCTCGATCAGATCAAAGCTGAAGACTGGCCGGAAGACATGAAGGCGATGATCAAGCCGGAAAATCTGACGGATCTCGAGCAGGGTCTCATGCGTTATTTCGCGCACACACCGGAGCTCGTCAAAGGCATGGCTGCGTTTTCCGGGGCGCTGAAGATGAACCGCACGCTGCCGGAAAAACTCGTGGAGCTCGTGCGTCTGCGGGTGGCGTTCTTCAATCAGTGTCGCAGCTGCATGGCCATACGATATACCGACGCGCTCAATGACGGGCTGACAGAAGACCTCGTGTGTTCGCTGGAGCGTCCGGAAGAGGCGGACGACCTGACGGATGCGGAAAAAGCCGCGGTGAAATTCGGTGAGCTCATGGCCACCGACCATCTTCGCGTGGATGACGCGGTGTACGATGAGCTGAAAAAGCACTTCACGCAGCCGCAGATCGTCGAGCTCGGCATGATTGTCGCCTTTTTCGTTGGCTTCGGACGGCTCGCAGCGACGTTCCATATGGTTGACGAACTGCCGGATGTGTTCCGCGAAGACAGCGGCGAAGTATCACCCTGGGGCAATGAGGCCGTCGTCGTCAGATAGATGGTTGTCGTCGGGGTCTAAGTCCCGGCCACTTCCTGTGGCGCCGGCACCAGCCGCACGATTGAGCTGCCCGTCTCGTTTTCCAGCAGCAGATACGGTAGACCGTCGTAGCCTATTTCCACGTCGCGGATACGAGCCAGGTCGGAGATGACAGTCTCGCGATGTGTGAGCTTGTTGCCGTCAAACACCATGCGATACAGCGAGCAACCTTTCAGCGAGCCGATCAGGACGTTGCCTTGCCAGCGGGGGAAACGTTCACCGTCGTAGAACGTAAAACTGCTGATGGCCGGCGACGGGGTGATGTCGACGAGCGTTTGCTGCACCTCGCTTTCGTCGAACTCGATGGATTTTGGTTTGTGGCGCGCGACGTAGTTGCCGTTGTACTCCAGGCCCAGCGAATGGAACGGCCACCCGTAATTGCCTCCGGGCACGAGTTCGTTCAGCTCATCCCCTCCGCGTGGTCCCATTTCTGAATTCCAGACGCGGCTCTGCGCAGGATTCCATTCCAATCCCTGCGGGCTGCGGTGACCGTAAGTCCAGATCGTCTGCCGGGTAAACTCGTCCTCCGTGCCAGCCCCCGCGGTCGCATACGGATTGTCGAGCGGAATGCTGCCGTCGTCGTTGACGCGATGGATCTTGCCGTAAGGATTCGTGAGGTCCTGGGCGCTGGTATCGGTGGAGCTGCCCTCGTCGGGCGACTTGATGCCCACCGAAAGAAAGAGATGGCCGTTATCGTCGAAAGCGATGCGGCCGCCGGCCCCGGTGTCCGGGGTAGCGGTGTAGAACCGTCGCGGTGCCTTCCAGATCGTTTCGACATCTACCCATTTGCCGTCGACGATGTGGCCACGGTCGACCCGGTTCATCGACTCGGCCATGATGCCGTCGCCGCAATCGTCGTCGCAAATATCGGTGTAATGCAGATAAACCCAGCCGTTTTCTTCATAGTCCGGGTGTAAGGCGACGTCGAGCAGCCAACCGGAGCCGTACTGGATGCCCATGACGTCGATGGAGCCGCCGGTTTGCGGCGTGTTTTCGATCAGCGCCGATTGCACGCCGTCGGGGGATACGATCGACATACCCCGTTCTTTCTCTGTGAGCAGGAAGGAACCGTCGGGCATGGGTTCAATGGAGAAAATCAATGGATCCAGATTGTCCGCAATCGTCTCGATCCGGAAGCTGTGTTCCTCCGTGCTGACCACCTCTGTCGGTATGTCGACTTCCCGGTCGAAGCGGAACTCGGTGAATCGTTGCCCCATGCGGCGCTCGCCGACGTATATCGCCAGCCCTTTGATGTCCTCGTCGCTGAGCGTGCCCAGGAAAGCGGGTTGTCCCAGTTGTGGGTGGGCGGTTTTGATGCTGGCGATGAGGTCGGACACGCTGTCGCCGCCCGGTAGAGATCCGCCGACGAGCGCCAGGCCCTCGGCCGTGCCGCCGAGATCGCTGCCATGGCAGCCGCCGCAGTTGTCGGCGTAGAGCGGGGGGTAGATATCCAGCTCGGCGACGTAGAACGCGTACCAGGCAACGCCAATACCCAGCGCGGCAAGGGCGCCAGCGGTGATTAAAACAATCTTGCCCCAAGACATAGGCATATCCTCTCCACGGACCAGGCCCATCATAAAAGCCAGGTTCCCCCCCGAACAACCGCCGAGTGCCCGTTTTGTGGCGTCGTTTACGCGCGCTCAAATAGCTGGACCGCGTATTCGAGTGCTATGCTCGGACGCCTCACCCCCAGACGAGAGAAAGGACTCTAAATGAAAACAGTGCTTGCTTTGATCGCGGTCCTGGTCAGCCTCGCTGCGACCGCAGACGGTTTTCCCGAACCGGGTTTATACAAAGTGACGGGAAACGTCTCCTCCAAACAAATGCCGATGATGGCCCGCACGACCGAGACGGAACAGTGCATCAAAGAAAACCAGTTCATCGATAACCCTGAAGGTTGGATGCAGCAGCAGCCCGGACAGGAGTGCGACATCGTTTCTTACGACGTCGCTGATGGCAGCATCAGCATGCAGATGAGCTGTACTCTGGATCAGGGTGGCACGGCCACCATGGTCGGCAGCGGCACCTACACGACCACGAGCTTCCAGCTGAAGAACAACATGAGCATCGATGCTGGTGGCATGAAGATGGAGATCTCCACAGACATGACCGGCGAGCGCCAGGGCAGCTGCTAGCGCGATCGCATGAGCGGGGCGCGATGATCCGCGCCCATCCGCGCCGCGCTATGCCTGCGGTCGATCAGGCCGCGCTGCCGCGCACCAGCTTGCCGGGCAGTGCCCCCGTGTGCGCATTGTCCTCGAAAATCACCTCGCCGCGCTTGATGATCTTGCGATAGCCGTCTACCCGCTGCACCAGGCGTTTGCCGCCCGTCGGAAGATCGAAGACCGCTTCGGGACGGTGAAGATTCAGCGCCTCGAAGTCGATCAGATTGATGTCCGCCAGGTACCCCTCCTGGAGGAGGCCGCGATCCATCAGTCCGTAGGCTTCGGCGGTATCGCGGCTCAGCTTGCGGACGAGAAACTCGAGCTCGAACTGCTCCCCCTTCTGCCGGTCGCGCGCCCAGTGACACAGGATGAATGTCGGCATGCCGGCGTCGGCGATGACGCCGCAGTGGGCGCCGCCGTCGGAGAGCCCGAACAGCACGTTGGGGTGACTCATCGACGTTTTGAAGAAGTCGAAGTTGTATGTCTGATAGCCGCCGAGCGGTTGATAGAAGAGCTCTTTGCCGCCGCGGCTCATGAGCAGATCGTACATCACGTCGAACGCTTCGCGGTCTTGCGCTGCGGCGATGCCGGCAATGCTGTCCTCTTTGTTCGGCTCATAATCGGGCTGATCACCGAGCGGGAAGACTGCCCACATGAGATCTCTGAGAGAGCCGGACAGCGGCATCGGCCGGTCGCCGTCTACTTCGGAGATGATGCGCGCCTTCAGCTCAGGATCCGCCATGCGCGCGACCATCTCCTCGAGCGGCAGGTCTGCAAGCTCCGCTGCGAACGTGGGCGTCAGTGCGAAGATGTGGAAGTTCGATTGCAGGCCGTGCAACACGCCGGTCGGGCGGCCGGCGATTTGTGGCCGGACCTCGATACCCTGCTGGCGCGCCGCCTCGGCGATGTTGTACATCTTGTTGCCCTCGAACGCAGCAGCTGATGTCGCCACCAGCGTGATCGGTCGACCCGTTTCTTCGGCGAATTGCTTGATCCACGCCCATTCGTCGTCGTCGCCGAGATGATCCGAAACCATTTCGAAGATGCCGTGCCCCAGGCCTTTCATCGACAGCCCCAGTGCCAGCATCTCATCGCTGCCGGCAAACGTGCCGGGCACGTGGATACCGTGCTTGTCCTTGTGCAGCCAGGTGCGCGAGCTCGAAAAGCCGACCGCGCCGGCTTCGATGCCCTCGCGTACGAGCGCCTGCATCTGTTCGAGCTCGGCGTCGGTGGGCAGGTCGTCCTGCGTGTTGCAGCGCTCCCCCATCACATACGCCCGGATCGCCCCGTGCGGCACCTGCGCGGCGACATCGATCGTGCGCGGCTTCTGTTCCAGGGCGTCGAGGTATTCCGGGAACGTCTCCCAGGACCAGTCGATGCCTTCCGCCAGCGCAGCGCCGGGGATGTCTTCGACGCCCTCCATGAGCTCGATGAGATACTGCTGGTCGCCGGGGCGCACCGGTGCAAAGCCGACACCGCAGTTACCCATCACCACGGTGGTCACGCCGTGCCATGACGAGGGCGCCAGGATCGGGTCCCAGGTGGCCTGGCCGTCATAGTGCGTATGAACGTCAACCCAGCCCGGGGTGACGAGCAGGCCGGCCGCATCTATCTCGTGCCTGCCGGCTGCCTGTATGTCGCCCACGGCGACGATCTGCTCGCCGTCGATTGCAATGTCAGCCTGGAACCGCGGCGCGCCAGACCCGTCGACGACGGTGCCGCCCCGGATGATCAAATCGTGCATGATGAATCCCCTATTTTTCCCGGCCGTCGAGGTTAGCGAGTTGCGCGGGCGCCGGCAATTGCCTGCCCGACAGGCCGGAGCAGGGTGCTGGGGAGACGCGTTTGCGCTGGGCGAGCGCGAGGCACCTTTCAATTGGCATCAGAATAGGCGCCCAGCTGAGCCAGGCGACAATCGGATAGGCCTCGCCGAACGGCGCGCTTGAAGCGCTCAGCGGGCCCGGCAGTGCAGCGTCACCGCCGCGCGCTCATTGCTCGTGCGGAACGTTGTCCAGCCGCGCCGCGCGCCCGAGATAACCGCCGTGGTGGCGCAGACCGTAGTCTTCCCGGGTGACACCTTTCTGTTCCATCAGGGCAAGCGCGATCGCATCGCTGATCGCCAGCATCACCGCCATCGAGGCCGACGGGGTGAGGCCCAGTGGGCAGGGTTCTTCAATGATCCCCATATCGAGGACGAAGTCCGACTGGTTGCGTAGTTCCGACTCGGGATGCGAAGTGACGCCGATGATCGTTTCCACGCCGAGATGGCGGGAAAGCTCGAGAATCTCGATCACTTCGCGGCTTTTGCCGCTCGTGGAAAACGCAATCATCACGTCGCGCGGGCCAACCAGGCCCAGATCTCCGTGTGCTGCCTCTGCGGGATGGATGAAATCTGCCGGGGTCGCTGTCGAGCACAGCGTGGCGGCAAACTTTTTCGCGATGTAGCCCGCCTTGCCGATGCCCGTGGTAATGATTTTGCCCTGGCAGTTTTTCAGAACTTCCACGGCGTGCACAAAATCGTCAGTGATGTCGATGGTCGCGATGGCTGCCGCCTCTGCCTGCAACACCGCTTGCATGCGTTCTTTGATCTCCAATAGCATCACCCTGACCTTGTGAGGCTTGCGATGGTGGCACGCCTGATGGTTTGTCTCAACCAAATGGGTACAGATGAGTTTGCCAAGCCGAGCTGAATTTCCCGGCATTCCGCTACCCGCCGTCTGCCGAGCGGGTGCTTCCATGCCTCCCCGCAAAGGCTGTGACGTTGTCTGGGAAAGCGCCGTCGATCCACGGGTTGGTTCCTGGTTGCGCGCCTGGGCGCCGGATTGTGGCCGCCTGGCTGTCAGCGTGGGGACGATCAAAGCAGGCATGCCGGAACTCCGCGCCGACGAGCGTTACACGCTCCAGGTGGACGCCGGCGGTGCCAGGCTCGAAGCGGCATCGACGTGGGGTGCGCTGCACGGCCTGACGACGCTGAGGCAGCTGACGGCGCTCGAGGCGCTCGATCGCCGGTGGGAGATAGAAGATGCGCCGCGCTTTCCCTGGCGAGGTCTGCTGATCGATACGGCGCGGCACTTCATTCCGCTGGACGATTTGCTGAACGTCGTTGAAGGCATGGCGCTCTTGAAACTCAACGTTCTGCACCTGCACTTGACGGACGACCAGGCGTTCCGTTTCCCGAGCCGGGCGTTTCCGGAACTGGTGAGCGAGGCTGCTTACACGGAAAGGGAGCTGATCGGGCTGGTGCAGTTTGCCGCGGAGCGTGGTGTGCGCGTTGTGCCTGAGCTCGATGTTCCCGGTCATGTCCAGAGCTGGCTCGTCGCGCGGCCGGAATGGGGGATGGCGGAAGTTCCGCCGACCACTCGTTTTGGTGTCCACAAAGCATGTCTCAACCCCGTCAGCGAAGCCGTGTACGAAGCGTTAGGTGTTTTGTTTTCCGAGGTATGCGAGATATTCCCGGATGAATACGTGCATATCGGGGGAGATGAGGTGCACCCTGCCTGGTGGTCTGAAAGTGAGGAGGCGCAGGCCTTCATCGCCGCGCATGACTTACAGGACGTAGGGGGGCTGCAGGCTTACTTCAATCGGCGCGTGTATGAACTGCTCACCGACCTCGGTAAAACCGTGCTCGGCTGGGATGAAGTCCTGCACCCCGAGATGCCGCCGCTCACCGTGCAGAACTGGCGCGGCGCGACCACCCGCGACCGGGCTCTCGCGCGAGGTCTGGACTGCCTGGTCTCGGCAGGTTTCTACCTTGACCTGTTTTATCCCGCGGAAATGCACTACCGCTACGACATCGGCCTGCCGCAGTCATCGCTGCTCGCGATCGAGGACAGCTTCAGGGAAGACCTGCGTCTGCGGCACGTTGCTGATGGTATGGCCTGGACCGATCAGTGGCGCGCCGAAGCGATCGTGACTGAAGACTTGTCCGGCACCCTGCTCGGCGGTGAAGCGTGTTTGTGGTCGGAACTTGTGGACGCAGCCACGCTGGAAACGCGGTTGTGGTCGCGTCTGCCGGCGGTGGCTGAGCGGCTCTGGTCGCCAGCGGCTGCAGCCGATGTCGAAAATTTTTATGTACGCCTGTCCGCGCTGCTCGAGACGGAACCCTTTGCGCTGGAAAGTAGACAGCACGAGCATCTGGTCGAGTTGGGCCTCTCTCCGGCACAAGCCCGCACGGCGCTCTACCTGGAACCGGTCAAATGGTACGCAAGACTGCTGGGCGAAGAAGCCCTGGCAGCACGCCTTGCCGGTTCAGAGATGCCCCAGGCGCGGCCGTACCAGGCGGACACGCCGCTCAATCGGGTCGTCGACTTTCTGAGTCCAGAGAGCCTGCACGCGCGCCGTCTGATGAGCGCCGCCGATCTCGACGGCGAGGCCGCCGCATGGGCCGCGCTCGATGCCCGGGATTGGCCGGCGGACATGCAGGAAGCCATAGCGGCACTCAAGCTGGTGGGTGAACTCGTGCTTGCCCATTTGCGAAGCGGTGCGAAAGTTGACGATCAGCTGGAGCGTCTCTATCGGCCATGCGGTGAGTACATGGTCGCTGCGATACCGCCACTGCTGCAGAGGTTTGGGGCCTGACCGCTGATGGACGCTGCGTCAGCCGCCCGCGCCTGGGTAGAACCGTTGAGCGTTACGCCGCTGGGTGCTGGCCATATCCACGAAACCTACCTGGTGGTATCAGCCCGCGGGCGTCACGTGCTGCAGAAGGTCAACGAGACCGTCTTTCAGGATACGGCGCTGCTGGAATCGCAAACGCGGAGAGTCCTGGCGCACTGGTCGCAGCAGGACAGCTTTCGCGTGCCGCAGCTCGAACCGACGATTGCGGGGGAGCCCTCGCTGCGCGCTGACGGGGTATGGCGGCTGTGGCACTATCTCGAAGACACTGCGGTTGTCGATCCCCTCACCGAGATTGCCCAGGCGCGCGCGGCCGGGAATGCGTTTGGCGCGTTTCAGGCGCAGCTCGCGACCCTTGCGGGGCCGCGTCTCGGCAACACGATTCCGGGCTTTCTGGAGCTCGCGCACTATCTGCGTGAGTTCGACGCCGTCGCTGACGCTGCGCCGCACGCAGAGCGCGCGCTCGTCGACGCTCACCGGCATCTGGCTGACGCGCTCGGCGAGCGTAACGCCTACATCCACGGCGATTGCAAAATCAATAACCTCCTGTTCGATGCGCAGGGCGAGCAGGTAGTTGCGGTGATCGACTTCGACACGGTGATGTATGGTCACTGGGCCTGGGACCTTGGCGATCTCGTGCGGTCGGCAAGCTTTTCGCAGGGGCGCGTTGACGTATCCCTGTTTGCCGCCTGTCTCGAGGGCTTTGCGCGGCATCAATCCCGCGTCACGGTGGATGCGGCGGTGCTTGCCCCCAGCTACGTCACCGTCATGTTAGGTGTCCGCTTTCTGAGCGATCACCTCTCGGGTGACCGATACTTTCGTGTGTCTCGGCACGGTGAAAATCTGCAGCGCGCCCGCGAGCAGTTTGCCCTCCTGGCGGACATGACGTCCCATGGCGCGGCGTTCAGGGACGCTGCCGTGGCGGTGCTGGAGTCTACGGCAGCACCAGATTGACGACCGCCGCGACGGTCAGAACGAACGCGACAGTGAAGGCGATGCCCATGAAGATGAAGTGGCTTGCCTTGCCTTTGGAAAAATCGCGCTCGCGGTTTTTACTGGATTGCACGCCGAACGCCGCTGCAACCGTGCTGCTGAGGACCTGCCAGAACGTCAGTCCGGCGGCTTCTTCCTCTTTTTTCTCTGCATGATCTGCCATGTCAGAACTTCCTCAAATACTGCGGCGCGACATTGCCGCTAAACGTACTCGTTTTCAATACGGGTAACCCAGTAATCTGCGTCGAATTGCTCGTCGCCACTGATGTAGCGCCAGAACCGGATACGGTTGATGTATTCGAGACGGCCGGTGTCGGCCTCGAACCATTTCTCTGGACGGGTGAGGAGGGTAAACAAGTGCTCCGGGTCCGCCTGTCCCCCGGTCCAGAAGATCGGGCGGTTTTCGCTGTTCTCAGCAGAGCTCAAATCCCACAAGCGCTCCTGCCGCCGGGTTGGACAGAGCCTGATTTTGAACATGTACCGCAGCCGCTCTGAGCGGTTGAGCCCGCCGCCGTGCCACAACCCCATGTGGAACAACATGACCGTGCCTGCCGGGCAGACCGCGTGCTGCTGGCCGCGGATGTTCTGGTAACGGCCGATTGCCGCTTCGGAGACGATGCGAAACTGCGTGCCGGGCACGAAACGTGTGCCGCCCATGTCGGCAGTGACTTCGTGGGGAAAATAGAAGAGCTGCACATCGAACGCCTGACGTGGATCGATGGTGGAGTCCTGATGCGTCTGCTGGGCGCGCTGTGGTGAGCTCCAGTAGCTTGGCGGAAACGTAATGTGCAGAAAGTGGTGGTCGACCACACAGTCGTCACCGACAAGGCTCGCGATGGCGCCGGCCACTTCAGGCACCTGCACCAGGGCCGCCAGCGCGCTCCCTTCGGGATACGCCGTCTGCAGAGGCGTGCCCGGGTTGACGAGCGGAACGACGCTTTCCTGCATGATCCGCCCGTAGTGGGCCGCCACGCCGTCGGGCTGAGGCGAGGCCTCCGCAATGTCGTTGAGAAACTGCTGGTTGATAGCGTCCGGCACGACGGCGTCGAAGCGCAGGAATCCCCGTGCGGCGAATTCGGCCATCTGCGTTGTCGTCAGCTTGATCATGCTCATGGCTCGGTCTGGACCAGTTTTTCGAAGAAGAACTCGTACTTGAGATAGCTGGTGCGGAATTCGTCTCCCGGCGCATGTGGCTGCAGCTGACTCGCCTGAAAGAGCCGCCAGCCATCGCGCAGCGCGTCGAGGCCGCTGCTGTAGGGTGGCTCGTCGCTGTCGCCTGCCATGTGCTCGTCGACGCCGGTGCCATCGTATTGGCTCCAGCCGATCACCCCGCTGTCTAAAGACGAGGTCTGCAGATAGAGCACGAGTACCTGCTGGCGCAGGGGGCTAGCCACGCTCGCACCCTTTTGCGATTCTACAAACCATGCGGAAACACGCTCGAAATCTCTCCTTCAGCTGGTCGCAGCCGCAGCCGCCGTACGAGCTTATCACCGATGCGCAGGCGCAGGCATATCGGGATGTCGGCGGCTTTGTTCTGGCGGATGCGTTTACCCGTGAGGAGATCGCGGCGCTGCGCGCTGCGCTTGATCCGCTGGCGGATGCCGCCAACGCGTTTCTGGCCCAGATCCCGGAAGAGCAGCCGAGCATTGCGCGGCAGGATGAGATCGTGTTTCGTCCTCACGTCGTGAATGAGAGTGCCACGGCGCGACAGTTCGCCCGGCACCGTGTGTTTCAATCCCTGTGTCGCGATCTCCTGGGATCACCCGCGCGTCTTTACTGGGATCAGCTCGTCTATAAATACCCCGACACGGAACCAGAGTTTCCCTGGCATCAGGACAATGGCTATACCTACGTCGAGCCGCAGCAGTACCTGACGTGCTGGGTTGCGCTGACCGATGCGGATGAAAACAACGGCTGCCCCTGGATAGCCGAAGGACTTCACCTCGAGGGCACATTGCACCATCGATGGACGACGCTCGGTTTCGATTGTCTGGCCGGACAGGAACCCAGAGCCCGGATGCTGCCGGTAACGGCGGGTTCGGTAGCGGTATTTTCGAGCCTGACGCCGCATCGAACGGGTCCGAATACGACGCGCGCTTGCCGCAAAGCCTATATTCTGCAGTATGCGCCGGATGGGGCGATGGTCTTCCCGCGCGAGGGGGAACCGTATCTCGCCAACGATGCAGAGCGTCAGTTTGTGGTGGCCTGAATGAAGCAGCTGGGAATGGCATTGTTCGTGATTGCGCTGTCCGCCTGCGCGGCACAGAACCGGCCGCTGCAGCTGCTCGCCGGTGCGGGACCGGTTTATCCAGCCGCAGCCCGTGCAGACGGCGTCGAGGGCTGTGTGACCATCCGTTATGACGTGACTACGGATGGCGTGGTCACCAACGCACGCGTTGTGGCAAGCGTGCCGCCGGGTGTTTTTGACGAGGCCGCGCTGGCTGCCGTGCGCAGCTGGCGGTTCAATGCACCTGTGGTCGCCGGCGAGCGGCAGCCCGCTGCCAACCGGGAAAGTACGCTCGACTTCCGCCTCGGTGGTGGCGCGGCATACGAGAACTACTGAAACGTATCGCGGCCCCGGCGTTTGTCTAAGGCCGCTCCAGCCGGATACCGAACGCTCCGCTGAACCGGCCGGCGACCTCCCCGTCCGCGTACGCTTCACTCGTCATAGTCAGTTTGATCTTGCCCCTGGCGGCAAGCTCGGCCATCGCGTCGGGGTGTGCCAGAAAATTGCTGGTGACCACGATGTCCCCTTCAATCGGGCGGTCGAACTCGATGTTGCCTGTTGCGTGGATAATCGAGCCAGCCAGGCCCGCGAGCTCGAGCTCCAGAAACAACAGTCCCCAGGCCGTCAACGCCTCGATCGCATACAAACTGCCGGCGAACGCTGTGCCGTGAATGTTCGTATTGCCTGCGAGGGGGGTATGCGTGGTCAGCGTGTGGTTGTCGAAGTGCGCGGCGCGCACACCCATGGCGCTGACCATCGGGAAGTCTGCATCCCATACCGATTGGAGCTTTTGGCAAAGTTCGGAAGCTTCAGTCATAGTTGAGCGTCTCTAATCCTGGGGGAATCTGGCTTGATAAGCGTGCAGATGGTGGATGCCAACGAGTATGAGGTCGTCGTCCAGGGGGAGACGCCGACCACACACCGTGTGCATATGTCGCAGACCTATTATCGTGATCTCTGTGGCGCAACCGTTACCCATGAGTTTGTGCTGATGCAGGCTTTCCGCTTCCTGCTCGAGCGTGAGCCGAACACGTCCATACTGGAGCGTTTTGATCTGCCGGATATCGGCCGCTACTTCCCCGAGTTCGAAGACGAGCTCAAGCGCACCCTGGCACGGTGATTACCATTTGTTCCAATGCGTAATGCCGGCCACGGGCGGGCGCTGCGCCCGTTTGAAGTCGGTGCCGATGGAGTAGGCCACCGGTAACAGCGCGACCTGCAGCACGTCGTCCGGCAGCTCGAGGATTTCCGCGGCTTCTTTCGCATGCAGCAGGTGCAGCGTCGTCAACGCGGTACCGAGACCGCGCGCCCGTGCGGCAAGCTGAAAACTCCAGATGGCCGGATATATCGACCCATACAATCCCGACGCCATGGCCAATGGCACGGGATCTTCAGGTTTGCCCTGTACGCAGGGGATGAGATGAACCGGTACCTCGTGCAGATGTTCCATCAGATAAACCGCTGAGGAGAAGACCCGCTGAGTTTGCGCGTCCGCTGTTTGTTCACCCGCCGCCGTCAGATAACCTTCCGCGCCCTTCCGATACAGGTCTGCCAGCGCTTTGCGCTGCTCCGCATCGTCCACGACAACCCAGCGCCAGGTTTGCGAGTTGGAGCCCGTGGGCGCCTGCACGGCAAGCTCGAGGCACTCGTCGATCAGCTCCCGCGGCACCGGGCGCGTCAAGTCCAGGCGTTTACGTACGGCTCTGGTGGTTGCGAGCAGCTCGTCTGTGACGGATAAGTCGAAAACCATTTCTCTCTCCCGGGTATTTCTGCAGCGGGCAAGTGTACTCGAAACTGCGGCCCGATTAAGCTTGTCCGCTCGGTTTAGTGAGTGTGCTCTATACATGGTTAAGTGTGTGCCTTTGTTGTGCCTGTTGCTGGGCTTGTGCCTGCCGGAGGCTGCTCATGCCCGGCTTGAAGACGATGTCGCCGCGGCGGCTGAGCGTCTGGAAGATGAGGTGATTGCGTGGCGGCGTGACATCCACCAGTACCCGGAGCTTTCCAACCGTGAGTTCCGCACTGCAGAAAAGGTTGCCCGGCATCTCGAGGCGTTGGGGCTGGAGGTCGAGACCGGTATCGCACACACGGGCGTGGTGGGTCTGCTGCGCGGTGCCCGCCCGGGTCCTGTAGTCGCGCTGCGCGCAGACATGGATGCTCTGCCCGTCGTCGAGCGGACCGGGCTGCCCTTCGCCTCGACTGTGACGAGCGAATACGAGGGCCAGCAGGTCGGCGTCATGCACGCCTGTGGGCACGACGCCCACGTCGCCATTCTGATGGGCGCGGCTGAGGTGCTGGCCGGCCTCAAAGATGAGATTGCCGGCACCATCAAGTTCATTTTCCAGCCTGCCGAGGAAGGCGCGCCCAAAGGTGAAGACGGCGGGGCCAGCATGATGATCCGCGAAGGCGTGCTCGAAAACCCCGACGTCAACGCCATTTTCGGTCTGCACATCGGGCAACACGGTCTTGCCGGTTCGGCGAGTTTCCGTGCGCGCGGTTTCATGGCGAGCGCGCAGCGCTTCGACATTCATATTCGCGGGCGGCAGACCCATGGCGCACGCCCCTGGTCGGGTGTCGACCCGATCGTGGTGGGCGCGCAGATCGTGAACGCGTTGCAGACCATCGTCAGCCGTCAGATAGACATTACCCAGGCTCCCGCAGTGGTGACCGTCGGGAGTTTTCACGCCGGCGTGCGTAACAATATCGTGCCTGACGAAGCGCATCTCAGCGGTACGATACGGACGTTTGATCCGAAAGTGCGTCTGGCGATTCACGAAAAAATCCGCAGGATTGCGGAAAATACGGCAGCCGCCCAGGGCGCGCAGGTGACGGTAGAGATCGACCCTGGCGTGCCGGTGACCTACAACGATGCGCGCCTCACAGCGGACATGGCGCCGACGCTGCGCAAGATCTACGGCAAAGATCAGGTTTATGTCAGCAGCCGCGTGACGGGCGCCGAGGACTTCTCGTTCTATCAGGAAGAGGTCCCGGGCTTCTTTTTCTACATCGGCGCCCGCCCGATCGACGTCCTCCCGCAAGACGCGATACCGAATCATTCGCCTGAATTCACGGTCGACGAAGCTGCGCTCGTACCCGCTGTGAAAGCCATGAGCCAGCTCGCGATCGACTATCTGGATAAGGGCGCCGGCTAGGCACTGGCTTGGGCGCGGCCTAAGGTACGGCGTCGATAGAGCCGTTTTTGAGCAGCAGCTTCAATCCTTCGCGCTTTGACAAGGGGCTCAACGTTTCTCGCCTGCTCTGGATGAATCTGATCACCTCTTCCGGGTCCGTGCGGCTGTATTGCCGCAGCGCCCAGCCGATGGCCTTCCTGGCGAAGAAGTCCTTATCGTGCATGGAATGTTCGATCGCGTGGTAAAGCAGCTTCGTGTCGGTGGCTTCGCCGCGTTTGAGCTGGGCGAGCATTGCCGTCCGGCGTATCCACAGATCGTCGTCTTCAGCCCAGGTGTACAGCGCCGGCGTGACCTCTGAAGGAAAGCGTTTGAGCAGGCCGCCCACGGTATTGCTGGCCAGCGTGTCGACGTAGTCCCACCACGCGCCGTCCGTCACGAGCTCGCGTATCTGCGGCAGCGCGGCGGGAGTGAGCCATGCCTTGTTGTAGCGGTTGAAGTTGAGGAGCTCGATGGCGGCATAGCGCATCTCGCGCACTTCAGCGGAGCGCCACAGCTCCATGACTGCAGCCAGCCATACGTCAGCGTCGGCCGGCGGGTGATCGAGGAAGGCCTGCCTGCACACTTTGCGCAGTTGCGGTGCGCCAAGACCCGCGTAGGGCATGTTCGACTTCATGTACGCCTGCTGTTGCACCGCGCGCTCGGGGTCGGCCAGAGACGTCAGCGCTCCGGCGATGGCTATTCTGAGCGGGGAAGCTGTGGTGCGGCGTCGCGACATCGATGTCTCATTGATTGGGCGGCCGGCGGCGTGTTGTCTGCGTGCCTCAGGCCGATTGGCCGAAGCCGTTCCCGGCACTGATGAATGCCTTCTCTTCCGCACTGCTGGTGCGGCCTAGGGCGGCATTGCGGTGCGGGAAACGCCCGAAGCGCAGCACGATGTCGCGATGCTGGTGTGCGTGGCGCAAGTAGTTGCCGGTGATGTGACGTATCCCGGACGGGGACTGGTCCCTGAGCGCGCTGAACAGACCCACGGCCGTGTGTTGATCGACAGGATTCTCGGAGTGCTCGAAAGGCATGTAAAGGAAACATCGCTCGTCCCAGCCGAGATCGAGGTCGTCCCGGCGCGCAACTGCGCCGCGCGCGGCATCCAGCGCGAATTCGTCCCAGGCGAAAGCCGCCTCCGTGCCTCGATGTACGTTGCGTGGCATCTGATCGCAGAGCACAACATAGGCAAGGGTGCCGCGCGGGTCGGTCAGCCAGTCGGATAGCTTGCCGGTTTGCGCATCTGCGAGAAGCGGCGCCCACTGGTTGCGGCATTGATCATCGAAGCCCTGGTCCGGTTGAAACCAGCGGTTACGATGGTCGTCATCAGCCAGGCCGTCGCTGAGGGTGCCGAACCAGAACGTCAACAGCGCCTCGGGATCGTGCACTAAAGGCCCCAGCATTCCATGTCGTTCGCGAAGATGATGTAGCCGTCGTAGTTCTCTTCGATCTGACCGCGGCTGATGCTCTCCCTGCCCCGCGTACGATTCATACGGTGGGCCAGCACGACCATGCGTGCGTTGGCCTGGTCCGCGATGCGGCCGATTTGTGAAGGGAGGACGTGCAGATCGCGCTGGGTGCCGCGAGCGTTCTCAGCGATGGCGTGGCTGACCACCAGCGCATCGGCATCTTTGGCGAATTCCGGGATCACGTTTTTCTGGTTGTTGAAATCGCCGGTGAAAACAATGGTTTTTCCGCCGATCTCAGCGCGCCAGGCGAGTGCGGGCACCGGTCCGTGATTGACGGGCATCGCCGCGAGGCGCAGCTCTTCGTTACCGAAGCGTGCCCAGCGGCGCTTACCCGTCGCGGGCACGTTGCGCGCGCGCACGCGATATCCGCCGCTGGACTTGTAGGTAAGAAAGTCCTTCAGATAAGCGTACGCGCCGTCCGGGCCGATCAATCGATTGATGAACGTTTCGGTATCCGGGTAGTCCGGGTTGTTGCTGTCGGGCCCCAGCACGATCAAGGGTTCGCTGCGGTCGAGAAAGTAGGAGCCTTTGATGAATCCCGGGAAATCGGCGCTGTGATCGACATGCAGATGCGTGAACGTGATTGCCTGGAGGTCGGCGAAATCGGCCTCGGCTTTGTCGAAGGCGACCGAAGCACCGGGCCCGGTGTCGACGAGGAGGCGTGCCTTGCCATCGTTCCAGACGAGATAGCTGGGTCCGCCCTGCCGGTCGTCTATCTCAGGGCCGCCGGCGCCGAGAATCTGTACCCACACGCCGGTGTCGCCGCACAGCGCATCGGCTGCCGCCTGGGCGCTCAGGCCCAATGAGACGATCGCGAGAAATGTAGTTCTGAGCCAATTCATGGTCGCTCCTCTGCGTTGATTGAAAGTTGAGCGGCCGGGTTTTTCATTTCTTTTTTATTCTCTTTCCTTCCAGTCGCGACCCAGCCAATCACTTCCCTGCTGGTCGCGTCCCTGCGAGTTGCGTCATGCGCGTTGTTATTGTCGCTTCTTGGTGACCCGCTGCCTCTGTCCGCGGGCGCCGGCATGACACGTCGCGTCCGGATGGACCGAAGTGTAACGCGTTTTGCGGCGCTCCTTATAGTTGGTCTATGTCAGCGAGAATTTGTTCCGCGTCGGCTTCGTCCGGCATGCGCCAGTCGCCCCGCGGCGACAGGCTGACGCTGCCGACTTTCGGTCCGGGGGGCAGCGTCGTGCGTTTGAACTGCTGGCTGAAGAACCGCCGGAAGAACTGCCCTAGCCAGTGTTTGATTGTTGGCTTGTCATACTCGCCGTCGAACGCCAGGCTGGCGAGATGAAAAATCTTGGCAGCGCTCGCGCCGTTACGGAGGAAGTGATAGAGGAAGAAGTCGTGCAACTCGTAGGGTCCAACGATGTCTTCCGTGTGCTGGCTGATTTCCCCGGCCTCGGGCGGAATGAGCTCGGGTGAGATGGGCGTTTCCAGCACGCTGTCCAAGACCTCTGCCAACGCCGGTGTTGCGCGATGGTTGCCGTACCACCGCACGAGATAGGCCATCATCGTTTTCGGCACGGACGCGTTCACGTTGTAACTGGCCATGTGGTCGGCGTTGTAAGTACACCAGCCGAGGGCCAGCTCCGAGAGGTCGCCGGTACCGACGACGATGCCCCCGACCTTGTTGGCGTAGTTGAAGAGAATCTGCGTGCGCTCGCGGGCCTGGGCATTTTCAAAAACGATATCGTGATCGCCGCCGTGATCGAGATCCTGGAGATGCTGGGCGACCGCCTTGTCGATGCTGATTTCCTCCAGAGAAACGGCGCTCGTGGCGGCGAGCTTGCGGGCATTGTCGAGCGTATGCGACGAGGTTCCGGGCCCCGGCATGGTCAGCGCCTGCACGTTGCTGCGTTCTAATTCCAGCTTGTCGACAGCGTCCAGACAAACCAGGAGCGCCAGGGTCGAGTCGAGCCCGCCGGACAAACCGATCACGAGCTTGTCACTGTGGGCGGCGCGCATGCGGCGCGCCAGCCCCGTCGTCTGAATCGACAATATCTCCCGGGCGCGCGCGTCGAACTCGTGCTCATCGCTCGGCACAAACGGATGCTTGGCGATGCTGCGCCCGAGCGCGGCAAGCGGTTGGGCCTCGGCGCAGCGTTGTATGCGGTAGGGTGCCGGGCGCGGTGCCTGGCGGAAGGTCGTGTTCTGCTTGCGGTCGTGGCGCAGCTTGGCCGTGTCGATATCGGCGACGATGTGGTGGGCGGCAAAGTCGAACCGGTCGCTCGCCACCAGCGGAATGCCGTCTTCCATGATCAGGCAATGCCCGCCATAGACGACGTCTTTCGTCGATTCGGTAGGGCCGGCGCTGGCGTAGACGTACGCGCAGAGGTTTTTGGCGCTGGCCATCCGCACCAGCTCCAGACGGTACTCGGCTTTGGCGATGAGCTCGTTGCTGGCGGATAGATTGAAGATGATCTCCGCCCCCGCAAGACATGCGTTGGTGCTGGGTGCGTGCGGCGCCCAGAGGTCCTCGCAGATTTCGATGCCGAAGCGATGGTCGCCTACGGTGAAAAGCTGATCGCAGCGCACCGGGAATTGACCGAGATCCGGGTCGATCTCGACTTCGTTGACGCTTGCGCCGGAGGCGAACCAGCGCAGATCGTAAAACTCCCCGTAATTCGGATGGGCGGTCTTCGGTACCATGCCGCGCAGGCGACCAGCGCTGAACACCGCCGCACAGTTGAGCAGACGCCCGTCCGCCAGACGCCAGGGTGTGCCGACGATCAGCGCCGGCAGCGGATTGTCCGCGGCGAGCTTGGCGAGGCCGGCGCGCACTTCCTGCTCCAGGGCATCGGAGAAGAAGAGATCTTCCGTCGAGTAGCCGCTCAGGCAGAGCTCCGGGAAGCAGGCGATGCTTACCCCCTCGGCGGCGAGCTTACGCGCCGTTTCGAGCACGGCTGCAGCGTTGGCTGCAGGGTTGGCAAGGGCGACTTCGGTGCTTGCGGCAGCCACCCGCAGGTAGCCCAGATCAGCGAAATTCATTGCCGCATTCTAGCGCAACAGGGCCTGTCAGATCAGTCGAGCTCGGCCAGCAGATTTTCTATCCGGCCGCTCAAGTCGTCGAACGTTGCGCTGAATGTCGCCGCTCCCGTCGCCGGATCGGGCAAACCCCAGTGCGCGCGCTGGTAAGCACCCGGAAACACTGGACATACCTCGTTGGCGGCATTGTCGCAAAGTGTAATCACCCACGTCAGGCTCGGCGCGCCGGGCGCGGTGAACTCATCCCAGGATTTGCTGCGGTAAGGCGTTGCGTCGAGGCTGCGTTTGTTCAGCTCGTCGACAGCGCCCGGGTTAATGGCCCCGGCGGGCTGGCTGCCGGCGCTGAAGGCTCGCACATTCGCGTCGGCCAGATGGTTGCAGATGGCTTCCGCAAGGATTGAACGCGCGGAATTGCCGGTGCAGAGGAACAGTATGTTGTGTTTCACGAATCCAGAATCAAAGTGTCTCCTACCCGAATATGCCCGGGTTCGATGACACTCGCGTAAAGGCCGAGGTTGCCGTCATTCTCTGCAACCAGCGCGCGCATGATGCCGGGGTCTTTGGGCAGGTCGGCAAACGGATGGGTTGTCATGACGCAGCGCGGGCAGCGCATCTCCAGCTGCAGGCGTGCGCCGCCGAGGCGCGCCTGTCGTCCGGCCCAGGCGTCCTCAGGAAACCCGTCTGCCGGGGTGTCGATCACAATGTTGGGACGAAAACGGCGCACGTCGAAGTTGTTCGTTGCCGCCTGGCTCATGGCGGTCAATGCGCTCTGCGACAGTATCAGCAGCGGAAAAGCATCGAAGTAGGTTCCCGGCGGAGACTCATAGCTGAACAGTGCCTCGGGGAACTGGCTGAGGTCTGGCAACGGCTCGTCGGCCGTGCGCGCAAAAACCTCGCGGAGCGCAGCTTCCTGATCCACTCCCTCCGGCGGCGGGGTGCGCAGATAATGTTCGAGCTGGTCGGCGGGTACCAACGGCCATAGCGATACCGGCGCGCCGATGGCCTCGCTCAGGCGGGCGTTGACGTCGCTGTCGCTGCTTTCCACGCGGCTGCCGTCCGGCAGGGTGATCAGCGCCGTTGGTGATGGATTTTCCGCGGTGGGCTCGGCGCCAAGCGCCGCGTGCATGTCCATGATCTGCGGAAATCGCTTGCCGCCCTTGATGCCGCCCCGCTCTTCGTCTTTGATCGTCCAGCAGCGGTCGCCGGGTATGCCGTTTGCGGTCAGGTCCGCTGCTTCGAGACGGTCGCCCGCCATGCTCTTGACCGGATACCGATAGATATCCGTTACGGTTGTGGTCATGGTGATGCCTTGAGGTTAGTGGACGGCCGGGTCGATACCTTCGAGCTCACGTACGAGCTCCGAGGTTTTCTGCAGAATCCTGCTCACCAGAGCATCGGCGGTCTGCGAGAAGCGGAAGCCCATCGCGACGCTGGAAGACAGCTCTATGATCGACCCTGCCAGTTCCCAGTCGTCGTGCGCGCCGTAGAGATGGCCGCGGATTCTGTTGAAGTGTGCTTTCTGAGTTGCGGAACCCTCCACCTCGAGCTGGAGGATGAGCTCATCGAGCAGGGGGCCGAGTTCGTTGCGCGCAGTGGTAACTTTTTGCATATGGCCCTCCCGCAGTGCTGCCGGACGATGACAAGCTCCGGTTATTCTGCCTGCTCACGCTGTGCGTTGTCACGTCGCTACAGAAAAAGCTCGGTGCAGCGCGGGATGATGCGATGCGCGCCGGCGGCCAGAAGGCTGTCGCTGCTGCCGCTGCCCGTCAGGACGCCGATGCAGTGCATCTCGAGCGCTCTGCCTGAGCGCATGTCGAGTTGGCCGTCGCCCACCATGACCGCCTGCCGGGGTGCGCAGCCCAACGCATCCAGGCAGCTTTGCAGATGCCGCGGATCCGGCTTCAGATGCTCGACGTCATCCCTGGCCATCAGCACGTCGACGTGTTCGAGGAGATGCGGGAACACCTGCAGCACCGCCGCGCGGCAGTTACGCGTCACGACGCCGAGGCGCCAGCCGATGTTCGCGAGTTCGATCAGCTTCGCTTCTATCCCGGGAAACGGGTCCGTACGCCGCGCGGCGTCCAGCTCGAAGTCTGTGATCAACTGGTGCGCCCGTCGTTCGTAAACGTCTGCATCCTCCGCACCTTGCTGGCGTAGCCAGCCGGCGGCGGCGTCGATGACCTCGACGATGTAGTGCCCGTCATACACGGCTGCCGGCACCGCATGCGTCGCGGTGAGCTCGATGACCTGGCGGCGCATGTCCGGCAAGTCGAGATTGGGCGCCAGCGTGCCGTCAAAATCGAACAACACCGCGCGCGCCGTGCCCGGCGCGGTCACGTCTGGCGACGCCGCGACCAGCGCTCTTCGTGCGTCGCCCTGGCTTTGTCCCGCCAACGCAATCCCACGATCACGCAGCACCCGACAAGGCTCACGAGCGCAAGCGCCGGGTAGACCGCTGACGTGATGGCATTGTCGCCGCCCCAATCTGTGTTCAGCGCAAAAAGCGCGCCGGCAGCCATCAGCACCGCCATCAGGGAATGCGTCATGAGCCACGCGGCAACCGCCAGCGTCAACGGCAGAGCGAGCTTGTGCGTCACGCCGGGATGCGCGGGGTCGATCACGAAAAGAACGGCTGCTGCCATGACGAGCCCGAAGGTGCGTTGCCCGGCATGGCTGAGAGGCGTCATGTCACGATGTCCACGGCGCCGCCGTCGATGCGTATGTTCTGGCCGTGGATGGCGTCGGCCAGCGGACTGCACAGATACGCCACCAGCGCCGCCACCTCCTCGCGCCGCGCGATGCGTCTTATCGGGATGTCAGCGGCGACGTGCGGCTCGATCTCCTCCCAGGTTTCCCCCCAGCCTTTGCGCCGGCCGCGTTCGAGGTATGCGGCTTCCACTTCCGGGGTCAGGATCAGACCGGGAGAGACCAGATTGACGCGTATGCCGGTGCCCGCGACCTCTTTGGCGAGGCCGACCGTCATGTTCGCTAACGCGCCCTTGGCCGCGTAATACCCGGGCATGCGGGCATTGGGGCGTGACGAGCCCACGGTACCGAGGTTGATGATGCGCCCGAAGTTCTGGGCGCGCATCTCGGGCAGGCAGAGCCTGATCATGCGCTGCGCGGAGAGCACGTTCTTCTCGTAGGCCGTGATCCAGTCGGCGGTGCTCGACTCCTGCCAGCTGCCTGGTTCCGCAATGCCGTAGTTGTTGATCAGAAGTTCGATCGCCGTGCCCTGTAGCTGCTCGCGCAGCGCCGCCGCGCCCTCGTCGCAGGTGATGTCGGCGTTGACCGCGGTGCCGCCGCCCAGTTCGGCGACCGCTGCTTCAGCCTGACCCGCTTCGAGTCCATGCACGTACACCCGTGCGCCTTCGGCAAGCAGGGTCGCTGCGATGATCATGCCGGTCCCGCGATGGCTGCCGGTGACCAGCGCGGTGCGTCCGGAGAGTTTCAGGTCCAATTCTTCGTGCCTCTTCAAGCGTTGCGTATGACCCTACCAGATGCGCCCGTGAATGGGGGATACTCCCGCCATGGGGATGGCAGCAGTCGTGGGCTTCTTAGTCGCAGTATTCGTCGGCAGTTACGTGCAGGCGGTGGCCGGGTTTGCGATGGGGATGATCGTAATTGCGGTCGCTGGCGGGCTGCGGCTGCTGGACGTCCCGACCCTGGCCGCGGTGATGAGCCTGCTGACGATCTTGAACGTTGTGCTCGCGTTGCGCGGCAGGTTGCACGAAGTGCATCGACACCTGTTTCTCTGGCTGGCGCTGGGGCAGATTCCGGCCATCTTCCTGGGTCTGCAGATCCTGCAGTGGTTGGATGGTAACTCGCGCTTCGTGCTGGAAGTCTGCCTGGGTCTGTTTATCACGATTGGCGGTTTGTCGATGATGCTGCGTCCGCATCCCTGGCCTCGTGTGTCTGGCCGCGTCGCAACTTTTCTCACAGGCATTTCCGGCGGTCTGGTAGGCGGGATGTTCTCGGCAAGCGGCCCGGTTCTGGGCTGGTTCGGCTACAGTCAGCCGCTGGCGCTGGCGGCAATACGCGCGACGCTCCTGGCATGTTTTGCGTTGACGACGTCGACGCGCACCGTGCTCGTCGGGATCGAAGGCGGTCTGACGCGCGAGGTGCTGAGTTATACGCTCGTCGGCCTGCCCGTGGTGGTGCTGGGCACCTGGCTTGGCAACAACTTCGCGCCGCCGGTGTCGGAGAATGCCATCAAGCGAGCAGCGTTCGTGCTTTTGTTGATCATGGGGTTGTGGATGCTTGGCTCAGCGTTCTGGCGTTTCTCAGCCTAGCCCTTTCTCCATCCAGACGACGTCCCAGAAACGATCGAACTTGTAGCCGACTTCGTGGTAGTGGGCGACCTGTTTGAAATCGAAACTCTCGTGCAGCGCGATGGACGCGTCGTTCGGCAACGTGATGCCCGCGTAGGCGCGATGCGCCTGGCTTGTGCCAATGGCGTTGAAGAGTTCCTGGTAGAGCGCCGTGCCGACGCCTCCGCCGGTCACGCCCTGGGCGACGTAGATGCTTACCTCAACAGAAGTTCGGTATGCCGGTTTGGTCTTGAAGAGCTGGCTGCAGGCATAACCCACCAGACGATCGCCGCGTTTGGCGACGACACATTGGTGCATTGGGTCGTCGAACTGCGCGAACCACGGCACGCGCTGGCCGATCGTGAACGGTGTGATGTCGAAAGTGCAGGGGCTCGTTTCGATGTAGTGATTGTAGATATCGACGATGCCGGCATAGTCCTGCGGCTCGAGCAGACGCGTTCTGAGCTCGGATTCAGCCACGGCGTTCTTTGTGGAGTCTGGCCATGAGGCCAAAAAGCGCGGTGACATCCGGCGGTGCAGGATCCGCCGCGAATTCGCGGTACAACGTTGCCACGTTGACGACAATGCGTTCGGCGTCACCCCAGCTGTCGAAGTCTGCGAGATTGATGTCGAGTGCCGCCTCATAGGCATCCAGCCCGGCATCGTAGCGCGCGCGGGCTTCGTCGCGGATATAGGTGAGGTAGTCTCGCACCGCCCGCACGCCGCGCTGGTCGGTCACGGGCCCGTGACCGGGCACAACCGTCTCGAGCTCCAGACCCAGCATGTAATCGCACGCGGAGATCCAGTTGTCGAGCGGACCGGCCCACAATATCGGGTGACCTTCGATGAAAAGAATGTCCCCGGTATAGACAGTGCGATTGGCGGGCACGTGAACCAGTACGTCACCGTGCGTGTGCGCGGGGCCCACCATTTTCAGATGCACCGCTTTGTCGCCGATCTGCACGCTCATCTCATTGTCGAAAGTTTCGTTGGGCAGCGCGCGCTCGATGCCGGCAAAGTCGAAGTCGCCGAAGCAGTGCAGGAAGAACTCGCCGGTGTCACCCATTTCGGGCGCGGCCGCAAGGAGGTTGAGCATCATCGCCGGATTCTCGTCGGCCATCTCTTCCAGACACGCGCGTGAGGCGATGATCCGGTCGGTGTTCACGAGCTCATTGCCATTGCAATGATCGCCATTGGAGTGAGTGTTGATGAGCGCGTCGTGCCGCACCGTCGCCGCGGGTTCTGCTTTGCCCATCGCATCCAGCATGGTCTGCGTCAGCGGTTTGTCGAAGAGCGTATCGACCAGCATGGATGCGTCGCCGTCGACGATCAGGCCTGCGTTGCTCCACCCCCAGCCACCGTCCGGCTGCAGCCAGGCATAAGCGCCGTCGCCGAGATCGTGTAAGCCGTGTGTGTAGGGACGTGTTCCCAGACCCATGGGCTGCTCCCAGATTTGCTCCCGCCGGCCGATTGTAGCAGCGGGCCTGGCCGATTGTTCTCTTGTTTTTCTGGTCGGAACCGCTACTGTGCCTGCATGTCGGAATTTGACGATATTCGGCCCTTCCACGACAACGAAGTGCCCGAGGTTGTCGCTCGGGTCATGGATAATCCCGACTTCAGTCGTGCCGCGTCCAAGTTGATCATGCCCTCTCTGCTGAAAGATTCAGCCGTGGGGCGTATGTTGACCGGTGCGCTTTTCCGGCTGCGCACGCGCAATCTGACTTCCGTGGAGGCTTGCCAGCTGTTCATTGCGGACTACCTGGCCAGGCTCATCGAAGAGACGATCGAAGATCTCACCGTGAGTGGTCTCGACCGGCTGTCCCGCGATCGTTGCTACCTCTACATGTCGAACCATCGCGACATCGTGATGGACTCGAGTCTCTTGAATTACCTCATTCACCAGGCTGGCCATGAAACGTCACGCATGGCGGTGGGCGACAACCTGTTGACCAATGATCTGGCCGCGGATCTGATGCGGTTGAACAAGAGTTTCGTCGTGGAACGGAGCGTGAGCGGCGCGAAAGCCACGCTCAACGCGCTGTCCCGCACCAGTGCCTATATACGCCATTCGCTGGAAGAGGGCGTCTCGATCTGGATAGCCCAGCGCGAGGGTCGCGCGAAGGATGGCTGGGATCGCACGGATCCCGCGCTGTTGAAGATGCTTGCCCTGGCCTACAAAGACAGTTCAGAGCCGCTCGATGCCATGCTTGCGGCTTGCGATGTTGTGCCGGTATCGATTTCCTATGAGCTCGATCCCTGCGCCTTGCGTAAAGCCCATGAACTCTCAGTGATTGCTGCAGAGGGTGGGTATGCGAAGAGCGAGGAAGAGGATCTGCAAAGCATCATCACCGGTATCGTCGGCTTCAAGGGTAGAGTGCACGTGCACTTCGGTGAGCCCCTGGCGGGGCACCACGATTCTCCGGAAGCCCTTGCCGCCGATCTCGATCGCGCCATTGTCGGCGGTCTCAAGGTGTTTCCGACGCATGTGCAGGCTGCCGAAGCGCTGGGTGACGCCCCCGTAGAGACGGCCACGGCGCCTGTGAACGACCGTGTGATGAATTGTTTCGCACAGCAACAGTCTCTGTGCCCGGCTGCCGAGCGCGAGTATTTTCTGCTGCAATACGCCAACACGATACGTAACCGCAAGGATCTGGACGTCGCCGCTGGCTGACGTTGGCGACCTTTCATCTCCGTTCCGACGCAGCCGGTTTACATGTAAGTCAGCGGCGGTTCGTCCAGGAGCGCCAGCTGCTCTCTCAGCTCCAGCAGATGATCTGACCAGAAGCGTGGTGAATCGAACCACGGAAACGCCAGCGGGAATGCGGGATCGTGCCATCGCCGGGCGATCCATGCGGCATGATGCATGATGCGCAGGGTCCGCAGCGGCTCGATCAGCCTCAGGGTATCCACGGCAAAATCGGTAAACGTCGTGTAAGCGTCGAGCACGGTGCTGAGCTGATACGTCTGCTCGCTTCGATCGCCGGAAAGGAGCATCCACAGATCTTGAATCGGCGGTCCCATGATGCAGTCGTCGAAGTCCACGAAGTGCGGCGTGTCCTCCCGCCAGAGCACGTTACCCATGTGACAGTCACCGTGGATACGCACGTGCGCATTGCCTGTCATCAGCGGATCTATGCGTTTCAGCAAGTCCGCCGTCAGCGTTTCGTACGCCGTTTCCATGTCGGGCGGGACGAACTGGTGTTCGAGCAGAAAGGAGCGGCTGTCGTGACCGAGCCTGGTTGCGCTCATTTCCGGGCGATGACTGAACGGGCGTTGCGCTCCGACGGCGTGCATGCGTGCGATGCTGCGTGCCAGCACCTCTAGATCGTCTTCGTTCTCGAGGTTCGGCGGGTGGCCTCCCTGGCGCGGGAAAACGGCGAAGCGGTAGCGGTCGTACTCGTAGAGCGTTTCACCTTCCCGCCTGAGTGGTGCTACGACCGACAGCTCTGCCGCCTGGAGCTCTTCGGTAAACGCGTGCTCTTCGCGGATAGCGGCATCACTCCAGCGTGCGGGTCGATAGAACTTGGCGACGACAAAGTCGCCGTCGTTGAGCTCGACCTGATAGACGCGGTTTTCGTAGCTGTTCAATGCCAGCAGCCCGCCGCTGGGTTCGAAACCGACGCTTTCCAGCGCGCTCAGAATCGTGTCGGGGCTCAAGCCCTCGTATGGGGTGTCCTGCATGCCGGCACTGTACAGGGCGTGCGTCTAGATTGCGCGGGTTATGCACCAGATGTCGACCCGCTCAGCGCCGGCGGCCAGCAAACTCTGGCGTAGAGCCCGCGTCGTCGCCCCGGTGGTGTATACGTCGTCGACGATGGCGACATGCCCGGGCACCGCCTTCTGGCGGATGCTGAACGTGCGGGCGGGCAGCTTGAGGCGCTGGCTGCGCGAGCGCTCAACCTGGCGGGGACCGTGACGGCGCGTGGCGAGACGTCGCGCCAGCGGGATGTCCAGCGGCCGGCAGAGCCGCGCAGCCAGCCATTCGGCTTGATTGAATCCGCGCAGCCACTGCGCGCGATAGGACAGCGGGACCGCGCAGATCGCCTGCGGACGGGCATCCTGCTGGTAAGCCCAGGGCAACACGGACAGCAGCATCGCCGCCAGAGTGCAGCCAGCGCGCAAGTTGTGATGGTATTTCAGCTGATGGATGAGGAAGCGCGCCTCGTCGGCGTGTGGGAACGGCGCGAGTACCAGCCCCGGTCCTCGCGAACAGTTGTGCAACACGGGTGCCGCGAGCGGCGCCTGGCATTTAGGGCAGCTCGTCAGCGGCTGCAGCAGGGCTTGCCAGCAGGGGTCGCAGGTGAGATGAGGGTGCCGCTCGGCGAGCGGGCAGGCGCACAAAACGCACGTGTCGGGAAAAAGCGTATCGGCAAGTCGGCGCCACAGCATGCCGTGAGCTTAGCTGACGGTCATGACGCTCAACGTGAGAACTGGTCCTCAGTTTGCCCAAGCCCTGGCGCGATTCTCAGGCGGCCGGATCCGCGATGGTCTAACTTGTATGGGTCTGGTGTAAAAGGATCGGTGTCATGGCAGTAAATCCGATGCTGAATTCAGGTGCCAACGGCGTCCAGCAAGGCATCAAGTCGCTGAGTAGTGTCGCGCAGGAAATTGCGGAGATGAACATCAAAAGCAATCCCGGCGCGAGTGAAACCGACGGCGTGTCCCTGGATGGCGTAGCGATGGACGATCTCGCCAATGCGATGGTGGATCTCAAGCTGTATCAACGCCAGGTGCAGGCATCTGTCAAAGTGGTCGAAACAGCGGACGCGGTCATCGGTTTTCTACTCGACGTACGCGCCTGATAGCCGCCCGCTCAAGGTGACCAGGGAAGCGTCGCCAGGAATAGGACAATGGATGCTGGTCAAAGCCTGAATCCCTTCGAAAACGTAACGCGTCAGGCCCTTCTCCAGGAACAGCAGGAGATCAGAAAGCTTGCCGCGCGCGATCGTGAGGTGCGTGCTCACGAGCAGGCGCATGCAGCTGTGGGCGGCGTGCATGCCGGGCATCCGCATTACCAGTACACCAACGGCCCGAACGGCGTTCGTTACGCGGTTTCCGGGCATGTGAATATCGACATCAGTGAGGTTCCCAACGATCCTGCTGCCACGCTGCAAAAAATGCAGACTGTGGCGCGCGCCGCGCTGGCGCCAGCCGAACCTTCGGCCGCGGACCGCTCAGTCGCCGCGGAAGCCAACCAGAAAGCCGCCTCTGCGCGCGCCGAAATGGCCGCCGAGAGCGCTGATCGGCTGCAGGGCATCAACGCGCGTGAGCAGCAGACAAGCGCCATCGGCTCCACCGCGGGCAGTTTGATCGACGTCATCGCCTGATCGCCCGGCTAGCGTCTAGCCCCTCATGACCAGGGTATCCCAGCGGCCGGCGGCGAATGCCGTGACCGAGCCCTGGCCGCTGAAGCGATTGTCGTACGCAAGGCCCAGATCGAGGGAAATGCGGAATTTGGCCTTATCCACCGCGTCGGTCTGCTCGGCAAGCCACCGATACACGTCGAGAATGGAAACCCCGTTGATGACGAACTGGCAGGTCGTCGGAAACGTGGCCTCCACCAGCTGGTTGGCGAAGAAGCGGTAGAAACTCTCGCCATAGCGCAGCTCCCATTCCCCCGTGTAGTTCTCCAGCGCCTCGTCCGCTTTGCCGCATGCGCGCTCCAGATCAGCGATCGTGGCGCCGAACGGCAAGCCGTTGACGGTTTGATGGGAGGTGATCGCGATGAGCGGCACGGGTTGTCTGACCTTCGCTGCGGAGGGATGCGAAGCATTAGATCGCAGGTGGCCCTTGGGAGTAAAATCGGGCCTTTGAGTTTAGGACAAGAGCGTGCAGTACCAGCCTCCAGAGCGCGATGCGCAATTTCTGCTATTTGATGTTTTTCGGGTCCAGGACGTCTGGTCCGACATACCCGCGCTGGCGGACTTTGGCGAAGACCTGATCCGGGCAGTCGTCAGCGAAGGCGGCCGCATCGCGGCGGAAGTGGTTGCACCCACCAACGAGATCGGCGATGCGGAAGGCTGCCAGTGGCAGGACGGCGAGGTGACGACGCCGCAGGCCTTCAAACCAGCCTATGCGGAACTTGCCCAGGGTGGTTGGCTCGGTCTTGCCGGGAATCCTGAGTACGGTGGCCAGGGCATGCCCAAGATGCTCGCCTGCCTGGTCGAAGAAATGTTGTGGGCCGCCAACCCCAGCCTGTATCTCTATGGCACGCTGACCGTTGGCGCCAGCCTCTGCATCGACGCGCACGGCAGCGAAGCGCAGAAGCAGACATACCTGCCGAAAATGTACAGCGGCGAGTGGACCGGCGCCATGGCGCTCACTGAAGCGCACGCGGGCACCGATCTCGGCATCATGCGCAGCAAAGCTGAGCCTCAGGCTGACGGCAGCTATCGCGTAACCGGCACAAAAATTTTCATCACCGGTGGTGAGCAGGATCTCACCGAGAACATCGTGCACCTGGTACTTGCCAAGCTGCCCGATGCGCCGTCGGGAACAAAAGGCATTTCGCTGTTCATCGTGCCCAAATATCTCGTCAACGAAGACGGCAGCCTCGGTGAGCGCAACACCTGGGCCAGCGGCTCGATAGAGCACAAGATGGGCATACGCGGCAGCGCGACGTCGGTGATCAACTACGATGGCGCCGTGGGGTATCTGCTCGGCGAAGAGAACCAGGGTTTGGCAGCCATGTTCACGATGATGAACTACGAGCGGCTTTCGGTCGGCCTGCAGGGCCTTGGCGCCGGCGTTGCCGCATATCAGCTGGCGGCAAGCTATGCCCACGATCGGCTGCAGGGACGCTCTCCCGAAGGTGCGCAGAATCCCGAGGCTCCGGCGGACACGCTGCTCGTGCATCCGGACGTGCGGCGTATGCTGCTGACGCAGCGCGCGCTCAACGAGGCCGGGCGCGCCTTCGGCATGTTTGTCGGCATGCAGCTCGACCTTGGCAAGTATGGCGGTAATGCCCACGCGCAGACCCTGTCCGAGATTTTGACGCCCATCGCCAAAGCTTTCTTGAGTGACCGCGGCTTTACGGGCTCGGTGCTCGCGCAACAGGTTTTCGGCGGTCATGGTTACATCCAGGAGTGGGGCGTCGAACAGATCGTGCGTGATACGCGGATCGCGCAGATTTACGAAGGCACCAATGGTGTGCAGGCGCTCGATCTGATTGCCCGCAAAGTCCTTCGTGACGGCGGCGTCAGTCTGCGCCGTTTCATCGATGACATGGCGCAATCCGAAGTCGCGCCGGAGTTTCAGGAAGCCCTCAACGAAGCCCTCGATCGGTTGATCCGAGTGACCGCGTCAGTCGTCGAACGCGCCAGAGACGACGCCAATCTGGCGGGCGCAGTGTCGGCGGACTACCTCGAGATCTGCGGTTTGACGATATATGCGTGGCTCTGGGCCAGGATGGCGCAGCACGCGCCCGCAGACGAGTTTGGTGATGCCAAGCGGGCGACGGCGCGCTACTTCTTTGCGCGGGTGCTGCCGATGTGTGCGGGTCTGGAGCAGGCGATAGGCGCGTCGTCTGACGTTGTGATGGAGTTCGCCGAAGCGCAGTTCTAGCTGAAGTGGCGCTAACCCTCGCAGCGGTGTGCGGCGAGGGTGTCGTCACAAACCTTGATCGCGCGCAGCGTGCTGGCCCAGGCAGCCACCTCGGCGTCGTCGAAGGGACTCTCACTCTCCTCGGACGGTGATGGCGGGAAACGCCAGATGCGGGTGATCGTGTACAGCGCATCGTTCCCCTGGATAATTTTGATCATCGTCAGGAGCTGACGGCCGGTACGCTGGCTCTCGCCGCACTTCATCATGTGTACCACTGTCGGATAGCCGTTCTCGAATCCCGCAAAGACCGGGTCGTCCACAAATTTGTTGCAGACTTCCGCCTGCTCGGCGGCGAGACCCTCAGCGACGATCAGCGGATCAGGTAGATCGTCGCCGGACAACGCCTCAATGGTGATTTTGCGTTCCCACTCCTCACTGGGTTCCGGCGACGCGTAGTATTCCGCTGTGTGCAGCTCTCCGACGCGACGGTCCGCGTATTTACTCCAACCCTCCGGTATTTCCACGGTCAGCTGCTCGGGCTGTAACGCCGGTCCGGGTGCGGCTGGCGCCGGCTCGGCGCTGCTGCACGCGGACAGCAGGAGGAGGCTCGTCACGATCAGGGTAC
Organism: Pseudomonadales bacterium; assembly: GCA_965267275.1. GTDB lineage: Bacteria > Pseudomonadota > Gammaproteobacteria > Pseudomonadales > Azotimanducaceae > UBA4421. The sequence goes on from OZ253950.1 coordinate 63,865, forward strand.
GCATGGGGAGCAAAGTATTAACCTCTCGGGAACACCCACGGGTGAGATGCGGATAAACCGCCGTCGACGGCGATTGCCTGGCCGTTCACGTAGGAGGCACGGTCGCTGAGCAGGTAACAAGCCATTTCACCGATTTCGCTGGGCTCGCCGTGACGTCTGGTCGGATTGATCTGGCCGATGCGGTCCTCCGTGCCGCGCTCGCGGGCACGGTCGAAAGCGGGCTTGGTCATGCCGGTTTCGATGAGGCCGGGACAGATGGCGTTGATGCGGACGCCGGTGCCATAGAGCTGATAAGCCACTGTTTGCGCCATGCTGATGACACCGGCTTTGCTTGCGCTGTAGTCGACACCGCCCGCATTGGCGCGCAGGCCCGCCACCGAGGCTGTGCAAACGATTGCACCGCTGCCCTGTGCGACAAAGTGGGGCACACTGTGTTTGATCGCTAAAAAGACGCCGATCGTGTTGACGCCAAGCGTGCGTTGCCAGTCTTCCACCGTCAGTTCCAGCATGGGTTTGCCGCCGCCCCCGACACCGGCGTTGGCATAGATGCCGTCTATCCCGCCGAATTTGGCAACTGCCTCGTCGACATATGCCGCGACCGCGTCTTCGTCGCTGACATCGGCCTGATGCGCAAACGCGGTGCCGCCGTTCTGGCTGATCTCTTCGACGGTATTGTGGACGGCTTCGCTGAGATCGACACAGAGTACGCTGGCGCCATACTGGCTTGCCAAATGGCTGGTCGCGCGCCCGATGCCGCTGCCCGCCCCGGTAATGATGATGCGTTTGCCTTCGAGCATGTGATCAGCGGATCGCTACGGGGTTGATGACCGCCTGGACCGCGCCGACAAAGCGCGGCTGGCCGAGCACAAACAGAAATTCGCTGACACCGTCGGCGGCAAGTTCACGCGTGTCCATGTTTTCGAGAATGTAGACGCCGTTCTTGGCCAGCAGCTCCGGGTGTACGGGGAATGCCTGGTTGGGATCTTCCGCGGGGATCGCTTCCAGTGCCCAGCTGTCGGCGCCGACCGCAACCACGCCGAGACCGGCCAGGTAGCGCGCGCCCTCGAGGCCGAGACCGGGCTGTCCCGACATGAACTTGGCCGGATCGCTGTCCATGACGTTCAGCCAGCCGGTGTGCAGCAGCACCACGTCGCCGGATTCTATGCTGACGCCGGCTGCCTTGGCCGCGGCGTTGATGTCTGCAGTATTGATCGCGTAGCCGATGGGCAGCGGGTCCATGCCCTTCAGCTTGGCGATGTCGAGAAGGACACCGCGGCTGACGATTGGCGGCAGCTTGTCTATGGACAGGTTCGTCAGCCCCTTGGGTGTCACGAAGTCGCTCGCGTGGTTGCCGTTGTAGTAGGTGTGGTTGATACCCATATGGCCCAGACCATCGATCTGGCTGCCGATACCCATCCAGAGATACATGAGATCGTCGTTGCCGGTGGCTTTGTTGACGCCGAGGGGCGTGCCGGTGCCGTCGTCGAGTTGCAGTACCGTCATCGAGTAGGAGCGCGGCGGATACGCAGGTGAGGTGGGTCCGGTCTCGACGCCCAGCCGGTAGGTCTTCCCGGTCGTCACAAGGCGCGCTGCCTGCACGACTTTGTCAGGGCTCAGATTGTTGATTGCGCCGAGGGTATCGTCTGCGCCGTACTTTGACGGGTACCACGTCTCCTCTTCCGCGCCTGCAACCAGCGACAGCACGATGGCCGCACAGATGATGATTGTCCGCATGTTTCTCCCCTAGCGTATGTTTGCGCCAGTATAGCGGTTCAGCTCAGCTGCTCTACCAGCGTTTGATAAATCCCCCCGAAAGCACCGTTGCTCATGATGACGGCATGGCGCTTTTTCTTGTTTGGCGTGGAGGCTTCTTTGACCAGCGCGGCGACGAGCGTCTCATGACGATCGAACATCTGCGCAGGTATGACCGACGCCTGCACGACCTCGCCTAGGTCCCACTTGATATTGTCGCCGCGAAACCAGAAGACGCGGTCAGCCGCAGCGCAGCAGGTCGAAAGCTCGTGGCGCAAAGCGCCCAGGGACATCGTATGGGTGCGTGGTTCGATGATCGCGATGATCTCTTCGTTACCCACCTGTTTACGTAACCCTTCGAGCGTCGTACGAATCGCAGTGGGATGATGCGCGAAGTCGTCATAGAGCGTGAACGCGCTGTTGTCGAAGATCACCTCGAGACGCCGCTTGACCCCCTCGAACTCGTTCAACGCCGCGATGGCTTCACCGGCCGGGACGCCGGCATGGCGGGCGGCGGCAATGGCGTTCAAAGCGTTCAGCTGGTTGTGTTTGCCCAGCAGAGACCATTCGATCAGGCCGAGCGCTTCGCCATTGAGCTCGGCGTCGAAACTGCTGCCGCTGGCATCCCGCGGCGTCGCGCTCCAGACGTCGCCGGTATCCCTGTCGATGACCTTCTTGACCGGCGGGCTGCCAACCCGCGCAACGTCGGACCAACAACCCATTGCCAACACTTCGCTGAGCGCGTCATTGTTGGTCGGCACCAGCACCAGACCGCTCTGCGGCACGGTGCGCAGCAGGTTGTGAAACTGTTTCTGAATGGCCGCGAGGTCGTCGAAGATATCGGCGTGATCGAATTCCAGGTTGTTGAGGATGAGCGTGCGCGGACGGTAGTGCACAAACTTGGAACGGCGATCGAAATAGCTGGTGTCGTACTCGTCCGCCTCCACCACAAAGAACGGCCCGGTCCCGAGGCGCGCGGACTGCGGAAAGTTGAGCGGCGCGCCGCCGATGAGATAACCGGGCTGCAGACCCGCCTGGTCGAGAATCCATGCGAGCATACTGGCGGTGGTGGTCTTGCCGTGGGTGCCTGCGACCGCCAGCACCCAGCGATCGCGCAGTACGGCCTCTCCCAGCCACTGCGCGCCGGAGGTATAAGGCAGCCCTGCATCCAGAATGTACTCGACCGCTTCGTGCCCGCGCGGCAGGCCGGCGTTGCCGATGACGACGACGTCGGGGGCGGGGTCGAGCTGCGCTGGATCGAACCCCTCGTGAACTTCGATGCCGGCAGCTGCCAGCTGATCGCTCATGGGCGGATACAGTGCTTTGTCACTGCCGCTCACCTCGTAGCCAAGCTCTTTGGCCAGTTGCGCGAGGCTGCCCATCAGGGTGCCGCCGATGCCGAGAAAGTAGATGCGTTGACTCATGGCTTTCAAGCGCCCCCTAGCGCCGTTTGCGTGATTGCCATGGTAAAGACGAAAACGAACAGCGCCATCGCAACCCCGAAGCCGATGTGCATGTCCATGGCGCGATGAAAAATGAAGCCGTAAACGGCCAGCGTCCAGCTCACCAGCAGCGCGGTCACAAACACGCTCACCGTATTGGTGAGATCACCGACCAGGCTGAAGAGCACCGCCGCGATGAGCGTCAGGATGATGTCCACCGCGATGACGGCAGTGATCGTCTGGGCAAACCGCTGAGTCAGGCTCATCAGCATCATGACGAACCAGACGAGCCCGGCCGTGCCGGCCAGGGAGACAAACGTTGCAGTGATCGCGCGCAGCACGGTTTCCTGGCCGCCACCCAGGAGCAGCTGGACGCTGATGTTGACCAGCGCGTTGAGAGCGATGATGACGGTAGTGAGCGTGCCGTTAAGGGGAACGGCTTCCGGTCCGGCGCGAAAAATACAGATGCGCCAGAACAGAGAGACGATGGGTTTCATGTACTAAATCGGTTCTTGTTCAATAAATTGTCGCACAAATCAGGTGGTTCACGGACAATAGCACGGCGATTTTTTGGGCCGGCGACGCGCCATAGCGCGCCATCTACACATCAGGAAAAGGAATCCACTGTGGCTAAAGCCAACGCTTTCTATGCTCAATCCGGCGGCGTTACCGCTGTCATCAATGCCTCCGCATGCGGCGTCATCGAAACGGCGCGGCAGCACAAGGATGTGATCGGTAAGGTCTATGCCGGTCGCAATGGCATTCTTGGTGCGCTCAACGAGGAGCTCATCGACACTTCCAAAGAGAGCGCGAAGGCGATTGCGGGTTTGCGGCAGACGCCGAGCGGCGCCTTCGGCTCGTGCCGCTACAAGCTCAAATCCCTCGAAGAGAACGCGCGGGAGTACCAACGCCTGATTGAGGTTTTCAAAGCGCACAACATCCGCTACTTCTTTTACAACGGCGGCGGCGACTCTCAGGACACGGCGAACAAGGTGTCCCAGCTGGGCGCGGAGATGGGATACGAGCTCAATTGCATCGGCATCCCCAAAACTGTCGACAATGACCTGCCTTTTACGGACTGCTGCCCGGGTTTTGGCTCTGTTGCCAAGTACGTTGCGGTCTCCACGAAAGAAGCGGCCCTGGATGTCGCCAGCATGTGCGAAACCTCGACCAAGATCTTCGTGCTCGAGGTGATGGGCCGTCACGCTGGTTGGATCGCCGCCGCCAGCGCGCTGGCGCAGGAAGAGAGCGGCGATGCGCCGCACATCATTCTTCTGCCCGAAGTGCCGTTTGTGCAGGGGAAGTTCATCAAAAAGGTCAAAGAGACGGTCAGCCGGGAAGGTTATTGTGTGATTGTGGTATCCGAAGGCGCGCAATACAAAAACGGGACGTTCCTGGCCGACGCCGGGGGTAAGGACGCGTTCGGGCACACGCAGCTTGGCGGTGTCGCACCCATGGTGGCTGAACTCATCAAGTCGAAGCTGGGCTACAAATATCACTGGGCCGTGGCGGATTATCTGCAGCGCGCGGCACGCCATATCGCGTCAGCGACAGACGTTGAACAGGCTTATGCGTTGGGCCAGGCGGCGGTGCGGTTTGCGGTTGCGGGCAAGACTGCGGTGATGCCGACGATCGTGCGCACCAACGACCAGCCCTACCGCTGGAAGATCGGTGAGGCCAAGCTCTCCCGTGTTGCCAACGTGGAGCGCAAGATGCCTAAGAATTTCATCAGCAGTGATGGCTTCGGCATCACGGCGGCCGCCAAACGATACCTTGCGCCGCTGATTGCCGGCGAGGACTATCCGGCCTACAAGAACGGCCTGCCGCAATACGTGCGTTTGAAAAATCAGCTTGCGGCGAAAAAGCTGCCCGCCAAATGGTAGCCCGCGGGCGGTGTTGCCGGGCGGTCTGCGGACTGACCCGGCGTCAGCCTTGCGCCGTTGCGGGTGACGCGGCGCGCAGCGAGCGCCGATGATCGCCGTGGTTATCCCTTATTTTCCTGCCGGGAGTACAGCCGGACACTGGTGGTAAGTAGTCATCCACTGGTCCGATGAGCGTAGATCTCGACCGTCAGGTTCACATCAACTTCTGGTATGTCGTCGCGGTGCTTGCGCTCATGATTTTTGCGCAGGCGTACCTGGACGAATCCCGCCGGACCGAGACCATTGCTTACAGCGAGTTCCGCGACCTGCTCGAAGACGAACGGCTCGAGTCCGTAAGCATTGCCAACGAAACGATCCGCGGCACGTTGAAAGAGCCGGATGCGGATGGGCATCAGTTCGTCAGGTCTGTCCGCATAGACCCGGAATTTGCCGACAAGCTGGCGGCTTATGGCGTCGAATATGAAGGCGTGCGGCAGACGAACTGGCTGACGACGCTGCTTTCCTGGTTGCTCCCGGCGGTCGTTTTCATCGGTGTCTGGCTGTTTTTCATCCGCAAACTCGCAGAGCGGCAAGGGCTCGGCGGCAACCTGATGTCGATCGGCAAAAGCAAAGCGAAGGTCTACGTGGAGCAGGACACCAGCGTGACCTTCGATGACGTTGCCGGCGTCGACGAAGCCCGGGCGGAGCTCGAAGAGATCGTTGCGTTCCTGCGCTCTCCGGACAGCTACGGACGCCTCGGTGCCCACATACCGAAGGGCGTGTTGCTGGTTGGTCCGCCCGGAACAGGTAAAACGCTGCTGGCCCGGGCGGTAGCCGGAGAGGCGGGCGTCCCCTTCTTTTCCATCAGCGGCTCGGAGTTTGTCGAGATGTTTGTTGGCGTCGGTGCGGCGCGGGTCAGAGATCTGTTTGAGCGAGCCCAGGCAAGCGCGCCCTGCATCATTTTCATCGACGAGCTGGATGCCCTCGGCCGCGCTCGTGGTGTCGGGCCGGTGATGGGCGGACACGACGAGAAAGAGCAAACGCTGAACCAGCTGCTCAGCGAACTGGATGGCTTCGACCCGCGGCAGGGGATAGTCCTGCTTGCCGCGACCAACCGGCCCGAGATCCTGGACCCGGCGTTGCTGCGCGCCGGCCGCTTCGATCGCCAGGTGCTGGTCGACCGGCCGGACAAACGCGGCCGCGTGGACATCCTGCAGGTGCACGTGCGGAAGATACGGCTGAATCCCGACGTCTCCCTGGATCAGGTGGCTGCGCTCACGCCTGGATTCAGCGGCGCGGATCTTGCCAACCTGGTCAATGAGGCGGCCATTCTCGCGACCCGGCGGGACGCATCTGACGTATCGCTGGATGACTTTACCAGCGCCGTCGAGCGCATCGTGGGCGGGCTCGAGAAAAAGAACCGGCTGCTCAATGCGCATGAGCGTGAGGTGGTGGCCTTTCATGAAACCGGCCACGCTCTGGTGCGTCTGGCGTTGCCGGGTATCGAAACCGTGCACAAGATATCCATCATTCCGCGCGGTGTTGGTGCCCTCGGTTACAACATACAGCGTCCTACCGAGGACCGTTACCTGATGACCGAATCTGAGCTCAACAACAAGATGGCGGCCCTCCTCGGCGGCCGTGCGGCGGAGCGGCTGGTTTTTGGTGAGCTCTCGACCGGCGCCCAGGACGACCTGCAGCGCGCCACCGCCATCGCCCGCACGATGGTGACGCGTTATGGCATGCACGAGAAGCTCGGGCAGGTTGCTTACGACAGCGAAGGGGACACGTTCATTGGCACCGGGGGGATGCCTGGATCGGCCGCGCGCAGCTACAGCGAGCAGACCGCCTGGCAGATTGACGAAGCCGTGCGGGCTTTGATCGATGCGGCACATGCGCGCGCGCTGGCGATTCTCATCGACCACCGGCGCGAGTTGGACGAGACGGCCGGCCGCCTGCTCGACCAGGAAACGCTGACTGCGGACGAGCTGCCGCGGCTGGATGCTGCCGCCGGTGAGCGCGTCGCTGCGGGGCCGCCTTGATGATCCTGCGAGCGGTCATAGTAGAACTACGGATGTCGATCTTTCGGCATCTGGTGATCAAATAGCGACATCAGGGTTCACAGGAGAAACATCATGTCGACCAACATTGGCGACGATACCAAGAAGTCTCTGCACGAGCTGCTCCAGTCTTTGCGGCGGGACCGGGAGCGTCTTGCGGTGCAGCTGAATCTCGGCAAAAAGGAGCTGCGCGACGAATGGGAGACTGTCGAGGACAAATGGGAAGATCTCGAAAAGCACCTCGCTGAGTTCACCGAAGATGCGCGCGACGCCGCGCACCGTGTCAGCGATGAAATCAGTGATGCCTATCGTCGTTTGACGGATATCCTGGACTAGACCGAGACGGTCTTCAGCCGTGGAGCTCGAGGCGGACAAGCTTGCGCGTCGCGCTGACCTCGCAGAACTCGGATTCGAGTCGACAGCGGAGCTCGAGCCGCTCGATGAACCGATTGCGCAGTCGCGCGCCCGGGAAGCGCTGGAATTCAGCGTGGAGATGGACTTTGCCGGCTACAACCTCTACGCGCTCGGGGCTGTGCAGACGGACAAGCGTGCCATCGTGCTTGAGCAGTTGCAGGCTTACGCGCGCGAGCGCAATCCCGCGCAGGACTGGTGTTATGTAGAAAACTTCGAGGACCCCAGCCGACCCATAGGCCTCAGTTTTCCCCCGGGCGGCGGCAGACGCTTTCGCCATCACATGCAGGCTTTCGTTGCCGATCTGCTCTCGGTATTGCCGGCAGCATTTTCTTCCGAGGAGTTTCAGGCCCAGACGCAGGCGCTGGCCAACGCGTTTCAACAGACCCAGGACGAAGATGCCGCAGCGCTGGAAAGAGAGGCGCGGCAGCTGGGTTTGACCATGCTGACCACCCCGAACGGGTTCGTCTTTGCCCCTGTTGCGGAGGGCAAGGTCATGGAGCAGGAAGCTTTCCTTGCGCTCGGCGAAGACGAGCGCAAGGCCATTCAGGAAGCCATCTCGCACATGACGGATCGGCTGGTGGAGCAGTTGCGTGACTACCCGCAGAAGCAGCAGGAGCTCGCGGCACAGGGTCGTACGTTGAGGAGAGAAACAGCGCAGAAAGTGCTGGCCCACCTGCTGGCCCGGACGCGCACGCTCTACCAGGACAACGCCGAAATCATCGGCTACCTCGAACGCTGTGAGATCGAAGTGCTGGAAAACCTCGACAAAGTGCTCGCCGCGGCGGGCAAAGGCGAGCCCCGCGTTTCTCTGTTCCCGCAGCCGCCAGCGGGTGAGTTTCTCGATCGGTTCAGCGTCAACTTGATCATCGATCATGCAACCACCACCGGTGCGCCGGTGCTGTACGAAAGCAACCCGAGCCTCGAAAACCTCATCGGCAAGCTCGAGCACCACATGGAGTATGGCAACCCGGTCACCGACTTCAGTCATATCCGGCCCGGAGCGCTGCACAGGGCTAACGGCGGTTATCTGCTGCTCGATGCGGAGCGCGTGCTGACCAAACCGTTTGCGTGGGAGGCGTTAAAGCGCGCGCTGAGCGATGGATGCATACGTATCGAAACGGTCAGCCAGCTGCTGAACCTGACGTATTCCGTCTCTCTGGAACCGGAACCCATACCTCTGGACATCAAGGTGGTGCTGCTCGGGTCGCGCTACATCTACCACGTGCTGCGCGAGTATGACGCCGACTTTGCAGAGCACTTCAAGGTCGTGGCCGACTTTGCTGACCATACGGATTGGAATGCCGACAACAGCCGGGCTTACGCGCGCAAGCTTGCGAAAATGAGCCGCGACATACCGACGTTGCCATTGCACGCGGACGCCGTCGGTCGCGTCCTCGAGCACTGCAGCCGCCAGGTTGAAGATCGCGAGCGGTTATCCACGCACATGACCGAAATCAAGGATCTGCTGCAGGAAGGCGACTTCTACGCGCGTCAGGCTGGTGAAGCGCTGGTGCGCCGGTCGCATATCAGTGCCGCGATCGATCGCCGTATCTATCGTCTGGACCGGTTTCGCGAACTGGTGCGGGAGAACATCTCGCGGGGCCTCATCCGCATAGAGACGGCAGGCTCCCGCATCGGCCAGGTCAACGGCCTCTCGGTCGTCAGCATCGGCGATGCGCGGTTTGGTCAGCCTTCGCGGATCACCGCGACCGCGAGGCTCGGGCGCGGCGAGTTCATCGACATCGAGCGCGAGGCCGAGCTCGGCGGTAAGCTGCACAGCAAGGCGGTGATGATCGTGTCTTCGTATCTGGCCTCGACTTTCGCCAGGGAACACCCGCTGGCGCTGCATGCCAGTCTCGTTTTCGAGCAGTCTTATGGCGGTATCGAAGGCGATAGCGCCTCGATGGCGGAGGTGTGCGCGCTCATGTCCGCGATCATCGAGCGGCCGATCAAGCAGTCCCTGGCCATTACCGGATCTATGGACCAGCACGGCAACGCCCAGGCGGTCGGCGGCGTCAATGAAAAGATAGAAGGGTTCTTCGAGATTTGCTGCGAGCAGGGGCTGACGGGCGATCAGGGCGTCATCCTGCCCGTGTCCAACCAGCTGCATCTGATGTTACGCGACGATGTGGTCGACGCTGTGGCAGCGGGCAGGTTTCACATCTATGCCGTCTCCTCCGTAGAAGAAGCGGCAGCGTTGTTGCTGGCTCCGGAAGGGCAAATCACGACAGACGCACAGGAGATCAAGAGCGCTGTCCAGGCCCGCCTCGAAGCGCTGCATGCGATGGCCCGGCATTTTCAGAGTGATCGAGACGAAAACGGTGTCTGAGCGCGCGCAGGTGGTGTTCGTTTTCGATTGCGGCTCTGCCGATCTGGCGGCACTGCGCGCGATACGGCCGCTCGCCGATAGTGGCGTGCCACAGGTCATGGGATTGTTCATCGAAGATGAAGCCCTTTATGGCGCGGCGGCAATACCCGGTGTGGTCGAAGTGTCGCTGGCCAGCCTCAGGGCGGAGCGTATGGACCCGGCCCGCATGCGGCAGGATCTCGAGCGGCACGCGCAGGAAGTGCGGTCACGGTTCGAGCAGACGGCGCAGCATCTGCGCTTACACCATTCGTTCAAGAGCATTCGCGGTGAACCTGCAGAGATGTTGTCCAACATCGCAGGGCGTTCAGATTTTGTGGTGCTCTGCCGCCCGCTGCGCGGCGCGGGCTTCCGCTCCAGACGACTCGTGCAACTCGATCATCTGATGTCGAGATATCGCCAGCTCATGTTCGTGAATGAGCCCTGGGAAACCGGCTCGCGCGTCGTGGTTGTTGCCGGTAGCGCCTCGCCGGCGAGCGACTACGCCGTCGACAAAGGCGCCGATATCGCGGCAGCGGAAGGGCTCGAGTTCGTCATTGCCACGGCCGCGGGTGAGAGCGGGCACTTGGATAGGGCGACTATCCCCGGCCGCAGCGTCGCTCTGAAAGAAATCAGCGAGGCAACGATCGTTGCGCTCTGTCAGCGCGAGGACGCCCGCCTGCTCGTCGTCGATGTCGACGAAAAGCTCGATTGGCAGGCATTACTCGATAGACTGCTGGACCGACTGTCCTGCTCTCTGCTGATCGTCAATCCAGAGGCTGGATGAGCAGGCACAAAAAAGGGGACGCTGTTGCGTCCCCTTCCTTGCTAGCGCGCCGGATTAAACCAGCAGCGGGGCGATCACCAGGCTGACGATCGCCATCACGTTGATGAGGATGTTCATCGACGGGCCCGAGGTGTCCTTGAAGGGGTCACCCACGGTGTCGCCGACAACCGCAGCCGCGTGAACGTCCGAGCCTTTGCCGCCGAGGTTACCTTTTTCGACGTACTTCTTGGCGTTGTCCCAGGCGCCGCCGGCGTTAGCCATGGTCAGAGCCAGCAGCACACAGCCGAGCAGCGCGCCGCCCAGGGTGCCGCCCAGCGCTTCAGCGCCGAGGGTGAAGCCAACCGCCGGAGGCACAGCCACCGCGATCAGGCCGGGCAGCAACATGCGTCGGAGCGCGGCCGTAGTGGCGATGTCTACGCACTTGGCGTTGTCCGGGTCGGCGGTACCTTCCATGAGGCCCGGAATTTCCCGGAACTGCCGGCGGATCTCCTGGATCATGTCCATCGCCGCGTCGCCTACCGCCGTCATCGTGATGGACGCAATGAGGAACGGCACCAGGCCGCCTATGAAGAGGCCGATCAGAACGGTGGGGTTGCTGATATTGAGGATGAACTCACCACCTGACTGGTTGGTGATGGTCTCCACGAACGCGGCGATGATGGCCAGTGCCGCCAGCGCTGCGGCGCCGATGGCGAAACCTTTACCCATGGCAGCAGTGGTGTTGCCAAGCTCGTCCAGCGAGTCGGTGATGGCGCGCGTCTCTTCGCCCAGGCCACCCATCTCGGCAATCCCGCCGGCATTGTCGGCAACGGGGCCGTAGGCATCGACGGCCATGGTCATGCCGACCGTCGCCAGGAGACCTACCGCAGCCACGCCAACGCCGTAGAGGCCGGCCAGGTTGGTGGAAACGTAAATGATTGCGCAGATGGTCAGCAGCGGAATGACGACTGACTGCATGCCGACTGCGAGGCCGGTGATCATGACCGTGGCCGGCCCGGTTTCACCGGACTCGGCAATACGTACGACCGGGCTGGCTGAAGTGTAGTACTCGGTGATGAGGCCGATGACGATCCCGCCGGCGGCACCGAAGAGCACGGACCACCAGATGTTGGTGGAAGCGCCGAGGCCCGTGATGGTCATATAGCTTGCGGCCATGAAGAGGATCGTGCTGCCGATCATGCCGATGCGCAGCGCAAGCGCCGGATTCGCGCCGGAGAAACCGCGCACGACGCCAATACCGATCAACGAGCAGATGAGACCGGTGGACGCCAGTGCCAGCGGCAGGAACATCAGCGTCGAGCGCGCGTCGCCTTCGGCCATGCCGGGCGCCAGGGCTTCGAGAGAAACCAGCGCCAGGGTCGAAGCTATGGCGATCGATGCAATCATGGAGCCGACGTAGGACTCGAAAATGTCGGAGCCCATGCCGGCGACGTCGCCAACGTTGTCGCCGACGTTGTCTGCAATCACGCCCGGGTTGCGAGGGTCGTCCTCCGGGATGCCCTGCTCGAGCTTGCCGACGAGGTCCGCGCCAACGTCTGCGCTCTTGGTGTAAATACCACCGCCGACGCGGGAGAACAGTGCAACCACCGATCCGCCCATGCCGAAGCCGTGGATGTGGTGCGCAGTGTGGGGGTCACCGCCGAAGAAGTAGTAAATCAGTCCCAGGCCCATCAGGCCCAGGGACGCGACCGCCAGCCCCATGATGGAGCCGCCGAAGAACGCCACGGAGAGCGCCGCTGCCTGCCCCTGTGTGTGGGCCGCGTTGGTGGTGCGCACGTTGGCCTTGGTGGCGGTATACATGCCGATCCAGCCTGCGCCGGCGGATGACAGAGCGCCCGCTATGAAGGCGATTGCCGTATACGGTCCCAGAGCCTCCGTGAAAAAGATGAGCACCAGCAGCACCGCCGCGAAAATCGCGAGCATGGTGTATTCGCGGCGCATGAAGACCATGGCGCCGAGATGAATTTGATCGGCGATCTTTTTCAGAGCGTCGCTACCCTCGTCGTAAGACTTGACGACGCCGTAAACGATAAAGGCAGCGACCAGACCCACCGCGCCAAGAATCGGCGGTATCAGCGATAGATCAACAAGCATATAAACCCCAACTGTTCGTAGTTATGTTTTGATTAATGGCGAGGTGGCGACTAACAAAATGCCGCTGTCAGCGCCCACCCCTTCCCTTAGGCGGCGCGTATGATACCAATGTCAGCTTTTCGCGCCACTCAAGAATATGTAAGCAAATTCGATGCTTAGGCGCGCTCCGGCGTCTGCGGACTACCCTTGTATCAACAGCGCGCGCAGGTCGATGATGGCCGCATTGGCGCGCGCGATGTATGACGCCATGACCAGCGAATGGTTGGCCAGCGGCCCCAGCCCGTCGCCGTTCAACACCATCGGGCTCCACAGCGTGTCCTGGCTGGGTTCCAGCTCGCGCACGATCTGCTGCAGCGAGACGCGCGCGTTCTTCTTGTCGAGCACATCGCCGAAGTCCTGTTCCAGCGCGCGCAGCATGTGCAAGAGCGCCCAGGTGTAGCCGCGCGTTTCGTAGAATACGTTGTCGATCTGCAGCCACGGCGTCTTCACCATCTGATCACCGGGTGCCGCTGTCGCCTGCTGCGCGGCGGCATCGCCTGCCAGGTCGACGTTCAGCTGGCGTTTGCCGACGCTTGCCGACAAACGCTGAGACAGGCTGCCAAGCCGGGTTTCCACGGCGGCCAGCCACTGCTGCAGATTGTCGGCGCGCGCGTAAAACTGCGCGTTGGTTTCGCCGCTGTCGGCAAGCCGTGAGAGGTACGAGCGCAGGAGCTTGATACCGTCCCGGTACTCCGCTTCCGACGGGGGCAGCGCCCAGGAGCTGTTGTCGAAGAAAAACTTGCCCTCGGCTTCGCTCAGATCCTTGTCTTCCACGGACTGGCTTTGCGAGCGCGAAAAGTCGTTACGGTAGATGCGCGCCGTATCCCGCACGAGGGTCAGAACGCCAAACTCCCACTCGGGCACGTTGTCCATCCAGATGCCCGGCGGCATCAGGTCGTTTGTGAGGTAACCGCCCCGTTTTTCGAGCAGGGTGTCCGCAACCGTGATCAGCGTCGCCGTGGCCACGTAGCCTGTGACCAGCTCGGCGTTCTCCGTCTGCGCCATGAGGCTTGCGTTCTCGCGCACGGGAAACTGATCCGGCTCGTAGTCCCACCACCACCAGAGCACGATGCTGATCAGGAAATACACGGCGATCAGCGCGCCGGCCGCCTTTGCGATGGTCGAAGATTTTCCGCTCGTCGTGTCATCCATGTAAACCGGTTCTCCCCGCTGCCAGAATTTCCAATTCATGTTTACTCCGTAGTGCCGCCCGGAATAGTGCCGCCCGGGACCAGGCTCAGCTTAGCGAATGCTGCCGGCAGACGCTTGCCGTCAGCGAAAATGAGTTCGATCGGGAACGGCTCGTCGAGCCGTTCCACGCCGAATACCATGAGATGCAGGCCCCCCGGCGCGAAATGTACGCTGGCGCCAGGGTCGACCGTCACGTCGGGAACGCGCCGCATGCCCACACGGCCGTCGCGTTCCACGATGGTGTGCATCTCGATGCTGCTGGCGCTGGATGATTCCGCGCCGACGAGCGTCACGGCGGCCCCGCTGTTGTTGCGCAGCGTGAAATAAGCTGCGGTTGTCGTGCGGCCGGGGGTTGGCTCGCGGATACGCGGCTCCTCGAGCTCCAGGGGCTCGACCGGCGCGCAGGCGCTCGTGAGAACCGCGATGACGAGGGTGGCGGACAATGCGCTCAGGCGGGAAAACATACACGCTCCACACCGGCAGGCAGCCGGATCTCTATCTGGGCCCGGAGGCGCGCGCTCGGATTGGCGCTGGCGAGCGCTTTGTAGATCCAGCGGCCCTGGGCATCGTTTTTGGCGGCAATGGTAAAGCGGCAGTCCTGATCTGCGGGCACCTGCCCGAGCGCGCGGAGTTCAGCCGCCGCGCCAGGACTGTCGTTGGTGAGGTCTTTCTGCTGCAAACGTAACGTTATCCTTTCGGCTTCTGACAATAGTCGTATTTGCTCGGCAGTTGGTTTGATTGACGGGTGATCCGGCAGGATCAGACGCGCCCGGGCCAGCATGGAGCGCGCGCGCGCAAACTGGCGGCGCTCCAGCGCGACGATCGCCATGTCCACGTAGCGCTCGACGATCCGCTCGAGACCGCGGCGGGCGTCTTCCTGCTGGTCATCCAGCGCAAGAATCTGTCGGTAAAGCGCGAGCGCGCTGCCCGCAGTCGGATAGGTATAGTGTTCTGCCGCCAATGCGCGCTCTGCCTGATCCAGTATGTCCGAGAGCGTGTCCTGATCGATGGGCGGGGGCGGTGGCGTCTGCAGCGGGGCGGGCTCCGGTTCTGCGGGCGGCGGCGTCTGGCAGGCGCTCACGGTCAGAACCAGACAGAGACAAAGCAACTTTATTGCCAGGTTTATTGCCGGATTTGGCCTGTTGATGGGTCCAACTCGGTAGTGCATGAGCAGATTCACAGCGGCGCGCGATTCAAAATGGTATTAATCGAGGGTTATTCCGGGCATTGTAATCGAACTTCGCGGGTTCGCAGGGGTCGATTAGAGGATCATCCGACAGATGTTCTGAACCGACACAGTGCGGCGGATGGTTAACGGAGCGAAACAGGACAACATTTCAGTGAACGCGCAGACGACCGCCTTTGGTAAAGCTTTGAGTAGAGCATGGCTGGTGCTCGTATTGATGATCGCAGCGGCAGTGCCGGCTGCGGCCAGTGAGTTCGATTTTGGTGAGGAAGAAGAGTTCCTCAAAGTCGATCAGGCTTTCGTCCTGAGCGCCTCGCTCACCGAGGCGGGCGACCTGCTGGCGCGCTGGGACATGCCCGACGGTTACTATCTCTACCGTCATCAGTTTGAATTCGAAAGCAAAGACCCGGGTCAGGCAACGCTCGGTGAAGCCGTCATACCGCCTGGCAAGGCCAAATACGACGAGTTTTTCGGCGATGTGGAGGTCTACTACCACAGCGCCGAAGTGCGCGTGCCGATCACGGCCGGTGCAGGTCTGGTCGCCACGGATATCGGCGTCACGTTTCAGGGCTGCGCGGATGCGGGTCTCTGTTATCCGCCTGAAACCAAGTGGTTTACTTTCGACGGCGCCAGTCTGCTTGCGGCGGGCATGGCCGCGCCGGCCGGACAGAGCCTGGCCGCCAGCGGCAGCGCGTCTGCTGCGGTTGCGGACGGGGCGGGTGCCATGGGGGCCTCCGCTGCCGTCGTGGTGGCCGACACCGAAGAAGAACTCCTGGCGGGGATTCTTGCCGGCGAGAGCCTTTGGTACGCGCTGATCATCTTTTTTGTCGCGGGCGTCGGCCTTGCCTTCACCCCGTGCGTGCTGCCCATGGTGCCGATTCTCTCGAGCATCATCGTCGGCGAAGGGGAAAACATCGGTAAGCGCAAAGCATTTACGCTGTCACTGGCCTACGTGCTGGGCATGGCCGCAACGTATGCCGCGGTCGGCACTCTGGTGGGTCTCTTTGGCGCCGAGCTCAACCTGCAAGCGGCGCTGCAGTCACCGCCGGTGCTGATCTTCTTCGCAATTGTCTTTGTGCTGCTCTCTCTGTCCATGTTTGGCTTCTACGAATTGCAGCTGCCGCAGCGTCTGCAGGATCGTCTCAATGCCATGGGCCAGAAGCAGGAAGGCGGCAAGCATGCCTCGGTGCTGGTCATGGGCAGTCTGTCGAGCCTGGTCGTGTCGCCCTGCGTATCCGCGCCTCTGGCCGGAGCGTTGATCTATATCTCTACAACCAACGATGCCGTGCTCGGCGGCACCGCGCTTCTGGCGCTTGGTCTCGGTATGGGTGTCCCGCTGCTGATCGTCGGCGGTAGCGGTGGCCACTGGCTGCCCCGCGCGGGCGCCTGGATGAACGGTGTCAAAGCGATCTTCGGAGTGCTGCTCCTCGGTGTGGCGATCTGGCTGCTGGAGCGGGTCGTCCCGGCGCCGGTTACGCTCGCGCTGTGGGCAGCGCTGCTGCTCGGCAGCGGGGTGTATCTCGGAGTGCTCGATTTCAGTCCGCGCCAGGGGCTTGCGCAGTTTGGCAAAGCCGCGGGCACGCTGGGTTTCCTCTGGGGGATCCTGTTGCTGATTGGTGCTGCCAGCGGCGCCAGCGATCCGTTGAAGCCGTTGGCCCGGATAACCGCGGCACCGGTGGCGGCGGGTGGCGCGGCGGCGCATAGCGAACCGCAATGGCTTGCCGTGAAAAGCCTGGCCGACGTTCAGCAGCAAATCAGTGTCAGCAATCGGCCGGTGATCCTCGATCTGTATGCCGACTGGTGCATCTCATGCAAAACCATGGAGCGCAACGTCTTCCCGCAGGAGGATGTGGCCCGCGGACTCAACCAGTTCACGTTGCTGCGCGCGGACGTTACCGCAAACGATCCGATCGATCAGGAACTGCTCAATCACTACGGATTGTTTGGACCGCCCAGTCTGGTGTTTTTCGGCGGAGATGGCAGCGAAATGGAAGAAGTTAGAATCCAGGGCGAAGTCAACGCGGAGACGCTCGCGAATCATTTGACGGCAGTTCTGGCCGCGATCGAGCATGCGGATGGAAATAACGTCGGCGATATAGCTCTTATCTCCCGGTAAAACGCAGCTAAAATCGCCAAACTTGCTTGAATGCACTTGCATCTGGGCGGGAAAGGCGGAAAATTGCGCCTTCCTGCTGGATAGAGGCCTGTCATGGCACGAATACTGGTTCTCAACGGACCCAATCTGAACCTGCTTGGTACGCGTGAGCCGGAAGTCTACGGCTACGATACGCTCGATGACATCAATGCGCGGGTGGTCGCTGCCGCGCCTGAAGGGGTGCGCGTCGAGTTTCTGCAGTCCAACGCCGAACATGAGCTCATCGACGCGGTGCACCAGGCGAAAGTGGACCAGGTGGACTTCATCATCATCAATCCGGGCGCATTCACCCACACCAGCGTCGCGCTGCGTGACGCTTTTCTCGGGGTGGAACTGCCGTTTATCGAAGTGCATCTGTCCAACGTCCATGCCCGTGAGGCGTTCCGCCAGACTTCTTATCTGAGCGACGTCGCGGTCGGTGTGATTACCGGGCTGGGCGCGGCGGGGTATGAATATGCGCTGGCGGCGGCGCTTGCGCGCCTGCAATAAGTCATAGGCTGGGGAACAGACGTGGATTTACGCAAGGTCAAGAAACTCATAGAACTCGTCGAGGAATCTGCCATCGAGGAGCTGGAAGTCGCCAACGGCGAAGAGTCGGTGCGGATTGTGATGCGGCGCGGCGCAGCGGTCGTTGCCACGGCGCCGGTACCGGTAGCGGCGGCCACACCGCCCGCACAGACATCGGCCCAGCCGGGCAGCCCGGTGCCGGCGCCGATGGCCGGTACTTTTTATCGGGCGCCGCATCCCGACGCGGATCCCTTCGTGGAGGTGGGTCAGACCGTGGAGCCGGGCACAGTGCTCTGCATCATCGAAAGCATGAAGATGATGCATGAGATCCGCGCCGGCCAGGGCGGCGTGGTGACGGCGGTCTGCGTCGACAACGCAACACCGATCAACACCGGGGATGTGTTGTTTGTCGTCTCGTGAGCTGGCTGCAGATCGAGCTGGGCGCGACGCCGGATAACCTCGCGGACATCGAAGCCGTGCTCGCTGAAGCTGGCGCGGTCTCGGTGACGTTGATCTCCGCGGCAGACGAGCCCGTGCTTGAGCCTGCGCCGGGCGAAACGCCCCTCTGGGAAAGCGTGGTCGTAAGGGCGTTGTTTGCGCTCGACGTCGATGTGGGCGCGTTGCGGCGTAGTCTGCTCGTCTGCGGCGCTGGCGGCATAGATACCGTCGAATTCATCGGAGCACGAGACTGGACCGAAGCCGCACGGACCTATGCCGTTGATCGAGTGTTTGCCGGCCGCCTGCACTTGCGCCCCAAGGTTGCTGAGGCGCCCCCGGCGTCTGCGGCCGGCGACGCGCTCGTGCCGCTCTACCTCGAACCAGGCCTGGCGTTCGGCTCGGGCAGCCACCCGACGACGAGTCTTTGTCTGGAATGGGTAGCGGCGAACGTTCAGACCGGGATGCGCGTGCTGGATTTCGGCTGTGGATCGGGCCTCCTGGGTATCGGCGCGGCGCTCCTGGGCGCCGAAGTCGTGGCGGTGGATCACGATGAGCAGGCGATCATGGCGACCCGTGAGAACGCGGCCTACAATGGCATAACGGAACAACGTATCAACGTCATGAGCCTGGACGCCTGGCAGGCGCATGCGCAGCTCGGTTCATTCGACGTCGTGGTCGCGAACATCCTTGCTGGACCGCTGCGGGAGCTGGCCGGTACGTTTGAAAGTGTCACCCGACAAGGCGCGCATATCGTTTTGTCGGGTGTCTTGGAAGAGCAGGCTGCAGACGTGATGCAGGCGTACGCAAACACGACGTTTGCGGCGCCGCGGCAGGACTCTGGCTGGGTCTTGCTCACAGGCGTCAGGACTTAACAGGATAGTAAACGGCCTTGCCGTATGTCTGACGATAATCTCGAACCCCTGATCACGCAGTGTCCCAACTGCGAAACGCGTTTCCGCGTTACCGAGAGCCAGCTGCAGGTTGCTGCGGGCCGGGTGCGCTGTGGCGCGTGTCTGACAGTATTCGAAGGCACCGCGCATTTGATCATGGACGGCGAAGAGCTGGCGCCTGAGAGCGACACAGACGTCGACGCCCTGCTGGAAGAGCTGGACGGCGTCGGTGAGCGCGGCCGGGTGACCGCGCTGCCGGATATTGATGCCGACGATCTTGCCGTGGTTGGTGAAGCAGACATCGGCCCGGGTGCAGGTGAGGCGGTGCCGTACGAGCTGGCTGAGCTCGAAGCTCAGTTCATGGCGGAATTGCGCACGGGCAGCGCATCTGGGCCCGGCGAAGGTGCAGGTGCCGGGAATGAGGCGGTCGGCGCAGAAGATCTTGATCGTCCGATTCCCGAGCCGCTGGGCGTCGATGTCCCCGAGCCTGACGGCGCGCCGCCGGAAAACGCTGTCCCGGCACCGCCGGATACCCGGCTCACCGATGCTGACGTTACCGCTGAGACGCCTTTGGCGGATATGGATGTGGACGACGCGGTGATCGAGGCCTTTGGCGACGATGAAGCTGCTGCAGAAGTTGCGGCCGAGGGCGCACTCGACGCGGGCGATGCGGCCGACCGGCCTGATGTCAGCGATGCAGCGCCGCAGGGGGATGCCGAAGAAGATCTCGCCGCGGCGGATGCTGCCGGTGCGGTGGCAGACGCCGAGGATCAGCCGGCAGACGCAGAGATCGTCGAAGACGATGCCGGCGCGCGTCCCGGCGCGGAAGAGGCGCTCGACGATGCCATGCTGAACGATCCCGCCGCATGGCTCGAAAGCGTCACCGAAGAAACCTGGCCGGAAGCGGATGAAGCGTCGACGGTTGCAGCGGAAACGACGGTTGCAGCGGAGACAGCGGAGGTTGCCGCCGTCGCCGTGGAGGATGCCGAAACGGGGTTTGCGGCTGAGACTTCGGACGCGGCGTCGTCCTATGAGATGGAGGCGTTGTCTGAGCCCGCACGGCGACGCTCCTGGCTGACGCTCGGGCTCAGCTTTCTGCTGCTCCTCAGCCTGCCGGTGCAGGTGCTGTGGTTTCAGTACGACAGCTGGGTCAAAGACCCGGAAACCCGCCCGATATACGCGTTTATCTGCGGCTATCTGGATTGCCAGCTGCCGGCGCTGGCGGACGTCAGCCAGATATCTTCCAGGCGGTCTTTCATACGGGCGCACCCGGAGCGCGATGACGCGCGCATCGTCGACGTGCTGATGGTGAACAACGCCGATTTTCCGCAACCGTATCCGCTCATCGAGCTGACCGCGACGAGCATGCAGGGGCAGCTCATTGCCGGGCGTCGTTTCAAGCCCGACGAGTACCTGCAGGGAGATGCGCGTGCGGACGCGCTCATGCCGGCCAAAACGCCGGTACATGTCTCTCTCGAGATACAGGATCCCGGCGAGCAGGCGATGAACTTCGAGGTCCAATTCCGCTAGCCTGCTCGGACAAACGCGTCGTATCGCCGCGGCGCCCAAACTTTTGCTTGCTGCTGGCCGGGCTGCCACGGTTTACTACGCCTCCCATATTCTATGTGAGAGAGACTGATGATTGGTTACACGACGATTGGCGTGAACGACATGGCGCGCGCGGAAGCTTTCTACAACGAGCTCGTCGCCGAGCTTGGCGGCAAGCAGCTTTTTGGCCAGGACCGCATCAAGTTCTACGGTACCGGCGAGGGCGCGATGCTGGCTATCTGCATACCCTACGATGAGCAGGCGCAGAATCCGGGGAACGGCACGATGGTCGCCATTTCGGGAGGCGACAAAGCAGGCGTGGACAAGCTCTACGCGAAAGCCCTCGAGCTCGGCGCGACGGACGAAGGCGCCCCCGGCGATCGCGTGCCCGGCGTCTTCTACGGTGCTTATGTGCGCGATCTCGACGGCAACAAGCTGTGCTTCTTCGAGATGAACATGTAATACGCGCGCGGGCCGGTTCAAGCCGGCCCGCTGCCTGTTTGGCATCTCCCCACGAGCGGGTATGATGTGCGGCTTTTCCAGGCGCTGATCGTGCCTCCAGTCGACGACAGCCGTGCAGATACCCGTGCAGATAGGTCCTCATACACTTCGTAACAACGTCGCGCTCGCACCGATGGCGGGCATGAGCGATGTGCCGTTCCGCACGCTGGCGTGGCGGTTTGGCGCGGGCTATCTCGTTTCGGAAATGGTTTCCAGCAAAGCAGAGTTATGGGAGACGGGTAAGAGCCGGTTGCGACGTGTGCCCGTACCGGGCGCGCAGCCGGTGGCGGTGCAGATCGCCGGCACTGAACCGGACATCATGGCTGACGCCGCGCGCCGGCATGTCGATGACGGCGTGCAGGTCATCGACATCAACTTCGGCTGCCCCGCCAAAAAAGTCTGCAGGAAGGCGGCCGGGTCCGCGCTGCTCGGCGATACGGCCTTGATCGGACGCATCGTCGAGGCCGTGGCCTCCGCCGTGGCGATTCCGGTGACGGCCAAGATGCGTACGGGGCTCGTGCCCGGTGATGGTCTCGGTGTGCTGGCAGGCCGGACGGCGGTAGCCGCGGGTGCGCAGGCCCTCGTCATGCATGGCCGCAGCCGCAGCTGCAAATTCAACGGGCGCGCCCGATGGGAGGCAGTCCGAGCGCTCTGCGACCAGGTGTCGGTGCCGGTCATGGTCAATGGCGACATCGCCTCGGCGGCGGACGCGCGCGCTGCGCTGGATGCCGCGGGCGCTGATGGCGTCATGATCGGGCGCGGCGCGCTTGGTCAGCCCTGGCTCTTTGCAGAGATTGCCGGGGCGGAGCCTTTGGACACCGCGCAAAAGTGGGCGACGGTCATCGAGCATGTGGCCATGATGCACGAATTCTATGGCGAGCCGGGCGGTGTGCGTATCGCGCGTAAGCACGTGCTCGCTTATGCCGACCACCTCGGGTTCGCTGCCGCCAGCCGGGAATTCCTGGGGCTCGACACAGCCGCCGCGCAAATCGCGTGGCTGCATGATTTGTCGGCACGCCGTCTGAACGAGCGGGCTGCCGCCTGAAACGGGCTGCCGCCCCAGAACGTGATGGCGTCTGGCGGTCGCGCGCGGCGCCGGGGTGATGAGATAACAACGAGTCGGGTGCCTGAACTCAGGCCATGATGACCGACATGACAGGGGGATCGAGTGACGACAGTGAACGTACGGCGCGCGCTTCTGAGCGTGTCCGATAAAACCGGTATTGTGGAACTGGGCGCCGCGCTGGCGGACGCCGGGGTGGCGCTGGTGTCTACCGGGGGTACTTACCGCACGCTGCAGGAGGCAGGCGTGCCGGTCACCGAGGTGTCTGAGCACACCGGTTTTCCGGAAATGATGGACGGGCGTGTGAAGACGCTGCATCCGAAGATTCATGGCGGCATTCTTGGTCGGCGTGCCGTCGACGGAGACGCCATGGAAACGCATGGCATCGCGCCGATAGACCTGGTTGTGGTCAACCTCTATCCGTTTGCTGCGACGATCGCGCGCGCTGACTGCACCGACGAGATGGCGATAGAGAATATCGACATCGGCGGCCCCACCATGGTCCGGGCGGCAGCAAAAAACCATGCGGACGTCCTCGTCGTCGTCGATCCGTCCGACTACGCGGCGGTCGTCGAGCAGCTGCCGTCAGGCATCGATCGGGACATGCGACGCGCCTTTGCCGTCAAGGCGTTTCGACATACGGCCCAGTACGATGCCACAGTAGCGGGGTACCTGGGCGCATCGGAGCCCTTGCCTGATGCCCTGAGCCTGACTTTTAACAAAGTTGCCGACATGCGCTACGGCGAAAATCCGCATCAAACGGCTGCGTTCTATCGGGAAGTTGCCGCGCCGGAAAGTGGCTGCATCGCAAGCTATGAACAGCTGCAGGGGAAGGCCCTTTCGTACAACAATATTGCCGACACAGACGCGGCGCTGGAATGCGTGAAGGTTTTCGACGAGCCGGCCTGTGTGATCGTCAAACATGCCAACCCCTGCGGGGTGGCCCTGGCAGATGACATCGGCGCCGCCTACGAAAAAGCGTTTGCCACGGATCCGACCTCGGCATTCGGCGGCATCATTGCATTCAACCGTCCGTTGGACGCGGACACTCTCGGCGACATCCTCGAACGCCAATTCGTCGAGGTTGTGATAGCGCCGGAAGTCGCCCCGGACGCCGTGCCGGTCGCGCAGGCTAAGAAGAACGTGCGGCTGCTGCGCTGTGGCGCGTTTGCCGGAAGCAGCCGCGGCCTGGAATACAAAAGAGTCGGCGGCGGTCTGCTGCTGCAGGATGCGGACGAGCTCTGCCTCGATGAGACGGCGCTGAGCGTGGTGACCAGGAAGCAGCCTTCGGAGCAGGAGATGCAGGATCTTCTGTTTGCCTGGAAGGTAGCCTGGTTCGTGAAGTCCAATGCGATCGTGTACGCGCGGGACGGGCAAACGATAGGCGTCGGCGCGGGACAGATGAGCCGTGTCGTCAGCGCTAAGATTGCCGGTTTGAAGGCCCACGAAGAGGGGCTCGCCGTGCCGGGTTCTGTCATGGCGTCGGATGCGTTTTTCCCGTTTCGCGACGGCATAGATGCCGCCGCACAGGCCGGCATCAGCGCCGTGATCCAGCCCGGCGGATCGGTACGCGATGAGGAAGTCATTGCGGCTGCCGATGAACACGGCCTCAGCATGGTGTTCACGGGCGTGCGCCACTTCCGGCACTAGCCATTTGCACCAGGGTAAAACGAGGGGGTAAACAGTGAAAATTCTCGTCATAGGCAGCGGCGGCCGTGAACATGCTCTGGCCTGGAAACTGCGCGGTTGCGCGGGCGTCGAGGAAGTGCTCGTGGCGCCCGGTAACGCC
Organism: Pseudomonadales bacterium; assembly: GCA_965267275.1. Classification (GTDB taxonomy): domain Bacteria; phylum Pseudomonadota; class Gammaproteobacteria; order Pseudomonadales; family Azotimanducaceae; genus UBA4421. Next base: position 87,927 of record OZ253950.1, read on the forward strand.
GGCACCGAGCGTGAGCCTGGCGTGCGCAATGTCGATGTTGCTGCGGACGATCTCGAGGGGCTGCTGGCGTTGGCGCTGCGCGAAAGCGTCGGCTTTACCATGGTAGGTCCCGAGGTGCCCCTGGTTGCCGGCGTGACGGACCTCTTCAATGCCAACGGCGTGCCGTGTTTCGGTCCAAGCCGCGCGGCGGCGCAGCTCGAAGGTTCGAAAGACTTTACGAAAGAGTTCCTCGTCCGTTACGACATCCCGACTGCGGCGTATGAGACCTTTACCGATATCGCCGCGGCGACCGCCTACGTCCGCGCGCAGGGCGCGCCCATTGTCGTCAAAGCGGATGGCCTGGCAGCGGGCAAAGGCGTGGTTGTGGCCGGCTCTGAGGAAGAAGCCATTGCCGCCATCGAAGACATGCTCAGCGGCAACGCCTTCGGCGCGGCAGGTGCGAAGGTAGTTATCGAAGAGTTCCTCGAAGGTGAAGAGGCGAGCTTCATCTGCCTGTGTGACGGACGTACCGCCATTCCTTTTGCATCCTCTCAGGACCACAAGGCGCGCGACGACGGCGATCGTGGGCCGAATACCGGAGGCATGGGCGCTTACTCACCGGCGCCGGTGATTGACGATGCGATGCATGCCAAGGTCATGGCGGAGATCATCGAGCCAACGCTGGCGGGCATGGCCGCTGACGGGTCGCCGTATGTCGGGTTTCTTTATGCCGGTCTGATGATTACGCCTGCGGGACAGCCCAAGGTCATCGAGTTCAACTGCCGTTTCGGCGATCCTGAGGCGCAGCCGGTCATGATGCGCCTGAAGTCCGATCTCCTGGCCGCCTGTCAGGCGGCGCTGACGGGATCGCTGGATACCATAACGCTCGAGTTTGACGAGCGGATGGCGCTCGGCGTGGTCATGGCTGCCGGCGGCTACCCGGAGGCTTATGACAAAGGCGATGTGATTCAAGGTCTGGATAAAGATCTGCTCGATACTAAGGTTTTTCACGCCGGCACTGCGCTCGCAGACGGCAACGTCGTCACCAACGGCGGGCGCGTGCTGTGCGTCGTGGGGGTAGGCAGCACGGTTGCCAGTGCGCAGGCCCGGGCGTACGAACGGGTGGATCTGATCGGCTGGCGCAACCGGTATTTCCGCAAAGACATCGGGCATCGCGCGCTGGCGCGTACGGACACGTCTGCGCGCTAGACGCTCACGAGCGGTCGCAGCGCCTGCTTACAGCGCGATTCCTGCCGAGCCCGCACACTTGGCTGCATGCTCCTCGAGTATCTGCATCGCGTCCCCGAATTTGCCCGGCTGGCTCCCGCTGAGCTCAGCGCGCTTGCGCAGCAGAGCGCGGTTGTGTGCGTACCGGCCGGACGCACTCTGGTCGGGCCCGATCAGCGCTTGCATGACTACCTTTATCTGCTGAAAGGCAGCCTGGCAGTGACCGCACCGGCGCGGCGGTTGCGCAGCAGCCGCTTTGGACAGGTCAGTCACTTTTCCCCCGGAGTCACAAGCGCGCGTACGCATACGGCCTGCCATATTCTGCGTATCGATCGTCGGCTCTACGAGTTCGCCTGCCAGCGCGACACGGCTGCCGGGGCTATGGGCGATGCGGATGCCGCGCCGTGGCTGCGGCGCTTTCTCAGCTCGCACATGATGAAGCAACTTTCCGGACGCGCATGGCAGCAACTGGTGCGTAGCTTTGCGGCTGAAAATTACGCGGCGGGGCAGCAGATCATCGCCGCGGGCAGCGCGGGAACATGCTGCTACGTCATCGAGGCAGGGCATGCGGTCGTGCAACGTGACGGCGTGACGTTGTGTCACCTCAATCCGGGTGACTTCTTCGGCGAAGATGCGCTGCTTCTCGACGCGCCCCGCAACGCCTCGGTAACGGCGCTCTCACCGCTCAAGGTGCAGAAAATCCACGGAGACGTGTTTCGCGAGGTCCTGGTCGACAACCTGATCGAATTTGTTGCTCAGCGCGGCCGGGGCCATTGCCTCAATGTCGAAGACCTGCGGGGCCGTGATGTGCGCGCCGTTGCCGCGGAGTTACCTGCCCGCCAGCGCGTCTACGTGGTGGGCGGCAGGCTTGCCGAGCGGGGATTGGTCACCTTTCTTCTGGTCCAGCAGGGATGCAGGGCCCAGGCGGTTGCGGATTAGGCGGGCACGGTCCGGTCTTTTGCCCAGTCCCTCAATGCCTGAATGCTCTCGGCGCGCAGCACCGAGATCGGGTAGGTGCGATCCAGCGCTGCTTTGACGTCTGCCTGGGTAATCGTGTCGTCTCTGGCGGCGGCCAGGTACCGGGCGGAGACGATCGCTTCCTCGATCTCGGCGCCGGTGAAGTCCTGCGCGGTTTCCGCCAGGGCTTTGAGGTCGAAAAGCTCCGGGTCGAGATCGCGTTTTGCGAGATGGATGCGGAATATGTCCTCGCGCACAGAGGCGTCCGGCAGGTCCACAAAAAAGATTTCGTCCAGCCGGCCTTTGCGCATCAGTTCCGGCGGCAACCCGGTGATGTCGTTGGACGTGGCGACGATGAAAACAGCCTGGTCGTTTTCCGCCATCCAGGTCAGCAGCGTGCCGAGCACGCGGTGCGAGGTGGCGTTATCGCCCTGGCCGGTGGCCAGACCTTTTTCGATCTCGTCCATCCACAGCACGCAGGGCGCCATCAGCTCCGCCTGTTTCAGCGAGTTACGCAGATTGCGTTCGGTCTCGCCGAAAAACTTGTTGTAGAGCGCGCCGAAGTCGAGGCGCAGTAAAGGTATCGACCAGAAGCCGGCGACTGCTTTCGCGGCGAGAGATTTGCCGCCGCCCTGCACACCAAGGAGCATCACGCCCTTGGGGCGGTCGGGTTTATCTTCCAGCAGCGCCTCGCGCCTGAGGCTCAACCACTGTTTGAGATTGTCGAGCCCGGCAACGTTGGAAAAACGTTCGGTGTCGTATTCGAAGTGCAGCACGCCTTCGGCGTCCATCAGCTCGAATTTGAGCTTGTTGATATCCGGTATGTCGGATTCTGTGATCGCACCGTCGCCGTAGATGGCGTGGCGGATCAATACCTGGGCGTCAGCATGGGAGACGCCGCGCAGGTTGGCGATGAGTTTCTTGAGCGTGCGGCTGTCTGTGCGCACTTTCTTCCCGCGATTGTGCTCTGCCCACTCCTGAGCCTGGCTGCGCACCATCGCCATCAGCTCTTCGTCGCTCGGCAGGCGGAGGTTCAGGTTTGCCGACATCCGGCCGATTTCCGGCGGGATCTGCAGCCGGTGGCTGACGAGCACAATCGTGTTGTTCAGATTGTCGTGCGCCAGGGCGATGTCTTTCAGATAGCGTACGTTTTTGGGCTCGCCCTCTAGATAAGGGTGAAAGTCGCACAAAACGTATAGAGACGGCCCGGTCTGTGAAGCGATGTGCTGCAACACCGCTTCGGGTTCGCTGAGTTCTTCGTTCTGTGTCGGTGGGCGTTCGCCGAAACCGCCGAGCACCAACCCCTTGGTGATGGTCCACTCGTAGAAAGACAGCTCGCGCTGCATCGCAAAGCGCAGGAGCAACGCCAGTACGCGTTGCTCATCGGGAGATTCGATCCCGATGATCGGCACTCTGGCATCGAGCAGAACGTGGAGGTCTTTGGTATCGGCCATCCTGGAATTATAGGGAAATCCCTTAGCACGGCCGAGGAGATGCGTCGCAATTCAATTGGTATCATGACGCCCAGTTCTGAATGTGAGGTCAAATAGCTTGGCAGATCCTCTGGATGCCCTCGTGATGGGGCTTGATAAAGCGTTGAAAACGCTCGGCGGCGTCAACGACGCCGCGCGGCCCAATCCTGCTGATACAGCACCGGAGGCGGCGCTGGATACTGATGAGCGGCGCCACGCTGCCGGGCTGATGCGCGTCAATCACTGCGGTGAAATCTGTGCCCAGGCGCTGTACGAGGGGCAGGCGCTGACCGCTCGCTCAGCGGAAGCCAAGCGCGCCCTGCTCGATGCCGCGCAGGAAGAGCGTGACCATCTCGCGTGGTGTCGTTCCCGGCTCAACGAGCTCGGTTCCGGGCCGAGCGTTCTCGATCCGCTTTTCTATGGTGCTTCTTTTGCGATGGGCGCGCTGACCGGGCTTGCCGGTGACAAAGTAAGCCTGGGATTTGTCGAGGCGACAGAAGACCAGGTCGTGCAGCACATAGATGATCATCTCGATGCGCTGCCCCAGGCGGATCAGAAAAGCCGGGCGATTCTCGACCAGATGCGCAGCGACGAGGCTGAACACGGCTCGGCGGCGCTCGCGATGGGCGGTGAAGCGTTTCCCCAGCCGGTCAAGCAGGTGATGACGCTCGTCTCGCGCCTGATGACGGAGTCGACCTACCGCATCTAAGCCTGATCCGCGTCAGCGGCAGGCACGATCTCGAAGGTATGACCGATCTCTACACCCGCTCGTTGCAACATGATCGACGCGGAACAGTATTTGTGCGCTGTCAGGTCGATGGCCCGCTCAACCTTGGCGGGATCGAGGTCCTGTCCTTCGACGACAAAGTGAATGTCGATACGCTCGAACACCTGGGGAACCTCCTCGGATCGTCTGGCTGTGACGTGGGTCACACAATTGGTCACTTTCTGACGTCCCTTGCGCAGAATGTTCACCACATCGAAAGATGTGCAGCCGCCGACACCCATCAACATGAGTTCCATCGGCCTGCTACCCTTATTTAAGCCCCCCGCGTCTGCCGGTCCGTCGATCAAAACTTCGTGGCCAGAGTCGGCTGTGGCGGAAAAGTGAACGTTGTCGCGCCATTGTATTTCTGCGTGCATGGTCAAGATTCGGATGTGTTTGTTTGTAAACACGGGACATTTTCGAGGAAATACACGTGAACTGCGACCGTTTGGAGTGTGAAAAAGTGCCGTTTGTCGACCATGTCTCGAAACCGGTCACAGAAGTTACCTAGTATTGATCACAAGCAAGGTGTTACGAAGGAGCGCAGCAATGCTTGCAGCAAAAAGCAACCAACCGGGTCGCCCTCTTACTGCAAAGGGTTTTCAAATGAACTTGAATGCCGAGGTTAACAACTCTCATCTCGATGCTTTTCTGGCAGCGGCACATCGCCGTAAATACCCCGCCAAGAGCACGCTGATTTACGCCGGCGATAAGAGTGATTCCATTTACTACATTCTCAAGGGTTCCGTCACCGTTCTGGTGGAAGATGAATCCGGCCGAGAGATCATCGTTGCCTATCTGAACAAAGGTGACTTCTTCGGCGAGATGCCGCTGTTCGTGGATGACACGCCGCGTTCAGCCTGGGTAAAAGCCAAAACCGAATGCGAGGTTGCTGAGCTTTCCTACAACAAGTTCAAAGAACTTGCTGAACGGCACACCGATTTACTGTATGCGGTAGGACGGCAGATGGCAGAACGCCTGAACCGGACTACGCAAAAAGTGAGTGACCTGGCCTTCTTGGACGTCACCGGCCGCGTAGCACGGACGCTACTGGAACTCACGAAACAGCCCGATGCCATGACCCACCCCGACGGGATGCAGATCAAAATCACCCGTCAGGAAATCGGCCGCATCGTGGGTTGCTCCAGGGAAATGGTAGGACGCGTACTGAAGACCCTCGTCGACCAGGGACTGGTCTCCGTCAAAGGGAAGACGATGGTGGTCTACGGTACCCGCTGATCGATTTCATCGGTCGCACACACATGGATGTGTGATTAGGCGGTACACGCTAAGCGCAAAAGTTAAATGTCGTGAGGCATCGGCTATTTGCAATGAAGGGCTCCTCTGGAGCCCTTTTTTTATGGGCGCTTTTGCATGCGCGGGTCTAACTGCTAGGCTGGTCCGCTCATCGGGAGGAGGTAAGCGTGGGAGTTCTCAGCGACGCGGAAGTCATCGAGCGCATATTCGCTCACATCGACAACGGCACTACGGACACGGGTGAAGACATCTGGCACGAGCCGACGTCCAACTATATGGACGCAGATCGTTTTGCGGAAGAGCTCCGCCTCCTGCGCCATCTGCCAACGCCATACTGTCCAAGTGCAGCTCTCACCGCCGACGGTGACTACCTGGCGCGCACGGTTGGCGGGGTGCCCGTCATAGTGGTGCGCGACCGCGATGGTCAGCTGAAGGGTTTTCGCAACGCCTGCCGTCATCGCGGCGTCAGCCTCGTCGAAGGCAGCGGCTGCGCGAAGGTGTTCACCTGCACTTATCACGGTTGGGCATACGGCCTGGACGGCAAGCTGCAGCACGTACCGCATGAACATGGTTTTCCGGGTCTGGACCGTGACAGCCACGGTCTCGTGCCGATCCATAGCGTGATCGAGCGGCAGGGTATCGTTTTCGTCTGTGTCGACGAGCCGGTGGGCGACGGCGCGCTTGGCGACCTCCCCCAGTGCTTCGATCCCGGGCAGCAGGTGTTTGATGTCAGCGAAGGGGATACGGAGGTCAACTGGAAGCTCAACATCGAAGCAACCCTCGAGGGGTACCACATCAAGTTCACGCACCCGGAGACGTTTTACCCATATGGCTACGACAACCTCACGGTGGTCGAGACATTTGGTGCGAATAGCCGTGTGACATTCCCTTTCCGGCGCATCGAAAAGATCCGCCATCTGCCGCCAGCAAGCAGACAGATCGATGGCATGGCGACCTATGCCTATAACATTTTCCCGAACGCCACGTTGGCGATGCTGTCGAACCATACGACGCTTTCGATATCCGAGCCGTTGACGCCCACCTGTACGCGGTTCCACACCTTCAGGCTCGGCAACCGCGGTATGACGGATTCGTCAGAGGATCGAGCTCGGCTCAACAAAGACGCCAGCTTCGTGGCGGACACGGGTCTCAAGGAGGACAATGACGTGATACGCCGCATCCAGCTGGGTCTTGCGAGCGGCGCCAATAGTCACTTCTTGTATGGCAAGTTCGAGCAGGCGATCGTGCATTTTCACCGCAAGCTCGCTGAGGGTTTGTCTAGCTTGTCGCAGCTAGAGTGATATCGAAATCTTCGGCGCGGTCGTCAGGACGTCGTCGCCGAGTTCTTCGCTCCTGGCGCGCTTGAACGCCTCGAAATCCCCGACCACAATCTGCCAGACGAACAAGATCTCTGCGCCTTCTACCTCAATCGGAAACGGCGCAAAGCCCATTGGTGCAATCGCCCATTCCTGGTCGGCGCCGGGCGTGAAGAGGTGTCTGTCGAGGAATTGCTGATAATCGTCAAAACGATCCGCCGGACACATGTCGATGAATGCGACGACGTTGTCGTCACTCAGACCGAGTCTGCGTACCAACTCCGCCGGGAAAAGACCGCCGGTCCAGCGCGCGTTGATCTCGGTGACCAGAAGCTCGGGTAGCTCCGTTGACGCCTCCGGATTGCGCACGAAGTAGTCGACCCCGAGATTGACGCCCTCCGGTGCGCAGTAGCCGTGCTCGCGGGCGTACTCGCCGAGACGCAGCAGCTTCTGCTCGTGCGCCTCGCTCAGCTTCACGCTGCCGCCGAGCAGATTGCCGACCCAGAGACCGTCAGCAAACATGATTTGACGCACGTTGGTGATATGGATGTCGTCATCGGAGACAAAGAGATCCACGGTCATTTCGGTGTAAGCGTTCGTGTCGAGTCTTGCCTGCAGGATGACATCGAGATCGGGCTCGTACTCCGCCAGATAGTCCTTCGCTGCGGCGGGGTCATCAACCGTGGTGACGTTGCGCGCGCCGGCAAGACCCAGAGTCTTGAGCATGAGCGGAGCGCCGTGATCGGCAAAGAAGTCGGCAACGGTTTGCGTCTCGAGGTCTTCTTTTCGGCAGTGCAGGGTCGCTGGCACCGGCACGCCAAACGCCGGCGCGTGTTCGGCGAAGTGCACTTTGCTGTTCAGGTTCTGACTGGCTGTCAGCTGCGCTTCGCTGCCATGCAATACGCGGTTGGAGCGGCTGACCAGATAGAGATTGTCGACATCCACGGCAGTGTCGCTCGCGGCCACGGACTCGTAGAAACCATTCATCGGGTGATGCGAGACGGATGCAAATCCGCCATCCGCCAGACCCATGCGCTCGAACATGTGTCTATAACGAGTCAGCGCCTCGCGCCATGGCGGTGCCGTGAACGTATCATACAGGCACACTTCGTCGCCGGGCTTGGCGATATACAGCAGCGCTACCTGTAACATGGCGGTCAACACTTGGTTGGACAGGTGGTCTTCCTGCTGCTTGGGTGTCAGGTTCTCGAGATCGAAATGCAGCGAACAGTCGTCACCAGCCATGCTGATGCGCATGCGTCTGGCAATGGTGGGTACGTACGAGTTAGCGGGCAGCACGCGCTGGCTCAGCTTGCGAACAGCCGCGAGAGTTCGGCGCCGGGGTCCGCCGCGCGCATGAAGGCTTCACCCACCAGAAAACAATGTACGTCGTGTTCGCGCATGAGGGTAACGTCCTCCCTCGTCCCTATGCCGCTTTCCGTAACGACGGTGACGCCGTCCGGGATGTGCTCGAGCAGCCCCAGGGTGGTGTCGAGGGTGGTCTCGAATGTTTTGAGATTGCGGTTGTTGATGCCAACGAGTTTGGGGCTGAGGCTCAGCGCCGCGTCGAGCTCAACTTTGTTGTGCACCTCGATCAACACATCCAGCCCCATGCCTTTAGCCAGCGTATAGAGCACGGTCAGTTTGCCGATGTCGAGCGCTGCCGCGATCAGCAGGATGCAATCCGCGCCCAGCGCACGCGTTTCGTAAACCTGGTATTGATCCACGATGAAGTCTTTGCGGATGATCGGCAGGTCGACGCTCGCATGCACCTCGGTGAGGTAGCCGTCGGCACCCTGAAAATACTGCTCATCCGTAAGAACGGACAGGCAGGCGGCGCCGTGCTGCGCGTAGCTTTGCGCAATGGCCGGCGGGTCGAAGTCCTCGCGTATGACCCCTTTGCTGGGTGAGGCTTTTTTAATCTCCGCGATGACCCCGGGACGACCTTCGGCCACGGCTTTCTGCAGTGCCGCGACGAAGCCCCGCGGCGCAGGTGCGTGTTTGCTGCGCGCCTGCAATTCGGCGAGAGGCAGGGCTTCCTTGCGCGCCGCCACCTCTTCGCGTTTGGTGGCGATGATCTTGTCGAGAATGTCGCTCATTCTTCGCGCATGAGGCTGGACACGCGCGCCAGCTCCTGCAGGCACTCGTTCGCGAGACCGGCGGCGATGGCGTCCTGAGCCATGATCACACCATTCTCGAAACTGGTGGCGATACCGGCGACATAGATGGCTGCGCCGGCGTTCAAGGCGACGATGTCCGCCGCGGCCGAGTCCGGCTCGGTCAGCGACTGTTTGACCAGCGCGAGGCTCTCTTCAACCGACTGGGCCGCCAGGCTGTCCGCGGCGCGCATTTCGATGCCGAACTGCTCCGGGGTGATGTCGTATTCACTGATCTCGCCGGCTTTCAGCTCGACGACGTGGGTCGGCGCGTCCAGGCGGATCTCATCCAGCCCGTGGCTATACACGACCAGCGCATGCTCGGAGCCGAGCAGCTTCAAGACCTCTGCCATCGTGCGCTGCCATGACGGGCTGAAAACCCCGATCACCTGGCGCTTGGCGCCTGCGGGGTTGGTCATGGGTCCCAGCACGTTCATCATCGTCCGTATACCGATTTCCTGCCGCACCGGGCCGGCAAAGCGCATGGCGCTGTGATGCGCCGGGGCAAACATGAAGCCAACGCCGACTTCACTGACACAGGTGGCGATCTGCTCGGGCGACAGCTCCAGGTTCACACCGGCGGCTTCCAACACGTCCGCGCTGCCGCAGAAGCTGGTCATCTTCCGGTTGCCGTGCTTTGCGACCCTGGCGCCGGCCGCTGCCGCGACGAACGCAGCAGCAGTGGAAATGTTGAAGAGCTTGGTGCCGCTGCCGCCGGTGCCGCAGGTGTCCACGAGATTAGGATGCTCAACGGGTACCTTGGTCGACAGCGCGCGCATGGTGCTGGCCGCTCCGGCAATCTCTTCCGGAGTTTCGCCCTTGACGCGTATAGCGGCGAGGAAAGCGCCGATTTGCGCCGGGGTGGCCTCGCCGGACATGATCGTCTGAAAAACTTCTGCGGTTTGCGCCTGGCTCAGGTTGTTACCTTCAACCAGGGTCGCGAGCGCCGACGTGATGTCCATCTGTCCTCCGAATGTGCGTCCAGTGTGTTGTCGAGGCTTGTCGACTCAAGCCGCCAGAAAATTTTTGAGCAGATCGTGCCCGGTAGCCGTCATGATCGATTCCGGGTGAAACTGCACGCCCTCCACCGCCATCTCTTTGTGGCGAAAGCCCATGATCTCATGGATAGCGCCGTCTTTCTCGGTCCACGCTGTCACCTCGAGGCAATCCGGCAACGTGTCGCGCGCGACCACAAGGGAGTGGTACCGGGTTGCCTCGAAGGGGTTCGGCAGCCCCTTGAACACGCCGATATCCCCGTGATGGATGGGCGAAGTTTTACCGTGCATCACTTCTTCTGCGCGCACGACATCGCCGCCAAAAGCCTGGCCGATGCTCTGGTGACCGAGGCAGATGCCGAGGATCGGGATATGTCCGGAAAAACGGGTCACGACATCGAGGGAGATCCCGGCTTCGTTGGGCGTGCATGGGCCGGGGGAGATGACTATTTTTTCGGGCGCGAGCGCGCGTATCTCATCGATGGTGATGGCGTCGTTGCGAAACACCTCGACTTCGGCGCCGAGCTCGCAGAGATACTGTACGACGTTGTAGGTAAATGAATCGTAGTTATCGATCATCAAAATCATGGCGCTGACCTGGTTGGTTTACGGGTAGGTGAACTGGATTGGTGGAGATGCAGGTAGGGCTAAGCCCACCAGGTCAGCAGGCGTGCGCGCAGAATGTCTATCGTGGTGTGTGATGTTTGCCGCATGCGCCGTTTTATAAGCGATTCCCGCGCAGGCGGCAAGCGTACGTCAGCGTTTCACTCCAGGGCGGCTTTCGCCCCCTTGATGGCGCCCGCGTAGATCCCGGTGGCCACATTGATGGCGTCGGCTTCAGCCACACCTTTTGGTTCGAAGGTTCCCGTCCAATCAACCGTGCACGTACCGTCACCGTTATCGGTGATGTTGACCGTTGCCGAATATCCGCTGAACGGCAGCGGGCAGTCGTCGTTGATGATCGAGTAAGCAAACGTCTTGGCATCGGCATCGTGTATGTCGAGACGCTCCACGACCAGGCCGCCGCCCATGCCTATCTTGCGTACCGTTCCGACACCCTCGCCCTCGTAGCTGAAAGATTCGATCGGCCCGCCGACTTTGATGCCGGTAAAGTCGCTCAGGTGCTCCCACACAGCCTCTGGGGATGCGTTGATAGATTTGTTAACGTTAGCTTGGGTCATTCTCAATCTCTCCACTCCAGGGCCGGTCAGACTAGCGAACCAGGTCGCGGCGCTCAACCGCCTGCAGAGCGGCCCCGCTGCGACGTGCGTCACGGAAACCCCAACATCGTCCAGAGATGATTTGTGGTTGCTGGAGAGAGACATGGCGATACAACACATCGATATGGGCGTGCCTGTCGGTCAGGTGGCCCGGAATGAAACGCTGGAAACCGAGGTGGCGCAGGAAGCGGCTGAGCTCGCGACGCTCGAGCATCGCTGGTGCGAGCTCTCCGCTCGTGTTGCGCAGGGCAACTGGCGAGCGCGCAGGCGTGCCGACAATCGCCGGCACTTTGACGCTGAAGCCAAGAACATGATCAAAAAGTTCGCCTCGTCAGTTACGACAGAAGTGCAGAGCCGGGACGATCGGGCTGCGCTCAGGACACGTCTCTATACAGATCTTCTACAGGTTGTGCAGGCGGTGCATGGCGAGGCGCTGGATCGCCAGGATCGATCCATCCGCCGACTGCAAATCAGCGTGGGTGTGGCAGTTGGCCTCTTGCTGGTCATGGCGGGCACGATCGCGGGACTCGTGCTCCTGAATTAGTCACCTTTGCCCGGTGTTTTTCTCGGTCAGCGCCTCGAGGTTTGACTGGATCCTGATCAAGGCGGCCTGCGTCTCTTTCAGTTCAGCGAGGATCTCCTCCGGGTTGGGCGCTTCCGTCAATTCCTTGAGGCGCTCGGTCTTCGCCTCGTCCAGGTTGTTGATCACCACCGCGATGAAGAGGTTGATCACGACGAACGTGCCGAGCACGACAAAGCTCACGAAGTAGACCCATGCCCAGGGCTTGGCGGCCATGGCGGCGTACATGATGTCCGTCCAGTCTTCCAGCGTGACTACCCGGAACAGCGACAGCAGCGATATGCCGAGGTTACGCCAGTGCGTTGGATCTATCTCATGGAAAAGGTGGTAGCCCGCCACGCCGTAGACGTAGAAGATGATCGACATGAGCAGGAGGACGTGTCCCATGCTCGGAATGGAGCGGACCAGCGTTGCAACGATCAGGCGCAGCTCTGGCAGGGTCGAGATCAGGCGGAGCACCCGCAGGAGCCGGGCCAGACGTGCCAGCATCGCAAGCTGCCCCGTGGCGGGGATCAGGCTGATGACGATGATGCTGAAGTCGAAAATATTCCACCCGCTCTTGAAGTAGTTCTGCACCTGGGGGGATTCGGCGGCCATCTTGATGACTGCTTCGATGATGTAGATCGCAAGAAAAATGCGATTTGCCCAGACGAAGTACGCGGTGAACTGGTCGTGCAGTTCCGGTGAAGTATCCAGACCAATGACCACCGCATTCAGGCAGATGACGGCGGTGATGCCGTTGTTGAACCAGCTGCTTGCTGTGATGCGTTTTGCCCACTCCACGTCTAGTCCCTTAACAGTTGGTGAGAAGTATCAGTCGCTGAGATCGCGAAATTGGTTTTCCGCCATCGCTGCCGCGCGGAAAATGGCGCGGCCTTTGTTCAGGCTTTCTTTCCATTCGAGTCTGGGCACGGAGTCGGCGACGACACCGCCGCCTGCCTGGATGTATAGCTTGCCGTCTTTGACCACGGCAGTGCGGATAGCGATGGCGGTGTCCATGTTGCCGTTCCAGGCGAGGTACCCGACCGCACCGCCGTAGATCCCGCGTTTTACCGGCTCGAGCTCGTCGATGATTTCCATCGCGCGGATTTTGGGTGCGCCCGACAGCGTCCCTACCGGCAGCGTTGCGCGCAGCAGATCCATCGCGGTTTTGCCGGCTTTGAGCTCACCTTCGACGTTCGACGAGATGTGCATGACGTGTGAGTAGCGTTCGATGACAAACTGCTCAGTGACCGTCACGGAGCCGACTTCCGCGACGCGACCCACGTCGTTCCGGCCGAGATCGATCAGCATCAGATGCTCAGCAATCTCCTTGGGGTCGGCGAGGAGCTCAGCTTCCATCGCCTGATCTTCGGCTTCGTCGTGACCGCGCCGCCGCGTGCCGGCCAGCGGACGGTTGGTGATCTTGCCGTTTTCCAGCCGCGCTAGGATTTCGGGGGACGAGCTGACGATCTGAAAGTCGCCGAGATTCATGTAGTACATGTACGGCGACGGATTGAGACTGCGCAGCGCGCGGTAGAGATTGATGGCCGGCGATGCGAAGGGTATGGACATGCGCTGCGCCAGTACCACCTGCATGACGTCGCCGGCGCGCGTGTAATCGCGTATCCGTTCGACGGCTTCCTGAAACGCTGCTTCGCCGGTTTCGGAAACGAAGTCCGATTCTTCGATCTGCTGGTTGGCCTGGGTCTGCGGAATTGCCGGCACTGCCTGCTGCAACAGACGCGCGCGCTCTTTCAGCCGCTCGGTCGTGCGTTGCACGATGTCGGTTTCGTCCGGGTCGACGAGCGCAATCAGCTGCATGCGGCCTTTGACGTTGTCGAAGACGACAACCTCTTCGCTGACCATGAGCAGTATGTCAGGCGTGCCCAGCGGATCCGGCGGCACACTGTCTTTCAGCCGCGGCTCGACGTAGCGCACCGTGTCGTAGCCGAAGTAACCGACGAGACCGCCGTAGAATCTGGGGAGGTCGTCACTGTCCGCCACCTCATAGCGGGCTTGGAAGTCCTCGATGAACGTCAGCGGGTCTTGTGTGGTGACCGTTTCCATGACTTCGCCATGCTCGCGCACGGTGACGGTATCGCCATGGACGCTCAACACGGTTTTGGCAGGCAGGCCGATGATCGAGTAGCGCCCCCACTTTTCGCCGCCCTGTGAAGATTCCAGCAGGTAGCTGTAGGGCCCGTCTGCCAGCTTGAGATAGACGGACAGCGGGGTGTCGAGATCAGCAAGGGTCTCCACGACCACGGGGACGCGTCGATGGAGCGGTTTGGTATCAGTCATGTTGTAGCCTTAAGAACGATGCAATAACGAATGGGATCTGGCGTGTGCGCGCCCGCAGTGGGCTATCGCCATCCTTCGTTGAAGCAATAGATGCGTATTCTTAAAACCAGGTCGTTCATGGCGGCGGAAGCCTAGCACGGCGTCGCTCGGGAGGGGAGCCTAAAATCGCGGGGCTGTTTCGATCGGCGGCTTCAAGCGTGCAGCCAGCGAGTCAAATTTTTGCGTGTACACGCGCTGTCGAACTGCGCCCACAATGCCGGAAAGCTGCGGCGCAGGGTAACGCTGGCAGTTTCGCAATATCCCACATACCGGCCGAGATCCAGGAGCTCAGCGCGTCCATGGTCGTGCAGTTCCCTGATGGCTGCATAGCGGGTGATGGACTCGATCTTGACGGCGTTGTCGTTGAGGTCGCCCAGCATGCTCAGCAGCGGTTGCAGCGGACGACGCAGCTCTCTGAGCGGGTAGACATGATCGTGGCCAAACATCTCCGCCAGGTAGCGCAGCTTCTTGCACTCGATGCGGAGCGCGTGCAACTCGATCATCGTGCTGCCCGGACCGATTTGACGGCCGCACTTTTTCACGCGCTTGAGCTGTGCACCCAGGCGTTCTCTGGCCGTCTCGCGCAGCGAAATCTCGTGGGTCGGCAGATGGTGTGCAAGTGCGTGGAGCGATTCGGGTATTCGCTGACATCGTTTCCGCGCCAGTGTTTTGAGTAACTTGCGGCTCTCGGCGTCGCGGGCGGACATCAGGTGTGCGCGGTAAGCCGTTAGACCCGGCTGGTTGCGCAGGTCTTCGATAAGCACGTCTAAGTCGCGCACATGGCCCAGCTGCCGGCTCAGGTGACGCATGTCGCGCATCAATTCGGGATGGACCATGCCCAGCGTATCGAGCACGGACCGCGTCTGGCGCAGCGCCACGCGCAGATCATGGATTGCTGCCACGGAGGCCGCTTCCGCCACGCGTGCGACCTGGTTGCCAATGTGCGCTGACTGGTCCCTGAGGTAGCGGCCGAGATGTGTATAGAAGTTCCTGGTTGTCATGTCTGTGCTCAAACTCGCTGCTGATTCTAACGCGATGGTGTGACGCTGCGTCCTGCGGGTTTCCGCAATCGCTCGTTTCCACGCACTGGTGGCAGCCGGCTTCCTTTGCAGCCAGAAGGCGTTTCCGTAGGATGGGCCCCGATATGCAGGACATCTTCAAGAACGCTGGCTTTGGCTGGTGGGTGGCCGGACTGATTGCGCTCGCCGGATGCGGTTCACAGAACGAGCCTGCCACGAGCGCCGCGCCGCCGCCCGAAGCCCGGCACGTGGGATCAGCTGCCTGTGCGGGGTGTCACGCGGAGGCCTACGCTGCCTGGCAGGGATCCCATCATGCGCTCGCCATGCAAACGCTGCACGGTGCGGCGATGCGCGGGGATGTTGCCGCCGGGCTTCCTGAAGACACTGCGCGCCCGGACACAGCGCTGCGCGAGCGTGGCGGCGCGCTCTATGTCGTGACGACGGACGGGCAGGACGACCTCCGGGAGTTCGCGGTGCGTTACACCTTTGGTGTGGAGCCCTTGCAGCAATACCTGCTCGATGCAGGCGGTGGCCGTCTGCAGGCCTGGGATGTCGCCTGGGACGATCGCCCCGGGGCTCTCGGCGGTCAGCGCTGGTATGCGCTCAACGGACCCGGCATCACCCCTCAGGACCCGCTGCACTGGACGCGTCACGGCGCCAACTGGAATCAGATGTGCGCCGACTGTCATTCCACAGCCGTTGTCAAAGGTTACGACCGCGCAAGCGATGTCTATGCCACCGAATACGCGGAGATCTCGGTAGGCTGCGAAGCCTGTCATGGGCCGGGCTCCCTGCATGTGAGCGATCCGGCCGATCCGGCTGGCTTCGCGCAGCTTGACGCGCCTGCCGCAGAAATCGGGGTGTGCGCCCAGTGTCACAGCCGGCGCAGCCAGCTGGTCGATGGGTTCGTTCCCGGTGATGACTACTTTGATCACTACCGGCCGGCGATGCTCGATCAAGGTCTCTACCACGTCGATGGCCAGATCCTGGATGAAGTTTTCGTATACGGCTCGTTTCTGCAAAGCCGCATGCATGGCGCCGGCGTGACGTGCAGCAACTGCCACGAGCCGCACAGCGCCGAGCTGCGGATCAGCGGGGATGGTGTCTGTACTCAGTGCCATTCGCCGGCAGGTAACCCTCAGTTCCCGTCCGCGCCCAGGGCCGACTTTGCTGCTGCTGCGCACCATCTGCACGAACCGGACTCTCCCGGCTCCCGTTGTGTGTCTTGTCATATGCCGGCGAAGGTCTATATGGGTGTCGATGCGCGGCGTGACCACAGTTTTCGAATTCCACGTCCGGACTTGAGCGCCAGCCTGGGCGTGCCGGATGCCTGTGCCGCGTGTCACGATGAGGCGGCGAGCTGGTCGGTGGCGAAGCTGGCTGAGGTCGGCCGGGAACCTCGCGGCGAACACTTCGCGCATGCGTTTGCCGCCGCCCGGCGCGGCGAGCCGCGGGCGGAACAGGCCCTCGTCGACATTGCCGCAGATGAGCAGCAGCCGGTCATGGTGCGCGCCACGGCGTTGTCGCTGATGGCGGCTTATCAGCAGGGCGGCAGTGCGCGGCAGTTGCAGATTGGCCTTGCAGCGGCCGACCCGCTGCTGCGGTTGGGCGCGTTACGCGGCGCGCAACGCTTCGGCGCCGAGCGTCGCTGGCGGCTCGTGCGCCCGCTGCTCGATGATCCGGTGCTGGCTGTGCGCACCGAGGCGGTACAAAGCCTGTTATCGGTGTATAGCGCGCTGACGCCTGCCCGCCAGCAGGGCATGGCCTCGGCCCTTGCCGAGTACCGTGAAACGCTGGCCTTCAGCGCGGATACGCCGGAAGGCCTTTCCAATCTCGCTGGTCTGCACATGATTTTCGGTGAGATACCGCAGGCCGAACGTGCGTTGCGCGACGCGCTCGCGATCAATCCACAGTGGGTCCCGGGCCTGGTGAATCTGGCTGACCTGCTGCGGGCTACCGGCCGCGATCATCAGGGTGGATCTCTGCTTGCCGAGGCGGTGCAGCTTACCGCGGACATGCCGGACGTCCTGGTCGCCAGGGCCCTCTGGCTCGTCCGCCAGGGAGAGGCCGCAAGCGCGCTGCCGCTGCTCGAGCAGGCCTGGGATCTGGATGAAAGCAACGCGGATTCAGCCTATGTCTACGCGGTAGCCCTCAACAGTCTCGGGCAGCCGGCGGAAGCGCTGTCCGTCGTCGAGCGAACCCTGAGCCGGCGCGCGGATCCGCGCCTCCTGCAGCTGAAAGTCAGCCTGCAGGGGGCGCAACGGTGATATCCAGATAACGTCTGGTCAGCGGCGCTGTGTCGCCAGTTGATCCAAAGACGGCGATTGCCAGTCGGTCAATGCAACCTGGTGGCGTTCGTCGAGCTCCTCGTTAGCGGGCAGGCTGGACGTGTCACGGCGTTTCAGTGCGGAAAACACCGCGGGCACCATGTAGAGCGCGATGATTGCCGAGCCGCCGACACCGCCTGCGATCGCTGTGGCCAGAGGCGGCCAGAACGTCCCGCCATCGACGATCAGGGGCACAAAGCCGCCAATTGTCGTTACCGTCGTCGAGACGATGTGGCGCGTTGCGTCGACAACCACATCCGCGGTTGCGTCGATGTCGCCAGCCAGAGCCCCCGGCGACGCTTTCAAGGCAGACAGGACGATGATGGCGCTGTTGATGGCAAGACCCATCATGCCGAGCGAGCCGATCAATGCCATGTAACCGAACGGGTAGCCGAAGAGCCTGACGCCGAAGAGCGCGAGACCGAAGCTCATGATCGCAATCGCCCCGATCAGCGCGGCGTGTCGGAAAGAGTTCAAAGACAGAATGACGACCGCCGCCATGGCAAGTGCGAAGAAGGCAAACACGGACAGCAGATTGCCCATCGACTCCGCGCTCTGCTCTGCTTCGCCGCCGACCTGCAGGCGATAGCCGTCAGGCAACGCGAAGCCGGCAGCGTCGATGGCTTCACGAAATTCAGCCAGTACGCCTGCGGGCAGGGTGAAGGGAACGACAAATCCCTGCACGGTGCTGACCCGCTCCCCCTGCCGCCGATCGATGGCAGAGGCGGTGGGGACCAGGCGCCAGTCGCCGAGTTCGTCTAGCGGCACGCCCTGGCCGTTGGCGGTCAGCAGGGGTAGCGTCGTCAGATCAGCCAGCTCGTCGCGGTAGGCATTGCCGACGCGCACGCGTACGTCGAGCTCCGCGTTGCCCTCCTGTACGGTGCCCGCGAGCGTACCCTGCAGCGCCGCGTTCAGGCGCCTGGATAAGTCACCCGTGGCCATGCCAGCCACAGCGGCCGCGTTCTCCTGCGGCACGAATGTCAGCTTCGGCTCCGACGTCGACAGGGTTGCCTGGGTGAACGTGACGTTGTTCACCGACGCCAATATGCCGCGCAGCCGTTCCGCCTGCGTGCGGAGCACGTCGAGATCCGGGCCGACGATCCGCACTTCAATGGGCGCATCGGTGGGCGGACCCTGTTCGAACGGGATGGCCAGAACGACGGCTTCCGGCAGGGCTGCGCTGAGGTCTCGCTGCACGTCCGGCAGGATCCGCTGCGTCGCCTCGGGCGACGTGGTATTCACCCAGGCGGAAGCGAAGCTGACTACGCGCTCGTTCAGCGACACAACGTTGTAGAACACCCTCGGAGCGCCTTCGCCGATCGTCCAGAAGCTGTCCGTGATGTCCGGATTTGCGCGCAGGATCGCGTCTGCTCTCGCCACTGCGGCTTTGGTTTGCGCGATCGATGCTTGTGTCGGCAGGGACAGCTGGATCTGAAACTGGTTGCGATCGACCGGCGGGAAAAACTGCTGCGTGAGTGTCGGGGCAAGAGCGAAGCCGATGATGGGCAGCAGCGACGCCACGCCGATGCCAAGCCAGGGCTTTTTGAGAACGGCGACGATGGTCGACCGATAGCGAGCCGTCAGCCCGGCGTGGCTGAAGCCCGTCTGCCACCAGCGATGGCCGTCGCGGCTGGGCCAGCGCTTTTCCAGGAAACCCGCAATGGTGGGGACCACAGTCATGGCCAGAAAGAAGCTGGAAGCCACAGACAGCGCCACCGTGACTCCGATGGTACCGGTGAAGTCACCAACGCCGCCGGGCGCCAGGGCGATCGGCATGAAAGCAAACACCGTCGTTGCTGTCGACGCGCCGAGGGGGATCAGCAGATGCCTGATCGCCGCCGCAATGGATTCCGGAATGTCGGCGCCGCGTCCGCGACGAAGCTTGTAGTCTTCGACGACGACGATGGCGTTGTCGATGAGGAGACCCAGCGAAATGATCAGCCCCGTCACCGACATCTGATGCAGCGGGATGTCCAGGGCCTGCATGCCAATCAACACCATTCCCCCGGACAGCGGCAGGGCCACGCCCACGGTGAGCGCGGAGCGCGCGCCCATGAACCAGATCAGCACCAGCATCACGATGCACAGCGCGAACAGCAGGTTTGTGCCGAGGTCGCCCATGCGCTGTCCGGTGTAGGTATTCTGCGAGTACACCACGTCGACACCGATCTGCTGTGGTACGGACGCCTCGAAGTCTTCGATGATCGCCATGGCCCGGGCTGTCCAGTTTTCGATCTGCAAGCCGGGCTGCATTTTCGCGTTGACGAGCAACACCGGTTCCGTGCCGTGAAAAGCGGCGGATGTAGGCGGATCGACGCTGTGTTTGCGCACCGTCGCAACGTCGCCGACGCGCAGGGTGTTGCCCAGCGCGCTCACCGTGACGGGTATACGCGCAATGCGCTCGGGCGAGTCCAGCTCACCGTCGACCTCAACCAGGAGGTCCGCGCCGCTGCCGCGCAGGCGTCCTGAAGGCACCTTGGTATCAGCGGCGCGTATCGCCGCGCTGACCTGTTCGGGAGTCAGGCGCGCGGCCGCCAGACGATAAGGATCCAGGCTCACCAGGACTTCCTCCTCGGCTTCACCCCAGGTATCGGCTTCTTCGGTGCCGGGCAGGTTGGCCAGACGCAGACGCAGGGATTCAGCCAGGCGCGACATGATGCCCTGCTGCATGGGGCCGTCCTGGTCCCAGCTGAGCGCGACGATCAGGGTAGAGGCGAGCGGCTTGTTGAGCAGCAGTTCAGGCTCGCTGGTGCCGTTCGGCAGGCTGGGATAAGCATCGCCCAGCTTGTCCCGTACTTCCGACCAGATGGCATCGACCTCGTCAGCGCCGATGCTGTCATAGAGCTCGACGCCGACAACCGACAGACCCGCCTTGGAGGTCGAATCGATTTCGCGAATTTCGGGGATTTCGCGCAACGCCGTCTCCAGCGGTTCGCTGACCAGAGACTCCATGCGTTCAGCGGTGGCGCCCGGTAGAAAGGTATTCACGCGTGCCCAGCGCTCGGTCATCGTGGGGTCTTCCTGGCGTGCGAGGCTGGAGAACGCCATGCCGCCCATCACGGCGATGAAGAGGATCAGGAGCGCGGTAAGGCGCGGATTCGTGTAGAACGCATTAGCCCGCATAGGAGACTCTCAGCTCTCGGGGTTGTGCAACGGGGTTGACCGTCTGCCCCGGAACGACGCGCTGTACGCCTGTGGCGATCACTCGATCGTCGTTACTCAGCGTGCCGCGCACGAAGACCCGCTCGGCGTCGGTATGCACAATTTCGACCAGGCGTCGTTCCACGGTGTTGTCGGCGTCGATGACATAAACGCCCCACAAGCCGCGATCGCTTGCCGTAAGCGCGGTCAGCGGTAACCAGAAGCCGGGCGTGGCGACCTTTTCGCTGAACGTCAGCTCGACGACGCCGCCCAGAGGGATGCTGCTCGCGCCGAGCTCGAACACCGCGGTGAGGGTGCGGGTAGCCGGGTCTATCTCCGGCAGCACGGCGTTCAGCCGTGCCGCGTAGGCGGTACCGTTCCAACGGATCGTGTACGTCTCGTCTTTCGTGAGCTGCACGCTGACTTCAGCGGGGATGCCTACATGCGCTTCGGCACGGTCCTTCTCGACGAGGCGCAAGACGATCTGCCCGGGTCCGACCTGGGCGCCTTCATCGACGTGGCGCGCCTGTATCACGCCATCAAAAGGCGCGTTGACGACAGCCTCGGAAAGCTCGACCTCCACCGCACGCAGCGCCGCTCTGGCGCGCGCGAGGTTCGCCTGGGCAACCTGCAGCTGGGCGGTCTTGGCGCGCAGGTTGAGCTGGGTTTCGTCGTAAGTCTGTTGCGAAGCGTGGCCTTTGCTGCGCAGGTTCTCGATGCGCCCGGCGGTGTTGCGTGCAAGCTGCGTTTCCGCCTGCAGCGCTTCGATGTTTGCGCGTGCGAGGCTCACGTCCGCAGCCGCCTGCTGACGGCGGGCGTCGATTGCCCGGCTGTCCAGGCGCGCAAGCGCCTCACCGGCAGCGACGACGTCACCGATGTCCGCCAGCAGCGTTTCCACCTCGCCGCCAATTTTGAATCCGAGCTCCGCGGCGCGTCCTGCAACGGTGCGTCCGGCGTAGACACGCTCCGAGGCATAGCTGTCTTCGGCTGCTGCGGATATGTAAGCCACGTTCACCTCGGCGTGGGCGCTGGCGCTGTAGAGCAGGCAGACCTCGAAGGCGAGGACGGCAGCGCCAACGACCAGGATGCGGCGCCACTGCTGTGCGAAATTTCTGCGGATCATGCGGGCGTGCATGTGCCTCTCCGTGTGTTGCGTGTTAATGTAAGCATTGCTTACATCCGGTATCACCATGCTATCGATGATGTGAGCAATGTCAACATGGCGGTCGTGAATCTGTCGTGAATTAGACGTGCAGAGTTGCCCGAGCCGGACAATAATTGCCCGCAGCGCAATTTGATGGACGGTCTCGCCACAGAGTTGGCAAGCGCTTTGACTGTGCCTGGGGGGGCGCCGGTACAATCAGGCGATATAACATCCGGCGTGCACGCAGCTTCAGAGCGCATGCGCCGATGCTGAAACCGCGACGCGGATAAAACGAAAACGGAAGGGTCGGAACGATGAACGCACAGCAGGCAGCCACAGATCGCAGCGGCTATCACCATGGGGGATTGCCGGAAACTCTGATGGCGCTCGCGGCGGAACACATTGCTGAGCACGGCACCGAGAAACTCAGCCTGCGTGCTTTGGCGCGGGAGGCCGGGGTGTCAGCAACGGCGCCTTACCGGCATTTCCCGACCAAGAAATGTCTGCTGGCAGCGCTCGCGACCCAGGGGTTCGAGACCCTTGGTGCGCGCACGCGTGCCGTGGTGGAGTCGGATCTGAATGTCGAAGATCGCTTCGTCGCGATGGGGGTCACCTACATCGAGTTCGCGATGGAGAATCCGGTGGCTTACCAGCTCATGTTCGGCTCCATTCTCGGCGACTTCACTGAATACGAGATGCTGACGACCGCCGCGAGCGAAACGTACGGGCAGGTTCAGCGCATGCTGCGGATGGTCATCGAGGAGAAGGGGCTGCAGGTGGATGTCGAGCAGTTCAGCGGGGTGACCTGGGCCGGAGTGCACGGTATTGCCTCGCTCCTGCTGAACAAAATGCACAAGAGCGACAACGGCACCGCGCCGATGGATTCGCTGGCGCGGCTCGACGCGGACAAAGAGGGCGCGCTCAGGCTCATGTTTGCCAATATCGTCGGCGGCCCGGCGCGCGAGCCGGCCCGCTAGATCAGCAATTCTCCGAAACTCATGATGACCCCATCCGGGTTGAGCGTGCGTACGTCCGTACCCTGGTTGTAGCCGTCGCGCACACAGACGACAGGCACTCCCGCGGCGCGCGCCGCGTTGACGTCGGTTGCTGAATCCCCGACGAAGAGCGTGTCCTCTGCATCCACCGTGAAGTGTTCCAGGCAAAGCTGCACTGGCGCCGGATCGGGTTTGGGTGCCGCGGCGGTGTCACCCCCGACGACCCTTTCGAAGTAACGGTCGAGCGCCAGCTCTGCGAGCAGACTGTTGCTCAGCCCTGCAAGTTTGTTCGTCACCACGGCCAGGCGCGCCCCCCGATCCCGCAATGTTTGCAGCGTCTCCTCTACCCCCGGATAGGGCTGACTGTGCACCGCGATGTTGTGGGAGTAGTACTCGAGAAACACGGGCAGAAGCTCAGCGCTGTCTCTGCTGGACCCGTGGTGGGCGAGCGCCTGGTCGATCATCACGCGCGCGCCGTGCCCGACCCAGTGTCTCGCCAGGCTTTGATCAACCGGCCCCAGGCCCGCCTGGCTCAGGCAGAAATTCAGCGCGCGTGCGAGATCGGGCACGGTATCGATCAGCGTACCGTCCAGATCGAAAAGGTAGGCAGAGTAGCGCCGCTGCCAGGCTTGCGGGTCGCTCAAGAGGCGCTGGTGATGGCTTCGCGCATCGCCCTGATGGTGGCTGCGTAGTCGTCGCTCCCGAAAATTGCGGTGCCGGCGACGAACGTATCCGCGCCCGCTGCCGCCGCGGCTGCGATGTTGTCGGTCTTGATGCCGCCATCAACCTGCAGCCGGATCTCGTGATCGGCGGCGTCTATCAGCGCGCGCACGCGACGTAGCTTGTCGAGGCTGGAGGGAATGAAAGACTGACCGCCAAAGCCTGGATTCACGGACATGATCAGCACGAGATCAACGCTGTCGATGACCTCGTTCAATACGTCGATGGGGCTTGCCGGATTGAATACCAGGCCGCTCTTGGCGCCGCCTTCGCGAATCATGTTGAGCGTGCGGTGCAGATGTTCGGTGCTTTCCGGGTGCACGGAGATGAGGTCTGCCCCCGCGTCGAGGAAATCGCCGACGAGCCGGTCCACTGGTTTCACCATCAGGTGGACGTCGACGTGCGCCTCGATGCCGGCTTTACGCAGCGACTCGAGCACGAGCGGCCCGATGCTGAGATTGGGGACGTAGTGGTTGTCCATCACATCGAAATGAATCGTGTCGGCGCCGGCGTCGAGCACGGCGCGCACTTCCTCACCCAGGCGGGTGAAGTCGGCGGCGAGGATGGAAGGGGCTATCCAGGGTGTCATGGGCGCCACATTCTACTGGTGCGACCTATACTTTTCGATATGAAACATGTGTTGAGCGCAGCTTTTATTGGTTTGGTTGCCCTGTCGGCGGGTGCAGCGGAAGACGCGGCAAAAGAAACTGTTGCCGTGACGGATGCGACGGCGGTCAGACAATCACATCTGACGAGTTATGCCGAACGCGGCCGCAGTCTGGCCGCTCGTGAAGAGGTGCTGTGGTTCGATTGGCAGGGTGAGCAACGCTGGATTGCCGTGCAGCCAGCGCGCTCCGCTGCGCGTGGCAGCATTCTGCTATTGGCGGAGGAAGACGCGAGCGCGAACGGCGCCGGTCATCTCGCTGCCCTGCGCCGCGCGTTGCCGGCATATGGCTGGCAGACCTATTTTACTAACCTGCCCGACGCCGAAGATCTTGCTGCGCTCCTCAGCGCGGCGCGCGAGCGGGTCCAGGACGTGCAGACTCTGCTCGTCGCCTGCGAAGGCGAAGCGTGCGCGCGTCTGGCTGTTGCGGAGCAACCTGCGGTCTCGGGCGTGGTCTACGTCAACGTGCCGTGGATCGAGCAGGGTTTTACCAGTGCCGAAGACAAAGAGATCTGGTCTGCGTTGCCGGCGCCGACGCTGATTCTGCAGGAACATCCGCGCGGCTGGCCGGAAGATCTACCGTTGGCGGAGGGGACAGAACTGCATCGGTTGCCGCTGGGGCGTGCCGGCCCGGACAGTCTCGTGCAGCGCAAGCTGCGTGGGTGGTTGAAACGTCGCCTGCAGGCAGGCTGACCGTCTATCGTTCTCAGGAGGCGGCGCTGATACGCTCGAAAGCGTCGCGCAGCTTGACCATACGCTCCTGCGCGGCGCGCTGTTCGGCGTCGCTTGCATCACGCGGCAGTTTGTCCGGGTGCGTCCGGCTCACCAGGCGCCGATAAGCGCGTTTGACCTGATCGAGCGTCGCGCCGGGCTGCAGATCCAGTTGCCGATAGGCCGCATCGAGTTCGCTGCCGCTGCCCTGCGGGCCTCCAGCGTTGTGCTCTGCCTGGTGGCGCGCGTCGTGATACGCACCGAATTCGCCGGCGATACGGCTGGGCGCGAAGCCAAGCAGGCCGCCCAGCGATTTGAGCGTGCTGACGCCGCTGTCGCTCGGTGTGATCGCGGCCATTGCGCACAGGCAGCGTAGAATCGTCAGCCGCGCGGCGCTGCCTTTCTGGTCTGCAGCAAGGCACTCCCGGGACAAGTCGCTGAGGGCCGCATCGCCGCTCTTACCCTGGCGGAACCAGCGTTGCGCCTGCGTCTTGCCCGCCGCGTCCATGCCCATCTGCTGCATCACGCGTTCCGCGTGAGCGATGTGATCGGGGGTGACTCTGCCGCTGGCTTTGGCGATCCGCCCGAGGGCGGCGAATAGAAACTCTGCGTACGGCGCTGCCTTGCTGTCGTTGCCGCTGTTGATCTGGGCAAGGCTCGCCGCCTCACCGTCGTGCATGTGCGCGGCCCAGAGGTCGTAGAGGTGACCGAGACCAATGCCGGTGATGACTGCGGCCGCGAGCCAGATCGCGTCGGTTGGCGCCCAGATCCAGGCGCAGGTAGCGCCGACCGCTTTGCCGAACCAGTTGTTGTAGAGCATTTGTGCTTGCATGGTCTGTTAAGCATAGGCCAACTCACATGGCTTGCTGATATCTGACAGCGAATGGTGTCAGCCGTCACGTAATGCTTCGTATTCGTCCAGGGTGCCGATGTCATGCCAGGTACCGTCATGTATCTGGCCGGAGACCCTGCCTGCAGCGATGGCGCCGAAATAGAGGTCGCGCAGCGAGAAATGGTTGCGCTCGTGGCCGGCAAAGAGCGCCGGTGAAAGAGCGGCGATGCCGCAATAAACGTATGTATCGCCGCGCCTGGTGACACGCCCGTCGGCAAATTCGAAGTCGCCGCTTTCACGATAGGCGGGCGTCGGTGTCAGCACGAGATGCACCTGATCGCCATCGGTCAGCGTGCGCGGTAGCCTGCTGATTGCAAAGTCGGTAAATATGTCGCCGTTGAGCAACCAGAAAGTTTCATGTCCCAGCAATGGCAATGCGTTGACGATACCTCCGCCTGTCTCCAGGAGCTCCGCCTCGACGCTGTATTCGATGCGCAGGCCGTACTTGTCCCCATTGCCGAGGTGCGCCTGGATCTGCTCGCCGAGGTGGTGCAGGTTGATCACCAGGTCGGTGACCCCCGCCGCGCTCAAAGCCTCTACCTGCCAGGCGATCAGGGGTTTCCCGCGGACCGGCAGCATGGGCTTGGGTATCGTGTTGGTCAGCGGCGCGAGGCGCGTGCCGCGGCCCGCGGCAAGGATCATGGCTTTCACGCGGGCGGCTCTGTGGCAACGAGCGCCTGCCACTCGGCAGTGTCTGCCTTCTCGTACAATTTCTTTTTGCAACTTTCCAGTTGCTCTTCGAGCCGCTGCAGCTCCGGATAGTTGTTCACCAGCGCAATCAGGCGTTCCGTGACCGGCAGAATGTGGCAGAGGTGCGAAGACTTGCCGTCGCGCAGATGCAGGCGTGCGAAGATGCCAATGGCTTTGAGCTGGCGCTGGATCGCGGTGAAATCGAACCAGCGCTTGATCTCACCCTCGCTGCGGGTGGCCAGGGCCGGGGTCGCGGCGGTAAACACTGCGAGCCACCGGGCGATTTCATCTTCTTCAAACGTGTAATAGCAGTCGCGCAGCAGCGACGCGATGTCGTACAAACAGGGGCCGTGCAGCGCATCCTGGAAGTCGACGATGCCGAGTTGATGGTCGCGCCAGAGCAGATTACGGCAGTGGTAATCCCGATGCACACACGCCTGCGGCTGCGCCTGGGTCGCTGCGATCAGAAGGTCGAACTCTGCCGCGGCTTCAATCTCCAACCCGAGCGCCTTGTCCGCCAGCCACTGCGTAAAAATATCGAGCTCCATCGCAAAACGGGCCGGGGTGTAGGGTTCGATGGCGGGCGCGGTGACGCGGCCGAGTTCAGCCAGTGTGGCCACGGCGCTCGCCAGCGCCTCCTCGCGTTCCGGGCTCGCATACGTGTCCTCGAGATGCACATCGCCCAGGTCTTCCAGCAGAAACCAGCCGGCCTCTAGGTCGCTGGCGAGCAGCATGGGCACGGGCAGGCCGTTGTACCGGAAGATTTCCGCAAGCGTGACGAACCGCTCGTTATCCTCGAGTTCCGGCGGAGATAACATCAGCACCGCCGTCAAGGCGGGACATCGCAAGCGATAAAAGTGGCGGTGGCTCGCCTCCACACGCAGCGGCTCGACGCTTGCGATTTTCTGTGGGGACAGATGACTTTCGCACCAGGCGAACTGCGAATGCGCAAGGAGGTTTTCTTTCACGATGCGATTATAACCGGGACGGCATTTCTTTATTATGGGCGTAT
The DNA here is from genome assembly GCA_965267275.1 of Pseudomonadales bacterium. Lineage (GTDB taxonomy): Bacteria > Pseudomonadota > Gammaproteobacteria > Pseudomonadales > Azotimanducaceae > UBA4421. The sequence continues at coordinate 115,489 of OZ253950.1, forward strand.
GAATGGGACGCGGCTTCTGGCAGGAGCCCTGATAATTATCCTAACGAATGGGGCAATGCCAGGCCGCGTGTTCGCGGCACCGGCGGCTGCGCCTGCGCGCGGGTATGTCTGTACCCCGGACGCCAGTGGCGAAGGCTGGCATTGTGAGGAAGACCGCGGCCAGCGCCCGGCGCCACGGCCAAAAAGTCAGGCACCGAAACTGCCTGCGGCGGCAACCGAGACCGCCGATCCGGCGACAGCGCGCCCGGTACCACCGCCGGATCCCGAGGCTGCCCGCGCTGCTGCATCGAACGCCGCTCCATCGAACACCGCTCCATCGAACACCGCGCCATCGAACATAGACCCGTTGACCGGGCTCAGCCTCGATCCTGCGGACTGGTTCACCCCTTCCTCGCCGCGTCCGACGCAGGCAGATTACGCGCCGGTACCGGACCTGGCCGAAACGCTCTACGTGCGCGATGCGGCCGATGGTTTCTGCCCGGGCCGTTATGTGCAACGCAGCTTTCCGCACCCGACGGTGGCTGATGATGCAGATTTCCCGATAGAGGCAGAAGCCGACGCGCTGACCTCGGTCATCGATGTCAACGCGGCGCTCAGCGGCAATGTATTGATCGAGCAGGGTAACCGCAGGCTGGTTGCGCCACGCGCGGATGTCGACTACGACAGCCGCGTCGCCACTTTTCCGGAAGGCGTGCGCATGGATCAGCCCGGCCTCGTGATGCAGGGGGATGCGGCGACCGTGCATCTCAATACGAAAGAAGCGGATCTTGCCGACGCGCAGTTTCTGATCGTCGATGCGCGGCTGCGCGGGCGCGCGGCGACGGTCAATCAGGATACCGACGGTGATCTGCTGCTGGCAGACAACCGCTTCACCAGCTGCGAGCCGGGCAATAACGGCTGGAGTCTCAGCACCGACTCGCTGGCGATCGCCAAGGACGAGGTGTTCGGGACCGCGCGCGGGGCCGTTCTGCGCCTGAAATCGGTACCCGTGTTCTATACGCCCTATCTCAAGTTTCCGGTCAGTGACGAGCGCGTGTCGGGGTTTTTGTTTCCGAACCTCGGCTACTCCGACGAGGACGGTGTTGACGTTTCGATTCCGTATTACCTCAACCTGGCGCCCAACTACGACGCAACCATCATCCCGCGTTACATGAGCGAACGCGGCGCGGGCGCGGAACTGGAATTCCGCCACATGTCTGGCTGGCAGAACACGACGCTGAGCGGGGCGCTGCTGCCGGAAGATGACATCTACAACGGCACGCTCGACCGCGATGACTTCGATGAGGCCGGCGGCGAGGCGGTCCTGGGGTCATTCGACCCCGCGGATCGCTGGCTCGGTGGAATCAACCACGAGGGCCGCATCGGCCCGGTGCGCACGCTGATCGACTACACCGCGGTCAGCGACCGCGACTATTTCAGCGACCTCGGTTCCGATCTCAGCCTTTCCGCGCGCCGGGAGCTGCAGCGTAAAGCGGAGATCCAGTACGCCAACGAGCGTCTGTTCACCCGGCTCTGGGTGCAGCGTTTCCAGCGCCTCGACAACGTCACCGTCGACGACTATCAGCGTCTGCCCGAACTCGAGATGATCTATACGACACCGCTGCCCGGGCCGTTTGAGTTCAGCCTGGGCGCCAAGGTCTCCGAGTTCGACCGCGATACGGACGGTCTGAACGGTCTGGCGGCGGTGACGGGCAATCGCGCGCACTTCGAGCCGCGGCTGCGCATGCCGCTGGCATGGCCGTTCGGGTTCCTGCGCCTGACCGGCGGTTACCGCCACACTTCCTATGACCTCGAGCAGGACAGCGCCGCGGGCGGTCTGCAGCTGGTGGATGACAACCCGGACCGAAACATCGGCATGGGCAGTGTGGACGGCGGTCTCTTTTTCGAACGGGATCTCAACTGGTTCGGTAACGACCTCATACAGACGCTCGAGCCGCGGGTGTTTTATCTGTATCAGGAGTTTGACGAGCAGAGCAATCTGCCGCTCTTTGACACGACGCGTCTGACTTTCGGCTACACGCAGCTCTTCCGCGACAACCGGTTTGCAGGCCTGGATCGTATCGGCGATGCCGATCAGGCTTCGGTTGGCATCACCACTAGATTCATATCCCGCAACAGCGGCCGTGAGCATTTCCGTTTCAGCATTGGTGAGATCCATTACTTCGATGACCGGCGGGTGACGCTTGCGGGCACGCCCGGGGTCAATGACTTGCGCGATAGCTCGGCGCTTGCCGCGGAAACATCGGCGCAGCTCGGCGGTCCCTGGCGCCTCACGGGCAACATCGTCTGGGACAATTATGATGAACGGGTGCTCGAGAGCGGTGTCGGCATCCAGTACCGGCGCGATAATCGGCACATCTTCAACCTCGGCTATCGCAAGCGCGACGATGGCACTGAGGAGATCGAGCAGTCGGATGTCTCGTTATATTGGCCGTTATTCGAACGTTTTGCGCTTGTCGGTCGGTGGAACTTCGACCTCATCAGCGGTCGAACCATAGAAGGCTTCGGCGGCATCGAATACAACGATTGCTGCCTGCAGGTGCGTCTGATGGCGCGGCGCTTTCTCGACAGCCCGACGGCAACGAACTTCGATGAGGTCGAGGGTGACGACGGCGTGTTCCTGCAGATTGTATTTAAGGGCCTCGCCGGGTTCGGGACTAAGGTAGAATCCGTCCTCCAGCGGGGTGTCCGCGGCTATCGCTCGCCTGAGCAGAGCGACTTTTTCAACAACTAGGTTTCAGCGTCGGAGATCGCCCAGATCCCGGCAGTACCGCAAAGGATTCGAACAGCGATGCAAGCGAATAATTGGTTGGCACAACATACCCAGCGTTGGGGCGCTCTGGCGGCAGGCGTTTGCCTCTCTCTGGCTGTGGTCTCGAGCCACGCCGTCTACGAAGAGCTGGATGCGATCGTGGCGGTGGTCGATGACGATGTCGTGCTCGCCTCGGAGTTGCGTTCCCGTTATGACCAGGTCGTGGATCAGATGCGTGCGCAGAACATGCGGATGCCGCCGAACGAAGTGCTCATCAGCCAGCTGATGGAACGTCTGATCCTCGAGAGCATTCAGCGTCAGGAAGCGGAACGGCGGGGTATACAGATCGACGACGAAACGCTGACGCGCGCCGTGATGAACTTTGCCCAGGGCAACAACATGACGCTGGATCAGTTTCAGCAGGCGCTGGCAGCAGACGGCATGAGCTATCGCGGCTTTCGTGAAGAGATCCGCACCGAGATGCTCATAGGCCGGCTGCAGCGGGGCATCATCAATCGCCGTGTGTCGATATCCGAGCAGGACGTGCAGGGTTTGCTCAACTCGCCGTATTACCAGCAACTGCTCTCCGACGAGTATCGCGTGGGACACATTCTGCTCAGCCTGGAAGAACGCGCGTCGGACGAAGTCGTTGCCGCTGCGGAAGCCGAGGCACGCGAGATCGTGCGCGAACTGCGCGATGGCGCCGACTTTGCCCAGATGGCCATTGCCAGATCCAGCAGCAGCCGCGCTCTGGAAGGCGGCGACCTCGGCTGGCGTCGCGCCGGTGAGCTGCCGAGCCTTTTTGCCGAGGAAGTGCTCAGCATGGCTGTCGGCGAGATTGCGCAGCCGATCAAAACCAGCGGCGCGATCCATATCATCAAGCTCCTCGAGCAGCGGGGCGCCGGCATGCAGCGGATCGAACAAACCAATCTCAGACATATATTGGTAAAGCCCTCGGAAATCCGTAGCCCGGAGGAAACGGCTGATCTCATCAACGAGATCAAGCGTGAAATCGACGGCGGTGGCGACTTTGCCGAGCTGGCAAAGACACACTCCGAGGATCCTGCTTCCGCGCTGAACGGCGGTGACCTGGGCTGGGCCACGGCCGATCAGTTTGTCGGGCAGTTCGGCGCGATCATGGACGCGACAGCAATCGGTGAGGTCAGCGAACCGTTCCTCACGAACTTCGGCTGGCACATTTTGCAGGTGCTGGATCGTCGTGAAGAGGACATGAGTCAGGAAGCGCGCGAGAACATGGCGGTCGAGATTCTGCACAAGCGCCGCTTCGAGGAAGAACGCCAGGAGTGGCTCAAAGAGATCCGCGACGAAGCCTTTGTGGAAGTGCGTCTTTAGCCGCTAACGGCGCATGACTAGGCTCGCGATAACGCCCGGAGAACCTGCGGGCATCGGCCCGGATCTGATGGTTTACCTGGCGCAGTCATCGCGCGCCCAAGACTGGGTCGCGTTCGCCGACGCAGACATGCTGAAGGCGCGTGCAGAGTGTCTGGGCATCTCCCTCAACATCGATCACTGTCTGGAGCGGCCCGCTCGCGAGGCCGGCAGACTGACCGTCTCACACGTTCCGCTGGGTGTGGAGGTGCAGCCGGGTGTGCTGAATCAGGCGGCCGTTCCCGGACTCATGCAGGCGCTCGATGACGCGATCGATGCGTGTGGTCATGGAGATTGCGCAGGTTTGGTGACCGGCCCGATGCAGAAGTCCATCGTCAACGAGGCTGGGCTCGAGTTCAGCGGCCATACGGAATACCTCGCCGCCCGGGCCGGTGTCGAAGATGTGGTCATGCTGCTCGTGGCGGGCGAGCTGCGGGTTGCGCTCGCGACCACTCATCTTCCCCTCAAGGACGTATCTGCCGCGTTATCGCGGACGGTGCTGAGCCGTCGCCTGCGTATCCTCGACAGCCATCTGCGCAAGTGGTTCGGCATCGCCAGTCCGCGCATCCTGGTGGCGGGGTTGAATCCGCACGCCGGTGAGCAGGGCCACCTCGGGCACGAGGAGATTGAAACCATAACGCCGGTGTGTGCAGCGCTTGCCGACGAAGGGGTGAACGTCGTAGGTCCATTGCCCGCGGATACGCTGTTTACACCCCAGTATCTCGAGAACGCCGATGCGGTGATGGCCATGTACCACGATCAGGGACTACCCGTCTTGAAATATGCAGGCTTTGGCGCCGCAGTGAACGTCACGCTGGGACTCCCGTTCGTGCGCACGTCCGTCGATCACGGCACGGCTCTGGATCTCGCGGGCAAGCCGGGTGTCTCTGCTTCGAGCATGGCCGCTGCGCTCCAGCTGGCCGCGCATCTCGCAGCGGGCGTCTGAGGGTTGGCGTTGAAAGCGCGCAAGCGTTTTGGTCAGAATTTTCTGACAGACGAGGGAGTCCTGCAGCGGATAGTCGACGCGATCGGGGTTCGAGCCGCCGATGCGGTCTTTGAAATCGGGCCGGGTCACGGCGCGCTGACGGAACTGCTCGCGCCGCTGCCGGCGCGCTACCTTGCGGTAGAAATCGACCGCGACCTCGTGCCTTTCCTGCGCGCCCGCTTTGCGGACATCGAGTTGGTCAATGACGATGTGCTGCGCGTGGATCTGGCGGCGCTGCTGGGCGAGTCCACCTGGCGTGTCGTCGGCAACCTCCCCTACAACATCTCGTCGCCGCTGCTGGCAAGGTTTACGGACTACGTGCGGGAACACCCGGGAAAGATCGCGGACCTGCACTTCATGCTGCAACGCGAGATGGCACAGCGTCTTGCCGCATCACCCGGCAGCAAAGCGTGGGGGCGTTTGAGTGTCATGGCGCAGCTCTACTTCGACGTCGAGCACCTCTTTGACGTGGCGCCCGAAAGCTTTCAGCCGGCGCCGAAAGTCTGGTCCAGCGTGGTGCGGCTGCTGCCGCTGCATGCGCGCCCCGAAGTGGACACGGACACGCTGGACCAGGTGTTGCGCCTGGCCTTTGCCCAGCGTCGCAAGCGTCTGTCCAACGCGCTCAAGAGTCTCGACCTCGACTGGCAGGCGTGCGACTTGGATCCCGGCATACGCGCTGATAACGTAACTGCCGAAGAATATGTCGCCCTGGCGCGACAGGTCAGCCAGGGCCACGGGCAGTAAATTGATGAGCGATATCGAGGTTAAAGTAGCGACACAGTATCTGGAGCAGCAGTCGGAGCCGGAGGCCGAACGCTACGTATTTGCTTACACGATACGCATTATCAATCGCGGCAGCGAGACGAGTCAGTTGCGCAACCGCCACTGGGTCATTACAGATGCACGCGGTGAAGTGGAGGAGGTGCGTGGCGCGGGTGTCGTCGGCCAGGAACCGATACTGGAACCCGGCGCGTCATTCGAGTACACGAGCGGCGCCATATTGAAGACGCCGGTCGGCGCGATGCAGGGCTCGTACGAGTTCGAAGGTAGTGACGGCCGGCGTTTCGACGTGCCGATCCAACCGTTCTCGCTCTCCATACCTAAGCTTGTCCACTGAATGGCAACCTACGCGATAGGCGATCTGCAAGGATGCGCTGCAGAATTTGAGCTGTTGCTCGAGCGTATCGACTTCGGCTCTGGAGACGAGCTGTGGCTGTTGGGCGATCTCGTCAATCGTGGGCCGGACTCGCTCGGGGTGATACGCCGCGTTATGGCCATGCGGGAACAATGCCGCATAGTGCTCGGCAACCACGATCTCCACTATCTTGCGATCGTTTTTGGCGGCCACAGCCCGGGACGCAGCGATACGTTTGATGAAATGTTAGCGGCTGCCGACGCCGAAGAGATTGCGCACTGGCTGCGCGGCTGCAAGATGCTGCATCGCGATACGGCCAAGGGTTATGTGATGACCCATGCCGGTCTGCCCCATATCTGGAATATCGACCAGGCGCAGAGCCTCGCATATGAGGTCGAAGCAGTTCTCGCGGGGGAGCATCCCAAAGTCGGCTACAAAAAATATTTTCGCGAGATGTACGGCAACGAACCCAATCTCTGGGACGACGGCCTCAAAGGCATGGCCAGGCTGCGGGCTATAACAAACTATTTAACGCGAATGCGGCTGATCGATGAGCGCGGCACCTTGGACTTTGCGCACAAAGGTGCTTTGGCTGATGCGCCGCCTGGCTGGCTGCCCTGGTTTGAGCTTGTCGAGCCTGCCGCTTATCCGGAAAAACTGCTCTTTGGTCATTGGGCCGCGCTCGATGGTCACACGGGTCGGGAGCACGTCATCGGGCTGGACACCGGCTGTGTCTGGGGCCGGGAATTGACCGCTCTGCATCTGGAAACAGGCAGAAAAATATCCGTGAAAGCCAGCTCTGAATAGGGTTTGCGGCCTATCTGCAAACTTATTGACCGATTTCTCACGTCTAACAAACCAACAAAACATATCCACTTATCGTCCCTGCTGTTGTCCAAGTTGTCAGGTACGCAATACGGGCTACGCTTAATGTAAGAGGAAAGAGATGCACTCCTCTGCAGCGTAAATGCGAAGCGCGTCACAGTAGGACATATGCTGTCTGCTACGGTGAAGCCCAGTGCAGTACCCGCGTGGATTGCCAGCAGCATCAGCAACCCACGCCCGTAAACCCAGCCTGAGAGATCTCAGGTATATCGGCTTAGCGGGCAGGATCGATGTAATAGCGCCGCTAGGCCAAGCGAAGGAGAGTTTGGCTATGGGCGTATTTGAACACTTCCAGGAGCGTTACGACGCGGTTCAGCAGGAAGAGATGTCTCTCGATGACTATCTCGTGCTCTGCAAAGAAAATCCCAAAACGTATGCAACGGCGGCGGAACGACTGCTCATGGCCATCGGCGAGCCTGAGTTTGTCGACACGTCCAAGGACGCGCGGCTGTCGCGGATTTTTTCCAACAAGATCATCAAGCGTTACCCGGCATTCGACGAGTTCTACGGCATGGAGGACGCCATCGAGCAGATCGTGTCGTTCTTCCGCCATGCCGCGCAGGGTCTCGAGGAACGCAAGCAGATACTTTATCTGCTCGGTCCGGTGGGCGGCGGTAAGTCCTCCCTGGCCGAGCGGCTGAAGGCGCTGATGCACCGAGAGCCGTTCTACGCGCTCAAAGGCTCGCCGGTCAACGAAAGCCCGCTCGGGCTGTTCGATCCCGCGGAGGACAGCCGCATTCTCGAAGATGAATACGGCATTCCGCGACGTTACCTGTCGGGCATCATGTCACCTTGGGCGGCCAAGCGGCTCAAGGAGTTCGGCGGCGACATCTCCCAGTTCCGGGTCGTCAAGCTTTACCCGTCCACGCTCGACCAGATCGCAGTGGCGAAGACCGAACCCGGTGACGAGAACAATCAGGACATATCAGCGCTGGTGGGTAAGGTCGACATCCGCAGGCTCGAAGACTTCGCGCAGAACGATCCCGATGCTTACAGTTTCTCCGGCGGTCTGTGTAAAGCGAACCAGGGTTTGCTCGAGTTCGTCGAAATGTTCAAAGCACCGATAAAGGTGCTGCATCCGCTGTTGACCGCTACCCAGGAAGGTAACTTCAACGGCACCGAGGCCATAGGCGCCATACCCTTTGACGGGGTTGTGCTTGCGCACTCCAACGAATCCGAATGGCAGAACTTCCGCAACAATAAAAACAACGAAGCGTTCATCGACCGCGTTTACATCGTCAAAGTGCCCTACTGCCTGCGCGTTTCGGAAGAAATGAAGATCTACGAGAAGCTGGTCGCGGAGAGCTCCCTGCGCGAAGCGCCGTGCGCCCCGGATACGCTCAAGATGCTGGCCCAGTTTTCGGTTCTATCGCGCTTGCAGGCACCGGAAAACTCCAACGTCTTCTCCAAGATGAAGGTCTACGACGGCCAGAACCTCAAAGATACGGACCCGAAAGCGAAGACCATGCAGGAGTATCGCGATACCGCGGGTGTCGATGAAGGCATGGACGGTCTGTCGACGCGCTTTGCGTTCAAGATCCTGTCGCGGGTGTTCAACTTCGACCCGACCGAAGTAGCGGCCAACCCGGTACATCTGATGTACGTCCTCGAGCAGCAGATCGAGCGGGAGAACTATCCCCAGGAAGTGCGCGAACGTTATCTCGGCTATATCAAGGAGTACCTCTCGGCCAAGTATGTGGACTTCATCGGCAAGGAGATCCAGACGGCTTATCTCGAGTCTTACTCCGAGTATGGCCAGAACATCTTCGACCGCTACGTCACGTACGCGGATTTCTGGATACAGGATCAGGAGTACCGGGATCCGGAAACCGGCGACATCCTCGATCGCGCTTCGCTGAACGAAGAGCTCGAGAAAATCGAAAAGCCCGCCGGGATCAGCAACCCCAAGGACTTCCGCAACGAAATCGTCAATTTCGTGCTGCGCGCGCGGGCCAACAACAGTGGCGACAATCCTTCCTGGCAGAGCTACGAAAAGCTGCGCACGGTGATCGAGAAGAAGATGTTCTCCAACACCGAGGATCTGCTGCCAGTGATCTCTTTCAATACGAAGGCGAGCACGGAAGAGCAGAAGAAGCACGACGACTTCGTCGCGCGCATGGTCGATCGGGGGTATACCGAGAAGCAGGTGCGGCTGTTGTCCGAGTGGTACATGCGGGTACGCAAGTCACAGTAAACGACAATTACCACAGGCCAACGCCATGTCTTATCTGATAGACCGCCGCGAGAACGCCAAACACAAGAATATGGTGAACCGCCGGCGTTTCATGGAGCGCTACAAGAAACACATCAAGCGCGCGGTGGAGAAAGCGGTCGACAACCGCAGCATCACCGATATGGAGCGCGGCGAAGACGTTGCGATCCCGGCCGGGGATGTATCCGAGCCCGTCTTCCATCACGGCAACGGCGGTGAGCGCACCGTCGTGCACCCCGGCAACCGCGAGTTCGTCGCGGGTGACCGTGTGCCGCGGCCGCAAGGCGGACAGGGTGGTGGCGCCGGTGACGGGGAAGCCTCCGATCAGGGTGAGGGTGAAGACGATTTCGTTTTCCAGCTCACTTCGGACGAATTCATGGAGGTGCTGTTCGAAGATCTCGAACTGCCCAATATGAGCAAGCGCCACCTCAAGGGCACGTCCAGCTTCAAATACGAGCATGCGGGCTACAGCGCTGACGGCACGCCGGCAAAGCTCTCCGTGCAGCGCACGATGCGGGCCTCGAAGATGCGCCACATCGCGCTGAATTCGCGACGTAAGCGCGAACGTGCTGCCCTGCAGGAAGCGTTGCTGGCAGCGCAGCACGCCGGCGATGAGCTCACGCTTCGACGCATCGGCAAAGCGCTCGAAGAGCTCGAGAAGGGCATCAAGAAGGTCGCGTTCCTCGATGACACGGATCTGCGTTACAACCTGCATGTGCAGAAGCCCGTGCCGACGTCGCAGGCGGTGATGTTCTGTCTGATGGACGTGTCCGGCTCGATGGACCAGGCCATCAAAGACATGGCCAAACGTTTCTATCTCCTGCTTTATCTGTTTCTCAAGCGTCACTACGACCGCACGGAGCTGGTCTTCATTCGCCACCACACGGTGGCCAAGGAAGTGGACGAGCAGGAGTTTTTTTACTCGAAAGAGACCGGCGGCACGGTTGTCTCGAGCGCTCTGAAGCTCATGCACGAGATCATCGAAGACCGTTATTCACCCGACGAGTGGAATATCTATGGCGCGCAGGCGTCGGATGGCGACAACTGGAACGACGACTCGCCGGTGTGCAGCAAGCTGCTGGCGGAGTCGATCCTGCCGCAGGTGCAGTACTTTGCCTACGTCGAAATCACCAAGCGCCATCACCAGGCGCTATGGGAAGAGTATGCGAAGCTCGAGGCGGCGCATCCGGACGTGTTCGCCCAGCAGCACATCCGTTCTGTGGGAGACATTTACCCCGTTTTCCGTGAGCTGTTCGCCAAGAGGAGTGCCGCTTAGATGAGTCACCTCGCGCACACATCCAGACGAGAACCCATTTCCACGGGAAGTGAGTGGACGTTCGATCTGATCGAGGCGTACGACCGGGAAATCGGCGCGATTGCTGAAGAGTACGGTCTCGACACATATGCCAATCAGATTGAGGTCATTCGCTCGGAGCAGATGCTCGATGCGTATGCGTCCGTGGGCATGCCTATTGGCTACCATCACTGGTCGTTCGGCAAACACTTCGTCGAAGCCGAGCAAAACTATCAGCGTGGCTACATGGGGCTCGCCTACGAGATCGTCATCAACTCGGACCCGTGTATCGCTTACCTCATGGAAGAGAACACCATGACCATGCAGGCGCTCGTCATTGCGCACGCCTGCTACGGGCACAACTCGTTCTTCAAGGGGAACTATCTCTTCCGCACCTGGACTGATGCGACCTCTATCATCGATTACCTGGTATTTGCGAAACAGTACATCACGCGCTGTGAAGAGCGGTATGGCGTGCGGGCGGTAGAGGAGGTGCTGGATTCCTGCCATGCCCTCATGAATTACGGCGTGGATCGCTACAAGCGTCCCTACCCGATCAGCGCCGAGGAAGAGCGCCGCCTGCAGCGCGAACGCGAGGAGTACATACAGCGTAACCTCAACGATCTGTGGCGCACCTTGCCCAAGGCGCGCGAGATCGACGCGCGGGAAGAAGAGAAATTCCCGGCCGAGCCGCAGGAGAACCTGCTTTATTTCATCGAGAAGAATGCGCCGTTGCTGGAGCCCTGGCAGCGGGAGATCGTGCGTATCGTGCGCAAGTTGGCCCAGTACTTTTACCCGCAACGTCAGACGCAGGTCATGAACGAAGGCTGGGCGAGCTTCTGGCACTACACGCTGCTCAATACCCTCTATGATCGCGGTCTCGTCACCGATGGTTTCATGATGGAGTTTCTGACATCGCACACCTCGGTGCTGACGCAGCTGCCGTTCGATCATCCGGGCTACAACGGCATCAATCCGTACGCGCTCGGCTTCGCCATCTACAGCGATTTGCGCCGCATGTGCGAGAACCCGACGGAAGAGGACAAGCGCTGGTTTCCGGACATCGCCGGCGGCAACTGGCTGGAGGTCCTGCATGTGGCGATGCGTGATTTCAAAGACGAAAGCTTCGTGCTGCAGTTTCTCTCGCCGCAGGTGATGCGCGACATGAAGCTCTTCGGCGTTGTCGACAACGACCAGGAAGAAAACTACCTCATAAGCGCCATTCACGATGAAGACGGTTACCGCGAAGTGCGAGATCTGTTGTCCAGTCAGTACAACATCGGTGACAAAGAGCCCAACATCCAGGCGGTAAACGTGGATCTGCGCGGTGATCGCAGCCTCACGCTGCAGCACAATCAGTTTGCCCGCAAACCCATGGGTGCGAGTACCGACGAGGTGCTGAAGCACGTTTATCGCCTGTGGAAGTTTCCGGTACAGCTCGAGTCCGTGTGGCAGGGGGAAGTGACGGATACGTTTGCCGTGCCCAAGCCCGGCGGAGAGTGATCGCGCCGGCGTGACTGGCGCGCTGCGGCGCTTGCCCCGCGGGGGCGGCGCGCCCTAATCTTCCGCCTCATGAAAGACATTGCGGACACGCTGGATGCCTACCTCGTTGGCGGTGCGGTGCGAGATCGCCTGCTTGGTCGTGAGATCGGAGACCGGGACTGGGTGGTGGTCGGCAGCACCGTCGAAGAGATGCTGCGGCTGGGCTTTCAGCAGGTTGGCCGCGATTTTCCTGTGTTTCTGCATCCCGAGACGCGCGACGAGTATGCGCTGGCGCGCACCGAGCGCAAGCACGGCTCGGGACATACCGGCTTTGTGGTGCACGCGGCGGCGGACGTCACGTTGGAAGCGGACCTCGAGCGCCGCGACCTCACCATCAATGCCATGGCCGAGACGCGCGATGGCGTGCTGGTCGATCCGTATGGCGGCCAGGCCGATCTCGAGGCTCGCCAACTGCGTCACGTCTCCGCTGCTTTTGCCGAGGACCCGCTCAGGGTCTTGCGGGTAGCGCGGTTTGCCGCCGAGTTGCCCGGGTTCGAGGTGGCGCCGGAAACGGCGACGCTCTTGAGCCGCATGTGTGATGCTGGTGCGCTCGCTGAGCTGTCCGCGGAGCGGGTCTGGCATGAGCTCCACAAGGCGCTTGCGGCGCCCGCGCCGCAGCGCTTTTTCACGGTTCTGGAAGGTTGTCGCGGCCTGGCGCCCTGGTTGGCGGAGCTCGAGGGGCAGGCGCTGGAGTTCACTGTCGGTGATGCGCGGGATCGATTTGTCGATCTGCCCTTGCCGCTGGATGGGCTCATGATACTGGGTGAACGTATCAAAGCGCCGAAGGACTATCTGGAAGCAGCCAGGGATTGGCGGTTATGGGGCGATCTCGTTGCCCGGGCGCGCACCGCGGGTGCTGCGGAGGTCATTGAAGCGCTGTCCGATATGCGCGCACATCACGATAACCGAAGGCTGGCGTTTGTCGTCAGCCATCTGGCATCGTCGCGCAACTCGCAGGAGGACTGGCTGCTTGCCGCCGCGGCTGACCTCAAGGCGGTGGCGGTGCCTGGTAACGTTGCGCCTGGACCTGCCTACGGGGCTGCGCTCAGCGCCGCGCGTGCAGAGCGGCTCGAGAGGCTGCGCGCGGATCTCTAGGCCTCGTACCCGTACCGGCTAGGTTGATCGCTCCCGATAAATCGACACGCCGACGGCGTCTGCGGCCGCGAGCGCTTCGGGTTTGCTGACCTCCACCGTAACGCCGCGGACGCGCTGATCGGCCAGTGCGAGACCCGCGATGTCCTCAGCGAGCGTCTCGACCAGCAGATGCGCTGCGTCCTCAGTCAGGCGGGTGATGGCCTCGGCGAGCGCCGCATAATCGATCGTGTCGGCCAGCGCCCTGCTTGCGGCTGCGGATCGGGTGTCCGTATCCAGCGTCACATTGACCCGCACAGTCTGGGGCGTCGTCCGCTCCTCGGGCAGAACGCCCAGAATTGCGTGGATCTCGAGATTACGAATGAAAATCTGATCAGGCATGGCGCATCGGCGGCAGGTCGAACATCGGCCAGCGCGGCCGCGGATGTATACCCAGCGGCGCGCGCTCGCCGGCCTGCAGGCGCAGCGCGCCGGCGTAAGCAATCATGGCGCCATTGTCGGTGCACAAATTCTGCGGTGCATAGTGCACGCGGGCGGTGAGCCCCTGCTCGAGTCTGGCGCGCAGCGCCTGATTGGCGCTGACGCCGCCGGCCATCACCAGATCGCTGACCCCTGTCTGTTCCAGCGCGCGCCGGCATTTGATGAAAAGCGTGTCCACCACGGCGGCCTCGAATGCTGCGGAGATGTCGCAAATGTCGGTTTCGCTCAGCGGCGCATGCGCGTTGACCGTATTCAGCGTGAAGGTCTTCAGCCCGCTGAAGCTGAAATCGAGCCCCGGACGGTCCGTCATGGGCCGCGGGAAATCGAAGCGCTTGGGGTCACCGTCCAGCGCTTTGGCGGCAATAGCCGGGCCGCCGGGATAGCCGAGTGACATCATTTTCGCTGCTTTGTCGAACGCCTCGCCCGCAGCGTCGTCGACGGACTCGCCCAGAAGCTCGTACTGGCCGTAATCGGCAACCAACACCAGCTGGGTATGCCCGCCGGAGACCAGCAGCGCGACAAACGGCAGCTCCGGAGCCTGGCCATCGGCCAGCAGCGGCGCGAGCAGGTGTGCCTCCATATGGTGCACCTCGATGGCCGGGATGCCGAGAGACCAGGCGAGCGTGCGGCCGAAGGTTGCGCCGACGAGCAGAGCGCCCATCAGGCCGGGCCCCGCGGTATAGGCGACACCGTCGAGGTCGGACAGGCGCAAATCCGCGTCGGCCAGCACTTTCTCGGTCAGCGGCGTGATCTTGCGGATATGGTCCCGGGAGGCAAGCTCCGGGACGACACCGCCGTAGTCGGCATGCAGTTCGACCTGACTGTGCATCACTTCGGCGCGAATGCCCGCTGCGCTGTCATAGACGGCGAGGCCGGTTTCGTCGCACGATGTTTCTATACCGAGAATCAGCATGGGGCGCATTCTAGGGAGCCCGGCCCTCGGGGGCAAAACCGTCCGTGCAGCGCCGCAAATCCGAGCTAGGCTTGAGTAGACGGATTTTGCTCCAATGTGTAGAATTCGCGCCCTATTTTTGAACTCAAGGCCAAAATGCCGCACGTTAAAGTCCGAGAGAACGAACCTTTTGATGTCGCTCTGCGTCGCTTCAAGCGCTCCTGCGAGAAAGCCGGTGTGTTGTCTGAGGTGCGCCGCCGTGAGTTCTACGAAAAGCCCACCGCAGTGCGTAAGCGTAAGGCCGCCGCTGCGGTCAAGCGCCACATGAAGAAGCTGCAGCGCGAAGCACGCAAGTACGAACGCGCGTTCTAGGCGCGCGCGCCCTGCGGGCGTTTAGTCCAATTCCCCATGTCTGAACTCAAAGACGCGATCGGCGAGGCGACCAAAACCGCCATGAAAGCCCGTGAGAAAGAGCGGGTGGCGGTGCTGCGCATGATCAACGCGGAAATCAAACGGGTCGAAGTCGACGAGCGGCGTGAACTTGCCGATGCGGACGTCAACGGCATCCTCACGAAAATGGTCAAGCAGCGGCAGGATGCGCTGTCACAGTTCGAGAAAGCTGAGCGCGCCGATCTTGCCGCGCAGGAAGCCTATGAGATAGGGGTGATACAGGCGTTTCTGCCTGAGCAGATGGATGCTGCTGAACTCGAAGCCCTGATCGACAAAGTCATCGCGGACACCGGCGCCCAGGGCATGCCGGACATGGGCAAAGTGATGGGGGCGGTCAAGGCGGCCGCAGCCGGTCAGGCGGATATGGGCCAGGCCAGCGCCCTGGTCAAAGCAAAGCTGCAGTAGTCCGATCAGTTTATAGCCAAGCACCGCATGTCTGCCGGGCTGATGGAAAGGAGTTCTAATGGCGCATAATCTGATACCCGTCGTGTTGGCAGGTGGGGTGGGTAGCCGCCTCTGGCCAGTATCGCGCTCGTTTCTGCCGAAGCAATTTCACAAGCTGCTGGGCGATAAGTCTTTTCTGCAAGAGACCATTCTGCGCGCCGGTCGCGTCACGAAGTCCAGCCCGATTGTCGTCTGTAACGACGAGCATCGTTTCCTGGTCGCCGAGCAGTTTCGCGAAATCGGTGCAGCCTGGGATCAACTCATTCTCGAGCCGGAAGGCCGCAACAGCGCCCCGGCCATCGCATTGGCGGCCTGGCAGGCCGCGCGCCAGGACCCGGACGCCATCCTCCTCGTCTTGCCCTCCGATCATCTCGTGCGCGACGAGGCGGCCTTTGCCGAAGCGGTTGCGCAGGCGGCAGCAGGCGCTGCCCGGGGGTCCATGGTCACTTTTGGCGTCACCCCGGATCGTGCAGAGACGGGCTACGGATACATAGAAATCTCCGACAGCAAAGGCGGATTACAGCCGGTGCTCTCGTTTGTCGAAAAGCCCGATGCGGCAACCGCGCAAACGTACGTGTCCTCTGGAAAGTACATGTGGAACAGCGGCATGTTCGTCTTCGGGGCGGCGGCCTATCTTGAGGAACTCGAGGCGCACAGCCCGGAAATGGCCAGGGCGACGCAGGCAGCAATCGCCAATGCGGAGCGCGACCTCGACTTCCTGCGACCTGGCAAAGAATTTCTGGATTCCCCGGCTGACTCCGTCGACTACGCCGTGATGGAAAAAACGGCGAATGCCCAGGTGGTGCCGGTGGACTTCGGATGGAACGACATCGGTTCATGGGCGGCGATCTGGGATGAATCGCAGGTGGATGAAGATGGTAATCACATCGAAGGCGATGTGGTGACGGTGGATACCCGCAACTCCTATGTCAAAGCAGGCAGTCGCTTGATTGGTACCATCGGTGTTGATGATCTGGTCATCGTGGAAACGTCAGATGCGGTGATGGTTGCCGAACGCAGCCGCGTACAGGACGTCAAAAAGGTCGTAGAACGTCTGCAGGCCAGCGAGCGCAGCGAGCACCTTTACCACCGTGAAGTATTCCGGCCGTGGGGGAGTTACGAAGGGATTGCGGAAGGCCGTCGTTATCAGGTCAAGTGCATCAAGGTCAATCCCGGCGCCAGCCTCAGCCTGCAGCTGCATCACCATCGTTCGGAACACTGGATTGTGGTGCGAGGCACGGCCCGGGTAACGCTCGAAGACAGGGAATTCACGCTGGGTGAAAACGAGAGCACCTATATACCGCGAGGCCACAAGCATCGCCTGCAGAATCCCGGGAAAATGGTACTCGAGCTGGTCGAAGTACAGGTCGGTCCCTATCTGGGCGAAGACGACATCGAGCGTTTCGACGACGTCTACGGGCGTTGACGGCACGAATAAAGCCAACGTTGATTTCGCAGGTCGAGTCTTGGTGGTAGGCTCGTCCCTTTCCCGATGACCCTGGCAGGCTAGTGGCTGGCCGCATACCACAATCTTTCATCAACGATCTTTTGTCTCGTGTCGACATCGTCGACGTGATCGACAGCCGCATGACGTTGAAGAAAACGGGCAAGAATTACTCCGGCCTCTGTCCGTTTCACGATGAGAAAACACCTTCTTTTTCGGTCAGCCCCGACAAACAGTTTTATCACTGCTTTGGTTGTCAGGAGAGCGGTACGGCGCTGACGTTCATCATGAACTTCGAGCGGGTCGAGTTCGTCGAGGCGGTCGAGATCCTGGCCGCGAGCATGGGTCTCGAGGTGCCGCGCGAACGGAGCCATCGTGCTCAGCCCAAAGTCGATCTCGACCTCTACGACATTCTCAATCGTGCCGAGCGTTTCTATCGGAGCTCGCTCAGGCATTCGGAGACGGCCATTGCGTATCTGAAGCAGCGTGGTCTCACGGGCGAGGTGGCCCGGGATTTCGGCATTGGTTACGCGCCGCCCGGGTGGCAGAACCTGGCCGATGCGCTCAAAGGCGTCTCCACGGCCAAGCTCATTGCCGCCGGGCTCATGATCGAGAACGAAAAAGGCCGTACCTATGACCGCTTCCGCGACCGCATCATGTTCCCGATACGCGACTCCCGTGGACGCGTCATCGGCTTCGGCGGCCGGACACTTGCGAGCGATGACGGTCCCAAGTATCTGAACTCTCCGGAAACAGAGGTGTTCCACAAAGGCGCGGAGCTCTACGGCCTTTACGAGGCGCGCCGCGCGCTCAGGCGCATCGAGCGGCTGATTGTCGTCGAAGGTTATATGGATGTCGTGGCGCTCGCTCAGCATGGGGTTGCCAATGCCGTCGCGACGCTCGGCACGGCGAGCGGCGAAGGCCACTTCCATAAGCTCTACCGCTATGCGGACGAAGTGATCTGCTGTTTCGACGGCGACAGCGCCGGGCGTCAGGCGGCCTGGAAAGCGCTGGAAAACGCGTTGCCGACGCTGAACGAGCATCGCCAGCTGAAGCTCGTCTTTCTGCCGGATGGGGAGGATCCTGATTCACTCATCCGCAAGCAGGGCAAAAGCGGCTTTGAGACGTTTGTGGCGAACGCGACGCCGGGGCTCGAGTTTCTCTTTCAAAGGCTCTCCCAGGGGCTCGATCTGGACAGCGTCGACGGTCGCGCGCGGCTGGCCGGCCTCATCTCGCCCTATGTAGAAAAAGTGCCGGAAGGCGTGCTGAAAACGCTGTTGCAGCAGAAAGTGGCCGATGTCACCGGTCTCGGGCGCCGCGGTGGCGCCGCCCCCGTGCGCACAGCGCCGCGAGTGCAGCAGGCATCGGGGGCGGGCAGGCTGAGCGAGCGTTTGCTGACGCTCATCGTCAAAAAGCCGGAGCTGTGGGCCAGTGTTGCCGATGACCTGCGCGCCAATCTGCTTGCGAATGCGGAGCAGTTGGGGGTGCTCGGCGACGTGCTCGGTTTTCTCGACCAACATCCGCAGGCCGATATCGAGGAAATGTTGATCCACTGGGGTGATGATCCCCGCCGCGAACAGTTGCTCGGCGCTGCGCACAAAGTGCTGGAAATCGATGCGGACGCGCTCGCGGCCGAGTTCATGGATGGCGTCGGGCGGCTTGGCGAAATGCTGCAGTCCGCCGAGCGCCGACGGGCGCTGCAACAGCTCAAAGAAGCGCCAAATGTCGACGATTTACGCAAATATTGGCAGCAGCATGGTCTCGGGAAGGACTATTCTTAACTCTGCAGTGGCTTGAAGAGCGCTGGATCATCCCCATATAGGTCGCTATAATGGCGCGTTTGCCTCCGGGGGAATGACCTGGATCTCAACAGGTAATGCATGTGTTGCAAATAGATAAGAGGCAAAGTCAAAAAAACTGACTGAATGTCAGTGAACCAAAGCCGCCCGGATACGTTCTTACGTGTATGAGGCCAATTAAGGGTCAGGCATAGAAGTATCGGGATGAAACACGCTTCGCGCGCCGGCACGCACGCGAGGCCGAAAAGTCATCACATCCGACTCGAGGTACCATGAGCAATCAAATCTCGACAGCACAGCAGCAATCGCGACTCAAGGAACTCATTGCCAAGGGCAAAGAACAGGGTTTCTTGACCTATGGCGAGGTGAACGATCACCTGCCGGACGACATTTCCGACCCGGAGCAGATCGAAGACATCATCCGCATGATCAACGATATGGGCATCACGGTCTACGAGACCGCGCCCGATGCGGATGAGCTGCTTTCCAATGAAGAAAACACCGCCGACGAGCTGGCCGCCGAAGAAGCGGCAGCGGCACTGGCCGCGGTGGAAACCGAAGCGGGGCGCACGACCGACCCCGTGCGCATGTACATGCGCGAGATGGGCACGGTGGAGCTCCTCACCCGCGAAGGTGAAATCGCGATCGCCAAGCGCATCGAAGAAGGTATACGTGACATGTTGACGGCATTGGCGGGTTATCCCGGCACGGTCGAATACATCCTGGAAACGTATGCCGAGGTCACCAAAGAGGACAAACTCGCTGATCTCCTGGTCGGATATCTCGATCCCACGGATCACGTGCCTGCGGCGACGCAGGTCAACGCCGACGGACCGAAACAGGCGTCCGACGATGACGACGAAGAGGAAGAGAATAAGGGCCCGGATCCGGAAGAAGCGAAGAAGCGGTTCAGCGCGCTGAAGCGCCAGTACAACAAGACGCAGAAAATTCTGGCCGAGCACGATCGCAGCAGCGAACAGGCGCAGGCGCAGCTCGCCAAGCTCGGCGAAGCCTTCTGCTGCTTCAAGCTGGTGCCCAAGCATTTCGACGAAATTGTCGACATGGCGCGGGACGGCCTGGACGCCGTGCGCCGCCACGAGCGCAGCATCATGACTTCCGCAGTGCGTCATGGCCGGGTGCCGCGCGATGTGTTCCGCAAGGAATACATGGGCAACGAAATCAGCGTGACCTGGATCAACAAGCTGGTCAAAGCCGATAAAGATTTCTCAGCACCGCTGGAAGCGCAGCGCGAGGACATCCTGCGCGCGCAGAAGAAACTCAAGGCGCTGACCAAGCAGACGGGCTTGACGGTAACCGAGATCAAAGACATCAACCGTCGCATGTCGCTGGGCGAAGCCAAAGCGCGTCGCGCCAAGAAAGACATGGTCGAGGCGAACCTGCGCCTGGTGATCTCGATTGCCAAGAAGTACACCAATCGCGGCCTGCAGTTCCTCGATCTCATTCAGGAAGGCAACATCGGCCTGATGAAAGCGGTCGACAAGTTCGAATACCGTCGCGGTTACAAGTTCTCGACCTACGCAACCTGGTGGATACGCCAGGCCATCACGCGCTCCATCGCAGACCAGGCGCGCACCATCCGCATCCCGGTGCACATGATTGAGACCATCAACAAGCTCAATCGCGTGTCCCGCCAGATGCTGCAGGAGATGGGCCGCGAGCCGACGCCGGAAGAGCTGGGCGAGCGTATGGAAATGCCGGAGGACAAAGTCCGCCGTGTCCTGAAGATCGCTAAAGAGCCGATCTCCATGGAAACGCCCATCGGCGACGACGAAGATTCGCACCTGGGTGACTTCATCGAGGACACCACCATCGGTTCGCCGATCGAGCTCGCTACCGGTGAGGGTTTGAAAGAAGCCACCCGCGACGTGCTCGGTGGTCTCACCGCGCGCGAAGCCAAGGTGCTGCGCATGCGTTTCGGCATCGATATGAACACCGACCACACGCTGGAAGAGGTGGGCAAGCAATTCGATGTCACCCGCGAGCGGATCCGCCAGATCGAAGCCAAGGCGCTCCGAAAGTTGCGGCATCCGAGCCGTTCGGAGCATCTGCGAAGCTTCCTCGACGAGTGGATGGAGAGTCTCGGGCGCAGCTAGACGTGCTGCATCGCAAAAGCAAAAACCCCGGGCAAGTCCCGGGGTTTTTGTTTGCGCTGCCAGTGCTAAAATGCGCGTCCCCCGCGGCCACGATCCGCGTACATGGGCCTATAGCTCAGTTGGTTAGAGCAGTGGACTCATAATCCATTGGTCCCAGGTTCGAGTCCTGGTGGGCCCACCATACCAACATTGCCACCGCCAAAGTGCTCTAAGAGCTTGAAAGGTAAGGTGGTTTCGGCGGTTCTATATCCCTCGTTTCGCACATAGGTCGGACGTTCCCTAAAAGTGAGTTTTAGCACCGCTCTCTTGTCTTCAATGTGCTTAGAACTCCATAAAAAACAAGGATTTGCCAAAAAGGCACAGGCGGTTCTATAAAGTTCATCAAAGTGCCTTAAAGGTCTGCCCAGCTTCCCTATAGTTTCCTGTGTTTCCAGTTTCTGTCTTTCCATCTCTTTGATCTGCTCTTCATAAGCGTTTATCAAAGACGGTGAATCTGTATTAACAACCCGACTCACGAGCTGCGATGTTTTGCGCTCAAGTGTTGCCAGTTGCGCGCGGAGTTTTTCGCGTCTTGAGTTTTGAAATGCGAGCTGGTGTTCCCACTGATCGCGGAACATCGCGAGCGCAAGTTTAAGTAGACCGGGCGAAGGCTTGTAAGACGCTAGAAGCTCGCCAAACTCTCCTTCGATTTGATCGCGACGAATGGACTTACCGTAGTCGTCGCACTTGCGGTTCTGGCAAACGTAGTAGGGGTAGTGTTTATTGCGTCCCTTCGTCCAGGAGGCGGTATAAGGCGATCCGCATCCACATTGAACGAAACCTCTCAAAGGGAAATCGATATCTAAGTTTTTGCGCGCCGGTGCATGCGCTGTTTCATTCAGACGCTCCTGAACTTTTCGGTAGGTCGCAATTTCAATTAGACCTTCATGGTGCCCCTGACGAGCACTTACGTCCCATCCGTCTTGGGTAGCCTCCACAATGCCCGCATAGAGCGAGCGCCCCAAAATGTCCGCGACTTGTTGACGCCGGACTTCTCCGTGTTTGTTCCTTGGGAACTCCGGATGCTTCTCAAAAAAGCGGCCAACTTCTGCCTGAGTCTGAAATCGGCCTGAAGCAAAACCTTCCAAGCCCTCGCGCACGATGCTGGCAAGTGGCTCATCTTGAAGCAATATTTTGCCTCGGCCCTTTACCCGCTTATAACGATAGCCGACTGGCGCTCTAAATACCCAATATCCGTTCATAAGCCGAGCGCGCATGCGGTTGCGGACTTGTTCGCCGTTTAAAAGGCGTTGATGCTCGCTCACTGTGGCGAGTACCCGCTCAACAAGTATGGAATGAGAATCCTCTCCGAATTCAACAGAGGGCGATTCCAAGACCCCTCCAGCTTCAGCGATAGCCGACCTCAATGCTAGATGCGCCTCAAGGCCTCTAGCCAGGCGGGAGATGTCATCAATAATGCAAACCGTCGCGGCTGGTTTTCTTCTTCGCATGAATTTAAGCATCGCTTGCATGCCGGGCCGATCGATCAATCCACCGGAAAGATCATCTTTGAAAATCTCAATGACGTTCATGCCGCGGTAGCTCGCATATTCACGGCAACGCGTCTCTTGCGAGCCGAGACCATCACCTTTAACGGTTTGCTTGGTTGAAGATACGCGGCAATAGATAACAGCTTGGTTCGGTTCTTCGCTCATTCTTGATCACCTTCGATTTGGTCCAGCGCGCGTTGCGCGCTCTCTTGGAATTCAGCGTCCAGCTGCTTCAGCTGGCTTTGTATATGCTCGGTAAAAATCTGAACCGAATCCAATCCAAATCCGATATCGACAAATACTCGCATCATGTTCCAGAGTGTTTCTAAGAACTCTTGCGCCTGATCTTCAGGTATTTGCATTTCATCGAGATAGGTTTGGTAGCGCTTTGGATTGAGGCGCAAAGGTTCGGCTCGTTCAATCTGACATTCATCAATTATTTCTTGTACACCCTCTGTCATTTGGTGCCGTCCTTTCTTAAAGTTTTTGGGCTTGCGTTCGTCTCCTTGTTGAATAGAACAAAAGAAGAACACTTATCAGTTTTGCTGGCGGTTGCGCAAGCAAAAAATGGAGCACGGATTCACTTTTTAGTGGAAATTAACGACCTTGCTCTCTGCCACGCCGACGCTCTTGTTTCATCTTTTCGCGGTAGTCCACGATCCGATCACTTGCGCGAGCTAGAAGCCTGCTGGCGCGTAAATGCTCGCCGCTGCCGGAAAGTGCGCGGGTGGTTTTAAGCTGGCCTTGCTCATCTTCATAGATTTTTTCGACGCCAGTTGAGGCGAGATAGGGACCGTGCTTTCCTTCGCGTTTCCAGAGCGCAACGCTTAAATCTGCGTCTTGGACTTTGTCAAATGGTCGCTGCCTTGGTTTGTCGCCCATGAGATATCTCCTAAAAGTTTGGCCGGTAGCCCTGGACGTAGCGCCAGGTGCCGTTTTGATATTGCGGTAAATGACAAAGAGCGCCCGGCACACGCTCTTCAACTACGGGAACAGTTTTCGAGCCAAAACGGGTTTTTATTAGCACACGATCACGCCCGTGCACTTCTGAGCCGAGATACTTTCCGGCAAGGTCCGAGCGCTCGAAATGCATTAACCAATGTCCGGGAATGCAGCCATCCACCAAACCCGAAGCAAAGGCGATCATCGCGGAAGATGGCAGGTTCAGCACTTCATCCGGCGTAAACACTGGGCGAGATTGTTTCTCGGGCAGGTCTTGCGCTTCGCGGTAATGGCGCAGGTCGGCGGCCGCCTCCAGGAAGCCGCCACTTCCGGAAAGTATTTTTTGCACAGCGTGTTGCTTTAATCGCCGGGCATCGGACTGCACCCTTAATGGGTCGTATGCCAGCGTCATGGTCCCAGCCATCTTACTCACTAGATTGGCGGTCTCCATTGTGCGAATGCCCTTGAAAACTCGGATCGGAGTTGAGCCTAAGATTTCATTTGCGGTCTCATAACCAAACCCCGCATAGAGCTGCGATATCTCTTGCCACGAGCAGTAGCCGATTAGTCCAGCGCCCCGTCCGAAGGTATAGAGCAGTTTCACTGAAGGGAAATTCTTCAGCTGTCCGCATTCATCAATAACGATGTGCAGATGATCACTGGAGGGATTGCGCAGTTTGTGTTGAATGACTGCGCCAAGTGTCAGACGCATCGCGGGTGCCCACACGTCCAGATATTCAATAGGCAGGACCAGATAGACCCGCATTTTGCGGCTAGGGTTGGTTAAGTCTTGCAGTGAGAAGTCATCGCCGGAAAGTGCTTCGGCAATGCGATCATCCTGCATGAATTTGAATGTTGTGAAGAGCTGCCCCAGTGGCGCTGTAAACCCTTCACGGCCATTTTGCTGTAGCTGCATGATCTGACCGGCAAACCGGCGCACACTGTCAAAGCGTGAGCGCTCCATACCGTCGAGCTGCAAGCACCACTCGTCCAGATTTCCGTTGATTAGATTGATGAGTTGATAAACACCTTTCAGGCTCGCGCATCCGTTGCGCTCTGCGTCCCACAAAAGCAGCTGGGTGAGCCAGTCCTGAGCATCTTCATAAACCCAGATTGAATTACCTTTGCTCGCTGGTACCGGGCACAGATCCATAGCAGTGGCCTGTGTATCCGCAATGAGGCTGGCGCTCTTAAGACGCAACCTGCCGAGGACGTTGCAGCTGTGACTAGCGCCGCCTTGGCCGGTCGGGTTGATCACATACCTTTCAAATCCGGCACAGGCTTCAGCGAGCTCGGAGATATCCGCGAGTTCCTTGCGTGGATCAAAAATCACAGCGTTGCCGATCTGGTTTTCGATTAAGAGATTGGCAAAAGGTCCTGCAGATTTACCGCAGCCCGCGCCACCATAGATACCGATGCTTTGATCACCAGGCGCGCGCAGTGCATAGCGCGTTGTTTCATCAAAGCCAAAACCCGCGCCTTGGCCGCCAATAATCCCGCACCTTTTGAGTGCACCCAGACTGGCGGGGCCGGCGCTGCCGAAACGATCGTTTTGATAGTCCATAAGCGTTGTTCCAAAAAAAGCCGCGCATAAATGCGCGGCACTGGTTGGGGTATATGGGCTTGCGTTAGGCAAGAACCGCGATCACAAAAATGCCAATCGCGACCCAGGCGAACACGACTCCAGCGTCGCTTTTCTTTTTGTAAACACCGTAGCTGCCGCTACCCACTTTTTCGTACTTAGCCATAGCTAATCTCCTTGGTTGCTTAGATAGCCATCATGGCAAGCCGCGAAACGATCAAAGTGACCGCCAACACGAATACCACGCGACTGAGGAAAAACACCGCTGCGCAACTGAGTGCGCCAAACCCGAACGCGCCGAGTTGTGCCAGGGCCTCATCGCCGTAGGCGTTGGCCATGTACTCGAAAGCGGGGTCATAGGTGTATTCGAATATGGGGCCGCTGCAGAGCAGGGCCGCGAAGATGGCCAGCGTCGTGGCTAGCCCGTGTAGGCTACTCTCAACACTGGCATGTCCTCGGCTTTGACCGAGGGCTCTCTTGCCAAACATGGGATTTCTCCACAACGCTCAACTGAGCAGTGCGGAGTAGAATAACACATAAATGTGTTAACACAAATATGTGCTATTCGTTTTTTGGCGCGAGACTAATAGAGAGTTCGGTTCCTGTAGCTGCAGCTACTTTTTCAAGAGTGGCGAGGGTAGGCATTGTGCGGCCGGTTTCCAGACGAGTGATGGCACCTTGTGCAGTTCCCATAGCTTCAGCCAGTTGAATCTGGCTAAGACCTGCCGCCTTTCTGGCTTCTCTGATCAAATGTCCAAGCTCCACAGCGTCGTGCGCTACACCAAATTGTTCTTTTGCCTCCGTCACGGAAGCCTTACCTTCCTGCTCCGCGTGTGGAGCCTTGTCACCAGTTAGCGCAACATCTTTTTCTGTGTCAAATCTTTTAAGTAGTGCAACACAAACAGCGAGTTCGGCTTTTACTTGCCCAATTTCCTCAAGCACGGTTTCTTTGCGACTACTCGCGCCTAATGCCTGAGCTTCTAATGATTTGAGCTCATCACCAAAAGCGACTTTTCCAATCAAATCAGCTAAGCCCTCTCTCAACTCCTCGACATCACTTGCGCCGCTGCCCTCTGATGCCCACGGTAGTATGGCTTCCAGAAACTCAAGATTTTTCTGCAGGTGGAAACGCTCATTGCGCAAAGCCTCAGGCAATGAGATTTGCTGAAGCGTTACGTACTCTGCGATGGAATCCAGTCTCTTAGGACCCTTATCTATCTCGAAGGAAATTCGTTCCAGAAGGTCTCGAGCAGTTTTACCTATAGCCGCTCGTTGGAGGTTTACGAGTACTAGGTATTTGTCTTCATCGTTGAAGTCTTCGAAAGGGCTAAGATCGTAGTAGTCGTTGAAAACTTGAGCCCGCTCCGTAAGAAACTCTAGAAACTCAGGAGTTGTTGGGTCTACGCGTTCTTGTTGTGCTACGGAATTCGGGATGTTGCCCGTTGCATCTAAAAGCTTTGCTAAGTCGTCCGAAGTTTCTGTTGCATTGCGGACATAGTCTCGTCGTCTCTTCCTGTTAACGGCCGGACGACTGGATTGACCTTCTCGTATTGCTTTACCGACCGCACTCTTTTTGATCCCTAGGCGCTCAGCCATTGCTATGGCTTCATGCAATTCCTCGTTATGACTTCCCACCCCATGACGTGCTGCCGCTGCCCTAATGGCTAGAAGCACAGCTCGTCGATTAAGTGTTTCGGCTTTCTTTTGTTGTGATTTCGCCACGCGGGCGTTCTCCGGACTCCGAGAGCTTCGATGCATATGGCCAGTCAACATTATCCTACAGAAAAAGGTGAATTTCCGGCGCTTAATTGGGCCGCCGGTGGGAGCCTGCGATAGGAGCGCCAAACAGGAATGGCTTACGATCCGGCCACGACGAGGCGACGTCAGTAGTACGTACGCAGTTTTGTATTCTCTCCTTCGAACCCTGGTTCGCGTTACACGCAAGCTGTGCGTTGTACTACAAATCTTCGATTTGGGACGGTCCTTGCGGACCGTTGTACAACGCCTAGCTTGGCAAGGGAGACGCTAGCGCTCTCCCGTTGCATCCCTCTCGCCTCTGGTGCTACCGCACCAGTGAACCGTTTCGCCGTTTCATCACGAGCAGGCGTTTGGCCGCTGCACCATCACTTGAGGGAGCCTTCGAGCTCCCCCAAGAACCCCATGACGATTTCATCGAGGCCAAGGGAAAATTCGGCTCTCCCCTGGACCCCATCGCCAAGCGTATTGCCGCTTGAGCACAACCAAAGGCTCATCCTCAGGACTCCACTCTTGCATTGACCGATTCCCCAATTTTCCCCTATTGTCTCAGGAGCATATGAACCGGAAGCCGCTTTGACTCAGGACATACTTACCCTGAAAGAGATCGCCCAGTATCTCCGGCTGGCTGAGAAAACAGCTTACCGCCTCGCAGCAGAAGGGAAACTCCCTGGCTTCAAGGTTGGTGGAAGCTGGCGTTTTCGCCGCGCGGAAATCGAAACCTGGATCGATGAAAGAACAGAACAGCAAGCAAGGACGAAATAGATGGCGATTAAAAAGACCGAACTCTACAGCTCACTTTGGGCGAGTTGCGATGAGCTCCGGGGAGGAATGGATGCCTCGCAATACAAAAACTATATCCTGACCCTGCTTTTCGTTAAGTACGTTTCTGACAAGTACGCAGGTGTAAAGCTCGGGGCGATCGAAGTGCCAGAGGGAGGCAGTTTTGCGGACATGGTCGCTCAGAAGGGTCAAAAGGATATTGGGGAACAACTCAATAAGATCATTGGGCGTCTTGCAACAGAAAACGATATGGCTTGGTTGGCCAGTTCGGACAACGATTTCAACAACGAAGATCGTCTCGGTAAAGGCCAGTCGATGGTTGATACCCTCAGCGCGCTTATTGGCATATTCGAAAATCTAGACCTCGGGAAGAACCGAGCTGAGGGCGATGATCTTCTCGGCGACGCTTACGAGTATTTGATGCGCCACTTCGCAACAGAGTCCGGCAAAAGCAAAGGTCAGTTCTATACGCCTGCTGAAGTCTCTCGAATCCTCGCAAAGATTTTGGGTATCAACAAAGACACGAGTCAGGATGAAACGGTTTATGACCCTACCTGCGGCTCGGGCTCACTGCTTCTCAAAGTGTTCGATGAGGCCCCGAACGGGCTCACTTTGTATGGCCAAGAGAAGGACAACGCAACGGCCGCTTTGGCAAAAATGAACATGATCTTGCACGATGCGCCGTCAGCAGACATTTGGCAAGACGATACGCTTTCCGACCCGCATTGGCTGAGCGGAGATACTTCCCTTAAGACATTCGATTACGCGGTTGCTAATCCGCCATTCTCTTACAAGTCCTGGAGTAACGGCGTAAACGTCAGTGAAGACCCGTTCAAACGATTTGAGTTTGGAGAACCGCCAGCGAAGAACGGCGACTACGCCTTTCTGCTTCACATCCTGAAATCGCTCAAGAGCACCGGCAAAGGCGCGGTCATTCTCCCTCACGGGGTTCTTTTTAGGGGCAATGCTGAGTCAGATATACGGCGTCGAATTGTTCGCCAGGGATTCATCAAGGGAATTATCGGTCTACCGGTGAACTTGTTTTATGGGACAGGCATTCCCGCCTGCATCATCGTTCTAGACAAGAAAGGCGCAGAAGCGGAACGCCCAATCTTCATGATCGATGCATCAAGAGGGTTTATGAAAGACGGCAATAAAAACCGACTGCGTTCCCAAGATATTCACAAGATCGTCGACGTATTCAATAAACAGCAAGAAATCGAGCGCTACTCTCGCTTAGTGCCATACGAAGAGATTACCGGGAAGAATGAATTTAACCTCAACATACCGCGCTACATTGATGCCAGCGAGCCTGAAGATATCCACGATCTTGATGCGCACCTTAACGGCGGCATCCCAGCGCGTGACATCACTGCGCTCGACCCCTACTGGAAGGTGTTTCCGACCCTGCAAAAAACACTGTTTGAGCAGGGCCCGCGCGATGGTTACCTAGATGTAATTGTTCCTGGCCGTGAGATCAAGCCAACGATCATCGAGCATCCAGAATTTGAGGCGTTTAAATCGCAGACACTTTCGAGATTTGAGACGTGGAAAGAGAAGCACCGTGCACGCGTCCAAAGCATCGGGGTCGGTGAAAACCCAAAACAGATCATCAATGAAATTTCAGAAGACTTGCTCGACCGTTTCAGCGACGCACCGCTTCTTGATCGCTACGACGTATATCAAATCATCATGGATTACTGGGCTGAAACCATGCAGGACGATATGTATATGCTCGTCCAAGACGGATGGGACGCGGCAAATGTCGTACGTGAAATCCTCCCGGTCAAGGACAAGAGCGGCAAATCATCCTACAAGGAAGACCACCATTTTGAGTTTAAACAAGGCCGCACCAAAACGCGCTACCGCAGTGACATCATCCTGCCCAATCTAGTTGCTGATGCTTTCTTTGTCGAACAGCGAGACACGCTGCGCGACGCGCAATCCGCATACGAGAACGCGACTCAGGAGCTTGAGACTTTCGTCGAGGAGAACAGCGGAGATGAAGGCCTAATCGAAGATGCTAAGAACGAGAAAGGCAACATCACCCAGAAAGGTCTGAAAGACCGCTTAAAGGAGGCAACCGACCCAGAAGAAATCGAGGCGCTTAAATCCTGCATATTGTTGCTAGCGGCAGAATCTAACGCCAAGACTGCTGCCAAAAATGCAAAGGAAGAGCTTGATCTCGCAATCTTCCAGAAAATCCCAAACATCGCTGAGCCTGATCGAAAGCGATTAGTCATTGAGGAGAAATGGTTCAGCGACCTAGAAGATGGTCTCGTCGAAGAGATCGAGCGGGTAACGCAACGATTGGCGAAGAGGCT
This sequence comes from Pseudomonadales bacterium, assembly GCA_965267275.1. Taxonomy (GTDB): domain Bacteria; phylum Pseudomonadota; class Gammaproteobacteria; order Pseudomonadales; family Azotimanducaceae; genus UBA4421. The sequence goes on from OZ253950.1 coordinate 145,313, forward strand.
AACAACCTTGGAAGATCGCTACGCAGCAACGCTCCCCGAACTCTCAAACGATGTCGAGGTGTATTCGACTCGCGTAGGGCAACACCTCGAAGCGATGGGGATTTCATGGTGACGAAGGGATTCAAACGAACGGAGATCGGTGAGTTTCCTGAAGATTGGTTCGAAGTGAGCCTGGGCGAGTATGGTGTGAAGATTGGTAGTGGTATGACTCCGAGAGGGGGTTCAGCCGTTTACAGGGACAGTGGCAGACCATTTGTACGAAGCCAAAACGTTGGGTGGGGTCACCTGAGGTTACATGATCTAGCGTTTATAGACGACGTCACCCATAGAACGTTTCCAGCGACAGAAATTCGTGAGGGCGACGTGCTCTTAAACATTACCGGAGCTTCAATCGGACGCTGTGCCATCGCATCGTCTTTTCTTGACGGGGGCAATGTTAATCAGCATGTCTGCATCATTCGTACGAAGCCCGCACTCTCGCAGAATTACCTAAGTTACGTGCTTTTGTCGTCAATTGGGCAGAAGCAGATAGAAAGTTTCCAAGCCGGAGGCAACCGCGAGGGTCTAAACTTCGGCCAAATTCGTTCCATTCGACTACCGCAACCACCTACTTTGGATGAACAGGAAAGAATTGCTCGCGCTCTTTCCGATACGGATAAGTTAATTGCGTCGCTCGAAAAGCTCATCATCAAGAAGAAAGACATCAAAACTGCAACATTGCAGCAGTTACTGACGGGTAAAACGCGGTTACCTGGCTTTGGTGAAGGAAAAGGCTACAAACAAACCGAGCTGGGTAAGATTCCAGAGGATTGGTCATTAAGCTCATACGGTGAAGTTTTCCATTTCCTGCGGACAGCTAGCAATTCTCGAAGCGAACTCAGTGAAGATGGTGACACCTTGTACATTCATTACGGAGATATACACACGCAGTTCCACCATCACCTCGATCCTAAACTAGCTTCTGTTCCTAGAATCTCAGAAGAGCTTGTAAAGACTGCGAACTTTGTTCGAGATGGAGACTTATTAATGGCGGATGCTTCTGAAGACTACGAAGGAATCGGGAAGAGTATAGAAGTTGTCAACGTTGGCAGCCAAAAAATGGTTGCAGGTCTACATACTTTCCTGCTACGCGACACTAAAGGTGTATTCGCTCCGGGATTCAAAGGCTATTTGCACGAAATCAGGTCTGTAAAAGCATCTCTTGACCGCTTAGCAACAGGTCTCAAGGTATACGGGCTATCCAAATCAAGCCTCCAACAGGTCCTCATTCCTGTTCCGTCGTACGCAGAACAGGAAGCCATTACTGCTGTGCTTAGCGATATCGAGAGCGAGCTCAACTGCTTGGAAGAGAAGCTTGGCAAGGTAAAGCTAACCAAACGAGGCATGATGCAGGAGTTACTCACTGGGCGAACGCGGCTCGTTAATGCGCAGGCGCCAGAGAGCAAGCTTGAAGAAGAACCCGAGCGCTTACATGGAACGTAGCAGATGAACGTTATTAGAAACTACTATCGGGTGATGCTTGGGCGCAGCAGTGTCCATGCTGCAGAATGCCGTGAAGGCGGTTTTATCGGCGGTGATTGGGGTATTGATGTTGATCTGACGGATCGCCTGCCTGAGAACTGGCGTGAGTTCAACAAGGAGTTCCGACCGGTTTTTCTTGAGCGAAGACCTGATAAAACCAAGGTCGCTGCAGGGCTTGCGTGCGGCATGTTGCACACGATTTGCAAGGGCATGAATGTCGGAGACATCGTGCTGTGCCCTGATGGATCAGGCAGTTATCTCGTTGGAGAGATTGCCGGTGAATACAGTTACTCACCCGACGAAATTCTTCCGCATCGTCGACCGGTTCAATGGTATCCAAACACCATTGATCGCGCGGATATGTCGCCTGGCCTGCAAAATTCTGCTGGGTCCATTGGCACCGTCAGTAAAATTAGCAAACACGCAGCCGAACTTGAGGCTCTACTGGAAGGCAACACGCTCCCAGAATTGATCGCCTCAGACGAACTTGTCGAAGACCCCGCAGTATTTGCTCTTGAGCAGCACCTTGAAGATTTTCTTGTTCAGAACTGGTCAGCGACGGAGCTCGGCCAGAACTACGATATCGTGACAGACGAAGGAGAAATCGTTGGCCAGCAATACCCTTCGGACACGGGCCCCATAGACATCCTGGCTCAAAGTAAGGACGGCTCGGAATACCTTGTCGTAGAGCTTAAGAAGGGGCGCGCAAGTGATGCCGTCGTTGGGCAAATCCAGCGCTACATGGGTTACGTCCTTGATGATTTGGCGGAAGAGGGTCAGATCGTACGCGGCGTGATCGTAGCTCTAGAAGATGACCTGCGTCTACGCCGCGCATTGCGCGTCACGAACAACATCGACTTTTATCGTTATCAGGTGAGTTTCCGGTTATTCAGGAACGAAGAGTAAGGGACAGCATGCCAAGCGTAGGAGAAAAAGAGCGCCTAACACAAAACAGAATTATCAAGCTGTTTAGTGGCGAGCTTGGATATGAATATCTTGGCAATTGGGAAGATCGTGAAGGTAATTCCAACATCGAGATCGGCATTCTCTCCGCCTGGCTCGAAAGACGAGGTGTTAGCGATGCTTTAATCAAGCGAGCCTTACGTGAGCTTGAAATTGCGGCTGCGCTTGGCGAGGGCCGTCACCTCTATGATGCCAACAAAGATGTCTACTCCCTTCTTCGTTACGGCGTGAAGGTTAGCGAAGGGGCGGGCGAACAAACGCAAACAGTATGGCTGATTGATTGGGAAGACGTTGAGGCAAACGATTTCGCCGTTGCCGAAGAAGTCTCAATCACTGGTGAGCATAAAAAGCGTCCCGACGTGGTGCTCTATGTGAATGGCATTGCTTTAGGTGTGATCGAACTCAAACGTTCAAGCGTTTCCGTTGCTGAAGGTATTCGGCAAAATCTCGACAACCAGAAAAAAACCTTCATCCGCAACTTTTTTACCAGCATGCAACTCGTCATGGCAGGTAATGATACTGAAGGTATGCGTTACGGCACGATCGAAACGCCGGAAAAGCACTACTACCAGTGGAAAGAAGAAGTTTCGGGTGGCTCCGATAACCCGCTCGATTTCCAGCTTGCTTGTATGTGTAACAAGCAGCGCTTCTTAGAGATCATCAACAACTTCATCGTGTTTGACTCAGGCGTTAAGAAAACCTGCCGTCATAATCAATATTTTGGGGTTAAGGCAGCGCAAGCACGAGTTCCTGGCAAGGAAGGCGGGATCATCTGGCATACGCAAGGCTCTGGAAAGTCTCTGACGATGGTCTGGCTTGCCAAATGGATTAGAGAGAACGTCACCGATCCGCGCGTTCTCGTCATCACCGACCGCACAGAGCTTGACCAGCAGATTGAAGGCGTCTTTACCGGTGTGCATGAGAAAATTCATCGCACGAAATCAGGTGCCGACCTCATCAGCGTTCTTAATCAGGCTAATCCTTGGCTACTGTGTTCTCTTGTTCACAAGTTTGGCCGCCAATCTGAAGACCTAGACGATAAGGCCACAGATGAATATATCGCGGAGTTGAAGAAAAGCCTCCCATCCGATTTCAACGCCAAGGGCAATCTTTTTGTTTTTGTTGATGAGTGTCATCGTACACAAAGCGGCAAACTCCATGAGGCCATGAAGGCGATCCTGCCCGATGCCATGTTCATCGGGTTTACAGGCACTCCGCTTCTGAAGACGGACAAGAAAAAAAGCATCGAAGTCTTTGGACGATTTATCCATACCTACAAGTTCGATGAGGCGGTTTCTGACGGTGTTGTACTTGACCTCAGATACGAGGCGCGTGACATCGATCAGTATGTAACGTCTCCTAAGAAGGTTGATCAGTGGTTTGATCTCAAGACCAGAGGTCTTTCGGATATGGCGCGCGCTCAGCTCAAGCTGAAATGGGGCACGATGCAAAAAGTCCTTTCCTCACAAGACCGGCTTGAGCAGATCGTCAACGACATCCTTATCGACATGGAAACCAAGCCGCGTCTAATGGACGGGCGCGGTAATGCGATGCTGGTATGTTCCAGCATCTACCAAGCATGCAAGGTCTACGAGATTTTCGAAAAGACCGATCTTGCGTCAAAGGTCGCAATCGTCACCAGTTACCATCCTTCGACCGCCGACATCAAGGGCGAGGAATCTGGCGAGGGGAAAACAGAACGCCTTCGTAAATACGACATTTATCGACGCATGCTTTCTTCGTATCTGGAGATGGATGAAGACGAGGCGATGAAGCATGTCGATGAATTTGAAAAGCAGGTCAAAGATAAGTTCGTTAAAGAGCCTGGACAGATGCGTTTGTTGATTGTGGTCGACAAATTGCTAACTGGATTTGATGCGCCTTCTGCGACCTATCTCTATATCGACAAGGAGATGCGTGATCACGGTCTATTTCAAGCGATCTGCCGTGTTAATCGTCTCGACGGCGATGACAAAGAATATGGCTATATCGTCGATTACAAAGATCTCTTCCATAGGCTGGAAGGCGCCATCGGCGATTACACAAATGGCGCTTTTGATGGCTATGAGGCTTCCGATGTCGCAGGGCTACTAACTGACCGACTGGAAAAAGCGCGAGAAAAGCTCGAAGAATCTCGCGAGACCGTCAAAGCACTCTGCGAGGCTGTTCTAGAGCCCAAGGGTCAGAGTGAGTACCGCCATTACTTCTGCGGGGATCCAGCAAAACCTGAACAGTTGCGTGACAACGAAGGAAAACGTCTCGCGCTTTATAAGTCGGTAGCCAGCTTACTCCGGGCTTACGCAAATCTCGCAAATGAACTAGAGGAAGCCGGATACTCAACAGATCAGGCAGCGAGCATAAAAGAAGAGGTGGAGCACTACGCGAAAGTTCGCGAAGAGATCAAACTCGCTAGCGGCGATTATGTTGATATGAAGCTCTACGAGCCTGCAATGCGACATCTGCTCGACACTTATATTAGAGCGGAAGATTCAGAGCTTGTTGCCGATTTTGAAGAGCTCGGCCTGATTGATCTGATTGTTCAAAAAGGTCTGGGAGCCCTGGAATCGCTGCCTTACTCGATGCAAGCGAACGAAGAATCCATGGCAGAAACGATCGAAAACAACATGCGCAAGGTCATCATCGACGAGCAGGCTGTAAACCCGAAATACTACGAGCGCATGTCCGAACTGCTCGACGCTCTCATTGAAGAGCGTCGTAAGCAAGCGATCAGCTACAAGGAATACCTAGAAAAGATCAAGGACTTATCGGTACAGGTCGTTAATCCTGGGGGCTTGAAGCAGAGCGACTATCCCAGCGAGATTGATACATCTGCAAAGAAAGCGCTCTTTGACAATCTTGGCCAGGATGTGGCCTTGGCGCTCGGAATTGATGAGGCGGTACGTAAAACCAAAAAAGCAGATTGGATTGGCAGTCGAGTTCGCGAGCGCGAAGTAGCCAAAGCGATATTTGAGGTTCTTGGCGACGATCGGGAGTTGGACCGAATACTCGAACTCGTGAAAAACCAGGGCGAGTACCAATGATTACGGTAGCCAACATCGATGTCGAGATCGTTCGCAAAAATATCAAGAACATTCATCTGGGTGTTTACCCTCCTGAGGGCCACGTTCGAGTTTCGGTTCCGGCACACGTCACGGATGAAAACGTTCGCTTGGCTGTGATATCACGCCTACCTTGGATAAGGAAACGCCAAGATGAAATGCGCAGACAACCACGCCAAAGCAAGCGCGAGTACGTGTCAGGAGAAAGCCATTTTTTTCTCGGTCGTAGGTACAACCTTCAGGTGGTTGAGGTACCCGGTAGACCTAGGCTGGTTCTGCAGAGCAATGCCAAGATGTGTTTGCAGATCCCACCCCATACTAGCTTAGAGAAACGCTCTCGGGTTTTTAGCAACTTCTACCGTGCCCATCTAAAAGATCAGATACCCAGACTTCTAGATAAGTGGCAACCGATTGTCGGTAAAGAAGCCGCGGACTGGGGCGTTAAAAAAATGAAAACCAAATGGGGCAGCTGCAACATCACGGAGCGGCGAATTTGGTTGAACTTAGAACTCGCGAAGAAGTCGCCGGAATGTCTCGAATACATTCTCGTGCACGAGCTTGTGCACCTGCACGAGCGCCACCACAACGAGAACTTTAGAAAGCTGATGGACAAGTTCTTGCCGAGTTGGCGAAGAAGTCGCGATGTTCTCAAAAGCGAACCGCTGGCACATGAAGATTGGAGCTATTGATGGAGGGAGTGGAATAGTACGTCTATGTTGAGTTTCTCTGATTGGAGTACGAAGAAAGAGGAGGAAGTGAATGGGCACTCGCTGTCTCTGATTTCCGTGCCAGAGGAATCAATTGAGGTCGCGCGAACGAACATTACGGCAGTAGTGCCAGATCACTATGCGTCGCCTGAAAGATTAGCAGATATTCTAGACAGGCTTGGTAAGCCTGCAGTGGCAAACTTGCTTCGCACGAAACTTCCAACCACTCCGACTTTGCGCTCCGGAGAACTTGGCGAGATCTATGCCACTGAATACATTGATGAGCACACCGAATACAGAGCACCAATTAAGCGCCTTCGGTGGAAAGACCATCGGGACATGGCCATGCGTGGCGACGATGTTATCGGAATTTGTTGGCTCGACGGAGGAGAACCCATTCAGTTCTTGAAGACGGAAGCCAAGAGTGCGGCTAACGTAGCGACGGCGACCATCGAAAAAGCGCGAGGCGCTCTTGACGGCTGCGATGGTCGGCCATCTGAACACTCATTGTCATTTATCGCCGATCGCCTCTTCGAGCTTGGTCAAGAAGAGCTCGCCGATGCGATTAACCTAGCTCTGCTCAGGGATGGGATTGATCTGTCTCAAGTTCAACATCTCGTATTCACCTTCTCAGGAAACGCGCCAGATGACTTCATTAGAGCTGATCTAAGCAACTATGGAGGTCCCATTGAACAACTCGGAGTTGGGTTAAGAATATCGTCGCATCAAGAATTCATAGCAAGTGTGTTCTCAGATCTGGTAGGCGATAGTGAATCTTGATGAGCTAGAGGCAACTGTTTCGCAAGCAACCGAACCCGAGTTTCGTGGTCGGTTGCTAGCACGTGGGCAGGCCAGATCGATGATATGGCGAGACGGAGACCTTCCCGAGGGAGCGCCAAGTTTTGATCCTAGTCTCTCTTATGACCTAATTTCTTATGGCGATGCGCTTCTTTCTATGGCTATTCGCCTTAGAGAAGGAGGTGGCAGCGATGATGTCATACGAGCTGCGTTTGAGCAGGCTGGCAATGCGATCGAAGCCACCGTCACAAACAGCGATACTGATGATCCGAGGCGGGGCTTTCACAAGTTATTAGCTGCATCAGCTTTTCATCTCGGCCATTACTCCGCCAGAGCATTCTCGCTTCTTGCTAGCGCGCTCGAAGGAAACAATCTTTCTATGATTGAGCGAGCGCTAGCGTTGCTCATCATTCGGTCGCTGGACGAGCTCGATACGTTAATCGCAGAGATAAGGCATGGTGGCTTGTTCAGCGATCAGACCATAGCAAGGAATCTGGATACGCAGCTGACAGAATCAATTGATGCGGCAGAGCCAGATGAAGACAAAGATCCCATCACCGAAGCGTTGGATTCAGCGCTGACAGATTGTTTCGCAATGGCACTGTCTTTCTTTCTTGTCGCGTTGGAGGCGGGCGAAGAAGAACTTGTGGCCGAAGCCTTGGAAGAACTTCAGCGAGGCTTGGACACGTCGGGTGAAATGAACCTCGTACCACAATGGTGGGTGTTCCGCTTGGCTAAGCACTTGGTTGATGATTTATGGAATTCAAGCTTCCATGTTGCGCTCCCACTTACACCCTCAGACGGTGATGTTGCGTCTTGGCAATCTTCGCGCGACCTCTTGATTGCATCACTTTATCGCCGAAAGCGCGCAGAGATAGAGCTTTGGCCATCTCAGCTTGAGGCTGCAGCGCGCGCCGTAGACATGAACGATAACCTTGTTGTGTCTTTACCAACCAGCGCTGGGAAGACGCGAGTTGCTGAGTTGTGCATTCTGCGATGCCTATCAGAAGGAAAGCGAGTGATCTTTGTGACTCCACTGCGCGCGCTTTCCGCTCAGACTGAAAATACACTCAAGCGAACTTTCGGGCCTTTAGGCCGGTCGATCTCCACGCTCTACGGCAGCATTGGCACCAGCGGGTACGAGCAGGATGCACTCAGATCGCGTGACATTGTGGTCGCAACGCCGGAGAAATTGGACTTCGCTCTTCGGAGCGATCCGAGTTTATTGGATGACGTTGGACTGGTAGTTCTCGACGAAGGCCACATGATTGGCCTTGGAGAGAGAGAAGTACGATATGAGGTGCAGATTCAACGTCTCCTCAAAAGGGAAGATGCTTCGGACCGGAGAATCGTTTGCTTATCAGCCATCCTCCCGACAGGTGAACAATTTGATGATTTCGTCGCATGGATTCGAAGGGATACGGAGGGCGATGCGGTTACAACAGAATGGCGTCCCACTCGTCTTCGCTTTGGAGAGGTCCTCTGGCGATCGAATAAAGCCAGGCTTGAACTCAAGGTTGGGGCTGAAACGCCATTCGTGCCGAGTTGGTTTGGCACAAAGGCACCTACCCAAGGTCGTAGGCGAAAGCATTTTCCGAACGACAAAAGAGAGCTTGTCCTGGCCACAGCTTGGCGTTTGGTTGAGGAAGGCCAGACTGTGCTTATTTACTGTCCAGTTAGGCGGTCGGTTGAACCTTTTGCGAAAGCAATTGTTGATCTGTTTGGATATGGATTGCTTGATCCCGTCTTTACCGGGAACGCCGAAGATCTGGCTTCGGCTTTGACAATCGGCAAAGAGTGGTTAGGTGAGGAACATCCGATACTGAAATGCTTAGAAATGGGTGTTGCAATCCACCATGGGGCGCTACCTACGCCATTTCGTAAAGAGGTCGAACGACTCATCGCCGCTGGCGCTTTGAAGATAACCATCTCTTCACCCACTCTAGCGCAAGGGCTCAATCTTTCCGCGACTACCTTAGTTGTTCATTCACTTCATAGAAACAGAGAAATCATTCCAGCTTCCGAGTTTAGAAACGTGGTCGGTCGGGCTGGCCGTGCATTTATCGATATTGAGGGGCTCATTCTGTATCCAATCTTCGACAATCATAGAAACCGGAAGCGGGATTGGGAGCGATTAATCAGTGACGTGTCGGGACTGGAAATGGAAAGCGGTCTACTGCGTCTAGTGGTAACCCTTCTGGATCGAATGAACAAACAATTGGGCGAAGTGAGCTTTGAAGAACTCACTGAGTATGTGATGAATCATGCCGGCGCCTGGGAACTAGTAAAACACGACGAAGAAGGCGAACAGGCATTCGCGGCAAGGCAAGGAGAATGGAACTATTACTTATCAATCCTTGATACAGCTCTTTTAGCCCTCGTAGGCGACCAGCAAGAGGTCGCGGCTGATCAATTGGCGCAATGTATTGACGACGTTTTAGCGTCGTCCCTTTGGCAGCGACGGCTCTCTAGGAGGAAGGACACGGTTCAAGATATTTTGGAAAAGGCTTTGGAGTCCAGAGCTAAGTTAATCTGGGGTCGAAGTAATGCAGCCCAGCGGAGAGGTTACTTTCTCGCTGGGGTTGGGCTTAACACAGGCGAGCAGCTCGATGCTATTGCAGGAGAGGCAAACAAACTCCTCGTCTCCGTAAACGGCTCTCTGCTTAGTGGAGAATCTGGGGCTGCTATAGAAGATCTGACTTCTCTGGCCCGCATGATCTTCCAAATCGAACCATTTGTACCTGACCCACTGCCAGACAATTGGGAAGCCATTCTTCGGTCCTGGCTACAGGGTGAGGAAGTTTCTGAGTTCGCGGGAGCGAATTCAGCTGAAGTTCTAAGATTCATTGAGACAGGGCTGATATACCGGCTGCCGTGGGGGATGGAAGCGGTTAGGGTTCGGGCTCAAGCGAACGGTGAAGTCATCGAGCAGGAGCTTGGAAACTTAACCATCGATGATTTTGAAGTGAGCCTGGCTGCACCGGCAATAGAGACTGGCACGACCAATTTGAGCGCCGCGTTATTAATGCAGGCTGGGTTTACGCCACGACTTGCAGCGATTAAGGCTGTAGAAGAGACGAACGCGGGATTTACGGATTTTGCTCAACTGAGAGCTTGGCTGGCTTCACCAGAGGTCTTGGAGGCGAGTGCCAGCGACGAATGGCCGACACCCTCCAGCCGCGCCCACTGGCTCGATTTTATGGCCAGCTCATCAGATCATGGTGAAACTGCTTGGCGGGAAAGGACTGGAGAGTTGCCTGTTCAGTGGAACGAGGAGATAGAAATTCCTGAGGCTCATTCCCTAGTTAAGATTCGGAGGGAAGAATCAGGTGAGTATGGCGTTCTTTCTCCTGCCTATGAAAAGCTAGGCGTCTTGGAGGCCGCTTTTGACGAAACTCCCCAAGGGTTGTTCCGAACTTGGGTAGATGAAGATCGAGACAAGCTGCGTTTCAAGTACTTTGGCCCCTCGGATGTCCCAACTAACTGATAATCTGCATTCTTGAATATGCGAAAGGTCAGATTTTGTGGCGTTGGTGGCTAATCCCGGCTTCGTTCTGAGGCCCTAAAGCGCGAGTTTTCCCTGTTAGCCATCATAGTCTCCTTAAAGCGGGTGATATCTGCGCTGATCTCTTGTTTCTTACGCTCTTTGAACTGCTCTAAGCGATCGCTGCGAGCGCCAAGGGACCGGCGGGCTTCAAGTTGCTCGAATATCAGCGCGTCACGCTCTTTCTGATCGCGATTCTGCGCTTCTAAGAACTCCGCTTCATTTTGTTTTTTGATCTCCCGGCGTTTGCCTGAGATCGCATCAAAAAGCCCGAGCAAACCCTTTCGAAATCTCTCCTGGCGCGTCCGCGCTTCATTTTGCGCGCGCGTCTCTTGCCGCCAAATAAAATCAGCGCGCAGTCTTTGTTGTTCTTCGATTAAGTCTTTTCGTTTTTCTTCGATGAGCTTTTGCCGCTCACCTATTTTATAAGCGCGCTCGGCCTGCAGTCTTTGAAGCCGATTGCTCACCTGATTTACCAGCTGATTTTTTGATTCAGCAACGCCCGGTAAGTCTTTGGGATCACCTAATTTTACGCGGGTTTCTTTGCTCCTGATTCCGGCCCACTTAGAAACCGAATAAACCTCGCCTTGTAGGTCAACCGCCACGAAGCCGCGCCGGTCTCCTCTGGCCAGGATATAGCCCTTATCCTTTAGGGCGCGTTCAAAGCTTTCCCGCCCATCGCTTACTGCCCAGCTTTCGGCAAAAGCGGCCTTGATCTCTTTGGGTGATTGCTGGGTGCGTTTTGCCTGTTGCCACTGCGCCAAAGTGAAGTTTTCCAGGCTGCGCTCGGTTTCTTGAACAAAGCCTCTTGGCATCTGCCAGCCATGTTCGAGATAGAGCTCTTTAGAGATATCCATCAGCTTGCGCTTGGTATGCGAAAGCTGGATGGCTTTCATGGCCTTAGCGTCTATTCGCGACCAGACCGCATGGGCATGACGCCTCCCTTCTTTTTCATGAAAGACAACGGCGCGTGGCTGGTTATCAAGGCCGAGTTTCTTTTCGACTCGATCGACTGCTTCTTCAAACGCCACAGTCTCAACCCGTTGATCTGGGGGCGGGTTGAGGCTGAGGCTAAATAGAAACTGCTTTGCTTTGGTTCCCCGGCTCAGCGCATAGGCTTCATTGAGCGCCGAAGGCAAGTCGGGCGAAACAAAGCCTCGAAGTTCATGGATTTCCACATGATCGTTTTCATCTTTGAGAAGATGAGCAGCCAGGTTCCTTGCCCCGCCGCGCTGATTGCCCTGGAGGATCATTTTTCGTGCCCGGGCCGTAAGCCGAGCGCGATAAAGAGACAATCACGCATGGCAAGAACGGCTTGAGCGGCTTCTTCAAGCTGGGCCTCAACGTCGTCCCTGACATCGATTGTTCCGATATTGGCCGACTTTGCGAGCTGATTGAGATTCGAGCTCAGCCTGGAGCGGCCTAACTCTGCCAATACTTGGGCAAGTTTCTGTTCATCCACGCGCGGCTTTCGGGATTTGCGCCGCTTAGTGGCATCCTCACCGAAAAGCCGTTCCCGAATGAATGCGCCAAGGGGTTGATTTCCAGCCTGGTCTTCGAGGATCTGCCGTTCGCGCCGTGAGAGCCGCAGAGAGAAGGGCGCGGGTCTATCCAGCTCTGGGTTAGGCTTGCAGGCTGCTTCGTTGAAGTTAGTGCGATATGATTTAGGTGTTGACGGAGCGCTCATTATGATGGCTCCTTAAATGAAGGGACCTCAGTGGTCAGATAGTCGTTCCATTCTTGAAGAGTTTCAAAAAGGTGGTTCGAGGTTTGTCCCTCTAGGTCCACCATGTCAGCCGCCCTCGAGGGCGGCTTTACCGAGTTTTGCTCTTCGAGCAAAACGTCGTCAGTTCGTTCGAAGCTGTGCCTGCTTCTAGCTTAGCTTGGTTCGAGGTTGGTCCTTTTTGGCCGACCATGTCGTCCGCGCCTTGAGGCGCGGACTTATCGAGTTTTGCGCAAAGCGCAAAACTCGCCCAGTTCATTGGAGATTATTCTAGATCCCGCCTCCTGTGCGCAGGGATATCCGGCGAAGCTAAGTCAGCATCGTCCCTGCGGCGAGTTTGCTACACTGCGGCGCGTGATGTCCGTAGCCTCAATCCGCACATTTGTTACCGATCGCATCCAGGTCATGGCGGTGCTGATCGTTGCCTGCTTTGTTGCGGTGTTGACGTTGCGCAGCCAGAGTGCCGCGAGCTATCCGACTTATTTCCTCGCGCTACTGATGCTGGCGACCTTTCCTGCCTGGCGCGATGTCTTGCGCATCACCCTGGTCAGGCTGGTGCTCGCACTGCTCGTCTGGTTGAGCCTCAGTACCCTCTGGTCCGAACCGTTCGTGATGCGCGAAGCGGTATCGGTATGGACCCGGGCGCTGCTCGTCTTCGCGTTTGTGGTGGCTGTGGCTGAATGTCAGCTCCGCGGCCAGATGCAGCGCTGGGTCAGTATCGCGATGACGGTCGTGGGGGCTGTGGCCGCCATTGCGGCCGTCGTGAATTTTTTACTCATGCAACCCGATGACGGGCGCCTCAACGGTCTCGGGCAACTGGATACGCATGTCGTGGCGGCGCTGGTCTACGGCGTCGTGCTCGTTTTTCTGCTGCACAGCGCCCACGAATCGAAGTCCGAGCTGTGGCGGACGTTTGCCGCGTTCGCCGGCGCTGCGTGCGTCTTTGCCGTTTATCTGTCCGATTCCAGGAATGCCTGGGTCAGCGTTACGCTCGGGGTAGCGGCTTACTTCCTCTGCCGCTGGTGCCGTGATCCGAAGCAGTTCCTGTCGACCATCGTCGCCTGCGGTTTGCTGCTCGGCATCCTCATCGGCGTTGTGATTCTCAGCGATGACCTGCGAGAGGTGTTGCTGCCCCGCGGTGACAGTTTCCGACCGTACATCTGGGGAGACATTCTGGGACGTCTCGAGGCGGCGTCCTGGCTGGTCGGTGCCGGTATCATCTCACCGGATGACATCGTCCAGGGAGACATCGTCTTCCCGCATCCTCACAGCATGTATCTGGCCGTCCTCTTCCAGGGCGGCATGATAGCGCTCGCCTGTTATCTTGTGATTCTCTTTCTCACGGTGCGCACGCTGCTGCGGAATTTCGATCACACCGACACGCCCCTGGCGATGGGAATTCTGATGATCGCGCTCCTCTCGCATCTGCTGGATGGTCATGAGCTGATCGATAAGGTGGGTGACACCTGGTTTTTGATCTGGCTACCCGTCGGGCTCAGTATCGGAATGATGTGGCGCCCGGGGCTCCGGCGCTAACCGGCCGCTGCTGCCAGGAGCTCGGACCAGGTCAGATCGGCTGTCTTCGACCAGCTGAAATTGGCGGCCTGAGCAGAGGCGGCCGCCGCCAGGGATTCGCGCAGCGCTGAATCTGTCATGAGCTGCTGCAGCGCTTTCGTCAGCTCTTTTGAAGAGGTCGGGTCGACGTACAGGCCTGCAGCGCCGGCGACCTCGGGCATGGAGGCCAGGTTCGAGGTCAGCACCGCCTTGCCAAAACCCATCGCTTCCACCAGCGGCAGGCCGAATCCCTCATACAGTGAGGGGAGCGCGAGGAACGTGCATGTGCTGTAAAGCTCAGCGAGGCGCGCATCCGTCGGTTTGGACTCGATGCGCACGCGACCTTCCAGGCCGAGCTCGCGGATGAGGGCGGCACAGTCTTCTTTCCATCCGCGTCCGCCGGCGAGCACGAGACTGTGGTTCGATTGCATGGCGTCGGTCGCCTGCTTGAAGCTCTCGATGAGCCGACGCAGGTTCTTGCGCGGTTCATGGGTGCCGACGTGCAGGATGAACGGCGATGCTGGATCTGCAGAGTGGCTCCCTGGGGGCGCAAATCTGCTCGCCAGGTGGGTGACGCTCGTTTTGGCTGCCGCACTCGGATACCGCTCGACCAGGTCGTCCCGTGTCGATTCGGATACGCAGATGATCCGGCGGGCTTTTCTTATGGACGGCGGCATCAGCAGGCGCTCGCTCAAAGCGCCGAACCGGTGCATGGTTTCCGGCGCTTTCAGCCAGACGAGATCATGTATGGTGACGACGGTTGGCGCGTGCATCCGTAACGGCAAATGATGGCGAGGCGACCAGAACACTTCGATCTCGTCGGCCTCTGCCCAGCGCGGGAAAACGACCTGCGCAACGGCAACCCCGGGCAGCGGCGAGTCAGAGACCCGCGAGGTGACGCCCGGGGGCACTTCCGGCAGCGCCGCGTTGCTGTACAGAAACAACTCAGCGTCCGGTTTCGTGACAAATGCGTCAACGAGCGTCTTCGTGTATTGCCCGATGCCCGTCCGCGGATGTAGCAGCGGGCGCGCATCGATGCCAACGCGCATCTCTAGTTGGCCAGTTTCGAAAGGTTCTGTGGCGTTTCCAGACCGAGGATTTCCGCATACTGTCTGGAATACCGCTCTCCCATGACGTCGGCGGTAAAATGGGCTTCGAAGCGCTTGCGCGCGTTGCGCCCCATCTCCTGTGCCTTTTCGGGGTGATGATGGAGTTGGTCCATGGCGCGCCGCAGGGACTTCACTGACCCGGGTGCGACAACGAGACCGGTCTCGTTGTGGACGTTGATGTGGCTCGTGCCCGAACCCACCTCTGTCGAGATCAACGGGCGTGAGTGCATTGCGCCTTCGAGGAGCGTGACGCCGAAAGCCTCGGACCTCAGATACGAAGGAAAAACCACTGCTTTTGCCAGCTTGAATAGCGCGGCTTTCGTCGATTCTTCGATGTAGCCGGTGAACACCACGTTGGTGAGACCGAGACGCTTGGCTTGTGCCATGAGCTCGTTTTCGATGGGTCCGGAGCCGACGATGATGACCTTGTAAGGCGCATCTTTTATCGCATCGAGCAGAATGTGCAGACCTTTGTAGTAGCGCAGCACACCCACGAACAGGAAAAAGTCGCTGCCAAACCGTGCCCGCGTTTCGAATAATTCGCTGTCGAGCACCGTGGGAAACGAGCGTTCATCCAGGCCGATCGGGATGACGCCGACCCGGTCACTGTGCTCAGACAGCACGTCACTGGTGACGAAATAGTTTGGCGAGGTGCAGACAATCTGATTGACGCTCGATAAGAATCTGCTCTGCAGCGGCTTATAGAGGAGCCCGAGAACGCGCTGCCGGATGATGTCCGAGTGGTAAGTGACGAGACTCGGCTTGTCATGGCCCGATGCAAAATGCAGCACGTCGGCAAACGGCCATGGCGTGTGGTAGTGCACGATGTCGGCTTCCGCCACCCGCTCCTTGAAGGTCTGCAGGCCGGTGAGCGAGATGCTGCAGGAGGAGATCTCTACATGTTTCTTGACCCGGGTAACCCGCGCTTCGGGCCGTTCGACGACAGCAGGCTCCGGGTTGTCGCTGAGCGTAAATACTTCACACGTGTGCCCCAGTGCCTGGGTGCTCAGACAGATCTGGCGAATGGTTTCTTCCAGACCGCCCTGCGTATCGGGAAAGTATGTGCGATAGACATGCAGGATGCGCATGAAGCTGAGCTGAGCCTCCTTTGATCAGGGGAATTGGGTGCGGTTGGGCCGTGAGATATAAGACACGCGCTTCAGTATATCAGCCTTGATGGCTCTCACGCGAAGAATTCGACGGGTTTCTAACACGCTTTCCCCTTGTGTTGAACGTCGAGTGGTGCGCGCAACCGTGTCCCTGTATCCTTCGCCACGCGTTGCCACACCTGTCCGAAGACTGGTCAGAATCTATCGCTGATGATCGTGGCTCGAGGGAGTGCACTAACAGACGCTCGTCAGCACAGGACTGGATCTTTGCAAAACAACGATATCGAAGACAACAACCCGTTTTTCATCCTGGGTGCGCCGCGTTCCGGGACCACGCTTCTCAGGGACATCCTCAAATCTCACGACAGGTTATGCTCACCGGAAGAGACGTTCTACTTCAGGTGGCCGTTTCCTTACGGGACGAAAGAATACCGCACGACGCAACTCAACAATCCGACGATCCGCATGCATCGGGAAATGGATGGCATGGAAGAAGCGGCGTTTACCGAGGTGCTGGAAAAAGCGGCGTCGCGAAAAGAGATCATGGATTATCACGGCGCGTTCGTGGTTGAGCAGACGGGCAAAGCCAGATGGTTCGATAAGACTCCGCAGAACGTCTACGGCGCCTTTCTCATGGCTGCCTTTTACCCCGACTCCAAATTCATCTGTATCTGGCGGCACCCGCTGAACGTCGCCGCGAGCCTCATGGAAGGCCGGCAGATCAAAACGGACACGATCCAGGGTGCGGTCAACTACTGGATGGAAGCGGCGCTGATCATCCTGCAGTTCCAGAAGCTGCATGCCGATCGCCTGCTGACCCTGCGCTACGAAGATCTGGTGGAATCGCCGGAAGCTGTGGCGGGTGCGTTGCTCGAGGATTTGGGGGAGGAGCCGCGCCGTGCCGACTATGCATGGGGTTCCGTGCACGCAGAGAAGAACCTTTACGAAGATGCGCTCAATCAACAGCAGGTTGATTTCGTGCTGGCGCAGACGGCTGAGATCAGGACACTCATCGGCTACTGAACGCGCCCTCTCGTTTCCCGCCCGTCTCCATACACCCACCGGCGGCGCCGCTCTCGCGGGCACCCGGCCCCTGGTCCGGCATTTTAATCTGTCGCTAGGCCGGTTCCGTTCAGAATTCGTTCAGCGCTGTGTGTTCAGACTCCTTCCCGAGCTTAGACGTTGGGAACGTTGGGAACGGGGATCCCGGGTTGTTATCAAGTAATTTTATGGTAGGGTTTTTGGTCCTGGTTTTTTTGTCACATGGATCTGACAGGCTCTAAGCCGAATGAAAGGCTGTAAGCCGAATAAAAATTAAATCGTCACAAGGAGAGTGCAGTGAAGATAGCTGCCTACGGTTTCGTAATCGCCCTGTTTGTCACGTTCAGTTCGACAGCACAGGCGCTTTCTCTTTCGATGACAACGACGCCTCAGTCCACCTCTGCGGGCGAGTCGGTGCTGGTAGAACTGGTCGCGTCTAATGAGTCCGGCTCCTCCGAGTCCGGGGTTACGGTTCAGATGACCTACCCGGCAAACCTCAACAGCGTCGGCGAAGCCGCTTTTTCTGGCCCTCTCGATGAGGCTGCGTCTTGCGACACGAATACGACATGTACTTCGGGCGAACTGATCGTCTGGAACCTCGGTACGCTCGACCCGGGCGAAGTCGTGCACATGTCATTTCCGACATCATCGCTATTCAGCGTTCCGGATGACACGGTGATCACGTTCGATGCAGACATGATCCAAAGCAGCAGCACAGTCGAGACTGCAAGCGCCAGCATTGTGGTGGAGTCTCCCCAGGGTTTTTCGCTCGATCTCAGTGAAGACCAGAACCCCGTGGCACCTGGAAGCGAACTCACCTATCGCTTGAACTTCGGCAACATCACGACTGGCAATATCGATAACTCGGTGTTGACGCTGAATTTGCCGTCAAACACTACTTTTGTCTCGGCGACGGGCGGTGGCAGCCACTCGGCCGGGGTGGTGACCTGGACTCTGAATACGCTGGTTGCCAATCAGATCGACACCCTCGAGGCGGTGGTGACGGTCGCCGGAGGCCTCTCGAACGGTACGCTCTTGGCAGCGTCCGCAGAGATCACTGGTGATGTGGGCGTGGCCGAGACAGCGGCGGAGCAGGCCGGCATCATAGGCCATGTCCAGGCGAGCACGCCTCTGAGCATGGCGATCACGCTGAACTCGAATCCCGAGAACGATGCCAGCACTAGCCTGGTGGAAATTACTGTCAGCAATCCCGGTTCGGTGACTCAGTCTGGGGTTACCATGGACATGCGTTGGCCGGTGGCGATAAACAGCCTCGGCGAGGGATTCTTCACTGGGCCGTTTGATGCGGCGAGCTCCTGCGTAAACACCGTCTGTAGCCCAGACGAGATCGCGGTGTGGAACTTTGGTTCCCTCGCGCCCGGCCAGACCGAGGTGACGACTTTCCCGGTGTCAGCGTTTTCCTCCACTCCAGACGGCACTGTGTTTCGCTTTGCGCCCAAGATCTTCGCTGGCGGTAGCGTCATCGAAGAGACCGCCAATCTGACGATCAAGGCGAACCAGCTGTCGCTTGATCTGAGCGAAAGCCAGGATCCGGTGGTGCCAGGCAGTCAGCAGACGTACCGCCTCAGCTGGGGCAATGTCACCACCGGCAATATCGATAATACGGAGCTGACCTTTCGGTTGCCTGCAGACACCACGTTCGTCTCGGCCACCGACGGCGGCACCCATTCTAACGGCGTGGTCACCTGGGATATGAACACCCTGGTGGCAAATCAGATCGATACCTTCGAGGTGGTTGTGGATGTGGCAGGCAGCTTAGCCGACGGCACATTGCTCGAGGCTTCGGCGGAGATTGTCGGCGAGGCCGGGGTGGCACAGATTGCCGCCGAGCAGGCCAGCACCGTCAGTCACGTGCAGGCGAGCGCGCCTTTGACCATGGCGATTACGGTGAACTCGAATCCGGAGAACGATGCGTTTACGAGTCTGGTGGAGATTACCGTCAGCAATCCGGGCACCGTCACTCAATCCGGTGTCAGCATGGAGATGCGCTGGCCGGCGTCGATCAACAGCCTCGGCGAGGGATTCTTCACTGGGCCGTTTGATGAGGCGAGTTCCTGCGTAAACACCGTCTGTAGCCCAGACGAGATCGCGGTGTGGAATTTCGGCTCGCTCGCGCCCGGCCAGACCGAGGTGACGACTTTCCCGGTGTCAGCGTTTTCCTCCACTCCAGACGGCACTGTGTTTCGCTTTGCGCCCAAGATCTTCGCTGGCGGTAGCGTCATCGAAGAGACCGCCAATCTGACGATCAAGGCGAACCAGCTGTCGCTTGATCTGAGCGAAAGCCAGGATCCAGTGGCGCCAGGCAGTCAGCAGACGTACCGCCTCAGCTGGGGCAATGTCACCACCGGCAATATCGATAATACGGAGCTGACCTTTCGGTTGCCTGCAGACACCACGTTCGTCTCGGCCACCGACGGCGGCACCCATTCTAACGGCGTGGTCACCTGGGATATGAACACCCTGGTGGCAAATCAGATCGATACCTTCGAGGTGGTTGTGGATGTGGCAGGCAGCTTAGCCGACGGCACATTGCTCGAGGCTTCGGCGGAGATTGTCGGCGAGGCCGGGGTGGCACAGATTGCCGCCGAGCAGGCCAGCACCGTCAGTCACGTGCAGGCGAGCGCGCCTTTGACCATGGCGATTACGGTGAACTCGAATCCGGAGAACGATGCGTTTACGAGTCTGGTGGAGATTACCGTCAGCAATCCGGGCACCGTCACTCAATCCGGTGTCAGCATGGAGATGCGCTGGCCGGCGTCGATCAACAGCCTCGGCGAGGGATTCTTCACTGGGCCGTTTGATGAGGCGAGTTCCTGCGTAAACACCGTCTGTAGCCCAGACGAGATCGCGGTGTGGAATTTCGGCTCGCTCGCGCCCGGTCAGACCGAAGTGACGACCTTCCCGGTGTCGGCATTCTCCTCCACCGCGGACGGTACAATCTTTCGGTTTGCACCGAAGCTGTTTGTCAACGACGTCACCATCGAAGAGTCGGCCAACCTGACCATCAAGGCGAACCAGCTGTCGCTTGATCTGAGCGAAAGCCAGGATCCGGTGTTGCCGGGGAGTCTGCTCACCTACGTCATCAGCGGTGGCAACGTCACAACGGGAAATATCAACAACACCGTGCTGACCTTTACGCTGCCGGAGAATACGACGTTCGTCTCAGCTTCTGACGGCGGCACGCACGCGAATGGCGTCGTGACCTGGACGCTGAATACGTTACCCGCTGGTGACATTGGTCGCGTTGAGGTCGTTGTGGATGTGGCCGGTAACCTCACCAATGGCACCCTTCTCGAAGGCGTCGCCGAAATCGTGGGTGATGCGGGTATTTCGAATGTCGCTGCTGAACGCTCGACTACGGTTACTCATGTACAGCTGCAGCCACCGCTGACAATGGCTGTCAGCATTAATCCAGATCCCGAAAGCGACTTTACGAGCAGTTGGGTAGAGGTCATCGTCAGTAACCCGGGGTCAGTAACGCAGTCGGGTGTCACCATGGAGATGCGCTGGCCGGCGGGGATCAACAGTATCAGCGAGACGCTCATCAGCGGCGCTATCGATGCGGCAAGTTCCTGTGTGAACACCACGTGCAGCCCTGATGAGTTGGTGGTGTGGAACTTCGGCTCCCTCGCGCCGGGCCAGACCGAGGTGACGACCTTCCCGGTATCGGCTTTCTCCTCCACCGTGGACGGTACCATCTTCCGTTTCACGCCCAGGCTGTTTGTCAACGATTTCACGATCGAAGAGACGGCTACTCTGACGATCAAAGAGCCGGATCTCGATCTTGCGCTCGATACTGCAGAGTACGATGGCAGGCCCTTCAACCAGGTCCCGATGTCCCCGGGCGAACGTATTGTCTACACCCTGAAGTATGGCAATGTCAGCGGGGGGAACCTGGATAATGCGAGGCTCACGTTTGAGGTGCCTACGGGGACTTCATACCAGGACGGAACAAACGTTCCGACGTTCGAATCAGGAATCGTCACCTGGGATCTGGGTACGCTGAATGCGGGGGAAGTGGGTGAGCAGAAGGTCAAAGTGCTTGTGCTTGGCCCTGGCCCCGATGGAACGTTGCTCGAAGCGAACGCGTCCATCGATTCAGATGATGGCGCGGCGCGGCGCGCGAAGCGCGTGTCGTTCATCAACAGGGTGCACCCGCTGACTCTGGATTTGACGCTGTCACCTTTCCCGAGCCTTTCGGCCGAGGTCATCAACGTCACGCTCACCGCGACCAACGTCAGCGGCGGGGCGGTGTCCGGTGCGCTCATCGAGATGCGTTATCCGTTCGGCTTTGCAGGCCTCTCTGAATCTTCAATCGAAGGCATTGACGCGGCGCTCTCATGTGGCGGCAATACCTTCTGTACGGAAGGTGAGCGGCTCTTCTGGAATCTCGGGACACTGGATGCGGGCGCGCAGAGCACGTTTACCTTCAGTCCGTCGCTTAACAGCCTGGCCACCGGCAGCGTGGTCACTGCGCTGGCGACTCTGATTGAAGGTAATGACTCGCTTGCGCTTGCCAGCGCTTCCACCGTCATTGCGGCTTCCAGAACCGATACTGATGGTGATGGCATCGGCAACGACTTCGACAACTGTACGACCACCTCCAATTTCGAGCAGATTGATTTCGAGCTCGATAGTCGTGGCGACGTTTGTGATCCTGACGATGACAATGACGGGCTGCGGGATACAGACGAACTCTTGCTGGGTACCAGTCCGTTTAATAAAGACACGGACGGTGATGGCGGCCTCGACGGTATCGAAGTTAGACGCGGCCTCGACCCGTTGAATCCAAACGACTGGCCAACTTTTGTTTGTAATCCTGATGTGACGCTGGGTGGGTTCGGCCACTCGCTGAGCTGCAGCAGGGATTAAATAGGTACTCGGAAATGATAGGCAAAACGTCCTCTCTGATGTTGTGTGCTAGCATTTCCGGGTGTTCTCACGATCACATCCCGTAAAGGAATGGTTATGTATAAGAAAATTCGACCGACTAACGTGTGGCGCTCTGTTTCGGCGGCATTGATTCTGTTGTTCGCGTCCAGCGGCGCCAACGCAGATGAATTCCTCGACGGCAAACCACTCTTGAAAGACGCCGTCAGCACATCAGCCGGTTTGGAGCTGATTCTGCCTCTGATTGACGAGGTAGATAACACCGGCGATGGTTACCCGGATCAGATATTCGTTAAGTTCAACGTCTTCACGGCAGGGACGACGAACCGTCTATTCGATTCGACGCCAAGGGGCTTCGTGCCTCCGTCTATTCCCTGTACGACTGTGGCGACGGGCTCTCTCGACTGGGACTGGGATATCACCTTCGTTGGGGAAGACAACACCCATACCGGTCTGGGTCTCCTTTTCTACACCGAGTGCTTCGACGAAAGCGACGGGCAGTTCAAGGAAGCCATCAAGACCTTGTTCTACATGGCTGATACCAGATCGAACAGCGGCATATCCTGGGCGCAAGCCTGGCCGTGGGACGCCCTCGGTTTCGAAATCGTAAACTGGGACGGAGACGCGCAGGAAGAAGTGGTCATTTATCTTGCGAATGAGAACGACGTTACCGGTCGGGCAGAAGCGCGACCGGTCATTCTGCGTAAAGCTGACGGTACGCCAGAATCGGATCGACGTTACACGATCCTTCGAGTATTCGACTAACAGACCACCTGCAACCCGTTACATAGGCGGTGCTTTCGCTTGCGGAAGCACCGCCTTTGTTTTATCTACAGCGGTGGTTTTCGCGCTTCCAAGTTAGGCAATATGGGCACACTGACAATTCACGAGCAAGCCGAGGCGATTTTCGACGAGCGATGGTATCGCTCCCAGCTGGAAGATGATCTTCCCGGCGACGTGGATCTCTTTGCACACTATCTGGAAACGCAGGCCGCTGACGCGTTGAGCCCGCATCCTCTATTTGACACGGCGTACTATGCGGCGCAGGCGGGCCAAGCGCTGGGATCCACCAATCCGCTGCTGCACTATCTCGAAATCGGCGCGGCGATGCACTTTGCCCCACACCCGCTGTTCAACGGCCGCTGGTATCTGACCATGCACAAAGACGTGCACGCTGCGGGGCAGAACCCGCTTGTTCACTACCTCAGATACGGTGCCAGTGAGGGGCGAAATCCGTCCGAACAGTTCGACCACCATTGGTATCTCTCGCAGTATCCGGATGTTGCAGAAGCAAATCAAAACCCGGTCGTTCACTACTTTTTGTATGGGCGGCGCGAAGGCCGCTTCAAGAATTCTCAGGAAAAGCTGGCGCACCAGGTTTCATCCGAAAAGGCGGGTTCGCTGGCTTTTGCACTTGATTCCCCGAGCTGGGACAACCAGCAATTAGCAGATTCTCAATCGAGTGCTTTCGAGCTCGATCTCACAGATGAAACCCGGCTGGTGTCCTGGGATGTCTGGGATACCCTGCTTTACCGGACCTGTCATCCGGATGAGATCAAGATGGCCTCGGCTCGCTATCTGCTGTTGCGCCGACCTGCTGACATCAAGCCGGGTTATCGACATCTGGGAGCCCTTTATCAAGCGCGACGGCGTGCGGAAAACAAGCTGGCGCATACGGCAGACTATGAGTTTGAATTTGCACAAGCGTGTCTCGCCTGGCTGGCGGAAGTACTGACACCTTCCATGTCAGACGTAATGCTCTGCGATTTGAGAAACGAGGTCCTGCGGCATGAGCTGCGGGCGGAGCGACGTGCCACCCGGCGTGACGATGCCGTCTGGCAGGCGATTGCGGCGGCGGATGTACCCATGGTTTTCGCCTCGGACTTTTATATGCCTGAGAGTTTCCTGCAGGAACTGTTGCACGGGAACGGCGCGGACAGCTTCTTCATCAAAGGTTATGCCTCGTCCGAGGAGCGGGCCAACAAACGAACGGGGGCGTTGTTCGAACAGGTGCTGAGCGAGTTCGAGCTTGAGCCCGAGATGCTCCTGCACGTGGGAGATAATCTGGAAGCAGACGTCAATGCCGCCGAACGCCTGGGGATTCGGACCCAGCATTACGATCGGCCTGGCGCGGTTACAACCAGAGAGCTGCAAAACCAGGCCTTGCAGGGCAAGCTCCTGGGTAAGCCCGATGCTTACGAAGCGCCTTTGCTCCAAATTCTGGGAACGCCTCACGCGGCACCGTCCGGGTTGGGTCAGAAGGAGAGTGAGCTCTGGAACTACGGGCGCAGGTTCGCGCCGGTTGCGGTCGGCTTTGCACTCTCGATCTTGCAGGATGCGGTTCAGCACGGCGCTGACACGATTTATCTCTTTACCCGGGAAGGCGTTTTTGTCAAAAAACTGCTTGATCGTCTGATCGCGCTCGACCCCTTCTATCTGGAAAGCTATCCCGTTACTCAGTTGCTCGAAGTCAGCCGCGTAGCGACGTTTGCACCGTCCCTCGAGGTGATCAACCGTACGAGCCTCATGCGTATGTGGACCATGTATGCGCGGCAATCTCCTGCGGGGCTCTGTGCGAGTCTCAATCTGACGGAGGCGCAAACACGGCCGTTGTTCGAGGAAGCCGGTTTTGACTACGCAGTTGAAGTGCATGCGCCCTGGAAGAACGAGGACTTCGTCGCCGTGGTCGAGGGTGACGCATTTCAGGGTATCGTCGAAGAGTCTGTCGGCGAGCAGCGCAGATTGTTGAAAAGCTATCTTGCCGAGCGGGGCCTGCATGATCAGACGCAATCGGCGTACGTCGTCGATCTCGGGTGGCGTGGCACCATTCAGGACAACCTGTCAGCGCTGCTCGGTGTCCCGTTGCGCGGTACGTATCTGGGCTTGTTCGAGTTTTTGAACGAGCAGTTTCCGGGCAGCCGCAAAGGCGGCTGGCTGTTCGACCTGAACGCCGAGGCGGATTGGCATGTCGGGTATGAGATTGCCCCCCTCGAGATGTTATTCAATGGCGCGGGCGGCTCTGTATCGCACTACAGCCAGGAGCATGAACACGTTGTCGCGGTGACATCGGTGGAACCGGACGAAGAACGTGTGTTCGAAGAATACGTGGCGCACTTTCAGGCGGGGGTGCTGGATGCTTTACCACCGCTCGCTGAGTTCATCGCGGTCCGCGGTCTGCTTGCACAAGATCTGCGGGATGTCGCTCGCAAGATTGTTGCCGCTGCGCTGCGCTATCCACCCCCGCTCATCGCGGATGCGTTCTTTGCGCTGAAGCACAACGAGACGTTTGGCACCGGCGCTTACGATCAGATGGGGAGCGGTGTGCAGCAGTTTCTCGACGCGCGCGCGGATCTGGCGGGCAGCCGGCTCCATGCGGCGGCTTCTGCGCTCCTCGAGGAGGCGCGCTGGCCGGAAGGATTTCTTCGGCAGAAGCGTATCTCGGAGTTGATTGGAAAACACGACGCCGATGTAGAACTGCATCTGCCCTGCCAGTATCTGCAGCAGCAAGAGGCGGGCGACAGCCCGGAACCGACGGTAGGTATATTCACGCCCGCGCCGCTGATCGGATCGGGCGGGCATCGTACGATTTTCAATGTTGCGCGCCGCCTGGTCGAGGCAGGCTTCAGGGTGAATTGTATTCTCGAGGATGAAGGTGAAGGTCTGGACGTGGCCTACGACTACCTGCGCGGTTCAGGGGCAACGGTAGAACTGGGTTGGCACCTGCCTCGGGAGATGGACTATGCGCTGGCAACGATTGCGCACTCCGCGCCGGTGGTCGAGCAACTCAACGTGCCGCACAAAGGCTATCTGGTCCAGGACTTCGAGGCGCTCTTCAATCCCGTTGGAGACAACTATTCCAGCGCCGAAACGAGTTACACGCGAGGTCTCACGCATCTCACCGTTGGCAGCTGGCTGAGCCATATCATGGAGCGGCAGTACGGGACTTCCGGCATTGCAGCGGGTCTGGGTATCGACCACTCCGTCTACCGCTTGACTGATGACGAGCGCGAAGACGCGGTGTGTTTTCTTTATCAACCCGAGAAGCCCAGGCGTTCCCCAAAGCTCGGCATTGATGCGCTGCGGATGGTCAAGCTTGCGCGGCCTGAAACGAAAATCTATGTCTACGGGTCGGATCGTGACCTGGATATAGATTTTGATGTCGAGAACATCGGTCTGATCCGTCATCTCGATGAGCTGAATGCGTTATATAACAGGTGTCGGGTCGGACTTTGTATCAGCATGTCGAACCCTTCGCGAATTCCGTTTGAGCTGATGGCTGCTGGAACGGTGCCTGTCGACGTTTATCGGTACAACAATCTCTTTGACTATGACAACGGCACGGCTATCCTCGCCTACCAGTCTCCGGCCTCCATCGCGACCGCCATTTTGGAGGTGCTCAATTCTGATGAGGTCTACGAGAAGCACCGTGAGAATTGCCTTGATTTCGTTGCTTCACGTTCGCTCGATTGGGAATGCGATGTATTCGTCAACGCCATCAGGGCACAGGTGCGGGGCTGGGCGGTGGCAAGGCCCCTGACCCCGCCCATGTACACGATGCAGCCGCTGATAGACGCCGCGGATGATAATGTGCACGTACGCGCCTTCTGCGATTGGCAGAAGAAGTTGGCGCTTGGATTGTCCTAATGTCCCAGTCGCAATTCCAGGAAGGTCCGCGATGACCACTAAAGTAGTCCTACACGTCGGTTTGCATAAAACAGGGTCGTCGGCTCTGCAGGAGTTTCTGTCTGCAAACACCGCGCTGCTTGCCTCACTCGGTGCGGAGTACCCCGAACGGCTCAGTGCGTTCCCGGCCCATCAGGAGTTGGCGTGGTGCCTCATGAAACAGGCGCCCGCGTGGGCTGATCGAGCTTATGTTGCCAAGGAGGTGCTCAGTCACTATCGAAGGCAGGCAGAAGAATCTGACCGCGAGATCCTGATACTGTCGAGCGAGGATCTCAGTTCCCTCGATACGGATCCTGCGAGTATCGAAGCGCTGCGGGAAACGTTTGCTGACTACGACGTGTCCATCGTCGTTTATCTACGACCGCAGATAGATTTCCTCGTCTCGCTTTATCACCACGCAGTGCGCAGCGGTAACGAGCAGCGAACTTTTCTGGAGTATTTCCAAGAGAGTGTGCGGCTGCGCGCTGTGCAGTATGAGAGAAGGTTGGCCGTGTGGAATCGGATATTCGGTCATGAGCATTTGTTGATCCGGCACTATGATCGGGCTACCGCGAAGCAAGGGGGGATTGCTAAGGACTTTTTCGAAGCACTCGAGCTCGATGTGTCTCTGGATGATGTGGCGCCCACCGTGAACATTGGCATCCATCCCGCTCTGTCGGAAGCGCACCGCTATATCAATAAGCTGGCCGTGGAGGGCACCGAGGTAGGCAAAGCGAAGCGCACTTTGCTTGATCTGAGCCGCACCCTGCCGAAGGTCGATGTTGCCAGCTACTATCTGGAGGAGAACCAACTTTCATTGCTCGAAAAGTTGTTTGAAGAAACAAATATTGCGCTCAAGAATCAATATGGCTTCGATCTGTGAAGCCGGAAAGAAAAGACCTTTCCAGGATCTACACCGGCTTTGAGCTCAACAAGCTGGCGCAGGGGTTTGCGCGAACACACTCGCTGCTGAAACGTCTGCTGTCGGGGGTAGGAACATCAACTGCTCAATTCGTAGAGCCGGTCAAGACTTTCTATCGACTGAGACCGGAGGGCGTCCAGGCGCAACTCTCGCCAGGCGACCTCACTTTTGTCGAGGCATTTGTCTCAACAGTCTCTCCCCGGCGGATTGTCGAAGTTGGCGTTGCTAGCGGATTTACGAGCGCCTACTTGCTTATGTCCGGTGTGCGAAATGGGAAGGGGCAGTTCGAGTCGCTGATCAGCTTCGATCCCGCGGAAACTGTGTTTTGGAATGACGTATTGCCGACAGGGTTTGTCGTACCCGAACTTGTACCTGAGCTCACCTCCAACTGGCAGTTTCAAAGGGGAAAAACGTTACTCGATGTGCTTGATGACCCGCCCTTCGAGTCGCCGGTACTCGCGATTGTGGATGGAGAGCATCGGCATCCATGGCCGCTGGTCGATGTGCTGGTGTTGCTCGATAAAATGCCGACGGGCAGCTGGATCCTGCTGCAGGACATTCGTCTGCCGGAGCGGTTAATGGGTGACGCAATGCGGCTGGATTGCGATCCGGCGGCGGGCTTCTATGGCCCGTCTCTCGTGTATGACCTTTGGACAGGTCCCAAGGTGCGGGGCTTGGATGCTGCTTTCAATATGGGAGCAGTGCAGATCCCTGAAGAACGCGCTCAACTGCGTCGAAGTTTGCTGGAGACGCTTGTCTATCCGCCGGAGATAGAGATAGGCCCTGATGCACGGTCGTTTCTGGCCGATTTATAAGGGCCGGGTTCGATAAAACTATACTGGCATTGAGTGTCAGCCGATTGCCAGATGGCTTGGTCTTCGAACGTCAGCCCGCGGGGATAGAAAAAGGCACTTCTTCTTTCTGCTCATTGCCGTGTTTTTCAGCCAGCAGCTTGTGGGCTTCGTAGGCTTCGTCCACACCAATTTCATCTCTAATCGATGCATTCAACGATTGCCACAGTTCACGATTGCCGCAGCATTTGAGCATCTTCTCAGCGAGATCGTTGACATCGTTAACATGGAAGTGGATCCCGTTTACTTCGTCAAGGATGCGGTCTTTCAGAGCGCCTGCTTCTGAAGCGATAACCGGACGCCCGGCGTCCCATGCCTCGGACACGGTCAATACGAACGATTCAGGCCATATTGAAGGCACAACAACCCAGTCCACTGTTTCCATCAAAGTGACGACGGATTCGGAGGGATACGGACCGCGCTCATCAATCTCCAGGTTTTCGGGCTTGTCAGCCAAAATGCTTTCAATCCGCTCCAGGAAATCTGCAGTCGCATAGGTTTTGTTGCCGCCGAAGAGTCTGACAACGAAGTTTTTGTCTTCTTCAGCCAGCGCTGCCTTCACGGCTGCCGCCAGAAGGATGTCTATTCCTTTGCAATCGACATATTGACCGAAGAATCCGAAGACGTTGACCTCATCACTTGCTCTCTTCGATCTTTCGCCGCTGCGCAGGATGGGGTGGCCGTTGCCGATTACGGTGATTTTCTCGGGATCGATACCCCATTTGACATAGCGCTCGCGCAAATCGTCAGAGACGGCGATCAGCACATCCATCTCGTCAAGCATGAGTTGAAAGAGTTCGCGCCTCAGATGGAATTTATCTTCTTCAATTTCTGGGAAACACTGAACACACTGGCTCGGCGTGAAGTCTGAGCAAATCAGATTGTTGCTTCTCTTTAACAGATGACCGCCGTTTATGCAGATGGGAATGTACTCATGCAGCGAAAACAGGAAGGTCGCGTCAGGCAGGAGCTTGCGCAGCAGCATGATGGTGTCGATGCCGATCAACACCGTGTGATGTATGTGGACGATGTCGGGCTTTATTTCTTCAACAAAGTTAGTCAAGTTCCCCACCAGACGTTCGTCCAGCATCATTTGCCGGAAATCGTCAAACTTCCGAGTGAGCAGAAGAAATTCGTTGTCTCGACGTTCAAAGGAAGTAATGGGAGCGCCGGTCCGCGTGTATTGTGGGAAGGTTGGGGCATGTATTGCGCCCAGGAAATAGGCTTCCCAATCGCCCTGACGCTCTACTTCCTTGAATAAATCGTAAGCAACCTTCTGGGCGCCGCCCCGCATGACGTGCGGGTGATATAAAGAAAGAGAAAGGTATTTGGGTTTCATCTACTTCCACCTCTCGATGGCAATGGCTTCGTTTTGAATTCTCTCGTAGTCCGATGACCATTTTTCGGTAAAACGGTATCGGTTGATGTCGGCGCAGAACGCCCCGATCGGGCTGGTGTGCTTGGACACGCCCTCGAGATGATAAAACAGCGCGTCATTTACCAATCTGACCTTGGAGCCGCTTTCCTGCAGCCGGAAACAGAGGTCGGCGTCCTCGTAGTGAGCATAGATGAAGTCGACGGAAAGGCCGTGTAGCCGCTCGATAGTCTGGCGATTGCAGCTTATCAACGCCCCGGTCGTCGCAGGCACGACTTGTATATCGTCATCGTAGAATCGATCTTTCTTAGTGCTGCCTTTGCCAAAGTGCTCCACTCTCAGCAGTTCGTCCCGAGCGTTCATGTTGGGCTCGTAATAAAGATCTTTCTCGATGTACATCCCTGCATGCATCAACGCGCCGTTGCCGTAGTTCAGCAGGCAGGAGTAAATGTCTTGGCCGCAGTCGAGACTCAAGAAGTCGCGCAAACCCTGAGCTTTCCCGGCGATTGGGAACACGTCGGGGTTGATCATTGTTATGCGGTCGGTTTCTGCATATCCAATGCCCGCGTTGTTGGCGCAACTAAAGCCGCTATTGCGGGACATGACGTAAACACGGATGGGGATCCGGTATATCTGGTAGAGCGCCTTCGTTTGTTGAAGAAACTCGTCCAGATCGACTTTGGTGGTACCGTTGATCACTAGAACGAAATTGATGTCGCGCGCGTCGAGATATCGGCTGAAGAGAATGTATTGCGCTGCGAAAAATTCGAACTCGTTGTACAAGACTGTAATGAGGCTATTTGCGGTTCGCGGCACGTCACCTAGGGAGCAAACCATGGTGCTGGATACGTCATCGAGTACGCCTTCCCATAGGTGCGCGACTTTATCGCTGAAGTATTTGGCAATTTGTACGCGCGTAGCGGCGCTGATACTCGGGCTCAATGCCCGATAGACGTTCGCCAGGCTGTTCAGAAATACATCCCGGCTCTCCGGTTTGACCGCGAAGGTGTGTTTCGCTGTATTGTTCGATAAACCTACCGTGGCCTGGTTCGCTCCGATCGGACGAGGAAGACGCGCGACAATGACAAACGCGGCCAGCATTCTTTCATCGCCAATAGCGTTGCCGACGTCCCGCCTCGCGAAGAAGATGCCGTCTTCAGCACTGATGGAGAAGCGGAAGTACCCGATCTCCATCACAAAGGTTGGCATGTCGAACACGTTTCGATTGCACCAGCCGACGAGCACGAACGTCCCATCTCGGCACGCGGTCAACTGCTCCAGAACGATGAGCACCTGCGAAGTATCGGTACCGCGGTACTCGCCCGCGCCATAGGTTTGATAGTGATCCTCAGGTGATTTTAACTGCCCTTTCTCGAATGCTTCATGGACGTCGGCGTTCTCTCTTAAGTACTTGTCCTCGAGAAAGACGACGTCTTCCGGTTCAGTAACAATTTCTTCCTTATCAACTGTCTTCCGTAGTATCACCTGTTGGCTCCCAGTACGTTTCAAGTCCATACCCACATTCCGCCATCATGGGCATGCAGATCTCTTCGAAACACCGGATCTGCTCGCGGCTCCAGTTTGTATCGGAAAGTTTGCTCCAATACTTCTGTTTATCCGCCCGCGTCAGTTCCGGATGATCCTGCTCGAACGCGTCGGCTAATACCTGAATTTCATTGGGATCAAGCTCGAGGTAGTCACCAATACGCTGAGCGAGTTCGGATGAGTGCTCCTGTAAATCGAAGTAGTCCACCGCCAGATAATCGCCGTTTAGTTTTGGCTTCTGAACCTCCCATCTCTTGATCGTATCCACCCACTCCTTGCAGTGCTGCTCGAAAGATACGTTAGGCCACTTACGCTGCTTGGAGCTGATATTGTCGATGCCGCGGCGCTGGCAAAATATATATCGGGATCCGGGAAAGTACTCCACAAGGTAGTCGATCGCTTCGATGGGTTCTCGAGTGGGCGTCTTGTCGAGGAAATAGCCTTTGGTGCCAAGCTTGAGGATATGAGACTGGTAGAGGGCTACGATCTGATCCTTGACCTCCGCTTTATCCATCTTGGCGAGCATAGTGCCGTGGTTCAAAGCTTCGCGGTTGCGTTCGTAGTAATCATCGGTGGTCTGTAGGAGCGCCCGCAGCAAGCCGATTGCATGACCTTCGCCGGGACCGTGATAACGCGTCTTTGCCAGAGCGTTGCGGAGCGCACTAGTACCGGACCGTGTCGATCCGAGGACGTAAAGATGTATCGTATCTGTTGGTGCTACCAAAGGTTGTCTGTCGCTTGATCTGCCGCCCGGTCTGTGTCGATGGGGAAGCGTGCTATTTGGGAGATGTGGTCGATCCTCGAATGCTCTTTCAGCGCGAATGCCCTCGTCCATGGGGTCTTGATAGCGAAACGTACCGATGTGGGGTGAAGTTTAGCGCTGTTGTTGTTTAAGTAGAAGACACTCGACGTGAAAGGCGCGTGATTTCGCCACTCGGAGCATCTGATATAGTGGCTATCGAGTTCCAGGCAACAAGCTGGAAGACACGGATTTCCAAATGAAGACTGAGCACAGCAGATGAATACGCAACCCAAGTACTACAGCGCTTTCGGAGGTATGTGGATCGATCGGGAGGATGCTCCAGAGCTCCTCGCTCAAAAGGTTCGGGATGGCGAAGTCTCTGAGGCGGATGCAGAAGACATTCGTTTCTTCATGGAGAATGGCTATCTGATCATTCGGAACGCGATCACGGATGAGATGATCGAAGCCTTGAATGCTGACTTCGAACAGTGTTTTACCGAGGAAAATGAAGATGTCTGGGTGGATTGGGCTGACGAAGAAGGCCGGAAGATTGAGCTCGTTCGGCCAAAGCACCTTGGAGGCAAGATCAAGGTTTTGGACCTCTACTCTCACTTCGAATCAGCAAGGCGGATAGTACTCTCGAACCGCATAGTCAGTTTCTTGGAGAAGGTATTCGAAGAACCTGTGCTGGCCTTTCAGTCGCTGAGCTTCCTTTGGGGAACTCAGCAGCGAATGCATCAGGACACGGCCTACGTGATTCTCAATGACCCGATGAAGCTTTGTGCCTCCTGGGTGGCGCTCGAGGATGTCCAGATCGGTTCTGGCGAGCTCGAATATTATGTCAAGAGCCATCGATTGCCGGAGTTTCTCTTCGCTGGAAACAGTCGGCGGATGCTGGATGAACCTGACCGGCTCAACGATTTTCTTGATTACCTCCAGTCCGAATCGCAGCGACGAGGGTTGGAATTGCAGCAGCTGGTGATCAACAAAGGTGACGCGCTGATCTGGCATGCGGATCTTGCGCACGGGGGAAGCCGCATTGTTAACCCGGAGGCGACACGCAAAAGCATAGTGACACACTACTGCCCGCTCAGCGTCGACCCGGAGTATATGAGTCGCCCGTTCCATTCGGACAAAATGCAGTTCAATGCGTCGGCTTTCTATGCGCATCAACTCAGGGGGCGGCAACGGTCTCTCTGGCGTGGTGATTAGCCGAAGTCTCCTCCCGTTCAGGGTTCGTTGATCGCGCGACCCACCGGGACAGTCGCGCCTGATGTCGAGTCAGAGACATCAGCTCGTCGGCCAATCGGGTTCGCTGAAAGCAGAACCTGGCGTTTCAGACGCTCATTCGTGCGCGAAGCATGGCGTCGAGTTTCGTAGCACCCTAGAATAGGGTTTGACCTTGCCGACGGTAAGGGCTCTGCCAATCAGAAAGACAGGACGTTAAATGCGTGTTCTCGTGACGGGTGGCGCCGGCTTCATCGGCTCTGCTCTCGTACGGACGTTGATTCAAAACACGGACAGCGAAGTTTGCACCGTCGATAACCTGGCTTACTCCGGAAGCCTGCTGAATCTCCAGCCAGTTCTCGAAGACCCCAACCACAGGTTTGAACAGGTCGATATCTGCGACGCCGATACCCTCGGTGCTGTCGTCGACGATTTCGAGCCGGATGGCATCTTGCATCTTGCCGCCGAAAGCCACGTCGATCGCTCCATAGATGGCGGCGAGCCGTTTGTGATGACGAACGTGCACGGCACCTACGTCATGCTGGAAGCCGCGCGCAAACTGGCCGCCCGCAAGCCGGTTCGATTCGTACATGTATCCACGGATGAGGTTTATGGCAGCCTGGGCCCGACGGGGAAATTTTCAGAAACGTCCCCGTATCAGCCCAACTCACCTTATTCGGCCACCAAAGCTGGCTCGGATCATCTCGCCAGAGCCTGGTTCGAAACTTACGGCCTGCCGGTGATCGTCACCAACTGTTCGAATAACTACGGACCCTATCAGTTTCCTGAAAAGCTCATCCCCTTAGTCACACTCTCAGCGCTCAGCGGCAGCGAAATCCCCGTCTATGGCGATGGACGGCAGGTCAGGGACTGGCTGTTCGTCGATGATCACGTGGAGGCTTTGATGACCGTAATGGACAAGGGCGCGCCTGGAGAGACCTATCTCATTGGCGGCAATTCGGAACGTACCAATCTGCAGATCGTCCAGGCGATTCTTGACGCCGTCGCAGAGTTGACCGACGCAGACCGGGACGCGCTCCAGGGCCTGATCATGCATGTGCAGGACCGCCCGGGGCATGAT
This sequence comes from Pseudomonadales bacterium, assembly GCA_965267275.1. Classification (GTDB taxonomy): domain Bacteria; phylum Pseudomonadota; class Gammaproteobacteria; order Pseudomonadales; family Azotimanducaceae; genus UBA4421. The sequence goes on from OZ253950.1 coordinate 179,757, forward strand.
CGTCGCTATGCCATCGACGCGAGCAAGCTGCGCCGCGAGCTGGAATGGGAGCCGAAGCAGAAGTTCGAGGACGGCATTCGCCGGACTGTCGCCTGGTACATCGAAAACCAGGCCTGGTGTGACGAGGTAGGGAAAGTTTACGCCGGCGAGCGGCTGGGCAGGATAGCGAACCAGTCATGAAAGGCATCATCCTGGCGGGGGGAAAGGGCACGCGTCTGCATCCGGTCACCAAAGGTGTCTGTAAGCAGCTGCTGCCGGTATACGACAAGCCGATGATCTATTACCCGCTGTCCACGCTGATGCTGGCTGGAATTCGTGAAGTGCTCATCATCTCGAATCCCTCGGACGTGCCGCTCTACCAGCAGCTCTTTGCGGACGGCAGCCCCTGGGGCATGGAGATCTCTTACGCCGTGCAGGATGAGCCGCGCGGCCTGGCCGATGCGTTTATCGTGGGCGAGCGTTTTATTGGCGATCAGGCCTGCGTGATGATCCTCGGCGACAACATCTTTTTTGGTGCTGACCTCTCAGGGCTGATTCGCCAGGCCATCGAAGAGGACTCGCCAGCAACAGTGTTTGCCTACCCCGTGCGTGACCCTGAACGTTTTGGCGTGGTGGACATGGACGCTGGTGGCAAAGTGATTTCGCTGGAAGAAAAGCCGGCAGTCCCGCGTTCCAACCTGGCAGTGACAGGGTTGTACATCTACGCGCCAGGGGTTGCCGAGCGCGCGAAAGCGCTTGCACCTTCTCCCCGAGGGGAGATCGAGATTACCGATTTGAACAATACTTACCTCGAGGAAGGCGATCTATCGGTGAAGGTGATGCGCCGCGGGATGGCCTGGCTCGACACCGGCACTTTTGAGTCGCTGCTGGAGGCGAGCCACTTTGTGCAGACGATCGAGCATCGCCAGGGATTGAAGATCGCGTGTCCGGAAGAAATCGCCTGGCGCAATGGCTGGATCTCCGATGCGCAACTGCGCGGTCTCGCCGAGCAGTTCAACAGTAGTGGCTACGGCGGCTATCTGCTGGAAATCCTCGACGGCTACGTAAGCGGTCGATGAATATAGAAAAAACAGAACTGGATGGTGTGCTCATCATCGAGCCCAGGGTGTTTGCAGACGACCGCGGATTCTTCCTGGAGACCTATCACGAAAGTCGATACATCGAAGGCGGTGTCGAACTGCGTTTCGTCCAGGACAACCATTCGCGGTCGAAGCGAAACGTAGTTCGCGGCTTGCACCTGCAGGTCCAGCACCCACAAGGAAAACTGGTCAGAGCGGTCACCGGTACGATCTGGGATGTGGCGGTTGACGTGGATCCCCATTCGCCGACCTTCAAGCGCTGGATCGGCGTTGAGCTATCCGACGAGAATCACCGCCAGCTCTACGTACCACCGGGCTATGCCCATGGTTTTTCCGTATTGAGTGACGTTGCCGACGTTGCGTACAAGTGCACGGACTTCTACGCCCCCGGGGATGAAGTGGGCATATTGTGGGACGATCCTGAGCTGGCCATCGATTGGCGTGTAGACCAGCCCTCTCTGTCGGAACGAGATGCGCAGAACCTCTCGCTGGAAGCTTACCTCGAGCGCGTTGGGTCTTAGTGAATATCTGTATTCTCGGAGGCAGTGGGCAGGTCGGATCCGAAGTGCTGGAGATTGCTCGCGCGGGCGGGCACCGCGTCGATAGCCCACCGTCGAGCGCACTCGATATCAGAGACGCAGACAGCGTGGAGCGATTCTTTGCGGCTGGCGAATACGACCTGATCGTCAACTGCGCCGCGTACACTGCGGTTGATCTGGCTGAACAGCAACGCGATGAAGCCTATGCGATCAATGCCGAAGCGGTTGCCGGTATCAGTCGTGCCGCGATGGCTTCCAGCGCGAGATTGATACATCTGTCGACCGATTATGTTTTCGACGGTCAAGGCGACGTTCCTTATACGGAAATGGTGCAGCCCAATCCGCAGAGCGTTTACGGGAGTTCCAAGCTCGAGGGAGAGCGTCCGGTGCAACAGATGGGAGACCGGGGTCTGGTGCTCAGAGTGTCCTGGGTGTTTGGCGTGACGGGCGGCAACTTCGTGAAGTCGATCCTCAAGCGCGCGATGGAGCAGGGTGAACTCAGCGTCGTGGACGATCAGCTCGGCACGCCCTGTTCGGCGCGGTCTATCGCTCGGGCTGTGCTGGCGATCGCCGAGACTGATGTTTGGCAGAGGCCACTTTATCACTTCGGCGCCAAGCCGCCGGTCACATGGCATGGATTTGCCGAACAGATTGTGGAATACGCTCGCGAGCTAGGCTTTCTCTCGAGCGATGTGCCGGTGCACAGCATCAAGACAGACACGTTGGATCTGCCTGCTGAACGACCCGCGTATTCCGTGCTGGATACGACGCTCTTTACCAGTGAGTTTGGTGACTTTGTCAGTGACTGGCGGCAGGAACTCAAGCTTGTGCTGGGCGGCCTCGCATCGTCCAGCGCTGCCGCGCGCTAAGGCACCATTCGGGATTTTCTTTTGGCCGAAACAACCATATTCATACCGGTCTACAACGCCTACGAGGCGACGGCCGCGTGCTTGTCCAGTCTGGCTGCATCGCTGACAAGCAACGCGACAAGGCTGCGCATACACATCATCGATGACGCGAGTCCGGACACGAGGCTGCGCGGCCTGCTGGAACGGTTTGCCAGCGACGTGGAAGCGCCGGTTCTCGTCGAAGCCAACCCTGAAAACCTGGGTTTCGTCAAAACGGTGAACAAAGGCCTGCAGGCCAGTGACTGTGACGTGATCATTCTGAACTCTGACACGCTGGTCCACGGCGACTGGGTCGACCGCATGGTCCGTGCGGGTGCGCAGCGCGCAGACGTGGCGACTGTCACACCCTTCTCCAACAATGCCACCATCTGCAGCTATCCGGAATTCTGTGCGGAAAATGAGCTTGCCGGTCTGGATCAGGTCGCCCGTCTGGATCGGATCTTCGCTCGGGCCAACACGGGTCAAGTTGAGCAGATACCTACGGGTATCGGCTTTTGTATGCTCATCACCCGGCGTTCGATAGCAGATCTAGGCGTTTTCGATGCGGACAAATTCGGTATCGGCTACGGCGAAGAAAATGACTTCTGCATGCGCGCGCGCGAGGCCGGATGGATAAACGTGGCTGCGTGTGACGTTTACGTCGGCCACTCGGGCGGCGAATCGTTCGGGCGTCAGAAGCAGCATCGAATCAATCGGGCGCTCCGGGTTCTGGAAGAGGCGTATCCGGGATACGAAGGCCTCATTGCGGACTTCTGCGCCCGTGATCCGTTGCGAAGATTCAGAGTGGCGTCCTGGTTGGAAGCGCTCCAGGAGGACGCCGCGAAACCGCTGATCGCCAGCATTACCCATGGCTGGGGCGGCGGCAGCGAGAAGTTTCTCAGAGAGTGGGTGCGCTCGAGCAGCGCGCAGCTGAGACATGTGTGTGTGAGTTCGGACGTCAACGGTGCAATCACGCTGCACCATCCGTTGGGCCTGTCTACGGGCATAGAAATCGATGTCGACGAGCTCGAGGAAATTCTGCATCAGTTGGGTACCTCGAGATTGTTCGTTAATCAGTTCGTCGATCATCCGCCGGAGGTCTGGAATATCATTCTCGAGTCGGGCATTCCCTACGACATGATGCTGCACGACTATTATCTGATCTCCGGCAATCCGACCGACCCTGATGCCCCTGAGATTGACGATGAGCCGATTAACACCCGGTTTCCTCAGAGCCTGGCGGCTCGCGTGCTTGCCAGAGCCGACAAATGTTTCACGCCATCTCAGGCTGCCAGAGACCTGTTCCTCAAGGTGTATCCGCATATCAGGGTGGTGGTGGCGCCGCACAACGAGCCGATGCTTGATGAGCCCCTGCCGGTGCGGCCGTCTGAAAATTCGGGTCGTCATCGCGTTCTTGTCATCGGTGCGCTAAGCAAAGAGAAGGGTGCCGACCTGCTCGAGGCGGTAGCGGATCTGGCTTGGGAAACGGACCCTTCGCTCGAGTTTCTGCTCGTTGGCTATGCCTATCGTGAACTCTCGCCCAGGGTGCTCACCACCGGCGCGTACGAGGACGCGGAAGTGCTGGAGACCGTAGCGCGCTTGCAGCCGACGCTCGTCTGGTTTCCCGCGCAATGGCACGAGACTTACAGCTACACCCTATCGGTCATCTTCAAGCTGGGCTTGCCAGTGCTGGTGTCCGACGCCGGAGCCTTTCCCGAGCGTTGCGTGAATCGTCCGCTCTCCTGGATATATCCCATGGCTTCGGCTCCCGATGAAGTCATGGGTGAAATCGAGTCTGCGCTCGAGGTCATCGGCAGGGCTGGTGAGGCAGGCATCATGTGGCGCCCCGGCCCGGGTTATGACCTGGCCGCCGATATTGCCGGGCGAGTGCAGAAAACCGAAGCCATCAGCATCGCCCCGATCAGGAAACGCCTCTCGCGACCGCAGAACAGATTCGGCAACCTGATTCTGCAATACCGCCAGATGCAGTTCGTCCGTCCGCTGATTGCCTTGCTCCCTTCTCCCCTGAAACTATGGATACTGAGACGGGCTAAACTCATCAACTAGCCTGCTGTCATTTTCTTTTTAGTCGTTGATTTGACAATGAGGAAACTAGTCACGATGATGCGCAGCCATCGCCTCTGTCACGCGCCGACGACCCGTTACGGTTAGAAAAACCAGCCTATGAGAGATCCTTCGGCGCCGCTTCGCTCGCTGCTCAAATCCAGATCCTTCGTCCTGCATATGTCCAAGCGGCGTATTCGCACCCGTTATGCACAGACCTGGCTGGGCTACGGATGGTTTGTTCTGCAGCCGCTCATATTTCTGTTTGCCATCGGTTTCATGCGGGCCGTGTTGTTTCCAGCCAACTGGGAGACACCGCGCGGCACGATCATCACTAATGAAGAGTATCTGGTGGGTCTTTTTGTTGGTCTCACGCTGTTCTGGTTTGTGTCCGAAAACCTGCCGCGCGCACCGTCGCTGCTCAGGGAATATGCGGGGATAATCAAGAATGAACGCATTGCCCTGGATAGTTTTGTCGCTATCGCGATGTTTGAGTCGGTTTTTCAACTGGCTCTTCGGTTTATCATGCTGCTGATCGGCGTGCTTATTGCGGGCGTCGAGCTGTCGCTGCACTTTCTGGCGTTGCCGCTCGTGGCATTGCCGTTGGCCATGGCGACACTGGGTCTCGGCTGGATCTTTGCCAGGTTTGGGACCAAATATCGGGACCTGGAGCAGGTGCTTCCGCCACTTTTTGCGGCGTTGTTCTTCGTCAGCGCTGTATTTTTCCCGATAAGCGCATTGCCTGAGCATGTTGGAGCGCTTCTGCTCCTGAACCCAATTGCGTTCTGTATAGAAGCGGCCCGGGATCTGGTGCTCTGGCAGATCTGGCCTGACTGGTATCATCTCAGCGTGCTTACGTTGGTGGGGTTTTTGTTGATGTGGCTGGGTTGGATGATTTTTGACGATAACAAAGGAAAATACGTTGACCTCATCTGATATCGCCATTTCGGTTTCCGACGTCTCCAAGTCTTATCGCCTGGAAGGTGAAGGCGCGAAAGCAAGTAAGACCATGCAAGCACTGCAAGGCATTTCTTTCAACGTTGCCCGGGGTGAGGGTGTTGCGATCGTGGGCCGAAATGGTGCCGGGAAGTCTACGCTTCTGCGCGTTGTTTGCGGTATCACGGAACCTGACAGCGGCGCGGTAGAGGTTAACGGGAAGCTTTTTCCGGTGTTCGGTATGCAGGCGGGATTCGATCCGACGCTGACTGGCCTCGAGAACGTTCGCAACAAGGCCGCAATCATGGGTATGCGAAACATCGACGACCGCCTCGAGGACATTGTCAGATTCGCGAATATTGGTGCCCACATTCATGAGCCGCTGCGCACATACTCGAACGGCATGCGCGGCCGGTTGGCCTTTGCGGTGACCTTTGCGCTTGACCCCGAGATTCTCGTGGTGGATGAAACGCTTGCTGCTGGTGATACGGCATTTCACAAGAAGTGCATGGACCGGATTGGCGAAATCAGGGAGTCGGGTGCGACTCTGCTGATCGTCAGTCATGGATTGCCGCTCGTACAGCGGCTCTGTGATCGTGCGTTGTTGCTGGATGGCGGCGAGCTGCTGCTCGATGCTGAGCCCGCGGTCGTCAACAAAAAGTACACGGAACTTCTACACGCTGATCCGGTGGAAGCGGAGCGCCTCCGTGCAGCCCTCAAAGACGAGCACGTCGAACCTGCCGGGGATGGCTCCCTAGAAGAAGACGCCACTACGGCTCGTGTTTACCGAGCCGTCCCGGAGTATCGCAGAGACGCGGATGCGGAAATACGCGAGCTAGTGCTGCGTCGTGCCGATACCCAGGATGCCAGCGGGCGTAGCGTGCTGCTGAGCTTCGAAGTCGTCGTCAGGAGAGAAATATCGAATGCCGCCGTGCGCGTCCGCTTGCTGAGTGACAGTGGCGTGCAAGTCGCCAGTCGTAAGGTGCGCCTCGTCAAGGGCGACGGAAAGTTCGTCGATATCGGCGATCGCTTTCGCGTTGAGATGGACCTCCTGGACGTCTTCGGTGAAGGCAGGTTCATCGCCGAAACGGTCGTCAGCGCGGAAGTTGAGGGTCACGAAATTGTGCTGAACAAATCGGATCACGAGCTTTTCATCGAAGGTGCGTCGATTGGTGACCCTTTCGCGCCGGTTGAGATCAGCCTCGGCATCAACAGCGAACACGTCGTGCGCAATTAGCGCACGGCGAGGGGCGCTGCTTTTTCAACCGTGACAGCTCGGGTAGCGCACATCCAGGCGCAGGTTCGGGTTGTAGCTGGGATCCCCGGTCTCGAGATATTTCCCAATGAGCGGCATCAGCGTGTCGATCTCACGTTGCGGCAACGGCGCCTTTGAGCGGGTTGCGGACTCGTGGTGGGTGAGTTTCACCTGGGGTTCGTAGATATTGGTATATCCGGCCTCGATCATGCGCAAGCAGAAGTCGATGTCACCGCAGATGGTGAGCGCCTCGTTGAAGCCGCCTACTTCCAGGAATTTTGCCTTTGTCGTGGCTATGCAGGCACCGGTGCACACGGTCATGTTGCGTCGACGAAAAGGACTGATGAATTGATGCTGGACACCCGGATCCGCCGGCGTGCAGGCGTAAACGTGGTCGGCCAGTCCGCCAATGCCGATGACGACACCGGCGTGCTGTATCTCTCCGTTGGGGTACAGGAGTAACGGCGCCACGACTCCCGATTCTTCGCGGAGTGTGTGTAACGCGAGATGCTCTATCCAGTCAGGATCGTCTGCTTCGATGTCGTTATTCAGGAAAATGAGCAGGTCGCCCTCAGCTTCGTTTGCCGCCTGATTGTTCAGCTTCGACCAGTTGAAACTGTAGTCGCCTGCAATGACTTTGAGATTAGCCAGCCGCTTCTGCTGTCGTTTCAGCCAGGCGTGCGTTTCCGGATCCTGCGACTGGTTGTCGACGATGATGATCTCTGTGCTGAGATGCTCGTTACCTGCTTCGATTGTGGCCAGGCATTTTTCCAGCCACTGCAGGCCATCACGTGTTGGAATGATCAGCGAGATGGTGTGATTTGCCAGGAGCGCTCGCGAAGAACCAGATCCGGATTGGAATACCTTTGCCAGGGTTTGGCCGTATCTGTTTTCTGTGAAAGCCTCTGCGATCGCGCGTTGATCCGCAGTCAGGTTTTGCTCTCGTTCGAACGACCATGAGGCGAGAATGCCTGGATAGCGGCAGATGCCCGCCCCCGTCTCTGCAGCTTCGAGAAGCAGCGCGTACACCGAGCATGGGCGCTGACCCGATCCGGTGAGACTGGCATTGAGCCACTTCGATGAGACCAGTATGCAAGGGCCAATGTAGTCACAGTCGAGCAACAGGTCCAGGGAAAAAGCGGGTTTGAAGAATGGCTTGCAGCGGCCTGAAGCGTCCTGCCGGTCCTCGTCGAAGTAAACGATTGCGGCTTGTTGCGCGTCTGCGAAATCGATCAGCGTGGCGGGGACTTCGACATCAACCCCGTCTGGCTGCAGCAGGGTCCATCGGGCATCGATGTCGAGCGCCACGTCAGCCAGCTTCCTTTGATTATCGATCGGAAAACGGAGCGTCGTGAAGGCGTCCATGCCGCCGTCCGTGGATGCTGGATGGCCCTGGCCGCGGAGCCATGCCTGGTAGCGATTGGCGTCCATCCTGTGTAAGTACGCTGATTGTTCCCGGCACCAGAGCGTAAATCTCGAGATACCCCGGCCTTCCCGCAGATAGGCCAAACCGAGACCGGATACCCTGATCAAGCCGTTTAGTTTGACCGCGGAAGGCAGGTGGAACGCCAGCCGCAGCGGCAACAGGACCCAGTGCAGCATGGGCCGCATCCAGGAAGGTACTAAGCCTCGCACTCGGCTTCGTGTGGCGTTGACGAGTTTGGAGAGCTTCACGCTGAGCAGTTAAGACACGTGCAGGCAATATCGTGCGCGTGGATTCTGAAATTCACTGTCTTTTCCGGTAGATGCCTCGAACGAAATTCGGCTCAACCTCGCCGCTTTTAATGACCTCCTGGTCCAGCGCCCACATCCTGCGGATGAAATCCTGGTCTTCCGGGCTATCCGTGTAGTTTTGCGCGAAACCGTTGAAGAGCGGGAACAGGATGGCGGCGTAAGGAAAAAGCGCTACCTCCTCCAGTTCGGACTCGAGCACCCCAAGCATCTCTTCGGAGCGTATCGCTTCGAATGGTGATAAGCGGTCTTTGTCCGGAATGAAGATGCGTTCCAGCACCCCGCCGTCCAACGCGGTTCGGTACCGAGGCGGCATGTCGTCCCAAAGTTTTTGACAATAGGCCCGCTGTCGGGGTGTGCGCTGGAGGAAGTTGGCGCCGACGTAGTCGATCAGCACGAACCAGCCGTCCTCTTTCAGGGCGCTGTTGATCTGCTGTGCGACGTGTTCGAGATTTTCAAAGTGATGGAACGCCTGCTGGACGTAGACGAAGTCATAGCGGTTCGGTTCCAAACTCAGGGTGTTCACGTCCTGGATGACATAATCCACCTGCACACTCGGATCGGGGTGGTTCTTGAAGAACTTTTCTCGCTGGCCCTCACTTAGATCGAACGCGTCGATGCTGGCGACGCCGATCGCTTTGAGAAAAGCGTATTCTCCCGACATGTCGCCGGGCGCCAGTGCGAGGGCATGAGGATTGGGTTTTGTCGACAGGTGTTCGCGGGCCATCTGGCCCAGGTCCAGCGCCGCGCGTAGCTGTTGTTGAAAGTAGGGGATGGATGACCACGCGACGGAACGCTGTCTCTGGTTGTCCTGCTTGGAGAAGTAGTTGGCTTCCGCCTCTGCGCGTTGTTGTTTGTTCGAACGAAAGTTCTGGATCAGCCGGGTTAACATTGTTTCGTCCAGTGGGTGGCGCAGTGATTCAATTCAGCAGAGTATTTTACGCGCCGCGTTCGCCTGGTCAGCTTCGACTGGATATAATTCCGCAATGCCCCCGCCTGTATGTTGATCATGGTTCGAATTCTGTTCGCGGTTCTACTGCTTTCCGGTTGTAGCAGTGGGGAAGACTCAGCGCCCTACGCCCTAATTTTCGAGACATCGACAAATCTGCAGGACCTGGTTGTCCCCGCCCGGTTTTCCGCCACCTATGCAGCGGATGTTAGGGCAATACGGCTGATGGGATCAAAGCGAAATGCAGATCCTTCGGGATATACGCAAGGCATCCATGTCCAGCTGAGTGATACATGGGAAACCATGGCCAGTGGCGAATCGATAAGGGTGACGCTGCAGGTCAAATCGACCAGCGGAAACCCGCACAATTTCCAGGTTGCATACTCGACCGCCGAAGTCGGAAATAGCGGCTGGCGATCCCTGGTTGCGGGGCCGGACTTCAGCGAGGTTTCCTTTGAATATGGCGTTGCGCCGAAGCGTGAAGGTCGCGGCGATTACCTGGGAATATTGCCCGACCCGAGCGGAAATGGCGCTGGCATCTACGTTCGCCGCGTCGACTTTTCAGTCATACAGGGTGTCGCCGCAGAACCTGTGGCCGTAGCTCGTGTGGAAACTGGCGCCGCGACGCAGCCGCGCCAACAGGCTCTGGTCGGCCCGCAGTGCCTGCCGGCGGGGACAAGAGTCCTTCCCGGGCAGCCCAAGCCTTTCTGCGGAGAACTTGGCTCGCTTGCGTCGATCAACGTTCGGGAAGGCAGACTGACGACCATTACGGACGGCCTCAAATATCCCTGGGCTTTTGAATTCCTGAATGACGATGAGATTCTCATCTCCGAATTTGCCGGTCGTCTGCTGATCTTGGATCTGCCCTCGGGCGAAAGCCTTGAGGTGACTGGATTGCCTGCCGTTTCACATGGGCGCGGACAGCTCGGTTTGCTCGATGTCGCTCTGCATCCTGACTTCGCCGCCAATCGCTTGATTTACTTCAGCTATGTGACTGAACGAGAAAACAAGTATGCCTTGAGAGTCTCGCAGGCAACGCTCGAAGATGGCGCGCTCGTGGATGTCAGTGAAATCATCACTTCCAGACCTTACGGCAAGCTCTCGTCGAATTTCGGGGGGGCGTTGGCGTTTGATGCGAGCGGCTATCTTTATATCGGTGTCGGTGATCACGCTGTTCGCGATTGGGCGCAGAATCCACTCTACCTGGCGGGAAAGATTCTGCGCCTTACCGAGGACGGCGACGTTCCGGAAGACAACCCGTTTCTTGGTAGGGAGTCTCATCATCCGGCGATCTATGCGCTCGGCGTGCGCAACCCTCAAGGACTGGTCTTCGATGAGCTTGACGGAACGCTCTACGAAACTGAGCACGGCCCGATGGGCGGAGATGAGGTAAACATCATTGAGGGCGGACTGAATTACGGGTGGCCGACGATAACTTATGGCATGAACTACACTTATGTGCCGATAGGCGTTGGGCATGCGGCAGATGGTATGCAGCAGCCTTTCTACTACTACCTGCCTTCGCTTGCTGTTTCGCCGATTGCGATTTACCGAGGGGCTCAGTTTGAGGAATGGCAGGGTCATCTCCTGGTCGGGGCACTGCGCGGTCGTGCCGTCAGCAAGATCGACGTCGCAGCAGGCGGCGCGAGATCCGAACGCATGATCCTCAGCGAACTCGACGGACGCATCCGGGACATCAAGATAGCGAGCGACGGTTCGATCTGGTTCCTGGTTCAAGAGGGTAGATTGGTTCGCCTCAGTCGTGAATCGAAACCCCTGGCGACTTCGGAAACGCCGGGCAATCGGAGTGGTCGACAGATTTACGAAATGGTCTGCGGTGGTTGCCACAGCACGGATATGCCTGGCGTACCTCAACTCCATGCAGCTGCCGATTGGGAAGCGTCGCGCGGCAAGAGCCGGGCGGAGCTTTATGAAATTGTCTTGCTGGGTAGTGGTGCCATGCCGCCGCGCGGGTTGTGTGAAACGTGCTCTGACGAGGAACTCGAGGCGGCGGTGGACTTTATGCTGCAGAGCGTTAAGTGACTTGGCAATTCGCGATTGATGACCGGTGAGAGAATGCAGCAAAACGTGTGTCAGGTCGTAAAAAGCGGGCGTGCGTTCAGGCTCTGTTTAGGTTTTTTTGGCATAATTTCAGTTTCATTCGAAGGAGCGACGTGATGGTTAGTCGGACTGTGATTGCTATCGTGGTAGGCCTTGTTCTCACTGGCTGTACAACAAACCCCTACACTGGCGAACGCGAGGCTTCCAACAAAGCCAAGGGTGCGGCAATTGGGGCAGCCATCGGCGCCGTAGTTGGCGCCATCACCGGCGACGACGCTGATGAGCGCCGCAAGCGCGCGCTGATAGGCGCCGGCGTGGGTGCACTGACCGGGACTGCGGTGGGTGCCTATATGGACGCCCAGGAAGCCCGTCTGCGCGAGCAGCTGCAGGGCACCGGCGTCAGCGTGACGCGCATGGGCAACGACGTTGTTCTCAATATGCCGGGCAACATCACGTTTGATGTCGACCGCTCTGATCTGAAGCCGAATTTCGTCCCGGTGCTCGATTCCGTGAACCTGGTGCTCGAGGAGTATGATCAGACGCTGATCGACGTGACGGGTCATACCGACAGCACGGGTGCAGTCGACTACAACATGGATCTCTCCGAGCGCCGCGCGAACTCGGTCGCGAACTACATCAAGGCGTCAGGCATCGACCATATGCGGGTCTACACCCTGGGCGTGGGTCCGCACTATCCGGTAGCGACGAACGAAACCCCGGCTGGCCGCCAGCTCAACCGCCGGGTTGAGCTGACGCTGAAGCCGCTGACGGCAGGCTGAACCGCTGTCTCTGCGCGGCGCTTTGCGCCGCGCACTTTCCCCTCTGTGTGACACGGGTCACAACCCTGCGCATTGGGCGGCCAACCCCGAGCCAGGTCACGGATTCGTCCTGCCATTGCTGAAAACATCCATGAGATTACTTGTGAAGGGTCTTTCTCATGGATGTGCAATGGCGGCAAGGAGTCTGTGGTGCTGTGCTGGCGCTGATGCTAACGGCTTGCGGCAGCGGCTCGAGCTCGGGCAGCAGTGATCAGGTCAATCAGAATCCGCCCCCGCCGCCTGCGCCGGTGACGAGCCCTGAGCTCTCTAACCTCGCGCCTGCGGCGCTCAGCTTCGACCTCGAGGCGGGGCAGTCGGATACCGCCACCATCACGTTCAGGAACAGTGGCGATGCGGCTCTCACCTATGAGCTTGCCAGTACAGCCAGCTGGCTGGGTCTGCCGTCGAATGCCGGTGGCAGCGTGGCTGCGGGCGGCTCGGCAAGTCTCGTTGTGACAGCTACCTGCGGCTCCGTCAACCTCTCCGGCACGCTCACACTCACGACCAACGATGCCGACGAAGGCACGAACACCGTTCAAGCGAACGCGGTTTGCACGGTGCCGCCAGTGAACAACTACGCGGTCGCGCGTGTGCTGATGAACCAGGGCGCGCGCGCGTTCGATTCCGACGTGAGCGATACCCCCGGGATCGACCTTTTGAGTGGTCGCGATCTTCTGGTGCGGGCGTTTGTTACTGGTTCTGGCAGCGTGCCGAACGCACGCGTGGTGATGTCGCGTCCTGGCCAGAGTGATGCGACTTACACGATGCAAAGCCCTGCTTCGGTAGGTGCAAATCCGCCTACCGATACGTTGCTGAACGCAAGCCACTACGTGGTCGTGCCCGGTGCCGCTGTACACGCGGACTCGAGCCTGCGCGTCGAGGTGGCGCCATTTGCCAACCCTGCGACATATCCGGAAACCGGGGACATTGCCCTCAATGCCGTAGAGCCCGGCAGCTTTGACGTGACGTTCGTGCCGGTCACGTTCGACGGGCAGACGCCATCGATTGACATCAACGCGTACATGCGCCAGGTGCTCCAGGTTCTGCCGATCGGCGAGATGAACGTGCAGGTTAGAACACCTTATGTGTTCACCGAGGCTTATGACCTCGACACGCTGCTCACCGAGATAGCCGACCTGCGCGACCAGGACGGCAGCAGCCGGCTTTATCACGGGATCATCATTCCGCCCGGCGGCAGCGGTTCGCAGACTGCGGGCATCGCCTACGTGGGCTTTCCGGTGGGTGTCAGTATCGATCTCGGCGGAGCGTTTTACGTGATTGCTCACGAGATGGGTCACAACCTGAATCTCGGCCACGCGCCGGGATGCGATTCGCCGAATCCCGACCCGGACTTCCCCAACGCCGAAGGTGAGGTGACGACCTGGGGATTCGACACGACAACTGATACGCTGGTTGAACCCACGGTCACCAAACGTGACTTCATGAGTTACTGCAACGATCTGTGGGTGAGCGACTATCACTTCGATCGCGCGATAGACTACCGCGACCAGTCACCGCGCGGTTTCGCGCCGACCGCCGATCGTGGCCTGACCCTGTCGGGGCAGTTGCGTGCGGGCGCCGTCAGCGATGTGCGCATGGTGCCGACGGATCATCTGCGCCTGCCTTATCTGAGCGACGCTGCGGATTACCGGCTGCGTGCGTGGGATGCTGCCGGGCAGACGCTTGTCGATCAGTCTTTCGAAACGCATATGATCGAAGACTTATCCGAAGGCGCGGTTGAGGCGTTCAGCGTCAACGTGCCTTACCCGAGTGCACCGATCCACCACTACGAGATCAGCCGCGCCGGTCAGGTTTTACATACCGAAACGGTCGCCGCGCCCGCTGCTGCGCTGCCCAGCGCAGTTGCGGTGGACTGGCAGGATGGGCGGGCTGTGCTCGACTGGGCCCCGCAGAGCGGTCAAACGCTCATCGTACGTAATGCAGCAGGGGAAGTGGTCGCAATGGACCGCTCCGGTGCGGTGTCGCTATCGGGCTCAGACGGGCTGCAGGCGTCGCTCAGCACGCACGGCCGCATCACGGCGACGGCGGATCTGCAGATGGGTCGACCGCTGCGTTTTGAACGCGTGCAGTGAACGCTTGAGCCGCGCCCTGCCCTAATCGGCCCACCAGGTCGGGTAGATCACCACGTCGATGCGCCGGTTCTTCTGCCGGCCGTCTGCGGTCTCGTTGTTGGCGATGGGCTTGGTTTCGCCGAAACCGACGGGCGTCAGGTTGCTCTCAGCCACCGTGTTGGTCGTCCGCAGGTGGTCGGCCACGGCTTCGGCACGTTTCACGGAGAGCACCATGTTGTTCGCGTCTGCGCCGTATGAATCGGTGTGACCTTCGATGGTCACCGGCGTGTCGGGAAATTCCGCCAGCGCCGTGCGCAGCTTGCCGAGCAGGTTCTGATGCCTGTCCTCGAGCTCGGCGCTGCCGAAGCCGAAGGTCAGGCCCACCATGCGCACGATCAGACGGTTTTCGGCGCGCAGCACCTCGGCTTCATGCGGTGCGAAGAATCGCTCCACGCGGCTGAGCAGCTGCTCGCGGGCGTTCTGCTCAGCCAGCCTGCGGTCGAGTCGCGCCTGTGCGGTTTCGCGATCTTCGAGTGCGGACTGGGTCATCAGCAGTTCTTCCTCCAGGAGTCGGGTACGCTGACGGAGCGTGCCGAGTTCCTGCCCCATCACGTCCAGCCGACGATCGCGCTCCTGGATCGCAGCGAGCACCAGGGCCAGCGCATCGTCAGGGCCCGCGTCGAAATACATCGGCACGTCCAGTTGCTCGCCAAGCGGACGCAGCGCCGCTTCCCATGCCAGCAATACAGCCTCCAGGGAAGTGTCGTTGTCGTCGATGTCGTCTGCCAGGCGGGCAACGTACTGTGCGTGCAAAGCGTTGTGCATGGCCTGCCGCGCGAGGTTACGCGGCTGGTCCGTGTCATAGCGATCCGCGGCGAGCACTGTGCGCGCCTCGGCCAGGAGCGCCTGCGCTCGTTCGTAAGACTGTGGCGCCCAATCGTCAGCATCGAGCTCCCGGGCAGTGCTGATCTCCTGGTCGATCTGGGTAAAGAGGACTTTTTCGATGGCGTCGAGCTCGGCGTCCCTGAAGAGGCTCTCGGCTTCTGCTGCGTAACGCTCGACGCCGCGCTCGCGACCGAGTTCAGCCCGGGAAGTGGCTTCGTACAGTGTCTGCTCTGCCTCGAGCCATAGCTCAGGTGAACGTTGCTCCGCGCCTGCCTCGATCGCGTCTTTGCGTGCCTGGAAGGCGGCGGCGACAAAACTCTCTACCGTCGGCGCGGTGGTAGCGGCGGCTGTGAAGAGCTGGATGGCTTCGGCCAGAATGCGGCGCACCCGGTCGACGTCTGCGCCGTTGTCGAACGCCGTTTCCGCGCGTGTGTAGCTTGCGCCCGCGTCACGGTAGGTCTCCGGGGTCAGCACCGCCGCGCTGACATCGTTCGCGGCCGTCAGCGCCGCCTTGGCCTCTTCGAAAATCTGCTCTTTCAGCGCAGCGCGCAGGCTGTCTTCGGTTGCGCTCACGGGTAGCGCGAGCGCCAGGAGCATCGCAACAATCAAAACTCTCACCATCGTCTCCTTACAAATGGCTGGGTTCGGCGTCGGTCAGCGCTCCGCCTGCAGTTGGCCGTCGAGGTCTTCCGCATCGCAAAACGCATCGAACGCTTCTTTCAGCTCACGGACTTTGAAGTCAGCCGGAATTTCCGCCACGAGGCTGACGCTGAAGATCGGTGTGCCGGTATGCGCGGCTGGCGACGTTTCCGTCGTCAGATCACGGATGTTGACGCCACGGCTCGAAAAGAACGCTGCGATCGCGTGCACGATCCCCGGGTGGTCGAGCGCAACGACGTTGGCCACGTACGGCCGTGCGGGCGCCCGGTCATCACGCGCCTGGGTGGGCCGATAGATGTAGGCGATCTCGTCGCCGGCGCAGAGCTCCTGGAGTCTCTCGTCGAGCTGGGCGAGCAAGTCGGGCGCGCCTTCGAGCGACATCAGAATCGCAAACTCGCCGCCGAGCACGGTCATGCGGCTGTCTTCGATGTTCAGATCGAGGTCGGTGGCAACCTTGGTGATGTCGCTGATCAGACCTGGACGGTCGTGTCCGATGGTCGAAATGACGGCTTTGGCCATGACTTAACCTGCAATCTGCTCTTTGACGTACGCTGCCAGGTCGGCAACTGCGACGCGGGACTGCGCCATGCTGTCCCTGTCGCGCACGGTGACGGTGTCGTCTTCTTCGATGGTTTGAAAGTCGACGGTGACGCACAGCGGCGTGCCGACTTCATCGTGGCGGCGATAACCTTTGCCGATGTTGCCGGTGTCTTCATAGAGGATGCGCCCGAGACCGAGTTTCTGCAGATTCTGCTTGATCTCTTTGGCTTTGCCGACGATGCCGTCATGGTTGCGCTTCAGCGGCAGCACGGCCACTTTGATCGGCGCGAGGTGCGGTTTGAAGCTCATGACGGTGCGCTCGGAACCGTTGTCCAGCGTTTCTACGTTGTAGGCCTCGTTCATCACCGCCAGCACCCCGCGGTCGACGCCGGCGGAAGGCTCTATCACGAAGGGCACCTGCCAGGATTTGCTCTCGATGTCCTGTACTGCCAGCCGCGCGTTGGAATCTTTGTTGGGCTCGACCCTGGCCTGCAGGTCGAGCTCCTGCTGATTTTTGGTGTGCGAGCCGAGGTCGAAGTCGGTGCGGTTGGCGATGCCTTCCAGTTCCTCCAGGCCATGCGGAAACCGGTACATCACGTCGACGGTGGCTTTGCTGTAGTGCGCGAGCTCATCATCGGGCACGTGATAAAGTTCGAGGTTGTTTTCGTTGACACCCTGCTCGCCCCACCACTTCAGACGCTCCGCCACCCAGGTGTCGTGCCATTGCTCGTCTTCGCCGGGTGCCACGAAGAACTCGAGCTCCATTTGCTCGAATTCGCGTACGCGGAAGATGAAGTTGCGCGGCGTGATTTCATTACGAAACGCTTTACCGATCTGCGCGATGCCGAAGGGCAGTTTGGGCGACGTCGAATCGACGACGTGCTTGAAATTGGTGAAGATCGCCTGCGCCGTCTCCGGGCGCAGATAGGCGAAGTTGTCACTGTCCGCGACCGGGCCCACCTGGGTTTTGAACATCAGGTTGAACGGGCGCGGATCGGTCAGATCCGTGCTGCCGCAACTCGGGCATTGGTTCTTATCGAGATGATCGGCACGCCAGCGGCTCTTGCATTGACGGCAATCCACCAGCGGGTCCGTAAAGGTCGCCTCATGACCCGAGTAGCGCAGCGTCAGCGGGTTCGTGAGAATCGCGGCGTCCAAGCCCTCGACATCGTCGCGCTCGTAGACCATTGCACGCCACCAGGCCGCCTTCAGGTTGTTTTTCAGCTCTACCCCGAGCGGACCGTAGTCGTAGACCCCCTGCAGACCACCATAGATGTCGCTGGATTGGAAAATGAAACCGCGGCGTTTGGCCAACGCCACCAGTTCGTCCATGGATTTAGCGGTCACGAGAGCGTGCTCCAGGCTGGTTTCGGGCGCGAACTATACCCGAAATTGTACTTGTTCTGTGCGGTTAATTGGCGCACGGGGCCTGGTGGCGCGTCCATGCGAGATTGTCAGTTGTATTGATGTCTTTACATGTTTGAACATTTGACGGGTAGGTCTATTGCGCAGCGTTTGTTGGAATAGCAGGCATAGAAAAAGGACATGCGCAGAACGCACAGCGAGCGCAGCTGACATAGAGACCGTAGTGAGACACACAGACCAGGCACAAAAACACTATTTCCGCGCCCCGGAAAGGGTGTTCCATATGAACGGCGCCTGGTTCTTTGCTGCCCGGGAAGGCGATCAGGGGCCGTATCCGAGTCACCGCGAGGCCGAGCTGGAAGTGGCCCGCTTCATCTGTGCGAAGACCGAACTCGCCAATTTTCAGAACCAGCGCGAGCGCGGCGACGGCAATGTCGCGAAGTTCGAGCTGGAGCCGCTGGAACTGGAGCTCGAACCGCTCTCCGACAATCTGCCCACACGCGCCGCTTTCTAGGCGCCGGTATCTGCACGACGCCCCCGCGTGCCGCGGGTGCGCTTCCAATTCCCCCGGGGATCTGCTTTGCTTGCCGCCCTGAAAAAAACATACAACGAACTATGCGGGGGAACACATGGGGGGATTATTCGACCTCACCGGTAAGGTCGCGCTGATCACCGGCTCGAGCAAAGGTATCGGCAAAGCGATTGCCGAAGAAATGGCCCGGCAAGGCGCCCGGGTTGTCATATCGAGCCGGAAAGGCGACGTGTGCCAGGCGGTGGCCGACGCCATCAATGCCGAGCTCGAGGGCGCGCCCGGCGGCGCGGTGGCGATACCCGCGCACGTGGGTCGTAAAGAGGAGCTCGAGCGGCTTGTCGCGGAAACCCGTGACAAGCTCGGTGCGATCGACATACTGGTCTGCAACGCGGCAGTGAACCCGTTTTATGGACCGATGGCAGACCTGCCGGACGACGCGTTTGCCAAGATCCTGGACATCAACATCAAATCCAACCATTGGCTGGCGCAGATGGTCCTGCCGGAGATGGTCGAGCGCCAGGCGGGTTCGATCATCATCGTCTCCAGCGTCGGCGGCCTGCGCGGCAGCGAAGTGCTCGGCGCGTACTGCATATCGAAAGCCGCGGACGTACAGCTCGTGCGCAACCTGGCGGTCGAATACGGACCGCACAACATCACCGTCAATGCCATATCGCCGGGCCTCGTCCGTACCGATTTCGCGCGCGCATTGTGGGAGAATCCGGAGATATTGAAAGAACGCACCTCCGGAGACCCGCTGCGGCGGATCGGCGAGCCTGAAGAAATTGCCGGGGCGGCGGTATACCTGGCCTCCCGGGCGGGGTCTTTCACGACGGGGCAGAACATAGTCGTCGATGGCGGCTCGACCATTGCATAGCAGAACAACAGGAGTCAGCAATGAGCGATCAAGCAAACACAATGAGCGAACAAGGAAAAACTAAGTGGTGGGCCAGCGCGCTGATGATCGGCGGGATCATAGCGCTCATATGCCTGCCTGTCGGGGCGCTGGGCACGAAGCTCGGCCTGTGGGGCTTTCAACTCGGAATACCGCTGATGGGCGTCGGCGCCATCCTTGGCGCGATCGTGTTGTTTCTGGGCATCATCGCCTACGTTTACTGCATGTCGAAAGGTTTGCGCGCCGAGCGCGGCAATCTGATGATCGGCGTCGCGCTGAGCGCCGTGGTGCTGGTTGTCATGGGCAGTCAGTTCATGGCGGCGGGCTCGGTGCCTGCGATTCATAACATTTCCACAGACACGGACAATCCGCCGCAGTTCGACAAACTGGTCGCCGTCCGTGAGGCGGAAAGCGCCAATCCTCTCGAATACGATGCGGATACGCTGGCGGAGCAGCAGAAGGCCGCTTACCCGCAGGTGAAGCCGCTCATCTCCCAGGTTGCCCAGGGAGAGATGGTCAACCGCGTGACGCTGGTCCTCGAGGACATGGGCATGGAGGTGGTCGATACGAACGCGGCGGCCGGGCGCGTCGAGGCCACCGACACGACGTTCTGGTTCGGTTTCAAAGACGACGTCGTCGTGCGCGTGCGTCCCGAAGGTTCGGGCTCCGTCGTCGATATCCGCAGCGTCTCCCGCGTCGGCCAGTCCGATCTCGGTAAGAACGCCGAGCGCATCGTTGCCATCCTGGAAGCCCTGCGCGCCACCTGAGCGGTGAGCGCCGGCCCGCCGCGGGCTGGTGTGGTGCCGGAATTTTCTTCCCGTGCGGGGCTGATCAGCCCCGCGCTCTCTTGAGCGATTTCGCACGTTCCGGGCGGAGTCCGTCCATTTAATCGGCCTTGTGCCGCATGCCACTGTGGGTTCGTCTTTGGCGGGCTCATCAGGGATGTCTGGCAGCCCGCCTTTTCAGGAGGAATCAGGACTCATCAGGACTAATCAGGACTAATCAGGAGGAAGTATGTCGACAAAATACGTTGGCGTTTTTGCAATTTTTATTTGGCTCGTTGCGTACCCGGCTGCCACGCTGGCGCAGGGCAGGTCGGCGCTTGCGGATGTGCCGCATGTGCCGCTCACCGTCGCGGAGATGCAAGGTGTTGAAGGCCGGTTGGCGCCGGTGGTGACGATTGTCGGCGGCGCCATAGCCGGGGCGGTAGGTGAGTATGCCGCGACCGGGCAGGTGACCTGGGCCGGTGTGCTTGGCGGTGCGGTCAGCGGCGCAGGCGGTCTTGTCGGCGCGGCTCTGTTCGGCGTAAACACGCTGGGCGGCGCTTCGATGACCGTTCTCTACATGGCAGACGGCGCAGCGTTGGGTGCTCTGCTTGGCAACGGTATCGACGAAACTTTGGACGACATCGAAGCCGCGGCGGGTGATGGCGCTGTGGGGACCGGCATGTCTGTCAGCATGACGGGTTTCGATAGATTCGGCGGCGACGACGGGGTGGACGTGTCCTGTCTCGTATTCGGTTGTTTCGGGCAGACCGGTGGCGCGACCCTTTCCCAGGCGCGGGTAAACCATTACGTGTCGAGCGGCTTTACGCGGGTGCTGGGGATGGCCACCTATTCGATTACTGAGGCTTCGAATTGTGCCAGCTGCGGCGTCAGACACCTGCTGCGCTGAGCGGAGTGCAGCATGAGACGGGCGGCTGGGTTCATTCTCATCGGTGTCCTTTCAGGTTGTCAGTTCCAGGCACCCAGGAGCTATCTGGATCAAGCGTTCAACAACGTGGTTCGACAGTCTGAGGAAATGAGTTGCGGGGCGGCGGCCGTAGCGACCTATATCACCTACGTGCTGCGCAGCTCAGTCACCGAGGAAGATGTCGTGGCCGCTGTGCTCGACTCCGCGTCGCCAACCAGGCGGGCGCGCTTTGCAGATCATGGGCTGAGCCTCGCCGATCTTTACGAATATGGCCGTAGCGGTGGTTACCGTACGAGTGCCTCGCAACTGTCTCTGGAAGGCCTCCGCCGTCTGGCCCGTCCGGTCATCGTGCATCTGACCATCCTCGGTTATGAGCACTTTGCGGTTGTGCGCGCATTCCGCGGCGGTGATGTCTACGTTGCGGACCCGAGCTATGGAAATCTGGTGCTTTCTGAGCGGCAGTTTGCGGCGGTCTGGACTGACGGCGTCATTCTGCTGATCGAACCGCGGGACTATCAGTGGCCGCGCAACGCGATGGCGCTGCAGGCCAACGAGAACCTGGCCTCGATCACGGCTGGCGCGCGCGGACAGCAAGCGGCGCGGCTGCCCGATGTCATCGAGAAAACCCTGGCGGAGGCGCGAACGTTTTGAAGCGGCTGATTTTGACGATACTGCTCATGCCGAGCGTCTGCTGGTCGCTCAATACGGCGCCTGATGCGGGCTTGCAGTCCATCAGGGATCTGCGCCCCGTTCCGGAGACGCGTTGGAGCCTGCAGCTGACACCGAGTTTCCGCGAGATGGAGCGCCGCGAATATGAGGGCTTGTTTGCTGCGCCGCGACAGGAGACCACGACGATTGTCGCGCTGGATGCTTTAGCGCGATACAACGTTTCGGATGCGCTCCAGATCTTCGCTGCAGCGCCCGCGATCAGCAGTCGGCGGCAGGTCGTCAGCCCATTCTCGGCAAAAACGTCCGAAGCGCCGTTATCCGTGCCGTCAGCGACGGCTGGCGTTCAGTGGAATCTGCCGGAGCGTCTCGGACAATACGTTGGTCGAGGTACGCTGCAACTCGCGTGGGTGGAAGGTCTCGGGTCGACGGCGAGCGATGCCGCGGTTGTCGGTTACAGCTTCATGCATGTCACCCATCCGCTGATTCTCTATGGCCAGCTGCAGCACGTTCGGGTGATCGATGCTGATTTTCGCGTTGTGGAAGACCTGCAGTCGCGCCAGACCTCCAGCATCCGGTTCGGGGGCGCGTTTGTCGCGAACTACTCTACCGCGCTCAACGCCTCTTTCGATGTGAGACACCGGTCGTCGGAACGTGTCGGTCCTGTGCGTCTCATCAGCGATCTGGAGCTGCGTGTGCGCACAGGGATCACGAAGGCTGTGTCCGAAGGCTTTACCGTTGAGCCTTTTGTCGAGTTCCGTGTCGATGGCGCGCTGTCCGACGTTACGGCAGGTTTCGCTGCTGTGTTCAACCTCTAGGAGATTGTGTATGAACGCCTTGCTTATCACTGCCCTGGGCCTCGTCGCTGGGGTAAATGATCCGGCGGGTTTGGTTGCCCGCCATTTTGAGCTCATCAACGAGGGCGACTTTCGTGCCGCTGTAGCACAGCTCGACCCGCGCCTCGGCGCGCCTGAGCACCATCGGCGTGCGTACCAGCGTCTGTTCGCTGACGGCGGATTTGTTCAAGAGGTGCAGGCGGCCCGTTGGGTTGCCAGCGATGAAGATTTCCTCTTTGTCCGCACGACGCTCGTGAATCGGCCCCGGGGCAGGACGGCTTACCCGTCCGTGGCCTACTACATACTGCGCCGGGATGGTGAACAGCTGTTCCTCGTCACGTCCGCGGCGGTACCCACAGGGAGGAAGCCATCGTGAGGTTGGTAACGCCGCGTATGGTGGCGCAACGTGAACAGGTGCCTTTGTCGCAGTCTCTGCGGCTCTTCTACAAGCATGCGAACAAGGCGTTTCGGAAACCGCCGGTCTATGTCGCTCTGCTCCTCAGTCCGATCATCGGGTACGGTGTTGCCAGGCTGGGCGTCATGGTGTGGCCTGCGGTACCGGGCCTGCTGCTGTCGGTCATCGCGGGAGGGCTCTTCGGCGTGATTTTCGGTATGACGTTGTTTGCCAGTGTTGAAGAGTACGTCGTTGCCGACATACGTCATGGTACAGATCGGGCGTCGTCCTGACCGGGACTGTCAGAAACGCAGTAACTCGGTCTCCAGATTGACAAGATCGACAACGCCTATGGCGTTGTATCCAGCCATGTGTCCGGCACATTCGCCCGGGTTAAAAAAGGTGGTTTCGCCCACCTGCTCGTGGCGATAGAAGTGGGTGTGGCCGTGCAGTGCCAGCGTATGATGCGTCTGCAGATGACCTTCGAATTCCAGTGGGTCGTGAACCACGATGAGCTCGCGCTCGGCCCAAACGTCGACGTATGGGGGTTCGCAGAAGATGAAGCCATGCTTTGCGACAGCGGCTTCCAGCGAGTCGCGTTCCTGATCGTTGTTCCCGTATACGCCGTACATTGGCGCATTCAGGTGAGCAAAGACATCGATGGTTTTTGCCTGCGTGATGTCGCCGGTGTGAATCACGCGATCAACGCCGGCGGCGTTGAAGAGCTCGACGATCTTCGCCACGTTTTTCAGATTGTTGTGGGTGTCGCTGACGACGCCTATGCGCATGGATAAAGCCTGTAGATAAAAAAAAGCCGGATGCATATGCATCCGGCGTTTTTCGATAGGCCCTTAATCAGGGTTTTTCGAGGATGTGAATGCCGCAGGCGGAGCCCAGACCGATCACGTGCGTGAGACCGATGCGCGCGCCTTCAACCTGACGTTCGCCGGCTTCACCACGCAGGTGCGTGCTCACTTCGTAGATGTTGGCGATGCCGGTAGCGCCCAGCGGATGGCCCTTGGACAGGAGGCCGCCGGACACGTTGACCGGAATGCGGCCGCCGAGGGCCACTTCGCCATCGTCGATCATGCGTCCCGCTTCGCCGTCGCCGCAGAGGCCCAGGTTTTCGTAGTGCAGAATTTCCGCGGTGGCGAAACAGTCATGCAGTTCGACCAGGTCGATATCGTCCGGTCCGAGACCGGCCATCTCGTAGGCTTCTTTCGCTGCGCGACGCGTGCAGGAATTGACGTCGGGCATGACGAGGTCGCGCTCCTGCCAGGGGTCTGACGCCATGACGGAGGCGCGCACCTTCACAGCGCGGGACATCAAGCCCAGCTCTTTGGCCTTGGCTTCCGAGCAGATGACCGCCGCGGCGGAGCCGTCGACGTTGACCGAGCACATCAGCTTCGTGTTCGGGTAAGAGATCATCTCCGCGTTCATCACCGTCTCGAGCGGCGTTTCGATTTGATACATCGCTTTCGGATTCAGCGTCGAATGATGGTGATTCTTCACCGATACCTTGGCGAACTGCTCGAAGGTGGTGCCGTACTTACGGGCATGCTCCATGCCTGCTTCGGCGAAAACCGCCGGCATGGTGCCTGAACCGAGCAGGCCTTCCTTCGAAATACCGGTGGCGCCGCCCGCGCCGCCCAGGAGACCTTTGCCCATCTGCTCGACGCCCACTGCCAGCACGCAGTCATAGAGACCAGCTTTGACCGAAGCCCATGCTTCGCGGAAAGCCGTGGCGCCCGTGGCGCAGGCATTGGCGACGTTGACGACGGGGATGCCGGTCTGGCCGATCTCCTGCAGAATGCGCTGTCCGACCATGCCGGAAGCCTGGCCCAGATTGCCGCAGTACAGTGCCTGCAT
The DNA here is from genome assembly GCA_965267275.1 of Pseudomonadales bacterium. Taxonomy (GTDB): domain Bacteria; phylum Pseudomonadota; class Gammaproteobacteria; order Pseudomonadales; family Azotimanducaceae; genus UBA4421. Next base: position 204,479 of record OZ253950.1, read on the forward strand.
GTCCTGGATCGTCAGGCCGCAGTCATCGAGCGCCATCAGCGCCGACTGGGCGCCGATCTGCGGCACGGTCTTGTCCGGAAAGCGACCGAACTTGATCATGTCTACGCCGACAATATATGCGTCAGTCATGTTTATCTCCTCGTGGCTGGATCAGCCAGCTTTGGGTTGAAAGAAATAGGAAAGATACGAATTTCCGTCGCGGTCTTTGCGCCCGAGGGCGTCGTCGAAGACCACTTCTACGGGCATGTCGAATTCGATGGCTGCTGGATCGGGATCGACGTTGATGAGGTTGCCTTTGATCGCCGTGCCATCATCCAGGTCGACGATCGCGCTGATGTAAGGCACGTCGATACCCGGAAAAGATCGGTGCACGATCGAGTAAGAGTACAGCTTGCCACTGGTGGGCAAGGTGACCTTGCTCATCTGATCACGCGCACCACACTTCGAGCAGGTGCTGCGTTCGCCCAGAAAAGTAGCGCCACAGGCGCCGCACTTGTGTCCCTCTAGGTAGGGATCGCCGCCCTCGGGTATTTTCAGATAAGGCACGGCCGGTAATGGCTGTTCGCTCAAGACTCCCCCTGTCATCTCGTCAATTGCTGATAAACCCTGGGATCTTACTATCGGCAGGTCAGTGGCGCCAGACTTGGCGGTTGTACCTCGCCGGGTGCAGAGTGTGCAGAAATGCTCACGTCGCCCGTCCGACCACAGTTGGCGAGTTGTGCTCAGCGGCGGTGCCCGCAGGTGCACGTCGAGTGTCCTGGCCTCGAGAGAGGGAGTCTAAAAAGTGGCTTATTTAGACGTGTATGTTCTAAAGAGTCGCGTTTACACGACCCGCCCGGCCGGGCAGTGTAGCGCTCAGGGAGGAAGCTCATGAAGTCGTTAAAAGTCAAAGATTATATGGCCACGCGCCTCATCACGTTCAAACCCAAGATGAACGTGGTGGAAGCGATGGACCAGCTGCTCAAAGCGCGCATATCCGGCGCGCCGGTGGTGGATGACGACGGCAATCTCATCGGCATCCTGTCGGAAGTCGATCTGATGCAGGTCATCGTGCAGGACAGCTATTACGATGAGTCGGTCGGTATCGTCGCCGACTACATGCGCACAGAGGTCGACACCGTCGACCCGGAAATGGACATCTACACCCTGGCGGAGAAGTTCATCAAGGAACATCGGCGTCGCTTTCCGGTGCTGTCGAATGGGCGTCTGGTAGGCCAGGTCAGCCGTCGTGATGTCTTGAGCGCCGCGGAGAAATTCCTGCACCACGAGGCTTGAAAACGCCTGCAGCCTGCGATGGTCAACGGCCGTTTGCTCGCCGCGCTTTGAATTCTCACCCACAAGGCGTCCGCGATGTATCAGCCGGCCGCGGCGGTGTGTGACCGTTCGGTGAATACGCTGAACTTTTGTTAAGGCCTCCCCTCATTGTTCATGAAACTGGCATGGCTCTGTCATTAAAGCGGCACGGGGCTGTCACTTAGCCGCCCTAACTTCCTTCGTGCAGTCATCAATCACGTTTCGAAGGAGTCGGACATGAACTTACGTTTGGGACCGCTTTGCGCGGTGCTGCTGTGCCTCTGCGCCGCTCAGGCGCTGGCGGTCAGTGACAGTCTTCCCTCAGATTACGACCCGGCAGCCAAGCCGGTGAAAAGCGCGCAGCTTGGGCCGCGCCCGTTCTATCTCGTCGACCAGATGCAGGACAGCAAGCTGAAGCGAAGCCTGCAGCGCTGCGCCGATCGCAAGTGGGTGTATCGGAAACATCCGTTTTCGATAGGCCACCGCGGCGCCCCGCTGATGTTCCCCGAGCATACCCGTGAGTCTTACATTGCTGCCGCGCGCATGGGTGCCGGCATTCTCGAATGCGACGTCACGTTCACCCAGGACCGCGAACTGGTCTGCCGTCATGCCCAGTGTGACCTGCACACCACCACAAATATCGTGGCGACCGAGCTTGCCGCCAAGTGCAGCGTACCGCCCCAGCTGGACGCGGACGGCAACCTGACCAACGCTGCCGACATACGTTGCTGCACGTCTGACATCACCCTCGCGGAATTCAAGACGCTCGAAGGCAAAATGGATGCGGCGGATCGCTCGGCGACGACCATCGAAGGTTACCTCGACGGCACGTCTCGCTACCGGACTGATTTGTACAGCGGCGGTTCGCGCGGCACTTTGATCACGCACGCCGAGAGCATCGAACTCTTCAAGCAGCTGGGTGTGGGCATGACGCCTGAACTCAAGTCGCCCGCAGTGGAGATGCCGTACGAGGGTGACTACACCCAGGAGGATTACGCTCAGCAGCTGGTCGACGAATACCGTGCCGCGGGTGTCTCGCCTGATCGAGTCTGGGCGCAGTCGTTCAACTACGGCGATGTGGTTTACTGGGTGAATGCCAATCCCGACTTCGGCCGTCAGGCGGTATTCCTGGACAGTCGCTACGGTACGGCGGTGAATGACCCGCAGGCCGTAGCGGCGCTCGAGCCTTCCATGGATCAACTGGTCGCCGACAACGTTCAGATTCTAGCCCCACCGATGTTCATGATGCTGGCCTCTGAGGACGGCAGGATTGTCCCCTCGGCATACGCTGAGGCCGCCAAGGCGGTGGGTCTCGACTTGATTGGTTGGACGACCGAGCGCAGCAGCCAGCTGGAGAACGGCGGCGGTGGTTTCTATTACCAGACGGTCAGCGATCTCATTCAAAGCGATGGCGACATTCTCACCGTCATCGACGTGCTCGCTCAGGATGTGGGGCTCTTGGGCCTCTTCTCGGATTGGCCGGCGACCACGACGTTCTACGCGAACTGTAAACCGGCCGGACCCTACCGCGACAGGCGAAAGGCCCGCTAGAGCAACGCCGCTGCCCGGGCCCTTTGCTGCCGGTCCGGGCAGCGCTACAGCTTCTTGCGGATCAGCTCGTTGACCTGCTGCGGGTTGGCTTTGCCCTGGGTTGCCTTCATGACCTGGCCGACGAAGAATCCCATCAGCTTGTCTTTACCGGAACGCAGGTCGGCTAACTGCCCCGGATTAGCCTCGAGCACCTCGTCCACGATGCGCTCCAGCTCACCGGTATCGCTCATCTGCGCGAGGCCGAGCGTGTCGATCAGCTCGTCCACCTCTCCCTGCTGTTGCCACAGCGCTTCGAACAGCTGTTTGGCCGTTTTTGACGACAAAGTGCCGTCGAGCAGACGCTTGATGAGCTGCGCCAGACGCTCTGGTGGCACCGGCGCAGCGTCGGCGGTGAGCTCTGCTTTATTGAGGCTCGCCGCCAGTTCCCCCATCACCCAGTTGGCGCTCTGCTTGGCGTCACCGCTGTGCTCGAGCACAGCGTCAAAGTAGTTGGCGACGTCCGGATCGTTGGCCAGCCAGCCGGCGTCGTAGTCCGGCAGGCCGAGCGCGTCGCGGTAGCGGTTCCGTCTCGCTTCGGGCAGCTCAGGCATGCCTGCGGCAATCTGGTCGACCAACGCCTGGCTGAATGACAAAGGCAGCAGATCAGGATCCGGGAAGTAGCGGTAATCTTCGCTCTCCTCCTTGCCGCGCATGGCGCGCGTCTCATCCCGGTCGGGGTCGTACTGGCGCGTTTCGCGCTCGATCGTGCCGCCGCTTTCCAGAACGTCGATGTGACGTTCAATTTCAAAGTTGATCGCGCGCTCGACGAAGCGAAACGAGTTGATGTTCTTGATCTCGGTGCGCTCACCGAGCGTGTTGCTGCCGGCGGGGCGAACGGAGACGTTTGCGTCGCAGCGCATGCTGCCCTCTGCCAGATTGCCGTCGCAGATCTTCAGATAGCGCACCAATGTGTGCATCTGGCGGAAGTAGGCGGCTGCTTCTTTGGCGGTACGCATATCCGGCTCGCTGACCACCTCGAGAAGCGGCGTGCCCGTGCGGTTCAGATCGACACCGGTCTGGCCCGGAAACAAATCGTGGACAGACTTGCCGGCGTCCTCCTCGAGATGCGCCCGGGTGACGCCCACCTCTCGGGTCGTGCCGTCTTCGAGGTGCACGGTGATGCTGCCCCGCCCGACGATGGGCGTTTCGAACTGACTGATTTGATAACCCTTTGGCAGATCCGGATAGAAATAGTTCTTCCGGTCGAAGATGGATTCGAGGTTGACCTCGGCGCCGATGGCGAGCCCGAATTTGATCGCCATATGCACCGCTTCTTCGTTGAGGACGGGCAATACGCCCGGTAGGCCGAGATCGATGGCACAAGCCTGCGTGTTCGGCTCCGCGCCGAAGGCGTTGCTGGCGCCGGAGAAGATCTTGCTGGCTGTGGCGAGCTGAACATGGATCTCCAGGCCTATGACCGGTTCCCAGTTCATGCCTCAACCTCCGGTGTTTTTGTGTGCCAGTCTGTTTCCGCCTGATAGTCGCGCGCCACGCCCAGCACCAGATCTTCGCGGAAGTGCGGGGCGATGAGCTGCGCGCCGACGGGCAGGCCGTCGACGAAGCCGCAGGGCATCGATAGCGCCGGCAAACCGGCCAGGCTTGCCGGCACGGTAAAGATATCCTGCTGATACATGGCGACCGGATCCTTGGTGAGCGCCCCTTGTGCGAAGGCGGGCCCGGGGGCCGTGGGTGTCAGCAGAACGTCGACTTCCGTAAATGCCTGATTGAAATCGTTGGCGATCAGGCGCCTCAGTTTTTGCGCCTGCAGGTAGTACGCATCGTAGTAACCGACGGAAAGCGCATATGTGCCCGTCAGGATGCGGCGTTTGACCTCGGCGCCAAAACCTTCGCTGCGGGAGCGTTCCATCAAATCCTCGAGGGACTCCGGTTTCTCGCAGCGGTGGCCGAAGCGCACGCCGTCATAGCGTGACAGGTTTGTGGACGCTTCCGCCCCGGCAATGACGTAGTAAGCCGGAATCGCCGCTGCGGTGTGCGGCAGGTTCAGCTCGACAAAAGTGTGTCCCATCGACTCCAGAGTGTGCCGCACCCGGTCGAGCTCTGCTGCGATCTTCAGGTCGGCGTAATACTCGCCAGGCAGACCGATGCGCAGGCCTTGAGGGGTAGCAGGTATCCCGACGTACGCAAGGTTATCGAGCCATGTGTCATGCCGCTCGGCGCTGGTCGAATCTTTCGGATCGAAACCGACCATTGCTGCCAGCAGCAGAGCCGCGTCCTCCGCGGTGCGAGCCATCGGCCCGCCCTGGTCGAGGCTCGACGCGAACGCCACCATGCCGAATCGCGATACCCGGCCGTAAGTCGGTTTCAGGCCGGTGATGCCGCAGAATGAGGAGGGCTGGCGTATGGATCCGCCGGTGTCCGTGCCGGTGGCGGCGGGCGTCAGGCCGCCGGCCACAGCCGCGGCAGAGCCTCCCGAGGAGCCGCCGGGCACGTGCGTCGTCTGCCACGGGTTGGCAACCGGGCCAAAGAAACTGTTTTCGTTTGACGAGCCCATCGCGAACTCGTCCATGTTGGTTTTACCCAGATTCACCATGCCCGCGGCTTTACAGCGTGTCACGACGGTGGCGTCATAGGGCGCGATGAAGTTCTCGAGCATGCGCGAGCCGCAGGTCGTGCGCGTGCCGTTGGTGCAGAAGATGTCCTTGTGCGCGATCGGCAGCCCGTTGAGCGGGGTTGCGCTGCCGCTGGCACGCAGCGCATCAGCCTCGGCTGCGGCGGCCAGGGCGCCGTCACGGTCCGCGCTGATGAACGCATTGCTGGTATCGGCTGTGATGCGCTCGAGATAGTAGGTCGCGAGCTCGACGGCGGAGAATTCACCGGCAGCGAGCCCGGCTTGCAGTTCGGTCAGGGTGGTGTACGGGCGCACGTTTACTCCACTACCCGCGGCACGAGGTAATAGCCGTCTTCGGTCGCCGGCGCGCTCGCTTGCAGCGCCTCCCGGTCCGGGAATTCGTCGACCACATCGGCGCGCAGGCGCTGGGTCGCGTCCAACGGGTGCGCCATTGGCGCAACGTCTGCGGTCTCGATGGCCTGCATCTGGTCGATCATGCTGATGATACTGGCCAGGTCCTGGCGGGCTTTGGCCTCGGCCTCAGAGTCCAGCGACAAGCGTGCCAACCGCGCCAGATGGTGAACGTCGATGGGCTTGGAGTCATTGCTGGACATGGCATTGTGGATGGTTTCTGGCGAGCGCGAACGATATGCCACGCTTCACCATATTTCCAGGTTTAAGCCGTGCTTTTCCTGGGTGGATTGGCATAGAATTGCGCTTTCGAGAAGGGTCTTCCCATAGATGTTCAAGAATATTCGCGGTCTTTTTTCCCGCGACCTGTCTATCGACCTCGGTACCGCAAACACGCTCATCTACGTTCGCGACCAGGGCATCGTGCTCAACGAGCCTTCAGTGGTGGCGATCCGCATGCAGGGCAATCAGAAGAGCGTGGCTGCCGTCGGGCTCGACGCCAAGCGCATGCTGGGCCGGACACCCGGCAACATCACGGCTATTCGCCCGCTCAAAGACGGGGTGATCGCTGACTTCCTCGTGACCGAGAAGATGCTCAAATACTTCATCGGCAAAGTGCATGAGAATTCGTTCATTCGCCCGAGCCCGAGGGTTCTCGTGTGTGTGCCCTGCAAATCGACGGAAGTGGAACGTCGCGCTATCCGCGAAAGTGCGCTCTCGGCAGGTGCCCGCGACGTGCGGCTCGTGGAAGAACCGATGGCGGCGGCGATCGGCGCAGGCCTGCCGGTGCAGGAAGCAGTCGGCACCATGGTCGTCGATATCGGCGGCGGCACGACGGAGATTGCCATCATCTCGCTGAACGGGGTGGTGCTCTCGGACACGGTCCGGGTCGGCGGCGATCGTTTCGATGAAGCGATCGTGGCTTACGTGCGCCGCACCCAGGGCAGCCTCATTGGCGAGGCGACGGCGGAACGCATCAAGCAGGAGATCGGCGCCGCTTACCCGCAGAAGGACATCCGCGAGATTGACGTGCGCGGGCGCAACCTGGCGGAAGGGGTGCCGCGCAGCTTCACGCTGAACAGCAACGAAATTCTCGAGGCGCTGCAGGAGCCGCTGTCGATGATTGTGCAGGCGGTGAAAAGCGCGCTCGAACAGTGCCCGCCGGAACTGGCCTCGGACATTGCCGAGACCGGCATGGTGTTGACCGGGGGCGGTGCGCTGTTGCGCGATCTGGACGTATTGTTGGCCGAAGAAACGGGTCTGCCGGTGATCATCGCTGAAGATCCGCTGACCTGCGTAGCTCGTGGCGGAGGCAAGGCGTTGGAACTCATGGATGCGGCGGGCAACGCTGATCTCCTGTCCACCGCCTGATACCTGCCCTCTTTAGAGGAGTCGCACGATCAAGGCGCTGTTCGTACGCGAAACGGGTGCTGGATATCTGCTGGTCGGGCTGGGCGTCGTGTCCGCGCTGCTGGTAGCCGTAGAGTCGTCGACCCGCTTGTTAGACCCTGTGCGGGGGGCGCTGGCTAGCCTCGTCAGCCCCATCTACGTCGTCGCGGAATCGCCCTATCTTCTGAGCAATGCGGTCGGCAATGTCATCTCCACTCGCGATCAGCTGCTGGAAGAGAATCAGCAGCTCGAGCGGCGGATTCTCGAGCTGTCGCAGATCTCGCAACAGTTTCTCGCGCTCAAGGCGGAAAACGATCGGCTGCGCGCGCTGCTGGGCTCGCAGGCGAGGCTGCCGTATGAAGTGCTGGTTGCTGAGCTCGTCGGCGTCGTCCCGAACCCGGATACCTTTCAGATCATCATCGATAAAGGTGCCGATTCGGGCATTTCACAGGGTCAGGCCGTGCTGGACGCCCAGGGTTTGTTCGGGCAGGTCGTCGAGGTCTCGAACTTTACCAGCCGGGTGCTGTTGATTACCGATCGCGACCATGCGGTGCCGGTACGTATCAGCCGCAACGGCGTGCGCGGCGTTGCCGGAGGCACCGGCGAGACGGACGCCCTCGTGTTGGAGAACGTATCGATCTCCGCGGATATCGTCGAAGGGGATCTGGTCGAGACTTCGGGCCTCGGCGGGCGCTTCCCCGCTGGCTATCCGGTGGGCGTCGTCTCTTCGGTCATCGTCGAGGCAACTTCCGCGTATGCTCAGGTGCTGGTCAGACCGACCGCGCAGCTCGACCGCTCCCACCATGTGCTCGTGATCTTTCCGCCGGCGGGTGAAGACGGCGCCGCCGTAGAAGAGCAGCGCGCCCGGGAAGCCGTCGCCGCGCCAGCCGGGAGCGGCGCGTGAATCCCGCCAACGGCGGCTGGGTCATTCTCCTGAGCCTGGTCGTGGCGATGCTGCTCGGCGTCGTGCATCTGCCGGAGACCTGGCCCAGCTGGCTCGGCTGGTTGCGTCCGAACTGGTTGATCCTCGTCGTCTTCTTCTGGGTGGTGGAACTGCCGCACCGCGTTGGTCTGATCGCGATCTGGTGTTTCGGGCTGCTGGTGGATGTGCTCTATGCCGACCCCCTGGGTCTCAACGGTTTTGTGCTCGCCGCGGTCACCTATGTCGCGTGGCGTTTCTTTGAACGCCTGCGGATGTACTCGGTGCTGCAGCAGGCCGGGCTCGTCTTTCTCCTGACGCTTGCGGCAGAAGTGCTCAGGATATTCGTCGTCGGTCTCGGCAGTGAGCGCGACTGGCAGTGGCCGGTGCTGGTGATACCCGTCATGAGCATGATTTTCTGGCCGCTCGTGTTTTTGATCCTGCTCCGGGTGCGTACCGGCGTGCGTGTCGAGTGAAGCGCCTTCTTCTCGCATCCGGATCGCCGCGGCGGCGGCAGCTTCTCGAACAGATTGGCATCGTTCTCGCTGATGAGGACATTGTCGTCACCGGCGTCGATGAGACACCGCTGGCCGGGGAGGCGCCGCAAGCCTATGTGGAGCGCCTTGCCTGTGCCAAAGCCCGGGCCGGGTATCAGCCCGGGTGCGTCGTGCTCGGCGCCGATACGGCTGTTGTGATCGACGATGAAATTCTTGGCAAACCTTGTGGTCTAACGGAAGGCGTGGCGATGCTCGAACGGCTGAGCGGGCGCACACATTCGGTGTGTACCGGCGTGGCCGGTTTCGACGGCACGCAGCTCGAGTCCCTGGTCGTGGAAACCCGTGTCAGATTCCGTGACATAGATCGCGCTGAGGCAGAGGCCTATTGGCAAACGGGTGAACCGTCGGACAAGGCGGGCGGTTATGGGATTCAGGGAATTGGGAGTATATTTGCCGAAGGCATAGAGGGCAGCTATAGCGCTGTGGTGGGTTTACCGCTGCAGCAGACTGAGGCGTTGTTGCAATTGCTCAACATTGATACCTGGAGTGTGAGGATCGATGGCAGAAGAACTCCTGATTAACGTCAATCCGTTCGAAACCCGCGTGGCGCTGGTTTCGCACGGCTTGCTGCAGGAAATTCACATCGCCCGTGCCAGCGGCTACAGCGTCACCGGCAACATCTACCTCGGCAAAGTCGAGCGCATCGTGCCGGGCATGCAGGCGGCATTTGTCAATATCGGCTTGCAGCGCCCCGGTTTTCTACACGCCCGGGATATCGAAAGCCCCCGCATCTTCACCGCCGACAGCGATGAGGAGAGTCAGATACGCCCGGACATTCGCGACCTTCTGCACGAAGGCCAGGCGGTGCTGGTGCAGGTGGAGAAAGACCCGATTGCATCCAAAGGCGCGCGGCTGTCGACCCAACTGGCGCTCGCTTCCAAGTACCTCGTCTACATGCCCAACGAAGCGCATATCGGCATCTCCCAGAGAATTGATGATGACGGTGAGCGTGAGCGCCTGCGGGACAGCCTCAGCGCGGTGAAAAGTGAGTGTGAGATCGACGGCGGCGTCATTGCGCGCACGGCCGCGGAAGGCGCCGAGGTTGCGCAGCTGAAGAACGACATTGAGCTGCTGCACCGGATCTGGCATCGCGTCGGCGATCGCGTGCGCGGCGTCTCGGCGCCGACGCTCGTCTATGAAGAGCTGCCCTTGCATACGCGCATGATCCGCGATCTCGCGGGTACTCAGACCGACACAATTTTCATCGATGACGCGCCGACGTATCAGCGCATCCGCGGTTATATCGACGAGTTCATCCCGGGCTATGCTGAGCGCCTGCATTTTTATGATGGACGGCGGCCCCTCTTCGAGCGCCATGGCGTCGAGGATGAGGTCATGCGCGCCCTGGAACCCAAGGTCACGCTCAAATCCGGCGGCAGTCTGGTCATCGAGCAAACCGAGGCGATGATCAGTATCGACGTCAACACCGGCGGTTTCCTCGGTGGCCACAACCTCGAGGAGACGGTTTTCCGCGCCAACATGGAGGCTGCGGCCGCGATTCCCAGGCAGCTCAGGCTGCGCAACCTGGGCGGCATCATCGTCATCGACTTCATCGACATGGAAGACGAAGAACACCAGCGGCAGGTGCTGCGGGCATTGGAGAAAGCCCTGGAGGCAGATCCGGCCCGCACGCGGCTGGAAGGCTTCTCTTCGCTGGGTCTCGTGCAGATGAGCCGCAAGCGTACGCGTGAAAGTCTCGTGCAGAGCATGTGCGCCCCCTGTCCCAGCTGTAACGGCATCGGCGTCGTGCGCACGCCTGAATCAACCGCGGTGGAAGTGCTGCGGGCTTTGAGTCAGGACTACCAGGCGCGTTGCCGGAATAAGAGCGTAGAGGGCGACTATCTCATTCGCGCTACCGAAGCGGTGGTGGACCGCCTCCTGGATGAAGATGCCGAGCATCTGGCGGACCTCTCGCAGAAAATTCAGCGCGATGTGCGCATCCAGGTGGAGCCGAGTTACCTCGAAGGGCAATTCGACATTGTCCTGGTGCAGAACGTCGCCCGCTGAGCCGCGGCAACCGTCATGTCCGTTGAATCCAGCCTTTTCAGCCTAGCCAACGCTGAGCGCTACGTTTTCCGGCCGCTATTCATCTTTGTGACGTTTCTGCTGATCCTGCTGGCTGCGGTGCAGGCGACGGGGCGGCTGACCATGCAGGTGCTTCACATATTCGAGCCGCAGCTGCAGCTCGTAGCCGGTCGCTTCAATGCGGACTTGTACGGTATCAAGGGCGACTGGAGCGGTTTCAACCCGATCGTGCATGTGGCGCGCCTCGAGCTTCCGGCGGGGCACGTCAATGGCCTGCGGGTGGAGCTCGACGTGCTGGAGAGCCTAGCCCGCAATACCCTCGTTCTCCATCACGCCAGCGCGGATGACGTCAGGCTGGCGATTGAGCAGACAGAGCAGGGGTGGCAGTTGCGCGGGATGCCGGCGGGAGAGCGGCAGCTCGATGTCAGCGACCTGCTGGAGTACAGCGATGTGCTGGACGTTAGCGCCACGCTCGAGATACACGCTGCAGCCGTGTCCACTTTCCAGGTGCACGCGCAGCTCTTGAATTATGGCGGTAAGCACTTCGCCGAGCTTCGCTTTGCCAATCTGGCGCATGAAACCGAACCTTTTATGGTCCGGGCCTGGCGGCAGGACGCATTGCTGGGCGTCCGTGAGCCGTCGCGGGGCGTTGAGCTTGCCGGCACGCTGCATGCGCCGGCCGCATTGCCGAGCCTGGCCGGCGCGACGCTGCGTGTCGCAGAGGGTTACTGGTCCGAAGTTGGCCGTCAGGGCGGTGGTGAGCTGAATCTCGAGGTGCGTGACGTTGCTGTGCCGGACGTGCCCGAGAAGCTGGCGCTCGATTTACGGATGCGCGGTGAAAGGCGTGCAGACGCGATTCTGGCGGTGGGTTCCGAGCTCGGTGTATCAGCCGGCGGGGAAACGCTCGAACTCGGCCCGCTCTATGTGCGCGGTCATGTCGAAGACGATGTTACACCGCTGGATGTCGCCACGGACCTGCTCGAGATCGAACCGCCGCAACCTCTGGTCCGTGTGTGGCTCGAGGCACTGGATCTTGCGGCAGTGAGCGGCTTTTTCGACCGGCACCTCGGGACCTGGGAACCCGCCGGGCGCTGGGTACGTGCGCTCGCGCTCAGCGGCACGCTCAACAACGTACACGCTTTTTTCGATGACGAGCTTGGCACTGGCTACATGGCCTCCTTTGCTGATCTGGCAATGCAGGGTTACAAAGGCGCGCCGACGATCGCGGGCGCTCAGGGCCAGCTCTGGGGCGCAGGCGCCAGCCTGGCAGCCCAGGTCAACGCAAATGATGTGGCGCTGCAGTTCCCCGACCTGTTCACGACGCTCTGGCAGATGGATAACGTACAGGGTGTCGTGAAAGGCTGGTTTGGTCCCGGTTACTTTGCCTTGCGCGGGTCTCACCTGAAGGCCCGCATGGACGACACCAGCATTGCCGGCGCGTTTGCGGTCTCGCGGCCGAACGAGCGTTACGAGCAGCGCGTCAGCTTGACGTTGAACGTCGACGCGGTGGATCTGGAGACCGCGAAAACTTTCGTACCCTACAAAATCCCCGATGAGCTGGCGGAATGGCTCGATTACGGACCGCTTGCGGGAGATCTCTCCGCCGCAAGTTTTGCTTATCACGGCCAGGTCCATACGCGTCCGGGTGAGCTCGGCAGACGCATTGAGCTCGTGTCCGACATCAGCGCGGGGCGGGTGCGTTACGAGCCTACCTGGCCGATTGTCGGCGACATCGAGGGTTCGGTGCACGTCGCGGGAGTGGATACGCGCATACAGGTCAGCCGCGCGCAGTCGCGCGCCATTCGATTTGATCGCGGTTCCGTGACGCTGCACAACAATGGCGATTACGTTGCCGCGACGCTCGAGAGCACGACCGACTTCGCAACCCTGCTCGACTTTGTGCGAAACAGCCCGTTGCAGGAAGACATGACGTTCGTCGATCCGGAGTGGCAGGGAGACGGTGCGCTCGACCTCAGTGGAGAGCTATTGATCCCGATCAGGCGTGACCGCAGCCCGGAGCTGGCGGTTGATCTCGCCTTCGATGCCGGTGGCGTGCGCCTCGACATGCCGAACTACAGGGTACGGGTCGAAGATCTGCAGGGCCGCGGTACCTTCAGCCTGCCGCATCTCATGTCCGGGGAGTTCACGGCAAGCATGTTTGGCCACCCCGCGCAGGTGACCGTCGCCCATGAGCCGCAGTGGCTGCGCTTTGCGATGACGGGCACCGCCACGCCTGCAGATGCATATGCGCTCATCGATTTCGACGGCAGCGTGCCGGTGGCGGGAGAGTTCAACTTTGACGGTACGCTCAGCCTGGCGATGGCTGACGAGGACGGCGTGTCCAATCTGGCTGTGACGTCCGATCTAGTCGGCTTGACCATCGATCTGCCCGCGCAGTTTGCAAAAGAAGCGTCAGCACCCAGTTTGAGTGAGCTCGACGTGCAGTTCCTCGCCGACTATCAGAGCGTGCGGTTCGCGCACAATGGGGTGCAGGGCTGGATGCACTATGGTGACGAGATAGAACGCGGCGCGCTTGGCGTAGGGGCTGCCCCGCCGATGACGGCTCAGGATGATCAGCCGATTCTCATTGGCGGCTCGATGCCGCGGGTCGTGCTGAGCGATTGGGTGTCGGATGACGGCGAGTCGGCGGTCGCGCTGCCGCTCGACTGGCGCATACAGAATCTCAAAGTCGACCAGTTTGTCATCGATGAGCTGTCTTTCGATGAGATGCGGCTTTCAGGCAGTCAAAGCGGCGAGGATGTGGCATTCGAGTTCGATGCGCCGACGCTCGCCGGCAGAGTGTCTATCCCGAGTGCGGGTTTGATGGAGATTGATCTCGACTACATCTGGCTGCCGGACACGAACGATGACTTTGTAGAAGACCCCGGCGCGCCGCAGGTAGATCCCCTCAGCGTGGAAGTCGGCGAGTCTTTGCCCGCAGCGCGGGTCAACGTGGCGCAACTGGATATCGGCGATGAGCCGTTTGGCTCGTGGCGCTTTGTCATGCGGCCGGAGGGTGACCGGATTGCCATCTCCGAGTTTGAAGCCCACGTCAACGGTGTCCATATCGAAGATGCGGCGCTCGCCTGGGACCTCACGCGCGATGTGTCTTCTTTCAACGGTATCGTCGAGCTGGACGATCTGGCGGAAACGTTGCCGAAGTGGGATTACGCCGCGAGCCTCGCCACGAAACAGGCGAGTGTCGACGCCGAGATCAGCTGGCCAGGCTCGCCGGTGAACATCAGCCTTCTGGACACGACCGGCGGGGTAAACTTCGTCGCCCGTGAAGGGCGGTTCATCGAAGCCGATGCCGGCGGCGGGGTGCGTATTCTGAGCCTGCTCAACTTCAGCAAGATAGCGAATCGCATCAACTTCGATTTCTCCGACGTCGTTGGCGAAGGCATCAGCTTCGAGAAAATTGAGGCGGCGGTCGCGCTCGACAGCGGCCAGCTCAACTTTCCCGAACCCATGATCGTCGACAGCTCGGCGGGAAGTTTCCAGGTTGGCGGCAAGGTCAATCTGCACAGCGGTGAGCTCAACAACGAGATGATCGTGACGCTGCCTGTGAGCAAGAGTCTGCCGTGGTACGGCGTATACCTGGCGCTGGCCAACCCGTTGGCGGGCCTGGGGGTGATCGTCGGCGAGCGCGTGCTGCGCAAACCCATCGAGCAGTTCAGCACGGCTAAGTACGCGGTGCGCGGCACGCTGGATGACCCGGAAGTCAGCTTCGTCAGCCTCTGGGATACGTCCATGAATGAACCTCTGGAGGTGCCGCCGACCACCGAAGGGCCGGCCGCGTCCGTCGACAAAGGCAATGCCGAGCTTGCGGGTGAGCCCGGCTTCGTAGACCCTTCCCGTTAGATTTCAAGACTCAATCAACCAAGGAACACCATGACCGACGTATACGCCGCCGCGCAGGACCAGATTCTCGGCGCCAGCGACATTGGCATTGAAGATCTGCAGCAGACGCTGGACAGCATGATGAGTCACAGCATCGACTATGGCGAAGTCTATCTGCAGAGCGTGCGCTCGGAATCATGGGGATTGGAAGACGGCATTGTGAAAGACGGCAGCTTCAGCGTGGACGCAGGTATCGGCGTCCGCGCGTTGGCCGGCGAAAAGACGGGTTTTGCCTACTCTGACGATATGCTTCTGTCGGGATTGAAGCAGGCTGCTGGCGCGGCGCGCACCATTGCCAGCCGCGGTCAGGAACGTCAACCGGTGGCCGCGACGCGAGTCGATGCGCCGTCGTTGTATCCCGCCGTCAATCCCATCAGTCTGCTCGATGAAGTCGCCAAGGTCCGCCTCTTACAGCGTGTGGACAAAGTCGCGCGCGAAGCGGATACGCGCGTCAAAGAAGTGAATGTGCGCATTGCTGCCAACCACGACGTGATGATGGTGTTGGCAACGGACGGCACATATGGCGCTGACGTGCGGCCGCTGGTGCGTCTTGATGTCTCCGTCATTGTCGAAGCAAACGGCCGTCGGGAACGCGGCAACGCGGGCGGTGGCGGCCGACGCGGTCTGGACTCGCTGGCCGCGGACAGCTGGGCAGATGACCTGGCGCGCGAAGCGGTGCGCATGGCGCTGGTTAATCTCGATGCCGTCGATGCGCCCGCCGGGCCGATGCCTGTGGTGCTTGGCCCAGGGTGGCCGGGCGTGTTGTTGCATGAAGCGGTGGGCCATGGTCTGGAAGGCGATTTCAATCGCAAGGGCAGCTCAACGTTTGCCAACCGGGTCGGTCAGCAGGTGGCGTCCGAACTCTGCACGGTCATCGATGACGGTACCCTCGACGGACGGCGGGGTTCGCTGACCGTCGACGATGAGGGTACGCCGACGCAAAGCACGGTGCTGATTGAAAACGGAACGCTGGTCGGCTACATGCAGGACAAACTGAATGCGCGCCTGATGAACGTCGCGTCGACAGGCAATGGGCGCCGACAGTCCTATGCCCATACGCCGATGCCGCGCATGACGAATACGTTCATGCGGGCGGGTGAGCATGACCCGGAAGAGATTCTCGGCACGGTGGACAATGGCGTATACGCGGTCAACTTTGGCGGCGGCTCGGTCGACATCACGTCGGGGCGATTCGTTTTCTCCGCCACCGAAGCCTATCTGATAGAAAATGGGCGTATCACTGCGCCGATTCGAGGTGCCACGCTGATCGGCAACGGCCCGGAAGTGATGAACAAAGTGTCCATGGTGGGTAACGATTTGACGCTCGACGGCGGTGTGGGTGTGTGTGGTAAAGACGGTCAGTCGGTGCCGGTAGGGGTCGGACAACCGACGCTCAAAGTCGACGAAATTGTTGTTGGCGGCACGCAGGCGTAAGCCGTGGTCAGTGAGGAATCGCTAGCGTTCGACGAATTCGGCGATATAGCGGAACAGCGCGCGTGCCTGGGTTTTGCGCTTCTCCGCAGTGGCGGCAGATTGGGCTTTTTTCACCAGCTGGCGTAACGCTTGCCGGTCGACTTCCGGATGTTCTGCGATGAATCGGGTTGTCGCGTCCGGGTCTGTGAGCAGCGCCTCGCGCCACCGCTCTGTCTGCGCGAACTGGGCGCGGGCGGCTGCGGACTGCCCGTCCAGCGTGTCGAGGTAGTCGCTGATGGCTTCGGTATCTGCGTCGCGCATCAGGCGGCCAATGAACTGCAGCTGCCGGCGCTGAGCGCCATGGCTGTTGAAACGCTGATAGTCGGCGATGGCTGCGGCGAGTTGCGTCGGCAGGTCAGCTGCCGCCAGTTGCTCCGGCTTCAGCTGCGTCAGTCGCCGTCCCAATGCCTGGGCGGCGTCCGCCTCACGCTTGCGCGCGGATTTGGAAAGTGGCGCTTCGGTGTGGTCATCGCTCATCCGCGTACCATACCTTTTCGTCGGGTTAGCGGATACATTGTCGCGTGGCGTCGAAAGTGAACGGGCGCGTCGATGACATCGAGATTATCTAGATAGTGGAGTAGAGGTTGGACTTACGCGAGCAGGAAGCCTCCCTGAAGGAGCTCACAGCAGACATTCTGGCAGAAGCCAGAACTCAGGGTGCCGATCAGGCCGAGGTATCGGTCAGCATTGATGCGGGCTTGTCCGTGCAGGTGCGCAAAGGGGAACTCGAACAGGTCGAATTCAATCAGGATCGCGGCTTCGGCATTACCGTGTATTTCGGGAAACGCAAAGGCTCTGCCAGCACCACCGACAGCAGCCGATCCGCGATCAAGGACACGGTCGCGGCGGCTAAAAATATTGCCAGGCATACGGAAGAAGACCCCTGCAACGGCCTCGCGGACGCAGACCTGAGTCCCGCTGAGCTTGCCGACCTGGATCTCTTCCATCCCTGGGAGATTGAACCGGAAGCGGCCGCGGAGATCGCTACTGCCTGCGAGGCAGCGGGTCTTGCGGTCGACGCGCGTCTGGTCAATTCCGACGGCGCTCACGTCAACACCCAGCAGTCGCTGCGCCTGTACGGCAACAGCCATGGCTTCATCGGCGCCTACAGCGGAACGCGACACGGTTTCAGCTGTGTCCTGATCGGCGAGGACGAGAACGGCATGCAGCGGGACTTCTGGTACGAAGTCAGTCGGGATTCGAACGACTTGCCGGATCCCGCGAGCGTCGGTGTGCGCACCGCGGAAAGAACTGTTGCGCGTTTGTCGCCCCGTTCCGCGCCAACCGGCAGCTATCCGGTCCTTTTCGAGCCGCCCATGGCCAGCGGCTTGATTTCGCACATGCTCGGCGCCATATCGGGCGGTGCGCTGTACCGTCGCGCGTCGTTCATGCTGGATTCCATGGGTGAGCGCGTCATGCCCGAGTGGCTGTCCCTGACAGAGCGGCCGCAGCTGAAGAAGAGTCTGGGGGCCGCGAACTTTGACGGCGACGGCGTGGCCACCCGCAGCAAGTCGTTCGTCAACGCGGGTGTTGTCGAAAACTATATCCTCGGTGTGTACTCCGCGCGCAAGCTGGGTCTCACCACCACGGGCAACGCTGGCGGGGTCTACAACCTCGACCTGGACGGCCCACAGACGCCGCGCGCAGACATGCTCAGTCAGATCAAGCAGGGTCTGCTGGTCTGCGAACTCATGGGTCAAGGCGTCAATGGCGTAACGGGCGACTACTCCCGCGGCGCGGCGGGCTACTGGATCGAAGATGGCGTTATCGCCTACCCGGTTGCCGAGGTGACCATCGCCGGTAATCTCAAGGACGTTTATCGACAGATCGTTGCGATGGGGGATGACGTGGATTACCGCGGCAACGTGCGGGCGCCGAGTCTGCTGGTCGAAGGCCTGACCATCGCGGGTGCCTGATCGGCCCTGACTGTCCTTTATTGGATGGAATCGGACGATGGGAGCATGCTCAGCCCGTCGACCGAGACGACCACCAGCATTGCATAGGCGAGCAGCACGACCGCTGTCTTGGCACTGGTGGCGAGCCAGCCCTCGCCGTACACGCGGCGCAAGGACATGATCAAATAAGCGAGTAGATACGCGAAAGAGATTGCCTGAATCGCCAGGATGAGCAGGTTCTCTTCCGCCGCGCGTTCCAACGGCATTACGAGCATTAGCAGAAGATAGGCCGCGCTGTGCAGATGCAGCGCGTGTATGAGGTGGTTGATATACAGTCTGGCCCGAAAGGCGAGCTTCAGCAGCAGCGCAAAAACCGGCAATAGCACGAACATGAGCCGGGGCAGTTCATCGGCAAACAGGCGCGCCTGTCCCAGCGCGTCGGATTCGAGTGTCTGGTTTTCACTGAGCAGGATGCCGCGGCCGGCGACCCAGGCGGTGATGACAAAGAAGAGAACGCTGATGACGAGATACAGCCGCAGGGGCGGTGTATACGACCGGCGACGCCCTGCGAGGTAAGCGCTCGTCAGCTCGCCGGGGCTGCGAAAGAGTGTCCACAAGGTGCGTGCAGAGCGGCCGTCTATTTCGAATGTCTCGCGCGTAAACTCGCCGAGCAGCGTCTGTATCGGTCGATCGAGATCGATGTCCCGCTGGCCGCATCGCCCGCAGTAGTCTCCGCGAAGCGGCGCATCGCAGTTTAGACAGGATCGCATGCGACGAAAGCTTACCCGCTACCTGCCCCGTCGACTACCGCGCGTGGCAGGCTGATCGCAAGGACCGTGGGTGATTCAGCATTTGGAGGCTCAGCGCGGGTCGACCTTCCGAGCAATGTAGTAGCCGTAACCGAAGAAAGCGCTGTAGGCGTCATAGAGCGCTATTTCGCGCTCCTCTGCTGCAATGAGGGCGCGTGCCTCGGGTGTCTGTCCGTGGCGGTCGAGAAAGTCTGCGAAGCGTCGCTGCAGAGGATGATAGTAATTCTCGAGCCAGCAATGCTCAGGCAGCGCCATGTACCCGATGGGTGAGAAACCGAGCTGCTCGAGAATCGCAAACTTGGTTGACGCCGTGTCGACCTCGGGATATTCACGCTTCCAGTATGCTTCCAGCTCCGCAGGTCGCGTTTCCGTGAGCCAGGTGATTTCAGACACAGCTATGACGCCGTTTGGCTTCAAGTACTCCCGCCATGCCTCGATACCTGCCGCGAAGCCCATGTTGTAAATGGCGCCTTCTGCCCAGATTGCGTCGTAACTCGATTGTTCGAAAGGCAGCGCCTCCATCGGCGCGGCGAGCGTTGTGATCCGGTCAGCGAGGCCAGCCAGTTTTGCTCTTTCGTGCAGCTGTTCCAGGAATTCCGTATGGATGTCGACGGCGGTTATCTGCCCATCGAGCGCCTCGGCCAGCACCAGCGCGGCAGCGCCCGTGCCGCAGCCAACGTCCGCAATCCTCAAATTGCGCGCCTGCTGCAGATTCGAGAGTGCAACTGCTGTGCGGGTCTCAGATTCACCACCGGGCCCCTGGCGCAAGCCGTCCTTGTGCAGGTCGATCAGCAGTTGCAGCCCGTCCACGAGGTCTTACGCATAAACCCAGGTCGCGAGACCCAGGAAAACGAAAAAACCCGTCACGTCAGTAATGGTCGTCAGCACAACGCCGCCCGCAATTGCCGGATCGATGTTGAGCTGACGCAGGATGCCGGGTAACAGGCTCCCTGACACAGCGGCGACTATGATGGTGATCACCATCGCCGTGGCGATCACCAAGCCGAGACTCAGATCTTGAAAGGCAAACGCGGCCGTTATCGCGACGAGCGATGCCCACAACAGCCCGTTAAGGACCGCAACGATGAACTCGCGATTCAAGAGCCACAACAGGTTGCCTCTACCGATATGACCGAGCGCCTCACCGCGAATGACCAGC
Source organism: Pseudomonadales bacterium (assembly GCA_965267275.1). Classification (GTDB taxonomy): domain Bacteria; phylum Pseudomonadota; class Gammaproteobacteria; order Pseudomonadales; family Azotimanducaceae; genus UBA4421. The sequence goes on from OZ253950.1 coordinate 224,468, forward strand.
GTCAGCGTCTGGGTGCCGGCGATGCCGCCCATGCTGGCGACGATCGGCATCAGCACGGCAAGAGCGACGACTTTGGCGATGGTGTCCTCAAAAAGGTTGATCACCGCGGCAGCGATGAACGCGGTGATCAGATTGATGCCGAGCCAGACGGCCCTGCGGCGCACGGATTTGGCGATCGGCGCGAAAGTGTCCTCGTCGATGTCGAGACCGGCGCGGGCAAGCACCGCTTCGTCTGCGTCTTCGATGATCACGTCGACCACGTCGTCGATGGTGATGCGTCCCAGCAGGTGCCCGCCTTCGTCCACAACGGGTGCGGACACCAGGTCGCGTTCGGAGAAGAGGCGCGCAACTTCGGTATCCGCCATGTCCACAGGGATCGCGGGCGCCTCTGTGTCCATGACTTCTCGCACGGTCACCGTCGGGTCCGATGTCAAGAGTTTGCTGAATGGCAGCATGCCTACGTACTCGTCGCGTGAGTTCACGACGATCAGGGCATCGGTGGTTTCGGGCAGATCCTTGCGCATACGCAGATAGCGGAAGACCAGCTCCAGCGCATGGCGAGGCCGGATCGTTACCGTGTCGGTGTTCATCAGGCCGCCGGCGCTGTCCTCATCGTAGGACAACACGGCCTCGACCCGCGCGCGATCGCGTGCGTCGAGCGCGGCCAGGACCTGAGAAGTAATGGTTTGGGGAAGCTGCTGCAACAGGTCGGCGAAATCATCGGTATCAAGCTCGTCGGCGACCGCTACGAGCTGCTCGGTATCCATCTCCTCCAGAAATTCGCTGCGGATCTCCTCTGCAAGGTGTTGCAGCGTCTGGTTGCGTATCTCTTCGTCCAGCAGTTCCCACAGAACTTCGCGGACCTTGGGCGGGTTGGACTCCAGCAGATTGGCCACCTCGGCGGGCCGCAGCGATGCCAGAATGACCTTGGTCTCCGCCGCCTGCATGTCTGAAGCGGTGCGGATGACCTCTTTGGCAATGTCTATCGGTTGTTCGGGTGCTGTCGACATACCCACCTACGCAAGCCGCGGCGGTTGCTGCCGCTGGTTGTACTTACTTCGCAAAGTTGTCCTTCGCAGAGTTGTCGCCGGGGCGCGGGCTTTGAGCAGGCGCCCGCAACGTTACTCTTCCAGTTCGTGGAAGCCGGCTTCGATCAGCGCACAGATCCCCTGAAACGCTTCGTCTTCGTCTTCACCCTCGATAGTGATGCCGAGCTCGGACCCTACGGGCGCGCCGAGCAGCAACAGGCTCATGATGCTCTTTCCGTCGACGTCTTTGCCGTCCTTGGAGAGCGTCACCGTGCTTGCGTACGCCTTGGCAACGTCGACCAGCTTTGAAGCCGCGCGGGCGTGTAAGCCCAGGGGGTTGACGAGGGTAACGTTAGCGCTTCGCATGGGTTCTCGAGTGATTCGCAGGCCGGAAGTTTAGCGTGTCGTCGAAGACCGGCAAAGCGCCGCAGCCCGCGTCTAAGGTCGATCGAGCTCGCGGTGACGAATCAACACGTTGTCGAAGCGTGGGCGGAAACGCTCGGTCAGACGCTCGGCCATGTAGACGCTGCGATGCTGCCCGCCCGTGCAGCCGAGGGCAACCGTCATGTAAACCCGCGCGTTGTCCTCGAACCGGGGTATCCAGGAGTCCAGGTAGCCCGCAAGGTCGTTGAACATCTCTTCGACCATCGGCTCTGCGCTCAGGAAGTCCACCACCGCCGGGTCGCGCCCGGTGAGCGGTCGTAGATCCGGCTGCCAGTGCGGGTTCGGCAGACAGCGCAGATCGAAGACCAGATCGGCGTCGACCGGTACGCCGAATTTGAAGCCGAAAGACCGGAACAGCAGGCTGATGCCGCCTGCCGTGCGGGCCAGGACCCGGTCGGCAATGACGGTGCCGAGTTCCTGGCTGGAGAGCTGCGTGGTGTCGATCGTGAGATCAGCGAGGTCTGCAATACTCTCCAGGATCTCCACCTCGGCGTCGATGGCCTGGCGCAGATCCGTGGTCGCATTGGTCAGCGGGTGGCGCCGCCGCGTTTCGCTGAACCGTTTCACCAGTGTCGGGCTGCGGGCATCGAGATAAATGATCTCGCAGTCGACGTCCATGCGGTCGATCGACATCAGAATTTCGCCAAACTGCTCCAGGTCGCTGGAGCGCGCATCTATGCAGACGGCCAGGTTGCTCTGGCGGCGTCCCGGGTCGCGCAGCGTATTGTGTACGAGCGACTGCAGCAGTATGACCGGGAAGTTGTCTATGCAGTTGTATCCGGCGTCTTCGAGCGCGTTCAGGACGGTGGATTTGCCGGAACCGGACCGCCCGCTGATGACGATGAGTTTCACGCCGTCTGGCTGTTGGGCTCTGGGCGGCTCAGCTGGGCGGTGATGCGTTGCAGGAGCTCCGCGTCGCTCGCGCAGTTTCGCAACGCCTCGCGGTTGGCTGAATCGCCGAAGGTCTCGGCAAGTACGGCGAGCGCCTCCAGATGCGCGTTGTGCTCCTCTTTCGGCACCACCAGCACAAAAAAGAGATCGACGGCTTCGCCGTCTGTTGCCTCATAGTCGATGGGCGTGGCAAGGGTCAGGCAGGCCGCGCGCATCTTGCCGCAGTCGATCCGACAATGGGGTATCGCTACCCCATCGCCGAGGCCCGTGCTGCCCAGGCGCTCGCGCGCCATCAGCGCGTCGAATAATGCATCTGTGCTGACTTCCGGGGTGGACAGGAGTTCGGCGATATATTCGATGACGCGTTTACGACTGCCCGCGTTTGCACGGCAGCGTACGTTGCTTTCGTCCAACAACTTTTCTACGTGGTACATCTCGGCTGCTGGTCAATTGAAAGGGTCAGTGGTGCGCGCTGCGCGAGTGTGCGCCGTTGTGACGGTCGACGGTTTTCTCTTTGTGCTTGATCAATTGGCGGTCGAGCTTGTCCACCAGCAGGTCGATCGCTGCGTACATGTCGTCCGCATCCGCATTGGCAAAGAGTTCCGCGCCCGTGACATGGGCGGTCGCTTCTGCTTTGTGCAGAAGTTTTTCTACGGTCAGGACAACGTGGACCTGGGTGATGTGGTCGTAGTGCCGTTCCAGCTTTTCGAACTTGTGCTCGATGTAGTCATTGATGGATTCGGTGAGATCGACATGGTGTCCGGATATGCTGAGTTGCATCAGTCCTCCTTTTCATAACGGCAATAGGCAGCAATTGGGGTAGCGTTGCTGCGCAGAACATCGGCCACGGAGTATTTTGCTTGTAGGTATGATGACGAGAGTGGAGCGGCCGGGTGGGTCATCAAACGAGCTGCTTGCGTTCGTTTGATGGTGGAATTGACAGTGACTCGCGATATTTGGCAACGGTGCGCCTGGCGACTGTGATGTTTTGATCTTTCAGTATTGCTGCGATCTTACTGTCACTCAACGGTTTTCTGGGGTCTTCTTCCGCGGTAAGCTTTTGGATTAATGCGCGTATCGCCGTGCTCGAAACTTCGCCGCCGTTGGCCGTGCCGACGTGCGACGAGAAGAAGTATTTGAGCTCGAAAACGCCGCGCGGGGTCGCCATGTATTTGCGGCTCGTGACGCGGGAAATCGTTGATTCGTGCAGATCCACCGCTTCGGCGATGTCTGCCAGGATGAGCGGCTTCATGGCCTCCGGGCCGTATTCCAGAAAACCGCGCTGAACTTCGACGATTTTGCTGGCGACCCGCAGCAGGGTGTCATGTCGGGTCTGCAGGCTCTTCAGGAACCAGCGCGCCTCCTGCAGACTGTCCCTCAGGTAAGTCTTGTCTTCGCCATTCTTGGTCTTTTTCGCGAGCCCTTCGTAGACGGGATTGATACGTATCTGCGGTGTCGCATCGCTGTTCAGCTCGACGACCCAACGCCCCTCGAATTTGCGTACGACGACGTCCGGGACAATGTAGTCGGCTGCCTCTTCCTCGATCGCCGTGCCCGGGCGCGGGTTCAGCGTGCGGATCAGGGCGACAACCTGGGCCAGGTCTTCCTCTGATAGTTTTGTGCGGCGTTTCAGCGTGGTGAAGTCTTTGCTGCCCAGAAGATCCAGATGCTCACGCACGAGGGTATTGGCCTCTTCGAGCCAGACGGTGTCGCCGGGTAGTTGGGCAAGTTGCAGTAACAGGCACTCGCGTAAATCCCGCGCAGCCACGCCGATGGGATCAAATTGCTGTATGCGTCCGAGCACTGCGCAGACGTCATCGTGGGTACAGCGGTCTTCAACCGGCACGCCGGGGTCCTGCAGGGACTGCCACAAGTCTTCGGTGGTGACGCTCAGCATGCCGCTGGGTTCGATCGCATCGATGATGGCTTCGGCGATCTGCCGGTCGGAAGCCGCCAGGGGGGTCAGGTTCAGCTGCCAGAGCAAATGGTCGGCGAGGGTCTCGTCAGCACTGCGATTGGCGAGCGGATCGAAATCTGTATCAGGGGCGGGCAGGCTCGAGGTGTTGGAGTAAACGTCTTCCCAGCTGGAGTCGACCGGCAACTCGTCCCCCATCGGCTGGTCGAGCTGGTCGTTGACATCCGGGATTTCGGGTTCGAGGGCGTCCTGTGCGGTAGGTTCGACGGGCGCTTCGGGCTCAGGCTGATCCAACGTGTCCTGTGCTTCGCCCTCCTCGGCCATTTCCAGCATCGGATTGGACTCGAGGGTGGTTTGGATTTCCTGCTGCAGATCCAGCGCAGACAGCTGCAGCAGGCGAATTGCCTGCTGCAATTGGGGTGTCATCGTCAGTGACTGTCCGAGCTTTAGCGCCAGCGTTTGTTTCATACAAACCGAGTCTTACTGCCCGCATCCGGGCGGGAAAATCATCGCTCCAGGCAAATATTAAAAACCGTGCCAATCTACCACGGATGGCACTTTGATGGATCGGAAATTGCCGAAATCTGGGAACCAGAGCGCCAAAATCGGCGCCGCGACAGCTTCAGATCGTGAAGCTCTCTCCCAGATACACCTGCCTTACCTGCTCGTTGGCAAGAATAGCCTCTGCACTGCCATCGGCAATGATGTGACCCTCATGCACGATGTATGCGCGGTCACAGATATCCAGAGTTTCTTTCACGTTGTGGTCAGTGATGAGCACACCGATGTCGCGGGCCGCGAGATCGCGAATTTCGGCTTTGATATCGGCCACGGATATCGGATCGACTCCGGCGAACGGCTCATCGAGCAGCATGAAGCGGGGTTCGCTGGCCAGTGCCCGCGCGATTTCCAGGCGCCTGCGCTCGCCGCCCGACAGGCTCTGGCCTAGCGAGTGACGTACATGGGTGAGGTTGAACTCTTCGAGGAGCTGCGTCATCGCTTGATTGCGGGCGGCTTTGTTCAGATCGCTGCGCAATTCCAGAATCGCCCGCAGATTGTCTTCTGTGGACAGCGTGCGAAACACGCTCGCTTCCTGCGGCAGGTAGCCGATACCTGCCCGGGCGCGTTCGTGCACGGGCGCGGTGGTGAGCTCGTCCGAATCGAGAAATATCCCGCCGCCATCCGCTTTTACGAGCCCGACGACCATGTAAAAACATGTTGTCTTGCCGGCGCCGTTAGGGCCGAGCAGTCCGACGATCTCGCCGCTTCTGACCTGCAGGGACACATTTTCGACCGCCACCTTGGTGCGATATGCCTTGCGCAGGCCTTCCGCGCGCAGCGTCGCTTTTGCCGGGGCTTGGTTCACGTGCTGCCGCTATTCGCTCGGGCGCGATTGCGGGTCCAGCTTCATGCTGACGCGGCCGGGCTTGTCGCCGGTGCTTGCATCCACCTTGCCGTTGACGATGTCGTAGCGTATCGACTCGCCGCGCAGCTCGTTGCCTTTCTGCTCGAGCGACGCTTTGCCGTTCAGGTATATCCGTTCGCGCGCCGTGTGGTACACGATAGAGTCGGCGTGCGCTTTGACCTCACCCTGGTCGTCTTCGAGTTCCTGGGCGTAGCGCGCGGGTGTGCCGATGGTCGTGATGCGCTCCACCTGATCGCCCTTTATTTTGACAACCATCTTGTCGCCGCGCACGCGCAGGCTGCCCTGGACCACTTCGACAGAGCCGGTGTAGACAATGGTTTCGTTGTTCTGATCGATTTCGGCGTCGTCGCCTTCGATATGGATGGGCTGATCGGCGTCTGAACGCAGTGCGTGGGCGGGCGCGGCCGCCAGGCAGAGCAGCCCCAACAGCGCAGCGATGCGGCGCTTAGGCGTCACTGTTCTTGAACTGTTCGGGTAAAACAATCGTATGCACTCTTTGATGTTGCGCTGAAGACAAAGACAGCACGCCGCTCTCCAGGTTCGCCCGCAAACCGGCAGCCTTGGTGCGGCCTACCTCGGTGTCGATCATAACATCTTGGTCGGTTTCGGCGTATTGCCTGTCCGGATAGATGTAGAACGATTCCGATCGCATCGTGATCAGACCGTTCTCGGGGTGTTGCTGCACGAGCTCGACTTTCTCTCGCAGAAAAACCACGTCCTCGGGCTGGCCCTGGGGCCCGGTACGCTTGCGGATGTAGCCATGGTTCGATTCGATGTCCCAGGGCGGTTGTTCGGGATTGAGCAGGTGCAGCTGCGGTTGCGCCATGCGCGTCAGCTGGTCGAGGTCGAATTGGCGAATGGTGGAGGCGCGCAGTCGATAGTGCAGCGAGCCGTCCGGCCGCAGTTGTCGGAAGGTGACGTCTTTGCCGTAGATGTCCGGCTCGGTATCCACGCTTTCCTCCACGGCGGGCGTGTGCGTTGACACTTCCGTATCGGAAAAGAACAGGAAAGCGCCGATCGCCAGGGCGAGCGCGATCAGGAGCGCGCTTCTCAGTAAGCCCATTTGCCTTGCGCTTGCAGCACCCACTCCGCCAGCTCGACGACGATCGCGTCACCGCCCGCCCGGTCGGTGACGGCGTCTGCGCGGGCGAGTACCGCCGGGTGTGCGCTGGCAACCGTGATGGACAGCGTGACGGCGGCGTGCTCGAACATGTTCAAATCCTGGACGTCGTCGCCAACCGCGGCCAGGTCCGCATCGGGAAAGCCTGCGTCGATGAGCTTGTCCAGAGCGTCCGCTTTGTTGCCGGCGCCCTGGATGACGTGTTTGATGCCGAGCTCGCGCGCGCGACGCGCGACGGTGGGGGAGCGCCGCCCGGTGATGATGCCGATGGCAATGCCCGCATCTGCGAGCAACTTCAGGCTGGCGCCGTCCTGTACGTGAAACTGCTTCAGCTCATGCCCGTCGTCGGTGTAGATGATGCGTCCATCGGTCAGAACGCCGTCCACGTCGAAGACGATGCCTCGCAGGAGCGCGGCTCGTTCGCGGGTGGATGGGTCGCCGTTCACTATGCCTGCTGGATGAGCAGATAGTTATATCCGCACCACGCCGCCAGCATGACCATGCCTTCGAAACGGGTAATGACGGGGCGTGAGTTGATGCCGTAGGCGAAGAGCGCAAGCATCAATGTGAGCGCCAGCATCATGCCGCCGTCGCGCCATACGGCGACCGCTTCTATCTGCGCGCCGCTCACCAGGCCCGGTACGGAAAGCACGGCCAGGATGTTGAGGATATTGGACCCGACGACATTGCCAATGGCGATGTCGGGATGGCCTTTGATGGCTGAGCCGATGGTTGCAGCCAGCTCCGGCAGAGACGTGCCGACGGCGACGATGGTCAGACCTATGATCATGTCGCTGACGCCAAGCTGCTCGGCGATGGTGGTGGCGGCGTGCACTAGAACCTGCGCCGAGACTAAAAGCACAAGGAGTCCCAGAACCAGCCAGACGATCGCCTGCAGCGTCGTCATCTCGGGAAGTTCGTCGAGTTCTTCCTGCAGCGACGCCGAGAGCTCCTGGTCCGGCTGTTTCTGCGCGCGCACCAGCAACCAGAGAATCACCGCCAGACCGGTCAGCAGCAGGCAGCCGTCGACGAAGGAAAGGTTGTGGTCGAAAATCAAAGCCAACGCCAGGAACGTGGCGATCAAAAGCCATGGCAGCTCTGCCTGGCGTACGGGCTTGGAGAATGGCAGGGGTGCGACGAGCGCGGTTATGCCGAGCACCAGGCCGATGTTGGCGATGTTGGAGCCGATGGCGTTGCCCACGGCCAGCAGCGGGTTGCCTTCAATGGCGGCAAATAGAGCAACCAGAATTTCGGGCGCTGAGGTGCCCACGGAAACGACCGTGAGGCCAATCAGCATCTTCGAAACGCCGAGATTGGTCGCGCAGGCAGCCGCGCCGGACAGGAAGCGGTCTGCACTCCATACCAGGGCAACGAACCCGAAGATCAGCAACAGCAGGGGAACCCACATAGATATCAGATGGTCTGATTACAGCATCAAGTGTCTGGATAATTGCGCACTTTAGTCGGATACGGGCACCGATGCCAACGGTCAAAAATTTGGCGTGGTCTTCAGAGTTCATTCAGTTCGCAGTGGTATACTCCTGCGCAACTGTCCGGGTTGTGTCCGACTGTCCGTCAGGTTCGTTGCGTTTGTTCATAACAGGGCGTCACACTGCGTGGGTGCGTTTGCCAATGGAGCTGCTTTACTTCAAGGATTGCGTGAAGAATCGCCCCTGAGTCGCGGCAGGTGCGTTGAGATTCACTCGGTTGCCGTTAACAACTGCAACCCCGTGACCGGATATATTTTGAACAGCGTTGACAAAGTAGCCAACAATGACGAGCGATGCTGAAAATCTGATCGAAATCAGGAACCTCACGTTCCTGCGCGGTGAGCGGAAAATCTTCGATGATATTTCGCTGACTATCCCGCGTGGCAAGATCACCGCCATCATGGGCCCCAGCGGCACCGGTAAAACGACGCTGCTGCGTCTCATCGGCGGGCAGATCAAGCCGGAAAGCGGCCAGGTGCTGGTGCACGGCGAAGACGTCTGTGCGATGAACCGGCAGCAGCTTTTCGCTTTCCGGCGCAATATCGGCATGTTGTTCCAGAGTTCTGCGCTTTTTACGGATCTCTCCGTTTATGAAAACGTCGCTTTTCCGATGCGTGTACACACCACGCTTTCGGAAGAGCTCATCCGTGATCTGGTGATGATGAAGCTCAACGCCGTGGGTCTGCGCGGCGCGCGGGATCTCATGCCGTCAGAGCTTTCCGGCGGCATGGCGCGCCGCGTTGCGCTGGCGCGCGCCATCGCCCTCGACCCGGATCTGCTGATGTACGACGAGCCTTTTACGGGTCAGGATCCAATCGCCATGGGCGTGCTGGTCAGTTTGATCCGGGAGCTGAACGACGCGCTGGGGACGACGAGTCTGCTCGTCTCGCACGACATTCACGAGACGGTCAGTATCGCTGACAAGATCTTCATCATTGCCGATGGCAATGTGATCGGCTCCGGCAGTCCTGAAGAACTCAATGCCGGTCCGACGGCGATGGTGCAGCAGTTCATGCATGGCGAGCCGGATGGCCCCGTGCCGTTTCACTACCCGGCAGATGGTATCGAGTTTGATGTCCTCGGGGAGCCTGGTTAGATGATCGGCGTTCTTCGCGCGCTGGGTATCCGCGCGCTCGATTATCTGGCGACCCTGGGCCGCGCGACGCTGCTCTGGTGCAATGCGATGGCTGGACTGCCGCGCTGGCGCGATGTGGCGCTGGTGATCAAGCAGATCTACAACGTCGGTTTTCTCTCGCTGGTGATCATCGTGCTTTCGGCCTTCTCGATAGGCGCGGTGCTGTCCCTGCAGTTTTATACCCAGCTGGCGCGCTTTGGTGCTCAGGAGGCGGTGGGTGTCGGGCTAGCGCTCGTGCTCCTGCGCGAGTTGGGACCGGTTGTGACCGCGCTGCTCTTTGCCGGCCGCGCGGGTTCCGCGTTGACGGCTGAGATTGGTCTCATGAAGACCACGGAACAGCTGTCGAGCATGGAGATGATGGGTGTGGATCCGCTGCGCAGAATTGTCGCGCCGCGTATCTGGGCTGGACTTCTGAGCGTGCCGCTGCTGACCGCCATTTTCAACATGGTCGCGATCTATGGCGGCGTGGTTGTTGCGATCGACTGGCTGGGCGCGGACCCGGGTGGTTTCTGGTCCGGGATGCAGGATGGTGTCGAGGTCTGGGAAGATCTGGGCAAGGGCATGATAAAAAGCGTCGTCTTTGCGGCACTGGTGACCTGGGTGGCTGTATTCCAGGGCTATGATGCGCCGCCGACGGCCGAAGGCATGTCCATGGCGACCACCCGCACCGTAGTAATATCGTCGGTCTTGATCCTGGCATCGGACTTCCTCTTGACTCTGGTTATGTATGGAGACTTCTAAATGCGCATGAGGACTGTGGAAATCAGCGTAGGTGGCTTCGTCCTCGCGGGTATCATCGCGCTGGTGTTTCTCGCGGTGCAGGTCAGCGGCGTCAATTTTGCCGAGACCCAGAAGACCTATTCGGTCATCGCCCGATTCGATGATGTGGCGGGTTTACGCAGCCGCGCCAAAGTGAGCATGGCGGGTGTCACCGTGGGTCGTGTGCGCAGCATCGATGTGGACATGGTCTGGGGGCAGGCGGTGGTCACCATGGACATTCTTGGTGAACCCGGCAACCTCACGACGGATACCAGCGCGCAGATTCTGACCGAAGGTATCCTCGGAGCGCGGTACATCAGTTTGCTGCCGGGTGGCGATGAGGAAACTCTGGGTGAAGGTGGCGAGATCACGGAAACACAGGGTGCGCTCGTGTTAGAAAATTTGATCGGTGAGTTTTTGACCAATCTGGGTGACTAGACATGATGAAACGAATACTTGGCATAGCTTTTTTTATCGTCTTTGGCGCCGCCGCACACGCTTCTGACGGGGTTATCGCGGCCACGCAGGCGTCTACCGCTGAGCAGGCAGTAGAGCTTGCCACGGATGAAATTCTCGAGCTGATCACGGCGGGTCGTGAGTACGCGCAGGAAGACCCTGAGCGGTTTTATGTCGAGGTCGAGGCGCTGCTTCGACCGCTGATCGATTTCCCGCGTTTTGCGCGTAACGTGATGGGGCCTTACTACCGGCAGGCTGATGACAACCAGCGCGCGCGATTTGCGGATTCGTTCAAGTGGAGCCTCGTGCGCACTTACGCGCTGGCGCTCACGGAATTCGGTGACGGCGAGGTCGACGTGCTTGCCCCGCGCCGACCGCCGCGTGACCCGAACAAGGCCAACGTCACCATGGAGATCGCTTACGAAGGCAAAAAGTACGTCGTGGTCTATGTCATGGCGCGTAAAGCCAGCACCTGGCAGCTGCGCAACCTCATCATCGAAGGCGTCAATATCGGCTTGAATTACAAGTCGCAGTTTGCCGCGGCCATGAAGGCGCCGGAGTACAATTCGGACCTGGACACTGTGATAGACGCCTGGTCCAAGTTCATTGACGATGCGGAAGAAGAAGAGTCTCCGCAGGGCGTATGACAGTCACCATCAGCGACGACTTCCTCGTCAGCGGCGAAGAGCTGACTCTGGATGATGCGGAAGCAATCAAAGCGGCAGGTGTTCAGATGATCACCGCCAGCGAGGGCACAGTGCGGGTCGATCTGACCGGGCTCGAGCGTGCCAACAGCGTCACGGCCGCCGTGCTCGTCGCCTGGTACCGCTCCGCGACGCTGCAGAACAAATCCATTGTTTTCGTCAACTTGTCTCAAGAATTACGCGACATCATAGAGTTTTCAGGACTCAGCCGAGTATTGCTGCCACCCACCCCCGGGCTTTAACCTCGCCCCTTCGACAAACACCACAGAGAAACATGGAAGAAGAAATCAGCGCCCGCATCGCAGAGCGTATCGATACAGCATCTGTAAACGTGACGGTTGACGGCAACCGCGCGCTCATCGAAGTGGTGAGCCCGGTGTTTGCGGACATGAGTCGGGTGCAGAAGCAGCAGGCGGTCTACGCCTGTATCGAGGACTACATCGCTGACGGCCGGCTGCACGCGGTAACCATCAAAGCGGAAGCGCCCTAGGGACGATGGACAAGCTGAGCATCACAGGCGGCCAGCCGCTGCACGGGCGGTTGCGGGTATCCGGCGCAAAGAACTCGACGCTGCCGATACTGGCCGGAACGCTCTTGACCGAAGAACCGGTTGTGATTGGTAACGCACCGCACCTGCACGATGTCACCACGATGATCGAACTGCTTGGTTGCCTGGGCGCCGACGTCGTGATCGACGAGAAGCTCAACGTCGAAGTCTGCGCGCGATCGCTCGGGCAATTGCGTGCGCCGTACGAACTGGTCAAAACCATGCGCGCTTCTTTCCTGGTGCTCGGGCCCCTCGTTGCCAGGTACGGCGCGGCTGAAGTATCGCTGCCTGGCGGCTGCGCCATCGGCTCGCGCCCGGTGGACCAACACTTGAAAGGCCTGGAAGCGCTGGGTGCGGTGGTCAACGTGGCCGACGGTTACGTCAAAGCACAGGCGCCGGGCGGCCTGGTCGGCACAGATGTCTACATGGATCTGGTAACCGTTGGCGGCACCGAAAATCTCATGATGGCGGCGGCGCTGGCCCAGGGGGAAACGCGGCTGCACAACTGTGCGCGGGAACCGGAAATCGTCGATCTGGGGAATTTCCTCAACACGCTCGGCGCCGACGTCTCCGGGCATGGCACCTCGACCATCGTCGTGCAGGGCAAGCAAAAATTGCACGGCGGCAGCTACCGGGTGATGCCCGATCGGGTGGAAGCCGGTACCTACTTGATCGCCGCCGCAGCGACGCGCGGCTCAGTGCGCCTGGAAGATGTCGACCCGGATACGCTTGGCGCGGTCCTCGAAAAGCTGCAGATGGCCGGTGCGGAAATCACCACTGGTGAGGACTGGATCGAACTCGACATGCTTGGTCGGCGCCCGCGCGCGGTGGACATAGAAACGTCGCCGTACCCGGGTTTCCCGACCGATATGCAGGCGCAGTTCATGGCGCTGAACGCCATTGCGGATGGCACCAGCACGATCAGCGAGAACATATTCGAGAACCGCTTCATGCATGTTCAGGAGATGAACCGCCTCGGCGCGAACATAGAGCTGCATGGGCACTCGATGGCCGTTGTGCACGGTGAACAACAGCTGTACGCGGCGCCGGTCATGGCGACGGATCTGCGTGCAAGCTCTTCGCTGGTGATCGCGGCGCTGGCGGCGCAAGGTACGACCACCATCGATCGGATCTACCACATCGACCGCGGCTACGAGACGATCGAAGAAAAGCTTCAGCAGCTGGGCGGCGCGGTGCAGCGCGTCTCCTGACTGATCTTCGTTTCGAGCCTCCGTTTCGAGCCACCGTTTCGAGCCACCGTTTCGAGAAAGACGCGCAATTTGACGCGCTCCCCACTAAAATGCCCGCCCGATCACCAACTAGAGTAAGCGTACGGGTCCACTATGGGTTTAGTTATTGCACTGAACAAAGGGCGCATTCTCAAAGAGTGCCTGCCGCTGCTGGCTGCCTGTCAGATAGAGCCTGCTGAAGATCCCGACGCTTCCCGCAAGCTCGTGTTCGACACGCGCTGCGGTTCGCACCAGCTCATCGTGACGCGCAGCGCCGACGTGCCGACCTACGTCGAGCACGGCGTCGCGGATATCGGCATCACCGGCAAAGACACGATCGAAGAGTATGGCGGCGCCATGGGCTTCTACGAATTGCTGGACCTTGGTATCGGCAAGTGCCGCATGATGACCGCTGGTCCTGTCGGCGTTGCCGAGCCGAGCGGTGTGCTCAGGGTGGCGACCAAGTTCGTGAACATCACCCGCGCGTACTATCAGAAGCAGGGACGCCAGGTGGCGATCATCAAGCTCGCCGGGGCGATGGAGATAGCGCCGCTCCTGAATCTTTCGGACACGATTGTCGACATCGTCGATACGGGCAACACGCTGCGCGCCAACGGTCTGGAGGCGCGCGACACGATTTGTGATATCTCGACGCGGGTGATCTGCAATCGCGCCTCCATGAAAACCAAGTTCGACGAGGTACAGGACTTCGTCGCGGCGCTCGGGGCAGTGGTGGTCTGATGGAAATCAACCGGCTCGATACCGAAGACGCCGACTTCGACGCGCGCCTGGCGGCGCTCCTCGAGTGGCAGATGGACGCTGATGAAGGCGTCGAAGGCGTCGTGCGTGAAATTTTGAGCGCGGTGCGCACCGAGGGTGACGCCGCGGTGCTGCGCCTGACGGCCCAGTTCGATGGTGTCGAGGCCGACTCGCTGGCAGAGCTCAGTTTGTCCAGAGACGAACTGGCGGCGGCCGGTCGGCGGATCGATCCGGACCAGCGTCGCGCTCTGGAACAAGCCGCGGAGCGGATACGCGCCTATCACGAGCATCAGCGCCAGGAGAGCTGGAGTTATACGGATGCGCTCGGTAACGAGCTCGGACAGCGCGTGGCGCCCCTCGACCGGGTTGGCGTTTATGTCCCCGGCGGTCAGGCGAGCTACCCCTCGAGCGTCCTGATGACGCTGATTCCCGCCAGAGTCGCCGGCGTCGAAGAAATTGTCGTGACGGTACCCACACCGCGCGGCGAACGGAATGACATGGTGCTGGCGGCCCTGGACATTGCCGGTGCGGATCGAGTTTTCACGGTAGGCGGTGCCCAGGCGATCGCGGCCCTAGCCTATGGCACCGAAACCATCCCCAGAGTGGATAAAGTCGTGGGGCCCGGCAATGCGTATGTTGCCGCAGCCAAGCGCCAGGTATTCGGCCATGTCGGTATCGATGTCATTGCCGGTCCCAGCGAAGTGCTGGTGCTGGCAGACGGCTCCGGCAGCGCCGAGTGGGCCGCTCTCGACCTCTTTTCGCAGGCGGAGCACGACGCTGCGGCGCAGAGTATTCTGCTCTGCCCGGACGCCGCGTTCGTCGACAAGGTGGCTGCGGAGATGACGCGTCTTCTGCCTTCTATGAAACGGCGCGACATCATCAGCGCGTCGTTGTCCGCGCGCGGCGCGCTGGTCGTCACGAAAGACCTCGCCGAGGCGGCGGCGATTGCCAATCGCATCGCGCCCGAGCATCTCGAGCTGCAGGTTGCCGACGAAGCGCCGCTGCTCGCACAGATACGCCACGCCGGCGCTGTATTCTGCGGCGCGCATACCGGTGAGACGTTCGGCGACTACGTTGCGGGGCCTTCCCACGTGCTGCCGACCTTCGGCACTGCGCGGTTCGCCTCGCCCCTCGGAGTTTATGATTTTCAGAAGCGCAGCTCGCTGATACGCATGTCCGCGCGCGGCGCTGCCGAGCTTGCCGACATTGCGGTGCCGCTGGCTGAAAGCGAGGGACTGCAGGCCCACGCGCAGGCGGCGGCGGTGCGCGCGGCCGATACGAACTCCGATACGAACTCCGAATCGAAGACGGGGCGTGTTTAGCTAAGCGGGATCCGGTAGCTCGCCGGCGATCGCGCGGGCATGAAAGCGCTGCTCCTGCCGCATGACCTCGACGTCGATGACGTCCCCCGGCTGTGTACCCGCAATGACCGTGATGATGTTGGCCGTGCTGGTTGCCGGCATCTGATTGACCGATAGCACATAATCGCCAAGCTGCAGCCCGGCGCGGTGGGCGGGTCCGCCGCGGGCAACCCGCACGACACGCAGCACAACCCGGCCGTCGGCCGTTTGATGCGGCTGTAGACCCACGCCGAGCCAGCCGCGGATGACGCGGCCCTGGCGCACGATCTGCTCGACGACGCCGAGCGCGATATCTGCCGGGATGGCGAAGCCGATACCGTCGGAACCGCCCGACTGGCTGAAGATCATCGTATTGATGCCGATGAGGCGTCCTTCATGGTCGACGAGTGCGCCGCCGGAATTCCCGGGACTCACGGCGGCGTCCGTTTGAATGAAGTCGTCGTAGGGGCTGTCCGTGATGAGCGCGCGTGAGAAGGCGCTGATGATGCCCTGGGAAACGCTGTGGCCGAAACCGAACGGATTGCCGATCGCGAGTGCGACGTCACCCACACGCGGCGTTTCGTTATCCAGTCTGGGGATCACCGGCAGGCCCGTAGCGTTGACCTTGATGACGGCCAGATCGGTGTGCGGATCGCTGCCGACGACCCGGGCGGTGGTCGTCTGATTGTTGGCGAACATGACGAGAATCTCGTCGGCTTGATCGATGACGTGCCGATTGGTCAGAACGTAGCCGTCTGCGCGCACGATGACGCCAGAGCCCAGAGAGTTCTGCAGCTGCGCTTCGCTTGGAAACGCATCGCAAAACGCCCGGTACGCGGGTATGCGGCAGAGCTCACTGCGGCGCGTGATTTTTGTCGAGTAAATGTTGACTACCGCTGGCGCCGCCTTGGCCACGGCGTTGGCGAAACCGGGACGTGATTCTTCGCCATTGGTCAGATAGATGACCGCCAGCCCCAGCAATGCCCCGATGACGGCGGGAACCACGACAAAGCGTGCAAGTTGGCTCATCCTGCGTTGCGCTCCTTCCGGGGTGCGTTGAGTTTTTGATGTGCAGTGGGTACAGTCCGCCGCCGTGTTTGGCCGCCAAGGTGATCATGCATAAGGGTGGTCATCACATGTCTTTGTCGCCACAAGAAAAATACCAGCTAAAGCTCGAGACGGGCGAGTTTCATCAAGACGCTGCACAAGCGCAAGTCGTGCAGGCGCTCGAAGATCTCCATCAGCGTCTCGCCGCACGTGAAATCCCGAAGCCCGGGCTGCTCGGATGGTGGCGG
This sequence comes from Pseudomonadales bacterium, assembly GCA_965267275.1. Taxonomy (GTDB): domain Bacteria; phylum Pseudomonadota; class Gammaproteobacteria; order Pseudomonadales; family Azotimanducaceae; genus UBA4421. Next base: position 241,006 of record OZ253950.1, read on the forward strand.
AAAGCCAAGCCTGAGCCGGTGCGCGGCCTTTACGTCTGGGGCGGCGTCGGACGCGGTAAAACCATGCTGATGGACCTCTTCTATGACGGTCTGCCTGAAGACCGCCGACTGCGCATGCACTTTCATCGGTTCATGCGACGGGTGCATCGGGATCTGACCGAGCTCGCTGGCACCGCCAATCCGTTGGACACCGTCGCCGAACGGTTTGCGGCGGACGCCGACGTGATCTGTTTCGATGAGTTTTTTGTCTCGGACATCGGCGATGCGATGATTCTCGCGGAGCTGCTGCAGAAGCTCTTCGCGCTGGGAGTGACCCTCGTCGCCACCTCCAATGTCGAACCTCGCAATCTTTATGAAAATGGTCTGCAGCGCCGCCGCTTTCTGCCAGCCATAGACCTGCTGTACGCGCATACCGATGTGCTGCACGTTGATGCGGGTGTGGACTTCCGGTTGCGTGCGCTGGAGCAGGCGGAGATATACCACAGCCCGCTGGACGCGGCGGCAGAGGAAAGCCTGTCCAGGAGCTTCGCGGCGCTGGCGCCGGATGTGCCGCAGACCGACGTGACGCTCGTGATCGAGGGTCGTGAAATCGCGGCGCGCAAAGTGGCCGATGACGTGGTGTGGTTCGAGTTTGCGGAACTCTGTGAAGGTCCGCGCAGCCAGAATGACTACATAGAGCTGGCGCTCGAGTATCACGCGGTTTTGTTGAGCAATCTGCCGGTGATGACGTCAGCCAAGGAAGACGCGGCGCGGCGCTTCATCAGCCTGGTGGATGAATTCTACGATCATGGCGTCAAGCTGATCATCAGCGCCGCGGCGCCGATTACCGAAATCTATCAGGGGGAGCGGTTGCGCTTCGAGTTCGAGCGTACACAGAGCCGCCTGCTGGAGATGCAGTCGCACGATTATCTGGCAGGTTCCCACCGGGCGGGTATAAACGCCCGATAGCGCAGCTCTAGCGCCGTTTTGCCGTCGCGGTGGCGGTGCAAAACGAGGTTGTAATGACCGTGGTGCTCCACTATGATTCGCGTCCCAAAATTAGGGGTGCCGCGCGAGCGCGGCGGATCTGAGCCCCTAGGGCTCCACTGTCGTCGCCTGGTAGATCATCGTTGATCAACCCGGCATTGCGGCAGGAGAAGAGCAAGCGAATGGTGAGTCCGGTGAAGCGTTTTATCGCCGGGCAGATAAGAAAAGAGGCGCCAAATGACAACGGTAAGCATGCGTGAACAGGACGTAGAACGGTCCTGGTGGGTAATCGACGCAGAAAATCAGACGCTCGGCAGACTGGCGACGGAAGTTGCCCGTCGTCTGCGCGGCAAGCATAAGCCCGAATACACCCCGCACGTGGACACTGGGGATTACATCATCGTAATCAACGCAGACAAAGTTCGCGTTACCGGCAACAAAGAGACGGATAAAGTCTACTGGCGCCACAGCGGTTATCCGGGCGGCATCCGTGGCACCAACGTCGCCACCATGCGCGAGACGCATCCGGAACGCATCATCGAGAAGGCCGTCAAAGGCATGTTGCCGAAAAACCCCCTGGGTCGGGCGATGTACAGAAAATTGAAGGTTTACGCTGGCGCCGAGCATCCGCATGCCGCGCAGCAGCCCACCACGCTGGAGCTGAATTCATGAGCAATTCCAATTACGGCACCGGTCGCCGCAAAACGGCCGCGGCACGCGTATTTGTCGGTGCCGGCTCTGGACAGATCACCGTGAATGCCAAGTCTCTGGACGAGTTTTTTGGTCGCGAAACGTCCCGCATGGTCGTTCGCCAGCCGCTCGAGGTCGCCGAACTCGGCGACAAGCTCGACGTCAAGGTGACGGTACGTGGCGGCGGTAGCTCCGGACAGGCGGGTGCCATTCGGCATGGCATTGCGCGAGCCCTGGTAGACTACGATGAGAGTCTGCGTGGCCCGATGCGCGCTGCTGGTTTCCTGACCCGGGATGCGCGTGAGGTCGAGCGTAAGAAAGTGGGGTTGCGCAAGGCTCGCAAGCGTCCGCAGTTCTCCAAGCGCTAACGCGTTTAACAAGGATTCAGGGCGGTCTGGGACGCCCGCGGAGAGGGTTTTCGTGCTACAATACGGCGGTTTGCGCACGCGCCCGCTTTTGTTGGCTATCCTCACGGTGAGCGGTGTTACAAGAGCGCGGCATCAGGCGCCAACCCTAAATCTGTCAACCAATTGGAGCACAAGCCTTGAGCAGTGACGATGTCAGTCATGACGCCTCTGCGAGCGAGCAGGGCGCTGGCGAGACGCGCAGCGTCAACACCGGGCGGCGCTATTTTTTGATAGGCGCCACCTCCGCAGTAGCCGGAGTCGGCGTAGTCGGCGCAGCGGTCCCTTTCCTCAGTTACTGGCAGCCCAGCGCTAAAGCCCGCGCTGCCGGCGCACCGGTAAAAATCGACATCAGTAAACTGGTGCCGGGAGAATTGCTTAGCCCTATCCAGGCGTGGCGCGGTAAACCCATATTCGTTCTGTATCGTGACGAAGAGACGGTCGCTTCGCTGACCGAGCAGCCGCACGACCTTGCTGACCCCGATTCTGAGAACGAAGCTCAGCAGCCTGAGTATGCGAAGAACCCGACGCGCTCGACGCGTCCGGAGATCGGCGTCTATGTGGGTCTCTGCACGCACCTCGGGTGTTCACCCAAGTACGTCGTGACCGAGAACTTCGACGATACCAAGCAGGGCGGCTTTTTCTGCCCGTGCCATGGCTCCAAGTTCGATCTGGCTGGACGTGTCGGTGCAGGTTACCCGGCCCCGGACAATCTGCCGGTCCCGCCCCATCGCTGGGAGTCGGATACGGTCATCGTGATCGGTGAAGAGGGAGGGGCGGCCTGATGGCGGAGAATACCAATACGGACAAGTGGGGCCCGAAGTGGTTCAACTCCTCCATGGAATGGCTCGACGCGCGTTTCCCAGCGACCGAGACTTTCGAATATCACATGTCGCGTTATTACGCGCCGAAAAACTTCAATTTCTTCTACTACTTCGGCGTGCTCGCCATGGTGGTGCTGGTCAACCAGATTCTTACCGGCATCTGGCTGACGATGAACTATGTGCCCACCGGTGAAGGCGCGTTTGCCTCGGTCGAGTACATCATGCGTGATGTCGAGTATGGATGGCTGATGAGGTACCTGCATTCGACTGGGGCTTCGTTTTTCTTCGTGGTCGTCTATCTGCACATGTATCGAGCGCTGATGTACGGCTCTTATCGCGGGCCCCGCGAGTTGCTCTGGCTCATCGGCATGGTGATCTTCATCGCTTTGATGGCGGAAGGCTTTTTCGGTTACCTGCTGCCCTGGGGCAACATGTCCTACTGGGGTGCCCAGGTCATCGTTTCCCTCGCTGGCGCGATTCCCTACGTGGGTCCCGATCTGATGGAGTGGGTGCGCGGTGACTTTCTGATGTCGGGCGCGACGCTGAACCGCTTCTTCGCGCTGCACGTGATCGCGTTGCCGCTGGTTCTGGTCATTCTGGTGTTCGTGCACCTGGTTGCTCTGCACCATGTCGGTTCGAACAACCCCGACGGCATTGAGATCAAGAAGAACAAAGGCGCGGACGGCGTGCCGGTGGATGGCATTGCATTCCACCCCTACTACACGGTGCACGATATCCACGCGATTGTGGTGTTCTTCATCATCTTCCTTGCGTTCGTGTTCTTCTTCCCGGAAGGCGGTGGTTACTTCATCGAGCGACCCAACTTCGAGATGGCTGATCCGCTGAAGACGCCGGAACTCATCGCACCTGTCTGGTACTACACGCCTTACTACTCGATGCTGCGTGCGGCAACGTTCCCGCTGTTCGGCATGGATGCGAAGTTCTGGGGTCTCGTCGTCATGGCCGGCGCGATCATCATCCCGTGTGCGCTGCCCTGGCTCGATCGCAGTCCGGTCAAGTCCATCCGCTACAAAGGCATGTGGTCGAAGACGATGCTGGCGCTTCTGGTCGTGAGCTTCTTCGTGCTGGGTTACCTCGGCACCAAGGCGCCGACCGACCTGCGCACGGCGACCGCCCAGTTTTTCACCATCGTCTACTTCATGTACTTCATGCTGATGCCCTGGTACACGAGAATAGAAAAAACCAAGCCGGAACCGGAGAGGGTGACTGCGTGATGAGAAAACTACTGTTTGTGATCTTGTTATCCGCGCCCGGTCTGGTGTGGAGTGCCAGCGCTGCCATCGAGTGGGATGGCGCCAGGCCTTTTGATGGTGACCTGACGAACTTGCCGTCGCTGCAGAATGGTATGCGTCTGTACATGAACTACTGCATGGGCTGTCATAGCCTGCAGTTTCAGCGCTACGAGCGGACGGCGGACGACCTCGGCATCCCGCATGATATCGCGCTGGAGCAGCTCGTTTTCTCCGGTCAGAAGATCGGTGAGCTGATGACCAACGCGATGGACCGGGAACGGGCCAAAGATTGGTTTGGCGCCGCGCCGCCGGACCTGACGCTGATCACGCGGCTGAAAAGCCCGGAGTATGTCTACAACTACATGCGCGCTTTCTACGCTGACCCGTCGCGGCCGCTCGGTAACAACAACAAGATGTTCCCGAACGTCGGCATGCCCAACGTGCTGCTGGAGCTGCAAGGTGTGGTGACAGAGGGCTGCGTGCAGGTGCCGAAAATCGCAGAGAATGGCGGCGAAATGCGCGATCCGCTGATTCCCGGCAAAGCCATTACGGAAGAGAAGTGCGGCGAGCTCGTCCACGAGGAAGGCTCCGGGCTCTATACGCCCGAAGAGTTCGACTCAGCGATGTACGATCTCACCAATTTCCTTTACTACGTGGGTGAACCTTCGCGGTTGGATCGACACAGACTCGGTATCTACACGCTTCTGTTTTTGATCATCCTCGGTTGCTTCACGTATCTGTTGAACCGCGAATACTGGAAAGACGTCCACTAACTTTCCACGCTCGAGTGCCGGCTGCGGCCGGCACCGACCTCCCCCATAAGATTCACAGGCTTTTGAACGCATGAGCATAGTCACAAAAAGATCATCTATGACCCTCTTCTCGGATGCGCGAGATCACTATTCCCACCGTGTGCGGATGGTGCTCGCGGAAAAAGGCGTGACTGTCGATATCGTCGATGTCGATCCCAGCAAAAAGCCTGAGGATCTGGCTGAAATCAATCCCTACAACAGTCTGCCGACGTTACTCGATCGTGACCTGGTGCTGTATGAAGCCAACGTCATTATGGAGTATCTGGATGAGCGTTTTCCGCACCCGCCGCTGTTGCCGGTTTACCCCGTGCAGCGGGCCCTGTCGCGGTTGTGGATCAGCCGCGTCGAAAAAGAGTGGAGCACCAAGCTCGATTTGCTGATGGCAGGCAAGGGACGTGAAACGGTGCTGACCAAGGCGCGCAAAGAACTGCGAGAGAGCATCATTGCGATAGCGCCGATCTTTGGCGAAAAGCCCTTCTTCATGAATGAAGAGTTTTCGCTGGTCGACTGCTGTGTTGCGCCCATTCTATGGCGCCTCAAGGAAGTGGGTATCACACTGCCTGAGAAGTCGACGCGGCCCCTGATCAAGTACATGCACACCATGTTCGAGCGGGAGGCGTTCCGCGCCAGCCTGACCGAAGCTGAGCTGGAGATGCAGGAGTGAAACCCCAGCGTCCTTATTTATTAAGGGCGTTGTACGAGTGGATCGTCGACAGCGACGAGGTACCGTACGTTCTGGTGGATGCCACCGTTCCCGGGGTGTGCGTGCCCGAAGCGCACATCAAAGATAATCAGATTGTCCTCAACCTCGCCCCGACCGCGGTGCGCGACCTGCTCATCGAAGACGACGTTGTCACTTGTGGCGGGAGATTTTCAGGGCAGCACTTCGATCTCTATCTGCCGATGGCGGCGATACGCGCGATTTATGCGCGCGATACGCAGCTCGGTATGGTGTTTCCTGAAGAAGAGGGCCTGGCTGCGCCGCAGGATGCCGCGACACCGGCACAGCCGTCAGCCGGCAGCGACGACAAACCCAACCTGCGGCTAGTCTAAGTACTCGAATACCTTGACGATCTTCTGCACGCCGTAAACATCCTTGGCGATGTTGATGGCCTGATCGGCTTGCGCGCGTGTCACCATGCCCATCAGATAGACGATGCTGTCTTCGGTCTGAACCTTGATTTTGGTGCCGTCTGCTTTGCCTGCGACGAGGCGTGTTTTGACTTTTGTGGTCAGCCAGGCGTCGTTACTGCGTGCAACCAGCGATGTGGGTCCGCCGACAGTCAGTTCGTTGTGAACTTTCCTGACGCGGCGCAGGTTCTGAGCCACAGTGCTTGCATTGTCGCGCAGGTCCGCGGTTGCGACCTGTCCGGCGATCAGGACTACGCCGTTGTGAGAGACGATGACGATATGAGAACCCTTGTAGCCGGGATCTGATTTGCGGATCTCGCTCTCGACAATATTTTCCAGGGCGAAGTCGTCGATGACGACGCCGGGGGTGCGTCTATTCGGGTCGCTCGCGCAGGCTGAAGTCAGAAGAAGAATCAAAATTGCCGGAATGGCAGAGTAGCGCAGGCTGTTCATTGACGATGATTGGCTCGGTCGAAAACGGCGCCATTTTGGCGGCGCCACATGGTTCGGTCAATGGTCTCGAGCGAAAAAGACCTGGCTAAACTTCGAACGCGCCGGCTACCCACTCGATATGCGGTCGCCATAGGGGACCTTCCAGACCCACTACGTCGAACCGTGCTGGCAGCTCGGACAGGCGCTGGTGTTGTGCAAGATAAGTCGCTGCAGCGCGGGCGAGCCGCTGTTGCTTCACCGGCGTCACGCTGGCGAGAGCGGAGCCGTAGTCGTTGCTGCGGCGGTAGCGGACTTCTACGAATACGACGCAGGCGGGTGCGGCCGTGCGCATGATGAGATCGATTTCGCCGAGCCGACACCTGAAGTTTCGCTCCAGCAGGCGTAGCCCGCGCGCGCTCAAATACCCCGCTGCGTAAGCTTCAGCGAGCGCGCCGCGCTTCACTCAGCAACCGGGATCAGACCCTCTCGCGAAATCTTCGACATGCCCAGGTTGCGGCGAAATGCGCCATCTGGCTCGAGCCAGAGATACCCCGTTGCCGCGGCCACGCCCACCGGCGTCCCGGCATCTAGAATCGGCAGCCAGGTCGCCAGACGATAAGCATCAAAGCCCAGCGCGTAGAGTTCGGCATAAGGATTCTGGTCGAGCTCGAACGAGTTGGTGAGGGCGGCATGACTGGCATTCGGAGCGGCGAACACAGGCATCTCCGTCAGCTGGAAGCCCGCCAGTCTTGCAGTGTTGTCGCCGCGGGTTACCTGTGACGTTGCGTAGACGGGTAACTCGTCGGCGAAGTGGAAACGCAGCGCCGGGACCAGCGCCTCCGCTTCCACTTGTGTCGTCAGCGCAATGATGCCGTCGAGGTCGCCACGCGCGCGCGGCAGGAACTCCAGCGGCTCACCCAGAATGTTGGCAATTTCATTCTTGCGTGTCTCGCTGGCGGCGACCTGCATAGCCTCACCAACCGCACCGGTCAGCCCTTTGATGTCGACAAAAGCGGCCTCGGTCAGCGGGTACGGCCATTGCGCGCGCAGCGCCTGCAGCGCGCGTCGTGCCCAGCGATCCTGGCTGTGCACGACAAGGAGCTTTTCGTGCCCCGCGGCGAGAACGTGGTTGGCAAGCGAAACGGCTTCGTCCTCGATGGCGATGCCGATCTGAAAGAGCGAGTTACCCGTTGTGGCAACCGGGAGCGGCTCGGGCAACGTTGAGGTCGGGGCGTCACCCAAGGGTGCAGGTGGCTGGCGCCGCGCCGGCGCCGTGTCCAGATAGTTGAGCACCAGGCGGGGGATTGCGGAGTATTGTGTGAGTTCGGCGAACTGTTCCACCTGTCCTTTCAACAGCGGGCCCACCACGACATCGGCGCCGCCTGCCAGCGCCCGCTCCCAGGTGCGGGCAAGCCCTTCACCCGCGCTGTCGTAGATGCTGATACGTGGCTTTTCGCTCGCCTGTTCACTCAAATACGCAGCGATCATGCCGTCGCGGACCGCGCGTCCGGCAGCGGCCAGGTTGCCCGAAAGCGGGAGCAACAATGCAACCTGCGGCACCTGATAGTCCTGCAATCGGCGTAGCGCATCAGGCGGATCCAGACGCGCCGGATGGCTGGGATAGCGGGATTGCCAGCGTTGCCACGCGGCGATTTGGCCCGTGATCGATCCCGCGTCGCGGTACTCTTGTTGCAGCAGCCACCAGGCATGGTGGTAGCGGTGGGTAAATGCGGCCGGACCCTGCTGGGCGCGGCTGAGGGCGCGCCAGATGCGGTTGTGCAGGTCCGGCGGGAGCGCGTCATCGCCGTAGCCGATGTCGATGGATGCCTGAATATAGGCGTCCGCGGCGCAGCGGTAACGCGACAGCTGCTCGCAAATATTCCCCAGGGTCAGATAATCTGGCCCGGCCAGGCGCGTGACGCGGCTCATCTCGAGCTCCGCGGCGGCGTAACGCCCCGTGGCCAGGTATACGCCCGCCAGTGCGCGATGGTAGTCCTCGCGCTGTTCTTCCGGCAGCGCCGAATCGCGGAGGGTCTCGAGCAGATTCAACGCTGCGGCGGCATTACTCTGCAGCAGCAATGCCTCCGCTGCATTCAGACGCAGGCCTGCCGCCGTGGCCGGGCTGCGGGCCCTGTCGGCCTCGCGCAGCAGAGCAGCCACGTCCGTTGACGCAGAAGGTGTAGTGCTCGGGCCGCCCGGAAGGGTGCTTTGGCAGCCGGAGATTGCCACAATGCAGGCAATAGACAGGAGGAATCTAGTAAGCATGACGGCGCGGGAAAACGGCGGTGTCCTCTATGTTGTCGCGACTCCTATTGGACATCTCGGCGACCTGACGCGGCGAGCAGAAGAAGTCCTCAAATCCGTACAGATCGTGGCGGCAGAGGATACCAGACGTACGCGGGTGCTGTTAGAGCACATCGATCATCGCGCGCCCGAGCTCGTCAGTCTGCATGAGCACAATGAGGCCGCGATGAGCGCTCAGCTGGTCGCACGCATGTGTGATGGTGCGACGGTGGCGCTGGTGTCCGACGCGGGTACGCCGCTCGTCAATGACCCGGGATATTCCCTGGTGCGCGCAGCGTACGACGCCGGCGTGAAGGTGGTGCCGCTGCCGGGGGCTTCGGCGGTGACCGCAGCGTTGAGCGTCTGTCCGCTGCCGGCGCGGCCGTTTCGCTATATCGGCTTTCTTCCCGCAAAAGCCAAAGCGCGGCGCGGTGCGCTCAAAGAGGCGCTCGCCAGCGGCGACGCGCTGATTTTTCTCGAAGCCCCGCATCGCATTCGCGACACGCTGGCGGACATCGGCGCACTTTGCAGGCGTCCGATCATGCTGGGCCGTGAGCTGACGAAACAGTTTGAGGAGATACTGGTGGGCGCTGCGGACGAGCTCATCGCCGCGGTTGGCGAGCAGCCGCGCGGTGAATTCACGGGCATCGTCGCGGTAGACGAAGCGGCCGGGGTGCCGGCAGATCAGCGCCGCGTATTGAGCGCTCTGCTCGAAGAGCTCAAGCCGGCCCAGGCGGCACGCATCGCGGCAAACATCTGCGGCACCAGCAAGTCGGTCATGTACGATCTCGCTATGCGGATGTCTTCGGAGGACTGAACCGCGTCACTCTTCGCCGCCGTCGGGTCCCGCGCCGCCAATCTTGCCAATGTAAGCCGCGATGTGCGCCAGAGTGGCCGGGGCGCTGGTAACGGTCAGGTGGTTGGCCTCGTCGACATGCAGGGTCTCCACGGGTCCTGCCCAGCGTGCGACCAGGGCTTCGGCGTGCTGTGGCGGCACGATACGGTCGTGACTTGCGGTCAGAACCAGCGCGGGCGCCTCGATCTCGCCCGCGCGGGCTGCAGAATCGAACCGATGGTGCAGCAGATAGTCGACCGGGACGAACCAGTAACGCGCCGCCGCGACGTTGGCGATGCTGTCGTAGGGGGTGATCAATACAAGTGCCGCTACCGGGCGCTCTGCGGCTACGTGAACGGCGACGCCGGAGCCCAGGCTGCGGCCGTGCAGGATGACCTTGCCGTTGTGAGGCAAAGCGCTTGAAGCTGCGTCGTATACCGCAAGCGCATCCGTGAACAGGGCCGCCTCGGAGGGCGTGCCGGTGCTGGAGCCGTAACCGCGGTAGTTTACGTAAAGGGTGTTGGCGAGGTGTGTTCGCGAAGCCGCGGTAACGGCCACGTCCTGGGCATTGCCGCCGTAATAGAGCACCAGCGGCGCGCGCCGCGGTTGCGGGGCGGGTATGAACCAGCCGGTCAGCCTTGCGTCCGCGTGCTCTAACTCCCAGCTGAACCCGGTGAGGGCGGTGACCGCGCGTGGGTCGTTTGCCCGCGGCAGAAAGAGCAGGCGGTCCTGCAGAAAGTACAATGCGCTGCAGATCAGCAGATAAACCGCGAGCAGCCAGAAAGATACGCGGACCATAGCCGCAGTATCCGCGGCGCGGGCAATACCGGCAACTGGCCGTTCCTCATACATTGTCACACATATTGCCCGTGGCCCGGCGAGGTTCTTGCCTATACTGAAGAGTGATCTGCCCGAAGAGGCTCTTCCTGCGATGCAATGCAGTTTGTTACTGGTCGACGACCAACCCGAAATTTCTGCGGCGATCTGCCGAGCGGTGCAGCATGAGGGGTTTGATATCGCGGTGGCGCACAATGCCTCCGATGCGCTCGAGGTCCTCGCGCGCCAACCGGTCGACGTGATCGTTTCGGATGATGACATGCCCGGCGACAGCGGTGCCCGGCTGCTTGCGCAGGTGAGAGATCAGTATCCTGAGGTCGTGCGCATCATGCTGAGTGGTCAGACGGACATGGATGCCGTCGTGCAGGCTGTGAACAGCGGCGCCATCGACAAGTTTCTGCCGAAGCCCTGGTCCAATGACACCCTGCGCAGTCTGTTGCGCGAGGCTGCCGCGCGCGCTAGTGCGCGTGGCGAAGTGAACATCGAGACAAGCCCGCACGCGACCCTCTGCCATCATATTTTCAAACTCGAGAGCGCTGCCCGGCTGATTGTGCTGGAGGTCCGCAACTCGTCCGTAAATCGCCTGATGACGGCCCGTCAGCAGCATGCGCTCATGGATGAGATCACCAGCCGCGCAGAGGCGCATCTCGGCGCGCTGCTGATTCCCGTGCAGGCTCTGGAAGACACGGTCTTTGCGTTCGCGTCCGTGCCGGGAGCGCATCAGGCGGTGCAGGAGTTGCTGCACGTGTTGTGTCAGCCGTTCGATTTGACCGGGCAGCTCACCTCGCTGAGTTTCGCGGCGGGTTACGTCGACATGGATTGCATCGAAGATGTGCTGGAAACCGAACACTGGGTGCGCGATGCATTGGTCGCCGTAACAGCGACAGCCTATGCAGGCGAAGTGACTGCTTACTCACGGGATGTCCAGGATGATCTCCATGAGCGCCACACGCTCGAGCGCGATATGGGCATGGCGCTGGCTCGGGGAGAGTTTTTCCTGCAGCTGCAGCCTCAGGTAAGCGGCGCTTCCCTCGCGATTGAGGGCGCGGAAAGCTTGTGTCGCTGGCAGCATCCGGAGCGCGGCCTCATTGCCCCGCAGCGGTTCATCGATCTTGCCGAGCGCAATGGCTTCATTCACGAGCTCGGTATCTGGGTGATCCGGCAGACCTGCGCGGTGCTGAGCGACCTTGCGTCGAAGGGCGCGCCGCACATCAAGCTCGCGGTGAATGTCTCGCCGCGGCAGTTTGCTTTGACCGACTGGATAGACGTGGTGGAAGAAACCCTCGCCCGCGGTACGTTCGATCCTGCCATGCTGGAGTTCGAAATCACCGAGAGCACGATCATGGCCGATCCCGAGCATGCCCGCCGCGTGATCGAGCGGCTCAAGAGCCTCGGGCTCGCGATCGCGATGGATGATTTTGGCACCGGTCATTCTTCTCTGGCCCTGCTCAAAGAGCTGCCGGTGGATGTACTCAAGTTCGATCGCGCCCTGGTGCGGGGTATCGAAGACGACGACAAAAGCCGCAAGCTCTTCAAGCGTCTGGTCGAAATGTCCCAGGACCTTGGCGTCATCAGCGTGGCCGAGGGGGTCGAAACTGCCAGTGAGGTGCGATTCTGCCGGGACCTGGGTTGTCACCTGATGCAGGGGTTTGCATTTCATCGTCCCCTCGACACCGATGATTTCTGCAAACTGGTGCTGCCGCACTAGCCTCAGACTGCCCTGGTTGCCCGACGGTGCAACATCCCCTAACCTGACCAAAGAGTTGGCTGAACAGTCGCCGGTCGCGTTCCCATTGCGGATGCGGCGGGAGGAAAGTCCGGGCTCCGCAGGGTGAAGTGCCAGGTAACGCCTGGGGGGCGCAAGCCTACGGAAAGTGCAGCAGAGAGTAGACCGCCACGGCAACGTGGTAAGGGTGAAAGGGTGCGGTAAGAGCGCACCGCGCGAGTGGTAACACGTCGCGGCTAGGTAAACCCCACTTGGAGCAAGGCCAAATAGGGATCCGTTGGTGTGACCCGCACTGGATCCGGGTAGGCCGCTCGAGATTGTCGGCGACGGCAGTCCTAGATGAATGACTGTTCTCGACAGAACCCGGCTTACAGGCCAACTCTTTTAATATAAGAAAGGTGGTTTTTATTGCCAAAAACTATCTTAGTTAATGTAAATTCTAGATATTGCCGCTAGGTCAATGCGAGATAGAGCAATGTTTCTTGCAAATGGCCGCAAAATGAGGAAAAACCCCTTATATATCCGTAGCTTATCTCACTCGACGCTTGACTCAATAGGTGTGCCACCTATCATGCGACTTAGGTGGGAAAATGTGGAGAAATGTGGGTTAAGTGGATTCGCTGGGTCCTTGCGGACTTTGTGAGCGCCGCCGACGGCGCTCGTTGCGCTTTGCGGCGCCACTCCCCCTCGGCAAACCATGTTTCGTGGTATCGGCAACGCAACCCTGGACAGCAAAGGGCGCATGGCGCTGCCCGCGCGCAATCGCGAGGCGGTGACGCTTGCTGCAGACGGCAAAATTGTCGTCACCATCGATATGCGCGAGCCGTGCCTTCTGCTTTATCCCCTGCCTGAGTGGGAAGTGGTTCAGCGCAAACTCGAAGGCCTCTCGAACATCAATCCCCAGGCCCGCCTGCTGCAGAGATTGCTGATCGGCCACGCCACCGACCTCGAGCTTGATGGCAACGGACGCGTGCTGCTGCCTGCGATGCTGCGTGAATATGCGGACCTCGAAAAGAAGCTGGTGCTCGTCGGTCAGGGCAACAAGATCGAAATCTGGGCTGACGACCAATGGCGCGAGCGCATGGATACGTGGCTGGGCGGCGACGCAGCCAAGCTGCTCGAAGATGGAGATGCGTTTACGGGGCTGTCCGTTTAGTGGACGACAGCGCACCGGTTGAGCACATCCCGGTATTACTGGAAGAAGTACTGAACAATCTAGTGCACGCAACCGCAGGAACCTACGTCGACGCGACCTTTGGCCGCGGCGGTCACGCGCGTGCGCTGCTCGAGCTGCTGGACGCGGACGCCCGCCTCATCGCCCTCGATCGCGACCCCGAGGCGCTGCGGGCCGCTGCGCTGCTGGCCAGTGAAGACAAGCGGGTAACCGCACGGCACAGCCGGCTGGGTGAGCTTGCAGAAACGCTGGATGCGCTGGGCGTAACCGCCGTCGACGGGGTTCTGATGGACCTGGGGGTTTCCTCACCGCAACTCGATGATGCCAGTCGCGGTTTCAGCTTCGCGAAAGAGGGCCCGCTCGATATGCGTATGGACCCTGAGCGGGGGATGAGCGCTGCCGAGTGGCTGAACGAAGCCGCCGAAGCCGACATCGCGCAAGTGATCAAAGACTATGGTGAAGAACGGTTTGCCCGCCGGATAGCGCGCAGCATTGTTGCCGCACGGCCGCTGTCGACGACCTCGCAGCTGGCAGAAGTGGTGGCTGCAGCGGTGCCCACGCGCGGTCCCGCCATCAAACATCCGGCAACGCGGACCTTCCAGGCGGTGCGTATGCAGGTGAATGACGAGCTGGGTGAGATCGACAATGGTCTGGCGGCAGGTTTTGCTGCCCTTGCGCCTGGCGGTCGTCTTGCCGTCATCAGTTTCCACTCCCTGGAAGACAGACGCGTCAAACGCTACTTTCGCACGCTCACGAGACCCGCGCCGCTACCGCGTCGAGTGCCTGTCCGCGATGCGGCGTTGGTGACAGAGGCGGTTGACGTCGCGGGACCCGTTGCGCCGACCGCAGCGGAGATCGCCCGCAATCCGCGTGCGCGCAGCGCCAAGCTGCGAGTCATTGCGAAGGTGCCCAGCGATGAGCGCTAAGCGCCGCCGCCCCGCGCCGTTTGGCGGACGCCAGGCGTTGCTTCTCAATGCCGCCTTCGCAGCGCTGCTGGTCGCGATCGTGGCCAGTGGGCTGCAGGTGGTCGCGTCCGCACAGGACATGCGCGAGCTCTACCGCACGATGGGTGAGGTGCAGCGTGAGCGAGACAGCCTGTCGGCCGAGTACAGCCGGCTGCTGTTGGAGCGCAGTGCCATCTCTAGCATGCAGAACATCGAAGATGCGGCGCACAACGAGCTCGATATGGAGTTTCCCAGCGGCGTCGGAGAAATCCTCGAATGAGCGCCTGGCGCCACTTCGTTTTGATAGGGCTGTTCCTGGCTGCCGTTGTCGCGCTGTCGGGGCGTGTCGTTTATCTCGGTGTCACCGAGCGCGATTTTCTTCAGCAACAAGGCGATGCACGCAGCGTACGCAAGGAAACCATCCCCGCCATGCGCGGCGTGATCTACGACCGGCAGGGAGAGCCGCTGGCGGTCAGCACGCCGGTGTTTGCTGCCTGGACTGATCCGAGCCGCGCGGAATTTTCCGAGCTCAACATTCGCCGGCTCGCCGATGTGCTCGGGATGTCCGCCGCGGACCTGCGCCAGCGTGTGACGAGCGATGCGGGCAAAGAGTTTGTTTACCTCAAGCGCCGCGTCGGCTGGAACCTGGCTGAGGAGATCCGCGGCCTGAAGCTTAAGCATGTCTACCTGCAGCGTGAATATCGCCGCTACTATCCTGCCGCCGAAACGGCAGCGCATGTCGTCGGTGTCACCAACATTGACGACGAGGGCGTGGAAGGCACCGAGTACGCTTTCGACCGCCAGCTGCGTGGAGAGCACGGTGGCAAAGTCGTATTGAAAGACCTGCACGGCAACACCGTGCGCGACCTGGACTATGTCAGTGCACCGATATACGGCCAGGATCTCACGCTGTCCATTGATCTCAGGCTGCAGTTTCTCGCCTATCGCGAACTGAAATCAGCGGTTGCCAGCCATGAAGCGAAGTCGGGTTCGCTCGTCATGCTCGACACCGCGACGGGCGAAGTGCTGGCGCTCGTCAACCAGCCGTCGTACAACCCGAATGATATTCCCGGGCAGCTGCGCGGTATGCGCAACCGCGCGCTGACGGATGCTTACGAGCCTGGTTCGACGATCAAACCCTTCACGGTGCTGGCTGCGTTGGAGTCGGGTCGCTACGACCGCGACAGCTTCATCCCCACTGCGCCCGGGTATTTTCGTATCGGACAGAAACTGATTGAAGATCCGGTGAATCGCGGCGACGTCTCGCTGGCCCATGCGCTCGCCAAATCGAGTCAGGTCGCCATCGCCAAGATTGCCCTGGATATTGAGCAGGATGCAGTTTTCAGCGTGCTCAGAAGGGCCGGTCTCGGTGATTTCCTGGGTACCGGGCTTCCCGGCGAAACCATGGGGTTTCTGGACGATGCGCAGCTGCGGTATCCGGTTGTACGCGCAACCATGGCTTATGGCTACGGCCTGTCGGTGACGCCGCTGCAGCTTGCCCAGGCTTATCTGACGCTCGCGACGTTTGGCGAGAAGTTGCCGGTGTCGATCCTCAAGACTGCACCAGGCCAGGTCCGCCGCGAGCGGGTATTCGATCGTCGCTTTGCGGCGGAGGTCCTCGGCATGATGGAGGGTGTCACCAACGCTGACGGCACCGCTCCGGCGGCGCGTGTCGCGGGTTATCGCGTCGCAGGCAAGACGGGAACGGCCCGTATCGTTGGGCCCAATGGCTACGACGATGAACGCCACGTCGCGTGGTTTGCCGGTATGGTGCCCATCAGCCAGCCGCGGTTCGTCATGGTGGTGGTGGTCAATGAGCCCAAAGCCGGCTTGTCCGGCGGCGGGACCGTTGCCGCGCCGGTATTCGCAAGAGTTGCGGAGCGCAGCCTGCGCTTGTTGGGCGTCCCGCCGGATGCGCAGTTTGCCGCTGCTAAAGGGAGGCGCGGATGAACCTGCAGACGCTTCTCGTAGACGAGCGGGCGCCTTCGCTCGAACTCGACGGCCTCTGCGAGCACACCGCAGAGGTGGCGCCGGGGTTTGCCTTCATAGGTGTGGCAGCGAATGACGAGACGCTCAAAGAACACTGCACAGCGGCGGCTCGGCAGGGTGCTGTGGCGATGCTGTGCCCGTCTGAACGGGCGGCGGCGTTGCACGACAGTGCGCTGCCCGTGGTTGGCGTGGCCGATCTCGATGCCCGGCGCGGTGAGCTCGCCGCGCGATTTTATGGTGATCCGAGTAGCGCGCTGGCGTGTGTCGGCGTGACGGGCACCAATGGCAAAACCTCAGTGGCATACCACGTTGCCGACTGCGCTGCGCTGGCGGGTTTACGCTTGGGCTATAGCGGCACTCTTGGCTGGGGGGCGCTCGACGCGCTCGAGATGGACGCCATGACCACAGCCAACGCGGTTGCTCTGCAGCGCCGTCTGGCGACGCTGCGCGATCGTGGCTTTGCCGGCGTGGCCATGGAGGTCAGCTCCCATGCGCTGGACCAGAAGCGTGCAGATGCTGTGGCCTTCGATGTCGGTGTGTTCACAAATTTGTCAAGAGATCATCTCGACTACCACGGTACGTTTGAGGCGTACGGTGAGGCCAAGGCGCGCCTCTTCGAGGCGTTCGAACTGGATGCCGCAGTCATCAACATTGATGACGAGTTCGGCAGAAGCTTGAGCAAGCGTGCCAGCGGCACGGTGATCACCTACGGGCGCGACGCGGAATGGCGCTGGCGCCGTGACGTCGTCGATGGCGGAGCGGATGTGCGCTGGACGACGCCCGTCGGAGAATTCGAGGCGCGCGTGCCGATGATTGCGGATTACGCGATCGCGAATCTTACCGCTGCGCTTGCCGCGCTGAGCGCGCTTGGCCACGCACCTGGAGAGATCGTGGATCGCCTTGATTCGGTGCGCGCGGTGCCGGGCCGTATGGAAATGTTTGGCGAAGCAGGACAGCCGACGGTTGTGGTGGATTATGCGCACACGCCTGATGCGCTGACTAAAGTGCTTGATGCGCTGCGCGCGGTTTGCCGCGGACGTCTCGCTTGTGTCGTCGGATGTGGCGGTGACCGCGACCGCGGCAAGCGTCCCCAGATGGCGGCGGCTGCGGCTACCGCAGATCGGGTGTGGCTGACGTCGGACAACCCGCGCAGCGAAGCGCCGGAAGACATACTGGCCGACATGCGCGCCGGGCTTGCAGGTAACCAATTGGCAAACGTTGTGACCTGCATCGAACGCGACGCGGCGATAGGCGAGGCGATCCGCGCTTCGCAAGCGGGGGATATCGTGCTCGTGGCTGGCAAGGGCCATGAGGACTATCAGGAAGTCGCAGGGCAGCGGTTACCGTTCGACGATCGTGTGGAAGTCGTCAAAGCTCTGGAGGGTTTGTAAGCATGCTTCTGTGGTTGACCGACTTTCTCTCCCAGTTCGTCAGCGGTTTCTCCGTTTTCCAGTATCTGACCTTCCGCACCATGGTCAGCGTCATGACGGCGTTGTTCATGTCGCTGCTGATCGGTCCTTATGTCATCAAGAAGCTCTCGGACCTGCAGATCGGACAAACCGTGCGCGACGAAGGGCCGCAATCGCATTTGAGCAAAGCGGGTACGCCAACCATGGGCGGCGCGCTCATTCTGATCGTAATCCTGGTAACGACTCTGTTGTGGGGCGATCTCACCTCCCATCATGTGTGGATTGTGTTGACCGTCACCATGGCATTCGGAGTGATCGGCTGGGTAGACGATTATCTGAAGATTACGCGCAAATCCAGTGATGGCCTCATCGCGCGCTGGAAGTATTTCTGGCAGTCAGTGGTTGGTTTCGCTGCTGCGGTCACGCTTTACAGTCTGGCGGAACTGCCGGCGGAAACGGATCTCATCGTGCCCTTCTTCAAGCAGGTTGCGATCCCGCTGGGTATCGGTTTTGTCTTTCTCAGCTACTTCATGATCGTCGGTATGAGTAACGCGGTGAACCTCACCGACGGTCTCGACGGCCTCGCCATATTGCCGACTGTCATGGTGGGCGCCGCGCTCGGTCTGATTGCCTATGTGGCGGGCAATGTCGAGTTCTCAGCTTATTTGCAGATTCCATACATTCCGGGCGCAGGAGAACTGTCGGTTTTCTGCGGCGCGCTCATCGGCGCCGGCCTCGGGTTTCTCTGGTTCAATACTTATCCCGCGCAGGTCTTCATGGGCGACGTCGGTGCTCTTGCGCTCGGCGCGGCGCTCGGCGTTGTGGCTATCATCGTGCGGCATGAGATTGTGCTTCTGATCATGGGGGGACTCTTCGTTCTGGAGACCGCCAGCGTGATCATTCAGGTTGCCTCGTTCCGGCTCACCGGCAAGCGTATCTTCCGCATGGCCCCGATACACCATCACTTTGAGCTGAAAGGATGGCCGGAGCCCAAGGTGATTGTACGCTTCTGGATCGTCACCCTGGTGCTCGTCACCGTGGGCTTGTCAACGTTGAAGCTGAGGTGATGGTGGCAGGCGGAACAACAGCGGTGCTTGGTTTTGGCGTTACCGGTCAATCAGTCGTGCGTCACTTGCAGCGCGCTGGCGTAACGCCGGTGGTGCTCGATACGCGCGCACCGCAACAGATATCTGCGCCGGAGTTTGCTGACCTGGAGGTCCGGTGGGACCAGACGCGCTGGCCCGACATCGATGTTGACGAAGCTGTGCTCAGCCCCGGCCTTGCGCTGGACAACTGCCTTGTCGCGGGCGCGCGCCGCGCTGGTGTGCGTCTGGTCAGCGACATAGATGTGTTCTTTGCCAATGTGCCGGCTGATGCGTACGTGATAGGCATTACGGGCACGAACGGTAAAAGCACGGTTACCGCCTGGGCTGGTCATCTGCTCGAAAGCGCGGGCATCGATTGCGCTGTCGGCGGAAACATCGGCGATGCGGCCTTGGACCTTCTCGAGAAAGAGCACGCGGGTTATGTCCTGGAGCTTTCGAGCTTTCAGCTCGAGCGTAGTGGAGAACTGCCGCTCGCTTGCGCGGCTGTTCTCAACGTCACCGAAGACCATTTGGATGTGCACGGTGACATGCAGCGCTATCAGGCCAGCAAACACCGGATATATGCGCGCGCCGAACGTCTGGTTTACGACCGCGATGATCCAAGGACCGTTCCTGTCCGGCGCGAGGGTGCCGTCAGCTTCGGCCTTGGCGCGCCTTTGGTCGACACGGACTGGGGCGTTGGGGAAATTGCTGGTGAGCAACAGCTTTGCCGGGGCCGACGCGCGGTCCTGCCTGTAGCGGCGTTGCCATTGCCTGGCGATCACAACGTGCTCAACGCACTGGCGGCTTGTGCGCTGGTGGAACCCTGGGTCGAGCTTGCCGATCTGGCTGAAGGGCTGACGACTTTCGGCGGTCTCGCCCACCGTTTTCAGCATGTCGCTGAAGTTGCCGGCGTGGTTTACGTGAACGATTCCAAAGCGACCAATCTCGGTGCCGCCATGGCCGCTCTGGCCGGGCTCCCGCTTGCGAATCAGGTAGTGCTCATCGCCGGCGGCGATCCGAAAGGGGTTGATCTCGAGCCTCTGGCTGCGCTCCTGCCGGGTCGTGTAAAGCATCTAGTCTGCATTGGTCTCGCCGCTGCCGATCTGGCCAGGCTGGCGGCCCATGCAGGGGTTTCCGCCGAGATCTGCGAGGATATGCAGTCTGCAGTCGGGTTTGCTGCCGGAATTGCAGCAGCGGGCGACATGGTCCTGCTTTCGCCTGCCTGTGCGAGTCTCGATATGTTCACGAGTTACAGAGAGCGGGGCGAGCGTTTCGCGGAAGCTGTGCATGCCCTGGAGGCTGTCTAGATGGCAGGCGCGGCCCTGGACAAAGCGGACGTTGGCAAACTTGTTTTGCCGTGGCTGCTGCTCGTCGCGTTCGGCACGGTCATGGTCGGATCAGCCGCCGTGGCGCTGGGAGGTGATTACCTGACCAAGCACCTGCTTTATCTGGCCGTTGCCGCGGTTGCGTTTGCAATGGCTTTTGCGATTCCGCCGTCGCTCTGGCAGCACACCTATCTACTAGGCTGGCTGGTGTCGCTCTTGATTGCCGTCCTGGTGTTGCTGCCGGGCGTGGGTCACGAGGTCAACGGCGCCCAACGCTGGATTCGTTTTGGCGGTTTTTCGCTACAGGCCTCCGAGGTGGCTAAGTTCGGCTTGTGCGTTTACCTGGCCGGATACCTCGCTCGCTATCATGCCCGCGTGGCGGATGAACCGGTTGTGCTTTTCGTGCCGCTTGCCATGGTGACGCTGGTTTGTGCGCTGCTGGTGCTGGAACCCGATTTCGGATCGGCGGTGGTCATTCTTGGCGCGACCGTGGGCGTGCTCTTTCTTGCGGGTGCGAAGCTGCGTTACTTCGTGTTCATTCTCGCGGCCGGGGCTCTGGTACTCGCCGCGTTGATCTATGACGAACCCTACCGAATGCAGCGGATCCTCGCTTTCCTGGACCCCTGGTCTGTCGCATTCGGCAGCGGCTATCAGCTCACTCAGGCACTCATTGCGTTCGGGCGCGGGGAACTGTGGGGGCTTGGGCTGGGCGAAGGCGTGCAAAAACTCTACTACCTGCCTGAAGCGCACAACGACTTCATCTTTGCCGTCATTGCTGAAGAGCTTGGCAGCGTTGGCGCCATCGGTCTGGCCCTTCTGTTGACTTACTTTGTCGTTCAGCTGTTGCTGCTCGCGCGCAGGTGCGCCGCCAGTGGGCGGATGTTCGCCTGCTTTGCTGCGTACTTCACCGGATTGCTCCTCGGCATACAGTTTCTCGTCAACCTCGGCGTCAACACCGGCGTTCTGCCCACCAAGGGTCTGACGCTGCCGTTTGTCAGTTACGGCGGCAACAGTCTGCTGTTTTCCTGTGCTTTGCTCGGCGTCGTGCTGCGGGCCGCCTTCGATCAGGAGAAGCGCCGTGCGTGAGGCTTATGTAGTGCCGGAAATGGGCCGGATCCGTTCGATACATTTCGTCGGCATAGGCGGCGCGGGGATGTGCGGTATAGCCGAAGTGCTGCTGAATCAGGGTTATGCGGTAACGGGCTCGGATATGAAAGCCTCTGCGACGACAGAGCGCCTCGCTGACAAGGGCGCAACGATCCACATAGGCCACGACGCAGCCTGGGTTGTCGACGCTGACGTGGTGGTGATTTCGAGCGCGATAGGTGACGACAACGTCGAGGTTGCGGCTGCTCGCCAGGCTCGAACTCCGGTTGTACCGCGTGCCGAGATGCTCGGTGAGTTGATGCGCTATCGGCATGGTATCGCGGTCGCCGGTACGCACGGCAAAACCACGACGACGAGCCTGGTGACGGAGATTTTCCGTTGCGCGGGCCTGTCGCCTACATTCGTGATCGGCGGCCTGTTGAATTCGGCTGGCACCAATGCGGAGCTTGGCGCCGGGCGTTATCTGATTGCCGAAGCAGACGAGTCGGATGCTTCCTTTCTGCACCTGCAGCCCATGTCTGCCGTGATCACCAACATCGACCAGGATCACATGGCGACTTATGGCAACAGCTTTGCTGCCTTGAAGGATACGTTCGTCGAGTTTGTGCACCGTCTGCCGTTTTACGGGACGGTGGCTCTGTGTATCGACGATGCTGACGTGGTCGACATCATTCCGCGCCTGTCGCGGCCGGTGCTTACCTACGGACTGACCGAAGATGCGCAGTTCCGCGCGACCAACGTGGCGGCCAATGGGCGTGCCTGGACGTTTACAGTCGACCGCGGCGGCTTTGGCGAACCGCTCGAGGTCAGCCTGGCGGTCCCGGGTGCTCACAATGTTCTCAACGCATTGGCCGCTGTTGCCATTGCCACCGAGGAAGGTATCAAGGATCAGCACATCGTTGCGGGCCTCGAGTCGTTCGCCGGGGTTGATCGCCGGTTCCAGGTTGATGAAGCGACGATCGTCGGAGCTGCCGAAGTCACCATGGTCGATGACTATGGCCATCATCCGACCGAAGTTGCAGCCGTCATTGAGACCGCGCGGACCGTTTGGCCTGACGCGCGTATCGGGATGGCCTACCAACCCCACCGCTACTCCCGCACGCGCGATCTCTTCGAGGACTTTGTCCGCGTTCTGTCGGAGGTGGATCAGCTCATGCTGCTGGACGTGTACGCTGCCGGCGAGACGCCCATTTCAGGGGCTGACGGCAAAGCGCTCAGTCAGGCAATTCGCCAGCGCGGCAAGGTGGCGCCGGTATTTGCCCGGGACCCGGGCGAAGCGCTCCAGCTGTTGCCGGCGTTTGTGCAGGACATAGACGTGCTCATCGTGCAGGGAGCGGGAAATGTCAGTCAAATTTCCAACACGCTGAGGGGCGCTTCGTGATCGCGCGCTTGATGTTTGCGTTGACAATATTGTCAGTAGCGTTGCTGCTGTTTGCCACGTGGTATGCGCTCGATCGCCCGGTCACGAGATTTGTCATCCAGGGTGAGCTGTCCGTGGCGGAGCAGCGCATGGTTCAGGATGTACTCGCCGAAGCGGGGGCGGACGGTGTCTTGAGCACGGAGCTCGAGCATGTCGGCGCGGCGGTCAGGCAGCTCCCCTGGACGCGAAGCGTGAGCGTGCAGCGGGCCTGGCCCGACGCTCTGATCGTATCTCTGGACCGCGCGCAGCCGGTGGCCCGTTGGGGTGAAGATCGCTACGTCTCCGCAGCCGGAGAATTGCTGCGTCTGCCCGATGAGCATCGCGGCCTGCCGCAATTCGACGTGCAACAGAACACGCCGCAGCAGGCTATGGAGGTCTATCGATTGCTTGACCAGATCAGCGCCCGTGAAAACCTGATCATTCAGCGCCTCAGTCAGAACCCTCAAGGCGAGTGGACGGTGCGCTACATCGATGGGCTTCAAGTGTTGCTCGGCGCGGAGCAGCTCAATGAGCGCATGCACCGGTTTCTGCTCGTCTATCGGCGCGTCATCGCTGATGGTGAGCGCGGCGCTGCCTATGTGGACGCGCGCTACGCCAACGGCGTAGCGGTGAAGTTTCAAGAACAAGGCGACGGCGACGAGATGCTGGTTGCCCATAACGAACCTGTCGAGGGAGCCTGAGCATGGCGGCCGAACCGGAACTACAGAAGATTGTTGGTCTCGATATTGGCACCAACAAAGTCGCCGCGGTGGTCGCGGAAGTCAACGATCAGGGTGAACTCGAGATCATCGGTATCGGCACGCACCACTCGCGAGGCCTCAAGAAAGGCGTGGTGGTCAACATAGAATCCACCGTACAGTCGATACAGCGCGCGATCGAAGAAGCGGAGTTGATGGCGGGATGCTCCATCGACGCGGTCTACGCCGGGATTGCCGGCAGCCACATCCGGTCTCTGAACTCCCACGGGATCGTCGCAATACGCGACCGCGAGGTCTATGCGCAGGATGTCGAGCGGGTCATCGACGCAGCGCAGGCGATGGCGATACCGGCCGATCAGAAGATTCTCCATGTGCTGCCTCAGGAGTACGTCATCGATACCCAGGAAGGCGTGAAAGAGCCGCTGGGTATGTCCGGGGTGCGGCTCGAAGCGAAAGTGCACATGGTGACCTGTGCGGTCAATGCGGCGCAGAACATAGAGAAATGTATCGAGCGCTGTGGGTTGCACGTCAACGACGTCATCCTCGAGCAGCTTGCCTCGTCATACTCCATCCTCTCCGAGGACGAGCGTGAGCTCGGCGTCTGTCTGGTCGACATCGGCGGGGGGACCACCGACATAGCAGTTTTCACGGGCGGCGCGATACGCCATACGGCGGTGATCCCCATAGCCGGGGACCAGGTGACTAACGACATTGCTATGGCGCTTAGAACGCCTACACAGAACGCCGAGGATCTGAAAATAAAGTATGCCTGTGCGCTGACACAGCTGGCGCAGGCGGATGAAATCATCAAAGTCCCGGGTGTTGGCGACAAGCCGGCTCGGGAGCTGTCGCGGCAAGCGCTCGCAGAGGTAGTAGAGCCGCGCTATGACGAACTCTTCACCTTGATTCAGGCTGAGCTGAGGCGCAGCGGTTTCGAGGATCTTGTTGCAGCCGGCATTGTGCTCACGGGCGGTGCGGCAAAGATGGAAGGTGTGATTGAACTGGCGGAGGAAATATTCCACATGCCAGTCAGTTTGGGAGTGCCTCGCAACGTCGCGGGGTTGAAGGACATCGTGCGTAATCCGGTATATGCCACGGGAGTCGGCTTATTGTTGTACGGATTGGAACGAGAAAAAGAAATGCCCATGAAGCGCAGTGCCAGTAAAGGAGGCGCGCTATCGAGGGTCAAAAATTGGTTTAGCGAAAATTTCTAGCTGGAGAATACGATGTTTGAATTGGTAGACAGCGCGCCACAAAGCGCGGTAATCAAAGTGATCGGCGTCGGGGGCGGCGGCGGCAATGCGGTGCAACACATGGTGAGCCGCAGTGTCGATGGCGTCGACTTCATCGCCGCCAACACTGATGCCCAGGCGCTCAAGAGCCTCGAAGCGCAGACGACGTTGCAGATTGGCAGCGGCATAACGAAAGGGCTGGGTGCTGGAGCAAATCCAGAGGTCGGACGCGCGGCAGCGTTGGAAGACCGTGATCGTATCGGCGAGGTGCTGTCCGGTGCTGACATGGTGTTCATCACCGCTGGCATGGGCGGCGGCACGGGTACGGGCGCCGCGCCGATTGTTGCCGAGGTTGCGCGTGAATTGGACATTCTCACGGTTGCGGTCGTTACCAAGCCGTTCAACTTCGAGAAGCGCTCGGACGTTGCCGACCTTGGTATACAGGAGCTCGGGCAACACGTTGACTCGCTGATCACGATCCCCAACGAAAAGCTGCTGGCCGTGCTGGGCGAGCGTACCAGCATGCTGGATGCATTCAGCGCTGCTAACGATGTGCTGCTGGGTGCGGTGCAGGGTATTGCCGATCTCATCATTCGCCCCGGCATGATCAACGTCGACTTTGCCGATGTGCGCACAGTGATGTCCGAGATGGGCATGGCGATGATGGGCACGGGACGCGCCTCCGGTGAGAACCGCGCGCGCGACGCTGCGGAGGCGGCGATCCGTTCACCGCTGCTCGAGGACGTCGACCTGCATGGCGCGCGCGGCATTCTGGTCAACGTGACCGCTGGTCCTGAGCTCAATATCGGCGAATTTACCGACGTCGGTAACATCGTCGATGATTTCGCCTCTCCCTCTGCTACGGTTGTAGTAGGCACGGTCATCGACCCGGATATGGGCGAAGAGCTGAAAGTGACGGTCGTTGCCACAGGCCTGGGCGAGCCGGAGATGCCCAACGTCGTGGTAGATAACACGATCGGGCAGGCGGCGCTTGATGGTCAGGTGGACTACAACCAGCTCGACCGTCCGGCGTTTGCCCGTAATCAGCCGACCGTGGCGCGCGACAATCTGGCGGAAGACACCGATACGCAGGACCTCGACTACCTCGACATACCTGCGTTTCTTCGTCGACAAGCGGACTAACGCAACACGATCGCTAAGGGCAAGCTGCGCGCAGGGAATGCACGTATAGCTGTCCGAATCTCCAGCATGGCACGCATTGCCACGGCAATGCGTGCCGTTTTTGCACGCACCCGCACCGTTATGTCCGTTGTTTTGCGCGCGATTTGATACAAAATGAAACACAAAATGAGCAGCGCTTCGTAGAGCGCTCATACTCTGACTGATAACATGCGCGCCGATATGTCCTCAGATAACGTCTTACAACAACGCACCCTCAACAACACGATACGCGCCACCGGCGTTGGCCTGCATACCGGTGAAAAGGTATACGTCACGCTGAAGCCCGCACCGGTCGACACCGGGATCGTGTTTGTTCGCACCGATCTGGATGAACCTGTTGAGCTGCGCGCGCACGCGCTGAATGTCGGTTCCACGACAATGGCGACGTCGCTCACAAATGGTGACGTTGAGATCTCTACGATAGAGCATCTGATGTCGGCGTTTGCCGGGCTCGGCATAGACAACGCTTATGTTGAAGTCAGCGCGCCGGAATTGCCAATCATGGACGGCAGCGCCGCGCCATTCGTCTTTCTACTGCAATCGGCCGGCGTCGCCACGCAGGACGCGGCCAAGAAGTTTCTTCGTATATTGAAACCCGTGGAGGTGAAGCAGGGCGATGTTTACGCGCAGCTCGCCCCGTTTGACGGCTTTCAGCTGAACTACACGCTGCGCTACGATCATCCCGTGTTCAAAAAGCACGAGCACACGGTAAAAGTCGATTTTTCCAGCACGGTGTTCGTCAAGGAAGTGAGTCGGGCGCGTACGTTCGGGTTTCTGGCGGATTACGAAAAGCTGCGTGAGATGAACCTGGCGAAAGGCGGCAGCCTGGATAACGCCGTGGTTGTCGACGACTTCCGCATCCTGAACGAAGAAGGACTGCGTCTCGAAGACGAATTCGTCAAGCATAAGATTCTCGATGCCATCGGCGATCTGTACCTGCTCGGTCACAGTCTCATCGGCAAGTTTACCGGACACAAATCCGGTCACGGCCCCAACAACGCGCTGCTGCGCAAGCTGCTCGAAACCGAAGGGGCCTACGATATCGTGACGTTTGAAGATATGGAGCGCGCTCCGATCGCCTATACGCGCCCGCTACTCGCCGCCGGTTAACGCTATTTTATTGACATAATTCAGGCGGGCATCGCCGGCCGTTCCGAATTTCTCTCACAAAATCATGGGGTTGAATTGCCGAGCGGGCGTGGGATGCGCCTCGGTTCGCATTATCTATAGTAAAGATAAGGCACTATTTAGGTTGCGGAGTTGAGACCTTGATCTGGACGTCGGTGATCCGACTGAAACTCTGCAGCGTTTTGAGTCGAGGCAGCAGATCCGGCAGCAGAAAGCGCAAACGCGTGGCTGCCGCTGCACTGGAACACAAAACGTGCGCCTCGCGGCCACGGATTGCAGCCACCTCGACCTCGGAACGGAGCGGTGGATCGAGGTGCGCGCGTAGTTCTGCGGTCCATTGTTTTTGGTTGGATGATGTCTTCAGCAGGCGTTGTAACGGAGTAAATCGGCTGTGGCTTTCAGCAAGCAGATCATCTATTTTATGAGTCGACACGAGGACTGTGTTCCCGCTGCTGCAACTGGGTGCAGTGCATGGTACACACGGCGTCAGCGCAAAAGAAGTTGGATAAATCGAAGCGCTTTAAGAAGAAGCTCGAGAAAGAATAAAAGCTTAGCAAAAAGCCTCATTAACCCTTGCGCGCGCCGGAGTGAAATTAGCTGGCAAGCGAACGTGCGGAAGAGAAACCGGCCAGATGGTTGGTGCAGTGCTTCCCTATCAACATCGAATAAACCTTCGCTGCTGCTGTCCCGCGTCGAGACAATCCGGGTCCGCCCGCTTGGCAGCACGGCACGACCGTGTGCGCCGCGTACCTGGATAGATTTGAGCCGGCTTATGCCATATGGACTGCTGAGTTAGTAACGGCTGATGAAGATCATATTACTGCGAGATAAAGGCACACATCTGTCGCTGAGCTTCAGCCGGCAGAAGCTGGCCGCCTGTGTGGCTGTCGCGACGGTGGCGCTGTTCACCGCCGGCCTTTATACGGCGCATTACGTTGCCGCTGATCGCATCGACGCCGAGGTTGTTTCCCAATGGCGCGCCAAGCTCGATGAGCAGCGGGGCGAGGTCATGGCCCTGGAGCGCAAAAGCCAGGCGCAGAGCGCCGCGGTGGGACG
The DNA here is from genome assembly GCA_965267275.1 of Pseudomonadales bacterium. Lineage (GTDB taxonomy): Bacteria > Pseudomonadota > Gammaproteobacteria > Pseudomonadales > Azotimanducaceae > UBA4421. The sequence continues at coordinate 268,951 of OZ253950.1, forward strand.
TCAGCTGGCGGAAATGCAGGCGCGTCTGCTCCGGATGGAAGCCATCGGGGCGCACATGGCGGATGCCGCGGACCTCGAGGGTGAAGAATTCGATTTCGACAACATTCCAGCCCAGGGTGGTCCGATACAAGGGCATCAGCAGGCAATGAACTGGCATGAGCTGTCCACCGAGCTTTCCTTCCTGTCTGATCAGCTCAAGCGCCGGGAGCGTGAACTCAACATTCTCGACGAAGTGCTGGTCAATGAAGACATGCACAGCGCTTCTCAGGTGCGCGGGCGACCGGTGACCTGGGGTTGGCTGTCGTCGCCGTACGGGCAGCGTGTAGACCCGATCACCGGCAAAAATGCGTGGCACTCCGGCGTAGATTTTGCCGGTCGGGATGGCTCTGACGTCATCGCTGTCGCCAGCGGCGTCGTGACGTTCGCGGGCGAACGGTTCGGATACGGCAAGCTCGTGGAAATCAGCCACGCTGATGGCTTGGTGACACGCTACGCTCATCACAAAGCGCTGGCGGTCAGCACGGGCGATGTGGTCAAAAAAGGCGAAAAAGTCGGCGTCATGGGCAGCACCGGACGCTCCACTGGGCCGCACGTGCACTTCGAAGTGCTCAAAAACGGACGCACGGTCGATCCCGCAGCCTACGTCTCACGACGCTCTTAAACTAAGATTCGTACTTCGCGAGATGCCCGCAGCGGGCGTCTTTCGCTTTTCGCAAACGCTTGCAGTGTCGGTACAATGCCGCCACCAGAAATTCGTGAACCTCTATGGCTAACATCTTTACCCGGATTTTCGGGACGAAAAACACGCGCGAGCTCAAGCGCATGGGCAAGATCGTCGCGCGTATCAACGAGCTCGAAGCTGAATTCGAGGCGTTCACCGATCTGCCAGCAAAAACGGAAGAATTCAAGAAACGCTTCACCGATGGCGAGAGCCTCGACGACCTCTTACCGGAAGCGTTTGCGGCGGTACGTGAAGCCGCGAAGCGGACGATGGGCATGCGCCATTTCGATGTGCAGCTGATCGGCGGCATCACCCTGCATGAGGGTTGCATCGCGGAGATGCGCACCGGTGAAGGTAAAACGCTGATGGCGACGCTGCCTTGTTATCTCAACGCGCTCAGCGGTGAAGGTGTCCATGTGGTCACGGTGAACGACTATCTCGCTCGCCGGGACGCCACCTGGATGAGCCCGATTTACGAGGCCCTGGGCATGACGGTCGGCGTCGTGCAATCGCAACAGGACCCGATGGAAAAACGGGCAGCGTATCTCGCGGATGTGACGTACGGAACCAACAACGAGTTCGGCTTCGACTATCTGCGTGACAACATGGCGTTTACGCTCGACGATCGTTTTCAGCGTGGCCTCAATTTCGCCGTGGTCGACGAGGTGGACTCGATCCTCATCGACGAAGCCAGGACGCCGTTGATCATCTCCGGCACCGCGGAAGAGAGCACCCAGCTGTACCTGACGATGAACAAGCTCGCGCCTAAGCTCACGCAGCAGGAGTTTCATGAGAAGGTCCGTGTGTTCGGCGAAGAGGAGCCGGAAGCGACCGGCGATTTCATGGTCGACGAGAAAAACCGTCAGGTTGAGCTCACCGAGCTTGGTCATGAAAAAGTCGAACAGGAGCTCGTGCGCCTGAATCTCCTGGAGGAAGGGGATAGCCTCTACTCGGCGAGTAATCTGAACCTCCTGCATCATGTACACGCTGCGCTGAAAGCGCATGCGCTCTTCAAGCGGGACGTCGACTACATGGTTGCCAACGGGGAAATCGTGATCGTCGACGAGCATACGGGGCGGGCCATGCCCGGGCGCCGCTGGTCGGAGGGAATTCATCAGGCTGTGGAAGCCAAAGAAGGCGTTGCTGTGCAGAACGAAAGCCAGACGCTCGCCTCGACGACCTTCCAGAACTATTTCCGGCTTTACAACAAGCTGTCGGGCATGACCGGCACGGCGGACACGGAAGCCTTCGAGTTTCGCCAGATTTACGGGCTGGACGTGGTAGTTATCCCGACGCACAAGCCGATGATCCGGGACGATCGAAACGACCTGATTTATCTGACGCTTGAAGATAAATACGACGCCATCGTCGAAGACATCAACGAACGCATCGCGAAGGGCCAGCCGGTGCTGGTCGGCACCGCCTCCATCGAGTCTTCGGAGATCATTTCCAACGAGCTGAACCGGCGTAACATCGAGCACAGCGTGCTGAACGCCAAACAGCACGAACGAGAAGCGGATATCATCGCGGACGCCGGCCGCCCCGGCACCGTCACGATCGCCACCAACATGGCGGGTCGCGGTACTGACATCGTTCTGGGTGGCAGCCTGGATGCCGAGCTTGAGCGTGCCGGTGAAGCCAGTGCCGCCGAAGAGGAAAACATGCGCGCTGAGTGGCAGAAGCGCCACGACCAGGTCATCGAAGCCGGTGGTTTGCATATTATCGGCACCGAACGACACGAGTCGCGGCGAATCGACAACCAGCTGCGCGGACGTTCCGGGCGCCAGGGGGATCCAGGCTCGAGCCGCTTCTATCTATCGATGGAAGACAACCTGATGCGCATCTTTGCATCGGACAGGGTCAGAAACCTGATGCAGTCACTGGGCATGGAGAAGGGTGAGGCGATCGAACACCGGATCGTCAACCGTTCAATTGAAAACGCGCAGCGCAAAGTTGAAGGTCACAACTTCGACATCCGCAAGAACCTGCTCGAATACGACGACGTCTCTAACGATCAGCGCCAGCTCATCTACCAGCAGCGCCGTGATTTGATGGCAGCGGACGATATCTCGGCGACGATTGAAGGTATGCGCGAAGAAGTGGTGTACGAGGTGCTCGCGCAGCACATTCCGCCGCAGAGCCTCGAAGAACAGTGGGACATCGAAGGCCTGGAAGAAGCGCTCAAGCTCGAGTTCGATTCGGATCAGCCGATCGGCCGTTGGTTGCAGGAAGACGAAAGTCTGGATGAGGAAAAGCTGCGCGAGCGCGTGCTGTCTCAGATTGAAGCAGAGTACGCGCAGAAAGAGGCGGACTGGAAAAATGTCGGCGTCGACATGCGGGTCGTTGAAAAGCAGATCATGTTGCAGCTGCTCGATCAGCGGTGGAAAGAACACCTCGCGACAATGGATCACCTGCGTCAGGGCATACATTTGCGCGCGTATGCGCAAAAGCAGCCGAAACAAGAATACAAACGCGAGGCTTTCGAGCTTTTCCAGGAGCTCCTGTTCAATATCAAATTCGACACGATTCGAATGCTGTCGCGCGTACAGATAGAGAACCCGGAAGAAGTGGAAGCCCAGGAGCGTGAGAGACGCGCCCGGGAAGCAGCGCGCATGGATTACCAGCACGCGGAGACTTCCTCCCTCGGGCAGCCGGAAGCGCCGCCCGCGCAGAGCGCACCGGAAAAAGTCGAAACGTTTGTGCGCGATGAGCGTAAGGTAGGCCGGAACGAACCGTGTCCTTGCGGTTCGGGTAAGAAGTACAAGCAGTGCCACGGCAAACTCGCTTGATGTGAAGCATGGCAGTTAACTTATCTCCGCCAGCGGACCTCCTGCCCGTTCCCGGCGTGCGCATTGGCAGCGCGTGCGCCGGTATAAAGCAGCGCGAACGCCATGACATAGCGCTCTTTGCGCTTGGCGAAGGCGCCGATGTCGGCGGGGTCTACACACAATCTCACTTTGCTGCAGCGCCAGTGCTTCTCGCGCGTGAACGCCAGGCGTCGAGCCGCGCCTGGGTAGTCAATAGCGGTAACGCCAATGCCGCTACCGGGGAGCCGGGGCTCGCCGATGGCGCTGCGGTGTGCAGCCATGCCGCGCGCCTGCTGCAGCTGCCGGATACCGAGGTCCAGCCTTTCTCCACCGGTGTCATTGGCGAGCGGCTGCCTGTAGCCGCAATGCAGCAAGCGTTGGATCAAGCTTCTGCCAGCTTGTCTGAGGATGGCTGGTTGGATGCCGCTACGGCGATCATGACGACGGACACCGTACCCAAAGGGTATTCGCGTCAGGTGAATCTCGATGGAGAGACGATCACGATCACCGGCATCGCCAAGGGCTCGGGCATGATCAAACCGAACATGGCGACGATGCTGGCTTACATGGCGACGGATGCAAACGTTGCACCCGGCGTGGCCCAGATGCTGGTTGAAGACGCTTGTGCGCGCAGCTTCAATCGGATCACCGTCGACGGCGATACTTCGACCAACGACTGTTTCATGCTGGCGTGTACGAACCATGCTGCGCACGCTGAGATCGATGGGCGCGAACACGCCCTCTATCCGGCTCTCGCGGACGCCGTCAAAGAAGTGGCTACTCTGCTGGCGCAGGCGTTGGTACGTGACGGTGAAGGCGCCACCAAGTTTGTGACCGTTACGGTCGAAGGCGGCCGCAGCACGGAAGACTGTCTCGCAGTTGCCTACACAGTGGCTGAATCACCGCTCGTTAAAACCGCGCTCTTTGCGGGGGATGCGAACTGGGGGCGGTTCTGCATGGCGATTGGCCGTGCACCTGTAGCCGACCTGGATCCCGGCAAGGTCGCTCTGTGGCTCGATGATGTGCAGGTTGCCGAGCGCGGCCTCATGGCGGCGAGCTATAGCGACGCTGCGGGCAGCGCGGTGCTGGCCCGGGAGGAGTTCAAGGTCACCATAAACCTGGGTGCCGGTGATGCGGCGGCAACCGTCTGGACCACGGATCTCAGCTACGATTACGTGCGCATCAACGCGGAATACCGCACCTGATATTGCGCCGCTGCGAAGTCAGCCTTCGCCTTCCAGATCCTGGCTGTTGATGTCCTCGTGTACGCCGTCGCCCGGAATGCGATTGGACTCATTTGCCCATCCACCGAAGTCGATCAGTTTGCACCGCTCTGAGCAGAATGGACGGTACTTGTTCTGAGGCGTCCATTTGACGGCCACGCCGCAGTTTGGACAGGAGACGATGCGCGCTGGATCGGACATGCGTTGGCTGCTGTGTTTGGCTGCTGTGATTGGAAGGCGCACGATAACACAACGTGCTGTGCCATTAAGTACCGGCAACCTGCAGGTAGAACGCGTGGCGCTCATCCACGCGGGCATGGAGTGTATCCAAGTCAGCGTCGTTGACGATGATGTCGTCCGCCAGCGCCTGACGCTCGGCACGGCTTGCCTGCGCGCGCATGATGTTCTCAACCTGCTCCCGCGTGTTTTGATCGCGCGCCATCGTGCGGGTGAGCTGTGCCTCTTCCGGTGCGTCGATGAGCAGCACCCGCCGGCACCAGTGATGCTGCTGGGACTCGAACAGTAACGGATTGACCAGAATCACGTAGGGAGAGTCGGCTGTTTCGATCGCCGCGTGTAGATGTGCCGAGATCAGCGGATGAAGCAGAGACTGCAGCCAGCGGCGCTCGCTCGGCTCGGCGAACACGCGATGGCGCAGGGCGCTGCGGTCGAGATGCCCATCCGGGCCGATGATCGTCGCGCCGAAATGCTCTGCGATTTTTGCGAGCGCCGGTTGCCCCGGCTCGACTACCGCGCGGCTGGCAAGGTCAGCGTCGACGATCGTGATGCCATGTGCGGCGAACCGGTCGGAGGCAGCACTTTTGCCGCTACCGATACCGCCGGTCAGGCCGACGAGATAGTTGGGCATTTGGCCAGAGAATCCCTAGGGCAGAAAAACGGCGAGCACGGTATCACGAAACATCAGAGTGACCCAGCCGGCCGTGGCGAGAAACGGGCCGAACGGAATCGCCCCTGCGGGTATGTCGCTATCCGCCTCTCGGGCCTGGACGGACACTTCACCGCTCGTGACGGTTTCAGTGGTCTCGGTGCTGCTGGTCATCAGTTTCAGCGCCAGTGCATAGACGAGTCCCAGAGCGGCGGCGATCAGGATGATACTTGCCAGAGCCTGCCATCCGAGCCACGCTCCGAGGGCGGCAAGCAGCTTGAAGTCGCCGTAGCCCATGCCCTCTTTGCCGGTGGCAAGCTTGAAACCCCAATAAGTCAGCCACAGGGCAAGATAGCCTGCCACGGCACCGATCAAGGCATCTGTCAGCGGCACGATGCCGACGAGCAGGCCGTTGACCAGCAGGCCCAGCCATAGCAGCGGGTAAGTGATCTGATCCGGCAGGAGCTTGGTGTCGTAGTCGATGAATGTGAGCGTAATCAGCATCCATGTGAAGAAACAAGCGGCCAGACCCATCCAGGTGAACCCGAATAGCGCAACCGTCGCGACGGTGGCGACGCCTGTCAGAAGTTCTATGGCAGGGTAGCGCCAGGCGATGGGTGCCGAGCAGTTGGCGCACCTTGCGCGTAGAAACAGCCAGCTGATGACCGGTATGTTCTCCCATGCGCGTATCTGGTGACCGCAGTGGGGACATCGCGAGCGCGGCACCATCAGATTGAATGGTTCGTCTGTTTGCGTCGGGTTTGAGACGGGCTCGCCGGCATCAGCGAGAATCTGCCGTGCCTGCTCGCGCCACTCACGTGTGAGCATGACGGGCAGGCGGTATATGACGACGTTGAGGAAGCTGCCTACGGAGAGACCGACCCATGCCAGCAGAACGACGCCCTGCCACCCGTAGGCGGTAACGAGATCAGCGGACACGATAGTGATTATCCGCTGACAACAGCACCCAGCTGGAAGATCGGCAGGTACATCGCGATGATCAAGCCGCCCACCAATACGCCGAGCACCGACATGATGATCGGCTCCATCAGGCTGGTGAGGTTATCGACTGCGTTGTCCACCTGCTCTTCGTAGTACGTTGCCGACTTGTCCAGCATGTCATCCAGCGCGCCAGCTTCTTCACCGATGGCAACCATCTGGTTCACCATGTTGGGAAAAACGCCGGTGTTGCGCATGGAGAAATTGAGCTGCTGACCGGTTGAGACATCGTCACGGATCTTATAGACCGCTTCGACGTAAACGTTGTTGCCGGTAGAACCCGCAACCGAGTTGAGCGCATCTACCAGCGGCACACCGGCGGCAAATGTCGTCGAGAGCGTACGCGCGAAGCGCGCTACCGAAGATTTTTCGACGATGTCGCCGGCGACCGGTAACTTCAGGATGATCCTGTCTAACGCATCGCGCAGCGCTTTCGATCGCTTACGCGCTTCGGCGAACGCGAGGCCAAATGCGATGATGCCAATCAGAATGCCCAGCCAGTAAGCCTGCGCAAACTCTGAGAAGTTGATGACCATCTTCGTGAACGCGGGCAGCTCGGCGCCGAAACCGTTGAAGACCTGCTCGAACTGCGGCACAACCTTGACCAGCAGGATGCCGGAAACGACCACGGCCACGCAGATGACCGCGATCGGATAGGTCATGGCTTTTTTGACTTTGGCCTTCAGCGATTCGGTTTTTTCTTTGTAAGTGGCGATGCGGTCGAGCATCTGCTCCAGCGCGCCGGACTGCTCGCCGGCGTCTACCAGGTTGCAGAACAGCTCATCGAATTCGTTGGGGTGTTTGCGAATGGCGGAAGCGAAAGAGTTACCGCCGGAAACGTCGTTGCGCACGGTACGTATGAGCTCCGCCAGCTTCGGCTTGTCCACGCCGTCGGCAACGATGTCGAAAGCCTGCACCAACGGTACCCCGGCACGCATCATCGTCGCCATCTGACGGGTGAAGAGCGCAACGTCGGCGGGCTTGACCGCTCCGCCGCCGCCGAGAGATATGCCGGCGCTCTTCTTCTTGACCTTTTCGGCCACGATGCCCTGTCGGCGAAGTTCCGCGCGGGCGATGGCGGGGGTCGATGACGTGATCTCGCCCTTGGTCTTGCGGCCTTGTTTGTCTTTGCCTTCCCAGACGAATGTTGCTTCGGCCATGCTCTTGGTTACCTGTCTCTAAAGAATGCCGCTGACGTCAGTGCCGCAACGGAATAAACCTTGCTGGGGCCTTAATGCCCCGTTGTCACGCGGTTGGCTTCTGCCAGGCTCGTGACGCCCTGCATGACTTTCAGCAGACCCGAGCGTCTGAGGTCGTTGAACCCGTGCGCCTTGGCTTGCTCCGCCAACTGCAGGCTGTTTCCGTCTTCCATGATAATACGGGATAGCTCAGGCGTTATTTTAACTACTTCATATATTCCGACTCGGCCCTTGAAGCCGCCGTTGCACTTATCGCAACCGTCAGAGTTGGCTTCGAACACTTCAAAGCCGCCGGCAATGTCTTCGTCAGTGAAGCCTTCTTCCAGCAATGCCTCTTTCGGTACGTCCAGCGAGACTTTGCACTCGTTGCAGAGGCGTCGCGCGAGCCGCTGGGCAATGATGAGATTGACCGAAGTTGCCAAGTTAAATGACGGCACGCCCATGTTACGCAGACGGGTCAGGGTTTCCGGCGCCGAGTTGGTGTGCAGCGTCGACAGCACCATGTGACCTGTTTGCGCGGCCTTGATTGCGATTTCTGCCGTTTCGAGGTCGCGAATCTCACCGACCATGACGATATCGGGGTCCTGCCGAAGGAATGAGCGCAGCGCGTTGGAGAAGTCCAGGCCCACTTTGTGGTTCACGTTGACCTGGTTGATGCCCTCGAGGTTGATTTCCACCGGGTCTTCCGCCGTTGCGATGTTGCGCTCGGCGGTATTGAGAATGTTCAAACCGGTGTAAAGCGTCACCGTCTTACCGGAGCCGGTGGGGCCGGTTACGAGAATCATGCCTTGCGGGCGGTGCAGACAATCGAGGAACAGTTCCTGCTGAAAGTCTTCGAAACCGAGCGCTTCGATACCCATTTTGGCGCTCGATGGGTCGAGGATCCGCAGCACGACCTTTTCACCCCACAGGGTGGGCAGGGTGTTGACACGAAAGTCGATGGCGCGGGTCTTGGACAGCTTCATCTTGATGCGCCCGTCCTGGGGGATACGGCGCTCGGAGATGTCCATTTCGGACATGACTTTAAGGCGCGCGGCCAGGCGGGTACCCAGATTGGCGGGTGGTGTGCTGACGACATGGAGCACCCCGTCCGTACGGAAGCGCACGCGATACGACTTCTCGTAGGGCTCGAAGTGGATGTCCGAGGCGCCGGTCTTGATGGCATCCAGCAGCATCTTGTTGACGAAACGCACGATGGGCGTGTCGTCGGTAGCCGTCCCGACGTCGTCCTCTTCGGTAGCCTCCGCGTCGTCGAAGGCGTCCATGTCGAGATCTTCGAGATCGTCGCCATCGAGATCGCCCAGGCCGTCATCTTCCTGTGCGTTCAGAAACTGGTCGATGAGCCCAGCGAGCTTGTCTTCTTCGACCAGCACCGGCTCCGTGTTGACACCGGTCTGGAATTTGATTTCATCCAACGCCTGCAGGTTGGTCGGGTCGGAGACAGCGACGAACAGGCGCACCCCGCGGCGCACCAGCGGCAGCGCGTTGTGCTGGCGGATGAGTTGTTCTTTGACGAGGTCGCGCGGAATCGATTCGACGTCGAAGACGCCGAGGTCCATCAGCGGGACGCCGAACTCCTCGGCGGCACTGGCCGCGATGACTTTCGGGTCGGCAAGATTGTTCTGCACGAGATAGCTGACCAGCGGCGTGGCGGCTTTGCGCGCCTCATCCGTGGCTTTAATCGCTATTTCAGCCTCGACCAGACCTTCGTCTACGAGTCTGCGTGCGAGTCCGCTAAGTGGTATGGGTTCGGTTGCCATACAGCGTTCGAGATCCTTTTCAACCGACGTGCAACGATGTGCGTTTATGGGTGAATTAAAGATACTCACCTTGAGCCGGCAAAGTGTAGGCTCAAGTCACGAGGCTGTCGATAAGCCCATCACAATTTTACGGTGTGGGACGTTGGCCCGCTCCTTTGTGCGTTCCGCCAAGATGATTGACCAATGCGCGGCAGGTATTTTGCTACCCTTTACAAAAGAAGCTGTAAAAGGAAGCCGGTAAAAGGAAGCCCGCGTTGAGGTCTGCCGTTGGACGTCTGCCGTTGGACGTTGTGGTTTTACAAAGTGACGAACAGGGTCAGCATGTGACGCGGCAAGGCCGTGACGTCATCTGATCTTTTGGATGGCCAATCTCTGTCACCCGGCATCGAAATAATCGCCTTGGACGCTAAGCTGCTGAATTTGATGATATAAAAGAGAATTTGAGAACTGTTAGGCAGGGTTGGCACACGGATTGCTTTAGATTATCCCGACGGACGCGGCCCAGTCCTGGCTGCCACGTTTTGACACTAGTAACGGAGTTTGTTTCGAAATGAAAAACGCAATGCAAAAGGGTTTTACCCTTATCGAACTGATGATCGTGGTAGCTATCATCGGCATTCTGGCCGCAGTAGCTCTTCCGGCTTATCAGTCTTACATGGAAACCGCCAACATGGGTAAGGTGAACAGCCACTACGAAGAGGGCATCAAGTTTGTCCGTGGTGAGTTCTCCCGTATCCGCACCAACCGCTCTATGGGCGTTGTTGACCAGGCGACGGCTGACGGCCTTGCCAACGCTGCTGGTATCCGCGCAAGCCTGCAGGCTGAAGTGGGTGACACCAAGTACCTGAACGGTTCGCCGACCGGTGCAGCTGCTTACGCTGATACCGCGAACGCTACCGCTGGTACGGTTGGTATCGACGACAACGGCGGTACGGCTTCTGCAGGTACGCTGGCTGTGACGATCTCTCGTCCGGCATACCTCGGCCTGCCGGCTGCTACTGAGACTGTTTCATACAACTAAGCCCAGTTCGGGTAGTTCAATGAACTACGTCTCTATGAAAAAGGGTAGCTTCTGCTACCCTTTTTCCGTTGTGAGGCAAGGTAATGCCGAGGAGAACGGTGGAATGAAAGAGCGCGCAATGAATCCGATGCAGAAAGGTTTCAGCCTGGTGGAACTGATGGTCGTGATGGGCATTCTGGCTGTGATTGCAGCCTTTGCTTTGCCTGCCTACGTGTCTTATACGGAGACGGCTGAGGATGGGCGGCTGATCAACAACGTGCAGACCATGCGCCCGTTCCAGGAAGATTTCTTCCTGCGCAACGGCGCCTACGCGGTGAATCTGGCGGATATCGACGCCATTGACAACGCCATTGGCTGGCGCCCGCGCGACAACGATGGGGTGACCTATTCGATTGCCAACGGCGACGGCACGTCTTATTCGGTAACCGCCGTGGGTCCCGAAGGGGCGACGATCTGCCGCGTTTTCCCGGCAAACGATCCTTGCTGAACGCCTGTTTGATTGCAGGCGGCTGAGTGGGGGAGGCAGCATCGCTTTCCTCGCCGGCCGAGACCGAGTATTCTCCGCGTCTTCGTGCCGGAATAGCTCAGTTGGTAGAGCGACTGATTCGTAATCAGTAGGTCCGCGGTTCGATTCCGCGTTCCGGCACCATGGATACATCGAGCTGGTCGCGGCTTTGCCAAGCAGCAAAATTCCCATCGAAATTTCCCCTAAAACATTGCCGGTTGAAGCAACCTATGGTGCGGGCCAGAACATATGGCTGGCGCTGTGCTTTTTCCTGAGCTGCTACTTCTACGGAGCGGGTCTCAATCCGGTCATGCTGGCCCCGGCCCTGTTGGGGCCGTTGTGTATTCTGCTCACAACCCCCAGCGCGCAACTGGCGGCGGCGCGTCAGCGCGCACCGCTCGTATTCTGGGCCTGCTGGGCCGCTGTGGGTTTGCTGGCGATGCATCATCTGCTCCTGAGCCGGAGCCCCGACACGAGCTTCATCCCCAGTCTTCTGCTCGCCTGCCTGCCGCTGTGGGTGTTTACCAGCCTGGTGCTGAAAAACCCGCGGGGGCTGTGGTTGGCGGTCAGCGTGATCGTGTTTGCATACGCTGCGACATCTGCCGTCGAGTTCCTGCTGGCGCAGCAGCGCGCGCATGCACCGCTGCGGGATCCGGCCAACTATGCGAGCCTTCTTTACCTCGTCGGCCTGCCTTGGCTCCTGATCAGCATGCGCCGCTCCTGGTCGACGCCCCACCTCGTCATCGGCGGGGCTTTGACTGCGTTATACATGCTGGCCTTGTTGGCGACGCATTTGCGCTTTGCGATGCTGCTGGTGGCCGGCGTGCCGCTTGTCGTCGGCTACTGCTGTTGGCGTTTCCGTGTCGACAAACGGTTTTTGATCGTGGCGTTTGCGTCTGCGGCCCTGGCATTTGCCGCTTACTATGGCCTCGATCAGGTGGGTGCAGCTTCCGCGGTAGGTGCGAACGACGAGGTCTCCGAGGCGGCCAGCCCGCGCCTGATGCTGTGGGAGGCGACCTGGCGCGCCGTGATGGGAGAAGGTGGCTTGAATGGTACAGGGCTGTACACGTTCACCCTCTTGTACCCGCAGTTCCGCTCACCCCTCGAGCAGATGACCACCGGAGTGCTCGCGCACAACGATCTGCTCCAGCTCCTGCTCGAAGGCGGGATCTGGCTCAGCGTGCCCATGTTGTTGTTCTTCGGTGCGATTGCCTGGTCTGCGGCGCGGCGCTTTCTTTTTCCGGAATCCACGCAAATTCGTTGGCAACACGGCCTGTTGCTGGCGCTCAGCGTGGCAGTGGTTCACGCGCTGGTGAATTTCGTCTTTTACGTTCTGCCGCTTGTTGTGCTCGTGGGTATCATGAGCGCGATAGCGTTCAGCCCCGCGCGGGAAGACGACGTGGTGCTTCCCGATAACGCGGTGAGACACGGCACGGTGATGCGGCTGCTAGCGGTCTCGATGCTGGTCGCGAACATGGCCTGGCTGGCGCTCGATATCACCACGTTCGGCGTTCTCTCGGAATATCGGCAGGCGCCTGGTGCCAGCTATTTCCGTCAAAGCGAGGAACGCATGCTGGGTTATACGCGCCTGGCGCAGACGCTCAATTCGCGCCGCGCGCTACCCATCCATGGGGAAGCCAAGGTTCTGGAGCATCGTTTCGGCCAGTCGCCCAGCGTGGCGCTCGCGTCGCAGGTCGAGCTGGCTTACACCGCCGCGCTCGAAAAAGACGCGTGGAATCCGATGCTGTATGTCGATCTCGCGGCCTTTCAAGATCAGCTGGAAGCGCGCGGCTATGCGTTCGAAGACCGCCGTGACCAGCTCTTGCGCCAGGCGTTGCAGCTGAATCCGGCGCAGCTCGAGACCAACTATGCGCTCCTGGCGCGCCAGATGAACAGCGGCGCAGACAGGGCTGAACTGGTGCAGACGCTTGCGAACGTGGCCACCTGGTGCGAGCGGATACGCAGGCATCCATCGAGTGAGGCTTTCTTAAGCGAAGTCGCCGGGTTGGCAGAAACGTTCGGCGCGGAAGATCTTCGGCAACCTCTGGCCAGCTGTATGTCGCGGCTTGGCCAGAGCGGTGAAGCCGGTCGGCAGATGACGCCGCTTATGGAGTTCTTTCGCGGCTGAGCGTTTCTTCGCCTTCTGCAACCCCGCCGTTGTGCACCAGGCCTACCTGCTCGAACGTTGCGCGATCGTAGATGAGGTAGCCGAAGACGTAGCGGGTGCTGAAAGTGTAGAACGCATAATCTTCGAGGGTCCCGCCGTTTTCCTCGACCCACGCATCGATGCGCTCGCGCCAGGCTTCCTGGCCGCGGATGACATCCAGCGGCGAGTATTCGTCAGCGAAGTCAGGCGTTGTGGCTGCGTCGAACGGGGCATATAGATCGACTTGCGTGTTGAGCAGGCGGCCGGAAAGGTATACGTCACGCCGCACTTCGGCGCGCTCCGCGGCATCTTCGGGCAGCGCGACACGGACCCACTTCGGGTTGTCGCCGGGGAAATGCCGCAGGTTCGGGATCGCAACGTCCACCGCCCGGTAATCGTCGGCCGTCATCACTGTAAACCGGCCTTCGGTGTAGACAACGGCGTGGGGTTTTTCCGTGTAGACGATGTAGGTGCCCGCGGCCAGACAGGTTGCCTGCAGCAAACCGATGAGCGTCAGGTCCATTTTCAAGCCAGGTTTGCCGGCCTTGTAAACGACGAGCGTCAGCGTGGGTCCCAGAACGAGATCCACGGCGATGATGATGCGCATGCCGCGCCAGCCGCCGTCAGTGTCGAAGAACATCCCTGGATACCATTCGACCACAACGAGATACGTCAGCACGGCAAAGATGGCCAGGCTGATGCCCATGTGTACGGCAAACGCCGAAAATCGGTTCATAGTTCTGCTTGCTTTGAATTCCTTGTCAGCAATCAGACGAAACGCATCGAAAGATCCATCGGCTCGATACGCTTCGTCAACTCGCCTATGGAAATATAGTCCACACCGGTCTCGGCGATTTCAGTGATGGATGTCTCATCAATGCCGCCGGATGCCTCGAGCTTTATCGCGCCGGCTGCGAGCTCGACCGCAGCTCGAGTCTCCTCGAGCGTAAAGTTGTCGATCATTGCAATGTCGGCGCCGGCAGCCATCGCTGCCTGCAACTCGTCGAGACTTTCCACCTCAATCTCCACAGGGCGCTCGGGATTGGCCTGGCGCGCGCCGGCAACGGCGCTGGCAATGCTGCCGGCCGCGGCAATGTGGTTTTCCTTCAGAAGATACGCGTCGTACAACCCCAGTCTGTGGTTGGCGCCGCCGCCGCAGGTCACTGCGTACTTTTGCGCGAGGCGCAATCCAGGGATGGTTTTGCGGGTGTCGAGCAGCGTGGTTGCAGTATGGGCGATGAGGCTGTGATATCGGGCGGTCCGCGTTGCCGTGCCGGACAGCAGCTGGATGAAGTTCAGCATGGTCCGCTCCGCCGTCAACAGCGCTGGAGCGGGGCCTGACAGGCGGATCAACACCTGGTTCGGCGTCACCTCCTCACCGTCCGCGACAAGCGCCTCCAGCGATATACTCTGGTCGACCTGATGCGCGGTCTCTTGCGCCCACATCAAACCGCAGAATATGCCGCTGTCGCGGGTGATGATCTGCGCTTTGGCGGAATCGGCGGGGAGCATGGCAGCGGATATGTCGCCCGAGCCGACGTCTTCGGCAAGCGCGGCTGCGACGTTGTTCCGCACAGCGGCGGCTAGCGTAGATGGATTTATCATGATCGGGGTAACGGTTTCTGTTGACGGCTACTGGTAGAATACGCGCCATTGTAATGGCGACGCACGTAACCTTCGAACAGGAAGCTTGAGCATTTGAATGTCACCGCCGAACATCGCCTCGAGGGTGTGCGTTGGCAGCCCAGCGCACACTTCGACGAGCGGCCCGCCTGGCACACGCCTGAGCTCATCGTCATCCATTGTGTCTCCCTGCCCGAAGGGGAGTTCGGCACAGGGTTCCCGTCACAGCTGTTCTGCGGAACGTTGGACATTGCCTGCCACGAGAGCTTTGCCGATCTCGATGGTCTGCGCGTAGCGCCGCATGTCCTGATTGATCGTCAGGGCGATGTAGAGCAGTTTGTCAGTTTCGATAAACGTGCCTGGCACGCGGGGGAATCGAGCTGGCGCGGTCGCCCTGGCTGCAATGACTATGCAATAGGTATCGAGCTCGAAGGATGTGTTAACGCCTCCTTCACAGCCGCGCAGTACGATGCCCTCAGCCGAGTGGTTATGGCGTTGCTGGCGCACTATCCCGGCTTGAGCGTCGATGCGATTGTTGGCCACAATGAAATCGCCCCCGGCCGTAAGACCGATCCCGGCCCGGGCTTCGGCTGGTCCACATGGTTGTGCGATCTGGCCCGCCGGCGAGCGGCCGCGGACCTTTGGCTTTAAGCGCTATACTTCGAAGGACGATTTTGATTCACGCGACAGGACATAGGACATGGCCTACCCACGGCTAGAGGACGAGAACCCGGAAGAAACCCGGGAGTGGTTGGCGGCGCTCGAATACATTCTCGAGAATGAAGGGACAGACCGCGCGAACCTCTTGTTAGAGCGTCTCTCGGCGCGTATGACCAAAACCGGCGAGCGTTTGCCGTACACGATCACTACGGCATACCGCAACACGATTCCGTCTGCCAAAGAAGCCTTCATGCCGGGCGATCTCTTCATGGAGCGGCGCATCCGCAGCCTCATTCGCTGGAATGCGTTGGCGATGGTCGTGCGGGCAAATTCCCGTCCGGGAGAGCTGGGTGGCCACATCTCGAGCTTCGCTTCTTCGGCCACGCTCTATGATGTTGGCTTCAACTACTTCTTCCGCGGCCCGGAAGGTGAGAATCCGGGTGATCTGATTTATTTCCAGGGGCATGCATCCCCCGGCATCTATGCGCGCTCGTACCTCGAGGGCCGGCTCGACGAAGCGCAGCTCGACAATTTCAGGCGGGAAGTGGATGGCGAGGGCCTGTCCTCGTATCCGCACCCCTGGCTGATGCCGGACTACTGGCAGTTTCCCACCGTATCGATGGGGCTCGGTCCGCTGCAGGCCATATACCAGGCGCACGTCATGAAGTATCTCGACGCGCGCGGTCTGGTGGAGATGGGCGATCGTAAAGTATGGGCGTTTCTGGGAGACGGTGAGTGTGACGAACCGGAGTCGTTGGGCGCGCTGGCGCTGGCAGGACGCGAGAAGCTCGACAACCTGATATTCGTCGTGAACTGTAATCTGCAGCGTCTCGATGGGCCGGTGCGCGGCAACGGCAAGATCATTCAGGAACTGGAAGGGTACTTCCGCGGCGCGGGTTGGAACGTCCTGAAAGTCATCTGGGGGCGTTTGTGGGATCCGTTGTTTGCCCGCGACGACCTGGGGCTCATGCAGCAGGTCATGAACGAAACCGTCGATGGTGAGTACCAGAATTTCAAAGCCAAAGATGGCGCGTACGTACGGGAAAACTTCTTCGGCCGGCATGATGAGCTTCTGAGGATGGTCGAGAATCTCTCGGATGAAGACATCTACCGCCTGAACCGCGGGGGGCATGACCCATACAAGGTCTACGCGGCCTACCACGCGGCGATGCAGCACAAGGGCGAACCGACCGTCATTCTTGCCAAGACGATCAAAGGCTACGGGATGGGTGACGCCGGTGAGGCGGAGAACGACACCCATCAGGTGAAGAAGCTCAATCTCGACGAGCTCAAGCAGTTTCGCGACCGCTTCGACGTGCCGCTGACGGACAAAGAGCTGGAGGAGATTCCCTATTTCCGGCCAGCCGAAGATTCGCCGGAAATGATCTACTACCGGGAAAAGCGTGGCGCGCTGGGTGGTGCCATTCCACAGCGGGTCGTCGATGCAACCAAGCTCGAAGTGCCGGGTCTGGATAAGTTCGAAGCGCAGCTCAAAGGCAGCGGTGAACGCAGCATCAGCACGACGATGGCCTTCGTGCGTATCCTCGCGACGCTGGTGAGAGATAAACAGGTGGGTAAACGTGTCGTGCCCATCGTGCCGGATGAAGCGCGCACCTTTGGCATGGAAGGCATGTTCCGTCAGCTTGGTATCTACTCGTCGGTAGGGCAGCTCTACGAGCCGGAAGACGCAGACGAACTCAACTCGTACCGCGAGTCGCAGGACGGTCAGGTCATGGAGGAGGGCATCAACGAAGCGGGTGCTTTCGCTGCGTGGCTGTCAGCCGCCACCAGCCATGCGACCCATCGCTATACCCTGATGCCGTTCTACATCTACTACTCGATGTTCGGTTTCCAGCGGATCGGCGACCTGGCATGGGCCGCCGGAGACCTGCAGGCAAGAGGCTTTCTGCTTGGCGGCACGGCGGGACGCACAACGCTCAATGGCGAGGGTCTGCAGCATCAGGACGGGCACAGCCATCTGCTGGCGTCCACGATTCCCAACTGCATCAGCTACGATCCGTGTTACGCCTACGAGCTTGCCGTCATCATCCAGGACGGTATGCGCCGCATGTTTGTCGAACAGGAGCCGGTCTACTACTACGTGACCGTGATGAACGAAAACTATCAGCATCCGGCCATGCCCGAGGGCGCTGAGGAAGGCATTCTCAAAGGGATGTATCTGCTCAAATCGATGGGCGACGATGCTGCCAAACGCGTTCGCCTGCTTGGCAGCGGCACCATCTTGCGCGAGGTCGAGGCTGCTGCCGAGATGTTGCACGACGATTTCGGCGTGAGTGTGGAGGTCTGGTCGGTGACGAGTTTCACCGAGCTTGCCCGCGAAGCCCAGGACGTTGCGCGCTGGAACATGCTGAACCCCGCAGAGTCCCCGCGGCAGAGCTACATCGAGCAGTGTCTTGGTGGCGACACGCCGGTTGTGGCCGCGTCAGACTACATGAAAGCCATCCCGGAGCAGCTGCGCGCGTCGATCAGCGCGCCGTACCATGTGCTCGGCACCGACGGCTATGGCCGCAGCGATACCCGTGAGAAGCTGCGCGAGTTTTTCGAGGTGGATCGGCGCTTTGTGACGCTGGCGGCGCTGTCCAAATTGACGGAAGCGCAATTGATACCGAGCAAGACGGCTGCCGATGCTGTCAAAACGCTGGGTATTGATCCTCATAAGCGTAACCCGCGCGTGAGTTGAGGCAGGACGCGACAATGGACATAACCATTCCGAATCTGGGCGACATCGACGAAGTCGAGGTCATTGAACTCTGCGTCTCGCCGGGCGATCGCGTAGCGCAGGAAGACGCGGTCATCGTGATCGAATCCGACAAAGCGTCCATGGAGATTCCCGCCCCTGCGGCGGGGGTCATTGAAGCGTTCACGGTGGCCGTTGGAGATCAGGTCAAAGAAGGCGATGTCATCGCGACGCTGTCATCGGCAGATGGTGAAGCGGCTCCGCCCGCAGCGCCGCGCGTCGAGGAGGCGGCTGAACAGGAAATGGCCGAGCCGGCAGCGCCTGAGCCAACGGCCGTTGCGGCCAGTGCCGCGACCGAGGCTGCCGAGGTTGAAGTGCTGGTGCCGGATATCGGCGATGCCACCGGTGTTGTGGTCATAGAAGTGGCGATCAAAGAAGGTGACGAGGTCGCCGTCGACGATCTGCTGGTCGTGCTCGAATCCGACAAGGCTTCCATGGAGATCGCCGCCGAGCAGGCGGGCAAGATCGTCAAAGTGGCGGTCCAGGTCGATCAGGAAGTCGAGCAGGGCACCCATATTGCAACGCTGCTGGTCGCGGGATCTGCGAAACAGGACGCGCCGCCGACGGCTGCGGCACCTGCAGCTGCGCCCCCGGCGCCGCCGTCTAGAGAAGCGCAGCCCCTGTCCGCGGCGCCGGCCCCACAGGTGGCCGCAGGCGATGCGCTGGAACCGGACGTCGCCAGAGGCGCGAAAGTTTATGCCGGGCCGGCCGTGCGCCGACTGGCGCGCGAGCTCGGTGTGGACCTGACAGGCGTAAAAGGCACAGGTAACCGCAACCGGATCACCAAAGATGACGTCAAAGCACACGTTAAGACGCGCCTGTCCGAAGCGCCGGCCGGCGGGGGCGGGCTGCCGCAGGTTGCGACCGTCGATTTTGCCAGGTTTGGCGAGATCGAGGTTGTGGGTCTGTCACGGATACGTCAGCGCGGTGCGGACAATCTGCATCGCAGCTGGGTCAATCTGCCGCACGTTACGCAACACGATGAGGCCGACGTCACGGATCTCGAGGCTTTTCGTCAGTCGCTGAAACAGGAAGCTGAACGCAAAGGGGTGAAAGTGACGCCCCTGCCGTTTCTGATCAAAGCCTGCTGTGCCGCGCTGGCGGAATTTCCGGAAATGAACGCGTCGCTTCATCCTGACGGCAAGCAGTTGGTGCTCAAGAAGTACATGAACATCGGTATGGCTGTGGACACTCCTGAAGGCCTCGTGGTGCCGGTGATTCGCGATGCAAATCGCAAGAGTATCTGGGAGCTGTCCGCGGAAGTGCTGGATCTGTCTGAGAAGGCGCGCGACAAGAAGCTCGGCATTGATGATCTGCAGGGCGGCACTTTCTCAATTTCCAGCCTTGGCGCCCTCGGCGGCACCGGTTTTACTCCGATCGTCAACGCGCCGGAAGTCGCCATTCTCGGCGTCGCGCGGATGCAGACAAAACCCGTTTGGGACGGTGAGCAGTTTCAGCCGCGGCAGGTGTTGCCGCTATCGCTCTCTTACGACCATCGCGTGATCAACGGCGCCGATGGCGGGCGGTTCATGGTTTACCTGACGCGACTCTTGAGTGATTTGCGCAGGCTCGCGCTCGAGTAACTCGGCTTACGCGGACGGCCCCTGCCATTGCTGCTCGGTGCCCTCTGCGAGGCTCCGCGCCAGAACGAAGAATAAATCGCTCAGTCGGTTCAGGTAGCGTGCGGCGTCGCTGAAGCTCTGCGGCGCTTCTGCCTGGTCAGCGATGAGGCCCCACAGCTCGCTCTCTGCGCGTCGGCAAACGGCCCGACAGACGTGGGCTGCTGCTGCAGCCACCCCGCCGCGAGGTAATACGAACTCGGTCAGCGGCGGCAGGCTTGCATTGATGGATTCGGTCAGTTGCTCCAGCAGCGCCGGGTCCGGCGCAGGGAAGTCCCCTTCCATCGCAAAGACTGCGCCCATATCGAAAAGCGACTGCTGCACGGCGTGCAGTTCGGCTTGCGTGGCTTCGGGAACGTGCGCTTCCAGCACGCCGATGTAGCTGTTGAGCTCGTCGATGCTGCCCATGATGCGGACGATAGGGGCATGTTTCGCGACGGTCCGGCCGGTGGCGAGCTTCGTGTTGCCGCTGTCGCCGGCCCGCGTGGTGACTTTGGTGATGCGGCGCTTTTCGCTCACGCGTCAGCGCCCACGACAAGGCTGGGCTCGAATGCGCGTACCGTGATGATGCCGGTTTCGAAAGACTTGTTGAGCCCTGCATAGGCGAAGCTGATGAAGTCTTTGGCGCGGGGGTGCCCCGTTGCCGAGTTGGCGGCGCTGATGCTGACGCCCACCACGACCGGGATGTAACCCTCGGTCGTTTTAAAGCTGTGCATGTAGAGGCTGTCGAAAATGCGGCGGAAACTCTGGGAAGTACAGTTCTCCAGCGAAGGCTGCAGTGTCGTCACGGCGAAAATATTGTCCTCCGGGCGTGTAACGACGTCCATCGGGCGCACCAGCTGGCGGATTTTCGCGCTGATGCCGGACATGAGCTCGTCGATGCTGCTCTGATCGTATTGCTTCTGAATGACGTCGAGATTGTTGATGCCGACGAGCAGCAGACAAGCCGCCCCGCCGCGCGTCTCGGATTCGGTGAGGGTGGCTTCGAGGCGGTCGAGCGTGAACTTCAGATTGCCGAGGCCGGTGACAGGGTCGACGAGGTCGGTGGTCTGCAGGTCTTCGACCTTGCGTTCCAGGTTGCGGTTTGTCTTGATCAGCTCGTTCAGCCGTTGCGCGATGCGATCCGCCGCGACCACGCGTGGGAGCAGTTGCGTGCGCAGATGCGCCTTGTTCATAAAGTCGTCGACCCCGACATCGAAAGCCTCGGCCAAAGCCCCGAAGTCGTCTCGTGCCGTCATCAACATCATGTATGTGAAATGCCCGGTCTCGGCATCGAGTTTCTTGACCCGGCGCGCAAGCTCGAGGCCATCCATCGCCGGCATCAGCCAGTCTGCAATGATGATCTGCGCCGGGCGCTTTTCGATCGAGCGCATGGCTTCCAGAGGATTGTTCGTGAACCGAACGTTGGTGAAACCGCCGTTGCGCAATACCTTAGCGATGATGGCGCTGGAAAACTTAGCGTCATCAACCACCAATATTGGAATGTCGGAATTGGACATATTGCAGATTTTGCGCAATCGGGCCGACCACTTTATCTGTCTGACCCACTGTCGTTCAAGGAACCATTCAGCAATAACTTGCCCGGGAATGTAAGTAGAATACGGGTTGGATCAGACCAAAAGGAGCCGCCATGCCGTCATTCGACATCGTTTCGGAGGTGGACCAGCAGGAAGTGCGCAACGCGGTGGATCAGGCCGTCAGAGAGTTACGCAACCGATTTGACTTTCGTGACGTGGATGCCGCCATCAGCCTGGAGGACGCGGGGGTTTTGATCGAAGCTCCGGAAGAGTTTCAGATCAAACAGCTCGAGGACATTCTTCGTGACAAGCTGGCCAGCCGCAACGTCGATGTGCGCTACCTCGAGCCTGGAGATGTAGAGGGCGCGGGGAAGGTCAAGCGCAAGAAGTACACGATGCGCCAGGGTATCGACAGGGATACCGCTAAAAAAATTACCAAAATGACCAAAGACTCCAAGATCAAGGTGCAGGCCCAGGTCAATGGCGAGAAGGTCCGTGTCACCGGTAAGAAGCGGGATGATCTGCAGGCCGTCATGGCACTGGTGAAAGAAGCGGATCTCCCGACGCCGCTGCAGTTCAACAACTTCCGCGACTAGAGCGTCCTTGGCGGACTCCAGGCAATCCGGTCAGGATCTGAACGCGCGCGCTGCCGCCTATGACCGCTGGCTGGCGGCACTCAGGGCCTTCGGCCATCCGCGCGTGGTCAGTATGCTGTTTCTCGGTTTTGCCGCCGGCCTCCCGCTGCTGCTGATATTTTCGTCGCTGTCTTTGTGGCTGCGCGAAGCAGGGGTAGAGCGCGCCGCGGTGACGTTTTTCAGCTGGGCGGCGCTGGGCTACTCGTTCAAATTCGTCTGGGCGCCTCTGGTCGACCGCTTGCCGCTCCCCTTTCTGACGGCCCGGCTGGGCCGCCGGCGGGCATGGATGCTGACAGCGCAAATCGGCGTGATGGTGGCGATTTTCTGGATGGCCAGCGTCGACCCGGCCATGGGCAGTCTCGCGGTGTCCACGATGGCGTTTGGAGCGGTGATGCTGGGCTTCTCTTCGGCCACCCAGGACATTGTCATCGACGCGTATCGCATCGAAGCGGCTGACGAGGATCTGCAGGCGATGATGTCCGCCACTTACGTGGCAGGTTACCGGGTCGGTATGCTGGCGGCTGGTGCTGGCGCCCTGTTTCTTGCCAGCGCGTTTGGTTCCGAGCTTGGCAGCTACAGTTATGCAGCCTGGCAGTGGACCTATGTGGCGATGGCGCTCTTGATGGTGATCGGCATCGCCACCACGCTCGTCATCCGCGAGCCATCGATAAATCGCGATTCTGATTATGCCCACGCGACCCGGGATTACGCCGGCTTCGTGCTGGTATTCGTCTGCTGCGCGGGGGCTTTTGTCGCTACTTTCGTGTTCACCGGGCAGCTCGCCGCGGGTGTCCGCGATGCCGTCCTCTTTGGCAATCCGGTGCTCGCCGGGATTGTCGTGGAAGCGGCGCGCATGCTCGCTGCCCTGCTCGTCGCCGCGCTGGTCGCGCGTGGTCTGATCAGCACTCCGCTGGTCAATCGCGACATGGTGGTGTCTACCTATGTCGATCCGGTACGTGAGTTTCTGACGCGCTTTCCCCTCAAGGTCGCGCTCCTGTTGCTGCTGCTCGTCGGCGTGTATCGCATATCGGATATCGTGCTCGGTGTGATCGCCAACGTGTTCTACCAGGACCTTGGTTTCACAAAGAACGAAATTGCCGGCGTGGTAAAAACTTTTGGACTTTTCATGACCATTCTCGGCGGCTTTCTCGGCGGGGTGCTCTCGGTGCGCTACGGGGTCATGCGCGTGCTCTTCGTCGGCGCGCTGCTGACGGTGCTGACCAACCTCCTCTTCATCGCTCTGGCGCTGGTGGGCAACGACATTACCGTTCTGTATCTCGTGATATCGGCGGACAATCTGACGGCCGGACTGGCGAGCGCAGCGTTCATTGCATTCCTCTCGAGCCTGACCAATGTGCAGTTTACGGCGGTGCAATACGCCATTTTCAGCTCGCTGATGACGCTCATTCCAAAGGTGCTGGGCGGGTACTCGGGAACGATGGTGGATGCGCTTGGCTACGTCCAGTTCTTCATCATCGCCGCTGCGATGGGCCTGCCGGTCCTGTTGCTGGTGTGGCTGGCGCGGCGCTACCTCACGGTTGCCGATACCGAGATTCAGCCGTCATCGGCCTGACCGGCGTCCCAGCGGTGATCTCTGGCAATGCGCTCGCCGATGAACGTCACGTCTTCTGCCAGGAGCAGGCGCTTCTGCCGCGCCTCCCCGCCGCCGCGCTGAGAGATGCGCAAGCTTGCGTTCACGACGCGATGCCAGGGCAGCTTGGTGTTACCGGGTAGATTGCGGAGCGTCCGCCCAACGAAACGGGCATGGCTGGGTAAACCGATGAGCTTTGCGATCTGACCGTACGTGGCGACTTTTCCGTGCGGTATCATCGCCACCACCTGCCAGACTCGAGCGCGGGCTTCCTCTTGATTATTCTCCGCGGCGCCCCCAGGGTTAGTGTTCGTTGCAGAAGTTTTACCCTTGATGCCCTGGCTGCTGATCTTTTTTCTGACCCCCATCGCTGAAATGTACCTGCTCATCGAGGTGGCTGGCTATATCGATGCCTGGCCGACCATCGGCCTCGTGATGTTGACGGCGGTCATTGGCGTTGCGCTGCTCAAGCGCCAGGGGCTGGCGACCTTGACGCGGGGCATGGGCCGCATGGAGCGTGGTGAAGTCCCGGCGCGGGAAATGGCTGAGGGGATTCTGCTGGCCGTGGCGGGCGCGTTGCTGCTGACGCCCGGCTTCATTACCGACACGGTGGGATTTGTCCTGCTGTTCCCGCCCTCGCGGGCCGCCATTGCAACGGCGATGCTGCGGCGCGTGCAGGTGCATGCCTCGGCGACCGGTTTTCAGCAGACCGCGGAACAGAGTGGCCCCGTCACCATCGAAGGGGACTACGAGCGTAAGAACGACTAACGGCGGGCACCGCCCCGCCGGGTCCGGATACGCTTGTTGGTCTGCCGGAAACCTGCCTGTATCAGGCGCTCAAAATTCCAACATTACCCCTTGAAACTGGCAAAACCGCCCCTATCATATCGGCCTCTTCGTTAGCACTCTCTCCCCGGGAGTGCTAACTAAAGAAGTTAAGACATTTGATGGCCGTTCGGGCCGTGAACCCAAGACTTGGAGCAATGGGAGACTACATTCAATGAACATTCGACCTCTACACGATCGTGTTGTCGTGCGCCGGTTGGACGAGGAAACCACCAGCGCTGGTGGCATCGTTTTGCCTGATTCGGCAACGGAAAAGCCTTCCCAAGGCGAAATCCTGGCGGCGGGCCCGGGCAAGATCACCGATAGCGGTGACGTCCGTGCGCTTGACGTGAAAGTTGGCGACAAAGTGATTTTTGGTCAGTACGCCGGCAGCACCGTGAAGATTGACGGTGATGAGCTGCTGATTCTCAGCGAAAGCGAAATTTTTGGGGTTCTGGAAGGCTAAGCCTCCAGCGCAACTTACTGATAGAGGAAATAAGCGATGAGCGCTAAAGACGTACGATTTGGTGATGACGCGCGCAGCCAGATGCTGGACGGGGTAAATACCCTGGCCAACGCCGTAAAAGTCACCCTGGGTCCGAAAGGCCGCAACGTGGTTCTCGATAAGAGCTTCGGTGCACCGACCGTGACCAAAGACGGTGTTTCCGTTGCCAAAGAGATTGAGCTCGAAAACAAATTCGAAAACATGGGCGCACAGATGGTGAAAGAAGTCGCCAGCCAGACTTCTGACGAAGCCGGTGACGGCACCACCACGGCAACTGTACTCGCCCAGGCCGTTCTGCAGGAAGGCCTGAAGTCCGTTGCTGCGGGCATGAACCCGATGGACCTCAAGCGCGGTATCGACAAAGCCGTTGCCGCCGCAGTCGAAGCCATTAAGGGCATGGCGACGCCCTGTGAGGACAGCAAGTCCATTGCACAGGTAGGCACCATCTCTGCCAACAGCGACACCGCAGTCGGCGAGATCATTGCCGAGGCGATGGATAAAGTCGGTAAAGAAGGTGTGATCACCGTTGAAGAAGGCTCCGGCCTCGAGAACGAGCTGGACGTCGTAGAAGGCATGCAGTTCGATCGTGGCTATCTGTCTCCCTACTTCATCAACAACCAAGACTCCATGTCCGCAGACCAGGAAGACCCGTTCATCCTGCTGTGTGACAAGAAGATCTCGAACATTCGCGATCTGCTGCCCGTTCTGGAAAACGTAGCCAAAGCAGGCAAGCCGCTGATCGTCATCGCTGAAGACATCGAAGGCGAAGCGCTGGCGACGCTGGTCGTCAACAACATGCGCGGCATCGTGAAGGTATCTGCCGCGAAAGCACCGGGCTTCGGCGACCGCCGCAAAGCCATGCTGCAGGACATCGCCATCCTCACCGGCGGCACCGTCATTTCCGAGGAAGTGGGTCTGACGCTCGAAGGCGCGACGCTCGATGACCTGGGAACCGCCAAGCGCGTTTCCAGCACCAAGGAAAACACGACGATCGTCGATGGCGCGGGTGACCGTGCTGACATCGAAGCGCGCATCAAGCAGATCCGTCAGGAGATCGAAGACACGTCTTCCGACTACGACCGTGAGAAGCTGCAGGAGCGTCTGGCCAAGCTTGCCGGCGGTGTTGCGGTCATCAAGGTTGGCGCACCCACCGAAGTGGAAATGAAAGAGAAGAAGGCACGTGTCGAAGATGCGCTGCACTCCACCCGCGCTGCGGTTGAAGAAGGTGTCGTGCCTGGTGGCGGCGTCACGCTCGTGCGCGCCATCGCTGCTGTCGAAGGCGTTCAGGGCGACAACGAAGACCAGAACGTCGGTATCGGCATTGCCATGCGCGCGATGAGCGCGCCGCTCCGTCAGATTGCCGTCAACGCCGGCGACGAAGGCGCGGTTGTCCTCGACAAGGTTGCTGCTCTGGAGGGTAACCAAGGCTACAACGCGGCTACCGGTGAGTACGGCGACATGCTGGAAATGGGTATCCTCGACCCGGCCAAAGTGACGCGTACTGCGCTCCAGGCTGCGGCGTCTGTGGCGGGTCTGATGATCACCACCGAGGCGATGGTCAGCGAGATGCCTGACGACAGCCCTGCTGGGGGTATGCCTGGCGGTATGCCTGATATGGGCGGCATGGGCGGCATGATGTAAACATCGCGCTACCTTTGCGGATGGAAAGCCCGGCTCTGCCGGGCTTTTTCGTTCTAACGGCAAGCACTTTGTGCTTGCGGGGCATACCTCTTGAGTTAAGAGGGTGCCGAGCGCGCGGTCTGCACCGGTTCAGCGGAGGCGATCGATCTCCGACTTTATTTTTTCTGCTTCGGCATACAGCAACGCGTTCTCGCGGACATCGCCGCGCCGCATGGCAAGCATGGCCGCTTCCATTTTTTGCTGATATTCGCGCTCGAGTTTTTTGAGCGGGTTCTTCTTGAAGAAGGGCATAGTCACTACAGCCGGAGTTTTATGTGATAAGTGAATCATGGCGATCGTGAACCGGCCGTCAAAGACGCTTGCGCAGGCATTTTGCCTATGCGGCCATGGGTGGTGCCCCTGCCGCGCTTTCGCTATATTCTGCTCGCCTAATAACCAATAAGTGATGGGATAGGGGGATGTCCATGGATTTTGTCGATTACCTAGCGCGTTGGGGCCACGTTCTGGCCGGTATCACGTGGATAGGGCTCTTGTATTACTTCAACTTCGTGCAAACGGAGTACTTCAAAGAAGCGGACGGCGACGCCCGCGTGGACGCGTTTTCCAAGCTCGTGCCGCGCGCGCTCTGGTGGTTCCGCTGGGCGGCGATGCTGACGTTCCTTACCGGCCTGATCATGCTGGGATATCGCGGTGCTGGTGCCACGGCGGACATCACCGTCGGTGCCGTGCTTGGCACGCTGATGTTCTTGAACGTATGGCTCATCATCTGGCCCAACCAGAAAATTGTGATCGCCTCGAATCAGGCGGTTGCCGGTGGTGGCGAGGCTGATCCTGCCGCTGCGGGAGCGGCGCCCAAAGCCGCTCTGGCTTCGCGCACGAACACCTTGTTCTCAATTCCGATGGTCTGGTTCATGGGCTCGGGCATTCACCTGCCGGGCGCTCCGGGTGGTAACACCATTGGCGCCAATACGACGCCCATCATCATCGCGTTGGTCATCATCGCGGCGCTCGAGCTGAATGCCATCTTCGGCAAGCAGGGACCGCTCACCACGGTCCGCGGCGTGATTGCCTGCGGTCTTGGCTTGACCGTTATTCTCGGCGGCATGCTCTGGTACATGTAGACCGGATATACGCCTGAGCGTTCGAAAAGGCCTGCACTCGCAGGCCTTTTCTTTTGTCACACCGATTTTATACTGGCGCCCGTTGACAACTTCGACGACTTTGAAGGAGCGGTTATGAGCGATCGTCGTACCCCAGATTTGTCCACCGGTGAAGGCAGTACCTATCGCCGCGGCGGTGGCGGTAAGCGCCCGTCGGCTGCGCCGAGCGGTGGCGTGGGTCGGCAGCTGGGTACAAACATGGTCATGGCCGTGCTGATCGGCGGTCTGGTGCTGGCTGGATGGTTCATCGCGAACCAGCAGCAGCTGCTTTCCGAAGAGCAGGCCAAGGTAGCGAGTGCCGGTAAACGGCTGGATATGCTGGAGGCGCGTCTATCCGCGACGGATTCCGCATTGTCCCAGGAAGGCGACGAGACAGACGAGCAGATTAATTTCTGGGAGTCGGAAATTCGTAAGCTGTGGGCGGTGTCCAACGAGCGCAACAAAAAGTGGATCCAGGACAATCAGAATGCGGTAAAGCGCATTGCTGACACCATTAACGGCATCGAGGCGACCAGCCGCGATCTGAATGCCGCGGTCGGCCGCCATGAAACCGCTTTCGCAGAGCAGCAGGCGATGATTGACCAGTTGGCCAGCGTCGAGATGCAGCTGCAGCAGATCGTGCGTGGTCAGCGCGATCTGGTGGATAAGGTGAACTCGGCAAATCAGGCCGTAGCCAGTTTGCGCGCAAGCGTTTCAGACAAGGTAGATGACAATGCAGAGGCGATCCAATCCATTGACGCCTATCGCGTTGCCGTCAACTCACGCCTGGCGGACATCGAGCGCCGGCTCGGTATTCTGGGCGGTGCGCCGGGCGGCGAATAACTCGTAGGCCTTTGATAAATAGCGAAGTTTCCTGCAAATGTGAACTAGGTCCGTAGCCGAGAGCATGCGGAAGGCATACTGCCGGCTATTCCACAGGCTTGCGGACGGTTCATGGGTGCCAACCCTCCCATTCTCGTTGCACATGACGCGACGATCTCTTTGAGCGAACTCGCGCGCTCGCGCGCGTGGCGCGTGTGCGCCATGGACACGCTTGCCGTGGACGATCCGATGCGCGTTGCCCTCGTGCACGCGCCCACAATTTTGCCGGATACCGCGCTGCGGCGAACTTTTCCCCACGCGATTCTCGTTGATGACATGACGGATCCGTCAGCATCGGGCGCTGACATCAGCATGGGCGATGAGATCACCACCGCGCAGGCAGAGCAGATGCTCAATCTGGCCGAGAGCTTTCTGAGCCGCAGCGCGAAGGTGACCGAGCTCGTGAAAGACGTCGGGCTGCGCCGCCGTCGCATGCATCAGCTCAACGAAATCTCGATGGCGCTGACGGGACGCATGACTCAGCAGGCGCTCCTGGAGACCATTCTGACCGAAGCTCGCCGCATTGCCGGCTGTGAAGCCGGCTCGCTTTATCTGGTGGAACGCGACAGTGACGGGACCGATTGGCTGGTTTTCAAGTTGGCGCAGAACGATGCGGTGGCGTTTCCGTTTGTCGAAACCAGAATGCCGCTGACGTCCGAATCGATAGCGGGCTACGTGGCGTGCACCGGCCATGAGCTGAACATACGCGACGTGTACCAGCTTGCCGATGATCTGCCGTACCGCTTCAATCAGTCTTTCGATGATCGCAACGGCTATCGCACCCGTGCCAACCTGACCATCGCCATGCGCGACCACCGCGACCAGGTGGTCGGTGTCTTGCAGTTCATCAACCGGATCAATCCGGACAGTGGTGATATCGAGCATTTTGGTGAGGAAAACGCAGAGGTGCTGCGCGCCATTGCCAGTCAGGCGGCGGTGTCGATACAGAAGAATGATCTGATAGAGAACATCAACCAGTTGTTCGAGAGTTTTGTGCAGGCGAGCGTAAAGACAATCGAACAGCGGGACCCCTCGACCAGCGGGCATTCGGCACGAGTCGCGGATACGACCGTTGCGTTGCTGGAAGCGTTACCACAGAGTGGTCTGCCGGCATTCCGCGATCTCAATCTTACTTCGCGGCACCTGCGCGAGGTTCGTTATGCCGCTCTGCTGCATGATTTCGGCAAGGTTGGCGTGCCCGAAAGTATCCTCGTCAAATCTCACAAGCTGACCGACGAACGCCTGGAGATCATTCGATATCGCATCGAGCTGCAGAAGGAGCGGTTGCGCCGGCGCGCGCTGGAACAGGAGCTGGATCTTCTGCATCACACGCCGGTGGACCATGACGTTGCGCGCCGCCGTGTGCACCGCCAGCTGGATAAGCAGCTCGCAG
Source organism: Pseudomonadales bacterium (assembly GCA_965267275.1). Lineage (GTDB taxonomy): Bacteria > Pseudomonadota > Gammaproteobacteria > Pseudomonadales > Azotimanducaceae > UBA4421. The sequence continues at coordinate 299,006 of OZ253950.1, forward strand.
TCATGGACGATTACTTCGATTGGATCCAGCGAGCCAACCAGCCGAACATCCTCGATAGCGGGGAGTTCGGTCATCTTGCGGATATACGGAATCATGCCTTCGAAGAGCTCGATGGCAGCATGGGTGGTGTCATCAGCGAAGCCGATCTGTTGGCGCTGTCAGTGCGTAAGGGAAGCTTGACGCCGGAAGAGCGCCGCGCCATTGAAGACCACGTCGTTTATACGCAGGACTTCCTGGCCACGCTGCCTTGGCCGCCGGAGCTCGCCCAGGTGCCGGACATCGCGGGAGCCCATCACGAACGCATGGACGGCAGCGGCTATCCGCATGGCCTCGTCGGCGAGCAGATACCGCTGGCGAGCCGCGTGATGGCAGTGTGCGATGTGTTCGATGCGCTCACAGCGATGGATCGCCCCTACAAGCCGGCGATCAGTACCGAGGCCGCGTTCGCGATTCTTCATGAGGAAGCCAGGCGCGGGCTGCTGGATGCCGACATGGTCGATGTTTTTCTGAAAAGCGGCTCGTACAAGCTGCCGCAGGTCGTTTAGAACAGCAGACCCATTCTATTTACTGCCGCTCCCACTGTTCGAGCACGGAGACTGCCACCTGGCGCCGTTGCCCGCGGCGGTTTTCCTCAAAAATGACGCCGGTTTCGGTGATCGCAATGAGCTTCAGACCTTTGAAGCTGTCTCCTGCGGTAAGGCGCTCGCCGTCGATGACCACGGCGCACAGCTCAGGATCGTCAGTGTAGATGTGCGTTGAATAATTGAAGCCGTTGTACAGGATCTGCTCCTGGGCCGGTAGATCCGCCAGCGCGGTTGGTTGGACAGTACGCTGCCGGGCGGCTGGTGCGGGCGTAGCCGGCGATGTCGGCACAACTTCAACGGTAACAGCGGCTGCCGGTTCTGCTTCCACGACAGGTTCGGCGACGCTCTCAATGATGACGGCGGGGCGCTGCGCTATGGGTTCTGCTTCGCTCGCGGGCTGGTTTGCGCTTGTTTCGGCGGTATCCGCCGCTGTGGGTTGGACGGTCTGCGGCGCGGCAGTGACGCTGGTGGGTGACTCAGGGCCCGTGATCACCGATTTATCCAGGACGATCCAGGCCAGCAGCGCGAGGTTGAGCACCAGCACGACCACGAGCCCTGTCGCGAGCCAACGCGACGCGCCCCGCCGCGGCGGCTGTAGATTGACCCCGGTCTCAGCCTGTTCAGCCTGGTTTTTCTTCAATGCGTCGAGGATATAAGACATGCGTCAGTTCCGCAGTTTAGCCCCGGGCAGATCGAGACGGTCGCCGAGGCGTATCCACGTCATCGGTCCCACGATGCCGTCCGCCAGCAGGCCCTCCTGCTCCTGAAAGCGGATCACGGCGTTGGCCAGATCTTCGTCGAAAGCCGTCTTTGGCGGTCCCAGATTGCTATCAGGGAGAAGCGCAAGCAGTTGCTCGTGCAGCCATCTTACCGAGGGATGTGCGTCGCCTACGCGCAGGCTGCCGTAGTAATCGGGCGGCGTCTGCCAGAGTAATACGTAGGTCCCGAACCAATTGTCGCGCAAGTCGCGAGGCGAGAGGGTGACGCGTCTGTCGCCGATCTGCGCCTCGTAGTAGGTGCCGTCGAACGAAAGCAGCGCGCCGTAGTACGGCCCGGCGCCAGCATCGTCCCATAGTTCGAGCACCACAGGCGAATTGAGGGCATTGATCTGGCTCCAACCACCGTTGCGGCTGAGGCATTGCAGCCCGACCCGTGGAGCAAAGTCGCAGGGAATGAGCGTGCTCTCGATGTCATAGCTGGCCCCCCAGGCGTCAAACACGGCACGGTACGCCTGCCGCCGATTGACGGAGGTCGGGCCGGCCGGGCGGGAGATGTCCGCCGGGGGCGGTGGCTCGGTTTGCAGGGCGCTGGCTGCGGGTGTGGCTGGCGGGGGTGATTCAGCTAGTTCTTGTGTTTGCGAACCCACCACATCGACTTCGGCGGTGCCTTCGTTATTGCCGGGAATCTGCGGGGTTCCGCCGGACGGCTCGGTCTGCGCCGGGGCGGCTGTCTCGATGACAGGCGACGGCCGCTCGATCGGTTCGATGGTGGCTGCGCGTGAGGCACCGTCAGCGGGATCTCGGGTCAGCCACGCCCACGCCATCACGGCGAGCGTTGCGACAATGATGACCGCGGCAGCGCCGACGTAACGTTGCAGCCAACTCTTGTTGCTGCCGCCGAATACCTCCCGTGCAGCCCGACGTATCATCGTTGCCGTGACCTGGTAGCGATTCTCGACGTAGGCGCCGAGCATTGCACGGTCGGCGATGACGTTGATGAGCCTGGGCGTGCCTTTTGACAAGCGATACAACGCCTTGATCGCACCTGCGGTGAAGATGCCCGGATTACCGCCAGCGCGCGCCAAACGGTGGCTGATGTAGTCGCTGACCTCATCTCTGCTGAGCGGCTTCAAGTGATAGCGCGCGGTGATGCGCTGCGCCAGCTGCCGCAGCTCTGTGCGATCCAGCATGTCGGCGAGTTCGGGTTGGCCGAGCAGGATGATGCGCAGGAGTTTTTTCTCGTTGGTCTCGAGGTTGGTCAGGAGGCGTATCTGCTCGAGCACTGCTGGCGAAAGGTTCTGTGCCTCGTCGATGATGACGACGGTGCTGCGCCCGGCCTGGTGTGTTTTCAAGAGGTGCTTGTTGAGCACGTCTATGTATTGCTTGACGGTCTGCAGCTCGCCGTGGGCATAGGGTACGCCCAGCTCGTCACACAGCGATTCCAGCAATTCCCGCACCGTGAGGCGGGGGTTCAGTATGAACGCGACGTCGAGCTCGGGTGGTGTGCGGTCAAGGAGGTTTCTGAGAAGCGTGGTTTTCCCTGTGCCCACTTCTCCGGTGATCAGCACGAAGCCGCCATGGCTGAAGCCGTACATGAGGTGGGCCAGCGCTTCGTTGTGCGCTTCGCTCAAGAAAAGAAAGCGCGGGTCTGGCGCAATGGAGAAAGGTTCCTGATTTAGACCGAAGTGTTCCTGGTACATCAGTGCGTGCGCTCAGCCGTCAGGCGGCTTTCTGTTCGAGTGCCTGCTGGATGCGGCTGTCCTTGGCGGTCCACAGCGTTTTGATCCACTGCGCAAGCTCGGAACGGCGCCGGTTTTCGTCTGCGGCAAGCACCGACGCGGGGATCTCATGGGGCTGGACTTCGAATTCGATACGCGGGCATTTCCCCTGCAGAAAATCCCAGAAGGTCGGCACGCCGGTGGGGTAGACGATCGTGACGTCCAGCAGGCGGTGCAGGTGCTCATCCATGTCTTCGAGCACGTATCCCAGACCGCCGATTTTGGGTCGCAACAGATGCGCGTATTCCGAGCGCTGGCGCTCGTGCTTCTCCGGTGTGTTGCGTGTGCCTTCGACGAAGTTGAGGATGGTGGTCGGGTGGTTGAGAAAGCCTTCGCAGGCCGCTTTGACATTGTCGCGGTCGGCGTTGCGGAGCTCCGGATTCGCTTTGATCTGCGCCTTCGTAACGCGTTTGACGTAGGGGAAGCCGAGCACCTTCATGGCAAGCCCAATGCCCGGCACCCAGATGAGTTGTTCCTTGGTGAAAAACTTGAGCGGTGGTATGACGCCCCAGAGATAGGACTGCAGAATGACGATATCGGTCCAGCTCTGGTGATTGCTGATGACCAGATACCAATTGTCGGCCGACATCGTCTCCTCTTCATGCCATACGACGTTGACTTCGGCGAGCTTCAGACCTTCGAGCATGCGCCGGTTGGCTTTCGTCCACCACAGAATGATCTTGTCCATTTTCTGCTTGTGGCGTGAAAGCTTGTCGCCGCGCAGCCACAGCAGCTGGATGGTCCACCAGGTGAGAGGGAAATAGACCGCCAACGTGTTAAGGGCGATAAAGCTGATGGCGAGAATGCCGCGTATCAAGTTCATTGCTGTGATGTGCCGGGTCGATCCCGGAGTGAACAGACGCGTATGGTGTCACCCCCTCAGTCCCCGGGCAACCTGCCGGTGTGCGTTCGATAGTTTGCGGCGGCCAGCCTAGAATACCGAGGCCATGAAAGTATTTCGTCTCTGGTTATTGTTGCTGCTCGCGCCGTTCCTCGTCGGCTGCGAAACGCTGTCGTTTTATCAGCAGGCCGCCTGGGGCCAGTGGCAGATCATGCGGCAGCGGGTGTCGCTGGACGCCGCCATTGCCAGCCCGGATACCGATCCCGCCACCCGGCAGCAGCTCGTGCTTGCGCGCCGGTTGCTGGATTTTGCCGACACGTCGCTGCAACTGCCCACGGAAGAGCGCTACACGAGTTTCGTGGGCCTGTCCCGCGAGTATGTCGTGTGGAACATCTTCGCAGCCCCGCCCTATGATCTGGACGCCAGACAATGGTGTTACCCGATTGTCGGCTGCGCACCGTATCGAGGTTACTTCAACGAGGCGCGGGCGCGCACCGTCGCCGCCCGCATCGAACAGCGCGGGCTGGAGGTTTACGTGGCGGGCGTGCCGGCGTATTCGACCCTGGGATGGTTCGATGATCCGCTGCTGTCGACGTTCATCGACTGGCCGGAGCCCGATCTTGCCAATCTGCTCTTTCACGAGCTTGCTCATGCCAGGGTCTGGGTCCCGGGAGACACGGCGTTCAACGAAAGCTTTGCCAGTTTCGTCGGCGATGAGGGCGCTCGTCAGTGGTTTGCCGGTCAAGAACGCCTCGAGACCTGGCGGGCTTGGCAGGCGCGCCGCGCCGGTTGGTACGCCTTCCGCGGTTTCTCTCTTGAAGCCAAAGCGGCACTCGAGGCGATTTATCGCGATGTGCCCGAGCCCGAGCTTGCGACGGAGAAAGCTGCCGTCATGGCGCGCTTCACGTCCTGCTATGAGGCGCGACGCGATGTGCTCGGCGGCGGTCGGTACGACACGCTGATGGCGCAGAGTTTCAACAACGCGTTTCTGGTATCCATCGGTACTTATGCGGATTGGTTGCCGGCATTTGCCGCGTTGTTTAGAGATGTCGGGAGCGACTGGGCGCGCTTCTACGAGGCGGTCGGGGATCTTGCGGAGATGGATGGCGACGCGCGTCAGCGCGCGCTGGTGGCTCTGTCAGGTGAGCAGGGTGTAGGTCATCAAGCTGATCACGAGGGTGCCGAGCAGGTTTACTGCGAGTCCCTCGCGAGCCATCGTCTGGACGCTGAAGCGCCCGGTTGAAAATGTAATCACGTTGGGCGGGGTGGCCACCGGCAGCATGAACGCGCACGAGGCGCTCAAGGCTGCCGGAATCATGAAGAGCTTGGGATCGGTTTCGGCGCCGATGGCGGCGGCAGCGAGAATCGGCATCAATAACGTGGTAGTGGCGGTATTGCTCGTGACCTCGGTGAGAAACGTCACGCTCAGGCAGATGACCGCGATCATCAGCAGCAGCGGCAGCGTAGACAGCTCCTCGAGGTAAGCCCCGATGGTATTACTCAAACCGGAGCTCATGAAAGCGCTGGCGATGGCAATACCGGCACCGAACAGTATCAGCATGCCCCATGGAATGCGGTTGGCGGTGTCCCAATCGAGCAGCTTGCCGCCTTCGCCGTTTGGCACCAGAAACAGGGTGACGACGCCCAGGAAAGCAACGATGGCGTCGTTGCTGTAGGGCACGCCGAGCCAGGTGCTCCAACCGCCAAAGGGCGCAGAGCGGGTGATCCATGCCAGAGCGGTCAGCGCAAATACGATAAATACCCGGCGCTCCGCGGTCCGCCAAGTGCCTACCTGTGGCAGCGAAACCTCACCGACGTAGCTGAGACGTCGAGTCACCCAGAGACCGGCCAGCGGCAGCAGCACGATGACAACCGGCAGCGCCCAGGCCATCCACTGCGGGAAGGAGATCGCCTGCCCCATGGTTTCCTCATAGACCCCCATGAACACGACGTTGGGCGGCGTGCCGATCGGAGTCCCCATGCCGCCTATGCTCGCGCCGTAGGCAATGCCCAGCAGGAGCGGCGTGCCGAGCGCTTCGTCGTCCGAGCTATCGAGTACGGCGATTGCAACCGGAAGCAGCATCAGCACGGTCGCCGTGTTGGATATCCACATGCTCAAAACCGCGCTTGCCGCCATGAAACCGAACACCAGGCGGCGCGAGCTGTGGCCACCAAACGAGCGCACCATCGCCAGCGCAATGCGGCGGTGGGCGCCGCTTTTCTCCAGCGCCGTCGCCAGCAGGAAACCGCCCATCAGCAGCAACACCAGAGGGTGGCCGTAGGCAGCGCCGACCTGCTGAGGCGTCAGCACGCCGAACATGGGCAACAGCGCCAGCGGCACGAGGGACGTTGCGGGTATCGGGATGGGTTCGAAGATCCACCAGATGACGGTCCAGACAGTGACACCCAGGGTGATGCATGCCGCAGGACTGCCGGCTGCGTAAAACCACATGAGCGAGGCGGCGAGAAGTGCGACAATAGGGCCGAGGGGAAGCGCGATTCTTTTGAAATCCGGATGCTTTGGCTGTGGTGGCCCCATGGGTATCCAGAAACTGGGTTGGGGCGAGATTAACCGACATGGCTGACACTTTCTATTGGTACGATCTGGAGACCTCCGGGACCGAACCCAAGTGGGACCGCATCGTACAGTTTGCGGGTCTGCGCACTGACCGCGACCTCAATCCGCTGGATGACGAGTTCACGACGTACGTGCAGCTGGCTGACGATGTGCTGCCGAATCCGGATGCCAGCCTCGTCACCAGCATAACGCCGCAGCTCGCGGCGGCGCGCGGCATGAGCGAAACTGCAGCGCTCAGGAAGATAAACGAAATCTTCAGCACGCCGGGCACCTGCGTCGTCGGCTACAACAGCCTGCGTTTCGATGACGAGTTCATTCGCTACAGTTTTTATCGAAATCTGCTCGACCCTTACGCACGCGAATGGAAACAAGGAAACTCACGCTGGGATCTCATCGACCTGGTGCGCGCTACGGGCGCGCTCAGGCGCGAAGGTATCGTATGGCCCGAAGACGAAGAAGGTCTGCCCGTTTACAAGCTGGAGGAGCTCACCAAGGCCAACGGCATTGCCCATGGTCAGGCGCACGACGCGATGTCCGACGTGCGCGCCACGGTCGGCATGGCGCAACTGATCAAACAGCACCAGCCGAAGCTCTTCGATTACTACTTCAACCTGCGCCAGAAAAAGCAGATCCGCGCATTGCTCGAACCTTATGGCGGTAAGATCTGTGTGCACGTATCTGGCATGTACCCGCGCGCCCGGTATGGCGTGGGTCCGATAGTCTCGGTTGCACGCCACCCGTCCAACGCCAATTCGATCGTGGTTGCGGACCTGGCGCAGGACATCGAGCCGCTGTTGAGCTGGCCGGCTGAGAAGATCGCCGAGCATCTATTCACACCCGGGGCAGAAGAGCGTCCCGGCCTCAAAGAGATACGCATCAACCGCTGCCCGTTTGTCGCTCCGGTCGAAGTATTGACTGACGAGAACGTTGAGCGCTGCGGTCTCGATATGCGTCTGATCAAGGAGCGCGCGCGCAAACTCAGGCAGCCGGGACTTGCCGAGAAGATCATGCGCGTCTATCAGCAGCCGAGACCGGCGCCTGCCGTAGATCCGGACGCTGCTCTGTACGATGGTTTTCTGCAGGACGAAGATCGATCGCGCTGCGGCTATCTGCACGAAGAGCTCGAAGGGGGCCGCTGGCGCGATGTCGACTTCGATGACAAGCGCCTCGATGCGCTGGCCTGGCGGATGAAAGCGCGATCTTTCCCGAACATGCTGGACGCCGAGGAGGCGCATAAGTGGCAACGTTTTGTTGCTGAGAAACTCTCCAGCGAGGGCGACTGGCTCAATCTGGCGAAATTCGAAACCAGGCTGCAGGAGCTGCTGGCGGAACCGGTAACCGCCGAGGCTGGTAACGTCCTGGCGCAGCTCGCGGAGCACGCTGCAGACCTGCGTACGCGTTACCAGCTCTGACTCGCCGATGGACGCTTGCGTCGAATTCAACGGGGTGACCAAGCGATTTGGTGCGCTCGAAGTTTTTCGCGACGTCAGCGCAGTGTGTCCAGCGGGGGCGACAACCGCGATCGTCGGTGCCAGCGGCAGTGGTAAGAGTACGCTGTTGCAGCTGGTAAACGCTGTCCTGCAGCCTGACGCAGGCACGGTGCGCGTCTTCGGAGAGCCGGTTCCGCAGCATGATCTCGAGCAGTTTCGGCGCGGCATCGGTTACGCGGTCCAGGGCGCGGGGCTTTTCCCGCACATGAGCGCGCGGCGCAACGTGACGCTCGTGGCCGAACTCGAAGCTTGGGAGGATGATGCCATTGCCGCCCGGTTCGAAGAGCTCCTGCGGGAAATGGACCTGCCTGCGGACGTGGCGGAGCGCCTGCCTCGGGAGTTGTCTGGCGGGCAGCAGCAACGCATCGGCTTGTGCCGGGCACTCATGCTGCGCCCGCGGCTGCTGCTCCTCGACGAACCCTTCTCTGCGGTTGATCCGATTACGCGAGTGGAACTCTACGAGCGCTTTGCCGAAGTCAAAGCGTCGCAGGGTGTCAGCAGCCTGCTGGTCACACACGATCTGCGCGAGGCCAAGCGCCTCGCGGAACACTTGATCATTCTGCACGAGGGATCCATACAGCAGCAGGGGGCAACGGCAGATGTTCTGTCTGCGCCTGGTAACGACTATGTGCGTGCGCTGGTCGAGAGTCAGCTGGCATGACATTTTTGCGCACTGTTCTTCTTCTCTGTCTGCTGTCCTGCCAAGCCTGGGCGGATGCGCCGCTGCGCATCGGCAGCAAAAACTTCAATGAAAGTTATCTGCTTGCGGAGATAGTCGCGCAGAGCCTCGAGGCGCGCGGCTTTGCCATCGAGCGCAAATTTGGTCTCGGTGGCACGTTGATTTGTTACGAAGCTTTGCGCAACGACGAAATCGATCTCTATGTCGAGTACACGGGCACGCTCAGTCAGGCGATTCTGGGTCTCGATGGCAATCCCCCGATCGATGAGCTGAACGCGTTGCTGACGCCGGAGCAGCTGACCATGCTGCCGCCGTTTGGCTTCAACAACACCTACGCGTTGGTCGTGCGCGAAGATGTGGCGCGGGAGCGCGGCCTCGAGCGCATCGGCGATCTTGCTGCGGCTGCAGATCTGGAGCTTGTCTTCAGCCACGAGTTCCTCGAGCGTGACGACGGCTGGCGGGGTCTGAGTCGCGCGTATGGTCTGTCCGGCATTCCGCGCGGGATCGAGCATGGCCTCGCCTATCAGGCGATCAGCGAAGGTGCGATCGGCGTTACGGATGCTTACAGCACCGATGGCGAGCTGAAGCGGTACGCGCTCAGGGTGCTGGCCGATGATCGTGGCTATTTTCCGCGCTATCTGGCCGCGCCGTTGGTGCGCAACGCGCTGCCGAGCGGCGCGCAGGATGTACTGCGCGAGATGGCGGGCAGCATAGACGATGCGACCATGCAGGCGCTGAACGCGGAAGTGGTTTTCGAGCAGCGCAGTTTTGCGGCGGTGGCGGCCGACTTTCTGCGCGGACGCGGTGTGCAGATCGACGTTATCCACGAAAGCATATGGTCGGAGATGCTGCGGAACACATTGCGACATCTGCAGCTGACCGCGATTGCACTGTCCGCAGCGGTGTTTCTCGGCCTGGGTGTGAGTCTGGTCGTGTATCGATGGCCCCGCATTTCCGGCGCAATCATTTATCTCGCGGGTTTGATGCAGACCATACCGTCCATCGCCTTGCTGGCTTTGATGATTCCGATCTTCGGCATCGGCATGCTGCCGGCGGTAGTGGCTCTGTTTCTTTACTCGCTGCTGCCAATATTGCGCAATGCGATAACGGCGCTCACTCATGTTGACCCGCAGCTCGTGAAAGTTTCGGTGGCCATAGGCCTCAGCCGCGCGGAACGCTTGCGCCACGTGCTGGTGCCCCTGTCTCTGCCCTCGATATTCGCCGGCATCCGCACTGCCGCGGTCATCAGTATCGGCACAGCCACGCTGGCAGCGTTCATCGGCGCTGGCGGGCTGGGTGACCCCATTGTGGAAGGCCTGTCGCTGAATCGCACGGATCTCATCATGCAGGGAGCGCTACCCGCGGCGGCGCTCGCGATCGTCACTGAACTGGTGTTCGAAGCCCTGGAGGCGCGTCTCTCGCGTCGTCGCTAGGCCTGGCTGGATACTTCAGCCGTGACCGCGTAAGAACTGGTTGAAGCTCGTGCGGTTGGCGTCGAAGTCGATATCTACCGGCGGCGCTTCGTCGACACCTACCAGCCAATCATCGACCGCTTCCGCCGCGATGAGGGTTTCGTGCCACGGGTAAGTGTCTTCGCCGTGGTAGTCCAGAGGATGCTCGTATGCGTTCAGCATTGCATGGCCGGCCGCAAGCTCGGAGATGAGCGCTCGCGGGGCGCCGTGACTTTCCGCGAGCGCCAGCTGCTCCCGCTGTTCACTCTGGCTCACGACGACCATTCTGATCATGCTGCCATCGGCGCGCAGCATCAGATAACCCCAGGGATCGCGAGCCAGATAGTATTCAACGATGCCGTGATCTTTGATGATGCGGTTCAAGACCGGGACCAGCGCATGTGCGGTCATGAAGCGTGGTGGATCCAGTGCCAGGTTGGCATTGAGACGGGCGTTGTATTGGGTGAAGTAGGCGCGTTGCAGGCTTTCGATATGCGGCAGCACGCCTTGTACGGATGTCATTTCGCTTTTGCGGATGTAGCGGTCGATGAGACCTTCGTTGAAGGCGGCGACCGCTGTTTTCTCGTCGGCTACCCCGGTCAGAAGGGCAATCTTGATGTCCTTGTCGGCAACCATTGCGCAAAACTCGAGACCGTCCATCGTCGGCATGGCGTAGTCGACGAGCAGTACGGATAGACGCTGGAAGCGGGCTATCTGCTGTATCTCCTGCTCCAGAGCGCCCATGTTGAACTCGATGACGGGCTGGCTGGATGAGATGTCCAGGCTGAAGCAGCGGTCTGCCAGAGGCGTCAGCGGCGGCGGTTGATTGATGACTTCGAGCGCGTCCTCTGGTGCTGAGAATGTCAGGCACGGAATGGTATCCGGCATGTCCATGCGCAGGCTGCGCAGAAACGAATGGTTGTCGTCAATGCAGCAGATGGTCGTTGGATGGTAATAGGCGGGTAGCGCAGTGCTCATGGCTTACTCACGTCAAAAGCTCCAGCAGCGCGCGGCGTTTACTCTCCGGCAGCCTGCGAATCGCGCGGACCAGCAGCGCCTCATCAGCAGTGAGTTCCCGGCCAAAAAAGGATTCCATCGCCTGGTGCAGCTGTGGGTCGAGCTGTTCCGTCGGCGCTTCGCTCGGCAGACCGCTGAAGGTTTGCTCGAGGCGCGCTACAATCTCAGAATTCATGCTGCGCCGATAGTACTGCGCAGCTTCGGCGATCTGATTGCGCAAGTTCAGTGGCAGACGGACCACGAATTTGTAGGGTTTTTGTTTTAGATCCATGAGCGCGAGCTTCGCTTTATCCCCTCGCACCGACCCTAACCGCGATTGTTCACCGGAGCAATGATGTCACGTTGATATCATTCTCAGGCATGTTTGGTGACCTGTTAGGGAAATAATTGTTCAAGCGATCGTACAAACGCAGGGTTGAGGAGTGCACGATTTGACGGATATGCAGCCGCTCGAACGCGGCAATATCAGGTTGGCGGCCACGGTCATGCTGGTGCGCGATACGCCCCGGGGAGTTGAGGTTTACATGGTCAAGCGCCCGGGCCGCGGCGACTTTCCGGATCTGCACGTTTTTCCAGGCGGTAAGGTAGATGCCGCCGACTGGGCCCCGGAAATATGTCACGGCATTGCAGACACGGTGGCGAATCGTGCGCTCGGTATCGGAGCGGGTGCGCTGCGTTACTGGGTGGCTGTCGCGCGTGAGTGTTTCGAGGAGTGCGGGGTTCTGCTCGCTTACCGCGACGGCGTGCCGCTGGATTTTTCAACTTCCGCGGAGCGGTCTCGCTTCGATGCGTATCGGCAGCGGCTGCTGGCGGATGAGCTCAGTTTCGCTGATATCTGCGAACGCGAAGGTCTGCAGGTGGCTTGTGACCGACTTGCTTATTTCAGTCACTGGCTCACGCCCGAAGTCGCCCCCCGGCGCTTTGATACGCGATTCTTCGTCGCTGCCATGCCGCCGGATCAGCACACGCTGGCGCACACCGACGAAACCGCGGATGAGGATTGGGAGTCCCCCGCGGCGGCGCTCGAGCGCTATGCGGCGAATCAGTGGCAGATGATAGATCCGACCCTGCGTTCGCTGGAGACGCTGAGTCAGTTCGACAATGTCGACGAGGTGCTCGCAGGGGTGAACGCAGGTAACCATCTCATGCCTCTGACTCAAGCGCTGCGCGCGCAGGGCATGCAGCCCCTACGCTGAATGACGACGGTTCTAGATGTTGCCGGATTGAGCAAGCGTTACGCGGACGGCGATCGCGTGGTGCAAGTCCTGCGCGATGTCAGCTTCAGCCTTGCACCAGGCGAGTCTCTCGCTGTTACCGGACCGAGCGGTTCCGGGAAGTCCACGTTATTGAACATCCTCGCCGGTATCTTGACGGCGGACGAAGGCGCGGCTCGTCTGCGCCTGCCCGATGGCGAAGTTGAATTAGGAGAGCTGGACGATGCGGCCCGGACCCGTCTGCGGCGCCGCCATGTGGGCTACGTTCATCAGTTTTTCAACCTCGTGCCGACGCTCACTGTGTGGGAAAACACGGTGCTGCCTGCGCGGCTGAACAAGCGGCGCGATCTGGATGATGCCGCAACGGCCCTGCTCGAGGGGTTTGGCCTCGGTGACAGGAGCGATGATTTTCCCGAGGTCTTGTCCGGGGGGGAGCAGCAGCGTGTCGCTGTCGCGCGCGGCCTGCTGCTGCAGCCGCCGCTCCTGCTCGCGGATGAACCCACCGGCAACCTGGATGCGGTAAATTCGGAACAGGTTGCGGCCCTGCTGTTTCGCGCCGCGCGTGAGCGCGGTGTCGCCCTCGTGGTAGCCACGCACAGCGAAACGATTGCGGCGCAGGCGGAAAAAAGACTGCATCTGGTACTAAGCGAGGAACTAAGCGAGGCACCACGCGCATGATTGCGCGGGCGCTCCTGCGTTTCCTGCGCCGCACACCGTTGTCCACCCTGATGGCGGTACTCGGCGTGACCCTTGGCGTGACCTCCATCGTCAGCGTGCACCTGGTGAGCGCAAATATCGCGGAGCGGCTGGACGAACTGATACCGAGTCAGCTGGCGGGTTACACCCACTTCCTGCACCATCCCGAGGTGTCTGCGGATGCCTATTTCGATCTGCGTCGCAGCTGGCGACGCGGAGAGCTCGAAGGCGTAGCGGGACTGAGTCCGCTCATCGATGAAGCGGCTGTGATGTCCGGGCGTGAGGTTCGTTTACTGGGTATTGATCTCTTGCAGGGTGAGCTTGGCAGCGTGGAGGCGAACGCGCTCGGCGGCGGTGACGAGTTCCGCTGGAATGGCGTCTGGGTCGACCAGAGCCTCGTCGACGCGCTCGATCTTCCGATCAATGGCACGATCCTGGCGCCGCCCGGCACGGTCGTTGCGGACATCGGCGTGGTTCAGGATTTGCTCGGCTGGGATCCCGCAAAACTGTCCTATGTGGGCGTGAAACTGGCCAATCCATGGCAGTGGCTGGAAGACCTTGGCGAAGCGCTATTGCCGGGGCTTGGTGCCGGTCTGCCAGATCGGGGCGGTGCTGTCGATGCCGCCCCCGGGTGGCGGCTGGTCAGCCTCGCGCAGCAACATCCCGCCAGCCAGTTTGGTAAATCGGTGCTTTTTAACATCAGCGCGCTGGGGGCTCTGGCGCTTCTGGTGGCGTGGTTTCTGATGTACCAGGTCGCGGTGTCCTGGTTGCGCCGTCTATGGCCCGTGTTCGAGCGATTGCATGTGCTCGGCGTGACCTGGCGCGAGCTTGCTGTCTATTTTGCACTGGCGATGACGACGCTGGGTTTTGTGGCCGGCCTTGCAGGGCTGGCTGCTGGTTATGTTCTGGCGGACCTGTTGTACAGCGCGGCCGTGCCGACGGCGAGTGCGCCGCTGCAGCTGGATGTATGGGTGTTCTGCAAAGCGTTTGGCAGCTCTGTGGGCGTGTGCCTTGTCGGCGGTTTGATTGCGCTGGGCCGCGCCGAGGACAGCGCACAGGGCGGCGCCGGCGCGCGGTTTCGATGGCTCGTCGTTACCTTCATGGCGGGACTTGCCATCTTTGGCGTAGCGAGCGAGACCAGCGGTTTGCTTGGTGGCTTTGCTGCCATAGCAGTTCTGAGCGTGCTCGCCGCTCTCGTCGTGGTGCCCTTGCTCACGCGTTTGCGGACCCATGGCGGCTGGCTGGGCGGTCCGTTGCTCGTGCGCCTCACATTGCGAGAGCTCTTGTGGTATCCGCGGGAGTTTTCCATTGCGTTGGCCGGCTTGTCGCTTGCTGTAGCGACGGCTATCGGGGTTGGTTTGATGGTGGACAGTTTCCGCGCTGACTTCACCCGTATGCTGGATCGCCGGCTAACATACGATCTCATCGTCGAGACGCAGAGCCCTGCCCTGACGCAGCTCGAGGAACGTCTGGCGCAGGACCCGCGCGTGACCCGTCTCCAAGCCTACGATACGACATCGCTGCGCCTCGGCGGCACACCCGTGGATCTCACGCTGACGCGCATGGATGCGTTTGAAAGCGCGCGTTACGGGCTCGATAGACCGCTCGGATCAGACGAAGTGCTGTTGAGTGAGCAGGGCGCGCGCGCGCTGGCGTTGGCAGTGGGTGAGACGTTCTCGATTGCGGATCGCGAGCTGACCGTGGCGGGCGTCTTTTCCAGTTTCGGCGATCTGCAGCCGCGCCTGATCCTCGACCGGTCGAGCGGCCTCAATGATGTCCTTGGCGTGCGCGTGACGTCGTTGCGCTTCAATACGAATGATCCCGCAGCCATGCTCGCCTGGCTGCGCGCGCAGGCGCCGACTGCGGAAGTTGAACTGCAGCGCGACCTCCGTGAAGTCGCGCTGACGACGTTTGATCAGACTTTCGCCATCACGCGTGTGCTGATCACCATTGCCCTCATCGTCGCAGGGATAGGGGTCTATGTCGCTGTGACCACCGTCCGCTTGAATCGCCGCAGCAGCGCGCGGCTGATGTCGAGCCTTGGGGTATCGACCTGGGAGGGCGCGGGCATGGACTTCGCGCTGGGCGTGGGTGTGGGCGCGGTGGCGGTAGCGCTCGCCTGGCCGCTCGGCAGCGCTTTCGGCTGGATCTTATGTGACGTGATCAATCCCCGTGCTTTTGGCTGGACCGTGGCGCTCGAATTTTCAGTCGACGCGGTGTTGATGCCCATCGGCTGGGGGCTGGCGGCAGCGGGCTGTGCCGGGCTGCTGCGTTTCGGCCGCCGCGAGGAGGGCACTCATGTGGGCCGTGTATAAGCGGGTGACTGCCGGCATTGTGCTGGGCGTTATCCTGACGGGCTGCGACGCGGTCGAGCGCGACGAGCGAGGGCTCGGTGCCGGCCTCAGGGTGAACACGGTCCTGGGTGGAGACGGCGAAGGCTATGCCAAAGCGACTGAGCCGCGGGCCTTCGTCTTCCCTGACGATCACGGCCCCCACCCGGCTTATCGCAGCGAATGGTGGTATGTCACGGCCGTGCTCGTCGACGATGATGGTCGAGACTTCGGCATGCAGTTCACCTTGTTTCGCCAGGCGCTCAACCCGGCGCCCACGGGCAGCGGCCCGTGGCATACGGCCCAGGCTTATCTGGCGCATCTTGCCGTTACCGACGTGGACCGCGGGGCGCATGTGCACGCCCAGCGCTTCAGCCGTGGTCATCCGCAGCTGGCTGGCGCGCAGGCTGCGCCGTTCCGCGCGTGGATCGAAGACTGGACGTTGAGCGAGCTCGCGGCCGAGCCGTTTGCGGTGCAGCTGAGCGCGGATGCCGAAAGTTTCGCGGTATCGCTGTCATTCACCCAGACCCAGCCGTTAGTGCTGCAGGGCGATGCCGGGCTGTCACACAAAGGTCCTGGTCAGGCGAGCTACTACTATTCCATGCCGCGTCTGCGCACTGAGGGGCGCTTGCGCATGGAGGGCCGGGACATCGAGGTGCGAGGATGGGCGTGGCTCGATCGCGAATGGAGTACCTCCGTGCTCGGCGATCATCTCTCAGGGTGGAACTGGTTTGCGCTGCAGCTGGACGACGGCCGCAGCATCATGGCGTTCAGCCTGACGCGCAGGGACGGCACGCGCGATCCATATGATCATGGCCTCTATGTCAGCGCCGGTGGCGGCAGCCGGCGCGCGCTCGAGGCTCGGGACTACCAGCTGATCCCTGAGCGTTTCTGGCAGGCGCCCGATGGCGCCGTCTGGCCGGTTGCCTGGCGTCTGCGTTTTGATCCGGCGGTCGAGGCTGTCGGAGGTGAAGAGTGGTTGATAGAAGCGATGCTGGACGACCAGCTGATGGATGTTGGATTGACCTATTGGGAAGGCATTGTTGCTGTGCGTGACGCTGCAGGAGAACGCCTGGGGCGCGGTTATATGGAACTCACTGGCTATTGAGGAGGTCGGCTTGACGGATAATGACTTGGATTGGCAGAAAATCGATTCCCGCTACGATCCGGAAGCCGGGCTGATCCTGTTTGAAAAGCGTATCGACCGCATGCGCAATCCGCGCAACGGCCGCGAGTTCGATCGTCTCGTGCTGGAAAGCGTCGATTGGGTCAACATGGTGGCGCTCGATCGCGAAGGGCGCTCCGTCATGATCCGCCAGTACCGCTTCGGTGTCGGCTACTCCACGCTGGAGACCCCCGGAGGCATGGTGGATCCCGGCGAGGACTCTGGCCAGGCCGCTGCGCGTGAGCTGCTCGAAGAGACGGGCTATGGCGCCTCGAAGTGGACTTATCTGGGCGCCGTCGAACCCAATCCCGCGTTTCACAATCATCTTTGCCATCACTGGCTGGCCGAAGACGCGGAGCTCGTGCAGGAACAGGCGCTCGGGACCGGCGAGGCCATTGCCGTCGAGCTGATGACGGAGGCCGAGGTACAGGCTGCGGTGCGCAGCGGCGAGCTGAAGCACGCGCTGGCTCTGTCCGCGCTGGCGCGCGTGTTTGAGCTGTGGCCGCGGCCCTTTGCGCAGCCTGAGCCCGGCCCCTGATATCAGCAGGCTGCGCCGGGTGCGTGTCACAGATTCGTAATCCACCTGGCGCGAGGCGCGTATGTATCCCGTCTGGATACAAATGAGCGCTTTACGCGATCCGTCAATCTTGTTCCAATTGGCGAACAACAATGAGTGAGAGACGCCTGAGCGACGCACCCCGGGAGAGATGGGAGGTGGTCCGGCGAATCTGCGACAACACTGCGGTGGGCCCTGCCGGTGATCGTAGCGTTGCGACCAGCGGCAGCAGCCTGAGCTCCCAGACGCGACGGATGCATGCGCAAATGCCAGTGCAGCAACGAATTTATCGATGAGTGAAAATTTAAGCCCGCGAGAATCTTTTGCCAAATTGATGAACCGGCCTGTTGCCGACCTGCATCAAGCCCGCATTCTGCTCGTCGATGATAAGCAGGAGCTGCTCACCTCGCTCCATCATCTGGTGACGCTTTACGGTTACGAGGCCGATCAGGCCCTTGGTGGCGAAGCCGCCATGCAGATGCTGCAGAGCGATGCGTATGACGTTGTCCTGCTCGATTTGATCATGCCCGGGATCAGCGGCCACGACATTCTCGATTACGCCGCGCGGGAGAAACTGAAATGCAAAATCGTCGTCGTCAGCGGCGATTCGAGCTTCAGCGGCGTGAAACACGCGCTGCACTGCGGTGCTTTTGATTTCGTCAAAAAACCCTACGAGGCGGCCGAGCTCATCGCCACGATGGAAACGGCCCTGCGTCAGGTGCGTCTGGAGCACGAGCATGAAGCGATGGAGGGGCAACTCAAACAGTCTGAAGAGCTGCACCGATTCATCGTCAACAGCTCGCCCGACCTCGTCTACATGCTGGACCGCAACGGCTGTTTCAGCTTCCTGAACGATCGTATCCAGTCCATGCTGGGTTTCAGCAAGGATGAGCTGCTTGGTAAACACTACGCTGAGCTGATTGACGATGACGACCTGCAGGCAGCGCACAACCTCTTCAACGAGCGGCGCACCGGCGATCGTGCGGTCAAGAACGTCGAGATCCGCCTGAAAAGCAAGCGCGCTGACCGGCGCATGGGGATCAATCGCAACCAGACGGTATGGGCTGAGCTGACCGCGATGGGCATCTACGCGGACGAGCATGAGCGCACGCGCGAAAATTTTGCCGGCACGTATGGCACCGCGCGCGATATCAGTGAACGTAAAGAAGCCCAGGAAGTCATCAATTTCCAGGCCTATCACGACCTCCTGACGCACCTGCCCAATCGCGCGCTCTTGAAAGACCGTCTCAACCTTGCCATTACCCATGCGCGGCGCAACAAGCGCAAGCTCGCGGCGATGTTCCTGGACCTCGACCGCTTCAAGCTCGTCAACGATACCCTCGGGCACAGCATGGGCGACCGCCTGCTCAAAGCGGTTGCGAATCGGCTGCAGAGCTGCCTGCGCAAAGGCGATACCTTGTCCCGCTTTGGTGGCGACGAATTTACGCTCCTGCTTCCCGAGGTTCGCACTCGTGATGACGTCGTTGTCATCGCGGAAAAGATACTCGACCGCTTGAGCGAGCCGTTTGTGATCGATGGCCACGAGCTCTTTGTCGGTGCCAGCATCGGTATAGCGATGTACCCCGAGGCCGGCGACAGCGGCGAATCTTTGATACAGAACGCCGATATCGCGATGTATCACGTCAAAGGCCGGGGCAAAAACGGCTATCAGTTCTTCTCGGACGAGATGAACCATCAATTCTCGACCCGGCTCAACATGGAGCGCGAGTTGCGCAATGGGCTGATACAGGGTGAGTTCGAGGTTTTTTATCAACCGCAGGTAGCGCTCAAGAACGGCGCCATCACCGGTGTCGAAGCGCTCGTCCGCTGGCGTCACGGCGTGCGGGGCATGATCGAGCCGCGTGAGTTTCTACCCCTCGCGGAGGAAACAGGGCTGATTCTGCAGATTGACGAGTACGTTCAGCAACGAGCCTTTCACGATGTGGCTGCCTGGCAGCGCGCGGGCTACGGAGAGATCTGCCTGTCCGTCAATCTCACCGCGCAGCAGCTCGAACAGGAAGGTTTCGTAGAACGGTTTACGTCGAGCCTTACCGCGTCCGGCCTGAACCCCAGGTGTGTGAAGCTCGAGATCACTGAGAACACGCTGATGCAGGACATGGAGATCATCATTCCCAAGCTCAAAGCGCTGCGCAAGCTCGGGACCCGCATTGCAATCGACGATTTCGGCACGGGCTACTCTTCGTTGTCCTACCTGCATCAGTTTCCGATCAATACGCTCAAGATCGATCGCTCGTTCGTCGGCGATATTCGTGCCGAGCAGGGCGATGCGAGCATCATCGACGCCATCGTTGCGATGGCGCGCGGTCTGCAGCTCGACCTGATCGCGGAAGGTGTCGAAAATCGCACTCAGCTCAAGTATCTCGAAGCGCAAGGGTGTGAAGAGGTGCAGGGTTACATCTTCTCGCCCGCCGTGCCGGCGGATGAGCTGGTGGCGCTCCTGCAAGACAATTCGTTTGCGGGCGTGCTGACGGATAAGTCGGCCGTCGCCACCGCCTGAGCGCCAATCGGACGTCATCTGGCGTCCGCGCCTTCTTATAGCCCGGCAAGGGCGTTATACCTTATAGTTCGCGGCTCTTCTCTGTGAGCTGCCTGTGGCTATGAAAGGCTTCACTTCAAAAATCGTGCACCAGGACCGGTCTCGGGAGATCGAGCACGGCGCGGTGCACAAACCGGTGCATACCTCGGTTGCCTTCGGCTACGACAACGCGCGCGACCTTGCCGCGGTGTTCCAGGGTACAAGCCCCGGGTACACCTATGGACGACAGGTCAATCCGACCGTCGACGCGCTCGAGGCGAAGATCACCGTCATGGAGCAGGGCCTCAAATCGATCTGCTTCAGTACCGGCATGGCGGCCATCGGCACGACGTTCTTTGCGCTGCTGCGTCCTGGAGATCACGTGGTGTCGAGCGCTTATCTGTTCGGGAACACCAACAGTCTCTTCAACACTTTCGACACGCAGGGCATCAACGTCACCTTTGTGGACGCGACTGACATCGACGCGGTAACCGCCGCCGTTACCCCGGCCACCAGGCTCGTCTTCGTGGAAACGATTGCGAACCCGCGTACGCAGGTCACAGCGCTCGCCGAAATCGGCGAACTCTGCCGCGAGCGCGGTCTGATCTACGTGGTCGACAACACGATGACCTCCCCCTTTCTCTTTCAACCCACCGAAGTGCATGCAAGCCTCGTGATCAACAGCTTGACGAAGTACATCGCCGGACACGGCAACGCGCTCGGTGGCGCAATCACCGAAATGGGTCACTACGACTGGAGCCGCTTTCCCAACATCTACGACACTTATCAGAAGGGTGATCCGCAGCTCTGGGGGATCACGCAGATCCGCAAGAAAGGTTTACGTGACTTCGGCGCGGCGCTGAGCCCGGAAACCGCGCATCACATTGCCATCGGCGCGGAGACGCTCGCGCTCAGGCAGACAAGGCAATGTGAGTCGGCACAAACGCTCTGCGAATACCTGGCGGCGCATCCCAAAGTGGATAAGGTCTACTACCCGGGACTGCCTGACCATGCCGAGCACGAGCGGGCTGCCCGGCTGTTTCGCTATCCCGGCGCGCTCTTCAGCTTTGAACTCAAAGCGGACGTTGAGCTCTGGGGCTTCCTGGACCGCCTCGAGCTCATCATCAGCTCGACGAATCTGGGAGACAATCGCACGCTCGCGATCCCGGTCGCGCATACGATATATCATGAGATGGGCGCGGAGCGGCGTGCCTCGATGGGCATCGCGGATTCGCTGATCCGCATATCAGTCGGCATAGAAGACGTTGACGACCTGATCGCTGATCTCGATCAGGCTTTTGGTTGAGACGGTAGTTGAATAAGGCCGCGATGCTCTCTGAGATTGCGGTAGAAAGTGAGGGAGGCATATGGGCAGGCTCGATGGGAAAGTCGCCGTGATTACCGGTGGCGCAGGCGGCATTGGCAAAGCGGCAGGTAAACGCTTCGTAGATGAGGGCGCCGACGTCCTTCTGGTTGACCTCGACGAGACGGCGCTTGCCGATGCATGCGCTGAGATCGGCAGCAACAAGGTCAGCTATTTCGTCGCTGACGTCACCCGGGCCGAAGACAATCAGGCCATGATCGACACCGCTAAAGAACGTTATGGCGGTGTAGACGCCTTTCTGGCAAATGCCGGGATCGAAGGCGACGTGGCATCGATTCTCGATTATGACGAAGCGCGCTTCGACCAGGTCATGGCGGTCAACGTGAAAGGTCCGTTTCTGGGCCTGCGCGCGGCGATAC
Source organism: Pseudomonadales bacterium (assembly GCA_965267275.1). Lineage (GTDB taxonomy): Bacteria > Pseudomonadota > Gammaproteobacteria > Pseudomonadales > Azotimanducaceae > UBA4421. The sequence continues at coordinate 320,383 of OZ253950.1, forward strand.
CTGCGCTGACCGAGCGCGGCGGCGGCAGTATCATCATCACGTCGAGCGTTGCCGGCATACGCGGCGCGCCCAGCGTTGCACCCTATGTTACGAGCAAGCATGCCGTGATCGGGCTCATGAAGTCTGCTGCCAAGGAGTGTGCCCCGGCTAACATACGGGTGAACACGGTGAATCCTTCTCCCGTGGAAACGCGCATGATGCGCAGCCTCGAGGAAGGCATGGCGCCTGGCGCTGGCGAAGAGGCCAAGGCCTTGATGGAGGCCGGTATCCCGCTGGGACGCTATGCGGAGCCGGAGGATATCGCCAACGTCATGTTGTTCCTGGCAAGCGACGACGCGAGCTTCGTGACGGGATCCGTCTATATGGCAGATGGCGGTAACGTCGCGTAGCGACCATGCCTCTTCCGGGATATATCTATGTCTGATGCCGTCCTCAGTACCGATCTGACGCTGCCTAACAAGCGGTCAGGAAAAGTGCGTGACCTCTACGACGTGACGCTTGCGAGTGGCGAAGAAGCACTCTTGATCATCGCCACAGATCGCATCAGTGCTTTCGATGTCGTGCTTGCCAACGGGCTGCCCGGGAAAGGCATTGTGCTGACGCAGATTTCGAAATTCTGGTTCGACTTTTTCGCCGATACCGTCGATCACCATCTGTTGAGCACCGATGTCGCGGACGTTCCCGGGCTGACGTCTGAGCAGCAGGCCCTGCTCGACGGACGTATCATGCTCTGCCGCAAAACCGAGGTGGTGCCCATCGAGTGCGTTGCGCGCGGCTACATCACGGGCAGCGGCTGGAAAGACTATCAGGCGACGGGGTCGGTTTGCGGAATCGAGTTGCCGGAGGGTTTGCGCAACAGCGACAAACTGGCTGAACCGCTCTTTACGCCGTCTACCAAGGCGCAGACCGGTCACGACGAGAACATCAGCTTTGCCGAGGGGGCGGCCATCGTTGGCGAGGCGCTCATGGAGTGGCTGGGTGCCAAGACGCTCGAACTCTACGGTCGCGCGAGCGCTTACGCAGCGGAGCGCGGTATTATCCTGGCGGATACGAAATTCGAATTCGGCAGAGTGCCGGGCGTTGCCGAACCGCTGCTCATCGACGAGATCTTTACGCCCGACAGTTCGCGTTTCTGGCCGGCCGCGGATTGGCAGCCGGGGCGCGAGCAACAGAGTTTCGACAAACAGATCGTGCGCAACTACCTGGAAACGGTCGTCAGCGCGGGTGAATGGGACAAAACCCCGCCTGGACCGGAGCTGCCTGCCGAGGTGGTGGAGAAAAGCCTTGCCCGCTATGTTGAAGCTTATGAGCGCCTGACGGGGAACACGCTTTCACTGTAGCGGAAACGGTGGACTGGCAAACCTACAAAGCGTTGTGTGACCGGCCGGACCACTGGACCCGCTGGATGCTCGAGCAATGTATCGATCTGCTGGGACAGCTCGAGCGGGCGGAGCTCAGCAGCCTGCTGCTCAATGCCGTTGCGCAAACGCCGATCGACGTACCTGCTGACCATAAGGGGCCCGCCGCCACGCACGTCATTCCTCTGGCGCTGACGCCGGTCCAGCGTGCGGATATTCTGCAAGCCGTCATGGACGCTGAGCGCCTCGGGCTGCGCACGCCGCAGACCGCCGGCCGCGGTCTGGGTGGCTTCATCGAAGCCTGGCGCGAATACGTGGATTTCGAATTCGATGGTGCCTGAGGCGCTCGACAAAGTACTGGTCTGCAACCGCGGCGCGATCGCGCGGCGCATCGTGCGCGCCTGTCGTGAGATGGGCATCAAAAGCGTCGCCGTCTTTTCCGAGGCGGACGCCGGCGCACCCCACATTGCCGAAGCGGATGAGGCTTATGCGCTGCCCGGCTCGCAGCCGCGCGAGACTTATCTCAATCAGGATCTGTTGCTCGAGATAGCACGTCGTGCCGGTGCCGACGCGGTGCATCCCGGCTATGGGTTTCTTGCCGAGAACCCGGACTTTGCCGAAGCGGCGATAGAGCAGGGTTTGTGTTTCATCGGACCGCGTCCGCGCTGGCTCAGAGAGATGGGTGACAAAGTGGCCGCGCGTCAGCTGATGGCGGGGCGCGGTTTCCCTGTTTTTGCCGGCAGCGGATTGCTCGACGGAGATGACGCGGCGGTCGCGGCGGCGGACGACATAGGCTATCCGGTGCTCGTCAAACCAAGCGGCGGTGGCGGTGGCATGGGCATGCTGGCTGTGCATGATCCCGCTGATCTCCTGACCGCCATCAAGCAGGCGCGTGCGGTTGCTGATAGCGCTTTCGCTAACGGCAGCGTCTATCTCGAGCGGCTGCTCGTGCAGCCACGCCATATCGAATTCCAGGTTGCCGGTGATGGGAACGGTAACGCGATACATCTCTATGAACGCGAGTGCTCTGTGCAGCGGCGTAATCAGAAGCTGATCGAGGAGACGCCTGCGCCGGGGATAGACCGCGGTTTCATTCAGCAAACCGCGGAGCTCGCGGCAAAGGTCTGCGGCGATCTTGGCTATGACAACGTCGGTACGTTGGAGACTTTGTTTTCCGCGAGTGGCGAGGTTGGCTTTCTCGAGATGAATACCCGCATACAGGTGGAGCATGGCGTCACCGAAATGGTGACAGGCTGTGATCTGGTGCAGCTGCAGATCCGTCTCGCCACGGGTGAGCCGTTGCCTGCGATCGCTGCACCAGAAGGTTTCGCCATAGAGGCGCGCCTTTATGCGGAAGATCCCGAAACGCTGATGCCCAGCACGGGTCGTCTGGCGCTGTTTCGCTATCCGGCTCTGCACGGCGTCCGCATTGAAACCGGATACCAGGAAGGGCAGAACGTCACGCCCTTCTACGACGCGTTGCTGGCGAAGATCATTGCGCATGGCTCCACACGCGAAATGGCGATAGGTAGACTGCTGGTGGCGTTGCGTGCTTTTGAAGTCGCCGGCGTCAAAACGAACGCTCGTCTGCTCGAGCGGGTCCTGCAGGACGGCGCATTCCTGCGCGGCGAGGTGGATACGTCCATCGTATCCAGGCTGCTGTCTTAACGATCAACTGGAAGGAGAGAGTCCGTGGCGAGACATGAAGTGGAGAGTGAGGTGACCGGCAACGTCTGGAAAGTACTGCTGGAGACCGGCGCCGAGGTTACCGAAGGGGACGTCATCATGATCCTCGAATCCATGAAGATGGAGATCCCCGTGGAAGCGCCGGCCGACGGCACCGTCATCGAGATCTGCGTCGCCCCGGAAGACCAGGTCGAAGAAGATCAGCTGCTGGCGGTCGTGGAAGGCGGTTAGCCGCCGGGGTCGTCAGGCCGCGCCCTTTAGAAAACAACCAATCGGGAGGGGCATGATCGTTGTTCAGCGCGTCACGCCAGATGACGACCTGCAGGCATTGGTCAACGAGATAAATAGTGCGCTCTGGGATGAGGCCAATGAGATGTCCGTGTACGCAACGGACGCGCTGGCCGCTTATCTGGCGCGCGCGGACACTGTATTCATCGCCTGTCATGAGCACGAAGCCGGTGCGCGTAAGCTGCTTGGCATCGCCTCCGCGCGCCTTGAGATGAAGCCTTACGATCACGAGCTTTGGCTCTACATAGACGAGGTAGACGTCTGTGCCGATCAGCGGCAGCGGGGGGCTGGGAAGGCACTGATGGGCAAGCTGCTGGAAATTGCTGAAGCCTCCGGTTGTGAGGAAGCGTGGCTCGGAACTGAAGTGGAGAATCTGCCCGCCAACGCGCTTTATCGCGCGCTGGGCCCAGACGACGTTGCCGACGTGGTTGGTTATACGTTCGAAACAGACTGAGCAAGAGAGCTGGGCGTTCAGGCCTCAGGCGGGCAGATGGGCAGGCGTACAGTAAACGTAGTGCCTTTCTCCCAGACGCTGGCGACGTCAATGCTGCCGTTGTGACGATCGAATACGGTTTTGACAAACCGCAGGCCCAGGCCCGCGCCACGATGCTCGGCAAGTTTGGGAGCCGATGAGCGGAAAAACGGCGCAAAGATGTGTTCGAGTTCGTCAGCGGGGATGCCGTAACCTTCGTCGGCGACCACGACCTCTGCCATGTTGTCGTCGACGCTCAAACGTAGCGTCACGCTGGTGCCTCGTTCACTGTATTTGATTGCGTTGGTCAACAGGTTGATGAACGCGCGCTCCAGAAGTTCGCCGTTGCCGTTGACCCAGACGCCGTCCTCTTCATGCTCGCCGGCCAGCTTGGTTTCAACCTGACATCGTATTCCCTTGTCTTTCGCCAGAAAGAAGACCTGTTCCACCGCGTTGCGTAATACCTGCTCGAGCTCCGTGTCGTACTTCTCGAAGTCGCTTTGCATCTGCAGGCGGGAAAGCTGCAGAAACTGCTCAGACGTGGAAAGGCTCTTTTGCGTGTAGCGACTTATCTCTTGCAGAAGCTGCGTGTCCGTATCCGCGCTCCGAAGCAGAGCCAGCACAGAGAGCAAAGGCGAGCGGATGTCGTGAGATAGAAATGCGAGGGCTTCTTCGCGTTGCGCCTGTGCCTCGCGTATCGCCGAAAGGTCAGCCAGGGTGACTATCCATAAGGTTGCATAAGCGGCGCCTTCTTGCAGAAGCGGCTCCACGCTGACGAATATGGGCTGTTGGGCCGGGCTTACGCCTTCGAAGTATGTCGGTTCGTTAGCGAAAACAGCGCGTCTGGCGATATCGGGCCAGGTCTCGCCCAGGGGCGGTTGGATGGCTTCCAGGGTTTCGAAAGCAGCGTTTGTTGGCTGTTGACTCAGATTGAGCAGCGCGGCCCCCGCAGCATTGGCGAATCGAATATCGCCGAAGGCGGAAATGATCAGCGCGCCGTTGGACATGTGGCTCAAGCCCGAAAGCCCCATCGCTCGTCCTTCGCGCACCTCCCGGGCCGCCAGCTCCAGACGACGTATCTGGGCGGCGAGGATCTCGCCGGGCGGCCCCGGGATCGTGCCTCGGGCGGCATAAAATTGTTCGCTTGCATCCCTCAGCAGGGCGGCTTCGGCCCCCGTCAAAGGCAGTTTGCGTTCGCATTGAAGTTGTATGTCGCTGGCTTCGCCAACGAGCCTCACCGTGCCATCGAGCAATTTGTCCAGCTGTTCGATGAGCGTGCCCCGGCGTGCCGGGAGTGCTTGCATCTGTTTGTTCCAATCGCGGCTTTCGAGATCGATGCGTTCGAGCTCTGTTTGTATGAATGTCCAGGCGATTTCATGACGGCGCCAGCTCCACAGCGGATACAGGAGGACCACAGCGATGGTCGCGTGTGCCAGACTCATGTGGTGCCAGAAAAGGCCCAGCGAGACGCTGCTCAGGGCGAGAGGTGCGAGCGCCAGGGACAGCGTCACGATCAGCATCTGCTTGGGTTTCAAGCGCGGCAGCAGCAACGTGCACAGGATCACGATGCTGAGCGCGAAGATCAAAGACAGGACATCGGGCGCTTCACGTATGAGGCTGTCGGTCGCCAGTGCGCTCAACAAGTTGGCGTTGAACTCGACGCCGGACATCGGACCGACTTCGCCGCTGGTGGGGCTCGTCACCCAGTCCCCGGAGCCCGTGGCCGTCAAGCCGACCAGGACAATTTTGTCCGCAAGCGCGTTGCGCAGCAGCTCCGGGTCTCCGTCGCCGTCAAGCAGTGTGAGCGCGGAAACCTGCGGATAGGTGCCTGGCGGACCCGCGAACGGGAGTCGCACGTAGCCGCACTTCACGATGTTCAAGGTGGCAGCCTTGAGCTCACCGCACTGGTCCGTCACGCGCTCCGTCAACAGCGCGGACAGTTCGACCATCAAATGCGGCCAGCGTGGCGTGCCGACGCCTTGGAAGAGGTAGGTGCCGCGGGCGATGGCATCTTCGTCCAGCTCCACGTGCACGTGGCCGAGATTTTCGGCCGTTTCTATGAGGCCGGGAATCGGCAGGACTTCGATGTGCTGCCGGCCCTGACCCAGCGTGTCGACCATCATTGGCAAAGCCAGGTGGGATGTGGCAGCGGCGGTGCTGATGAATGTTGCGTCGTGCGTGGTCTCGCCGGCGTAGATGATATCCAGCGCGACAGCCTGAGGCGCCAATGCGTTGATCGCTTCGAGCAAAGCTGCCTGCACATCGCGAGGCCAAGGCCAGGGTCCGTAGGCATAGAGACTCGCATCGTCGATCGCGACAACGACGATGTCGGCGTGGCGCGGTGCCTCGATGGCAGCGATCTGGAGGTCGTAAAGCAGCCGGTCGAGATCTTCGAACCAGCGTTGCGTGTGCGCGAGGATGACGAAAGCACAAGCCAGCACCAGGAGTGCGCTCGACTCGAGGCGAAAGCGTCGCTGGGGATCGGCGCGCGAGGTCAGAGCGCGATCAGAGGTATGAGCAGGCTCATCCACCAAGGCCGTTTGAATACCTGTACCGTGTAAGACAGCGTTTCACTTTGCAGCGAGTTCTCGAGCGACGCAAGTTCGAGCTGGTATTCGCCATATCGCGGCACTGTAATCTCGATCGAGGTTCCGGTTGCGGTCTCCTCGATGATGGTGCCGTCATCCACCCTGCGCAACCGTATGCGATGAGTGGCCGTCAGGTCATCGGCTTCCCAACGCAGCATGAGCGTTTTGTCACGCCGCTTGACGCGGAGATTCTGCGGTGCCGACGGAGTCAGCGTAAATGCCTGGACCGCCGAAGCGGCGCTGTCAGATGCCTGCACGCGCCAGCGGTAATTGCCCGCCGCGAGCGAGGTGCTATGGGATGAGTTTTCGACGCTGATGATTTGCGGATTGTCGAAGTGGTCCGCATCGAGGGTGAGCTCGAACGTGTCGCCCGGCTGCGCGTGTTGCCAGGCGAATTCGACACGCCCTGCCAGCCTGGCATCGACGGGTTGCAGGACGGGGGGCAGATTCTTAACCCCGAGCATACGGTAGGCGTCGTAACCCTCGATGTTGTTGCCCGAGACGCCGCGTACACCAAGCCTGTAGTCACCGGGCGGCACCGTCACCGTTGCGCTGTTCGTAGTGGTGATGAACTCGCTGACGATGATGTCCGGGGCATTTCCTTGCGCCCAGCTGACGACATAAGTCTCTGCGCCGGGGACTGCCTGCCAACGTACGGTGGCCTGTTCCGAGGTGGTCGGATTCTGGTCGACCCATTGCGGCGCATCGAGCAGGGTTTCCTTGATGACACCCTGCGCGCTGGCGGCAACGCCGAAGCCGGCGGGCAGTTCCGTACTTTGATTCGACTGCAGAAATGCCACCAGGCCCTCGAGGGTTTCGCTGTTGGAGGCATTGTCGTCCCTGCGATGACCAACGCGGAACTCCGTGCCGCGTACTGCGGCTATGCCCTGCGGCGTCTGTATGCGGAAGCGGTCGCCGCGGCTTTGCGGCTGTACCCGCGCGCTGCCGCGACCGTAGGCAAAACGCAGGTGCGTGTCGACCATGCCCGCCGGTCCGAACGCGGTCAGCTTATTGAAGAGGACCTCGGAATTGGGTTGCACCGCCAATTGGGAAGTGTCGGCAAATTCGACGAGCACGCCGCCTTCGCCAGTTACGATGCGGTCACCCATGTCGAGCAAATCACCTGCGCGGGCGGGGACACTGGTACCGGCGGGGGCGCTGCGCAGGATGCGCGCATCCGCGGAAGCTTCGATGACTGTTGCTGTTGCCGGTGCAAACACCAACCACGCGGTGGGAATAGCCAGCCGCTGACCGGCGCGCAATGCGGAGACGTCGCCCACGCCGTTGTGATCCGCGATTGCCTGTGCGAGGTTGCCGCTGCCACAGTAGTCCCGGGCAATTGTCCAGAGGTCGTCGCCGGGCCTGAGCGTGTACTGCCAGTCGTCTGCGAAAGCCGCCGGCTGACAGCAAAGCGAAATTAAGAGAAGAAGAAGCGCCTGGCCGCGGATCATAATTCTTCGAGGCGATAGCCGTGCTGATAGATCGTCTTTATGCGAAACCCCTTTTCCGGCGTTATCGCCAGCCGTTTGCGAATGCGGCTGACATGTACGTCGACCGTCCGGGTGTTGAGGCCGCTCACACCCCATACGTCGCGCAGCAGTTGTGCTCTGGATAGCAGTCTGCCTTTGTGCCGGAACATGTACCAGGCGAGGTCGAAGTCCTTGGCAGTAAGCTCACAGGCTTCGCCGTTCAGAAGGACGGTCTGGCTCTGCGGTTTGAATGTGTATGGGCCGACGTCGAAGTCGAGTTCCTGATTGACAAGACGGCGCCCGAGGGCTTCCACGCGCGCGAGAAATTCCGCCTGGCTGATTTGTTTGACCATGTAGTCGTCAGCGCCGTTTGCCAACGCATTGACGATGTCGCTCTCAGCTTCGCGCTGGGTCACGAACAGCACCGGCACGTGCCAGCTCGCTTTGCTGCGCACGTCGGTGAGCACTTCGATGCCGGTGCCGTCCGGCAGCTCCCAGTCGAGAATGAGAAGATCGAAGCTGCCCTGGCCCAAAGCTTCGCGTATGTCTGCGCTGCGCTCGAAGTGACGAACGCCGTGGCCTGCCTCCTGCAGCCAGGTCAGCAGCATTTGCGCTTGTGCCGGGTCGTCCTCCAGCAGCCATATATTCATAGTCTCAGGATACTCTATTAATGGGTCGTCAGCCGAAATCTCTCCACCCACGGTGCAATGGTGAAAACGCTGGCCTGTGCGAGCGCTGGAGGGATCCCTGCTTCCGCGGCGATGTCCTTCACGTCGACCGCGGAAACGAAGCCTGCGCGGTCCATTCTTTCCAGGACCTGGCTGAGGTTGCCGTTCGCAGCGCCGAGCTGCGCGGAGATCCGGCTCCCGACGGCGAGCACATGTCGATAGGAGAGACCGAGATTACGCAGGTCCGCGTGCAGGAGCGGATGGCGTTCTATGAGCAGATTCAGGTTCATGGGCTTTCCGATTGGAAGAGAGCGACTAAGGTAACTTAAGCGCGCGCCCGCCGAGGGGATCGAGAGGTTGTTTTTGCACTGGTTTTACAAACCGGCGGGCATTCGAGACCATACAGACAAACCTGTGAGCGGTGAGCGCTCCGGGTAGTACTCGTTGGGGGGAATCGAGTTGAGTGATCGTTGTTTGTGCGCTTCCGGCCTGCGGCCGCATCAGACGCAGCTGTAGTCGATGAGCGAGAAGATCTGGGTGATTGAACCCGATCTCCGGGCGCTCGACACGCTGCACCAGAATACGGCGGTGGCGCACCTGGGGATCGAAATGACCGAAGTCGGCGCGGACTATCTGCAGGGGCGCATGCCTGTGGATTCGCGCACCATACAACCCTTCGGGCTCCTGCACGGTGGCGCCTCCGCGCTGCTGCTGGAAACGCTGGCGAGTGCAGCCGCCAATCACTGTGTGGGTGAAGGCAAGATGTGCGTTGGCCTGGAGATCAACTGTAATCACCTGCGCGGTGTCAGCACCGGCTGGGTCACCGGTCAGGCCCGGGCGTTACGCGTTGGCCGTTCGTCGATGGTATGGGACCTTCAGGCATGGGACGAACGGGCACGGATGGTCACCGTTGGCCGCCTCACGACTTCCGTCGTGCAGCGACCCGCCTGAATTCGCAACGCGGCCTCGCTCAGGCGAGTGTGGTAGCATCCCGCGGCTTGAAAATGTTGCAGGGGGATAAACATGGCCGACGATCTGGTCACTGTTGAGGTATCTGATGGGGTTGCTGACGTGCGCCTCAATCGACCGGAAAAATACAATGCCCTATCCGGCGCGATGTTCAGCGCCATCATCGACGCTGGTGAAAGGTTGGCGGAAGACAAGCGCGTGCGCGCCGTTGTGCTTTCTGGCAACGGGCGTGGCTTCTGTGCAGGCCTCGATATGGAAAGCTTTGCAGGCATGGCGGATAGCGAGGGCGCGCAAGGCTCGGTCGACAGCCTGATGGCGAAAGACGAACGCCCGGAGAATCGCGCCCAGCGTCCGGCCTACGTCTGGAAACGTATGCCGGTCCCTGTGATCAGCGCTATTCATGGCGTTGCATACGGCGGCGGTGCGCAAATCGCGCTGGGCGCTGATATCCGGATCGCGGCGCCGGACATGAAAATGTCGATCATGGAAATCAAGTGGGGCCTGATCCCCGACATGAGTTTGACCCAGACTTTACGCGACCTCGTGCCGCTGGATGTTGCCAAAGAGCTCACCTTTACCGGACGGGTTTTGAATGGAGAGGAAGCACAATCGCTTGGCCTGGTAACGCGCGTCGCTGACGATCCGCACGCGGCAGCGATGGCGCTGGCGCGCGAAATCGCAGGGAAGTCACCGGATGCCGTCCGTGCGGGCAAGCAGCTGCTGGAAACGACATGGCATGCGGACGAACGCACCGGCCTCGAGCTTGAAGCAAGCCTGCAGGCAGCGTTGATTGGCTCCGCCAACCAGCGTGAAGCCATCGTCGCCAATTTCGAAAAACGCCCGCCGGTATTCGCGGATCCGGAATGACATGAGCTGGGAAAACGAAATTCGTGAGCTGGAGCGGCGCCGGCACCTGGCAAAGCAGCAGGGCGGCAAAGAAGGGATCGCCAAGCAGCATGCCAGAGGCCGTCTCACGATCCGTGAGCGCATAGATGCGCTGCTCGATGACGGCTCATTCCGCGAGCATGGTCAGGCCACCGCGAGTCCGGTCTATGACGAAAAGGACGAACTGATCGAGTACGTACCGGCGAACTATGTCGTCGGATTCGGCAAAATTGACGCGCGCCGCGTCGTGGTCGGTGGGGAAGACTTCACCCTCAAGGGTGGCTCGCCAAACGCTGCCGGGTTGCGTAAGAGTGTCTACGCGGAACACCTGGCGGTGCAATATCGCGTCCCGTTAGTGCGGATGCTGGAAGGTGGCGGGGGCAGCGTCAAAGGCGGCGCTCGCAAGGGCGGCACCGTTGGTGAACCCGTTTTCACAGAACCCCGATTCAAGATCATCGCCGATGCGTTATCTGCAGTGCCGGTCGTATCGGGTGCGATGGGCGCTGTCGCCGGGTTTCCGGCGGGCCGCCTGGTGGCTTCGCACTTTGCGGTGATGACGAGGCATACGGCGCAGGTGCTCATCGGCGGCCCGGCGCTCGTCGAGCGGGCGCTCGGTGTGAAAATGTCGAAAGACGAGCTTGGCGGCGCGCAAGTGCACGCGGCGAGCGGCATTGTCGACAATCTGGCGGATGATGAGCACGACGCGTTTCGCCAGATGCGCCGCTTCCTGAGCTATCTGCCGGGCAGTGTCTGGCAGCGCACGCCGCGCTATGCCAACGATGATCCTGTGGATCGGATGGAGCAGGAACTTCTGACTGCCGTGCCACGGGACAGTAACAAGCCATTCGACATGCGCGGCATCGTCGAGATGGTGATGGATCGCGACAGCTTCTTCGAGATAGGTGCAACATACGGCCCCAGCCAGATTTGCGGGCTCGCGCTGCTGGATGGTCAACCGGTGGGCGTGCTTGCAAATGACTGTCATTTTTACGCTGGCGCCATGACCGCCGAAGCTGCGCAGAAATACCGACGTTTCGTCGAGATGTGCGACACATTCCATATTCCGGTCGTCAACTTCGTCGACCAGCCGGGATTCATGATCGGGCCTGAGTCTGAACGCAACGGGACCATCCGGTATGGCATGGCGGCTGTCGCGGCTGCGGCGCAATCGACGATACCCTGGGCCGTTGTGCAGGTGCATAAAGGATTCGGGGTCGCCACCGCGGCGCACTATGCGCCCGGGAACTACGTGCTCGCGTGGCCGTCAGTGGAATCCGGCGCGCTGCCCCTCGAAGGCGGCGTTGCGGTTGCTTACCACCGCGAGATCGCGGCGGCTGAGGATCCGGATGCCAAGCGCAAGGAGTACGAAGACAAGCTCAGAGAGGGACGCTCGCCGTTTCCGCGTGCAGAGTCTTTTGCCGTTCACGAGCTCATCGATCCACGCGAAACCCGTCCGATGCTGTGCGACTGGGTAGACTGGATACAACCGCAGCTCGATCAGCTCACAGGGCCCGTAAGCTTCGGCTTTCGCCCTTGAACATAACTAAAACATAAACTCGAAAATCAGATTGGAGTAACCCCTATGACTATTTCTTTCAACGATCAGGTTGCCATCGTCACCGGCGCCGGGGGCGGCCTCGGCCGTTGCCACGCTCTGGAACTTGCCAAGCGCGGAGCCAAAGTCGTGGTCAACGACCTGGGCGGGGCGGTTGATGGCTCGGGCGGGTCCTCGGCAGCGGCGGAAAGCGTCGTTGCGGAAATCAAAGCCGCCGGTGGTGAAGCCATTGCCAACGGCGGATCGGTCTCAGACCGCGTCGGGGCTCAGAGCATCATAGACGACGCGATGAATGCCTGGGGTCGAGTGGATATCCTGATCAACAATGCCGGCATCCTGCGAGATAAGTCGTTTGCAAAAATGACCCTGGATGACTTTGAGCTGGTCATGAACGTCCATCTCACGGGTGCGGTGTATTGCACCCATGCCGTGTGGCCCATCATGCGTGAGCAGAACTACGGCCGCATTCTCATGACGACTTCACCGACCGGGCTCTACGGCAACTTCGGGCAAACCAACTATGGCGCAGCGAAGCTCGCGCAGGTGGGTTTCATGAACTCGCTCAAAATTGAAGGCGCCAAGAACAACATTCACACCAACACCATTGCGCCAGTTGCGGCAACGCGTATGACCGAAGATCTGATCCCCGAGGCGGCTCAGGAAAAACTGGGCCCGGAGCTCGTCACGCCGGCGGCGATTTTCCTGGTCAGCGAAGGCGCCCCCAACGGGGTCATCATTCAAGCGCAGGGTGGCCAGTACTCACTGGCGTGTATCGTCGAGAACGCGGGTGTCGACCTTGGCATCGATGCTGATGCCGACGACGTTGCTGACAACTATGAGAAGATCGCTGATCTGACCGGGGCTAAGCCGCGCAATATGCTGCAACTCGGCGCCCTCTGAAGAAAGCGCTGGCAGGTGCGGTCGAGATCGCCGCGCCTGCCTCTATGTCCAGCACCACGTACTCGCTGTGGTTGGCGAAGTGCTGCTCCAACAGGTCGCTGACGTAGTCGAGATCCGAGCTCGGCACGAAGCGAATGCGTTTTTCGGTGACACCCGTGCGCTCGTCGTAGCTCTGGTGGGTCAGCCTGCAGACCGGCATCTGGAACGCGGCGTGGGCGAACAGCTGGTCATGCCGCCTGCATTGCTCCTCCGGTAACCACACGCATGGCTCACTCGCTGAAACTGCCAGATGGTGTTTCTGTTTGAGCAGATATTGCCAGAGGCCGTGCTCCGCGTGTTCAACGAACCGTTCACTGGTTTCGCCGCGGCGATTAGTGACTTCGCAGTGCATCAGCAGATGACGCTGGCTGTCATCCGCGGGCATGTTTACCTGCATGTGAACCTCAACTTGCGGTCGCTTCACTTGCAGTATAGTAAAGCCTCGAAAGTTGGCGCGAAGGAGACCAGGTGGCTGCCGCAATTTTGACATTTCTGCTGTCGCTGCTGCTCGCAGCGGCGGGCCTGCTCATAGCTGGCAGCCGTCTGCGCCTCAGCAAAGACAGCGAACGCAACGACAGGCTGAACTTCGCCGCCTATTATCTCGCAGCATTGCCCGTCAGTTTTGTGCTGGTTTTTTTTGGCCTGGGCGGCTAGGCAAGGACCTAGTTGTATGCCCGCACGAACCCGCTGTCTTCGTCGTATTGCGCCGTTGCCCAGTCAGCACCGTCCTGATTCGCGGCAAGCGCCTCGAGTTCAGCGTTGTCGCTGGCAGGGTTGGGGAGTTCAACTTCAATGCGTGGATCATCCATCGTTTTCTTCCTAGAAAAGTACCTGACAAGCCTCTTGAAGCACCTTGCCAGTTGGATGTGGGAAGGTCCTTCGACGAGACCTTCCGCTTTGGAGAAGGTCAGTCTGCGCGCTTGATCACCAGCGCAGACGCGAACGCCACCACGCGCAGCGTGGCGGTAAGTTTGTTCATGTCGCAGGCAGAGATCTGACGCACGGTACAACCTTCTCAACAATAAAAATCCGCGTCGTTGCGGATAACAGCCTGCATCTAAGGCACACTTAGTCGCAGGCGACGCGCATACTAGTGCCAAAGCGCAACCTTAACAAGAGGCCGAAGTCACAAATGTCGAAACTGGTTGGACCCGCGGACGGAGACGTTGAGCTCCCTGTGAACCCGTCGAGCGTAAAGGGATTTCTCGATCCTGAAGAAGGCCAGCGGCTGTACGAGCTTGCGTTGGCGGCTGCGCCGCTTGGGCCTTGCCTGGAAATCGGCAGCTATTGCGGTAAGTCTACGTTGTACCTCGGCACCGGTGTGCGCGATGGCGGCGGCCTGCTATACGCTCTGGACCATCACCGTGGCTCGGAAGAGCATCAGCCGGGTGAGGAGTATCACGACGCGGATCTTTACGACGCTGACCTCGACTGCATGGATACGCTGCCGGCATTGCGGCGCACGTTACGCCTTGCAGCGCTCGAAGATGTCGTCGTGCCGGTCGTGACGACAAGCGCTACCCTGGGGCGGTTCTGGTCGCAGCCGCTGAGCCTCGTGTTCATCGATGGCGGGCACAGTCTGGAAGCGGCGATGACGGACTACCGGACCTGGGCGGGTCACCTCTGCAGAGGCGGTCACCTCGCCATTCACGATATTTTCCCCGACCCCAGTCAGGGCGGGCAGGCGCCGCACGATATCTACCGCCTGGCCCTCGCCTCGGGCCTCTTCGAGGCGCTGCCGATGACGAAAACTCTCGGGGTGCTGCGCCGGCTTTAAAGGTCGTGACGCGTAAAGAGGTGGTGCCCGGGGGTCAGCTCGAAGAGTGCGTCCGCGGCAAGCAACACGGCGGCTGCGGTCCAGCTCGGTCTTTCGTCAGGCCAGTGAGCGTCGTCGGGAAACACGTAGCCAGTCCACCATGAGCCATCTTCTACCTGGAAGCGCTGGAGGTTGTCGAAAAGCTGCAGCGCATCGTTGCGTTTCGCGGCGTTCAGGGACGCCATGATCAGCTCGCAAGTTTCCGCCACCGTCACCCAGGGTTCCTCAACGACGCAGCGGCAGCCGAGATCCGGTTCGACGAATTCCGTCCAGCGTGCATCCAGGCGGTCTGCTGCCGCAGCGCCGGCTACCGCACCGGTCAGCACCGGGTAAAACCAGTCCATCGAGTAACGCTCCTTGGATGCCCAGGTCCGGTCGAAGCGGTGTGGTTTTTCACGAATCGCGAGACCGAGCCTGTCGCGCGCTTGCAGCCAGGG
The DNA here is from genome assembly GCA_965267275.1 of Pseudomonadales bacterium. Classification (GTDB taxonomy): domain Bacteria; phylum Pseudomonadota; class Gammaproteobacteria; order Pseudomonadales; family Azotimanducaceae; genus UBA4421. Next base: position 335,513 of record OZ253950.1, read on the forward strand.
GGAAGGGTCTTCGTCCATTAACCGCGCAAGCTGTGCCGCGCACAAGAGACTTTTGTAGATGGATGAACAGCCGGTCAGCAGAGCGTCCTCGCTCACCCCCTTATGGCTGTCCAGCGCCCAGTAGATGTCACCTTCCGACGTCTGCAGCTTGAGGACGAAGGTGAGCGCGCGGCGCACCATCGGCCAATAGCGGATGACGGTTTCGCGCTGGCCCGTGACGAGGTAGAAGTGCCAGAGACCGGTGGCGGGGTAGGCGACGAAATTTGTTTCGGCGCGCGTGGTATCCGCAACGACCGTGTCGGTATAAGCCGCGTACCAGGCGCCGTCATGACGCTGGGTGTGCTCGAGCCACGCAAATCCGCGTTCGGCATGTTGCGGATAGCCGCCTATCGTCAAACCCATGATCGCTTCGACGTGGTCCCAGGGATCGACGATGCCGCCTGCAAACCAGGGCAGTGCGCCGGACGGCAGCTGCAGCTCGGCGATGTAGCGCGCTGTGCTGGCGAGGCTGGTTGGATTGTGGCTCATAGCTCGTTCACAAAGTACATCACGACGCTCTTGCCCATGATTGGATTCAGCAGCTTGTCGAGCAGCCTTGTCAGAGGTGGTTGCTGCATCAGGTCCCAGACGAGAAAGCGGTGGTAGGCAGCGACGGGTTTTGCGCTTTCGCCGCGCTCCCAGAACAGACAGCGCAGCCACCAGTAGGGTACATGCAGGCTGTGTGCCCAGTGCCGCTGGTATCGCTGCATGCGCTGGCGCTCCACGGCGCGCTTCAGTTCGCTCGAGCGGAAGATCCGAACGTGGCCACCTTCGACTTCGTGATACGCCCGCGACAGGCGCCAGCATACCCACTCTGGGAAATATCGCGGCACGCTGACTGCAAAGAGACCGCCGGGTTTCAGAACTCGGCGGATTTCCCGCAAGAAAGACTCGTAGTCGGGAATGTGCTCCAGGACCTCGGCACAGATGACTTTGTCGAAGCTGTCGTCTTCGAATGGCAGGTTGTGGCCGCTGCCGTGCACAAATGTGCAGCTTTTGCTGCGGGGTGCCTCATCGCCAACGAATTCGCTCAGGCGCTGGCGTGCGGTTGCCAGATCATGCTCGCTCAGGTCGAGACCGATCACATGCACATCGGCGGTGAGGTACGCGCTGATCGCGTGCCGGCCTTCGCCGCAGCCGAGATCGAGCACGCGTTCGCCGGCTTGAAGCGGAAAGTGTTCGAAGCTGATGGTTTCCAGGCTCATGGCGCGGATGCCTCAATGACGGTCCGGTAATGCTCATCCAGGCGCTCCGCGGCGTTCTGCCAGCTGAAGCGTTCGAGCATGCGCGCCCGGCCCGCGGCGCCGAGCTCGGCACGCTTGTGCGGGTCGCGCAACAACGTACGTATGGCATCCGCCAGGCGGTCGGGCTGGCTGTGCGGGATGATGATACCTGCATCGCCAACGACTTCCGGCAGCGCGCCGCCGTCCGTCGAGACCACGGGCACGCCACAGGCCATCGCTTCGGCGGCGGGCAGGCCGAAGCCCTCGTACTCTGACGGTACGACGGCCAGCGTTGCCTCGGCGTAGCGCCTGACGATTTCGGCGGTGTCGATGCCGTGCAGAAACTCGATGTGCTTGCCAACGCCGAGCGCGTCGATCAGTTGCTCTGTGTCCCCTCCGGGCTTGGGCTTGCCAATGAAGGTCAGACTGAGTTCCGGAAACTCGTCGAGAAGGGCTTTGAATGCCGGTATCAGGTGCTGGGTGCCTTTCAGAGGCTGGTCCGCGGATGCGGTGGTGATCAGTTTGAGCGGCGCGCGCGTCACCTCCGGCCGGGGTGCAAACTCGTCACAATCGACGCCGTTGTAGACCACCTGGATACGCTCGGCGGGCACGCTGAACGCCTGAGCGATGTCCGTTCTGGCGCGCTCGCTGACGGTGACGATATGGCGCAGCTCGCGCGCAACACGGGTCTGCATTTTCAGGAAACGATGCCAGCGCCGTATCAGTAGACGCATGCCCAGCGTTTCCGTATTGGCTAACGCAATTTCCAGATCTTTGGTGATCGGATGATGAATGGTGGTGACGAGGGGCAGGCCAAGTTCCGGCAGGCGCGCCACGCCGTAGCTCAGCGTCTGGTTGTCGTGGATGATGTCGTAGTCGTGCACGTGCGCGCGCAGATAGCGGTGCACGCGGCGGCCGAACGTGTAGGGCTCGGGAAAGCCGCCGCTGACCATCGACGCCCATTCGAAGGTGTCGGTAAAGGAACCCAGATGCCGTGCTCGCAGCGCGCGCGCCGGGTGTTCTTCGGCATAGAGATTGAGCCCGGGCAGCTTGATGAGCTCGATGCCTGCATCGAGGTCCGGGTAAGGTTCTCCGGAAATGACGTGCACCGCGTGGCCGAGCTCGGCCAGCGCGCGCGACATGTATTTGAGATAAACACCCTGGCCGCCGCTGAACGGATTGCTGCGATAGCCGAGCAGCGCTATGCGCAGCGGTTGCAGTCTGGCGTGGTCTTCAGAATGTGCGGCGGTTGACTGGTACAGCGGTTACCTGCCTTGGATTCAGGCGCAAAGGCAGAGGATTCTAATGAGTGCGGCACAGCGGCGCCAGGCTGCTTTTCAGGCAGTCGCGACTCGGTCTCAGCGGTTGTCGACGACTAATTCCGGTGCCCGCACCTTCGGGTCCAGCTCCTGGTGTGTCTGATTCACGTGCAGGTGGTGGTAAAGGTTGGCGATCCACTGATGACCTTCCTGGGTGCGCTTCAGGTATTCGATACCTTCACCGATATAGGGATAGACCTGCATGTAGAAGAACTCGGGAAAGCCGTCGCGTAACCCGCCTGCGTTGTCGAAGCCCAGTCGCTCCGCCTCGCCGGTCTCCGTGAACTCGGCATACAGGCGCGAGAGTTTCTGCAGGTATTGCGGATCTGCCATCTGGCCAATCAGATCCGCTGCGCGCACCAGTCCCGCCAGCGTATCCGTCGCCTGATAAGTCGCAGCCTGAGGGACGGGGAAGCGTGTCATTTCGATGTACTCGCCCACAAGTTGAGTGTCGATAGCGCTGTCGTTGGCGAAGCGGTTGGTAATGAACATGATGCCGCGCGTGACGTGGTAAGGGGTCATATAAGCGTCTGTCGAACCTTCCGGCGGACTGACGCGTTCGCCCTGGTTGTTCACGAGGCAGCTTTCGGTGCTGTCGTCCGGCAGCAGGTTCTTCAGATAGCCAATGTCATGAAAGAGCATTGCAACAACAGCCTGCAGCCAGTCGTGTGCGGTGAGGTCCCCGCGTGCAAGCTGTCGCCCGTGCAGGATCGTCTGGCCGACGTCGGTGACGAGCATCGTGTGCTGGATGTCGTGGTAAGGACAATCGCAGTTGAGCAGTGTTTCCAACGCAGTGCGGGTCGCCTGTTCGAGCGACTGCACCTGCGGGTTTCCCGCTTCCGGAAACAGGCGCAGAAACTCAGCCTGCGAGTGCGTGACAAACGCTTCGATCAGTTTTGCGTTGGGGTTAAACATGGCAGGAAGTGTAAGACAGTGCTGGCGGCGTCATCGTGCTCTGGTCCTCAGTTCTACCCCGCTCTACGGGGGCTGCAGACGCGCACAGCTTCCAGCGTGACACCCAAAATCAAAGTGAATATTATGCATGAACAGATTTCTCTAAATGAGTGAGATTCATGTCTCATATAGAGCTTCGCCACCTGCGCACGCTCGTTGCGTTGAGAGATACCGGCAGTCTCGTCGAAGCAGCCGATCGCGTTTTTCTCACCCAGTCCGCTTTGTCGCACCAGATCAAGGAGCTGGAGTCCAGGATCGGCTGTTCCCTCTTCGTGCGCAAAACCCGCCCGGTGCGTTTTACCAGTGCTGGCACGCGTCTGCTGCGTCTGGCAGACGATGTGCTCCCGCGGGTGCACGGTACTGAGCTTGATCTGCAACGTCTGGCGGGCGGCGAATCCGGGCGGATATTCATGGCGATCGAGTGCCACAGCTGTTTCGAATGGCTGCTGCCGGCGATCGATACTTATCGCGATCAGTGGCCGGACGTGGAACTCGACATATCCAGTGGCTTTCACTTTGCGCCCTTGCCGGCGCTGGCACGCGGTGATCTGGATCTGGTCATTACCGCTGATCCGGTGGACGAGATCGGGGTGCACTACTTTCCGCTCTTCAGCTATGAAGCGCAGCTGGCGATGAGCAAGGATCATGTGCTGACAGCGCGCGACTGGGTGGAGCCCTCCGATCTCAGCCAGGAGGTGTTGATCAGCTATCCCGTCGATCGCGACCGGCTCGATCTCTTCACCAGTTTTCTCGACCCGGCCGGCGTTGAGCCGAAGCGAGTACGTCACGCGGAGCTCACGACGATGATCGTGCAACTCGTGGCAAGCGGACGCGGCGTGGCATGTCTGCCGAACTGGGCTTTGCATGAGTATTCGGAGAAGGACTATCTCGCGGTCCGCTCGCTGGGCGAGGAGGGTGTCTGGCCAACCCTCTATGCCGCGGTGCGCAAAGATCAGGCGACGGCGCCGTTCATGCTTGGTTTTGTGGAGGTTGCCAAAGCCTCCTGCTTCGCCAATCTCGTGGGTATCGTCACCGCTGAGCTGGGTTAGCGGACGGCCTGCAGCTGTCCAGTCTCCTCAAGGAATCAGCGTGGTCTGCTCCCAGCTGCCGTCAACGTAGCGGAACTGCTGGCGGTCGTGCACGCCGTTGTCGTGCGTGAGATCCAGACGTTCGATGTGTTCAGGCTTCAGCAGAATGCCGCGTGCATCCGGCGGCGCCCGTAGCGGTGTCTCCAGAGGCAGGTTATCCAGCACGGCGAGCAGCTTTTCCCGGCTTTCGATTTCGCGGCTCTGGGCGTCGTGGAGGTGATAAAGCCAGTCCATCCGCTTGGGCGGGTCCGGGCGCTGCATCCAGCTTGCGGCGACGACATCTGGATCCAACGCTTCGGCGCGTACCTGCAGGCGATACTGGATCGACACGCTCGGCCAGTAGGTGGCCAGCGCGAAGGTCTCCTGCAGGTGCGGCCATTTAGGGCTCGACGCATTCACGAAGATCCCCAGCACGCCGTCGACATCGCGCAGCACCAGTGTGCGCAGCTGTGGCCGATTATCCGCATCGACGTTGGCCACTGTGCACAGGTTGGCCATCGGATCGTCCGCTGCCCGCGCCCGTGCACGGTCTGCGTTGAACCAGGCGAGCGGATCCGTTGCCATCAGCTGTCCGTATCGCTCTGCACGATCTGCACCCAGCGCTCGGCGGAGATGAAACCGCTGCCCCAGCCCGGGTAGGCGGCGTCGATTTCCGTGACGATCGCGGCAGGATCCGTGCCCGCGGCCAGCTTTTCCCGGATCGTGGTGCTGCTGGCCTTTACCGCGGCGATCGTCTCCTGCAGTTCATCGCGCGTGCTCAGCGAGCCGTGGCCGGGAATGACTTTGATGTCCGCCGGCACCATGGCAATGACCTTTTCCACGTTAGCAATGAAGCCGTCGACCGACCCTCCGCCAGGGACGTCGACGAACGGAAAGCGGTTCTTGAAAAAGAGGTCGCCCATGTGGATCACGTTGGCGGTCTTGAACCAGACGACGGAGTCGCCGTCGGTGTGGCCGTTGGGCAGGTGCAGCACCGTCAGCGTGTCATCGTTGAAGTGCACCGTCACGTCGTCGTCATAGGTGACGAGCGGGAGGCCGCTGCGCGGGAAATCATCCTGGTCCAGCAGCCGCACTCTGACGTTGTCATGCGAGATGATGGTGCCGGCTTCGCCCATCTGCGGATTGGAGCCGGTGTGATCGCCGTGGTAGTGCGTGTTGAGGATCAGCTTCGGCCGGTCGCCGCCGAGCTCGTCGAGGGCGGCGATGATCTTATCCCCCAATGGGGCAAACTGATCGTCGATGATCAGGGTGCCGTCCGCGCCGATCGATGCGCCGATGTTGCCGCCTGCGCCTTCCAGCATGTAGACGGGTCCGCTCACCTGCTGGGCTTTGATTTCTACTGCGGCGAAACGGTCGGCTGGCCCTGCGAGCGCCGTTGTGCCCGCAAGCGTCACGATGAGCATGCTTGCGTAAGTGCGAATGGACATATTTCCCTCCTTCAAAAGTTTATGTGCGTGCCGGTTTTGGTGTGGTCGGCCCACTCTTCCGGCGCGTTCTCCTGATGCCGCTTCATCACCCGGTAAAGGAATCCGTGTGCGCCCGCGGACAGCGCGTCTTTGATCATGTTGTCGGTGTCGACGGCTTCGGCACGCCGCATCATCCGTTCGAATGTGAAGATGAAGTTGTTGGTGTGCCGCGCCCGCACCTCGGTCAGATAGAACAGGTCGAACTGATCCTGGGGGTCATCCATTTGCAGATGTGTGGTCAAGAGCCGCCGGGAAAACGCTTCTGGATCGACGCCGCTGCTCTGCGAGGAGAACAGCTGCGCGATCTCGGGTTCGGATATGGGCGTCGCGCCCTCGCCGGTCTGACTGGATATGTACAGCAAACCGGAAAGCGAGCCGAGCTGTCCGCGTATGTAGTTGGCAACCTGCAGGAACGCTTCCTGACGCGCGTGGATTTCACTTGCCGCCAGATTTTCCGACTGGATGACGGCCTGCTCCGCGCTGCGGCGGATCTCGATGGCCTGGGCGCGCAGCGCCTCGGTGTTCTGCTCGAGCTCTTTCTGCTGCAGGAAGTAGCCGATGACCAGCCACAGGAACGCCAGCGGTGCCGACGCGCCTTCGAGGAAGTTGCCCATGAGCTCCGGCGACAGCGTGCTGAATTGCCCCCAGCCCACTGTGCCGCTGATATAGATCGCACCCAGCATGATCCACAGCCCGGTCAGCCCCAGGCCCAGCCAGATGCGCCAATTCATATTCACGAGTGGCGGCGGGTGGTTAAGCGTCGCCCTCGCTGTCCGTATTGTCGCCTCGACGGCGAATCTCGGCGATGTCGCGCTGGATTTCGCTCAGGCGAAACAGAACGTCAGGCAGCTGATCGCTGATGCGCCACAGCAGATAAGTGATTGCCAGCAGGATGATGATCGTAAACACGCATGACTCCGTTGTTCGTTAACCGGCATAGTCTACCAAGAAATCTCCCGCGGCCCTCAATCCAACGAGCCGGTGATCGATTTGCGCTGGCTGATCTCGATCCAGTTGCCGTCGGGGTCGAGCACAAACGAGATATAGGCCACCTCACCCAGGCGCACGGGCGCCATGCCTTCGCGGCCGCCTGCGGCAAGAATGCGAGTGTGCTCCCCGATGACATCGTAGACCTGCACGGTCATGTAGCGATAACCCAGCGCCACCCGCTCGAAAGGCGCGACGCTGCCTGGAGTGAACTCGAGCAGTGACGCGCCGGCGGCGACGCAGTGGGTGCCTGCCGCGGGTAAACCCAGTGTTTCCTGATAAAACGCCAGTGTCTGCTCGAGATCGTTGACCTGAATGTGCAGCCGCAGGTTGTGATCACCGTCTGGCGGACTCAGGCGTACGTCGTTGCCGTCGGGATCGATGAGGTCGATGCTGGCATCTACCGCGGGCGTAAAGATTTCCAGACAGCTGAGCCCTGTAGGTTCGTTCGCGCGCAAGGTAGCGCGCTGGTGATTGATTTTGAGCACGCTGTCGCCGATGCCGTGACGATGCTGGTGCACGCCGCCCCCGACTTTCAACAACTCCTGATAGGGCACGCCGACTTGCTCCTGCCAGAACGCCAACATAGCATCGAGCTCGTTTGTATACAGGCCAACGTCCAGAGCGGGTTTCGCAAGTTCCATGAGATCACTTCCAGTCATCGATCCGGCAGAATACATTGAGTGAAGGTGCGGCGTCTGCAGCCGCACTTCTGCCGGCTGATTTCAAGGATGCAGACGCTTTCGTCGACATGCTGGCAGAGGTGTATGGGGCTGACGCGGTGCCTGCGATCCTGACGACCCTGGCCGAGAGCAGGACGCTCTGTTACTGGGTCAATCCGATGGTGCCAGGTGCCTTCAGTCCGGTCGGCGAGCCGCTGGACGGCATGCCGGGTGTCTATGTCTTGCCGCGAGGCGGCGATTTCACGACCAGCGCGGCGGCGAACGAAGGCAAGGTCTACATTCAAAATCCCTCCAGCGTTCTTGCCGTTCGGGTGTTGGACCCGCAGCCCGGTGAAGAAGTGTTGGACCTGGCCGCTGCGCCCGGTGGTAAAACCATCGCGATGGCGAACGCCATGGACAATCAGGGGCGCATCGCCGCCGTCGAGCCAGTGCGCGGAAGATTTCACCGCCTGCGCGCGAACCTGCAACGCTGCGGTGTCGAGATCGCCGAGCTTTACCTGCGCGATGGCCGCGGCGTAGGGCGTGCGGTGCCGAATCGCTTCGATCGGGTATTGCTCGACGCGCCCTGCAGCTCCCAGGCGCGCATGCGCTGGAATGAACCTGCAACCTATACCCATTGGACCAGGCGCAAGGTCAAAGAAGCGAGCCGCAAGCAGAAAAGTCTGTTGCAGTCGGCCTACGCGGCGCTCAAGCCCGGCGGGCGGATGCTCTACTGTACTTGCAGCTTTGCGCCGGAAGAAAACGAAGTTGCGGTTGCCTCTTTGTTGAAACGCAGCGATGCGGAATTGGTCGGGATAAGCGGCGTTTTGCCTTGCACGACCCGACCCGGTCTGACCGTGTGGCAGGGGCGCTCCCTGGATGACCGCCTGGCGCTCAGCCTGCGTATCGTGCCGGACGAGATCTGGGACGGTTTTTATCTCGCTGTGATCACCAGGCCTGCGTAGCTCACCGGATGTTAGATCCGCGCCCCGCGCTACAGAGTTTTGGGTGTGGTCAGCTCAACAAACTCGGCGGCACCGAACCTGAGATCCTGCCAGGTGCCCCGATAGCTGAAGAGCGCCGATCCGAAGGTGACTAGATTATCAGTGACGTAGTCGTTGCCGAGCTGATTGATCAGATACGTCAAACCAGGGTTGTGCGCGACCAGCGCCACGCAGCCGACATCGTCCGGGGTCGCGCGCAGGCAGGCCAGCGCCGCTTCGGGTCCGGCCAGATAGAGATCTGCATTTTCGACCAGCGTTGCGTCCGTGCCCTCGGCGATGTAACCGGCCGTGGTTCTGGCACGCACTGCCGTGCTGGTCCAGATCCAGGAAGGCTTGTGCGGATGCGCGGCGAACCAGGCCTGCATCGTCGTGCCGTCCCGCTCGCCGCGAGGATTCAGAGGCCGTTCGTGGTCCCGCATGCCGGGCGAACCCTCTGCCGACTTGGCGTGACGCACGATCCAGATGTAGCGTTCATCCATGGGTTAGTCCCAGAGGTCGAAGAACTCCTGGATTGCCTGCATCTGCCCGCCGCTGACGGCCGACGGCACGATGATCGGCGTCTTGATACCGGACTCGAACCAGGCTTCGATGCCCTCGCGCACTTCGCTCGCGTTGCCAAAGAGCGTCGTATCGGCAAGCCAGCGATCAGACAGGCACTCCGGCACGCGGTCCAGGTCGTTGGCGGCAATGGCATCCTCAACGCCCTGCATCTCTTCCTCGTAGCCCGCCTCTTTCCAGTAGTTGCGATAGTTCGGCAGGAACGCATAGCCCGTCAGCGTCTTGCGATTGACCGCCATCGCGGCGGCGCGATCGTCGCTGATGCAGGTGGGGATCATATTGCCGATATAAAAATCGTTGCCGCTGCGCGCGTTGTCGGACAGCACGCTCAAAGAGCTGCCCATGTGCGATCGCGCGCCGTTCGCGAATACCATGCCGTCGGCAATCTCTTCCGCGAGCTGAATCATCTTGTTACGCAGGGTTGCCAGTACGATCGGCGGCAGGTCTCCAACCCGCGGCACCGCCTTCAAGTCCTCGACGAACTGACGCATGTCTGCCAGCGGTTTCCCTTGTTTGATGCCGAGCCTGCTCATTGCGGGCTCGTGAGAGACGCCGATGCCGAATCTGAAGCGCCCGCCGGAAATCTCGTGGATGAAGGCGACGGTCCCCGCAAAGTCGGAAACGTTTCTCGTATAGATCGGCGTGATCGAAGTGCCGAGCTGGACCTCAGATGTGGCCATGGCGATCGCGGTGCACAGCGACAGGGAGTCCCCCAGGCTCGGGCCATAGATGCCGGGGAAGCCGCGCTTCTCTATCTCTTGCGCCACTTCAATCGTCTTCAAGCGGCGGCCGGGCACGGCGGCCAGAGATACGGCGGGTAGCTGAGTCATGGGTCTCTCCGTTGGATTATTCTGCCGCCAAGGTTATGGGACCGCGGTGTAAATAACCACCGTGTCAGAACCAGCGATGGCGTGCCTGACGCTGGTTTGTGAGTTGCGCGCGGGCAGAGATGAGATCCTGACGCGTAAACGGGCGGATGAGCGCAAGCCCCGCGACGAAACCGCCGATGTGTGCCCAGAAAGCCACGCCGCCGCCGCTCTGACCGAGAGAGAAAACCCCGGACAAGAGCTGCAGCACGAACCAGTACCCCAGCATGAGGATTGCCGGCACCGAAACGGTCGTGACGTAAACGAAGAGGATGATCAGCAGGTGCACACGAGCGCGCGGAAACAGAATGGCGTATGCGCCCATGACCCCGCCGATCGCGCCGGAGGCGCCGACCATGGGCACCAGACTGTCCGGGTCCGTGGCGATTTGCGCGCCGGCGGCGGCCAGTCCGCATAGCAGGTAGAAGACGAAGAAACGGCCAGGGCCCATGACGTCCTCCACGTTGTCGCCAAACACCCAGAGAAAGAGCATGTTGCCGAGAATGTGCAGCCAGCCGCCATGCATGAACATGGAGCTGAAAAGCGAGCTCACGTTGCTATCGCCGGTGATCTGACATATCAGGCCAGCGCCCACTGGAAATTGTGCTCCGGCGGGCGCGGTATTGAGGAGATCGCCCGGGATGAGCGCATACAGACAGAAGCTCTCCGCCAGCGGGCCGCTGCTGCCGAAGCCCTGCACTACGGCCCACACGACGGCGTTCATCCCGATCAGGATGTAGGTTGCGATCGGTGGTCGCAGAGTCGGGTTTTCGTCGCGAATCGGAAACATGGAAACGTGTTACGCGGGTTCTATACGTTAGTCGCGAACGCGCTCGAATAGTTCTGCTAATCGCGTGGGGGCAGGTCGCTGAGATGATCCCAGCTGGTCCAGGTGCGGCGTCCGTGTGTCTTGATCAGCGTGCGGCGAATGTCCGGGTAGTGCACCAGGTCCGTAGCCCAGCGTTCGCCGCCCATCAGATAGACCAGGTCTTCAGCGTGGGGGTTGTGCAGGCTGTGTGCCGGTGAAGGCGCTGGAAAACCCATGAAATCTCCGGCGCCAACAGCATACTCTTCGTCACCGATCCGGGCCACGCCGCGTCCAGACAGGATATAGATGAACTCTTCGTCGGCGTCGTGGAAGTGATGGGTCGTCGAGTCGTGGCCCTGCTCGATTCTGACGATGTGGATACCAACGCGCTCGAGACCGGTGGATTTCGACAGGGTGCGCGTATGACGGATAGCGTTGTCGTTGAACTGATGCTGCACCTGTTGCTCTGCGAGCTCGGCGATGTCCGCGGCAGTCAGGAGATGTGGAGTGTCAGGCACAGTGCCCCCCTTCTAACAACGTCGACGTTTCAAGTCAGCGCCTCGGTCAGCGCGGCGACCAGGCGGTCGTTCTCCTCCGGTGTGCCGATGCTGATACGCAGTTTGTCATCCAACCTCGGCGCGTCGAAATAGCGAACCAGGATGCCTTGCGCCTTGAGGCTCGCGTAGAGGTCGGCCGCGTTGTGCCTGGCCGTGCCCGGCACTGTCGCCAGGATGAAATTGGCTTCGCTCGGCGGGCTCTGAAGTCCCAGCTGGCCGAGCGCGTTCACGAGCTTCGCCCGCGATGCGCGGACCCGCTCCCAGCTGGTCGCGGCATGTTGCAGGTCTTCAAGGGCGGCCAGCCCGACGGTCTGGCTGATGTGATCGATGTTGTAGCTGTCGCGGGTCTTGCCGATGATCGGCGTGATCAGCTCGGTGCTGCCCAGCAGGTATCCCAGCCGCAACCCCGCGAGACTGTATCCCTTACTGAACGTGCGCAGAATGAGCACGTTGTCATGCGTTTCGAGCAGCTGCGTGCTGTCATAGGCCCGCGCCGGATCGACGAAATCGACATAGGCTTCGTCGATGAGAAGCACGCCATCGAGGGAGGCCGCAATCCGGCTCAACGCCTCGGTGTCAGTCAGCCTGCCGCTGGGTGCGTGCGGGTTGACGAGGCAGGTCAGCTGCGCCCCGGCTGCGTTGAGGGTCGCTGCCAGATTCTCGGGGAGCGCCCAGTCGTCATTGAGGGGCACTTCGACGATGCGCGCGTCGTGTATGTTCGCGAGCACCGGATAGAGCGAATAGCTGGGTGACGCCATGCCGAAAGCCGCCTTGGGCTCTACGAACGTCGTGATGGCCAGGCGCAGCGCTTCGTCCCCCCCGTTGGTGACGATAATCTGCTCGCGGCCCAGGCCGTGGCGCGCCGCGATGGCGTCGCGCAGGCGATCTGCCGTGGGTTGCGGATAGGTGCGCAGGCTTGCGACGTCGATTCCGGACAGGGCTTCCTGTACCCGGGCTGAGACCGGGTAAGGGTTTTCGTTGGTGTTGAGTTTGATGGTGCGCGCGTCCTGTGGCTGTTCACCCCAGGTATAACCCTGCATCGCGCGGATGTTCGGGCGCTCGTACTTACTCATTTGCGGTGTCTGTCGGTCCGCTCTTGGCGGCGGCGTCGGGACCCGGCGCCTCGCCTGCGGCGGCGGCCAGCGTTTCGTCTGCCGGTGGCAGCGCATCGGCCGGACCCAACAGATGGGCTATCCACTCCGTGTTCGGGTTTGCCTCCAGAGCGATCTTGGCGGTCATGGTCAATGGCACGGACAGCAGCATGCCGACCGGACCCAGAATCCAGCCCCAGACGACCAGCGAGAGGAAGACGACAAGCGTCGACAACCCCAGACCGCGGCCCATGAAGCGCGGCTCGACGCCGTTGCCCATAAAAACGTTGATCGCGAAAAAGCCGACGCCGACACCGGCTGCCGCGCCCGGTCCGAGTTGTATCAGTGCAAGCAGCACGGGCGGTACGGCTGCGATGAACGAGCCGATGTTGGGTACGTAGTTCAGCAGGAACGCGAGGATGCCCCACAGAATCGGAAAGTCGACGCCGAGGATCCACAGCAGAATCGCTGCCAGCAGGCCAGTGGCGAGGCTGACTGAAGTTTTGATGGCGATGTAGCGGTTGACGTTCTCCGCGAACTGATAAAAGTACGGGAGGTTCTTTTCGGGATCCTGCAGCACGTCGCCGAGCTTGCGGGGAAAACTTGCCGCCTCTGCGAGTATGAAGATGACGGTAAGAATGATGAGAAAGCTGTTGCCCAGCACGCCGCCGAGCCGCGCGAGCGTGGTGCCCGCCATCTCGAGCGCGGTGCTCAGCGAAAAGTTCTGCTGAATCGTGTCTACGGGGATTTCGATGCCCCATTGATCCAGAAGCGGCTGGACCCAGCTGGTGATGTCCGTTTGAAAGGCGACCAGGCGCTCCGTATAAAACGGCAGCTTGGCGGTGAATGCCGAAGCCGACTGCGCCACGAGCGCACCGATCATCACGACCATGATGATCATCGCGACCATGACGCCCGGTAGTGCAACTGCTGCAGGCAGGCCGCGGCGTTGCAGCCAGAACATCGGCGTCGCCGCGATCGTCGCGATGAACGCAGAAAGCAGGAACGGCACCATGAGATCCTGTGCTGCTTTGAGGCCGGCCGCGATGACGACCAGCGCAGCCAGTATCAGAATGCCGTTGCCGCGAAAAGAAACTGAGTCAGACATGACGCGAGAGCCTACTCGAAGGGTTGGCGGTTGGCGAGGCTCGGGATTTCCTGGCGCACCCGCCTGACTTCGTCGATGTCGAGATCCGCCAGGACGTACCCATCGCCGGCCTCCAGTTCCGCCACGACTTTGCCCCAGGGGTCGACGATGAGCGAGTGACCGTACGATGCGCGGTGTTTGCTGTGCTGCCCGTGCTGCGCCGGTGCGATGATGTAGCACTGTGCCTCGATCGCGCGCGCGCGCAGCAGCGTGTGCCAGTGCATAGCCCCGGTGGTCGCGGTAAACGCGGACGGTATGGAAATCGCAACTGCGCCCATGTCGGCGAGACGTTGATAAAGCAGGGGGAAACGGACGTCATAACAAACCGTCAGCCCCAGCGTGCCGAAGGCGGTTTCCACCGTTACCGCGCGCTCGCCTGGCGCCGTTTGACGTGATTCCTGCAGGCGCGGGCCGTCGGCGATATCGACGTCGAACAGGTGGATTTTGCGATAGCACGCGCGCACGCCGCCGTCGGCGCCGAGATAGACGCTCGTGTTGTAACAACGGTCGGGATCTTCAGGGATCGCTTCGTGGAAGCCGCCCAGCAGCAGCTCACAATCAAGCTCACGGGCGAGTGCCTGGCACTGCTCCAGGATGGGCCCGCCATCCGGCAGCGCCTCGAGAATCGCGCGCTTGCCTTCGTGACGGCCGAGATAAGCGAAGGCCTCAGCCCAGCAGATGACATCTGCACCCTCGTCAGCCGCGCGGCGGCTGAGCTCAAAAAGCGTGTTGAGGTTTTTGTCGACTTCGGTTCCGGCACAGTGCTGTACCACCGCGACGCGGCTCGTTTCCGGCATACCTGGACACTCTGTAATTAGACAGCCAGCAGAGCGCGAATCTTAGCCAGTAACTGTTCCGAATTCAGGGGTTTTTCGAAGATGCCGGCGATACTGGCGGTTGCCAGCGCTTGCGGGTCGAGGTTGTTGGCGTTGCCCGTCGTGAGGATCACCGGGAGGTCCGGACGTAAGGCGTGTATGTCCTCGGCAAGCTCGAGGCCGGTGCCCTGAGGCATGAGGTGGTCCGTGATGACGAGGTCAAAGCCATCCGGATTTGCAACGAACGTCTCCAGCGCCTGCGTCGGCATGCTGGCGGATACAGTTTCGAATTCGTCCGGGTCCAGCAGTGACTTCAGGTACATGGCAACCGACGGGTCATCCTCGATCAGCAGGATCCGCTTGCCCCGCGCCTGGGCGCCGAGGCGCGCCGGTGCGGGCGGGAGATAGACCGCGAAACGCGCGCCGCCTTCGGCTCGGTTCGATGCATGTATGTGGCCGCCATGTTCGTGGACGATGCCGTGCACGACGGACAACCCCAGACCGATACCCTGGCCGACCGCTTTGCTCGTCTCAAACGGGGTAAAGAGATTCTCGGCGTTGCCGGCAATGCCGGCGCCGCTGTCTTCGACTTTGATGGCAATGTAGTCGCCGCTGAACCGTGACAGGCAGGATGAACAGCTGAGCTGGCGGGGCTCCGCCGTTTCCAGCGTGATGTCGATCTGGCCGCGGTTGTGCATGGCCTCTGCGGCGTTGATGCACAGATTGACCAGCACCTGCTGGAGCTGCTCGGGATCGATGTGTAGGTGGATGGTTTGCTCGGGCAGATGGGTATTGATGCCAACGGTGGCTGGCAGGCTGCCGCGCAACAGGTCCTGCGCCTGGCGCAGCGTATCCCCGAGATTCAGCTCCTGCGGCTCCGACGGCGTGCTGCGGCTGTAGACCAGCAGCTGCTTGACGAGATTGGCGCCGCGTTCGCCCGAGCGCTGTATCTCCTCGAGATAACGAAGCAACTTCGAGCGGTCGTTCAAACTCGACTTGTCGCGGGCAAGCTCGGCGAATCCCAGGATGCTGGCGAGGATATTGTTGAAGTCGTGGGCAAAGCCGCCCGCCAGTTGACCGATGGTCTTGAGTTTCTGCGCCTGCTGCAGAGACTTCTGCAGCTGGCGGTGCTCTTCGGCCAGCGCTTTGGCCGTGCGTAACTCTTTATTGCGACGCGACAACTCCTGGGAGCGCTGAAATGCCTCGAACCGCGCTTCTTCCGAGTCGCGCAGCTGCAATACGAGCGCAATCGACAGCAACGCGAGCTCCGCCATCGATCCCAGGTGGATGGCGTGTTGCAGAACCACTGACGGATCGACGACTGCAATCAGCATGGACAGGTGTGCCAGCCCGCCCAGGGCGAACATGCCGTTTGCCGCTAGAAAAATTCTGGCGTTGGTGCTGCCTTGCATGACCGCCCGCACCCCGACCAGGATCAGCCCGGACAACGCGATCGCACTGACGGCACTCAGCAGGTTATAGGCTGTCGGCCCGGGCAGCGCGAGGTTGTACAACCCGCTCAGAGCGACAGCGACCTGCATGGTCACGCGGGCGCGGGTAATGTTGATCTGACTTGGCTTGATCTCGAGGAAGTGATGCGCGAACTCCAGCAGGAAGATCATTGCCAGCGACCAGCCAAACGTAAAAGCGACGTTATGTATCGCCGGCGTTTCCGGCCATAGAAACAGCGCGCCCGAACCGTCTGCCGTGGCCAGGAAGAGCATCAGGCATGCCCCGTACAGCGAGTAGTAGAGATACGCCCGCGCACGTGTGCCCGCAAAAATTGCCAGGTTGTAGAGGATCATGATCAACACGATGCCGTAGTACAGACCGTGAAACGCGTTCAGATGTGAGTCGAACGTCGAATATTCCAACGCGGAGTGAATCTGCACGGGAAAGTAGGCCGCTGCGCGGCCATGGTCGTAGATATAGACGTGCGAAATTTGCGGGGTGATGCCGAACGCGAAATTGGTACTGACGACTGGACGTTCCGACAACGGCCGCGCGTTGCCGGATGAGTAGCGCGCCTCAACCCCACCAGGGCCCACCAGATAGACTTCGATATGTGTCAGCCAGGGATTGTCTATCGTGAAAATCGCAACGTCGTCGCGGGCGGGGAGACTGTAGCGCAACCAGCGCGCCTGGCCCTGGAAGCCGAAGCTCGCGATACCTTCGCCGGCCTGCCAGTCCGGGCTCGTGAGAACGTCAGCGATGTCGGTGCTGGTTGCCGGCAGGTATTCGTAGGAGTCGAGAGCATGTGCGCCCGCAAAGGCGTACACGCTGACCAGCACGGCGATAGTGTTGGCGACGCGTTTCAATCCTTCTCCCTTGGCGCTCTGGGGTACTGCGAATCTCGACGATAGTCGCGCGTTTCGCGCTATACGTTTACGACCATGACGCTCTGGGCTTGCGAGCGGATGGTGTCGTTTTCAATCCGGCGCCGGTTATTGTTTTGCGGACAGCTCGATGTCCGGCATCGAGCAGTCTACCTTTATCCCGAGGTACTCCTCAATGGGAGGCAGATTGAACGCATCGTCCTCGGAAACGAAGCTGATGCTGACGCCGCTGGCTCCTGCACGGCCGGTACGGCCGATGCGGTGGACGTAGTCCTCCGGATCTTCAGGCAACTCGTAGTTGATGACGTGCGTGATGCCGTCGACGTGAATCCCGCGGCCTGCCACGTCTGTTGCAACGAGGTATTTCAGCTCGCCGTCTTTGAACCGGTTCAGCGTCGCCAGGCGTTTGCGTTGCGGAATGTCGCCCGCCAGGGCCTCGCACGGGACGTTCTGGTCTCGCAGATACTTCACCAGGCGGTGTGTCTGGTCGCGCCGGTTGGCAAAAATGATGGCGCGTTCCGTGTCCACGTGCTGGCACAGCGAACACAGCGCCTGATCTTTCTCATCGCGGCCGATCATCCAGAACTTCTGTTCGACCGTGTCGGTGGCGACGTGTTCAGGTTCGATGACGATGTGCTCGGGATCGATGGTCCAGGACTGCGCGAGCCGCATGACGTCATCGTTGAAAGTTGCCGAGAAGAAAAGCGTCTGGCGCTGTCGTTTGTGCGGCGTCTGGAAAACGATACGCCGCACGTCGGGAATGAATCCCATGTCCAGCATGCGATCCGCTTCGTCGATGACAAGGACTTCCACGTTCTTCAACGAGATGATGTTTCGGTCGAGGAAGTCGATTAGGCGTCCGGGTGTGGCTACCAGCAGATCGACGGGACGCTTCTGCAGCTTTTCGATCTGTTTCTGGAAGTCCATGCCGCCGACCACGCATACGGTGCGTTCGGGCATGTATTTACTGAGCGACTTGGCGTCGCCTTCAATCTGTAAGGCCAGTTCCCGGGTTGGTGCGAGCACCAGCGCGCGCGGGTTGCCGGGCTTGGGGTCCGTCTCCAGAGGCTCTTCCCAGAAACGCGTCAGCGCGGCGATCAGAAAGGCAGCGGTTTTGCCGGTTCCGGTCTGCGCCTGTCCGGTGACGTCGTAGTCGGATAGCGCGAACGGCAATGCCCGGCTCTGAATGGGTGTGCAGTATTCGTAGCCGAGTTCGGCAATCGCGCGCATGAGCGGATCAGGCAGCGCAAAGTCGTGGAAACGATCCTTGCCTTCTACTTCCGGCACAACAAAATCTTCTAACGACCAATTCGACATTGAGCTATCTGAGTCCTAAGGGTTGGGGCGGGCGCGCCTTGGCCCGATGATCGCCGGGCCCGCGCTTTGGCGGCGAGTATTGATACAACAGAGCAACATCATACCTTGGCGGCAAGCGTTTGTCTGACTGACGCGAGCTTGACGCAGAGGGTCAGAACCTGCATGGCCGTTGCCAATTCGGCCGGCTCTGCGAACGTCGGGGCGACCCGCACGTTGCGGTCTTCCGGGTCGCGTTGATACGGAAACGTGGCGCCCGCAGGCGTCAGCGTCAAACCGACAGCCGCCGCCATGTCCACGACGACGCTCGCGAGACCGGGCTGCAGGTCGAGCGACACGAAGTAGCCTCCCTGCGGTTGCGTCCATTCAGCGATCCCCAGCGGTCCAAGCTCTGCGGTGAGCACTTCTTCGACGAGGTCGAACTTGGGGCGCAGTATCTCCGCGTGCCGCTGCATGTGCGGGGTGAGGTTACCGCGCAGGAAGCGGCTGTGGCGCAGCTGGTTGACCTTGTCCGGGCCAATCATCATGAAGCTGAGCGCTTTCTGTAGCGTGCCGAGCACGGCGTCGCCCGAAGAGACGAACGCGACGCCGCCGCCGGCAAACGTGATCTTCGAAGTCGAAGCGAATTGCACGATGTGATCCACGGTACCTGCCACCTGGGCAGCGGCAAAAATCGACGCGAGCTCGGGTGCAGGCTCGACGAGATCATGCACGGCATAGGCGTTGTCCCATAAGACGACGAAATCGTCGGCCGCCGCTTCTCTCGGCAGCTCTGCCATCGCGGACACGGTGGCGTCATCGTAGACACAGCCGGTCGGATTGGAGTATTTCGGCACGCACCAGATGCCTTTGATGCTGTCATCAGCAGCGGCCAGCTCGCGAGCCTGCGCCATGTCGGGGCCGCGCTCGCCGATCCCGATGTTGACCATTTCTATGCCGAGTGCCTCGGTCAGCGCAAAGTGACGGTCGTAGCCCGGCACAGGCGTCAGAATTTTCGGTGCCGCGGAACGCGACCAGGCGCGTTGATCGCCCCAGAGACCCTCCCGCAGAGCAGTCGACACCACCAGGTGCATCAGAAAGAGGCTCGAGTTGCCGCCGGCGATGATGGCGTCTGCCGGCACGCCGAGAAGCTCTGCACCCAGTTCGCGAGCCTCCTGCAGGCCGCGAATCTCTCCGTAGTTGCGGGTGTCCGTCCCGTCCGCGGCCTGGTAATTGCCCTGGATGGTGTCTTCGAGACCTTCACTCAGCGCAAGCTGCGCCGCGCCGGGTTTACCGCGCGAGAGATTCAGCGCCAGCTTGTTGCCGGCAACCAGGTCGTACTCTTTAGCCAGTTCGGCTTCCAGGTCGACGAGCGCTGATCGATCCATGGATTGCATATCGCTGTTCATAAGCTTGTTTCTTCGGCCGCGCCGATCATCAGATTCAGATTCTGGACAGCCGCTCCTGCGGCGCCCTTACCCAGGTTGTCGTATCGAGCGATTAGGCGGAACTGTTCGTCGTTGCCGAGCACCATCAATTCCAGACGATTGCTGTCGTTGCAGGCCGTGGGGTTGAGAAAATCCAGTTCCGCGCTGTTCTCCGCAAACGGTATCACGGTGACGAAAGGTTCGCCGCTGTAGCGCTCCGCCAGAATGTCGTGGACGGCGCGGCGGCTGAGGCCGCCCACCTCGCTGGCAAAGAGCGGCACTTCAACCAGCATGCCTTTGTAGTAGTGCGCGACGTTAGGCGCAAATATCGGCGTGACGCCCGTCCCGCTGTATGCGGTCATTTCCGGGACGTGCTTGTGCGCGAGCGCAAGGCCGTACGCCTGTATGTTGAGGCGGTCCGCCGTCGCGTCGTCGTATGTCTGATGTGCCTCGATCATTTGACGCCCGCCTCCGGAGTATCCGGAAATTGCGTTGCAGCGCAGTGGCGTTGCTGGCGCAAGCACGCCGGCGTCGATGAGCGGACGGACGAAAAGGATGAAACCCTGCGGGTAACACCCGGGGTTGCTGACTTTGTCCGCATTGGCAATGCGTTGCCGCGCATCTGCGGTCAGCTCCGGGAGTCCGTAAGCCCACGCGGGGTCGGTTCGATGCGCGGTGCTTGCATCCAGGAAACGGCAGCGTCCGTCGGCCAGCGCGACGGCGGCGCGGGCCGCGTCATCGGGGAGGCATAATATCGCGACATCAGCAGCGTGCAGCAGGTCGCGCCGCGCGTCGTCGTCCTTACGGGCTTCTGCGTCTATTTCGAGAAGCGTGATGTCTGTGCGTTGTCGCAGGCGATCCGCGAGCTCGAGGCCCGTGGTCCCTGCTTGTCCATCAATGAAAACTTTGGCCATGGCGCTGCTTGTGCCGACCCGGTTTGGCGGGTGCAAAAATTGAAAAAGCGCTGAATTTTAAGGGCTTAGCGGGGCGAAGTTAACCGCTATTTGGCGCTAACGCGCGTCGCCAGAATGCGCCGAGGGCCTTCCAGCAAAGCCACAGCGTGGCAATTGGCAATAGCAGCGTCTGCATCAGGAAAACCACAATCAGGTTGATGATCTCTTCCACGCTGTCTTCGACGCGTGCTTCCACAGCGGCGAGCTGGGCCTCCAGGTCCAACTGCTGGCGAGAGGTGTCGATCAGCTCGCCAAGCGCCGAAAGGATATCTCGTTCCTCCGCGGCGGCATCCGTAGTCGCGGCCGTTTCCTGCATGGCCTCAATGGATGCAGACGTCTGGCTGAGGGTCGCCATGGCCTCGTCCTGCTTGGCGGCAAGAAACGCAGCATCTATCCAGAAGCTCGCCAGCAGAACCACGGCGAGCAGGTATCTTGCGAAGATCAGCACGCCCACGACGCGCATCACGCGCCGGGTCCAGGCGCCTTCCGGTTTCCGCCAGAGCAGCACGAGGAAGGCGAGCACCGCCACGGACATCAGGCCCGAAAGCCACGGCGAGGCGAACATGTCGCCGAGCGTCATCTGCAGGCCCAGGGACACACTGGCGATGAGCGCCAGCCAGGCGAAACGTTCGACCAGGTCGTTCAGCGGATCCAGCACTTCGCCGATCGTCAGCGTGACGCCGATACCAACCGGTTGCAGCGCCACCTCAGTGCCTTGAGCGACGGAGATGATGCCGTTGAAGGCGCGCGCCAGCGCCGCGGCGGCCAGGGCGCGTTGAAAATTCTGCAGGGTGGCATTCTGCGCTGCGACATCGAGTTGCCGCGTCCACGAGAGAGCGACGAGCCCGATCAGCACGAGCGTCAGGGCAACACGTTTTGCTGGCGTGTCTGTTGCGCGGGTGAGAAGCGGTTGGCTTGGCAAGTTAGCGCTGCGCTACCAACGCCAGAGCGCTCAGGCGACCTGGTTCGCTGGCGTTTTCCTGGTGGTGATGAACAGCGATTCTAGCTTTTCCATGACCACATTGGTCAAGTTGCTGCGATCGAGCT
This sequence comes from Pseudomonadales bacterium, assembly GCA_965267275.1. Taxonomy (GTDB): domain Bacteria; phylum Pseudomonadota; class Gammaproteobacteria; order Pseudomonadales; family Azotimanducaceae; genus UBA4421. The sequence continues at coordinate 357,153 of OZ253950.1, forward strand.
CCGACATGTTTTCGACAACTGCTGGATTCACCCGATGCAGGTGCAAAACCGGCCAGGATTGCTCGAGCTCGCGGAGGTCACCTTTTGCCAGCACGGGCAGGAACGGATCTTTGGCTGACCTTGCCTTCATGATGGCGCGCATGCCGGCTTCGAAGGGCACCTGGCGCGGACCGAGGCCGCGCGTCGCCTCATCGACGTTGGCGAGGTACAGGCCCGTTTTGCCGACCAGCTCGCCGGGTATGATGTTCAGGCCTGTGGCGGTAACGGCAGACCGGTTGACGTGATAGAAGGTGTCGTGGAACGCGCCTGCGTCGGGCAGGATCACGAGCTTTCTGTCCCAGTCATCCGGAAAGAACATGTTGTACGTGCTGTATATTTGTTCAACGGACGGTGAATAGACACACAGCGTGGTTTCGAACTGCAGCACAAAGTCCATGGCGCGCTGCGCCTGCGCGAAATCGTCTAGATCCCACGCCAGGTCGTCATTCGCTGGTAGTTCTGTAGCCATTACCAAATCCTTTTGTTACATAGACAATTCTACGCATCGTGCGTAGCTGGAGGCATGGTTTTAACCGGGACTTGTGAAGCGGGTCTCGTTTTGGTCGTGAAAACCCAGCGCAAGCTGCTCCGCGCGAGGGAGTTTGCGCAAGCTCGCCAGGAGCGGCGCGTCCGGCCAGTAACGTCTGGTCTCATGGACAAAGCGCAGGGTGCGGCGCGCGTCGAACCAATCGTGCAGCGCCTTGCGACGCTGGCCGACGGTGCGGTGCTGGCTGTGCAGGCGGTCGGCGATGCGCGGGAAGTTGAGGGTAGATAGAATTGTGGCCGCTGCCGGCGGCGCCGCCGCTTCCGGTGTCTCAGCGTATCGCGCCAGGAAGCGGTGTGTCTGGCTGAGCAACTCGAACGCCCGCGGGGCGTAGCTGTGATACGCCTCACCCTCAGGATCCGTTTCCAGCAAAGCCATGATTCTGTCGAGTGCGGGTCCTGTGCCGAACGGCACCCGCGCGGAACGACGTGCCTGAAGTTCTACAGTCAACGTTGGCGCATAGGTGACGCCGCTGACCTTGGCGATCTTGTTGAGCAGATAAAAGTCCTCGGCGGCGTTGCGCTTCGGGAAGCCGCGTACTCTGGCGTATGCGGCCGGGTGGACGATGAGCGCGCTCCCCAGTGACGGGTAAGCGTATGGCGAGCCACACCGCTCGAGGTGCATGCGATAGAACGCCATGTGCCATTCGTATAGTTGCGCGGCACGCGCGGTCGCAGGGTCGCGGGACACGTGCCGGTGGGCGCAGGTGATGGCGCCAGCGCCGCGCGCGAGCGCATCGAGATCCGCCGAGAAGTAGTCGTCCGGCAGGCTCGCGTCAGCGTCCGTCTGGTAGATCCAGGGCTGCGTGAACTGTCCGGCGCGCCATAGCCAGCTGGCGATATCCGTGCCGATTTTGCGCGCGAGCCCCACGCCCTGCCGTGTCGGCAGTTGGCGTCCGGCGCTGACGCAGTCGACGGTCAGAAGATCAGGCAGGTCTGCTGCAAGCGCCTGGCTCAGGAGCCTGCGTGTGCGGTCGAGCGCCCCGGTGGGCGCCGCTTCGGGCGCGTTGACAACCGCGATCAGGAGCGCATTGCCCGCTGCGGCTCGAGCTGCGAGCCGCGCGAGATCCTGCCAGGTCTCGTCGTAACAAGGCACCACCAGTGCGCCGCGCCATCTCTTGTCGTGTCCGGCCTGCCAGCGTCGCCCGGTCTCGGCGGTGAGCGGTTCGGCGTGGCGGCTCAGATACTGGTCGAGAACCCGGTCCACACCGCTCAGTGCAGTGCTGCGCGCAGCGGCAGGTCGGCGATCAGCTCAGCGTCTACTGCCGTCAGCTCGGCTAGCCGCGGCCAGACTTCCGCGTGGTCGCAGTGTTGCAGCGCGAGCTCGACGAACAGCGTCCAGTGGCGTGCTTCGCTCGCCGCTATGGACTGATAGAACTTGCGTAAGCTGGGGTCGCCGATGTGCTCGCCAACCAGTGCAAAACGTTCTGCTCCGCGGCGTTCGACGACTGCGCCTACCAGCAGGCGGTCCAACAGGAAGTTCTCGGGGCCTTTGCGAATACATCTGTTGAGGGCATTCACGTACGGATCTTTGGCATCGGGGCCGGGTGCTACGTTACGGCTCAGCATGATGCGCACGACTTCGCGATAGTGCGTCAGCTCCTCTACTGCGAGGTCGGCCATCGCGCGCAGGAGATCGGGCTGGTCGGGATAATGTGAGGCGACGTTCAGCGCCATCCCGGACGCTTTCTTCTCTGCGGATGCGTGATCCTTCAGGAAGCTGTCGAAATCGGCCAGCACCGCGTCCACCCAGCCGGATGGTGTGGGTGTCAGAGCTGGCGCTAGCGATAGATCGAGTTCAGCCACTGCGCGATGTCGGCGATCTGTTGCGGACACACCTGATGCCCCATCGCGTACTCGTGCCACTCCACCTGATAGTTCAGGCCGAGGAGCGTTTCGCGTGAGGTTATCGCGCGGGTGATTGGAATCATCGGATCGCTCAGCCCGTGCGCCATGAATATCGGTGTGTCGATATTTGCGAAGTCCGCGCGTTCAGCGGCGTGTTCGTGGTCGTGCAGATAGGTGGACAGCGCCATGATGCCGCGCACTTTTTCCGGCATGCCGAGCCCCAGATGCATGGCGATGACGCCGCCCTGGGAAAAGCCCGCCAGCGTGATATCGGCCGTCGCTGTGCCTTGCGCCTTTTCCTGCGCAATGAGCGCGGCGATCTGCTGCGCTGACGTTTCGATATCCTCGGTGCCCGCGAGCGGCGCGCCGGGATCGATGTCGTACCAGCCGCGCATTTCCATGCCGCCGTTTATGGTGATCGGACGGACGGGGGCGTTGGGAAAAACGAATCTCAACGGCTGCGCAAGATCGAGCATCGGCACGATCGGCTCGAAATCCGTCGCGTCCGCGCCCAGGCCGTGCAGCCAGATCACCGTCCCTGCCGGATTGTCACCGGTACTGGTTTCCAAACACTCGAGAAGGTCGCTCATGATGGTTGCTGTCGTTGGGTTGAGTCAGCGACCTTACGCAAATCCGGCATTCAGGCGCAAGTTATCCACGCGACAGGCAGTTATACTGGGCGCATGGATGATGGTTTAGACAGAGGTGGCAGCAAAGACCTGCGGGGGCTGCGGCCGGCGTTCCGGTTTTTGCGCCCGTACGGGCGGCAGGTGGCCATGGCGAGTGTCGCTCTGGTCGTTACCGCGGCAGCAACTTTGTCGCTTGGGCAGGGTATACGGCTGGTGATCGACAATGGTTTCGCCAGCGGTCAGGCGGATGTGCTGGTCGAGTCGCTGACGCTGTTCGCCGGTTTTGTCGTATTGCTCACGATAGGTACTTTCGTGCGCTTCTATTTCGTCTCCTGGGTCGGCGAACGCGTCAGCGCCGATATCCGGCAGGCGGTATTCAGCCACCTGATCCACATACATCCCGGATTTTTCGAAACCAACGCGCCCAGCGAAATCCAGTCGCGTATCACGACCGATACCACACTCCTGCAGACGGTGATTGGTTCCTCGGTTTCCATAGCGCTGCGCAATCTCCTCATGTTCGTCGGTGGCGTCATGCTGCTGTTCATAACGAACGCCAAGCTCTCGCTGATCGTGCTCGCCAGCGTGCCGTTCGTCGTGGCTCCGATTATTCTGTTCGGCCGCCGCGTGCGCCGTTTGTCGCGCACGAGTCAGGATCGCCTGGCGGACGTCGGCAGTTACGCAGGGGAGTCGCTGCGCCATATCAAAATCGTGCAGGCGTTCAATCACCAGCATGCCGATGAGCGTGCTTTCGAGACGCGCGTCGATCAGGCTTTTGCGGTATCTGTGCAGCGCATCCGTCAGCGCGCGGCGCTCGTCGCGATTGTGATGTTGCTCGTCTTCGGAGCCGTCGCGACGATGCTCTGGGTTGGCGGCCAGGACGTGTTGTCCGGCACGACGAGCGCCGGTGAGCTCGCGGCTTTCATATTCTATGCGTTTATCGTTGCCGGCTCGGTCGGTGCGATCAGCGAAGTCTTGAGCGACTTGCAGCGCGCGGCTGGCGCCACGGAACGGCTTGTCGAGCTGCTGGAATCCCCCAGCGACTTGCCCGAAACGCCGGACGCAGCAACGCTGGATCACGCCGAGGTGCCCCTCGAATTCGAGTCGGTGCGTTTCGCGTATCCTACGCGCGCCCAGGTTGAAGTCGTGGGCGGCGTCAGCTTCGCGATAGAGCCTGGCGAGATGGTTGCGCTCGTGGGGCCGTCAGGCGCTGGCAAAAGCACGCTCTTTGATCTGGCGCAGCGGTTCTATGACCCGACCGCAGGCGCAATCAAGATGGCCGGCACTGACCTGAGGGAGCTCAGTCTCGCCAGCGTGCGCGGGGCGGTGGGTTTCGTGCCGCAGGATCCGGTGCTTTTTTCGGGTACGTTGAGAGACAACCTCGTCTATGCCGCCGCCGGCGCAGATGATGATGCGATCCTCGAAGCGCTGCGTCTGGCGCATGCGGCCAGGTTCGTCGAACAGCTGCCGGAAGGTCTGGATACCCGGGTTGGTGAAGACGGCGTTGGCCTGTCAGGCGGTCAACGTCAGCGCCTTGCGATTGCTCGGGCGCTCGTCTCGAAACCCGCCATCCTGCTGCTGGATGAGGCGACCAGCGCGCTCGATGCGGAAAGCGAAAATCACATACGGCTCAGCATCGAAGGCCTCAAGGGCCGTATGACCATCATGGTGATTGCCCACCGGCTCAGCACCGTGCGCCAGGCGGATCGTATTCTGGTGCTCGATGGCGGGCGGTTGATCGACAGCGGCACTCACGATGAGCTGCTGATGAGCAGCGCGCTTTATGCGCGCTTCGCTGAAATGCAGTTCGCTGCCTGACACCTCGGCGGCGGCAACTGCCGGGCGCCTAAAACAGCCCCAGCTGGCTGGCGTCCCGAGGCGGCGCGAGCTGCACGCCGATCCCCAGTAGCCGCACCGGTCTCTGCGCGCGTAACCAGGCGTTTTCCATCAGCGTGGCGTAAGCCTCGAAGCTGGTGTCGTACCCAGCGCTCGCGGCGGTCGTGGTTTCGAATCCGGCAAAACGCACCTTGACGGTGCGGCCGCTGATGCGTTCCGCGCAATCCGCTTTGGCGATGCGGTTGTGCAGCTCGTCATGGATGTCCTTGAGGGCTTCGAGACACGCCTCCAGATCGGGAAGATCCACGGCATAAGTGCGCTCAGCGCTAAGGGATTTGCGCAGGCGTTCGCGCCGCACGGGGCGTTCGTCGATGCCGCGGCAGAGATCGTGGAGGCGGGCCCCGAATTTACCGAACTGCCGTGTCAGCTCCGTGATCGGCAGTTGCTGCAAGTCGCTGCACGTGTGGATGCCCAGGTCCTGCATCCGTTTGGCTGTGACCGAACCCACGCCGAATATCTTGTTGACGGGCAGTGTGCGCACGAAGTCATCGATCGCGTCCGGTGCGATCGTCAGTTGTCCGTCCGGCTTGTTCCAGTCCGAGGCAATTTTGGCGAGAAACTTGTTAGGGGCAATGCCTGCGGAGATTGTGATGCCGACTTCTGTGCGGACGCGGTCGCGGATCTCCTCGGCGATCCGCGTCGCACTGCCCTGGTGTCTCTCGCTGGCAGTGACGTCGAGGTAGGCCTCGTCCAGCGAAAGCGGTTCTACCAGATTCGTATAGTCGTGGAAGATGGTTTGGACTTTGGCGCTTTCCGTCTTGTATTTCGCCATATTCGTCGGCACGACGACGAGATCGGGACAGGCCCTTAGTGCCTGGCTCATCGGCATCGCCGAATGCACGCCGTATGCGCGTGCCGCGTAGTTGCAGGTAGCCACCACGCCGCGCTGCTCGGGGCGCGCGCCGACCGCCAGCGGTACATCGCGCAGCGCCGGGTTGTCGCGCATTTCCACCGAGGCATAAAAACTGTCGCAATCGCAGTGAATGATCTTTCGCATCGAGCCGCATTATAGTTTTTTGCGTTTCACACGTTCAGAAAATGGTCATCGACAAGTCATTTGTTTAGAATCCGCAACCAACATTGATGTTAGTTAGCGTTATCTAACGACCAGGGTAGGCCGTTAATCGTTTTAAGCGGTTAGGGAGCAACGGTTGGCGCCTGATTGATTGGCAGCATGCGCGAGGGGGGAGGTTATGGGACCACTGGCTGGGTTCAAGATCATCGAATTGGCGGGCATCGGCCCCGGGCCATTCTGCGGCATGATGCTGTCGGACATGGGCGCGGAGGTCATTCGCGTCGAGCGTAAGAGCAACGCTACTGCGGCACCGAAAGACGTGCTTGCCCGCAACCGCAGATCTATCGCGTTAGATCTCAAGCAGCCCGCTGGCGTTGAAGCCGTGCTCAAACTCGTCGAATCTGCTGACGCTCTGTTCGAGGGTTTCAGGCCCGGCGTCACTGAGCGTCTGGGTCTTGGTCCTGACGAATGCATGGCGCGCAATCCCAAACTCGTTTACGGCCGGATGACGGGCTGGGGTCAGGATGGACCCATGGCGCATGCCGCCGGGCACGATATCAACTACATCGGGTTGTCGGGTGCGCTGCACGCGATCGGCCGTCCCGGCGAACGGCCGGTGCCGCCGCTCAACCTCGTTGGCGACTTCGGGGGCGGCGGCATGCTGCTGGCCTATGGCCTCGTTTGCGGTCTGTTGGAAGCACAGCGGTCCGGTCAGGGTCAGGTCGTCGATGCCGCCATGGTTGATGGCGCGGCAGCGCTCATGGCGATGTTCTTCTCATTTGCCGCCTCTGGCGGGTTCTCCGACCAGCGCGGCACCAACATGCTCGATGGCGGTGCCCACTTCTACGACACCTACGAGACCAAAGACGGCAAACACATATGCATTGGATCCATCGAGCCGCAGTTTTATGCACTCCTGATGGAGAAAGCGGAGCTGGATCCCGAAAAATACGGAAATCAAATGGACCCTTCACAGTGGCCGGCGCTCAAGGCGGATTTAAGCCAGGTGTTTTTGCGCAAAACGCAGAGTGAATGGTGCGACATCATGGAAGGTACGGACGTTTGCTTTGCTCCGGTGCTCAGCATTTTTGAAGCCCCGGAGCATCCGCACAACGTTGCAAGAGAATCCTTCCTGGAAATAGGCGGCGTGATGCAACAAGCACCAGCGCCGCGTTTTTCCAGGACGCAACCCGAGATTTCACACGGTGCCAGGATTCCGGGTGAGGATACGCGGACCGTTCTCGAAGATTACGGTTTCAGCGGTGATGAAATAGACGCTTTGACAGATGCGGGCGTCATCGCCAGCTGAAAAAGCGTCTAGAGGCTTGTTAAAACTATAAAAACTAAAAGGATCACACATGAGTGTTGAACTGTTGGATAACCCTCGTTTCTTTGGCTTTCGCGTGCGGCGCCAGATCGAGGGGAAAACTTATCAGGAGTATTTTTCGCTCAAGGAAGGTGGCAAACGGTTGCGGGGCGCGAAGCGCGCAGCAGTCAAATCAGTGGCGGAAGCGCGCGATGAGGAACTATCGACGCTTCAGCAACGTATCAGAGACAAGGCTGACAAAGAGATTCAGCGCGATGAGACCGGGCAGGTGAAGGGCATTCTCTGTCGCTTGAAAAAAGAGAAGAGCGGCACGATGACGCCGGTCTTCCAAGTTGGCATCATGTCGCGGGTCAGCAATAAGATCGTCAACACGACGGTATCGCTGAACAAACACGGGATCCCCGGTGCTTGGGAAAAGGCAGTGGATTTCTACTGCGAGCACAAGCAGATCAGCAAGCGCACGAAAATATACAAAGATCTGCAGGCCATGTGCCCGAGCAAGGCCCAGGTCAATAAATATCTCAAGCAGGCGGCCAAGTGAGCTGAGCTTGTAACCCGGGGGCCGACACGTACACGCGGCAGCGCTTTGCTGCCGCTTTCAGGTGACGACACATGGGTTATGCAGAGACATATCAGCATGCGCTGACCGATCCGGAAGGCTTCTGGGCGGAGCAGGCGCGCGACATACCGTGGTTCGAGGCGCCAGCCACGATCCTCGATCAGGATGCCAACGGCGCCTGGCGCTGGTTTCGCGGCGGCAAACTCAACACTTGTCACGTTGCCTTGGATCAGCATGTGGCCGCGGGACGCGGCGATACGACCGCGCTCATCTACGATTCGCCGGCGACCTCGCAGGTTCGGCGCTATTCCTACCAGGAGATGCTCGATTGGACGGCGCGCACGGCCGGTGCGCTCGAGCGCCTCGGTGTGGGCAAAGGCGATCGCGTGGTTGTCTACATGCCCATGATTCCGGAAACCGTCGTGGTGATGCTCGCGTGCGCGCGCCTCGGCGCCATACACTCGGTCGTGTTCGGCGGCTTTGCGGCGCCTGAGCTTGCGATGCGCATCGACGATGCGTCGCCAAAGGTGATCGTCTCGGCGTCATGCGGCATCGAGTTTGACCGGGTCATTCCCTATAAGCCGCTGTTGGACGAGGCGGTGCGGCTGGCCGAGCATAAACCCGAAGCTTGCGTGGTCGTGCAACGACCCGAATCTCGAGCCGATCTCGAAGCGCCGCGCGATCTCGACTGGGATACGTTTCTGCAAGGCGCTGAGCCCGTACCCTGCACGCCCGTGGACGCCACCGATCCTCTGTACATTCTCTACACGTCAGGCACGACGGGTAAGCCAAAAGGCGTCGTGCGCGACAACGGCGGGCATGCGGTTGCTTTGAATTACAGCATGGGCGCCATTTACGGTGTAGATACGGGTGACGTGTATTGGGCCGCATCGGACGTTGGCTGGGTTGTCGGTCATTCTTATATCGTCTACGGCCCGTTGTTCAAGGGCTGCGCGACGGTGCTGTATGAAGGCAAACCCGTGCGTACGCCCGACGCGGGTGCATTCTGGCGGGTCATCGCCGAACATCGCGTGAAGAGCTTCTTTGTCGCGCCGACTGCTTTTCGCGCGATCAAGAAGGAAGATCCCGACTGCCTCTTGAAAGCGGACTATGACCTGAGCTGCCTGAAGTATCAGTTTGTCGCGGGCGAACGTCTCGATCCGCCGACCTATCATTGGCTGCAGGAGCACCTCGAAGGTATACCCATCATCGATCACTGGTGGCAGACAGAAACTGGCTGGTCCATCTGCACCAACATGGCGGGGGTAGAGCTGCTCGAGACCAAGGCCGGATCACCGACACTGCCCGCCCCGGGCTACGACCTGCGGATTCTCGACGACAGCGGCACGGAGCTTGGCCCGGGAGAAGAAGGTGCAATCGTGATCAAAGCCCCGCTGCCGCCTGGGTCCTTTCCGACCATCTGGGGAGACCATGAGCGCTTTGAGGAGAGCTACTGGTCGCAATATCCGGGATTCTATCTGACCGGCGATGGCGGGTATCGTGACGACGACGGATACGTGTTCGTGATGGGCCGCATCGACGATGTCATCAATGTCGCCGGCCATCGTCTGTCTACGGGGCAGATCGAAGAAGTCGTCGCGGATCACCCTGCGGTAGCTGAGTGTGCGGTCATCGGCATTCGCGACCAGGACAAAGGTCAGGTGCCGATGGGGCTCGTTTTGCTCAAAGACGGCGTCAACGTGGCAGCCGACGCGCTCGAGGCAGAGCTCGTGCAGATGGTGCGCTCGAACGTGGGTGCGATCGCCAACTTCAAGCGTGCCGTGATAGTGTCACGGCTACCCAAAACCCGATCTGGAAAAATCTTGCGGCAGGTCATGCGGAAAATGGTCGATGGAGATGCCTACACCGTGCCATCCACGATCGACGACGTCGCGATCATCGACGAAATCAGAGGGACGCTCGAGCAAGCGGAGGTCATCCGTGGCTGAGGCGCAGGGCTTGCGATGATCATCGTCCATGGCACGATTCCTCTGAAACCCGATTGTCGGGAAGAGGCCTTGCGGCTGGCGCGCGGCATGGCGGAGGCGACGCGCGCTGAGCTCGGCTGCATCTCGTACGAGTTCTATGTGGGGCTGTCGGACCCGAACACGCTCATGCTCTTCCAGGAGTGGGAAAACATGGAGGCGTTGATGGCGCACTTTCAGACCGAGCACATGGAAGATTTTCTGCAGGCGCTGCCTGAGCTCGTCAACGGTGAAATCGTCACGAAACGCTACGCGGTGCAAAGCGTCGATGAGGAAGAGGCGCCCGCCGAAGAAGAATCGCCGCCCATCATTCATTAACCGACCATGCCAGCACCCCTCGAGCAGATCTTCAATTTTGTGCAGCTGACGCCAGATGTCGGAACAGCGGGTCAGCCGAAGGCGGAACAGTTTGCCGACATTGCCGCTGCGGGATATCGCGCTGTCGTCAATCTCGCCATGCCGGACTCCGACAACGCCCTGGCTGACGAGGGCGCGCTCGTCTCGTCAAACGGCATGAGCTATGTGCATCTCCCCGTTGATTTTGCCGCACCCACTGCTGAGCAGGTACGCCGCTTTGCCGGCATCATGGATAGCTTCGCGGATGTCCCGGTGTTTGTGCACTGTGCGATGAATCTGCGGGTATCGGCGTTTATGTATCTGTACCTGCGCCATCGACGCGGTCTCGACGAAGCCGCCGCACGCTCGCCCATCCTCGATAAATGGGCGCCGCGCATGGATGAGGTCTGGCAGCGTTTCATAGCGCTCGACGCCGCTGACATCTGGCCGGAAGCTTAGCCTTCGGCAGGTGGTAATGCCGCCTCGCGTTCGCGGAGCAGGCGCACCATCCAGGAGGCGACGCCGCATAAGCTCAGCGAGAACACGATCTCAAAGGCGCCGATGACATGCGTGGCCTCGTCGAACACCACAAGCACGCCATGGATGAAGTAGAGCAGACTCGCCATGCTCAGCAGGAACGTGCTTTTTATGGAAAGTCGCAGCAGGCCGGGCAGTGTCAGCAACAGCGGCATGACTTGTATCAGGAACCATACGGCGTTGACGCCGGAGTCCGCCAGCGGCTGCATGAAAAACTGACGCAGGCCGGTGAGGCCCACGAGCGAACCCGTCAGCAGCAAAGCAAGAAACAGAAAGCCCCTCACGAACTCAGCCGTAGCGTCAGCTCGGCGAGGCGCTGGCCTGCGGCTACGGCAAGCTCTGCTTCTTCGACGGAGAGCTCGGGCCCGTCCGCTGCGAGGTGGCTTACGCCATAAGGGGTACCGCCGGTGCGCGTGCTCGTCAAAGCCGGCTCGGCATAGGGCAAGCCCTGGATCAACATGCCATGGTGCAGGAGCGGCAGCATCATGCTGAGGAGCGTCGTTTCCTGGCCTCCGTGCATGGAGTTCGTGCTCGTGAAAACGCATGCCGGTTTGCCGACGAGCGCCTGGCTCATCCATAAGTCCGCGCTGCTGTCGAGGAAGTGTTTCAGCGGTGCAGCCATGTTGCCGAAGCGTGTCGGGCTGCCGAGCGCAAGTCCGGCACATTCGGCGAGCTCGCTCTTTTCGCAATAGACGGCACCCGCGTCGGGAATCGCGGGCGCTGTGCGTTCCACCGCGCTGTCGACCGGTGGCACCGTGCGGACGCGTACGTCGACACCGCGCACCTTATCGATACCGCGTGCGATATGTGCAGCCAGATTCTGTGTACCTCCGGTGCGGCTGTAGTACAGCACCAGGATGTAGGGACTGCTCATTTCACAATATCGCCAGAACGTTTTCCGGGGGACGCCCGATGACCGCCTTGTCACCGCGCACGACGATCGGGCGCTCGATCAGAATCGGGTTGGTCTGCATCGCTGCGATCAGGTCGGCGCTGTCGAGCGCCGGGTTGGACAGGTCCAGCTCTTTATAGACGCTCTCTTTCTGCCGCATGAGTTCGCGCGGCTCGAGATCGAGCATCGACAGCAGCTTCTGCAGAGTCGCCGCGTCTGGCGGATGGTTCAGATATTCGACCACGGTTGGCGTTACACCGTTCTCTTCCAGGAGCGCAAGCGTCTGGCGTGACTTCGAGCAGCGCGGGTTGTGATAAATGATGGTCTCGGTCGACATGCTTTTATGGCCTTGGTTTGCTAGTTTGGCGCCTCGCGCCGGGGCTTCGGGCGCGATAGAGACTAATGTAGTGAATGATGTAGTTGTGGCGTTATGCTGGCGTGAAAACGGCACAGTATACGGCTGCTTTCAGAGGATGCCATGGCGTATGAAATCGCAAATCTGACCGCTTCGTCGTCGTCCGCCTGGCAGGCGCTGAAATGGTACTGCAGGCAGATGTGGCAGCAGTTTTTCGAGCACGACTGCCTGTCCGCCGCAGGTTCCTTGACGTACACAACCTTGTTTGCCGTCGTCCCGCTGATGACGGTGACCTATACGTTCTTCTCGATCCTGCCTGAGTACGCTCACCTCGGCGAACAGGTCCAGACCTTCATTTTTCAAAATTTTGTCCCCGGCTCGTCGGATGTCGTGCAGGAGAAGCTGGCCGAGTTTGCCGACCGCGCGCGCAACCTCACCACCGTGGGATTCATTTTCCTCTTCGTGACGGCGTTTTTAATGCTGGTCACCATTGAAAAATCGTTCAACACGATCTGGCACGTGGGCGAGCCGCGCCGGGGTTTGCAACGTTTTCTGGTCTACTGGGGTGTCCTTTCGCTGGGGCCGGCTTGCGTTGTTGTGGGCATGCTGTCGAGCCTTTATCTCTTGAGCCTGCCGCTCGTATCCGATCTCGACACGTACGGCCTGGGTGAGGTTCTGCTCGGCTACCTGCCCGTGATTCTTGCCGTGGCGGGATTCACGGTCCTCTATTACGCGGTGCCCAATTGTCACGTCCCGTTCCGCCATGCCGTGCTGGGCGGCTTCGTGACCATGCTGGTGTTCCAGGGGGCTTTTATAGTCTTTGCACAAACTTCACGCGGCTTTTCCTATGATGCGGTCTACGGCACGTTTGCGGCAGTGCCGGTCTTTCTGATCTGGCTGTATCTCGTGTGGGTGATTGTCCTGTGCGGCGCGATATTCGTCCGTTCGTTGTCACTGTCGAAGGCAGCTGAGGAAAGCCGGGAACCGCTCGTCATTAAAGCTGCGCGGGTACTGCGCCTGCTTTACGAGGCGCACCTGCAGGGTGATGCCGTGACCGATCGCGAGATCAACACGGCGGTGAAGCTGAGCCCCAGGGAGCACGACCGCATGTTCGAGGTGTTTGCGCATCTGAAGCTTCTGTCGCAGACAGACGACGAACGCTGGATGCTGGGCAGAAGTCTGAAAGCGGTGACTTTGTTCGACCTGTACCAGCAGCTGCCGGATGGATTGGAACTGGCGAGTTTGCAGGAAATCAAAGATCTGCCGCAGGTTGTGGAACCGCTCATAGCCATAACGCAGTTCGGTTCCAACGAGATGTCAGTGAGTTTGGATACGGTGTTTATGACATGAAAGCAGTCAGCGTGTTGATGGCCGTTCTGGCCTTTGGTCTTGGCGGCTGCAGCCCCGAGCCGCAGGTGCAGTTTGCCGACGGCAGCAAGACCCAGCTTTCCCATTGGGACGGGCGTTGGCTCGTGATCAATTACTGGGCAGAGTGGTGCGCGCCCTGCCGACACGAGATCCCTGAGTTGAACGAACTGCACGAGAGCCGCGTCGCGAACGGTCTGGTCGTGCTGGGCGTCAACTACGATGGTCTCCAGCAACCGAAGCTTGGTGAAGTAATCGATCGGATGGCCATAGACTTTCCCGTCCTGGCGCAGGATCCGCAGCAACAGTATGGCTACCAGCGCGCCGAGCAGTTACCTATGACGGTGTTGATCAATCCGGCGCGGGATGTGCACGAGGTGCTGATGGGGCCGCAGACCGCCAGCAGCATCAAGGCGGCGATGAAGTAAGGGCCGCCGGTCTAAACGAATTCCAGGAGCGTTTCTCGAGTGGCGCTCCGTTCATCGGCGTTCAGGGTAAATTCGGACGCCGCAAAATCGGTCACACCGGCGTCGCGCATGCGCGCAATCCCTGCTTTGACCTCCGCGACGCTGCCGACAATCGCGACGTCAGCGGGACCTTCGACACCTTCACGATCGAACATCGCGCGGTAGGACGGCAACTGCCCATACATCTGCAGATTCCTGGCGATGACATCCTTCACCGTGTCTGGCTGATCGGTGACGCATACCGGCAGCGTGGCGATCACGCGAGGCGCAGGTCGGCTGGCCCGATCTGCCGCTTCGGTCAGCTTCGGTACGATGTGCCCGGCGACAGTTTTGGGCCCGACCCAGGCGAGGGTGGTTCCGTCGGTCAGGGCTCCCGCTACGCCGAGCGCCTGGGGGCCGAGCGCCGCCACCACGACGCCGACGCGCTCCTCGGCTGCTTTGAAAACCCTTGCTTTGGTGCTGATCGTCTCGCCGTCGAAATCGACTGCCCCTTCCCGCAACAGCGGCATCAGCACGGCGAGGTATTCTTTCAGATGCCGGATCGGTTTCTCGAACGCGATGCCGAGCTCCGCCATCATTGCCGCGTGCGAGAGGCCGATGCCGAGCGTCAACCGATAGTCCACCGCGGCTGCCGTCGTCAAAGTCTGTCCCGCCAGAGCCATGGGGTGGCGCGGCATGGTCGGAATCACAGCCGTGCCGAGCTCGATGTCGGGAACCTGCTGTCCGACCAATGCCAGAACCGTAAGCGCGTCGAAACCGCCGGTGGGGTGCTCAGCCAGCCAGTAGCTCTTAAAACCGTCCCGTGCGGCCTCTTGCGCGTGTGCCGTGATGAGGTCGATGGACGCTCTGGCCACGAGACCAGTGCCGTTGATGCCAAGGTTCATTCGGTTTCCTCGAGAGTTGTCGTATCTGAGTGGTTCCACGGCGCAACCATTATGGTCAACGCCGATGGGCTGGTGGGCCCGAAGTAGATGTTCCAGGTCGGCATCGGCCCGTCGGCCGGCACGCGTGCAAACGAGGTTGCGTCAGCGCCCGCCAGGCTCAAACGCAGCTTGTGGCCACGTTTGATGAGTGCTGAGGTGGCAAACAAAGTGGTGGAAAAGCTGAAGAGCTGACCCTGGGGCAGCGAGCGGGCGTCGCGCTGCAGGAACGAATGATCAGGCCCGAACGTCGGATAGGCGGGCGTGTCCGTGTTGGCGCGGTGTTGCAGATTTAATACGCCTTCGGTCAGGTAACGAATTTCCCCGGTTGGGCTCACGTCTTCCAGGTAGGCATGCAGAGCACCCTCCGGTACGTCACTCGTCATCCACAGGTCGAGTGCTGGCGAGCCGGTCAGTTCGGTGTCCTCGGTAAACTGCGGGCTCGTGAAAGTCAGCAGCTTCTCCGTCATCTCAGCCCGACGTGCATAGTGCACATCGCTACCGCCGAGTTGCGTCATCCAGCGCGAGCTTGGCGACGTTGCCGTGGTTTCATCCACGCGATAGCGAGCGAAGGCGCGACCACGGGGCAGCAAGTCCGCCAGCGTCTGATCAGGTCCAAGATAAAGCTGTCGCGGTTGCAGATGGGCCGGCGGCCAGGCCGAGGTCTGCCGAAAAGTGTTGGCGCCGTTGATGTAATAGTTGACGACGCCTGTCGTCGACGGAGCATCGGAACGGTCAGAGCGATGGCGTTCGAAGAAATCCAGCACGCGTTCCAACTGCTCGTTGCCCTCCCAGGCGGACGGCGCGTCGACGGCTTTATAAGGGTCGGTGTCGTGGTCGCCGCCGTGACTGAAGCCGCCGACCCAGACTTCCTGGGGATTGCTGAACGTTGCAAAACGCGCGAGGGCGCCGTTGCTTGTCGCGGCGTCGAACCATCCAGTGACGACGAACATTGGCGTCGCTGACCGCTCGATTTTATCTTTCAGACCGTATGGCAGATTCTCATTCGGCTGCACCTCGGTCGTCCCCCAGGCGCTGTCGCGATATTCGAGCTTCTGGATCATGCGAGCAACGTTCGGACTGTTGTGGGAAGCGATCGCGCGGGGCAGGAAGTCTGCTTCCCCGTCCACCGGCTTGACGCCGCTGACCAGAAGCTTCGGCAACCAGCACGAGGCCTGCGGATCCTCTGCGCGCGCCAGCGCACACAGATCGTTTCTGTCCATGGCCGCGACGAGCGTGCTCCACAGCTCGATGAACGCTGGTTGATAGACGCCACCTGGCGTTGCCAGCTGCATCTGCGCATCGAAGTCGGAATACAGCGGTGCCACCGCTTTCAGGGCGGTGTGGTTTGCCGTGGTCATCAGCTCGGCCGAAGTCCCGCTGTAGGAAACGCCCACCGCGAACACATCGCCGGACGACCAGGGCTGGCTCGCCACCCAGTCGATGATGTGAAAATAATCTGCGGCTTCTTCGACGGAGTACTCCGTTGTATGCACGCCGCTGGAGGCGCCGGTGCCGCGCACGTCGACCGTCAGCATGGCGTAGCCTTTGGCCGGGAAAAACGCGTTGTAGCCTGCCGGATCGACATCGGGCAGCGCCATGCCGAACATGGCCGCGGTGCGTCCCAGCAGGGTCAGACCGGTAGCGCGCCAATAGCGCGTGCCCTCGATGACGGCAGGTATCTTCTCGCCCGGTTCGAGGTCCGCAGGCAGCCAGAGATCGGCGGCGATACGTGCGCCGTCGGGCATATCGATGTAGATGGCGGTATTGCGTTTAAAGCCCGCTGGCGTGAGCACTTCGCCAGGTTTCTGCCATAAGCATGCGGCCAGAAGCGGGCCGGCAATCACGACAACAATTACGATGGCCGCGATGGCCAGGCGTCTTTTCAGCATGCGCCTACCCTAAAGCGGCGCGTGGCGTTGGGCAATTGGAGGGTGGTCGGGGCTACTGATAGCGACAGGCGCGCAAGCCGTAGTCTCTGCAGCTTGCCTGCAGCTGAGGCAGCTCTTCGCGAGTTTTGTTCCGCCAGGTTTTGCGCCAGGCGGCGATGACCTTTTCCGGATACTTCAGCCGCCCGCGGCTGCCGTTGTACCGCGCCAGGGCGTCAACCAGATCACCTTTGGCAACGTCGATGTAATGCGCAAGGATGACTGTGCCGTAGCGGATGTTCGTTTCCACATGCGTCAGATTATCCTGGGGTCGGCCGATTTCCATACGCCAGAACGGCATCACCTGCATCAATCCCTGAGCGCCGACCCTGGAGATTGCGTACCGATCGAAGGCGCTCTCGATCTGCATGACGGCAAGCACCAGGTCGGGATCCAGGCTGTGACGCGCGGCTTCGCGGTTGACCAGCTGCAGCAACTCCAGACGTTCCTGCTGGCTTCTGAGATATCGCTGCAGCCGCTGGTCGGATATCTGCAGCCAGACTTTGGCGTCGAACTCGTCGATGTGCTCGAGCTCCGCCGCCATGTTGAGCGCAAGCTTTTCCCGCAGTTCAGGGTCTACTTCAACCTGCTTCGCATATGCGGACATAGTCAGCGCATACAGCAGGGTAAAGAGAAGCATGCGGCCAAGCATCCTTCAGCGCTCCAGCTGATCCAGCGCGGTGTCGACTGCGACTTCGGTGGCTTCACCGGCGGTGCGGGTTTTGTATTCCACCACGCCGTTCTTGAGGCCGCGCTCACCAACGACGATGCGATACGGCAAACCGATCAGGTCTGCTTCCGCAAATTTCACGCCGGGACGTTCGTCACGATCGTCGAACAGCACTTCGATCTGGCGTGCCTGCGCGGCGGCGTAGAGCGCATCCGCGGCTTCGCGCACTGCGTCGGACTTACCATAGTTGAGCGCGATCAGGTGCAGCTGAAACGGGGCGAGAGGCTTGGGCCAGCTGATGCCCTGCTCGTCGTGGTTTTGCTCGATCACCGCGGCGGCGAGGCGGGTAACACCCATCCCGTAGCAGCCCATGATGGGCGTCAAGCTCCGGCCGTCCTGGTCCAGTACGTTTGCGTCCATAGCCGAACTGTAAACGCTGCCGAGCTGAAAAATGTGACCCACTTCAATTCCTCTCAAGAATCTCAGCGTGCCCTGGCCATCGGGCGCGGGATCTCCCTCAACGACGTTGCGCGCATCCACGACCTGCGCTTCATCCAGGGTGCAATCGACATCCCAGTTGACCCCGGTGAAATGTTTGCCTTCCTCGTTGGCGCCGCATACGAAGTCGGCGAGCGCGGCTGCCTCGCGATCCACGAGATAGGGAATGCGGCTGTTGACGGGTCCCAGCGAGCCTGGCGACACGCCGGTGGCGGCTTGAATATCCTCGTCGCTCGCAAACTGCAGCGGCGCGAGCACGCCGGGCAGTTTTTCGGCCTTGATCTCATTGAGCTCGTGATCGCCGCGCAGGACAATCGCCAGCGGCCCGTCGGCGCCGCGCACGACCAGGGTCTTTATGGTCTGCGCGGCGGGAATGCCGAGCAGCTCGCACACGGCAGCGATGGTTTTCTGGTCCGGTGTTTCGACCGTGGCGATACTCGCCGTTGCCGCCGGTCGCGGAGCAGGCAGCGCCGCCTCGGCTTTCTCAAGGTTAGCGGCATAAGCGCCTTCGCTGGCGTAGACGATCGTGTCTTCACCTGACGAGGCAAGCACATGGAACTCATGCGAGTTGCTGCCGCCGATGTTGCCGGTGTCCGCTTCGACCGCGCGAAAGTCGAGGGCCATCCGTTCGAGGATGCGGGTATAGCAGTCGTAAGTCGCCTGGTAGGTTGCATCGAACGAAGCCTGATCGGTGTGAAATGAATACGCATCTTTCATCGTGAATTCGCGTGCGCGCATCACGCCGAAACGCGGACGTCTTTCGTCGCGAAACTTCGTCTGGATCTGATAAAAGTTCACCGGCAGCTGTTTGTAGCTCTGGATCTCCCGGCGAAACAGGTCGGTGATGACCTCTTCGTGTGTAGGCCCGAGGCAGAAGTCGCGTTCATGCCGATCCTGGATACGCAGCAGTTCCGGCCCCATCTTTTCCCAGCGGCCGGAGTCCTCCCACAGCTCGGCAGGTTGCACCACCGGCATCAGGACTTCCTGAGCGCCAATGGCGTTCATCTCTTCACGGATGATGGTCTCGATTTTACGCAGTACCCGCAGCCCGAGCGGCAACCAGGTATACAAGCCGCTCGCCAGCTGGCGTATCAAACCCGCGCGCAGCATCAGCTTGTGGCTGACGACGTCCGCGTCGGCGGGATCTTCTTTCATTGTGGGGATGAGAAAGTTGGACTGCCGCATTGTTATTGATGATCCCAGACAAACATGCACAAAAAAGGGCCGGTTGGTTGCCCAAGCGGCCCTTCTATTCTAGCCGGAGACTGATCTTAGTTGATCATGTCCTTGAGCTTTTTCAGAGCCGTCACGCGTACGCGCGTGGTTGCAGGCTTCGCCGGAATGACGATTTCTTCGCCGGTTGCCGGGTTGCGGCCCATGCGCTTCTTGGTCGCAGGACGCTTGGCGGCTTTGATCTTCAGGAGACCGGGCAGCGTGAACTCACCTACCGCGCGCTTGCGAATGTGGCGCTCAATCAGCGACTCCAGCTCTTCGAGCACAGCGCCAACCTGGGCGCGAGACAGGTCCGTGTTGCCAGCGATTTCGTTGAGAATGGCCGTCTTGGTCATTTTCGTGCTGATGCCCGGCTTCTTCTTGACCGGTGCCGCAGCTTTCTTCGCTGCAGGGCGCTTAGCGGGCGCCTTTTTCTTAGCAGGTGCCTTCTTTGCCGCGGGTTTCTTGGCCGGGGCTTTCTTCTTTGCAGGGGCTTTCTTGCGAGTTGCCATTAACTAGTCCTTTTCCTCGGTTATAAACAGCGCAATTCCACGCTCCTTGACCGGCTAGTGGCTTCAGCCCTGGCTGGTTCAAGAGGGGTTTCGCAACGTCTCTCAAACACCATCGCACCTTTGCCGTACATCCCAACTAAGAGCAGATCTTCATGGTTAGACAGGCTTAACAAGCCAGCTAACCGAAAAAATACAGCGAGGTCGAGCGGTGAAAACGCAAAAATGCAGGGTTTTCTCCACTTTTCCTTTGCTCAAGCAATGAGTAACTCGGTTTTGGGTGTGATTGATTCAGAACATCGATATCTGATGCCCGCGCTTTATAGCTTATCGGCCACGCGCTATCAACAAAAAGTGTACAAAATCACTGTATTTTTATTGGTTTTTTTACGATCATGCGCCGCTCGAAAATTACCTCGACGAGCCAGGCGGCTCCTACGAAGATGCCAATCTACGAATATAGATGTGACAATTGTGGACACGAGCTCGAAGCGTTTCAGAAGCTGAGTGAAGATCCGTTACGAAAATGCCCGGAATGTCAGACAGATGCGCTGATAAAAAAGATTTCTGCGGCAGGTTTTCGCCTGAAAGGCGGCGGCTGGTACGAAACTGATTTCAAGTCCGGTAAAAAGAAAAACGTGTCGAGCTCGGATGACAAATCGTCGAGCGGCGACAGCGCTTCCAGCAGCAAGTCGAGCACAGGTGCAGACGGCGGCAAAGCCAAAGCATCATCAAGCGACTAAACTATGCGGCTTCCGGCCGTCAGCAATTACGGGTAACACGCTATGCGCAGTCACTATTGCGGTGAAATCAATGCATCGAACATAGATGCCGAAGTCGAAGTATGCGGATGGGTGCATCGCCGCCGCGATCACGGCGGCGTCATTTTTCTCGATCTGCGCGATCGCACGGGCATCGTGCAGGTGGTTTACGATCCCGATACAGAGGACAGCTTTGCCACGGCAGATCGTGTGCGCAACGAATACGTGCTGCGCGCGGTGGGACGCGTGCGTGCCCGCCCTGAAGGCACGGTCAATCCGGACATGGCGACCGGGGAAATCGAAATCCTCGGAAAAGATCTCGAGATCCTCAACGTGGCGCAAACGCCGCCTTTTCAGCTCGACGAACACTCGGAAGCCGGAGAGGATGTGCGCCTCAAGTATCGTTACATGGACTTGCGGCGTCCGGAGATGCAGCAGCGCATGGAAATGCGGGCGCGCATCGGCAGTCAGGTGCGGCGCTATCTCGAGGCGAACGGTTATTGGGAGATCGAAACGCCGACGTTGTCCCGCGCAACGCCGGAAGGCGCGCGGGATTACCTGGTCCCGAGCCGCACCCATCCTGGCCAGTTTTTTGCGCTGCCCCAGTCACCGCAGGTCTACAAGCAGCTGCTGATGATGTCCGGTATGGATCGCTACTATCAGATCGCGCGGTGTTATCGCGATGAAGATTTGCGCGCGGACCGACAGCCTGAGTTTACGCAGATCGATATCGAAGCTTCCTTTATCAGCCAGGCGGAAGTCATGGCGCTCACGGAGGGCATGCTGAAAGAGATATTCAGCGAGTGCCTGAATGTCGAGCTGCCCGAGTTTCCGGTGCTCGAGTACGCCGACGCGATGCGCGACTACGGCAGTGACCGGCCGGACCTGCGCAATCCGCTGAAGCTCGTCGACATTGCTGATCTCATGCAGGCGGTCGAATTCAAAGTCTTCAACGGTCCGGCTAATGATGCGCAGGGCAGGGTTGTCGCGTTGCGCGCCCCGGGCGGCGCAGAACTGCCGCGGCGGGTCATCGACGACTATACGGAGTTCGTCGGCCGCTACGGCGCGAAGGGCCTTGCGTATATCAAGATCAACGACCTGGCGCAGGGTGTCGACGGTCTCCAGTCGCCTATCCTCAAATTTCTGCCGGAAGATGTGACGCTCAAGGTTCTGGAGCGAGTCGGCGCCCAGACCGGCGATGTGGTGTTTTTTGGCGCGGATAAAGCGAAAGTGGTCAACGACAGCATGGGCGCGCTGCGCAATGAACTCGGCGCTGAGCTCGGGCTCACGCAGCCGGGTTGGGCACCTTGTTGGGTGATCGACTGGCCCATGTTTGCCGAGAACAAAGACGGCACTCTGGGTGCTGAGCACCATCCGTTCACGCAACCCACCTGCACACCGGAGGCGCTTCTTGCGGAGCCGCTGGCAGCGCGCGCGGCAGCATACGATGTGGTGCTGAACGGCCTGGAGCTTGGTGGCGGCAGCCTGCGGATACACGACCAGAAAATGCAGGCCGCAGTTTTCGAGGCGCTGCGCATGGGCCAGGAAGCGCAAAGCAAGTTTGGATTCCTGCTGGACGCGCTGCAGTACGGCTGCCCGCCCCACGGCGGCATTGCGCTCGGCTTTGATCGTCTGGTCATGCTGATGACGGAGAGCGAATCCATCCGTGAGGTCATCGCATTTCCGAAAACGCAGACGGCTTCCTGCCTGATGATGGCGGCGCCCAGCGAGGTTGACGAACATCAGCTTCGCGATCTGCACATCCGGCTGCGTAAGTCGAGCTAGGGCACGTTATGGCGGGACACAGTAAATGGGCCAACATCAAGCACCGCAAGGCGGCCCAGGACAAAAAGCGGGGCAAGATTTTCACCAAGCTGATTCGTGAGATCACAGTCGCCGCGCGGCTCGGTGGCGGCGACGTCAACGATAACCCGCGCTTGCGGGCGGCGGTCGATAAAGCCCTTGGCGCGAACATGCCGAAAGATACCATTGAGCGTGCGATTCAGCGCGGCGCCGGCGGCGCGGACGGCAGCGACGTCGAAGAGCTGGTGTATGAAGGCTATGCCTCGGGCGGAGTGGCGATTCTCGTCGAAGCGATGACGGACAACCGTAATCGCACCGTCGCCGAAGTGCGGCATGCGTTCAGCAAATACGGCGGCAACCTCGGCACGGACGGGTCTGTGGCATACCTCTTCAACAAGCAGGGGATCATCAACTTCGCGCCTGGTGCCGATGAAGAAGAAATCATGGATGTCGCGCTGGAAGCCGGTGCGGAAGACATCGAGGCGGAGGATGACGGGGCGATCTCCGTGACGACGCCGTGGGAGAATCTGAGTGATGTGGTCGCTGCGCTGAGCGATGCCGGGCTGACACCAGACCATTCCGAAGTGACCATGGTCGCGTCCACAACGACGGACTGTGACGACGAGCTCGCGCAGAAGGTACTGCGCTTGATCGATGCGCTGGAAGAGCTCGACGATGTGCAGGAGGTCTACAGCAATGGAGACTTCCCCGCCAGCGCGTTTGGCGAATAGCGCCCCGGATGTGTGCCGCACGCCGCGTCCTTGGCATTGACCCGGGTTCGCAGCTGACCGGGTATGGCGTCGTCACCGTCACGGGCGACCGCTACAGCTATGCGGCGAGTGGTTGCATACGCACGGGCCGCGGACCGATGCCTGAGCGCCTGGGAGAGATTTATCGCGGCGTCAGCGAACTCATAGAACGCTTTGCTCCGGATGAGTTCGCCATCGAAAGTGTGTTCCTCGCCAAAAACCCGCAGTCGGCCCTCAAGCTTGGCCAGGCTCGCGGTGTTGCGATCGCTGCCGCTGTCGCTGCGGAACTGCCGGTGCATGAATATGCCGCGCGCGAAGTGAAGCAGGCGATTGTCGGTACGGGCAAGGCAAACAAAGTACAGGTGCAGCACATGGTGCAGACATTGCTCGAGCTTTCGGGCAAACCGCAGGCAGATGCGGCGGACGCGCTTGCTATCGCGCTTTGCCACGTCAATACTGCGCTCGGGTTATCTCACAGGGTTCGTCGTTGATCGGCAGGCTGACAGGCAAGCTGCTCGAATTGGAAGGTGGCAACGTGTTGGTAGACGTCGCCGGCATCGCCTACGAGGTGGAAGTCTCGGGCGGCGTGCTGCAGACATTGCCGCGCATCGGCGAAGAGCTGCGTCTGCACACACATTTTGTAGTGCGTGAAGATGCGCAGCTGCTCTACGGGTTTGCCAGCAAGAACGAGCGCGAGCTGTTTCGCGCATTCATCAAGATCAGCGGCGTTGGGCCGAAGCTCGGCCTGGCGCTGATATCCGCACTGGACCCGCAGACGCTCAGTGCCGCCGTTCGTAACAACGACGTTTCTATGCTGACCAAGGTCCCGGGTGTCGGTAAAAAGACGGCCGAGCGGCTGATGGTGGAGCTGAAGAATCGGATCGAGTCGCTCAACGAAAGCGGCGCGGTGCCTCTCAATGTCGTGAGTGTCGATGGCGCTGACGCCGGTGTTGCCGTCGAGGCGGAAGATGCGCTGATAGCCCTTGGCTACCGTGCTCCCGAAGCCAACCGGGCGGTGCAACAGGCCCTGCAGGAATGCGGCGAAGCACCGAGCGCTGAACGGCTGGTGCGCCTTGCGCTGCGCAGCTTCGCCAAATCGGGGATTTCATGAGTATCGAGCCTGACCGTCTGGTTTCCGCCAAAAGTGAACCCGGCGAGGCGCGCTTCGATCACGCGCTGCGCCCCGAGCAGCTTGCCGACTATGTCGGTCAGGCGGCCGTCAAAGAAAAGCTCGATATCTTCATCCGTGCCGCGCGCGGTCGCCGCGAAGCGCTCGATCACACGCTGATTTTCGGGCCGCCGGGTCTGGGCAAAACGACTTTGGCCAACATCATCGCCCGGGAAATGGGCGTGGCGATCAAATCGACCTCCGGGCCCGTGCTGGAAAAGCCCGGCGATCTCGCAGCGATGTTGACCAATCTCGAGGAAGGCGATGTGCTTTTCGTCGACGAGATCCATCGCCTGAGTCCCGTGGTGGAAGAAATTCTCTACCCGGCAATGGAAGATTTTCAGCTCGACATTCTGATTGGCGAAGGTCCGGCCGCGCGGTCGCTGAAACTCGATTTACCACCTTTTACGCTGGTGGGTGCGACCACCCGCGCAGGGCTTCTCACCAGTCCGCTGCGCGATCGTTTCGGTATTGTTGAACGTCTGGAGTTTTACACGGTCGACGAACTCACGGAGATCGTTTCCCGCTCGGCACAGAAGCTCGATCTGCCCGCGGAGCGGGAGGGCGCGGCCGAAGTTGCGCGCCGCAGCCGCGGCACGCCGCGAATCGCCAACCGCCTGTTGCGCCGCGTGCGCGATTTTGCCGAAGTCAAAGCGGACGGCGTCGTCACCGCCAAGGTTGCAGACGAAGCTCTGGATCTGCTCAAAGTGGACAAGGAAGGTTTCGACGTCATGGACCGGCGCCTGCTCTCGACGGTGCTGGACAAGTTTGGCGGCGGCCCGGTAGGTCTCGATGCGCTGGCCGCCTCGCTCAGCGAAGAGAAGGACACCATCGAGGACGTCATCGAACCCTATCTGATCCAGCAGGGGTATATCATGCGCACACCCCGTGGCCGGGTGGCGACGCAGAAATGTTATGCGCACTTCGGCCTCGAGCCGCCGTCTGACGATGGTACGGCGCAAAAACATCTGAAGCTGGAATGAGCGCCGGCACAAGACCGGCACAAAAAACAGGCCCGCAGGTATAGGAGATACCTTTTGCCCGAACAGTTATCGATATATGAGCTCATCGCCAATGCCAGTCTTCTGGTGCAGGCCGTCATGGCATTGCTGGTGCTCGCGTCCGTCGTTTCCTGGATGATGATCTTTCAGCGCTGGTTTTTCCTGCGCCGCGCCCTCGCGGAGGTAGACAGCTTCGAAGAGCACTTCTGGTCGGGCATCGATCTCAGAAAGTTTTACGGAGAGCTGGAAGGCGACGAAAACCTCAACGGCATCGAGAACGTTTTTGTCAGCGGCTTTCGCGAGTTCACACGCCTCTCGGAACAGGCCGGCGCGGATGCCGATGCGATCATGCAGGGCGTGCAGCGTGCAATGCGCGTTGCGCTGACGCGCGAGGAGGCACGCCTCGAGACACACCTGCCATTTCTTGCCACGGTGGGCTCGACCAGCCCGTACATCGGTCTGTTCGGCACCGTCTGGGGCATCATGAATTCGTTTCGCTCCCTCGCCAACATGAGTCAGGCGACGTTGGCGTCGGTTGCGCCCGGCATATCGGAAGCGCTGGTTGCGACCGCGATGGGCCTCTTCGCAGCCATTCCGGCGGTGATTGGCTACAACCGTTTTTCCGCAAGGGTGGAAGGCTTGATGAAACGTTACGAGGCGTTCTCCGACGAGCTGACGACGATTCTGCACCGCGCGGCGCATTCCAAGGTGCAAGAGGATTAAGCGCCCTTTGAATAGTGTCGAAAGCGCCCGCAGGGTGCCTCCGACGGGCTTCGTTGCACTCCTTGGCAAGGTGCCCTACATTGCCGGCGTAGAGCGCCTTGCCACGCAGCCCGTGGGAGACGCTGGGCAAATGAATTTTATACAGAGGCTCTTTTAACAGTGGCGCAGCGACGCAAGCCCATGTCGGAAATCAACGTCGTGCCGTACATCGACGTGATGCTGGTGCTCCTCGTCATCTTCATGGCGACAGCGCCGCTGTTGACGCAAGGGGTCGTAGTGGATCTGCCGCAGGCGCCGTCGGAGCCGATCGAAGATACCGAGAGCGACCCGCTGGTCGTATCCATGCGCGCTGACGGCGCTATCTTCATGAACCTGGGCATGCAGGATGCAGACGACGAAGGCACCCGGGTGACGGTGTTTTCGCTCGCGGAGCAGGCCGGAAAAATAATACGAGCACGCACCGACGTGCCGGTTTACATCAAAGCGGACCATGCGCTTGACTACGGGGAGGTGGTCAAGGTCATGACGGTCTTACAGCAAGCGGGGGCAGAAAGCGTAGGGTTGATTACCGACCCACCCACATTGGAAAGCTAGGTCGACTGTCGATGTACCTGTTACGTCAATACACCTTGCCGCTGTTGCTGGCGTTGCTCCTGCACGGGGCGGCGGTGTACGCCCTGTACACCGGCTGGTCGCCGGAGAAAGAGGCGCAGAACGTGATAAAGCCGCGCACGGTCATGGCTAACCTCCTTGTGCTCGAGCCGAAAGCAAAGTCCGTGCCGGCGCCCCCGCCCAAACCGGCGCCGCGGCAGCAGGCGCAGCCTGCACCGGAGAAACCCAAGCCCGACCCCCGGGAGGCCGAGCGCAAGCGCGCCGAAGATGCCGCTAAAAAGGCTGCCGAAGAGGCGCAGCGTGAAGCCGCGCGCAAGGAGGCAGAACGTCAGGAGCGGCTCGCGCGTTTGAGCGAACTGGCCCAGAGCTCCCTCGAAGAGGCGATAGCCGAAGAATCCGCCAACCTGCAGGCGGGAACCGAGGAGATGGTGGCCCAGTCGTATCGCCTCGGTATTTACGAGCTGGTGCGTCAGAACTGGTCGCGTCCGCCGAGCGCGCGCAACGGTATGGCCGCCAAGCTCCTGGTAGAACTGATCCCCACCGGTGAACTCGTCGCCGTTACTGTCGTCGAAAGCTCAGGCAATGCCGCGTTTGACCGCTCGGCTGAGCAGGCTGTGCGACGCGCGCGGCGTTTTGAGGTCCCGGAGGAAAACAGTATTTTCGAGCGTCACTTCCGGCGCTTTTATTTCCTCTTTCAACCCGAGGATCTGCTGCGGTAGACCCTCGCTTTCTAGACAACGGATACGTTATGCAGAAGTCGAAGTTTTTGTGGGTTTGTTTGTTCGTATTGATGAGTCCCGGGGTTTTGGCGGCGGGATCGCTCGACACCATCATCATCGATCGCGGTGTGGATGAGCCGATACGTATCGCGGTTGTCCCTTTCAAAACAGATCCGAGTCTGGTGGCGGAGGCCAATCAGGCGGACATCATCGGTTTTGATCTGGCCCGCAGCGGCCAGTTCTCGCCGCTCGCCGCCGAGAACATGCTGTCTTACCCGAACACACGGCAGGCGGTGTTTTTCCGCGATTGGCGCATTCTCGATGCGGCTTACCTCGTCATCGGCAATGCGCGGCTGACGGCGGATGGTCGGGTGAGCATCGATTTCGAGCTGTATGACGTGCCCGCGGAACGGCAGATGCTCACCCAGCGTTATACGGTTGCGCGCGGTCAGTGGCGGGACGTAGCGCATCGCATCGCCGACGCCATCTACGAGGAGATCACCGGTATCCGCGGCGCGTTCTCCACCAAGTTGATGTATGTCCTTGCGCAGAATGCGGGCAGCCCGAACGCGATTTATCGGCTCGAGATTGCCGATTCAGACGGCGAACGCTCACGAACGCTGTTTCGCTCCCGCGAACCGATACTGTCAGCTAACTGGTCACCGGACGGCAAGCGTGTTGTGTATGTCACCTTCGAGACCGGACGGCCGAGCATCGTGCTCCAGGACGTCAATGGCCCTTACCGGGAGCGATTGACCAACTTCCGCGGCATAAACTCGTCTCCTGTGTTCTCGCCGGACGGCCGTCAGCTGGCGATGGTCCTGTCGAAGGATGGTGACCCGGAAGTGTTTATCATGGATCTGGCGACCCGTTCCCTGCGGCAGGTGACCCGCCATCATGCGATCGACACCGAGCCGAGCTTCACGCCGGATGGCCGCGGCCTGATTTTCACCTCTGACCGCGGCGGGCGCCCGCAGATCTATCAGCTCGAGCTTGCGACGAACTTCATAGAACGCCTGACGTTCAATGGTGACTATAATGCCCGCGGTCGGCTCCTGCCCGATGGCAAACATCTGGTTTTCGTGCATCGGACAAACGGTGTATTCCATATTGCATGGCAGGACTTAGAACGCGACAATTTGCAGGTGCTGACGCAGACCTCTCTGGATGAATCACCTTCGTTGGCACCAAACGGCACCATGTTGATATACGCCACTCAAGACCAGGGTCGGGGTATACTCGCCGTGGTTTCGATAGACGGCAGCGTCAAATACCGGTTGCCGTCATCATCGGGGGATGTAAGGGAGCCTGCCTGGTCACCTTTCCTGGACGGTTGATCGCCGTCTGAGGAGATGACCGGCAGGGTATGTAATGAGTTCGCGCAATACGTGCCAGAGACCTGACGTCTGCGTGACAACGATAACAAGACGTTCAACAACGCGACTTAAAATAAACGCGAAGCTCGTAACTCGCTGCACACCGCTTCGAGGAGAGCAACTGAGGAGATATTGATGCAGATGCAAAAACCCCGCTTTCTAGGCTTCCTGAGCCTGCTCCTGGCCGCATTCGTGCTTGCCGGCTGTGCGAGCTCTGGCTCGTCGGATCCGGTGCCGGAAGCTGAACCCCCGGCTGAGCCCGAAGTGCAGCCCATGCCCGAGCCGGAGCCTGAGCCCGAGCCTTCAGACTTCAACGCTGCCGGCGATCCCATCGACGCCAGCGGTCGCCCGATCTCCCGGACGTTCTACTTCGACTACGACAAGTCTGTGCTCAAGCCCAGCGACCTGGCTTCGCTGGAGTTGCACGCTCAGATTCTGCGCCGCAATCCGGATCGCAGCGTCGTGCTGGAAGGACATTGTGACGAACGCGGTACGCGGGAATACAACCTCGCGCTCGGTGAGCGTCGCGCAGATTCCGTGCAGAGCTTTCTGCTCTCTGCCGGCGTATCTTCGCGGCAGATCGAGACGGTGAGCTACGGCGAAGAGCAGCCGGCTGATCCGGGTCACACGGAAGCATCATGGGCGCGCAACCGTCGCGCGGTCATGGTCTATCGCTAACCCAAGCTGGGGGCGGGTGCGAGCCCGCCCGATAACCATGTTGAGACGATCTCTTACTGTTGCTTATGGAAGCTGCGCGGTCTTTGCCGCGCAGCTGCTCTTTATTCCGGCGACAAGCGCCGCGGTCCCTATCGAAGAATCGGTCGGGGAGCAGCGGAGCGGGGCCGTTGGTGTGCAACCTGCTACGCAGCCCGCGCGCCAGCCCAGCCTGGACATACCGCCGACAATAGAGCCAACGCAAAACACAGATTTCGGTAGGTCCACGCCGGCACCCGTGACAGCCAGTCCTGCTGGAGTTCCCGCGGGTGACGCGGCTGTCGGTGGCGGGCAGCTGAGCCAGCTGTTCTATCAATTGCAGGTCTTGCAGCAGGAAATCCAGGAACTGCGCGGGCAGGTCGAAGAGCAGAGCTATCTGGTCAGTCGCCTGCAGCGCGATCAGAAAGAGCAATACCTGGATCTGGATCGCAGGGTCGTGGCCCTTTCGGAGAATCGTCCGGCACCTGGCCCGACGACGAGCGCGCCTGTGGAACCTGCGGGTTCCGTGGCAGTTGCTGGTGGCGGGACCGAGCGAGAGGCCTACACGGAAGCCTTCCAGGCGATGCGTGACCGCAATTTCGACGAGTCCATGCTGGGTTTCCAGGACCTCATCGAGCGTTACCCCAACGGCCAGTTCACGCCGAACGCGTATTACTGGATGGGGGAACTGCACCTGGTTGCGCGTTCCGATGCGGAACAAGCCCGCCAGGCATTCATGCAGGTGGTCAGTCTCTACCCCGACCATCAAAAAGCACCCGACGCCATGTACAAACTTGGGGTGGTCTACCACAACCTGGGAGATCTCGACAGCGCGCGGAGCTACCTGAGCAAGGTGCAGACAGAACATCCCAACTCTTCAGCGGCGGGACTGGCCGCCAAATATGCCGCAGAGCTCAACTAGCTCGGTTACCGCGGCAGAAGAATCTTTAAGAATCACCGAAACATTTCTGTCGCTACAAGGTGAAGCCAACACGGTCGGGCTGCCTACCGTGTTCGTGCGCCTGACGGGGTGCCCGTTACGTTGCGGCTATTGTGACAGTGAGTACGCGTTCAGCGGTGGAGAACAGTTGTCGGTGCGCACCCTTGTTGACACCGTCACCGATTACGGCGTGCGGCACGTGACGGTCACCGGAGGCGAACCGCTCGCTCAACCGAACGTGCACGCGCTGCTCAGTGCCTTGTGTGATCTCGACCTCGAGGTATCTCTGGAAACGAGCGGTGCCCTCAGTGTTGCCGAGGTAGATGCGCGGGTTGTCAAAGTCGTGGATTTCAAGACACCCGGTTCCGGGGAAGTGCATCGCAATCTCTGGGAGAACGCTGCCGCGTTGACGCCCCGGGATCAGGTGAAATTTGTCCTGTGTGATCGTGCCGACTATGACTGGGCGCGGATGAAAGCGGATGAGCATGGCCTGTACGACAGGGTTGCCGATGTGCTCTTCTCACCCAGTTTCGGACAGCTCGAACCCCGGGAGCTGGCTGATTGGATCGTTGCGGATCGTGTGCCAGGCCGCATGCAGCTGCAGTTGCACAAACTTCTCTGGGGGGACGAACCAGGCCGATGAGTGCGCATCTCAAAGCAGTCGTGCTGCTCTCGGGTGGTCTTGATTCCGCAACGGCCCTGGCAATGGCCGCCGACCAGGGTTTCGACTGCTATGCCCTGTCGTTTAATTACAGTCAGCGCGCGAGCGCCGAGCTCGATGCAGCGCGCCGGGTCGCGGCAGCGCACGCGGTAGAGCATCGCGTGATCGATATCGACCTCAGGCAGTTTGGCGGTTCGGCGTTGACCGATGACAGCATCGATGTTCCGACTGATTCACCGGAAGGTATCCCGGTAACCTATGTGCCGGCGCGTAACACGGTATTCCTGTCGTTGGGGCTCGCCTGGGCGGAAGTGCTCGGCGCCCTCGACATCTTCATCGGCGTCAATGCGGTGGATTACTCCGGGTATCCTGATTGCCGTCCGGAGTTCATTGCCGCGTTCGCAGAGATGGCAAATCTGGCGACCAAAGCGGGTGTCGAAGGCCAGCGCCTCAATGTGCACACGCCCCTCATCGATCTCACCAAGGCGGAAATCATACAGCGCGGCGCTGCGCTCGGAGTCGATTACAGCATGACGGTCAGCTGCTACCAGGCCGATCCGGAGGGCCGTGCCTGCGGTGCTTGCGACAGCTGCCGCATCCGCCGTGACGGTTTTGCCGCAGCCGGTATCGCCGATCCGACGCGCTATCAATGAGCGCACCGCCGCTCCATTACCGGGGCGTGATGTTCGACGTCGGCGGAACGCTTTTCTACGACCTCCCCGGTTCGCTGGTGAGCAGCGTGCAGATGCGCGTGCTTTCCAGGGCCGGTGTATCCGCGCAAGCTCTGGTGGGCGCGGAGACGGTTTTCCGGCAGGCGCGGCTTGCCGTCGAAGCTGAGCTGCGTGCAGCAGGCCCGTACCTGCACCGCGATCTCGTCACGCGGCACTTTCTTGCGGGCGCTCACGGATTGGGCGTCACGTCGATGCTCGAAGATCCGAAGCAGGCTGCCGCCGACTATTGTGCGCTGATGCGGGAGACTGTCGTCAACGGCCTGCGGCTGCGGCGTGACTGCCACGAAACGCTGGCAGCGCTCGGTGCGCTCGGATGCGACCTTACGGTGGTTTCCAACAATGACGAGGACTATCTGCAGGCGTTGATCGCGCGATGGGGTCTGGATCGGCGCTTGCGCCATTGGCTGAGCTCGGATCGCGCGGGGATCTGTAAGCCGGATCCGGCTATATTCGCGTTGGGTCTCGCCGGCGCCGACATTGAGTTAGGCGAGGTCCTCTATGTCGGTGACAGCGTGGCGGACGATGTCGACGGTGCGCTGGCTGCGGGTATGGACGTGGCGCTTCTGGTCGGTGACAAAACCCCGGCGGGGGCGGATCGTGCGACCTACCGCATTTCCGGCCTAGCCGACCTGGTCGGGATCGTCAGCCCTCAGTAACTCGCGGCCGCGTTCAGCAGCGCGTGCAGGGTTTCCTCGAATCGGGCGCGCCCGCCTGGCTTCCAGCCGAGATCAGCAAGTCCCTCACAGGTCATCTGGTTGCGTGGTGCAGGCCCGGCCTGCGGTAGAGGGGCCGTGGATCCGGTGATATCCGCAAGGGCTGCAGCGATGTCCCGCGTGCTGATCAGGAGGTCGCTGCAGTTGTATGCCCGGCCGCAAACCTGTGCCGGGGGCGCTTGCAGTAAAAGCGCAATCGCTGCCGCGACATCGGCCCCGTGCACCTCGGTTGCAGTGCGGACTGCAGTGATCGGTTCGCCCGCGAGCGCAGCTTGTACGTACTCAAACCACTTGGACTGCGTCACCGGCCATGTCAGTCCATAAACCCCGGTCGGCCTCAAGCTGGTAATCGTGAACTCTGGCGCTGTGCTGAGATAACTGCGTGCCAGGCTTTCGAGCGCAACCTTCAGAGCGCCGTAGTGGGTGTCAGGCTGGGGCGGGACGTCATCGCCGACATGTTCGGGCGCATGATCAGCACTGCCGAACACGGCGCGGCTCGAAAGTAATACCACGCGCCTGACGTCGAGCTGTCTCGCCGTTTCCAGAAGCGCGACCGTGCCGACGAGATTGGTCGACCAGAACTGCGTTGGATCATCGCCTTCGCCGCCGCGGTAACGTCCGGACACATGCTCGAACGCGCAGTGCACTAGAGCATCTGCGCCCATGCAGAGCTCCCGAAGCGCGTCGAGATCGCCGAGACTGCCTTGCACCCAATCGGGCGCCTGGCTGTAGCCGCTGACCTTGTCCGGTTCGCGAGACAACGCCCGCACCTCGATCCCGCGCTGCAACAGATCCGCCACGACAAAACGGCCGACGATCCCGCTGGCGCCGGTGACCGCAACGCGATCAAAGCGTTCAGGCAAGTTCGGGAATCTCCCCGTGGGTGTACACGTATTGCCACAGCTCGATCAGGTCGGCGAGTTCGGCGGTCTTACCGTGCTCAGGCTGCCATGGTTTCTCGTACTGGTAATGGATCACCTTGATGGAGGACCAGCGCCAGAGGTCGGGCAGGTTGAAATAGAGGTACTGGAGCGCGTTGTACACGTAAGGCAAGCCGTGCCAATCGGGGAAATAGCTCTCCAGAAAGGTCTGATCCGTGCGCGGCCAGTACGCTTCCGGGGCATCAAGGGTTGCCAGCATATCACTGTAAGTGTTGTCGCTGGGCGCGGCGACGAAGACGCCTGAATTGAGACGGTGCATGTCCGCCATGGTCTCGTAGAGGTTGGGTGCGCCGCTGAATTCAGGATAGCCGAACAGCTTGTCGATGTTTTTGATCACAAGCGTATCCGCATCGAGAAAAACGACCCGTTCGAAGTCGGTAAGCTGCCACAGGCGCAGCTTGCAGAAGTTGTCGAGCGGGTCGTGAAAGAGCGGTTTTTCGCCTTTCGTAAAAGGTGATTTGGCGTGTTGTGCTGCGCGGCTGTGACGGCTGCGGAAAGCGTCGGAGAGCTCCGGCTGCGCGACCGGCAGGATCGTGCAGCCGGCCGCCTGCAGGGCTGCACGATCGCTTTCGTCGACGCCGTCTGTGGTCAGTGTCAGCAGCGGATACTGCGTGCCGACGGCACGCAGTGACTTGGCGAGCGCGGATGCACCTATCGCATAGTCAGCGTTGGTGACCAGAGTGACATAGGCGTACACGGTGCGCCCGTTCAGTCTGCAGCTGCCGCCTTGTCGGGGTTCTGGCCGGGCAGATCAACCTCTACAACGCGTTCCATGCTGGCAGCACGCGTGCGGTTCCATGCACTGCCGCACGGGATACGGCCCGGGTCGATGCGGTGCTGATACTTGC
Source organism: Pseudomonadales bacterium (assembly GCA_965267275.1). Classification (GTDB taxonomy): domain Bacteria; phylum Pseudomonadota; class Gammaproteobacteria; order Pseudomonadales; family Azotimanducaceae; genus UBA4421. Next base: position 391,122 of record OZ253950.1, read on the forward strand.
GGGCGACGTCCAGCAACTCGTCCATCAGACCTTCCCGCAGCGTGATCGGGTTCAAGCCGAGCTCGAGGAATTGTTCGTTGTGCACAACCAGGTCGTTTTCATCCGCCTCGTTGCGGGGATTCGGCAGGTGGCTGACGGGTACGTCTGTCAGCTCGCTGATCATCTCGGCGAGATCACGCACGCGGTGCGTCTCGGTCATCTGGTTGAAGATCTTGGTCCGCTCGCCGGTTTCCGGAGGATTGTTGAGCGCAATTTCCAGGCAACGCACAGAATCCTGGATGTGGATGAAGGCGCGGGTCTGGCCGCCGGTGCCGTGGACGGTCAGCGGATAGCCGATCGCCGCCTGAATAAGAAAGCGGTTCAGCACGGTCCCGTAGTCGCCGTCGTAGTCGAAGCGGTTGATCAGCTGTTCGTGGCGCCGGGTCTGGTCCGTGTGTGTGCCCCAGACGATGCCCTGGTGCAGGTCCGTGATCCTGAGGCCGTCGTTCTTCGCGTAAAACTGGAACAACAGCTGATCGAGACACTTTGTCATGTGATAGATGCTGCCCGGGTTGGCCGGATACAGAATCTCCTGACTGGCTTTGTTGCCATCATCGAGCTCGATGTCGACGTTGAGGTATCCCTCGGGAATGGCGGCGCCAACCGTCGAGTAACCGTAGACGCCCATCGTGCCCATATGCAGAAGATGTGCGTCGATGTCGGTCTCGACCAGGGCGTTCAGCAGGTTATGGGTGGCGTTGACGTTATTGTTGACCGTGTAGTTCTTGTGACGGTCGGACTTCATCGAATAGGGTGCCGCGCGCTGCTGCGCGAAGTGCAGCACCGCCTCGGGGCGCCAGCTCGCGAGGAACGCCTTCAAACGCTCATACTCTTCAGCGACATCGATCAGTTCGAAATGCAGATTGGCGCCGGTCACTTCACGCCAGATACGGATACGTTCCTGGATCGAGTCCATCGGCGTCAGCGATTGCACGCCGAGCTCGGTGTCGATCCAGCGGCGCGACAGATTGTCGACGATGGTGATCTCGTGGCCGAGGGCTGAAAGATGCAGAGTGGCGGGCCAGCCGATGAAGCCATCGCCGCCGAGAATGGCAATACGCAAGGTAGTCCTCGTTTGGTCGTAGGGGGTTTGGCGGCTAGCCTAGCAGGGAGTCGGTTAATTACAACTCAGTAGCATCCCCTAGCGTGCCGTGTTGATGGCTAGCTTTTCATGAATGAAATAGGTAAAGTGCGCGCCCTTGCCGAAATCGGTCGTGCGGTGCCGAAGGTGTTCGCCCGAAGATCGCGCGATTTGTAGCAAAATCAACGTGTTGCAGTCGATCGGCAAATCCAGTGGGTCGTTAGCTCAGCTGGTAGAGCACCGGGCTTTTAACCCGTTGGTCCTGGGTTCGAACCCCAGACGACCCACCACTTGATCTCGCTACGCGAGCTCTGTCGAGTTTCGCTGCTACGCAGCGAAACATCGCTCAGTTCGTTGTGACCGCCCAGCGGCGGAAAGAAAAGCAACGAACCTTTAGCAGTTTGTCCTGTCCTGCTTCAGACAGTCGACCTAGTCAGTCTACTTATGATGCGTTTAGCCCAGGCCATTCTCGAGACCCTCGAACGCTGCCATGTGGACACCGTGTTTGGTGTGCCCGGCAATCACAACGTCGAACTTTATCGCTACCTCCCCGATAGCGGTTTGCGTCATGTGACCGCTCGTCACGAACAGGGTGTCGGCTTCATGGCCGACGGCTACGCGCGTGCCTCCGGGCGGACGGGCGTGTGTTTTGTCATCAGCGGACCCGGTGTGACCAACATTGCGACACCGATGGGACAGGCGCTCGGCGACAGCGTGCCGATGCTCGTGATCGCGACCGTCGGCGATCAGCACCAACCCGAAGGCCGGCTGCATGAGCTCCCGGATCAGCTGGCGCTTGCCCGTGAGGTCAGCGTACAGGCGATACAGCCCGCCAGCGCTGACGAGGTCTGTGCCTGTCTGGCGAATGTCCTGCTGGCTCCGCAAAGGCCTGGCCCACACTACCTGCAGATACCGTTGTCCTGGTGGCAAGCCGATGTCGAGCTGCCGGCGCTGCCGTCTGTGCCCTCGCACGCGCCGGATCCGGCCGCGCTCGATACGGCAGCCGGCATGATCGAGGAAGCTCAGCGCCCGCTTCTGCTGGCAGGGGGTGGATGCCAGGACGCCGGGTCTGAGCTCGCCCGCCTTGCAGGACTGCTGGGCGCTCCGGTCGTGCAAACGGCAAACGCCAAGGGGATTCTGCGCGCGGACCATCCGCAGTTTGTCGGCGGCTCGCCATCGGTACCTGTCGTGCGTGAGCTCGTTCAGAAAGCGGACCTCCTCGTGGCCGTCGGCACCGAGCTGGGCGAGACCGACTACGATCTTCTGATGATCGGGGATATGCAGTTCACCGCGCCGATGGTTCGTATCGATATTGATCCTCAGGCGGTACATAAAGGCGCGGCGCCTGCGATAGCTGTGATCGGCGACGCTCGAGAAACGCTCCGCGCGTTCGCCGAGACGCTGACACCCCGCGCGCCCTGGATTGATCTCAAAGCGACGCGCACGGGGCTGGGTAAGCATCCTCATCACCACGCCGACTTCGAAGCCTTGTTTGCCGCGATTGATGATGCCTGCCCGGAAGCCGTGATTGTTGGCGACTCGACACGACCGACGTATTACGCCACCTGGATGTGGGAGCGTCCTGCAACCCGGCATTACTTTCATTCGGTGTCAGGCTACGGAACGCTGGGATATGCGCTGCCTGCTGCGATCGGCGCGCAGCTGGCTGCGCCGGGCGCGACCGTCATCGGCATCATCGGCGACGGCGGGCTCATGTTTACCCTGGGCGAACTGGCGGTTGCCGTTCATCAGCGACTGCCAATCAAGCTCCTGGTCTGGGACAACTCCGGTTACCAGGAAATCGCCCACAGCATGGCGGCACGCGATATCGACGCCGCTGCCACGCAATACATGTCGCCGGACTTCGAGGCTCTGGCGCGCGGCTTTGGCGCCGCGTACTCCGCGCCCACAGACCTTGGCGGCCTCAAGCACGCCCTGATTGAAGCGGCCGATAGGCCCCACGTGATTGTGCTTCGAGAAGGCGATTTCGTTAACGGTGAGTCAGGAGATTGGTATTGAGCCAGCTACCCTTGAGTGAGTTTTGCGGTCGGATGGAAGTGCCGGATGACGGCGTGTGGCGAATCCATTACGAAGCCATAGCACGCCAGGAAGCGGGCGAAGACGTCATTCTGATGAGCGTCGGCGATCCTGATTTCGCCACTCCGGAAGACATTATCGAAAAGCTGGTCACGCAGATTCGTCTGGGCCGCACCCACTACTCCCCGGCCGCCGGTGAGTACGAACTGCGCAAAGCCATTGCCGATCTGGAAACGAGCGGCACCGGACGTGACTTTTCGCCGGATGATTTCGTGATTCTGCCAGGCGCAACCGCAGCCGTGTATGCCGCGCTCGCCTGCATCTGCAATCCTGGCGACGAAGTCGTGATTCCGGAGCCGATGTACGTCGGCTATCGGGCGATGATCAGCGCCCTTGGCATCAACGTCCGCTCCGTCTCGCTGGACCTGAATAACGCCTGCGCGCTCGACCCGGATGCCGTGCTTGCTGCGGTGACCGATAAGACGAAGGCAGTGCTGATCAATACGCCAGGTAACCCGTTTGGCAATATCGTGCGGAAAGAGGTGCTTGGCGAGCTCGCGGGGGCGCTCAACGAGCGCAACATCTGGATGATCTGTGACGAGGTCTACTCGCTGTTCACGTTCGATGAGCCGCACGTCTCGCTGCTGAAAGCGGCCGAGACGCTGGATAACGTCATCGTCATCGACGGTTTGTCCAAGTCGCATGCGATGACCGGGTGGCGGCTCGGTTGGGTATGCGCGCCGCCGGCTATGATCCGGGCGCTGACTGCCTACTGCGGCACCGCGTTTTTCGGCTGCAGTCAGTTCATTCAGGATGCGGCTGCTTATGCGCTGCAAAACAACGGGCCGCATGTGGATCGGATGTGCGAAGCGTATCGCGCCCGCCGCGACCTGGTCGTCAGCCGCCTCGACAACATGGACAGGCTCGGCTACGTGCGCCCGCAGGCCGGCATGTTCGTGATGATGGATGTCAGCAGTATCTGCAACGACGGTGGCGCATTCGCCCAGGACCTGCTGGATAGTCAGAACATGTCCGTGATCCCGGGTGCCGGCTTCGGCCCGTCGGCGCGACCTTACGTGCGGCTGAGCCTCACGCATACGCTCGACGTGCTCGATCGCGCGATGGATCGCATCGAGGCTTTTGTCGGCGGCTAAGAGCTGCAGGACAGCATCGAGCAGCCCACCCGCGTGCGGGCCCACTCCGGGCGCTTGGCGGCGTAGTCTTCGTGTTCCGACTGTTCGTCGTAAGGGCGGCGCAGAACGTCGAGTAGCTCCCTGACTCTGGCGAAGTCGCCCTGCTCGGCATCGTCGATGGCCAGCTGTGCGATGTAGTTACGCAGCACGTACTTGGGATTGACGGCGTTCATCACCCTGGGCCGTTCGTCGGGGTCGACCCCCTGTATTTCCAGAACGCCCGCATAACGCGTCAGCCAGGCCTGAGTCTGCCCCGCGACATCGGGCCGGGGCGTCTGGTAGTAGGCGTCCGTCAGCGTCTCGGCCTGCGGCGCGTTCGCGTCGACTGCCGCCAGACGGCGGAAGAAAATGGTCATGTCCGTTTCGGTTGCGGTCAACAGGTTCAGGAGCGTGTTGACGAGATCGGCATCGTATTCTTTCAAGCCGAGCTTTGCCGCCATGGTGTCCTGCCAGCCGGCTTCGTAGCTCTGCGCATATTCGGAAAGCGCCTCTTCCAGCGGTTTGGTGTCCTCGAACAAAGGCACCAACGCGTTGGCCAGCTGCATCAGGTTCCACTGTCCGATAGCGGGCTGCTGCCCGTAGCGGTAGCGGCGATTTGCGGCATCCGTCGTATTCGGCGTCCAGTCGGGGTCGAAGTCTTCGAGCCAGCCATAGGGACCGTAGTCGATGGTTTCCCCGAGGATCGACATGTTGTCGGTGTTCATGACGCCATGCACGAAGCCGACGCGCATCCACTCCACCATGAGCGCTGCCGTGCGGCTGCACACCTCGCGAAACCAGGCCACGTAAGTGTCTCGGTTGATCTCGCCCTCAATCAGGTGGCTGAAATCCCTGCCGATGACGTAGTCGGTGAACTCGCGCAGGAGGTCCAGCTCATTGCGCGCGGTCAGCATCTGAAAATGGCCGAACCGCACGAATGAAGGGCTGACCCGGCACACCACGGCGCCAGGTTCTTCCTCCGGATGCCCATCGTAAAGCATGTCTCTGACGACAGATTCACCAGTAGTGATCAGGCTCAGTGCGCGGGTGGTGGGGACGCCGAGATGGAACATCGCCTCGCTGCACAAAAACTCCCGGAGCGAAGAACGCAGCACCGCGAGGCCGTCAGCCGTGCGTGAATAGGGTGTCAGACCGGCACCCTTGAGCTGCAGCATGTAGTGGTCACCGGCGTACTCGATTTCGCCGAGATTGATCGCCCGCCCGTCACCGAGCTGGCCTGCCCAGTTGCCAAACTGATGTCCGCCGTAGCAGGTGGCGTGCGGATCCATGCCCGGCAGCATCTCGTTGCCCGCGAAGGTCTGCAGGAAGACGTCGGTTGCGCAATCTTCCGGCGTCAGACCGATGAGCCCGGCGGTCTCAGGCGAAAAGGCGACGAGCTCCGGCGCACGCACCGGTGTCGGGTTTACGCGCGAAAAGAGCGCGTCGCTGACCTGCCGACGGTAATTCTCCTCAATGGGATCTGCCGGTAGGACCGTGGTGAATAGATTGACGAAGTTGAGTTGCATAGAGATTTTGCCGCTGCGAATACGCTAGATTACCTCATGTCAGTGAAGGAGAAGTGATGCTCGAGCGAGCGGAATTTGCCAACGAAGCTTTTTACCTCGCGTTTGAAGGCAAAGATTTCGACGCGATGGCGAACCTTTGGTCCTCGCAGCGCGAGGTGGTCTGCCTGCATCCGGGCTGGCCGGCGCTGATCGGCCGCGACGCCGTGCTCGAGAGCTGGCGCAATATTCTGACGAATCCGCGGCAGGGCCAGGTGAGCTTTTACAATGCCAGCTGCCAGCAGATCGCCGAAGACGCGGTGATGGTCGTCTGCTACGAACAGGCGGGCGACGCGGTGATGGTGGCTACCAACATCTTTGCCGCTGAAGACGAGCGGCTTTGTCTCGTCTCGCACCATGCAGGTTACTGCGCCAATCCCCCGCAGGCTCCGGTATAGGGAACGAACGTATGACTATCGAGATATGCAATCACACCGATGCGCCGGTCGCGATCCGCAATTTCTCCAAGCACCGTTATGTCGACGCCGGTGTCATGGAATTGGAGTGGCAGCACGTCTGGCGCAAAAGCTGGCTCCTGGCGGGCCTGACCAGCGACGTTGCGCGTCCGGGCGACTATTTCGTCTTCGATCTCGGGCGTGAGCAGGTGTTGGTGACGCACACCTCGCGCGGCGAAGTGCAGGGTTTCTACAATGTCTGCCAGCATCGCGGAAACATGCTGGTGGCCGATGAGCGCGGCGCCGCTGCGAATTTCCGCTGTGCCTATCACGCCTGGACGTACAACATCGACGGCGAGCTGGACGCGGTGCCCTACCAGGAACGTTTTGCTGACGGCGTGCCATTGGCAGAGCGGGCGCTGAAGAAGGTGGCCACGGCGACCTGGAACGGGTTTGTATTTGTGAACCTGTCAGGAGATCCAGAGCCGCTCGAGACCTTCCTCGGAGGAGTGGTCGACATGCTCGCGCCTTACCGCTTCGATCGCATGACGCTGGTGGCCGATCAGACGGTTCATCTGGAGTGCAACTGGAAAGCGGTCATCGACAATTTCAGCGAGCTCTACCACGTCGATTTCCTGCACCCCCAGCACAAACGCATGGTCGACTGCTGTAACGATACCGTGCATTTATTCCCCAACGGGCATACCGGTCTGGCGGTGCCCGGCGCCACGGTGAACCCACGCTTTCCCGTGCCCGAGGCGCCGACCGACATCCAAAGCGCGCAGCTTCAGAGCCTCGGCCTCGATCCCGCGGACTTTCGCGGGCGGGTTCTGGAGGTCCGTAAGGCCGTGCAGGCGCGTAAGCGTGAGATCGGCGCCGCGCGCGGATTTGCTTACGATGACTTTGACGACGCGCAGCTGTCCGATGTCTGGCAATACAACCTGTTTCCCAACATCGTCCTGTCGTTTACACCGGAACACTGCTGGGTGATGCGTGCGCGGCCGCATCCGACGGATCCGGCCCGGTGCGAGTTCGACAAGCTGAGCCTGGTGATGTTTGCCGACCCGGAGCTGGCCACCAGCAGTCAGGAGATTCTCGGCCCCGGCCGCCAGGCGGTCAGCGCTAGCGGCCTGGTGCCGGAAGACTACGCGCGGCCGGAGCGGGACGTCTTTTCTTACGCTGCGGTGATTGCCGGCGAGAAGACCATGACGGACACCATCGATCAGGACGTCGAGCTGTTGGGCGGTGTGCAGAAAGGCATGACGTCAGCGGGCTTCCAGACGACCTGGCTCAATGACGATGAGATGCGCATCCAGCACTTTCACAACGAGCTGGAGCGTTTGTTGGGAGAAATCGATTAGTTACGCCCCGCGGGCGGTGCTTCAGCACCGCCCGCGGGAAGCGAGTCACTTACGACGGATCGGCAATCTTCAGCAGCTGTTTGCCGAGATTCTGGCCGGTGAATAGGCGGGTGAGGGTGTTCGGTATGTTCTCGAAACCTTCCTGCACGTCCACCTGGTACTTGAGATCGCCAGCCTGGATCCAACCAAGGAGCTCCTGCACGGCTTCGCCAGCGCGATGCATGTAGTCGATCACGATGAAGCCTTCCATGCGCGCGCGCATGATCACGAGGTTCATCAGATTGGTCGGGCCCGGTATCGGCGCTGTCGCGTTGTAACCGGAGATGCCGCCGCACAGGACGACACGGGCGTTCATGTTGATGTGATTGAGGGCCGCCTCCAGAATATCCCCGCCGACGTTATCGAAGAAGATATCGACTTTGTTGGGGCAGGTTTCGCCGATACGCGCATCGACGTCCTCGTTTTTGTAGTCGATGACGTCGTCGAAGCCGACTTCTTCTTTCAGCCACGCGCACTTCTCGGGGCCACCCGCGATGCCCACCACGCGGCAGCCTTTGATCTTGGCGATCTGGCCGGCGACGGAACCGGTGGCGCCCGCGGCGCCTGAGACGAGCACGGTTTCACCGGCTTTCGGCTCGCCGAGATCGAGGAGACCGAAGTAGGCGGTCAGACCGGTCACGCCGAGCACGGACAGCATCATGTCAGCCGGCACGCCGTCCGGCACCTTGCTCAAACCCATGACCCCCTGACCAGGTGCGACCACCAGGAAATCCTGCCAGCCGCCGGTGGTCTGCACGATGTCACCAACCGCAAAGTCCGGGTTGTTGGATGCGGCAACCTGACCGATGGAGCCGGCACGCATGGGCTCGCCGATCTGCACTGGCGGCAGATAGCTTGGTCGATCTTCCATCCAGCCGCGCTGGGTCGGATCGAAAGAAAGATACAGGTTGCGCACCAGCACCTCACCGTCACCCGGCTCGGGTATCGGGTTTTCGACGTACTCGAAGTTTTCTTCGCCGACCATGCCGTGTGGGCGTTTGGCCAGCAGCCATTGGCGGTTCGTGTTCATGGGATGACTCCTGTAATTATTGTCCGACAGGGTAAAGCCTGACAGCGCGGCGGTGAAGGATGCATCAAGGGCATAGAGTCGCGCTGGTGTTCAAGCCTGTGCGTCAGCTCACTTTTTTCGATGTGACCGGGCTTGAAATCGCGCCGCGGGATTCACATATAGGCCTTACCTCGCAATGAGAGGTATCCGTCTCCGTTTGGAGCAATTTTTGTTCAAAAACCTGATGAATGGAGGTTGTTTAGAATGGCAACGTTAGATATTTCTCCCGTCTTCCGCACCAGCGCGCTCGGCATGGACCGCATGCGTGATCCCTGGCGCACGACGATGAGCTTTGACAGCTCCGGCTATCCGGCTTACGACTTGTTGAAAGTCGGTGATGACGAGTTTCGCATCAGCCTTGCCCTGGCGGGCTGGACCCACGAAGAGATCACCGTGGAAACACGCGACGGTAACCTCTGGGTCAAGGGCGAGCGGCAAGTGGATCCCAATCACAATCAATACCTCTTCAAAGGCATCGCCTTTGACGGTTTCCAGCGCTCGTTCCAGCTGCCGGAGCATGTGAAAGTGCGCGATGCACGCCTCGAGAACGGCCTGCTGCACATCGATCTGGTGCGTGAACTGCCGGAAGCGATGCGGCCCCACCGTATCGAGGTCAAAACAACCAGTACCGAGCCCAAGGTGCTGGCTAACACAGAGCAAGCCGCCTAGCGGCGAATCTTGCGCTTGCGCCGGTGGCTGAGCCGCCGGCGCTTTCCGACTTCCTCAAGGAGACCTCGATGATTCGAGCCATCTTTTTTAAGGCTTTCTGCATGGTATTGATCTCGTTTGCGGTGACGCCGCTCAATGCCCATGCCCACGAAGGTAAGCTGACGTTCGCGCCGGCGCTGCAAACAGTGACGCCCGCGGTAGTCAACATATCGGTGAGCGCCACGCAGCGCGTCGCCCGCAATCCGCTCCTGGACGATCCGTTTTTTCGGCGGTTTTTCAACGTGCCGGAAGGCGCCCAGCCGCAAACTCGACGCAGCCAGAGTGTCGGATCCGGGGTCATCATCGACGCGGACAAGGGTTATGTCGTCACCAACCACCACGTCATCGACGGCGCTGATGAAATCCTGGTCACGCTGCAGGATCGCCGACGCTTCGAAGCGAAGCTCGTCGGCAGCGACGCTGCTACTGACATCGCGCTCCTCGAGATCGACAACGACGACCTCGTGCAGGTGGTGATCGGCGACTCCGAGAAGCTCGAGGTCGGAGATTTTGTCGCTGCGATAGGCAATCCGTTCGGCCTGGGACAGACCGTCACTTCGGGCATTGTCAGCGCGCTTGGTCGCAGCGGTCTGATCCCCGAGGGTTATGAAGACTTCATCCAGACGGATGCTTCGATCAACCCCGGAAATTCCGGCGGTGCCCTGGTGGACTTCGAAGGCCGCCTCATTGGTATCAACACCGCCATCATTTCGCCCGCCGGTGGTAACGTCGGCATAGGGTTCGCCGTTCCCGTTTCGATCATGCAGGGGGTCGTTGCGCAACTCCTGGAGTACGGCGAAGTGCAGCGCGGCCGCCTTGGCGTCGTCATTCAGGACGTCACGCCGGATCTTGCCGAGGCGCTTGAACTCGACGCGGTTGAAGGCGCGCTGGTGGCTCAGGTGGTCGAGGATTCGGCTGCTGCTGACGCCGGCATAGAGGTTGGCGACGTCATCATCCGCATTGACGGCGAGACGATCACCGACAGCTCGGACCTGCGCAATCGGATTGGCCTGACGCGTATCGGCAGCGATATAGAACTGGATCTGATCCGCAACGGGCGCGCGCTTTCCGTAGAGGTCGAAGTGGGCGAAGCTGCGGCGCTCGAGACTGCCACGGCGGATGCTACTTCACGTCTGGCGGGTGCCACGTTCCGCAACCTCGACTCGTCGCACCCGGCCGACGGGCGCCTCGAGGGAGTTGTCGTCGCGGCCGTCGAGCCAGGCAGCGTTGCCGCACGCTACGGGTTGCGGGCGGGAGACGTCATCCTGTCGGTCAATCGACGGCCGGTGACCAGCGTCGAACAGCTGATCGAGCGCCTGGAAGGACGCGAACGGGCGCTGGCGCTGCATGTTGATCGCGACGGATCACGCCTCTTTGTGGTCATTCAATGACACTTGCTGGCGCCAGTGGTTGATCCCGCTGGCGCCAGCGACGGGCTATTGATAGGTGGCCGCCGTAATGAATTCACCGAAGGTTTCACACCAGACGATCACCGCGTTGTAATCGGCGGGATTGATATCAGCAGGCACTTCGACCATGAAGTTCTCGAAGGTGTTGATGGGTGCAACCTGGACCATGCTGGACTTGAGGGCGCCGAAACCGGCTTCGGTATCGACGAATTCCGGGGACAGATAGAGACGATAGTCCGGCCCCGGCGCCAGTTCACCTTCGAAGGCGATTGTCTCGCGGCTCAAGAACACGGTCCCTTCACCCCAGTGCAAAGCGTCGCTGTCAGTCAGGTCGCGGCGGAACTCGCCGCTGAATTGCGCTTCGGCACTGACGGCTTGAACCGCCGCGAGACTCGGGCTGTCCGGTGCAATCAGGATCGGCAGCAGATAGATGCCGAGCGCGACGCCGCCCAGGAGGGCACCGATATGGGTGACGACAAGCACCAGGTATTTCATGAGGGTTACCTTATTTAATGTAGTAGCCGCTGAGGCGCCACGCGCCGTCATCGAGCATGGGCGTCACGGTCTCGATCGCCGCTTTCTTGTTTTCGAATTCGGTGGTGAATTGCAGAACGACGTACTCACCGTCCGGCGCTCCCGGCAGGCTCGTGGTGTAGTTGGCGCCGCTCAAGGTGCGCGATTTCACTGCGCCCATGGATTCGCGTGTACCGGAGATGGCGTCTCGCCACTGCTTCGCGGTGACCTGAGACTTGAAGAGGGTGGCGGCGTTTTTCCACGAGCGCCGATACTCAGCCGCATCCACTGCGGTCAGCCAGCTGCGTGCAGCGGCCTCGGCCGCATCTATCCGGTCCTCCGCGACTGCCGGCATGGCCATGATGAGAACAAGAAGACATATGAATCGTTCCATGATCGTTTCTCCAGCTGATCGCCGCTGACTATTGCCGCTGCGCGCCGTTTAGGCAAGCCCGCCGGTTCTGGGTGCTGCGTTGCGGATGATCGAACCCGGCAAATCCGCTAGAGTTGGGGCTCAGGCTATTGGGAGAGGGTTTGATCATGGCTGAAGCAATTGACCTCACGAACGCGGATCCGTTCACGGTGCCGCTCGATCAGATCGACGTGAGCCGCCCGGAGCTGATGCAGAACGATATGCACTGGGAGTATTTTGAGCGTCTGCGCGCGGAAGACCCCGTGCACTACTGCCCGGACAGCTTATTCGGGCCGTACTGGTCGATCACCAGGTTCAATGACATCATGGAAATCGAGCGCAATCACCAGGACTTCTCGTCCGACGCCGGTATTGTGCTCGCCGACCGTCCGGAAGACTTCCAGACGGTGAATTTCATCTCCATGGATCCGCCCAAGCACGACGTCCAGCGTAAGACCGTGCAGGGTGTGGTCGCACCGCAGAATCTCGCCAAGCTCGAAGACACCATCCGCAGCCGCGCGGCTGCAATCCTCGACGCGCTGCCGGTCGGCGAAACGTTCGATTGGGTAGACCAGGTTTCCATCGAGCTCACGACGCAGATGCTCGCGACCATTTTCGATTTCCCGTTCGACGACCGGCGTAAGCTGACCTACTGGTCCGACATGGCAACCTCGGGTGAGCTGGCCGGCGGACCGACGCCGGAGACGGAGCGCCGCGCCGCGCTGATGGAATGTCTCGAGTACTTCACCCGGCTGCGCGACGAGCGCGTCAAAGAAGATCTGAAGCCGGACCTCCTGTCGATGCTCGCTCACGGCAAAGACACGCGCGACATGCCGCCGATGGAATTTCTGGGCAACCTCATTCTGCTGATCGTGGGCGGTAACGACACGACGCGTAACTCGATATCCGGCGGTGTGCTCATGCTCAATCGCAACCCCGCCGAGTACGAGAAGCTCCGCAACGACCGCTCGCTGATACCCAACATGGTCTCGGAGATCATCCGCTACCAGACGCCGCTCGCCTACATGCGCCGCACGGCGACGCGCGATCTGGAGTTCCAGGGCAAGCAGTTCAAGAAGGGTGACAAGATTGCGATGTGGTACGTCTCCGGTAACCGCGACGGCGACGTGATCGAGAATCCGGACGAGTTCATCATCGACCGGCCCAACGCGCGCCATCATCTGTCGTTCGGCTTCGGCGTGCACCGCTGCATGGGCAATCGGCTCGCGGAAATGCAGCTGCGCGTGCTCTGGGAAGAAATCATGGACCGCTTCCGCTTCGTCGAGGTGGTCGGCGATGTCGAACGCGTGCAATCGAGCTTCGTGCGCGGCTACGCGAGCATGCCGGTGCGGGTACATCCCTGGTAGTACGCGTACCGGCCCCGCGCCGGTACGCTGAGACATCTCGATGCGCTGGTACTACGGCTGGAATGTCGTTGCAGCCACCATTGTGTTTCAGGCGCTGGTGTTCGGCACCGGTATCTACTGCTTTACCTTCTGGGTTTCTTACTGGACGACGGACTTCACCGTTGGCCGCAGCGACGTCATGCTCGTCTTCATCGGCCTGCAGATCGGGCTTGGCGGCTTTGCGCCCTTTGCCGGACGCGCGATCGACCGCTACTCGGCACGGCTGCTGATCTCGGCAGGCGCCGTCTGTTTTGCGCTGGCGCTCGTGCTCACGACCTTTGCCACGGCGCTGTGGCAGATCTGGCTCATCTTCTTCACGCTGGCCGTCACGGGCCTGCTGCTTGCCGGACCGCTCGCCAGCCAGACGTTGACCGCGCGCTGGTTCGATCGCCGCCGCGGCCTTGCGCTCGGCATATCGACGACCGGAACGTCCGTAGGCGGATTTGTCATGCCGATCGTCATGACTGCCTTGCAGGAAAGCTTCGGCTGGCGCGATGCCAACCTGATCGTGGCGCTGCTGATTGTCGTGGGCGTGGTACCGGCCGCTCTCTTGCTGATCAAGAACTCCCCGGCAGCAGCTGGTGTGGAAGGTGAGGGCGCCAAGCCGAGGGAGACGAGCGCGCCTCCCCCGCTGGAACATCCGGAAACCGTGCCAGGCATTCTCAAGCGGCGCGTGTTCTGGGGGATTGTCCTCTCGTTTACACCGATCGCCGTCGCCTTTGGCGGGGCGCAGCAGAACCTCGCACCGTATACCGCCGACTACGGCATCAGCGCTGTGGATACGTCTTATCTCGTCTCGACGATGGCGCTCGTCATGGTGCTGGCGAAACTCTGCTTTGGCACGATGGCGGACCGGTGGGACCATCGGGTGCTGCTCTGGCTCATGTGTGTGGCCCTCGGCGTCGGCTTTGCCATCATGTTGACCGGTGTGAGCTATCCACGCCTCGTGGTCGTCAGCATCATGCTGGGTATCTCGGCCGGCGGCTTCCTGCCGGTCATGGCGGCCGTGGTGAGCCAGCGTTTCGGCATCAGCTCGTTCGGACTCGTGATGGGCATGGTCGGTCCGTTTACCGCGTTTGCCGCGGTGGGTCCCTGGCTGGCGGGGTATGTGCGCGATAACACGGGTACCTATGAACCCGCCTGGCAGATCTTTGCGTTGCTGCTGATCCCGGCCGCGCTCGCAGCGTTGCTGCTGCGCGATGACAGCAGCGCAGATGCCGCGGTGCCGGCTTCGCAAAGCTCTGTCGACTAGACGCTGCCTGACATCACCCTTGACTGATCGCCCGGCCGGCGAGATTTCTATAAGCTTGCGTGCTCGAGAACAACACCAGGTCACAGCATGCGTGTCGCCTTCCTGATTGCGTTTATTCTTCTTTCGTTCGGCTGCGCGCCTGAGGTTGTTGATGGCGCGGAGCCACTCAAACGGGTCAAGGTCATCGAGGTGGGTAAAACCTCGGAAGGTCAGTTGCGCCGCATCTCCGGCCAGGTGATTGCCGCCGACACGTCGCGTCTCAGTTTCGGCGTTGGCGGCACTGTCGCGAGGATAAACGTCAGCCCCGGCGATCGTTTTGATGCGGGCCAGGTGCTGGCGCAACTTGACGCCGAACCTCTGCGCATTGCCGCAGAACAAAGTCGGGCACAGCTCACCAGCGCCAGAGCCAAGTTCCGCGAAGCCGAGCAGAATCTGAACCGCATGCGGGAACTCAGGACCAGGGGCGTGGCGTCACAGGCCGACGTGGACAGCGCCGTGGCCGCGTTCGAGAGCGCCCAGGGTAACGTGCGCAGCGAAGCCGCCAACGTCGAGCGCAATGAGCGCGACCTTGGTCTCGTCAATCTCGTAGCGCCATTCGCCGGACAGGTCTCGGAGCGCGGCGCAGAGGCTTTCGAAGAGGTCAGCGCCAGCCAGGCGGTCCTGACGGTGCAGAGTGAAGGCGCTTTCGAGGTACAGGTTGGCATCCCTGAAACGTTGATCCGCTATATCGACTACGGCCAGACGGTCGCCGTCAGCTTTCCGAGCGGCACAGCCGACATTCCCGGCGTGGTGAACGAGATAGGCGCCAGACCCGAAGCCGGCGCTGCCTATCCCGTATCCGTACAGTTATCGAGTGCGGCCGAAGAGCTGCGCGCCGGGATGACCGCCAGCGTGGTTTTCAATATCGGGCTCGCGGAGCGCGAGGGTCCGGTATACCTGATTCCGCTTTCTGCCATCGCTCTGGACGCCGTCACGCCGGAGGCTCAGGCTGGCAGTGAAGCGCCGGTTTACGTCGTCAGCGACGGCACCCTGACCATCCGCAAGGTGCGTATCGGCGACGTGCGGGACAACGAGCTCGAAGTTTACGCGGGGCTCAATGCGGGGGACCTCGTGGTTAGCGCGGGCGTGCCTTTCCTGCACGAAGGGATGCGCGTCGAACTCTGGACGGGCAGCCTCGTCGATGGATAGCCTCACGCGCTTCGTCATCGAGCACGAGCGCTTCACGGCGCTGGTGCTGTTCGCCATTCTGGCTGCAGGCTTCAGCGTTTATCTCACTCAGCCGCGCCAGGAAGACCCGCAGATCACCCTGCGCAGCGCTCAGGTGGTGGCGCAATTTCCGGGTCTCGCCCCGGAACGGGTGGAAGCGCTGATCACAAAGCCTATCGAAAACGAAATCAAAGCCATCGCGGAGATCTCCGAGATCACCTCCATGTCCACGACCGGCATGGCGATAGTGATGCCCGAAGCGGACATCAAATACACCGACATGGCGCCGATCTGGGCGAAGCTCAGGAACAAGATGGACGATCTGGCGCCGCTGATGCCCGAGGGCACGCAGGGCCCGCTGGTCAACGATGATTTTGGCGAAGTCGCCGTCGTGACCATGGCGCTGACCGGCGAGGACTTTTCGCCGCGTGAGCTCGAACAGGTTGCCGAAGACATCGCGGACGAGCTGAGCCTCCTGCCGTTGGTGGCAAAAGTGGACATGTACGGCGTGCAGGACGAGCGCATCTGGCTCGAATTCGATCCGGCTTTCATTGCGCAGTTCGGGGTGAATGCCGGCAGCGTCGTGCAAGCGATGAGTGCGCAGAACGTGGTTTTGCCAGGCGGCACGGTCAATGCTGATGGCGAGCGCATCGTGATAGAGCCTTCGGGAAACTTCGAAAGCGTTGACGACATACGTAACCTCGCGATCGAGACGGAGGACGGCGCGATTCTCTATCTGCAGGACCTCGCCACAGTCCGCCGGGGCTACGTCGACCCGCCTTCCGCACCTGCTTTTTACAACGGTCAACCAGCGGTTGTTCTGGGGCTGGTGATGGTGGAGTCCTCCAACGTCGTGGCGCTGGGGGAGCAGGTCCGCGGTGCGCTCGGCGACCTGCGTCCACTGCTACCCGCGGGGATGGATCTCGACATCGCCATATTCCAGCCGGACCTGGTGCAGGAATCCGTGTCCAGCGCGACCAGCAATCTTTTGCAGACGGTGGTGGTCGTGCTTGTCGTAGTGATGTGGTTCCTCGGGTGGAAAACCGGGCTGATCGTCGGCGCCATGGTCCCGCTCACGATGATGGTCACGCTCATCGTCATGTCCTTGACTGGCATCGAGCTCCACCGGGTGTCCATCGCTGCGATCATCGTGGCGCTGGGTTTGCTGGTCGACAATGGGGTGGTCGTGGCGGAAGACATCCGCAAACAGCTCGACGAGGGTGTCGATCGGTTGACTGCGGCGCTCGCAACGCCGCGCACGCTGGGCGTGCCGCTGCTCACCAGCTCGCTCACCACCGTGGCCGCCTTCCTGCCGCTGGTGCTCATTGAAGACGGCAGCGGCGAATTTCTGCGCTCGCTCGGCCAGGTGCTGGCGATGGCGCTTCTTGGCAGCTGGCTCATATCCATAACCGTGACGCCGGCGCTCTGTTACTGGTTCCTGAGCGATGCGCCTGCGGGTTCACAGCACGAAGCGCTGGCGGGGGGTGGCGCGTCGGCTTCAGGTGGCGCACCTGCGGCAGGGGGTGTCGTTGGTTTTTACGACAGAACCCTCAGAGTGTTGCTCGCTAACCGCCTCGTGTTTGTGCTTGTCATGGTGGGTCTCCTGCTCGGCGCGATGGTGTTGTTCGGCACGGTCAAACAACGGTCGCTGGGGCCGTCGGAGCGTAATCAGTTTGTGGTGTACCTGGATTTGCCGGCGCAGACCCATGTGGACCAAACCATTGCCGCAACCAACAGGTTGTCCGCGTTCCTGAACGATGACGCCCGTAATCCGGAAGTCACCGACGTGCTTGCTTACGTCGGCGCGGGTGGGCCGCGCTTCTTTCTCGCATTGAGCCCGAATGATCCGCAACCCAACAAAGCGTTCCTGGTCGTCAACACCGAAGAAGCGGATCAGCTGTCCGCCGTCATGGCGCGTGTCGAAGCGTTTTTCCTGTCGGATATGCCGAATGCTACGGGTCGGGCGGATGTGCTGTTCCTCGGACCTGCGCCGCTTGGTACGGTGGAGCTCAGGATCACGGGGCCGGATGCTACGGTGCTGCGCCAACTGGCTGAGGCCCACAAAGCTGCTTTCCGCTCTGTCAGCGGCACCCGCGCGGTGCGTGATGACTGGGAGAACTCGGTGCTGAAACTCAGGGTTGATCTGGACCAGGAGCGCGCACGCCGAGCCGGCGTGACCAGCGAAGAAGTGGCGCGCACGTTGTCGGGGCACTTTGACGGTTTTGCGATCTCCAGCTATCGCGAAGACGACCGCTCGATTCCAGTGATGGTACGTGCCGAGGCGGATGCGCGAGGGAGCCTCGATCGTCTGCGCGCCGTGGAGATTCGCTCCTCGAGCGGCGTTGCTGTTCCGCTCATCCAGGTCGCCGACATCAACGGGGTGTTGGAACCCAGCCGCATACGGCGGGTTGATCAGGAAAGGGCGATCACTGTCGCCGGTAAGCATCCTCAGCTGACGGCTCTCGAGCTCTATGCGGCGATGGCGCCAGCCCTCGCGGACATAGAACTGCCGCGTGGTTACCGCGTTTCGCTGGAAGGTGAAATCAAAGGAGCGGCGGAATCTAACTCGAAGCTGCTCGGATTTGCCCCGCATGCTCTGTTCATCATCGTTGCGCTCCTTGTCCTGCAATTCAACTCGTTCCGCCGGCCTGCAATCATCCTTCTGACGATCCCGCTGGTGCTGATCGGCGCTGTGGCGGCGCTGGCAGTAACCGACGCTTTCTTCGATTTTACGGCGATGCTCGGGCTCTTCAGCCTGGCCGGCATCATCATCAACAACGGCATCGTGCTCATCGACCGGATAGACCAGGGCCGGCAGGCGGGATTGGAGGTCGATGCGGCGGTGCGAGAGGCTGCCCTCGTACGCGCCCGCCCCATCATCATGACGACCATCACCACCGTTGTCGGGCTGCTCCCGCTGGCGCTCTTCGGCGGCGAATTCTGGTTCGGCATGGCGGTGGTGATCATGGGCGGGCTTGCAGTGGGCACGCTGCTGACGCTGGGTTTTGTGCCGGTGCTCTACAGTCTGCTGTTCAAGGCGCGTGCGTGAAGGCGACTTACAAACCTTCACTTTTGCTCAGCCTGCGCTTGATTTGAATCAAGTCGGGTTGGCGCAGCTCCTGCAGGATGATGGTTCACTGTCACTTGCAGGAGCCGATCGATGGAGTTCAGTCTGTTTTACTTCGCCAACGACGAGGCGGAAGGCGCAGATCGGGACAAATACCGGCTGATCATGGAAAGCGCCCAGTGGGCGGACCGGAACGGCTTTGCCCGGGTGTGGACGCCTGAGCGGCACTTTCACAGCTTCGGTGGTCTTTCACCCAACCCGTCGGTGCTGGCGTCGGCACTGGCGGCGTGCACCGAGCGGATCCAGCTCTGCTCCGGCAGCGTTGTGCTGCCCCTGCACGACCCGATCCGTGTTGCTGAGGAGTGGGCGGTGGTGGACAACATCTCCGGCGGGCGCGTGGGGCTCGGGCTCGCCAGCGGCTGGGTGCCCAACGATTTTGTGATCGACGGTCATCAGAAAGACTTCGACTGTCGCAAGCAGGTGTTCGAAGAGAAGATCCGTCTGCTGCAGCGGCTGTGGGCCGGGGAAACCCATACGGCGGTGAATCCGCACGGCGAGGAGGTCAGCGTCCAGACGATTCCCAGGCCTCTGCAGCCTGAGGTGCCGATCTGGATAACCGCTGCCGCCAATCCGGAAACGTTCCGGCAGGCGGGCGAAATGGGTGTGAATCTCCTGACCCACCTGCTCGGTCAGACCACCCAGGCGCTGGCCGAGAAGATCGAAGTTTATCGCGAAGCCTGGCGCGCGGCGGGCCATCCCGGCCGCGGCACGATCACGCTGATGCTGCACACCCTCGTCGGCTCGACCGACGAGGAAGTGCATGAGATCGCGCGGGAGCCGATGAAGCGCTACCTGGCGGGTTCACTCAATCTGGCGGCTGAGCACCTCGAATCGGTGCCGTTTCTGCAGAAAGCGGATGATATCGATCTCGACAACGTGTCGGACGAGTTTGTCGATCAAGTGTTGGAAGCCTCCTTCGAGAAATATTTCCACATGGGCAGCCTGCTCGGATCCTACGAGAAGTGCCTGGATACCATCGACGCGCAGGCTGATATCGGGGTGGACGAGGTCGCCTGCCTCATCGATTTCGGCGTGGACACAGATACCGTGCTTGGCGCTTTGGAGAAGCTGAACGTCGTCAAGGTGCTCGCGCACGAGCCGCCGCTCGACGAAGCTGAACCGCTGCGGGCGCAGGGAGGATAACCATGAACATGTGCGCTTTTCCCAATACCAGCCAGCTCGCTAAGCGGCTGAACGCGAAGTCCCGCGAAGGTTTCTACGACGTGTACGAATCGTTCGATTGGCCGGAACAGCTGGCGGCGGACTACCTGGCCGTGCCGCTCGAGTACACGACGCTCTACGGCACCGAGGTGTGGAGCGATCTCAACGACGAGCAGAAGCGCAAACTTACAATTACCGATACCGCCAACCTCTACGCCAATACCCTGAACGGCGAACGGCTGCTGGTGTCGGGTCTGTCCTCCCAGCTCTACGGCAAGGCGGCGCCCGCGGAGATCACCGATTACCTGCATCACTTCCTCGACGAAGAGAACAAACACATGATCATGTTCGGCATCTTCTGCCGGAAATACATCGGCCGCGTTTATCCGGAAAAGAAGTTTGCCTTCGAAGAAAGGAAATACGCGCCGGGTGAAGAGCTGCTGCGGTTCTATGCGCAGGCGATAGTGGTGGAAGCCTACGGCGACTTCTACAACGTCCGCGCGATGAACGACGATCAGTGTGACCCGCTCGTGCGGGACATCAGCCGGGTGCACCACGTCGACGAGGCGCGCCATCTGTCGTTTGACCGGGCTTACATCACTGAGCTCGCCGCTGAGCACATGCCGCAGTGGGAGGCGCAGACGCTGACGGACTTCCGCACCTGGCTGGCCGAGTACATGCGCGTCAACTGGCTCACCTACTACAACCCTGCAGCCTACAAGGATGCCGGCATAGCAGATCCCTATGAGGCGGCGCAGATTGCGCTCGCCAGTGACTACCAGACCCGGCTGCGCGAAAAGATATCGGCGGGTGTGGTGAAGTTTTTCATGAAGTGCGGCCTGCTCGACGCTCAGCCGGTGCTTTGATGGCGGCAGTCGGGGCGCGGGTTGCCTAGGGGAATTCCCCCATGGTCCGCGTCGCGTGAGCCGTCAAACTGCACGACATGAAAGCCGAATTTGCACCTGAAATCGTCGCCCGTTACAACGTCAACGGGGCACGCTACACCTCCTACCCGACCGCGAACGTGTTTCACGCAACGGACGCCCGGGCGTATGAGCAGGCGCTCGATGCAATCCCCGACGGCAAGCCGCTGTCGCTCTATCTGCACGTGCCGTTCTGCGACACGATCTGCTACTACTGCGCGTGCAACAAGATCAACACCGGCAACAAGAAGCATGCGGAAGCCTATATCGAGAGGCTCTGCCGCGAGATGGCCATGCAGGCAGCGCACCTCGAGGGATCCCATCCGGTCGAGCAGCTCCACTTCGGTGGCGGCACGCCGACCTTTCTGGACGACGACCAGCTCACCCGCGTATTTGCGCATCTCCGTGAACACTTCGAGCTGATTGACGACGCCAGGCGCGACTATTCCATCGAAATTGATCCGCGCGGCCTGCCGGTCAGCCGGGTGGCAGCGCTGGCGGCGCTCGGCTTCAACCGCATGAGCATCGGCGTGCAGGATTTCGATCCCGCCGTGCAGGAAGCGGTCAACAGAATTCAGTCGGAAGCGGAAACGCGCGCCATCGTCGAGGCCGCGCGCGCCAACGGCTTTGGCTCGATCAACGTGGACCTGATCTACGGGCTGCCGCTGCAGACGCACGCGGGCTTTGATCGCACTCTGGATCGGGTGATGCAGCTTGCCCCGGACCGGATCTCGCTCTACAACTACGCCCATCTGCCGGAGCGGTTCAAAACCCAGCGTCAGATCAAGGCGGTTGATCTGCCGACTCCCGAGACCAAGCTCGATCTGCTGGGCAACGCGATCGCGCATTTCAACGCGGCGGGGTACGAGTACATCGGCATGGACCACTTCGCGAGGACCGATGATCATCTGGTTGCGGCGCAGCAGAACGATACGCTGCAGCGGAATTTCCAGGGTTATACGACGCACGGCCAGTGCGAGCTGATCGCGCTGGGCGTGAGCGCCATCAGTAAAGTGGGCCGCGTGTATGCGCAGAATGCCAAGACCCTCAATGAGTATTACGAGGCAGTCGATGCGGGTGCGCTCGCGACCGACCGCGGCTACGTTCTGACCGCTGAAGACGAAGTCGTAGCGGACGCCATACAGCGCCTCATGTGTCACTTCCATGTGGACGTTGAGGACTTCAACGCGGCTCACGATGTGGATTTCTGGCGACTTTTCGAGACTGCGTGGCCTGCCTTGCAGCAGATGGCTGAAGAAGGGCTCGTTGAGCTGTCGGAACATCACATTGCAGTCACACCCACCGGCCGCTTCCTCGTTCGCAACGTGTGCATGCTTTTCGACGCGCATCTGCCGGCACAGCCTCAGGGATTCTCCAAGACCGTTTGATGAAAGGCAGGGTCTGTCACGGCTTGACGGTCGGCCTTGCTGAAAGGCCCTTCAGCCGGTTGCCAGCTTGCGGCTGCTCTATTTGATGACAAGCTCACCCGAATGGTCGGCCGGGGGCAGGATCGGGTGAGAAAATCGGCACGCACCCAGATCGGCGCCGAGCATGTCAGCCAGATGGTGAGCAAGCTCGATGAGATGCCAGGCCGCTGCATGAGGCCGCAAAGTCAGGACTTCATATTGGTGCAAGGAGAGGCTGGTTCGGCTCCTTCTGACCTGAACTGTCAGCCGCCTGCCGCGAGGCTGATACCACCAGTACGCAAGCGCTTTGTTTGCCTCGTCGGCAAAGCAGCCGCTTCTTAAATCCGAGCTGATGTGGTGAATCGCCATACACTTGCTTCAGACAAACATGACCTTTTAGGGTCTCTGGTTCATCCACGCGCCGACCGGCGAGCCCATCGCTGCAGCAGCGGGCGGATCCTTAGAAATCCCAGGTAGGCTTGCTCCAGAAGCACGAGGAACGGCCGCCACTGAGCGGCAACGCCGAGCGGCCTGAGTACTGGAATCTCCCGCCACATGGCGGCAAACGCCGCCGCGCCTGAGACCAGTTCACCATCAGAGTTACGAGCGTGGAAACGCGCCAGCAGCGTGGCGCGATCGAGCGGGCAATCTCCGGTGCCCTGTATAGCCACAAACTCGATGGCGTTGCGTTTATCCAGGCGCTGCATCAACGCGATCTCACGCATGCACAGCGGGCAGTCGGCGTCGAACCAGACGGTGACACGGGTGTTTGTCTGCATCAGCCGGTCGCTATCGACGTGTGTGTTCATCTTCGCCCGAGTTTTCTGTGCGTACCTCTGGTGATTGAGGGGCAGCTGTATCCCTTTGCAGAGCGGCAGTGCTGGCACCGGCAGCCTGGGTCAGAAACCAGCCGATCATGGCAAGCCATAAACCCTGCGTGCTGCTGCCGACGAAAGGCAGCGTAATGCCGACAAATCCGATCAGCCCGTAGCCGATGAAGACATAACCAAACAGTTTGCCGCCTCTGGCGGACCAGCGGGTTGCGGTAGTCAGGCTGCGGGTCATTGCCCAGAGTGCTGCCCGCAGGACGCGACCACCGTCCAGCGGAAAAGCCGGTATACAGTTAAAAATCGCGAGCATCAGGTTGACGTTGCCGAGCCACAGCATGAGTGCCGCGGTTGGAGAGAGCGCAGCAAAAAATGCTTCGGCGGAAGTCCAGTCGGGCTCGGCCGGCAGCGCAAGTAGTGCTAGCCCGAGTAACGCAACACCCAGGACAAAGCTGACTGCCGGCCCAGCCAGGGCAATCCACAGCTCCGCACGCCATGATTTGGGTTCCTCGGCCATCTGCGCCATGCCGCCCAGGACGAACAGCGTGATACGTATCGTTTTTATGCCGTAACGACGCGCTACCAGCGCGTGCCCCAACTCGTGGAGATAGATCGCGGCAAACAAACCCGCGGCGGCCATGACGGCAAACGTCCAGAGCGTCGCTGCCGGCCAGTCGGCCTGGAGCTCTTGCAGAGGTCCCATGCCGACGGTGAGGATAATCAGAGCAGCCGCGATGAACAGACTCCAGTGCAGCACGACCGGAATACCCAGCAGGCGGCCCAGGCTGATACCAGAAGGCTGTTCTTCCGGGTGCTGGTTGTTATTTGTCTGCTCTCGTCGGTCCATGCTCAGAATTTAACCACAATCGGGTAAATCCCCTGTGAATAGGTCTGCCTGGATGTTGGACAGCGTGGGTCGACGTTGTTTCCCTGGCCTCGTCAAAGCAGGTACCAGGCGGCAGAATCGCGAACATGAAATCACTTTTCCTATGGCTGGGTAAGACTCTCCTCGCCTTGTTGGTGTTGATCGTCGTGGTGTTTACGGCCGGTGTGCTCTGGCCGCTGCCGGTTCCGCAACCGGCGCCGCGCCCCGCGGAAACGCTGGTGACCAACATTCAGTTGGTCGACGTTCGAACCGGTCAGGTGGTTCCCAACCAGCAGATCCTTGTGCGCAACGGCAGGATTGTCCGCGTCGGCGACCGTCTCGAAAATCGCGAAGGCGTGCGCGTCGACGGCGGTGGGCGATACGTCATCCCGGGCTTGTTCGATATGCATGTTCATAGTTTCAAGATGGCGCCCACGCTCACCCATCCGCTGTTTGTCGCTGCAGGCGTGACACACGTGCGGGACATGGGTGGATGCATGGACCTGCCTGACGCGTGGGTGGCGTGCGCTGAAGAGAAAAGGCGTTGGCATGAGGCTGTGGACAGAGGAGAGATGATCGGGCCGCGCTACGATCGCGTCACCAGTCTCGCAATGAATGGTGGTGCTGAAATTCCGGGAGCGCTTGATCCGGCGCTTGGCGGCGCAACCCAGGCTGGTATCGAAGCGCGAGTGGCAAGCGATCACGCGCGAGGCCTCGATTTCTTCAAAGCCTACACCATGCTTCCGCGCGAGGGCTTTTTGTCGCTTGCGCGTTTGGCGGAGGAGCGGGGGATGTACGTTGCGGGTCACTTGCCGCTGCAGGTATCTGCGCTTGAAGCAATCTCAGCAGGTCAACGCAGTTTTGAACATGCGATGTTGTTTATATTCGAGTGTTATCCGGGGATGGATGAGCTTCGTCGTGTTGTGAGTCTGCGAGAGATCTACAATGACGACATGCGGCAACGCATGATCCGTGCGCATGACTCGGAGCGCTGCACGCAGCTGCATCAGCGCATGGCGGCTGCCGGCGCTGCGTTCGTGCCCACTCATACGACCCGCAAACTCGACGCGTTTGCCGCCGACGAAGCGTTTCGCAGCGATCAGCGCTTACGTTACGTGCCGGCACCCTTGCGGACCTTATGGCGCAACGATGCGGACGGCATGGCCGCGCTTACCCGGGACGGTAACACCAGCTATCGCGAATTCTACGAGTTCGGGCTGGAACAAACTGGTATCGCCCATGCCGCAGGCGTTTTGGTGCTGGCCGGTTCCGACGCGCCGGACAGCTTTGTATTTCCCGGCTCGGGGCTGCATGACGAGCTCGAACACCTCGTGACGGCGGGTCTTTCTCCGCCAGAGGCACTGCGCGCGGCCACGATCGACGCGGCGGCGTTTCTCGGGCTCGAGGGCCAAGCTGGAGAGCTGATAGCAGGCGCCCGCGCCGACCTGGTGTTGTTAGAGCGAAACCCGCTCGATGACATCAGCGCCGTGCGCGAGATTTACGGGGTGATGCTGGCAGGCACCTTCTACGGGCGGCGCGACCTGGACGTGTGGCTCGAGCAGGTGGAACGCGCGTCGGGCAGCTGGACCATGTGGCCAAAATTCGCCTGGCAGATCGCGCGCAGCCCGATCATGCTCAAACAGTTCGCAGACTAGGGCTTGCGGCCTTAGTGATAGTCGGCAAGATTCCTCAACAGGTGCGCCGCGCCATTGGTGTCATTAATGACCGCATCCGTGCCGAATAGCCGTTCCTTCTGACCGCCGTAGAGTTCACGGTTGCTGGCCAGGGGCGCCAGCTCTGCGGCGCGCTCGCGTGCGGCGTCCAGCAATGTGTCCGTGTCCGCCGTCTGCTGGACGATACCCGCAGCCAGTGCATCGGGCCCAGTCCAGCGGCGCGCCAGCTGCACCGACTCGAAGAACACGTTCATCGGTAGTTTGTGGCGGAAGAGCGCGAGCTCGGGGTTGGGGATCGCCATCCCGAGCTGCATCTCGTTGGCGCAGATGAAGCCGCGGTCTGCGCGCATGATACGGACGTCGTGGCATAGCGCGCTCATGAAGCCGGCGCCGAAGGCGTGGCCGTTGATCGCGGCAATCGTTGGCATCGGGAAAGTGATGATGCGGCTCATGAGTTTCATGAACTCATCGCCGAATACGTCGCGGTCGCCGGCTTCGGGATGTGCCTGCGGATCGCGCACCCAGTCGAGGTCCAGACCGTTGGAGAAGAACTTGTCGCTGCTTGCGGTGGTGATGAGGGCCGCGGGGCCATCGGAAGCTTCCGCCTCGTCCAGAGCCTTCGCGATCTCGCGCACAAACGTCGTGTTCCAACGGTTTTCGCCGGCGTCCATCGTCAAAGTGAACACATCGCCGTCTTTGTTGAGATCAATCATGCTGCCGCTCCAGAAAAACGAAAAATGCTAACACGAAGCGCCGGCCGCCAACGCTTCGAACTTTGCACGTGTCGCCTCATCGGCCGGGTAAAAAAGCTCGACCGACAGCTCTTCCAGTGTGACGTCGGTGGCGCCGCCAAAATGGGCAAGCATGGTGAAGAGCCGATATGCGTCGTCACCTTTCTTCATCGCCATCTGCAGCGCCGGCGCGGGATTGCCCGACCACACGGTGCGCCAGTCTGCTGGGGCGCGCGGGTGACTCAGAATTTCTTCGATCAAGATCGGCAGATTCGCGTCTTGCGGATTGGCGAGCAGCGCGCGACGCGCGCGGCTCAAAAAGCTGGCGATCAGGTCTTCCCAGTTTTCGATGTACGGTGCGAAACCCTGTTCCGCCAGGCACAAACGCGCCATCTGAAACTCGGTGGGATTGCCGAGGGCAGCCAGCGTTTCGAACGGGTCAGCGAACAGCCCGAAAAACCTCAGTGCCGCATTGTTGGCCATGACCAGGTTCCAGCGCCCGTCCAGCACGACGGCCGGGAAAGGTTCAGCATGCTCGAGCGTCTGATTCAGGGCATCGCGAAACACTTTGTGGCTGGTAGCGTCGAGGTCGCCTTCGGCGAAAGCGGCGGCAAATCCCGCACTCTGCAGGAGACTGTTCTGCTCGCGCAGCGGGATATCCAGACTGCTGGCCAACGCCAGCACCATCGGTCTGCTGGGGTTGGCGCGGCCCGTCTCCAGAAAGCTGACGTGGCGCTGTGAAACTCCGGCGCGAAGCGCAAGGTCCAACTGACTGATGTGGCGGTGCTGACGCCACTGCTTGAGCATGGTTCCAAATATCGGTATCGCTTCAGCCATGGTGTGTCCTCGAGCTGTACATACTGTGTCGCGAACGTGCGCGCTCGCAATCCTCTCCTATTCAATAGACGACTGCGCTTCAAATCGATTACGTAGGAGGTAATTGTAAATACTACCGGGGCTCAGGTAGCGTCGCGACCAGGCATCTGCAGAGGAACCACCATGAAAACGACCTATCTGATACTGGCCATCGTCGGCGCGGTCGTGCCCATTCTATTTTTCGTCGGGGTCTTCCATGGCGAGGCGTTGCCTCTGACCCGTTTTATCCCGACGCTTTTCGCCAACGGCGTGGCGGGTGGTTTCGCTGCCGATCTGGTCATCACATCGCTGGCGTTCTGGGTTTATATGTTTGCTGCAGAGGAGGGCCCGTCGCCCTGGCCCTTTGTCGTCATGAACCTTTGTGTGGGTTTATCGCTCGCGTTGCCGGCGTATCTCTACTGGCGCATCGCTCGGGCTGAATCCGGCCCGGCTTGAGCTACATATTAGGCAGGTCGAATTTGTTGCGTTCGCTGTGGGCGCGCAGGAACGCCCAGATCGCGGCGTCCAGCTCCGGGTCTGCCGTTTCTGCCCACGCATGGAGCTCGATCAGCCGCTCGAAGCCCTCAGCGTGCAGCGCGGTGATGTCGTTTAGATGAAAGGAAGCCGGCGTTTTGGCAAGAAACGCCTGGCGCCCATCGGCACCCGGGACCTCGGTGTCGAGGTCCGCAAACAAAGCGCGCATGTCCGCCATGTCCCGCATGCGGTTATCTACCGCGCGCTCGTAATCCTGAGCCATTGTGAGCAGGAGCCCCGTGATCAGACCGGCGTCGGCCTGACTGAAGTTCGAGCCCAGCTCAGGCGCGAGATCGGTCATGATTCTGAGCGCGAGGTCTGCGAGCGTTTTGCCGGGCGCCGGAATCACAGCAGCGCCTCCGCGTATTTAAACTCGGATTCCGGCGACAGGCGATCCAGCAGGATACGGTTCTGCCGGTCGATCATCGGCCACCCGGCGATAGCCAGGATGGGTTCCTTGGTTGTGCCGTTGACGTAGTCCTCGGCGGAGGAAATCCAGATTGCGAGCGCCTTCACCGAAGCGAAGATCTGCCACCACCGGAAAGTCTCCCGGTCAACCGTTATGCCGCTCGCCGCTTCCCAGATCGCAACGGCATCTGCGCGCGGCAGCAACCTGCCGGCGACGTGTGGCTGCGGCGCCCAGAGCGGATCGAGGGACCAGGCCAGATCTTCCAGCGGGTCGCCGATATGCGCCATTTCCCAATCGAGCACAGCAATGATGTCGCCGTCTGGTGAATACAGATAGTTGCCGGTGCGGTAGTCGCCGTGTACCAGGGTCAAATGCCTGGAGGGGGACGGCAGATTGCGTTCCAGCCAGCGCAGGGCTGCCTGCGCGATCGGCTGGGGATGGAGCGCGTCCGTATCGATCACGTTACGCCAATAGGCTAACTCGCGCGCTGCGGCGTGCTCGGGCACGTCCATGAAATCGATGCCGAGTTCGATGTAGCTCGCGCGCGCCATGCTGCCCAGCAGCTGCCATTTGTGTTGCCCCAGTTTTTCGAGATGAGGCTGCATGGCAGGCTCATCCAGACCGCCGGGCGACGCCTGTCCGCCGGGCACCAGAGCCATGATCGAAAACGGCCGCGCGAGTTCGCCAGGCGTTTCTTCCAGGACGATCGGTTCCGGCACGGGCATGGCGCCATGCCGGAAGACCGCTTCGTAGGTTTTGTATTCGTGCGCCCGCTCGGTGTCGATCAGGCTCGAGGGGGGATCACGCCTCAGAACGACGCCGCGGTCCGCGCCGCCCTGATCGAGCATGATCAGATACGTTTCCCGCGAAGCGCCGCCGGGAATCTGCTCAATGTGCTGGAGACGGCAAGGCGTATCCCAGTGCTTGGAGAGATAGGCTGCGGTCAGTTCACCGATACGTTTCAGGTCATGCATGCTCAGCACCCTAGCGGGGTTGGGATGCTGAGGCAATCTGTCTGACATCACCCCAGACGCTGTTTGCAATGCGTTGAATGAGCACCTAAATTCGAGGCGAATTCGATACTGCAGAAAGAAGGGGTGAGGGTATGGGATTGACGCAACTGAGTCGGTCTGTGGAAGGGTATGTCGTGCTGGTAACCGGTGCGGCGAGCGGCATGGGCGAGGCCACGGCCAAGCTGTTTGCAGCCGAAGGTGCGAAGGTTGCTGCGGTGGACGTCAACGAAGAAGGTTTGCAAAGGGTCGTCAGTGAAATCGAAGCGGCCGGCAAGACGGTCCGCGGCTGGACGCTGGATCTGACCGACGCGGAGGCCATCAAGCGCGTTACCGACGAGGTGGCTGAGCATTTTGGTGGTCTGGACATGTTGATCAACAATGCCGGTATCTCCATTTTTTCGCCGATCGATGGCGACGAATATGAGCCAGCCTGGGACATCACTCTCAATGTGCTGCTGACCGCGCATACCCGCACCATACGCGCGGCGCTGCCCTACCTGAGAGCCTCCAAGAATCCGCGCATCGTCAACATCGCCTCGACCGAGGGATTGGGCGCCACCAAGTTCGGCAGCCCCTATACCGCTGCCAAGCACGGGGTGATCGGTCTCACCCGCTCTCTGGCTGTGGAACTGGGTCCCGAAGGGATTACGGTGAACTGTATTTGCCCGGGTCCGATCCGTACCGGCATGACGGACGCCATTCCTGAGGATCAGAAGCAGACATACGCACATCGGCGCGTCGCGCTCAGACGCTACGCCGAGCCTGAAGAGGTGGCGCACGGCACGTTTAATTTCTGCTTGCCGTCAGCCAGTTTCATGACCGGCGCCGTGCTCCCCGTGGATGGTGGACTGACCATCAAGAACGCTTGAGGACCGAAGTTTGAGCAGTCCCTCGCGCGTCCCATGGCGGACCGTCATTGCCTACGGCGCCCCGGCAACCGGGGCAGGCTACATGTACCTTCTGATGAGTCTGTACATGATGAAGTTCGCCACCGACATTCTGCTGATTGCGCCGGCGGTGATGGGGATCATCTACAGTCTGTCGCGCATCTGGGATGCGGTCTCGGACCCCCTGGTCGGTTACCTGAGCGACCGCACGACGCTCGCGATGGGCCGGCGCCGCACCTGGATTCTGGCCAGCAGCGTACCGATCGCGGCAACCTTCTACATGGTGTTTGCACCGCCGCAGTCGCTCTCCGATACAGGCCTGATCATCTGGACCGCCGTTGCGGTCATCGGTTTCTACTCGGCGATGACGCTCTTCTTCGTGCCGCACCTGTCGCTCGGCGCGGAACTCTCTGACGACTATCACGAACGCAGCCGCATGTTCGGCACGCGTCATGCCGCTTACATCATCGGCTCCATCCTCTCGCTGGTCAGCCTCTATTTCCTGATCCAGGAGGAATATGCGCCGCAGGCAGACGTTCGCGGCGTAGCAGCCGATCTGGGCCTAGTCGCCGTGATCGTCATGTTCGCGCTCGTCATCTTTGCAGTGGCGCGGCTGCGCGAGCGGCCTGAGTTCCAGGGGCGCATGCAGGCAAGCCCGGTGAAAGCATTCAAAGATGTTTGGAGCAATCCGCACGCGCGCCTGTTGCTGATTGTGACGTTCATCGAGCACGTTGGCTCATCCGCAATAGCGGCCTTGACGCTGTACGTCACCCACTATGTGGTTGGCGCGCCGACCTGGGCGCCGCTCATCATTTTCATGTACATGCTGCCTTCGAGCGCGTCTGTGCCGATGTGGGTGCCGTTGTCGCGCCGCTTCGGCAAAATCAAGGTTTGGATGGGCGGGATGATCCTTACCGGCGTTTCGTTTGGCGCCATGTTCCTGCTGCCGTTCTTCGACGACGTGAACACGCGCCTTGCGTGGATCATGATCTGGGCTTTCTTTGCGGGCCTCGCCAACGGCTGCGGCGGTACGATGGGGCCGTCGGTGCAGGGAGACGTCATCGACTACGATGAGCACCTGACGGGTGAGCGCAAAGAAGGTGCGTACTTCGCAGCCTGGAACTTCGTGCAGAAGGGCGCGCTGGGGTTGATGCTGCTGATGACCGGATTTGTGCTGGAATTTTCAGGTTTTGTGCCCAATGCCGAGCAGACCATGACCGTCAAGATGGCGATGGTCACGCTCTATGGGATGTTCCCGTTAGTTTGTTACGCGATCGGCGCCTATCTCTTCAGCAAGTTCAAGCTCGATGAGGACGCGTACGCAAAGATACGCAGCGCGCTGGACAACAATAAGTCCACGCAAAACGCTGGGGCCTAGCGACGCCGGCGTTCGTGGACCGGGCGTCAAGCCTTGTGCCGCCGCATGTAGTCCGTAGATTTGTCGAGCTCAATGCCGAGCTGGCGCAGTCGTTTGTGCTCTTCTTTCGTCACGTAGGCCGTCACCGGCTTTTTGCCGACCCGGCTGGGTGGTCGCTTGTTCACTTCATCCTCCGGAAACGATCTTCGAGGAAGTAGCCATACTCCTCCATGTCGTCGAGCGTCTCGACATCCTCTTCCTCCTGGCCCGAAGCGGTAAAGTCGACGCTCACCGGGGTGGCGTAAATGGTGCTCGCGAGCTCCGGTTCAGATTCCGGCTCGGGTTCGCGGTCGCCGCCGGGCCCCGCGTTGCGGGCGATGAAGATAGACTGCAGCAGCGCGAACAGCCGCTCGATCTCTTCCGCGGCTGCGCCGTCGGGGTTCAGCTCTGCCGCGGACAGGCCGCGCTCGTCGCAGTATTCGAAGTCAGCGCGTCGCGAGAGATACTTGGACAGGACAGCCACATTGTATTCCCGCTGGATTTCGACCTGCTTGTTGCGCACCAGCTTCGGCGAGTTTGGCGGCACCTGATTCATCAATATGTAGGCAGGCTTGTCAGCCCGATTTGCTTCGGCGAGTGTGGCCATGACGGCATCGAAGTCCTTCATCGACTGGATCTTGCAGGGGATGAGAATGATGTCGGCCTCGGCTGCGGCAGCGCATGCCGTGCCGGTGTCGTGGCCGGGTGTGTCGATAAATACCCAGTGGGTGGATTCTTCTTCGGCTTGTGTGAGAACGTCGCCGAGGGACTGAGGGAGTGTTTGGAGGATTTGAGGCTCGCAGGCTTTGCGCCGCTTCGACCAGTTCTTCAGCGTGCCTTGAGGATCGAGTTCAACAATGAGGGTTTTCTGATTTTGCTGTACTGCGCAGACCGCGAGCGATTGCACGACGGTTGATTTCCCAGCACCCCCCTTGAGACTCAGCATGCAAATCTTGTGCATAGCGTCTCCGGGTAATGGTACACAAACGGCTACATGTAGCCGTGTCTACATCCTATCGCGCCTTATGGGGACTGTTTGTAGGACATTGTCCTAAAAATCAAAGAGATAGCCGCCGGTGTGTCAGTGCACGTCTCGTTGAGATCGTGCACTGTAGTCTCGCGTATCAGCGGCCTGTGAAGTTGCCCGGACGTCTCTCAGCGACGGCGCGGACCCCTTCTTTGTGGTCCTCGGTGAGGCCGAGTTTGTATTGCTCCGCATTTTCGTGGTCTGTCTGCCTCTTGACCGCTTCGGCAAGGCCGGCGCGCATCGTCGCGCGGACCGACTGAACTGCCAGCGGCGCGTTTTCCGCAATTTCGGCTGCGAGCTTAATGGCTTCATCGCGGAGACTGTCTTTGTCTGTCAGCACGTCGGCCAGACCGATACGGTAAGCCTCCTCACCACCGATGCGGCGCCCGGTGAGGAACAGCAGATGCGCCTGCTGGGGGCCGATCAATCTCGCCAGGGTGTGGGTCAGGCCAAATCCGGGGTGGAAGCCGAGTTTGACGAAATTTGCGGTGAACCGTGCCTCGGGGCAAACCACTCGAAAGTCAGGCATCACGGCGAGGCCAAAACCTCCGCCTACGGCTGCGCCCTGTATGGCGCCGATGACGGGCGTCCTCGTTGCAAAGAGGCGCGTTGCGGCGGCGTAGAGAGGATTAGGAGCGTCGGGGTCGCGGTCCTCGCGCACGACGTTCTGCTCGTTGCTCGAGAAGTCGTTCCCTGCGCAGAAGTGTTTGCCCTCCGAGCAAAGCACGATGGCGCGTACGTCGTCGCCGTCGTCCATTTCGGTAAACGCGTCCGCGAGATTGTTGATCAGCTCCGTAGTGAAGAAGTTGTTGGGCGCGCGCTGAATTTCGACGACCGCAACCTTGTTGTCGATGGTTATGCCCAGGTCTTTGTATTGCATGATGTCCCCCTCGAAGTGCAAGCGCCGGATGTTTGACCAGGAGGGATGATTTTGCAACGCTTGCGCCGTGATGAAGGGGAGGAACCGATGCTGAAATGGCAGATTGGCGACGTCAAAGTGACCCAGATCGTGGAGCTGACAACCGCGTCTCTGGGGCCTCATCTGCTGCCTCAGGCGACGCCGGAGGTGCTCGGTGCGATCGACTGGATGCATCCCTTTGTCGATGCAGACAGCAAGCTCTTGTTGTCGATCCATTCACTGGTGGTCGAGAGTCAGGGTCAGACCATCATGGTGGATACCTGCATCGGGAATGATAAACCCCGTGCATACCCGCGCTGGAACCTCATGCAGCACGACTTCCTCGAGAAATTCGCCGCGGCGGGATTTACGACGGAGCAAATCGATACCGTCTTGTGCACGCACATGCACGTGGACCACGTGGGCTGGAATACCCGCCTGGTTGACGGCGCGTGGGTGCCGACCTTCGATCGCGCAGCCTATCTCTTTGCCGAAGACGAGTGGCATCACTGGCGTGAAGAAGAGCAGGAGTATGGACCGGTCATCGAAGACTCGGTGCAGCCGATATTTGATGCGGGAAAGGCCGTGCTCGTGCAACCCGAGCATCGGGTGACAGACGAAGTCTGGCTCGAGCCGACGCCGGGGCATACACCGGGACACGTCAGCATCCATATCGCTTCTGCGGGAGAAGAGGCGGTGATCACCGGTGACATGATCCACCACCCTTGCCAGATCAAACACGCCGACTGGTCGAGCCTCGCCGATTTTGACGCGGACCTGGCGGCGCATACCCGCGGCGCCTTCGTGCAGCGTTACGCGGACCGGCCGGTGCTGATTATCGGCACGCACTTTGCCGGCCCGACGGCCGGCAGGATTGTTACAGACGGCGACACTTATCGCCTCGATTACTAGGCGGTGCGGGCGTGGAGATAGTCATAGAGCCGCTCCGGGCGGCGCGTGTTTCCGATTACGATGCCCACTTCCGGCGCCACCGCGCTGAGTCCGGCAGAGGCGACTATCACTTCATGCCATTTACACCCGGTGATCCGGAGGGACCTCGCGGTCTAGACCCACGCATGCTCGATCTGCCGATCGACGACGTGGGTTGGCAACGCTGGTGGGTGGCGCATCCGGAAGGCGCCGATAGCGTGATCGGCCATGTTGATCTGAAGGGAGAGTTTTTGAAGACAGCGCTGCATCGCTGCGAACTCGGGATCGGCATCGAGCGCGCTTATCGCGGAGGCGGGCTCGGTCGCCGGCTGATGGAAACCGCCATTACCTTTGCGCGGGAAACCCCGACTCTCGATTGGATCGACCTGCGCGTCTTCGCGCACAATGCCAACGCCCGCGCGCTATATCAGGCGCTGGGATTTATCGAAGTCGGCGTCGTGCGCGATCGAGTCCGCATCGAAGGTGAGGCGATCGACGACGTCATGATGACGCTGTTCGTCGGAAACCGGGCTAACTGATCAGCGCGGCATCTCCCTGGTTCAGCAGCTCAGCGAATGGATCGCTGTCGGCATCGGTATGCCATTGATACTCGGTAAAGGCGGTTATCTGTTGCGCGCGCTCGGCGCCAAACAACCTTGCTATCACGGCCAGGGACATATCCGTACCTGCGGAGACGCCGGAAGAGGTCACGTACTGACCGGCATCGACCCAGCGCGCGTTCTCAACCCACTCCACCTGATCGCTCTGCGCGGCGGCGAGATTGAAGAACATCTTGTTGGAGGTCGCGCGCATGCCGTCCAGGAGGCCCGCCTTGGCCAGAAGCGCCGACCCCGTGCACACGCTCATGTTGATTTCCGCTTGCGGGCAGCGTGCGCGCAGAAACTCGAGCATAGCCTCGTTGTCGAGTTCGGGGATCGTGCCGATGCCACCGGGCAGCAGCGTCAGATCAAGCTTGGGGGCGTCGCTGAAATCGTATTCGGCCAGCGTTTTGGGGCCTGCTGAAGATTTCACTGCACCCTTCTGTTCGGCGACGACGACGATCTCGAGATCTGCGCCGAGCACACCGAACATTTCCAGCGGACCGTAGGCGTCCAGAAGCTCGAAATCGTTGTATAGCACTACACCCAGAGTTTTCATGTACAGGTCCTCAATGCGCAAAGAAACGGGAGCGGATAGTGCCGTAAATCCGCTGCGCACGCCATTGCGCCCGGTTGCGTGGAATGATTTGTTATAAAGTGAAAAGAAGCCGCTGCTGTGTTAACATGTCCGGCTCTCTTTTGCGTACCCTGGTTTAGGCCCCGCTTTTGGCTACACACGACATTCGGCATGCCCTTTCGGTCCGCAACTTCATGTGGTTGTGGATCGGCAGTCTGGGCTCGTCGTTTGCCATGAACATGCAGATCATTGCGCGCGGCTGGCTGGTGTTTGAAATTACCGAGTCGCCGATAGATCTGGCCTGGGTAACCATGTCGTTTATGCTGCCCACCGTGCTCTTTTCCTTGTACGGAGGGGTCCTTGCCGATCGCATGCGCAAGAAGCGCGTGATCATTTACGCGCAGGCGCTCAATTGCATTGCCACCGTGATCATGGCGGTCATCATATTCTCCGGCGCGGTGGGATTCTGGGATTTCATCTGGTTCGGCTTTTTCAACGGCGCGGTGCTGGCGCTGTCCATGCCGGCGCGGCAAGCGTTCGTGCCGGAGCTCATCCCTGACCATCTGCTGTTTGCCGCCATGGGTCTCAACACGACCGGTTGGAACCTCGCGCGCATAATTGGCCCTGCGTTTGCCGGGCTGCTGATTGCTCTGATCGCCGGCGGCGACAAAACTTCGACGTTTGGAGTTGGCGTCGTTTACATCGTGATCGCCGTACTCTATTTCATCTCAGCGGTGACGATGCTGCTCATCGATCAGACCGGCAAGGTCAAGCAGGAAAGCAAAGCCAGCGCGCTCAGCGACATGAAAGAGGGTCTGGCTTACGTTGCGCGCCACCCGCCGGTATTCGGCTTGATCGTACTGTCGATCATTCCGTTTTTATTCGGCATGCCGCTCAACACGCTGCTGCCGGCGTTCAACGAGGAGATCATGGGCGGCGGCCCGGACGATCTCGGCTTCCTCGTCTCGGCCATGGGCATGGGCGCCATCTGTGGTTCGCTGATGATGGCGACGATGGGCAACCTGCGCAGAAAAGCGGTGTGGTTGCTGGTCACCTGTGTGGGTTGGGGGGCGCTGACTTCTGCGTTCGGCATGTCGCAAACCCCCTGGCTCGTCTTTGCTTTGATCGCGAGCATAGGTTGGGTCAGCAGCTGGAACATGTCGCTCAACCGCGGCATGTTGCAGATGCAGGTGGACGATCGCATGCGCGGCCGGATCATGAGTATCGACATGATGTCTCACGGGCTGATGCCCCTGGGTGTTTTTCCCATCAGCTGGATCGCCGAAGCTTACGACGTCGGCACGGCGCTGGTGGTGAGCGGCTCGGCGCTCATGGTGCTGACGCTCTTGTGTTATCTCTTTATCCCTTCGGTCCGAGTGACGGATCGCCTGAGGGAGAAACCTGCCTGAGATTCTGGAGGGGCCATGCACACTGGCGGATGTCTTTG
Organism: Pseudomonadales bacterium; assembly: GCA_965267275.1. Lineage (GTDB taxonomy): Bacteria > Pseudomonadota > Gammaproteobacteria > Pseudomonadales > Azotimanducaceae > UBA4421. Next base: position 428,068 of record OZ253950.1, read on the forward strand.
CGGGGCGGTTCGATATGTCGTGGATCGCAGCCACCTGAGCGGTATCAACTGTTATTGCGAGATGTGCCGTAAGGCACACGGCGGCGCATTCTCCACTCATGTGCCCATGCGCCGCGAGCAGTTTACGCTGGCGCAAGGGGAGCTTGCCGTCTATGCCTCGTCAGCCGAGGGGCGGCGCGAGTTCTGCCCGCGCTGCGGCACACACATTCTCGTGCATGGGCAGACCACGGACGGTTCGGTAGCGGTGCCTGCCGGCACCTTTGACGGGAATCCGCCGGTCTCGGTGACAAGCCACATCTTCGTGCGTGACAAAGTGAGCTGGCATGCGATTGGCGACCGATTACCGCAGTTTGACGGCTGGCCGCCGGGGGTAGAGAACACGCATCCGGACTGAACCGGCCCGGGATCAGCCCAGCGCTGCGATGGCCTCCTCCCGCAGTTGCCGTTTCAGGATTTTGCCCGACGCGATCCGCGGCAGCGGCTCGGCGCTGAAACGCAGGTAACGCGGGATCTTGAATCTGGCCAGGCGTTCCTCGAGAAACGCCCGCAGAGAGGCCTCGTCGATAGGACCGTCAACGTGAATCGTCGCGCCAACCTCCTCGCCCAGGCGCTCGTCCGGCACGGCGTAAACGGAAGCTTCCAGCACCATCGGGTGTTCCAGCAACGCGGATTCCACCTCGCCGCAGCCGATGTTTTCGCCACCGCGTATGATCAGATCTTTGATCCGGTCGACGATGTAGAGATATCCCTCCTCGTCGAGGTAAGCCACATCGCCGGTGTGCAGCCAACCCTCCGTGAACGTTTCGGCGTTGGCCTCGGGCCGATTCCAGTAGCCTTTGATGACCGATACGCCGCGAATGAGCAGCTCACCCCGCTCGTTGGCGGGCAGCGCGTTGCCGTCTGTATCGATGATTTTCAGATCCACCACGGCGGAAGCCCGCCCGGAGCTCGCCGGGTGGGTGAGATAGTCGTCGCCGCCGATGCCCGTGCCGATGGCGTTGGTTTCGGTCATTCCCCAGCCTGTGTTGGGTTTGGCCGTCGTAAACGCGGCATCGATGTCGCGGACCTGTTCCGGCGCGCGCGGCGCGCCGCCGCCGCCAACGGTCTGCAGCGTGCTCAAGTCACGATTCGAGCGGCGCGCCGCCTGCACCAGATCGCCGGTCATTGCCGCCGGGGCGACGAAGGAAGAGATCTGCTCGCGCTCGATGAGCTCTGCCGCCATGTCGGGCTGCCATTTGTACATGCTCACCATCTTGCGTTGTGCCCGGTAGGACATCAGGAACACCGCGTGAGAGCCGGTGGCGTGAAACAGCGGCACCGCGAGCAGGGTCGCGGGTTGGTGGCTCAGCTCCGGTGGCGTCAGGTCGTGCATCAGCAGATTGCTGGCGCCGTCGAGCTCCCACGAAAAAAGCGCGCTCAGGATGTTGCGGTGGCTTGCGACGGCCCCTTTGGGAAACCCGGTTGAGCCGGAGGTGTAGAAGATGGTCGCCGGGTCTTCCGGCAACACGTCGACGGCTGGCATCGATGTTGTTTTGGCATGACGGTCCACCACCTTGCCGAATTCGTCGCCGAGGTGATCTGCGCTGCCGGGGCGGACCGCGATGATGGCGACATCGAGATCGCGACAGTGGGTCAGCCGTTCGAGCCGCTCGGCGTCCGCCAGGATGACGCGCGCGCCACAGTCCTGCAGACCCATTTCTATCTCTTCCGCTTCCCACCAGGCGTTCATCGCCACGGCAATGGCGCCGATCGAAGTGGCGGCTGTGAATCCCACGACCCACTCAGGGTAGTTGCGCATGGATATTGCCACACGATCGCCTTTGCTGACGCCGTAGTCTTCGACCAGCGCTGTCGCGAGCTGACAAGCCAGGGCATACATCTCGTTGAAGCTGTAGCGCTCGTCCTCATAGACGAAGCAGGTGGCGTCGCTCACCGTATCGGCGAAGAGCTGGCGCAGCGATTGCGGCGCGTTGACGAACGCCCGGCACGGGATGCCGTGGATGTCCCGGGCTTCCAGTTCGTAAGGTTCGCCAGCAGCGGTCAAATGCGCCAGCGCTTCCTGGCGAGTCATGGGCATAGATCTTTCCTCCTTGTTCGGTCGAGCTTCAGGTGAACTGGAACCCTTCGTAGGCATTGGCAACCACGTCTTCGCAGCGTTCCCGGTAGCGTGGGTAGCCACCGACGTAGGGCATGAAGATACGCGGCTTGCCTGGAATGTTGGCGCCCAGATACCAGGAGTTGCAGCTCGGCGCGGTGTACATGGTGCCTTCAGCAACTTCGTTGACGTGAGCGACCCATTCGGTTTCAGCCGCGCTGGTCGGCTCCATCGTTGCGAGGTTGTTCGCCTGCATGTACGTAATGGCTTCGCCGATCCAGTTTACGTGTTGCTCGATGGCGACGAGCATGTTGCACAAAACCGAAGGGCTGCCCGGGCCGGTCACGGTAAAAAGGTTGGGAAATCCCTGCATCTGCAGGCCCAGGTAAGCCCGCGGCCCGTCCGCCCATTTCTCATTCAGCGTCCGTCCGCCGCGTCCGGAAATACCTGCTTTCAGGAGCGCGCCGGTCATCGCATCGAAGCCCGTGGCATAGACCAGCACGTCCAGCTCGTATTCGGTATCGCCAACCCGCACGCCGGCGGGGGTGATTTCGCTGATGGGCTCAGCGTGCACATCCACCAGGGTGACGTTGTCCCGGTTGAATGTGTCGTAATAGTCGCGGTCAAGCACCTGACGCTTGCAGCCTAAGCCATAGTCTTTGGGACAGAGCGCGTCGGCGGTCTGCGGGTCTTTCACCATGTGGTGCACAGCGTCCCGGAACAATGCATTGGCGATTTCGTTGGCCTCCGGGTCTGTGTAGACGTCGCGAAAGTTCAAGAGCTCGCCGAGACCGCGCTCGATGATGCGCTGGCGGCGTTCTGCCGGGCTCAGTGCCTTGATGTTGTCGCTGCCGCCGCGAAAGTTGGGTTGTCCGTCGGGCGGCGCATCGGCCAGGGCGCCGGGTACCGCGTCCGTTGCCGCACGGGCGACGCTCTTGATCGGGCGGAAGTTGGAGACGCCGCCGGCGTTGTTCTGCTGCATCTCGCGTATGGCACGGTAGTTGTCTTTGAACTCCTGCTGCACCGCGCCGCGCATGGCTTTGCGATTGGCCGGCACGGTGTAGACCGGCGTGCGTTGAAAAACGATGAGCGTCTCAGCCTCTCTGGCGAGTTCCGGGATGGCCTGCACACCCGAGGAGCCTGTGCCGATGATGCCTACCCTTTGCCCCGTAAGGTCGACTTCCTCGTGCGGCCACAGCCCCGTGTGCAGCTCGCGTCCGGCGAACGTATCTGCGCCGGGAATGCTCGGCTTGTTCGGTACCGACAGGCAGCCTGTTGCCATCACGCAGAACGGTGCGGTATGGGTTTCGCCCGTATCTGTCTCGACATCCCAGAGATTACGTTCTTCGTCGAAGGTGACGGCGATCACGCGCGTGTCGAACGTGATGTCTTTGCGCAGATCGAATTTGTCGGCGATGTGGTTGGCGTAGCGCAGGATGTCGGGTTGTGCGGAAAACACCTCCGGCCAGTCCCACTCCTGTTCGAGCGCCTCGGAAAAGCCGAATGAGTATTCCAGGCTCGGCACGTCGCAGCGGGCCCCGGGGTAGCGGTTCCAGTACCACGTGCCGCCAACGTCGCCGCCGGCTTCGAAGACGCGCACTTGCAGGCCGAGCTCGCGGAATCGATGTATGGCGTACATGCCGGCGAAACCCGCGCCAACGACAATGACATCCAGAGGCGGCGTTTCCCGCATATGGCTCCCCTTCGTAGTATTCCCTGGAGGCAGTGTAACGCATGCGCCGGGCCGAGCTTAAGCACGGTCTCGGAGCGGCGCGCGATGTGCGTCATTCACACGCGTTGTGTACCCTACGAGATTGAGTCTTCTTGAGGAGCCGGCATGCAGTGGGATTTGGTGATCCAGGGCGCCAAGGTTTTCGACGGTGCCGGTGGCCCTGGTGAAGTCCTCGATGTTGCGGTCCGTGACGGCAAGATTGCTGCGCTGGGTGCGGCGCTGCCTACCGAGTCGGCGGCCGCCACGCGCGAGGCGGAGGGCAGCTGGCTGATGCCGGGGCTCCTCGACATCCACACGCACGAAGACCTGGAAGTGGAGCTCGACCCTGGTTTGCCAGAAGTTGTGCGGCACGGAACCACCAGCGTGATTGTCGGCAACTGCAGCATCGGGCTTGCTTTCGGCGCGCAGCGAACGAACGATCAGGATCCGATCGTCGACTGTTTTGCGCGCGTGGAGAACATTCCCAAGCCCGTGCTCGCCAAAGCCGCGGACAAAGCGACCTGGGACAATCCGCGCGACTATATGGCACATCTCGACGAGCTCGAGCTGTCCGCCAACATAGCGCCATTCATACCGCACTCGATGCTGCGGATTGAAGTGATGGGTCTGTCTGACAGTATTTCCCGTGATCCGACCAGGGCGGAAGTCGACCGCATGGCGGCAATTCTCGAGGAGAGCATGCAGGACGGCTATCTCGGCATGTCCACCGATGGCCTGCCGCTGCACTTTCTCGCCAACCAGCCGAACGTGAAAAAGCGGATTCCAACCCAGTACGCTTCGTATGACGAGTACAAGACGCTCACGAACGTGCTGCGCAAGCACGATCGCGTGTGGCAGATGACACCGGCGACGGACAACGGCAAGCTGACGGTGCAGCTCTTCGGGCTGACCAGCGGGCGTTTGCACGGCAAGCCGCTGAAGATCACGGCGCTCGCTGCGCTCGATACGGTAAACAATCGGCAGACTAAGAATCAGGCGCTCCTGTTTGCCAATCTTCTGAATTCCAGTTTCATGAACGGCAACCTTCGCATCCAGTCATTGGCCGCGCCGTTCAAGATCTTTTCGGAAGGGGTGGTCAGCCCGCTGGCGGAAGCCAACCCGCTGATGCGTCAGCTGATCGAAACCGAGCTCGAGGATGCCGATGCGCGCCGCAAGATTCTCGAAGATCCCGAGTTCGTCGAAGCATTCCGGGAAATGTGGGCCCGCGGCAAGTCGGGTTTCAACGTGGCGCACCTGCGTCGCAAGCTGCGCATGGAAGGAGAATTCCTGACGCGCGACCTGAACGACATGGAGATCTACCGGGTGCCGGTGTCGGGCTGGGTCGGGCAGACCCTGGCGTTTGCGTATCAGCGTTATCTCGCGTGGCTGCAGAATGACAATGTCGTCGATGACGAGGAGGAGCAGCGGGTCTTTGCCGCCATAGGCAGAGAGATCAGGGATGACGGTGAGTTCTTCCTCGCGCTCCTGCATCACTACGACCGCGACCTCTACTGGACGTACACGTCCGCGAACCGCGATCCGGAAGTCGTGAAACGGCTGCTGCTGCATCCGAAGCTCTTGCCGGGCTTCAACGACAGCGGCGCGCACGTCACCAACATGGCGTTCTTCGACGGCAACCTGCGGGCGCTCAAGATCGCGCTCGAAGACAGCGAGGCAACCTTCAGCCACATGGTGGGACGCCTGACCCGGGAGCCCGCCGAATTCTTCGGACTCGATGTCGGTCGGCTGAACGTCGGCGCGAGGGCGGATATGGCGCTCATCAACCCGGATGCCCTGCGCAGTTACGACGGCGAAGCGTCGATTGAGTACGTCTACCGCGACATTTTCGACTGTCATCAGCTGGTCAATCGATCGGAAGGCGTGGTCGACAGCGTTTATGTCGGCGGCGCGCAAGTCTGGCGCGGGACCGGGTTTACGGCGGAGCACGGTAACGCCCGCCTTGGCCAGGCGCTCAAGGTGGGCACCTGACCTTGGCTACCCGTATCGGTCTGATTTCCGACACCCATATCCCGGAAGCACGCGATAGTCTGTGGCCGCAGATCTACGACGCGTTCAAAGGCGTGGATATGATTTTTCATGCGGGCGACATCCACGAGTTGTACGTGCTGGACGAGCTCGAAACGATCGCGCCGGTCTGGGCTGCGCGCGGCAACGGCGAGGATGGCAGCGGCGGCCGCCCCGTGCAGCCGGAAGACCCGCGCGTCAAATACGCCTGGACGCTGGACATCGAAGGGCTGGTGGTCGGGCTTACTCACTATGTGCCGGTGCCGGAACGGCCACCCAATTTTACGATGGCGCACTGGCTGGAACGTTTTTTCCCTGAACGCCGCCCGGATGTGATCGTCTCGGGCGATACGCATCGTGAGGCAATCGCCTGGGTGGACGGTATTTACTGTGTGAATCCCGGGTCTCCGACCTATCCGCACAATTACGATACGCAACTCGGTACGATCGGCTTTCTCGATCTGGATGACGGGGATGCGCAAGGCAGCGTGTATCTTCTTGTCGAAGACGGCATCGAGCCCTTTGATTGGGATGCGGTGCCGCCCTGGAAGCTGCGCCGCTAGCCCGTCAGGTCAGCAGGGCTTTGAGCTCGGCGAGTTCCTGTTGCGCCTCTTCCAGAATCGATACGCTCTTGGTTGCGGATAGTCCGTAAGCGCTCAGCTGACTGAATGCCGGCGTTTCGTCGATACGCGGCAGATCAGCGAAACGCTTGGCTTTGATGAGCCCATGCAGATGGGCAACGATGAGGATATCCGTGTAGTCGGCCTTACCCTCATGGTCGTAGTACCAGTTTTCCTGATGCAGAGCTCCGGTAGAGAAATCTTCCAGACCCCACTGCTCGAGAATCTGTGCGCTCAGGACCGGCACCATGTTCGCCAGCACTGCGTCGAGAATGCCGGGTGCCTGCTCCAGCTCAGGGAACTGATCCGCAAGCTCCAGCACCGGCACGGCGCCAATCTCATGTAACAGGCCCAGCAGCAGGCCCTTGGCGTTGTCGAAGTCTTTTGACAAGCGAGCCAATACCGTGGCGTACGCGCCTACTTCAACCGCGTGACGCCACATCGTATTGAGGCGCTTGCGAATCCAGGGACGGCGTGCCGTGAAAAGCGCTTTTGCGGCGAGCGTCATCACGAGCGTGCGTGTTTGCTGCAGCCCGAGACGGATGATAGCCGCGTCCAACGTCTCGCATTTGTCTGCGCCGCGGAACAGCGCGCTGTTGGCGATGTTCAACAGCCCGCCGGCGATCGCCGGGTCGGCGCTGATCAGGCGGGCCAGATCGCTGATCGCGAAATCGGGATCCTGCATGGCCTGACTGATGCGCGCGGATACGCCGGGCAGGGCGGGGATGCGCAGCTCGCCGCTCTGCTGCAGACGCATGACTTCGAGCGCAAAGCGATGGCTCTGCCAGGAGCCGCCGCCCATCTCGCTACCGCCCAGGAAGCGTGCCGGCTTAGGCGTCTGCGCGATGCGCTTCAAGAACGATTGCTCGAGGCGGATGAGTTTGCTCGCAAGATCCGGCCGGACGGTATAACGCGCCGGTCGCAGATTGGCCACGGGATAACCGGCGTCTTCTTCGTCGGCGTTGAGAGTGCGATCTGCCTCGCCACTCGCTTGCAGGGTCAGCGAACCGTCGATGAGGAACCAGGCATAGGGTGAGGTTTCGCCTTCGGTCAGGATAGGCTCGACTTTGCCGGCGGTGTACAGCGAAGCGTGCTTCTCGGCGTCACGAAACGTCTCGCTTGGTGCGTCGCGAAAGTAGGCGTGTGTCTGCAGCAGCCGGTGCAGCGTTCCGGCATGGATGGGCTGGCTTTCTGTCATGTGCGCGTTTCTCTTATCCCGCCGTTCAGTATAGGTGGGGCAGGAACGCCGCGCGGGGCAAACTGTGATGGAAACCACAGGCGGGGAACGAGGTGGAGCATTGCGGCTGCGCGTGCAGCCCGAAATCGGTTAAATCGCTGCTGGATTCATCGTGGCTTGCGCCGGACGAGCAAATAGAACCAGAACACCGCCTCGAAGATCATGCCGGCGATCACCAGCGAGAGAGCGGCGCTCTGGAAGCCCAGCGCGTAGCAGACAAAGGCTGCCGCGAGGGCAAGAATGGCAATGTGGTGCCGTTTCATGCGCCTGTCGATCAGCGGCGGGAATAGCCGTAGGTCTCGCGCCGGCTGATGGGTGCCAGCAGCATGTAGAAGATCCACGCAAACCAGGTGATGAAAATCACCGCGAGTATCCAGGCCACTTTCTCACGTCCGCTGGTTTTGTCAGAGGCGGCAATGAGAATGATCGGCAGCAGCCAGACGGCTGCGCAGATGATGAAGGCGGTAAAGGCAAAAAGTGCGCCCAGGACGTCCATAGACTTCAGTCGCTCCGTTGTTTAGGGATTCATAGTGATCATTGCAAAGCTCGGGCCAACGAGAACTGACCAAAAATCAATCACTTATAGGCGTACGAAGCTCGCCAGTGCCCGAGAATCCGCCATATCTTGGTCAGATTGACCAGAATCGCGGCTGATGGCAGTAACCCTGGTGTGCAAGGCTGCGGTTGGTTCAAGCAGGATCCGTACGCTGCCGTTCGATCAGAACGAACGTCGTGCCCGGATCGCCGATCAGAATCAGCGTACAGGTATTCCAGTCCTGTTTGACTGTGTACTGCATGTTCTCGCTGTAAACAAATCCGACGTAACCCTTGTCACAATGGAGGCGGGCCTCCGCGAGGTCGCCGTTGACGTCCTCCACGGCGAAAGTCGGCTTCAGCAACTCATGCACGTATCTGTTGTCGCTGCGAATCTGGCCGTTGCTTTTGATGATGCCCTCGCTGGCTGCCGCTGCGTCTATCGAGTTGGCAACAGCGTCCAACTCTTCGAGAGCGCCCCCGGCGAGTTGTGCGCCACGCTTGCGCAGAGCTTCGATGGTTGCCCGTGCGCGCACCAGTTTGTTGATTTTCAGCTCCAGGCTCAGCTTGCGAAGGAGCACGCTGGTCAGCGCGTCGTCGGGTAGAAAGCTGCGATTGTTGTCGAGGAACGCGGCCCGGGTCACCGCGGCATATTCCGCCTGGATGTCGCCGGATGCCCGGTAACGCGTGCTCATGAGCAGCTGGTAGAACGCCTCCTCATAGAGGTTGCGGTTGGTCTCTTCCATGATCTTCAGATTTCTCGCTGCTCGCTCAGCGTCGTTTTGCTCGAGACCCTTGTGGTACCACTTCCAGGCTTTCACAAACGAGCTTCTCGCCCCGCTCTCAGTGCCGGAAAGTTCGAACGTGATGTTAATCCGGCTGCCGGCATCGATCGGCTGGCCCTTGAGCTGCGCTGGCTCATAGCGCCATTGCTCTACCGCCTTGATGGCTGCGCGTTCGAAAGCCGAATCTCCCGACGACGAGTGCACGGTGATGTCGTACGGTGTGCCGGAGGTGTCGATCATATAGTTCAGGGCCACCCAGCCTTCGTCACCGGAAGTCCTGCGAGTGAATGGATAGGCGGGCGCTTGCGCTACCACACGGACGGGCGGTTTGAACGTCTCGACAGCCTCGCCGGTAACGGGCGAGGCCTGCTGCCCTTGGATTGCCCACGCCCCAAGCGATGCCGCAAGAACGGCCAGGCGCCTGAATTTTGTCATGCCGCGCTCTCCCTGCACGGAAGAGTAAGAGCTTTTCGTGAGTAACTGAAGCGTTTCGAGACCGGGAGATTCGGCCGTGCGCCGCCCGCAGCCGGGCCCGCAGCCTGCTGTCTCAAAGTTGCCCCGGTTCCTGGCTAGTTTGATGTCCCGAGCAGCGTGAGCGTGTTACCGTCGGGGTCTTTGAAATGTGCGAGGGTGCCGCCCCAGGGCTGGCGCTCTGGTGGACCTGTGAACTCGACGCCCGCCGCCGACAGGCGCTCAAAGGTCGACTCGATGTCATCGACTTCGATGGAAAGTCCAACAAAGCGTCCCACGAGCTCGGCGGCTTCCGGGTCATCTGCGGCGCAACGCTCGAGCCCGATGTAAGCTGCACCCAGCGAGAACTGTGCCCAGCCGATGTCTGCGTTGACGTACTGGACGGGAAAGCCTACGACGTCCCGGTAAAAACTCAGCGTTTCTTCCCAGCGCGTAGTGAACACCCTGACCGCATAGAGGCGGTACTCAGACATCTCGCTGCTCATCTGCGGCGTTGGATTCTCCTTCCGTGGGTTTGACTTCGCCCCCGTCTTGTTCGGTTCCCAGGTAGGTGAGCGGCAGGGTGATGTGCAGTGGGTTGGTGAACGACCAGCGACTGCCGGTCATCTGGATCATGCCGGAACGCATGGCTTCCTTGATGAGCTGGCTGCGTGATCTCGAAGGCACGTAGATGGCGGCGAAGTAAACCAGGATGAACGCGACAAACGCGAGCTCCAGCCAGCGCGGCAGGCCTGCGATGATCGCAATCACCCAACCGGCGAGGATGCCGTACATCAACCAGCCCAGCGCCGTCTGATACTGGTAGGTGACATGCGTGGCGGTGCGTTTGACTTCCTTGAAGGTTTGCATGCGCTTGTTCAGTTCAGGCTATGCGTAAAACGCGGGGTGGAACTCGAAACGGCCTGCGGGTGCTTCGCCGTGCAGGCACTTCAGCATGAAAAACTCTCCCGGTTCGCGCAGGGGCGCGTGGTCGGCCATGACCTCGAAATCGAAGCGGCGGTAGTAGTCCGGGTTGCCCGTCAAAATGCATCCTAGCGCCCCCCGCCCGGTCATGTCTTCGAGCCCCGCCCGTATCAGTCTCGAGCCGATGCCCTCGCCTTGCCGCTCAGGCGCAACAGACACGGGACCCAGTGCATACCAGGGCCCCGAGCCGTCTTCTGCCGTCGCGGGCGAGATCGTGATTTGTCCAACGACGTCGTTTCCCGAGGCGGCAACCAGGGATAGAGACAGCGCGCCGCGATCGCGCAATCGGTTGATCACGTCCTGTTCGTCACCGCCCGCGTAGGGCCGGCCCCGGAAAGCGTCGGCGGTGACGGCATAGATAGCGTCGCGGTCAGCGGGCGTTTCGGGGCGTACTTTGATCTCCTCCATGCGCTTATTTCTTGTTGAATCTATCGCGCGCGGAGCGAGCGTCGGTGGACATTGCGGTGAGCCAGCTCTGATCGGCGTCAGCGAAGCTTGCCGCGCGATTCAGCGCGCCCGCGGTTGCGTTCACCGCCTCCTTGACCATCTGCGTTGCGATCACCGGCATTTCGGCCGCTGTCTCAGCAAGCTCGATAGCTTTGCTGACGGTTTCGCCGTCGGGCACGACTTCTTCCGCCAGTCCCCATGCCAGCGCGGTTTGCGCATCCATCTTTTCGCACAGGATGCAGATGCGCTTGGCGCGTGCCGGACCGACGAGATTGACCAGCCGCGGCAGTGCGCCCCACTGCAGATTGAGGCCGATTTTCACTTCCGGCACATAGAGATAGCAGCTCTCGCCAAGTACGCGCCAATCGCAGGCGAGCGGGAGCGCAACGCCCGCGCCGACGGCAAGCTTTTCCATCGCCGCAATGGTGATTTGCGGCATTACCTCCCAGGCTTCGCACAAGCGAACTCCGCGGAAGTAGACATTGCGCTTTTCGAGGTCTGAGCCCTGGTCGCGGCCGGCCATGTCCTCGATGTCCGCGCCCGCAGAGAAATAATCCTTGCTGCCGGTCAGCACCACCGCGCGGGTTTGCATGTCGCCGTGGAAAGATCGCGCCACTTCTGTCAGCTCGAGAATGAGCTGACCATCGAACGCGTTCAGGTTTTTGTGCCTGTCGAAAGTGACGACGGCAATGTCGCCTCGGTGTTCGATCGAAACGTATTCCAGATCCATCGTTTCCCCCCGTTGATTCGTGCCGTAGCTTAGCCGATCAAGCATTCAGGAGGCGATATGGCGCTAGGGAGGTGAGTGCGCGGGTGCGGATAGAGCCGGCGGCGATGCTGAGGGGGTAGGGTAGCTGAAGGGAGGTCTGGAAGGTTCGGCTTGCGATGCGAAGTCGAGCAATCGTTGCCTGAAGATCGACGACCCGCCTTTATGGCGGGTCGTGATGCGTCACTGGCCGGCTGTTACCCGCGCATCGGGTTGATCGGCGGCCACCTCTCGATGCTGTCTTGAATCAGCTGACCAATCTCCTCGACGCCCCAGACCCCCTCGGAAAGGTCGCGGTTTGCGATCGGGGTCAGCTGCCAGGACAACAGATTCACGCTGTTGCCGCCGACGAGAAACTGGCGTCCGGTGATCTCTTTCGCCTCGTCTGTGCACAGATAGACGATCGGCGGCGAGACGGCTTCCGGCGGGAAGTTGTCCTGAATGTCCTCAGGCAGGATGTCTTCGGTCATGCGCGACGTTGCGGTGGGCGCAAGCACGTTTACAGTGATGCCCTTGGTGCGTCCCTCGAGCCACAGGCAGCGCATGAAACCCGCAATGCCGGCTTTGGCGGCGCCATAGTTCGTCTGGCCGAAGTTGCCGAAGAGCCCGGAGGTGGAACTCGTCATGATGATGCGTCCGCCGTTGCCCTGCTCGAGCATCTTGTCGAAGGCAACCTTCGTGGTCAGGTAGGTGCCGCGCAGGTGCACGTCGATGACAGCGTCCCACATGCTGTCTTCCATGTTCTTGAACGACTTGTCGCGCAGGATGCCGGCGTTGGCGATGAGGATGTCGATTTTGCCGAAATTGTCGATGCAGGCCTGTACCATGGCTTCGGCGTCTTCGCGGCTGGTCACAGAACCGTAGTTCGCCGCGGCCTGGCCGCCGGCAGCTTTGATTTCCTCGACGACCCCGTCAGCCATGGAAGTGCCGGTACCGGTGCCGTCCCGGGCGCCGCCCAGGTCGTTGACGATGACGCTCGCGCCTTCTTGAGCGAGCAATAGCGCATGCGCGCGACCCAGACCGCCGCCGGCTCCAGTAACCAGCGCAACTTTGCCATCTAGCATACCCATAATGTGAAACTCCTCTTTGCGCCGGACTGTGGCGCTTCTCTAATGTGCGATCGGTTGGCGCGCAACTCGCGTCTGGCGTCAGCATCATCTGGCGCATCAGGGTCTTGGAGTTGAACGGTTCCCCCTGTCCCGGTCAGCGGTTATCATTTTTCTGACGCGGCCGGAACCGATTATTTTAACACTTCCCGGCACTGCGCGCGTCGGATCACAACACAGCACAGTCAGGAAGGGGGAACACATTGGATAACTTGCTCGATTTCAGCGGGCAGGTGGCCTTGGTCACCGGCGGCAGTCGCGGTCTCGGAAAAGAAATGGCGCTGGCGCTGGCCGAACGCGGCGCTGACGTCATCATTACCAGCCGCAAGGCGGACGCCTGCGAAGAAGTTGCCGGGCAGATTGAAAGCCTGGGCCGCCAGGCGCTCGCTTACGGTTGCCACGTCGGACACTGGGACGAGGTGGATGGACTGGTGGATGCCGCCTATGAACGTTTTGGCAAAGTCGACATTTTGATAAATAACGCAGGCATGTCGCCGCTTTATCCTAAACTGAGTGATGTCACTGAGGATCTGTTCGATAAAGTGATGGGCGTAAACCTCAAAGGCCCTTTCCGGCTCATGGCCAACGTGGGTGAGCGCATGCAGGCGGATGGTGGCGGCAGCATCATCAACATTTCGAGCACGGCGTCTTTGAACCCGTCGCCGACGTCTGAACCCTACGGCGCCGCCAAGTCTGGACTCAATGCGCTGACGCGCTCGTTCGCGTTTGCCTACGGTCCGACGGTGCGGGTCAACTGTATCGTTGCGGGTCCTTACCTGACGGACATCTCCAAGGCATGGGACATGGAAGCGTTCGAGGCGAATGCCAAAGCGAACCTGGCGCTCGGCAGGGGCGGGCAGCCTGAAGAGATTGTCGGCGCGGCGCTCTACCTCGCAAGCCCGACGAGTTCATTTACCACTGGCGCCATCATACGGGTGGACGGTGGCACGGCCTGATGGGCATGAAACGGCCGCTGCGGAAGGGGCGGCTGAGGATAAAGGCGACGACTTGGGGTCGTCGCAGACATCCGTGCAGACATCGGCAATGAAGGACAGCAAGGAGCACGATCGCGACATGGATGCAGGCACGGCAGATCTGGATTTCGAAGAGGAAGTCAACACGTCGCTGGATGAAGTGCTGGACCTGCTTGCCCAGGAGGTTGAACGGCTCCAGGTGGCGCTCGAGTTTTACCGGCTCTCGGATCACCCTGAGAAAGACAAGCTCATACGCTGGCACGTGCAGCAGATAGACGCGCGGCAGGATCGCCTCGAAGACGTCAAAGCCATGATCTTGTCCCAGGGCGGCGACGCGATTCACTAGCCGGCGGGCTGCATCGTTCGGTTGAGCATCCCCGGTGGATGCAGGTGCAGAGGGACAAATTCAACGTATGTTTGTGGTCATTTTGTTTGCAGCAGCGGTTGAGATCAGTGGTCCCGATGTCGAGCTGTGCACAAAGACCGTCCAATCTTTGTTTGCCGCTATGGACGAACGTGCCAAGGCGCTGGAAGAGGCAACAAGACCCTCAACACGCATGAACCGCACGTTTTCCGAGACGCGCGGCGGCGCACGCATCGAGCGTTATAACAAGCAAATCAACAAGCTGCGCGACCAGCTGGATGAGCAGCAGTGCACGGTGCGTTTCGTGCACGAAGAGGATAGCGCTGACCCGCCGGGCTAGACGTTTGTACCGCCAGATACCCCTCTCTGCCGGCCTGATCGTGTTCAGCGCGATCGGTGCGCGTCGATCGCGCGACACAGAGCGGGTCCCAGATCCCTGTCATAGAGCGCCTCGAGCGTCGCCAGCCCGCCGGGATTGGCGACGTTCACCTCCATCAGGTACTCGTCGACGGTGTCTATGGCGGCAAACCCAACCCCTTGGGCCAGGAGATGCTGATGTATTTCCGCCACGCGTTGTGCAGCCGCGCCCGTGAGTTCAGTGGGCAGCGCCTCGGCGTCCCGCGCCAGGTTGGCATGGAAACCATCCCGCGGGCGGCGCAGATAACTGCCCAGCACCGCTTCACCGCATACCAGTGTGCGGATCTCGCCGGCGCTGATGGCCTCGATGTATGCCTGCAGCATCCAGACCCGATCGGTGCCGACGGCCACTGCGGCTTCGAGTTGCTCCGGCGCCTCGACGAGAACGACGTCGCGGCCGTAGCTGCCCGCCAGCGGTTTCAAAACGGCTCGGCCGCCGAAGTCTGCCAGCGCGTCGAGGAGCGCGGGCAGCTGCGCGGAAACGACGCTCGGCGGCGAGAATTCGGGAAAAACCGACTTGCCGTGGAGGCTCAACCAGGCATCCACGGGCGTGACGAGCCGGTCTTGCGGCAGGTGGCGCAGGAGCTCGCAGCGGTCCAGAAACCCGACCTGCGGACCGAACCCCAGCGGCCAGATGAGGTCAAAGTTTTGTGCGGGTTCACGCCCGATGAAGACTTCTCCGCGGCGCATGCCGACGGCGTTGTGCGCGTCGATGCATACCTGCCAGCCGGCTGCAGTGAAGTAGCGCGGCAGGCGCTCATGGTTATCGTTTTGAGTGGGTCCCGCGGTGTAAAGAAAGGCTATTTGTGCAGATCTGGAGGCAGGCATTCACATTCGCAATTATTGATCAATCTCTCTACTATCCGTTCCCCCCGGCCAACTTGGCCGCTTCCGACGACGCTTGAGGAGGGTGCACATGAGCACTGCGACCCTACCAGACTACACGTTGCCAGTGGAATCGATCCCGCTGGTCGAACCCGAAACGCTTGATGCAGACGAGCGCGACGCCTTGAAAGCCCGTATCAGTGAGGGCCTCGAGAAGCTGGGCGCGACCCTGGTGGCGCACTATTACGTCGACGGCGACATTCAGGATCTGGCGGAAGCAACCGGCGGTTATGTTTCCGACTCTCTCGAGATGGCGCGCTTTGGCCATGAGTCACCCTCAGAGACGCTGGTGGTCTCGGGCGTGCGCTTCATGGGTGAGACGTCCAAAATTCTCTCGCCGGAAAAACGGGTATACATGCCGACGCTCGAGGCCGAGTGTTCGCTGGACCTCGGCTGTCCGCCCGATGCGTTCGCCGAATTTACGGAAGCGCACGCCGATCGCACGGTGGTGGTCTACGCTAACACCTCGGCGCGAGTCAAAGCGCTCTCGGACTGGGTGGTGACCTCGAGCTGTGCGCTGGAGATTGTCACGCACCTGAAAGAGCAGGGCGAAACGATTCTCTGGGCGCCGGACAAGCATCTCGGCAAGTACATACAGGAACAGACGGGCGCCGACATGCTGCTCTGGAGCGGCGCCTGCGTCGTGCACGAAGAGTTCAAAGCAAAGGCGCTGATCGACCTCAAAAAAGTCTATCCCGATGCCGCGGTGCTGGTGCATCCCGAATCGCCGGCATCCGTCATCGAAATGGCGGACGCGGTCGGGTCTACCAGCGCGATCATCCGCGCGGCCGGTGAGTTGCCGCACGAGACGTTCATCGTTGCGACCGACAAAGGCATCTTCCACAAGCTCAAGCAGCTGAATCCGACCAAGCGCTTCATAGAAGCCCCCACGGCCGGGGACGGCGCCACCTGCCGCAGCTGTGCGCACTGTCCGTGGATGGCGATGAATGAGCTGCGTGCGCTGGATCGTCTGGTGCATGATGAGGCATATCGCCTCGCCAACGAGATTCACGTTGATCCGGCCATCGGTGAGCGCGCCAAGCTGCCGCTCGACCGCATGCTCGATTTCCAAAGGCGCTATTTACGTTGAGTCGGCGCTAGCTCTGCTGCTGCATGCGGATCGCGGTTCTGAGGTCCTGAATTCGCTGGGTCAGCTTCGACTGTAGCTGCGGATTGGTGCGCCGCACCAGCCGCTGAGCGTATTCCAGATGCTGAATCGCGCGGTGATAGGAACCGTGCAGGTAGAAAAAATCTGCCCGCGCCAGATGCACGCCGGTGATGTTTCCTGCCAGTCCCGCCGTTTCCGCGAGCTCGTACCAGACGTCGACGTCGTTGGGATTGACCTGCGATTGACGAGTCAGCACGGCTTCCGCTTCCTCGTGCTGGCCGTCTTCGTTCAGCGCTCGCGCATACAACATCGCGAGCGGCGCGTTGTCCGGATTCAACACGAGCTGATGGCTGAGCAGACTCTTCGCCACGTCGTAGCGTTCCGCTTTGATCAGCAGTTCCGCGTAGGCGGCGTTGTAGAGAATGCTTTGCGGATTCACGCCGACGAGTTTTTCCACACGCTGCAGCGCTTCCTCGTGATCGCCGGTGTTGCTGAGACTCAGCGCGAGTCCGTAGTTGGCTACCGTATCGTCGGGGTTCTGCTCGAGGCGCTGGCGGTACTCGGTAATACCTTGCGCGTGGTTCTTGCGGAAGTGCACCTCTGCGCGTGTGCGCATGAGCTGGTAGTCGAGGGAGTCGACGTAGCTGCGGCGCGGTATGGTCAGCGCCTGGTTGCGTGCATCCGAGATGCGCGTCTCCGAGAGCGGGTGCGTCAGCAGGAATTCCGGCGGCTTGCGGGTGAAGCGATACGCGCGCTGCAGGCGTTCGAACATGCGCGCCATCGCGGCCGGATCATGCCCCGCGCGGACCAGCGTGTTCATGCCGACACGATCCGCCTCGGTCTCGCGTTCGCGGCTGAAGCGCAGCTGGTTCGCCTGAGCGGCGGCCTGTGCGGTGCTCATCGCCGCGATGGCGGCATCTCCGCCACCGGCGGCGCCGATCAGCAAGGCTGCGATGAGGGATGCGATCGTGGGCAGCGCTTGATTGCGCTGCTCTTCGACGCCGCGCGCGAAGTGCCGCTGGCTCAGGTGTGCAAGTTCGTGGGCCATGACCGATGAGTATTCGTGCACATCCTCCGCGGCGAGCATGAGGCCGAGGTTGATGCCGACGACGCCGCCAGGCACGGCAAAGGCATTGACCTCGGGGTTGTCGACGATCACCACGGCGAGAATCGCTTCGCGCATATCGGAGTGCTGGAGGAGGCCGTTCAGCTGATTTTCGACGTAGTACTTGAGCAGCGGGTCCTCGACGGTGTCGAGCTGCGCATGCAGCTGTTTCAAGAAAGACTCGCCGATGCGTTTTTCGAGCTCCGGAGAAATGATGCGCGACGAGGCGTCGCCGAGGCTCGGCAGCTGCGTGGTATCGGGGTGCACAGCCGGGCCCCAAAGAAGGCTCAGGATCAGAATGCCCGTCAGGCTGTGATGTCGTCTGGTCATGGCGCGGATCATACGTGAATGTCGTTTACCCTGCTGTATACAGTTATACGCATGGCGGCTTCGGTTCCGCCGCACCGCTTGGTGAGTGGCGCTCCGGGCGGCCTGTGTCATACTTTGGACCGCTATGGATGAAGAAGTTCGAATTCTCGACGTCAAAGGGCTCAACTGCCCGATGCCGCTCCTCAAAGCCAAGAAAACGCTGAACGAGATGGACGGTGGGGCCCAGCTGCGGGTGTATGCCACGGACCCGGGCTCGGTGCGCGATTTCGAGGTGTTTGCCCGCCAGAGCGGCAACCTGCTCCTGGCATCCACTGAAGAGGGCGGTATCTACAGCTACCTGCTGCAGAAGAAAGCGTGAAGTTCCTCAACGTCATCAGTGACTGGGTCAACGAGTACTTCTCCAACGAGGAGGCGATCTACCTGATTGTCCTCATCGTCGTCATCTTCGGCGCGCTCGCCTGGTTGGGGGGTTATCTCGCGCCGGTGCTGACGGGTCTCGTATTTGCGTTTCTCCTGCAGGGGCTCGTCAAGTGGCTCGAACGCATCAAGGTGCCGCGTCTGGGGGCGGTGTACCTCACTTTTCTCTTTTTCGTCAGCATGATTCTGGCGTTTCTGTTTTTTGTCGTGCCGCTGCTGTGGCGGCAGATGCAGGGGCTGGCGGGGCTCCTGCCCACGAGCCTCGAGCGCTTGCAGGAGGGGCTCAATCAGCTGGCGGAAAGGTTCCCGCAGTACGTTACCGAAGCGCAGATCGCCGGCTGGCTGGATCAGGGCGCGCGTGAACTCGGTAACCTCAGCGCCACGGTCCTCGAAACCGCGTTTACCCAGGTCTTTTCGCTGCTGGGACTGATCATCTATCTCGTGCTCGTGCCGATATCGGTCTTTTTCTTTCTGAAAGACAAAGATCAGCTGCTGGAGTTCTTCGGCAGCCTGTTGCCGCGTAATCGTCCTCTGCTCGATTCTGTCGGTTTGGAAATGAATGAGCAGCTGGGCAACTATGTGCGCGGCAAAGCCATAGAAATCCTCATCGTTGGTGCAACGACGTTCGTTGCGTTCACCATTCTGGGCCTCAACTATGCGGCCTTGCTCGGCGTGGTCGTCGGTCTCTCGGTGCTGATCCCGTTTGTCGGCGCGGCGGTAGCAACCCTGCCCGTGTTTGTCGTGGGAGTAATTCAGTTCGGCTGGACCTGGGATCTCGGGCTCGTGATGATCGTTTACGCGGTGATACAGTTTCTCGACGGTAACGTGCTGGTGCCGCTCCTCTTCTCCGAGGTTGTCGATCTGCATCCCATAACCATCATCGTCGCGGTGCTCGCTTTCGGCGGACTGTGGGGCGTATGGGGCGTCTTTTTTGCCATCCCGCTTGCGACGTTGATCAAAGCCATCTACAAAGCCTGGCCGCGTCAGCAGTTGGATCCGGACGAGGAAAGCGCGCCGCAGCAAGCTTAGGGACGGTTTACCCGGCAGTCAGCATGCGTCGCAGCAGAAGCGGTGAGAGCACGCTCGTGCCCAGACAGACCAGCACCATGCCGGCAAATACCTCTGCGGGCACGATACCCGGGGCCAGTGAGCGGCACTCGTAGATCACGACCAGGGCAATCTCTGCGCGCGGAATCATGCTGACGGCCAGCTGCAGCGCTTCCTGGCGCGACATTGAGGTCAGTGCCGGCAACACGGTGAATACGAACTTGGAAGCGGCGGCGGCAAGCAGCAGCACCAGACCCGTCGCGAGGGCGTCCAGCATCATCAGAACATCGGTCTGCATGCCGATGTAGATGAAAAAGAACGGCGTCAGAAACTCATAGAAGTAGGTGAAGCTGCCGTCGGTGCGTACGGCCTCCGGGTCGCGGCTGAATGCCAGGCCGGCAAACAGCGCGCCGATAGCGGCAGAAAATCCCAGCGCAGAGGCGACAGCGGCGATGGCGAGCCCGGCTCCCAGGATGGAGATGGTCAGAGAGGCCGGCGTGTCGCTCAAGCCCCGATTGAATCGGGTAAAACGATCCTCGAGGTAGTGGGCGAATAGATAGCAGCCGATGATGAAGATCGCCAGTTTCGCAAGCACCCAACCCAGAGACGTGCCGATGAAAAACCAGAGGTTACCGTCACCGTTCAGGATCGCGGGCAGTGTGCCGAGCAGCACGGCGAGCAGTACGGCCGCGGACAGGTCGTCGAGCTCCGCAACATCCAGCAGCGTCGCGCCGGTGTCTGTGTCGGCGAGACCGAGCTCATCCCACACGGCCAGCGATACCGCCAGGCTCGTGGCGCTGAAAGCGGTGCCGATGACGAGGCTCGTCTCCAGAGACCAGTGGAATATGAAATGCGATACGACAAACCCAACGGCGGCTGAGCCGAGCACATTGCCGATCCATATGAGACTCGCGTCAGGCAGTTTGTCGAGGAGCGCTGTGGTATGACTCCGTAAACCGACGCGGAACAGCAGCGCGATCACGCCGAGTTGCGCGAGGGTGGCAAACACACCGTTCAGGAAGTCCAGATCAGCGCCGGCGGCGGGCCGCAGCAGCGCACCCATCGCCAGACCCACCACGATGTAACCAGCCGATACCGGCACGCCGAGGCCCCGGCACGTGCGCTTGGTGAGCGGACCCAGTATGAGGACGACGGCGAGAGCCGCCAGCAGCAGACCACCGCCTGTTTCGATTTCCATGGCGCGAACATCTTAGGAGGCGCTCAGCGCTGCCACCATAGGTACTTGCACGAGGGCACAGGTACTTGCACGAGGGCGGATCTGGGACTCGCGTCCCGGAAATTCCGCGTCTTTTCTATACTTTTTGAATAAACCGACGTCGATCAAGGAAGATCCATGCGAGACAGTTACTTTGCGCCCGATATCGGCGCTGTCGTCAATGTGCTGCAGCAGCGCGAAGCCCGGGAAAACCAGCTGGATGGCATGTTGAAAGCCATTGAGCACGAGCTCGTTGAACTGCTGGACGACGAGACCACCCCGGAACCCCAGTGGCGGCAGAGCATTGCACTGCCGCTCGGTTCGCTGGCCATGGTGATGCGCGATGTGGGCTCGCCGACCCGGATCGTCGAAAACCTCGCTGCCGAGCTGTCTGCCTGATCTGATTCTGGTCCGACGGAGAGCGCCAGTCACACGCTTGTCGCGGCCTTGAAGGCTGCGTACCATTCCGCCTTTCTCAAGACGTAAGAAGAAAGCCATGGCTGAGCTCAGGGGGAGCATCGTTGCTCTCGTTACGCCTATGGCGGCAAACGGCGACGTCGATTGGGCCGCGCTCGAAGGCCTGATTGAATGGCACATCGCATCGGGTACCCACGGCATCGTGCCGATGGGTACGACCGGAGAGTCCGCTACACTCAATACCGACGAACACCTGGCCGTGATCAAACGGACGATCGACGTCGTTGCCGGACGCGTGCCCGTCATTGCCGGAACCGGCAGCAACGCCACGGCTGAAGCGATCCATCAGACGCAGGAAGCGCAGGCCGCCGGAGCGGATGCCTGCCTGCTGGTAACGCCTTACTACAACCGGCCGAGCCAGGCCGGACTGATTGCGCACTACACGGCCGTCGCCGAGGCAACAGACGTGCCGTTGGTGCTTTACAACGTGCCGCCGCGCACGGCTTGCGACATGCAGGCTGAGACCGTCGCGGTGCTCGCGGAAATCCCCAGTGTCATCGGGATCAAAGAGGCATGTGGCGATGCCACCCGCGTGGCCGATATCCGCGCCCGCGTCGCTGATGACTTCATCGTGCTGTCCGGTGAGGATGCGCAGAATCTGCAGATGATGGATCTCGGCGCCAATGGCTGCATATCTGTCACCGCCAACGTCTGCCCGGCCCAGATGTCGGCGTTTTGCGAAGCTTTCCTCGGTGGTGATCGCGCAAGCGCCGCGGAGATCGACGCCAGGCTGCAACCGATGCACGAAATTCTGTTTATAGAGCCTTCGCCGACGCCATCGAAGTGGGCGCTCTGCGAGATGGGCAGGATCGGTCCGGGAATCCGGCTGCCGCTATTGCCCTTATCGGAGGCGCATCACGCCGAAATGCGGGCGCGGCTGCAAGCGGTTGGAGCATTATCGTGACACCTATTTTTCGGCTGAGAATGTGCGGTGCTGCCCTGGCAGCTGTCCTGGTCAGCGGCTGCGGCCTCATCGACCGGGGTGATGGCGGCTTTTTCTACAACCCCAAAGATGATTACCTGGAGTCGGTTCAGCACAACAAGCTCGTCGTGCCGGAGGATCTGCGTACGCTCGAGAACACGGATCCGTTCCCGATTCCGGTCACGCCCCCGGCCGCCAACCCGTCGTTTTATCCGGAGCGGCCGCCGCTGCCTGATGCCATATATGCGAACGACAATCGCGACGAAGTTCGCATACAGCGGCTGGGTGATCGCCGCTGGCTGGTTGTCCCCGAGCCCCCGACCACGGCCTGGCCGAAGGTGAAGCAGTTCATGGCCGAGAACGGGGTCGCCCTGGTCTATGACGATCCATCGACCGGACGGCTCAACACGGACTGGCTGCTCATTGAAAACACCGACTATCGGGATGTGATACGCACGCTCCTGAAAGACGAACGGCAAGCCGCCGGATTTGCGCTGGGACAGGACCGTTTTCTGATACGGGTGGAGCAGGGCTTGCGGCCGCTGACGACGGAAGTGCACATACGCCACGAAAACGACAGCGTGTCGCTGCCGTTGCGCAATGAGATCGTCTCGCTGCAAGGCGTGCAGTCTCATATCACCGGCGCTGAAGAAGAGCTGCTGAGTGAAGTCGGGGCGTACATTGCCGCCAAAGTTTCCGAGCAGACGGTCTCCAAGGTTGCGCTGCAAATTGGCAGCAGCAAGAAATCGGAACTGGGGCGCGACAGTCAGGGCTATCCGGTACTGCACCTTTATCTCGATTATGAGCGCGCCTGGGCGACGCTCGGGCAGGCGCTCGAGAACGCGGAAGTCGACATCGTCGACCTCGACCGTGATGACGGCCGTTTCGATATCAGCATTCCGGAGTCGGTATTCAGCGGCGAAGAGGGGGGTGGCTTCTTCTGTCGCTTCACCTTCTCCTGTGACAATGACGACGAGCTGGGTGTGCGCCTCCGGGTCAGCGGTGACGAACAGGATTATCGCGTCAGCGTGCTGCAGGTGCAGAGCGACCAGCGCGTCAACGCGGAAACCGCGCAGCAGGTGTTGGTGCTTCTACGGGAATTTGCCGCCTGATGGGATTCGCGTCGCTGGGCAGCGGTTCGCGAGGCAACGGCACAGTTGTCGCCCTGGCAGACAGAGTGCTCCTCGTCGACTGTGGCTTTACGCTGAAGCAGACTGAAAAACGGTTGGCACGCCTGGGCCTTTCGGGTGGTGACATCGATGCGGTGCTCGTGACCCATGAACATGCTGACCACATCGGCGGCGTGGAAGCGTTCTGCCACAAGTTCTCGACTCCGGTGTACGCTTCGTTCGGCACGCTCAAGCATCACCTGGGGGGCGTGCGCCGACATCCGTTCGATGGTGACGTGCCTTTCTATATCGACGATGTTGCGGTCAATCCCGTGTGCGTGCCGCACGATGCTCGCGAGCCCACGCAATTCGTATTGAGTGACGGCGATGAAACGATCGGCGTGTTGTCGGATCTCGGCTGTGCGACAGCCCATGTCGTCGAACAGTTCAGCGCCTGCACACATCTGCTGATGGAGGCTAACCATGATCGGCGCATGCTGCTCGAAGGCAGCTATCCACCGCGTTTGAAGCAGCGTGTTGGTGCGGACTACGGCCATCTCTCCAACGATCAGGCGCTCGACCTTTTGCGCCGTATCGCACACCCCGCGCTCAAAGTCGTGCTCGGTCACGTCAGCGAGCAGAACAATCATCCCAGTCTGCTCGAGCAGACCTTCGACGGCATGCGCAGCGCCGTGGAAGAGCTGCACATCGCCAGCCAGAGCGAAGGATTTGATTGGATAGGGCGCCGCCCGCTAATTCGTCAGATTTCCTTCGGTGAGGTGTTGTAAGATACGCGCTCGTTTTTTCTAGGGTTTGCTCGGCGCTATGGACGTAGCCACGTTTGCCATCACTCCAGATACCTTTCAGACCGAGGTCATCGACCGCTCGGCAAACATGCCCGTGCTGGTGCTGTTCTGGGCCGAACAGGTGCCGCAATCGGTACAGTTCAAGCAGGTGCTGGAAAATCTGATCGGCCAGTACGCGGGTAAGGTGGCGCTGGGGCTGTCCGATGTCGCCCAGGACCAGACTCTGGCGCAGCATCTGCGCGTCCAGGGCCTGCCGAGCCTCAGAGTCGTGCACAACGGACAGATCGTGAATCAACTCGACGGTCCGGCGGAGGAAGCGCAGCTGCGCAGTCTCCTGGACACTCTGACGCAGTCACCGACCGACATGCTCAAAGCCCAGCTCGATCAGATCATCGAGAGCGGAGATTACGACACCGCGGTTACGCTCCTGCAGCAGGCGGTCAACGAGGAGCCCAACAATCAGGGATTTCGCGTGGAGCTGGCGGACGTTCTGGTGCGCAAGGGAGACGTCGAAAACGCGCGGACCGTGCTGGCCTCGATCCCGGAGGACACACCTGAACGCGAACGCCCGCAAAACCGCCTGGAATTCTTTGAAGAAGCGGCCGGTTTTCCCACCCTTGAAGAGCTCACTGCTGGTGTCGCCGCCGCACCGGACGATCTAGAGCTGAAGTACCAGCTCGCCGTGCAGCAGATTGTTTCGAATCAGTTCGAAGCCGGTCTGCAGAGCGCGATGGACATTCTGCTGGCCGATCGTGAGTTTCGCGACGATATCGGCCGGCTCACGATGATCCGCGCGTTCGCGGTTCTTGGCAAAGGCAACGATCTCGCGACGAAGTACCGCCGCAAGATGTTCAACTTCATGCACTGAGCTCCGGCACTCTTCCGGACCCTGCCCCGGTGCCGTCAACGTCCCCGCGTACCCACATGCTCCTCTCCTAAGACAGAGAACAACGGCTGATTGCCTGACATAGAGGCGTTCTGGCGCGCTTTGCCAAGCGCATGGCAGGCGGGGTGTGACGCTGCGCACACTAACTTGGCGAGCGCTTCCTTATTCTCTTGGCTGCATATGCTAGTTTGGGTGAGTGCGACATGGATGCGCATGCAGTTCCTACCCTGATTCTCGAGCTGGAGGATCAGGCCGCCGAGTTTTCTCCCGCGACCGACGGTGACGCGTCCGTGCGCGGATCAAAGACCCTGGGTACTACGATGACCATGGGCAAAGAGCGCGATAACGACTTCGTTTGCGGCAGCTCGTTCGCCTCCCGCCACCATGCGCGCATAGAGTTTCAGCACAACGACTTTTTCCTGGTTGATCACTCGACCAATGGCAGCTACGTCCAGACCGAAGATGAGCAGGTCACCCATGTGCACCGGGGTAAGCTGCGCCTTTGGGGCGCCGGCTGGATCTCTCTCGGGTCACCGTTGCACATCGCGACGCCCATCCACTTTCGACAGGGTGCTTGATGGAGTGGTTTAGCGCAGCGGATACCCACCGCGGTAATCACAGGCCCCACAACGAAGACGCGGTGTTCTGCGCTTCGGAACGCCGTCTGTGGGCTGTGGCGGACGGGATGGGCGGTCATCAGGCGGGCGAATACGCCAGCGAAACGATTGCGCAGGGGCTGACCGATCTCGAACTGCCGGACAACCTGGCGGACTGTGTCGACGTCATTGAAGATTGTCTGCTGGAAGTGAATGACCATCTTCGTCACCACGCGCGCGCAAACTGCGACGGCAACACGGTCGGCAGCACCGTGGTTACGATGGTCGCGCGGGACGAGGCTGCAGTGGCGCTGTGGGCCGGGGACAGCCGGCTCTATCGTTTGCGTGGCCGTCAGCTGACGCAGATCACACGCGATCACAATCCGGTTTCCGATCTCCTCGATAGCGGCGGCGTTACCGAGGAAGAGGCGATGGCGGCGGATACCAACATCATCACCCGCGCCGTAGGAGGCCAACGCGACCTCCACCTCGACGTTGCCGTATTTGATGTGGCCGAGGGTGATACGTTGCTCTTGTGCAGTGACGGCTTGTATCGTGAGTTGAGCAACCACGATTTGATGGACGCGCTTCAGCAGGACGTGGATGAGGCTGTCAACTCGCTGATGGCGGCGTGCCTTGGTGGTGATGCGCGCGATAACGTCTCAGTGGTCGTGGCGCGGGCGGGATACGATCATGTCTGAACCTGCGGACGATCAGCCACGCAAAGCGGAAGCCGGGGAGCAGACCTGCGGCGCTGACAAAACCGTTTTTCGCGATGAGACGATCATGCGCGACGACGCCAGCGTCAGCCTGAGCCTGTCCGGGTCGAGCTGGCGCAGCGGTGCCGCTCCCGATGCCGGCGACAGCGGCGATGCCACGTCGAAAGTTCTGAAACAACGTTTTGTGCTCGAGGAACGCATCGGTAGCGGGGGTATGGGGAGCGTTTATCGCGCCAGGGATCTACGCAAAGTCGAGGCCCGCGACAGCCAGCCGCACATTGCCGTCAAGGTCCTGAATAACGACTTCCGTCAACATCCAGAGGCGTTCATTGCTCTGGAGCGAGAGGCATCGAAGTCCCAGGGGCTGCGCCACACCAACATCGTTTCTATTTTCGATTTCGACAAAGATGGTGATGTGCCGTTCATCACGATGGAGCTCCTCGAAGGCAGCGAGCTTGCGGATTTGCTGAAGTCCTATCCCAACGGTTTGCCGGAAGATCTGGCGTGGACAGTCATACGCGGCATGGTGGAAGGCCTTTCGCATGCCCATGACGAAGGTGTCGTCCACGCAGACTTCAAGCCAGGCAACGTGTTCGTCACCAACCGACAGACTAAGATCCTCGACTTCGGTATCGCCCGTGCCATGCGCATGAACAGTGGCGGTGACGATACCGACTTCGATCCGTCGCGGCTGGCGGCGCTGACACCCGCATACGCGAGCCGCGAGATGCTGAACGGGGACAACCCTGAACCGCGCGACGACCTGTTTTCACTGGGTGTCGTCATCTACATGGTGCTTACCGGCCATCACCCCTACGGACGAACACCCGCTAACGAAGCGGCCCGGGAAGGTCTCAAGCCGGAACGCATACGCTCTCTTTCGCGGCGTCGCTGGCGCATGCTCGAACGATGCTTGCAATTCAATCGCCAGAATCGTCCTGGCAACGCGCACGAAGTGTTGGATGGTTTGTTCGGCAAGACATCCTGGGGTTTGTGGAGTCTCGTCGCCACCGGCATTCTGGTGACCGTCAGCGTGGCCGCTATGCTCAGCAACTCTGCCGATATACAGGAAGTGAAGCTCGAGGTGCGTCAGGAAACGCTGGTCGATGCCCAGCTTGCGCGCATCCACTCCCTGCTGGCAGAACCTGAATTTGACTCCGGCTGGGAGCGGTTGCTCTTCAGCGAAGTGCAGACGTTGCGCACCTTTTCTCCGGAGACGGACGTTTTGAGCGCGGTGACGAATCGTATCGAACAGGCGTATGCGTCGCACATCAGAGATATCAAAACATTGGAAGGCGCGTTTGCTCAGCTCGAGGCCAGTAGCCGGTTCGGTGCGACGGGGCAGGCGCGCGCTGTCCTGGAAGAGCGTCTGCTGGTCACGATGCATGACCTCGCGACGCGTCAGATAGACGGTGAATGGCTGACCCTGACCGAGCAGATGTTGCGTTACGAGGAGCAGCACTTTCCGCGTTCGTCTGCGCTGGCGGCTGCGCGCGTCGAGCTCATCGCGCAGCTGAATGCCGAAGTGCCGAAGATGTTGGAACGAGGTGAGGTGGCGCTCGCGCAGCAGGCCTGGACAGCATTTGAAGGACAGGTGTTTGAAGAAGAAGCCTGGCTGGATACCGATACGGCGATGCAGGGCGCTGTTCTCGAAGCCGAAGTGCGCCAGCAAGCCGAAGCCCGGGAAGCCACGCGCGTGGCCATGCAGGCAGAGCTTTCTGAGCTGCTCGACGTGAGCTGCCTGCGCCTGGACGTTGGTTTAGTAGGTGCGCGTTTCGGCGAGATGCGGGCGACGGCGCCGGGTAATGGCGACCGCCTGCTGAAACAGATTGGTGAGCGTGTAGGAGATTGCGTCACCCGGCTGAGCGCGGTTGATCCGGATCGAGCTGCGTCTCTGCAGAAAGATGCCCGCGTGCAATTTGGTGCTTTACCTCAGCTCGGTGCGAGCAAGGTAGACCCCTGTGCGCCGCATTATCTGGTCGGTAACGGCGGTAGCGGTGGCCGCGGTAGTTTTTGTGTCGACCGGCTCGCTGAATTCGATCAGGGACCCAGGCTGGTGGTGGTTCCCGCTGCAGACGGGATTGGCAGATTTGCCGTTACGCGCGGAGAAATCAGCTGGCGCGAGTTTGCCGACTTTTGTGGCTCTACAGCCGATTGCACGGCCGCCATTGAAGACGACGCGCTGCCCGTGACCGGAGTGCCCATAGCTCTGGCAGAGCAGTATGCGGGCTGGCTGAGTGAACGATCGGGTTTCGTCTATCGCTTGCCGAATGCTGCAGAATGGACGCACCTTGCGCAGGGTGAACCGGATCCCAACCGTAACTGCCGCATCGATGTCGGCGGCGTGAGCCGCGGCGACGCGCCCCTTGCGGCCGCAAACGGGGCAGCGAATCGGTTTGGTCTCGTCAATACGCTGGGGAACGTTCAGGAGTTGGTTAAAGAGGGTGACGCCTACAAAACCATCGGTGGGGCATACAGCGATCCGATAGAGCAATGCGTGACCGCCACTCGCCGCGCCGCGCGGGACGACGGTGATCTGCGCACCGGCTTCAGGCTCGTGAGAGAGATTTCATGAGTCTGCTGAAGTTGAGCCCTGAAGCGATACGTCTGCGTCGCATTGCCAAAGCGTGCGCTGCAGGAGAGCTATCGCGCCTCGAATATCGCGAAGCGCGCCGCGCGATGATCGACAAATTCGTGGCTTCCCGTTTACGCAACGCAGAAGACACACAGCCCCGATTTGATCTGGACATCACTCAGCGCCGGCCGGTGATGGCAGGCGGTGATGAAGAGCCCGTGGTTGGCACCCGGGCCTGGATGTTCTGGTTGTTGGCCGCGCTCATCGCCGTAGCCGTGGCGCTACTGCCGTTGTCGAGCTTCGCGGCGACGATACCGGCTGTTGCCGAGCGGGATCCAAATCCGGCTACCGCACCCCACTTCACCGTCGACCGGCTGGCCGTGACCGGTGTCGAGGAGCATCTGGATGTCAGTTCCGTGCAGGCGTTCGTTGCCGACGCGCTCGCCCGCGTCAAGGCTGTGAATGCGCCCGCGCAACACGGCTTCAATGCCCAGGAGTTGGAGGAGGTTGCGCGTTATCTGAATGCCATCGGCCTGCATGATGAAGGCACACGCATGAGCGTTCAGGATCTCGAGGATTTGCAGGCGCTTGTGGCGGCGCAGAAAGCACGGCGTGGCGTTTCCCTCGTCCAGCTCGAAACCGTGGCCAGGGAACTGCAGGCCTGGATTCGTGATCGCGGCTATCCGCTTGCGCGCGCGTATTTACCGGCCCAGGAAGTCGAAGGCGGTGAAGTGCAGCTTGCGGTTGCTCTCGGTCGCATATCGGCGATCGCTGTGAGCGGCACCGAAAGCCTGGGCATCGATCAGCGTTTTGCCGATCTTCTGGGAGAAGTCGCTTCGCGCGACGCGGTGGAAACGAAGCTCAATACCCTCAATCGCACGCGCGGTTTGCGCGCGGAGGCGGCGTTCAAACCCGGCGTTGAGGTTGGCACCACCGAGATGGTGCTCGACTTGAAGCAGCATCAGGAATTCACCGGGTTCGTGCAACTGGACAATTATGGTGTCGAGGCGGTTGGCGATGAGCGCCTGCTGGCGGGCGGTCAGTGGAACAGTCCGCGCGGTGTCGGTGACGTGTTGCGTGTCGCCGCTTTCTCGAGCGTCGACCCGGCAGACCATCAATTCTTCGAGCTCGGCTATCTGACGCCGATATTGAGCGGCCGTTTCGAGGCGGATACGACCGTGCGTTTTGCGGACCTCGCGCTCGATGAGCTCGGCGTCGAAGGAGACGGCGTGCTCTTTGACGCGAGCCTGCGGGATACGCGGACATTCACGCGCGGTGCTCGCCGTGAATATGTTTACGGCGTCGGCGTGCATGATCTGGACTGGGACTTTGTCGACGCTCAGCGCGCCTGGTTTGCGCACACCGGCGTCACGGGCCATCGCTTATGGGATGACCAGCGCCTCGCTGTCGAAGGCGAGTTGCAGGGACTCATCGGCGGCGTCGATGAGGAGCGGTTGGGGCAGGAATCGAGCTTCTGGCGGCTGCGTGCAGCCGTTGATGCCTGGCGCCCGCTTGATCTCTTCGGAACCAGAGCGCGAATGACTCTGGGCGCGCGCTGGCAGGTTGCGGAAGATGCGTTGCCGCCGACGCTGCGTCTGGCCGGTAGCGGGCCGTTTGCAAACAAAGGTTTCGAACATGGCCAGGTATTGCTGGATCAGGGCGTGACGGTCAATTCGACGCTCCGCTTCGCCGCGCCGCGCGGCGACTGGTGGATTTTTGTCGATGGCACCTATGGCGAGCGCAATGACCTCGATGCCTGGGTGCAGCTCACCAGTGTAGGCCTTGGCTGGGAAGCTGAGCTCCTGGATGAGCATGGGTTTCGTCTACACAGTCGCGTGACGGTGGGGTACCCCGTAGCGCATGAAAGTTCTGGAGGTATTGAAGATGACGGTACGCAGATTTACTGGTCGCTGCGGCTGGTTCGCTAAAGCGGCGTTGCTGCTCGCCGGCGTCAACGCTGGTGCTGCGCCCGTGTTGAGCGGCGAGGTCATCGATGCCCTGATCGCCGCCGAAGGCGTCTGGGTGGAAACGCTGATTGAAGAGAGTCGCAGTCTGCTGCCTTATGATGAGCAGATATTCACCGAAATCTCGCCCATCCAGGACGCACCCGACGCCATTCGGCTGCCACCTGATCAGGTCCTCAAAGACTGAGGCGCGCCCGGCGCGCGCGAATCTGAGCCGGTCTGCGTCTGCCTTTACAGGCCGCGACGCCGTAGTCTAACGGTTGTCTTGTGCGCCTTAGTCGATGCCGCTTTGTGACAGAAATGTTGCATTCCTTGGCGTCTATTGTGAGCAGTCACTAACTTCTTTTTTTCCGGCGTTATACACAGAGAGAGACAACTTAAATTCGACCGGGAAATTGTCTCGCTTTTCTCATCTAACCTATCATGTCGATACTCTAAGTTGTTGTATTTAAGAATAAAAAACGAATATTTCTACTAACGGCTCTGTTTCGTGGCGAGATCGGCAGCCGGCCGCTGAGGCGGTCGTTCCAAAGTTATCCTCAAAGTTATCCACAAGCCGTGCGTTGTCGTGGCCTGGCAGATGTTTTTAAATGCCGTTCCAATCCCGGGTGGAGTGTGCATCGTTGGCGAGCGACGAAACTGAGCTTCTGCAGCAGAAACTGGCGCAGTATCGCGAGAAGGGTGTCACCAAGGTCAAGCTGGGCCTGACAGACATCGATGGCGTTATCCGCGGCAAATACGTGAATGTGGATAAGTTTGCCGGGCTGATGGAAAAGCTCGGTGGATTCTGCGATTGCGTGTTTGGCTGGGACGTCGATGACCAGCTCTACGAGGCCAGCCGTTATACGGGTTGGCACACCGGCTTTCCCGATACGGGCTTCCGTTTGCTGGTGGACACCGAGCGCTGGCTGCCCGATGAGAACTGTCCCTACTTCATCGGCGAATTCGTTGAGCTCGACGGGAGCTTGCATCCACTCTGTCCGCGCACGCGGTTGAACGAGGTACTGGCTGGATATGCGGAAAACGGCCTTCTCGTGCGCAGCGGTTTCGAATACGAATTCTTTGTCTTCGCCGAAACGCCGCACAGCGTGCGGGATAAGGGCTATCGGGATCTGCGTCCTCTGACGCCGGGCAATTTTGGCTACTCGGTGCTGAGAAATTCTGCCGCGTCCGACCTCTTCAGCGGCCTCATGGATTACGCGCGCGCCCTCGACTGCGATCTCGAGGGACTCCACTGCGAAACCGGCCCGGGTGTGTGGGAGGCGGCGTTGAAGTCCAAGCTGGGTGTCGAAGCTGCGGATCGCGCCAATCTCTTTAAGACGTTCAGCAAGGTATTCCTGCAGAAACAGGACTTGATAGGGACCTTCATGGCCAAATGGTCGATGGATTACCCCGGGCAGAGCGGCCATTTCCATTTCAGCGTCGCTGACGAGGATCAGACCAATCTCTTCCACGACGACGCTGCGGAGAAGGGCATCTCAGACCGACAACGGCACGCCGTCGGTGGCCTGCAGCGATATCTGCCGGAACTGCTCGTCATGCTGGCACCGACCATCAATAGCTATACGCGGTTGGTCAAAGGCGCCTGGGCGCCGACGGCAGCCACCTGGGGCGTGGAAAACCGTACTGCCGGGATACGCGTCATCCCCGGGAGCGCAACCAGTCAGCGGATTGAATGTCGTGTCGGCGGTGCCGACGGCAATCCATACCTCGTCGCCGCCGCGGTACTTGCTGCGGCGCGCCGGGGCATGGAAGAAGGTCTTGAACCGACCGCGCCGGTCAGCGGCAACGCCTATGATGTCCAGGATAGTCTGCCCCACGATCAGCAGTTTCCCACCAACCTGCGTGCCGCCGCGGAGCGCTTTGCGGGGTCGTCAATGGCGGCAGAGGCTTTCGGCACTGCGTTTGTCGAGCACTTCGTCATGTCGCGTGAGTGGGAGTGCGCGGAGTACGAGCGCAACCTCAACAGCTGGCAGCTCGAGCGCTACTTCGAGATCATCTGAATCATGAGCTTGCGTATAGGCATCCTGCAGACCGACTCGGTACT
This sequence comes from Pseudomonadales bacterium, assembly GCA_965267275.1. GTDB lineage: Bacteria > Pseudomonadota > Gammaproteobacteria > Pseudomonadales > Azotimanducaceae > UBA4421. Next base: position 460,792 of record OZ253950.1, read on the forward strand.
GCCGCAGTTTCAGGCGGAACATGGCAATTATCCGGCCATGTTCGAGCAGCTGTTCAAGCGGGTCACTGACGAGCTCGAATTTGCGACCTACGACGTGCAGCGCGCGGTTCCGGCAGCAGTCGACTGCGACGCCTATGTCATCACCGGCAGCCGTCACAGCGTCTATGACGAGATGGAGTGGATTGGACAGCTGGCAACGTTCGTCGAGAAGACACTGGCTGCGGACAGGAAAATACTCGGCGTCTGCTTCGGGCATCAGCTGATGGCGCACTTCTTCGGCGGTCGAGTCGCCGCCCATGAAGGCGGATGGGCGGTCGGCGTCCATCAGAGCCAGGTTGTCGCCGAGCAACCGTGGATGCCGGATGCGCAATCTTCGTTTGCGCTCCTCTCCAGTCATCAGGATCAGGTGCAGGCACTGCCCCCCGGCGCGGAACTTTATCTCACCAACGATTTTTGCCCGATTGCCGGCTTTACCCTCGGCGAGCAAGTCTTGACCGTGCAGGGCCATCCGGAATTCTCTGCCGACTATGCCAGGGCGCTGCTGGAGCATCGCCGTCACCTTTTTGGTGAAGCGCTCTACGGTGACAGTGTCGCGAGTCTCGAGCAGCCGACGAGTGAGGAGGACATGGCGCGGTGGCTGCTGGCATTCGCCGGATTTGAGCCGTGAGCGAGCCGCCGCGCCGCTTCGAGGAGTTCCGCCGTCGCGCTGAAGCGATGGTGGACTCGCCAGGCCGGCTGCAGCGTCTGCTGCGTCAGGTTGCCGGTAAAATCTCCGCTGCCGGCGGCGGCAGATTTGTAGAGATGCGTGACCAGCTGGCGCTGGGTCTGGCCCTGGTAAAAGCCTGGATGTCGGGTGAGTACCGCGAAGTTTCGAAATCCACGATCGTCGCGCTGGTGGCGGCGCTGCTTTATTTTGTCGTGCCGTTCGACGTCATTCCTGATTTTCTTTTTGGCTGGGGATATCTCGACGATGCTGCGGTGCTTGGTTACGTGTTTATGCAGTTGCGCTCGGAAATAGAGGCGTTCCGCCGTTTTCGTGAAGGGCATGAGGACGTTGACGCCGCGTCGACGTCTGTCGTGGTAGAAGGCGAGGTCGTGGACGTGAAAGTCGATCAGGACTCGCATGGCACGCAGACACAATCACACGAGGACAAACCGAGCTGATGAAATCCAAAGCAGGAAAACTGTCCCGGGCGCTGCTCGTGGGCTGTCTCGTCGTGAGCGCATCCGGCTGCAGCGTCAAGATGGCCTACAACAATCTCGACCGGCTGGTGCGCTGGGGTGTAAGCGACTACGTCAGTCTCGATGGTGCCCAGAAAGACTACCTCCAGGCGGAGGTGAAAAAGCTCTTGCTCTGGCATCGCACTAACCACCTGCCGCTTTATTCTGATTACATGTTCACCCTCGCCGATCAGCTGAGCGACGGCGTCAGCGATGCGCAGATAGCAGCGATTTTCGATCAATTGATGCTGTGGGGCGAGGAGGTGGAAGATCGTGCGTTACCCATTGCCGTCGACATTCTGGCAAGCCTTTCCGACCAGCAGGTTGCCGGACTGCCTGCCAAGCTCGAGGCCAGCAACGTAGAGATTGAGAAGGACGAAAAGGATCAGCCGCTGGAGAAGGCGCAAGGCGCGTGGGCCAAGGAAATGGAGGATGCGCTGGAACGGTTTACCGGGCGTCTGGATGTGCGCCAGCGAAATTACATCAATCGCCGCGCGCAGGCTTACGAGCCCGAGCGGGCGCTGTGGGCGGATTACCGGCGCCGCTGGCAGGCAGACATGCTCGCGCTTCTCGAGGAGCGGGCAGGTGAGGACTTCGGCGCGCGGTTCATCAGCTTGTCCAAATCCCGAGAGGATTACTACGGCGACGAATACACGCGGGTCAGCGATGCCAACATCGCGCTCGCGCGGGATGTGTCCGCCTACGTGTTATCGAATCTCTCTGACCGGCAGGCGGTGAAGTTCAAGGATGCTTTGACCAAGCTCGGCGAAGATTTTGCCGAGCTCGCGGCGGAAGCCTGAGTCCTGTCAATCCAGCGCGTCTTTCCAGTAGCGCACGATGTAGTCGTTTTCGATCTCGAAGAGATACATCGTGCGGTTCAGATCTTTCAGCTCGACTGCGAAGAGCGGCAGCGCGCGGACCCGGGTTGTCGAGCGCTCGACGTTTTCGTACTGCCAAACGGCAACGGTTTCGCTAGGGCGCCGCACCGCCGAGGGTGGCCCGAACTGCTCGAGCAGCCATTCCGACGTAGTCTGTCCCAGAGTGATTTCCTGCAGATGCTCCATGTCGGGGATGTCAGCGTCGATCCGCTCTTGTTCGGATTGATAGCTGATGCAACCGCTCAGGCCGAGGCTGAGGGCAAGGATAGAGACTGCGCGCGTCCATGCGGCAATAGCCATGAGTTAGCTCCGTTTACATCAGGTTCACTCGCTGACCGCTCAATCGTTGTAGATTGAGCGATCGTCCAGAATCAACCATGCGATCAGGTAGGCGGCAATGACGATCTTGGGGTAAAACAAACCCGCGACGATTACCCCTACGCGAACGAATACCGGATCCAGACGCCAGGCGTTGGCGAGACCCGCGCAGACACCAAAGACCCAGCCGTTTTCTTTGTCCAGCTGCAGCCTCTGTTTGAGGCGGTCCATGAAGTCGTTCGACATAGTCGGCTCCTTGAGATCGTATCGGCGGATGAGGTGTTGGCTTTAGCGCCAGATCGTGCTGATTTCAGCAACCCAGGGAACGCCGGCGGCGAGGCTGGTCTGCCAGTCGGTATCGCTCGTCTGCGCGGCAGGCAGGCTCGCCTCGGCCCACAAGCCGAACAAAAGGAAGACCGCGACCAGCAACAGCATCGCCCACCAAGTGGCGCGTGGGTATGAAATGCGCGATAAGCGGATGTTCATTGCCTGGCTGGGGGCTGGGCTGGGGGCGTTCATTCTGTTTTCCTCGGTGAGCGGCTGTGGGCCGCTGGTTTCTGTTGTGTTCATGTCCATTGGGCTAATCGTCTTGCTGCCAGGTTGCTGGCGGCTCGTTCTTTACAATCCCTGTCTTTCAATAGTCGTGCCAACCCGCGAAACGGTTTGCAAAGCCCGCTCTGCCGGGGTTTTGTCGCTGCGATTGCACGCACCCCATCTCACAGGTGTGGTCAAATGCGCCAAGTTGTGGCGCTTTGCTGGCTGAGGTTGCAAAAGAGGCTGCAAAAGAGGCAGGGACAGTGACAGACAGGCGTTGAACGGGCCGCGCCCGCCTGTGTAGCATGCGGCTTTGCACCTATCGGGGAGATCGGGATGGAATTTCACTTTGCCACGGCCTGGGAAACCGTTGCGGATCTATATCCACAGCGCGTTGCCGCGATTGGCGACAAAGGCAGCCTGACGTGGGCCGACTACGACCAGCGCGCAGCGCGTCTGGCCACGCTGCTCAGCGCCCACGGGCTGGGCCCGGACAGCAAAGTCGGTATGTATCTGCACAACTCCAACGAATATCTGGAAGCCCAGTTCGGGGTTTTCAAAGTTGGCGGCTGTCCGATCAACGTCAACTATCGGTATACGGCGGATGAGCTCATCTATCTGCTCGACAATGCCGATGCAGAGGCCGTCTTTTATCAAGCGTGTTACGCGATGCGCATCTGGGAGATCAAAGACCAGCTGCCGAAAGTGAAGCTCTTCGTGCAGGTGGATGACGGCACGGAAGCGCTGATGGACTTTGCCGTCGACTATGAGCGCGCCATCCGCGACAACAGCCCTGCGCCGCGCCAGGCGCGTGATCCCGAAGGGGTCTACATGCTCTACACCGGCGGCACCACGGGCATGCCGAAAGGGGTGATGTACCCGGTCGGTATGTTCGCCTCTTTCTTCATCGCGATGGGTGCGGCGGGACGCGAACTTGCGCCACCGGAGACGATGGCCGAATACCCCGATTTTCTGGCCGCGATAGAAGAGCCGCCGACGACGCTGGTCGGCTGCCCGCTGATGCACGGTACGGGTTGCTGGCTCGGGGCATTCCTCCCGATGCTGCTGGGCGGCACTGTCGTCACGACCTCGAAACTCGGTCTGGATCCGGACCAGCTCTGGCGTCTGGCGGCGGAGCATCGCGTCTCCGACATCGTCATCGTCGGGGACACTTTCGCCAAGCCGATGCTGGCTGCCCTCGATGCGGCAGCCGAGCGCGGCTCGCCCTACGATCTCAGCTCAGTCAAACAAATGATGTCGAGCGGCGTCATGTGGAGCGCGGAAACGAAACAAGGGCTGCTGCGCCATCACGACATGATCCTCGCGGATATCATGGGCTCCTCGGAAGGTGGGATGGGTAGCTCCATCACGACGCGGGACGTCGCGGTTGCCACCGCCAAGTTCGAAATGAACGAGGGGGTCAAAGTCATCACCGATGAGGACAAGATCGTCGAGCCGGGGTCGGGAGAAATCGGCAAAGTCGCAACGTCCGGCTTCGTGCCGCTCGGCTACTACAAAGATCCCGAGAAATCCGCCGCTACGTTCAGAGAGGTCGACGGTGTGCGCTACAGCTTCCCCGGAGACTACGCCACGGTTGAAGCCGACGGCAGCATCACCCTGCTCGGGCGCGGCAGCGTCTGCATCAACACTGGCGGTGAAAAGGTGTTCCCCGAAGAGGTGGAAGAGGCGGTAAAACGCCACGATGCGGTTTATGACTGCCTGGTCGTCGGCGTCCCGGACGATCGCTTCGGTGAGCGGGTCGTGGCGGTGACCTCGTTCCGCGAGGGCCGGCGGGCGGACGAGAGTGACCTGATCGATTTCACGCGCGATCATCTGGCAGGTTACAAACTGCCGAAGCAGATTCTGGCTGTCGATGTGGTCAAGCGCGCGCCGAACGGCAAGGCGGATTACAAATGGGCGAAGCAGGCTGCGCTGGAGGCGTTTGCGGGTGGCTGACGCCGCGCTGCCGGACGGCCCGCTCAGCGGGGTGCGGGTGCTGGATCTGACCTCCATGATCTCAGGACCCGTCGCCACCATGATGCTAGCGGATCAGGGCGCGGACGTGATCAAGGTCGAAGCGCTCAGCGGTGATCTGGTGCGCGGGGCAGGACCGAATCGCAGCGGCATCACGGCGACGTTCGTCTCTTCCAATCGCTCCAAACGCAGCCTCGCGATTGACCTTAAGAGCGCTGCGGGCGCGGAGGTGCTGCGCCAGTTGATCGGGTCGGCAGACGTTTTCGTGCAAAACTTCCGTCCCGGTACGATCGAGCGTATGGGGTTTGGTGAGGCGGCCGTCCGCGCGCTGAAAGAGGACATCATCTACGTCTCCATCAGCGGCTTTGGCGAGACCGGGCCGTTTGCGCACCAGCGCGTGTACGACCCGGTCATTCAAGCCTTGTCGGGGCTTGCGGCCATCCAGGCGGATGGTGCCACCGGCAGACCCAGGATGGTCAGGACGATCATTCCCGACAAAACCACCGCGGTAACGGCGGCTCAGGCGATTACCGCGGCGCTGTTTGCGCGCGAACGCACCGGCGCCGGTCAACACGTCAAGCTCGCCATGCTCGATACGATGGTGGCCTATCTCTGGCCGGAAGGCATGTCGGGATTGACGCTCGTCGGCAAAGAGGTCAAGGCGGCGCGTGCGCAGCTGGCGCCGGATCTCATATTCGCTACCGCTGATGGTTTCATTACTGCCGGCGCCGTATCGGATAAAGAGTGGCAGGGCATGTGCCGCGCGCTGGGTCATCCTGAGTGGATCGAAGACCCGCGTTTTGCGACGGTGAACGATCGCGCCGTCAACGTCACGGAGCGGCTCAACCTCACGGCTGAAGTGCTGAGCGGCGATACCTCTGCGCACTGGCTCGCGCGGCTCGATGCCGAGGGCGTGCCGTGCGCGCCCGTGCTCAGCCGCGAAGACGTGCTCGAGCACGAACAGCTGCTTAATAACGAGCTCGTCGAGCTCTACGAACATCCCGTCGCCGGCACGGTCCGGCAGCCGCGTCCTGCGGCACGTTTCGACAAGACACCTGCGATGATTCGCGGTCCGGCGCCTTCGCTGGGAGAACATACGAAAGAAATTCTCGCGGAGGCGGGGCTCGATAGCGTCAAAATTCAGGCGCTCATCGAAGCTGGCGTCGTCGCGAGCGCTGACTAACGGGCGTTTGCTACCTGCGTCGGGCTACGCACATTTTATGTTGCGCTTGGCATCGCTTATGCGATGCAAAACTGGCAGATACCACGGAATTGGCTAGATTTAATGAAACGCCGATAAATGTGCCCGATGCCATCACTATTTGACACACCGCTGGACGAATCCGTACAAGTGCTGAAACGCGTTCTGCCGCTCATGAGCGAGCAGCGCGTGCCGACGATCCCGCAGAACTACGCCGTCTGGTTCGATTACGTGATGCAGCGTAACGAAGACCTGACCGCCGAGATCGAGCGGCGCATCCAGAATGGCGCCGATTTCGATCCTACCTCCTGCCGGACGATTTACGAAAAGTACTTCATCTCCGAGCTGCAGACCGAGGTTGACGGCATTCAGGGTGCGGTACGCGAAGCCGTGGAATCGGTGCTCATGGAGCTCGATGGCCTCGGCAGCGACATCAATCACTTCTCCGACGTTCTGGAAAACTGCGGCGAATCTCTCAAGCAGAATCCAACCAAAGAAGACCTCAATCGTCTGGTCGTGGAGCTCGTCCGTGAAACGGCACGGACCAAAGAGCGCAGCAAGGAAGTTGAAGGTTCACTCCACAATATGGCGGGCGAGTTGACCGAGCTGCGCGCCCAGGTTGACCGCCTCAGTAAAGATTCGCGCACCGACGCTTTGACCATGGTGGCTAACCGCCGCGCCTTCGATGAGGCATTGAAGCGCATGGCGCTGGAAGCTGAGGAAATGAAAACGCCGCTTTGTCTCGTGCTATCGGACATCGATCATTTCAAAGCTTTCAACGATACCCACGGTCATCTGATCGGCGACCGCGTGCTGCGCTTTGTCGCGCAGGAGATGGAGCAGTGTGTCAAAGGCCGTGACCTGCTTGCCCGCTACGGCGGCGAAGAGTTTGCGGTGCTGTTGCCGGCGACGCCGCTCGACGGTGCGATGATGCTCGCCGAGAGCATCCGCGCCATTATCGAAGCGCAGCGTGTGCGGGGTGACGGTGATCAGGATCTCAAGGTCACGATCTCTCTCGGCGTGGCCGAGTTCAATCCGGGTGAAGACCTCGCGGATTTCATAGAGCGTGCCGATGCGTGCCTCTATGCCTCTAAAGAGCGCGGTCGTAACCGCGCGACCGGCGAGAATCAGCTCGCTCAGCATTGATCTTCGATGCGTCGTTGGTTGTACAGGCCATTCCCGACGCTTCCCCTCTCTGGTTAGAATGCTGACCTGAATTTCAGGGGTATTCGTTTGTTTGTACTCTACCGGCCCGGCAAAGACGTCTGGGCCTACGGCGTCGAGCCTGCCAAAGTGCTCTACCGATTGCGTCTCGCAAGATATCCCGCACTCGCAGAAACGCTTACCGAGTGGCTCGCGGACAAAGACCCTGACGCCACGTTCGAGCTGCTCGATATCGGTGCGGGCATGGGCCGCACGTTTCTGTACATCCAGAATGCCGGTATCGCCGAACGTTTTGCCATGCATGGTCTCGATATCGATCCGGCGCGTAAGGACGATGTTTATGCCGGGAATCCGTGGGACATCCAGCAGGGAGACGCGGAGGAGGATCTGCCGTTTGCTGACCACAGCCTCGACGTCATTGTCTGTGAACAGCTGCTGGAACACCTCAACCATCCTGAGATACCCATCGCCAACATTGCCCGCGCGCTGAAGCCAGGCGGGATTTTCGTATGTGGCGTGCCTGTCTTCCCGGAGCCGATGGCCAAGCTGCGCCGCTGGTGGATCGGCCGCTTCGGGCTGCGTGGTTCCGAGCACATACAGACCTATTCTCTGCGTTCGATTCGCCGCGATCTGGCGCCGTTCTACGACGAGCTCGAGGTGCGCGGCTTCAGGGTGATTTCCGGCGGGCTGCTGCGGCCGCTCGAGAACTACGCCTGGTGGTACCGCTTCAACAGATGGCTGGGCAGGCTGATCCCTGGTTTCTGTATCGAAGTTCAGCTCATCTTGACGCCGAAAACACAGGTGACGGACGAGCAACAATGAGCGAAGCGGTTGAGCGTTCCGGCCATGCGGCTGCGGACGCACCGCTGACAACCCGTGAGCGTGTTTGTTACAGCGTATTCAACGGCGCTGATTATCTGATCAAGAACATCATCGGCAAGTACATGTTCTTCTTCTACACGACGACGCTCGCTATCCCGCCTTTCTGGATTGCTGTCGGCCAGCCACTGGTGAAACTGCTCGACGTCGTCACTGATCCTCTGGTGGGGGAGTGGTCGGACCGAACGCGCTCGAAAATGGGCAAGCGGAGGCCCTGGATTCTGATCGGTTCGATCACGCTCGGTATCGTCTTTCCGCTGAGCTGGATGCCCACGTTTGTGATGTTCTGGGATCCCATGCCGACGGTGGTGAGCATTTTTGCGTACTTTCTGTTGTTCAAGCTGCTCTACTACATCACCCACACGATGGCGGTGGTGCCTTACTACGCACTGGGCGCGGAGCTGTCGCGCGATTATCAGGAGCGCACCCGTATCGTGGGCTGGCGGCATCTCATTGGCGTGCCAATGACGGTGCTGGCGACGGTACCCTTCTTTCTGGCGACGAATCCTGAGTATTTTGCTGACGAGATTACCGGCGTCGCGGTAGTGATGTGTGGCGTCGGCGTCATCGTCATCGTGACCGGGTTACTGGCGACCTTTGGCACCAGGGAGCGGGTTTCGGTTGATCCCGGCGACCCCCTGCCTCTGAAGCAGGCGTTGCGGATAACGCTGTCCAACAAACCGTTCATGTTTCTGGTCGGTTGCGTGTTCTTCTATGGGATCGGCCAGTACTTCTCCATCAGTTTTGCCGCCTACCTCATCACCTACATCATCTACGAAGGAGACAAGGCGGGTTTCGCCACGCTCATCATGTACGCGACCGCTGCCGGGGCGCTGGTCAGCATGGGATTGAACCTCCTCGTGAGGCATCTGGCCCAGACGATCGAGAAGGCGAAGCTCTTGAAGATCCTCCTGCTGTTGAGCTTGAGCGTGCCGTTGACCGCCCTCGTCGCCTTCCAGCCCGGTGAGCCTTACTGGTACTTCCTCTTCCACGTGCTGGCATTACCCATCGGGAATACGGCGATCGAAATTCTGCCGCTCTCCATTGTCGCCGATGTGTGTGACCTTGATGAGGTCAAGAGTCGCCGGCGCCGCGAAGGCGCCTTCGTGGGGGTCTACAACTCGGCTTTCAAAACCGGCTATCTCCTCGCGCCGACAATGAGCATGGCATTGCTTGCGTTTACCGGGTTCGATGGCGCGCTGCAGCAGCAGACTGAATCGACCAAAGCGCTCCTCGAGGTTTGCCTCGTAGGCGGTTGCGCTGTGACATTCCTGCTCGCTTTTGTCCTCAGTCTCGGCGTGCGTATGACTCGACGAGAGGTGGAAGCTGCTCAGGCCAGCCTGCACGCCGCATGACTGAAGTGCTGTCCTTCCCGCCGGTGATTTTTGGCAACATGGCGCGGCACCCGCAATCGACACAGGCGCGCGTGCAGGTCATCAGCGCGGCGCTCGAGGCCGGTTTCAATACGATAGACACCGCCCCGCTTTACGACTTTGGCGCCGCGGAAGAACAGCTTGGCGAGGTGCTGGCCACGCTCCCCCGCGATCAGGTTCAGGTCTTGGGCAAGGTTGGCCTGCGCTGGGACGCCGATGCGCGAGGGGATGTGCTGTTCGTTCATACGGACGGCCGGACCGTGCGGCGCGACAGCCGGCCGGAAACGTTGCGCTGGCAGGTTGAGCAGAGTCTGCGACGCCTGCGGACCGACTATCTCGATCTGGTGCAGATACACCAGCCTGACCGCACGGTGCCTCTGGGCGAATCATTAGATGCGTTGCATGACTTGCGCCGCGAGGGGTTGGTGCGGTCGGTTGGCGTCTGCAATTTCGACCCGCCTGAACTCGAAGTCGCCTGCGCCGCATCCTCACTGGCCAGCGTTCAACTACCCTACAGTCTGCTCGAGCGCCAGATCGAGTGGCAGCTCTTGCCGCTCTGTCGGAACCAGGATGTGGACGTGCTGGCGTACTCGCCGCTGGCTGGCGGGGCGCTTGCCGCGACCCGTTTGGCTGCAGACGCAAAGCCGCAGGTCAGTGAAATCGCCGATCAGCTCGGCGTGCCCGTCAACGTGGTGCCTTTGAGCTGGGTCTTGTCACGCGCTGGCGTAACCTCGGTCATTACGGGCGCGAGCAGCCAGGAGCAGATCGCCGAGCTTGCAGCGACACCGGCCGGTTTGCCTGCCGAAGCGGTAACGCAACTCGATGTGCTGTTCCGCGCACAGGCGGATGCGCGCGCGCTGACAGGTCTGGATCCACTGCGCCGCCTGGTGCGTCGCGCGCGCATCTGGCGCAGTCGCCATACTCGCTAAGCTCAGCTGATAGAAAGGCGCAGGCGGACTGCGCGCAGGGTGTGGCTCAGGTGATGTCCTGCAACTCGATGATCGGTGTGAGTTCGAGTTCTTGATACACCACTACCTTCCAATGCCACTTCCCGCGGCGCGCTTTGAACCACCAGGCGGCAACGCGGCTGCTGAAGAGCTTCGGCGTGCGATCATAGCGGGCGATATAGCCGCCATGGCTGCGCGTAGATTGTAGGGCGTAAACGGTACGCAAAACGTAAGACCAGTCAGGGTTTTTGACGATATCAAAGTAGCAGATCCGACCCCCTGAATTGTCGCTAAATGTTAACGTTTTGTGAACGTGCCGCGTTTTCTGGAACGCCTTACGTGGCGCGCTGTAGCGCGCGCCGTTCCGCGGCGCCGCCGACGCGTATGAAGAAAGGACCGATGCACGCGACGCCCATGAGCCCGGCAAGAATGAGAAAAGCGGTGTTGTAGGAGCCGGTAGCGTCGTAAATGAAGCCCGCGAGCGGAGATGCCGCCAGCACAAACGGCAGTTCCACCCAGCGCAGTACACCCGTGGCCATGGCGAAACTGATGCTGCCCACCGAAGTCGAGACGGCGAAAGTGCGCAGCGGCGACATGCCTGAGTAGCCGAAACCATAGATCGCTGCGGCGACGAGGGCGAGATGGAACGTGTCTGCGCGGGTGAACACCAGCAAAGCCAGCCCCTGGCATATGAGCGCCAGCCAGATGCTGACGCGCGCGCCGAAGAAGTCGGACAAAAGTCCGACCACCGGTTTGCCAAGCGCGGCGAATAGCGCTGTCACGGACAGCACCAGCGCGGCGTCTTCAGTCGACAGACCGATGTCCAGCAGGTGGCCGAACAGATGGAGCATCACGGCGCTGAATACGCACACCATCGAGCCGAAGATGAGGCCGATGCTCCAGAACGCGGGATTGCGGAGCAGCTGCTGCCACGTCCATACCCGGCTGTCTTCGGCAATCTCGACCATTTTTTCCTGGTTACGGGCCACGTAGCTGTGGCCGTCACGCACCTCTCCGATATCCTCCGGCCGGTCTTTGAGGAACCAGTAAACGAGCGGCAGCAGTGTCAACGCGGTGGAGGCCGCGAATGCCGTATAGCCGACACGCCAGCCATAAGTGTCCACCAGCGCCGTCACCAGCGGCGGCATCATGATGCCGGCAAGCGACGCACCCATGACGGCGATTGCGATTGCCCGGCCGCGCCAGTGATCGAACCAGAAAATGACGCAGCGATGCCAGGCCATAGTGCCCATGCAGCTCATGCCCACGCCCATGCCGAGCGCGACGATCAGGTAGAACTGCCAGAGCGCCTGCGCATTGGCAAGAAAGAGGTAAGACAGTGAGACCGCAGCGATACCGAACAGGATCACCAGGCGCGGCGAGTGATCGTCCAGGAAGCGGCCAAGCGCGGGAGAAATGATGGCGCCGATGACGGCAGCGCCAGAGAAGCCCAGCGAGATCTCCATGCGGCCGCCGTCGGACAACGCTTCGGCAAGAGAGGGTAAGAAAACGCCTCGGGAGTAGGAGTAAAACCCGGTACCCAGGAAGCCGAGCAGGCCGCAGATGGCAACGACAGCCCATCCGTAAAATACGCGCCCGCTGCTGTTGATGGTTGCCTCGTTGCCCTCTCCGTTGACGGACACTCTACCTCAATGGGCGGGTCGCTGCTTCGCCCTGATCTGTGTCAGTCTAAATTATTGGCAAATACTATTGAAAATATAAAAACTATCGAATTCACCAATTAATCATGGTGTTGGAAAATAGGCGCCATCAAAGACACAAGGAGCTCGACATGCAGATCAACATCGGTATCAGTGAAGCGGAACGCCAGTCAGTCGCCGACGGCTTGTCGCGCCTGCTCGCGGACTCTTACACGCTGTATCTCAAAACGCATAACTACCACTGGAACGTGACGGGGCCGCAGTTCGCAACGTTGCATACCCTGTTCGAAACACACTACACGGAGCTCGCGGAGGCGGTTGATCTCATTGCGGAACGCATTCGCGCGCTGGGCTTTACCGCGCCCGGCTCCTACAAGGCATTCAGTGCGCTCAGCAGTATCGAGGAAGAAGACGATACGCCGACCGCCGCGGACATGATCAAGCGTCTGGTCGTCGGACAGGAAACCATCGTGCGCACCGCGCGCGAGGTATTCCCGATCGCCGAGCAGGCGCAGGATGAGCCGACGGCGGACCTGCTGACCCAGCGCATGCAGATCCACGAGAAGAATGCGTGGATGTTGCGCAGCCTCCTGGAAAACGGCTGAGCGTTGCTGGAGCGACTCTGCCTCATCAGGCCGCGGTGGCGTTCGGGATGGTCAATGCAAAGGTGGTCGGACCGTTGCCGGACTCCAGCTGAATGTCGCCGCCGGCCTGACGCAGGAGCGCGCGGGCAATCGTGAGCCCCAGCCCGGTGCCGCCACGCTCCCGCGAGGTCGTAAAGAAGGGCTCGAAGACATGCTCCCGGTTGCTGCCGGAGATACCGTCGCCGTTGTCCTGCACATAGAGGCTGACCAGCGCGGCATCGGCTTCGTGCCATAACGTCACTTCGCTAGCGCCGTGGTCGGTGGCGTTGTCGAAGAGCACTTCGAGCGCAGCGCGCAGCACTTCGGCATCCGCCTGACATTGCACGCCATCGATGCCGCGGACCTGGACGCTGAGCTGTGGGTACTCTTCACGTAAACCGTCGATGACCTCGCGCACATCCACTTCTGCGGTCTGGCTTTGATGGAGCTCAGCATGAGTGAGCTCGAGCAAGCGCTCGGTGAGACGCTGCAGACGCTCAGCGTCCTTGGCGATGTTGGACAGGAAGCGCCCGCGCTGCGCTTCGGTGATTGTCTCGGCATGGTCCTCCAGGACTTCGATGGCGCCCCGAATCGAGGCGATCGGCGTCTTGAATTCGTGTGAGACGTGGCGGGAAAAGTCCTTGAGGTAGTTGGCGCGCTGTTCCAGCGCCGCCGCCATATCGGTGATCGCTTCCTGCAGGCGGGCGATTTCCACCGTGCGCGGCTTGACGGACTCCGGGCTCGACAAGGTCTGGGCTGCGGAGAGTTCGCCGGATGCGATCTGCTGCGCCTGCAGGGCCAGCCTGGTGATGGGTCTGGCGATGAGCCGGAAGGTCAACAGCGACATCAGCAGCACGATCCCTACCAGCAGCGCCAGTGCCTGCAGCAACAGCCAGCGCTTGGCGTAAAGCGCCTGCACGATGTTCGGGGGTGTGCGCGACAGCATGACCGCGCCGATCAAACGATCGTGGAGAACAATGGGGCTGGCGACGAATACGCGGACTTTGCTGTTGCGGCTGATACTGTCCAGAGCCGTCACCTGGATCATGTCGTCTTTGTCGCGGATGCGGCGCGCCGGCTGGCCGGTCAGCGCGAGCGCAATCTCTTCACCGTGCGCGATTGAGTAGCCGATGTCGTCACCGGTGCTCGCCACGATGACACCCCACGGATCCACCACCCGGATACCCGCCAGGGTCGTCAGCTGCGCGTCTTTCAAAACCGGTTCGAGGCGCGCGCCGACGCCGCGGGCGAAAGGTTCGGCCGCGTGCGTCAGGCGGCCATCGGGAAATGGTTCCAGTACCGGAGATGTGGCGAGATCCAATACCGGCGGCTGCGGCAGCCATTCGCCATCCCGCCAGGTTGGTAGCGTCGTGTCCAAGGGACGGCTGAGGATCTCCCAGTTCTGGGTGCCTTGCTCGAGCACCAGCGAGCGATAGAAGGCGGCAATGAAAGCGCCCTGCGCGATGAGGGCAGACTCCGTTTGCCGGACCAGCGCGGACTCGTACAGGCGCATCAGCTGTATGCCCGCAACGGGCAACAGCAATACCACCAGATTGATACCGATCAGAACGCTGCGTAAAGACAGCCGGGGCGTGCGCATTCGGATCAGCGGTGCAGCCGGTAGCCGATGCCGTGGACCGTGCGGATACCCGGCGCTCCCGCGGCCAGCAGCTTGTCGCGCAACCTGCGTATGTGGCTGTCGATAGTCCGCTGGCTGACAACTCGGCGCACGTCGTATGCCTGTTCCATGAGCGCATCGCGGCTGAACACTTTGTCCGGGCGCTGGCATAGCGTGCGTAACAAATGGAATTCCGTCTGGGTCAAAGTGATGGGCTTGTCGCGCCAGCTCGCCTCGTACGTTTCGAGGTTGATGAGGTAGTCGTCTACCCGTATCTCCTGGTCGGCGGGCTCTGCGTCGACGCGGCGCAGATTCGCTTTCACCCGTGCGACCAGCTCGCGCGGGCTGAAAGGTTTACCGATGTAATCGTCCGCGCCCATCTCGAGACCCAGGATGCGGTCAACTTCTTCGTCCCGCGAGGACAACATGAGGATAGGTACCGCCGAGATATCACGCAGCGCTTTGCATACGGCCAGACCGTCGAGCTCGGGCATGAGCACGTCCAGGACGATGAGGTCCGGCTTGTTCAGCCGGTGCTGCTCCAAAGCCTGTCTGCCGTCCGCCGCGGTGTGCGTTGCAAAGCCCGCTTGCTCGAGGGCAAAGCAAACGACTTCGCGTATATGTGGGTCGTCGTCGACCACGAGAACACTGTGCATGATGAAATTGTACTCAACGTTGCGCATGACGGGGCGACTACCCTCCCGATTGCACTGAATTTGCACTAAATCGCTGGTGGCTTGGCACCTCAGTGCGCCGGTTTCCGCCCCGGCGCCGGTCACACTGACTGCCATGGATCTTTCAGTCACTGCAAACCGTGTGTCGCTGCTCACCCCGATAGCGCTCTGGTGTGGGGGTATATTGCTCGCGCTCGAGCCCCTCGAGTGGCTGATAGGCACCTGGTACCAGGCGGGCTACGAAGGCATTGGCTGGGTTGCGTTCGTTGCGGTGCTGATACTGGCAGGACTGTCGCTCAGCACGCCGGTACAGACGTCTGCGCGACGCCCCGCTGCCCCCACGTACGTACTGCTGGGTTTTACCGCCCTGCTTCGACTGGCTTCTCAGGCCCTCGACATCAACGTGATCGGGGCGCTGTTGCTGGCGGTGGATGTTTACGCGCTTGCGCGCCTCGGATGTCTCGGCGAGCGCCGCTTTGCCGTGTCACCGCTCTGGCTCGCTGTGCTCTTCTGTTTTTGTCTGCCCATCGAACCCATGTTGCAGCGCGTTGCGGGTTTTGGCCTGCAGCAGGTTTCGGCACTCCTGGCCTGCGGGTTCCTGGCGCCCTGGTTCGATGATCTCGTCTGTGAGGGCGTGCGGTTGCGGGTGAGCGGCATGGATGTGCTTGTGGATTTACCCTGTTCCGGCGCAGAGCTGATGTCCGTATCCGCATTTGTATTCAGCATCATCAACTCCGTGCAGAGACCTGATTTGCGTTGGGGACTCATCAGCACGCTCGCTTGCGTGTCCTTGGCGCTGCTGGGCAACGGATTGCGCATCGCCATGCTGGCGCTGGGCATTGTCTACGAAGAGCAGCTGGGCTTCAGCGTGATGGCGGCGCTGCCGCACTCCCTGATTGGTCTGGTTGTCGTCGCCATGGTCAGCACAACGCTTATAGCCATGACGCGTTTTTATGCGGACACGCGCTACCCATTGAACACAACGCGAAGCCGATCCGTTCCCCTGGGCGGCGCCAGTCATCCTCCCTCGACGCTCAAGCGTCCGCTCCCGCGACTGGTGTTTGCCCTCGGCTTCGTGTTGTTTGCGCTGCTCGTCAGCGCGATACAGCCGCGCCCATTGGATGCTTCCCCGGTGCGCTCTGCGCCGGAGATCCCTTGGGTTGCGGCTGGTTTTTTGCGCAGCGCAGCGCCGCTGTCCGCGCAAGAGCAGCGCTACTTTGAAAGATATGGCGGCGGCGCGGCGCGCGCCGCTTTCGGCCCGTACGGACTATTGCTTGTGACCACCGCGTCGCCGCTGAGGCATCTGCATGATCCGCTGATCTGTCTGCGGGGGGCGGGTTTTGCAGTGGACATGCTCGGGACCGATCACGTGCGCGGTGCAACGTTGTACCGCGCTGAACAGGGCCGCGACAGGTATCTCGTCGAGGTGACCTACCGTTCGGATGCGGGGCAGCTGGCCATGAGTGTCGCCGAGGTCGTCTGGCATTGGCTTCAGGATCCCACCGTCGGTTGGACAATGACCCAGCTTGTCATTCCCGAAACCCCGGGGGTCGAAAACCTGCGCACCGCCGAGTGGCGCTCTGCCATCAGGCGCGCTTTCAATTTGAGTTGATGGAGAAAGTCATGAGATTACGAGTTTTGCTGTTTGGCTTGTTGTTCTCGGCTGGCGTTTGTGCAGATGCAACGCCGCAGCTTGCCGGAACCATCGAGGGTGTCCTCGATGGGAAGCGGGTTTTGCTCGCATCGCTCAAAAGCGACTATGTCGTCACGGTGAGTGGAGACATTGTGCAGGTAAAGCTGCAGCAGACGTTTGCGAACCCATATCAGCAGCCGCTGCGTGCTCGGTATCTGTTTCCACTGAATCGCGACGCCGCTGTGCACGCGATGACCATGCGGGTCGGCAACGAGGTCATCAGCGCGGAGATTCAGGAAAAGCGCCAGGCTCAACAAACTTTCGCCAAGGCCGCGAGCGAGGGTAAAGCGGCCTCTCTCCTCGAGCAGCATCGTCCGAACATGTTCACTCAGCGGATCGCAAACTTGATGCCGGGCCTGCCGATTTCGGTGGAGATCGAATACACCCACATCGTGCCTAAGGTCGACGGTGCCTATGAACTGGTCGTGCCGATGGTGGTTGGACCGCGTTTTCAGCCTGCCGGGGCCGGCGTTGCACCTGTCGCGGAAGCGATGGGTGCGGCGCCTGATATCACGCCGGGAGCGGCCGACACCGTGGGCAAATGGGTACTCGAAAAGCTGCCGGCCTATCCGCCGACAGCGGGTGTGGACCTTCCTGAACGAGTGCTTGGCGAGCGTGTCAGCCTGCAGCTGGCGCTCGAAGCGCCGATAGCGATTGGCGCGGTTTCTTCGCCAACGCATCAGCTTGCTGTGCGCGAGGTCTCGTCGAGCCGCCAGGAGATGACGTTTGCGCAAGGTTCAGTGCGGGACAACAGGGATTTTGTCCTGCGCTATCAGCTTGCCGGAACTGCGACCTCCGCAGGCTTGCTGACGCATTGGGAATCCGGCGAGGTGGGTTATTTCAGTCTCCTCATCGAACCGCCTGCGGACGTCTCGCCAGACGAGACGTTGCGACGGGAGATGGTTTTTCTGCTGGATTGCTCCGGCTCGATGAGTGGCTTGCCGATGGAGGCGTCGAAGCGATTCATGGTCGCGGCGCTCGATCAGCTGCGCCCTACTGACACTTTCCGCATCATTCGCTTCAGCGACGCAGCTACTGAGTTTTCCAGTTACCCTATGCCGGCGACCACCGCGAACATCGCGCGCGGCAAGACCTATGCGCAGGGCTTGTACGGTAGTGGCGGTACCATGATGACGTCCGGCATCGAACAAGCGCTGTCCGTACCCGCGCCGCCGGGGGTCGTTCGCAACGTGGTCTTCCTGACAGATGGATACATCGGCAACGAGGTTTCGGTTCTCCAACTCGTCAAAGAGAAGCTGGGAGATGCGCGCCTTTTCGCCTTCGGGGTCGGTGCCGGCGTCAATCGATATCTGATGAGTGAACTTGGCCGGGTTGGGCGTGGTTTCACGCGTTACTACGATCCGACCAGGGACGACGAGACCGTTGGCGCCATCGCTGAACAGCTGGCGGCGCGTTTGCAGACCCCGGTCCTGACGGATCTTGCCATCGACTGGGGTGACGTCGAGGTCAGCGGGGTGCTGCCTGCTGTGCTGCCCGATCTGTACGCAGGGGATTCGATTCGAGTGACTGGAAGGTTTGCGCAAGCGCAACGCGGCACCATCACCATCAGCGGGAAAACGCCTGGTCAGCAGGCCGAGATCCGCCAGGTGGTGGATCTCTCTGATGCCTGGTCGCGGCCGGCGCTGCGGCGCATCTGGGCGCGCAGCGCGGTTGCGGAGCATATGCACACCTTCATCACGCCGGAACCGCTGCGCGATGGGGGGTTGAGCAACGCCGGTGTCAAAGCGGCTGTGACCAAGCTTGGGCTCGACTATGGCATAGCCACGCGCTGGACTTCGTTTGTTGCGGTTTCGCGCGAGGTCTACAACACCCGGCCGTCATCCCAGGCGGATGCGGAGGTCGCGCTGCCGAAAGTTGCCGGCGTCAGCAATCTCGCCTACAGCTCGCCGGCGATGACCGGTTTCGGCGCGCCGGAACCTGGACTGTGGCTGAGCCTGCTGGTGGCGCTCGGTGCGCTCGGCTGGTGGCGCGCGCGTATCGCCCGGGTTGCGATCGGCTGAGGCCTTCTTTCACGCTGCGCTCCTGCAGCGTGTCGCAGTGCGGCGAATGGCGCTAAACTGCGGCTCCGATAGCGTGAAGATTCGAAAATGCGGTGGTTGAGTTGGCTCGGTGTGGTGACGGCATGTGTTGTCGTTGCCGGAGCCCTCGGTTTTTATAAGTACACCGAAATTCAGACGGCGATGGCACGCGCCGCGGCTTTCCCCGAACCGGCTGAAGCGGTCGAGCTTTATGTGGTGGAACAGGTTGAGCGGCAGCCGACGCTCGAGGTCACCGGTGAGGTGGTCGCGACGCAGTCCGCCACATTGCGTAATGAGCTCCCGGGACGGATAGTCGAGGTCGGTTTCGCTCCAGGATCGCAGGTCGAAGCCGGTCAGGTGATGCTGCGCCTGGATGTCTCTCAGGAGCAGGCGCAGCTGGCCGAGGCTCGCGCCGATCTGCAGATCGCGCGCCTGGCTCTGGAACGCGCCCAGCGATTGGTGCGCAGCGGCGCCGGTTCAGTGGAAAATCGCGATCAGGCGCGAGCTCAGTTTGATGCGTCTCAGGCTCGCGTGAACGCGCTGATCGCGCTCATCGACAAGAAAACTCTGCGCGCCCCGTTCAGCGCGGTTACCAGCCTGCACGAGCTGGAGCCCGGTCAGTTCCTGGATGCCGGAACCGCCATAACCGAGTTGGTGGGTGTGGCTGATACGGTCTGGATCGATTTTGCGTTGCCGCAGGACAACGTCAACATATCCTCGGGCAGCGCCGTAGATATCGTGATCGATGTCGCGGAAGATCCGGTTCGAGCGCTGGTCGTCGCCCGGGACGCAGCGGTCAACGTGCGTTCGCGGAATCTGCGGCTGCGGGCGGAGCTGGACGCTGCCGGCGTTGGTCTGTTGCCCGGGATGCTGGTCCGAGTGGTCGTGCCTCTGGCAACGCCGCAAATGTCCTTTGTCGTGCCTTCGACAGCGGTCCGGCGCGATGCGCTGGGCACAAGCGTGTACGTCGTCGAGCAGGTCGAAGAAGACGGGGTTGGCAAGCACCGCGCGCGCAAACGCCGCGTGACGATAAGCCCGGTGCGCGGCGGCGATCCCGCCGGCGATATGCTTGTGGTCATCGACGGCCTTGCTCCCGGCGAACGCATAGCTGCGATAGGCGCCTTCAAGTTGCGCGACGGGGCCCTGGTTGTTCCCGGCGAGGCGCAGCCGGGGGTTGCCGAGCGGCGGGTGGGACACTGAAGATGGACGAGCGGCTGCTTCCCAAAACCGCGCGGATTCCCAGGATCACCGACGTATTCGTGCACAGGCCTGTGGTCGCCGTGGTCATCTCATTGCTGCTTGTGCTCATCGGCGTTCGTGCTGCTCTGGAGTTACCAGTTCTCCAGTACCCGAAGATTGAAAGCGCTTCCCTGGAAATTACCACCCCCTACGTCGGCGCTTCCGCGGAGACCGTGCAGGGGTTTGTCACTGAGCCGATAGAGCGAGCGGCCGCATCTATACCTGGGATTGATTACGTCGACTCCGAGACCACGGCGGGTATGAGCGAGGTGCGCGCCTGGTTGATGCTGAACGAAGACAGCACGGATGCGCTTGCCGAGCTCAACACCCGGCTCAGTCAGATCAAGTTCGAGCTGCCGGCAGGAGCGGAAGATCCGGCAGTGTTCGTACGCCGCGCCGATCGCCCGCAGGCCGGCTGGTACCTCGATGTGCCGATCAAAGAGGGTATGGATCGTGCGCTCATCACGGACTACCTCCTGCGGCGCGTCAACCCTCGCTTTGCGGCTATTCCCGATGTGCTCGAGGTCCAGTTCGAAGGCGGCCTGGAACCGGCCATGCGTATCTGGCTCGATCCGGACAAGATGGCTGTCTTCAACGTCAGCGCTCAGGACGTGACGCAGGCACTGACACGCAACAACATCATCGCGACGATCGGTTCCAGCGAAAACGTCAACCGCCGCATTGACCTGATGGTCGATACCAACCTTACGGACACTGAACAATTCGAGCAGTTGGTGATTCGCGAGGTCGACGGCGCGCTGATTCGTATTCGTGACATAGCCCGCGTGGAACTCGGCGCCGTCGAGCCGCGGGGAACGGCGCGCATCAGCAACGAGCCGGCAGTATTCATCGCCATCTATCCGATGCCGGGCGCCAACGAAATTGCCATCGCCAACCGCATGTATGAAGTTCTGGACGAGGTCAATGCGGACCTGCCCGATGGCCTCGAAGTATCGATTGGTTTTGATATCACGAGCTACATGCGCGATGCGCTGCGCGGGATATTCATCACGCTCTTGGAAACGGTGCTCCTGGTGAGTGTCGTCGTGCTTGCGTTCATGGGCTCCTGGCGCACGGCGCTCGTACCGTTGGTGACTATCCCGATATCCCTGCTCGGCGCCGTCGCGGCCATGAGCATCATGGGTTTCTCGCTCAATCTGCTGACCGTGCTCGCCATCGTGTTGTCCGTCGGTCTGGTGGTCGACGATGCCATCGTTGTCGTCGAAAACGTCGCCCGTTACATGCGTGAAGGCATGAGCCGGTTCGAAGCGGCGCTCGCAAGTTCGCGGCAGCTCTTTGCGCCGATCATCGCGATGACCCTCACGCTCGCGACCGTGTATGCGCCAATCGGATTTCTTTCCGGCTTAACCGGCGTGCTTTTCAAGGAGTTCGCTTTTACGCTGGCCGTGGCGGTGCTCATTTCAGGCTTTGTTGCGCTGACGCTTTCGCCCGTGATGAGCGCGTACGTCAACAGGAGTCGGGGTGAGGAAGGGCGCTTTACGGTCGTCGTCAACAACTTGTTCCTGTGGACCCAAACTCACTATCGCCGAATCCTGGATGTGCTCCTGGAGCGCAATGGGCAGGTACTTTTTGTCGCTGGTTTCATTGCGCTGCTGGCGCTGCCGTTCTTCATGTTTTCGCAGAGCGAACTGGCTCCGCGTGAAGACCAGAGCATGGTGCGCGTTGCCATCACGTCCCCACCCGAAGCGCCTCTGACCTACACGGAACGCTACATGTACGATGTGGTGGACGCGCTTGCCGAGCTGCCGGGCGCAACGTTCATGTGGCAGGTTCTGTTTCCCAGTGGCGGATTCGGCGGCATGGAGTTTGTCGACTTTGAAGACCGCCCCATGTCTGTACACGAAATGGTGCCGATCGCCTTCTCCAAGCTGTCACAGATCGAAGGCATAACCGCGCGACCCATTCTCGCGTCTGCGCTGCCAACCGCCGGGCGCATGGACATTGAGCTCGTAGTGACCTCGTCGGATAACGCGGAGCAGATGTTGCCTTACGCGCTGCAACTCGTCGATGCGGCGTTGCAGAGCGGCACGTTCATGTTCGCTGATACAGATCTGAAGATCGACTTGCCGCAGGGCCGCTTCGAGCTCGATCGTGAACGTATCGCAGATCTTGGTATGGACGTCGCGTCTGTCAGTCGCCAGCTGAGCGTCTTCCTATCCGGCAACTTCGTCAATCGCTTCGATTTGAACGGGAAAGCGTATCGCGTCATTCCGATGGTCGAAGATTACGATCGTGCCAATCCGATTGCGCTCATGGATCTGAAGCTACGCACGCCTGCGGGCGATCTTGTGCCGCTCGCAGCGATAGCACGCCTGGAAGAAACGGTCGCGCCGCGTGTGCTCGGCAAGTTCCAGCAGAACAACGCTTTCCGCATAACCGGCGGGGTGTTGCCGGGAACGACCAAGGAGCAGGCGCTCTCTGCGCTGGAGGCTGCTGCGCGCGATATCCTGCCGCCGGGTTACGGCATCGACTATGCGGGTGAATCCCGGCAGCTGCGCCAGGAAGGGAACACGTTGGTCGGCGTGCTTGGCTTGTCTCTCGTGTTTGTTTTTCTGGCTCTCGCGGTGCAGTTCAACAGCTTTCGCGATCCGCTGGTGGTTCTCATTGGCTCCGCACCGCTGGCGATCTCCGGAGCTCTGCTGTTCACCTTCCTCGGCTGGACAACGATCAACATCTACTCGCAGGTGGGTTTCATCACGCTGGTCGGGTTGATCGCCAAGAATGCGATTCTCATCGTCGAGTTTGCGCGGCAGATGCAGCAGAAAGGTCTGTCGAAGCTCGAAGCCATCAAGGAGTCGGCGGCCTCGCGCCTGCGCCCGGTCCTCATGACGACGGGTGCAACTGTCATGGGTCACTTCCCGCTGGTCCTCGTCTCAGGCGCCGGCGCCGAGGCGCGCAACAGCATCGGCATCATCCTGGTGGCCGGTATGCTCATCGGTACTGCTTTTACGCTATTCATCCTCCCCAGCGTCTATCTGTGGCTGGGCGGCACGCACGATGCTGCAGAGGGTGAGTCGCCCCCGACGCAAACTCAGGAGGAGCTTCGCGGCGCCGCGGCAGCGGCAGGGGGATGAAGCCGCGCTGACGTCTTGCTCCCGGGGCTGTGCCGCCTGCTCTGCTCGAGATGCCGCGCTGGCGCGATCGCCATTATCCCGGCGAGTGTCATGGCCACAACCGCGAAGATCAGAATGTCGACGAAGCTTGCCCCCAACCCGAGAAGCGTGGCAGCCAGGAACGGACCGCTCGCGAGCCCGAAACTGCTCACAAACGACCCCACGGAGGCCAGCCGTCCGGTGTCGTCCATCTCGGCGAGCAGAGAAAGCAGATAGGGAATCGTCGCGCAGAAAAAGATGCCTAAGCCCATGCTGGCGATCAGGTACGCAGGCGCTGTCGGATAGATCAGCAGCGCGACCGCAGCGGCGGTCAAGATCGCGCCGGCAACCGCAGGGCGCACGTAACCGCTGCGTGTCGACCAGTACGCCGCCGCGAGCGCCGACAGCACACCGATCCACAATGACGCCGCGCTGGTCCAGCCCATGAACGTATTGCTGAGACCAAACGTCTGGCCGTGCTCGAAGATATAGGTGTAGGCGGCCATCTGTCCGGCCTGATAAATGAACAGGCAGAGCCCGGCCGTCAATGCGATCAATACAGGAGGGCGTGCCGACGCCGCGCGGAGGCCTTGTTCCTGTCCTGGCGCCGGTTCGGGGTAGTCGCTCAGGAACGGCAGTATCACCAGGCATAGCAGGGAGAACGAGATGAGGAACGTCCACACGGGATACACCCCGTGACTGCTGATCAAAGGCGCCAGGCCTGCCGCCATCATGCCCCCCATGATCATCTGTATGGCAATCATGATGCCGAAAGTCCGGTCAGTGTTACCGGCGCGTGCAATTACGAGCGCGCCGAAGCCCATCATGGCGCCGCCCGCCAGGCCGTGCAGAAAGCGCAGGACCATCAGAGTCGTTGGATCGTTCAGCCAGATGGAGACAAGATCCAGGCAAGCGATGCACGATGCAAGAACGATGCAGCTGAGGCGCCACGGCAGCGCGCGGACGACCGCGATGATCAGCAGACCGCCGAGGGAAGTGCCGAACATGTTGGCCGCAAAGACATACCCGGCGGTCTCTGCGGAAAAATCCGGGCTCTGTTCGAGCGCTGAAACGATCAGCGGCGTCGCGTTTGCGTACAGGATCCCGGTAGTGGGAATCATACCCAGGCCGAAGCGGGCAGCCACGGAGTCGGGCGCTAGGCGGTATGGCATGCGATTGTTCCTTCGTCGCAGATGCGAAGCGTCACACCCGTCTCAGTTGCTGACGAACGACGTTTGATCATGGCCCGGCACCTCAGCTCGGAAACGGGTTGCTGCCGCGGGTCGAATCACCGGCGGCAAGCTCTGCCAGATAAGCCTCGAGCGTGCGCGGCGGTCGACCCAGCACCCGGCTGACAACGTCGCTCACCGCGCTGCCCCAACCCTGTATGAACGCTTCGTTGAACTGCAGCAGGATGTCGATGTGCCAGTCGGGCTGGCCGGACTTGCGCAGGGCCTGCTCGATCTGATCCAGGCTCTGGCGTTCGTAGATCACCTCTCTGCCAAATGCGGCGCCGGCTGCGCGGGCGACGACATCGTAGGTGTAACTCTCGTCACCGGTGAGCGTCACAGCCTGCCCCTCGATTGCGGTGCCGCCGATCAGCACGGTTGCGGCAACTTCGGCAATGTCGCGAGCGTCGACCATCGCTACGCTGGCATCCGCGATACCTCCGCGCAACACGCCGTCGTTGCGCATGGATGCTGCCTGAAAGCCGAGGTTCTGCATGAAAAACAGCGGGCGCAGGAAAGTTGCGTGTAACCCCAGCGCGCTGATCTCCTGCTCGATTTCCGCATGCCAGCGCCCGCTGTCGACGAAAGAATCGAGACGGGTGCCGAGACCTGCAATCTTCACGATGTGCGGGGGTGTCGTTTGTTCTGCCGCGCAGGCAGAGAGGCCCATTTCCCGCGAACGCATGTCCGGATGCACGGGGGATACCAGAAACACGGCGTCGACACCGTCCAGCGCCGTATCGAGCGACGCGCGGTCGTCGAAGTCTCCGGACATGACCTGCATGCCCTGTGGCGATTGCCAGTCGGCCGCGGCGATGTGGTGTGGGCGGACGAGGATACGCGGTTCGATATCGAACTGATCGCGCAGCGTCGCGGCGACCAGGCCGCCGAGGCGCCCGGTGTATCCGGTCACGAGAATATTGCGAGCCACGCGACCCTCCCAGAACGCTTGGACGTGCTAAGCCTACTCCATCACCCGTGGGGTTGCCTGCCCGTGCTCTATTTACGGCAAAATGCCCCCCAGTTCGAGAACCACCCGGGAGTGACGATGCGTGAATGGACCCGAAGCAGAACCGTGCTGTCGACGTGGCTTGCCGGCGTGACTCTGGCGGCAGCGGCAAGCGCGGCCGCTGAAGAGGATGTGATAACCCTCGCGGATCGTTGTCAGGCTTGTCATCAGGGCGGTCTTGCGCTCAGTCGGTTTGATACGGCGAGCCTGATACGGAAGATCGGCAAGGTGCAGAATGCGCCGGGCCAGCATGCGCCGCTGCTGGCAGAGGCTGACGAAGCGCTCATTGCGGCGCTCGCGGAACGCCTGGCCGGGAACACCAGTGAATAGCGCGAGCGGCCGAATGCTCATATAGTGGGTCTTATCGCGAAGGGGAGAATCAGCGATGGAACCCATCAAGTATGTTGATGCGCTGAACGACTATTACGGTGCGCTCGGGCATCCACCGTATCAGTGGACGGTGAACACGACCGCACCTCTGCATAAACTCGACAAGCCGCTGGCGGAGTGTACCGTCAGTCTGCTCACTTCCGGGGGCGTGTCCCAATGCAGCATGCCGGCGTTCAACCCGGATGCCCGCAACGACCACCGGCTCGATGCGATCCCACCGCAGGCAGCCGACTTTCAGATTCACGACAGCTACTACGATCACAGCGACGCCGACGCGGACATCAACTGTATATTCCCGCTGCAGCGCCTGCGCGAGCTGGCGGCCAACGGTGAGATCGGCGCCGTGGCGGAGCGGCTGTGGAGCGGCTTCATGGGGCGCATCTATAATCGCAGCAAGGTGCTGGAAGAATCCGGCCCCGCTTTCTACGAAGCGCTCGTTGCGGATGGCGTGGATGTACTTGTTGCAGCGCCAAGCTGACCCCTCGACCACCAGACCGTGGGTCTGGTCTGCCGTTTGCTGGAAGAGCGGGGCATCGCCACGGTTTACGTCGCGACGGGTCGCGACCTGGCTGCACTGGTGAAGCCGCCGAGATGCCTCTTCGTCAACCACCCGATGGGAAACAACTTCGGCGCGCGCGGTGACAAAGCCATGCAGACCGACGTGCTGAGAGCGGCATTCGCGCTCCTCGACACCGCGTCCGCAGGTGGGACGATGATCGACTATCCGACAACCTGGGATCTGCCTTTCGAGTTTGCGCCGGGCGGGAATCGGGACGTCAGCGCAGGCTGAGACCTCTAGCGGCGTGAGATGCCCGGCGGAGTCTGGCGGCCGCCCTCAAATTCTTGCGCCGCAATCTTCGTCAGGCTTTTCGACGAATACGCTCAGCCGGTATTGCATCGCCCGGCGTGCGGAGTACCAACATCTTACGAAAAACGTGAACTAATTGACGTCTTGCGGGAAAGACGGTTGGTCAATTTGTGAGCGAAACCCTCAGCGTGAACTGTGGATTTGTTATAAAGATACCTTTCCACAGGTCATTTCTGTACATGGGACTTACAGTTTCCTGCCGTGCTGGCGCGGTCGCGCTGCTGACGTTGATTTTCGCTGTACCCGCCGCGGCTGATTTCGAGGCGGGTGATCTGCCGAGCGGCCCGCTCAAAGTGCGGAACCTCAGCCCGGTAACCCAGCTTTACGGGATGCCGCGCATGTCCGGAGCGGAGATTGTTTCGGGCTATATCGAAGCGACTTTCAATATCGAGGCGGCCAACAATTTCCAGAGCGATCTGCGCGCGGGTACCTTCGCCTTCTTCGACGGTGAAACCTACGTTGCCAGCTATCGTCTCCGCGGCGGTTGGGGAGAGCGTTTCGAGTGGGGCGCTGAGCTACCTTGGGTGGTGCACACGGGCGGCGGCCTGGACGGTCTGGTGGATGAGTTTCATGAGCTGTTTGGTCTGCCCGACGGTGAGCGTTCCCTCGCCCCGCGTGGGCGCCTTGATTACTTCATCCGTTCTGGTCCCGAGGTGTATGCGGACTTCAGCGATAGCCGGCGCGCGCTTGGCGACGTGCGCGGGTTTCTTGGCTATCAGGTGTTTGCTGACGAGGCGCGGGCGTTCGCGATACGGGGGCAGGTCAAGTTGCCCACGGGGAACGTGGAAGACCTGTCCGGCTCCGAAGGCCTGGACGTATCTCTCTGGGGGGAATACGAGCACGGGTTTACGCTGAGTCAGCGCACGGTGCGTCTGACTCTGGGCGGCGGCATTACTTATCTTGGCGAAGGGGAACTCGCGCCTGAAGATCAGGAAAGCTACATGTGGATAGGCCATCTCGGCTTGCAGATCCCGCTGCATCCCCGGGTGGAGTTTCATGCACAACTCGATGCGCACACGGCCATGCTCGACACCGGAAACCCGCTGGTTGCGGATGGCGGCGTGCTGGGCACCCTGGGCGGACGTATCGGCATCACGAAGCGCCTGTGGATGGACGTCGGCATCATCGAAGACTTGGAAAACGAGAGCGCGTCGGACGTTGTCTTCCAGGTACTTTTCGGCGCGAAATTCTAGTCAGTCGAGGGGCGACAACAGGTAGTGGCCGTGGCACGCGGCAACCGGCTTGTCACGCGACTCCTGCCATAGCTCCGCCCGCACATTCGCTACCCGGCGTCCCTGACGCGTGACAATTGCCCGGCCATAGGTGGTCATTGCCCGCGCGGAGCGCAGATAGTCGAAAGAAACGTCCACGGTCTTGGGCAAGCGTTCGCAAGCGGTGTCAAAAATGAGCTGCAGGACCGAGGTCATCTCGAGCATCGCGCCCACTGCGCCGCCGTGAATGGCGGGCAGATTGACGTTGCCCACCAGGTGATCGGCAAACGGCAGGACGGTGACAATCTCGTTGCCCTGCTGTTCGACCTCGAGCCCCAGGAATCTGGCGTAGGGAATGTGCTCCAGCAGCGCGGTGAGATCCTGACCCCGTCCTTCGTCTCTGAGTTCCTGCAGAATTTTCATGGCTTGGCCTCGAACGGCGTATTGCGTGTGCCGAGCATGAACGTGGCGGTGCAGGTGGCGATCGGATCCTCGGGCGTGTCTACGAAGGCAACCGCGCGGACGAAAGCGACGTTGCGGGTGCGTTTGAAGCAGTGCGCGCGGGCGTGGACGTCGCGCCCGGGGGGCGCTGCACCCATGTAGTCTATGCGCATGTCCAGAGTGGCAATGGCCGCCACCTCGCGGTGCATGTCTTTCGGCCGCGCAATCATTCCCGCTGCATTGTCCAGGAGCGCAGTTATCGCGCCGCCATGGATGACGCCGCTGTCGGGATCACCCACGAGGTGATCGGCGTAGCTGATCTTGAGCTCACAGAAATCTTCGTTGTCGGCCACGTATTGCATGCCGACGGCCGCGGAGTGCGGCACGCTCGCCAGATGCTCCGCGACGTCGTGTTCGGGTTGTTCGGACATAAGCGCCTTGTTGAGTATGCAGCTGCGGGCTCGTGGTAAACTTCGCCGTTCGCTTCAAGTGTTTTAGAGGGAGGATTCTACAATGGCGATGCAGCGTACGCCCTTGTTGATGCACACCATTTTGGATCGCGGCGCGCGCGTGGCGCCCAACGAAGAGATTGTCACGGCAACCGAGACGGGCGTCCGCCGGCAGACATACAAAGAAACCCGTGACCGGGCCCATCAGCTTGCTCATGCGCTGGCGGATGCGGGGATCGGCGTGGGTGACCGCGTAGGCACGTTCATGTGGAACAGCTCACGTCACCTCGAGGCGTATCACGCCTGCGCGGGTATGGGCGCGGTGCTGCATACGCTCAACATCCGCCTCTCAGACAAAGATCTCGAGTACATCATCGGCCACGCCGAGGACAAGATCATCATCGCCGACGCGGATACTCTGCCGCTGCTCGAGGTGCTCAAGGATCGGATGCCGAGCGTGCAGCAGGTTATCGTTGCTACTGAGGAGGGCTTTGAAGGCTGGTCCACGGATCTGCCCCAGGCCGTCGACTACGAAGACTTCATCGCGGGTAAGCCGACGAACTACGAATGGCCGACAATCGACGAGAACTCGCCCCTGGGGCTCTGCTACACCAGCGGCACCACTGGCAATCCGAAAGGCGTGGAGTACGAACACCGCTCGCAATACCTGCACACGATGGCCCAGTGCATGACGGACGCGATGGCGTTGTCCGCAACCGACACCGTGCTCGGCATCGTGCCCATGTTCCACGCCATGGGCTGGGGGTTGCCGTGGTCTGCTTTGATGCTTGGCTGCAAGCAGGTCCTGCCGCACCGTTTCATGGATCCGGCGCGCCTGCTGGACCTGCTGCAGGCGGAAGGGGTGACGCTGTCGGCCGGCGTGCCGACGATCTGGCAGGGTATCAAGGGGTTGTACGAAGCCAATCCCGAACAGTACGACCTGTCCAAGCTTTCGCGTCTGACCTGCGGCGGCAGCGCGCCGCCGCCTTCGCTGATCCGCTGGTACTGGGATACCTTCGGCGTCGAGATGATTCAGGGCTGGGGGATGACGGAAACCTCACCGCTGGCCACGTTGTCGCGGCGGGTCATGAAGAAGTCACAGCTCGAGATCAGCGAGGACCAGCAGTTCGAGAACGTTGCCAAAGCGGGCCAGCTGATGCCGGGCCTGGAGCTCGATATCTTCGATGAGGAGTTCAACCGGCTGCCGCATGACGGGGAAACGGTTGGAGAGATTCTCATCCGCGGTCCCTGGATCTGCTCCGAGTACTACAATAATCCGCAGCCCGAGAAGTTTCACGACGGCTGGCTGGTCACCGGGGACGTTGGCAAAATCGATCCCGAGGAATACCTCGTTATCAGCGATCGTTCCAAAGACCTGGTCAAGAGCGGGGGTGAGTGGATCTCTTCGGTGGACCTCGAAAACCACATCGTCGCGCTTGCCGGCGTTGCTCAAGCCTGCGTGGTGGCCCATCCGCATCCGAAATGGGACGAGCGTCCGGTTGCCCTGGTTGTGCTCGACGCGGGCGCTGAGGTCACGCCGGAACAGGTCATCGAGCATTGCGCGACCGCGTTCGCCAAATGGCAGCTGCCGGACGACGTGCTCTATGTCGACAGCATCCCATTGACCTCCACGGGCAAGATGGACAAGAAGATCGTCCGCGCTGATCTTGACGCGCAAGGCTACCAGCTGCCGGATCTACGCTCAGAGTCCGCGGGTTAACCCGCGGGCGCGCGGGCGGCAGGGCCCGCTTCGCGCATGAGTCTGGCGCTCAAATGGGTGGTCGGGGCCACTCTGGTCATGGCCGCGGCCATGGGGATTGGCAGGTTTGCGTATACACCGCTGTTGCCGCAGATGGTGACCGAGCTTGGCTGGGACTTCACAGCGGCAGGCGACATCGCCAGCGCCAACTTTCTCGGATATATGCTCGGCGCTCTGCTGGCGCCGCCGCTCCTGCGTTCGCGCCATGTACGGTTCTATCTGGGGCTCAGTCTGATGGCGAGCGTCGGCACGACTTACCTGGGTGCGGAAGTTACCGACTACTTCGCTTGGCTGCTGGTACGACTGCTCTCGGGTGTGGCGAGCGCCTTTTGTCTGGTGCTCGTGACGACCCAGCTGATGTTCGTGCTCGCCGCCGAGCGCCGTGAAACGCTGGGCAACGTCCACATCGCGGGTGTCGGTGTCGGCATCATAGTCTGTATGGTGGCGGTTTTCATGCCGGCGGATGTGGCCGGGCAGTGGAGCCGTCTCGGCGGTTTGTCAGCGGTGATCATGGCGCTCGCCTGGTTTCTGATGAGCAGTCAGGACTGGCAGCCTCCCCCGGCCGTGACAGGGGCTGGCAGCGACCAGGGAAACCTGGCGCGGATCTGGCGTCTCATAGCGGGCTACGGACTCTTCGGTTTCGGTTACGTCGTCGCGGCAACTTTTGTCGTTGCCATCGCTGCTGATGTCGAGCAATTGCCCGTCGATCCGCGCTCCGTCTGGCTGGTTGTTGGCATCGCCTTCGTACCCTCGGTGTACCTCTGGCAGTGGGCAGCAAATCGCTGGGGGCTCGTCCAGACGCTGCGCGTTGCCTATGTCGTCGAAGCGGTCGGGGTTGTTACTGCGGGGCTGGGTCAGGGATTGGCGACGCTGGTTGCAGCGTGCGTGCTGCTCGGCGGCACGTTCGGCGCGATAACGGCGCTGGGTCTGAGCGCGGCGCGGGCCGCTGCGCCGCACAACATCGCGGGCGCGGTCAGCGCCATGACGGCCGCGTTTGCTCTGGGTCAGTGGATCGGACCTGCGATAGCAGGGCGTATGGCCGATCACTTCGGCGATTTCGTCATTGCCAGCCTTGTTGCCGGCGCCCTGCTGCTGGTGGCGGCAGGGCTGCTCACAGGGGCGAGGCGATCTAGCTGATCAGCCGCCAGCTGACCGGGTAACGGTAGTGCTCGCCGCTGTTGGCCTTTACCGTGGCGATGATCGTCAGCACCAGCGCGCCGATGCCGATCACCGGCAGCAAGAGGAAGCCGATCAATACCACCGTCAGAAGCGCACTGGCCAGCACCGCGATGGCAACGGTGATCTGGAAGTTCAGTGCCTCCTTGCCCTGCTCGTCGACGAAAGGCATCTCTTCCTTTTTCATTAACCAGATGACCAGCGGTCCGAGGCAGTTGCTGCCGGGTATCGGTATCAGAAAACCCGCCAGGGCACTGATGTGAGCGAACAGCGCCCAGGTCCGCTCTTCGCTACCGGGCTCCTGGCCGCCCCCGGAAGGTTTGGACTGTGGCGGCGGCGTTGTCGATTCTGCCGCTTCGGCAACTGATTCGGTGGCTTCGTTCTGAGTGTTGTCGTTTTCGCTCATGTTCTCCCTTCCTTAGAAGCGCGTTGCTACTTCGATCAACTATCCCGCCAAAAGCCCCTGTAAATCAAGTTGCGCCGGCGAAACGCTCGGCCGCGATGGTGCTTTCGCATGCTTCCCCGCGCAGCACCATGTCCGCTACGAGCTGCCCGAGACCCGGTGAGGTTTGTATGCCGAAGCCGCCTTGCCCGGCAAGCCAGAAGAAACCGCGCAAGCCCGGCTCGAAGCCGACCACCGGCCGCCGGTCGGCGCTGAAAGTGCGCAATCCGGCCCACTGGTGCATGACCCGCGTGGCCTCATAGTCGGCGATCTGTCCGAAACGGTCGAGGGCCAGCGCAACGTCGATGTCGAGCGGAAACGCATCCATGGCAGTTGATGGCGTTTCGTCCTGCGGGCAGACCATCAGGCCGGGACTTTCCGGTTTGAAGTACAGGTCTTCACTGATTGTGTGCACCAACGGCCAGTTACCCATGCCTGGCGGCGCCGGTACGATTGCCGCAGTGCGGCGCATCGGTGTCAGCGCTATTGCGCCTGCACCAGCCAGTTCAGCGACCTGCCCGGCCCACGCGCCCGCGGCGTTGATGATGACGTCAGCACTGACGGTTTCTTTACCGTCGCTCAAGATCCACCGACCGTCGGCAAACTGCAGGTTCTCCGCCCGGAAATTACATTTGAGCGTGCCGCCGTTGGCTTTGAGGCCGCGCTGATAACCGCTCAGCAGACCGTGTACGTCTATGTTGTGCCAGCTCGGATCGAACGCTGCAGCTTGTATCCACTCGGATTTGACGATGGGCACGATCTCGCGTGTCTCTGCGCCGCTGATCTCAACGAGCTCGGGACAGCTCGGTTGCCAGATGCTGAGATATTTATTGAGCGCGTCGCGCTCGTCTGGTCCGGCGATGGTCAAACCGCCAGCAGGCGTGACCAGCGCATGTTCCGAAAAACCTTCCGGGGGACCGAAAAAGAACGACTTGCCCGCCAGCGTCAGGGCTTGCACCTCACGGTTCTCATAGCCTTCGATGTACATGGCCGCAGACCGGCCAGAGCTGTGATAGGCCGGTTGGGATTCCGCTTCGATGACCATGACATCCGCGCGCTCACTCAGAAAGTAAGCGGCGCTCAGACCCGCCGCGCCGGCGCCTATTACGATGATGTCTGCAGAAGCCTCTGTCATTGTTACACTTGCCCTTTGTGCGGGTAGGGGGTGAGTGAGATGTTCGAGGATAGAGGAAGCGACGCAGACGCGACAACACTTTGGCGATCGGTGCCGATGCATCATGCCGCGGATCCGTTTACCTGCCCCTGTTGCGCAAATGTCTTCCAACATGTGCTCGCAAACGCGGGCGTAGATCTCAGCCAACACGGGGAGCAGCTGCCGAGGCGCGATGCGCAGAGCGGCGGCACCTTTGTGCTCGTCAACGCGCGCATCCACACGATGAATCCCGAGGCGCCTGCAGCGGAGGCGATGTGGGTTGAGAACGGCCGGATCGTCTGGATAGGCGAGCAGGAAGGTTTGCCGGAAGAGGCAGGAAATGCCGAACGCATCGACGGTGCGGGGAAGTTCATTCTGCCGGGCTTCATCGATCCGCACATGCACCTGGCGCCGCTGGCGATGCTCAACGACTTTGAGAATGTCGGTCCATTCCGTTTCGAGACGACTGCTGCCGCGATTGCGCGCCTTGCTGAAGTCGCTGCGGACAAACCTGCGGGCGAGTGGATTCTGGGACGCCAATACGATCCCTCCCTGCAGGCCGGTCCCGACTATCTGACCACGGATCTGCTGGACCAGGTCAGCGTCGAGCATCCGGTCTTCGTCTACAACGCCTCGCTGCACCTGGCTTACTGCAACTCAGTCGCACTCGAGCTTGCCGGCATAGACGCGGATACGCCGGATCCACACAACGCTGAAATTGGCCGGTACGCAGATGGCACTCCAAACGGCGTGCTCAAGGCCGGACCCGCTATGGCACTTGTTGCGCGTCACAACCCGTTGCTGAAAACGCAGAATCTCGGCGAGGCGTGTCTGGATGTCTTTGCCCATGCCAACTCCCTCGGCATCACCATGCTCTGCGACCAGGGCACCGGCCTTTTTCAAGGCGTTTCCGAGCTGGATCTCTATCGCGGTCTGCGGGCCAGCAATCGTATGACGGTGCGCTTTCGCTACTCCGTTTCGCAAGGGATCGCCGAGCGCTGGGACGAGGCCGGCGTGCGCTGGGGGGAAGGCGATGAATGGCTGCGCCTCACGGGTTGGAAGATCGTCAGCGATGGCTCCAACCAGGGCCGCACCGGTCTGCAGCGCGAACCATTTATGAATTCGGAATCGCTCGGCCTCGCGTACATCGAAGTCGACGAACTCAACGATGCGGTTGCGAGACGGCTCCGCGAAGGCTGGGCGGTGTGTGTGCATGCCAACGGGGACGCGGCTATCGACAGGGTTCTGGACGCGTTTGACGAAGCCGCGGCTGAAGGTCTGGACCCGGCCGCGCAGCGTTGCCGCATCGAGCATTGCAGTATCCTGCATGACGAGCAGATCGACCGTATCGCGGCGCTGGGCTTGTCGCCGAGCTTTCTGATCGGTCACGTTTACTATTGGGGCCAGGCGTTCATCGATGACGTTTTTGGTCTGGAAAAAGCTTCGAAGCTCGACCGCACGGCGGCTTGTGAGGCGCAGGGTATCCGCTGGACGATACACTCGGACGATCCGGTCACGGAGATGAATCCACTGCGCTGCATCGAAAATGCCGTCACGCGCAGCATGTGGCGCTCGGATGAGTTGCTGGCGCCGGATGAACAGATCAGCGTTGCCGCGGCGCTGCGCGCGATGACGATAGATGCGGCCTGGCAGTGCCACTCCGACCATGAGGTCGGCAGCCTGGAAAAGAACAAGTTTGCCGACTTTGTCGTGCTCGATCAGGATCCGCTGGAGGTGGAGCCTGCGTCCCTGAGTCAGATAAAAGTGCTGGAGACCTGGGTCAACGGCGAACAGGTATTTGCGGGATGAGTAAGGTCGGAAAACGCAGCGCGATTTCACGCTTCGCGTTGATGAAAAATTGAAGTCGCCGCGCTTCTCGCGGGAGCGACACCAGGGACAACTTTATTGAGGAAACAATATGGCGTTTAAAAACAGAATTACGGAGCTGCTGGGCGTGGAAATCCCGCTGGTGCAGGCGCCCATGGGGTGGATAGCCCGTTCGCAGCTGGCGAGCGCGGTCTCGAACGCCGGTGCGCTCGGGATCATCGAGACGTCGTCCGGAGAGCTCGACGCCGTGCGCGAGGAAATCCTCAAGATGCGAGATCTCACGGACAAGCCTTTTGGCGTCAACATAGCGCAGGCCTTCGTGCGTGATCCGAACATCGTTCAGTTTGTCATCGATCAGGGTGTGAAATTCGTGACCACGTCCGCCGGCAATCCTGAGCGTTACACCGCGGAACTGAAATCTGCCGGCCTCACGGTGTTTCACGTCGTGCCCAGCCTGGAGGCCGCGCTCAAGGCGGTCGATGCGGGCGTTGATGGTCTTGTCGTAGAAGGCGGCGAGGGCGGCGGTTTCAAGAACCCGAAGGACGTTTCGACGATGGTGCTCTTGCCGCTCGTTCGTTCAAAGGTCGATGTGCCGATCATCGCAGCCGGCGGGTTCGTGGACGGCGCGACCATGGCCGCGGCGTTTGCGCTGGGAGCCGAAGGTGTGCAGATGGGCACGCGCATGGTCTCGGCAGCTGAATCGCCGGTCCACGAAAACTGGAAAAACGCCATCGTGGACGCGAAGGAAACGGACACGGTGTTCCTCAACCGCGCCCACTCACCGGCGCTGCGTGCATTGCGGACGGAAAAAACCAGCCGTCTGGAATTCGATACCGAAACCAATGCGATGACGGAGTTCGGCACGGCGCTGGATCTGTATTTTGGCGGGGATATGGAGGCGAGCATCGCGCTGACGGGCCAGGTGGCTGGACGTATCGACGCCGTGCGTCCGGTAGCCGAGGTCATCGCCGAGGTGAAAGAAGAGTTCTTCGCCACGCTCGAAGGCATGGCAGGACAGTACCTGGACTGATCGGCTGAGGACCGCCGCGCTGCCAGGTCGGTAGCCGCGGCGGTGTTCGCGAAACTACAGCCTTATCCTGACCTGAGCTTCGATTTCGACCGGCACGCCGAAAGGCAGTTCTGCCATACCGACCGCTGATCGGGTGTGCGCGCCGGTGTCGGGCCCGAACACTTCGAGGATCAGATCGGAGCAGCCATTGATGACCGGCGGTATGGCGTTGAAACCGGGCGCTGCGTTAACCATGCCGAACACTTTGAGCCAGGCTTCCACCCGGTCGAGCGAACCCACGGCCTGATGAATGCTTGCCAATAGCCCCAACGTCACCTTCCGCGCAGCTTCGTAAGCCTGCTCCGGGCTGACGTCCGCCCCGACCTTGCCCAGCGGTTTGGCGATGCTGCCATCCGCCTCGGTTGGCACGTGGCCGGAGAGATAGAGCGTCTGGCCGTCCAGACGATACAGGTCGAAGGGCAGGCTGGCTGTTTGCATGGGCTCTGGAAGGGTGAGGCCGAGGTCAGCGAACCGTTCATCCACGCTCATGGGTTTCTCCAAACAGGCATCGCAATGGACCCTGATGTAGTAAATCGGCCGATTAGCCTAGCCGGGGCGGGCCCTGGTTGTCGACTGGGTCACAGTGATTCTCTGCGGTTTACCTAAACTGTTCTCAAGGAATGGACTGCGAAAAGGGACGTTCGGTTCAGTAAACCGGATTTTGCAGAGGGATTCTTCAAGATGA
The DNA here is from genome assembly GCA_965267275.1 of Pseudomonadales bacterium. Lineage (GTDB taxonomy): Bacteria > Pseudomonadota > Gammaproteobacteria > Pseudomonadales > Azotimanducaceae > UBA4421. The sequence continues at coordinate 497,649 of OZ253950.1, forward strand.
GCAAAAAAATTGCTTTGAGCGCGCTGGCTCTGGGTTTGTTTTCTTTCAACTCGGCGTCGGCGGATACGCTGTTCGGCATCTATGCCGGTGCCGGCACGTGGCAGCAGGAATACAGCGGTGAGGTCGTTTCCGGGGTGACGGAAGTCAGCGTGGAAGACGATCTGGCGATTGATGACGACAGCAACACCGTGCTTTACGTCGCGCTGGAGCACGGCGTGCCGATCCTGCCTAACGTCCGCGCTCAGTACTTTTCTCTGGACGCAGAGGGGAGCAATGTGCTTTCCCGCACCATCGAGTTCAACGGTGAAGTCTTCAGCGTGAACGAAGCGGTCAGCTCCAATGTGGATGTGACTCAGACCGATGCCGTGCTCTATTACGAAGTGCTCGACAACGTCGTGTCCCTCGATCTGGGAATGGCCGTCAGTCTCATCGAAGGCACCATCGAAGTGATGAGCACGACCGAAAATGCGGAAGCCGACTTCGATGAGGTTGTGCCGATGCTCTATGCGAGAGCCCGCGCTGATCTGCCGCTGACCGGACTCTGGGTCGGCGTAGAGGGTCAGGGCCTGAGCTACGACGGCAACAGCTTGCTGCAACTCAACGCCCAGGTCGCTTGGGAAAGCGATGTCGGTCTCGGCATCGAAGCAGGCTGGCGCATGGTCGATATCGAGCTCGATGAATTCGACGATATTGCCTCCGCGAACATCGACGTCAGCGGTCCTTACGCGGCCATCAACTACCACTTCTAAGCAGTTCCCCCAGCTGCAGCCTCGTCGCCGCCGTTTCGCGGCGACGAGCGCCTTTCAAGCCGGCTGCCGGCTGGCGTTTTGTGCATAATGGCGGCATGGAGATGCCGAACCGTGAACGCGCGGGCGTGCTCGAGCGCCTGGCGCGCGCACTGCCTGCTGAGAATCTCATTACCGATCCCGCGGGTCTGCGCCCGTATGAATGTGATGGCTTGACCGCCATACGCGAGCAACCCTGGGTTGTGGCGCTGCCGGAAACGGAGGAGCAGGTGGCGGCGGTGCTCGATATCTGCGTCGCCGCGGGTATTTCGATCGTCCCGCGCGGCGCGGGCACGGGATTGTCCGGCGGGGCGCGCCCCGATGCCGACGGCGTGGTGCTCGGTCTGTCAAAAATGAACCGAATTCTCGAGATAGATCCCGCAAACGGCATCGCGCGTGTGCAGCCGGGGGTGCGCAACCTGGCGATCTCCGAAGCTGCCGCGGCGTATGGGCTCTACTACGCACCCGACCCTTCGTCGCAGATTGCCTGCAGTATCGGCGGGAACGTTGCGGAAAACTCAGGCGGCGTGCACTGCCTTAAGTATGGTCTGACGGTGCACAATGTGCTCGGCGCGCGCGTGATGCTGGCAGATGGCGAAATCCTCGAGCTCGGCGGCCCTCTTTATGACAACCCCGGTCTGGATCTGCTCGCGGTGCTTTGCGGCTCGGAGGGGATGCTGGGGCTCGTGCTCGAAGTCACGGTCGCGCTGCTGCCGCGCCCGCCGGAAGTGGCCGTGATGCTGGCGGCTTTCGACGAGGTCACCCGGGCGGGTGACGCGGTGGCCGGCATCATTGCCCAGGGCATCATTCCGGCCGGTATGGAGATGATGGATCGGTTGGCCGTGCAGGCCGCCGAGGCGTTTGCCAAGGCGGGTTACCCGGAAGATGCCGCGGCGATTCTGCTGATCGAGCTTGACGGCACGGAGGTTGAGCTCAGCCGTCAATCCGAGCGTGTCATGCGGCTGCTCGAAGAGCACGGTGCGACCAGCATCGACGTTGCGCGCGACGCCGTATCGCAAGCACGGCTCTGGAAAGGGCGTAAGTCAGCTTTCCCGGCGGTGGGTAGACTCGCGCCCGATTACTACTGCATGGACGGCACGATTCCGCGCCATCGCTTGAGCGATGTCCTCGATGAGATTGCGCGGCTATCGGAAACGTACGGACTTGCTGTCGCAAACGTTTTCCACGCCGGGGACGGCAACCTCCATCCGTTGATCCTGTTCGATGCGAACGAGCCGGGACAGCTGCACGCCGCTGAGGAAATGGGCGGCAGAATTCTGGAGGTCTGCGTTGCCGCCGGCGGTACCGTCACAGGTGAGCACGGCGTCGGCATTGAGAAACTCGACCAGATGTGTGTGCAGTTCGCAGCGGCTGAGCTCAAGCAGTTCTTCGACCTCAAGGACGCGTGGGATCCCAGTGGCCTCCTCAATCCGGGCAAGGGTATACCCACGCTCACGCGTTGTGGTGAGCTGGGGGGCATGCACGTCCGCCATGGCGAGCTGGCTTTCCCTGAATTGGAAAGATTTTAGTGGACCTGACCGAGCGCCTGGCGTCTGCGGTGCGCGATGCGGCGGCCAGCGGCGCGCGCCTCGCGATCGCGGGGACCGGCAGTAAGCGCGGGGTGTTGCCGTCCGCCGCCGGGGACATTCTGACCACCGCTGAGCACGTCGGCGTGGTGGCGTATGACCCGGCTGAGCTCGTCGTGACGGCACGTGCGGGCACCTCGATGAAAGCGCTCAACGCCGAGCTCGCCCGGCACAATCAGCAGCTGGCGGCGGATCCGCCGATCTTTCTTGGCCAGGGAACCGTGGGCGGTATGGTTTCCGCGGGGCTGAGCGGGCCTGCGCGACCCTGGTCCGGCGCTGTGCGAGATGCTGTCCTGGGCGTCAAGCTCATCAACGGCCTCGGCGACGTTCTGACTTTTGGCGGACAAGTGATGAAAAACGTCGCTGGCTACGACGTATCGCGTCTGGTAGCTGGCGCGTGCGGTGCCCTGGGTGTGGTCTCAGAGGTCAGTCTCAGAGTGGCGCCGTCGTTCGAAGAAGATCTGACGCTGGTGTTCGACCTGAGCGCGGAAGACGCGCAGGCGCGGTGCGCGAGCTGGCGCCAGTGTTATCTGCCTTTGCAGGGTACCTGGTGGGCGCAGGGGAAACTATACGTGCGCCTCGCGGGCAGTGCCGCCGGGGTCGCGGATGCGGCCGATCAGCTGGGCGGTGAGCGCGCAAACCTGCCCTGGGATCAGGTCCGCGATCAGACACTGGACTTCTTCAAGTCCCTCTCGCCGCAGGCGGACCGCAGCACACAGACGCTGTTTCGAGTGGTGGTGCCCCCGGCTGCACCGCTGCCCTCGGAGGTCGCGGATATGGCACTCATGTGGGGCGGCGGTCTGCGCTGGTGGTGGCACGAGGACGTCGCTGAAGTCGAAGCCTACGCAAGCAGCCTGGGCGGATGGGCCTGGGCATCGGGCGCAGCCCCGCCCATCGCCGCAGGCGAGCGTCGGCTGATGCGACGCATCAAGCGGGCATTCGATCCCGAAGGGGTTTTTTCTACACCGCTGGATATCGAGGCTGACGATGCAGACTGAATTCAGCCCCGAACAGTTGGAAGAGGCGGATATCGCGCGCGCCAACGATATTCTGCGTGCCTGCGTGCACTGTGGTTTCTGCAACGCCACCTGCCCGACCTATCAGCTCGGCGGCGATGAGCTGGATGGCCCGAGGGGCCGCATCTATCTCGTGCGGGATCTTCTTCAGTCCGGCGAAAATGGCGAGCGGGCGACGCTGCATCTGGATCGGTGTTTGACGTGCCGCGCTTGCGAAACGACCTGTCCATCCGGGGTCGCTTACGGGGAGCTCGCGGAAATTGCGCGCAACAGGATCGGCCCCAAGCGCGGTGGCTATGCGGGCTTCATCCGCGGCTTTCTCAAATGGCTGGTGCCCGAACCGCGGCGTTTGAGACGCATGGCCCGTCTCGGACGCTGGTTCCGCTGGATGTTGCCGAGCGCGCTTGCCGAGCAGGTGCCGGCTTCTGTTGGCCGGGGTGTGTCCGCCACTGGAGAGCACGATCGCCGCGTCATTCTTTTGAACGGCTGCGCGCAACAAGTGGTCACACCGCTCACGAATCAGCACATCGCCCGCCTGCTGGATCGACACGGCGTGTCGACAGTCATAGCGAACGACGAGGGCTGCTGCGGGTCCCTGGATCTGCACCTGGGAGACGAGACTCGAGCGTTGCAGCGCGCGCGCCGCAACGTCGATGCGCTCCTGCCTTTGCTGGACAGCGCAGAGGCGATCATCAGCAGCGCGTCCGGTTGCGGCGTGACGCTCAAAGACTACGACCGCCTGCTGGCGCATGATCCGCAATACGCAGACGCGGCAGCGCGGATCGCCGCGGCAGTGATGGACATAGGTGAGTATCTGGTCGAAGCTCAGTTGCCGCTCGAGGCGGCGCATGCCGGAAAGACGGTCGCTTGGCACGCTCCGTGTACCTTGCAGCACGGGCAGCAGCGACGCGACGATGTTGCCTCCCTGCTGACGGGTCTTGGTTATACGTTGACGACAGTCGACGATGCGCACTTATGTTGCGGAGCGGCGGGCACCTACGCCGTGCTGGAACGGGATCGATCAGTCGCGCTGCGCGCTCGTAAGATCGAAGCGCTCGAACGGGGCGCGCCGGATGTGATTGTCAGCGCCAATGTCGGCTGCCAGGCGCACCTCGCCGAGGGGGCGAGCGTGCCGGTCAAGCACTGGGTCGAGTTGCTCGAATGATCTAGGAATATCTCGGGGGAGAAGGGGATGAATGCATCTGAAGAGGATGTGGTAAGCGGGCGCGACGTTGGCTTTCTGCTGTTTTTGACGTTGCTCAATGTCATGAATTTCGTGGATCGGCAGCTGCTCGGCAGTTTCGCCAACTGGATCGTTCCGGATCTCAATCTGACGAATACTGAATTCGGGCTTCTTACGGGCCTCGTTTTCATCGTGTTTTACTCGGTCATGGGGCTGTTCATGGGTGCGCTTGCGGATACCGTCAACCGCACGCGGCTCATCGCGGCCGGTCTGGCGCTGTGGAGCGCGTTGACTGCTTTGTCAGGCGCCGCGCGCGGTTTCGTGAGCCTGGCCATACCGCGGATGTTCATAGGCGTCGGCGAGTCCATCATGACCCCCACCGCAATGTCGCTCCTGGGAGACCGTTTTCCGGCCAAATGGCTTGGTCTGGCGTCGGGCATCTACTACATGGGTGTGCCGATCGGCGTTGCGGCCAGTCTCTTCATTGTGGCCTATCTGGAGCCCGTGCTTGGCTGGCGCGGTTGTTTTTACGCGCTTGGGGCGATTGGTGTGGGGCTGGCCATCGTGATGCTGTTCATCAAGGAAACACCGCGCAAGCACGTCAAGGTCACGCCCGCGGGCGATGCGCCGAAGCAGAGCTTCGGCATGATTCTGCGCACGCTGCTGGCGGCGCTCAAACGCTCTCCCGCGCTCACGATGACGATAGGTGGTGGGGTCGCGTTTCACTTCATTCTGGGCGCCGCGACGTTCGACCAGCTCTGGTACGTGCAGGAGCGCGGCTTTGATCGCACGGAAATCGCCGAAATGACCGCATGGATCGGTATTTTCGGCGGTATTCTCGGAAACTTGTTTGGCGGTGCGGGCGGCGACGTATTTCTGCGTAAAACGGGGCTGGGCCGGCCGCTGTTTCTATTCTGGATCATGGTGATCCTGGCGCCGATCAACGTTGCCTATCGCATCGTAGAGCCCGATTCGATCTGGTTCTGGCTCGGCGTTTTCTTCGGCTACTTTCAGCTGGGATGCTTCTACGGGCCGACGTTCTCAACGGTTCAGGAACTGGTGCCGCCGCGCATACGCGGAACAGTCGTTGCGTTTTACATCCTTTCGCTCAATTTTGTCGGGCTCGGCATCGGTATCACGGCGGGTGGCATCGCGATCGATATGCTGAAAGCGGACGGCGTCGCCGATCCGTATACCTGGACGCTTCTGAGTTTCACGCTGCTCTCGCTGCTTGCGATACCGCTGTTCTATTTTGCCGGTAGACGCTTCGATCGGGATCGCGAGGCGCTTTATGCAAGCGAGGCGGCTGCTGCCGATTAAGCGTGGGGCTCGATGTCGTCGAGAATGCGTTGCATCACCTGATTATTGTGGTCGGCAACCACGACCTGGGAGCGAAAGAGAGCCATCAGCTCAACCGTCAGGATAAAGCCGATGATGAGCACGCCAAGGAACGGCACTGCCGCCACGATGCAAAGGATGCCGACGAGCAGTACCACCAGATTCAGGACGCCGCGTAGATACTTGTCGAGATACATGTGGTGGATGCCGGTCAGAAAGAAGTAGTTGAGGGTGGCGTACGTGTCCGGGTCTTTGAGCTCACGGCGCAGACGCTCGTGGTATTCACGACGGCAATCGTCGGGTAGCTCGCGCACTCTGAGCCGTATGGCTTCTTCATCGGCGTCGACAGCTTCTTTGTTGAGACTGAGCGCTTCAAACATGACTGGCCTCCGTGATCTCGTCCTGTTTCCTGTAAGGGTCGTCGATTTTTTCTTTCAATCCCTGCTGATTGCAGCGGCGGATGCGCGCAAGCCCGGCCCGCAGCCCGTTGAAGCTGCCCTGATCCAACACTGCCTGGCGGGTGTACTCGGAGCAGGTGGGCTCGAAATTACATTCCACGGCAAAGTAGCGCCGGCCGCCGCCGCCGGCCTGATAGCGGGTAATGGCCCGGGCAATGACGTTGCGTAAACGCACGCTCACCTGCCGAGCGTTACCAGCACGGTCTCCCGTGACCAGAAAAGCATGTAGCGTTTGTTCTCGATTGCCTGAAAGACGAGCTGCCAGCCGTCCGCGGCGTGCGCATTCAGCTCGTTCTCGAGTTCTTTGATCGGCAGGCCGGATGAGCCGAACATCAGCGTGCCGCAGCCGCCTTCAGCGACTGCGATGACTTTGTATTCGGTGAACGCCATAGGTCTCTCTTTTGTTGTGTGAATCTTGCGCGTTAGAGTACATCCTGACCAACCTGGAGCAAGCGGCAAACCATGCAGGTTTTATTCACAACGCCGAGGCTGAAGGTGCGCACATGGACCGCAGCTGATCGGCCGCTGCTCCATTCTCTCCTGTCGGACCCAGTCACAATGGCGCACTGGCCCGCACCGCTCGACGACGCTGGCGTCGACACCTGGCTCAATTGGGCCCTCGACGACCTGGAACGCGTGGGCTACGCGCGCTGGTGTGTCGAACACGCTGACTCGGGACGCATGATCGGTGATGTCGGTATACGCAACAAAGAGATGTTCGGCGCAATGGAAAACGATCTCGGCTACATCATTCATCATGACTTCTGGCGTCAGGGATACGCCTTTGAGGCAGCCTCCGGCGCGGTTGCCTGGGCGCGCAGCCACGGCCTCGAGGACCTCGTTGCCAATATGGCCGCCGACAATTTCGGTTCGGTGGCGGTTGCGGAAAAGCTCGGCATGCGTCGCGAACGCGAGTTCATCAATGCAAACAATCGTGATAAGCCGACGTACTGGTATCGGCTACGGTTGGTGTCTGAAAGCTAGCCTTCGCCGCTCTGGTAGCGCCGACGTATGGCGCCGGCTTCCGCGGCGTTGCCCTGGGCTTCGCGTATATCCGCAAACGCGAGCCACGCCAGACGATTGAGTGCGCTGTCCTGCCCGGAAAGCGCGATGGCCTTGCGCGCGTGCTGATGAGCCGCGCTGACGTTGCCGTTTGCAAGATGAGCGGCGCTCAACTCGATCCACAGCCGCGCATTCCGTGGTTCGATGCGCACGGCGCGCTCGAGATAGGCAACGGCATTGGCGTGGTTGTCAGCGGCGCTGGCGGCACGCGCCTCAGTGACCAGTGCAAGCGTGGCGCTCGCGGTCCGTGGTGCTGTCGTCACGGCCTCCGCGCCTGGTTCGTCCGTCCCGTCTCTTTCTATGGGCGCCTGTCCCGCATCCTCGATGACGGGTGCTGTGCCGGGCGCGGCGCAGGCGGCTGCGAGAAAGCTGATGGCGATGATGCAAGATAGGCGTCGCAGCATGTGGGTTCTTCTGAACAGCAGAAAGAACGATGGTACGTAAGCTTCAGGTGCCAAACAAACGCCGCATGCGCCTGCTCAAGCGGCTTTTGATACCACACCCGGGTTTGACGCCGAGTGCCTGCGGGTCGGCGACCGGAACGCTGACTATGTCTGCGCAGCTTGCCGCGGCGCGCAAGCCTGTTTCGAACTCGATGTCCACGAGATTGTCGGCAGGCATATGCACCAGGGGATCGATACCGCGCGTCCGCGTCATTGCGTTCCAGACGCGCAGCGCACCTGAGGCGCCGGTAAGGCCGGTGATCTTGTTGTCGTCGCGGCCAACCCAGACGACGGACACGGTGCTGTTGTCATAGCCTGCGAACCAGCTGTCGCGGTTGTCGTTGGAGGTGCCCGTTTTGCCCGCGACGCCATGTCGCGCATATGGCGAAGAGCGCCCGGTGCCCTTTGCCATGACGATTTCCAGAGCCCGGTTGAGCGTCGCGGCGTGGCGTCCGTCGATGGTTTGCTCCAGATGAAACGGATGTTGCGATATGGGCCGGCCAGCGCTGTCGAGAACGGCGATGACTGCTTTCGGCGGCGTGCGGAAGCCGCCGCTGGCGAAGTTGCCGTAGAGTTCGAGCGTCTTCAGCGGCGACAGCGACTCGGCCCCGAGCAGAAACGAAGGGTACGGATTGTTTGCCGGACGTCCGACCAGACTCTGAAAGCGCTGCTGTATCAGCTCGAGGCCTACCGTCATGCCGATGTTGACCGTCGCGAGATTGAGCGACTCTGCAAGCGCTCGAACCATCGGCAGCTCGCCGCGATACGCCTCGTCGAAGTTCTTCGGTGTCCAGGGTTCGCCGAACCTCGGCTCGATCGTCACGGGTTCATCCTGCACGATGCTGCCGAGATGCATCCCGGACTCCAGCGCGCTCAGATACACCACGGGCTTGATCAGCGAACCCACCGGGCGGGAAGCGTTGATGGCTCTGTTGAAACCGTCGACGCGACCTTTGCGTCCGCCCACCATGGCGTGAATGTCTCCGGTTTGGCTATCAGCGACGATGGCCGCGGCCTGCAGTGGGTTTGCCGGCATCCCGCGGTCCGCTTCAATCGCAACGAGCGTCGCCGATACCGCCTGCTGGGTGGCCTCCTGCACGCGCGGTTTGATGGTCGTAAATATGCGCAGCCCTTCTGAGGCGAGATCGTCAGGGTCGTAGAGACTGTTCAGTTCTGTGCGCACCTGATCCATGAACGCGGGATAGTAGGCGCCGCCGCTCGTCGGGCTTGCCACGACGCCGAGCGGTTGCGCCAGGCTCAGCTCCAGCTGTGCGACGTCGATCAGCCCGTCATCATGCAACGTGTTCAGGATGCGGTCACGCCGCGCGAGCGCGCGTTCTGGATGGCGGAAGGGATTATAAAATGACGGCCCCCTGATGATGGAGATCAGCGTTGCGATCTCATCGGCGTCCAGTTCCGCCAGCGGTTTGTTGAAGTAGAACTGTGCACCCAGGCCGAAGCCGTGGATGGCGCGCGCGCCGTTCTGGCCGAGGAAAATCTCGTTGACGTATGCAGTCAGAAGATCCTCCTTGCTGAAGCGCCAGTCCAGGATCACCGCCATCGCGACTTCCTTCAGTTTGCGCTCGATCGTGCGGCGATTGTCGAGGAAATAGCTTTTAACGAGTTGCTGTGTGAGCGTGCTGCCACCCTGGCGGCGTTCGCCGGCGCGCAGATTGACGACGAATGCCCGGGCGATGCCGCGCAGGCTGAAGCCGATGTGCTCATCAAAATTGCGGTCTTCGATCGCTTTGAGTCCGGCGACGAGCAGCGGCGGCACTTCCTCTGGGGTCAGGATGATGCGGTCTTCGCCGTGGGAGGGGAAAAAGCTGCCGATGACTGCCGGGTCGAGCCGGATGAGTGCCACCTCACCCTCAGCATCGCTGATGCCCGTGATGCGCCGGTCGTCAAATCGCACCTGGATGCGATGAGCGTTGCGGCCGCGCTCCATGAATCGAAAGCTGCGGAGATAAATCTCCATCTCGTTGCCCCAGAGCTTGTATGTCCCGGGGGTGGGCAGGTTGGCGTGCTGGCGATAACCGAGACGCTCGAGCTCAGTTCGTAGCGCGGCGCGCGACAGCGCAGCGCCAGCATGCAGCTCCAGGGGCTGGGCGTAGACCTGCGCGGGCACCGACCAGCGGCGTCCCTCGAAGGTTTTGGTAATTGTCCGATCGAGGTAGATCAGATAGCCGACGACGCCGATGAGGACGAAAGCGCCGACCATGAATACGAATCTGGCCGCGCGTATCCACAAGCTGGGCTTTCCGGCGCGGCTTTTCCGTGCTGGTTTGCGTTTGCCTGATTTGGATTTACGTGCGGCCAACTGGGTCTCGACTGAAAAAGCGCCGCGTATTCTGGCAAAAAACGGGGTTCAATAAATGAAAAGAGAATGAACTAATTGCACAAAAAATGCGCCGCCTGTGCGGCGGCGCTGTGCAGTCTAAGCGGTGGTTCTGGCACGGGCAGCCTGAAACTCGGTTTCGTTCAAAACGCCTGCCTCGAAGAGCTGCTGCAAATGGGCATCATGGTCGTTCGTCGTTGTACGGCGCTTGTTTTTGCCGCCGAAGAGACCGCCCACTTTGCGTCCGACCGCGCCGATGCCGCGGAAGATCCTGGGCAGCAGCCAGACGACCAGCGCCACGAACGCAACGAAAGCGACAAGGAACAGCACCGGATGGCTGAGGGCTGCCCATAATCCTGCAAATACGGCCACGTCCTCGGCGATCGAAGCGCCCCAGTTGGAGAAAGGTTCCGGGGAAGTATTGATCAATACACGCGAACCCGCTTTCGTGGCGTGGGTTGCCGCCGAGACGGAACCGCCGACGAGACCTGCAGCGACTGCCATGGCAGGCGTCACGTCACCCACGGCGCCCGCCGCCAGCATGGCCCCTGCGGGGATGCGGATGAAGGTGTGCAGGGCGTCCCAGCCGGTATCGACACCGGGCGTCTTGTCCGCGAAAAACTCCACGCAGTACATGAAGCCGGCAGCGATGATGACAAGCGGGTCCTGCACCACAGAAAGCGTTGGCGGCAGATCGATATAGCCGCTGCTGCCCGCCAGACCAAGCACGGCCACGGTCGCGTAGAGGTTGATGCCGCTTGCCCAGGCGACGCCCATCGTCAACGCGATGACTTGGATAAGTGATTGATATTCTTCCATTTTCTACTCTTCAGCTCCTATTCCGGGTGAGCATAGCGGGATTTGCTTGAACATAACCTGAATGTCGTCTGTGCCGCGCATTTGGTTTGCGCTCCGCATGGCATTGCGCTTAAATGCCCGTCGACCTAAGGGGGGCCGTCAACGGCTGAGACACCAATCGGGTGGACCCTTTGAACCTGATCCGGTTAACACCGGCGTAGGGATAGGTGATCTTCACGCTCCTTGGTCGTATCAGTACCCTTAAGTGGAGCTTTTCATGCCGAGTCCAAGATCCCGCGTTGCCATCCTGGCGATACCCCTGTTGCTGTGCGCGACGCTGGCCAGTGCCAGCGAAACCGAGCGTGATCGAGAAGTGATAGAGGAAATTGTGGTGACCGCGGAGTTTCGCGACAGCGGCGTCAGCAAGCTGCCGGCGAGCGTGTCCGTCGTAAAACCGAACGATCGCGGTACTGTGGTCAATCACCTCGAGGAGGTGCTCGCGCGGATACCCAACGTCAATTTTGCGAGCGGCGCCTCGCGCGGCCGCTACGTTCAGGTCCGTGGTATCGGTGAGCGCGGTCAGTTCTCCGAACCCCTCAACAGCTCAGTTGGACTCATCGTGGACGGGGTGGACCTCAGCGGGATCGGCGGCGCAGCGACGCTTTTCGACGTACAGCAGGTGGAAGTGCTGCGAGGCCCGCAGGGCACCCTGTACGGCGCCAACGCGCTGGCGGGATTGATCAACGTAGTCACACCGGATCCGACGCGCGAGCATACTGCCTCTCTGCGACTTGATGCGGGCGATTACGGGGCGCTGGGGATTGGTGGTGTTCTGTCCGGGCCGCTGAGTGAGAACGTGGGTTACCGCGTCAGCGCTCAGCAGTATGAGGACGATGGATTCATGGACAATCGTTTTCTCGGGCGAGACGACACGGACAACCACGACGAGGCGACTTACCGCGGTAAATTCGTCTGGCAGGGCGACCGCGCGGACTGGGCGCTCGTGATCGGTCGGGTGGATATCGACAACGGCTATGATGCGTTCTCCCTCGACAACAACCGCAACACGCTTTCGGACCAGCCGGGACGCGACCGCCAGACGACGGATTACGCCGCCATCAGCGTCAGTGCCGACGTGGGCGAAAGCGCCCAGCTCGAAGCCGCGCTGACGCATGCGCAAAGCGAGACGGACTACGGCTATGACGAGGACTGGACCTTCACCGGTTTCGATCCGATTGGATATACCTCTACCGACCGCTACGAGCGCGACCGCGAAACTACGACGCTGGAAGCGCGCTGGCTTTCGAAGCCTGGTCAGGGGTTCGCCGATGGGCTGTGGGACTGGGTATTCGGCCTTTATGGTCTCGAACAGGACGTGGCGTTTGATCGTTCCTACACGTTCCTCGGCGGTCCTTTCGCCAGTGACTACGACTTTCAGCGCCTCGCGGTCTACGGTGAGGTTTCGCGGCCGCTGGGTGACAAATGGCGCATCACCCTGGGCGCCCGTGCCGAACGCCACTCATCCGACTACGAAGACTCGTTCGGTGTGTCGTTCGACCCTGAGGACAACCTTTTCGGAGCGCGCGTGCGCATCGAACGTGAAGTCGAGCGTGGGCTCGTATACGGCGGCATTACCCAGGGCTACAAGGCGGGCGGGTTCAATATCGACGGTACGCTGCCCGCGGACTTGCGCGAGTTCGATCCGGAGACGCTATGGAACATCGAGGTGGGTTACAAGGTGCGCTTTCTGGACGAGCGCCTGGGCCTGAACACGGCCATCTTCCGCATGCAGCGAGACGACATCCAGATCTCGACGTCTACCGAGCGCCCCATCCCGGGGAGCAGCGCGGTGGAATTCATCGTCTACACCGGCAATGCCGCAGAGGGTTATAACCAGGGCGTGGAGATCGAGCTCGACTTCCTCGCCACGGATCGTCTTACGCTCTTTGCCAACGTTGGCGTGCTGGACACCGAGTACCAGGATTATGTGGATAACAGCGGCCGTGATCTCGACGGCCGCGACCAGGCCCACGCGCCGAACTATCAGTTTTTTGCTGGCGCTGAGTTTGCGTTGACGGAACGTCTGAGCGCCAGGCTCGAAGTCGAAGGCAAAGACGAGTTCTTTTTCTCCGCAAGCCACAACGCCGAGTCGGAGGCGTATGAGCTGATCAACGCCAGCATTTCATATGAGGCGGCCCAGTGGGGCGTCACGCTGTGGGCGCGGAATCTGACGGACGAAGACTATTTCGTGCGGGGCTTCTTCTTTGGCAACGATCCGCGTGATTTCTACACGGCGAGACCGTTCACCCAGCTCGGCGAGCCGCGCCAGGTGGGCGTGTCGGTCAAGGTCGACATCTAGGGCTTGCTAGGGCCTGGCGCTCAGCTCGACGTTTCCGCGTCGGCTGCGCGCTCTTTGGCCACCAGCTCGTCCACCACGCGCAGGGCGCGGCGCTGCCCGCCGACGGTCATGCGCACGAGGTACTTGCCAGCCACCACCAGTGAAGGTGTGCTGGCAATACTGAATTCGCGCTGCTCGCGATCCGCGCGCCGCATGGCCTGGCGCACGTCGGGTGAATCGAAGATTTCGATGAATTCTTCGCGGCTGATGTCGCGGCCGTCGACGTAGTCCGCCACCATTTCCTTGGTCAGGAACTGGCGCCCGCCATCGTGTATGGCGCGGAAGATGCGGTTGTGGTTGCGGTCGAGGGCGTCGGCCTGCTCCAGCGTCAGATACGTCTGGGCCAGAAGCGCGTAGATCGGCGAAAACGTCGTCGGTTGCCGGCGGAAGGTGACGTCGTCGGGTATGTCTTCCAGCCATTCGTCCAGCAGCGGCTCGAAGTTCTTGCAGTGGATGCAGGCGTAAGAGAAAAACTCGACAACCTCGATCGGTTCCCCGGCACGACGCGCGCGCGTGTTTTCGAGCACGATGTAGTCTTCGTTTTCCGCGACCGCGGTGTCGCTCAGGTCGGTGCTCACGTAGGTACCGAACGCGATCATGCCGATCGCAACCAGCGTGATGAAACCGATGATGGTGTTACGCAGCATGATGACGCTGGTGTCTTTTTTCTTTTTTGCCATGTTTGGGATTGTCTGACGACTTGTCCGAATTGCCGAGGCGCACAGTGTACTCAATTGACCTGCGGGTTCTACTGGCATTAGGCTCGCACGCTTTTATTCGCCGACTCGAAACATGGCCGAAGAAACTTATCAGCTGTTTAAAACCGATCTGTGCGGATTCTGCTACCGCGTGCGGGCGTTCCTGGAACAGTACGGCATAGACGTGCCGCTACGTGATACCAACGCCGATCCGGCAGCGTTCCGCGAGCTGCTGGAAAACACCGGTCGCACGACAGTGCCCTGCCTGCGGATCGAGCGCGCCGATGGGGTCGAATGGATGTTCGAATCGATGGACATCATCCGCTATCTCGCAGCGCGGAACGGCATCAGCTGATTGCGCGGGCGCGCGCTCCTTGAGCGTGCGCAGTTCCCTCTCTCCGTTCTACTGTGAAGCGCGCCACAGGCGTGGCGGCTGAAAAGAGCCCTGCCAGATGCCTTTGCGCAGCGTCTGCGCTTCGAGCTGCTCTTCATGGAAGCGGTTTTGCCCGATACCTACGCCGATCGCGTGGCCTTCGACGACCATCAGCCGCGATATGCTCTGCGGGCGGAAAGACTCGAGAAACTCTTCGGCATCCATCGGCGGCGGTTCGTCCATGCTGGTCAGCTCGCAGATCGCGAGGACCCGATTGGCATTGACGTTGAACAGGGGCAGGCAGATCACAGGCTCCGATTGCACGAGTTCCTGCAGCGCCTGGGTCGCCTGCATGCCGCAGGGATAGTCCTGCCCCATCACATCCTGGCAAATCTGATCCCGCTCCACCGCATCGATCCCGAAGAGCACCACTTCGACGCCGCGCAGGTACAGCGTCTCTCCGTCGATTGCGTTGGCGTATGCCGGGCCGATGAGATCGTTGTCCTCATTGTCGAAAGTGGAAAAGAACTGATCGGATTCGTTGATGACGACGGTGATGATGAGGAGCAGAACCGCCATGACGTGGCGCGGCCAGCCCACTTTGAAATCCTCGCCGTGCAGCGTGTTCAGAATGGCGCGCAGCGGCGGCACGACGGCACGGACGCCGAAGACGATGACCGCAACCAACGCGACGGCGTACACGATCAGAAGAAACGGGTCGAACTCGGCGAGGGTCGCGCCTTGTTCCACGACGCTCGAAAAGATGAGTGCGATGGTGTTGCCGAAAAAGACGGCCCAGATGAGCAGAAACACGGTGACGCCGGAAAACGGCGACCAGGGGTTCGAGTTGATCCGGTCGAATACGTGCAGGACCGGCGGGTTCAGGTGGAAGATGTCTCTGACCATCGTGAAGCTCAGAGCGCTCGTGCCGAGCACGTAGCTCAGCATGTTGAGCCTGTTGGAGACCAGCCACAGGGCGAACACGGCGAAGCTGAAAGAAGCCAGCGGCAGGATGGCCTTCGGCACCTGATATTCGCCAAGGAAGATGAAGTCGGTGTAGGCGTTATCCTCCAGCTGGGCAAGGCCGGCGAAGAAGATGCTCAGAAAAAAGCCCAGGAAGCACAGCCAGAAGATGTTGGAGAGGGCATCGATCGAGCGTACGAGGCTCGCCGCCTGCACGGACAGCGGATTGATCTGCGGGTGCGTCGTCTCGGGGAGGTCATCCTCGTCCAGGGATTCGGTCGTTTGCTCGGTGATCGGTGTTCTCCTCAGGCTCGGCTTAGATGGTAACATTTCGCTTTGGTTCACATACCTGAGATAAGAGGACGACGAGAACGATGAAGCTGGGACTGATTTCCGGGTACTCCGGACGCAAGATGAGCATTCCGATCGATGCGATCAAGCATGCGGAGGAGCTGGGGTACGAATCGATCTGGACCGCGGAAGCTTACGGCTCGGACGCAGTGACACCGGCTGCCTGGATACTTGCGCAGACGACGAAGATGAAGGTGGGGACTGCCATCATGCAGATGCCCGCGCGCACGCCGGCCATGACGGCGATGACCGCGATGAGCCTGGCGGAACTCTCTGGCGGGCGTTTCATCGTCGGTCTCGGGGCGTCCGGACCACAGGTGGTGGAAGGCTGGCATGGTGTACCGTATGGCAAGCCGGTGACGCGCCTCAAAGAATACGTGCAGATCATGCGGCAGATATTCGCCCGTGAAGCGCCTGCGGAGTTTGATGGCGTGATGTATCAGCTGCCCTATCAGGGCCCCGGTGCCACCGGTCTGGGGAAACCGTTGAAAAGCATCCTGCACTGCGAAGAAGACATTCCAATCTACGCGGCGACGATCACGCCGACCGGTGTGGCTGCCGCGGCGGAAGTCTGCGACGGCTTCTTCCCGGTCTGGATGGATCCGGAGCAGTATCACGTGTTCGCGGAGCCCATTGAAAAGGGATTTGCCGCTGCCGGTGAGAAAGACCTGACGCAGTTCGACATAGCGCCTTTTGTCACCGTTGTGATGGGTGACGATGTGGAGCAGTGCATGATGCCCGTGCGCGGCAGCATGGCCCTTTATATCGGCGGCATGGGTGCCCGGGACAAGAACTTCTACAACGACTACGCCAAGAAGCTCGGCTTCGAGGAAGCGGCGGTCAAGATCCAGGATCTGTATCTTGCCGGCCGCAAAGATGAAGCGATGGCGGCGGTGCCCGCGGAGCTGATTGACGCTTGTGCCCTGGTGGGACCGGCCGACCGCATCAAAGAGCGCCTGCAGCGCTGGCGCGATGCAGACAGCAAGGGCCATGTGTCTAACATGTTGTTAGGCTGCCAGCAGCCCGAAGCGTTGGAGCTGATTGCCAGCGAAATGCTCTAGAGAATCTTCGGCTGGCACCCTGCGGCGTACCGCAGACAAACGCTAGCTCTGCGCTTCGAGCATCGCCCAGGCGCGCTCGGAGCGCGTGCGGCAGGCTTCTTTGTATTCCAGTGCTTTGGCGGAGCTCGCGTTGCCGTCAAGCCCGCGCTTGTAGACGCCCTGGATGATCGCCGCGGAGCGAAACATGTTGTACACGAGATAGAATAGCCAGTTGTCTATCTTGTCGCGCCCGGCATGCTTGCAGTACTCCGCGACGAAGTCGGCTTCACTGGGTATGCCGGTCGCCGCATAGTCGACGTTGCCGAGCCCCTCATCTTCGTAAGATTCGCCGTGGTACTCCTGGCAGAGATAGCCGAGGTCCGCGAGCGGATCGCCGAGCGTGGATAGCTCCCAGTCGAGCACGGCGACGATTCTGGGCTCTGTCGGATGGATGAGGACATTGCCCAGGCGGTAGTCGCCATGCACGACAACCGTTGTCGTGTCCGAAGGTATGTTCTCCGGCAGCCACTCCATGAGCCGGTCCATCGCCTCGATTTCCTCGGTCTTTGACGCGACGTACTGCTTGCTCCAGCGTCCGATCTGGCGCTCGTAGTAGTTGCCCGGGCGTCCGAATTCGCTGAGGCCTGCCGCCTCTACGTCAACGCGGTGCAGCAGCGCCATCACGCGGGCGAGGTCCAGATAGATGGCATTGCGTTCAGCTGGTGTCAGCGAGGGTAACTGCGTTTCCGTGAACAGCCGCCCCTCCACCATCTCCATGACGTAAAACTTGGTGCCGATGACGTTTGTGTCTTCGCAGAGGCAGTACATCTTCGGCACGGGCACATCGGTCTCCCACAGCGCATGCATGACGCGATATTCGCGATCGACCTGATGGGCGGAGGGCAGCAGCTCGCCGGGGGGCTGCTTGCGCATGACGTACTTGCGGGTGGGGGTGATGAGTTGAAACGTGGGATTCGACTGTCCGCCTTCGAACTGCTTGACCGTGAGCGGGCCTGCGAAGTCCTCGACGTTGGACTCGAGATATGCTGCCAGCGCTGCCTCGTCGAATCGGTGCGCATCGCGTACCGCCGTTATCTCAACGTCGCTCATCATATCCCCTCTGTGTTGTTCGGCCGCGTAGCATACGGCTTGATCTCATGGAGGGCAAAATGCGACGCTATGAGCGATACCAACAAGATTTCTACAGGGGGAGACTTTGGCGCTAAAAAAACGTATCGCCGTGACGCTGCCGGCGGGGCCGAATATACAAGACACTGTCGATCGGCTGCTCTGGGCGGAAGACAACGGCATCCCGGATGCCTGGTTTTCCGATTCCGGCGCGCCTGACACGCTCACGCAGATTGCCGCCGTAGGCCATCACACCAAGTCCATACGTATCGGCGTGGCCGTCACGCCGGTATACACACGCTCCCCGTCGGTCATTGCCGCGTCTGCCAATGTCATCGAGCAGGTGATTCCAGGCCGCTTCGTGATCGGGCTCGGCTCGTCGAGTCAGACGATCATGGGCCAGTGGAACGGTATCCCCTTGGAAAAACCGTTGACCCGGGTGAAAGAGACCGCGCAGCTGGTGCGCACGATGCTGACCGGCGCCAAAACCGATTTTCAGGGTGAGACCCTCTACAGCCGCGGCTATCGCCAGGCGCCGCTGGAAAATCCGCCGCCGATATATCTCGCCGCGCTCCGGCCCAACATGATTGAAATGGCCGCTGAATTCGGCGACGGCGTCATTTTCAATCTGTGGCCCAAAGGCGCGCTGCCGAAGATGATGGACCATGTCCGCATCGGTGCGGAAAAGGCCGGTAAGAATCCGGACGACGTCGAGATCGTCAACCGCGCGATGGTGCTGTGCACGGATGACAAAGAGTACGGCCGTAACTTGTTCCGGGCCGCGTTTGGTCCCTACTACGCGACGCCTGTCTACAATCGTTTTCTCGCCTGGGCGGGTTACGAAGAGGCTGCTAACACGATCACCGAGGGGTGGGCGGAGAAAGACCGCGCCAAGACGGGCGGTGCGCTGACCGATGAGATGATTGACGAGATCGGCATCATCGGCAACGAAGAGGAAATCCAGGCCCGCATACAGGCAGATGCGGACGGCGGGGTGCATACGCACATCATCGCGCCTCTGGCGGCGAGCAAAGAAGACCTGGACCGCACGTTCAACGCCTTCACGGCAGATGCGTTCCAGTTCAAATAGCGCAGCGAGGAGCTATGGAATACACCAAAATCATCGTTGATGAGCCGCTGCCGCAGGTGCAGCGGATCACGCTCAATCGTCCGGAAAAGCGCAACCCGCTATCTAACGAGTTGCGCTCGCAGATGTTTCACGCGTTAGAGACTGGTGATCAGAACCCGGATATCCGGGTCACCATCATTCGCGGCGCGGGTCCTTGTTTCTCCGCTGGATATGATCTCCAGTCAGATGTATCCAAAGACCAGCCATTTTATACGGCGGGCGGGTTGGGCAACTGGCCGCGCCACGTGGTCGATGGCTTCTTCAACATCTGGGACCTGGCCAAGCCGGTGATTGCGCAGGTGCACGGTTATTGTCTTGCGGGCGGCACGGAGCTCGCCACCGCCTGTGATCTCGTCTATGTCGCGGAAGACGCCAAGATCGGCTACCCGGTCGTGCGCTCGATCAGTCCCCCGGACAATCAGTTCTACCCGTGGATTGTGGGTTTGCGCCGCGCGATGGAGATGATGCTGACCGGTGATCACATGAGCGGCGTCGAGGCTGTCGAGTGCGGTTTTGCCAATCGTGCTTTTGCCGAGGCGGAGCTCGAGGAGAACGTGCTCCGCATCGCGGAACGGGTCGCGAAAACGCCGTCCGACCTTCAGCAGATCAATAAACGGGCCGTGCATCGGCAGATGGACGCCATGGGTATCCGCGCCGGTATCCGTGCGGGGACTGAGATGCAGCAGCTCGCGACGTTCACCGCGACCACGCAGGCGCATCTGAAGGAAATCCGTGAAGGTCTGACCCAGGCTCTGTCCAAGCGCGATGAAGCCTTCGGCGACTACCGGACGTCCTCCGAAGACGATACATGACCACAGTGCTGATCACCCTCGTGGTGTATCAGTGTCTGCTGCTTGGTTTGGGTTGGTGGGCGCGGCGGCGCTCCGAGACCACAGAAGGGTACTTCATCGGGTCACGGCGCCTGGGACCCTGGGTCACGGCGCTGAGCTATGCGGCCGGGTCATCATCGGCATGGTCCATTCTCGGCGTCAGCGGTATCGCCTACAGCCAGGGCCTGAGTGCGCTCTGGCTGCTGCCAGGGACGCTCACCGGGCACCTGGTGGTCTGGTTCTGGATGGCGCCGCGGTTGCAGCAGGTGAGCCACGCGCACAGTTTCGTCACTTTGACCGATTTTCTGGCGATGGGTCTGGCGCCGCGTTGGTCACGCGTTACCGCGGTGACCGCTGCGGTAGTGATTCTTTTCTCTTTCACCTTCTACATCGCCGCGCAGTTTCAGGGTGCGGCCAACACGTTTACGGCCACGTTTGATATCGACTTCGTTACAGCGCTCCTCGTCGGTGCGACCGTCGTGTTGATCTATACGCTCTGGGGCGGTTTCTGGGCGGTCAGCATCACCGACGCGGTGCAGGCGGGCCTCATGCTCTTTGCCGCCGTGCTGCTGCCTGTCGTGGCACTTGTTGAGGTCGGGGGCTTCAGCGGACTCATGGCCGCCTCGTCCGATGGCCCGTTCTGGCAGTGGCTCGGTGGTCACGCCGGATGGTACGGCGTCGGTTTCTTTCTCGGCATGATCAGCATCGGCTTCGGACCTCTGGGTCAGCCACACCTGCTGAATCGCCTGATGGCCATGCGTTCCCCTCACGAAATCGCATTAGCCCGGCGGGTAGCGCTCAGCTGGTTCGTCGTTGTGTTGTCGGGCATGTTCGTCCTGGGTCTTTGCGGGCACGTGTTGCTGGTGCAGCAGGCGGATGCCGAGCAGGTGTTTTTTGTGCTCGCTGCGGACCTCCTGCCGGCACTGCTGACGGGCATCCTGATCGCAGCCGTCTTGTCAGCCATCATGTCGACCGCGGACAGCCAACTGCTGGTGGCCGGGGCGGCAATACATCACGACCTGTCGCAAGGTCGCGGCTCCCACAGCGCGTCCCGCTGGGCCGTCGCCGGGGTGGCGATTGCGGCGGTAAGCCTGGCGCTCTGGTTGCCGGAATCCATATTTGCCCGCGTGCTCTTTGCTTGGAATGCGCTGGGTGCGGCCTTTGGTCCGGTAGTGGTCGCGCGGCTGCTGGGCTGGCCGTTGCGTGACGCCAGCGTTCCTCTGTCGATGGCGCTGGGCTTCGGGCTGACGGTTCTGTTCTACAGCCTGCCCAATGGCCCCGGTGACTTGTGGGAGCGCGGGATACCGTTTGTTGCTGCGACCGCGACACTCTTCGCGGCCCGCGCGTCGAAATCAGCGTGAGCAGCCATGAGTGATCTCGGCGAAACGATAGAGCTGGTCTTTCCGTACCCTTATCGATTCATCCGGGCGGCGGTGTCAGCGCGCTATCGGGCTCACGTGCGCCAGCTGTACCGCGATAACAGCTGGCGCTGGGTGACGATCGATGCGCTCGTCTCGAGCTTTTTTCTGGGCGTTGAGCTCCTGCTCATCGGCGTCGTGATCTACGGACTGTTGATTTAGCTCAACCCTGCGCTTTTTTGAGTTTCTTCTTGAGCTTCTTGTTGGCTTTCTTGAGTGCCTTGATCTCCGCTTTCAGATCCTGGCCGCTGGCCTCTTTTTTCGCGCCCGCGCGAGGTGCTTTGGCGAAATGTTCTTTACGCGACTTCAGCACGACTGCCTTGCGATCGACGTTTCTGTTGAAGACGACAAAGCCTTCGAGGTTTTCGTCGCCAGTGTTGCACGTTGCGTGAAATTGCCCCGCGGGCACCACGGCGATACTGCCGGGCTGCAGCGGAAAACTCTCGTTCTCGATCTGGATGGTGCCCCTGCCTTTCTGCACGACCAGAATCTCTTCGACCAGCGTGTGGCTGTGACCGGCGTTGGCATCACCGGGAGCCATGCAGACGGAAACGTAGCCCAGCTCTTGCAGCTTGGCCTCACGCACCGCCCGCGCGCCGGCAAAATCACTGTTGTTCAGTACCTGTCCCATAATTTCTCCTTATCGACCTGCTTGCCGCCTCGTCCAACCAATCGGTGAGATTATCGCTTCAGGCTTGGCACCATATTACCACGAAGCCAGAGCGTCAGATTCGGCCGGATGCTATGCTAAGAAAAGGAGGAAGGTCGCAAGGAAGACCGGCTTGAAGAATCTGTACATCGTGCGACATGGGCAGACGGAATGGAACGTCGAAGCCCGCATGCAGGGCCGTCTTGATTCGCCGCTCACCGAGCTCGGCCGGCAGCAAGCCAGTCAGAACGGTTCTCTGATCAAGGATCTTGGCGGCGTCGATCGGCTCTGGGTATCGCCTTCCGGGCGCACCATGGAAACGGCCTATATCATCAACTCTTTTACCCAGGCGCAGATCGACTTCGCGGACGAGCTCATGGAGCGGGACTGTGGTCACTGGTCCGGCAAGACTGTGACCGAAATCGAGGAAACCTATCCTCAGGCCTGGGCAGCGCGCGAAGCGGATCCGTACTGGTTCCAGCCACCGGGCGGAGAGAATCTGCAGGACATGCTGAAGCGCTCTCACGTATTCCTGGATGATCTTTTTGATCTCGATTGGGACGCCATTGCCCTCGTGACACATGGCGTGATGTCCAAGGTAGTGTTGAAGTTCTTTCTCGGGCTGTCAGAGGTTGAATGTACGCGTTTGCGCCATCCGAACGATCTGGTGTACCGCTTGACCTTCCATGCGGAGGACATAGAAACTGAACACTTCATTGCGGGCGGTGTTGCGCAGAAGGGATTGCTGCACACCCCGCAGGACGGTGGCGTTCATCCACTCACGAAAAACTGACACTGAATAACTGATACTGATAAAGCTCGCACAACACGGGCAACACTCATCCAATCCCCGGGGGACACATGAAAGTAGACGGTGGCGTAGGTGCTGATCTCAGCACTGTAGGCGCGCAGGCGCAGGAACTCGAAGAAATGGGCTATGCGGGCATCATGACCGCGGAAACGGCTCACGATCCTTTTTTTCCGCTATTGGTGGCGGCGCAGAATACGGAGAAGGTGGAGCTGATGACATCCATCGCCGTGGCGTTTGCGCGTACCCCGATGGTGCTCGCGAACATTGGTCACGACCTCAACGCGTTCTCCAAAGGCAGGTTTGTGCTGGGTCTCGGCTCGCAGATCAGGCCGCACATCACCAAGCGGTTCAGCATGCCCTGGTCGTCACCAGCTGCACGTATGCGCGAGTTCATTCTGGCGATGCGCGCCATCTGGGCCACGTGGCACGAAGGTAAGCCGCTGGAATTCACGGGCAAGTTTTATACGCACACGCTGATGACGCCCATGTTCACGCCAACGGACTGCGAATACGGTCCGCCCAAGGTTTACCTGGCCGCGGTGGGGCCGAAGATGACCGAGGTGGCTGGCGAGGTTGCCGACGGCATGATCGTGCATGCGTTTACGACCGAAAAGTACCTCCGCGAGACCACCATCCCTGCGCTGGAGCAGGGCTTTGCCAAAGCCGGTAAAAACCGTGAGGACTTCGAGATCAGCTACCCGGTGTTTGTCGTGACAGGGCAGACGGAAGAAGAGCTCGAGGAGGCCAGGGTGACCACGGCGAAGGCGATTTCGTTTTACGGCTCCACACCGGCCTATAAGCCCGTCCTCGACAGCATTGGCGCCGGCGAGCTGCAGGGTGAGCTCAATACGATGTCCAAGCAGGGCCGCTGGGACGAAATGGGCACGCTCATCACGCCTGACGTCATGAAAGAGTTTGCAGTCATTGGCGAGCCACAAACCATTGCCGGGCAGATCAAAGACCGTTACGGCGACATCGTCGATCGGACCTCGGCGGCATACGCCAATATTCCGAAGTCCGAACGCATGAAGATTATTGCCGAGCTCGCTTCGTAGGAGACCTGAAATGAAAGTAGACGCCGGCATCGGCCATCAGCTGCACAAAATTCCTGAGACCGTCAAAGCCATGGAAGCCGCCGGCTACGACGGCGTGCGCACGGCGGAAATGAATCACGACCCGTTCTTCCCGCTCCTGCTCGCTGCCGAGCACAGCGAAAAGCTCGAGCTGGCCACATCCATCGCGGTGGCGTTTGCGCGCAGCCCGATGAACCTGGCCAACATTGGTCATGATCTGAATGCGTACTCGAAAGGTCGTTTCACGCTGGGCCTCGGCTCGCAGATCAAACCGCACATCACCAAGCGTTTCAGCATGCAGTGGGGTGCGCCGGCGGCGCAGATGCGCGAGCTGGTTCTGGCAATGCGCGCCATCTGGTCCAACTGGTACGACGGTGAACCGTTGGAATTTGTTGGCAAGTATTACCGGCACACGTTGATGACACCGGCGTTTACGCCGGAAGACAAAGAGTTCGGCGCTCCGCGGGTGATCCTGGCGGCAGTCGGCCCGAAGATGACGGAAGTGGCCGGCGAGGTGGCCGACGGCATGATCATCCATCCGTTCAGCACCATCCCCTACATCGAATCTGTAACCATACCGGCGATTGAGAAAGGCCTCGCGGCCGCCGGCAAAACCCGTGATGGCTTTGAGCTCTCCTATTCCTGCTTCGTGATTACGGGCCGTGACGAGGCCGAGTTTGCCGCCAGCAAGAAAGCCGCACAGGAACGCATCGCGTTTTACGGCTCGACGCCTGCGTACAAAGGTGTGCTCGAGTCCATCGGCTGTGGTGAGCTGCAGGGTGAGCTCAATGCCATGTCCAAGCAGGGCCGATGGAAAGAGATGGGCACGCTGATTACCGACGACATGCTCAACGAGTTTGGCGTGATGGGAGAGCCGGGCGAGATTGCCCCGCAGATGTTGTCCCGCTATGGCAGTTTTGTTGACAGGACATCGGCTTCCTTCCCGGTTTCCGACGCCGAGGAACGCGGCAAGATCGTTCAGGCGCTGCGAGCGGGGTAAATCACGGAGGTCGCGCCGGGTTTTATATCATTTGGCGATATTTTCGGTCGTTTAGGAATAAAAAAATATAATAAGCGCCTATTCTGATTGGGGTTGCGGGTTGGTGAATACTAACTTTCATCCCGTTTACAAGCGCTTTCAGAGTTTTGGCGAACCAACGACTAAAATTAGGTTCATAGTGTGACGCAACGCAAGTAAAATACGCGCCGCATGACCGCTGTCGCCGGGATGTGGTCCTCACAACTGATGTGAGGTATCGCAGATTCCGGCGGCTTGTCGTGCAAGGGTCGTAGATGCAAGGGTCGTAGAAAGGAACGATGATGCGCCAGGAACCGCGAAGTCAGGTACAGCGAATGCCTATCCGCAATGGATTGGCACGCGTCCTCCTGAGCTTCAGTCAAACGTCGCTTGTGCACGCGCTCTCGCGTGCGCCGCGTGCTGCGTACTGCGGCGCGATGGCGTTTGTTCTCCTCGTCGGCGGCATGATGACCCTCAGCTATACCATTTCCAATGTGATCGTGCCGCAAGGCTACGAGACCGTAGCGCTGGCGACGCCCGCGGCCGATGGCCGGCTGATCCGCCAGGCAGAGGTGACGCAGTTTGGTCATCGCGTCAGTAGCGCATTCGGCATCCAGAACCAGTTGGCCACTGAGTTTGCCGACTGGATTCTCGAAGCGTCCGAGCGTCAACAGCTGCCGCCTGAATTGCTTGCCAGCCTCGTCGTCACCGAGAGCTCCTTCCGCAAATCCGCCCGATCTCATGTCGGCGCGATCGGCCCCGCTCAGGTACGCCCTGAATATTGGAGCGACTTCTGCGGCACCCAGGACCTGCATGATCCGGAACAGAACGTCTATTGCGGCGCGCAGGTGCTGTCCCATCTGATGGAGCGTTGTGACGGCGATCAGGTGTGCGCACTGTCCGCGTACAATATTGGACCCTACAGCAAGCGTACCCGGGCGGCGGAACGGTACGTCAACAAGATCGACCGCTACCTCTCCAGCTTCGACAACCAGTCGCTGTAATCCCACCTGACCCTTTCGGTCTGTCTCGAGGCGCAAAACCAAGCCTGTGTTGCGCGTGATGTGTGCTGGCGTACACTGATAACTTCTTTGGAGTTGGGGTTGACCATGACGAGACTGCTCAAATCAGCATTGCTGGCTATCCTGATCGGGTTCGCGGGCGCATCCTGGGCCCAGGAACAGGTGCCTGGCTATCTCAAGCCGGAGGTGCTCGCCGCCGCCGCCGCGATGAATTTGACTGAGGAACAGCAGCCGCAGTTTCGCGAGGCTGTCGGCACGTTTCTCGACGATCGGATGAAGGCGATCAACAGCCTCATGCGCAGGAACAATCAGACTGGGGTAGACCGCAAGATCAAAAGCAGGACCAATTCACTGCTGAAGAAGATGGACAAATCGATGGCGGGGTTTCTCACCGAAGAGCAGATGCCGGCTTATCAAAACTACCGTGAAACACTGAAAGCCAACCTCTGGGGAATGTAATGCCACAGTTCGGTCTCCTGATCTTTCCAACCGACTATGCCGTAGCGCCGCCGATACTGGCCCGAGAAGCCGAAGCGCATGGATTTGAATCGCTCTTCTTCCCAGAGCACACCCACATCCCCGCCAGTCGCATATCACCATGGCCCGGTGGCCGGGAACTGCCTAAAGAGTATTGGCACACGCACGACCCATTTGTCGCTTTGTCGATGGCGGCGAGTGTTACGCGCGACCTGAAGGTTGGCACGGGCATAGCCCTTGTGACTGAACGCGACCCGATCCTGATGGCCAAGCAGGCGGCGACCCTCGATCATCTGTCCGGCGGGCGGCTGCTGCTTGGCGTTGGCGCGGGCTGGAACGCTGAAGAGATGGAAAACCATGGCGTGGCATACAGCGATCGCTGGAAGGTTTTGCGCGAGCGCATTCTGGCTATGCGGGCGATCTGGACAGAGGAGGAAGCCGAATACCACGGTGATTTCGTCGACTTCGACAAACTCTGGTCGTATCCGAAACCGCACCGTGCGGGTGGCCCGCCGGTGTTGCTGGGCGCGTCGTCCAAGTACGTTTTCAAGCGCATAGCGGAGTACGGCGACGGCTGGTTCCCGATCTACCAGGATCCGGCGCGTGCGGCTGCCAGCGGCGTCCTCGACTACGCTGCGGGGATCGAGCAGACGCGCGCGGCCTGGGCAGAAGCCGGGCGCGAAGGCGAGCCCGATTTCAGCGTATTCGGAGTCGGACCCGATGGTGAGGCTGTAGAGCGTCTGCTGGGTTTTGGTTTCAATCGGATCATCTTCGGTCTGCCGCCTGCAGATGCGGACACGGTCTTGCCGATGGTGGAGAACTACGCCGCGCTGGCCCACCAGTTCAACTGACGCGGCATGGAGTGCCGGCCCGGGTGTGGCGCTTGTTGCATAGCGCCCTCCATATCTTCCGCGTTACCCGGATTGCCTGACGGCAAACCCGCGGGCATGCGCTGTCCCCACCTGGATAGCGCGCTGCAATGCGGTTTATGGGGTGACCCGCGCCGCCCGCCCGTCTGTGCTTCGTTCAAGCCTGAACCTTCGGTATGCGGCGCTTCCCGACAGGAGGCGCTCAGATATCTCACGCTACTCGAGGAGTGCTCTTAGCGTAGCGACGACCTCTGCTTCCGACGGCACATGCCTCGCCTGCAGGCCGCTGGCCTGCGCGCCGTGCACATTTTCCAGCGTATCGTCCAGAAAGATGATGTGTTGTGGTGGTGTGCCGATCGTTTCGCAGACATATCCGAAGGCCTGCGCGTCAGGTTTACGCAGGCCGATTTCTGAAGATACGAATATCGTTTCGAACGGCGCAAGCTCGGTTTCGTAGCGCCTGCGCCAATCCCGGGCGTGGGCTTCGTTGGTGTTGCTGAAACCGTACAACCGATAACGATCTGCGAGCTGCGGCAGGAGCTCGATGACCCCGTGAAAAGGGTCCGTCCATAAGCTGTTCCAGCCGGCGAGCCACTCGTCTGCCGACAGCGCGACTCCGAAACGGTCGCTCAATGTTTCCGTGTACTCGGAGAAATTGATGGCACCGATCTCATGCTCGCGGTAAGCCTGATCCATCGCCCAGCCGTCGTAAAAGACCTGCTCGTCGACATCGGCTGCCTCTGCCCAATAGGTGAATACCCGGCGAAAGTCGATGCCGAGAACGACATTGCCGAGATCTAACAACAGCGCTTTTTCCATGCGGTGCATTGTGCCTTGTTTCAGGTGCTCAATTGCCGTGTTTTTGTAGCTGGCGCCTCCGGCCCCCGGGCAGATGGGGTGACAAAGGGTTTCGCTGCTCAGCGTCGGCCCCGCGGCGATCAGGTAGCGCCCTTTTGCCGTTCAGGTTGAGTTCAGTTCCCGCCGCATAAAGTAGGTCCCATGATGAGTTGTCGCTAGATCTTTTCAGCGACGTGGTACTCATCAGGTTCGCTACAGCGATTCGCTCCCTCGCGGGAACTAGCTCCCTCCCGTCCCTGCTGTAGCGAACCTTTCTTTTTTCCGATCCCTTGCCGCCCGGGTGGTGCGATTCGATCAGATGCGCTCAGAAGCCGGCCGTGCCTGCCTTGAGCTCAGCAACGTACGAGTCGTCCAACAGGGTAAATTTCTGCTCGCCATGCTTCATCACGTAGACCGGATCGTCGAACTGATCGATGTGATAAGCCTGTTCGCGCAGGTCTCCTTTGACCATTTTGAAGGTGCCGGTCACGTCGATGTCTTTCTGCACACGCAGGAACACGGGTATCGCGTAACCAGGCAGCTCATGCTCGACATAAGCGGCAAACCGCTCCAGGTCCAGCTCTGTCACCCCGTCGTTCAGGATGAGGGCGGCCATGCCCGCGCGCCCATCGGTGCCGGGAATCTCGACACCATAGACGTTGCTGAACTTGATCTGATCGAAACCGTTGATGATCTCGCCCACTTCGTTGGTGGAGACGTTCTCCGATTTCCACCGGAACGTGTCACCCACCCTGTCGACGAATTGATAGTGGTCGTAGCCGAGCGTATAGCCGACATCTACCGTGCGCATGAGGTCCCCGGAGTTGAACCAGGCGTCGCCTTCTTCGAGCGCATCGCGGATGATTTTCTTCTCCGTCGCCTCCGGGTCGGTATAACCCTCGAACACGGTTTCCTCGGTGATCTTGCCGAGTAAAAGGCCGGGTTCACCGGGTTCCACCTCGATGCAGCGGCCGTTGGCATCACGCACGATCTCGTCGTCGTGGATGTCGTATTTGACGAGTGCCACCGGCATCGAGGTCATGCCAACCGTGCAGTCCTTGTTCATCAGGTTGGCAAACGAGACGTTGCCCTCGCTGGAGCCGTAGAACTCGGCGATGCGTTTGACGCCGTAGCGTTTTTTGAAATCCATCCACACGTCGGGCCGCAGGCCGTTGCCCATCATCGAACGTATCGGGTTGTTGTGATCGTCCGGCTTGCGCTCTGAGTTGGTCAGGTAACGGCACAGCTCGCCAATGTAGATGAGGCATGTGCAATTGTATTCGCGCACCTCGGGCAGGAAGTTGCGCGCGGAAAACTTGCGCCGCACGAACATGCTCGCGCCGGAAACGAACGCTGAACCCGCACCGATCAGGAGCCCCGTACCATGATAGAGCGGCAGGCACAGATACAGACGGTCCTCCTCGGTGCACTTCAGACCGGCCGCTGCAGAGAGCCCGGCGCTGGCAAGATAGCGACGATTGGACAGGACCGCGGCTTTTGGCAGGCCCGTGGTGCCGGAGGTGAATATGTAGAGGGCAACCTCACCCAGCGTCGTGGATTTGGAATCCTCGAGGTTTTCGGTTGGTGCGTCTGCACTCATGCTGGAGAAATCTTTCGCCCAGTTCGACGGCGGTTCCTCGCCGTCGCTGACCACGAAGAAGTCACTGCCTTCGTCGAGTCCGAGGTCGGCTTTGACCTCCGCCATGGCGTCCGCCACTTCGCTGCCGAACACGCACTTTTTGGACTCTGTGACGGTGATGCAGTGGGTCAAGGGACGCCCCTGCAGATTGGTATTGATGAGCGCTGCCGTCGCACCGAGCTTGTTGACGCCAACGATGAGCGCAAGGAACTCTATGCGGTTTTCCATGATGACGCTGACAGTATCGCCGCGCGTGACGCCTTCGCTCTTGAGCGTGTGCGCATACTGATTCGCAAGCGCGTTGAACTCCTGCCAGTTGAGCTCACGGCCTTCAAAAACGACCGCGCTGCGCTGGCCGAAGCGTTCCGCATTGTCTTCGACCTGAAGCGCTATGGAATCGACAGCGTCGAGCGGCCGGGGCACCATGCCTTTCTTCAGCTTCAGCAGGGTTGGCACCTGCGCCAGCGTGCGTGCAACGTCGACAATACCCATATGTTCCTCTTTTTATCGTTTTAGTCAGAAAAGAACGCGAACATTACCCAACGGGCGTCGGTGTGAAAAGCAGATCCTGTCGAACGCGATTTCAGGTCCTGCCGGGGTGTTGGGCATAATGTCGCAGACGCACAGATGGACATTTCTTCGTTGAACGCGATTTGCCGTGATGAATGACGCTGCGGAGCAGCGCATGGCCTGGGCCTGCGTGCTGGGCGCCGCGTTTCTTTATCTCGTTGGCGATCTGGTTGTGCCGACGATGGCGCTCGATGGCGTGGTGTACGCCGGAATCGCGCGTCACTTGAGCGAAGGTTTAGGCAGCTTCTGGTTTCCACCCCACTTCGAGGCTGCGGCGTCCGCCTTTCATGATCATCCGCCGCTCGGCGTCTGGCTGCAAAGCCTCTGGTTCGAGCTCTGGGGGGACGCTTTCTGGGTAGAAAGCCTCTACTGTGCGGCGCTTTTCCTTTTGCTCGCTTGGCTGGTCGGCGTCGTCCACCGGGAGATGTCCGGCGACCGCTCGGTTTGGTGGCCGTTGTTGTTACTGCTCCTGATGCCCGTCACAACTCGAGTGATTAAAAACAACCTGCTGGAAATGCTGGTTACCCTCGCGGCATTGGCAGCGGTCTGGGCTGCGTGGCGCGGACGGCGGCAGATAGGTTGGGATGTCGCCGTGGGTGGCCTTTGCGTGGCCGGATTTCTGATAAAAGGTCCCGCTGCGGTCTTTCCGCTGATCGCGCCGGCGGTGTTTGCACTCGTGTTGGAGCGGAGTCTCACGCGCGCCGCAGTGCGTTCGGTCGTGTGCGGTTTGGCTTTCGTGCTGCCGCTGGCGGCGTTGCTGTCGTACCCGCCTGCGCTTGAGAGTCTGCGTGCCTATGTCGACGTGCAGCTCGTGGCTACGTTTATGGGCGAGAGGGCCCCGGAGCATGGGCGCCTTTATCAGCTCGGTCAGCTCACTCTGCAGCTCGCTGCGGCAGGCGTCGTCGCGCTGGTGCTCTCTCTGGTCAGACGCGCTCGCCCGCCCGTATCACGGGAAGCGATCGCCGTGTTTGTCATCGCCCTGGCTGGCTCGTTGCCGCTCTTGTTGAGCCCGCGCCAGTACCGGACTTATCTGTTCCCAGCCTTGCCGCTCTTCGCGCTGGCGTTGACGCTGGTTGTGCACGCGCCTGCGGTGACCCGCTGGCGGCGCGCGCTGCCGCTCGTCTGCGCGGGGTTGTTGCTGGCTGTGGCAGTGCGTACTGCCATGCTCTATGGCCAGCCGGGTGATGATCGAACGCTCTTCGCTGATGCAGGGCGGATTGCCGCTATTGCCGAGGCGCGAGAGGTGACAACGGTGGGCTTCTGCGAGCCGACCTTTCAGCTGAGGCTTTATCTGTGGCGCTATCACAGTCTGCGATCCTCCTGGGGAGCAGCGCCTGCAGAGCGCCTCTGGATATGCGAAGCGTCGGCGGATGCGGAGCAGCTCGCTGAGCTGACCGATGGCCAGGTGCTCTGGTGGCGTCCTCTCGATTAGCAGGTTACATTCAACGACATGTACAGGGGAGCAACACAATGAACCAATGGCAGATTGGTGATGTAAAGGTCACGCGCATCATCGAAATGGAGATAGCAGGCGGCACCAAATTCATCCTGCCGGACGCCACGCGTGATGCGTGTCTTGAATATGACTGGATGCAGCCGCACTTCATGGATGCGGAAGGCAACCTGATCATGAGCGTCCACGCACTCATCATCGATACGGGCGAGCGTCGTATCATGGTCGACACCTGTATCGGCAATGACAAGCAGCGCAACATCCCGGCGTGGAGCAATCTGCAAACGAGCTTCCTTGAAGATATTGCCGCTGCCGGATATCCGCGGGAGTCCATTGATACGGTCATGTGTACCCACCTGCACGTCGATCACGTGGGCTGGAACACGATGCTCGTCGACGGGGAATGGGTGCCGACGTTTCCCAACGCCCGGTATCTGCTGGCTGAGAAAGAGTGGAGTTACTGGGACGCGAACGAAGACGAGGATACGTATGGACCTATCCTGGCAGACTCGGTACGGCCTGTGGTTGAGGCAGGTCTTGTAGACTTTGTTTCGGAAACCGAGCAGATCTGTCCCGAGGTTCGTCTGGAACCGACGCCGGGACATACGCCGGGACATGTCAGCGTGCACATCACTTCCAATGACAGTGAAGCGCTCATCACGGGCGACTGTATACATCATCCCGTGCAGATGACCCGCTCCGACTGGTGCAGCTCGGCTGATTTCGATCAGGCTCAGGGCCAGGCCACACGCGAAGGTCTCCTTGAAACATATGTTGATGGGGATGTCTTGATCATAGGCACGCACTTTGCGACGCCAACGGCGGGTCACATAAAGCGGCTGGAAAACGGTGGTTATTGGCTCAAGTGCTGACGAATGACCTGCTTTGAACTCAGTGACCAGATTTGAGCCGTGACGCGCTTTGAGCTATCAGCGCGGCAACTCGAGGAGTTTGCTGAGCGTGGCGTGCTCACGTTCGATCCGCAGATCGACCCGCAGCTGATCGAGCGCGTCGCAGCCGAGACCAGCGGTTTCTGGCCGCAGCGGCCTTTCCTCAGCGCTTACCATGATCCAAACCGAATTCAGGATGCCTGGGTGCACGCTCGCGGAGTGCGCGATCTCGCGCTTCATCCGAATGTGCTGGGTATCCTGCGTCAATTCTATGGAAAGTCGCCGAGACCGTTCCAGACTTTGAACTTCCGGGTCGGAACGGAGCAGCCAGCGCATTCCGACACAGTGCACTTCAACTCACAACCGTTTGGAGCCATGTGTGGGGTGTGGATAGCGTTGCAGGATATTGATGTCAGCTGTGGCCCGGTAATTTATTACCCGGGGAGTCACAAGCTGCCGGAAATGAACCTGCCTGATTTTGGGCTGCCGGCTTCGTTTGACCACTATGCGGCATACGAGCGCAAGCTGGCTGAGCTCATCAAAGAGAAGGGTTGGCAGGCTGAAAGCGCGACGCTGACGAAAGGGCAGGCGTTGATATGGGCGGCGAACCTGCTGCATGGCGGTGCGCCGCGCACCGATCGCAGCCGGGAGCGTTTATCACAAGTGACGCACTACTACTTTCGCGGAGATCGCTACTGGCGCCCCCGCATGAGCGTGGACGAGCGATATTACTATGATCCAGACTGGGTGTCTCACAACCCGTTGCGTCTCGGGGCACTCGGTGCCAGACGCCTCAAAACCAGGTTGATCGCCCGTCTGGTACGTGAGCGGGATCAGTTGTTGAAGAAGCGGAATGAAGGCTGATTGGGTGGGGCGAGGGAGGCAGGCACCAACTCTGTGAAGTTTCAGTCTGCGTGTTTTGACAGAAAACGGGGAAGATGATGCAAGGTAAAAGAGTACTCATCACGGGTGGCAACAGCGGGATCGGTCTCATCACCGCGGTAGAGTTGGCCAAGCTAGGCGCTGAGGTGATTCTGGCTTGTCGCGATAGCGAAAAGACGGCGGATGCACTGGCGCAGATCAATGAGAGTGCCGCGATACCGGCAGTAAACCTGCCGGTAGATCTTGCGAGTTTTGCCAGTGTGCGCGAACTTGCGCAGAAATTTTCAGCAGCCTACGACGGCCTGGATGTGCTGCTCAACAATGCCGGAACTTTCCCGGCAAAACAGCGATTCACCGAAGATGGTTATGAGATGCAGATCGGCGTCAACCATCTTGCACCGTTTCTTTTGACTAACTTGTTGATGGACGTAATCAAGGCGAGCGCGCCCGCCCGCATCATCACCGTTACTTCCATGCTGCACAAGAAGGGCGTTTTGGACTTCGACAGCTTCAAGGGTTTTGAAAAATATAGCGCGCAGACCGCCTACAACCAGTCGAAGCTCGCCAACGTGCTTTTTGGCGTGGAGCTTGCGAAACGTCTGGAAGGGACGGGCGTCACCTCCAATGTGCTGCACCCGGGCGCCGTCGCGACCGACATCGTGCGCGATGTGCCCTGGCTCATCCGCAAGATCATCGGTCTTGTTTTCATAGCGCCGGAAAAAGGTGCAAAAACCAGCATCATGCTCGCGAGCGATCCTTCCCTGGAGACAGTATCGGGTAAGTACTACAACCAGTGTGAGCTCGACGACTACTCACCGCTGGCGGATGACGCCGCGCTGCGCACGAAACTCTGGGATGTCAGCGCGGAGGCGGTAGGGCTCGCTGGTCAGGGAGACAACTGAAGCGACAGGCGCGCAGAGTCTGCCAGGCGCCTGCTAAGCGCGATCCACGCCATCTTTTTCCAACACGTTTTGTAGCGTCATACTCAGCCGGTTGTAGCTGAACGGCTTTGAGAGCATGGTGTCCGAAGGGCGGATGGATACTTTGCTGACTGCCTCTGCATCTGGATATCCGGACATGAAGATCACCTCGAGACCAGGCTGCAGCTTGCGAGCGGCTTGCGCTATTTCTGGTCCCGACATGCCGCCCGGTAACACGACGTCCGTCAGCAGCAGCGCAAAATGAGTCGCGCGCAGGGTTTCGAGCGCTTCGTCGGCATTCTTGGCCGTTGCGACTTCGTAACCGAGCTGTTTCAACATATCGGCAACCACGATCCGGACGTCTTCCTCATCCTCGACAATGAGAATTCGTGTGTCCTTGCTGACTGTATCCGGATTTCTGGTGGTTTCAGGCGGTTCAGGCTCCGCCTGCCTGGGGTCGGCGAAAGCGGGGAAGTACAGCCAGACGGTCGTACCTTTGCCGATTGTGCTGGATATCCTGGCGTTTCCACCGGACTGTTTTAGGAAGCCCCATACCATGGACAAACCGAGGCCGGTCCCGCCGCCTGGTTCTTTGGTGGAGAAGAATGGCTCGAAGACGCGCTCGAGCACATCCGCGGGAATACCCTGGCCGGTATCGGAGACCTTCACCAGTACGTAGTGCCCGGGTGTGACGTCCGCTTGACTTGCATCGTCTATCTCGACGTTCGTCGTTGTGATCGCGAGGGTACCGCCTGCCGGCATTGCGTCCCTGGCGTTGATTGCGAGATTCAAGAGCGCGGTTTCGAGTTTGCTCCGGTCGACAAATGTGGCACTGATGTCGTGCGCAAGGTCGGTTTCGACGTTGACGATCAGTGTGTCAAACGTGCTTGCGAACATGGGCATCATGCCTTCGATGACGGCGTTGACGTCTGTGGACTCCGGCTGGAGCGCGGCCCGGCGGCCGAAGGCCAGCAGCTGGCTGGTCAGCCGTGCGCCGCGATCCGCGGCATGGACAGCAACGTTCAAGCGGTCGATGAGCTGCTCGTCCTGCAGGTCCATGCCGAGCAATTCCAGTTGTCCCTGGATGACCGTCAACAGGTTGTTGAAGTCGTGGGCCACGCTGCCGGTCAGACGGCCGAGGGCCTCGAGTTTCTCAAAGTGGGCCAGTTCAGCTTCGACTTCCGCGCGCCGCTCAGCCTCCGCCTGCAGACGTGCCTGGCGGACCATCAACTCGTTGAAAGTGTCCCCCACACGTTGGGCCAGGCCGAGGTTGGACTTGCTGCGGGCGTAGCGCAAACGCAGCTTTGCCAGTGGATGCCAGCCGGGTACTCGAAAATGATATCGGGCCGAACTGCCCTGTATCTCGAGTTCTATGAGGGCTTCGTTTTCGAACAACAAACATGGCAAAGCACGCATGACGCCGACGCCAAAGTGGCAGTGCGCTGGCGATAATTCGTAGCCCGGATTCATTGTCATTTCGACAACCCAGTGTTTGCGTCCGGCTTTCTCGAATCCGTAGGCGACGCAGGGCAGCACGCTGGCGAATGCGCCGTTGTTGCTGAAGAGGTGCGTCATCATTTCGTCGAGGTTGTCACACTGCACGGTGATCCCGTCGCGAAAACTGGCGACTTCTTCTGCGAACACGCTGCGAAAGGCGATGTCCTGCAACCGCTCGAGACCCCAGCGTGCGACCGCGGCGTCCATCACTCTGACGTAGTGATCCCAATCCAGGCGCGCGAAGCTATCGTCAACGTTGACGAACGGAATGTTGGCAGACAGCAGAAAGTCTGCCCATTCCCCGCCTTCCGCGGCGACTTCGTGGGCAATGGACAGAAGTTGACGGTTTGCAATTTCCGCTGGCATACACAAAGACTAGCGTATTACCAGAAGTTAGGCTCTCGCCAATCTGCTACCGGCGTTTCGCCATATGGCCGTTTGGGCGGGTTCCGGCATTGGTGATAGGCTTGGCTATTTGTGAGGCATACAACTCAATGCCGCATGCCACCGGGCAGGTCGCGCTTGCCGGAGAACATAGCGCGTTAACCATCCTGCACACGCTTCTGGCGGAGGCGATTGCCTCATTCCCCGATGCCTTCAGAGAAGCTGACTTCCCACAGTCGATCGGTGCGTTCAGAAAGTCTTACGCAGACGTCCTGCCGCGCCTCGAGGCGGCTCGTCTCGCAAGCGCCGAACGAGCCAGTATTGCTCGCCACATAGTCGACGCGTCTGCATCGCACATCCTCTGGCAGGACTCTGGAGGCGCGAAGCCGCTTTGCGATGCGCTGCGCGAACCTGCCGATGCGCTCGCGCTGAATGAACATCAGTTCGCGGGCGCAGGTGGTTGGCAACCCAGCTTCACCTATCGCGGGACACGTTATGAAGCCGGGCAGCTTGCGCGCCTTGGGGAATTGCTGGTCGAGCGTGGCGTGATCACTGCGCGCGCGGGCGAAGCGTTGACCTGGCTGGTCGATAAAGCGTTTGATGACGGCGCGCTGCGGCTGAGCGGCCGTAAAGTTGTCATGCTGGGCGCGGGCGCGGAGATGGCGCCCACGCGGTTCTGGCTGGAGGCAGGTGCTGATGTGCTCTGGCTGGATACGCGCCCGCCGCCGGCAGAATGGTCGGAGGCGCAGGGTCTGGCCGGGCGCTTGTTCTGGCCTGGAGAGAATGCGGACCTGCTCTCGCAGCCGCGCGAGATTCTGGCAACGCTGGTGAAATTTGCCAACGGATCGCCGCTGGATCTTGGTCTCTACGCTTATGCGCCGGGGCAGGCGCGGGAAATGCGGCTGACAGCGGCCATGAACGCGATAGTGGATGCGTTGCCAGCAGATCTGGTAGCGAGCGTCACGATGCTGGTTTCGCCGACAACGCCCACTGAGCTGACGTCGGAAGATCTGGAGGCAATAGCAGCGCGGCGCGCAGGCCGCCCCTTCTGGGAGGCGGCGTGCGACGCGCTCGGTCTGGTTGGCCGCGGTGGCGGGTTCGTATCATCGGGCGATGCGAGCGCAACGCGCACGGTCGTGACCATACAAGGCGGCAGCTATCAGGCCGCACAATACCTTGGAAAGATACTGGTTGCCGAGCGCTGGGCGCGGTTCGGGCAGGCGGGCAGCGACGGGGCGCAACCGCTGCGCGTATCCGCCAACACCGCCGCGATCACGCGCACTCGATCTCTTGACCATCCGGTGTTTGCGGCGGCGTTTGGCGGCGCTGAGGCCATGCGCGTCGAAACGATGACCCCGCGGCAATCGCGCCGTTTGAATGGGTTGTTGGCGGTGCGGGACTGGCTGCATCCCGATCTACCGGTACCTGGCGACATACGCGTGCACGGAGGTATTCATACGTTGCCGTATCCGCTTGGCTCTGCGCTGCGGGTGGCTGCGGCGATTGGGTTCGCTCGCTCGCCCAGACTCCTGCGTGGCTTCATCAGTCGCTGATGCGCACAAAAAAAGGCCACCCGAAGGTGGCCTTTATCTGCGTTAGAACGCTGTCTACCGACTATAGACGGATTTCGAACTGTGCGAACAGCTGTCGGCCGCGCGCGTAGTTCAATACCGTATCGGAGAAACCAACGCCGCCCGGGAGCAGGGTGTTGTTGGAAACGTCGGCGAACGGTCGGCCGCCACTCGTGGTGACGTACAGCTCGTCCGTGAGGTTTCTGCCCATCACAGAAAGCGTCCACGTACCGTCTGCGGAGCCGATGAACGCGCGCGCGTTCAGCAGCCAGAACGAGTCCTGTACAAAGCCGATCGGGTCTTCGTTCTGGGTTTCGTACTCGTCGCTGAACGAGGTGTTGAAGTTGAAGCCCCACTCGAGGTTCGTGTCGGCAAGGGGACGCGCGTAGTCAAACCCGACGTTAAACGCATAGTCCGCGGCGCCCGACGTCGAGCGGCCCTTCAGGTCGTACTGACGGATGATGGCGGGGTCTGTAATGCCAGTAGGCGGCTCTGGAATGAAGCTTTCGCTGAATTCAGCATCCAGGAAAGAAAACGCGCCGTATACAGACAAGCCTTCAATTTCCGGCAGCCAGGTGAAGTCGATTTCGACACCCTGGGAAACCAGCTCACCGGCGTTGGACGTGCTGAACTGGATAGCGGCTGCGTTGAAGGACTGCACCTGCAGGTCTTCATAGACGTAGCGGAAACCCGTCACATCGAGGCGCAGGGTGCCTTCAGCAAAACGGCCTTTCATGCCGAATTCGTAGCCAGCGCCTTCCTCCGTCTCGTAGATCAGCGCGCCGAAATCGCCGCTGGCAGCAGCGGCAGCCAGAGAAGCGCTCGGCAGAGCGCTGTTGTCGATGCCGCCTGCCTTGTAGCCGCTCTTATAGGCGGCGAACAGGTTGACGTTGTCGTTCAGCGCGTACATGACGCTGACCTCAGGGGAAGTGTTGTCATCTTCGAAATCGATATCGCCGGACTGGAAACCGTTCGGTACGAACGCCGGCGGCGCGAAGAGATAGAAAATGCTCGGCACACTGATGTTCTGCGTGCGCTCTTCCTCGGAGTAGCGGACACCGGCGGTTATTTCCATGCGATCGGTAGCCTGGACCGTGACACTGCCGAAAATGGATTCGGTTTTGGACTCCGTATCGTGGATCTTGCGCCAGTCATGTGAGCGGCCGGTGACCGGGTCGATCGTCGGCAGGCTGAGCGCCGCTGCGATGTTGGCGCCGCCGACAGCTTCCTGCGAGGTATCGAACAGAAGGTCGCGGTCCTGATAGAACGCGCCGACGATGAAGCTGACGTTTTCGTTGAAGTTGCCGGTCAGGCGCAGTTCCTGCGCGGTTGCTTCGGTTTCGTTGATGGTGACGTTACTGCCGATGCCGTTGATGTCGTAGCCGTAGCTGCCCGCACCGATCTCCTCCAGCTCGAAGTAGCTGGATACCCAGGTGAGGGTGAGATTGTCGTTCAGGTCCCAGTCGATCTGCGCACGGGTCAGGAGCGTGTCGAGCTCTTCGAAGGGTTGCACGTTGCGGATGCCGGACATGTTCTGGCCTACGAACTGGTTGTGACCGCCAAGCTGGGAAACGCCGTCGTCTGAATCACAGTCGTAGCCGGACGGCAGCAGGGCGCCAGCAAAGTTGCTGCCCTGGGGGTCGCCGGGCACCGAGCAGAGGATGTCGGTGTTACCGATGGAATCGTCTGCTTCACGTTCGGTGATAGCCGTTTTGAAGTTGATTGAAAGGGTGTCGCTCGGATCCCATTGCAACGTCAGGCGCGCAGCCAGGTCTTCTTCGCTGAAATCGCTCGGGCGTCCCGGCGCTTCGTTTTCCCAGATCTTGTCGTTTTCCGCATAGCGCACGGCAAGGCGAGCGCCGAACGTGTCGGTGATCGGGCTTGAAATGAAGCCATCAATGTACTGACCTTCCATCTCGAAGTCGTAACCGCCGGCGATCTTCGCTTCGAATTCTTCGCCCGGATTGGCCGAACGGAAAGAGATGACGCCTGCTGAGGCGCTCTTACCGAAGTAAAGGGATTGCGGCCCTTTCAGAATGTCGACCTGCTCTAGGTCGAGAAAAGCGGATTGCACCATGCGCATGCGGCTGACCTGAACGCCATCGATGTCGAAGGCGACTGCCGAGTCGAATGCAGCGCTGATGGCGGAGCTACCGACCCCGCGGAGGTTCAGCGTACCACCGGAACCCGAACCGCCGGTCTGTACGTTGAAATTCGGCACGCGTGCCGCGATTTCCTCAGGCTGGTCGAGCTGATAAATATCCAGCTGCTCGCCACCGACAGAGGTGATGGTGACAGGTACGTCCTGCAGCGTTTCGTCCTGGCGACGGGCGGTCACCACGATTTCCTCCAGCGCACGCGCGCCCTCTGCAGCCCATGCGGGTGCGGACACCCCGGTGCTGATCAGAGTGCAGGCGACAACTGCGTAGAATACTTCGGTCGGAAATCGACCACTCATTGACTTCATTAATTAAACCCCTCGTAACGACCCTCAGGTCAATTTTCTTGGCAAAGTGGGAGAGAACTTCATTTTCTCTCCACTTTTCGCGGGGGGCAAGATAATCGACGTAGATTCTTGGATCAAGTTCCATTTTTAGGTGCTGATCGGGTTGTAAGACCAGGCGCGATGCGACGCGCCTGGCGCGGCCGCCTATTGATCCAGGGCGATTAAGTCGGCCACGACTGCCTGCATGCGGTCCCACTGCGCGAACATGAACGCCGCGGTATCTTCAGGGATCTCGTCATAAGGCACGCGCCAGAACCTCAACCGTACGACCTGGCCGCGCCAGGCGCCGCTCATGAGGTCGTGCAGGGACGCGGAGCCTTCGAAACCGGTATGTGCCAGGAACACGACGTCTTTGCCGGGATTGGCTTCGAGCATTGCCTGCACGCCGCCGAGGCGGGGCGGCAGCAGGTGCGGCCAGCGTTCCAGCTGCTCGGCGAGCTGAGGTTTGTCGGCGCGCAGGCGCTCACGTTTGGCAGCGGTTGCCCGGGTGCCTTCTGGATAGATCAGCACGGACTCCGTGTCGCCGGCTTCGCGGGTCAGCTTGCGCACCGCAGCCAGTTCCCCCGCGGTGTCCTGGCCGCTGCGGTCGATAAACAGGTTCGGCAAACGGTGGCCGGCGATATCGAGGCAGGGCAGCACCGCAAGCTCGTTCTTGAGGATGTAGCGCATGCCCTCGTTGCGCGCGGCGGCAAAGAAGTGCATCGGCAACACCGTGTCGCCAATGCTGGTATGGCGTGGAATCATCAGCGCGGTGGGACCTTCGATCGCGTCGGAACCGGAGATGTTGAAAGTGAGCTCGTAAAGGCGTACGCCCAGGTTCAGCAAGCCAGCCGTCCACCAGTATTGCACCTGTTGATTGCGATCGAGATAAGTCGGATCGTTGCGGTAGCGCAGCCATAACCAGCCGAGACGGAAGATTCCGACAATTTCATAGAACAAGTAACCGTAGGCGAAACCCAGCGCCTGTGGCGTGGTGCGCAGGGCGGGAAAGAGTGCGAGGATCAGGCTCAGCAGCACCAGGAAGGGCGCTAACGACAAGAGCACCAACGCTGTGGCAAAGACGGCGAAGATGCTGATGATGCGGCGGCGCAGCACTTAGACTTTCTGGCTCATTCTCACAAGCCGCATTTTAAACCAAGCCCAACCGGCAATGCCCAGAAGAACGTTGCTGATGAGCGTCGCCCAGAAGATCCCCTGGTAGCCGTAGATATTGTTCAGCAGAGTTGCCAGCGGGAGGTAGATGATGAACATGCGCAAGAAGCTGAGGGCGGTGCCCGGCAGCGGCTTGCCGAGGGCATTGAAGCTTGCCGATGCCATCATCAGGACACCCCAGAATCCATATCCCCAGGGGACTAATGCCAGGTAAAACGCCGCGACGGAAATCACCGTCGGGGATTCGTCGATCCAACCGGCGATGTCTCCGCCAAAAAAGAACAAGGGCACGGCAATGATGAGCCCCCACAGCAGCGAAAACTGATAGCTGGCCCTGACGCCGGCGCTGACGCGGTCGGCCCGCCGTGCGCCCCAGTTTTGTCCGACGAAGGGGCCGATGGAGCCTGAGAGGGCGAAGAGCATCATCGCTGCAACTGCTTCGATGCGCTGCGCCACGCCAAATGCGGCGACCACGATCTCGCCATGACCTGCCAGCAGGCGAGTGATCAACGCGGCGGTCACCGGCCCGATCAGTTGGGTTGCCATCGCGGGGAGACCAACGTGCAGGATGCGTCTCGCTGAGGCGATGAAGCCTGAGAAAACATCGGTTGTCTGCATCATGTGCCCGCGGTAGACATAGGCCAGCAGGACAATGGTTGAACCGATGCGGGCGATGAGCATCGCCGTGGCGGCACCGGCAAGCTCCATGCGCGGTACACCGAACCAGCCGAAAATGAAGATGGGATCCAACGCCAGATTGACAAGCGCCGCCACGGTCATGACGACGCCCGGTACGTTGGCATTGCCGCTCGCGCGCATGATTGAGCTTGCAATCATTGTGAGGGTGAACAGCACCACGCCAGGCAGGTAGATGTCCATATAGCTGTGGATCAGGGGCAGCAGCGATTCGCTCGCGCCCATGCCCAGGAAAATCGCGTCGAGGAGCATCCAGGCGATGATCGACAGTATCGACATGATGAGCGCAACCAGCATCAGCGCGTGCGTGCCCAGGCGCGCGACGTCGCCGTCACCGCTGCCGACGCTGCGAGCGATCACTGAACTCGTGCCGATACTGATTCCCAGCGCGATGCTCGTTAAGAACATCGCAACAGGGAACGTAAAGGTAATGGCGGCGACGTGCTGCGTGGAAAGCTGGCCGATGAACCCCATTTCCAGGGTTTGCACCAGGATGCTCGAAGCGACGCCCATCACCATGGGCGCCGTCAGTTTGGCAAGCGATACCGGGACGGAGCCCTGGGTGAGATCTTTCTGTGACATCTGCTCGGTGAAAGTCTGCGCAGGCGTCGAATCACCCGTGCAAACCGAGGATTATGTCACGCCTGTCCGGATAAAGGGGCGCACGATTGGATGTGTCCCGCGTCAGCGCTCGGGGTGGAGTTCCTTGAGCTGCTCGCTGGACCAGATCTTGCGAATGAAGCGCGGATTGGTTGAGGACATGTCGATCTGATAGCGCCCATCCTCCCTTGCGATGGGGAGCTCCAGAATCTCGCCGAATTTCTGCGCCAGCCAACGTTCGATCTTGAGCACCACCATTTTGCGTCGCAGGCGACCCTGCACGTCGCGGTTCAGTACCGTTGGCAGGGTGTTCAACGTCAGGATTTCATCGATGGCGGGACTCGCCATTTTCTCGCGGCCCTCTTCGCTGGCGTAGAAGTGGGTGACGGCGAAGACCGTGCGGCGCGGCCGGATCTGCTTCAAGAACTGGCACGACTTCACCACCGTAGAACCGGTACGCACCATGTCGTCGAACAGCA
Source organism: Pseudomonadales bacterium (assembly GCA_965267275.1). Classification (GTDB taxonomy): domain Bacteria; phylum Pseudomonadota; class Gammaproteobacteria; order Pseudomonadales; family Azotimanducaceae; genus UBA4421. The sequence continues at coordinate 540,979 of OZ253950.1, forward strand.
CGATGTCGTGACCGTCGATTTCTTCGAAGGTCGACTCGCTCTCATCGTGTAGCTTGATTTCGACCGCGCGCTCGCCGCTGCGCTCTTTGTCCAGCAGGATGAATTTTGCTTTCGGCAGATTCAGGCGGTTGAACATCTCTTTGACGAAGTCCCGCGCACCTTTGTCCGGAGCGCACAGCGCGAGACCTTCACCGTCGGGCCCGGGGCTGACGAGATCCGAGTTACGGAGGTAGTCGGTATAGATGTCGTAAGGAATCAGGTTATGGAAATTGCCCTCGAACACCTCAGTGAACATGCGCTGCACGGAGTGAGAGTGATTGTGCACCGTCAGAACCCGATCGACGCCGGCCAGCTTCAGCATTTGAGCATAGAGCTTTGCGGTAAAAGGCTGCCCGTCGAATTTTTTGAGATCCGCTTTATCGCGCGGATGCAGGGTTTCGCCAAGCTCGCTGGTCGGCCCCCGGTCCTGAGCGCTGTAGTACAGGTCCGGTTCGATGAGCACGACTTGTGCCGCACCGTTCTCTTTCGCCGCCCGCGCGATCAGCAGATTACGCATCGCCAGATTCTGTCGGCTGACGATGAGGCTCGATGTGCTGACGATGACAACGGTTTTGCCCACGAGCTTGGTGCCAATGCGATCGAAGTCGTCCTCGTCGGAGATGAAGCGGGGACAAAACTCAGTGTTGGCAAATGTTTTCATGCTGATGAGATCAGCGATGTCTTCTGCTTGTCCGAGGCTGAATGCCAGGTCGATGGCGAAGGGATCATCGGATGAATTTCCGACGACGATGACGTTGTCTAGGGCCGAGGCTGTCATGGCAGCAAGTGTCTTGCTTTGTAAGTCGCCAGACTAAAGAGGAAGCGCCCCGGTGGTCAATAGGGAAGCGTCAAATACGCGGCGATGGCTCGCGCATGTCCCCGTGATGACGTGGACATGCGCTTGCGTTGCGAATTGCCGGGTGATCGATGGCTACCAGTTGTCGACGTGCATCACCGTATCCAGCGGCGGGCGATAAGCGGGTTTGAAGTCTGTGCCCTTGGTGTATGCGATGGGGATGAGCGCTACCTGAGTGTACTCCTCGTAGGGTATCCCCAGCAGTTCTGCGACTTCTTGTTCGTGCATTAAGTGCAACGTGGTCCAGGCGGTACCCAGGCCGCGGGCGCGGGCGGCGATCATGAAGCTCCATGCTGCTGGGATGATGGAACCGTACGTTGCCGCGCATCCGAAGTTGCCGGACTGCGCGGCCATCGGCTCGATGCGGCCCGCGATGCAAGGGATCATCAGGACCGGCGCTTTGGCCATGTTCGCAGCCAGATACTCGGCGGAAGACGTTGAGCGGTTCTGGCTTTCGATCAGCGAGTTGTCGCCGCTGTCTTTGTGCAAGTGGTGGATGGCCACCGGCATTTCCCGGTACAGCTCCCAGACTTTGGCATATATCTCGGCGATTTTTGCCTTCTTATCCGCATCGGTGACGAACATGAATTGCCAGCCCTGGGCGTTGGAGCCGGTCGGTGCCTGCACCGCCATGCTGAGACATTCCTCGATGACATCCATCGGCACCGGCCGATCGAAATCGAGGCGCTTGCGGACTGCGCGGGTTGTACTGAGAAGCTCGTCGTTGGTGAGTCCGAGTTGTTCGTGTGCCATGTTGACCTCTTATTGGTGATGTTTAGCCGTCGTAGAAGAAAGCTTCGTGCAGCCCCACGACGGTTTTATCCCGTGGGGTTTCAGCGCGAGCGATCGCCTCGGCGGAAAGATGGTTAGCGTTGTCAGTAGTACGCAGGCGTTGCGCGATGTCGCGACGCCCGTAATGAATCTGTAGAAAAAAGCGCCCTCGATCACCGGGCTGGGTCGGCATACGCCGGTGCCAGAGGTCCGATACAAAAAAAGCCACGTCCCCCGGTTCGGCCAGTAGAGGCAAGACGCCCTGGCCGTTATAGGTGAGGCGATCGTCCAACAACCGGTCCCGCGGCGGGAAGATGCCGGACAGGTGCGAGCCGGGGATCACACCGGTTGGGCCGTCTTCGATACGGCAGGCCTGCAGATAGACGTGCACGCCCACGGCAAATACCGGGTGAGGAATGTCCTCCGGCCAGCGCACGCCCTCGGGCATGGGCACGTGTGGACCGGCGTCGATGTGCCAGTGTTGTCCGTTGTGCTCATGCTCGCCGTGCGGCGGGTTGCGCCAGGCTGTGTTGGCGATGACGTGGCAGTCCTCGCCGAGCAAAGGTTCGATCACGTCGAGAATACCGCGGTGGCCAATCGTGCGCTGGCATATCGAGCTGCGATTGAGCATCTCGTAGCGGAAATTGTCATTCGCCCCGATGGGGCGTCGCTTGTCGGGTTCCAGCTCATCGAAAGCACGGTTGATGTCATCGGCGAGCTCCGTCACCTCAGCGGCCGACAACACACCTTTCACCAGCACAAACCCCTGCTGCTCGAGCTGTTCGGATGCTTCCGATGCGGGTTCGTCCCGAATCTGCAAGTACCCCTTCACGCGTTTCAACATGGCGCGTTCGCTTTCTTTCCCGGTTCCCAGTCCCGTATGCTAGCCGCAACGAATGTCTCTGTGAAAGCTGCTGATTTGATTGATTGCGACTCGCACATCCTGGAACCCGCTGATCTCTGGTTGAATTATCTGGAAGAACGTTTCAAACCTCGCGCCATTCGGATCGAGGAAACCGATGGCGTGGAGCAGCTCATCATAGGCGAGCAGGTGGTGCTGCAAGGTGTTCTGGCAGGCCTCGGCGGCGCTCATGTGGACAAAACCAAGCTATTCGTGCCAGGGATGAAGTATATCGATGGGGCGCCCGCGGCGAGCTATGACCCGCGCGCCAAACTCGAACAGATGGATGCATGGGGCCTCGACCACGCGCTGGTCTTTCCGACCATTTGTATCCTCCCGTTTCCCACCGATGATCAGGATCTCGCGAACGCGTACTGCCGCGCCTACAACAACTGGATGTATGACTTCGCGCAGGTCTGCGAAGGCCGCGTCTGGCCTGTCGCGGTGATCAACTGGCATGACGTAGACGAGGCGGCGAACGAGCTCGAGCGTTGCATCGCCCGCGGTGCGAAAGCGCTTTTTGTGCCGCCGGAAACCGTTGCCGCGAAACGGCCTGGAGATCCCGCCTTTGACCGACTCTGGGCCCTTTGCCAGGAGGCCGGCGTCCCTGGCTGTCTGCACGTCGTCGTTCGTTTCTCTGGCGCTGCGGTCCCGTTTGCCGAATGGCATGCAACCAGTCCCGGGCCGATCTTCGGTTTCGGCCTGGGCGCAACCGGACAGATGATTCCCGCATTGACCAGCATGCTCACGGATGGACTGTTCGAACGGTTTCCGAACCTCAAGATCGTCAGCGTTGAGGCTGGCGCGGGCTACGCGCCATACCTGATGGATCGCCTCGACGCCAAATACGAAGTATTCCGAGATCTCGTGGCGATTCAGAAAAAGCCCAGCGACTACATCCGCTCAAACTGCTACTTCGTCGCGGAGCCGCTGGAACGCACCATCGATACGGCACTCGAACTTGTCGGCCAGGATCGCATCATGTGGGGCAGCGACTATCCGCACGTCGATGGGTTGTCAGAAATCGGCGCCCTGCCGCCGCAGGCGCAGCGCCTTTCGGAAAACGCGAGGAAACTCTTCTCAGGCGGCTGATACGGCGGGCGACTTAGGAAAGTACAGGATCATCTCGCAGTACTCGCCTTCTTCCGATTGACACTCGATTTTCCCGCCCAGGCCTTCCATCACGCTTTTGCAGAAACTCAAACCGATCCCTGTGCCGTTCGGTGAATTCTGCGAAAAGAACGGATCGAAAATGCGTTGCAGACTATCTCGGGGCACTCCGAGGCCGTTGTCCCGTACTTTTACCAGGTTCCAGGCGTCGGTCTGCGTCAGCGAGATATCGATGGCGGGTTCGTATCGCGACCTCTGCGAAAACACGACGGCGTTCCCGATCAGGTTGTACAACACGTGCAACAACATGTTTTCCGTGGCGTAGACATCGAAATCTGTGTCCGATTCGAACGCGACCAACGAGCGTTCGAATGGGTTGTTGTACGGGTAGCCTTTGATCGCTCGCTCGATCACGGTGCGAATCGATACCGGCGTGGTGGGCACATCCATTTTCTCGATGGGCTTTGAGTTGGCGATGAGAATGTCGATGAGTGCGTTTGAGTGGCGAACTTCTTCGGAAATGGAGTCCAGGGCGTCTCTGAGTTGCTCTAGCTTATGTTCGCTGATTGGTCTCTCGACCTTGCCTGCGAGAGCCGCGAAGTGATAGCCATCTATCAAAACGGGGAGTTGACTGAGAGTGCCGGTAGACAGATTCCTTATTGTTGCCAAGGGAGTTCTGAGTTGATGAGCCACAGCATTCGCAACATTCCAAACAGCCTGTTCTTTCTCGTTTTGTATAGAAAATATACCTCTACTTATGACCCCGCCGACGAGGAGGATTGTCGCGAAGAAAGGAATTATGAAAAAGATGCTGTCCGCTACGGATTTGAGATTTGGGGAATCAATGAATATCAGCGGAACGAACGCAAAGGCAGATGCGATCAGCCAACTAATTAAAATTAGCTTAATGCTAAAGAGCGCCTGGACGAGGAAGAAGACAGACAAAACGTATTGCATTAAAGCAACAGTGTTTGGTGGGCTGTCTCTTGGAGAGAGTGCCGCATCTACTACAACAATCGTACCGAAGCAGAAGGGCAACATGATGCTTATATTGACCATCCAGATGATGTGGCCAGCTTGCTGCGCCCACTTCGGCCACCATTTCTTTAGCAGGAATACAACGATCGATAGGCATACGAACAACCGCAAGGTCAGAGTGTCGAATGCCAGACCTGAAATGGCTTTTTCTGCAAAGTACGAAAGTATGTACGCAGCTATCACGAGTACTATTGCCACGTTACTTGCAGAGAGCGCAAATAAGTAACTTTCTTTAGCTGCCTGCTCGAGTCCTAGCGCGAAAGCTCGGGTCCTCTGCAGAGCGATGAAGCATAGTTCTTCTCGCCTGATTTTCGGAAGAATTATTGTTTTTCGCATAGATGGGCCTGCTTGATCGGCAGGGAGATGTACTACGATCTTGCTCGATCGTTGCTGGGTTAGCCAGTCACGTCGCACATCTCTTACACGGTTGGGCGGGCAATTCTCAAATATCTTCTGTAGACGCCGCTGCTTAGTCTCGGGTTTTTGCGAAAAGTGTGCGTTCTGTCGCACAAATCTGCGCGCTTATCTAAATCTCGGCTTCCAAGGCTCTGTTGTACCTTACAATGTGGTCGTTGCTTTAGTGATTTCTAAACCAGTACGACGACTTGCTGCTTAGATCATGAATTTTTTTCGCCGAATACTATTGTATGCGTGGCCTGACCTATCGCTAGAGGGGACTCCTTGGAGTCAATCCTGGCAGTCTGTTGAGCGCGAAAAATTTAGCCGAATTGCGCGAATTTTCTTTGTAGCCGCTGCCGCTGCTTATTTGGCGCATTACTTCATCTTTGATATCCCAAATAATCTTCAACCAACCTCAGCGTGGTTGGCCTTTCGATTGGTTGCGACCGCCCTTTGTTTGTTGTGTCTAGCTTTCTATGCCTCTCCACTGGCCCTATCGAGCCGCTTCTTCAGATGGCCAGCCTCAATCGCTATGGCTGCGGGCTGTGTCGCACAAGCGTGGGTAACTTTCTTTTATTCGGAAGCTCCTTGGATTTATCCGTTTGCGTTCATTTTCGCTGCCGTGCTCATACTGCAAACTTCTCCTTTGAAAAGCCTATTTTTTTCAGTCCCAGTGAGTCTCCTTTGTTTTTATCCTCTTTTAAAAGCGGGTGTAGAAATTAATTCCTTAGTCAGTGCGGCTCTATTTTTCTGTTTAGTTTCCTCAGTCGCTCGCTCAGCGTATATGTTTGAAATTCAAGCCTTTATTCGTGAGAACGAGCGAGACGAATCGAGAAGGGAGGTGATTAAGCTTGGAAAAGACTTTGAGGCTAGACTGAAGAGCTTCATACCTAGAGTAATAGCGGAACGCATCGAAACGAAAATAGACAAGGAACGGATGTCGCCAATGAATGCGACTATTGAGGTACTCACACCTCAGAAGACCGAGGTTGCATGCCTCTTCTCAGACATTCGTGGTTTCACCCAGGGTAGTAGAGATGTAGACAGTTTCTTGTTGGATAGCGTTATACCTGAAGTCAAAGTCTGTTCTGACGCAGTTGAAGATCAACACGGAATACCCAGAAAAATCGGAGACCTAATTTTTGCGTACTTCGATCATGAAGATCCGCATGTCAATGTCTTAAGGGCCGTTCTGGCCGGCCTGAAGTTATCAGAGCTGAACCAGGACCTAAACGAAACAACTTCCGCAGTCGAGGTAAAGCGTTACATATTGATTTCTTGCGGTGAAGCGATAGTTGGTAATGTCGGAGGCCTTAACTCAGGCGTGGAGATCACAGCACTCGGTCCGCCGGTCAATTTCCTCAGCCGGCTTGATGATGCAACCAAAGAAGAAGGGCTTATGCATCAACTTGCTCCCGGTGACTTGTTGTTAAGTGCTCAGGCAGCGGATATTTTGTTGACGATGCAAACCAACGTCGAGTTGCACAATATCTGTCTGGCGTCTGCCAATGTGGAGATCAGAGATTTTCCTGAGGTTAGAAATGTCTCGGTGCTTCGGCCTGCCGATCAATCATCCGATTTCGTTCTGCTAGCATATGATGCGCTCAGAGCCTTGAAAGCGCCGTGACCGTGTAACGTTTGCAGATGGTTACGTGAAGCAGCGTAAAGCCAGTCATGTGGGCTGAATGGTTGTTTGCTCATCGCCGAGCAACGATTTTAGTTGTCTGTGTAGCCGTTGTTTTTGCGGCGAGTGGATTGTCAAAACTCACCTTCACTCCTGATACCCGAGTCTTCTTTGATGAGGCTGATCCAAGGGCTGTTGCTCTTCGTCGTTTTGAGGAAACGTTTTTACCCAGCCACACGATCCTCTTTGCGATGCAATCTGACGAACTATTCACTGAATCTGTGCGTGTTAGAGAGGCGCTGAAATGGTTGGATGAACGCGTTAGAGAAACAACCAACGTACGCAGTGTAGACTCCATGGCGAGCGTTTCGCACGCCTACAGCGAAAACGGGGAACTCGTTGTCGAGCCTTACTTAGACTACCTGTGTCCCAGTGCTTGCTTTGCTGACAGGCGTTCTGTTGCGAACGACCCGATTGTGCTACGCCGATTGATTAGCGAGGACGCGAGTGTTCTAGGTGTTGCAGGTACCTACAATCTCGATCGCAAAGAAGCGTCGAAGATTGCGCGGATAAACGACGAAGCAACGCAGATCAAGAAAGAGTTCACGGAGAAGTTCCCTTCGATGCGAATCTACGTTACCGGAGGCATCCCCATGTCCCAGGCTTTCGTTGATGCGGGACAAAGGGACTCAACTCTGAATTTTGCGTTCTCCGCGACACTGATTTTGGTTCTGTTGGTTCTCTTCCTTGGGGGGGTTAGGAACGCCAGCATTATGTTGGCTACAGGCTTTGGGGCGGTGGTAATTGCGATGGGCATGGGTGGTTGGTTGGGGGTCGAGCTTAATTCGGCAAGTGCCGCTGCCCCAATCGTCATATTAACGCTTGTTGTGGCGTCTACGATGCACCTGTTCACCCACTACCTTAGGTTGTGCGAGGATCCTCGCGGCCCTGCGTTTGCGGCAACTACCGCGCTTACGGTTAATCTAGCTCCCATTTTACTCACCTGTCTGACGTCTGTGGTTTCTTTGGGCAGTTTGCTGTTTGTGAGTTCACCGCCAGTTCGTGACATCGGGTTGCTATCTACAATTGGCGTCTTATGTGGAAGTGCTCTGGCGGTAACGTTAACGCCTCTGTTGCTAGATACGGCTAAGAGGTCTCGGGACTCAAGCTTAAACCGTGTCTTGCAAGAACGTTTGAATCGATACACAGCTTCTATTGATAGAGGCCAAGCCAGAGAATGGATTGTGTTAGCGGTTGTGTTAGCGTCGATCGGCGGCCTAACCCAACTGAAGATCGATGAGGATTTTGTCGAGTATTTTAGTGAGCGAACTGATTTCAAGCATGACACGGACTTCATCATGCATCATTTGGTTGGGCCCAATCACATAGAGGTGCAAGTTAAGGCGAAGGAGGGAACCGTATTCGACCCGATCATACTTTCAGAGATTGATGCATTAGCTAGCATGCTCAGACAGGAAGACTTCGTAGCGAGCGCCGTGTCGTTGGCGGACATTCAAAGATCACTACTCCATGCTTTTGACATAGAAGCGGAGGTCGATGCCGTGCCTGCGAGTGGCCATTCCCAACTGTTTCACTTTGCTTACGAGATGGCCTTAGATCATTCGGGCACTACTCGAGATCTCATTTCATCGGATCATACTCAAACACACTTGCCGGTCTTTTTGGGTGCCGGTTCGGCTCAGAAGATCCAGGAGTTAGAAAAGCTAATCTACCTCTGGACTGCGGATAGTCAGCGTATCGACGTAGTTGTTACGGGTGAGAATATTCCGGTAGCTCATCTCTCATCTTCCAATATACCGTCAGTAGCGAAAGCTATTGCGACATCTTTGTTGTTTACGGCGGTTCTCTTGGGATTCTTCTTTCGAAGTTGGAAGATCTCATTAATTGCGTTAGCAGCAATAACTCTGCCTGTGCTCGCAGGGTTTGGAATATGGGGGTGGGTCGTAGACTCCATAGGATTGGCAGGCACAATCGTAATCGCTATCTCGATTGGAGTAGTCATCGACGATGCGATTCATCTTATTTATCAGCAAAGAAGAGCCCTTGGATTTGGTCAATCTCCAAGGGAGAGCACCAGGACTAGTGTGCACAGAGTAGGTGTTCCGATTATCGCAACGACTTTTGTTTTCGTGGTTGGATTGTCCCCTCTGCTTTACTCTGATTTCGGGTTAAACATCACGCTAGCGGCCTGTACTGGAGTTATTCTCTTGATGTCTCTCAAATTCGATTTGGGACTACTTCCGAGCTTGCTTTCCTTGGTTGGGCGCGAGAAGAGTCGTGCAAAGCTCTGAGCCGAAACATGGCCTTCACAAGCAGGTTATACCTGTTGAAGTCCGTGAAACTGACGTGGTTCATGCGCGGGTTAGGCGTTCTTCCGAAGCAGGTAACAAATACGTGCCAATCAGGGTGTGGCGTTTGAGCCCTCTCGGTATCGAATTAGTTCAAACGAAAGAAGTTGAAAAATTTGCTAGAGGTGAGTCCATCGACCTGCAAATAGTTATTGGAGGTCGGAGATCGGATTTTCATGGGCTTGTTATTGATGAAACGCATGACTCAGATCCTGATGGCCTCTTCGGTGTCCGCTTTTTCGAAACAAAGGCTAGGAGCTTCGAGGACACCTCCAGAGACGAGCGATCGGCTCAGCGGTGGCTGTGCAGTGAGGAATACGTTCCTAGGGCTATTGCGCCCGCCCCCGGCCGATTTAATGAGTTCATCGGTTTCAAAGTAAGGGACATCAGCCGGCACGGATTGCTCTTAACTACACAGTTGTCCAATAGCTTTCTTATACCTGGGATGAAGTTGAACCTGTCCGTTCATCTCCCAATGGTTTCAGAGACCATCATTCCAGTAGAGATTGTAAGGTTGCAGATTGGTAAATCTGGAGCTGAGGAACTCTTGGAAGTTGGGGTTACGATGACCAATCCGTCGACCCAGCTCTTAACCTTGCTGGGCCAGTATCTCATTCAATTTAGCCAAGACAGTTCTATTGAAGAATTGGTTGCCGAGGGTCTAGTTCCCGACAACGTAAGCTTAGGCATCGCTTTTTATCCTCTGAAGACGGAGAGCGACTTTTTTGCTGCTTTAGCATTGCGTAGGAAAACTGCTGAAGCACGAGCGGAAGAGCTAATTAGCTTTGCAGATGAGAAGGATCGCAAGGCTCGAATCATTGTCGGAAAGGTGGGCAATAAGGCTATTGTTACTGCCCGTGTTCGCTACCCTAGCGTCTCTGATGGCTTATTGTGTGAACCGGAGTTTATGGTGCCGTCGTCCGAAGGGAGGGCAGATGAGCTGATCGAAGTGAGTGGAATCGGCACGGACGTTCTAGAAGAGTACAGGAACGATGTTATCTTAGCTCTGATCAGGTACATCTGTTCAAGCTGTATCAGCACTGAAAGACACAAAGTGTTGGTAATTTGCGCAAAGGATGATGGTTTGCTGTTCCGTAAAGCCGGTTGGCGTTGTTTGCATACTAACGATTCTGTTGTACTCCTGGCTGATGCCTATAGGGCAATTCAAGGTGACAAGGTCAATCCGCTTTACTGGAATTTTGTTTGGCGATCTGTAGCAGACTATCTCTTCGGGGCAGGTGTCTTAGAGCCAAAGGGTGTCGATCGAATCGTCTTAGCCATATTCAAGAGGTTCGCTCTCTTGTCTAATTACTTCTTTAAATTCAAAAGACGCGCGGCTAAGATCCGCCAGTCTGTTGAAATCTAGGCGAAAAATACAAAAAGGGACTTGTTGTATTTTCGATATGGGGTCCCGTTGGCAGAGCCATACACAAATGCGCCGATGTCCTTTAGCCGTTACGCTCCGGAATACGATCGTATGGCTTCACTCAATCCGGCCTACGAGGCGAATCTGGAGTTGTTCCGTCGGGTTTTGGAGGAGCAAAACTTTGATGCCGAAATCAAGGTGGCCGATGTAGGGGCGGGTACTGGAAATTACATCTGTGAAATGCAGGCGTTCTATCCGCAAGCTTCATACGTTCATATCGATTCGGATTCCGAAATGAATAGGATCGCGGCGCAAAAGTACCGCGCTCGTGGTTTCAAGAACGTCGAGCTAGTGGAAGAGTACGTTCAACGCTTGGATATCCCCGCTGAAGAATTCGATATCCTCATCTGCGTCCACTCTTTGTACGCTATGAATCCCCAAAAGCTTGTTTTGAAGAAGCTCTATAGCTGGCTGAAGCCGGGTGGCGCCTTGTTCATGATCGATTTCGGCAGGCGGCAAAATGTTGTTGATTGGGCGTTCTACATTCTTGGAGAGGTAGCAAAGCGACACGGATACGTCCGGGCGGCCCGCGAGTTTCTGCACTTTGCAAAGGTCAGTCGAGAAAACGTCAATACTACTCGAGGGCAAGATTCTGGTGCTTATTGGACGCACTCTACCGAGCAATTCGAGGAAGCGTTAATGGACACCGGCTTTTCGGTTAACGAAGTCGCACAGTGCTACAGGGGCTACTCAGACCTTGCCATATGCAGAAAACCAGACGCAATCGTAGAGGAACATCATATAGCCGCTGCAAACGGTGCTTCGCAGATCAGTTCCTGAGCTACGTTAATCGCAAGCAGAAAGGTTTCTGCACATAAGGTGTCAATGCCTAAAGTGTCAATCAATACGATGACGTCGTCCTCGATCCCGAAAGATGGCCCGGTTTGGTGTTCGATTACGCCAGAAGACGAGATCCTCCATTCTTTAAGTATCTGATTTGTTTGCCCTAGGCTTTGTAGTAACAACGTTCGGAATGAATAATCGCCTTTCCATCCAGCTTCGATACCCATGAACCTCGCCGAACGGTTGCTTTCTTCGGTCTCCCTTCCCCATACGATGTATCGCTCCGGATATTCCGATTCAATCGACACCACTAACGATGCGATTTCAGTAGGCTCTATCGTGCATGATCCGAAAGGTCCAATTAGCGGGATTTCAAGCCCGTGCGTTTGAGCGGGATCGAAATATGCATCGCAACCGTTAATATGGCGAACGTGTCCGCTCTTTTTGTCGATATCCCACATGAGCTTTTCTGAGAATTGTTCCTCATTTATTTTAGAAACAGTCCACGCCCGAAAAGGTGAGCTGTGTCGCACATGAAAGGAAAGGCAGCAAATGAGCGTTTTCCTGCAAGAAACCGCGATGAGATAGATATCGTAGTAGAGGAATCCTTTGGAACCGCGTGGCCAGCTGCGATTCCCTTGGACCTTGCAGGACGGCCTTACGCTCCATGCTCACTGTTCAATTTAGCATTGCGATTACTATCTCGGTTCAAAAGCCAGTACGAATGGGTCGCCTTATTCAAACAGCCGGGCCAAGAGTTAAACGAGATATGCGAACTGCCTGAAATACTGTTCGCCCTAAACGAGCTATTTAAGAGCGAGCTCAGCGCTGACCTGAGTGTTACCCAAAGGAGTGTGCTATACGAAGCAGATTGCATCCTTATCGGCCGTGAGAGATTGTCCAAGAAGATTGTGGCTTTTGGTTCTAGTAGATTTACGAAACGAGGTTCGTTATTGAAATTGGGGGTTACCGAGCGTGTTACGAACGCAGGAATCTTTGTTGTCGATTCAGATCATGCGCGAGCGAAATTGGGGATAATGATGCCCTCAGTTATAGCACTTTACGGGCACACTCTTGTTAGTATCTTCCAGCGAGAGTACACAATCGTGCGGATCAACAATAAGCATCTAGAGAGAGTGATGCTTCGCGGCGGGCGGATCTACCGCTATGACAAGCTGAACCCGGACGAGATTAGCAGCGCCGAAAACCAGGCTTTAAAGGTCATGGAGTGGACTCACGAGCATGTTTTCCACCTTCGGAATCAGCCGCTCGAGCCTGGTTGTGGAGTGCGTGTTACTCACCGCTTTCCAAGCTCGGTTACTATGGCGGGACTTGAGCAAGACGAAGTCACCTATGTCGCTAGAGTCAGTTCAATAGTTAGGTTCGTATTCCTAGTTTTTTGGAGGGCGGGGCGTATACCTAAGCAGCCCGCACCCTAATCTCCACCCGTGCCCCTGGGACAGCAAGTTCCGTGATGCCAATTGCAGTCCATGCCGGATAGGGTTCCTTGATGAACTCGTCTTTCACTTTCATGAAGGTGCCCAGATTTTCCTGCAGCCCGACGTGATAGCTCGTGAACTCGATGATGTTGCTGAAGTCCAGCCCTGCTTCCTGGAGGATTGCGCCGACGGCTTGCCAGGCGTTGCGGAATTCCTCTTCTGCCGACTCTGGAATTGTTCCGCCGGCTCCGGTGCCGATTTGACCTGATGCGTAGACCACGCCGTCGTGGCGCTGTGCAGGCGCGAAATGGAAGTTGTCATAGCTCGCTTTCATGGCCTCGGGCAGGATCAGGTCAGACATCGTGGGCTCCGATTGGTATATTGCCCGATCTTATATCTCTACCCTTGCAGGCGTAAACCTGGTGACAGCGTTTGGCTATGGCCCGAAGGCATCCGTCTCGGATGCTGACAGATCTGAGTTTCTTGAATTTGCCAAGCGCGTGGCGCGGCTGGCTGGTGATGCGACTTTGCCCTACTTTCGCGCCGATGCGACGGTTGAAAACAAGCTCTCGGACGGTCGTTTTGACCCGGTGACGGAGGCTGACCGTGCTGCGGAAACGGTGATTCGCGAGGCGTTGGCACAGGCGTATCCCTCGCATGGCGTCTATGGTGAAGAGTTCGGCTATCAGGCCGGGAATGGATTGACGTGGGTCATAGATCCCATCGACGGCACCCGGGCGTTCATGTCGGGTATGTTGCATTGGGGTGTGCTTCTCGCGCTATTCGATGGTGAGACGCCGATCGTTGGCGTTATGCATCAGCCCTATACCGGCGAGCTTTTTGCCGGTGACGGCAATCATGCGACCTTCGAGCGAGCGGGTGCGCAGCGCTTATTACGCACGTCTACCTGCAACGACCTTTCGGAAGCGGTGCTGGCGACGACTGGCGTCGATTGGTTTGGCCAGGACGAGCGGGCTCAGTTCGAACGCTTGCGCGACCGAGTGCAGCTCTGTCGCATCGGTGGGGACTGTTATCTTTTTGCGATCGCTGCGATGGGCTATATCCACCTGGCATCGGATGCCTCGCTGAACGCCTATGACATCCAGGCGCTGATTCCGATCATTCGTGGTGCTGGCGGGGTGATTACAACCTACGATGGCGGTGACCCGAGCATGGGCGGCACCGTGCTGGCCTCCGCCAATGAAGTGTTGCATGAGCGCGCATTGACGGCGATGCAGGGGTGACGCGCTGGCCGGACACTCGGCTGATGGCACTCACCGGCGCGCCGCTACCCATCTGGCTGTCGCCGATGGCTGGCGCGGGTGGGGTGGATCTGGCTGTCGCAGTTTGCCGGGCGGGCGGTCTGGGTGCGTTGCCTTGTGCGATGCTGGATGCAGACACCGTGCGTGCCCAGGTCGGCATGGTGCGTCAGGAAGCGGATGGACCGGTAAATCTCAATTTTTTCTGCCACGAGACCCTGCCGGCTGATGCTGATGCGGAGGCGGCCTGGCGGGATGTGCTGATGCCTTTCTATGCGGAATTTGGCCTCGGCGACGTGCAGCCGCCGACGGGGCCGGGACGCAGCCCGTTTGATGCCGCGATGTGCGAAGTCGTCGAATCGGTGCAACCGGAAGTCGTCAGCTTTCATTTTGGTCTGCCTGACGAGGCGCTCCTGCGGCGCGTACGTGCCAGCGGCGCGAAAATTGTCAGCTCCGCCACCACGGTTGCTGAAGCGAAGTGGCTCGAGGCGCGCGGCTGTGATGCGATCATTGCCCAGGGTTTCGAGGCGGGCGGCCACCGCGGCATGTTTCTGCATGACAGCATCGATACTCAGGTTGGCACCATGGCCCTGGTCCCTCAGGTGGTTGATGCCGTTGCCGTGCCGGTGATTGCAGCGGGTGGTATCAGCGATGCGCGCGGTATCGCTGCTGCGTTTGCGCTCGGTGCCGCCGGTGTGCAGCTCGGCACTGTCTACCTGCGCACACCCGAAGCGCTGGTGAGCGAGTTGCATCGCGCAGCGCTCGGCGAGGTAACAGATGACTCAACCGCCCTCACCAATGTGTTTTCCGGTCGCCCTGCGCGTGGCATCGTCAATCGCCTGATGCGCGAGGTTGGCCCGATGTCTGCCGCCGCTCCCGCGTTTCCCGGTGCCGGGGCGGCGCTTGGTGAACTCAAGCAGAAGGCCGAGGCGGGTGGCGATGCGTCGTTTTCCTCGATGTGGGCAGGTCAGGCGGCCGCCTTCGCCGAGACCACGCCAGCCCGTGCGCTGACCGAGCATCTGGCGCAAGCAGCGCTGTCGCGCCTCGAAGCGCTGGGATCAAGCTGAGCGGCGGTAGACCGTCACGTGCTGGGTGCTGTCTTTAGTGAACGGCTCCTTTTGCCAGCCGCCCCAGCGCTCGTCTAAATTCAAACCTGCTAGCTCTGCCATGAGATCCAGCTCCGCCGGCCAGGCGTAGCGCTGACAGACAGGTGTGAGGGTCGTCCCGGATGCGCCGAGGCTCACATGCTGCTGTTCCAGCCGCTGATTGGCAGGGTCGTGCATTGACACCCCAAGTTGAACGCGGCTGGCGTCCAGATGCTCCACCTCGACATGTTGATGACTCTCGTATCTGTACAGGAAGGATGGCACGAACGCTTCAATCAGAAACGCGCCGCCCGGCTCCAGGTGTGCGGCGACGTTACGGAAACAATCCACTTGTCGTTCCTGGGTCAGCAGATTGAAGAATGAATTCCAGGCGATGAAGATGAGCGCATAGCGCCTGTCCATCTTCACATCGGCAAAGTCCCCTTCAACGACTTCGAGCGCCTCGCCGCCAGGTTTGGCGCGCAATCGCGCCAGCATCGCGGGGGAGAAATCGACGCCGTCGACGGTCAACCCATTTGCTGCGAGCGGCAGAGCCAGTCTTCCCGTGCCGATGGCGAGCTCCAGCACAGGGCCTGCGCCGGCCAGGCTCGCGAGGCAGGCCACTGCCGCCTCTTCATCGCCGCGGGTTTCGTGTGCAGCGGCTGACGCATCGTCAGCGAAACTCATCTTCGGGTCGTAATCTTTCACTGTGTCTCTTCGAGTGGTGGGGGTGATGCCATGCTCGTGCGAGCGCCCATCCGTGCCAGCACCTCCGCGATTGCGAGTGACACGATGACGGCCACCAGCATCAACACGGCTGCGTTCAAAGCCCAGTCGATCTGCCCGGATCTTTCCACGATCTGGCTGCTCACCAGCGGCGCAAGCGATGAGCCGAGAGACGACATCAGCAGCATGTAGGCGATGTTTCTGTGCGTGGGCGCGCGCACCTGCGTCAGTGCGAACGCGACATAAGCGTTGAAAGTGGCAGAGACGGAAAGTCCATAAGCGAAAGCGAGCAGCAGCACGTGCTCCACGTTCTGCAGCCGCGTCAGCAAGTATGCGGAAGCGAGGGAGAGCGTCACAAATACATACACAAGATATCGCACGCTGATATGCGCGACCAGCCAGGTACCGGCTACCGAGCCGATCAGCGCCGCTGTGAAGATATTCGACATGAATGTGCCGCCCACGGCTGGTGACACACCAAAGTGGCTGGTGATGTACTGCGGCGCCCAGATGAACAGGGTGATCTTGGCGGTCATGAACACCAACAGGCTGATGCCGATGAGAATGATGCGCGGGTTCCACTCTGTCTTGAGTGGATCGGCGCCGCCCGGTCCGGGCGTGGCCGCCAGGTTGCGCTCGAAAGTCGAAAGCAGAATCAACGCGATCGCGAACAGAATGACCGCAACCGTCACCAGATAGGTGCTGCTGAACGGTAATGCCCTGGTCAGGAAGTAAGTGGTCAACGCGGCGAAAATGACGCCGCCGCCGTTGAACATTGCGTCTTGTGCGACGATCGCAGCCTGGCGGGCGCGGCCGTCCCAGAGCTGGGTAATGAGCGTGCTGGAGCCGCAGATGGCCGTACTGATGGCGAGGCCGAAGAGCACAAACCACAGGGCCAGCAACTCGAACTGCATGCTGAAGTGAATGGCGGTCAGAGCTGCCGCACAGACCAAATGTGAAGTGAGCAGTACGCGTTTGACGGAGAAGTAATCGAACACCACAAATGCAATGAGCTGGCCGACCAGGCCCGCGCCGGTGAACCAGGTGAACTGGGCAGCCATGGCGGTGACCTCGACGCCGTAGTGCTCGGCCGCTGCAGGAACGATGAGGCCAATGGTCGTCACCATCCCGGCGATCACAAAAGTGGCCAGCTGGCAGGCAACTAAGAGTTGCAGAGCGTTGCGCGTGATCACTCAGTTGGCCGTGCGTGCGACGAACTGTGTCATCAAGGTGCGCAGGTGCCTCTTGGCATCTTCGGCACCCGTCAGCGTCTGTTCGTGGTTGACGGGAATGCTGGACATACCCACTGCCAGGTTTGTGACGTTGGCAATCGCGGCCACGCGCATCCCACAATGACGTGCGAGCAGCACTTCCGGGACCAGGGACATACCAACAACATCAACTCCCCAGCCTTTCAGCATGCGCACCTCGGCCGGCGTTTCGAAGGCGGGGCCGCGCACGGCACCGTAAATCCCTTCATGCAGCGCAATTGCGTTGTCACTGGCAATCTCCCGTAACAAATGGCGCAGGTCTTCGTCGTACGCCTCCGCCATGTCGGGATACTTGTCGCCGTATGGTGAGTCGTCTTCGCCGAGGAGTGGTGAGGTACCCATCGCGTTGATGTGGTCAGTCACCATCACCAGCGCGCCCACATCGGCTTCCGTCAGCAGGCTGCCGACCGAAGCGGAATAGAACAGAGTGTCGACACCGAGCAGGCGCATAGCGCGAATCGGTACGCGCATGCCGTTTATGCCCGCAGCTTCAAAACTGAAGATTTTGCCTTTCATGATCGCCACTGGCTGGTCGGCCAGATTGCCGAGCACCAGCTCACCGACGTGTCCCGGGGCGGTGGGCGGGGTATATCCCGGAATATCTTCATAGGCGAGCACAGTGGCGTCGGCCAATTCGTCACCGAGGCTTGCGAGTCCTGAGCCGAGAACAATCAAAGTCCGCGGGGCTGCCCCCGGCAGTTTGGTACGAATCAGTTCTGCGGCCTGGTGTGCTGTGTCCAATGAGTACCCCTTGAGATGGCTGAACGTTTGCTCCCGGCACGCCGCCGGCGCGCTTGATCAGCCGCTCCAACAGGTTAGAGATCTATGGTGCGGCAGGGAAGGGTTGTTCGCCGTGGATGCAGAATTGAAAGTGATTCGGTAATAACGTGGATCGGATCAGGCACTCTGGAAGCGGTGCCTGCCGCGGCCTGCAATATGTCAACTAAACGGCATTTACTGCCCAAAACGTCCATTCGGGTCCAAATCTGTCCGATTGACCGGGAAGGTCACACGAAAATGACGTTCATTTGACGTTCACACACGCTGGGCTCTCATATACGCAAGATTAAGGCACTCGGATATTGGCACGAATGATGCTTCGAATATCACAGGAAGAGACGCTTCGCGTCGGAGAGCAGTTATGAGCCGACATCGAAATCAATACGCCGTCACGGCGGAATCCCAACCCTTCAACGGCACTTGTGGCGAGAGCGTGGTGGCTTGCCAGCATCAGTTTGTGCCCGCTTTCTGCAACAGCAGCGACGGCCGCGTAGAACTGGCGCGCCTGCCGAACGGCAACCCGGCGCCCATGCACCTCATTTCAGCGTTGCCGCGGGACTGGGCGGCTCGATGTGATGACGATGGCAACGTGCTCGAACTCATCGATTCGATTGTCGCCGGATTCGTTAAGAACGGCCGCTTCTACACGCGCGAGGAAGCCGCAGCGAGCTAGAGCTTCATTGCCATATGGATCTGGTCGTAGCTGACGCCGTCGACCAGGATGGCATTGGGTTCCTCGCCCCACTTCGAGAAGCCGAAACGCTCGTATAGGTGCAACGCCGAGGCGTTGCCTTTCGTGACCCCCAGCTGCACATCTCCGATTGTCCCCAAAGTACGAAATTGCGCGACAACGGCTTCGAGCAAACGGCGCGCGAGCTGCTGACCCCGATACGCCGGATCAACCCACATGCCGACGACGTAGCCGATATGCTGGCGCTTAACCTCCGGGTCGACGAAGCCGCCAGCGGTGCCGATCAGAAGGTCGGAAGCGAATGCGCCATAGATGAAACTATGTGGCTCAAAGGTCGCGCGGTCTTCGAAGAAACTGTCGGGCAGGCGGCTCGCTGATTCGAAGCTCGAGCTGAACGCCGTGGGTGCCAGGCGCAGTGCGTTCAGGCGGCATGCCCGATAGTCCGCCGCGTCTGCTTTCTGCAACGGACGAATGGTGGTGACCATCAATAGTTCGAGGCTTGCGGCTGAGCCAGCTCCGCCAGCGTGTGGATGAGGAGTTTCTGCTCGGCGCCTTTGACCTTCGCCTCCAGGGAATCGGTGGTCTCGCCGGGCGTAACCGGCACGCGCACCTGGGACAAAAGTGGGCCCGTGTCGTATTCGGCGTCCACCAGGTGAACGGTCGCTCCGCTTTCGGAATCCCCGGCGGCGATAACCGCTTCGTGCACCTTGCGGCCGTAGAACCCCTGGCCGCCATATCTGGGAAGCAGGGCCGGATGGGTATTGATGATGTGCCCGTTGAACTTGCCCAGAGTAAGCGGTCCGAGCTTTTTCATGTAACCGAGCAGCAGCACCCAATCCGCGCGCGCTTCTTCCAGAGCGGCCAGCATGGCGGCGTCATGATCTGCCGGATCCGGATGGGTCTTGCCGCTGATATGCATCGTTGGGACGTCGGCAGCCTGGGCGCGCCGCAGCGCGCCTGACGTGCTGTTGTTGCTGAGCACAAGCGCCACTTCACCGGGCAGCGTGCCGTCGCGGCAGGCGTCCAGCACGGCTTGCAGCGTCGTGCCTTCGTGCGAGGCGAGCACCGCAAAACGCATCAGACCGCAACCTTGAAGATCGCCGTGTGCACGATGTCGGTCACGAGCTCGTCGCCGCGCCAGAGTGTCACATAGAGCTTGATGAACTCGTGGCCCTTTTTCTGCCACTTCTCGAGCACGGCCGCACGCAGCGTCACGGTGTCTCCAACCCGCACCACGGCTCGGTGCCGGGTTTCCGAGCCGACGTGGATCCACGTCGGCATGATGTATTCGCGGGTAAGCGCGGTATTGGCAAGCGACAGGAGAAAATGCGGATGCGCTGCTGATCCGTAAACCGGTAGCGGGTCCGCTACCTCTGAGACGTAGCGCTGATTGATCTCGGGCGTGACGGTGAATTCCCAGGGCGCAAACACCTGTCCCTCGACCACGTTGTCCCAGCCGATCTCCACCCGCTCCAGCGGCTTCAGCTCGCCGTCGAAGATGGCGCTGTCTTCGGGATCTGGCAGCGTGTCGGTGCTCGTCAACACGGCGAGCAGATCGCCCTCTGCGTTATGGCACTGGACCCGGGTCTGCGCTTCTTCCTCCGTCAGGTCGAAACTGAGTTCGTCGTCATGATAGGCGGGCTTCAGCAGCCGCACGCTGTCCGCCGAGTGGCCGAGCCAGGCCTCGCCGGAGCGCGCCGCCAGGAGGTAGGTCAGGTGTCCGTAGACCGCGACGCCAGGCACCAGCGCACCGCGGAAGCCGAACTTCTTGGCAATCTCGTCCGAGTGGATCCGGTTCTCGCTCGCTGTGCTGAAATTGCGCGCGGTGACGGCGTAGCGGCTCATGATCGGGGCTTTGTCCAGTAAAGCCGCATTTTACCCATAGGCCTGGGCCGGGAGCCAGGTGACCAGCGCTTCCCAGTTGAAAATGATCAGCATGCCCAGCACTTGCAGGGCGATGAACGGGATCACGCCGCGGTAGATCGTCACGACATCCACTCCGGGTGGAGCGACGCCTTTCAGATAGAAGATCGCGAAACCTACGGGCGGCGTCAGAAAGCTCGTCTGCAGGCAGACAGCAAAAAGAATGGTGAACCAGACCGGGTCAAAGCCAAGACTTGCCACCACGGGGGAGACCAGTGGCAGCACGATGAGCGTCAGCTCGATCCAGTCGAGGAAGAAACCGAGGATAAACGTGGCAATCAGGATGCAGATGATGATGCCCGTGGGCTCGAACGGCAGCGCGAGCAGCACCCGCTCGATCAGCTCATCTCCGCCAAGACCGCGTAACACCAGTGAGAAAGCCGTGGCGCCCAGCAGCACTGCGAAGATGAAGGCGGTCGTGCGGGTGGTTTCCTGCAGCACATCGGACATCACGCTGCGGGTCAGTTTGCGATTGATCGCGGCAAGCAGCAGCGCTCCGGCGGCGCCTACGCCGGCGGCTTCCGTGGGGGTGGCCAGACCGAAAAAGATGCTGCCGAGGACTGCCAGAATTAGGAATGCAGGGGGCAGAATCGCTTTGAAGAGATCGAGTAGCAGGCCGATGTCGAAGCCCGCGCTCGGCGCGGCAGGTGCAAGCTCGGGCTTGAACCGCCCCACAGCAAGCACGTAAAAAATATACAGACCGCCGAGCAGCATGCCGGGAAATACGGCCCCGAGAAAAAGATCGCCCACGCTCATGGACATACGGTCTGCCATGAGTACCAGCATGATTGATGGCGGGATGAGAATGCCGAGCGTGCCTACCGCGCAGACCGTCCCGGACGCGAGCGATTTGTCGTAACCCTGGCTGAGCATCGCTGGCAGGCCCAGCAGCGCGAGCAGAACCACGGACGCGCCGATGATGCCGGTCGTGGCGGCCAGCAGGAGACCAATCAGGATCACCGTGATCGCAAGACCGCCTCGAACGCTGCCGAACAGGCGGGCGAAGCTCGTCATCAGCTGGTTGGCGATGCCTGACCGGTCGAGCAGCAGACCCATGAATATGAACATGGGTAGCGCCACCATCACCCAGTTTTCCATGACGTTCCAGATGCGCTCGACGGTCAGCGATGTGTACGCCCAGTCGAGGCCCATCGGCAGCGCAAAGTCCACCTGCAGGACGACTGCCAGCGCGCTGAAGATGACTGCCAGCCCGCCGAGGATCCACGCCACGGGAAAGCCGGTGAAGACCAGCATGATGAAGCTCAGGAACATGAGGACCGCGAGCGTTTCGTTAGCGGCCATCGCTATGCTCCATCAGGAACAGAAAGTGCCATACCCGTATCAGTCTCGAGATCACGGCGAGCAGTAGGATCAGGAAGCCGACAGGTAGAAAAGCTTTGATGAGCCAGCGAAAAGGCAGGCCGCCGGGTGACGGTGAGACTTCGCTGAAGGCATACGAAGACATCACGAACGGCACGCTGTAGATGAGCACGAGCGCAATGAAGGGCAGCAGGAACAGGAGAATGCCGTAAAGCTCTACCCAGGCTTGCGTCGCCGGCTTCATGCGCTCGTGCAGCACGTCCACCCGGATATGTGAGTCAGCCTGGTACGCGACACCGAGGCCAAGCAGAAAGCCGATCGAGTACAGATGCCACTGCAACTCCTCGAGCTCGATGCGGCCTTCGTTGAACACGTAGCGCAGCAACACATTGCAGACGATCACGATCAGCAGCACGACCCAGATACCCGAGAGCCACTTGCCGAGTTGTTCCAGCCAGCCGTCGATCAACCGTGATGCGCGGGTGTGGGGGAAGTGCGTGTCGTCCGTCATCAGAAATCCCGCGGCAGGTAGGCGCGGGACTTCCACTGCGCGTAGTCTTTGCGGAAGGCGCGCTGGGAGGCAAGGATCTCGGCGAAGTCCGCGTCGTTCGCTGCTTCTTCCTCAATCACTTCCCGGGCAACCGCTTCGAGCTCGCGCAGGATTGCCTCCGGCAGCACTTCGGCGCTGACACCGATATCCGGGAAGCCGGCAATGATGGCCCCCTGGCTTGCTTCGGAGTTGGAGAGATTGCGTATGACGCCGGCGGTGCAGCCAAGCTCCAGCATCGCTCGGTCCGCTGGATCCAGTTCGTTCCATGCATCGAGATTGATCATCATATGGGATGCGGTGAATGGCTGGTGCCAGCCGGGGAAGTAGTTGAACTTGGCCACCCGGTTGAAGCCGAGGGTCTGGTCGACGATCGGCAGCGCAAACTCGGAGGCGTCGATTGCGCCTTTCTCCAGCGCCTGGAAAATCTCGCCGCCCGGAATCATCGTGACGCTGGCGCCGAGGCGTTCGATGACACGTCCGCCGAGCCCGGCGAAGCGAATCTTCAGCCCTTCGAGATCACTCAGGTCTGTGATCGGTTGTCTGAACCAGCCGGCGGTTTCGGGTCCGGTCATGCCGCAGTAGAGCGGCATGATGTTGTGCCTGGCATATAGCGCTTCGGCCAGCTCGCGCCCGCCGGCCTCGAACCACCAGGCGCTGTATTCCCATGGCTCCATGCCAAAAGGCACGGCCCCGAGCAGCGGCGACGCGGGGATCTTGCCCTGATCGTATCCGACCCAGGTGTAGCCGATCTCGACCTTACGGTCGCGCACTGCGTCGGTCACCGAGAAAGCCGGCACGATCTCGCCCGGCTCGAAGACGTCTATCTGAATGGCGCCGCCGGAGGCTTTGCGAATCATCTCGCTGACGTACACAGGGTTGTCACCCAGTACGGGCAGCGTCGTCTGAAACACCACCGGCATGCGCCATTTGATACGCGCCTCAACGGCTGTCTCTGACGGAGCGCTTGTGGCCGCAGTGGGCTGCCCCGCGGGCCTGACTGCCAGGCTGCCAATAATGCCCACCACAAAAGCGGTGACGACTGCCGCGAGCGCGGCACGATTGCTGATCAATTGATGTCCCCTGTTCCCCTGTTGCACCGCGTTCCTGGTTTTTCGGTGCGTCTCTGATTGTGGGAATCAGGCCGGCAGGATGCAAGCGTCAGACTGACTGAAGCGCCCAGTCGTTTTCGTAAACGGGCGATCTTTCAGGTGGGCTTCTAGAACGTGTCGAGGTCCTCGAAGGTGGGGTCGCCATCCAGAAGCGCGACGGCTTTCGGCGACATCTCAGTGTGATAGTCGGCGCTCATATAGCGGTCATAAGCCGCCTGGTCGGGAAAAGAAATGAAATACAGGTAGGTGCGCTCCTGGCCGCGTACTCGACGAACATCGTAGATCGACCCAGGTTCATGCTGGACCACGTCTTTCATCAGCTGGGACACCAGCGCCTCGAACTCTTCTACTTTTCCCGCTTGGACCTTCAGTCGTATGGCCTGCCCTATCATTGGAATCTCCTCTCATGTGGTCAGTACCTTAGCGCAAACCGGATTTGCCGTAACGTCGCGGAGAAGTCGCGCTGCGCCATTTCTGTATTAGTATCGGCGCTATGAAACAGTGGGTATTGGCAGTGGCGTTGCTTGCAACGCCCATGTTCGTCACCGCCGAAGATCCCCGGCAGGCGCAGAGTCGGGCACTGGCGCAAGCATTCGGCCAGGAACTCAAGCAGGCGTTGCAATCTGCGATGGCCAGTGGCGGTCCCGTCGCCGCGATAGGCGTTTGCCGGGATGCAGCGCCGCGCATCGCTTCGCAAGCAGCCCGCCAGCATGGGGTTCGCATTGGCCGCACGTCGCTCAAGGTCAGGAATCCGTTGAACCTGCCTGAGGCCTGGCAGCGTGAGGTGCTCGAAGACTTTGCCCGCCGCTTTGCGGAGGGCGAGGCGCCGCTCGAGTATTTTGACCGCGGTGCTTGGGGCGCGCGCTATATGTCGAGCATCGATGTGAAAGGACTGTGCCTGGCGTGTCACGGCGAACAGCTCGCGCCGGAGACTGCACGAGCATTGGCCATCGATTACCCGCACGACCAGGCGACGGGTTACCGCGCGGGTGATCTACGTGGGGCTTTTTCCATCACCTGGCCGCCAGGTGATGGAGATGTGTCTGGTAACGACTGAGCGTATCAGACGACGGTCATGCAGACGCCGATCAGGGCAAATGCCACGGCCACCAGAACGACGACGTTATAGCCAATCTTCTTGAGTGTTTGCGCGTCTTCTTGAATGAATACAGACATGTTTACCTCCTTACTGAAGGTTTAAACGTACCTGACGCGGCCGTGCGGCCGTTTGATTCAAATCAAGAGAGGCGGTTTTGGGGGGGCGCGATTTTCTTCGGCGTCGCGGCGATGCGCACGATGGCGTCCCACGCTTTCTGAAATGAGGGCACCTGGCTGTTGGCGCGGCGAGCGCGCCGCCGGATGGCGGCCAGATCCTGTGGCTCGCGGCAGGTCAACTGCGTGATGGTCGCGTTTGCCGGATCTGTCATGAAACGCTGGATCAGCGCCGCGGTGTCTGTGCCGGGATCAGCCTGAGCGAGCTGCGCGACCAGGAGAGAGGCGCTCAGCTCAGCATCGAACTGGTCGGCATAAGGACCCAGCATGATGCCCTCGCGCGTGCGGAAGAACCAACCTTCATCGGTCTGGACAAAGCGTGCGGTGCGCACGATGTCAGGGATGCGGTCTTCGGGGTTTGCGTCTTCTTTTCTCAGATCCATTTCGCCGGGTCTCAGGTCCTTTGTCTCTGCCAGACAGTATGCACAACCCGGCTGTGTGATACGTGAGTGAAGAGCGCAGTTTGTGTTCTAAATTTGTAAACCGTGCGCCTGGTCTCATTAATTTTTCGTTTGACCCTCGTATGGCGCTGCCGCGTGCGCGTCAGCGCACATCTGATGGGCAGGTAACGTGCCCGAGCCTGCGCCGGGCAAATCCTGGCTGTGGGCGAGCAATTATGCCTCGCATGCATAAATGGAAATTAACGTATGCCTTTTACAACATTGTTTTCGTGTTCGTGGTCAGTAAACTCTTTCGGCTTTGTCGCAAGATAATAATCCGTCTCTAGGGGGAAGCATGCAGATAGGTGTGCCAAAGGAGACCTGGCCCGGCGAGCAGCGCGTGGCGGTTGTGCCGCAGAACGCGAAGAAGCTCATCGGGCTTGGTTTCACCATCACAATGGAAAGTGGCGCCGGCCAGGCTGCCGGATTCACTGACGACGACTACCGTGAGGTCGGTGTTGACGTCTCAACAGACCACGGTGCGGTGATCAGTAATGCCGATGTCGTGCTCAGAGTGCGCAAACCCGAGGCCGATGAGATCGGTCAACATAAGACCGGCGCCATCAGTATCAGCTTCCTGGATCCTTTCAACGAGCAGGCGCTCGTCGAGAGCATGGCCGCGCAGGGTATTGTCGGCATCTCCATGGAGATGATCCCGCGCTCGACGCGCGCGCAGAAAATGGATGCTTTGTCCTCGCAGGCGAACCTCGCCGGTTATGTCACCGTCATTCAGGCAGCGTTCCACGCGCCGAAGATCTTTCCCATGATGATGACCCCCGCAGGCACTATTGCGCCGGGCCGGGTATTCGTCATTGGCGCGGGTGTCGCCGGTCTGCAGGCCATTGCTACCGCGAAGCGCCTGGGTGCGCGGGTCGAAGCGTTTGACACGCGTCCTGTGGTCGCTGAGCAGGTGCAGTCTCTGGGCGCCAAATTCGTCGAGATAGATCTCGGCGACACCGGGCAGACGGACCAGGGTTACGCAAAAGAGCTGACGCCGGAGCAGTTAGAGCTCCAGCGCGAAGGGCAGAAGAAAGTCATCGCTCAGTCTGACGTCGTCATTACTACGGCACAGCTTTTCGGGCGCAAAGCGCCCGTCATTGTCGGTCGCGACATGGTAGAAGCGATGAAGCCGGGCAGCGTCGTAGTCGATATGGCCGTCGAAACCGGCGGGAACGTCGAGGGTTCCGAGCTCGATCAGGTGGTGGATATCAATGGCGTCAAAGTCATCGGCCAGGGCAATCTGCCGAGCGAAGTGGCGCGCAATGCCAGCGAAATGTACTCCAACAACCTCTACAACCTCATTGACGAGTTCTGGGACGAGGAGGCGAAGACGCTGAATCTCGATCCGGAGGACGAAATCGTCGAGGCTTGCGTGATCACGCGCGACGGGGCGGTTGTCAACGAAACCATCAAGAATATCTACAGCGGAGCTTAATCATGGAAGCAGTTCTTCTCGGCCTGGTTTTGATGCTCTCCATTTTTCTGGGCTTCGAACTCATCTCTAAAGTTCCGGCAACTTTGCACACGCCCCTGATGTCGGGTGCGAACGCAATCTCCGGAATCACCATCGTCGGTGCGCTCATTGCCGCCGGCGCGGAACTCGGACCGCTCGCGACGATCCTCGGCGCCGGCGCAGTGATGTTCGCCACGATCAACGTGGTCGGCGGCTATCTCGTCACGAATCGCATGTTGAGCATGTTCAAGAAAAAAGACTCTGACCAACCGGGAGGGCAGTCATGAGCATTGAACTGATCAACATCTGGTACATCGTTGCAGCAGCGCTGTTCATTTTCGGTCTGAAGCAGCTCGGCTCGCCGGCAACGGCCGTGCGCGGCAACCTGCTGTCCTCGATCGGCATGTTCATAGCCATTGTGGTGACGCTCTTCAACGCAGAGATTCTGTCATTCCAATGGATTGTCGTGGCCGCGATAGTCGGCGCCATCATTGGTGCGATTGCCGCGCAGAAGGTAGCGATGACGTCCATGCCGGAGATGGTTGCGCTCTTCAACGGCTCGGGCGGTATTGCAAGCCTCCTGGTTGGCTGGGCAGCGCTCTATAATGTCGGCAATACGACCTTCACCGATATCACGATTCTGCTTTCGATCGTGATCGGCGGCGTCACGTTCACCGGCAGTATCCTCGCCTGGGGCAAGCTGTCTGAAGTGATGGTGTCGCGTGCTGTCGTCTTCGGCGCGCAGCGCATTTTCAATGCTGCGCTGCTCCTCGCGCTCATTGTCTGTTCCGTGCTCTTCTGCATGGATCCGGCGGTCGACTCACCCTATCTCTACGCGGTGATTGGTCTGGCGTTCGTGTTCGGCGTCATGGCGGTGCTGCCGATCGGCGGTGCAGACATGCCGGTGGTGATTTCGCTGCTGAACAGCTATTCCGGTCTTGCCGCTTGTGCCGCCGGTTTCGCCATCAACAACAACATTCTGATTGTCGCGGGATCCATGGTCGGCGCTGCCGGCATCATCCTGACGAATATCATGTGTAAGGCGATGAACCGGTCGCTCGCCAACGTGCTCTTCTCCGGATTCGGTGCGGCCAAGCAGGCGACGAAGGTCGAAGGCGAGGTCAAACCGATCAACACGGAAGACGCGTTCCTCATTCTCGAGGCGGCGCAGTCGGTCACATTCGTGCCCGGTTACGGCATGGCTGTGGCGCAAGCCCAGCACGTCGTGCGGGAGCTCGGTGAGCTGCTCGAAGGCAACGGCGCAGAAGTCACGTATGCGATACACCCGGTCGCGGGACGTATGCCGGGACATATGAACGTGCTCCTGGCCGAGGCGAACGTGCCGTACGATCAGCTGGTCGAGATGGACGACATCAATCCGCGTATCGACAATATCGACGTGGCGGTGGTGATCGGTGCGAACGACGTCGTCAACCCCGCGGCGCGTAACGATGAAAACAGCCCGATCTACGGCATGCCGATCATCAACGTCGATCACGCCCGTACGGTGTTTGTCTTGAAGCGGTCGATGGCGTCCGGTTTCTCCGGTGTCGACAACCCGCTCTTTTTCGGGGAAAACACGCGTATGTTGTTTGGTGACGCGAAAGAGTCGATCTCTTCCGTTGTCGCTGAGTTCAAGGGCTGACGCGCGAAACAATTGAACAGGAGCAGTGCGATGCAGGCAAGTGTGACGGACAACGTCAAAGCCCAGGTGAGTGCCGAGGAGTGGCAGGTGCGTCAGGACCTTGCCTGTCTCTACCGCCTGGTCGCAGATCACGGCTGGGACGACATGTTGTTTACGCACTTGTCAGCGCGCGTGCCGGGTCCGGAGCACCACTTTCTGCTCAATCCGCTCGGTATGATGTTCCATGAAGTCACAGCGTCGAGCCTGGTCAAGGTCGATGCGGAAGGCAACAAAGTGCTCGACTCGGAGTACGACATCAATCCGGCCGGGTTTACCATCCACTCAGCGGTGCATATGGCACGCGAAGACGCGCACTGCGTCATGCATCTGCACACGGACGACGGAGTCGCCGTCTCAGCGCAGGCTGATGGTCTGCTGCCGATCACGCAGCATGCGATGCAGGTTGGCGAGCTTGCCTATCACGAGTACGAGGGCGTAGCGCTTGATCTCGACGAACGTGAGCGGATCGTTCGCGATCTTGGCGACAAGCAGTTCATGATTCTGCGCAATCATGGCACGTTGACTGTTGGCAGGAGCTGTGTGGATGCCTACATGGCCATGTACTATCTCGAGCGCGCGTGCACCATGCAGATACGCGCGCTGAGTGGTGGCGTCACCATCAACCAGCCGCCGCAGGGGTCGGCTGAGAAGGCTGCTGAGCAGAGTAAGCTTCTGTTTGATGGCACTGCAGGCCCGCTTGCGTGGCCTCCGCTGATGCGCAAGATGGAGCGGCTCGACCCGAGCTTCCTCAACTGATCCGGTAAGGCCCGGACTACTCCGGGTCGGACGGTGCGCTGCGCTCGCGCCACCACCTGCGCAGGATCAATGCGCCCCAGACCAGCACGAGCAAGCCGATGCCTTTTTGCGGAGCGCTGCTGCCGTTGACCATGAACAGCCCGGCGATGACGATCACGGCGCCGAAAATCAGCCTGAATGAACCTGCGGATTCTCTGTCTGTCGCGGCGTTCGGATTGTGTCCCGAGGCGGCGATGGCTTCGTCGTATTCGCCTTGCTCGAGATCGATCACATAGTCTTCGAGAAATGCGGTGAATGAGTCCGCGACGACGCTCCAGCTGCAGGCTTCCCAGTCGACTTCGATGATCTGGCCGGGCGTACCGCCCGCTGCAGGGTTGAAATCCATCGCCCAGAAGATGTCGCCGTTGCATTCCAGGAAAGGCACCCAACCCGGCATGAAGAGTTTTGCCTGCACGGGACCATCGACCGACATGACATCGTCGAGGGCCCCTTCACCAGGCTCGCTTTCGATGGCATCGGCGTGCCTCTGCCGAGCTTGCCATTCTTCGACAATGCGTGAGGTGGATAGATACGCGCCGTGTTCTGCAAACACCCGGCAAGGCCAGCCGTCGTCCTCACCGTTGTGAACTGACAGGCTGGCTTTGAAAGCAGGCGGCAGAGCGATGCCCAACGCAGATTCGAGCGCCTCGATGTCTGCGTTGCTGGCACCGTCATTGAGCTCTGCCAGGATCTCCGGCGCGTTGGCGCGAGCCCAGGATTCTAGTCTGGCCCAGAGGCGCTCGATATTGCTCATGATTATCCGGTCTGGGGGCCTGCCAGCTGCACCTTGATGCCGTCAGGGTCGAAGAAGAACACGATGCCCACTTCGGGGAGGCCGCCGATTGGACCCAGTTGCTCAAAGCCGAGATCGTTCATCGTCTTCACGGCCGCGGTCAGATCTTTGACGTAGAAGTTGATGCGGTCGATCCCAAGGTGATTGACCGGCGGCGGGTAGGGTGGCGCGTCGTCGTAAGGGGTCTTCCACTGGCGCAGCTGGATCGTCGCGCCGTCGGTACCCTCGCCGAGACTGACGTCGATACCTTCGAACTCGATAGGGCCGTCGAATCCATGGGCCGCGGCGAACTCCCCGGAGCCGGCCTGGGAGTCGGGTTTCGATTCGGTGAAGCCGAGCAGTCGATAGAACTCTCGTGACCGCTCGAGATCGGTCACGTTCATATTCGTGTTGACCAGCTTCACCAGGTTTGCGCCGGGACTGGATGGGCCGCCTTCGGCGGTCTGAATCAACTTCAGGAACGCGCCGTCCTGTTCTTTCATGAACACGAAACGCTCACCATTGGGCGCCGTAGTCGGCGGCGAAACGAATTCGACATCGTGGGCCTGAAGATAGGTGTAGGCGCCATCGAGATCGGTCGTCGTATAGGTGGCGTAGGTCATGCCGATGTGGTTCAGGTGGGCATAGGGCGGTTCTTCACGATAGGAGTCGCCTCTGAACTGCACGGTGTCCACAAAGGGCATCGTGGGCGGGTCTTCCAGGCTATGCAGCGAGACGTAAATCAGATAGTCGTCTTCGAAGCCGAGCGAGCGCGCGAAGGTGGTGCTCGTTTCCGGCCCTGCGGGGTAGATTTCCCCGATGAATCCCAGGATGTCGTAGAAAGCGCGCTGGCGTTCCATGTCGCTGGTATTGAGGCCGAAGTAGCCCTGGCACACGAGTCCGAGATCAGCCTGAGTGATCTGGGTGACGCGAACGCCGAGCGTGCCGGACGGGCCGCCGGCAATGTCTAGTTCTATTGTGTTCTCTTTTTTGAGCGCCAGCGGCAACGTCATCTCACCGGTACCGCCGAATTCCTGCGACGCGGCCACGTCGTTCCCGTTTATCTTGATCGATGCATTGTCGATGCCCGCGTGGGTGAGAACCAGATTCGCCGGGCCATCGATTGCCTTGAATGTCGCAGAGTGGCGCGTGGCTTGTTCCGGCGCGTGTTCGAAAATCTGCGGTCCGAATCGTGTCAGGTTTGCTTCATGCATTTGTGTTTCTCCGCGAACGATAGGTCGTTTGTGTATGTCTCATCTGTCGTGTGATTCGTAGATGTTCAAGACGGATGTTTTTCACCCTGGTTTCGCTTGAAAATCTCAACGTTCAACGCAACCTCCTCACCCAGCCAGCGGGCATGCTCGGTGTGTTCGGCCAGCGCATCCCCCGTGAGCGGGTGCACCAGAATATCGAGCCCCTCGCGGTGCTCGTCGAGCCATGGCACCAGGCGGTCGAACTCGGCGGCGTCGAACGTTAGCTGACAGCTCCAGCGGGGATGGGGGCCGACGGGTTGTTTGTGGAATCGCCCGAGGCCGACGTGACAAGCCTGCCAGGCGTTGACGCACAGCTCGCGCGCGTGCGCTTCCGTCGCCGCGTCGAAGTAGATGTGGGCGTGATAGCGGTCGAAAATGTTTTCTGGACGTTTTGGCATATGGCCTCTCTCGTGTTCTGTGCCGGTGTACGCGAAGCCAGCCGTTCTTCGCGCCCCGAGAAAAATTTGCGCGTGATCTGCGGTCTCTGAGGTCAGGTCGACATGTAACCCCACAGACTCGATCTTGTCGACCTCGTACGAGGCAGGTCCCTGCTGTGACCGTCACCGGTGCGCTGGCAGCGCTGACGCTCTGCGCGGCCTGCTGGTGTTGAGAACTGTGATTGCTTATTTTCACCCCACGAAGTTTCAGTCGCCCCGTCGAAGCGTGACTTGAACAAAGAAATGTGGCGATAAAACGTCACGAAAGAGATGGCATTCTGGAAGGAGGACTGAACGTGGCCACCACCTCGACCTGGCACAAGGTTGCCGAACTCGCAGAGCTGCCGGACGGGCGGGTCAAAACCGTTACCGTGGGCACAAAATCGCTCGCACTGGTGCATTTTGAGGGGCAGTACAGCGCGATGGACAACCGCTGCCCTCATCAGGGTGGTCCGCTGGGTGAAGGTTCCATCGAAAAAGGCGTCGATGGTCAGTGCTGGCTGCGCTGCCCCTGGCACGGCTGGGACTTCGACCCGCTCACGGGCCAGCCGCCCGGTGGCCATGAAGATACCGGCCAGACGCTTTATCCAACCGAGGAGCGTGAAGACGGCGTCTACATCGCCGTTGAGGAAGAGGTGGCCCACGAGCGGACCGTGACGGATGTCATTGCCGAGACTTTCGTCAACTGGGGGGTAAAGCGCGTTTTCGGCATGGTCGGTCACTCCAATCTGGGTCTTGCCGATGCGCTGCGGCGGCAGACGGTGGCGGGCAACATGAACTATGTGGGTATACGCCACGAAGGCGCTGCTGCTTTTGCCTGTTCCGGCTACGCCAAGCTGAGCGGCCGGCCGGCTGCGTGCCTGACGATTGCAGGTCCGGGTGCGACCAATCTCATGACAGGTCTCTGGGACGCGAAAGTCGACCGCGCACCGGTTCTGGCGCTGACGGGGCAGGTGCAGACTCAGGTGTTCGGGCCGGGTGCGTTTCAGGACATCGATCTGCATTCGGCCTTCGAAGCGGTCACGCGGTTCAGCCAATCGGTGCTGGCAAGTTCTGATCATGCTGAGTTGGCAACGCTTGCCTGTAAAAACGCCATCGTCGAGCGCGATGTAGCGCACCTCATTTTCCCTGACGATGTGCAGACGCTGCCGGCCGGTGATGCGAAGGCAGGCGCACCGGCGGGACGCCTTGGCGCGACAGGCCTGGCGCCGGACGAGGAAAGTAACGCCGTGGCATTGCAAGCCATTGCCGCAGCCCGGCGACCGCTGATCGTCGTGGGCTACGGGGCGCGGGACTCGATGGACGTGATCGTGGACCTGGCAGAGCGCCTGCGCGCGCCGGTCGTGACCACGTTCAAAGCCAAAGGTCAGATATCTGACCAGCATCCAAATGCCGCGGGCGTGCTGGGGCGCTCTGGCACACCGATCGCATCCTGGTTCATGGCAGAAAGCGACCTCATCATTGCGCTGGGCTCGTCATTTTCCAATCACACGGGCATCGAAAAGAAGAAACCGATACTGCAGGTGGATTTCGAGGCGATGCAGCTCGGCAAGTTCCATCCGGTGGATTATCCGGTGCTGGGCGAGATCGGGCGAACGGTGACGGGCTGGCTGCAAGAGCTGCCGGCGACGACGTCGGCGCAAGATCAGCTGCCGGAGCTCGCCGAACGCTGGGCAGCGTGGCGGGAGGAAAAGGCCAGCCGCCGTGCTGATGACCTCGGCCACGGCGTCAATTCTGCGGTTGTGTTTGACGTTTTGTCGAGGGTTGCGCCTGCCGACGCGGTGATTGCCGTCGATGTGGGGAACAACACCTACTCGTTCGGACGCTACTTCGAATGTCAGGATCAGCGCGTGCTGATGTCCGGCTATCTCGGTTCCATCGGCTTCAGCCTGCCGGCGGCCATGGGTGCCTGGTCGGCTACGCGTGACTTTGCGGAGCTTGCCGGCCGCAAGGTGATCTCCGTTTCAGGCGACGGTGGTTTTGGCCAATACCTTGCCGAGCTGACCACACTCGTGAAATACGACATGGATATTACCCACGTGCTGTTACACAACGGTGAGCTCGGGAAGATCTCCAAAGAACAGCGCGGCGGTGAGTGGGACGTCTGGGAGACGGATCTGCACAACCCGAATTTTGCCGAGTACGCCCAGCTGTGCGGGGCAATGGGCGCGCGTGTCACGCGTGCTGACGAGCTCGAAGCAGCGCTCGGCAAAGCCCTCGCCCACGACGGGCCTGCGCTGGTCGAGATCATGACCGACGCTGAGTTGGTTTGAGGGGCGGCCGGTGGTGAACGGAGCGCAGATCCCCGTTCCGCTCGCGCCTTTGATTGGACTGGGTAAAACGACTCGCGATGCTGTGCGATGGCCCTCGTGCGCGCCAGCAGGTTGGCCCGGCCAAAGAACGAAGGCGCGAATCCGGCGCCGAAACGCCGGATTCAGTTCGCTGAAGAATTAGATGTAGATGTCGTCCTGGTTGTCCTGGATACCGTCAGGGCCCTTGGAGTAGACGAAAATTTCGTACTCCTCCTGGTGCGCGCTGCTGCGCTTCACTTCACTGCGGTAGGCAAATTCATGCCCCCACGGATCCTGCAGATCGCTCTGCTGTAAGAGCCCGTAGCTCACCAGGTCAGCGAATCCCGAGGGGATTTCGCCAAGATCCGCGTTGTATTGATTGAGCGCGACGTGCACTTTGTGCAGCTGCACTTCAACGCGGTTGAGGGCTTCGCGGTCGACCGGGTTTGCGAATCCATCCGCGATGCCCGTTTGCTTGACCACGATGATTCCGGCCAGGATGACGCCAAGCGCTGCGACCAACAACTTGTTCATAGCCATGCTCCATTATCAGTATGTGCAGTGAACCAGAGTTCGGCTGTGCTTGAAGTGATGAACATCACGCGCGGAAAAATGTGTTGCGCCATGTCACAGATTTGTGACGACAGAGGGGTTCGGGCAGATTGATGTATTGCGGATTCGCTCCAGGTAAAGTGCGCCTCCTTGACCCCGCACGAGAACGCCATGACCCGCAGTTATCCGATCAGCATCGTCGACGTTTTTGCCGAGCGGCAGCTCGCCGGCAACCAGCTCGCAATTGTAGAAGACGCAGCCTCGCTGACTGGCGAACAGATGCAGGCCATTGCCCTCGAGACCAACTACTCGGAAACCACGTTTGTGCTGTCACACAGCGATGGTCGCGCTGAGGTTCGAATTTTTACCCCGGCGTGGGAGTTGCCTTTCGCGGGACATCCGACGGTTGGAACGGCATGGCAGCTGACCGGCGGCGCGGGCGCGATAACCCTCGATCTGCCGATCGGAGCGGTCAGCGTGGCGTTTGAAGACGGAGTTGGCTGGATGACGCCGCCTGAGGTGGCGTTTCATGGTGCGCTCGATCGGCAGCGCGCCGCTGCGCTGATTGGCCTGGGCGAAGCGGATATTGCTGACGGATTTCCCGTCCAGCTGGCAGAGGTTGGTCCGCAGTTCGTTTTGATACCGGTATCCGGACTGGATACGCTGAAGCGCGCGCGCCTCGACGGTGATCTGCACGCATCGCTCATCGCGGAAGGTCTCGGCGTGCAGTGTGTGTTCGTGTTCAGTGCCGAGCCCTATGACGCCTCAGCCGACTTCGCGTCACGCATGTTTTTCGAATCGGCCGGGGTACGTGAGGATCCAGCCACCGGCAGTGCAAACACGGCGTTTGCCGCCTATCTGCGCAACCAGCGTGGTGCTTTGGGCCGGGTCGTTGTGGATCAGGGGGTTGAGATCAATCGCCCGTCGAGGCTCTATCTGGACGTGGGTGAGACGCTCCGCGTGGGCGGCAAGGTGCAACCCGTGATACGCGGAACGCTCACGCTTTAGCGTCATAGATCGTTTGCAATCGTTTTGCGCAGCTCCGCCTCATCGTAGGTTTTGGCCATATTCAGCGTCGACCAGAACATCAGCGCGCACAAGAGGCCACCTGCAAGCAGCAGAGTCAGCCACACCCACCTGGGTTGACCGCTCGTGTAGGCGTATAAGCCTGCGAGCGCGAGCGTCGCACCGAGCGCTGTCACACCCCAATAGGCGCCCATGACCCACTGACGGTGCTTACCTTTCTGTGCCCAGGTCTGGGCATAGCTCAGCAACGAAAAAAGACTGAGCAGCGCAAGCCAGGGGGCAAACTGGGCGGAAAACCAGGCGTTGGTAAATTCATTCATCGGTGTCTCCTTGCTTTGCGACCTGGCGGTGCAGGCTCATGAGTTCTTTGGCGATGGTCGGCTTGATCTGGTTTTCGCTGACCATCATGCGGATACGGGATTCGAACGCGTCGTCGCCGGGATTGTTGTCGGCGACCTTGATCCGCTCAATGATGCGATCCAGGCGCTGGCGGATGGTTGGATACGACACTTCGTACTCCGCGGCGAGCTGCTTGAGCGAACCCGAAACCAGCACCATGCGCTTGATGAAATGCAGATCGGTGTCGTCGAGGCGCGAGAGCCAGGGCGGTGTTTCCATGTTGGAACTTAAATAATGTTAAGTTGTCCTTCAATTTATACTAAATAATATTTAAGTCAATATTAATAATATTTATATAGCCCGGTGTCCGTCTCATCGGTCGGACAATGCTTCGTGATGTGAGTCACGTTAACCGCGCGCCAACACCGGTAGAGTCATCAGCATGCGCGAAACTGACGAAAAAGAATCCAGCGTTCGATTTTTCCGCTCCGGCCACCGCTACTTCTGCATGGACGGCAAGTGGTATTTTTCGACGCGCGAGTCCGAAGAGGGGCCTTTCGGCAGTCGTGAAGCGGCGGAGGCCGCGCTGGAGCGCTATCTGAATTCCCTGCAGATGCTGAAGAAGCTTCAGACACCCGACCAGATCCAGAAGTCAGACGACGACAAAAAGCACCGCGGTGATCCCACCATCTGGGATCGTCAGTTCGACGCCATCTGACGGCGTGGTTGGCCTGAGGTTCCGCTGATCGATCGGGCGGGCCAGAACAGCACACCTGATTTCACCCCAGATCCCACGTCCCGGTTTTCAACCGGACGCATGTCTTCAGGCACACTGGATCGATGGGTTCAGAGTTCTCGCCAGTTCCCGGGTTCTATGCCGTCCAGCGTCCATGAGCCGACGCGATACCGGATCAAGCGCAGCACCGGAAAACCGATTGCGGCACACATGCGCCTGACCTGACGATTGCGTCCTTCGCGGATGGTCAGCTCGAGCCACGTGTCCGGCACCGTTTGCCGATGTCTGATTGGCGGAATGCGTGGCCACAGAGTGGCGGGTTCCTTCATGATGCGCGCTCTTGCCGGCAGCGCCGGACCGTCTTTCAACAATATGCCAGCCCGCAGGGGTTCCAGATCCTGCTCGCCGGGCGCGCCTTCGACCTGCGCCCAGTAGGTTTTGCTCATCGCGTGGCGCGGATGGGTAATCTTCTCGCGCAGCTTCATATCGTCCGTCAGAACCAGTAGGCCCTCGCTGTCTCGATCGAGGCGTCCGGCTGCATACACGTCGGGGATCTGAATGAAATCAGCAAGCGTTTTGCGTCCTTCACGATCCGTGAACTGGCTCAATACGTCGAACGGCTTGTTAAAAAGCAGAATGCGCGTCACGAATCGTCGTTATCGAAAAACCGGGCGTGGGCTTCACATATCTCTGGCCACAGCGGGCGTACATCGGCTTCGATGCCAAACACATCGGTTAGTCGCGTCTGCAGCGCGTCGGCGTTCTCGACTGTCTGCGAGGTTTTGCCGTTGCGAGCAATGGTGGAGGCGACGCGGCCGAGCTGGACGTGGATTTTGTCAGCATCGAAACGCTGTGCGATCAGCAGCATCTTGAACGGGGATTCGGGATCCGTCTGCAGCCACTCGCATTTGGCAGCCAGCTCAGATTCGTCGGCCGGTTCATGGCGAAAGTCGAACGAATCGACATTGCTGTAGTCATGGTTGTGAAAGCGCCAGAAATCGTCTTCGATTTTTTCCAGCCGGTACTGCAGATAGCCCTGGCGGTAGGTGCCTTCGGCGATTGGTATGGGTTCGCGCAAGCCGTCACCCAGACCTACATCGGCGATATATGGCTCGTCGAGCCGCACCTCCAGTACGAGATGATTGCCGAGCTGTTGATCTCCCTGGCTCGCGCGCATGACCGCGCCCGACATACGGCGAACGTCAAAACCAATTTCGGTCAGCGCCGTGGCGAGCAGGCCATTCATTTCATAACACCAGCCGCCACGCCCGCACTCGACGAGCTTTGCGAAAATGCGCGCCTCATCGAAATCGAGCGGCTGCCCCAGCTGCACGTCTACATTCTCGTAGGGGATATGCAGAACGTGCTGATGGTGGACCTTGCGCAACGTATCCAGATCGACGCGCGCTGGTCCGCGATAGTCGATACGTCGAAAGTAGGCGTCGAGATCCATGCGCTCAGTCTAGCGCGGGCGCCTGGCCCATCACATCATTTGTTGCGCGGCGGGCGAGAAACACCGGGGAGGCCGCTGACGTCGGTCACATCTGCTTGAAGAGATGTCCATAGCTTTGACTGCTGCGCAGCTTCTCCGGACGAGAGCGTAACGTCAGCGTGTAGCGCCCGCGCAGATCTCTCCGGGCACTGACGATCTGATCCACCCGCACGATGATACCCCGGTGAATCCGCCAGAACCGGTCGGGGTCGAGCTGGGTTTCCAGCTCTTTGATGCTGCGCCGAACGAGATGCTCGGCGTCTGCAGTGACGACGGAGGTGTACTTCTGGTCCGCCTGGAAATAGACCACCTCATCTGTCGATATCAGCGAGGTGGTGTCCTCGAGCCCGGCTCGGATCCAGCTCAAGTGCTCGGGCTTCTTGTTGTTCAGGCTCGCAAGCACGTCGAGCAGCGCCGTGTGGTTGCCTGCGCCGACCTGTTTGAGGCGAGCAATACATTGCTCGAGGCGCTCGTCGCTCACCGGCTTCAAAAGGTAGTCCACTGCTGCCCGTTCGAACGCTTTCACTGCGTACTGATCGTAGGCGGTGACAAAGACGATTTTGGTATCTGCGGGCAGGGCTTCAGCGACGTCCAGACCGCTCAAACCGGGCATGTTGATGTCGAGAAAGACGATGTCGGGCTGTGCTTCCCGGGCGAGCGCGAGCGCCTGGCGCCCGTTTTGTGCCGTACCGGCGATTTCGAGCTCAGGCCATAGCCGCGCCAGCTTGTCTGCGAGGAACTGCAGCAGGTTTGCTTCGTCGTCGACGATGATCGCGGACGTGTTCACAGCGTCGGCGCTGAGGTTTTGCGTGGCAGGGAGACCGTGGCAATCATGCCGCGTGGTTGATTCTCAGTCAGGGTCAAAGCCGCCTTGCCGTCGTACAGAGCGCGCAGACGCTCGCGCACGTTGCTCAATCCTGTGCCCGTTCCGCCACTCGATGCATGGCCGATGCCGAGACCCGTGTCGCTGACGGTGATCGTGACCGTATCGTGGTCTGCGCTGACCGAGATATCGACTCTGCCGCCATCTTCGGAAGGTTCGATGCCATGTTTGATGGCATTCTCAACCAGCGGCTGGACCAGCAGGGGCGGGAGCGGCGTGTTGTTGAGGTCTTCTTCGCATTGAATGTTGAATTGCAGGCGGTCCTGCATGCGGGTGTGCTGGATTTCGAGGTAAGCGCGGGCAATCGCCAGTTCTTCCTCGAGGGTGGTTACCGTTTCCCGCGTACGGTTCAGGGTTGCACGCAGCAGCGTGGTCAGATGCAGCAGGGTGTGCTCGGCAGCATCCGGATCACGATGTATGAGACCCGCGATGTTTGAGAGCGTGTTGAAAAGAAAGTGCGGTTCGATCTGCGCCTGCAGCAACCGCAGCTCTGTCTGCATCAACAGCTTCTCCTGACGCTCATGCCGTGCTTGCGCTTCTGCAAGCTCGCGTTGGGTGGCCAGCAAGCGGCCGCGAGTGCTGAAAATGGCAAAGCCGACGACGCCAAAGAACATGCCCACCAGCAACGTGCCATTGTTCTCGGTGAAAAAGAGCAGCGGGTTGCCGTCAACGTACATGCCGCCCAGCATCAGCCCGACGCCCAGTCCGAATGCCGTCAGCGGGATGGGAGCAATGTATGGACTCAAGACTTTCAATGTTGCGTTGCTGAATAGAATGAAGCTGACATTGATGCTCCAACCGATTGCAAACGACACCGCCAGATAGCCGTCCAGGTTTTGGAAGCCCCCCAGCCACCACAGCAACAGCGCGATAGCGAGGCAGAACAACCCGGTGTTGAACAACATCTGCCATGGTCTCTCGACCAGGGACGGACGTTGGAATGTTTCAGCCATGCACGAACTTCCCATGCAAACCCATTGGCAACGCATAAGGTAAACGGGCGCTGGCGATCGGTCCATCGCTCACGCGGGAGGCGTCGAACGCGTTGATCAATGTCTGCTCAGCCTGCCAGTCGATCGCGGTGCCGACGATCCAGCCGCCTTGTTCCGGCGCCTTGTGCGGAGATGCAACGTATATGTGTTCCTCGGGAATCTGGCTGTCCGGATAGCGGTAAACGTCCCGCCTGCCGGTTTCGTAATCGAACTGGGTGACCTCGTTCAGCCCGCTGTAGCCGCCACCGCCGAAGCCGTCGCGGCTCATGAAGGTGAGGAGACGGTTGCGCTGCGTACTGACTCGCGGATCTATACTCGGGAACTCGCTTTCGAGATTGATTCCGAACATAGGCGCTTCGGTGACGGTCCGGCGCCTGGTGTCGATACGGTATTCGTGATGGTGGCTGGCGCTGCCGGGGACCACATTGCCGCGCATGATTTCGCGAAACGAATCGATCATCGCCATCGGGTCGTCAGCCCGAGCGGCATCGAAGTGGATCACGCCGTTGTCGTCTTCCCATCCGTTACCGTAGTGGAAAACCCACTGCGCCGGCAACTCGACCCAGAAGAAGTTGGAGAAGTCGTCTTTGTCGACGACCAGCAGGCGTGTCGGGTCTTGCGGGTGCCAGCGGTGCGCGTCCAGAAACGACACCCGCTCCCCGGTGACCTCGAAGTGCAGAGGCGGCACCATGATGACGAGATGGCGTTTGGTGACGATGAAATCGTGCACCATCGTGATGGGGTCTACCGGGATTTTTCCAGCTTTGACCATCTTGCCCCTGGCATCGATATGCCACAAGACCATCAGCTTGGCAGCGGACAGGTAGCCGAAGTTCCACAAAGTGCCGTCCGGCTCGACGCGCGGATGCGCGGAAAATGGCACGCCCTGCATTTCCGGGGAGAACGCATAGGTGCCTTTGGTGGCAAGATCGGTTGGATCCATCTCCCAGGGCGAGCCTGCTTCCCAGAGCGCGAGCAGCTTGTCGTGATGGTGAAGCACGCTGATGTTGGCAACGTTGACCGCATCCGGGCTGGTCACTGGTGCCGGATCCGGCGGTATCGAGGCAAAGCCGGGGTACAAGGCACGACCGGCGCGGCGCTCCGCAGCCACTTTATGGGTTTCGATCAGCGCAGCCTGGTGCCGAACTCCGCCGTTGCCGATCTGGTAGGCCTGCAGCATGCCGTCACCGTCAAACCAGTGGTGGTAGCGATAGCCGCCCACCTCGTGGCGAGCCGGTCCATTCCGGTAGAACGTGCCCTGCAGCTCGGCGGGCCAGTTCCCCTGCACCTCGGCGTCTGCGGCAAAGCGTTCGCGTGTAGCGCTGCGGTAGGCAAGCAGCCACGGATGTCTGGCACGTGCGCGCTCGAAGGCTTCTGCCCAGCTCGGCTCGGCAAAGCTCGGGCGGCACCAGCCGGCAGCCCCGAGTGCAGCCAGAGTGCTCATGAATTCACGTCTTCGCATCTTTCCCTCGTTGCTCTCGATCAGTTGAGGTTGAGCGTCTGGGTGACGTCGCCGTCGAGGGTGAACTTGACGTCCTGCCACTTGGGCGGCCCGAAGTTGCCCATCGCGTTGTTGGAGAACGCCCATGGCTCGGTCGGCATGCCGACGAAATTGGCGTCCAGTTCACCGTTGTTGTTGACGTCGTGCATGACGCGCAGGGCGTACTCACCGGCAGGCAGGCTGGTGGTCGTGAACGACATTTCGCCCGCTGCCGCACGCTGCATGACGGAGGCGATGGCGCCTGTTTCACCGCGAAACTCGGCTTCGCCGGACATCACTTGCAGCATGATGGTGCCTTCGCTCTTTGGCACGTTGGTAATCACGACGGTCAGCGTTTCGGCAGCGATCATCTGCGTCATCAGGGTGGCGTAGAGGGCGGCAGCCGCTATCAGCGTGGTTTTGAGAGGCATGGTCCGGTATCCCTATTCTTCGAATTAGGGTGCAGATTAACGGGCTGACCCAGCCTTGCGGAATGGATGCGACGAAATGGTTTATGCGAGCTTGAGCGCGTGTCTGGAGGAACGGCTTGGGGCGGCCGCCGTACGCTCACGTGACTCCGAAGGGTGCCCTGCGCCGCGGTAACGCAGCGCTCGGGTGATTTCAGGCGATCAGCTGACTGAGCGCTTGCGGCCTGGTGCGCGCTGGTCGCCGATGACCGGCCCCCAGTCCGCCATCAGAGCCTGACGCAGCTGATTGACCGTTTCGTAACCGAGACGCATCGCCAGCGTCTGCTCGGCGCCGCGCAACGTTGCCATCGCCTGATTGATGAGTGCGGAACCCCGTTCGCTGAAGACAATCCGATTGGCTCGCTTGTCAGTGGGATCGGGAATCTGCGTCACCAGATCATCGCTCTCGAGGTCGTTGATCTGTTGCTGGATCGCCTGGCGGCT
Source organism: Pseudomonadales bacterium (assembly GCA_965267275.1). Taxonomy (GTDB): domain Bacteria; phylum Pseudomonadota; class Gammaproteobacteria; order Pseudomonadales; family Azotimanducaceae; genus UBA4421. The sequence continues at coordinate 583,256 of OZ253950.1, forward strand.
GACACCCAATGCCCTGGCCAGCTCCGCGGCGCGCGTAACGCCGTTGGAGATGTGGATGAGAATCATAGTCTGGGTGCGCGTACGCGGTCTGTAACCCGCACGCTGCAAGCCGTTCTGCAGGCTTTCATCCATCCAGTAGTAAGCGCGCAGCAGCCCGCGCATCAGAACCTCCGGTGGCAGCTCTTCCGGATTGTCACTCTCGTAGCCGTTCATAGTTTTCCTTGAGTCCGTTGTCCTCGAGTCCTTGCAGGTTTGGCCGTCCTGCCCGTCCCGTGCTCCGTATCATGGGACGTACCGCGTGGATTTGGCAGGCCGCCATGCGCTATTGTTCCGAAAAGCGATCACTCAGGCAAGGAGCTTGTCCACCAAATTCGCAATTTGGTAAACGGGTGATTTAAGGGGAAAGAATTGCAGATAGGGGGAATTACTGATGGATCTTTATGAAGTGATGCGGACGACTTTTGCTGCGCGAGATTTTACGGATGAGCCGGTCAGCGACGAAGTCCTGTCTAAGATCCTCGACAACGCGCGTTTTGCTCCGAGCGGCGGCAACCGTCAGGGCTGGCGGGTGATTGTCGTGCGGGAGGAAGCAACCAAAGATGCGCTCGCGCCTCTGATCGAACCAACCTTTCAGCGTTACGTCGCACAGGTGCAGGCTGGCGAGGCGCCGTGGAACACGATCAATCCAACCCGGCTCAGCGACGCTGAGATCGCCGCGGCTCCTCTGCCGCGAGAGATGATCGACAAGATAACGCACGCTCCGGTCGTATTGCTCGTGTTTGTCGATCTTTCTGTGGTCGCTTCGTTCGATAGTGAGTTGGATCGGATCGGCGTAATCTCCGGAGGTTCAATCTATCCTTTCGTGTGGAATATTCTGTTGGCCGCGCGCAACGAAGGGTTGGGGGGCACTTTGACGACGTTTGTCGGCGGCTGCGAAGACGAACTCAAAGCGCTCGTTGGGGTGCCGGAAGAGTATGCGTTTGCCGCCATGCTTCCTATCGGCCGTCCAGTCAAACAGTTGACGAAGCTCAAGCGCAATCCTGTGGAGACGTTTGCGGCGCTCGAGCGCTTTGACGGGCCTGCTTTAAACGCAAGCTGAGCGGGACGGCCGGACTCGTCCGTCTCGGCAGCTGCGTGCACGCTGTTTGTGACGCGCGTCTCGCTCCTGGCCCGCCTCGGGCACTGATCGGCCGTTCGTTTTTCCGGTGGTTTCTATAATTATGAATGGCAACTTCGGTACGAACAGGACTGCTGCTGGCCGTTGTATTGTGCGCCCATGTCCAGGCTGACACGGTTGTAGATACCTCCGCCGGGGGCACGATAACTATCTTCGAGCAGCTCGAATACGCCCCGGCGCAGAACGCGCCAGGTACGGCTCCGCCTGCTCTGAAATTGGCGCCCTATGACGCCGCGGTGCTCACGGAGGGCGATTACTGGTTCAGTTTTTCCTTGCGGTTGCCGATTAGCGGTGATGTCAGGCGTTTTCTGCAGATAGAGAACCCGCGGCTGGAACACACGGAAATATGGCATTGGCTCGATGGGGAATGGCAACCTCTTTCCATCGAAGGTCCGGGCCTGGGTATGGGGTCGCACATCAGCGGGGCGCCGCGTGTCTCCGTGCTGCTCCCGCCTGGTCCGAGCGTGCGTCAAATCATGGTGCGCATGCAGGACGACAACGTCTTTGTGCCCCGTATGTACATCCGTGACACCGAAGGTGCGCGCAGCGATACGTTTGTGGCTTTGTTCTTCGGCGGCCTGGGTCTTGGGATGATTGTGCTGCTGGTGGCGTTCAACGGGGTCATCTCCGTTTTCACCAGAGACGACCGCTACCGCACGCTGAGCATTTACCTGGGTGCCAGTTTTCTCTTTCTGATTCATTACCTGGGTTATGCCCAGGTGCTTCTCTGGGGCGACTGGATTCTGCTGGACCAGCGTCTGACCCATGCGGCGGCACTGTTTACCTTTGCAGCCTACATCCCGTTCGCGCTGCGCATGCTGTCGCTGCCGGAGACCTGGTACACACGCACTTATACCTGGGCCATGTGGGTCGCGGGGGCGCTGGAAATTGTCGTCGATATGGGAGGACTGGTTGCGTTTCTCAATATCATCGGCGGTGCCGTTTCCATCGCCGTTTATCCGCTGGCTCTCTACCTTGCTCTGAAGGGTAATCGTGAAGCGTGGCTCTTCGTTGGTGCATCGCTCTTCGTGCTGGTAGGCGGTACCACCACCTGGACCGAGCAGGTCTGGGGTATCGGCGGCGGTACCGTGGGCCATATGTTCTTCCTCTGGGGTACCGTGATGACGTCGCTCGCGCTGGTCGTGCTGCTCGCACGACATATCGTCACTCTGCGTGCGCAGCGGCGCGAGTCGGAAATGACGGCGCGGCGGGCGCAGGCCTCGGCATACGACGCGCGTCAGGAAGCGCAGTCGAAGGGCGCTTTTCTTGCCACCATGAGTCACGAGATCCGCACGCCGCTGAACGGGGTTCTCGGCATGGCGGAGTTACTCTCGAAAACGACGCTGTCCGCTGAGCAGGAGACGCAGGTGTCGACCATTCTGCGTTCAGGTCATGGTCTCATGGCGATACTGAACGACATTCTGGATTACTCGAAGTTCGAAAGTGGACAACTGGTGCTCGAGCAGGAACCCTGCGATGTGTTTGTGCTCTTCGATGATATTGCTTTGACGATCCGCGATCGTCTCAGTGGCAAAGACGTGGAGTTCGAGCTGAGCATCGACCCCGCAGTGCCGGAAGTTATCGTGACGGACCCGACGCGCTTGCGACAGGTGCTCGATAACTTACTCAGCAATGCCGCGAAGTTCACCGAAGCGGGTCAGATCGGCCTGCATGCGTCTGTGGCAGATGACCGCCTGGTCGTGAAAGTGTGCGACAGCGGTATCGGCATCCGTGAGGAGGACGCGGCGGCGTTGTTCGAGAGATTCCGGCAGGCTGACTCTTCGATAACGCGGAAGTTCGGCGGGACCGGGCTCGGTCTTGCGATCTGTAAGCTCCTGTGTGAAGCCATGCAGGGCAGCATTTCCGTGACGTCCGACTATGGTCGCGGTTCAACTTTTGAAATAAGGCTCCCCTGCGTCAGCGCAACCCACGTTCTGGGTAGCGCGAAGCTCGAGGCGTTGGCTGTGCAAGGCAGCCGCTCGCAACAACTTCGCATAGCCGCGCTCGTCGCGCGCTGGGGTATCGCGGTCGCGCCTTCCGCTGCGGCCTGCTACGACGCGACCGACGGGCTGCGACTCGTCGATCTACGCAGGCTTTGCTGTGATATCGAGCAGGATCCGCGAGAGGAGTCGGCGACACCGCTTGCCGGCTACAAACTTCTCGTTGCGGAAGACAACTTGACCAACCAGATGGTCGCGCGCAAAACCCTGGCGTTGTTCGGTGCAAAGGTCGAGATCGCAAACAATGGGCGTGATGCGCTGCAGATGAGCGAAGAGGAAGACTTCGACCTGATTCTCATGGACTGCGATATGCCGGTCATGGATGGTTACACCGCCAGCAGGGCGATCCGCGATCGCGAAGCCGCGCAACGGGCGGCGCGCCTGCCGATCGTTGCGCTCACGGCGCATGCCGGTGCCGAATACCGTGAGCGCGCGGAGGCCTGTGGCATGGATGCGTATCTGGCCAAGCCGCTCAAGCAGCAGGTGCTTCTCGAAACCATTCTGGAGATGCTGGCTGACGGCGACGGCCTGGTTGCTGGCGCCACCACGTCTCACCCCTGAGCGTTCCGGCTGCCTGCCGGAACGACGAACTAACGTTTGACATGTGGTGCCGACTTCGACGTAACTGTGAATCTTCAGCTCCAGCCGAATAACAACAATGCGGGGTCAGGGGTATGCGGGAGAGACAAGGCGGGGAGACGTCGGGTGAGCCTTCTGAGTTGGAGGTCAATGGCAGCTACGCCAGGTACGTCCTGGTGGTCCTGATCATTGTCTACATATTCAACTTCATTGATCGCCAGATCATTTCGATCCTGGCGGAAGAGATCAAAGCGGATCTGGGTATCGGAGATGCGGAGATCGGATTTCTCTATGGCACCGCTTTCGCCATTTTCTACGCAGTGTTCGGTATCCCGCTCGGCAAGCTTGCCGACGTCTGGAACCGAAAAAGCCTCATCGCCATTGGTCTCTCGTTCTGGAGTCTGATGACCGCGCTTTCCGGCTTCTCGAAGAACTACTTCAGCCTGGCGGCCTGCCGCTTTGGCGTCGGTATCGGTGAAGCCAGTGCGACACCAGCCGCGTTTTCCATGCTGTCCGATTACTTCTCGCCCAGAGTGCGGGCGACGGTTCTCGCCATCTACAGCAGCGGCATATATCTCGGTGCGGGCATCGGGCTCTTTCTCGGCGGCGCGGTGGTGGAAGCCTGGTACGACTGGTATCCCGATCCCGCGACAGCACCCCTGGGATTGAAACCCTGGCAGGCGGCGTTTCTCACGGTGGGACTGCCTGGCATGCTGGTCGCCGTCTGGGTGTGGACGCTGCGCGAGCCGATCCGCGGTATCAGCGAGGGACTCGTCAGCAAGCCGGAACCGCGCCCGTTCAAAGCCACGCAGAATACGATGATGAGCGTGCTGCCGGGACTTTCGCTGGTTGTGCTCTACAAGGCGGGGGGCGCTGGCGCGGTGCTGCGCAATTTTTTCTATGCGGCGCTCGTCGCGCTGGGTTTCTATGTGTTGTATCTGCTGATGCCGACACCGTTGCAGTGGATAGCTCTGGGCCTTGGCATCTACATCACGGTGACCTGGGTGCAGTATCTGAAGCTGACGGACCCGGCCTGCTTCGGGATGATGTTCGGATCGAAGGCTTTTCTGCTCGCTTCGGTTGGCTTCCCGAGCATATCTTTCGTGACTTACGGTGTCGGCTTCTGGTCGCCGCCATTCATGCAGCGGGTGCACGGCGAATCGATTGCCGATGCGGGTCTGTACCTCGGCCTTGGCGCGGCGGTGGGTGGATTCATCGGTATTGTTCTCGGCGGTTTCCTGGCAGACCTGTGGAAAGCCCGGACCGTCAATGCGCGACTGTATATCGGTCTCGCGATCCCCGTGCTGGCCATACCTTTTGCGCTTGGCTTTCTCTACACAGACAGCGTCCTGGTGGCTTATCTCTGCAGCTTTGTGTTCAGTATCTTGTCACCTGCTTGGATAGGGTCGGGAGCGAGCACGATCAACGATCTGGTCATGCCCCGCATGCGGGCGACCGCGTCCGCCTATTACGTGCTGATGAACACTTTCGTCGGCCTGGCGCTGGGACCTTATCTCATGGGGCAGATCAGTGACCTCAACGCGGCGTCCATGGATAGCGGCGAAGCGCTGCGCAGCGCGATGACCTGGGGCCTCCTGATGTTCGCGGTCAGCGCAGCGTTTCTGTTTGCCGCGATGCGCTATCTCGGGCGGGACGAAGCGTCCAGGGTCGAACGTGCGCAGGCGCTCGGGGAAACGGCGACTTAACAGCGGAGCGCCCACAAATTCGGGTGCAGACATTGCTCTGGGCGTGGGTTTGATGCAACCTGTTCCGTCCAGTTTCGGGGGTGAATTTTGGAACAGAACGGGGAGTATCGTATCGCTGCCAGCCGTGAAACGGTGTGGCAGGCGCTCAACGACCCAGCAGTGCTTGGGGAATGTATCGAAGGCTGCCAGAGCATCGAGAAGGTGGACGACGAGCATTTCAACATTTCCGTCAAAGCCAAGATCGGTCCCGTCAGCGCAACGTTCAATGCCGAGCTCGAGCTCGCAGATCTCAACCCACCGACCAGTTACGTCATTTCCGGCAACGCCAAGGGCGGGGCGGCAGGCTTTGCCAAAGGCGGAGCCGAAGTCGAACTGGTCGAAGAGGATGACGCGACGCTCCTGCGCTACGCGGTCAAAGCCAACGTTGGCGGCAAGCTCGCTCAGGTTGGCAGCCGATTGGTAGATGGTGCGGCCCGAAAAATGGCCGATGACTTTTTCGCAGCTTTCTCCACGCGGCTCGATCCCGGAGCGTCCTCGACGGCACCCGCGGAAGACGCGGCGACGGCAGAGAAGAGCGAAGATCGTTATGAACCGAGCGGATCGAAGATGGTCTGGGTCATCGCTTTTGTGGTGCTCGTATTGGCGGTGCTGCTGGCGATATAAATGATATAGACGATATAAAAGATCGACGCGGCAGCGCGGCGGTCAGGGGAAAACCGGGGGCATGGATCCCCGGACAGAGTTAAGGGTGGGAAGGAATGAAAATCTCTCTTGAGGTCAACGGCACAACTGAAGAATTGGATGTGCCTGAGAATACGCTATTGGTGGATGTGCTCCGTGTGCACCTGGGCTTGACCGGCACGCATGTCGGCTGTGACACGTCGCAGTGCGGGGCATGCACCGTCCACATGGACGGGCGTGCGGTCAAATCCTGCACCATCCTGGCGCCGCAGGCTGACGGTGCCAGTGTCGTTACGATCGAAGGCATCGGCACGCCGGAAAATCTCCATCCGATGCAGGCGGCGTTTCGTGAATGTCATGCGCTGCAATGCGGTTTCTGCACGCCGGGCATGATCATGCAGGCGATCGACCTGGTTGAGCAGAACGACAATCTCGACAACGCGGCGATCCGCGAGGGTCTGGAAGGCAACCTCTGCCGCTGCACGGGCTACCACAACATCGTGCGCGCGATCCAAAGCGTCGCAGACGGCGCCTGAGGGGGTAGTGTGAGCGAAGCCATAGCGGAAGACACAGGCATCGGCGCATCGGTTCGCCGTCGCGAAGATGCACGGTTCATAACGGGCAGCGGGCGTTATACAGACGATCTCAACCAGCCGGGGCAGGTATACGGCGTTTTCTGCCGCAGTCCTCACGCGCGCGCCCGCATCAATGAAATCGATACGGCAGAGACGCTGGCGGTGCCCGGGGTGCTGGGTGTCTATACCGGGGAGCAGATGGTTGCCGACGGTATCGGGGACCTGCCTTGCGGGTGGATGGTCAAAGACAAAGACGGGAACGAGATGCGCTCAGCGCCGCATCCGCCGCTTGCTGCAACCCATGTGAACTACGTCGGTGAGCCCTATGCGCTCGTCATCGCCGACAGCCTGCAGGCGGCGCGTCAGGGCGCCGAGTCGGTCAACACGGACTTCGAAGAACTGCACGCGGTGGTGGAGCTGAGCTCAGCGAACGCTTCCGAACAGATCTATGACGGCATCGAAAACAACCTTGCTTATGAGTGGGCCCTCGGCGACGAAGACGCGACACGCATGGCGTTTGCCAAAGCCGCGCACGTCACGACGCTCGAGCTCACCAACAACCGGTTGATCCCCAATGCGATGGAGCCGCGCGCGTGTCTCGGCGTCCACGATGCGGCGAGCGGTGATTACACGCTCTATACCACCAGCCAGAACCCGCATCTCGAGCGGCTGGTGCTGAGCGCGTTCGTGCAGGTTGCGCCGGAACACAAGCTGCGCGTGGTGGCGCCCGATGTCGGCGGTGGGTTCGGCTCCAAGATTTTCATTTACGCCGAAGAGACGGCCGTCATCTGGGCGGCAGCAAAAGTCGGCCGTCCCATCAAATGGGTGGCTGATCGCAGCGAATCATTCCTGGCGGACGCGCACGGCCGGGATCACATCACCAAGGCGGAGCTCGCCATGGACGATCAGGGCCGTTTCACGGGCCTGCGCGTGAAAACGACCGCCAATCTTGGCGCGTATCTGTCGACCTTTGGCTCGTCCGTGCCCACCTATCTCTACGGCACGCTGCTGGCTGGGCAGTACAAAACGCCGAATATTTACGTCGAAGTGCAGGGCACCTATACGAATACCGCACCGGTGGATGCCTACCGCGGTGCTGGTCGGCCGGAGGCGACGTATGTCGTCGAGCGTATCGTCGAGCAGGCGGCGCGCGAGCTCGGCAAAGATCCGGCGGACCTGCGACGTATGAATATGATCCAGCCGGAGGACTTCCCGTACGAGACGCCGGTTGCCCTGACTTATGATGTCGGCAACTACGAGGCGAGCCTGGACAAGGCGCTCGAGCTCATCGACTACGCCGGCTTTGAGGCGCGCAGCGTGGCGGCAGCAGAGAACAACAAACGCCGCGGCATCGGCTTTGCCTGTTATATCGAAGCCTGCGGCCTGGCGCCGTCGAAGCTGGCCATCGAGCTCGGCGCCGGCGTTGGCCTTTACGAAAGCGGTGAAATACGCATGAATCCCACCGGTTCGGTCAGCGTGTTTACCGGTTCGCACAGCCACGGCCAGGGCCACGAGACCACATTTGCCCAGGTCGTCTCCGACAAGCTCGGCGTGCCCTACGATGATGTCGAGGTCATCCACGGCGACACGGGCAGGATGGAGTTCGGGCTCGGCACCTACGGCTCGCGCTCGCTCGCGGTCGGCGGCTCCGCGCTGGTAACCGCCGCCGACAAGATCATCGAGAAAGGCAGGAAAATTGCTGCGCATATGATGCAGGCAGACCCTTCGCAGGTGGACTTCGACGACGGGACGTTCAGCCTGCAGGACTCGAATCAGGCAATGACCATACAAGAGGTTGCGTTTGCCGCGTACGTGCCTGCCGATTATCCCGAGGATCTCGAGCCAGGTCTGACGGAGAAAGCGTTTTATGACCCCAACAATTTTACGTACCCGGCGGGCACGCATATTGCCGAAGTCGAGGTAGACATCGAAACCGGCGAGGTGGATCTGGTCAACTTTGTCGCGGTGGATGACTTCGGGCACGTGGTCAATCCGCTCATCGTGCACGGTCAGGTGCACGGTGGTGTCGCTCAGGGCGCGGGCCAGGCATTAATGGAACACGGTATCTACGACGAATACGGTCAGCTGCAGACGGGTTCCATGATGGATTACTGCCTGCCACGCGCCGATGATCTGCCGGACTTCATGGTCGATACCACGGTTACTCCGTGCACACACAATCCTCTGGGGGTCAAAGGGTGCGGCGAAGCAGGTGCGATCGGTTCACCGGCTGCCATCATGAACGCTGTGACACACGCGCTGGGCGCCAAAGACATATCGATGCCCGCGACACCGGAAAAAGTGTGGCGCGCGGTGCGGGGAGAATAAACATGTATCCATTCAACTATCACAAACCCGAATCGGTGGCGGACGCGGTAGCGCTCTTCAACGACGCCGACGATCCGATGTATCTGAGCGGCGGCATGACGCTCATACCGACAATGAAACAAAGGCTCGCGGCGCCAACCGATCTCATTGACCTCTCCGGGATCAGCGAAATGACCGGCATCAGCGTCGCCGGCGACGTCGTCTCCGTCGGCGCGTTTACCCGCCATAACGCCGTGGCGACTTCCGCAGAGATTCGACAGACGCTGCCGGTGCTTGCGCACCTGGCCAGCCTGATTGGCGATAACCAGGTACGTAACCGCGGCACGATGGGCGGCAGCCTTGCCAACAGTGACCCGGCGGCGGATTACCCGGCGGCGGTAGTGGGTCTGGGGGCGACGGTGCACACGCAGGAGCGCAGCATCAGCGGCGACGAGTTCTTCAAAGACCTGTTTGAGACCGCGTTGGCGCCGGGTGAGATCGTAACCAGAATCGAATTTCCCGTCCCTACGCGCGCTGCTTACCGCAAATTCCCGAACCCCGCCTCTCGCTACGCCGTCGTCGGCGTGCTGATTGCCGACTTCAGCGGCACGATCCGCGTGGGTGTGACCGGTGCCGGACCGTGCGCGTTCCGCGCCAGCGGCATTGAAGAAGTACTGAATCAGGACCTGAACCCTGATGCCATCAACGGCGTCGAAGTTCCGGACGCGGGTTTCAACAGCGACCTGCATGCCTCAGCCGAGTACCGCGCGCATCTGGTGAAAGTGATGGCGCGCCGGGCGCTGGCGGATCTGCTCGCCTGAGCCGATGACCAGCCTCATCAAGACGGTGCTCTGCGAGGCCATCGCGGAGGACATTGGCTCGGTCGCGGTGCGCGACGTCGAGTTGGCGCCGCCTGGACCTGGAGAGGTACAGGTGCGCCTCAAAGCGTGCGCGGTCAATTTTCCCGATCTTTTGATGATCCAGGGCAAGTACCAGTTCAAACCGCCGCTGCCGTTCGCGCCGGGCGGCGAAGCTGCGGGTGATGTGGTCGCCTGTGGTGCAGACGTCAGCGAGTTTGCGCCGGGCGACGCCGTGGTCATCGGACCGCGTTACGGCGGCTTCGCGGAAGCGATCAACGTCGATGTCGCCCAGGTCAAGCCAAAGCCTGCCGCCATGACCTACGCCGAGGCGGCGGCTTATCAAACGACGTATCTGACCGCGTACGTTGCGCTCAAACCGCGCGGACACCTGCAGCCGGGCGAAACGCTGCTGGTGCACGGTGCCACTGGCGGCGTGGGTCTGGCAGCGGTGGAGCTCGGCAAATACTTCGGTGCAACAGTCATAGCGACCGGCGGACGCGACGACAAGCTGGCGGTCGTCAAATCCCGCGGTGCGGATCATGTCATCAACTACACGCGCGAGGACGGTTCTCTCGGTGGTTTTCGCGACGAGGTCAAACGGCTGACGGACGGCCGTGGCGCCGATGTCATTTACGACCCGGTCGGGGGCGATGTTTTCGATGAAAGCATGCGCTGCATCAATTGGGGCGGGCGGCTGCTCACAATAGGGTTTACCAGCGGCCGTTGGCCCGAGGCGCCGGTGAATCTGATCCTCATCAAGCAGATCAGCGTGATTGGCGTGCGCGCCGGCGAATACGGCCGGCGTGATCCCGCGGCAGGACGCGAGGTGAGCGCAGCCTTGACCCGGCTTGCGGACGACGGCGTCATCAAGCCGCACATCAGCCACGCGCTGCCGTTGGAGGAGGCCGTGGCGGCGATGCGTTTGCTGGAAAACCGCGAGGTGGTGGGCAAGGCGGTGTTGACGATGAACGGCTACGTGATCTGAGGGCCTGTAGCGCCTGCAAAATCGTTGCATTCCGCAGGTCGACAACCCCGTAATGCGGTAGTAATCTCGCGATCCGGCTGCTATCCAGGGACGTGCGGAAGCAGACCGGACGACTCGATGTCAGCATGAAAGGTGCGGTTGGAGCGTTGCCTTCGACGGCACTGCATTGTTGCGCAGAGGACTTGATCCAGAGGGACAGGTACCGAATTGCAAATGCCTTTCGTCCAGTCCCTCCCAGTAATGGGAGGCAGTATATGAACGTTCTCGACTTCGCCCGCCGTAAGTGCAAAGGCGAAAAGATCTCCATGGTCACGTGTTACGACTTCTGGTCGGCACGCATTCTCAATGAAACTACCGTAGATACCTTGCTGGTGGGCGATAGCCTTGCCATGGTCATGCATGGATACGACAGCACGGTTCACGCCACCGTCGATATGATGGCAACGCACGTGGCCGCGGTGCGGCGCGGCGCTCCCGACAAGTTTGTCGTCGGCGACATGCCTTTCCTGGCCGTTCGCAAGGGCCTGGGCGCGGCGATGGACGCGGTCGGCGAGCTCATGCAGGCTGGCAGCAATTGCGTGAAGATCGAAGGCGCCGCGGGGCAGCTCGATATCATGGCCCATATCGTCGAGTCCGGCGTGCCCGTCATGGGACACCTCGGCTTGACGCCGCAGAGCGTCGAAGCGTTCGGCGGTCACCGGGTGCAGGGCCGCAACGAAGGTGAAGCGGACAAGATCCTGACGGCAGCCAGGCAGCTGCAGGAAGCCGGCTGCTTTGCGCTGGTGCTCGAATGTGTGCCTGCGGCGCTCGGGAGCGTGATCAGCCGTGAGCTCGATATACCCACGATAGGCATCGGTGCCGGTGTCGATACCGATGGACAGGTGCTGGTCCTGCACGATCTGCTCGGCATGGACGATGCATTCAAGCCGAAGTTCCTGCGCCACTATGCCGACGGCAAGACGTTTGTCGGTGAGGCCGTGACGCGTTTTCACGACGACGTGCAGAGCGGTGCCTTCCCCACTGTCGAGGAGTCCTACGCATGAAAGTGATTCGCGATATGGCAGCGTGGCGCACGCAGCGCCGGGAACTGCGCGGCAGCGTGGGGTTTGTGCCCACCATGGGCGCGCTGCACGACGGCCATGCTTCGCTGCTGCGACGCAGCGCCGGCATGGACGACTTCACGGTGCTGTCGATCTACGTCAATCCGACGCAGTTCAACGATCCCAAGGACCTGGCGAACTATCCGGATACCCTGGAAGCCGACCTCGAGCTTGCCGAACACCTGGGCGTCGACTTTGTGCTGCTGCCGAGCTATGAAGATCTCTACGCCGACGGCTTTCGCTATCAGGTCGAAGAGACTGAATTCAGCCGCGTTCTGTGTGGCGCTAACCGTCCCGGTCACTTTACCGGCGTGCTGACGGTCGTCATGAAGCTCCTGAACCTGGTGCGACCGCATCGCGCCTATTTCGGCAAAAAGGATTATCAGCAGTACCAGCTCGTGCGAGACATGTGCGATGCGTTCTATATGGACGTTCAGATCGTTGGCTGCGACACCGTCCGCGAGTGTGATGGTCTGGCGATGAGTTCGCGCAACAAGCTGCTCGATAGAGAAGGCCGGCGTCTGGCGAGCAAATTCAACGCTGCGCTTTCTTCTCCATTGCCCGACCGCGACGTTGCCGACCTGCTCACGGCGCAGGGGTTCAGTGTCGACTACGTAGAGACGCGTGGCGAGCGGCGTTTTGGCGCCGTCGTCGTCGCCTGTGGCGAAAAGACGGTCAGGCTCATCGACAACGTACCTACCCCTGAATCGATAACAGAGGTCGCCTGATGATTCTTGCCCTCGATGTCGGAAACAGTCAGATCTACTGCGGTGTATTCGACGGCGATACGCTCAAGACGCAGTTTCGGCATGGCTCCTCCGCGCGCAGTTCTTCTGATGAGATAGGCGTGTTCCTGCGCGGCGCGCTGCGCGAAAACGGGGTCAGCCCTGAAGAAATCGAGACGGTTGCGATTTCCTCGGTAGTGCCTGAATTGAATTACTCACTGCGCGCGTGCTGCCAGAAGTACTTCGATATCGAGCCGATGCTGATGCGGCCGGGCATAAAGACCGGCCTCAAGATCGCCTACAAAGACCCGAAGGAAGTCGGCAGCGACCGCATCGCCGATGCCATGGGGGCCGTGAAGCTCTTTCCCGACCGCAATCTCATCGTTGTCGATTTTGGTACTGCTACGACGGTCTGCGCGATCAGCAAAGACCGTACTTTCCTTGGCGGCAACATCATGCCGGGTGTGCGTCTGGCGATGGAGGCATTGGAAGCCAAGACCGCGAAACTGCCTTCGGTGGAGATCAAGCCAGCGCGCACGGCGATCGGAAAGACGACCGTCGACAGCATTCAGAGCGGACTTTACTGGAGCAATGTCGGCATGGTGCGGGAGCTGGCGACGCGCATTACCGAGGAGGCGTTCCCCGACGAAGCGCCGCTGATCATCGCTACCGGTGGATTCGCTCACCTGTTCGATCGCGAATCGCTGTTTGATCACGTGGTGTCGGACTTGATTCTGACTGGACTTCTGGAAGCCCTGCGTCTGAACGGCTATGTGGCAGATTCCTGACGGCTGCGTTAACTTAGCCGTCCTATCCAGTTAAGTAAATTTACCAGGGACAGCGCATGGAAAGCCCGCGCATGTTGGTCGTTGATGACGACGAGGCGGTGAGGTCGGTTACAAGGGAAATGTTGCGCCGCGGCAATTACGAGGTCGAATGTGTCGGCAGCGGCCCGGCTGCGTTGGATGCGCTTGCGGCTCAGTCCTACGAACTGGTTCTGCTGGACGTTGGCATGCCCGGCATGTCCGGTACCGATGTTTACGAGATCATCCGCGAGCGCTGGCCGCTGCAAAAAGTGCTCTTCATGACGGGTTACGCCGAAGAGGAGATACAAGGCCTCGATCATGATCTCACCTGGGTGCTCTCCAAACCGTTCAAGCTGCAGGCCCTCAACGATACCGTCAGCGCTATCATTTAAAGTGTCATGATGGCGTCCGACAACGCGCGCTATGGATGGGTGATCGTCGGCGCCATGCTGGCCGTGCAGACGATCAGCTCCGGCCTCGGGTTCTACAACATGTCGGTCTACATGACCGAGTTTGCGCGTCTCCTCGAGGTGCCGCTGGCCGACGTTTCGTTCGCAGTGAGCCTCTTTTTCATCGTGGGCGGCGTGGTGGGCATGTACGTCGCCCGCCTTCTGGGCAGAGTCCACGTGCGGTGGATCATGGTGCTCGGCACCCTCCTGGCTGGTGCGGCGCTGTCTGCGGTGCACTTCGTGGAAGCGCTCTGGCAGATCTATGTGTTGTTTACACTCTTCGGTATTGGCAACACCGGCGTTTCGCTGGTTGTCGCGACGACGCTCGTCACACAGTGGTTTCCCGGTCCGAACCGATCCATCGCGCTGTCCATCGCATCCACCGGCCTGTCGCTTGGCGGCGTGCTGATCACGCCGCTGACCGCTTTTCTCTTTCACGAGTGGGGCGTGTTGCCGGTCATGCCCTGGCTGGGTCTGCTCTTCATTATCACCATACTGCCGATTGCCATCTGGCTCGTGCGCCCGGCCCCGGCGCAGCCAGCGCCAACGGATGCAGCGCCGGCCTCGGACTGGGAATATGGAGAAGCGATCCGGACACGTTTTTTTGTGCTCCTGGCGGTGGGGTATGTGTTTTGCCAGGGTGCTCAGGTGGGCGGCATATCGCATCTCTATCACCGCGTTGAAGAGCTCAGCGGTTATGCCGATGCGGCGCTGGCCGTCCAGATTCTCACCATATGCAGTATTTCTTTTCGTTTCCTCGGCGGCTGGCTCGTGACCCGCATTTCGATCCGCGCGTTTACGCTGACAAACGTATTGGTGCAGATTTGCGGTCTCCTGATCATCGCAGCTGCGGACGATCCGACTGCAGCACTGATCGGGGCGGCCGTATTGGGCGCGAGCGTCGGTAATCTACTCATGCTGCAGCCACTGTGGCTGGCTGAAGCATTTCCCGGCAGGGTGTATCCACGGGTGTTTGCCCTGGCCAATGCTGCCGCAGTGCTCGGCGTCGCCGGTGGACCCTATCTGCTGGGTCTGATGTATGATGCGAATGGCTACGGGGATGCTTACACCGTAGCCGCAGTGACGTCGGCGCTCGCCGGAATCTGCATTCTCGGAGCCGGTGCCGTCCCGAGTCGGCGGGAACCTGAGCCCGCTACTTAGTGTCTCAAAGGTAACGCCGCGTAGACGGCACCTGATTAGTGAAGTACCCCATGCCCAATAACAAGTTTGTTCTTGTCCTTGTTTTTCTGTTCTTGTCCTCCGGAGCACAAGCGGCTCTGCCTGCCTCGGTGCCGGGTCAGGGCGCGCTGCCGAGCCTGGCGGACATGCTGGAACAGGTGAATCCCGCCGTGGTCAACATCGCCACCTACACGGTGGCGCGCACGCGTAACCCGCTCCTGGACGATCCGTTTTTTCGGCGTTTTTTCAACGTGCCCAGAGGCCGCCCTCGGGGACGCACGCAAAGCTCCGGTTCCGGCGTGGTGGTGGACTCAGATCGTGGCTACATCGTGACGAACGATCATGTGATTGCCGGGGCGGATGAAATATCGATAGGCCTTGCGGACGGGCGGGCTCTGCGCGCGGAGCTGGTGGGGCGTGATCCGCAGGTTGACCTCGCGGTGCTCAAGGTCGATCCGGAAGATCTCATTGAAATCGGCTTTGCCGACAGCGCGGCCGTGCGCGTGGGAGACTTTGTCGTCGCCATCGGTAATCCGTTTGGCCTCAATCAAACGGTGACCAGCGGTATCGTCAGTGCGCTGGGCCGATCCGGTCTCGGGATCGAAGGTTACGAAGACTTCATACAGACCGACGCCCCGATCAATCCTGGTAATTCCGGCGGCGCTCTGGTTGATCTCAACGGCAACCTGGTGGGTATCAATACCGCCATCCTTGCGCCAAGCGGCGGCAACGTCGGCATCGGCTTCGCAATTCCGGCAAACATGGTGAGCGCTGTCATGCAGGAGCTCATCGATCACGGCGAGGTGCGGCGCGGTCTCCTCGGCGTCGTTGTGCAGAACCTCAATCCCGAACTGGCGCGGGCTTTCGATGTCGAGCGTGGCGAAGGTGTCGTCGTCGTCGAGGTCGAGCCTGAAACGCCTGCCGATGCCGCGGGGTTGCAGCCTGGCGACGTCATCACGCGCGTTGGCGATCGCGATATACGCCGGATCTCCGATTTTCACAGTCAGGCGGCGATCATGTTCGTTGGCGACGAGGTCGACGTCGAGCTCGTTCGCGACGGACGTGATCGCAGCGTCGAGCTGGAGATTGCGGAAAACACCCAGCAACGTGTGGTTGGCCGCCTGGTCGACCCCCGGCTTGCCGGGGCGGACCTGGAAAATTTCTGGAATCCGGATGAACCCGGTATGAGTTCAGGCGTGCTGGCGACGGTGGTCGACCCGGCCAGCAATGTGCATGGGTATGGCCTGCGTGCGGGCGACGTGATCGTGGCGGTCAACCGGCGTGCGGTGCGCGACGTGGGAGAGCTGCGCGAAGCGGTTAAGCTCGACCCGCGCCAGCTGGTGTTGCGCGTCTACCGCAACGGCCGGTTTGGCAATGTGGTGCTGCGTTAGGACGCGCTGAGTGCCGGGCTGGCGCAGCCCGGCTAGTCGAACATGATGACGCTGCGCGCGACCTCACCGGTCTCCAGCGCTGCGAGACCTTCATTGACGTCCTCGAGCTTGATGCGCCTCGAGATGAGGTCGTCGAGGTGCAGTCGTCCCTGCAGATAAAAGTCCACGAAGCGGGGCATGTCCACGCGGAAGCGGTTCGAGCCCATGTTGGAGCCCTGCATCTTGCGCTCCATGAGGAACTCCGGTCCGTGCAGCTCAACCTGCACGCCAACCGGGATCATGCCGATGATCGTTGCGGTACCGCCGAAGCCGAGCATCTTGAAGGCCTGCTCTGCGGTCTGTTTCAGGCCGATGGCTTCGAACGAGTAGTGCACGCCGCCCCCGGTCATTTCCCGCACCTCTCCGACGGCGTCTTTTTCTTTGGCGTTCACCACGTCGGTGGCGCCGAACTTGCGCGCGAGCTCGAGCTTACTTTCGACCATGTCTATGGCAATGATACGTGCCGCGCCGGCGATCGCGGCGCCATTGATTGCGGACAGGCCAACGCCGCCGCAGCCGATGACCGCTACCGTTGAGCCGGGCTCCACGGCAGCGGTATGGATGACGGCGCCGACGCCTGTCGTGACGCCGCAGCCGATGAGCGCGGCGCGGTCCATGGGCATGTCCTCGCGGACTTTCACGATGGCGTGCTCATGCACCAGCATGTATTCGGCGAAGGAAGACAGATTGAGGAACTGAGCGATGTTCTGGTCACCGGAGGCAAGCCGCGGTGGCTCGTCGGGCTGACGCTGCAGTTCGGGTTCCTGGCAGAGCGACATATGCCCGGTGAGGCAGTGCTCGCAGTGGCCGCAGAAAGCGGAGAGGCAGGTGATCACATGATCTCCCGGTTTGACGTAAGTGACGTCAGAACCGACGGCTTCGACAACACCTGCCGATTCGTGACCGAGCACCGCAGGAAGCTCGTAAGGGTAAGAGCCGTTTTGAAAGTGTAAATCGGAGTGACATACGCCGGCCGCTACTGTGCGCACGAGCACTTCTCGCGGTGCAGGGTTGCCGTGCTGGATGTCTTCTATCTCCAGGGGTTTATTTACTTCACGTAATACCGCTGCCTTCATCGGCTACCCTCCCATCGTGCTTTCGGTTTAAAGTGTCGCCTGAGCATGTTGCCAAAGGGGCCTCGGTATTGCCACCGCGGTTCCGCGGAGAAACAGGCCCTGGATAATAATAATGATCAGCTCTGCGCCGGAGTGCCGCAGGAGGCGTGCGTTTCGGAGCGGGACCACATGGCGAATAGCGCCTGGTGGATGGAGAGGCAAAGGGATTAGCGTGGTATTGATCGGGTTGGGAAGCAATCAAGGAGCTTCGGTCGCGATCGTCGAGGCGGCGATCAAGCGCCTTGCTGTCTTTGCGCAACCGGGATCCTTTCTTCGCTCGAGCCTGTTTCGCACTTCACCCGTCGACTGTGCTCCGGGAGTGCAGGATTTCATCAATGCGGTCGTGGCGTTTGCACCGCGTGCGGGCATCTCACCTGAGAACCTGTTGGCTGACTTGAAAGCCATGGAGCAGGAATTCGGGCGCGCAGCGACTTATGAGCGGCACGCGCCGCGTGAGCTGGACCTGGATCTATTGACCTTCGGGGATGAGCAGCGGTCAGACGAACGGCTGACACTGCCGCACCCGCGCGCGTGCGAGCGTCTATTTGTCCTCGCGCCGGCAGCGGACATCGTGCCGACTTACGTTTGGCCGGGAATTGGTCTGAGTGTGGGCGAACTTGTTGAACAGTTGGAAACCGATGAGCAGGTTGAGCGCCTGGCACCTGACGCTGACGTCCTGCGCGCTTAGCTTTGCGCTTTTCGGGACCACGCCCGCAGGTGCTTATGAGCCTGAGATACACCAGCAGCTGACGTTCATGGCGGCGCGCCAGTTTAACCGGTGCGCCGAGATGCGCCCTGATCTGGAGCCGCTCTCCGCGCTGGACACGCGTTATATCGTCAAGGCTAACGTGGGCCAGTCGGATTCAAACATGTTTGTCCGCATGTTTCGGTGGAACTACTACAACCGGGCAGACCAGTCCAACCGTTCGACCTTGGGTGTCATCGACACACGTTTCCACGATCATTTCGACGCGCTCACAAGAAATCTCCGCCGCGCGGACGAGCGACAGCAGCGGCTGCGCCAACTCGGGCGGGTCTTGATGTACGTTCAGGACGTGTCGTCGCCCCCGCATGCGGTGCCCGTTTATACAGGCCGCTGGTGGCGGCTCTCGTTCAGCGATCGTTTCAACCGGTTCCCGGTGGATGCGCCGCAGACCGAACAGGCGCTGGAAGACAGCTGTGCTTATCTTTTCGATACGGAGTTGTCGTACCACGATGTATTGAAAGATGTGGCGGCTGATACGATCACTTCCGTACAGGGCCAGATATTCGGCTTCCCCGCAACCTGGGAGGCCTATTGGGAACTTGCCGAAGACGCGGAAGACTTTGGCGAATACGGTCCCGCCGGCAACAACTTTGGCCAGCGGACTGAGTTTCGCTGCGGTGACCGGCAGCGCTGCTTGCTGCTGGAAGATGACCCGCTCTACCACGGCTTTGCGATGGATCGTCACGTGGCCGCGGTGATCGCGACGATGCGAGCCATGGTGCTGCTACAAACGAACGACGAGGCCGAAGATCAACAGGTGGCGGAGTTTGACGACCAGACAGATTAAGCGCTGTTTGCTGTTGACCCTGCTGTTGTTCACTCTGCCGGCAACCGCAGCCGTGCCGAGTTCGATTCAGCGCTTCGTCGATGGGGTCGTCGAGCGCGCCGTCGTCGAGCGTGAGACCGCGGGGGCGACAGTTGCGCTCGTGGCTAACGGACGCCTGCTCATGGTCAAGGGCTATGGGCTCGCCGACGTCAGCCGCGGTACACCCGTGGCAGGTCGCGTCAGCCAGTTCCGCATAGGCAGCATCACGAAAGTCTTGACCTGGATCAGCGTCCTGCAGCAGGTCGAAGCGGGCAACCTCGATCTGGATGCGGACGTAAATACCTATCTGGAAAATTTCGCAGTACCTCGTGCGTTCAGCGAAGCGGTTACGCTGCGCCATTTGATGACGCACACCGCCGGTTTCGAAGACAATCTCGTTGGGCTTTTTGTTTCCGGTCCCCGTCAGATGGGAACGCTTGCGGAAGAGCTGCAGCGGGGAATGCCTGGAAGGATCTACCCTCCCGGCCAGATCGCAGGTTACTCGAACTACGGCGCAGGTCTCGCCGGCCATCTCGTAGCTCAAGTGGCCGATACGGATTGGCACGACTACGTCGAAGCCAACGTGTTGCGGCCGCTGTCCATGGCGGATACGACGACGCGGCAGCCGGTCAGTGAGGCCATCGAAGCGAGCCGCGCGCGCGGGTATACGGTCACGGCGGCGGGTTTCGAGGAGCAAGGCTTTCTCTATGTGCCGCTGGCGTCTGCTGGTTCCGGCACCGCCACTGCGCTCGATATGGCGCGCTTGATGGTCGAGCTCCTGAATCCGGCCAGCACCAGTATTCTGAGTGCGGCGTCGAAAACCCAGCTGATGAGCGGTGCGTTCATCGCTGCGCCCGAGGTCAACGGGATGACGCTAGGCATGTACGAGATGTCTCGAGGCGGAACCCGGGCGGTTGGGCATGCGGGTAATACGCTGCTGTTCGATTCGTTGATGATGCTCTGGCCGGAAGAACGTATGGGCCTATTCGTTGCGACGAACACAATGGGTGGAAATGTCGTGACGCAGAGTCTGGCTGCAGCCCTTTCCCGTGAGCTCGGCTTTACCGGCGCTCAGCCGGAGTTCGAGGATGCCGAATTGCCGCGCCGTTACGCGGGCACCTATGTGTCGACAAGGCGCAATCTCTCGAATTTCACGAAAATCATGGCGTTGTTCAATACCGTGACGATCAGTCTGGATGAGCAGGCTGACATCCTCTGGGTGGAGAGCGCCGCCGGGCCGCGGCCTTACAAGCGCCTTGCCGAGAGTGTCTACCAGCATGTCAACGGCGTTGAGCGTTTGGTTTTCCAGGACGACGCGGAGCTCAAGCTCTATCTTTCCGACCAGCCCATGTATGCGTTTACCCGTCTTGATACGGCGGAGTCGCTTGGTGTTACCGTTGGGGTCCTGGTCGTCTGGGCGGTCCTCGCTCTGGGTGTGCTCGTGCTGTGGCCTATTGCCTTTTTCTTCAGCCGTCGTGCCTCGCGACAGCGCGGTCAGGGTGTCCCCGTGCTTCTGACGATGGTATCAATGCTGCTCACGCTGTTCTTTTTCTGGCAGCTCTCGCAAGCCGCCGGGGGGAATGCGTACGAGCTGTTGCTGCATGGTTTCAAGCAGATTCCGAATCTGCTCTGGTATCCCGTCGCCATCGGTCTTCTGGTCATCCTCCGCCTGCTCTATCTCTATCGGGTCTGGGCCGAAGGATACTGGTGGATGAGCCGGCGGCTGCACTTCACCCTCCTGCTGTTTGCCGACGGCGCGCTGGCCTGGTGGTTCTGGCAGTGGAACCTGTTACCTGAAACGCTGCTCGCTTTCGTCAAATAGCGTTTCACAGATGAGTGGAATTTCCATCCGCCAGGATTGCCTCCGGGCGCAACGCTGCATCTGCCGGGCATAGCCGGCCAGCGAGCCTGAATGAGCTGGAGCCTTGCGGGAGCTGTTCACGAGAGCCGCATCCGCGGCGAGGACGATGTCAGTCGATGGAACGCTGGCACTGCCCGCCCGGACTTGCACGCTGTTGACCGCTCGATCGCCTTCGTCACCGGATATTCGAGCGTTCTCGTGCGCTGCAGTCGCGCTTTGCCGAACCGCGTTTCCACTTTCCCGCAGACTGGCGCGCGGTAGGGGTGCGGCTTCGTCGCCGCCTGCCGCAGCCGGCCTGCTGGCATCCGGGCGGGACGTACTGGTGCTTCGCTGAGCTGCCGGTGCAGTTGTCGTGAGCTGGGCGTCCTCCGTTGCCGGCGTGTCGTCAGCTTTCTCGCCGCTCAGCTGCACCGCGGCAAATAACGCCGCTGCAAGCAGCGCGAAGATCCCCAGCGCGATCTGATTGGTGCGATCGACGGGCTTGACCGTTGCCGTGTCTTCGCGCAACGGCGTAGCCAACGCCTGAGCGAGACGTTCGACGTCGGCATCGGAAGACCGGGCAGGCCATGCCGGGATGGTGAAAGATGCGTCCGCCGGTATGGGATCAGGGTTCTCATCGAGGTAGAGCACAATCCGCTCGGCGTTACCCGTAGCGGCAGTATCCGCCAGCCGCGAATTTGTGCGACGCGGGATAAGCAGCAGGCGCTCGCAGGCAGGCGCGGCTTTCTCAACCAGGTCGAGGGTGATGCCGAGCTCCCCCATATGGCTTTGCAGCAAACGCACGCGGGGTAAGTGCTCGGGTTCGCATAAAACGGTGATGTTGGTCATACGCCGGGCTCCTGGTTAAGCCTAGCAGGCGTTCAGGTATTGGTTGGGCGCTGTTGGGCAAGGGCCTGAGCATGGTTGCGGGAAGCGTCGGGGAACGTTTTAATCGGCGGCTTCACGCTTTCTGGGGATACGCTTGTCGCGTCTGCACTCACACCTTCATCTGGGGCTTACGCCCTGGAATTTCGCTGACCTGAGCGCGGGGAGCCTGTGTGAACAGGCCCGCTTTGCCGAGGCTTGCGGCTATGAGTCGATCTGGCTCCCGGAAAACCATTTTGGCGAAAACGCGTTGCCGGATCCGCTGACGTTGCTCGCGAGCATCGCCGGCGCGACGGAAACCATCCGTCTCGGCACGACCTCCTATCTGTTGACGCTGCGCAATCCGCTGCAGGCGGCGGAGCAGGTGGCGGTGCTCGATCAGCTCAGCAACGGCCGCCTCATCCTCGGCGTGGGGCGCGGATATGCCCCCGAGATGCTGCGCGCGTTCCACGTACCGCCAAAAGAGAAACGCCGTATTTTCGCCTGGACCCTCGACCTGATGCGCGAAGCCTGGGCGGGCAATCCCATTGCACTTGACGGCAACATGGAGCATGCGGTGGAAGTGCATCCGCGCCCCGCGCAGGAGCCGCACCCGCCGTTGTGGGTGGCGGCATTCGGACCGAAAGCGCTGGCGCAGGCAGGCAGGCTTGGCCTGCCCTATTTGTGCTCGCCAATGGAGAGCCTTGCGACGCTGGAGCGTAATTATGGCGCCCACGCCGAAGCTGCGCAGGCGGCGGAAGTGACGCCTGCGCGCGAGGTACCGATCATGCGGACCGTCTTTGTCGCAGAAGATCTCGCTCTGCTCGATGAGGTGCGCGCGATGCTGGCCGGACGGGTCGACAATGCCCGTCTCGACGTTCATGAAAGTGTCGACGACTGGACCATTGTCGGTACGCCGGAGCAGGTGCTCGAGAAGATCGCCCTCTATCAGGAACGGCTGGGGATGACCCACCTGATTGCCACGCGCCTGCGGGTCAGCGGTCTGGCGGCGGAGGTGATGCGCGACAGCGTGGCGCTTCTGGCGGAAACGGTAGGCGCCGGTTAACATCGTTTGGCATAACAAGAGCTTCTGGCGCGGGGGAAACTGGTGACTTTCAACATTCTTTGGCCGGCGATGCGCTGGCCGGACAATCGTGAAATTGAGATATCGAGCGTCGGCGAACACAGCGCGCAGTTCAGCGAGCGTTTCGCAGACGTCAGCGACGAGCAGTGGGCGAGCTGTGACGCGGTCGTCAGCGTCAACGACGTGCCCGCGGAGTTCCGCGAGAAGATGACCAACTGCCGGATATTCGTCACGCCGAAGGTAGGGTTCGACAATATCGATCTGCAGGCCTGGGCGGAGATCGGCATTCCGGTCTGCAACGTACCGGATTACGGCACGCAGGAAGTTGCCGATCACGCCATAGCGCTGATGCTGTCGCTCATGAAAGGCATCACTTTTCACACCCGCGAGCTCAAGCAGGACCCGCGCGGTCTCTGGCGCCCGGCTTTGAATCCATACGGGAAACGTCTGTCGGCATGCGTTTGCGGCATTGTCGGTGTGGGACGCATAGGGACAGCTGCAGCGCTGCGCGCAAAGGCGTTCGGCATGGACGTGGTGATGTATGACCCATACCGGGAAAACGGCGCGGAGCTGAGTCTCGGCATTCGCCGGGTGGAGAGCCTCGAAGCGCTTTTTGCCGAGAGTGATGTAGTCAGCATCCACGCACCGTTATCGGCAGAGACCGAAAAGCTGATCAACGCCGACGTGCTGAACGCCAGCAAGCCTGGTCTCATCCTGATCAATACCGCGCGCGGTCCGATCATAGATCTCGACGCGCTGTACGATGCGCTCAAGAACGACAAGATACAGGCGGCGGGTCTCGATGTGCTGCCGGAGGAGCCGGCCAACCCCGACCATCCGCTGATCAAAGCATGGGCGGCCGATGAAGACTGGATTAATCACCGTTTGCTCATCACGCCCCATTCGGCGTTCTTTACACCTGAGAGCGTCTACGACATGCGTTACAAGGGCGGGGAGATAGCGGTGACCTACCTTGGCGGCGGACGCCTGCACAACTGTGTCAACAGTGAGTGGTTGAACAACCCGCGCTAGCCAGCGATGCAACCTGACTATCACAAGCGCAGGCAGCGCGTATTTCTCGTTCTTTCGGGGATCTTCCTCGGGACGCTCGCGCTGCTGAACGTGCTGGGCATCAGCCGTTTCATAGACCTGTCGTTTGACGTGTTTGGTGTGTCCATACCGATGGTCGTGGCTGTGGGCGTGCTGCCGTATCCCGTCACGTTCATGTGCACGGACCTCATCAGCGAGCTCTACGGAGAGAAGAAAGCCCGCGATATGGTCTGGGTCGGGGTGTTACTCAATTTCTGGGTGATATTCCTGCTATGGCTGGGCGGCGTGCTGCCGGGCTTTGAACCGATGGACCCCAACAGCAACACGCCCATGCTCGATGAGGCGGGACGGCTACCCGTGTTCTTCGAGATCCGTGAGCTCGCCTTTGGCGCGGTTGCGGCGTCGATGCTCGCGTATCTGGTTGCGCAGTTCTGTGACGTCCGGCTGTTTCACTTCTGGAAGAAAATCACTGCCGGCCGACATCTATGGCTGCGCAACAATGCGTCCACCATGGTCAGCCAGATCGTCGATACCACCGCGGTCATTCTGATCACGCACTTTTACGCGGCTGCTCTCCCGATCAACGATGGCGAGGCGCTCTGGCCGCAGTTGCTGACGTTCATTGCTTCGGGTTATGCCTTCAAGCTGCTCGTGGCGATGGCGGACACCGGTCCCATTTATCTGGCGGTGCGCTACCTGCGGCCTTATCTCGGTCTGCAAGGCACGGAAGAGGCGCGCGACGACTAAGCGGTAACGCCCGGCTGCGCGCGCTCCATGAAGATTTCGTATTCGACGGGAGTGTCGCTGTCTGCGTTGCGGATGTTGCCCTCCCGATCGATGCTGATCCAATGGAAACCCGGCCGCTCGAAGCTGAGCGCGACGCTGAACTCTTTGCCGTTGACGGCGGTATAGCCGCTCAGCCGACAGGGTCGGTCGACGTAGAACAACACCAGATCCAGGCCGGTGTCGGTCGCGCGGAATCCGCCGCCGAGACCGTCGCCGCTCTCTGAGTAGGCGCCGGTGGAGACCCGTGCGACTCTGGCCTCCTGCGGGTCCGAGACAAGGGTGCTCGTCGTCAGCGGTTCAGACAGTGCTTCATAGAGCGGCTCGGCCAGATACAGCGGAAAAGAGATCTCGATGATCCCCGCGCTCACCAGCGGCAGTTTTGGTTCGGGTGCTGGGCGTCCCATGATGGCGCCCGGCAGGAGGCCTATGAACGGCGTGACTTCAGATTGCGCCGCGGCAGGCGGGATGAGTTTCAGGCGAACGTCCAGAAACGTGAGCGGCTCCGCATGGCTCCAGACGCTCGCCGCGAGCAGGGCAAGGCAGGCAACTAAGCGCAATTAGCGCTCCACCTGGCCCAGGTTGGCATGCAGCACCGCACCGTTGATGACAGGGTTCTGAGCCGCCCACAGCAATGTGTTGGCGATCTCGTCAGGATCTACCAGGCGATCGAAAGCGCTCATCGCGCTGATCTGCGGGAGGACGTCCTCCGGCACATGCTGGCGCAGCATTTCCGTATCAGTGAAGCCCGGGCAGATACATGCGGTGTGTATCTGTCTGCCGGCCAGATCCTGGCAGGTGGCGCGCATCATGCCGACCATCGCATGCTTGGTCGTCACATAACTGAAGGAGCCCGGCACGGCTTTTTCAGAAAGTGTCGAGCCCACGTAAAGGACGCTCGAGCCGGGCTGCATGTAGGGTATGGCGAAGTAATTGAGCGTATTCGGTGCAACCAGGTTGGTTTCCAGGATCTCACGGAAGTGATTGCTCGGGGTCTCGACCGCGCTGTCGTTTTCGAGGCGTGCGGCGTTGTGGATGAGCACAATCTCATCAGCGTTCTGCAGGCTGCTCGTCAGCTGTGGGCCGATTGCTTCGATGAAACCCGGCTCGGAGAGATCACAGTTGATGTGCGTGACGCTGTCCAGCGGACAGCGGCGCCGCGACAGGTTGATGACCTGATAGCCGGCTTTGGCAAAAGCATCTGCGGTGTGCAGTCCGATGCCGGCACTGGCGCCAGTGATGAGTAGACATTTCATGCGGGTATCTCCTTGTTGGGCCACTCAGCGCGAGCCCACTGTCCGTCCCCGGATGCGCAGCGCAAGGTCATCTGTCTGATGTCCAGGGTTTTGATTTCGCTGCGCTCGCGGAGATTGTCGAGAAAATGCTGGGCAAGCTCTTCGACGGTGACGTTGCGTACTGGCAGCAGAGTGATATCGCGGTGCAGAAACGGGATGCGTTCGCCGTTGAAAACGACGGTCACATACTCGTTGTCCTGCTCGACGGCGAGATGCGGCGACTGGGTTGGCATCAGCACCTGCTCGTCGAGATTGTCACACATCTCCTTGAGTGCTTTTTTCAGAACGTTGTAGTCGAAGGTTAATCCATCCTCGCCAATAGGCGCAGTCGCGTTCAGCGTGACATGGAAGTTGTGGCCATGCAGGTTCTCGCGTTCGGTGGCGCTGAATATGGTGAAGTGCGCCGCGCCGAAGTGCAGATATTCTTTGCTGATTTCTATGGTCGTTTGCATGGTCGGGCTGATGTTTTCGGGTAAGCGCTCACGCTAGCGCCGTTGCCGGCAAGATACCGTGAAAGTGGCTCGCGGTTTCAGCTTTCCTCCTGTATGCGGTCAACAATGAGGCCGTAGAAGTTATCGTTAGCGTTGGCAAAGTACCAGCCGAGATGAGTGTGGCATTCGCTGCAGCTCGCCAGGCGCCAGAAATAGCCCATGAACCAGGTATCGGCAGCCTCCGGTGCGCCGGAGATATCACAGCCGAGCGCTTGCGCAAAACACACCACATGAAAGCGAATGCCATGTGGGTTCGTGAAGTGGTGGGCATGGCTGCCGTTGACCTCGATGCGTTCGGCTGGCTTGCTGATGACGTTGGAGCAGGTCGCGCAGTAGATGAAATTTTTGTCATCCGCTTCGTCTATCTCTAACATCGACTGCAACGAGGGGTCCAGCGTCGAAGTCGGCGGGTCATGTGTTTCGCTCATGGCTTTTGTTGTTCCGCTCATGGCTTTTATTGTTCCGCTCATGGCTGTTTTGGAGAGAAACCCGTTGGAAACCTTTGCAAGCATCTTCGAGCGCGCCGCTGAGCGCAAGGGCGGCGTTGACGCCCTCGAAAGTTTGCTGAGCAAGCCAAAGTCAGCTGCGCAGCTGAAGAAGCTCGAGGACAGAGACGTCCTGGCGGAAATGACAAAATGTGTGTTCCGCTCCGGGTTCGTGTGGAAGGTGATAGAAAACAAATGGCCGGGGTTCGAGAAGGCGTTTCACGAGTTTGACGTCACGCGCTGCGCGATGCTTTCCGATGAGGAGTTGGAAGCGCTCGCACAGAATGCCGAGATCGTTCGCAATGCTAAAAAGATCGAGAGTGTGCGGCGCAACGCGCAGTTCATGCTTGCCGTGCGCGAGGAACACGGCAGCTTCGGCAGATTTCTCGCCGCCTGGCCGGCGGATGACTTTGTGGGTTTGTGGGACGAACTGAAACGCCGCGGTGATCGCCTGGGCGGACAGACCGGACGTTTCTTCCTGCGCTTCGTCGGTCGCGATACGCCGATGTTTTCCCGAGACGTCGTCAAGGCGCTCATCCGCGCAGGCGTGGTCGATAAGGAACCAACCAGTAAAAAGGCGCTGTCCGCTACGCAGGACGCCTTCAACTGCTGGCGTGAAGAAAGCGGCCGTTCCTATAACGAAATGTCGCGCGTCCTCGCGATGTCGGTGGATTAGCCGAGGCCATGAACGCGCGCACACAGGAACAGGTGTCAGGCATGCAGGCCGCGGGGCAGGCGGTTCGTGCGGCGTTCGATGCCATGTTGGCGGCCTGCCAGGCCGGCGTGACCACTGCTGATCTCGACCGCATTGGCGCTCGCGTGCTTGCCGAGTATGGCGCGCGTTCCGCGCCGCAGCTGTATTACGATTTTCCCGGAGCGACGTGTATTTCCGTCAACGAACAGGCCGCGCACGGCATTCCAGGCAGCCGCACGCTCAATGATGGCGATATGGTCAACATCGATGTGTCGGCGAATCTCAACGGGTTCGTTGCAGATATGGGGCAGTCTTTTGTCATTGGCGATGCGAATGCCGAGCAGACGCGGCTCTGCGCGGCCGTTCAGGAGGCAGTGCACAAAGCGATCAGCAAAGTGCGCAGCGGACGTTCCCTCAACGTCATCGGCGCGGCGGTGCAGAAAGTTGCCGACCGCGAGGGTTTTACCATCGTGCAGAACCTCGGCAGCCATGGCGTGGGCAGCTCGATCCACGAAGAGCCGTCTTACATTCCGTTCGATAATCCCAGGGAAACGCGTAAGCTCGAACGTGGCATGGTGCTGACCATCGAGCCGTTTTTCAGCACGGGTGTCGAATGGGTGCACGAGGAAGACGATGGCTGGACCCTCTCTGTGCCCGAGGGGCAGATGGTGGCGCAGTTCGAGCATACGCTCATCGTCACTGACGCGGGCGCGGTAGTCGTCACCGCCTGAATCGCGGCCGCAAATCGACAATCGAGAATGACAGGGGAAGAGATGCGTTATCAGCTGAGCGCTGAACAGACATCATTCAAGCAGGAGGTGGAGGCATTTCTCAGCAGCTCCCTGCCTGCCGCAACGGCTGCCAAGGTGCGCAGCGGCGCGGGTGTCGACAAAGCCGAGCTCGCCGAGTGGACGCGTATTCTAAACGCGCGCGGCTGGGCAGCGCCGAACTGGCCGGCAGTGCATGGTGGCACCGGCTGGAATCTGGTGCAGCGCCACATATTCGATGTTGCCTGCCGCGCGCACCACGCGCCGCAGTTGTCCGGGTTCGGTTTCAATATGGTTGGCCCGGCCATCATCAAATACGGGACCGCCGAGCAGCAGCAGACGTTCCTGCCGAAGATCCGCAACGCGGATCTGTGGTTTTGTCAGGGTTACTCGGAGCCTCAGGCAGGGTCAGACCTGGCGAGTGTGGCCACACGTGCCGATCGCGAAGGTGACGAATACGTGGTTAACGGGCAGAAAATCTGGACGAGCGCAGCGGAAGACGCGGATTGGATATTCTGCCTCGTGCGCACAAACCACGATGTGCAGCAGCAGAAAGGCATCAGCTTTCTGTTGATAGACATGCGTTCGCCCGGCGTCACGGTGGCGCCCCTTTATGCCTTTAACGGCAAACGCCTCTGGAATCAGGTTTTCTTCGAGGATGTCCGCGTGCCCGTCGGGCAGAGGCTGGGCGAGGAGGACAAAGGCTGGACTGTGGCCAAAAGCCTCTTGGGTGACGAACGGCTGTTGGTTTCGCGGGTAGCGGAAAACAAACGCATCCTCGGCATCGTGCGTGACGCCATTGCCAGCCAGCGGGCGGCAGGTATCGAGTTGCCAGACGCCATGGACGCCGAAGTCGATGCGCTCAGCGTGCGGTTGCAGGCACTCGAGATGACCAGCCTGCGCATTCTCACCGCCGCGGACGAAGGCGGGCAGATTGGCGCGGAGCCGTCGATGCTGAAGCTGAAAGGCTCTGAGCTCGTGCAGGACCAGGACGAATTGCTGTTTCGCATTGCCGACTATCTCGCATTGCCGAACGATAGGAAAAACGCGCCGCGCGATGCGTTCGGTCCGGAGTTCGCCGAGTATGCCGCGTCGGGACGCTATCATCATCGCGGTTACACCATCGCCGGCGGGTCTTCGGAAGTGCAGCACAACATCATCGCAAAACAGGTGCTCGGCTTATGATTACGGCCATCATTGGCGGCGCGCTGATCGGCTCGGCTGCGGTCTGGCTTTACCTGAGCCTTGGCCGTATCGCCGGTATCAGCGGGATCGCCGCAAACGCTTTGAAGGCAGATCGAAACAACGTCTGGCCGGTCATGTTCATCGTCGGCCTTGGTCTTGGCGGGTGGTTGGCTTACGCCTTTACCGGGTCGCGGCCTGAGGTGACGGTGGACATGGGCGGGGCACTGTTGATGGCGATTGGCGGCGTGATTGTCGGTATCGGCACGCGTCTTGGCTCCGGCTGCACCAGCGGGCATGGCGTGTGCGGCATGGCGCGCCTGTCAAAACGCTCGATTGTGGCAACTGTGGTTTATCTTGGTGTCGGTATGCTTGTTGCTACGTTGGTAGGAGCGATGCTGTGAACAATTTGAGCGCTCTCATCGGAGGATTGCTTTTCGGCGCTGGGTTGGCGGTGAGCGGCATGACCAATCCAGACAAGGTCCTCGCGTTTCTGACCCTGGGCAGCACCTGGGACCCGACACTGATCTACGTGCTGGGCGCCGCGGTCGGCGTGGCGGCGGTCGGCTACTGGCTGGTGGGCCACCGGGCGGCGCCGCTGTTCGACAGCGAGTTTCATGCGCCGACCAATACGCAGCTGGACCCGCGCCTGCTGGGCGGGGCGGCGCTCTTTGGTCTCGGCTGGGGCCTCGTGGGATTCTGCCCGGGACCGGCGCTGGTTGGCGCGATGACGCTGGATCCGCGTGCGGGCATATTTCTGGGCGGGTTCATCGTCGGCGTGCTCATTTACGAGAAAGCGCTGACCCCGGCAGCCATTGCGGCACGCACCGCGGACGGCTGAGACCTCAGCCGGCGCTGCGTGCCTGATCCATCGGCCAGTCGCTCAGCGGCAGAATACGTGAATCCCGGACGGCGGCGGTGCGGTGACCGACGCCGGCGAGATAGGCCTCGTTGCTCGCGAACGCGATGAAGTCCTCTACCGAATTCTGCCGCACCAGCATCGCCAGATCCCAGCCTTTGCCTTCAGGACCGATGAAGTAGTCGCCGCCATCTCCGATGTAGATGAGCTGGCCGCCGCTCGCATGCAGGAACGGCAAGGTGTGATCCATATAGAGTTCGTAAGCTCGGCGTCCTGATATGGGGGTGGCCGGAGCGAGTTCGGGGAAGTCGCTGTAATCTGCCGTTTCTCTCAGCCGCAAAAGATTCAGCATCGTCAGTGCACCCTCGATGTTGCGGCCGAAAAGCGCCACGGCCGTGGCGTCGGTGGGGTCCAGGTAGGTTTTGCTCACGTACTGTATTCCTTTGCCCTGACGTGTTGGATGAATCCTTCAATGTAGCTGTCCCATCCATTCGCGTGGTTATCGTATGAACGCTGGCTGGTGAAGCCGCTGTGTTCGATGTGCAGTTCGGTGCCCTCGTCCCGAGGCGTCATTGAAATCCGGACCTCGGTCACTTCGTCATCACCCTGCCAGTTCCACGAGTAAGCGAGCGCACGGTTCGGCTCTACTCTGCTGAAGGTGCCGGTCATGCTGAAACCTCCCGGCATGATCAGCTTGTAGGTGCCACCGACTCGCGCGTCGATCTCCATGGCTGCCGCTGGCGGGATTACCGTCTCGTTGGCGAGCCAGTGGGTGTACACGACAGCCGGCGCGAAGGGCAGGCGGTACGTTCGGGAGAATGTTTGCATTGCGTTTCTTTCTCGTTGCTGCGTAAGACGACATCAGCGACCGTCACGGTGCCCGCATGATGCTGAAGCTGAGTGTGCGTGCATGCCGTACCCAGGCTTTCAAGTCGTTGTGGTCTGGGCGGGCTCGGTTGCGGACAACCAGCTGAGCTTTGTCTCCTCGTGTACTGCTAAAGTCGGAGGAAACGAGTTTGGATCGTCCAGACTGCCCGTAGTGATGTCGATCTTGTCCGGTCGGTCTGCGGTAACGAACGTCAGCGGAGTGCCGCATTGCGGACAAAACTCGCGGCGTCCTTTGGCTGACGACTCGAGCACCCGCGGCTCGCCGCGTGTGTAGCGAAATGCCGATCGCGGCACCACGATCCAAGTGACGAACGGTGCTCCGCTGGTGCGCCTACACATATTGCAGTGGCAGTTGGCGACGAGGTGTTTGCCTTCGTCGATCTGGTAGCGGATGGCGCCACAGAAGCAGCCGCCGTCGTGCATATTGTTTTCCCCTCCTGCATGGCGCCCCAAGTGTGCCATGATTGGGCCTTGCATGTTGCTGTCGCATTACAGGATTCGCAGCGTGCAGTTGCCTGCATGTGCACAGGAGCGCCGCGTTGGAATTCAACTTGACCAATCTGCCGGCGGAGTTTTTCGCCGACCCTTACCCGACCTATGCCGAACTGCAGCGCGAAGCGCCCATCTATGCGCTGCCCGGCGGTGGTTACCTGCTGTCCCGCTATGATGACCTGCAACGCGTCTACCGGGACGCGCGGCTGTTCAGCTCGGACAAGCGTTCACAGTTTGCGCCGCTCTTTGGCGTGGACAGCCCTCTTTATGAACACCATACGACCAGTCTCGTCTTCAGCGATCCACCGCTCCATACGCGAGTGCGCAAAGCCATCGGCAACGCGCTGTCCATGCGCATGGTGAAGGCGATGCAGGCGAGTCTCGAAGACATAGTCGGCCGCCTGCTCGATCAGCTGGACGGACGGGACACCGTGGATCTCATCGAAGACTATGCCGCCGCTATCCCCGTGGAGATCATCGGCAACCTGCTGGGTGTGCCTGAAACTGAACGCGAACCGCTCAGGCGGTGGTCGCTGGCGATTCTCGGCGCCCTGGAAGTTGATCTGACGGATGCGCAGCTTGCGCACGGTAATCAGTGTGTGCGCGAGTTCCTGGAGTATCTGGAAGCGTTGGTCACAAGGCGCCGTACAGAATTGAAAGACACCGACGACGACATCCTCGCGCGGCTGCTGCGTTGGCGGGAAGACGGTTTTCGACTCGACGGCGCTGAGCTCTATCATCAGTGTATCTTTCTGCTGAACGCCGGCCACGAAACGACCACCAATCTCATCGGCAACAGTATCGAGCTGCTCGTACGTATGCCGGAGGTCGAGCAGACGCTGCGCCGTTCACCGCAGCTCGTAGATACGTTCATCGAAGAATCTCTGCGCTTTGAAAGCCCCAACCAGCTCGGCAATCGCACGCTGACTGCCGACGCTGAAATGGCAGGTGTGGCCATGCCGGCGGGCACCGTGCTGACGCTCTGCATAGGCGCGGCCAATCGCGATCCCGCGCAGTTCGACAATCCTGACGTGTTCGACCTGCGTCGATCGCCCAATCCGCACCTTGCGTTCGGCGCCGGGGTGCACACCTGCGCCGGTTTGAACGTCGCCCGTCTCGAGGGCCGCGTTGCTCTGCTTCGACTGTTGGAACGGTTTACATCCATTTCCCTGGCGGACGCGCCCACGCGGGCAAGACGCGCGCGTTTCCGGGGATTTGCCAAGCTGCCTGTGCGACTGGCGTCTTAACCTGGGCTATGCAGCCAGGCTGCCGCGCTCTGCGCTTCCGGAAAGAAGCGAATGACCCCATGGTGTTCGCGGTCGCGCATGAGCTCATCGAGCCGCGGCCCATGGCCATGGTCAGCCGGTATGACAAACGCGACACGGAATCCGTAGTTCACGAACTTCTGCATGATCTCGCCGGCCAGGCCGTTCTTGAAATCGAAAAAGTCCGGGTGCAGATCGCTCTCGCTGTAGATGATGCCCGGCAGACCTTGCGACATGGCGTCCAGCGCATCGTCGGTGTCATGGAGCTTGAGATTGTGACTTGCTGCGCGGAGGTCGTTCATACGGATATGCCTGCCGGAGCGCCTCAGTAGTTTCGGGGGTCATGGGATAGCCCATGTTTCTGTTTCCGCCCGCGGCGCCAGAGTAGATAGTAAAGGAGCGCGTTCCATGACACGAGCAGGCTGCCGAGACCAATCTGCAGGGCGGGGCTCAATACCGGCGGATAGACGATAGGGACGAGATAGTGCTCGATGAAGCTCGTCTCGAGCGCGGCTTCACCGCCAAGTTCGCGCAGATCGTTCTCGAGATACGTCAGCGGGCAGACGATGGCAAAAAACTCGGTGGCAGCCCCCCAGGCCATGGCAGGCAGATGCACATAGGGCATCCATGGCCAGCGCCATGCGGCCAGAGCGCCGAACACGACAAAAAGAATGAAGGCAAAGTGGCTGATGACCACCAGATCTGCGAGGAGCGGGTACATCAGCCGGCCGGGATGTTGCAGGTGCCTGTCAGGCGAGGAGTTCTTTCAGCTCCGTCTCGGGGTTGGCGAGGAGCGCGGGATCGACGCTCTTGCCAATGAGCTGCTTGCACACCATGAACTCTTTCGGGCTGTTGACGGCATCGGCAGCCACGACTTTGCCGTTGTTCAGGTAGAACACCGCAAACTGATTGTCTTCGACGCTGCCGCGCACCACGTGCTCGTCGCCGTCTGCGGAAAAGCCCACCATCTGCAGCTTGAGCTCGTACTGATCAGACCAGAACCAGGGCATCGCGGCATAAACTTTGTCGCCGCCCAGCATGTTGCTGGCACATACGCGCGCCTGCTCCATGGCGTTGGGGACCGATTCCAGGCGCAGGCGTCTGTTGAGCAGCGGGTTGGGATGATTTGTACAGTCGCCGGCGGCGTAGATATCGGCATCCGACGTGCGGCAGTGATCGTCGACCACGATGCCGTTGTCGCATTCGAGCCCCGCGGCTTCGGCAATCTCGATGTTCGGAATGATGCCGATGCCGACAATCACGAGATCGGCGTCAAAGCTCTGGTCGCCGCAGATGACCTGCTCCACATGGCCGTCGCCGGCAAAGCCGGTGACCATGGTGTCGACGTGGATGTTCACACCGCGGCCTTCATGCAGATTGTGATAGAAGTGCGACATTTCGGGCGTGGTCACGCGTTGCAGAACCCGGGACTCCATTTCCAGAACGTGTACGTTCAGGCCGTGCTCCACACCAACGGAGGCGACTTCGAGGCCGATGTAACCGCCGCCGACGATGATCAGGTTTTTGCCTGCCTGCATTTCCGCGCGAATGGCATCCACGTCAGCGATTGTGCGCAGATAGTGGATCCCGCCAAGCTCGGACCCTTCGATTGTGAGCTTGCGCGGTCTGCCACCGGTACAGATGAGCAGCTTGTCGTAGTCCAGCTCTTGACCGTTATCCAGGGCCACGGTTTTCGCTTCGCGATTGATGGCCGTGGCAGCGACGCCGAGCTGCAGTGTCACGTCTTTGTCGGCGTAAAATTTTTCCGGCCTCAGGTACACGCGATCGAGTTCCTGCTCACCGGCGAGGTATTGCTTCGAGAGCGGCGGGCGCTGATAAGGCACATGGGTCTCATCGCCGATGATGGTGATGGGGCCTTCGTATTTTTCTTGTCTGAGGCTGGCGGCGGCTTGCCCAGCCGCATGCCCAGCGCCGATGATGACCATTCCCGACATTCGCTCACTCTCCTGCGTTCAAGCGTCTCAAAGGCGTTAGTTTACCCTCTCATGCTAAGCTTCTTAAGGTTGAATTGGGGGGAGTCAGGTGTGGCGCGATTCTTAACCTTGCACGAGATTGCCAAAAAGGCGCGACAGAATCTCGATCAGGGCGCGTGGGATTATCTGATCGGCGGTGCAGATACCGAAAGCGCGCTGCGGCGCAATCGCGCGGGCGTCGAGTCCTGGGTGTTCAAGCCGCGAATCTTGAATGACGTGACCGAGGTTCACTGCGCGACAGAGCTTCTGGGTGAGCCGCTGCGCATCCCGGTCATCATGCCGCCGATCGGCTCGATACAGGTGTTCGAGGAAGGCGGGGCGGCGAGCGTGGCGCGCGCTGTGCAGGAATTCGGCATTCTGCAGGTGCTGAGTTCCGTATGCTTGCCGGACTTCGAAACGCTGGCCGCGACCCACCCCGGCCCGCGGGTTTACCAACTCTACCTCACGGGTGATGAAGCGTGGATGGATGACATCATCAGCCGCGCGATCGCTGCCGGCTATACCGGGTTCTGCCTGACGGCTGACACGCAGACCTACTCGCGCCGCGAGCGCGATATGCTCAAACGCTACGTGCCGTTGTCCGGACGCACGGCTGGCTCGGCAGATTTCAACTACCAGGCCTCGATGACCTGGGAGACGGTCGCCCACATCAAAGAGAAATTCGATATCCCGCTCTACGTAAAAGGCGTCGGTGTCGGCGAAGATGCTGCCCGCTGCGTGGAGGCGGGTGTAGATGTCATCTGGGTCAGCAATCATGGCGGCCGCCAGCTCGATCACACCCGGGCCTGTATCGATGCCTTGCCCGAAGTTGTCGCCGCGGTAGACGGCCGGGCGCCGGTGATTGTCGACGGTGGCTTCCTGCGCGGTGCGGATGTCGTAAAAGCGCTCTGTCTCGGCGCCACTGCGGTGTCGATGGGACGTTTCGAAGGCCTGGCGATGGCCGCGGGCGGCTATGCTGCCCTCCTGGAAGCGCTCAACATTCTCGAGCACGAGATCAAAACCACAATGGCGCTTGCCGGTGTCAACGCGCTCGAGCAGTTGACCCCCGATCTCGTCACCAGAGACGTCACCATCGGGCCGGCGCACGTCCTTTCCGCGTTTCCGTTCATCGCGGAGGGATACTGATTGATTAGGATGTTCAGCCTAAAATGGGATGGTTTAGCGGATAAATTGGTTTTCCGAATCCCACTTTTAGAGATGTTTGCAACTTAATCCCGGGTTCGCTTGCCTAAACTGACGGCTCGCGCACGGCGCGCGTTTGTCATCGAGGGTAGCGCATGAATACGTCGCAGTTTGCACACGAACAGGTTGTCATCAGACAGGACGAAAGCAGTGGTTTGACCGCCATCATCGCTCTGCATTCCACGCGGCTCGGTCCGGCGGCCGGCGGGTGCCGGCGCTGGCGATATGCCGCGCTCGATGAAGCGTTGGCGGATGCGCTGCGGCTCTCGGCGGGTATGACCTACAAAAACGCGCTTGCCGGCTTGCCTTTTGGCGGCGGTAAAAGCGTCATTGTGGCGGATGCCGGCGCGCGCCCCACTGAAGCCCAGCTTGCCGTGTTTGCCGAATGGCTGAACGAACTCGAGGGTCGCTACGTCACCGCGGAAGACGTCGGTATGGGCGTTGCCGAGATGCGCACGATGGCCAGAAGCTCGCGCTACGTCTCGGGCCTGGGCGAGGACGGGATCGGCGGCGACCCTTCTCCCAAGACTGCCTATGGCGTGTTTCTGGGTCTCAAGACCGCCGTCCAATATCGACTCGGTGTCGAGCACCTGCACGGCGTGCGGGTCGCGGTGCAGGGTCTGGGTAGCGTGGGTATGTCGCTCTGTCACTGGCTTGCGCGCGCCGGCGCTGAGCTATACGTCACTGACCTGGACGTGGGACGCGTGGATGAAGCGGTCAGGCGATTTGGTGCAAACGGGGTTTCGCCGGAGGCGTTGCTCGATACGCCCGTGGATGTGTTCGCGCCGTGCGCCCTGGGTGGCGTCATCGATAATGTGGCCGCGTCGACGATTTCCGCGCAGGTGATTGCCGGTGCCGCCAACAATCAGCT
Source organism: Pseudomonadales bacterium (assembly GCA_965267275.1). GTDB lineage: Bacteria > Pseudomonadota > Gammaproteobacteria > Pseudomonadales > Azotimanducaceae > UBA4421. The sequence goes on from OZ253950.1 coordinate 620,587, forward strand.
CGCTGATCCGGGCTGCGCGGATACGCTGGCCGCCCGCGGCATCGTGTACGCGCCGGACTTTGTCATCAATGCAGGGGGTGTCGTCAGCGTGGCGCATGAATACCTGGCGCAGCAGGGCCATTTCAGAGGCGCGGCGGACTACAGCAGTGAGCGCTGGGTCGGTGAACGCATCGATGCGATCAGCCATCGCTTGCTGGATATCCTGCAGGAAGCAGAAGCACGCGGCGTTTCCACGGAGAAGATCGCGGTCGAGCGGGCGCAGAAGATTGTCGATGCGGGCGCTGACAGCACCGCAGCCGCAGCCTAACCGGGAGTTGCCTGACTAGGAGTCTCTTGGCACCGGCATGGGGAACGGCGTGACCTTTTCCCCATGGCTGTCGGTAATTTTGGCGACCCCTTCTTTTTCCACCTCGTCGATGCGAACGATGGCGTGCATCGGGATGAACGAGCGCTGCACACCTTCAAACTCGTTGCGCAGCTTATCTTCGGAAGGGTCGATGACCATGCCCGAGCGGTTGCCGAAGGTATAGTCCTCGACTTCGACAAAGCCATACAGCTCGCTCTGGTAAATCGCGTGCGCATAAAGCTCGTAAATCTGGCCCTGATTGTGGAACAGGACCCGGTAGATGTGTTGCGTCACGTCTCTGTCGCTCATTGTGTTGCTGTTTCTTGTCGTAGACGGGGTTGAATGGGGGCAGTTTGCCAGGTTTCAAGGGGGCGGGATACGGCCGATTTGGCACTTTGCGGCACGGTCCGGCGCGCGGGCTCGGCGGTTCTCTCCGCGCTTTAGGGCGCCTATAATGCGCGCCCGCAAACGATGGTGTGACGCAGGTTCAAGGGTGCCGGCCGCAAGTCGGCCCTGGATGGTGAGCGATGAAGAAAAAGCTGTTCGTCAAAACACATGGCTGCCAGATGAATGAGTACGACTCGGCGCGTATGCACGATGTGCTGCGTGTGGAGAGCGGCTATGAGCTTGTCGACGACGAGACGCAGGCGGACGTGGTCCTGCTCAACACCTGCTCCATCCGTGAGAAAGCCCAGGAGAAGGTCTTTCACCAGCTTGGTCGCTGGCAGGCGCTGAAAGACGCCAACCCCGACCTCGTCATCGGCGTGGGTGGCTGCGTTGCGAGCCAGGAGGGGGACGCCATACGTGCGCGGGCGCCCTATGTCGACATGGTGTTCGGGCCGCAGACGATTCACCGGTTACCGGATATGGTCGGGCAGGCGCAGACGCGCAAGCTGCCGGTGGTCGACGTGACTTTTCCGGAAGTCGAGAAGTTCGACCGTCTGCCGGAGCCGCGCAAGGACGGTCCTGCGGCGTTCGTCTCGATCATGGAAGGGTGCAGCAAGTATTGCACCTTCTGCGTGGTGCCCTATACGCGCGGCGAAGAGGTCAGCCGCTCAGTCGAGTCGGTCATGCAGGAAGTGGTTTCGCTGGCACGACAGGGCGTACGCGAAATTCATCTGCTCGGACAGAACGTCAACTCCTATCGCGGCGCGATAGACGATGACTTTGCGGACATGGCCGAGCTCATCCACTACGTGGCAGGCGTCGATGGCGTCGAACGCATACGCTACACGACGTCGCACCCGGTGGATTTTTCCGACAACCTGCTCGCCGCCTATGCGACGACGCCGGAACTCGTCGATCATCTCCACTTGCCGGTGCAGTCGGGCGCCGACCGGATCCTCAAGGCGATGAAACGGGGTCATACGCGTGATGAGTACCTCAACAAGATACGCGCCTTGAGAGAGATCCGTCCTCATCTCAGCCTGTCGTCCGATTTCATCGTCGGTTTTCCGGGTGAGACCCAGGAAGACTTCGACGACACGATGGCGCTCATTGAAGAGGTGGTGTTCGACGTATCCTTCAGCTTCATCTACAGCGCCCGGCCGGGAACCCCGGCGGCGGCGCTGGACGATCCGATCCCGATGGCCACCAAGAAACGCTGGCTTGCTGATTTGCAGGCACTTCTCCGAGAACAGGCTGAGGGTATATCCAACGCGATGGTTGGCAGCGAACAAGAAGTGCTGGTTACCGGTCTGTCGCGCAAGGACAACCGCCAGCTTGCCGGACGTACGGAGAATAACCGCGTCGTGAACTTCGACGGGCCGGCGGATCTCATCGGCGGCTTTGCGAACGTGGCCATTACCGCAGCGTTGCCGAACTCCCTGCGCGGACGTCTCGTCTCCTGACGCGGCCCCTGATGTGGTGTTGCGGTTGACTCTCCGCAGCGTCGGCATATCCTAGCCCTCATTCATCGAGAGCATCCAAACCAGACGACAACATGGTGACATTTGGAAGATAAAAACACGCCCGCGGTGACCGGCGACGACGCCCAGGTGATTGCGCTGACGCGCCGCGTCATTCTCGAACCGAACGATTCCCAACGCCTCGCCGCCCTTTGCGGCCCATACGATCAGAACTTGAAACACCTGGAGCAAAGGCTCTCGGTGCACATCCGTAATCGCGGCAACGAGTTCCAGGTCAGCGGCGCCGAGCCGCGCGTGGAGGCCGCGTCAGCGCTCCTGCGTCAGCTCTACCGCGAAACCACCGATCGCGAGGCCATAGAGCCCGACTTCGTGCATCTTTATCTGCAGGAAGCCGGCGTTGAGGAAATGTTGCGCAGCAGCGCCGAAGCCGACAGTGCTGAAAGTGGTGGTGAAGTCATCATCCGCACGTATAAGAAACCCATCAAGCCGCGCGGCGGCAACCAGCAGACTTATACACAGCGGATACGCCAGCACGACATCAATTTCGGCATCGGACCCGCCGGCACAGGGAAGACGTTCCTCGCCGTGGCCTGTGCGGTCGAAGCGCTGGAATCGCAGCGGGTAGCCCGTATTCTGCTGGTGCGCCCGGCGGTGGAAGCCGGCGAAAAGCTCGGTTTTCTACCGGGCGATCTTGCGCAGAAGATCGATCCGTATCTGCGACCGCTTTACGATGCGCTCTATGAAATGATGGGCATCGAACGGGTCAACAAGTTTATCGAGCGCAACATCATCGAAGTAGCACCGCTCGCCTACATGCGCGGGCGCACGCTCAACAACGCGTTCATCATTCTCGATGAAAGTCAGAACACGACGGTTGCGCAGATGAAGATGTTTCTGACGCGTATCGGTTTCGGCTCGACTGCGGTGATCACGGGTGACATCACCCAGATTGATCTGCCGCGCGGCGAAAACTCGGGTCTCGTCAACGTACGCAACGTGCTGCGCAACATCGACGGGATCAGTTTTACCCACTTCGGCTCCAAGGACGTAGTGCGGCACCCGCTGGTGCAACGCATCGTCGACGCCTACGCTGCTGCTGACGAGAACAACCCCGGCGATTCCAACCGCGATGCCGGTTGACATACAGGTCGACGCGGAGCTCGAAGGCTCCGCGGCCGAGCTGATTGACGACAAGTACGACCGACTGCTCGAGCTGATCGCATCCCATGTTGACGATCACCGTCTCGAGAGGGAGGTCTGCGTGAGAATCTGCGGCGAGGCCGAATCGCGTCATCTCAATGCCACTTACCGCCAGCAAGACAAACCTACCAACGTGTTGAGTTTTGGTGCTGAAATCGATGTCCCCGGGGCGCCGCTCGGAGATCTCGCCATCTGCCTGCCGGTGGTGCTCCGCGAGGCGCGGGAGCAGGGGAAAGCGCCGGCCGATCACCTGACCCACCTTCTGGTGCACGGGGTGCTCCATCTCCTCGACTTCGATCATGTTGAAGATGCCGAGGCGCGGCGCATGGAAGACCTCGAAAAAATGATTCTGGCCGACTACGGCATCGCAGATCCTTACACTGGCGAAATGCAAACCTCGGACTGAGCGCTTGCGACCAGTCCTTCTTGTGGTATACATGCGGTTTGAGGACACTTCTATAATTCGTACATGAGCGAAACTTCGGAGCGTAGCGATTCGAATCGCCTGGATTCCAATCGCGATGACTCGGCCGAGCCCCCGCGGCGCAGCCTGCGCAACTGGCTGGCTGACTTCTTTACTGACGAACCCGAGGACCTTCCCGAGCTGATGGAAGTGCTGCGTGATGCAGCAGAGCGGCGCATGTTCGACGATGAGGCGCTCAACATCATTTTCGGGGCGCTGCATGTCGGGGACATGCATGCGCGCGACATCATGATCCCGCGCTCGGCCCTTGTGGTCGTCAAGGAAGATCAGGAACTCGACGAGCTCCTGCCCATCGTCATCGAGTCACGGCATTCCCGTTTTCCGGTCATCGGCGATGATATGGATGACATCAAGGGCATCCTGCATGCCAAGGATCTGCTGCCGCTGCTGCTGGAGGAAGACCACCAGAAGTTTGCGATCAAAGATTGCACCCGCCCGGCGACCATCATTCCCGAGAGCAAACGATTGAACGTTCTGTTGCAGGAGTTTCGCGCGACGCGCAACCACATGGCGCTGGTGGTAGACGAGTATGGGCAGATCTCCGGCGCGGTGACCATCGAGGACGTGCTCGAGCAGATTGTCGGTGAGATCGAAGACGAGCACGACGTTGATGACGACAGCGCCATCAAGCAGATGGAGCCGCACAGCTTTCACGTCAAAGCAAATCTGCCGATAGAAGACTTCAACGAGCACTTCGACACAGAAATCGACGATGACGAGTTCGATACGATTGGCGGGATCGTGCTCCACGCCTTTGGACACGTGCCGGAACGCGGCGAGTCCGTGCGGATTGAAGATCTGCACTTCGAGGTGCTGCACGCTGATTCCAAACGCCTCCGCTTGTTGCGGGTGAATACCACTTCATGACATACCTCGTGGCGCTGGCTCTCGGCGCCGTCTATGTCTTCGGCTTCGCGCCGTTTGAATTCTGGCCGTGCGCCTTTCTTGCCATCGCCGGCCTGTTCTGGCTCCTGCAACGCGAGCAGGCGAGCCCGCTGCTCACGATGTACGTGTTCGGAGTGGGTAAGTACGCGGTCGGCGCATCGTGGGTATACGTCAGCATAAACGTCTACGGCAACGCACCGCCGCCGCTGGCTGGTGGTCTCGTGGTGCTTTTTGTTCTGGGCCTTGCGCTGCTCTTTACGCTGCCGGTGGGGTGGCTCTACGGACGCCTGCGTCGTGCGCCGTGGTCCTGGCAGAACGTGCTTCTCTTCGCCGGTGCCTGGACGTTTGTCGACTGGGTCTCCATGTGGTTCCTCACAGGTTTTCCCTGGCTGCTGCCGGGGTATGCATTTCACAAGACGTGGGCGGCCGGTCTGGTGCCGGTGCTTGGCGTTCTCGGCGCCGGCAGCCTGGTGGTGCTGAGTGCCGCGGCGGTTGCCGTCTGTCTGCGGGAGCGGCGCTGGCTGCCGCTGCAGTTTGTGTTAGCTGCCGGGGTGTGGGTCATTGGGTTGGCGCTCAGCCCGTTTGAATGGGTGCGTACGACGGCAACCCACAGCGTCGCGCTCGTCCAGGGCAATATCGATCAGAATTTGAAATGGCTGCGGGAGCAGGCCGTCCCCAACATTGAGGCGCATGTGGCTTTGTCCGAACCGCATTGGGATGCGGATATTCTGGTCTGGCCGGAGGGCGCGATCACGCTGTTTCCACAGCAGGTCGAGGGTTTGCTGGATCACCTTGATACGCGTGGTCGGGCAACCTCAACCAACGTGATTGTCGGAATTCCCGACCTGACCGTGCTGCCGGGTGAGCAATATGAGTTTCGCAATACCGCGATTGGTCTCGGCCAGGCGTCGGGCAAGTTCGCCAAGATCCATCTCGTACCGTTTGGCGAGTATGTTCCGCTCGAGTCGGTGCTGCGCGGGTTGATCGAGTTCTTCGACCTGCCCATGTCTTCGTCCGTCCCGGGTGATATCGCGCAGCCGAATCTGCGTCTCAGCATGGGGGAAGCGGCGATGGCCATCTGTTACGAAGTCGCTTATCCCGCGACGATGCGGCGCCAGGCAGGCACGGCTGCGGTCCTGATGACCATCTCCAACGATACGTGGTTCGGCAGGAGCTTCGGTCCGCATCAGCACCTGCAGATCGCGCAGCTGCGTGCACTGGAAAACGGCCGGTGGATGCTGCGTGGTACAAATAACGGCGTGACCGCCATCATCGATCACTACGGCCGAGTGCGCGCATCGCTGCCGCAGTTCGAAGCCGGCGTGCTGCGCGGCGAGGTGGACATCATGGAGGGGCGCACCCCGTTCAGTCATGTTGGCCATTGGCCGGTGCTGCTCGCCCTGCTGGTCCTTTTTACCGTGCTGGTCGCGGGATCAGGCAGGCGCGGCCGACACTGCGGACATGAATGAAGAAAGCTTGTGCGCATCGAGCCTGCCATCGGTGCGTATTCCGGAGCATAGATCCAGGCCGTAAGGATTGACTGTGGCGATCGCCTCGCCGGCATTGTCGGGTTTGAGCCCGCCAGCGAGAAACACGGGTTTGAGAGCCCGCGCGACGAACGCTTTGCTGATGCGCCAATCGTGGGCGCGCCCGGTGCCGCCGAGCTCCACCACGTCGGCGTTGGGCCGGCCGCTATCGAGAAGGAACGCATGCACATAGGGCTGGTAGGCGTCGATCAACTCGAGCGCGCTGTCGTCTTCGACATGAATGACCTGCACGCGTCGCGTGTGGGGCAGCTCAGCCTTGATCGTCGCGTATTCCGCCGGGTCGATGTGGCTGACGATCTGCACGGTATTCGTGCCGCAGAACCGGACGTGATCAACGATGTCTGCGCCGCTGGTGCGGGAAGTCAGGAGAAATGTCGCTACCGGCGGCGGCGCAGCGGCTGCGATCGTGCGGATGGTGTCATCGTCGATCGGCCCGGGGCCTGAAGGCATCTCGGCGACAAGGCCGAGGGCGTCGGCGCCGGCGCTGATGGCGAGCTCCGCTTCCGCCTCCGAAGCGATACAGCAAACTTTCACCCGTGTGCGCATGTCGTCTTACACCGTGTTCAAACGGCAAGGATAATCCGTAAGTCCCCTGCACATACAGTGTTCCGGGATGCAGTGTTCCCGGGTGGTTCAAGTGGTATCCTAGCGCGCCTTTGAATGACGACCCAGAAGAGCACGATGAACGCGGTGTACAACCCCCACGAAGTGGAAGCCCAGGCCCAGCAATACTGGGACGAGCGCGAGAGTTTTCGCGCAACTGAAAGCGGTGATGGGGAAAAATTTTACTGCCTGGCCATGTTCCCCTACCCGAGCGGGCGCCTGCATATGGGCCATGTGCGCTGCTACACGCTGGCTGACGTCATCAACCGCTACCGGCGTCTCAAGGGCTACAACGTGATGCAGCCGATGGGCTGGGACGCGTTCGGTCTGCCTGCAGAGAACGCGGCGATCAAGAACGGTATCCCGCCGGCGACCTGGACCCAGGACAACATCGCCTACATGCGCGGACAGATGCAGCGGCTGGGATTCGGTATCGACTGGACGCGCGAGTTTGCCACCTGCGATCCGGAGTATTACCGCTGGGAACAGTGGCTGTTCGTGAAGCTCTTTGAGAAAGGTCTCGTTTACCGCAAGAACTCTGTCGTGAACTGGGACCCCGTCGACCAGACCGTGCTCGCCAACGAGCAGGTTGTCGACGGCCGCGGCTGGCGCTCGGGTGCGGTGGTCGAGCGGCGCGAAATGGCGCAGTGGTTCTTGAAAATAACCGATTACGCGGAAGAGCTTCTGACCGAACTCGACAAGATGTCAGGTTGGCCCGAATCCGTGAAAAGCATGCAGCGCAACTGGATCGGTCAGTCCGAAGGGATCGAGATCGACTTTGCCGTGAATGGCCGTGATGAGGTGCTCACCGTCTTCACCACACGCCCGGACACGCTGCTCGGCGCGACCTACGTCGCCGTTGCTGCCGAACACCCGCTGGCGGAAGCTGCCGCGTCCGGCGACGCTGCGGTGCAGAAGTTTGTCGACGAGTGCAAACAGGCGACTACAGCCGAAGCCGATCTTGCGACGATGGAAAAAGCCGGCGTTGCAACCGCAATTACGGTCAAACACCCGCTGACGGGCGCGGACCTGCCGGTGTGGGTGGCCAATTTCGTCTTGATGGAATATGGCTCGGGCGCCGTCATGTCGGTGCCGGGACATGATCAGCGCGATTGGGAATTTGCCCGTAAGTACGACATTCCGATCGTTCAGGTCATCGCCCCGGCTGCTGATGAGCCTTGTAATCTCGATGAGGCGGCATTCACCGCGCATGGCGTGCTGGTCAATAGCGGTGAGTTCGACGGGCTCACCTCCGCAGCCGCGTTTGACGGTATTGCCGATGCGCTTGCGGACAAGGGTGCCGGCCGGCGGGTGACCAACTACCGTCTGCGCGACTGGGGCGTGTCGCGTCAGCGCTACTGGGGCTGTCCGATCCCGATGATTCACTGTCCGGATTGCGGCGTCGTGCCCGTGCCGGAAAAAGACCTGCCTGTGGAGCTGCCGACAGACGTGCAGTTCGAAGGCGTGCGCTCACCGCTTACGACGATGGAAAGCTTTCTGAACGTCGACTGCCCGAAGTGTGGCGGGCCGGCGCGGCGCGAAACGGACACCTTTGACACCTTCATGGAGTCGTCCTGGTACTACGCGCGGTTTGCTTGTCCGGACGCCAACGCCCCGATGGTTGATGACCGGGTCAATTACTGGGCTCCGGTGAATCACTACGTAGGCGGTATCGAACACGCGATTCTGCACCTCCTTTACGCGCGGTTTTACTTCAAGCTCATGCGCGACGAAGGCTTGGTCAATGCCGATGAGCCGTTCATAGACTTGTTGATGCTGGGCATGGTGTTGCAGGACGGCAAGAAGATGTCGAAATCTGCCGGCGACGCAGGCGACCCGCAGAAGCTGCTCGATAAGTACGGTGCCGACACCGTGCGTACGGCCATGATGTTCGCCGCCCCGCCCGATCAGTCATTCGAGTGGAGTGAAGCCGGCCTGGAAGGGGCGGCACGATTCCTCAAGAAGCTCTGGAGCATGGTGCAGGAACATGCCGCCGGCGGGCTGGGCGGGGAGCTCAATGCCGGCCAGTTGAGTGAATCCGCCAAAGACGTGCGGCGTAAAACCCATGAGACCATCGCCAAAGCGGATGACGATCTTGGTCGCAGGGTACAGTTCAATACTGTTGTTTCCGCGGTAATGGAACTGATCAAAACGCTTGGCCAGTTTGCACCTTCTGATGACAACGAGCGTGCGGTTGTCACCGAAGCTTTGCGCGCGGCGTTGCTCGTCATATCTCCCATCGCGCCGCATCTCGCGCATGCGCTCTGGCCGCAACTCAGTGGAGAAGGGGCGATTGTCGAGCAGTCCTGGCCAGAGGTTGACGAATCGGCTTTGTCGCAGGCCGTAGTGGAGATGGTGGTTCAGGTAAATGGTAAGGTGCGTGCGAAGATCGAGATCGCTGCCGATGCTGAGCAAGGCACCATCATTGATCTGGCGAAAGCACAGGACAATGTGGCTCGCCATCTGGACGGCAAGTCGGTGGTCAAGGAGATCGTTGTGCCTAACAAACTCGTAAACATCGTGGTGCGATGACACGACCGTACCTGCTCATCACGTGTCTCATTGCCGCCTCTCTGGCTGGATGCGGTTTCCAACTGCGCTCGTATGACTTTTCTGCGAATGTCGACAGCTATGCCATCACGGGGAAGACCAGGCTGCCAATCGCGCAGGAGCTGCGCCGCGGCCTCTCGCAGGCTGGCGTGCAGGAAGCGAGCGCGCAAGATGCAGCGATCCAGGTTGAACTGCTCGATCAGCGCCGTGAGCGGCGGAGCATCTCTGTCGCCGGCAGTGCGCGAGCTGCTGAATACGAAACCAGCTATGCAATACGCTATCGGATCCTGGGCGCAGACAACGCGGAGCTTGCGCCGGCGTCATGGATCGAGCGGCAGCGGGTGTATCGCATCGATCGCGACAATATTGTCGGCAGCAGCGAGGAACAAGCGATCCTCGAGCGGGAGCTGATGCAGGACGTCGTCGGGCAGATAGTGCGCGCGATGGAAGCCGTCAGCCGTAACCCGGATGCAGGTTAGACCAGAAGACTTCCAGACGCATGCAGGCGGCGAGCTGGCGCCGCTATACCTGATCGCCGGGGACGAGACTTTGCTTGTCGAAGAATGCTGCGACTCATTGATCCACGCGGCACGCAGGCAGGGGTATACCGAGCGATCCATCCATCACGTCGAACCGGGCTTCAAATGGGGCAACCTGCACCATGATGCTGCCAGCATGTCTTTGTTTGCCGAACGGAAGCTGTTAGACGTGCGTGTGCCGGTGAAGAAATTCGACCGCGAAGCATCTGAAGCTTTGCGCGAGTGGGCGGATACGTGCGGCGGTCAGACCGACCATATCCTCCTGCTGCGCACAGGCCGGCTGGATGGACGGCAGCGCCAGAGCGCATGGTTCAAGGCTCTCGATAAAGCTGGCGTTGTAACGCTTGTCTGGCCCGTGAGTGCCGGGCAATTGCCGCGCTGGCTGCAGGCCCGCTGCCGCAACATGAACCTCGAGCTCACGTCTGAAGCACTCGATTTTCTTGCTCAACGGGTTGAAGGTAACCTCCTTGCCGCGGCCCAGGAGCTCGAGAAGCTGAACCTGCTGGATCTGCCTGCGCCGATATCTCTCGAGGCGGTGGTCGCGGCGCTCGAGGACGCATCCCGCTACACGACCTTCGATCTGCTCGATGCGGTGATGGCCGCGAATCCCGAGCAAGCGGCCAGAATCCTTGCCAGTATCCGGGAGGAGTCTGTCAGTCCATTCTCGATTCTTTACGCGCTCGCAAGCCAGCTGCGTCGCGGTTCCGGTCGCGGGCTGCCAAGAGATCGACAGCGACTTATCGAAACTTTCATGTCGCGCATCAAAGATCCTGCGCCGGTGCTGGCCGAGTGCGCGGTCATAGATCAGCAGGGGAAAGGCCAGCTTCCTGGTGACGCCTGGGTATCGCTGGAAAATCTGTTGCTGCGATTGGCGGGCTTGCGCTCTTTGCCTTTACCGAGTCAGGATCAGAAGCTTCTTCGTTGACCTCATTGTTAGGCTGTTTATGAAGGTTGTGTGAAGCTTTGCGCCGAAAGAGGCCTGTTAGCGCAAAAGTTTAACCAAAGGTTCATATACAGCGTCTGTTTTTCATAATTAGTTCACGCACGTGCTTTAGGGTACCGCAACTTCTGAACTCGCAGAGGTATCGGTGTCGACTCTTCTCTCTTCTGACGCTTTTTCTTTGTTTATTGGTTACGGTTGGCTTGTTGCGCTTGCGGGTCTTTTGATACTGCTGCGCGGGCGACGGCTGCTGGCTGTCGCCGCCTCTCTACGCGGCTATTCTTTAACCCCACGGATGTCCAGATACGTCTCTAAGTTTGTTGGGACCCGTAATCTGGATCATTCCGGTTTCCTCAATGCCGACGGCGCAGCGGAACAGTACGTTGGCGCGCGGCGCGAAGGTCTGGCACGGCTCGCTGATGAGCTGAACAGCCGTAGCCCGGCATCGCATGACTGGGGGGCGCAGCTGCAAGACTCCATGTCGGACCTCAGGTTTGCCGACGCCAATCGCGTGCCTTTCCCGTTTGCCGCCGTCATGCGCGAGACCTTCAACCTCGCATCGGTGGCACAACGCACCGAAGGGCCTTACCTGGTAGATCTGGATGAGAATCGAAGCCTGGACGTGAGCGGCTCGTACGGCGTCAACGTCGCAGGTTACGACCGCTATAAGCAGTGGCTGCAGGATGGCATGACCAGGGTGGCTGATCTTGGCCCGGTGCTTGGGCCGCTGCACCCGGTTGTCGTGGACAATATTCAGCGTCTCAAACAGGTCTCCAATCTGGACGAGGTTTCCTTCCACACCAGCGGTACCGAAGCGGTCATGGCGGCGGTGCGGCTTGCCCGTTTCAATACGCGGCGTCAAAAGATCGTTTGTTTTTCGGGCGCGTACCACGGCTGGTGGGACGGTGTGCAGCCCGGCCTCGGCAGCGAGCGATCGATCGGTGATGTTCTGACGCTGACGGAGATGAAACCGGGCGCGCTGAAGGTGATCCGGAGCCGGCGGAAGGAAATAGCTGGAATTCTGGTGAATCCAGTGCAGTCGTTTCATCCGAATTCTCCGCCGCCCAACGATGCCGTGCTCCTGTCGAGCGAAGTGCGCAAGACGACCAGCGGCTCGTCCCAGGATGCGCGCGCGTCAGCTTATGCAGAGTGGCTGCGTGAGCTCCGGCGTGTCTGTGACGAATGCGACATACCGCTGCTGTTTGACGAGGTTTACTCCGGTTTCAGGCTCGGTGCAGGCGGCGCTCAGGAGTACTTCGGCGTCCAGGCCGACATGGTGATGTACGGTAAAACGGTGGCAGCGGGTCTGCCCATTGGCGTGGTGTGCGGGAAAGCGGAGCTCATGCGGCGCTTTGACCCCGACAGGCCCATGCGTATTGCTTACGTGGTCGGCACGTTCGCGGCCTATCCCGCCGCTATGGGCACGATGAATGAATTTCTACGCTGGGTGATGTCCCCGGCAGCGGCGTCCGAATACGCGGACATTGAGCACAAGATGGCCGCCTGGGTCGAGTCGGCGAACGAGGCGTTTGCCAATGACGAGTTACCAATACGGATCGAGAACCTTGCGACGATCTGGACCATTGAGTTTACGCAGCCGAGCCGGTTCCACTGGCTGCTGCAGTATTACATGCGCGCGGAAGGCGTCGCGCTGAGTTGGGTTGGCACCGGGCGGTGTCTGGTGAGTATGGACTACTCTGACCAGGACTTCGCGGCGCTGACACAAAAACTTCACCGCGCGGCCACCCGCATGCGTGAAGACAAATGGTGGCTGTCTGAAGTCGAACAGCCGGATAGAGCTAAAGCAACACGCAAAGGCGTAGTTAAGGATATGGTTGGAAGTATGGTTCCAAATGCACTCAGCGAGTTTTACTCAGAGGTGATGCAGCGCAAACATGATGACCATGAAGCGTCGCACAGTGATCGCGCTAATCAGTTTCTGCACCTGGTCAGCTCCAGTGTGTTCATCTACTGCTATTGGTTGATCTTCTCCGACCTGGTCACGGCGATGTGGCTCGGGCTCGGCGCATTGTTCATTCGCCAGATCGGCCACGCGTTGATAGAGCCGCCGTGCCACGACGCGGAACAGCTGCTGCTGGGTTTCGATACACGCAGCAAAACGGTAATCGTGGCGATATATCTGCTGATACCCACAGCCAACATTCTGGCCGCGCCGGATATGAGCTGGGCAACTCTGCTCGGACCAGTAGCCGCGTCGGTTGCGGTGCAGTGGTTCTGGTTCACGGCGATGGTGATCTTCGGTCGGGTACTGCTGCTCATACGCCGTCACGGTTTCAAGAACGCCATGGTCTGGTTCGTGAAACTCGTGACAGACCCCTTCACGGATATCAAGGCTTACTATGGAAGCGTCGACGTCCTGGCTGCAAGAAGAGCGAAGAAGGCTGCCTGACGACTGATCGTCCTGCCGTAAACGAAAAAGCCGCGCAGTGCGCGGCTTTTTTTTTCGCTTTGCCAGCGGGAGAGGCGGGATTCAGGCGCGCTGACGTTCGGGTTCCAGTTCGTATGCCGGATCCAGTTCGATGATGTCCGCGCTGACGGGTTCCGCCTCATCCCAGCGAATGATGTTGAAGACGCCATTCTCGTCTTCCACCAGCGCCGTGCAGCTTTCCACCCAGTCGCCGCAGTTCATGTACATCACCCCTTCGATCTCGGTGATCTCCGCGTGATGTATGTGGCCGCAGATGGCACCGTCGTAACCTTGCCGTTTGCATTGGTGCGCGATCGCGCCTTCAAACTCGCTGATGAAGTTGACCGCGCGTTTGACGCGATGCTTGATCCATGCCGACAACGACCAGTAGCCGTAACCAAAGCGCGTGCGCGCCATGTTAACGAGACGGTTTGCTTCGAGCAGGATCGTGTAGCCAATGTCGCCGGCGAACGCCAGCCACCGGTGGTAGCGAGTAATCACGTCGAACTCGTCGCCGTGGATGACGAGCATCTGCTTTCCGTCCCGGGTTTCGTGCACGTAGCGGTCGACGATGTGCAGATTGCCAATCTGCATGTCTGAGTACTTCCGCAGAAACTCGTCATGATTGCCGGTGATGTAGATCACGTCGGTGCCACGCTTGGTCATCGTCAAGATCCTGCGCAGCACGTTGTTGTGCGCCTGTGGCCAGTAAAAACCGGACTTCAGGCGCCAGCCGTCGACGATGTCGCCAACCAGGTACAAGCGGTCGCAGGTATGAGATTTGAGGAAGTCCGCCAGCTTGTCGGCCTGACAACCTTTGGTGCCGAGGTGGATGTCAGAGAGAAAGATAGACGGATAGTGTGTCTTGTCGCTCATGTCTGCTCTGTCAATGGGTTTGGCGAACTGTACGGGCTAACTGTGACCATGAGATGACATGGCAAGGTAAGAATGCGAGCTAACCTGTTGAAAGTTTGCTGATATCCACAGGCCTGGCGCGCAAGAGATCACGTTTTGGCGTTACACTGGTTACCACAACAGGGAGGCACATGATCAGACCAGTCGTACTTATGTTTGCGGTGATGCTCGCCGGCTGCGCCGAGCGCGGGGAGCCGGAGCCTGCCGATCAAAGCGTCAGGCCGGCGAGAATATTCGTGGTTGCTGACCGGAGTGAGAGTCTGCAATACGAATTCGTCGGCCGCGTGGAGGCCGTGCAGACGGTGGACATGACTTTTGAAGTGTCCGGACCGCTCGTCGAACTCCCCGTGCTCGAAGGTCAGATCCTGGCCAAGGGTGATCTCGTCGCCGCGCTTGATCCAACGGACTTCGAACTTGCCGTGAGGGAAGCGCAGGTGCAGCTGCAGCTGGCCAAGCAGGATCTCGATCGCAAAGTACAGGTGCTCGAGCAACGCGGCATTGCACGGTCCGTAGTCGACGATGCGCGCTCCATGTATGACCTGCAGCGCGTTCGTCTGGACAAGGCGCGGGAGTCGCTTGCTGACTCACGCCTGACCGCACCCTTCGATGCATACGTCGCCCGGCGATACGTGGACAACTTTGTCAACGTACGATCGGGCGAAAAGATTGCGCGTCTCTATGATCCGGACAGGTTGCTCGTTGTTGCCAACATTCCTGAGTATCTGCTGGCAACCGTGGACAACGAGCAGGTTCTTGGCATCGACGCGTTGTTCGAGTTTGCGCCGGGAGAGCGTTTTCCGGTGACGCCTTATGAAAATCGCGGGGAAGCTGACCCCGTCGCGCAAACCTACGAAGTGAGTATGGCCCTCACGCGCCCCGCGGAGTGGAACATCCTGCCGGGCATGACCGCGACCGTGGTGGCCAGGGTCAGAGATCGGGAGGCGTCAGTCGTTTCCTATGTGCCGACCAGCGCGCTGGTTGGTGATGCCGAGGAGACCTTTTTCGTCTGGCTTTATGACCCTGAGACGCAGCTGGTAGAGAAGCGGTCCGTAACCGTGGGTGCGCCGCAGGGGGCGGGTGTCCCGGTGCTGAGCGGGCTGTCAGGAGGTGACATGATTGTCGCGACGGGGGCGAGTCAGCTCCAGGCGGGTATGCGCGTCCGCCCGCTGGGTGAGCCTGGCAGCGAGCTCTGATCGCCTGACATGCAGAACATTGCTCAGTTTTCCATCGAACGCCCCATCTACACATGGCTGTTGGTGCTCGCTTGTTTTTTCGGCGGGATCTACGGCATAGATACGGTGGGGCGCCTCGAGGACCCCAACTTCCCCATCAAAACTGCCTATGTCATCACGACCTACGCCGGGGCTTCGGCGCAAGAGGTGGAGCAGGAGGTGACTGATGTCATAGAGGCTGCGCTGCAGGAGCTGCCCTATGTGGACGAGATGACGTCGAAGTCCGTATCTGGGCGTTCCGAAGTGCAGGTGCGGCTCAAGGAAGAGTACGGCGATGACGACACCCCGCAGATCTACGACGAGCTGAGACGACGGGTCATCGAAGCTGCCGGCCGGCTGCCACCGGGTACCGGCGTCCCGCTGGTAGAGGACGACTTCGGCGACGTCTACGGTTTCATGTACGCCGTCTCTGCGCCCGACTACAGCCCGGCTGAGATCCGCGATATCTCCCGGCTGATATCGACCAAGCTGAACAGCGTGCCGAATGTGGCCAAAGTGCAAACGGCGGGTGAGCTCTTCGAAGCGCTGTACGTTGAGATTGAGCATAGCCGTTTCGTTCGCCTTGGATCATCGATCGATGCGCTCTTCTCCAGTATCTCCGTCGAAAATCAGGTCACCCCGGCCGGTTCCGTAGCGTTTGGCGAGCGCCGTCTGCGCATTGCGCCGGAAATGGCGTTCGACAGTGAGCGGGCGCTCGGTGACATGCGCGTCGGGAAGCCGGGCTCGACCGAGATTCTGCGCCTGGCGGACATCGCGACGATCAGCCGCGAACCCATAGAGGTGCCGCCTCAGCTCATACGCCATGACGGGAAGCGCGTTTTTACCGTAGGTGTTTCCGCGGTAGCGGGCGCCAATGTCGTGAAGGTCGGGCAGGCCGTCGATGCGCGCATTGCTGCCCTCCTCGCGGAGCTGCCGCTCGGCGTGGAGATCGAGCCGATATATGCGCAGCACGAGGTAGTCGATGAAGCGATACAACAGTTTCTGCAAAACCTGGTGCTCTCTGTCGCTACGGTAGTTCTCGCTCTCTGTGCGTTCATGGGTTGGCGCGCCGGAACGGTCGTCGGGGCGGTGCTGCTGCTCACGGTGCTCGGGACCATCGGTTTGATGTCGGTGTTCGGCATAGAGCTGCAGCGCATCTCGCTGGGCGCGCTGATGATTGCGATGGGGATGCTCGTCGATAACGGCATCGTCGTAGCAGAAGGGATGGTCACAGGGGTGCGACGTGGCCTGACGCCCGCAGCGGCTGCCGGCGAGTCGGTCAAACGCACGCAGTTTCCTCTGCTCGGAGCCACCCTGATCGGCATCATTGCGTTTGGTCCGATCAGCTTGAGTGACGACGACGCCGGCCACTTTCTCGTTTCTCTCTTCTACGTCGTGGCGATCTCTCTGATGCTGAGCTGGCTTCTCGCAATTACCGTCGTCCCGCTCTTCGGCAAATACCTGCTGCGCCCCGGCAAGGCCGTCGCGCCCGACCAGCTCTACGCCGGACGCTTGTACCAGCCTTATCGGGCGCTCGTGGGTTTCGGCGTGCGGTGGGCGTGGCTCATGACTGTCATCATCGTCGCCGTAACGATTGGCTGTATGTGGTCGTTCCAGTTTGTGAAGCAGGGCTTTTTCCCGACCACCAATTCGCCGCTCTTTTACGTGGACTACCGGCTGCCTGAAGGCACTGACATCAACAGCACGGCGCGCGAGGTCGTCGAAGTCGAGCAACTGGTTGCGGATACCCCGGGTGTCGAGACCATCACCAGCTTCATCGGGCGCGGCGCCACCCGCTTCACGACTATCATGAATCCGGAGCAGCCGAACAGCGCGTATGCGCAGCTCGTCGTTCGCGTATCGGACTTCCGGCAGATGGACGGCATCATGGCCGCGGTGGAGACGGAGCTCTTGACTGCCAGACCCGCTGCCGAGGTGCAGGTCAGTCGGGCGGAGTTTACGCCCAGCGGCAACTCGAAGATCGAAGCGCGCTTTGCCGGGCCGGACGCCACAGTCTTACGACGTCTGGCCGACGAGGCGCTGGCGATCTATCTCCAGCACGACCTGCGTGACCGTAAAACGGACTGGCGTCAGCCGGTTCTGCAGCTCGTCCCCGAATTCGACGAGTCCCGCGCCCGCGTGGCGGGGGTGTCGCGCGCGGATCTGGCGCAGGCGCTGGCGTATGCCACCTATGGTGTCCAGGTCGGGCTCTTCCGCGAAGCAAACAAGCTCATTCCCATTGTGGCGCGCGCCCCGGCAGAGGAGCGCGGCGACATAGAGGACCTGTTGGAGCGTGAGATGTGGAGCCCGGCGCAACAACGTCATATTCCCATGTCCCAGGTCGTGAGCGAGCTGGCGCTCGAGGCGGACAACGCCACTATTTTCAGGCGTGATCGTGAGCGCACGATCACGGCGCAGGCCAATCCGCCTTTCGGGCACAACGTCGGTCGGACGTTCGAGCGGATCCGCGGGGAGGTCGAAGCGCTCCCGCTGCCTCCAGGCTATACGCTGGAATGGGGTGGCGAGTTCGAAGGCAATGAGGAAGCCAACGAATCGCTCACCGCGCGCATACCCGTAGCATTGGGTGCGATGTTTTTCGTCACCATTCTGATGTTCGGGCAGATGAGGCAGCCCATTGTCATCTGGCTCACGGTGCCGATGACCACTTGCGGTGTGGTGCTGGGTCTCCTCGCGACAGATCTGTCTTTTACGTTTCCCTCGTTCCTGGGCTTTCTGAGCCTCTCCGGCATGCTGATCAAGAACTGTATCGTGCTCGTCGATGAAATAGACAAACGGTTCGATGAGCAGGGATTCACGCTGGAGACGCTGGTGGAGGCCAGCGTCAGCCGGCTGCGGCCGGTGCTGCTGGCTGCCGGCACGACGATTGCCGGGATGTCGCCGCTGCTGGGCGATGCGTTTTTCCTGGAGATGGCGGTTTGCATCATGAGCGGTCTGGCGTTTGCCACGCTCATCACGCTGCTCGCGGTCCCGGTGTTTTACCGCGTCGCGCTGGGCCGCAGGATTGTCGCATAGGTTGACGAAACGGGGGCATCGTCACATGATGAAAGGTCTGAGTCTGGCGTTGTGCCGCTAAGCGGCGCTAAGCTGGACGCATAACGCCGCGGCGAGGGACACGCACGCTGTAAACGGACATCCTCCGTGCAGACATCAGCGGTGAGTATCAAGGGAGAACTTTCATGATGTATCGAGTGTTTACCTTATCTCTAGCCTTGCTCGTCGGTGGCGTGACTGCCCCGGCAAACGCGGAAGTCACGAAGGCGAGCGAATGGGTCGGTCGCGTGGTCGTGACCACCGGCGGAGAGCTGCTCGGCCGTATCGAGGATATGGCGATAGAAGACCATCGCGTTGCCTACTACGTGGTCTCTATCGGCAGTTTCCTCATTGACGACAACCTCATTGCGGTCGATCCGAACGCGCTTGGCGCGTCCGCTGACGGCCGTTACCTGGTTGTTTATTCCGATGATCTTGCCGATGCCCGGCGTTTCGGTTCGGGCAGCTGGCCGGCCACGGCCGATGTCATGCCGACTTCCGAGCGCGTTGCCGTCACGGTCGGTGAGGAAGTTGAAGCGGAAGACGAGAGCAGCGGCTTCGAGGGAGATCGCGTGGCGACCATCAGCGATGGCCGGCGTACGGCAACGCTCAAATCCGGGGAGCGCATTGCGCTGATCGAGTCGGAAGTCGAGACCGAACCGGTTTCACCTGTCGATACGATTCAACCCAAAACCTACCGCGGCAGCCTGCCCAGCGATCCGGTCGTGGCGGACAGCGAGTTCGAGCGCCTGGATGAAGACGGCGACGGCTACCTCAGCCGGCGTGAAATCGGTCCGCGTCTGGATCGCAACGTGCGCTACGGGGATTACGACCTGGACGGCAACGACGGGATCGATCAGTTCGAATATCAGGTGCTCAAAGGCGACGCCTGAAGACCCAGCGTCTGGATGGTTTTCTTGATGGGCAACGTGCGGATGCGTTGCCCTGACAAGTGGTGCAGCGCGCCGGTCACTGCCGGCGCTATCCCAGGCAGGCTGGCCTCGCCCACGCCGCTGGGGTCGGCCGTGCTCGCGATGATTTTCACGGACACCTCTGGGGCTTCGCCCATCCGTAACAACGGATAATTGTGGAAATTACTTTCCTGGACCGCATTGTCGCGTACGGTAATTTCACCGTACATCGCTGCTGACAAGCCGTCGATGATGCCACCCTCGACCTGCGCCGCCACCGAATCGGGATTGACGGCGATGCCGCAATCGATCGCACACCAGACGTGGGAGACGCGGAAGTCTGCGAGACCTTTGCCTTCGACTTCGGCCACGATGGCAACGGCCGTCTTGCCGAAATAATGGGTTGCAACACCAAGATGGCGGTCGCCGGGCTGCCATGCCGACAGCGCCGCCACTTCATCGAGGCAGGACAGCAGGCGCGGGTTGCCGGCCAGCATGTCTCTGCGGTATCGCAACGGATCGAGGTTCAGCGCTTCGGCAATCTCGCTGATGAACGATTCGATCACGAACGTGTTGAACGAATGACCCACGGAGCGCCAGATTTGCGTCGGCAACGGCGTGGTTACGCCGCTCCAGCTCAGTTCTCTCTTCTGGATCGGGTAAGGCAGATCGGTCGAGCCCATCTTTACAGTAAACGGAAGTTTGGTGCGCGTGCGCGCGCTCTGGACTGCCGTGGCCACGCGGTGCGCCCAGGTGTTGGGAATGCCGCTCGCTGTATCGACCGCCGCGCTGATCTCATGAGCGGATGCCTGCCGGTACATCCCGTGCGCAATGTCGTCTTCTCGCGACCAGAAGACCTGCACGGGTCTGTCGAGCAGCGTGGCAAGCGCCACGCTCTCGCGCACGAAGTCGTCTGCGGCACGGCGCCCGAAGCCGCCGCCCAACTGCGTCACGTTGACGGTAACGGTGTTCTGCGGCAGCCCGGCCGCCTGCGCGGCGGAGCGCTGAGCAGCTTTTGCTGCCTGTGTAGGCACCCAGAGTTCGCACCGTCCATCGTGCACCCAGGCTGTGCAGTTCATGGGTTCCATGCAGGCATGCGCGAGGAACGGCAGCTGATACCGCGCGGTGACCTGCTTCAGCTCGCGGGGTTCCTCCGGGCTGTCGATCATGTCTGCGGTCGCTTCCGTCAAAGCGGGCTCAGCAAGCGCTGCGAGCAGGGCTTCGTCGATCTGCGGCGTCGAGACCGCCGTCGAGGGCGGAGATGACCACGTGCACTGCAGGTGTTTGCGGCCCTCGAGTGCTGCAAAGCTGTGCTCGGCCACGACCGCAACGCCTGCTGGCAGTTTGTATGTTGCCACTACCCCTGGCACTTGCAGAGCTTCACGGTCGTCGCAGGCCTCCAGGGTAGCGCCGAAGAATGGCGGCCGCGCAATGACGGCTCTGAGCATATCCGGCAGCACGACATCCATGCCGTAGACCGCCGCACCGGTAATCTTTGAACGCGTATCGAGGCGCCGCACCGGCTTGCCGATGAGCGTGAACTCGGCAGAGCGCTTCAGCTGCGGGCGAATGGGTGCCCATTGCCTTGCTGCGCTCTCTGCCAGGTCGCCGAAACTGAGACTTCGGCCGGTGGCCGTATGTGTAACGGTGCTGTTGGCCACCACGCAGGTGTCTTCGGCAACGGACAGCTCGTCCGCCGCGGCGCTCAGCAGCATCGCGCGTGCCGTGGCGCCGACGCGACGGAACATGTGGTATTCGCCGGAGATGCTCGAGCTCGCGGCGGTGAAATGCTGGCCGTAGTCGATATCGGTTCCGACCACTGCCTGTTCGATGCGCACGTCCTGCCAGTCTGCGTCGAGCTCGTCGGCGATCAGCATGGCTAACGCTGTGCCGACGCCTTGTCCCATCTCGGAGCGCGGTATCCAGATCGTGATCTGCCCGCTGGTTGCGATCGACAGGTAAGCGTTAGGCGCAAAATCCCCATCGCGATCGACGGCTTTGCGAAACACCATGTCGTTGGCGCGCTCCATCGCCAGCCACAAGCCGCCCGCGCCGGCGACGGCAACCGCGCCCCCTGCTCCGATGAGTAACTGACGACGGGTGACTTTTACAACAGCCATTGATTTGCTCGCTCTGCCAGGTGGTTGGTTGGATTGCTGAGATCCGTGCGCGAGGGGGATTATAAATTGGGTCGGTGAACATTTCTCTCCGCACCCGGCGCTCGCAGCCGTTGTCAGACATGCATGCAGAGCTTGGCCAGGTGCAGAGATAACGCCGCCGATCAGCGGCAGCGTGTTCACGGTGAGGTCACGCCACGATCAGTCAGGCGTCCTTGCCGCCGTTCGCCACCTCTACCAGCAGACCGCTGATGGCGCGGGGCAGCTGGGTCGTGATGACCGCGTCCCCCGGGTTGAGCGCCGCGCTTCTGATCAGGAGGCGGTAGCCTTCATGCTCGCTCTCGAGTTCGCCGACGCGCTCCACGTCGAAACCAACCAGGCGATTGTCGCGTACGGTGTAGATACGCTTGTTATCGTATACCGACTGCACAGGTACCGCGACGAGGTCGGATTGCGGCGGGAGTTCGATGCGCATGCTGAAAACTCTGCCCAGCGCCGGCGCTGCTTTTGTTCCCGCATCGAACTCAAAGAAGGCGTCCATGCCGGTCTGGCCGCTGCGCACATGATTGGCCAGTCGCGCCAGCGTGAGCGTGGCGCCGTTCTCCGCCGTGCCGGTGATGCTTTCCGCCGCCGCTGCGTCGAACTGGCTCGCGTACTGGTCGGGTACCTGTACGCGCACTTCGAAGCCTGCTGCATCGGCGATGTCCACGAGCGGAGTGCTCAGGTTGCTATGGTCGCCCGGAGCGGTGTGCACTGCGAGGATCGGCCCGGAGAACGGTGCGCGTATCGCGGTTTTTTCCAGGTCCAGCTCCGCCTGCTGTAAGAGCGCCTTGGCCCTGGCAACGCTGGCCTCATGTGCGGCGATCTGGTTCGGCAGGTTTTCCAACACCTGCCGGTGGTTGCGGTAGTCGATGCTCGCCTGGTCCGCCTGTGCCTTGACCTCATCGTAGAGAGACTTTGCGATCAGGCGTTTCGTCAGCAGGTCTTCGTGCCGTTCCAACTTGTCGCGCGCGACCTGAAACTTGGATGCAAAGTGTGCGGCGCTCTCGCGCTCCAGCTTCAGCTGCACCTGCATGCTGGCAAGGTGGGCGTTGTGCTGTTTCAGCTCAGCTTCACGCTCCATAACCTTGAGTTCGGCCTCGCGGCTGTCGAGCTGCACAAGAAGCGCATCGCGCTCGACCCAGTCCCCTTCGCGTACGTTGACCTGTTCGACGCGTGCGATGAGGTCCGAACGCAGGTGCGCCACGCGGTTCGATTCCAGCTTGCCGAACGCGGAAAAGGTGGGCTGCAGCGTTGCTGGCGTGGCCTGCATGACGGACACCGGCCAGGCTTTCTCGACATGCTCGGCGGGCGCGGCGCTCGGGCCGGTAGCAAAGATCGACGCGCTGGTCAGGAGCGCGATACCGATGATTGCGCCTGACGTGGCCAGCTGTCTGCGCTTAGGCGATGACAGAACTCGGTCCTTAAATTTCTTGAGCAACATGTTGGTTTCCAGTGAGTTGGGCGATGCGCCGGGAGAGGCGCGTCTTTGATTGTTCGAGCAGCAGGATCAACGCGGGGATCACAACCAGTACCAGCAGCGTGGCTAAGCTCAAGCCGAAACAGATGGTGACCGCGATCGGGGCGAAGTACATCGCCAGCGTCGACGTTTCGAACATCAGCGGCAGCAGTCCTGCGACAGTGGTCAGTGACGTCAGGATCACAGCGCGAAAGCGCGCCTGGGCGGCCTGACGCAGAGCGGCCTTGAGCGGCGTGCCCGCATCGATGTGGCGGCGCAGAAAGCTGATCAGCACGATCGAGTCGTTCACGACGATGCCGGTCAGTGAGAAAAAAGCCAGCAGCGACATCGCGCCGATATCCCAGCCGGTCAGCCAGTGGCCGAGGATCGCGCCCGTGAAGCCGAAGGGGATCGCCATCATGATGGCCAGCGGCCAGACGTACGAGGAAAACACCCAGGCGAGAATCAGGTAGATGAGGCCCAGCGTCAGAAGACCGCCCAGCGCCATCGTCTGCATCAGGATCTGATCCTGCTCCGATTGTCCGCCCAGGCCATAAGTCAGCTCATGACGGTCGAGGATCGCCTGCAGCTGATTGTCTTTGACGTCGCTCACGATGGAGATGGCGTTGTTCACGTCTTCGTTCACGTCGGCGGAGACCGCCACCGCCAGCTGAGTGTCGGAGTGTCGGATGACGTCGATGCCGCGCCGGTTGTAGAGATCAGCAACGGTAGCCAGCGGCACGAAGCTGCCGTCCGGCGTGCGTACCGGAAACTTCTGCAATGAACCAAGACTGTCACGCTCGGCGTCCGGCAGCATCACCCGCACCTCGAGCTCCGCATCTTCCTCGTTGAAGATCTGCACGCGGGTCCCGGAGTAGGCGGCGCGCAGCTGCGCGCCGATACTGTCGGCGGTCAGACCCAGCGCACCGCCGCGCGGGGTCATCTCGAAAATGATCTGCTCCTTGCCGTAGGGCAGGTTGTCGGTGACGTTGGTGACACCCGGGTAGCTCGCCAGGAGCTCGGAGAGTTCCTCGGCGCCCTGTTTCAGCTTGTCGATTGCGTTACCGCGCAGGATGAGCGTTATGTCAGCCCGCCCGTTGTTGGCGCCGCCGTCCATACCGATAGTCAGCTGCTCGACGAAGGCAGGCCGCTGTACGCGCTCCTGCCAGGCTGCGGCAAAGTTCTGCGGCGACATGTTGCGGTCTTCTTCGTAGGCGTATTGCACTTCGATCGCGGCGTATTGCTCGCCGTTCAGGCGGTCGTTGTTGAACGCGGCACGGTTGTATTTGGCGGTCCAGCCGAGCACGTTCTGGCGCGCGGTGGCGTTGTGCGTCTCTTCGAGCGTTTCCTCCAGGTGGGCGACGAAGCGCTGTTTCTCTGCCTCGCTCGCAGAGCTCGAGAACTCGACGTTGGCTTCGACCGACTCGAAGTCGAAGCCGGTGACCATGTTGAAGCCGACGTGCTGCGACGCAACCAGTGAGAATGCAACCACCATGGCCGCCACCGCGGCGCACAGCGTGGTGCCGGGATTGTCCAGAGCGCGGTCCAGGAGCGGTAGAAAGCGCGTTTCCCGAAACCGTTCGAAGCCGCCCTCGAAACGTTGCCGCCAGGCGGGCTTGGCGGGTCTCGCTTGTTCCAGCGAGGCACGCAGATGACCGGGAAGCACCCAGAAACATTCGATGAGGGAAGCGGCGATCACGCAGAGCAGAACCGTAGGCAGCGCCAGGATCATGTCGCCCATGATGCCGCCGATGATCAAGAGCGGGATGAAGGCAGCCATCGTGGTCAGCGACGACGTCATCACAGGCACCCACATGCGTTGCGCCCCGGCGACCGCCGCCTCGGCCGGGGTCGCGCCGTTCTCGTAGTGTGTCACGATGTCTTCGCCGACGACGATTGCGTCGTCAACGACGATGCCGAGCGCCATGATCAAGCCGATCAGCGCGATGATGGAGATCCCGAACCCGAAGACGGTGTGAAACAGCGCCAGCGCCAGCAGGAAACTGACAGGTATGCCCACGGTCACCCACAAGCCTGCTCTGGCGTTCAAGAAGAGAAACAGCACCCCGATGACGAGGATGAGCCCGGTCAACCCGTTTTCGACGATCATGCCGAGCTGGGCGCCCAGCACCCGCCAGATGTTCATGATCTCCTTGACCTCGACGCCGGGCGGCAGACTGGCCTGGGTCTCCTCGAGCCACCGCGCCACAATCTTGTTCGACGTGTAGGCGTCTGTTTCTGTGGTGCGCCACAGCATCATCTCGATAGCGGGGCGCCCTTCGGCCGTGAGGATGGGCTGTCCCCGCTGCGGGCGGCGAACGACCTCAGCGAAGTCCTGCAGGCGGATCAGCTGGCCCTCGGACTCGATGTGCAGCTGCTCGAACGCCAGCGGGTCGCGCCGCTGATCGAGGCTGCGCAACTGACGCGAGCCGTGGCCGCGGCCGACGGACCCGGCCGGGACGTTGCGGCTCACGCGGGCGACCTCGGCTGCGACCTCGTCCAGAGTCATACCAAGCTGCTGCAGGCGGTTGCCGCCGATGAGCAGCGCAATCTCCTCGGTGGGCAGGCCGTCGTACCAGACGCCTTCCACGCCGCGTCTGAGGAGCTCTTTCTCGTAGCGCCGCGCCAGCGGTATCAGCTCTGCCAGGCTGCCTTCGCCGGTGATGAGGATTGCGGTGATCGGCTCGGTATCTATATGACGCCGGACGACGGGGGGTTCGATGCCAGCCGGTAGGTTGCGGATGTTGGCGACGCGCTGCTTCACCTGATCGAGCGCCAGCATCATATCGGCGTCGAAATTGAACACCACTTCGATGATGGTGTAACCGTTGACGGTACGGGAGTTGAGGTCCTTCAGGTCATTGAGCGTGCGCAGCTGCTGCTCTATGGGCGTGGTGACGAGCGCCTCCACATCCTCGGCGGCAGCGCCCACCCAGGTGATCTCTACGAATACCAGGGGGAAGTTGGCTGGCGGATCCAGCATGGTGGGCATCGTGCGCACCGCCCAGATTCCGGCCAGGATCATCATGATCATGATCAGGTTGGCGGCAACGCGGTGTTGGGCAAATTTTTCTATCAAGATGCACCTGTTGGCTTTGATCGGCTCGTGCCGTTGTTTATCCCGGCCGCTCATGCGGCTCTGTATTACAGAGCCCCGAGAGGCTCTAAGGGTTGCAATTCACGATCCGTGCCAGGACAGAAGTCGCCTGAAAGGCGCGAAAAGTTTGGCTTTGCGCGGAGCGATGGATGCGCGGGCGAAACCGGGGTGGTTTATCTCGCCAGAAATTGGCTGATTGAGGCGCCGGAATGTCTGACCGCAGCGCGGTAGAGGCGCTTGACTCTACCGTTGCATTTACCTAGGTTTCGCTTCGGAGAGTTGGAGAGCTCTCGTTCTTTCAATGAAAATGGGGATTTACCATATGTTAGTCATGCGATCTGTGCGGCGCGCAGTTGCTGCGTGCGCAGGCGTGCTCGGCATGTTTGCGTTCGGCACGCCAGTGCTCGCCGAAGAAGGTGTGATCGAAGAAGTCATTGTGACTGGCTCCTTTATCCGCGGCACGCCCGAAGACGCGGCCTTGCCGGTTGATGTCATCGACCGAGCCGATCTGGAAGATCAAGGCGATCCTTCCATCAACGAAATGATTCGTAACCTGAACGTCAGCTCCGGCGCGCTGGCGGAAACCAACCAGTTCGACACCCGTGGCGGTCAGGCCAACGAAGGTGTATCGACCGTCAACCTGCGGGGCCTCGGCTCTGCGCGCACGCTGGTGCTGATCAACAGCAAACGCCATGTAGCGACCGAAGGTCTGGGCGTGGATATCAGCGCGGTGCCGAGCATTGCGATTCGTCGTATGGAGGTGCTGAAAGACGGCGCCGCGGCGACTTACGGTTCTGACGCCATCGGTGGCGTGGTGAACTTCATCACCCGCAACGATTTCGAAGGCTTCGAGATCCGCGGTTCTTTCCAGGACATCGAAGACTCCGACGGCGACACCAGCTTCGGCGCCATCTGGGGCGGCTCCGCCGGCAACGCCAGCTGGGCGATTTCCGCGGAGTACAGCGAGCGTTCTGAGCTGCAGATCAAAGATCGCAGCTGGGCACTGCGGCCCTTCCCGGAAAACCCTGCACCGGGCGGCTGGTCATCCATCGGCAACCCGGGCACCTATTTCCCGGCGATACCGAACGGTGACGGTTCGGCGACAATCGTTGCCGGCGCGCGCCCGGATCCGAACTGTGAGGCGCTCGGTAACTACGCCGACAGCCCCACAGCAGGCTTCTGTCGCTTCCAGTACACGTTCTTCGACAACCTGATCGAAGACGAAGAAAACACCAAGGTATTCGGTGAGCTCAACATCGACCTGACGGACAACATCAGTTTCCACGCCGAAGCGCTGTGGCACGAGATGGACATGCCCGAGTGGAAAACCTCACCGTCCTATCCGCCGCAGGCGCTCCTCGGCCCGGACCGTTTCATCGACCCGTCGCACCCCGGTCTGATCAGCCTTAAGGCGCAAAACCCGGGGCTCTTCGACATCGATCTCGATGGTGACGGCGCGGTCGACATTCCGGAAGCAGCCGTTGGCGCGGTCAGCTGGTCGCGCATGCTGGGTGTATCCGGCCGTAACGGTCAGCCTGAATCCCGTTCGCGCGAGACGGAAACCCAGCGTTTCTCCATGGGGCTCGACGGCACCTTCGAGAACGGTATCGGTTTCGACGTCAGCGTCAGCTGGTCTGAGCGTGAGCGTTACATCACCGGCAGCGACATGTTCATTGAGCGTATGGCGTTTGCCTTTGATGGCCTCGGCGGCCCGAACTGTGATCCGTTGACCGGCACTCCGGGCGTGGGTGGTTGTGAGTACTACAACCCGTTCGGTAACGCGCTGCCGCGCTCTGCCGTGACCGGCCAGGCAAACCCGAACTACGATCCGACGGTTGCCAACTCCGACGAGCTCATCAACTGGTTGACGGCGTTCACGGGTTCTACCGAGACCAACGAACAGCTGGCGTTCGAAGCCATTTTCAATGGCGAGACCAACTTTGAGCTCGGCGGCGGCATTGTCGGCTGGGCGGCTGGTGTACAGCTGCGTCAGGATGACTACGACTTCGAGGTCCTCGACGTTGCGAACCGGGCCATCAACCCGTGTCCGTTCAACAATCCGGCTTCGATTACGCTCGGTCATACGACTACGCTCGACTGTGGCGCCGGCGGTGCGGGACAACTGGCGTTCCTCGCCGCTACCGACGAAGAGAGCACGGATCGCGACATCTACGCGGTCTTCTCCGAGTTCAACCTGCCGTTCTCCGACACGTTCGAGATGCAAGTGGCGTTCCGCTACGAAGACTACGGCGATGACGATGGCGGCGACTCCTTCGATCCGAAGGTGGCGGCACGCTGGGATTTGACCCCGAATCTGACGTTCCGCGGTTCAGCGTCCACGACGTTCCGAGGTCCACCGTCCAGCGCGCTGAGCGGCACTGCCACTTCGCTTGCGTTCATTACGCCGGCGCTCGCGTTCAAAGCGGTCGATACCACCGGTAACCCGGATCTCGAGCCGGAAGAAGCGACGGCGCTCAACTTCGGCATGATTTTCCAGAACGATAACTTCTACGGTTCAATCGACTACTGGTCTTTCGACTTCGAAGATCCGCTGCAGCTCGAGAATGAAAACCAGATTGTTGGTGCTTATGGTGCTAACGACTGTGCCGATGGCGGCGCTGGTGTGGGCTCCTCGGCCTGCAACATCCTGCGCAACCGCCTGACCCCGACCGGCACGTCTGTGGGTGGCGTACAGCGTGTCCAGCGTTTCGTGATCAATGGCGCGGACATCGAAACCTCTGGCATTGACTTCACCGCGCGTTACACGTTCGACGAAGTCGGAGGCGGTTCTCTGGACGTCGGTCTCGAAGGCACTTACCAGCTGGAATACGAGTCTGACGACTTCGTTTCCCTGGAAGGTCTGGTGCTGGCCCAGGGCGGCGACTTTGTTGGCAAGTCCAATGAAGGCACACCGTTCACCCCGCTGCCGGAAATGAAAACCAACTTCTTCCTGCGCTGGGGGAACGAGCAGCATCGCATCGGCTACACCGGCCGCTGGGTGTCCGGATACGACGACGAAGCGTCGGATACGCCGGCACGGCTCCGTGACATCGACGACCACCTCACCCACGACGTGACGTATGTGAACAACATGATCGACAACCTGACGATCTCGCTGTCCGTATTCAACTTCACGGATGAGGATCCGCCGCAGGTCGCGAACGACCTCAACTACGACCCGTACAACCACAGCCCGTTTGGCCGCATGGTCAAGCTCGGCCTGGTGTACACCTTCGGTCAGAACTGAGGTTCGCGCGCATAGCGCAAAAAGCCCGGCTTCGGCCGGGCTTTTTTTTGGCTGACGATTCACTCACGCCCGGTTGCGTTCAGTTCACGCGGGTATCCGCTGCCGTGCGGCCGAGGCTGACGACCGTGAGCAGGCCATCGCTGTTGTCGAGGGTGGTTACCGAACAATTGTCCGGACTGAAGACGAGTAAACGGTCGTCACTCTGCGCGGCGCCTACCGCGGCGTTGATCGCGATGTAATGACTGAACATCACGCAATCCGCCTCCGCCTCCAGCAGGCAGCGCGCAACGTCGTCGCGCCAGGCAACGTACGAGGCGCCGAGATCGCGCCATGTGCCCTGCATCGCTTCGCGCAGCCAGGCGGAACGCGCCTCCAGATCCTCGGAGGGAGAGGGAATCTCGGCGATGCGAGGTTCCGTCGCGATCTCCACCTGCCAGCGGGCGGCCAGCGGTTGCGCGGTCTCGTACGCGCGTGCGAGCGGGCTCGAGAAAACCGCCAGCGGTCCCAGCGCGGCGAGCATGTCGGCCACGGCTTCCGCCTGTGACCAGACGAGATCGCTCAATCCCGGGTCTCTATGGGCGCCGAAGCCGGCGGCGGCCTGGCCGTGGCGCACGAGGTGAATCTTCGCCATGTGTCCTACTTTATCTGCTCTTTTTGTGGCTTGTGCCGTACAATAGTTGGCTTGCTGAAATAAATGTAGAGAGAGTTCCGTGAACGAGCATGCGGCCGAAGGGCTGAGTACCAGTATGGTCCCAGACACCACCATTAACGTCAGTGAAACTTTTGGTATCGACCAGGATTTGACCGTGCCGGCGTTCAGCGAACGCAGCGAGTACGTGCCAGCCATCGACGAAGATTAC
Organism: Pseudomonadales bacterium; assembly: GCA_965267275.1. GTDB lineage: Bacteria > Pseudomonadota > Gammaproteobacteria > Pseudomonadales > Azotimanducaceae > UBA4421. The sequence continues at coordinate 650,884 of OZ253950.1, forward strand.
CGCTTCGACCATGACACTACGCTCGCGATCCTCGCGGGTTTTGCCCACAACCGCCGCGTGATGATCCAGGGTTATCACGGCACGGGTAAATCCACGCACATCGAGCAGGTGGCGGCACGGCTCAACTGGCCGTGTATCCGTATCAACCTCGACAGCCACATCAGCCGTATCGATCTCGTTGGCAAAGACGCGATCGTGCTGAAGGACGGCAAGCAGATCACCGAATTCCGCGAAGGCATTCTGCCCTGGGCTTTGCAGCACCCCGTGGCGCTCGTGTTCGATGAGTACGACGCGGGACGCCCGGATGTCATGTTCGTCATCCAGCGCGTGCTGGAAGTCGAAGGTAAGCTGACGCTCCTCGACCAGAACAAGGTCATCACCCCACATTCGCACTTCCGGCTGTTTGCAACGACCAACACCGTAGGTCTGGGTGATACCACGGGCCTTTACCACGGCACGCAGCAGATCAACCAGGGTCAGATGGACCGCTGGAGCATCGTCTCGACACTCAACTACCTCGAGCATGATGCGGAAGTGGAAATTGTGCTCGGCAAAGCCAAGCACTATGCGGAGACGGACGCGGGACATCGCGCGATCTCCAATATGGTTGCCGTGGCCGACCTCACCCGGAAAGGCTTCATCAACGGCGACGTTTCTATCGTCATGTCGCCGCGTACGGTGCTGACCTGGGCGCAGAACGCCGAGATCTTCGGCGACGTGGGCTTTGCGTTCCGCGTCACCTTCCTGAATAAGTGCGACGAGCTGGAACGGCCGATTGTTGCCGAGTACTACCAGCGCTGCATGGGTGAAGATCTTGGCGATGCCACCCAGGGCATCACGTTGAAGAGCGCCTGAGCATAACTTGCTCCACGCCTAGCCATGAGTGAAGCCGAAAGCCCGCTGGAGCCGTTCAAGCGCGCCATGACCGCCACCATGCGCGCGCTGGCCGAGGACGAAGAGCTGGATGTCAGTTTTGGCCCCGGCGCGCCGTCCGCGCGCGGCAACCGCATGCGCGTACCGTTGCCGAGCGTCGGCTCCACGGAGCAGGAAGTGAATGCGGTGCGCGGTATCGGCGACCAGTTTGCGCTGCGTCTGCGTCATCACGACGCAAGCCTGCACGCCCGATATACACCGCAGGGCGGTCCCGCGCAGGAGATGTTCGAGTGGATCGAGGATGCCCGCATCGCGTCCATCGGCAGCATGCGTATGGAAGGTGTCGCGCAAAACCTCGATGCGCGGCTCGAGACGCAGTGTCAGCAGGCGGCTTTCGATACCATCACGGCGGAAACCGAAGCACCGTTATCCGTTGCCGTTGGTCTGCTGGTGCGCCAGGAGCTGACCGGCCGCGAGCTGCCGCCAAGTGCTGAGAACGTCGTGCGTTTCTGGCGGGAGCACGTCGAGGCGCATGCCGGGGAGCACATCCGCGCGCTCAAAAACAAGGTGACGGATCAGGCCGAATTTGCGCTGGCCTGCCGTAGCATTATCGCGGATCTGGGACTTGCCGCGGATTTCGACGATCAGCCTGACGGTGAAAACAATCAGGATGAAATCGAAACCATGGATGAGTCGGAGTCGAGCGAGACCGACTTCAGTCCCGAAGACGTTGTCCTCGATGACGAATCCATGGCGGATGAAAACGCCGACGGCGACGCCACGATGGTGGAAATGGACGCCGATATGGACATGGACGAGTCCGGCGCCGAAGCGGATCCGGACGAAGCGCCTGTGCCGATGCCCGACGAAGCCGGCCGCATTGCGGTGGACATTAATTATCAGGCGTACTGCACCGACTTTGACGAAACCATACGTGCCGAGGAGCTCTGCGACGCCGAAGAGATGGCGCGCCTGCGGCAGCTGCTCGATCAGCAGTTGGTGTCGCTGCAGCACACGACCTCGAAACTTGCCAACCGCCTGCAGCGTAAGCTGATGGCGAAGCAGAACCGCACCTGGGAATTTGATCTCGAAGAGGGGGTGCTCGATGCCGCCCGCCTGACTCAGGTCGTCGTTGATCCCGTCAATCCGCTCGCCTACAAGCAGGAAAAAGAAATGAAGTTTCGCGACACGGTCGTGACGCTTCTGATCGACAGTTCAGGCTCCATGCGCGGACGCTCGATTACGATCGCTGCGATGTGCGCCGACATTCTCGGCCGTACGCTCGAACGCTGCTCTGTACGAGTGGAAATTCTGGGTTTCACGACCCGTGCCTGGCGCGGGGGGCAATCCCGGGAAAAATGGATCAACGATGGCAAGCCCGCCAACCCGGGGCGTCTCAACGATCTGCGCCACATCATCTATAAAGCCGCGGACGACACCTGGGCACGCACCCGGCGTAACATCGGTCTGATGATGCGTGAGGAGCTGCTGAAGGAGAACATCGACGGTGAGGCGCTCATCTGGGCGCACAATCGCATTGTCACCCGCACCGAGCAGCGCAAGATTCTGATGGTGATTTCCGACGGTCTCCCGGTCGACAACTCGACGCTGCTGGTCAATCCCAGCAACTATCTGGAGCAGCACCTGAAGTACGCCATCGACATGATTGAGAACTACTCACCGGTACAGCTCGTCGCGATCGGCATCGGTCACGACGTTACGCACCATTACAAGCGCGCCGTCACGATTACCGATGCGGAGCAGCTTGGTGGCGCGATGACGGAACAGCTGGCGGATCTGTTTGACGTCAAACCCTGACGGGATGAAATCGCTGCATGTAAAAAGGGCGCCGCTGGCGCCCTTTTTCGTAAACGCGGTATTTGTCTAACGCGTGATCGCACGCATCCGCTTGATTTCGGGCGGCCCGCCCATCTTGCCTTTGAAGCCTGCGCCCGCGGCCTTGAAGTGCTCCGACTGTCCATGGGCGGCGAGCGCCTCCTCACTCTCGTACATCTCGAGCACCCAGTAGTCGCCGTCGTCGTCGCGGCACAGCTGGTACATCAGGCAGCCCGGTTCGTTGGCTTTCACCGCGTCCATCAGGTCGAGGAACACGCCCTCGAACTCTTCCGCGGCCTCAGGTTTGACGTTCAGCTTTGCAGTCACTCCGATCATAATCTCTCCATTCACATTTATGATTCGAAACCAGCATAAGGAGTCCCATGGATCGGCGCAATCTACTCGAGCAGCTAGAAGCCTACGGCGCGCGTTATCCGGAAGAGCGCGACACGGTCGTCCGTTTCCACGAGTTTGTCGCCAGCGAGCCGCGCTGCTTCGAACGCGACTGTTGGCGCGGGCACGTTACGGGCTCGGCGTGGCTGCTCGACCCAGGGCTCGAAGCGCTTTTGCTGACCCATCATCGCAAGCTCGACATCTGGGTACAGCTTGGCGGTCACAGCGATGGCGACCCGGATACCCGCGCGGTAGCGCAGCGCGAAGCGGAAGAAGAATCGGGCGTAGCGGTAACGCTCATACGTAATGAGATCTTCGATATCGACATCCACGAGATCCCTGCGCGCAAGCAGGATCCTGCCCACTTTCATTTCGATGTCCGCTTTGCGCTGCGGGCGTCGAGCCGTGACGTGGTGGTGAGCGGGGAATCCAACGATCTGGTGTGGGTGCCGTTGTCGGGCCTGGAGCGCTATACGGAAGAGCGTTCCATTCTGCGTATGCGTGACAAATGGACGCCCGCCTAACTGCCTGTATCAGGCGCGCAGTCGAGTCTCTCGTGATCAGGCTTCGACGCATTGGTGCGAGCCGTTAATCTCTAATGTTGGCAGTGCGCAGCAGAATCTACGCAGGCTGTTGCGAACAAAAAGGCATAAAAGCGCCCCTTTTTTGTGCATGTCAGACGAAAACAGCGGGATTTTGCCGAATTGTCATCAAATCATGATTGTGGTCTCGGCGAGCTTCACGTAGTCTTCCGCCGTGTCTCGCCCAATTTCGGTTACTTGGATGTTCCAAAGTTTGATTGGTCGGAACGAAAAGTCGCGTTCATACGCGCAAATTTACTGATCAATTGCTAAGGATTTGGAGCTCGTGAAGAAATTATATGTAGGAAATCTCGCCTGGGGGGTTACCGACGACGACCTGCGCAACGCGTTTGGCGAATTTGGCACCGTCAGCGATGCCGTGGTCATCAGTGACCGTGAAACCGGCCGCTCGCGCGGATTCGGATTTGTCACTCTGGATGATGGTGCGGATCAGGCGATCGAAGCCCTGAATGGCCAGGACCTCCAGGGTCGGCCAATGCGTGTCAACGAAGCGCAGAGCAAAGAGCGCGGCCCGCGTGGCGGCGGCGGTGGAAACCGCGGCGGCGGCCGACCTTTCTAGACGAACGGTCAAAGTTGAAGAAAGCCCTGCAATGCAGGGCTTTTTTATGCGTGGTGCCAAAGTTGGGTTACCTGCTCCAGTCAACCAGGGTGATTAGCCCGAAAGGTATGCCGAAAAAGATGATCAGGACATACCCGGTCAACAGAGCCGGGGCATGGCGTTGCCTGCACATCATTGCCGCAAGGCGTTCCGAGAGGTATATCGGCAGACGATTTAGGCCAGGTACGAAAACGAACAAGAGCGCGCCGAATACGTTCAGCAGAATGTGTACCATGCCGGCGGCAAGCCCGACGGGACCAAACTTCAAGTAAGACAGAAGCTGTCCCGGGTCGCAGGTGGTCGCCAGCGCTGCGCCGATGCTGTAGTGATACACCATTGGCAGTGTAAGCGCCGCGTGTCCGACCAGCGGCAGGATCAGGCTCACCGCGACGGAACTCGATTGCAGCAGCCAGCACACACCGAAGCCGATTATCAGCGGCATCGAGCGCCCGCTGAACACCTTGCTGATCAACTTCCTGCTGCGATCATGCAGATAAAGCTGCAAGGCCTCCCCCATGATACTGAGAGAACCGATCAGCAGCATGAAGAAAATAAGCCCTGCCATAAGAGCCTGTATACCCACGGTGTCAGAGAGCGGAATGATCCACGCCATGATCATGGCGGTGGCAGGTTCTTTGGCGAGGTCGATCAGGTCCGGAAACCCGATTAGCAAAGCATCAAAAGTTTTGAGCTGAGCCAGGTAGTCGACGAAATTCATGGACAGTGTATGCAGCAATCCGGTGAACACTTCGATCGTGAAAAACAACAGCACGTTCAGCACTTTGAAAAGGTCGTCGACGATGATCGACGGCACCAGCCTGTCGAACTCTTCGCGTTTGTGTACGCGGGCTAACCCGACGATCGAGTTGGTGATGGTAGTGCCGATGTTGGCACCCATCAGGATGAATACGCTTTCTTCGATTGAGATGACGCCTGCGGCAACTGTTGCCACGATGATGGCGATGGTTGCCGAGCTCGACTGGATCAGCGAGGTGATGATGATGCCGCTCATCAATCCCGTTACTGGCGTGGCCAGCGACGTATCGATAAAAGCCTGCACCACGCTGCCGCTCCCTTCGGCGGAAAAAGCGAGTTTCCACGCTTCTTTGAATCCGGTTAGAGCGGTAACGAAGCCATAGAGGCCGACGAGAAGGGTTAACGGTGTGAGCGCTTTGTGCTCGACCCAGAAGCGTGCGAAAGACTTGCTGCTCGTTTGTTCGGACACGCTCACTCCACTCCTGTTACTGCAGCGCAAGCTCCTTACCGCGTTCTGCGCTGACGTAAGCCTGCCACTGCCGGGCATACTCGGCAGTCGTATCGAATCCGCTGGCTTTCTTGAAATGCGCGTCCGCGTCGCGCCAGCGCTTCAAGTTGACCTGCGCCATGCCGCGCAGCAGCCAGGCGTTGCCCTCGTTGCGCAATCCCCCGAGTTCGAGGGCGCGCGCTGCCGCGGTTTCTGCTTCGCGCCATTCGTAGACATCCATATGTAATCCGGCCAGGCGTAAATACAGCTCTCCGACCTGCGCTTTATCGGCGGCGCGCTGCAGCGCCAGCAGTGCGTTGGATACTTCGCCGGCTGCGTACCAGCTCTGTGAAAGCAGCTCGAGGTTTTCCCGGCTGGCGGTCAGCGTGCCCTGGTCTATGCGCTCCTGCAGCAAAGCCGCGGCTTTGACAGGGGTTGCTTCAGCCAGATACAGGTTGGCGATGAGTTTGACGTGCGCTTCCTGGTTTAGGCGGCTGTCTTCCAAAAGTGCTTCGACAAGAGCCAGCTGACGAGGCTGGTCGCCGAGCTGCCCATGCAGCGCGGCCAGGTTCATGAAGTATTGCTCGCGCGGATAGAGGGCTGTCAGCTCGGTCATTGCCGTACGCATGGCTTCGAGATCTTCCAACGCATAATGCGTAGACGCTAGCATCGACAACCAGCTTTCGGGCGGGGTGTTGCCTGCTGCCTTGTGATCTGCAAGCGCTTTCAGCAGAGGTGTCAGCGCCTCCCGGAATTTGCTCTGGCCTATGTACGCATTCGCGAGTAGCACCCTGTTCGTGGCTATCTGCTGATTAGGTAGCGCCATCAGCTCCAGCAGTGAGCTTTCCGCACGTGAATAGTCTTCCATGCCGAGCGCAACCCGCGCTACGGTTGCGAGCAGGTTGGCAATGAGGGCATCTGGCAGGCGTGGTTGCGCAACAGCACGCTCGAAGGCGGTCATTGCCTCGTCCAAACGGTCCGCGCTGTAATGCACGAGTCCACGAAGCCGGAGCACCTGTGCGTTTTCGTAGTTGGAGAGCCTGTTTTCGTTGAGCGTACCGAGGCGCGACAGCGCCGCGTCGTATTGTTCCTCCTCCATCAGCGTTTGTGCTTCGGTGATGACCTTGAAGACTCGCTCGCTCATGCCAACCACGGCATCGCGTGCGCTGACGTTCAGGCACAGCGAGAGGAGGCAGGCGGCCAGGACAAGTCTCGTCCTCATCATCGCTGGCCTCCTGCGGGACTCGTGTCCTGATCGAAATAGAACATGTTGCGCACGCCGCGCACCTCCACCGCAACGCCATCAATGACCCGCGGCTTGTACTTGAAGCGTTTGGCAGCGTCGACGGAAGGGCGACGGAAGATCTGTTCCGGACACAGGTCCTCGATGACAACGACGTCTTTGACGGTCCCGGTCGTTGTGACGGTGTACATCACCATGCACTCGCCGTTCATACGACGTGCGAGCGCGCCGCGCGGGTATACCGGAGCGACTTTGACGATCGGCAGGTACTCGCCGTCACCACCGCCGATACCGGCACTCGCGTCGAGGCCGAGATCGGTCTGCACGTCGCCAAAGGATGCGACGTTGACGCTCAGCTGCTGCCCACTCTGGCTGTCATTCGCCGCCTGAGTCGGCGGCGCTTCGGGCACCTGATTGACTTCGGGGCGTTCGGGTTTGCGGTCTTTGCGAGAGGAACTCTCGGAACGTTTGACCCTGACGAAGTCGAGCATCTGTGTGCGCGACGACTTCGATAGCTTCATCTCGCTGTTTTCGATCAGCGCAATCATGCACCAGGCGAGCGCCAGCGCCGCTACCAGACCAAACGCAGCAGCGGCGAGCACGATCGGGGCGGGGTTCGGACTTCGGGCAGCGTCTGCAGACATGTCTACTCCTGGGTCGCCGCTAACGCGATGTCGTAGACCCCGGCGCGGCGTGACGCATCCATTACCCGCACCAGCGTGTCGTTGCGTGAGTCACGGTCTGCCTGGATGACGACCGTGCCTTTGGGGTTCTCGGCGTGCAGCCGTTCGACGATGGAGCGCACCGATCTCACGTCGACCTGGCGGCGATTGATCCAGATTTTGTCTTCGGCATCGATGGCAATCAGGATGCTCGCTTTTTCCTGCACCACCGCTGTGGCGGCCGATGGCTTGTCGACGTCGATGCCGGCTTCTTTGATGAAAGTGGCAGTGACGATGAAAAAGATCAGCATGATGAAAACCACATCGAGCATCGGCGTGATGTCGACACTGCTCTCGTCCTGATCGTTCTGCATAGCGGTGATGAAATTACGCATATTGGCTTCCGGGGTGTTCGAAGTTGCTGCTGAGACGTTCTTGGGCGGCCTTGGATTGACGCTCGACGAAAATGTTTGCGAGCAGTCCGCTGATGGCAATCACCATGCCTGCGAGCGTGGAGACCGTTGCCTTAGAAACCCCCGAGGCCATTGAACGTGGGTTGTTGGAGCCCGTTGCTGCAAGCGCATCGAAAACTTCCAGCATCCCGAGCACGGTGCCAAGCAGGCCAAGCAGCGGGCATATCTTGATGAGCGTGCTGATCAACGGGAAGTTACGGTTGAGGTTTGAAGTCAGCGTGCCCACGAGCGCCTGCTTGTGTTGTCTCGCAAACCAGGATTGGTGCTCCTGACGGGCATGCCAACTTTCCCGGGCGTAGGCGAGGGCCCCCGGATAGAGACGATTCACGAAATAGAACCGTTCGAAAAGAAGCGCCCATATCACGGCCGCGATGAGCAGCAGCATGGTGAGCACTGGACCGCCGAGTTCCAACAGGTCGGCAAGCCACGGCAGCCAGCGGTCGATGAACGCATTCATGCCGCTGCTTCCTGCGCCAGAATTTCTTCAGGTTCGCGCAACGTTTCCACTCGCTCTGCGACGATCGCCACGGCCCTTTGTTGCAGAATCTCGGTGAGCGCTTTGGCACGCATTTGCACGAGGCTATGCAGCAGCAACATCGGTATGGCGACGCACAACCCGAGTACGGTGGTCACCAGCGCCTGCGAGATACCGCCGGCCATCAGACGGGGGTCTCCCGCGCCGAAAAGGGTAATAGCCTGGAAGGTGATGATCATGCCGGTTACGGTGCCAAGGAGTCCCATGAGTGGTGCTACCGCAGCGATGATTTTCAAGAAAGGGATGAACGCATTGATGCGCGGCGTTTCAGAGAGCACGGCTTCGCTCATACGTAGCTCGAGGGCGTCGACATCGCTGTCTGCCTCTGCGCGTCCTGCCAGGAGAATACGCCCTAACGCGTTGTCTGTTAGCGGACGGTCCAGGTTTGCCATCTGGCGTTGCATGCCCCTGCCTTGAATCATCAGCATCACCATGCGCAAACAGGCGAAGATCACCCCGAACGCGCCCAAAGCAATGATGGCGTAGCCGATGGCGCCGCCTTGTGCGACCCGCTCAAACAGGTTCGGCGCCTGGGTCAGAATGTCGAGCAGCTGACCGCGTACCGGGTCGATAGCCACAGGGACCAACCCCGCGTCCCCCGCGTTGACGGCGCTGATACCTGTCAGGTAGCGCGACGCGGGCTGCCGGGCATACTCCACCAGGCGGCCCGTCTCGGGAATGAACTTCAAAAACTTGCCATCAGCCACTGTTGCGAAAAGTCCGAGCCGTGTGACCGCGGCCTCAACCTCCCCGCCTTCGCGGCTGACGATGGTTTGGGTATTGCTTGCCACTTGTCCTGATGCCGTCATTTCGCGTTGCAGCTCGAACCAGAGCTGCTCGATCTCTTCAATCTCCGGGAGGCGATTGGCCTGACCCATGCGGCCGGCGAAGTCGACCAGAAACGCGGTACGTTCTGGATACTCCAGCTGTGTTATCGAGCCGTGCAGTTGAGCCTGGGTGTCCCCCGCAGACTGCTGCAGCACACCGAAAAGTTCTTTTAGAGAGCCCATGCGCTCGCGCAGACGACTTTCGAGATCTGATATGACCAGCTCGTTGGCCTCGAACTCGGACTCTTTGTCTGCACTCACGCCTTCCAGGGTCGCTCGCTGGCTGGAGATCTCGTCCAGCGAGGTCTGCCGTTCGGCGACCTGATTACGAAAGCGTGTCAGGCGGGCATCATTCTCGCGCTGATCCTGGGCGCGCCCTTCTTTGACACCCTCCAGGAGTTGGTTGAGATCGACGGCGTTGTGTTCTGCCGCGATCGCGAAGCTCGTTGCGAGCAACAGACAAACTGCTGTGGAGAAAGTTTGTTTGATCATTGACCTGTGCCCTGTGCCGGATCGAATGGGAAGTGAATGAGCTGTGGCGCCACTTCTTGTCGCGCAACCTTGAGACCGTCGTCGATCAATCGTGACCACGGGCTCGCATCGAGGTCCTGCCAGGATTGTGTTGAGGTATTCCAGAACCCGTGGCGCTCCGTCCCAACAGTTGTGTAAAGCAGGCCCAGCCTGCCGATACGCAGAAATTCTGCGTCATAACTGGCGTCGGGCAGATCGAGCTTGGCGGTATAACTCTCTATCGTGCGGCCGTACTCGTTCTCGATCTGATAGGCTTCGAATACGCGCCGTGTCTTTTCCGCGACTGTGACGTCAGAGCGCTCCATCAGGTTCTTGAGGTCGGCTGCACGTGCGCGGCGTTCGTCGAGCAGGAACGGTACGTCCAACTCGATAAACGTTTCGAGAGTATCGATCATTCGCAGCATCAGCGGCAGGATCTGCCGCTCGATCACCGCGACGTCGGAGATCGATTGCTGGAGCGTGGCGATTTCCTCACCCTGTCCGCTGAGCTGTTTGTCGAGGAGGCCAATGTACGTCTCCAGACCCTGGACGAGCTTCAACTGTGCCTGGTAGTCATCGACGAGTTTGCGGGTTTGCTCACCGAGGTTATCGATCAGGGTTTGTGCCTGCTGGCCCTCGTTGAGACGCTCGAGACCCTCCTCCTCGATGCTTGTGAGCTTGCCGGTTTGTGCAGCTGTGCTGCCGGCCAGCAACACTGCGAACAGGTAGATAGCGAAGCGAAAGTACATGAGTTCAGGCTCCCTCTGGCGTGTGTGCGTATGGGACGCCTGCGCCATGACAAAAAAATGACGTCAGCGGTAAGAAGGGATGCGCGGTTTCCGAGGGTCGTTAGGGGAAACCACGTGGATGGTTGTGCGGCGCGCGTGTCGCCGCACAACCAATATGTTGGTGAGTCAGCTCGTGATTTGAAACGCTGAGTGAGTTACAGGAGCGCTTCCGTGAACTTGGATTCCATGCGTTTGTAGCTTTCCATGCCACCAGGGACGTTCGCAAAGATAGCGCCCCACTCGTCGCCGGTGAACACGGCTGCCATTGTTTGATCTCTTGTCGCTCGATCCGGCCAGCGGATGATCCAGGTGATGTTCGCGGAACCCATGTCGTCCATCGGCGCGCCGTTCACCTCTGAGGGTTCGTCGAGGTTCGCCCAAAAGCCGACCAGGTCCAGATGGCTGTCCAGGAACGGCAGCGCTCTGTCTTTGGCCCAGGTCTTATATTCTTCGAAACGCGCGGGGTCGAAGTGGTAGTTGCGGATCTCGTAAAGCATGCGTCTCTCCCTCAATTCTGGAGAGAAATGATACCTCAGGCGGCGCTGTAAAGGTGGCAGGCGACTTCCCGCGGATGGCCATCCGTCACGTCGGCGAGCGGGATGAGTTGCGGGGTTTCGGTGCGGCAGCGTTCCATGACTTCCGGACAGCGATTGGCGAAGCGACAGCCTTCGGGCACGTTGACCGGTGAAGGAATTTCGCCCTGGATCGTCGTTGAAGCGCGGTCGCGCTCGTGGCGAGGGTCTGCTTCCGGATTGGAGCCGACGAGAATTTTGGTGTACGGGTGTTTGGGCTCGAAGAACACTTCGTTGGCTGCGCCAACTTCCACCAGGGAACCCAGGTACATCACCGCCATGCGATCGCTCACGTAGCGTACCATCGACAGGTCGTGAGCGATGAACAGGAGCGTTAGGCCCATGCTTTCCTTCAGTTCGTCGAGCAGGTTGATCACCTGCGCCTGAACGGAGACATCCAGCGCCGAGATGGGCTCGTCGCAGACCACAAATTCCGGTTCCAGAATCAGCGCCCGGGCGACGCCGATACGCTGACGCTGACCGCCGGAGAACTCGTGCGGATAGCGCGACATGTGATCGGCCTGCAGACCCACGCGCTCCAGCCAGTCCGCGACGCTGTCGCGCACGGCGCTGTTGGACAGCCCGCTGTGCAGCTTCAGGCCCTCGCCGATGATCTCGCCCACGGTCATACGCGGGTTCAGCGATGAATAGGGGTCCTGGAAGATCATCTGCATGTCGGTCGCATGCGCCTGAAAGTCCGCGGGCGAGTAGCTGGCGGGCAACGCCTCGCCCTTGAACGTAACGGTGCCTCCGGTCTTGTCGTGCAGACCGACCACCGCTTTGCCGAGGGTGGATTTGCCCGAGCCGCTTTCGCCGACCAGACCGACGATCTCCCGCTCACCGATGTCGAGGCTGACATGGTCGACCGCATGCACGCGCTGGTCACGTCCGATGTCGAAGTATTTGACGAGATTGTCTATTTTGATGAGGTCAGTCATGACACGGCCTCACCGGCATGGTGAATCTCGGGCACCTGTTGCGTATTGCTTTCGTGGTGCAGCCAGCAGCTCGCCTCGTGCCCCTCGTTGAGGGTATACGACGGCGGGGGCTCGTCGAGGCAGACCTGCATCGCATAAGGACAACGCGCGCAGTAGCCGCAGCCTTGCGGCGGGTGAAACAGGTCCGGCGGAGAGCCATCGATCGGCGTCAGGCGGGCTTCAGCTGCCGGGTCGTTGCTCGGCATCGCGGCGTGCAGCCCGAGGTTGTAAGGGTGTCCGGGGCGATAGAAGATGTCGTCGACACTGCCGCGCTCGACAACCTGTCCCGCGTACATCACGAGCACCTGCTGCGCCATGCGCGCCACCACGCCGAGATCGTGAGTGATGAGAATGATGGACATGCCGTTCTCACGCTGCAGATCGGTCAAGAGATCCAGAATCTGCGCCTGTATGGTGACATCGAGGGCTGTGGTCGGCTCGTCGGCAATCAGGATGGCAGGCTCGCAGGCGATCGCCATCGCGATCATCGCGCGCTGCAGCATGCCGCCGGAAAATTCGAAGGGATACTGTTTTGCCCGCTTGGCCGCCTCCGGGATTTTGCTCATCTCCAGAAGCTCTATAGCGCGGGCAAACGCCGCCTTTTTGCTATAGCCGCGGTGGACGATCAGCGTCTCGGCGATCTGACTGCCGATGTTCATCGTCGGGTTGAGCGAGGTCATCGGGTCCTGGAAGATCATGCCGATCTTGTCGCCGCGAATGTCTTCGCCGTTGATGGTTTTGCGGCCGAGAATGTCCGCGCCGTTCATGAGCGCCCGGCCTGACGTGATGCGCCCGGGCGGCATGGGCGTTAGCCCCATGATGCTCTGCACCGTCACCGATTTACCGCAGCCGGATTCGCCCACGATCGCCAGGGTCTCGCCGGGCTGCACGTCGAAGCTGACGCCGCGTACCGCCTGCACCGTGCCGCCGTAGGTGTCGAACTCCACCGCCAGGTCCTGGACGCTCAAGATAGGTTCAGACATGTTTACTCCCGGCCCCGCATGCGTGCGTCGAGGGCATCCCGCAGGCCGTCCCCGAGCAGGTTGAAAGCCAGCACGGTGATGCTGATGAACACCGCTGGGAAGATGAGCTCGTGCGGCGTGGTGAGCATGGTCTTGATGCCCTCGTTGCACATCGACCCCCAGCTCGGGGTGGGCGGTGCCACGCCCATGCCGATGAACGAGAGAAACGCCTCGGTAAAGATGGCGCTCGGCACGGCAAACGTGATGGTGACGAGAATGACGCCCATCGTGTTGGGGATCATGTGGCGCAGCACCAGGTAATTCGTTTTAGCACCGAGCAGACGCGAAGCGCTGATGTAGCCTTCCTCGCGGATCTGCAGAATCTGGCCGCGCACAAGGCGCGCTGTGGCCGGCCATAGCAGAATCACCATGGCGAGCAGCATCGGCATGATGCCGGACTCCCCGGGTCCGATGGCAAAGACGACTTTGAAGAGAATCATGAACAGCAGGAACGGCAACGCGACGACAAAGTCGGCGAAGCGCATCAGCGCCTGATCGGTCACGCCGCCGACAAAGCCGGCGATGCTGCCGTAGATCACGCCGATCAGGACGTACAGGAGCGGTGCGAAGAAACCGATGAAGAGCGAGACGCGCGCGCCGTGCATCAACCGCGCCAGCATGTCGCGGCCGAGATAGTCTGTGCCCAGTGGGTGCAGGGGCAGGGTGAACGCGGTACCGATCTCGGCCGTTTCGTCTTCCCCGAGGAGGCCCCGCGAGCGCGCTTCGGATGCGGTGATGACGCGCGTCACTTCGCCGCTGATGGTTCTCACGCGATCGGTCTCGTGGCCGGTCGCGTCGAGTGCAACGATGGTGTAGTAGTACGTGGTCGGTTTCAGATCGAGCCTGTCTTCGAAGTAACGCACGTCCGGATAGGTTTCGATGAGCGGCAGACCGTAGGCGCGCTCCGGGCCGATCGGAAACAGGTTGCGATACACGCGGTAGCCGCCGTCAGCACCGGCAATGGGGTCCCACGCGATGCGCACGTGCTGGGTTGTCGGCGGCACGACAAAGCGCAAGCCTTCGCCCGGGTCCGCTTCCTCGCCGTACCAGGGTGCGTATTCGGCAACGAGCGTCACCGAGCGATCCGCAAACGGTGGCTGGCTGATCTGATCAACGTCCTGCTTCGCCGGGTCGACCTGCCAGAAGACCGGTCCTAGAAAGGTGAAGAGCAGCAGGCCGATCACGAGGTAGAGTGAGAAGAGCGCTCGGCGATTGGCCTTCAGACGGATCCACGCGTCCTGCCAGTACGACAGCGATGGCCGGCTGATGCCGTGGATCTCCTGGGTCTTATGCAACGGCGCGAAGGCGTCGGCGGTCAAAGGTTGTTCTGCCATGGCTATTCCAATCTGACCCGCGGGTCGACCAGGCCGTAGATGAGGTCGACGAGGATCACCATGAAGACGAGAAAGGCGCCGTAGAAAACGGTCGTGCCCATGATGACGGTATAGTCGAGCTGCTGCACCGCCTGCACAAAATAACGTCCGAGGCCCGGGATCGCGAAGATGATCTCCACCACGAATCCGCCCGTCGTGATCGTCGCGATGGACGGCCCGAGCACGGTGATGACGGGCAGGATGGCGTTACGCAACTGATGGCGCGTGAATATTTGCGTGGGGGGCACACCTTTGGATTTGGCGGTGCGCACGAAGTCGGAGTTGATGATCTCCAGCATCGAGGAGCGCATCAGACGCGTGAGGTACGCCATCGTGCCGAGCCCCAGCACCATGGAAGGCACGATCATGTGCCAGACGGTACCCCAGCCGCCAACCGGCAGAATGGAGACGCCGGTCAGGTCGTTGATATTGACCAGCGACAGCTGGCCCAGCGCAGCTATCACGAAGCTCGGCACCGATATGCCGAGAATGACGAGAAACATGATGATCGTATCGGGCAGACGGTTACGGTACAGCGCGGTCAATGCGCCCCACAGCACACCGCCGAGACCGGCGAACACAATGGCGAGAATGCCGAGCGTCGCCGATACCGGGAAATGCTCGCGAATGATGTCGTTCACTTCGCGGTTTTCCTGGGTGAACGAGATACCGAAGTCGCCCTTTGCGATATTGCCGAGGTAGATGGCGTATTGGGTCAGAAGGGGTTTATCCAGGCCGTACTTGGCTTCGAGGTTGGCACGGATCTTTTCCGTCAGGGCCTTGTCGCCGGAGAGCGGGTCGCCGGGCACGGCGTGCATGGCGAAGAAGGTCGCGGTGGCAATGAACCACACGGTGATCACACCTTGGATCAGTCGTTTGAACGCGTACCGCCCCATGAGTAGCCTGCTCGTAACCGGCCCTGAGCGCCGGTTTTGTTGTTATGTGGTTGCTGAGGGCCCAGTCAATCGCCGGCCCGTTCATCCCTATAGTGTTAAACGAACAGCGGTATCGATACCGCAGCCCGCAATTGTCTAACTTTCCGTATCGATATATGCGCTGGTGAAATCGATTTCCGGCCCGATCACGCGCCGTTTCACGTCTTTGAGCTGCGGGTGCAGGACGTAAGTGATGCCGCGCTCGTACATAGGCAGCAGCACGACATCATCGAAAGCCAGCTTCTGGATCGCGGCGAAAGCTTCCATGCGCTCGCGCTGCACGACCGATTCCTGGGCCTGCTGGATCAGCGCGTCCATCTCCGCGCTGGCATACCGTCCGCGATTGTTCAGATTCCATGAGGCAAAAAGATCGCCGAAGGTGAGCGGATCATCGTAATCCGGTCCCCAACCTGCCAGCACGAGATCGAAATCGCCCGCGGTCATTTTGGCGAGACGCTGCTTGAAAATCTGTTTGTCGATTTTCAGGTCGATGCCGAGTTCGGTCTTCAATACCGCCTGCACCCACTCTGACTGGATGTTGGAGATGGGATTGTCGCCGGACAGCAGCACGATCTCGGGGATCTCGTCGACACCAAGCTCCTGCTTGGCGAGCTCCAGATGCTCTAGAGCCTTTGCGCGGTTGAGACGCAGCTCGGGCGCCGGGTATTCCTTGCGGAACTTATCGTCCACACCCTGCAGCCAGCCTGGAAACAGCGACTCACCCGGTATGTAGCCCGGTAGCTTGGTGACCTTGTAGACGAGCTCTTCCATATCCATCACGAGCTGCATGGCTTTGCGCAGGTTGAGGTTTCTGGTCACGCGGTCGTCGCGATGATTGAACTCGAGGAAAAAAACCGTGCCGTCCTGCTCGCGCTTGATGTGCCAGCGCTGCTCCAGGGCATTGGTGAGATTTTCCGCCAGCAGCGTGGTGTAGGCGATCTTCTCGTCTTTGAAAAAATTCAGCGTCGCGCCGGCGTCGGAGGTGATGTAGCCGATGTTGATGCGTTCGAGATGAATACGTTCCTTGTCCCAGTAGTAGGGGTTTTTGTCCAGCAGCAGGCTCGAGCCGTGTACCCAGTTGGTGATCACGAAGGGACCGGAATAAAGCAGCTCCCAGGCGTCAGCGCCAAAGCGGCCGTTGGTGGATTCGTAGAAATCCTGGCGTATGGGCAGGTAGGTCTGGAAGGTGACCATCTTGTCGAAAAACGCGACCGGCCGCTCGAGCTCCACGACCAGGGTCAAATCATCGGGCGCTGAGACACCCAGCAGGTCCGGGGACATGCTGCCTTCGTTGATTGCCCGCGCGTTCTTGATCGGATAAAGCAGGAAGGCGTACTCCGAGGCGTTTTCCGGCAGGAGCGCCGTGCGCCAGGAGAATATGAAATCGTGCGCAGTGATCGGCACGCCGTCACTCCACTTCGCGTCATCGCGCAGCCAGAAGGTTGCCATTTCTTCCGTCACCTCCCAGGAATGGGCGATCGCCGGCTCCAGCTGATCGTCCATGCTCATGCGGAGCAACCCTTCCATCACGTGTCCGAGAATGAATCCCGAGCTAGCGTCGGTGGCCAGCGCCGAGTTCAGCTGCGGCGGTTCCTCGCGAATGGCGATCGTGATGGATTGCGCTTCGGGATCAACGGCCTTGGCAGCCTCGGTGGAGGAGCCCACCATGCTGGCCAGCACCTGCAAGCCCCACATCAGCGAGCCCACCAGCACGATGGCGCCGAGGGCAAAAACCAGCAACTGCTTGCCGGCGGACCGGGCAAACGATGCTTCGCTGTCGTCGTACTGTACGTTGCTCACTTGCGCGCCTTCCTTAAGTGACCTGTCGTAAAAGGTTACCGACAACCCGCTCCAAATGCATGAGCGAATTGCATTCCTCGACCTGGTGCGAATAGGTGCCGTAGCGCCGCATCTCGGAGTCACCGGTGTTCCATGACAGGCGCGCCTCGGGGTTCAGCCAGATGACCCGCTTGGCCTTGTCGTACATCTCCTTGAGGATCTCCGCGTGCGGATCGCCGTAGTTGTTGCGCGCGTCCCCGAGGATGATGATTGTCGTCCGATTGTCGACGTCGTCCATACAGAGCTTGCGGAAATCCAGGAACGCCTGGCCGTAATCCGTCGAGCCGCCGCTGTAGTCACGCAACACCTTGGCGATGGCATCTTCGATCTTGTTGCGATTGAACAGGTCGGTCACTTCCGCGAGGTCGGAAGAGAACGCAAAGCTGCGGACTTTCGGCATCACCTCGTCGAGGCTGTAGAGAAACATCAGCATGAAGCGGGCGTAGTTGGCCACCGACCCGGACACGTCGCAGATCGCGAAGACTCGCGGCCGGTCGATTTTTACGGATTTCCAGCGCAGGTCGAAGATCGCGCCGTCGTAAGACATGTTGTGCCTCAGCGTGCGCGGTACGTTCAGAAGACCACGCTTGTACACCTTCTTGCGGCGCGAGTGCATGGTGGTCAGCTTCTTCGCCATCTTGTAGACGATTTCCTGGATCAGGCGGAAGTTGCGGTGCTCGACGTTGGATAGCTTGACCTTGCGCAGCAGCTCTCGCGCAATTTCTTACCTGTGACATCGGCGTTCAGCAGAAACTGGCGCTCGACGTAGTCCCGGACCTGCTCACGCAGCCAATCGCGGCGGCGCTTGAGCTCCTGACCGAGCCGGCGCGCGGGTATCGCCCCGGATTCGCGCAGATCGCTGATCTCGCGATTGAGATCGGCCAGACCCATCTCGTCCATGATGCGGCGTGCATACAGGCCTTTCTGGGTGAATATCTGGATTTCGCGCACGTTGACGGCTTCGCCGGCCGCAGCCATGCGCATCGTCAGGTCGACCTTGGAGTCGTTCATCAGAAGCTGGCCGAGCTCGCTGCCCGGCTCGGTCATTGCGCCCGGACCGAGATCTTCTTCCTCTTCTTCCTCGTACAGGTTGTTGCTGGGCTTTTTCTTCTTGCTCTTCTTCTGCTTGCCACCAGCAGGTTGCCCGGGCTGGCGTTCGCCACCCGCGCCGCCGCCTTCGCCGCCGTCACCGCTCTGCTCCCCGCTTTCCTCTTCCCCCTCAGCGGCAGCATCGGCGGACTTTTCACCGCTGACGTCTTCGAAGGCGAAGAATTCGTCAAAGCAGTTGGAAAAGGTTTCCTTCTCGTCCGCCGTTTTCGGCAGCACCATCGACAAGCTGTCTTTCAGGAATGCTCGGTCTTTGTAGCCCACCAGCTCCACGGTGTTCATGGCGTCGAGCGTCTCCGCGGTGGAGATTCTGACATCTGCCATCCGCAGCGAACGGATGAAGTTGGTCAGCGTGCGGTCCATGGTCTACTTGATCTTGGCCGTGATGGCATTCAGCTCCGAGTCGACGTTTTCAATGTCTTCCTGGAACTTGAGAATGACGTTCAACGTGTCGCGTACGAGGTCCGCGTCCAGCGACTCGGTGTGCAGCAGCAACAGCGTGCGGGCCCAGTCGATCGTCTCCGAGATGGCGGGGACCTTCTTCAGATCCAGATCCCTGAGTTCGTGGATGAACGCCACCAGCTGGCGGCGCAGCTCTTCGGGCACGTCGGGGACGCGCGCGTGGATGATGCGCTGCTCGAGCTCGATATCCGGAAAGGGGATGTATAGATGCAGGCAGCGGCGTTTCAGCGCGTCGGAAATCTCACGCGTGTTGTTCGAGGTCAGAAACACCATCGGCGGTTCTTTGGCGGCTTTGACCGTGCCGATCTCGGGTATCGATACCTGGAAGTCGGACAGGATCTCGAGCAGCAGGGATTCGAATTCGTGGTCGGACTTGTCGACTTCGTCGATCAGCAGCACACAGCCGTCGTCCTCGCGCAGCGCCTTCAGCAGCGGGCGGGGCTCGAGAAATTCTTCAGAGAAGAAAATGTCGCCGAACTCGTGCAGACGATTGACCGACTGCGCGAAACCTTTGGCGCCTGCGAGGACTTCGTCCAGCGCTTCTTTCAAGACCTGGGTATACAGCAGCTGTTTGCCGTACTTCCACTCGTAGATGGCTTTCGCTTCGTCCAGGCCTTCGTAACACTGCAGACGGATGAGGGGCAGCTCGAACATCTCGGATGTCGTTTTCGCGAGCTCGGTCTTGCCGACACCCGGAGGGCCTTCGATCAGGATGGGCTTACGCAGGTGAAACGCGAGATACACCGCTGTCGCGATCTGGTCGCTGCAGATGTAGCGGTGATTTTCGAAGTGTTCTTTCAGCGACGCGACGGTCGCCGCCATTTTTTCGATGTCAGCCATCTGGGATATGCCTTAAGTCCCTCGGCCCTCTGTTGTTTTTATCTTCGAGTGGCCTGGTTGCAGGAACGCGCACCTCGAGTGGCCGCGCACAAACCGCTTATTATCGCTCCGAACGCGTTTCGGCGCCAGCCGCGATACTGAAGGCGTCCTCAGTCGGCATGCAGCCGCATCAGGCCTTCCTGGGTGGCGGAGGCGACGAGCTCGCCGTCCCGATTGTAGATGAGGCCGCGGTTGTACCCTCTGGCGCCGCCCGCCGCGGGACTGTCCTGGGCATACAGCAGCCACTCGTCCGCGCGGAACGGACGGTGGAACCACATCGCGTGATCGAGGCTCGCCATCTGGATGTTGTCCTGCAGAAAACTGATGGCATGAGGTCGCGTAGCGGTATCGAGCAGCGACCAGTCGGACAGGTAGGCCAGCACACACTGATGCAGCCGCGGATCATCCGGCAGCTCTTCCCGGGTTTTCATCCAGCACAGCTGCGATGCGTCGGTGGGGACGGGATTGAGCATATCGACCGGTTCAACCTGGCGAATCTGGATGGCGGACGATGTGCTGTAGGAGTCGCGCAGCTCTTCCGGCCATGACTTCGACTGCTCCCGGCGCAGCTCGTCTTCGTCGAGCAGCTCATCAGGCGGCGGCGCCATCGGCATCGGGAATTGATGCGCAAAACCCTCCTCAGCCACCTGAAACGAGATCAGCATGCTGAATATGGTTTTGCCATGCTGCACGGCATCGACACGCCGGGTGGTGAAGCTCCTGCCATCGCGCAGGCGATCGACTTTGTAGAGGATTGGCACGCTGGTGTCGCCCGCCCGCAGGAAGTAGCCGTGCAGGCTGTGCGCGGGTCGTGATGCCTCCACGGTGCGTGAAGCCGCGACCAGCGCCTGGCCGATGACCTGGCCGCCATAGACGCGCTGCCAGCCTTCGTTGGGGCTGGTCGCGCGATAGTGATTTTTTTCGATTTCCTCAAGGTCGAGGATCTCGATGACTTTCTGCAGGGACTGCATCGCACTACGCCTGGGTTAGACGGGCCGCACGATACAGAACGCCATGCGGCGACGCAAAACGCCGCCGCCGCGCTTCTGCCGCATCAGGCGCGAGCCTCAATACTTATAGGCTTCCGGCTTGAACGGCCCTTCCTGGGTGACGCCGATGTAGTCCGCCTGGGCGGGGGTGAGACGGGTCACCACACCACCGAAACCTTCTACCATCAGCTGGGCAACTTCCTCATCGAGCTTTTTCGGCAGCACTTCGACGGTGATCGGGGCACGCTGGTTTTCCGGCTGATCAGCCCAGGCCTGTTCAAAGAGGTGCATCTGCGCAAGCACCTGGTTGGCGAACGAGCCGTCCATGACCCGCGAGGGGTGGCCCATGGCGTTGCCGAGGTTCACCAGACGGCCTTCGGAGAGCAGGATCAGATAGTCGCTCGGGTCGTCGGAGCGGAAGATCTGGTGTACCTGGTCTTTGACGGTCTCCCAGCGCCAGTTCTCGCGCATGTATGCCGTATCGATCTCGTTGTCGAAGTGGCCGATGTTGCAAACGACGGCGCCGGATTTCACGGTTTGCAGCATGGCGGCGTCGCAGACGTCGGCGTTGCCGGTGCAGGTGACGATCAGGTCCGTATCGGAAAGCAGGCGCTGGTCGATGTCTTCCGCGCGGCCGGTGTTATTGCCGTCGACGTAGGCTGAAACGACCTCGTAGCCGTCCATGCACGCCTGCATAGCGCATATCGGGTCCACCTCGGACACGCGCACGATCATGCCTTCCTGACGCAGGCTCTGGGCCGAGCCTTTGCCGACGTCGCCGTAGCCGATGACGAGTGCGCGCTTGCCTGCCATCAGCATGTCGGTGGCGCGTTTGACGGCATCGTTCAAGCTGTGGCGGCAGCCGTAGCGGTTGTCGTTTTTAGACTTGGTGACCGCGTCGTTGACGTTGATTGCAGGCACTTTGAGTTCGCCGTCGCGCATCATCTCCAGCAAGCGATGCACGCCGGTGGTCGTTTCTTCGCTGATGCCGTGAATCGTGTCGAGCATCGCGGGATATTTGTCATGAATGATCTGCGTCAGGTCGCCGCCGTCGTCGAGCAGCATGTTCGCGTCCCAGGGTTTGCCGTCCTTGAGAATGGTCTGCTCGATGCACCACTCGTACTCTTCCTCGGTTTCACCCTTCCAGGCGAACACCGGGATGCCGTTGGCAGCCATCGCGGCTGCGGCATGATCCTGAGTCGAGAAAATGTTGCAGGAGGACCAGCGCACTTCGGCGCCGAGCGCACACAGGGTTTCGATCAGCACCGCCGTCTGTACGGTCATGTGTATACATCCGATGATTTTCGCGCCCGCCAGCGGCTGCTCGTCGAGGTACTTGCGGCGCAGCGCCATCAGCGCCGGCATTTCCGCCTCGGCGAGGCTGATTTCTTTGCGGCCGAAATCGGCCAGGGCTATGTCGGCAACTTTGTAGTCGGTCATTGAGGTGTCCTCGATTCTGATGTTGATGTGGGTTGAAGTTGGTAGGCAACGACCTGTACGCGGAAGCCGTTGCGCTGGGCGAGAAACTGTTGATGTGTCGGTGCAAACCCGGTCTGACTTGCCCAGTGGCTGAGCTGGTCCGGCGCGAACCCGAGCCACACGTCACCGCACAAGTCTTTCACCCAGTCGAATTCGTGATCGCAGAGTTCCGCGATGATGAGCTGCCCGCCGGGCTTGAGTACTTGCGCCGCCTGGCGAAAAAAGCCCGCGGGTGAAGGCATGTGATGCAGCACCATGGCGGCGATGACGGTGTCGTAGGTCGACGTTGAGCGCAGCGCGTTGAAGTCGTCTTCGATCAAGCGGACGTTGGCGATATCGGCGACGGTTGCGCGCGTGTTGTCGAGCATCTGCCCGGCAAGATCGATGCCGACTACCTCTGCACAGCGCCGGGCGAGCGCCTGCAGCAGCACGCCGCTACCGGGCCCGACCTCGATCGCCTGGCCGGGCGCCTCGCCGAGGCAGCCAAGCACCGCCTCAGCGTAAACCGAAGGGTCGCAGATGAGCGCTTTCTGTTGTGCGAGCGCGTCTGCCTGGGTTGCGAAAAATTCCTGGGAGCGTTTTTGCCGCGCGCGGTGGACCTTGTCGATATTGCGCCGCAAGGCCGCTGCGGGCGGCTGACTGTCGAGTTCGCTGAAGAGCGCATCCAGCCAGGCGGCATTGGCGACGCTGCGCTGGTAGAAGATGCTGGTGCCCTCACGGCGTTTGCTCACGAGGCCAGCGGCTGCAAGCACTTTGAGGTGGTGGCTGACGGCGGGCTGGGACATCGCAAAAATTTCACCAAGCTCGAGCACACCGAACGAATCGGCAGCGAGCGTGCGCAGGATATTGGCGCGCAGCGGGTCCCCCGCGGCTTTGCAAACCGCCACGACTGCGTCTTCGCTGTGGTCACGCTTGCTGCCGGCGCTGCGCCGCTTTGGATGATCGATCGACTGTGTCTGCACGCCGGCCTGCTGCCGCGAAAGAGCGCGCTATGCTAGCAGCGTGGTGCCGCAATACAACCTTATATAAAAATATTTTGATATTTAGTTGTGCGCGGAGCTATGCGAGTATGCGCCTTCTTCTGCGAACTGGATCTGAGGATCTGGGCTTGAACTCACCATTTGCGAGCAAGCTGCCGGATGTCGGCACTACCATCTTCACGGTCATGAGCGCCATGGCGGCGGAAGAGGGCGCCATCAACTTGTCCCAGGGGTATCCGGACTTCGATGGGCCGGAAGCGCTGAAAGAGCGGGTTCACCACTACGTCTCGGCGGGTTTCAACCAATATCCGCCCATGGCCGGCGTGCCGTCTCTGCGTGACGCGATAGCCGGCAAAGTCCTCGATCTCTATGGACAGCGGGTCGACCCTGACACCGAAGTGACGGTAACTGCTGGCGCGACCGAGGCGCTTTTTTGTGCGATCGCCGCCACCGTGCGCGCCGGTGATGAGGTCATCGTGTTTGATCCCGCCTACGACAGCTATGAGCCCGTGGTGCGCTTGCAGGGCGGCAAGACCGTGCATGTCCCGCTGAGTGGTCCCGGTTTCAGCGTCGACTGGCAGCGTGTGGCTGACGCCGTCAATGATCGTACACGCATGATCATCATCAACACGCCGCACAATCCGACGGGTGCCGTTTGGCGCGATCACGATGTGCGTGCGCTTCGCGAGTTGATCGCAGACCGGGATATCTACCTGCTCGGCGACGAGGTCTACGAGCACATCATCTTCGATAATGTCGAGCATGTGAGTCTCTGTCGTTATCCCGATCTGTGGGCGCGCAGCTTTGTGGTTTCGTCATTTGGCAAGACCTACCACGTTACCGGCTGGAAGGTCGGGTACTGCGTTGCGCCTGCGGCTCTGACCACCGAGTTCCGCCGCGTGCATCAGTTTGTGAATTTCACAGTAAACACGCCGGTGCAGCATGCGCTCGCAGACTTTCTGCGCGCCTATCCCGAACACCATCTCGAGTTGCCCGCCTTTTATGAACGCAAGCGCAATCTGTTCTGTGAGCTGTTGACAGGGTCGCGATTTACTTTGGAACCGTCGTCCGGCACCTACTTCCAGCTTCTGGACTATGGCGCAATCACCGATGCTGACGACGTGTCCCTGGCAGAGCGGTGGACGCGCAAGCTTAAAGTGGCGTCCATCCCCATATCGGTGTTTTACGCGGATCCGGCGGCGCTGAACCGGCGCGTGCTGCGGTTCTGCTTTGCCAAAGACGATGCCACGCTCGAGCGGGCTGCGGAGGCGTTGTGCAGCCTTTGAAGGTGGCTTTGCTCCAGGCCGCGACGCACTGGCATGACCCCGCGGCAAATCGGCAGATGTTTGCCGAGCTCCTCGACACAGTGCCCGCGGATGCGCATCTCGTGCTGCTGCCGGAGATGTTCAGCACTGGCTTTACCATGGCAAGCGCCGAAGTGGCGGAGACGATGGAAGGCCCGACGGTGAGCTGGATGCGCACGGAAGCAGCGGCGCGTGAACAGGTGCTGTGCGGCAGTGTCGTCATCCGTGCGGATGATGCTTTCTACAATCGCTTTCTCTGGGTTCCGCCGGATGGGGTGATCACGTTTTACGACAAACGCCACCGCTTTCGCATGGCGGGCGAGCACGAACATTACAGTGCGGGCAGCGACAGGGTCCTCGTGACGCTGCGCGGCTGGCGGCTGTGTCCAATGGTATGTTATGACCTGCGTTTTCCTGTCTGGTTGCGGAATCGGGGCGATTACGATGCGCTCCTCTGCGTCGCCAACTGGCCGGCGGCCAGGCAGACGGCATGGAATACGCTGCTGCGCGCGCGGGCCATTGAAAATCAGGTCTATCTGGCGGCGGTCAATATCGTTGGCATGGATGGCAACAACGTCAGTTACAGCGGGGGCAGCGCGGCTTTCGCGCCGGACGGTGCGGTGCTCGTCGAGCGGTTTGACGAGCCGGGGGTTCTCGTGACTGAATTCGATCCCGCGCGGTTGGCTGCGCTGCGCGCCGAGTTCCCGGTCGGGGACGATGCGGACGACTTTGTTTTGACTTTGGAGTAGTTGTGAAAAGAGTTTGGATTTTGAGTCTTGCGATATTTGCTTTCGGTTGTGGCGGCGGATCCGGGCAGGCCGGAAGCACAGCGGCCGACGACACCGCCCCGCCGCACCCGGGCGAGCAGATTTATCAGCAGTACTGTTTTTCCTGTCATTATCGCGGGGTCGCCGGCGCGCCAATGGTGGGTAATGCAGAAGCCTGGGCGCCGCTGATTGAGAAAGGTCCGGATATGCTGCTGCAGTCGACGATTGCCGGCATCCCGCCTGATTCACCATCGCAGCGTATGCCCGCACGGGGACTTTGCAGCGACTGCAGTGACCAGCAGTTAGCCGAAGTCATTGATTACATGATTCAAAACAGCCAGTAACCCGATGGCTGACCCTGAAATCGGCCTGTAGAGCTGATTTCAGGCAGCCTGCGAGGGCGCATAGGATCGGCTCTCGACTGTTTTGCCGAGTGCGTTTCAGCATACTTCTTCCGCAGTTTCCAGTCGTTGTCCGGGCTTTGTGAACCGGATCACATGGTGAGGCCGCTGACCTGGCACGATAGAGGCCTCAAAAAGCTTCAGGAATCAATGCGTCAGCGGATCTATCGATTCCGCGAGGCGGACTTGCCTGGTCATACGGATGTCGGAACCTGCAAAGCGTCATGGAACGCGCAATTTTGTTGTTGTCCTGGTGGGCCTGCTCTTCGGCGGAGCAGTGCTGCTCACGCCATTCAACGAATCCCTACGCAACGGTGTGCTCGACGCTGGTTTTGCGGTCCTTCCCAAAGTGCCTTCACAGAAGCTGGTGGTCGTCGAGGCGGACGCAAAATCTCTGCAAGCGCTCGGGGCCTGGCCCTGGACACGCAGCGTGCATGCGCAGCTCGTGCAGACGCTGTCCGGCAGGGGCATAGACCGTCTCGTTTTCGATATCGAATTCAGCGCGGCCAGTCAGGCGCCTGAGGAGGACAAAGCGCTCGCGGCGGCTCTGCGCGGCGCAGACATGCCGGTATACATGCCTTCGTTCAGGCAATCGCTCAGCAGCGACGCGCCGCAGCAGCTGGTGCTGTCGCAGCCTCACCCTGAATTTGCGCCCCTCGTCGGCACCGGCCTGGTAGAGGTCAGCTCTGATAGCGATGGCCTGGTGCGACGTATGGTCCACAACAAGGCAACCCTCGGCGGCAACTATCTCTCTCTGCCGGCGGCAGTGAATCCTGCGGCGCCGGTAGACGAAAACGTCGCGTATGCAGTCGACTTTGCCTACGACCTTGGCGCTGTGGAGACCGTTTCCTACATCGATGTACTGAGAAACAACATTGCGGACGGCACGTTTGAGGACGCCGTCGTTTTCGTTGGCAGCACGGCACTCGAGCTGGGCGATCAAGTGATCGTTCCGGTGCATCAATCCATCGCCGGCGTATATCTGCAGGTGTTGGCTCATCTAACCCTTGGGGCGCCGCTGGCAGATGCGGCGCCGACTGTTCTCGGGGCTGTCGTCGCGGGTCTGGTGGCGCTCTTTTTGCTGACATCCACGATGTCCTGGTCCCGGCAGGTGTTCATGTTCGCGCTCCAGGCATTCGCGGTCGTTGGCCTCTGCTGGATGCTGCAACACCAATATCAGCTGCAGCTGGCAGCGACTATGCCGTTGGGATTTTTGTTGGGGGCTTATCTCACCGGCCTGATCTTAACCCTGGATTCACAGCGGGTTCTGCTTGTTGGCTCGCAGCTGAGCGCCGAACGTCAGTCGGCGCTCATTGACTCGCTGTTCGCAGGCTCGGTTGATGGGATTCTCATCGTTGACGAGCACCTTTCCATCCGCCATGCCAACCGCGCCGCCCGGGAGTTGCTCTGGGGCGGTCACAATATCGTTGGCGAAAGCCTGAGCCGCTTTATCCCGCGTCTGATTGACTTGGCGGCCTTGAACGAAGCCAAACGCGCCTGCGCGGATGGGGGCCTTGCCCGATGGACGGCCCATATTGGCGGCGCGGACTGTGTGCTCGACGTCGCGGTCTCCGAGCTCGACCGGCAGGAAGCCGGACGGTTCCTGATCATCGTTCGGGATGTGACGGAGCAGCAGAGTCAGGCGGAGCGGCTTGCCTTTCAGGCCAGTCATGATGCGCTGACCGGGCTGCTCAACCGACGCAGCCTGAATGATGCGCTCGCGCGGATGATGAGTGCCGGGAGCGCAGCCCTGCTGATGGTCGACCTCGACCGTTTCAAACATATCAACGATACGCTGGGGCATGTCATCGGCGATGATGTGCTCCGGATTGTCGCCAGCCGCATGAGTGAACAGGTCCCGCCGGGCAGCGTGGTCGCGCGTTTCGGCGGAGACGAGTTCTGCATTTGCCTCGAGGATGTCGACGCTGCTGCCGCACGGCTTGCGGCCGATGTGCTGATCGACTCGCTGCGTGCGCCGATTTCCGTGGCGGGCGTGGGTCTCGAGGTGGGCGCCAGCATCGGCATCGCGATGGGTCCCGAGCATGCCGATGATGCGGACGGGTTGCTGCAGAAAGCGGACATAGCTTTGTATCAGGCGAAGTCGCTGCGCACGGGCGTGGAGGTTTTCGACCCCCAGATCAACGGCCCCAGCGTGCGCCAGCTGCAGATCGCAGGCTCGCTGCGGAACGCCATCGAATACGGCAAGCTGCGTATGAATTACCAGCCGAAGTACAGCGTCGCGTCCGGTGAGATTTTGGGTCTGGAGGCGCTCGTCCGGTGGTGTGACGCCAAGCTGGGTGACGTGGCGCCGGGCGAGTTCATAGCGCTGGCTGAAGAAACCGATCTCATCCATCCGCTCACGGAGTGGACTTTGAATCAGGTGGTGGCCGACCTGGCGGAGCTCTCGGCAGCGGGTCATGACCTGCCCTGCGCGGTGAACATCTCCGCGCGGCACTTTCGCGACTTCTCGTTCGCAGCGCTCTACGGCGAGCTGGCAAAAAGCTACGCGCTGCGGCCAGGCGCGTTGGAACTCGAAATCACTGAATCTGCTTTGATGGATGATCCCCTGCTTGCCATCCAGGTGATTGACATGTTGCGCGAAGCCGGTGCCACGCTCGCCGTCGACGACTTCGGCACGGGCTTCTCCTCATTGGCTTATCTCAAGCAGTTTCAGCTCAATTGCCTGAAAGTCGACAAGTGCTTCGTTGACGACCTGGTCGAAGACGAAGCGGACGAGGCCATCGTGCGCGCCGTCATCACGCTCGCGCACGACCTCGGCATGTCGGTCGTTGCCGAGGGTGTCGAAACGGCCGCGCAGCTCGAAAAGCTGCGGACGTTGAACTGCGATACCGTACAGGGTTACCACCTGTCGAAGCCGCTGGAGCTTGACGAGTTGCTGGACTTGATGGCGTGTCAGGAAGAGCGCGGTCAGGTCGTCAGTTGGCCGACGACACAGTCGGTTTAGCCAACTTTTGGTGTGTCACGCGACCTCCCGCATCCGCCCCGCGCGGATAAAGTCATTAAAATCAAAGGTTTAAGTTTGGCAGGGATTGTGCATAACTATGTGCCAGGCACCCGCGCATTGCGGGCAACGAACGAGACGGCGTCTAGCGGCGCCGTGAAGGGATCTTTGAAGGGATATTAGAAGGGATAGTTTATGGCTCGAGCAAGACCGGGTGACGTGGTCTCCCGACGCAAGGGTTTGGTCATGCACCGCGGCATCGCGCTCGGTGATGGGCGCGTGCTTCACAACACGCCGTTCCGCGGCGAGCACATCTGCAGCGAAGAAGAGTTTCGCGCGGGCAAACGCATGTATGTGCATAACCACGACGGTGAGATTCGGCAGCGCACGCTCCGCAGCGCCCGCTCCGGAACGTCGAGCAAGAGCTACAACCTCCTCACCAACAACTGCGAGCACACCGTAACGCGCCATGCGCACGGGCGTGCCGAAAGCCCGCAGCTGAGATCATGGGTGCTCGGCACCGGTTTTGCCGCGGCCGCGTTTGCGGTGACTCGTCATCCCGCTGCAGCCGCAGCGGCTTACGCAGTCGGTCGTAAGCTCAGCCAGCGTTTCAGCCGCTGAGGAATGCGCCCGGCAGCGGTGCGCGAAAAGTGCCCCATCCGGGCACGCTCAGACAGTGGCAATGCAGCATGAGACGATCGGCCTGCTGGGCAGGGTCGTCCGGTCTGCCATACAGATGATCGCCAAGTAGCGGAAAACCGAGCCAGGCCATCTGCACGCGCAGCTGGTGGGTGCGGCCGGTAATCGGCTTCAGCAGCACCAGGCTGCGCTCTTCAGTCGTGCGCAGAACGCGTACATACGTCCGCGCGTCCACGCCTTCGCGGTCGGCTGCCAGCGAGTATCGGCTGCCGTTGAGCTGGATCGCTTCGCGGGGCCCCGCGAGACGGTAGCGGCTCTTGCGTCCTTTCGTCATGGGCAGATCCAATTCGTAAGTGCGGCCTGCTGGGAAAAGACCGTTCACCCAGGCGACATAGAATTTGGTCACGTCGCGGTCAGCGAAGCGTTTGGTCAGTGTCCGTTGCGCCCGCTGTGAGTACGCCACCAGCAGGACGCCGCTGGTGCCCTTGTCGAGGCGATGCACCAGGTAGGGTTTCTTGCCGAGCGCCTTGAACTCGTCCCAGAGGTTCGGCGCGCCGGCGCGGTCGGCCAGTAAAGAGACCCCGCTGGGTTTCGCATAAACCTTGAGATCGGGTCCTTCAGCCAGAACTTCAAGCATCGGCCAGGATCTCGCAGGGGGCGCCGGCCGCGTTATCGTCTGCAGCTTCGGTCTGGTGGCTTGTCAAATGATTCCAGGTGTCGACGTCGGCGCGTACGGTGGGCGGCGGCTGCATGCGGCATCTCATTGGCGCTTCGGATTACGTTAACATACGCCTATTCGAACGAGGACAGTGAATGAATCTACGCGATCTGCGGTATTTGACCGCCGTTGCCGAGCATCGCCACTTCGGGCGTGCTGCGGAAGCTTGTTTCGTCAGCCAGCCGACGCTCTCCACACAGCTGAAAAAGCTCGAGGAAACGCTGGGCGTGACGCTCATCGAGCGGACCAATCGTCAGGTGATGCTGTCGCCGGCGGGCGAGCAGATCGTCGCGCAGGCAGAACGGGTTCTGCGTGAGGTGAACGCGCTGACCGCCATGGCGGAGCAATTTCGCGATCCGCTGGGCGGCGACTTTCGCCTGGGCATCATTCCAACGATCGCGCCCTATCTTCTGCCGAAAATCCTCGGCCCGCTGGAAAAAACGTTTCCGAACTTACGCTTGCAGCTGCACGAAGGTCAGACTGCGCAGATAACGCGGATGTTGAAACAGGGCGATCTCGACGCGGTGCTGCTCGCCTTGCCGCTGCATGAGGAAAACCTGGTTGAGGTGCCGTTGTTCGATGAGCCTTTTCTCTTTGCCGCGGCGAAAAACCACCCGAAAGCCAAGCAGAAAGCGGTGAGCCTGGACGATCTCGAAGACGAGGTGGTGCTGCTGCTGGAAGATGGCCACTGCCTCAGAGACCAGGCCCTCGACGTCTGCAACACGCATCATGCGGTGGAAAACGCCAATTTTCGCGGCACGAGCCTCGAGACGGTGCGGCAGATGGTGGCGGCGGGCGCCGGGATCACGCTGATGCCGCAGCTTGCGGCCGAGAAGCGTAGCGGTGCGATCCGTTATCTGCCCTTTAAAGGCCCGTTTCCCGCCGGGCCGCCGCACCGCACCGTTGGCTTGTGCTGGCGGAATACCTCGACGCGCAAGGCGTTGCTGGAAGAAATGGCGGAGGTGCTGAAGGCTGCAGCCGGCGAGCAGCTCGAGGTGGCGTAACGTCTAAGGCGCCAGGTCCCCGGCCAGGCTCGCCCGCGTCGCTTCGCTGATGCTGACCTCGTAGGGCAGGGCCTCGTGGTCGATGCCCATGCTCATCGGTGCGCCTGCGCCGACGCCGGCCACGGCGCTATCGCTGAGCTCAAAACGCAGGAAATGGACAGCAGACGCTTTTTCCTCGTTGGAGCGGTCGAGATCTTCGTTGGCGATGGCGTAGGTCTTCTCGTCGCCGATCTGCACCCAGACCTTGTGCTCGATGCCGGCCATGCGGGCCAGCGCTTCGCGTCGCTCGTCCGCGTCCTGATACTCGATCATGAACGTGGCCTTCCAGTTGGATCCGTCCGGGATGAGCGGGTTGTATGATGCGAGCTCTTCTTCGATTTCCTCGCGCGTGAATATGCGCTCGACCCTGAGCATCTCCTGGATCTGGTATTTCATCGTCAACGCGTCTTCGAAATAGAGCGTGGCGTGCTCGCCCAGGCGCACCTGACGCGGCTTCTTGTGGGCAATCACCTGCGCGCGGAAAGCGTCCCGCTCCTCCGCGTACTCTTCGAGACTCCAGAGATCTTCACGACTGAGTTTCATGTTTATATTCCGTATGCCTTCTTAACCATGGAAATAGGGTGCTCTGGCTCGGCATCGCCCTCCATGCCATGGGCGATGAGGCGCCCGGCCATCGGACAGTCGGAACCGAACGTGTCGGGCTCCGCTTCGGTGACCCGGCGCACGACCGGGCGCGCGATCTTCATGGCCTTCTCGTAGGTCTCCGCCTTGACCGCATAGGTGCCGTCGTGGCCTGAGCAGCGCTCGATGGCCGTGACTTCGGTATCGGGGATCAGTTCGAGGAACTCGCGGGTTTTCATGCCGAAGCTCTGCACGCGCTGGTGGCAGGCGACGTGGTAAGCCACCTTGCCAAGACCCTGTTTGAAATCGACGTTCGCCACCCCTGCCTTGTGACGCAGGCTCAGATACTCGAACGGATCGAAGAAGTGCGCTTTGACGCGAGCGATGTCCGCATCTTCCGGGAACATCAGCGGCAGCTCCTGCTTGTACATCAGCACGCAGGAGGGGATGGGTGCCATCAGATCGTAACCGTCGTTGATCGCCTGGAGAAACAGGGGCAGGTTCTCGTCTTTGAGCGCCGCTACTTTGTTCAGGTCGCCGAGCTCCAATTTGGGCATGCCGCAGCATTTGGCGTCTTTGAGGATCTTCACTTCGACACCGTTGTGCGTGAGCACGGCAATCATATCCTCGACGACCTGGGGTTCGTTGTGGTCGCCATAGCAGGTGACGTAGATCGCCACCTTGCCGGTGGTGCGATCGGTGGCAACCGGCGCTGCACCGGGTTCGAACGTGTCGGCCAGACGCTTGGTCAGCGCCTTGGGTTCGAAGTGTGGCAGCGGGGCTTCGGCATGCAGGCCCACCAGGCTCTCACCAAGACGGCGCAGCGGCTTGGAAGCGGCCGCCGCGTTGGCCGCCTGGGCGATACCCGGCGTGGAGATCGCGTCGAAAATCGGATCCGTGGAGGTGATCAGCCGATCCCGCCACTTGGTGTCCTGCTCTTTGAATTTGTAGGCTTTGGCGCGCAGCATCAGATGCGGAAAGTCGACAGCCCATTCGTGCGGCGGCAGGTAAGGACATTTGGTTTCGGCGCACAGGTCGCACAGGAAACACTGGTCGACGACTTTCATGTAGTCGTCTTTGTCGACGCCGTCTACCTCGAACGTATCGGACTCATCAACCAGATCGAAGAGCGTCGGAAAAGAGTCGCACAGGCTGACGCAGCGGCGGCAGCCGTGGCAGATGTCATAGACCCGCTCCAGCTCCTGGTAAAGATCTTCTTTGTCGTAAAACTGCTCGCTCTGCCAGTCGAGCGGCTGACGTTCGGGTGCCTCGAGGCTGCCTTCTCTGACGGACATGGTGCTGTCCTCACTCGTGATTTGGAGAAAAAAAAGGGCTCATGGTTGAGCCCTTTCCATATTGCCGCAGCAGACGGTTACGCCATGCTGTCCAGAGCTTTCTGGAAACGGTTGGCGTGAGAGCGCTCAGCCTTGGCCAGCGTCTCGAACCAGTCGGCGATTTCGTCGAAGCCTTCATCGCGCGCGGTTGACGCCATGCCCGGGTACATGTCGGTGTACTCGTGCGTCTCGCCGGCGATCGCGGCTTTCAGGTTGTCAGCGGTGGTGCCGATGGGCAGGCCGGTGGCCGGGTCGCCGACCGCTTCCATGTACTCGAGGTGGCCGTGCGCGTGGCCGGTTTCACCTTCGGCGGTGGAGCGGAAAACTGCTGCGACGTCATTCTCGCCTTCGACATCGGCCTTTGCTGCAAAGTACAGATAACGACGGTTGGCCTGTGATTCACCGGCAAATGCGTCCTTCAGATTCTGCAGCGTGTTGCTGTCCTTCAGGTCCATAGTTGAACTCCCTAGCTGGTTTTGTGAACTCGCGAGTCACACGTTAGTTTGCGACTGGGTGCAGTATAGGGCGACGATCGGGTGAAACCATTTGATTCTTTGAATCATCACCATAGATAAGAGCTATGAATTTAATCGTTTTGTTTCATAACGACAATGATAATCATTCCCATTTACGCTTGGCCTCACGTCGGCGCCGGGCGCTACAATGCCGCTCTTTTGCCCGCGACATGGACGTTTAATTGCGCATTTATCTTCAAGAGCTCAACCGCCTGAGCGGCCTCGCTCTGCCGCTCGTGTTCACGCAGCTTGCGCAGATGGGCATGAGCGTGGCGGATACGGTCATGGCCGGTCGCGTCAATGCGGTCGAGCTTGCCGGTGTGGCGCTCGCTACCGTGGTTTTCTGGCCGGTCATGCTGCTCGTTTCCGGTACGATCATGGCGATCACGCCCTCTGTCTCGCAATTGCACGGCGCCGGGCGGGGCAGCGAGGCGGGCGAGGTTGTGCGGCAGGCGCTGTGGATTGCGCTGGTGGGCGGGGTGGTGCTCATTTTCGTGTACCGGAATCTCGGCGGTCTCTATCAATTCGTCGGCGTCGACCCGCTGGCGCTGCCGGTCACTGAGGCTTACCTGAATGCCGTCAGCTGGGGCGTGATTCCGGTACTGATGTACTTTGCCATGCGCTACCTCTGCGAAGGTCTGGGCTGGACCCTGCCGGCCATGGCGATCGCCGCCTCGGCTTTGCTGCTGAAACTGCCGCTCAACTACTGGTTCATTTACGGCGGCTGGGGTGTGCCGGCCCTGGGCGGCGAAGGGTGCGGCTGGGCAACGGCAATCGTGCATTGTTACCAGGCGCTTGCGATGGCGTTGATCGTGCGGTTTTCGCGGATCAACAGTGCGGGTCTCTTTGCGCGCTTTTCTCTGCCTGATCGGGCGGCGATAACCAAGCTCATCCTGCTCGGGGCACCCATAGGCCTGGCTACTTTTTTCGAGTTTTCGGTGTTCTCGACGCTGACCCTCCTGATAGGGCGGCTGGGCGTCGAGACGGTTGCCGCGCACCAGATTGCCACCAATGTCGGCGGGCTGACTTTCATGGTACCGCTGGCGCTCGGAATGGCGGCGTCGATCCGCGTTGGCTACAACGTCGGCGCGCAGGACTTCGCGGCCGCGCGCGTGAGCGGATGGGTCGCTCTCGCAGCGTCGCTGTGTTTTGCGCTGGTTGCCGCCGCGGTGCTCGTGCTGGCGAACCAGCAGATCGCCGAGCTCTATTCAAACGAGGTCGCCGTGGTTGCTGTGGCTGCCGAGCTGATGATTCTTGTCGCCATCTATCAGCCGATGGACGATCTGCAGGCAACCGCGATAGGTGCGCTGCGCGGTTACAAAGACACGCGCACGCCGTTTTTTGTTGCGGTTTTTGCCTACTGGTTCGTCGGTTTCCCGATTTCCTGGTCGCTCGGCTTCGGCTACTTCGAGGCGATAGATTTCGGCGTGTACGGCTACTGGATAGGTCTCATCATAGGGCTGGGCGTCGCGGCCGTTGCGCTCGTCGGCCGTTTTGCCTACCTGTCCGGCAGACCCGAACGTATTGCCCGGCTGGCGGAGGGCTGAGTGGAGCTGTGGCTCGGCATCACCGTCGTCGCCGCGTTTCTGCAGAACGCGAGGTCGCTCTTGCAGAGGAAGCTCACCGGCGCGTTGTCCGTGAACGGGGCGGCGTACGTGCGCTTCCTGTATGCGTTGCCGTTTGCCTGGCTGTACGCGTTGTGGCTTTGGCGCGGCGCGCCCGAAGGTTTCAATGTTGAATTCTTCGCGTATGTCGTCACGGGTTCGGTGGCTCAAATCGTCGCGACAGCCTGTCTGCTCGCGTCGTTTACCACCGGAACGTTTGCCGTCGGCACCGCGTTCTCGAAAACCGAAGCGGCGCAGGCAGCTGTGGTCGGGCTCGTCCTTCTCGGGGATGCGCTCAACGCCTGGGTGTTGAGCGGCATTGCGGTGAGCCTGATCGGGGTTGTCCTGTTGTCGGGGC
Organism: Pseudomonadales bacterium; assembly: GCA_965267275.1. GTDB lineage: Bacteria > Pseudomonadota > Gammaproteobacteria > Pseudomonadales > Azotimanducaceae > UBA4421. The sequence continues at coordinate 686,308 of OZ253950.1, forward strand.
AGTTGAGTCTGCGCGAGCTTCTGCGGCCGCAGCGTGCGATGTGGCTGGGGCTCGCGGCCGGTGGCGGCTTTGCTTTGTCGGCAGTGGGCTTTCGGGGTGCGAGTCTCGCGCTCGATAGCGGCAATTACCTGGAGCGGGCCGGTCTGACCGTGGCCATCGCGGTTTCGGTGCAGACGGTTTTGATGGGGAGCTACCTCCTGCTGCGCGAGCCCGGCGAGTTCAAGCGCGTGATCGCCAATTGGCCGGTTGCGGTCTGGGTGGGGGCCATCGGCATGGTGGCTTCAGTCGGCTGGTTTACCGCGATGACCCTGAAGAGCGCGGCGGTCGTGCGCGCGGTGGGTCAGATAGAGCTCCTGTTCACGGTGGCAAGCTCGATGTGGTTATTGAAAGAACCGCTCACCCGGCGAGAGATCGCCGGCATGGCGCTCGTGGTGGGCGGCATATGGCTGTTGCTGGGCGGCGCCTGAAGCTTCGGCGTTTCAGAACGGCAGCGCTGCAGGGTGGTTTTCGCGCAGCGCGCGCCACTCCATCAGAAACCACGGCGTAAACGTGTCCGGCTGCTCGGCCAGCTCGGTATCGAGTGCATCCGGCGCGATCCAGCGGATCGCCTTGATCTCGGTCGCGTTGACGGTGGGGCTGCCGTCGAAGCTGCCGACGAATACGGAACACAGCTCCCGCTCGCTGCCAAGATCGAGATACTGTGCGGAATATTCGAATTTGTAGACGAACTTGAGCGGCGTGCGAAATCCCAGCTCTTCTTCGCAGCGCCGCTGCACCGCGATGTCGAGCGTCTCTCCCTGGCGCGGATGCGAGCAGCAGGAATTGGACCAGAAGTTCGGCCACAGACGCTTCTGCGGCGCGCGTTGCTGCAACAACAGTTCGCCGGCCGGGTTGAAGATGAAAAGAGAGAATGCGCGATGCAGCACGCCATCACCATCGTGGCACTGCGCTTTGGGCAGGTGCCCGCGCACGTTGTCGTCGCTGTCGACGAGTATCAGGCTTTCAGCCTCGTCGGAAACGATCTTGTGGGTGACGTTGTCCAGAATGCTGCTCGCGTGGTGGGCGTGCGGTTGATTGTAGCGTGTTTGCCGGGGCGCCGTCGCCGGCGGCGGTCGCGCTGGTCAGCAGAGTCGCGCTAGTATGGTGTTTCACTCGACGTTTAGCGGATCAGGGGGCAGACCATGAAACTAGGGGTGGCGATGGCGTTCAGCCAGCATACGCCTGCGGCGTTCATACGTGACGCGGTGCAGCTCGTGGAGGAGAAGGGGGTTCATGCGATCTGGGTGCCCGAGCACGTGCTGTTCTTTCCCGATTACGCATCCACCTACCCCTACAGTGACAGCGGCCGCATACCCGGCGATCCGGTGGGTTTGCTCGACCCGTTTACGGCGCTGACATTCATCGCGAGCCATACCTCGAGAGTGCGGCTGGCCACAGGCATCTGCCTCGTGCCGCAGCGCCAGCCTGTGTACACCGCGAAGATGGTTGCCGACGTCGACTTTCTGTCCGGCGGGCGCGTCGACTTCGGTGTGGGTATCGGCTGGCTGAAAGAAGAATTTGATAATCTCGGCGCGGACTTTTCGCGTCGCGCGCGGCTGTGCGATGAGTACATCGACGCAATGAAGGCGCTCTGGTCCGAGGGCGTCACCGAGTTCAGCGGCGAGACGGTGACGTTGACGCCGTGCCATTTCAACCCGAAGCCGGTGCAGACGCCGCATCCGCCGATTTTCTTCGGCGGCGAAAGTGATGCTGCCCTCGGGCGGGTTGCCCGGCAGGGAGACGGCTGGTACGGCTACGACATGACGCCGGCTGACCTGGCCGCGCGCCTGCCGGCACTGGATGCAAAACTTGCCGAGTGCGGCCGCACGCGAGATGACATCACCCTGATCGTCGGTCCCAACCGGCACCCCGTCAACGCGGAGACCGCGAGGGCGTATGCCGCGCTGGGTGTCGATCAGCTGGTTGTGCCGCTATTTGCCTCCAGCGTCGAGAAGCTCGCAGTGCGCGCCGATGCGCTGCTTGCGGAGGTCGGCTGAGCTTACATATCCACACATAGCGCACACAGAAGTCCGTTGCCGCCTGACGCACACTGCCCGGGCTTGTTTGCATGGTGTGCCATAAAAAAATGAAAGTTTCCCGTCTTAATGAGCCCGAACGCGTGTGGTTTCGCTCGGACCGCGTCTACCTGTCCGCCGGCGAGTGGTGGTTCCAGACCCGCGAAGGCGTTGATGTAGGGCCGTATGAGAGCCAGTTTGAGGCGGAGATCGAAGCGCAGTTGCTCAAAGAGCTGTTGAAAGAGAGCAGCGGGAGCTACGCCTCGCAGAGCGCTATCCGTGAATTCGTGCTGGATTCTTACGCCATGGGCCGCCCGTTGAGCCCGCGGTTTCGCGACGACGAACCTGCGCCCCAGTTAGTCGCCCAGGGCGCCTAGACAGCTCGAACGCATCCGGCCGGCCACGCCTGGCCGGCCCTACCCAGCTGATCGCCGCTAGGCGACCACATCCCGATACGTTTCTATCGCGCGCAAGTGCGCGTCGACATCCGTTAGATCCGCGCTGTCGCTGCGCACCGCGAGGTGGGTGGCGCCGAGCGCGCGCCAGCGGTCCGCGTGTTTGCGCCAGCGCTCCGGGTCGCCGCCGGCGAACATCGCCTGCGCCTGTATGCCGAATCCGTCCCAGGGTTTTCCGGCGGCCTCGCGCGCTGTGCGCAGCGCGGCGATGATCTGCGCGGAAGCTTCGCCGGGACCGCCCAGGGGCATCCAGCCGTCTCCCAGGCGCGCCGCCCGCTCGATCAAAGCCGGCGCCGCGCCGCCAAACCAGACGGGGATCGGCTGGCTGGGGCGTGGATTGATACTCGCCAGATTCACGCGATGAAAGTCGCCGGTAAAGTCGAGCACATCCTCGCCCCACAACAATCGCAAGAGCTCGACCTGTTCCGCCTGGCGTTTGCCGCGCTTTGCGAACGGCACGTCGAGCGCCTCGTACTCAACCTGGTTCCAACCCGTGCCGACGCCGAGACGCAGACGATTGTTGGAGAGGATGGCCACCTGGGCAGCCTGCTTGGCGACCAGCGCAGTCTGGCGCTGCGGCAGGACGAGCACGTTGGTGACCATCTCGAGCGTTTCCGTTACCGCGGCTATGAACGCAAAGGTCGTCAGCGGCTCGTGGAAAGCGACGTCTTTGTCATAGGGGCCTTCGAAGCCCCCGGGACGGTTGCGGTCTGCCCCGAGCACATGGTCGTAGAGCAACACATGGCTGAAGCCGAGCGCTTCCACGCCCTGTGCGTAAGCCTTCATGGCGCCGGGATCGGTGCCGATTTCGTTGTGCGGTAGCACTGCGCCGAGCTGCATAGGTCCCCTCCTGTCAGTGGGCGCGGAGTGTACCGCATCTGCGCGTTGCGGTGGTCAGCGCCGTGCCATGCGCTAGGCGAAGCCTGCTGGTGGCTTGTAGCCCCCGATTTCATCTGCCATCAGGCGGGCGAATTCGATGGTCGTGCGATCGTCGAATTCCGCGCCGATGGCTTGTAGCCCGATCGGCAGCCCGGCGTTGGACAAGCCTGTGGGGAAAACCGTGCTCGGCAGATAACTCAACGTGGCGAGACCTGCCCAGAAAACTTGCTGAAAGTAGGGCTGGCTTTGACCGTTCACGGTCAGCGTGCGTTCGTTGATATTGCTATGGTCCTGCTCGAAGGCAGGGGTGGCCGTCACCGGCGCAAGGAGCACGTCCCAATCGCGGAAGAACTGCTGCCACTGGGTGCGGAAGAAGCCGCGACGCCCGTGTAAGCCCAGGTATTCGTTGAATTTGAGTTCAGCGGCCGGCCCGCTCGTCATCGCCATGAGGATGCCGAGGTAAGTATCGGACGCGGCTTTGGTATCGAACGCAGGCCGCGCGGTGTCGGAAACTTTGGCGCCCGCTGCGGCCAGGCGCTCCCCGACAGCCTGGACGCGTGCGGCAACCTCGTCGTCCACGGGTGCGTTCGGATCGTTCGGCCAAAGAGCAACGCGCAAGCCCTTGAGGGAGGCCATGCGCGGCGGCGGCAGCTCCAGCCGCCAGCCTGGCGCCATCAGTGCATTGGGGCCGCTGAGGATAGCAAGCGATACCGCAAGATCTTCGGCGCTGCGCGCCATTGGGCCAACCACAGCCAGGTCCGGGTGCTGGGGCGTGGGTGGCAGCCCCGGAGGCTGGTGCCCGCGCGCGGGGACGATGCCGAGGGTCGGCTTGTGACCGTACACGCCGCAGTAATGCGCCGGATTGCGGATCGAGCCGCCGATATCGGAGCCGCTTTCGAGCCCGGTCAGACCGGCAGCCAGAGCAGCGGCGGATCCGCCGGAAGAGCCGCCGGGTGTGCGTTTGGTATCCCACGGATTGTTGGTCGTACCGTAGATGGCGTTGTAGCTCTGAAAGTCGCCGAGGTTGATCGGCACGTTCGTCTTGCCGAGGAACACCGCGCCTGCGCCTTTGAACCGTTCAACCACGGCCGAATCTGTCTTCGCGATGGCCTGCGCCGCGTCGGGTACGCCCCAAGTGGATGGCAGTCCGGCGATGTCGTACGACTCCTTGATTGTCATTGGCAGCCCGTGCAGCGGACCGAGTTCCCGCCCGCGCGCGAGCGCGCTGTCCGCTTCTCTGGCGGCGTCGAGTGCTCGATCGAAATCGCGCACGACCACCGCATTGAGCTTGTCGTCATGACGCTCGATGCGCCCAATGAAATATCGGGCCAGCTCTTCTGCGCCGATCTCCTTTCTACGCAGCTTGCGAGCAAGCTCTACGGCAGACAGGAAGCCGAGCCCTTCGGTCGCCTGAGCGTTTGCTGCACCGGCAAAACCGCCAAGGGCCGCACCGGCCGCAATGGTGCCTGTGTCTTTGAAAAAACGGCGTCGCGTCGACTTGTTCATGGCTCTCCCCTCAGATTGAACGGGTCCAGAATACGTCCGGCCGTGTGGAAGTTGAAGCGCGGAATCGCCTGGTTGCGGCAGGCTGCCGGTCGCAAAACGCATCCACAGGGGTGCCATCTCCGTAGTGGTTCAGGTCTGGTGCGCAGATAGCCAGACGGTGGCGCCATCGGTAAGATACGCGCCTCGTTTTTTCGGGTGAGCTCAAGCAATGGCAGAGGCCGCGGACAGCGCGCAGTTTTCGTTTGTCGAGATGGAGCACGATATTCTCAAGGTCTGGGAAGAGTCGCGCGCGTTCCAGCAAACCCTCGACAACACGAAAGAGAAAAAGCCCTATATCTTTTACGACGGCCCGCCGTTTGCGACGGGTCTGCCGCACCATGGGCACCTCGTGGCGAGCACCATCAAAGACATCGTGCCGCGTTACTGGACGATGAATGGCCGCTACGTGCTGCGCCGGTTTGGCTGGGATTGCCACGGTCTGCCTATCGAGCACGAAATCGATAAGCAGCTCAACATGTCTGCGCAGCAGGCGGTCGATGAGCTCGGGGTGGCAGGGTACAACAACGAGTGCCGCGCGATCGTGCAGCGTTACGTCAAGGAATGGCGCCATACCATCACCCGTCTCGGCCGCTGGATCGACTTCGACAACGACTACAAAACCATGGACGCGGACTACATGGAGTCCGTCTGGTGGGTCTTCAAGCAGCTGTGGGACAAAGGCTTGATCTATGAGGGCGTCAAGGTCATGCCGATATCCACGGCGCTGGCGACGCCGCTCGCCAATTTCGAGGCGACCTCGAATTATGTCGACGTGCAGGATCCCGCCATCACCGTGCTCTTCAAGCTCAAAGACGAAGACGCGTACGTGGCCGCGTGGACCACGACGCCGTGGACGCTGCCGTCCAACCTCGCGCTCTGCGTCGGCGCCGAGATCGACTACGTGCTTGCCCACGATGCCGAGGTCGGCAAGGACATCTATTTTGCCGAGGATCGCCTGCCAAGCTATGGAGATCTCGAAGTCAAAGACCGAGTGAAAGGCGCTACTCTGCTCGGCAAGGCATACGAACCGATTTTCCCGTACTTTGCGGACAAGGCCGCAGAAGGCGCGTTTGTCGTCGTCACCGATGATTACGTGACGACCGAGAGCGGCACCGGCGTCGTGCATCAGGCGCCGGCTTTTGGTGAGGATGACTACCGTGTACTGCGTGAGCATGCGATCGAAGCGTTCGCTTGCCCGGTCACGCTCGAGGGGATCTTCACCGACGAGGTGACGGACTTTGCCGGTCAGTACGTCAAAGACGCCGACAAAGAGATCATCAGCCATCTGAAAGATGCGGGCGTGCTGTATCGCCAGGATGTCATCCAGCACAGCTACCCATACTGCTACCGCTCCGATACGCCGCTCATCTACCGTGCCATCCCGTCCTGGTACGTCAGCGTCGCGCCCATCCGCGACAAGCTGCTGGCGGCGAATCAGGAAATACACTGGGTGCCCGGCCACATCAAAGATGGCCGTTTCGGCAACTGGCTGGAAGGGGCGATGGATTGGGCCATATCCCGTAACCGAGTATGGGGCACGCCGCTGCCGGTGTGGATCAACGATACGACCGGCAATGCCATCTGCATGGGTTCCATTGAGGAACTGGCGGGTTATACCGGCGTGACGGTTTCCGACCTGCATCGCGAGCACGTGGATCCGCTGACGTTCAGCGTGGACGGCGAAGAAGGCACCTACCAGCGCATCAGCGAGGTGCTCGACTGCTGGTTCGAGTCAGGCTCGATGCCCTACGCCCAGCTTCACTATCCTTTTGAGAACGCCAACGTCTTTGCTGCCGGCTTTCCGGCGGAGTTCATCGCCGAAGGCCTCGACCAGACACGCGGCTGGTTTTATACGCTGACCGTGCTGGCGGCGGCCATCTATGACAAGCCGGCGTTCCGTAACGTGATCGTCAACGGCATGGTCATGGCCGAAGACGGCAAGAAGATGTCGAAGCGGCTGCGCAACTACACGCCGCCCGATGAGCTGATGGAGAAATACGGGGCCGACGCGCTGCGTCTGTATCTGATCAATTCCGGGCTCGTACGCGGCGAGGAGCAGCGTTTCGCCGACAGCGGCGTGCGCGACATGACGCGTCGCGCGCTCTTACCCTGGTACAACGCGTTTTCGTTTCTCAAAACCTATGCGTCCATCGATCAATGGTCACCGGAAAAAGGTCTGCATTTTGGCGATAACATCCTCGATCAATGGGTGATGTCGCGCCTGCAGACTTTGAAAGCGAACATCGCCGAAGAGATGGAAGCGTATCGTCTCTACACGGTCGTGCCGCAGCTCTTTGCGTTCATCGAAGACCTCACCAACTGGTACATCCGGCTGAACCGCTCGCGTTTCTGGGGTGAAGACGTTACTGCGGACAAAATCTCCGCCTACAGCACGTTGTATACCGCGCTCGTCGAGCTCAGCCAGGTGATGGCGCCGTTCACACCGTTCCTCTCCGAGCACCTTTACCGCGAGCTTGCCGCGTTGTCCGGGGCTGCGCCTTCGCCGGCGTCCGTACATCTGTGTGATTACCCCAAGCCGGAAGAGCGCTATGTCAAACCTGAGCTCGAGACGGCTGTCGACCGCATGCAGCAGGTGGTGCTGCTCGGCCGGCAGAAGCGCGAGGACGTCAAAATTGGCTTGCGCACGCCGCTGGCACAGCTGACGGTGGTGCACAGGGACGCTGACCTGCTGCAGGAGATGCGTGCTCTGGATGGCTATATTCGCGATGAGCTGAACGTGCGGGACGTTACGTATTCCACCGATGAGGCGGCGTTTATCGAGCTGGTGGCGAAGCCCAACTTCCCGCTGCTCGGCAAACGCCTGGGCAAGCGTATGAAAGCTTTCCAGCAGTCGATAAACGCGTTGGACGCTGATGCCATCGCGGCGCTGCAGGCTGACGGCACGATCACCATCGATGATGAGGAGTTTTCCATCGAGGAGATACAGGTCCTGCAGCAGGCGCGCGAGGGCACCAACACGGTATCCAATTCACGGATTGCCGTTGACATCGATTGTACGCTGACGCCGGAGCTCGTGCGCGGCGGTTACGCTCGGGAAATGGTAAATCGCATCCAGCGCGCACGAAAAGACGCGGGCCTCGAAGTCTCGGACCGCATCGATATCATCTACGCTGCCGAGGGTGATCTGGCGCTGGCCGCCGAAGAACACCGGGACTACATCATGGCGGAAACGCTGGCCGTGACGTTCAAAGAGGGTGAGCCGGGCAAAGACGCCGTCGTCGCGGAAATCGACGGTCTGTCGTTCCGCTTCAAGCTGACCAAGGCGCACAAGTGACCACAGCACTCCGTTATGAGTACGTCCCGCCGCGCGCCGAGTCGCGTGTGGATCACGTCGGTACCTACAAGCGTACGCTGCCGGTCTCGCTCGAGCGCATGTACGAGAACGCCCTCGATTGGGAGCATCTGCCGCACCTGCATGCCTCCAGCTTCGGAGCCATCGAGTGTCTGGACAGCGGTGGCTGGGGCTGGCGCGCCAGGGTGACCAACGGCAAGGGTCAGGACAGCGTGCTCGAGCTCAGTCTCGACCGCTCCTGCCGCCGCTGGATTACGCGCAACCTTGAGGGGCCGAGCATCGGTGCTGAAATCTGGACGCATGTGTTCGTCACCGCGCCTCAGGAAATGGATCTCGTCATCGATTTTTTTGTGCCCGGCGTGCCGCTGGAGGCGCGCGAAAAAGTGGGTCTCGCCTACGCCCGCGCGTACGAGCAGCTCTATGATGAAGACGTATGGATGATGACCGAACGCCAGCGCCAGCTCGACCAGCGGCTCGACAGCGTGCGCGACGAAGACGCCATCGTCGTTGCGCCGCCCGATCCTGACAGTCTGCCGCTGGCGGTGACCTTGTCCGGGCGTGAGTTTTATTTGAACCTGCACAATGCCGCCTGGGTCATCTATCCCAGCACCTGCCCGCACCAACTTGGCCCGCTCAATGGCGATATCGACGCCAGCGGGCAAATCGAATGCCCCTGGCACGGCTATCGCTTCGACGTGGTCAGCGGTGCTTGCGTCACCGGAGCGGCGTGCCGCTTCGGCTCGGTGCCGGTGGTCGAGAAGACCGCTGAAGGCCTTCGCATCGCCTGGCCAGACGCCTGAGGCATCATATGTTGATACCTTGGGCGTATCGACATGCAACTTATCCCTGATTGGTCGCGTTATACGCCCGATTGTCGATCATGGTCATCAAGCCATTCAACGCAAGGTGATGATGATGAAATCGATAGAACAACTGAAAGCCCTTATCCAAGCCGAACAAACGGGCCTCTTCGAGCTGCTGACGCGGCTCGAGTGGCTCGAACGACTCTGGGATGAGCGTGTGACGCGCCTCCTCGCTGAGCATCCCGCGCGGGCCGGTGATTGCGCCTGGCATCGGGATGCAGCTCGCCAGCGTCTGGCGGATGTCTACCGGCGTCTGCGTGCGTGCGACCGGGCCCTGGCCTGCATGCCGGTCTAGACCGGCGCGTCGGTCAGTTACCCCGGAACCGCGGGGTGCTTTTTTCGAGATACGCGCGGACCGCTTCCGCGCGGTCTTCGCTGCCCGCCACAAACAGATTCTGATCGGCATCCATATGCATGATCGCGTGATTGAGCGCGTTGGCAATCTGGTTTGTCGAACGCTTGATCATCTGCGCTGCGACCGGCGGTTTCGCGGCATAAAACGCGGCCATCTCGAGCGCTGTGTCGTAGAGCTGATCCAGGGGCACGCAATCGTCGAGCACACCCCAGGCGACCAGGGTTTCGGCATGCACGCGTTCGCCACCCGCAACCAGGCGCTTGGCGCGCGCTGGCCCGACGAGATTCACGATCAGCGGCAGACTTTTCCACATCAGATTCACGCCGATGTCGATCTCCGGGTACTGCATGAAGCAATTGTCAGCGCCGATGCGAAAGTCACAGGCAGTGGTGATGCACGCGCCGCCGCCCATGGCGGCGCCCTGCCAGGCCGCGATGGTGATCTGGTCGATGTCGAGGATCGCCTCGATTGCGCGCTCGCCGATTCGCATGCGGCGGCGACGCTGTACGAGCGGCACCTTGTACGCTGTGCCGGCGTCTGTGAGGTCAGCGCCCGACGAGAAGTGTCTGCCCGCGCCGCGAAAGATGACCACACGGGTCTCCGGGTCGTCGCGGAAGGAGAGGGCGGCGTCTTCGATTTCCGCGAGATGGTCGTAGTGCAGCGCGTTGGCTTTGTCCGGGCGGTTGAATTCTACGGTGGCAATGTGGCCGTCGCGGTGCAGTTCGAGGTGTTGATACGGCATGCGGCCATGGTAGCGGAGACGGTGCGTGGCCGGCTACGGGAGCTGGCGGCGGTGTCACGGGTTTTTCCGGGCCCGGAAAAAGCAAACGGGCTGAGATCTTTCTAAGGATCTCCAGCCCGCTGGCTTTGGAAGATGGGAGGGATATCCGTGGGAAGGGGAGGGGAGGGGGGTCCGGATATCCCTCAGGGAACTGTTATGTCATTCGATGGGTGTATGTTACTTTGGGTAACATTAATTGCAACTATCGGTAACGCAACAATGTGTTGCGTGAATGCAACAGGTACGCATAGTGTGCTAGGTTTGGCGCAGCAGAGCTGAGGGAGCCAGAGTGACGAACGACTGGGATGATTTCCGCTTCTTTGCTGCGGTGGCTCGCGCCGGCAGCGTCCGCGGCGCGGCCGAGGGTCTGGGGGTCAACGCCTCGACCGTCACGCGGCGCCTCGATGCGCTGGAGGAGCGCCTCGGGGTCATGCTGTTCACGCGTTCACAGCGGGGCCTGCAGATAACGCCGGAAGGATCGCTCGTGATCCATCGCATCGACGCGGTGGGCGAGGCGCTCGAGGACATAGAGACGGAGCTCAAAGGCCGCGATCAGCGGCTGGAGGGGCGCATCCGTCTGGCCGTGCCGGACGTGCTTGCGGTGGAGTTTCTGCTGGCCGATCTTGCGCCGTTTCTCGACGAACATCCCGGCATCAATCTGGAGCTGATACCCGGTTTTCAATCTCTGGATCTCTCCCGCGCCGCTGTCGACGTGGCCATCCGTGCGACGGATCATCCGCCCGAGGACATGGTCGGGCGCCCGCTGGGACGCGCGTCGCTCGCAGCCTACGGCAGCAAGCGCTACTGCGCCGAGCACCAGGTGCTGGTCGATATCGCGGGGGCTGCGTGGATAGATTGGGCGACTGAGGGAGAGATCATGCGTTATTATGGCGAGCTGCGCGATCGTTACTTCCCCGAAGTGCGCGTGAAGCTCTGTTGTGACCAGGTCATGATGCAGCGCAGCGCGATCGCCGCGCACATGGGTCTTGGTATCCTGCCGACCATGGTGGGTGAAGCCGACGAAACCCTGCTCCGTCTGCCGCAGATGCCGGCGCAGCCTGGCCCCGGTTTATGGTTGCTGATGCATCCTGATCAACGCCGGGTGCGACGGGTGCAGGTGCTCACCAGTCATCTCGTGGAAGTCTTCGAGCGCCGCGCGACGGCGCTGCTGGGAACGTCTGAAAATGAAACCCCTTCAACCGACCTGAACGTACCGGAGTAATCGCATGCAGCCGTCGCCAGCCTCGCACATCTATTTTTCCCAGCGCCTGCGCCTGCACTACATCGACTGGGGCAATCCGCAGGCGCCCGCGCTGGTCATGGTGCACGGCATCCACGATCACTGCCGCACCTGGGATGAGCTGGCTGACGGTCTGATCGGTGACTACCACATTGTTGCCCCGGATCTGCGCGGGCACGGCGATTCTGCCTGGGTGCGGGGCTCGAGTTATCAGCTGCTCGACTACGTCTACGATCTGCATCAGCTCATCACTCAGGCGGAACTGGCGCCTGTGGTGCTGATGGGGCACAGCATGGGCGGGGCGATCGCGGCACTGTTTGCCGGTATCTATCCCGAGCTCGTTGCCCGGCTTGTCGTGATCGAAGGGATCGGCTTGTGGCGAGAATTCATGCCGCAGGTCGGCACCGCGCAGCGGGTCCGCGAGTGGGTCGAAGCGACGCGCCTGCTGGCGGGACGTTTGCCGCGGCGTTACGCGGATCAGGCGGAAGCGTATCAGCGCATGCAGCAAGCCAATCCGCAGCTGTCGGCGGATCGCGCGCTGCATCTGACAATACATGGATCCAACCAGAACGAAGATGGCACCTTCAGCTGGAAGTACGACAACTACACACACAATTTTTCCTCCGCTGGCCTGAGTACGGAAGAAACGATCGAGCTCTGGCAGCGGATCACCTGCCCGACTCTGATCATCAATGCCACTGATGGTCTCGAGCATCGTATTGGCCAGGACGGCACGTTGTCTCACTTTGCCTCTGCCCGGCTCGAAGTCGTCGACGGCGCCGGGCACTGGACGTATCACGACCAGCCGGAGCGCGTGGCGCAGCTGGTCGCCGGATTTCTGGCCGAGTCGGACTGAAGGCGCGCGGGGCTGGTTAACAACCGGCTAAAAAAGCGTCACACTAGCGTCACGAGGGATAACGGACAGCACCTGGATGCCAAGCGCTCCACTCAGGTTGCGCTGCGAATTTGTCAGCAATCCACTGGGAATCAGTGCCGCTCGGCCGCGGCTGAGCTGGTGGGTCGCTGATGCGCGTCCGGCGGAAATGCAGTCCGCTTATGAAATCGTTGCTGCCTCGGACCTCGAGCGTCTGGAAGCGGGTGAGGCGGATCTATGGCTCTCCGGGCGGGTCGAGTCAGATCAATGCAGCCACGTCGAATATGGAGGCGCGCCCCTGGGTTCGGGCGAACGCGTCTGGTGGCAGGTCCGCACCTTCGACAGCGATGGATTGTCCAGCCCCTGGAGCGAGCCCGCGTTCTTCGAAATGGGCCTCCTGGACGAAGCCGATTGGCAGGGCCGCTGGATAGCCACGCCGCTCACCGGCAGCCGCAGTCGCGGAGTGCACGTCGCTGCGCTGCGCCGCGAATTCGAACTGACCGCCCCGGTCAAATCCGCCCGGCTCTATGTCGCAGCGCTCGGTGACTATCGCGTCGAAATCAACGGGCAGCCGTTACCGGATGCGGACATGAACGCGGTCTGGAGCGACTACGACCATGAGATTTATTACCAGACGTTTGACGTCACCAGGCACCTCATGGCGGAACCCAATGCGATAGGGGTACTGCTTGGCGATGGCTTCTACGCCGGCAATCTGCCGGGCACCGGACGCGGCAACTATGGCGACCGCCCGCAGATACTCCTCAGGCTGCACGTCGAGTGTGACGATGGACAAGCGCTGACACTCGTTTCCGATCACAGCTGGCATTGGCACCCCAGCTGGGTGCTGGAAGCCGAGATCAACGGCGGCGAGCATGTCGACGGCCGCCAGTATATCGATGGTTGGAGCATGGCTGGTCTGGACGAGCGGGGCTGGGCACCCGTTGATGTATTGCCGGCGCCTGCCGGCGTGCTGCGCGCGCAGCCTTTCCCGGGAATGCGTGTCACGCAGGTGCTGCGTCCGCAGGGTTTGCCCAAGGTGGTGCACGCGCAGGGACGCACCACCAGTGTTTATGACTTTGGCGACCAGTTGCTTGGCCGGTTGCGCCTTGAGGTTACGGCGAGCGCAAGTGACGAAGTGGTCCTGACGTTTGCTGAGAATGCGAGCTTCGAAGATGCGGTAACGGATACGTATACGCTGAGCGGGGAGGCGGACGGGGAAACCATCGAAACGCAGTTCGCATTGCACGCGTTTCGTTATCTGCGCGTCACCGTTACCAGCGGTGTAACGACACTGCGGGATGCTTACGCTTTGCGCACGGGATTGCCGTACGCCCAAAGCGTGCATTTCCGCTGCGATCATCCCACGATGAATCAGCTCTTCGAGGTGTTGCACAAGAGCCTCCAGGGCGTGGCTCTGAGCGTGCCGATGCGTGGCGTTGTGCCGACAGAGCGCGCGCCGGACGTCCGCTATGCGAGTACCTGGGCCCCTTCGTTTGCGCGCATGGAAAGCAGTCATGCGCTCGTGTCGAAATGGCTGGCGGATCTCAAGCTCAATTGCCAGGTCCTGGAAGAAGCCAACCCGTGGGTGCCCGCAGCTGCGCGTATAGGTGCGCACCAGGCGGCGGACGAAATAGCGCGCTTCGAACTCCTTGCGGGCATGCTGTGGGCGGCCTATCGCTACCACGACGATCGCACCGTTTTACAGCAGTGCTATCCGGAGTTGCGCGTCGCGGCGCTGAGTTGCCGGCACCTCAGCAAGGGCCTCATACGCGCGGGTGTTGATGAGGAGATTTATGGGGCCGGCGCGGGAGGCGACCTCGTGGCGACCTGCACACTGTACGGGGCCCTGCGCCTCGCTGGCAGGATCGCGGGTGTGCTCACCCACCTCGGCGACTATGAGCTCATCGAAAGCCTGGCCGAAGACGTGCGCAAAGCTTTCCGGCGGCGCTTTCTCACTGTGGACGGGCACCTCGTCGGCGACACGCAATCCGTCTACGTGGCCGCGCTGCACCACAACATGCTGGAGTCCGGAGAGCGCGTACTTGCCCAACAGCGGCTGGCGGAGCTTCTGCAGCAGGCAAATTATCACGCCGACGTCTGCCCCGCCGTTATCCATGCCTTGCTGCCGACGCTCACCCAGGCAGGACGCCTCGATCTGGCCTATATGGTCCTGCTGCAGACGAGCGCGCCCAGCTGGTTTGCCAGCATCAATGGCGGCACGCAGCTCATCAGCCGCTCCGGCCAGCGCCTCGATATCGCCGATGTCGGCCTCATGGAGTGGTGGTTGGAATCGCTGATCGGTTTGTCGCTGGATGAAGATTATTCAGTCGATCGCAACGGCTACCGCTCCGTGCGGGTGCAGCCCATGCCACCGCTGGGCAAACTCTTTCTGGCCGGCTCGCCGGTGCAGTTCGTCGAGGCGAGTATCGAAACACCGCACGGCGTCTACGAGGTCAACTGGTACATCCGCGAAGACCGGTTTGAGCTCGAATTGCGCATACCGCCGAATTGCAACGCCAGTGTGACCATGCCTGACGACATCGAGCAGCGCGTACAGAGCGGCCGCCACCGATTTGTCATGGACTTCGACGCGGGGGGCGACGGTATCCCGACGCTGCTCGATATGGCCGGCGGCTGAGCGCAGACCAACCCACTGAGATGAGTAGTTAGCACATTGGACGGCATACACGACCTTGGCGGCAAATACGGGTTTGGCGCGATCGACACAGAGGCGGATGCGACGCCGTTCCCGACGCATTGGGAAGGGGCCGTGTTCACGATGATCCGCGCGCTCTATGCTGCGGGAGTGACCCACAACACGGATCAGTTCCGTCATGCCATAGAGCGGATCGATCCGCGGAGTTACCTGCTCGACGGTTATTACGGACGCTGGCTTGGTGCCGCCGAAACGCTCCTTGTGGAAGCCGGCGTGCTCTCGCAGGAAGAGATCACGGCCCGTGCGCGGGCAATGGGTGCGCCGGCCGACGACCGCATCGCCGCCCGCCCGCGCGCATCCGCGGAGAAGTTTCCGCAAGAGGATCACAGTCAGACGAACGCCGCTCGGCAGGTCGAGCGCGCGCCGTTGTTTCGTGTGGGTGATCAGGTGGTTACCGCGCGTGTGCCGCGCCAGGGTCACACGCGCCTGCCGGCCTATGCGCGCGGCAAAGTCGGTCACATCACCGCGCATCACGGCGGCTGGGTGTATCCGGACAGCAATGCGCATGGCCAGGGTGAGCAGCCGCAGCATTTGTATACCGTAGAGTTCAATGGTGATGAGCTATGGGGTGATGAGGCGGAGCCCAACACCCGGGTGGCGTTGGATTTGTTTGAACCTTATCTGGAGAAGCTGGCTGATGTCTCATAATCCGGCGGCGCTGCGCGCCGAGGCGCTGGAAAGCCTTCTGATCGAACGCGGCATGCTGTCGGCCGAAGCCGTCGACGATGTCATCGTTCGCTACAACGAGCGGGTGGGCCCGATGAACGGCGCCAGGCTGGTGGCTGAAGCCTGGACGGATGCCGGGTTCAAGGCGCGTCTGCTCGAAGACGCCTCGGCAGTGATCGACGAGTTCGGATTCGAAGGCGGTCAGGTCGACAAGCTTGTCGTGGTGGAAAATACGGACGATGTGCACAACGTCGTCGTGTGCACGTTGTGCTCCTGTTATCCCTGGGCGGTGCTGGGACTGCCGCCCAAGTGGTACAAAGACCCCGCCTACCGCTCGCGCGTGGTGCGCGAGCCGCGCGCGGTGCTCGCGGAATTCGGCACTGCGCTCGGCGATGAGAAGGAGATTCGCGTCTGGGACTCCTCCGCCGAGGTGCGTTACATGGTATTGCCGCAGATGCCGGCGGGCTGGGAAGGTCAGGACGCGGAGGCGCTGGCTCAGCGGGTCACGCGTGACAGTATGATCGGCGTACGGGTGCTCGGCGATGACGGTTGAGATCGATCTGCCGGCAGACCTGCAGCCGCCGATGGCGAACGGCGAAGTGCTCTTCGAGGCGCCCTGGCAGGGGCGCGTGTTCGGCATGGCCGTCGCGTTACATGAGTCCGGCGTTTTTGCGTGGTCGGAATTCCAGAATCAGCTGATTGCCGTCATTGCGGCTGTGGATGCCGCGGAGCCGGCGCCGGAGTACGCTTACTACGACCATTTCGCCCGTGCCCTCGATGAGCTCCTGATTGCCAAAGGTTTACTCGACGCAGCGAGTCTCGAGGCGCGCACCGCGGAGTTCGGCGCGCGTCCCCACGGTCACGACCACTAGGCGCCTTCGATCAGGGCGCCTCTGGTGCCTTCCGAAAAACGTATTCCCCACAGCCGGTCCCCAGCGGCGCCAGACGGGGTGCCGTGTCGAACGACCGCTCCAGCTGAGCGCCACGCGCTTTCATGAACGCGCTGACCGCTTCGGCTGATGCGCTTTCGTAGGGATACCCGCCGAGCCAGTCGATCCGGTCGTGGTACCAGCTCATACCGCGGTAACGGTTGTATGCAGCGATGACTTTTTGCGGGTTCCTGCCGCTCGCGAGAATACGCAGCCAGCAGATGGCCGCATAAACCCAGGTGACGGGCGCGCGCAGCCATGCCGGTGCGGCGGTATATAGCCGTTTTTCGGTGCGCCACATGCCGCAGAATGGGGTTTCGACGTAGAGCGCGATCACAAAGCGGCCGCCTGGTTTGACGAATTCGAATGCGTTCTCGATCGCCTCCCACATGGCGCCCGTGTGGTGCAACACACCCCAGCTGTAGACGATGTCGTATTGGCGCGCCGGCAGCGTCGCTGGGTCGAGGATGTTGGCGGCCAGGGTTTCGTGGGCAGCGGCCGGCGCGTGCGTTTCCAGAGTCGCGGTGGTGGTTGCAACCGAATTGGGATCAAAATCGATTGCCGTAACGTGGCGCGCGCCCATGCGCAGAAAAGCGAGGGCGTGCAGCCCGGAGCCCGAGCCGATGTCCAACACGCTCCGCCCGGCCACTTCCTCGGGCGACAGCAGGCGGGTCACGCCCCGCTCGGCCTCGGCGATGTGCTCGGTACTGATGCGCGTCGCGAAATCAGCCCAGTTCTCGCCGAACTCGAAGTGCGTGGAGACATCGGATTTGAGCGCTTCCTGATCTGTCATCGGAGGTCTGTCATGCGGTGTGGTGGCGTAAGTGCTCGATGACGCTGTTGCGGTCGCCCTCAAAGCGGATACGCGCTCTCTTGCGTTCGAGTTGATAGTCGTACATCGGATCGTAGTACTTTTCGAGCAGTGCCGCGATCCAGACCGCATGGTCCTCAGCACCGGCAAATGCTCGATCCAGGAGGCGCGAGATCTCCTGGTGCAGCGCGCCGCCCAGACGGCGGCGTATGCGGTCCAGTGCTGCTTTGTAGCTGGCGGCCAGCACGTCTGGCGCGCAGCGCTGGAGGGGTTCGTCGACGTATTCGGCCTTGATGTGAAGCGCTCTTGATTCGATGGATGCTTCCACGAGGACCAGCGGTGCCTCCTGCATCGCGGCATGCCAGCTTGCGGGTACACCGATGCGCCCGATCGTGCGGCTTTCGTCTTCAACGACGAGCTGATCGGAGCGCAGGGCAAGCGCTGCGTAGGCGAGCGCGTTCTCGAAGCTTGCCTGGGCGGGCTGGGGTGTTGGCATCGCGCCGAACGCCGACCCGCGGTGATTGGCGGCGCCCTCGAGGTCGATGGCATTGCTCAACGCATTGATGACGACGGTTTTACCCGTCCCGGTGCGGCCGGCGACAACCCACCAGTGTTTGTCGGTGACGGTGTGCTCGAGTTGCGCCAGGCAATGATGGCGCAGCGCCTTGTAGCCGCCGCTCACGCGCGGTGCTTCGATGCCGGTCTCAAAGAGCCAGGTCTGCGCAATTTGGGAGCGCTGCCCCCCGCGCCAGCAGGTGAGCGCCGCCCTCGGGTGTGCCTGCAGGAAAGTCTCCCAGGCGTTCAGGCGCTCAGCGCGCGTTGCCCCGCTGACGAGATCGAAGCCTTGCGCCACCGCAGCGTCGTGGCCCTCTTTGCGATAGGTTGTACCGACGGCGGCGCGCTCTGCGTCGTCGAGAATTGGCAGGTTCGTCGATCCGGGTACCGCGCCTTTGGCGAACTCGACCGGCGCGCGGACGTCCAGAATGGGCAACCCTTGCCCGAGGACCGTTGCCGCGCTGACCTCAGGGTGCTTGTTCGGTGATGGTGCCACCGGCTTTGAATTGCTCCAGGTGGTCCAGCAGGATGTCCATCACGTCTTCGCGGGACTGCTGGGTTGCCTGCTCGATGGCTTGCTCCTGGAGCGCCACGGCCTGCGCGAAATCGCCGGTGGCGGCGTATGTGGCTGCCCACGTGTCCAGGTACTCGGGTCGCTCGCGCGCCGGCTCATTGTTGTTCATGAGGCTGTCCATGATGCGCCTGGCAAACCGCGCGCGCGGCAGGCCATCGACGTCTGAAACGGTCAGCGTCCACGCGACTTCGTTGACGATGTCGGCGTTGTCCGGATCCTCGGCCACCGCGCGCTTGTACCACTTGAACGCCTGGGCGCTGGAGGGCTCGGTGCCGACACCGCGCGCGTGCAGGTTGCCCAGCACCACCATCGCCTCGGCGTCGTCCTGTTTTGCCAGGCGTTCGAGGCGTGGATGGATCGAGCTGTTGCCGATGTTGGCGGTCGCCTGATCGTTGGCGCTCAAGCCGACGAGGAAGCGCCCGTAGCTCAATATTGCGCCCTCGTCATCGGAAGCAACGGCGCGCTCGAAGTAAAGCGTCGCCTGTCCGAGATCGCGTTTCACGTTGAGACCCGCGCCGTGCAGATGCCCCAGGTAGACGAGCGACTCGACGTGGCCGAGATCACCAGCCTGGCGCAGCAACGGCACGCCGGCGCTGCGGTTCTCTTCGCCGTAAATATCGTTCAGATAGAGGTTCGCAAGCGTGTACATGGAGTCAGTCGACCCCAGCGCGATCGCGTGTAGATGGTTTTCGAGGGACAGCTCGCGCAGTTCATCGATCTGTGTCTGCTCGTCAGCCTGTTCCGATTGTGTCCAGTAGATGCGCGCGAGCATGGCGTTCGCCAGCACGTTGTCCGTGCGTGCGGCCACCCGCAGCCACTTGATCGCCTCGTCGTACTGCCGCTGGGACGCCAGGTAGGCGCCCACGGCCGTGTGCGCCGCGCTGTCCATCTCGGTGGCCGCCAGGATGCGAATGTACGTCCAGGCATTGCTGGCTTCAACGTCGTCGTGCTGGGGCAGGCTTTTGAGCAGCGGGCTGATGTCGAAGAAGAGCTGCTCGAGCTTGCCGTCCCGCGGTCGCGCCATCAGCAGATAACCCAGCTCCGCGTTTTCGGAGTTCTGGTAGATCGCGCCGACGGGAGATGCCTCTTGCGTCATCGCGAACGTATGCGCGTCGTAAATGGTCATGACGTCAAATGGCGCGGCGCGGCTGCCGTCGCCGCTCAGCTTCATCTCCGCCTGGATCGTGGCCAGCGCCTGCTCGTGCTGGGCTTTTGCGTCCGCGCTCTCGACGTGATCGTAGAAGCGCGCCAGCACGTAGTGTCCGGTCTGGCTTTGCGGATAGAGATCCAGAATCGCCGAGCCGATGCTGCCGAGCTTCAGCGGTTCATCGACGGCGAGCTGCAGGGCCTGTTTTTCGAGCTCCAGCAGACGCGTCAGACGATCACCGAGGTTTTCGTCGGTCAGGAAGCGGGCGCGCGCCGTTGCGTTACCGTCCAGGGCATCGGCCCGGGCGGCTGTCTCGTTCGCTGGCAAAGACGCACTGGTCTGACAGCCGCCGAAGAGCAGCGTCAGGGAGAGGAAAATGAGAGTTCGCATTGGCAACGTTATAGCATCCAAGCAGGGGTGTGTGAATGACGTGGTTATCGTGTCTGACCACAATATCGGGTTTTCGTTGCTCGATTTCGCTAAACTCGCGCAACCCTTGAGACACAGCCTGGAGGTTAGCAAATGGCATTCGGCGCAAAGTTATCCATGCCCGCTCCGGAGGAAGCGATCCCGGGACGATCCGCAACCATGCCCGTTCCGGCGGAACACTTCGTTCACGGACGCACGTTGACGCCGCCGTTCCCGGAAAGCTGCGAACAGCTGCAGGTCGGCATGGGTTGTTTCTGGGGTGCCGAACGCCGCTTCTGGCAGATCCCGGGCGTTTTTACCACGGCGGTGGGGTATGCCGGCGGGTTCACTGAAAATCCGACCTACGAGGAGGTCTGCAGCGGCGGTACCGGCCACACCGAAGTGGTGCTCGTGGTTTACGAGCCTGCGGTCATCAGCGCGGCTGAGCTCATGAAGAGTTTCTGGGAGGGTCACGACCCGACCCAGGGTATGCGTCAGGGCAACGACCTGGGGACGCAGTATCGATCAGCCGTTTATGTGTACAGCGATGAGCAACTGGCGTGTGCCGAGGCGTCCAGAGATCAGTACCAGGCTGCCCTGACGGCTGCCGGGTACGGAGAAATCACGACCGAAATTCGCAAGGCGCCGCCTTTCTACTACGCCGAGCACTATCATCAGCAATATCTCGCCAAAGTGCCGAATGGATATTGCGGTCTGGGTGGGACCGGCGTCGGTTGCGACATCGAGCCGTTGGTGAGCTTGAGCAGCTGAACACCTACTGCACGTGATTGCGGCGCGCGCCGCAACGCGAGCAGATTTCAATGCTGACGAGCTTCCCGGCCTTTACGTCGAACTGTTTCTTACCGTCGAACGTCCACTTGTGGAATCCGCGCGCGCACAGGGTCTTACCCTGGGCGGTGCGCTTGCGTCGTTCTTTGCGGTATTTGTCGAGGGAAGTCGGTTGCGTCACGGCGCTGTCTGCTCGAAAGTCTGCGCCAGTGTAACCGATCCTGGTCCTGCGCCGATGAGGCTTGCGCCCTGCGCCGTCGGATGCGCACGCCTATTCAACATTGCGGCGGGCGTATACACTCGCTGCCCCGTTCAGCGAGCACCTTGAATATGCAGCCAGTATCCGAGCGCACGACGCTGAAGCGCAATGCCGCCCGCGCCGTCTATGACCCCGATACCGTCGCCGCCATTCTCGACAGCCAGCACCTCTGTCATGTGGCTTACGTCGTCGATGGCGAGCCGCGTCAGATCGCCACGCTCTGTGTGCGCGATGGCGACTATCTGTACCTGCACGGCAATCGTCAGTCGGCGCTCCTGAAACACATGGCGGCGGGCGGCGAAGTGAGTGTCGCGGTGACTGCCGTTGACGGGATTGTCGTTGCGCGGAGCGGCTTCCATTGCTCCATGAACTATCGCTCGGTTGTGCTCTTCGGGCGGGGTGAAGTGGTTGAAGGTGCGGCGCATCGCGAGATGTTGGACCGCTTTGTCGATGTGCTCATCCCGGGTCATACCGCTGCGGTCCGTGAACCCACGCCTCAGGAACTGGCTGCCACGCTGGTGGTGAGAGTGCCGCTTGCCGAGGCGTCCGCCAAGGTGCGCACCGGGGATCCGATCGACGACAAGGCCGACCTGGACAGCGCTGTCTGGGCCGGAGTGATTCCGCTCGAGGTGCGAGCCGGCGCGCCCGAGCCGAGCGCCAACTTGGCGGAGACGGTGGATATGCCGGATTATATAGCGGCGTTTCAGGAGGGAGAGTGAGATGACGTCACCGCTGACGGGTCTGCGAGTTCTGGATATGTCGAGGGTCCTGGCGGGCCCGTTTGCCGGGCGCATGCTTTCTGACATGGGCGCCGACGTGGTGAAACTGGAGCCGCCCGCCGGTGACATCACCCGGCTGTGGGGCCGCAGGATCGGCGGTGTGGCTGGGTATTTCCATCAGCAGAACGCGGGGAAAAGAGATGTCTCTGTGGATCTCTCCAATCCGCGCGGGGCGGCGCTGGTCAAAGAGCTCGTTTCCGCTGCGGACGTGCTCATCGAGAACTTCCGTCCCGACGTGATGCCGCGCCTGGGGCTCGATTACGAAACCCTCGCTGCAATCAATCCGCGCCTGATCATGCTCTCCATCTCCGGCTTCGGGGCCGGCAACAGCGATAGTCGGCGTGCTGCTTATGCGCCCATAGTCCACGCCGAAACCGGGCTCGTAGAGCGCCAGGCGGATTTGAGCCAGGCGTTTCCCGCCGACATTGCCTGCAGCGTTGCGGACACGAATGCGTCCCTGCACGGTCTGGTGGGTCTGCTGGCAGCGCTCTATGCCCGCGAGCAAACCGGCCGCGGCGACCATATCGATCTTGCGATGGTCGACGCCACGCTCGTGACCAACGACGGCATGAACTATGCGCTGGACGGCTTGCGCCGGCCGCTGCCCAACGAGGTGCACGAGACCGCCGGGGGGCATCTCATGCTGGCCGGTGAATTTCGTTTCATCTGGAAACAGCTCAACGAAGTGTGCGGCGTGGAAGACGGCCTCGACGCTGATGCGGACCTCGACGAGAAGATCGCCGCGCGCCGCGCGGCCGCGCACGAGTTTTTTAATCACACATTGTCGAATCGCGCGGAGGTCATCGCGGCCCTCGACAAGATGAACATTGCCTGGGGTGATGTCCGCACGGCTGCAGATACCCGCGAGCTTGCCAGCGTCATCGCCCGGCAGAGTATCGCCGAGGTCGACGACCGCGCGGGCGGCACCCGCCCCATTCCCGAGTCGCCGTATCGCTTTGCCCACGCAGAGGCGCGCGTGCGCGGCGGCGCGCCGCATCTCGGCGAGCATAACGCAGAGGTTCTCGGTGATTGGCTGGGCATGGATACCGCCGCGATCGCGTCCTGGCAGGACGTGCTCGTACAGAAACTGCCTGAGGCAACATAGCCATGGCGAAGCTCGGCATTGGCATCGATTTCGGCACGACCAATTCCGCGGCAGCGGTCTTCGACGGCGAGCAGGTACGCCTCGTGCAGCTCGAACGAGACGACGTCATCATGCCGTCTGCGACCTACATCGACCGCGCGCTGCAATCCATGACCGGCCAGGCGGCGATCGACCGCTACATTGAGGACAACACCGGACGCACGGTGGAACTTGTCCCCGAGGTGATCGCGGAAGTCAGCAAATTCGTCGAGCACGGCGACGATACCAGTGAAGTAGAGACGTCCACGCAGAAAATTTACGGCGCGCCGGTCACAGACAGCGGCCTGCAGGGGCGTCTGTTTCGCGGCACGAAGCGCCTGCTGGGCGATGAGCGCGTGCGGCGTCTGATGGTATTTGACCATCCCTTTCGCCTGGTGGCGCTCATCACGCCGATCCTCCTGCGGATTCGCCAGGCGATCGAGAAAGAGCACCGCGTGGCTTCGTATGCGCACCTTGGCCATCCGGTCAACTTTGAAGGCCGTGAGCAACACCGCAATAGTCTGGCGCTCAGCCGGCTTGGCGAAGCATTCAAGTACGCCGGGGTGACGGAGCAGGTGTTCTACCCGGAACCAATCGCCGCGGCCGCGAGCTTTCTCCACGCGAATCCGGACGTCGACGGCGAGCATCTGCTGACCGTCGACTTTGGCGGCGGCACCCTGGACCTCTGTGTGCTGCGGCGGCGCGGTGATGCCTTTGATGTCGTCTCGACGCACGGTATCGGTCTCGGCGGCGATCACATCGATCAGCTGCTCTTTCGTAAGCTGTTGTTCCCGATGCTCGGTGAGGGTGAAATCTGGCGGCGCCGCGGGTTCGACCGCGAGGTCATCGAAACGCCGTTTCCGTTCGAAGACTTCGCCGACCTGCTGCTCAACTGGGCGGTGACGTACACGCTCAACCAGAACAAATACACCACGCCCGTGATGGAATGTATCGAGCAGGGCGGCCCGGGCAAGCGGAAGTTCGAGCGTTTGCGTGAGGTCATCAAGCACAATTTGAGCTATCTGCTGTTTGCCTGCATCAAAGACTTCAAAGCCGCACTCTCCGACGCCGATGAAGCGCGCCTGGATATTCCCGAGATCGACGTGGATCTGGTAATGACGCGAGCCGAGTTCGAAGCGTTGATCGCCGCGCCGCTTGCTCAGGTTGATGAGGCCGTGGCCGTGACGCTCGCAAAAGCGGAGCTTGGCGAGGACGCGATCGATATCGTGCTGCGCACTGGCGGCTCGAGCTTGATCCCGGCGGTCAAAAATCAGCTGGATGCACGCTTTCCCGCAAAAGTAGTCGAACACGACCCGTTCACCAGCGTCGCTTCCGGTCTGGCGGTGGCGAGTTTCTACGGCTGGCGCTGAGCGCGGTTAGAGCTCGTCAGGCGGTTGCCAGGCGGGATTCAGCGTGTAGAAGAACGTCTTCAGCATCCGGTAGGTCAGGCCCCAGACGAAGTGGCGTGACGAGAGGCGATAACCATTGAAGATCGTCGGGTTGCCGTCCAGCAATTTGGTTTCGGTGTCGTGCAGCTCATTGTTGGCCATCGCAGGCAGCGGTGCCCAGACCACCTCGTCCACCTCATAGTTTGGAGAGAACTGCGGATCACCGTCGATTTCGAAGACGTGCGGCGCGATCAGCATGTCGAGCACCCGCCCGCGGGGTTGCGCCTGCTGATGATCCAGGGCGCCGAGATACAGGCTCTGGTCGAGACTGAAGCCGGTTTCCTCGAGGGTTTCCCGGCGGGCGGCGTCTTCCAGCGTGTCATCCTGTGGGTCTTTGTGGCCGCCCGGGAACGCCATGTGTCCGGACCAGGGGTCGCCGGGTTTTTCCGCGCGTTTGATGAAAAGCATCTCCGGACCCGCGGTGTTTTCGCGGAGAATGATGGCCACGGCAGCCTGTCGAGTCGTGGCCCTGGGGGCAACGAATTCGGGCTCATGGGCCGACATGGCGGCGCGAATGTCTTCGAGGTTGAACACGGATGCTAGTCTGCGCAAAAACATGCATGATACTCAAGTCGGTGGGTCCCTGCGCGAGCCGTCGAGGCGCAGCGCCGGTGCTTGTGGGAAAATGTTGCCGCGCGATTGTCACTGCCCTGCGTGCCGAGGGACGTGAAGCGGCATCAAAATCATCGCGATGATCGTGAACGAATGAAATGTCGACAAAAACGTCAGCGAGAAGCGCGTTAAAAGAAAGCGCGAATAAGAATGCGTGAAAAGAAAAACGTGAAAAGAGAAGAGATGCTGCAGTCGCGCGGCAACAACTGTTTTGTCTGCGGTCCCGGCAATCCGATAGGACTGGGCGTCACTTTCCGGCTCGACGGCGACGTCTGCCGGGCGGAGTTTACACCGCAGCCGCAGCACACCGGCTATGACAAAGTGACGCATGGCGGTATCGTCTTCAGTCTGCTCGATGACGTGATGGCGAATTGGATATGGTTGCAGGGGCAGCAGTGTTTCACGGCGCGCGCGGATATCCGCTACCGCTCGGAGCTGCCGATCGGTACGCCGGTACGCCTGGAAGGGCGGTGCGTGAAGCGTAAGGGCCGGCTTGCGATGATGGAGGGCAAAGTCATTCGAGCCGAAGATGACTTTGTCGTTGCTGAAGCAACCGCCTCGTTCATGATTCCCGCGGACGACTGACATGCGCACACTCGAAGAAGACATGGCCTTCGTAACAGTCATCGTGCTGTTGGCGCTGGTCGAGTATCTCTATTTCAGTGTTGCCGTGGGACGAGCGCGGGCGCGGCACGGCGTCGAAGCCCCCTCGGTCAGCGGCGATGAGCACTTCGAACGGTTTCACCGCGCGCATCAGAACACCCTCGAGCAGCTCGTTGTTTTCGTGCCTGCGATATACGCAGCAGCCTTTTATGCCAATGCGCTCCTGGCGGTGGCGCTGGGTGTGGTCTGGCTTGTGGCCCGCGCGCACTACTTCCGCAGTTACATCGCGGAGCCTGCGCGTCGCGGGATCGGCATGATCGTCACGGTCGTGGCATCTATGCTGCTGATCGCGGCGGCGCTCATCGGCGCCGTGCGTCAGCTGCTCGCGGCTTAGCTGTCTGCTCTCAAGCGTTCTGCCAGGCGGCCAGCCGCTCGGCAGCTCTGTTTGCGTCGAAGCCGTTGCCCTCTCCGACAGGCGCCGCCAGCTCCACGACATAACCGTTTGGATCGCGGAAATAGATCGAGTGGATGAAGCCGTGATCGCTCACCCCGCGGGTTTCGATGCCGGCGGCTTTGCCCTTTGCGAACATGCGCTCGAGCGTCGGATAGTCGACGCGCAGCGCGATGTGCAAGTCGAAATCGTGCTGTGCTTTGAATTCGAAAGCCTGGTCGGGCGCTTCGAAGAACGCCACGCAGCTACCGTCCGCCATCTGGTAAAACGTATGCAGCACACGGGTCTCGCGCCCGGTTGCGGTGGTCTCGATCGGAAAAGCTTCGACCAGCGGCAGCTCGAGAAAGTCTTCGTAGAATGCGCGGGTTGCGGCGCTGTCCCGGCACCGGTAAGCGGCGTGGTGTAGACCCTGGATCGCGGTGCTCATGCCGGGTAGTGCTCTGCGGCCCATTCCAGAATGGCGCGGTTGGTGGCCTCGGGCTGCTCCTGCTGAATCCAGTGTCCGCATGGCAGCTGCACTTCGGTGAGGGAAGGGGCGTGATTGGCCAGTGTCGCGGAAGCGGGCACCATGTCGTACTCACCGTATATCATCAGCGTGGGCTGGTTCACCTGCTGCGGATAGGCGCCGACCGTGTGCCAGTTGCGCGTGAAGTTGCGGTACCAGTTGATGCCGCCCGTGAAGCCGGATGTCTCGAAAGCGGTGACAAACACGTCGAGCTCTGCCTCGCTCATGAGCGGGTCGCCCGGCATCGTCGTCGATTGTGCGATGTTTATCATCGCCATGCCTGGACCCAGATCGGGCGCCGGATGCTGCCATTGATTCGTGCGGTAGAGATTCTGCAGAAACTGTCTCGGGTTGGCATCGAAGACGGCATCCGCAACACCGGGCTGACGATTGAAGTGAACGATATAGAAGTCGCCGCCGAGTTGGGATTCCCAGAACGACACCCATTCCTGCTCGCCGCGTGTCATGAAGGGCACGCTCAGATTGACCACACCCGCAACCCGGTCTGCATGCATCATGGCCATGTTCCAGACCACGATGGCGCCCCAGTCGTGGCCGACAAAAAGCGCCTGCTCATAGCCGAAATGATCCAACAGCCCCGCCAGATCGCCGGTCAGATGTTCGATGGCGTAGTCTTCGACGTCCGCGGGCCGGCTGGAGCGGCCATAGCCTCGCTGGTTGGGCACGATGACGTGGTAACCCGCGTCGACGAGGGGTGCTATCTGATGGCGCCAGGAAAACGCGTGTTCAGGCCAGCCGTGGCACAGTACGACCGGGTGCCCGGCGCCGGCGTGAAACACTTCGAGCGTCACGCCGTTGGTGTCGATCATCTCTGCAGCTGGAAAAGTCATTAGCGCTCACACCATTGTGGGAGCGGTACACTAGCGCTAATTCCCAACCGCTGCCAGCAGCCCGCCGTGCACGGCGGCCACGCTTGATTCCATGACGCAAACCCGCCACGCTCGAAGACATGTGGTACGAGATAGACAGGCAGAACGGAAGGATGAAACGTCTGGATGAGTAACAAAGAACACCAGGGTCCGAAGCCGTTTGGTTTCGATACCCTCAGCCTGCATGCCGGGCAGTCACCCGATCCAACGACCGGCGCCCGAGCGACGCCGATCTATCAGACTGCGTCGTTTGTCTTTCCCGATTCAGACTTTGCTGCCGGCCTTTTCAACATAGAGCGGGCCGGGCATGTGTATTCCCGGCTGTCGAATCCCACGAACGCCGTTCTGGAAGAACGCATGGCTGCTCTCGATCATGGCGTTGGGGCAATTGTTACCGCCAGTGGTCAGGCGGCGATGCATCTCGCGATCGTCACTCTGATGGGTGCTGGCGATCATATCGTCGCTTCCCGGTCTCTTTATGGCGGGACGCACAATCTGCTCGAGTACACGCTGCGACGCTTCGGCATATCGACCACGTTTGTCGACCCGCGCGACCTCGATGCTTTCGCAGCGGCGATACAACCGAATACCAGGCTTGTGTTCGGGGAGGTGCTGGGCAATCCCGGGCTTGAAGTCCTCGATATTCCCAGGCTCGCGGCGCTCGCGCATCGGCACAGCCTGCCGCTGCTCGTCGATGCGACCTTCACTACGCCGTACCTGTGTAAGCCGATCGAGCTCGGCGCTGACCTGGTCATGCACTCGGCCACGAAGTTTTTGAGCGGCCATGGGGTCGTGATCGGTGGCGTGCTGGTCGACGGCGGCACCTTCGATTGGGAGGCGAGCGGTAAGTTCGCGACGCTGACCGAACCTTACGAGGGGTTTCACGACCTGGTTTTCGCTGAAGAGTTCGGGCCGCAGGCGTTCATCACGCGCGCGCGGAAAGAGGGTATTCGCGACTTCGGCGCCTGTATGGCGCCGATGACCGCTTTCCAGATTCTGCAAGGTCTGGAGACCCTGCCGTTGCGGATGCAGAAGCACGTCAGCAACACCGAGGCGGTCATCGACTTTCTTGCGGAGCAGCCGCTCGTGGAGGCGCTGGTTTATCCGGGCCTCGCGTCCCACCCGGACCACGAACTCGCCAAGGCGCTGCTCCCGCGCGGCGCTGGCGCGGTGTTTACATTCACCGTCAAAGGCGGGCGCGAAGGCGGGCGGGTGCTCATCGAGAATCTCAATGTTTTCTCGCACCTGGCCAACATCGGGGATGCGAAATCGCTGATCATTCACCCGGCCAGCACGACGCACCATCGCATGGACGCCGCCAGTCTCGAAGCGGCCGGGGTTTCTGCAGGCATGGTGCGCGTTTCGGTGGGCCTGGAAGACCCGGATGACCTCATTGCGGATCTTCGCGGCGCGCTCCGGGCCGTGGCCAGGGTGGTTGGTTCATGAGGGTAGAAATCAATGGTGAACAGGCGTTCTACGGCACCGGCAGCGGCCGGCACGCCGCAGGCGCGACGCCGATCGTATTCGTTCACGGCGCTGGCTTCGATCACAGCGTCTGGGTCATGCCGGCGCGTTATTTCGCGCGTCATGGGTTTAACGTGGTCGCCCCCGACCTGCCGGGACATGGTCGCTCGCAAGGCACTGCGCTGGAATGCATCGAGGATATGGCGGACTGGGTGGTCGAGCTGCTGCAGACGGTGTGTCCTGACGAAGCGGGGATCATCGTTGGACACAGCATGGGTTCCCTGGTGGCCATAGCCGCTGCTGAGCGTCACCCGCACGCGGTCAAGAGACTGGCGCTCCTGGGCGCGGGTCTGCCGATGCCGGTGGGACCGCCGCTGCTGGAAGCGGCCGCGGACAATCATCACGCCGCGATCGAGATGGCCAACACCTGGAGTCACAGTGCGCGGGGCCAGCTCGGGGCAGGCGCGACTCCGGGCTTGCACAACCTGCACAGCGGCGAGCGCTGGCTGGAGCGTATGGCCGACGGGGTGTATCACGATGATCTTGCCGCCTGTAACCGCTTTGTCCCGCCCGCCGCGCTGCCTGATGTCGAGACGCTCGTCATCGCCGGCGCCAGCGATCGTATGACCCCGCTCAAAGGCGCGCGTGCGCTCGCAGAGCAGCTGCCGCGGTCGGAGCTCGTCATCATCGATGACTGCGGGCATTCGATGCTTGTGGAAGACCCTAATGCAGTGCTGGATGCGCTTGCCGCATTTATCGTTCGCTGAGCGTGCTTTACGTCTGCTGCCGCGCTAGGCTGTCGGGCGTTGCGAGGATGGTCGTCGGGTAGATTTCCTGTTCGGCAGTCAGGTAGATAGGAGAACAGCGTGACGGAAATGTGGTTTGCAGCCTTGTTCTGGGTGTTCAGTCACCTCGGTATATCGAGCACGCCGCTGCGCGGCACGCTGGTGCGTATGCTCGGCGAACGCGGCTATCTCGGGGTTTACTCACTCGTCGCCGCCGGCGCGCTTGCCAACCTCATCTGGGTGTACACCGACGTGTTGCGGTTTGACTACATCTGGTTACCCAATCCGGATCTCTACTGGGTGGCCAAAATCACCATGCCGATAGCGCTCATCCTGCTGCTCGGGGGGTTCATGGTGCGCAACCCGACAAATGTCGGGATGAGCTTCGATGATCCCGAGCAGGCCGCGGACCTCGCAACCGGAGTGACGCGTATTACCCGCCACCCGCTGCAATGGGCAGTTGTCATCTGGGCGTTGGGCCATCTCATTGCCAACGGCGACTGGGTGTCCGTCATATTCTTCGGCTCGTTCGTGGTGCTGAGCTTTGCGGGGTCGTTTCTGATGGACCACAAGAAGGCGTTGACGATGGGCGAGGGCTGGACGCGCTATGCAGCCGTCACGTCCAACGTACCTTTCCTGGCGATTTTGACAGGACGCAACAAACTACGCCTTGGCGAACTCTGGCTGCCCACGCTGATCGGGCTGGTTGCCTATGCCTTGCTCTACTACTTTCACGAGGCGATATCCGGGGTGGTGATCGTCTGACTCAGACCCTGATGGCGTCCGCGATCGCCTGCTCGAGATCGGCATGGCGGCCTGAAAAAAAGTGGTCCGCGCCGCTGATGACCTGGCTTTCGACATCCTGCCAGCTGGCAAATGTCGCTTGATCGACAAAATCGTCCCGGTCGCCGGCAAACGCCATGACGCGGCCGGGCAGAGAAGCAGGTTGTTCAAAAGGCATCATGCCGACGGGCGGGGCGATGAGGAGCGTTTTTTCCGGCTCGCAATGCGTCAGGGCGCGCCACGCAACGGACGCGCCGAATGAGTAGCCGACCAGCCACAGCTTGTCGCGCGGATACTCTTCCGCGACCCAGTTGATCACCGCCAGAAGATCCTCGGTTTCGCCAACGCCGTTGTCGAAGCTGCCGCTGCTCGAGCCGACGCCGCGGAAGTTGAAGCGCAGGCAGTTGGCGCCGTACGCCAGAAGCGCGTCGGCCGCCGTC
Organism: Pseudomonadales bacterium; assembly: GCA_965267275.1. Classification (GTDB taxonomy): domain Bacteria; phylum Pseudomonadota; class Gammaproteobacteria; order Pseudomonadales; family Azotimanducaceae; genus UBA4421. The sequence goes on from OZ253950.1 coordinate 717,407, forward strand.
TGCAGGACGGCGTCGTGCATCGAGCCGCCATACTGCGGGTGCGGGTGGCAGAGCACCGCCGTCAACGTGCGTTCGGCCGGAGCTAGGTCGTGTCGGGCTTCGAGATCGCCGCTGGGGCCTGGTATCAACATAGGCGTGTCCACATGGTGTCAATCGTCATGGTAACAACTTGTTTCACATTGGAGTCTTGAATTTTTTTTCCAAATAAATATTTTTGCCCACCTCAGGAGATTGAGTAGACATGATCGAGGTAATAAATCGATGATCGAGGTAAAGAATCTGGTCCGACGCTATGGCGACTTCGCCGCCGTAGACGATGTGTCTTTCGGCATCGAGGCGGGCGAAGTGGTCGGCCTCCTGGGCCACAACGGCGCAGGCAAGACCACCATCATGAAAATGCTCACCGGTTACCTGGAGCCCTCGGCTGGTGAGATTCGAGTCAAAGGTCTCGACGTGCAGGACAATCGCGTCGAGGTCCAGCAGCAGATGGGTTATCTGCCCGAGAATCTGCCGCTCTATCCCGAGCTCACCGTCTGCGAGTATCTGAGCTACGCGGCCGAGCTCAGAGGCCTGGATGAGCGCCGCAGCGTGCCTGAGGCCATCGCGGCCACCCAACTCGAGGCGAAAGCGCTCGATCCGATCCATACGTTGAGCCGCGGCTTCAAGCAGCGCGTCGGCGTCGCGCAGGCGATTCTGCACAAGCCCGCGTTTCTCATTCTGGACGAGCCGTCCAATGGTCTCGATCCGAATCAGATCCAGCACATGCGGGACCTGATCACGAATCTCTCTGCAGAAGCCACGGTGATGCTCTCTACCCACATCATGCAGGAGGTGAACGCCGTTTGTGACCGCGCGCTGATACTGCGCGGCGGTAAGCTGGTCGTGGACGAGAAGCTCGACAATCTGCGCCGGGCGGATGCGGTGCTGCTGCGCACGGCGGCCGGTGTCGACGTTGCCGCCGCCCTGGCCGGACAGTCGGACATCGTCGCGATCAATCCGCTCGGTGAAGGCCAATGGCGTATCGAGCTCGGGGGTACGGTCAGCGTGGACGATGCGCGTCTCGCGAGCCTCGCTGCCAGCCTTGTCGGCGCTGATGTGCCGATCTACGCGATGAGCCCGCAAACCCAGGATCTCGAAACCCTCTTTCGTGAAGTGAGCGAAGCCGATCTCGGGGAGGTGACCGATGCAGCTTAACGCCATCAACCAGATTCAGCGCAAGGAGCTGGTGCTCTTCTTTGCCTCGCCGATCGGCTATCTCTTTCTGGCGGTTTATCTCGCGGCGACGTTGTTCGTGTTCTTCTGGGGTGAATCCTTTTTTGCCCGCAACATTGCCGACGTGAGGCCGATGTTCGAATGGCTGCCGATCCTGCTGATCTTCCTGAGCGCTGCGATCACGATGCGCATGTGGAGCGAGGAGCGCCGCACCGGTACGCTCGAATTTGTCGCCACGGTGCCGGTGGGGACCTGGGACTTCGTGCTCGGCAAATTTCTCGCCTGCTGGATTCTGCTCTGCATTGCTCTGGTGCTGACGCTGCCGCTGCCGCTATCGGTGGCTGTCATCGCTGAGCTCGACTGGGGGCCGGTCCTGGGCGGGTATCTGGCCGCGTTTCTGCTGGGCGGCGCTTATCTTGCGATAGGTCTCTTCGTCAGTTCACGAACGGACAGCCAGATCGTCAGCCTGCTTGTGACGAGCCTGCTGTGCGGCATTTTCTACCTCCTGGGCAGCGATACGATCAGCGGCCTGTTTGGCAGCGCGACACGGGAATTTCTCGCTGCTGTCGCCAGCGGCGCGCGGTTTGATGCGATCACCCGCGGGGTCATAGATTTCCGCGACCTTTACTTTTATCTCTCCGTGGCAGGCGTTTTCCTGACGCTCAACGTCTACGCTCTCGAACGCGAACGCTGGGCGGCTGATGGCGATGCGTCCCGGCATCAGGGCTGGCGTCTCGGCACTGGCCTTCTGGTCATCAATCTGCTGCTGGCCAATGTCTGGCTCGCCAACGTCGGCTGGCTGCGCGCTGATCTCACTCAGGGCAACATATATTCGATCTCCGACGCAACGCGCGGCTATCTCGGGCAGCTGCGTGAGCCGCTCCTCATCCGCGGCTACTTCAGCGCCAAGACGCACCAGGAGCTGGCGCCGCTGGTGCCGCGTATGAAAGATCTGCTGCGGGAATACGAGATTGCAGGCGACGGCAGGGTGCGGGTCGAAATCGTCGACCCTGCGGACGATCCTGAGCTCGAAAACGAAGCCAATACGAAGTACGGGATACGACCGAGCACATTTCAGGTGCAGGACCGGTTCCAGGCGAGTCTGGTGAGCTCATACTTCGACGTTCTCATCTCCTATGGGGACGAGTACGAAGTGTTGAGCTTCCGCGATCTCATCGAAATCAAAGTGCGCGGCGACATGGATATGGATGTGCAGCTGCGCAATCCGGAATTCGACGTCACCAGCAGCATCAAGAAAGTGCTCTATGGCTTCCAGGGCGGGGCTTCGATTTTCGACAACATCGCCGAGCCGGTCACCTTTGTCGGTTACGTTTCCAGTGATGACGTATTGCCGCCGGAGCTCCTCGATCTCAAGGTGACGCTCACCGAGGTGCTTGATGAGCTCAGCTCGGAGGCGGGTGACAAGTTCAGCGCAGAGTTTGTCGATCCGCTGGCGGGTGATGGGCAGATAGCGGCGGATATCGCCGCGCAATATGGCTTTCAGCCGATGTCGCTGAGTCTTTTCGACGACGCGGGTTTTTACTTCTACCTGACGCTCACGGATGACGAAACGCTGGTGCAGGTGCCGGTCCCGGCGGCGCTGTCACCCGAAAGCGTGAAGCAGAGTCTCGAGGAAGGCCTCAAAAGGTTTGCAACGGGCCTGCTCAAGACGGTAGCCCTGGCGGCGCCGGCGTCACCGCCGCCATACATGCAGCAGCAAGGCATGCCGCCGGGAAATCAGTTCAACGAACTCGAGGCATATCTGCAGGCGGACTTTGATGTCGTCCGTGACGGCTTGAACGACGGTGAGGTACCGGCGCAGGCAGAGCTCGTGGTGGTGGTGGATCCCGAGACCTTTGATGAAAAGCAGGTGTTTGCGCTGGATCAGTTTCTGATGAAGGGGGGCACGGTCGTGATCGCCAGCGGCGCCTACGCGGCCGAAGCAAGCCCAACGAGCCTCTCCGCGGTGCCGCGCACCAGCGGGCTGGAAGCGTGGCTCGAGCATCACGGCGTGGAGATCGGACAGGCGTTGGTCATGGACCCGCAGAATTCGGCGTTCCCTGTGCCGATCACGCGGCAGGCGGGAGGGTTTACCTTCCAGGACATCGCGATGCTCGACTACCCCTACTTCATCGACGTGCGCGGCCCTGGTCTCAATGAAGATTCGCCGATCAACGCCGGTCTACCGCAGCTGACGATGTCCTGGGCATCGCCGCTGAACGTGACGCCGGCCGACGGCATCGAGGTCATCAATTTGCTCAGCAGCAGTGCAGGCGCCTGGCTGACCACTGACACCGACGTCATGCCGCGTTTCGATGAGCAAGGCATGTCCAGCTTCGAGCCGGAAGGCGAGCAGAGCGTCCATGTGCTCGGCGTTGCGCTGCAGGGTCGCTTCGAGAGTTACTTTGCAGGTCAAGAGTCACCGCTGCTCGAAGCGCCGGCTGAGGATGAGGAAGCGTCAGCTACCGATGATTCGAGTAACGAAGAAAGCGACGATCTGGTTGTTGGCAGCGTGCTCGAACGTTCTGCCGAGTCGGCGCGCTTGCTCGTCTTCAGCTCCAACGACTTTCTCGCCGATCAGACGCTGAGGATGGTTGGCGCTGCCGACGGCACGATCTCTTCGAACGCCGTGCAGATGCTCGTCAACACCGCGGACTGGGCGCTGGAAGACCAGAACCTGACCGGCATTCGGGCACGCGGCAACTTCAACCGCACGTTGCCGGGCTTGACGGAAACCGAGCAAAGTCTGATCGAGTACGGAAACTACCTGCTTGCGCTGCTGGGTATAGGCGTCGTCATTTTGATATTCCGTCGCCGCAGCAAGCGGCAGGCGTCGATTTACCGCGATTGGCTTGCGGATGCGAATGCGGGAGAAGCAGCATGAATCAGAAAACAGGATTGCTGGGCGGTCTCGTCCTTCTGCAGCTGGCGCTGGTTGCGTTGTTCTTGTTTGGCGGGAACGGCACTGACAGCGCCCCCGGGGAGTTTCTCGATTTTGCGCCGGAGGCAGCCGATCAGCTGGAAATCCGTGACGCCGAAAGAACGCTCAATCTGCAACGCCACGAGGCGGGTTGGCAGGTCGGGAGCCTGCCGGCGGATGCTGCGAAGGTCGATCAGCTGCTCGAAAAGATGGCTGGTCTGACCGCGCCATGGCCCGTTGCGCAGAGCGCAGCTTCCGCTGAGCGTTTCGAGGTGCAGGCGGATAACTTCCAGCGACATGTCACGGTTCGCAGTGGAGGTGAGGCCGTTGCCGACCTTTATCTGGGCACATCGCCAGGCTATCAACGTGTGCATGCCCGCCGCACGGACAGCGACGACATTTACAGCATCAGCCTGTCCAATTTCGAGCTCGGCGTCGGTGTCGACAGCTGGCTCGACAAAAGTCTTTTGGCGCTGCCAGAAGCCCCGACAGAGGTGGTGGTCGAGTACACCGCGGAGACGCAGTCGACCCAGACGCTGACGAAACGGGCAGGCCCCGCGGAGGGCTGGTGGATCAACGGCGCCGCGGCCGACCCCGATGCGGCAACGGCTTACGTCAATCGGTTTGTCAATCTGCAGGTGCTTGGCGTTGCTGATGACGAACAGGTAGCGCAAGCTACGCGCCTGGCTACGATCAAGGCTGGAGACGCGGCATCGCTGACCGTGATGCGCATCGGGGAGGAGGGGGACTATCTCGTGCGGGCGGACGCTCAGACAGCCACTTTCCGCATGGCCACCTACATCGCTGAGCAACTGCTGATGACTGACCTTGAGTTGGCAGCAGCGGATGACCAGGCGGGCGCCGCAGAAGACGCAGAAGAAGTACAAGAACAACCAGAAGAAGACGAACCCGAAGGAGAGGAATGACGATGAACAACCATCAATCATCGGCTGGCCGGTTAGCGCTTGCCCTGGCCGGTTGTCTGATGCTTGGTGGTTGTGTCGGTCACGGCAATTGGGGCGCGGAGGTTGGTTTCCCGAGCGGTAAGCTGGCCGCGGCTGCCAGGAGCGCGGCGCTCGATCCGCACACGTGGGTGCCGCTCGCGACCGCCGGCGTGCTGATCGCAGCGGACGTCGACAAAGACTGGTCGGAAGACATGGCGCAACGTCAGGACTTCTTTGGTGACGACGCCGAAGATGTCTCGCACGATCTGCGCGATCTCTCGACCGCGGCTTATGTGATCACTGCGCTGGCCGCGCCCAGCGATACCACCGCCGACAAGCTCAAAGGGTTGTCCGTGGGCGCCGCAACCATGGCTGTGGACGGCTTATTGACGGGGGGCTTGAAAGAGGTTGTGGGGCGCGAACGCCCCGACGAGACCAACGATTACAGCATGCCCTCCGGTCATGCATCGAAGACCGCATCGCGCACGGCGATGGCGATTCGCAATCTCGATCACATAAGCATGCCCGGCTGGACCCGTGAGGTGGCTACCTGGTCTCTGCATGGCGTTGCGGTTGGCACGGGTATCGCCAGGGTTGAGGCGGAAAGACACTATCTGTCGGATGTGATCATCGGCTATGCCCTGGGGCAGTTTGTCGCAAAGTTCATGCATGAAGCGTTCTTCGCGGAAGACGGGCGTGCGGAGATCAGTTTTGCGTCTGCTGAAGGCGGTGGCGCACTGACGATCAAGGTGCCTCTGCGCTGACGTCGAGCAGATCTTCGTCCACACACACGCGATCACGACCGGTTTCTTTGGCCTGGTAGAGCGCGCGGTCGGCCGTCTTGAGGAGATGATCCGGGGCTCGTGAATTTGAGGAAACTGTGGCCACGCCGACGCTGGCGGTGACAGCCAGCGGTTTGCCGATTCTGGCCTCGTACGGGTAATCGCGCACGCCACGCAGCAGGCGTTGCGCGAGATTGAACGCCCCGGCGCGTCCCGTTTCCGGCAGCAGCAGAGCGAACTCCTCGCCGCCCAGGCGGCACGCGATGTCGGTGACCCGCTTGACCTCGTTGACCACATCCGCCACTGCGATGAGGACCGCGTCGCCGATGTCGTGCCCGTGCGTGTCGTTGATCTGCTTGAAGTGGTCGAGATCGAAGATGAGTACGGACAGCACCGAGCCATGGCGGCGAACCCGCTCGAACTCCTCGCCCAGTCTCTGCATGAAAAAGCGCCGGTTGAACATGTTGGTCAACGCGTCCGTATGCGCCATACGCTCCATTTCTTCGTTTGCTGCCTTCAGCGCGTATTCCGCGGCGCGGCGCTCACTGACGTCGCGAAAGAGCAGTGCGACGTTGCTCCGATCGTTCGTGGGGTCTAAAGCCGTGGATGCGATCTCGAAAGCGCGACCGTCGATGGTGACCTCGGAGTTCTTCCGGGTGCTGAGTAACGACTCTTTCGGCACGCTCTGAATCAGGCTGTTGACCGGCGCGCGGTGGATGTCCTGGGTTTGACCCCAGGCGCGCAGCGCCGACTGGTTCGCGTCGACGATCTGGCCTTCGTGGTCGATGACGAGCACGGGGTCCGTCAGTTGCTCAACGACCGCGTCGCGAACGACCGGCAGGCTGTTCAGAAGACCTTCTCGCATGACGCCCGTATCGAGAATGATCACGCCCAGCACAAACCCGATGGTCGTGAAATCCACCCAGGGGTAGGGGTTGTACAGCGACAGGGAAAAGAGGTTCGCGAGGACCGCGATGAGCGGTGCGGATATGACCGCAAGGAGCGACTGGTAGTGCAGTTTGAACTGCGTGAGCGCGAACCCCAGGATCGAGGTGGCGATCAGAATCAGACTGAACGAATAGACCGCATGCACGTAAAACCAGAAACCGTATTCGGTCGTAAAGCCGATGAAACCATCCTTGTCGATGAACTGCCAATCCTGCCAGATGAGGCCGTGCCAGGTGTTCGTCAGCGCGAGTATGAGCGTGGCCAGCGGAACGATCGAAACGGTGTTGAGCGCGTGGCGCGAGATCTTCAACACGCGCTGGGAATATGTCAGAGCAAACAGAAACCACGCGACTGGGGAGAGCGCGATGCCGACGTAGGCAAACTGGGAGGCGAGCATGATTGCCGACGGGCTTGTCAGCAGCGTGGACAACGCCTGCGCTGACGACCAGAAAAATAGCAGCAGAAACAGGAACCCCAGCGCGGTGCCACCAGGTGCTGTGGTGCGTTTACGCGCCCGCAGGTAAGCGGCCATGGCGATCGCCGCGGCTGCGATGTGCGGAGCGGACCATAAGGTCAATTGGAACACGTACAGCGTATCCTTTGTCTGTGCAATACAACGACCCGGCGCGCGCCGGGTGGTTAACGACAAGCATCGCAAGATCTGCGCGCAGGGTCTTGCCGGGGGCGGACGGCTGTGATGTCCGTCACATCGCAATGCTGGCACAATTCACATTTCGCCCATTTGGAACAGTGGCCCATGTCGCGGACCAGTGACCTCACCGATGCCCTGAAGCGGGTGCTGAAGAAGGCAGGTTTGACCTACGCGGATGCCGCTCGCCATCTCGATCTGTCCGAGGCGAGCGTCAAACGGCTCTTCAAAGAACAGTCGTTCAGCGTCGACCGCATGGAAAAGCTCTGTGAGCTGGCCGGCGCCGATCTGCTGGAGCTGGTCCGGTCCGTAGATGACCAGAGGGAACGCACGCTCGAGCTGCCCGAGGCGGCCGAACGGGAGCTGGCAGATAACCTGCCACTCTTCATTGCCGCGATCTGTGTGCTCAATCGATATCGTTTCGAAGATGTTCTGGACAGTTACAAGATTGATCGGCTGGAGCTGCAACGGCTGTTTGCGCGCCTCGATCATCTCGGCATCATCGAGCTGCTGCCCGAAAATCGTTACCGGTTGCGCGTTTCCCGGGGCTTTCGCTGGCGCCGTAACGGCCCGATCGAACGTTTTTTCATTCGTAGCGTGCTGTCGAGCTTTCTCGACCGGAAGCTCGTGCGTACCGAAGATAGTTTCAGGTTTGCCTGGGGCACCGTGTCCGATGCGACGGCGCAGCGCACGCTCGAACGGTTGCGGCGCCTCTACGACGATTTCAACGATGCAGCGGATGCCGACGCGCAGCTGCCGCTCAGTCAGCGCACCGGTGCCGGGTTGCTGCTGGCATTCCGCAACGAGTGGGAGCCTGAGGACATGCGTGCTTTCAAGGAGCAGGACGCATTGTGAAGGCGCACACCGCGCAATATCTTCGTGATCTCGCCGCTCGCCCCCCGGAGCGCAACGTGGTTGCCTTCTTCGATCTCGATCGGACGCTGATAGATGGCTATTCGCTGACGGCGCTGGCCTGGCAGGAGCTCTTCAACGGGGATATGGGACCGGCGCGGTTTGTGTCGCTCGGCGTGATGTTCGCCAGATATGGGCTCAAACAAATTCAATATGACGACATGCTGCGGGCGACGATCAACGATATCGCGGGCATGTCCGAGGTCGATCTCACGGCGCTGGGCCAGCAGGCTTACGATCGCCGGCTCGCCAAATGGATGTACGGTGAGAGCGAAGCTCTGGTCAAAGCGCATAAGGCCTTGGGCGACGATGTCGTCATGGTGACGTCCGCGACGAGCTACCAGGCAGCGCCAGTTGCCAGACGTCTGGGGATCGAACACCTGTGCTGCACCGAACTCGAAGTTGTCGATGGGCGTATCGATGGTGGTGTAACGCCTTGTTACGGACCCGGCAAGCTGGAGGCGGCGCGCGCGTATATTGAGGGCAGTGATCTGAGTCTCGAGACGGCTTACTTCTACAGCGATTCGCCGGAGGATCTGCCGTTGCTGGAGGCGGTCGGGCGCCCGGTGGTGGTCAATGGCAAGCGTGCGCTGGTGCAGCTCGGCGAGGCGCGCGGCTGGCCGCTGCTGGAATTCGAAGATACCGGGGCGCTGCAGCGCTCGGCGAAGGAGTAGCGGATGATAGATTTGTATACGTGGGGAACGCCCAACGGGCGCAAGGTCTCAATCGCGCTGGAGGAATTCGGCCTCGAGTATGCGGTGCATCCGGTCAACATCGGCAAAGACGAACAGTTTGCCCCGGAGTTTCTGGCCATCAGTCCGAACAACAAGATTCCAGCGATCGTCGATCGCGATAGCGGCAGGCACCTCATGGAGTCTGGTGCCATTCTCGTCTACCTTGCAGATACCCATGACCGCTTCTGGGGCGATGATCGCTACGTGACCCTGGAGTGGCTGATGCTGCAGATGGGTGGGATCGGTCCCATGCTTGGTCAGGCGCACCATTTCCTGAAGTTCAATCCCGGCAAAGCGCCGTATGCGGAGGCACGCTATCACGCTGAGGCGGAACGTCTTTATGGCGTGCTCGACCGCCGCCTGGCACAGGTCGAATATCTCGGGGGCAGCTATTCCATCGCTGATATGGCCACATGGCCATGGATCTCACGGTATGAGTGGCAGCAGATGGACTTGCATCAGTATCCGAATCTGCTGCGCTGGTATGTGGATATCGCCAGACGGCCTGCCGTGCAGAGAGGCTACGACGTGCCGGCCCACGTCAATCCCATCCCCCTGCCGGACGGCGCTGCCTAGGCCAGGCTGGCGCGCAGTTCTGCCGCGAGATCAGCAGCAGCATCCGCGGTGTACGGCACGGCGGCGCCGCTCCCCCACACCGGGTTGGGCCATGCGTCGTCGTCCTGACGGCGGGCGATGACGTGGATGTGCAGCTGCGGTACCTGATTGCCCAGGGCCGCGACGTTAATCTTGAATGACCCGGTGAGTGCGTCCAGGGCGCGGCTGACCCGCTCTATCTCGTCAAATAAGTCGGTGCGGTCGGGTGCAGGCACGTCGTGCAGCTCCCGCAGACCGGCGAAGGCAGGGACAAGAATCAGCCATGGAAAGCGGGCGTCGTTCATCAGGAGGCACTGGCTCAGGCGCAGCGTGCAGACCGGGAAGGTATCCGCCTCGAGCTGAGGGTGGAGCTGGAAGTCGGTTGCGCTCACTTCTTGTTGTGTCCGCCGATCCACACGGGTGAAGACCAGGCGGTGGCGTCGTTGGCCTGCACCACGCGAACGTAGTAGTAGTCACCGTGCTTCTGACCCTCGTCCGTCAGCTCGAAGTCCACGACTTTGGGGCCATCGGTGATGATGCGGCGGAGCGTTGTCGTGTCCTCGTAGCCGTCGAACACCTGTGTGTGGCTGACCCGGCCGGCGGTTATGTCCCGTAGCGCCAGAGAAAAACTCTCCGCGGGGACGCGTTGGGCGGGGCGGTAGAACGGCGGTGCGCCGCCGGTTTCTCTGGTTTCGACGAGGTCAAACTGCAGGCGTGCCGTACGCTGGACGTTCTCGAGCTTGACGAGGTATGAACTCGTATCGCCGCGGGTCTTGGTTGCAAACGTTACCCGGTTCTCTGCGTCACCGTTGCTGACGGTTTGCAGCGGAAAGCTGGCATCCACGGGTTCGATGCTGACGAGATCGGCGTTGATCACCTCCAGCGTGCCCTCCCAGGCGCGCCAGCCGCGCGGATTGTCGAACGGGTGGAAAGGGTCGGAGGCGGACGCAAACGTCAGCATGAATGTATCGGTGCGGTTGATCCTGTCGGTCTCGTCATCGAGATAAGATCGCTGCCAGATCGTCTCGTTGTTTTTGACGACGCTGATGCTGTCGATCGGCGCGGTGCCGATGACGCGGCCGTTGATCGTCCGGCTTTCGGCAAACTCGCCGCGCTGGCCCATGCCCGCGCCGTTTACCTCGAAATCGAGAATGATGCGGTCGCCGGTGGTCGCGTAAGCGCGCAGGTTTTTCATGCCGTCGAAGATGCCGTCAACGGTCCGCTCGTCTGCCAATACCGCGCCCAGGCCGCCGCGCTGTGAGAGCGATCCGCCGAGCGGAGCGGAGTAGCCCGGCTGGCTGAGGTGATTGTCCGAGGCGGCGGTGAACCCGACCTGGTGACCTTGGTCGAGGTACATGCGCCCGAACCACTCAAAATTGCCGTGCTGCGACATGATTTCCACCAGGGGTTCCAGCGCCGGATCGTTCATGCGGTAGTCGCCAGCCTGATGCGCATGAGGAATGACGACCACGTCTGCCGGGTCGGCGTGGGTGCGCAGACCCTGATACAGCTGCGATAGCGTCGGATAGAAGTGGGCGTCGATGCGTTTACGATTTTCCGGGGTTCGGTACAACACGTTGTGATGTCCGCCACGTGTCGTGTTGACCGACCATTCGTAGCCGAGGTACGCGATGAAGCGACCTTCTTCGGTGAACGCCTGCACGTTGTCGCGCAGCGTTTCCCACTCCGCGTCGTCCAGCCAGATATCGTGTTCCGAGTGGGTGACGTAGTCGAGACGCGCATCGTCCCTTGCCCACTGCATGAAGCGCTCCGGTGTGCCGACGCCTTCCGCGAAGCCGGAGTGCCCGTGAGTATCCCCCCAGAATATCTGTGGACGCGGAAGATCCGAGACGAGGATCGGATTGACTTCCCCTGCGATCGCGCCGTCGGCGCTGATGATGGTGAGATGATGCGGTCCCGGCTCGTCCAGGGCCAGCTCGGTCAGGGTAATCGCGCCGGCTGCCGGGACTTCGGCGAGCAGGGTATCGCCCCGCAGGACACGCCAGTTCGGCACCGCGCCGACTGCGCGGTTGTAATAACGATCGCGGGCGCGAATGCTCAGCTCAAAAGCCTCTCCGGAGGCAACGACGGAGGGTGCGAAACCGGTTACCCCGGCAATGCTGCTGCCGGTGATGCGTATCGGCTGGATGGGCAGGCTGAAGTAGTGTCCGCCGTCGCGAAACGCGACGTACAGCGGCAGGGGCATGCGATCTGACGAGAAGGTCGGCATCGTCATACCCGGCGAGCCGCCGCTGGTATCGCCGTAGTGGATGGTGATGCGGTCACCTTCGACAAGCGTGCCGCTGGCAACTTTGAAAATCAGCGTCGGTCGCGAACTGCGAAAGCCACCATGCATGCCGCGAAGCGGCGTCGTGCTGGCGACAAAACTGACTTTCTCGTTGCTGCTGCTGATGGATATGTAGTTCGCCGCGGCCGGGTCTCTGACCTGCCATGTGCCGAAACTTGTCATGAAGTGGCGGGCAACCATGATCGCGCCGCCGGTCTGGATCGGGCGCGTGCCGACCACGTAACTCTGCGTGATGGTGCCGATCCCGCCTGCCTCGAATGGCCCGGTGTCGGCGCTGAGGCTGCCGAGCGCGCCGGGGTTGTCGTCCAGGTAGGCGATTTCGTGAATGGTGGCGTCGAGGGCGTCGATCATGCCAGGGCGCACGGTTTCTTCACCGAGCACGGTGGCGATGACCTGTGTGGCGTTGACGGGTATATACCTGCCGTCGATCGCGTAGGCGTTCAACCACTCCAGAGTGAGCTCAGCGCGTGCTCTGATGTTGGCTGGACGCGTGGGAATTGTTGCGCGCTCTACCTTCAGCTGGTCGACCCGGCTGCGAAGATCGTCGGGCAGGTAGTCGCCGGTCTCGGCGCCCGCCTGCAGGGTTACTACGAGTGCAGTCGTGCATAACACGGTACCAAGGCGGTGGATCATGGCGGGCGCAGTCTTACTTCCGGAATGCCCGGACTGTTGCACATTTCCCTGTTGAAAGCGAGCTACGACAGAAGGGTGGCAGCGATAGTTGAGCGCGGGGAAAGTTGCCGCGGGGACTCTGCCTAGACGGGTTTGTCTCCGGCTACGATGCAGCGATGCATCACACGCCGATGACCATCATAGCCGCCCTGGGCGCAGTGGGTGACGCAGCGGTTATCCCAGATGGTCAACATGTCGGCCGACCATTGGTGGGCGTAGATGAAACGCGGCTGAAGCGCATGTTCGAACAAACGCTGCAGCAATGCTTCAGATGCCTGATGCGCCATGTCCTTCACGGCAATTGTGTAGACGGGATTGATCCATAATGTCCGGCGCCCTGTTTCCGGGTGCGTTCGCACCAGCGGGTGGGCCTGGGTCGCCCATGCGCCGTCGCTCGGGCGGATGCGCATGCTGCGCAGTTTGCCACCGGAACGCTCGTATCCCTCGTGGCTGTAGGGCCGCCGCGCGCTGTGCAGGCACTCCAGTTCGTCGACCTCCTCGCGGAGCACCGGGTCGAGCGTCTCGTAGGCCCGGTAGCCGTCGGCAAACAGCGTGTTGCCCCCATACGGCGGCACGATCTTGGCGTGCAGCAACGTGGCGCTCGGGGGCTCAGCCTGAAATGACCAGTCTGAATGCCAGCTGGCGCCGAAAGGCGTGACCTGCTCGTCGGCCTCGCGCCGGACTTCGAGGATGTGGCGGTGTCCGCGCACGTGGGTCACGTAGGGATCCTCGCCGAATTCGCCAAAATAACCCGCCGTGCGCATGAGCTGGCGGTGGGTCAGGGGCTGCTCAGGAAAGTAGATGACCTGGTAAGTCAGCCACAGGTGGCGCAGGTCCGCGACGATCTCCGCAGTCAATCGGGCGCTCAGATCGACCCCGGTGACAGCTGCACCGAAGCCATGCGGTTGGGGTTGAACGGCAAGCGCGTTGTTGTTCGGCGCCGCAATGGCGCTCACAGAAGATCCCAGTTGACCTGCAGAACGAAAAGCACCGCCACCGCAACGACGGCGCCGATGACCAGAATGGTGAGGAACATGCCGGCGCCGTCTTCGCCCTCGGCATTCGGCTGCCGCTTGCGCTGCGTGACGGCGTAGATGACACCGAGGAAAATCAAAGCCGGGATGGCAAACTGTACAAGGTAGCGCATGGCGTGGTTATCCTTGCGGACGAACTGATTCAAGCATAACGGGAAAAGCCAACGCTGGACACCCGCGCTGCCGCCATACTGAGCAGTGGCGCTTGCGGTGCACGCGCGTTGACTGAGAAGAAAAGGGAAAGAGGGTCTCCTATGGAGTGGCTGTTACAGCACTGGCTGGCTGGAGTGCTGCTGGTCTTGTATACGATCATGCTGCTGACGAACGCGTATCTCGGCAGCCGCGCCAGCCGTGATGGTCTCAGCGGCTACTACGTGGGTGCGCGTAATATGGGCGGCCTCGCCATCGGCGTATCCTTTTTCGCCACCTTTGCTTCCACCAACAGCTATATCGGACATGCGGGCAAAGGTTACGACTACGGCCTGCCCTGGCTGCTCATGGCGCTCACTCTGGTGCTTTTTACGTATCTGTCCTGGCGCTGGGTCGGGCCGAAGCTGCGTCGATTTGCAAGTCACTGGGACGCGTTGACGATTCCAGATTACCTCGGCAGCCGCTTCGCGAGCGATGATCATCCGCGCCACGTTCTGCGCGTGGCGGCGGCGCTGGTTATCGTATTTTCGAGTCTTCTTTACCTCATGGCGATCTTCAAAGGCGCGGGACACCTCTTTCAGCAGTTTCTCGGTATCCCCTATGAAGGCGCCGTCGCGGTGACCCTCGTCATCGTCATGTTGTACACCTCGATTGGCGGTTTTGTCTCCGTCGTGCGTACGGACGTCGTGCAGGGGGTTCTGATGGTGCTGGGTTCGGCCACAATTTTTTACTTCGTCACCGACGCGGCTGGCGGCGTCGGTGCCATTGCACAGCTGGCTGAGCGCCCCGATACCGAGTTTCTGTTCGAACTGAACGGCGGCATTCCGTTCCTGGTGCTGATGGGGATATCGCTGTCCGGTTCGCTCAAGCTCCTGTGCGATCCGCGCCAGATTTCGCGCTTCTATGCGCTTCGCGACGATGCCGCGGTGCGGCAAGGTGTCTGGATTGCGGTCATAGGCCTGAGCCTGGTGCAGTTCTGCATTTTCCCGGTGGGTGTCTATGCCCATTTGCTGATGGAGGGGGTGACTGATACCGACCTCATCGTCCCGACCCTGGTCAACGATCCGGCGATCTTCCCGCTGTGGGCGGCAGATTTTTTGATTGTCGCGATCGTCGCCGCGGCGATGTCGAGCATGGACAGCGTGCTGCTCGTGGCTGCGTCGACGCTCTACAAAAACGTCGTGGCGCCGTTCCGGGCGACAACCCGCGAACTGCAGTGGACCCGGCTGGCCGTGATTGGCTTTGCGGTCGTTGCTGCGGGGCTCGCGCTGAATCCCCCCGGTGACATCGTTGAGATCACGATATTTTCCGGCAGTCTCTACGCGGTATGTTTCTTCCCTGCGGTCGTTCTCGGTCTGCACTGGCGCCGCGGCAGCTCGGCGGCCGTCATGGCATCCATGATTGTGGGGGTCAGTGTCCTGCTGCTCTGGATATTGAGCGGCCTGCGCGGGACGCTGCACGAGGTCTTTCCGGCTCTGTTGGCGTCGCTGGTGGTGTACGTTCTCGTGTCGCTCCGCTCCGAGACGGCGGCGTCTAGTCGACTAACGCCTGATATGTGAGTACCTGGAAATCCTGGCGGATGTTGATGTGAGTGTAGGGCCTGACCTGTGTCATGAGCACTGCTACCAGCTCCTGTTCGGGATCGAGCCATGAGATCGTGCAGAATGCGCCGCCCCAGTAGCCGGCACCCTCAGACAGCGGCGTCGCAGCCGCGCCCCTGTCGACGACAACCCCATAACCTAGGCCAAATCCCATGCCGGGCCCCGCCAGCCACAGCGGCAAATTGCCGGTGTGATTTTCCAGGATCAGGCTGACTGTTGCAGGTGACAGCAGACGGGAGCCGTCCAGCACGCCGCCATTCAACATCATCTGCTGGAAGCGCAGATAGTCGCGTGCGGTCGACACGAGCCCGCCGGCGCCGCGAAAGAGAGTTCCGCTCGACGTGACCCAGCGGCTCGCTTCGCCGGCCGGATCCTGCAGCGCAATGCGATTGTCTTCATCTGGTTTGTATTGAGCTGTGAGGCGCTTGGCCTTGCTCGTGTCGAGGTAGAAGTGTGTGTCGGTCATATTGAGCGGTGCAAAGATGCGCTCAGCGAAGAATTCATCGAGCGTTTGCCCACTGATGATCTCGACGAGGTGGCCGACCACGTCCGTTGCGGCGGAATATTGCCATTCGCTGCCCGGCTGGTAGTTCAACGGCAGGCTCGCCAGACGTGCAACGAGCTCTGCGTTGTTGACGGGACGGGGCTCATTCATCGTCGTGCGGTAGGCCTCGGCGTTGCCGATGTAGTTGTTTGCCAGGCCGGCCGTATGAGTCAGCATGTCGCGAATCTGGATCGGCCGCTCGAGCGCCACCAGCTCTCCGGTTACGCCGCTGGCGTCCGCGCTGGTGTTCACCCGTACGTCGCCGAACGCGGGTATGAACTTGCTGACGGGATCGCGCAGCTGGAAGTGACCTTCTTCCCACAACATCATCAGCGCGACTGAAGTGATCGGTTTGGTCATGCTGGCAATTCTGAAGATGGCATCTTCGCGCATTGGAGTGCCGGCCTCGACGTCCATATCACCCTGCACACTGAAGTGGACGAGCTTCCCGCGCCTGACGATCGCAGTGACGACTCCAGGTGTCAGGTCTGCGTCGATGTATTTCTGCATTGCAGGGGCAATGCGCGCGAGACGCTCGCTCGACATGCCCGCATCTTCCGGCGCTGCGCGCGGTATCTCGCGGGCACTCGCGCTGCCGGCGAAAACAGCGATCAGCGTCGCGGCCGTTGCCCACGCAAACCATATGGAGCGCATCAGGAGACCTTGTCAGCTTCGACCCGGGCGATGCTCGGATGCTCTGCCAGTCTGGCCATCAACGCCTGCAGGTCGGCATTTTCTGCGAGCAGGTCGAAGTCGAACATTTTCATAGATATCGTGTTGGCGAGGCCGAAACAGTAGAAGGTATAGAAGTCCGCAAGCGTGAATTCGGCGCCGGCGGCATATGGATCACAAACGAGCAGACGGTTGACTGCCTGCATACCGCGCCTGAGATCTTTTTCGGTCGTTGCTTTGGTCTCCTCGGTGACCGTCTGGCCGAACAAAGCTTCCGGCAGGCAGCGGCGCGCCACGAGCTCGACGTCGAGCTTGATGTGGCAGATCAGCTCCATCATTTTGCCCGCGGCAAAGGGATCCTCCGGGACGAGTCTCGGTTCCGGCGCAAGCCGCTCCAGGTAAGCGGCGATCGCGAGGCTTTCGGAAAGATATGCGCCGTCCACGCCGATGGCCGGCATTTTCCCCATCGGGCTGCGGGCGAGGTTGTCCTCTTCCTGCGTGGGCGGGGCTTTGACCTCTTCGAAGTCGAGCCCTTTCTCGATCAAAAGTGCTTTCGTCAGGCTGTAGTAGTTGCTGAGGCGCAGGCCATAAAGCTGAATCATGTCTCCCCCTGATTGTCATTGGCGCGCTGGCGCGGCTTAGCTTTGCGGAAAGTAATTCCTGGTGATTTTCTGATGCAGTGTGTAGAGCTGTTTCTGACGTGCGTCCACGAAGCTGTGCAAGCGCGCGTCTTTGAGGTTGCGCACTCTCGCACGTTGCAGCTGCCGGCGCATGTTGTTGATCAATTCCAGCGGCTCGTCGTGTTGCGGCAGGGCGCGCAGGCAATTGCGGATGGTGGTCAGGCAACGCAGCAGAGACCGCGGCAGCTCGGGATTCTGCAGGAGAAACTCGAGCGCGTCTTCCTGGTTGATCGGATTCTGCACCGTCGCGGTATAACCCTGCATGGCGTCCAGCGAGTTCAGCACGCTGCGCCACTGGATGTCCTCGAAGGGCGTGAGATCACCGGCGGCGTCCAGCAGATTGACGGTGCGCAGGTCGATGATGCGGGTGGTCATATCCGCGCGTTCGATGAAGTTGCCCAGACGGAAAAACTGCCAGGCCGCGTTGTGCAGCATGGTTGAAGACAGAAAACCGTTGACCTGATCGAGCTGGCCGATGATCGCTTTCAGTGCCTGGTTGCGCCGAGAGCGGCTCAGCGGTTCCTGCAGCGCATCTTTCGCGTAGAGATGTATCTCGTTGATGTGCTCAAAAGCCGCACGGGGCAGCGAGCCGCGCAGGGTGCGGGCGTTTTCGCGGGCAAAGCCCAGCGCGTTCAGAAGCGCTCCCGGATTACGCCCGTCGCTCAGCAGAAATCGAGCGACGGGTTTTTCGTTGCTTGCCTCGGGGCGGCCGTCGGTCGCGTCGCCGTAAAGCTCGTCGAACAGATCTTCCTGCGCGAGAATTTCCACGAGCGGCAACCACCCCAGGGGCATCCGCATGGGCAGGTCGATCATCAGGTTGGCGTTGACCTGCACCAGCCGTGCGGTGCTGCCGGCACGCTCGAGGTAGCGTCCGAGCCAGTACGTGCGGAGCGCCGTGCTCGAGAGCGTTTTAGCGCTCATTGATCGTCTACCACCCATGTGTCTTTGCTGCCGCCGCCTTGCGAAGAGTTGACGACGATACTTCCCTTACGCATCGCCACGCGCGTCAGCCCCCCGGTCGTGACGTAGTTGTCGGCGCCGCTCAGGATGAACGGTCGCAGATCCAGGTGGCGAGGTTCCGCGTGAGTATCGATCAGCGTTGGCGAGGTGGACAGATTCAGCATGGGCTGCGCCATGTAGTTGCGCGGATTCGCGCGTATCTGGCGGGCGAACTGATTGCGTTCTTTGCGGGTCGCCTTAGGCCCGATCAGCATGCCGTAACCGCCGGACTCGTTGGCCGGTTTGACGACCAGTTGGTCGAGATTGTCGAGCACGTAGTCGCGATGCTCTTTTTCCACGCAGCGATAAGAGGGTACGTTGGGCAGCAGCGGTTCTTCGCTCAGGTAGTAGCGAATGATGTCCGGCACGTAAGTGTAGATAACCTTGTCATCCGCTACGCCGCAGCCCGGCGCGTTGGCGAGTGCAACCTTGCCCGCGCGCCACGCACGCATCAGTCCAGGCACGCCCAGTACGGAATCGGCGTTGAAGACCTCAGGGTCGATGAATGTGTCGTCAATGCGGCGATAGAGCACGTCGACCCGCACGAGACCTTCGATGGTGCGCATGTACAGATAGTCGTCTTTGCCGACCTCGAGGTCGCGGCCTTCCACCAGTTCCGCTGCCATCGCGTTGGCGAGATAGGCATGCTCGAAGTAGGCGGAGTTGTATATGCCGGGCGTCAGGACCGCCAGTTGCGCGGTGCGGTTGGCATTGGGATTCAAGGAGCGAAGGCAGTGCGCGAGCTGATTCGGGTAGTCGTCCACGGGATGAATGACGTAGTCCTCGAACAGTTCCGGGAAAACGCGTTTCATGACCTCGCGGTTTTCCAGCATGTACGACACGCCGGACGGCACGCGCAGGTTATCTTCGAGAACGTAGACAGTCCCATCACCGCCGCGCACGAGATCGCTGCCGCAGATGTGAGACCAGACCCTGTGCGGTGGTGTGACACCGATACACTCCGGGCGATAGTCCTTGGACTTGTCGATGTATTCGCGCGGCAGTACGCCGTCTTTGAGAATTTTTTGCCGGTGATAAATGTCGTCGATGAACATGTTGAGCGCGCGTACGCGCTGAACGAGACCGCGGCTGATCGCGTCCCACTCGGACTTCAGGATCAAGCGGGGAATGATGTCGAAAGGCCACTCGCGGTCGATTGTGCCGCTTTCTTCACCGGAATAGACCGTGAACGTGATGCCCATGGAACGAATGGCGAGCTCCGCGGCATAGCGCCTTTCCTGGAGTTCATCGTCATCGAGTTTCGCCAGTGCTCGTTTCAGCGCGGCGGCACCTTTGCGTGCGCGCCCTCCGGGCGCAATCAACTCGTCCCAGACGTCCGTGGCAGCGTAGTCATTCCATTCGATGCTCATGACGATATTGTACACACTCCGTTCACGTAGTTCGTGGGACACATGGCCGCGGCATGCACCGAAATGAGGCACAGGAGATCGATTTGCAGGAGCTCGCGCAATTCCTAAGCGACAGTGAACGCTTGTTAGTCATCAGCGGGGCGGGCATCAGCACCGCCAGCGGTATTGGTGATTATCGCGACGAACGTGGTGAATGGAAGCGCCCGCAGCCGGTCCAGCATCAGGATTTCATGGGTCAGCTCAGCTGGCGGCGGCGCTACTGGGCGCGCAGCATGATCGGCTTTCCGGAGTTCATGCGCGCCGAACCCAATGCGGCCCATCGTGTGCTCGCACGGTGGGAAGATCAGGGCAGGCTTGCGGGCGTCATTACGCAGAACGTGGACCGTCTCCATCAGCGAGCGGGGCAGGAGGCAGTGCTCGATCTACACGGACGGCTCGATCAGGTCGTGTGCATGAGTTGCGGAGAAGTGTCGTCGCGCGCCGCGCTGCAGGCGTGGCTCGAACGGCAGAACCCTGAGTTGGGGGGAGTGGCTTTCAACGTGGCGCCTGACGGCGACGCCGACCTTGCCCGCTCGGACTTTACCGACATTTGTGTGCCGGATTGTCAAACGTGCGGGGGTGTGCTGAAACCCAACGTCGTTTTTTATGGCGATAGCGTGCCGCGTGACATCGTGGATCAGGCGTATGCCTGGGTTGAGGCAGCGGATGCCGTCCTGGTGCTCGGCAGCTCGCTGATGGTGTTCTCGAGCTTCCGTTTCGTGCGTCACGCACATCAGCGGGGGATACCGATTGCCGCCATCAATCGCGGCAAAATGCGTGGCGAAGAACTCCTCGACTGCAAGCTGGCCGAGGACGTCGGCACGGCGCTCTCTGCCCTCGAAACGCATTTGGCGCGCGCGTAGCCGTGCGCGTCTGACAATGGACTATGTACAAGCCCGCGGCGCTGTAGGAGACTCGGAGGCCCATCGCGTGAGGAGGTCAACCATGACGCGTATCAACCACCACTTGCTGGCTGCGGTGATCGTTGCCGCCACGGCCATGCCAGCCTGGGCTGAAAGTTCTGAAAATTGTCTCTACGCTCGTGATCTCGATCAGTTTGAAGTGCTGAGTAACGAAATGATTCTGATCCATGGCAAAGTCGATAAGGTCTGGCTCAATCGCCTGGCGAGTCGCTGCGCCGGCCTGCGAGACAACATGTATCTGAGTGTCGAAAGATCCGGATCTCAGGTCTGTGCCAACGACCGTATTACGGCGCGGCGACCTGGCGACGACGGTGCGGCAGCGCGGTGTCGTCTCGGGAAGTTCGAAAGCCTCTCGAAAGAGCAGATACCCGCTTTGAAGCAATCCCTGGCGGATTCGTGAACGCTCTGCGCACCGCGCAAATCTGGGTTTTGAGTGCGTTCCTGACGAGCGGCGCCCTTGCGCATGCGGAAGAGGCCGAATCCGCGGCGGGCGCGGAGGATGATGCTGTGCTCACCGCAGAGGAAATTCTGACCCGCGACCCTGAGGCTGAAGACTATGTCGACGAAAACCGATGCCTGCGCACGAACATGATACGCAGCGTCGACGTGATCGATGACAAGCATGTCGCTTTCCGGGTCGGCCGCAGTGAGTACTACCTGGTGCAGTTCGAAAACCGCTGTCCGGGATTGCGCCGCGGCAAGCCGGTGATGTACGAGGCAAATGCCGGGCGCCTGTGCCGCCTCGACGGGATTCGCACGCTGTATGAATCCGGCCTTGGCGGCTACCGACCGGGCATGCGCTGTGCCATCCCGGAGTTTCGCAGCGTCACCAAAGAGCAGCTGGTGTTGCTCAAGGATGCATTGAAGGCAGAGCGCCGCAAAAAGCGCGAATCCTGACCCCGTCTAACGGTTGAGCATGAGCTCTGCCAGCGTCTGCAGCTCGGCGGTGCTGCGCGCAGAAACGTTCAGAGAGGTCACCGGGGTCTCGTCCCAGGCCTGCAGGCGATCGCGAATTTTGTCGACCGGTCCCACCAGGGAGATCTCGTCCGCCAGCGCGTCGGGCACGGCGTGAGCCGCTTCGTCTTTCTTGCCGGCGAGGTAGAGGTCCTGGATCACCTGCGCCTCCGCCTCGAAGCCCATGCGGCTGACCAGTTCCTTGTGGAAGTTTCGATCTTTCGCCCCCATGCCGCCCACGTAGAGCGCGAGCATGTGTTTAATGGGCATCAGACCCGCAGCCACGTCGTCGGTGATGTTGACCACAACGCCCTGGGTGATTTCGAAATCGGGTTTGGCGTTCGACAAGGAGGGTGCATAGACCTCCTGGCGGAACGGTGAGTAATACAACGGCAGCCAGCCGTCTGCGATCTCTGCCGCCAGCGCCACGTTCTTCGGGCCTTCCGCACCCATGAAAATCGGAATCTCTTTGCGCAGCGGGTGGACGATCGACTTCAAAGGCTTGCCCAGCTGCCAGGCGCCTTCGCCGGTATAGGGCAGCGGGTAGTGTGGGCCATCGTTGGCCACAGGCTCCTCGCGGGCGATGACCTGACGCATGATGTTGATGTATTCCCGTGTGCGCGCCAGGGGTTTCGCGAAGGGCGCACCGTACCATCCTTCCACGACCTGCGGTCCGGATACGCCGAGCCCGATGATCATGCGGCCGCCGGAAAGATGATCCATCGTCATAGCCGCCATTGCCGTCGCTGTGGGCGTGCGCGCGGACAGCTGGATGACTCCGGTGCCGAGCCTGATCTTGCTGGTGTTCGCGCCGATCCAGGCAAGCGGGGTCAGCGCGTCGGAGCCATAAGCTTCGGCGGTCCAGACGGAGTCGTAGCCGAGGCGTTCCGCTTCCTGCGCAAGCTCGATGTGATTGGTGGGCGGGTGTGAACCCCAGTATCCCAGCATGAGGCCCAGTTTGAGATCAGACATCGGCGTCCCCCGGTAGAAAAAGTGATGGGCGATGATAGGGGATGCGCCGTGTGACCGGAAGGCCGGCGCCGTGCGGGGACTTTCGAGCGAGTTCCCCTAGAGCTGGTGAGTCAGCGGGAGCAGGCTGTAGAGCGCGTAACGCAGGCGCTGCCAGGTGTTTTTAGTTGGCGTTCGGTCGTATGCCTCATCACCAGCCCGCCACTCGACCCCTTCCTCTGCATCGACGATACGCCAGGCGTTCTCTGGCCGGCTCATGTCGATGAAGTAGCGGTGCAGTTGGTCGACGAGTTCCGGGGCATCGAGCAAGACCCCGAGTTCGGTGTTCAGGTACAGCGACCGGGGATCCAGATTCAGCGACCCGATGAAAACGTAGCGCCGGTCGAGAATGAGAAACTTGGGGTGGAAAGAAATGTCTTCGGCAATGTTGTCGAGCGCAATCTCGGCATTTGCCCGCACTTCGTAGAGATCGATGCCGGTCTGTACGATTCGTTTGCGAAAACGTGCGTATGCCGCCTGGGCGATCGCCACGTCGTTTGTTTCAAGGGAGTTCGTGATTGCCTGGATCTTTACCCCTTTCGCTGTCAGCTCTTCGGCGATGTCCAGTACCTCGGCTGAGGGGATGAGGTAGGGGGTCGCAACGAGCACCTCGCTTTCCGCGCCGCGCGCGAGAGCACCCAGGCGCGCGGCGATTTCATTGGGATTTCTGAACCATCCGACATCGGGATCGTCCACGATGGTTTGATAGGTCGTCAGGTTCGGCGCATCTGCCACGAGGTCCAGCGTGCGTGTGAAATCTTCCGCGGTGGTGAGGGCGACGATGTCAGGGCGTTCTTCCACCCGTTTGCGGACCCGCTTGCGCAGCTTCTGCAGATCGTCGGGGATCGGCGAGAGGTTCAACAGTTTCCTGGGGGATTCAGCCCAGCGGCTGTTCCAGTATGCATCGAACCCGGCCGAGAGGTCCGGGACGATAGCCCCCGTCAACATGACGTCCAGATCGAGAAAGTTGCGCTTGGGGCTCAGGTCGAAGTAGTCATCGCCGATGTTGCGTCCGCCGAGGATGGCGACCTGATTGTCCGCGACGATGAGTTTGTTGTGCATGCGGTGGTTGAGGCGATTGCCGTCAATGGCGAACTCGGCCAGTCGGAACAGGCCGAGTTCGAATCGCGAGCGCACGCTGAATGGATTGAAAATACGTATCTCGATGTTTGGATGGTCGGTCAGCGCATTGAGTTTGCTGACGAGCCCGCCCAGCTGGATATCGTCAACCAAGGCGCGGATGCGTACCCCGCGATCTGCGGCCGCGAGAATTCTGTCTATGACCAGCACCCCGCTTGGGTCGTTGTGCCACAGGAAATACTGCAGATCGAGGGTGGTGTCGGCGGCATCGATGAGGTCGATGCGGGTCGTCAGCGCTTCGGTGCCGGTGAAGATGGGCCAGACGCGGGGGGTGTTGACGCCTGCCGAGCGCAGATACGCTGCAATGCGGGTATCTGCCGATGGCGGTGACGCGTAGGACGGTTTGGCGGGGACGAGTTCCGGTGCGTACACGCAGGCGGAGACGGCGGCGAGTAAAAGAGCGAGCAGGCAGCCTTTGATCTGGTCGGCGAAACGCATCCGGTGACTGTACCAGTACATAGTGGCCCATTCTGGGCGGCTTTCAGCGGAACTTAATGGCGGGTTCCACGTAGTTGCCTAGATGGTAAAGTCGCCGCTGGCGGTGATTTTGGTTGGATGATGGAAGAGGAATGGCTTGCCTGGGCTAAGCAACTACAGGCAATCAGTTCGACGGGTCTTTACTTCGGCAGTCACGACTACGACAAAGAACGCTATGCCCAGATTGCTGAGATAGCCAACGCCATGCTTGCACGCCTGGCCGATGTGCCGGTTGAGCGGATCCGCGAGCTCGTGCCGGATTTTGCCGAGGGCTACGCCACGCCGAAGATCGACGTGCGCGGCGCGGTGTTCGACGGCGAGAAGATTCTGCTCGTGAGGGAGCGCGCGGACGGCCTCTGGACCATGCCGGGGGGTTATGCCGATGTCGGTCTCTCTGCAGCGGAAAACATTGAAAAAGAGGTCTGGGAAGAAGCCAGCATAAAGGTCAAGGCGCGCCAGCTCTACAGCGTTCGCCACAAGGCCAAGTACGCCTACAAGCCCGATACCCGGGATTTCTACAAAATGTTTTTCATCTGCGAGTGGTTGGGCGACGATGCACCGGAACCGGGTAGTGAGGTTTCCGCCGCGGCCTTCTTTGCCGCCGATGACCTGCCCGAACTTTCGCGCGGCAGGGTCATTCGCGAGGATATAGAGGCGGCGTACCGTCACCGCGACGACCCGCGCCGATTTACCGCATTCGATTAGCCCGCTGTGAAGATCCCCCACGCATTTTTTCGCCTGCTCAACAGTATTGTGGTTCTGCTTTTGCGCTCGCCTCTGCATGCTCTGGTGAGCGGCAGCATCCTCGCGTTGCGCTATCAAGGTCAGAAGTCGGGTCGCGAGATCACGGTGCCGGCTCGCTATCTGCAAAACGACGGTGAAATACTGGTGGTGACGTCCAACGATGGCGCCTGGTGGCATAACTTCCGCCAGACCCGCACGGCGGACGTGTTACTGCGCGGCGTCTGGCAGCGTGCGAACGTGTCAGCAGAGGCGGACGATCCTGCGGCCGCCGGCCCGGTGATGCGGGCGCTATGGGCTGCGCATCCGGCAGATGCCGCCTATCTCGATGTGCGCATGCACGATGGCAAGCCTGATGAGCAGGACTTCGAAGCCGCCCTCGAACGCGTGGTGCTCATCCGCATAAAGTTGGCCTAGGAGGCAAGTGTGGAGGCAGCCGCGCAATGAAACTCTGGCTTTTGTGGGGTATGCCCGACAGTGCGCGCGGGCGCTGGCTGGCCGCGGGAGTCATCTTTACCGTGCTGTTCGGGGCATTCTGGTCGGCGGGCATTCTGGCTACGGATCGCGCGCAGAGCACCTGGCACATTGCGCTTTTCTTCTGCGTCATCGTCGCCTACATCGTGCCGGTATTTCATTTCATCACGCGCCGCACGGAGGAAGCGTTTGACGACTTGTGCATCGCGCTCACGCTGCCCGCCGACGAATTGCAGCGCATGCGTCAGGGGATTTCCGACCGATCCTTTCTGTGGGTGGCGATAAATCTCTGTATTGGGATCTTTGCGTGGCTCGTGCAAAGCTACATTCTTGCTGGCAGCGTCACCAGCATGATGAGTTCCCTCACGGGCAGCGTATTCAGCGCAGCCGTGACGCTCGGCTCTCTGATTGTCTGGGTGACGGTCACCTGCGCGGTGCATGCGCTGGTCGACAATGCGCGCTTGTTCCGTGCGTTGACGCGCATGGTCGATGTGGACGTGCTGGACGCCGCGCGGCTCAACCCGTTCGGGCGCATGGCGGTCAGCTCGACCCTCATGATCGTCGGCGCTCAGGCCTCGTTTGCAATCATGTGGCTGGGGCCTGCAACGGACCCCTGGACGACAATTCCGGGGGTGATTGCCACGACTGTTCCGATGATTTTCCTGCTGCTGGCGCCTGTCTGGCCGCTGCATCGCAGATTCCGAGAGGCAAAACGTGCGTATTTGCAGGGTCTGCAGGCTCAGATCAACGCTGTGGAAGAGGAGGGTTACGACCAGCTGGCGCCGCTGCTCGCGGTGCGGCGGGAAGTTGCGTCGGTTCCTGAATGACCCTTCGATCTGGGAATCATCACGCGCCTGGGTTTGTATCTGTTCATTGTCCCGCTCACCTGGATCGGCGCGGCGCTGATCGAGATGCTCGTGGAGACGTTTGTCAGTTAGTCGAGAAGCTTGGATAGCAGCGCCAGGCTCCGCGCCAGGTCGGGCGCTTCGGTCAAAACCTCTCGCATCGGGTCCTTGCCCATGCGACGCAGACGCGCCAGCGCATTGCCGATGTGGTAGTTCTCGTTCTTCAGTCTGCCGTTGACCTCTGACCAGCGTAACGGCATCGACACCGAAGCGGCAGGTTCCGCGCGCACTGCGAAGGGCGCTACGATCAACCGGCCGTGTCCGTTCTGACCGAAGTCGACATACACTTTGCCTCCGCGTGCGCGCACTGATCTGGCGATGGTTGCTATCTCCGGGTGGCGGCGCACGACCAGCGTCGCGATGAGCTCGGCCAGCGTGCGAGATTGATCGTGAGAAAGCTGGCCGCTGAGCGGCATGAGGACGTGCATGCCGCTTTTACCGCTTGTCTTGGGGTATGCCGGCAGGTCTATCGCGTCGCAGATGTCGGCGATCGCTTTCGCCAGCGTGATGACATCCGTAAAGGGCGCGTCCTTAGGATCGAGATCGAGGACACACCAGTCGGGACGTTCCAGCGCGCTGACCCGGCTGTGCCACATGTGGATCGGGATGGTCCCCATGTTGGCGAGATATGCCAGATCCTCGGCGGCAGCGGCGATGACGTAGTGAATTTCCCGTTCCGTCGATTCGCTCCATAGCACCTCGCGGCGTATCCAGTCTGGCACGTAGTCGGGGATGTCGCGCTGAAAGAAAGACTTGCCGTGAATTCCGTCGGGAAAGCGTGTGAGCACCAGTGGCCGATCCTCGAGGTAGGGCAGCATCCACGGCGCTATTTTGCGGTAGTAGCCAACCAGGTCCGCTTTAGTGAAGCCTGCCTCCGGGAAAAAGATCTTGTCTGGATTGGTGACGCTTACCGCTGTGGGCGCTGCCGTTTTGATACCCGCCCCGGCGACGCCGTCGAATTGACCCGTGCATTCCTCAGCTTTCTTATCGTCCCGCAAGCGCTGAACGCTCGGGTGGCGCAGATGGCCGTACGGGGTGTATTCCGTATACGCCACCTCGGCTACGAGATTCGCGCGCACCCAGTGCGTCGGCTTCTTTGTCTCCGGCGCTGGTTTTATCGGCGAAGTTTTGCGGGCCAGTTTGGACAGAGCCTTGCGTAAGTAGCCGCGCAGCGGCCCGTTCAGACCGGATCCAGCATGGCCCACGTAGGTGAGTTCGCCGTCGCGGTACTCCGCCAACGCAAGGGAACCGATGTCCTGGTCGCTGCCGCGACTGGCTGACCAGCCAACGATCACAAAGTCGTCGGTGCGCTGATTGCGGACTTTGATCCAGTCGCTGCTGCGGCCGCTCCGATAGGGTGAGCGCGCGCGCTTGCCGACGACGCCTTCTATCCCCATCTCCCGGGCCGCCGCGAAGGTTGCAACACCGCGGTCGGCGACGTGTTCGGAGTACACCAGCGCGGATTGCGGCGGCAGCAGCGCGCGCAGCACCTTTTTACGATCGACCAGATCGCAATGCGTCAAAGTCTGGCCGGCGAGATGGAGGAGATCGAAACAGTAGTATCTGGCGGGTTGTGTGATTGCGCTTGTCGAAATCTGATGCTGCGCAGACAGGCGCGCGCGTTGCTGCATGAGGGCAAAGCTCGGCCTGCCGCTTGCATCGTTCACGACCAGCTCGCCGTCGATCACGAGCCTGCCCGCCGGCAGGTGGCTCACGACCTGGGCGATTTCGGGAAAGCGTTCGGTCACTTCGTGGCCGTTGCGGGTGATGAGCGAAATCTCTCCGCCATCCTTCCTGGCGATAATCCGGTAGCCGTCGTATTTCAGTTCCCACACCCAGCCTTTGCGATTGGACGCTGTGCCGGGCGAGGCCAGCATGGGGCGGGTATCCACCTCATCGATTGTCTGTTGGCGCGCGCGCTCGAGCCTGCCGGCGCTGCGCTTCAGCGCGCCCTGCTTGGCGGCTGGTTTTGCCAGCTGTTGCACGGTCAGCCCGGACAAAACGGAAGTGTCCTGGAAGCTCGCGCCATCCGCCTGCGCATGGCTGTCCTGCTCCTTGATCAGCAACCACTCTTTACCGGTGCTCGTCTTGCTCTTGAGGCGCACCAGCGTCCAGCGGCCGTGCAGCTTGCTGCCGTAGAGCTCGAACAGGAGTTTGCCCTTCGCATAGCCGGCTTCGAAGTCTTCGACGGCGCGATACCGCCCGCGGTCCCAGACGATCACGTAGCCTGCACCGTAGTTACCCGCGGGGATGTGACCCTCGAAGTCTGCGTAATCGAGAGGGTGGTCCTCTGTCTCCACCGCAAAACGCTTGTCTGAAGGATCGTCGGACGGACCTTTGGGCACTGCCCAGCTCTTGAGCACGCCGTTCATTTCCAGGCGCAGGTCGAAATGCAGGTGCCTGGCGTTGTGCTGCTGGACGACGAAGAGCTGTCCCGTAGGGGGAATGTGGATGCGTCCAAACGGCTCCGGCGTGCGGCCGGGATCGCGTTTGGCGCGGTAGGCCGCCAGTTGGGGGTTCTTATGGCGCGGCATGAACCAGATATCGTGGAGGTGCGGCCGTTTGTCAACTCCGGTGTTTGCCTTCTTGAGCGCCCCAGAACCCTGCGATATAGTCCTCGGCCCCTGCCCAAGGAGTGATGACATGGCTGCACGAGCCATAGGTTCCGGCACGATATCGTTTGGTCTCGTGGCGATACCGGTGAAACTCTATTCCACCGTAGATTCCACTAAGTCCATTAGATTCAATTACTTAACTGAGGACGGAAATCGCGTCAAACAGCAGTACGTCGATGCCGTCAGCGGTGACGTTGTGGAGCGTGCGGAGCTCAAGCAGGGTTACGAGTTCGCCAAAGGGCAGTTCGTGCTCTTCGAACCCGAAGAAATCAAAGCCATGAACGTCGAGTCCACCAATGCGATCGATATCGCGGAGTTTGTGCCGCTGAAGGAAATCGAGCGTATCTACATCGATAAGGTCTACTACCTTGGTCCGGACAAAGGCGCCGGCAGGTCTTACCACCTCCTGCGGGCGGCGCTGGAAACCACTGAGCGCGCTGCGCTGGCGAGTTATGCCGCTCGTGGCAAGAGTCACCTCGTGCTGGTGCGGCCTATGGGCGAAGGCCTCGTCATGGAGCAACTCAAGCATCAGGATGAGCTGCGCTCTTTCGAGGAAGTGCCGCTCGATGCGTGCGAAGTGGACGATGCCGAGCTCGATCTCGCGGTAAAAATCATCGAACAGCGCGTCAACGAGACATTCGCGCCGGAGAATTACGAGGACGAGGTGCGTTCACGCGTGATGGACCTCATCCAGCAGAAGATTGACGGTCAGGAGATCGCCGTGCCCGCTGAAGAGCAGGCCGAGGCGAAGATTGTCGACCTGATGGAAGCGCTCAAGGCGTCGGTCGACGGCAAGCCGAAGGGTAAAAAAGCCGCCGCTGGGGCTGCAAAACGCAAAACTCCTGCCCGTGCATCTAGAAAGGCGGGCGCAACCAAGGCAAAATCTGCAAGCAAGAATAAGGCGAGGGGTTAACTACTCAAGTTAATGAGTGGGTACAGTACGAAACAGGCTGCTGAACTCATAGGCCTAAACCCTGATCAGGTGCGCCACTATGTCCGGCGCAAACTCGTCCAGCCAGGCCGCGGCGAGCGCGGCGAGTATCGCTTCTCTTTTCAAGATGTGGTTCTGCTGAAGACCGCCAAAGGTCTGCTGGACGCGTCGGTGTCGACGCGCAAGGCTTATCGAGCGCTCACCAAGCTGAAGAAGGAAATGGCAGAGGTGGATTCGCTGAGCTCCGTGCGCATATACGCGGATGGCTCAAGCGTGGTCGTGCGCGATGACAATCACGTGTGGGAAGTGGAGACCGGGCAGGCCAAGCTCGATTTTGGCCCGGAAGAGCTTGCGGATAACGTGGCTCAAATCGCCGAGCGCCACGTGCGTGCGGCAGCCACCGCCGAGGACCTGGATACCGATGAGTGGTACAACCTGGGTCTGGATCTCGAAGAAGTTGAGCCCGACAAAGCGCCCGACGCCTACAAGCAGGCGATCCGGCTCGATCCGAAGAACGCAGACGCGCATGTCAACCTGGGGCGCCTTTATCAGCTCAAAGGCGATCTCAAGCACGCCAAGCGGCACTATGAGCTCGCGCTGACAGCGCGGCCCGGTCACCAGCTTGCCTATTACAACCTGGGCACCGTGTTCGACGAGCTCGATGAGACGGGCAAGGCGGCAGATTTCTATGAACGCGCGCCTGGCATCCCCGACGCCCACTACAACCTGGCGCGCATCTGCGAACTCAAGGGTGACGAGGTCAGCGCCCTGCGTCACATGCGTCAGTATCGCGATCTCCTCGACCAGGAAGCGGACTGAGCCCGAGCGGTCAGGCCAGCTGCGGTTGCACGTAGCGTTCGATTTGCGCGCGTAGATCCTCAGGCCAGGTCACCGCGCGGCGGGCGTCCAGGTCGATGCACACCCCTACGGTATCGCTCAGACCCAGCAGTCTGCCGGTGTTCCGATCCAGCGCCCAGCGGCGTGACAGACGCGTTTTCTCTTCCAATGCCAGGTCCGCGCTGAAGTAAGAGAGCTCGTCGCCCAGGCGCGGCTGTCCATACTGGAGGTTACGGGTTTCCATGACCGCCCAGCCGACGCGACGGCCGTCAGCAGTGTTAAAAACCGGCGGTCCATGCTGCTCGCCGGTTGCCGCGGCAAGCTTGGTGAAAGGCAGGAACATGAGTTCCAGATCTTCGCGCAGCCATCCCGACGCATCGACGTCATCGGCCTCGATGGTCGCTTCGCGTTTGCCGCTCATCATGCCGCTGCCTTCGATGTCCGGGATGCTGCGCTCGAGTTGTTCCAGAGAGACATCGGTGTTTACGGCGGCCAGGGACAGGCTGCGCGGCTGGGCATAGCCGGGAATCTCCACCTCATCGGTGTCCTCGAGCGTCGCGATCGGCATGGGCTGCACGCTGCGCGTTGCGCGATCGATCAGGGAAGTCGTGACGATGAACGTCGCCGCGACCTCGTCGCTGTCCGGATTTCTGATCTCGACGTAGCTCTGCATGCCGCCTTCGCCGACGTTCAGTACGCCGCCAGCAGTGTGCAGGCGAGCGCCCTCGAACTGCTCGCGGCGAAAGCGCGTGTACGTGTCCGTCCTGCGCAGGAGCAGATGACCCTCGCCATCAGTGGGCAGGCCGAGCTGGTTCAGGAGTTTGCGGTTAGCCGCTTCCATCCGCGCCATATAAAAACGGACGTTCATATGGCCCAGGGAGTCTATCTCGTCGGCCCGCACCTGAGAGTCGTGCAGTAGCTGCATTGCTTCGTCTCGCTCAAAAAGCGGGAAAGTGTACTCGAAGATGCCGGGTTCTGTCCGAATTGTGGGACAACGCGCGCGTCAGAAACGCACGGAAGTGTGCAGAGATGCGGCCTCAGCCCTGGTACTGGTAGGCCAGCTCCAGCAAACGTTCGGTACGCATATCGCCGCTGTTGCACGCTTTGACGTCATCCATCTTGAACGCGAAGTACTCGTTGGTATCACCGCGCCGCAACGCCACGGTCAGATAATTGTCTGAGCTGAGGCTCTTCAAGGTGGCGCCGTAATCACAGGCGCTCTGTGCAATCACAGTGTCCCAGCCGGGAGGCGTGGGTGGTTCCGGCGGTTCGCTCGTCCCCACGCGATAGTCGCGCAAGTCGTCATACTGCGTCTCGATGTCCCTTGCCAGGGCTTCGTATTCTGCATCTACCGCGGCGAGATCTCGCTCCCGCTCGGCAATCTGCTCTTCGACACGACGTCGCTCAGCGTCTCCCTCGGCCCGTACCAGCTCGCGTCGATCGCGGCGCAGGTCGCTGCGAATCCGGCGTTGTTCAAGGCGCAGCTGGCGTTGCTCTGCGCGCAGCGCTCTGAGGTCGTCCAGCGCTTCGGGTTCGTACGGGGTCACATCGATCTGCAGGTCGGCGAGGATGTTTTCCACCATCGCGGGGATCTGCTCGAGGTCGATGTTGTTACCGTTGATCTGAATCGTTGACTCGCTCTTGTCGATTTCGAGCCACGGCGCGCTCATTTTCACGGATACCAGCACACCCTGGCGGGGCAGGTATTCTGCGTTGACCGTCGTTATGCGCGTATTTTTCAGCTCGTTGCGCAGCGCCGAGCGCATGACGTCGGCAACGATACGCGCTTCGCGCTGGATCGCCGCCAGATTGTCCGGTTCGCGCGTTTCGCCGATCGCAGGTGTCAGTGTCAGGGTAGCCGCGAGAGCCCAGGCGGCAGTCTGCATCAAGTTCATCGTGTCGGTCCCTGTGTCCGCTCTTGTATTGGGGGCGTCGCGCCTGCGTCCGTAGCCATCAGGTCCGCGAGCTGGCGATACAGGTCGTCAAGTTCCTGCTGCCCCTGTATCTGATTGGAAATGATGTAACGCATGGACTCTTCGGTCTGCAGAGAGCGTCGGTCCATCTCTGCTTTGAGGATGCGCAAGAGCGCCTGCAACTCTTCCTGGCGCTGTTCGCGGCTGCCCTCCATGACGCTTTCGACCATGGCTGCCTGGGTGGCCTGCGGCAGCGGCGGCAGGCTCGAATAGTCCGTGGGCACCGCCTGACCCTGGGGCAGGCTGCCCTCCTGGGCCGGTGCCTGAATGTAGATGATGGCGACCATGGCTAACGCGGCGGCGCTGGCGAAGGTTGGAAACCACTGGCGGAAACTCTCGAGGTAGTCGGTGCCGGGCATCTTTATCGGCTGCCATGCGGGTGGTGTCTCGTCGTGCCAGGCGCTCGCCATGTTGCGCCACTCGGCGATGGCCGCAAAGTCGGTCTGGCATTTGCCACAGCCTGCCAGGTGCTCTTCCACCTCCAGGAGTTCGCCGGGCGGGAGTTCGCGTTCGGCATATTCGACCAATAACGGATTTGCGTGCTCACAAAGCATCGCGCAGCTCCTCGTGTGTTTTTAGTTTGCGCAGCGCGCTGTACAGGCGGGTTTTCGCCGTGTTGGGAGAGATGCCAAGCTGGGCGGCGATATCCTCGAACGTAAAGTGCTGAAAGAATTTCAGCTCGACGACTTGCCGCTGTTCCGCAGGCAGGGCGCCGAGCGCCGCCGCGATCTGCTGGTTAGCGTGTGTCGTGAAGGTCTGCTCCTCGGGTCCCGGTGCGCCGTTGAGGAAGCCGCGCTCGTCGTCGAATTCCTCGTGTACGCGCCGGCGCCGCAGATAGTCTGTGCAGCGAAAGTTGGCGATACGAAAAAGCCAGGCGGGGAATGCGCCATCGCCGCGAAAGCTCGCGAGATTGCGATGCACACCCATGAACACCTCCTGCATCAGATCGAAGGCGTCGTCCGGATGGCCGACCATGCGTAGCGCGTAGTTGTACACTCTCTTCTCGTACCTCTTGACCAGTTTCATCCAGGCACCATTGGATCCCGCGAGTGCTCGCGACACCAACGTCTCATCGCTCACCGTGCCTAGCATTTAATTATTCTTGTGCATTGGTTGGAGGTATATGTCGTTCGTGCAGGGCAAAAAGTTTGCCCGCCACAGCGTAATTTTACAGTTTTGTGGTAAGCGGCGTATCGGCTTACGTCTCCGGCTGCTGCCGGGCGGCGGCGTCGAGTGCAAACGTCGACTCCACCCGCTGAGCGTCCACCAGATCGCGCGCGACGGTGCTGGGTAAACCCACATGTTCGAGCATCAGCTGACCGAGATGCAGGCCGCATTCCAGCACTTCAGGAACGACCCGCGCGGCGCCGTGGGCAAGGAGTTCTTCCGCGTGCGCGGCATCATGCGCGCGGGCGATGACGGGCACGTCCGGCGCTTCGCGGCGCGCGGTGGCGAGCACCAGCTCCGTCGCGTCATGATCGTCGGTGCAGATGGCGAGAACCGCCGCGTGCTTCAAATGGGCTTTCGCGAGAATCGCCGCGCGGCTCGCGTCACCGAGAAAGATGGGCGCGCCTGCGGCACTCAATTCCGCGACCCGGCGGGCATCGAGATCGAGCGCTATGTGGGCAATCTGCTGGCGATCCAGCAGATTGGCCAGCAGCTGTCCGGTGCGGCCGTAGCCGACGATGATGACGTGCGCGGACAGATTCGGGGCAATTTCCACCTCGGCATCGGTTTCCTCGCGAGCGCTCAGCAAAGCACGCAGCTGAGCGCCGATTTTGGCAGTCAAAGGCGTCAGAAACATGGTCGCGCCAACGACAATCAGCATGAACTGCGCCGTGTCTCCGGGCAGGAGCTGGAAGCCGACTGCCAGACCCAGAACCAGGAACGCAAACTCCCCGCCCTGGCCCAGCAGCAGCCCCATTTCCACTGCCTGCCCGTTGCCGAAGCCGAAGCCGCGGGCAACGCCAGCGACAATGAGCGCTTTGATGCCGATGAGTCCGGCGACGGAGAGCGCTATCCAAACGGGGTTGCTCATGATCTCGAAGAGATCGATGCCCATGGCGACCGACATGAAAAAGAGGCCGAGCAAAAGCCCTTTGAACGGCTCGATGTTGACCTCAATCTCGTGTCGATACTCGCTTTCTGCCAGGAGGATGCCCGCGAGGAAGGCGCCGAGCGCGGCAGACAGTCCGGCGGCATGGGTGAGGGAAGCGGTGGCAATGATGACGAGCAGCGTCACCGCCATGAACAGCTCCGGACTTTCCGCGTCCGCGACGAAGCGGAACAGCGGGCGGATCAGAAAGCGCCCGACGCCGAGGATCAGCGCGACCGCAAACACCGCCTCCGCCAGCGCGATGCCGAGACCCGCAGCCAGCGAGCCGCCCTGCTGGGCGCCGAAAGCGCTGACCAGAAACAGTATCGGTACAACGGCGATGTCCTGTGCAAGCAGAATGCCGAAAGTCCCCTGGCCGACGTTGGTGCCGAAGCGGCCCTGCTCGATCAGCAACTGCATGACGATTGCGGTGGACGACAGCGCCAGGCTTGCGCCGAGCAGCACCGAGGCTTCGACAGAGTTACCCCAGCCCCAGGCGATGAGGCCGATGACAATCGCACTCACGATAATCTGTGTGCTGCCCATGCCGAAGACGAGACGTCGCATTGCCCAAAGCCGCTCCAGAGAGAGTTCGAGCCCGATCATGAAGAGCAGAAATACAACGCCGAGCTCAGCCAGCGCGCGCACGCCGTTGACGTCGGTGATGAGCACATAACTCAACCAGGGATAGGCGTCGGCGAGCCGCGCGAGGCCAAAGGGGCCTATGGCCAGCCCGATCAGCAGAAAACCGAGTACCGGGCTGATGTGCAGGCGCTTCACGAGGGGTATGACAATTCCTGCCGCGGCGAGAAAGATCACCGCGTCCTGGAGCTTCAGTTCTTCCATGCGATATCGGTTTGTTGGTCCCGCCAAGCATAGCGGCTTCGCGCAACAGACTAAATTGGAATAAAGCGGGCCTCAGCGCCTGGCTGTGTGCAACGCTTGGCCTGACGTGGCGTGGGTATCGCGCCGGGAATCTTTGTCATGCCTGGATCATCTCTGGCGGATCGCCAAACGCGTCACAGCGGGCTTGCAGGACCGTTTCCTATACTGGGCCAGTGTCTGCGCGAAAGCAGGGAAGTGAACGGCGATGACATCGACAGCGACGGCTTGTCCCAAATGTGGCCATGTCCGCGGCGGGCAGGCGACGAATCCAACCTGGCAGTGTCCGTCCTGTGGCGTGGCCTATGGTAAATACGCCGCGTACCTGGCGCGGTTGGAAGCCCAGGTCGCGCCGCGTACTGCGGCGACGGGCGCGCCGGTGCTCGCGGGTGATGCCTCGGTCTGGTCTCTCGTGGGGGCCAATCTGTTGACGCTGGTGCTGGCGCTGGTGTTTTCCTGGCAGGTGCACGACCTCA
Organism: Pseudomonadales bacterium; assembly: GCA_965267275.1. Lineage (GTDB taxonomy): Bacteria > Pseudomonadota > Gammaproteobacteria > Pseudomonadales > Azotimanducaceae > UBA4421. Next base: position 753,602 of record OZ253950.1, read on the forward strand.
TGGCGGTCTACTGGGTGCAGAGCGTGATCATCGGCGCTTCTTATGTCACGCGCATGCTGAAGCTCGAGTCATTCTCGACGGATGGGTTCCGCATTAACAATCGTGCGGTGGCGCCGACTGTCGAGACCAAACGCCAGACGGCGGGTTTCTTTGCAATTCACTTCGGTATCTTCCACGTTGCCTACCTTGTGTTCATTCTGGCCGAGACCGGTCCGGGCATTCTCCTGGAACTTGGTTTCATCGCGTGCGCGATCGCTTTTGGTTTTAATCACCTGTATTCCTATCGCTACCATAGGGAGCTCGACCGGCGCGGCACCCCCAATATCGGCAAGCTCATGTTTACGCCCTATCTGCGGATCATCCCCATGCATCTGACGATCATCTTTGGCGCAACCATGGCGGGCAGCCTGAGCCTGTTGCTGTTTGGTCTGCTCAAAACGGCTGCTGATGTCACGATGCATCTTGTCGAGCATAAAACGCTGCGCAAGTAGTACACTGGCCGCAAACAGGGAAGGGGACCGCGATGAATGCGTGGAAACAGGCAAGCCTGAGTGTGCTGACTTGGTGGCTGGTCATGCCGGCAGCGGCGGCGCCGGCAGACTTTTCCGGCACCTGGTCTTTTGGTTCTTTGACACCGCTCGCTCGGCCTGAGTCGATGGGCGACAAAAGTCACTTCACGCCAGAGGAAGCTGCGGCTTTCGAAGACGATTTCGATGAGTACATTCGAAAGATCTTTGCCGAGGAAGCGGGTGAGGATTACGTTGGCGGGGACATGTGGCTGGACTTCGGCTCCTATGTCGAGCCGGATCTGCGGACTTCGCGCATCATCGATCCGGAAAACGGACGCTTCCCTGAGCCAACCGAAGCGGGCAAAGCGCTGCGCGCCGCGGCGGAAAGCGCGCGCAAGACTTTTGCCGGGCCTGAAGTGCTCAGTGTGACTGAGCGCTGTATCTTCTCCGGAGTACCGTATCTGCGCGCCCCCGACAACAATATCCTCACAGTCGTACAAACCGAGGATCATCTTCTAATGAAGCGTGAGTTTGCCTATGGCTATCGGATCATCCCGCTCAAGGACGGTGCATTGCCGCCTGACGACCTGCGATTCTGGCGCGGCGCGTCTTCGAGCCGTTGGGAGGAAGACACGCTGGTTGTCGAAACCCGCAACATGCATCCCGACTACGGCATTGGTCCGACCGGCCCCGATTTCGAGCTGATTGAGAAGTTCCGTCTTTCTCCTGAAGGTTTCCTGCAGTACGACCTGACCGTCATCGATGCCGATCATATGACCGCGCCGTGGACCATGCGGACCTTCATGCGCCCGACGCCGCACAAAAACTACGAATATGCCTGTCACGAAGGCAACTACCGCAACATGCGCGGCATCCTTGCAGGCGAGCGTTTATTGGAGCGCGAGGCGGCCGCGCAAATGGGAGACGACTGAGCGGGGTCTCCGGACGGGCTGATGCTGCCGGTCAGCTGCTCTTCTTGCGTACGTAGAGAACCAGTTCGTGATCGACGAGCTCAAAACCGTGCTCTTCGGCGATCTCCTGCTGGAGTGCTTCGATGCGTTCGTTCACGAACTCGGTGACGGCGCCTGAGTCGACGTCCACCATGTGATCATGATGCTTCTCGTCGGCAAGCTCGTAGACGGAATGGCCGTCGTCGAAGTTATGCCGTTCGACGATGCCCGCGGTTTCAAATTGCGTGAGCACGCGATAGACGGTTGCCAGGCCGACGCTCTCGTCCGACTGCATCAGATTCTTGTAGACATCTTCTGCGCTCATGTGGTGCGGCTCCGCTTTTTCCAGTACTTCCAGTACTTTCAGGCGGGGCAACGTGACCTTGAGACCGGCTTTTTTGAGGTCAGATCCGGGCAATTCGTGTCCTTGGTGACTTGGCCGGGGCAACGATACTGTGGCGCGACGCCATTTACCAGTAATGCTTGGCAGACGGGGAGGTGGTTAAATAATCCCGGTCTGGTTGGGAAGATGAGGAGTTGCAGAGTGATTGAACGCGAGCTTGATCTCGAGACGAAAGACGGCGCGATGAATACGTTTGTCACGCGTCCGGATGGGGATGGCCCCTATCCTGTGGTGGTTTTTCTGATGGACGCGCCGGGCAAACGTGAGGAGTTGCACGACATGGCGCGGCGGATTGCAACGGTCGGTTACTACGTGATGCTGCCCAATCTCTACTATCGCCGGGTTCGCGAATTCACGATGGCGCCGGATAAGCGCGAGGAAATGTTTGGTCACATGAATTCGCTGACCAACGCCATGGTGTGCGAGGACGTTCAGGTGCTCTTCGATCATGCCGCCGGGGATCAGGCAGCGAGCGATGGACCGGCGGGTTGCGTGGGATACTGCATGAGCGGACCGTTTGCGTTCGCCGCGGCGGCGCACTTCAACGAACGCATTCTTGCATCGGCATCGCTCCATGGCGTGCGGCTGTACAGCGATGCCGACGACTCGCCGCATCTCGACGCGCACAAAATTCGCGGAGAAATGTACTTCGGCTGTGCGGAAACGGACGAGTGGGCGCCCAGGGAGATGATCGACGGTCTGGAAAATTACCTTGCCGACAGCGGCTGCCGTTTCCAGGTGGAATGGTACCCGGGCACCCACCATGGCTTCGTGTTCCCGCAGCGCGAAGGCATGTACGACAAGGCCGCGGCGGAGCGGCATTGGGCCAGACTCTTTGCGCTCTTTCGGCGCAATGGCGTGACGCCGGATTGAGCATCTCGTGCCGCACCTGACACCGAGCGCGGCGTTCACTTTGGCGGGGTCGTAGCGTCGTGCCCGCATCGATCGAGGAAAGCGCGCGCGCGGCCGAGTTGATCGAACAGTTGGGGCTCAAGCACCTCAACGTGGAATCCGGATTGTTCTCGGTGCTCAGGGTGTCGGATGTGGAGGTGGAGGCTGGCGACGGCGCCTCTCCCGCCAGCAACGCGATATACCTGATGTTGTCCCGCAACCACCCGCGCAACTATGTACAGTGGTTGTTCTCCGATGACTATCAGGTGCTCATTGAAGGGGGACCTGCGGACTATTACCTCTTTCACGAAGACGGTCGTGCCGAACGGATTACGATGGGGCGGGATCTGAGCGCGGGTCAGCAGATGATCGTGGCGGGCCCGGGTGGCACGGCCAAAGCGATTGTGCTGCGCGACGACGCCGACTTTTTACTGGTGGGTTCGATCCTGTCCCCGGCGTGGAGCCCCCAGCGTGCCCGCATTGGCGGGGGAGAAGCGTTTTTCGCGAAATACAGCGGTGCTGCGCCCTGGGCGACGCCTGAGTTTTTACGCGAGCTGATTGGCCCGAACTTCGGCCTATCCGTCGGGGCGACGGGTGAAACGCTCCGGATCACGCTGAATGAGACCGGTGAGATCATCTGGCAGGAGATGCAGCTCACCGAAAAGCAGCTGCGCATCGAAATGCGGCGTTTTGCCGAAAGTTACCCCGCCCGGCCGCTGGAAGTCACCGTTCTGCGGAAGACCCCGGTCTCGCTTTTACAGCGTGTCGAAGTGCTTGCCGCAGAGGTGGGGATCGAGTTGAAGACCAGCGCTTAGCGCTGCAAGCCGCAGACGGCGTCCCTTGCCGAGGCGCTGGCCGAGTTGTGAGCTGCCTGCTACTGCGGGCTTTTTCGCTCCCGGTCCGATTTGGGTGTCTTTTTCTCTTTTTTATCCTTCTTGCCCTTTTTATTCTCCTCGCCAACGAACCCGGAGGTTCCAGACTCCGCGCTGAGCGTGAAGTCTTCCACCGGTATGTCTTCAGCCTGACCGGAACCCTGTACGTTGTAACTGGTAATGAGCACATTGGTCATCGTTATGCGGAAGGTTCCTTCGCTCAGCACCTGATCAATCATCACTGTCGGGAAAACTCTCCCGGTTGCGACAGCTTCCGCGATACTGGGTGATGCGCTGTCCAGAAGTCTGGCTGCTCTGGCTTCAGTCACCGACGGTGCGGACAAGCTGGCGACGTCGAGCCATCCGACGTGTTCTGGATCCTGGCTGGAACCGGGGATGCCCTCTATGTGGATAAAAGCCGCGCTGTAAGCCGCGCTGCTGAATAGAGGCAGGATTACTGCTGTGATTGTCAAAAGTTTCCGGATCATCGTTCACTCCTTATCTCGGAAAGTGGTTTGCTGGAAACCCAGAATGAGATTCCGACTGTCGCAGCCTGATGCCTCAGACGCCACAGCGTTCCGATGGCCACTTCGATTGCACTGACCGCGCATCCGATCGCAGCAACGATGATCAGCGTCACCGCGTATGGGTGGGCTTCGTCCAGCAGATGACGCTTTGGCGTTGTCGAAGCGACTCGGGCAGTTGACTCTAAGGTCGAAGCCGGCTGGGACGTATCCCCAATTATCGTGATTGACCGCCGGTCGGACGCGATTGCCTGATTGCCGCGCGCTCGGCTGGGCTTATCACTGAGGGCGATCGCGCCCCGCTGTTCTGGCGACACTGCCGCTGCATCACATCACATGTTTATGTGATTTCGTGCAGCTCCGGGCCTGATATTGTTTTGGTCGGCTAGTCAATCTTGAAAGTGACATATGACGCATTCATCCCTACTTACGGTAACGTCGCTCCTTCTCTGCGCGGTCCTGGGTCTCGTGCCCGCAACAGGCGTGACGGCAGAGCAATCCGAGGCCGAGGCTGAAGCAGCCAGAATGAAGGTGAACGAGCAGCTTGATGGCCTGGCGGCGGCGCTTGCCGGCGCGCTTTCTCACCCCGGTTTCCGGGGACAACTTCGTGCGGAGCTGGCCCGCTCCAAGCATCATGAGGGTTCGATTCCGTTCGGGCAGCTGATCAAGGGCGCGAGAAACGGTAAAAACGAGCCGCCGGGGCTGGACCGGCTGGCGTCGCGCGCAAATCAGGCACGTTCGTCTTTGCACGGGCGGTCTGCCGATCAACTCACGGATCTCGATCTTTATTTCCCGGTGGAAGCGCACCGCAAGAAATGGCGGGGACAGGCTGACTTTCTGGTTTCTTTTACACCGCTGACGGGCGAGTCGCTGCCAGAAACGCTTCAAGCGTTTTCAGTGAAAACCGGCAAGCGGGTCTCTTTGCGAACCGATCAGCCGCCTGCCACTCCGGTCCTGGTGGTGAGCAAAGAGGATCATTCGGCGGCTGAACGCCCTCAGGCACCGGCGGCGATTGAGCAGCTGCCCGAGATCGAACCCGATTTCGTGGGGCAGGACGTCGAGTACAGACCCGTGCCGCAAGAGCCCGGTAATTCGTATGTCGGGCTCAAATACCTGAGGGTGCAGGGAACGAAGGAGGCCTGGTGGGAGGGAGACCCGGAAATTTACGTACTGTTTGGCCAGCAACGCGGTACGGGTTGCATTGGCGCCAGGATGAGCCTGCAAGAAGTCAATCGCATAGATACCTGGTACAACGTTTGGAATCGAAGCCCTTCCGCCAGATGGTATTTCGACACCAGCTTCAGCGGCCGGATGGTGCTCGAAGTGTGGGAATACGATGGCGGTTATCGAAAGCTGAGGCTATCGAATACCTCGAACACGGGTTACACGTGCCAATGGTCGATAAACTCGGGAGATGATTACGTCAACCGTACGGTGCTTCACCGGGACAATTTCAACTATGGTCGAAATTACTGGGTGACCATGCCTGGTTTCAAAGAGACACCGTGCTATGGGATGTGTATCCCGCTGATTGGACCTGCGGAAGTCAGCGTCGCATGGCTCAAGGTACACTGAGTCACGGAGGCGAAGCGTTGCACAAGAAGCGATTGGCAGCGGCATAGAGATCGCTGAAACAACACGAGCCCGGGCTTCATTTGCAGAGATCAGTCCGCCTGGCGTCGTCCGCTAAACGTCTGCCAAGCGAGTAACAGGGTGGGGATCAAACCCAGCGCAACGATGGCGATGGCGGCTGTTGACGCTTCTGCCAGACGTTCGTCGGAGGCGAGACGGTAAGCCCGCGTCGCCAGGGTTTCAAAGTTGAATGGACGCAGTATCAACGTCGCCGGCAGTTCTTTGATCACATCGATGAAAACCAGCAGCAGTGCGGTAAACAGGGTGGGCAACAGGATCGGCAGATGCACCTGCCGCAGGACGCGCCAGGGGGTTGCGCCGAGCGACCGCGCCGCGCCGTCGTATTGTGGCGGTATACGGGTGAGACCGCTCTCCACGTTGTTGTAGGCGACCGTCAGAAAGCGTGCGAGATAGACGAAGGTGAGCGCTGCGACGGATCCGGTGAGGAGGAGCCCCGCGCGTTCGTCGAACCACTCTTGGATGCGGTAGGCCACCCATTTGTCGACCGCCGTCAGCGGCGCGATGGCGCCGACGGCGAGGACCATACCCGGCAGTGCGTAGCCGAGCGTTGCTGTGCGCACTCCGATACGTACCCCGAGCGGCGCGCCGGTCCCGCCGCTCAGCCGTAACGCATAAGCCAGATACAGTGCAAAGCCGACGGCCAGCACTGCGGCGATGCCCGCCACGGTTGCGCTGTTGGCGAAGTACTGAAAGAAGCTGGCGCCCCACTGAGGGTCGCCAACGGTCCAAGTCAGGTGTGCCAGGATCGCGATGGGCAGCACGAAGCCGAGCGCGAGCGGGGCAGCGCATGCGAGCATTGCCGTCATGGCCGCCAGCCCCGTCAGCCGTGTGCGCGGCGGCGGCACGTTGCGCGACACTGGATTCGACTGCCTGCCCCGGCGCGCGAACTGTTCCAGAACCACCAGCACGGCAACGAGCAGAAAGAGATAGCCGGCAAGCTGCATCGCAGCCTGTTGCTCGCCCTGGGCGTACCAGGTGCGGAAGACCCCGGTCGTGAGCGTGGTGACGCCGTAGAAGTCCGCAACGCCGAAGTCAGCGGCGGTTTCCATCAGGGCCAGCGCAAGTCCCCCGGCGATTGCGGGTCGCGCCATCGGCAGGGAAATCTGGAAAAAGCCGCGTGTCGGGCTGGCGCCCAGCGCGCGCGCCGCTTCGATCAAAGGCCGCGCCTGGTCGGCAAAAGCGGTGTAGCAGAAGAGATAGACGTAGGGAAAGAGAACAAGCCCCAGCACGAGACCGGCGCCCGGCAGTGAACGGATCGATGGCAGCGCGCTGTCCAATACACCGCTCTCGCGCAGCCAGGTCTGCAGCGGTCCGGCGTAGTCCAGGAAATCCGCGTACGCGTAGGCGATCACATAAGCCGGCGCCGCGAACGGCAGCAGAAGCATCCAGGCAAACCACCCGCGGCCGGGAAACTCACACGTTGCCGTGAGCCACGCGGTGGCGACGCCGATGCTGCCGGCAACCAGCGCGACGATGGCGAGCAATCCCAGTGTATTCAGGGCATACTCGGCCAATACCGTGTCGCGTAGATGGACCCACACTTCGGTGTTCGGCGCGGCGAGGGACCACAAGATGGCGCCGATCGGCAAAGCGATCGGTATGGCAATCACAAAAATACCCAGTGACCACAGCGACGGGCGACGTCGCCCAAACTGTTTGGACGTAAGAGTGAGTAACATGGAGCGGGATTGTACGGAAAATCTGCAGCGACGCGGTGCTTGTCTGCGCCGGGTGGTTTGATTGACCGAGCGCTTCGAAGGGCTCGCTCTGCGCGGCATTCAGCATCGTTATGACGACACGCCCGTGCTCGAGCATGTGGACCTCGATGTCGGCGCCGGTGAGATTGTTTGCCTGCTGGGGGCTTCGGGCAGCGGTAAGTCTACCCTGCTGCGCCTTGTCGCAGGCCTGGAACCGCTGCAGGCGGGCGCAATCTATCTCGACGGCACGCTGCTTGCCGATGTGACGCTGTCGCCGCCACCCGAAGCGCGGCGCTTCGGCTTTCTGTTCCAGGATCACGTGTTGTTTCCGCACCTGACCGTGCGTGAAAACGTTGCTTTTGGCCTGCATGGTGTTGCCGCGAGCGAGCAGGCGACGGTGGTTGCCGAACAGCTCGAGCAGGTTGGTCTTGCTGAATACGCCGGGCGCTATCCGCATACGCTGTCCGGCGGTCAGCAGCAGCGGATCGCCCTGGCGCGCGCGCTGGCGCCCGGCCCGAGGGTCATGCTGCTCGATGAGCCGTTTGCGAGCGTTGATGCAACCTTGCGCCGCCGGCTCCGCGAAGATGCGCGGCAGGCGCTGAAAGCGCGCGGTGTGCCGACTATCCTCGTGACCCACGATGCCCAAGAAGCGCTGGAGATGGCGGATCGCATCGCCATTCTGAGTGACGGCGCGATCATTCAACAAGGCGCGCCGCAGGAAGTCTGGGAGCAGCCCGCCAACCGTTTCGTCGCCGAGCTCTTCGGCGATGCGGCGGCCATCCCCGGGACCTGGTGCGACGACGGCGTCCACACGGCTTTTGGCGTCCTGCCAACGGCGGCGCCGCGCTCTGCAGCGGCCGAATGCACCGTGGTCGTGCGCCCCTCGCACGTCAGACTTGCCGCCGGCAGCGGGCCCGCGGTGCTCGCTGATTTACGCTTTTTCGGGGATCACTTCATGGCCTTTGTCGGCTGCGAGGGACAGACCCTCAAAGTCGTATGTGCCGAGAAACCGCCCGTGGCCGTCGGCGACTCCGTCGAATTGGCGTTTGATCCTGCCGGGATTCTTGTTTATTGTTGAGATTGATTCTCATTTAGATTTTCGAGGCTGGACAAACTGTGAAGGACTTTCCCGGGCGCTGGTGTGCGCCGATTATTCTGCTGGCCGCCAGCATGTTGCCTCTGCCTGGCGCCTGGGCTGACAGCCAGCTTGGCGGCGTCGTCAACGTATACTCCGCGCGCCACTACGACACGGATCTGCGCCTTTACGAAGCGTTCACCGAGCGCACGGGCGTGGCGGTCAATCTCATCGAAGGCGGCAGCGACGCCCTCATTGAGCGCATTGTCAACGAAGGTGAATTCACCCCGGCCGATCTGCTCATCACCGTTGATGCCGGGCGGCTCTGGCGCGCCCAGGAGCGCGGCATTTTCCAGTCGGTCGAGTCGGCGGTGCTGGACAGCCGGGTGCCGGCGAATCTTCGCGATCCCGAGGGACACTGGTTTGGTCTGTCCAAGCGCGCGCGTGTGATCGTCTACAACAAAGACAACCCGCCTGCTGCGGACGTTGCAGACTATGAAAACCTCGCCGACGAGGCGCTCGCCGGCCAGATCTGCATGCGCAGCTCATCGAACATCTACAATCTGTCGCTGATGGGTTCGATCATTGAAGCACATGGGGAGACGAAAGCGCTCGACTGGGCGCGGGGCGTGGTGGCGAATTTCAAAAGGCGTCCGCAGGGTAACGATACGAGCAACCTGACCGCGGTGGCGTCGGGGGAGTGCGGCGTGACGATTGCCAATACTTATTACATCGGCCGCTGGCTCAATTCAGATGATCCGCGCACTCGCGCCGCCACGGAAAAGCTCGAGATCGTGTTTCCCAATCAGGGCGATCGCGGCACGCATGTCAACGTCAGCGGAGCGGGCGTCACCAGGCATGCGCCGAATCGGGCGAACGCTGTTGCTTTTCTCGAGTATCTGACGAGCGACTTTGCACAGAAGCTCTTTGCCGAAGGCAACAACGAATACCCTGTTACGGGTCCTGCGACGGGGGCGATCGCGCAGCTTGGCACGTTCAAGGAAGATGAGGTCAACGCGTCGATGTTCGGCGTGAACCAGCCGATGGCGGTGCGTCTCTTCGACAACGCCGGCTGGCGGTGAACCTAGCCGTCGCTCCACATGCGGATCAGATTGTTGCGTACGAAACGCAGCTGGGTGATTGCCGGCTCGTCTTCGTTCGTGGCCGCGAGCGTTTCCGTGGCGCTGGCGAGTTCGTATAACAGCTGGCGCTGCTCCGCCGAGCGGACGCGGCTCTGTACCCAACCGACGACGGCCAGACGCACGCCCTCTGTCACGGGCTGAACGGCGTGCAGCTGATCACTCGGGTAGACCACAGCACATCCGGCCGGCAATTTGATGGCCTGGCTGCCCGTCGGCGTCGTCAGTTCCAGCGCCCCGCCGATATAGCTCTCGGGGTCGCTGAGAAACACGGTGAACGAGAGATCTGTGCGTACCCCGTCGATGAAAGCGTCGTCAAAGTGTGTCCCGTACGACATGCCGGGCTCGTAACGGCTCACCATCACCCGGCCGATACGCGCCGGGATGGCGATGCGCTTGAATTCCGCGTTCTGCGCCAGCGCCTCGCGCACCTTGTCGACGACACCGGAAATCTCCGGATGACGCTTGCTTCCCTGCAGATTCGATTTAATCTGCTTTGCCGAGCGTCCGGCAGTAAGCGATCCCGACTCGAATAACTCGGGATCTTCAAGCAGACTAACCAGGGCCTGCACGCGGGCTGAACCGACAACATCTTCAAGGCACATGATCATGAGCGAGAGTATACGCCCCAAACCCGAGTCCCGCTTTGAGTGGAAAACGTTGGCGACCATTGGCGCGGCCACGTGGCTCGTGACGTCGCAGATGACCGGTTGCGCAGCGGCTGGCTCAGAAGGCGAGGGCGAAGGTGAGGGTGAAGGCGCAGCGCGTGCGAATCTCCTGCTGCAAGGCGAAGGTGGTGAGGGAGAAGGCGGCGAAGGCGGCGAGGGCGAAGGTGGCGAAGGCGGCGAGGGTGAAGCTGGCGAAGGCGAAGGTGTCGCCGGTGGCGAAGGTGAAGGCGCCTCTGCGGGTAGCGTGGCGCTGGCGACGGACGATGTCGCTTATCTCACCCAGCTTGGTCTCATACGCGGGCATCTGGCAGTCGGTTACGCACTCTACAGCGAGGGTCTCGAAAACCTGGCCGAGACCCACATGAAACACCCGCGGGCTGAGATATACCGTCAGCTCGTGCCGGCGTTCGAAGCGCGCGGTTGCGCGGGTTTCGGTGAGGGCTTGAGCGCGCTGACAAACGCGGTCGTCAGCCGCGAAAGCCAGGCAGGCGTGACCGCTGCTTACGAGGCGCTGCTGGCGGACATCCGCACGTGCGAGCGGGTTGCCGCGCTGCAGGATCCGCAATTGGCGGTGAAAGTCATCGAGAACCTCCTGCGTACGGCGGGCGTCGAGTATCAGATCGGCGTGATCGATGGCGAAATCGACAATCTGCATGAATACCAGGATGCCTGGGGCTTCACCCAAATCGCCGGCGAGTGGACCCGGGGCGCAGCATTTGCCAGCAGTCCCAAAGCGACCGCGGTCGCCGGCCAACTGCAGGCGCTCATCGCCGAGCTGCAGCCGCTGTGGCCGTCGTTGAACCCCGCGGGCAGTGTGGACGGCACGGCGGCGCAGCTCTTCGGTGCGGCCGGCCAGGTGCAAGTGATCGCTTTCAATCTGCAGAGATAGCGCGGACCGGCGTTTCTGGACTCAATTCAGCAGCGCCTCTATGTCTGCTTCGCTCATGCCGGCTGCTGCTGCCGCCTTGAGCACGCCTGCCCAGGTCGAATCGTCGACCGGGATTCCTTCAGCCACGCGCTTCGCCATGGACTCGCGCTCCGGCTCGCCGGGTACCCGCACCTTGTCGAAGCCTTTGGCCGGTGTCGTGCTGTGCAGATAGTCGATCATTGCGTCGACCTCGGCCTGGAATTTTTCCAACCCGCCGAATGCCGCCGGATCCAGAACGCACATGAACATATGATTGACGATATGGTGGCTGCGATGGTTTTCGGGTTGTGCGGTCCATTCGCCCGCGAGCGCGCCGCCCAATAGCTCGCACATGACCGCCAGACCGTAGCCCTTGTGCTGGCCGAACGGGCCGAGCGCGCCAAACGGCTCCTCGTACATCACCGCCGGGTTGGTGGTCGCCACGCCCTCATGGTCGACTAACGCTCCCTCCGGAACCTGCGTGCCGGCGTTGTAGGCAACCCGGACTTTGCCCAGGGCCACGGCGCTGGTCGCCATATCGAGCACAACGGGCGGCGCGTCGTGACGCGGCACCGCGCAAGCGAACGGATTGGTGGTCATACGCCGGTCGCGTCCGCCCCAGGGTGAGACCTGAGGCTCGTGACCGACGACGTTGACCATGTGCAGCGAGACCAGACCCGCGGCGGCGCAGTGCTCGGCATAGGTGCCGATACGCCCGAGGTGATGACAGTTGCGCACACCCATGCAGACGACACCCGTATCGCGCACTCTTTCGATGGCGATGTCGGCTGCCTGACGTCCCACCACCTGACCGAAACCGAACTGGCCGTCCACGACCATCACCGCGCCGCGGTCCTGAATGACTGACGCTTCGGCATCGACTTTGAGCAGGTCGGTGCGGATGTTGTGCACATAGGCAGGCGTCATGCCGATGCCGTGACTGTCGTGCCCCTTGAGGTTCGCGGCGACAAGGTGGGCCGCGACTTCGTCCGCGAACGCGGCGCTGGCGCCGCTGGTAATGAAAATCTGACTGATGAACTGTGTCAGCTTGTCGGCATCGATGTGCATGGTGATCCTCGTTGTTCCCCATCTGCTAGTGTTGCCTCATCCACGGGGTTGTGACAAGTTCAGAGCGTCTTTGGAGGGGAGAAGCCAGTGGAAGCGCTGACTGAAGGTTATGGGCTCATTGAAGGTCCGCTCTGGGTATCGGGGCGCGGTTTGCTGTTCAGCGACGTGCTCAACGGCGGGGTGTTCTGTTTGTCCGCCGATGGCGCGGTGAGCGAGGTGTTTGCCCACCGCCGCGGTATCGGCGGCATGTCGCTGCATGCCGCGGGTGGTGTGGTCGTCAGCGGTCGCAACATCAGCTACAAACCGTTCGATGGCGGCGAGACGGTCACCCTGCTGGAGCGCGATGAGGCGAACGGCCTCGTCGGTTTCAACGACATCACCACCGATGCCGCAGGCCGCATCTACGCCGGCGGGCTAGGCGCCAGTCCGGTATTCGCGGATGGCCGCGAGCCGGCTGCCGGAGACCTTTATCTCATCGACCTCGACGGCAGCGCGCGCGTGGTTGCCGAGGATGTGCGCCTGACCAACGGGCTCGGCTTCTCTCCTGACGGCAACACGCTTTACCACAGCGATAGCTTGCGGCGCACGGTGTTCTGTTATGAGGTTCGCGCTAACGGTGACTTGGGGCCCAAAGAGACTTTTGTCGAAACCGAGCGCGGTGTGCCTGACGGTCTGGTCGTCGCGGCCGACGGCTCGGTCTGGGTGGCGCTTGCCGGAGGCGGTCAGGGCGTTGGCGTGTACGAAGCTGATGGCCGTCCCCGCGAGCACATCGAGATACCGCATCCGATGTGTACGAGCGTGTGTTTCGGCGGTGACGACCTGCGGGATCTCTACATCGTTTCCGGATCTGAAGGCCTGGAAGGAGACGCCCGCGGGGGGGTGTTTAAAGTTCGTTCTGAGGTCCCAGGCCTGCCGGTGGCCGCGGCACGGGTTGAACTCGGTTCGACATGAGCGCCGCGCGGCAGTAAGGCCTTCACTGTCTGCAGACATCTGGTTCACGACCCGTTCACCGGCCTCCTCCTAGCCTGCGAGGCGTCTTTGAATGGAGCTGAGCGATGCTGGCCAATGCAATTCGCGGCACGATGTTTTTCTCCGGCTGTCTGGCGAGCTTTACCCAGATCGGTTATGCCACGCGCCGGCTGATGTGGCAGAAATCGGCGCCGGATTTCTCCGGGCAGACTTGGGTGGTGACCGGCGCCTCCGGCGGCATCGGTCGCGCCATTGCCGAACAAGCGGTACGCGGCGGGGCGACCGTCTACTGCGTTGCGCGTAACGAAACGAAGCTGCGCGAGCTCCAGTCTCAGTTTGTCGGCGTGCAGGGGGCGGTGCGACCGCTGGCTGCCGATCTCTCCCTCATGGCTGAAGTCGAACGTGTTGCGGAACTGCTTGCAGGGGAGACCATCGACGTGCTCGTCAACAACGTCGGCGTGATGATCAACGAGCGGGAAAGCACTGCGGAAGGCCTGGAAAAGAGTTTCGCGACCAACCTGCTCGGCCACTATCTGCTGACCGAAAGTCTGCGCGCAACCGGCGCTCTAAGCGATGATGCGACCCTGATCAACATGGCATCCGGCGGTATGTATACGGTGCCGCTCAAGACGAAGGCATTGCAGGGCACGCGCGACTATAACGGCACGGTCACCTACGCCTACCACAAGCGGGCTATGGCGATGCTGAATGCCTGGTGGCGCGACCAGGGCGTGCGTGCCTATGTCATGCATCCGGGTTGGGTAGCGACCGATGGTGTGGCAACGGCGATGCCGGTCTTTCAGAAAACGCTGGGGCCGCTTCTCAGGGATGCCGGCGGCGGCGCTGATACTGCGCTCTGGCTCGCGGCGTCAAAGCCTGAGCAAAACGCGCCCGGCAGTCTCTGGTTCGATCGCGGTGAACGCGCGGCGCACTATTTTCCTGGCACGGAGCGGGGTGACGATATCGAAGCGCTGCTCGAGTACCTTGCGAGTTGTTTGCGGGCAGCCCGGCAAACCGAGCAGGATGAAGCGGCCGTGTCGGCCGGCTAGGCGCGTGCACACCATCTGGGTATTCGGCGATCAGCTGAACCGGCGCATCGGCGCGCTGGCGGATGCCGATCCCGAACGTGACCAGATCCTCATGGTCGAGAGCGCGCAAATGCTCACCTGGCGCGCCTACCACCGGCAACGTCTGCACCTGGTGATCGCTGCGATGCGGGCGTTCGCCGCAGAACTGCAGTCCGCCGGCTTTACGGTCGACTACCGCAGGGCGGACAGCCTGCGCGCCGGCTACCGCGCGCACTGTCACGCGGTTCATCCGGAATCTGTCCGCGTCACCGAACCCAATTCGCACGCCTGCGGTGCGCTGGTGACCGCGTTGGGGCTCGAGCAGGTGAAGTCGAACCAGTTTCTCTGCCACCGCGATGAGTTTGCCGCCTGGGGCCAAGGCCGTAAAACGCTGATGATGGAAACGTTTTACCGGCAGCAGCGTAAGCGCTTTGGCTATCTGATGGACGGGGACGAGCCCTGCGGCGGGCGCTGGAACTTTGATGCGGACAATCGCGAGCCGCCGCCCAGGGAGAATCCAGGCTGGGCGGCGCCCGTTCAGACCAGTCTCGACGAGGCTGACGAAACGGTCGTTGGTGACCTGCCCGATAGCGCTATTGGCGCTGCGCCCGCGGGGCTATGGGCAACCACGCGCCGCGCCGCGCTCAGCCGGATGCGGCGTTTCATAGAGCTTGGCTTGCCGCGCTTCGGACCCCACGAAGACGCGATGATGGCCGAGAACTGGCATCTGGCACACTCGCTGTTGAGCCCGTACCTCAATCTCGGCCTGATATTGCCGGCCGAGCTGTGCGAGGCGGTGGACGCGGCGTATCGCGCCGGAAAGGTCGACATCAGTTCCGCCGAAGGCATGCTGCGTCAGGTACTCGGCTGGCGCGAGTACATGTGGGGGGTGTACTGGCTGAAGCCCGAGATGCGTGACACCAACGTCCTCGGCCACCAGCGTGCGCTGCCGCCGAGCTGGACAGGTGAGGGCGAAACCCGGATGCGCTGTATTGCTGAAGCGGTCAAAGGGCTGGACGCGCGCGGCTATGTGCATCACATCCAGCGCCTCATGGTGTTGTCCAACTTCGCCAATCTCTACGGCATAGCGCCCGCCCTCGTGCGGGATTGGATGCGTGAACGCTACATTGACGGCTCAGACTGGGCGATGGTGCCGAACGTCATGGGTATGGGGCTCTGGGCGGACGGCGGCTCGATATCCACGAAGCCGTACGTATCCGGCGGCGCTTACATCAAGAAAATGAGCAACTACTGCCGCGAGTGTCCCTACAACCCGGCCAAGCGTGTCGGTGACGATGCCTGCCCGTTCACGACGCTTTACTGGGATTTCTTGAATCGCCACGCCGACAAGCTCGGCGGCAACCACAGGGTCGCTCAGCAGTACGCAACGCTCGGCCGTCTCAAGGACCGTGAGGAGACCCTGGCGCGGGCAGCGCAGGTGATCCGTCTGATCGAACGCGGTGCCGCCTGAACAGCCAGGGAGCGATTGCGGGCAGTCGTCTCAGTCGGGTTCTGTTTGGCGAGCGTCTATTTCAGCGCGGATGGACTTGATGCCGGCAAGGAGAATGGCCGCGCCGAGCGGGCAGAGGATCGCGCCGCTGAGCGCGATGGCTTGGCCGATGGCTTCGTCCGCCCCGAAGACGTAGTCCGTCGTCGCCGCAAGCACGGTTGGCCCCAGGCCGAGCCCGATCAGATTGGCTACCAGCAGGTAGACCGCCATGACCTGCCCGCGCATGCGGTTGGGCGTCATCAGTTGCAGCGTGCCGCCGGTGATCCCGCCCTGGAAGGCTGAAAAAAACACGGCGAGCGACATCACGACGATGCCTGCCGCAGGGGTTTCCACGAAGCCGAGACCGATCGTGCAGGGTGTCATGCAGACCATGCTGATGACAATGACGCGCACGTACGCGTCCGTGACACCGCGCTGCATCCATTTGTCGGCGGCGAAGCCCGCGAACAGGAGGCCCGCGCTGCCCGCGCCGAGCATCACCAGGCCGAACGTCCAGCCGGCTTCGGCGATGCTGAAATCGAACACGCGTATGAAGTATGTCGGCCCCCAGAGATTCAGCGCATAAACCACCATCACGAAGATGGAGACGCCGAAGATGTGGCAGCCGTAAGCGCGGCGCCGCTGCCAGGCGTAACGCAGCACTTCGGGGATGGGTATGCTGTGCGCGCCGCCTGCGGCGCTGTCCCCCCGCGATGGCTCAGCCACCGTCGAGCGCAGCAGCAGGGCAACCAGAAGCCCTGGCAGACCGACGATGAAGAAGGTCAGCTGCCACCCCTCCATCGCGCCGAGCAGCGGCAGGCTGATCGTCTCCAGGGTTTGCACATAGGCGACAACCGCGCCGCCGAGCATGTACGCAAAGCCGGACCCGAACGTGACACCCAGCATGTAGACGGACAGCGCCCGCGCGAGCGTGGACTTGGGAAAGTAGTCCGTGATCATCGAGTAGGCGGCAGGTCCAAGTGCTGCTTCGCCGACGCCGACGCCCACGCGCGCCAGGAAAAGCGTCCAGAAATCCCGTGCCAGGCCGCATACGGCGGTCATGAAGCTCCATACCGCAATGCCCCAGGTGATCAGGTTGCGGCGGTTCTTGCTGTCGGCAATGCGTGCGAGCGGGATGCCCATGATTGCGTAAAACAGAGAAAAGGCGAGACCGGCCAGCAAGCTGTACTGCGTGTCGCTGATCGCGAACGACTCGCGGATCGGCCCTACCAGCAGACCCATGATCATGCGATCGAGGAACGAAAACATCTGCGCCAGGAGCAGCACCATGATCACATACCAACGGTATGTCACCGACGTTTCCGTATGACTGAGTGCTTGCATAGGTTCCCCCACCTCTCGGGCGATGCTATTGACACCCTCCTCAATAGTCAACAATATTGAAGGTCCATGACATTGACTATCGGAGGGAGGTCATGAGCAAAATCGAAATGAACGGGCTGCATCATCTGGCGCTCGTGTGTAAAGACATGGAGCGCACGGTCGACTTCTACACCAACGTGCTCGACATGAAGCTGACCAAGGGTTTCGATCTGGAAGGGTATGGCCAGCATTTTTTCTTCGACATGGGTAACGGCAGCGAGCTCGCTTTCTTCTGGTTCAACGACGCTGCCGACGCGCAGCCCGGCGTTGCCTCCGCCGGCAACATCGTGGGTCGGACCGGAGCGACGATCAGTTCAGCCCATGGCTCGATGAATCACGTCGCGTTCAACGTCGACAAAGATAAGATTGCGGGTTATCGCGAGGAACTCGTGGCGAAAGGCGTGGATTGCTCGGAGATCGTCAACCACAACGACGTCGTCACCGGCGAGGAGTCGCGCACCGCGGAAGCGGCTTCCGAAAAAACGTGGCTGCAGTCGTTCTACTTTTTCGACCCGGACGGCGTGATGCTGGAGTTCTGTGCCACCCTGCAGCCCGGTCTGCCGAACGTCGATCTGCCTGTCAACGAAAAGGGTATCAAAGCCAACGGAGAACCCGTGACCGGGATGTCTGCTTAACATGGCAGATGCCGGCGCGGAAGCGCGTATCGACAGCGACGAGCATGGGCTCCTGCGTACGCTCGTGCATGCGGCTTATTGGCTGGACGATGGGTTGCAGGCGCACATGCAGCGCTATGCTGGCGTTTCGCTGCCGCGGGCGCAGTCGATGGCGATGGTGTACCTGACTGAAGGCGTTGATCGTCCGTCGGATCTTGCCGTTAAGCTGGATGTCTCCAAGCAGGCGGCGCAACAGGTTCTGAAGGAACTGAAAACCAAAGGCATCATCGATGTCGAACCCGACCCGGACAACGGGCGCCAGAAACGCATCACGTTGACCGAGTATGGCCGCGAACTGCGCGGGATTGCCCAGCAGGGGCTGTTCAGTCTCGAAAGTGAGCTGATCCGCCGGATAGGCGCGAAGAACCTCTTTGCCCTGCGCCGGGCGTTGGACGCCGACTGGGGCGAGCCGCCGCGCGCTTAGGCGTTTGCGGCTTCGAGCGTCTGTACCAGAGTCGTCAGCGCCGCGTTGATCGGTGCTGCGGCGCCGATCTTTTTTGCCTGCACCGGCACGGCGCCGTTGATCACGTCCACCTCGCTCAGACGACCCGCTTCTATATCGAGCAATACCGAAGGCTTGGCGTCAGGCATACGTGCAGCGAATGTCCGCACTTCCTGGACCGGGTCGTCGAACGCGAGCTCGATGCCCAGTTTGCGTGCCACACCGTACGCTTCCGTTGCCGCGGCCCGGCTGACGGCACCCACGCGCGGATGATCCCGGACTTCTCCGACAGTCATGCCGGTGATGCCGCAGGGCGCGCTGTAGGCGACGTTGCATATCAGCTTGCCCCATTGCATGGCGAGGATGTCCTCGACCGCTGCCGCGTCGAAGCCGGCGGCCGCCCACATTCCTGCAATCTCCGCTACGCGGCTGAGTTCCAGGCCGGCAAAGGCGCCCATGCGGATTGATTTCATGTCGTTGTGATGTGCGTGGCCGGGTTCCGGCAGAGAAGCGCCGAATCCCTGGGCAACCCCGACCATGAGACGGTCCGCTCCAAGCTGGTTCCCCAGGATATCCGCGCTGCCGAGACCATTCTGGATCGTCAAGACAACGGTGTCGGGGCCAACTAGCGCTTGTATGGCGTCCGCCGCTGAAGCCACGTGGCGTGCCTTGACTGCGCAGATGACGAGGTCAGCCGTGGTGGATGGTGGCGCCAGATGCGCCTCTACGTGCACCGTTCGGTCACCGCTGGCTCCGCTCACGCGCAAACCACGCGCATTGATTGCATCAATATGCCTCGGGTTCGCGTCCAACACTGCAACGTCATTACCCGCGGCGGCCAGCAGCGCCGCATATATCGACCCCATGGCGCCGCAGCCCACGACAAACACTTTCACGTCATACCCCCATGTCCGCGATCAGAGGCGCCAGCTCGTGTTTCTGTTCCAGCCCCCAGCCTGGCGCGTCGCTGACCGTTATCCGGCCGTCGACCATCGCGCAAGCTTTGCTGAAACCGCCGAACGGCTGAAAAACGCCGGGGTACGCTTCGCAGCCGCCGAGACCCAGCGCGGTCACGATATGTAAATTGATCAGGTGGCCGCCGTGAGGTATGCACTGAGCGCGCGAGAAACCCGCCGCAGCTGCCCGGTTCAGCATGATGCGGTATTCGCTGAGACCATAAGACAAACCCGGATCCATCTGCAAAATGTCCCGGTCGGCGCGCAGGCCGGCGTGGCGCAGGAGGTTCTGCGCATCTGCAGCGCTGAAGAGATTTTCGCCGGTAGCGAGCGTGCCGGCGAATTCGGCGGCGAGCTCTGCGTGCAGCGCATAGTCGAGCGGGTCACAAGGTTCCTCGAGCCAGCGCAGATCGTATTGCGCGAGCGCTTCTGCATAGACGACAGCATCGTCACGTTCGAACCGGCCGTTCGCATCGACCGCAACATTGGCTGCGCCGCCGGCGATCTCGATGGCTGTTTCGATGCGCGCGAGGTCCTCCTTGAGGCTGGCGCCGCCGATCTTGATCTTGAAAGCGGTATAACCCTGGTCGGCGTATGCACGCAGTTCGTCTGCGAGACGGGTTGTCGAGTCTTCCGGGTAGTAGTAGCCGCCCGCGGCGTAAGTCGGCGCGCCGGTGATGAGCGGCGTCGTGCCGAGCTGCCCGGCGATGTAGGTGCTGGCAGGCTGATCAGCCAGCTTGGCGTTCAGATCCCAGGTTGCGAGCTCCAGAGCGGCAACTGCGCCCGCGCGGTCGCCGTGGCCGCCGGGCTTTTCGTTGCGCATTGCAGCACTCGCGACGTGCACGGGATCCAGACATCCGTGATCGTCCAGCAGCGTTTCCGGGTCTGCGGCGAGGACGCGCGGGATCATGCGGTCATGCAGGATGCCGCTTTGCGCAAACCTGCCGATGGAATTGAAGGCGAAACCGACGACGGGCCTGCCGTTGCGAATCTGGTCGCTGACAAGCGCAAGCAACGACACGGTGTGGGAGGAAAAGTCGACAACTGCGTTCGCGATACCGCCTTCCAATGGAAAGGCAGCTTCGCGTATGGCCGTGATCTGCATGCTTGCGCGTGGGGTGGGTGCTAGAAAGTCCGCGCGAGGTGATACCCTGCGCCGCTCGGTTGATAGGCCATCAGCTTTGGCAGGTCGGGGTGCTCGCGCGCCAGAGCGCCGGCCGCCTGAAATGCGGCTTCGCTGGTCCATTCCGCCTGATGCACGAGCGACGTCCCATCGTGGCTCGCCAGCAGGCGGCTGGTAATGAAGCCGGGCTGCTGGCTCAGAAAATCGGCAACGTAAGCGCCAATTTCCGCGACCGCCTGGCTTTGGTTGTCCGGCGTGGTCACAAAAGTCACGACGACGTAGTGGGTAGGGCTCATGAGATTTCGCCGCGAACGATGTCGCGGCCGGCGACCATGTTTCGCAACTTTGCAAATGCGACTTCCCTGGAGAGGTATTTCATGCCGCAGTCGGGTGCGACGACCATGCGCTCGGCGGGCATGACCTCGAGCGCTGCGCGGATGCGTTCTGCAACGACTTCCGGGGTTTCCGGCGTCGTGTCGCGTAAATCGATGACGCCAACGTGCACGCGCTTATTGGGCAGCAGGGTCAGTAAATCCATTTTCAGCCGCGGCTGCGCGCATTCGATCGAAATCTCCGCGGCGCTGCAGGCATCGAGCTCGCCGAGAAATGCATATCCCTCGGGCTTGTCATCGACGTGTTTGCCGTAACCGAAGCAGACGTGCAACACGGTAGGTCCAACGGCGCCTTCGAGGGCGCGATCTATGGCGGCCACGGCATATTCCCGAGCTGCTTCGGGGCGTGCCTGTACGTAGGGTTCATCGAGTTGCACGATGTCGACCCCGGCGGCAAAGAGTTCCCTGACTTCGACGTTGACGGCGGCGGCGTAAGCCAGAGCGAGTTCGCCGTCATCGGCGTAGAACTCGTTCTGTGCCTGCTGTGCCATGGTGAACGGACCCGGCAGGGTGATCTTTATGGGCCTGTCGGTGTGCGCCTTCAGGAACTCGACGAATGGCACCTCAACGGGCTCCCGTCTGCTGATCTCGCCTGTCACTCGGGGTACCGGCACCATCTTGCCGGTGCGATCCAGCGCTTCCCCGGGATTGTCTATGTCGACACCATCGAGGGCGTTGGCGAACCGGTTCGAATAACTTTCCCGCCTGATTTCGCCGTCGGTGACGATATCCACGCCCGCTCGGTGCTGGTCATCCAGCGCGATCAGTGTCGCGTCGTTCTGGGCCTCCCGGAGATCTTCGACGGCGGGTTTCCAGAGGTCGTGGAGCAGGACGCGCGGGGGCAGGCGCGCACCCAGCCGTGTCTTGTCTATCAGCCACTCCGGCTGCGCATAGCTGCCAACAAGGGAGGTTGGCAGCAAAGGATAGTTAAGCATCGTGCATTCCGGTCTGTTTACATAAATTGGCGTAGGCCTGACTGAGCACTTTGCGGGCGATCGCAACTTCTTCTGGATCTATGCCGGCGAGCGCAATTTCGTTTACCTCGACAACCGCGGGCATCAGCTTCGCGCGCAGGCGCCGGGCTTTGGGGGTCAGGGTGACGTAAAGTTTCCGTTTGTCGACGGCGCTGCGCGTACGCTTCGCCAGGCCGGCATTGACAAGGCTGCGCACCGTCTGCACGGTGCTCGCTTCCCTGAGACCGGCCAGATCGCTCAGCTCACGCTGCGTGATGTTGTCGGTTTCCCACAACACGCGCAGCAGCCGCCATTGTCCGGCGCTCACACCGTGCGGCAGCGTGAGCTGCTCCAGCAGTTTGGAATACTCGCGGAAATTGACCCGTGTCAGGTAACCCATGCTGTGCATGGGATCCAGATAGGGATCGTCCTCACGGATGTCTTTCTGAGCCGATGTCGCTTGCGCCATCAGTACTTCCTTCTTAGAGCGCTATCGGCTCGCCAGCCAGCCGGCGATCATGTCGGCAACGTCGTCGCGGGCGTTCCCGGGATTTTCGAGATAATGATCGCCCGGAATCATCTCCAGCCCCTTGTCAGCCGAGCCCAGCGCGTCATGTATCGCTTGCGCATCGCTTGGAAACACGCCGGTGTCTGCGTTGCTTTGTATGACCAGCGCGGGTTCCGTGATGCGCGCCAGATGCGGCGCTCCTCGGCAGTGTGAGTCATTCAGTGACCACATGGACAGCCAGGTACGCAGCGTGTTCGTAAGCCCGATGCCGCGCGGCGAAAAGTTGGCGGTCTTCGGATCTCCTGCATAACAGCGGCCTACTTCTCTCTCGGAAGGATCTATGTCTCCGTCCATGAGTCGCAGATCTGCCCAGGTGCGGTACATGTTGAAGGCCCTGTCGAACATGCCGAGATCCTGCAGGCGGGCAAGCTCGCTATGGCACCACGCGGAGATTCGATCGTTGCGTGCGGTCTGCGCGGCTCGGTAGCGGCTGATGAATTCGTCAGAGTAGGGCGGCCCGTTGTCGGGGTTGAACATATTCAACGCTTCGTCGACGCTGGTGGGATCGGTCTCATCCGTGATGGAAGGGTCGAACCAGGCCGTCAGCACTTCCGGTCTGCCAAGGTGCGCACACAGGGAGACGTAAAAGTCTGCCGGCTGCAGCTCGTTGAGCGCGTCCGGCAGCTTCAGCCCCGGTGTGGGTGTCATCGTGACGCCCTTTGCCTGGGATTGATAGGCGCCCATCAGAGAGCCGCCTCCCGAGTTGCCCAGGATGACAAGTCGCTCCACACCGGCTTCCTCGCGCAGCCAGCGCACGCCTGCGCCGATATCGATGAGGGCGTGCTCGAGTAAAAAGAAGCCCTCGGCGCCGCGAAACCGCGTGTTCCAGCCGAGAAAGCCGAAGCCGCGCTCCGCCATATACGGGCCGAGATAATGTTCGCTGAAATCCACGTTGTAGTGGGTGGCGATGAAGGCGGTTTTGGGGCGGGCACCCTTGGGTTTGAAGTAGAGGCCCTGACAAGGGTAGAAACCGGCGCCATTGCGCGCGCTCGTTGCAGACGTCATGGACACGAATTCGCGTTCCCAGCCGGACATATTTCTCCCCCGAAAAATACTTAGGTTCCAAAGTATCTTGATCTCATGCGTTAAGCAAGTAGAATGAAAAGCGTTTGAGTGCTGGAACGGAGGGGAGCACCGAATGCAGGCTACTTCTGAGCGTGAGCTGATAGACGCGCTGGCCGCGCTGACACCGATGTTGCGGGACAACGCTGCGCTTGCGGAAAAAGAACGCAAGCCTGTGGACGAGGTCATGGCGGCGATCGAAGCCACCGGCGCCTACAAGTGGTTCGTCCCGCGCAAGTACGGGGGCTACGAGTACTCCCTGTCGGGCTTCATGGAAGTTGGTCTCGCGCTGGGTGAAGGGTGCGCATCCCATGCCTGGGTAACCACCTTCTGTATGGAGCACAACTGGCTGCTGGCGCTCTATGACCAGCCTGCCCAGGACGACATCTTCGGGGCCAATCCCTACATCATTGCGCCCGGCAGCCTGGCCCCGAATGGCAAGGCGGAACCGGTCGAAGGCGGTTATCGCATCACGGGCCGCTGGCAGTGGGGTACTGGTGTCATGCACTCCGGCTGGGTCATGGTTGGGGCTTTGACCCCGGTTCCCGGCCGTGAAGCGCCGATGCTTGGCATGTATGTGCTGCCGATAGAAGACGCCGAGATCATCGATACCTGGTACGTGGAAGGCATGGTAGGCACGGGCAGCAATGACATTGCGGTCAACGACGCGTTTGTTCCGGCGCATCGTGTCGTGGATCTTGCGACCGTACGGGATGGCAGCAGCGCCGGTGCGCGCTTGCACGATTCGTACATCTACAAAATGCCGATGTTGCCCGTGCTCGGTTTGACCGCCACCGCGCCGCTGGTCGGGGCAGCGCGCAACGCGGTGCGCCTTTTTGAAGAACGCATGCAGGGCCGTACGGTCTACGGCACAGCCACCAAGCAGAGCGAACGAGCGCTTTCGCAGTCGCGGCTCGCACACGCCAAGGTAGAGATGGACTCGATCGTCAATCAGCTCTATCACGTGGCGAACGAAGTCGAAGATTGGGGGCGGCGTGGTGAACCTTGCCCTGAGCTCGACCGAGCCCGCCTGCGCGTCGACATCGGTCATATCGTGCGCCGCGCGCGCAATGTGGTGCGTGATGCGGTAGAAGCCTGCGGGGCGAGCTCGCATTTCCTGGACAACCCCTTGCAGCGTGCGCTGCGAGACTTGAACACGGCATCCTGCCACACGGTGTTCGACCTGGACCTCAGCACCGAAATATATGGCCGTCTGCTGGTTGGCCTGCCGGCCAACGCGCCCATCTAGATCATGCATAACGAGCGTCCCGAAGATCTCCGCATGCGTCTGTTAAAGGCGGACGCGGCGCGCCGGCGGGCGATGATCGAGGCCGATGTCGACACGCTGAACGCGCTCCTTGCGGAAGACCTCTGCTGGACGCATTCCTCTGGCGCCGTGGAAGACAAAGGGGCGTTTGTCGAGGCGATCGCGACGGCGGCCGTCAGCTACGAGGCACTCGAGGTAGAGGCGGACGAGATCCGCTGTGAAACGACGCTCGTCGTACACCAGGGGATATTGCGAGGCCGCGCCAGCCGCGGCGGACAACACAAACCGCTGCAGGCGCGGTTTCTCGCTGTCTGGCGATCGGTCGAAGAAAGACTCGAGTTGATCGCCTGGCAATCCACCAACACCAGCGCCTGACCCAGAAGTCTGATCCAGGAGAGAGACATGCCGCGTTTAAAACAGATATCCAGAGACGATGCCTCGGACAATGTCCGCAAATACTATGACGCGCTGTTTGGTGACCGCGACCCTGTCGCGGAGCCCGGCACGGCGACCGGCACTCCCGGTAACTGGTGGACGGTGTTCGGCACGGTGCCGTATGTGTTTGATCATGCCACCAGCCACTTCGGGATGTTCGGCATGTTTGCCGACAAGAGTGTGAGCGAACTGGATCCGGCGATACGCGAGATTGGCATCATGCGCGCGGGTTACACCCAGGCGAGCCAGTTCGTCTACTCACAGCATTGCAAAGCCGCGCGCAGGAATGGCGTACCTGAAGAGAAGATCGCCGCCATTCCCGAGTGGCAGGTGGCTGATGTGTACGACGCGAAAGAACGAGCGGTGCTGGCCTGGGCCGATGCGCTCATCCTGCAGGGTGGAAGAGCCTCTGACGCCCTCTTCGATGAACTGCATCGACATCTTTCCGACGAAGACATTCTGGAACTGACCTATCACATCATGGGCTACAACCTGCACGCCGTTTGCTGCAAGGCGCTCAGGCTCGAATTCGATGATGTAGACGAACGTATTGTAGAAGTACCAACTCCTGGCGAAGGGGAACCCGTCGACTGGGCGGGTTCTGCCTGGCAGGACGACAAGTAGATCGACGGGCTTGAGAGAGGCCCGTATGTATTTGTAACCGGCTGAACAGCCGTGAACGAGGGGAGATATGGAATGAAACGACTGATCTTGACCGGCGCAGTATTGCTGGCGGCGCTATGGAACGGCGTTGTCCTTGCCGAGGACAGCCAACCCGTGCTGGAAGAAGTGGTGGTGACCGCCACGAAGCGTGTGTCGAACCTGCAGGATGTGCCCATTTCTGTGGGTGTCGTGACCGGCGAATTCATGAACGCGTTTGATATCAAAGACATGAGCGACGTGCAGAACTTCGTGCCCGGCCTGCAGGTGCAGCCTACCTTCGGCAGCTGGGCTGTGCGCATCCGCGGGCTCGGCTCGGGGATCACAAACCTGGCGTTCGACTCCTCCGTGCCCATCTACATCGATGATATGTACTGCGGGCGCGGTAAGTGCATGGAGTCGATCTTCATGGACATGGAACGGCTGGAGGTCGCCCGGGGACCGCAGGGCGCGCTCTTCGGCAAAAGCACGATAGCCGGTGCCATCAACGCCATCAGCGCCCGTCCGACGGATGAGTTCGAAAGTGAATTCCGTATCGGCACTGAGCTCGAAAACGGCGGATTCACGAGTTCCGGCTACATTTCCGGCGCGCTTTCCGACCGGCTGCGGGGTCGCCTTGCGGTCCGCTTCGACGATGTCGACGGCTACACCGACAACATTGCGACCGGTGATGAAGATGGCGCCAAGCTGACGCGTGCGGCAAGGCTGGGGCTCGAGTTCGACGCGACCGACCTGACCTCGTTTTACCTGAAGCTCGAGACGGGGGAATCGTATGCCGACGGCCGCAACAATCAGCTCGTGCGCCCCGGCGCCATGACGGCTTCCAGTGCCGATCCGCGGGCGGAATACCGCTCGGACGATACGCGCAGCGTCAGCACGGGTGTCGAGAAAGAAGACTTCTACGACTACGAGTGGACCTCGGCGACGCTGAGCATGGATACCGAGCTTGGTGAACATTCTCTGAAAGCAGTGCTCGGTTACTGGGAGTACGACAACGAGTGGTTCCTGGACGTGGACGGACATCCGGAAGCCATTCTGAATACGTATCTCGCTGACGAGTACGACCAGACGACGGCGGAGCTGAGGCTCTTGTCGCCGACGGGGCAGACGTTCGAATACATCGCCGGGGTCTGGTATCAGGATTCGGAGCTGACGACACGCCAGTTTTCGCCGTTTTATCCGGCGTTCTGGCAAGCCGTGCTGCCACCGTTTCTCGGCCCTCTGATTAATCCCGCAGCGTCAGGGATGGACCGCAACTTCAGCCGCGAGAGTGAGGCCTACTCGGTCTACGGCCAGCTGACCTGGAACATGACGGACCGCTTCCGCGCGATCCTCGACCTGCGGTATACCGACGAGGAGCAGGAAGGTGTCGGGAACTCCTGGCCGCTGCTGTTCACCGGCCCGAGCACGTTTGCACCGACGCGCGTCACCCAGAGCACGTTCGGACACAACACCGAGTACCTCTTTTTCCAGGACCGTGACGATGACAGCGTCGATCCTTCCTTGCGTCTGCAATATGACGTGAACGAGGACATGATGGTTTATGGCGTCTACGCCGAGGGCTCCAAGTCCGGTGGCTTGAAGGCCAACGATGCAACGCTCGGTGCGCAGTTGCTGGCCAGAATTGCTGCGGACCCGGGGTACGCACAGCGGTTCGTCGGTGCCGCCACAGTCACGCCAGCGGACGTCGCGGCGGGGATTTCGCTGAAACAGGGTAACGGCGTCTTCGACTTCGAGGACGAAGAAGCCAAGAGCTGGGAGCTCGGGATGAAAACGAGCCTGCTGGATGGCGCGGCCTCCCTGGCGGTGGCGCTCTTCACGACGGAGTTCAAGAACCTGCAGACGTCCAACTACGATGGCACGCAGTTCATCATCGGCAACGCCGGCGAGGCGACGGTGGACGGCATCGAGGTCGAGTTTGGCTGGCAGGCGACGGCGAATCTTCGCCTGCACAGCTCTATCTCGGTCATCGATGCGGAGTATGACGACTTCGTCGGTGCCCAGTGCGTCGAAAACTCATCCGGCGCGCCCGCGAACGCAGACTGTGATACCGCGACGGGTACGGAAAACCAGAAAGGCGAGCCGCTGGAACGCTCGCCGGACATGGAGTTCAACCTGAGCGCTTTGTGGGAATCTCAGCTCACCGACGGCGTCCGCCTCAAAGCTGCTGCTTCGGTCTACCACTCTGACGAGTACTTCGTACAGCCGACGCAGGCCGAGTACTCGACACAGGACTCGTTTACCAAGTGGGATGCCCGCGTTGCTCTCGCGGCGAACGATGAGAGCTGGGAGGTTGCAGTGAACGGCCGCAACCTGGGTGATGAGATGACGATCAACCACGCCTACAACATTGCAGGCAGCCAGTTCCGTGCGCTAGGCATAGGCCGGACAGTGACTCTGGAGGCGCTGTTCCGTTTCTAGGCCGCGCAGACTGAACTGAACAGACGGGCATCCGCGTGGATGCCCGTTTGCGTTTGTTCAGCTGCCGACGCTGGAAAGCTCCCGCGGCGCGGTGCCGAGGTAATCGACAACCAGAGAGACGCGTCTGTTGACGCTGCCGTCGTCGCCCCAGGCGCCCGGCTGCAGCATACGTGCAGCGTCCTCGCCGTAGCTGACGGCGCGTACGCTCTCCGGATTCAAGCCCCCGACGTTGACGAGGTAATCCCGCACCGCCTTGGCGCGGCGCAGGCCGAGCTGGCGGTTATATTCGGGATCACCGGCGGGATCCGTAAAACCTTCTACGGTAACGACGATGTTCGGAGCGTAGTCGCTGACGACGTCGGCAAACTCGTCCAGCGCCGGCTTGTCCGCGTCGCGCAGCGTCGCATCGTCGTAGCCGAAATGAGCGCTCATTTCGACGCGCAGGCGACCCTGCAGGTTGGCAATCGTGCTGTCGTAATCGCCGAAACGGGTGTTCAGGTCGCGGGTCATTTCAGTGAACTGATCGCGGAATCCTTCCAGTTCTGAAGCAAGCCCGGCGTCGGTAGCGCGCAGCTCCGACACGGTGGCGTCGAATTCGGTGCGTTTGACGTACTGATCGCTGGCACAGCCTGCGCCCAACAGCGCAACCGCAGCGATCGTGATAGACCGGTGAAGACTCAACATTTATCCCCCAATGAACATCCTGGCAGATGCCAACTTAACGCAATCGACCATCACCTTGCCATAGCGAGGCGGACAAGAATTGCACTTTCAGGTGGTTTTGAGCCCGCGTTCTTCGAGGAATTCGGGATTGAACAGGCGCGACATGTACTTGCTGCCGTCGTCACACAGCATGGTGACAATCTTATGGCCCGGGCCGAGGCGTCGTGCGACTTCGACTGCGGCGCATAGGTTGATCCCCGTGGATGAGCCGCAGAACCAGCCGTCGTCGCGGAGCATGCGATACACCATCGTGACCATGTCCTGATCCGGGATCTGCACCGCATCGTCGATCTCGGTACCCGCGAGATTTTCGGTCACTCGGGAGTTGCCGATGCCTTCGGTAATCGACGGGCCCGGTGTCATGACCGCATCGCCGGTGGTCACCCAGTTGTAGAGCGCGCTGCCGTGAGGATCCGCGAGGTAAATCTTGACGTCCTGTGACTGACTTTTCAGATAGCGCGAAACGCCTGCCAGGGTGCCGCCGGTACCCACCGCGCAGGTGAATGCATCGACCGTGCCTTCGGTCTGCGCCCAGATTTCCGGGCCGGTGGATTCGAAGTGCGCGAGCCGATTGGCCGTATTGTCGAACTGATTCGCCCAGACGGCATTGTCGAGCGTGGCCGCGTAGCGCCCCGCCTGCTTCTGAAAGTTCATGTCGTCTTTGTACGGCACGGTCGGCACGACGCGCACTTCGGCCCCGAGGGTGTTGAGAATGTCGACCTTTTCCTGGGACTGGTTGTCCGGCATATAGATGACGCTCTTATAACCGCGAGCGTTGCAGACATGCAGAAGGCCGATACCGGTGTTGCCGGCAGTGCCTTCGACAACGGTGCCTCCTGGCTTCAGGGTGCCCGCCTTTTCCGCCTCCCGGACCATCCACAGGGCAGCCCGGTCTTTGACGGAACCGCCAGGATTCATGAACTCCGCCTTGCCCAGAATGTCGCAGCCGGTCTCTTCAGAAAGAGACTTGATGCGGATGAGCGGCGTATTGCCAATGGCGTCTTCGAGGCCGTCGAGGATATTCATGTTGGAACCGGGCAAAAAATCTTGCGCATTCTAGGGATGGCAGGCGGGTCCGTGCAAATGGCATGCGGTGCAAAGCTGCACGCCGCGCCCTCGAAAAGTGCGGGGCGTTGGCATTTCCCCCGGGTGTGGGTAGGCTCCGAGGTTTTGTTTTCGAGGATGCGCGCATGTCAGAAGATCGGTTTGCCACTGTTGAAGCGCTCGGTCTGAATCCAGTCAAAGTCGAAGAGCTGCTCGCACGCGTGCAGCGGGAGGTGGATCAGGGCCTGCTGCCGGCCGTACAGGTGGCGCTCGCGCGGCATGGCAAGGTGGGCGTCTTCGAGTGTTTCGGCACGGCGCAACCGGAGTCGCTGATTCCGATCTTCTCTGCGACCAAGGCCATTACCTCCGCCGCTGCCTGGCTGCTGTTTGAAGAGGGTAAGCTTGACGAGAATGAGCGCGTCGCCGACATCGTGCCGGAATTTGCGACGCACGAAAAAGACGTGATCACCGTCCAGCAGCTGTTCACCCACACCGCGGGGTTCCCGCATGCGCCGTTTGCCCCGCTCGAGTGGCTGGACCAGGAAGCGCGCCAGCGGCGCTATGCCCAGTGGCGATTGACGTGGGAGCCGGGCAGCCGTTTCGAGTACCACCCGTCGTCCTCGATGTGGATGATCGCGGAGATCATAGAGCGCCGCTCCGGCATGGCGTATACCGACTTCGTGCGTACGCGCGTACTCGAACCGCTGCGTCTCGAGAATCTTTTTGTTGGCCTGCCCGTGGCGGAAAACGCGCGCGCGCTGCCGTGTGAGCACTGCGGTGACGCGCTCACGCCGGAAGACTACGAGAAGATGGGTATGCCGGTGCCGCCTGAAACGGAAGTCACGGAAGAGGCGATTCTCAGTTTCAACAAACCCGAGGTACGCGCCGTCGGCGTGCCGGGCGGCGGCGCGCTCGCGAACGCCGCGGATGTGGCGCTCTTTTATCAAGCGCTGCTGCAGGGCGGTCTGGATGGGGTAACCGTCTGGCAGCCGGAGACGCTGGCCGACGCGCGGCGTATCCGCTCCGGTGACCTCAAGGATCTCATGTTCAAGAAACCAGCCAATCGCGCGCTGGGCATCATCATCAGCGGCGATGACAGCAGAAGCTTCCGTGGCTTCGGCAAAACGAACTCGCCGGAGGCATTCGGGCATAACGGCGCCGGCGGACAGCTGGCTTGGGTGGATCCGGCTACCGGCGTGTCACTGGCATACCTCACGCCCGGCCATGACCGTAACAGCATACGTCAGGGACGCCGCGGCGTTGCGATCGGCAGTATCGCCGCCGACTGTGCGCTCTGACCGGAATCTATGCCCGTCACCGCCTAGACTGTCGACAGTGAGGTCTGTGCAGACAAGGATGATGCATAAACTATTAGTACTGTTCGCGCTGTGCGCTTTCGGCTCGGCAGCGTACGGCGCCTGGCACGAAGACACCCAGAGCATCATGGGCACGCGCGTGCATGTCGAGTTTTTTCATGCCGACGAGGCGCGCGCGGAATCCCTGCTGGCGGACGTCATGGGCGAGATGCACCGCATCGATCATGCGTTCAGCTCTTACAAAGAAAGCAGCGAGCTGTCGCGGCTGAACCGTGAAGCGGGGCGTGACTGGGTTGCCGTCTCTGACGAGATGATGGATCTGTTGTCGAAAGCGCACCACATGTCGGAGCTGACCGGCGGGGCGTTCGATATCACATACGCCTCCGTGGGTCGCTACTACGACTATCGCGCGGGCAAAGCCCCGGATGACGAGACCATCGAATCAGCGGTGCAGGCCATCGACTACCGCTATGTCGAGCGTGACGTCGCCGGTCGCCGCGTGCGCTACCGCCGGCCGGAGGTTTACATCGCGCTGGGCGGCATCGCCAAGGGCCATGCCGTAGACCGTGCCGTCTCCCTGCTCCAGGCAGCGGGCGTCGAGCAGGCGAGCGTTTCCGCCGGAGGCGACAGTCGTATCATCGGGGACCGCCGCGGGCAGCCCTGGCGTGTCGGCATCCGCCATCCCCGCGACGAAGGTAAAGTGTCGGCCGTACTGCCGCTGGTGGACACCGCCGTCAGCACGTCGGGGGACTACGAGCGTTTCTTCGAGCGCGACGGGGAACGGTTTCATCACATTCTCGATCCGACCACGGGCCGTTCCGCTGACGGTGCATGGAGCGTAACGATTCTCGGTCCTGAGGCGACGTTTACCGATGGTCTCTCCACCAGCGTGTTCGTGCTTGGGCCGGAGCGCGGTCTCGAGCTCATCGACCGTCTCCCCGGCGTGGATGCCATCATCATCGACCCGCAGGGCCAGCTCCTCTTTTCTGCCGACCTCATCGAACTGGCACCGTCGGACTGACCGCAGCCGCGCAGTCCGCCCGAGACGCTGTTGATCTAATTCTCAATTGCAGCCCCTCCACCCGGGGCGTTTTCCCTCCAGAACGCAAAGTGTGACTCAGTCCGCTTTCTTACAGTGTGTGCACAAGTAACGTGCGGGTATCGCGGTGCGCCGACAGCGTGCCGAGGTCGAGTTGAGTTTAGCGACCGGGATTCGCTGTCGATGGGGTACACGTGGCTTCGTCGAGCAGTCGGCGGGTCCCGGTTCTCTAAACGCAAACGGTGTATTTAAAAGCGGGTATGGACAACCTGTTTTTAAGGCCAGACCAGGGTGGTCTGGGAAAGCGGCAGGATGCCGCAGGCAGGCGTTGCCGGTAGTTCGAAGATAAACGCCGCATGGACGCGGACTCGTAAGGACACGGGTATCTGGTCTGGCCGGGTAGGCCGAACCAGGTAGGTGAAGGCGAAATCCTTTGAGATGTGCGAAAGGTATCGCAGTGGTCTCACCTGAACATCTTCGACGGCGCGACTGCGTTTGCATGTCCGGTAGGGACGCGTGGCTCAATACAGGTCGGGAGGAAACATGACCACTTTGACGGCTTATCTCAAACAAGCGGCGAAACTGGCGTTTGCCGTATGCGGCGTTGCCGTAACCCTCTCGGCGCATGCCTCGTCGGTGCCTCTGTCGGAGCCGGCGCCCGACTTCACGCTCAAAACGCTGAATGGCCCCAATCTCCGTCTGGAGGAATACCGCGGCCAGGTGGTGCTGATCAATTTCTGGGCAAGCTGGTGCGGCCCGTGCCGTCAGGAAATGCCCATTCTCGATCGCCTGCATCAGCGCTACGAAGACACCGGCTTCGCTGTCTGGGGCGTCAACGTCGAAGGCGAAACTGCGCCGGCACAAAAAATCGTCGACAAAACCAATGTCACCTTTCCGGTACTGATCGACGAAGGCCAGGCTGTCAGCGAAATGTACGATCTGGAAGCCATGCCGAGCACCGTGGTCGTCGACCGCGACGGCGTGGTCCGCTATGTCCATCGCGGCTACAAGCCGGGTGACGAAGCCAAGTATGTCGAAGTGGTCAAGAAACTGATCCGGGAATAAGCACGCCCGCACCAGAACAAGAGGTCTCAACATGACAAGGATTGCTCGAGTTTTATGCCTGCTGGTCTGCAGCACCATGATGGTGGAAAGCTGGGCTGACGACGCCGAGTCTGCCGCTGCAAGCGACGCTGCGGTCGGTGCAGAGGTGCTGGCAGAAGAGAGCCCAGCAGAGGCGGCCTCGCAAGAAACACCTTCAGCAGACGTTGCTGAAGCGTCATTGCCGACAGCCAAGCCGACCCATCTCGATGTCGAGATGGAAGACGTCAAGAAAGCCCTTCTCGACCTCAAGCGCGACCTCGTGATTCTCGAAGAAGACCTGCTGTTCCCCGCGAGCTCCCAGGTCTCTGTTTTTCTGTCGATGGATGTCGGCGAATTTTTCCAACTCGACGCGGTCACCCTCAAGCTCAACGGCAAGGA
Organism: Pseudomonadales bacterium; assembly: GCA_965267275.1. Lineage (GTDB taxonomy): Bacteria > Pseudomonadota > Gammaproteobacteria > Pseudomonadales > Azotimanducaceae > UBA4421. The sequence continues at coordinate 787,423 of OZ253950.1, forward strand.
AGTGTCGCATCATCTGTACACTGAAAAGCAGGTGGATGCGCTCTATCGTGGCGGCGTGCAGAAGCTCTTTGTCGGTAACGTCAAACAGGGCGACAACCGCGTGACTGCTTTCTTTACGGGCCGCGGACCCAACGGTCGCGACTTCCGTCGCGCAACCACCGTTGAGTTCGAGAAAGGGTTCGAGCCGACGTTCATACAGCTGGCCATCTCTGACGAGACTGCCGACTACCAGCCTGATTTCGTTGCTGACGTCAGCAACTAGAAGGTTCCCGGAGCGAGCCGGCCCCTCATCATGAAACAGTTTCTCTGTGAACTCTTGTTTACCTGCAGCTTGCTGGCCCCTGGCGCCCAACCGGTAGACGAACTCACCTACGGCACCGTGCTGTATGAGTATTTCCAGGAGGATCACGAAGCGGCTTTGCTGAACGCGCTGGTCGCGGAAGCTCAGGAACGCCGCGGCGAAAACACCGTACGCTTTGATCTTGCCGCGGGCAGCTTTGCCTTTGCCGATGGCATGTACGACTACGCCAACGGCATATTCACTGCGATTCCCGAAGGTGAGCTCAGCGAGCTCGACAGCATGCGGCTCGCGTTTCATCTGGCGCGGGAATATCACCGCCGCCAGGATTGGCAGCCGCTGGCAGAGCAGCTCGAAAAAATCGAGCTGGGTAAAACGTGGCTCGGGCGTAAGCGCATGCATCCGGAAGTGGAATACATGCGCGGCGAACTTGCGGTTCATGTGGGTCAGTTCGATGCGGCAGAAAGCCACTTTGCGCTGATGGACGAGGCGGACCCGCTGCGTGCGTACGGACTTTTCAATCTCGGCGTTGCCTATCGCTCCGCCGAGCAGTTGCCTCAGGCTAAACATGCGTTCGAACGGCTGGCGGCGATGCCTGCGTATAGCGACGAAGCGTTCGATCTGGCTCAACGCGCCAAGCTGGCCCTGGCGCTGATCGCGCGTCGACAGCAGGACACGCAAAACGCAGAAACGGTTTTGAGTGCGTTGCCGGCCGAAGGACGCTATCAGGAAGTTGCGATGGCCGCATACGGCGGCCTGGCCATGGACAACGAAAACTACGAGCTGGCGGCGCGCATCTGGATGACGCTGCAGCAGCAGGAGTACTGGACGCCCAGCACGGCAACGGCGCGGCTGGGTTTTCCGCTCAGCCTCGAGCACATGGCGCTGAACGGCTCTGCCACGACCGAAATGGCGCTGGTGCAGTTTCGCGCGGCCGAGGCCAGCTTTACTGAGCGGCTGGACAATCTCGTGCAGCTCTCGATGGAAGCGGAAGATCCGCAGTGGGTGCAGGGTCTTCTGCGCGTTTTTGCCAGGGATGAGCAAGACCCTGAGCAGATGCAGGTTCTGATGCAGAAGTGGCAGGAGCAGCTGGGCCACACCGACTGGCTGGAATGGCTCGCCACTGACAATATTAATAAGGCGCTTACCGAGTGGCGTGACCTCAACGGCATGGAAGACTGGCTGTCCGTCCTGCCCGGGAAGCTCGATGCTCTGCAGGGTGTTGCCGAGGAGCAGGCGCGCCGTGGTACACAGGCGCGGCAACTGCTGGTTGGAGACGGGCTGCTCGCCAAGCGTGAGCTGATGGCTGGCCAGCTGGACGACATGGCTGCCCGGCTTGTGGCCATCGATGACGCGCAGCCGCAGAGGCGGATGGATTGGATGATGCCGCTGGCAACGCCCGAAGAGCGCGAGTTGCTGCTCGAGCTCGACGATATGCGCAATCTGCTGGGGCACATGAATGAACGTGATCAGCTCAAGTGGTCGCAGCGCATCGCGCGGCTCGAAGGCGTGGTTTTCTACCGGCTGGTCGACGAGCGCGCCAAGCGCCTGCAGGTGCTGCGTAAAGAGCACAAGGCGCTCGCGGGTATCCTCCAGGATATGGACGCGCGCATCGGCCGGGTGCAGAGCGCGGAAGCAAACTTCGTCGCTGGCGTCGGTACCGACTTTCTGGTGTTCCTGGATCGCGCGGACGAGATTACCGCCATGGTGAACGCCGCGCGTAACGCGCGGGAAACGCTCCTTGCTAATGAAATACGCAACCGCATGCAGCAGGAGATGCAGCAAGTGCAGCAATATCTCCTGGTCACGCGTATCGCCATCGCGCGCGCGACGGACCAGCTCGCAGCGATTGACGGAAACGGCTCGAGAGTGGGCTCGGGAGCAGGCCTGGGAGTAGAGCAATGAAGCGGGTGCTGATGCTTGTGCTCGTCACACTGCATCTCAGCGGCTGCGGCTGGCTGACATTTGGCATGCTCGGCGAAGATGACGACGACCAGGTCAAACACCGTGGCCCGCTGATTGGCGAGGTGGTGCGCGAACTGCCGAACCTCGACCTGCCGGAAGCGCCCCCGTACAAGCCCACCCGGGCAGACGTGATGGCAGCTTACAACCGCGTTTACGGCCTGATGCCGTCTACCAGGGAAAACTACGCGGTCGGCAAACGCCTGGCAGATCTGCACATGGATCTCGGCCAGGACAGAGACATCGAAGGGATTGAGGCGCCGTATCAACAGGCCGTGGATCTCTACGAGTCGCTGTTGTTGCAGAGTGAGCAGGGCGCTGACGGCGGCGCCGAAAGTGTCGATGCAATCATGTATCAGCTGGCCCGTGCCAACGACCTCGTCGGTGACGGGGAGCGCACGCTGCACTACCTGAACCGCCTCGTTAGCGAGTATCCGGATAGCGAGTTCATTCCGGAAGCGCGCTTCCGGCGCGCCGAGATCATGTTCTCAGCCGATGACTACCGCGCCGCGACAGCGGATTACGCTTATGTCGTCGAGCTTGGGGAAGACACACCGTACTATCGTAACGCTGCGTATATGCTCGGCTGGTCGGAATTCAAGCGCATGCGCTTCGACGAAGGCCTGCATCAGTTCTTCAATGTCGTCGACAGCATGCTCGCCGAGGCTGATGCCGATGAGCTCGACGCCATCAACGGCGAGCTCCTGGAAGATTCATTCCGGGTTGTCACCCTGGCGCTCGCCTATCTCGACGGCGCGCAAACGCTGGCAGACGAAATGCGCAAGCGTGGCAAGCCCGAGTGGCAGTATCTGGCCTATCAGCGCCTCGCGGACGACTACTTCGAAAAGGAACGTTATCTCGATACCGTCGCGACCTGGCAGACGTTCGTCGAGCACAACACGCTGGATCCGCGCGCGCCTGCGGCGCACAAGGGCATGATCAAGACCCTGATGGACGCGGGTTTCCCCAGCGACGTCATTCCCAAAAAGAAAGAATATGTGTTGCGCTACGGTGTGTACTCACAGTTCTGGTCACATCACGGCGAAGAGGTTCGTGACGGCTATCTGCCCACGCTGCACGAATACCTGTCTGAACTCGCCAAGCTTGCCCATGCGGAAGCGCAGGCTTTCGACGCCGAGGTTGCCGACGCCAGCAAGCCGCCGAAGAACGCGGAAACCAAACGGGTCGAGCTCTATCTCGCTGCAGCCCAGTGGTACGAAGAAATGACGGTCACTTTCCCGAACGATCCGCGCACCGCGGAGTATCTGTTCCTCCTGGGAGAATCGTATACCGAAGCCAAACAGCCGGGTCAGGCGGTGGCCGCCTATCAGCGCGTCATCCGCGATTTTCCGGACTATCCGCAGGCGCATGAAGCCGGCTATGCGGCCATTCTCGGTCTCAGCCAGCTCGTTTCCACGGCGTCTCCGGAGGAGCTGGAGCTCTGGCAGCGTTTGAAGATCGACGCCCAGATCGAATTTGCGCTGGTATTTCCCGGTGATCCGCGTGCGCCTGCCGTGCAGACCGATGCGGCCGATACGCTGTTCACGCTTGGGCACACCGCCGAAGCGCTGGACCTTGCCGAGAATCTCCTGCAGGAGTGGCCTGACGTCGAACCGGCACTCAAGAAAACGGCGCTCCTGATCATCGGTCACGGCCGTTTCGAGATGGATGAGTTCGTAGCGGCTGAGACCGCCTATCACGAGCTGCTGGCGATGGCGCTTGCGGCCGACGAGCGCGACAAGGTACACGAGCGTCTGCTGGCCTCGGTCTATAAGCAGGGAGAGGCAGCAGAAGCCGCCGCAGATGTCGACACCGCCGTCTATCACTTCATGCGCATAGCCGGCCTGGATCCCGCCGCGCCGCTGGCGGCGCAGGGTCATTTCGACGCGATCGCCGCGATCGAAGGCGCCGGACGCATCAACGAAGCGGCAGATTTACTCGCCGAGTTCCGCTCGCTTTACCCCGGCCACGAGCTCGGTAAGGGCATCGATATGCGTCTTGCCGGGATGTATGAGAAAACCGAAAACTGGTCCGCGGCGGCAGTCGAATACGTTGGCCTCTCAAAAACCGCGGACGATGAAGACGTGCGCCGCCAGTCGCTTTACCGCGCGGCTGAAATCTACCGTGAGCAGAACGACGTGGTTTCTGCGATCGAGCACTTCCGCGATTACGCGCACACGTACAAGCAGCCGCGTGATCTGCGCATGGAGGCCATGCACAACATGGACGAGCTCTATCAGATTACCGGCGAAGAGGACAAACGGCGCTTCTGGATGAACAAGAAGATTGAGCTGCACAAAGAAATGGGCAGCAGCGCCGGCGAGCGCGCGACGTATCTGGCGGCGAGCGCACAGGCGGTTTTCGCGGCAGATGAAAAAGCGCGCTTCAGTGCAATTCGCCTGACCCACCCGCTGCCGAAGAGCCTCAAGCAGAAGCAGAAAGCGCTGAAGCGTACTTTGAAAGCCTACGAAAAATTGGCGGGTTACGAAGTACGGGAGTTCACTACGGCATCGACCTTCGAAATAGCCGATCTCTACGGCGTTCTGTCGAAAGCCATCATGGATTCGGATCGTCCGAAAGATCTTTCCGCGCTCGAGCTCGAGCAGTACGAGATTCTGCTCGAAGAGCAGGCCTTCCCGTTCGAAGAGCAAGCCATCGATCTGCATCAGATCAACATGCGGCGCGCCTGGAGCGGCGTCTACGATGACTGGGTACAGAAGTCTTACGGCGAGCTGATGCGTCTGATGCCTGGCCGTTTCAACAAACAAGAAGTGGAGGTGACGTATGCGTCTGCCATTCACTAAATCTCTGAGCTTTGCCTGCATGTTGCTGCTCGGCGCCTGCGGCAGCCTGCCGGGCGTGCCGGGTATGGGCGGCGACCAGGAAGTTTCCCGTTCCGCCGAGGGGCTCACGCCTCCGCTGGAAGCGACGGAGCCCGGCGCGCAAACCGCGCAACCCGCGGATTTGCCGGTTGTGGCGGTGCCCGTGCCGGATCTGAACCCCGGTACGCAGGCGTTGTTCGATCGTGCTGTCTCGATGATGGCGGATGGCCAGTACGCAGCGGCCGAGGTGCTCTTTCAGGAAATCACCAGCGATCAGCCGGAGCTTGCCGGCCCTTGGGTCAACCTGGGTTACATACATCTGCACAGCGGTGAGATCGACGCTGCCGAGCACAATTTTTCTGAAGCGCTCAAGGCGAACCCGCAGAACTGCGATGCGCTCAACCAGTTGGGCGTCATCGCCAGGCGCGCCGGCCGTTTTGCCGACGCTGAAAAACACTACGCGGCCTGCATCGACGCAAATCCGAACTACGCCAATGCGCATCTGAATCTCGCGATCCTCTATGAGCTCTACATGGGTCGCCTGGGCGAAGCGCTGGCCGCTTACAACGAATATCAGCTGATTCTGCCCGAGCCGGATAAGAAGGTGGGCGGCTGGATGATGGATCTTGAGCGTCGCGTGGCGGCGATTGCCAAGCGCTAGTGGAGGTGAATGTGAATTGTTTCAGAGCGCTGACCCGCTTACTGGCGCTTGTCATCGCAATGGGCGGCGCCGCATGGGCGCACGCTGCGGAATCCGACCCGCTCGAAGCGGCCGCGGAAGCGCCCGCGCAAAGTTCGGCCCAGGTAGCAGATTTCACCGGCGGTGTGCTGCAACTTGACGAAACCGTGATCTCGGGCAACCAAGAGTTGCCGAAAGTGCTTTATATCTTGCCCTGGCGCGAACCACAGGGTTTGCCCGATATCGAGATTCAAGCGGAGTTTACGGAAGCAGAGGTCTTTCGACGTCTGTACCCGCCAGCGTATCGAAGGGAGCTTGGCTACTTCGAGACGCTGTCGGATCTTAAGGAAAACACGGATCCAGATCAGGAGTAGTAGAAATGGATATGTACGCGACCTTTGTGGGTTTCTTCCAGGAGGGAGGCCCATTCATGTATCCCATCGCGATCGTGCTGGCGATTGGCGTTGCCATCGCCCTGGAGCGTTGGTTTTACCTCGCCAACCAGATGCGCATCAACCGCAAAGACTATAACGCCTTGCTGCCGCTGTTGAAGCAGCGCCGCGTGCGGGAAATTGTCGAGGTGACGAAAAAGTCTTCTTCGCCCATGGCCCGTATCGTTGCCGATGGCGTCAACAAGCAGGGGCATGCCAACGATTCTCGTCGCCGCGCTGACATCGAGTCGGCCATGGAGGAAGGCCTGCTGGAAGCGCTGCCGAACATCGAGCGTCGTACGCCCTATCTGGCGACGTTTGCCAACATCGCGACGCTGCTGGGTCTGCTCGGCACCATCATCGGCCTGATCGCGGCCTTTACCGCGGTTGCCAATGCCGATCCTGCCGAGAAGGCGACGCTGTTGTCACAGAGTATCTCCATCGCCATGAACACCACGGCGTTCGGATTGATGGCTGCCATCCCGCTGCTGCTCATCCACTCGATGCTGCAGAGCAAAACCAGCGCCATCATCGAAAGCCTGGAAATCGCTGTGGTCAAGTTCGTCAATCTGCTGGAGGGCAATGCTGAAGCCGTCGCCAAGGCGACAGCTCAGGCACAGAAGCCCGCTGGTAAACCGGCTAACGCCTAACTACATATTCGAACTCAAAGCGCCCCCAGTGGGCTTAACAGAAGAAGGTAGTGGGCATGGATCGCGTACGAAGACGACGACAAAAACACACCGAGGCTGCGGATCTGGACGTCACGCCGTTCATGAATCTCATGATCGTGCTGGTGCCGGTGCTGCTTTTGTCCATGGTGTTTACGCACACCACTGTGATAGATCTGAATTTCCCGACAGGGGAAGCCGCCGCGGGTGAATTCGACCCGGACACGGTCCACCTCGAAGTCGCAGTTTATGAAGATCGTCTGGTCGTGGCCGATGGCCGCGGCGGCATCATCAAGACCGTCGCGCAGAAGAACGGTGAACACGATTTCGCAGAGCTGTCTCTGGTCATGCAGGAGCTGAAACGCCGCATGCCGGAAAAGGAAGACATCACTGTGCTCCTGGAGGAAGAAACCAACTATCAAACGTTGGTATCCGTGATGGACAAAGTGCGCTCTTACCCGACGGTGCAGGCGCTGGACGTCGTGCAGGCGGAGCTTTTCCCGGTCATCTCTCTCGGCGATACGCCAACGCCGGACAGCGTCGCCAGCACCGCGGCGGACGCAAAGGAGGGCCGGTCGTGAGTTTTCATACGAAGCGCCGACGCGAGCGTCAGAGGAAGGGCAAGGTCGCTGCTCTGAACCTGGTCTCGTTGATGGACATATTCACGATCCTGGTCTTCTTCCTCATGGTCAACTCGTCCGAGGTGGAAGTGCTGCAGACGAGCTCCAAGATCAAGTTGCCTGATTCGACTTCCGAGAAGCAGCCGGAAAATCGTCTGGTCATTCTCGTCAACGACGAAGACCTCGTCGTGCAGGGTCGGCCTGTTGCGCAGGTTGCCGATCTCGTGGGTGCGGAAGATGCCCTCATCGAGGGTCTGCAGACCGAGCTGCAGTATCAGGCAACCCGCAAGGGTGAGGTGCCTGAAGGCGGTTTTGAAATCACCGTCATGGGTGACAAAGAGCTGCCGTACTGGCTGCTGAAGAGAATTCTCATGACGTGTCAGACCACGGACTTTGCGAAGGTGAGCCTTGCGGTGAACAAAGTACCCGGCGTTGAGCGCGTCGAGGATCTGATGCCCGCGGGTGAAACTGCGACGGTTGCGCAGGGAGCCGCGTCATGAGTGCCAAAGAAATCGTCGCCCGCGTGCACGATTTTGCGCTGCCGTGGGAAAACAAGCGGAAAGACAAGAAATCCTTCAACAACTGGCTGGCGCTGTGCCTGGCCGTCACGCTCGCTGTCGGTATTCCGATGCCGTTCCTGACGCTGCCGGAAGTCGAACGCGAGGAGTTGGAGGAGTTGCCGCCGCAGCTGGCGCGCATCGTGCTCGAAAAGCCGAAACCCAAGCCGCCGCCTCCGCCGCCCAAGAAGGAAGTGGAAGAGCCCAAGCCGGAAGAGCCGAAGCCGGAAGAGAAGCCGGAAGAGGTGAAGCCGAAGCCTGAGCCGAAGGTTGCCGATGCGAAAGAAAAGGCTTCCGTCTCCGGTCTGCTCGCCTTCAAAGACGCGTTCGCCGATATGCGCGACGCCGTGGATGTCGACAAGCTGCAGGATACCGGCGCGATTCAGCAAGGCGCTGGTCAGGCTGCCACCATCGATCGCTCGCTGTTGACGTCGAAACACAGCACGCGCAGTGCCGGTGTCAACGTCGCCGCGCTCAGTCGCGATACCGGCGGGGTGGCTCTGTCAGGACGTGAAACGACCAAAGTCGACGCGCCTGAGAACGCCGCGGGAGAGGGCGGCGTGCGTAGGCAGCGTGTCGCTGATGCGCGCAGCCGCAGCGTCGAAGAGATTCGCCGCGTGTTCGACGCGAATAAAGGCGCGATCTTTGCGATTTATAACCGCACGCTGCGCTCGAACCCGGCCCTGCAGGGACAGGTACTTCTGGAACTCGTGATTGATGCCTCCGGACGTGTGGTCGAGTGTAAGGTCGTCTCTTCCGAGATTGACGATCAGACCATGATTGACAAAGTGGTCAACCGCGTGAGGCTCTTCAATTTCGGTGAGCGTGATGTAGGCACCACTACCATTCGCTACCCGGTGCACTTCCTGCCGACTTAAGACAAAGCCCCGCATCGCGGGGCTTTTTGTTGGATGCGCGGCCGGCAGAGCACGGCTGCAATGCGCTACAAGCGGGTCGCGCGTTCCTCGGGGAGGCGGTCGATCGCCTGTATCGCGCAGCGTTGGCCATCGGCAGTGATGTAATCGAAGCCTGCGTAGATCGTATCGTTGGAAGCACTCACGCCGACATTGGATGCGCGTGGCAGGCTGTGGCAGTCGCGCTGCAGAGTCACCAGGAAGTTCTTTTCTGTGCTGAAGCTCAGCACCACGTGGCGTGCATCCAGGGCTTCCCAGCTGTCTATCTTGCTGGCGCCGCTGATTTTACTCACGGGCGTACCGGTGTTGAGTGCGACGGCCAGCCCCGGCAGGGCAACGAGACAGGTCGCAAATATTCGATAGAAACGGCTCATGGTCAGCTCCTTTTTCAGCGCTTGGATCATATTGGCGCGCGGTGCCTGAACGCAAACTGAATCGGCAAAGCTGCTACCATCTGGCGTTTCATGCTGAGGACGACCCGTTAATGAAGCTCTCGCGCCGCGGACAGATAGCCGCATTTATTCTCGGTGCCGCCGGGGGGATTGGCACACCGGCTTATGCGGACGATGTCGTCGATCTGGTGAGCGCGCGCGAAACTGCGGGCATTGAGCTTGCCGATCAAATCTGGCGCTGGGCTGAATTGGGTTACCTCGAGGAACGCAGCAGCGCGCTCCTGCGGACGCATCTCGCCGACAATGGCTTTGAGGTCGAACCCGGCGTCGCGGACATACCCACTGCCTTTGTGGCGAGCTACGGGCAGGGCGGGCCGACGATCGGCATCCTTGCCGAGTTCGATGCGCTGCCGGGATTGAGTCAGGACGCGGTGCCTGAGCGCGTGCCCCGGGAAACCGGTGCCCCGGGTCACGCATGCGGGCATCATCTCTTCGGCGCAGCTTCGGTCACAGCCGCGATAGCGCTCGCCGAGTGGCTGGACGCGACCAATAAGCCCGGCACGGTCAAAGTGTTTGGCACCCCCGCCGAGGAAGGCGGCTCCGGAAAGGTGTATCTCGCCCGCGCCGGGCTGTTCGAGGATGTGGATGTCGTTTTGCACTGGCACCCCGGCAGCAGCAATTCGGCTTCGCCCTCTACGACGACTGCCAATAAATCGGGCAGATTTACGTTTCGCGGCCGTGCCGCACATGCGGCTGCCGCCCCCGACCGTGGACGCTCGGCCCTCGACGGCGTCGAGGCCATGAATTACATGGTCAATCTGATGCGCGAACACGTTCCGCAGACCTCACGCATTCACTACGTCATCACAGACGGCGGTGACGCGCCCAACATCGTCCCCGAGGAGGCGCAGGTCTACTACTACGTGCGGCATCCCGAAGCGTCGATGGTCAAGACGTTGTTTGATCGTGTCGTGACCGCGGCGGAGGCCGCGGCGATGGGTACAGAAACGGAAGTTGACGTCGAAGTCATGCACGGCAACTACCCGGTGCTGCCGAACCACACCCTGTCGGAACTCGTAGATGCCAATCTGCGGGAACTGGGGGGCATAGCTTATACGCCCGAGGAACGCGCGTTTGCTGAAGAGATTCATCAGACATTGCTTAACCCGTCGGCGCCGCTCGGCAGCGAAGCCATCATTCAGCCGTTCAGATTCCGCCAGACCATGGGTTCGACCGATGTTGGTGACGTCAGCTGGCTCGTGCCGACCGTCGGGTTCTATACCGCAACCTGGGTGCCCGGCACCCCGGCCCACAGCTGGCAGGCAGTCGCTGCAGGCGGCATGAGTATCGGCCACAAGGGTATGGTGCTCGCCGCCAAGCTGCTGGCCGATACCGGGGCTGACTTGATGTCCGACCCCGGGCTCATCAAAGCAGCGCACAAAGAATTTCAGCAGGCGCGCGGCGCTGATTTCGTCTACAGCGCGCTGCTGGGTGAGCGCGAGCCGCCGCTGGATTACCGCAAGTGAAGGTAGGGGTTTTGCATCCTGGCGAGATGGGTGTCAGCGTGGCGCAGGCGTTATGTGATGCGGGTCATGAGGCCTGCTGGGTGGCAGCGGGGCGCAGTCGCGCGACCGTAGAGCGTGCGGTGCCTTTTTCCGCATCGCCGACGCTGGCTGAGCTTCTGGCCAAGGTTGATGCGGTGATCAGTGTCTGTCCGCCGCATGCCGCGGCCGAGCAGGCGCAGGCGGTTGCCGCGCAAGCGTTCGCGGGTTTGTACATTGACGCCAACGCCGTCGCGCCGGCCACTGCGGAACGTATCGCGGACCTCTTCGGTGACCGCTATGTGGATGGCGGTATCGTTGGTCCGCCCGCACTCGAAGCAGGGACCACACGTCTTTATCTCTCTGGTCAGGCAGCCGACACCGTCTCGACCTGGTTTGCCGGCACCCGCCTCGATGCGCGCGTCGTCAGCACGGATATCAGCGCGGCTTCCGCGTTGAAGATGGCATACGCGGCTTATACAAAAGGCAGCTCGGCCCTGCTCCTGGCAGTCAACGCGCTGGCAGGGAAGACCGGCGTGGCGGATGCGCTGCGCGATGAATGGGAAATCTCGCAGCCCGCTTTGCCGGGGCGCAGCGAAGCGGCCGCGCGCGGCACGTCGCGTAAAGCCTGGCGCTTTGCCGGCGAAATGGAGGAAATTGCGGCGACGTTCGCTGCTGCCGGATTACCCGACGGCTTTCATCAAGCTGCGGCGCAGCTCTATGAGCGCATGGCGCCCCTCAAAGACCTCCCGCCCGGCGAGCTTGCCGACGTTGTGAACGCGCTTCTCCAAGCCGAGGCGTCAGACAAGCCGTGAGCCGCCTGCTGGCCGAGGCTGCCGCTATCCACAATTGGCTGACCAATGACACGGATACGCCCGAAGCAGAGCGTGTGCAGCGTGACCGCAAAATTGGAGCGAGCCTTGCCGCGGCTAAAGAAAGCGATCGGGTGCTTGCGTGGTGGCGCACGATTGAGCCGGAAAGTCTGCCTTCGGTGCAGCGGGCGGCCAGCCTGACGAGCTGGTTCAACGCCGGTCTTCTCGCGTTCGGATTGTTCTTAGGCGCTAGCGCGGCGGGTGTTGCGCTTGCTTACGATGGCGATTATCCGGTCAACCTGCTCGCGCTCCTTGGTGTCTTTGTGCTGCTTCCGGGGCTGCTGCTTGGGGTCTCTGTTCTGATGTGCGCCGTTCGCGGTCTTGGCTGGGTGCGTTTTGCCGATGGACTGGGTGTGCTCAACATCAACCGTCTCCTGATCGGGGTCTGGCAACGGTTTGCGCTGTTGCCGTCGAGGCTGCCGGGTAACCGCTGGGGAACGGTCGTGCACTGGCAACTCGTGAATTTCAGTCAGTGGTTTGCCGTTGGCTTTCTGACCGGCGCAGCGGGTTGTCTGCTCCTGCTGGTCGCCGTGACTGACCTTGCTTTTGGTTGGAGCACAACCCTCAATCTCGATGCCGCCTGGGTCTGGCATCTCACCCAGGCCGTCGCGTGGCCCTGGTCGAACCTCTATGCGGCTGCCGTGCCGGACCTGACACTGGTCGAGGCCTCCCGGTTTTACCGTCTGGACGGCAACCCGGGTGAGTTGGACGCTGCCGCCCTCGGCGCATGGTGGCCGTTCGTGCTGCTGGCCTTGCTGGTATGGGGATTGTTGCCGCGTGTCCTGTTTCTGGTGCTCGGCAGCTGGTTCCAGCGGCAAGCCGAGTGGGCGCTTTTGCGAGAGCATGCGGAAGTCTCCGCGCTGCTGCGCCGACTCGAGATGCCGGATGTCGCTTACGCTGCGCGCGCGGACGACGCTGACCCTGACGACAACGCCGCTCCTGCGCCGGCGGCGGTGTTGCAAGCCGCCGTGGGTCAGGCGCTGGTCTGGGACGACGCCATTGCGGATGAGGCGCTGCTGCATGTCACGAGCGCCATGGACGGTCGCGCGCGCCGCGCGGCGATCGCAGGAATCGCGGCCGCTGATGTGGTCGTGTATGCAAAAGGCTACGAGCCGCCGATGCTGGTGTTTCATGACTTCATGCGCGACCTGCGCGAAGCGTTGGGTGCAACCGCCAGCATCGTGGTGTTGCCGCGAGCGGTTGATGGCGGCGAAGCGGCCCCGGCGGATCTCGAAATCTGGCGTCAATCGCTGGCGGATCTGCGCGACGGGCGTCTGTTTGTGAGCGCAACGGCGTGAGCACTGCGTTTGCCGTTGTCGGGCACCCCAATAAAGGCAAAAGCTCTATCGTCGCCACTCTGGCAGAGGATGAACGCGTTGCTATTGGCGCGCGTCCGGGGACGACGCGTGTCGCCAATCGCTACGATTTTCTTGTCGACGGCGAGCTGCTCTACAGTCTGATCGACACGCCGGGCTTCCAGCGCGCCGCGGAGGTTTATCGGTGGCTCGTGGACCATGAAGGCGATGCCAGCACGCGCCACGAATTGGTCGCGAAGTTTGTCGAGACACATGCGGATGATCCGCGTTTCCACGATGAAGTCGAGCTGCTGCGTCCGATCGTTGCGGGCGCAGGCATTCTTTACGTCGTCGACGGCGCGAAGCCGTATGGTCCGGAGTACGAGGTCGAGATGCAGATCCTGCGTTGGACCGGCCAGCCACGAATGGCTCTCATCAATCTCATCGGTCCCGGCGAATACGTGGAGCAGTGGCGCAGCGCGCTGGATCAGTACTTTTCGATCGTCCGTGTTTTTGATGCGCTGCATGCTGATTTTGCCAATCGCATCAGTCTGCTGCGTGCGTTTGGCGAGCTGCGGGAGGCGTGGGCGCGCGACATGGCGAAAGCCGTTGGCGTTCTGGAGGCAGAGCGTCAGCGACGCCGTGGTCATGCGGCGGCCCTGATCAGCGGCTGCATCGCCGATTGCCTCACCATGCATGAGCGGCAGCTGCTCAACTCGCGGGAACAGGATGCGCTTCAGAAAACGCTGGAAGAACGTCTGCGTCGACGCCTGGAAACACGGGAACAGCAGGCGCGCCGTCAGGTACAGAGCATCTACCGCCACGAGCGGCTGGTGCTGGACGATGTCGGAGCGGAGTTGCTGGGCATGGCGCTGTTCACGGAAGAGGGCTGGGAACTCTTCGGTCTATCACGGCTGCAGCTCGTCCTCACCGGGAGCATGGCGGGCGCGCTGACCGGACTGGGTGTAGACGCCCTGGTGGGCGGTTCATCACTGCTGCTTGGCAGCGCCCTGGGTGCGGTTGTCGGTGGCGCAGGCGCCTGGTTTGCCGGAGATGAGTTAGCCAAAACCAGAGTCCTCGGTGACAGCCTCGGTGGCGAAACGCTGCAGGTAGGGCCGGTTGTGGCGAACAATTTTCCGTGGGTTTTGCTTGGGCGAGCGTGGGTCCACCATCATCTCGTCAGTGAGCGAAATCACGCGCACCGGGAGCGGCTGAGTGCGAATCTAGCGGACGCGCAGAACGTCATGGACGGACTGGAAGATGGTTTGCGCAAACGCCTGGCCGCGGCGTTCCGCCAGATCACCGAAACGGGCAGCTGTGCGGATCTGACAGAGCTGGTGGAGCGCGTGCTGGCGCAACAACCTGGCGTCTCTACCTGAGCGCGTATCCCCGCTCGACTTTGTGAATCCGGTCACACATTCGGCATCCTGGCGGCCATTTCTGTCTTCTGGCTGAGAACTACCCGACCGCAAAATTGTAACCCCCGGTGCAAGATGGGGGGTCGGCAGAAAAAGTGTGGGCGATGCTAGAGGAGCTTTTAGCCAATTTCGAGATGCCTTCAACCTCCGTGATGATCAGCGTAGGGGTTGGGATCGTCTGCCTGTGGTTTGGCAGACTGACTCGGGGAATGACCGCCAGCAAACGGGAAGCAGCGTTGAAGCAGGATGTGCTTAACGCAAAATCATCCGTGCCGCAGCTCGAATCAAGCCTGCGTAACCGTGAAGAACAGGTCGAACGTCTCCAGGAGCAGGTCAAAGACCTTAACAAGGACAACACCAAACTCGTGCAGGAGCGCGAGGTTGCCGAGCGTGACCTCCGCAGCGCCGAGCGCCAGGTCAAAAACCTCACGTCCGAACTGAATGCCGTGAAAGGTGTTTCGAAAGAAGCGGACAACATGGTGCTGGACGGCTTTGACGATGAGGTTGCCCACGAAGCGGGTCAGGATTCGCCGCTCATGGAACGCCTCAAGAAAGCGGAAGGCGCTTACGAGAAGCTGAAAGGCGCGCTGATCAAGCGCGACGACCGCATCGACGAACTCGAAGAGCAATTGCATGCGGCCGCGAGCGGTGACGCGCCCGAAGAAGTAGCGCCGTCTGTTTCTGCAGACGTGGCCGCGCTGGAGCGTGAAATCGCCGCTCAGCGTGAAACCATTTCCGATCTGCAGACCCAGCTTGCGGATGCGCGGCAGGAAAAGGACATGCTCGAAGAGCTCGCCAGCCGGCGCAGCAAGTCTAACCGCGCGCTCAAAGAAGCGAGCGCTGAAGCGCAGCAGCGCGTTCCTGAAATGCAGCAGGAAATCGATAACCACCTGGGCACGATCAAGGATCGTGAAGCCTCGATCAGCCGGCTGCTCAAAGAGGTTGAAGGGGTCAAAGGAGACCTGGCTCAGCAGGAGGCGGAGTCTGAAAAGCTGCGCAACGACCTGGCGCTGAATACGCAAAATCTTGAAGCGACGCAGGCCCAGCTCGAAGCTCGCAACGTCGACCTCGAGCAGCGTCAGCAGCACATCGCGCAGCTCGACAGCGCGCTGTCGACGGCGCGGGAAGAAATTGTCGGCCTGCAGCAGAAACTCAAGGTCAGCGATGAGCGGGTGCGTCATCTCGAGGAGAAAAACGAGCAGCATGGCGAGGCGCTCAATCTGGCGATCCGCCAGAAAGAAGAGCTGGAGGAGGTCATCAGCACCCGCAACCAGCAACTCGCCAGCTTACAAACAGAGCTGAACGAACTCACAGAGGCGATCGCGCAAACTCAGGCGGAAAAGAAAGCCGCTGAAGCCCGGGTCGCCCAGTTGAAGCTCGAGGTGGAAGACGGCAAAGCGGCACTGGCCCAGCAGGAGCGCTGGACCGCCAAGTTGAAGACGTCGCTCAACGAGCGCGAAGCTCGCAGCGAAGAGCTGAAGCAGACCGTCGAGAGCATGCAAGCGCGTCTCGCCAGCGCTGATGCCGAGCTCGAATACCAGAAAACCGAGCAGCATATGCTCGAAGCCGACATGCGAGATTGGGAGATGAAGGCGAAGGAAGCCGCGTCCCGGGCTGATCGCATACAGCAGGCGCTGGCGAACGCTGAGCTCGAGCTCGCCAAAGCAGAGCTCGCGAGCCTGCAGGTCAAAGCGGCAGTGGTGGAAACGGGCGCCGCGGATGAGCCCGCAATGGACCCCGTCTCCGCGAAAGCGTCAACGCCAGGGGCCGTTGCTCCGGTCGTCGATCTGCACAGCGGCTATATCGAGAATGTTGCAAAGGCACGTAACGGTAGAGACAAACCGAACGGTCTTGCCAGACACGGTCGCTTGTCGGGGCTGGCGGCGCGCAATGGTAAACGTCGTGCGCAACGCAGGTCTGGCGCTCGCGCTGCCAACGCCCGCGGCGCTGACACGCGGACGGCTAAAGTGTTGCGCGGCAGGTGGGCACAGAGGCGCGGCAGCACCAGAGCGGCTGTGAGACGTCCCCGTCCGCGCCTTCGCCAGGCGTTTTGAAAGTCTCTTGATTCGATAAAAAGCGATCGCTTCGGCTAGTATGATCTCGGTTTAACCGGGAGCCATGGGCTTCAGTCCATGGATATGTCCATGACCCTCAAACGTATCCACCACGTGGCCTATCGCTGTCGCGACGCTAAAGAAACCGTCGCGTTCTACCGCGACATTCTCGGCATGGAGTTCAAGCTGGCCATTGCCGAAGACAAGGTGCCTTCCACTGGAGAACCGGATCCCTACATGCATGTATTCATGGATGCAGGGATGGGGAATGTGCTCGCGTTCTTCGAGCTGCCGAATTCGCCTGAGATGGATCGCGATCGCAACACCCCTGAATGGGTGCAGCACATCGCGTTCGAGGTAGGGAGCCACGAAGAGCTCCTGCGTTACCAGGCGAATCTCGAAGCGGCAGGCATAGACGTGCTCGGCCCGACCAATCATGGCATCTTCGACTCCATCTACTTCTTCGATCCGAACGGTCATCGGCTCGAGCTTGCGGCAAACAAAGGCACAGACGAACAGCTGGAGGCGCTCAAGCGCGTTGCCGACGACATGCTTGACGAGTGGGCGGTAACAAAACGCGCGCCCAAGCACGCTGCCTGGTTGCACGCGCTCGATTGACGATGCGATGAGCGGCGGTCTGCCAACTGAATTCTTGTTTGGCAGGTGTCAGAGGCGTCGACGAACAAGCGCCGGAAGCGGCGGGCTAGACACCTGCCGGCAGCGACGGCGGTGCGCTCAGGTCAGCTGGCCGCTGCCGTCGTGCAACGTGTCGAGCAGGTGCGCCGCGTCGTTGAAACGTCGCACCAGAATCTGCTCATCCATCATCACGATATGGGATATGGAGCCGTTGTCGGCGCCATTGAACGCAAAAGGCTGCGCGCCGGTCGCATGGGCCAGAATGTGCGCCACGATGCCGCCATGTACCACGGCCACGACGAGCTCATCGCGATGGCTTGCCTGGATGCGCTGCAGCCCGCGCATGACACGCTGATTGAGGGTGTGCCACGACTCGGCGCCGGGAATGACGTCCCAGCGCTGTTCCTGCTGCATCTTGAGATAGACCGGGTCCTGCTCAGCGGCTTTCATGCGTAGCAGACCGCCTTCCCATTCGCCGAGATGAACTTCCCGCAGGTCGGGTTCGACCCGCGGGGTCAGACCCAGGTGGGCGGCCAGAGGTTCGGCCGTCTCGTACGTTCGGCGCAGATTGGTGACGTATATCGCTCCGATCGGCTCATCGCGCAGGCGCTCACCGACTCGGCGGGCCTGTTCATGGCCATTCGGATGCAGCTCCGGGTCCCCCTGGCCGTCGACCAGGGGGAAAGGACTGTCTGGTGTCGCGGCGCGGGACTCGCCGTGGCGCACCAGAAGAATTTCGGTGGATCCCGGCGGGCGCTGAAATGTGTGCTGGCGGTATTCTTTTGCCATGCGGTCTATTCGCCGTCGGCCGCGGCTTCCGCCTCTGCGCCGCGCTCAGCCACGTCGGTGCACTGCCAATCCAGGCTGATGAGTTTCTCGACAAATTCCGCCGCGCGCGCCTCGCAGTAGCCTGCTTCGTTCGCTGCGCGCCAGAGTGTCATCGTTTGCTGTTCAGTGGGTTTTTCGTAAAGCACTTCGCAGGGGACCGGCTGGCCGGGGTCTGCGTACACCACGGCGATCGTTCTGGTCAGCGCTCCCTTGGTGCACTCGGTTACGGACCAGGCTGGCAGGCCGCCTGCGACCAGGATGACGCCCAAAAGCTTACGCACATGGGTCATGGCGTCTCTCCTCGATGTTTCTCACGGCCGGTACCAGAAGCGCGGCGCGTCGGTGCGTGATGCGGCTCTGGCGAGCTTGGCCCAACGGCAGAGATAAGCGCGCGTCTGCCTCGGGTCGATGATCTCTTCGATCTCGAAGTACTCGGCGGAACGGAACGGTGAGCGCAGTTTGTTGAGCCGCTCTTTGATTTTCGCCAGGTGCCCGTCGTAGTCGTCCACGGCCTCGAGCTCGGCTTTGTAGGCGACTTCGATGCCGCCCTCGATGGGCAGCGAACCCCAGTCCCCCGAAGGCCAGGCGGCGCGCAGATGGTGGGCGCCGGGTTTGTGGTTGGCCGCCCCTGCCACACCGAAGGCTTTACGGATGACGATACAGCAGAACGGCACGTTCGCCTGACCGAGAGCCGCGAGCGCTGCCGAACCGAAACGTATCGTGGCATCTTCCTCGGACTGCTTGCCGATCAAAAAGCCGGGGCAGTCTTCGAGATGCACAATCGGCAGATGAAACGTCGAGGCGAGATCGCATAACCGGATGAGCTTGCGCGCGGCGTCTGCGGTCCAGGCGCCCCCGTATACTTTGGGATTTTCCGCGAAGATCGCTACCGGGATGCCGTTCAAGCGGGCAAGGCCGGTGATGATCGAGCGGCCCCACTTGCGCCCCATTTCAAAAAAAGACCCCTGATCGCAGACGGCGTTCAGGATGTCGTGCATTTTATAAACTTTGCGCGGATCCTTGGGCACGATGTCCTTCAACGCTTCATCCGCGCGCTGCGGATCGTCGCCGGTGTCGCTCAAGGGTGGCAGCTCATCCACGCTGCTTGGCAGGTAAGACAGGAAACGCCGGGCCATCTCGAAAGCTTCCGCCTCGCTGCCCGCTTCGTCGTCTATCGCGCCATTGCGTGTGTGGATTTTCGAGGCGCCCAGTTCCTCTTTGCTGACGTTGCCGAGGCTCGCCCAGTCGACCAGTGCCGGCCCTGCGATCATCATCTGCGCGCTGTCGCGCACGATCACGGAGTAGTGCGCGGTGGCGACGCGCGCTGCGCCGATGCCCGCTACTGAGCCGAGCGCCAGGGAGACCGAGGGCGCGACGCCGAGTTGCGTCACGACGGTCTCCCAGCCGCGTACTTCGGGTATGTAAGTCCGGCCCGCCATCTCGATGGTTTTCACCGAGCCGCCGCCGCCCATGCCGTCCACCAGGCGGATGTGCGGCAGACGAAGTTCGACGGCAAGGCCTTCGGCACGCAGGCGTTTGCCGGCAATGGACGCGTCCGCCGAACCGCCGCGAACCGTGAAATCGTCGCCGGAGAGCACGACGGGACGGCCGTCGATGTCGGCTGTCCCGAATACGAAGTTGGAAGGGGTGAATTTCTCCAGCTCCCCATCCTCACCGTATTCGCCGACGCCGGCCAGCGTGCCAATTTCATGGAAGGTGTCTGCATCGCTGATGGCGTCGATGCGCTCACGGATGGTGAGCTTGTTGAATTCGTGTTGACGGGCGACCTTGTCCGGGCCGCCCATCTCGTAGGCGAGTTGCTCCCGCTGGTGGAGCTCCTCCAGTTCTTTATCCCAGCTCACGCTAGTGTCCTGTCATGACACTCAGGCGCGGGTTCCTGAGAACGTGGCGTCGCCGAATGCCCCCAGTTTGACGTTGCCGCTGATCTCGTCACCGCTCACGGTTGCGCTGAATTCGAGGGTCATGGCCATCGGGGTTGTGATGCTGGCTTTCCAGGTGAGATTGTCGCCATCGATCGTGCCGTCTTCGAGGTCGATGTCGCCCTGCGGTCCGGACAGCTTGCCGGTGAGGCTGCCGCCGTCGGAGGCGAGCGTCAGGGTGCCCTGCTGTGCGCCCATGGGTGTGTTCATCGTGGTGTTCCAAGTGCCGTCTGCGCTCATCGCTGTCTCCAGTCGTTCTTTTTAAGGTCGCTAAAGTATGGCATAGCGGTTACGCGGAGCAACCGCCCCACGGGTGATCATGGTAGGCTCGCATCATGTCCATTGGGTTACTCAACGAAGGCCCGCTGCATGCGGCGTTGAAAGCGGCGTACACGGCAAACGGCGGTGTTGATGAGGTCCCTGTGGAGAACTTTGTCGCGGATGCCGTGCGCGGCGGCGTCATGTACGAAATCCAGACGGGCAGTTTCAGCGGCCTCCAGCGCAAGATGTCGGCGCTGGTTGAAGTGGGCCCTGTGGTGCTGGTGCATCCGCTGGCGCGCTCCACCCGCATCATCAAAGTCGACGACTCCGGTGAGCTGTCCAAGCCGCGTAAGTCCCCCAAGCGCGCGCAGCTGGTGCACATCGTCAACGAGCTCGTTTATCTGCCGACGTTGCTCAATCATCCCAACTTTTCCGTCGAGGCAGTGCTCGTGGATGTCGAAGAGCTGCGGGCGTTCGACCCCGCGAAGCGTCGCCGCCGCGGCGGCTGGCGCGTCGTAGAAAAGCGCCTCGTTGAGATGGTGGATGGCGTGCGCCTGCGGGATATGGCGGATCTATACGATTTTCTGGAAGACGAGTTGCCCGAGATTTTTGGTACCCGTCAGCTTGCGGCGGCTTTGCAGCAGCCGCTGCACATTGCGCAGAAGATGGCCTACTGTCTGCGGCACGCCGGTGTCGTAGAGATAGTGGGAAAGGAAGGTAACGCGCTGCAGTACCGCAATGTGATTTCTTAGAAATCACGCTCCAGCGTAAACATCATTTCTATGGAGGTATGGTCGGCGGACGCCCGGGCGGCCCGGCTCGGAAACGGTCCGGTTTCGAGCTCGCCGAGATCGACGTAGCGCATACGCAGGTTCAGTGTCCACGGGCCACCCAGCTCGCGCGTGACACCACCGAAGACGTTGTAGCTGAAGTCGCTGGTGCTATCGTCGTCTTTGACTTTGAGCTCGGCCCGTATGCCGGGGACTTCCCGCTCGACGTAGTCACTCTCGATGTCGTTGGTTACCCAGCCGATGCCGGCGCCCATTTCCCAGGACCAATGTTCGTTGATGGGGCCGCGTCGTGTCAGATTCAGCAACAGGCTGTTCGTCTCGACGTTCGAGAAAATGTTTGTAATCGTCTGTATGGAAGGGGTCGCCGCCACGATGTCCCAGTCGGTGCGATAGCGCCAGACGTACTCCCCTTCGATCTGCCAGTAGCCGAACCGACGGCCGAACGCGAAACCGAGTCCTGCGGTGTAATCATCGACCTCATCGTCCTCCAGCGTGCCATCCACGATGCCGCCGATCGTGGCGCCAGTGCCGATGCCGTTCGTGGATATGCTGTCGATGGTGACTTCACCAATCGAGGCTTTAACCGCGCCGAACCACTCTGCGTCGGTTTTTGCGGACGCCGGTGCGGCGCTGAAGACCAGGACGCAGGCCCAGATGGCGACTGCGGCACAGGCTGTGGCGGGCCGGGAAACCGGAGCGTGGGAATACAGCGAGGAAGTCGAGGGTCGGGCTGTTTGTGCAGGCATCGTTATTGTCCTTATCGGCTGCCGGGGAACAAGCTACCTGGTGCGGCGCAGCCAATCAAGACTGTGACAATTCCGGGATCCAAAGGTAAAGTTGCCGGCCCGCGTTTGCTCTAAGCCAGCATGTCCATCTCTTCGGTCTGCTTTGTCGTGCCGACCTACAATGAAGCCGAGAACATTGCGCCGATGGTGCGTCAACTGTTGGCCATAGCCGATGGTTTGAAGCCGATCGAAGCACAGGTTCTGGTCGTGGATGACGAGTCACCCGATGGCACCGGCGATATTGTCAGAGAGATTCAGGCCGAGGATGAGCGCGTGCATCTTCTGACCGGTCCGAAGCAGGGGCTCGGTTCAGCGTACACCCGCGGTTTCGAACACGTTCTCAACGAGCTGGATGTTGATGCCATCGTGCAGATGGATGCCGATTTCTCGCACGCACCCACAGACACCCCGCGCTTGATAGATGCTTTGGCCCACGCGGACGTGGTGATCGGTTCGCGCTACGTGGAAGGTGGGTCGCTGGATCCCAACTGGGGGCGCTGGCGTCGGTTTCTGTCTTATATGGGTAATCTCTTTGCCCGCTACGTCGCGGGTATATACAAGGTGCGTGATTGCACGGCGGGTTTCAAAGCCATACGTGTGAGCGCGCTCAGGCGCGCCTTTCCTCTGCGTTTGCGGGTGCAGGGTTATGTGTTTCAGGTGGCGCAGCTGCATGCGCTGATGATCAGCGGTGCGAGCATTCGCGAAATCCCCATCCGCTTCAGCGACCGGCATATGGGAGAAACCAAGCTCGGGCGGAAGGATCTGTTCGAGTTCTTCATCCACATGTGGTGGCTCAGGCTTCTGTCGCGCAAAACCTTTGTGAAATTCGCGCTGACCGGTCTGTCCGGGGTGGTGGTCAATCTGGCGAGTTTTCAGACGCAGCTGGCGCTTGGTTTCAACCCGTACCTGAGCTCTGCGGTCGCCATCGAGCTGTCCATCATCTGGAACTTTTTTCTGAATAATTACTGGACGTTTCGCGACCGGCATATGGTCGGCCGCAAGCGTGTGCGTGGTCTCAAGTTCAACCTCGTTTCGCTGGTGACGCTGGCGGTGAGCTTCGGCACCTTCGTGCTGCTGCGCTGGCTGTTCCCGGAGGAGCCGTATCTGCTGGCACAGGCGCTGAGCATCGTGCCCGCGGCAATGGCCAACTATTTCGCCAACAGCTATTGGACCTTCCGCTCGGATGAGGTCTAATGCCGCGCCAACAGCGGCTGAGTAACGTTTGATTTGAGGTGACTATGACAGCAGCGATTAGCGGTCCGGCTTGGGATCTGAGCGACGAATACTCTGGCGTCGATGACAGCGCCCTGGCGTCCGACCTCGACGCGCTGGGACAGATGCTGGGAGAAGTTGAGCGTCTGAACGCGGACCTGGACGGTGCTGGGGCACTTACCGCCGCACAACAGATCGCAAAGCTGTCCGAGCAGTGCGGGCGTCTGCTCGCCAATGTCTCCACATTCGCGCACTGCCTGTTATCGGTCGATGCGCAGCACGAAGGCGCACAGAAGCTGAATGGCAGCCTGCAAGCGGTGCGCAAACGCTTTGGGGACGCGTTCAAGCCGCACTCGCAGTTCGTCGATAACGCTGATGAAGATACGATCGCTGCGTATCTTTCAGATCCGGAGGTGGCGCCGGCGCAATTCATCGTCGAACACGGCCGCAAACGCCGCCACGAAAATCTCACGCTGGCGGAAGAAAGTCTCGTCAACGGTTTGTCTCAGGACGGCATTCACGCCTGGGGCAATCTCTATGATCAGCTCGCGGGCTCTCTGCAGTGCCAGGTGGTGATCGGCAATGAAGAGACCACCATGGGTGTCGCTGAGGCGAGCGGTCTTCTCGGCAGTGACAGCGACGCGCAGCGACGCAATGCCTGGGCCGGAATCAACAACGCCTGGGAGGGTCACGAAGAGAGCTGCGCCGCGGCGTTGAACGCGATTTCCGGATGGCGGCTCGAAATGTGCGCGCAGCGCAGTCGTGAGCAGGACGTGCATTATCTCGACGCGCCCGTGCACATGAACCGGATCAGCCGTAACACGCTCGATACGCTGCTCGACGTCGCGGCAGAAACCAGGCCGCTTGCGCAGCGCGCCGCGTCGCTGCAGGCGCGGGCCTACGGCAAAACCGGATTCGGGCCCTGGGATCTGCGCGCTCCGGCGCCGACGCTCGAAAGCAGTGCCGGTGAGCCCATCGAGTTTGCGGAAGCTGTCGACATCATCGCCGACGCCTACGGTGAAGTTGACGCCAGCATGTCCGAGTTCGTGCGCATGATGGTTGCTAATCGCTGGGTCGAGGGTACGACGGGCCCGCGGAAGGCGCCCGGCGCGTACTGCACCGGCTTTGCGAAATCGCGCAACCCCCGCGTCTACATGACGTACACCGGCAGCTCGAGCGATGTGATCACCCTCGCGCATGAGCTCGGGCATGCGTTGCACAGCTGGGTCATGCGTGATTTACCCGACAGCCAGCGCAGCTACGGCATGTCTCTGGCGGAAACGGCCAGCACGTTTGGTGAGACACTGGTGCGGGATGCGTTGTTAGCGCGTGCCGAATCTCAGCAACAGCGTCTCGACATACTGTGGGAAGAAATGAGCGCTTTTACCGCGTTTCTGCTCAATATCCCGACGCGCTACGAGTTTGAGCGCGAGTTTTACGACACTCGCCGGCAACGTCCGCTGCGGCCGCAGGAACTCAAGGATATGATGAGCAGAGCCTGGCGAACCTGGTATGGCGATGCGCTGGCGGAACCCGACCCGATGTTCTGGGCCAGCAAGCTGCACTTCTACATCTCGGGCTTGAGCTTTTACAACTTTCCGTACCTCTTTGGTTACCTCTTCAGTCTTGGTGTGTATGCGTATCGGCCGCAGTTCGGCGGGGAATTCCATGCCCGTTACGTTGATCTCCTGCGTGATACCGGGCGCATGACCGCTGAGGACATCGCGTCTAAACATCTGGGCGTGGATCTTGCGGAAGGTCAGTTCTGGCGCGATACCATTGCATCGCTCAGCCACCGCGTCGACGCTTTCGAAGCGCTGCTGGATGAAATCGACAAGTAGACAACTGTCTCGTTAACAAAAACAAACAAGAACGAGGTTTAACAATTAGAACGACAATCTCATTCCTCATCGCGCTTTCTTTTACGACCACCGCGCTGGCGGGACAAAATCCTCAGGGTCGCACGACCACTGGCGAGTACGGGGATATTCTGCAAGTCGTGATTCCCGCTTCCACGCTGGTCACGTCTATCGCTCTCAATGACTATGAAGGCGCGCGGCAGCTCACCTGGGGTCTATTGACCACGACCGTGGGCACACATGTCTTGAAACAAGCCGTAAACAAGGAACGTCCAGACGGTCGGGATGACGATGGCTTCCCTTCGTCGCACACGGCGGTTTCGTTTCACGCGGCGTCGTACGTGCACGAGCGTTATGGTTGGAAGTGGGCTGTCCCCGCTTATCTGGCCGCCGGGTGGGTAGGGCATAGCCGCGTGCACGACGATCGGCACGACACCGAGGACGTCATTGCCGGCGCGGTGCTTGGCATCATCTCCGCGCGTTGGTTCACGACCGGGCGCGGCGGTCTGGAAGTGGCTCCGGACGTGGCTGATGGCTACGTCGGGGTGCGCTTGCGCTGGCAACCAGGCGCACGCTAGCGCGAAGCTGTGCCGCGTTGGATTACGCGTTGCACGTGACGAGCGCGACCAGCATGAAATAGGTCATGGTCGTCCCGTAAATCGCCTTCCCTGGTGTGAGTTCACCGACGCCGAGAATCAGACGCACGAAGATAGCGGCTGCAATGACGGTCATCAGGATGCTGGGTGGGTCGGTTGCCGAGATCCCGGCCAGGTAAGTCAGGTTGCCGACGGCCTCTGCGACAACGGCGCTTCTGACCGCGCCCCAGAGGCTCGTGCTTTCGACGGTGATGAGCGTGATCACCCAGAACAGAATGCCGAAGACAAACCCTTCCTGCAGTACGCTCCAGAGGTAGTAGCCAACGTTGGCCATATCAGCCCGCGTTCAGCTCCGGAATGGCGACGGCCAGGACGTCGTCCAGGGTCTCGGCCAAAGTAATCTCCAGATCTTCGCGCACGGTTTGCGGCAGTTTGTTCAGATCTGCTTCGTTGTCTTTCGGCAGGATGATGTGCGTGAAACCGGAGCGGTGCGCGGCCAGCACTTTTTCTTTGATGCCGCCGACCGGTAGAACCAGACCGGTGAGGGTGAGCTCGCCGGTCATTGCGATGCCGGCTTCCGTGGGTTTCCCGCTGTACGCCGAAGCGATGGCCGTTGCCATCGTGACCCCGGCGGACGGGCCGTCTTTGGGCACCGCACCCGCGGGCACGTGTATGTGGATGCCCTGATTCTCGATGTCTGCCTGCGCCATGCCTAGTCGATCAGCAATTGACCAGACGTAGCTGCGCGCCGCTTTGGCCGACTCCTGCATGACCTGCCCGAGGTGGCCGGTCAGCGTCACTTTTTCCTCTTTGGGTGTTGGCGTCGCCTCGATGTAGAGCACATCGCCGCCCGCTTCGGTCCATGCGAGCCCGGCTGCGACGCCGGCGTGCTGCTGTTCGCGGTTGGCGTCCTTCTTGAATTTTTCCGGACCCAGCAGGGGGACCAGATCTTCCGGCAGGACAGCGGCATCGGTGATGTCGCCTTCGACGACCTGGCGTGCGCGTTTGCGGCACAGCCGGCCGATGACTCGCTCGAGCTCGCGTACGCCGGCTTCGCGCGTATAGCGGCGGATGATCTGCGCCAGCGTGTCCGTGCCGATCTGAATCTGATCTTCACCGAGGCCCGCTTCCGTGCGCTGGCGCGGAATCAGATAGCTCGCTGCGATCGCGCGTTTTTCCATGTCCGAATAGCCGCTCACTTCCATGACCTCCATCCGGTCCAGGAGGGGGCGCGGGATACCTTCCAGCGTGTTGGCGGTAGTGATGAACATGACCTTGGACAGGTCGTAGGGCAGGTTGAGGTAGTTGTCGCGGAACTCTTTGTTCTGCGCCGGATCCAGAATTTCCATCAGCGCAGCCGAAGGATCGCCGCGGAAGTCGCGGCCCAGCTTGTCGATCTCGTCGAGCATGATCAGCGGGTTGGTGACCTCAGCACGCCGCAGCGCCTGCAGAATCCGCCCCGGCATGGAGCCGATGTACGTGCGCCGATGGCCTCTGAGCTCGGCTTCGTCGTGCAGGCCGCCCAGGCTCAAACGTTCGAATTTGCGACCCATTGCGCGGGCTATCGACTGTCCCAGTGACGTCTTGCCCACACCCGGCGGGCCGACGAAGCATATGATTGGCGCTTTCGAGTCGGGATTCAGCTGCATGACGGCGAGGGACTCGAGAATACGCTCTTTGACTTCTTCGAGGCCGTAGTGATCTTCGTCGAGAATCTCCTGAGCGTGTTTGAGATCCAGATTGTCGTCGGTCGCCGCATGCCAGGGCAGCTCGGCGACGAGTTCGAGATATGCTCTGGCCACCTGATAGTCCGCAGCGTTGGCTGACATCCGGGCAAGCCTTTTCAGCTCACGATCGACTTCGTCCTGTATGTTTTCGGGGAGCCTGGCGTCTTTCAGCATCTGCCGGATTTCGGCAATCTCTTCGTCCTCGCCGCCCTCTCCCAGTGCATGTTCGATGGCTTGTTTTTGCTGGCGCAGAACGTGCTCGCGCTGCTGTTTCTCTATGTCGTCACGCGCCTGTTCCGCGATTTCCCGCCTGAGTTCGGTGACCCGCAGTTCGTGGGTCAGGACACCGTTGACCTGTTGCATGAGCTCCAGGGTCGTGTCGCAATCGAGAATCGCCTGCTCATGATCCAGCGTCAGATTTGCCAGGGAGGCAATGCGGTACATCTGGATGACCGGGTCAGAGATATGTCCCACCAGCTGCTGGTAGATCTGCTGGCCGTTGTCGGAGTCGTATAACGCCGCGATCCGCTGAGCCAGCTCGCGATTGACGCGCAGGAGCGCGTCGATCTCGGGGCCGTCCAGGCCGGTCTCGGTGTGCTCCAGGTTGATCAGGCGCTCGACCTCGGCACTGAGGTAATCCTCGTGGTCGACCTGACGCACCAGGCGCACGCGGCGGTCGCCCTGGGCGATGACCTGAGCGCCACCGTCGCGTTTTTCGATACGTGTGATCTTTGCGATGGTGCCGACCGCATGAAGATCTTCGAGTGCGGGATTTTCCGTTTCAGGGTCTTTCTGAGCGACAGCGACGAATTGCCGCCCGGTTTCCATGGCCGCTTCGATGGCTGCCAACGAGCGCGGCCGGCCGACCGACAGCGGTACCACGATCTGGGGGTAGACGACCGTATCTTTGAGCGGCAAAACGGGAAGGGAATTTTCCATATGGGGTTACAGCACTGCGGTAAAGGAGGATTGTGAACGCCTACGCGCGACGTCTCAAGGCAGGTCTATGGCTTGCCTGAGCTGGTGTCGGTGGTGTCGGCGGAGGCCAGGTCGCGCAAGCCCGCGTCGCTCGAGAGCGCCGCGTGATTGAAGAGATTACGCGCCATCGAGGCGGTCTGCTGGGCAGCCCGTGCGCGATAAATTTTCGCGCGACATGCGTGTACGGATGGATCGTCCGGCGCGGCGTGACAGGCGGTTTCGATCAGGTGCGCGGCAACCTCGGGATCTTCGTCGAGTGCGTCGTACGCAGCCTCGACGATCCGTTCGACACCGCCTGCGAGCTTTGTCCACGCAGTCGCAACCCGTGCCCGCGGTGCCGGCAGCAAGGTATCGTATTCGCCGTCCCACCAGCCGCCGTACCGGCGCCAGATCATACGGATCAGGAAGTGCGTGTCGTCGTAGATCGGCTGCAGGTAAGGCCGATCCAGCGGCGGCAGCACGACGTTGTGGTACACCTCGTCCAGAGATTGGCCCTGGTTCATGTAACCGACCACCTGGTCTTCTATGACGTCCAGCACGTCAGCCGTGTCGTGCAGTGCCTGGGCAACGCGGTTGGCGCCGAAGATCGGAAAGCCGTGACCGGGCAGCAGGAGCTCGGGCTCGCGCGCCGCCATCGCGCGGAGCGCACCGGCCCAGTCGCTGGCGTAGCGCTGCACCTTTTGCGGGTTGCCGGCATTGGGTAACGCCCAGATGAACAGATCGCCGGTCATGACCAATTTGCGTTCCGGGATCCAGGTCCACGTGTGGTCGTCGGTTTCGCCGCGTGCGTGGTGCAGTTCGAAGGTGAGCTCTCCAATCTGGTGCGAAGTTTCCTCCTGGTACGTCGTGTCCGGGTAGCGATAACTGTCCGGCCAGAAAAAGTTGGGTGCGTGGATTGCGAACTGGCGTCGATTGATCGCGGTGTTCCAGCCGCGCGTCTGCAGGTATCGGTCGAAGTGTTGCGGCGTCAACGCATGCGCGATCACCTCCGGTCCTGCCCAGCCGCGCTCGGCTGCCTCCCGGGTGAAAGGCGCGGTGGCGAAAATGTGATCGACGTGGTGATGGGAGAACACGACGAGCTTGAGCGGGGTGTCCGGCCGCCAGGCCCGTACCTCGGTGAAGGTGCGCTCGACGTCGAGCTGCGACCCCGCATCGAGCATGACGAGACCATCGCCCGTGTCGATGACGTAGATGCAGGCGATGCCCTTCAAGGCCAGCACGCCCGGGGCGATCTCCACCGAACCGTCGTACGCGGCATGCACCGGATGGTGCTGGAACGTCAGGTCGAGTTGACCCTGCCAGGCACGCTCCGCGAGATCGAGATAGTCTTTCACACCAACCCTTGCAGTTCGGCGGCTTCGTGGCGCACCAGCTCCGGCGCCCCCAGCCACTGGCGATTGGCGCCGCAGCGCTTGAACCAGTAGTGCAGCCCCAGCAGATCGGTGAATCCCATGCCGCCGTGTACCTCTGTCGAGGTTTTGGCGACAAATTTACCCACTTCCGCCAGGTGGGCCTTCGCGTGGCAGGCGGTCAAGCGGGCTTCATCCGGCAGTTCGTCGAGTGCGTGCGCCGCGAACCACACCATCGCGCGACACGGCTCGAGATTTGCCGCCATTTCCGCACACATGTGTTTGACGGCCTGAAAGCTGCCGATGGGACGGTTGAACTGTTTGCGCTCTTTGGCGTAAGCAACCGCCTGATCGATCATGTTCTGCGCAGCGCCCAGGGTATCGGCGGCAAGCATGACGCGGCCGATATCGAGGGTCTGGGCAAATACTTCGGGGTCGTCGCTGATCTGCGTTGCCGCGGCACCGTCGAACTGAAGTTCGACCGTGCGCCGTGATCTGTCGATGGTCGTCAGCGGTGCGCGCGTCACCGCGTCTGCCTCCACGAGATACAGCGCGCGGTTGTTGGTGGCGACAAGGTAAAGATCGGCGTCGTCGTCGAACGCAAAGAGCGCCTTACCGTTCAGCGCATTGGCATCGGCTTCGATGCCGGCGTCGTTGCGTCGACCCACTGCCTCGCCGAAAGCGATGCCCACTCTTTTACCGCCGGCCGCGAGCTCGCCGAGGAGGTCGGCGTGGTCGCCGCCGCTCAAGGTCAGCGCTGTCGGCGCCATCACGGCGCTGCCGAGATAAGGTGCCGGCGTGACGTGGTAGCCGAGACTTTCTGCAACGATCGCGGCATCCAGGGGCTTCAGGCCGATGCCGCCGGCATCTTCAGGCACCAGCAGACCCGCGACGCCCAGCTCGCTCAACCCCTGCCAGATCTCGGCGTCGCTGCCGCCGTCCGCGTAGCTGCGCACCGCGTCCAGCGGCACTTGATCGGTCAGAAAACGATCGACGTTGTCTTTCAGGAGAACCTGTTCTTCAGATAAACCAAATCGCATCGCTTAAATCCCCTTCTCGAACTTGGGCTCTTTCGGCATGTCGAGGCCGCGCTCGCTGATGATGTTCTTCTGTATCTGCGAGGTGCCGCCGCCAATGATGAGGCCGAGAAAAAACATGTACTGACTCTGCCAGCTGCCGCCGCCGCGGGTGTACGGGTTGTCGTCGTACGAGAGGCCGACTTCGCCCATGATGTCGATCGCAAGACCCTCCAGGTCGTGGCGGAGCTCCGTGCCCTGCAGTTTCATGATCATGCGTGCGAGCTTCGCATCCTGGCCTTTGTTGATGCGTGACGAGAGGATGCGCAGCTCATTGAAACGTATGGCCATGACGCGCCCCTGGATCTGCATCAGACGGTCGCGGTAGACCGGGTTGTCGATCAGACGCTCGCCGTTGACCGTTTCCGTTTTCATGAGCTCGGTCAGCGCGTTGAGGCGCGTGAGCGTCGTATTGGGATCCCCCAGCGAATCGCGCTCGTGGCCGAGAATGGCGTTCGCGACCATCCAGCCGTCGCCACGCTCGCCGACGATCTGATGTTTGGGCACACGCACGTCGGTGAAAAAGGTTTCGTTGAAATTGGCGACGCCGGTCATGTCCACCAGCGGGCGTACCTCGATACCCGGCGTGTCCATGCGGAAGAGGAGAAAAGAAATACCTTTGTGTTTGGGGGCGTCGGGCTCGGTGCGCACCAGGCAGAAGATCCAGTCCGCGAGATGGGCGGTGCTGGTCCAGATCTTCTGGCCATTGACCACCCATTCGTCGCCGTCCAGCTCCGCTTTCGTGGTCAGGCTCGCAAGGTCGGAGCCCGCGCCGGGCTCGGAGTAGCCCTGACACCAGATCATTTCACCGTGGATGGTGGGTTTGATGAACTCGCGTTTCTGCGCTTCTGTGCCGACCTCGAGCAGCGTCGGCACCAGCATCGAGATGCCCTGGCCGCCGAGACCGGAGCTGACGCGAGCTTTGGCGAATTCCTCACCGATGATGCGCGACTTGATGATGTCGGGTTCGGCGCCGTAACCGCCGTATTCCTCGGGAATCGTGCGTGCCGTGTAACCGTGTTCGATCAGGAGCTTCTGCCAGTCCAGCAGCTCCGGGCTTTTGAGCGCGGCGCTGCGCGGCGCCTTGTCGCCGTGCTGGTCGAGAAAACCACGCACCTCGTCGCGGAAGGCCTCGTATTCAGGCCCGAATGAAAGATCCATTGAAACTCCCCAATTCACAGGCGCGATCAAGCCGACCGCGCGATCGTTCAATCTACCGTTTTCCGTCGGGGTTAGAAAGCCGACTCAGGCGAGCCGTGCGAGGTGCTCGCGTTTGACCAGGTGCTTGAGGTTCATACCGCGCGCGAAACGGTCCAGCTCGGCCACGATGTAGTCGGTCAGGCGCTGCGTCTCGTCACCCAGCGACCCGGCAATGTGTGGCGTCAGAAAAACGTTGGGGAGGCGGTACAAGGGATTGTTGGCGGGCAACACTTCCGGATCGGTCGTGTCGAGAATGGCGAACAGGCGTCCGCTCGCAAGCTCCGCTTCGAGCGCCGCCTGGTCGATGATGGCGCCGCGCGCGGTGTTGATGATCGTCGCCCCGTCGTTGACCAGCGCAAGCTCCCGAGCGCCGAGCATATGCCTCGTGTCCTGCAGCAGCGGCGCGTGCAGGCTGATGACGTCGGAGTGGCTCAAAAGCTCGGTCAGGCCGACTTTGTGCGCGCCGAGCTGGCGCGCGTCCAGCGGCGTCATATAGGGGTCGTAGAGGAGCACCTTGAGGTCGAAGTGCTTCAGGTGCTCGATGACCAGGCGTCCCACGTGTGATGCGCCGATGATGCCGATGACTTTGTTGTAGTTGCCGACGTTCGGTGCTTCTTTTGTCCAGGGCGCGCGATTTTCTTTGTACTTGAGGTAGAAGTGGTTGAGCTGGAAGACCTGTTTGTTGGCAAAAAGGATCGCGGCGACGGTGTATTCGGCCACCGGCACAGCGTTGGCGCTCACCGCGTTGACCACCTGGATGCCGCGCCGCCAGACCGCGTCGTCGATGAATCCCTTGACGGATCCGGCCAGGTGCGCAACGAGCTTCAGGCGCGGCGCTTCGGCGATAAACGCCTCGTCGATGCGGGGGCAACCCCAGCTTGTGACGAGCACCTCGATCTGCGACAGGTGCGGAAGGATCTCTTCGAAATCCCGGAAGGGAGTTTCGCTGACAAGATTGCTCACGCGATTGAGCGTGTCGATATGGTCCTGGCGGAACAATTCGTCTCGCACCACGGGGTGCATCAGCAGAGCGGTGTGCGGCTTCTTGGCCATGGCGTCAAGAATATTCCACAATTAAGCTAGTGACCACGTATCTTGACCGACCGAAATAGAGGGGTAATGGAAGACGATCAGGCTATTGCCATGCTCAATACCATGGCGCGCATGCAGGACGAGCACAACTGCCAGGTGCACGCTGAGTGGCGCACACAGGGATATGAGTACTACAGGGCCATCTGGGTGGAATGTGCCGAGATGCTCGATCACTTTGGCTGGAAATGGTGGAAGAAGCAGGTCCCGGATGCCGATCAGGTAAAACTCGAGCTTGTCGACATCTGGCACTTTGCGTTGAGTGAGATGCTGCGCGCGAACACGCTGGATGACGCGGTGGGAAAAACGCTGGCGCAAGTCGAGACCACGTCGGGGGACGCAGGCGCGTTTCGCCTGGCCATCGAGGCGCTCGCCGCATCGAGCCTCAACACGCGATCTTTCGAGTTGCCGCCCTTCATCGATGCGATGCGTGAATTGCCGATGAGCTATACGGAACTGTTCGACCTGTACATCGGTAAGAACGTGCTCAATCGTCTACGCCAGAATCACGGCTATCAGGCAGGCACCTATGTGAAAACCTGGAGCGGGCGCGAGGATAACGAACATCTCGTGGAGATACTTGCGGGCCTCGATGTTGCGCCGGACGCGCTGCCGGATGTGCTCTACGGTGAGCTCGAGGGTCGTTACCAGACGCTCACGCAGAATTGAGCTCGGCCTCGTATAGACGTCTCGTCTCACTATCAAAACACACGAATGAAACCGTGAGGGGCAAAGACAGGCGCGCTGCGCGCACCGTGGCCACGGCGATTCTGCACGCATCCTGCTTCGGATAGCCGTATGCGCCCGTGCTGATTGCCGGAAACGCCACGCTGCCGATCTGGTGCGTCTCGCACAACGCAAGGGCGTTCGTGTAACAGGCTGCCAGCTGCCGCGCTTCGCCATGACTGCCACCTTGCCAGATGGGACCCACGGTGTGGATGACGTGGCGCGCGGGCAGGTCATAGCCAGCGGTGATTTTCGCCTCCCCCGTCGCGCACCCATCGAGCAGGCGGCACTCCGCCAGGAGTTCCGGGCCGGCGGCACGGTGGATAGCACCGTCGACGCCGCCGCCGCCGAGCAGGCTGTTGTTTGCGGCGTTGACGATCGCATCCACGTCGAGCCGGGTAATGTCTACGTCGGTGAGGTCGATGACTGGTTCGTGAATAGACATCGTGCGCTCCAGAAATAAAGTGTCGTACTGCAACAGAAGTTTAACGTTCGCTGGGTTAAGCTGCCGCCGGCCTCTGAGGGTGATGACAAACGATGAAGAAGTTTCTGCTCATAACCGATGCGTGGGCGCCCCAGACCAACGGCGTAGTCACGACCTGGGTCACGGTGCTTGGCCATCTCGAGGCGGCTGGATATGAGATCAAAGTCATCCACGCCGGCCTCTTCAAAACCATGCCTCTGCCAACCTATCCGGAGATACAGCTGGCGCGTAACCCCTGGATCATGAAAACGATGATCGCCGAGTTCGCGCCGGATCACGTGCACATTGCGACCGAGGGCTCTCTGGGGCTCTATGCCCGCAATCTTCTGGTCAAGCGCAACATCCCTTTCACCACGTCGCTGCATACCAAGTTTCCCGAGTACGTCCAAGAGCGCGTTAAGCTGCCTTTGAGGATCGGCTATAAATTCATGCGCTGGTTCCACGGCCCTGCGGTGCGCACGCTCTGCACCACCGCCAGCCACAAGGCAGAGCTCGAAAGCTGGGGCCTGAGCGATCTCGTCGTCTGGAGCCGGGGCGTCGACATCGAACGGTTCCAACCCCAGCCTCTGAGCGCGCGCGCACGCCCCAGGCTGGTCTACGTTGGGCGTGTGGCGGTCGAAAAGAACATCGAGGCGTTCCTCGAGATCGACATCGATGCCGACAAAGTCATTGTCGGTGATGGCCCGCAGCGCGTCGAGCTGGAAAAGAAATATCCCGAGGCGCATTGGCTCGGTTACCGCAAGGGCCAGCCTCTCGTCGACGAATACGCGTCCGCCGATGTGTTTGTATTCCCGTCGCTGACCGATACCTTCGGGCTCGTCATGTTGGAGGCCAATGCCTGCGGCACGCCCGTTGCGGCGTTCCCTGTCACCGGTCCTGTCGACGTCGTCGTCGACGGCGTCAACGGATGTCTCGATGAGGACCTCGCGAAGGCCGTCGAAGGTGCCCTGGCTTTGTCCCGCGAAGCGTGCCGAGCCCACGCCGAGCAGCACACCTGGGGCGTGGTTGCCCAGCGTCTCATGGACAGCCTTGTCAGTGTATCCTGGACAGATCCGGTGCTGGCCAAATTGGGGAACGCTTGAGTTTACGAATCACCACCCCCTGGGTGGATCGCTGGGAGCCCGAGTTCATTGGCACGCTGCTTTTCATCATCGCCGCAGATGGTGTGCTCCTGATACACAAGAAAACCGGCCACGGCGCCGGACGCATCAACGGCCCGGGCGGCAAGCTCGACCCTGGAGAGGGTGTCATCGATTGCGCCGTGCGCGAGGTGCGTGAAGAAGTGGGTATCGATGTGCACGATGCCGAAGTCTGTGTGGAAATGCGGTTCGTCGAGCGTAACGGTCCCCAGTGGCTGGGATTTGCGCTGCGTGCAACACGTTTTTCCGGCACCCCCGTTGAGACCCGCGAAGCGAAGCCTTTCTGGTGTCCGCTCGATCAGGTGCCTTACGCAGAAATGTGGCCGGATGATGCCGTCTGGCTGCCCGGGCTCCTGACGGCGCCGCCCAAGTCGCCCGTCGTCTATGATTTTCTTTTCGATAACGAAGTGCTGCTGACCCACCAGCTGTCGCAGGCCCCTTCCATCTGGCCCTCTATCGTCGGCCGCTGAGCGCCCTTGCCAAAGCCGCCCACAGGGTGAGTACAATGTTCCCTCGCTCGAGGGGAGGTCAGCCATGCGCATTGGCATATCGGTGTGTTCGAATTATCGCGTCACGGATCCGCGGGAGGGCGCGCGCAACATGATCGAGCGCGCGCGCACTGCGCGCGAGGCTGATCTCGACAGCCTGTTTGTCGGCGACCATCACGTCACGCCTACCGCGTACTATCAGAACAACGCCATTCTGGGCCGCATGCTGGCGGAGTGGGGCAACAAGCCTGCCGGGGCGCTGTACCTTCTGCCGCTCTGGCATCCGGTGCTCCTGGCGGAGCAGATCGGCACGCTGGCGGCGGTGATGGAAG
Source organism: Pseudomonadales bacterium (assembly GCA_965267275.1). Taxonomy (GTDB): domain Bacteria; phylum Pseudomonadota; class Gammaproteobacteria; order Pseudomonadales; family Azotimanducaceae; genus UBA4421. The sequence goes on from OZ253950.1 coordinate 823,442, forward strand.
GCCGTTTTATCATGCAGTGCGGGTTGGGGGATGCGCACCAGTGTCGCGCCATGGGCGTGGATCCGAAGCTGCGCGTCCCGATGTTTGAAGCGTCTCTCGAGATCATGCGCGCGCTGTGGGCGGGCGAAACGGTGACACATGAGCGGTTCTGGAACATCCAGGAGGCGCGTATCAACCCGGTGCCGGCGCTGCCTGTGGACGTCTGGGTCGGCTCGACGGTGCCTGCGGCCATCAACCGCACGGCGCGGCTGGCGGAAGGCTGGCTTGCCTCACCGGGACTGACGCTGGGGCAGGCAGAAGATCAGCTGAACCTCTACCGCCAGGCGTGTGCAGAACACGACCGCAACGCCACCGCGGTGGCGATTCGCCGTGATATCTACATCGGTGCGGACGCAGACGACGCGGCCGCCGTGAAAGCACACTATGTGGCAAAGGGATATCGCGGGCTTGCCGAAGACGCGCTCATGACCGGGTCGGCTGCTGAGGTCGCGGATACGATGCAGGCATTCGCCGCTGCCGGTTACACAGATATCATAGTGCGCAACATGAGTACTGATCAGGCGCAGGCGCTCGCGACCATAGAGCGGCTTGCGGAGGTCAAACAGCTGCTCGACGCTTGAAGATGAGATTTGCATAGCCCGTTCGGGTTGGGGGGACATGAAAAAGCTACTGATTGCCAATCGCGGAGAAATCGCGCTGCGTGTCATGCGCGCCGCTCAGGATCTGGGCATCGCCACCTTGTCGATTTACGCCGAGGACGATGCGGAATCCCTGCACGTGCGCAAAGCCGAAGAGGCTGTTGGCCTCGACGGGAAAGGCGCGCGTGCGTATCTCGACATCCAGCAGATCGCGGCCCTCGCGGCGGCCAACGGCTGCGACGTGGTACATCCGGGCTATGGTTTCCTGAGCGAGAACGCCGCATTCGCGGCGGCTTTGACTGCATCCGGGATTGGCTTCGTCGGCCCCTCGGCCGCAGCGCTCGAAAAGTTCGGCGACAAAGCTGTCGCGCGTGGTCTCGCAGAGAGCCTCGGTGTCCCGGTGCTGGCCGGTTTGTCCCATGCCGCCGGCATCGAAGAAGCCCAGGCGTTTTTTCTGGAGCACGAGGCGAGCGGCATTGTGCTCAAGGCCGTGGCCGGCGGCGGCGGCCGCGGCATGCGCGTGGTGCGCGACATTACCGAATTGGCGGATGCGTATGCGCGCGCCAGTTCCGAGGCGGAGGCGGCTTTCGGTTCAGGCGCGCTCTATGCGGAGCAGTACGTCGGCCGTGCGCGCCACATTGAAGTCCAGATTGTGGGTGACGGGTCCGGCGCAGTCAGCCATGTCTGGGAGCGCGAGTGCAGCGTGCAGCGTCGCCATCAGAAGTTGATTGAAATTGCGCCCAGTCCATCGCTCGATGCCGCTCTCAGACAGGAGATCTGCGCTGCCGCCGTCAAGCTCGGCAGCGCCGTGGACTACGCGGGGCTCGGCACCATCGAGTTCCTGGTCGACATGGATACCGGCGCTTTCTTCTTCATGGAGGCCAACGCGCGCGTCCAGGTTGAGCACACCGTGACCGAAGAAGTCACCGGTATCGATCTCGTGCAGGCCCAGCTGAAAATCGCGGACGGCGCGACGCTTGCGGACATCGGTCTGCTGCAGGACGCCATACCGGCAGCCCGCGGCTACGCCGTGCAGCTGCGCATCAATATGGAAACGATGGATGCCGAAGGCAACGTCAAGCCCGCCGGGGGTGTGCTTGGCAGTTTCGTGCCGCCATCAGGCCCGGGTTTGCGCACCGATACCTACGGCTATGCCGGTTACCGCACCAACCCGAATTACGATTCATTGCTCGCCAAGCTCATCGTCAGCGCGCCGAGCGTCGATTTCAGTCAGGTCGTGAGCCGCGCCCGGCGCGCGCTGCAGGATTTCGAGATCAGCGGCGTCGGGACCAACATCGAATTTCTGGACGGACTGCTCAGTCATCCCGAATTTCTCGCGCAGAACGTCAGCACCGCCTTTGTGGATGCCCATATGGCAGAGCTGGTGCGTGGGGGTGACGATGACGGCACATCCGACGCGGCTGCCCTCGCGGGTGCGCGGATCGATCCTCAGGATCCGCTGGCGGTGCTGGAGCATGGCAAGACGGGCACGGCCGCTGGCGTGCAGGCACCGCAGACGCTCGCGCTGGTGGACGAAGAGTTGGCCCCCGGCACCGCCGCCGTGTGCGCGCCGATGCAGGGCACGCTCGTGAGCTACGAGGTCCAGCCCGGCGATGAGGTGCACGTCGGCAAGCTCGTTCTCATCATGGAAGCGATGAAGATGGAGCACGAGGTACGCGCTGACGTCAGCGGTGTCGTGCAGCGCCTCGGGGTGGAGGTCGGCGACGCCGTGTTTGAGGGGCATCCGTTGATCTATTTGTCCGAGCAGGATGTGGTTGCCGGCGACGAAGCCGCGGTTGAAGCGCTTGATCTCGACTTCATCCGGCCCGATCTGCAGGAAGTGTTTGACCGACAGGGTGCGGGACATGACGAAAACCGCCCGGAGGCTGTCGCAAAGCGGCGCAAAACGGGGCACCGCACGGCACGTGAAAACGTGGCGGACCTTTGCGATGAGGGGACGTTTGTCGAATACGGCTCGGTGGTGCTCGCCGGGCAGCGCCGGCGCCGCTCTATCGAGGATCTGATCGCCAACACGACCGGTGATGGCATGGTGTGCGGTCTCGGCCAGATCAACGGCCACCTCTTCGGGCACGAACGTGCGCGCGCCATGATCATGTCGTACGACTATATGGTGCTGGCCGGCACGCAAGGTATGAAAAACCATGCCAAGAAAGACCGTCTGTTCGAGGTCGCGGAGCAGTTTCGTCTACCGACCGTGCTTTTTGCTGAAGGCGGCGGCGGGCGCCCCGGCGATACGGATGGCTCCGGCGTTGCTGGTCTCGACTGCTGGGCATTCACTTACTTTGCGCGGCTTTCCGGGCTTGTGCCCATTGTCGGGATAACGACCGGCCGTTGCTTCGCCGGTAACGCAGTGCTGCTCGGCTGCTGCGACGTCATCATCGCAACAGAGGGGTCGAACATCGGTATCGGCGGCCCCGCCATGATCGAAGGCGGCGGTCTGGGCGTGTTCAAGCCGGAAGAGGTGGGTCCGATGGACGTGCAGGTCCCCAACGGCGTGGTCGACATTGCCGTCAAGGACGAGGCCGAAGCGGTCGCCAAGGCCAAACAGTATCTTTCCTACTTCCAGGGGCCGGTTGACGAATGGGAGGCGCCGGATCCGCGCAAGCTGCGCTTCATCGTGCCGGAAAACCGCCTGCGCTATTACGACATGCGCGAGGTCATCGAGGGCATTGCCGACGTCGGCTCGGTGCTCGAGCTGCGGCCGGAGTGGGGCATCGGCATCATCACCGCGTTTATCCGCGTTGAGGGGCAGCCGATGGGCGTGATTGCCAATAATCCTGCCCATCTTTCCGGTGCCATCGATGCACCGGGTGGCGACAAAGGCACCCGATTCATGCAGCTTTGTGATGCGTTCGACATTCCGATCCTCTCGCTGTGCGACTGTCCCGGCATCATGGTGGGTCCTGAAGTCGAGAAAACAGCCGTCGTGCGTCATGCGGCACGTATGTTCGTCACCAGCGCAAACATAGATGTGCCGCTGATGACCATTGTTACCAGAAAGGGATATGGGCTCGGAGCTCAGGCGATGGCTGGCGGGAGCTTCAAAGCGCCCCTGTTCACGGTGACTTGGCCTACGGGTGAATTTGGCGGCATGGGCCTGGAGGGCGCCGTCAAGCTTGGCTATCGCAAAGAACTGCAGGCCATGGAAGACCCGGCGGAGCGGGCAGCGGCTTACGAGAAGATGGTGGCGGACATGTACCAGCGCGGCAAAGCGGTGAATATGGCCTCACATTTCGAGCTCGATGACGTTATCGATCCCGCAGACAGCCGCAAATGGATCTCCGCTGGACTGCGTTCAATTCCGCCCGCGGCACCGCGCAGCGGCAAGAAAAGGCCGAATGTAGATACCTGGTAAGCGCGTTCCGCGCGATTGCAGCGTCTAACGACGGCGAGTGAGCCCTCCCGGCAGGGCTCGCTAACCTCTTCTTTTCTAAAGAAAAATAAAATTTTCTGAAATTTTTTCGTATTCCCTGCAACCCTTCTCGGCTGCGCCGCATCTATACAAGTAAGCGCGCACGAGCGAGCGCCAGGGAGCAAGAAGCATGATTGAACATGCGCCATTTACTCTCCGTTGTTTCGCTTGTCGCAAACGGTTGGGGCAGTCAATTAGCCGGAACGCGCAAAAAAAATGATGTCAGCGCAAACTAAATTCTCCGGTAATGCGACTAAGTAGTCAGCCAGCAACAAAATGGGTAGTGCCAGAAGGTTGCAGGCTAACGATGTAAATCAGGCGCATGAGCGCCTCTATTGAACTGCTTGGAGATGAGAGAGTGAAAAAACTGATTGTTGCAGCCGTTAGCATTGTAATGTTTGGAATTGGCGGAACCGCCGTAGCCAGCGACGAATATGTCCTGACCTACTCAGCCCAGGAGCTGAGCACGTTTTCCGGTGTTGAAGATGTGCATGCGCGAATCGTCAAAACCGCGAAGCAATACTGCCCGACCTACTCGCAGATCCGTTCTCACAAGGACGTGCAAAACTGCGTTGACGGAGTTGTCAGCGACCTCGTAGCGAAGGTTGGCCACCCGCAGCTGAGCGGCTATCACGCCGGTGAAGAGTGGGTGCAGATTGCTACCGCAGCCCGCACCATGGGCAACTAAGCCTAAACGTTAGAAAGTTTATCCCTTTAAGCCCAGCTCACGTCGCGCCGACCCCAACCGGCGCTGTGACTGGGCTTTTTTTGTGCCTTCTAGAAATCTACAGCTGCTCGACTTCGGAAAAGTCGATGGTGCTGCCCTCCGTAGACGCAATTGACGGGCCCGAGGTCGGCAGGCGGCCGAGCGCCACTTCCGGCGGAAGAATGTCGGAAGCTTCAGCTGGTGCCTCCGGGTCGCTGTAGTACCCGAGCGCGTAATTTCCCTGCGTGTATCCCAGAAGTTCCTGCAATTCGTGCGGTAGATCTCTGGCAATGTGGGGCGGGCAAGACAGATATTGATTCTCTTCCTGCCGCAGCCAGCCGAGGGTGTATGTAAGATTCAGGCCGAGGCGGGCGGCGTCCGAGCGATTCTCACCGCCGCTGTGTAAAACGCTGCCGCTGTAGAGAAAGACGGAACCTGCGCTCATTTCAGCCTGCTCGATCTGTTCTGGGTCGGCCCGCTGCCCCCAATCCCATTTGTGGCTGCCGGGAACCAGGCGGGTAGCGCCGTTCTCCGCGGTGAAGTCCGTCAGCGCCCAGATCGTATTGAACTGCGGCTCTATCTCGCGCGGAATGTGGGTGCCCCAGGCGAGACGATCGCGGTGTAGCGCCTGTGCCGGGTTGCCGGGCGTGATGTAGATCGTTTGCGTCAGATGCAGAATGATCTTGTCGGTGTAAGGACCGAGAAAGGTGCGCGCGGCGTTCAATACGGACTCATTGAGAATCAAGTCTCGACAGGTTGGTGTGCGCGCCACCAGAGCGCCCGTGCGCTTTGTCTTGCGTCCGGTAAAGTCGTCTCTGCCCATCGGCGTCAGGTCGATGTAGGGCATGACTTCATCCGTCATGCGTGCCACAGTATCGGCGTCGATCAGGTCAGCGATGACAACCGCGCCGTCACGGTCCATGGCGGCCAGAATTTCCTCGGTGGTGGCGTTGGCGGTGAGCGTCTGCAGCGACATGAACACATCCTCCCCAAAGATATAGTCAGCAGAAAGTAGTGACTCCAAATCTCGAGGTCAACCGTGCAGTTTGAGATGCACCCAGCCGCGCGCTGGTGGCTCCTGGGTGGGCTGTGGCTTTTATATGCCTGCTTCGGCCTGGTTGTCGTCAGCGTGGCGCCGCTGGTGCTGCGCATCGAAGAAAGTCTGGGTATATCCCACGCGCAAATGGGCAGCGTGATGGGGGCATGGCAGCTGGTTTACATTTTCTCCGCCATTCCGTGTGGACTGCTGCTCGACCGCCTTGGCGGCAAGTGGTCGCTGCTCATTGGCGGTATGCTCATAGCGGCCTCCGCGGTCGGTCGGGCCTACGCGACGGACTACTGGTCGTTTCTGCTTGTGGTGATGCTGTTCGGTCTCGGCGGTCCGATCATCTCCTCCGGGGCCCCCAAGGTCGTGACTGAGCTCTTTACCGGCAGCAAGCGCGGGCTCGCCATGGGGATCTACATGACCGGCCCGGCATTCGGCGGGGTCATCTGCCTCACACAGACGAACGCATTCCTGTTGCCGCTCTTCGACATGGAATGGCGCAGCGTCATGTTGCTCTGGGGGCTCTGCTGCGTGCTCAGCACCGTGCTCTGGGTCATGCTGGCGCAGATACTTGGGTTGGGGCGCGCGTCTGCGGCGCCTGGCGGGCCCAGGGTGCCGCAGCTGCAGGTGATGCGGGAACTCATCGCGACGCCCGCAGTGCGGGTGGTCCTCGTCATGAGTATCGGGGTGTTTCTTTACAATCACGGACTCAACAACTGGCTGCCACAGTTACTGGAAGAAGGCGGCAAAACCGCCACCGCGGCGGGCTACTGGGCTGCACTGCCGACGGTAGTCGGCATGCTCGGGTCGCTTCTCATACCTCGCCTCGCGACCCCGGAGCGGCGCTTCAAAATCCTCATGGGTCTCTGCGCCGCTGCCATGTTTGCCACGCTCCTGATACAGCTCGGCGACAACCTGTCGTTGACGACAGGTTTGATCCTGCAGGGGATTGCGCGTTCCAGCCTGATGACGGTGCTGATACTTACGCTTGTCGAGCTGCCGGGAATAGGCGAGCAGCGTGCCGGGGTCGCGAGCGGCATGTTCTTCTCGGCGGCGGAGGTCGGCGGCATGCTGGGCCCGCTCGGCATCGGGGTCGTCTATCAGACGACCGGCGGCTTCGACATCGCGCTCTGGAGCCTGAGCGTGATCGCGCTCCTGATGATTGCTGGCGCCGCGTACCTCGGCAGGGCGGCGACTACAAAAGCTTGAAGGTAACGCCGGCGTTGGCCGGCAGGCGCTCCAGCAATTCGTCACCCATGGCGCTGGCCGGCGTCCAGAAGCCGCCGCCCACTTCGAGCTCGTCCTGGGCCAGGCATACCGCGCACTCGCTCAACATCTTCGCTGTGGAGCCATATCCGGGATCACGGTCACCGCGCACCTCGGCGCGCATATTCCTGGCCGCATCGGTCGGATGCTTGGCCAGAAGCTCGATTTCGAAGAAGCCCTTCTCGATCGTTTCCTGGCTTGGTCCTTCACCGGGTTTCGGCATGAATCGCTGCAGGAGTTTGCGGGTTGGCGGAAATGCCGCCATGCCGTTCATCACGCCCGTGCCCATGGCCATAGCCGTGCTGCCGATCATGCCGCCGACGCCGTCAGCGACGATGCTGCCTTCGTCGTAGCGGAATTCGGGGCCGTAGGCCTGCTGCATCAGCTCGTTGCTGCGCCGCACCACGCGGGTATTGATGGCAGCCATGACAAACGGCCCCACCCACGCCTGGAAGTCGGCGTCGTAGAAAGCGACGTTGTGATCGGGGCCGTCGAGGCCGCGGTGCTGAAAATTCAGTGAATAAGGATCGGCGACGATATCCATAATCGTGCGATCGCGCTCGACGGCTTCCATCATTGCCATCATGCTGTCCACGGTGCCGCCGCTGAAGCCGCCTTTGAAGGCTTTCGTGCGGTACTTGATGTGGTTGGCCGGCACGCCGTGGGCTTTCTGCATCTCGCGTTGCAGGAAGTACACGCCCAGATCCGAAGGGATACTGTCAAAGCCGCAGGTAAACACGATCCGCGCGCCGCTTTCGACTGCGGCATCCTGATGGGTTTCGATCATCTTGCGCATCCAATGCACTTCTCCGGTCAGGTCGCAGTAATGCGTACCCTCTGCGGCACAGGCCGCGACCAGTTCCGAGCCGTAGCGCGCGTAAGGCCCGACCGTGGTCAGGATCACACGGGCTTTCCGCGCGAGCTCCCGCATCGCGTTGGCATCCTGCGCATCGGCGACGACGGTCGCGATGTCGTCGTTGCCGGCCACAGCTTTCAGCTTGGCTTCACTGCGGCCGCCCAGCGCCCATGTCAGATTGCTGTCTTTGTAGCGTTCCGCCATGTATTCACTGACGATTTTGCCGGTAAACCCGGTAGCGCCCCACACGATGATGTCGTATTCCCGCTGCACGCACTGGCCCTCGATGAAAATGATGGGCGAAGCGTACATCACGAGCGGTTCGGGCTGTAGCGTTCGCGCAGGTCTGTACGACATCTCGCGAACCGGATTATGCTTGCCGCTTTTTACGAGGGGGCAGGCATGGCCAGATTTATCGCAAAACAGGCGGAAAACCGCGCCGCGGAGATCGCTTTGGTGGACGAGCGCGGTGCGACCAACTGGGGTGATTTAAATCAGCGGGTCAACCGCTTGATCAACGCCATGCGCGGCGCCGGCCTTACGGCGACGGACGCGGTGGCGATATTTGCCGGCAATTCGCGCGAGTACTACGAGATCATGGCCGCGGCAGGGCATGCGGGTATCGTCTATGTCCCGGTGAACTGGCACTTTACCGCTGAAGAGCTGCAGTACGTGATTGACGACGCGGGCTGCAAGATGCTGTTTGTGGAAGATCAGTTTCTGCCCGTTGCCGAGCAAGTCACTGCGGTCAACGGCGAGGCGGTGCCGCGCATCAGCATACGCGCGGACGCGGACGGTTTTACCGAATATGAATCGTTTCTAGGCGGCAGCAGTGACGCGGAGCCGGAAGACCAGTCTCTCGGCGGACCCATGTTCTATACCTCGGGCACGACCGGTCGGCCGAAAGGCGTGCGGTCGTCGACTTTTGGTCAGGTTGTGCCGATCGAAGTCATGGAAATGATGGGTGCCGGTATGAGCGGCATGCTCAGCATACCGCCGGATGGTCGGACCTTCATATGCGGTCCCGTGTATCACTCCGCCCAGTGGGCATTCTCGTTCCTGCCGATGATGGCGGGCAGCCAGGTTGTCATGCGCCACAGGTTTGACGCGGCCGACTGCCTCGCGGTGATCGACGAACACCAGATAACCAACGTGCACCTGGTGCCCACTCAGTTCCGGCGCTTGTTGAAGCTGGATGACGCCGAGCGGCAGACGTTCGACGGCGGCTCCCTGAAGGTGGTGTGGCACGGAGCGGCGCCGTGTCCGCCTGAAGTGAAACGCCAGATGATCGACTGGTGGGGGCCGGTGATCAGCGAGTATTACGGCTCTACCGAAGGTTCGATCGTGACGATGGCAACCGCGCAGGATTGGCTCGACCGGCCCGGCACCGTCGGGCAACCATCGGCGATGGTGGAGATATACATCATCGGCGAAGACGGCCAGCCGGTGGCGCAGGGAGAATCCGGCGAGATTTATGTGAAGAATCTGATGGGCACCGATTTCGAGTATCACAACGAGCCGGAGAAGACCGCGGCGGCGCATCTCGAGCCGGGGGTTTTTACCTTTGGAGATATCGGCTACTTCGATGCTGACGGCTATCTTTATCTGAGCGATCGCAAGATCGACATGATCATCTCCGGTGGCGTCAACATATACCCGGCGGAGGTTGAAGGCGTGCTCGCGACGCATCCAAGCGTTGCGGATGTTGCGGTATTTGGTGTGCCGAACGACGAGTTCGGTGAAGAGGTGAAAGCGGCGGTGCAGTTAACGCCAGGCGTGGCGGCGTCGGACGCCGTCACAGATGACCTCATCGCTTTCTGCCGGGAACACCTGGCGGGCTACAAAGCCCCGAAGTCCGTCGACTTCGTGCAAGAAATGCCGCGTCACGAGACCGGTAAGCTCTACAAGCGCAAGCTGCGCGACCCTTACTGGGAAGGCACTGGACGCGCTATCTAGGTCGGGCGGGCGCGTCAGCCGGTCCGCTTCGAATGCCGGCTGACCCGTCTCAGCGCGCGCCTGCGTTTTCCGCCTGAGCCGCCTCGCGTCTTTGCTGACGCCGCTCCGTGAGCACGTGCATTTCCGAGATGTCGAGGCCGCCGTCGCCATTCTTGTCGACGGCTTTGAAGCCCTGGACCAGCTGCTTCTTAACGCTCTTGGGTAGTTCCCGCCAGCTCAGCTTGCCGTCGATGTTCTGATCCAGGAAGCCGACGTATTGCTTGGTGCGGGCAAGCAGCTTGTCGTGGATCGGTGCTTCCGTAGTCTCGTCGACGTAGGTGTAGGAAAAGGCGCCGTAGAGCATTTCGTCCCAGGATTGCAGGCCCCACGGCACTTCCCGGTCCGGATCGGGATTGCCCGGGTTCGCGGCCGAGTTGTCGTACCAGGTGGTGTGTACCAGCTTGGTGCCGGCTTCGATTTGTTTTGGCTCGACAAACTCGTACGTGCGCTGCCAGTTGAAGTCGTAGTTCGGCACGCTGAGGATGATCTCCTTGCTGCCATCGGCCTTCCAGAGCTCGAATTTCGAGGCGACACCGCGGTAGTGGGCGTGCGGTACGAGATCGTGCAGCAACGCCGGTTGGTCGAAATAGTAATACGCCACCTCCGCATGGCGGGCTTCACGCGGCGGAATCTTGATCATCGGGTTCACCACGACGTCCTGCCGAAAGAAGTTGTCCGGCGTATCGGCGTGGAAGTAGAGGCCGATCCTGGAGCGATCCACCGTTTCACGCCCGACCGGCGTGTAGTGCATCTGAAACAGGAACTCGCCGCCCGGCGGTATGTAGACCCCGGTCCCCTGCGGAAACGTGTGGGATTCGTTGCCAGGCGCGTAGCCGATCAGGTAGTTGTCGAAAACGCCGCTGTCGCGTCTGAGCTGAGTCGTGTCTGCATCGATCGTCCCGGCGAGAATGTGGTGTACGACCTCGCGATCGCCAGGCACCACGGTTGCCGCCTTGACCCAGATGCCGGTATCCAATGGATTCGCAACGGTCGGAAACTGATAGTCGACGACGCCGCTCGCGGGCACAGTGTAAGGCGGGATTTCGAGGACCAGGTCCGGCTCTCCCAGCGGCCACTCGACGCTGGCGATGCGCGTCTCGGCCAGCGGGTCTGGACCGCTGCCACGCGGAGCGCCGGCTTCTATCCAGTGCACCAGCGTCTGCGTCTCCTCCGCTGACAGCGATATGTCGTTCTTGAAGACACCGATATGGGGGTCTGCATGCCATGGCGGCATGCGCTTGGTGCGCACCACCTCGCGGATCATCGGCGCAAAGCCCTGCACCATCGTATAGCTCGACATGGCCCAGGGTCCGAGCCCGCCCTCGGTGTGGCAAACCACGCACTTTTCTTTCAGCATCGGCGCGATGGTTTCGCTGTAGGAGATCCCGGCGTGCTGCTTGTCTTTCTGCGGGAAGTTGATCAGGCATCCGACCGCGTCACGCGCTGCGACTTCCAGGGCCTCGCCCGCGATCACTGCGGCAATGGCATCTGCGGCGAAATGCGCTTTGGCTTCTTCCAGTTGACGCTCATACACCAGCCGGTCGTTGATCGGTCCGCGGTAAGCGATCTCCCAGGTTCTGGGGTTGAGCACGAGCACCTCGGCTGTGCGGACCAGCCCGAGCGACTCGCCGATCAGCTGTGTTTCGTCATCCAGGATCGGCACATCGATACCGTACTTCTCGGCTTCCGCCTGGATCGTCGCGCGATGATCCTGCAGGTTGGCGTTCAGCATGAAAAACTCGACATTCTGATCGCTGAACTGAGAGCGCAGCGCTTTGAAATCCACCAGCGCGTTGCGCACGACCGGGCAACCGTTGCCTTGCACCATGATCACCACGGCGGCAGCGTCCTTGTGGTAATACAGTTCGTGCGCGTCCCCGCGATGGTCGAGCAACACGAAGTTGTCGACACGCTTGGCGAGCGCGTGCGGCATGCTGCCGAGCGTTGTCAGGCCGACGAGAACAAACAGAACAAACAAGCGAGACATAGGCGCCCCCTCAAGGATCTCTGGCCTCGATCATACGGGAGGGCCGCGTAGCTGTCAGTGGGCAGCGATGAAGCTGAATATGGCTTGTAAAGCCTCGATGTACTGGCTGTCGGTGAAACCGCTGTGGTTGCCGTCTTTGAGTGTGACGAGCTCATTGGGTGTGGTCAGCGCCGAGTGAAATGACTCGGCCTGATCGAAAGGAACGACGGTGTCAGCGGTGCCGTGAATGGTGATGATGGGCGGCGCGTCATCGTTGATCAGCATGACGGGCGAGTAGCGGCTGGACAAGTCGGCCACGGCTGCTGCACTGCCCGCCCAGGAGCGTGCGTAGTTACGATCCGGCCGCGCGCCGTCGAGGTATTCGTCCACCAGCTCGATATCGGTTATGCCGAACCAGTTGACGATTGCCTTCGGCGGTACCCGGGTGCGGCAGGGGTGGTCGCCGGTGCTGTTCAGCAAGCCGACGACGAGAGCGAGATGTCCGCCGGCGCTCGCGCCTGAGACGACAATCTGATCGGTCGGCTGACCGTTTTCCGCCAGCCGCGCCGTGATCGCCTGGTACGCGCACATGACGTCATCCACCGCCGCGGGCGCGGTTCCCGGCCCCTGCCGATAGTTGAGGTTGAAGACATTCCAGCCGCGCTCGAGGTAGGGAATGAGCTGAGTGATTTCGCCGGCTTTGTCACCAGCTACCCAGCCACCGCCGTGGATCCAGACGAGGGTAGGCCGCGGCCTGGTATCCACCGTGAAATACGTTGGCTCGCCAACGCGCTGCCCGTGAACGTAGACGTCCATTTTCTGCAGGGCGTCTTCGCCGTATGCAACGTCCGTTTGCTTGGCGATGCGATGCGACCAGAAGTCCTCCGCCAGGGTGGGAACAGCAATGAACGCGGCGACGATGATTGTGAAGGCTGGATGGAGGTTTTTCATGAAGAGCTCTTATTGTTGTCGTTAAGCTGACCTGGCGTAGAGATCGCGCATCAACAGCGTGCCGCCGACCACGGCGACCGGTGCGACGAGGAAATTGAGCAGCGGGATCGACATGGCGACCGTGGTGCACAAGCCGAATCCGAGCGCGCTTGCGCGATGCTGCTTGAGCTTGGCGAGCGTGCTGCGGAAGTCAGCGCCGCGGTTTTCGGTGCTGTAGTCGCAGAATTGCACCGCCATCATCCAGGCGCCGAAACCCAGCCACAAAAAGGGTGAAACGACGTTGATGACCGGGATGATGCTGACGATGAGCAACAGCAGCAGGCGTGGTAGATGGTAGGCAAGTTTGCGCAGCTCCCGCCTGAGCGCCGGGACTATTTCCTGCCACCAGGTCCGTTGGGGCGGGTTACTGGGCCGGTCAACCCGCATGGACAGCTCGCCCAGGAACGGTGATCCGACGATTGCCGCCAGGAGGCCGAACAGCCATGCGCCGATCAAAATTCCGGCGAGATAGAGGAGCGGGACCAGCAGCCATTCGAGAAAGCTCAGCCAGCCAGGCAGATGCGCAACCAGCCAGTCGGACAGGTCGTTGATGTAGCTGAAGCCAAGCCATAAGCCGGCAATGATGACGGCCAGGCTTACTGCCGCAGGCAGCACGACAAAGGGCCGCACGTGGGGTTTCGTCACCAGCGACAGGCCGTTGAAGAAATTTTCTATGCCGAGTCCCAGGCTCATCAGTTTTCCATAACCTCGTCGACGCATTCGAGCAGCGTTGCCACGATCTTGTCGATCTCGGGTTCGCTGATGATGAAGGGCGGTCCCATGCAGACGATGTCGCGCACGTCGCCGGTGCCTCCGCCGTAGAAGAAGACACCTTTCTCCAGCCCGCGCGCGACGATGTTGTTGGTTATCCCGGCCTCGATGGGACATCGCTCCAGGGTCTCACGATTCTGCACGACCTCGATCGCGGCCAGCAGTCCTCGTCCGCGCACTTCAGCCACGTAGGGGTGATTGGAAAAGGCGTTGTTGAGTTGCTCGTTGAGGTAGGCTCCGCGCGCTGCCGCCCGGGCGACGAGACCCTCTTCGCGCATGATCGAGAGCACTTCCGCGGCAGCAGCGCAGGCGGCTGGATGGGCGCCGAAGGTATTGAACATCACTTGGAAACCGGCGTCCTGGATGGCCGCGCCGATCTTCTCGGTGGCGAAAACGCCACCCAGCGGTGCGTAGCCGCCGGCCAGACCCTTGCCCGCGATGAGCACGTCCGGCGTGATGGGCCAGTGCTGAAAGCCGAAGTTTGTGCCGGTGCGGCCGAAGCCTGTCATCACTTCGTCCAGGATGAGTACCACGCCGTATTCGTCGCAGATCTCGCGCACTCGGGGCCAGTAGTCGTCCGGAGGCACGATCGCGCCGCCGGAGGAGCCCGTGATGGGTTCGGCCAGATAAGCGGCCACGGTGTCGGGACCCTCGCTTTCGATGACGTCCCTCAGGGCGTCTGCATAGTAGGCGCCCGCGTCCTCGTGGAAGCTGCCGAGCGCGCAGCGCAGCGGATAGGGGGTGTCGACGACGGGAAAGCGCGGCAACGCCTGTTCCAGGCCTTTCTTCCTTGCCGGGTGCCCGGATATGGACGCCGTGGCCAGCGTTGTGCCGTGATATCCGATCGAGCGCCCGATGATTTTGGTGCGGCTGCTCTGGCCGATGGCCTGCTGGTAGTGGAGCGCAAGCTTCATCGCCGCTTCGTTTGCCTCGGTGCCGCCGGAAGTGCAGTGGATACGGGTGAGTTCCGGCGGCAGCCAGTGTTCGCCCAGCTCCTTGATCATCGCTTCCCGCGAAGGGGTCAGCCAGGGGGGGACGACATAGCTGTAATCCCGGGTCGCTCTTGCCACCGCCTCTGCAACGCGCTCCCGTCCATGGCCGACATTGGCGACGATCGCCCCGCCCGCGGCATCCAGAATCTGCTGACCTTCGTGGTTGTAGAGATACACGCCCTCAGCGCGCTCGATATAGATGTTTCGACCACTGAGGAATGGCCACGAAAGCTCGGACATGGATTACTTCTCCAGATACTCGTCGAGGGTTTTGTGCAGGCGGCGGATGCGCACTTCCTGGTAGTTGCCGAGTGTCTGCCCGTGCTTGCGCGCGGCTTTTATGCCCGCACGCTGACGGTGGAAATTCTCGGTGTCCTGGTCGAGGACGTGGGCCAGACCTGTGGCAACAAAAGCATCCACCGTCTTGTACGAGTCGTCGATCCCGAGCTTGACGACTTCCGCCGGCGGCGGGCGCTCGCCGCTGTCCGGCAGCGGCTTCAACATCAGAATGTCGTGCACGCAGTGGTCGACGTCCAGCGGACGAAAGCGATAGATGAGCGGAATGCCGATGCCCGGGAAAAAACAGGCGTTTGGAAAAAGGTAGTACTCGATGGAATCGAGCATTTCGGAAGCGCTCACACCGCTGAGGTCGCGTCCGAGCTCCAGGCCCAGCCGTTCGCGCATGATCGCGGCGTGCGCCGTGCGGGCGCTGGCGCCATCCGGCAGGTCGGCAGGATCGTGACCTAGCGAGGCGAAGAGCTCTGCTTCGCTCAGCGCTTTCGGCAGGTGCGGGCTGGGATAGCCGACGGTGTGCACGAAACGGGATACGTGGCGGCCGAAAACGTCGTACTGCGCGTTGGCGTCACCCGCTGTGCGCAGACCCTCCGGGTGCGTCGCGAGCACGTGGTACGCCTCGAGAAACCCCTCGAGGCACATTTTCCAGTTGCCTGGGAGAACTTTTTCCATATGCAGGGCAACGTAACGGTCCTGCAGAGGCCAGCCCGCAAAGTGTTCCGGCAATACCTCCAGGTATTCCTCGAGCGGGCCCGCGTCAGGGTCGAAGCTCAAGAATATGAACCCCGCCCAGCTGTCGCAGGGCAGTTCGGTCAGACCGAAGTTTTCGTCCTCGACGTGCGGGAAGTCCCAGCGGCAGGGTATTTCGCGCAGCGATCCGTCCAGGTGCCAGCTCATCCCGTGGAACGGGCAGCGCAAGAACTGTTTGCCGCCGCCGCTGCTCCCTGCGTCGGCGAACTGCATGCCCCGGTGCGGACAGGAATTCACAAAAGCGCGCACGGTATCGGTTTCGTCGCGCACCAGGAGCGCCGAGTACGGCCCGACATCGTAAACGTAGAAATCGCCGGGCCGCGCCAGGTGCTCTTCCCGGCAGGCCCATTGCCAGGTTTTGCCCCAGACCTTATCGATTTCCAGCTCGAACATGGCCGGGTCGGTGTAGCGCGCGAACGGGATGTCGGCGTCGCCGAGAAATTCGAACTGCTCGGCAGTGAGCGCTTCGGGTGCACCGTCCCCGTCGGCAAGAATGATCTCTTTCGTGCTCGGTCCCGGGCAGCGCGCCGCGCCGGGTTCCAGGTTCGGATCGCCGGGTGCAGTCAGGTCATAGTTCATCCGCTTTCACCATCCCAAAAGGCTTCTGGATGGTACTGTTTCTCAGCAGCGTGCTAAAGTCTCGCGCCCGACCGCGACCTGTATCCGACGGAGGTGCTCTTCATGACGTCAAGTGTGTCCGTAGCGCTGGCGCCGCCTCGCTTCGAGGCGCTGGGTGCCCTCACCGTCACCGGCATATCAAGGCGCTACAGGTCTGCAGAGTCGGGCGGTATACCCGCGCAGTGGCAGGCGTTTGCGCCGCTGATCCCGAGGCTTACTGACGCCCCGCATCCTGTCACCTTCGGTGTGGTCTTTAACACTACTGAGAACTACTTCGACTATCTGTCAGGTGTCTGTCGGTCAGGCGTTTCCGTTACCAATGGCGAGCGCGCCGCGGTGCACACCGTAAGGCTCGATATTGCGCCGCAGACTTATGCGGTGTTCGAGCACGCCGGCCACGTCGCGCAGCTGCGTCAGAGCTGCAACGTCATCTGGTCGGAATGGCTGCCGGGTTCGGGCCGGGAGGCGGTCGAAGCGCCCTGGTTCGAACGGTACGGTGAGAGTTTTGACCCCCAGACCGGCAACGGCGGCCTGGAGGTGTGGATCCCTGTACGCTGAGCGCGGGCCCGTTGGGGCGAACCCGCGACTCATGCTCGAACCTATTTCTCCAGCGCTGCGTTTGCCTGCTGGCGGATGTAGTGACGCAGAGCCTCCAGGTGCTCGTCGGTCAGGTTTTCATATGCAGGCATGCCCAGGTTCAGCCGTCCTTCTACGACAGTGGCCTTGAAGGCTTCCGCGGTCAGCGGGATTGCCGATGCCCGCAGGTCCGGCGCGATGCCGCCGGACAATCCCTGGTCGCCGTGGCACCAGCTGCACTGTCCGTAGACGTCTTTGCCGCGTGTCGCGAGGGCCTCGTTGACCTCGAAGAATGGCGCCGCGACAGGTTTTGGCGCTTCCGGTGGGGGCAGCGGTGGCGGCGATTCGTTGCCGTGCAGGGAGAACGTCAGGAGCCTGCGGGTATGGCGGCCATACGCCCAGCCAAGCGCGTTGGCGTCGTCACCGCCGGTTGCCGCATATGCGGAGCCCCAGCCAACCAGAAGAGAAATGTACTGACGTCCATTCAGAGCGTAGCTGATCGGCGGTGCGGCAATGCCCAGACCGGCCGGGAAACGCCAGAGCTCGGCACCGGTGCTCGCGTTGTAGGCGACGAAGTCGCCCTCGGCAGTACCCTGGAACACCAGATTGCCCGCGGTGGTCAGCGTGCCCGGATTCCAGGGCTCGGCAAGCGGCACTTCCCACACCTGCTGCTGCGCTACCGGGTCCCATGCCTGCAAGGTGCCGCGCGCCCCGTGCTCGCGTCCGCGCACCTCATACTCCAGGCCATGAGCGCTGCCGGGCGCCGGGACACGCCAGTCGGGCGGCTGCCACGTTTTGAGGTCTACGCCGCTGTCCCGGTAGATGAGCGCCTGATGGATGGTGGGTATGTAGGCGAGACCGGTCTGCGGGTTGTACGACATCGACGGCCAGTTGTGCGCGCCCCAGGCGCCGGGAGTGATCAGCGCCTCGCCATCTTCGAATCTGGCGCCCGGTACTTCCACCGGGCGTCCGGTTTTGAGATCAATCTTGCTCGCCCAGTTCACCTCGGCAAACGGCTCGGCCGAGACAAGCTTGCCGGTGGCGCGATCGATGACGTAGAAAAATCCGTTCTTCGGTGCATGCATGAGCGCCTTGACGGTCTTGCCCTCGATGTCGAGATCCGCCAGCACGATGTCCATGTTGGAGTTGTAGTCCCAGGTCTCGCCGGGCGTCGTCTGGTAGTGCCAGAGATACTCGCCGGTGTCCGGATCCAGCGCGACGACCGAGCAGAGGAAGAGATTGTCGCCGCCTTCGGGGCTGCGGATCTTCGCGTTCCAGGGTGAGCCGTTGCCGGTGCCGATATAGAGCGCGTCGAACTCGGGGTCGTAAGTGAAACCGTGCCACGCGTTGCCGCCGCCGCCGAGTTTCCACCACTCACCGGTCCAGGTTTTGGCCGCCATCTCCATGGCTTTGTTCTCGAAGCCGTCAGCGGGATTGCCGGGTACGATGTAGAACCGCCAGGCCTGCTTGCCCGTGTCAGCGTCGTATGCCGTGACATAACCCCGGGTGGCGCCGTTTTCGGTGCCGCCGTTACCGACCAGCACTTTGCCTTTGAACACCTTCGGCGCACCGGAGATGTACATGGGTTCTTCGGGATCGATGGTGTGTACTCGCCACAGCTCCTTGCCGGTGGCAGCGTCGAGCGCGATGAGCCGGCCCGATGCGGTGGCGAGGAAAACTTTGTCCTCCCACAATCCCACGCCCCGGCTGCCGTGCAGGAAGCTGACCCGCGAGCGATCCCGCTCCGGCTCTGGGGCGTAGCGCCACTTGAGTTGGCCTGTTCGCGCGTCCACGGCGCGCACGACGTTGCGCGAGCCGGTGAAGTACATGACGCCGTCTGAGACGAGCGGTGTGGCTACGAGACCGACTGCGTCGGGCAGTTCCATATACCAATCGACTTTCAGCTTGCCGACGTTGGACGCGTCGATCTCTGATAGCGGGCTGAAACGCTGTTCGTTGTAGGTGCGGCCGTGGGCGAGCCATTCGGCGCTCGCCTCCTGTGCCATGGTGGCGTCATTGGCCGCAGCGGCCCACCCGATGCCGGGCAGCAATGCGGCGCCCACGAGAAGTGTGGCGATCCCTGGTCGCATGATGTGCTCCTGTCTTTATTCTTGTTTAGCCCTGTATGTCGGCTACTGCACAAAGACCCAGACAATCGCGGGCTTCTGCGAGGCTCTCCAACTGCAGATCCTTTTATTCTTGGATTCTGACCTCGCGTGTGTCTGAGTGTAGCGGCTTGTGACGCACGTGCGAAACGCATGTAACTTCTAACAAGCGCGCTGTTAAGGCATTTCTCGTATATCGGATTGAGCGGTTTGCGGCCGTAGGGCGCCGGGTGCGAATCGCGAAGTTGCCGGGGAGCGAATGAGTCCTGGCGACTGTCTGAGACGCCTTTTCCGGGGATCACTTTGACATTGCCAGGTTTTAGCAGTTGTCTGGGGCCAACGCGGCAGATCGGGGTTAGCGCCTTCGGAGATGTTATAGGCCGCGGCTGGTCTTCGCCGTCCGCGTTCGCTGCCGCTCCATCGGACGAATTCCTCATTTCCCAAAGCGGCACGCTGATCTGCCCCGGCGCCAGCCTGCTCTTCAGGTCCCGGTGGGTCCAGCCGTCGAATACGTGTTTCACCGTAGCGACAACGCGGCACGATGCTCGTTATGTTCGCGGGAGGTACAGAGGAGGCACAGAGGAGGATGTGATGAATCCACAAGACATCTGGCGAACAATTCTGTTGTGTGGGGCGCTGATGGCGGTAGGCGGCTGCCAGGCGGTTGATACCGACGCGCCATCTGTCGCTTACAATGGCGCTGCGCTCTATCAGGGCCATTGCGCGACGTGTCACGGCATAGACGGCGCCGGGGACGGACCGATGGCGAAACTGCTGATTCAAGCCGTGCCCGACCTGCGCTCCGTCGACATGAGCAACAAGCTCGAGCTCATCGAGGTGATAGACGGGCGCGGTATGCGCGCAGCCCACGGCACCGTCGACATGCCGGTCTGGGGTTGGGCGTTCCGGGAAGTGGAGCAATCTGAGAACGAGGTACAGGCGCGTCTGAATGCTCTGGCGGAGTATCTGCAATCATTGCGGAACTAGCCGTAAGGCATCATCCTGGCGCCATAGCCGCTCCCCGGGATGAGATATGCGGATAGCCAGCGATGGGTCTGCGCCGGCCGGTGTGACGTTGCGCGCCGAGGGACTGACGAAAATCTATCAAACCGGCGAAGTGCAGGTGACCGCGCTGAACGCGGTGGATCTGGATCTCTACGCAGGCGAGATGGTGGTGCTGCTGGGACCCTCGGGCAGCGGTAAGTCGACGCTCCTCAACATTCTCGGTGGCCTGGATGCGCCGAGTCGCGGCCGGGTCTTTTTCCACGATGAGGAGATCACAGCATCGGATGATGCCACCCTTACGCGCTACCGGCGTGACTATGTCGGGTTTGTCTTCCAGTTCTACAACCTGATATCCAGCCTGACGGCGCGTGAAAATGTGGCGCTCGTGACCGAGATTGCCAAAGACCCCCTCGATCCCGTCGAGGCGCTGGAGATTGTCGGTCTTGGTGAGCGCGTGAACCACTTTCCCGCGCAGCTGTCGGGCGGGGAGCAGCAGCGCGTGGCCATCGCGCGGGCAATCGCGAAGCAACCGGCGATTCTCTTGTGCGACGAGCCGACCGGCGCGCTCGACAGCAAAACCGGCATTGTCGTGCTGGAAGCCATTGAGCGGGTAAACCGCGAGCTGGGCACGACGACCGCGATCATTACGCACAATTCGGTGACCGCCGGTATGGCGGACCGCGTGATCTACCTCGGCGACGGTCGGATAACCCGCATAGACGAGAACACGGAGCGACAGGCCGCGCGGGAGCTGGCATGGTAGGGCTTACGCTGCGTGCGCTCGATCGGAAGCTGTTGCGCGATCTCTGGCGTCTCAAGGGCCAGGTGCTTTCCATCGCTCTGGTCATTGCCTCTGGCGTCGCGTTGCTCGTGATGTCGCTTTCGACCTACGAAGCCCTGCGGGTCACTTCCGACGCTTACTATGACCGCTACCGTTTCCCGGACGTGTTCGCCGCGGTGAAACGGGCGCCTTTACATATCGAAGACCGTATCCGAGCCCTGCCCGGCGTACAGAGCACGCAGCTCCGGATATCCATGCAGGCGGTTCTGGATGTCGACGGATTTGCCGAACCGCTGATGGGGCGGCTGGTGTCTGTCCCCGAAGGCAGGCAGCCGGATCTCAACCAGCTGGTGCTGCTGCGTGGTCGTCTGGTCGAGGCTGGCAAGCCGGACGAGGTCGTCATCAACGAATCGTTCGCGAGGGCACACGGTCTGGCGCCGGGCGACACCCTGCAGGCGGTCATCAACAACAACAAGCGCCGTTTGCAAATTGTCGGGACCGCGCAATCCCCTGAGTTCATATACGTGATCAGCCCGTTTGCGCTGATGCCTGACAAGAAACGCTACGGCATATTGTGGATGGGCAGGAAAGCGCTCGAAGCGGCATATGACTATGAAGGCGCTTTTAATGATCTGGCGCTGACGGTATTGCGCGGCACCGACACGCGCCAGACCGTACAAGCGCTGGACGCCTTGCTCGCGCGCTACGGCAGCGTCGGTGCCATTGATAGACGAGACCATCTGTCGAACTGGTTTGTGCAGAACGAGCTCAAACAGAATCAGGCGTCTGCGCGCATATTGCCGGCCATTTTTCTCCTGGTTGCTGCGTTTCTCACGAATACGGTGCTGTCGCGCCTGATCGCGACAGAGCGTAGCGAGATCGGGCTGATGAAAGCGTTTGGCTACAGCGACGGCGAAGTGGCCTGGCACTACGCCAAGTTCGTGATTGCGGTGGCCCTGATCGGCATTGTGCTCGGCTGGGTGCTTGGCGCAGTGCTCGGCCGAATCAGTACAGACAGCTATGCGCGTAATCTCAATCTGCCGCTGCTGATCTATCGGCCGAGCCCGACAGCTTTTGTCGTCGGTGCGCTCGTCAGCGTGCTCGTCGGATTAGCGGCGACCGCGCGAGCGGTGCGCAAAGCAGCAAAGCTCGCGCCGATCGTGGCGATGAATCCGCCTGAACCGCCGGTGTTCAAACGCAATGTCGGCGTCGTGCGCCGGTTGATGTCCGTGCTCGACGAACCGACGCGCATCATCCTGCGTCAAACCACGCGCTGGCCGATGCGCTCCCTGGTCACCGTGCTGGGTTTTGCCGGCGCCGTGGCGATGATGGTGCTTTCGCTGTACTTCCCCGACGCGGTAGACGAGATTGCGCGCAGTCATTTCGATGAGCTGCAGCGCGAGGACATTGCGCTTGGATTCAATGAGCCGCAGACGTCGGCTGTGCTTCAGGAGGTCAAGCGCCTGCCCGGCGTGCTGTCCGTGGAACCGATGCGGATTGTCCCGGCGGACCTCGTGGCGGGACATCTGGCGCACCGAGGGGCGCTGCAGGGGTTGGCACGCGATGCCGGGCTCACGCAGATCTATGACGTCAAACGCGGACCGCTGCCGGTACCGGTCGAGGGCGTCGTGTTGACGTCGTACCTCGCCCGTAAGCTCGATCTCAACGTTGGCGACACGTTCGAGGTGCACGTTCTTGAGGGGCGTCGGCCCGTCGCGACCCTGACGGTCACAGACATCTACGCGTCCCATATCGGTATGCAGGCGTATCTGAATATCGACACTCTCAATACTCTGATGGGTGATCGACCGGTGACCGAGTACGTGAATCTGGCCATAGACGAGGCGCGGCAGGCAGAGTTGCTGGAGACGCTGAAGAACCTGCCGGCGGTGTCCACCGTGACAGTGAAATCGGTCGCTGTAGAGAATTTCAACCAGGCCGTCGCTGACACGCTGATGATTTTCATCGGCTTTTTCAGCGCGTTTTCTTTTGCGCTGGGATTCGGCGTGAGCTACAACGCTCAGCGCATCGCGTTGTCCGAGCGCGGGCGTGAGCTGGCGACGTTGCGCGTGCTCGGCTTTTCCCGTCACGACGCGCTCTACATCCTGCTCGGCGAAACGATGCTGCTGGTGTGCCTCGCGCTACCCATCGGCTGTCTGCTGGGTTGGGTATTGACGGCGCTGTTCGTAAACTCGAGCGGGTTTCGCACTGAGTTGATGCGCCTGCCGCTGGCGATTGAGCCGTCGACCTATGGTCTCGCCGTGCTCGTGCTGCTCGGCGCCTGCGTCGTGGCCGGTGCGGTCATGCATCGGCTGGTCGGCCGTCTTGATCTCATATCTGTACTGAAAACCCGGGAGTAGCAACAGCAGTGAATGCAGCGCAAAAGAGGATCTTGATATGGCTGGCCATCGGCGCGTTGGTGATTGCCGGTCTCGCGGCGGCGTTCTGGCCGCGAGCGTTGCTCGTCGATATGGAGACGGTTGCGGCGGGCCGCATGGTGTTGACCGTAGACGACGAAGGCGAAACCCAGGTCATTGATGTTTTTGTGATATCGGCGCCGGCTGCTGGCCGGTTGCGGCGCATAGAAGCCGAGCCCGGCGATGCGGTGGTTGCCGGGAAGACGGTGGTCGCTGAACTCGAGCCCACGGAGTCGCAGCTGCTCGACCCGCGCACCGAGGCGGAGGCGCAGGCGCAGCTGAATACTGCGACGTCGGCTATGGCTCTCGCGGAAGCGGAGCTCGAGAAAGCTGAAGCGGAGCTGCGTTTCGCGCAGTCGGAACTCGAGCGTGCGCGGGAGCTGGCCTTGAAGGGCACTATTTCTGAGCGCGATCTGGACGCAGCGGAACGCGTGTTTGCCACCAACCGGGCGGGCCTCGGCGTGGCGCAGGCCAACATGCAGGTGCGCCGGTACGAGTTACAGCAGGCGCGCTCGCGCCTGATGTCGCCCGAAGAGCTGGCCCGCTATCGGGAAATGTGCCGCTGCGTGACCCTCACCTCGCCGGTGGATGGTCAGGTCTTGCGTGTCCTGCGCGATTCGGAAGGTTTTGTGCAGGCGGGGGAGGGCCTGGTTGAAATCGGCAATCCGGAAAGCCTGGAGATCCTCGTCGATCTGCTATCGACCGACGCCGTCAAAGTGAAGCCCGGTTTGAATGCGCTGGTGGAAAACTGGGGTGGTGACGAGGTGTTGCGTGCTCGGGTGCGCCGCGTCGAACCCTTTGGCTTCACAAAAACCTCGGCGTTGGGTATCAACGAGCAGCGCGTCAACATTGTGCTCGATATCGTGAGTCCGCGCGATGCCTGGTCTGCACTGGGGCATGGCTACCAGGTTGATGTGCGTGTCGTGTTGTGGGCCGACGATGACGTCGTCAAAGTGCCGCTGACCGCGTTGTTCCGCAATGGCGAAGATTGGGCCGTTTTCGTCGCGGAATCCGGACGGGCGCGCAAGCGTATCGTGGAGGTTGGCGTCAGAAACGCCAGCGAGGCACAGATTTTATCGGGCCTCACCGCCGGTGAACGCATTGTCGTCTATCCCGGCGCTGGCCTGGCGGACGGTGTAAGAATCGCCGCGCGCTAGGCAGCCCGCGCGGCTAACGACCCTGCCAGTTCGGTTCGCGCTTTTCTGCGAACGCGCGCGGCCCCTCCATGGCGTCGGCGCTGTTACGCCGCGCGGTTTCGGCCGCGTACTGCTTGCTGTTTGCCTCTTCGAGCGGCAGCGCGAGGCCCTGCATGGCGACCTGCTTCGTGGCGCGCACCGCGAGCGGTGCGCAGCGCAGAATGTCCTGAACCCACCCCTCCACGCACGCGTCGAGATCGGCGGCGGGCACCACTTCGTTGACAAGACCGAGCTCGTAGCCGCGCTGGGCGGTCATGTGGCGGCCGGTGAGCAGATAACCCATCGCAGCCTTCAGACCGATCTGGCGCGGCAGGCGATGCACGCCGACACCGCCGGCGATCAAGCCGCGGCGCGGCTCGGGCAGGCCGAGCTCGGCGTGGTCCGCGGCGATGATGATATCGCAGGCCAGTGCCAGTTCGAGGCCGCCGCCGAGCGCAAAGCCGTTGACCTTGGCGATCACCGGTTTGGGGAATTCCCAGCGCTGGTTGAGCGGTCTGGTAGCCGTACCCATGCGCGACCACTCGTCGAGCTGCGCGTCCGAGGCTTCGTGCTCCAGGGCGCGATGTTTGAGGTCAGCACCGGCGCAAAATGCACGCTCGCCGGCGCCGGTGACCACCGCCAGCCAGATGTCGTCGTTCATCGCCACTTCGTCGAAATGTTGCGAGAGCGCCCAGCGCAGTTCCGGATTCAGGGCGTTCATCGCCTCCGGGCGATTCATCGTGATATGGGCGACATGATTGGCGACCCGAAATTCCGTCACGGCCATCAGGTATCCCCCCTGCTCATCGTCGCGGTGGGCAGCTTTGCGCGCTGCGCCAGTCTCCGTACAGATCGCCTCATTTTCCCCTCCATCATTTGATGCTGGCAGAATCGATCGACGGGGCGGCGAGTGTCAAGCCGCTTTCGCGGCCGCGAAAGCAGAGCGGGCGCTTAGGCGCTGCCAGTAAGCTGAGAGCGTTTCCGGCATGTGCTCAGGGATCAGTATCTCGGCAATATAGATCCCGTAACCGACCATGATGTCGGCCGCGGTGAATTGTTCGCCCACCAGGTATTGCCGCTTCTCCACATGTTGACCAATGGCTCTCAGGCAGTCGGCTGCGCGCCGCGCCATCTCATCGACGACGGCGGGAATGCGCTTGTCGTCCGGGAACTCGCGTCCGTGGTTGACGATTTCCCCCAGTGGTCTGGACAGCGTGGCTTCACCGAACCACAACCACTGCAGATAGTGGGCATAATCCGGGGAGTCGACCGGCGGTGACAGCCGGTCTGGCGCGTAGCGGTCCAGGATGTATTGCAGCATCGCGCCGGACTCGAACATGGTGGTCTCCCCGTCGGTCAGGACAGGCACTTTACCGACCGGGTTCAGAGCGCGCCATTCCGGAGTGGCACGGTAGGCTGGTGAGAAATCGATCTTGGTGACTTCGTAGGGAAGGCTCAGTTCTTCGCAGAGCCAGATCACCCGCATTCCGCGGGTCATGGGAGCGTGATAGATTTGCAGCATCAGCAGGTTCGAGTTCTCCGGGGAGAGAAACTATGCCGCGACGCGTGCAGGCAAACAACAAGACGCAGCCGCATGACGGGGACGTGATTGCTTATCTCGACAGTATCGAGCACCCCGGCCGTCGCGAAGATGCCTTCGTTCTGCTCGACATGTTGAGTGAGATCACCGGGGAGCCGGCACGCATGTGGGGTCCCAGCATCATCGGTTTCGGCAAATACCATTATGTGTATGAAAGCGGCCGCGAAGGCGACCATTTCCTCACCGGCTTTGCGCCGCGCAAAGCGAACATGGTGGTCTATGTGATGCCGGGATTCAGCACTTACTCTGATCTCCTGGCGAAGCTCGGCAAACACAAAACCAGTAGCAGCTGCCTGTATCTCGGCCGTCTGAGCGGTATCGATAGCAAAGTGCTGTATCGGCTCGTGAACAAGTCTGTCAAAGACATGCGCCGAAAATACAAAGTGTAAGCAGTGCTGGACGACGGACCTCGCGACGGTTACACGCAGCCACCCAACGCCGTGGCGGAGCCGCCGCGGACGTTTGCGGGCCGGCTCAAGTATCTGGGTCCCAGCGTCATCATCTCGGCAACGATTGTAGGTTCGGGAGAAATCATCCTGACCGCAAGCCTCGGCGCGGTGGTCGGGTACGGCCTGCTCTGGTGGGTGCTGCTTTCATGCTGGAGCAAGTCGATTCTTCAGGCGGAACTGGCCCGCTACGTCGTGCTTTCCGGCGACACTTATATACGCGCGTTGAATCGCGCGCCCGGCAAGATACCCGGGCCGCGGGGTCAATTCTCCTGGCCTGTGGCGCTCGGCATCATTGCGTTCATTCCCGGCTTTACCGGTCTGGGCGGCGTGATCGGCGGCGCGGGACAGGCGGTGGTGCTGCTCTTTCCAGAAGTGAATCCGGTGCTCGCGGTCGGGGCGCTGGCGTTATTGACCGCAATTCTCCTCGGCAGCGGCAGTTACCTCAGGCTCGAGCGGGTGATGCTCCTGCTCGTGATGACGTTCACCGTGCTCACCGTCGTAAGTGCCGGACTGATGCAGACCACAGAGTTCGCGACCCGCGCGGCAGACCTTGCTGCCGGTTTTGAATTCGATTTCCCCGTCGAATACGCCGTGCTGGCCCTTGCCGCCTACGGTTACACCGGGGTCAACTCGGGTGAAATCTCTTCCTACAGCTACTGGTGCGTCGAGAAAGGGTATCCCGCGCGGATTGGCGCGTACGACGGTAGCGAAGCCTGGTTCCGCCGCGCGCATGGCTGGCTCAAGGTGTTGCGCACGGACGTCTGGATCACCCTCGTGTTACTCACTTGCGCGACCGTGCCGTTTTATCTGCTTGGCGCCGGGGTGCTGCACGCGACCGGGCAGACGCCCAGCGGCAACGAAACGATCGTCGCATTGAGCAATATGTTCACCCAGACGCTGGGTGAGTGGTCGCTCTGGGTGTTTGCGGTAGGCGCGTTCTGTATCCTTTTCTCCAGCAGCGTGTCCGGTGTTGCCGGCGGTGCCCGCTACATACCGGATTACCTCATCGAGCTTGGCTTCATGAAGCGTGAGCAGCTCAACGTCCGCTTCGCGATCATTCGATGGTACGGTCTGCTGGTGCCGTTCATAGGGCTTGCGCTCTACGCCGGGTTTCAGCGCCCGGTGCTGATGGTCACCATCGCCGGATCTTTTGCGGCCATCATGCTGCCGGTGCAATGCGGACTGACGATCTATCTGCAGCGCAAAAGGCTGCCGCAGGAGATGCTGCCGGGGAAATTTGCCAGCGCGTTTCTTTACGCAACCTTCGTCCTGCAGGCCGTGCTTGCCTGCGCGGTCATCTATTTTGTGGTTCTTTGAGTGGTTCTGTCGTAGCGCTGCTGCGCAGGGTGAGCTGAGTCTGTACAATCCGCGCCCTCGTTTAAGGGCGATCAATGATCAAGAATATCCGTTTTTACCGCATCCATTCTGACTGGCCGGACTCCGAAGAAGCGCTGCATGGGGTCCTCGAGAATGCCGCGTTCAAACCGTGCGGCACATTTAATGAGCGCAGCATGGGGTTCGAACCGCCGGTGGAGGGCGCTGGCGATCTGCTGTGCCGGCGTCTGGCCGGCGCGGACCTGTTCCGCCTGCGCCTGCAGAGCCGTATCCTGCCGGCGGCGGCAGTCAAAGAGGCGCTGGCCGAGCGGCTGACGCAATTCAGCGCGCGCACCGGCCGTGACCCGGGCCGGCGCGAGAAACGCGAACTCAAGGAGGAAGTGGAGGCGGATCTTCTGCCCAAGGCGCTGCTCAAATCAGATCGGATTCTTGCTTTCTACCTGCGCGCAGAAGATGTGCTCGCAGTGGCAACCCCATCCGCGACCAACGCCGAGCGCGTGCTGGACACGCTGCGTGGCGCGATGGGCAGCCTGCAGGCGGTGCCATTGGCGTGTAAAGAGCCGGCAGGCGGCCTCCTGCATCGGATTTTTCTCGGCGACGGCCCGCAGGCCTTCGGGCTTGGTCGTGAGTGCCGGATGAAAGATCCCTCGGATCCGCGTTCGACGGTGAACTGGCTCGACATGGACCTTGCCGACAAGACCGTGCGCAGCCACGTGGTCAGCGGGCTGACGCTTGATCGGCTGGGTTTTCAGTTCGACGGACTGTTGCGGTGCACGCTGGATCAGGATCTGGTGGTGCGCAAGCTCAAACTCGAAGGCATCGAAGAGGCGGACGGTCTCGACGATGAGGATCCGCTCGCTCAGCACGATGCGGAGTTTACCTTGCTGGCAGGACTGGTTTCGCGCCTGCTGGGAACGCTGAAGAAAGAGCTCAAGGGCTTCGCCTGAATAAATTAATTTTCGAGATGTAACCTTTTGCGGCGTGCGCGCGTATTTGTTTCCACCACTAATCATTGGAGACAGATATGCGAGGATTTTCCATTTACTCATTGGCGGCGATGTTGCTGCTGGCTGGTGCCGCCGCCTGGGCGGACGGGCAGCCGCAGACGCGGACTTACGAGGTCACGATTACCAACGTGACCAAGGGGCAGACGTTCACGCCGCAGCTGATCGCCGCGCACAAAGGTTCCATCCAGTTCTTTGAGCTTGGTAAAGCCGCCAGCCTTGGTGTCGAAATTCTCGCCGAAGCGGGCGATACCACCCCTCTCACTGAGGTGTTGAACGCCTCGGGCGTTGCGTCCGGTGTCGAGACCATCGGCGGCCTGCTCGGTCCGGGTCAGACTGTCAGCCTCCAGTTCGAGGCGGACCCTTCTCACCGTTTCTTCAGCATGGCCGCGATGCTGATTCCGACGAATGACACCTTCGTCGCACTCAATCGCGTGCGCCTGCCGCGCTGGGGCAGCACGACCCGCACCGCGCTTGCTTATGACGCCGGCACGGAGGCGAACGACCAGAACTGCCTGAGCATGCCCGGTCCGCGTTGCGGTGGTGAAGGGCACTCGCCGGGACCGAACGTCGGTGACGAAGGTTTCGTCTATGTCAGCAATGGTTTTCACAACCTGCCGGCTGCTGAAGAAGGCGAAGTGCTGGGTCCGCTCGTTTACGACTGGCGGAACCCCGTAGCCCAGGTTGTTGTCAGACGTATTCGGTAAAGCCACTGGATAGCAACGCCGCTGCGGCGGCGTTGCGCCTTGGAGCAGTGACAAACAGGGATGCGGACGAACAACGCTGGTCGGCATGGCTCGAGCAAGCGCAGGCGGGTGACGCAAGCGCTTACGAAGCTTTGCTCAACGAGCTGGCGCCGGTCATTCGGGGTTATTTGATTTCCCGGTTTGGCCCGATGGAAACGCTGGACGACTGCATCCAGGAATGTCTGCTGGCAGTCCATCAGGCGCGCCATACGTATGATACGCAACGTCCGTTCCGTCCCTGGCTGTTCGCTATCGTGAAATACCGCACGATAGACATGCTGCGTAAGTCCCGGCCGCTGCCGGATCTGCCGCACTCTGCGGTATCCCAGCACGATTGGAATCGCGAGATCGACAGCTCCCGGCTGCTGGCCCAGTTGTCTTCGAGTTTGCGCGAAACCCTCGTTCTGACCAAGATGCTCGGATTGAGCACGGCGGAATGCGCGCAGCGCCAGGGCATCTCGGAAAGCCTGGTGAAGGTGCGCATCCATCGCGGCATCCGCAAGCTGCGGCACCTGTGGGAGGCGGAACGGCCCTGATGACATCATGAGCACCGAACAGGATAAAAAAATGATTGCTGCGCTGGTGGATGACTTTCGTCCTGTCCGCCGGGTGTGGCCTGCGAGTGTTGTCACGCTGGCGTGGCTGGCGCTCAGCGTCGCCTATGTCGCCGCGGCGATGCTTGCCCTTGGGCCCGTGCGGCACGGTGCTTTGGATCAGATGATCACTTACCCACGGTTCGGGTTGGAAATGCTTGCGGGCTGTGCGGCTGTGGTTCTCTTTGCCGTTGCCGCGATTGGACAGTCGGTTCCCGGATTCCCGGCGCGCAGATTGCTGCAGACGGGCTGGCTGCTGGCGTCAGCGTGGCTGCTCAGCTTCCTGGTCGGTATCGAGTTCCCTGCACTGGAACCGTCGATGCTCGGTAAACGGCTCCACTGCCACTGGGAGTCGTTTATCTACAGTGTGCCGCCTGCGCTGTTTGCGATTGTCCTGCAGCAGCGCCGCTATCCGATGCAGCCCGTTGCCGCAGGCGTTAACGCCGGCATTGCCGCTGGATTGCTGCCTGCGGTGGCGATGCAGGTCACGTGTATGTATGACCCTCTGCACATACTCTCTCAACATGCGGCACCCATCGTCGCCGTTGCCGTCGGGGCGGGGCTCGTTACCGCCCTGGTCACCGCTGTTCGCGCGCGCTCTCTTAAATCCCCGCGTTGAATGCCGTAACCTTGGCGGCTGATACCACCGCCGAGCGTTCGGGTGAAAGGAGCCGATCAGGATCCAGCCGCGGTTGAGGGCCGGGCTGAGCCAAACACTGACGAAGCAGCCGAAGCGTCTAAGCCGGCCAAACAAGGCCGGCTGGCGCGTCATGCCCGCATGGCGCAAGACATCTATGCAGAACCCAGATCAGCCGGGCGTTACATGCGCGAAGGGCTCATTGCCGCCTGGACTGCGCGTGGCGCCGGGTTTTACGGCCTTGGCTGGATCTGCGCCTTCATCGCGCTCGAAGTCGACATGCTCACCGGCGAAATCGCAGAGAGTGAGAGCGTCGGCGATTTTGTCGGCAGTCAGATGATCGAGTATCTGCTCCGTATCGGCTTCATGTCCTTCGTGAACGGTATCCTCGCCGCTCTGTGGCCTGTGTACCTGCTGCAATGGTGGGGTGCCTGGGGATTGGCAGTGCTCTTGGGCGGTTACCTGGCATTCGAACGTTTGTTGAGGCCCGGCGTCGAAGCCTGGCTGCCGGAGCTGAAAGCGGCGCGCATCGCGAGGGAAGAAGAGGCGGCAGCCAAAGCGGCGAGGAAAGCTGAAAAGAAGGCGGAGAAGAAGGCGGGCAAGAAAGCCGCGAAGAAGGGCGAAAATCCCGACGCGCCGCCCGACAGCTAACCCAGCGTTTCCTGATAACCCGCGTCGAACTCGGCCGGCATCCGTGCGGGCATGCCGTTGTCCAGATTGATGCACACAAAATCCACGTGGCCGCGCAGCAGAGTCGTCTGCTCTGTGGCGTTGATGATCTGATAAACGCGCGTCGCGCGCAGTCGACTCTTGTTGGTCAGCCAGTTACCGACCAGCAGACGATCGCCCTCGTAGGCCGCGGCGAGCAGGTCAACGTGGATTGAGCGCACAGCCATACCGCGGCGGAGCTGCACACAGGTTGCCTCGGGCAGGCCGACGGCTGCGGAGTGCGCCCAGGCGCATTCCGTCAGCCAGCGCAGATAGACCGTGTTGTTGACGTGTCCGAAGCTGTCGATGTCGCTCGCGGCAACGTCGACCTCAATGGCAAAGACGTTCGGATGATCCCATGGCAGAGGGCTGATGCTGTTCTCCCGTCCGTCAGAGGTCCATGCCCATGGCGCGGCCCATCGTGAAACCGTCGAAGTACTCGCGCCAGGCTTTGACCTTATCGCCCTCGATTTCCATGATGCCGACCACGGGTACGCGGGCATCTTTGCCGTTGTAAGTGAAGACATCGTCGCGCTCGAAAGTCACGACTTCGCCGCTGGCGACCAGCGTGCGCACATCGAAAGACAGCGCGTCGATGCCACCCGCAACCTCGTTCAGATGCCCGCGGATCGCTTCGTGTCCCTTGTGCTGCGCCCGCAACGGAACAATTTCCAGGATGCCGTCATCGGCGAAAAGCGCCACGACCTGATCCCAGTCTCGCGCTATCCAGGCGGCCATCATGGTTTCTGCTGTTTCTAATGCGCTCATGTCTGATTCCCTCGAAGCGTGGGTTTGTTTAGGTGTCTGGTGATCGATGTGATTGCGCCAGGCTCATATCGGATATGAGGTTCGATAAAGTCTGGCACAGCGTGTTGAGTCGGTAGTCGTACGAATAAGGTAACTGGGCGTCCAACACGAATTCGTGCAACAGCGCCTGGCCGGCACGCGCGATTAAGGCTGCTCGCAGAATGGCGTCTCGCTTGCTGAGGCCGCGGCCTTGCAGGTACGTGGATAACGTTTCCTCCACCACTTCGTCAAATGCCTTTAAGCGTTCCCGTAGGGCTGCTGGCCTGGGGGCTTCCGCGTACAGAAAGTGATGCAGCCTGGGATTTGATCGATGCAGTGCAAGTGCTTCCTCGAGCACGATCTTGATTTGTTGGTGGATGTCGAGACCCAGGCTATCGGCCAGGCGGTTCAGGATCGCCGTCGTCGCAAGGTTGACGTGCCGTTCGGCGACCGCGGTGAGCACCTGCTCCTTATTCCGGAACCACTCGTAAAGCCCGCCAATCGATACGCCAGATTGCTCCGCCAGAGCGTTCATGCTGCTTTTGTCGTATCCGCGATCGTCAAAAAGCGCCTCCGCGGCGTCCAGGATACGGTCACGCGTCGCCTCGGCACGCCGTTGGCGCGGTCGTTTCATTTCGTGGGTACTGCTGCTCACGGTCCCAATCGTAGCGCGTTCGTTCGCCTCACGAAACCGAGCGATGCTCGTTTTTATTGAAAACCGAGCATTGCTCGGATATAGTCCGCTCACTTTTTTGATACGAAAGGAAAGAATTGAAATATCGCTTTGAAATGACCTCCCTCCTCAAAGGCACCTCAGCAGAGCGCGTATGGCGTCGAATCTCTAGTTGGGAAGGTGTGAACCACGAACTCGGACCGTTCGTGCAGATGACGGTGCCTGGTGAGTATCCACTCGTGAGTGACGTACCTGCTGATGGGCAATACCACTTTGCCGCCAAGATACTTTTGTTCGGTGTAGTTCCCGTCGATTCGCACGAATTCGGGCTTCTCGACATAGACCCCCCGAACTCTTTTTCTGAACGCTCAGAGAACAGGATGATGCGATGCTGGACGCACAGGCGGACCGTCACTGCGGTGCAAGATGGTGTCAGCGTCACAGACAGCTGTGCTTTTGAGCCTCGTCTTGCGCTCTTGGGAGGGCTGTTGTTCTGTATGTATCGATTTGTCTTCCGGACGAGACATCGGCGGCTTACCCGGTTCTTTAAAGCCCATGAAAACCGATAGCGCGAGTTTCCAATCAAGTTATGTGCGCCTGAGCGATGGGCAGCGATGTCACATCCTGCAGGGAGGTATTGGTCAACCGCTCGTTTTCGTACATGGGTTGCCAGGATTGGGCGGTGATTTCCTGCCGCTGGCGACGCGGCTGGCAGCAAAGTACAGATGTGTTCTGATCGATCGCTGCGGTTACGGCAGGTCGGCATTGGTCGACGAATCCAGACCAATGACGATTGAGCGTTCGAGTGCCGATCTAATCGGTGTTCTTGATGCTCTGAATCTGCAAAACGCGGTCCTGGTGGGATGGTCCTATGGTGGACATGTCGTCATGGAGGTGGCCGCGTCGAGGCCGGACATCGTGCCGCGGCTTGTATTGATTGGCTCGTCTGGGCCGGCTATGGAGTGGCCGGGCAACCTCGTCGATCGGCTGTTGTTTCGCTGTCGGCTGGGACCGCTTCTCATGAAAACCGTAGCGGCGCGCGCTCCAGGGATCATCAGACGAGCGCTTGATTCCGCGATCGGGCAGGAAGCCCCGGAACATTTGTACATGCGCTTCTTAGACGAATTGAGAACGCCAGGGATGATCAACAACTGGCTTTGCGAGGGCAGCAACTGGCGCCCGTCGACTATGCGTCCGGAAGCCGTCGAACAACCATGTCTGGTTCTGCATGGCGAACAGGACGCTCGTATATCTTTCGATGTGGCTCAGCGGCTGGTTGGTCATATCGCTGATGGAAAGTTGTGCAGCTTGCCGGGAGCGGGCCACTGGCCGTTCTTGACGCATGCAGAATGCGTCGAAGACGAGATAGTTGCGTTCACGCGGGGCGCTTCGAGATACGCCAAACCTCAGCCAAACTGCGTGCGCGCGAGTTGCGAAAGATAAAAGTTGCCGAAATAGCTTGTTAAGAACCGAGCCAGATGCGCAGCGCGCGCAGATAGCGGTGATTCAGCAGTGCCAGCATCAGTTCGAGTTGCTTGTGGCTCACCTGGCCGCGTCCAAACAGAATCAACGCCCGCAGCGGCATGTTGTTCGCCATTTCCTCGAACATCTTGTTGAGCGTTTCGTCGTTTCCGCTACCGCCCATGTTGCCGAGAAAGGCTGCTGCGACTCTGGCTTTGAAGCGCGCGCCCAGCCACGTCTCGCCCACCTCCGCGAGCGATGAGTTCATGTGGAACGGACGCACGGGTTCAGGTTGAGGCACAGCTTTGTTTAACAAGGCGGCGAATGTCTCGTCGTCCGCGGCACCTGGCGCTGGCTGCGCGGCGGTGGCTGCTTCGCTTGGTGTTGCCGTCGCTGGTCGGCTCACGGTCAGTTTCGCTCTGATGTCGCGGCTCGAGGCGCCGATACGCACCTCGAAATCTCCGCCGGGACTGACCCAGTCGGCGTGACCGATGTCGTAGTAAGCGAAGTCTTCCTGATTGAGGCTGAACGTGACGGTGCGTGCCTCGCCGGGTGCCAGGAAAATCTTCTTGAAACCCTTCAGCTCCTGTTCGGGTTTGAAGACCGGGCTTGTCGAGGCATGCACGTACAGCTGCACGATTTCTGCGCCCGCGAGGTTGCCGGTGTTGCTGATCTCGACGCTGACGCTTGCTGCGTCCGCAGCGATCTCGGCGTTCGCGTAAGTAAAGCTCGTATAGCTCAAGCCGTGGCCGAACGGGAACAGCACGGGGATATCGGCGCTGTCGAAGTAACGATATCCGACAAACAGGCCCTCGCGATAAAGCACTTGCCGGCCGCTGCCGGGGAAATTTGCGTCTGCCGCGACGTCCTGCCGGGATAGTGGGAAAGTCTCGGCCAGCTTGCCGCATGGGTTGGCGCGCCCGTACAAGAGGTCTGCGACCGCGCCGCCGGCCTGTCCGGGCAGGTAGGCTTCGAGAATGGCTTTCGGTGCATCTACCCAGGGCATCGCTACCGGCGCGCCGTTGGCCAGAACCACGACGGTGTTCGGATTCGCTCGGGTGACTGCCGCGATGAGTTGATTGTGCTGCTCGGGCAAATCGATGTGGCTGCGATCGAAGCCCTCCGACTCATAGATGCTCGGCAGGCCGGCGTAGATGACCGCCACGTCGGCGGTCTCCGCTGCCGCGACGGCCTCGGCGATCAGCGTTTCGTCCAATTCGCTCGTCTTCGGGTCGTAACCCGCAGCGTACGCGGGCTCCGTATCCGCAAACTCGTTGATTGCATCCCAGGCGTTATCGAGTTGGGTCGGATTCACTTGAGAGCTGCCCGCGCCCTGGTAGCGTGGACGTTTGGCAAAGGCGCCGATGACCGCAATCCGCTGGTCGGTGCCGAGCGGCAGGAGGGCGTCGTCGTTCTTGAGCAGCACCGCGCTCTGGCATGCTGCCCGATGCGCCAGCGCGTGATTGGCTTCGAGATCGACGACATCCTGGGCGGCTTCCAGATCTGCCCCGAGAAGCCCGAGAGCGACGTTGCGCTGAATCGCGCGGTCGAGATCGGCTTCCGCGAGGTTGCCGTTCTGCACGGCTTGCAGCACCCGTTCGTCATTGACTCGCCCACCGCCGGGCATCTCGAGGTCAAGGCCGCCTTGGATCCCCGCAACGCGGTCGTTGGCGGCGCCCCAGTCCGTCACGACCAGGCCCTCGAACCCCCACTCTTCGCGCAGGACTTTGTTGAGCAGCCAGTCGTGTTCGCTGCAGAACGTGCCGTTGACGCGGTTGTAGGCGCACATGACGGTCCACGGCTGGGCTTCGCGGACAGCGATCTCGAAGCCGCGCAGGTAGATCTCTCGGAGCGTGCGTTCATCGACGATGGCATCGATGTACATCCGTCCGTGTTCCTGGTTGTTCACGGCGTAGTGTTTGATGCTCGTGCCGACATTCCGCGACTGCACGCCTTTGATCAGCGCCCCAGCCAGCTTGCCGGTCAGCAACGGATCTTCCGAGAAGTATTCGAAATTCCGCCCGCAGCACGGGTGGCGTTTGATGTTGACGCCCGGGCCGAGCAACACGGTGACGTTTTCGGCTCTGCACTCGTTGCCCAGGGCGACGCCGATCTCTTCGAGGAGGTCGACATCCCAGGTCGACGCCAGCGCGCACGCCGTAGGAAAGCAGGTGGCGGGCACGCTTTTGTTGAGGCCGACGTGGTCCTCACTAGTCACCTGCTTGCGCAGGCCGTGGGGGCCGTCTGTCACCATGACGTTGGGTATGTTGTGACGCTCGAGGCTTTCCAGATGCCAGAAGCTCTTGCCGGAGCAGAAGCGCGCTTTTTCTTCCAGCGTCATGTCGGCGACGATGGCGGCCGCCTGGTTGTGTTTGGATTTGAGCCCTGCCATTTACCCGGCCGTGAATTGTCTGGCAGGCATCCTAGCAGGTCTGGCGCCGTCTAAAAGCGGGCTGCGTGAAATGCGATGTGGGCGTCGATGAACGTGGCAATGAAAAAGTAGCTGTGGTCGTAGCCGGTATGTCGGTGCAGCTCGAGCGGCAGGCCCGCATCAGCCGCTGCGGCTTCCAGGAGTTCGGGCTTGAGTTGTGTGTCGAGGAAGTCGTCGGCCAGACCTTGATCGACTCTTACCGGCAGGACCGCTGCCCCGTCCTCGAGCAGCGCGCAGGTATCGTAAGCGCGCCAGGTTGATCGATCCGCGCCCAGGTAACCGCCAAGCGCCTTCTCTCCCCACGGGCAGTTGAGCGGTGACGTGATGGGTGCAAACGCGGACGCCGCGCGGAACCGTCCCGGATTTTTCAATGCAATCGTCAGCGCCCCGTGTCCGCCCATGGAGTGCCCCATGATGCCCTGGCGCTCGGTATCCACGGGCAAAGACGCGGCGACGAGTTCTGGCAGTTCGGCACTAACGTAATCGTACATATGATAGTGGGCCGACCAGGGTGCCTCGGTGGCGTTGACATAGAAGCCGGCGCCAAGACCGAAATCATAAGCCCCTTCGGCGTCGTCCGGGATGCCCTCCCCACGCGGGCTGGTATCCGGGGCGACAATAGCGACGCCATGCTCAGCGGCAGCGCGTTGCGCACCGGCTTTCTGGACAAAGTTTTCGTCAGTGCAGGTGAGGCCTGATAGCCACCATATGAGCGGCGCCGGCGCGCTTTTGGCCTGTGGCGGCAGGTAAACCGCAAAGGTCATGTCGCAACTGAGACTCTCAGAGCGATGAGTAAAGCGAAGCTGCTCGCCGCCGAAGGCGAGATTGGCGCTGATCTGGTCCATGCGGTTTCCTCAAGGTTCTGACGGCTTCACGTTCTTCCCGGGCAGTCTGAGCCAGGGAGCAACCAGGACAAAGAGCGCCAGCAGCATGATCGCAAGGGTCAGCGGCCGTTGCCATAAAAATGCAAAGCTCTGGTCATAGATGGCGAGCGCGCGCGCCAGGTTTTCCTCCATGAGCCCGCCGAGCACGAAGCCGAGGATCAGGGGCGCCATCGGAAAGCTGAGCAGGCGCAGTCCAACCGCAGCGACCGCGAAGAGCACCATCAGCTGGATATCGAAGGTATTGAAGCTCACGAAGTAGACACCGATCAGCGAAAAGAATGCGACCAGCGGCAGCAGAAATTGCCGCGGCACCGCCAGCAGACGGGCGATGTAGGGGATCAGCGGGAGATTTAACACCAGCAGGATGACGTTGCCGATCCACATCGACACGATCACCGACCAGAAAATCGCCGGCTCGTTGATGTAAAGCAGGGGTCCGGGCTGTATGCCATAGGCGATGAGCGCGCCGAGCAGGATGGCCGTCGTACCGGATCCGGGTATGCCGAGCGTCAGGAGCGGGACGAACGAGCCGGTTGCAGCGGCGTTGTTGGCCGCTTCCGGCGCGGCAACCCCGCGCGGCGCGCCGTTGCCGAACGGCGGTTCAGCGCCTCTGGCGATACGCTGCTCGGTGCCGTAGGCCAGCAGGCTCGCGATGGTCGCCCCCGCCCCGGGCAGAAGGCCGATCACGAAGCCCAGCAGAGACGAGCGGCTGGCGGCCGGTGCGATGTCGGCAAGTTCGCGCGCGTCGAGTTTCAAATCGCCCAGGTGCTTCGTGTCGCCGATTGTCGACTGATCTGCAGGGCGCATGACGCCGAGGAGCGCCTCCGATAAGGCAAACGTCGCCATCACCAGAAGGAGGAATGAAATACCGTCGACGAGATCGAGTTGTCCAAGGGTAAAGCGCGGGATCCCCTGGGCGGGATCCGCGCCGACTGTGGAGAGCATGAGACCCAGGACGACCATGGCCAGCGCTTTGAGCATGCCGTCGCGCCCGGCAAATGCGGATACGGTAACGAGGCCCAGGGTCATCAAGGCGAAGTAGTCTGTCGATTGGAAGGATAGCGACAGGCGTGCCAGGTAAGGTGCGGCAAGCAGAAGTAGCAAAGCACCGACGATGCCGCCCCAGAACGAAGCGCTCGCGGCGATGGCCAGCGCTTTGCCCGGCAGGCCAGCCCTCGCCATGGGGTAGCCGTCAAACGACGTGGCCACGGTCGAAGCCACTCCCGGGGCGTTGATCAGGATTGACGACGTCGAGCCGCCGAAGATTGCTCCGTAGTAGACGGCCGCCATCATGATGATCCCGGCGCCGGGTTCGAGCGTGGACGCCAGCGGTATCATCAGGGCGATGGCTGTCATCGGCCCGAGGCCTGGTAACATGCCGATGAACGTTCCGGCGAAGCAGCCGAGCAGCAGGAACGCCGCGTTCTGCAGATTGAATACGGTCGCGAGGCCCAGGCTCAAGCCTTCCCACATATCAGAGCCCCGCCGGCCAGGGTGCGACGTACACACCCAGCACATGGTTCATCAGAAACCAGAAGCCGGCGCTTACGCCTGCGGCAACGAGACTGATGGGCAGCCAGCGCCGTTCACCGAGGAGCACGAATCCCGCGGCTAGAAAAATGAACGTGCTCAGCAGGAAACCAGCGGGGCGCAGGCTCAGCCCGTAGGCGGACATCAGCAGGACAAAGACAGCGCCCAGTTTCCAGTGGAGCACCTCGCGTGGGGCGGCACCCGGCCTGCGCAGCATTAACAAGAGGCCCACGATCGTGCCGAGCACGGCGAGTGCGGCAGGCATGGAGCGTGCGTTGAAAGCGTCGGCAAACTGCGGCAGCACCGGGATAGACAGGGTCAGGTAGCCGTATGTCAGGCTGAAGATGAGCAGGCTGAGCCCGCCGATCTGCTCTCTGCCCCATACCTTTTTCAGCTTCATAGCAGGCCGAGCTCCCGCATGAGGCTGCCGACCTGCGCTTCCTGCTGGTTCAGCATGGTTTCGAACTCTGGGCCTGCGCGATAGAGATCAACCCAGCCGTTGCGGGATTTGATGTCCTGCCAGATGTCGGTCGCGCGCACGTCGTGTAGGAGTTGCCGATAGTGCGCCGCTCTGGGGGGCGCCAATTCCGGCGCGGCGAAGAACCCTCTCCAGTTGACGAAAACAACTTCCGGCGCTCCGGCTTCTGCGCACGTCGGCACATCGGGCGCGCGCGTCATGCGTGTCGGGGCCGCAACGCACAGCAACCGTACCCAGCCTTGTTCGAACATGTCGACGACTTCACCGAAGCCGGAAGACAGCAATTGCACTTCGCCTGAGAGGAGTCCCGCCATGGCCTTGCCGCCGGCGTCGTAGGGAATGTACTTGGTTGTTCTCGGATCGTTGCCCACCCCCTTGACCAGCAGCGCCGCCACGATGTGATCGGTGCCGCCGGCGACGGAGCCTCCCGCGATGATGACCCGCCGCGGGCTCGCCCGCTGGCGTCTGGCGAAGTCGGCGAGATCAGCGATGTCTGATTCTGCGCGTACCGCGATGACCGAGTAGTCTCCGATCATGCTCGCCAGAGGGGTCAGGTCGCGAAAGGACTGTGGGAACACCTTCTGCAGGGAGCGCACCACGATCGGCGTAGAGTTGACCATCCACATGTTGGGGTCGCCAAGCTCGATCAGATGGGCGATGGCCTTGCCGCCACCGCCGCCGGACAGATTTTCGTAGCGCACTTGGGCCATGCCGCTGGCGCTCAATGCCTGGCCGACAGCGCGGGCGGTGCGGTCCCAGCCGCCGCCGGCGCCTCCGGGAATGAGCAGATGCAGCTGGTCTTCAGCGGCTGCGATGGTCGGCGGCAACGCAAGCGTGAGCAGCGCGCAGGCGCGAAGAACGTAAGACGAAGACATGCAGAGAGTGTACGGGGTTCACAGCGCGTTCACGAGACGCAGCCCATGGTCACAGCATGGACGCCATAGCTACCGTCAAAACCGAACTGAAACCGAAGCTCGAGGCCCTGATCGGCTATCTGAATGAGACCGGAGAAGTTGGCGCCGCGAGCTTTTTTACGAATATCCTCGTGATCCTGGTCGGTCTCGAGGAGGAGGAGGAGCTGCTGGCGCTTTTCATTGAGCTCTCGACGACTGCCTTTCAAGGGTTCTTCTTTGACGAGATGTCCTGGGCGATGACGGACGAAATCCTCGCTTACGCCGAGCAGGTGGCGCAGACCTTCACCGCCAGCGAGAGCGCTCGTCACTAGCAGCACCTCGCGCCTATCGCCGTTACAATGCGGTCATGCCAGACGCGCCTTTTCACTTAGCCATCCAGGTTCGCGATATCCCCGAAGCACGCCAGTTCTATGGCGGCCAGCTGGGCTTTGCCGAAGGCCGTAGCGCGCCGGAGTGGGTCGACTGGAACATGTACGGTCACCAGCTCGTCACACACCTGAATCCCAAACTCGGCAAAGACGGACGTGTCTACAGCATTAATAATGGCGTGGACGGCCACGGCGTTCCGGTGCCGCACTTCGGGGTTGTGC
The DNA here is from genome assembly GCA_965267275.1 of Pseudomonadales bacterium. Lineage (GTDB taxonomy): Bacteria > Pseudomonadota > Gammaproteobacteria > Pseudomonadales > Azotimanducaceae > UBA4421. The sequence continues at coordinate 864,640 of OZ253950.1, forward strand.
TCGCCATCGACAATTGGGAAGCCCTGCGCGTTAGAGCAGAGCAGTTTGTCACCGACTGGGTTATCGCGCCCTATGTCCGATTTGCCGGGGAACCCGGCGAGCAGCGGACGATGTTCTTCACAGACCCGTCCGGCAATGCGCTCGAATTCAAGGCGTTTGCCGATGTGGAGCGGGATTTGTTTGCCAGGTAGTCCGCCCGGCCGTGGCGGGCCGTCCGCCCGTTTTTGGGGCTCATCCTGATTCAAAGTTGTGCTGCCTTGACTGGTTTTGTGGCCGCCCGCTTGTTTCCGCACACCTCAGGTCCGTGCGCATGCGGTCTTATCCGGCCTCACTCCTTGCTCCTAACGTATTGATTTTGTTCAGTTATAACGTGTCTCCCCACGTATCGAGATGACCTGCTCCGGGGAGGAGTCCCGTTTTGGCCGGGTTTTTGCAAAACCCTGCAAGACGAGGATTGTTGTGGGGGCACGTTAGGACACTTTACTTGCGCCATGCCGAAGCTTCTGCGTGGCGTCTCTCGGGAGCAGCCTTTCCGAATTCCAGCTTATCGCAGTGGTTATCCGGAGCGGGGTGAGCGTCTTTGACTTTCGCAAAGCCGTGCCGCTCTCAATCAAGGAACAGTTGGCGCTTGCGTTTTACCCGAACGAGAAATTGACCAACCTATAGCTGAGGTATCGTATGAATGTATTGAAGCGCGCCGGCGTCGCAGGTTTCGCGGTGTTGATCCTGGGGTGCTCTGCACCGCCTGAAGAACTGTCGACCGACCCGTCGCCGGAATCTGTCGAGACGCCCACGGCGGCGCCCGCCGTGACTGAGGTTGTGCCGGCTCCGGCGTTCATTCCGGCAGACTTCGAGCCGCCGGTGCTGGTAGAGGCAGAGGGTTTTAAAGTTGTACCGCTGGGCCCGGAGCTGGTGCAGATCGACTTTGACGCCTACATGTCCTCCATCGAGCATCTGCAGCAGACATTTACCCGAAGCACCAGCTGGCCGCGGGAAGACATCACCGACGAGGAAGCCATGCTCGACATGGAGAACGAGCAGCGCCGCTTTGTCGAACGGGAATCATTCGCCTACGCGGTATTAACCCCTGACGGGACGCGCGAGCGGGGATGCATCTACGTGCGGCCCAGCAGTAAGCCGGGTTATGACGCTGAAGTGCGTTTGTGGGTCACCAAGGCGGAGTTCGATGCCGGCTTCGATGCGGACCTTTATGCCTGGACGACGTCGTGGATCAGCGACGCGTGGCCGTTCCAGACGGTTGCCTATCCCGGCCGCGCGATCGACTGGGATACGTGGGACGCCCTGCCTGAAGGCTAGCCCAGGTTTGCGGTTCCCAACGTCGCGCGTTTACCGCTGCTCCATAAAGCGACGATATCCCTCCGTCATCGCCCGCGCGCAGTCGCCGGGTGTGGGGCCGCCGGCAAAAAAGCCCTGGCACGGACCGCTCATTACCTCCGGCATGTTCTCGAGCACCCAGTCACGCGCTTCGTAGTAGATCGGCTGATCGTTGGAACTGGTTTTGATGCTGACGATGTCCGTGCCTTCGAAAGTCACCGTAAACGTATCCGTAACGTTGAATCCGGTTTTGAGCGCGACGACTGGGTCGTCCTGCACGGTGATGGCGCAGCGAAAGAGCTCCGCGCTCTCGGCCGCGCAAGGGGTTCGCTCGAGAACGATATAGTTGCCGCCTTCGGCCCAGCCCTGGTAGTAGAGAATCCCGGTGGCAGATTCCTCAGCCTCGCTTAGAAATGGTTTGAGCTGCTCGGCGTCGAAGGAGTAGAACGCGTCGATCAACCCCTCTGCGGTTGCCAGATTACGACTCTCGAGATCCGCGGTATCGGCGCTGGTCGCAGCCGTACACAGCGTAGCAAGAACCAGTAAGCCGCTACCTAACGTTTTCGTGAACATCGTTTGACCTCTTTGTTTCATCTTTTGCATTCGATCCCCGTAAGGACCGTCTCTTTCAGTTCTGGTGTTCCATATAGCCGCGCCAGCCGCCATGGTGCGTGATCTCTTCTGCATCCTCGATCCCGCCGGGCTCGCACACGAATCCGCTGACCGTGGTGCCATCCGCCAACTCGACTTTGCCGATGGCCAGAGGCCACGGAATGCCTTCCTGGAAACTTGCGAAGGCGGGTGCTGGCAGGCGCCAGACTTCAACGTCGATCGCGTGACCGCGTTCCGGGTCGCGTATCATGCCGGGGCGGAAGGGCGGGCCGCCCGCCAGGGCAAACAAGCGATAACACGGCGAAGTTTGCGTTTCGCTGATCATTTTGCCGCCTCGCTGGGTGAGCTGCCAGTTGAGCGGCAGGCCCGACATGTGGGCGCCGCAGACGACGATATCTATCGTACGCAAGTCCCGATAGGCGCCGACCTCGCTCGCTTTGTCGGGGACGAGCATATCCTGTACGCGCTGGCTGATGGCGAGTAGTCGTGTGTCTTCCAGCCGGTCTGCGACGAGGCAGATGCCGAAGGGGTGTCCATCCTCGGTATCCACGCCGGGCAGGGCAACGCCGCACAGATCCAGCAGGTTCATGAAGTTGGTGTAATAACCGAGATTGGTGTTGCAGCCGAAGGGATCCTCCATCAGGTCGCTCACCGAGTAGTGCGTGCCCGCAGTGGGGGTCAGCATCGCGTCGACTCGATTCAGCGCCGACATGGCTACGCGTCGCAGCTCCGCGAGCTTGTATTGAGATTCAAGTTGATCCGTGGCGGCAAACGTACTGCCGGCGCTGATGATTTTGCGCGTCACGTCCAGCAGCGCCTCGGGCTGTTCGTCGATCAGCGGACGAGTGGCCAGATAGCGTTCTGCAACCCATGGGCCCTCGTAGAGTTGCCTGGCCGCTTGTTGAAATGGCTCGAAGTCTATCTCGATGGTCTTTGCACCAGCCTGTTGCAGTGACTGCAGAGTCCGCGCGTAGGCGTCTGCAAACGCGCCGTCGCCGAAAAATTCGAGGTGATCTGCGCTCAATACGCCCAACGTGAGGTCCCCGTGCCATTTGCCGAAGTGCGCGGGGGAGTTGCTGTAGGGGTTAGTCAAAGCGAAGGGGTCTTCAGCGTCGTCGTCGATCGCCAGCGCGCCTATGGATGCGGCGTCCTGGACGCTGTTAACGAGCAGGCTCACACAATCGATGCTGCGGCAAGCGGGTACCACGCCCGATATCGATAGTAGACCGCGCGTTGGCTTGAAACCCACCAGGCGGTTGAAAGCTGCGGGTATGCGTCCTGAGCCTGCGGTGTCTGTGCCGAGCGCGAAGCTCGCCAGACCGCAACTCACGGCGATGGCGGATCCGGAACTCGAACCCCCGCTGATGAGATCGGGGCGATCCGGATGGGTACATACACCGTACGGCGAACGTGTGCCGACGAGCCCCGTGGCAAACTGATCCAGATTTGTCTTCCCGACGGGTATCCCGCCGGCTTCGATGAGGCGTGCCACGACATGAGCCGAACGCTCGGGTTGATAGGTGAACGCGGGACAGGCCGCGGTAGTCGGAAAATGAGCAAGGTCGATGTTGTCCTTGATGGCGAAAGGGATGCCCCAGAGCGGTTTGTCTTCGAGCGTGTCAACTGACAATGCATTCACGTAAGGATCAATCAGGGCGTGACTTGGCGGCTCGATCCAGATGTTGTGTGCCTCGAGTTCGTCCGCGCGCCGAATGATGTCTTCGACAACGTCCGCTGGTCGAAGCCTGCCTTCGCGATAGGCCTGCCGCAGGTCTCCAATCGGCCGTTTGAGATGTTGCTGGATTGTAGTGTTGGTCATGACATCAGCCGCGAATCAATTGTCCCGCGCGTTTCGTTTGCCTTCAATGCGCGCTTCGTCCCATTGCTCCTATTCCCATTCCCGCTGAAGGAGCAACAATCGTGCCAACGGATGGGGACGCAGCCGTATCGTTGCCCTGGTTGTCGTTGATGGCCTGTGCCTCTCGATTTGGGCCAGTGCGCGCGCCTGTCGCTGCGGCGGATTGTCCGGTGTTGGCAGATAGCGAAGGCAGACAACGCGGAAGAAGGTCGAATTTGGTGCGCGACCTGCTTAGCTTCCCCGTCGTGGTGCGCGCGCTCGATGAGGGCGCGCCGCGTGCGCACTTTTGATGCGGCTTTGCGGCGTGTGGCACTGCTTTTGCATTCCTCTTTGCGAAGTTTTGGGTCTGGGACACAAGATAGTTTTGGATAGTTACGCGGACACACTGCCCGGCGGGCGTCACTGGTCGATGCGGGTGCGCCGCGGAGTTGCCCTCGAGCTGACCGATCTTCACGGCGGCGGTAACGTGGGCATGATCATGTACAACCCCGAGAACTATCTCGAAAGGCTCAACTTGCCGGACACGCTCAAGTGTCAGCACACCTTCAAGATAACGCAGGGTCATTGTCTCTATTCGGACATGGGACGCATTTTCTGTTCGGTCATCGAGGACGACTGGGGATGGCACGACGCCGCCTGTGGAACCTGCAATGCGCAAATCGTCGCGGACAAGTGGGGCGCTTTGAGTTATCAGGAGGCGCGCAACGACTATCTGCGCAACGGCCGGGACTGCTTCCTCGTCGAGCTCGGCAAATACGGCATGGGTAAACGTGACCTGACCGGAAACATGAACTGGTTCAGTCAGGTCAGCGTCGATGACGCCGGCGCGCTCAGTCTGGAAACGCGGCGCGCCCCCGGCGCGCGGGTCGTGTTGCGTTTCGAAATGGACACGATTGTCGTGCTGCATACCTGTCCACATCCGTTGGACACTGCTGCCGAGTATCCGCGCCGCGAGATCGGTTATCGCCTTTATGCCGTGCCACCCCCGGATGCGGACGACCTCTGCCGTAACTCTCGTGAGGAAAACGCCCGAGGTTTCGCAAACAACGAACTTTACTATCTGGGGTTGTAAGTGCTCAAAGAAAGCCACCGAGATCCGGCGCAGGCGTTGGACATTCATAACATTCTTGCCGGCGATTACTGGCTGGGCCGCCTGTCAGCGGGACAAGTTCTGCGCATCACGGACCTGGAAGGGAACCAGGCGGTGGACACTTTGTTTTTCAACGCCGACCAGCCGACGGAGCGCTACAGTGCGTTCGATACGATACGCAGCCAGGGCGCGGTTTATCTAACCACCGAATCCACCCTTCTGAGCGACGAAGGTCGCGGGATGCTGCGTATCGTCGCCGACACCTGTGGGCGCCACGATACGCTTGGGGGTGCCTGCGCTGGCGAAAGCAACACCGTGCGTTATGCGCTGGAAAAGAAAACCATGCACTCGTGTCGCGACAGCTGGCTGTTGGCGTTGACGACGGAACATGCGGATCTCGGTCTGACGAAGCGAGATCTTTCCCACAACGTGAACTTCTTTATGAACGTGCCGGTTACCGCGACAGGCGGCCTCACATTCGAAGACGGCGTCAGCGGGCCCGGTAAGTATGTAGAAATGCAGGCGCTCATGAACGTGCTGGTCCTGATATCGAACTGCCCGCAGCTGAACAACCCCTGCAACGGTTACAATCCGACCCCGGTTGACGTGGCGATCTGGGCTGCCTGACGTGTTCACCAAAGTCCTGATCGCTAACCGCGGTGTCGCCGCTGTGCGTATCGTGCGCACCCTCAAACGCATGGGCATCGGCAGCGTCGGCCTGCGATCCGACGCAGAAGCGGATGCCGCCTATTTTACGGAGATGGATGAGGTTGTTGATCTCGGCGATGGATCGCTCGCGGACACGTATCTCAACATCCCCCGCATTGTTAGCGCTGCCGTCGAGGCAGGCGCACAGGCCATACATCCGGGTTACGGCTTTCTGAGCGAAAACGCCGGTTTTGCCGAAACGGTTGCGGACGCCGGTCTCGTTTTCATCGGCCCAAGCCCCGCGACGATACGAACCTTCGGACTCAAACATCGCGCCCGGGACGTTGCGCGGGCAGCGGGCGTGGCGATGCTGCCGGGCAGCGAACTGCTGACGGACGAATTAGAGGCTGTCCAGCAGGCTGAGACGCTGGGCTTCCCCGTCATCCTTAAAAGCACCGCCGGCGGGGGCGGGATCGGCATGCAGCGCTGCAACTCGGCGGAAGAAGTCGTCAAAGCCTTCACCAGTGTGCGCGACCTTGCCCGTGCGAATTTTGCATCGCCGGGAATATTCCTCGAGAAGTTCCTCGTTGCACCTCGGCACGTCGAAGTCCAGGTTTTTGGAGACGGCGCGGGCGGCGTCCTGGTGCTTGGCGATCGCGATTGCTCGTTGCAGCGTCGGAACCAGAAGCTTGTGGAAGAGTGCCCGGCGCCTAACATTCCCGAGGACGTTCGGCGGCAGTTGCACGACCAGGCGCGGGCGCTGACCCGAGCGATTGAGTATGCCAGCGCGGGCACCGTGGAATTTCTCTACGATCCTGCGACGTCTGCGTTTTACTTTCTCGAGGTGAACACCCGGCTGCAGGTTGAGCATGGCGTCACTGAGATGGTTTATGGCATCGACCTGGTCGAGTGGATGTTGCAGCTCGCAGCCGGGGAACTGCCGGCAATCGATGAACTGGCGCGCTCGTTGACGCCGCGCGGTGCGGCCATACAGGCGAGACATTACGCGGAAGACCCGTACCAGGCCTTTCGACCGATGCCTGGCTCCATAGACATCGATTATCAATCCGGCACACGAATAGACACCTGGGTCCGGGGAGCGGAGACCGTCCCGCATCAGTTTGACCCTCTGCTGGCCAACGTCATCTGTCATGCCGACAAGCGAGCGCAGGCCATAGCGGCTCTGCGTGAAACGCTTACGAACGCCGGGATGTACGGAATAGCGACCAACCGCGCCTATCTGGTCGAGGCGCTTGCGGCGCCTGCGCTCACCGACGCAGCCATGAGCACGGACACGCTGGGGGCGCTGGTTTATCAACCTGACGAGATTGAGGTGTTGCGGCCTGGCCTGCAAACGACGGTACAGGCGTTTCCAGGACGGCAAGGGTACTGGGAGGTCGGCGTACCGCCTTCGGGGCCGATGGATGAGCTGTCTTTCCGGCTGGCCAACCGGCTGCTCGGTAACGCGGAGGACGCGGCGGGTCTGGAGATTGTTTTTGACGGTCCGAAACTGCTGTTTCGCAATGCGACCGAGGTGGTCGTCACCGGTGCGGATGCGCCCGTGCAGCTCGATGGGCAGGCGGTGCCCTGCTGGCAGATTGTCACGGTGCAGCCCGGACAGGCGCTGGATATAGGACGCATTGGCAATGGCATGCGTTGCTACCTCCAGGTGCGCGGCGGCTTTGACGTAAAAGCGGTGCTTGGATCCACGACAACCTTTACGTTGGGGAATATGGGCGGGCATGAAGGCCGGGCGCTGCGTACCGGCGATGTCCTGCGGTTCCGACAGAGGGCTGCCGTTACGACGCCGCTGCAGTTACCGGTCAGCCCGGATATGAGCGCTCGCCATGAACTGCGGGTGCTCGCGGGCCCGCACACCGCGCCGGATTTTTTCACCGAAGCAGACATTCGGGGAATGTTTGAGGCGCGCTGGCGCGTCCACCACAATTCAAGCCGCACCGGTGTCAGACTGGTCGGACCGCAGCCATCCTGGGCACGGGAGGACGGCGGCGAAGCCGGCCTGCATCCGTCTAACATCCACGACAACGCTTACGCCTTCGGCGCCCTGGACTTCACCGGCGACATGCCCGTGATTCTCGGGCCGGATGGGCCTTCGTTGGGTGGTTTCGTGTGTCCCGCCGTCGTGATTAACGCCGACCGGTGGAAACTTGGGCAGCTGCAACCGGGCGACGAGCTCGAGCTGGTTTGTGTATCCGAGGACGAGGCGCGAGCAGCGCTTGCCGAGCAGGAGGCGGTCATTGCCGGCGCGGCGGCGCCAGGCGGTGTCACGGGCCAGGCAGGGGCTTCGCCGCTGCAAACACCGTTGCTTTGGCACAGCACCCCGGAGGAGTCGGATACGCCTCTCGTCATCCGCCGTGCAGGCCAGGAATGGCTGTTGATCGAGTTTGGTCCGCCGGTGCTGGATATCCGCATTCGCGCCCTGGTACACCGAGTGATGAGCATGCTCAGCGAGAATCCACTTGGCGGTATCGTCGAGATGACGCCGGGCATCCGCTCGCTGCAGGTGCGCTTCGACCATAAGCGCTGGTCCGCAGGAGAGCTCATCGCCGCCTTGCGGCCCTATCTTTTTGAGGCGATGCAGACAAAGGCGGAATACCTGCCGTCGCGCATCGTTCACATGCCGCTTTCCTGGGATGATCCGGCGTGCCAGCTGGCGATCGAACGCTACGTCAGCAGTGTGCGTGCTGACGCGCCCTGGTGTCCCGACAATATCGAGTTCATCCGCCGCATCAACGGTCTGGCATCAAAACAAGATGTGAAACGCATTGTCATGGAGGCGAACTATCTGGTTCTGGGCCTTGGCGACGTCTATCTGGGCGCGCCGGTGGCAACTCCGGTCGACCCGCGACACCGGCTGGTAACCACCAAATACAACCCGGCGCGAACCTGGACTGCGGAAAACAGCGTCGGGATCGGTGGCTCCTACCTCTGTGTTTACGGTATGGAGGGGCCGGGCGGTTATCAATTCGTCGGCCGCACTACGCCTGTGTGGCGTCTGGGCGGATTCCCGGCAAATGCGGAAAACAGTTGGCTCCTCGACCACTTTGACCAGATAAGGTTTTATGAGGTCGACGCTCAGACGCTAATCGAGATGCGCGAGGCGACACGTCGCGGCAGTTTTGTGCCGAAGATCGAAGAAAGCCGCTTCAGCCTGAATGGTTATGCTGACCTTCTCGAGCAAAACCGCACCGGGATTGATCAGTTCAATGCGACCCGGTCTGCGGCGTTTTCCGAAGAGCTGCAACGATGGCGTGACGCCGGCCTACACACCTTTGCGGAAGCCGAAACGGAAGCGGTCGTTACGGATGTCGAGGATGGTCGTATCGTCGAAAGCCCGATGGCTGCTTCGGTCTGGCGGCTCGATCGGAGCGCGACGCGTGGCGTCGAGGCCGACAGCGAGATAATCCTGCTGGAGGCGATGAAATCGGAAATCAGCATCAAAACCCCCTGGGCGGGTAGCGTCGAGTTTCTTGTGAAAGAAGGTCAGGTGGTTGAGCCGGGGCAGGCGCTCGCGGTCATTCGCTGAAGATTTCCGTGCCGCATCAGGGTGAATGGTTGACGTGCCGTCCATTCGCGCCGCCGCGTCAAATCCTGCTGTTTGTGCTGTCTCAGGGCGAACGTCTCCTTTTTAACTGAATACTCTTTAGATAAGAAAGCCGCTTCAGATAGCGCCATGATTGCTTCGCGAGCTGTGCCTGCTCCCTCGGCGGCGCGTCGCGTGTCCTTTGCGCGCTCATGCACCAAATTGTTCAGGCAAGCGCGATGAAGCACTATGTTCGCTCGCTGATCGACCTGCTCGCTCCAATCGTGTGCGTCGATAAGCTTGTTTTAGATCTGACAAGGGGCATGCGGCCGCACTAATTTGGTTCGTGCGCCCAAGCGCTCCCCTTTCTTGTGCATAAAGTCAGAAAACCCACCGATTTGCGCGGTTTCGCCGCGAAACACCCCTGTTAGCTGCGCGTTGGCACAGTCTTTGCTGAGGTTCTTCGGATTGAATTGCAATCATAAGCAAGTTTAGGGGGTTTGTTATGAAGCGTCGCAAGACGGAAACTCACGTTTTATCCACATTATTTTTGGTTCTTGGATTGTCACCTGCCGGCGTTGCTCTTGCCGCGGACGAGGAGGCAGAGATAGAAGAGGTGGTGGTCACCGGCACCCGGCTGAAGGCCTCCAACGCGAATTCCTCGCAGCCAATCGTATCGGTTACCGCAGAGCAGCTTGTCCAGGGCGGTCAGCTGGACATCAGCGAGGTGTTGAACGATGCGCCGCCGCTCTTGAACAGCGTCTCTTCTACGAATTCACTGGACGGCGTGGCTTCCAACCTGGATGAAGCCAATACACAGAATTTTGGCGGCGCTGCGCTGGACCTGAGAGGTCTCGGCGATAAGCGTACGCTCACGCTGGTCAATGGCCGGCGGCATGTTTCCGGTATTGAGGGCACGGCCGCGGTCGACATCACGACCATTCCATCGGCTTTAATTGAGCGGATTGACGTGCTTTCGGGCGGCGCCTCTGCTGTATATGGCTCGGATGCCGTGACGGGGGTTGTCAACGTCATTCTCAAGGATGACTACGAAGGCATGGAGATCTCTTTTCAAGGCGGTGCTGCCGAAGCGGGCGATAACGATGCCGGACGCGTGTCTTTCATCGGCGGCTGGAACTTTGGCGAAGGCAGGGGCAACGTCACGGTCGCGTTGCAGTACGAAGAAGATGCCGGGCTGCTCTTCGGTGATCGCGACTTCATCGCCAACAATCGGCTCGCTAACGACGATTCCAACCCGGCACTGAGGTTCCAATTCGGCGACATTACAGAAGCGACGCCGAACTTCGCGCGTTACTACAATTTCGAAAATACCGGCCTCTTTGGCCTGGGCTTGCGGATACCTGAAAGCGAAACGTTTGTGTCGGACTACACTGCGGAGTTCGGCGTAGCGCCGACGCTGACTCAGGCAGAGCTTGACTTGCTCGATCGCGGGGCGAACGCTTTTCCGCAGGCGATCCTGCCGGGGCGCACGTTCAACATCACCAGTCCTTACGGCGTGGTTGCCCTCGGCGATTTCGGTGTTGAGTTCCCGCTGGGCTCCGAGCCCGACCTCGATGGTGACGGCACTACGGATTGTCTGCAGAGCTTCACCGGTTACAACAGTTCACTGGACGGCGCAGGCTCGTTCGGTATCGCAGGCGGGTGTTGGGCGATTGATGCCGATGGCCAACTGGTTCCCTATGAGGACGGACTGGTAGCGGGCTCTTTCAACCAGTTCGGTGCCGAGCAGAGTTACGTCCGGCCGAACGACTTTCACGCCGTGCCTGAGCGCAAGCAGTGGTCCATTGATGTCAACGGACACTTCGATTTCTCCGAGCGGGCCTCGCTCTTCTGGGAAACCAAGTATGTCTACCAGGAAATAGAAGCCATCGAGCAATACCACAACTTCACCGACCTGTTGTATGGCGCTCCTGACAATCCGTTCCTTCCTGAAGAACTCAGCGCGTTCATCAACAACTCAGGTCTGGGGTTCGCTGGCATAGATGGCGGTTTGCACATCTCTCGTGATTCCGACGACTGGGGTGAAAACCTCACGACGAACGAGCGCGAGACCATGCGTTTCGTCATTGGCGTCGAAGGCGCCATTGGCGATGTCTTCTCTTATGAGATCAGCGGTAACTACGGCAAGTTCGAGCGTGAGATGGTGGACCGCGAGGACATGATTGCCGACCGCTTTTTCGCGGCCATCGACGCGGTAACAGACCCGGCTACGGGCGAAGCAGTGTGCCGCTCCGATCTCGATCCAACTGCGTACCCGCGCACCACGCCGTTCAACATTTTCCAGTTTGTCGGCGGTGGCGTGCCTGGCTCGTTCTTTACGTTCACACCGGGCGACGGCCAGTGCCAACCGATGAACATCTGGGGTGGCCGTCGCGCGATGTCCCAGGAATCCATCGATTTCGTAACTTACGATCGTGAGGTCAATGAAGAGATCGAACAAACGGTCTTCTCGGGATTCATTTCGGGCGATTCTTCCCCGTGGTTTGAATTGCCGGCCGGTCCGATCGGCGTTGTCGTCGGTATCGAGTGGCGCGAAGAAAAGACCAGCCAGGACTTTGGCGTGCTTGACCAGGGCATCCTGCCGGTTTCCGGCATCACGTCTGACGGCACACCCTTCAGCGCTGGTGATTGGGTGGGTGATGTCAGTGCTGCGCAGAGCCTGGGTCCCGTACCCTCGACGCGCCTGCTGCCCAGCTCATCGGATTACGATTTCTTCGATTACTTCCTTGAAGTGTCGGTGCCTTTGTTGACCGACGTTCCCGGCGCGATGGAACTGGGTGTCGATCTCGCATATCGGGAAAGTGACAACTCCGTGTTCGGCCGCAACGACACCTACAAATATGGTCTTAACTGGGCGCCCACTTCTGATGTGCGCTTTCGGTACACCTTCAGCGAGGCGACCCGCGTACCCAACCTCTTTGAGCTCTTCTCGCCGGAGCAGGGCGCGCGCTTCCGCCCCGATGATCCCTGCGCCGCCAACAACATCGTGACCGCTGCCGATCCATCTTTGCGCGAAGCGAATTGTATCTCCGACCTGCAGGCGAATGGCGTTGCTGATGCGGCGATCTTCGACTCGCTCGGCAACTACGCCTTCGAAGATCCGCTGTCTGCTGGATTTCCCGGTGCCATCGGCGGTAACCCGGATCTGCAGCCGGAAACCGGCGAGACCACAAGCTACGGCATTGTGCTCACACCCCGTTTTCTCGAAGGCCTGACATTGAGCGTCGACTATATTCAGATCGAAATAGAAGATGCGATTCTTGATGTGTCTGAGCAGAACATCGTGAACCGGTGCTACGACTCGCCGACGCTTGCGAACCAGTTCTGTTCGCTGATCAGCCGCAACGATGATCCCACCTCTGCGCAATCAGGCGGCCTCGACTTCCTCCGGCAGGTACAGCTGAACTTCGGTTCCGCCGACTACGAAGGCTATGACATCACGCTGCAGTACGACTTCAGCGCGTTCGAGACCAACTTTTCTGCGCTCGTCAGCTGGACGATGGTCGAGACGCTCGAGCTCATCGAGGAGGGCGGCGTCGTAGACGATGAACTCGGCGAGATGCGTCGTCCGGAAGATGCCGCGCTCATCACTTTGTCTGCCGATCGGGGACCCTTCAGCTTCAGCTGGACCACTCAGTATCTCAGCCAGCAACTTCTGACTTACGAAGATGGTGCGGAAATCGACACCGCCAGAGCGAACTTTGGCCCCAGCGCATTCACCGATGAAGACACGTTCATACATGACTTCCGCGGGTCGTTCACGCAAGCCAACTACTCGGTCTATGGCGGGGTCAACAATGTGACGGACGAAGAACCGTTCATCACCGAGCGGGCTTATCCCGTCAGCCCCATTGGCCGTTACTACTACCTGGGCGTGACTGTCGCTTTGTAGCGCTATCCGTCTTTCGTTCCACGCCGGCTGTCTGGACCGTTCAGGTGCAGGCGGCCGGTGCTTCGTTCAGGCTCACGAGTCACATTCACAAGGCTTGTTCACGAGCCTTATTCTCAGTTCTTGATCACAAACTTACGAACGGAGTTCGCAACCGCGTTCGTCCTGCCTGTCTTCGAGAAACACGAGAATCTGCTGTTTTTCCCGATCCCATTCTCCTTACGGTAAGGGTGAGCGCGCCGATCGGGCGCGCGCACGCTGGCCCTTTTTCTACTATCATTGATGGTGAGAGAGGAATGGAGACCGTGGCATGTCATGCTTCGGGAAAGTCGCGCGCGCCTGCGGGTTCGCGTGCATCTGTCTGCTTTTCGGTTGTGCAGGGAATCCGGCGAACTTTACCCCCGGTTCGAGTCTGCACCATGCAAACACAACTCGCGACGCTTGCCCGACAGGGAAAATCAAGGTGTGTGATCGACGTAAGGCGATAGGCTGTGTCTGCCAGTCGCAGCGTCACATGCGTGCCCTGATCGGCGCCTGAGCGCGCGCTGTTTTAGTGCGTCTATGCCGGACGTTGTCCGGTATATGTGCGCTTTGACTCGCAAAACGAGTCGAACCCCCTTCTTTTGATTGGCATAGATATTGCTGCTTCCGTGTGGGGTGCCGGCGGTCAAAGCCGGTGCGTTTTACACAGAATAATGCCCAGCAAATGGGCAGTGGTGGTTCATGAAGGGGGTCTTCTACATTACCGGCCTGTGGCTGATGTGGTTCAGCCTGCCTGCGTACGGCCACCTCCTGAACATGACGGAGGTCAGCGTGCGCGCCGGGCCGGATGGTCCGGCATCTGTCGAAGTACGGATTGATCTGGGTCAATCGCTCCTGACTCCGGACGCCTACTGGCGCGCGGTGAACGCCGCGACCAGAGCCGAACAGCGACTCCAGATCGATCCCGCGATACAGACGCTTGCTGATGGTCTCGTCTTTGATATGGGTGGCGGGCGTGCTGAACTGGCACTTGAAGACTGGCGGCTGGAGGCTGTTTCCCCGGAGGCCATACGCAATCCGCTGACCCCGCAGATGGCGACGCTGCTGTTCAGTCTTGATGCGCCTTATCGGGAGTCGATGGAGATCAGCGTCGCGGAATCGCTGCAGATTCCATGGCCCTGCCTGCTGCGCGTCGACATTCCCGGGGCCGAGTTGCCCGTCTCCAGGTTGCTGACGGATGATTTCCGCACCAGCAGAATGGTCGCCCTGGTGGGTGAGTCGCACACAGACGATGCTTCGCTGCTGGTCAGCCTGACGTCAAAGTTTCAGGCGCTCGTGCCGGCGGTCACATGGCTGGCAGTTGGCTTTCAGCACATCATCCCGCGTGGTCTTGATCACATCGTTTTCCTGCTGGGGCTCTTCTTTCTTTCTGCTAAGTTTTCGACGCTGCTGTGGCAGGTGTCCTGTTTCACCGTAGCGCATTCGCTGACCCTGGGTCTCGCGACGCTCGGTCTAGTGCAGGTGCCGGCGGCAGTGGTAGAGCCGCTGATCGCCGCTTCCATCATCTATGTGGCGATCGACAACCTTTACAGCGAACGTCTTGCCCGGTGGCGCCTGCTTGTCGTGACGTTGTTTGGTTTGTTGCACGGCCTGGGATTCGCCTCAGCGCTCGGCGACGTTCGGGTGCCGGAGGATAGCTTTCTGCTGTCGCTGCTGATGTTCAATCTGGGTGTGGAAGTCGGCCAGCTCGCCGTGCTGGCGATCGCTTTCGTTCTGGTCGGCTGGTTTCGTCACTGGTCTGCGTATCAAACCCGGGTGGCGCAGCCGGCGAGCGTGACGATAGCCGGCGTAGGGTTGTACTGGCTGCTTAAACGGCTGGCTTTTTAAGGCGCTCAGATGATGGAATCCAAACGAATTTTGCTGGGCGTGGTGATTGTCACTGTGTCGCTCTTTGTCGTTGAGATGGCGTTTTCCTCCGTTGTTGCACCGCGGTTGGAGTTTCCCGGCGACGGCCGCGCGGAAGGCGTTTTTCCCGACGTCTGGATACACGGATCGAAATCCGCGATGGACGACGAAAACCCCGCGGTGCAGGTCCACCGTTACAACGATCACACCTTCATCCTGCGCGAGAACAAAGCGATCAACTACGAAGGCGCGTTCATGTATCTGTTTTTCGGAAACGGCGTTGCGCTGCTCATCGACCAGGGCTCGACTTCGTCGCCGGCACTGTTCCCGTTACGCGAGGTCGTCGATGAGACGGTGCTTGCCTGGGAACAGGAGTTTGGCCAGAAGGATACTCGCCTCATCGTCGCTAACAGTCATCTGCATGGGGATCACTATGCAGCCTGGAACCAGTTCGTCGATCGCCCCAATACCCATCTGGTCGGGCTCACGCATGAAGAAATGATGGCGTTCTGGGATTTCGACGCGTACCCGAATCAGCGCGTGGAGTTTGACCTTGGCGGCCGGGAGTTCGTCGTCACCGGCACGCCGGGGCATCAGGGTTCTGAAATCGCGTTCTACGATAAGTGGACGGATCTGCTTTATACCGGTGACATGTTCTACCGCGGCCGGCTTTATCTCGAGGATTGGGATGCGTGGGCGGCAAGCGTCAAGCGCCTGCGCGCGCTTGCCGATGAATATCCGGTCTCGCACCTGGTCAACAACCACATCGAGATGACGCGTGAGGCGAAGGTCGACTATCCGATCGGTACGACCTGGCAGCCGGATGAGCCGCCGATGCAGATGACGCTCGAAATGCTCGATCAGGCGGTGCAGGCGACTGAAGAAATCACCTCGCCGGGCATCTACAAGTTTGACGATTTTCTGATTTACAACGAAGTGCCCTGGGCATACACGACGGATCCATGAATAAGACTGCAAGCATGGCTGGATTGTTGATTGTGCTCTTCGCGGGCGCAGTGCAGGCGGAGGTGACCTTCGATCTGACGGAGCCCGCGCCCGGCAATCTGCGATTCACCTGGATACACGGCAGCTTGTCGGCGAAGGCAAACACCGACGTGCGGATCCAGGTCCATCGCTACAACGAACATACGTACATCCTGCGTCAGAACCCGGCGGTGCATTGGGAGGCGCCCTTCATGTACCTCCTGATGGGTAACGATATCGCGGTGCTGCTCGACGCCGGGGCGACTCCTGAGCCCGAATACTTCCCGTTGCGCGAAGTCGTCGACCGGGTCCTGGCACGCTGGATGTCTGCCAACGGCGTCGACGATATGAAGCTGGTCGTTCTGCCGTTGGGCCAGGAGCAATCGCAGCTGGCAGCGCTCGATCAGTTCGGCGACCGGCCGGCCACGGTGGTTGTGCCGCCGCAGCAGCGCGCGCGGCGGCAGCTGCTCGGCTCCGACTGGCCGCAGTCTGGCAGCCTGGATCTCGGCGGCCGTAATCTCGAAGTGATGGCCACGCCGGGTCTGGACGCGGCGGCGATCAGCGTTTACGACCCCTGGTCGCGTGTGCTTCTTACGGGTAATGCGTTCTACCCCGGCCGTCTCGTCATTCGCGATTTTCCGGCCTACAAGGATTCGCTCGATCGCCTGGTCAGCTTCGCGTCGGCGCATCCCGTGCGCTGGATTTGGGGCGGCAGGATCGAAATGACGGCCGTGCCGGGCCTCGACTATCTGCTGCGCGCCAACTACCGCCCGAACGAGCATGTTCTACAGCTGGCGCCGGCAGCGCTCGACGACGCCCTGCAGATCGTCAGCCTGATCAACGGATCCACGGATATACACATACATGACGACTTCATTCTGATGCATGGAGTCGGCAGGGGTGCACGTGCCTACGGTTGGCCGGTATTCATCCCCGAGCAGTTTCGAAAAGCGAACACGCGCTGACGAGTTAAGGAGTAGTCGATTGCGTATTTTTTCAAGTGCAGTTTTTTTTCTGGCCCTGCTGTTCGGCCAGCCGATAGCCGCGAACGCGCCGCTGGTTATCGGTTACAGCGACTGGCCGGGCTGGGTCGCCTGGGAAATCGGTCTCGAGAAAGGCTGGTTTGAAGAGGCCGGCGTCGATGTCGAGTTTGAATGGTTCGACTACGTCGCCTCCATGGAAGCCTTTGCGGCCGGGCAACTCGACGCTGTCTGCATGACCAACGGCGATACCCTCGTCACCGGCGCAACCGGCCGGCGCGCGCAGATGATGCTGATCAACGATTTCTCCAATGGTAACGACATGATTGTGGCCCGCCCCGGAATCTCGAGTGTCGAGGCTCTGGCGGGCGGGAAGGTCGGTGTGGAGGTGGGCTTTGTCAGCCACCTGCTGCTCCTGCGTGCGCTGGAATCAGTTGGTCTGACGGAAGATGACCTCGAGCTGGTCAACGTCAGAACGAATGAGACTCCGATGGTGCTCGCTTCCGGCGAAGTTGACGCCATTGTCGCGTGGCAGCCGAATTCGTCTCAGTCGCTCCTGATGGCGCCCGGCTCGCAAGCCGTCTTTACGTCCCGGAACGATCCCGGGCTCATCTACGATGTGCTGGCGGTGGCGCCGGAGAGTCTCGACGCAAGGCGCAGCGACTGGCAGAAAGTATTCGACGTGTGGTACCGGATCGTCGACTTTCTGGCTGAGCCTGAAAATCGTGCGGAGGGGCTGCGCATCATGGCTTCGCGTGTGGGGATATCGGCAGAAGAGTACGCGGAATTCTTCGAGGGTACGCGGATGCTGTCGAAGGCTGAAGCAAAAGAGCGTTATGTTGATGCTGAGGGTCTGCAGTCAATCTGGGGCTCCACTCGCGTTGCCGACGCCTTCAACGTGAAGTATCGCGTCTACGGGGACCCGCAGGACATATCGTCGTATATCGACGGTAGTTTTTACGAGTAAGCGCTGCCTGCGATGTCGGTCTGGGTTCCAGGAGCAGCTATCGACGGGCGTGCCTCGCGTGTCCTCACGATCGCGTCGTTTCTCCTGCCTCTCCTGCTCTGGTGCGCCGTGAGTTACGTGCCGGTGCTGTGGCATCCCTACGTGGAAGTCAGCGAGCCCGGTTCGGTTGCCTACTTCCGCGAAGGCATGCTCGTCGAGCGGCAGAAGTTTGCGGAGGAGGAAGCGAGCGCGCGGGCCGAAGGCCTGCAGCTGCCGGAGGGTGAGCGGGCGAATCCGGTATACCTGCCCGCGCCTCATGAGGTGGCGGTCGCTTTGTATACGGGCTTCTCGACGCCGCCCGAGCGGCGCAGCGAACGCTGGCTGCACGAAAGTTTATGGCACAGCATCACCATCATTTTCTGGGGCTTTGCGTATTCGTGCCTCCTGGGCGTCCCCCTAGGGGTGCTCTGCGGCGCCTACACCGCGATGGCGCGCCTGCATGAGCCCTTCATCGAGTTTTTCAGGTACTTTCCGGCGCCGGCATTCGGCGCGCTGGCGGTGGCGGTGCTTGGGATCCACGATGCGCCGAAGGTGGCGATCATTTTCATCGGCACGTTTTTTCAGATGGTGCTGGTGGTGGCGAACACCACGCGCAAGCTGGACCTGCGCTACATCGAAGCGGCCATGACCCTCGGTGCGGACCGCCTGCGTCTGCTCTTCCGTGTTGTCGTGCCTGGCATTCTGCCGGATCTCTTTCGCGATCTGCGCATACTTCTGGGGTGGGCCTGGACTTATCTGATTGTCGCTGAGCTCATTGGCACGAGCTCCGGCATTACGTGGTTCATCACTCAGCAGGCGCGCTACAAGAACTTCGACAAAGTGTTTGCCGCCATCATCGTGATCGGTCTGATAGGCCTGCTCTCCGATGTGATTCTGGCGCGTCTCGGCCGGCGCCTGTTTCCCTGGCAGCGCGTCGCGGCGGGTGAGACCTCATGACGGAGGGCAGCGAAACCGCTGCGATGCTGGCGTTCGACGGGGTCGGCAAGCTGTTCAAAGCCGACGGCTCGGAACACCAGGCACTGTCGGCAATCAACCTGGAGGTCCGGCGCCGCGAATTTGTTGCGTTGGTCGGGGCTTCCGGGTGCGGCAAGTCGACGCTCATTCGTATCGCGGCTGGCCTTGAAAAGGCGACTACCGGCCGTGTGCTCGTTGGCGGTGAAGCCGTGGCCGAGCCCGGTCCTGATCGTGGCATGGTCTTTCAGCAGTTCTCGCTCTTTCCCTGGCTGACGGTCAAAGAGAACGTGATGTTCGGCTTGCTCAGTCAGAAGCATTCGCGCGCGACCTGCGAGCAGATCGCAACCCAGTGGATCGGTCTGGTCGGCCTTACGGATTTTGCGACGCACTATCCCAGTCAGCTATCCGGCGGCATGCAGCAGCGCGTTGCGATCGCCAGAGCCCTCGCGCCGAGTCCGAAGGTGCTCTTGATGGATGAACCTTTCGGTGCGCTCGATCCGCACACGCGGGCGCGCATGCAGGGTTATCTGCTGGAGATATGGGCCAACATGGACATTACCGTCGTTTTTGTCACGCACGACCTCGAGGAAGCGGTGCTGCTGGCAGATCGCGTCGTGGTGCTGGCGCCGAATCCCGGCCGCGTTGTGGGTTCGGTAGATGTGTCCTTACCCAGAGACGAGAAAGGTAGAGATCGCTACGACGCCGCGTTCAAGGCGACGGTGGCGCACATTGAAAGCCTGTCGACGACCTGTCGACCCGAGGAAGAGCCGCCGTTGGATCTCTTCCGCCTCACCAGAGTCGACGATCTCAGTGGCTAGAGCGCGCTGTGCGCGCCTCAGATCAGGGCTTCCAGCAGCCCCCAGTCCGGCTGACCCGCCATACCCGCGCCCACGGGGATGACGATGACTCTGGATGCCCCCGCGTCGTATTGCCCCTGGATACGACCCCGGATGGTGTCCGTATTCCCCCAGGCAACCACGGCGTCCACCAGGGCATCGCTGCCGCCGTCAGCAAAGTCGGCGTCGTCAAAGCCAAACCCCCGCCAGGCGCGATGGTAGTAGTCGAGGCCGACGTAATAGGCGATGGCTTTGCGTGCGGTCGCGCGCGCGGTTTCCGGATTTTCGTCGTTGAGGCAGAAGAGCATGGTGTTGAGCACAGCCGCGTCGCCCAGCGTCGCGCGCGCTTGCGCGGCATGTTGCACGGGCATTAAGTAAGTATTGGCGCCATCGGCAAGCTCTGCCGCAGCCGCCAGCATCTTCGGCCCGTGCGCCGCGACGTAAACGGGGTAGTCGGCGCGTGGACAGCTCAGCTTGACCGCGTTCATGGCGGTCACGTACTCGCGCAGCTTGCTGACCGGATTCTGCCATGCGTGTCCGCGCGCCTGGTTGAGCGCAACGTTGGATACGCCCAGGCCGAGGATGAACCGTTCGTCTGAGAGCTCTGCCAGTGCGCTCGCGGAAGAGACCATGGCAACCGGGTCGCGGGTATAGACGTTGGCGATGCCCGTGGCCAGCTTGATCTGCTCGGTCGCGGCCAGGAGGTAACCGCTCGTGGCCAGCGGATCCCGGGTGAAAAGCTCCGGTAGCCACAGGGATTCGAAGCCCATCTCATCCAGGCGTTTGGCGTAGGCGATGAGCGCGGCTGCGCCCAGACGATCGGTGTTGAAGAGAACGCCTAGAGACATGTTCAACTCCCCCATCGTGTGTTGGCGAAAGCGGGCAGCGCGTTGGCGCGCTCGGCCAGGGCTTTGATGCCGGGTCCGGCGTCAGCAGCGACGTCGGGGGCAACGATGGAGAGGAAATCGTAAGCGACGACCGCATTCACATCAGCCATGTTGGGGGCGTCGCCGCCAAAGAAACCACTGTCGGGGGCTGCGTCGTTTAAGGCCGTCAAGCCCGCCAGCGCCTGGCCCAGCACTTTGTCGCGGTAAGGGGCATGCACTTTCTCCTTGGGCCGCTGGCTGCGTTCGTACGCTGCGGCCAGGGTCTTTTCCATCACGCCGACCGCAATCGTGGAAATCCGCCACGTTTGGCGTCGCTCCGGCCCGGATACCGGGCAGAGCTGGTGCTCGGGGTCGGCGTTCGTCAGCACATAGTCGACGATCGCGGCGCTGTCGACGATTGCCTCTTCCTCGCCGATGTCCAGCGCCGGCACGCGCGCGAGAGGGTTGAATGCGGAGAGTTCATCGACCTGGTCGGTGGTGACCTCGCGCTGCTCGTATTCGAGACCCGCGAGCTGCATGAGCGTTGCCGAGCGGCGGACGAACGGTGACAGATAGCGTCCAATGAGTATCATCGTCTCTCCCTTTTTCTTAACGCCGCCAAGCGTACCCTGTGTCGCCGCGGCTGTGGAGTTTGACGTCGACGCTCAATTTGAAAATGCAGAGAGCCTGCGCATCGGGCTCATCGCAGATACGCACATGCCGGGCACGATCGCGACCCTGTGGCCGCAGGTCTACGAGGGTTTCGCCGGCGTCGACTGTATTCTTCACGCTGGGGACCTGCACGTCGCGGCCGTGATTGACGAGCTCGAAGGCATCGCGCCGACGTTTGTCTGCGCGGGCAACGGCGATCTGGACGTCGAACATGAGCGCCTGGCGGATCAGTGGGTGGGCAATTTTGCCGGCATCAACATCGGTCTCATTCATAAGTTTCCGACCCCGCGACGCGCGGATGCCGCGCGCCTCGAGAAGAAGATCGGTCAGTTCTTCACCGGGCATGCGCTCGATGTGGTCATCTACGGGCATACCCATCTGGCAGAGGTGCATACCGTCGATGGCCGGACTTTCGTCAATCCCGGCTCGCCAACGTTGCCGAATAATCAGTCGACCCGCCACGGCACGGTTGGATTTCTGCAGATAGACGCGGAGGGTCTGGCGGTTGAGCTCATGCAGATAGACGAAGGTGGACTCACGCTCGTCACGCGCCATGAGGTTTGATCAGGCTGACCATGACGCGTTCTATCAGGTGCCGGCTTGATGTCGAACGGCGCGCAAACGAACGCAGAAGCGGCCCTTCGTGCATGGCGCCGATTCAATGCATTTTGGAGCGCGCTTTGGGTTAGAATGCGCGGCCCACGCTCCCGTAGCTCAGCTGGATAGAGTGTCGGCCTCCGAAGCCGAAGGTCGCGCGTTCGAATCGCGCCGGGAGCGCCAGATCAAAAGTGGGCCGTACCGGTCCCATGGCGCTTCAAGTGCAGGAAGAGGCGCCGAGTAAGCCCCACTAAAAGACCTGCGCTCTAAACCTGCGTGTGCTGAGGCGCATTAGCTGACAAACAGAAAAGGTTCCAGCGTCTCGAGCGCATGCTCGCGAAGTTTCGCCGCCTTCCTCCCGCCGTAGTAACCGAGCGAGCCTGGCTGTGCGTGACCATAGCCGGTGAAGTTGCCGATGCAATCCCGTAAGGGCGCTGAGGCGAGATCAGCTTCAGCACAGTGGTTTGCAAATCGAATTTCTTCAGTCTCGTCAATATCCACGACATCGTGCCCAAGGTCGCGCATGCGGGACAAAAGTCTGACGACGTAATCGCTATGGTCTTCTATCGCATCTGTGAAATTGAAGCTGCCTCCCGTACCTTGCGGCCCCGCAATGATGAAAAGATTGGGAAATCCATGTGTGTGCACACCCACGAAGGTGCGTACACCGCCTTCCTGCCATTTTTCTGCAAGCGATTTACCGTCTGCTCTTTTCAAAAGCCCCATGGATTCATGGGACATGAAATCGAAGCCAGTGGCGTAAATGATGACGTCCAGATCGTATTGCACGCCGTTGTGTTCGACGCCGTTTGCGTTGATTTTCTGCACACCAAGCGGGGCGGTGTCTACCAGTCTGACATGGGGCAGATTGAAGGTAGGCAAGTACTCATCGTGGAAGGTCGGCCGCTTGCAGCCGTAGGGGTAGTACGGCTTCATGGCCTCGGCCGTTGCCGGGTCCTCGACAATCGCATCGATACGGTCGCGTATCTGCTCCATGATGCGATGACTGGTTTCAAGCTCTCGCTCGATAAGCTCCTGTTGCGTGAGCCGCCTGCCGTCGCCAAATAGTCGACGCTTGGGCTTTTCGACTCGGCCCGCAAGAAATTCATCGTTTGCCTGTAGTGCCCGACGGCCGATCAGCCGGGCGAATCGCTCACGGCGTTCTGCCGCCCAACCCGGGGTATGTTTCCATTCTTCTATTTCTTCCGGCGTGGTTTCACGCTGGTCGCGCACGTCGATGGTCGAAGGTGTGCGTTGAAAGACGATGAGTTCACCAGCAACTTTGGCAACTTCTGGAATGACTTGAACCGCGGTAGCACCCGTGCCAATGATGCCGACGCGCTTGCCTGAGAGGTCGACGTCATAGTCCCAGCGTGCCGTATGAAAGGACTCGCCTTTAAAGTCCTCCATGCCGTCGATTCGGGCAAGTCGGGGCGTGGTTAAGGTGCCGTTCGCCAACATAAGGAACTTGGCCCGCATGGCGTCACCCCGATTTGTGTGCACCGTCCAGCGTCCGGCTTCGTCGCTCCATTGCGCACCGGTGACTTCCGTGTGAAACAGACAATGGTCGTAGAAGCCGAATTTGGCTGCCATCTTCTGGCAGTATTCGAAAATTTCGAAACCCGAGGCAAACTTCATTGTCGGGTAGTATTCCATCTCATCAAGCAGCGGCAGGTAGGAATAAGACTCCACGTCGCAGGCAATTCCCGGGTAGCGGTTCCAGTACCACGTACCGCCGACATCTCCGCCTTTCTCGCAGAAGCGCACGTCCTTGAAGCCGGCCTCTTTCAATCGATACCAGAGCAATAATCCGGAAAACCCTGCGCCGACAATGAGAATCTCGCACTCGTCGGTCAGGCTTTCTCTTTCGATGGGCGGCGCGGAATAGTGATCTTCCAGGTAGTGGGCGAACTGACCCTCCATTTTCATGTAGTTGTCAGTATCGCGTCGCGCGTCATTGAACTTTCGAATCTTGCCCTTGGCGATTTCATCAAAAGCCGCGTCCGGTTTGTAAGCCGGCATTGTGATGAAGCGCTCCTCGTCGATGACCTTGTAGCCGCGCCCTTGAATTCGATCTGATGCTTTTTCTGCGCGCGTATTGAAGAGCTTCAGACCAGTCCCAGGGTCGATTCGAATTGCTTCACTCATGAGTGTTCCTATGATGTCTTTGCGTTGCCTGAACCCTAAACGCCTGGTTCTACGCTCCGTTTAGCACTTCGGTGCGCCAATTGACAGGCGTTATGCGGGCCATAACTTCCTCCGAGCCATGGCCGCCGCCGGGGAAATCATCTTGAGCCAATCTGCGCATGAATGCTTCTGTGTAGGCCTCGCCGCCGCGACTGCCGAGGTAGCGGCTGGACATCGCAAGAATCGCCTTTCGGGTCGCATCCCCAAGCGGAATGAGCTCCACCGTACCTTCTGCTGCCACGTATCGATAGCACCGCGGATCTGGGTCTACAACTGAAAGGGTAGCCCGCCCCTCGGCGCGCATGCGATGGGCTTTGGCGGAGTTTGCCCCGCAGCAAACGTCGATTGTCCCGCCCGGTGTATATTGAAACCAGATCGGCGCCAGCAGTGGACCCTTGTCGAGGCGCGCGATGGCGAGATTGCCCAGCCGCACCTCCTGCAGAAAGTCGTCCCTCTCTTCATCGGTCATCGTTGCCATGAACGGTCCTCATCGTAAAACCCGGCCGCTTCGACCGGAACGGGTTTCTGGTGGGTTATGTCATTTCACCTCGAACCACTCGTACCGGAGTGTCTTCAGTTCGCCCTTACCGACCGCCTGAATGTGGTTGAGCCATTGATAACGTGCATCTGAAGTCTCAAAAGTCGGAGCAACATACATTGGCCCGGAGCCAATGCCATTGGAAACGTCGGAACGGCCCCGGTACTGCACGTAAATCAGGGCGCCATCGTGGGTCTCGAGTGTTGCGCGAACGTCGATCGTCGCGACCGTACCCACGATGGTGAACCAATCGGCGGCTGCGCGCCCCTTAAGGCGCGCGTTCAGACGGTCTCCCGAGACTGTCATCGAGCGGATATCGACGATCATTCGTGTACCACTAGGCCCTTCGCCAATGACGACGGCCGGTTCCAACTCTAAATCAACGGTGCAAAGCGGGCACAGTTCGGGCGCAAGTGAAAATTCTTCGTTCATGTCATCATTGGCCGCAGATTATTGCGAAGCCATGTACTCCTCGAGGGTCTGGTGAAAATGACGGATGCGGCTCTCTTGATAGACGGTCATCACCGCACCAGGCCGTCTGGCGGTTCGTATGCCGCGTTGGATGCGTTTCAGATTCTCCGTGTCCTGGTCTGTGACATCAGCCGCCGATCCCATTCCGGGCACGTCGCGCCAGGACTGTTCCAGGCCCACGATATGTGGTTTGGCTGCGGGAGGGTGACTACCGTCGGGTGCCTTAGGGAAGAGCAACATGATTTCCATCAGGCATTCCTCGGGATTATCGCCGTTTGGCCTGAAACGATAGACGAGGGGAGTTGCCATGCCTCCCCAGGGGCCGAGGTTGGGAAACAGAAAATACTGGATCAGGTCCACGGCCTCGCTGGTGGAGAGCTTGGAGAAATCACGCCCGGATGCTTTGGAATACTGGTCGCGCGCGTGTTCTGCCATCCGTTCGCGTGCGTTCTCACCGTCCTTAAGGAGAATCTTCTCCTTGCCGTAAAAAGCCATGTCGCGCTGCATCGCGTCGACGATTTTTTGCTGTGGGTAGTCGCCTAGCGCAGGGCTTGCCACGCCCTCTGGCATGACAAACCGATTGACGTGGCGACCGTTGAAGACATCGTACTGTGTGTTGGTATCCGCCGTGTACTCAACGGACTGGGGGTGCGTGGCCGCGATGTGGAATCCTTCCATGAAGGCTTCCTGTGCAAGCTTCCAATTGCACGGAAGTATCTTGCCGCCGTGTACGGCTTTGTAACGGTTGCCCAGATCGAACGGTTCGAAGTGTTCGGGGAGGCACTCGAGATAGCTCTCCAGCGGTTCGCAATCGGGATCGAAATTTACAAAAACGAAACCCGCCCAAACGCCAACCTGGACCTCGGGGAGTGAAAACTCTTCGGGCACAACCTGTGGGAAATCCCACTTGCATGGCAGCCCGGCGAGCGTGCCATCGAGGCGCCAGGTAATCCCATGAACGGGGCATTTGAAGTGCCGCTTATTACCCCCCTGTGTGCATAGAATCGTACCGCGATGCAGACACGAGTTTATGAACCCGCGAATGTCGGACTCGGCGGGTCCTGTGCGGGCCACGATGACAGAGTCGTGCACGATATCGTAGATCTCCGTGTCGCCGACCTCCGGGATGTCTTCGACGCGGCAGGCCATCTGCCAGGTCTTTCGCCACACGGTCTCGACCTCTCTTTCGTGCCACTCTCGTGAGTAGTAGCGGTCTAGCGAAACATCCTCGCGCCCCATATCTCGGGGTGAATCGATACGTAAAACGGCCGGCGCAGGGTAGGCATCACTCGCGATGATTTCCTGAACTGTGGCGCCCCGTCGCTTTGCAAGAATTGATGCGATGGAGGGTTGAGATTTTTCGCTTGTCGACGGCACGAGAGGCTCCTTTCAAGGAAGAGGTTTGTTCTGATGCATACGCCTGGGCGCGTTCCAGGGTTAATCCGGGATGCGGCGTAGTCTCGGACAGTAAGATGCATAATGCAAGCGAATTTGTCGAATATAGCAGACAAAATGTAGGAATTCGTAAATCTATCTTGCTAGTGAGAGTTATAAAGAAAGTCTTTTGGTCTGATCCAAGTGCTTCCCTAGAGCTTTCAAGGTAATATCTCGGCGTTGAACTTTTAGAATACCGATGTCATCGATTCAGCCCGACGCTCCCGATTCTTCCGCTTTGAACGCTGTTCTGTTGGCGGTGCGCCAGGCGGCTGATGTGCTTTGCGACCGCTGGACGCTATCCATTCTGTTACTCGGCTTCGCAGGCGTAAGCCGCTTCGGGGAATTTCGAGCGCGGACGGGGATGGCCAGCAGGCAGCTGACACAACGCCTGAAAACACTGGAATCGCAGGAAATTGTGGTGCGTATGCCGTATTCACGTCGTCCGCTTCGTTACGGCACGCATCTGACCACGATGGGGCAGGCATTGTTCGACGTGTTTGCCTGTATGGTGAGTTGGGAACGCGCGCACGGCTCATCCATGGAGTTGTTCCCGGTGCGAATCAGTCACGGCCAATGCGTGAACCCTTGTGCGGAGCCGGAGCTGATTTGTGTGCATTGCCAGACGCCAGTGCTCGCGCGCGACGTCAGCGTGATAGAGACTCGCCAAAACCAGCTTGAATCGCTCCCCACTAAAAAAACTGTCTATCGGAGAACGGCGAATCCGACGCGCGCGCACCAGATGGGGTTGCCGCTCGTGGACTGTATAGACGTTCTGGGAGACAAATGGACAATCGAAATCCTAGTCATTGTTTTCATGCGGGTTGGGAGCTTTGTCGAAATTCAGCGCGTGGCGGGAATATCGACCAACGTTCTTGCAGATCGACTAGCACGCCTCGTAAGGATGGGGCTGCTTAGACAGACGACGGTAGAAGAAAACTATCGAAGAGGGTCTTATCGAATCACTGAAAAAGGTATAGCGTTTTACCCGATTCTGATTGCAATCCAGGCCTGGGCGGACGAATGGCTGCCTAACCGATTGCGTTCACCGTTGCACCTGAAGCACAGACCTTGCGCTGGCCAGTTGAATTTAGCCGTGAGATGCGCGGCGTGCCATAAGTCCATGAGCGCTCTTGATAGCAGTTTTCAAATCGGTTGATCCATCCGTCAAGGATTCATCAGCCAGATTCAGGCATCCTGGCTGCAGATCGCCGTCTCAGATGCGAGGATGTAGTAACGCAGGTATTCCTCGGTTTCGCCGTAGCCTTTTTCACGTACCTCGCGGAGCTGGTTCTCCGGTTTCTTGTCTTCCTCAGATTCTGCTGAATCTGATTCGGCGGTTTCGGTTGCAGCCTGCGCGGCGTTTGCCGTTCTGTCGCGGCCTGACTCGTCTTCGCTCGCTTCTTCAGCGGCTTTTTCACCTGCTTCCTTGACCAGCTCCATGAGACGCTTCGCGGTATCCCAAGTGTCTCCTGACACTTCCTTTTCCACGACGTCGATGTAAAGCGCGGGGCCGTATCCCAGAGACTTGTCCTCTTCGTTCAGGGGCGCCTGCCGAATCGTTAGTGTCAGGTAGTCATTCGCAAGCAGCTCCGGATCGAGGAGGGTGTCGTCGCAAACCAGCGCGCGCCCTGCGGCCGCTTTCTTTTCCGCCGCTGCCGTGAGTGCGCTCAGCGTGGCCATGGCGCGTTCGGCCTGGGCATCGCGCTCGCCGCCAACGATGGAGCCGAAGATCACGGCAATGACGCAAAAGGCGATAAGGCTGTAGGTGACCCACTCAGAGACGGCACGCCCGAACACGCGGGCGACTGGTGGGACCTCGTCGTCGGTCTCAGGATTGTGATTGTCGGTTGTCATGTCAGTGCTTGCGTTCTTTCTATCTATTTTTGTCTTGTGTGGTCGTTTCGGCGCATGGGCGCCTATTCAGTCAGCAAATGACGTGCCATGTAGGCTGCCGGGTTGACATAGGCCTGGACACGGCGGTTTTTTTAAGCCGATTGGCTCTTCAGCGTGTTGAGCCGTTTCCCGGCGTGTTCGAATCCGCACTAGAAAGAGCCATTTCGAGCGACCCTGCACTAGTTCAGTGCTGTGTCGACTTCTCTGTGCCACCTTTCGATGGGAAATGCACCATCGATTCGATTTGAAACGGAAGTTCAGGTCTGCAATCTTCAAGCATAATAGGGCGATAGTATCCGCTTACCCTTGAGAAAACACAGAGGTGGGGAGGGCCAGGTACGGTTTGGTCTGTTTTTTGCACTATTTGCACTACTAGTGTGAGCATGAATAAAGAAAGGCTAGACTCGAAGCTGGAAATGGAGGATTTGTCGTGAGCGAGAATGCACTGGATCGTGCTGAGCTGTCGCAAAGCACGGAACCCGGTCCTACGACCCGGACCTGGAAAGATATCTTCTGGACGGTGTTGCAGCCCACGGTGGCGATGGGTGCACCGCTCCTCGTGGCCGTCACGCTGATCAACGGTGTATGGGCAGAGGAAGACCGAAAGCTCTTCGCCCTGATGATGATCTTCCTGCCGATCCCGATCTTCGTGTGGGCCGAGCGGCGCTGGGGCAGAAGCGATTGGAAGCTCAAACCCAAGGAGCTGGCCGAGGATGGTTTCTGGCTTGCGATGGGCGCGTTTCTCTGGGCGCCGCTTGTCACCGATATGTACAACACGCCTGTTTCCGAAGGGTTTCGAGCCATTCGTGATCGTGCCTTGCTGGAAATCAGTATCGAGCCGACGACCGTGCTTGGTCTCTTTGGCGCAGTGATCTTCATACGCATTTGTACAGCCTTTCCTTATTACTGGCTGCACCGTGTGCAGCATGAGGTATTGTTCTGGTGGCGCATGCACGCGACGCACCACCACATTACGAAAATGAGTTTCTTACGAGGCGATCGGACGCATCCTTTCGAGTACCTGGCGCTGTCGATGGGTCAGGTGATGGTCATGGCTTTCATCGGCGCGAGCGACGCGGTGCTTGCGGTGTCTGCCGCATTTGGCATGTGGAATGGAAAGTTCAATCACTCGAACCTGCCGCTCAAGTCTCTGCCGGTCTACGATTGGGTATTCGCGACCGCGCCCCAGCATCACGTGCACCATTCGATGAATCGCCGACAGAGCGACTCGAACTATGGCTGCTACATCATCCTCTGGGACCGCATCTTCGGCACCTACTGTGGTGATGAAACAAGCGATGTCAAACAGACCGGTGCCGGCAAGGGCGTGCCGCTTTCGATCAAGGAACAGCTGATGCTGGCCTTCTACCCGAACAAGCGCCTGACGGATCTGTGACCGGTGCGGTCCATCTGAACGGTCAGGCGTGATGAGTCGAAATAATGAGTAACCCCTGGTTTCTGATCCCATTTCTAATCGGGACAGCTGCCTTCTTTGCGACGCTCTATGTGACGATGTTTGTGCCGAAGATGTCAGACACGCCCTGGGGCGAGGATGATCCGGAAGAAGTACACCCGCTCAGGCGCTGGGACACGGTCATCACCTGGCTCATGTGGGGCGGCTGGGGTGTGGCCATGGTCATGCACTTCTTCGCCGAAAATGAATTGATCGAAAAGATCGAGCGTCTGTTCAGCTAGTTCTGATCGAAGTGCGATCGGGAACGACAAACCCCATCATTTCCTGAATTGCTGAGCGAGACCGGTCAGTCCTAAGGCGTGGCAATCCGCCTTTATCGTCCGTTGCCCCGGAGCCGGCAAAAAAACGCGGCTTGTGCCATAGTCATCTTTCGGAGGTGGCGGAGGACAAAATGGGGGTTTGGCGCAAACGCGCGCATGCACCGACCTCAAAGGGAAAAAATCCCGCGGTCGGCGCTTCGGGTATGGCGGTGACAAGCTACCCGCCGGGATCCTCTGCGGGCCGCGTGAGCGGCAATGCGGGTGTCGCGGCTGTATGCGCCCTCATCGTGATCGCGCTGCCAGTGTTGTACATCCTCTATCCCCGATCAGCGCCCGGCTTCGGCCCGATGCCGCCGATTCCCGACGAGCCGGCTGCGCGCAAACAGGTGTTCTTCGACTATCTGCGGCCCATCGTGCGTGCCGGGAATGCGCGCATCAGCCAGGACCGCCGTCTGTATGAAGTGCTTGCGGCTGATGCCGAGCACGGTTGGTATGATCGTCTCCGCTGGCGCTATCTGCTGCGGCGTTATCGCGCCGCCGATCTTCCGACCCGCGCTGAGCAATCTGCTGTGCTGGATCGCCGCATACAGGGCGTGCCTGAGTCTCTGGTGCTCGCGCAGGCGGCGAAAGAATCCTCCTGGGGCCGCTCGAGGTTTGCGCGGGAGGGCAACGCGCTTTTTGGGGAGCGTTGTTTCACGCCGGGGTGCGGGATCGTGCCGCAACAGCGCGCTGAGCGCGCAAGGCATGAGGTTGAATCTTTCGCCTCCCCCGTCGACTCTGTGGAGAGTTATCTCTTGAATCTGAATACGCACGACAGATATGCGGAATTGCGCAAGGAGCGGCAGCGGTTGATGACTTTGGGTCTGCCGGTGACGGGCCTGGCGCTCGCGCCTTTCACGGTCGCCTACTCCGAGCGCGGTGTCGTTTATACCGAGGAAATCAGCGGACTGATTCGTGCGAACGGACTCGAGATCGCTTATGACTAAGTGCATCGGCCTTCTGGTGCTCGCTTGCAGCTTGTGGCCCCTGCCGCTCGCGGCCAGCGATCAGGCCGTGGTGCTCGTCTATCACCACGTCTCGAAAACGACCCCGGCGAGCACGAGCGTGACACCTGCTGAGTTCGAACGGCACCTGAACTATCTCGCTGACAACCAGTTCAACGTCATGTCTCTGCGACGCATCTTCGAGATGATGGACGCCGGGGAAGCGCTGCCCGAAAAAACGGTAGCGATGACGTTCGACGATGCGTACGCCTCGGTATACAGCGCGGCCTGGCCTGCGCTGGCCGGGCGCGGATGGTCTTTTACCGTATTTGTGGCCACGGATGCGCTGGATCGTGGTTTCTCGCCTTACATGACGTGGGCACAGCTTGCTGAACTTGCGCGGGCGGGCGTGGACATAGGCAATCATGGTGCGGCGCATGAGCATCCGCACGATATGACCCGCCCGGCATTTCGCGCCGATCTCCGGCAGGCGCAGCAGCGGATCAGCGCAGAAACAGGCGTAACGCCGAGCCTTTATGCTTATCCATACGGTGAGTACGACGTAGATCTGGAGCGGATCGTGGCGGAGGAAGCGCTTTATGGCGTCGGGCAGCAATCCGGTGTCGCGACGCCACAGAACTTGACGAGCGCGCCGCGATTTCCGATATCCAGCCGCTATGCGGACCATGAAAGTTTCTCGCTGCGCGTCCATGCCAGAGCCCTGCGCGTTGCGGTAGAGGCGCCGGCGACGCGGCTTCGCGCGAGCGGTGAGCGCCAGCCACGTCTCGTGCTGCGTTCCCTCGCCACCTCGCCAGAGCGTATACATTGCTTTACCGCAGCCGGCGAGACGTTGACCAAAGACATGCTGGGACCGATGCGCTTTGCCGTACGGGCGCCCGGTGACATTGCTCGAGGCCGCTCGAAGTACACCTGCACGGCACGGGTTGACGGCGAGGCCTCGTATGCCTGGTTCAGTCATCTGTGGATCGCCAGATAGTCGGGATTGCCGGTTGTTCCGGAAGTTCTTGAGGTCGCCTGATCCGTCCCCGTAAGATGCTCTTTCTAGTTCAGGTTATTGGAGCGTTGCCCTCGTGAACCGCCGAAGCTTTGTCTCACAACTGGTGTCTGGACGGAAGGCCACTGCAGCTGGCTTGCTCGCAGTCACCTTCTTATGTTCTGCCGGCGCGCATGCCGTGCCAGCCCGCACCTTGTCGGAGCTGCGCGAAGACTGCGCTGCTGTGGCGGCGGCGCCGGAGAGCGTCGCTGCGCAGCGTTGTATCATTTACGTTCAGGGGTTTCTCGACGGTGCGGTGGCGACCGACGAGCGGGTTGCGTTGAATGTGGCTGAAGAGATTGAACGGACGGAAACGCTGACCGAAAGGGCTATCCGGGTGCGGCTGGGCGACAGGTTACGCCAGCGCGGCCCCTCGTATTATGCTGAGTATTGTGTGGGTGATCCCGTCCCTGTGCAGGAGGTTGTGGCGCACGTCGTCGATGAGATGAACGACACCGCGCAGCCGCCATCGGCGCTGGCTCGAGATGTGGTCTATGCGTCGCTGCGCCGGCATTATCCGTGTCCCTGACGGTCCGGGATTGATTTCACGCTCCACTGAAGCAAGAAGTAAGACAATCAGACGATGAGGATTGCGTCGATAAAACCCCGTGTGACCCAGGGCGCTAATGGCATGAGAGCGGACAGCCGATGAGGTTTGTCGTTGCGCTTGTGGTATGGATGGCGGCCTGGCTGCTCTGGAGCGGGCTATATAAACCGTTGCTGATCACGCTCGGGGTGCTGTCTTGTGTGCTCGTGTTTGTCCTTGCCACGCGTATGGAGCTTTTTGAGAAACACGGATACAGCTTGAATCTTGGCCTCAAGCTGCCGTCGTTCTGGGTCTGGCTGGCCGGCGAAATCGTCAAGGCCAACATCGAAGTGGCGCGGATCGTTCTGAGCCCGCGTCTGCGGATCAGTCCCACCGTCATCCGCATAGATGCGTTGGCTGAAGATCGAATGGGACAGGCCGTGCTCGGTAATTCGATCACCTTGACGCCCGGCTCCGTCACCGTCGACGACCACGAAGGTAAGTTGTTCGTCCACTGCCTCACCCGTGAAGGCGCGGCTGCGTTGGAAGAGGGGGAAATGAACCGCAGGGTCGCCGGACTGACGCATCGCTGAAACCATGTTTACCGTAACTTCCATAGCCATTCTCGCGACGATGATCCTCGCCATCGTCAGGGCCCTTGCCGGGCCGAGTGTCTACGATCGGGTGCTGGCCGTGAATATGTTCGGCACCAAAACGGTACTGTTGCTGTCGGTTGTTGCGTTTTTATATGGACGCCCTGACTTTCTCGACCTGGCGCTGGCTTATGCGCTGATTAATTTCATCGGCGTTCTGGCAGTTCTGCAGTTTTTCGAGAACGCCGACACTGACGCCGAGGAGGAGTCCTGATGGCACTTTTCCTCGACGTGCTCAGCTGGGTGATGCTGTTGACCGGTGGTGTCTTCGTCGTGATCGGCGGCATCGGCATCATCCGCCTGCCCGACCTGTACACGCGTATGCACGCCGCGAGCCTCACGGATACGCTTGGCACGCTCCTCATCATTTTCGGCATCATGCTGCAGGCCGGGCTTTCGCTGGCCAGTATCAAACTGGCCGCGATTGCCGGTTTCTTGATGCTGACCGGTCCGACCGCCACGTATGCGCTGGCCAACGCCGCGCTGCTATCGGGCTTGCTACCGAAAGACGCGGAACTGCCGGAGGATCTGGACCCGTGACCGTGCTGTTCGGTATTTTCCTGCTGTCGCTGCTCCTGATCACCGCGGTGGGCATCGTGCGCGCGCAGAATCTGTTCACTGCGGTCATGCTGATGGGCATTTTCTCGCTGCTGATGGCAGCCAATTTCTTCATTCTCGATGCGGCCGATGTGGCCCTCACGGAAGCCGCGGTTGGCGCAGGTATCTCCACCGTGTTGTTGCTGGGGGCGCTGGCGCTCACGCCGACGCGTGAGCAGGACGTGCGCGGGGGACGTGCGCTGGCGCTGGCTGTCGTGACGATCACGACGGCAGTGGTGGTCTACGCCACGTTCGAAAAACCGCGGCTCGGAGACCCGGAAGCGCCGGTGCACACGCACGTCGCGCCCTGGTATCTCGAAAAGACGCCGGAATTGATTGATATTCCCAATGTGGTCACGGCAGTGCTTGGCTCCTACCGCGCGTACGACACGCTGGGAGAGGTAATTGTCGTGCTGACCGCCGGCATCGGCGTGCTCTTCCTGCTTGGCCTGCCTGGCGCCGTCGGTAAACGCCGGCTGGAGGACCTGACCAGCGGACGCACCTACCTCAGCCACCATCTGATTCCGCAGGTGGTTGGGCGGATGCTCATTCCGTTCATTCTTCTGTTTGCGCTATATGTCCAGTTTCACGGTGAGTATGGTCCGGGTGGAGGCTTCCAGGCGGGCGCCATATTTGCGGCGGGCGTCATTCTTTTTGCCCTGATCGAAGGTGAGCGGGAAGCGATGACCATCATATCGCCGCGCCTGCTCGTCATTCTGATGGGGGGCGGCGCTTTGCTCTACGGCGGCGTCGGGGTCGTCAACATGCTGCTTGGCGGCAATTTCCTCGAATATGGCGTGCTCGCTGCAGATCCGGTGAAAGGGCAGCAGTGGGGCATTATCGCCATCGAGCTGGGTGTCGGCGTGACGGTCGCCAGCGTCATGCTGGCCATTTATCACGCCTTTGCGGCCAGGGGACGCTAGCGTGGAACTCCTGGGCCTGTTCAACTACTGGGTGTTTGCCGTTTTGTTGATGGTCGGGTTTTACGCGGTCATCGCCAAACCAAACATGATCAAGAAGCTTCTCGGTCTGGGTATTTTTCAAGCTGCGGTTTTCCTGCTCTATATCACGATGGATAAGGTCGAAGGCGGCACGGCGCCGATCATTCAGGCCGGGGTGGATGCGATCTACTCCAACCCGCTCCCGCAGGTGCTCATCCTCACCGCCATTGTCGTCGGGATATCGACCACCGCGTTGGGGCTGGCGCTCGTTGTGCGGATCTATGAAGCGTACGGCACCATCGAAGAGGACGAAACGCAGCGTCAGGATCTCGATTCGTGAGCCTCGCGTCGCAACTGCCGGCACTGCAGATTGTCGTGCCGCTGCTCACCGCACCCGTGCTCGTCCTGTTACGCGGCGCCAACCTCGCCTGGGCTGCGGCCACGGCAGCCAGCGTCATGGCGTTTGCGATCGCTGTCGCGATTACTCTCGATGTGCAGGCGGCGGGGTATCTCACCTACGATATGGGGGCGTGGCCCGCGCCCTTCGGGATCGAACTCCGCATAGATAGTTTCAACGCGCTGGTTTTGCTGATCACCACTGGCGCGTCGGCGCTGGCGCTTCTTTGCGGGCGCAAGAGTCTGGCGCAGGAAATCGAAGAAGACCGTCAGCCGCTGTTCTTTGCCGCATGGCTCATCGCGTTGGCGGGTCTCGCGGGAATCACCGTATCTGGCGATGCGTTCAACGTCTTCGTCTTCATGGAAATCTCCTCGCTGGCGACCTATATCATCATCGCGGCGGGCCCCAATCGTCAGGCGCTCACGGCGACGTTCAAGTACCTGATCATGGGCACGGTGGGCGCGACGTTCTATCTCATCGGCGTCGGGCTCGTGTACATGATGACCGGCACGCTGAACTTTGCGGACATGGAGGCGAGGATTGGTGAGGTGGCCGATCAGCGTCCTATTCTCGTTGCCGCCGGATTTGTGACCGTGGGTCTGGCGCTGAAAGCAGCGGTGTTTCCACTGCACATCTGGCTGCCGAACGCCTACACGCACGCCCCTCATGTGGTCACGGCCTTCATTGCGGCCTGCTCCACCAAAGTCGCGATTTACGTGCTGTTCCGCTTCGACTTTTTTGTCTTTCAGAGCAACCTCGCCGGGCACACTTTCCAGTTTGCGAGCTTCCTGGCGCCGCTGGCGATCTTCGGCATCATCGTCGGCTCGGCGGTGGCGATGTTCGAAGGCCACCTCAAACGGCTGCTGGCGTTCTCATCCGTCGCTCAGATCGGCTATATATTGCTGGGCGCGAGTTTCAGCAGCGCGGCAGGGCTTACCGCGGGTATCGCCCACATGTTCAATCATGCGCTCGCCAAGGGGGCGCTGTTTCTGGCGGTTGCCGCGCTGGCGACGAGGCTGTCCGGTCTGCGTCTCGACGACATCGCCGGTGCCGGACGCTACATGCCCTGGACGGCTGCCGGACTTGTGGTGGCCGGTGCGAGCCTCGTGGGTATTCCCGGCACGGCTGGGTTTGTTTCTAAATGGCTGCTCTTGTCAGCCGCGATCGATCAGGGGCCTCTCGGTGTCCTGGCTGCGGTGGTCGTTGTAGCGAGTTCGCTGGCCGCCGTCGTCTACATGTGGCGGATCATCGAGCGCCTCTATTACGGTGGTTCGGATGAGCCCTCCGGTGAGACCGTAGCCGCGGCGGAACCCGGGATCGCGCTCGTCGTCGGCGTCTGGCTCCTGGCGCTGGCCAACATCTACTTCGGTCTCGTGCCCTCGCTGCCCGTGGGCTTGTCGGAAGCGGCCGCCGAAGAGCTTCTGAGGCACCTGCCGTGAGCGCGGTCACCGCCATCGCTGCTGCGCTGCTGATCCCGCTGATAGGTGCGGTACTGATTGCCCTCGCCGGGCGCTGGCCGAACCTGCGCGAAAGCGTGACGCTGGTGACAGCGGTCGCGCTGGCGGCAACCGTGTGGTCCATCGTGCCTGAGATCATGGCCGGCGGACGCCCCAGTCTCATGGTCGCAGAGCTGTTTGACGGACTGTATATCGCGTTCACCGTCGAGCCCCTGGGGATGCTCTTCGCAGCTCTGGCCGCCTCGCTCTGGATCATCAATTCGATCTACTCGATCGGCTATATGCGCGGTAACAACGAAAAGAACCAGACGCGCTTCTACATCTGTTTCGCAATCGCCATCGCGGCGGCGATGGGGGTTGCCTTTGCGGACAACCTCTTGACGCTGTTCCTCTGTTACGAGGTCCTCACCGTATCCACCTACCCGTTGGTGGCGCACAAAGGGGATAAGGATACGATTGCTTCCGCGCGAATCTATCTTGGCATCCTGCTCGGTACGTCCATAGGTCTGTTACTTCCAGCGATCATCTGGACGTACCTTGCGGCGGACACTTTGACTTTTACGCCGGGCGGTATTCTGGAAGGCAAAATCACTGGTGCGGCGATGGGGCTGCTGCTCCTGTTGTACGTGCTCGGCATCGGCAAAGCCGCCGTGATGCCGGTACACCGCTGGCTGCCTGCGGCGATGGTTGCGCCAACGCCTGTCAGCGCTCTGCTGCACGCGGTGGCGGTGGTGAAGGCGGGCGTTTTCACCGTCACCAAGGTCATCATTTACGTCTTTGGCGTCGACACTTTGTTCGCGGAGCCGGCTGGAGGCTGGCTCCTTTACCTGGCAGCGTTCACGATCATTGCGGCAAGCATCGTGGCGTTGCGTCAACAGAACCTCAAACGCATGCTTGCCTACTCGACTGTGGGTCAGCTTTCGTATGTGGTCATGGCTGCTGCGGTGTTGACGCCTCTGTCAGAGATAGGTGCGGCGGTCCATATCGTTGCGCATGCTTTTGGCAAGATCACATTGTTCTTCGCTGCCGGTGCCATCTACGTCGCCTCGAAGAAAACCGAGCTGCATCAGCTGCGCGGTATCGGCGCGCGTATGCCCTGGACAATGACGGCATTTACGATAGGTGCCTTGTCGATGATCGGAGTGCCGCCCACCGGCGGCTTTGTGTCGAAGTGGTTCATCCTGGCTGGCGCTTT
Organism: Pseudomonadales bacterium; assembly: GCA_965267275.1. Classification (GTDB taxonomy): domain Bacteria; phylum Pseudomonadota; class Gammaproteobacteria; order Pseudomonadales; family Azotimanducaceae; genus UBA4421. Next base: position 902,482 of record OZ253950.1, read on the forward strand.
TCAAAGCGATAACTACGTGGCGATCTTCACCATCATTCTAAGCACGGCGCTTAACGCGGCCTATTTTTTACCGGTGATCTTCGCGGCCTGGTTTGCCAAGGAAGAGGCGGGCGGTAAAACGCACGGCGAAGCGCCATTTCCTGCTGTGCTGGCGCTGATGCTGACCGCTGCGGCGACGCTGGGCTTTTTCTTTTTCAACCAGGGTGTTCTCGACCTCGAGAGCCAGCTGGTGGCGCAGATCCCTTGAGGAGTGACGACATGTCAGAGCGGAACAAAGCAACAGACGACCATTGGCTGACGCGGCCGGCGACCATCAAGTGGCTGTGGGTCGGATTTTCCGCAGTGCTGGCGTTGACCGTGCTCGCCCAGCTGGTGATCAAGATAAAGGGGTACTTCGGCGTGGACGGCTGGTTCGGCTTCGGCGCCGGCTTCGGTTTCCTGGCCTGCGTCGCCATGGTTCTGGTGGCCAAGGCGCTGGGCGTGGTTCTCAAACGGCCTGAGAGCTACTACGATGATTGACGGCGTCCTCTCACCTGCGTTTGTGCTGCTGGCCGGCGCGCTGCTCATTGCGTTGACGCGCGGACACCTGCGTTCCGCTGTCGTGCTCGTATCACCGCTGATTGCGCTGTGGGCGGTATGGCAGATCCCGGACGGCGTTGTCGTCACCGCGTCATTCCTGGGTTACGAGATACAACCGATCGAAGGCAGCCCGCTGCGTCGCTTGTTTGCCTCGATATTTACTTTCATGGCATTCGCAGGCGGGCTGTTCGCGTTTCGCCAGGCGCGCTGGTACGAGCTCGCCGCTGCATTCGCTTACGCAGCAGGCGCGGTCGGGGTGGCGTTTGCCGGGGATCTGATCACGCTCTTCCTGTTCTGGGAGCTGATGGCGATTTTCTCCACCGTGGTCGTCTGGTGCGGCGGCACGCCGGAAGCGCGAGCGGCGGGCATACGTTATGCCATCATGCATCTGCTGGGCGGCGTAATCCTCAAGGTGGGTATCGAAGGGATTGTCGTGCACACCGGCTCGGTCGACATCCAGCCGATGCTCGCAACGAATTTCGACACCTGGATGGTGTTGATCGGCATCCTCATCAACGCCGCGGCACCGCCTGTTTCCGCCTGGCTTGCGGACGCCTATCCCGCGTCGAGCCCGACCGGCTCGGTTTTTCTGTCTGCGTTCACAACCAAGTCAGCGGTGCTGGCGCTCATACTGCTGTTCCCGGGAGAGGGCGTGCTGATCTGGGTGGGTCTCTACATGATTTTTTACGGGATCATTTACGCCCTGCTCGAGAACGACGCGCGCCGTATTCTTGCCTACTCAGTGGTTAATCAGGTGGGCTTCATGGTCTGCGCGGTCGGCATAGGCACGCAGACGGCCATCAACGGCGCTGCGGCGCACGCCTTTGCGCACATCGTTTACAAGGCGCTCTTGTTCATGAGCGCAGGGGTCGTCATCTACCGGACGGGATTCTCGCGCTGCACGGATCTTGGCGGGCTGTTCCGCACGATGCCGCTGACGACCGTCTGCGGGATCATCGGTGCGCTGGCGATCTCCAGTTTCCCGCTGACGTCCGGGTTTACCACGAAAACGCTGATTTCGGTCGCGGCGGAAAACGAGGGCCTCGCGCTGGTGTATTTCCTGCTGGCTGCTGCTTCGGCCGGTGTGTTCCTCCACGCAGGTATCAAGTTTCCGTGGTTTGTCTTCTTCCAGAAAGACTCGGGATTACGACCGGATGATGCACCCTGGAACATGGCGGCAGCCATGCTGCTGTTTGCGTTCGTGTGTATCTTTCTGGGCGTGTATCCACAGCCGCTCTGGGAGTTGTTGCCGTATCCCGTCGCATACGAGGCTTATGCGCCGGATAAAGTGCTGTTTTATCTACAGCTCCTCTTGTTCTCGGGCCTGGCATTTTTCCTGTTGCTGCCGCTGATGCGACGCACGCTGACCATATCGCTGGATACGGACTGGCTATGGCGGGTGTTGCTCTACCGCTTGAGTGAATTCCTGCTGGCAAAGATGGGCGCCGCGGGTGCCTGGTTGCAACGTGTGCGGGGGCAGGTGGCGCCGGCGCTCATGGCACGCTTTACGCGTCTGCTCGATAGCGGCGGGCCGCTGGGACGCACCTGGCAGGTGGGCACGACTGCGCTTTGGATCGTCGTGCTCCTGACCGTTTACGTCTCTCTTTACTATCTCTAGATCGCGCGGCTACGCAGCCGCGTTGGACCTTTCCGTGAGCACGGTCTGTAACCGTTGGATCAGCTCATGTCTGCGGATGCGCTGCCCGCCCTTGGCGGACTAAAGCCCTCGTGGTTACTACGTATTCCAGTCTTTCAGTATTGTTTTGCTTAATGTGGGTTAGGAGCGCCTTGATTTGGATCAAGCGCGCGCCAGGCCCGGCGCGGTAGGCTGGGCAAAGACACTAAGCAATTTGGGAGAGGTGGATGAACATAGCGGCAATCTCGGAAACGCACGACGTACAGGACATGGGCTATGTAGACGTGCTCATCGTCGGTGCCGGTATTTCCGGAGTCGACGCCGCTTACCATCTGCAACAGAACTTCCCGGAGCGCAGCTTTACCCTCCTCGATAGTCTGGAGAGTTTTGGCGGTACCTGGCTGACGCACAAGTACCCCGGGATACGCTCGGATAGCGACCTCTTCACGTTCGGCTACAAATGGAAACCCTGGATGGGCGCTCCGATCGCCACTGCGGAAGAAATTCTCAAGTACATGGACGAGGCGATCGAGGAGAACAACATCGGTGAGCACATTCGCTATCGCCATAAGGTCGCAAGTGCGGAGTGGTCGAGCGGCGACAAGCAATGGACCGTCGTGGCGGAAAATCTGGATACAGGGGAATTCCTCAAATTCACCTGCAACTTCCTGTGGATGTGCCAGGGCTACTATCACCACGCTGAAGGGTATACGCCGGAGTGGGAGGGCATGGCGGACTTCCGAGGTCCGATCGTGCATCCGCAGACGTGGCCGGAAGATCTGGATTACAAAGGCAAGCGGGTACTGGTGATCGGCTCGGGCGCCACCGCGGCAACGCTGGTCCCTGCGATGGCAGCCGACTGCGAGCACATCACCATGTTGCAGCGTTCGCCCACCTATTTTGCACCGGGCCTGAATCGTAACGAGCTAGCGGACACGCTGCGTGAGCTCGAGGTGCCTGATGAGTGGACCCATGAGATCGTGCGGCGCAAGATTCTGCACGATCAGCAGGAAATCACCCGGCGTTCTTTCGAAGAACCTCAGGGCCTCAAAGACGAGCTGATTGCCGGCGCGCGTGAGTATCTGCCTGATGGTTTCGACATCGAGAAACACTTCACGCCGAAATACCGGCCGTGGCAGCAGCGGCTCGCCTTTATCCCTGATGGCGACCTCTTTCAGGGCATAGCGGCCGGGAAAGCTACTGTCGTTACCGACCAGATCGATCGGTTTACCGAGAAGGGTATCCTGCTGCAATCAGGCGAGGAACTGGAGGCAGACATCATCGTTACAGCAACGGGATTTAACCTCTGCGTGCTCGGAGATGTCGACTTCGCTATCGACGGCGAACCGGTCAATTTTGCCGATCGCGTCGGCTATCGGGGCTTCATGTTTACCGGTGTGCCCAACATGGCCTGGGTGTTCGGTTATTTTCGAGCCAGCTGGACCCTGCGCGCGGACCTGATATCCGAGTACGTCTGCCGCATTTTTGAGCACATGAAAGGGCTGGACGCGACCGTGGTTACGCCGGAGCTGCGGCCGGAGGACGACAATATGTCCATACGCGACTGGGTGGACCCGGACAATTTCAATCCTGGCTACCTCAAACGGAGCATGCACCTGATGCCCAAGCAGGGTGATCATGAGCCCTGGGTATTTACGCAGGACTACTGGCTGGAGAAGGACGAATTCCCGGTCGCTGACCTCGAAGACGGCGCGTTGCGCTATACCTGATCAAAACGCGCTCGATTATCGGTATAACCCGCCTCTCTGCCGGGACCGAGCCGGCGTCCATTAGCCCGGCGGTGCAGGTCATGAACGATAGCGACACGGCTGTGCCGGCACGCGGTGCCGGGCACGACCGGGTCGAGGCGGCCGCGCCGCGCTATTTCATTCGGCTGGACCCTGCTTAGCGGTTACTCGCTGGCCCAGAATTTCCACCAGGGCTTCTTCGGCTTGCCTGCAGCCTCGGCAGTAGCGTGGCCTTGAGACTTACCCGCTTGCTCGAGTGGTTTGCCTGCTTGTTTCTCTTTGCTCTTGTTCTCGGTCCGGTAAGCGCCTTTCTGTTCTTTGTCTTTACTCTTGTTCTCAGCCCGGTAGGCGTCTTTCTTCTGCTTGTGTTTCGTCTTTTCAGCCGCTTGCTTCTTGGCTTTGTAGGCTTCCTTGTCTCCGGACTGCTTGGCTTTCTTGTATTGTTCCTGCTTCGCGTGCTTGGTCTTTTTGCCGTCTTGATAAGCCTTTTTGTTGGCCGCTTCCTGTTTGCTCATCTGCTTGGCTTTGTCGGCCGCTTGCGCGGCTTTTTCTTCTTCGGTAATCGCAGCCGCAGGAAACGTCAGCAGCGCCAGCAGACAGAGAATAATGGGTCTCAACATGGTTCTTCCTTCTTCACAGGTGTGCTCATGATAGGTTTGCGTCCGCGCCGCCACCAGCCCGGCGGGGTAAATTCAGCGTAAAACAAGCGGCCGGTTAAAGCGGCCGCCCGCCTGAAAACTCTGCCGCAGACGGTGCGCATGTTTCGCGGTCGAGGCGTGCATCTCAGGCCGATATGCCGCCGTCAATCACCAGTTCCGTGCCGGTGACGTAGCGTGATTCATCGCTGGCGAGATAGAGCACGCCGTTCGCGATATCGCTGGGATAGCCGAGTTCACCGGTCGGTACTCCGAGTGCCGCCATGCTGTCGAGATCTACGGCGTTTTCACCCTCTTCGAAGTATTCCGGATTCACCTTGGTCCAGATGGGCGTGTCGATGACCCCCGGATGGACCGAGTTGACGCGAATTGGCCAGCGGCTCTGCGCGCATTCCAGTGCGACGCCCTTGGTCAGAAGCCGCACACCGCCCTTGGTGGCATTGTAGGCGGCGAGATTGGCCGCGCCTTTGAGACCCGCCACCGACGACATGTTGATGATGGAACCGGAGCCCGATTCACGCATTGCGGGAATGGCGTGTTTGATACCGAGAAAGACGCCGTCGAGATTGATGGCCTGCTGGCGCTGCCAATCCGCCAGGGTCATCTCCACAATGCTGCCGCCGATACCTATGCCCGCATTGTTGACGAGGATGTGCAGACCACCGAGGTTGGCCTGCGCGTAGGCGATGACACCTTCCCAGGCGGCCTCGTCCGTCACGTCGTGATGCAGGAACTCAGCGCGCCCGCCGTTTGCTTCGATACTTGCAACCGTCTGGCGTCCGCCGTGCTCGTCGATGTCGGTTACGAGTACCGTAGCGCCTTCTTCGGCCAGACGTTCGGCGCAGCCGCGGCCGATACCGGATGCACCCCCGGTGACAATTGCTGTTTTGCCGCTCACTCTGCCCATGTCTTAATCCTTCAGCAGGGTGAGGAACTCAGCCCGCGTTGCGGGCTCCTCGCGGAACGCGCCGAGCATCGCTGAGGTTTTCATGCGCGAATTCTGCTTCTCGATACCCCGCATCATCATGCACAGGTGTTGCGCCTCTATGATGACACCAACGTCCTTGGCGCCGGTCACGTCCTGCAGCGCCGTGGCGATCTGGAAGGTCAGCTCCTCCTGGATCTGCAGGCGGCGGGCAAACATGTCGACGATGCGGGCGACCTTGGAAAGACCGAGTACCTTGCCATTGGGGATATAGCCGACGTGGGCGCGCCCGATGAAAGGCAGCAGATGGTGCTCACACATCGAGTAGAGCTCGATGTCCTGCACGACAATCATTTCATCGTTCTCCGCAGGAAACAGCGCCTCGTTGACGACGTCTTCCAGCGTCTGCTCGTTGCCGCGGGTGAGGAACTGCATCGCCTTGGCGGCGCGTTCGGGGGTGTCGAGCACGCCGGGGCGCTCAGGGTCGTCCAACTCGCCGATGATGGTGCGGTACGCTTCGATGAGGCGGGCTTCGTCTGCCATGGAAATCTCGCAACTGCTCAAAAGGTTAACCGTAACGCAACGAATCCGCCGCGGCTACGTTGCGCGCTCATGCGCGCGTGAGACGGTTGCTGTCCGTATGGTCGAACGCGCGGCCGTAGATCTCGAGTCGCGTCAGTTCGTCGTAAGTCAGAGTATCGCCCTCCACGCGCAGGTGGTGCTCAAAGCCGACAGTCCTTGCGTTATCCCGCATGAATGGAGACTGGGCGATGGGCCAGTCCGCATCGCCGGCGCGCACGGTGATGGCGCCGTCTTCTGCCACGGTGCCCCCGGCGACGAGGCTGACGCCGCGCGGTATGGTGAGCATCTGCATGACGCTCTGGGCGTCCGCGTCCCAGACGAGATAGCCGCTTTCATTGTGGAACATCTTGTCGTTGGATTTGCGATACACGCATTGGTGGTAGCGAAGCACCGCCAGCTCCTGGGTTTCCGCGTTGTCCACATCCCCGATCGCTTCGAAAACGATTGTTTCGTAGTAAGGGTTCTGCTCTGTACCGTCCGGCTCTGGCGCGGTGTCCATCCCTTTGTCACCGCGCCAGGCGCCGATCAATGGTGTAAGGGGTCCGTAATCGACGTTTTCATCAGACATGGTCTTATCCGTACGCCATTTCCAGAATCTCGAGCACGTCCTGTACCTGTTCGGTCCAGAACCATGCCGCTGCTGCGACGACCGCCGCCCCGAACACAAACGAGACTTTCTCCAGGATGTCCTTTTTGTTCATGCGTGCTCCTCAGGAAAATCCGATCCAGCGGCCGGAGGCCGCCACGGTGAACCAGATCAACAGTGACGTGATCGCCAACGTGCGTATCGACCAGGGGTTGATGCTGTCGTGCGGGTAGCTCAGCAGCGGCTTGCGGATGGCGTAGAAGAAGACGATACCCACCAGGAGCGTAATCATCTTCGCCCAGTACATCTCGTTGTAGTACAGCTTGATGGCCACAGCGGAACTCATGAACACGCCGCTGACGACGAGCCCAACCAGGCCGACGGTGAACCACTTATTGGTGTTGGCCACCACGGTTTCGCTCGGCACGTCCGTCATCAGGACACCGAGCAGACGCAGGTCGCTCAGAATCACCATGCCGCCGAGCATGGCCATGGACAGCAGATGAAACATCTGCACGACGGCGAAGACACCGCCGTAAGCTTTCGACATCGTGGCGAGGAACGAGGTATCGAGCCACTCGAATATGAAAAGTAGATCCATGGTCGCCTCCTATTGCGTCGCCGCGAGTTCGTCCACGCAGCCTGCCGCCCAATACATGAAGTTGGGGAGTTCTTTATGGCAGTCATACCAGTCGTAGGCGATCGCGCGGCCAGTCACGACCACGCCGGCCCAGAAGCTGAGCGACAGCATGGCTCCGACGCGTATGCGTTTGGGCGCGCGCTCCGCCGTATCCCAGGTCGATACGGACTCCCGCATGCGGTTGCGAAAGAGCAACGCGTTGATGCCCGCCGCGATCAGCAGCACGACCTTGATGCGGAACCAGATACTCTGCGTGGTGCGCACTGGAATGGCGAAGTACAGAATGAAGCCGGTGATGACCATCACGGCGAAGCCGATCATCATCGGCCGGTCGAGACGCTCGGCGATGGTCGACGCCGGCACGTCTTTGAAGGCGAGACTCAGCATGCGCAGATCGATGATGCAGAGCATCCCCAGAAAAACCATCAGCGTCAGGACGTGCGTGGTCTCGATCCAGGCATACATGTAGTAGGACTCGTGGAGCGCGGTGCTTGCCTCGAACGAATCGAGAAACCGCGCCAGCCCCAGCAGCAGTTCGTTTAGAATGGTTTTGCTCCCCCCCGCGTAAGCACAAAAGAGTATAACTGTGGGTTCTGTTGTTTAAAAAGTCGCGGTAAGTACCTAGCTCTCTGCGTCCGGCCGCGTCGCGAAACGCGCCGTGGCGTGTCTAATCGCCCGCGCGGGTTCTCGATCTTTCCGGTAAAAAAAGAAGCCGGCGCAAGGCCGGCTTCTTTGGTTCTGCAGTGGCGTTCTGCTAGAGGTTGACCGTGAACTCCAGGCCCCAGGTCTGGGGCGCGCCCCAACCCTGGAAACCGGTGTTGGGGCCACCGCTCGGCAGTACCTGGTCACCGTCACCAAGGAACAGCGCCTGCTCGCGCCACTCCGAGTCGGTCAGGTTCTTACCGAACAGAGCGATCGAAGCCATACCGTCGCCGGCGATCGGGAAGTCGTACTGAACCCGGGCATCCACCTGGCTGTAGCCGCCTTCGAAGGTGCGCTGGGTGGCGCTGGCGCCGGTGTTGACCAGCAGGAATTCGCCGACCTTCTTGGCGCCGACGTTGGCGGAGAAGTACCCGCCGCCTTCCAGCTCGCGGCCGTAGCTGATGTTGACCGAGGCGTTCCACTCCGGCTGACGGGAGTCGTCGTTGCCGCCGAATTCTCTCGCTGTGCCGCTGGGGTCGCCGTTGGCGCAGCCGTCGATCCGGTCACATGGCAGCGTGAAGCGTTTGTTGTCGACATCGATGATCCCGCCGTTCAATGACATCGTCCAGCTTTCGTTGATCACCCAAGCGGACTCGAGCTCGAAGCCGGAGACTTCAGAGACGCCGCCATTGTTGATCAGCGTGGTCGTACCGGGAATCGAGCCGGGCGGCAGCGGGATGATGGAGCTGAACTGGCCGCCATCGCGTTCCAGGAAGAAGTAAGACAGGTTGAGCTGCACCTTGCGATCGAAGAGCTCATTCTTGATGCCGATCTCATACTGGAATGCGTCTTCCGGTTGGAACGCTGCGCTTGCGGCAGCAACTGCCGCCGGCGTGCCCGTCGCAGCGGCGGCACGGATGCTGAAACCCCCGGAACGGAATCCTTCGGAGTAGCTCGCGTACACCATGCTGCTCTCACTGATGTCCCAGCGCGCCGAGGCGGTGAAAATTGTGTCGTCCCAGGAGTCCCCGCCATCATACGACGCGCCGGGCACCATCGGGCGCCCGGTGAAGTCGAATTCCTGGCTCGGCCCCCCTGTGTCGAACGTGCCGTCGCTGTAGTCGAAGTACGAGTTGAAGATGTCCTTCTCCTCGTCGATGTAGCGCACGCCTACGCTCAGCTCCCAGCCTTCGGCCGGGCGGAAATTCAGCTGGCCGAAGTAGGCCCAGGACTCGACGTCCTCCCCGGCGAGCTGGATGCTGCGCGCGTTGGCGAACTGACACAGCGCGTTACCCACGGTGGGATTGTCGCGCAGGATCGGCAGCACGGCCGCGCACGGCACGCCGGGCGGCAGCCCGAACGGAACCTGCAGCACGTTGTTGGTCGTCTGCTTGAGCTTGAGCTCGGAATCGAAGTAGTAGGCGCCGACCATCAGATCGACGTTTTCGTTGATTTCGAAGTCGACGCGCAGTTCTTGCGTGAATACATCGTAATCCTGATCACGCAGCGTGTGCAGCTGGGCGAACGGTATGGCGGTGCCGCCGAGACTGCCGCCGTCGAAGTCCTGGTTGACGATATCGTGGCTGTCGTGATTGCCAGTAATGGAGTGCAGCGTAATGGTGTCGGTGAGATCCCAGTCGATGCGCAGGCCGATTTGATCCACTTCGTACTTGTATGGTTCACGCTTGTCGGCGCGGTTCTCGAACGGGTCGGAACCGTCGAAGCGCGGATCCTGCGGTGGGATTTCGCTGGTATCGTCGATGCGATCGAAAGTCAGGATGGCATCGAAGGTATCTGTCGGTGACCAGCGCAACGCGAGGGTCTGCGCCGCGAAATCCACCTCGCCCTGGTCGCCGCCGAGTGTTTCGTTGTCGTAGTAACCCTGCCTGCTGCGCTGAGTAGCACCGACTTTCAACGCCAGGGTGTCTTCGATCAGAGGCACGTTGACGCGTGCTTTGTACGTGCGCGCGTTGTAGTTGCCGGCCTCGGCGCTGGCTTTCACGCCCCACTCGTTGAACTCGGGCTTCACCCGGTTGACGACGATGTTGCCGCCAATGGTGTTCTTGCCGAACAGCACACCCTGCGGGCCGCGGTTGACCTCGATGCTTTCGATGTCGAACGCGTCGATCAGCTGGCCGGTGGAGGACCCGATCTGGATGCCGTCCACGATGACGCCGACCTGCGGGCTCTGGGTTTTCTCAATGTCGGCATACCCGACACCGCGGATGAACAGGGCGCTGGCCCCGGGTCCGGCGGTGTTCATCCCGACATAAACGTTCGGTGCGAGACCGTCGAAGTCACGCAACGTCTTCGGTTTGATCTGCTCGATGCGCTCCTCTCCGAACGCGGTGACAGACAACGGGACGTCCTGCACGGATTCCGCCCGCCGACGTGAGGTGACGATGATTTCCTCGATGACGCCGCTGGCGTCCTCTTCTGCCGCGAAGGCAGTGGGCGTCAAAGCGGGTGAACTCAAGGTGATTGTGGCGGCCGCATAAGCTGCGGGCGCGCCAAGTAGTCGAACGAACTTCGAGACTTGCTTCATATTTCTCTCCCTGTGGACCGCGAGAGCCGCCCACATATACTCTCCAATGGATGCTGCCGGTTGGAAAACCGGCAACATAGACGGTTTTTTAAGGAAAGCCGCGGTGCAAGTCAATGGTTAGTGGGTTTCCGTAACCCCACTGTTTTTGGCTAGAAAACCGTCTCCAGAACGTCGCTGAGGGTCTCTGCAAAGCGAATGTTCAACCCCTTGCGGATGTGCTCCGGCACGTCCTCGACGTCGGCGGCGTTGGCCGCCGGCAGGATGACGTTCTTTATCTTTTGGCGTTTGGCGGCCAGCAGCTTTTCGCGGATGCCGCCGACCGGGTAAACCTGGCCGGTCAGCGTCAGCTCACCGGTCATGGCGAAGCCCGCCTTGATCGCCCGTCCGCGTGCCAGCGAGATCAGCGCGCATGCCATCGTGATGCCTGCGCTGGGCCCGTCTTTGGGCGTTGCGCCGGCAGGCACGTGGAGGTGAATGTTTGTTTTGTCGAAATACTTCTCATCCACCCCGAGGGTTGCGGCGTTACCCACAACGTAGCTGTAAGCGATGTTCGCGGATTCCTGCATCACCTTGCCGAGCTGCCCCGTCAGCTTGAGGCCGGGGCTGCGGTCATGGACGCGCGTCGCTTCCACCGGCAGCGTCGCGCCGCCGAGGGCGGTCCAGGCAAGACCGGTCACTACCCCGGTGCCACGCTGCAGGCGTTCTTTTTCGTACGGTGGTTTGCCGAGATAGCCCTCGACGTCCGCTTTGTCGATGATGATGGGCGCTTTCTCTTTGGCCAGCAGTTTCACGACGGCCTTCCGCACGAGATTGGCGATGGCTTTCTCCAGCCGGCGCACACCTGCTTCTCGAGAGTAACCTTCGATGACTTTCCGCCATGCGGACGCCGTGATCTTCACGTCACTCTTTTGCAGGCCCGCGCGCCGGAGCTGCCGGGGCAGGAGGTGTTTGCGCGCAATGGACTGTTTCTCGTTGTCCAGATAGCCGCTCAGATGGATCACCTCCATCCGGTCCAGCAGCGGCCCGGGAATCGTGTCGAGCTGGTTGGCGGTGCAGATGAATAGCACTTTCGACAGGTCGAAATCGACGTCCAGGTAGTGATCGTGGAAGCTGCCGTTCTGCTCGGGATCGAGTACCTCGAGCAGGGCGCTGGCCGGGTCACCCTGATAGGACGCGCCGATCTTGTCGATTTCGTCGAGCATGATGACCGGATTAGCCGCTTCTGTGTCTTTGAGCGCCTGAATCAGCTTGCCGGGCATGGCGCCGATATAGGTGCGACGATGCCCTTTGATCTCGGCTTCATCACGCATGCCGCCGACCGAAAAGCGATAGAACTTGCGACCGAGCGCCTCTGCAATACTCCGGCCCAACGAGGTTTTGCCCACGCCGGGCGGTCCGACCAGACAGATGATCGAGCCCGCGGCGTCGCCTTTCATGATGCCGAGGGCGAGAAACTCGATAATGCGTTCCTTGACGTCCTCGAGACCTTCGTGGTGGCTGTCGAGAATACGGGTCGCCGCTTCGAGATCCTCCGCGTCCGCGCTGTAAATCCCCCATGGGAGACAGGTCAGCCATTCAAGGTAGTTGCGCGTCACGCCGTATTCCGCTGAACCGGTTTCCAGGATTTTCAGCTTGTTGAGCTCCTCCTCGATACGCTTGGCGACCTTTTCCGGAAGCTCGAGCGCGGCGATGCGGGCTTCGAATTCTTCGATCTCGGCGGTCTTGTCATCCTTTGCGAGACCGAGCTCTGCCTGGATGTACTTCAACTGCTGGCGCAGAATCGCTTCGCGTTGGTGGCCCTGAATTTCCCGTTCCACGTGCTCGCGTATTTCCATCTGCGCAGCGGCGATCTCGACTTCCCGCCGGAGCAGCTTGATGACCGCCTCCAGGCGCGGCTGCAGCGCGATGCGTTCGAGGACGTCCTGCAGGTCGGCTTTGCTGGCAGTGGTCAGGCCTGCGGCGAAGTCGGCCAGCACGGCGGGTTCGTTCGGATTTGAGCGTGCCAGGAAGACTTTCAGCTCTTCTCCGTACAGCGGATTGAGCGGGATGAGCTCTTTGATCGTGTTGATGATCGCCACGGCGTAGGCGGTTTCCTCCGCGCTCTGGCTTTGCGTGGGGTCGGGGAAGTAACGCACTGCTGCGGTGAGCGGTACTTTGTCTTTGACCCAGCGCCGTACCTGGAAACGCTGCAGGCCTTCCAGCAGCACCTGCAGCTGATCGCCTTCGCGATGCACGCGATGAATCTTGCAGAGGCACCCCATGTCGTAGAGGTCGTTGGCGCCGGGTACGCCGTCAACGTCGTGTTTTGTGGCAATGATGCCGATGACGTCCTGATCGCGTTTGCGTACCTCTTCGAGTGTCGGCAGCCACTGCTCCGCGCTCATGATGAGGGGGATCGCCTGGCCCGGGAAAAACGGCCGGCTCTCCTGAGGAATGATCTGCACGATGCCGGGCAGCGCGGCGCTCGGCAGAATGATCTGGCCGCTGACGTCCTCGCTGATGAGTTCTCCGTCCTGATCTACGTCCATGGGTCTGTGTCCATCGAAATTGACTCCTGTCTTTTATATGGAGTCACTTGCTGTGGATTTAAAGGCCGCTTGATGGCGGTATGCGGCGCGTCCAGAATGAGGGCGCGCCGGATAAATCCGCTCAGGGCCGCAGGGAGACGGGTAAACGGCTGGAGAAGCGGAAAAGGAACGAATATGCAGTTAGAGCGCTTGGCGGCACCCCTCGGCGGCATCGTCACCGGCGTGGACGTGCGCGACCTCGATGCCGAGGCGTTGGCGCAGCTGAACACCTGGTTCGTCGAACACCACGTGCTCGTGTTCCCGGGGCAGACGCTCACCCCGGCTGAGCAGATTGCGTTTGCCGAGCGCTGGGGGCCAACGATCCCGTTCCCTTACGGCAGCCTTCCGGGCCAGCCGAACATCATTGAGCTCAAGAACCGCGGCAAGGCCAGGGACGTCAACCAGCACTGGCATTCGGATATGACCTATAACCCGGTGCCGCCCAAGCTGACGATGCTCTATGCGCTTGAGGCGCCGGCGTTTGGCGGTGAAACGGCGTTCGCGAATCAAGCGCTCGCGTACGAAGAGCTGTCGGTGGGCATGAAGCGGCTGGTCGACGGACTGACGGCGTTGCACAGCGCAGAGGGCCTCGCGCGGCTTTATGGCGAAGATCCCTCTGCCGCGCCGCGTGCCGAGCATCCGGTCGTGCGCACCCACGATGAGTCCGGTCAGCGCAGCCTCTATGTCTGCAAGGCCTTTACCACGCGTTTCAAGGACTGGACCCGGGAGGAAAGCCGGCCGGTATTGAACTATCTGTTTGAGCATGGCGTACGTCCCGAGTACCAGGCACGCCATCAGTGGCGCGCGGGGGACCTCGTCATGTGGGACAACCGCTGCCTCCTTCATTATGCGGTCCACGATCACGGTGACGATCCGCGTCTCATCCATCGATGTCAGGTGGAAGGGCTCACGCCGGTATGACCGTTGACCTCGACAGTCTCCTCGAGCCGGTTGCCGCGGCGGCCGATGAAGCCGATTTGCATGTGCGCTGGCTGCGCGAGGCAGGTGAGGAGACGTCGCCCTTTGCGATGGCGGTGCGCGGCGGGGCTGCCGCTGGCGATTTCGCCGGCGTGTTCAGCGCCGGCTATCAGACGGCGCTGAGGGTGACTTTCCCGGACGTGGCGTTCGCCGGGTGGGCGGCTTTTGTCGTTTCTGAAGACGCGGGGCCTGACGCGCTGCCGGGACTCAGCTGCGCTGAGGCTGGCAGCAACGTGGTGCTGAATGGTTATAAAACGTGGGTCGCGGCGTGTGATGTCGTCGATGAACTGGTGGTGCGCGCCACCGATACTGCGGGCGATCATCACTTTTATCTCGTACCGCGGGGCGCCGCGGGTCTCGAGATCTCCCGTAACCCCACCCCCTCGGTTTTACCCGCGCTCAGTCAGGGGCGGGCCCATTTCGACAATGTCTCTGTGGCGGACAAACTGGACGACAGCCGGGTTGGCCAATTCGGGATTGTCGAACCGTTCTACATATACCTGGCCTTCCTGAGCATGGCTTTCCAGCGCTTTGACAACCCCGTGATGCGCGACAACATACGCCGTGTGCTCGCGGACAATGCTGAGCTCGACCCGCTGAGCGCGCCGCCGCGGGCGCTCGCGACATTTGATGACGCCGTTCAGTACCTGCGGCGCGGCCTCGTAAACCTGACGGAAGATCTCGCCTGGCGCGCTGATGCCAAGCTCATCTCGATGTATTCCAAGGCGATGCAAAAGCGACTTTAAATCGCGGCGGAAGCTGTTAGAGTCGCGCCACTTTTCGATTGTCAGATAACGCTCATGAAGTTTTTTCCCCTCATATTTCTGTTCCTGATCGGCAGCTTGGGCTGCAGCGAGAGCGCCCCACCGCAGCCGGCGGAAACTGCCGCTGCTCCCGCTTCCGCAGATGAACCGCCTGCGCTCGTCACGCGGCGCGCATTCTTTGACAACCCAGTGCGCTCCCAGGGTCGCATCAGCCCTGACGGCAAGTGGCTGTCCTGGCTCGCCCCGCACGAAGGCGTCATGAACATCTGGGTCGCGCCGAGCGACGATCCGGAGGCGGCGCGGGTCGTGACAAAAGAAATCGAACGTGGCGTGCCCGTGCACTACTGGGCGCATAACAGCGAGATTGTGCTCTACAACCAGGATCAGGGCGGCAACGAGAACTACCACATATACGCCGTCAATCTGACAAGCGGCGATATCACCGACCTGACGCCGGTGGCGGATGGCGCGCGCGCGACCCTGCTGGGCCGCAGCAAGGATCACCCTGATCACATAGCGGTGGGCTTGAACGACCGTAATCCGCAGCTCTTCGATGTGTATCGCGTCAACGTGCGCAGCGGCGAGCGGACGCTGGTCGCGGAAAATCCCGGCTATCCCGGTTGGGAAGTCGATAATGATCTCGAGCCGCGCCTGGCGTGGGAGCAACTGCCGGGTGGCGCACGCAATCTGTTGAAGCTCACAGAAGATGGCACCGAAGTGGTGGCCGAGTTTGGCGTGCAGGACGTCATGAACAGCTTTGCCATCACGTTCAATGGCGACAACACGCACCTGTACATGGTCGACAGCCGCGACCGCAACACCGCAGCGCTGGTCAAAATGGATGTGGCCACCGGGGAATTCACCACGCTGGCTGAAGACCCTCGCGCGGATATCTCAGACGTGCTTTATAACCGCGTTACCGGCGAGATCGACGCCTACGCCTCAGAGTTTCTGCGCGTCGAGTGGCGCGGTCTGACCGACAGCTTTGCCGCGAGCCTGGCCGACATGCAGCAGCAGATTCCCGGGGACCTCAATTTTGTCGCGCGATCAAACGACGGTAACAAGCTCGTGATTGCGGCGGACGCGCCGGAGAAACCCGGTGTCTACTACATCTACGACGTTGCGCAAAAGACGGCGACGGAGATGTTTGCAACGCGCCCGGCGCTCGCCGATGTGTCGCTGCAGCCGATGCAGGCCCTCGAGCTCAAATCCCGCGATGGGTTGTCGCTGACGACGTACCTGACCCTGCCGGCAGGCGCCGACGCTGACGGCGACGGTATTCCGGAGACGCCGCAATCCATGGTGCTCATGGTGCACGGCGGCCCGTGGGCACGGGACAGCTATGGCTATAACACAGTGCACCAGTGGTTGTCGGACCGCGGCCATGCCGTGATGTCTGTGAACTACCGCGGCTCCACCGGATTCGGCAAGGAGTTTCTGAATGCTGCGAAGAAAGAGTTCGCGGGCAAGATGCATGATGACCTGATTGACGCGGTCGACTGGGCGCGTGAAAACAAGATTGCAGACGACGTGGCCATCATGGGCGGTTCATACGGCGGTTACGCCACGTTGGTGGGCGTGACCTTTACGCCTGACACGTTTGCCTGCGGTGTCGACATCGTCGGACCGTCCAATCTCATCACGCTGATAGAGTCCTTTCCGGACTACTGGCGCCCGAGCCTGGAAGCGAACTGGTATGCCTTTGTGGGCGATCCCGCTGACGAGGCGGAGCGCGCAGACATGTACAACCGTTCGCCCATTGCGCGCGTTGCGGATATCAAGGTCCCGCTTCTGATCGGGCAGGGTGAAAATGATCCGCGGGTGACCAAGGCAGAGTCGGATCAGATCGTCGCTGCCATGGATGAGCGCGGATTGCCGGTGACCTATCTGAACTACCCGGACGAAGGGCACGGCTTTGCGCGGCCTGAAAACCGGATGTCGTTTTTCGCGACGACAGAGGCTTTTCTCAGCAGCTGCCTGGGTGGCCGCTATGAACCGATAGGCGAGGACTTTGCGGGTTCTTCCGTGGAGGTCCTGCACGGTGCGGACTATGTCCCGGGACTCGTCGACCAGATCGCCGGGGACACGACCGGCGGCTAGCGGATGCGGAGCCCGAGCTAGCCTGGCTCGGGCTTCAGCAGAAACGCGAACGGTATGGCGAGTGGTCCGAACAGGACCACAAAAAGACGGCGCGCGAAGGTTGTCCTCACGTTGCGAGAGCGTGCAATGCGGTCGCAGAGGATTGCGCTCAGCACCCAGACGATCAATGGCAAGAGGGCAGCCACTTGCAGCTATCCGCTGTCTGGCACGCTTTGCGCGCCAGGTCCTGCCGACTCGAGGAAGCGATTCAAGAGACTTCGAAGCCTCGGCGGAGCAGCGCTGCGGTGAAATCCTGAATCGCGGCAAGCGGAATATCCACGCCGGCAACGCGCGAGATGCTGGCGCCGTCTGCTGTTCTTGCAAGCGTCCTGAACAGCCCCACGTTGTTACCGGGATCCAGATTGCACTCCCGCATGGCAGAAGTGAGCTGGGCTTCCTCGGGGCTGTCGGTCTCTACCTCTTCCGCCAGTTTGAGTCTGACAAAGCGGAGGCCGTTGATTTTTCGCATCTCTATCTTTATGTGAGTGGCCATAGCCTATCCAGAATCAGCTGTACGCCTTGATGGCGGTGCGCCCAACGCGGCCATTGATCGTAGATCACCGCCGAACATCCCTAGAAGCCAAAGCAGACAGTCATGGATTGATGGTAATCGGCGTGCCGAGGGGTACGAGTTTCCAGATTTCCTCCATCTCCCGATTGCTCTTTACGGCGATGCACCCGTCCGTCCAATCCTTGCGCGAGGGGGGTTGCCTCAGGGAACCCGTGCCGTTTGGTAAGCCGTGTATGAAGATGGCCCCGCCCGGAGACACGCCGCGCTCGCGCGCCTGCCTGACATCGGCTTCATTGGGGTAGGAGATCTGGATCGACAGATGATACCGGCTGTTCGGGTTACGCCAATTCAGCACGTAAGTCCCTTCGGGCGTTTTCTCATCCCCTTCGGTTGTTTTGTGACCCCTGGGAGAGTCACCCAGAGAAACTTCGTAAGAACGGATGATCTGATCGCCGCTGTGCAGGTACATTTTGCGTTCGGATTTTTCGACGCGGACCGCATCGACGATCGATGCGACCGCGTCGTTAGCAATAAATGCGAGGAGCGCGATCGCCAGGGATGTCAGTTTCCGCCCCGCTAACATGTCAGTCCCCGCGTGATGTCAGACGTCAACTGTTTCGATGCTGATGTCATAGTGTTGCTCAACAAAATCGGTCTGCCGGCGTACTTCCGATTCTGGCATTGGACGATCTGCAACGACAAGTTTGTTTTCGTTGTCGTCTCTTCGAAAAATGACCGCCACGCACACCCCCGACCAGGTTTCGATGGGCTCCGCGACGCCCAATACGTAGGCGTCGATTTCATGGCCGTCGCCGGCTCGGGTGTTTTCGATATACCCGTAGTTGGTTGTGTAGATGAAGTCGTGTCTTGGATGCCTGGATCCCAGCGGACGGTCGATGGTGACCTGAACGGTTTGGCCAAGGAACGCGCGATACACATCAGGATCGTCCATTGCGGCCTGGCAACGCAAAAGACCGCTGAACGGGAACAAATTGACGGTCAACATGGCGGCGAGCCTGACACATCAGGGGTCGAGTCCCAGTGCCTGCAGCTCTAAGGGAGACATCGAAGGTTTCGCAGTTTCAAACCACGTCCTACCACCCTCCGTCTGCAGAAACAGTTCCCGATAGCCGACCATCAACCGTTTAAACATCTCTTTAGAGATGGATTTCTTGTGGTTGCGGCGAACGATCGTCGCGAAGACGCCACGTTGACGATCCATGAGGAGTTTGAAAATGAAAGCTTCGTCGGGATTCAACTCTGCGGGTGATTCGAGACCTTTGCGAAAAATCTGCGCGTTGTTGCTTTCGTATACCGGACTGTAGGCCTCAAAAGCCCTGGACGTAATATTGTCTTCGGCCTGGGCTTGGAGTTGCAGTCGGGTTTGCCGCACCTGCGCGGCGAGATAAACGATCGAGATGATGACTGCGACAGCACCGACGAATTCCGACATTGCCCCGACGGCGTCCCAGTTCATGCGCCTCTCCCGGAAACGCCAGGCAAGACGGTCGCTCCGCCTTCAGCACTGAAGTTGGCTGTCATGGGCCTCATGTCGTATTCGCGGCATGCCCCGGTTACCCCGGGAGCGGTTTCTCTTGCATGTGTGCTCATTGCTTTGCTCTTGAATCACAGGGACGGTTGAGTAGATACCTTACGCTGCGCAGGCTGTCTGGCTCAATGCAGTCACGTGTGGCGATATCCCTCGTCACGGTTGGCGAACCAGGTAAGTCCGGACCTGTTCCTCATCGACATAGATCGTGTTGCCGTCTACGAAATGGAAAGACGTCGAACTCTTCACCCCTGAATCTAGCTCTAACGTTACGGCGCTGGGAACCTCGTGAATGATTTGATATGGCATTCTGGTGTCAATAGCGCTTCCCAAGTGCCTGATGAGCACGTCGTCATCAAAACACCAGGCCCAGCGCCTGCCGGGTTCCTGGGGGTAGCCTTGCCGAAAACGGGTTTCCCTTGCCTCAGTCCAAGCGCCTGGGCGTGTTCTTCTGTTGTGTTCGACAGATCTCTCCAGGTCCACGAGCCAGCAGCCGGTGAGAGATTCGGCCGCGGCTGGAGGCGCCGCGAGGAGGATTAACGTGAGCACGAGTGCCCAGCGTGTGACAACAGTCACGTGTCCTCGCGAGCGTCTTGCGGATACCAATAGGTGAGATATTCAGCGTAGAGGGCATGGCCTTCCATGCCGTCGACTTCGATCTCGTGTTTCGTCTTCAAGAGGTACTCGCCTTTGCCCTTGGGCGTAGCTGCCAGCAGGCTGATGTGGGAACGCAGCCTCACGCCATCGCCTATGACAACCGGTTGTAGCACACGCACCTTGTCCAGTCCGTAGTTCAGCGGGTAGCCGCCGTCTGCGGGCCACAGCTCGGCATCGCGGTAGAAGTGAGACAGCAGTGCGACCATGTGGAAACCGTGAATCAAAGTGCCGCCATAGGGCGTCGTTTTTGCGTACTCCGGATCGCAGTGGCCAGGCGTGCGCCAGCGTGTTACTTCGCCGAAAACGTTCACCTGTACCTGGTCGATGAATACCCAGTCGCTGACGCCGAGTTTTTCGCCGACCCGTTGCTCAGCGGTGCTCAGAAGAAATGGTTTGCTGCCCATGTTTTACCCCTCTGTCTCTAACGCTCAGTTTACGCCAACCCGCGAGTCTCTGGTCTTGTTCTTCGTCGCATGCCGTTTACCATGCGCTGATGTCGACAGAATCCTATACCCAGACGGCGCGGTGGCTGCACTGGCTCATAGCGGGCGCCATCGTGCTGCAGTACGTGCTGGCCGAGCTAGCGGAGGCGGCCGCGGACTCCGGTTCGACACTCGCGCAGCTTGCGCTGCTGGCAAATCACAAATCGGTGGGGATGACGATTCTCGCCGCTGCGCTCCTGCGTATCGTCTGGCGCTGGCGCTTTCCGCCGCCAGCGCTGCCTGCGCAAACGTCCGGTTGGCAGCGGCGGGCTGCGCAAGCTACGCACTGGGGTCTGTACTTGTGCATGTTCATGCTGCCGCTCAGCGGCTGGTTGATGTCGTCGGCATCGGCGTATTCGGTCAGTTGGTTTGGCCTGTTTCAGCTGCCGGACCTGATCGGGCCTGATGAAGCATGGGAAAACGGGCTCAAAACGTTGCATGAATGGCTGGCCCGGACCTTGTTCGTCCTCGCCTTGCTGCATGTCGGCGCCGCGCTCAAACATGCTTTGCTTGACCGGGACGGGATCCTTGCGCGTATGCATTCGTGGCCGGCGTTGGCGGGCGCCGTTGTAATTGTCGGTGCGTGCACCGTTTTCATGATCCCCGACGCCGCGCCCCCGTCTGCGGAAGAGACGGCTGTGACCGCGCCGTCGGAATTGGCGGTATCTCCAAAAACGAACGCAGACACGAGTGTTCGGGCATGGGACGTAGACTATGAAGCAAGCTTCATCGAGTTTGTCGGGGAGCAGGCGGGGGCATCCTTTACCGGGCGCTGGACCGACTGGGATGCGGAGATACGGTTTGATGCCGGGCAGCTCGATGCCAGCAGCGCCGAGGTTGTCATACATACGGCGGCCGTGAGCTCGAACGACGACGAGCGCGACAATACGATACGAGGGCCGGATTTCTTCGATGCCGCCAACTTCGCAACGGCGGTATTCAGAGCATCGCGTTTTGCGGTGACGGCAGAGGGATACGTCGCAGCAGGCGAGCTCGAGATCAAATCGCTTCGTCTTCCGCTAGAATTCCGCTTTAGCGTCGTCGAAGACGCGTCCGCAACCCGGTTGACCGGTTCAGCGAGAATTGATCGTCTGGCGTTCAACGTTGGTACCGGCGACTGGCAGGACACGACGTGGGTCGGACAGCATGTGGACGTGCGGGTGCAGGTGACGGCCAGATGATGTTAAGGACATTTGCATAAACAGAAGGGAGATCCCATGAGACTGAGTTTATTGTCAGCCGCTGCGTTTACGCTCTGCGTTTCCGGTGGGAGCGTTCTGGCCAACGGCTTTGCAGTGCCCAGCGGCGCGTACGAGCTGGAGAACACGCACGGATACATCACGTTTTCGTACAACCATCTGGGGTTTTCGACGCCGCACGTTGGTTTCAACACGTTCGACGTTGCGCTCGAGGCCAACAGCGAAGATCCGACGCAGAGTTCCGTCAACGTGACGATCGATGCCGCCAGCATCGACAGCCGGGTTGCGGAGTTCGACAAGCACCTGAACGGCGCCGACTACTTCGACACTGCCAATCACCCCGAGATCACGTTCAAGTCAACGAAGATGGTGGCGACGGGGACCTCCACGTTCGACGTCACTGGCGATCTCACCATCAAAGGCGTAACGAAGCCGGTGACCCTCAACGCCACCATCAACAAAGCCGACAACCATCCGATGCGTGGCGTGCCGACGATCGGTCTCTCCGCCACCGGATCCTTGTCGCGGTCTGAGTGGGGGTTGGGTAAGTACGTGCCCGCGGTTGGAGACGAGGTCAGAATTTACATTACCGTCGAGCTCATCAAGCCCTGATCTCTACGAGCGGGCTTTACCCCTAACGGCTCCGTTAAGCCTTGATGGGGCATGCTTCTTGCTGCGCGGTTTCGGCGGCGATCGCTGCCGTAGTGCCGCTTAGGCGCTTTCGGGTTTCCACAGGTTCCTCTTCGGCTGGCTCGCTCTATGCTCCGGCCGAGGAGGGTAATAATGACAATCCAGAACCTGCTCCGTCTCGCACTCGTGACGTGCTGTATGGCCTGTTTCGCGGGTCTTGCCGCAGCTGAGGAGACCGTCGATGCCGTCGTCGACGCACAGCAGCGGCAACAAGATGCCGCGCTCGACAGTCAGCAATCCATAGACGAGCTCGACGATGAAACCGTGGCGCTCCTGTCGCAATATCACACGGAGCTCGAACGCTTAGCCGATCTCGAAACCTACAACACCAACATGCGCAAGATGCGCGCCAGCCAGGATGCCGAGAAACTCCGCCTCGCGCAGGAGCTAAAGGACATCGAGGTCGTGCGTCGCGATCTGCTGCCGCTGATGGTGGAAATGACAGACGTGCTGGCACGCTTCGTCGAGCTCGATAAACCTTTGCTCCTGGAAGAACGTCAGGCCCGCGTGACGACGTTGGGCGATACGCTCAATCGCTCCGATGTCGAACTGGGTGAGAAGTACCGGCGAGTCATCGAGGCCTATCAGATAGAGGCAGAGTACGGTCAGAACATCGAAGCCTACGAAGGTGAGCTCGAGCAGGGTGAACGCGAGCTGACAGTCGACTTTCTGCGCGTCGGACGCCTTGCCCTCTATTACGTGAGTCTCGATCGCAGCGAAGCGGGTCTTTGGCAGCCTGAAACCAGAGATTGGCAAACGCTCAGTGGCGATGCGGTGGACATGCTCGACTTTGCCCTGCGCGTGGCGCGTAAGCAGGCGCCGCCCAATCTGCTGGTGCTGCCGCTGTGGACGGAGGGCGCGGAATGAGGATGCACAAACTTGCCGCCCCTCTCTGCATCCTCCTGCTCCTCGGCAGCCCGCTCTGCGGATGGGCAGCCGCAGCTGACGAGACGGAAGCGGAGCCGATGACGTTATCCGACCTCGTGCGCAGCGTCAGGGACAGCGCCGCCCAGGCGGATGCGCGGCTCGAGTCCCGCAAAGCCCAGTTTCTGGCAGCGCGCAACGAGCAGCGGCGTTTGCTCGACGATGCGCGCAGGCGCCGTCAAGCTGCCGAAGCTGAAGCCGATCGGCTGCGCAACGCTTTTGAAGTTGCCGAAGACGAGCTTGCCGATCTCGAAACCGAGCTCGATGAGAACGCCGGTGATCTACGTGAAGTGTTTTCGGTGGTGCGCCAGGTTGCCGGCGACGCCGCCCCGGTGTTGCAGAATTCCCTCGTAGGCGCGCAGCAGACCGAGCGTACCGCGTTGGTGGAACGTTTGGCCGCGGGCGATTCGACGCCCACCTCGGCTGACCTGCGTGGCCTGTGGCTCACACTCCTCGATGAAATGGAACAGAGCGGCAAAGTTGCGCGATTCGATGCGCCGGTCATCTCTGCCACTGGCGAAGAGCTGACAAAGCAGGTCACCCGAATCGGGACGTTTACTGCGCTTGCCGAAGGCAGTTATCTGCGGTTTCTGCCGGAAAGCGGCAAACTCCTCGCTCTGGCGCGTCAGCCCAGTGGCACCAGCGCGGCTGAGGCATTGAGCTTCGAGCGGGCGGAAAACTCGTTGGCGCCGATTGCGATCGACCCTTCCCGTGGTTCTATCCTTTCGCTCATCGTGCAAACCCCGGAGATGTCTGAGCGTATCGCCCAGGGGGGGCTCATCGGTTACCTCATTCTGTTGATCGGTGCAGTCGGCCTTGTGCTGGGCGCGATCCGCTTTGTCGGCGTGATGATCACGCATCGTCAAGTGAATTCGGAGGTGGACGATCCCAACGCCAACCACGGGCATACGATCAGCCGCTTGCGGGATGTGGCGGTGGATGAGGCGTACAGGCAGGATTCCAGCGCGTTGGCGGCCAAGCTCGACGAGGTCGTGGCGGGCGCTGCAGAAAAGCTCAACCGCGGCCTGCCGACTCTGGCGATCTTTGCCGCGGTCAGTCCGCTGCTCGGTCTCCTCGGCACGGTGACCGGCATGATCGAGACGTTCCAGGTGATTACGCTCTTCGGCGCCGGTGATCCGCGGCTCATGTCCGGCGGCATCTCCCAGGCGTTGATTACCACACAGCTCGGCCTCGCCGTGGCCATTCCACTGCTGCTTTTACACTCTTTCCTGCAGAGTCGGGCTAACGCTCTGATCACCACGCTTGACCAGACGGCGACCGATCTCTTTGCCACACAGCGCGGCGCAAATGGGGACACCGCTGGTGTTTGAGGATTTCCTCCAGCAGAGCGATCTCTTCATCGCGGGCGGCTGGGTGTTGCTCATTATGCTGCTGATCTCTTTCCTGATGTGGCTGCTGATCCTCGAGCGCTATCACTTCTACTTTCGCGGCCGCCCGCTGCTGGTGCGCGAGATTGTCGACAAGTGGCAGCGTCAGCGAACCCACATT
Organism: Pseudomonadales bacterium; assembly: GCA_965267275.1. Lineage (GTDB taxonomy): Bacteria > Pseudomonadota > Gammaproteobacteria > Pseudomonadales > Azotimanducaceae > UBA4421. Next base: position 926,990 of record OZ253950.1, read on the forward strand.
GCTGAGATCGACGACCGGCTGCGGGAGGGGTTAACCAACCAGTTCCGCGGTCAACTCGCGAGCTGGGTTGGCACGATCCAGGTCATCACCGCGATACTTCCGCTCATGGGGCTGCTCGGCACGGTAGTGGGCATGATCAAGACGTTCGAAGTCATGACCGTTTTCGGCACGGGCAACGTGCGCGGCATGGCGGAGGGGATCTCGCAGGCCCTCATTACGACCATGGTTGGGCTCATGACCGCTCTGGCGGGCATGTACTTTGCCAATGACCTCGAGCAGCGCATCCGTCGGGAAACGGAGCATCTCACCGAAGTCTTGAACGTCGACCCGGGTCTGAGCCGTGAGGAGATGTCCTGATGCGGCTGCATACCCGTGAAGAGGGCGGTAATGCCGCGATCAACTTAACACCGCTGATCGACATGGTGTTCATTCTGTTGATCTTTTTTGCCGTCAACTCGACGTTCGTCAAGCTGCCTGGCGTGGAGGTCGATCAACCAAGCGCCAAGTCTACCGCGGTGCAGAAGTCCACGAACATTCTCATAGCGGTCACCGACGCCGGCGACATCTGGATCGACAAGAAGAAAGTGGATCTGCGCCGGGTCCGCGGCGTCGTGGAGCGGATGTTCCTCGAAAGCCCCGATGCGTCGGTGGTCATTCTGTCCGATCAGGATTCGCGGACGGGTCTCGTTGTCGAAGTGATCGACCAGGCGCGGCTGGCCGGTGCGTCCAAAGTCGCCATCGCCGCGGCGGAAGCTGCCGAAGGCGTGACGGGCGAGTAGGGATGGGCGCCTGAATGGTTTCTGTTCTGACGCCGCTGCGCGTAGCCGTTATCAGCGGCGTGGCGTTGGTTGTCAACATCCTCCTGTTTGTCGTGATGGAAAACATGATCTCCCGCGACCGCGTACGCGTCGTAGATGCTGTTGATGCCGCGACGATTGATTTCGTCAGAACGTCGATGGATGACCAGACGAAAACCAAGGACCGGCGCCGCAAGCCGCCACCGAAGCCCAAAGAGATCAAGCGCCCGCAGGCCCGTATGGATCCGAAGATAGCGGCGGATGCTGCTGAGCTGCCGACGACGGCGGCAATGATGAACATCACCAGCCTCCTGGGTGACGGCGGCGGTGTCGCGCTCGGAGCGCAGCTCGTGCAGGGATCTGGCGAGACCATGATGGAAGTGATGATGGCGAGTGAGCTGACCCCGCTCAGCCGACTGCCGCCGCAATATCCGCCGACTGCGCTCATGCGTGAACTCGAGGGTTACGTGGAAGTGGTATTTGACGTGATGGAGGACGGCACAGTGCAAAATGCGGTGGTCCTCAATTCGCAGCCGCCGCGTGTGTTTGATCGGGCCGCGACCAACGCGGTGTCGCGCTGGCGCTTTCAGCCGGTCGTGCGCAATGGCAAGCCGACGGTGGTGCGTGCGCAGGTCCGTGTCGAATTCAACCTGCCGCCTGAGGGTGTCGAGTAATGCGGCTCCTGGGCGTGATCGGCTTTTTGCTATTACTGCCGGGCAGTGTGGTGCTGGCGCAGCCCGTACTTCCGGGCAGCATCATCCGTGACGTCGACCGTATCCTGGAGCAGGCGGACGAAGACCCCCAGGGCGCAATCGACGCGTTTACCGACCTGGCCACACGGCGCCAGCGGTCGAAAACCGTGATGGCTTATATCGTTCAGCAGAAGGCGGCGCTGCTGATGCGTGAGGATGGGATCAGCCAGGCGCGGGACGATATTCTTGCCGTGCTCGAAGGCCAGCCGGTGGACTTTGCATTGCCGCTGCGATTGATGCTGGGCCAGGCTTACCTGATGCTCGACGACTATCGGGCGGGCCTTGCCGAGCTCGAAACCTGGGCGGACGCATCGCCTGAAGCGGACCCGGCAGGGCTGTTCCTGCTCGGTTACGGGTACCTGCGTGTCGACGATCTCGAACGCGGAGTCGCGCGTCTGGAAGAGGCGCTCGCCACGGTTGAAGGCGCGCCGCGCAATCACTGGATAGAGCTTCTGGCCTATGCCTACGCGCGGGCGGAACGTCCCGAGGACGCGTTGGCGCTCATGCGCGATCTGCTGTCGAGAGATCCGAGTCAGGAGCGGTGGTGGCGTCAGCTCGCCTCGGTGCTGCTCCTTCTGGAAGACATCCCGCGTGGCACCGCGGCGCTGTCGATCGCGGAACACGTCCGCTCCGGTAACTTCGAGCAGCGCCGGCGCGTGGCCCGTTTTCTTGCGCACATGGGCTTGCCGTATGAAGGCGCCCAGGCGTTGTCTTCTGCGCTTGCGGATAGCGACGAGCCGCCCACGGCAGATGATCAGCTGCTGCTGGCGGAGATGTGGATTCTCGCGCGGGAGTTCGATGCGGCCGTGGCCGCGCTGCAGGCCGTGCAGCCCCGTCTGCCGGACGACGGCAAACCGTCGCTCATTCTAGGCCAGCTCTATCTGCACTGGGAGCGATACGCGGAGGCGCAGTCGGCGCTGGAGCAGGCGATACGGACGTTCGGCGAGAACACCCCCGCACAAGTGTATTACCTGCTGGCCATTACCCACATCAATCTCGATGCATATGATGACGCGCGTGAAGTGCTGCCGTTCCTCGCGAGCGATCGCGAATACTCCGCCAAAGGCGCGCAGCTCGAACGTTTCATTGCCAGCAGGGAAGCAGAACCCGGCTCTTAACCGGACCGCTGTCGGACACGCGCGGTTTCCTGAGGCGCCCCGGTTTTCCGTCGCTTATCATATCCAGTATCACAAGAAGGTGGACACGTGATGGCCAAATCCATGGATCTCGAGACGTTCAACGCATATCTCGACAGCCGCCCGGGCTGGGTCGTGCTGACGACGATCGATGAAGACGGCTTTCCGCACAGCGTGCCGCTGGGCTACTTTCGCGAAGGATCGAAGATTTACTGCGGCGTGCGCGACAACACGCGCAAGCTGCGCAACATTGACCGCAATCCGAAAGTCTCTCTGCTGGTCGAATCAGGTTCGACGATGGCTGACATCAAAGGTGCGATGGTGCAGGGGCATGCCACGGTGCACCGGGATCCAGCCAGTGTTCTGGCGCTCATGCGCAAAGGCGCGCAGGCGCGTGGCGTTGCGGAACCCGATCTTCCGACGGCAGCCCGCCCGGGCGCAGCCTTTATCGAAATTGAGACCGTCCGGCGGATATCCTGGGACTACGCCGGCTGACCACGTTACCGAGGATCCAACAGCAGATCGACGTAGCCTGACAGCCGGACCTCTATGCCGAGGGGATCGAGCCCATCCTCGTCCCTGGACAGCAAGGCTATTTCGATCAGGATCTCGCTGATCGGCTCTTCTGCACCGGCATCGTTGAACAGCATGCGCCGGGTGCTCAAGCTTGCAGCATGTGCTCTCAACGCAATCAGGTCGGCCAGCTCCGGACTGCGCTGCCGCCAGGCGTGAAAGATTTCGGTCCAACTCGTGACAAGGCGGTAACCGGGCAGGGCTTGCCCGCCGGTGACCAGCCCCTGCGGCAGACCCGCGTCCGTGGGGCGATCGCCGGTGGCGAGGCCACGCAGACAGCGCAGGAGCTCAATTTCTTCTGGTTCAGCGTCGCAGGTGTAGGCGGCCACGGTATGTCAGGTTCATGATCAAAGCCTCGAGGGTAGGCCGGTTGCCGTCAGCGGGCTGTGAACGGCGCGTGTGGCGGAAAGTGGCGGGAAGTGGCGCAAAACGGCGGATAATCGAAATTGTTGGACATGACGGTCGCGTGACTTGCCAGCTGCGCATGGTTACTCTTCCTCTTTAGCATTTAAGTCGTACTTATGCCTTTCTTATCCAGCCAGAAGCTCCTGCGATGGTGCAGTGTAGTCGGGCTCGCTCTGGGTGGAGTGAGCGGCGTCGCCTTGGCTGCGCCGACACCTGTTGCCGTTGTTGAAGTGACGCAGATTGAGCTGCAGGATCCCGTGCGGCTCGTCGGCTCCGTCCTGCCGCGCAGAAACGCCATGGTTTCCGCTCAGGTCAATGGCCTGGTGAAAGAACTCTGGGTGGACGAGGGCACCCGCGTGCGCGCCGGCGATCCGCTGTTCCAGCTCGATGCAGAGCTTGCGCGTATCGAGGTCGATCGCAGTGCGGCCCGTTTGCGCCAGGCGCGGGCGGAGCTCAAAGAAAGTCAGCGTCAGCTGCGTGAGGCCGAGCGTTTGCGCGAGGCCGGGCACATTCCCGCCAGCGCCCTGGAAACGGCTCAGAACAATGTCGAGGTTGCCAGCGCCGTGGTCGGGCAGAATGAAGCGGAGCTCGCCTCGACCGAAGAAACCCTCACCCGCTACCGCGTCACCGCGCCATTTGACGGGGTTGTGACCCGCAAAACGGCTGAGCTTGGTCAATGGCTCAACACCGGCAGCCCTGCGCTCGAGCTCGTCAGCACGGCAACCGTACGCGTCGAGGCAGCGGTCCCGCAGCGTCATATCAGCGGGATCACGATTGGCACGCAGGCGCGCATAACACTGGATGCACTGCCGGGACGGGAGTTCACGAGCACCGTCAGCGCCATCATTCCCCGCGACGTGGATGCTGCGCGCACCGTGCCGATCTGGCTGGAGCTGCGGAATCCTGACGGCGCCATTCTGCCGGGCATGTCAGCGCGAGTTTCTCTCGGTTTGAGCGAGCGCAGCGGGCTTGCGCTGGCTGTGCCGAACGACGCGCTCGTGCGGCGCGCGGACGGTAGTCTGCTCTTGTGGTTGCTGCAGGATGGCGAACCCGATCTCACCGTGACACCGGTCAACGTTGCGCTCGGCCGGCGCGATGCCCGCTACACCGAGATTTTGAGCGAAAACATCAAGCTCGGTGACCGAGTCGTCGTGCGCGGTAATGAATCGCTGCGGCCGGGGCAGGCCGTCTACGTCGTCGAAGGCTATATGGTCGGGGGCGACTGATGTTCAAAGCCGCCATCGACCGCCCGGTCGTTGTCACGGTGGGCATTCTGATCCTGTGTCTGATGGGCGCGCTGGCGGTGTTCCAGGTGCCGGTGCAGATGATCCCGGATATTGAAGCGCGCGTGTTGACCATCGACACGCGCTGGCCCGGCGCTACCCCGCAGGATATCGAGAAAGAGATCATCATCGAGCAGGAAGAGTACCTGCGACGTATCCCCGGCCTCGAGCGGATCACCTCGCGGGCAAGCACTTCGAGCGCGCAGATAGAGCTGGAATTCCCGCTCGGCGTCGACATCAACGAAGTGCTCATTCTTGTCAACAACGCGCTGTCTCAGGTGCCGAGCTATCCGGAGAATGTGGACGAGCCGCGGATCAATACGAGCTCGGTTTCCGACAATCCGTTCATGTTCTTCAGCGTCCAGCCGCTTCCGGGAAATCCTGCGCAGGTCGATATCCGCACGCAGCAGGATTTTGTCGAGGACTATGTGCGCACCCGTCTGGAGCAGGTGCCCGGCGTTTCCGATATCAGTGTCACCGGCGGGGCGGAGCGGCAGATACGTATTCTCGTCGACCCCAGCAAGCTCGCCGAACGCAACCTGCGCCTGATCGACGTGCGCAATGCCATCCGCACGCGTAATCGCGATGTGTCCGGCGGCGACGTGAACGCCGGCAAGCGGCGCTACCTGCTGCGTACTGTGGGCCGTTTCGAGACACTCGAGGACATGGAAGAGCTCGTCATCGAGCGGCGCGGTGGCGCGCTCATACGTCTCAAGGACGTCGCGGAAGTCGAGCAGGGATATGCGGAGATCCGCAACTACGCCTTTACCCGCAGCGAACCGATGATCGGCATGCGCCTGCGCAAAGAGGTGGGCGCGAACGTGGTCGAAGTCAAAGCGGACGTGCAGGCCGCCATTGCGGAGCTGAATGACGGGCCGCTGGCCGAGCGCGGGCTCGTGCTCGCCTTGACCTCTGATGACGTCGTCTACGTGGTGGAGGCGGTGCAGGTCGTATGGCGAAATCTCCTGATTGGCGCCTTGTTGGCGACGCTGACGATGTTTGCCTTCCTGCGATCATCTTCAGCCACGATGATCGGTGCGCTCGGCATACCAATCTGTACCATCGCCGCTTTCCTCGGGCTGCTTGTCACGGGCCGCACCATCAACGTCATCTCGCTCGCGGGCATTGCGTTTGCCATAGGCATGACGCTCGACAACAACATCGTCGTTCTGGAAAACATATACCGGCACATGGCGATGGGTAAGGCGCGTCTCAAGGCGGCGCTCGACGGAGTGACGGAAGTCTGGCCCGCGGTGCTCGCATCCACGCTGACGACGGTGTTCGTTTTTCTGCCCATCGTTTTCATTCAAGACGAAGCGGGGCAGCTGTATTCGGACATAGCCGTTGCGATCGCTGCGTCGATCATCATGTCTCTTCTGGTCGCGACGTTGCTGGTGCCCACGGCGTCGGGCCGTCTGTTACAAGTAGCCGCCGAGGCTGAAAGGCCCGGGCGCAGGGCGCGCGTGGGGCTTGCCGCGCAGGCCCGTATCGTCGCCGCTGTCGAGTGGCTGCTGCGCAGTGTCACGCGCCGGCTGGCGGTGGTCGGAGGGGCGCTGGCCACCTCAATTCTGATCATCGTCTTTCTTACACCGCCCGCGGAGTATCTGCCGGAAGGTGAGGAAGCCAAAGTGTTTGGTCTCATGTTTGCGCCGCCCGGATACAACATCGACACGATGCGCGATGTGTACGGTGAGATTGACGGCGTGTTCAGTCCGAACTTCGATGCGGATCCGGGCGAGTTCGCTGCGGGGCGCAGCGACATCCCGGCGATCAAGGGCAACGTCAGCTTTGTCAGCACCAGTCGGGTTTTCTATCTCGTCGAAGCCGCTGACCGCGCCCACACGGATGCTCTGGTCGACGCTGTGTCGGAAAAGGTCGGAGAAATGCCGGGGCTGCTGGCGTTCGCCAATCGTGGCAGCATTTTCTCAGGCAATTCCGGTGGTACCCGCAGCATCAATGTCGACATCAGTGCGCCGGACCTGGAAACGCTGTTTGCTGCGAGCTTCGATGTGTTCCGCAAAGCCCGCTCGCTGTTTGCCAATCCGCAGGTGCGGCCGGATCCGTCTAACCTCACGATGGGTCAGCCGCTCCTCGAAGTGCGGCCTGACTGGGAGCGAGCGGCGGAGCTCGGCGTCGATCCGGCCGATCTCGGTTACACCGTGTGGGCATACTCGGACGGTGCTTTCGTCGATGAGTTTTTCATGGCCGACGAGAAGATCGACATGTTTCTCTATTCCGCGGCGGGCAACATTCTGCATCCGCGCGACATCGATGGGGTGAGTCTCTACACCGATGCCGGCACGGTGGTGCCGCTTGCCGCGGTGGCTGATGTGATAGAGACCGTGAACACGGAAACGATACGCCGGGTTGATGGCGAACGTACCGTGACGCTGAGCATCGTGCCGCCGCGTTCGGTGGCGCTGGAGACGGCGATTGCCAAAGTCCGCTCCGAACTCGTGCAGGGAATGCGTGCCGACGGCAGCGTGCCGCCGAGCGTGCAGATGAGCATCAGCGGCGCGTCGGACCGTCTGGAGACTACCCGCGATGCGCTCAGCGGCAACTTCGCCGTGGCGCTCGCGATTGCCTATCTCCTGCTGGTAGCCGTCTTTTCGCACTGGGGGTACCCGCTCCTGATCATGACGGCGATTCCGATCGGCGTCAGCGGGGGTATCGTCGGGCTCTGGCTCCTGAACGCTTTTGGCGGCGCGTTAGAGGCGGTGGGACTGCCGGCTGTGATACAGCCGTTTGATCTCATCACCATGCTGGGCTTTCTGGTGCTGATCGGCACGGTAGTGAACAACCCGATCCTCATTGTCGAGCGCACGCTCCGGAATCTGCGAACGTCGCCGCAGCATATCGAGGATGCGGTGGTCGAAGCCGTACGCAGCCGCATCCGGCCGATCACGATGTCGATGGTGACAACTGTTTTCGGCCTGGCTCCGCTGGTGTTTTTCCCGGGCTCGGGCACCGAGCTCTATCGCGGACTCGGCGCGATTGTGCTTTTCGGGCTCCTCTTTTCGACGATCATCACCTTGACCTTTGTGCCGTCGGTGCTTTCCCTGGTGTTGCAGTGGACGCGGCGTGCGCGGCCCGCGCTGGCGGAAGCCTGAGCGCGTCTAGGACACCACAGAACCGCCGTCGCAGGTGATGACATCCCCCACGGTGAAGCCGCTGGCCTTCGACGCGAGGAAAATCGCGAGGCCCGCGATGTCTTCCGCCTTGCCGACACGTCCCCGGGGATTGGATCTGCCAACGGCATCCCAGTCCGTGCTGTCGGCATCCCCGCCGCCGCCCACGCCGGTGCTCAGCATATAGGTCGGGAACGGTCCCGGCGCTATGCCGTTGACGATGATGTTGCGCTTGATGAGATGTGCGGCGAGCACACGGGTGAGGTGGTGGATCGCCGCTTTCGACGGACCATAGGAGAAATTCTCGAAGACCGGCGTTTTGATACCGTCGATGGAGCCGACGTTGATGATGCGCGCCGGCTCGTCGAAGGTCGCCGCTTTCTCGAGCAGTGGCAGCAGCTTCTGAGTCAGGAAGAAGGGGCCTTTGACGTTGGTGTTCATCACCTTGTCCCAGCCGACTTCCGGAAACTCTTCGAGCGGCGCACCCCAGGCGACACCGGCGTTGTTGATGAGCACATCGAGGTGGTCTTCGCGCTGGTTGAACGCATTGACGAAGCCTTCGATGCCGGCGAGCGTCGACATGTCAGCGGGCAGCGAGATGCACTCGCCGCCATACTCTGCCTGCAGGCGCTCTGCAGTGGCGTCACAGACCTCCGCCTTGCGTGAGCTGATGTAAACCTTCGCGCCGTTGGCGAGAAACCCCGCGGCAATCATTTCGCCGATGCCGCGCGAACCGCCGGTAACGATGACGACTTTGCCGTCGACCGAAAACAGATCTTTCATCTAACACCCTTCCGTCCAGAACAAACGACGCAGTCTAAACCAAAGGCGGCTGGAGTTGGTGTGTATCCCGCATTTTCGGCATGCTCGTTTGAGGAGAAACGGGACGCGCTGCCCGGCGCGTCTGCGTCATGCAATGCGCCAACCGTCTATTGAGGACCGAAGCGTCTCGGCATGACCGGTCCGGCAAACCCAGCGGATGGTTACGACGTGAGCGTGCGTCCCGCTGGGATTGGTCCGTTCGTGCGTAGACTCAGTCGAATTGCTGGTCGTAGGAGGCAACGGAAGCATAAACCTCGACGGTGCCGTCAGCGTTCAGCAGCAGCACATCGTAGGGCATGAACTGATCTTTGTACTCCATGCCCGGACTGCCGACCGGCATCGCGGGTACCGAGAGTCCCAACGCCCCGGCCGGGGGGCTGTCCAGAAACTGTTTGATGTAGCGTGCCGGTACGTGGCCTTCGAAGAGATAGCCATCCTTGCTCACCCCGGTATGACACGAACCGTAGCGGACGGGGACGCCGAGCTCCAATTTCAACTTGCCGTAGTCGGCTGGATGATGCCCCGTGCTGGTGAAGCCTTGCTCGGCCAGGTGATCCATCCACTTCGTGCAGCAGCCGCAGGTGGGTGTCTTGTAGACATCGAGATGGATGGCGCCGGTCTGATCAGCGGAGGCAAAGCCGGCCATCGCAAACCACAGCACCATCACCGGAAGGAGGAATTTCGCAGGTACAATCATCGCGTTCTCCATCGTAAGCCTGTTCGTCTCGGCGCGTTTACTCTCCATTTGTGTCAAGCGGCGCCCAGTTCGTCGAGTCGGTTCATCATTTCTGCTCGCGACAGCCCGCGTTGCACGCGGGCTCTGGCGTTGCGTTTGCGTCCCTTCAGCATATAGCGCAGGACCGTGCGTTTGATGGCTTTGTCCTGCAGGAAAGCGCCGGGTTTTTCCACCAGGTTGACCGTCCGCATCATCCCTCGGAAGACATGTATGTGATCGCGCACAGCTGCGGCCAGCGCGTCACCGAAAGCCAGTCCGAACCATTTCTTGAGGGAGTCGGCCTTGTCGCGGTCGAGACCCTGCATCACGGCCTCAGCGCGCTTGATGCCGTTTTTGTCCTCGCTCAGGCTGGCGTCGAAGATCGGACGGATACGCGCTTCGGTAAGGGCTTCGAATTTCAGCGCTCGCTCGCGGGGTTCCGCGATTGTGCTCAGCACATCACCGAGGATATGAGCGTGCAGAATCCCCGTGCTGCAGCCGCGTCCGTACAGCGGATTCGTGCGTGCGCAGGCATCGCCAACCGCAAAGAAATTGAGTGCCTGGGGTTCGTCTGCCTGTACAAACTTGCGCCAGACGGCATGTATCTCGCCGATGCCGAAGGACGGCGTGGTGGCCTCTGCTTTGTCTTCGGCGATCCAGGGAACGAGGCCGGGCACAGTGCGGCAGATAGCGTCGAATTTGTCGCCGTCTTTGACTGCCGCGCGGAGCGCGGTTTCGCCGTTGGGGACGCAGATGATGACGGCAAAGTGACCGCCTTCGCCGGGGAACACGCCATACTTCAGATATCCGAGATCACCCGCGGAGGGTTCGTTATCGTGGCGAGAGGGTTCTTCGACCCCGGCTTTCAGCTTGTAGTGGCGCGTGTAATAGACGATTTCCGCGTCGTCGCGTTGCTCATCAATCTGCGCGCCGGCGGCCATCAGCCACTGGCGAAACTTGCTGGAGCGGCCGGTCGCGTCGACGTAGGTGTCGGCATGGAACACAGACTTCTTGTTGCCGTCCGTGCGGTCGGTCAACTCAAGTCCGGTCACAGACAGCGTGCCGTCCCTGCGTTCGGTGCGCACCTGAGTGACGTAGGTGGTGTTGTGAATCGCGATGTTTGCGTGCCGTTCGACATAGCGGCGCAGCACCGTCTCCATCGTGGCGCGGCGGCACATCAATACCCACAGCTTTTCATCCCCGGGTTCGGGGGTGTATTGATCCAGCAGGTGCGGCGGCACCATGTCCTTGAAATCGACCCGGCGCGCGCCGGCGGCGAAAAAATCTTCCAGCAGATCGGGATAGTGCTCTTCGAGCAGAGAGCACATCAGGCCCAGGAAGGCGTGCGGGTGGCGAAACTGCGCAGCACCCCGCCGCAGCCAGCCGAAGAACGCTTCGTCCGCATCACCATCGGGCGGCGGGATGTCGCGTTCGAAGACCGTCACATCAAATTCCTGCTTGGCCAGCGCCAGCGCCGTGCACATGCCGGCGATACCGGCGCCGACTACCGCAACTTTTTCTCTCATACAGCGTTATTGTGCGTCACAAAGCGCCTTACTCTACCAGCTTCAGTCGCCGCAGGTTTGGACCCGCTTCAATTTCCGCGTCGGCCAACAGCAGGGCGAATCAAGCTGCCGCAAGGCCTGCGTGCTCAAGCCGACGGCGCGCGCAGGTCCGCAGTGACCTCGCCGAGTGCGGCCAGCTCGTCCTCGTGGCTGGGTTCGCGGAACGTTTCGGCCAGCGCCGCCTGTGTCCACTGCTGCATGCCTGGCAGCGACAGCAGTCTGGCGACGTAATCGCTGCAGCGTTCATCCAGCGGCAGGTCAAACGTCTGCACGCGGAAAGCCACAGGCGCGAAGAACGCGTCCACGGCGGTAAACGATTCGCCGGCCAGGAAAGGTCCGCCAAACTGATCGAGTCCCTGGCGCCACAGTTCCTGCATACGCTGCAGGTCTTTGTCGAGCGTGTCGCTCAGCGCGGGCAGGCGGATACGCATCCCGACCGTCATCGGACATTCGTTGCGCAGCGCGCTGAACCCAGCGTGCATTTCGGATGCGGCGCTGCGCGCCCAGGCGCGAGCCGTTTTTTCTGCGGGCCATACTTCAGCGTGGTTCTCCGCGAGATATTCCACGATCGCCAGCGATTCCCACACCGTCGCTTCGCCATCATGCAGGCACGGGACCAGCCCCGTGGGCGAGAACGCGCGGAATTTGGCCCAGCTGTCGCCGTCGTCGAAGGGGACGAGCGTTTCGTTGAAATCCAGCCCGAGCTCCGTCATCAGAATCCACGGGCGCAGCGACCAGGATGAGTAGTTCTTGTTACCGATATAAAGGGTGTACAAACCGGTTCTCCAGGTAATGGACGACTATTATATGTCCGCTTTGCCCACGAACGTTCGTTGATGGGATCTGCCTTTCGGTCGGTGGTGGCCCGCCGGCATCAGTGATAGGGTGCAGGTGCCGTAACCCGGAAGGTTGCGGCTGGGGGCAGCGCCCTGCCGCACGGCATGCGTGCGCGGGGTGACGAATAAGAAAAACATGGGCCGTGCCGATACAGGCAGGGCGGATTTGGACACGAAGTAGATGATCAATGCTCTGATCTGTCTGGTCGGCATTGCCGTGCTGATTGCCTTAGCGTTTGCCGTTTCTACCGACAGGGCGGGCATAAACTGGCGAACGGTGGGTTACGCGGTGGGTTTGCAGGCGACCTTCGGGGCGCTGGTGTTGTACGTCCCGTTGGGACAAGCCGTGCTGGCGGCAATGACTACCGGGGTCGGTGCGGTACTTTCCTACGCTTCCGACGGCATTGTCTTCATGTTCGGCGACATCGGCCGCGGTAACTTCGGCCTGGTGTTTGCGTTTCAAGTGCTGCCGGCCATCATCTTCTTTTCCGCGCTCATCTCAGTGCTCTATTACCTTGGCGTCATGCAGTGGGTGGTGCGCTTCATCGGCGGGCTGTTCCGCAGACTCTTGAAGACCAGCGCACCGGAGTCGCTGGCCGTAGCGGCCAACATCTTCGTCGGCCAGACCGAAGCGCCGATCGCGGTGCGTCCCTTCCTCGCGCAGATGTCGCGATCGGAATTTTTTGCCGTGATGGTTGGCGGGCTGTCGACGGTTGCCGGCGCCACGATGGCGGGATATGTGGCCATCGGCGTAGAGCTCAAGTATCTGATAGCCGCGAGTTTCATGGCCGCGCCCGGCGGGCTTGCGATGGCCAAGATTATCGTGCCGGAAAAGCCGGACGCGCAGCTCATCAACCAGGTCGATGAGCTCGATTCAGCTGAGCCGGTGCCGGTCAACGTCATCGACGCCGCGGCCAAGGGTGCCACCAGCGGGCTGCAGCTTGCGGCCAATGTCGGCGCGATGCTGATTGCGTTCATCGCGCTCATCGCGCTCGTCAATGGCGCGCTGGGCTGGGTGGGCGGTTGGGTAGGCATGCCTTCCCTGAGCATTGAGCTCATCCTCGGCTATCTATTCAGTCCGATCGCGTTTCTTATCGGTATTCCCTGGGTAGAAGCGATCGAAGCGGGCAGCTACATTGGTCAGAAGCTCGTGCTCAACGAATTTGTTGCCTATATCAACTTTGTCCAGAACGGTGCTGAGCTCAGCGAACACACGAAAGCAGTCGTCACCTTTGCCTTATGCGGATTTGCCAACTTTTCATCGATCGCCATTCTTCTCGGGGGGCTTGGCGTGATGGCGCCGGAACGCCGCCCGGAAATCGCCACTTACGGCATTCGCGCCCTGGTTGGCGCGTCGCTAGCCAATCTCATGAGCGCGGCCATAGCCAGCTTTTTCCTGTTGCTGGGGTAGCGAGCGATGTCTGAAGTAAAAATACCGACGGTTGACGTCAGCACCTTCAGCGGCGAGCGCGATGCGTTTGTCGAAGCCCTGGGCCGCGGCTATGAGGAGTACGGTTTCCTCGGGGTCATCGGACACGACGTGAGCCAGGAAACCATCGACGCAGCTTACGCTGCGCTGAGGGAGTTTTTTGCCTTACCGCAGGAAATCAAAGACAGGTACACCGCGGCCTATGGCGGTGCCCGCGGCTATACGGGGTTTGGCGTCGAGACGGCCAAAAACAGCACCCACCCGGATCTCAAGGAGTTCTGGCAGGTGGGCAGGGAGTTGCCGCCGGGGGTGAGCGCGCACCCGAAGATGTTTCCCAACCTCTGGCCGGAAGAAATTGCCGGTTTCCGCGAACGCGTGTACGGGTTGTACGAAGCGCTGGATGGTCTCGGCAATCGTCTGCTGGATGCCATCGCTCTGTACCTCGATCTGCCGGTGGATTTCTTCCGCGACAAGGTCAACTACGGCAATTCGATCCTGCGTCCGCTGCATTACCCGCCGATCGCGGCGCCAGACACCCTTTCGCTGCGCTCTGCGGAGCATGAGGACATCAACCTCATCACGCTGCTGGTTGGCTCTGAAGAGCCCGGGCTCGAAGTGTTGTCGCGCGATGGTGAGTGGATACCGGTCATCAACCCGCCCGGCACCATCGTCGCCAACATTGGTGACATGATGCAGCGTTTCACCAATCACGTGTTGCCTTCGACGACGCATCGGGTGGTGAACTCTCCGGAAGCGTTCAGCGGTGAAAGCCGCTACTCCATTCCGTTCTTCTGCCACCCGAATCCAGACTTCGAGATCGCCACGCTGCCGGGTTGCGTCACCGCGGACAACCCGAACCGCTATCCGGAGTCCATCACCGCGGATGAGTACCTGACCGAACGGCTGCTCGAGATCGGCTTGCTCGAAGCCTGAGGAAACTGTTGAGCGCTAGGTGCCGCTGGGCGTTTTGCTAGCTACCGCTTTCTTCAGCAGATCCAGATGGGAGCCGACAAAAAGATCGGAGATGACGCGGTGCTTGATCGTCTGCGACGCGTCGATATGAAAGGTCACCCGCCGGACGCCAAAGCCGAGCGGTCCGTCGACGCCAAAGGCTTTGATTGCCTGCTTGTCAGGATCGGCCAGTAGCGGGAACGGGACCTTGAACTGCTCAGCAAAACGTTTGTGCGAGCTCTGGCTTTGCGGGCTGACGCCAACGATCTGGATACCCAATGCCTCCAGTCCATCGTAGTTGTCACGGAACGCGCAGGTTTCCGCGGTGCAGACCGGTGAGAAGTCCACTGGGTAGAAGTAGACGATGAGATCGCCGTTTGCGGAGAGCAGGCTCGACAGGGATTGCGCCTCACCGTGCTGGTCCATGAGCGTAAAGTCCGGAGCGGTGTCGCCAGCTTTCAGCATGCCTCATCTACTCGTATCTGGGGCCGGCTACTATACGCCGTAACGGCTCTTGTGCCAGTGGTTGTTGGCGTTTGCAGGGAGCTGTCACAGCTCGGCAAGGGTGCGGCTTGAGCGGCCCAGCAACTCGGCGGTGATTGTTTTGAATGTGGCGACGGTAAAACCGCGCTCGACCAGAGCACCTGCCACGGCGTCGATGCTCTTCCCTTCAGCCTGAAGTTCCGTTGCAAGCTCATGCAGCAACAGTACTGCCGCGGCGGTATCGGCTCCTTTGGACGGTGAAGCGAGCTTGCCGTCAGCTTCGGCAACCCACCTGGCCTGCCTTTCGAGACTGCGCTCGAAACGCTGCTGGCTGATGCCGCCGCTGCGTTTGAGGATGAGCAGGCTGTAGTACTCGGCAAGGCCTTCGACGATCCAATCGGATTCGTCGTCCGCCGAGTGCGCACCCGCCAGATGAATCAGCTCATGTAACAGCGTGGAGGTGGCGTTTTCGCTGATGAGCGGGCGGTCGACGTGGACATAGATAGAGCCTGGTGCGGAAAGCCCGCCTCGCCACATACCTGGCGGCGCGCCGACAACCAGAATGTGATCCGGCATGGTCGGGAATACCCGTGTGAGCTCGGGTAGTGTCCAGCGCACGAACGCAGCGGTATCCAGGCGTCGCATCCCGGAGTTGAGCGGCGCGCTGACGACAAGCTCACGGCCGTGGATCATCTCACGGCGCGTGCCCAGTTCGCCGCCGAGCAGCCAGCCGGTAGGGCGGTTGAAGTTGCGGTCGCCGAAGACTGCCTTCGTTTTGTCCTTGAGGCTGCCGTACCGGGTTTCGAAGCTCCAGTCGTCCGGGCTCGCGATGCTGATGGTCGACTTGCTGCGGCTGCCCTTGATGGTGCGCGCCCGCGCTGGCGGAAAGAGATCACCCAGGCGCATCAACACCCAGGTCGGCGTATGTTTGGCGTCGAACCGGTCGCCACGGTGACTGTCGATGCGAACCCGGTAACGGATCTCGCCGCCTTCCTCGGGCACTTCCCAGCGCATTCTGCCGTCGATGTGCGATGCCTTGCCGCTGGCGCCGATGAGCTCATAGGTGCCTTCCGGCGCGTTGAAGTCGAGCGTGCGCAGCTGCGGTGAATTTTGCGAGACGCTGATGCGCGCCTCTGCGATCGATGTCTCCGCGCCGATCGTGGCGCTGAATGCCAGATCGTAGGTGCCTGCCGGCGTCGAGGCACTGCCGCACCCGATCAGCGTGAGCAGACCCAGAAAAAGGAAGCGCGTGTTCAACGCTGGCGAATCTTGTAGACGGCGTCTTCCGGGTAGCGTTCGCCGCGCAGCGAATCCGGCGTCTGTGTGAAGTAATCGTCGGTGGCCGGGTCATTGCGCGCCCAGTCGTTGACCTCGCTGCGGAACGCGATCTTCCATTCTCCGTCTCGCTTCTCGTAACGATCGACATAGCGGCCGGAGATGAACAAATCACGCTCTTCGTTTTCGACCACGATCCGGTGAAATGCCTGAAAGTAAATCTCGCCGTAGGCGACGTCGCCTTCGACGTCGATGTTGGTCTGGCCGATCATGTGGTGGTTCGCCAGATGGTCCTTGAGCGCGTTGCAGGCCATCTCGACGAATGCATCCGGGCCGCCTTTGAAAAAGCCGTAGTCCGTGTCCGCATCGTCGTGAAAGGTGCTGCGCAAAAGGGTTTTGTCCAACCGGTCCAGGCCGCGCATGTAGCGTCCGACCAGGTCGGCGATCTCCTGCTTTGCTATGACTTCGTCTATGGTCATGTCACTCGTTCAAGTA
Source organism: Pseudomonadales bacterium (assembly GCA_965267275.1). GTDB lineage: Bacteria > Pseudomonadota > Gammaproteobacteria > Pseudomonadales > Azotimanducaceae > UBA4421. Next base: position 943,635 of record OZ253950.1, read on the forward strand.
AGTGTCCAGGGTATTGTGAAAGTGCCGGATCCGCGCTTCCTGGTAGTTGCCCAGCGTCTGCGCGCCTTTTTGTGAGGCGCGCATGCCGGCCCACTGGCGCTTGAAGTTGTCGGTATCCTGGTCGAGGACGTACGAGAGGCGGTTTTCCTTGAAGCCGGGGACGCTCACGTACGGCTTGTCGATCTCGAGCGCAACTTTTTCAACCGGCGGCGGACGCTCGCCGTCAGCAGGCACCGGACGCAGCATCATGATGTCATGGATGCACTTGTCCACACCCAGAGGGCGGAAACGGTAGATGAGCGGTATGACGATTCCCGGGAAGAAGCACGCGTTCGGGAAGATGTGGTACTCGATGCTGTCGAGCATTTCGCTATTGGACAGCTCTGACAGGTCCACGCCCATCTCGGCGCCCAGAGATTGGCGGAGGATGTCCGCATGTGCCTGGCGCGCCGTCTGGCCTTCCGGCAGCGCATCGGCGTCGTAGCCCAGAAATTCGAAAAGCTGCGCCTGGCTGAACTGTCTTTCGAAGTGCGGATTGCCGCTGGACAGGTTCTGCAGAAACCGGCTGACGTGTGGACTGAAGAGGTCGTACTGCGTGTTGGCCCAGCCGGACGATCGCAGGCCTTCAGGATGTGTCGCCAGCACGTGGTACGCCTCGAGAAACCCCTCCATGCACATCTTCCAGTTGCCGGGCAGGACCTTTTCCGTGTGCATCACGATGTAGCGATCCTGCAACGGCCAGTCGGCGAAGTGGTCCGGCAACACCTCGAGGTAGTCGAGCAGCGGTTGGGCGTCTTTGTCGAGGTTGATGAAGACGAAGCCGCCCCAGACATCGCAAGGTATCTCGTCGAGGCCGAAGCTGTCGTCGCTGACGTGGGGGAAGTCCCAGCGGCAGGGTATTTCCCGCAGGCTCCCGTCGAGATGCCAGGACATGCCGTGAAACGGGCAGCGCAGGAATTGTTTGCCGCTGCCTTTACTGCCGGCGTCTGCGAACTGCATGCCACGGTGGGGGCAGGAATTGATGAAGGCGCGTATCTGCGCATCTTCGCCGCGAACGACGAGGACGGAGAAGTGCGCTACGTCGTATACATAGAAGTCTCCGGGCTGCGGGATATGCTCTTCCCGGCATGCCCACTGCCAGGTTTTCGCCCACATGCGCTCGACTTCCAGGTTGTAAAAGTCCTCCGATGTGTAGCGCTCGATCGACAGGTCTTCGTTGCCGAGATACTCATAGGCTTCAGCTCTGAGGGCGGCCGGCGGCGTATCACCGTCCTGATCCAGAACGTCCTGCGGGCTGGGTCCGGGACAGCGCGCATCCCCCGGCGCCAGGCCGTCGTCAGCGGGTGCGTAAATGTCCAGAGATTTTTCTGCCATGGCTTGCCTCCAACAGCAGCTGCGCGGCGTAAGCGTCATTCGTTTATGATCTGGAGATACTACGCATTCGATACGAGGAAATCACATGCTCAAAGCCGTGCAGTTGGGGAAGAGTGGTCTCAGAGCGTCGCAGCTCTGTCTGGGCACGATGAACTTCGGCGTGCCCGGGCGCGGACATCAAGGTGACTGGACCCTGGATATCGACGCCGCGCGGCCGATCTTTGCCGCCGCGCTCGAAAAAGGGCTTTTCTACTTCGACTGCGCGGATGTCTACGGCATCGGCGCATCAGAAGAAGTGGTGGGTGCGCTCCTGCGCGAGCTCGCACCGCGGGACCAGTATGTGCTCGCCACCAAGGTGGCCATGCCCATGGGCGCCGGCGCCAACCAGGGTGGATTGTCGCGCAAACACATCCTGGAAGGCGTGGATGCCAGCTTGAAAAGGTTGGGCCTCGACTACATCGACCACCTGGTCATTCACCGTCATCCCCACGGCGTGCCGGGACACGTGCCGACGCCCGTCGAGGAGACCATGGAAGCGCTGCATGACGTGGTGAAGGCCGGCAAAGCGCTTTATCTCGGCGGGTCTTCGATGTTCGCCTGGCAGTTTGCCGAGCTGCAGATGACCGCCGAAAAGCACGGCTGGACGAAGTTCATTTCGATGCAGAACCACTACAACCTGGTCTATCGTGAAGAAGAGCGGGAGATGATGCCTTATTGCGAGAGTCACGATATCGCGGTTATGCCCTGGTCACCGCTGGCGCGGGGCATTCTGGCGGGTGCTTACCAGGGCGGCTTCCAGGGTGGCTGCACACAGCGCTCTCAAGGTGGCGACAAAAACCGCACCGAGGCGCTCTATCACGGCGAGCACGTGTTTCCCGTCGCGGAGAGGGTCATCGAGGTTGCCCAGAAGTACGAGAAAAAACCGGCGCAGATAGCGCTGGCCTGGATGCTGAGCAAACCGTTTGTGCATGCGCCGATTGTCGGGGTGTCGAAACTCGAGCAGCTCGAGCAGCTGGTGGAGGCAACAGAGATCAACCTCTCGGCAGAAGATGTCGCGTATCTCGAAGCGCTGTATCAGCCCGTCGAAAACCTGCTGTCTATGGGTTATTCCTAGCGTCGCGCAGAGCGCCTACCGCTGAGTACGTGGCTACTGCATAGGGCACGCAGTAGGTCAGCAGCACCTGAACCGCGTTTTTGATACCAAAGGTCTGGTTGACCACCGCGTCCGCATGGTTGATCAACGCGAGGATAGTGCCGACAACGAGCGCCACCTTGAAGGCGCGTTTGCGCACGTCGGGCAGGGTCGCCAGCTGCAGAAACGAATCCGTCACTCGGGGAGGCTCACCGTCGGTATGTAGTGAGACGGCGGCTGCCCGCCGCGCGCCGCGCGGGCACGGGCTTCTTCGATCGTTTCCAGCTGTGCGGCGCGGGCGATGGCGTCTTTGTGACTCACCGGGAACGGCGCCATCTGGTCGGGCGGCGGGTTATCCGCGGCATGGTAGTAACCGACGGGTGTCCGTTTACCGCTAGTGTCGGCCTCCAGGTTCAGATCCCGTTCGTTGGTGCCGCTCACCGGCGTGCGCGCCGCGCCGTCGACAATTTCCAGGTCCAGCCACCAGCGCTTTTTCGGATTGCGTCGGCCGTAGCCGAGACGGTCGTCCAGCGCGACCGCGATGGGCACCAGAAGCGGCTTCAGCCACCGCGCGTTCACACCCAGCCAGGTGCCGACGCGGTGCGCCAACGCGCCATCGGCGGTGACGACTTTGTTGAGCGGGCAGGTTTTCATGCAGCGGCCGCAGGCTGAGCCTTTTGGATTCGTGACGCGGTAGCGCGTACAGCGTTCCACGTCCGGCTTCCAGATCTCGTAGCCATTGAACATCACCTTGTCGCCGAACGGAATGGCGTTCACCGGGCATTCGCGCGCGCACTTCAGGCAACTCGAGCAGAAGTCCTGCAGGCCGAAGTCGATCGGCTGGTCCACCTGCAGCGGCAGGTTGGTGGTCAGCACCACGGATTTGAAACGCGGGCCGACAAATGGATTGAGCACCAGCTCGCCAATGCGCGACAGCTCGCCGAGCCCGGCCCATAACACCAGCGGGATCTGCAGCACCTCGCTGTCGGCATTGGTCTGGGCGCGGGCTGTAAAGCCCTGGCCGCGCAAGAACTCTGCCATCACACCCGCAATCTCGGCGCCGCGTATGTATCCGCGCATGGATTGGCAGCCGGAGATCCAGTCATCGCCGCTCGCGCCTTCCATCGTGTCATAGCCCTGGTCGATCAGCATGACCACGGCATACTTGTGTTTCATTGCGATTGGCTGGCCGTCCGGGCCGTGGGAATACCACGCGTAGTCGGGGATCTCGCAGATGCCGGTGAGATCGGCGCCCAGGTGATAACTCAGAGACTTGATCGCGCGGGCGTTGGCGGCTGGATCGCGCATGTCCGGATTCTCGGCCTCGGCGGTGGGGCCGTCCTGGTGCGGCACCATCGCGCGGAGCGGTTTCATCATGCCGTCGGTCAGCGGGTGTTTGAAGGCAAACCGCTGGACCTCGCGCTGTGCTTTGGCGCCGAGGTCACCCATCCGTGAGCGAAAGAAGAATTCTGCGCGCTTTGGCACTCGCGGCACTTCATCGTCGAGGATGAGCGTGGTTGGCCGGGCAACGCGCTGCACCTGCTCCATCGGATAGCGGCTGAGATGCGACGCACGCTTCGCTGCCCGGTTTCGCTCGCGCCCCGAAACAGCGCCTCGGACGCCCCACCAGTAGCGCAACGGGTTGACCCGGGCGTCTTGCGCGAGCGGCGTGTCTGCCGCCAACGCGTAGTCGGTGGTCACCACGGCGCTTCCATAGCGGTCGTCGAAGAATGGACTCTTAACCCCTTTGTCGCTGCGTTGACCAATACCGGCAAGCACCGCCAGCTTGTCCAGATCCACCTGAGTGTCCCCGGCATGATGCAGGTCTGCGGAGAATCCGAGGGCGCGGATATGGCCGGTGAGGGATGCGGCGATCTCCAGAGCGCGCATGGCGGCGACGTCTGGCGCCGCGTCGGCGAGCCAGTGTGCCGCCAGGTTGTCGGGTTCGGGTAGGCGTCCGTGCTCGATCCAGAGAACGATCGCATGCGTGTGTTTGCCCGTATCGGTAACCCAGGCGCTCGATGGTATGGCCGCGATGCCCACATGGCTGGCATCAAGATAGTAAGCGGCGCCTTTGATTTCCTGCGCGCGGCGGGCGAGGTCCTCCGGGACCGTTGCACGGGGCGCATCGCTCGGTTGGATGCATGCTGTGAAAAGATCGGCGTAGCGGCGTGCCGTCGCTGCCAAGGCTGAGGACCCGCGGCGGACAGATGCGGGCGCGTCGCCCGAGGTTTCGGCCTCGCGTGTTCGCAGAGTGGTATCGGTAGCCAGCGCTTCGAGCGGGTAGGGACCGAGTTCAACCCCGCGATCGTAACCGCGGTCGCGAAAGAGCATCAGCTCAGCATGGCTAACGCAAACAGGCCGCCAACGGTGCCCACCCCGTAGGCCTGTCGAAAGTCATTCTGCGTCAAAGCCTGCAGGCGCGTTTCCGGATCCATGCCTTCCCGGGTGTCTTTGACGATGTTGTATTCGATGAACGTGGCAAACGCGATGAAGCCGAAGATGGCGCTGACCAGAGCGATACGTCCGAGCGTATCCAGCGGCACCATGATCAGCAGCAGTATCAGGATCGACCAGTGCAGGATGTGCCCGCCGTAAGTCATCCAGTGAAACTGCCGTGTGTCGTTCTCCTCGTAGAGGAATTGAAAACGGAACAAACTCAACGATCTGGGATAGACGCGCTGGGTCGCGGCGCCACTCAGCTTAGCGCCGGCATAGTGACCCCACTCGTGGAACAGCGCAGCCAGCAGCAAACCGACGATGATCGCGTCGCCGATCGCAACGACCTGCGCGAGCCACAAACCGGTGACCTGAAACCAGGTATCTGCCGCGGCCCATAGTGAGAGGGCGGCAAAAATGATGGCGGTGTCTTTCAGCAGCATGCCGAAGAGGCTCGGCTGGCTGGCAACCGTCTGTTCTTCGGCGCGCATCGTATCGTCCAGACTGTCTGACGCTTCGGCCATGTTTATCCCCCAGATGTTCACGGCGATGTTCCCTCTGACAGAGTGCCGGAGGGCGATCGATGGTAGCCCAGAAGCCTGAGACCGGCAAAGCGGTCGGGCGGTGCCGGGCACCGCCCGCAAGAGCTGTTACTCGAGGCCCTTTTTGCCGGCTTCGCGGAAGAGCGGCTCGTATTCTGCGAAAGCGATCGGGTTTGTGGTCGCGCCGACTGTGATGCCCGCGTCGGTGGTCAGCGTATGGCCGCTTGTGTAACCAGATTCGTCGCTGGCAAGCCATAGTGCCGCGTTCGCGACGTCTTCAGCCAGGCCCGGCCGGCCTTTGAGGGGTGAGTTCTGCGCGAGAATCTTTTTGGTTTCTTCAATAGCGTCGGGATCGCCGGTGGAAACGTTGGCGACCATGGCGGTGGCCATGCCGGCGGGTGCAATCGCGTTGACACGGATGTTGTGATGGCAGAGCTCAGCGGCCACACCTTTCGTCAGACCGACGACCGCGTGTTTGCAGGCGGTATAACAGTGCGGTCCCAGTCCGCCCAGAATGCCTGCGGTGCTGGCCATGCTGATGATGGAGCCTGAACCCTGCGGCATCATGACCCGAGCGGCGTGCTTGCAGCCGTAGAACACGCCGTTCAGCAGAATGTCCACCGTAAAGCGCCACTCGTCACCCGGCGTCGAGGCGATCGGACCAACCGCGCCGACGATGCCTGCATTGTTGTACATGATGTCGAGCTTGCCGAATTCAGATACGGCGGTATCGACGAGATTGGCGATATGGTCTTCGTTGGTGACGTTGCACTCCACGTAGACGGCGCTGTCGCCAAGCTCTGCGGCGACCGCTTTGCCGGCGTCTTCCTGAATGTCGCCCAGAACCACCCTGGCGCCTTCCTCGACGAAACGTTTTGCCGCAGCGGCACCAAAGCCGCTGGCACCTCCGGTGATGGCTGCTACTTTGCCTTCGAGTCTCATGTCTCCCCCTTTGATTTAGTAACCCTGAGTCTTGTCGATGATACCGTCTAACGTCTCACCCCGGGTAAATTTTCCGAGGTTGTCGACGAAGCGCTGCAGATTGCGCTCAGCACGATATTGGCTTGCCCCGGCGGTGTGTGGCGTCATGACGACGTTGGGCAGGCGCCACAGGTCACTGTCTGCCGGCAGGGGCTCCCGAGGCGCAACGTCCAGGCCAGCGCCGGCAATACCTCCGGTTTTGAGCGCATGCACCAGAGCGGCTTCGTCCATGATCTCCCCGCGCGTCACGTTGATCAGAATGGCGCTGGGTTTGCACAGGGACAGGGTCTCTGTGTTGAATAATTTGTTGGTCGCCGCGGTGAGCGGACAGCATATGGCGACCACATCGCTGCTTCTCAAGACGTCGTGCAGCTTTGTCGCGGGCTCGATCTCTTTGACGCCTTCACCCGGGGCCACGGGGTCTTTGTCCAGGGCGCGCACGGTCATGCCGAATGCGGACGCGCGGCGCGCCATGGCACGACCGGTGCCGCCGAAGCCGATGATGCCCATCGTCAAACCGGTCAGCTCGTATTCCTGGCGTCTGAGCTCGGGGCGGTGGTTCCAGGCATCGGGCCCCAGGTCGCGAGCGCTGGCGAGTTGACGCGTCAGCATCAGCAGGAGACCGAAGCCGTGGTCGGCGAGGTGCTCGCCGACCAGGCCCTTTTCGCTGGTGAGGATGACGGGGCTGTTGATGAACTCGGGATACATGAACGCATCCACGCCGGAAGATATCGACTGCACCCAGCGCAGGCGCTTGGCTCTGGCAAAGAGCTTGGGTGGAACAATGCCAAGGATGACGTCAGCGTCGGCAACGTGGCTCGCCGCTTCGTCAAACTGGCAGACGGTCACCGTGGCGTCGGCACCGGCGGCCTCTTTGATCGCCTCTATCGATGTCGCGGGTATGCTCGGCAGTGTCAAACCAGGAATGAGCAGGACGTTCAATCCACTCATCCAAGCGTCACCTCGACGGCACCGATGCCCAGATCGAATTCACCCCGGTAGGTGCCGGGCGCGAATGGCGTCTTCCCGTAGGCACCGGTGATGACGCGCTGCCCGGCCTCGAGACGGTGGCCGAACGCTGCCAGCCGACGCGCCAGCGTCGCCAGCGATTCATAGTGATCGTCGATGTGGCCGTTGGAATGCACTGCCTCGATGGCGCGCGGTTCGCCATCGATGACGCTTGATAGCGTGACATGAAGATCGGCGAGCGCCATCGGAGGCGCAACCCCATCGCCCGCCACGATTCCCCAGTTTGACAAATTATCGGCAACCCGCAGTCCGGGTTCCGCGTCGGGCGGCAGGCGTTTCTGATTGATCTCGAATGCTGGCGCCACCGCTGCTACCGCGGCGCGCGCCTCTGCCGCAGTGGCGCCCGCGCCAAGGGGTGCCCCCATCACCATACAAAGTTCGTTTTCCACCTGGCCGCGGCACAGCGATTCGAGATCAAGGGCCGCGCCGGATGGGCGTATCCGGCTCGCGAGGATGAAACCGAAGGGACGGACACCCTCGCCCATGGCGTTGCGCGAAGCACCGCTGGTCATGCCGATTTTCCAGCCGCCAATCTGTTCGCCTTGCTCGAGCCAGCGCCCCAGCAGTTCAAGCTGCAGATGCTGGCCATCGTCGAAAGACGGATTGACGTCGGCGAGTGCTGCTTCGTGGCGGCCGCCCGGATCGTTGTGTACGCGCCACAGCACGTCGACGATGTTTGTCATGTTCCCCTCCCGGATCTGGCCGACACTCTAATGTATCCACTCTGGAAATCCCAAGCGTCGCTGGTGGCGGAAGTGAGGGCAATCGCAACGGCAAACAGCATCGCGGGTTGGATCTGTGTGCGAACGGCAGCGTGTACGTAGGCGCCAGAGCCTTAGGTGTGATGATCGCGGCCGGCGGCAGAACCAGCGTATCGCCGGGCAGGCTCCAATCTCCGGCCCGGGCGAAGCCGTCGAATGCCGGCGCTGCGAAATACGAGCAACGGCGTCCATTGCAGATCAGGCGCCCGAAAACCTTTTCGGCAGCGCTGCTCTCAGTATCGGCATGCAGTTGGAAGCTGCAGGACCCCGCTTCGATCGAAGTGGTTATAGCTAAATCGGCTTAGCTAGTTTTGTTTATACCGAAATCCCATTAGCCATGTGTGTTTGTTTGTCGGACACTCTTCTACGGGAGAGGCTGAGATCAAGGAGCGCCGTGATCGAGTGTGCTTTGGTTTGTTGCACAAGAGGTCTTCAATCGGCGCTTGTCTGTACCTTCCTTTCAACCTCCTTTTCGCCAATCGTTTCGATGAGTCTGTTGAGGAGTCCCGAGTGAAAACAACAAAAACTTTCTTTTCTTTTCTTTGCGTACTTATGCTGGCTGGATTGCCGAGCCTGAGTTACGCCGATAACCACGCACCAGCGCCTCCGGCTGCTCTGGAGACCTGGGCGTGCACCTACAATCCAGGGCAGGACATGGATGACCTCATGTCCGCGCGGGATTATTACGTCAAGCAGGCAGCGAAAGCTGGTGTGACGCTCAGCCCTGCGTTCATCTGGTTACCCTTCAAGGGGGGTGTGCCGATGGATTTTCTGTGGATGTCCCCGCACGACAGTGTCGGCGCGTTTGCGGCTTTTTCTGACACATTCGCCGCAACCCCCGATCTGTCCGGCGTGCAGGCGCGTTTCGACAACGTGGCCAGCTGCCAGCCTGGCTTGAATGTCATCATGCCGGTGCATCAGCGCGAAGGTGCGGATGCCGAAGATAACGATGACACCGCGCACATCACCTCGTTTGCCTGCGACTTCAAGCACGGCCGCGGCGGGGCGGACCTTATCGATCTTCGCAATCACATCGCTGGCGTGATGGGCGGTATGGGCGACAATTCGCCGAATTCAACGTTCATGGTGCAGCCCATCACCGGTGGTGCCAACGTCCGCGACATGTACTTGTTCAGCGTCTACAACAACGTCAGCGCCTGGTCGTCGTTCACCGGCGCCATGTTGCCCAGTGAGGCGGGACAGTCTCTGATTCGTCACTTCAATGTGGTCGTCGACTGCGACCAAAGCTTGTGGAGCGGCATGCAGGTCATCGGCGACGACGGCTGACTCTGTCGGGCAGCGGCACGCTCTGCGTGCCGCTGTTCATGTTCAGGGCGGCGTGCCTACCCCATACACGTTGATTGCTTTGTTGAAGGGCGCCAGCCCTTCTTCGTCGTAGTCAGACCGGGCCACGGGCTCGGGTTGCCAGAGCACCTCTGCCTCGGAGTAGGGAAGGCGTTGGCGCATTGTGTTTTTGTCGGCGTCGGGTAGCGCGTCGTAAGCTTTACGCAGCTGCTCGAGGCACCAGACGCGGTAGCGCGAGACTGGTAGATGGTCATACGCGCAGCCTTGCACGTTCATGGCAAAGTGTCGTCGGCCCTCGGCAAATGCAATCGCGTTCTGCGTCAATTGCACCAGGTGCGTTTCGGCGATTTCCTTGAGCATCGAATCAGCGCTCCGCGGAATTTCATTGACGAAACTGACATGATGGGTCGTCGCTCGCGAATTCCATACACGTGAGAGCCAGTCGAATACCTCGGGCGCTTCGTTGCGCATGATTTCCGCCGGTGTCGGGTCCTGTCCGAAGTGTCGAAGCATCGGTCCGATGAAACCGAAGTCGGCAATGCTCGGTGCCGTACCGAGGAGGTACGGTGTGTCCTCGAGCATGGTGGTCATGTTGGCGAGCGCGTTTCGGTAACCCTGCTCGACATGATTCTGTGTCTGTGGCGTGACGCCGTCTTTGACGACAAAACTCTGGCGCTGACGGCGTTTGACCATGTTCCGGCGCACAAAGCGGGCAGCCGCAGATGATGGGTGATCTCGTCCGCTAGAATGCGGGAGAGAAGCTCACGGTCGTGCTCGTAGCTCCAGCGGTAGTGCATCGCAGCGCGCCACAGCCATTCGTCTGCATAATCTTCGATCAGAAGCGCCGTGAAACGCACGCTGGGCGAATCCGGCAGGATGCTCGGTTCCGGATGTTCCTGCTCGAGCTGGAGAAGCATCGGTGTGGTATCGGACATCCAGCGACCATCATCCCGCTCGACGATCGGCACCTGTATGGCGCCGACCTGCTTTTTGATACGCCCCTGGTCGGCGAACGGATGGTGATCCATCGTGTAAGGGATGCCCTTGTAGCGCAGGTAGGCTTCGAGCTTGCCGGTGTAATAGGAAACCGTGACGCCGTAGACCTTCACGTCATCTCTCCCCATGGGTGGTGATCGCGTTGCCGACTGCGGCTGGCATTGAGCATGGCATAAGCCTCAGGCGGTACGTTTCTGCCGCAGCTTCTTACGCAGGCCGCGGCCTTTGAGCACGCGTTTGAGAGTTTGTTTGGCGTCATAGCTGCGCAGGCTCAGACGCCAGAAACGCGTATCTGCGTCAGGCAGCGCCTTTTTATATTCGTCCACGAATGCCTCCCGATCGGCCCATCCCAGCTTGTAGCAGATCCTTTTCAGGTCGGTCGCGGCACCTTGCCTTTTACTGAACACCGCTCGACCTATGTCGATCACCTGTATGTCGGGTTTTCCGTTTTGCATTGTGATCAGGAGATTGCCCGACGACAGATCACGGTGAATCATGCCGCGCTGATGCATCATGGCGACAAACTGAGCCACAGTTTCTATCCAGGCATCCTTGGCGATGCCTCGGTAGCTGTCCGCACCCTGCTTGAATGCCGTGAAGACGTCGCGTGTCGAGAAAGCGTCTGGAGTGAATTCGCAGAGATAGTAGTTTTCGCGCACACCGGCAAAGCCATGCCGCTCGAAATAGGCCAACGGTCGCGGGGTCGGTATGCCGCGACGGCCCATTTCCGTCGCGTTGTTCCAGTGGCGCTGACCTTTGCTCGACGAAAACAGATAACTCAGGCGGCGCGCGCCTGTCGCGCGGTTCAGCTTGACCGTGACGAGGCTTGAATCGAGCGGTGACGCAACCGTCCACAGCCGGTTGCGTTTGTCACGCAGGATGTGGAGCGGTTCGAGATCGTGCAGATGGCCAGGGGTAAGTGTCTCGGCCGCCTCTCGACCCAGGCTGCAGTCGAGACCCACGACACCTTGCCAGGTGTCGTTTCTCACCGCCACGGGGTACCGGTGCATATCCAGGCCATGCACCGCGTTGCTGCCGCCGATCGCGGGCAGGTTTTGCACGGCCGCGCGGTCCGGGCGGGGTGGCTGTTCATCCTTTGACCACTTGAGAATGACGGGACGTTCGGTGACTACGCCCTGAAACGTTGCGGGCGACAGCCGATTTCCGAAAATGTCATGCGCACGTTGCATTGCCATGTCAGCGGGATATAGATCGCGGACGTCATAAGCCGCGCGATCCCTGGCGAACATGACGTGATGCTCAAAATCCTCGTCGACGAAAACATAGTGACCCAGGCCGGTGAGGTTTGAGACGGCCTGCTCGCAAGCGCTGTCGTGGAGAAGGCTGGTCACAAACTTGAAGGCGGCATAGCTTTCGTTGACTCGAAACTCGCTGATGTTTCCGCGCACGCGAGCGTAGTTCGCGACATTGTCGACCTTCGGGTAGCCCTCGCCGCCACAATTGATGAGGCCATCGCGTGCGTCTATGAGCGGTCCCCAATATACGCGCTCTAGCCGGTTGGAGGCATGGGCGATGACGAGGTAGCGCACCAGGTAGTCGGCTCTCTTACGCTCGGGATAAACCGTCCAGCGCGACAGGCGTTTGTTTGTCCAGCAGGTATAAGTGCAATAGGTATCGGCGATGCCGAGACGTTTGGCCAGCAGCGCCAGAATTTTGATCTTTTTAGTCAGATTCAGGCGGACACCACGGCTGAGATAGCGGCTCATGGCGCGAGCATCATAAGCCTCCGGCTCGATGGTCCGCTCGACGAAGAGATTGGTTGTCTGGATGCTCGGCATCAGCCCGGCGCGGCGCATGCCGCGCAGATAAAACGCGTTGAAGAACGGCTCGAAGTCAGAGACGTTGGGGCCGGCGAGGTTGATGTTCGCCGACTTTGCCTCTTCGGCGGCAATCTGCCAGGCGGTGAGGTAGCTGCGCGGCGAATAGCCCGACCACTTCTTGCGATTCGACGCGTTGCCGATTTCGACTACCGCCGCTCGATCGCCGTAGGCTGAAAGAAATTGTTTTACCTGGGTGCGCCAACGGTGCTGGCTCGCGGTGTCGTCCGCCAGCAGTCTCGCATCCGCTGGATCGGGAACCAGCGCGACCATGACGTCGTACCCCTCCTGCAGCAGTCGTTCCAGAAGCCGCTGCATGGGGCCGTGCGGTGAAGCATGCGACCATGCCAGGCGCACGTGGGAGACGTTCAGATCGGCGAGTTTCGCGCAGACGTAATCGTCGCCCGCCGGATCGTCGGTGGTGGCGACGTTGATACCGAATTCCGTTCCTGATGACGCAGCAATGGCCGCGGGATCCGGTGACAAAAGAATCCACCGCGGGAACTGGGTCAGGGTCCAGAGGATATCGATACCGATCCGCGTGTAGTCGGCGACAGCGTTGAAGCCTGCGGTCTTCACCGCAGGCGCTTTGCCCAGAACTTCGCTAATTTATATGCACCCACACTGACTAAACGACAAAGTGCGAGGTTTGGCGGAGAAAATCAATCCCGTTGTCGAGAAAAAGGGTGTTTATCCGCTATCTCGGGCGCGCGATTACTCGTATCTCAGTGCGTTGATCGGGTTTGCGCGCGCGATGCGCAGCGCGTGGATGCCCACGATCACCCAGGCAAACAGCACGGCTATGACGCCCGCCCCGGCAACGATTCCCTCGGTAAAACCGATGCGATCGGCGAAAAAGGCGAGGAATTGTGCGGACGCAAGGTAGGCGCCGGGCAGCGCCAGGAGCAATGCCCACATCACCGGCCGGGAGAACTGCCATATGAGGAGCCGGGTAATTTGTAAGACATTTGCCCCCATGACCTTGCGCACGCCGATCTCCTTGGTGCGCGTCTCCGCCATGAACGCAGCCAGACCGAAAAGCCCGATGAGGCTGAGCGCCATGGCAACGAAGGCAAATCCAGCGAGAATTTTGGACAAGCCGGTGTAAATCTGGAAGCTCTCTTGAAATTCGTCCTCGAGAAAGTCCGTCTGGATGGGATAGTCGCTGATGAGATCCGCCCAGACGTCTTCTACGGCCTGCAGCGCCGACGCCATCGATATCCCGTCGACACGTACCGATCCGAGGCGTCGCCACTCCGGCATCATGTAGAAAGCGGTGGGTTTGATCTGATTGTGGAAACCTTGAAAGTTCTGGTCCGCGATCACGCCGACGATGTTGTATGCGCGCGGTTCACGAGATTCCGCGAAATCGTAGAAGGTTTTGCCTACCGCCTCGCTGGCCTCGCCAAAGCCGAGCTGGCGGGCGGCCAGCTGGTTGACGATCACGTTTGCGGTGGTGGCACCCTCGCGCACAGTGTCGTTGCCGACGGCAAGATCCAGATCACGCCCTGCCAGCAGCGGGATGTCGTAAGTCTTGAGAAAGTGCTCATCCACGATGACCTGGTTGACGAGCATGGTTTGGTCCTCATCACCGCGCACCGGAGAGGCACCGAAAGACGAGTTGCTCTGCTCATAGGGTATCAGGGATGAAAAGGTGACTTCCTCGATGCCGGGAACCTTGAGGAGCTCCAGGCGCAAAGTTTCGAGCTTGTCTCTGATCGACTCCACGTTCAGGCGCTTCACGACAATGATCTGAGACTTCGGATAGATCTCGGCGGAGTCGGCGATCTTATTGTTCTGCAGATACATCACCATCACCATCGCCAGCATGAATATGGAGATCGAGAACTGCACGACGAGCATGAGATTCCGGAAGATGCCGCCCTTCGCGCCTTTTTTGTTGCCGTCGCGCAGGGCATCTATCGGGCTGGCCCGGGTGATCAGATATGCCGGATAAGCCCCCGCAACGAGGCCGACGGCAACCGCGGTCGCAACGAACCATGGCATGAGACTCAGATAGGGTATGGCCAGCGCTTTATCGGCCGCGGTGTTGAAAGCCGGCACGAAGAGCGCCATGAGAAGCAGCGCCACGATCATCGCGATCGCTGAGACGCAGATGCTTTCCACCAGGAACTGAGCGATCAGCTGCCCGCGCGATGCGCCCATGGTTTTGCGTAGCCCGATTTCGCGCGACCGACCGAGCGACTGCGCCGTGGCGAGATTGGTGTAGTTGACGATTGCGACGATCAGCACGAGCAAGCCGAGCAGTCGGATAGAGTCGAGGATAGGCAGCCCGACCGCATCCCACAGAATGGTGTTGGCCTCGACCAGGGGACGTACCTTGAGTCCCTCGATGAATTCCCGGCTGTCGTCTGGGTAGTGGCGGTCGAAGACGCCGTCGACGCTCTGTTGCAGCCACTCCCGGTCTTTGCCGGGAGCCAGCAGCATGTAGGTGAAGTCGCCGCTGGACAGATTGTTGAAATTGCCCGCGAGATCGTACTCGGCTGCTCGATTCAGCGCCTGCAGAGGTGCCAGCACTTCGAGCCCGCCGCTGCCGATGATCGACGAGCTGAAGTGTGTGTTCTTCGGCATGTCCTCGATCACGGCGGTGACGCTCAGAGCGACGTTGTGGTCGAGGGTCAGGGTCTTGCCTATGGCGGAGTTCTGTCCGAAAAACTTCTCGGCGATGGCGCGTGTCAGAACGATGCCTGACGGGTCATCGAGCGCGCGACTGTCACCCTCGATGTAAGTGAAATCGAAGATCCTGGTCAGCGCCGGGTCCGCGAAGCGGATCCGCTCATAGAAGTGGTTGTCGTCGTGAGACAGGAGATACTCGCGCCCGACCGTGCGGGCGATTTCTTCGACTTCCTCGATTTCGGCATCAATGAAAGGCGCGAAAGCCGTATATATGCCATCGGTTTCACCGACGCCGATGTTGGCCGATGGCCCGAACAGCGTGCCTGCGGTGAAGATTCGATCGGATTGCGCCCACTCGGTGTCGTGGCTGCGTTCGTAGTCCACGAGCAGCACGCCGAAGAGGAAAAATGCCAGCCCGACCACAAGACCGAGCACGTTGATGGCAGCGTACAGCTTGTTTTTGATCAGCTGACGCAGGGCAATGATGAGGTAGTTTTTAATCACGTGGCTATACCGCTGCGCGGAGGTCTTCAGTGACGACCTGGCCGTCGAACAAGTTGATGATGCGCCTGGCATACTCGGCGTGGCTGGGGCTGTGCGTCACCATCACGATCGTCGTGCCTTCGGCGTTCAGCCCCTGCAGCATTTCCATCACTTCCTGCCCATGCGCGCTGTCGAGATTGCCTGTCGGCTCGTCAGCGAGAATCAAGCGCTGATCGCCGACGATCGCGCGCGCCACGGCGACGCGCTGTTGCTGGCCACCGGACAGCTGGCTCGGCTTGTGCTTAGCGCGGTGGCTGATGCCGACTTTGTCCATGATGTGCGCGACGCGCTCGCGTCGTTCGCTGGCCGGCATGTTGTGATAGAGCAGGGCGAGCTCGATGTTCTCGGTGACGCTCAGCTCGTCGATCAGGTTGAACGACTGAAAGATGAAGCCGATGTTCTGCTTGCGGATGTTCGCGAGCTTCGCTTCGCTGTAACCGGCTACGTCTTCACCGTTGAACCAGTAATGTCCCGCGCTCGGCGTATCGAGCATGCCGACGATGTTCAGAAGCGTTGATTTGCCGCAGCCTGACGGTCCCATCACGGCGACGAATTCGCCGGAGTCGATATCGATGTTGACGGCATTCAGCGCCACCGTTTCCACTTCGTCGGTGCGATAAAACTTGGAGAGGTTCTCGAATTTGATCATGGGTTTTTCTCGTTAGTCTGCCGTGAGTGTCAGGCGGTCCATCTCTTTGAAAGCGGAGTAGGGGCTCGTGATGACCTGCTCCCCCGCCTCGAGGCCGTCGAGCACTTCGATGTATTCGGAGTTGCGTCGACCCAGACGCACGTTGCGGCGCACCGCCTCGGTGCCGTCCGCGTTGACGACAAACATCCAGTTGCCGCCGGTGTCCTGGTAAAACGCGCCGTTGGGCACGAGCATCGCCGGGGTGGCGTCGCCGAGCGTCAGGGTCGCCTGCAGCGTCTGGCCGCGTCGGATGTCGTTGGGTTCGGTGTCGTCGAACAGCAGGTCGAGCTCAAACTGACCGTTGTTGACCTGCGGATAAATCTTGCTGACGGTGAGGGTGTAATCGCGTCCATTGCGCTCGAGCTGAGCTGGTTGACCGAGATCCACACGATTGAGATAGAACTCGTCGACCTCGACCCGCAGCTTGAAGCTGTCCGGATCGTCGATCTGCCCCAGACGGCCGCCGCGCTGAATGCTCTGGCCGATCTCGACGTCGAGGCCCGACAGTTTGCCGGAGACCGGGGCGCGCACGTTCAACGCCTCGAGGTTTTTGCGCGCGAGATCCAGGTTTGATTCCAGCTGTGCGCCGGACGTCTGCAGAAATTCGAGCTGGGTTTCCTGCAGGCGTGCGTCGGTCGCCTGGCTTTCCAGCGTGACCTCGCGGCGCTTCTCGAAGTAGTCCAGCTCATCCCGGGCATCTTCCAGCTGGCTCTTGGCCGCGACGCCGGCGTTGTCGAGGCTCGACAGCCGCTCGATCTGACGCCGCAGACGCGTGATCTGATAATCCATCTCCACCAGGTTGCGCTTATGCTGCAGACGGTTCTGTTCCAGCTGCAGCTCGATGGTGCGCATATTGTTGAGCTGCTCCGTCACCATGGCTTCGTTGCGGGTCACGTCGAGCTGCAGAGAGGTGTTGTTGAGCGTCACGATCAGGTCGCCGGCGGTCACCATCGCGCCGTCGTCGACGTAGCGTCGTTCGACCTGTCCCCCCTCGATGACGTCGAGGTAGACGGTCTGGCGCGGGGTGACGCGGCCGCGGATCGGAATGAAGTCGTCGAACGTGCCTTGCACGACCGGCGAGACGACCACTCGGCTGCCTTCGAGGATGAACGTGCGGCCGCTCGTCCCGTCCCACCAGTACAAACCGGCAAGGATCACAACGACGATGGCCGCGCCGATGCCGCCGATCTTCTCCCAGGGCAGACGTTTCTTCTCGATGACCCGGTCCATGCCGGCGCCGGACAGGCTGGTTACGCCATCGGTGGTGTTATCCACGGCTTTTATTGGGTTTGTTGGTGCCATGCCGGTCTATGTCGCGGCCGGCCTGAAAATAGTTTGCCCCCTGCAAATTAATTTTCTGGGGTTGCGTTTACAGCCCGCCGGTGACGTACAGGCATTGCCCGGTCACCCAGCCCGACGCCTCCGAAGCCATGAATACCACCGCGTTGCCGATGTCTTCGGGCGTGCCGAGGCGGCCCAGCGGCACGCGCAGGATCTGCTCGAGCGGCTGATCATCGGGGAAGTTGGTCGAGTCGTTGAAGTTTTCGGTGGGAATGGGGCCGGGTGCAACGGCGTTGACGCGGATATTCGGCGCAAGCTCGATTGCAAAAGTCTGGGTGAGATTGTTCACCGCTGCTTTGGATGCGGCATAGGGACCGTTCTTGATGGAGCCCCCCATCGCAGCGCGCGAGGAGATGTTGATGATCGCACCTTTATCCATCGCGCCGGCGGCGACCTGGCAGGCCAGGAAAACCGCACGCAGATTGAGGTTGAGCTGATCGTCCCATTTCTCCGGCGGTGTGCGCGTGAGATACCGCGGCGTCGCATCCGGGAGACCGCCGGCGTTGTTGACCCAGATGTCGATCCCGCCCGCTGCCTGACCGGCAGCGGCGATGGCCTCGAGTTGCTCGAGCTGGGTGACGTCGGCGGGCACACAATAAGCCTTGCGTCCCAGCGCGTCGATTTCGCCAGCGAGGCTTTCCAGATCCGCGGCGGTCCGCGAAGATACGACGACGTCGGCCCCCGCATTGGCGAGCGCCAGCGCGATACCTCGGCCAATACCCTTGCCCGCGCCCGTCACTACGGCCAGCTTGCCTGTCAAATCGAACGGATTGCTCATCATCTCTCCCCGGTGTATCCAATAAGTTCGACCGTCATTATGGCGCGTGGCGACCGGCGACGAAAAGCGGTAACGTTTGCGGCTGAGTTTGGGGAGACGCGCATGGCATACGCACCGGATACACGACCGTTTTACGACGCTGACAGCCACATCATGGAGCTGCCGGACTTTCTCAAGAAATACGCCGACCCGGGCATTCGCGACGAAATTCCGGAAGTCAGTTACAGCGCCTCGATCGTCACTGATGAAGAGGTGGCGGTCATCATGGAGCAGGGCGGGCGCCACAGCGACGCGCATGTTGCCGAGCAGGTTGCCCTGGGCGATAAGCTCATCGAAAGCTCGAAGGAGATTCAGGCGCTGGGCGCCTTCAACGCGGCAGACCGCAAGGTGGCGATGGATCTGCTGGGGTTCAAAAAACAGCTCGTGTTCGCCACCCATTCCGTGGCTTTTCCGTTTCATCCCAGCAGTAAAAAGGAGCCGCATCTGCGCTATGGCGCGACCCGCGCGCACAACCGCCACATGGTGGACTTCTGCGCGGACGACGAACGCCTCATGGGTGTAGGCGTGGTTCCGCTCGATGTGCCGGAACTGGCGATCGAAGAAGCGCAGTGGGCCATCGATCAGGGGCTCGAGGCACTCTGGGTACCGCATCGCGCGCCGATTGGACATTCCCCCGGGCATGTGGACCTGGAACCTTTCTGGGCACTCCTCGCGGAAGCAGGTGTGCCGTTTCTGCTGCACGTCGGCGGCGCGCCGCTGCAAGTGTCCAAAGACTGGGGCAACAACGGTCGCGGACCGACCAAAGACTGGCTCGGCGGCGGCGAGAACGTGCGCACCAAGGACGCCACGGTCATGCATCAGGCACCCGAGATGTGGCTCAGCATGCTGGTCATGGATGGTGTGCTCGACCGGCATCCGACGCTGAAAGGCGCCGCAGTTGAGCTCGGCGCAGGCTGGGTGCCGGAGATGCTCCGCCGCCTGGACGCGGTGGCGAAAGTCTACAGCCGCAACGACACCTCCGTGCGCTTCGAGCGTAAGCCCAGCAAACAGATCACCGAACAGCTCGGCTTCACGCCGATGCCGCATGAAGACGTGGGTAACATGATTGCCCAGTCGAACGCCGATCTTTACCTCTTTTCCAGTGACTATCCGCATATTGAGGGCACCCGGGATCCGATCGCGCGTTTCGAGCGGACGCTGCCGGAAGCGGATGAGGCGGTGCGCACACAGTTCTACAGCGAGAACTTCCTGCGCATCTTCCCGGAGGCGCGGGTATAGCTGTGCGTCTGCTCCTCGTGCTTGTCGTTGGGGCCGTCGTCGTCGGCGGCGCAGTGTTCTGGTTCGCATGCCCGTGCGCGACGGTGCCGGGCGGCCCGCTTGCCGGAGAGGAGGCGCCCGCACCGGTAACGGACTGGAGCTTCGTCAACGACGTCGGCTTGTGCCAGGTTGAGGTCGACCGCGGCATACCCTGGTCGATCAACCTGAACTGCATGTCGAGCGGCGGGGATCTCTACATCAGCTGCTCCCAGTGTGACGGCAAATCCTGGTCTGCTGCCGCGCTCGACAATCCGGCGGGATATATCCGGGTGCGGGAGACGATCTACCCGGTCACGCTGGCGCGGCTGATCGATGCCGATGCGTTGGACGTTGCCTGGGCCGCGCGTGTTGCCAAACTCGGCCTCGAGCCGGATACCCCGCGTCCGGGGCACTGGTGGTCCTTTCAATTGACCTCGCGGAGTTGAGCGTGGCAGAGAAGTTCGACGCCGTCATTGTCGGGGCAGGATTTGCCGGTATGTATATGCTGCATCGGCTGCGCAAGCAGGGTATGTCTGCCGTCGTTCTCGAGATGGCGGACAACGTTGGTGGCACGTGGTACTGGAACCGTTATCCAGGCGCGCGCTGCGACGCGGAAAGTCTCGCCTATTCGTTCTCTTTCTCCGAGGAACTCGAGCAGGAGTGGCAGTGGAGCGAGCGCTATGCCACGCAGCCTGAAATCCTCAAATATGCCGAACACGTTGCCGAACGGTTTGATCTGAACAAGGACATCCGCTTCAACCACAAGGTCAACCACGTCCATTATGTGAACGGCTCATGGCAAGTGACCACCGAGCCCGGACTCGTTGTGGAAGCGCCTTTCTGTATTCTCGCCACGGGCTGCCTGTCGGTACCCCAGCTGCCCGCGATTGATGGCATCAGCGACTTCGCCGGTCCCGTTTACCGTGCAAGCCTGTGGCCCCATGAAGGGGTCGATTTCAGCGGGCGCACAGTGGGCATCATCGGTACCGGATCGTCAGGTATCCAGGCCATCCCGGTGATTGCCGAGCAGGCAGAGCATCTCTATGTTTTTCAGCGCACGCCCAATTACAGCGTGCCGGCAGCCAACGGGCCGCTGGATGATGCGTGGGTCGAAGCCTTCAAGGCGAACTATCGCAAACACCGGCGCTTTCATAAGGAAGGTCTGAGCTCCGGTTTCGGCGACCTCGAGATCGAGCCGAAAGCACGCACGCCGGTAGCGGAAAGCGCTGCCGGCATGAGTGATGACGAAGTTGCCGATATCCTGGATCCGTACTGGCAGCGCGGAGGGGCGTTTTTCCTGAGCGCGTTCGCCGACTCGCTCATAAACCCGGAGACTAACGCGAGGGTTGCGGAGTTTGTGCGCAACAAAATACGCAGCATCGTCAAAGACCCGGCTACGGCAGAGGCGCTGTGTCCGTCTGATCATCCGATTGGCAGCAAACGCATCTGCGTGGATACGGGTTACTACGCGACCTTCAACCGTGACAACGTCACGCTCGTCAACGTCCGCGAAGATCCGATAAAGACGATCACCGCGACGGGCCTCACCACTGAAAGCCGGGACTACGCTTTCGATGATCTGGTGCTGGCGACGGGTTTCGATGCGATGACGGGCGCGCTCTTACGGATGGACATTGTTGGTGAGCACGGCGAGCGGCTTGCCGATAAGTGGTCAGCCGGACCGCGCACCTATCTCGGCATCGGCATGGCGGGCTTTCCGAATCTCTTTACCGTGACGGGCCCCGGCAGCCCGTCGGTTTTGAGCAACATGCTCGTCTCTATCGAACAGCACGTCGACTGGATGGTGGATTGCTTGCAGTACATGCGTGAGCATGGCTACACGCGTATCGAACCCGAGCAGGTCGCCGAAGACCAGTGGGTGAATCACGTCAACGAGATAGCCAACGCGACGCTTTTTCCGGAAGGTGGCTCCTGGTATCTGGGGGCAAACGTCGCGGGTAAGCCGCGCGTGTTCATGCCGTATGCCGCCGGCGTCGGCGCGTACAGAGAGATCTGTGAAGATGTCGCGGCGGATGATTATCGGGGATTTTCTTTTTCGTAAACAGCGCCAGATGTGCAGCGCCCTGCGTCATGCCTGGCTATGTGGGCGGTTGCAGGTCTGCAATTGCGAAAGGCGGCATGACGGCGATGACCGGTGACGCCCAAACGATGTCTACGTTGAAATCCACCGGGCCGTCACCAACGTCGATGTGAACACTGCCGTTTTGCTGCGTTGGCCAACCGAGGCATTGAGTGCCGTTGCTGCGTAAGATCACGCAGCGCTTATCCCAGGCGGAGTCCGGCACACCGTTCTCGTGACGGGTGTAGAAGACGGCATGGTCGCGCATCGGTGCGAATCGACGCCCCGCGGCCCAGCGCACGACGGCCAGCTGGCTCATGTCTTCCACCAGCGGGGGTGCCAGAATCTGATCGGCTGCATCGGGCGGCAATGGCTGTATTTCGAAATCGGAATCTATGACGCCCGTGACGGGCACCCAGACGTTTGGTGCAAACACCTGTCCGACGCTGATGTCGATTGCCTGGCAGTAACGCATCAGCGCATTGACGGTCAGGCGTCGGTCGCCGTGTTCGAGACGATGGATCTGCGCGGGGCTCACGCCCATGCGTCTGGCCACCTCGGTGGCCGAGATGCCCAAGCGTATCCGATTGGCGCGCAGGTGACCGGGATCAAAGTCAGTCATCCACCGCATTTTACCAGAATGGAAAACTATTTCCGTAATGGTGGTCTTTTTTGGCTTCGCTCCCCCTTTGTTATCCGAAAATTTACCAAAACGTTTACTTGGCCTGGTTTTTGTGGGTAGATGCACGCGAGAGAGCGGCTTCCGCGCTGACAGGGCCAGCCCGACATCCGGAAGCGGTATCGAAAGTAGATTTCACAAAGAGGGGATTCAATGAGTTTTGCGCATCTGTTCGCTCGCGGGCGACACAATACGTTCCTGGTGCTCGGGGCATCGCTGCTGGCTGCAGGCAGCCTGAGCAGTCCCGTCGCTCTGGCGGAGCAGGCGGTCATCGAGGAGATTGTCGTCACCGCACGCAAACGCTCCGAGTCCATACAGGACGTGCCGGTAGCGGTCAGCGCGATCGACAAAGAACTCGATGAAGCGCATGTTCGCCGGCTCGAGGATATTCAAAACTTCTCACCCAATCTGATCATTGGCAGAACGGCCGGCATTGCCAGCGGCGCGAACATCAGCATCCGCGGGGTGTCCTCGTCTGAGAGCGATAAGAGTTTTGATCCCGCGATCGGGGTCATGATGGACGGCATGTTCCTCGGCACGTCCAGTGGCGTGCTTTTGCAGAACTTTGATATCGAACGTATTGAGGTCCTGCGTGGTCCACAAGGTACCCTTTTCGGTAAGAACACGACGGGCGGCATCATCAATGTCATCCGTGGCGCCGTCACCAAAGAATGGGGCGCCGACATCAGCGCCACGGCCGGCGATCACGGCCGCGAAGATTTCAAAGCCGTCGTGAATGCACCTCTGGGTGAAAACGCGGGCGTCAAATTCTTCGGCGCGAGCATTGAAAGTGATGGCTATATCAAGAACCGCACCCTTGGCCGGGACGTGGGCGGGGACGATATCCAGAATTACGGCCTTGCTGTGCTCTGGGAACCCACCGATAACCTCGACCTCAAGCTGCACTATGAGAAGTTTAAAGACGATAGCGAGCAGGGTGCTTACCACAACAACAACTCGCCGGCAGAACTGACGTGCGGGCTCGAATTGCTCGGCCTGACCGGCGGTGCGAATGGCTGCGTCGCTACTTCGAGCGATGACGAGGATCACAACTCAGCCAACGGAACCAACGACAGCGACAACGATTACGATACGTTCATTGCGACAGTCAATTGGGATCTCGGCCCGGTTCTGATGACGTATATCGGCACCAGCCGCGATATGGATGAAGAGAACAATCAGCACTTCGACGGCGCTGAGGCTAACCTCCTGGATATGCGTTTCTTCAATGACTGGCACCAGAAGAGCCATGAGCTGCGCATGACCTCACAGTTCTCCGACAAGTTCGAGTTTGTCGCGGGTTTGTATTACTGGGACGTGGACTATGAGCAGCGCTGGGATGTGGCCCATCTCCACTATCAATTGTCGGTGCTCGGTGTTGTGCCCATACCCTTGTCGCCCACAACCCTTTCCAGCAACGGGCAGTCGCAAGAGACGGAATCCACAGCTGCTTTCCTGTCGGGCGACTGGCACATCAACGACGCCTGGACGCTGACGGCGGGACTCCGCTGGACCAAAGAAGAGAAAGACTTCATCGGGGGCAATGGCGGCGTGTTCTATGACCCTGCTGCAGGAGACCCGATCCCTGCGCTGTTTCAGCCGCAGCCCTTTGATGATGAATGGACAGAGGTGACGCCAAAGGTCGGCGTGCGCTATCAGCCGAGCGATGAATTCATGCTCTACGGTTCCTACAGCGAAGGCTTCAAGAGCGGCGGCTTCTTTGGGCGTCAGGCCAACTTCAACCTCGATCCGACCTACGATCCAGAGTATGTGGAGAACTGGGAAATCGGCATGAAGAGCACGCTGCTGGACGGCGCCATGATCCTGAATGCCGCTCTTTTCATGAGCGACTATGAGGATAAGCAGGAATCGATCCTGGTACCGGTCGACCTGAGCAACGTGGCAACCGTCGTCAGGAACGCGGCTGTCCTGGAGATGGTGGGCGTCGAACTCGAGATGATGTACCAAATCACATCTGAGTGGTTCGTGCGCGCAAGCTACGGCTATCTTGACGCCGAATACGACGATTACTTTGCCGATCTGAACGGCGACGGGATCGTCACCGACAACTCCGGGCTCACTTCGCGCAGGACGCCGGAAAACACCTTTGGTCTCACCACTAACTACGTTGTTCAACTGGGTGCGGGTGAGCTTTCCAGCACGTTGTCTTACCGCTGGACCGACGAGCAGGAAACCAGTCCCGACAACAACCCACGCGGGTTTCTCGACAGCATCGACGATCTGAGCGCCACAATTACCTACGCCTGGGAAGATGGACGCTACCGCGTGACCGCGTTCGGACGAAACCTGACTGATGAGCGACAAGCCGGCGGGCCGTTCATCGGCGGTTTGACGCAAGCGATTGCGTGGAACGAGCCGCGCACGTACGGTCTGGAACTGGGCGTTTCTTTCTGAAGCGTGTCATCCAGGGAGGCTTGGCCTCCCTGGATGTTATTATCTGCTCGCAAGTCTTGGGTTGGAGGGGCCTATGGCTGGATTGAACTTCTCGTTTAGCGCAGTGGTCGTCGGGGCGCTCTTGACGGTTTCTGCTGCGTCGCTTGCCGCTGACGGGTACTCCCAGCCCGCACAACATGACTACCCGGGCAACGTGTACTGGGGAGACACGCATCTGCATTCCCGGAACTCGGCGGATGCATATTCCCTGGGCAACATGAACCTGACGCAGGCGGATGCCTACCGCTTTGCCCAGGGACAGGCCTACACGGCTCACAACGGTATGCAGGTGAAGCTGCGGCGGCCGTTGGACTTCCTGGTGGTTGCCGACCATGCCGAATACCTCGGCGGCTACTACCGTTTTGGCGTCGGCGACCCGCTGGTTACCGGCACGAAGGCAGGGCAGGCGTGGGCACAATTCATCGCGGAAGGAAATCCGGCGCGGATGATGGGCGCGTTCACTGGCAGTATGTCTGATCCCGAAAACAACCCCGCCTTTCCTTTGGAATCGCGGCGCAGCATCTGGCAGGAGATTGCGCAGACTGCCGACGAATACAACCGGCCGGGCGTGTTTACCGCGCTCACCGGTTACGAGTGGACGTCCATGATCGCGGGCAACAACCTGCATCGGGTGGTGGTCTATCGAGATGGTGCCGACAAGGTGGGGCAGCTGCCGCCGTTCTCCGGTCAGGACAGTCTGGACCCGCGCGATCTCTGGGACGCGCTCGCGCGGTATGAAGCCTTCACCGGCGGGCAGGTGCTCGCGATACCGCACAATGGCAACCTGTCGAATGGCATGATGTTTCCGGCGGAAAGTGTGGACGGCAAGCCGATCACGGCGGCGTATGCTGAAAAACGCGCGCGATGGGAGCCGATCTACGAGGTCACTCAGGTTAAAGGCGACGGCGAAGCGCATCCGCTCTTGTCTCCCAATGATGAGTTTGCCGATTACGAAAACTGGGATTGGGACAACATCGGGCGCACCCAGAAAAAAGAAGACTGGATGCTCAAGCACGAATACGCGCGCGGTGCGCTCAAGCTCGGTCTCTCGTACGCGGAGGAACTCGGCGTCAATCCCTACAAGTTCGGCATGATTGGCAGCACCGACGGGCACAACAGCCTGTCGACGACGGCTGAAGACAACTTCTTTGGTAAGTTTCCGGAATCTGAACCTGGTCCCGAGCGTACGCAGAACGCGATGGCGGCGGATCAGCTCTGGCAGAACTGGCGCATTGTGGCTTCGGGTTATGCCGCGGTTTGGGCACATGAGAATACCCGGGAAGCCATCTTCGATGCGATGAAGCGGCGCGAGGTCTACGCCACTACCGGTTCGCGCATTGTCGTGCGCTTTTTTGGCGGGTATCACTATCAGCCCGACGCCGTTGAGCGGCCGGGCTATGAGGGCCCTGCTTACGCCAATGGCGTGCCCATGGGCGGTGAACTGACCATGGCGAAACGGGGCCAGACGCCCAGGTTCATTGTCTCTGCCATCAAAGATCCCGACGGCCCCAACCTCGATCGCATCCAGGTGGTGAAAGGCTGGCTGGACCGAAACAATGAGGTGCAGGAACGCGTGTACGACGTGGTCTGGTCCGGCGATCGCACGCTGGACGCGGACACCGGTAAATTGCCCGCTGTGGGTTCAACCGTGGACGTGGCGAACGCGAGCTATACCAATTCCATTGGTGCCGCCGAGCTCAGCACCGTATGGGAAGACCCCGATTTCGACCGGCGACAAAGCGCGTTTTACTACGTGCGTGTGCTGGAGATCCCCCGGCCGCGCTGGACCGCCTATGACGCTGCCTTTTTCGGTCTCGACCTGCCGGAAGAAGTCCCCATGGTGATCCAGGATCGGGCGTATACCTCCCCCATCTGGTACCAGCCCTGACAAGCGCCCCAGGCATGGGTGCTTTACCGGCTGGTTCGCTCGCGGGCAGATTCTGCTTTAAGAGGGCCCGCGCCATCTGAACTGGCTTCGTCACAGGCTCATGTTCAGTCGGTCGCGGTGAAGAAGTGTCCGCGGGCGACTCCGGTGTCGTCGTAGACGGGTTCTTCGAAGTCGACGCGGTACTTCTTGATGACCGAATCTCGCGGCTTGCGCGGAAATCGCGCCAGGTACGCGCCCATGTCCCGGTACCAGTGATCGTTGAGATGGGCTTCCAGGGTTTCGGATGATGTCCATTCCTCATAAACGTGCACCCTTCCCGGGATACGATGGTCTTCGGTCCAATCGTAGGCGATACAGCCTTCTTCGCTGAGTGCGCCCTCGATCAGGGGTGTTGCGCCGCGCAGAATTTCGGGGACCTGGGTTGGATCTTCGAAGTCGAAGCTGCCCGCGATGATGACTTTCATGATGTGCTCCTATGATGACAATACCGGCAACACGCGGCGTTCCTGCAGATCGCGCAGCCAGTGACAAAAACTTTCTTCGCTGTTGTAAGTGTCGCTGAATCCAGCCTGTTTGATTTTGACCGTGCTGACGAATGTGGGCGCGGGTGCGGCGGCTGCACCGTGGGCAAAACACAGGTCGGCATAAAAATGGGATTCACCCAACAGGTCCGGCAGGCTGATCGGGCGCAGGTCATGCCGGGCAACCACATCATCCCAGAGCGCCCCGCGCGCGTTCATATAGCTCGCCATGCTCAACGGTTCGTCCGGCCCGGTTTCGACGCCGAGCGTTGCAGCGATGGCCGGCCACATGTCGCGCCACAGGAACACTTCGCCGTTCGTGAGGTTATATGTTTCCCCTCGCGCGTTGCCCGAGGTGGCCGCCCAGACGCAGGCGTCGCCAACTAATCTCACGTCGACGGCTTCCCAGACCCAATCGGGGCCACCCGGAAAGCTGAACGGCAGCCCTTCGGCGTGGCGCAGCGCCGCGTAGGCGCCGATCACCGGGGGCAGATTCATCACGACACCGTGATTCGGCCCGACGATCAGCTGTGGGCGCAGGATCGTCATCGCGAAGCCATGCCGTGCGGCGCGAGCGCGCAAGTCGTCTTCCTGAACCCAGTAAAAGTTCGGGTGCTCGACGCGTGGTTGATCTTCGCGGGCCGGTACCCGCATGGGCTGCACCGCGGCGCCATAGGCTTTGGTGCCTTGGAGGAGCGTCACGTGCTGCAGGTTGCCATGGGTGAGGAGCGGATCGATCAGGTTGCGCAGCATCTGTCCGTTGGTTGCGATCTGTTCGGGGTCGGACCAGCCGGCAATGAGCCCGGGCAATTCGTAAACGGCGGTGTACACGACGTGGGTGACGCGCCCGAGATCGGCGGCGGTCTCTGCACACTGTGCCTGGTCCTGCAGATCCAGAGGCAGATGGGCAATGCGTGTTTCGTGAGTCAGCAGTTCCGGCGGGCGGCGGCAGGCGGCGAGCACCTCCCAGCCGGCCGCGGCAAAAGACAGCGCGGCAGCGCTGCCCACCAGGCCGCTGGCGCCGGCAATCAGCACTGTACCCGTTTCGTCGGCGCCCATGCCGTTTCCTCCCAACCTGGTTCTGTTCCCCCGGCAAAGTGTTATAAGGCATCCATGAGCGAGGCGCAAAAAACTCAGGCCAGAACGCCGTCTTACCTCACCGCGGTGTTTTTAGGCAGCACCGCCTTTGTGTTTCTCAATTTCGGCCTGCCGATCCGTGCCGATGATCTCGGTATCTCCGCTTTCGGGATAGGCGGCATGTATGCGGTGTTTACCGGAACCATGCTGCTGGTGCGACCGGTGGTGGGGTATTGTCTGGACCGCTTCGGCCGGCGCTGGTTCTTTACGGCCGCGTTCATCTTTTACTGCGCGGCGATGTCCGTGCTGGCAATGAGCGAGACGCTGACGGATTTTTACGTCGCCCGTTTCCTGCAGGGTCTTGGCGCGTCGCTGATGTGGGTGTCGGCGCGCACGATCATCGCGGATCTCAACGATGCGGCCATGCGCGGCGTCGCGATGGGCCGTCTCACGAGCACGTCGGTCCAGGGGAGCATGCTGGGCGCGGTTTATGGGTTCACACTGCTTGGCATGCTGCCGATGTCCGCAGCATGGTTCTGGGCGTTTGCAGGTTATGCGGCGGCTGCGTTGTTCGGGCTCGCGTGGGCGTTGTTCTTCATGCGCGAAACGCGCGCGACCACGACCCATACGGGGAGAGTTCGCATTCCCTGGAGCGCGGATTTGCGCCGCGTGCTGATTGTCGTTTTTCTCTCTGCTTTCGCCAGCGCGCTCATAGAGCCGATCTATCTCATCTTTTTGAAGAACAAGTTCTCCCTCGGCATGCATATGCTGGCTTTTGCGTTCCTGCCGGCGGGGTTGGTGTTTGCGGTGCTGCCGCGTTATGCGGGGCAATGGTCGGATCGCTGGGGACGTGGGCCGGTGATCGCCACCGGTATCGCGTTCGCGGGGCTGGTCTCGATCGCGCTGCCGTACTGGCCCAGCCTGCTGTTTGTCGCGGTGTCCTATATTTTGTTTGCGGTCGGGTGGGCGATGGCGAGCCCTGCCGAAGACGCTCTGGTCGCTGACCTCGCGCCAGCCGAAGCGCGCGGCACGGTGATTGGTGCCAAGGAAGGCGCGGCGGGTCTCGGGGCGGCGCTAGGACCGCTGTTGGGCGGCTACGTTTACGATCAGTGGGCGCCGGAACTCGCCTTCGCCCTGAACGGATGCCTGCTGCTCGTGACGGCGGTCGTCACCTACTTCTGGTTTGGCACTGCCCGGGCGGTAGACACGCGCGCCTGACGAGCGCGCGTCGTCCAATCTGTGAGTTGCTCAGTCGGCGTTGATCTCCGGATAGTCCGGATTCCACATGTCAGTATCGAGGTACCGATCGACATTTTCGATCGACGCGTTGCTCTGGCCCGCGGCGATGGCTTTGCCGGCGACCGCGTGGGCGACATCTTTGGTGACGAGACGCAGTCTGGAGATGTCCGGGTAGAGCATACCCTCAGCGAGTTCCGCGTCGCTGACAGCGTTCGCTACGGCGTGCGAGGCGGCCGTTACCATGTCATCCGTGACGACGCTGGCTTCGGCAATGAGCGCGCCGAGACCCAACCCGGGAAATATGAACACATTGTTCCCTTGACCGATCCGATAGGTCCGATCGTTCAAGGTGACCGGCTCGAACGGGCTGCCGGTCGCGACGAGCGCGCGTCCATCTGTCCAGCGCAGGACGTCTTCAGGCGTTGCCTCCGTTAGCGCCGTGGGATTGGAAAACGGCAGGATGATGGGCCTTTCCGTGTAGCTCAGCATTTGCTTGACGATGGCTTCGTCGAAGGCGCCGGGCTGCCCGGACGTGCCGATCAAAACCGTCGGCTTGTAACGCTCGACCACGTCGGCAAGCTGCCGCTTTGCCGGATCCTCGAGGCCATGCTGCCGCGCCAGATCAGCCTCCCAGGCAAGCTCAACTTTGTACGCATCCCGCGGTGGCTGGTCGTCCACCAGCAATCCGCGGCTGTCGAGCATCGCCAGATGTTGGTGGATGTGCGCGAGATCCATGCCGGTCTCTGCCAGCGCCGCCTTGATCTGCCGAGCGATGCCGAGTCCGGCGGCGCCGGCGCCATAGATGACAATACGCTGGTTCGCCAGCGCGCTCCCGGTGATCCTGAGAGCGCTCAACAATCCTGCCAACGCCACGGCGCCGGTGCCTTGAATGTCGTCATTGAAGGACAGGACGTCCTCTTTGTGATGTTCGAGAATAGCCAGCGCATTGTCTTTGCGAAAATCCTCCCATTGCAGGAGAGCGCCCGGGAAGACTTCGCGCACGGCGTCGACGAATTCGGCGATGAAGCTGTCGTAGGCTTCACCCGTCAGCCGCTTCTCGGGCCAGCCGAGATAAAGCTCGTCAGCGAGAAGATCTTCGTTGTTCGTGCCGACGTCGAGACTGATGGGGAGCGTGGCTCCGGGGTGGATACCTGCGCCCGCGACGTAAAGCGCAAGCTTGCCGATGGATATGGCCATCCCGCCGGCACCCTGATCACCGATGCCGAGGATGGATTCGTTGTCCGTGGCGACGATGAGCTTGATGTCCCGCTCGCCGGCGGCGTTGCTCAGCACCTCTTTGAGGCGCCCGCGCATGCTCGGATTCAGCCAGATACCGCGCCCGCGCTGGAATACGTGGCTGAATTGCTGGGTGGCGAGGCCCACCGTGGGCGTGTAGACGATGGGCATGTACTCGGTCATATGATCGAGCAGCACGCGATAGAACAGGTGCTCATTGCGGTCCTGCAGAGCGGCAAAGCCGACGTATTTGTCGAGGGGCTCGGTCAAGCGCCGCAGCGCCGCGTGCGCGCGGCGCGCCTGCTGTTCCAGCGTGTTGCGATTGGGCGGCACCAGGCCATGCAGGCCGAGGGCATCGCGCTCCTCGTCGGAAAACGCCGTGCCTTTGTTCAGCAGCGGATCGTGAATGACGGCTCTGCCCCGTTTGGCTGTTTTCAGCGTCGTGTTGGTCATAGTTTTATCCGTTTACCCATGGCCGCGGGTCGGCATTTCGAGGGAAATGCCTTTGCCGTACGTTCAAGATAGTCCGTAAATCGCCGGGCCGCCCGTTTCGGGGGCTGCGATCATACCTGTACGAGTTGTTTTTTTCGCGGCCGTTTGACCGGTAATTTGCACCCTTGTTCAATTCCTGGCGTGGATGACCTGCTGCCAGCCGGCCGTCCCTGTGCGGTCGCGTCGCGGACTTTGCGGCCGCAGGCGCTACCCAGGGTGGAATAGACCTTTTAGTATGCAGGCGTTGTCTGAGCGGAGAGATAGAGATGAGCGTGACGGGAAAGTGCCTCTGCGGGGCGGTGACGTTTGTCGCCGAAGCGGCCGAGCCGCACATACATGCGTGCCACTGCTCCATGTGTCGCAGCTGGACCGGCGGGCCGATGCAGGCGGCGCGGGTGACCGGCGTCACCTATGGCGGCGAGGAGTACATCAAGACTTATCCGTCCTCCGACTGGGCGGAGCGAGGATTCTGCACCGAATGTGGCAGCAGCTTGTTTTACCGGATGCCCGAGACCGGTATGACGGTCATGGCGCTCGGCGCTTTCGACGATCAGAACCTTTTTGAGCTTACCGGCGAGATCTTCGTTGACCAGAAACCGTCCGGATACGATTTTGCGGGTGACCACGAGCGCCTGACGGAGGCGGAGTTCATGGCGTCGATGGGCGGCACAGACGCGTAGGCCGCGCTCTGCGCCTGGCTGAGAACCTGGAGCGAGGCTCCGGAGATGAGTCAGGCGCCTCCTAGAAAAAGAAACTCATGCTGGCTCTGACCGAGCGCGGCTCGAAGGGGTGGTAGTGGATGTCCTCTATGCCTTCCGCGTTCTCGCCCGGCAGGCGCGACGGGTAGAAGTACGCAACGTCATAATCGTTGCTGTCGAGCACGTTGAAGACGTCCACGCGCCACTCGAGCGGTCCCCGCCGCCACATGAGACTCGCATCCAACGCTGTGCTGCTGGGTGCTCTCACGCTGTCGTCTTCAACCAGAGGCGCTTCGTCGATGTGCCGTAGCTGCAGGCTGGCGCTCAGACCGTTGCGCCACGTGCCGTTCACCCCGAAGCTCAGATTGCCTTCGATGGCGCCCGGGATATGGTCCGCGTTTGACAGGGCGCTGCGAAACTCCGCATTCGTCCGCGTATAAGATGCGTTCAGTGCGAGCCATTCGTTGGGATTCCAGAATGCCGTGAGTTCAACCCCCTGCCTGCGGCTGCCGGGATTGACTTCCGTGCCGCCCGCGTCGCCGACAAACACGAGTTCGGAGTCGAGTGTCAGCCAGAATGCCGTGATGGTTGCGTTGAGTTGTGTGCCTCTTTCGACGCGCAGGCCGACTTCGCCGCCGCGGGATTTGACCAGGGCGTCGACGGATGGCACGGGGTCGCCCGACACCGGGTCCACTCTGATCGTTACCCCGCGTACGTCGTTTGAATGCATACCATGGCCATAGTTGGCGTATGCCTCGAAGAGCTCGTTGATTCGATAGGCGAGGGAGAATTTCGGACTGACGAGTGTGTCGGTGCCCGAACCGCCGTTCGCACGCTGCAGTGCATCGACATCCCAGTCGTAGGCATCAACGCGCACACCCAGCGAGGCGCGCAGCTTGTCGGTCGCGGCCCAGGCGGCATCGGCGTAAGCGCCGAGAGACGCCTCTTTGACGGCATCTCTGCGCGTGGTCGAGACAGCCTGCCTGCCAACAGTTCTGTCCAGCCCCAGCGCTTGTATGTCATCGAAACGCAGCTCGCCGCCCCAGGTCCAGACCAGCGGACGGTTGGCCAGCGTCGCGGTGCGGGAGGCCGTAGCGGTTGCGCCGTATACCCGGCGTTCGTCACGCTGGGCAAACTCGTCGCCCTGCACAGGATCGTCGAGCAGGTAGGTGAAGTTGCTGAAGAGTTCGAAGTCGTAGTCGATGAGATAGCTGGAGATGCGCCAATTCTCGAAATCAGCAGCTGCGGTCACGACCCAGCGATCGGTGCTGCCGCCGAGGTCCGGATCGAGAAAACCCAGTTCGTCGACAATGCCCGAGCGCACCGCGCGGCGCGGGATCTGATCAGTGGAAGTCCACTCGCTGCTGTAGCCCTGGAGCGTCAACTTGATCTGCCCCCTTTCGGTGGGGCGCACATAACCGAGATACAGCTTCTGTTGATCGAGGTCTTCATCGAGGTCCCACGGGCCGTCGTTGCGCGCGATATCAACCGCCGCGGTGACGGCCGCGCCGTTGATGTCGAGGGAGCCCGCGACCAGGCTCCTGACGTAGGCGTCCTCGCCGATGGTCGCGGCAATCAGGCTATCGTCCAGGCGGTCATGGAACTGGAAAGCGACGCTGCCTGCCGATGAAAAATCGCCCACCTCGGCTGCGTAGGGTCCTTTCCTGTACTGGGCCGTAGCGACCAGCTCTGGAATCAGGAAATTGAGATCAAGGTACCCCTGCCCGTGTCCGTGCGTACGCATGTTGA
The DNA here is from genome assembly GCA_965267275.1 of Pseudomonadales bacterium. Classification (GTDB taxonomy): domain Bacteria; phylum Pseudomonadota; class Gammaproteobacteria; order Pseudomonadales; family Azotimanducaceae; genus UBA4421. The sequence goes on from OZ253950.1 coordinate 977,428, forward strand.
GGGGCACGCCCTCGGCGTATGCGGCAAAGTCGGTGCCGTGGTCGAGATTGAACCCGCGCAGAAAGTACTGGTTGGCTTTGCCGGTACCCGAATGCTGGGTGGCGACCATGCCCGGAACGGCTTCCGCCAGATCGCCGACGCGCTGCATGGGTGTCATGCGCCAGTCGTCGTAGCCGACGAGACCTTCGGAGGCGGACATTGCCGTGCCGATGGACTGCTCAGCGCGTCCGTAAACGACGATCTCTTCGATCACGCTGGCGTTGTGCTCCTCGTGTGCGAAAGCCTGCCACGGCCCTGCGAGTGCTGAAACTGCCAGCGCGAGGGCGCTGACGTGATTTTGGTTTTTTGTGTCTACAGCCATGTCTCAGGTGTCTTTGTGCGCAACGTCCAGGGCTAATGCATAGCCCCAGGAGTCGAGCCGGGTTGGTATGGCGTTAACGGCGATCGTAACACGCCGCTCGCCGAGGTTTTCCGGCACTTCGTGCAGGAGATAGCTGGGATAGAGCACCGCGTCGCCGGGTTGGGGCGGCGGGCCGAGCCACTTACGGCCGTTGTACGGCCCCTGTTTGGCACGCGGATTGTCGTTGCTCAGAACAAATTCCGTAGAGCCGACGGCGCGGTGAAACTGGGTTCGCGCTGAGTCATGCACTTCCGTCAGATAGATGATTGCCGAAATCATCGAGTTGGCGTGGTTGTGGATGGCCTGGCGGCCGCCTTTGTCGAGCACGTTGGCCCAGAGCTCTTTGATGCGCCACTCGAGGGTCTCCCCGAGCAGTTCTTCGCCGAATCGAACCATCAGCGGTGCCAGGCGTTTGGTCAGCTCGGCGAAACGGCCGCCGTCGTTCAGTGCCTCAGCTCCGGCAATCTGCGTGTGTGCCAGGTTTTCGGAGAAGCTGTTGGACTGGCTGGCTTCTGCAGAAAGTTCCGCCGCCCAGGCTTCTGCGTCATCTCTGGGCAACAGCCCGGACACCTGCATCAGAGGTGTCGGGAACAGTGGTTTGAATTCGAATCTCGGCACGCGTCTTCAGTGCCCGACTTTGTGGTGGTGTTCGTGACGATGCGCGACGAAACCAGCCTCGGCGCCGGATATCTCGAGATCGCCGTCGGCGTCCAGCAGAGGCATGAGGCGGCGAAGTTGAGATCTGAGCTCAGCTGGCGAAACGAGACTGTCGCCGTCTCGATCGGCATCGCGCCACAGCGCCGCGTCGCCCTCAGGTGTCAGCGGTCGGTGCATCTTCCAGTATTCTCTCGACGACAAAGCCCGAGAACGGTCCAGGTCGATGGGTCCCCACACCTGGGCGAAATGGTCGTCTATTTCCGAGAGCTCGACGTTGCCCTCGAGATCGCAGTCCAGCACCTGGAAGAAGGCGCCGATCAGGGCTTGCGCGTGTTCTCGTTTTAGCTCGCTTTCATTCGATTCGTTGGCGGCGGCCAGCGGTGTCGCACATAAAGTGATCAGGAGGAGCAGAGTTCTCATTTTGGCATACCAGGTGGAAGAGCGAAGTATTGGATAAAGCAGGTGGCAGGAAAAGAGCGGGGGTCGAAAACGACCCCCGCAGCTCGTGCTCACGAGAGAGACATCTCCCGTCAGTTGGCCTTGCCGGTGCCGGCCACCAGCTTGCCCTTAGGTTCGACAACGTCGATGAATATCGGGTTGCTGTAGAACCACACGTCGGCCCAGGCCTCCACGTCGGCGTTCAGGACACCTTCGATGTGGGGCGGACACAGTTCGTCCAGGCAGGGAATGTTGTCCGACAGGTTATCGGGCAGCGGATTGCCTGCGCTGTCACGCTCGTTGGGCGTGCCCGGCGGGATGTTCGAACCGCGTGATCGCACGTAGCTGTCATGCTCGGCGGTGAAGTAGTAAGTCATCTTCTTCCATTCGCCGTTCGACCAATCGGTGTCCGTCCACTGCTGTGCGATGTGCGTCGACTCGGGCGCGAGCGGATTGTAGTACTCCGGATCGGAAGGCTCGAGCTGTTCGTAGACACGACCTTTGATCAGCTCCGCGTGCGCCAGTTCGGGTTTGTTGAGCGGTTGCTCTATGCCGATCTGTACGAGCGACGGGTTGTCGAAAGTGTAGGGACTGTTGCTTTCGCCCTTGGGGTCACGCACCAGCAGCGAAACACGTACCTCGTCGCCTTGCCGCACTCTCAAGGTTTCACCCATTTCGGCACAGCCGCCGCGTGGCGTGCATGCGCGAAACTGCATTTTGTCAATGAGCTGGCCCTGAACGACAAACGTGTTACCGCTGCGCAGGCCGTCGATCACATCTTTCGCCGGATCGTCGGGATTGTTGTCGACGACGTAGGTGAAGTTGTCCTGGTATTCCCCAGGCCAGAAGTCGTTGGTGGACTCGAAGTCGAGGGGGCCGAAAGCGCCTCGGTTGTGCCAGTCAGACGAACCGAAGAACCAGAACTTGCGGCCTTCGCTCAAGAGCGCGTCCCACATGGTTCTGACACCAGGACGGGACAGTACGACCTTCTCTACCGGACCGCTGTAGCCACCAGCGCCGGGTTCGAGCGGTTCGCCGTCGAAGTCGAGACCCGGTTTGGTAACCTCCGCACCAGCGTAAGCGCCGGTCCCGCCGTAGGTCCACAAGCCGGCTGTCGGTCTGCTGTTCGTGTAGGAGCCCCGATTGAACTGGGCCTGGTGGCCCGGCTGGGACTCGAAACCGAAGGCGATGTTCGGGTCGATGGCAGACATGTCGCGCATGTGCTCGACGTTCCATCCTTCATCGTCATCTTCGATGAATGCACCCTGGCGCTCGACGTGTGCCTGCACGGTGAAGCTCTCGCCGGGATACTTTTCCGACATCCAGGCCACAGCCGCGACCGACTTGACGTGCTCGCCGGAATCATCGGTGTTGATACCGTCCACGAGCGTGGAGTTGTAATCCGCAACGCCCTCTTCAGGGCGACCGGCGAACAGAGCCTTCAAGCGTTCATTGTTTTCATCTGAAATTTCGCAGGTCCAGCCTTGACCACCGCCGCCGCTGGTATCGTCCGAGTTACGCGCAAAGCAGTATTCGAACTGTGCAAGTGCATCAGCGTTGGGTTCGTCCTCGTACTGGCCGGTTGAGATCGCATTGGAGGAGTGCTCGTGCCCGGGAACTACCCATTCGAGGCCAAGGAATGCAACCTTGCCGTCGTTACCGGGGTATTCGCGCTCGTCGACAATGCCACCGAGGTTGTATTCCTGCAGTGATTGCCAGCGCCACATATCCTCGACTTCCTGGACCACTTCGCTGCCATCCCAGTTCTTGATCGTGAACTGTCGCGTGCGCTGGTCACCTCTGATCGACCCAGGTTCCAGAGTATTGGTCCACAGACCCACTCTCGATCCTCCGCCGAACGAATGATAGAGGAAGTCGCTGACACGACAGTCGCGCGGTCCGCGGCCTGAGTGTCCCACGTGAATGAACCAGTCATGGTAGCTGAGCGCTTCGCGCGTCAGCGTTCTGACCGAAGTCGAGCCGTCTGAACATACGGTGTGGTTGTGGAAGTCTCCCGTACGGTATTCGCCCCCGGAAGCCATTGCCGACATCGACATGCCGGCCACAGCGGTAGCCACCGCACTCGAGATGAGTGTTTTCTTAAAGTGCATAACGTCCCCGTCCGTTGGCGCCCCGGTATCTGACTGCTAAACAGAGGGGCGCGTGTTTGAAAGTCCAATGTAGAACCACGCAATAAGATTGCGCGCATGGTCAAACTAGGTCCGTTATGTGACTACTGATTGAACGTCTGGTGACACTTATGTGAACTAAACGCCTGCAGCGATACATTGTCATACGTCTGTCACGCATCGACACCTAGACTGCGCGTCCGTTTTCGATTCGGGCCTTCAGGCGTTGAAATCAATCTTGCAACAACCTCTTCTGCAGTTCCTCGTGATCGGGGCCGCGCTCTTCGGTCTGGACGTGTGGGTCAACGGCCAGCAGGACGATCCGCGCCAGATCGTCATTGATGACGCGAAGTACGCCGAAATCGCCGGTATCTATTTTGACAATCAGGGCCGTCAGCCAAGCCAGTCAGAGATGGCGGGCCTGACTGTGCAGTGGGCGCAAAACGAGGTCCTGTACCGAGAAGCAAAGCTGATGGGTCTCGACAATGGCGACGAGATGATTCGCAGCCGCCTGATTCTCAAACTGCGCAACGTCCTGTTCAACCGGGTGAGTGAGCGTCTGCCGGAAGAGGGTGATCTCGAGACCTTCTTTGCCGAGCATCGCGACAGGTACGTAAAGCCGGAGTTTCTGGATATAGAACTGGTCTCTCTTGCAGAGATTGGAGAACTGCAATCGGATCTCTTGCCGCACGGCGAGGCCACACCCGACGCCTGGGAGTCGCGGACGCTGCGCCGAAGACCGGCGCCGACGCTAGCCAGCATCATGGCGCAAGAGGATGTTGAGCGCCTGCGCGCGGCACCGGTCGGCCATTGGGTGGCTGTGGATACGGATCGCGGTGATCACCTGGCGCGGGTGCTGGACCGCACGCCAGAAGTTATTTACGAGTTCCCGGACGTCGAAAAACGGGTCCTGGAGGACTGGAAACGCGTGGCCGTGGATGAGCAGCTCAACTTCCAGCTGCAGGCCATAGCCGAACGCTACGACATTCGTTTCCTGCTCTCCAAACCTCCGGAAGCCTGGGATGAAGATTCTATCGAGAACCAGGCGTTGGAACTGGCGGATGCATCCAGGTGAGTAGGCGGAGGCTGCTACCGCTTTTCGGCTATGTCTGGCTGCTTGCTCTGGCCAGTAATGCCGTTGCTCACGAAACACCGATCGCGCTTCTTGAAATCCGGGAAACACAAGCCGGCGCATACTATGCGGAATGGACCTTCTCGTCCTCGAGCAATCTGCAAGCGCCGACGGCCGTTTTTCCTGCCCACTGCGCCTATGATCCGCCGCGTGTCGACTGCGGCGACGAGGGGCTGTACGGCCGTCTGATCATCGAGCGATTGGGCGTCAGCTACTCTGCTGCTGTGGTTCGCATCGTGCGGCTGTCTCAGGGTGAGACGAGCTACACGCTGACCGGCGGGGCGCCGAGCGTCCAGCTCACGCCCGAGGGCGGCTTACCGCTTGGCGACGTTGCGGCTTCGTATGTACCGCTGGGCTTCGAGCACATTCTTCTCGGCATCGACCACCTGTTGTTTGTCGTAGGTCTCATGTGGCTATCAACTGGAGCGTGGCTTTTGGTCAAGACCATTACCGCCTTTACGATTGCCCACAGCCTCACGCTGGCGGCGGCAACGCTCGGCTGGGTTGGCGTGCCCGAATCGTCGGTCAACGCAGCGATTGCCCTCAGCATCGTTGTGGTCGCTGTTGAGGCGCTCAGGGAGCGTCGCGGTTTCTCGACTTGGAGCGGGCGCTATCCGTGGGCTGTCGCGTTCGGGTTCGGCCTTCTCCACGGCTTCGGTTTTGCGACCGCTCTGACGGAGATTGGACTGCCGCCAGAGAATCTGCCGGCGGCTCTGCTTTTCTTCAACGTCGGCGTCGAACTGGGCCAATTGGCGTTTGTCGCTGTGGTGCTGGCGCTGTTCTGGGCGCATCGACAGCTCGAGGCCCACGCGCCTCGCTGGACCGAGCCGGTTGCCATCTACGGTATCGGCAGCTGGGCGAGCCTGTGGTTCGTCGAGCGTCTGGCGGCCATCGTGCGGCTCGCGTTATAGAGGACATGCACATGGAGACACGCTCTCGTTCGTTTCGATACACCCTGGGCGCAACTCTGCTGCTGGCCGCGGCGTTTGCCCATGCCCACAGCGAAACCGGGGTGGCTGACGGGCTCGTCTCCGGTTTGCTCCACCCGGTAGTGGGTCTCGATCATCTGATCGCCATGGTTGCTGTCGGTATCTGGGGCGCCCAGCTCGGCAGTCCGGCGGTCTGGACGTTGCCCGTTGCTTTTCCGATGCTGATGGCTGGCGGGGCTTTGCTCGGGCTGGCAGGTTTTCCGCTGCCTGCGGTGGAGTTCGGCGTTTCTCTGTCGGCAGCGCTGCTCGGCCTCCTGATCCTTTTCGCGATACGCCTGCCGCTGGCCCTGGCGATTACGGTGGTTGCCCTCTTTGGCGCCTGGCATGGCTACGCACACGGCATGGAACTGCCCTCTGCGGTCAGCCCTCTGGCCTATGGCGTTGGATTCGTGACAGCGACGGGTTTGTTGCATCTTGCCGGCATATTGCTCGGGCTGCTTTTGCGCTGGCCCAAGGGCGTGTTTGCGCTCCGCGGCGTCGGTGGGGTGATTGCCTGCGCCGGCGGATATTTTCTGACTCTGAATGTTCTGCCATGAACCGCTGCTTGCTGAATCTCACTCTGGCCATGCTGCTGCTTTGCTTCGCAGGAGAGGCGCAGGCGCACCTGGTCAGCACTCGTTTCGGCGACTTCTACACCGGCATCCTGCACCCGCTCACATCGCTCGTGCATCTGCTGGCATGGATAGGAATCGGGTTGCTGATGGGGCTGCAGCCGACGGCGGCGAGCCGCTGGGTCGTGCTCATATTTCCGGGTGGTGTCCTGGCCGGCCTGGTGTTGGCACGGGTGATCGGTTTTGAGCTCGACATGTGGATGAATCTTGCGTCGATCATCGTTCTGGGTGCGCTGATCATGCTCTCGCTGGGGCTCCCGCGGGGCGTTCTCTTTGCGCTCGCGTTCGTCGTCGGGCTGAGCCACGGTTACGCCAACGCGCCCTTTGATGCGTTTGCCGTTCAATCGTTTGCGCTCTATGCGTTCGGCGTGACGCTCGTAGCCTATGCGCTCGTGACCATGCTTGGCGGCGCGGTGCGCGGGCTGAGCCTGCACGCCGACTGGGGCAGCGTGGCCGTTCGAGCGCTCGGCAGCTGGCTTGCGGCCGTGGGTCTCGTTTATCTCGGGTATAACCTCTGGGCCCTGCCGCCGGCGACATTGGCGTCCGGCTGATGTTTGGACGCCATCAGACTGCCGGCATTTTTGCGATTGCCGGATTGTCCGGATTTGCCGGGCTCGCCTACGAGTCCGTCTGGTCTTACGCGCTCTCCACTGCGCTCGGCCACGAGATTGTCGCTGTTTATGCGGTTATCGCCGCTTTCTTTGTCGGTATGTTGCTGGGCGCGCGATTTACCTATACACGCATACTGGGCACCCGGGTGCCGGCGCTTTGGTATGTGGTTCTCGAAATAACGATCGGCCTCTGGGCGCTGGCCCTGATCGGTTTGCTGCCACTGGTGAACGCGACGCTGCCTGCCCTGATCGGGCCGGCACCGAGCGTCGTTGCGCAATGGGGTTTGAGCTTTGGCGCAACGCTGGTGCTGTTGCTCCCGGCCAGCTTTGCGATGGGCGCGACGCTGCCGGCGCTGGAACGTATGTGCCGCCAGGCCGGCGAAGCCGAGCGTGTCATAGGCGGTGTCTACGCTGCAAACACGGCCGGCGCCGTGGTGGGTGTGCTGTGTATGACGTTTTTCATAGCTCCGCTGATGGGCTATCACCTGGCCTTGTTGATTTGTGCCGGGGTCAACTTTGCATGCGCATTCTGGGCCTGGCGTTATGCGCAGATGCAGAAAAGCAGCAGCGCATTGCCGATCCCGCAAGCACCATTGGCAACGTCGCAACCGGCGCGACAGCATTTACCCCTGGGATTGCTGCTTTTTGCCACTGGCCTGCTTGGCCTCGCTTACGAGGTTCTGGTGCTGCGGGTGCTGAGCCAGGTTCTGGAAGATACTGTTTATACGTTTGCCGTGGTGCTCGCGATTTACCTGCTCGGGACGTCGGTTGGCGCGGCCTTTTATCAGCGATGGGGGCGTGATTGGCCCCAGGAGCGCCTCGTTAACGGATTGTTCCTTCTCACATCCGCCGCGGCTCTTTGCGGTTTGCTTCTGCTTTACGCTGCGAGCGATGTTTACGGCTGGGTGCAGGGTGTAACGGGCGCCGGTAGCCTCGGGGCAATGCTGGGCGACGTTGTCCTTGCCGCTCTGGTCTTTCTTTTGCCGACAATCGCCATGGGTGCCTTGTTCGCAGCGTTAGCTCAGGAGGCTGTCGCTAGAAACATGCTGGGGCACGGACTTGCCTGGAACTATTGCGGGGCTGCCGTTGCCCCGATTGCAGCGGGGGTCGGTCTGTTCCCCGCAGTTGGTGCAAAGGCTGCGCTGCTCATCGTTGTTGTTGGGTACGCTGCCCTGGTCCTGGTCCGTACCAACGGCATCAGGTACGCCCTTCCGGCAGCCGCGGCCGCTCTGATCGTCGCACTCGTTGCGCCGCCTCTGCGTTTTGTGGATCTTCCCGCCGATGGTCGGCTCGTGGCGTACGATGATGGTGTGATGGCTTCGGTCGCGGTGGTGGCTGACGCTGGGGATACCCGCTATCTGAAGGTCAACAACCACTTCACCATGGGCAGCACGTCCTCGCGTTTTGCTGATCACCGTCAAATGCATTTGCCTTTGCTGTTACATCCTGTGCCGGAAAACGTGCTTGTCCTCGGCGTCGGTACGGGCATGTCTCTGTCGGCCACTCACCATCACCCCGATATGCGAGTGACGGCGGTTGAGCTGGTTCCGGAGGTTCTCGAGACGCTCGACTTGTTTGGCACCAGTGCTACAGAAAACGACAACCAGCCGCGACTTATTGCGGCGGATGCAAGGCGTTTTGTCTTGAGCTCTGAAGAGCGTTACGACGTGATCGTGGCGGACCTCTTCCATCCGTCCCGTGACGGTGCTGGTACGCTGTATACGGCGGAACACTTTGGCGCGATAAGCGCCAGACTGAACGACGAAGGCCTTTTTTGTCAGTGGCTGCCGCTTTTTCAGATGGACGTCGAAACATTCAAGCTGATTGCCCGTACCTTCCTGGCAGTGTTCCCCGAAGTGCAGGTCTATCTGCCAAGCTTCAGTGTGAGCCAGCCGGTAGTTGGTTTGGTGGGTGCCAAGCGCGAGACGGCGATGATGGCAGGTTGGCTCGAGCAACGCGTGCCATGGCCGCGTCTGCAGCAGGAACTGGTGGGTTTGCGGATGAACTCGGACTTTGCCCTCTACGGCGGATGGCTTGGCGGACGCGGGGCTTTAGAGGGTTTCGTCGGCGATGGTCCCTTGAATACGGATGTGCACCCGCGCGTCATGTTCGAAGCACCAGCCTTTGCTTATGAGCAGGCCGAAGCTGAGACGAATCATGGGCGGCGACTGATGGAAGTTGTTCAATCCTTGACAGAGCTGCGACAGGCGCCGGCGTCCGCGCCAGAGAGATTTTCCGAGCGTCTGGAAGACTACTGGCTTGCGCGTGACGCGTACCTTGCCGCCGGGGCAAGCCTGCCGACAGACTTGGACCCGGCGCAGCTGCTCGAGCAGGTCGGACCGGAACTCCTGCGGGTGGCTACGCTGAGCGCAGACTTCCTGCCGGCCTACTTCCCGTTGCTGGCGATGGCGGAGAGTCTTGCCGGCCGGGAACCTGATCGGGTTCGGCGGTTGCTGACGGAAATGGACGCACGTATCCCGGAGCGTCCGGAGGCGGGCATGCTGTTGAAACGGTTGAGGCTGTGAGCACAAAGCTGCCGCGAGTGAACGCGTTCGCAACACCTGTTTTTAATGCGCTCCTGGAAGGCGGCAACGAGCTCAATCGTGGATTAGTAGAAGTCATTGAGCGCATGCGTTCTGCGGATGCAGGAGTCGTGCGTAGCAATGTCGGGGGTTGGCATTCGGATAACGACTTTCTTCACAGCGAGGACGCGTCGGTACAGCGCCTGCAGACGATGATCCGAGATGTGGTCAACGGAGCCCTCGCAAGCACGTCGGAAGGGGTGCCGCCGCGTTTCGCGCTTGAGGCCTGGGCAAACGTTCTTGGCCGCGGCCACTACCACTCGGTGCACTGTCACCCCAACGCGATCTGGTCGGGATGCTACTACGTTACCGGCAACCCGGGTGCCGGCGACGCTTTCAGCGGTAAACTCGAGCTCCTCGACCCACGTCTCGGGGCCAGCGTTGCCCATCATCCGGGCTCGAGTCTCTATGGACGTTTTTTACTCGATCCGCGCCCGGGACAAATCATTGTGTTTCCCGGATGGTTGCAGCATCAGGTACACCCCCATGCAGGCGACGCGCCTCGGATAACGGTCGCTTTCAACGCCGTTTATGCGGAGAACTGAATTTTATAGCCGAGGCTGTCCAGGTGATCCGGAATGGCGTTGAACGCAATCGTCAACCGCAGCGCTCCCTCGTTGGGCGGAACGCCGTGCAGCAGGTAGCTGGGATAGAGCACTAGATCACCGGCCCTGGCGTCATCCAGGATCCAGGTATCGCTGGAGTAGTGTCCCAGCGGCACGTCATGCTTGAAGACAAACTCTCCGCCGCCATTTGTCTTGCGAAAGACGGTGCCGTTGCCGCGCGCAAGGTCTGTCAGATAGACAATACCTGAGACAAAACTGTTGGCATGCGTGTGCATGAACTGGCTGCCGCCGGTTTCCAGGCGGTTGAACCAGAGTTCTTTTACAGACCAGTTGAGCTTGTCCGCGAACAACACCTGGCCGAAACGCTGCAGGTGAGGCGCGGCAAGCTCACAGAGTTGGCGCGTTTGTTCATCAGCTGCCGGATCGATCATCGCGGTGTGCGCGAGCTGTTGCGACGCCGAGTTGGGGTTGGGCAGCGGTACGGCGCAGCGGTCGTGAAACGCTTTCAAAAGATCGGGCGCCAGAAACTGGGGCACTTTCAGGACGGGGGTAGGGAACAGTCCCATGAGTTGCGGTTCGGTCATAGATCCAACACAGCACGAAGAGGCCAGCAGCAAAGCCCTGCAGTATCTGGACCGTATATGACGTTTGCGTTATGGCTTGGCGGTTTTGTCATCCCGGGTACTACTAGCGGAGTCCTTCGACACCTTCCTGCCCCGGCCGGATGAGGAACATCGTCACGCTGGCCCGCACGTGATCCCCGGCGGCAGGCTGGACTTTGGAAATCATGTGTGGGCTGCCCGTGCGCATGACCACCAGGCGGTTGGGCTTCGGCATGACGTATTGCCCCATACCCATCTCCATCAGCGCGGCGTTCACTTCAGCGTTATCGAGATGTCCGGACAGCTGCACCAGGCCGTTGCGCCCCATGACCTCTTTGGGTGAAATCATCGATGGCCCGTGCGCCGCGGGGATGTTGCAGGCATCGGGATGGGCGATTAAAAGTTCACCTCCCCATTGAACGTTCCATTCCTTGTGGGCGTAATACGTGCAGCTACCCGTCACTACAGCGGGGGTGTCGCGGTGCCAGTAAAGGCTGGAGTTTCGTTCGTACAAGCGCGGTGCGGCGGCCAGGGTGCGCCAGTCGACACCTTCGCGACCAACCAGCGAGTGATAGGCATCGCCGCAGCGGCTGAATTGTTCCAGCAACAAGTCGAGGCCGGTGCCCGTCGGGTGCGCGAATGCCCCGGGATGACCTTTCGCCACCTGGGCAGCCACTTCGCCGTAATACACATCCGGTCCGCGCATGACGCGGCCGTCGTCCAGGCGCCAGGCGCCGTGCAGGCCTCGCACGTCGTTCGGAAAGAACGGCGCGACATGAAACCACCGCCACATCTGCTCGTGCTGCGCATCTGGCAGGAAGTCGTCGATGACCATGAACTGATCATTTGCGAATATGGTATTCAAACGCTAAGCCTCTTTCTCACCGGCGGTGTTTCTGGATTGCCGGCGGGCAGGCGATCTCACCACAAACGTGTGACGGTTTGGTCACAATGTCACGCGGCCGCGCCCCTCGGGTCGGGTACCGCTTCATATCATTGACATCTTGTTGTCATAAAAACGGCGTTCGAGCGATGTGGATACCTATGATGTTTGAACGTTTCAGCCGAGCGGCGAACCGCACCGAAAGTGCTCCGGAAATCGAGTTCTTTACCGAAGTCGAGGCGCTGCCAGAGGTGGTGCCCGTGGAACCCGGGTCCCGAATGCTGCCGGCCTGGTGGAAACAAACGCCTGCTGCGGCTGGATCTGACCCCCGCGTCGAAGCCGGCACGGTGAAGGTCTGTCCGGCCTTTCCGGATTTCTACTCGGTGGCTTACGTGGTGCCGGCGTGGTGCGACTTCATCTTCGATTACAACAACGGTAAGCCGCGGGCGCGGACCTCGGCACCGGATTTGTTCGAGCTGTCCTTTCACGATCCCGATCAGTTTCTGAATCACGCCCCGGCAGCGGTCAGAAGCACGGTTTCGGCTGTGATCAAGCTTCACTCGCCGTGGTTTATCCGCACGAGCCCGGGTTATAGCGTGCTGCAACTGCCCGCGTTCTATGAGTTTGATCCCCGCTTCACCGTCATGCCTGGAACGATCCGCACCGACGTCCATCCCTACATCAATCAGCAGCTCATGATTCATAGCCGTGAGAGTTTCGTCGTCGAAAGGGGCACCCCTCTGGCCATGTACATTCCGTTCAAAGCGGAGCGGTTTGAGTTCAGTGCCACGGAAGCCACGCCGGAACACAAGCGCATTCTCAAGAAGAGCGGTTTGGAGATCGAAACGAAGTTCAGGCGCGGTTACCGTAAACATACGGGATGACCGCGGCGGATCGCGACGCCGGTTATGGGTCTCCGGGTGATCTTCCCGATTAGACTTTGCGATATATCCTCTGCATATAATGGCTTCAGCCCGAGGGAGGGCGCGAAGAGAGGGGAGCAGCATGCCGGAACCACTTACCGGTGTAACCGTCGTCGAGATGACCATCGCGGTCCAGGGTCCAGCCGCCGGGTTGTATCTCAGAGACATGGGTGCGGACGTCATCAAAGTCGAACCGCCGCTGGGCGATCCCAGCCGCTATGGACGCGGCCGTAACAACGAGACGCCGGAAGGAACGCTCGGGCCGCAATACGTGGCGGTCAATCGCGGTAAGCGATCCGTCTGTGTCGATCTCTCGACCGAACTGGGGTTAGAGGCGTTGCACCGGCTGCTGGCTGACGCGGATGTCTTTCTCACCAATTTCCGATCCCCGGCGCTGACCAAAATGGGGCTCGACTACGAATCCCTGCACGCGCGATATCCCGATCTCGTCTACGCCGCTGTCAACGGGTTCGGTCCGGCCGGGGAAGATGCGGACAAAGCGATGCTCGACGGAGCCGCGGTGGCACGCGGCGGTCTCGTCAACGCCACCGGTCATCCGGATCGAGCGCCGTCGGTGCCCGGGGCGATCATCGGTGACACCGCCGGCGCGATGCATCTGGCTCTCGGTGTGGTGACGGCGCTTTATGCGCGCGCCCAGCACGGCGCTGGCGGCCAGCGTGTGCAGACGAGCGCGCTGGGCACTCAGCTGTGGCTGCAGCAGTGGGAGCTCACGCATGTGGCCATGACCGGCGAGGACCTCTCCCGGGACGGGAGTCATCATCCCAATATCCGCGGTACCTATGGTGCCTATACGACGAAAGACGGTGGCGCGATCCTGCTGGCACAGACCATGGAGCAGGACAATTGGGATGCCTTCTGCATCTTTGCCGACATCCCGGAGCTTGCGTTTGACCCGCGTTTGCAGACACCGGGGCAGCGTCTCGGGGAAGGTCTGACCGACGCAGATTCGGCCGAGTTCCGCGCTAAGCTCGAACACGCTTTTCTGCAAAAAACCGCTGCAGAGTGGGATGCGTTTCTGCGCACGCAGCCGGAGATCATCTGGGAGCGGGCGCGCACCTGGACGGAGGCGCTGGAAGACCCGCAAAGTCTCGTCAACGACTACATCACGACCGTCAATGTGCCTGGCGCCGGCGCCGTGCGCACGGTCGGCAATCTCGTGCACTTGAGCGAGACGCCGGGGTCCGTGAAAGGTGATCCGCCTGCGCTCGGGGAGGCGAATGACGATGTGCTTGGCGGGGTCGGCTTCAGTGCCGCCGAGCTCGAGGAAATTGCCGCCCGCGCCGAGGCCGTGCGCGAAGAGGCGTTGGCGCTGCTGGCGGCAGCTCAGCAGACGCGCTGAAGGAGGACAGCTGATGGCGCACGTTTTTTACCCTGCCCCGGACACTGACTACGGCGAGCATGAGACGGCGATGACGGCTTACCTGGCTGAAGGCACGGAACGGGCGTTGTCTCTGGGTAACCGCGGACCGCTCGTATTTACCCGTGACGGCTCGCTCGATCCAGATATTCTCGAAGCGTATGACCAGCACGGGTTTTATGTTTTTGAAAACGTGCTCAGCGCGGCGGAGCTCGCCGACATCGAGCGCGACGTCATCGACATGTGGGAGCGCGCCCCGGCCACGAAGGGGGCCGAGGTGGACAAATATGGCCGGCCGGCGCTCGCGAGCGAATGTGCAGCCCGCGTGCTCAGCTGGGTGAAACCACTCAGCGATCCGATCGGCGGCACTTCCGCCAGTCATGGCCGCCACCCGGCTAAGATGATTGAGCCGGAAGCCCCCGCGGACGCTCCCGAACACGTTCTCCAACTGGTGCTCGGCTCATTGCAGTTTTCCGACGCCTGCCTGCGCCTGTATGGACATCCCGATCTGCTCAAGGCAGCAGCAGCCATCCTGGGCGAAGACTTTGTCCCCTTCAATGAGGCCGTCTGGATGAAGCATCCCGGCCTTGGCGGCTCGGTGGCCTGGCATCAGGACGGTTGGACCCACTGGGACAGCCCGGACCTGGATGGGCACACCCACGGTTTCAATTTCATGGCCCAGCTCTACGGCTGCAATGCCGCGAACGGTCTCTGGGTGGTGCCGGGATCGCACAATCGCGGCAAGGTGGACATCAAAGCCCGCGTTGCCGAGGTCGGCTCGGACCGTCTGCCCGAGGCAGTACCCATGATCTGCAAGCCCGGTGATGTCGGGATCTGCAACCGCCAGGCGGTGCACGGTTCGTTTGCCAACACGAGCAAAGACATGCGCGTGACCATCAACTTCGGCTTCCACCGCCGACGCTCAGTGCTGGGTGTCGAAAGCGGCGGGGTGCACAACCCTGTCTCGGAGTACACGGCGGAGCGTATCCACGAGCGCGCGAAGATGATCGGCTACGGCATCAACGCCCGCAAGGCGCGCTTTCCGGATGAGCTGCCTTACGATTATCAGCCGCTGCGCGACGAGATGACGGACTACGCCTGGAACGAGGCCGCGCGGGCTGCGATCAAAGACTACAACCTGCTGGATCTCGGCATATAGCCTCAAACGACTGTGCGCGAGGTGCCCTGGCCGCGGCTCCGTTATAATTGGCGCTTTTTCAAGAGGGGAACGCCATGCAGGAATTCGCGGGCAAGGTAGCGGTCATTACTGGCGCGGCGAGCGGCATCGGTAAGGCGCTGACGGAGAAGTGTCTTGCCGAAGGCATGCACGTGGTCATGGCGGACATCGAAGCGGCTGCGCTCGAAAAAGCTGCGGCAGAGCTGCAGGCGACCACCAACAATCAGGTGCTGCCGATCCTTACCAACGTCGCCATGGAGGCCGAGCTGCAGAAGGTGCTCGATGAAACGGTGGAAACGCTCGGTGGTGTGCATCTCCTCTTCAACAACGCCGGTGTCGGCGGCGGCGGCAACGCCTGGAACGCGACGCAGAAAGATTGGGACTGGGTGCTCGGCGTCAATCTGTGGAGCGTGATTTATGGCTTGCGCGTGTTCGTGCCGCAGATGCTCTCGCAGAATGAGCCGTGTCATATCGTCAACACTGCTTCTGTCGCCGGCCTGATCGGCGGCAGCACGAATGCGCTCTACTCGGTGACCAAGCACGGCGTGGTGGCCCTGACCGAAAACCTCATGGTCGATCTCCAGGCGGAAGGTGCTCAGATCGGCTGCTCGGTATTGTGTCCCGGGTTCGTGAACACGAACATCTTCGATAGCGGCCGCAATCGACCGTCAGCGCTCGCGAACGAAGAATCACCGCCGGCGCCCACGCCGGAGGACGAGCAACGCATGGCGATGTTCCGGGAGATCCTGCGTCAGGGTATGCAGCCCCCGGAGATTGCCGAGATCGTCTTTGATGCCATTCGTGCGAACAGGCTCTACATCCTGACGCACGATCACTTCGATGAGATGATCAGGGCCCGCGCGGAAAATATGATCAACGGCACCAACCCGGCGATGGGTGAAGCGGCCCTCGCGAATCTCGCTAAACCTGAGGACTGAGCGCCCGCCCGGGCCGGCATTTCCGCAGACTTCAGGCAGGCGCTGCCGCGCGCAGGCTCAGCACGTCGAGCTCGATTGCGTGAAGTTACTTGTTCGCGTCCACGCCCAGGTAGTGGCGCCAGGACACACGCCACTGCCCCTCCCGCCGGGTAAAGCACCACAAGCCGGCGCCGAGGTCCTGGCCTGCGCGCTCGCCAGCGCCGACGAACGACATGCGCACGATCGCCAGATCTTTCTCTGAACTCACCAGAGACGCGTCGGTGATCTCCCATGACGTATTCGATCCCTGGGCGAGATCAGATTCACTTGCAAGTGTCGCGGCGCGGCCGTCCGGCATGAACTGTACGTGCGGAAACCAGACAGTTTCGGCAATCTGGGCAGCATCGTAAGTCAGCAACGCTGCATTGTGCTGATCAACCGCAGCACGCAAGCCGTCGATGTCGTCAATACCCTCGGCAAACGCCGGCAAGCTTGTCGCCAGGATGAACAAAACCACTAAACGCATACGCCTTCCCCCATAGAATTGTCCGGCTGACGATAGCGCTTTCGCGGTTTGAAGGATAGCGACTGCCGCGGCGCGGCTGACGGTGTCGAATCAGTCGGAGAGCAGGCTGAACGCGTCGAGCTCGATCAACGATCGCATCGAGTTGCCGAAAAGCGTGCGGCCGAGCTGCATGCCGCGTTCGTTGCCAAGGTCCAGCGTTCCGGCGATGACCACCGCGTAGCACAAGAGATACAGCGCCGAGACACGGTAGCGTTCTCGGCAGGCCTCCAGTGAATAATCATCGATCCCCGCATCCACCAACGTCTGATGGTAGAGGGCGACCCAGTCGGCACTGTTGCGCACTTCGTCGGAGAGGCTCTGAGTTACAAAGTAGGCGAGATCCTGTTCCGGCGCCGACGTGCAGACCGCCTGCCAGTCAACCAGGGCAATCTCGCCGTCGCCGAAGAAGACGTTATCCAGCCGAACGTCCGCGTGGATGATGCTGATGGGGTCGGCGGTCATGCGATCGAGCAGCTCGCCGACGTGCTCAGGCAGCTGTTCCGCGAGGGGCTTTACCTCGTCCGGGACGTATTCCGGGAACTGCTCGAGAACGACCGGCCAGCCGAGTTGGAAGCCGGCAATCATCCCGTCGCGCTGCCCGGGGTTGTTGTGCGACACGATGAGCTGTTTGCTGCGCCAGGTGCTGGCATGAAAGCGCGCGATCCCTTCGATGACGAGGCGAGCGTCGGCTGCGTCGCAGCCGGCGACCTGGTCGCCGATGCGCAAACCCTGAAGGTCTTCCATCAGCAGCACGAAATCCGACCGTTCGGGATCAAATTCCGCGGCATAACACGCAGGAACCCGCAGATTGATCTGATTGGCGATCTGCCGGTAGAACTGTACCTCGCGGTTGTACATGTCATAGGTTGCCGCCACCGCGCGGTTTTCCTCTGCGGGCGAGGGGAATTTGGCAATGATCGTGGCGGGTGCGTCCGGGCCGGTCAGATGCAGACGGGTCACCATGCCGATGATGCCGGCACCTTCGCCGAAGTGTTCTACCCGAAAGTCGTCAATCTGCGTGCCGAGCGCTTCGCTCAGCCATTCTCTGGTCAGCTCTGAGGGGGAGGATGGAAAACTCATGTCGCTACCGTTTGTCGATGATGGTGTGTTCTTTGCCGAACCAGATGGTCGAACGGTTCATGTCGATGAAGTTGTGCTCATCCTCGATGAATGCCTGGTTGGCGCGTTTGGCCTCCGCGGTGTTGGGGGCCTGGCCACGATCGAACCATGCTTCCGCATGCCCGAGATACGAGTCGACTTCGGTGCCGCGCGCTTCCTGCAGGCCCGCATCCAGCGGAGAGTTGGCGCGGTGCACCTGGCGGTAGCACAGCGTGCCCGCCGCCGCTGCGTGCGAACGCACGATCGGGCCATGCTGGGTCAGCCAATAGTGGCGCGCCTCTTCTTCAGATAGATGGGTTTGATGTCGGAGCGGGAAGAACACGCGCATGACGTTGCTCTTCACGTGCGCGACGATGTTTTCCGGCGCGGGATTGATCTGCGGGTATTCGTAGGCAAACCAGAGCGGTGACTGGGGCAGGTCGATGAACTTCGCCTCATCTTCGAGAAGGGCGGCGCCTGCCGCCTGGCCGGCTTCGCTGGCCAGCACTGTGTTGAGGCCGTCTTCCGTAGCCCACCAGAGTTCAGCCACGCCGTCGTAGTGTGGCTCCATGTTGCCGCGCGCCTCCTGTGCTCCCTCGTTTGCCGGGTCTTCGACCGTGTGGGTCTGGACGTAGCGCAGTATGTCCAGATCCGTCGCGAAGCTTGCCACGAGCGGTGCGTGCTGGTGCAGCCAGTAGTCCTGAAACTCATCGAGCGACATGCCCGCTTTACGACGTAAACAAAAAACCAGACGGATCATCTCTCCTCCCCATCGCGAGGTGCGTTGCATCTCTATCGGCGCTCAGATTAGCATCACCGCTTTGTGCAAACTACTTTGCGCAAGCCAAGCTGTCGGGGAGGCAGCCAGTCTTCGGGGGGAGCGTGAACGACAAATTCAGTCGAGCCTATCTTTGGTACGTGGTGGCGGTGCTGACCATCGCCTCGACGTTCTCGATCATCGACCGTCAGATCCTCAATGTCATGATCGGTCCCGTGAAGCGCGACCTTGGCGGCATCAGTGACTTTCAGGTTTCGCTGATCATGGGATTTGCGTTTACGTTTCTCTACAGCATCCTCTCTTATCCTGCCGGCTGGATCGCGGACCGCTACAACCGCCGCAACCTGATGGCTGCGGGTATTGCCAGCTGGAGTCTTTTGACGATGGTGTGCGGCATGGTCAGCCAGTATTGGCATCTTTTCCTGGCGCGCATGGGGGTAGGCGTCGGCGAAGCGACCCTTGGCCCCGCCGCCAATTCGGCGCTGGCGGACTATTTCGACGCAACCCGCCTGCCGCTGGCGATCGGCATCGTGTCTTCCGCCCCGTTCATCGGCCAGGGACTCGCCAATATCGCGGGCGGTCCGCTGATCGACTATCTGGAGGCGACGCCCAACTTTGTTCTGCCCCTGATCGGTGAGGTGTTTTCCTGGCAGATGGTTTTCATCATCGTCGGCGCGCCGGGCCTCCTGGTCGCGCTTGCGGTCTGGGGACTGCGTGAACCCGCGCGTCGTGGCCGTATCGACAGCGAACGTAAAGGCGCGCCGTTGTCTGAAGTCCTCGAATTTGTGCGGAAGCGCTGGGTATTTTTTGCGCTCGTGTTCACGGCGTATCTCTGTCTGGCAACGCAGGGCTGGTCGCTCTTCAGCTGGATTGTCGAGTACTACGTGCGTAACCACGAATGGACGCGCACGGAGATCGGACTCGTCTATGGTTCCATCGCGATGCTGGTGGGAATCACCGGCAGCGTGCTCGGCGGCGTCTGGGCGGGCTATCTGCTGGCCCGCAAGATCGAGGACGCCACGCTCAGGATTGTGCTTTACGGCACGGTGGTGCTCTTACCGACCGCGACGGCGCTGACCATCCTGCCCGACCCGTGGATGGGCATCTGGCTGCTGGTGCCGGTGACTTTCTGCATGGCGATGCCGCCCGGGCTCATCATGGCCACGTTGCAGGCGATAGCGCCGAATGAGCTGCGCGGACAGATGGTGGCGTTTTATCTGATCGCCGTGAATTTCCTGTCCTATACCTTTGCTCCGTCGCTGCCGGCGATTCTGAGTGATTTTGTCTTCGGCAGTGAGCTTGCTCTGGGCAAAGCCATTTCCTCTCTTGCGGTGGTGAACTATTCGGTTGCCATCGTCTGTCTGGCGCTGTGCCTGAAGCACTATCGGCGCGCCCTGGCAGAAGCCCGAGCCTGGAGTCACCTCTAAACCTCTTCACGCCGCAGCGACGGTGTCGCTGCGAGGCTCTCCGCACATCGATCGAAGAGGTGTGTAGACATGAAGAGCAAGCTGCTTGCCGCGTTGATTGCGATCGGCCTTTGCACGGATGCCTATGGCTATGAGGAGCCCGACTTCCGCGTTGTCGCTGCGGCTGATGGCGTCGAGTTTCGCCAGTACGAACCGTACCTGGTGGCAGAAACGGTGGTCGGAAACGCGCGCGGCCGTGACGGCGCGGCAAACACCGGCTTCCGGCGTCTGTTCAACTACATCAGCGGCGATAACACTGCGGCCGCAACCGTGGCGGATGGCGCTGCGGTCAAGCAGATGCAGGTCAGCACCAAAATCAATATGACGGCGCCCGTGCGTCAGGCGCCGTTGGCTGACGGATGGGCAGTGGCCTTCATTGTGCCGCGTGAGTTCGATGCGGAGACGGTCCCGCAGCCCACCAACCCGGATGTCTACATCCGCACGATCCCTGGAGAGCTCATGGCGGTCGTGCGATTTGCCGGGCGCTGGACTGATCGCAACATCGATGCGCACAAAGCCGAGCTGTTGGACAAGCTCGCTGCGGCGGGTCTCGAGCCTCGCGGTGACATCGTCACGGCGTTTTACAATGCGCCGTTTGCGTTGCCGCCATTCCGGCGCAATGAAGTGATGGTGCGGGTGGACGCCGTGCCGGAGACGGTAGCGTCGCGCTAAGCCGATGCGGTTCGGGGTCCGCGCAACGCGAAGGTGACAGCCGTCAGCGTCACTAAATGGAAGGCGACGAGGATTGTCAGATAACCCTCTTGAGAGGGTGTCACCGCAAAGGCTTCGGGCACATCCATGATCCAGGCCCGCAGCGCCGTGTAGAGCACAATCTGGGACGAGGCCGCGATATAGAAGGCGTAAATCGCGTAGCCGCGCCGGCGCGTCAGGCCAGTGCAGACCGTGACGTCGATCACCAGATAAAACACGTCCAGCAGCTGCCACTTGAGCGGTGCCGTCAGCCAGTCAAAGCCGCTCAAACCGAGCATGTTGAGGAAGTGAACCAGCGCACCGTAGGCGTAGAACAGCGTCACCACCCACAGGACCACCGCTGTCGGAGTCAGCTTAGCCACTGCTGCCGCTCAATCGCCGGACGCTTCCGTGTTCGCCCGCAGGCCGACGAAGTCGTTGCGGACGAGCTGGCGCAGCCGCCGCTGCCGATGCGCGAAGAACAGGCGCGCAAACAGCCAGACGAGAGGCGTCAGCACACCGGCGTCTATTTCGACGCGGTCTTCGTAAAGAGTGGATGCGTGCCCCTGTGGCTCGACCGTGATGTGATGATCCCACGTCGAGATCAGCGGACTATGCCCGGCGTCATGCAAGGTGAATCTGTTGTCGGTTTGCGCCATGGTGACGCATACGGCCTGGCGCCCGATCGGCAAGATGCCAAACAGCTGCATCCGGAACCAGTAGGTGCGTTCTGCCCATTCCACGCCGACCTCTGTGCCGGGCGCGGGTTGGAATCTGATCAACGGGGCGGCGACATAGTGCAACAACCCGGGTTGGCGAACGGCTGACGTCAAAGTGCCGGCCGGGCAATTCAGAGTCTGTGAAAGAGCAAAGCGCATAGCGGGTCCGATTATGCCTCACGCCTTGCGCGCAGGCGCAAACCAGCACATCCCCACTCGATGGCGCATGCCCGATGAGGTTTCGGCCTCGAGATGAGCCGCAACGTGGCTCGGCAGCGCGTCGGCGCTGCCGGCTTCGAACCCCAGCCGCTGGTAAAACGGTGCGTTCCACGGCAGGTCGCTGAAAGTCGTCAAGCTGACGCCGATGAGGCTGCGTGCGTGGCTCGTGTCCATGACCCGGGTGACCAGCGCTCGGCCCAGCCCACGCCTGCCGAATGCCGGGTCCACCGAAACCTCGATCAGATGCAGCCAGCCGTCGATGACTTCAGCAACGGCGAAACCGACTGGCTCGGATTCCGTGCAGGCGACGATCAAGAGACCATCGGTGATCGCCTGCTCCAATACGGTCGTCGGCAGGGTCGCCTGCGGATCTGGCAGGTAACCCGCGGGGAAAAGCCGAGCGGCAGCGCGTTCAATCTCCGCCAGCCGGGAAATATCCGCACTCGTCGCCGGGCGCAGGGTCAGATCTGCAGCTGCTGGCACCCGCTTTCTCCTTTCTGATTCTTCATAAATGGCCTGTTCGCACCAATTTAGTCTGGGTTCTCGCCCGTTTGCGCCGACTTGGTGCGTTATACCCCGAAAAAGGCCGCTGAGGGCCGTTATTTTCTGGCACGGTCTTTGCTCTAAGGAAGACATCGCCCCAGGCGGGCTTTATGTAACAAGGAAATGACAGTGGACTTCGAGTTGTACAGTGTTGATGGTACCGAGCCGCTCGATATAGCGCTGACGGGCTCAGCGCTGTTCGAGCAGTATGATGAAAATGAACTGAAAGATCTCGCGAGCAACGACTGCTACGAGAATCTTTACCCGAATGTCGCCTAACTAACGGCAATCGATAGACCCGCTCCCCGGCTTTCCTCTCCCCTCTCTCCAACAAGCCGGGGGGCGTTCTTTTCCCTCCTGACGTTCCCTTTGTCGCCGCTCTGCCAGAGTGTGGTGACGCCGTCCATCCTTCGCTTTGCGCCAAAGCGCCCGCCTCGTAGACGGTATTGAGAAGGTTTAGCGAACTCTCCGTCGCCTGACTGTTGCCGCGACACCCCCCGCGCCTGCTTTGTCCCTTTGGTTTTGCGTGAACTTTGACCTAATCTACGCGTTTGTGATTCCGGGAGAGACAAAGATGGGAAGACTCGACGGCAAGATTGCGCTGGTCACCGGCGCGGCCTCGAATCCGGGTTTGGGCTACAGCACAGCGATGCGGCTGGCTGAGGAAGGTGCGCAACTCGTCGTCACAGACGTCGACGAAACAGGTGCGCAGGCCTGTGCGGAAGCCATCCAGGCGGCGGGCGGACAGGCGACCTCGCTGCGTCAGGACGTGACCTCGGAGGCCGACTGGGAACAAACCATGGCGGCTGCCGGTGATGCGTTCGGAGGCTTGGACGTGGTCGTCAACAACGCGGGTATCGCCGTGCTGGTGCCCATCGAAAACATGAGCCTCGAGCAGTGGAATCGTCAGATAGACGTCAACCTGACGTCGGTTTTTCTGGGCTGCAAGTATGCGATCGCCGAGCTGAAGAAACGCGGCGGCGGCAGCATCATCAATCTGTCTTCCGTGGCCGGCCTGGTGGGCATGCAGACCTGCGTTGCTTATGGTGCCGCCAAAGGCGGGGTGCGGATCATGTCGAAGTCGATCGCGGTGGAAGCGGCGAAATACAACATCCGCTGCAACTCCGTCCATCCTGGCGTCATCTGGACGAACATGCAGGCCCAGGCGACCGGCGCCAATGATCCGGCCAGCCTGGAGACTGGCGCGATGCGCATCCCGCTGCAGCGTCCCGGCGAGCCGCTGGATATCGCCAACTGCATCGTCTACCTGGCATCCGATGAATCGAACTACGTGACCGGCGCCGAGTTTGTCGTCGACGCGGGGATGACGGCCCAGTAATGCAGGTACGTGGCATATTTTTCGATTTAGGGGGTACGCTTTTTCGCTACAGCGGGCGACGCGGCGGCGGCGGTATGGGTTTTGTCCTGCGCGAGCTCGGTATCGAAGCCGAACCGGATGAGATCGCGGCGGCCTGGGGCGAAGCGAATCGGCATATCGGTCAACGCTACGGCACGCAGCCCTATTTCCTGCACAAGGAGCTCTTTCGCGACACGATGTCTTATTTCGTCGGCGCGTTCGGGCATGAAGCGTCGGAGACGCTGCTGGAAGCGTTTCACACGCGTCAGCGCGACGCGATGGTCGAGCATCTGCCGATCCGCGACGAGACGCATGACGCACTGGCGGCGCTGAAGGAGCGCGGCCTTTATCTTTCGATTGTCTCCAACATCGACGATGACTATCTCTATCCGCTGGTGGAAAAACACAATCTCAACTCGCTGCTCGACCACTGCACGAGCTCCGAAGAGGCGCAATCGTGCAAGCCCGACGCCGGCATTTTCCATTATTCTCTAGAGAAAAGCGGGTTGGAGATGGAGGAAGTGCTCTTTGTCGGTGATTCGCTCCATCACGATGTCGCCGGCGCTGACAAAGTGGGTATGCGCTCGGTGCGTATCGTCGAGGAGGGCATCGTCACACCGCTTACCCATGGTCTCGAGGTGACCGCCGATCCCACGTTCGAAATCGAAAGTCTCAACGAGCTGGTGACTATCGTGGATGAGCTCAATGGCTGACAAACGCGCCTTTCTTCCGGAAACACCTGAAGAGGTGACCGCCGGGTGGCTGAGCGACGTTCTTGGTGGTGAGGTGACCGGCGTGCATCAGCACGTGCTCGGCGCGGGCCAGGGTTTCATGGGTGACGTCCTTCATCTCGAGCTCGAGAGCTCGGACGCGGAGCTACCCCGTCACCTGGTGGCGAAATTGCCTAAAAAAGCCAATCGCACGATGGGAGAGCTGATCGGCGTTTATGAGCGCGAGATCATGTTCTTTCGGGAGTTCGGACCGACGTTGCCGATCCGGGCGCCCAAGCTTTACTTCAGCGAGTTCGACCGTGACAAAGGCTCGGAAAACCAGCGTGAGATTCTGAAGAACGCGGATAAGCTGCCGCTGTTCATGAGCGGTGCGCTCACGTTCGTGGGAAGACTGATCGCAGGCGCGAAAAAGCGCCGCTACATGCTGCTGATCGAGTTCTTCGAGAACATGAAGCCGGGTGATCAGCTGGCGGGGCTCGACGTGGAAGGCTGCCGCCGCGTGCTGCAGGCCATCGCGCCCATGCACGCCAGGTACTGGGGAGATCCCGGGCTGGTCGATCACTTCTGGCTGCTGGAGCTCGATCTCGATGCCCGCATGCGCCATGGCATTTTCAACAAGCATATCGACGCGTTTAAGAAGCTTGTGGATGAGCGCGTGCATGGGCATCTGGATTGGCTCTACGTACACAACGAGGAACTGATGCGCCGCTTCGTTGCGGAAACGCCGAATACGCTGCTGCACTGCGATCTGCGGCTCGACAACGTCGTGTTCGACGGTGATGCCTGCGCCTTCATCGATTTTCAGCTGGTGCGTATGGGGCCGGCGGCCTACGACGTCGCCTACTTCCTGACCAGCGCGCTTGCCGAGGACGCCACCGAGGCTGAGGTCAAGAGCCTGCTCGAGTCTTACCATGCGGCCCTCGGCGTGCAGGATTACGCACTTGCGGATTTGGAAAGAGACTACAAGCGCGCGGTGCTGCTGGTGCTGGCGGGGCTGTCCAGCGCGGACGACGTCGAGTTCGAAAATGACCGTGGCGAATCGATGATGGCGGCGTGGATGCGGCGCTTGAGCGCGCGCGCCGCCGCGGTGGACATCGGCGACATCGGTTAATTGCCGACCGGGTTCCGGGACAGGGGAGGAGAGCATATGAAACTGAAAGACCAGGTGGCGATCGTGACCGCTGCGGGGCGCGGCATCGGCAAAGGTATAGCGCTGGCGCTTGCGGCCGAGGGCGCGCGGGTAGCCGTCAACTCTTTCGGCGAGGAGACGACCGCGGCCACGGTTGCTGAAGTGGAAGCGCGCGGGGTCGAGGCCATCGGCGTTCATGGCGATATCACCGATCCGCACATGATGCTTGCTTTGCGCGATGCGGCGCTGTCCAGATGGGGGCAGATCGACATTCTCGTAAACAACGTCGGCGCCGGACCGAAAAGCGCCATCGAGCCTCCGGCGCACGAGCTGGGCCTCGCTTCAGCCTTGTGGGATGCGCTGTACGAGCAGAATCTGAAGCCGGTGGTGCTGATGTCAGAAGCGGTCATCCCGCACATGAAAGAGCGCGGACGCGGCAAGCTCATCGTCATATCTTCCATCGCCGGGCGCGCTTCGCTCTCCGACAAGATGCTGGAGTTTTTTGTGCCGCCGTCCTACGGCGCCATGAAAGCCGCCCTGGTCAACTACACTCAGACCCAGGCCGAACTGCTCGGTCCGCACAACATAAACGTCAACGCAGTTGCGCCGGGCATCGTCTACACCGATGCCTGGAAAGGCAACGCCGAACGCGCGGTTGCCACCCTGCCGCAGTATTCCGGGCAGGACCCGCGCACCTGGTTCGAAGGTATAGCCCGGGGCGACTATCCGGAAGTCTTCGACCGCACGCCGCTCAGACGCGAGCAGACTGTGGAAGACATTGGCAATGCCGTCGTCTTTCTCGTCTCGGAAGATTCGATGAACATCACCGGCCAGACGCTGATGGTGGATGGCGGCATGGTCAAAATCTGATACCGGCCCCGCCTCCATTGCGGGCAAGCGCGTCGGGTGCCGCCTGCCCGAGGCCGGCGTATCTTCGCGACGTCCCCTGGGGACGGCAATCCCGGGATGAGTCCGGGCGATGACTTACTGGGTGTTTACCGTGGAAGGGCCTGACGACACGGGTGGCGACGCGCCTTTCGGCGGTGAGTAACGTCCGTTGCCAGGGCGCGGCTTAAACGCCGCGTCGGGATGTGTTTCCCTGGCGCTCTCCATACGGGTAGACTGCGCGCTTTCAATCCGCGAGGAGTAGTTCGTGCGAAATTTGGTTGTCCTGCTGTCCGTGCTGTCGCTGGGCTTGCTGATGCCCGTTGGCGTTCAGGCGCAAGGGCCCTCAGTGCCAGGTTTGCTTGCCCAGGCCGATACCGAGGTCAAAGAGAAGACAAAGAAAAAGAAGTCGAAGCGCGAATGCCGTCGAGTGCGGGTCACCGGGTCGCGGGTCAAGGAGCGGGTCTGCAGAACGCCTGAAGAGTGGGGCCGCATTGACGACAGCGTGCGTGACAACGTCGACCGCGCCTTCGAAGGCAGTACCCGCGCCACCACGGGTGGTGACAACTGATCGTCTGCTCCGACCGGGCCGGATGAGCCGTTCGCGTCTGCGATGCAGCGCTGCTGAGAATGGATGTGGCGTCTGACCGCCTGGAAGACGAACCCTTCAGCCATCGCGTCCTGAAGGACGGATCCGTGCAGATTTTTGAGCAGGGTCGTCTCGCGATGACGGTTGGCGGCAAAGCCGCAGCGAAGCTCTCTGCCAAATTAGATGACGCTCGAGGACGCGACCTGCAGCTTCTGCTGGCGCGCGCCTCCGGGCAGTTCAAGTTTGGCAACGAGCGCTTGGGCAAACAGCGTTAAGGCGTCATCAGGGGGAGTGTATGTGTCGTAACATCAAGGTCTTACATAATTTCGAGCCGCCCGCCACCGAAGACGAAATGCACGCAGCCGCGCTGCAGTTTGTGCGCAAAGTGAGCGGGTCGACCCGGCCCTCACAGGCCAACGCGGCAGCCTTCGACAAGGCGGTGGATGAGGTGACGGCCGTCGTGCGCGAACTGCTCGGGACACTGAGTACGAGCGCGCCGCCTAAAAATCGTGAAGACGAAGCACGCAAAGCCAGACTCAGGGCGCAGCGTCGCTTCGGCGCCTGACAGCTGCCAATTCCGCGGGGCGGGCGTACAATCGGACCGTTCAAATATCGTGGGAGAGCGATATGAATGCGGAAGCTGTCGCGCAAACTGCGCCGCCGTTTGATCTGAGCCGCCCGCTGAGCGCGCTCGACAAAAATTTCATCAACGACAAATACGAGTACTACAAGTATCTGCGCGCGGAATCGCCGGTACATACGTTCAAGATCGTTGGCATGAAGGTCATGGGGGTTGCGCGCTATGACGATTGTCTGGCGCTGGTCAAAGACGACCGCTTCTGCCGCAATCGTACGACGGCGACCGGGGGCTCGCGCCTGCCGTTTCCGGTACCGAAGAGCATTGAGCTCCTGTCCAGGAGCATGATCGTCGAGGATGACCCCGAGCACAAACGCCTGCGCAGCCTCGTGCAGAAAGCGTTTGCGCCCAAAACGCTTGCGCCGATGGAAGATCGCGTCGAGAAGCTTACCCACGAACTCATGGATCAGTGCGTGGCGGCGGGGCAGGTCGATTTGCAGAAATCTTATGCGCTGCAGATCCCGACGACCGTGATACAGGAGATGATGGGTGTAACGGCAGAGGAAATGCCGCAATTTCAGAGTGGCCTGCGCGTCTTGAGTGAAGGCATGTCGGGCTGGAATGTGTTGCGCACGTTTACCTGGGACATGCCGCGACTGGTCAAGTTTGTGCGTGGTCTCGTTGAGCGCAAACGCCGTGAGCCGGCTGACGACATTCTCACCCGGCTGATTGAAGCTGAAGAAGAGGGTGAACGTTTGACGGAAGACGAACTCGTCAGCCTCGTCTTTCTGTTGATCATTGCGGGCTACGAGACGACGGTGCATCTCATCACCAACGGTGTGCTCGCGCTGCTGACCCACCCGGAAGAACTGGCGCGGCTGCGCGCAAACCCGAATCTCGCCGGCTCGGCTGTAGAGGAGATACTGCGTTTCTGCTCGCCGATCCACGGCACAAAGATGAATTACGCCAGAGAAGACGTCGACATTGCCGGGGTGATGATTCCCAAAGGGACTCCGACGGTGCCGCTGCTGGGTTCAGCCAATCGTGACGAGCGTGTATTCGCCGATCCGGACACTTTCGACATCACGCGCGATCCCAACAAACATCTGGCTTTCTCTCAAGGTAACCATTTTTGTCTTGGTGCGTTTCTCGCGCGGATGGAGGCCAGGATCGCCATCAAGACGCTGCTGGAGCGCAGCCCTGAGCTGCGCCTCGCCGTGGCGCCGGAAGCGCTGAAGTGTCAGCATATGCCGTTCTGGCACCGCTATGACGGTCTGCCCGTGCACGTCGCGTGACCAACGCCTGAGATCACCAACGCCAAGGAGTAGAGGATGGGCAAGTCCCTGAAGACCATGCTGTGCCTGGTCGTGTTGTTCGCGCCGTTTGCGCACGCGCGCTACACGCTGGAGCAACCGATGACAGTTGCCAACGTCAACGGCATCAGCCTTGCGTATACCGAATATGGCCGCGCCGACGCGCCACCGGTACTGATGATCATGGGGCTTACCGGCTCTCACAGGCTGTGGGGCGAAGATCTTATCAACCAGCTGGCTGACGCCGGCTACCGCGTGATTCTTTTCGACAATCGGGACACCGGTGACTCGGCGCGGCTCGATGCGCTGGGCGAGCCTGCTTTGTGGTGGGAGATGCTCAAAAATGCGCTGGGTTTTGAAATCAATGCGCCGTATACGCTGAACGACATGGCTGCGGACGGGGTGGCGCTGCTGGACACGCTGCAAATTGATGAAGCCCATATCGTCGGCGCATCGATGGGTGGCATGATTGCTCAGATTATCGCCGCGGCACATCCCGATCGAGCGACCAGTCTGGTTTCGATCATGTCGACGACCGGAGCGCCGCATCTGCCCGAAGCGTCCGCGGAGGCGCAGGAAGGTCTCATGGGCATAGGCGATGCCGACGGTGATCAGACAGCGGACCTCAACGCGATCGGACTCTACACCGAAGCGTTTCCGCGCCAGCTCATGGCGATTGTTGCGGCGGGAGACCGCTCAGAGCAGGTCCGAACCATCGCTGTGCCCACGCTGGTCCTGCACGGTGAGGACGATGCGCTGCTGCCACCGGCACACGGCGAACATACGGCTGAGCTCATCGATGGCGCGGGTTTCGTCGTATATCCGGGCATGGGCCACGATCTGCCCGCCGCGGTTGTGCCGGCGCTCGTGGCCGATATGGCAAAGCACTTTGCGCCGCTGACACCGGTCGCGCCGCGTGAGGAGGCAGCGGATTCAGCGGCCGACGTCGTAGGCGGCGATGGGTAGCCCGTCGCGCAAGAGGCGCTCAAAGTGCTGCGCGAATGTCAGCGGCACGAATATCTCTTCCCGCGCCGCGGTGGCGCGGGCGATTTCTTCCAGCGACCACCATTTGAAACCGCGAAAGATGTCGCGCTCGTCCTCGGCCGGATTGGCCGTGTTGTCAGGTTCGAACATCGTCGTGCGCACAACGTAAAACTCTTCCTGCTGGTCGTACGCATTGCCGTGCAGGTAAAACTTCTGCCGGCGATGCCAGACAGGGCCCTCGCAGGCATCGACGGTGATACCGGTTTCTTCCGAAATTTCGCGGAACAACGCCGCGTGCATGTCTTCGTCCGCCTCCACGCCGCCGCCCGGTGCAAGCCAGATCAACGTGTCCGTGTCCGGTATGTACGTATGTATCAAGAGCACCCGTTCTTCGGGTTCGGCGATGATCAGCGCGCGGACTGCGCGGCGAAGTTGGAAAGCATCGGGCATCGGTGTAAAACAACGGAAACGAGCGCTGATGGTACCTTCAAGGCGCGCGGGATCGAAATACATCCTTTCCAGGAGAGTACGCATGTCTGCATTTGATAACGCCAAAAAATTTTTTGATGCCTGCGAAACCCCGCTCGGCTGGGAGGGCTGTGCGGCATATGTCGAGCCCGGTGCAGCTTTTACTGCGCAGAGTGAGCCGCTGGCCGACGTCACCACGGTCGAAGCCTATTGTGAGTGGATGAAAGCTTTCGGCACGGTCACCGCACCGGGTGCAACCTACACGCTGCACAGTCAAAGCTACGACGAAGCCTCCCGTACGGCCGCTTTTTTTGCCACTTATCATGCGACGCACGGCGGTGAGGGCGGTCCGGTGCCGCCGACCGGCAAAGCCACGAATTCGCACTATGTTTATCTCGTCACGATGAGTGAGAACGACAAGGTTGCGAGCATGGTCAAGGTCTGGAACGCGCCCTGGGCGATGCGAGAGCTGGGCTGGATCGAGTAGCGCTATGACTTCCGATCACATCCGCCCGGTCGACGTTGCCTGCGACAACATAGACATCATGCATGACTTCGCCATGCAGGTGAGGCGCCGCAAGCCCGGCCCGCCGGAGCGGGTTGATGGCATGACGGTCGGGATCGTCTCCATGGAAGCGAGCGCTCCGCATGGCGGCGAGGTGCATCCCGACGGGGATGAGTTTCTGTTCATCATCTCCGGTCGTGTGCGAGTGATTGGCGATTCGGACCCGGAGCATCCGCTGGAGCTCGGACCCGGGGACGCCTGCATCGTGCCGCGTGGCGAATGGCACAGGGTGGAGGTGCTGGAGCCGGTCGAACTCGTGCATATGACGCCCGGTCCGGGCGGCGACCACCGACCGCTGCTGCCGGCAGACTGATGCTTGGGAGAGCAGACCTCGCGGCTGCGGCTGGCGCCATGCACACCTCGTTACCGATGCCGACGGTATTGGTGCTCACGTTACCTTGTTGAGCCCGGTCGCTCCGGGGTGGGGCTCGCCTGGCTCCTTAAACCGTCAGCTGACGGTCAGAATGTCTGCGTCGACGTGATGCACGAGCTTCTCAGCCGT
Source organism: Pseudomonadales bacterium (assembly GCA_965267275.1). GTDB lineage: Bacteria > Pseudomonadota > Gammaproteobacteria > Pseudomonadales > Azotimanducaceae > UBA4421. Next base: position 1,008,601 of record OZ253950.1, read on the forward strand.
ATTGCCGAGGAGCAGTCCCGCCACGCCTTTGCGCGCCTTGGTGCCGAGCACCAGGATGTCGGCCTCGACTGACGTCACGAGCTGATGCATGGCTTCAGCGGCGAGGCCTTCGAGCGCGTGGCTGTGGAAGTGCTCGATGTTCTGCTCCTCTGCCAGCGTTCTCAGGCCGTCGAAGATCTCGTTTTCAATCTCTTTGCGCAGCTTGTTGTAGCTCTGGATGGTGGTGACCTCGTCCAGCCAGTTGCTCAGCACGGGAAAGACGCTCGCCAGATGCAGCTCGGCGTTGAGCTGCTCGCTGAAGTCGTGCGCCGTCGCCAGAATTCGATCGTTGAGCTCGGCATGCGCCGGATCGTAAATGTCGATCGCGGCGACGACTTTGGGTTCTTTGGGCCAGGGTTTGGGATGGGTCAGCAGGACCGGCACCTCTGCATGGCGCAGCAGGCTGAAGTCGTCCGGTGTGCGCAAGCCGGCGAAGGTGGAGTCCGGATCCGTCGTTTTGACGATGAGCTGCGCGTCGGTGGAACTCGCGGCATGGATGATGCCTTCCCAGGTGCGGGCGTTCCAGATCGCGGCGCTGGTCAGTCCGTCGAGCTTCACATTCGCCGCGTCGACGGCTTCGACGAGACTGGCCCGGGTCGCCTCCAGCACGAGCTCCTTCAGATCATACTCTTTGTCGATATGGCGGCTGTTGAGATCCGCTACGCCCTCGTAGACGACCCGCAACAGCGAGATATCCACTTTGCGCGCACCGCAGAGCGCCTGCAGCTTTTCCAGAAGCGTAACGATGTCGGCGTCGCTCTGAGAAACAGCCAGGATATTGTCGAATGCTTTCATGGACTTCTCCTCCGGTTTGGCCGGGTATGCTAGTTGCGTACTGTGAGCACATCACCCTGCAGGTGTGTCAGCGTGTCTTCTGCGGTATTGCCGAGCACGAGCTTGCCGATGCCTGAGCGCGCTGCGGTGCCCATGACGGTGACCGTAGCGCCGAGCGCCTCTGCGCGGTGCGCGATCACGGTTGCCGGTTTGCCTTCTTCGATGTGCGTGATGGTGCTGTCCTGCATCTCTAAACGTGCAAGGGTCTCGGCAAGCGCGGTTTCGCGCGCAAGCCGCATGTCCTCTTTGATGCCTTCGTAGTCCATCGCGACCTGCAGCGCGTTGACGCTCTGGCCAAGGTCGGAATACACGCAGCACACGTGGAGATCAGCGGCCAGGGTCTGGGCGATCGTCTGGGCAACCTGGAGGATTTTGTCGTTCAGCTCCTGATGGGCCGTGTCGGCGATGTCGACGGCGGCGAGGACCGCGCCGCCGGTTGCCCAGGCGTCGCTTTGCGAGATGAGCACGGGGCACGGGGCTTCGCGGATGATCCGCCAGTCCAGGGGGGCGTGTAGGTGATCGATCAGCCCGTAGCGCGCGCCGGGTTTGATGACGAGGCTCACGTCCTGAGACTTTATCTCTTCGACGATGGCATCGTCGGTGCGTTTGTTCCAGAGCACTCTTGCCTCGCTCCATGCGATCCGGTCGCTGTAAGGTTCGAGCAGCCGGTTGAGGCCGTGCCTTTCAGCCGCGGTAAACGCTTCGATCAAATTGGCTTTGTCGGGTTCATTCAGCGGTTCTTCTTCGATCGTGTCCCAGATGACTTCGGCGATTTCGACCTCGGCGCCGGTGTAATGCTCTATCAGTGCCGCCTTGCTCAAAGCCTCGGGCATCCCGGTCAGCGTATCGTTGACGACCAGCAATTTTTTCAGAGACGCCATAAAACGCTCCCTCACCTATACCTGCTGAGAGCATACTGGGGGCGGGTGTGGGGCCTCAACATCAGGAAAACCACGTACGTCAGACGTTCGCGGTCTTCAGCACAATTACGTAGCGTTTTAGCCGGCGCTTTGGGTTACAACGCCATATTCCTGGAAACCAGAATCGGGCGAGGTGCAGGTGCAGATTGACGCGTGGCAGTTTCTTGCCGGGCTGATGCTTTTCTTACTGGCGATGTCGCTGGTGGAAGAAGCTGTGCACGCGCTGGCGGGACGCCGCTTCAAGACCCTGATCGCCGAGAACACCAGCTCGCCGCTGCGCGGTATTTTCAGCGGCACCGTGGCCACTGCCGTGCTGCAGTCGAGCTCGGTCGTGAGCCTGATGATGCTGGCGTTTGTCGGTGCGCGGGTCGTCGCGATGCGCCAGGCGCTGCTCGTGGTGTTCGGCGCCAATCTCGGCACCACCGCAACGGGATGGATCGTCGCCACCATCGGCTTCAAGCTCGATCTGGAGTCGTTGGCGCTGCCGCTGCTCGCGCTTGGCGGACTGCTGCACTTGGTGGTACCGCGCCGCGAGCTGGCCCAGACCGGCCGGCTTGTGCTGGGTATCGGTCTGCTTCTGCTGGCGCTCACGTTTATGAAAGACGCCGTAGAGAGCATCAGCGCCTTCGTTGAGCCCGAAGTGTTGGGCGGTTTCAGCGTGTTCGAATTTCTCTTGTTCGGCACGCTCTTCTCCGCGGTGATGCAGTCGAGCTCGGCCACGATGGTCATCACGCTCAGCCTGCTCAATGCCGGCGTGATCGAGCTCGAGTCGGCAGCGGCGCTCATCATCGGCGCAGATCTGGGTACCACCAGCACGGTGATGCTCGGCGCGATTGGCGGTTCGGCAAACAAGAAGCGGCTGGCGCTCGGACACTTCCTCTTCAACCTGCTCACGGATCTGCTCGCGTTTCTTCTCCTGGTGCCGCTCCTGTGGATTGCCTCCCATCTAGCAGATCCGCTCCTGACCCTGGTGGCGTTCCATTCGCTGTTCAATCTGATGGGGCTTGTCATCTGGGTGCCGCTCATTCAGTACTTTGCGAATTTTCTGGAGCGCCAGTTTGTCAGTCCGGAAAGCCGCGAAACGCTGTATCTGGAAGATACGGCCACGGCTGTTCCGGAGGCAGCGCTGGCCGCTTTGAACAACGAGTCACAACACCTGCTCGAGCGCGTGGTGGCGCAGAACGCGGCAGCTTTTGTCGCCGCGCATCCCGATGAGACTTCGGAAACATTTTCCGGAACCTACAAGAAGACCCGTCGCCTCGAGGGGGAGATATTGAGTTACGCGCTCGACCTGCCGCGCGCAGAGCTGTCGGAGGAGGAGAACGAACGCATCGACGATATCCTGCAGTCAGTGCGCGACGCACAGGTATCGAGCAAGCTCGTCAAAGACGTCCTGACCGACTACCTGCGCATTGCCCGGAACGCGCCCGCCCTCTATCGGGTCTTGGCGGCCAGCCAGCAGCAACTCTATGCCCAGCTTCAGGAAATTGCAGCCAGCCCGGCGATGGTCAGCGCGTCCGCGCTCGAGGAGCTTGCGCTGCAGGCTGAGAAAGCACACCAGCAAAATCACCAGGCGATACACGCCGCGATCAAGGACGACCGTGTCGAGCAACGGCGCATATCTTCGGTCCTGAACGTCAATCGCCACCTGTTCAATTCGAATCGCGCGATACTCTCGAGCTTCAACGAGCTGTGTTTAGGCAGGGCGTCGGCGGCGTAGCGCGTTAACTTGCCCGATTGATGAGATCCATCGCTTCTTCCAGAGCGGCGGTGCGCTCCGCCCAGGTTTCGCCGCCGGTGGAGAGCCGGAGCGTGTTGACCCCGGCATCGCTGAAGGCGCGCAGGCGGTCCTTCACCATGTCTTCGGTGCCTATGAGGTTTGCCATCAGCACGAGCTCGTCGGGCACCGCCTGGATGGCCTGGTCGCGTTTGCCGGCAACCCACAGGCCCTGCACCTCTTTGGCGGTATCTTCGAAGCCGGCGCGGCAGTAAGCGTCATTGTAGAAGTTGGTCTTCGGTGATCCCATTGCGCCCAGCGTGAACGCCATCGCCGGCTTGCGCTCGCTGACAAGGCGTTCGACGTCTTCGCCGATTTCGAAATAACCGCCGGCCTGTATGTCGACGTCGGCAAGCGAACGCCCGGCTTTGTCCGCTCCAGCCCGCAGGTCGTTGAAAAATACGTCGGCGTGCTCGGGCAGGAAACAGGTGCCAAGCCAGCCGTCCGCAAGCTCGCCGGTCATCTGCAGGGACTTCGGGCCAAGCGTTGCCAGATAGATTGGCAGCTCAGGGCGCGGCGGCTGCGAAAGCCGCAACGCTTTGCCTTCGCCCCCGGGTCGGGGCAACAGATAATGCTCGCCCTCGTACGCCAGCTTCTCGCCGGCGAGCGCCATGCGCAGGATCTCGACACACTCGCGCAGACGCCCGAGCGGCTTGGCGAAAGCGGCACCATGCAGGCCCTCGACAACCTGCGGGCCGGAAACGCCGAGCCCGAGAATGAAGCGGCCCTTGGATACGGTATCCAGGCTCTGGGCGGTCATCGCGATCATCGAAGGCACGCGCGAGCTGATTTGCAGGATGCCGGTGCCGAGCTTGATGTTCTCGGTTTTTGCGGCGAGGTAGGCGAGCGGCACAATGGCGTCCATGCCCCAGGCTTCCGCCGACCAGGCCTGGGTCACGCCCATTCTGTCTGCTGCCATCGTGTAGTCGACGAGCTGGTCCCAGTCTTCGCCGTTGTAGTAGGCCGAGCCGATGGATATGGACGTCTGCATGTTTCTCCCCTTGCTGTTAGGCCGTTAGTAGACTGATTCGCGCGAGGCTTTGTCAACTTGCTGCCGAGACCCTAAGATTAAGCGTTGTCATGTGGAGAGATTGATATGCCGGAACTCAAAACGGGTGGGCGTCTGAAGAGCACTGTCTGCGACGGTGAGATCATGGTGGTTGCCGCGCCTGCTGGAGACGTGGACCTGACCTGCGGCGGGGCGCCTATGGTGGACAGCGGCGAGGACGCCGCGCGCGTCGACATAAATCCTGATCATGCCGTTGGCATCGTCATCGGGAAACGCTACATCACGGAAGATGAATCGCTGGAGGTGCTTTGTGTCAAAGCGGGGGATGGAAGTCTCGCCGTCGATGGCAACCTGCTGCTCTTGAAAGACACCAAAGCCCTGCCCAAAACCGACTAACGCCGCGCTATGAACATCATGATGCTGCTGGAAATGACCAGCGGGACTTTTCCTGACCGTGTGGCGTTTACCGATGGCAGCACCGGCGTCTCGCTGACCTACAGCGAGCTGTTCGAGGCGGCTAAGAAACGCGCGGCGACCGTACGCGCGGCGGACGCGGAGCGTCTGGTCAAGCTGGACGTCAGCAATCTGGGCACGCCGATGAGTCTCTTCGCGAGTGCCTGGGCGGGCGTGCCGTACGTGCCGATCAACTACCGGCTGACCGATACGGAAATCGAGGCGCTTCTCGAGCGGGTGACGCCGGCTTATCTGGTCACGCACGAAGAGCGCGTGGACGCGCTGGGTGAGCTTGCCAGGGTTCAAGCCGTGCAGACTCAACATTTTGTCGACGACGCTCATCATGACGAGGCGCTCGAAGAGAGCTGGTCGATGGATCCTGACGAAGTCGCGGTGTTGCTCTTCACAAGCGGCACCACGGGTGCGCCGAAGGCGGCAGTGCTGCGCCACAAGCATCTCGTCTCATACATTCTGACTTCCGTCGAGTTTGCCAGCGCCGCGGAGGAAGAGGCCGCGCTCGTCAGCGTGCCGCCTTACCATATCGCCGGGATCGCAGCGATCCTCAGCTCGGTTTACTCCGGGCGTCATGTGGTGCAGCTGCCGAACTTCAGCGCCGAAAAATGGATAGCGCTCGCTCGCGAGCACAAGATCTCCACGGCGTTCGTCGTGCCCACGATGCTCGCCCGCATCGTCGAGGCGCTGGAGGGGGAGCCGGACGCTGGCATGCCGCATCTGAAGAGCCTTTCCTATGGCGGCGGCAAGATGCCGCTCAAAGTCATCGAACGGGCGATGGCGCTGTTTCCGGAAACGGACTTTTCCAACGCCTACGGTCTGACTGAAACGTCATCTACGATTACAGTGCTTGGTCCCGACGAACACCGCGTGGCCGCCGCCAGCGACGACGATGCCGTGCGGCGGCGTCTCGTTTCGGTAGGTCAGCCGCTACCCGGCATAGAGCTCGAGATACGCGACGACGAAGGACGCGTCCTGGGCCCGGGTGAGCGCGGCGAGATCTACGTGCGCGGTGAGCAGGTCTCGGGTGAATACGAGGGTCGCGGCGCAGTCACTGACGCCGACGGCTGGTTCCCCACCCGCGATGCGGGCAGCGTGGATGCGGAAGGTTATCTCTTCCTCGAAGGCCGTGCCGACGATGTCATCGTCCGCGGCGGCGAGAATTTGTCACCCGGTGAAATAGAAGACGTTCTGCTCACGCATCCGTCGGTTGCGGATGCCGCTGTGGTGGGTATCCCCAGCGTGCAGTGGGGCGAAGCCGTGGCAGCGGTTGTGGTGGCGCGACCGGGGGAAAGCATCGATGAGGACGCGCTCAAAGCGCTCGTCAAAGCCGAGATGCGCAGTTCCCGCGTGCCCGAGATCATCCAGGTGTGGGACGAGCTGCCGTACAACGAGACCGGCAAGCTTCTGCGCCGGGTCGTCAAAGCGGAGTTAGGCGGCTAACTCGTCTACCAGCCCCCAGTTCAGCGCGGTCGCGGCGTCGATACGCGTGCCGCTCAGCGCGAAGTGCGCGGTCTGCTGGCGGCCGATGCGTCGGCTGATGCTGACAGTACCGCCTGCGCCGGGTATCAGGCCGAGCGCCACTTCCGGCAGCTGAAAGAATGCATCCTCGCTGGCAATCACTCTTGTTGTGAAGGCCGGGAGCTCTATGCCGGCCCCGATACAGGCGCCGTGGAGCCGAGCTTCGCTCTTGCCGTCGAAGCTCGCGAGGAGCCAGCCCGCGCTGCGCGTCATGCGGCTCAGGTGCGCCGCGCCCGCGTCCCGCGCGGCGCCGAATTCGTTCAGGTCCCCTCCTGCACAGAACGATGGGCCTGCCGCACAGAGCGTGAGGGACTTCAATGTGGGGTCAGCGTGTGCCAGGCCCAGACCTTCGCATAACGCGTCACGCATCGCGCTGTTATACGCGTTGTGTTTTGCCGGACGGTTCAGGGTCAGAGTCAGACGATCCTCCGTCCGGCTGACGAGCACCGCTGCTTCCGTTTCGCGGGTGATCCCCGGCTCATGTGTCTCCAGCCACGTTTCGAAACCGACGCTGTGCTGCAGCGTGGAGTAGGCCAGCGATTCGAGCGTCAGCCCCCCGCTGATCGTGAGTGACTGATTGTGTCTTAAGAGACCCACCAGCGTCGCCGCCGCGTAAGGCTGAGCATCGATTTTGAACGCCATATCTGCGAGCTCCGTCTCCGAGACGGTCACATCGGCGATCGAACAAGCGCCTGCCAGGCTCAGCACCGGGCAGGGCGGCAAGTGATCCAGCGGCAGATCGTCAATGACATCTCCCACGCATACGTAGTTTTTGCCGGCGGCGGCAGAGTAGGCCTCGCGCCGATCTGGTGCGCGCATCGCGCGCGTGAATTCGGCGGCGCTCATAACGTTCATCACGCCAGTTAAGCAAACACCGGCCTGAAATCCTACATTCACTGTAGCTATTGAAAGTATCGAAACAATTAATTGGATCTACTGGCGTGCGGGCGGCAGGATAACGCCATCAACACAACATTCATGGAGTTCAAGAAAATGCGCAATCGAGTGCCTTCAGCCACCTTCCGTACCCGCGTGCGGGACGAGTCCATCGGCGGCGACAACCCGTTCCGCTGGCAGGACGTGCCGTCCGACGAGATTTTCGCCGGCCGCCGTGTCATCGTCTTCGCGCTGCCCGGCGCGTTCACGCCGACGTGCTCGTCGACACACCTGCCGCGCTATGAAGAGCTTTACGAAGCGTTTCAAGCGCAGGGTATAGACGACATTTACTGCCTGTCGGTCAACGATGCATTTGTGATGTTCCAGTGGGGCCGTCACGTCGGTGCCCGGAACGTCAAGATGCTGCCTGACGGTAACGGTGAGTTCACCCGCAAGATGGGCATGCTCGTCGACAAAGAGAATCTGGGTTTCGGTCCGCGCTCCTGGCGTTACGCGATGATCGTGAATGACGGCGACATCGAGAACATCTTCATCGAGCCGGGTTTTGAAGACAACTGCGCCACCGATCCGTTTGAAATTTCGGATGCGGATACGGTGCTTGCCTGGCTGAAAGGTGAGCAGAAACCCGAAGAGATGCCTGAACGTCTGGCGTTCGTGGGCTGAGCTTGACCGAACGAGCCGGGGCTTGCCCCGGCTGCTCTCTGCGGGGCATGCTGCTGATACAGTCAGTAACGGTGTTCCGCCCGGCGTGCTCATAAGAAACGCGCACATCCGCGGCCAACGCGTGGACGTGCGCGTTGGTCGTTTCATAGAAGCCATGGGCGCGCTCGAGGGCGGCCCCGGAGAGGCGGTCTTTGACGCCTGCGGCGGTGAACTCCTGCCCGGGTTGCACGACCATCACATCCATCTGCTGGCACTGGCACGGCAGCGCGACTCCATCGACCTCGGCGGTCAGGACTCGCTTGCGAGCCTGGCGGCGGAGAACACGGCCGGTTCGGGGTGGCTGCGCGGAGTCAACTACCATGAGACCACCCACGGCAACCTCGACCGCTGGCGGCTTGATGCCTGCGTTGCCGACCGACCGCTGCGCGTGCAGCACGCCAGCGGCAAGCTGTGGGTACTCAACACCCTGGCCCTCGAGCTCATTGAAGCTGCGGCCATGGACGCCCCGGGGATTGAGCGCAATGCCCGGGGTGAGTTGACCGGGCGGCTGTTCCGTATGGATGGCTGGTTGCGGAATGTCGTGACGGATGACCCGCCGGATCTCGACGCGCTGGGTCAGGCGCTGGCCGCGGTCGGCATTACCTCCGTAACCGATGCGTCGTACACGAACACGCCGCCCACCATCGAGATGTTGAACGCGCGGTTGCCGCAGCAGGTCTACGGCATGGGTGACGCCACGCTCTCGCGCGGTTGGCGCAAAGTCATGCTCGACGACGACCGGCTGCCCGATTTCGAAAACCTCTGTGACGACATACGCCGCGCCCATGCCGAGAATCGTGGTGTCGGTTTTCATTGCGTGAGCCACGTCGAGCTGGTCTTTGCGCTTGCAGCGCTGGACGCGGCGGGGACGCACCCGCGGGATCGGATCGAGCATGCGGGCGTGGTTCGCGATGAGGTTGTACCGCAGCTCAAACGAAGTGGCTGCACGGTGGTCACACAACCCGGTTTCCTCGTCGAACGTGGCGACCGCTATCTGGCGCAGGCGGAAGCGAAGGATCGAGACCACCTTTATCCCTACGCGTCGCTCCTGGCGGCAGGCATTCCGGTAGCCGCGAGTTCGGATGCACCTTATGGCCCCTACGATCCCTGGCAGGTCATTGCGGCGGCGGTGACGCGGCGTACTGTCGGCGGCGCGATCGTCGGAGCGGACGAGCGGGTGTCGGCGGACGAAGCCCTGCGCGGCTATCTGGCGTCGCCGCTGGAAGCGGGCGGCCCTGCCAGAACCCTCTCGGTCGGCATGCCCGCCGACCTCGTGCTGCTGCGGAAACCCTGGTCTGAAACTGCGCCTGCACCGGAGACGGCCGTGGTGCAGGCCACCTTTATCGACGGTGAACTGATTTACTCGAGCTCTGCCAGCACCTGATCGGTATGCTCGCCGAGCTCGGGCGCTGGACGACTGATCTGCCAGGGACTGGCCGGTAACTGATAAGGCGCGCCCGGGTAGCGGACGGTGCGGTCGGCGTGCTCGACCTCCACGTGAAAACCCCGCGCCTTGAAATGCGGATCTTCGAACGCCTCTTCGGGGCTGTTGATCGCGCCCACGGCCAGCCCGGCGTTCTGGCAGCCGATGAAGAAGTCGTATGCGGAAACGGAGACGGCAATCAGTTTGAGGGCCTCGCGCCCGGCGCCGAAAATTGCAGTAATGGTGTCGTCGCTGCCGATGAGGGAGAGGTCGAACGGGCCCTCCCAGTGAGCGCCCATTTCGAGAAACACCGCCTCCGGCAGCTGGGCTTCGAGGTCGAGTTCGCGCAGCCAGGCAAGCAGGCGGGCAAACTCTTCCGGAAAGCGCGGTGGCACGCCGGTGTTGACGTAGCGGCCGTCCGCGCAACGCATCTGGGTTTCGCCTGTCGGCTGTGTGGCGGCGTGGCGTCCGGTCTGACGCTGCACTTCAGCCTGGGCGACATGCCAGGCGTAGGTCGCCGCTTCGGTGGTCACGTTCAGAGCCGCTGTCATGGATACGTCGATGAATTGCCCGCTGCCGCCATTGCCGCGATAGAGCAGGGCAGTAAGGACGGATAAGAAGGCGTAGTGCCCGGCAGTGTGGTACGCCTGCTGTCCCCAGCCGCGCACTGGCGGCAGCGTGTGGTCGTCGTAACCACAGCTCCAGGGCGGTCCCCCGGCGGCCATCAGCGTGAGATCGGTTACCGGAAGATCGCTCAGGGGATCTTTGCGCCCGTACGGGGTGATCGCGACGTGGATCAAGCCGGGATTGAATGCCTTTAACGTATCGTAGTCGAGGCCGAGTTCGGCGAGGCGCGTGATCGGTTCCGACTCGAGGATCACGTCTGCATTGCCAGCCAGACGTTTGAAATTGCTCTGGCCCTGCGGGGTATCGAGATCGAGGACGACGCTGCGCTTGGAGGTATTGTAATGCCAGAAGTACAGGCTCTTGCTGGTGTCGCCATCGGCAAATGGCGGATAGCTGCGGCTCGGCTCGCCGCCGGGCGGTTCGATCAAAATGACGTCCGCGCCCATGTCGCCGAGCAGCTTGCCGGCCCAGCTGATGCGTTCGCTGGCAAGCTCCAGCACGCGTATGCCGGTCAGCGCGGTCATATCACACCCTCCTCGGCGAGCGCCGCGACCTCTGCGGGTGTCATGCCCAGCAGTCTCGTCAAAACGTCCTCGTTGTGTTCACCGAGGCACGGTGCGCCGCGCTGCATCTCCCAGTTGCTGTCGGAAAACTGTACCGGGAGACCATCCACGGTCACCTCCCCCATGGCGGTGTGTTCGACGCTTGGCCACAGGCCGAAAGCAGCAGTGCTCTTGTCGCGTTCGATGCGTTCCTGTGGTTTCTGCACGGCCGCCGCGGGGATCGGCAGGCGCCGTAGTCGGTCCTGTAACTCGAACTTGTCAAAAGTCTGCGTCCACGCAGCGAGCTTTGTACCGAGCGTGTCCTGGTGTTCCAGGCGCGCTGTGCTGGTGTCGTACGCCGCACACCACTCGGCATCGATGACGTTCGCGAGCTGGTTCCAATCATCGTCGTGGCGGCAGCTGATCGCAATCCAATGGTCTTCGCCTGCGCATGGGTATATGCCGTGCGGCGCCATCGGCACGTACTGGCTGCGGTTGGCGTGGGGCCCGGATTCGCTCCGCACCGGCTGGCCGTTGACTGTCCAATCGAGCAGTGCTGGCCCGTTCAGCGTAACCGCAGCCTCGGTGCAGGCGAGATCCACCCATTGACCTTCGCCGGTGCGCTGCCGGTGCAGCAGGGCCAGCATGATCGCCATCGCCATGTAGTAACCGCCGGTATGGTCCATATAGGAGTAACCCCAGCCGGCGGGCGGCTGTCCCGGCAGGCCTGAGGTATAGGTCAGGCCGGATACCGCCTGTACGATCGGCCCCCAGGTCTTGTACTCGTGGTAGGGGCCGGTGTGCCCGAAGCCGCAGTTGGAGACGTAGACGATGTCGGGTTTGATGGCTTTGAGGTTCTCGTAGCCGAAGCCCCATTTTTCCAGCACGCCCGCGGCAAAGTTCTCGGTCACCGCATCAGAAAGCTTGACGAGTTCGGTGAGAATTTCTTTGCCGCGCTCGGTGCGCAGGTTCAGCGTAATGCCGAGCTTGTCGGTGTTGTGATTGTTGAAGCCGCCGCCGTAATCGAGCCCGCGCTGCTCGGGCTTGAACGGCTCGGCGCCGCGCAGAATATCCCAGCGGCCCTGGCGCACCGGGTCTTCGATGCGGATGACTTCTGCGCCGAATGCAGCCAGCCATTTGGTGGCGCCGGCGCCGGCCAGCTGCCCGGTGAAGTCGCAGATGCGAAAACCGGCGAGCGCCTCGCTCATGAGCCGATCCTACTGATTGAGGAGCGCCACCCGCGGATCGTTGGGATACATCCACTCTTCGCCAATGACTTGCGCAACACGCAGCTCCTCCGGAATGTTTTCGATGCCGATCATTTTGTCGGCAAACTGATTCCAGTGGTAGATCCTTGCTTCCTGATAGCTGAGCGGAACGCCTTTGAAGCCATAACTTTCAACGGACTTCTGTATCCACTCGCCGAACTCAGTGTCCTCCTGCAGCACAACGGACAACTCTTCACCGTCATTCTGGGTCCACATATCCGGCTTCGGGCCGTCACCCCAGTCCGGCGCCAGCGTCCAGGTTTCGAAGAGGCACTTGTCGATGCCGAGCGGCCAGAAGAGCAGTGGCGGGACGGCACGTTCACTCAACGGGGACACCCAGTTGGGGAAAACCCCGTATGATTGCGTGCAGGTGCGGGCAATTTCCCCGGCGGTATCGATTGTGGCCCAGGGGCTGCGCTCCTCCCAATTGGCTATCGTGCCGTCGTCACGTTTGGGCCGCGGCGCCACCATGCGCCCATGGCCCTGGGGATAGAATGTATTCACGTTGCGGCGATCGTCCAGGACCGGCAGCACCGTCTTGGGATGAATACTCCGCACATGGTAGACCTCGGTGTTGGCCTCCATGGCGATCTTCCAATTGCAGTTCAGCACCCAGGTGTGACGTGCGGCCAGGCGGGTGTTGCCGAACTGAAACTCCTCCCATTCGTCCGCCAGCGGTCCCAGCCATTCGCGCAGCGTCACCGCATCATCGTCGAAATTGACGAAGATGAGGTTGCCGAAGCGCTCACAGCGCACGCTCGTCAGGCCGCGGCAGCTCATGTCCAGATTGGTAAAGTCTTCCGGATCCCGCACCGCCAGGAGCTCGCCGTCGTGACTGTAGGTCCAGCCGTGGTATTTACAGACCAGGCGCGGCCGCTGGCCTCTCTGGTCGGTGACGATAGGCGCGCCTCGGTGGCTGCAGGTGTTGTAGAACGCGTTGATCGCGCCGCTCTCGGCATGCACGATCAAGACTGGCTGGCCGGCGTTTTCCCACAACATGTACGAGCCGGGTTCCGGCACTTCGTCGATGTGCGCTGCAAACAGCCAGGACTTACGCCAGATGTGCTGTTTCTCCAGCTCGAAAAAGCGGGGGTCCGTGTAACGCCCGCCGGGAATGTCGGGCAGCTCCGGGAATCCTTCCGGCGGCGCGGTGCGCGACGCCTCGTATTCCATCAACTGGCGTAGCGTATTGATTTCCTGCTGGTTCACGCGCGCTCTCCAAACGTTAGAACACGATTCAATATTAACCGCGTCCCGCCGGCGGTGCCATAGGTGGTGAACCTAGAGACTGTCGATCCAGGCGCCCACGACATCCGACCCGACCTCGTCGACGAGGTGGGTCGAAAGCGGCGGCATGCGGTTGCCGTCGAGGGCCTGCATGCGCAGCCAGAGCACGCTGGCGTTGCGGTCCCCCGCGGTGATGATATTGGCGCCCGCGGCGCCGAGATCGCCGGCGGATGGAGTGATGCCGATCGCGTTCATCGCGCCGTCGGCGACGCTCGCGCGCAAATCCAGGTTGGTCGGTGCGGTGCCGCCGGGCTGGTGGCACTGGCTGCAGTTGACCTCGAGGTATGCGCGAGCCCGCTCCGCCACCGCGGCGGTCGTGTCGTCCACTGCGGGGTATGCGGTGTACTGAGCAGCGTCGCCGATGTCGCGATCGAAAAGGCTGACGTTGTTCCAGCTGCGCAACTGGTTATCCACCACGCCGCTGTAGTCGAAGTCACCGTTCAGCTGGGGTGTTTTGACGCCCAGCACAAAACCGGCAGCCTGCGTGTGGCACGACAAACAGTCCGTGCGGCTGGGGAAGTCGTATTGCTGCTGGCGCGTCCCGCCGCCGGCCTCGGTAATGTCGAAAAACGCCGTCTCGCGTCCGCTCAGCAGCGCGGCTTCGGTACCGTTGTCGTTCCAGCGATACGTAAAGCCCTCCCAGCCCCGGGTCGTATGTATCAGGATCCTGGTTTCCAGGCGCGTCGTGTTGCCGGGGTTGTTTTGATCCAGAGCCAGCTCAAAGTGTTTGACCGCGACTGAGCCGACCGGGAAAGACCAGTCGTCGCTCGTGAAGCCGACGTTGGCGGCGTCCGGAATTCCGATCCAACGCCGCTTGGAGGCATTGTCGGACCAGAAGGGATGATTAGGCGCGTACTCGACCAGGCCGCTCGCCGGGGCCAGAGTGGTGAGATCACTGAACACGCCGGTCTCCGACAGCAACGCCGGGATCTGCCCGCCGGCCCCGCCATCCTCTAGTTGAAAGATGCCGTTGCCGCGCGACACAACGACGACATCACCGTCGTTTTTCTCGCCGAAGCTCGTCGGGTTCACCGCTGTGGCGATGATCTCGCTATCGGTCACTCCGCTGCCGTCCCAGGTCAGCGCCCATACGCTGCCGCTGCCGAAATCACTCAGCAGATACCTGCCGAACAGGTTGGCGAGGCGGCTGCCGCGGTAAACGTAGCCGCCGATCACGGATATGCCCTGGCTGTGGTCGTACTCGAAGACGGGGGGCGTGAATGCCGAATCCGGCAGCGTGTTCGCTGAATTGTCAAAGGGGCGCGTGCCTTCAAATACGCGCCACCCATAGTTGCCGCCGGAGGTGACGACGTTGACCTCCTCGATTTCGTTCTGGCCGACGTCGCCCAGCCACAGCTCTCCTGTCTGGCGATCGAAGGAGAACCGAAACGGATTCCGCAGACCCCAGGCAAAGATCTCTTCGCGCACCCCCGTTTCACCGATGAATGGATTGTCCGCGGGCAGCTCGTAGGCGACCGTGTCGTCCGCCGGGTGCACGTCTAGGCGCAAGACGTTGCCCAGCAGTGTCGAACGGTCTTGCGCGTTGTTGAGAGGGTCACCGCCGCTGCCGCCGTCGCCCATGGCAACGTAGAGCATCTCGTCTGGTCCGAAAGCGAGCATGCCTGCGTTGTGATTGGCGAAGGGCTGCTCCACCTCCAGAATGACTTTCTCCGACGCCGGTTCGATCAGATCGCTGCCGACATCCCAGCGCATGCGGGAAATGACCGATCGGCGGGGTGCGTCTTCGATGTAATGCAGATAAACGTAGCGGTTGACGATGAAATCCGGATCGAACGCCAGTCCCAGCAGGCCCTGTTCGCCGGCAAAGAGGACGCGGCCGCTGAGATCCAGCACCAGCCGCGAGGTTGTGGCTGAGGGATCGTCTGTAAAAGCCAGTATGCGTCCATTCTGCTCGACGACGACAGCCCGCCTGTCACCCGGCACGCCGGCAAAAAACAGCGCGCTTGTGAATGTGAGGTTCGGATATGCGGGAGCCAGGCTGAAAGTGCCGCCGCTGCCGGTGTCCGGCAATTGTAGCGATGCCAGCGAAGCGCGCTGGGTGAGGCCGAACGGGTCAACTGGTGGCGGCGTGGATGGCGGCGGCTGGCCGCCGCCGCTGCTGCCGCCACCGCCGCCGCATCCAGGCGTCGAGGCGAGGCTCAGAAGGAGGAAGCTCAGCGCGGCGCATCTGGCGCAGCGAGAGATGGCTGAATTCATGCGCGTTATACTCCCGCTTCAAACTGTTGGGAGGTGGAACGTGACCACACTATCTTTTGAAACCATAAAGGTCGAGCGTGACGGTTCTGTGGACTGGCTCACACTTAACCGGCCGGAAGCGCTGAATTCAATCAACACCCAGATGGTGACGGACCTGCGCAGCTACTTTTCTTCGATGATGGAGAATACGGATGTGCGGGTGATCGTCATGCGTGGCGAAGGCCGGGCTTTTTGCGCGGGGCTAGACATCAAGCAGGCCGGGGGCACGGATACGGCCGGACACAAGCCGGTCGGCCAGGGATGGGGCTTTCAGGGTTATCTCGCCGAGGTGTATCTGCTGATGCGCCGTTGCCCGCAACCGATCATCAGTCTCGTGCACGGACCCGCGTGCGGCGGCGGGTTCGCCTTTGTCCTGGCTTCGGACATTCGGGTTGCAGCAGAGAGCGCGCGGATGAATGCCGCGTTCATCCGCATCGGGCTGTCAGCCTGCGACATGGGGACATCGTACTTTCTGCCGCGCCTGGTCGGCACCTCGCTCGCTTCCGAACTCATGCTGACCGGTAAGTTCATCAACGCCCAGCGCGCGCTTGCCACCGGTCTCGTGTCCGAGGTCGTCCCGGACGCAGGGCTGAATGACGCTGCGCAGGCGTATCTCAAGGACATGCTGACGACTTCACCGATGGGTCTGCGCCTGACCAAGGAGGGGCTCAACATGGCAATAGACGCGGGCAGCCTCGAGGCTGCCATGGCGATCGAGAATCGCAATCAGATTCTCTGCTCACGCACTGAAGATGCGAAAGAGGGCATGCGCGCTTTTGTGGAAAAGCGCGATCCCGTTTATACCGGCAGATAGGACTCGGCGGGCGCGGTCTTAGTCAGGCAGCCCCAGCACACGCTTAGCGATGATGTTGTACTGCACTTCGTTGGTGCCGCCGTAGATCGTCACCGCCCGGTCGCGCAGCCAGCCGCGGGTCGACTCGAGTTCGTCTTCGCTGAACTCGCCGCCTTCCCAGCCGAGGCCGGCTGTGCCGCGCAGCGTCGACTTCAGTTGTGAGCCTTCTTTGGCCAGGGTCGAGCCGACGGCTTTGAAGATCGACGTCGCCGCGCCCGGTGCGCCGGTTTCTTTGCTCTCGTCCAGCACGCGCTTGGTCGTCAGGGCGAGCGCGCGTTCCTGGATGACCTGCGTTAGGACATCATTGCGTGCCGCCGGATCGGCGATTTTGCCGTTCTCGTCGGTGCCGATGTATTCTTTGGCGATGCTCGCGTAGACGTTGAGCGTAGGCTTTTTCTTCTTGGGAGCGCGGCGCGTGGCGCCGTTGCGCTCGTATTGCAGCAGGCGTTTGCCGACAGTCCAGCCCTTGTTCAGCTCGCCGATGAGGTCTTCGCGCTTGGCGATGGCGTTGTCGAGAAAGGTCTCGCAGAAGGGTGAGGAGCCTGAAATCAGCTTGATGGGTTTGACGGTCACGCCCGGCTGGTCCATGGGCAGGAGCACGAAACTGATGCCGTCGTGCTTGGGCGCGTCCGGATCGGTGCGTACCAGCGCAAACATCCAGTTGGCGTGCTGCGCGCCGGAAGTCCAGATTTTCTGCCCGTTGATGATGAACTGATCGCCGTCCAGCACCGCTTTGGTCTGCAGGCCGGCGAGGTCCGAGCCGGCGCCGGGCTCGGAATAGCCCTGACACCACTGCGCTTCGCCAGTGACGATTTTAGGAATGTGGCGCGCGCGCTGCTCTTCGCTGCCGAACTCGAGGATGGTTGGCCCGATCATCGTCAAGCCCATGCCCACGGACGGAGGCAGCGCTTTCAGGCGCGCCATTTCTTCGCCCAGGACGCGGTTGTGCGCGCTGTCCAGACCACCGCCGCCGTATTGGGTCGGCCATGTGGGGGCGGTCCAGCCGCGTTCCGCGGCGGCATCCCGCCAGGCCAGCGCTTCGTCGGTCTGATACAGCTCGTAGGCGTCTTCAAAATGAATGGCGCCCAGGCGCATGCTCTCGGGACAATTGTCCTCCAGCCAGTCGCGGACTTCTTCACGGAAGGTTTCGAGGCTCATGCGCAAACTCCAACAATCGCAAACCGGGAATTATCTTAGATTATGGGGGAAGGTGCCAGCCGGTG
Source organism: Pseudomonadales bacterium (assembly GCA_965267275.1). Classification (GTDB taxonomy): domain Bacteria; phylum Pseudomonadota; class Gammaproteobacteria; order Pseudomonadales; family Azotimanducaceae; genus UBA4421. The sequence continues at coordinate 1,026,244 of OZ253950.1, forward strand.
AGTGCGCGGTTTGTTCGACATTACTTCGACAACAGCGCCTCAGGCTGCAGTTCCTGAAGTTTGTCCACTTTGTGGGGCAAATATGCCGGGTAAAGCTCAGCGCTTCCGTCTGGGGTGTGTCAGAGCACATCTTCCAGGAGATTGGCACGATGCATGAAGCTGGTCAGCGCTGTCTCCAGGCGCCAGATCTTGTGCTTCAGCTCGATCGTCTCCGGCATGTATGTGGGTGGGTCGCTCGCCAGGTTGCGAATTCGAATGCTGCAATCGAGTTCCCGGCACACGTAGTTGCCTATGGTTCGACGTCCGTCGCTGCCGGCCACCTGGGCGCTGAACATCGCTGTCCCGCGGCTGCGGTACACGTGGTGGCACCACGAGCACATGTGCGTACGCGGCTGGCCGCCACTGCCGATCATGCGCCGCAGCTTCATCCCGCGCATCTCGCCCTGCACTGGAAACACCACATAGCCGAGATTGCCGGCCGGGTTGATCCAGCCGAAATAGTCGAGCACCCCCCAGTCGACGTGTTCCAGGCTGGGATGGCCCAGGTCCCGGGCACGCGCCTCCGGGAACAGTTCGCGCAGCTGAGCTTGTGTAACGGGTTCCAGAAAATACCGCCGATACAGTTGTCTGTTTGCAGTTTAACGCCTGTCAGCGCTATTGCCATCGTGTCTGGGACAGGGGATGGTATGGCGTCTGGAAATTTGAGCATTTGAGGGACAACAAAATGAGTGAATCACCAACCATAGGGCTTCAGCTGCAATCGCTGGTCACGTCCGCCGGCAAGCTCGAGCTTTCGCTCGAGGAGGTGCCGGTGCCGGCGCCGGGAGATAACGAGGTGGTGGTGGAAGTGCATGCTTCGCCCATCAACCCGTCGGATCTGGGACTGTTGCTGGGCATGGCGGATGTATCGACCGCTGTGCAGGGCGGCACTGCGGAGCGCCCGACGGTCAGCGCCGACGTTCCTGAGGGGCTGATCAAGCACATGGCTGGACGTCTGGACGAGAGTATGCCGGTTGGCAACGAAGGTTCTGGTATCGTCATTGCCGCCGGTGCGGGGGAAGCCGCGCAGGCGCTCCTCGGTAAAACCGTCGCCGTGCTCGGCGGTGCCATGTACAGCCAGTACCGCACGCTGAACGTGCATCAGTGTCTGGTGATGCACGAAGGCGTTGAACCGCGCGAATGCGCATCGTGTTTCGTCAATCCGCTGACGGCGCTGGGTATGGTAGAGACCATGCGGATGGAAGGTTACAGCGCGCTGATCCACACCGCGGCCGCCTCGAATCTGGGGCAGATGCTGCAGAAGATATGCCTGGCGGACGGCGTTCCCCTCGTCAATATAGTGCGGAAGCCGGAGCAGGCGCAGCTGCTGAAAGACATCGGCGCCACTCATGTATGCGACTCCTCGCAGGAGACGTTCATGCAGGACCTGACCGCCGCCATAGCGGAAACCGGCGCATACCTCGCGTTTGATGCCACGGGCGGCGGCGATCTCGCCAACCAGATACTTACCGCGATGGAAGCGGCGGCTAACGCCACGGCCACAGAATACAGCCGTTACGGATCGACTCAGCACAAGCAGGTCTACATCTACGGCGGACTCGATCGCAGCCCCACAGTGTTGCGTCGTGCGTACGGCATGATGTGGGGGCTGGGCGGATGGCTGCTGACCCCGTTCCTGCAGAAAGTGGGGCGCGAAAAGGCGGACGAGTTGCGGCAGCGTGTCGCCGATGAGGTGCGCACCACCTTCCATTCGAGCTACGCTGCCGAGGTATCTCTTGCCGGCGCGCTGCAGCTGGAAACGCTGCAGACCTACGCGCAACAAGCTACCGGACAGAAGTACCTGATCAATCCTAACGGCTGAGCGTGCGCAACAAGGCGGCTGCGGCCGCCTTGTTGAATCCCTCCCTGGTCCGGCGTAATGTGCGATCGAGGGTAGACAGGGAGAGGAATATGAGACGCTTTGCATTCGCGCTGGCGCTCACCGTGGCGTGGGGTTGCAGTCAAGAGAGCGCACCCGAGCCTGAGCAGACGACCGATGCCGCCGCTGAAGCGGTGTCCGCCGAGGTAAAGCAGCCAGCTGCCATTACCCGAAACCCGCAGCGCGACGTCTACTTCGGTGACACGCACATCCACACGATCCTGTCCTTCGACGCCTACCTGATGGGTACGCGGCGCACGCCGGATGATGCGTACGAGTTTGCCAAAGGCGCCGCGATCGAGCATGCCTCCGGCTTCATGATGCAGATGAAGAAGCCGCTGGACTTTCTAGCGGTTTCAGACCACGCGTTTTATCTCGGCATGATGCGCGAACTTGCAAGGACCGAGGGGAATTATGCTGATCACCGGCTTTCTGAAACGGTGCGCGGATCTTCGACGGTCCAGGGTTCGGGAGCAGCCTTTCAAGCGATCATCGGGCACCTGCAGGGCCTCGCGGGGGGCGGGCCGGACGATCTTGACGATCGTGATGTCGCACGCAGTGCCTGGCAGGAGATCATCGAAGCGGCCGAGCGCCACAATGATCCCGGTCACTTCACCACGTTTGTCGGCTACGAATACACCTCCAGCGGACCGGCGTTCGAGAACCTCCACCGCAATGTGATCTTCGCCGACAGTGACGTGCCGGCGCAGCCGTTTGCACGTCTGGACTCCACCAATCCGGAAGACCTCTGGGATTGGATGGACGCTAACCGTGACAATGGTATGGACGCCATTGCGATCCCGCATAACAGCAATGGATCGAACGGCTGGATGTTCGCAAAAACCAAGTTCATGAGTGACGAGCCGCTGGATGCGGCCTACGCTGAACAGCGCATGCGTAACGAACCGATTGTCGAAAACTCCCAGGTGAAAGGCACGTCCGACACCCATCCGCTGCTGTCGCCCAACGACGAATGGGCGGATTTCGAACTCATGCCGATTCGGGTGGCGAGCAATCTGGCGTCCCAGGCGGCCGGCAGCTATGTGCGGGAGGCTTACCTCAACGGGCTCGTCATGCAGGAAACCGAAGGGTTCAACCCGTTCAAATTCGGCGTCATCGCCGCCTCCGATACCCACAATGCGGCGGGCTCCTTCGAGGAAGACAACTACTGGAGTAAAACCGGCATAACGGACATCGAGCCTTACCAGCGCGGCTCAGTGCCGTTGCCCGGCTCCGACCCTGACAATCCGCAGTACGCGCAGGGCGCATCACAGTACTGGGGCGCCTCGGGCCTCGCCGGAGTGTGGGCAGAGTCCAACACGCGTGAGGACATTTTTGCTGCGATGCGCAGGAAAGAAACGTTCAGCACCAGCGGCCCGCACATCAAGGTGCGCTTCTTTGGCGGCTTCGGTCTGGGTGCGGACCTGGCCGGGGCGGACGATGCCATTGCGCAGGCTTATGCCGCGGGTGTGCCGATGGGTTCTGACATGACGGCGGGGCAGGAGGGCAGCCCTTCGTTTTACGTCTGGGCAGCGCGCGATCCTGATACCCATAACCTGCAGAGATTGCAGATCATCAAAGGCTGGGTGGCAGACGGGGAGCCGCAGGAGGCGGTCATCGACATAGCCTGCTCGGATGGGCTGGCCCCTGATCCGGCAACCAATCGCTGCCCCGATAACGGCGCCATCGTTGACCTCACAGATTGCTCGGTATCACAGGACAAAGGTGCGGCGGAGCTCGAGACGGTCTGGCAGGATCCGGACTTCGATCCCGCACAGAACGCGTTTTACTACGTGCGCGTGCTTGAGAATCCAAGTTGCCGCTGGTCGACATACGATGCGATCCGTGCCGGTGTGGCGCCGCGCCCGGATATGCACGCAACCATACAAGATCGCGCCTGGTCCTCACCCATCTGGTACAACCCGTAAGCGTTACGGACGCAGCGGGTCTGCTTCGATGTCGCTGAGGTGTGCTGCCAGCGCGCGGGTCATCTGCGCGGCACGCTCGGGCTCGTCTGCAAGTCTATCGAACAGCTCCAGCGGGTCTTCCGCCAGATTGTAGAGCTCCGCCGGGCGGCGGTTGCGATCGAAGAAGAGTTTCCAGTCCCCTGACCGCAACGCGAACTCGAGGTCGGAGCGGGCGTCGAGCGCCCACAGCAGCGTACGCTCCGGCAGTTCGGCACCAGAGAATGCGGCCGCGACGTCGATGCCGTCGATCTGCCGGTCGTCAGGCAGATCGGCGCCACCCGCCAGCGCCAGCGTCGTGAAGAGGTCGGTGCCGGTGATCAGGGCATCACTGGTGCTGCCGGGCCTGGTCACGCCTGGATGGACGACCATCGCCGGGACTTTGATGCCGCCTTCGTAGAGCAGATGTTTGCGGCCGCGCAGTCCGCCGGTGCTGCCGTGTGCGTTGACTTCGTACCAGGTGAACCAGTCACTGGTTACCGGGCCGTTGTCGCTGGCGAAGACGATGATCGTGTTCTCGCTGTATCCGCCGGTGTCGAGGGCTGCAATCACGCGGCCGATCTGAGCGTCCATGTAGGTGATGTTGGCGTAATACTCGCCGGGTCCGCGCGGTGTTAACAAATTAGCGGGTGGTTCGGCCAGGCCGCTGGGGATCGGCACGATCTCGCCGCGAGTGAACTCGGCGTACATGGCGTTGTAGCGTGCGGGGTTTTCTATGGTGGTGTGCGGTTCCGCCATGCTGAGGTAGAGAAAGAAAGGGCGCGGCTCGTTGTCTGCGTTCAGCCAGCGGATTGCTTCGTTGGCGTAAAGCTCCGCCGTGTACCCTTCCTGTGCCGGCAGCAAGCCGCCGTTGCGGTAGACGTTGGTCGGGTTGCGGTTGGTTGGGATCTGATAGGCGTTGTGGCCATAGGCGTAGTCGAAACCCTGGTCGCGCGGCTGCGGCTCGTCAGCGCTACCCAGATCCGAATTCAGATGCCATTTGCCGATCAGCGCGGTGCGATAGCCCTGGTCGCGCAGCAGCTCCGCAAGCGTTATCTCCTCATCGCGCAAGTAGATATTACTGTCCGGCGGAATCCAGCTTTTAATGCCGGTGCGATAAGGGTGCCGCCCGGTGAGCAAGGCCGCGCGCGACGGCGAGCACAGTGCTGACGGCGCGTAGTAGTTCGTCAGGCGCTGACCGCGCGCAGCCAGCGCATCGAGATGGGGTGTTTGAATGACAGGGTGGCCGTAAGCGCCCATGTCGCCATAGCCAAGGTCATCGACGTAGATCAGCAGGATGTTGGGTGACGCCGCGGCTGTGGCCGCCCACAGCGTCAGCAGTCCTACAAACCAGCGCATGCTTCTCTGGCGAGCTCGTAAGAGCGGACGCGTGCTTCGTGATCGTAGATCTGTCCCACGATGATCAGCTCGTCGGCTCTGGTTTTTTCTATGAACTGCGCGACCTCGTCGTGCACCTGGTCCGGCGTACCGACTGCGGAAGCCGAGCTCACCTGTGCCAGCACACCTTGCTGCTGTGCGTTCAGCGCCTCTTCGAAGCCTTCCACAGGTGGCGGCAGCGGACCGGGATTGCCGAAGCGGAGATTCAAAAACGCCTGCAGGCTCGACGTGCGCAGATATCTCGCTTCCGCTTCACTGTCCGCGGCACAGATGTTGTAGCCCAGAATGACGTGAGGTTCCTTGAGCTGGTCCGAGGGTTCGAATTCATCGCGGTAGATGCCGATCGCCTGCATCATGGCGGCCGGTGCGAAATGTGACGCAAAGGCAAACGGCAGGCCGAGGATGGCGGCGAGCTGAGCGCCAAAGAGGCTCGAGCCCAGGATGTACAGCGGCACGTTCTGGCCGTGACCCGGCACCGCGCAGAGCGTTTGACCTTCCTTGAGTTCCTGGAAGTAAGCTTTCAGCTCCAGCACGTCCTGCGGAAACTTGTTCGGGTCGCTGTGCAGCGTCCGTCGCAGCGCCTGGGCGGTGAGGCCGTCGGTGCCCGGCGCGCGGCCGAGTCCCAGATCGATGCGTCCAGGATACAGTGCATTCAGCGTGCCGAACTGTTCCGCGACCATCAAAGGCGCATGATTCGGCAACATGATGCCGCCGGCGCCGACACGAATGCGCTCTGTGCCGCCTGCGAGGTGGCCGATGAGCACCGCCGTCGCTGAACTCGCGATGCCGCGCATGTTGTGATGCTCCGCTACCCAGTAGCGGGTATAGCCAAGCGCCTCGGCGTGACGCGCCAGGTCCAGCGAGTTGTTCAGCGCCTGAGAGGCATTGCCCCCTTCGATGATGGGCGCCAGATCGAGCACTGATAGCTGGGTCATTGGGTGTACCTTTCCATGTGTGCCATTGTAGGCTGTTCACCGCCGCCGCGAACAGTGGATCCGGCAGGGATCAGACAAGGGGCGCGAGCAGCAGGTCATGGGAAGCGGAACTTGAGAAGACTATCGTGAGAAGAGGCAGCTGATGGATCAGGATTTTGATCTGACGCAGATCGACGAAGTGTTGAGCACGGCGCGCTCGGTGCGGCGCAACCTCGACTTTGAACGTCCGATAGAGCGTGAGGTGCTTTACGACTGCATCGACGTTGCGGTGCAGGCGCCTACCGGCATCGCGGGTGAGAACTGGCGGTTTGTCATCGTCGACGAGCCGGAGCCCAAAGCCGCCATTGCCGAGATCTACCGCGAAGTGTTGCTGAGTATCTTCGCTGAGCGCGACATGCCCTTGAAACCGACCCACAAAGCGCTGATCGAGCGGCTCCATGAGATCCCGGCGATGATTTTCGTCTGCGTGGACGGCGAGCCGATCGGTGACGAAGTGTCCAGCAACGTCGCTTTCTACGGCTCGATACTGCCGGCGGCCTGGTCGCTGATGCTCGCGCTGCGCGCGCGGCAGATTGGCGCGACCTGGACTTCTCTGCTGTCGTCGCGTCAGAAGGACGTTGCCGATGTGCTCCACATTCCGCCCGGTGTCGTGCAGACCGTCATGTTGCCGGTCGGCTATACCAAGGGGGCGACCATGCGGCGCGCCGCGCGGCAGCCGGCCGCCGAGGTATCGTTCTGGAACCGCTGGGGAGAACACAGCCCGGGAAACGGTTAAAGTAGGATCAACAATTTTCAGCAGGGGAGGGAAACATGAGTGATGTGGCCGATCGTATAGCGGTGCAGGATGTCATGCTGCGCTATGCCGCCGGAGTCGATGAACGGGACATGGACCTTTATCGCAGCTGCTTTGCCGATGACGTGGAAGTCGTGGGTTTCGGTACGGAGGTCTACCACGGCGTCGACAACTGGGCGACCTATGTGGAGAAGGCGCTGGAGGCGTACGGACCGACCCAGCACATGTTGTCCCCGATGCTTGCGACCATCGACGGTGACAGCGCCAGCTGCCGCACGGACGTGCAGGCGTTGCACTATCTCAAAGCGCCGGAAGGCTCGACGCTGACACTCTGGGCGACGTACAACTCGAACATGCGCCGGATCGACGGCGCCTGGAAGATCGTGCGCCACGAACTGGTCAGCCGCGGCACAAAAATCGACCCGGCGCCCTAGTTCGCGGCGCGCGTCCGGTTACTTCGGTGCGGGCCCGCCCGCGCCGATGAATTCCGGATCCGGCTCGTTGCCGAGGAAAATGCTGCCCATGTCCTGATACAGCGGGTGTGATACCCAGCGGTGGGTGGCGCAGCCGTGCGCATCGCGCAGCTTTCGCTCCAGCGGGCTGTACATGCGCATACCGCTCGTGCCAGCGGTGTTATGCAGCGTGTCCACGACCTCCATGCAGATGTTAGCCCCGAAGGTGCAGGCCAGGCGGGCGTTCAGCGTCGTTTCCGGTCCGGGCGACGCCGCGCCCGCGGCGAGTTCGTCTTCGACGTCCTGCATGGCGTTGAGCACATACGTGCGCGCAGCGCGATACTTGGCCATGGCCTCACCCATGCGGTACTGGGCGATCGGCCGCTTGGCCAGAGAACTCGTGGACATCATCGGGATCTTGTTTTGTGCCAGATCCGCGAACGTTTCCAGCGCGCCCTTGGCAACGCCCAGCGCGACCGCGACCTTATTGAACGACAGTCTGAGCGGTACCGGCATCCGGTAAACCGGGTTGGGATAGTGGGCCGGTGTCGTCATCAGGTCGACGCCGACGTGCTTGGGCGAGACGTAGGCGCCGTCGGCCTTCACGTCGTTGCTGCCGGAACCCCGCAGGCCGGCAACGTCCCAGGTGTCGATGATTTCCCATTGATCGCGCGGCAGCATCCAGAGTTTGAAGATGGGATTGCCGGCGTCATCGGTTTCCATTTCGTCGCCGCGCATCAGCGGCGCGCCCATGAAACACCAGTCGGCATTGTGGCAGCCGCTGATGAACGTGGCCTGGCCCCAGACTCTGACGCCGCCGTCCTCGGTTCTTTCGGCGCGGGGTGGTGTGGTGCCCGGACCGCCGCCGCCACACATGATGACCCGGGGATTGTCGACGTAAATTTCCTGGGCCAGATCGGGATCCATGCCGCCAGCGGCCATGGCGTTGATCTCCGAGCCCAGCATTACGTTCCAGGAGACCGACGCGTCGATCGCGGCGATCGCCTCGAGGATCTTGATCGTGTCCATCGAGCTTGCGTCTTCACCGCCGAGTTCCGGCGGCAGCGCGAAACGGAAGAAACCTTCGTCGACAAGCTTTTCGACGATGTCGTTGGGTAGTTTGCGTATCTCCTGGGCTTTGTCGCCGGCGGCGAGGATGTCTTCGCGCAGTGACTCGACCTTGTCTAGGCGGGCTTCCAGTAGTTCTGCTTCCACGTCAATCTCCAAGAATTTTCTGTTGCATCTCATAAAGTGGATCGTCCGGCGCGCGAGCGCCCCGGGCGAGTCCGTTGAAAGGAGGAACGTCCAGCACCGCGCTGGCGGTGAGGTTCTGATTCCAATCCATCACGACACGGCGAAACAGGATCTTCCAGCAGGCGTTGCGCTTCTGCATGTGATCCACGTAGCGGCCGAGATAGGTAAGCTCCGTGTCCGGGCCGTCGTCGACAGCGCGGTAATGGTATGCGGTCACGTAAGACTCCACGACGGCGTCGTCGCCGTGAAAGTCTATTGAGACGTTCGTCACTCGGTGTTGGGTTGCCGCATAGGCGCGGATGCCGTTCGGCAGCATCTCGCAGAATTCGTGCGCGCGGCCGTTGAAGCTGCCGTAGGCAACCTCGGCGTCCGGCCAGTAAGCGGTCTTCAAAAGGTCGCCGTCAGCGCGGTCGACCCCGCGGCTGTGTTTGGTCAGGACATCCTGGATCGCCAGGCGATCGGCGATTTCCTGCTGCGTGGGTATGCTGCCTGTATCCGTCATGCTGGAAGTTCACCTCTGGCGATGGCGGTGTTGGCAATTTTGGCGCGATCGGCGGCGCGAATTTCGTAGATTTCGATCACGTTGCCGAATGGGTCGCGGCCATACACAGCAGCGCTGTCGCCGAACTCGACCGGCGGTCCGACGAAGCTCATGCCGGCAGCGCTCAGGCGCGCATGCTCTGCGTCGATGTCTTTAACTTCCAGCGCGAAGTGCGGATAACCATAGTCATTCGGCTGGGCGCGCAGGTCCGCGGGCTCTGGCGCGGTGTATTGCCACAGCTCTATGTGAGCGTTGCCGCCGCGCAGCATCGCCATCTTCGCTGCGGGCTCCTTGAGCCCGATTGCGGCCTCGACCGGCGGATTGGCGCCCGCGAACTCCGTCCGCTCGACTTCCTCGAAACCAAGGACGTCGCGATAAAAGTCCAGCGCGCGCTCTATGTCGGGAACGCCGATAGCTACGTGGTGAATGCCGATGATCAAAATACCCTCCCAGGCCCTGAATTTAGCATCGTGCTCTCAGGAAGGAAATTGTATGTCAGACCAGGCCGCAGGCCACTTCGGTATTTTCTGATGTGCGCGCAGTCGAAGCCTCGGTGCCGCATTGCGGCAGAAGCTTGGGCAGCGCGGATGCTCAGGTCAGCCAGCGGGCGGGTATGTGGTCCTCCACCAGCTGCGTAATGCTGATGTTCTTTATCCCGTGCTCGCCGCCCACAGCCAGCGCAAATTTGGAGATGTCGTTGGTTCGCACGAATATTTTGGCGTTGGGGTAGTTCTGTTTGATCCAGAGTGCGGTGCGCAGATTGTCCTGTTCCTGGCCTGTGCCGAGAATGACTGTCGGCTGATTGCCGGTCAGGTCGACGTCTTGACTGAGCTGTTCCCACACTACGGGGTGAGAAATGTTGCCCTGGTATACGCTGCGGCTGTATGCCGCGTCGATGCGCGCCTGTTCATCCACCACGAGCACGCGGCGGTCTGCATCGATGTCGATCACCGCGACCTGGCTGATCTCTTCGGCGGCGTATGACTGCAGTTCTTCGAGCACGCTCTGACCGAAGCGGCCAAATCCTGCCATGACCACAGTGTCGCGTTTGTCTGTTTGTTTGAAATGGTCGATGAGGTCTGTGTGCACCAGGCCGGTTGCCGCCAGGTTGTAAACGTTGAAGATATCGCAGCTCGACGCGAGCTCGGTATGCTGCAGAGAGCGCATGAAGCGCAGGTTGCGGCAGTGCAGGATGATGCGCGAGTGCAGCTGCGGCGCCATATCGAGGATGCGCGTGGCCGCCTCGAAAGCCTGAAAGTCGTCTTCGCCGAGCAGAAGTACCCTTTGTGCCTTGTGGAGGCGCAGCTGCTGCAACAGGTAGTCGTGGGTCAAGTCGCCGACGAGCGTGGTTGCGCGAAACGTCTGCCGCAGCTCCTGTTCGCGCACCGGATCGAACTCGGTATCCACCACGATGACCTTGGTGGAGGGAGATTCTCTTTGCAGCAGCCGTAGATAACTGAGAGTCAGCTGGCCAGAGCCGAAGACGATCGTGTGGCCCGTGACCCGCCTGAGCTGCCAGCGATCCGGCGCGATGACACTGACGACGGCTTCAATGACGGCTGACGCGGTCAGGAAAGGCGCGCCGAAGTAGGCCACCCACAGCATGATGCGTGCGAACAGCGGACCGCCGTCGGGCGTGCCGACATCGAGGCCGCCAACCACAAAGAGTCCCAGCGCGTAGTACGCCTTCGTGAGCAAGCCGGCTTCGGTCACGTACGGACGCTCGGTGAGACTCACACCGGCGACGAGCCCCAGAAATCCGCTGAGAAACAGAAAGCCTGCCGCCCACCAGCGCCACCCGCCGCGGTGTCCGCTCAGCGTTTGCACTGCAATCTGCCGAAATGACGTGTCGCCATGATGGTACGTATCGTAGCTGGTCCATCGTTGCTAAGATCGGCCCGTATTTTAGAGGGAAGTTGGGGCGATGGCAGAATTTTCGACAATCGAATATCACAAGCTGGACACCGGCGTCGCGCGTATCGTGCTGAACCGCCCGGATACGCGGAACGCGCAGAACAAGGCAATGATCTACGAACTGAACGCTGCGTTCGACCAGGCAGGGCGCGACGACGACATCAACGTCGTGGTGCTCGCGGCCAACGGTCCGCACTTTTCGTCCGGTCACGACATGGGCGATCGCCAGCCGATGTCGGACTTTGATCTGGTGACCAATTGGGGTGGATTCAGCAAACCGGGTCAGGAAGGCCACCAGGCCTTTGAAGAGGAAATGTACCTGGGCATGTGCTGGCGCTGGCGCAATTTTCCCAAGCCGACCATCGCCGAGGTGCAGGGCAAGGTCATTGCTGCCGGGCTCATGCTGGTATGGGTATGCGACATCATCATTGCGAGTGACGATGCGACTTTTTCCGATCCCGTGGTGGCGTTTGGCGTCAACGGCGTCGAATACTTCGGCCATCCCTGGGAGTTCGGCGTGCGCAAAGCCAAAGAGCTGCTGTTTACCGGGGGCGTCATGTCGGCGGCGGAGGCGAAGTCCTGCGGCATGGTTAACCACGTCGTGCCGCGCGAAGAACTGACCGACTTCACGCGACAGATGGCGGATCGCATTGCTCAGCGGCCTTCGATGGGGCTCAGACTCGCCAAGCAGAGCGTCAATCAGGCGCAGGATGCCCAGGGTATCTGGACGGCGCTGCAGGCGGCGATGTCGCTACAACAGCTGGGCCACGCCAACGCACGTATCGTGCACGGGATACCGGTAGATCCGGCGGGTGCGGAGACCATCAAGCGCGACGCGAAGGGGTAGCTTGCGGGCCGCCTACAGGCTGTCCGACTTCACGCGTCCCTGTCTTCGCGCCGTGACGATCTCCGGGCGAACAGTATGCCAATGACAATCGGCAGAGCCAGCGCCAGCCCAGCGGTCAGCGCGATGCTGGCGGGGTCGCCAGATTCGATGAAGAAGACGGCGATGTAGACGAGGCCGGTAACCAGCAGCGCGAGGTAAATACCGCCGACCAATCGCCGGTAACGCTGCGGGTGTTTCGATCTGCTGATCAGTGTGGACAGGCCCGCGCACCCGATGGCGGTCAGGAGCGCCGCCAGGATCGTCGTCTGTGAGGGCAGGTCCATATCGTCTACGCGAGGATCACGGGCGCGTTGCCGATTAGCGTCCCGTAAAGTTCGGCTTCCGCTTCTCCATGAACGCCTTCAACCCCTCCTGGAAATCTTCGCTCTGGAAGAGCCCCGAGAGATGCACCATCAGATGGTCCACGGCGGTATCGTACGACTCCTCCATGCCCATGCGCATCATGCGCTTCGTGGTTTGCACGGCCATGGGCGCGTTCTCGGCAATTTCTTCCGCCCATTGACGCGCCGTGGCCATCAGTTCGTCGTTGCTGACCACTGTATTGACGATGCCCATATCCAGGCTTTCCTGGGCGTCGATCGTACGGCCGCGATAGTAAAGCTCAGCGGCTTTGGCCCAGCCGACCAGCCGCGGCAGGAGCCAGGTGCCGCCGCTTTCAGGCACGACGTTGCGTTTGGCGGTCACCGCCGCAAGCTTGGCGTTCTCGGCCATGATGCGGATATCGCACAGCAAGGTCATATCCATGCCGTAACCTGCGGCTGCGCCGTTGATCGCGCAAATGATCGGTGTGTCGGTATGCCACATGACGTTGATCGGCGCATCGCGCAGATCGAAGAGCTGGCGCGGACGATTGGAACCGCTGCCGCCCACGCTGCCGCTTTCGTCCATGCGGTCACTGGTGTCGATCAGATCGAGACCGCTGCAGAAACCCCGGCCCGCGCCGGTGAGGATGATGCAGCGCACGTCCGGGTCTTTGTCAGCCTCCACCATCTTTGCCGAGAGCTCGTTCAGCATGTCACGGCTGATGGCGTTCAGCCGCTCCGGGCGGTTCAGCGTGATGGTGACGACGTAGCCGTCCTGTTCAACCAGAAGCTGGTCGGTGTTGGAGGCGGTTATGGCCATTGCAGGTTCCCAATTTTGTTCGAGCGGGTCATGGTAAGGGGCAAGCTGCAGTGGGTAAATCGTTTGTTTAATAGGACGCCTTGGTCTAACTTGGCGCTTCGTTTCAGAGGGTGATGAATTTCATGAGAGCAACGCTTCTCCTGCTGCTGGTCTGCCTGGTTTCTGCCAATGGCTGGGCCCGGGAAATACCGGCCGTCAAACCTGAGCGCGAAGGCTTCTCGACCGAGCGTCTACAGCGTCTTACCGAGCACATGGAGAGCCGGGTCGCGGACGGCACGATGGTCGGCGGTCTGGGTATGATCGCGCGCAACGGTAAGGTCGTGTATCTGGATACCTACGGGCAGGCCGACCGGGAAGCAGGGCGGGAGATGACGGAAGATGCGCTCTTCCGAATTTACTCCATGACCAAACCGATCACAGGCGTTGCCTTGATGATGCTCTACGAAGAGGGCAAGTTCTTCCTGAACGATCCCGTGGCGCGTTATCTCCCCGAGCTGGCTGATCTTCAGGTCGCGTTGTCTACTGCTGACGGCGCCACCGGCATCGTCTCTGACGGCACGACCAGCCGCACGATAGGCGAAGGGGATGCGGACAAGACCGGGCAGACACGCAAGCCGGGCCGCCAGCCGACCATCCGCGATCTGCTCACCCATACCGCAGGCATGACTTACGGCGTGTTCGGCAACACCGAGGTCGATCAGGCCTATCGCGCGGCGCAGATTCTGAACCCCGCGCACGGTATGCAGGAGTTTGTCACCCGGCTCGGCAAAATCCCTCTGCAGTATGACCCCGGCACGCGCTGGCATTACAGCGTGTCTGTCGATGTGCAGGGTGCTCTGGTTGAAGCGGTCAGCGGCATGTCGTTCGGGGCGTTCCTCGAAGAACGTCTGTTTACGCCGCTCGACATGAACGACACCTTTTTTACGGTGCCGGAGGCCAAGCGCGATCGCCTGGCGCAGCTCTATGCGCCCATCGGCACTTCCGGCCGGGGTTTCTTTGCGCGGGCGACGGCAGAAGGCCTCGAGCCCGCCGCACCCGAGGTGAGCGCCCGTTATCTCGGACAAGGCGTCTTCGAAAGCGGTGGCGGCGGTCTCGTCTCCAGCGCGCGTGACTACATGCGGTTTGCGCAGATGCTGCTCAACGAAGGTGAGCTCAACGGCGTGCGCATTCTCTCGCCGAAGACGATTGAGCTGATGACGAGCAACCATCTCGGTGACATACCCATGGGCTTTGGCCGCCGCGGCGTCGGCTTTGGACTCGGGGTGGCGGTCGTCAAAGACCCCGGCGAAACCGGCGAGATCGGCTCGGCGGGCGAGTACAACTGGGGTGGTGCCGCGGGCACCACGTTCTGGGTGGATCCGGTCGAGAATCTGATAGGTCTGTGGATGGTTCAGAGCCTCCCGCACCGCACCCGCCTGCGGTCGGAATTCAAGGTGCTGACCTATCAGGCGCTCGTCGACTGACGAAGAGACAGGTTGTCCCGTGGGGCGCGGTTGGTGTCCCTCAGGACACCGAGCTCAGCCACACCTGCAGCATGAGCACGTCCCATAGTTTGGCGGCGTTGTTGGCGTGGCCTTGTTTATGCGCAGCCCACAGGTTGTCGATGACGTCCGCGTCGAGAATCTGCTGAGCCCTTATCCGCTCGGGATTCAGATGATGCTCGGCCCAGGTTTGCAGCGGGCCTCGCAGCCATGCGTCGAGCGGCACTCCGAAACCCATCTTGGGCCGGTCCGTCAGCGTTGCCGGCACATATCGGTTGAGGATTTTTTTCAGAAGGAATTTGGGTTGTCCCGGGCGCAGGCGCAGCGAGGCCGGGAAGCTCTGCACCAGTTCGACCACGCGGTGATCGAGGAGCGGCACGCGCGCCTCCAGGCTGACCGCCATGCTGGCGCGATCCACCTTGGTGAGAATGTCGTCCGGCAGATAGGTCAGCGTATCCTGCAGAGCCATGCGCTGCATAGGCGGCAGATCCCGGGTCCAGTGATCAAGATCGTTGTATGCAGTAACGAGGCTCTGGCCCTCGAGACAGACGGTTTGCGGGTCTTTCCAATGCGACAAGAGGGAGTGATAGAGCTCGCTGCCGTCGTAGGCTTCCATGAGTTCGGCTGCGGCTGCGAGTTTCTGATTCAAGGACCCGCGACGTCCGCCCCAGGCAGGCGCGGGTAAGTGGCGGGTAACGTTCTGCACTGCTGTTGACCTGCCGAGCTTGGCCAGGCCCGCGCGCAGGAAGGCGGGAATTCGTTCCAGCGTACCCTGCAGGCGGACCGCAGTGTGATAGCGATGGTATCCCCAGAAAAGCTCGTCACCGCCGTCGCCGCTCAACGCCACCGTGACGTGGTCGCGCGCCATTCTACAAACCAGATAGGTCGGTAATATCGAGGGGTCGGCGAACGGCTCGTCGCACAGGGCCGGCAGTTCGGCCACCGCGGCGAGCATGTCGTCTTCATTGACGTACAGCTCCGTATGGTGGGTGCCGAGATGCCTGGCAACGTCCGCCGCGTGGGCCGCTTCGTTGAAACGTTTGTCGTGGAATCCGATCGTAAAGGTATTGATTGGCTGGTTGGATTGCTCCTGCATCAAGGCGCAGATCAAGCTCGAGTCGTAACCGCCGGAAAGAAAGGCGCCTAACGGGACGTCCGCAATCATGCGGTCCTGCACAGCGACGCGCAGCGCGTCGAGCAGCTGACTTTCGGCTTCCACCTCGTTCGTCGGTGGTGCTGAGTGTTGGAAATGCTGCAGATCCCAGTATTTCTGCGGCGCCGGCAGACTGCCGGGCACGAGATTGTGCGTCGACAGCTGCAAAACGCTGCCGGGCGTCAGTTTTTGCATTTCGTTGAAGATGCTCGCCGGGCCCGGTATGTAGCTATAGCGCAACAGGCTGTGGACCGCGTCCCGATTGAGCGAAAAGCCAGCGGTATCGCCAGTGAATGCGCGCAGTTCCGAGCTGAAGACAAACTGATCGTCGAGCCAGCCGTAGTAGAGCGGTTTGATGCCGAGGCGATCGCGCGCGAGCCACAGCGTCTTGGCGCGCGTGTTGTACGCGGCGAAGGCGAACATGCCCACGGCCCTCTGGACGGTCGCTTCGACCCCGTGCCGGGCGATCGATTCGACGAGGACCTCGGTGTCTGACGTACCGCGCCAGTCGACGCCATCCAGCGTCGCGCGGATCTCAGCCGCGTTATAGACCTCACCGTTGTAGATCAACATCCAGGAGCCATCGGCCGAAGGCATCGGTTGATGACCCGCGCTGCTCAAATCGACGACCGCCAGACGACGGTGCGCCAGGGCAACGTTGTGCTGCGTCCAGAGGCCTTTGTCGTCCGGACCCCGATGGGCGAGGGCTTCGCCCATGCGGGTGAGAAGCTCCACATCGACGCGCGGCGAGGTACTGACTATGCCCGCGATGCCGCACATCAGCGGACGGCCTCTTCGATCGCCGCCGTCCAGCGCGGCAGCACGGCCTGGTCGGAGAAACGTGCCGCGACGTTCCGTGCGTTGTTACCCAGCCGCTCTCGGAGTCCGGTATCTCTGCAGAGTTCCTGCAGATACACCGCAAATTGATCCGGCTTGTCCATGGGGACGAGCAAACCGTTGTCTTCGTGTTCGATGAGATCCGCCGGGCCGGTCGGGCAGTCGAAAACGAGAGCGGCGCATCCGCAGGCCATGGCTTCCAGCAAGGAATTCGGGAAGCCCTCGTAGCTCGAGGCCGAGACATAGACCTCTGCGCGTTTGTACCAGGTTTCGATATTGCCGACGCGCGCCAATAGCTCGAAGCGGCTTTCGATGCCGAGCGCGGCGGCCAGCTGTTTGATCTCGTCTGCCCGCGTGCCGCTGCCGATCATCACCAGTCGCCAATCCGGATCGCTGACGTTGGCGAACGCGCGCAACACCAATTCAGGACGCTTCTGCTCGACGAGGCGTCCGACGCACAACACGACTTTGACGTCGTCCGGCAGGACGTCGCGCGGCTGGACCTGCGGATCGTGGACGGGCAGGGGCAGCGATATCGAGTTGGGGATCACGGCGACGTTGTCGAAGCTGTAGGTCTCGGCAAACCAGCGTGCGCTTGCTTCGCTCAACACGATCACCCGGGCTGCGCGCGGGTAGAACCGTCTCTGCATCCAGCGTCGCGCTGTGGATAGCTCTAGAAAAGGCGGATGGACCCGCTCCGAGACGATGACCGGAGTCGGTCCGGCGGCCATCAGCGCCAGCACGTTGGCGGTCGGCATGAAGGCCACCACGCAGTCTGGCTCGAGGTCGCGTATACAGGCCCGCAAGCGCCGCAAGCGGGTCAGGTTGTTCATCAGCGCATGCAGCGGATTGCGCGAGACTGAGCCGGCAGACAGCGACAGCCGTGCGGCTCGGGTGGGATAGTGATCGGTGATCGTCTCGGTCTGTGTCAGCAGAGTGACGTCGTGGCCTTGCTCGACAAAGTAGTCCCCCAGTTTCGCGAGCACCCGCTCTGCCCCGCCAGCGGTGAGGCTGTTGATGAACAGAAGCAGTTTCATGAAAGGCGCGTGGCGTCCACCGGAGGATGGCGCATCATACCATCGCCGCCTGGCGGTATTGCGCCTGTTTCATGCACGTTGCCAAGCTTGCCTGAGCCCTCTAATCTCCGAGAGTTTCCGGCTGCCGGAGAGCGCCGGCCACATCAATCTGTGCGTTGGGATTCATGGAAAACCTGCTGATCGAGGCGCTCGCGCTTCTGGCAAGCTATGGCTATATCGTCGTGTTCGTCTGGATGTTTGCCGACCAGGCGGCGTTGCCCTTGCCCTCGATACCGCTGCTGATCACGAGCGGAGCCCTGGCGGCGACCGGCGATATGTCGCTGGGTCCTCTGATCGCCGTCGCCGCGGCGGCGACGCTGCTGGCCGATACCTTGTGGTATGGACTGGGGCGTTTCTATGGCGCAGGCGCTGTCGGCATGGTGTGCCGTCTGGCGCTGGAACCCGACAGCTGCGTCTCAACGACGCGTAATGCTTTTGGCAAATTCGGCCCGCTGACGCTCGTCATCGCCAAATATCTGCCTGGTGTGCAGACTCTCGCGCCAGCGTCTGCCGGCCTGGTCGGCGCCCCGTTCCTGGGCTTTCTCGTGCTGGATATTCTCGGGACGGCTCTGTTTGTATTGCCCTTCGTGCTCGGGGGCTACTTCTTTCAGCCTCAACTCGTTGCGGGCATGGCGATCTTGAGCGAAGTTGCCGGCGGGTTTGGCTGGCTTCTGGCTTCCATACTTGCAGCGTATGGCGCGGTCAAGGCGGTGCAGTGGCTGACGTTTCTGCAGCAGCACCGGCTGCGCCGCCTGACCTGCGAAGAGGTCGTCGAACGGCTCGATAGCGATGATCCGGTGACCGTCATCGATCTTCGCCAGAAACTCGATTTTGAGATAGAGCCGCGCATGATTCCCGGAGCGCTGCGTATCCCGATCAACGAGATGCGCGTGCGCCGCAGTGAAATCCCGACCCGCTATGACGTCGTGCTCGTATGCACGTGACCCAGCGAGGCTTCGAGCGCCCGTGTGGCGCTCTTTCTGCGCAACGTTGGTCTGGAGCATGTCTATCCCATGGCGGGGGGCATGAATCGCTGGATAGAACTCGGCCTGCCGACGGAGCTGCCTGACTAGTCAGCTTGCAACCGGCTGTGACCTGCGCACAATCTGCGCAAAGACAAGCAGCCAGAGGAATACGGCATGACACTCATGGAATTGGGCGCGTTGGGAGAGTTCTTGGGTTCGATAGCGGTGCTCATAACGCTGATCTATTTGTCGGTACAAATCCGCCAGAACACGCGTTCGATCCGCGCGAGCGAAAAACTGGCGCTTGCCCAGACCTATCAGATGCGCGCTGACGCGTTGCAGATGATGATGGTCAGTGCTGCCGACTCCAACCATATCGGCAGCATCATCAACAAACTCACCGATGCGGGGTATCCGGAAGATGTCGGTGCGTTGGACGTGCTGACCGCAGATGAGCGCGGCCGCTTCCGCCAGTGGCAGATTGCGCAACAGACGCACTGGGACAACATGTTCTTTCAATATCAGCAGGGCTTTATCGACGAAGAGTACTATCGCGATTCCTTTCGTGAGCGGGTCCAGCGCCTCGCGCCAACCTGGCAGGCGTTGAACATATCCGTGACGCGCAAGAGCTTCGCCGATGAAATCGAAACGCTGCTGGCGGACTGAGTGCCCGGTTCTGCATTGTCGTTCGATATCCGCCTCGCTAACCCGCGAGATCCGGCGGCGGTTGCGCTCCTGGCTGAGCACCTGGCTGACATGGCGGCTTTTTCGCCGCCGGAGAGCCGGCACGCGCTCGACAGCGAAGGCTTGAGCGCGCCGGAGATCAGCTTCTGGGGTGCCTGGGCGGGAGACGAGATGGTTGGTTGCGTTGCGCTCAAAGCGCTCGAAGAAGGTAACGGCGAGCTCAAATCCATGCGCACTGCCGCGCGCCATCGCCGTATGGGCGTAGGGCAGCAGATGTTGGATTTTGTCATCGCCGAAGCGCGTGCGCGGCGCTATCGCAGACTTTATCTGGAAACCGGAGCGATGGCGGAGTTTGAACCCGCGCGGGCGCTATACGCGCGCGCGGGTTTCAGGGAATGCGGCCCGTTCGACGCCTACGTCGAGGACCGCAACAGCGTCTTCATGGTCCTGGCTCTGGACTGAGCCGCCAAGCTACGGCTCGTCGCCGCGCCGTTCCAGCGAGCCTGAGCCCATGATGCTCTCATCGACCTTCGGGTTACCGTAGTAAGAGATGTCGCCGGAACCCATTACGCTCGCATCGAGTTCCGCGACCGCCCAGACTTCGACGTCGCCGGAACCGCGCACAGAGATGTCGGCTTCCTGAGACCGCAGGTCGCGGGCGTTGTGGTCGCCGCTGCCGCTGATGCTGATTTTCTGCGATACGACCCGGCCGCTGACGTCTACATTGCCGGAGCCTGCGATGCTCGTGGTGAGGGTATCGGCTTCCACATCGCT
Source organism: Pseudomonadales bacterium (assembly GCA_965267275.1). Lineage (GTDB taxonomy): Bacteria > Pseudomonadota > Gammaproteobacteria > Pseudomonadales > Azotimanducaceae > UBA4421. The sequence continues at coordinate 1,046,391 of OZ253950.1, forward strand.
CAACTGCACGTCGCCGGAGCCCGCGATGGCGATGGCAAGATCGTTGCAGATGAGCTTCTCGATCTCGAGCAGCGCAGATCCGGCGATTTTGATCGCGAACTCGTCGCTCTCGAAGATTTCGGCGAAGCCGTCGCCGCTGCCGGACATTCTCACCGAGGAGACTTCCTCGAAGCCGACCGTCAGGACGATGGTTTCGTCTGACCAGTCGAACCACGAATCTTCTTTGTAGATTTTCAGCGTATCGCCGTCGACCTCGGTCGTGATCTCGTCGATGGTGTCAGCGTCTCCTTCGAGCGTGACGAAGTGTTCGTCAGCGACGACAAACTCGACCTCGAAAGGCAGGCTATAGGCGATTTTGGTGAACTCGTCCATATCGCGCTTTTCGGTTTCCGCCCAGGCGTTTGTGCCGACGAGCAGCGCGACCGCGGCGATCAGGGGTGTTGATGGTTTAAGCATGTCGATTTCCTCATTGAGCTGGACCTTAAGTCGCAGCTGCCGGTGGAAAAGTTTTATTCCGGCTTCACGAATTTATAGACGAAACGGCTCGTTTTCCCGCGCACCTTCTCGTCGAAGACGGTGATGGAAAGATCATCGTCGGGATTTTCGAGAATATTGCTCTCAGCGACGAACTCGAAGCCATGGGAGGCGATGTCTGCTCTGGCGAACTCGGCATCGATACGATGCAGGGTCTGAGCGACAGTATTGCCGACGCCGGGTGCCGCGTGATGGTCAATGATCGCCAGGACGCCGCCGGGTTTCAGGATGCGCCTGATGGTGCGGAACAGCGGCCCTGCGGTCACGGTCCAACCCTGCGTCTCGAAGTACACATCATGGTACGCCATGACCAGCAGCGCCATGTCCAGGCTGTCCGAAGGCAGGTTGATGTCTTCAATTTCTCTCACGTAAACCTCGGCGTTGGGCAAGCGCCCATCAGCCACGCGATCGCCCAGCCTTTCGGAAAACCCCATGTAAGCTTGATTGTTGTGGATGTACACCTTGCCGGCGTCGCCCACGACGTGCGATAGCACTTCCGAGTAATAACCGCTGCCCGCAAGCAGATCGATGACCTGCCAGCCGGGCTGCACGCCCATGAATTCGAGCACCGCAAAAGGTTTGCTGGTGGCGTCGCGTCTGGCGTCCGCCTCGCTCCGCTCGAGTTCGGCGTGTGCGGATAGCGTGAGCACCGCACCTGCTAACAAACTCGCAAGAGTGAATGTCCGCATGTCCCTCTCCCCGGCCTGCAGCGTGTCGCCTGGGCCATTCAAGTGTGCTTCAATTCAAACCTTTTTGGAGGGTAGACACAATGAGCAAGCCGGTGATTTACGGCATCAGCGCCTCGCGCGCTTTCCGGTCCATATGGGCGATTGAGGAGGTGGGGGTCGATTACGAGCACGTGCCCACGTCTTTCCGCGGAGATGCGCAGCAACCGGCTTATCTGGCGATCAACCCGAACGGCCGGATTCCGGCGCTGGTGGACGACGATGTCACGCTGTTCGAATCGATGGCGATAAACCTCTATCTCGCCAAGCGCTATGGGGGCCCGTTGATGCCGGCAGACGCGGCCGCGGAGGCCCGGGTGAACCAGTGGAGTGTCTGGGCGATCAGCGAGATAGAACCGCTGCAGATGCAGATTGTGATCCAGAACTTCTTCACGTCGGAAGATGAGCGCGATCAGAGTGTCATCGAGCGCGCCGGGAAAAGTCTGCAGCGCCCGCTCAAAGTGCTCGACGATACGCTGGCGGCGCAACCGTACCTGCTCGGCGACCGGTTCACCATCGCCGATCTCAACGTCGCCGGGGTGATGGACCTGCTCAGCATGGTGCAGTTCGATCTGAGTGCCTGGCCGAACGTGCAGCGCTGGCTGGCCGATTGTCAGGAGCGGCCGAGTTACGCCAAAGCCAAAGTCGTGGGAGTCGAGTGATGTCCAGAATAGAACGTATAAACCGGGTCGCGGATGGCTACGTCGACGCTGGCAAATTCGCCGGTATTGAATGGCGGGTTGAAGTTGATGGTGAGGTGTTGTCAGCAGGGCAGAGCGGGGTTGCAGACGCGGCCTCCGGACGGGCGATACCGGCCGACGCCATCTATCGTATTTACTCGATGACCAAGCCCATCGTCAGCGTGCTCGCGCTCATTCTCGTCGAGCAGGGCAAGCTGCGGTTGTATGACATGCTTGCTCAGTTTGATCCGCGCTTCGCCAAACTGCGCGTTCTGACCGCCGACGGAGACATACAGCCGCTGCTGAAACCGGTGACCGTGGAAGACCTGCTGACCCACCGCGGCGGCTTTACGTATGAGTTCATTCATGGCTGCCATGTGGCGCAGTACTATCGTGCTGCTGAAATCATCGGCGACTCCAATCGCTCTCTCGATGACATGATGGGGGCTCTCGCAGAGCAGCCGCTGGCATTTCAGCCTGGCAGTCAATGGCGGTACAGCGTCTGCACGGACGTGCTGGCGCATGTTTGTCAGCGTGCGGCCGGGCGCCCGCTGGGAGAGCTTCTCCAGGAGCACATCTTTGCTCCATTGGGAATGGTCGATAGCGGATTTGGCGTCGCTGCGGGCGACCTGGAACGCCTGATGCCAATGTATGGCGTAGGTGATCTGCGTGCATTGCCGCCCCTGGACATCACGCCGCAGACCCTCGAGCCCATGGACGCTGACGACATGTATCCGCACGACAAGTCCGATGTTTTCCAACGCGGCGGACATGGTCTCTTCTCGACGCTGGCGGACTACGCGGCGTTTGCGCGTATGTTGATCGATGGCCGTGCTCCCGACGGAGCGCCGGTCCTTTCTCGCGCCATGCACACGCTGCTGCAGGCAAACCGCATCCCGGATGCGCAGCTGCCCATCAAGATCGGGCCAAACGTTCTGGCCGGCTACGGCTGGGGCCTGACCGGGCGCGTGCTGCTCGATGCCGGCCAGGCCACCGTCTTGTCGGGAGAGAGTGAGTTCGGCTGGGCCGGCGCCGCGTCTACCCACTTCTGGGTGGATCCGCGCGAGCGCATGACGGGCGTCATCATGACTCAGTATCTGGGCGCTTCCCTGCCACTGGCAGACGATCTGCGCGCCGCGGCTTATCAAGCCCTGACCTGACCCGGGTTTGAGCGTCAGCGGCTGTGGCCGTGGTCTGCTTTGATGAAGTCCGCACCTTGCTCCGCGATCATGACGGTTGGCGCATTGGTGTTGCCGGACGTGATGTGCGGCATGACTGACGCGTCGATGACGCGCAGGCCATCGACACCATGCACGTCGAGGCGTGGCGAGACGACCGCGTTGGGGTCCTGCCCCATTCTGCACGTGCTGACCGGGTGAAAAATGGTGGTGCCCAGGGCGCGCGCGGCTTCCACCAGCGCCTCGTCACTGTCGGCCTCCGGTCCGGGCAATATCTCGCGCGGCGCGAAGCGCGCAAGCGCATCAGCGGCCATGATGCGGCGGGTGTATTTGACCGAGGCGATCGCCACGTCGAGGTCTTCCTGGGTCGAGAGATAGTTCAGCTTGATCTCCGGCGCGGCGAACGGGTCCGCTGATTTGATGTGAACGTGGCCGCGGCTCGTTGGCCGCAGGTTGCAGACACTCGGCGTGATTGCATTGTAGGCATGCAGAGGCTCGCCGAACTTGTCCAGTGACAACGGCTGCACGTGCCATTCGATGTTGGCACTCGGCTGCGCCGGGTCACTCTTGGCAAAAGCGCCCAGCTGGGACGGCGGCATGGTCAGCGGTCCTGTGCGTTTCAGCAAGTACTCGAGCCCCATGGCGGCCTTGCCCCACGGCGTGCGCGCGCGCTGATTCAGCGTAACGGTGTTCTCGACACCGTAGATGATGCGGATCTGCAGATGATCGTGAAGGTTCTGGCCGACACCCGGCAGCGCATGGCGCACGTTGATGCCGTGCTGTTCGAGCAGGTTCGCCGGCCCGATACCCGCCAGCTGCAGCAGCTGGGGAGAGCCGATGGATCCGGCGGCGAGAACGACTTCGCGCTTAGCCTGCCAGCGTTCGGTGCCGCCCGGTGTCTGGACGGTAACGCCGGTAGCGCGCGGTCGGCCCCCGTCTTCGCTGAGCTCGAGCGCGCTGACCTGAGCCTCGGTGACGACGGTCAGGTTGGGGCGCTGGCGCACAGGATCGAGGAATGCGCGCACGGCGCTCCAGCGCCGGCCGCCGCGCTGATTCATTTGAAAGTAGGCGTTGCCGAAATTGTCGCCGCGATTGAACTCGGTGATTTTGGGGATGCCGCATTCCGCTGCAGCTTCGCGCCAGGCATCGAGGATCTCCCAGTTGACGCGTCGTTCCTCGACCCTGAGCTCACCGGAATCGCCATGATAGTCGTCAGCGCCGTGCTGATAACTTTCGGAGCGTTTGAAAACGGGCAGCACATCGTCCCAGCTCCAGCCGGGATTGCCGAGCTGGGCCCAGAGGTCGTAGTCGCTGCGCTGGCCGCGCATGTAGATCATGGCGTTGATTGACGAGCAGCCGCCCAGGACCTTGCCACGTGCGTAGCCTATCGTGCGGCCGCCCAGGCCCGGATCCGGTTCGGTCGTATAGCACCAGTCCGTGCGGGGGTTGCCGATCGTGTAGAGATACCCGACTGGAATATCTATCCAGAAGTAGTTGTCCTTTTTGCCCGCTTCCAGCAGCAGCACTGAGCGGTCCGGGTCCGCGGAAAGGCGGTTCGCCAGCACACAGCCGGCGGTACCGGCACCGATGATGATGTAGTCGTAGGTTTGCACCGTTACCCCTCGAGATCTCCCGAGCAGTGTACAGCAACCGGTTCAAGCGGGCGTCGGCGACACCTGCAGTACTTCCTGATACTCGGTCGGCTCGGCGATGCGCAGCGTACGGCGCAAGTCTTCGATGGGTTCTGCCAACAGACTTTCCCAGTCGAGTCCCGGCAGCCATGCCGAACGCTTGCCATCTCGATAGGCATGCCAGCCGGCGCGAAACACCCCCGCGCCGTGCTCTTGAGCGAGCTTGGCGAGGCCAACCAGGCAGATGAAGCCGATGCCGCGGTTCTTGGTTTGCGCGTAGGTGAAGGCCAGGAGGCATGCCTCACCCAGCTGATCGCGGCCGTAGCGCGTCAGCGTGTGGAACAGGTCATGGGTGTCGCGCTGGCGGCGGGCAAAAAGCGCAACGTTCGGCGCCAGGTCGTCGTACCCTTCTGCGTTGCTCGCATCCACCAGACCCTCTGCTGACAGATTTTCACTTTGAACGAAGTGTAGATAGTGGCGGCCGAGGGAGTCGGCGGGCAATGCCGCGAGCTCCTCCTGATCGCTCAGCGCAGCCAGGATATCGCGCTGCTCGCGAATGATCTGCTGCCCTGATTCGGTGTCGGCAAAACGCTGATAACCGCGCTCGATCGAGGGGCCGGACAGCGCGCGGACTATGGTGAACACCTCCTGGGTCTGTTCCGGATCGGCGATCAGGCGACGCATTGCCTGGATGGCGACTATGGGCTGCATGGGCCGTGACATGGAAAACCTCCGGATCTTTATCTACGCGGTTATCTACATTGGTGTAGATAAGGATTATTGTTTCTATCAACATCAATGTCAATAAGAAAAGCCTAGCTTTGTCAGGACAGTCACACTTTAATACTCGTTTATGCCAGAGAGACGTCAGTGACGGTCAGAAAGAGACGTACGGCCGAAGAGTCCAGATCTTTGATTCTCGAGGTGGCCGCCCGGCGGCTGCGCGAGTACGGCATGGAAGGGCTCAATATCACTGGCGTTGCTGACGAAGCCGGCATCTCCCACGCGACGCTCATCCATCATTTCGGTTCCACGGCCGGCATGCGTGAGGCCCTGGCCGAAAAGATGACCCTGGATTTGATCAGTGACATGGTGAACGCACTGGGAGAAAACGTTCCACCGAAAGAGCTGATCGGCAACGTCTTTGATGCACTGGCAGCGGGCGGGCACGCGAAGCTCATTGCGTGGCGCGCCGTGGATGCTGGCGACGGCAGCGACCGACGGTACCTGGCTGACGTCGCGGGTCTGTTTGAAAGGTTGCTGGCAACTTCAGCGGAGGTCCTGCAGCCCGAGACGCAGGAGGAGCTGCGACGCAATATCTACTTCGTGGCGGTTGCCGCGATAGGCCATGGGCTTGCTGGAGATACGTTGTCGAGCATGCTGGGTATGGGCGCGGAAGAGCGGGAAGGGTTTCCAGCCTGGCTGAGCAAACGCCTGTCATAACAGCCGTGCAAGAAAAAACCCCGGCATAGCCGGGGTTTTTCAATCCCCTCGCGGCGATGCACCGCAAGGTTCTCCCTCTACGGTTGCCGCTTATGCAGCCTCTGCGCTGAAATGTTCCAATTGCGCCAGGGCGTTGGTGAGGGCCTTGTAGAAGAGTTCAGGGTTGAACTCCTCTTCCAGCATTTCCTCGAGGACTTCCAGCTCCAGTTCTTCGCGCAGATTGCTCATATCACACATCCCTTTGTTAATTCATGAGTCCAGTGCAATCGATATTAGGCGCTGCGTGTTTTTGTTGCGTGACGTGGTTCACCATTGCCGCCGCTGATTACGCCTGAGCTGGAGAAATTCATGCTGGATGTGTCGTTGTCCGTGAGGCGCGTTTCACATTTTCGTGGAAGCGGTTCAGACGCGGGATTTGCTGCGGGGCAGTTTTCTGTCAGGTGCGGACGAGCGCCAGGAGGGCGTTTGCAGGCGGTGAGAAAAGGGGCGCACCTGGGTGCGCCCCGTCTGCTCTGTATGAGGTTAGAGCATTTCCCCAGCGACCAGCTCCAGAGCTTCCGGCTGCTGGCAGCCGAGCAGCATCGCGCCGACGTGACCTTTGCCGGCAGCCTCGCGCCAGCGTCCCAGTCGCTCCTTGATGCGGTCCGCCGGTCCAACGAGATGGCAGGCGTCGATCAGCTCCGCAGGGACGGCCGCGGCGGCTTCGTCTTTCTTACCGGCAAGGAACAAGTCCTGGATCTTGACCGCGGCATCTTCGAAACCGAGCGCTTTGGCGTAGTTGTTGTAGAAGTTCTTGTCGCGTGCGCCCATACCGCCGATGTACAGCGCCATATTGCCGCGTATCGGCATCATGCACTGCTCAACGTCGTCACCCATGATGACTGTCACGAAGGGTGAGACCTCGAACTGGGTCAGGTCTTTGTCCCCGGCCGCAGCGAAACCCTGGTTGATGGGTTCTTCGAACACGGAGTACTTCTCGGGATCCATCCATATCGGGAAGAAACCGTCGCAGACTTCGGCGGCCGCGGCGACACCCTTGGGGGTGATGTTGGCAGCGAAAATCGGTATGTCCTCTTCGCAATGCAGGATGCTCTTGAGCGGTTTGCCGAGACCGGTTGAACCTTCACCCGTGTAAGGCAGGCTGTAGATCTCGCCGTCGAACTCGGCGCGATCCTGGCGCGCGAAGATCATTTTCATGATCTGCACGTACTCTTTCAGGCGCGTTACGGGCTTGCCGTAAGGCACGCCGTGCCAGCCCTCGACCACTTGCGGACCGGATGCGCCGAGCCCGCAGATGAAACGGCCCCCGGAAAGCTCAGCGAGACTCATTGCCGTCATCGCCGCCATGGCCGGCGTGCGCGCGGGCATCTGCATGATGGCGGTGCCGACTTTGATCTTTTCGGTCTGCGCCAGGATCCAGGTGGCGGGCGTAATCGCGTCACCGCCGTAGGCTTCCGCCGTCCATACCGAGTCGTAGCCCAGCGCTTCCGCGTGTTTGATCGCCTGCATGTTGATGTTCACGCGGGCGCCGATGCCCCCGCCGAGAATGCCAAGTTTCATAAGATCTCTCCTGATTGTTGTCGTGGCTTAGCTTCCAGTAGACGCGACCAGTTTACGTCGCGACGCTGATTTGTTGCATAGATTCGTTTGCCTCGAGGTCCCGGGTCAAGGACCTGGCTCCTATGAAATAGTGCGTCGCTGCCCAGACGTTTGCAAAAACAGCGATGCACAGCGCGTAGCGCAGGGACATCGCGTCACTGTTGTAGATCGGCTCCAGCAGATCGCTGATCACGCCGACCATGAAAGGACCAAGGCCCATGCCGATGATGTTCAGAACGAATAGCAGAATCGCTGAGGCAACGGCGCGCATGCGCAGGCTGACCAATCCCTGTGTCATCGCAAATGAAGGCCCGAGGTACATCCCGCCCAGGATGGATGCGATAGCGAGCGCGGCGATGACCAGATAGAAGTTACCGTGCAGGTACGCGATGTATTGCACCGGCACCATCAGCAGCGTCGATATGCCGGGCACCCACAGGTACCAGCGTCGATCGTCCCGCTGTGCGGCAAGCTTGTCCGCAAGATATCCGCCAAGGAACGTTCCGATCGCGCCGATGCCGTAGACCAGGGCGAGCCAGAAGCCGACCTCCGTTGCCTGCATGTCGTGGTTACGCAGCAGAAACGGTGCGTTCCAGGTGCCGACCCCGTAACCCACGAAGGCGTGCAGCCCCGCGGCAAAAGCAATGTGGCGGAAAGACACCCGCGCCCACAGTAGCGCCAGCACCTCTTTGATCCCCGGCGCGGGCAGGCTGGCGTCCACCTGTATATGCGTATCCGACATGCCGCGCGGTGGCTCGCGCAGCGTCAGCCAGATGATCGCTGCGACCACAACGCCGGGTAAGCCGACGAGTACAAAGGTCTGGCGCCAGCCCAGAGCTTCCGCACCCCAGCCGCCGACGGCGTTACCGATCATGGAGCCAACCGGAATGCCGAGGGCGTATATGGACAGTGCGGTTGCGCGGGTCGACACGGGGAAGTAGTCCGAGATGAGCGAGTGGCTTGGCGGGCTGGCGCCGGCTTCACCGACGCCGACACCGATGCGCGCCAGCAGCAGCATCCAGAAGTTCTGCGCAAACCCGCACAGCGCCGTCATGGCGCTCCACACAACCATCGCGATAGACAGAATTTTGACCCGGCTCGTACGGTCGGCGAGCGCGGCAATCGGGATGCCCAGGGTCGTATAGAAGATCGCAAACGCCAGGCCGCCGAGCAGCCCGAGCTGCGTATCGTTCAGCGCGAGATCCTGCTTGATCGGCTCCAGCAGAATCGAAAGTATGGAGCGGTCGACAAAGTTGACCACGTAGCCGACAAACAGAATCCCCAACGCATAGTTGCGGTAACGCGGCGTAAATTCGGCCCGCTCAGACAAAACTGGATGCCAGTCAGGTTCGTGCGGATCAGGGCCGGGCGGTAAGCCACCAGCGCATGGTCGACGTCACGAGCTCAGCAGCATCCTGTTGCACGAAATGGCCGGCCTCGGGCGCCGTGACTATCGTCAAATCGGCATCTATCCAGTCCCAGGTATTGTTCAAGCCGTCGGAGTGAAGCGCGGTGTCTTTGAGACCGTGAAACATGAGCACCGGCATATTGAGCCGCGGCGGCGCTGGCGGCGGCGCCGCACCGGCTGCAGGCGGGCGCGGATAGTTTGCTTTGTAGAAGTTCAGCATGCCGTCGAAATCTGAGCGCTCAAACGCGGCAACGTATGCGGCCTTGGCATCGGGGTCGCTGACCCAGCCCGCCAGGCTCGCCGCGGTCATCGGGCCGCCGAACATGATGTCGGGGTCGGACGGAGAACCCTCCTGAAACCGGCGGGCATAGTCGCTGTTTTTCTGCTGTTCGGGGTTGTTGGCGAGTTCGCGGCCCATGCCTGTCGGGTGAGGCAGGTTCAGCACGATCAGCCGCTCGGTCATCTGTGGCAGATTGAACGCGAACTGCCAGGCCACCGCGCCGCCCCAGTCGTGACCGACGATTGTCGCTTTGTCGCGGCCAAGGTGGCGGATCACAGCGGCCACGTCTCCGATGAGATGCGGCATGGCGTAATTCTCGACGCCTTCGGGTTGGCCGCTTTTGTTATAACCGCGCTGATCAATCGCAACCACCTGGAATTTGTCTTTCAGGCCTGCCATCTGATGGCGCCAGCTGTACCAGAAGTCCGGGAAGCCATGAATCATGACGACCAGCGGGCCTTCGCCTGCGGTGGTGTAATGGATTTTCACGCCGTCGTTGTCTGCATAACCGTGCGAGACCTCTGTCGCGATGTCAGCGTGCGACAGGTGGGTCGACGCGGCGGCGAGTACCCCGGCCAGAATCAAAACAGCAACGCGCATGGATATCACTCCCTCCCCAGAAAGTAGAAGCGCATGGTAACAGCCTGAGCGCGGTTCGGTAGGGCGTTAATTTGGCGATGTGTCAGCCGCAAACTGTGGCGGAGTGCGTATCCGGGTAAACCAAAGCGGCATAGGGTGCACTAATGAGCAGCCGTGTTTGCAGGGAAGGCGTTATGTCTGAAAGCGTATTGAAACAGGTCTGGCATTGGCTGCCGCGTTTCTCGACGTGTGCTGCCGTGGTCGTGCTTTTCGCTTGCGGTGGCGGTGGCGGTGGCGGCGGCGGTGGTGGCGCGGATGGCGGTAGTCAGCCCAACCCTGATCCGCCGCCCGTGCCTGCGCCTACAACGTCTCAAATCGCGGCTGCATCAAAGAGCGTCGCGCAAGCGACCTTTGGTTTGCCTTATGACGACATTGTCGGGGTCGCTGAGACGGGTCTGGATGTCTGGCTGACGCAGCAGTTTGCGACACCGGCGACTCTGCATTCGCCTGTCGTGACCGAGCTCCTGGGCATGCTCGACCGGGATGAGCTGCCGGAGGTCGATGATGAGGTCGACCACCTGGTTACTTTTCGGCGTTATGCCTGGTGGAATCGGGCGATGACCGCGCCGGATGTTCTGCGTCAGCGGGTGGCATTTGCGCTTTCGCAGATTCTGGTCGTTTCCGACAACGTCGACTCGCTCATCGTTTATCCCTACGCGCTGAGCACCTACTACGATGTGCTGCTGACACACAGTTTCGGTAACTATCGAGATCTGCTGGAAGACATGGCGCTGCACCCGGCGATGGGGGTTTATCTCAGCCACGTCAACAACGCCAAGGCCGACCCGGCAAACAACATCTTCCCGGACGAGAACTTTGCCCGCGAGATCATGCAGCTGTTTTCGATTGGTCTGTTTGAGCTGAACCCCGATGGCACGGAGGTGCTCGACGGTAACGGTCGCCCGATACCGACCTATGACAACGACGACATTCGCGAGATGGCGAAAATCTTTACCGGACTGTCGTTCGGCGGTCCCAACGCTGAGTTCGGCCGTGAGCTGCCACGCTTTGTCGATCAGATGCAGATGTTTGAAGCGTTTCACGAGCCTGGCGAAAAGAGACTGTTGAACGGATTGGTTGTGCCCCCCGGGCAAACCGGTCTCGAAGACATCAATGAAGCGCTCGACAATCTGTTCAACCACCCCAACGTCGGGCCGTTTATCGGCAAGCAACTGATTCAGCGTCTGGTGACTTCCAACCCGTCGCCCGATTACGTAGCGCGGGTGACGGCGGCGTTCAACGACACCAACGGCGTGCGCGGCGACATGCAGGGGGTGCTGCGAGCGATCTTGACCGACCCGGAGGCGCTCGAGGCGCCGTCGCTGAGCAGCGGCGGGCGGCTGCGCGAACCGCTGGTGCGTTTCATCAGCATGGCCCGTCAGTTGAACGCAACCGCGGAGGATGGCCGATTTTACAACAACGGATTTCTGCAGCAGTTTTTCCTGCGCCAGCATCCGCTGTCTGCCCCCAGCGTGTTCAACTTCTATCTGCCGGGTCACTCACCTGCAGGCGCGCTGGCAGACGCCGGGCTCGTTGCGCCCGAGTTTCAGATTACCGACAGCACGACGATTGTCGCGATGTCCAACCTCATCGATTTTGCGGTCTTCGGTGACTTCGTCATGGACATCCAGGAACCGTTCGGCGCCGTCAGTCTCGACCTCTCTGAGTTTGAAGCCCTCGCCGCGACCTCAGACGCGGCGCTTCTCGATCGTCTGGATACGCTGTTCACTCATGGCGAGATGGCGCCGGCCACGCGCGGCATCATTCTCAGCGTGATGGCCGACATCCCTGACGTGCCTTTCAAAACCCGGATTGCAATCTACATGACGCTGGTTTCGCCGGATTACGCGGTTGACGTATAGGAGTGATGAGATGACCAATCGCAGAAAATTTCTACAGTCGACTCTGGGTTTCGCTGGATCAACGGCCGGCTTGACCGCGCTGCAGCTCGGTTTTGTGCGTCAAGCGAGCGCGATGAGCTTCGACGACTATAAAGCGCTCGTCTGCATACTCCTTGCCGGCGGCAACGACTCATACAACATGGTGGTGCCGATCGACGCCGACCAGTTCGGCGAGTACCAGGCGATCCGTTCCGACCTGGCGCTGAGCCGGACCGAACTCTTGCCGTTGAACGGTACCGCAGGCGGGCGCAGCCATGCCCTGCACCCCGGCATGCCTGAGGTGCGCGATTTGTACAACAATGGTGAGCTGGCCGTGGTCGCCAACGTTGGGCCGCTTGTCGACTACGTCAACGCAGCCGACGTCGAAGCGGGTGCGCCCATACCGCTCGGCGTCTTCTCGCATGCCGATCAAATTCAGACCTGGCAGACGGCCGTACCTTATGAGCGCATCGCCCGGGGGTGGGGCGGCCGGCTGGCCGACATCATGCAGGAGGTCAATCCGGCCAACGGCATATCGATGAACATCTCGCTCTCGGGCAGCAATATCTTTCAGAGTGGCGCCGAGATCAGTCCCTACAGCATCGAGACGACGGAAGACGGTGTGCCCGGGCTGGCCGCTTACGATGACGGCACGGACTATGGGGCTTTGAAGAAGCGCGTGATAGACGATCTGTTCAGCGGCACGCACGATAATCTGTTGCGTTCCGAATATCGGCGACGCATGGTCGGCGCCATCGAGGCGCGCGCCGTATTCGTCGATGCGCTGGCCGCCGGAACGCCGTTCTCGACGACATTCGGTCAGGGACCGTTTTCCCAGAGCCTGCGCCAGATCGCCCGGGTGATCGCCGCCCGCGTGAATCTCGGCGTCAGCCGCCAGACTTTTTTTGTCACCGTCGGCGGCTGGGACCATCACGACGACGTCCTCGACAACCAGGCGATGATGCTGCCGGGTATCAGTCAGGGTCTCGCTGAATTCCGCGACGCGCTCGTGGAACTGGGTGTGTTCAACGACGTAACGACGTTCACGACATCCGACTTTGGCCGCACGCTCACGTCGAACGGCAAAGGTTCGGACCACGGATGGGGCGGCCATCATCTGGTGATGGGCGGCGCTATTGATGGCGGGCAATTTTTCGGGTCGTATCCTGAGCTTTCTTCAGCCAGCCCGCTGGATGTGGGGCGCGGGATCTACATACCCACCACGTCCGTGGACGAGTATTTCACGGATCTGGCGTTGTGGTTCGGGCTCGCACCGGGTGATCTCGACCAGGTTTTGCCGAACGTGAGAACCTTCTACAGTCCGGAGTCGGGCCTGCCGGCGCTGGGATTGTTTCGCTAGTACCGGGTGATCAGCGTCGGACGCGCCGTTTCAGGCGATCCAGGCGTTCTTTCCAGTACTGGAACACTTCGGGGTCACCGCCGCGGTCGGGGTGGTGTTCCTGGCACTTCTTGCGCGCTTCCATGATTTCATGGATGGGGAGCACCAGCTTCAGCCCCAGCTCCTCGATTTCCGATTCGCTCAGCGTGCGCACCGGACTCGGATCTTCCGGGGGCCGATAGAAACCCCGCCAATTGCTCGTACTGCGATTGGCATAGGATACCGGTCCCGACAGGCCGAGTTTCCATGGGTGATTTTTTGCTGGCTTCGGCATATTTTAGAGGTTCCAGGCGCACTCGTGCGCAAAACGAGCACGTTATCACAAATGTGCGGACATTAGGCCAGCATCGCGGCAATTGTCCTGCACGAAAAAGGAGTCTCTCAGGTGAAGATTAGATCCAGATGTGCAGGTGCCGCGAGGCGGATCTGCCAGGCGGTAGTAATTGCCTGCTTATCGGTTGGCGCGGTTGCGGAGGAGCCGCAGTTTTACGCAGAGCCCAAACCTCAGGATGTGGAAGGCTTTCGTGATGTGTTTGCTGAGATAGCTCCGGGCGTCTATATCTCCGGACAACCGACCGAAGCTGGACTCGAGCGGGCCAAAGCCATGGGCGTCACCCGCGTGATCAACCTGCGCACACAGTTCGAGATGGATGACCGTGAAACCGTGCCCTTCGACGAGGCGGCCAAGGTTGAAGCGCTTGGCCTCGACTACGTGCACATACCCGCGGGCGGGCCCGACACACCCTACAGCCCTGCGCAGCTCGAGCAGTTTGCGCAGGCAGTGGAAGGCGGCGAAGGTGTGTTGCTGCACTGCACGGTGGCCTTCCGTGCGACCCACATGTGGACCGCCTATCTGATCGAAAAACAGAATGTGCCGTTTGCAGAGGCGATTGACGTCGCGCGCCAGCTCAATCTCGGCAGGATGCCCCTGGAGGGGTTTCTTGATCGGCCGCTCACCATCGAGCCCAAAGAATGAGCGCCGCGATCAGCCGGTTCGAACTGCCGGCGCTCGAGACATTGCCGGACGACATCCGCGAACGTATCGAAGGCGTGCAGGAGAAGTCCGGTTTCGTGCCGAACGTGTTTCTGGTGCTCGCGCGGCGTCCTGATGAGTTCCGCGCCTTTTTCGCCCATCACGATGCGCTCATGGAAAAAGACAGCGGATTGAGCAAGGCCGAGCGCGAAATGATCGTCGTGGCGACTTCCAGTGCCAACAGCTGCCAGTATTGCGTGGTTGCCCACGGCGCCATCCTGCGCATCCGCGCCAGAAACCCGCTGCTCGCCGATCAGGTTGCGATCAATTATCGCAAGGCCGACATAACCCCGCGCCAGCGAGCGATGCTTGATTTTGCGATGCGCGTTGCGCTCGATAGCGCGTCGGTGGACGACGCGGCGATAGATGCCCTGGCGGAACATGGTTTCAGCGCGGATGACGTCTGGGATATCGGCGCCGTCGCCGCGTTCTTTGCGATGAGCAACCGCCTGGCGAACTTGACGGGGATGCGCCCCAACGACGAGTTTTACACGCTCGGACGTTAAGCCGCGCCACGCTGATGGTGCGGATCAGTTCAATAGGTAGCTGAATTCCCGGCGCAGCACCGTCACGGCGTCGTCGGCGAACGGCTCCCCATGACTGAAGACCAGCTGTTCGGGCACCCACGCGAGCAGCCTGTCGAGGCACGCGCGGGCGGCAGCTTTGTCGCGGGTAAGCCACCGATACAGGCGCGGGAGACCGCCTTCGGGGTAGACGACGCCTTCGAATTTGAAAAACAGCCGTGGCAACAAGGGTGCGCGGTCGGTGCGGAAATTCATCAGCAAGTCGGTGAAGATCGCGGTGCGGCTCGCTTTGTGAAAGAAGACCGCTTCCGTGAACATCCGGTTGCCCGTGAACAACAGCTGGTCGATGTCCTCTGCGTACAGGCCCGGCGGCGTGTCGGTGATGTCCAGCGCATCAGCGAGTTCCGGTACTTTCTCTTTGAGGCTCGTCTCCGCAAACACCATCGCGTCAGGGTACGCCTCGCGCCAGGAGGCTGCGTACAGGTGGTGGAATTTGTTCGGTGCGATCAGCGCGGCGACTTCGGTGTCCAGTTCAGCAACGAAGTTGCGCACGTAAGCATCGAGTTCAATGGGTGAGTGGATCCAGAGCCGGCCGTCCTGCAGGCGCACGACGGTCATGCGCGTATGCATCGGCGCGCCGGCGAAAACGAGCTCGGGTCCCACCAGCGTCCAGATGTCCCGGCCCAGCTGCTTGACGCGTTCCATTGCGCGTCAGGCTTTGGTCCGTGCCGCAGCCTCGCGCGCGGCACGCACTTTCTCGTTGGTCTGATTGAAGAGGAGCTCGCGGCGCGCCTTTTCCTCTGCTTCGCTCAGCTCGCGTTTGCCGAGCTCACGACCTGCCCGGCGTCCGGTTACTACGGCAGGTCGTTCACCGACTTCGTCCACCCAGCGTTTGAGGCTCGGGAACTCATCCCAGATCGCCTCGTCCAGCATGCGGCCGATGAGAAATGCCCATGGCCAGGTGATGATGTCGGCAATGCTGTAATCCGCGCCTGCGAGATACGGATGTGCCGCGAGCTGGGCGTCCATCACGCCGCTCAGTCTGCTGACCTCCCCGACGAAGCGCCGGGTGCCGTAGTCCAGCTGACTGGGATCGTCGATGATGTTTTTCGCGTAGTTCTTGAAATGATTGGCGTTGCCCATCATCGGGCCGAGGTTCGCCATCTGCCAATGCACCCACTGCAGCACGCCGTACTTGCCGGCGGGATCGGCGGGCAGGAACTGTCCGGTTTTTTCCGCCAGATATTCCAGGATGGCGCCGGATTCGAAAATCGCCAGCGGCTCGCCGCCGCCGATCGGGTCATGATCGACGATTGCCGGCATGCGGTTGTTGGGGCTCAAACGCAGAAACTCGGGCGTGAACTGATCGCCGCCGCCGATGTCGACAGGCACGATGTTGTAGGGCAGTCCGCACTCTTCGAGCATGATGGTGACTTTCCACCCGTTCGGGGTGGGCCAGTAGTGGACGTCGATCATGGTGTTCTCCTCGCTTGCAGTGTCTGTATAAGGTAACTTGCGGCTTGCACGCAAGCTCACCGCAGTCAGGAGAATTCGATGGCATACAAGGCGCTCGCCCTGGATTTAGATGGCACCACGCTGGTCGGGGAAGATCTGCCCGAGGCCAACAAGCTGGCGCTGCAGCGTGCCGCGGCGGCCGGGTACGAGATCATCATGGCCACCGCGCGTTGGGTGCATATGGTCGAGCGGGTGTCTGACGAGGTCGGCGTAAAATCCGTTGCCATTGCTTGCTCCGGCGCCCAGGTGCACGACATGCACAACGGCGAGGACATCATGGATCTGCGCCTGCCTGCGGACTTCGTTCATGACCTCTACGACATCTGCAATCACAATCGCTGTATCGCCACCGTTACCGTCACAGACGACGTCTGGCTGAAACTCGATGGTGAACCCGATCAGAGTCAGATGGGCAGCGAGATGACCTGGACGCCCCAGCTGAAGCTCGACGAGAGCAACCTGCCCCGCATAGCTGCCATTCAGGGCACGGCCGTGTGTGAAGCGATCAAGAACGAACTGCACCCGAAATACGCTGATCGGGTCCATCTTTTCGACTCGATCGGGCCCACCGGCCGCCTGGTCATCACGCTGACGGCGGAAGGCGCAACCAAGGGCACCGCCTTGCAGGCGGCCTGTAAGCACCTCGGGATAGATACACACGAGGTTGTGGCGTTTGGCGATGCCGAAAACGACCTGGAAATGTTCAAGCTCGCCGGCGCGAGCGTCGCGATGGGACAGGCGGATGATGAAATCAAAGCGGCCGCCGACTATGTCTCCAAGGCGAACTATGAGAACGGCGTCGCCTATGCGCTCGATCAGCTCCTCGAGCTGGGACGGCTGCCTGGCTGACTGGCGCTGAAAACAAATCTGCGGACGTGAGAGAGAGGGGGCATGTGATGAGCAACGCGGAATTCAAATTTACACCGGCGGACAAAGCGCCCGACCCGGACCTGGGGTCAGAGCGCATACCCGTGGACCGCTACACGGACCCCGCGTTCATGGCTTTGGAAGACGAGCGGCTGTGGTCGAAGACCTGGCTTCTTGCTGGCGCCGTTTGCGACGTGGCCGAGCCGGGCGCGTACTTCGTGTTCGAAAATCTGCGCGAGTCGATGCTCGTGGTCAGAGGCCATGACGATCGCATACGCGCGTTCTACAACGTCTGCCAGCATCGCGGTAATCAGCTCAAGCCGGCGGGATGCGGCAGCGCCGAGTATCTCGTGTGTCCGTTCCATCGCTGGGCATGGAATACGGATGGTACGCTGCGCCATGTGCCCGAAGCCCACGACTTTCCGCAAGGAATCCCGGAGGACGACCTGGGTTTGCAGGAGATCCGCTGTGATACCTGGGGCGGGTTTGTCTGGGTGTCGATGGATCCGGATATCGAGCCTTTAATCGACTACCTCGGCGTGGTTGTCGAGCACCTGGCGCCGTACGAGTTTGATGAGATGGTGCTGGTTTCCGACGAAACGGTAGAGTGGGACTGTAACTGGAAAACGTCGGTCGACATCTTCTCGGAGACCTATCACGTGCGCGGTGTGCATCCTGAATCCGAATACATCGCGGACGACGTCAACGTGCAAATGGATCTGTATGGCCCGCATTCACGCTTCATCGCCCCGATGTACATTCCGAGCCCGCGCATGATCGGCGAAGACAAGGCACTCAATCAGATCATGATCGATTACCTGGCGTCGGAGGGTTTTCCGGTCGATCAGTTCGATGGCGACGTGACCACGCTGCGCGACGCCGTCGCGGCCCATAAGCGCGCCACCAGCGACCAGCACGGGCTCGACTTTTCCAAGCTGACGGATGATCAGCTGACGGCGGATTATCACTACAACGTGTTTCCGAACATCACCTTCAATCTCTTCGGCGAGCAGATGTGGATGTTCCGTCATCGCCCGCACCCGACCGATCCCAACAAGATGTACTTCGACCGAATGATCTACAACCGGGTGCCAAAGGGAGAGGTCAGCGCCGACGCGAAAGCCGGGGCGGTGGATCTTTTTGTCGAACTCGGTGACGGTGTCGTTGAAGGGCGGCCGGAACATCAGTTCTACCGCTATGGCGAACGATCTTCGGGGCTCCTGCTCGACCAGGACGCGTCCTGCCTTGCCAGCGTGCAGAAGGGCCTGCACTCGCGCGGCATGCGCGGGTTCTGGATCTCACATCATGAGCGGCGGATTCGCAACTTTCACCACTGGTGGGCGCGTTACGTGCTGGATTGAGGTGGGTCTGTCGGGAGTCCCCGTCAGGTCAGGCTCGATGGGCTACTGATCCCGCACGCCGGCGAACGGCACCTCGCCCCTGGGGTTGACGACTTTGCCGTTCATCCTGTCGCCATCGATGACGCCGGTGTACGTGACGTCGATCTCGCCGATGGGCACGCTGATCTGTATGTCGAACGAAAACGCCTTCCCGTCGGTCTGCACGTTGTTGATTTCAATGGGACCGCGCAAGCTGTGGTAGGTGCCGGAGTAGACGCCGTCTTTCTGCGCGACTTCCAATTTTGGATTCTGCTTCCCGCGCGGTGTATCGATCGTCAGCGTCCAGCTGCCGGTCAGCTCGGCGGAGGCTGGAAGCGATGAAAGCATGGCGGAAAGCGCGAGGGTCAATAGCGCCGTCATCTTGATCATTGGCTGTCTCCTCAAATATCGTCGGTCAGTATACAGCGCGGGGTTGCGCGGCGACGACGGCTTGTCGAGAATCGTGGCTCTCTCATGCAAGGATTCGCTCAATGCTCATTCGTCTGTTCGTACTTTTCATTGGATCTGTCGCGGCTGGTGTTGCCCACGCAGACTTAAAAGCCAAGCTGGAAGCCGCCATGGCCAGCGATACTCGTTCAGAGGCTGAGGTGGCCCGGGATGGCAATCGCAAGCCGCTCGAGACCCTCACTTTCTTCGGGCTGAAAGAAGACATGCACGTGCTCGAGCTCTTGCCCGGCGGTGGCTGGTACACCAAGCTCCTTGCCCCGGTGCTTGCCGATGAAGGCAAGCTGTCCGTCGCGGTCGGCACCCAGCGTGTCGCGAAGCTGGTCGAGGACGGCGTGATCTCCGGCGTCGACGTCGTGGATGTCGACATGTCGAGCTTCACACGTGCGGAGGGTGCGCGTCGCTTTGATGTGCCGGGATTGACCATCGACGTCGACGACGTCGATCTCGCGCTGACTTTCAGAAATCTGCACAACCTGACTGAAAGTGGTCGGGAGGTGATGAACCGCGCGGTGTTCAAAGCGCTGAACAAAGGCGGTCTTTACGGTGTGGTCGACCACACCCGCCGGCATATGCAGGCGGACAACAACGAAAACTGGCGGCGCATGGACCCGGTGCTGATGATCAAGGAGATCGAGGCGGTGGGTTTCGAGTTCGTCGACTTCAGCGATCTCCACTATCGCTATGACGATGAGCTCGTCTACGAGGTGGGCAGGCGCTCCGTTGCCGGCAACACCGACCGGTTCACTCTGCTCTTCAAGAAGCCTTGAACGTGGACGGGGTGACGGCGTGATATCCAGACGTTCAGCTTTCAAGGGCATTCTCGCAACAGGGATCGCGTTGCCTGCGGCTGCTGCGCTCGATCCAACGCCCCATCAGACGGAAGGTCCGTTCTTCCCGGACGTGCTGCCGGCTGATCGGGATATGGATCTGATTCACATCAGCGGCCGCGCAGAGCGCGCGGCCGGGCAACCCGTTCGTGTCGTCGGGCGGGTGCTCGACCCGCAGGGCGAGCCGTTGTCGGGCGTCGACATGCAGATGTGGCAAGCCAACCATCATGGCCGCTACTGGCACAAGCGCGATCCGAGCGAGGCACCTCTCGACCCCAATTTCCAGGGGTATGGCCGATTGCGTACCGGTGCCGACGGCGCTTATCAGATCGATACCATTTTGCCGGGGCCTTACCCGCTGGCTCCGCTGGGCGGGCGCGGGATGCGCTGCCGCCACCTGCATTTCAAGCTGCAGCATGACGAGGCCCCGGAACTGACGACGCAGATGTACTTCGCCGGAGATCCGCTCATCGAGCAGGATGGCGAGATTGCGAAAGCGCCGGCAGCACAGCGCCATCTGCTGATTGCCGAGCGGAGCGGCGAGCAGGATGGCATGGAAGTTTTCCGTTTCGATCTGGTTCTGCGCCCGGCTTGAGGGCGCGCCGGATGCGCGCTGCGCCAGATCGATCGTAAGGCGGCTCGTTACTCGTAGCTTGCGATGGCGTCGCGCAACATCTTCGTCAAAACATGTTCACTTCCGAGGACGTCCGTCGCGCGCGCCAGAAGGGCGCCCGCCCGCGGCATCGCGTCGGCCTGATCGGCGCTCAGCTCCGCTCTCGCTCTGACGATCTGTGTATAGAAAGCGTTCGGGTGGTCCAGACCGATGACTTTCCTTTGCACGCTCAGGACCTCGTCCAGAAGCGGTATGGCTTCACTTGCGCGCTGTTCGTCGATCAGCGCGCCGGCGAGCGTCACTCGGTGAGTCAGCACCGCGCTGTCCTCGGCGCCACGTAGCGCGCTCATCTTTGCCACCACGGTACGCAGCTCGTCGACCCACGGATCACGCCGTCCGGCGCCGATGTGTGCAATGACCAGCAGGGCGTAACGATGCCAATACTCGTAGCTGTCGCGGCCATGTATCACGCCGTTCGCTTCGGCATTGGCTTCCAGCAGAGGTATGGACGCGTCAGGACCGTCACGGTTGCCGAGCGCAAGCGCGAGATTGGTGCCGAGATCCAGAGTCAGGCTGTGCAACTCGCCAAGCGCCTCCTGGGAGATGGCCAGGTACTTTTCGCCAAGCTCTATGGATTCGTCGAGCGCTCCGGACGATTGCAGGAAATTGACGAGCACGCTGGCGCTGATGATCGTCGTCCTGCTGCCTTCGCCGTGTCGCTCGGCCTTGGCCGCTATCAGATCCCGCAGCTGGGCGATGGCTTCGCTGGTTTCACCCGACTGCCACTGGGCTATCGCGAGGTTGTGACGAAATCTGTGGGCCTCGTCGCTCCCGGGACCCAGTTCCCGGTTGGCGATGTCGATGATCTCCCGATACATGCCCGCTGCTTCCACGGGTTTTCCCTGCTGGCGAAACACGCTCGCCTTGAGACTCCGCAAGTTCAGTGACGCGGTTGGTTCGTCCGGGTATCCGGTGCGTGTTGCGTCGAGTCCGAGTTCGGCCATTTCCAGGGCTTGTTCGAATTGTGACAGGCGGCGGTAAGTTTCGGCGACTTCGAAGTACAGCCGTGACTGTATCTTGGGCTCTTCCGCGAGCTCGTCGCCGATACGCCCGGCACCCTCGTTCAACATGTCCAGCGCCGTCAGCGTGCGGCCCTGCGCGTTGTCCGGGTTGGCGGCGCGATAGAAGCTGGACAGAAAGTCCAGCGACTCGTCTGCAAGCCTGCGCTGCTCTTCGGCTGCGTCGCGCTGCCGGGTAACTTCGATTGTGTACCAGATGGTGGAGGCGGCTACCGTGATCGTGGCTGCTGCAATGAAAGCGGAAGCGGCCTGGTTGCGGCGCACGAGCTTGGTAAGCCGGTAGTGCCAGGATAGCGGGGCAGTGCTGACCGGATAGCCGCCCAGAAAGGCGAGCAGGTCGCCGCGCAGCGCGTTCGCGTCTGCGTACCGTTCTTCGGGCGATACGCGCAGACATCGTTCGATGATCGAAAGCAGGTCGCGGGGGAGCCGCGCTCGAGCGACGGGATCGAGCGCAACGGGTTTCTGTTCGGCGGCGCGCTGGATCGCGGTGGACGGCGAGGCGTCTGCATGGAGAAGCGCTCCGGTCAGCACTTCGAAAAGCAGCACGCCGATCTGATAAATGTCGGAAGCGGTGGTCACCGGCTGTCCCAGCAGCTGCTCGGGGCTGGCGTACCGTGGTGTCATCAATCCGGCTTTGGTCATCCCCTGCTCGTCGCTATCCAGCAGCTTGGCGATACCGAAGTCGAGCAGCTTGGGCCGACCATCCGCGTTGACGAGGACGTTGGAGGGTTTGATGTCACGGTGAACGACCAGGCGCGCATGGGCGTAAGCGACTGCTTCGACGACCTGCACGATCAGGCTGACGCGATCTTCCTGGCTCACCTGGTTCGCGTTGCAGTAAGCGTCGATCGGCCCGCCGTCGACCAGCTCCATCACGATATAGGGCCAGCCCTCGACCGTGACGCGCGCATCGTAGAGCTGGGAAATGTTCGGGTGGTTCAGGCCCGCGAGAATCGACTGCTCGGCGGCGAAACGCTCTCTCACCGAAGGGCTGAAGCCGCCGACGGAGGAGACTTTGATGGCGACCTCGCGCTCGAAGCTGCCGTCAATGCGCTCGGCGCGGTAAACCCGTCCCATGCCGCCTTCGGCGATCAGGCCCAGGATGCGGTAGTCGCCCAGCGCCCTGCCGACGAGATTGTCTTCAACGTCGTCAAGCGCGCCCAGGGCATCCAAAGCCCCTCCGGTCTTGAACCTGTCATCAGTCACTTCGCGGTTTCCTTGCCCTGGCGGCTGCGTTGTTCACTATATCCCGGCGGGCGCATGGTGTGCCAACGCCGGCATTGAGCGGTGCTGTCGGTTACCGCTCTGACGCCGAGTTCAGGTATGCCCGCAAGGCCGTCGTCAATTCCGCGACGAAAGTGTCATCGTTCATCTGCAGTGTGCGTATGGGTTTGAGGTCGCCGAACAAAGTGCGCTCGTTGATCGGCGTGATCAGGAGCATGAGAAATACTTTGAACCGGTTTTCGTCCAGCGCTGCGGCTCCTTCACTGAGCGCGGCATCGATCACGGGTTGCAGTATGCGCTGATATTCGAGTTGGCGGCGTGCATCGACGTTCTCGAGACTCAATTCACCATGCAGACGCATATACAGGTAGATGGTGCGCATAATGGGTCTCTCGGTCTCATAGAAGCGCAGATGCTTGGCGATGAGGTGCCTGATGCGGCTCTTGACGCTGGTTTCGGCGCTGAGATCGAAATCTTCCCAGAACGCGCCGGCCCACTCCCCCTGGCGACGGTCAAAGCGCTCGTACAGCACCGGCAGGAGTGCTTCCTTATCCTTGAAGCGCCGATAAATCGTGCCGCTCGCCACGCCGGCGCGATCCGCGAGGTCTCGAATCGTGATCTGCTCGAAAAAACGCTCTCCCAGCATGCTTTCCAGAGCCAGGAGCAGTTTTTCCTGAGTATCCAGGGAGCGTGTCTGCTTGGGTGCATGTATCAGTGACATCGTGCTGTCCTACCGTGCTTGGGACGAATTATGTGATCGTGCGTTTACATATTCAAGTTTGGCTGATATTGTGAACGACAGATCACATATTGCGGGCATACCGACATGACTGGCATTGCGAAACCTCTGGTATTTCTGGCTGCACTTCTGCTGTTCGTTCTTCTTTACTCAGTGCTGGCGTCGGGTCTCGGCCCGTTGCTGGGGCTATCTGCAGAGCTCGACTACTACATCGTCAATAAATGGTTGTTGGCCTTGATTCTGGTGAGCGTCGTCGTCGGCATGGGGCTGCGACGGGAGACCGGTCTGGTCGCGCGCGTCAACTGGCGGACGCTGCCGCTTTACTGGCCCATGGCAGTGATCCTGGGCTTGCTCTGGATGGGCGCGGAAGGTCTGCCCGCGGGGGATGTCTTCCTCAAGATCGTTGTTTTCTGCCTCGCGGTGGGCATTTCCGAAGAGCTGATGTTCCGCGGTCTCGTCTTCCACTGGTTCCGCGAACTGCCTCCGCGCGGCGTGGTCCTCATTTCGGCCGCCGCTTTCGGCTCGGTACACCTGGTTGGTCTGGCCTCTGAGATTCATCCCGCCGCGATTCTGGCGCAGGCTTACTTTGCGTTCGCGCTGGGCTTGATTTTCGCCGGCGCGAGGGCCCGCGACGTATCGATCATGCTGCCGATCCTGGCACATGCGGTATTCGACATCATCGCGTTGGGTGCCACCGGAGGTGTGAGCCAGACCTTCGAGAACGTACCGCAGGCGGTTGCCGGGATGCTCTTTGCCGGCTCCATCGCGCTGGGATGGGGTTTGTACCTGCTCTGGAAGCTGGGCAGGACTGAAAGTGGCGAGGAAAGTGGCGAACTTGTCGAGGATCATCCGGCCGGCGCTGCGTTACCGCGGTAACTGCCGGCCCGGTTGGATCCAGGTTCTGCGGGTGGAGACGCCGCGTCAGAATTTTTTGGAAAAACGCAGGAAATAGCGGCCCTTGCGCGTGTCGAGCTTGAGCTGGAGATCGGTTCGATTCAGCTTCACCAGATCCTGCTTGTCGGCGCCCACCTTGATCGTGACGACGCCCTTACGATTGATCGAAAAGTCTTTTTGCTGGAACGGAAACTTCCTCTCTGAATCAAACGCGAGTTCCAGCGTATCGCCTTCCGCAGGATCAAAATCGAAAATCACATCCGGGTTGGCGGAGAGGTGATTCAATACGAAAACATCGGCCCCGGCACCACCGAAGAAGTGGTCCGTAGCGGGCGTGCCGATGAGCTGATCGTCCGCGTCGGTGCCGGTGATTTCGTTCCCCTCGGCAAGGGTATGCGGGGCCGCACAGAGCAGCGTCGCCGCGATCGAGACGTGCAGGAGCGGGTTACGGCCGCGGCGTCTCTTCATACCTGATCCTTCTCATAGGTCATTCTGCGCATGTTTCGTTCTTCTCCCACGGTATTCTTCAACGGCACGGGCGTGGTGGCGTTCTGTGCTCGAGATACTGCCCGTCGGCGAGTAGAACATATACGGGCCCAGCTGCAAGAGGGTGACGGCGCCTCGTTCGGACGGCGTGCTCCGGCGCAAGCCAATCTGGGGTGATGGCCCTATGGTGCGCTCGCGGGGCTGGGTCATAATGATCCGATGCACCAGTGCGTGAACATCTTCGGTATCGCCCGACAGCGGATAAAAGGCCTTGCGGTGCTGCTCGCCTGCCTGCCGCTGCCGGTCATGGCGATGACCGAAAATTTTGTCCCCGACATGGGGGACTATGTCTTTTTCACCTTTGTCATCAGCACGGTGCTCTTCAGCACCGCGATTCTGATTGCAATGGGCACTTATCGCTGGCTTGTCTATGCCGGTTTTGCCGCGCTGATGATCGTCTCGACCGCTGCCCGGGGCGGGGTGATCTCCTACATCGTAGGCCCAACGGACTTCAATCTGTTTGTGGTGCCGTATCTCGTTCATGGCGCCTTGACGGCGTATGGATTCTGGATAGCGGGCTGGCTGCTCGAAGCGCAGCATCCGCTCGCGCGCTTCCGCAGATGGCTCTACGCGCTTGCTGCTCTGGCGGCGCTGGGCCCGCTGACCAGCTATTTCTGGCTGATGAAGATCCCCTTGAACTTGATGTGGATACCCCAGCACATTCTCTACGTCGTCATGATCCTCGCGCAGATGCTGCCGCCGCTGACCTGGCAAGGCGTCGACCGTACGCAGCGCCGTCTGGTGCTGGCGTTTCCGGTGGTCATTGCGCTGTTCGTGATCATGTCGGCCGGCGTCACCGAAACCGTGCTGAACCTCTCTCAGGAGGGGTTCAACATCCTGTCGCGGTTCAACATTGCGCTCTTCCTGGGATTTTCTCTCGGACTCATTTTATGGCACGCATTTGCGACCACCAGAGCCAGGGAAGAGATTGAGCGACGGGCGCTGGAAGCTGCCAAGAACGAGGCGGAGCTCAAGCTTCAGCTTGTCGAATCGGAAAAACAGTACGAGCACGCCCGTGCGATTGCCGCGCAGCAGCGCAGTCAGCTCGCCAAGGTTTCTCACGATTTGAAGCAGCCCATATCGGCGCTGCGCATGGCGGTTGGCGGCATGCAGGAGGATGACGATAAGACCGACACCCTCAACCGCGCCATCGACTATGTAGATCAGCTGGCGCAGTCGTTCAATACGACGAGCGAACCGGCGGCCGGTGGGGCTGATGATGAGGAAGCGCTGGGCAGCGGCGATGGCGGTCGCGAAGAGGTCTCTACCCGCCTCTTTGCTGAAAGCCTGGAGCAGATGTTTGCGGACGAAGCGAAGAGTGCGGGCGTCGACCTCAACTTCCGCTGCCAGGACGCATTGCTGTCGGTGGTGCCGCTCGCCGCAATGCGTATCTTTACCAACGTGGTCGCCAACGCGCTTGCGCACGCAAACGCGAAGCGCATATTGGTCGCGTTCCGGCGCCGTGGTGGCGGTGTTCATTTCACCGTTTACGACAACGGTGACGGTATGGATGCAGCGGCTGCGCAGCGTGCGCTCGCCCAGGGCGGCAAGGGCGCCAGCTCGAGCGGCGAAGGTCTGGGATTGAGCATTGTCCAGGACCTCTGCGCATCCCAGGGGTTCGGGTTCGAACTGCGCTCGCAGCCGGGCGTGGGTACCGTCGTTGCGGTTGCGCTCGTTTAGACGCTACGCGTCAGGGCAACTGTGTTCCATCATCCCGCCAACCTGCAGCACGAACTGTTTCCGGCACGTCTGCGTGCCGCCGTTGCTGCGTGTGGCGATCGTATAGCACACCGGCGCCGGGTCGGCGTCGAACTTGATAGTGCAGGTGATGTCGTTGTTTTTTGCCACCACGGCCTCGTTGACGCAATAGGTCGGATTGTAAGCGTCGAACGTTACGCTGAAAGCTTCGACGCTCGGAAAGCCGTTGCTCATCGCGTCCAAAGTCCAGCTCACTTTATCGTTGGGCTCGGCTGCGACAGGCACAACATTAGCGGCGCAGCCGTCGGCAGCGATGGCAATACTCGTCGTGACGGTCTTCGTCGGCGGCGGCGGCTCGATACAACCAGCCAGCAGTGCGCAGGCAACGGCCACTAGGGTAGGCTTCATGGAAACAGACTTGTCAAAAAAACCGCGCAATGATTTCAACAATCGCATGCACGCACAACCCTTGTACGACAGCTTTTAACGAATAGGCCAGAGATGAAGCAAAGTTACTCCGCAGTGATTGCGGATGACCATGAGATAGTGCGTGATGGTTTGCGCAGTACCCTGGCGCGTGTCCCCGACGTTGATATCAATGTCGTTGGCGAGGCGGGTAACGGTATAGAAGCCGTCACGCTCGTGAAGAAGCACAAACCGCATCTGCTGCTGCTGGACATCACCATGCCCCTCGCCAGCGGCGAAGAGATTCTGCTTGATCTCAGGCGATGGTCTCCCGAGACAAAAGTCGTGATTTTTACCGCAGTGACCACTCCGCGGGTGCTGGCATCTCTCGTCGCGTCAGAAGTGGATGGCGCGTTCGCCAAAGGCAGCTCGATGGATGAACTCGTCGGTGCGTTGCCGATTATTCTCAATGGCGGGAAATACGTCGCGCAGGAAATCATCGAGCGCATGGATGCGGGTCCGGATCCCCTGGAGGAGTTGACGCCGCGTGAACGCCAGATTCTGACGATAGTCATCGCCGGCAAGACCAACCCCGAAATTGCGGATCAGCTCAGCATTTCTCCGAAGACAGTCGACAAACATCGAACGAGTGCCATGGCCAAGCTCAATCTCCACTCGGTGTCGGAGCTGATCGGCTGGGCCGCGCGGGAAGGTCTGCTGGCGCAGCAGGATACGGATAAACAGCGTTAGCGGGCACGCTTCTTCAACACCCCTTTGGCCGCTTTTTTCGGCTGCGTGTTGCCGCTGCCGGTAGGCCCGAGGGGCGCTGTCGCGAATGTCAGTTTACGACCTCTCGGCGGTGCTGACCGAGCGCCACGCGTGCTGCCGGCGGCGCCCTGCCATTCCGATTTTCTGTTGCTCCGGAGCGTCGTCCGTGTCGCGCGGTACGCGGCGCGCGCTTCCTGATAACGCTGTGTGACATCACTCAACTGGTTTTCCAGATTCGCGCGCTCGAGCGTCGCGCGGCGAATGGCATTGCGCGCCTGCGAGTCACCGCGTCCTTCGTAGCGCCGGCGCACGCTGTTCTCAGCGTTTCTAGCCAGCGTCAGCTTTTCCTGCAGACGCAGCATGCGCTCGCGCGCGCTCTGCATGGACGCCTTGGCGCGGGCGGTCCGACTCATTCTGGATTTGCCGGCCTGCTGGCCGCCATGACCGGCGTTTGCGCCGGATTTGGGGCCCGGCGCGGCATGGGCGCCCGCAGCAACGGCGAGGGATAGCACCAATGCTAGACCAGCAGTCAAAACGTGCCTGGTGTTCATTCGTCGGCCTCCGGGATCAGATCAATGGTGTTGCTATGCAGATTGCTGTGCGCCCGGAGGAAGTCCATATCGGGGTGATCATCCTTGAACACGTCTCTGAGCGCGAAGGCAATCAACGTGTCGCGTTGCACGGCGATGCTCCAGATGCGTAGTCCGCCGATTGCTCCTGCGAAGGCGGATGCCGGTCCCGGCGCGCTGCCCACGCGGAAGGTCGTTCCCTGCCTGGTCGGGATCTGCAGGTCGAAAGCGCCGACCACCTGGCCGTCCACCATCAGGGCGACGCTGTCCGTGAGATTCACCAGGACCACGTGGTGCAAGCGTTCGTCTGCAAAATCATATGGCAACTCGTCCAGCGTATCGCCGACCTGCAACGTCAATCCGCTACGATCTCCGAGCATCGCCAGGACGTACAACAGCCCCTCCGGATCCGCGTGATAAAGCAGCACCGGGTCATAGCCCGGATCTGCCTGCCATCCGGCGGCGACCCACATTTCCAGGGTGGACGGGTCGCCCAGGGCAAAAACCGGATCTGTCGGAAAGTCGAGATCGTCGGCCTGTCCGAATTCGCGGATGTCGGGTTCGTAGTCTGCAGCGCTGACTGCGCTGCAGGCGAGAACGAACGAGAGCAGCAATAACGTTGCACGCATCATCTTCTAGCCACCGGTGGGCGCCGGTCCTGCCGACAGTGGTGGCGGCAGCGGTGGCGGCGAGCCTGCCGGCGGTGGCGGCGTGCCCGACGGCTGTGCCGGGATCAAGGGGATCCCGCGACTGGCGGCATATTGCTCCACAGACTGCTTCTTCAGGGCGGCAAGCTCCCGCTTGAGATTGCCCTGCTGTCGGGCGAGTTCATGCAGGCGTGCTTTGACCTGGTTGTCCGCCATCAAATCGGTGCCTGTGCGCTGCTGCTGATCTTTGACGAGCGCGACCATGCCGTCTATGCGCTTCGTCAGGTTCTTGAGGTTGCGCGCCTTGCGCTTGATGGAGCGCTGCTGCAGTTTTTTGGCGTGCGCGGCGGATACTGGCTTTTTGAACTTGGCGTTAGCCTCCGCGGGGCCGGCGATTCCGCTCAGCAGGAGCGCCGCGGCACAGGTAAGGATGATTGTGAGCGTTCTATTCATCGTTTTCTCCATTGTCTGAATTGAACTCGAGTTCCATAGCGAGCACTTCTTCTTCGCCCAGGATGGCGATGGTCTCTTCGCGGGTCATCAGTTCTTCCTCCAGCACGAATCTCTCGCTGATAGAGAGCTCGCCTTCGTGGAAATTGCTGATGGCGACGAGGTTGTCGATATTGGGATGGGGCTCGGCTGTGTCGGTCACGCTGCTGAGCGCATATGCGGCGATTTCCTCCGGTTCGAGAGGCACGTCCCAGATGCGCAATGCAGATACCGCGCCGACAAAAGGCGCGCTGCCGTCTGCGCCGGAACCCACGTAGAACTGATCCGTCGGGCCTGGCGCTATCGACATGGCGACAGCGCCGGTGAGCTTGCCGTCGATCATCGCGATGATCTCTGTGTCGAAGATCAGCAGGGCAACGTGATGGGTGCGCTGGTCCGAGAAGTCGAAGGGGAATTGGCCGTAGTTTTTGCCCGCTTGCACGATGAGCGCGTCCTGGCCGGCAGTGATGGATACCTGGTAGCTCGGTTGACCTGCCCCGACGTTCGCCAGTACGACCGGGTGATAGCCGGGATTTTCGGTCCAGTCGGAAACGACCCAGAACTCGATCGCGCCCCCGGTGGGCAGGTCCAGCACGGGTGTCGAAGCAAACACCAGAGGTTCCGACGCCGGGAACTCGACCGTGTCGGGAACGTATTCCGCGAGCGCCGGTAGGGCGGCGAACGTCGTCGTGATCAGAAGGCTTCTAAGCAGTTTCATAGGTCTCTCTTTGATTAACGGATGCGTTTTGCGCGTACCTTGAAAGTGAAATCGGGCTTACTTTTGGCGCCGACTTTCCAGATCTGGTCTTTCGACTTGCCGCGCGCGAGGCCGTTCTTCAGTGCAGCTAAGCCGACGAAAGTTTTGTCGTGGTTGCGCCACTTGTTGCGGTTGCTTGGGGTATAACGCCACTGCAGCCTGAGTTTCATCGCGTACGCCGCGATCTGCTCGCGCGTCCCCGTGATTTCTATGAGGCCGGGACTGTTTCTCTTGTAGCTGTGCGTCACGACTTCTCTTTTCTTCTTACACTTCGCTTCGAAATTCTTGTGCGGCGTCGTTTTGAGGCCTTTGCCGCGGCTGCCCATGAACGCCTCCATCTCGAGTTTCCCTTTGGCTTTGTCCACTAACAGCACACCTTTGCCTGTACACCACACTTCGCGCACATACAGGTGCCAGGTCTCGAGCTTCTTGGGCTCCAGAGCTGGCAGCAGGCTGCGGTCACTGACCGTCGTGGCATGGCGTTTGAGGTAGCCCTCCAACGCCAGTTTCAAGCCAGCGCGGACGCGGGTGTAAACCTTCGGCTGATCCGGGAAATTCATGTGGTTCAGGAGTTCATGCAGCGGGCGCAGGTCCAGCAGGATGGGATAGGGCGTCTGCCCCAGGGCGTAACCGTTTTCGTTCCACGAGCCGTTGCCACCGACTGCCACGAACGTGGCGCCTTCTGTGCCGAGGCTGCCGGAACTGCCGCTCGCGGTGCCGCCCGCGATGCTGCCGCGCACCGTGCCGGATTGGCCCATCGCGCCGCCTGCCATTTGCGAGGAGACTTCAGCGTCCCACCTGGTCAGTTTCTTGAAGCTCTCCTCTGTCACCGCCTGTGTGATCTTCGCGGCGGCGCCATAGGTGACAGCATAGGGGTAGTGCGTGCCGAATTGCCGGATGATGTTGTCGTAGTTGCCGAGCTCCAACGCATCGTCGATTGCATCGATGAAATCATCTGACAAGGTAACAAACGGATGGTCGACGACCAGCGCGTATTTTTTTGCCCTGGAGAAACCGAGCGCCTGGGCAACGTGGCTGCTCTCTTCCATGGACTGCATCCAGGACACCGAGGCATCGACGCTGGTCGACGCTTTGGCGGAGAATCCGGTCGGGTCCGCCTTGCCTTCGAGGGTGGCGCCAAGGGAGACGGCAATCGAATCCTGATACTGGCGTGCCGTTGTGGTCATGCTCTTGTTGTAGACCATGCCCTGGACGCCGCTCTGCACGAATTTGTACCCGACTGGAATGATCCGCTGCTCGGTGATGTAGTAACGTTTGGGGTCGAACGCTGCGAACACCGGCATCTTTTTATTATTGAGAAGGAAAAAAGGGTCCTGCTTGACGACATCGTAGCCCCGGCGGCTCGCGACCAGGTTTTCGAGGTTGGCCTGCAGGAGGAACGCATCGTTCGAAGCCATTTGTTCCTGCATCGCGGCTTCAGAGATCTCGAGCTTGGGACGCAGATAAGTCGTGTTGCCGAGTCGCAGCCTGGGGCGCTTGGATGCGGTCAGGTCGAGCTTGAGCGTGCGGCCCAGGTAGGTGTGGTTTTCTGCGTGATAAACCTTGGTCGGGCCGCGTTCGACCAGTGTTTCTGCGAGCGTCAGGCCGTCTTTGCTCGTGAAGCGGATGAACCCATTGGCCGAAAGGCCGTCCGACACCCAGATTTCCCGGTCGTCCCGACCCACGCTGCCGATGTAGAGATGCCGGGCATCGGTGTAGTTGCCGTTGGCGAGCACAATCAGTTCTGGTGTATCGGTGCCCCAGATGTCCGGCTGGTCTTTGCTGCGGTCGAGGCTCAAATGCTGATTTTCCTGCCAGACGCCATCCAGGCGCATCCAGCACGCGCCCAGACGTTCATCGTCAGGGGTTGATGCGCGCGCTTCGTCCAGAGTGAATCCGGCAAACTGACGCTTGGTGACCCGATCTACCCGCGACGTGATCCGCTCTCGCGGGCTGGCGCTGGGCGGCCCGCTTTCCTGGTCCGGCTGGCAGCCGGTAAAGACGTCATAAGTGACGAACTCCGGGTGCGGGCGCCGCGACGGTTGTGAGTCTGGGCGTCGCTGTGGTGCTTCTTCTACCGGGCTTATCGGTCGCGGATCCTCGACGAAAGCCGGCTCCTCATCAGAGAGGGGTTCTGGCTCGAAGACGCTCTCTTCTGTATCGGCGTAGTAGTTGTCGGGCTTGCCCGTTTCCAACGGTTCGTCGACGTCCACCGGCGTTTCGAAAGTCTCGGGCTGACCATCGTCCCAGGAATCCTCTTCGTTCCAGGGATCTACCCCCGGATTCGCGACAGGCACGAGCTGGTAATTGACCGGGCCCAGTGCCGTGCTGACCGTGACGTCCAGCGAGCCGTTGTCGAGACGTTGGATTCTTGCGCGTCCCAACAACGGTAAGTCGTCGCCTTCGAAAATGCCGTCGCCGACACTTTCGATGTCTCTGATGACCACCATGTCGGGTTGGACGGTCCAGAGGACCGCGTGTTGCCAGGCGTCCAGCGCGTAAGCGCGGCCGCGATCGATGCGTATGCGTTTGTTGAGGGTCGACACGACCCAGTCTCCGTCAATGGCGGAGACCGCTGTTGCCGCGACGTCTTGCTTCAGCGGCAGCATGGCCGGCATCAGCGCATGACTCGCCGACGCGCTAAACAGGGCCAGGGCGCAGACGAAGAGGACTGACGCGCCGGCCAGATTACGCAAACGCTTCGATACCATTGCCGATCAGCCTTGAGTTGTCTGGCACATGGCGGAGTTGCGGGTTGAGAGGTCACGCACGTAACCCGTGGGGCAGGTGTAGCAGCCGTTCACGCCCTTTTCCGCAACGTGGAACTGTCCGGACGGGCAGCGAGCGCCGGCGACCTTCTGACGCTTGGCTTTCTTGAACGGACCTTTGCCCCAGGATTTCCTTTTGACACAGGCTTTCGGGTGATCCATCTCCCGCGTGAGCTTCGCGCGTTTGTAATCGTTCGGGCAAACCCAGCACGCGCCGTTCGAAAGATAAGACTGTTTGCCCGGACATGTTTTCGGGATCGACAAAACAGCGTCGCCCTGCCGGTTTGCCTTCACTCTCATGATCACGGGTTCCGGCTCGATGTACTCTTCGTCCTCCGCAGTGGCATCGACCGGGATGAGTTTGTAGCGATAGTCGCCGGTCGGACCTTTCACGACCACGCTCAAAGCACCGGTTGCGCGGTTGTACTGGGCCCGCCACGGGCCGTCCAGGGGCAGATCGTGTCCCGTGAAGCGGCCGTCACCCCGGTGTTTGATGTCGCGGATGACGACCATGCCGGGTTTCACGTCCCAGAAGAACATGTGTTTCCAGCCCTCGAGCACGATCGCCCGGCCGCGTTCGATCAGAACACGCTTGTTGAGGGTGGAGATGCGGTATTCACCGTCAATTTTCATCCGTTTGCCGGGTTGGACCTCGTTTGCGGTCGGCAGATTGAAGGCGTACGCACCGGGAGCGGCGCACACGATGGCAAGGACGGATAAAATGATTCGTTGGTTGATTTTCCACCACATGACAATCTCGTTGTTGCTGAGCGTGGGGAAAAATTACGGTAGAGCGTCTGCTCGAGGTATGGGGGGTTCACCCCATTTTAGGTCTGAGTGCCGTATACATCCCGGCTTGCGCGGTGCGACGCGGGACGTGGTTCACAGTGTTGGCGTCAGCCGTTGCTGGAGGCGAACGTCGCCCTGGCTTCAGCGATCTCGTCAGCAAGCTCTGCGAATCTGCCTTTGTCGTCCTCGGGATCGAAGCCGATCCGGTCGAAGACCGACTCGCCCATCGTGGCGATCTGAAAGTGGGGATGGTCGCTGTCGTCCAGCGTCAGCAGATGGCTGGCCATGACGACATCCACCAGGTCCACGCTTGCGGGCTTGCGATCGAAGTCTGTGTACTGTTCAGGCACCACGACGATTTCGTCCGGAAAGTTCCAACTGCGCAGGATCTGGCCGCCGAGGTGACCCTGCATGACGTCGATGACCGCCTGCAGCGTCAGGCTGTCCTGGATCAGGCGCGGGTTGAATTCCGCCCACGTCAGAATAGGCAAGCTGCCGATCGCGTGGGTCAAGCCTGCCAGTACCGCCTGGTCCTTGCGCAAACTCGTGAAGTGCTGCGTGATCACGCCGCTCACTGCAGCCACGTCGCACGCGTGGGCCCAGGTATGCCGCAATCTGCGATCGATGATGTCGGAGGTTGCCTGGTACATCTGGCTCATCGCGAGGCCGACCGAAAGCGTGGCGGAGTACTCGGTGCCCATGCGGCTGATGGCCGAATGGAGGTCCTGCATGGTCCGCGTGACGCGAAACAGCGGGGAGTTGGCCACTTTGATCAGATGCGCAGCCAATGCCGGGTCCTGTTCGATGACCCGACAGAGCGCCGGGATCGTGACGTCTTCCGATTCCGCAACGTCTCTTACTCGAAACGCTACCTCCGGAAGTGTTGGCAGCTCGAGTTTGTCCTGTTCCAGCGACCGGGTGATTTGCTCGCACGCACTGCTTGCCGGGTTGCTCATTGTCGGGCGTCATCAAAGGGTTACCTTTGAGTCTAGACGAGCCGCCGTCGTTTGCTTGCCGTGTTACGCCGGCAGGCTGCATCCGAGTTCGGACTTTGGTAAGTCTCTTGCGCGGCCGCTAGCCCGGCATTGCCGCCTCGTCGCCGCCTTCCAGCACGCGCTGATGCACTGCGTTCATCGCATCGAAGATCTGCTGGGTGGCTTCCGGAACCTCTGTGTAATAGTCGAAGAAGATCGGGTCCAGTATGTGCGACGCGACCGGTCCCGGAATGATTTCCCGCGTTCCCGGCGGCCGCATGGCTTTGAGACCGGTCATGTAGATCGGCACAACCGGCACTTTCTTTTCCAGCGCCAGGATCGACACCCCGTGTTTGAACTTGGCCAGCTGCTTGCTGCGTGAGCGCGTGCCTTCGGGGAACAGCATCAGATTGGCACCATGATCCAGCAGCCACTTGGGGTAGTCCAACGCCTTGGATCCGCCGCCGCGGTGAATGGGGTAGGCGCCGTTGCCGAGGGATTGGAACCAGGGTTGCAGGGTGATCTCCTTGCGCCCTTTGAGGAACCAGCGATCCGCCGCCGCGCCGAAGTAGATGTTGGAGCGGATGTGTTCCGGCAGCGCGCCCAGGAGGGCGTACTGGTCCAGATGACTCGCATGATTGGCGACGACGATGCAGGGTCCTTTGAGATTCGCAATCTTTTCCTGCCCGGTGATCGTGAACGGCTGGAAGTATTTCTCTTCCCAGCGCGTGAACTGGTACCAGCGCAGCATGCGGCGCACCAGCCGGGCCCAGCGCTGGATCTGCCACTTGTGCGGCCCGGCAGTCTTGGCGCTCTGTTCCATGAGGCGCTGGAACAGAGGCAGATCGATGGCCGGCAATAGCTCGGTGGCCGCCGTGGTCGACAGCTCCTGGCCCAGGGTTGCGCGATAGGCTTTGAAGTTGTCCGGCGCATCGATGATCGTGCATTGATCGTATTCGCCGAGGAGGTGGAAGCTTTCGATCACGCGGGCTTCCCAGCGCTCGATGGATTTGTGGATCCCCATCAGGAAGTCCGGGTCTTTCTTCGCTTCGATCAGCCCGTGCGAGTGGTACTTGAGCAGCAGTACGTAAGTTGCCAACTGATTACCCCGGCCGCTCAGTCGTCTTCTTCAGCCACCTCTTTGCGCGGCGGGTTGGCTTTCATGTTGTTGAGGAATTCTTCGATCGGCATGCCCGGGAAGGTGGTCACCTTGATTGTGCCGCGCGAGCCGAGTTCCATGGATATGCGCGCCATCACCTCGTTGCTTGGCGCGTCGATGACGTTGACGAAATCGTAGCTGCCGAGCACGGCGTACTGGGCGCGGACTCTGGCGCCCATGGCTTCGACCTCCTTGTTCACCGACTGCAAACGGTCCGGACGCTCTTTTAGAGTTTTACGTCCTTCGTCGGTGAGCGTGCTCAACATGATATAGGTAGCCATGATTCCCCTCCTTACCTCATCTCGATGGAGACTGTACCGATAAAGGGGAAGAACTACACGCGAGACTTACCGCGCAGACCCGCGTACTATGGCTTGTTGAAGCTGCGCGGCCGCGCCGCGCATTCCTCAGGATTCCAGAACGTAGCGCCCCGGCGCGCGGTCAACTTCCGGATACTCGGCGTTGCCGAATTCGATGGGCGCCTCTACTTGCGCCTCCGGGCTTTTCTCGTGCAGCCAGTTGATCCAGTGTTTGATCCAGCTGCCGTCATGTTCCTCCACATTGCTGAGCCACTCCTCCGGATCCTGCGGGAAGGTGCTGCCGGTCCAGTGTTTCAGGTGACGGTTGTCGTCCCGACTGGAGATGGTTTGCGTGTGATTCTGGTTGGTCAGCACGAACTCGAGGTCCGTGTCAAAAAGCTGGGTGCTGCGGTAGCAGGCTTTCCACGGTGTGATGTGGTCCGTCGATCCCGCCATGATGTAAACCGGGTACTTGATCTTGCTGAGATCAACACGCTTGCCAAGCACCTTCATTTCCCGCTTCGCGAGCTTGTTCTCGAGGGACAGATCCAGGAAGTCGGCATGCAGGCCTGCCGGCAGGCGGGTGTAGTCGATAGACCAGAACAGCAGCGGGTGTTTCAGCGGCGCTTCACCCATCAGGTAGTTGCTGCGCAGAAAGCCCATGATGTTCTCTTCAAACCGCAGCATTGCGAACATTTCGAAAACGTTGCGTTCTTCGAACATGCCGCGCACGCGAGTCATCTGTTTCTGAGCGTCGACTGAGCGCTCGCTGACGAAAAGACCAAAATCCGAATCTTCTACGCGACTGTCGAGCACGTTCACGAACAGCGACAGGCTGTTGATCCAATCGTCCTTGCGTGCATTCAATGCGCCGGCCGCGGCTGTGGCTGCCAGACCGCCGGCGCACAGTCCCATCAGGTTTACCTTGGGTGCGCCGGTCACGTCACGGATGACGCTGATGGCCTGGATGATGCCGTCAGCGTAAGAGTCCAGGTTCCAGTTGCGATGTTCCGGTTTCGGATTGCGCCAGCTCACGGCGAACACCGGGATACCGGCGTCCAGCAGCTTTTTGAAAAGACTCCGGTCCGGGGTCAGGTCACCGAGATAGAAGCGGTTGACCTGGCTGAAGACGTACAACAGCGGGGCGTCGACAACGGTATCCGTTGCCGGCTGGTACTGGATGAGTTCCAACAGTTCCGTGCGATAAATGACCGCACCTTCGGTCGCGGCGACATCCTGGCCGATTTTGAAGGCGTTGCGGTCAGCGCAGGCGGGATAGCCGTGATTGTGCTGCATGTCGTCGATGAAGTTACGTATCCCTGCAAGCAGGCTGCGGCCACCGGTCTCGCGCACGTTGCGCAGCGCTTCGGGGTTGCCCGGTAGCGAGTTGACCGGAGCGAGCACGTCTTTGGCCACGTCGAGTACGTAACGGGCGCGCTCGCGGGACATGCCTTCGAGCCCGGACGCGTCGAGCCAGGTGTCCAGAGAATTTGCCCAGGCGACGTACGCTTGACCCAGGCGGCGATAGACAGCGCTTTCGTGCCAGGCAGGGTCGTGGAAGCGCTTGTCTGTCGCGGCAGGGGACAGGTTGCTGCGGCCGAAAGCAATGTCCGCAGCCTCGCTCAAAAATCCCCGCGCAGCTGCCCATACCGCGTTCGGCTGCTGCATGGAGTCTTCGAGAATTTCCCCCCAGGTATCCATAAACGCCTGGCGATCGATGCCGAGCGCCGCGTTCAGCGGCACACCGCTTTCGCTCTGCTGTCCGCTGGCGTTGGTTTCTATGTCCGGTCGTGTGTCAGCCATGATTTAACCTCGATCCCCGTGCGGCGAATGGTGTCAGTTTGCGGTAAAGACGGCGCGTCCGGCAATGCCTGCCAGCGCGCGTTTGAACCAGCGTGGTTGGAATTCGGCCCAGTTGACCGCCAGCTGATTCAGGCAGCCGGGGATGCGGATGACCTCGCCGGCGTGCAGCGCCTGGTAGCCTTCAGCCGCGACGCTTTTTGCGTCCGCGGCGATCAGCTCGCCCCCAGGTATGTGCAGCGCGCCGAGGTCGTCGGTCATCTCCGTGCGCGTGAGTCCCGGACAGAGCGCGGAAACGGTTACGCCTGTTCCGCGAAGCTCTTCGGCCAGGCTTTCGGTGAAAGACAGGACAAAGGCTTTGGTTGCGCTGTACAGCGCCATGCCTGGTACCGCCTGGAAGCCGACGACCGAGCCGACATTGAGAATTTTGCCGCGCCCGCGTTCGATCATTGCGGGGGTGAAGAGATAGGTGATCTCCGTCAACGCGCGCATGTTGAGCGCGATGATGTCCTGTACCTGATTGCGCGACATGTCCACGAAACTGCCCTGGAAGGCGAGGCCGGCATTGTTGATGAGCACGTCGACTTCGAGCGCCAGCTCAGCGACGGCGTCCTGCAGCTTAGCCGGGCCTTTGGCTTTGCTGAGATCGAGCGCCACGGTGTGTACGTTGGCGAGCGGTGCCAGCTCAGCAGCGAGCGCCTGGAGGCGTTCCTCACGGCGTGCACAGATAATCAAGTCGTAGCCGCGCTGGGCAAAAATCCGCGCGAATTCCTGACCGATGCCTGCAGATGCGCCTGTGATCAGCGCAATGGGTTTGCTCATACGTCTGTCTCTTTATCCTGGCCCGATGATGTGCCAGGCGGGTTGCGCCGCGGCTTAGCGGTTCTTGGCTTGGCGGTTTTGTCGCCTGGTGCTGAAGCTGCTTTCGCTGCGGTCGTTGTCGGTCGTCGCGCAGGCGCATCCGCGCCAGGTTTCACGGCCGGCTTTGCGGATGGCGTGGTCGTAGACTGTGCCGCGACGCGCGGTGTCCGCTTCGGCGCCTCAGCGGTGGGTGTTTTTACTGCCGGAGCGGTGTTGGATGGTGATTGTCTGACTGGCGGCTGCGCCGCTGGTGCGCTTTTTGGCACTTCTCTAACAACCGCGGATTCGGCGACCGCTTTGCGGGGGGCTTCTGCCGCCGGCGCTTCTTTCGCCGGTGCATCTGCCGCCGGCATCTCTTCAGCGGGCGTGCTGTCTGCTTGCGTTTTCGCTCCCGCTGGCTGTGACGGTGCGCTTGCCGCGGCAGCCTTTTTTGCGGCAGCGAGAAGGTCATTGAAGGTATCCACCAGGCAGCCCTCGAAGAACTCCGGATCCGGCAGGATCTCCCGGCAGCTGGTGAACGAAACCGTGATGCGACCGCAGTAGCTCAGGACCGGGAAGATGAGACCCATGCCCTGGCTGATGGGTCCAAGCCCGATCGCGGTGATCATCGGGGCGCCACAGAAGTAGAGTGGCTGCTGCGGGCCGGGCACGTTGGTGATCGACACGTTGAATGGCGTCACCGGCGCGTTGGCTGCCGTTTCCGTCATCAATCTTGATGCGAGCGCTGCTGTAAACGCGGGTACGAACTCCGCATAGTCGGTCATGCTCGCGGCGCCGACCGCGTTGTGCATGAGCTTGGAGTTGCTGGTCTCGTTGTGGATGTGCGCGAGGCGCGCCACGCCATCGGCGACGTCCGTGCCGACCGGTACGAACAGGGCCCCAACGCGATTACCACCGCCGGCAGTTGAATCACCGGCGGCGCGCAGATTCACCGGCGCCGTCGCGATCAACGACTCGGCATCCAGCTCGTTCTTGGACTCGAGGTAACGCCGCAGCGCGCCGCCGCAGATGGCGAGAATCGCATCGTTGACGGTGGCGCCGTCGACGAGCTGGCGAATGCTGCGGATATCATCGAGGCTGAAGCTGGTGGTGCCGAGCACGCGATGCGCGGTAACCGCCCCGTTGAAGCGGGTCTTTGGCACGCGGCGGGTGGTGTTGCCCGTTTGTGCCGTTGCGGTTTGTCGCAGGTTGTTGAGCACCTTGTTTGCAGAGTTGCCGAGGCCGCCGCTCTGCTGGAATTGGCGCGAGACGGCGTCGAAGAAACGCATCGGCTGGTTCATGTGGTTGAAGCCCGACCGCATGAGCAGCTCAGCGTCCGTCGGATAGGGGTCCGGACGCCAGGGTTCGGAGGCGAGCGGGATCTTGCTGCCCGCGGGCGTGAGGTCGTGCAGAAGTTCCAGAAAGTGCAGGCCTGAGGCGCCATCGACCGCGGCATGGTGCGTCTTGGTGAGCACCGCGAAACTGCCGGCAGGTATGCCTTCGATGTGATCCAGGCCTTCAATGACGTAGAGCTCCCACAGCGGCTTCGTCATGTCGAGCGGTCGGGAAAAGATACGTGAAGCGAGTTTCTGCAGGGCGAGCCGGTCGCCGGGCTTCGGCAGCGCCACGCGGCGTACGTGATATTCCAGATCGAAACCGGCGTCTTCCACCCAATAGGGGTAATCGGCTTCGAACGGCACTCGGGCCAGTCGCCGCCGGGTGGTGACGTTCAGGTGCAGCCGTTCGTCGACCATACGGGTCACGGCTTCCTCGGTCAGGCGTTCGGGGTCGACCGCGGAGCCATCGTAGATGCAAAGCGAACCCACGTGCATGGGCGCTGCGGGCGATTCCATGTAAACGAATGATGCGTCTTGCGCGCTGAGTTGCTGCATTTTTGATCCCCCTTAAACGAACTTGGGTGATGCGCGTAGTGAAACGCGATCACCCAAGGAGAGCTAAGGGCAGGCCAGGAATGGGGAGAGGGGAGAGAATTCGAGGCCTGCCCCAGCTTTTTGTGGACGCCGCGATACTGCTGCGGCGTCAACGTTCCAACTTATGCTGCCTGAGCTTCCTCGACAGCGTCTTCAACAACCGGTTCGCTGCTGAAAGCGGTGCGCATGGCTTCGCCACCGCGCTCTACGGCTTCCTTGAGTACTTCGCCGCGGGTCTGCAGGCGTTCGGTCATGCCGTTGTACAGGGTTTGACCGTATTCGCGCTGCAGTTCGACGAAGGTAGAGACGTCGCGGATTTCAGTCAGGCGCTTGGCGAAGTCCTGATTCGTTTCGAAGTACTGCTTGACGCCTTCGCCGGTGATTTCTGCCATGCGGCGCATGACGTGCGTGTTGATCTCGAACAGCTCGCGACCCAGTTTCATTTGATTGTCGATTACGCTCATTTCCATATCCTCTATAAGTACGATTAAGCAGCGGCTTCGATTTTGATGCTCCAATCGTGTGTTGCGCTGCACAACGAGGAGAATTGTGCACCACACAATTGTGCAATGCAACAACTAATTGAAATTTTTAGGCGACCTGAGTTGATGGGTCGTCCGCTCTATCGTTAAGTGATTGATTCGATTCACTATTCTTTGCTTTCGTGGGTTTGTCCAACTGAACGACGTCGGCAGAAATGGCGTTGTTCAGCGCATCAAAAGCGGCCAGCAGGTCGTCGCGCAAGCGGTCTGCGTCCGGGAGCACCCGCATCGCGGCGGTGATGCCGAGATACATCTGATCCACATAGCTCTGTGCGGTGATGTTCACGCCCAGGCCTTCTGCCGGTATCGACACCGGATAGTGGGTCAGCATTCGTGCGCCATTTGACGTCAGAGGCGCACGCGGGCCCGGCACGTTCGAGATCACCACGTTGAATGGCGGCGCGACGCGATCGGCGACGCGCGTCAGACGCGCGCCCAGTTGTGCACCGCGCAACATCAGGCCCATGCCGGGTAATGTGACATTGTTCGGGAGCAGATCCGCACCGGCCGCCAGGAGCGTCTTGGCCTGCCGCGTAGCTGCGCGCACCGCGAGCAGCCGCGCCAAGGGGTCCGCCAGATCCGTGGCCAGCGGCACGCGCATCATCGTGACCTGATTATTCGAACTGGCGTCGCGCGCGTCGCGCAGGGAGACCGGGCAGCCTGCGTGCAGCGTGTCGGCCGGCAGTTCAGCGTGCCGCGCCAGATAGCGTCTCAGCGCGTCACCGCAAATCGCCAGCAGCACGTCGTTGACGGTACAACCGAACTGGCGGCCGATATTCCGCATGGCGGCGACGGGTAACTCGGCGGTGGCATAGACGCGACGATTGTCGATGCGC
The DNA here is from genome assembly GCA_965267275.1 of Pseudomonadales bacterium. Taxonomy (GTDB): domain Bacteria; phylum Pseudomonadota; class Gammaproteobacteria; order Pseudomonadales; family Azotimanducaceae; genus UBA4421. Next base: position 1,088,766 of record OZ253950.1, read on the forward strand.
TTGTTGAGCGACGTGTGCGGCGCGGCGGCGTACATCTGGTTGAGGCCGGGCTCGGGTGCCTGGACGGCCTGAACGACACGGGCGAGGCTCATCGCGCGCGCTGGGGCGCTGGTGAGGCTTTCAATGGCCTGCTGCGCCAGGGTCGTCAAAAGACTGACCGCGTGATCTGCGGCGCTGCGCGAGCGATCGCTGCTGCCCGGCAACGGGGTTTTGTGGCGCAGAAGCTCGCCTTCCGCGTCCATCAGCAGCTGGGTCGATGCCTGTGCAGCGACGCCATCGGCGCAGGCGTGATGGAGACGGTTGTAATAGGCAATGCGGCCTCCTTCGAGGCCGGTCAGCACGGCCATGTCCCATAACGGATGGTCGCGATCCAGGGGTTCTTCGTGGAGCCTGGCGACGGTCGTCTCCAGTGCGGCCCGGTCGCCGGGCGCGGGCACCGGGACCGTGTAGATATGCCAGTTGATGTCGAAGTGCGGATCCGGGGCCCAGTTCGGGTGGTCCAGCACGCCATCGGCCCATTCGAGCTTGTGGGTGAGATACGGCACCAGGTGCTTGCGGGCGTCGATATAAGTCTTCAATGATTCGACAAAAGTCTCGACGCTGGTGTCGGCGGGTAGTTCCAGGATTTGCAGGGACGCAATACTCATCGGGCTATCGCTTGTCTCCGCATATACGAATGCAGCGTCGCTAGCTCTGAGTTTTGTCACGAGTTCTCAACCTCCTTTGGGGACTGTTCGTTGTAAACGAAACGGCCGTCCATTTCCGTTCCGTTATTCCTGTGACATAGATCGGCTGCGCCGCGTTGTATCGGCTGCGGCAGCGCGCCTGACAGTTTCATCTCCACCGTTCTTGTGCGTTTCATTTGCACGGTTGTTTGCTTTTCTCGACGAGACCTACACGTTTCGTGCCAACTGTCTAAGTTGCTGATTTTTCTGAATTCCTGGCGCACCTGGCGTTGGGCGCGAATGCCGGCTTGCCTCAGATTCGTGCGTCGTGCTCCGGGATCGGGCGCGGCGCACTATAGGCGTGGATTATTGAAGTCTGATGACGAACGGCTTAAGGGGCGTCGTCGGGCGGCTTGGGCGCGCTCGGGTTGGGGTAGGTGAGCGCGCGCCAGCCACGGCGGTGGAACGCGGTGAACTCACCTTCATCCTGTGCCAGGCGATCGGCGATTGCGAACAGAACGGCGGGATTGAAGCCGAGACCGATGTGGCTCGAATGCACCTCGATATTGTCGCGTCGCGGTCCGCTGGCGATATGCGAGCGCTGCCAGGGCACAACCCCGTCCGTGCGGCTGTATATGCTCGTGATCGGCAGTTTCGGGTTGATGCGCTGGAAGATGTCCCGCCAGCCCAGCATGTTCGGTGTAGGCGTGTTGATCGGCACGCCGTTGATGGTGGCTGCGGCTGCGCGCAATGCGCTGAACAGCGATGTCGTCGGTCCCTCCTGAACAATCGGGCTACCGAGCGTGACCACCTGGCGTACGGCATACGCAGCCCTCTCGGCGACAGCCAGCGCGTGCATACCGCCCAGACTCCAGCCGACGATCGTGACCCCTCGATCCGCCTCGCGATGCAGCCGCAGAACGTGACTGACCAGGGATTCGTAGCCGCCCATCTTGGCCGCCCCGAGGTTGCGCCCCTGGTCCCAGGGGTAGACGTCGTACCCCAGGTGCCGGAGATAGCTGCGCAGCACCCGGGTCGAATCGTCGTCTGCCAGAAAGCCGGGAATGACGACCACAGGATGCCCGTCACCGCGCGGAGAGAACCCGAGCCATGGGGTAGATGCCATCAGCGAGGCGATTTCGAAACCGGCGCGCGGGATTTCCGCTAGGCGCAGAAAGTCGGTGGTGTTTCTTTTGGACATGGCATCTCCCCGTCTATTCATTGTGGGGCCCTGTTTTTGCAATGCAACATTTAATATTGACCGAGGGTGGGCTTCCGGCCAAACTCGGGCAGTCGTCTGGCGCTGCGCCTGCGCGCTGTGTGCGCCGGTGCTCCGGTCGAAGAAGCCGGTGCCAATAGGCTGTGACAGAACATGCGACAGAAACCAGGCAGTAATGGATGGTGGGAGTAGTTCGTGGCCATGTATGAGAGCGTTGATGTTGTTGCGCACAAAAAACGCCGCCCGGAGCTCCACCACTCGATCACGGAGTTTGGTCGCGCGTTTGGCGAAGCGCTGCATTTGAGTTCGCTCTGGCCGGTCCTCGGGCATCGCGCGGAAGGCGACGGTCATGCCGTCATGGTCATGCCGGGGTTCCTTGGCAGCGATTTGTCCACATCGATGCTGCGGCAGTATCTCCGGCGTCACGGGTTTAACGCAGTGCCCTGGCTGCAGGGCCGCAATACCGGTCGTACGTCTGTGCAAGCCGGCATGGTGCGCGAATTTTTGCGGCTCTCCGATGACGCAGGCGGGGAGATCTCGCTGGTTGGCCACAGTCTTGGCGGCGTGTTTGCCCGTGAGCTCGCGCGGCAGTGTCCCGACCGTGTACGCGCGGTCGTCAGTCTCGGCAGTCCGTTTGCGTCGGTGAACGGCGGCGCGGTGGCGCGCCTGGTGGGCAGCCTGTTTGAGCAGGTGTCGGGGCGGACGGCAACTGAGTTCCGGTCAGAACTGGCGGCGACGGACCCGCGCCTGCCGCCCGGCGTGCCGTCGTCTTCGATATACAGCCGCGCTGATGGTGTGGTGCACTGGCACAGCTGTCTGGAACAGCAGAGCGATATGACAGAAAACATAGAAGTGTTCGGCTCGCACTGCGGTATGGTGGCCAATGCCAGTGTGCTGCATGCAGTGGTCGATCGGCTGGCGCAGCCGGCGGACAGCTGGCAGAAGTTCACGCCACGCTCCAGGATGACAGTGCGTTATCCGCGGCGCGGCGATGGGCGTTAGCAGGCCGTTAACGGCTGAATGGAGAGATAGACGTGCACAAATTGAAGAAGTACCCCAACCGGCGGCTCTACGACATGACGGACAGTCAGTACGTGACCGTCGATGATGTGCGCAATCTGATCGTCAAAGGCGAAAGCATCGAGGTTGTCGACAGCAAAGACGGCACAGACCTCACGCGCGCCGTGCTGTTACAGATTCTCGCCGAACAGGAGCAGGAAGGACACGGTACGGTCCTCACCAACCGCACGATCGAGCAGCTGATCCGTTTTTATGGTGATCGCTTTGGCCGGGTTGTGAGCCGCTACATCGAAGAGGCCATCTCGGCGTTTCTAGAGCACCAGGACATGTACCGCAATCGCATGCGTCAATTCAACGCGATGAATCCGCTGAATGTCATGCGTCAGGCGTTTGAGGCTGGCTTCAAAGGCGAGGAAAAACCGGACAAGACGCCCGACCGCGAGTAGTCTGGCGGATCACCCATCACCCCGCGCGCCTGGCCCGCAGTTGCTGGCGGGCCGCTACTTTAATCGCTCTAGCTCTCCGCCGTTCAGCTTCCGGAAACCCGTCGCTCGATGCCTTCCCAGAAAGGCTCGCGCAGGTCCTTACGCTTGATCTTGCCAACGGGACTCTTCGGTAGCGGTTCGGTGGTTATGCGCACCCCGCCGGGCTTTTTGTAGGAACCCTGGTCTTCAGCCACCATCGCTATGATCTCGTCTTCCGTGACCGTCGCCTCTGCACCGACGACAACCACTGCAAAGGGGGTTTCTCCCCAGCGTTCATGAGGAATGCCGAAGACGGCAACCTCGAGGACCTCCGGATGGCCGGCAATGACGTTTTCGAGCTCCGCGGGCCAGATGTTGTAACCGCCGGAAATGATCATGTCATCCGCACGGTCGACGATGTAGAGGTAGCCGTTGCGGTCGAGCTTGCCGAGGTCACCCGTCTTGATCCAGCCATCGACGATCCGTTCCGCAGTCGCTTCCGGGTTGTTCCAGAACTCGCTCATCATCCCGTCCGAGCGGGCGACGATCTCGCCGACCTCGTTGGCGGGCAGCGGCTGATTGTCCTCGTCCCAGATTTCTACTTCCGCGAACGGCAGGGCCAGCCCGCAGGCGCGCAGCGGATTGGAGCCGTCCAGGTCGGCAAACCATTGCGCCGAGTTCATCATCGAGACGGGCAGCACCTCGGTCTGCCCGTAGCCCTGATACAGCACGTCACCGAACACTTCCCGGGCAGCCAGGGCGGTGGCATCCTGAATCGGCGCCGCAGCAATGAGCAGACATTTCATGGCGCTGAAATCCCGGCCGCGGGCGGTGTTGTCGTGCACCACGGCATTGACCATGGTCGGCACCATGAACGCGTAGTTGATTTGCTCGCGCTCCAGCAGATCCAGGGTGGCGCTTGTTTCGAAGTGATCCACCATGACGTTGCAGCCGCCCGCCAGCCACACCGGCAGGTATTGATAACCCGAGCCGTGGGAGATCGGCCCCAGGTGCAGGCACTTGTCTCCGGGTTCCACGGGCGGAAACGTATAGAACCAGTCCCGCCCCGCGGCAAGCCACGCTTTGTGGGTATAAGCCACGCCTTTCGACTTGCCGGTCGTGCCGCCGGTATGCCGGATGATGAAGTAGTCATCCGGGTTCACCGCTATATCCGGGTCCTGGCTCGCCTGGCCAGCGAGCCAGTCTTCATAGCCGGCGTCGCGGACGATGATGTGCTCGAGATCGGGCAACTCCTCGTCGATGCCGGCCACTTCGTGGGCATAGATTTCGCTTACCAGCAGGGCACGACAGTTGGTGTGCCCGAGCATGTGCAGGTGCGCCGCGCGGCCGTTGCGCGGATACAAAGGCACCCTGACCAGATTGGCAGCGGCGGCGCCTTGGAACAGGTCGGCGGCCTCCACGGAGTTGTCCTCGAGCACGCCGATCCGATCGCCGGGCTCGAGCCCCAGCGCCAGCAAGCCGTTGGCCAATTGCACCCCGCGCTGCCAGGCTTCGGCAAACGTCAGCCGACGCTCGTTGTGAACGATCGCCTCGCGATCGCTGTAGTGATCCGCTGCGCGGCGCATCAATGTGCGTACGTCCATCTCTCCGTTCCCCTCAATCCCCCTTGTCGCCGTGACATGCTAACCTGCCGGTTCGTTCAGGGGAAAGGGAGAGGTCAATGCGTCTGGAAGGGCAGGTTGCGGTGATCACCGGGGGCGCCAGCGGCATGGGACGCTCCACGGTGCTTCGGTTTCTGCAGGAAGGTGCCGCGGTTGTCATCGCGGACTTCAACACCGAAACCGGCGAGGCGGTGGTCGCCGAGGCTGCCGACGGCGGCTGGGGGGATCGCGTGCGCTTCATTCAGACGGACGTCGCCGAGGAGGCCGATGTAGTGGCCATGATTGATTGCGCGCTGGATCAGTTTGGCCGGCTGGATGTCGTCTTCAACAACGCGGGTGTCGGCGGCGCCATCGGTCCATTGACGGAAACCACGGTCGAAGCCTGGGATTACACCATGGACGTGCTCGCGAAGGGTGTTTTCCTCGGCATCAAACACGCCGCGCGGGCTCTGCGCGATCAGGGCGAAGGCGGCGCCATCATCAACACCGCGTCCATCGCGGGCCTGAGCGGCGACGGCGGTCCTCTGGTCTACTCAGCCGCCAAGGCGGCAGTCATCAGCTTGAGCAAATCAGCAGCGGTGGAACTCGCGCCGGATCGGATACGCGTCAACGCGATCTGCCCGGGATTCATAGCCACGCCTCTGGCTGCTGGCGGTCAGGGTGGGGAAGTTGCAAGCGCGGCGGCGCGATTTGCCGATGCGCAGCCATGGCCCGAGCACGGTAGCGGCGACCACATCGCAGGGGCGGCACTTTTCCTCGCCAGCGAGGATGCCCGCTTCGTCACCGGGGAAGCGCTCGTGGTCGATGGCGGGCTGACTGCTGCAGGCCCGGAGCTGTCCAAGAAATTTCCCCGCACCTCGGCGCGCGACGCCAGAGTGAGCGGAGTCACCAAAGGCAGCACCGGCGCTGCGGCGGATGTGCGGAGACTGGATAGCTGACGATTGCGCTGGCCGGGCGTCTGCGCGGCTCGGTCACTACGTCAGTGTATCGATTTGCGCCGGTCGGTCTTACGGCTGCGGCGTTCGGTGTGGTAATGCTGTCCCGGCAAGCCGTGGTCAGTATCGCGGCGTACTTCCGAACGGCGATCTGCAAGATGCTTGTAACGGCATTCGCAAAGCTGAGGCTGGCTGCAGCCACCCAGCGGCAATTGCGGTGCATGGGCGGCGAGGAACTTCTGTCCCTGAATGCGCAGCGCGGCATCACAACAGTCTTTGCGGCTGTAAACCGTGACGCCTCGATACGGATGCTGCTGAGTCTTCGGCGTGGGCTTCTTAGCGTGCTTACGCTGTCCACCGGGGTTTGATTTGCCGAGAAGCTTGTTCACCCAACTGTTCATGGTTACTTCGTTTACTCCCTTCCTGAGTACCTAACGATCCCTGATGGCAGCCGCCCGTCGCCTCTTCGGCTTGTACTGGTCGCGCCTGCATCTGACAATTTTCGTTATTGTTCCCTCGCCCATAGCATAATCATCTGATTGGAGGGCCGCCATAGTCCATATGTACTATCCGAGAGGACAGTACTGACGATGCTGTCATGCGGATGTGAACCCGCCCGATGAGTCGCAGTGTAAGGCGTGGGCGCGGGTTGTCTGTCACGCACCCGACACAGCAGCAAGATAGGCGGCAATTATTTCAGGGGGGTGAAGCTCGGCGATCTCAGGGGGCGTGACGGATAATCGAGCTCGCTGTCCAGCCGTAGCGAACGGATTTGAGCTCCAGGGGCTGATCGGGCAGCGGGCCGCGATAAAGCTGCCAATGCGTATCGCCAGGCCGGCGATACCCGATGGACGCGCCGATCGGGCTGGAAGCCCGCACGACGCCATCCACAATCTCGATGTGCGGTTCAGGCGTTGTCGGAATTTCACCCTGCTCGAGCAGGCGGGCACGAAGCTCTGCCTCCGCAACCGCGCCGGTATCACCAACCCGTTCAAGGTGCGCAGCGAGAGCGTTCGCCAATCCCGCGCGGACCTCCTGATGCGCGGCTGAGCCTGCCAGATTGTTCAGCTCGTATGGATCTTCCTCGAGGTCATACAGACGTTCCGAGCCAAAGGGTTCAAACCACTGCCGCTGCACCGCCGTCAATTCGCCCCGCTGAAACCTTGCGCGCCAGGCACGGACCATGTCGAGATTGTCGCGGTAGTGCAGCGCATGACCGCCGGCGACTTCGGGGTGCCAGCTGCGTATGTACTTGTGGCGGGTGGTGCGCACCGCGCGCTGGCGATCGTACACTTCATCGATGCGGTCCCTGGCCGCGTAGATGAACTCGCGTTTGCGTTCACCATCCAGGCGTATGCCGTGCAGGTATTCTGGCAGCGCCACGCCGGCCCAGCTGAGGATCGTCGGCGCGAGGTCGACGAAGCTCACCAGCCGTTTGTCCGTCGTCGCGGCCTGTCCGGGTTTAGCGACGATCAGCGGCACGTGCAGGCCACTGTCAAAGAGCTCGCGCTTGGCGCGGGGGAGGCCGTCACCGTGATCGGTTGTCCAAATGATAATCGTCTCATCCAGCAGACCATCTGCGTCGAGCTCAGCGAGGATGCGCCCGACCCGCTGATCCATCGCATGGATGTTGTCGTAGTGGCGGGCCATGTCACGGCGCACGGCGGGAAGGTCAGGGTAGTAGGGCGGCAGCTCGACCGCGGCCGGCTCCGTCACCGATGCGGCCACCAGGTTGCGCTGGCTGCGGAAACGTTGGGTCCTCCCGTGAGTCTCGCTGTGCGGTTCACCGTCCGGGCGCATCACGCCGCTTTCGTGGGTTTCGGCAAAATTGATCAGGCCGAAGAACGGCTGTCCCGGCGCCCTGTCAAGGAACGTATCGTCTGGAGCGCCCTCACGGTCCCAGATCGTGAATGGCCCCGTGCCGGCGAAAACTTCGCTGAACTGGTAGTCGAGCTTGCCGTCGGTGTACGTGAAGTAGCCGGCTGCCCGCAGGAGCTCGGGAAAAGCGCGGACCTCGGCAGGCGGCTGAGCAAGGTATTTCCCCAGGGGGCCGCTTGCGGCGCGCATGTGCTGGCCGCCGAAGGCGATCTGGTGCAGACCGGTAATCATCGCCGCGCGGCTGGGCGCGCAAACGCCCGCAGTGGTGAACGCTTGCGTATAGCGTGTGCCGCGTGCGGCGAGCCGGTCGATGTTGGGTGTCATTGCCAGGGTGTCGCCATAAGCGCCGATACGCGGGCTCAGGTCTTCGGCCATCAGCAGCAATATGTTGGGCGGTGCCGACGATGCTGACCATGCCGGCCAGGCAGCGGTCAGTGACAGCATGAGCAGGATGATTTGCAGCGGCTTGCGCATCACAGATAGAGCCAGGAGAGTACCCAGGTCAGGGTGATCCACATCAGCAGCGTCAGCGGCAGGCCGACTCTGACAAATTCGTTGAACGTGTAGTTGCCCGCGCTCATGACGAGCAGGTTGGTCTTGTAAGCCATCGGTGTTGCATAGCTCATGTTGGCGCCGAAGAGGACGGCAAGCACGAAAGGTTCCGGCGGCAGCTGTAAAGCCTGCGCGATGCCTACCGCGATGGGCGTGCCGATGACCGCGGCCGCGTTGTTGGACACGACATTCGTCAGAATCGCCAGCAGCAGCATCAGCGCCGACAGCACCACGACCGGTCCCGAGTCGCTGGTGAGATAGAGAAACACCTGGGTCATATACTCGGTCGCCCCGGTGACCTGTAACGAGAGTCCGAGGGCAAGACTCGCCGCGACGACGAAATAGACGGATGGGCTGATGGCGCGAATTGCACCGCCCACGTTTAAACACCGCGTGATGAGCATCAGCGCGCAGCCGGCAATGGCCGAAATTGCGATCGGCATGACCCCGGTGGCGGCCAGAGTCACGACCCCCAGCAGAATGCCCAGTGCCAGCAGTGATTTTTCCGAGCTCGGCAGCTCGATGCTCGAGTCGAGCACGAGGAATTCGGTCGAACGCTTCAAGCTGCCGAGCTGTTCCCGCGAGCCTTGCACCAGCAGCACGTCGCCCGGTTGCAGGATGACCTCGTGGATCTCCTCTTTAGAATGCCAGATGTCCCTGCCGGCTCGGTGGAGCGCGAGGACGGCGAGCTGATAGCGGTCGAGAAAACGCGCGTACGAAAGGTTCGCGCGATCCAGACTCGAGCCCTGGGTGACGGCAATTTCTGCAAGCGTCTGGTTCTCCGCCGACAGCGGGTGTTGCTCGTCTACCCGGGTTTCTCCGGAGTAAAGCTCTGCTTTCAGCGCCTCCTCATAAGCTTTGAGGTTCTGCGGCGTATCCCGCACGCGTAGCCGGTCGCCTGCTTTCAGCTGCACGTCGGGCAGCGGCATGATCATCGTCTCGCCACGGCGCACGCGCACGACCTGCATATCCCCGCCGGTCAGGGCGATCGTTTCGGCGAGCGATTTACCGACGGCCAGCGACTCCTCGCCAAGCAGCAGGCGCGCGTCAAACAACCGCGGCGAAGGGTCGGAAAGCTTTGACACCCGCTCCGGAAGCAGGCGCGGCGCAATCAGCCACAGGTAGAGAATGCCCACGGATCCCGCGATGGCCGCGGGCAGGGCGAAATCGAAGAGACCAAATTTCTCGAGTCCCAGCTCGTGGGCGACGTTGACGACCAGGAGGTTTGTCGAGGTGCCGATTGTGGTCGCCATGCCGCCGACCAGCGTGGCAAACCCCATGGGCATCAGGACTTTCGCGGGAGAAGAGTTATTGCGAAGACAGACGCTGATGAGAATGGGTAGAAGCAGTACGACGATCGGCGTGTTGTTGACGAAAGCCGACAGGAAAGCGCCTACGACCAGTGTTGCGAGGAGCGATAGAAATGGCGCTTTGCCCCAGAATGTGCCGAGCAGCCGGCCAACCGGTTCCAATGCGCCCGTCCGAACCAGACCCTGGCCCAGCACCATCAAAGCGCACACCGCTATCAACGCCTCGTTGGCAAACCCGAAAAAGAGGTCGATGGGATCGAAGTCCTCGTAGGGGAATATGGCGAATCCCACGACCAGCAGCACCAGCAGTGATAGAGAGGTGATTTCGAGCAACCACCGCTCTTTGCTGAAAGCATAGAGGGCGGCAACCGTCGTCAGCAGCATTGCTATCGCGTGCGCGTTGGGCAGCTCCGGAAAACTATCCATCAGCTTGATCGAATTTCTGAATGATGTCCTCCAGCGCGGCTACCTGATGCTTGCGCCAGGCGATCTCGAGCGCGTTGGCTGCTTCGTCACTGCTGAGCTCGCCAATCTCTTTTTTGAGTGTGACACACTGTTCGCGAAAGCGCTCGATACGAGCGGCAAACTCCGCTTTATCGAACATGAGCTTCTCAGCTTTGCCGGTATCCGTATCCGTCTCGGGCCGATAGTCCAGGGGGGGCAGGACGGCACCCTCGATGCGCCGCTGATCCATGACTGTCGGGGTCATGACCTCGACGCCGGCCTGGTGCAGGGCGTCCAGCACCGCGCCGCGCAGGTCACTTTTGCTGCTGACGATCTTGCCGACGTCTTTCAGGAATCCTGTGATCTTATAGGTCACGGCAAAGTTGCCGATGTCGACGATCTGCACGAACGGATCGGTCAGACCGGATTGCTCCGCGGCTGCCAGCAGCAGTTCACGCACCTTGCGGCGGTGCACGTTGAAGCCGATGGAAAGCTCGGTCGAGATCAGCGTGCCGCTCTGATCTACAACCTGCACCGGGTGGGTGATCATCAGCATGTTGGGCAGCGAGATGACGTCCCGGTCTTCGCTCTGGATCTCGGTGTGCAACAAGGCTTTGGCCGTGATGCGTCCGAAGTGATTGTCGACCCGCACGAAGTCCCCGGTGTGAAACGTGCCCATCGCCTTCAGCATCAAGCCGGCCATCGCGTTACTGACAAAGGAGGTCGATGAGAAAGCCACGACGGCAGTCATTGCATAACCGAACACCGTGAAGAGGCTCTGCTTGGTGGAGTCTTCGAGGGGCAGGGCGATGACCAGCACCATCTGGGAAACCAGCAGCACGCCAACGTAGGCCAGCTGTTTATAGAGCCTGTTCTGCGGCAGCTGGCTGAACCACTTTTTGACGACCCAGAGTGCGAACAGCGTGACGATCAAGGTCACTAACAGAGGGGCACCCCAAGAGATCAAGACGGGAACGATGGCGTCGGGACTGAAATCCATGGGCTAGATTGTACTTGGATTGCTGAGATGAGGTCAGGCGACGCGTGTATGTTCTATGCTAATACTCTGAGAAGATCTTGTGTTACATTGCGCGCGATGAATGACATGTGTTTACAAATCGACACGACTACCGGGACCCGGACTACGGGTGTCGAGGTGCCGGCTGCGTGAGGAAAAAGTAACCAATCACCAGGCGGTATCTCGACCCGAGGCGCCGCTTCCAACGAGACCCCGGGAGGCAGCGCCACCGGGGTTTTTGTTTGGACGCCGGGAATCCGGCGAGTACCGGGGTCGCGAATAGCGGAAGAAGACGATGGCTAATTTTGAACATAGCGGCGATGAGCAGGAACAGGATGAGCTGTATAAAGTTCGTCACAGCCTGGCGCACGTCATGGCGCAGGCAGTTCTGGAAATGCGGCCGGGCAGCACGCTGGGATTTGGCCCGCCGATCGCAGACGGTTTTTACTACGACTTCATCTTGCCGGAGCCGTTGACCGAAGAGGACTTTCCCGAGCTCGAACGGCGGATGAAGAAGATCTGCAAGAAGGGGCAGCGCTTCGATCGCGAAGACCTGGATGCAGAAGCCGCGCTGGCGCGTATTGAGGAAATGGGCGAACCCTACAAGAAAGAGTACGGCGCCGAGCTCATCGAAAAGCATGGCCTCGACGGGCTCTCTTTCTATCGTAATGGCCCCTTTCTCGACATGTGTGAAGGCCCGCACGTGCATACGACGAAAGACATTCCGCGCGATGCATTCAAAATCAGAAACGTCGCCGGCGCCTATTGGCGCGGAAGCTCCGACAACGTGATGATGACCCGCATCTACGCCTGGGCGTTTCTCGACAAAGAAACGCTCGATGCCCACGTCAAAGCGTTCGAGGAAGCGCAGGCGCGCGACCATAAGAAGCTGGGTCGTGAGCTCAGCATCTACGCCATCGATAACGACATCGGTAAAGGTCTGCCGCTGTGGCTGCCGAACGGCACGGTGATTCGTGACGAACTCGAGCAGCTGGCGAAAGAGCTCGAATTCAAAGCTGGCTTTCACAGGGTCGCAACGCCGCATCTGGCGAAAGAAGGCCTGTACCACACGACCGGCCATCTGCCGTACTACGCCGAGGACATGTTCCCTTCGATGGAGGTGCTCGAATCTGCCGACGATGGCGAGGGTGAGCAACGGGTAAAAGAAGCTTACCGCCTGCGGCCGATGAACTGTCCACATCACCATAAGGTGTTTGCCGCGGAACCGCGCAGCTACCGTGACCTGCCGCTGCGCCTCGCGGAGTACGGACAGGTGTATCGCTTCGAAGATTCCGGGGCGGTTGGCGGTCTCGTGCGGGTGCGCGGGATGGCGATGAATGATGCGCACATCTACTGCACCAAAGAGCAGATCAAGGACGAATTCAAAGCGGTGATCGAGATGTCGAAAGAGGCATACGCTGTGCTCGGCCTGCACGACTTCAGAATCCGCTTGTCGCGCTGGGATCCGGAAGACCCCAAAGGCAAGGAAAAGTACGTCGACAACCCAGCCGCCTGGGCAGAGTCCGAGGCGATTCTCGCCGAGGTGCTCGACGAAATGGGTGTCGAATTCAAGGAAGGTGTCGGCGAGGCGGCTTTCTATGGCCCCAAGCTCGACTTTCAGTTTGTCACGGTTACCGGGCGTGAAGAGACCGTTTCGACGGTACAGCTCGACTTTGCCGTGCCGGAACGCATGGGATTGAAATATGTCGGTTCCGACGGCGAAGAGCATACGCCTTTCTGCATACACCGCGCGCCGTTTTCGACGCACGAGCGCTTTGTTGCGTTTCTGATCGAGCACTTCGCTGGCGCCTTCCCCACCTGGATGGCGCCGCTGCAGGTGCAGGTGCTCACGGTGTCGGAGCAGTTTGACGAGTATGCCAACGACATTGTGGCGCGCTTACGCCAGCAAATGGTGCGGGCTGAGCTGGCCCCGTCGGACGACACCCTGCCGAAGAAGATACGCCAGGGTACGGTGCAGAAAATCCCCAATCTGCTCATCGTCGGAGAACGTGAGGCTGCGGAAGGCACCGTGACGCTGCGGCGCTACGGCCACAAGGACCAGCACACCTTCACGGTGGATGAGTTTGTCGATGCGTTGCTGACGACGATCAAAGAGCGTCGTCTGGAATTTGCGCTGCCCTAATCAGGCAGCGCGTATTCGGGACCTGGCGGTTAGCCGTCGCTGGCGGTGTCCGCTTGCGCTTGTGATTGCGGCAGCGGCAGGTTGGAGCTGACGGCGGATGCCTGCGGCAGCGCCTCCAGCTGCGCAATCTGCAGAGACAGGCCGATCATGTCGAGCAGGATACGGCCGGCTTCTTCGAGCATCGCGTCATCTTCGACGGGCTCGATGATGTCCTTTTCTTTCTCCGCTGCATCGGCCGGCGGCGCAGCAGCGGCAACGTCGCTGGAGGTCTCAGTGTTCTCATCTTCGGTTGCCGCGACGTCTTCGGACGCAGCTTCTGCGGCTTCTGCCGCCGCTTCTTCGGCCTCTTTCTCAGCGTCTTCGAGCTCTTCGAGGTGGTCGAGAGAATCAGCTAACGGTTCGCCTCTGGCGGCACGCAGGCTGTTTTCCAGGTCCAGGCGCCATTGGTCGTCGTCGGCCTTCTCGGTACGGCGCGTGGCCTCGTTCAGCGAAACATGGGTGCGCAGCGAGGCCTCTTTGCTCTTCTCGGCCAGCGCGCGGAAGTAGTTGAACTCGACGTCGTCGGCGACGCGTGCCTCGTGGCGGCGGTTGAGTTCCGACAGCAGCGGCGCGAGCTGTTGCGACTCGTCATACACCGCGGGTTGAATCATGTCCCAGGGCATGGCGTCTTCCAGGGAAGATTCACCGACCTGGTCGGCGTCGTAGAGCTCCGGGAACGCGATGTCAGGCAAAATCCCCTGGTGCTGAGTGCTCTGGCCGCTGACGCGGTAGAACTTGGCGGCGGTGATCTTGAGCTGACCGCGATTGAGCGGAATCAAAGTCTGCACGGTGCCTTTGCCGAAGGTCTGGCTGCCGATGATGAGACCGCGACCGTAGTCCTGGATCGCGCCCGCGAAAATTTCAGAAGCTGAGGCGGACAGACGGTTCACGAGGACTGCCATGGGACCTTCCCAGGCAATCGAGCCGTCCGTGTCGGCATAAACATTGGCGCGGCGCCTTGCTGACTTGACCTGCACGGTTGGCCCCGACTCGATGAAAAGACCTGTAAGCGTGTCCGCTTCCTGCAGCGAGCCGCCGCCGTTGTTGCGCAGATCGATGATGAGCGCATCCATGCCTTCTTTCTGCAGCTCACTGATCAGGCGCTTGACGTCGCGGGTGGTGCTGCGCGCGTTGGGGTCGCCCTGCTGCATGGCCTTGAAGTCCACGTAGAACGTCGGTACTTCGACGACGCCGACGCGGTGCTCACGACCGTCCTGATTCAATGTCAGCAGTTTAGCCTGAGCCGCCTGCTCCTCGAGCTGGACGGTGTTGCGCGTGATCGATATGACTTTGCTGACATCGTTGTCGCTCTCGGCCGGCACGACTTCCAGCCGTACGGTGGAACCTTTCGGGCCGCGGATCAGCTCGACGACATCGTCGAGACGCCAGCCGACGACGTCGATGAGCGGGCCATTTTCACCCTGGCCGACGCTGATGATCTTGTCTTCGACTTCTATGTCGCCGGATTTGTCCGCGGGTCCGGCCGGCACCAGGCGCACCACGGACGTGTGGTCGTCTTCGCTCTTCAATACCGCGCCGATACCTTCCAGGGACAGCGACATGTTGATGTTGAAGTTCTGTGAGGTCCGCGGTGAGAAGTATTGCGTGTGCGGATCGTAGGTGCTGGCAAAGGCGTTGATGTATACCTGGAAGGCATCTTCGCTCTTGGTCTGCAGCGCCTGCTTCAGGCGATTGCGGTAGCGTTTGCCCAGCGTCTCCTGGATCTCGTCCATGTCCTTTTCGTTCAACCGCATCGCGAGCACGGCGGCTTTGAGACGCTTGCGCCACAGCTCGTCCTGCTCGGCCTGGGTGGTTGGCCACGGCGAGTTTTCGCGATCGATTTCGATTTCTTCATCAACGGTGAAGTCGATGTCGGCGAAGCCTTTGTCCACTTCGCGAATGAGGTACTGCAGGCGGTCGACGACGTGTTCCTGGTAGCGGTTGAAGATCTCGAACGCCGGGTCGAGCTCTGCGCGCTTGAGCGCGTCGTCGAGCACGTAGCGGTATTGTTCGAACTCTTCGATGTCCGCCGCGAGGAAGTAGGAGCGGCCCGCATCGAGCGTATCGAGGTATTTGTCGAAAACGTCGCTGGAGATGCCGTCGTCCAGCGGCTTTTTGACGAAATGGTTGTGACGCAACTGCTCGACGACGGTCAGACTGGTGCGCGGGTGAACCTCGAGAGGCGTCAATACCGGCGCTTCAGCGCGTTCCATCGGAACTTCCGGGGCCTCTGCTTCGGGCGCCGCGGGCGCGGCGGGCACCGTATCGTCGGATTGAGCGACAACCGTAAATGAAACTAAGCCGGCGGCAAGGATCCAAACTGGTCGGAGATTTCGATGAAACTGCAACTTCATATGTTCTAGTGCCTCTCGAGCAGACTGCTATTTCCCCGCCAAATTCACATCTGTCTGCTAAGATGCGCCTGACCGGCTGCGTGGTAGCTGGTGTTAATCATTTTTATACATGACACACGGTGCTGTATATGTGACTAACAGGTTTTACGTAGGTTCCCCGGCTCAATCAGCCGGTGAGTCTGCGATTTGCCTGGGGGTCCCCTTCTTAACACGCCCAGGCAGACTACCAAAATCAAAGTAGTGTCCTGTGCTGAGAATGTAACCCGGTAGTATCGAGCGCCGCAACACAAACTGACTAAGATAGAAAGGATGAAAATTGAGCATTTTTGCAAGAATGGCACCCGTCGCGTGCGTCGCCGGTGTTTTGACACTGGCCGGTTGTGGTAACGCTGCCGTGGCGGAAAGTGACAGCGACAACAACGTAGCGCTCAGCGGCGACATCGATAAAGCCAGCTACCTGCTGGGCTATCGTCAGGCCGAGGGCATGGCCGCACAAACGCAGGGAGTGCTCAATCAGAGTGCTTATCTGGCCGGAGTGCGTGATTTCATCGAAAGTCAGGACAACCGGGTTGCCGGCGAGAATCAGCAGATTCTGATGACGGCCATACAGACGGCGGTGACCGAGAAACAGTCGGCGGCCAACGCCGGTGTCATCGAGGCGGGTAATAAGTACCGCGAGGAATACGCGGCGAAAGAGGGCGTCACCGCGCTGCCTTCGGGCTTGCTCTACGAAGTCCTCGTCACCGGAGACGGCGCCAAGCCGGGCCCGACGGATACGGTCACGACCCACTATCACGGCACGCTGATAGACGGCTCGGTATTCGACAGCTCCGTCGACCGCGGTCAACCTGCCAGCTTCCCGGTCAACGGCGTCATCAGAGGCTGGACCGAAGCGCTCCAGCTCATGACCGTGGGTTCCAAGTGGCGTCTGGTCATACCGCCGGAGCTGGCCTATGGCGATCGTGGCGCAGGCCCGAAAATCGGTCCCGGAACGACGCTCATCTTCGAGGTTGAGCTGCTCGAAATTAACTAATCGTTCGCTACGGGTCTTCCAATATCAGACCCAGCGGTTCGATCACCGCGTGCAGCTGATCTACCGTCAGCCGCACGCCGGTGAGATCAATCTGCCGCGGATCCAGAGTGTTGAAGCTTGCGCCGCGCAGGTCCGCCCCGCGGATGACGAGCCCGGCGCCGCTCGCGTTGTGCATCTCGCAATGGCTTAGATCCGCATCCGTCAGATCGACGTCGTCGAGGCACGCTTCCAGCAGCCGGGTGCCGGTGAGCCGGCATCCCGCGAGATAGTTGTGCGCCAGGTTGATGTAAGACGCGTTGCAGTCTTCGAGCGTGAATGCGGCCAGTTCACTGCCGGCAACCGGCATACGAAAATCGGACTTGGAGAGGTCCGCGCCCTGCATTTGGCAGTGCTTGAACGTCACCCCGTATCCCTTGAT
Source organism: Pseudomonadales bacterium (assembly GCA_965267275.1). GTDB lineage: Bacteria > Pseudomonadota > Gammaproteobacteria > Pseudomonadales > Azotimanducaceae > UBA4421. The sequence continues at coordinate 1,105,880 of OZ253950.1, forward strand.
CCGAACCATGTCGACCACGGCGAGGTTGCAGCGCTCGAACACAGCTTCTCTGAGCTCAGCCTGACTGAAATCCGCCGGCGCTTCGGCGCTGCTGTCGTTGAACTGGCAGCGTTCGAAGCGCGTGTAACGCAGGTCCGCTGCGCGGAAACTCGCGCCGCTGAAATTGCAGTCGACAAATTCGCGTTCGGCGAGGTCCGCGTGGCTGAAGTCGTGACCGCTGAAGTCTTCCCCTTCTGACATACGGCTTGAATACCACAACGCCGCGCCAGTACAAAGCGCAACCGTTTTGGGTCATGATGCCGTCGGGGGAGAAGTGACAACCGAACGACAACCAACCATCTGGGAGAACACCCAGTTTCGCGCCTACCTCGGCGGCACCGCCCTGTCCGGCATGGGCCTGGCCATGCAGCAGCTGCTCCTGAGCTGGATATTGATCGGCATCCTGGAACTGCCTGCCAACCAGGTAGGTTTGATCCAGGCGCTCATCGGGATTCCGGGCGTGTTTCTCATGCTGATGGGCGGCGCCATTGCGGATCGTGCCGACCCCCGTAATTTTTTGATCGGCATTTATCTCGTCGCGCCGGTGTTTCCCATTTTCCTCGTGGCGATGGAGCTTGCCGGCTGGTTCCAGGTCTGGAGCGTGATCCTGTGGGGACTGGGGATGAGTGTCGTGCAGTCCTACTCCATGCCGGCGCAGCAGGCGATCCTCAACCGCATCAGCGGCGCTGCCGTGCAGCAGGCCGTCACGGCAGCGACGGCCGCGGGGTTTGTGGTGCAGATCTTCGGGCTTGGCCTCGCGGGTCAAATCGATCGCGTCGGTGTCAGCCCCGTGCTCATCGGTCAGGGGGTTGTGATCGCGCTCGCCGCGTGGGCCATGACCCGCGTCGCGCCTGTTGCGGCGACACCGCGCGCGCGTGAGTCCGCGCTCAAGGGGATCTGGGAGGGGCTCAAGGCCACGTATCAGAGCAAAGTCATTTTCAACGTGCTCGTGATCAACTTTGCTTCCAGCATTTTCAACGCCGGTTCCTTCATGACCGTGTTTCCTTTTGTCGTGAAACGGGTCTATGACGGAGACGCGTTTACGCTCTCCTGGCTGATGATGGTGTTTTTTGGCGGCGCGGCGCTCTCCAACGCGATCCAGCTGAGATACATGCCGTTCGCGCGCCCCGGGCGATTGTTCCTGGCGATGCAGCTCACACGCATCATCGTGCTCTTCCTCATTTATGTCCGCGGAGACTGGTGGCTGCTGGTGCTGGCGACCTTCGGCTGGGGACTCAACATGGGAGTGACCACCAACCTCGCCCGCACGATTGTGCAGGAGTCAGCGGAGCCGGCTTTTCGCGGCCGGATCCTGTCGGTATTCAGCATCGGTATGGTGGGCAGCGCGCCCATAGGCGCGATCGTGCTCGGTTGGATGATCGAATCTTTTGGAACGCTCAATGCGCTCTGGCCGGCAATGATTTTGTCGGTGCTTCTGTTTATCTACGGCGTGCTCTTTACCGGGGTGTGGCGCTATCAGAGCGAGGCGGCGGTGGCAGATCGCTGACGCGCTCGTCGAACGACGGGCCGCGCGGTAACGGCGCCAGATCTTCGGCGTACCAGAAACTTGCCGCTGACCAGTCGTCCGCGCGCTCGAAGAGGTTCGCCTTGTAGGCATCGAGGTCGACCGGCTGACCAGCGTGACCAATCTGCTGAATGGTGGCGCGGATGCTTTCCTGCCAGACGATCGGGTCAGCCAGATGCCAGCGATACATGGATACGGCGCCGGGAACCCCGTCGTGATCGGGGTCGACACGGCTGGCCCCTAACTGCGCAAAAGCGGTCTGCTGGATGCCGTAGGAGAGACCGACATAGTCTTCGGCGCCGGTGCCGACGATGGTCGCAAACTCGGCGTCACCATCCATGTAGAACTTCACTTCGCCTTCCCCCCACCATTCCGGCGCCAGAGGGCGGATGCCGAAGACAACGCCCAGAAAACGTCCGGCCCCCGCCCGATAAGGCAGAAACTCGAAGTCCGTCCCGAGGGTGGTCGGGTTCTGCCGCTGGAAGCAGCCGTGCAGATAACCGCTCTCCTCCGGCAGGCAGTCTTCCTCGGTGTAATCGATCTGGTAGAAGACGGTCATGGGCTTGTCTGTTTCGTTCGCAAGCTCAACGCGCGCGTGCCGGCTGAAGGGCATGGGGAGATAACAGTTCATGCCATAGCGTTCGCCGACCGCGTGTATGGCCGTCTGAAACGAGGTCGTGGCGCCGTGCGCAAAACCGAAGAAATCGCCGAGCGGCAGCTCCAGAGACGGGAACGCCGACCCTTCCCAGTACATGCGTATCATGGCGCCGCGCAACGCCCGCCGGCCCGGCGGTGTGGTCAGCCAGATATGGCGGATGATGCCCGGGCCCGTGATGTCGGCGAGACACACCGTGTCTCCTGGTTCGATGACGCGGGCCGGATCGCCTTTACGTCCGATGCCCAATGGACTGGCGGCGCCCCCCCCCATGCCCGGCGCGCCGGTCGGGTTTTCGAAACTGATCGAGCGTGAGCGCATGGCCGGGTTGAGCTGGAAGAGCGGTGGGTTGTCGAACACCTGGCGTAGTCCTCGCTGGCGGATTTGCGTAGGCTAGCCTTTTCACATGGGTCACAACCAGTGGCAAATGATCCCGAAGACATCCGTCGTGAGTACGGTTCGGCAACCCTCGATCGGGCTGAGCTGAGCGCGGATCCGCTGCAGCAGTTTCTGGCGTGGCTCGACGCGGCTAACGCAGCGGACCTCATCGATGCAACGGCGATGACCCTCGCCACCGTCACGGCTGACGGCCAGCCCCAGGCCCGCATTGTTCTGCTCAAAGGCTGTGACGAGCGCGGTTTTGCCTGGTTCACGGATTACGGCAGTGCAAAAGGCGCCGAGCTCGACGCCAATCCGCGTGCGGCGCTGCTCTTCTACTGGCGGGAACTCGAGCGCCAGGTGCGTATCAGCGGCAGCGTCACCAAGGTGACCGCTGCGGAGTCAGCCGCTTACTTTCATTCGCGGCCGCTGGAGAGCCGGTTGTCCGCGGCGGTCAGCGAACAGTCTCAGGTGGTCGACGACCGCAGTGTGCTTGAAGCGCGCGTCGCGGAGTTGCAGACGCGGTATCCGGGGGGTGATATCCCGGCGCCGTCAGAATGGGGCGGGTATCGCCTGACCCCGCAGAGTTATGAGTTCTGGCAGGGCCGCACCGGCAGGCTGCATGACCGCTTCCGCTATCTTCCCGAGGGCGACGGCTGGCGTATCGACAGGCTGCAGCCTTAGCGAGGCGTCGGGCACAGCGTGGCGATTTTGCTGCCCACCAGTGCAAAGCAGAAGGTCTCGCCGCACGCCGCGGCCCTGGCTTCCACCGCTGCCGGATCGATGGCTTCGATCGCGGTTGGCTTGCCGCGCAGATTGCTGCTCGACGCGCGCACGCCGTAGCAGGGCGGGTAGCTGTAGAGTGCGGGATATCGGGCAACGAGCTGGTCGTACGCCACCTGCTCGGGGTCTTTCGCTTCGGCCTCCTCGGGGTCCGGCTGGCTTGCCCGTAATTCAGCAAGCAGCGTGTCAGAGCGATACCAGTACAGCCGGAATCTGCCTTCGTCGCGCTTGAGCACCGCGTTCTCGCTGACTTCGTTGCCGGCCGGGTCGCGGCTGTCGAACTCGACCTGCAGAAAGTCGCCGCACACGTCGCCAAAGCATGCCATCGGCGAAATGCTCGCGATCGTGCGCGTTGCCGGGTCGACGCGCGCTGCGTGTTCCAGCATGTCAGCGCAGGTGAACTCGGGGTGTTTCAAAACGCCGAAGGCATGACAGAGGGATTCCTCCCGCGCGCCGGCGTTTGCCTGGTCGAACCAGTCGCCGAGAAAGGCGAGGGCAGCGTCACGGTCGAGCGCCGCTTGATCGGTGCAAGCGGCAGCCAGAAACAGAAAGACCACCGTAAAGGTGGCCTTTCGTGCGGCGTCGAAGTGTCTGCTAGACACGCTCGATGATGATTGCCGGGGCCATGCCGCCGCCGGTGCACATCGTGATCAGCGCGGTGTTGAGATCGCGGCGTTCGAGTTCGTCGAGCGCCGTGCCGATCAGAATCGAACCGGTTGCGGCGATCGGGTGGCCGAGGGCCATCGCGCCGCCGTTGACGTTGACTATCTCCGGGTCGAGCTCCAGATCGCGGATGAACTTCGCGGCGACGACGGAGAACGCTTCGTTGACTTCGAAGAGATCGATGTCGCTGGTGGTCATGCCGGCGCGGTCGAGGACCTTACGGGCGGCGGGTACCGGCTCGTTCAGCATCAGCGTCGGATCACCGCCTACCGTGGCGATGGCTTTGATACGCGCGCGCGGCTTCCAGCCGACTTTGTCCGCGTATTCTTTGTTGGAAAGAATGAGCGCGGCGGCGCCGTCAACGACGCCCGAGCTGTTGCCGGCGTGGTGCACGTGGTTGATCTCGAGATCCGGGTAGGCGCGCTTGACCAGGTGGTCGAAGGTTTCGCCGGTGTCGTCGATCGGTACGCCCATGAACTGATCGAATACGGTCTTCAGCTCAGCGAGGGTTTCCATTGTGGTGCCCGGGCGCGGGAACTCTTCGCGGTCGAGAGCAAGCGTACCGTCGTCGTTGTAGACCGGAATCACGCTCCTGTCGAAGTGTCCGTTGGCAATCGCGTGCTGCGCGCGGTTCTGGCTTTCCACCGCCAGGCGGTCGACGTCTTCGCGGCTGAAGCCTTCGAGGGTGGCAATCATGTCCGCGCAGATGCCCTGATGGGGCTGCGGGTGAAGTTCACGCAGGTGCAGGTTATTGCCGTCTACCGTGCGGTTGTTCGTCGGATTGCCGAGCGTTGCGGTGTACGACATCATCTCGACGCCACCGGCGACACAGAGATCGTCCATGCCGCTCATGATATTGGCCGCAGCGAGGTTGACGGACGTGATGCCGGAACCGCAGAAACGGTCGAGGGTGACCGCGCTTGCCTTGGTGCTCCAACCGGCGTCGAGCGCCGCCATGCGGCCCACACAGGAACCCTGGTTGGCAACCTGGGTCGAGCAGCCGACCACGACGTCGTCAATATCGTCGGTATTGAGACCGTTGCGCTCGCCGATGGCTTCGAACACTTTGGCCAGCAGCCGGCCGGAATGAAAATGAGACAGGGCGCCTTTGCCTGCCTTGCCAATGCCGCGCGGTGTGCGCGCCGCATCGATGATGTATGCGTCGGTCATGTGCCTTCCTCTCTTCTAATTACGTAACGCGTTTCAAAAAGCGCACGCATTTTAGCAGCGCGGGCAGGCCGGTGCGACTCGCCCGTGTGCCCGCGCCGCGGACAAAAAAAAGCCCCTTCGAAGAAGGGGCTTTGTGCGCAGGGTGTCCGCTTAGAGCGACATCAGGTAACGCGCGTACCAGATGCGGCCACGAGGATCGTGGGTAAACGGATCGTAAGCGCCGTCGTTGTTGAGCAGCGGCGGCTCTTCGTCGGTGAAGTTCTTGATGCCCAACGTGAGCGTCGAACCTTCGCTCTGGAAGCTGAAGGCCGGCAGCTGTACGTTGTACTGCACGTCGAACGTCGTCATGCTGTCGATCGTCGGCGCGAAGCCGATGAAGGAACCGCGCAGCGCGCTCTGCGGCAGATCGTCGTCATACTCGTCGACGTGGTTCATCTGCAGATGCACGGAGTGGCGGTCGCGCGCCCAGCTCAGCGTTGCGTTGCCCTTGTATTCAGGCAGCGGGCGGCTGACGGTGTTCCCCGCATTGCGGCTGCCGATGCCGTCGATCTTGTTGCCCTGCGGGTCGACCAGATCGTATTCGAGCATGTAGGCGAGGTTCAAACCGGCGCGGAAGCTGCCCAGATCACCCCAGTCCCACTGATAGCTGGCAACGAAGTCGATACCCGCGGCGTCGAGGCTCTGCGCGTTGAGGTAAGACGCCTCGGTGCGCAACAGGCCGCCGGTTTCGTTGCGAATCACCGCGTCCGGCAAGCCGGCGCCGATGCTGTAGATCTCTGCCAGACCGTCGCCGTTGGTGTCAATGGCACCGCACAGCGGGCCCGCGAGCGGGTCACTGTTGAGGCCGTCCGGACAGCGCAGCGCGTTGTCACGGTTGATCAGATCCTGGTGGGCTTCACGCGTAATGATGTCCTCGTACTCATAGTCCCAGTAGTCGATGTCGATGCTCAGGCCTTCGAACGCGCCATCGGAAGGTACCCAGGACAGTCCAAAGTTGCGCACGCTAGCTTCCTCGGGCTGCAGCGCGGCGTTACCGGTCGTGATTGAAGGCCGGAACGCCAGGCCACCGGTGCCTGAGAACGGGTCGGTAGAGTTCAGCAGCGATGTCTGCGAGCCAAAGAGCTGCAGTAGAGAGCCAACCCGGAACGAAGTTCCTGCAGAGGCGCGCAGCGTCAGGTCGTCGGTGGGGCGCAGCATCAACGTCACTTTCGGATCGATCGTGTCGGTGCTGAGCTCGTCGAACTCCTCGTAGCGGCCGGCGATCGTCAGTTCTGCCCAGTCGTTCAACGGCAGGAAGACCTCGACGAACATCGCGTAGGTGGTCAGCTCGCCTTCCCAGTCCTGCAGGCCGTAGACGAACTTGTAGTTGTTGGCGTTGTAGTTCGAGTCGGCGTTCAGGAACGCTTCGTCTTCGCGCCACTGGGCGCCAATGGCCAGGCCCGCGGTGCCGCCCTCCATGTCGAAGAGATCACCAGCAAGCACGATGTCGGCGACGGTCTGGGTGCGCTCGTTGTCCAGGATCAGCTCACCGGCGATCCAGTTATAGAGCTCCGGAGAGTTCTGATAGAGCAGCGCCGCTTCGGCGACCGTCAGGCTCGGGTCTGCTGCCCAGGGGCTGGTGTCGCTGGTATCCCAGCGGGCACCGGTGACCGGGTCGTAGACCGAGGTTCCGAACGGGTTGTAGTAGAAGCAGTCGCCCTGACCGACGTTGCCGGAACCGGCAAACTCGGCTGCGGAATTGCGGTTACACGCAGAGCCGCCGAAGCCGTTGTAGGCATTGTCCGTGTTGGTGGCGATCGTGTCTGAGGGTACGACGTCGTTGGCGTTACGCTCGGAGCGCACGATCGAAACGTCGAAGGTCCAGGATTTTTCGCCAAACAGCAGATCTGCCGTCAAGCCTGCGGCCATGCGGTAGAACTCACGGTTGTAGCGGCTTTCGGTATCCACCGGCCGTTCTGCAACGGTGGAATCATCCGTGCCGCCGAGCAGACGCTGCAGCGCAAGGTAGGGCACCGGCGTGACACCGCGGCGGGCGGCGTCGAGCTGCAGGCCGGGGTTGGTGGACGGTATCGTCGCAAACGTCACATCGGGAAAGAGCGAGTTTCCGCGATAGATGACGTTGTCGGAGTAGCTGGCTTCACCCCACACCTCGACGGTATCCGAGAGCGCGTAGTTTGCCGTTGCATGCACTTTGACCTGCTCTTGTTCGTTCACCAACTGGAAGAACTGTGAGAAGTCGTAGATGCACTGTCCGTTGACGTTGCCCTGGACGCCCTTCGGTCCATCGTCAACGGCGGCGAGATCACAGTCGGGATCGGCGCCCTGGCCGAAGGTGGTGCTGCCGGGATTGAAGAACGTGGCCTGCGGTGTGATTGCACCGAGGGCAACGTAGCGGCCCGGTTGCCCGAAGGAGGACAGACCTGATCGGCCAAAATCGTCGTAGCGGTCGCCGATGCTCAGCGCGCTGCGATCCAGGAAGCTGCCGGAGATGACCGCGTTGCCGCGATCGCCGGCGATCCCGAAGATGGCCGAGATCTGCACGTCGTCCTGCTTCTTCGTCTGGTCGTCGGTCGCCATGTCGATCTGCAGGTCGAAACCTTCGAAGTTCTCGCGCGTGATGAAGTTCACCACGCCGGCGATGGCGTCTGAGCCATACAGTGCGGACGAGCCGTCTTTGACGATCTCGACACGCTCGACGGCGATCGTCGGCACGATGCCGGACAGGTCGACATAGCCGTTGCCGGTATTGTCGTAGTTGGTTGCGACGTTGCGGCGCCCATTGATCAATACCAATGTAGAGCCGTTACCCAGGTTACGCAGGTTGATGCTCACGTTGCCCTGAGAGTTGTCGCCGCCGTAGAAAGGCGAGCTGTTGCTGATGTTGCCCGAGTTGTAGGCGAGGTTGCTGACGATGTCCTTGATATCGACCGCGCCGATTTCCTCGATGTTCGCCCGCGTGACCACGGCCAGAGGTGATGCCGAATCCGCTGTGGATTTTTTCAGATAGGAACCTGTGACCACCACTTCTTCGATGGCTGCATCTTCTTCAGCAGCAACGTTGTGGGTGATTACGGCAAAAGGCAGGAGTACAAGCAGCCTGGAAAGGCGGCTCCAGTAGACGTTCATATTTTCTCCCCGTTATGACTCTCCAATTGGAGTCTGGTACAAAAATTTGCAGCAGAATCCGCTTGCAAAGTCGCTTGATTGAGGCGCTTTGTCAAGTCTCCCGGGGCGTGTATTTATTGGTATTCCGGCGCGGCTTAACGCAAGCGTTTGACACGCGTGGAACCACCGCGTTCGGTGGTCAGGATGTAGCCGCCCATCCGCCCGCGGCGGACGATCACGCTGTCGCCGTTCTTGATCGTCAGATAGCGCGGCGAGGTCTGTACCCAGACCTGGCCATTGGTGAGGTAGACGACGAGTTCGTTGCGGGCGCGGCGTTTGATGTCCATGACGTCGGACGAAATTTCGGTGAGGCCTTCGCGCTCCTTGGGCGGCTGTTGCCGCTCGATCTGCTCGCGGCCGAACTTGGATTCGGCGTCAGTTTCCGGGGAGGTCGTTGCAGGCTGCGCGGGCGCTGACAGAGTGATCTCCGGGGACGGTCCTGTTGCATCTCCGCTGCCATTGCGGAAGACGCCGTCGTAACAGGCCAGGCGGGCAGCGTCGCCCTCGATTTCGGCACACTGCGCACCGCTGCCGGCAGCAGCGGCGTGCTCTGCGCCAAGCAGCGCGCAGACGGCGATGACGGGCAAAAGTCTCATGGCCGAAGGATACGTTGGAACTCCAAGAACTGGCAATTTAAGATTTTGCGCAACATCCACAGCGGGGCGGTACGGTGACGCAATTCAATCAACCTCTGAGCGGCAATGACATGCCGCGCTTTGCCGGTCCTGCAACCATGTTTCGTCTGCCGAGCGCGGCGATCACCGCGGACCTCGACGTCGGCATCATCGGCGTGCCGCTGGACATTGGCACCAGCAATCGCGCGGGTTCTCGTTACGGACCGCGTCAGATCCGTGCTGAATCGGTGCTGGTGCGTCCGTACGGGATGGCGACCGGGGCGGCGCCCTTCGACAGCCTGCAGATCGCCGATGTCGGCGACGTGGCGCTGAACGCCTATAACCTTGGCGCGTCGATAGAGCTCATCGAGCAGCACTTCGCCGCGTTTACCGCCGCGGACGTCAAGCCGGTCTCATTGGGCGGCGACCACACGATAACGCTGCCGATCCTCCGTGCTCTCGCCAGGCGGCACGGCGCGATGGCGGTCGTGCACGTGGATGCGCATGCGGACATGAACGACAGCATGTTCGGCGAGCGAGTGACCCACGGGACGATCTTCCGCCGTGCCATCGAGGAAGGCCTGATAGAACCCGCGAAGATGACCCAGATCGGGCTGCGGGCAACGGGTTACAGCGCCGAAGATTTCGACTGGGCGCGCAAGCAGGGGGTGACGGTCGTGCCGGCGGAGGCCTGCTGGTACCGCTCCCTCGAACCGCTGATGGCCGACGTCAGGGCGCGCGTGGGAGATGCGCCGCTGTATCTGTCGTTTGACATTGATGGGCTCGATCCCTCGGTAGCACCCGGCACCGGCACGCCGGAACCGGCAGGGCTATCTGCCTCCCAGGGCCTCGAAATCATACGCGGCGTCCACGGTCTCGATCTCATCGGCGCGGATCTGGTCGAAGTCTCTCCGCCCTATGACACGACGGGCAATACGAGCCTGCTGGCGGCGAATCTCGTTTTCGAGATGCTCTGCGGCCTGCCGGGGGTGAAACGCCGCGCCTGATGCGCGGCTGATGACAGCAGGCGGCGCGCGCTAGCGCCCCTTGAACTCCGGCGGTCGTTTCTCCATGAACGACGCCATGCCTTCCTTGAAATCCGCGGACTGAAACAGCGGCAGGAGCTGTAGAAAGACGTGGTGGACGTGATCGTTGAAGTTTTCGTTCATGCCCATCCGCATCATGCGCTTGGAGGCCTGCACTGCGAGCGGTGCATTCGCAGCCACTCTTTTTGCCAGCGCCTGCGCCTCGGCATGCACCTCATTGTTGTTGACGACGCGGGATACCAGCCCCATCTCCTCGCACTCGGGCGCGGTCAGCGTCTGCCCGGTAAAGATGATCTCAGCCGCTTTTGACCAGCCGATCAGACGCGGCAGGATCCAGGTGCCGCCGGATTCCGGCACGACGCCGCGTGCGGTAAATGCTGCAGCAAGCTTCGCGTTGTCCGCCATGATGCGGATGTCGCAACCGAGGGCGAGATCCATGCCGTAGCCTGCCGCGGAACCGTTGACCGCGGCGATGGTAGGCGTATCGAGGTTGTGCAGCACCGTCGGCGGCGTGTTGCGGAGATCGAGATTGGCCGGCGCGCGCTGGCCGTCGGAGAGATTGCTGGTGATGTCACTGCCGCGCAGATCCAGGCCGGCGCAGAAGAATTTGCCCGTGCCCGTGATGACGATGGCGCGCACGTCGGTATCAGCGTCCGCATTGACCAGCATTTCCGTGAGGCTGTCGAGCATCTCGCGGGAGATGGTGTTCTGCTGTTCGGGTCGATTGAAGGTGATCGTCGCTATGTGATCGGCTACTTCGTAAAGAACTGCGGCTTCGGACATGGTGCTACTTCCTCTCCCTTGCCATTCAAAAGCTGAATGGGTCGTATCGAATTGATCGGAATGCGCGATGTGGCGGCGCGCGTGGCAGCATCTCCGCGCAATCTGCATCCGGCGTAGCAGGGCACCCTACGATTGCAAGTAGCTTCTTGCAACTGAAGTCTCAGTCTGCGGGCGAAATAAACTGGCGATCCGGCCCGGGGCCATCTAGATTTTATAAAAGGTTTTGCAGCAGTAACGATGGAAGAGAATCAGGAAGGCTTCGTAGATCTCTTGGAGATATATCACGCACGTCAGCTACGTGATCAGATCATTGCGCAATTGCGTCGTCTGCGCGCGTCTTCCGACCGGCTGTCCCTGTCTGATCAGGCGCGGCGCCGCGAAGTGCGCGGCTACTACGAAGCGCTGTTACTGACTGTCGCTGAACTTCAGCACCAGATGGGTGACGAAGAAATCGTTCACTGAGCCGCGCGTTCCGGCATCTTCTCTTCGTTGACCGGATAACCCGCTTCCGGCGGTATGCACAGGTAAGTGCCGTCGTCGCGATTTTCCATCCAGGGCAGAACCGGCACCACTGCCTGCCGGGATCCGGCAGCGACGGCTTCCGCCACCGTGGCGTGCAGGCCAAGCCACTCAATGTTGCGTAAGGTCGGAAAGATGACGGTGCGCGTGCCGCTCGCCGCATCGGCGATCGCCTGCTGCGGTGTGATCCAGACCGAATCGACGGATTCGTAGCCGTCGTGCAGGGCGACGTGATCGGCGGGCGCGACAGCCAGATAAAAGTTCGTATCGAAGCGCTTCGGCATCATTTCCGGAGTGATCCACTGCGCAAAGTGGGTCAGCAGGTCACAAGCGAGGACCAGTTGCTCGTCGCGCAGAAAATCGAGCAGCGCAACGTCGCCCGCGTTCAGCTTCTCCCGATAGTGCTCCAGTTCGCTCACCCGCGCCGCGCTCACGAGGTCATCCTCGCCCACGGTACGCGCGAGCAGCACGCCGCATTCTTCGAACGCCTCGCGTATCGCGCTGATTTGCATCGCCCGCATGTCGCGGTCGTCGGCAGCGCCCTGGACGTACTCCAGTAAAGCGTCGTCGAAGTCGTGTTCGTCGGTTTTACCGCCCGGGAACACCAGCGCTCCGGAGGCGAAGTCGATCTGGTGATGGCGAACGACCATGAACACCTCGATGCCGTCTTCTCCATCGCGGACTAAAAGGATGGTTGCAGCCGGGACGGCGGGGGCAATGGGTTTATCGCTCATATCACTCTCAATGGGTTCACGTATCTGGCCGGGCGCACCGGCGTGTCAGGTATCCAGCAGGCTCAGGTATCCGGCGGTAGAACGGCCTAGCGGCCCGCAACTTCGCGCATGAAGACATCCATCGTCTTCAGTTTCTCGTTTTTGTTGCCGAGCGTGAAGTCAGGGACCATAAATTCATCGACGCCGGCCTGCTCGTACTCTTCGATGATCTCGCGTATCTCTGCGGGGGTGCCGACGAGATGGGGCTGCTGGATCTCGCGGTTCTGCATTTCCTCGAGGAACGCGTTGTCCGTGCTCATGAAGAGGAGGGCCACTGCGCTCCGTTGAATGGCGGCTGGATCGCGGCCGACGTCGGCGCAGTGTGCGTCGAGCACCGCCATCTTCTGCCGCAGCAGGGTCGGATCGCCCCAGACGTTCCACTCATCGGCGTACTTCGCCGTGATCTTCAACGTCACCTTCTCGCCACCGCCGCCGATCATCAGCGGCAGAGGGTGTTGCACGGGTTTCGGTTCCAGCGTTGCCTCGTTGAGCTCATAAAAACGCCCCGCGAAGTTCGCGCGCTGATCGTGCATGAGTGCTTTGATGACCTGGCACGCCTCGTCCAGGCGCTCGAGGCGTTCGCGGACGGTATAAAACGGCAGGCCGTACTGGCGATGCTCGTTTTCCTGCCAGCCGCTGCCTAGACCCAGCACGACCCTTCCGTTGGTGATGTGATCCAGCGTTGCCGCCATCTTGGCGAGGACGGCCGGGTGTCGATACGTGTTGCCTGTGACGAGCGTGCCGACGCGCACCCGTTCCGTGACCGCGCCCAGGGCCGACAGGGTAGTCCACGCCTCCGCCCAGGGTGCCGACGTGTCCTCTGCGTTGGGCATGAAATGATCTGCGAACCAGACGCCATCCCAGCTGCTGTTGTCGGCGTGTTTTACGAGTTCTAACAACTCGTCGTACGGCTGGGTCGGATTGGGCCAGAAGCTGAAGCGCATGTGCTTTTCCAGGGCTTGCGGGGACAAACGCCGATGTTCGCTTATGAACACGGCTTTTGGCAAACTCTGAGCATGGTGGAGCTTCATACTGAACGTTTAAAGCTCGTGCCTTTGGAGGAGAACCATGTTGCGGTGATGCATGAGCTCAGCGTTGATCCGGAGGTGCGGCGCTACCTTTTTGAAGGGCAGATCATCCCCGTGCAGCAGGTCGAGGAGATGATCGCCGCGAGTGAACGCTGCTTTGCGGAACACGATACGGGTTTCTTTGCCATGTACATCGATCGCGAAGCCGATCCGCACGACGGCGCGTTCGTCGGTTTCTGCGGGCACCGCGTGTTCGAAGACGGTGAAGAGATGGAGCTCTTGTTCGGCATGCAACCGCGGTTCTGGGGACGCGGCTTTGGCCAGGAGGCGGCGCGCGCGGTGCTCAGGCACGGTTTCGAGGACTGCGGTATCAAGCGGGTGCTTGCGGCGACCGATACGCCGAACCAGAGATCTGTGCAGGTGCTGCAACGGCTTGGCATGTCGTTCCGCGAGCGGCGTGAATGGCATGGCCTTGATACGGTCTTCTACGACATGAGTGCAGAGGAATTTGCCGATCTATGAGGGTTGGCCTCCTGCGAGCGGGGTTTTATCTGCACGGCTGCGGCTCTTTGAAAGAGAAGCGGCAGCGACTCAGCCGCCTGCGCGATAAATTTGGCAAGCAAACCGGGCTGGCGGTGTGTGAGTCGAATCACGCCGATGAGCTGCGCCGTGGTGAATGGTCGTTTGTCGCGACCGCGTCCTCGGATACAGTAGTCCAGCAGGCGTTGGCCGAGGTTGAGCGTTACCTCACCACCTCGCTGGATGCCGAGGTGGTGAGCCTCGAGCGGGAGTGGTTGCTCTGACGATGGCGTGCGTGACCGCACGTAATTTCAATGGCATGGATGAGATGGCGGTATGTCTTTTGTTGTTGTTCTGATCGTAGCAGGCGCGGTGTTCCTCTATCTGCGTGCAACGCGCCAGGCGCGGCGCGCGTGGGTCGAGCGGATGGACCTGCCCGGCCGCTGGCGCTGGCAGGCTGGGGAGGCAGAGCTCGTTCTGCATGGCAGCAGGGAAAAGGGCAACTTTGAGCTCATCGAGAACGATCGGATCTGGCGCGGCGTCTGGCAGCTGCGCGGTCAGTCGCTGCTGCTGACGAGCGATGAACGTGAAGAGCTGCTGGATCTGCACTTCTTCAAACCGGGAAGTATCGGTCTCGAGGACACCACCGGAGTCAGACGTTTGTTCGCCAAGGAAACCTCCAACGTCGTGCCGTTACGCGGGCCGCAGGAGCGGCGCCGGCTTTGACGCGCGCGGGTACTGAGCCTGGCGCCGCGCGCAGGGCAGAGCGCCGGCGACGTAACTGGATCCTCATTGCCGTGGTGCTCGGCATCATGCTGTTGACGAGCTGGCGCGAGATGCCCGACCGTCTGCCGACCCCCTATTTCGACCTGCCAACGCCCCTGGTGATCGCGCACCAGGGCGGGAATCGCCTGCGTCCCGGCAACACGTTCGCCGCGTTTGATCACGCGCTCGCCATCGGCGCGGATGTGTTGGAGATGGATGTGCACGCGGCGCAAGATGGTGCCCTCGTCGTCATTCACGATGCCACCCTCGAGCGCACCACAGACGGCGTGGGTGCGGTGCGCGATCACACCCTGGCCGAGCTGAAGCTGCTGAATGCGGGGTATCGCTGGCCGTATGTGGGCCGCGATGGCAAACCCGAGTTCGAGCTGCCTGAGGCGCTCGTCGGCCAGTACCCTTACCGCGATCAGCAGCTTGTGATTCCCACGCTCGCGGAGATGTTCGAGCGCTACCCGGATGCGCGCATGACGATAGAGATCAAGCCGGCGGATGCCGCTGTTGCAACCGCGCTCTGCGATCTGCTGAAACGCCACGAGCGTGGCGGCCTCACGCTCGTGGCAAGCGCATCGGACGAAGCGATGCAGGCGTTCAGAGGGGCGTGTCCGGGCGTTGCCACCAGCGCCACCAGCGGGGAAGTGCGCCGGTTTGTCATGCTGCGCCGAATCAACCTGCTGAGCTTGTTTACGGCGGAGGCTCTGGCTCTGCAGATACCCATGGCGCGGGACGGGGTGGAATTCATGAATCCGGAGGTGATCGCTGATGCGCGCAGTCTGCATCTGCACGTGGACTTCTGGACGGTCAACGAACCGGCCGACATGACCGCTGCACTGGCCGTTGATGCGGATGGCATCATGACGGATCGGCCGGATCTTCTGCTCGAACTCCTCGCGCGCTGACCCGCCTGCAGCCGTCGTCAGCCGTTCTCAATCGTTTTTGGAATGGCGCCGATCCGGCGTGTCCGGATCGCGGCGCGGCAGCAGCTCTTCTGCAACACGATCCTCGTTACGACGGTCTTGTTCCGTCGCTCTTCTATCTTTTTCACCCTTCCGACGATCAGGGCCTGAGTATGCGGGCATGGGCCAACTGGCATAGGTAAAACAGGCGTTAAATGATACCTCAATCAGGCGCATCTCTCATGCAAAGTTGAGTACAATGCGCGCCCTTATCGACAGGGGATACCCGTGGCTGAGGCCTCCAATACAAACCAGCTGATGACCCGGCTGCTGGCGCTGCTGCCTTCACCGTTTGCGGTGGACTGGCAGACGTCGCGGGCTGCCATGTGGCGTCGCAACTGGTGGCAGGGTGGTTTCATCAGCCATGACAACGTCGACGATCTCAAACTCGAAGACCTGCTGCACATCGACGACCAGCGCGCCCGGCTGGTTGCGAACACGGAGCAGTTTCTCCAGGGCCTGCCGGCCAACAACGTGCTGCTCTGGGGCGCCCGCGGAACCGGTAAGAGTTCGCTCATCCACGCCCTGCTGAACGCCTATGATGAGGCGGGCCTGCGGCTCGTCGAAGTGCACAAAGACGATCTCGCTGAACTGCCTGAAATCCTGAGCCGTCTGGCGGAGGCGCCCTTCAAGTTTCTCGTCTTCTGTGACGACCTCTCCTTTGAGATGAACGATCCTGCCTACAAAGAGCTCAAAAGCGCGCTGGAAGGCTCGATCTTCAAAACGGCGAAGAACGTTCTCATCTACGCGACGTCCAATCGCCGCCACCTGGTGCCGGAACACATGAGTGACAATCAGCAGGTGCGCGTGGTCGATGGTGAGCTGCACGAGAGCGAGGCTGTCGAGGAGAAGATCTCGCTATCCGATCGCTTCGGGCTGTGGCTGTCCTTCTATCCCTTCCGTCAGGATGATTATCTTGCGGTCGTGCGTCACTGGGTCACGAAACTCAGTGACGAACACGGTGTCGAAGCGGATCTGGACGACGAAGATCTGCGCGCGGAAGCGCTGCGCTGGGCATTGGCCCGCGGGGTCCGCAACGGCCGCACCGCCCAATATTTTGCCCGCCACTGGATAGGCCAGCTGGCGTTGAACCCAACAACAAACACAAGGAAATAACGTGAAAAGAGCCCTGAGTTTACTGGCCGCTCTGTGCCTCGGCGCGGCCGCGCATGCCGATACTGTGGTGATGCAGAATGGTGACCGTCTGACCGGCACCATCGACAGCATTGCCGGCGGCCGGGTCGTGCTCGCGACCGATTACGCGGGTCGGATCCCGATTCAGCTCGATCAGGTTGCCGAGCTCATCAGCGACGCAGCGTTTGATGTGCGCATGGATGGCACCAAGGTGAACGGCAAGTTCGACGTGGTGGACGGTGCGCAGAATCTGGTCACTGACGAGGGGGCTGTGCCGGTCGAGCTCGCGGCGGTGGATTCCGCCGGGCAGAACAACCTGAACATGCCGTCGCTCGGCAGTGAGTGGAGTTCGCGGGCAGACCTGTCGGCGATCCTGTCCAACGGTAACTCGGACACGGAAAGCTACAACACGCTGATCGAGTCGGTATTGAAGCGTGATACGGTCGAGCACTCGTTGTCGATCCTGGTGAGCAACGAAAAAGCCGAGGAAGAGCGCACCAAAGATCAGCTGGACGTCGACTACGGTTACAAGCGCTTCATCTCGGAGAAATGGTACGCGTCGGGCAATGCGGAATACTTCCAGGATCGCCTGAAAGACATCGACCAGCGGATCACGCTGGGTGCGGGTATGGGTTATCAGTTCTGGGACGATAGTTTCGGCGCACTGTCGACCGACCTCACGGCCAACTACGTGCAGGAAGAGCTGGATGGTGAAGACGAGACCAACCCGGCGCTGCGCTGGGGCCTTGATTACAAGCGGTTCCTCTTCACCAAGAAGATGGAGTTCTTCCACAGCCAGTCGGTGCTCTATATACCCGACTCAGATCGCGGCGAAGTGCTCGAGTCCTCGACCGGCCTGCGTTACGCGCTCAACGACCGCATCGACACCACCGCGCGGGTCGATGTGAACCATGAGACCGAGCCGCCCCCGGGCGCAAGCAAAACGGACGTGACCTACACCTTAGGCGTGGGCATCAAGTTCTAAAGCGGGTTCCGGTCACGCGGCGCGCCGTACCAGGCTCTCGAGGCGCTCGATGTCCTGGCTGACCGCGTCGGTCATGGCTTTGCCCATCAGCGGCGGCAGCTTTCTGCAAAGCGCCAGCGCCTGGTGGGCAAAGTTCAGGGCATGTGTGTAGGCGCGCACGTTCTCAGCGTCTTTGGCCGCCTGGCGCGCGCTGTCGATCGCAATCTGCTGGGCGGTAAATTGCGCCGACGCCTGCGCGAGCGCACCGTCATGGCGGTCGAGCAGATTGGTATGGATGCCTTCCTTCAGCATGCCGGCAAGTTCTTCCAGCGCGAGCGTCGCGTGGCGGCGCGCCTGCTTGCTGCGCAGCGCCGTCCGCTTCAGTCCTGAGGGGATTTTGTTCAGCGTCAGCACACGATTGCGCATCGCGCGCAGGTGCGGGTGCGTGGGATTGTAGTGCTCGAGGATGTCCAGATGCGCATTCAGCAGCAGCACCAGCCCGCGCCTGAGGTCACGCTGCAGCAGATTGTCCGGGACGTGCTCGAGCGCGGCGAAAATGGCATGCGAAGTAGACAGCGCAAGGCTCAGCCTCGCCGCTTCGCGTCGCGCCAGACGGCCGCGGATGATGTGATAAACGGGCACCGCCATGATCAGCGCCAGGGTGATGATCAGCGACCAAATCGGTAAATCCAGCGACATCACTTCCTACCTCCTCAGGAATCTAGAAGAAGTGTAGTAGCGATTCAGAATCGTGCTTGACTGTGTCATATGACATTCATAGAATGCGCCGCTCTCAAAGTTCTGTCCCCTTCGTCTAGAGGCCTAGGACTCCGGGTTTTCATCCCGGCAACAGGGGTTCGACTCCCCTAGGGGACGCCATCTTCTCCCGGCAGGTTAACGTTTCACATCAGCGCGTCTGAGCGCTGATGGTCCGTCGAACCTCGCTCGCTTTCACGGCACGGCCGGTATGCCGTGCCTAGCTCGCGACCGCCGACGCATGCTTCGGCGTGACTCCCCTAGGGGACGCCATATTCTTCCTGACGTTAAACGCTCTCCCAGCCTGCAGGCCGGGATGAATCGGCGCCTGCAGCGCCGACCCCGGCAATCAGGGGGCGCGGCGCATGCGCCGCGCGGGCGAGCAGCGAGCGGCATACCGGCCGCTCGCGGTGACGCGAGCCCTGGGGCTCGAACGAACTGAAGGTGTTGCGGCAGGGATGCCGTGAATGCAATCCAAGTCGAAGGCCCTTTCTGGGACGCCATCTTCTCCCGGCAGGTTAACGTTTCACATCAGCGCGTCTGAGCGCTGATGGCCCGTCGAACCTCGCTCGCTTTAACGGCACGGCCGGTATGCCGTGCCTAGCCCGCGACCGCCGACGCATGCGTCGGCGTGACTCCCCTAGGGGACGCCATACTCTTCCTTACGTGAAAAGACCTACCAGGTTCCTGGGAGGGATTGGCGCCTGCGGCGCCAACACCCGGCAACTGGGGGCGGCAAGCATTGCTTGCCGCGGGCGAACAGCGAGCGGCATATCGGCCGTTAGCGTTAACGCGAAGCCTGCCATTTCAATTTACCGCTTCTTTTGAATAAAGCTCGCACCACCTGCGAGGAGACAACCCGGTAAAGCCAGACCTGAGCAACGTGAAATACGTTTCTGCGTTCGTGTAGGGGTAGCCATAACGCTGATTGATGGCCTCCCGCTCTTTTCGAGAGGCTGATGTGTGACGCCAAAGCGCGTTTCGACATTGCGCCTCGACAATCTGTCGAGGCTCGTCTTTAGTGATGCACTCCAGCGAGCGGCAATCGTCTTCAGCGGAGCTGGAAACGCACCCGGACGACAACACAAGCGCAGCGGATAAGAAGCAACAGGAAAAGAATTGAGTGTTCATGTGCCTGGCGTTCTCTCTTTCCGCGCGCCATGGCGGCGCGGAAAGAGAAAAAGCGGGGACTCAATCGGCTATCCAGCTCCCATGGAAACCAAACGGTATGCGCACCCCGAGTTTGACGCGCGCCAGAGGCGCCGCTTCAACATCACGAGCGTCCAAAATGACAAAATCGCTGGTGTCGCTGGCTTCTTCGTAGGTATAGAACATGAGATAACCATCGTCCTCTGCAGACGCGCCCTCACGTGGTGCAAACACGGGCTCACCGCAGAATTGACCGCTCGGCAGTGTGAATTCGGTCATCTGGTTGGTCTCGAAGTCATATTTGACGATCCCTACACCTGCCGGGAAACCTCTGTTCATGTGGGCCATGTAGCCAAACCGATGCTTACGACCCACGAGGCTGTCTGGTACGCGCGGAAACTCCACCGGAATTTCCATCAGCTTCTTCTCTGCGACCGTTCCGGCCTTCGTATCGATCGTCCAGCGCGTCAGCTGTTCCGGCGGTATCGGGGTGCCCGGTTTCAAGTAATGATCAAAACGGCAAACATCGATGACGATTTCGTCGCCGTCCTCGTAGGCGTTCAACGGGTGGAACACGTAACAAGGATCTATGTCGTACCAGACCACGTCCGCGTTTGATCCCGTGCGCGGCATTACGCCGAGGCGGGCGCCATAGTCATCGCTCCAGCTCAACGGAATGCCCCCTTCCGTAATTTTCTCGAGGTCAAACATCAGCGGCAGGTCCATGAAAATAACGTAGTTTTCAGTGATGTTGAAATCGTGAACCATGGTGGCGGCGCCGACGTCGATGACCTCAGTCTGAATCAGCTCGCCTTCCGCGCTGACGCGGTGATAGGTCAGATAGGGCGGCAACAGGCCATAAGCAAAGAAGAGCAATTCACCTGTCTTGGCGCAGACCTTTGGATGGGCGGTCATGCCGGTGTTGAGCTTGCCGTTGTAGTCGTAGGCGCCGACGGTCTCGAGATCAGGCGTCAGTTCCTGCGGGAAGTGCAGTTCCTCCAGAGCGAGGATTTTGCCTGCGTGCTCGATGACGTGAGTATTGCCCAAACCATTCTTCAGGCTGGTCATGGATTCTGTGAAGAAGTCCGTATCTCCACTCATGTTCAACATGGGTGTTTGAATGAGCTTGCTCTTGAACCAGTTGGCCGAACCTCCAGAGAGCTCAATCCCGTGGACCATGCCATCGCCGAGAAACCAGTGTTCTGTCGGGCCAGACATAGGATTGGGACCGGTGCGCAGATATCGGCCGTTGAGATCCGTCGGGATCGCGCCCTCGATCGCAGGGTTTGACAACTCGTTCTCGTTCGCGAGGGGGGCGAAATTGTCTTTCAGCCAGAAGGGAGTCTTTACAGCATTATTCAACGGGTTTTCCTCGATATGTTGCAGGTTGTTGGGGTATCAGGCTTTGGGGTCGACATTGAGTCTCGCCACGTCGGCCATCAGTCTGAGCGCTTGTTCATCACCGCTGACGGTAAGGCCGGTGATGCCACTGTCTTCCCAGTCTCTGAATCGTTTCTGGATTCTTTTTTTGTCACCCACCAGTTCTCCCTGGTCGACGAATTCGTCGGGGACGGCGGCGGCTGCCTCGTCTTTGCGTTTCGCAAGATAGAGTTCCTGAATTCTTTCCGCCGCTTCCCCAAACCCGCGGCGAATCATCATTTCCTTGTGGAAGTTTTTATTCTTATGCCCCATCCCCCCCACGTAGAGGGCGATGCCAGGCTTCAGGCTTGCCAGGGCTGATTTCACATCGTCTGTCACGATCACCTGGGCCCAGGTCTGCATTTCGAAGTTGTCTGATTGTTTGCCGGCCTTTTCGAGACCGGCCTGAATCCAGGGTTTGTAGAGATCAACAGTCTCGGGTACCAGCCCCAGCGGTAGCCAGCCATCGGCTATCTCTGCGGTCAATTTGACGGTGGACTCCATGCCGGTGCCGAGCCAGATGGGGATGTCCGGGTTCATGTGCAGAATCGACTTCAGTGGCTTGCCCACCCCCGTTGAACCGCTTCCGGTAAACGGCAGCGAGATCTCGCGACCTTCATGTACGACCGGCTCTTCCCGACGGAAGATTTTCTTCATGATGGTGACGTAGTCCTTGATGCGGTAATACGGTTTGCCCCACGGCTGACCGTACCAACCCTCGACAATCTGGGGCCCGGAAACGCCTATGCCGCAGATCACCCGATTGCCGCCCGCTAAGGCATCGATGGTCGCCACGGTCATGGCTGCGTTAGCCGGGGTCCTTCCGGCTAACTGAATGACTGAGGTGCCCAGTCTGATGCGCTCAGTCTTGGCCGCCAGATAAGCGAGTGGAGAAAGGGCGTCGGACCCGTACGTCTCGGCCGTCCATACCGTGTCGTATCCCAGCTTTTCCGCCAGCTGAACGAGTTCAACCGGCAGCTTGAGTTGGTCGCCTGAATAACCCAGCATCAATCCTAACTTCATATTAGTCCCCCGATATAAAATGCCTGTCGTTTGTGCGACAAATACGTGTTGTCAGATATCACTGTTTGATCGCTTGTTAATAAGTTTCACGCTGTTCCGCGAGCGTCGGCGTCGGCGACCCAATTGCCGTGGAAGCCGAACGGCACGCGCACTGGCAGTTGGATGGTGGCGATGGGGTCGTTCGACAGGTCGCTCGCATCGAGCACCAGTACCTCGCCGAGATCCGTCTCCCCGTCGTACGCGTAGGTGAGCAGCCACCCGTCATCCTCGTCGGCACTTTCCGAAGTCGGCACGAAAACCGGCTCCATGAATCGCTTGTGCTGACCCTGCGAGAAGGTCTGTTTGCTGTTGGTCTTGAGGTCGTGCTTCATGACGCAGTTCAAGTCGTAGCCGTTGTTCGCAGCCACCGAGTAGCCGTAGCGATACGGCTTGCCGATGCGGCGCTCGTCCTGGCGCGGGAACTCCTGACCGAAGTCGTCCAGGCACTCCTCCTTAACGGCGCCTCTGGCGGGGTCGAAGGTCCAGCGTGAGAGGGCCGGTGGGCCCTCGTAAGGGCCGCGAAATTCCTTTGCGAACATCTTCGGGTGACGAATCGCGACCAAAACGACGCAGCCTTGCTCGTCCTCGTAGGCGTTCATCGAGTGGGTGATGTAGCAGGGTTCGATCTCGAACCAGATCACATCGTCCGCCCCGCCTTCGCGCGGCAGCAGTCCGACGCGCGCGCCATATGACTCGTCCCACTGGTATGCCGAGCTGGCCCCTTGCTGCGCTGTCGTCGAACCAAGCACGCAGGGCATGTCCAGAAGCACGAAGAAGTTCTCAGTGATCGCACAGTCGTGCGCCATCGACCGGCCCGGTGTGGGCACATCGACGGTCTTGCGTACGCGACCGTCGACGCCCAGCACGACGTACTGGATTTGCGACAGCATCGGTGAGTATACGGCTGCGTGCAGTTCCCCGGTGTCGGGATCGCGCTTGGGGTGGGCGGTGTAGCCCGCCGAGAGCGTACTCTCGAAGTCGCTCCGGCGGACCGTGTCGAGATCGTAGGTGAGCTCGACGGGTGGGTTGCCGGACTCTACGATCGCGAAGGTCGAGCCAGCGTGGCCGATCACGTTGGTATTGGCGGTACCGCCGCCGTAGAACGGGTCGGGGCCCGCCACCGGGGGAAGCCCTTTGGCGGCTGCGATCTCGTCATCGACCACGAAGCGGTTGCGATACCATTCGGCCTCGCCGTCGCGCAGGCGCAGCCCGTGCACCATCCCGTTGCCGAGGAGCCAGTTGTGCGTGACGGGGTTGGGCGCGATCGGGTTCGGTCCGATGCGCAGCAGGCGACCATTCAGGGAGCGCGGGATCGATCCAACGACCGGCAGGTCGAATACGGTGACCTCCTCTTCAACGGGCGCGAAGTTGCCTTCGAGATAGGGATTGGTGGTCATGGATTTCTCGCTCTCTCGCAGGGTGATTTCATTCGGTTGGGATCACTTGGGTATACGGACCCGCTTTCGAGTCCGCAGACTCCTCGCGGCACAGTTAAATAGTTAGGTCCGGGCTGGCCAGCTTCACTCGCTCGCCCGCCAGCGTAAGCGCAATGATTCGGTATACCGAAGGATTTGCGCCCAAACCCACATGTGAACTGCGTACTTCGACATGCCGAGCCTGTGGGTTGTAGCGATCGACGGCCGCACGCCAGCCGACAACGCCGTCGGTTCTGGAGTAGATCACGGTCAGTGGTGCCTGAATGCCGCGGGCGTTGACGCTGTGAGCGCGTGCTTCGTAGTCGTCTAGATCGATGCCCCGACCACGAGCGTAGATTCCGCCAATGCTGGTGTATTTGGGTCCGCCCTCTACAGGTGTACCCATGGTGATCACCTCCCGGACAGACGATGGCGCGTGTAGCGCAACAAGACGCGCCACTATGCCGCCGAGGCTCCAACCGATCAGCGTGATCTTTTCATCTGCCGCTTGCATCGCGCACAGTCGTTCAACCAGCCGTTCCGCCATCACTTCCGGGTCATCGTTAACACCAAGCCCCCAGGGCATTGGCCGATACCCGAGACTCGCTAGAAACTGGCGCAGGAGCCACGTAGAAGCATCGTCTGCGCCAAACCCGGGTAGAGTCATCACCGGCCGCCCGTCCCCGCGAGGCAATGCCAGTAAACCCGGTGCCGCAAGCAGAAGACTCGAAAATTCGAAGAGGACGCGTGCCTCGAAGATGCTCGTGCCGATGGCGGGTGACCGCAGACCAAAACGTTCCGCCCGTTCCGGGGCGGGTACAGCAGCAGGGCTCATAAGGCCTCCTGGCCATTTAATAGTTAATATATGAACCATACCCGCTTATGATATAGTTGGCAAGTGAACTAAATAGAGGGGTCAACTCATGCGCAAAATTCCCCAATTGGACAATCTGACGCACTACAAAACCTGGCTGCTTGTGGGGCGAGTCGATGCGAAATGTCAGCATCTGCTGACTATGGAGCTCGACGAAGTTGGCTTGTCAGTGGCGAAATACGAAGTGCTGCACGCCATTTACAGGGACGAAGGTCTCTCACAACAGCGTCTGGCCCGACGCTTGCTGGTCGCGAAGAGCAACGTCACCGTGCTGTCTCAACGCCTCGAAGCGGATGGGTTGATACGACGTGAGCGAGACCCGGAGGACGGCCGCGGCCATTGTTTGTTTCTCTCCGATACTGGCCGGGAGATCGTGGAGCAGGCGGTGCGACGACATGCAGAGGTGGTGCAGTTGATGGCGCAAGGCCTCACCAACCGGCAGGCGGAGATCCTCGACGAGATCATGAGCCGTGCGGAGGAGAATCTGGATCTTGCGTTGTCGCGTTGAGGTGTTTGAACACGGTGCCCAGGCAGTCATGCCGCGGCAGCTGTTCGGCGATGGTTGCAAGGCTGCACCGAACGGTCGCTCCCGGACCGCAGCGTGCTTGCGGTATTCACAGCCATGTCTGGTCTGCCTAGCTGAGTAGCAAAGTGGAAATTGACGTTGAGATCCTTGGCTCGATCATTGAATTCTCGGTCGGATTAGCTGGTTTTGCTGGAATCGTCGCTGTTTTCTTAAATCGGGCATCGCTGTTCGAGGCTGTAGAAAGATTTCGACTGGTTAATCTGGTGGCAACGGCGATTGGTCCTGCCTTTCTTTCCTTTTTCGCAATCATCTTGGACCGCCTTTACGAGGGCGCAGACCCTTCCGTCCGAATTTCGTGTGCGGCGCTCATGCTCTACCTGGTCGTGTTTTCCGTTCGCGCTTTGCTGGCACGCAAGACGCTGAGCGCGTCCGAAGAAGCGCAGATAAATCCCTGGTTCTTCGTTTTGATGACAGTGATGGGGATAGGTACGGTGGTACTGCAATTCGCCGCAACCCTGGGCCTGTTCGGCTCCCAGAGTTTTACCGTTTTCTACATCGGCTTGGTGGTTTTGTTGATCATGGCGGTATGTCAGTTCGTCCTCGCGATAGTTACCGGCCTGGGTCAAGGCGAAGGCTAGCGACGTATCAGCATCCGGCTGCACCAACAACATTTTTAAGCCTTTGCGGCACTCTCCTCGTATTCCAAATGGAAATGCCCGGAAGAATATTATGCATTGGACAGATGTGCCGTTATTCCAATTTCATGTGTCTGTCGCTTTGAGCGACCTTGCACAAGCAATTGGAGAGAGGCATGCAATTCAAATATAACCACCTCCTGGTGGCCGCGCTTTGCGCACTTGTTTTTCTACTACACGAGATTCCAGAAGCCAGAGCCGAGGGCGCTGCTGCGACAATTATCGAAGAGGTTCTGGTGACAGCTCGTAAACGGGCTGGTGCTGAGGCAGCGCAAGACGTGCCGGTATCTATAACCGCGTTCGGCGAGGATCAGCTCAAAGCGTTGGGCTTTAACAACATTCAAGACATCTCATTCTCTGTACCGAACGTGTCGCTGGATGAGGTCGGCACCGCCCGGGGGGTAGCCAGCTTCTCTATCCGTGGACTGTCTGCGGCGTCGTCGATCATCACTATCGACCCAGCTGTCGCAACTTTCGTTGACGGCATCTACATGCCTTCCAATTCGGGTACCGTTCTCGACAACTACGACGTCGAATCGATAGAGGTTCTGCGCGGCCCCCAGGGCACGCTTTTTGGGCGCAATGTAACTGGTGGCGCGGTCCTCATTCGCAGTAAGCGTCCAAGCCAGGAATTTGAGGCTGATGTGCTCGCTCGCTACGAGGGTGGCGGGGAAAATCCTATCTACACTGTCGGTGCGGCCATTCAGGGTGGTCTTACTGAAAACTTGTCCGGCCGTTTTGCGTTCTACTACAGTGATGACCAAGGCTATTTCGAGAACCGCGCTAACGAGGCGGATCCGTCTCTTGCTGTAGATGATGAGCTTGGCGCCTACGATGTCTGGCTGGCGCGTGGCTCACTGTTATGGGAGCCGTCCGATACGGTCAGTCTGTGGGTTAAGTACGAACGCCTTGAGCAGGAAGGTCAATCTCCGCCTTCGCAGAACCAATCGAACTTTTTTGGCCGCAACGATGACAGTGTTTCACACAACTTTTCACCGGATGCCGGCCTTGAAGTTGATTTCCTTGTGGCTGAGCTGAACTGGGATGCGGGTCCCGGCACGATCACCAACGTCACAGGCTACCGCACGCAGGAAACCTGGGAAGCGACGGATGCTGACGGCACGCGCTTCTCACGCTTTCACCTGGCGGGTGCCACTGAGATTGATATGTTCTCCAACGAACTGCGCTTTTCAGGCTCTACCGACAGCGGCAACCTGGATTACACGGTCGGCTTGTTCTATTACGAGTCTGAGCTCTCTGTGGTTGAGCAACGCGACGTGTTCGGCGGCGCGGTCTTCGCGGAAGGTGGCGGCATCCAGGACACCACTTCGTGGGCGCTTTTTACCGAGAGTGAATATTTCTTCAACGATAAGCTCTCGATGCTCTTCGGGTTGCGCTATTCAGATGAAGAAAAGGATGTCGATTTCACCGAAATTTTTGGCGCGAACTGCGAAGGGCCGGGGACGTTCCCGATTCAACGTTATCCGAGTTGTGCGGTGACCTCTACGGATAATGAAAGCTGGCAGACTTTGGGCGGCAAGCTGGGCCTTCGTTATCGCTACAACGACGATGTTCAGTTCTATGGCCACTTTACGCGAGGATTCCGTTCCGGCGGATATAACGTACGCGATACGCTTGTAGACGGTACCAACGCACCGGCTTACGACGAAGAAGAGATGAACGTTTGGGAAATTGGTGTGAAAGCTGATTTCAGGGATAGGACGGTACGCACCAATCTGGCTCTCTTTTACAACGATGCGAAAGACCTGCAGCGTGATGTGCAGGTGCCTGTTGGTGTGAGTGGGGTTCAACAAAGTACTGCCAACACCGCGGACGGTACCATCATGGGTGTAGAGTTCGAGGGATCCTGGCTGGTGACAGAGAACTTCCTCCTGACTGCGGGGTTTGGCTATCTCGACTTTGAGTACGACAACGTGATCTTTGATCTGAACGGTGACAGCGTCGTCGACAGCGCTGACGAGCGTCAAAAGTTCCCGCGCTTGGCGGACTGGACTGTGCACCTATCGGCAACCTATGACGTTGCCCTCGACTTTGGTGATCTGTCGGCGCGGGTTTCATACGACTACCGCGACGATGTGTTCATCACGGACAGCAACCTGGCACCGATTATTGATATGAACATCTTGAGCGCCCGCCTTGCGCTTAAATTTGGTGATGCAAGACAGTACGAAGTTGCTGCATTCGGCCGTAACCTCTTGGATGAGATCCGGGCACTGAGCTCGTTCCCGGTTACCGGAGCGGTTGCCGGGCCAGACCCATTCTTTGGCAACTCGAGCTTGCAGCCGTCGCTCAATGGCAACGGTACCTTTTCACCGATCGCTCCGGGTCGTGTCGTAGGCCTGGAGTTCAGTATGGAACTGTAATCCTGCGTGATTCATCCGGGGCGCATCCCTGGATCCTGAGGGCCCGGCATCCGCCGGGCCTATCTTATTCTCCCTTTATGCCTGCGCCGCGAGGGAAATTCTCAGTTGTACCTCGTGAGGATGGATTGCCCGGAATATCTTCCGTCGATGCTGATGAGATCAGCTAGCCTGCTCACAGCGTGGAATCCGCCCGCGTGTTTCTGAATATGTCGCGGAACGCCGCTGCCGCTGGCACCTGATCCCTGCTTTTGGCGGTGGCGAGTCCCAGTTCGAGCTGACGCAGCCCGACGACGTCTTCTATGACAAAGAAGGTCTTTTGCGCTTCCGGCCCGAGTTGTTCGTAAGTCACCAGCGGCGCCACCGCATTGGTGTTTAACACCAGCTTGCGCACCAGATTGACGCTGTTGCAGCGATACTGAGGTTCTGTGGGTGACAGGCCGGCCTTGACATAAATGCTGGCCAATACGTCGTCTGTGGGCAGGCGATCCGTCGCTGCGACAAGGGGATAATCCAGTAGATCCCGCGGTTTGATGCGCTTGAGTTGGCGCAGCGGATGGTCGGGGCGCACGATGAAACAATTGTGCAGCGTGGCAATGGTTTCGGTAGTAATTTCGTTCCACTGGGCCAGCGCGCTGGCTTCCCCGATGGCAACTTCCAGGCGGCCCGCGGACAACATGCGGGCTGTTTCTTCAACATCTGTCTCGAGCACCTCGATGCGTATGCCAGGATAGGTCTTGGCAAACTCAGCGACCGCTTCGTGGACCAGCGTTACAAACGCGGCTGGTGCAACGCCCAGGCGAAGTCGCCCGCTGCGCAGGGTCCTGAGATTGTCTACGCCGCTCATCAGGTCTTCGGTGTCTGCGAGGATTTGCCGCGCACGCTCGACTAAGACCTCACCAGCTTCCGTTAAGCGCACGCCGCGCGGCAGCCGGTGAAACAACTTCATGTCGAGACGGTGCTCGACCTCGGCAACGCTTTTGGTGAGCGCCGATTGGGATATCGCGAGCGCGCCTGCCGCCGAGGTAAAGCTCCCCGCGTCCGCAACGCCCACGACATGTCTGAGCTTTCTCAGGTCAGTGATGATGGCGCGCTTCCCATTCCATATGGAGATGCCTGAGAGAATATTAGGTATTGGACAGAATGGCAAAAGCGCCGCTATCTTCCCCTCACATAGTCAAGAGGGGAAAGCACAATGCTTCAGGAGACCCGCGAAGACCTGGCTCATCGGATTCTCGACAATCTGGCTGAGGGCAAAACGGACTACGCTTCGCACGCTGCCTTGAACCCGGTCACCACATTCACCGATCCAATCCGCCTTGCCGAGGAGAAGGACCAGCTGTTTGGCGGCTGGCCGCTCCTGGCGGGTTTCGGCTGCGAGATACCGGAGCCCGGCGACTTTCTGACCGAGGATATGGCCGGTGTTCCCGTGCTGGTGGTCCGCGGCCGTGACCGCAGCGTTCGGGCTTTCCTTAATGTCTGCCGCCATCGGGGCGCGCCGGTGGCGGAAGGCTGCGGGCACGTGAAGAACGGCTTTGTCTGCCCCTACCACGCCTGGACCTATGGTCTCGATGGCGCGCTGAAGGGCATTCCTGATGCGAGAAGTTTTCCCGGCATCGACCAGGCGGATCATGGGCTGGTGGAACTTCCTGTCGTTGAGAAATACGGCTTGATCTGGGTGCGCACGAAGCCGGGCGGGACGATCGATATCGATGATTATCTGGCCGGCTTGCAGGACGATCTGGCGGCATACCACCTGGACGGCTTCACCCATTTCGAGACGCACACGATTGAGCAGGATTTCAATTGGAAGATTGTCATTGACGGCTTTCTCGAGACCTACCATTTCAACGTGCTGCATCGGAATACTGTTGCCGATTATGCCACGGCCAATATTACGACCTTCGATGCCTTCGGGCCGCATCTGCGTTTGGTGGTGCCCCGCAAGCCGCTGACAGACAAGGTGGGAGAGGCGCCGGATTCCTTTGATCTGCTGCCGCTCACCAACATTGCGTATGTGCTCTTCCCCAACACCATGCTGCTGATGCAGGCCGGGCATTTTGAGACCTGGAGAACCTATCCGGCCGGCAACGCTGTCGATCGGTTCACGACTAAGTACTCTCTCTATGCTCCCGAACCGATTGAGAGTGAACGCGCGCGAAATCATTGGGCGAGGAACATTCAGGTCGGGCTATCGGCAGTGAGGGACGAAGACTTCGCCATGTCGGAACGCATTCAGCACGGATACACCAGCGGTGCGCAGGCCAATCTGACCTATGGTCGAAATGAGGCGGCGCTGATTCATTACCACGACAGTCTCAACCTGGCCATGGGCAGAGAACCGCTGGAACGCGTGAAAGCCTGAGCGGTTGCGGTGGCCGTTGCAGAGGCCGGCTGATAATTCGCGATATACAGAAGCGATAAAAGAGACAAGAAAGGACCAACGCCATGAGTACGCAACCCGATCTCACACAGACACATTATGAAGTGGTCGTCATCGGCGCAGGTGTCTGCGGCATCTACCAAATCAAGCGCCTGGTCGATCTTGGTATCGACGCCACCGTCCTCGAGATGGGGGACGACCTGGGCGGCACCTGGCACTTCAACCGCTATCCGGGGGCTCGCTTCGATTCCGAGAGCTACATATATGGCTATTCCTTTTCCAAGGAACTGCTCGACGAATGGCATTGGAAGGAGCGCTACTCGCCGCAGTCCGAGAATCTGCGCTATCTGAA
Organism: Pseudomonadales bacterium; assembly: GCA_965267275.1. Taxonomy (GTDB): domain Bacteria; phylum Pseudomonadota; class Gammaproteobacteria; order Pseudomonadales; family Azotimanducaceae; genus UBA4421. The sequence continues at coordinate 1,136,386 of OZ253950.1, forward strand.
TTTCGTTGCCGACAAATTTGACCTGCGCCGGTACATGCAGTTTAACGTGAAGGTTGAATCTCAGATCTTTGACGAAGAGGGTAGTTTCTGGCGCCTGAGTCTGAGCGACGGACGCGAGTTGACCAGCCGCTACGTGATCATGGGCCTTGGCCTGCTGTCACAACCGACCCTGCCCAATATTGAAGGCCGCGAGAGCTTCAAGGGCACCGCCTTCCACACCTACTACTGGCCGACGGACGGGATCGACCTCAGGGGCAAGAACGTCGGCATCATCGGCACGGGCGCCACATCCATCCAGATTATTCCCGAGATCGCCAAACAGGCCGGCCAACTCAAAGTATTTCAACGCCGGCCAAACTGGGCCTCGCCACTCAACAACTATCAGATCTCTGTCGCCGAGATGAACGAGATCCGCTCTCGCTACGACGAAATCTTTGAAGCGTGTGACAAGTCGCCCGGCGGCATGGAACACCATCCCGACCGCCGCGGCTTCTGGGAAGTCTCACGGGAGGAGCGGATAGCGACCTGGGATCGGCTCTATGAGCAGCCGGGTTTCTGTCTCTGGCTCCGGAATTTCCGCGAAATTTTTACCGATGAGGCTGCTAACGCTGAGTTTTCCGAGTACGTTGCCGGGCGGATTCGGGAGCGTGTCAGAGACGCCTGGACTGCGGACAAACTCATTCCGAAAGATCACGGTTACGGCGTGCAGCGGGTGCCGTTGGAGACCTATTACTACGAGGCGTTCAACCGCCAGAACGTTGAGCTGGTCTGTCTGCAAGAGACACCCATGCAATGTATGACGGAGACCGGTATCCAGACTACGGCCCAGCACTACGACCTCGATGTCATCATTTACGCCACCGGCTTCGATGCGATATCCGGGGCTTTCGACCATATCGATATCCGGGGCACGGGCGGGCAGAAGCTGAAGGAAAAGTGGGACACCGCGGTGTCCACCTATCTGGGCATGCTGGTGCATGGCTTCCCCAACATGCTGATCCCGGCCGGGCCGCAGAGTGGGTCGGCTTCAGCCAACTATCCGCGCGCCATCGAGACCGGAGTGGATTGGGTCACCGGTCTCCTGGAGCATGTCTGGCAGAACGGCTACACGCGGGTGGAGGCTGATGCCGATGCGGAAAAGGAATGGACCGACCATGTAGTCAGCATGTACTCAACCATGTTGATGCGAAAGGCGAAGTCCTGGTTCACGGGCTACAACTCGAACGTGAAGGGCCACGAAGCCGGCAATCCGCGATACCTCGTGTATAACGGCGGCGCCCCAAAATATGTCAAGCGGATCAATCAGGTGGCTGCGGATGGTTACAAAGGGGTCGACCTGTCGGGCGAAGGGGTGACCCAGGCAGTGGGCCGTTCCTAGACTTGTTAGCTGCCCCGGGCTGAGCGGGCTGCTTTTGAGCTGAGAGGGGAAGCATGGATAACAACATCGGGTTGATACTGAGTAAACGCGCCCAGCTGACCGGCAGCCGCATAGCTTACGTTGGCAGCGAATCTGGGCTTCGTCTGACGTTTGCGGAGCTCAATGGTCGCGCAAATCGTATTGCCAATGCGCTCATCGATCTGGGGGTCTCCAAAGGCGATCGCGTCGGCATTCTGATGATGAACAGCGCCGAGTATTTAGAGTCCTACTTTGCGATTGCGAAAATCGGCGGTGTTGTTGTCCCACTGAACTGGCGCCTGGTAGCTGATGAGCTCGAGTTCATTCTCAAGGACAGCGGCTGCACGGTACTGCTATACGGCGATGAGTTTACGGCGCTGGTTGATGATCTCAACAGCCGGGGCGACAAGACCGATATCAACTACTGGATACACTCCCAGGCAACACATTTACCGGCATTCGCGAAAGACTACGAATTGCTGCGAGAGGCCGCGAGTGACGCAGAGCCACCGATCGGTGCGGAAGATGATGATCTGCTTTACATCATGTACACCTCAGGCACTACGGGATTGCCCAAGGGTGTCGTCCATACGCATACGACAACGTTCTGGGCCCTGGTGACATGGATGGTCTCTGCCGATATGCATGATCGGGACGTCTTTCTTGCAGCCTTGCCTATGTTCCATGTGGGCGCACTGACCCCGATCACGATCAATGTTTACTGTGGCACGACCAGCGTGGTGATGCGCGAATTTGAACCGGCCCGCGCCTGGGAGTTGATTCACGAAGAAAAGATCACGACCTCTATTCTCGTGCCGGCAATGCTCAACTTTATGATCCAGGTGCCTGACTTAGATGACTATGACATCTCCTCGTTACGCTGGATTGAATGTGGTGCCGCACCGCTGCCGGTCAGTCTGATTGAGCAATATCTTGCGATTGGCATCGATGTGCAGCAGATATACGGACTCACTGAGGCATGTGGCCCCGCTTGTATCATCGCGGGAGAAGATGCCGTGCGGAAAATTGGTTCAACGGGCCGCGGATTTTTCCACACGGATATTCGGGTGGTCACCGAGGATGGGTCCGACGTCGAACCGGAGGAGCAGGGTGAGGTCTGGGTGCGCGGTAAACACATCATGAAGGAGTACTGGAATCGGCCTGATGCCACTGCTGAAACCATCACTCAGGACGGATGGTTGAGAACCGGCGATGTGGCCATGATTGATGCTGATGGTTTCATCTATATCAAAGATCGTATCAAGGACATGATCATTTCGGGCGGCGAGAACGTTTATCCCGCTGAGATCGAAAACGTGATCCTTTCTCATCCAGACGTAGTTGAGGTCGCCGTAATTGGCCAGCCGAGTGAGAAGTGGGGCGAATCTCCGTTTGCAGTTGTCGTCAGCAAAAACGACGCGCTCACGGTGGACGACATACTTGCCCACTGTGACGGCAAGCTCGCGCGTTTCAAACTGCCAAAAGGTGGGGCGTTTATCGATGTGATTCCAAGAAACGCGAACGGCAAGGTGCTGAAGCGGCTGCTACGAGAGCAATACTCAGAAACTGCGCTCGCCTGATATGCCAGTGCTTTCGTTGATTTCTCATAGAAGATTTCTTTCTTCTCAGTAAACCAAAAAAAGAGGGTCCAATATGTCTCGGAAGACGAAGATTGCCGGCGTGGGAATGATTCCGTTCACGAAGCCGGGAGCCAGTGACAGCTACAGCGTGATGGGTGAGAACGCAGCACGGGCTGCGATTGATGACGCGGGACTTTTGTATGACCAGATAGAGCAGGCGTATGTCGGCTACGTGTACGGCGATTCCACCTGTGGGCAGGCCGCGCTGTACGGCCTCGGCATGACCGGCATCCCGATTATCAACGTCAACAATAATTGCTCAACAGGATCAACCGCGCTGTATCTTGCGCGACAGGCCGTCGAATCGGGAATGGCGGAATGCGCGCTCGCGCTCGGTTTCGAGCAGATGAATCCCGGAGCGTTGGGTGCAGCCTTTACTGACCGCCCAAGCCCGATGAAGAGACTCTTCAAGGTGCGCAAGAGCATGCAGGAGACGGATCCTGCAGCTCCCGACGCAGCCCAGTACTTCGGCGGTGCAGGTCAGGAGTACATGGAAAAATACGGCACGCGTCCCGAAACGTTCGCGAAGATCTCGGAGAAGGCACGCAGGCATGCGGCAAAAAATCCCTACGCCGTCTTTCGAGAAGAGCTCACGGTCGAGCAGATCATGGCTTCCCCCCACATTTTCGGTCCCCTCACCCGTTTTCAGTGCTGTCCGCCTACCTGTGGCGCCGCTGCTGCCGTGGTCTGCAGTGACGAGTTTGCGAAAAAACACGGCCTCAACAATGCGATCTCGATCAAAGGCCAGGCGATGACCACAGACTTTCGGAGCACTCTGGAATCACATTCATTGCGCAAGTTGAGCGGATACGACATGGCGAAGGAGGCTGCCGATCGCGCATACGAGCAGGCCGGGCTGGGACCTGATGACATACAAGTGTGCGAAGTGCACGACTGCTTTACTGCGAACGAGCTGATTACATACGAAGCGCTGGGTCTGACGGAAGAAGGCACCGCCGAACGATTCATCTGGGATGGCGACAATACGTATGGTGGTCGTGTAGTCGTCAATCCCTCCGGCGGTCTGCTGTCCAAGGGACATCCCCTGGGCGCGACTGGTCTCGCTCAGTGTACTGAGCTGGTGTGGCAGTTGCGCGGCGATGCCGATCAGCGCCAGGTTGAGGGCGCTCGGCATGCCCTGCAGCACAACCTGGGGCTTGGAGGTGCCTGCGTCGTCACCATTTACGCCAGAGATTAAAACTTCAGGCTGAAGTAAGGCTTCGGCTTGGGATGAGCCGTTGGCCGCAGGTAGGGTGGCACGGCGTCAAACGGTGCCGAACTCTCAACTGAGCATGCCGCTGACAAATACGTCCCAGTGACTGTCGGCAATCTCTTCCGGCGAGCGTCGGCCGCCGGCATCGTGCCAATGGGCGATACCGTTGTACAAATCGAATAACCCGAGGGCCGCGAGCTTTGCATCCACTTGGCGAATTGAGCCGTCCACCATCCCTTTTTCCAATATCTCCTCGATACGTTTGTGAATCTTGCGGCGAGCATTCGTACTTTTTTTGCGGGTGGGGGTTTCCAGGCTCGAGGATTGTGTGGTGATGAGGCAACGTCCGAAGTCGCCGCAAATCATGACGGCCCAGGCGCGGAAGTATTCTCTTAGCTGTTCTGCCGCGGGTCTGGGGTCGTCGTCGCTCGGCAGCTGTGGCCCGCTGGTATCGCTGAGCGCATGACTGATCACCTCATACAGCACTTCGTCCTTGCTCTTGGCGTAGTAGTAAAGCGCAGGCTTTGTGACACCAAGTGCCGCGGCGATGTCGTCCATGGTGGTTTTGTGGTAGCCCTGCTTGTTGAATAGCCGCGCCGCCGTAAGCAGTACCTCAAACTTGCGATCGATGAATGAAATATCTGCGTTCTTGGGCTTGCCGATCAATCGTTTCTTCGGCACCTGCCAACCCCCTGTCCGAACTTTGATTCGGTGAACAATATTCCTGAACAATTGGTAAATCAAATACTCAGGCCTGTGTATGTCGGAAACTTGTTTTTCCACCATGTATTACTTACTATTCAGTAAAATATATATGCAGGGAGAGGTCAGTGACTGATATTCGATTTGATGGCCGCGTGGTTATCGTCACCGGCGCTGGAAACGGCTTGGGTCGTTCGCACGCCCTTGGATTCGCCGAACGAGGGGCGAAAGTGGTGGTCAATGATCTTGGCGGTTCGACCTCCGGCGACGGCAGTGACCAACGCGTGGCTGACCTTGTTGTCGACGAGATCAGGTCCGCTGGAGGCGAGGCCGTTGCCAACTACGACTCGGTAACTGATGGCGAAAAGATTGTAGAGACCGCGCTGGATGCTTTCGGTCGTATCGATATCCTCATAAACAATGCGGGGGTTCTTCGCGATAAGACCTTTCACAAGATGACGGAGGCGGATTGGGACATCATCTACGACGTCCATGTAAAGGGTCCGTTCAAGGTGACGCGCGCTGCCTGGCCTTACATGCGAGAGCAGAACTATGGCCGCATCGTCTTCACGACCTCTTCAGCCGGAATTTACGGCAATTTCGGACAGGCGAACTATGCGATGGCGAAGTTGGCTCAACTGGGCATGGCCCAAACGCTTGCGCATGAAGGGCGTACAAAGAATATCAACGTAAACACCATCGCACCCATCGCCGGCTCCCGAATGACAGAGACCGTCATGTCCAAGGAGTTGGTTGAAGCGTTGCGGCCGGAATTTGTGACTCCGCTTGTCATAAGACTTTGTGACGAGGGCAGTGTTGAAACCTGTGGCCTGTTCGAGGTAGGCGCGGGTTTCATGGCAAAGCTTCGCTGGGAACGCGCATGCGGTAAAATGTTCAGCCTGGCCGAAAGCTTCGATGCCGACGACGTTGCCGAAGCGTGGGATGAGATCACTGACTTCACCGACGCAACACACCCGGCATCTGTCGCCGAAGGAAACAAGCCGATTCTTAGAAATTTGAAATCAGCCGTTCAGACGGGCGCTGGTGTGAATTGACTTTATCGGCTATTCGTCTGACGTTAGCGGCGGTATCGGAAGCGAGCCGTCGCGTGCTTGGTCGCCTCGGGAGGCTCGTCATATCTAACTAGAAAGCAATTCTGATTACGCTTTCGCCGACAAATGCCGGCTTTTCGGAGTTCTTGATTTCAAAAGTCATCTCGTTGATCACCTCGATCATTTTCTGGCCTTTTGGTTCAACCGTTTTAATCATTGCGATCATACGGATTAGGTCGCCAACCCTTACGGGCGTTACGAAGCGTACTTTGTTCCAACCATATTGAATGGCCATCTTCTGGCCCTCTAAACTTGGTAGGCCCATATCCTTACCATCCGGCAGAACGATAGACATGGTCAGGTGGCCATGCGCAATGGGCGCTCCGAACGGCCCGTTCCTTGCACGTTCTGGATCAACGTGAATCCATTGATCTCCCATCGTGGCGTCGGCAAATTTGTTGATTCGGTCCTGGGTGATTTCGAACCATTCCGTTGGCTTGGACGGCTGATCAATTCTGGCCGACAGGACGTCGATTGCGTCCTCCAGTGCGGTTTTCATCCCTTCTCCTTGCTCAAATTGTTACTGCATGGTGACCACGGCGTTCCAGAGGCCGTCTGCGCCGTCCGCCACCAGTGCCTTTCCAACTTTTGTCTGCCAGAAGCGTTCATCGCCGTATTCATTGCGCCAGCACCATAGGCGACGGGTGCGCTGATTCAACGGATGCTCCATCGTGTATCCCATCGCTCCATGCACCTGGTGCGCAATATCAGTCGACAAAGAAACAGCTTCTCCGACACGCGCTTTGGCGATCGCAATGTCCATTTCATCGAGCGAACTCACCAGCGTTGCTGCCATGGTGCTCGCGGCAACTTCGCCCGTGAGCGTGGCCAGTTGCTGCTGAATTGCCTGGAATCTGGAGATCGGACGACCGAATTGTGATCGTTCCAGCGAATACTGTACGGACATTTCGAGAATCGCTTCGAGGGCGCCCGCCATTAAGCTGGCCCGGGTAGCGGCACCCAGATGCAGTAGCCGCTCGGCAGCCCGTGTATCGGCATCGAACGTCCCGTATGGGACACCGTCGAACGCGACTCTGTCGCGAGGTTCTCCGGCGATGCTCATGCCGGGTGTGATATCGCAGGCGTCTAAATCGATGAGGCACAGTTTGCCGAACTTGGTGACAACCAACATTTGCTTGCACCACCGCGCGAAAGCAACGTTCTGGGCCACGCCGCAGACTTTGCCTCCTTGTCGGATGTTGAAACGATCTCCGGCGACCGTCACGGGTTTTGTGCCAATATCAACGCCATGCTCCGCCAATAGAAAAGCTGCGATGAAATGTTCAGCGAGTGGCACCGGCGTGCTGAATCTACCGGCCATGCGCAATACGAGCATCGAGTCCTCTATTTCACCGCCGGCGCCGCCTGCCGCTTCAGGAATGCCCGCTGTCGTAATTCCCGCTTCAGAGAGCACCGACCAGAGTTCTTCGGGCCAGCATCCAGCCTCGGCCGCGTCTATGACGTCTTTCGTGCATAGGTCCGTCAGAAGCCTGTTCAACGTATCGCTTATAAGGGTTTGCTGTTCGTTCATGAGTTACCTCAGGCCCAGTTCGCGCGCGATCACGCCTTTGAGAATTTCCCGCGTACCGCCACGCAGCGTGAACGACGGCGCGTGGAGAATGCACTGATTCAGTGTCTCGAGAAAACGAGGCGTTACGTTGCGCGGTGCTGCCGTTCGGATAACTTCCGGCACCAGGCGCTCGTAGGTGTTTCCTACGTCCTTGATTAACGCGGCTTCGGTAATCGGCAGCTTGCCTGCTTCCAGCATGCCGGCGACTGAAATTGACATCCTTCGCAACGTCACCAGATGTCCGGTCAATCGGCCCAGGAGCGCAAGCTGCTCCTCGGTAGCTCCTTTTTCGATGGCGCGTGCGAACTCGACAAGAACCCGGAATGCTGAAAGAAATCGTTCCGGACCACTTCGCTCGTAACCGAGTTCGCTGATTACTTGCTCCCAGCCATTTCCAGGCTTCCCCACGACCATATCGTCAGGAATGAAGACGTCATCGAAAAAGACCTGGTTGAAATCTGCTTCGTTCGACAGGTTCTTTATGCCTGTGATTGTCACGTTCGGGTCATTCAGATCGATAATGAACTGACTCATCCCGGCGTGCCTGTTTTCGCCTTGTGGCTCGGTTCGCACTAGGGCGACCATAAAGTGATTCGTGTGCGCGTAGCTTGTCCATATCTTGCTGCCATTCAGGATCCAACCACCGTCTGTTTTCGTGGCATTGGTCCTGATCGATGCGAGATCAGACCCCGAATCCGGCTCACTCATACCAATGGAGAAAAAGTACTCACCCTTGACGATGCCGGGTAGAAAGCGTTTGCGCTGCTCTTCAGAGCCGAACTTCAGGAGCAGGGGGCCCGTTTGCCTGTCAGCGATCCAGTGGGTGCCAACCGGGGCGCCCGCGGCGAGTAATTCTTCCGTGACCACATACCTTTCGAGAAAGCTGCGGCCTCCACCGCCATATTCCTTTGGCCACGTCATGCCAATCCAACCCTTGTCTGCAAGCTTGCGCGAGAACTCTGGCGAATCGCCGGCATTGAAATCGGAACTCGGCAAGTCCGAAGGGTTCAGTTCAGCTGCGAGGAATTCGCGCACTTCCTGACGAACGGTTTCTGCCTCGGGTGGCAGCCTGAAAGGTTCAAAAGAGATGCCCGTAAACATAAGTTACCTTTAGAGAAGACGACAGTTGCAGATCGCGTTGGCGCTGATCCTCATGCTGCTGACCAGCAGTCCTTCAGCCGTCCGGAGTAGCCATCGATGCTGCCGGTATATTATTTACTAAATAGAAAGTAATATAAAGGCGGGAGGGATGAAGAAGCGCGCTGCACGTGAAGCACGCAACAATTCAACCTAAGGTCTTTGTAAGCCCTGACTCTGTGGCGCAACCCATTTTGGCGGCTGCCGCCACCGCAGGGTATGTGCCGTCACTTATTGAGAAAGTTGAGCGGCAGTCCCGCTGAATTCCATGGCAGCGACACAAGTTTGCCTGTTGAGGACAATGTCACAAAGGCTGTCCTGAGGTCTTTCCCGCCGAAACAGATATTTGTGGTGACTGAATCCGGCATGGGAATCAATTCAGCCTTCTGTGCGTCTGGAGAATGAACGGTAATGCCTCCGGTGATGATAGTGGCAACGCAGATGTTGCCTTCAGCATCTACCGCGAGTGAATCGAACATATGGTAGTCGGGGAGCTGTGCCATCATGGCGGGATTGACAGACTTGTCGATTTGACCCGGGCCTTTGAGGGCGTACGCCCAGAGCCGGCCAGTTGGCGTTTCCGCGACGTATAGCGTGGACTCGTCGGGAGAAAGACCAATCCCGTTTGGTCCCTCGAGGGGAAAGACAGCTTCTAAAATGTGCTCGCCATCAACGGTTGCATAGAAGACCCCGGTTCGATCTCTGTCGCGTTCGCGGGTTTTGCCATTATCGGTAAACCAGAACCCGCCTTGCCGATCGAACACGATATCGTTGGGCCCACGAAGGGCTGTGTTCCCGGCTTGTGTATAGAGCACCGTGACTTCGCCTGTCGCAAGATCAACCCGCTCTATTCTTCCGCCTGAATAATCGTCCGGCTGATGGCCCGGGAAGAGCAGCCCCTGTCTGCTCTCATGCCACATCAGGCCGCCGTTGTTGCAGACATAGCACGCGCCGTCCGGACCGATAGCTGCGCCGTTTGGCCCGCCGCCAAGATCGGCGATGACCTCTACTTCACCATTGGATGTCACCCGAGACAAAGTTCCCCGGGCAATCTCCACCAGGATGACCGAGCCGTCATCCATTGCAATTGGACCTTCTGGAAATTTGAGTCCTGTCGCAAGCTCTGTCAGTTCGGTCACAGACTTTCCTTGTTTTACTTTCGAGTTAGTTAAGGTGCGCGGCTCAGAGGCTCACGGCTCCCGCTGGCAAGGTGTGCGGTGTCTCTGTAGCGCTGGAGTCTAACAGGTCCGCCGCTCCGGTTCGGGTGCGGACGCCGCCTGAGCTAAGTCTCGGAGCCCGATATTTCCCGGGTCAAGTCGGATCTCTGTTCGGATAGACTTCCGTGGTCTGCAGATTGAAACCGTGACGAAAACGAGAAGAGAGGGGAGAGCGAGAATGACAACACCTGAACTGAGCTGGGGCCACATCAACATCAACGTGAGTGATCTAGACAGATCCATCGAATTCTACGAGAAACTCGGTTTCAGTCTGCTGATCCCGGGTGTGCCGTATCTCGGTATCGGGAAAGACTCAGCTTCTGATATTCCCGCCGCCCAGAGCAAAGCGCTGGATCTCCCCTCGGGCACAACGGCGCGCGCCTGCATCATGCAGTTGGATGAGGGCTTCCCGAAGATCGATTTGACGGAGTATTCAAAGGACGCTCCCCAGGCACCGGGTGCCAACGACGACCTGGGCATGGTGCGTCTCTGTCTCGGCACGCCAAATCTGGCTCGGGATTTCGAGCTCCTGAAGGGCGCTGGGGTGGAGTTCGTGTCTGAGCCGACTGAAGGTGTCGGCGGGCTTGCGGATATCGCGATCTGTCGCGACCCGGATGGGACGTTGATCGAATTGATCCAGCTGCACCTCGAAAAATGGGGCGCCACTTAGGGGCGTTCGGACTAAGTGCACACACCGCGGCAGCCGGTGTATTGTCATCAGTTTTGCTTGCTCAAACCCGCGCGCATCGACTGCAAATAATGCGCCCAGAAGGAGGTCTCTTCGATGCCCCTGGCTTTTCGATCCTCGCGACAGGTTTCCAGGGTGTTCCGAATCGTCACGCCGATGTCGTCTTCGTAACCCATCACATCCAGATACGTCATGCCAACGTCGCCGTCGAATAACCCGCATACGATTGCACTGGTGGCCATCCACTCGTAAGCGTCATTCTCGAGGTATCCGCGTTCTGAAAAGGACTTGAGCGTCAGAAGTTGGGAAACGTAGGTATTCACATAGAAGTGGTATAGCAGGAGGTCCTCATCGGTGATTTCACTCGCGTTCCCTCGTGCCAATCGCGCTCTCGTTGCGGCGAAGTTCTCGCCCAGTGCAATCTGTTGGTTCTCCCTGAAGACATTATGCTGACTCTGAATCTGGCTTTGATTGAATTTCGAGTCTTGATTGAGCTGGACGGCGACCAATATCAAACCAAGGACGATTCCGAGATTCGACACTACCTGTAGCCAGTTGTTTACTTTATCCATCCTGTATTTTCCTGAAGCGCCAGCTGTGCAGGGAGCTTTGGTTCATTGAGCGGTCTTGCTTGAACTCTCAGTCACATAGTCTCAGATGCCCAGCATACTGGGTTAATCAGGTTCGGAGAAATGCGGCTTCGCGTTACAGGAGCGCGCCCGTCCCGCTGCCAGGGTCAGTCCAGGAGCCTGTCGACTGCATAGGTGGCAATCTTTCTGAGCTCCCGTTTGGAGGTGCCGGCTCTGGCTCTGAGCGCGATCGTCTGCAGCGTGGCTTGCAACAGGCGGGCCGTCAGCCTGGTCTCAATGTCGCTGGATATTTCGCCTTCGATTCGGGCTCTTTCCAGGCGCTTGGCAAAGCCCCCATCGATTCGCTGGATCAGATCATTCAGATCCTCGCCAACTTCCGGATGCGAGAGGGCTTCGCTTGGCGCCGTGCAAACCATCAGGCAACCCATCGCCGGGTCGGAACCGCAATACACAGCGATTGCCCGGTCGAAAAATGCCAGGAGGCCTTTTCTTAGCTCGGGCACTGCTTCGAGCGTTTCTTCCATCCCTTCGTCAAGTTGTCCACAGAATCGGTCCAGGGCTTTGCGGTAGATCTCGTCCTTGTTGCCAAAGGTGTTGTAGATGCTTGGCCTGTTCATGCGCATTGCCCGGGATAGATCGTCCAGGGATGTGGCTGACAGACCTTTCTCCCAGAACAGCAGCATCGCGCCGTTCAGCGCTTCGTCTTCGTCGAACTTCCGCGGCCTGCCTCTGCCCATTTTGTACCTTTTCGCAAATTAATCGTTGACGGCAGTTTATTTTATGCGATACGGTACAAAAAATACAGCGGGGAAGAGCAGTGAAAATTGAGAATCCGGACAGCCCGATTGTGAGGAAGCTGGAAGGTGTCCATTTGTTCCACTACGACGGGGCGCCGTGTGCTCAACGTGTGCGGTTTGCGTTGCACGAAAAAGGCCTGGTCAGAGGGCGTGAGGTGAGGTTCGACGCAGAAGATGCGGCCTCATGCGCCGGTGAAGAGGGGGCCTGGGTCAGCAGGCAGGTGTCGTTAGTCAAGAAAGAGCACATGACCGAGACTTATTCGAAGATACAGCCGAATCTGGTGGTGCCTGCGCTGGTCCACGACGGTGAGCTTCACATCGAGTCAATGGATATCGTGGCTTACCTCGATGAAGCGTTCGGCGGCACGCCCCTGGTGCCCAGGCATGACCCGGAGCTGATGGCGGATGCTCAGGCGCTGACGGATCTCGGCAAAGACCTGCACCGATCGATTCGGTTTGTGACGTTTCGCTGGGGACTGCGCGGTTTGGCGCGGTTATCGAACAAGGAAGAAACTCATTTGAAAGCGTTGCTGAAAGACGCGAAAGATGGCGAGCAACTGATCAGCTTTTATGAGGGTTACGACAAACAGTCCATTCCGGACGCCGTATATGTCGAACACCTCGAAAAACTCAATACGGCTTTTCGCGAGCACGAACAGCGGTTGCAGGACGGCAGGACGTTTTTGACAGGCAACGATTTGACGATGGCGGACATCATCTGGGCGATGAAAACCCTCCGCCTGATCGAATGTGACTATCCCTTCGATGAACTGTTTCCAGCATACGCGGCATGGTTTAAGCGCATCGCGGAACGCCCCTCCTTTCGAGAGGGTGTCATGGGTAAACACAAAGTGATGAGCTCTGCCTTTCGGGTCAAAGCCAACATCGAACAGCTCCTCGGTATCGGGCTCAAAAAAGAGGTGCTCAAGCGTGTCGCCTGAAGTGCTCGGCGTCATCATAGGCGTCGCATTTATCGTGCCGACGATCTATCTCATACGAAACAAAAGATGGGACTCGCTGGCCTGGCCTCTGTTCCTGGCTACGCTGCCCGTTTACTACATGCTGTTCGGCATGCTCGCCATGGACGCGAGCGTCGTTCTCAAAGAGTTTCTCTACGGCTTGCCGTACATCGCGACCGGCCTGGTGGTATGGCGCATGAGATCGAAGCTCACGCTGGTTGTGATCGGCGTTGCCTGGCTGAGCCACGGGCTTTACGACTTCTATCACGACCTCTTCTTCGTCAATCCAGGCGTATTCAGCTGGTATCCGGCTTTCTGCGCGCTCGTAGATGTTGCGGTGGCCGCCTACATCCTTGTGTCGTACGAACGATTGAGTGCTTCCCCCAGCGATATTCAGTCGTAGCGAAATTGCAGGTCTGCTTGTTGGCGAAATCAGGCTGATGGACCTCATGATCCGGGTGGCGGTAAGCTCTGCCACGACGTTGTGCACTAAGAACGGAAAAAGGAGGCGTGATGCCGCAAGTGAGCGAAACCATCCCCGACGCCTTACAGCCGCGAGTCAATGCTGCGGTCGCCTGGTTCAACGCATCAGCCGATGCGGCTGAGGACGAGTTCAGCGTCACTGGTATCCTCGACGCAGACGAAGCATTGAGTGGGTCCGACGAGCTGCGCCTCGTCTTGTGTGGAGGGGATCGCTGCGAGCAGCGCACTTTCCGGGTCAGCGGAACAACGGACGCTTGGGAAGTTGAATTTGCCGACTCGGTGCCTGCACCGCAAGGTGAGAAGCTGCAGGCGGAGCTGGATCCGCCGCCGGGTGTCCGCAGTAGCTGGCTCGACAAAGTGCTCTCCCAACACGCTTTCGTCGTTCTGCTTTTTTACCGAGGCTTCTGGTGACCTCCCTGTCGCGCCGAGTTACGGGGCTATATGACCGAGGGAGTTGTCGAAAAGATACGCGACGCCGGTGGCGAGGTGTTTGCCGTCACCAGTGAGCCACAGCATCTGGCCGATCAGGCGCACGAACATTGGGAGCTCAACTTCGAGAACGTGGGGGATCCTCATCAGGAGATTTCCAGGACGTGCAGCGAGCGCGGTTGGCTGACGCTCTACGCAAACAGAGGCGATCTCGAGTTCTTGCGACGCGGAGCGAACTGGGAAGTTGAACATCCGAAGGGCTACTTTCAGCCCGGTGTGCTGGCGCTGACGAATGCGGGCCGTGTTCTCTACCGCTGGCGCTCGTTGCCGTCTGTCGAGAACCTCAACGGCACGGTCGCGCGGCCCACCGCGCAACACGCATGGGGTGCCATCGAAAAGTCACTTGCCGCCGGCGACGCTGCCGGAGATGCTGAACACGACGACGCGCCAGTGATCGATCAAGCGCCGCCGCTGCGGATCGTTTTCTTCGCTGCGCTGATCGCAAACGGTTGGTTCCTGCGCGTGAAGTCCTTCGCCTATTCGCCCGGTGTGGGGTCCGTGCCATCGCGTTTCGCAGCCGCCCTCTCACGGTGGCTGCTTTTCCTGCTGTTCTGGATAGCCGCAGTCGCGTTTGCACCGACAGTGCTGGTCGGGCTCGCCTTTGCGGGCTGGCTCGTATGGATTGGGCGGGAACTCCGTCGCACGCTCAGCAACATGGAAGATCAGGTGGAACTCGCAGCGGATCGGTGAGTCTCCTCGGGCACGGCGAAATGCCGGAGTCCGGCGCGGCGCTGCTCATGAATCTCACCGCCACCGATCCGGCCGGATCGGGCCGCCACGTTGCCCATCGCACCCGCCCATCGTAGGCTTGTGATAGTTGCATTCGATAGCCAGGTAATCGATAGGTCAGTGGCGGATTCAGACGACTTGTTTGCGACGGGCGGCGCTATAGAGGTTGCCAGATCGGCGATTGCCAAGCAGGCGCAGCTCGTCGGCCGCACGGTCGGAAATTACGAAATTCTCAACGTCATCGCTGAAGGCGGTATGGGGCTCGTTTGCCGGGCCCGGCGCAGCGACGGTACCTTTGAGCGCGAAGTAGCGCTGAAGCTTTCCATTGCCGCGCGCGTCAGCGACGAGTGGAAGACGCGCTTCCGCAGCGAACAGGCGGTGCTCGCCGCGCTGGACCACCTGCACATCACCCGGTTGTATGACGCCGGTTTCAGTGACGAAGGGTGGCCGTACTTCGTCATGGAGCTGATTGACGGTCAGCATATCGATGCATGGGCGTCAGACCGTTCGGCATCCGAGATCGTCGACAAGATGATCGACGTTTGTGATGCCGTGGCATTTGCACATGCCAGGCTGGTGGTGCATCGAGACATCAAACCTTCCAATGTTCTCGTTGACGCGGCCGGTACCGTAAAGCTCGCGGACTTCGGTATCGCAAAGATTCTGGATGCGCCGGATGATGACTCCGCAACCGTGCGGGCGATGACCCCGCGCTTTGCAAGCCCCGAGCAGCTGCGCGCAGATCCTTTGACAGTCGCATCGGATGTCTTTCAGCTTGGCGCGCTGCTGCGACATACGCTTGGTGAGCCGCTCGAGGAAGTGAACCTGAAAGACGCCATTGCCGGGGCTGTGCGTGGCGACGATGTCGTGCTGAAGCAATCCGAACGGCAGCGGCTGGGTCGTGAACTTGCGAGCATCATCGAAAAGGCCCTGCGCAGCGATCCCGGGCATCGCTACGCCGGTGCGGATGCCCTGGCCGCGGATCTGCGCGCCTGGCGTCAAGGGTACGCGGTCAGCGCGGTCATGCAGACCGCGTCGTATCGTTTGCGCAAGCTCGTCGGCCGCAACCGAACGCTCGCGGGGGTGCTCGCAGCAGCCGCGATTGTGCTGATCGCGTCGACGTCTTTCTACGTCGTCAATCTGGGTTCTGCCCGAAATGCCGCGCAGGCGCAGGCGGAAGCCGCCGACCGCGCGAGCACCGCCATGTCGCGTCTGCTGAACGACACCCTGACAACCCTGCAAGACAGAAGCGCGGAAGCCGAACGCGGAGATCTTTCGCTGATGCGCTCAGTCCTCGAAGACAGCGCGCGCGTGCTCGAAAGTGAGCTAGAGCGCGGAGACGTCGGCAGCGCGCTCCTGTATCGGACGCGTGGTGACGTGGAGCGGCGGATGGGTAATGTGGAGGCAGCTCGAGAAGCCTACGAAAATGCCCTTGAGCAGCTGGACCCGGACGTGGATCCCGAAAACTATCTTCTCACGGCGCTGCGCATCATTGATGTCGATATAGATGAGCGTGCTTTGCAGGACATGCCGCAGCGTTTTGAGGCGCTGGCGGATCTCACAGCGCTTGCGTCTCGTGATTTAGAGGGCCGGGCTGAGTTTCATCGCGTACGTGCAAGTTTCCTGCGCGCGACCGCGCGTTTGCCGGAGGCGAACGAAGCCAGTTTTGAGGCGCTTGAGCTACTGTCACAGGTCGAGGGGAGCGCCAACGAGCAAGCCAGTCTCTTCTACGCCATCACCATGGGTTTCATTCAGATGGAACGTTTTGAAGATGCGAAGCTCAATGCGCAGCGCGCCGTCGATCTGCTGACTGCGCAGGGCTCGCCTTCCAATTATCGCCTCATAGATCCGCTCCGTGGTCTGGGCTGGGCGGCGAGTCAGCTCAATGAATGGGAGTTGGCGCTCGAGGCGAGTGAGAACGCGGTGAAAATTGCGAAGGCAAACTATGGCGAAGAGCATCGCATCGTCACCCGCGCGTTGTTTAACCTGTCGAATATCGCCATGCGCAAAGGCGACTATGAAAAAGCACTGGAGATAGATCGTGAGGTGCTGGCCATGGAAGAACGTCTGTATGGCGAGCTGGCCCAGGATACGATTACTACGCGGAGCGGTATTGCGGTATTTCTGGCGCAGCTTGGCCGCAGTGATGAGGCTGACGCGCTCAGCCTCCGCGTTCTCGAGCAGCTTGATACTCTGGGCGGCGGGGCCGGTAAGAGTGTGCGCGAAAAAACGCTTGCCTTTCGGACCCGGCTGCTGGGGGATCTTGGCAATCATGATGCAGCCATCGCCGCAGCGCGCGCGTCGTTCGCACTGCGCAGCGAGATTGTCGGCGCGGGTTCCTGGGGAGCTTTTGACGGTCAGCGTCAGCTGGCGTATGCCCTGATACGCGGCGGGCGAGAGACGGAGGCGCGCCGCCACTTCGACGAAAGCCTGGCGGGTTTACGAGCGCTCGAGAATGCCGATCCCAACGACATCGAATTGTGGGCTGACAGAGCCTACCTCTTCGATATGCATGGGCAGGACTGGGACGCGGCGCGCGTTAAGCTCGTGCGTTATCTGGATCGCGTGGCGTCGCTGCATGAACTCGACGCCCCGCATTGGCTGCGAGCGGTCGGTTCGCTGGCCTACGTGTGTTTGCGTCTGCAGGACTTTGCATGTACCCGCGATGCGGTCGGACGTGTCGAGCGGACGCTCTCTATCGCCCCGCAACATCCCTGGGCGTTGATGATTCGCGCGGTGGATCTTGCGACACGCCAGGCTGAAGGCCAGGTGCTGCCGCCACAAGCAGTGTCCGGCTTGCTGCGTGAAGTTCGCACGGCCGCGCCGCGGCGAGCGGACATCGCTGCGGTTCTGGATGCGCTGCCGCAGGCGAGCTGAGCGCCAGGCTCAGCGCTCGCCCGCTTGGCAGCGTGCGCTATGCCGCCTGCACCATCACCGCGGCGATCAGGCCAAAGGCTGTCTGCCAGGCCTCTCTGAGCTGCTGACTAAAGTCATCACCGAAGAGATCTGCCAGCGTAGCAATCAGTACCCCGCCGGCAATTTCGTAGTGACCCCGCGTGACGCCATAACCTTTGTGGCGCTCACCCAGTTGTTCGAGGATTTCGATGCTGCGTTCCGGCTCGTCGAGACTGTTGACGATGACTTTCAGGCTCTGCATGAACTTGCGGTTCTGACGCTGCCGGGAGCCGGAGAACATCTGGCGCAGCTCGGGCCTGGCGGCAAAGAGGTTGTCGTAAAACAGCTCAATCGCCTCTTCTCCATGACGCTCAACCTCGGCGAACGACCGGCGCAGCAAAGCCACTTGTTCGGGCCGGATGTGGCCGCCGATGATGCCCTCCGTGCAGCCCGTCATTTCCGCAAAGTCGTCGTCTACAGAGGCGAACGTAAAGTCGGTATCTACGGTAATCACGCCGTCCAGACGGGCGCCCTGAAGTTCTGCCCATCGGACTTGCGCGCCGGTCAGATTCGCCCACCTGAGATCGGCGTCCGCCAGGTTCGCGCCCGTGAGAACAGCCTTGCGCAGATCCGCATGACTGAGCGACGCGCCGCGCAGGTCCGCGAAGCGCAGGTCGGCGCCGCGCAGGTCGGCCCCGCTGAGGTCGGCATGCTGCAGCTTCGCTTTCTTGAGCTCCCGATGTTGCATCGCGCCGTCTGTCAGCCAGCCTTCGGTACGCGCGCGGCGCACCGCATCCAGCGCAAAGTCGTTGCTGAGGCTGCCGATCTGCGCGAGCACACTGTTGCGCTCGTTGCGCCGGATGATGCGGTTGACCGTCAGCAGCAACAATCCGTCGATGACGAATCCCGGCGTCCACTCGTCCACGAACACTCGGAAAAGCTCATGCATACCGCGTGTATCGACGGTCATGCCCACCAGGAAGAGGGCGCTGCCGATCAGCAGAAAGGTCATGGCCAGCCAGTCGACGAGGTCGAGCTTCAATGATGTTGCAATCATGGTTTGTCTCCGTGTTACTGCGTGACGGTCGATTCAGATCACGCCCGGGTGATGACGATTTCCAGATACTCTCCGGGCACGACCATGGTGCCGTCGTCTGCCGTATTGAATTCCCCGAGCAGGGAGAGGAACTCTTCCCGCAGCGTGCTTTGGCCGGATTCGTCCAGTGCCGCGAAGGCGTTTTTCATCGGGCCGTAGACGGCTTTGAAGTTGTTCAGCCACGCTTCGGGTGTTGCGTACCGGAAACTGAAATGGCGGCGTTCGATGCGTACATCGGCTGCGCTATCGCTGAAGAGCGCGTCGATGTGTTCAGGCGTGCCCCAGAGCGCCGGTGATGGCAGCGCGTTAGGCACGTGCCTGCCGATGGTCTCAAAGACCTGCCCGATGAACCCCGACGGCGTCCAGTTTGCCAGGCCGATTTTGCCTCCGGGCCGTACCACGCGCGCCATCTCGGCGGCGGACTGCTGTTGATTGGGGGTAAACATGACGCCGTAGACGGATGCGGCGACGTCGAAGGTTCCGTCCTCGAACGGCAGGTTCTCGGCATCGGCAATCTGGTAGCTGATGTCGAAGCCGTCCGCGATGGCGCGTATGCGGCCCTTTTCCAGCAGCGCCGGGACGAAGTCCGTGGAGGTGACGTCGGTTTGCCGGCGCGCGGCTGCCAGCGAGAAGTTACCGTTGCCTGCAGCCACATCCAGCACCTTCGTGCCCGCGCGCAGATCCAGGGCCTCGGCGAGACTTTCGCCGACAATCTGCAGCGTCGCGCCAATCTGGGCGTAGTCGCCTGCGCCCCAGGTCTTGCGCTGCTTCTCTTTCACGGCGACGTAGTCGATGTCGGGGGTGTTGGGTTGTACGATTGCTTCAGCCACTGTTTCCATCCTTTGTTGGTGCACTTGTTCAGTTCGCGTGCGGTGAATCTATTTTCGCGATTGGTGCATCCGGTGCTTGTAGTTCAGCTAGAGATTGGACGATCATTTGCTGCAGATTTGCTGTAGAACGTCTGCAGATAGCGATACGACCGCATGAAATTCCTTTTCGAACAGTTTGAACTCGATACAGAGACGCTCGAGCTCACGCTCATGGGTGAGCCGATACGCGTGGAGCCGCAGGTGTTTGCGTTGCTCGAGTTGCTCATCAGCAATGCGGATCGGGCGGTCAGCAAAGATGAGATCAACGAGCGCGTGTGGGGCGGGCGTATCGTCAGTGACGCGGCGGTAAACAGCCGCGTCCGCACCGCCAGGCAGGCGCTCAATGACAGCGGCAAAGAGCAGCGTCTGATCAGAACCATACGCGATCATGGGTTTCGCTTCGTCGGCGAGGTGACGACCCCGACGATGACACGCAGCATTTCCGTGGCGTCGAATCCGATCCCGAGCGAACCGGCAACTGAGGCGGCCGCGCAGACGGGCGGTAAGCCCTCCATCGCCGTGCTGCCGCTGCAGCTGCTCAGCCTGGATACCCGCTACGAACCCCTGGCCGACGCGATCGCGCACGAAATCATCGCGGACCTTTCGCGTCTGCGCTGGCTGCATGTCATCTCCCGCGCGTCGACGTTCAAACTGCGCGGCAGCGAAAACGATCTCGAGGATGTCGCTGCGCTCCTTGGGGTCGACTACGTGCTCACGGGCACGTTGGCGCTCTTCGGGGAGAAAGCGAACATCAGCATCGAGCTGACGAACACCCGCACCAATGCTGTGGTATGGGGTGAGAACATAGAGAGCGGTTTCGATGAGCTCATCGAGCTGCGCGTCCAGCTGGCGACCCGAATTGCCAATGCGATCGAGATGCGGATACAGAACGAGGAAGCGGCAGCCAGCGAGCTGGTCGCCACCGAAAATCTGGATGCCTGGATGTCCTATTTTCGCGGCGTGCGTCACGTGCATCGTTTCAACGCGCATGACAACGACATCGCGATGCATCTCTTTGAGCGGGCGATTGCGCTGGACGACCAGTTTGCGCTGGCCTATGCGGGTTTGTCGTTTGCCCAGTTTCAAAACGCCTTCGTGGGCTACGCACAAGACGTCGAACGCAGCCGGCAGACGGCGCTCGAGATGGCCGAGCGCGCTTTCGAGCTGGATCAACTGGACCCGGTGGTGAACCTCACCATGGGCCGGGCGAAGTATGTGGTGGGTCAGTGGGAGCAGGCGGAGCCCTGGTTCGATCGCTGCGCAACGCTCAGTCCAAACAGCGCGCAGGCGTACTACAACAAAGCGCTTGTCCGTACGATGTCCGGGGACTGCGACGATATTCCCGATCTCGCGAACCGGGCGTTGTCGCTGAGCCCCATCGACCCGTTGCAATACGCTTTTCTCGCGGTGCGCGCCATCGGGCATCTCGCCAGCGGTGAAAACGACCAGGCGGTGCACTGGGCAGAGCAGGCCGCCAACGCGCCGCGTGCGCATCACTTGATCGATCTGATAGCGCTCGCGTGCAACTACCACACAGGGAACCTGCAGCAGGCAGAGTTTCGTCGCGACCGGGCGCGTGAGCGCGCGCCGGCTTTCACCCGATCGGACTACTTCCGCTCGCTGCCGACGCAGGATGAGCGCTACATCAGAGCGGTCAACGAAGCATTCGATGCCTTGGGGATGCCGCGTGACTGAGTCGGCCACCTGCGGTGGAGGTCAGGGCGCTCGATTCAGCAGTCGACGGTGACCGTGCGCACCGTGCAATTCGGATTCCCGAACGAGTCGTAAATGACGTAGCACCCGCGATTTGTCGGCACGCTGAAGCCGGGTATGTCGTAGCCGATGAGGGTGTATTGATTGTTGAGCTGCGCCTCGAGGTCTCCATTCAGATGGGTGCGCATGTGATCCAGCATCGTCAGCCGGTCAGCAACTTCAGCGACACTCTCCGGGCACAGGTTGCGCCAGTCGACCTCGGTGTTTCCCAGCTCGAAATCCACGACGAGCGCGGTTTGCGCGCTGCCTCCCGGGTTGGACGGGAGCGGGCGCAGGCCCTCGATCCTGGCCTTGCTGACAACCAGAACAGCAGTGGACTGCATGGCCGCGGCAACGCCTTCCAGCGCGGCGATCTTCGAAGCACGTGTCATTGAGCCAAAGCGGGACAGGCCGACGGCAGCGAGAATGCTGATCAGCAGGATTACCACTATCAGCTCGACCAGCGTAAATCCGTACGTGCCCGAGGTGCGCCTACCTGCGCGTGCTGCCTCCATCCTTGCGGCTGCTATGTTCCTGTTATTCCTAGAACTCTAGTTGCTGTTCCAGGTTTCACAAGTGTCCGGGGCTCTGCCGCATTGCACCCGTGCGCCCCCGTCTGGTATGAAGACGTTCCAGCTTCTTTGAGAATCAACCGCATGCACGAGATGCCCGAACAAGGCCGCAAGTGGCCCGAACTCCGCGACGAGATGATCGAGCGCGGCAGCGGCGACGCGAAGTGGCGTGACGGTAAAACCGCCGTCTACGTCTTCAACGCCGGTGAAGACGTGGCTGCCGTCCAGAAAGAAGCCTACACCCTCTATATGTCGGAAAACGGTCTCGGCCCGCTCGCCTTTCCGAGTCTCAAGCAGATGGAGGAAGAGGTCATCGGGATGGGTTTGAATCTGCTGCATGCGCCTGAAGGCGCGCACGGCACGATCACGTCCGGCGGCACGGATTCGATCACCATGGCGGTCAAAGCTGCACGGGATTTCGCCCGCGCCGAGCGTGGCGTGGAAGGCCCCGCCAACCTGGTAGCGCCTTTTTCGGCGCATCCCGCGTTCGACAAGGCGGCTGCGCTGATGGACATCGAAGTGCGCAAGGTCGCGGTCGGCGCTGATCTCCTCAGCGACGTCGATGCGATGGCGGAGGCCACCGATGCGCAGACCATCATGCTCGTTGGCTCCGCGCCGAGCTTTCCCTACGGTCTGATCGATCACATCGAGGCGCTTGGCGATCTCGCCGAGCGCCGCAACCTCTGGCTGCACGTGGATGCCTGTGTCGGCGGCTACATCGCGCCGTTCGTGCGCATGAACGGCGCGCCGATCCCGCCGTTCGATTTCGAGGTGCCCGGGGTGCAGTCGATGTCGGCGGATCTGCACAAGTACGGGTACTGTGCGAAAGGGGCATCGACCGTGCTGTTCCGCAGCGAGGCGTTGCACCAGCACATGGTGTTCGACTGCAGCAACTGGCCGGGTGGCCGGATGATCACGCCGACGCTGGCGGGGACGCGGCCGGGCGGCGCCATTTCGGCAGCCTGGGCCGTGATGAATTACCTCGGTGTCGAAGGCTACCGGCACAAGCATGGTCTGGTGACAGCCGCTAGAGCAGCGGTCGAGGAGGGCGTGCGCGCGCTTGGTTTCAAAGTGCTCGGCGAACCGCAGCTCGGCATCGTCGCGTTTACGCACGATGAAGCCGATGTTTTCACCGTCTACCGCAACATGTACCGCAAGGGCTGGTTTACCAGCCTGACAACCGAGCCGCCGGCGTTGCACCTGATGCTGTCGCCTTTCCATCACGAGGTGGTGGACGTGTATCTCGAGGATCTGCGGGCAAGCCTCGCGGAAGCCGGGAACGAAAAAGCCGAGGGCTTCGAGGCACGCTACAGCTAAGCCGGATCAGTACGCCGAAGCATCGGGTAAATAACGCTCACGGTTGCGCACGTCGAACTCGATTTCGAGATGGGCCAGACCGCGCAGAAACACGTTCGGCACGTGCAGGTACTTTTCTTGCTTGTCGCGCGGCCGGATGTTCTCCAGGCGGTTTAACAGAATCATGAACGTCGAGTAGATCTCCTGCCGCGACAGCGCCGCGCCTGGGCAGTGATGGGGGCCGGAACCAAACGCCAGGTGTTTGCCGGCCTTCTCGCGAAAAGGATCAAACGCTTCGCCGTCATCGAACTCCGCTTCGTCGCGGTTCGCTGACGCGTAGCCCAGCGCGATGCTCGCGCCCTTGGGTATCTGCACACCGCCAATTTCCGTGTCCTCTGTGGCAACGCGCCACAGGTGCAGCACAGGAGTTTCGTAACGGAGCGTCTCTTCGACGAAGTTGCGTAACCCCTCTGGATTGTCGCGCAGCTTGTCCATCAGCTCCGGCTGCTTGAGCAGGAGCATGAGTGCCGACCCGATGGCGTTGGTGGTGGTTTCGTTGCCGCCCGTCAGCAGCTGGTCCAGCAGATCCTGCAGCTCGTACATGTCGAGCGGGCGTTCCGTGCCGTCCGGCATCTTGATCTGCGTATTGGCGAGGTCGGAGATGATGTCGTCACGCGGCTTTTCGCGCCGGTCGGCGATGACCGAGGCGAAAAACTGCTGCGCCTCGACGACGAGCTTTGCGGATTCGAGCGCTTCGTCCGCGTTGATGAAGCCCCCGCCGGGCGCCAGCATCGCATCAGACCATTCCTTGAGCCGCCAGATCATGTCACGCGGCACGCCCAGCTGATCTGCGATGACAGTGCAGGGCAGCGGCACGGCATAGGACCAGACGAAGTCGGTATGGCCTTCGTCGATGAATGCATCGATCAGATCGTTCACCGCCGTTTCGATGTAGTTCGTCATCGTACGGACCCGTTTCACGGTGAACGCGTGATTGATCAGCCGGCGGTAGGAGGTATGCAGCGGCGGGTCGGTGCGCTGCAGCGTCGAGACGCGCTGCCAGCCGTGCTCGGTGCGGTAGCTTTCGGCGATGTTGCGCGCTTCACCCCCGCGGGAGCCGAGCGTGTGCAGGTCGCTGGAAAAGAGCTCCGGGTGCTTCTTCACATAGCGGATGTCTTCGTAGCGGCTGACATACCAGGCCTGTATCTCTTCCATGAAGTAGACCGGTGAATCGTGTCGGATCGCCTTGAAATAAGGGAACGGGCACTCGCGCGTCTCGTCATCAAGCAAGCTGAACTCTTCGGGTGACGTAGTCATCGTGCGCCGGTCTCTGATTTCCAGGAACCGCTCGTTATACGGTATTCGCGCCGTTTGTGCAGGGGTTTCTAATCAGGTTACGTCGTGCACGCTTCGAGACACCTTGGAGCATCTCCACCGCGCGCATGTTCGCGGGCTTGCACAAATCGGCCATACCACGCTGGGCTTGTGACTCCACAACGATGACTCAAAACGATATCGGTTCTGGCCGTCTGGGCTACCAGATCGGGCTGGCTCCGATGAGACTCGCCGAATTCGTTATTTTCCGCGATTGTCAGGCTACCTTAGGTGCAGAGTAAGCGGATTGCCGAGCTTGCGGTTGACCTTCCGCCTGACGGTCTGGGCCGGCGATGACCGCGTAAGTGACGTTCAAGAAGGGTTTTTCCGATGAAGCGGTCCCTGCGAGTGTGTCAGAATCTGGTTTCAACAGACGATCGGTCGCATGCAGAAGTGAGATCTTGGCGGAGCCCAACTGCATGAGCGGCTTTTGATAGGAGTACGCACTCTTGAGCACAGGCGATTTAATTAGCGCGGCGGAGCGGGTCAGTGAAATCTGCTATGAAGCCGCCGCCACCTTCGAGGAGCAACGCCGTGTCCCGGAAGAGATCTCCAAACAGATGGCTGCCGCCGGCTTCTACCGCATGGGCATACCCGCCTCCGTAGGCGGCCTGGAATCCCCACCCGCCGTCAGCAGCGAAGTCTTCGAAATCCTCGCCCGCGGCGACGCCTCCTGCGCCTGGGTGGCGTTCATCGGTATGACCTCGGGCACTAACCTGGCGCTTTTGCAAGAAGACGCCGCGAAATCGATTTTCACCCACCCTGAAGTGATGTTGACCGGTGTGTTTGCGCCGACTGGCCGAGCCGACAAAGTTGACGGTGGGTTTCGCGTGTCGGGTCAGTGGCAGTGGGGTTCTGGCAGTCAGAATGCAGATTGGGTGATGGGCGGTTGTCTCTTCTTCGAAGATGGCGAGCCGATGCTCGACGCGCGCGGTAACCAGCGCACGCACATGGTGGTCATGCCGGCCAGTGACATTGAGTTTCTGGATACCTGGCATGTCTCCGGGTTGTGTGGCAGCGGCAGTCTCGACTATCGGGTGAAAGACGTGTTCGTGCCGGAAGAGCGGGTGGCGGGGTATCACTTGAATCGCGAGACGCTCAAGAAGCCTTTGTATGCTTTTCCGCAATTTACGTTTCTCGCGCTGGGTATCGGCGCTGTGTGCATGGGCATTGCCAGGGCGGCGATTGATGAGCTGGTGGAGGTTGCGGTGGCTAAGAAGCGCGCCGGTTCGAGCGCTACTATTGCGAGTAAGTCCACTGCCCAGACCAAGCTTGCTCAGGCGGAAGCGGATCTGCGTAGCGCGCGTTCGTTCTACTACGACGAGGTGCACAAGGCGTGGGAGGTGGCGCAGCAGGGCGGCAAAGTGAGTCTCGAGGCGCGCCGTGATCTGCGGCTGGCTACGACCAACGCGGTGATGCGCAGTGCCGCCGTGGTGGATGAGATGTACAACCTCGCGGGGGGCACGTCCGTTTACCGGAATTCACGCCTGCAGCGCTACTTCCGCGACGTGCATGTCGCAACCCAGCACATCATGGTGGCGCCGCAGACGCTGGAGGTGCTTGGCTCGTTGTATTTCGGCAACGACGCCAAAACGGCCATGCTCTGAATCGGCCGGGCTCGGGTTTTCGCCCCGAGCCCCCGCCGATGTTGCTTCAGTTATTGCTTGCGGCTTTGGCGGCCAGTGCCAGATTGAGCACCGCGGTGTGATAGTTCCGTAGGCCCGTCTGTGTTTCATCTAAGTACGGCATCGCAAAGGACACCGCCTGGGCTGCTGTCGCCGGGAACCAGCGCAGCGTGGATGCGATGGTTTCGCCGCAGCCCTGCGCCTGGGCCGGGTTCAGGCCGGCGCGGATGGCATCCGCGCCACAGTCGACGGTCATCTCCCAGGCTGTGTGCACGGCGGCGGTGGCGAATATGTTGGCCGTCGGCACGGCGATCTGCTGGTACAGGAACGAGACGATGCCTTTGACGATGCTGCAGGGTATACCGGAAGGCAGGCTTGCGACGGAGCAGATCGCCGCGACCACGTTGTCGAGTGCCGCCTCCACGCCGCCCAGGGTGCCGACCGCATAGTCGACCAGGCCTTCGCCGGTGAGGTCGATCACCTCGTGGCCGTAGAACTTGATCGTCGCCAGGGCAATTTCCGAGTAGAGCGCTTCGTTGCTGACGCGCACGTAGTCGATGAGTTCCTCGATGTCTTCGAGGCCCACGCCGTTGGCGTTGGTGCCATTGTTGAGGGCGTTGGTGATGGCGTTCAGGTCGTAAGAGATCTGGCTGAGCACCGCGGGGTTCAGCGTGCGCGCGGTGAACTCTGCCAGCGCGATGCGTTCCATGTCGTCGGTGACGACGGCGCCCGTCACCGTCTGCAGGGCGCCCAACGCCATCTGCGGCGCGTTGGACATAAACGTCTCGCCCGCCCGGGTGCGCGGTTGCCTT
Organism: Pseudomonadales bacterium; assembly: GCA_965267275.1. GTDB lineage: Bacteria > Pseudomonadota > Gammaproteobacteria > Pseudomonadales > Azotimanducaceae > UBA4421. The sequence goes on from OZ253950.1 coordinate 1,163,399, forward strand.
CTGGACGTATCGTCTCTGGATTTGGTTGTCGTCGACGATTTCGTCGTGGTTGTTCTGCTCTGCTGCACGGTTCGCGATTGGGTGGTGGGTGTTCTCGCGTTCTTGTCCACCGTGCGTGATGTGGTGTTTGTCGCAACGTTGCGATCGGTTGTGCGTCGAAGATCAGTAGTACCTGCGTCTTTTCTGATCGGCGGGGGCGTTCTGCTGTTGTTGGCGGGCAGGCGGGAATTCTGCGGCGCCGGCGCGGTGCGTCGCGGCGGGCGTTGCGAGGTGGCCGCCTGTCCTGACGCGTTGGCCTGCATCTCCTGCAGCATGGCCGTCATCAGCACGGCGGTGCCGCTGTTGATGGTCGGCTGTATCACGTTACGCATGAGCGGTTCTGTCTGGTCCTGCAGGAGGTCGTATGCCTGCAGCGCCACCTGTTTGGTGAGCGCGGCCTGGCTGTTGAGCACCGGCAGGGCGCAGTTGGCGACCGGATCCTGGGCGGCGGCATGGAGCATCAGGTCGTAGATCTCGTCGACCACCTGGGCCAGGTTGACGTTGCGTAGCGCTTCCGGGTTGCCTGCGGCGATGCGCGACAGCATGCCGCTCATCCGGCCGGCACTGTCCTGCAGGGTGTTTGTGACAATGGCCGCCATGCGGTTCTCGACGAGGTTCAGCGGATCGTTGACGGCGTTGCCGATGACGGTGCCGTATTGGATGCCCGCCTGGTTGAGGCATTGGGCGATGTCGTTGATACCGCTGTCGCGGGCCATCGCGAGCATCGCGCGTTCCGCCGGCAGCTGGGCCATGAAGGGTGAGTTTTCCAGCGCTTCGACGGCGCTGTCTACGGCTGCATCCGCGGCGTTCTGCATACAGGTGGCGTAGCCGGCAAGATTTCCATCCAGCGGCAGCGGGCAGTCCCAGTTGTTGCCGGAGGCGGCCGTTGCCGTGTGTGTCTGCAGCAGCAACGCTGCGGCGATCAGGAGTATGTAGCGAATTCTCATGTGTGTTCCTTAGTGCTTTGGTGCTCTGGTCTATTCCGTGACAATGCGGCTAACGTAGCGCGGGCACTGTGCCCTGGGTATCGCCCAAATGGGGGAGTCGGATGCGTTGCCGGCTAGGCGCTAGCGGAACGCATCTTCCCACTTGCTGCCTGCAGGCCCGCGCAGCACGATCTCTCTGATCACAACGGCTTCGGCAACGGTTGGGTCCCGATTCTCCGCCGCGATGACCATGCGCATGTCTCTGCCGTCCTGAGGTCCCTCAAGGTAATTCCAGCGCACGCCGATGGCGCTCCGGCTGCGGCTGATGGCCATCTCATTCGCGACGAAAGTGAACCCTTCCGCCAGCAGGCGGCCGTCGAAGAGCACAAACGCGCAGGCGCCCACTTCCTCTTGTACGTTGGAGAAGGTCCTCGGCCGGACCACTTCCAGCAGCAGGCCGTCCCGGGCCGACGCGTCAACTCGGCAGCTGCGCGTGTTGCTGAGCGTGCGCGTGGCGGTGAAGCGGAACCCGCGCTCGCGCGCGTACTTCAGCAGGTACGGCATCTGGTTGGCCTGGATGCGCAGTTCCACGTCGGTGCTGTAGGTGGGCGGCAGCACGCGGACCACCTTGGAGACGCTGCGTCTGCCCAGCGTTGCGGTGATCGCGACGTCCACCGCCTGCTCGACGACGTTGGTGGAAAATTGCACCGTGGCGTAGCTGCGGTTGACGATGGCGACGGTCTGGTTGGCGATCGGCACAATCTGCGGAAACGAACTCCGTATCGTCGGGTGGGCCACCCCGGTTGTGTCCAGCGACACGGTGACGTTGATGGGCTGGCCGCCGACTACCTCGGACGGTTCGACGTGGACGTCTTTGAGGGCAGCCGCACGCGCCTGGCTGACGAGCAACAGCGCCGCGATACCTATGCAGACCAGCGTGATGAGCCGTAACAAAGTTCTACTCTGCATGACTACCACTCGCAGATGGCGCTGGAGGTAGCGGGGCCGGGGGTGCGCAGGTCGCTGTTTGCGATTTCCGGCTGCTCGGTGCGCGAGGCCGTGTCCCTTTGCGGGATTCTTTCGCGGGAGGCGGATTCTGCTTGCTCGATGACCCTGGCGCGATCGTCCGTTTGCGCCAGGCGCGGATCCCGGGATACGCGGCTCGTGGTACCGCTGGTTCTACTGCTTGTGCCCTTCATCTGCGTGGTCTTCTCCTGTGTGGCGGTTTGCCGGTCTGCGACGTTCCGTTCAACCGTGCGCTGGGTTGTGGTTTGCCTGGCGGCGGTGGTGCTGGCGCTGGTGCTGGTGGTTCGTTTTGTTTGTGTTTGTCTCGTGTCTGTCTGCCTCGAGTCCGTCTGCCTTGAATCCGCCTGTCTCGAATCCGTCCGGGTTTTTGTCGCGGTTCGCTCCGTGCTCGACTGCGTGGTGCGCGTTTCCTTTGATCCGCTGTCGGTGCGGTTTCGGGTGGTGCGCTCGCTGTACATCGTTCTCGCGCTCCGCGTGAGCGGCTCGCGGCTGATGCCGGAAGCGGTCGCCGTGTATCTGGATTGCATGCGCTGGGCTCCCGCTGTCGCCACGCCGTATGCGGGGAAGAGCATGTCGGTCGTGTAGCAGCTGGCGTAGGGATAGTCGTACCCCACAAAGGAACACAACGCCGTGGCGATGGGCTGAAACAGCTCGTTGAATACCAGCTCGCGATAGGGCGGTTGCCACAGGATCATGCCGGTTTTGCGGCCGACGGCGGTGGCGTTCATGTTGTCCGTTGCGCAGTCTCCGCCGGCGTAGCTGTCACCGGCCGGGTAGCCAAAGCGGCGACAGAAATCGCCATCATCCATTTCGTTCCGGGAGCTCCTCGGCAGCGGCGGGGCGATGGCTTGCCACGGATGGTCACCATCAATGCTTCGGATCGCGCCGATCATCGCTGCGCCCATGGGCAACCGGGAGGCGTATGGCCGCGTGTTGATGCTCAGGGAGCGAACGCCGGCCGCATTGGCGGCGACTTTTGCATGGTGGCCGATTAGAGAGTTCAAACCCGAAGCGCTGAGCAGGGCGAGCTTGGACATCGCCATGGCGTTCTGCACGGGGGCAAAGTTCGACATGGGTGGGTCGGTATACGCCACGGACTTCGCGTTCGGGTTGCCGCACACGTCCAGCTCGCGATGCAGCGCCGGCGTGACGCGCCGGGTCACGTAGGGTTTTAGCGAGCTGGAGTGCTCGTAGGCGAGATCGAGGTCCGCGGCGCTGGTGTCGCTGTCCCACATGCGGATCAGCCACGTGGCGAGGCCCGTGGGGTCCGCCGGCAGGTCCGAGCTCACCGCCGCGATCTGCTCGTTGGGCATCGCCGCGCCGAACGCGTCCAGCGACTCGGTGGCGTGTTGCTGGACTGCCTCCATTACGTCGGCTTCGAGCTCATCCAGCACGCGGCGGAGCTGCATGCGGCCGGGGATCAGGTTCTTCAACGATTCGGACATCATGCTGAATTGGGTTTGTACGCGGTCCACCGTCGACATGCCTTGTGCGCAGACAACCGGCAGCTGCTGCAGCTCCGGCGGGATCGTCATCGGGAAGAGCACAGGCCCCCAGCACTTCGACCAGATCTGCATGGGCCGCGTCGGCGCCCGTCCGGGCAGCCCGTGCGGGCGCATCAGCTCGCGGCCGATGTCCTCCCAGGCGCGCACCCAGGCATCCACTGCCGCTTCGACATCGCCCGGCCACTTGTCGATGACCGCGCCCGATGCCGTCAGCGCGATGGCCTGGTTGAGCGTGGCGCGGACCGTGTCCGGATCGTAAAACCCCTCGACGCTGTAACCGATCTGGTCGGTCACCGCGTTGTACTGGCCCAACGCGGTGTCGAGCGCGTCGGCTGCTGCGATGGCGGGTGCATCCAGCTGGATGTTGAGCCCGAGGCTGTCGAGCGCACCCTGCGCACCGGAATTCGCGAGGACGTCGCCGATACCCTGCAACACGCTCTGTGCGGTATTGGCCAGCCGCATCAGCTGCGCGTCGAACGCCGCCTGTTTCGCGTCGACCTCGGCTTTCAGCGCGGGCAGCTGGTTGAGCAGCGGGTCGATGCGGCTCAACTCCTCCTGCAGCAGCGTCGCCAGCGTCAGGTTCGTCGTCTGGCTGCGCCTGGCGGCGAGGTAGTAGCGGTACATCTTGTCGTAGTAGAAGGTGCCCGTGCTCGTCTGCCGGGCATATTCGCGCGCTGCCAGCGGATTGAGAATCAGCGTATCGCGCACAAACTCGGCCGGCGCGCGCATTGCGGTGTAGCGGTCGTACTGCGGGGAGTTGGGGTACATCTCGCGCAGATTGACGTGGAACTTCGTCAGGTAGCTCTCCAGGGCAACGTGGCGCTGCGCGGTCTCCGAGTTTTCGATGATGGCGAAGAGGTCGCCGCTGTAGAGGTTCACGTGGCTGTGCGCCCACATGTCCATGGCGGCGTGCAGCATGTAGCCGGCGGCAAAGGCGATGTTGCTCTCATCGCCGCTCCGGAGGGCGGCGCCAACCACGTGGTTGATCCAATCGTCGGTCTGCCAGCCGGGGGCGGCGCCTTCCGGGTTTACGCCCGGGTGGGTGGTCATCTGCCCGGCAAACATGTCCGGGTAAATGTCCGCGCCCAGGGTGCCCATGACGAAGGCGCCGGGGTCTTTCTCGATCGCGCCGGCAATCCTGCTGTCCAGCCGATACTGCCGGCCGTTGATCGAAACGCGGCCGCCGCTCTCGTTGATCTCGTACGCCAGCTGATCGGCCAGCCACACGTGCGTGTGGATCTTGAATGCCTGCGCCTGCTCCGCGCCCGCGGCGAACACAATTGTGAGAAACAGCGCCAGCGCGTGCCCGCGAATCTGCATGAGGAACTTCCTGCGGTTATCAGTAGAAACGAGTCTAGGCAGCGCCGAGGTGGCCGCACATCCCGCAAATTAGGTATATCTCAGCGGGCCCCGTAGCGAGGCGCAGAACGCTCGTGGTGAGGCCTGAAATTGGTATAAACGCCCCATCAGCGCGCAGGGAACCTTTCCAATGCCCAACGTATCCAACCGAGCCTGGCTCTATCTGACGCTGTGGCTGGTGGCCTTCGGCTTTCTGCTCTTCGTGTTCCAGCAGTTTCGCGACGACGAGACGGTGCAGCTCTTTGGCCAGACGGTGGCAGGCATGGAGGCGTTGTACCTCGTGCTGACGTTCCTTTTTCTATCGGTCACGCTGCTGGCGCAGACGATCCGAGTGTTCGTGCAGCATCGGCAGGGCGGGCGCGGTAAAGAGTAATGCGTCAGTCCAGCGACAGCAGAAACTCGACGACAATGTCCTTGAAGCGCGCATCTGTGACTGCCGTCAGGTGATCAGCGCCGGGAATCTGCACGTGGCGTCCGTCGGGCAGGGCCGCGGCAAAGGCGTCGGCGCTGTCGACATAGGGGTGGTCTTCGCTGCCGTTGACGATGAGCACCGGAAAACGCGCGGCGGAAATACCCGGCCCCGCGAGCTGCATGGGGTAACCCTCCGGCCACATGGCTGCCGCTGAGAACGCGAGCGCCTCGAGATCGTTGTCCGGGTTGCCTTCGACGAACATTCGGATACCACGCGCTGCCGGGTTGGTAATGCTTTCACTATCGGGCGCGCGCAGCGCCGCGGCGATCACGTCACCCTGGGCGGCGCTTGCTGCCGTCTCATCGCCGATACCGCCGAGCACCATAGCCGTAAATCTCCCGGGATGGTGGGCGAGCAGGTAAGCGCCCATGAACGCGCCCATCGAGTAACCCATGTAGTCGGCCTGGCGGATGTTCAGCGCATCCATCACGGCAATCACATCGTTACTCATCGCGGCATAGCTGTAGGGTGCCGTGGCGTGGGGTTTGTCACTCTGGCCGTGACCGCGCACGTCGATGGCGATGACGCTGCGATGCTTACTCAGAGCGTCGGTCCAGCCTGTGGCCACCCAGTTGCTGTGCGTGTCAGCACCCCAGCCGTGCACGAGCACTAGGGGCTTTCCTTCACCGTACTGGTAGTAGCGGATATTCAAGTCGTCGGCCAATGCGGTGGTAGGCTCGGGTGTGCAGGCGTTTGTCATGATTACCAAGCCCAGAAGGCAGAGTACTGTAGATATTGGCGTGTGACGTTTGATCTCATCGACCTCATGTGTGATACGCGGCTACAAAGATTGCCGCACCGCCTTCACCTGCCAGTCATTCGTCCGCAGCATCTCGGGCGAGATCCAGCCGATGGGCGCGTCGGCGGTGGTTTCCGCCCAGGCGTACTCGCGTCCGCGGTAGGTGAAGGTGGCGCCGCTCGTCGGGACGAAAATGCCCACCATCGCATGCGCGTGAACCCGCGATATCGTGATCTGCGCGTCGATGCCGACGTAGCGTAACAAGTGCAGTAACAGGAGCGATTTCGAGTCGCAATCGCCCCAGTTCTGCGAGGCGACGAGGGCGGGCGGCAGCACGCCGAAAGCGTGCTGTTCGGGAATCCGATACGGGATGTTCTGCACGAAGCGCAGCAGCCAGCGGCTTGCCTCTTTGGCGCTCCACCGCTGTTCGTCGAGCCCGCGGGCGATGCGTTTCAGCAGTGGTTCGAGGTCGGCTGCGTTGCGGCGGAACACTTCGGTATAGACGCAGCTCCATGGCTCAGCCGGACAGTTGGTGCCGAGCCTGCTGGCGAACCCGCCCATGAACGCGCGGTCCATGCGCCGCCCGTATGCCAGGTGATCCGCTTCGAGTTCGCGTATGGCCTCGTGGCCGTGACCGTAGACGACGCGGGTTGTGGCTAACCCCTTCGTGCGCCAGATGTGCTCGGCGGAGTCGTAGCTGCGTGGGTAGTCGGGATACTGCACGGCGCCGAGGTCGAGGTCCACGTCCAGCGAGTCGTCTGAGAAGAGGACGACGAGCGCGTAGATACCGAGACCCCACAGCCAGCCGCGCCAGCGGCCGCGCCTGCGCTTCTTCGGCATCTCAGCTCGGGCCCACGCTGCTGAGCTCCGGCAGCGGCAGGAAGCCGGTCATCAGCGTATCGAGGCCTTCCCGGGCAAGCAGCGCCAGCACGGTGACGATGGCTACCAGAATCACTGCGCAGGCGATGTTGCCGCTGATGATTTCTTCTATCTCGTCGAGATCCGGCGTCAGCCTTACCGCGGCGTGCACACCGGTGATGATGACACCGGCGCCGATGAGCAGCGCGCCCAGGGAGAGGCCCAGCGCGTAGACGGCGATCCACAGCATGTCCGTCCAGTTCTCGGCGGAATACTGCAGAAGGTCGAGCGCCGTGAACGTCCTGCTGACGGCCGGCTCCACTAGAATCCCCATGGCCAGAATCGCGGCGGCTAGGGACAGACCAACCGCTGCGTTCTGAGACTTGATGGAGGCGTCGATGTCGGCCAGACCGATGGCGCGCTTGATTAGACGAGCGCTGGTGGTGATGCCGACGATGCCGATGAGGAGACCAAAGCCGAGCTTGGCGGCGCCGTTGATGATGATCGACATATCCATGAGCATTCCTTTGATAAGCGGCCGCACGGCGGTGCCGGCATGGTGGCAAGATGAGCCAGTTTAAGACTTTTTAGCGTTTTGTAACCAGCATACGCGGATGTGACCAATGTCCGTCATGCGGGCTCGGAACCTGGCACTTTGCGCCCTCTCCAGATGCGGTGATGCCCGTGCGCCTGAGTGCCAAACGCTTGTCAGCTTTGTACGCAGCGATCAACGACCCGGTTTTCGAGTTGCGGTTGCGCCATGCCGAGCAAGAGCTGGTCTCGCGGAAGACGCTGGATCGCGAGCTCTTCGAGCTCAAGCAGATCATCGTCGACGGGATCTGGCGCGCGCTCGATGTCGACAGTGCGCCGCCGAACGACTAGCGCACCCTGCCAGCGCGGCTGATGGACTAGAATAAAAGCGATGAACCAGAACACACCTTACATCCTGACCCTCGACTGCCCGGACACAACAGGCCTCGTGGCGGCGGTCACGAACTTTCTCGCGTCCCAGCACGCCACGCTGGTCGATGCGTCGCACTTCAATGACGAGCAGACGAAACGTTCGTTTCTGCGCGCGGTGTTTCATGACGATGGCGGCGGCATGCCGGACCTCGAAGCCCTCGATGCGGCGTTCGCTGACGTCGGGGAGAAGTTCTCGATGCGCTGGCAGTTCCATGATCCCAGCGCACCGCTGAAGGTCATGATTGCGGTATCGAAGGCGGGCCACTGCCTGTCCAGCATGCTGCATCGCTGGAGCACCGGCAGCCTGCCGGTGGACGTGGTGGGTATCGTCTCCAACCACGCAACACTTGCCTACCAGGCAGCCTGGCATGACGTGCCGTTCACCCATCTCCCGATCGTCGCAGGGGAAGAAGGCGCGCAGGAGCAGCGGCTGCTCGAGACGTTTGCGGGCAGCGGGGCGGATCTGCTGGTGCTCGCGCGCTACATGCGGATCCTGAGCGCCGAGGCGTGTGATGTGCTGGCCGGCCGCTGTATCAACATTCACCACTCGTTCCTGCCGGGATTCAAGGGCGCGCGCCCGTATCACCAGGCGCACGAGCGGGGTGTCAAAATCATCGGCGCCACCGCGCACTACGTCACCGCGCAGCTCGATGAAGGCCCCATTATCGAGCAGGCCGTTGAACGTGTTGACCACGCGTACGGTCCGCAGCAGCTGGCCGAAGTGGGCCATGATCTGGAGAGCATTGTGCTGAATCGGGCGGTGCGCTGGCACGCGGAGCACCGTTTGTTTGTCAACGGTAACAAGACCGTCATCCTCTGACGCTTACAATTCCCTTACCCGGCCGGGCTGTGGTTTGCGCTAGGATTGAGGCAATTGGGGGAAGGCAGCAGTGACATGCGTGCCATAGAATATAGTTTAAATCGTATTACGGAGCGCTTTCCGGGTCTCTCGGAAGACGAGGTCGCGTTCTTTGAAGAATGCCTCGAAGACTGCTTCGAAATCGGCCGCACCTGGGATGCCATCCCGATTCTGGTCAAGGAAGCGGAGCCCCCCATTCCCACTGAGCCCGCCAAACCCAGACGCTCGCGCAAGAAAAAACGCGCTCGCTGACGCGAAGCGCGTTTCTCAACTTTCCTGGACGAAAGCTGCCGGCCCGATGGACCGGCAGCTCAGGCCTTTAGAACGTGTACTGCAGCGTGGCAGCGTAGTGCCGCGGCAGTTCCGGCAGAACGATCGTGCCGCCGAAGAGGTTCGGGAAGTTGGAGCGGAAGTACTCCTCATCCGTCAGGTTCTTCACGTTCACACCCAGCAGCCACTGATCCGTCTGGTAGACGAAACCAATGTTGACCAGGGTGTAGTCGGGCAGCTCAACCGAGCCTGAGTATCCGGAGTCGGTTTCCTCAGCGTCGATCACGCTGAAGTGACCGGCGAAGTTCTCGGTGAAGTCGTAAGTACCGGTGAGAGAGAAGATGTTCTCAGGCATACCGGCACGACGCGGGTCGGAAGCAACGAAGCCGCCGAGCGTACCGCCGTACAGAGCCTCGGGGGCAATGTTCGGCAGGTCATCCGCACCGATGAAGCTGAAGCGGAATCCGGACTGTTCACTGGCGAGGTTGATGACCTCGATGTTCGACCAGCCGGCCGTCATCAGGAAGCGATCGGTGACCGCCCAGCGCAGTTCGAATTCCCAACCTTCGGTTTCGGTGGTCTGGTTGGTGACGATGGACTGCGTGGAGAGGTCCGTACGCTCCTGCTCGTAGTAGCTCAGAGCGAAGTACAGGTTGTCTTCCATCAGGCTGCCTTTCACACCCACTTCGAACAGCTCAGACGTGTCGAAAATGGTTTCGTCACGAATGTTGTTGGTGACGAGCTCTGCGCCCTGACCAGCAATGAGCGTCGATTGCTCGGATGCCGTGATGTAGGGACGAATGCCGATGGGCGTTTCCCAGCTCACGCTGATGGTCCAGGACTCGCCGTCGACATCATCGTCGGCGGAAAGCGCGTTGCCGCACTCAGCTTCGTAGTCGGCGGCGCTCGCCGGGTTACAGAAGTTGTTGGAGCTGGCGAACAGCAGCTTTTCGAAAGGCTGCCGGCTTTCCATGTCGATGGTATCCCAGCGCAGGCCGGCAACGATGTTCAAACCGAAGTCGAAGGTCACGTCGACCATGCCGGCGATGCCGATGTTGGTGTAGTCACCTTTGTAGTACTCGGTGTAGTCGTCATCGATGCGCGTGGCCAGCAGGCGACGGTCGAGGGCGGTAGACGGGCCGGTCAGATCGCGGCGGTCAAAGTACTCGTTCGTGTAGTCGTCAGCGTGATCGAAATCGGTGTGGCGAATTGACGGTGACAGTTGCCACTGGGTCACGATGCCGTCCGTTTCGAACTTACCTGACAGTACGATCTTGTCTTCGACAACCCACGTTTTGTGGAACTGGGAGAAGCCGTAGGCGTTCTCGTTCAGGTTGTCATAACTTTCGTAGTACAGCTGGTTCTTGAGCTCCAGACCGTTGTCGAAGGTGTAGATGATGTCGAAGTAGAACACATAGTCTTCGTTTTCCAGCGTGTCATCGGGTGCGACCAGAACGTCGCTGCCGTCAATACGCGCGATGCCGACCGTCGACGGATCGAGGTTCAGCAGCGTGCTGTCGCCGATGAGCACTTCGAGGTCTGCCAGCGTGTCTACGCCGGGCGGGCACAAAGCGCCGAAGACATCACAGTTCGGGTCGAGGCCGAGGAAGTCGAAGCGGAACGGGTTCAGGTTCGTGAAGCCGTCGCCGTCGGTGTCGAATTCCTGGTGCGAGATGGAACCGTCGCCATTGGTGTCGAGCGGCGTCGGGCTACCGGTAATGTAGCGGCCGTTGTCGATCAGATCCTGGGTCACACGGTTCCAGCCGGCCACCTGGTTGCCTTCGAAGTCGTGGTACTGACCGCCGAACTGGATGCGCAGCTGGTCGTTCACGTCCATGTCGAAAGACGCCTGGATCAGGGTCTGGTCGGTGGCGCTGTTGTCGTAGTAGCTGTCTGAATCTTCGACTTCGCCGTAGATGTAGTAGCCGAAGTCCTTGCCGCCGATGGAGCCGGGGCCGCCAACCTCTGCGGTGAGGATGGACTTGTTCCAGCTGCCGGTGGTCAGCGAGATTGCGCCTTCGTTTTCGGACAGGTACTGACCGCTGTCAGCGCGTGCCGATTTAGGCGTGAAGTTCAGGTAGCCGCCAATTTTCGAAGGTCCGAAAATGGGCGAAGCCGGTCCGCGGACGATGTCGATGCGGTCGGCGGCGCCAATTGGCGTCGGGTAGTTACCCGGGTTGTCCAGACGGCGGATGCCGCGGAAGTAGGTCTCACCCGGCGTACCGCGTACGTCCAGAGCACCGGCAACACCGAAGAACGACTGCGTGAAGGTACCGGGCGCCAGCGCGACCAGCTCGTCGATGTCTTTGATGTTGAAGCGCTCGATCTGTTCCCACGATACGGTGGAAGCAGAACGGGGCAGTTCCAGAAGAGACTTCTGGAAGCCGAATACCGACTCGACGTTCTCACCGGGCAAGCTGCGCAGATCGCCCGTGACGACCAGTTCCTCGATGTATTCGTCTTCGTCGTCTTCGGCTTCCTCAGCGTACGCGCGGTGCGCTGCGGAGAAGATCAGCGTGATGGACACAAGAAGTGCAAACACGCCGCGAAGATTGGTTAGTTTGGTTTTCACCGCTATCAATTCCCCCAATTTTTGTTATCTGCCCGCCTAACGACGGACGGTGGATGGCCTGCTTTGACGAGCATTGCTGCCTAGCAGGCAAACCTCGTGCCAGATGCCGCAAAATGCGCGGATTACCGGGCGCAGAGGCTTAATCTGGTGTTTTGCCGCAGTTTGAGAGTGCGGGGCGCAGTCTCTATGTGGTGTTCGCACCAATTGGGGACGCGCGGAGGTAGAAATGCCAAAAAACGGTGCGTCACATAGCCTGAACGCCAGCGACTGACCGGTTTTTCAGCAGATGTCCCGAGTTTGTGTCCCCCAGAAGCACAAAAGTCGATCATATGGATCGGACCTCTGCTCTTTCGGGGTGCGATTCTAACCGATCGGTACCAATCGCTGAAAGGGTCTTCGGGTGTGAAAGGGCATTGCGTGAACTGCGCGGGCTCGACTCAGTCGGGGTCGCCCAGCAGGTAGCGCGGACCGCTGCCGCGCCGGAAGGCGCGATCGTCGGGGTTGTACAGCGCGCAGTTCTTCAGGCTCAGACAGCCGCAGCCGATGCAGCCGTCGAGACGGTCGCGGGTGCGGGTCATCATCGCAATGCGTTTGTCGAGCTCCTGGCGAAAGCTGCGGCTGATCCGCGCCCAGTCCGTTTTCGTCGGGGTGCGCTCGCGCGGCAGCGACTGCAGACGGGTGCGTATGTCGTCGATCGAGAATCCGAGTTGTTGCGCGATCAGCACAAACGACAGGCGCCGGATGTCGGAGCGGAGGTAGCGTCGCTGGCCGCCGTTGTTGCGTACCGGATTAACCAACCCCTGGGTCTCGTAAAACCGGATTGCTGAGATGGAAAGGCCGGTGCGCTCAGCAACCTGGCCGATGGATATGCGTTCTGACATTTTTTGACGAAAAAGCTTGACCTGAAGTTAGGTTGAGGTTTTAGAGTGCTTCCGTCAAGTCGGTATTGCCGTCTGGTAGCGGCGCCCGTAGGGGCCCGCTGCTTTGCCAGCGCAATCCGGCCGTCTGCAAACTGGAGCTAACAAGCTGGAACTAGCAAGCCGGAACTATCGATCCGGAAGAGAGAAAGGAGATAAAAATGAGTGCAGGTATGTTGGAGCACGTCAACGTCACGGTCAGCGACCCGGATAAAACGGCGCAGCTGATGTGCGACCTCTTCGATTGGCACATACGCTGGGAGGGCCCGTCGATGATGGGCGGCCGCACGGTCCACGTGGGCACGGACGAGGCTTACGTGGCGGTGTACACGACCAAAGATCCGGTGCCCGCCCATGGTGACAATCACGCTGCCGGTGGCTTGAACCACATAGGCGTACAGGTTGATGACCTTGCGGCGGTGGAGCAGAAAGTCATCGCTGCCGGCTACAAGCCGTTCAACCATGGTGACTATGAGCCCGGCCGGCGGTTTTACTTCCTGGATGAAGACCGCATCGAGTTCGAGATCGTCAGCTACGCCTGAGCGGTCACCCACCGCTCGATGAGCTCGCGGAAGGCGAAACAGCGCTCGAGGAGCGCAACGTCGGACGCGAGCACATCCGCGGCGCGCATCTGCTCGCGCCAGTCCTCGGTGGCTTCGAGCACGTCTCCCGCGATCCGCCCGGCCGCGTGCCGGGTCAGACCCAGGCGATCACTCGCGGCATTGAAGTTGTCGATGGATGGGGTGTTGCCGAACGCGCCGAGGCCGATGGCGTGGGAACCCTGCAGGCCGGTGTTGGGCACGATGTCGTAGCCCGGGGTCAGCAGGTACTGGCCTTCGCCCGCCTTCTTGTAGAACGCGTGATTGCGCAGATGGTCGTCGGTGTTACCGATCGCCACGTTGAACAACATCCGCCGCAGCACGTCGCCGCCGAGATCGAGGGTGGCGGTGCCGATGCGGTTCCCCAGCTGGAAGATGCCGGGATACGACATCGCTGCCTCGTCATACTGCGTGATGTCGAACTTATTGATGAGGCTCGCCACAGACACCAGGTGGTGCTGCTGGTTGTCCTCGAGATCAAACCGTTTTACCAGGAGGACCGGGCCGCGCGCGGTTGCGGTCATCTCGACGTCGGGCACTTCAATGCCTGCCGCGCGTGCCATCCGCATCGACACGTACTCGACCTTACACATATCGACCAGGTCGGACTCCCGCGCGAATTTGGCGATCCAGCTGGCGCCGTCGTAATCGATGAGCGTTTTCGGCCGAGCGCCGCCGAGGCCGCTGCCGTGGAAGAAGTAGGGCTCGAGGCTGCGATCGACTTCGCGCCCCGCCTCGATATCGTCCGCGATCTTCTGCAGGTGCACGAGATTTTCGAATGGCCGCGGCGGGGTCGGACGCAGCGGATCGCGCAGCTCAGGCGTGAAGTGCAGGGCACCCACCCCTTCACCGGACGCGGCGAGCAGGAACTCGACAGCGGTAACCGGCGGCGGCTGGCGCGTCTTGGCCAGCTGGCGCCGCCCCCACTCATCGGGACCGGCATCAATCATCACGCCGAACACCCCGGGCGTTTCGCGGGTCCGGGGATTCTCGTGCACTTCTTCGGTGAGCGGCAGGTTGACCGGGTCCAGGGCGAACGAACCGGGGTGCTCGAGGTAGCCCCGCGCGTATTTGAAGCGCCCCCGCGCGTCGTCGACCAGGAGCTGTCCCGCCAGCAGTTTCTGCCCATCGCCGAGATCGACGTGGACAAACATCTTCTCAGCCATCTACAGCTCCCACTCGTCAGCAGGCGCGCGCGGTTCGCGGGCGCGCTGACGGAGGCTGTTGCGCGCCAGAGACTCACCAAGGGTGTCGTCGCCGGCGGCGAAGACGGCGTCGAGAGTGGTGGGGAGGCCGTACACGTCAAAGAGCGCCAGATACGCGGACACGGAGATGTGCGGCGAGCCGCTTTCTACCTTCTTTATCGAGCTTTCCGACAACCCGGATTTTTCAGCGGTCAGCGCCTGTGTCCAGTTGCGGCGCAGGCGCGCCTCGCGCAGCCGTTTGCCGAGGTGCATGAGGCTGCCCAGGGCAGCGTCGCTGAGGACGTTGTAGGCGCGGGACTTCCTGGGCATATAGAGCCTTTATGAAGATAAAAAGATCTATATAAACCCGTCCAGGTGGTTGATCAAGGACCCGGTTCACGATTTTGGCGAGCTTAACCGGGTTTTTATAAACTGCTTTAGGAATTTAACAGTTTAAAATAAAACCATATGAGCGCGCGCGGCCCGGTGGATCAGGCCGTTCATGCGGGTTGCGCTGTTTGACCAGGTGCCCTCGAGTGGCCAATTGGCGATTTATGGTTTTATATAAACCTCTATAAATTATTTGGAGCTTTTAAAAAGACTTGAATGGTCCAGGAGAATCCGTACTGCTCCGTCGTGCGGTCCGGCTGACAGGCGTTGGACGAGTGGCTCGAAAATCACCAGGTTGATCCTATCGTCGCAAAGTCTCGAACCGCTACTCGCTCGCGGGTGCAGCGTCTATACTACGCCGCCTCGCGCACTTGCCTGAAAACTTCCACATGTCCGAACACGAAGAAAAAATATACATCACGGCCGAAGAGCTGCTCCGCGACTCGTTTGATCTCGGCCTCAAAGTCATGGAAAGCGGATTCCGGCCCGACTTCATCGTTGCCGTCTGGCGGGGCGGCACGCCGGTTGGCATCGCCGTTCAGGAGCTTTTCAAATACGCCAATTTCGAGACGGATCACATCGCGATCCGCACGTCCTACTACCACGGTATCGACAAGACCCACAGCCAGGTGCAGGTGCACAACCTCGGCTACCTGCTCGAGAATCTGAACTACGATCACTCGCTGCTCATCGTCGACGACGTGTTCGACCGCGGGCGCAGCATCGAGGCCATCATCGATGAGCTGAAACGCCTGACGCGGCGGAACCTGCCGAAAGACATTCGCGTCGCGACGGTCTGGTTCAAGCCCGAGAAAAACGTGACCGAACTTCTGCCCGACTACTACGTCCACACGACCAACCGCTGGCTCGTGTTTCCGCATGAGCTCGATGGGCTCAACGAGGACGAGGTGCAGGGCGGCAAGCCGGGGATCGCGGATCTGGTGCTGCGCGCCCGCGCATTGCAAAACACATAGCGATTGTTTTCGTCACCAGGCATATTGGCGGCTGACTAGCTGGCAAACCAACTTCAATGACGAACAACTACCCGCGCGACATGGTGGGGTACGGCGCAACGCCGCCGGATCCGAAGTGGCCCGATGGTGCGCGTCTCGCCCTGCAGTTTGTCCTCAACTACGAAGAGGGCGGCGAGAACAACGTGCTGCATGGCGACGCCGCCTCCGAGACTTTCCTTTCCGAGATCATCGGCGCGCAGGCGTATCCGGCGCGGCACATGAGCATGGAGACGCTCTACGAGTACGGTTCGCGCGCCGGCTTCTGGCGGCTGCAGCGAATGTTCGCCGAGTACGACATTCCGGTGACGGTGTTCGGGGTTGCCATGGCCCTGGCGCGCAACCCCGACGCGGTGGCGGCCATGCGGGCCGCGGATTGGGAAATCGCCAGTCACGCCTTTCGCTGGATCGACCATCAGTTCATGGCTGAGGCTGACGAGCGTAAACAGATCCAGACCGCGATCGACATTCATACCGAGGTCACCGGCGAACGCCCGCTCGGCTGGTACACCGGCCGCGACAGTCCGAACACGCGGCAGCTGGTCATAGAGGCGGGCGGCTTCCTCTACGACTCGGATTCTTATGCGGACGACCTGCCTTACTGGCACGCCCACGCTGACGGGCACCATCTCGTCGTGCCCTACACGCTGGATGCCAACGACATGCGTTTCGCGACGGCCCAGGGCTTCAATGCGCCCACGCAGTTTTACGACTATCTGCGCGCGGCGTTCGACGAGCTCTACCGGGAGGGCGCAACCGCGCCGAAGATGATGAGTGTGGGTCTGCACTGCCGCATCGTCGGCAAGCCTGCCCGCGCTGCCGCGTTGCGCCGGTTTCTGGAGTATGTGCGAAGCTTCGATGACGTCTGGCTCTGTCGTCGCATCGACATCGCCCGTCACTGGCACGCGCACCACGCGCCCGGGAGTTAATCCCCGCTAGTCGTTTGTCTGCCCGGCCAGATAGCCGAGCATCTGCGCGCGTTCGTCATCGCTCATCTGCGTGAGGTTTGCCAGCGGCATGTAGCGCGTCTGCACAGCGGTGGTGATCTGGCTCGCGTACGGCAGCATCTCCTCCGCGTTCGTGAGGATGATGCCGGCGGGCGGGGCGATGTAGCCGGGCGTGGTCGGCGTTTCCGCATGACAGCCGGCGCAGTGGCGCTGCACCAGCGTCGTCACGGTGTCTACCGCTACTGATGTGTCGAGCGCTGCCTGGGCACGGCTCGCGGCGAACTGCGCGATGCCCACCAGGCCAGCGAACAGAACGGCGCTGATGATCAGTATCTGCGGCTTGTGCTGGCCTCTGTGTTTCAGGTTGAAGTAGTGGCGGGTGTAGGCGGTGACGAGCGCCAGCGCGATCACCAGCGCCCAGCTCCACGTCTGGCCATAAAGAAACGGGTAGTGGTTGCCGAGCATGCACAGGATGACGGGCAGCGTGAAGTAGTTATTGTGGGTCGAGCGACGCTTCGCGGAGGCCGCTTTCGCAGCGTCCGGCTCGCCGCCGCTTTCGATCGCTGCGACCAGCGATTTTTGCGAAGGAATGATGCCGAGAAAAACGTTGCCGGCCATCACCGAGCCGAGCATCGCGCCCACATGCAGGATGGCGGCGCGACCGGAGAACATCTGAAAGGCGAGCCAGCAGAGGAGCGTGACCCAGACGACCACGCAAACTGCCAGAACCCGGTCTGACGCCGGGCTCCGCACCAGGAGCTCGTAACCGGCCACGCCGGCGGCCAGAAGTCCTACGCTGAGTGCGACCCCGAGTGCGGGTGTCGTGACCCAGCCGTCTGCACCGAGCAGGTAAGTCTGCGCCTGAAAGTAGTACATCAGGATCAGGAGGGCTGTGCCCGTCAGCCAGGTGCTGTATGCCTCCCATTTGAACCAATGCAGCGTGCCCGGCATCTGCGGCGGCGCGAGCTTGTACTTGCCGACCTCGTATATGCCCCCGCCATGGATGGACCAGAGTTCGCCCTGCAGCCCGCGCTCCGCTTTGTCGCCTTTGACCGGCTCGAGACTGAGATCCAGCCAGATGAAGTAAAAGGAGGCGCCGACCCAGGCGATGGCGGTGATGACGTGCGCCCAACGCAGGACCAGGTTCAGCCATTCGATCAGCCAGTCCATATCAGCCTCCTGCAACCAGCGTGCCGTTGACGTACGTGCGTGCTACTGCGCGCTCATCGCCCAGCATGATGTAGGCGAAGAGTTCCTCTTCCAGCGTCTGCGCGTGCGCGATGCGGTCTTGCAGGGCAGGTATCGTGTCCGCCGATAGCGCTATCAGGTCCGCTTCGTAACCGGGCGCGATGCGTCCGACGCGGGTGTCGATGTCCAGGGCGCTGGCGTTGCCAAGCGTTGCCGCGTGCAGCGCGGCAAGCGGCGACCAGCTGACGCCGTTCAGCTGGCAGACTTTGTATCCCTCACCGAGCGTTTTCAGCATCGAGAAGCTCGTGCCGCCGCCGACGTCGGTCGCGACGGCCAGTTTTTGATGGGCGAATTTGTCGAGATCGAGCAGCCCGCTGCCGAGGAACAGATTGGATGTCGGGCAGAACACGACGGTCGCGCCGCGCTCTGCGAGCAGGTCTCGCTCTGCCGCCGACAGGTGGATGCCGTGGGCGTAGATGCTGCGCGCGGTGAGTAGGCCATATTGGTCGTAGACGTCGGTGTAGCTTGCGGCGTCGGGAAATAGCCGTTGCACCTCTGCGATCTCGCCGGGATTCTCCGACAGGTGGCTGTGCACGTAGACGTCCGGGTAGTCGAAGAGCAGCGCGCCTGCCGCAGCGAGCTGTTCCGGCGTCGAGGTGACGGCAAAGCGCGGGGTGATCGCGTACTGCAGGCGGCCGCGGCCGTGCCACTGCTCGATGTGCGCGCGCGTTGCCGGGATGCCGTGATCGGCACCGTCCAGCAGCGCCTCCGGCGCGTGGCGATCCATCAGCACCTTGCCGGCGATCAGGCGCATGCCGCGCGCCTGGGCGGCTGCCATCAGGAGATCCGTCGTGTGCGGGTGCACGCTCGTGAAAGCGACCGCGCTGGTGGTGCCGGCGTCGAAGAGGGCGGTCAGGAACGGCTCGACCTGGGCTTCCGCATACGCGTGGTCGGCAAAGGCGGTTTCCGCGGGAAAGGCGTAGTTGTCGAGCCACGTCAGCAGCTGCTCGCCGTAGCTTGCCATGATGTGCAGCTGCGGAAAGTGGATGTGCGCGTCGATGAACCCCGGCATCAGCAGCATCGGGCGCAGATCTTCACACTGGCTCAGGTTGTTTCCCGCCTGCTCGAATGCGTCCGCCGTTTGCACCGATTTGATGATGCCGCCGTCGATCTCGATGACCGCATCGTCGAGGTAGTCTGCGTCATGGGTTGCGGGTGGGCCCGAGAAGCTCAGCAGCCGGGCGCGCAGCAGGGTGGTCAATCAGCTTCCCCGGTACGTGCTATAGCCATAGCGATTCAGTAGCAGGGGCACATGGTAATGGGGGCGCTCACCTTCAACAAGAAAAGCCACGGTCACCGACGGATAGAAGCAGTCGCGCGCCTGAGCGGTAAACCAGGGATGCACATCGAACCGCAGGGCGTACGTGCCGGGCCCGATCGCCGGGAAGCTGCCGATGCGGCCGTCTTCGTCCGTCATCGCAGCATGTATCTCATTGCCCGCGTCATCGAGCAGCGCGACGCCGAGACCGCCCGCGGGCTGCCCGGATTCAAGGTCGAGAATGTGTGTCGAAAGGGTGGCTTCGCTCATGTTGTTCCATCTTCGATTGTCTGGGCGATACGCAGCCGGGTAATGGCTGCCTGCTCGCGCGCGGCGTTGGCGATCTCCCGGGCGCGGTCGTTGGGCAGACGTGCCCGCAACTGAGCGAGCATCTCGTCGGCCGATTTGCCGGTAGCGCAGATGATAAAAATGAAGCCGAACTTGTCCAGATACGTCTGATTGAGCTCAGCCAGAGCGCTCAGCGTCTCTTCGCTCGCCGCAAGCACCTGGCCCTGCTCCGCGTTGGCGCGGGCGGCGAACTTCTGGCGCAGGAGCTCGACGTCGCCGATCAGCGGATGGGCGGCAAACGCCTGCAGCCGCTCGTCGTCGTCGACCGCCTCCCAGGCATCGTCCGCGGCCTGCATCAGCGCCGCCACGCTCGCGAAAGGCCTTGCGGCGGCGACGTTGGCGGCCCAGACGTCGCTGGCGCAACAAGTGTGCAGCAGCGTGGCAGCCTCGTCCGGCGCGAGCTGATTGAATGCGTCCAGCTGTGTCATGTTGCGCGGGCGGCCTGCGGGTCTGGCGTGGCCGCCGCGGTCTCCTCGTCCATGTTCGCGAGGATCTGAGCGACGACGGATACGGCGACAGCCATGGGCGTCTTGCCGGGCACCTCGGCGAGTCCGATCGGGCAGGTCACGCGGTTCAGCTCGAGCTCGCTGAATCCGTCACGTTGCAGCCTGCGCTGAAAGTTCTGCCATTTGGTGGCAGAGCCGATCAGACCAAGCATGCGCAGGTCGGTGCGGGGCAGGAGCTCCGCGATCAACTGGTAATCGAGAAGGTGATCGTGGGTCATGATGAGAACGACGCTGCGCGGATCAACCGTGCGTGCCGCGGCAAGCGCGTCTGTGTCGACCTTGCGGTCTGCGATGACGTCATCAAGCAGCTCCGTGCGTGCATCAACGACTGTCGTAAACGCCGGCAGCTCGTCGAGCAGCGCGCTGACGCGGCTGCCGATGTGGCCCGCGCCGAAAATAGTCACCGGCAGGCGGGCCAGACCAAACGTCTCGTAGAGCACCGTGACGCTGCCGCCGCAGCATTGCATCGCGGCCGCGGCCAGCGGGTATTTGCGGGTGAGCTGCGTATCTTGAGCCCCTGTCAGGAGCTGCTGCGCCGTTTCCGAGACGAGCAGTTCGAGCTGGCCGCCGCCCAGGGTGTCGAACTGGCAGTCTTCCGTGACGACCATCTTGCCGCCTGTGTCGCGGGGTGTGGAGCCGCTTGTTTCGATGATGGTGGCCAACACGTAAGGGGTGTTGGCTTTTGTCAGCTCGTGCACTGCCTGCTGCCAGGTTGTCATGCGTCAGCCTCCCCGTGCAGCCGCGCTTTCTCGGCGGCAAAGTAAACCTGTTCTGCGGTTGCGGGTACGCCCAGGGGCGGCAGGTAGCGATAGTCGGACAGGCTGGCGCAGGCGTCGCGCAGCGCGCACCAGACCGATATTGCCAGATTGACGGGCGGTTCGCCTACGGCCTTGGAGCGGTGGATCGTCGGCTTCGTGTTGGGCGCATCGTAGAACGCGACGTTGAACTCCGGCGGGCAGTCGGCCGCGGCCGGAATCTTGTAGTTGGCAGGGCTGTTGGCGATGACGCGCCCGCTGTCGTCCCAGAGCAGCTCTTCGGTCGTCAGCCAGCCCATACCCTGAATGAAGCCGCCTTCGATCTGACCGAGGTCGATCGCGGGATTCAGCGAGTCGCCCACGTCGTGCAGGATGTCGACGCGCGTGACCCGATAAGCGCCGCTCCAGACGTCGATTTCGACCTCGGATACCGCGGCGCCATTGGCAAAGTAGTAGAACGGGTTGCCCTGGCCGCGCTGCTTGTCCATGTGGATCCCGGGCGTGGCGTAAAAGCCTGTGGCCGAAAGCGGCGTGCGTGCCAGATAGGCGGCTTTGACGAACGCGGCAAAGGGTTCCTGCCAGCTGCCATCGCTCGCGATCACGCTGCCGTTCGCGAAGCGCAGGTCGCCATCGTGATCCTTGTGCTCGGCCGCAAACTCGTTGAGAGCGGCCTTGATGCGCTCACACGCATTGGCCGCGGCGAAGCCGTTCATGTCTGCCGACGCCGAAGCAGCTGTCGGTGAAGTGTTTGGCACTTTGTCTGTGCGTGTGGCGCTGTTGCGAACCTGCTCGAGCGGCACGCCAAAGGCGCGCGCGACGATTTGCGCCACTTTCGTGTACAAACCCTGGCCCATTTCGGTGCCGCCGTGGCTGACCTCGATGCTGCCATCCGTATACACGTGCACGAGCGCGCCGGCCTGGTTGAGGTGCGTCGTCGTAAACGATATGCCGAACTTGACCGGGGTCAGCGCGATACCGCGCCGGGTGTCCGTGGACGTCCGGTTGGCAGCCTTGATTGCCTCGCGCCGCGCCTGGAAATCCGCCTGCTGTTCCAGCTGGCTGATGAGATCCGGCAAAACAAACTGGTCGATCTGCTGCCCATACGGCGTGACGTCATGACCGGGCCGGTAGAGGTTGCGTTTGCGCAGCTCCAGCGGCTCGAGCCCGAGCGCGTAGGCGGCTTCGTCCATCGCGCTTTCGATCGCCAGCATGCCCTGAGGGCCGCCGAAACCGCGGAAGGCCGTGTTGGAGACTGTGTTGGTCTTGCAGGCATAACCGAGGATATGGCTGGCCGGGATGAAGTACGCGTTGTCGATGTGAAACATCGCGCGGTCCACGATGCCTTCTGACAAATCCGGCGAGAAGCCGCACTTGCCAGCGATCTGAAAGTTGCCGCCGGTAATCCTGCCGTCCTCGTCAAAGCCAAGCTTCGACTGGAAATCGAAGTCGTGACGCTTGCCAGTCTGCACCATGTCGTCTTTGCGCGGCATGCGGTATTTGACGTGGCAGCCGTTGCGGTGCGCAAAAACGGCGGCCATGCATGCGAGCGGCGCCGCCTGGCTCTCTTTGCCGCCAAAACCGCCGCCCATGCGACGGCACTCGACCTGCACGTGATGCAGCTGCACGCCGAGCACTTTGGCGACGAGCTTCTGCACTTCGCTCGGGTGTTGCGTGGCAGTGCTCACGAACATGCCGTCGTCCAGGGGCGCGGCGTAGGCTGCCTGACCTTCCAGGTAGAAGTGTTCCTGGCCGCGCACGTACAGCGCGCTGTCGACGCGATGCGCGGCGGCGGCGAGCGCGGCATCGGGGTCGTTCTGCCGCCAGTCACGGGTGGGCAGCACGAAGTTTTCCTGCTCGAGCGCTGCTTCGACGGTGAGAACCGGCGGTCGCTCGTCGTATTCGACGACAGCCAGGGCGGCCGCGCGCAGCGCTGCCGCCTGAGAAGTTGCGGCTACTGCAAAAATCGGCTGGCCGATGTATTCGACCAAGCCATCTGCCAGCAGCGGGTCGCCGGGAAACACCGGCCCGATGTCGATATCGCCGGGGACGTCGGCTGCGGTGATGACGTCCACAACCCCTGGCGCCGCGCGCACGCGCGTGAGATCGAGTCTGGTGATGTCACCGTGGGCGCAGGTTGACTGCCCGGTCGCGACGTGCAGCGTTTTGTCAGGCAGCGGCACGTCGTCCACGTACAGGGCGCGTCCGGTGACGTGCTGGCGGGCGGACTCGTGGGGCGCCGCGTGCTGGCCGGTCTTGTCAGTTGGTGCGCGGTTCATCGTAAACCTGTAAGCGTTCGTTTCAGCATGTTCTGCGCCATCGCAAGACGATACTCGGCGCTTGCGCGGACATCGGTGATCGGTTGCAGGGCCGCGGCCAGCAGATCGTTGAGGCGTTTGAAATCAACGCTCGCAAGCGCCTGACCCATGAGCTCGGTCTCGATGTCTTCCATGCGCAGCGGGGTGGCTGCCATGCCGCCGAACGCGACACGCGCGTTCTTGATTGCGCCGTTGTCGATGTCGAAGCGGAATGCGCCGGCGACGCTCGAGATATCGTCGTCGACCCTTTTCGAGACTTTGTGGAAATGCAGCGTCTGCCAGTCGATGGGCGCCGGTATGCGTATGCGGCTGATGTACTCGCCGGGAGCAAGCACCGTCTGCCGGTAACCGGTGTAGAAGGCATTGAGCGGCACTTCGCGGGTCGCGGCTCCAGCGCGCAGCACCAGGCTCGCATCGAGGGTCAGGAGCAGCGGCGGCCAGTCGGCGATGGGTGACGCGTTGCCGATATTACCGCCCAGCGTGCCGCGATAGCGCACCTGCGGCGAACCGAAGCGTGCGAGCAGTTCTGTGGTGGCCTGACAGTGCTCAGCCGCAAGATAGTCAGAAAGCGCTGCATGGCTGACGCCTGCACCAATCTCGAGCGCCCCGTCAGCCGGCTCGATGCGTTGGAGCGCTGCGACGTTGCTCATATCCAGCACCTGGTCGAAGGCCTGGTCCCGCTGGGTGACCTCCAGCCAGAGGTCGGTTGCCCCGGCCACCAGTTTTGCCTCTGGATGCTCGGCGTAGAGCTCGGCCAGCTCGTCCTCGGTGTTGGCGCGCAGATACAGGCCCGAGGCGCCATCGCCAATTCGTATCGTGTCAGCGCTTTCGGCAAGCGCTGCGTGCACCGGCTCCGGCTGCCATTGCATGACGCCGTTTTGTTCGCTGCTCATGCCCGCTTCTATGATTGGCCGATACCCGGTGCAGCGGCACAGGTTGCCGCTGATTGCGTGCACGATGCTGTCGCGATCGAAAGCTGCATCTGCTGCCAGCGCGTGGCCGGCGAGGGATACGACGAAACCGGGTGTGCAGAAGCCGCACTGGGAGCCGTGCTCCTCGACCATGGTGGTCTGTACGGGATGCAGGCTGCCGTCCGCGTTCTGCAGGCCTTCGACCGTCAGCACGCGTTTGCCTTGCATCGCGCCAAGCGGGGTGATGCAGGCGTTGACGGTGGAAAACCTGCCTGGCGGGTCCTCAACGATGACGGTGCATGCGCCGCAGTCACCCGATGCGCAGCCTTCCTTGGTGCCGCACAAGCCGAGGTGTTCGCGCAGGTAGCCGAGCAGGGTCTGCTCCGGGGCGAACGCGTCCAGCGTCTCGAGGGTATTGTTGACCTGCAGAGTGAGCATCGGTGCTTATAGATGAACTCGTTGTCGCCGATCATAGACGCTTTGTAGAGAAAAATCTGTCTATGTGGTCGAGATTTGCTCTTGGTCCGGGGTATGATCCGGCCTTCGGGAAGAGGGTAAACGGTGTATGTCGGGATTCAACCCACGCGCAACGCCGACGGGCGCATACAAGCCTGGCAAGATCCGTGACGACAATTTACAGACGATCACGGCTGCGGCAGCGGAAGAGTTTGTGCAGCACGGCTTCAAAGGCGCGTCCATGCAGCGCATTGCCGACCGGGCGGGTCTGCCCAAGGCCAACGTGCACTATTACTTCCCGCGGAAGGTCAATCTCTATCAATCGGTGATCGACGACGTCATAGCGCTCTGGAACACGGCGCTCGATGAGCTGCGCGTGGAAGATGAGCCTGCCGTCGCCCTGGATCGTTTCATTCGCGGCAAAGTGGCGCTCTCGTACAGCCATCCGACCGCCTCGAAACTCTTTGCGATGGAAATCATCAGCGGCGCGCCGCACATCGACGGCTACCTGCGCGGTGACCTGCGCGTATGGCTGGCCGACCGCGCCGCGGTGGTGCAGGCGTGGATAGACGCCGGGCGCATGCGGCCGGTCGATCCGCTGCACCTCATCATCTCGATCTGGGCGACGACCCAGCATTACGCCGACTTTGACGTGCAGGTGCTGAGCCTGCTGAACAAGCGTCGTTACGACACGCAGACCATGGACCGCATTGCAGACTTTCTTTCTGACCTGATTCTCACCGGCTGCGGGCTGACACCGCCGGCCAAAACGTCGTGAGTGTTTATCTCAAGCGTCCGCTGGCGGTGCTCGGGCATGAAGACCTGGCCGGTATTGTCGTGGCGGACGGGCGCATACAGGAACTGGTTGCCCGCGGCGCTGCGCCGTCATCTGCGGTGGCGAGCGAGTTTGATGCGGCCAACCTGGTGATCCTGCCGGGTCTCATCAACACCCATCATCATTTCTACCAGACGCTGACGCGGGCCATGCGTCACGCCATCAACAAGCCCCTGTTTCCCTGGCTCCAGGCGCTTTATCCCGTGTGGGCGGGCCTCTCCGAGGAGATGATCCAGGCATCTACCGAGCTCGCGCTTGCCGAGTTGCTGCTGTCCGGCTGCACGACCGCGGCCGATCATCACTACGTATTCAGCGCGGGGCTCACCGAGGCGATCGACGTGCAGGCCGCCGCGGCCGCGCGCCTCGGGATGCGCGTGGTGCTGACCCGCGGCTCCATGAGTCTCGGCGAAAGCAGTGGCGGCTTGCCGCCGGATGTGGTCATCCAGGACGAGGCCGAGATCCTTGCGGACAGCGAACGCCTGATTGCCGCGCTGCATGACAGTGCCGCCCACGCGATGTGCCAGATAGCGCTGGCGCCGTGTTCACCATTCTCGGTAACGCCCGAGTTGATGCGCGAAACGGCCGCGCTGGCGGCGCGCCACGACGTGCTCCTGCATACGCATCTGGCGGAAACCGAGGACGAAACCGAGTTCTGCCTGTCGAAGTTCGGGCAGCGGCCGGTGGCACTCCTCGATGATCTCGGCTGGATCAATCCGCGCGCCTGGTTTGCGCACGGCATTCACTTCGACGACGGTGAAGTGGCGGCGCTTGGCGCTGCGGGTTGCGGGGTCACTCACTGTCCGTCGTCCAACATGGTGCTGTCCTCCGGCATCTGCCGGGTGCGCGCGCTCGAAGCGGCCGGCGTGCGGGTGGGTCTGGGGGTAGACGGTTCTGCCTCCAACGATCATTCCAACCTGATGCAGGAGGTGCGGCAGAGTTTTCTGCTCCAGCGCCTGCATGATGAGCAGGTGACGCATCTCGATGCGCTGCGGTGGGCGACGCAAGGCGGCGCGGACGTGCTGCGGCGGCCCGAGCTCGGCCGGATCGAAGTGGGCGCTGCGGCGGATCTCGCGCTCTTCGATCTGGAGGCATTGCGTTTCAGCGGTGCCGAAGACCCGATAGCCGCGCTCGTCTTCTGTGGCGCCAGCCGCGCGCGGCATGTGATGGTGGCGGGTGACTGGCGGGTGCGGGACTTTGCCGTCGAAGGGGTCGACACCGAGCGCCTGCGCGCCCGGCATCGTGAGCTGGCGGAAACGCTCTGGTCTAAAGCAGGGTAAATTTCGCCAGAAAGACGACGGCAACCAGGGCCACAGCCGGCGGGCATTCGCGCGGTCTGCCCACCAGGAGCTTGATGGCCGCGTAGCTGATGAAGCCGATACCGATGCCGTCTGCGATGGAGAAAGACAGCGGCATGGCAATCGCGGTCAGCACGGCCGGCGCGCTTTCAGTCAATTCGTCCCATTCCAGATCTACCAGCGAGCGCGCCATGCTTGCCGCCACGAACAGTAGCGCGGCAGCGGAGGCGTAGGCGGGAATGCTCTGCGCCAGCGGCGCAAACACCAGGCAGAGGATGAAGAGCCCGGCGACTACAACGGCGGTCAGGCCGGTGCGCCCGCCGCTTTCGACACCCGCGGCGGATTCAATGTAGCTTGTCGTCGACGACGTGCCGAGCATTGCGCCGGCGGCGGTGGCGCCGGAATCCGCCAGCAGCGCGCCGCGCAGGCGCGGCAGCTTGCCGTCCGGACCGATGAGCTTGCCGCGCGTCGCGACGCCAACCAGGGTGCCGGCCGTGTCGAAAACGTCAACGAGCAGCAGGGTCAGGATGACGCTGACCATAGCCACGTCGAAGGCGGCGGCGAAGTCGAGCTGCATGAACACCGGCGCGATCGAAGGCGGTGTCGAAACGACGCCGTTGAATTGCGCCTCGCCACTGATCCAGCCGATCGCCGAGAGGACCAGCATGCCGATGATGACCGCGCCGCCGACGCCGCGGCTCATGAGCGCGGTGATGAAGAAAAACCCCAGCAGCGCCGCTGCCGGCCCAAAGCTGGCGAGATCGCCGAGCGCAACGAAGGTGGCCGGATTGCTGACCACGACGCCGGCGTTCTGCATCGCGATGAACGCCAGAAACAGGCCAATACCCGCGGACATGCCGAGCTTGAGGTTGCGCGGAATCGAGTTGATCAGCCATTCCCGCACCGGCAGCACGCTCAGCACGATGAAGATGAGGCCGGAAATCATGACGGCGCCGAGCGCGGCTTCCCAGGTATGACCCAGCCCGAGCACGATGCCGTAGGTAAAAAACGCGTTCTGGCCCATGCCCGGCGCAAGCGCGATCGGATAGTTGGCCACCAGCCCCATGATCAACGTGCCCACTGCCGCGGCCAGGCAGGTGGCGACGAACACGGCGCCGAAGTCCATACCGGTATTCGACAGCATGTCGGGATTGACCACGGTGATGTACGCCATGGCGAGAAAGGTGGTCACGCCAGCGGTAATCTCGCGGCGCACGGTGGTATGGTTTTTGCTTAATTGGAACTGGCGTTCCAACAGATCGGTGAACATGGTTTGGCCGAGCTTATTGTTATGACATTATGGCGTAAGCATACAAATTTCGTGCCTTGATGAGGAAGGTGCACTTTGCCAAGGGGGACGTCGGCGCATATGCGCTGGCGCGGACGGAGGCTCATTGAGTCAGACAGAAGAACAGACAGAAAAACACACAACCGCTGACGTAGAAGACCAGACAGAACACCAACGCCCGGCTGTCGGGCGCCCGCTTCTATACGCTCTGGGGGATCGACCGCCCATCGGGCGCGCCGCCCTGAGCGCGCTGGCGCATCTGCTTGCCATCGTCGCCAGCATCGTCACGGCGCCGTTGCTGATCGCCAATGCGCTCAAGCTGCCGGCGGAAGAGGTCTTTTATGTCGTCAACGCTTCGCTGGTCGTGAGCGGCCTGGCGACGTTTGTGCAGGTCTACCGTTTCGGCTGGGTCGGCTCAGGCCTGCTCGCGGTGCAGGGGACAAGCTTCACCTTCATCGGCCCGATGGCGTTTTCGGCATCTTACCTGGCGCTTGGTGACGACCATGCCGGCCTGATGGGTATCCTGCTCGGCACCGCGGCCGTTGGCGCGTGCTTCACCGTGGTGCTCAGCTTCTTCCTGACGCACCTGCAGCGGGTCATCACGCCGGCGGTTACCGGCACGACGATATTCCTGCTTGGCCTGACCCTCGTTGCGACGGCGTTCAATAACCTGCAGTTCAGCATTGCTGCGGCGGCGGAGGCAGGGCGCAACACGGCCTGGGTGTGGGCCCAGGCGGCGGTCGTGATCGTCGCGATCGCCTGGCTGGCGACCCGCAGCAATCCATGGGTGCGGCTCGGCAGCATCTGCGCGGGTCTGCTCCTCGGCTTCCTGTTTGCCTGGGCGACGGGCTGGGTGGATGCCCAGCCGGCGCCCGAGACCCCATTCTTCCTGCTCGAACCGGGGCGGTATCCGCTGGGTTTCGACCCGGTGGTGCTCCTCCTGCTGCTGCCCATTTTTCTCGTCAGCGTGACGGAGTCGATAGGCGATATCACGGCCACGAGCACATTGTCTGAACAGCCGATTCAGGGTCCGGTGTACCTGCGCCGCCTGCGCGGCGGCATTCTCGCGGACGGACTCAACACGGTGCTTGCTTCGGTTTGCGGCTCCTTCCCCAACACGACATTCAGCCAGAACAACGCTGTGATCCAGGTGACCGGTGTCGCAAGCCGGTACGTTGGCCTGCTGCTGGCCGGCATGCTCGTCGTGCTCGGCACGGTACCCTGGATCAGCGCCTGGTTCGTCATGCTCCCCGGCGGTGTGCTCAACGGTGCAACCGGGTTTCTGTTTGCCCTCATCGCGCTGGCAGGATGGCGCATCATCCGCACGCAGGCCGGTGTGCAGGGATTACGGGTGCTCTGCGCGGCGAGCGTGGTGGCGCTGCTGCTGACGCAACTGCACGTGGCGCTGGCTCTGGTGGACGTGACGCTGCCGCGCTACGCGGAAATACTGCTGGCTTTCCCGGTCGCGACCGGGGCGGTGGCAGCGATGATCATCGATAGTGGATTGCGCTTTGCGCAGCCGGGAGAGGTCGTAACGTGAAATCGTTTGTGAAAGTTGTGGTGTTGGCGATGGCGGGTTGCTGCGGATGGACAGCCGCGGCAGACAGCGAGCCGCTGCCGGTGAAAGTTGTGGTCGTGTCGATGTTCGAGCACGGCGAACTGACGGGCGATCGGCCCGGCGAGTTTCAGTATTGGGTGGAACGCATGCCGCTGGATCAGCAGTTCGACTTTCCGGGCGGCGAGTATCCACTGCGCTATCGTGAGGACGGTGTGCTCGGCATCTGCACCGGTGGCGGGATTCCCAACGCAACCGCCTCGATCATGGCCCTCGGGATGGATGAGCGGTTCGATTTGAGCCGCGCCTACTGGGTGATCGCCGGCATCGCGGGTGGAGATCCGGAAGACGCGACGCTGGGCTCCGCCGTATGGGCAAAGCATGTCGTCGACGGTGATCTCCTTTACGAGATCGATGCCCGTGAAATTCCCGCAGACTGGCCGTATGGCATGATACCGCTGGGCGGCGAGAAGCCGGCGCAGACGGCCGAAGATCTGGCCACGGGCTGGACGGTCGATACGGTTCACTATGCCCTGCATGAGCCGCTAGTCTCCTGGGCGTACGGGCTCACGAGCAATGTGGAGATCGTGGATGATGAGCGCCTGGCGCCGGCGCGGGCGGCCTACAAGGGTTATCCGAACGCGATGACCAAGCCGCGCGTGCAGATCGGCGATACGCTCTCATCGAGCACGTACTGGCACGGTAGGCTGCTGAATCAGTGGGCGAACGACTGGGTGCGATTGTATGCAGGGCAGGGCGCCAACTTCGTCACGACGAACATGGAAGACAGCGGCACGCTGACCGCGATACGCCGGCTGGACAGGATGGGGAAGGCCGATCTGCAGCGGGTGCTCGTGCTGCGCACTGTCAGTAACTTCTCGATGCCGCCGCCGGACAAAACGGCGGCCTGGAGCGCCACGGCGGAGTATGCGGGCAGCGGCCTGCCCGCCCTGGAATCGGCGTACCAGATTGGCCGCGTCGTGGTGGAGCGCCTTGTCAAAGACTGGGCGGCGGTGGCGGATACGATGCCGGAAGGCTGAGCTTGCGCGGTCGTGCTGTCAGGCGGGCGGAACGGAAAAGATAAGAAAAGAAAAAATAAATAAGGAATAAGGAAGAGAGAATGCATGTGAGACATTGGCTGCTCTGGTCGCTTTTTGCGATGACTCCGGCGTATGCGGACGACTGGTTTGAAACGTTCAAAGACGACGCGTCTGCCGCGGAGCTGCATGCTTTCCTCTACGCGATGCCGAAGGGCGGCGACCTGCACCTGCACCTGAGCGGCTCGATATTTCCGGAATGGTTCTTTGAGCACGCGCTGGCCCAGGCGGAGCGCGGATATCGCTACTACGCCAAAGTGCGGATCGAAAATTGCGCTTCCGGTATAGACAGCGCCGGGCGCACCAACTACCTGATGCTCTACAAGACGCTGGATCATCTCAGCTACGCCGAACTGCCGCCGTGTGAGCAGGGTGAGTACGTGCCGCTCGAGACGTTGGAGGGGGTAGACAAGGAGCGCTGGCTGGACGGGCTCCGGCTGGATCAGCCGTTTGAGGGCAGGAACGAGTTCTTCGAGCGCAACTGGGAGCGCATGGGCGATCTGTCGCGGAACCCTTATCTGATCGGCGAGGTGTTCGTCGAGCATGTCCGCGCGATGGGCGAGGAAGGTCTGGTGTACATGGAGCCGCAGATACCGATCGGCGGTTTCGTCGAGAGCGACGGCACCCCGATACCTCCGGATGCGGTGCTCGATATTTATCGGAAACGCCTTGCTGAGCCCGACGCCAGGGAAGCCGGCGTGACCGTGCGGATGCAGGTCTCATTGCTGCGGTTTCTCCCGCAGGCTGAGGAGATACTCGAGCTGCTCTACGAATTTGCTCATAAACACAAAGACGTAGTTGCCGTGAACATGGTGGGCCGCGAAGACAACGACAAGGGCTACCCGCTGCGCTTCCTGCCGACGCTGCGTCATTTGCGGCACAAGTACGACGGGGTGCGGCTTTCCATCCATGCCGGCGAGGTAGATGAGCCCAATCACCATGTGCGCGATACGTTGCTGCTGGGCGCTGAACGCATTGGCCACGGCGTCAATCTGATAACGGACCCCGAAACGCTCACCGCCATGCGTTACGGACCCTACATGGTCGAGATAAATCTCGTGTCCAACCTCCTGCTGGAGTACGTCAACGACTACAGTCAGCACCCGTTTCCGGAATACCTGCGCCTCGGCGTGCCGGTGGCGCTGTCGACTGACGATCGCGGGATGTGGGATTCCATCATGACGGACGAGTTTTTCGTCGCGGTCACCGAGTTCGATCTGAGCTGGGAGGAAGTCAAAACCCTGAGCCGTAACTCGCTGGCATATGCCTTCGTCGAGGATGACATCAAGACACGTCTGCTGGCCGACTACGAGACCCGCATCAAGCAGTTCGAGCGACGCTTCGCGCGTAGAGGCGACGCGATGCTGACCGATGTCGATCCGCCGCGCAGAGGTTTCATCTGCAGCCGCTACCAACTGTGTGAAGGAGAATAATGATGGTGCGTCTATTGGTCAGCTTGATCGTACTTTGCAGCCTGGGGTGCGCCACGCAGCCCGCGGCGACTGCGCCGGAGCCGGCGAAGCTCCCGGTCAAAGTTGTCGTCGTCACGATGTTCGAACGCGGCGCTGACGAAGGCGACGAGCCGGGTGAGTTCCAGTTCTGGAAAGAGCGGCGGGATCTCGATACGCGGATCTCGCTGCCGCATGCGCATCATGACGTTTTCTATAACGCGGACACGCAGGTGCTCGGTATGGTCACCGGGGTCGGCACCGCGAAGGCCGCCGCCACCACCATGGCGCTGGGCCTCGACCCGCGCTTCGACCTCAGCAAAGCGTACTGGCTGGTGGCCGGGATCGCCGGGATCGACCCCGAAGACGCATCCATCGGCTCTGCCGCCTGGTCGGCCTACCTCGTCGATGGTGATCTGGGTCATGAGATCGACGTCCGCGAGATCCCCGAGGACTGGCCGTTCGGCTATTTTGCCCGCCGCACCCAGTTTCCGTTCGATCCGGCGAAGCCGGAACCGACCGGCGGGGAGATGTATCTGGCAAATACCGCGCTGAGAGACTGGGCCTATGAGCTCACCAGAGAGCTGGAGCTGCCGGATCTACCGGGTCTCAAGGAGGTGCGCGACGAATACACAGAGCATCCCAACGCGCGTAAGCCCCCGTTTGTCCTCAAAGGCGGGCACATTGCGGCGCTGACGTTCTGGCACGGCGCGCTCATGAACGAGTGGGCCAATCGCTGGGTTTCGTACTGGTCGGACGGCAACACGGACATGGTGACCTCCGCGATGGAGGAAACCGGCACCTTTCTCTCGATCAAGTACCTGCACGAGAGCGGGCTGGTGGACAAGAACCGCTTCATGGTGCTGCGCGCCGGCAGCAACTTCACGATGCAGCCGCCGGGTGTCAGCGCTGCTGAAAATCTCTTGAAAGAGAACGAGGGTTACGCGGGCATGGAGGCGGCGCTCGAGTCTCTTTATCTGGTCGGCTCCGTGGTGATCGACGAGATTCTCGCGAACTGGGAAGTTTATGCCGACACGATACCGGGAGGTGCTGAATGAGCATGCAGACGTTCATAGAAAACATGCCCAAGGCAGAGCTGCATGTGCACCTGGAAGGGACGCTCGAGCCGGAGCTCATGTTTGAGCTGGCGCAGCGCAACAACATCGACCTGCCTTACAACACGCCGGCGGAGGTGGTTGCGGCGTACGACTTTCACGACCTGCCGTCGTTTCTGGCGGTCTACTACCCGGCCATGGGAGTGCTGCAGACGGAAGAAGACTTTCATGCGCTCGCGATGGCCTATTTTGAAAAGGCGGCGGCGCAGAACGTCGTCTACGTCGAACCGTTCTTCGATCCCCAGGGCCACACGACGCGCGGCGTGAGTTTCGATACGGTCATCCGCGGGATACGCGCCGCGCAGGAAGAGGCAGAGCGCGATCTCGGCGTGCGCTCCCAGCTCATCATGTGTTTCCTGCGCGACATGGACGCAGCCTCGGCGGCCGATCATCTCGTGATGGCAGAGCCGTACCTCGACTGGCTGGTTGGCGTGGGTCTCGATAGCGATGAAAAAGATAACCCCCCGTCTAAATTTGCGGACGAATTTGCCCGCGCCCGGGCCATGGGTCTCAAGCTCACCATGCACTGCGACGTGAACCAGAAGGACATCGTGCCGCACATGTGGGAGTGTCTCGAGCTGATAGAAGTGGATCGCATCGATCATGGCATCAATGCGCTGGACGACCCCGGGCTGGTCGCTGCGATCAAAGAGCGCGATCTCGGTCTCACCATCTGTCCGATATCCAATCGTTTTGTAGTGCAGGATCTGACGGGCGCGCAGATACGCGAGTTCCTCGACCGGGGGATCAAAGCGACGGTCAATTCGGACGATCCGGGCTATTTCCGGGGCTATATGAACGAGAACCTGTCAGCCCTTGCCAATGACGCCGGTTTCTCTGCGCAGGAGTTGGGGCAGCTGACGCGCAATGCTTTCGACGTCGCCTGGCTCGACGATAAAGAGCGGGCGAAGTACCGCAATGCGCTGGACGCTTACCTGACGGCGAACGGCTGAGCGGTATCGGTTTAAGCGGCGGGGCTGCGTATGTTGCGCACTTCGCCTGTCTTCAACGCGGGGTGCCCGGCAGGCTGGTAGGTTGCGATGATTGCGCGACGCGGCTGGTC
The DNA here is from genome assembly GCA_965267275.1 of Pseudomonadales bacterium. GTDB lineage: Bacteria > Pseudomonadota > Gammaproteobacteria > Pseudomonadales > Azotimanducaceae > UBA4421. Next base: position 1,197,527 of record OZ253950.1, read on the forward strand.
TGACGGATTGGCCGCCGACCCGTGCACACAGTGCGGGCTGAAGAAGATCAGGCTGCCGGCCTCAACCTCCATGGTCACCGCCGTATCCACAGCAAACGTCGCGGGGTCAGTGAAAAACCCACCCAGCTGCGTGCCGTTGTCGGTGCCTGGCAGAATGCCGGTGCGGTGACTTCCCGGGATGACCGCGAAGCCGCCATTGCCCGAATGCTGGTCGTCGAGCGCCAGCATGACGTTGGGCAGGCGATCGACATGCGGGCTGTCGTGTATCCAGTAGGGTGAATCCTGATGCCAGCCGAACGGTGAGCCTTCGCGCGGGCGCTTCGTGTTCAATTTCACCGTCCAGAGGGCCAGGCTCGGCGCGTCGACCAGGTCGCGCATCGGCGCTGCCAGGCGCTCATCGTCCAGCCATGCGTCGATTTCCGGGTCGTGCAGATGGACCGGCTCCAGCACGCGCACGCTCGTTGCTCCCGGATGATGCTCGAACTGCAGCGTGCTCGCCCCGCAGTCGATGAACAGCTTGTTGTCGAGGTGATAGCGACGCCCGTGGCTGCTGATCGCGAGCGCGTGCTCGACAGCGCGCTCGGCAGCGTCACGCAGGCGGATGACCTCGTCAGCGTCAAACTGGCCGGCCCGGACGAAAAAGCCATCTTCGCGGTAGGCGCGGCGTTCCGCGTCCGAAAGGCTGCCGCCGACGGTTGCGACGTTGGATTCTGGATGTTGCATCGAGCGGGTCCGCGTTAATTCTGTTGTGACCGTGTCATGAATTATTCATATGCAGTTCTTACTGTGCCTGATTGGCTGCCCGCGGCTTTGTTGATGACAAAGATGACAGGGACAGGAATGACAGGGACAGGAATGACAGGATAGTGCCTGCGTTCTCGATCTTGAACCCTGCAGGCAGGCATGTCCTCTGATGACGGATACGGATTTCCCGTGTAGCCGATTTGCCGCGTCTGCTGTAGGGTTCGCGCCTGGCAGAACGGCGGGTTGAACGGGTCTGGATCTGCGATGGAGTCGGGCTGGGAAAGCACTCTATATGAACGAATCTGACAATAATAAAGGCGGCAGCGTAGAGAGAGTCAGTCCCAGGCTGCCGAGCTGGCTCAACTGGATCATTGCCGTCGCACTCGTCTACGCGCTCCTCGTTGGTGTCGGCGTCGTTGGCGAGGGATTCAAATGGATTTCCGGGGGCGCGGAAGGCGCTCAGGCCATCTTCGCCTTTGCCAGCAATCCCATCGCGGGCGTGATCCTCGGCACGCTGGCCACGGCCCTGGTGCAATCTTCCAGCACGGTTACCTCGGTGATTGTCGGTCTGGTCGCCGGGGGCGTGCCCGTCTCGCTAGCGGTGCCGATGATCATGGGTGCCAACATGGGCACAACGATTACCAATACGATCGTCAGCCTCGGCAACCTCAGAGAGAGCAGCGCGTTCAACAAGTCGTTCCAGGCGGCGACGGTGCATGACTTTTTCAATCTCTACAGCATCGTCATCTTTTTACCGATAGAAATTCTCTTTCAGCCTCTGGAAAAAATGGGCGGCGCTGCTGCCGGATGGCTTGTCGGCGGCGAAGGCGCCTCGATGAAAGGCGCGAACTTCGTCGGCGCGCTGACCAAGCCGGTTTCCAGCTGGGTGGTTGATCTCTTCCGCGCCTTGCCTGACACGATCGGCGCGACGCTTGCCATCGCGATGGGTATCGGACTCATCATGATGTCCGTCATCTATCTCGGCAAAATCCTGCGGGCCGCGCTGACCGGCAAGGCGCGTGAGCTGCTCGAGCGTGCGGTCGGCAGGCGTCCCGAAACCGGCGTGCTCTCCGGTACCGTCGTTACCGTGCTGGTGCAGTCGTCTTCCACAACCACCAGCCTGGTGGTGCCGCTTGCCGGGGCTGGCGTGCTGACGACGCGCCAGGTATTCCCGTTCACGATGGGCGCCAACATCGGCACCTGTATCACCGCGCTGCTGGCGGCCACGACCATTGCGGGCGTCAATGAGGTCTACGCGTTGCAGATTGCGCTGGTGCACCTCTTCTATAACGTGCTCGGCGTGCTCGTGTTTCTCTACACACCCTGGCTCAAGGAATTGCCGGTGCGCTCGGCGGTGTGGCTCGGTAACCGTGCCGGGGAAAATCGCAGCTGGGCTTTCGGCTATATTTTTTCGGTGTTTTTCATTCTGCCGGGAACGGTTTTCGGCGGTGAAATTCTGTTCGGTAAGAGTGACCCTCAAGTCATCGAAGCAACCGAATCCGAGCGGATGGCCGAATGTGAGGAGGCGGTCGCGGCCTGCGACATGTCCATAGAATGACGCCGTCGCCGTTTCCGCGCGCGGCAGCCTGCCGCGCGGGCGACCTCACTCCCGTTCAGTCGAAAGGGTGGGTCTCTCCCCAGGCGTCACGGTAGGTGCACTCGCGCGCGGGCTGCCGCGTCACCGGACCGAACTTACCTCTTGGCCAGCCGATAGGCATCGTCACGACCACGCCGTAGTCTGTCGGGATGCCGAAGTAGGCATGGAGCTCGTCTTCGAAAACCTGGTGCATCGTCGTCAGCGCCGCGCCCAATCCTACCGCGCGACAAGCCAGCAATATGTTCTGCACGCATGGGTAGACGGCGCCGTAGTTGGGCGGCGCGAGGCCGACGCGCTCGGCTTCCGGGACTTTGAACGGCCAGTCCCTGAGGCCGCAGACCAGCAGCAGGCAGGGCGCTTCGTGCATGTGATCCATCTGATAGATGAGCGCGCCCAGCTGTCCGCTGGTTTTGCCTTTGGCGCGCGCTTCGTTGACCAGCGGGAACCTCGTCTCGATGGCCTGTGCATAGCGGTCGGCGAACCAGCGTTTCCTTTCCGGGTCGACCACCAGTACGAACTTCCAGGGCTGTGTGTTCTGTCCGGACGGGGCTTTGACCCCGGCATCCAGAACCTGCTCGATCAGGGCCATCGGCACCGGATCGGGTTTCAGCCGACGCATGGCGCGGACGTTACCCACCAGATCAAAGAACTCCGGGAACAGTGCAGGCTCGCTCATCTTCAGGTCTCGCGTGATCAGTAACGCCGACCCTACCAGCTCTGATCCGCGAAAGTCATGAACGGGTACCCGGGTTCGGCGCTGTCTGTAACGAGTTGTTCATAAAGATCGGCCGTAACATCTGCGTTCACGTTTGTTCACGTGACTTTCACGATCGGGTCCCTAGAGTCTCCGCTCGAACTTGAAAGGAGCGCCTAATGAGCTCGATCTCTCAACCGGTTTACGTTCCCGCAGCGGAACCGAAGCCTGTGTCTGAACGCATTCGCCGTCGGCTCGAAGCTGCAGGTGAGCGTTACTACGCGAACGACAACATCGTCGACTACATCCAGGAGTCGGAGCTCGACGAGTTGCAGGGTGAAGTTGCGGATAAGCTCAAAGAAGTTTTGCGTTCACTTGTCATAGATATTGAAAACGACCACAACACGCAGGAAACGGCGCAGCGCGTCGCTAAAATGTTCGTGCGTGAGGTGTTTAGCGGCCGCTACAAAGAGCAGCCGCCAGTCACGGATTTCCCCAACGTGTCGCAGCTCGACGAGCTGATGATCGTTGGGCCGATCACTGTTCGCAGCGCCTGCTCGCACCATCTTGTGCCGATCATCGGCAAAGTCTGGGTGGGCGTTCTGCCTAACGAAGATTCAGCGTTGATAGGCTTGTCAAAGTATTCGCGTCTTGTGGAGTGGGTGATGTCCCGCCCGCAGATACAGGAAGAGGCGATAGCGCAGCTGGCCGACATTCTCGAAGAGAAGATGCATCCGAAAGGTCTGGCGATCGTGATGGAAGCCGATCACCTGTGCATGCAGTGGCGCGGCGTCAAAGACATGGACTCAAAGATGGTCAATTCGGTGATGCGCGGTGCGTTCCTCGAAGACGCCAGTCTCCGTCGCGAATTCTTGTCGCTGAAGAAGTAAAACCAGCGCAAAGGTTTGGGCTAGCGCCCCGTAGTTTGGAGAAAGTTTTTCACCAACGCTGCGGGGCGTTTTTTTGTGTAGAAACGAAACACATTGTTCCTATAAACGCACTTTCAGGTGCGCTTTTCCCGCCCCGGTGAACGGCTCGTGAATGGGTATTTTTAGCGACTTGACACCCCATTCACAAAAACGGGCAGACAATGCCCGCAGGTTAGAAAGTGGACTGGGTTATGTGGGCAAACGTCGTTGCCTGGCTTGACTCTTATCATCTCAAGCAGGACTCGCAGAACGAAGCAATCGCGTGGAGCAGGATTGTTCCTCTCATTGTGCTGCACGTCATCGCTGTCATCGGTCTGTTCACTTTCTCCGTCGCCTTCATCGACATAGCTGTAGCTGTTTTCCTCTACCTCGTTCGCATGTTTGCGATCACGGGTTTCTTTCACCGCTATTTCGCTCACAAGGCGTTTCAAACGTCGCGCTGGCATCAGTTCTTCTGGGGTTTTCTTGGCACGACGGCCACTCAGCGAGGCCCTCTCTGGTGGGCGGCCCATCACCGCCGGCATCATCAACACACAGAGACAGCCGACGACCCGCACAACGCGCGTCGCGGCTTCTGGTGGTCGCATATGGGCTGGTTTCTTTCCGAAAAGCACTTCCGCACCGACCAGGATGCCGTTCGCGATCTTGCGAAGTACCCGGAGCTCGTCTGGCTCGACCGTTTCGACATCGTGCCGCCGATCATTGTGGCCGCTGCGCTCTATGTCGCGGGCAGCCTTCTCGAGCATCTGCTGCCAGCGGCGGGCACAACCGGGCTGCAGCTCGTTTTCTGGGGTTATCTCGTTTCGACGCTCGTGTTGATGCACGTGACGCTTTCGATCAACTCGCTGGCGCATCGTTTCGGCAGGCAACCTTTCGCCAATGACGACGACAGTCGCAACTCCTGGTGGCTGGCGCTGCTCACGCTCGGCGAGGGCTGGCACAACAATCATCACCGCTACTGCGGTTCGGCTCGGCAGGGCTTTCTCTGGTGGGAGATCGACCTCAGCTATTACGCCCTCAAGCTGATGGCTGCGCTGGGTCTGATCACCGATCTGCGTGGCGTGCCCGAAGGCGTGCTCGAGGAACGCCGAGGTCTGTCGTCATGAAGGTCGCGGTTATCGGCAGCGGGATCGCCGGCATATCGGCGGCCTGGCATCTGGCGGAGCAGGGTGCTGCCGTCGAGCTTTACGAGGCAGGTGACCGCCTGGGCGGGCACACGCACACCCATGAGGTGTTCGACGGCAAGCGCAAACTGGCGGTAGATACTGGTTTCATCGTTTTCAACGAGAGCCACTACCCGTCTTTCAACCGGTGGCTGGGACAGCTTGGTGTCGATTCTCAGCCATCCGACATGAGTTTTGCGGTGAGCGACCAGCTGCACCGTATTGAGTACGGCAGCACGGCCGTCGCCGCTTTCGCTGCCAATCCTTCGCAACTTCTGCAGCCGGGCTATTGGCGCATGTGGCGTGACCTGCGGCGCTTCTATCGTGACAACGGTGCCGGCCCGGTTGGCGAGACGTCGCTGGGCTCGTATCTCCATGAGCACGGTTATTCGCAGGAGTTCATCCACAGCCACATCGCGCCGATGTGCGCAGCCCTGTGGTCGCAACCCGCGACCGCGAGCCTCGAGCTGTCGCTCGACCATGTGATTGGCTTCATGCGCAATCACAACATGCTGCAGATTAACGGGCGCCCGCAATGGCGTGTCGTGCAAGGCGGCTCGTCTGCCTACCTCGACAATTTCCGCGAACGGTTCAACGGCACCGTTCACCTCAATGAACCTGCTCAGGTATCGGTGCGCGAGCATGCGGTTGTCGTCTTCGGTGCCCGTGGTGTCAGCCAGTTCGACGCCGCGGTGCTGGCCTGCCACAGCGACCAGGCGCTCTCCGCATTGCGCAACCCCACGCGCGAGCAGGTCCAGACGCTGGTGCGCATGCCGTATCAGAGCAACATGGTCTATCTGCATGGTGACCAGAGTTTCATGCCGAAACGGCGGGCGTGCTGGTCGAGCTGGAATGTGCAGAGAGATCGCAGCGGGACGTTCACGGTCAGCTACTGGATGAACCGGCTGCAGACGCTCGATTCACAGCAGCAATTCTTCGTCACGCTGAATCCCACGCGCGAACCCCGCAACATTTTCTGGCAGGGCCGGTACGAGCATCCGCACTTCACCGCCGAAGCCGAACGGGCCAAGCGCGAGCGCTGGAACATCGCGACACCCCGTCTCAGCTTTGCCGGTGCGTACTGGGGCAGCGGTTTTCACGAAGATGGTTTTGTCAGCGGTCGAGAGGCTGCGGAGCATCTTGTCAGGAGAACAGCCCATGCCGCGTGAGCCCATACTGCATGCGCTACGCGAAGGCGCGCTCGAAGGCACGGTCAGCCATAGCCGGCGATACGATATCCGCCACCAGTTCCATTACCGGGTCTGGATGTGCCTTGCTGATTTGTCGTCTTCGCGTTTGCCGCGGCTGCTGCGTCCCAGGTTTGAGCGGTACCTGACGCGTGCAGAGATTCTGGACAAGTTTGCTCAGGCTCTGCCCGACGATATGGATGTCTGGTTGCTGACGCAGCCCAGCGCTTTCGGGCGCTCCTTCAACCCCGTGTCTTTTTACTTCGTGTCTCAGGGCAAACGCCTGGTCGGTATTGTTGCGCATATCACCAACACCCCATGGGACGAGTCCCACTGCTATGTGCTGGAACAGCAGACAGAGCAGTTGTGGACTTTTGACAAAACGTTTCACGTATCGCCCTTCATGCCGATGGACTTGCGTTACGTGTGGCGCTTCAAAGTCACCGGTGAGCGCCTGCTCATCACGATGCAGCTCCTCGATCAGGGGGAACGCATCTTCACAGCCGCCCTGAACCTGCATCCGGTCGCGCAGACGCGCTGGATGCCGTTGCGCTTGCGGCTGCGCTACCCCTGCCAGAATCTCCTGACGCTCGCGCGGATCTACTGGCAGGCATTACGTTTAAAACTGAAAGGAGCACGTTTCCATGCTCATCCAGACAGCACAACAGCAGTACCCGGAACGCCACGCTAGCGTTCGTCCGACGAGACTGCAGCGCATCGCGCGCGGCCTCGTGCATCGTGCCCTCGCAAAGCTCGAGGTCGGCGTCATTGAGTTGCGTGACTACGCCGGCGTGCAGACCTTCGGTAATAGCGGCGAGCGCGTTGTCGTAACGATCCACAACCCGGAGTTCTACCTGCGCCTGCTCCTCGGCGGCACGGTGGGCGCGGGAGAGGCCTATGCTGATGGCGACTGGACCAGCGGCAATCTGACTGGCGTCGTGCGCGTGTTTGCGGCGAATCAGGCTGCTCTCGCGGGGCTCGACAACACGATGCTGCGCTGGGCCAAACACCTTGTGGAAAAGATCTCACACCTCAAACGCGCGAACACCAGGGCGGGCAGCCGTGCGAACATCGCTGCGCACTACGATCTCAGCAATGAGTTTTTCCGTCTATGGCTCGACAGCCGGATGATGTACTCGAGCGCGGTTTTCGATACGACGGATGACGACCTGGAGGTGGCTTCCGCGCGCAAACTGCAGCGTCTGTGTGAGCTGCTGGCGCTGCAGCCGGGCGACCGTGTGCTGGAAATTGGCACCGGCTGGGGTGGACTGGCAACCTATATCGCGTCGCATTTCGACGTTCGCGTCACGACGACCACGATATCGCGGGCGCAGTACGATGAGGCCGTGGCACGGGTCCAGGCTGCCGGCCTCGAAGATCGAGTGACCGTGCTTCTCGAGGACTATCGCGATCTCTCCGGTCAGTTCGACAAAGTCGTCTCGGTCGAGATGGTGGAGGCTGTCGGAGATGAGTTCGTCGACGGCTATTTCCAGCAGGTCGATCGGCTGCTCGCACCGGGCGGGCGCTTCGTCATCCAGGCGATCACCATTCAGGACCAGCGTTACGCTGCTGCCCTCGGAGAAGTCGACTTCATCAAGAAGCACATATTTCCCGGCAGTTTCATCCCCAGCGTGACCCGCCTTGTTGGCGCGGCAACCAGTAGCGAGAGTCTCAAGCTGGCTGAGCTGCACGATATCGGCAAAGACTACGCAAAGACGCTGGCCTGTTGGTCGTCCAATTTTGCGGCTCACGCAGACACGCTGGCCACGATGGGCTTTGATCATCGCTTCCAGCGTCTCTGGCAATTCTATTTTTCATATTGCGAAGGCGGCTTTCTGGAGTCGGCCATAAGCGACGTGCAGGCGGTTTTCTGTAACAAGCCGCAGCCGTTACAACGAGGTACTTAGGTGAACATTTACGTCATTTTGAATTTTGTCTTTTTCCAGTTTCTCTGGTTCAGCTGCGTGCTCGGCGCGGGCGCTTACGACCTGCACTGGCTGGCGGTGGGGGCGCTTGTGCCGATCGGTGTCTTGACCTGGTACAGCGAAACACGCTCCGCCGACATCGCCGTGGCCGTGGTGGCGCTCTGCATGGGTCTGATCATCGACAACCTCTGGGTGAACCTCGGGATTCTGAGCTACCCGGATTACGTGTTCGCACCCTACTGGATTGCGATTTTGTGGATTGGTCTCGGCCTGACCGTCAATCACTCGATGAGCTGGTTCAGGGATCGCTTGTTCATAGGCCCGGTTGTGGTCGGCGCATTTGCGCCCGTAACCTATCTCACCGGTCAGCGTTTTGGTGCCGTTGTGGTCGAAGAACTCGTCCTCACCGCAATCATATCGCTGTCGTGGCTGGTGCTGTTCTACGGGTTGGCGCGGTTTTCCATGTGGATGCTCAACGCTGACGAAACACAGCTCACGACGCGGGGAGAAGCATGATGAGCGCACTTATCGGAATGGCTGAATCGGGCTGGGTGCCTGATCCCCTCATTCGCGTTGGCATCCGCCAGCTGGTCAAGCAGCGGCTGCGCGAAGAGCGGCGTCTGCCACCACACACCAAGGCAGAGCGCACGGAAGCCCTACGGGAAAACCCCGTGGCGCTGCACACGGATTCTGCCAATGAGCAGCACTACGAGGTGCCCACAGCTTTCTTCGAATACTGCCTGGGGCCAAGACTCAAGTACTCCGCCTGTATTTTCCCCTCCTGGGAAGCGAGCCTTGCGCAGGCCGAGGAATACACGCTGGCCATGTATAAAGAGCGGCTGGGCATAGCGCCGGGGGATAAGGTCCTCGATCTTGGCTGCGGGTGGGGATCGTTTTCCCTCTGGCTGGCTGAGCACGAGCCTGAGGTGCACATCACCGCGGTGTCCAATTCACGGACGCAACGCGCTTATATAGAAGGACGCGCGGCGAAACTCGGTCTCGATAACCTCCGCGTGATCACTGAAGACGTCAATCGGCTGGAACTGCCGCAGGAGAGCTTCACCAAAATTCTTTCGGTGGAGATGTTTGAGCATGTGCGCAACTACGCTGAGCTCATGCGCCGCATCAGCAGCTGGCTTGCGCCCGGCGGGAATCTGTTTACGCACATCTTCTGCCACAAAGAGCTGATCTACCCTTATGAAACCGAAGGGGATGGCAACTGGATGGGGCGCTACTTCTTCACCGGCGGCCTCATGCCTGCCGCTGATACGCTCCTGGCTTTCCAGGACGATCTTGCGCTCGAGCATCGCTGGCTGCACGAGGGTACGCATTATGAGCGTACCGCGCGCGCCTGGCTGGAAAACATGGACGCCAACATCGAGGCGGTGCGACCGAGCCTCGAAGCCACCTACGGCGCGAAAGACGTCGATGTCTGGCAGCAGCGCTGGCGCATGTTCTTTATGGCGTGCGAAGAGATGTTTGCGTACGATCGAGGCAAGCAGTGGCAGGTCGCCCACTACCTATTTGCCAAACCGAGGGCGCCGGAGGCCTGAGACCTCCGCCGAGCGAGGCCGACATCAGCGAAATCAGCGCACAAACAGCAAAGCTTGGCCTCAGAGCCAAGCTGGTGCGTGTCTATGCGCTGCAGGTTCTCATGATCAGCGTCGCCGCTCTGGTTGGCGTCTATATCACCTACCTGATCGTCGAAAATGTTCTGACGCGGGAAGCGCTCATAACGGAAACCGAGTACTACTGGGACGTCAAGGCGCAGGATCCCGATCACCCCTTGCCCAACGTGCGTAACCTCGTTGGCTACAAAGCGGTTGGTGGCGATTTCTCCAGAGTGCCGCCAGCGCTCGTCGACCTGCCGCTCGGGTTTGGCAAAGCTGAAGCGCTGCCGGGTAACAATCTCGTATATGTGAGCGAGCAAGGGGACGAGCGTGTGTATCTCGTCTTTGCGGATGCGCAGGTGGCGGACCTCGTCTTTTACTTCGGCCTGGCGCCGCTCGCGGCGGTTCTGCTGACCGTTTATATCGTCTTCTTTCTCACCTACCGCCTGTCCCACGCCGCGATATCGCCGATGTTGAGCCTCGCCCAGGCGATAGAAGAGTTCGACTTTCGTTCCACGGACCGGCTTGTGGTTCCGGTAACGCCGGATGACGTCGACCGCGAGACCCGCCTGATGATCGAGGCGCTACAGGAGTTCAGCTCGCGCCTCGAGCAGTTCATCGAGCGTGAGCGGACGTTTACCCGCAATGCCGGGCACGAGCTGCGCACGCCGATTGCCGTCATGAAGGGGTCGCTCGATCTCCTGCAGGCGGACGCCGGCAGGCCTGATGCCGACAAACGCGTATTCGAACGCATGCGGCGCGTGGTGACGGATATGGAGCTGCTCCTCGAAACGCTCCTGATGCTCGCGCGGGAAGAGGATGTCTTTGTCGAAGGCGAAAAGACCAGCATCAATCAGGTGATCGCAGAGGAGCTCGAACTGCTCGCGGAGCTTGCCGACGAGCAGGGCAATAAAATCGAGTTCCTCGAAGACGTGGAAGGGTTTTGCAACGCCAAGCCGCGCGTCCTTGCGATCATGCTAGGCAATCTGTTGCGCAATGCGCTTACGTATACGAAAAATGGCGTGGTCACCATCCAGATTACAGACGATTACGTCATCATCAGAGACACGGGCATCGGCATGTCGAGCGAGGACATGGACAATGCGTTTACCGCGTTTTTCAGAGGGGATACCGCGTCACGCGAAGCGCGTGGTCAGGGCCTGGGTCTGGCGCTCGTACGGCGCCTGTCGCAGCAGCTCAACTGGCGCGTAGAGCTGCAGAGTGCGTTGGGCAAAGGGACGGAATTTAAGGTCTGGTACCGCTAGCGCGGCGCTTACTCTTCGACCATGCGGAAGCCGCGGCCCGCGACGGTTTCGATGAGCGGCTTGTCGAAAGGCTTGTCGACGATCCGCCGGAGGTTGTAAACGTGGCTGCGCAGCGCGTCTGAATCCGGCACCTCGTCACCCCAGATTTCCTTTTCGAGCTCACGGCGTGAGACGACGGCGGGCGCGCGTCGCATCAGCACCCGTAAGATTTCATAGCTGCGGGGAGAGAGGTTCAAACGCTTGCCATCGCGGATGGCGATCTCGCGTTCGGTGTCGAGCTCCAGGTCTGCGATGCGGTACGTGGTCTCGGATACGTCGCCTTTGTCGCGGCGGATCAAAGCCTCGACGCGTACGGCGAGCTCCGGCATTTCAAAAGGTTTGACGACGTAATCGTCAGCGCCGACATCGAAACCGGTGAGCTTGTCGTCGAGCTGGTCGCGCGCCGTCAACATGATCACAGGCGTCTGTTTGCGCGCATCTTTACGGAGGCGACGGCAGACTTCGAGGCCGTCTATGCCCGGCAGGCCGATGTCGAGAATGATGGCGTCGTAGTCCTCGGTGACAGCGAGATGCATCGCGGTGAGACCGTCGCTGGCATAGTCGACGGTATAGCTCTGCGCTTCGAGGAAGGCACCGACCGTCTCGGCGAGGTCCTGATGATCTTCAACGAGCAGAATCGTTCGTTGTCCCTGTTTTTCCGGCATACGCTCTAAGAAAGCCATTGAGCTTGTCTCGCATTGTAAAGGCGTATCGTTAGTTCACAACAACAAAGGTTAAGATGGCGTGAAGAAAATCCTGGCTTCTCATGACGTTACATCGATGCTCGGGGAGCGCGCGCTGGTTTGACTGAGCTGCGCCCCGTTATTGCCGACGCCGACGGCGCGACCCGTGCCGTAGAGCTTTTGTGCGCAACCTTCGGCGTTGCCGCCGATGAGGTGCGCGTGGTGCGTTCGCCGTACCGGATCTGTCCGCTTGGCGCGCATGTCGATCATCAGTTCGGCGCGGTGGCCGCTAGCGCAATAGAGCATGCGGTGTACCTCGCTTACCTGCCGGTTGACGATGGCAGCGTCAGGCTCGTCAGCGACGAGTTTCCCGGGATTGCGCGCATCGAATGCCGCAGCGGTCAGCAGCCTGAGGCCGGCGCATGGGACAACTATGCGCGCGGTGCCGTTGAGGTGTTGTGCCGCCGGGGCGTGCCGCTGCGCGGAATGCTCGGGGCCAGCGTGGGTGGGCGCTCGCGGGCAGGGTTGTCGTCCTCTGCCGCGGTTGGCGTTGCTTATCTCACAGCGCTTGCCGACTGTGCAGACGTCAGCCTGCAGCCCGAAGATCTCATCCGCTGTGACGAGGCGATCGAGAAGGGATTTCTCAAACTCAAAAACGGCATCCTCGATCCTGCCGCGGTGGTGTTTGCCCGCCGCGGCGCGCTCGCGGAGATTGATACCCGCACCTGCACCGCGCGCCTGCATGATGCGCCGCGGCCGTTCCACTTCATCGCTTTTCATAGCGGCATTGCCGAGACGCTGACGCCGGCCAATTTCAACGAACGCGTCGAACAGTCCCTCCGCGCCGCTGCCGCGCTGAGTGAGCTTGCCGGTCTCGGGCTCGAAGCCCCGCGGCTCGGAGACGTGCCGCAGGCGGTTTATGAAACCCATGCCGCCGGGCTAGCGCCGGTCGAGCAGCGGCGCGCGCGGCATTTCTTCGAGGAGACGGCCCGCGTGCGCGGGGGCGTGGCGGCCTGGCGTGACGGTGATGCCGCCGCCCTGGGTGTCCTGATGCGGGACAGCGCGCGCAGCTCCATTGAGAACTACGAATGTGGCGCAACGCCGGTGCGCGATCTGGTGGGCTTTCTCAACGACCACCCGGGCGTTTACGGCGCGCGGTTCTCCGGGCCGGGCTTTCGCGGCTGCTGCGTGGCGCTCATCGATGACGCCGCGGTGGATGAGGTGGTTGCCGACGTCCACCGTGCCTATGCGCGCAAACACCCGGCGCTTGCGCAGCATAGTTGGGTCCTCGACTGCGGCAGCGCGGACGGCACGAGCAGGTTGTTGTGAAAGCGGTGATTCTGGCGGCAGGGTTTGCGACCCGTCTCTATCCTTTGACGCGGAACTTTCCCAAGCCGCTCCTCGAGATCGGCGGCATGCCGCTGATCGACCATCTGCTCGATAAGCTGTCGGGGGTGCCGCTCACCTCGGTTTCGGTCGTGTGCAATCGCCGCTTTGAGGCCGAGTTTCGCCGCTGGCAACCGGCTCATGTGGATCTGGTGATCAACGATGCGATGGACAATGAAACGCGCCTCGGTGCGATAGGCGATCTTGCGTTGGGGCTCGGTGCATCACCGCCAGAGGATGTGCTCGTCGCGGCGGCAGACAACCTCTTCGATTTTTCCCTGGCCGGGTTCGTGGACCGTTTCTCGACGTCGCAGCGCTCGACGGTCTGTGTGTGGCACAACGCGGACGAGGCCGACCAGCGACGCCGCGGCAATGCTATCGTCGGGGCAGACGATGAGCTCCTGAGTTTCGCCGAGAAGCCGCCTGAGCCGATGTCGTCATGGTCAAGCGCGCCGCTGTACGCGTACCGCGCGGAAGACGTGGCACGGGTTCATGACTATCTGCAGGAAGGCGGCAATCCGGACGCGCCGGGCCATTTTGTTGCATGGCTGTGTCAGCAGCGCCCGATGCAGGTCTTCAAGCTCGCGGAACCGCCGCTCGATATCGGGAATCATGAATCGCTTGCGGCGGCGCGGGCGCGGCTCGGCGCTTAGGCTGTTGCCTGAGACGGCCATAACTGTCTTGTTGACCCAGGTGGCGAGTGAAACAATGTCAGTGTTGTCAGGAGGAAATTAGATGAGCGAAGCGAGCGCTGATCGCATCGTCAACGAGGCTTACTGGATGCCGTTCACGGCGCGTAACGGATTCCGTAAAGATCCGCGGATCATCGCAGCGGCGGACGGGGCGTATTTCATCAGCGATGACGGACGCCGGGTCTATGACAGCTTGTCCGGTTTGTGGTGCTGTGGCCTCGGACACAATCGGCCGGAGATCGCCGCGGCCGTGGCTGAGCAGCTCAAAACGCTCGACTACGCGCCCGGCTTTCAATACGGCCACCCCAAGGCCTATGAGCTGGCCGAACGGCTGACGAACCTCGCGCCAGCGCCGCTGACGCATGCCTTCTTCACGAACTCTGGCTCAGAGTCGGCGGATACGTCGTTGAAGATTGCCCGCGCGTACTGGCGCATGGCTGGGCAACCCACGAAGACCCGCTTCATCGGCCGCATCAAGGGTTATCACGGAGTCAACTTTGCCGGCACCAGCCTCGGCGGTATCGGGGCAAATCGCCGCCTCTTCGGCCAGCTTGCCGAAGCTGACCATCTGCCGCACACGCTGCGCCCGGAGGATGCGTTTACCCGCGGGCAGCCCCAGGGCGGAGAGGAGTTCGCGGATGAGCTCGAGCAACTGGTGATGCTGCATGACGCCTCCAACATCGCCGCAGTCATCGTCGAGCCGGTGGCCGGCTCCGCCGGCGTCATCGTCCCGCCCTCCGCCTATCTGCAGCGGCTGCGCGCGCTGTGTGACAAGCACAACATCCTGCTGATTTTCGACGAGGTGATCACCGCCTTTGCGCGCACCGGCGAAGCGTTCGGCGCGGACACCTTCGGGGTGGTCCCGGACATCATGAATCTCGCGAAGACGCTGACCAACGGCGCGGTGCCCATGGGGGCGGTGCTGACGAAGGCCGAGATTCACGACGCGTTTGTGGACGAGAGTCAGCCTGACCACATGATTGCCTTTCCGCATGGTTATACCTACTCCGGACATCCGGTGGCCTGCGCTGCCGGGCTTGCCGCGCTGGACGTTTTTGAGCGCGAGCAGATGCCGGCACTGGCGCGCGCGCTGGCGCCTGAGCTCGAAAAAGCCCTGCACGGCCTCAAGGGCGCGCCGCATGTGACTGATATCCGCAACATCGGCGCGATGGGCGCGCTGCAAATCGCAGCACGGGATGGCGATCCGCTCGTGCGTCCGTATGAGATTGGCGTCGCCTGCTGGCAGCGGGGGCTCTACGTACGCTGGGGCGGTGATACGCTCCAGTTTGCGCCGCCCTTCATATCCACCCCGGAGGACATCGAGCGGATGGGTGCGATTCTCGACGAGGTCATACGCGCTACCGACTGACGGAGGGCACAGCTATGGCGGACATCACGCGCCGTGATTTCGTGCACGGCGTTGCCGCCGCGCCGCTTCTGGCCGGCGCAGCCGGCGGGCGTGCAGCCCCGGCGGCGGATTATCCGCCGCGCCGCACGGGTCTGCGCGGCAGTCACGAGGGATCTTACGAGGCGGCGCACGCGCTTGGTCGAGAAGGGCGCACCGACTTCGGTCCCTTGCGGGGTGCGCGCGAGGAGTACGATCTGATTGTGGTCGGCGGCGGGGTCAGCGGCCTTGCCGCGGCGTACTTCTATCGCGCGCAAAAACCCGATGCCCGCATCCTCGTTCTCGACAATCACGACGATTTCGGCGGTCACGCCAAACGCAATGAGTTCAGCGTCGACGGCCGCCATCTGATCGGTTACGGCGGCAGCCAGACGATGGAATCGCCGTCGGCCTACAGCGATACGTCGAAGCGACTGCTGCGTGAGCTGACGGTCGACATCGACTACTTCGACCACGCGTACGACCAGGATTTTTTCGTCAGACACGGCCTGCGCGGCGGCATCTTTTTCGATCGGGAAACCTACGGACGGTCCGCATTTGTCGACAACGTCGTCATGGATGCGGGCAATTTCCTGAACCTGGCCCCGGCGCGAGAGGATCTCGCCGCGGCGCTGGCGGCGATGCCCCTGGCTGCCCCGGCGCGTCGCGAGCTCGAGCGGTTGCTGGCGGATGGCGACGACGTGATTCCCGAAATCGGCCTGCTGGATGTGCCCGATTATCTGAGCTCGCTCAGCTATCTGGACTTTCTGAGCGACAAGCTCGGCGTTACAGATCCCGCCGTCATCAATGTTCTGCAGAACCTGCCGAGCGGTTACTTCGGTCTCGGCATCGACGGCATTACCGCGATGGAGGCGATCTTCATGGGTTTGCCCGGTTTCAAGCGGCTAGGTCTGTGGGGCGCGCAGTGGTTGCGCGAGCGCTTGGCGGATGCGTTGGTCGAGCCTTATATCCACCACTTTCCCGACGGCAATGCCTCCGTCGCACGGCTCCTGGTGCGCTCGCTGGTGCCGGAAGTCTGCCAGGGCGTCGACAGTAAAGACGTCCTGACGGCGGCGTTCGATTACGGCCAGCTCGACCGCGTTGATGCCAGTACCCGGATTCGTCTCAGCAGCACTGCGGTCAACGTCGCGCAATCTGCGGGCGGGGTGGACGTACGCTATGTGCAGAATGGCGTGCACGCGCAGGCGCGCGCTGGGCATTGTGTGCTCGCCTGTTACAACATGATGATTCCATATCTGTGTCCGGAGCTGCCGGATGCACAGAAGGCGGCCTTGAGTCAGGGCGTGAAAGTGCCCCTGGTGTATACCAACGTGGCGCTCAGAAACTGGCATGCGCTCAAGAACCTGGGTGTCGGGCAGTGTTTTGCGCCGAACATGTTTCACAACATGATGATGATGGATTTTCCCGTCAGCTATGGCAGTTACCGCTTCACGGAAACGCCGGACGAACCCGTGCTGCTGCACATGTCGAGCGCTTTTGGTCAGCCGGGTCTACCCGCGCGGGATCAGTTCCGCATAGGCCGGGCAAAGTTGCTGGGCACCTCCTATGATGAGATCGAGGCCGATATCCGAAATCAGCTCGATCAGCTGCTCGGTCCCGGGGATTTCGATTCTGCCCGGGATATCGCCGCCATCACCGTGAACCGCTGGCCGCACGGCTATGCCTATGGCGGCTACACGCTCTTCGACCCGGCCTATCCGCCCGGACAGGCACCGCACGAGATCGGTCGTCAGACGCGCGGTGGCATTGCCATTGCCAACTCCGACGCTGGCGCGCGCGCGTACCTCGATGAAGCGATCGACCAGGCGCATCGTGCGGTCGGGGAGCTGCTCAGCTAGCCGGGTGCTCGTCGAATGCGGCTTCGAACTGGCTGAGAAGCTCGTAGAGATGCGTGAGCTGGGCGCTGCCGAAGCGCGTTTCGATCTCGGTGTAGAGCGCTTCTGAATCCGGTCCCACCGCATCGAATTTCGCTTGCCCGGCCGGTGTCAGCGATATCGTTGCGCGGCGCTGATCCTCGGGGTCGGATGCGCGTTCGACGAATCCCTCGCGTTCCAGCCACTGCAGGATCCGGGTCAGGCTTGGTGCGAGCAGGAGGCTACGCTCGGCGAGCGTCGTCACGTCGATGCTGTCTTCCTGCGCGAGCACCCGGATGACGCGCCACTGCTGTTCGGTGAGGCCATGCTGGCGCAGCATCGGGCGAAAGCGTGCCATCGCAAGCTCGCGGGCGCGCAGCAGCTTGAGCGGCAGCGAATGCTCGAGATCGCGCATCAGATGGTCTCGGCCACCACTGGATTGCGGAGCGTGCCGATGCCGGGGACCTCGACTTCGACCTGATCCTGGGGTTTTAAAAATTTTGGCGGATCGAAGCGCGCGCCGGCGCCGTTGGGGGTGCCGGTGGCGATGATGTCGCCCGGTTTGAGATGGTAGAAGGTCGACAAATAGCTGATCAGATAGCGGAAGTCGAACATCAGGTTGGCGGTGACGTCGTTCTGGCGCTCTTCACCGTTCACCCGTGTGATCACCTGCAGATTGCCCATCGGGTCGAGCTCGTCGCTGGTGACCATCCACGGACCGAGCGCGCCGGAGCCCGCGAAGTTTTTACCCTGCGTGACGTTGAATTTGGCGTGGCGCAGGTAATCGCGCACGCTGCCTTCGTTCATGATTGTGAGCCCGGCAATGTGCCGATGGGCATCCGCTGCGGCGATGCGGCGGCCCGCCTGGCCGATGACGATGACAATCTCGCCCTCGTAGTCGAGCTGGTCCGATTCCGGCGGGTCGAGAATGTCCTGCTCGTGGCCAACGAGCGATTCACGCGTGCGCATGAAGACGCTCGGGTATTCGGGCAGATCGCTGCCGTCTTTGTATTCGGCGTTGCGGTTGGCGTAGTTCACGCCGATGCAGATGATTTTTTCCGGGTTGGGAATGGTCGGCAGGAAGTCGATGTCGGCGAGACTCGCATCGGCGCTTGCGCCATCTATCTGTTGGACCATTTTGCCGAGCGCGTCCTCGCGCAGTACCGCGCGCAGGTCTGCGAGATCCGGGTTACGCGCGCCCAGGTTGATGACGCCGTCGTCGGTGACGGCGCCGTAGGTCGGCTGCGCGGAATGAGGGTCCAGATAAGAGAGTAGCTTCATGGCCTGCCTTGTAGGTTGCAGTGGATGCGGGCATACTTAACATGTTAAATGAATCTGCGTGCAATGCATAGGGGACGCCATGCCACATCAGATCATCGAATATTCTGCGAATCTCGAAGGGCTCATCGACATCAACGGTCTCGTCGATGCGATGCATCATTGCGCCGCGGGTCTCGAAGCGCTGCCGATCGGCGGTTTGCGCACGCGTGTCTATCCCGCCGCACGTTATCAGATTGCGGACGGCCACCCGGACAACGCGTTCATCGCGGGTTATCTGCGTATCGGAGAAGGCCGCAGTCTCGAGGTGCGCGAGCAGGTGGGTTTTGCGCTGTTCGAGACGCTGCGCGCGTACACCGCCGAGGCGTTTGCAAAGACGCCCATCGCGCTGTCTTACGAGGTGCAGGAAATCGATCCGCGTACCCGCTGGAACCACAATAATCTGCGCGAACACATGGCGCAGCGCACCGGCGCCTCTGGCGCTGAAGGACAAGGAGGCACGTCGTCATGAGCTTGGCAGAGAATCAGGCAGACCTGGAGGCTGTGCTGACGCGTTTCCGCACGGCGCCGCTGCAACATTTTGTCGACGGCGCCGCGTATGCGGGCAGTTCTGGAGAGACGTTCGAGAATCGCACGCCCATCGACGACACTGTCATCGGCAGCGTGGCCGCCGGCAGCGTTGCGGACATCGACCATGCCTGTCAGGCGGCGGCGGCCGCCTTTCCCGGCTGGCGGGACGTGCCGGGCAGCGAGCGGCGTAATCTCCTGCACAAGATTGCTGATGCCATCGAGGCCAACGCCCGTGAGATTGCGCTCCTTGAAAGCTACGACACGGGACAGGCGCTGCGGTTCATGAGCAAAGCCGCCGTGCGTGGTGCGGAGAACTTCCGCTTCTTCGCTGACCGTGCACCGCAGGCGCGGGACGGGCTTTCGCTGCCCGCGGCGGAGCACATCAACTACACGCTGCGCCAGCCGATCGGTCCGGTGGGGGTGATTACGCCCTGGAATACGCCCTTCATGCTGTCGACCTGGAAGATCGCGCCGGCGCTGGCCGCTGGTTGTACGGTCGTGCATAAACCGGCGGAGTGGTCGCCCTGCACTGCAGCGCTGCTGGCGGAGATCATGCACGATGCCGGTCTGCCACCCGGGGTCATGAACACCGTGCACGGTGTGGGTGAGGTGGCGGGCAAAGCGCTGACGGAGCATGCGGCCATCAAAGCGGTTGCGTTTGTCGGCGAGTCGGTGACCGGCAGTCACATCATGCGGCAAGGCGCCGATACGCTGAAGCGCGTGCACTTCGAGCTCGGCGGTAAAAACCCCGTGGTGGTGTTCGCGGATGCGGACCTCGATCGTGCGCTCGATGCGGTGGTCTTCATGATCTACAGCCTGAATGGCGAACGCTGCACGTCCTCCAGCCGCCTGCTGGTTGAGGCTGCCATTCACGACGAGTTTGTCGAGCGTCTCGAGCGGCGGGTAAGCGCGCTCCGGGTCGGCCATCCGCTGGATCCGCAGACCGAGGTGGGGCCGCTCATCCATCAGCGTCACTTCGACAAGGTCTGCAGCTACTTCGAGGTGGCCAACGCCGACGGCGCGGCAACCGCGGTCGGCGGGGCGGCTGTGCCCGGCGACGGCTTTTATGTGCAGCCGACGCTATTCACGCAAGCCAACGCGGAGATGCGTATCGCCCAGGAAGAGATTTTCGGGCCGGTTCTGACCGTCATCCCGTTCGCGGACGAAGCGGAAGCGGTTGCGGTGGCCAACGGCGTCGACTACGGGCTGGCGGGTTATGTCTGGACCAGCGACTCGGGTCGCGGGTTACGCATGGCGCGCGACCTCGACGTGGGCATGGTGTGGGTGAACTCGGAGAATAACCGCCATCTGCCTGCGCCCTTCGGCGGCATGAAAGCGAGCGGCATCGGCCGCGACGGCGGTGATTACAGCTTCGACTTCTATATGGAAACTAAAAATGTCTGCGTCGCCACAGGTGAACACGCCGTGCCGAAGCTGGGAGCGGAGTAAATGAGTCTTTATCAGCTGCAGAAGTTCTTGTATCACCTCAACCGCGACGACAACCTGAAGGCAGCCTTCCGGGCAGAGCGTGCCCCGATGCTGGAAGGTTACGATCTGACCGCGGAAGAACGGCAGGCCTTGCTGGACGGCGACATCGGTCTCCTCTACGTGCTTGGCGTAAACGGCCAGATCCTCATGCACTACGCGGCGTATCTCGGCATCGAATGGTTCGACTATCTCGACCTGATGCGGGAAGGGGTCAAGCAGCACGGCCCGGTGCGCGCCGGGGTTTATGCGATGACCGGCGGCGGCGCGAGCTTCACGCCGGAAGGCGCCCAGCGATGAGCCTCGTCTACGCCGGCGTCTGCAGCCATGCACCGGGCATCACCGGCCGCGCGCACCTCGTTGAGAACACAGCCAGACGCGACGAGCTTTATGCCGCGTTCGAGCGCCAGCGCCGGGAGATCGAGGCGAGCGGGGCCGAGGTGCTGATCGTGGTCGCGGCGGAGCACTTTGCCAATTTTTTCATGAACAACATGCCGGCCTACTGCATTGGCAACGGCGAGAAACACCATGGGCCCATCGAAGACCCGGAGTGGCTCGGTATTGCCAGAACGGAGATTCCCGGCGCGCCGGGCCTTGCCACGCGGCTGGCACGGGAGGTCATGCAGACGGTCGATGTTGCCTACGCAGAGGAGTGGCAGTGCGATCACGGCATCATGGTGCCGTTGCACTTTCTGACGCCGAACTACGACATGCCCGTCATTCCGGTAAACATCAATTGTCAGGGTCCGCCGCTGACGCCGTTGCATCGCGCGTGGGCGTTCGGCGAAGCGCTCCGCCGCGCATGCGACAGTGTGCCGGAAAAAATTGCGCTCATCGGCACCGGCGGCATCTCGCATTGGCCCGCCACGCCAGACTCTGGAAAAATCAACGAGGCCTGGGACCGGGAATTTCTCGACCGCCTGGTGCGCCAGGACAAGGCGGCTTTGCTGAGCTATACCGACGAAGAAACGTATCGCGACGGCGGTCAGGGTGGGTTCGAGATCCGTACCTATATTGCCGCCGCGGCGGCGGCGAAGGGATCGGGGGAGTTGCAGTTTTATACCGCCGAGCTACCCATCTTTGCGGTGGGTTGCGCCATCGGGCGCTTCGCGCTCGCCTGATGCGGGCAGATTAGTCGCATAGGAAACAAACGATGAGCACGTTTGCGCGGTGCGATGAAATCTTGAGATTGAGTGCCAGCCATTCGCCGTTCTTTGCGGCGCCGAATGAGCTGGTGGAGATTTTGACTGGGCCGGCGTCAACGACCCGGGATGGAAGCGCCTGAAGGCGAGGTCTCGACAGTAGCGGGAAGCGGGACTCAAGCAGCTCCGATTCACCCAATAAAAAAGGGCCGGTGATGACTCACATCACGACCGACCCTTCTTTGCTCGTTGTAGGACCAACTACGAGAGCTGACCCTCGAAACTCGCAATAGATATCACTGATCACCTCCTTATACGTTTGCCCGACTTGCAGCTGATTATGCGTGCCGCTTTGTAGATTGCAAGGACTTGTGTGCATTCTTGATGTAACGTTGCCGTCAATTTTCTGGTGTAGGAGGTCGCGATGCGACTGGATGGCAAAGTTGCGGCAATTACCGGCGGGACCGCGGGCATCGGCCTGGGGATAGCCGAGTTGTATCTGCAGGCGGGCGCCAGGGTGGCGCTCATGGCGCGCAACCCCGACAAGGGCGCTAAGGTGCTGGCCGATCTCGATGCTGGTGATGATTGCATTTTTGTCGCGGGTGACGCGATGGTGCAGGCGGACGTCGAAGGGTTCGTCGACAAGACGATCGATGCTTTCGGCCAACTCGACATTCTGGTCAACAATGCCGGCGGCGCCGGGGCGTTGCTGCCGCTCGCTGAGCTTTCAGACGAAACCTTTGATGAAACCATGAAGTGGAACGTTTATTCGACGTTCTGGGCAACACGGCGCGCATTGCCGGGTATGCTGGCGCGCAGTCACGGGCGCGTGATCAACATTTCTTCCACTGAGGGCAAAGTCGGCAAGCCGGTGTTCACCGCTTACTCCACCGCCAAACACGCGATCAATGGCATGACCAAGGCCGTGGCGCAGGAAGTGGGTCCACAGGGGGTGACGGTCAACAGCATCTGCCCGGGTCTGGTGGTGACCGACATCGTCAAAGACAACGGACCGGCGACGGCGGAAGCGATGGGGATGACGTTTGAAGAGATGATCGACATGTTTGCCCAGGAATCAGCGCTCAAGCGCCCCAATACTGTGGCGGAGGTTGCGGCGATGGCGTTGCTGCTGGCGTCAGAAGAGGGCGGCGGCATTACCGGCGCCATTTTAAGCGTCGACGGCGGCTCAACACCGTATTAGCGTGATGGCGTGGTAATCTAATTTTCACCCCGGCCTGCTAAGGTCGATGCATGTTTGAAGGGGGCAACATCATGCGTTTACTTGGTTTCTTATTACTTCTGACCGCGACACCTGCCGCGTTCGGTGCCACCGCGACCGGGCGGGTTTTCGACGATGAGAACCGCAACGGGGTGCTCGATGCTGGCGAGCGCGGGCTCGCCGATGTACGGGTCAGCAATGGACTCGACGTGGTCACCACGGACGCGGATGGCCGCTATACGCTCGAAGTGGATGACGAGGCGATCATCTTCATTACGAAACCCCGTGACTACGCGACGCCCGTCAATCTGCACATGCTGCCGCAGTTCTACTACATCCATCAGCCGAACGGCTCCCCTGCAGGGCTGCGTTATGCCGGTCTCGAGCCGACGGGCCCGCTGCCCGAGGAGATCAATTTCCCGCTCATAGCCCGCCCAGAAGCCGATCGCTTCGAGGCGATCCTGTTTGCGGACACCCAGCCCCAGACCAACCGTGAGCTCGACTACATTCGCGACGACGTGGTGACGGAGCTGATCGGAACGGAGGCGGCCTTCGGGATGACCATGGGCGACATCCTCTTCGACGATCTGTCGATGTTTCCCCGCTACAACGCGTTGATCGCGCAGATCGGTATCCCCTGGTACAACGTCCCGGGCAACCACGAGCTGAACTTCGAAGCTGCCGACGATCGGTACTCGCTCGAGACGTTCAAGCGCTTTTTCGGACCGCCTTACTACGCGTTCGAGTATGCCGATGCGCTCTTTGTGGTGCTGGACAACATCGAATACAAAGGCAATGGTGAAGCCGATCCGGGTGACGTGCGCGGCAGCGGCGGCTATGAGGCGAGTTTGACCCGGGATCAGCTGCGCTGGCTGGCGAACGAACTCGAGAATGTCGATGAAGACCGGCTGGTCTTTATCGCCACTCACGCCCCGCTCGGCAGTGAAAGCGGCGCCTACAGCACGAAGAATCGCGACCGCCTGTTCAAGCTGCTGGCCGGACGTCCCAATCTCTATTCCGTGGCAGGCCACACGCACACCACGGATCATGTCTACTTTGGCGAGGACGAAGGTTTCCCGGGACCGGGCACGTTTCATCATCACGTCCTGGCGACGGTTTCCGGCTCCTGGTGGAGCGGTCCGTTCGACGAAAGAGGCGTAGCGATTACCGATCAGCGTGACGGCACGCCAAACGGGTATCACATCCTCGAGGTCGACGGCACAGATTTAGCCGTACGATTCAAAGGCGCCGGCAAGCCCGCCGACTATCAGATGCGGATCATGTTCGACGTGTCCCACCACGGGTTGCGCGCGGGCGGCATCCGCGACTTCAAAGAAGGCGTGTTGCTCGATGGCCGCATGTCGGCGGACGAGGTGGCCGCGGCGTCGATACTCGTCAATCTCTTCGATGGGGGGCCTAAGTCCAAGGTTTCCTACCAGATCAATGATGGCGAATACCTCCCGCTCGAGCGGGTCCTGCGCAACGACCCGTATATTCTCGAGCAATTCAGCCGCCACAGCGACTCGCGAAAGAGCTGGGTGCAGGCCCAGCCGTCCACGCATCTATTCGAGGCGGACCTCGATGATGCCATTGAGCCCGGCACGCACACGGTGACCGTGCGCGCTGTGGATGAGTTCGGGCGCGTGCACCACGGGCATGCGGTGCTGGAAATCAGCGCGGGTTTCGAGGGCACACAGGAAGGTACCGTCTACCCCGACTAGTCCACGGCGCGTCCCTTCGTTGGGGTTGCAGTCGCGCAACCTCACTTGTCCGGCGTATAGTCTCTCCATGGCATAGCATTGTGGCGAGCGTATGCGCCGACGCACTTTTATCCTGGGCGGCATGGCCGCGACTGCGCTTGGCGGCCTGGCTGCCAGCGGCGCGCAAGGAGATCAAACATTGAGAATATCCCTCGCGCAATGGTCCCTGCACAGGCGGTTTTTTGGCGACAGTCTGCAAGGCGGATACGGGCCGCTCTTTGCGGCCCTGAGTACCGATCCCGGTCTCGCGCTGCAGGGCGAGGACCCGCTCAACTTCCCGCTGATTGCCCGCGAAGAGTTCGGCCTGGACGCCGTGGAGTACGTCAACACGTTCTACCTGAGCCGTGCTCGAGATGAGCAATATCTGGCGGAGCTCGCCCGACGGGCGAGGGACGCAGGCGTATCCTCGCGTCTCATCATGTGCGATCTGCTCGGTGCATTGGGCGCGCCGGATGCGGCCGAGCGTGCGGACGCTGTCGAGCAACACAAGCCGTGGCTGAGTGCCGCCGAACAGTTGGGCTGCCATGCGATTCGCGTCAATCTTTATGGTGAAGGGTCCAGGGAGGAGATGGCCGCGCGCACGACTGAGTCCCTTGGCGCGCTGGGTGAGATCGCAGCAGATCATGGCCTGACCGTATTGGTTGAGAATCACGGCGGCTTGTCGAGCGACGCGGCCTGGCTGGTCGAGGTGGTGCGTCGCGTCGATCGTGACAACGTCGGCACGCTGCCTGATTTCGGTAACTTCCGTTTGCTGCCCAACACCGCGCCGCGGCAAGCCGATGACCCTCAATACGATCGTTACCAGGGCGTTGCGGAACTGATGCCCTATGCCAGGGCCGTAAGCGCCAAGAGTTATGCATTTGATGATGCGGGCGACGAGACGACGATCGACTACGGACGCATGCTGCGCATCGTCCGGGACGCGGGTTATGCCGGGGACATCGGCATTGAATATGAGGGCAGGGCGCTCACCGAGAGCGACGGGATTCTGGCGACGAAAAAGCTGCTGGAACGGTACGTCTAACCAACCTGCCCGAGCCCCGCAGGAGGACGCGGCGGCTACGTCGGCCGATACGTTTTCGGATTGGCAATCACGGGATCGAGCAGCGCCATTTCGCCGTCAGCGACGTCGTTACCGCGCGGAAATGGCGGGCCTTCACCACTGCCGATGCCGCGTAAAACCGCATCCTCCCTGTAGTACACCGCCAGCGCTTGGAAATAGAGCGCGGAAAACGCCTCAGGGTCGCTGCTGCTGAGCGCAGTGACCCGCGCCTCCTGCTCCGCGGCACTGAGTGTTGCGAAGGTCTCACCGAGGTGCTCGAAGGTCTCCCGCACGACACGGTCGAAATCGGGATCGAGGGCGTTGTCCATGAAGTCCCGCAGATCCAGCGTGCCGGCACCGGGCATGCGCCCATCGTCGCTGGGCGGGATGAGCGTGTTCAGCAGGGCCGAGAGCACAGCCTGCTGCGTATCGTCCAGAGGATGATCGGTGCGGATGATCTCGGACATGCTTCCCCTCCTCAGTCGAACAGATTGGCCAGGTTCTTCTTCATCGTATCGGCGATGTAGAGCGCGAGCGCCTGGATGGTGCTGGTTGGGTTGACGCCGCCGGATGTCACGAACACGCTGCCGTCGATCACGAAGAGGTTCCGCACATCGTGGGACCGGCCCCAGGCGTTCACCACGGATGTTTGCGGGTCGTCGCCCATGCGCGCTGTGCCCAGATTGTGCCAGCCGGACTGGCGGATCAGGCCGCTGCGGTTGACCTCGATGGCTCCGGCCGCCTGCAGGACTTCCTCCGCGCGATCGAGACCATGTTCCAGCATCCGCTGACTGTTCTCGCTCATCGTGTAAGTAATTTTGGGCGCTGGAATGCCGTCGGCATCAACGAGTTCCGGGTCCAGCGTGACAGTGTTGTGCGCCTCCGGCAGATCCTCGCAAAGCACGCCGACGTTGGCGACGTGGTCGAAGTACTTCGCAAACGCCGCGTGATGATCCTTGCCCCACGGTATGCGGCCGGCCGCAAACCCTTGGGCCGCGGTGTTGAAAGGCCCGTTACCGCGCGTGATCTGCATGTTGTAGCCGCGCACGAAGCCGCGTGACGTGTCCGTCTCGTAGAACTCTTTGCTCAGAATGCAGCAACCCATCGGCCCCTTGTGGCTATCGAGCTGCTCTTCGAACACGCCCTGCACAAAGCCGACGGGGTGGAACATGAGATTTTTGCCGACCATCCCGGAGCTGTTGGCGAGGCCGTCCGGAAAGGCGGTGGAACGCGAGTTCAGCAGAATTCTGGGCGTGCCGATGCCGTTACAGGCAAGCACAACCACTTCGGCCCGCTGGCGGCATTCGTTGCCTTCCGCATCGTAGTAGATGACGCCATCGGCCATCCCTTCGGCATTGACGGTGATCTCGCGCACGCGGCAGCGCGTGCGCAGCTCCACCCCGGCGCGGATCGCCTCCGGCCAATACGTAATGTCGGTGCTTGATTTGCCGCCCTGGGAACATCCCGACATGCACGGCCCGAGGTTGAGGCAGCGATCCCGTCCTTCGTACGGCCGCGAAATGATGGCGCTGTCGGACGGCCACCAGTGCCAGCCGAGCCGGTTGTAACCGCGAGCGACGGCTTCGCCAACAAGACCCATCGGTATCGGCGGCAGTGGAGGCTGTTTCGGCGGATACATCGGATCGCCGGCGAGACCCGATACGCCCATCATCTGATCGTTCTGGGCGAAAAAAGGATCCAGCGTTTCGTAGTCGATCGGCCAGTCGGCCGCTACGCCGTCGAGACTGTGCACTTTGAAGTCGGAGGGATGCAGGCGGGGAAAATGCGCCGCATATAGGACCGTGCCGCCGCCGACGCCGTTGAAATTCACCACTGAGATCGGCGAGTCGTCGTTGTTGATCGGGTAGTCGGTTTCGCGACCCCGCACATTCGGGTCGATGCTGAACGGGCCGTGTCCGAGCACCTCCCAATCGGCGCGGTTGCTCGGATATTCGGACGGACTCATCCAATCACCCTGTTCCAGGCAGACAATGCGCATGCGCGTGTCTGCCATCGACCAGGCGAAGGCACCGCCGGCGGCCCCGGCGCCGATGATGAGAACGTCGACAACGTCGTCAGTCTGACTGGAATCGCTCACGGCTTGGCCCTCTTCTCCCCACCGCTAAGATACTCAGCTTGCCGCCCGGCGTCGATGTCTCGTGTCAGATGGAACCTGTCCCAGAATCAGCTCGGTTCAGGTCAGCTTAAGCAAAGCACTGCTGAGCGCGGCAGTGCTGCGCGTCAAACCCCAGCCGGCGTATTTGGACATGAAGCTGTCGTGGGAGTCGGCTTTGTAGGCGGTACACGCGTCTTCAGCGAAGAGCGCCATGTACCCGAGATCGAGCGCGACCCGTCCGGTCGCCTCGATGCACTCGTCGGTTTCAAATCCGGCGATGACAAGCCAGTCGACACCCATGTGACGCAGCACTGAATCCAGATTGGTGGCAGTAAACGCGCCGCTGACGGTTTTAGTGATGACAATCTCGCCCTTGGCAGGTGCCACTTGGTCCAGAAATTGCGTTTCCGGGCTGCCCGGCGGATAACACCATCCCATGCGGCGATGCGCCGGGCCGGTGTCACTCGCATCGCCGGACAGCGCCTCTATCTTCACATGGATGCAGGGGATGCGGGCTTCCCTGGCTGCTGCCAGCAGGCGGCTGCAATTGTCGACGGCCGTATAAAATCGCTGGGAGTAATCAGCCAGCGCCTGGTCAACTTCAGCTGCGTCCAATCCTGCTTGAACGGCTTTGCCAGCGAGGTGCTCCGGCGTTGCCAGGCCTTGAATGTCAATCAGCAGGAGTGCCGTGTTGGCTCTCTGCATGGCAGGGGGGCTGTCCACAAATTCATAGGACGCCGCCAGCACCTCGTCGATCGTGACCATATCGTTGCCCCGTCTGTCCGAACCTTTAACTCGGGATCATGTCACCACAGCCCGGAGACGCGCAACAATACGAACGGACCGGTTCTCGATCAGACGATTGGATCCAGCGACAGCAACAGACGTTCTCCGTCGCCGTGTGGGGAGCGGTGCACGACGCCTTTGAACCCCTCGTTCCACGCGCCGCCCTTCAGCAGCGACCAGCTGCTCGTGGGCACTTTTTGGATATCTCGATCCGCTTGCAGCGGAGGCGTCGTCGTCTGCAGATCGGCGAAAATCGCCCAGTCGACGTCGCGATGACGGATCCACTCTGTGCCTGGCCCGCTCAGCGTGATCAACATGCGGCAGGGTACATAATCCACGTGAAAGCGCGGGCACATGGGCGCACTGAGCGTCTCGAGGCGCACGCCGACCCGTTCGCAGTCCATCAGCTCGGTCAGCACTTCGCTGGCTTCAGCGATCTGGTCGACAAGCACAGAACGCACGTCGTCATCGAGATTCGCCGGCAGCGCTTCCGCTGTCGCGTTGGGGTCGTTGGCTGCCTGAAGCCAGCGCAGCTGAGGGATCTGGCGGGATTTGACCAGTCGCTCCGACAGAGTTTCGCAAGTATGGTCCTGTGGGCGTGTCACACTGACGAGTTCTACATCGTCGTCGTAAATCGCTGCGAAATCGCAGAGCTCCTTGCTGCTGACCTGGCGCATCAATGATCCCAAAAGCTGTCTGCGCGAAATGATACAATATAACGTATCACAAGGCGATGATGAACGCGAACAAACCTTCGCGTGTCTGGCCCAGTTGTGTTAAACCGTGGTCTGTTAAACCCATCAACTTAAGGAGCCATCCGTGCTTTCAGACGAGAATTTTGTTGTTAACCCTCTGCCGACCCTGGTTTTCAGCAGGGGGGCCAGCAGCCAACTCAGTAATCACATTCAATCGCTCGGTTTGAACGCGGCGCTGATTGTCACGGACAAGAACCTGGCTGAGAGTGGTGTGCTGGATCCCGTTCTCGATGCGCTGAAGGCTTCCAATCTGCGCGTTGAGGTATTCGACGGTGTCGAGCCGAACCCGACGGATAAGAACGTTGAAGCCGGCGCTGAGAAGCTGCGCGAGCTCGGTGACGCCTGCGTCATCCCGATCGGCGGCGGCTCGTCGATGGACTGTGGTAAGTCTGTTGCGCTCCTGGCCGCAAATGGCGGCTCGGTTGCAGAGCTGCAGGGCGGGACGCCGGTTGCTGCGAAAGCGCCGGTCATCGCTGTTCCGACCACTGCGGGTACCGGTTCGGAAACGAACAGTGCCTGTGTGATCACAAACACAGAGCTTGGGCGCAAGACTTATGTGATCCACCCGAGCATCACGCCGGCCTTTGCCGTGCTCGATCCGGACCTGACCGTTGGATTGCCAACGTATCCCACCGCCACGTGTGGCTATGACGTCTTGACCCACGCGATAGAAGCTTTTGTCTCGGTCGGGGCGAACAACTATTCGGACAAGATTGCGCTCGAGGCCATTGCCAAGGTCGCAGGGTATCTGCGCAAAGTCGTGCAGGATGGCACGGACATCGAGGCGCGCTCGCAGATGTTGCTGGCTTCCGCCCAGGCAGCACAGGCCTTCAACGTTGCCGGCCTGGGTTCTGTGCACGGCACCGGGCATGCGATCTCAGCCAGGCTGAACGCCGCGCATGGCCAGACGCTGGCGACGATGCTGCCGCACGTGATGGAGTACAACATGCCCGAGCGTGAAGAGAAGTACGCGGAAGTGGCACGGGTACTGGCACCAGAAGGACCTGCGACCGGCGCGGGCGCGATAGACGCCGTACTCGCGATCCGCAGCGACATCGGCATCGATCGCTCCATTTCGGATCTCGGTGGCGAAGATGATCTGCTGCCGGTGCTCGTCGAAGACGCCACGGCCGATCCGGTGAACTTCACCAACCCGCGTCCCGTCGATCCGGCCGCGCTCGAAGCGCTGTACCGCGCCGCCTGGTAGAGCGTCCAATATGACCCTGGCGTGCTGATCGCGCGCCAGGGTATTCGACGTGCTACGCCTGGCCGGGTAAGGCCACCTGTCCCATCTGCAACGCGGCGGTGTAACCCCCGTCGACGAGCAGGTTGACGCCATTCACATAACTCGCCAGATCGGATCCCAGGAACAGGAGCGCTCGTGCCTGGTCCTCAGCGGTGGCAACGCGTCCTGCGCCCGCATCGATGGCCCAGTCGATGATCTGGTCCGTCATGGTTTCGCGAAATGCAGGTAGCAGCGGTGTGTCGACGGGGGAGGGACAAACGCTGTTGCAGCGCAGTCCATGGGCAGTCGCCGCCTTGGCGGTGCGCATCGTGTAGACCTGCACGCACTCTTTCGAGAAAAAATACCCGTCTGCCACGACTTCTGCGTTGTCTGCGACCCAGGCGATGCCCTCATCCCAGCTGTCGATGCTCAGCAGCGTGGTGATCTGCTCGAGATGTGCCGGCCAGCCGTTACCTGCGACCGAGGCGGTGTTGACGATCGCGCCGCCGGATTGCATCTGCGGCAGCAACCGCTCCGTCAGACGCTTGAGCCCGAGAATGTTGACGCGCATCACGACGTCAGACGGCAGCGTCGCCGCGACGCCGGCGTTGTTGAAGAGGACATCAACCGGTCCGCCCGCTGAGATCGATTCCAGGGCGGCATCGATGGAGAGCGGGTTGCCCATGTCGGTCTCGATGAATTCATCGACAGCGGCTTCGGGCTCCTTGATGTCGAGGACGACGATCTGGTCCGCGCCGGCCTGGCGCAGCAGCCCGACCAGCGCCGCGCCGATGCCGGAGTAGGCGCCCGTAACGACGATTCTCTTGCCTTCGAAATTTACAAGGGGTTGCATGATGGCCAGGTCCTCCATTGTTCTGATGATTGCTCGCGGCTGACATTCTGCTCGACGCGGGCGTTAAACGCATGTCATCTGCGCCTTTGTCCACGGGGTTATGTTATAACCTGAAAGACGCGGACGCTCTCGGCCTCCGGTCTTTGATATGGACAGAGTTGGTACTTTTGGGACATGGGTGTAGAGCGTTACTTTTCCGCAAACTATTCTGAAGCGCGAAGCAAATTCCTGCAGCTTTGCGCAGACCAGGGCTTCGCCATTGACTCCTTTCAGAACGATCGCGCCCAGGCACCGGACGGCAGCGATCTATACATGGATCTGGCGACTCTCGGACCCGCGGACGCCTCGCAAGTGCTCATTCTCTTCAGTGGCACGCATGGCGTAGAAGGATACTGTGGGTCGGGCATACAGGCGGCCCTCGTTGGCGAGTCTGTTTGCGCCGAGCTGCCGGCTGGTTTACGCGTCGCTCTGGTTCACGCCGTAAATCCCTATGGTTTTGCCCATGACCGGCGGGTCAATGAGGACAATATTGATCTGAACCGCAATTTCCTCGACTTTGCCTCTGAGGTGCCTGCTGACAACGGCTACGGCGACATACACGCTTTTCTGGTGCCCGAGGCGTGGGAGGGTGACGCACGCAGGGAGGCGGATGCGGGTCTCGCGCAGTATGCAAAGGACAACGGACCGGGGGCGCTGCAGCACGCCGCGTCGGGCGGTCAGTACACGCACAGCAACGGCGTCTTCTATGGCGGGCAAACGCCGAGTTGGTCTCACGAGACGGTGCTGGCTCTGTGCAGAGATCTGACTGCAAATGCCTCCCGGGCCTGTTTCATCGACTTCCACACCGGTCTCGGACCCTACGGCTATGGAGAGATGATCTCCGCGGGGTCCAGAGCGCAGGTGGCCAGGACGTTCGAGTTCTTCAGCGATTATGAGGTGACCGACCCGGATGCGGGCACTTCAACGTCGGCGCCCATCCAGGGCACCATGGCCCATGGGCTCGAGCGCGCATTGCCGGATGTCGAAACGCTTTTTGTTGCGCTCGAGTACGGCACACTATCTTTGCAGGAGGTGATGACGGCGGTGAGAGCCGATAACTGGCTCTACCAGTCGGGGTCGGTGGGCAGCGCGCTGGGCAAAGACATCAAGCGCCAGGTTAGAGAGGCGTTTTATTGTGACGAGCCGAAGTGGAAAACGATGGTCTATGAGCGGGCGCTCGAGGTGGTGAACTCGACGATCCGCAAGTTGGGCCATTAGATTTTTCCAGAATCCATTCGATCGACAGCTTTCAGGAGTAAAAGCGACATGAAAAGAACCTGGCTTCCAATGCCGATGTGGTTGATGGTGCTTGCCGCCTTTGGCGCGCAAGTCTCTGCGGAATCGGACGAGAACGACGCGGCGGCCCTCCACCAGTCATTATTTACGCTGGACTCGCATCTCGATACCCCGGCTTTGTTGCATCGAGACGAGTACGACTTCTCCGCGCATGGTTCTTTTGCGGAACATGGGACGCATGTCGACCTGCCGCGCTTGGTCGAGGGCGGGCTGGACGGTGGTTTCTGGGTCATCTACACCCCCCAGGGTGAGCTGAACGACGCTTCGTATGTGCGGGCGCGCACTGCCGCGGTATTGCGCCAGATGGCGATACGGGAGTTGGCTGCCAAATACTCGGACACGGTCGAACTCGCGTTCACGGCGGATGACGCCGAGCGCATTCATGACGCGGGCAAGATCGTCGTGTTCCAGAGCATGGAAAACGCCTACCCGCTCGGGCTCGATGTCTCGCTGCTGGAGACTTTTTATACGGCAGGGCTGCGCATGCTGGGTCCGGTGCATTTCAGGAACAACCAGTTTGCCGACAGCTCGACAGATAGCGTCGTGCTGTATGAGGGGCTCAGCCCGCTCGGTGAAGCGCTCGTCCGGGAAGCGAACCGCTTAGGCATGATCGTCGATGCCTCGCACGCCTCGGACGATGCGCTGAAGGACATGATGGAAATATCCTCGACCCCGGTCATCCTGTCGCACAGCGGACCGGACGGCGTTTACGACCACCCGCGAAACGTGCCGGATGAGTTGCTGATCCAACTGGCTGAGTCGGGCGGTGTCGTGCATGTCAACGCGTTCGGCAGTTATCTGGAAGCGCTGCAGCCCACGCCTGAACACAAAGCCGCCATGGACGAACTGCGCGCGAAGTTTGGTACCGATCTCGCTTCTCTGTCCGCTGAGGAAATAGATGCCTATCGAAGCGCGCGCGCGGAAGTCTACGAACGTTTTCCGCCGCCGAGATCGAGCTTCGAAAAGTATGTGGAGCACTTGTTGTACGTGCTCGAGCTGGTCGGTCCCGACCATGTCGGCATCGGCGCCGATTGGGATGGCGGCGGCGGTGTCGATGGCATGGAAGACGTGGCGTCCGTACCCCGGATTACCGATGCGCTGATCGAAGCGGGATACAGTCCTGAGGACATTGCCAAAATCTGGTCGGGGAACCTGCTGCGGTTGTTGCGTGAAGTGGAAGCGGCTAAGACGGCTTCGCTCACATCGCCCGGCATCCTGAGATAGCCGGTGCGCATCTGTGCGGTCTGGTTCGGGCGGAGGTTCAGCTGACATCACCTGCGTGGATACAGTACTGTTGCAGGGTTACATCTAGGGAGAAGACGAATGCGAGCGGCGGTATTTACGGGCCCGGGCGCCCCCCTGTCCATCCAGGACATCGACAAGCCGGAGATCGCCGACGACGAGATGCTGGTGCGCGTGTCGCACTGCGGTATCTGCGGCACGGATATCCATGCGTCGAGAGAAGGGCCGTTCATGGCGCCTCCGAACACAGTGTTTGGACACGAGTTTTCGGGTGAAATCGTGGAAGTTGGGGGCGCGCTGACGGATGCCTCTTTCGCGGTTGGTGACCGCGTGACCTCCTTGCCGTTCATAAAGGACCAGACCATCGGGCTGGGTGCGGTTACGGGCGCCTACGCTGAATTCGTCAAGGTCGATCCCGCCAGCGTCGTGCGGATACCGTCAGAACTGGATGACCTGAACGGCGCTCTGGTGGAGCCGCTCGCGATAGGGCTGCATTCCGTGAAGATGGCGGAAGGTGTCAGCGAGAAGCGGATCCTCATCATCGGCGCCGGGCCGATCGGGCTCGCCTGTGCGATCTGGTGCCGGTTCTTCGGTGCAAGAAATGTGGTGATCAGCGAAATGTCGCCTGCCCGCATCGAGATGGCCAATACCCTCGGTTTCACTGACATCGTCGATCCGTCCGGGGATGTGCAGGCTCAGTTCACGGCCATCACCGCAGGCGAACCGGACGTGCAGTTCGACTGCGTCGGCGCCCCCGGCATTCTTCAGCAGTGTATCGAGCGCGCGCCCCGGCGCGGCCTCATCATGGGCATTGGTCTTTGCGACCATCCCGACAACATCGTCCCGCTTGTGGCGTTCTCGAAAGAACTGAGAATCCAGTGGGCGGTGGCGTACGACAAAGAGGATTGGGATTTCACGATCCAGATGATGATCGCCGGACGGGTCGACGGCTCTCCGATGATTACGAATGTCGTGTCCCTGGATGAACTGCCGGAGGCCTTTGAGGCGCTGAGGTCACCGACCGATCAGTGTAAGGTCATCATCGATCTGAGACGCTGATACGCGCTGGTTCTGCTGATGCTCTCCCGACGCCAGCTGATGATCGCCGCTACCGCCGTGGTGGCCAGCCCAATTGGCCGCAGCCTGGCGTCTGTACCTTCAGACGCCGTCTGGCGAACGGCGGCGCCGATACCGATCAACACGCAAGAACTTTATAGCTGTGTGCATCAGGGGCGACTCTATGTTGCCGGCGGCATTGCCGCCCGTCTGGGCGTACCTTACTTCACCAGCGCAAGTTATGCGTACGATCCGCTTACAGATGCCTGGCAGGCTTTGCCTGATCTGCCCGAAGATCGCCACCATGCCGCCCTGGTCAGCACGGGGGAGCGTCTGTTCATGATCGGCGGATTCAATGGCAGCTACACCAACGTGTGGCGCATGCGTGATACGGTTCATGAGCTAACGGAAGCGGGCTGGGTCAGCGCGGGCGATTTGCCGCAGCCTCAGGCGGAAGGCGTGTTGGCGTGCCATTCGAGCGGCGTTGTCCACCTTGTCACCGGGCAGACGCCGCGCGGCACCGCCAACAGCAAGCGCAGCGATCACAGCGAGGTGGCCGACCACTGGCTCTGGGACGGGGCAGGGGGCTGGCAGGCGGCGGCGCCTATCCCGACGCCGCGTAACAGTGCAACCGGCGGCTGGCTCCAGAATCAGTTGATTGTCACTGGCGGTCGCACCGCCGCGGGAAACCTCTCGGTGACGGAGATCTATGATCTGGCGGAGGATCGCTGGCGCGAAGCGGCACCGCTGCCGCTGCCTCAGGCGGGCACGGCCAGCGTGATGGTGGACGACGGCGTCATTGTGTTCGGCGGTGAAATATTCTCACCGGAGGCGAAGGTGTTCCCTAACGTGTGGCGGTATGTCGCGAGTCAGGATCGTTGGCTGGCCTTACCGGACATGCCAACGCCAAGGCATGGCATCGGCGCGGGGTTGATCGACAATCGGGCTTATGTGCTGGGCGGCGCCACCGAGCCCGGCGGCAGCGGAACCAGTAATCTCAACGAAGTGCTGGTGCTCCCGCCGAGTGCGTAGCAAACACGACACCGAAGCCCGCGTTTGAGAGAGAGGAGAAGACATGAATCGTAGAGATTTCCTGGTTGCCGCCGGCGCGTTGTTGCCGGCCGCAACGGTCAGTGCTGGCTACACACCGACGCGCTACCCGCATCCGGACCGGGTCGTCATTGATCCTGGCTTTACCGGCTTTATCGGTCAGACGCCCATACAGCGTCTCTTCAGCAGTCGGGACATGTTCTGGGCCGAAGGCCCGGCCTGGCACGCC
Organism: Pseudomonadales bacterium; assembly: GCA_965267275.1. Classification (GTDB taxonomy): domain Bacteria; phylum Pseudomonadota; class Gammaproteobacteria; order Pseudomonadales; family Azotimanducaceae; genus UBA4421. The sequence goes on from OZ253950.1 coordinate 1,233,842, forward strand.
GCGGGCCGTTACGTCGTCTGGAGTGACATCCCGGCCAATCTGCAGTACCGGATCCTCGACGAGGATAATCACGTCTCCGTTTATCGCCGCCAGTCCAATTACAGCAACGGGAACACCTTCGATCTGCTGGGCCGGCAGATTTCATTCGAGCATGACACCCACCGTGTCGTGCGTTATGAACTGGACGGATCGGTCACCGTGCTCGCGGAGACCTACGGCGGTAAGCCGCTGAATGCCCCGAACGACGGCATTGTGCATCCGAATGGCGATATCTGGTTCACCGATCCGGGTTACGGCAGTCTCGGTGCTTACGAAGGGCATGAGGATGAGACCGGATCGCCGCAGCCGCACCAGAAAGAAGCGATTTACCGATTAGACATGAAGACGGGCAAGCTGCACCAGGTCGCGGACGACATTTATAAGCCGAATGGCATCTGCTTCTCGCCCGATTACACGCGCCTGTACGTTGCCGACACCGGCGGCTCACACTACGGCGCGGCGGCACCTGCGGTGATCAAAACCTGGGAGGTGGTTGATGCCAGGTCCTTGCGGCGCGGCCGGGATTTCGCGTCGATGACCATGGAGTTGGACGGCGAGACGAAACAAGGTTTTGCCGACGGGATACGCTGCGATACTGACGGCAATATCTGGTCCAGCGCCGGATGGGTGGGCGCAGGCTACGACGGCGTGCACATCTTCAATCCGGACGGCGAGCGCGTGGCGCAGATCCGTCTGCCGGAGATCTGTGCAAATCTCTGTTTTGGCGGCGTCAAACGCAATCGTCTCTACATGACGGCCAGTCAATCCATCTATGCCTGCTACGTGCATGCACAGGGCGCACACTTCTGCTGATGCTGCGTGACACGTAGCGATACCAAGGAGAAATCAGACATGCCGGCCAGACTCATAGCCAACTTCGTTCTGCTCTCGTCCGTCCTGCTGCTCGGCGGCTGCGACAGGATCAAGGTCATGTGGCAGGTGGCGAATTACGAAATCACGCTGGCAGATGCCACGCTGGAGGATACGACCGTCACGGATGTGGTGGCTGCGCAGGATGCCGATGGCCGGCCGGCCACGCTCATCTCCGCTTTCTTTGGTCTCGATGATGCGCTGCCGCCATTTGCCAACCAGATCATCTGTGATGGGGCGTCCGGAAAGGACGGTATGCCCGTCATCTTCTCTCACGAGCTCGACATCGCTTCCATGCAGGCGGGGGACTTTCGCGTTGTTTCCGCGTCTGGTGCAGTTGGTGAGATGACCTGCGTAACGCTCGCGCCTGCAGACGATGACGGCGAGTATCGAACGGTGCTTACCGTTGGCCAGTTCGGTAGCGCGGAAGACCAGCCTGCAACTGTCGAAGTCGTCGGCAACGTGCTCTCCAAAGACGGGACGCTGAATTTCCGTGGTGCGCAGACGGGCGTGACGTTGCTGGAGGAGGGACCGACAATGCAGCTGGCAGAGCGCGTGCCGGAATCAGCGTGGCACCTCGACAGGCCTGCGACTGCCATTGGCTTCGGTGGCGGCAGCGGATGTCCAGCGGGAACAAAACAGGTTGTGCGGGTCACCTGGGCCGGTGGTGTAACCAAACCCGGTGGTGATGAGATCGATGACAAAGAGCGGGCGGCTTACACGGTGACCCTGACCACGAGCGCGGGTGAAACGCAGGAGGTGGCGCCGTTCGCCATTGGTGACCTTGGCGACGGCGACAATAATCACGAACTCTGTCTGGACCGTGAGGGTGTCCCCTTGAGGGTGCATTTCCCTGCAGGACTCGTGACGGATCCCCGCGAAGATCTGAATCCCGCAACCAGCGTGGCCGTGGGCGCGGGCTGATGCGGTAGAACTGAGGCCCGGCCGCAGGCAGCCGGGTCCTGACAACCGGCAGGCGGGAGTCATCGGCTTGCTTGCCGCGTGCATGTCTAATGATATAACATATCAATTCTGCCGTTTTGAACGTCCCCCTGTCTGGCGATTGCAGTAGCCCGCTGACTCAATGAATCCTATGAATGACGCAACTATCCGATATCGCGAAGGTCGAAGGGCATGGTGAGGCACCGCAACGCCGGTCGCGTCTGGGACATATCTGCTGCCGCTTTGTCCTCCGCATGCATACTGCATTGCCTGGCGCTGCCGCTGCTGGCAACGATGTTGCCGCTGGCTTCGCAGCTCGTCGATAGCCATCTGGTGCATGTGATCATGGTCTCGCTGGCGATACCGGTTACCCTCTGGGTTGTTCTGAGCGAAGGGCTGACCGGGTTCGGCCGGATATTCACGCCGATTGCCCTGACGGGGCTTGCGTTGATGCTGACGGCCGTAACCGCCTTGGAAGAATTCGAGGTGCCGCTGACGCTCGTTGGCGGCACTTTGCTGGGGGGCGCGCATGTCTGGCGCTGGCTCCGGCAACATAAGACAGTTGAAACACCGTCAGTCGAAGAAGGTTGACTACAAATATGTCTGAGGTCGTAGGTAGCGACGCCGACCAGCAAAACAGCAAAGTCATCGACATCGAGGCGTTGACCTTCAGCTATGGATCGCACGCGGTGGTTGACCTCGCCCGATTCCAGCTGTCCGCCGGTGAGAGCATGGCGGTGATCGGGTCCTCAGGGTGCGGCAAAACCACTTTTCTGCATCTGCTTGCCGGGCTCCTGCAGCCGACCACGGGCAAGATATGCATTCTCGGCAGCGACATCACGCAGATGGCCGGTGCGGCGCTCGATCGTTTTCGCGGTCAGCACATCGGGATGGTGTTCCAGCGCTTGTTTCTGCTGCCGGCGCTGACTGTTCATCAGAATATAGAACTTGCCCAGAGGCTCGCGCGTAAACCGCTGGATGCGGCGCGGATTGATGCCCTGTTGCAGCAGCTCGATATCTCGAGCTTATCGCATCAGAAGCCGAGGACGCTGAGCCAGGGTCAGGCGCAGCGGGTGGCCATCGCCCGAGCGCTCGTGCACAGCCCTGCACTGGTGCTGGCTGACGAGCCAACTTCTGCGCTGGACGATGAGCACGCCATGCAGGCGCTGAATCTCTTGAAGGAGACAACAGCGGCCGTGGGGGCGTCGCTTCTCGTGGTGACTCACGATCAGCGTGTTCGCGGACAGCTTGACCATGAGTTCGAGATGGCGCCGCCCGCATGACCTGGCTGTATCTGGCCCTCGCCAACCTTCGGCTCTCTCCACTGACGACCGCGGTTAACGTGCTGTTGATGACGTTGGGTACCGCGAGCATCGTGTTGTTGCTGCTTGCCAGCGTGCAACTGGCCGAGACCATGTCGAGAGATGCCAAAGGCATCGACCTGGTGGTCGGTGCGCAGGGTAGCCCGGTCCAGCTGATCTTGTCCGCTGTTTATCATGCTGACGTCCCGCCTGGGAACATCAAGCTGAGCGAAGCGCAGCGTTGGATGGAGGATCGACGCGTCGCCGCGGCGATTCCCGTATCTCTCGGTGATAGTTTCCGCGGCTTCCGCATCGTGGGGACCAGACCCGAGTATGTTGATCTGTACGACGCTCAGCTGGGCTCGGGACGCGTCTGGAACCAGTCGATGGAAGCCGTGCTGGGGTCGGCTGTAGCAGCAACGACTGCGATGGGCGTGGGGTCGACGTTTGCCGGGGCGCACGGTTTGGTTGATGGCGGGCACAGCCACTACGACAAGCTGTACCGGGTCGTCGGTGTCCTCGCGCCCACGGGAACGGTCCTCGACCGCCTCGTCGTGACCTCCCTGGAAAGCGTCTGGGCGTTGCACGCTGAGGAAGGACACCATGACCACGACCACCACGCTGACGAGGATGGCCATGGGCATGAGGAAGATCATCACGCTCACGAGGAACACGCGGACGAAGATCATCACGCTCACGAGGAGCACGCAGACGAGGATCATCACGCTCACGAAGAACACGCAGACGACGATCATCACGCACACGAGGAAAGTCATCACGCTCATGACGCGCATGCGGACGAAGAACATCATGCGCACGATGAACAAGGTCAGGAAGCACATGCTCACGGCGGTCACGAGCAAGCTCATGACGAGAACGCGGAGGTCACCGCGCTGCTGTTGACCTATCGCTCGCCGCTTGCGGCAACAACCTTGCCGCGCGAGATCAATATGGGAGGCGCGCTGCAAGCGGCCGCTCCCGCGATGGAGGTGGCCCGTGTGCTGCAACTGGTTGGCGTTGGCATGACCGCGCTCGGAGCGTTTGCCTGGGTACTGGTTGCCACGGCGGCGCTGTCGATTTTTGCCGCCTTGTATGGTTCTTTGCGCGCGCGGCGCGGGGAACTGGCGATGCTACGTTGCCTTGGGGCCAGCCGTGCGGAGTTATTGGTGTATCTGATTGTCGAAGGTTTCCTGATGTCGCTGATGGGCGTTGCCTTGGGTTTTCTCGCGGGCCATGGAATGATGGAGCTGGTCGGCGGCTGGCTGGCGAGCACCCGCGGTGTGGTCGTGACCGGCTGGACCTGGGTGCCCGCGGAGACGCTGTTGCTGCTGGGGCTCTTTGCCGTCGGGGTCCTGAGCGCCATCGTCCCGGCAATACAGGCATACCGGACCGACGTCGCGAGGACGTTGGCGGAAGGATGAGGATGTGAAACTGCAAATACCCCATAAATTACTGCTGTGTGTCTCGATGATCGTCGGGCTTTGCTTTACCTCGACGGCCGAGGAGCTGCGGTGGGACGACGTTGAGCTGTCGGATATCGAACTCAACGTAGACGCGCCGGATGACGCGCTCACCTACGTTGAGCCGATTCCCGCTGAAGAGGTTGAAGAGTTTGTGCTCGACGGCATTTTCGAGGTTGGGTACCAGGATGAGCAGGGGCGGTACTTCATCGATCTGCTCGAACGGGACAAGGCCTACATCGGGGTTCGGGTGACCACGCCGGATGGCCGACCCGTGGTTGGCGCGATGCCTGATATCTCTGTCGAGGGTTCGAGCCGCCTGCTGCTGTCGGAGCTCACCTCTGCCGAGGACGGGGTCATGAACTTCGGAGTCATTGGCGGCCAGATGGGTCTGGACACCGTGACGGCGCGCATTGGCAATGCCAAGGTCGAGTTTGCGATCAACGTCATCAGTCTGCGTGCCATGGGTTTTCCCACGCTCGAGGCCATTGAGGGCGGGATTGCCTGGGACGAGCTGATGCAGGCCCGCCTCGAATACAAAGATATGAGCCTGGTGGCCACCTTTCCGGAGAGCATTCAGAAAAAGGCGGGGGAGACCGTGAAGCTGACGGGTTTCATGATGCCTCTCGAGCCCGAAATGACGCAGAAGCACTTTCTGTTGACGTCAAATCCGCCCAGCTGCTTCTTTCACGTACCTGGCGGGCCTGCAGGGTCCGTGGAGGTCCTGGCGCCGGAAGGCGTGGAAGTTTCCTGGAATCCCATCGTGCTGGAAGGCCGTTTCGAGCCGCAGGAGACAAGCGATATAGGCGTTGTGTATCGCCTGTTAGACGCACGTATTGTTGAACCCTAGCGCTCGCTCATGAAGGGAGCGGGACTGCGTCCAGGACGGGGGTAGGACGCAGTCCCGCAGCGAGCTTGTCGACGAGCTCTGTTTGATACGTTATAACATTTAGGTTTGGTGCGCAATCAACGCTAACCGTGATTACCGAATGGGAAATAGTTAACATCTAACATCCGTTTTCATGATGTGGCGTGCAAAGTGGCTCGGCATCCAAACAAAGTGACTGGCCTGACGACAGCGCAAGAACAGGTGGCTCAAAAGAAGTGTGCAGAGGCCGGGGCGCGACTCACCCCCGCGCGGTTGGTTGCCTATGCTGAACTGCTGGCCAGCGATCGGCCGCTGTCCGCTTACGATCTGATTGCGCGCCTTGAAAGTAGAGAGAAGCGCAAAATAGCGCCGCTGACGGTCTACCGGCACCTGGACTTTCTGATTCAGGTTGGCCTGGTGCATCGCTTGGAATCGAAGCAGACATACCTTGCCTGTGAGCACCCAGAGCATGCGCACGAGAGCCAGTATCTGGTGTGCTCTTCGTGTGGTCGCGCGGACGAGCTGGAATCCAAACAGATCTCGAAGCTGCTGGACAAGCTGACCGACCAGCAGGGGTTTGTGCCGGTGAACTCGGTTGTAGAGGTCACTGGGTTGTGCAGTGATTGCAAAGTCATGACGGAGGATTAAACGTCGATGCAGGATGACAACAACTTCGTCAATCCGCGTGCACATGATCGTGACGCGCTGGATCAGCTGATCACCCGGCGATTGTCCCGGCGCCGATGGCTCGAGGGATCGCTGCTGGCCGGGGCGGCGGTCACCCTGCCCGGACTTGCGGGATGCAATGCGCAGACGGGGACCGATGAAACGCCGGAGCTTGCCGAACAGATTGCCTCGCGGTATCAGTTTGAAGAGATTGTCCGCGGCTCCGACGAGACCCATCACGTGCCGACGGGATATGACCTCGACGTGCTCCTGCGCTGGGGTGATCCCTTGTTCCCTGACGCGCCCGGGTTTGACCCACGCGCCCAGAATGCCGCGGCGCAATCCCGCCAGTTTGGGTACAACTGCGACTTCGTCGGGTTTCTGCCCCTGGCAGCTGAAGCGGGGCAGCCTCCTCGGGGTCTCTTGTGCGTCAACCATGAGTACACGTCCTCGGCGCTCATGTTCCCGGACGTGGCCGCAAACTATCCGGCGTCCATGACGGCTGACCTGTGTGCGGTCGAGATGGCCGCCCATGGCGGCAGCATCGTCGAGATCAGATTCATCGAGGGTCGCTGGCAGGTGGCGCTCGACTCGGCGTACAACCGCAGAGTCATGGCGAGCGGGACACCCATGACCTACAGCGGCCCGGCAGCCGGCAGCGCGCGTCTGGCGATCGGTTCGGATCCGTCCGGCAGGCAGGGCACGGGAACCCTCAATAACTGTGCCGGCGGCGTCACGCCGTGGGGGACTTATCTCCTCGCTGAGGAAAATTTCCATGGTTATTTCCAGGGCGAACTGCGCGACGACCACCCGGAGACGGCCAATCATCAGCGCTACGGTGTTCCCGGCGGCTGGTTTCAGTGGGGACGCTATTACGATGATTTCAACATCGATCGTGAACCCAATGCGCCGAACCGTTATGGCTGGGTTGTGGAAGTCGACATTCTGAATCCTGAATCGACTCCGAAAAAGCGCACGGCCCTGGGGCGCTTCAAGCACGAAGGCGCGGAAAGCGTGATCGCCCCGGACGGTCGCGTCGTGCTTTATATGGGCGACGATGAGCGGTTTGAATACGTTTATAAGTTTGTTACCGAAGGCCGTTTCGACCCCTCCAATCGGGAGGCTAACCTCGACCTGCTGGACAGCGGCACCCTGTATGTCGCCCGCTTCCATGAAGACGGACGTCTGGACTGGCTGCCGCTGGTACACGGGCTTGGGCCGCTGACGCCGGACAACGGGTTCGCGTCACAGGCTGATGTCGTTATTGAAGCCAGACGCGCTGCGGACCTGCTTGGGGCAACGCCCATGGACCGTCCGGAGGACGTGGAGGCGCAACCGGATACGGGACGCACCTACGTCATGCTCACCAACAATCATTTGCGCGAAGCGGACGATGTGAGTGCCGCCAATCCGCGGGCGGAAAATGCGTTCGGTCACGTCGTTGAAATTACCTCGCCCGAAGGTGATCACGCTGCCACCACGGCTACCTGGGACATCCTGATACAGTGCGGCGATCCGTCTAACCCGAGCGTCGAGGCGGTCTGGAATGCACAAACCAGCGAAAACGGCTGGTTCGGCAGCCCGGACAACTGTGCGTTTGACGCCTCGGGGCGCCTGTGGATTGCGACTGATGGCAATGAGGCCACCGGTGCGGCTGACGGCTTGTGGGGCGTTGAAACGGACGGACCTCTACGTGGTACCGGTTACGCGTTTTTTCGCGCGCCGGTGGGCGCGGAGGTTTGCGGTCCTCGCTTTACGCCGGACGGGAAAACGCTTTTCTTAGCCGTGCAACATCCGGGTGATGGTAGAACGGCAACATTCGAGACGCCCACCACCCGCTGGCCGGACTTCGATCCCGCGAGACCGCCTCGGCCGAGCGTGGTCGCTATTTACCGTCAAGACGGCGGTGTGATCGGGGGCTGACGCAGCGCTAAATCGTTCTGTCCGCAATTGGCCGGTTGATCCGTACGCAGTCTCGTTGCGTTCAGCTGTCTACCGGTTCCGTCTGTGCAACGATGGCGAGGGTTTCTCCGTCGCGGACCGGAGGGGCGGTCAGGATGAGAAGAAGCAATCCGGCCCTCGGTGCTCTTGCTTCGAATACTTTGTTGCCATGGAAGTCGTTTAGATAACCGATGAGCTCGTCTTTTTCGACGTGCTGGCCCGCGTCCTTGAGTGGCACCCAGGAGCCGTCCTGGGGCGCTGAGATCCACGTTCGTTCTCGGATGACCTTCTGTGCGGGCAATGCCGGAAACTCCGCCGACGTTAATTCGAGATGGGCCATCGTACGCAAGATGCCTTCTTCGATAGCGGCAACCGCTTCGGCGCTGGCGATGTTCTTACCGCCAGCTTCGACGTCTATGGAGGGAATGCCAAGCGCAACTGCCGCCGAGCCCGCCCAGATTGCGCTTGCTTTGTCGTTGAGCTCCCACTGGAACTCGACGATGTGTTCGAAACCGAACGCGAAGGCCAGGGCTTTGGATTGCGCGATGACGTCCGGATCACCGGCGCGGCCGTAATAGCCCACCCAATGCGGATACAAATCTTCGTTGCCATCGCCGGAATGCATATCGAGGACGGCATCGGCCACCGGATAGATCTGGTTGGTCAGCACGTAGGCGATTTGCTCGGAAAGCGTGCCGTTGGGACTGCCTGGAAATGAGCGGTTGAGGTTTTTGCCGTCGGCCGGGCTCGTGTAGACGGTTCTGCCGAGGTACGCCGGCATGTTTGCAATGTGTACGAACACGACCCGGCCGGAGAGGCTGGCGGGTTCGATCCGTGTGGCCGCTCTCTGGCTTGCAACGATCGGGGCGTACTCGGAGCCGTGTATCCCGCTCAGTACAAGAAGCGTAGGGCCTTCTTCGTTGCCAACGATGACGGTGACGGGCAGGTTTGTTTGCTGGTCGGGACTCCCGACGACGAGATCTATCTGGTGTCGGCCGGGCGCGTCGAGCGCCGCATGTAATGCAGAGACGTTATTGCCGAAGGCCGCCAGCGGCAGTAAACAGATGAGGCTGAGCACCGCTCGATGCATCCTCCTGGCTTCAGGTTTCACAGGTTTCATATTGGGGCAGGTCCGCCATCGCTTCCGCTGAGTAGTCCTTCTGCCCGAACAACATCGGATAGTGGAATGCACGCAGTGCGGCGTGGAATGCGCGAACGCACTGCACGTATTTCTGGTGACTGGTGCGATCCGTTTGAGCCAGGCGGGTAAGCCATCTCTCCGTGGCGAGTGGCGGCGACAGAATCGAGACCCAACTCATCAACGAATCTCGCTGAGAGATGCCTGCCTGCAGCGCTTTTGTCTCAGCCGCTACAGATTCATCGCCCATCTGCTGGAAGGCGTAATACCACTTCCATTCGAACGGTCGGCTCACGCCAGAGAACTCGCGCCACTCGGGGTATGACGCGACGAAAGGTTCCATCGTTGTCGATTTGGGTAAGTCCCAGGCGTCGTTCACGGCCTCCCGCTGTGCGAGCAGAAGTTCGCCGCCCGATGGAATGGGCACCAGCGATTCGACCGCAATTCTGCCGAGGGCAGGCACGGCGCTCGTGGTCAGGAGCCAGATGGCTAGAAGTGCAGTCGCAGCGGTGGGCGCTTCCGTGCACCGCACCGTCACGAGCCGGCACACGACCAGCCAGAATAGAAGGTGTCCGAACACAGCGAGCGTTAAAAGCAGGCTTTGACTGAAAGAAGCCCCTTCGAGCGCAGCCATCAGGACGAACGGTACGATTGTCGATACAAAGACGAGCGAGGCGCGGGCGGCCGCTTTGATGTCGAGCGTTCGATGGCCTGACACGCTCGTGGCCCGCAAAAGCTCGTAGCGACCATCACGTCGTTCGCGCCCCTCGAGGTCGTACAGCAGCAAGATAAGAATGAGCGGCAAGAGAACCGATACTACAAACGCGAAATCCAGGCGTCCCAGCCTGGAAAGCTCGGGGTTGCCGGTATCGGATTCGTAGATCTGACCTTCGAGCGCAAGCATTTTGATGCGGTGTTTCCAGGGTAGATCTTCCCGCGTGCCTAAGGCGGCGAATGCGAGACTCGAGGGCGTGTCGTACGTGACGTGGTAGGCGTAGTAGGCGGCGCCACCGGCATCCGTCTGCTGGCCGAGCACATAGTGGCGATCTTCGTCGGCCTCGACTGAGAGCGCGGCGATTTCGCGTTCTTGCCGGTCGATTTCCTGGGCACCTGTTATCACGCTATACGAAGAGATCACCACGACAAAGCACAGGGCGGCAAGCACAGCCCGCTCACGGAGCGCGTAGCGCATTTCCAGGGAGAAACTACCCATCGAGCGTGGCCGAGCGTCGGGCGCCTCGCCAGCCGACGAAGGCGGGACAGAGCAGCCATAGGAACAATAGTGCCAGGTAGGGTAAAGCGCCGGACAAGCGATCCCCTGCGTCAGCTGGCTGCCATGGAAACTCGTCGAGCATGCGCCAGTGATGCGCATCTACTCTGGTACGCTGTTCAGCTTCGGTATTCGCACTGCGGTTGATGTCATCGACGTAAGCAAGCTCGCTGGCATGCAGCTTGTTGAGCCCCTGGACGAAGGAGAAACGTAACGCCTCTGCATCACGCAGATATTTGTGATGCTGCTCGATACCGGTGCTTGCCGTGACAGTTGAGTAGGATTTCAATGCCAGGTATGGCGAGAGCAGGCTGAAAGCTTGCGCTATCCGTGCCTGGGCCAGCTCTTGTTCCATCCGCTTGTCCGCGAAACGATTCAGTATGGCTGTGAGGTCCGCTTCCGCGGCTTCTGCAACAATGCCACGAAAGTTCACAGGCAGGGCTTCGACGCTATCCACGTCGTATTGTGCGAGTAGCTGTGCACGCAGCTTGGCAAACGCTGGATCGTTGGCGTTATGCCCGTCGCCACCTTCGCGCATGGCGCGAGCGATAGCCAGATCGTTCTGGACTTTGCTGGTCAAAGGCGCCCATGTGTCCGCGGCGCTTGATGCCGCGCGTGGTAACAAGACGCCCAGAACAACCCAGGCGGCGAGCAGGACCAGCAATGAAGTTGCTGCGCGTTGGCTCCACGCAGAGGCGGCTGTAACCAGAAAAACCCAGCACAAAAGATAAGCCGCATAACCGAGCACGAACGCCACGGCGACAAAGCCGTTCTCTCCATTGAGCCAGGCGTGGCCGGCGATCAGGACCAGCGGTAGCAGAGAAACTAGGGCGAGTGTGGCCAGCGCCAGCGATTTTCCCATCCATAGAGTGCCGGGATGAACTGCCATGGCCATGACGATGCGATCGGTGCGCGCCTCGCGTTCGCGGGAGAGGCAGGCGAAGCCCACGACAATCAGCAGCAGGGGCACGAGCAGCTGGTAGGTAAGGGCAGGGGAAAGGGATGCATAGGGTCCGGCGTGCGCCTGCGTGTATCGCGGTGCAAAGGTTGCCGAGTTTTGCTTGTGACCTTCGAGAAACATGACGGTGCCGGTATAGGGGTCTACGCCGGGGTCCGCAATGGCAAGCGGTGCCGGCGCCCGGAACGCGTAGTGGCCGTAGTGGACCATCCGGTGCGGATGGCGTGCGGGCTGGGCGAGGAAAGTCTCTTCTGCTTTGGCCTGCAACTGCTCACGCGTCTCTCGTTCGCTTTCAACGCGAGCGAGTGTGGTGATGGTGGCGGTAACGAGCAGCAGCGTGACCACGACGCCGGCTGCTACGGCGGTTTTGGAGCGCCACCAGAAGCGCCATTCTTCTCTGGCGATGCGGACGATTGCGCTTAAATCCATCATGCGTGGTGCTCGCTGAACTGTTGATGTACGGCTTCGGCAGAGATCTGACCGTCAGCGGGTGCGTCGAAGGTGCCGACCATCTGTCCGCGCTGTAAAAGACCAATGCGGCGAGCAACCTGGCAGGCGCCATAGACATCATGGGTGACCATGAGCACGGTCGTGCCGGCTTGCGCCAGCGCCACGATGACAGCGTTGAACTCATCGATGGCGACAGGATCGAGACCCGACGTGGGCTCGTCCAGCAGGAGAATGGGCGTGTTTCTGAGGATGGCCAGGGCGATACCAACTTTCTGCCGCATACCCTTGGAGTAGGATTCCAGCCGTCGTCCGCGCGCATCGCTGGCGAGACCGACGGTATCCAGCGCTGCCTCCACGGCACCGCGACTGTTGTCCGCTTTGGCGAGCGTCAGGAAATAATCCAGGTTTTCCCAGGCGTTCAAGTGCGGATAGAGATTGGCGGACTCCGGCAGATAAGCGACCTGGCGATGCACGGCGGCGATGTCGTCTTGCACCGATTGGCCACTTACCCTGGCTGCGCCGGCGCGGGGCGATATGAAGCCGAGGAACGTCAGCAGCGTCGTCGACTTGCCGGCGCCGTTGCCGCCGAGGAGCGCAAATACCTCGCCCTGTTCGACGTCGAAGCTGACGCCGTTCAGCACCTGCGTCCCGCCTCTGTCGACGCTCAGGTTTTCAGCGGAAAGGACGGCCATAAGGTTGCTCCAGATAGTTTCGTGGAAGGCGTGCAAAAGTTGCGCGGACCGCGGTTACTGGGTTTTACGCGATGATCACCGATCATTACTTACTCCGATAGAAGCAAAGCGCAACGCTCCCTGTCGCGCTCTGCATACCGGTTAAAGCGAGTAAGACGCCGTGAAACGATAGCGGCGTGGTTCACCCGGACCGACCCAGACGTTGGCAAACGAATTGGTGTAGTACTCCTCATCGAAAGCGTTGTCGAGGTCGAAACGAAGCGTCAGCCGCTCGGTCGGTTCAATCTGGCCAAAGAATCTCGTGATCGTGTAGTCGGGGAGCTCGAAGTCCGTTGTCACAAAACCGGCGCGCTCGTCTGTGTACAAAACACCGGCGCCCACCTGCGCGGCCATGCCGCCCACTTGAAAGCTCTGGCTGATCTGAAGGTTCATCTGGTGTTCCGGCGAATTGATCAGCGGATCTCCCTTCTCAATCGTTCCGAACCCATCGGCGTCGGGATTGGTGGTCGTGTACTCCGCGTCGGTGTAGGCGTAGGAGAACCAGAGTTTGAAGCCGCTGTCGAACGCGACGTTTGCATCTATTTCGATCCCCTGGCTCTCAGCTTCACCCGCATCGATGGAGAAAAAGCCAACAACAAAGTCGCGATCGTCGTTCACGAGAATGTTACTTTGTTCGACGTCGAACAGTGCCACGGTCACTGAGCCTGATACGCCGTCATAGAAATGCCCGAGGTCCAGCTTCATGCCGATCTCGGCAGACTCCGTTATGTTGGGGTCAAACTGATTGCCCTGGAAGTCGGATCCGGTTTGCTGACGAAAGCCCTCTCCATAAGACGCGTACACGCTGAAGCCTTCGTTGACTCGGTAGACGGCGCCAAACTGAGGAGACACGCGATCGTCAGATGAACTGGTTTTCGTTGACGAAAGCAGGTTGGTCAGGTCCTGCTCAAAGTCGTCCCAACGCAGTCCCAGGCGGATCTGCAACTGTTCGGTCAGGTCGATCTGATCCTGGATGTAGAAACCAAATCCATCCAGATCTTCTTCCCGGTCGGTATTCGGCCCGGGCGTAGGTTGTGGATACTGACCATAGATCGGGTTGAAGGCATCCAGCAGGAGGTATTCAGCCGGGTCCAGCAGGCTGATGTCGGAGCCTGCGGAACCCGGGCGGAAACGCAGGATGAAGAGGCTGTTTTCAAAACGGTCGTAGTCCGCCCCTACCAGTAACCGGTGGCGGACCGAGCCCGTTTCGAATTCGCCGGCAATTTCGGCTCGAGCGACGAAGTAATCGGATTCAAAGTCGCGGGAGCGGTAGAAACGGGAGATCGTGCGCCCGTCCAGGAAATACGTCTGACGCCCGCCGAAATTCGGCTCGGAGGCGTTGCCTTCAAACGTCGTATCGCGATAGCCGAGACCTGCGAGCAGGCTCCAGTTGCTCGAGAAATTATGTTGGAGTTCGATCTGATGCCCGACGACTTCCGTCTCGATCGGTCCGTCTCCAGGTTCGCCGACGAAGGTGTCGCGTGGCGAGAAGCCGAATCCTTCAGCAAACACAACGCCGCGGTCGAAGGGGGTCTCCTGTTCTGTGTACTCCAGTTCGTAGGTCACGCTTGTGCTGTCTGACATGTCCCACGTTATCGATGGATAGAGCCCCATCTTTTCGGTTTCGACGGTGTCACGGAAGCTCTCAGCGTCCTCGTAAAACCCGACGATGCGGATACCTACCTCGTCATTCGAGCCCGCAACGGTCTGGAAGTCTCCCGCAAAACGTTTTTGATCCCAGCGCCCAAACGTCGCGCTGACGTCACCGCCTTTTTCGAATTGTGGTCGCTTGGTGATGAGGTTGACCGTTCCACCGGGCTCGCCGCGACCGAAGAGCGCGGCACGCGGTCCTTTGAGGACCTCAACAGATTCGATGCCTACGATGTCCCGCGGTCCGGCGAAGCCGCGACCGGCGTTGAATCCGTTAACCAGGAAGCCGCTGGGCAAATTGATGTCTCCGGAGAAGCCTCTTATCGAAAAGCTGTTCCAGAGACCGCCAAAGTTGTTCTGGCGTGCGACGGATGCCGACAAGTCGAGTGCTTCGTTGAGGTTCAGCACCCCGACTTCGTCGAGGAGTGCGCTATCTATGATCTGGTCCGATGACGGATTTTCCAGCGCGTCGAAATTCCCCTGATAAGCGCGGCGCTCGCCGAGTACAAAGACCTCTTCTTCAATCTGATCCTCTGCGGCTCGAGCCGTCTCAGCTGCCGCGGGCAATGCCAGCGAAGCAGCAAGTGCACCAGCAAGCGTAAATGCTGCTGGTTTGAATGTATGTGTGTCCATTTTTCTCAATCTATAAACGTTCTGCGTAACACCAGCACGGCGCGGCCGCGCATGGAAAAGCGCAGACGCAGCTGGCAGGAAATCGAAGCAAAAGGTCTAGATTGAGGGCGGGCCCGTGGGTGGCGGTCTTATCGCGTTTGCGGTCGTACAGCGCGAGGGCGCGCCTGGTAGGAGGACTTGCGAGCCAATCCTCTCGAATACGGGCGCAGCAAGCTTGGCCGGCGTGGAGAGCAATGCAAGCTCGTCGTTGACCGTCGCCGTGCACACGACGCCGCCGTGCTCATGGTGGTCTGTGCCATGTTCGATTGCATGTGCGGCAGAGACGAACTGTCCCGCGAGGAATAAAACAATTCCTAGAGACAGCGTCCAGTGTTGGCGAGTGCGTAATGACATGGCGCGGTAGATTCTGCACGAATCAACGCATCGGTCAATCACATCCGTGTGACATTGCATGTTGAGCGCCAACGAACCTGTTGTCATGTTGCGACCCGTTCGATGGCGTCAGCTGAGTTCTGGGTCCACAAGATTCTTGATGGCCGCGAACGCGTCGAGCTTGCGCAATACCTCGCTGGCATCTTCGCTCCACACGGTCAGCGTGGCATGCTCAACGCCCTCTCTGGCGAGATTCACGAGATCTTCGGGTTTCTCGCTCGCTCCGGAAATGAAGATCCGGATCGAGGCTGGATCGCGGCCGTGGCGTGCAAACGCGTCGCGCAACGGCTCGATGCGGCCTTTGAGCGAGCCGCGGCCGGTAATCGGCATCCAGCCGTCCGCATAGCGGGCGATCGCATCGTAGGTGCGCGGGCCCATACCGCCGACGATTATCGGCGGGCCGCCCGGCTGTGCGGGTTTCGGGTATGCCCAGGCGGGTTCCAGGGACAACGTCTCGCCCTCGAAGTGCGCCTCGTCTTGAGTCCAGAGCGCGCGCATGATGCCAACGCAGTCTTCGGTGCGCTGACGCCGCGCGCGGAACGCAACGCCATGGCTTTCACCCTGCTCGACGTTCCAGCCGTAACCGACGCCCATGACGACCCGACCGTTCGACAGATGATCCAGCGTGGCGATCTGCTTGGCCATCCAGATCGGGTCGTGCTGCGGCAGCAGCGTGACGCTGGTGCCCAGAATGATCCGCTCGGTGACCGCTGCCGCCATGGACAGCGCGACAACCTGATCGTGCAGGTGGCAGTAGTAGTCGGGCAGCGGATCGTTTTCGCCGGGCCGCGAGCCCGGCCAGGGCGTGCGGCGACTGATGGGGATATGACTGTGCTCGGGCAGAAACAACGAGTCGAGACCGCGGGCTTCGATCTCCCTGGCGATCTGCGTCGGCGCGATCATGCGGTCGGTCGCGAACAGCGTGACGCCGATCTTCATGAGGCGTCCATGATGTTCTTGTTATCGAGTAACGCGTTTATCTCTTCCTGTGCATAGCCCAGCTCGGCGAGGATTTCGCGGCTTTGCTCACCTTGCCTTGGTGCGGGTCGCAGTGGCGCTTCGCTGCCGAGGAAGTGGCCGGCCGGACGCGGGTGGCGTACGCGGCCCGTGACCGGGTGGTCGCTTTCGATGAGCATGCCTGTGGCCTGGATGTGCGGATCTGCGGCCACATCGTGTGGATTCATGACCGGCGCGACCGGCACTTCGGCCGCGCGCAGCCGTTCGACCACGGTGGCGACCGGGTAGGCGGAGACCATGCGGTCGATGGTGTCCATCCATTCGCTGTTGTGGGCGCCGCGGCCGGCGAAGGTGTGGAAGCGTTCGTCTTCGTAAGCTTCCGGCGCCAGCGCCTCGCACATGGATTGCCAGTGGCGATCGGCGCCGGGGGCTATCGCAACCTGACCGTCCTGACAGGTGTACAGGCGATAGATCCCGAGCACGTTGGGCAGGTGCTGCACGTCATCGTCCAGGAGCGTGCAGTCCATCATCACGTCGGACCATACGAACGCGAGGTTGGCCTCGAGCATGTTCACCTGGACGTGGCTGCCGTTACCCGTCCGCGCGCGTTTGATGAGCGCCGCCATGATGGCCTGCGCGTTGGTGTAGGCGCCGACTTTGTCCGCCACCATGGCGCGCACGAGCGTTGGCTTGCCTTCCTGCAGCTGGATGCCCGCCCAGCCCGAAAGGCCCTGTATCAGCGGGTCGTAGACCGGCTGTTCGGCGTAAGGACCCGTGGGGCCGAATCCGGAAGACGAGCAATAGACGATGCCGGGTTGCCGTGCGGCGACGGCGTCATAACTGAAGCCCAGACGCTCCATGACGCCGCTGCGAAACCCTTCGACAAAGACGTCAGCGGTCTCAATCAGCTGCCACAGCACTTGCTGCCCCGCGGCAGATTTGATGTCGAGGGCGATCGAGCGTTTGCCCCAGTTGGCATTGACGAACCAGCCGCTCATGCCGTTTTTCTGGCTGCCGAAGTGGCGGAGGCCGTCCCCGGCGCCGGTGTCTTCCACTTTAATGACTTCCGCACCATAGCCGGCAAGGATGTGCGTGGCCGCCGGGACGGCAATCATCTGGCCCAGCTCCAGGACACGGATACCGGCAAGCGGCGCATCATCGTTCATCTGATTGGTCATGGCGTCTCCCCAAACCGTTCGATTGCAGTCTTGCCGACCCGCATGGCGGCTGCAAGTCCCATGCGGCCAGGCGGTGTTCGCGTTACAATGATCGGCTTCGATTTTTACGTTGGGAGCCGATTATGGCTGAGGACACTCGCCAGGACTGGGAAGCGCGGGCAGAGCAGGAGCTGCGCGGCAAGCCGCTCGATGATCTCACCTGGGTAAGCCCCGAGGGCATACCGATCAAACCGCTGTACACCGTCGAGGACCTCGACGCGATCTCGCATGAATCCACTTTCCCGGGGGCGGCGCCATTCGTACGCGGTCCGCGCTCGACCATGTACACCAACCGGCCGTGGACGATCCGCCAGTACGCGGGCTTCTCCACCGCCGAAGAGTCGAACGCGTTTTACCGGCAGAATCTCGCTGCGGGCCAGAAAGGCCTCTCCGTAGCCTTCGACCTCGCGACCCATCGCGGCTACGACTCGGATCATCCGCGCGTCGCGGGTGATGTCGGCATGGCGGGGGTTGCCATCGATTCCGTGGAGGACATGAAGATCCTCTTCGACGGGATTCCCCTCGATCAGATGTCGGTGTCGATGACGATGAACGGCGCCGTGCTGCCGGTACTCGCCGGTTATGTCGTTGCCGCCGAAGAGCAGGGCGTCGCCCAGAAGGACCTCTCGGGCACCATTCAGAACGACATCCTGAAAGAGTTCATGGTGCGTAACACCTTCATCTACCCGCCTGAAAGCAGCATGCGGGTCGTTGCGGACATCATCGGCTATACCGCCGAGCACATGCCGCGCTTCAACTCGATCTCCATCTCCGGCTACCACATGCAGGAAGCCGGCGCTAACGCGGTGCAGGAAGTTGCGTTCACGCTCGCGGACGGTATCGAATACGTGCGTGCCGCTCTTGCGACCGGGCAGGATATCGACAAGTTCGCGCCGCGCCTGTCGTTCTTCTTCTGTATCGGCATGAACTTTTTCATGGAGATCGCGAAACTGCGCGCGGCGCGCATCCTCTGGCACGAGCTGATGAGTCAGTTCAATCCGCAGAATCCGGCGTCGCTGATGCTGCGCACGCACTGCCAGACGTCCGGCGTTTCTCTGCAGGAGCAGGATCCCTACAACAACGTGGTCCGGACTACCATCGAAGCGATGGCGGCGGTGCTCGGCGGCACCCAGAGTCTGCACACCAACGCGCTGGATGAAGCGATTGCGCTGCCGACGCCGTTCTCGGCGCGTATCGCGCGTAACACGCAGATCATCCTTGCCGAGGAAACCCAGATTACGCGCACCATAGATCCGCTTGGCGGCAGCTACTATGTCGAAAGCCTCACCAACTCCATCGTCGAGCACGCGCGTAAGCTCATCAACGAAGTCGAGGAACTTGGCGGCATGACCAAGGCGGTGGTTTCCGGCATGCCGAAACAGCGCATTGAGGAAGCCGCGGCGCAGCGTCAGGCGCGCATCGAGCGCGGCGAGGACGTGATCGTTGGCGTCAACAAATATCAGGTCGAAGAAGAAGAGGGTGAACTCGACGTCCTCATGGTCGACAACACCAAAGTGCGCGAAGCGCAGCTGCGCCGCTTGAACGACATCAGAAACAGCCGTGACGACGCCAAGGTGCAGGCTTCCATGCATGCGCTGACCAGAGCGGCCGAGGAAGGCACGGGCAATCTGCTCGAACTTGCCATCGAGGCCACCCGTAACCGGTGCAGCGTTGGGGAAGTTTCCTACGCGCTGGAGCAGGCCTGGGGCCGGCACAAGCCGATCGCGAAGATCACGTCGGGCGTTTATGCGGAGAGCTACGGCGACGACCCCGCATTCACCAAAGTGCGGGACGAGATCAAAGTCTTTACTGATGTGGAGGGGCAGGCGCCCAGCATTCTCGTCGTCAAGATGGGGCAGGACGGCCACGACCGCGGCGCCAAGGTCATCTCCAATGCCTTCACGGACTTCGGGTTTGATGTGTCGATGGGACCGCTGTTTCAGACGCCCGGTGAGGCCGCTGCGCAGGCCAAGGCGGAGAACGTGCACGTGATCGGCGTTTCGACGCTCGCGGGCGGGCACAAATCCCTCGTGCCCGAGATGATTGAGGAGCTGAAGAAAGAAGGTCTGGAAGACGTGATCATCGCGGTGGGCGGCGTCATCCCGCAGCAGGACTATCAGGCGCTCTACGATGCCGGCGTGCACGCGATATTCGGCCCGGGCAGTAACATCCCCGATGCCGCGAGTCAGATACTGCAACTCATACCTGGAAAAAACAGATAAGGAAGTAACCGTGATTGGACGTTTGAACCACGTAGCGATTGTCGTGCCGGACCTGGCGGCGGCGGCGGAAATGTACAAAACCTCTCTGGGCGCCACGGTCACCGCACCGCAGCCGCTGCCGGAGCACGGGGTCACGACGGTATTCGTGGAACTCCCGAACACCAAAATCGAGCTTCTGCATCCGCTGGGTGAAGACTCGCCGGTGGAGAAGTTCCTCGAAAACAACCCGAGCGGCGGTATGCATCACGTCTGTTACGAAGTGACGGACATACACGCGGCGATAGAGCATCTGGTTGCCGAAGGTGCGCGGGTGCTGGGCGACGGCAAACCGAAAATCGGCGCGCACAACCTGCCGGTGGTGTTTCTGCACCCCAAAGATTTCTGCGGCACATTGATCGAACTCGAAGAAGTCGCTGCTTAACCCTCTCCTGCAGTCCGCAGACCTGGTGTCTGCGGGCTGCCGTTTCTGCCGGTTGCACCGGCTTCCGGACTTTCGTTTCTCCGCCCTTATTCCCCATTGACCGGCGCACCGCTTGCGCGAGGTTCGCGCATAACTTGATCCGCCTTCAGCGCGTGTACTTCGCCTGCCGCCCCTGGCGGAGTGGTTGCCCGTACCCGCTGAGCCGGCGCAGGGCGCTGCCATACGCGCTGCGCCATTTTGGTGCGGGTACGTGGCGGAAAAGCCGGATTTACTCGTTTTCAGAATGGCACGGAAGTTGCTTTTCGTAGGTGTCTTCACGATGTGTCGACGACAGTGAGGTTGCGTATTGCGCCATACGGACTTGCGTAACGGAGTGGGAGGGGTTTCCACCGAGTAATGGAGAAGTTCGATGAAACCACTCGCCTTAGCCGCCGTGCTGCTTGCACTCAGCGGTTGTGCTGCGCAGCCGACGCAGGAATGTCGGTCTCTGCAGTGTGAGCTGGACCTCGCCGCGGCAGAGATTACCGAGGCGTGCAGCACACAGTTATTTTTCTACCCCGCGGGCAAAGAGAAGCGCATAGACGCGAAATATCAGTATCCGTTTACGAACTACGATACGTACATGGCCATGATGAAAATGGGCTCCCGTGTCCCGTCGCCGCGCGAGTGGTGCGAGGCTTACGCGGCCTACCGCATGAAAGTTCAGCTCCCTCCCAGTCGGTCCTGAGCGAGCAAAACCGGCACATCAGCCTCCTGGCTCAAAGGCCGCATAGTAAAAGTGTTGGAAGTGTGACGCCTTTAGCGTGCAGATCCGTCTGACTGTGCTTGACTGAGAACAGGCAGATTTGAAATGCAGCGTACCGTGTCCCGCAACGCTCGCGCTCCACGAGATCATCTCTAGATCAAAGAATGCGGAGCCTTACGTGGCGGTGCAAATCGACGAAGGAGGCGATCGATGCGAGGTCTTTTGTGGCTGGCGGCGGTCATTGGACTCAGCGCTTGTGCAGGGCAGCAGGAAGCGCCCTGCAAGACGCTCGACTGCGAAATGCAGGGCGTCATCGCGGAAGTGACACAGGCGTGCCGTATGGATCTGGTTCGATACCCGCGTGCCAAACGCGCCTACATTGACCGCGAGTATCGATACCCGCTCAAGAACCATCGTTCCTACGTGAGCTTCGTCAACATGGGCGGGCGCGGCCCGTCACCGCGCAAATGGTGCCAGGAGTACGCCGAGCAGCGCGCACAGGTGCGGCTGGTGACTGCCCAGCGCTGAACCTACTCGAATTCGAGAATCGGTTGGTCCACCATCAGAGAATCGCCTTCGTTGGCCATCACCTTCGCGACCACGCCGTCGTCCGCCGCGCGCAGGCTGTTTTCCATCTTCATGGCTTCGACCACCGCCAGCTCCTCACCGGCTTTGACTTCGTCGCCTTCGGCAACCGACAGTCTGACCAGAAGCCCCGGCATCGGTGAAAGCAGGAACTTCGACAGATCCGGCGGCTCTTTCTCGATCATGTGAGCAGAGAGCTCTGCGGCGCGCGGGGTCAGCACCAGCAGTTCCGTCTCGGCCCCGCGGTGGAAGACTTTGTAGCCGGCACGGTGCGCATCGATCTGCACGCTGACCGGGTGATTGTTGACCTCGGCGTTCACCAGCGCCTCGCCAAACTGCCAATCGGTTGTGATCCGATAGACCTGGTCCTCGTGCGTCACTTCGTAACCGTGCGCCACTTCTTCGACGGTCACCGGATACTGGGTTTTGTTGGCGATCACGACCCAGTCGTCGTGTCCGTGCGGCTCGAAACGCCGGGTCTGGCCGCTGATCTCGTGAGCGCGCCGGTCTTGCTTGACGTGCACGACGGCGGCGATGGCAACGGGAACCACCGGGTCGGATTGCGGCACGTCGGCAGCGTGGAAACCGTCGGGATATTCTTCGGCAATGAAGTTGGTGGTGAGTTTGCCGGCCTGGAAACGCGGATGCATGATCAGCGCATTCAGGAAGCTGATATTGTGGCTGACGCCGCGGATGTAATAGGCATCGAGGGCATCCGCCATGTGCTCGATGGCCTGATCGCGGTTTTCACCATAAGTGATCAGCTTGGCAATCATCGGATCGTAGAACATCGACACTTCGCTGCCTTCCTCGATCCCCGTGTCCACACGCACGTTATCGTTTTCTGTCGGCGCCTGGTACTTCACCAGCCGGCCGATAGACGGCAGAAAGTTGCGGAAAGGATCTTCGGCGTATACCCGCGTCTCCATCGCCCAGCCTGTCAGCTTGACGTCTTCCTGTTTGAGGCTCAGCGGGTTGCCTGCAGCCACGCTGATCATATGTTCGACAAGATCCTGCCCGGTGATGAGTTCCGTGACTGGATGCTCTACCTGGAGGCGGGTGTTCATCTCGAGAAAGTAGAAATTCTTGTTGGCATCGACGATGAACTCCACCGTGCCGGCCGAGCTGTAGTCAACGGCCGCTGCAAGTGCCACGGCTTGTGCGCCCATGGCCTGGCGCGTTTCTTCGTCGAGGAACGGGGAGGGGGCTTCTTCGATCACCTTCTGGTGACGGCGCTGGATCGAGCATTCACGTTCACCGAGATAAATGGCATTGCCGTGCTTGTCAGCGAGCACTTGAATCTCGATGTGACGCGGCTCTTCGATGAATTTTTCCGCAAAAACGCGATCGTCGCCGAAGCTGGAGCGCGCCTCGTTGGCGGCCCGCTCGAAGCCGTCGCGGCATTCGTCATCGTTCCACACGACGCGCATACCTTTACCGCCACCGCCGGCGCTGGCCTTGAGCATCACCGGATAACCGATCTCCCGTGCGATTTCGACCGCATGATCAGGGCCGTCGATCACGTCGGTATAGCCCGGGATCGTGTTCACACCGGCGTCCTTGGCCAGAAGCTTGGAGGTGATTTTGTCCCCCATGCTCGTGATGGCCTTGACGCCCGGGCCGATGAAGGTGATCCCCGCGGCATCCAGCGCTTCACAGAAATCCGCATTCTCCGACAGGAAGCCGTAACCCGGATGTACGGCCTGCGCGCCCGTGTCTTTACACGCCTGGATGATGCGGTCCCCGCGCAGGTAGCTGTCGGCCGAGGCCGCGCCGCCGATGTGCACTGCTTCGTCCGCCATGCGCACGTGTAATGCGTCTGCGTCAGCGTCGGAATAGACGGCAACCGTCTTTATCCCTAAACGCCGCGCGGTTTTGATGACGCGGCATGCGATTTCGCCGCGGTTTGCGATCAGTATTTTGTCGAACATCTTATTCTTACCTAGAGCGGAATGTTGCCGTGTTTACGCCAGGGGTTTTCCAGCTTCTTGTCGCGCAACATCGCGAACGATCGGCAAACGCGCTCGCGGGTTTCAGCTGGCATGACGACGTCGTCGATGTAACCGCGGCTGGCGGCAACGAACGGGTTGGCAAACAGCTCCTGGTATTCGTCGGTGCGGCGTTGAATGCCTTCCTCGTCACCCAGCTCCTTGCGGAAGATGATCTCCACCGCACCCTTCGCGCCCATGACAGCAATTTCGGCACTCGGCCAGGCGAGGTTCACGTCGCCACGCAAATGCTTTGACGCCATGACGTCATACGCACCGCCGTAGGCTTTGCGGGTGATCAGGGTCACCTTGGGCACGGTGCACTCGGCGTAGGCATAAAGCAGCTTCGCGCCGTTTTTGATGATGCCGCCGTACTCCTGAGCGGTGCCGGGCATGAAGCCAGGTACGTCCACCAGGGTCAGAATCGGGATGTTGAAGGCGTCACAGAAACGCACGAAACGCGCGCCTTTCTTGGATGAGTCGATGTCCAGACAACCGGCCAGCACCATGGGCTGGTTGGCGACGACGCCGATCGTCGTGCCCTGCAGACGCATGAAGCCGACGACGATGTTCTGCGCGAAGTCAGCCTGCAGCTCGAAGAAGTCGCCTTCGTCGGCCACTTTGTGAATGACCTCTTTGATGTCGTACGGCTTGGAAGGATCCGCCGGAACCAGCGTGTCCAGCGACGGCTCCGCGCGTGCCGCCGGATCGTCCGTGGGCCAGCGCGGCGGCTTTTCTTTGTTGTTGGCCGGCAGGAAATCGAAAAAGCGCCGGGTGCGCAGGAGCGCTTCGATGTCGTTCTCGAACGCGAGGTCAGCCACGCCCGATTTCCGCGTGTGTACGCTGGCGCCGCCAAGCTCCTCCGGCGTGACGACTTCGTGTGTGACCGTTTTGACGACGTCCGGGCCGGTCACAAACATGTAGGAAGAATCTTCGACCATGAAGATGAAATCGGTCATGGCAGGGGAGTACACGGCGCCACCTGCGCAGGGCCCCATGATCACGGACAATTGCGGGACGACGCCCGATGCCATCACGTTGCGTTGGAAAATTTCGGCATAGCCGCCGAGCGATGCCACCCCTTCCTGGATGCGCGCGCCGCCGGAGTCGTTAAGGCCGATGACTGGGGCGCCGACCTTCATCGCCTGATCCATGACTTTGCAGATTTTCTCAGCGTGCGCCTCGGAGAGGGCGCCGCCGAAGACGGTGAAATCCTGGCTGAAAACGAACACGAGACGGCCGTTGATGGTGCCGTAGCCGGTGACCACACCGTCGCCGGGAATCTTCTGATCCTGCATGCCAAAATCGGTTGAGCGGTGCTCGACGTACTTGTCCCACTCCTCGAAGCTGTTGGCGTCGAGAAGGATTTCGATACGTTCGCGCGCGGTGAGCTTGCCTTTCAGGTGCTGCTGTTGGATGCGATGTTCGCCACCCCCCAACTCCGCAGCGGCAGCTTTTTCCCGCAGCTTGGCGATAGTGTCCTGCATGTTCTTGTTGTCCGTGTGATCCCTAAGGCGGGCGCGCATCATACCGTTTGGGTCGAATTTCGGCCAGTGCCGTGCTCTGCATCGGTTCAATCCCGGGTCGGGCTAACGTGTTGATAGTCCAGTGATTCTTGGTGAGCGAACGGTGTTGAGGGGGGCGATGCTGAGTTTTGTTGCCGGCACACCGCAAGCTGTCGTTGTCTGATTCGCGAGCGTTCTACCGCGCTCAATCGGCTGCGTTTTCCCGGCCTGACAACCAGGCAACCGCTTCGTCGAATTCATGCGCCCGAAAGACCCTGAGGTCCCTGTCACCGGCGAGACTGCTCCAGGCGGCGCTGGCGCGGGACAGCCCGTATCCGAGTTCGCTGTTCGTCACAAACACGGTTCGGCCTCCGGCGTCGTGCTGCAGTTGCTTGTTGATCTGTTGGGTCAATAGCGGCAGCGAGCCAAAGTCGCCCACTTCGGCCCCGCGCATGTCCCACATCAAAGGGGTGCTGACATCGAACTCGGGGTGCTTTCTGGCCTGTGCGGCCAGGTTGATGAGATCGACGCCGTCGACTTTGCCGGCGGGTCGAATGACAAAGTACTGGCTTTCCGTGCCGACGTAGCTGACCTGGGGCGGGTCTTCCTTCGCCATTGAACTCGCTTCCATAAGAGTTGCTGAGGTCAGTGTACGCTTAGAATTTGTCGGGTCCAGACCCGGGTGGTGACAGGCAGCGCTGGGTCGGACAAAGTTCCTTACAAAGACATACACCGAACGCCGCAGGATGGTGCTATGTTTGGGGCAGAGCCTTGGAGAGGTTCTGCTTAATACTTTTGGGGGAAATTTGTATGTTGAAGATGTTCTTGAAAGCCTCGAGCTTCGCCGCTCTGGTTTCTATGACCCCGTACGCGTCCGCATATTTCGTGTCCGGACAGGTGGTCTGTACCGGGGATGGTAGCCCGCTCAGCGGTATCGTGGTCTCTGCCTCACAGGGATCGTCCACGGCTTCTGAGACTACGGGTGCCGATGGCTCGTACGAGATCGTCGGCGGTGCTGCCGATCTGGGGGAGGGAGAGTGGATCATGTCCGTGGATACTCCCTATGACGTGGCCGGTCCGGCCAGTGTTTCAGTTGATCCCGTCAATTTCAGCGTCACCGGCGTGAATTACCAGGTGGACGATCCGTCTTGCCGGGGTCCGGTCTGCGGCGACGGTATCCTCGACCCGGGCGAGGAGTGCGATGACGGCAACCTCATAGACGGCGACGGCTGTTCGGCCCTGTGCGAATTGGAACCGTTTTGCGGTGACGGCATTTTGGACCCAGGCGAAGCGTGCGATGACGGCAACAATGCCGACGGTGACGGGTGCTCGGCCACCTGCATGTTCGAGCCCTTCTGTGGGGACGGCAACCTGGATCCGGGTGAGCAGTGCGACGATGGCAACAACGTCGATGGTGACGGATGCTCGGCGAGCTGCGAGGTCGAAGGCGGTGGCGAAGGCTGCACGCCGGGATACTGGCGTCAGGAACACCATTTCGATTCCTACCCGGCGCCTTACGATGAGAACACCGTGTTCGATGATGCGTTCGGGTCCGCCGTGTTCGGGTCGTTGACGCTGAGCGAAGCAACACGTCTGACGGGCGGTGGTCTCAACGCACTGGGACGACACGCGGCGGCGGCGTTATTGAATGCTGCATCCGGAGACGTCTCGTACGATCTGACCGTCATACAGGTGATCATGACGTTCAACGACGCTGTGGCGAGTGGTGACTACGAAGCTGCGAAGGACACGTTCGCGGACTTCAACGAGCAGGGATGTCCCTTGGATTAGGGCGTCTCTTGACAAAACCTAGGGCTGCTCTCGGTAGCCCTCAGGGCTCCGACGAACCCCGGCTTTTGCCGGGGTTTGTTCTTCTGGATGTGTGTCCTGGACCTCAATCCCCTGCAAGCTGCCGTCAGTAAGTGGTCGAGTTCCTTTTCACTGTCTCCCGGCGCAACGCAATTGCCCGCCTGGGTGGTTTCACGGCTCGTCGCCATTGAGCTCGTCGAGCAGATTTTCGAACGCTGCAAGCCGCTGCGCGCCACGAAGAATTCTGCCGTTGAATACACCGTTTTTTACCGTACGGCCAACCACGAAGCTTGGTGTGCCGGAAAGGCCGACCGAACGTGCCAGCCGGACATCGTGTGCCACCTGATTGGCGAAGCGCGGACTTTGCATGCAGTCCTCGAACCCGGGAACGTCCAAACCGAGATCGTTGGCGGCAGCGACGTAGAGTGCTTGTCCTAAGCTCGCTTGACCCGAATACAGCCGGTAATACATGTCCCAATACTGGTTTTGCTCTCCGGCACAGTGCGCGGCTCGGGCAGCCGGCTGCGCTTGCGGATGCATGCGCAGGGGGAGATCGAGGGCAACGTAACGCAACTTCCCCGTATCGATATACTGCGTGCGCAAATCAGTCAACGTTTGCTCCACGAACCTTTTACAGTAGGGGCATTGGAAATCGGAGAAGCTCACGAGCGTGAATTCGGCGTTGGCATCGCCGAGCGCAGGCCGCCCATCGGGCACGATGAAGCTTGCTTCGGTGGGGCGAGCATCTTGGCGCGCCGGCGCGTTCTGCCGGGGTTCTAGCTGGGCAAGCCCGGTCTTGATTGCTTTCAGCTCCTGAATGATTTCATCTCCCTGCTGCTGGGTGAGCCCGGGAGAGCAGCCTGATGCGGCGAGTGCGAGAATCAGAATTAACAAAAATGGCATGGAACGACCCTGAATTGCGAAGTAAATGATCATCTTCCCGTGCGGACGCGGATTGATCGGAGGAGGCGATCTTAGCACGTCGCTTGCAAAGCAAGCCCAGGGGGCGTCGCCAGCTAAGGGCCGTGGAGCGTTTTGAGCGATGCCTGGCGATCGTCGCGATCCTTCGAACGTGGTTTCCGCCATCTCTCACCTGCAATGCGGATACTCGTCAGCTAGCATATCCGAAACGCTTTAGAGGAGAAGACATGCGGTTGGGCGCATTACTGGGGCCGGTTGCGAACCCGACCCAAGGGCAACTGCTGGCCGATCAGGCGAAGGCACTTGCGGATGCGGGTTATACGAGTCTGTGGTCCGCGCAGGCGATCGGACGCGGTTTCATGGTGACCGATCCGTTCATCGCGTTGACGGTCGCCGCGACGGCAGTGCCTGGGATCGAGGTCGGCACCGCGGTGCTGCAGGTTCCGCTGTACCATCCGATGGACCTTGCCCATCGCGCCTTTTCGCTTCAACAAGTCAGTGGCAATAGATTTGTGTTTGGCGTCGGGGCCGGCTCCACCGCAAACGACTTTCAGGCCTACGAACGTAATTTTGCAAGCCGTTTCGGGGACTTCGATACATCGCTCGAGCGGCTCAGAACCATCTTCGCAACAGGTGGGGAGGGCGACCGCCAGCTGTCGCCGTGGCCGCCGCTGCAGGGTGGCCCGCCGCTGTTTTACGGCACCTGGGGCAAGGGCGTCGCGCGCGCGGCAACTGAGTTCGATGGCTGGGTTGCCTCGGGCATGAAGCGCTCTGTCGACGAAGTCTGCGAGGCGCTCGACCGCTACCGGGCAGCGGGTGGCGGGCGTGCGATCGTATCGACCATACAGGTGTTTGCCGAGACGGATCTCGATGAGCTTGCGCGCAAGCTGCAGCGCTGGGCTGAGGCGGGTTTCGACGACGCCGTGGTCATGCTGCTGCCCGGCGCGCCGTCACCCGAAGTGATTAGAAAGCTGCTCGACTAATCCCGCTCAGCGGCCGAAACGCAGCCGGACGCCGGCAAGCGCCGTGCGGCCGGGGGTCGCGTAGCCGATGACCTCTTCGTAATCCTCATCGAAAAGGTTTTCCACGCGCACGTAGACTTCTACCGCGTCGGAGATGTCGTAGCTGACGTTGGCGTTGACCAGCGTGTAGCTGTCGAGCTCGGTACGTTCTGCGACAAAACCGTTCACGAAGAAGTTGCGGAAGTCGTTGTCGAGTTGCTCGCCATTGAATACGAGATTGCCCGCGAATTTGAGCCGGCCGTCGAGGAGGCGGTGCGCGATGCTCAAACTGCCGGTATGGTCCGGCCGTCGGACCTCTGCGCCGCCGGGCTCTTCAGCGTCAATGTAGCTGTAAGTCGCGGTGAGCGTCGTGTGCTCGCCGGGCTGATAGGTGGCGGACAGCTCGACACCATCGCGCTTGCTCGTTCCGTCAAGGTTGATCACTGACGGGAACAGACTCTGTATCTCATCTTCGAGGTCTGCGTCGAAATACGTCAGCGCGACGGTCAGTCTGTCCTCCCCGAAAGTGTGCTCGATACCGGCGTCCCAACTCCTGGACTTTTCGGGTGCCAGGTCGGGGTTGCCGATAAATGTGCCGGGGACAAAGCCGAACTGCTCGAAGAACGTCGGATTCGTAACGCCGGTTCCGTAACTCGCGCGCAGACGTGTGTTGCCTTCGTTTACGAGATACGCGACGTCCAGTGAGTAGGTCGTTTCATCGTCGAAGTCGTCGTTTTCGTCCCGACGCACGGAACCGTTGACGAAGAGCGTGTCGCCAATCTCGATGCGGTGGTCGAATCCATAGCCCGTCAGGTCCCTCGATTGGGTAACGGCCTGGCTCGGATCGAACGGAAACGGATTGCGAAACGTCTCTTCTTCGTCCTGTATGAAGAGCGTCGTGCGCTGCGCTACGTCGCCAGCAACAGCCCACTCCCAGGCGGTATCGAAGCGCAGCTGTTCACGGTCTGTATCGCTGCCGAAGGTGCCGCCGTCGAGCTCGGTATCGGTTCGGTCGTAGCCAAGGCGCGAAACGGAGCGCCCGTCAGCCAGCGTAAACGTGAACACGCCGCTCAAAGTACGGTCTTCGGTTTCGCTCTCACTCCGGTCGTCAATGGGTAAGCCCTGCTGCGGGCCGCCACTGAAGTCGAAGCCGTCCGTTTCGATGTCACGTTCTGTGAGGCGACCAAACAGGTTCAGCGACAGGTTGTCGGTCAGCTCTGCCTTGAGCTGACCGCTCAACGTCTGGTTGTCGTCCTCGTCATCTTCCGCGCCGATCACGGCATCGTTTGATGAGAGGTCGAAGTCGGTCTGACGCTGCGTGTAGTTGAGGCGACCCTGCAGACGCGCTGTGCCCGCGGCCACCGACACAGCGCCGTGACGGGTTGTGTCGTCACCGCCTTCGAGGTGGACGTCCATGTTAAGCCCTTCATCGGGACGACGCGTGTGGATGCTGATGACGCCCGCCAGAGCGTTTGATCCGTACAAGCCGCTCTGCGGACCACGTAGCACCTCGATGCGTTCGATGTCGTTCGTCAGCAGTGAAGAAAAGTCGAATTCGCCGGTGTCGGCCGCGGAGACGTCGACGCCGTCGACGAGCACCAATACATGATTGGCCTCAGACCCGCGCAAGCGCAGCTGGGACAGGCCGCCGTAGCCGCCCGCGCGGCTCACGGTGACGCCGGGCACAAAGCGGAAGAGGTCGACCGCGTATTGATAGCCAAGGTCGGCTATCTGATCCTGGTCCAGGATGGTCACCGCTCGACCGACTTTGTAGTCGGCGACAGGCAGGCGTGCGCCCACCACGACCAGTTCTTCCAACGTTCGACGTTCGGATGGGTTATCGCCCGTCTGGGCATGCAGGTTGGGTGCGGAAACGCTGAGCGCGAGCGCAATAAGAAACGCAGATTTCATTGAGATTTCCCGTGTTCCAGGCGTTGGTCCCCGAACGCCCCTCTAAAGACAGCTGCCGGATCGGTCTACGGACTTGTGAGATGGATTAGCCCGACACGACACCGCCTTCCCATGCTGAGCACAGTGGCTTGTGGCGTCGCGTGGCGCGGTCAGCGCCGTTCTCATTTACCGTTGCGAGGCCAGTACCAGATTTCCACTGGTTTCCCGGACATCCAACAGCCTGGGCAGCTTTCGCCGCCCGGCCTGCGCGCGATGATAGCAGGAAGCTACATGCCGCTGAAATCGGGATCCCGCTTTTCACGAAACGCCGCCAGCGCCTCCTGGTTGCCGGGGCTGCCGAGCAGGTTCGCCAGGCCCTTGTTTTCGGCTTTCATGGCGGCGCGCAGCATCTCGCGCAGCGGTTCGTTGATGAGGTTTTTGGTCGTTTCGAGCGACGCCAGCGGCAGGTGGGCAAGCTTGTTCGCCTGTGCCATCACATAGGGCATCAGCGCGTCTCGCGGCAGGCACTTCATCGCAAGCCCTGCCTCCACCACTTCGGCGCCACTCATCCACTCTGCCGCCATCAGGAACCAGGATGCTTTCTGTCTGCCCATCAATAGCGGAAAAGTCATCGTGCTGCCGGCTTCCGCGGTCAGGCCCAGAGCCGAGAAAGGGCAGCGCAGCCTTGCTTCCTCGGCAATGAACGTGAAGTCCGCCAGTCCGCAGATTGTTGCGCCGATACCCGCGCCAACACCGTTGACTGCAACGATGAATGGCTTCGGAAAATAGACGATCGCATCCAGCAAGCCATCGAAGCCATGCCGTGGTGAATAGGTGCTGCGGCCCATTTCCATCAGATCCGCGCCGGCGGAAAACGCCCGGCCGGCGCCGGTCAGGACCAGAACCTTGATCTGCTCGTCTTCCGCTGCTGCGAGGAAACAGTCGCACAACTCGTCCATCAACAAGCCGCTGAACGCGTTGAGCGCTTCCGGCCGGTCGAGCTCGATGACGCGCACCGCGCCCTCGGTGCGCGCGTTGATCGTTTCCATGCTCACTCCTCGCTGATGCGGCGCAAAATGAAACCAGCCACCTCTTTGCCGTGGCTGTTCTGCAGGAAATGTCCGGCGTCCGGAATCGGGTCGAAGGTGGCGTTCATCTGTTCCGCCCACTTGCGCCCCCAGGCTTCATCGAACACGTCGTCGGCGCATCCCCAGACAAAGTGAACGTGCTTGTCCCAGTTGAGGAGGGTCTTGTAGTGATAGGTCTGCGCGGCGCCATTGCCGTTGTGGTAGTTGCCGACGGGTATCGACAGAGGAAAGCGTCGATAGCCGTTGAACGCTTCGTCCGGTAGTCCGCGATATGGCGCAGAAAAGCCGCGGTAGACCGCCGCCGCGTCGCCTTCAAGCTCAGGTTCCGTGCCTTGCGCGAGGGCCGGGAAGACCACGCCCGGCCCGACCATGGGCAGGATCAGCAGCAGGCCGATGTCCGGTCGTTCGAGATAGAAGCGTCCGCCCTCATGCCACGCTTCGATCCAGTTGCGGATCG
Organism: Pseudomonadales bacterium; assembly: GCA_965267275.1. Lineage (GTDB taxonomy): Bacteria > Pseudomonadota > Gammaproteobacteria > Pseudomonadales > Azotimanducaceae > UBA4421. The sequence goes on from OZ253950.1 coordinate 1,265,997, forward strand.
CTTCCGTGTACTCGAATTCCGGATGGTGCAGCCAGGTGTTCATGATGATGAGGCGCTCGAAGCGCTCCGGCATCGTCGCAGCCTGCGCGAGGCCCGTCGGGCCGCCCCAGTCCTGGCAGACCAGCGTGATGTTGTTGAGGTCGAGCGTGGTGATCAGGCTCGTCAGGATTTCGGTGTGTCGAGCGATGGTGTACCAGTGGATGTCCGTGGGTTTGTCCGACCGCCCGAAGCCCATATGGTCCGGCGCGATGCAGCGGTAACCTGCGGCCACCAGTTCGGGGATGATGTCGCGATACAGGTAAGACCAGGTCGGCATACCGTGCATCAGCAACATGACAGGTCCGTCCTTCGGGCCCTCGTCCACGTAGTGCATGCGCAGGTCCTGCCACGTGTGATAGTTGGGCGCGTATGGAAAGTCGTCCAGGTCCGCGAAGTTTTCCTCGGGCGTGCGTATGAATTCGGTCATGGTTTCTCCCCCGGATAGCTGAGGGCGCCATGTTAGCGCAGACGTCTGCACGCATCTGCCCGTATCGCGGGCAATCGCGCTGTGGCTCGGAGCAGAGTGAAGTGTTAGATTTCAGGGTTCTGAGCGAAACTCGCTCAACTGATTTGGGGATCGCCCAAGCGTGTAAGACCGATCAACAGGTCCGCACCGGCGAAGATCTTGAGAGCAAAACCAACTAAGACGAGAGGCTTATGAACTTCGAATTCAGCGAAGACGCGAACCTCGTGCGCGATCAGGCGCGCGGATTTCTCGCGGAAAACTGCCCGCCCGCGGTGGTGCGGCGTGTATTGGAGGGCGACGAACTGTACGCCGAGGATCTGTGGCAGAAGATTGTCGAGATGGGTTGGACCGCAACGGTCATCCCGGAAGAGCACGGCGGTTTGGGGCTTTCCTACTACGAGCTCGTAGTGATTGCCGAGGAACTCGGCCGTGCCTGTGCGCCGGTACCTTTTTCTTCTTCGGTTTATCTTGCCACCGAAGCGATCCTCGCCGGCGGCAGCGAAGCGCAGAAGGGTGCGTGGTTGCCGAAGCTGGCAGCAGGTGAGGCGATCGGCGCGTTTGCCTACGCCGAAGGCGGTGGTCAGCCAACTGCCGCTGGTCTCGAGACCACGGTCAGCGACGGCAAGATCTCCGGGACCAAGCCGGTGGTCGCGGACGCGGAAATCGCGAATGTCATGGTCGTCGCGGCGAAGAGCGCCAGCGGTGACGGCGCTTCTTTATATCTCGTGCCGACGGATCAGGGTGGGGTTAGCTGTGAAGCGGTGAAGACCATCGATCCAGCCCGCAATCACGCCAACGTCACTTTCGACGGCGCCCCGGCAGAACTGCTCGGTGCGGAAGGCGAAGGCTGGGCGTTGCTCGAGAAGGTGCTTGACCGCGCTGCGGTGCTCTTCGCTTGGGAACAGCTGGGCGGCTCCGAAACCTGCCTCGAGATGGCCAAAGAATACGCCATGGGGCGTTACGCTTTCGGGCGCCCGATAGCTTCTTATCAGGCCATCAAGCACAAGCTCGCCGACATGTATGTGAAAAACACGCTCGCGCGTTCCAACGCCTATTACGGCGCCTGGGCGCTCGACAGCGATGCAGCGGAACTGCCGCTCGCGGCAGCGACGGCCCGGGTCGGCAGCACCCAGGCGTATTACTACGCCTCCAAAGAGAACATCCAGACCCATGGCGGCATGGGTTATACGTGGGAGTTCGACTGTCAGTTCTACTACCGGCGCTCCAAAGTGCTGGCCGTGGTGATCGGCAGCGAAGGCCTGTGGCAGGAAAAATTGATCGCAGCCTCTGACCAGGCTGATGTGGCGTAAGGAGGAAAATTAAGATGGATTTCGAAGATACCCCACAAGAAGCAGCGTTTCGCGAAGAAGCGCGGGCATGGCTCGAAGCCAATGTCCCCACCGAGGAAGAGCTGGCGGGCATGGACGGTATGGCACGTGCCAAGTTCTGGCAGAAGCGTAAGGCCGACGCTGGCTGGGCCTGCATTCGCTGGCCGGAAGAGTACGGCGGTCGCGGCGCGGGTGCGATTGAGCAGGTCATCCTCGGCCAGGAAGAAGCAAAGGTGGATGCGCCGGAAACGGGCGTATTCAGCATCGGTCAGGGTATGGCCGCGCCAACGCTGATGACCTGGGCGGACGAAGAGGCCAAGCAGCGCTTCATCCCGCGCCTGGCCAGCGGTGAGGACATCTGGTGTCAGCTCTTCAGTGAGCCTGCCGGCGGGTCGGACCTTGCGGCGCTTCGCACGAAGGCGGAAAAAGACGGCGACGACTGGATCATCAACGGTCAGAAGATCTGGACCTCCGGCGCGCATTACTCCGATTGGGGCATCCTGGTCGTGCGCACCGATCCCAACGTGCCGAAGCACAAAGGGCTTTCCTACTTCTACCTCGACATGAAGAGCCCCGGCATCGAGATCAAGCCGATCAAGCAGATCTCCGGTGAGGCGAACTTCAACGAGGTCTACTTCACGGACGTGCGCGTGCCGGACAGTCAGCGTCTGGGCGACGTCGGCCAGGGCTGGCAGGTATCGCTCACCACGCTGATGAACGAGCGCGCGAGCATCGGCGCCGGCGGCGGCGGCACCAAGTTCAGCTCGGTGAAGCGTCTGGCCGAGAGCGTCGAGATCAATGGCCGCCCGGCCATCGAAGACAGCGCTGTGCGCGCCAAGCTGGCCAGCTGGTACGTCCAGGAAGCGGGTCTCAAGTACACGAGCTATCGTACGTTGTCGGCGCTCTCGCGCGGGGAGATTCCGGGGCCGGAAAACTCCATCGGCAAGCTGGTCGGTGCGGTGAAGTCCCAGGACATGGCCTCGTTTGCGATGGATCTGCTCGAGCAGCAGGGCATCCTGCGCGACCGCGAGGCTGACGAAAAGTTCGAAGCTTTGTTCCAGGACACCTACATGGCCATTCCCGGTCTGCGTATCGCGGGCGGCACCGACGAGATCATGGCCAATATTATTGCCGAGCGGGTACTGGGTCTGCCCCAGGAGCCGCGGATGGACAAAGGTATCCCGTTTACGGAAGTACCGACCGGGTCCTGACGTCGAGACACCGCCGGTTCTGTTCTTCTTTGTATTGAAGACAGGCCGGCGGTTTTCTTTGGGAGAGAAAAAGATGGCCTACGACTTCATCGACGTGGTGACGGACGAACGGGTAACCCATGTGACCCTCAATCGCCCCGAGGTCATGAACGCCATCAACCCCCAGATGCATGACGAGCTGCAGGCCGCCTTTGATGCGTTTGCCGCGGATGATGAACAGTTTCTGTGCGTGGTGCGCGGCGCGGGAGACCGTGCCTTCTGCGCCGGCAGTGATCTCAAAGCCATCGCCTTTGCCGAGGGACGTAACCCTTATCCGGCGGACGGTTATGCAGGGCTCATCGAGCGTTACGATCTCAATAAACCAATCATTGCCGCAGTCGACGGTTTTGCCCTGGGCGGCGGCTTCGAGATAGCGCTCGCCTGCGACATCATTCTCGCCACGGAGCGCTCCAGCTTCGGCCTGCCGGAACCGCTGGTCGGCGCGGTTGCGCTCGGCGGTGGTGTGCATCGGCTCGCGCGTCAGATCGGTTTAAAGCAGGCGATGGGCATGGTGCTCACGGCGGATCGTGTCTCGGCGGACGCCGGCTATCAGCTGGGATTCGTCAACGAGGTGGTGCCGGTTGCGGAATTTGAGGACTGTGTCGCTCGCTGGTGCGAGCGGATCCTGCGCTGTGCGCCGTTGTCGCTGGCAGCGTCAAAAGAGGCCATCATGAAAGGGCTCGATGAGCCGAGCCTGGAAGCAGCGATGACCAATCAGGAAGACTATCCCGCGTTCTACAAGTGGCGCCGCAGCGAGGATGCCAAAGAGGGCCCGAAAGCGTTCGCCGAGAAACGCCCGCCCAACTGGTCCGGGCGCTAGCGGTAGAAGCGGTCACGTGTACAAGCTCACTTTCCACGTGCCGGAAACCCATCTGGAAACCACCAAGGCGGCCGTGTTTGCAGCAGGTGCCGGTCAGGTCGGCAGCTACGATCAGTGCTGCTGGGAAGTGCGGGGCGAAGGCCAGTTCCGGCCGCTTCCCGGGAGTTCACCGTTCCTCGGCAAGGAGGGGTCGCTGGAGCGCGTGATCGAGTATCGGGTTGAGCTCGTCTGCGACGATGACAAGATTGCCGACGCAGTGGCCGCGCTCAAGGCCGCGCACCCCTACGAGACGCCGTCTTTCGCCGTCTGGCGTATCGAAGCGTTCTAGCGCTCAAGCACCGCGTTTTTTCGGCAGGTCGACAAACTCGCCGGGACGCTTTTCGTTTTTGGCCTGTATCGCTTCGAGAATCTCTTCGCCGTTCATCATGCTGGTGTTCCAGATGCTGATGTAATCCAGGGCGTCGGCGGTGGAATGATCCCGTGCGTAGTTGATCATGCGCTTGGACCCGTACACCGCGACGGGCGCCTTGCTGGCGATCTCCCGCGCAATCTCCATGACACCCTCGAGCATGGCCTCGTGGTCCGGATAAACCCGGTTGACCAGCCCCGCGGCCTGCGCCTCTGCGGCGGGCATCTGCCGGCCTGTATATGCCAGCTCGCGCACGATGCCTTCGGGAATGAGCTTGACGAGGCGCGGAAACGTGCCGACGTCCGCGGTCAGCGCGATGTTGATCTCCTGTACGACGAGAAAAGCGTCCTCCGTGGCGTAGCGGATGTCGCAGGCAGTAGCGAGGTCCACCCCGCCGCCAAACGCGCCACCCTGAATCGCCGCCAGCACGGGAAGACGGCATTCTTCCAGGCAGTTGAACGATTTCTGCATGTGCAGGATGTGGTTGTACGAGGCGACAGCGCGCTGATTGTGGCTGATCTGCTCGCCAGTATCGCTGCCGCCGCCAAACATGCTGAGATCGAGCCCGGCAGAGAAGTGCGGGCCGGTGGATGAAATCACGATCACCCGCGCTCGAGAGTTGTTGTCGATGTCGCTGATGATCTCCGGGAATTCACGCCAGAATGCGTGATTCATGGCGTTGCGCTTATCCGGCCGGTTCAACACCACGTGGGCAATGTTGTCGGCAATCTCAACTCTGAAACATTCGTAGCTCATGGCTTACCCCCGTACACTCTGTATCCATAGTAGCGGCAGCCGAAGGGGGGTGCGAGTGTGGCACGCGTCCGGAGCGCGGCGTATTATTGGAACGTATGTCAAAATCTGCCAAAAAGAAGTACGAATCTCCGCGACAGCTCGAGCGCCAGGCCAACATCCTCGCGGCGACGCGCGAAATGCTGGCCGACGTCGGCTACCACGCGACGACCATGCGCGGCCTTGCCGAACGCGCGGGGGTGGTGCCGGGCACCTTGTATAACCTTTATGGCAGCAAAGACGAGCTGGTGCTCACCGCGGTGGAAGACCTTCTCATCGAAATCGGCACGCGTGCGATGGCCGAGAGTGAGCCCGGTCTTTCGCGCATTCTCAAAATGACCGAAATCACTGCGGCCACCATGGAGCAGAATCCGGAGTACGCCGAAGCGATGGCCCGGGCGCTCTTTCGTTCGGAGAAGGATGACCCGCTGACAGAGGTGCTTTATGCGCGCAGCCTGCCGGCGACGCTGGACAGTCTCAAGACCGCGCAAGCGCACGGGGACATGCGCGATGACGTCGACCTCGAAGTGCTCGCTCGCCACATGGTGGCGCAGGGTTGGGGGATCGTCATGGCATGGATCATGGGTCTGATCGATCTTTCCGATCTGTCGCGTGAATACGTGCGCAGCTTTGCAATGACTCTGATGACGGGCGCGACAGAACCTGCCCGCGCCCGTCTGGAGGCGCTGATCGCGGCTTAACTAGCCGCCTGGTTTGCCATCCTTATTGACCGCGCCGAAGCGCTCGGCGGTTTCCAGCAACGTAATCATTTTGGTCAACGTGGTGCGCTGTCCTTCGATATCGTTGGGACGTCCAACCGTCGCGCCGATATTGAGACGGCGTATCACCTGACGCGGCGGGCGTGCGGCCGTGCTCAACGGCGGCATGACGCTCACCAGCACCGTCGGTATGCCAGATGCCTCGAGGCCACGTGCAATCAGACTCACGGTCTGATGACAGACGGGTCAGCTGGGAACGAGGAGGGCCGCCTCGACGCCGTCGGCTTTGAATGTCTCGACGATCTCTGGAATGGTCTCTTCTATGAGCGGCGCCACGTTGGGCTGCAGACCCATGAGCACCAGGGTGCGCTTGCTCAAACTGCCGATGACGCCCTCGTCAACGAGTTCGTTCAGACGATCGAACGGCAGATTCGCGTTGATGTCCTCTTTGGCGTACTTGTGATCGTAGCCGGGATGATTGATTTGCAGCTTGCTGCGATCGACGTCGGTCGGTATCGCGCGTATCTGCGGCACTTCGTCACCGAACGTGGGATACCCACGCATCGGCTCCTGCTCGCCTTCGATGGAATAACCGCCGGTGGTGATGAGACCGAAGCGCGTCTCGCTGGCGGGTTTGGCCAGCTGCACAAACGGGTCGTCTTCTGTCGTGAACCAGGGATATTCGGCAAACGCCTCTTTGGCTTTGCCCTCGGGTATCAGTGGCTTGGCGAACGCCACCCAGGATTCGAATTTCGGCTGCCAGGCCGGCAGCAGTGCCGCGTCACTCATCTCTCATCTCCGAACGATGACGCGGTCACTGTGCCAGTTTTTTCTGGTCGGCTCTACCTGCGCGTTAGAACGAGAGCCGCAGGCCCGCTTCAATCGTGCGGCCCGGTTCCGGGGCGAAGTCCTTGATGAACGACGTATGCAGGCGCTGCTCGTCGTCGGTCAGGTTTTTACCCTGCACGAAGAGGGTCAGGTCGGCTGCTTCGGTCATAGCCCAGTCGTAGCCGAGATACGCGCGCAGATCATCGTAAGCGTCCGTCTTGAATTCTCCCGGCCGCACATCACCCTGTGCGCTGGCGCGCAGATAGTCGACGACCAGCGAAAACGGCCCCTGCCGCAGATCAAAGCCGACGCCGAAACGATCCGGCGGGATGCGCGGCAGGTCGGAATCGCCGCTCACGTCGAGCTCGGCATAGACCATGTCGTACTGGGCCTTGGCCCTCAGCTCACCGCCGTCCCAGCTGGCGACCTGCACTTCGATACTCGCATCCAGACCGTAAAACGTGGCGTCGTCCTGCTGGAACACGAATACCGGCAGATCGTCGAGCTCGTCGCCTCTGGCGCCTTCGTAAATGAAGTTCGAATACTCGGTGAAGTAGGCGTGGATGTTCGTTTCCCAGCGATCTGACACCTGGGTCAGCGTGGCCGAGAAGTTGATGGCCCGCTCGTTGTCGAGCGACGGATCACCGATCTCGTAAGCGTTGGTAACGAGGTGCGGGCCGTCGGAATAGAGTTCCTCGGCGATCGGCGCCCGTGACGTCGCATCGCCGATCACGCCCAGCATCCAGTTATCGGACAGCGGGATCACTGCGCCTATGGAGGCCGCCCAGGTAGTGAATGACGTGCTGCTTGCGGCGCTCGGATCATGTTCGACGCGTCCGAAGCGAAAGCCGGTTTCGATGTCGTAGCCATCGAATGATCGTTCGCTCACCCAGAAGAAAGCGCTGGATTTCGTGTCGACGGGCGCGATGAACGCCTCTTCGCCGATGGCGGAGAACTCGCGGTCCTGATACTGCAGGCCCACGGCCCCTTCGTACACATCCCCTTCGTAGACGAGCTCAGTGCGCAGCTCCCAGGCTTCGTTGCTGAAATCCGTGGCCACTTCGTCGTTGGGTTCGATTTCAGAGTGTTCGTAGTCGTTGTAGCCGAAGCGTACGTTCAGAGCGGTGAAGTTGCTTTCGCCGAAGGGATCGGTCAGGCCCATCTCAACATCGGTGCGGGTCTGTTCCATGTCGAGTATTGGATTGCCTTCCTCTTCTTCCTCCTCTTCCTCTTCACCTTCTTCGTGCTCGTGTTCGTGTCCGCCGGGCAGGCCGTAGTCGGCCTCAATGCGGCTCACGGCGACGCCGAAGAAGCCGCGTTCGCCGATGTATGAGAAACCGCCGGCGTAGGACTCGCTGTCGTACTGGCTGCCTGGCAGCTCGCCACGAACTTCTTCCTCTTCTTCCTCGTCGCCGGGAGAGCCAGGAGACTCTTCCGCTTCCTCGGCTGCCCGCAGGCGGGCGGATTCGGCAAATCCCGGGATTTCGTATTCGTCGCCGTCGCGGATTGCGCCGTCGAGGTGCCAGGAGAAGTTTCCGAAAGAGCCATTGAGTTTGGCAGCGGTGCTGTTGCCCTCGTCGTTGTCGTTGGTGCGGGTCTCGATGCCGCCCCAGATTGAGTCGTAGGTTTCATGCGGGATGCGGTTTGTATGCACGTCAACGACTCCGCCAATGGCGCCGCTGCCGTAGAGCAGCGTGCTCGGACCCTTCAACACTTCAACGCGTTCTGCGATGAAAGGCTCTACCATGGTGGCATGGTCGGCACTGGTCACCGAGACGTCCAGAGCGTCGATGCGGTCTTCCATCACCCTTACCCGGGGACCGCCGACGCCGTGAATGACGGGGCGCCCGACAGCGTTGCCGAACGATGCATTGTGGATGCCCGGGGATTTACCGAGGGTGCTGCCGATGTTGTCGTCGATCGCGCGCGACAGCTCTTCACCTTCAATGAGTGTCGCCGCCTGGGACAAACCTTCGCCTGAGAGCGGGTGGGCGACGACAATGACTTCTTCAACAATTTCCGGTTCATCGGCTCGGGCCGGACTGGTCAGCACCGCCGCGGACACCGCGACGGCGACACAAGTTCTAATCAACATGACTACTTCCTGATACTAACGTTGACGGCTGAGCCGTCGGTGTGCAGCAGAGAACGCTGCGTAATGGTCAGCTCAGGAGGTGGGGTGGGGCCCGGGCATGGTTTCCGCAAACGGGTAAGGTGGTTATTGCCTGAAGGGTTTGCGGCGCGGCAGGAAGGACGTCAGGCGGCGCGATCTCAATCGATTGCGCAAGCGTCGGGAGGCCGTCCGTTCCGCCTGCATGCGTGCAGACGGTGCAGAGAGCGTCGCTTTCGGCGTGGACGTGGGATTGCTCGACCAGTTGGGCAGCGGCGAACAGCAGCACAGCCGCCATCGTGATACCGCGCCAGAACTGTCTACGCGTCCGGTCCATTCATGTCTCCCTAAGAGCGCGCATTTAGCCGGTAAGTGCCTGCAATTGCAAGATCATGCGAAGGCATTTCGGTTCAGGCACAATGACGCAGACACTGAGGAGTGCTGGTGAGGAGGGCTGGTATGACTGAAGAAATCCTGACGGAAGATGAGGGTCACGTCCGCTGGCTCAGGCTCAACCGCCCGGAAGCGATGAATTCGATTACCGGCACGATGCTGGCCCAGTTGAACGATGCGCTCAAAGATGCCGATGACGACCCCAATGTGCGTGTGCTGGTCATCACGGGCGCCGGCCGCGCATTCTGCGCCGGTCTCGATCTCAAGCAGGCGGCCCGCGGCGAAGGTATAGGTGGTGCGGGGCTCGCCTCTGCCGGCGCGCGTCACTACAGCACCCGGGAGATCTGCACGGTTACGCTCCAGCGCATGGATACTCCGGTCATCGCTGCCATAAATGGCGCGGCCGCGGGTTATGGTCTCGATCTGGCGCTTGGCTGTGATATGCGGCTGATGTCTGCCAAGGCGGTGCTGATGCCTGGCTTTGCCAAGATGGGGGTCGTGCCCGAGAGTGGTGGCACCTGGTATCTGCCGCGCCTTCTGGGTTGGGCCAAGGCCTGCGAGGTGGCGATGCTCGGCGACACGCTCAATGCCGAGCAGTCGCTCGGTTACGGGCTCATCAATCACGTCAGCGAGGCTGCGGAGCTCGAAGCTGACGTCAGGATCTGGGCGAACAAGATTGCCGATAACGCGCCCCTTGCCATCACCGAGATAAAACGCCTGTTCCGTCACGGGCTGACCCAGGACTTCGAGAGCCACTCGCACCACGTGCTGATGTCGGTGCTGAATCTGTTTCGTTCCAACGACTTTCGTGAAGGCGTGCAGTCGTTTGCTGAGAAACGCCCGCCGAAGTTTTCGGGCGACTGAGCGTGGCGACTTATCAGCGGATCCAGGTCGAGAACCTCACGCCCGGGCTGGGTGGCGAGGTGACGGGCGCCGATCTCGCGCATCTGGACGAGGCGACCGTCGCTGACATACGTACTGCGTTTACCGACCGCCTGGTGCTCGTGTTTCGCGATCAGCATCTCACGCGTGATCAGCACAAAGCGTTTGGGCGCTTGTTTGGCGAGTTGCAGACGCATCCTGCCAAAACCAATCTCGGGATGCCCGGTGACCCTGAGATTTTTGACATCAAAATCACCGCGAAAACCAAGGTGGCCAACGGCGAAGCCTGGCATACGGACCTTTCCTGTGAGCCGGTGCCGCCCAAAGCGTCCGCGCTTTACATAACCGAGGTGCCCCCATCGGGTGGCGGGGATACGTTGTTTGCGAACATGCAGGAGGCGTTTGCGACCCTGTCGCCGCCTGTACAGAAAATGCTGGAAGGTCTGACAGCGTTTCACGACGGTTATAAAGACCTGAAAGCGTATGGCTATGAGCCGAAGCCGGAACAGACTTATCCCACAGCCAACCATCCCGTTGTGCCAGTGCACCCGGAGACGGGTAAACCCGTGCTTTTCGTCAACGAACCGTTCACCGGCCATATCAACGAACTGTCTAAAGCTGAGAGCGAAGCCGTGCTCGAGATGTTGTATCGCCACATCGAGACAAACACGCGTTTCCACTGTCGGGTCAAATGGCAACCCAATACGCTCGTGCTCTGGGACAATCGGGCCGTACACCATCATGCAGTCTGGGACTACTACCCCGAGAGCCGCACCGGCGAGCGGGTGACGGTCAAATGTGAAGCGCCGCCACGCCGCTGATCGTCGTTCTAGACGACGAAGGTCCAGCTGTAGGCGTAAATGGCTGTGAACATTGCCGCCAGCAAGCACCACGCGCTCACGCGCAGGATCTTGACGAGCGTCGGATGGGGGCTTCGCGCGCGCATCTCAACCCTTCACCAGAGTGAGCTTTCGTAAGCCTGCGCAGTCGAGGCCGACTGCCCGGGTGACGTCCAGATAAGCCGAGGCGACACGCCTGAAGGTTGCATTCAAGCCACCAACGATCATCTTGCTCAGGGAATCCCGCGCCACGTCCTCTTGCTTGCGTTGCAGAGCGCGCATGGACTCGAGCAGCGTGTATTCGTCTTCGCTCAGGTGTCTGGTGTCGAGCGCACACACGTGGACTGGCCGATAGGCGGAAACCGCGATCAGGCTCATGAGCTCGTTCATCGCGTCGACTGCGTCCGCGCAGTCGTGCTCCGCGTAACTCGGTATCAGCGCGCGTTTTACGCACTCGCGCTGGCGGGCGGCGCGGGCCCACTGACGGACCCCTTCGATAAACAGCTGTCCGCCGTCCGACAGACTGTCCACGGTGATTGGAGAGAAACTCGTGCAGGAGGAAGATCTGGTCATGAGGTGCACCCGCTGAACTTTATGCAAATGATAATCATTCGCATTTAAAAGGCAAGGCCTGTGTGCGTTGCAAAGGCGCTTTGCAGCGCCGGTCTGCTAAAGGTCCTGAAAGCGGTGCGCTTCGAGGGCGATGCGCTTGCTTTGCGCGACGAACAGCGCGGCGAGTTCGCTGACGGCGTCTTTGGCCGGGCCAAGTCGACTGTGGTCGAGATGATGTTGATAGGCGATGTGTTCTGCCTGCAGGTGTCCAACCAGCCAGGCGGTGAGCGCGCGGGAATCGTCTTCCGGCCGTAAAGGCCCCGCGGCCGGCGTGTCTGTCACACGCAGGGGTCGCTTGAGCGCGCGTGTCGGGGCGCGCGCAACGATGCGCGTCACGGTGCTGTGCAGATCATCGAGTTGCTGCGCGAAGGCGCGGCCCAGAAGCTCTGCGCGCTGGTTAGGGCGTTTGCCCAGATAAGCCGCGAGATCCGCCGACAACGCGTCGAGGTGGCGCATGGTCGCGGTCAGGATGGCGTCGAAGGTCTGCATTTCCACGATGCGAGGATACGATGCGTCGATCGCTCAGTGTAAGCGGTTGCGCTGCCGCCGGCAGCGCTCCGAACAGTATTTGACCTGATCCCAATCCCTGAGCCACTTGCGTCGCCAGCTGAAAGGCTTGCTGCAGGCGACGCAGACCTTCTGCGGCAGGTGCGACTTGTGATGCGCCAAGTCAGCGTCCGTAGTGTTCTGCCAGAACGTTGATCTCTTCGTCCGTCAGCGTTGCGGCCATGCCCTGCATGATGCCGTTCTGGCGCTTGCCGTCCCGATAGGCAATGAGCTGCAGGCGCAGATAGCGCTCCCACTGACCGTTCAAGTTTGGGTAGCTCTCGGCAATCGCGCGCCCGTCAAGGCCATGGCAGGCGACACAGCCTTTTTCCTGGACCAGCTGGGCGCTGTCCAATGGCGCGTCGGAAGAGCAGCCGGTGGATGCCGCGGCCGCCAGGAGGATGGGCAAGAAAAAGCGTTTCATGATGTCTCCTTATCCCGCTTGCCGGCTGAAGTATCTGGCAAGCACTTCGATATCTTCGTCGCTCAGCGGCGCGCCCTGAGCGTTCATCTGGTTGCCCGGCTCGATGCCGTCGCGGAAGTAGCGCAGGCGGCTGATGAGATAAGCCTCGTTCTGTCCGGCAATGTTGGGGTAACGGTCGGAACGGGCGATCCCGGTTTGTCCGTGGCAGGTGACACAGTGGTACTTCCAGGCCAGCCGCGCGCCTTCTTCGTCAGCAGAGGCCGGCATTGCGGCCATGGCGGCAACGCCGGCGGCCAGCAGCAAGAGCTTTGTTTTCATCTTATGTCCAAATAAAATCTCAATATTCACAGTATATTCGCGCAGTGTGAAATATATGTATAGATATTGTCTAATTAAATAAGGCATAGATGATGAGTACGTTAAATAATGTCGAATTGGGGCGGTATAATGCCCTCGCGCTGCGCTGGTGGGACGCTGATGGTGTGATGTGGCCCCTGCACAAGCTGAATGCGCTGCGTGTGCCCTATATCTGCGAACAGATCGATCGCGCCGGCCTTGCCGCCGAGGGCGAAATGCCTCTCGATGGGCTGCGTATTCTGGACATCGGTTGTGGTGCCGGTCTCCTATCGGAATCGATGGCGGCGCGGGGTGCCGACGTGGTCGCGATCGATCCGGCAGCGAATAACATCGCCGTGGCGCGTGACCACGCGCGGCAGCAGGGCCTCGACATCGATTACCGGGCAGGCGTTCTGGAAGACGTGGTCGGGCGGAACGAGATGTTCGACGTGGTGCTGAACATGGAAGTAGTCGAGCACGTCGAAGCATTACCGCTCTTCATGGCGGAGAGTTGCGCCCGCACAGCGCCTGGCGGTCTGCAGTTCGTAGCGACCATCAACCGAACGCTCTTGTCACTGATCATTGCCAAATGGGGTGCTGAATATGTGCTCGGCTGGTTGCCGAAAGGCACCCACGCCTGGCGCAAGTTTGTGCGTCCGCGCGAAATCGAAGCGCTGTTGCGGGCGAGCGGATTGACGCCGCTGCCTGCCACGGGGGTGAAGGTCAATCCGTTCACAAAGGTGTTCAGTCTGACGCCATCGATTGGAGTCAATTACATGATGGTGAGCCGCCGTGACTTATAAAGACATTACCTTGCCGCGTTTTGATGCGGATGCGCTTGGCGCCCGGCTTTGTGCTGATCTGCGCTCGAATCACGCGGGAGAGACAGGCACCGTGGCGATCTATCGTGGCATGCTCGCGTGTTCGCGCGACGCGGAGCTGCGGGTATTTGCCGTGTCGCATCTCGATACTGAAGAGCGCCACCTCGCGGTTTTGCAGGCCTGGCTGCCGCCGTCGTGTCGCTCCAGGCTGTTGCTGGTCTGGTATCTCTCGGGCTGGATGCTGGGTGCAATTGCCGCGCTCGGCGGGCGTCGTTTTGCGTTTCACACCATCAGCGCTGTTGAGCAGTTTGTCATCGGGCACTATGAGGCGCAGCTGCCCAACGCGCCGGCAGAGGTGCGCAAGCTCTTGAGCAGTCTGATGGCAGACGAAGCCCATCACGAAGCGGATGCTGCTCAGCGGGCTGGGGTGGCCCCCGGCATTCTGGTCCGCATCTGGTCGCGGGTGGTCGGGGTGGGCTCCGCTCTTGCAGTTGCCTGTGCGAGGCTGATCTGATGGCGGTGCCGGCTCACCGTCAAGAAGTAGCGTTCGTGCGCGCCAGCGTCGAAGACCTGCACCGCGTGCGCGCTGTCATTGCGGCGGCGATCAGCGCGTGGCCGACCACCGAGCGTCTGCGGCGCAACGCCCTGAACGTGCTGACCTATGACGCGGTGGACCTGGCGGACACGCACATTGTCCTGGCGCAGAAGGACGGTGCGGCGCTGGGGATTGCCGCCTGGCGCGATCACAGCTGGATGGCGGACCCGGCGGGGACGCAGTCAGCGCTGCTGCACGGACTTTACGTCGACCATACCTGCCAGCGGTCGGGATTAGGCGGCTGCCTGCAGAGGTATGTCGCCTCGGCGGTAGTGGATGCCGGGGGGCAAGGCTTGCACGTACGCGCGGAGCGCTTTGCGGCGTCCTACTTCGAGCGTTGCGGGTATCAGCACCTGGCGGGCGCTGAACTCGTCGGTGTTACTGGTGCCTATCCGCATCGGTATTGGATCGCGTGCAGCGATCTGTTGGAGGTCACTGATCTTCAATGAGCTTGCGCTCATACATGCCCGATAGCGACTGGCGCATCTCGTTAGGGTATTCGCTGGAACTGAAGTCAGTGACCTCGTCCCAGCCTGCGGCGATGTCGCCAATTGTCATGGGTTGGCTCGCATCCAGCGCGAGGCCGGCGCTGCGCTGCCAACGCACTTTCTTGAATACGCCGGCGGAGGCTTCGAAGAGCCCGCCGGTTTCCGCGCAATCGGGGTGCGCGAGGTAACCGACCAGCGGTGCGATGTAGTCCGGGTTGATGATGGCTTTGAGCGATTCGGGCATGTTGGCGCTGTTCAGCTCGGTCGCGCCGAACGGGGCGACGACGTTGCACGTGATGTTGGCTGTTGTGCCCTCGATAGCGATGGTGCGGGCAAGGCCATGCATGCCGGCCTTGGCGGCGGCGTAGTTCGCCTGCCCGAAATTGCCGTACATGCCCGACGCTGATGAGATGAAAACCAAGCGGCCGCCGCCGGTTGCTTCGAAGTGCGGCCAGGCGGCGTGGGTCAGCATGAACGCGCTGCGCAAGTGCACGTTGAGCACGGCATCCCACTGATCCAATGTCATTTTGCGGAGCGATTTGTCTTGCACGAATCCGGCGTTGTGCACGATGGCGTTAATCTGTCCGTACTCGCGCACGACGGCCTCGACCAGGTTGTCCGCATCCTCCACGAGTCCCGGCAGATGCACGGCTTTGCCGCCATTGCGAACGATATCGCGGACCACCTGATTACCGGCGTTGGTGCCGCCGGTGCTGTTGACGGCAACCCGCGCGCCTGCGGCGGCCAGGCATTTGGCGAACGCCTTGCCAAGGCCGCGACTCGAGCCTGTGACTAAAACGACTTCGTCGGTGAACTTCATAATTCTTTCCAGCTTCCCGGGTAGAAGATAGCTCAGTTTCGGAACGGGAGCACGGGTGCTTGGCCATGCAGGGGGCACTAGAATCTCTCGAGCACCCTCAATCGGTGGTGAGAACATGAGTGAGCTTTATTGCGAGGCCAGCATCAACTATCTCTCGACGGAGGGCCCGGTGCCCGTGCCTGTGAAGATATACGACGCCAGGCGGGAGGCGGAACTTTCCTGGCAGACAAACGGGTTCGAGCTGCAGGTCCTGCCGTCGAGGGTCGAGAATTGGGCGGATCGGGCGCAGACTGACGCTGTGCACTATGACGAAGTCAGCCGCTGGGCTCGGCGGGAGAGCGGATGCGAGAAGGTTCTGTTCTTCCCCGGTCTTCTTCGTAACCCAGCCGCGGAAGCGGAGAGTCCTGACTTTGCGCCGATTCAGGCAGCGCACTCGGATTATACGGAGAGTTACGGCGACATGATTGCTGACCCGGATCATCCTTATCATCGCGTGCTGGCGCCCTCGATGGCTCGCGCGGGTGTCAGCGCGGCAGACCTGCAGTCGGTTTCCCGTGTGTTGACGCTGCAGCTCTGGCGCAACGTTGGTCCGGCGCTCATGGACTACCCCCTGGCATTCTGCGATGCCAGAACGGTGCCTCGTGCGCAACTCTTCCCGCTGCGCGTCGAAACCTACGGTGGCGTGGAAACTCAGTTCGATGCCTTCGGGCTCCTCAGGACCATGGGCGGTGATGCCAACCGCTGGTACACGTTTCCCCAGATGCAGCCAGATGAAGTGGTTGTGTTTCGCGCCTTTGACAGTGAATGCGTCACGACCGGGGCCCCCTTCTGGACGCCGCACTGCGCTTTTCGCGATCCGCACTCAGCGGGCGTGGCGCGCTCGAGCATCGAAATGCGGGCTATCTGTCTCTTCTGGTAGCCGTCCGCCTGCACGCGAGCTCGCGCCGGCGTAACATGTTCGGGAAGTCAGAGCAGGGGGGCTGATGACCAACCACATTTTCGAGATTGCACCCAGCGGGCGTTCGAAATGTCGTGGCTGCGGACGGGCGATCGAAAAAGGCACGCTGCGCTTCGGGGAACGCATGCCGAATCCCTTCGGGGAGGGCGACATGACGCACTGGCATCACCCGCGCTGCGCAGCGCATAGACGTCCTGAGCCGATGCTGGAGGCGATGGAAGCTGGCATCTACCCGGACGCTGACAGCGTGGCCCTGATCACGGCGGCCAGACATGGCATCGCACACCGGCGGCTGCCGCGTCTTGGGGCTGCGGAGCAGGCGCCCAGCGGTCGGGCGCGTTGCCGCCACTGTCGAGCGTTGATTGACAAAGACGTATGGCGTCTGCCGCTCGTTTTCTTTGAGGAGGGGGCCTACAACAGCGGCGGGTTCATACATGCGGCGTGCGCGCGCGAATACTGTGAAACCGCGGATGTTGCCGAAACGGTCGCCTGCTTTGCCCCAACCCTCTCGGCGGCTGAGGTCAGCGCTATCCTCGAGGATTAGCGCCGGCCGCGAGGGTTAGCGCCGGCGGCGAGGGTTAGTGCGGCCGCGCGAGGCGCTCAGCGAGAATCGCGTAAGCATCCGGCGAGAACCCCAGGCCGGTATGGCTGCTGGTCACCGCCACGTGCTCAACGTTGGGGCTCCGCTCGTCTATACACGCTTCCCACGCGACGACGCCGTCGAGTTTCGAATAGATTGCCGTCACCGGCACGGTCAGTGGTGTCTCGTACCGTTCGTCCACCAGCCGTTCGATGTCATCCAGGCTGTTGCCGCGACCATCGAAGAAATTCGCAACGGCGGTGTACTTGGGACCGCCTATGACGGGGCTGCCGAGCGTAACGACACGGCGAACATTGTGGGGAAGATCACGCGCCACTTCACGTGCCAGGTAGCCGCCGAGGCTCCAGCCAACGAGGCTGACGGGTGCATCTGCGGCTTCTCGTTCCACCTGCTCGGCGAGCACGTCCAGCATCGACAGCACGTCGCCGTCATTGCGCCCAAGCTGCCATCCCCGGGCGTCGTAACCCAGATAACGCAAGAAACTGCGCAGCACGCTGGTGGAACTGTTGCCGGCGCCGAAGCCTGGCCAGACGAGCACGCGTTCGCCGTTGCCGCGGGGTGCGCGAGCCAGCTGCGGTGCCTGAAAAAACAGGCGTGAGAATTGCCATGGCGTCAGGGCTTCCAACAACATGGATGAAGGTGCGGGTGCGGCGATGCTGCGGTTCTGTGTATTCATGAAGCTGAGTCTAGCCTTCTTCCATCAACGCTTTGTGAAAGCTCGGCGCAAAGCCTTTCGGCGAGCGCTGAACCGCTCAGAAAAGCATCCTCCACGCGTGCGCCGAGACACCAGTCACCGCAGAGTCCAATTTTCTGTTCCTGGTCCAATAGATAGGGCTGACCCGCGGCTTGCGCCGTCAGCGCGTAACGCCAGCGGTGGGCGGTGGCGTAGCTAATCGCCACCTCGTGTCCCAGCAAGGACTGCCACTGATTGACGAGATGCTCGACAACCTCGTTGGCGCTTGCTTCCAGGTGCTGCCTGCTCCATTCGGTGCTGGCTTGAATGACGTAAGTGCCGCCCTCACGGGTACGCTCCGGCTTGGTATGGTCCGCGGCTATCCATGCGATATCGGCGCTGGGCGCCTTCTGCACGACGGGCGTGTTGAGCGCCTCTGCGGCGGCAACCATGAGGGTCCAGCAGGGATGCATCTGCACGCGGTTCAGCGCCGGGATGTGCAGGGTGTCTGCCAGAAGATCCTGTGCCTGGGGGGCGGGAATGGCGAGCACAACGTGGCTGAACGGACCATGGCGTGCTGTCTCGTCGTGGAGCCACCAGAGGTCAGTATCTTTGGATAGGTGCACAATGCGGCAGTTGAGGTGCGTATTCAGGTTGACGCTCATCGATTTTACGAGCTGGTTCTGGGTAGGCGCGCCGACACGCCAGGCGCGGTTCACGGTCTGCCAGATCGGCGCCGGCTCGATGAATCTGGCAAATGCTTCAGTCTCCGCGTCGAAGAATTGGGCGCCGTGATCCCACTGCCATTGCTCATGGTGGCGGGTTGCCATACGGCCGCCGATATCGCGGCTTTTATCGAACAGCGTTACGGCGTAGCCGCGTTCCTGCAGGATGAAGGCGCAGCGCGTTCCTGCCATGCCAGCACCGATGATGGCGATGGGCGCGCTGCCATCCGCGGCTGAAATTTGTTGATTTGCCATGAATTGATGATCGCCTGAGGGGAATCAAGGCGCCGTCAAGATATCGCCTTAAGCGAATCGTCTGACAGTTCACGAGCCATTCACGAATTGGCGACGGACTGTTCACGGCTCGCGTCGAAACTGAATCGCGCCATCAGGCAAACGGATTTTCACCTCTTAATTTGGAGTTTTGTATGACCTCACTGATCAAGAAATCAGTAATGGCAATCGCCACTCTGTTGTTCGCGGCGACCGCTTTTGCCGGCGGCCACGGTAACAAGAAAACGATCGTAGACGTTGCAAGCACGACGGAAGGCTTCAGCACGCTGGTTGCTGCTCTGCAGGCAGCCGAGCTGGTCGACACGCTGGCCGGGCAGGGCCCGTTCACGGTGTTCGCACCGACAGATGAAGCGTTTGCAGCGTTGCCGGAAGGCGCGCTCGACGCGTTGCTGGCGGACAAAGATCAGCTGACCGCGGTCCTGACGATGCACGTTGTTGCGGGCAAAGCTGAAGCCGCTGACGTGGTTGGCCTCGACAGTGTGACCACGGTACAGGGCGCAGCGCTCGACATCGACACGACCGACGGCGTGAACATCGGCGGTGCCAATGTCGTCCAGGCGGACGTTGGCGCCAGCAACGGTGTCATTCACGTCATCGACCGCGTCATCCTGCCGTAAGCGGATCGCGTTCGAACGAGCACGAAGAAACGCCGGCTGTCCGGCGTTTTTTTGCCCGGCGTGCACGCTGGCAGCGCAAGGCCGGAATGGGTATAACGGACGCCGCCAGGCATTAGGACACCTCTATGAAGCTGTACAGTTACCCCGGCGCGCCGAACCCGCGGCGCGTGCTCATCTTTGCTGCGGAGAAAGGCATTGAGCTCGATGTCATCAACGTCGATCTGCCCGGCGGGGAGATAAAAACTCCTGAGTTTCTCGAGAAGAACCCCAGCGGCAAAATTCCGGTGCTCGAGCTCGACGACGGCCGCACCATCGCCGAGTCGGTGGCGATCAGCCGTTATCTGGAGGCGCTCTTCCCCGAGCCGAATCTCTTCGGTGCGGATCCCTTTGAGATTGCTCAGATTGAAATGCAGCACCGCTTCATCGAGTTCGAGCTCAACCTGCAGATCGGCTTTGCCTGGGTACACGGTCCGATAGTGGCGAAGCTCGGCATCATCGAACCCATCGAAGAGATGCGGCGGCGCGGCGATGCGGGTGCGCGCAGTTACTACAAGCGTCTCAACCGCGAACTCGAGACGCGTGACTTCATTGGCGGCGACCGCTTCACCGTGGCCGACATATCGGCGCTGTGCATGATCGACTTCGCTGCTGCGATGGTGGATTTGAAACCTGACCCAGCGCTCGAGAACCTCTGGGCCTGGCATACTCGTGTGAGCGCGCGGCCATCAGTTGCGGGTTAGCGCTTTTCAAACCTGCCGGAAGCGCCGCTTGAACTCCGCCGGCGTGACGTTGTGCCAGCGTTTGAAGGCGCGGCGAAAATTGGCGGCATCGTGGTAGCCAAGCAGCAGCGCAATGGCTTCGACGCTCAGATTTTCGTCCCTCAGATAGCGCGTTGCGAGCTCCGCAAGCAGCGCGTCGCGCAGTGCCCGGTAGCTCGTGCCGCGGTCTGTCAAACGTCGCGCCAGCGTGCGCTTGGAGATGAAGAGCGCGCGTGCGATGTCTTCCTCCGTTGTTTCGCCCAGTGCGTTCGACAGCAGCACCCGCCGCACCTTTTCGACGATGTCCAGAGATCGCTCCGGGAGTTTCTGCAACAGCTCCTGGCAGAGCGTGTGCGCGGCGGCGTAGGCATGCGGGTCGCGGTCCGGGCGCGCGCGGCGGGCAAGCTCAGCAGGGAGGTGCAGCGCGCTCCGCTCCGCGGTGAACTTGACCGGGCAGTGGAAGTAGCGGGTGTATGCCGCCGCGTAGTCCGGCGCCTGATAGCTGAAGTTGAAATACCCCTCGGCGATCGACTCGCCCAGGTATAGCTCGACGTTGGTCTGGATGGTCAGCGCAAACGCTTCGAGAATGATACGTTCGACCGCGGCCTCCACGTTGGGGACGACCATGAGCTCGCAACGGAGTTCATCGTCGACGAAGCTGAGCCGCGTATCCACGAGCGGCAGCCGGATTGGCGCAAACTCTGCCGGGCTCATCAGCGCCGCATACAGATCCGGGGCGTTCATCGCGAGATAGCCGATCGGTCCGTGCACCGAGCGCTGCAGGTTTTGGCCACAGCGCAGGCCGATTTCCGCATCGCCGACCATCTTCTGCCCATTGCGGATGACCTGTAGAAACTGCTGCACATCCATATGCAGGTGGCTGCCTTCGTACAAGACATCCACGGGCAAGCCGGTGCCCAGCAGATAGCGCGGCAGATCCGCCTCTTTCAAGCTGAGCACCTGGGCGATGCCCTGGGCATAACCGCTGCAGTCGAAACCCGAATGAAGGGCAATTCCCGGATCGCTCATGGAGGTGTACCAGCGCACATTTCGGGGTATTTGGCAAAAATTGACCCCCTTTTGTCAATATATGACTCCTTTGTGGCAAAAAATGACCCGGAAGCGGAATTCGCAGTCAGCCAGACTTACGGCTGACATTCATACGGGCAGGCGGCCGCAGCGCGCCGCTATGCAAACAACAGACGAGGTTACCAATGGCCGAAGCACAGGACTCCCAGCTCGAAGTCATCGATCTACCCACAGTAGACGATCTGGACATGGACACGCCTATCCCTGATCCCTACACGCTGCCGCTGGAGGAGATCAATCCAGCCAACGCGCGGCTCTTCGCCGAGGACAAGTTCGAAGCCTACTTCGAGCGTCTGCGTAACGAAGATCCAGTGCACCTCAATGACACCGACTTTACCGGGCGTTTCTGGAACCTGACACGCTATGACGACATCAAGATGGTCGATCAGGACGACGCGCGTTTCTCTTCGGCCAAAGGGTTTGTGCTGGGACCGCGCCTCGATGCGCGCCTGCCGGAAGACAGCCTCAGCGCTCTGAACCTGCCGATGTTCATCGGCATGGACAACCCGGAGCATAACGACCAGCGCAAGACAGTGTCGCCGATCGTCGGCCCATCGAGCCTCGCGCGGATGGAGCCGATCATCCGCGAACGGGTGCAGGAAATTCTCGACAATCTACCCGTCGGCGAAACGTTCGACTGGGTCGACCGCGTTTCCATTGAGCTGACGACGCAGATGCTGGCGACGCTCTTCAATTTCCCCTTCGAGGAACGCCGCAAGCTCACCTGGTGGTCGGATGTTGCAACCGCCCAGCCGGGGACCGGCATCATCGACAGCGAAGAGGAACGTAACCAGATCATGATCGAATGCGTGACCTTCATGGCCGAACTCTTTGCCGAGCGCCAGGCCAACCCGGGTCACGATCTGATATCGATGCTGGCCCACGGTGAACACACCAAGCACATGAATCCGATGGAGCATCTCGGCAATCTGCTGCTGCTCATCGTTGGCGGCAACGACACCACGCGGAACTCGCTGAGTGGCGGCGTAGTTGCTCTCAACCGTTTTCCCTCGGAGTTCGACAAGCTGCGCGGTGATCATGGGCTGATCAACAACATGGTGGCGGAAATCATTCGCTGGCAGACGCCGTTGGCGCATATGCGCCGCACCGCCAATGAAGACTGTGTCATCGGCGGCAAGCACATCCGCAAGGATGAGCAACTCGTCATGTGGTATGTCTCGGGCAATCGCGACCCGCAGGTCTTCGAGCGCGCTGACGAACTCATCATCGATCGCCCCAACGCGCGGCAGCATCTGTCGTTCGGCTTCGGCGTGCACCGCTGCATGGGAAATCGTCTTGCGGAGATGCAGATCCGTATCGCCTGGGAAGAGATCGTCAAGCGTTTCGACCACATCGAGGTGGTTGGTGACGTGCAGCGGACGCTGTCGTCGTTCGTGAAAGGGTATACCCAGGTGCCCGTGATCGTGCACCCGAAGTAGGCACACTGTAGCCAGCCCTCCAACGGGTGGCTGCAATTCACTTCAGGCCGCTTGGTGTGCGCTAAGCGGCCGTCTCATTGAGTGCCGCGACCAGCCCCGGCGGCATTGCCATCGCGGCAGCCAGCTGCTCGAGGTGCGCCGCACCCGCTTCGCAGTCCGCGTCGATGGCTAGGCGCGACGCCGTGTAGACCTCGATACGTGTCTTCATGTCGTCAGCCTGCGCTGCCAGAACTTCGACAGGTTGCGGTGCCGCCAGCATCGCCTGCAGATCTTCCAGCGCGGCCGAAGAGAGGTCGTCCTCGAGCGCCTTCTGCCAGATCTGGCTACGCTCGGATTCACTCAGATGACCATCGGCGTAACCGGCCGAAATCATTGCCTGCAGAATCAGGGACGCCGTATTTTCTTCGGCAGCCTGTTGGACGAAAGCCTGCTCGCTCATGTCAGCCGCGGGCGCGTGTGTCGCAGGCAGCGCCGCAGGTGCTTCAGTCGCTGGCAGTGCCGCTGGTGCGGCCGCTTCCGGGATGGCTGCCCCCGTTGCCTGACCGCGCTCCTGGTATTTCTGGTAAGCCGACCAGGCCACCCCGCCGAGGGCAACCAGGCCGCCGGCTTTCAGTAACTTGCGGGCAGATTTTTTGTTCGTGAATGCGCTGACGAGCGCTCCGCCGGCAGCGCCTCCCAGTGCGCCTGAGATCGCCGGGTTGGCGTTTGCAGTTTTGAGAATTTTGTCGATGGGCATCGGATATTCCTCGTGGTTCCTTGCCAGTGTCTCTGCGGCCATCATTCGCGTCAATTTGATAATGGTTTACCCATCCGCAGGTTTTTACGAATCTTGAAATTGTTCGATTGGTTCGATGTTGCGCTGCGTTTATCTCTGCTTTTCTACGCGCGCCGGCTTAGCGAGCATGGCGCCTTCGATTAGGAGCAAATGATGGTAGTAGAAATTGATATCGACGCCGAGCTGGAGGGGCTCTGGCGTGAGCGTATGAGTCGCCAGATCAACTTTAAGTTTGCCTCCGCCGCCGCATCGGTGCGGTTACTGAATGCTCGGCTTGTGGTCGCCAACGAAGAGGACAGCCCGCTCTATACGTGTGAGATGGAGGCGCGTTTACGCAACGGGGAGCGGCGAAACGTGGAGACTCAGGGGTTGCACCCGAACATCTGCATCGCAGACGCAGCGGCGCGGTTGGCGCGCTCGATTCGCCGCGACCAGCTCTTTTCACCCGTAGGCCAGGCCGTCCGCTGACGCCGGTTCGCGTTCCGGGTGTCCGGTATGGCGCGGGAGGCGAAAACTACAGGAGGCGTCGGCGCGCGCTTTCGGTGATGGCCAGCACGGCCGGATGCTTGAGGCGCCGCTCGGGCGATATGGCGAAATACCGTTCACCAATCTCGCTGACGCGGCCGATCACGCGGGAGTGGTACATCGAGCAGACTTCGTCGGCGATGGTGGTGGGCGCGGGGAAGACGCCAAGCGCTGCTTCGCCGAACGCTTTCAGCAACGCGCTGTCATCAAACTCCGCGACGACGCGTGGCGTGACTTCCTGGCGATCGAACCAGTCTTCGAGGCTGCGCCGCAGCGGGCTGTTTGAAACGGGCAGCAGCATCGGCGCGTCATCCAGATCGTCCGGGAACCTCTGGAATTGTTTCGCGATGCTTTTGTGGGCGAAAAAGCTGATGTCGCTCTCGCCGAGCGAGTGGTTGTACGCTTTGACGTGGCTGCCTGATGGGAGCGGGTGGTCGGAAATGATCAGGTCCAGGCGGTGCACGGCCAGATCACCGAGCAGGAAGTCCAGATCACCCTCGCGGCAGATGACCCGCACGGGATCTTCGAGATTGAGCGCCGGTTCAACGACGCGCAGCGCCACCAGTTTCGGGATCGAGTTCACGACACCGACATTCAGCGTCGTCGGCAGTAGCGCCTGTTTCGACTTCACACGCTGGGTCAGTTCGGCGCCCAGCTGGAAGATCTCGTCCGCATAGTGATTGACGACGCGACCCGTCTCGGTCAGCGCAAGTCCGCGCCCGACGCGATTGAACAACGCTTCCCCGACCGCTTCTTCAAGCAGTTTCAGCTGCCCGCTGATGGTTTGCGGCGTCAGGTGCAGCGTTTCCGCGGCTCGCGCGATGCTGCCCTCACGTGCCACCGTCCAGAAGTAAAGGAGGTGGGTGTAGTTGAGATGCCTCATCGATGATCTTTCCTGGGGCCGTGGGCGCCGTGGCGGCGGGGCGTGCGCGCGACAACGCGGATCGGGGCTTTCCGAGGCTGCCGGGCGTGCGTATACCAGATGGCAGAACAGGCCAGGCTCACAGCAAGAATGATCGCGATCGTCACGTCGTACTCCTCTATTGACCATGGCATTGTGCCAGTCGCGCAATGTAAGAGATATACGATTTATTGATTTGTATAGATCGGCTGAGCCGAACATTCACGAATTTTTGTCACATCAGTTTTTTTCGAATGATTAGGTTGGGCAGACCAGATAGTCAGCAAAGCGCGTGTCGTTGATAGTAACGTCGTCCTCAATGGAGAAGTCAGATGGACCGGAACGCTTTGCTGCTCGAACTGGTAAGCGACGCCCTGAGAACGACGCGCGGCACGCCCGAACATCGTCTGCCGACGCCGCCGGTACGTCTCGACCGTCTCGCTCTGTCAATCATTGACGCCGGTTTGGCTGAAGAAGCGCTTGCTCTGGCCGCCTCCATCCTGGATCAGGACCGCTACCAGGACAGGGTGTATCTCGGCGATCTGGCCGAATGGCTGATGCTGCAACCGACTGTCATCAGGCAGATTCTCGCAGACGCCGATCGTTCGGGTGAGCTTGCGGCGTAGCGGCACTCTTTCGCATTTCTCGATGATTTCTTCTCGAAAGTCTGAATAGACCGATTGTATTCTTTGCGTAGAGTGGCCAACATCAATACTGATGTTGGAGGCTGAAATGGCGCTCGGAACGCTCGAGAACGATTTGGATGGGACAGTTCGAACCGGTGGGGTCGAGCAGTCCAAGGTGTTACGCCAGACGTATCAACTGCTCTCTGTGACGCTGGCATTCAGCGCGGTGATGGCGGCAACGACCGCTGCGCTCAACTTGCCTGCCCCCGGACTGCTGCTGACGTTGGCCGGATATTTCGGCCTTCTATTCTTAACCAGCTACCTGCGCAACAGCGTGTGGGGCCTGGTCAGCGTATTCGCTCTGACCGGCTTCATGGGATACACCATGGGCGGTTTACTGAGTGCCGTTCTGCAGCTGTCGAATGGCGCGTCTCTGGTCGCCTCTGCGATGGGTATAACGGCGCTGGCCTTTGTGGGTCTGTCCGTTTATGCGCGCTCTGCGAATGCGCCCGACATGATGCGGTTCGGGCCGTTTCTGTTTATCGGTATATTGACGGCGTTCTGTCTGGGCCTGATAGCAGTCTTCTTTTCGCTGCCCGGTGTCGCCCTCGCGGTCTCCGGTCTCTTCGTGCTGTTGATGTGCGGCTTGATCATGTTCGAGACGCAGAATATCGTGCGTGGCGGTGAGACCAACTACATCATGGCAACGGTGACTCTGTTCGTATCAATCTACAATCTGTTCGCAAGCTTGTTGCACTTGCTCACCGCGTTCAGCGGCAATGACTGAAGGTTAGCCCCTCTTTTGGAAGGACAGTTTTTAGCTAATCTGACTTCGCCGCCGCTGTTATTTTTTCTATTGGGCGCAGCGGCGGCGCTTTTTCGGTCCGACCTCGAAATCCCCGAGCAAATCGCTAAGTTTCTGTCGATATATCTTCTTTTCGCCATCGGTTTCAAAGGTGGCGTTGCGCTTTCCAACAGCGACCTGGACTTCAATATCGTAGCCACTCTGGGCGTCGCGCTGATACTCGCGTCCATCGTCCCGTTTGGTGTCTTCTACATACTCAAGCGCAAGCTGCCGGTGGCCGATGCGGCTGCGACGGCGGCAACCTATGGCTCTATCAGCGCGGTGACATTTGTGACCTGCACCAGCTATCTCAACGCGCTGAACATCGAATGGAGCGGCTACCTCGTCGCCGCGATGGCGCTGATGGAGTCGCCGGCCATCATCGTGGGGTTGTTTCTCTACCGGATGTACCGAACCGAAGGGGCGGGGGATGCCTTCTATGCGCGTGATCTCCTGCGTGAGTCGTTTCTGAATGGCTCTGTATTTCTCATCATCGGCAGCCTCATCGTTGGCTGGATTACCGGAAACGCCGGCAAAGCGCAGGTTGGACCGTTTGTAGACGATCTCTTCATCGGCGTGCTTTGCCTGTTCCTGCTCGACATGGGTATCGTCGCGATGCGGCGTATCCACGATATCGGCGCCTCTGCGGGTACCCTCAGTCGTTGGGGCATGACCGGTTGGGGGCTGCTGTTGCCGCTCTGCGGCGCGACGCTTGCCGCAGTTTGCGCCGCCCTGCTGGAACTGCCGGAAGGGGATGCGCTGCTGCTTGTAGTGCTGGCGGCCAGTGCTTCGTACATAGCGGTGCCGGCGGCGATGCGGCTGGCTCTGCCGGAAGCTAATCCCAGTGTGTATCTGGGCATGTCGCTGGCAATCACTTTTCCGTTCAATATTCTTGTCGGCATACCGCTGTATCATGCAGTGCTGCAGATGCTCTATTTGTGAGAGTGTGAGGGAGAGAAGCGATGAAACCCAGCAAGCGTGTCGAAATCGTCATAGAACAGCAGCTGGCGTCGCGGATGGCTGACCTCCTGGTCAGCCTTGGCGTGCCCGGCTATACGCTGATCCCAAACGTTGCCGGACGCGGCGACCGTGGCCTGCGGAGAGCTGACGAGCCCACCGGTACGTCCACCAACTCCATGTTCATCATTGCGCTCGATGATTTTGATCTGATTGACAAGATCGTCGAAGAGATCCGCCCCATCCTGTCCCGGTCCGGTGGCATCTGTCTTGTTTCAGACGCCCAGTGGGTGCGCCACTAGCGGTCTCAACATCTTCTGGTAATCCTCGCGCCGAAAGCGAATTGCGAAAGAAACTGGATACGCGCGTCCCGCGGTGCGGCGGGGTGCGATCCTGTGCCTGTTGGCGCGTGATGTGCGGCTAGCCCCGGTTGCTTTGCGGTCGGCTCCGCAGTTAACTTGGCAGGGTTGACTGGAATCTAGGAGGGATGGGGATGAAGTCTCCGATATGTGACATTCTGGGCATCGAGTTTCCGCTGGTTGCCTTCACCCACTGCCGCGACGTGGTGGTGGAAGTATCGAAGGCCGGCGGCATGGGGGTGCTCGGCGCTGCCGGCTTCGACGCGGAGCAGCTGGAGGTTGAACTCAGCTGGATAGATGAGCGTATCGAGGGTAAGCCCTACGGCGTAGATCTGATCGCACCGACTTCGCTTGCAGCCTCTGATGACGACACCAGCGATTCGCTGCTAGCCCGCGTTCCGGAAGAACATCGCGATTACGCAATCAATGTGCTCGCCAACCACGGCATCGATGCCGGCGATCTATATGCAAATCAGCGCGCGCGTACTGGCGGCTTTCTGACCGCAAACAAGGCGACGAACATTATCGACGTGGCGTTTGACCATCCGATCAAGCTCATCGTCAATGCTCTGGGCGTACCACCCAAGTACATGCTGGAGATGGGCAAGGCGCGCGGTGTAGCTACCGCAGCGCTTGTTGGCGCGAAAGAGCATGCGGTCAAGCAGGTCGAGGCGGGTGTCGACATCCTCGTGGTGGCCGGCACCGAAGCGGGCGGTCACTGCGGCGAGGTCAGCACGATGGTCCTCGTTCCCGAAGTGTGTGAGGCGGTGCAGGGCAGCGATGTCGGCATTCTGGCCGCGGGCGGTATCGTCAAGGGTCGGCAGATGGCCGCCTGCATGGCTATGGGAGCGCACGGCGCCTGGACGGGATCGATGTGGTTGACGACCAGCGAAGCCGAAACGTCTCCGGTCGTCAAAGAGAAATATGTGCAGGCATCGTCCCGCCAGACTGTCCGTTCCAAATACCGCACCGGCAAGTACTCGCGTCAGCTGCGCTCGGATTGGACGGATGCCTGGGAGGCGGAGGATGCCCCGGATTCGCTGCCGATGCCGCTGATGTCGCTCATCAGCGAGCCGGCGCTCGCGAGGGTGACGAAGCTTGCCGAGGGCGGCCATCAGGGCGCCAGGCAGCTCGCAACTTTTTTTGTGGGGCAGGGTGTCGGCTTGATGAACGATATTCAGGACACCCGGACCGTGGTGCGTGAGTTCATGGAGGATTACCTCGAAGCGACCGAGCGGCTTGCGGATACGATGGCGGAATAAGCATGGCGGAAGCAGTGGTACAGGACACGGTCGAACAGCGCGAAGCCATCATCATTGGCGCGGGCGTATGCGGCATATACATGCTGCACCGCATGCTCGAGCTGGGCGTTGACGCCACGGTTCTCGAAGCGGGTGAGGATCTCGGCGGCACCTGGTACTGGAATCGTTACCCGGGCGCGCGCTTCGATTCGGAAAGCTATTCGTATGGCTACTCATTCGACAAAGACATTCTCGCGGAATGGAACTGGAGCGAACATTTTGCGGCACAGCCGGAAACGCTGCGGTACCTGAATTTTGTTGCGGACAAGCTCGGCATTCGCGAGCACATGCAGTTCGGCTGCCGGGTCACGCGCTGCGTCTTCAACGAAGCAGACAGTTCCTGGCTGGTGGAAACGGCAGACGGACGCCGGCTGCAGGCTCGTTATCTTTGCACCGCCATCGGCATGCTGTCCGCGGCAACGCTGCCGAAGATCCCCGGCGTTGATGACTTCAAAGGTCAGGCATTCCACACCTACTACTGGCCGCAGGAGCCGGTCGACTTTGCGGGGAAGAAAGTTGCCGTCATCGGCACTGGCGCCACAGGCGTCCAGGTCATCGGCGCGATCGCCGACCAGGTCGGCGAGCTCACGGTCTTCCAACGCCGTCCGAACTGGTGCGCGCCCCTGCACAACGCGCCGATCAGCGACGCCGAGATGGAGGACATCAAGTCCCGCTATGACGAGATTTTCGCACAATGCGAGATGACGCCCGGCAGCTTCCTGCACGGACCGGACCGCCGTGTCTTCGACGAAGTCTCGGAGCAGGAGCGTCTGGCCTTCTGGGAGGAGCTGTACGCTTCTCCCGGGTTCGGGGTCTGGCTGGGCAACTTCCGCGACGTGCTCGTCGAAAAGACACCCAATGATGCGTACTCGGAATTCATCGCGAACAAAATCCGGGAACGGGTGGATGATCCCGCGGTGGCCGAGAAGCTGATCCCCAAAGACCATGGTTTCGGCAGCAGGCGCGTGCCGATGGAGACGAACTATTACGAGGCTTACAACCGCCCCAATGTCCATCTCGTCGACGTGAACGAAACGCCGATCGAGCGGGTCACCGAGAACGGCATCCGAACCTCCGATCAGGAGCGCGAGTTCGACATCATCATTTACGCGACGGGCTTCGATGCGATTACCGGGTCTTTCGATCGGATGGATATCGTCGGTGTCGACGGAGTCAGGCTCGCTGACCTGTGGCGTGACGGGCCGAGCACTTATCTGGGTGTCCAGGTCGCGGGATTTCCCAACCTTCTGACGCTGGCCGGGCCGCAGGGCGCGTCCGTATCGTCCAATTTCCCGCCCTGTATCGAGTTTGCCGTCGACTGGGCGGCAGACCTCGTCCGCCACCTGCGGGAACACGGCTACGAACGGGTCGAAGCGCTGGAGGAAGCGCAGGATGAGTGGACAGATGAAATCAGGGATGGCTACCAGGGTTCGCTCCTTGCAACTGCCAAATCCTGGTTTACCGGCTACAACTCCAATGTCGAAGGGCACGACAAGACGCGCTACATGATGTATCTGCGTGGCGCGCCGAAGTACCGCGAGCGGTTGAATCAAGTGGCCGCTGACGGATACACGGGGTTCAAGCTGAGCTAGCGGCTCCTGATGGCGCCATCCATGCGCTCCAGCAATTCACTCAGAATCGTCGGTGTCGTGGCGAAATTCAGGCGCACGAAGTTGTCTGTGTAGCTCGAAAACTCGCGGCCATCCGAAAGCGCTACCCGCGCTTTCTCCAGAAAAAAGTCGAAGGGCACCCGGGACAGGCCAAGCTCTGTGCAGTCTAGCCACGCGAGAAAGCTCGATTCGGGCTGGTGATGGTCGATGGCCGGCATCCGTTCTTCGAGGAACTCGCCCAGGAAACGCCGATTTTCATCGAGTTGGGCGACGACTGCCGTGAGCCAGGGCTCGGCGTGGCGCCATGCCGCCAGCGTCGCTTCGATGCCCAGCACGTTGGGTGGTCCAAGCAATCGCGGATGGAAGTGCTCGAGGTGCTGTTCCAACAGCTCCGCGTGTCCGAAGTGCATGACCGCACATTTGAGGCCGGCGATGTTGAACCCTTTGGATGCAGAGTTGAGCGTGATGGTGCGTCTGGCGATCTCCGGATTGAGCGACGCGATGGGGATGTGTTGATGGCCGGGGAAAGTGAGATCTGCGTGCACCTCGTCGGAGACGACGATCAGATTGTTGGTGATGGCAATCGACGCGATTTGCTCGAGCTCCCGGCGTGTGTAGACGCGCCCGGTGGGATTGTGAGGGTTGCAGAGAAGCAGCATCCGCGTGTTGGGATCGATTGCCTGCTGCAAACCGGCCACATCGACCGCGTAGCCTTCCGGGGATGCAAGCAGCGGATTGTCGACCAGCACCCGATCCAGTTCGCTGACGATATCGAGGAAGGGATGATAGATAGGCGTCTGTATGACGATCCCATCGCCCGGGTTAGAGAACGTGGCGACCGCCGCGCGCAGGGCTTGAATCAGATCACCGAAGGACTGGGTGAGACTGGCGTCCGGTGACCATTGATAGCGCGCCTGCATACGCTCGCTGAATGCCTCGGCGAGCTTGCGCTGCGCGTCAGCCGCCGCGTAGCCGAAGTCCTCCCGGGCCATCGCCGCTGAGATCGCCTCTTTGATGGCGGTGTCCACAGGGAAGTCGAGGTCAGCGATCCATGCGGGTATGACGTCCCCAGGGTAGGCCGTCCACTTGATGCCCGTGCGTCTGCGCAGCGTATCCATGCTGATGTTCAAGTCCGTCACCGTTTCTGTGTCCTTATCTGGGTCATATCTGATTGTGCGAAAGGAAGCCTTTGCTAAGCGCCTGATCGCGGTATGTGTGGGATCAAGAGGTAGGAGTCGTATTTGCCGCCGACGTGAACGACGTGAGTCCCGCGATTGCAGGCGGTGTTTTTGACGAAAGGGTAGGACGGCACCATAACCTTAGCGCCGACCGTCAGCTGTAAACGCTCGCCGGCTTTGAAGAGCGTGCTGCTCGGCTGGATTGCTATCTCGACGGGAACGATCTCGCCGGCAGTGAGTGGCTGCTCGCGCTGGTTGCGCAATACGGGTTCGAAGTCCGTTGATGATTCGGTGTCGAGTTCTCGGCGGGAAACGCGCAGCAAACCCCTCGCCAGCGTGTCTGCGCGGTTGCCGACTGCGCCGTAGAAACGGACTGGAGCACCGTACTCGTCGAGTTTGTCCACACCGACGCAGATGACCATGTCATCCGGTGGCGGCTTGCCGCGTGCTTCGACCCAGAGACGCAGCTTCATGTAGCCGGTGAGTTCCGTCTCTTCGTCGAAACGGATGGAGAACCGCAGGCTGCCCGCGCGGCCGTCGTAAGTCAGCTCGTCGGCGTTTCGCACTGCAGCGCGGGAGAGCGCAGATCCTGCGGTCAGGTATAGCTTCTGATAGTCGGTGCGAGGCAGCGGCCAGTTCTGTTCCTGTCGGACCTCTGCGATGGTGTCGCGCTCGAGACGCACTTCCAGGCGCACCCGCGCCCGCTGTTCGAAGCCGTTTTCCTCGCCCTTCACGAAGCGGTCGAAGAAAGCTTTTGTCAGGTCGAGGACCTCCCGCGAATAGAAAGCATCCCACTTCAGCCGTCTATGGGTGTACAGCCATTTGTGTGATGAACGCGCCGATCTGAAGGCGCGGAGGCTGCCCCGAGTGTGCAGGCCCTGATCGGAAAAACTTGCGCAGATGAGCATCGGCAGGTCGATGGATTCGAGATCGGGTTTCTTTGCCCGCCAGTACTCGTCGTTGAACGGGTGGGTCGATGCCATGTCGTGAGGCAGCTGCCCCTCGATCGCAACAAATTCGTCAACGGTGCAGTTGATTGTCGGTTTTACTTCGGTATACCACCAGAAAGTCGGAAACCCCTGTTCCTCGACGCCGCCTTCGAAGAACAGGTCCTGATAGAAGTCGCTGATGCCTTCCCACGGGCAAATCGCTTTGAGCGCGGACGGAACGCCGTGTGGAGACTGACGGCTGGCAACGCCGTACTGGCTGATGGCGAGGTAGCTCACACCCGACAGTCCCACTGCGCCCGTGCACCAGGCCTGTTGGCCCACCCACTCGATGGCCTCGGCGAAAGCCCGGCTCTGCCCTTCGGAAAAAAGGCTCGGCTTGCCACCGCTGGACGCGTAGCCGGGCATGTTCATGTTGACCACCGCGTATCCCGCATCTACCCAGAAGTTCGGGTCCGGAGACTCCCAACTCGTCAGTGTCGAGAAATTGGGGCCGTCACCCTCCTGCGGGATGAGGCGATATTGTTTTGGCGGACCATTGAGCGGCGTGTTTTTGAGGGCCGGGATCAATCGGTTGTCGTAAGGGTGAGCGCACATGACAACCGGCATCGGTGCACCGCGCGCCTCTGCATCGTGGGATCGGAAAACGTTGGCGGTGACGTAAGTGCCGTCGCGCATCGGAATCTTCACGTCGAACTCGCAGAGTATGTCTGCCGACGGCTCGGTCAGCGTGCACTGAGGCTTGAACAACTGACCGCTGCGAATGGCGCGACCAACGACGGGCGCCATCGCTTTCGCCAGTTTCCTGATATCAGTGAAATTCGGCATGCCGTCACTATACGCGAAGCGTGCGAGCGTGTGCGTTGGCTGGCCGGGTATGCGAACATCTGAGTTCACATGGACGGGTGGGGACTGTCTTGTTGCTGATGGATTGGGCTGCTGTCCTGTGTCTCGCAGGGATGCTTATCTGCTGGTTCGCGCGACGCTTCGGCGTTGTGATTGCCCTGAGCGTAGCGGTGGTTCTCCTGGCCGGCTATGGACTCTATGTCGATCGCTGGCAGCTTGCCGGTCCGGGTGCGGTGGGGCTCGTGTTCACGGTTTCAGGGTTTCTGAAAGTGCGGAGTGGGTCCGTAAGTGTGCCGCTCTGGTCTGGC
This sequence comes from Pseudomonadales bacterium, assembly GCA_965267275.1. Taxonomy (GTDB): domain Bacteria; phylum Pseudomonadota; class Gammaproteobacteria; order Pseudomonadales; family Azotimanducaceae; genus UBA4421. The sequence goes on from OZ253950.1 coordinate 1,299,845, forward strand.
GCGCTGCTTGCCGGTCTCAGTTTCCTGGCTGGATCTTTGCTCTACCTGTTTCCCGTGAGCCCGTTGCCGGCGCCGCAGGGTCCGCACACGGTTGGTGTGCGCGACTTTGTCCTCGTTGACACCGAGCGTCGCGGCGTCCTTGCCGCGGCTGCGACCGCGCCGCGAGAGCTTCTGATCAGAGTCTGGTATCCGGCAACAGCGGGAGAGTCGTCGGCGGTGCGGCCCTACTTCAGCGCCGGCGAAGCGCGAACAACGGCCAATAGCATCGGCAACTTCATCGGGCTGCCGTTTCTGTTTCGCTACGTGCGCCACGTGCAGACCAACAGCTTTGTCGATGCGCCATTGCAGGCTGGTGTTGAACCGCTGCCCGTAGTCATCTACAGCCATGGCTATACGTCCTTTGCAGGACAGAATACGGCTTTGATGGAAACTCTGGCGAGCCACGGTTATCTGGTCTTCGCGGTACACCACAGCCACGATGCCGCGCCGGGCGTGAAACCGGATGGCGGGGTGATTGATTCCGATCCCGGACTCATGGCGGCAATGCTGGCGCAGGCTGAGGCCCCGGATCCGGAGCTGATCGAATCTTTCGTCTCTCCGTCGCCGGCAAAGCGGCGCGAGCAGACGCAGAAACTCTACGAAAACTATCTGGCGCGGGGAGAGCGCATCGCAGCGGTGAGCGCCCCGGTATGGCTGGCTGATCGACTGTTCGTCCACGATAAGTTGGCGGCTGGCGAAGTGCCGGAGCACGTTGCTGATGTGGTCGCCGCGGGTGATTTCAGCCGCACTGGCCAGGTGGGGATGTCGTTTGGTGGGTCAACCAGTGGTGCGGTTTGTCAAATTGACGAGCGCTGCGTGGCCGCAGTCAACCTGGATGGTGGGGACTATCACTTTACGACGACTTTCAACAGCAATCAGCGCACCCCGCTTCTCATGCTCTATTCCGACCTGAAGCGCCTCGCCGAGTTCGTGGGCGCTGAAACGGTGGCGAAGAGCAATGGGTTCAATGACTTTTCGTATGAGCGTATTGAATCGCTGGGTTTACGCGCGGACGTGTACCGCTTCACGGTGAAGGACGTGCTCCATCTCGGCTTTTCGGACTTCACCTGGTTCATGCGTAACCCGGTGCGGAATCCTGTGCTGGGAGGGATCGATGCCCACGCGATGCTCGCCATCCAGAATGATTTTGTGCTGGGTTTTCTCGATAAGCATGTGCGTGGGCTGGCCAACGGTTTTCCCGATGAAGCGCTGGCGCAGCATGCAGAGTGGGTTGCGGTGCAGGATGTGACGCCTGTGCGTACCTGGTGGCTCGAAGAGAACCCGCGAGACAGGACCGTCGTCGTGCGTTTGCACACCTCGCTTGGCGACATCGACATCGCCGTCTATCCCGAGCGGGCGCCTGTCTCGGCGGGCCAGTTCTTATCGCTCGTCGATAGCGGCGCATATGACGGCGCAACGCTATATCGCGTGACCGAAATGGACGAGACGGCGAGGTCCATAGCGGTAGTGCAGGGCGGGCTCGGCCTGGAGCGTTTTACCGCGGCAACGCCCATCGCGCACGAGACGACCGATGTGACCGGCATAAACAACGAGCGCGGCACCATCGCCTTCGCTCGTCTGGCGCCGGGTACGGCGAGTTCCGAGTTTTTCGTCAACCTGGCGGACAATCCGGTGCTCGATACAGGCAGCGTCGTCAGGAATCCGGACGGCCAGGGATATGCCACCTTCGGCCGCGTCTTGAGCGGTCTGCCGCTACTCGAAGCGCTGCAGGACATGCCACGGCGGCAAGATGCGTCCGCAGGGCGGCTGGCCGGCGAGATCCTGCAGACACCTGTGCAAATTTACGACGCTCGACGGATTAACGAAGATTAGGTGCATGTGAGCACGCGCTGGTGCGGTGGCGGTGCTGATCGCGTCAGCGCGTCGATCTAGATTGGACTCCCTTTCTTTTGAGGCTAGATCCATGCGTACATCTTCTTTCGCGATTTCTTTGCTCTTGTCTTCACTCTCAGTTCTGCTGGCTGCGCAGCCCGCCCACGCGCGACCGGCTGAACCGCTGCGCGACAGCGCCGAAGCCTGCGCGCGTTCGGCGCAGACGCAGGTTGGTTTGAGTCGCTTTGAACTCGTCAACGTCAGGCAGCGGGCCGGTCATCGCAATTTCTATCTCTGGTTGAACGCGCACGACGCCAACGTGGGCGTGGCTTGCCACATACGCCGCGGCGATGTGCATGCCACACATGTCCAGGAAACCCACTGGCCCGCGCTGCGGATGCGCACACCGGAACACTGGGACCTCGCGGCGCGCTGATGAAGCCCGCTTCCGGGCGGACCTGGCGCCGCCCGGATCATCCGCGCGGACCTGGCGCTGCGCTAGCTGATGATGCCTATGCGTTCGCGCTGATAAACCAGGTCGTCCGGCCCGCGCCGGCCAGCCAGCGGGTTCTGCGCGGGGTCCGGCAGCGGCAGGTTGGCCGGTGCGATGCGCGACCAGTCTGACAAGCACGTACGGTGCTGGATGCGCCATTCCCCGTCACGGCAATCGTAGCGATCGACATAGCGGCCCACGGCCAGGTGATCGTGCACGACCCCGTCGATTTCATAGCGGTAATAGCCGGTCCAGTGCACCTCGCCGGTGGCGCGGCTGCCGTCGAGATCGATCAAGATGTTGGTATTGTCATGATGCGTGCTGATCCAGCCGCTCAGGAATTCCATGACCCAGTCGATATAGGCCGGTGCGTCACCTTTGAAAATGCCGTGATCGTCTGAGCCGTCCGGCCAGTAAACCGTTGCCAGAAGGTCGCGATCCAACCGGTCGCATGCGCGTGAGTAGAGATAGGAAAGCTCTGTGATGGCCTGTTTGTCGATTAGAGCCTTAACGGCTGCGTCAGTCATGGGCTGCCTCGTTCCGCTATTTGTTTGCAGCGGCTATGTTGGGGTTGCGCGCATCGTTGAGCAAGAAGACGAACCAGCTTACAGGCGATACTCCGCCCCAGCGGCTCTTGTTGTCCAGGGGGCCGGGCAATGCCAGCCCGAATCGTTCGCCAGATCTGTCCGCGGAATCGACGTGTCAGTCCGCCAGCAGGTTGGGCCGCTCTTTTTCGATGTGCGGCTTGAGCTCATGCAGTGTCGCCTGCAGCGCGGCGATGGCGGCGTCGATGTCGCTATCGCTCATCGGCGAGCTCACGCAATACATCAAGCGCGACGCCGACATCACGCCGTGTCGCAGCATGGTCAGATGAAAGAGGCTGGTGATGTGACCCGCGGCGATCATGCTGTTGAGCGCCTCGCGGGCGTTGCTCACTGGCGCGTCGGTAAAGAGCACGTTCGTCAGCGAACCGCTGCCGTGGGCCTGGGCCCGGATGCCGGCGCTGGCGAATGCGTCATTGAACCCGTGGCGCAGCCGTTCGCCCAACGCGTTGATATGGGCGACGGTATCGGCGTCGTAGTGCCTCATCGCCGCATGTCCGGCGGCCATGGTCAGCGCATTGCCGCTGAACGTGCTGGCATGCATGACCGGTTGTTCACGCCTGGGATTGAATAGATCGAGCAGTTCGCGTTTGCCGCCAATTGCGCCGATCGGCAGCCCGCCACCGATGATTTTTCCCATGCAGGTCAGGTCCGGCGTTATTCCCAGGATTTGCTGGGCGCCGCCCGTGCTCAGGCGCAGGGTGATGACTTCGTCGAATATGAGAACGATGCCGTGCCTCGTTGTCAGGTCTCTCATTGTCTGTAGGAACTCACGCTGTGCCGGAACCATACCCATCGAGCCCAGCATCGGCTCGACGATGACAGCGGCAAGCTCGTCCGCGTGGGCGCTTATGAGATTCGCCGCGTGCTCAGGCTCGTTATAGGGGCAAACGACTGTGTCGTTGAGCACGCTGTCGGGGAAACTGGCGTCTACCGGGATAGAAGCCGGCGCTTCCTTTGGTCCTGCCTCGTTCGGGCGTGGCACCAGCGATACTTCGGCGAGCTCGTAACTGCCGTGGTAGCCGCCCTCCATCTTCATGATCTTCTGCCTGCCTGTGGCTGCGCGCGCGCATCTAATCGCCATCTGCGTGCCTTCCGTGCCTGAACTTGTGAAGCGCATGTGTTCGACCGAAGGCACGCGCTCGCAGATCAGCTTACCCAGGGCAATCTGCTCGTCGCTCGGCGCCGCGTAGGCTGACCCCAGCGCGACTTGTTTCTGCACAGCCTCCACCACGGGTCCGAACGCGTGGCCGTGGATCAGCGACGTGAAGTTGTTCATGAAATCGAGAATTTCGTGGCCATCCACGTCCGTCAGATGGCAGCCCTCGCCTCCCGCCATGACGAGCGGGTAGGGTTCGTAGTGGGCGCTGGAGCGTGTGTCGCCGCCTGGAAAAACGCTTGCAAGGCTTTCAGCGCGTTCCGCTGACGTGGGGCTGAATTTCCGGTAGGCATCGATGAGCGGGTGTTCTGCCATGCTCCCCCCTACAAGACGTACAGCGTGGTGGCGGCGATACCCATGGCATCACCTCCGTCCGCCGCGTTCCCGCCGGCAACGTTCAGAACCACATACCCAGACGACCTGTCTTGCATGTCTCAACCCTCCCGATAGCGTTTAGTCTCCGGCACTTCATCGGCTACTTCAACTCGGCGTGTTGAAGCCTGATTTGTCAGATGGCACTCTCGTGAGTCGATGGTGGAGGGCGCCATGCGCAGAAATTTGTTTGTTTTAGTTTTCGTGGCGTGCGCGACGGCGTTTGCGCACGCCGACCCCGCGATGCAGCTGCGCATAGAGCAGCAGATGCAGGTGCCGGATCGCCATGAGTTCGATTTGCCGCGGGATGCGGCGCGCAAACCGTACGAGACTTTCAAGTTTCTCGGGCTCGAGGCAGGCATGACCGCGTTGGATGTCGGTGCGTATGCCGGCTACACGACTGAGATGCTGGCCGCCGCAGTAGGCCCTGACGGCCGCGTGTATTCACACAACACCCGGCGCGTGCTCGAGCGCTACGCTGACGGATACTACGAACGCACGATGCGGGAGCGTCTTGCTGACAATCGGCTGCCGAACGTGGTTCTGCATGTCACGGAGTATGAGGATCTCGCGCTGGACGGTGAAGTAGACGTCGCCTTCCTTGGTAATCTCATCCACGACTTCTACTACCGCGACGGTCGGGAACACACGTTGGCGTTCCTTGCGAGCATTCGTCGTGCTTTGAAACCGGGCGGGGTGCTGGGTCTGACCGATCATGTCGGTGTTGCGGGTAAAGACAACGCTGCGCTGCACCGGATCGAGCCGGAGATCGTGCGCAATCTCCTGCGCGAAGCAGGCTTCCGGATCGTGGATGAGAGCAGCCTCTTCGCCAACCCGGCGGACAAGCACACGCTCATGGTCTACAACGAAGCGATTTACCGGAACACGGACCGCTTTTTCTTCAAGGCGCAAAAGTCCGGCTAGTCCGGTGCGCGGGCGAGGTCTGCCTCGAGATGACGCGATGCGATATAAAAGTGCGTTGCCGACCAGACAATGGCAACCGGCATGAGAGACAGCATCGCGTATCGCAGGGAATCGACACCCATGCTTGGTTCGAGGAGGTCGCTCAAGAAGCCGACCGACCACGGGCCCATGCCGAGGCCGATCAGATTCAGCACGAAAAATAAAATGGCTGAGGTCAGGGCCCGCATTCTGAGGCCCACGAGACCGTGGGCCATGGCCAGGGTATTGCCGAGGTAAACCGTGGCGAGGAATCCCGGCACGATGAACCAGCCGAGCGCTGCGTAAGGGCTGTCTGCGAGATAAGTTGCGATCGCAAACGGCAGGCTGATCAACGCCGCCAGCGACGGTATCCACATGTACCAGCGCACGTTCTTTGGTGCCAGGCGCTCCGCGAGGAAACCGCCGCCAAGAAGGCCCAGCGCGCCGCCTAATCCCAGGATGAGCGCCAGCCAAGTGCCCACCTCGCCACTCGAGAGGCCGAAGCTGCGGATCATGTATGACGCGGTCCAGCTGTTCATGCTGTAGACGAAAAATGCATTCATGGCCGAGCCCATGGCCATGTGGCGGAAGGACACGCGTTGCCACAGCACTTTCAACACATATAAGAACGGCGCCTGGTCCACCACCGTGCGCTGGTCGGCGAGACCACGCACGGGCTCGGCAAGGGTGTAGCGCACAACGAGCGCAATGAGAATCCCCGGCAGGCCCACGACGACGAACGCGATACGCCAGCCGAAGAATTCATTCAACCAGCCGCCGAGGAGAAAGCCGAATAGAATGCCGATGTTCACACCGGTGGAGTAAATCGACAGCGCGCTGGCACGGCGCTCCGGCGGAAAAATGTCCGAGACCATCGAATGGGCAGGCGGGCTGCCGCCGGCCTCGCCGACGCCGACCCCGATGCGCGCCAGCAACAGGTGCGTATAGTTCTGCACAGAGCCGCTGACCGCGGTCATGAAGCTCCAGGTACCGATCGCGAGGGCGACGATGTTGCGTCGATTGCCACGGTCGGCCCAGCGCGCAATGGGGATGCCCGCGGAGACGTAGAAGATCGCAAACGCAAATCCTGTCAGCAGGCCGAGCTGCGTGTCGGACAGAACGAGTTCTGCTTTGATCGACTCCTGCAGGATGGCGAGCAGCTGGCGGTCGATGAAATTGAAGGTGTAGACGATCGTCAACAGCCCCAGGGCGTAGTAGCGGGCGGCCGGACTGGCGTAAGGGTTATCCTGAGCGGGCGTCATCGTTGTTCTCTTTGTTGCTGGAGCTGCCAGTCAGTGATTGCATGAGCGCGCGCGGGGCTTCAGCGCCCCGCCCGGCGATGGTAGCCTGGTGTATTGATCGCTGCCAGGTGGAATGGACCGAGGCTGTTGAGGATCTATGAGATTGCCGAACCAAAGACATGACTGAGTTGCCCGCTGAACCAGAAGAGAATCTCGCGATGGCTCGCGAGATTCTGGCGCGTTGCGATGAGCTTGCGGGTTTATCCAGCATGATCGGCGGCATATGCCGGACGTATCTCAGCCCTGAGCATCGCGCGGCCAACTCGCTGGTTGGCGGTTGGATGCGGTCGGCGGGAATGGAAGTTGTCGAGGACGCCGTCGGCAACATATGCGGGCGTTTTGCGCCCGCCGGTCAGACCCGCTTTCTGGTCATCGGCTCGCACCTCGACACGGTTCCAGATGCGGGCCGTTACGATGGCATCCTGGGCGTGTTGACGGGCATCGCGCTCGTGCAAAGTCTTGGCGCTCGCGGTCACTCCCTGCCCTTCGGGATCGAAGTCGTGGGCTTCGGCGAGGAAGAAGGCGTGCGCTTTGGCGCCACGCTCATGGGCAGCAGAGGATATGCCGGGTCCTGGGATCCAGCTTGGGCGCAGCTCCTCGATGCAGACGGCGTTTCTCTGGCCGATGCCATGTCGGTATTTGGTCTCGATATCGCCAGCGTCGATGAAGCGGCGCGCGCTCCTGAGACATTGCTTGGTTATCTCGAGCTGCACATAGAACAAGGCCCCGTGCTCGAAGCGGAGAACTTACCTGTTGGCGTCGTCACGGGTATTGCCGGCGCGCGCCGGCTGCAGGTGGAGATAGAAGGGCAGGCGGCGCACGCCGGCACCACGCCCATGCGGCTGCGGCGCGATGCCCTCGTGACGGCTGCGGCCTGCGTGCAGGCAGTTGCCGCGGTTGCGAATGCGCTCGATATCGTTGCCACGGTCGGTCAGCTGAGCGTCGAGCCCGGCGGTGTCAACGTAGTGCCCGGCTGCGTTACATTCAGCGTCGACGTACGCAGCACGGACCAGAGCCTTCTGGATGAAGGTGTTGACAGAATTGTCAGAGACATCGAGCAGTTGGCTCAGGCTGATGGGCTCCGGTTTGATGTCAAGGAAACGCATCGGGCTTCGCCGGCAACATGTGCGCCGATGATGGTGGACGCGGCTACGCGTGCGATCGAGGGTTTGGGTCTGCCTGCCTTTGCTCTGCCGAGCGGTGCCGGCCATGACGCGATGGCGATTGCGCCGGTATGCGATGTTGGCATGATCTTCGTTCGTTGCGCCGCTGGTTTGTCGCACAATCCGGATGAGTCGATAAGCGTGGAAGACGCGGCCTGGGGGCTGGCGGCCATGCGGGGTACAGTGCTCGAGCTGGCCGCAGCGGCCCCTGATTTCATTTAACAAGAGAGCGTGTACGTGATGGCGTGCGCCTGGAGATTTTGATTTATGACCATATCCCATACCGGCATAACCCGCAGCGCGGTATTTCCCGATCATGCAGTGATCACTCCGGAAAGCCACGTGCCTGTCCATCTGCCCCAATGGCAAGGTGTAGAGACGGTAGTGCTGATATCGTCCGAAATGGGCGCGAAGTTCTCGCAAAGCCTGGCGACCTGCGGCGCAGGAGCGCAAATGTCTGCGCTGCGCGAAGACGAGCAGTATTTCATGCTCGTGCTGGAGGGCACGGTTGCGTTCGGCGTGGATGGGGAGGAATGGCAGGTCGGCAGCAACGGCTTTGCCTACCTGGCGCCCGGCAGCAACTGGCAGGCCAGCGCCGCCGAAGGTTCCCGGCTGCTGATTTTTGCCAAGCCCTACGTCGCCCTCGATGGCGTGAGCGCTCCGGAGTCGTTCAACGGGAGCCTCGATGACGTTGCGGCTGAGCCGTTTCTAGGCGATGAAGGTGCTTTGTTGCAGGTGCTCCTGCCGGAGGACCTTGCCTTCGACTGGGGAATCAACGTCTTTGAGTTTGCCCCGGGCGGCACCTTGCCGCAGGTGGAAAGTCATTTCATGGAGCACGGTCTTTACCTGCTCGGCGGTCAGGGGGTTTATCGGTTGGGTGAGCGTTGGTACCCGGTCATGGAGGGTGACGCCATCTGGATGGGCCCCTACCTGTTGCAGTGGTTTGCGGCGACGGGCAAGACGCCAAGTCGTTATATCTACTACAAAGAAATGCAGCGCAGTCCGGGGCAGCTCTAAGCCGCTACTCCGGACGATATTAGTCAGGAGCAAGCTGCCGCTTTTTCTTTACGCTTGGGCTAAGAACGCCGTGTCCGCTGTACCTCGGTGTACAGGAAGTCGGTGAGATCCTGGCGGCTGTCCCGCTTCGCCGAAGTCTCCCAGGGAATCGGGTCGCCCACGTCCACGCGCACGCGCGTACCGAATTTGTTCAGCGCTTCGTGTACCAGTAGCGCCATACGCAGAGGCTCTGCGATGTGGCTGGCCACGTGGAATTTGCGGCTGTTCTGGCCGTGAAAATGTACCGGCACTACCGTCGCCTGGGTTTCGCGGACGAGCTTCGCCGCGAAGGTTGTCCAAGGCGCTTCATGCACCGCGCCAAATCCCATACCGGACGCCGTAGACACCATGCCGGATGGAAAGATCAATACAGGAATGCCATCTGCGAGGGCGGTCTGTGCCAGTTGCTTGCAGCGTATGTTGTTGCGCAAAGCTTGTTTGCGGGGCTGAAAATCGATCGGCAGGAAATGCCTGGCCAGATCCCGATCCTGACACAGCATCGCGTGCAGCATGATGCGAAAGTCACCGCGGGCAATGAGTGCCAGGCGGCAGAGAATGATGCCATCCACCACGCCGAAGGGGTGGTTTGCGACGAATACTACCGGCCCTTCGGCGGGGACTTTTGCAAGCTGGGTTGCGTCGTAGTCGACCTGTATACGGGTTTCGGTGAGTGCGTCAGCGAAGAACTGAGCCGCGTCGAAAGGGCGGTCTTTCAGTCTCGAATAGATGTGTTCGACCTTGCGCCGGCCGAACAGAAGTTCCAGACGCGAGATGATCTGGCGAGTCAGCCATGGGTCTTCCGGCTGCACGTAAGAGATGCGCGGCGTTTCCCGCACATAAGCTTGTTGTAGAGGATCGATTTCCAGATCCAGCTCGAGGGCTTGCATACGTTCTGCCTCGGCGTAAAGCGTCTAACGTAATGGCCGCATTTTAACGTTTCATGACAGGCCTGCCGATCAGATTCTGTCGTACCGGATGTGCAGATGGGGCAGGTTGCGCAGAATGAAACTCGCCTCCGCCTGGGGCGCTGGTGCGGTGTCGTCCAGACGGATGTTGGACATGCGTTCCAGTAGCGCAGGGAAGCCGAGATTCAACTCCTGGCGGGCCAGCGGCGCGCCGATGCAGTGATGCACGCCTGAGCCGAACGCGAGCTGCATGCCCGCTTTGTTACGATGCACGTCCACCTGGTCGGGGTTGGCAAATTGCCGCTCGTCGCGATTTGCGGCGCCATATCGGAGCATGATGAAGTCGCCCTCTTTGAGCGGGTAACCGCCGAGCTCGGTATCTCTTGTGACGAGACGCGGTAACCCTTGAACCGGTGCTTCGATACGCAGCGCCTCTTCCACGAAGGTTTTGATGAGCTTTTCATTACCACACAGCTCATCCTGCAGGTGCGGGTTCTGACAGAGAAGCAGCATGCCCCACCCGAAGGTGCTGGTGGTGGTCTCGTGGCCGGCAACGAGGAACTGATTGAGAATGGACAGCGCTTCGCCATGAGTCAGGTGACGATCCTCGTCTTCGAGCTTGCTGGTCGCGAGGATGGTGATCATGTCCTCGCGCGGGTCTTCACGGCGCGCCTCGATCAAACCCACCAGCAGCTTCTGCAGATCCAGCGCGAGCTGGGCTCGGCGGGTCATTTCCTCCGGGGAGAGCGGCGTTATACGTAGACCTGCGGCGGCGGCGGTTGCCGCATCGTCGAAGAACGGCCGGTCCTCCTCGGGAATACCCAGGCGATCCCCGATGATGCGCAGCGGCACCGGAAAGGCAAATCCCTGCATGTAGTCGGTTTCTTTAGAGGCGACCCAGGCGTCAGCGGCAGCCTCGATGACGGCTTTCACCTCCGCTTCGCTCTTTTTGATCTCGCTCCCGGTGAAGAGCTGACTGACCAGCGAGCGGTACTTCGTATGCTCCGGCTCATCAAGCGTGAGCATTGTCGGCGGTATCGGAATCATCTGTTGCTCGATTGCGAGGAGTTTTTCCTTCACATCCTCGGGCGCGGACGCGAGCACCGTTTCGCGGCTGGCGTTGAGAAAACCGTCGTACCTGCTGGAGAAAGTTCGGGTGTCCTTGATGGCCTCGCGTACGAGGTCGTAACGGGTCACGACGTGCAGATTCAGCTCTTTGGCGTGGAACACCGGAGCTGCATCCCGCAGTTGAGCATACGCTTCATACGGGTCGATCAGTGTGTCGAAGGAAAATAGCTGGATGTCATCCAGAGCGGTCGTATTCAAAGCAGGTTCCCCGAAATTCTCCCTGCAATTATCGCAAATATTGAACCATGGTCCAATTATTGGGTTTTCCTGTCGCCGGCGGCATCTGTTCGCTTTCTTTTACCCGGCTTTTACTTGCGCGTTAAAAAACTTGTTTAGCATCTCTGTGTCACCAGAAAACAACACTCAGGAGGAATGCTGTGACAAGTTTGACAACAATAGAAGGGATTGGGCCGGTGTTTGAAGAGAAGCTGAATAGCGCCGGGGTAACCAGCTGCGAGGAGTTGCTGTCCCGCGGAGCGTCGAGCAAAGGCCGTGCGGAGATTGTCGACGCATCCGGCATAGATGCTTCCCGCATTTTGCGCTTCGTCAATCATGCGGATCTCTGTCGGATCAAGGGCATTGGCGGTGAGTACTCTGAACTGCTGGAAGCGGCAGGTGTGGATTCCGTGCCTGAATTAGCTCAGCGCAACGCCGACAATCTTGCCGCGAAGATCGCTGAGGTCAACGAAGTGAAGAGCCTCGTCCGTCAGGTGCCCTCTGCACAGAGCATCGCTGGCTGGATTGCTGAGGCCAAGACCCTGCCCCGCGTCGTGACGCACTAGCCCGTCGTCGCAGTGATCAGCGACCGCTCAGTGGTCGCTGATCGAACGCGTGCCGTCGGCATCCTCCGTCTGGGCTTGCGGCTCCCGGGTAGCCGCGTCCTCATCGGAATCTTCCGCACTTGCGGCGAAGTTCAGCAGCGTGAGTAATATTCTCTGGAAGGTGTCGTCCGATAACGTTTCATCCTCGGCGCCCACCTCCAGGCCTTCGATAGCGGCCAGCTGTTCCACACGGATCTGTCCGGACTTGAGCATATCGTGCACAACGTGATCGTAGGTCGCACCGTCGCTTTCGCTGAATGACTCGCGTTTGATCTCAGCCGCAATCGCGCGCAATTCCCCGACATCGCGTTTGGTCAGCGCGTTGGTCATGGCTGCCAGCTCCACGAGGTCCGTGTCGAGGACCGCGTTGACGTGGTGCATGTAGCTTTTCAAGAGCCTTCGATAGCCCATGTGCGTTGCCGCTTATAGGGAAGGTTGGGGAAGCTAGCGGTGGGATTTGACATTTTCATGACAACGTCCTGCAAGGATGTAACGGTAACTTGTCAGCGTATTTCGGCGAGCTGAGGCGTGCTTCGCTCCAGACGTCACGCTGTCATATAAATGTCATATAAACGCAACATTTCATTCATACCCCGTGTCTAGAGTGCGCGCGAAATTAGACCAATTAGGGGTAATCCGTGGAGTTTTCGAACGTAGCCAAAGCATTGGCCTTGGCTGCCGTAGCCTGTTTCGTAGCAGGTTGTGGCGGCTCATCGAGTAATGCATCACCGGGTTCGGTGGTGGTTGAAGTGCCCGTTACCGATCCCGGCAGCGGCGGTGGTGGTGGCGGCGGTACGCCTACGCCTACGCCGACACCCGGTGGCGCAGCCGTAGCCAGCGTTATCCCGGCCGCGCTCAACACGGTCATCACCGATTCCGGTACGACCGCGCCGGCGGCGTTCGACAACAAGCCGATTTTCATAGTCGACACTTCCGCGCTTACCAACGGGGCGCTCGATCCTACGGGTCTGGTGATTGGTAATGACGCCATCTTCCAGATCAGCGGCGGCGCGCTTCGCGTCACGCCGACAGCAGGTGCAGACTGCCGCTGGGAGCTTGCTCCGGGAGCCATCGTTGTTGGCGAAACGGCTGAAGATTTTGTTGTCGTGGAGCAGGATTGTGAAATCATTGCTGACGGCACCGACAGCACCGCGGATGCGGGCTTTGTGCCCATCGTCTTCACGGCGCTCGCGGAAATCAATGGCACCGTCGAGGACGATGATCGCGGCCTCTGGGGTGGTCTCGTCATCAACGGACGCGCGCCTATCAACGATTGTCCTGAGGGCGTGGACGGCGGCACCGCCGGATGCGTCAAGGAAGGCGAAGCCAACTCCGGCACCTTCGGCGGCGACAATCCGAACGACAGCTCGGGCGTGTTGCGCTACGTCAGCGTGCGCTACGCGGGGTCCTTCGTCGACACCGAAAACCAGCTGAACGGCATTGCCTTCCAGGGTGTGGGTGACGCGACGGAAATCGAATACGTGCAGGTGCACAACAACCTGGACGACGGTATCGAGTTCTTCGGCGGCACGGCCAACGCTAAGTACGTCGTCCTCACCGGCAATGCAGATGATTCTCTCGACTGGACAGATGGCTGGAACGGCAGCATCCAATTTCTTTACATAGAGCAGGGCAATTCAGCGGATCACGCCATCGAAGCGGATAACCGCGAAGGTGATGAAGACCTGTTGCCGCGCTCTGACCCGAAGATCGCCAACATGACGGTGCTGGGCAAAAGCGACGAGCGCGCCCTGCGTATCCGCCGTGGTACCGGCCTGACTCTGTCTAACAGTTTCGTCGACGGTTCGGAACGCTGCGTGCGGGTTGACGGTCGTTCACGCGATTTCCTCGGCGGCGGTACTCTCGATACTGATGGTGACGTCATTTTTGAGGGTGTGAGCCTCGCCTGTGCGATCCTCACCGACAGTGATAGTGATGGCGCGGTCGCAGATTACCTGGCCGTGGCAACCAACGTATCCACGACCGGTGACAGCGTCGACCCGGTGGGTATTGCAGACCCGTTCTTTGACGCAACCGACTTCATCGGCGCGTTCGGTGCAACTGACTGGTCTGACGGCTGGACCCTCGCAGGCTCCGTCAGCGCGCCCAGCCAACCCGATTTCGGCTGCCCGGACGGCACCACGACAAGTGCAGAAGTGATCAATGGCCAGCGTGTTTGTCAGCTCTCTGGCACGATCACGTCGGATCTTTTGCTGACGGCCAACAACCTCTACCAATTGATTGGCAAAGTGCAGGTAGGTGATGACAACGCAAACTCTGCCGCGTTGACCCTGCAAGCAGGCACGACCGTGTTCGGTACCTCTCCGGATACGTTCCTGCAGATTTCGCGTGGTTCGCAGATTTTTGCCAACGGCACGCGCACCGCGCCCGTTGTCTTTACCGCTGATGAAGACGTTCGCGGTCTTGTGGACGTAGAAATCGATCGCGGCCTCTGGGGCGGTCTGGTCATCAACGGCAATGCACCGATCAACGACTGTCCGGAAGGTCAGACGGGCGGCACGGCTGGGTGCACCAAGGAAGGTGAAGCCAACTCCGGTACCTTCGGCGGCAGCCAGGCCGATGACAACAGCGGTGTGCTGAACTACGTATCCGTCCGCTACGCGGGTTCCTTTGTCGATACCGAGAACCAGTTGAACGGTATTGCTTTCCAGGGTGTCGGCAGCGGCACTGAAGTGGACTTCGTGCAGGTGCACAACAATCTCGACGACGGTATCGAGTTCTTCGGCGGCACGGTCAATGCCTCGCACGTCGTTCTGACCGGTAACGCCGACGACAGCCTCGACTGGACGGACGGCTGGAACGGTAGCATTCAGTACCTGATCATCGATCAATCGTCTGACTCGGCGGATAACGGCATCGAAGCCGATAACCGTGAAGGCGATGAAACCGCAGAGCCGCGCTCACTGCCCAAGATTGCCAATATGACGTTGTCGGGTATCAGCGGTGAACGGGGCGTCTACCTGCGCCGCGGCACGGGCCTGGAGCTTTACAACAGCATCGTGCAAGGTAGCGACAACTGTCTGCGCGTTGCTGGTGATTCGCTGAATCAGCTTGGTACTGGTATCCAGTTTGGCGGCGTCACATTTGACTGCGCCACCGCGATAGAAGGTGACGACATCCCTGCAATTCAGGCGGAGCTTGACGCCAGCGAGAACATCGCTGAGGACGGCACGCTGGTCGCTCCAGTCGATGTGTCCAGCAACGAGTTCTTCGAGGATGCGCCTTTTGTTGGCGCTATCCAGAGCGAGGCGGATGACTGGACCCTTGGTTGGACCGTCGGTATGCCCAGCGCATCTGCTGACTTCCCCTGCCCGGTGGGCACGACAGAAGTGACGTCTCTCGATGGCACGACCCGGACCTGCTCGTTGGCGGGCACCTACACGTCTGATCTGGTGCTTTCACGCAACAACATCTACCTGCTCGATGGTCGCGTAGCGATCGGCGGTGACAATGTTGATCCCGCGCAGATTTCGATCGAGTCTGGTACGCGTATCGTCGGTGACGATCCGGAAGACTTCATCCTGATCTCCCGCGGCTCGCAGATCTGGGCTAACGGCACGCAGAACGCGCCGATCACCTTCACCGCGGCAACCGACATCCTCGGCACCATTGCTGATCCTGCCACGACCCGCGGTTTGTGGGGCGGCCTGGTCATCAACGGTAACGCGCCGATCAACGATTGTCCGGAAGGTGAGACCGGCGGCACGGCAGCCTGCATCAAGGAAGGTGAAGCCAACTCCGGCACCTTCGGCGGCGATCAGCCCAACGACAACAGCGGCCGCCTGAACTACGTAGTCGTCAAGTTTGCGGGCTCGTTTGTCGACACGGAGAACCAGCTGAACGGCATTGCCTTCCAGGGCGTCGGTGACGCTACCGAGGTCGACTTCATTCAGGTGTACAACAACCTGGACGATGGCATCGAGTTCTTCGGCGGTACGGTCAACGCATCCCACGTCGTGCTCGTCGGCAACGCGGACGACAGTCTCGACTGGACCGACGGCTGGACCGGCCTCATGCAGTATGTGCACATCCAGCAGAGCGCCGACTCAGCAGATAACGGCATCGAAGCGGACAACCGTGAAGGTGACGAACTGCTGACGCCGGTTTCGGAGCCCACGATCGCCAATATGACGATTCTGGGTGTAGACGGCGAGCGCGGCGTCTACCTGCGTCGTGGCACCGGTTTGCAGTTGTGGAACTCCGAAGTGTCCGGCAGCGCGAACTGTTTGCGCATTGCGGGCGAATCGCTGAATCTGCTCGGCACCGGCATCACCTTCCAGGGCGTGACGCTCGACTGCGCCACCGCGATTGAAGGTGACGACGTTGCAGCGATCCAGACGTTCATCGACGGATCAACCAACGTGACCACTGATGGCAGTGCGGCGACGCCTGTTACGTTGCCGGATTCTCCGCTGCTCGACGCCGATGGCAGCGATGTCGTTGGCTCTGACGTCGACGACTGGGGCGCTGACTGGACCGTTGGCCTGAACTAACAGGCTACCGGCTTCCTTTAAACAAACGCCGGGCGGCTTATGGAAGAGTTGCCTGGCGTTTTCTTCATAGACATGATGGTTTTGATATGAAACACAAAACAAATGTCCTGCTGGCAGCGCTGCTTCTTGGCGGTGCTCTGCCGGGCGTCGCCGAAGAGGCGGATAGCGGTGTCGCCATTGCACCGCCTGGACCCATCGAAGAAGTGGTCGTGCTCGGCCGCTTCATTCCGGACGAGAAACGCACGACGTCCGAGATTTCCAACGTTCTCGACGAAGAAGCGCTGGGATTGTTGGCAGACTCGAGCGTCGGTGATGCGCTTGCGCGCGTTACGGGCTTGAGCCTCGTAGGTGGCAAATACGTTTACGTCCGCGGCCTGGGTGAGCGCTACTCGTCCACGCTGCTCGACGGTTCGCGCATCTCCTCGCCGGTACCGTTCCAGAAAACCGTGCCGCTGGACATCGTGCCAAAAAGTATCGTGCGCAATCTGCTCGTGCAGAAAACGTACTCTGCCAAGTACCCCGGCGACTTCAGCGGCGGTGTCGTAGACATCCGCACCCGCGCGACGCCCGAAACGAATTACCTGGATCTGTCCGTCAGCATTGGCGGCAACAGCGAAGGCACCTTCGGCGAGGGTCTCGACTACCGCGGCGGCGACGACGACAACTGGGGTTACGATGACGGCACGCGCCATCAGCCTGACAATATTGTCGTGCTCTCCAGCGAAAACTTCGAAGACATCGGTTTCCCCGCAGATCGTGCGCTGGGCGCAAGCTTCTACAATAATTGGGACGTGCGCGAGCGCGATCTGAAGCCGGACTACAGTGGCGATGCTGAAGGCGGCATGCGGTTCGACTTCGACAACGGCATGTCGCTCGGCATCCTGGTCGCTGGCAAGTACGACAACAGCTTTCGTAATCGCGACAAAGACTTTAACCGTTACGAGTTCACCGGGGTCAACGGCGGGTTCACGCAAACTGTGGACTACGAGGAGAACACCACCCGGCACCAGATCAACATGAGCGCTTTTGCCAATATCGGTCTCGAGCTCAATAACGACAACACCATCTCCTATACCCACGTTGTTCTGCGCCAGACCGACGACGAGACGCAGCAGTTCCGCGGTCTGTCCAGTGAGGACGACATATCCGGAAACGGCGGCACACCGGTGGAAAGCTATCGCTTCGAATGGACGGAGAACGAAATTCGTTCGTCGAGCCTGAAGGGCGAGCACTATTTCAATATCGGTGACAGCATCAACGGGGCGCTGGCGAGTTGGCGGTACGTGGATGGCTCGGGTTTGCGGGAATCTCCTGACACGCGCACCTATACGTACGCGTTGAATAACGATGGCCTTGACGAGGTAGTGACCTCGAATCGTCAGGCGGCGGGTGACCTGCGTGAAGTGTTCCAGGCGCCGGACCGGCAGTGGGCCAAGCTCATTGACGATATCGAAGAGTACGGTGCCGACTTCGAGCTGCCGTTTGTCGTCGGTGACGCGGACGTGACGGTATTGTTCGGTTGGTCGGAATACGAGCGGACGCGCGAGACGGAGGATCGTCTCTTCCGTTTCGATCTGACATCCAGCGCGCCGGATTTCATCGGTTTGCAAACGCCCAGCCAGCTCTTTGATATTCCCAACTGGAGCAACGGCTACCTCGACGTGCGCGATTTTTCCGCCGCGGCAGCCAACGCGGCGGGTATCTTCCCGTTTGCTGAATCCGGCGAAGAAGTGACCAGCTACTATGTGGCGATCGATGCGCAGGTGACACCACGGATTCGCATCCAGGCGGGCGTACGCGACGAAGAGACGACGCTGAGCGCCGATGCCTGGGGCGGTAACACGCTGCCAGGCACCACCAACGCCGTTTCCGAAGACTACAGTGATACGCTGCCGTCCGGCTCGGTAACCTTCGAGTTCGTCAACGACATGCAGGTCAGGG
Source organism: Pseudomonadales bacterium (assembly GCA_965267275.1). Taxonomy (GTDB): domain Bacteria; phylum Pseudomonadota; class Gammaproteobacteria; order Pseudomonadales; family Azotimanducaceae; genus UBA4421. The sequence goes on from OZ253950.1 coordinate 1,318,114, forward strand.
TTGCCTACTCGGAGACGGTTAACCGTCCGAGCCTCCTGGAAATTACCGGCAGCACGATCCGCAACCCGGAAGACTCCAATTTCTATCGCGGCAACGTGTTTCTCGAGCCGGCTGAGCTCGAAAACCTCGACATCCGCTGGGAATGGTACTTCGGCGATGCGGATAGCCTGAGCGTCGGCGCGTTCCAGAAAGATTTCGATAATCCGATCGAAATCGGCAAAGTGCAGGCGCAGAACGACATCTTCACCTGGTTCAATGCTGAAGAGGCGGAACTCGAAGGGGTTGAGATAGAGCTGCGCAAAGATCTGTTCTTCGACGACTGGTTCGGCTGGGGTGAAGACTGGAACCTGTTCACCCTGAACGCCAACGTCTCCTTCATCGATTCTGAAGTGACCTTGCTCGGCAGCGGGGAAACGGCATCGAACGTGCCGCTGACCGGCGGCAGGCAGATTGCGCGTCTGTTCGAGAATGAGCGCGAGCTGACGGGGCAGTCGGATATCCTGGGCAACCTGATCTTGAGCTATCAGAACTACGAGCGCGGTATCGAAGGCTCCCTCGCCTACAACTACACCGGCGAACGCGTGGTGCTGGTGGGTGCAGAGAATGCGCCGGACATCGTCGAAGAGTCCCGCGGCAAGCTGGACCTTCTGCTGAAGTACATCTTCCGGGCCTGGGACACGGAAATGGAGCTCGAGTTCAAAGTACAGAATCTGACGGACGAAGAGGTCGAATGGACTCAAGGCGGCAACCTCTACGAGCGTTACAAGCCCGGCATAGGCTACAGCCTTGGCCTCAAGGTCAGTCTGGAATAACGGCTTGATGGACTCGCGAAGGGCGCCTGTGGCGCCCTTTTTTTGTTACGTCATGCGGTCCCAGCCCTAAAAATTTCTAACTGGTTGTTTTTCAAGACAAAATGGCTGCGTACGCCACAGTAGAAATACGTCTCCCAGGCGGCAAATGTCACATGGCTGTCATATTTGAACTCTAGAGTGCGCGCATCATGAAAATGAAATTTTTCATCATTGGCGCGTTTCTGGGGCTCGGCGGTTGCGCCGCGCAGCCGGCGTCCTTTTCCTGGTATCACCCGGAAGGGGGCGAATTCCTGTTTGCCTATGACAGCGACGAGTGCGCCACAACCGTGACCGCAGCAGGGCATCGCCTTGGCGCGGATATAGACGGTCCTTTCTTCCAGTGCATGCACGCGCGCGGGTACTACCTGGTAGACGGCGAGCGTATCGTGCAAGCGCCCCCCGCCGAAGTCGTTGCGCTCGAACAGCAGGTTTCCCAGCAATAACCACGCTCGGCGATCGTCGGTTGCCACCTCCCAAGCGATAATCCTTTGCACGGTCAGCCAGATTTCCGGCTCGCCTTGCTGAGACCGGGTGTTTGCATTTTCATGCGCGATACCTGAGGATGCCGCCCGAAAATGGTGCATACGAGAGGGGAGAAAGATGACCAAGTCTTTATTGACGGTGTCAGCGGCCGGCGTGCTTGCCGCCATGATGCCTGGCACACCAGTCAGCGCCGAGGAGACGGTCCTCGAAGAAGTTGTGGTTACGGCTTCGCGGCGCGGCGTCAGCGATATCCTGACAACACCGTTGTCGATCACGGCGCTGGATGGCGAAGAAATCGAAAAGTTTGCCATCCGGGATCTGAATGACATTGCCAAATCGGTGCCCGGGTTGTCTTCCGGCACGGTATCCGCGTTCAAATCGGCTCAGTTCGCCATGCGCGGGGTCTCGGAAACGACCATCATCCTGTACAAGGAGTCGCCGGTCGGTGTGACCATGGACGACTTTGTCGTGCCGCACATCCAGACCTCCAACCTCGAGGTGTTCGACATCGAGTCGGTTGAGGTGCTCCGAGGCCCGCAGGGGACTTTGTTCGGCAAGAACACAACCGGTGGTGTCATCAATGTGCGTACGAAACACCCGGTGCTCAACGAAAACTCGCTGGATGTCCGCGTTCACGCCGGCGAATTCGGCACACGCAAGTACAACGCGGCCGTGAACCTTGCGGCCGGCGAGACGCTGGCGTTCCGCTTCGCGGGCATGCAGCTCGACTCTGATGGATACTACGAAAACAACGCGCCATACGGTCCTCTGACCTTCGTCGATCCCGCCTTTGCCGGACAGAGCGGCCGTGGTGACGGACGCGATCTCGGCGGCGATGATGTCTTCTCCGGACGCGCTAAGGTGCTCTGGCAGCCCAACGAACGGCTGAACATCGTGGCGCAATATGAACGTGTGCGCGATGAAGGCGACACGCCGCCGATCGTCAACGAGTCCGGTGCAGGCTACGTTTTCCCGGTCTGGGGTTATCCAGGCGCCTCTGGCGGAGACCCGCTGGATCGAGCGGGCAACACGCTGCGTGACGATCTGTTGTTGAACATGACCAAGGGTCACCGCGTCGATATCGACGGTTTTTACGTCAATGCCGAATGGGACATCAACGATTCTTACACCCTGTATTTCAACGCAGGGGAACGCGAACAGGAATCGCGGCTGCCGAGTTCCTACACGGGAACCACGGGTCCGCAATCTCTGTTTGATGCCACTCGCGATGACGATCGCGAAACCAGCCAGTTCGAAGTGCGGATCGGATCGAATCTCGATGGCCCGTTCAACTTTACTGCCGGTGCGTTTTTCCAGGAAGACGACACCGAGTTCTGTGTGCTCCAGGTTGTCGGGTTTCTGGATAACTTCTTTCTCGGCACGCCCTCTGAGTTCTTCAACGATAACCCATTGATTCTGTGTAACGCGCAGGAAGCCGAGGCGCAGGCCATTTACATCGACGGCACGTATGACGTGACGGACAAGCTGCACGTAACGGCGGGTTTTCGCTACACGGACGAGGAGAAGGATTGGGCAGGTCGTCCGCGGGTGAACGTGTTCCAGCTGGACGGCGCGCCGACGCTGGAGGAGCTTGGCGAACCCTTGAACGGTGCGAACTTCAGTCGCTACCCCACGGGGGTTGTGCGGGACAGTGAGTCCTGGAACGAGCCCACCTATCGATTGATCCTGGGCTACGATTTCAATGATGACGTGTTCGGTTTCTTCGGTTTCTCCCGCGGCTTCAAGAGCGGCGGCTACAACGATCAGCTGGGCACCCAGCTGAACCCGATCACTCCGCTGGCGGCGCGGCCGACAGACCCGGAGATTGCTGATTCCTACGAAGGCGGCGTCAAATTTTCCTTTGCCGAGGGCAGGGCGAGTCTGGCTTTGAATGCGTACTACGTCGAGTACGACGACGCGCAGCGCACTTTCAACGTCTCCTTTCCCGGCGGCGGGCAGGAAACCCTGTTCTTCAATGCCGCAGAAATGACCGTCAAAGGGATCGAGGCGGAAGGCTCGTGGATCCTCTCGGAAGGTCTGACCCTCAACTACAGCGCATCCTGGATGGACGCCGAGTTCGATTCCTTCGAAGCGGATACCAACTTCGATGGTGTTATCGACATAGACCTGAGCGGTCAGCCGGTGACCCGCGCACCGGATCTGATGGCAAATGCCGACATTACTTACGAGCATGAAATCCCCTATGGCCGCCTGGAGTGGAAGCTGCGGGGTTCATATGAGGATGAGTCGGTTGCGAGCTATTCGGACGTTTCGCCGCAGTTCAACACGACGCTGGATTCGAAAACCATTTTCGATGCCAGCGTCACGTTCTATGACGCGGAGGATCGTTTTTACGTGCGTGCGCTCGGCAGCAATCTCACCGACGACCGCCACCGGACGGGTTCATTGTCGGTAGCGACGCTCTGGATCATGTCCGCGTATGGCGCGCCTCGCTACTATGCGCTCGAAGCGGGCATGAAACTCGGCGGACGCTGAGAGCCCGCGCTCGGCCCGTCGCGCTACCAGCGCGACTGGGCCGACATGCCGCCGTCGACGACGAGCTGCGCCCCGGATATCCAGCGTGAGGCCGGGCTCAGCAGAAAGAGCACGGCATCGGCCACATCAACGGCCTGTCCGAGGCGTCCCAGCGGTGCTTTCTCCTGCCAGCGCGCGACCCCCTCGGGCCAGGCGCTCTTCAGGCCATCTCGATCGATGAGACCTGGGGCAACGCTGTTGACGCGGATACCCCGTTCACCGAACTCTAGTGCCATGCTGCGGGTCAGCATGTTGAGCCCGGCTTTGCTGACCGCGTAGTGACCGTGTGCAGCGGCCGGGTCAGTCCCTTCGATCGATGAGATCATCACAAGAGCGCCGCCGTCAGGCATACGCTCGACGCAGCCCCTCGACAGGCTGAATACGCTTGTCAGATTGGTTTGCAGCATGTCATTCCAGGCACTGTCGGAAAGATCCGCGAGCGTTTCGATGCTCTGGTCAGCTGCGTTGTGCACCACGGCCGTGGGCGCGAAGCCGCCCGCGTCCAGCTCCGACAGGAGTGCTTCTGCACCGCCAGCGTCCGCCAGATCCGCCTGCAGCGTGATCGCGTCAGTAAAGTCTGCCGGTGGATGTGCGCGGTAATGGAGCGCAAGCCGAGCGCCGGCTTCCGCAAGACGGCGCGCTATCACGGACCCGATGCCGCTGCCGGCGCCGGTGACAAGTACACGTTGGCCGCTCAAGTCGAGTAACTCAGTGACCGCGGGCGCTTCTTTCATGTGGCCTCCTCGTTGGTGTCGGTTCAACTCTACACCAAGGTGTGCCGTGTTAGATCTTGTCAAAACTTCCGCGCTGGTTATGAAGGCTTTACACTGCCGTTATCAAGGGGGTCGCGATATCGATGTCTAAGAATGAAGCCGGTCTGCTGCGCCAGACCGCCGGACAGCCTTTCTATACCGAAGAGCGCTGTTTCATAACGGAACTTTTGAACGATCCGCAGTGCGCCGAGGTCTCGCTCGCGCGTTGCCGTGTGGAGCCCGGCGTCACCACGCAGCTTCATCGACTCAGCGTAGCTGAGCGTTACGTCGTGGAATCGGGAGCGGGCTTGATGGAGCTCGACGGCGAGCCTGCGTTCGCGATAGAACCGGGGGACAGCGTCGTGATACCGGCCGGTTGTGCGCAGCGCGTCAAGAACACTGCTGCTGAGGACCTCGTGTTTCTCTGCGTCTGCACGCCGCGCTTTGAGGCACCGCATTACGAGAACGTGGAAACTGAGGCAACGCCATCGTTATGAGTGTGTTTCTCGAATTGTTACGCGTTGCTGGCGGTATCGGGTTCATTCTGCTGCTGTGCTGGCTGATGTCGAGCGACAGGCGAGGAGTGTCGTGGCGCACCGTGGGAGCGGGATTGTTGCTGCAGTTCCTCCTGGCCGTGGCAGTGCTCTGGTCGCCGCCCGGGCAGGCCATGCTGCAGGGCTTGAGTGATGGCGTGACCTCCGTCGTCCAGTCCTCTGCGGCCGGTGCCGAGTTCGTTTTTGGCAGCGGCTATGAAGAGCACTTCATAGCTTTCAGCATCCCGGCCACGATCATCTTTTTTTCGCTGTTGATGTCGCTTTTGTATTACTTCGGCGTCGTGCAGTGGGTGGTGCGCGGTATGGCCGCTGTCGTGCGACGCGTCATGCCGGTTTCCGGAGCAGAGTCGCTTGTTGCGTGTGCCAACGTGTTTGTCGGCAATACAGAGTCCCCGTTACTGGTCAAACCTTATATCCCGAAGATGACGCAGTCGGAAGTCATGGCGATGATGACCGCGGGCATGGCGACGATCAGCGGCGGCATGCTGGCGGTGTATGTTGGCCTTGGCGCAGATCCGGGATACCTGGTTACCGCCTCGTTGATGGCTGCCCCGGGCGCGCTCGTGGTGGCCAAGATCATGCTGCCGGAGGCTGAAGTTCCCGCAACCATGAGCGGCCAGGTCAGCGAGCTTCAATCGAACGACGTCAACGTGTTTCAAGCCATGACCAAGGGCGCTTCTGACGGTCTGCTGCTGGCCGCCAACGTCATTGCGATGTTGATCGCCTTTGTAGCGCTGGTAGCGCTGCTCAATACGATTCTTGGTCAGCTGCCGGATGTGGCCGGCGCTCCGCTCAGTCTCGAGCGGATATTCGGCTGGCTGTTCTTCCCGTTTGCTGTTCTGATTGGCGCGGATCTCGCTGACGCCGCCGCTGTGGGCAATCTGCTCGGCACGAAGATCTTCATGACCGAGTTTCTCGCCTACGTGCAGCTGCAGGAGCTGGGCGATACGATTTCTGAACAATCTCGCGGGGTTGCCACGTTTGCGCTCTGTGGATTTTCGAGCTTTGTTTCCATAGGCGTTCAGGTAGGCGGCATCGGCGCCCTGGTTCCAGAGCGCCGTGACGACATCGCGCGCTGCGGATTGCGCTGCATGATCGGCGGGACTTTCGTGACGCTGATCAGCGCCACGATCGCCAGCCTCTTCATTTAAGGGGAATTCGTTAGCGGGCGTCGTTCCTTCAGCCGTCCAGTTTCGGCAGCGCGGCGCGAATCGCCGCGGCGTTTTCCTGAATGGTGCCTCGCTCAATTTCCTCCAGCATCACGTGCAGAATGCCTTCCAGCCGCGCGACGTGGCTTTCCAGGGACTCGATGTGAGCGGCGACTTCTTCGTCCATTTAACTCTTCCTTACCAGCTTGCGTAGAGAATCAGGGCGCCAAAAGCGATGCCGATCACGCCCCAGACACGGATCACCCCCAGCGGCGCTGTGCTGAACCAGGCCACCATCGCGATGAAGCGTTTGTGGCCGACGATGGGAATGGAAACTGCGGCGGCGAGGCTGAGCGCGCCGACGATCTGAAAGAGCAATGGGTAGCGGCTGGCGCTGGCGGCCCCGAGAAACGCGCCTCCTGCGATGAGGCGCACCCAGACGGCGATCCACATGCCGCGGCGGCTTTCGATGACACTTTCGACGAAGCCGATCAGGCGGGCGGGCTGCGCGATGCCGAAGCCGCAGGCGATGACGACGACGAGCGCAAAAACGATGACTACGTACAGTGCGGCTTCACTCATGATGTATCCAAGACGATGCGCCGCTTCAGAGCAGACGCCTGATCAGCGAGATGAGAATGGAAAACACGACTGACACGACGATCATGGAAGCGAGCGGAAAATAGAACTGGAAGCTCTCGCGCTTGATGTGGAAATCACCCGGCAGGTTCCCGAACCAGCCGAAGATGCCGGTCTTGGCGATGATCCCGAGAACCAGCAGACAGGCACCCAGGAAAATGAGCCAGTTGCCGATGGACCCCTGCATGACGTCAGACTGCCGGGGTAGGGTTGTATGGCACGTTTAAGCGGCGCATGTCACCAGCCGCTCGATTGGGGCCCGCCTTTGATCGGCCCGGCCAGATCGTCGGTGACCCAGCCGCCGTAGAATCCGCCCGGCTGCGCGCGCGCCTGCTCGTCATCGACAAAACAGTCCAGCCGGTTTGGATAGAAGCTCACCCACAGGTAGAGGTCGAGAAAAGCCGGAAACATCCGCACGTAGCGCCAGCCGACGTCGGGCGTATCCCCATAGGCGCAGCTCTGCGCCACCCCTTTCCATTCGCAGACGGAGTTCATATCACCGAACTCGAGTTCGGCCACGACATCCTCTGGTGGAAAATAGTAGGTGGGCGCCCCGGCAGTTTCGAGCACCCGCACACCACGGCGGGTTTCCGCGATGAGCTCGTCCCCTGCGTAGACGCTCAGCCGCTGCGAGCAGGGCATGATGGCCGGCGGTCTTGGGAAGTCCCATACGGATACCTGATCAGCCGCCGGTGTCTCGGCGAAATCGGGCCGTGCTGCACCGGCGAACTGCCAGCGGCTGCGCGCTTCCAGGATATGCTCAGGCTCGGGTAAGACCGGGATCGTCTCCGGCGAGTTGTCTTTCTGCATGCTCGTAAGCCTGACAGAGATTGCGCGTGCCGCCTAGTCATGGTTTGCTTTGGTTCTCTTGGAGGGGCAAATGACGGAAAAACTCGTTGCAGCGCAGGCCGCAGCGTCCGAGCTCGAGGGGGTGCTTGCGCACCGGCCGGAGCTGGCGTCGCGTTACCGTGCTTTCATGCAGAGTCTGCGTTCCGAGGCGGCACTGCCGCCGCGGCTGCTGGAGCTGTGCCGTCTGCGCATCGCGCATGTGCACGGCTGTACCGCGGAGCTCGCCGTGCGTGACGACGGCGTCGAGCTGAGTGCGCCGGAGCTCGACGAGCTTGCGGGAGGTCGGTTTGAACGCTTCGACGAAGCCGAACAGGCGGCGCTCGAAATTGCCGAGCTCATACCCTTCGCCCATCACCAGCTGAGCGATGCTCAGGTTGCTCGGGCGGATGTCGCGCTCGGGCACGCGGGGTGCGTTGCGCTGCTGACGGCGCTCGCCTTTTTTGATGTCACCTGCCGTCTCAAGATGACGCTGGGTTTCAGCGCAAACCCGCAGTCTCTGGCCGCGGACCATCTGGTTTAGCACACATCGGGAGCACACATGTCTACTCATCCTCGTATTCCATCGGCGGTGCCGGATCAGGCGGAAGATTTCGGCACCGTCACCGCGCATACGCCGGAAACGATTGGCCGATTTTTCGAGCTTTACGCGGAGTTCTGGCAGCGCGGGATCGTGCCGCCGGAGTTGAAGGAATTGACGCGTCTGCGTAACGCGCGCATTACCGACTGCGGCTACTGAAAAAACGTGCGATTTGATTCTGCCCGTGCGGCAGGACTGGACGAAAGCAAAGCGGAGCTCGTTGCTGACGGTTATGCGGACCGGTTGTCGGCGCGCGAGGCGGCCGCGTTGCGCCTCGCCGATGACATCATCGGTCATCCCGGTCGGCTGACTGATGCCGAGCGTGCCCGGCTGCACGCGGAGTTCACGCCCGCGGAACTCGTCGAGCTGAGTCTGGGTGTCGGGCTCTTTCTGGGTATGTCGAAAGTGCTCATCACGCTGGGTCTCGAGCCCGATGAGATGCCGGTCACCGTGATCCCGACACCGGGGAGTTGAGCCGGTGTACGACGCGAGCCAACCCTATCCCTCACAGCGCTCCCCCGTAGCGGCAGCCAATGTCGTTGCCACGTCACAGCCACTGGCGACAGAGGCCGGAATGCATGCGCTGCGCCGTGGGGGTAACGCGGTCGATGCGGCCCTGGCGGCCGCTATCACGTTGACGGTGGTCGAGCCGAACAATAATGGCGTGGGCAGCGATGCGTTCTGCATTCTGTGGGACGGTGAGAAGCTCGTTGGTCTCAATGCGTCCGGTTGTGCCCCTGCCGGCTGGACGCCGGATCGCTTTGCCGGCCGGGAGCAGATGCCGACGTTCGGTTGGGATGCGGTGACGGTGCCGGGCGCAGTCAGTGCCTGGGCCGCGCTGTCTGAGCGCTACGGCAAACTGCCGTTTGCGGACTTGTTCGAGTGCGCCTGCTACTACGCGCGCGAAGGCTTTCAGGTCGGCCCCAAGTCCGCCTATTACTGGCAGGCGTTGGCTGCCCAATATGAGAAGTATCCTGAGTTTGCCCGACACTTTCTGCCTGCGCCCGCCGCGGGTGCGCGTTTTTACCGTCCCGAGCTGGCCGCCACGCTCGAGCTGATTGCCGAGAGCCGGGGGGAGGCGTTCTATCGCGGCGAGCTTGCCGATCAGATTGATGCTGCGGCCCGCGCCGATGGCGGCGCGCTGCGCAAAGAGGATCTGCGGGATCATGAGCCGCTGTGGGTGGACCCTGTCGCCCAGGACTATCGCGACGTCTGCCTGCATGAGATCCCGCCCAACGGCCAGGGCCTCGCAGCGCAGATTGCGCTGGGCATCCTGGCCCATCTGCCGCGTGCCGAGGTCGACTCGGTCGACTGGCTGCACCAGCAGATCGAAGCGATGAAAATTGCGGTGCGGGCAGCGCAGGATCACATAGCGGATCTGCGCAGTATGCAAACCTCGCTGGCAGATCTCCTCGATGAGCGCTCACTGGCGCGGGCTGCCGCCGGCATCGGCGAGCACGCCAGCACCGGGCCGCCGACGGCGTTGCCGGTCTCGCCGGACACGGTTTATCTGACCACAGCCGATGCCAGCGGCATGATGGTCTCGTACATCCAGTCGAACTTCTTCGCGTTCGGCTCGGGTATCGTCATACCCGGTACCGGCATCGCCATGCAGAATCGCGGCTCCGGTTTTGTGCTGGATCCGGAACATCCGAACTGTGTGGGGCCGGGTAAGCGGCCGTTTCATACGATCATCCCCGGATTTGTCACGCGCGCGGCTGAACCGCTGCTGAGTTTTGGTGTGATGGGCGGGCACATGCAGCACCAGGGCCATGTGCAGATGGTGACGCGCATGTTCGATCATGGTCAGAACCCGCAGGCGGCAAGCGACGCGCCCCGCTGGCACGTCTATCCGGACTTGCGGGTGGCACTCGAGCAGGGTTTCGCCGACGGCGTTGCCGACGCGCTGCGCGCGCGCGGACACGAAGTCGTTACCGACGCGCCCGAGAGCACTTTTGGCGGGGCGCAACTCATCTGCCGCACCGCGGATGGCTACGTTGCGGGATCCGACCACCGTAAGGAAGGTCACGCGGCTGGATACGGTTAGCGCAACGTCTGGATTGGAATCAGGAGGGGAACATGGCGATCAAAAACGTTTTTGCCGAAACGACAGCGCTCAAGGCGGAAATCGAGAATCTGAGTGTGGATGAGCTGTCGGAGGAGCTCTCGAATAACGACGACCTGCTACTCGTCGATCTCAGAGAAATCCAGGAAGTGGTCGACCTCGGCACTATTCCGGGCGCGAAACATGTGGCGCGCGGCATGCTCGAATTCTGGGCTGATCCTGCGAGCCCGTATTATCGCGAGTATTTCCAGGAAGACCGACGCACGGTGGTCTTCTGCGCCGGCGGCGGCCGCTCGGTGTACGCCACGCTCGCGCTCAAAGACATGGGTTTCAAGAACGTTGCCCATCTGGAGGCCGGCTTCAACGGCTGGCAGAAAGCGGGTCGTGACGTGGAAGACGTCGCCGCAACCAGCCGCTGGGTCAGGCGCGATAAGCCTGCCAGCTGATCATTCAAAGGGGAAGACACGATGAAATTCGACATGATGGTCGGGGGCATGACCTGGCAGGCGAGCGCGGATCTGGCAAGGCAGCTGGAGGACGCGGGCTTTGCGGGCATGCTCTTTACCGAAACCGGTACCACGCCATGGATGTCCATCGCCGCAGCCGCGATGGCGGCGCCGCAGCTGGATTTTTCGACCGGCATAGCCGTGGCTTTTCCGCGCAGCCCCATGATCTCAGCGCAGATTGCCTGGGAGCTTGCCGCCAACACCGGCGGTCGCTTCCGTCTCGGATTGGGTAGCCAGGTGAAGGGACACGTCGTGCGGCGTTACAGCGCCACATTCGATAAGCCCGCGCCGCAGATGCGGGACTACGTTGGCGCGGTGCAAGCTTGTCTGCGCGCGTTCCGCGGTGAAGAAAAACTGCAGCATGAAGGCCCGTACTACAACCTGAGCTACCTGCCGGCTGCGTGGGCGCCGATGCGCCATGACTTCGAGGATGTGAAGGTCGATATATCAGCAGTAGGCTCGTACATGTGCCGCGTCGCGGGAGAGCTGTGTGACGGTGTGCACGTCCATCCGATGCACTCCATGCCCTACATCGAAAATCGACTTCTGCCGGCGGTCGCCGAAGGCGCTGCGCGGGCGGCGCGCGACCCGAACGAAGTGGATCTGATCATCCCGGTGTTTGCCGCGCCGGGTGACAGCCCTGAAGATCGGGCAAAGCTGGTCCAGCGCGCTAGAACGCAGATTGCGTTTTACGGGTCGACGCCCAATTACGCGTTTCAGTTCGATGATCTCGGCTTCGAGGGTACGACCGCAAAGCTCGGCGCTCTGATGAAGGCGGGCGACGTGGCTGGCATGGCCGAAACGATTTCGGACGAAATGCTCGAGCACTTTGCCGTCATCGCCACCTGGGATGATCTCGCGGACAAACTGATCGCCCGCTACGGGGAGGTAGCGGCCCGGGTGGTCATGTATCTAACGGCTGACGATATCCGCCAGACGCCTGAGAATCTGGCCCGCTGGGGTGAGGTCGCGCGCGCGGTGCAAGCAGCCTGATTTGTCGCAATTTGCATAAATTATGTAAATAGAACGAAAAAATTGCCTGTTTAGGTGGCATTCTCTGTAATCGACGTTAGAATTCGCAAATTACGTCATTTCGGAGCATGTTATGGAATTGCCTGAAACGTTGCTGTCCAATCGTGAGGACGCGCCGTTCTGGGATACGCAGGCGGTGCACGACGCGGTTCAGGACGAGGGCAAAACCTTGCGCTCGACTGAGCGCGCGCTGGAGAAAGCCGCGTGGTTGCCGGCGGCGCTGACGCTCGATGAACTGCGTGACGAATTCGACCGTCCGCTGATTGCCAAGGTTGCCAGCAGTCTCGAAGCGCAGAGCAAGAAGAGACGTATCACCAGTCTCTACGTCCAGACCCGTCCTCTGGACAATGGCCAGGTTGTGGTCATGGTCAACGACGGCCGCGGTGGCCGGCGCTGGCGGTTCCTCGACACGCTCACGCTGCCGGCGCTGATCGCCGCGCTGGATGCGCTCGTTGCGGGTAAAGATGCATGGCTCTGGCCGCACGGTGAAGTGACCGCGCTCTTTCGCGCCTGGCAGGTTGAAGGGAATGCCATTCGCGTCGACCTGCCTTCCGGCTGTCACGCAACCCTTGCGCTGCCGGCTTATCGCGGCACGCTCGAGCTCAAAGCCTATCCGGACAGCCCGCCGCGCGTCGAAGGTGAAATTACCCACCTCGATCGGCTCGAAGCCGAGGCGATACACATCATGCGGGAAGTCGTCGCGCAAGCGGAAAATCCCGTCATGCTCTACAGCGTCGGCAAAGACAGCTCGGTCATGCTGCACCTCGCGCGCAAAGCGTTTTATCCCAGCCCGCCGCCGTTTCCGCTCATGCACATCGACACGCGTTGGAAGTTCCAGGCGATGTACGAGTTTCGCGACCAGATGGCGAAAGAGATTGGTATGGAACTGATCGTCCACATCAATCCGGATGGGGTTGCCAAGGACATGAATCCGTTCGATCACGGCAGCGCGCTGCATACCGACGTCATGAAAACCCAGGGGCTCAAGCAGGCGCTGGATCTGCACGGATTTGACGTGGCCTTCGGTGGTGCACGCCGCGACGAAGAGAAAAGCCGGGCAAAGGAACGCGTGTTTTCGTTCCGTAATGCGGCCCATCGCTGGGACCCCAAGAATCAGCGGCCGGAGCTTTGGAATCTCTACAACGGTCAGAAAAGCAAAGGCGAGAGTATCCGCGTTTTCCCGCTCTCCAACTGGACCGAGCTCGATATCTGGCAGTACATCTACCGTGAGCAGATACCGATAGTGCCGCTCTATTTCGCGGCCGAGCGGGCGGTGGTCGAGCACGACGGCATGCTCATCATGGTTGATGACGACCGCATGCGTCTGCAGCCGGACCAGGAGGTGCAGATCCGCCGCGTGCGGTTCCGTACGCTTGGCTGTTACCCGCTGACGGGGGCCTTCGAATCCGAGGCGGACAGCTTGTCGTCCATTGTTCTGGAACTTTTGCGCAGCCGTACGAGCGAGCGCCAGGGCCGTGCCATCGATACCGATAGCGCGGGTTCCATGGAGAAGAAAAAACAGGAAGGGTACTTCTAATGAGTGAAGCGCTTCTGAAAGACGAAGATCTGGAAAACCGCGTCCAGCAATACATCGATACCCAGGCCAATCTCGACCTGCTCAGATTCATCACGTGTGGCAGCGTCGACGACGGCAAAAGCACTCTCATTGGTCGCATGCTCTATGAAGCACAGCTGATTTTTGAAGATCAGGTGACATCCCTGGAGCAGGACTCGAAGCGGCAGGGCACCCAGGGCGGCGACATCGACTTTGCGCTGTTGGTAGACGGCCTCGCGGCGGAGCGCGAGCAGGGCATCACGATTGATGTCGCGTACCGTTTTTTCAGCACTGACCACCGCAAGTTCATCGTCGCGGACACGCCAGGGCATGAGCAGTACACGCGCAACATGGTCACCGGTGCATCGACGGCTGATGTCGCCGTGATTCTGGTCGACGCGGTGAATGGTTTGCTTACCCAGACCCGCCGGCATTCATTCATTACCTCGCTGCTGGGGATCAAGCACGTTGTGCTTGCGGTGAACAAGATGGATCTCGTCGATTACGACCAGAACGTCTATGACCAGATTGTGCGCGATTACGAAAAGTTCGCTGAGCAGCTGGAATTCGAAAGCATAACTCCGATCCCGCTGTCCGCGCTCAAGGGCGACAACGTTATCGAACGCTCAGCGCAGACGCACTGGTATACCGGCCCGACGCTCCTTGGTTATCTGGAAACCGTCGACGTGCACAGCCAGGACGACGAGAAGCCGTTCCGTTTTCCGGTGCAGTGGGTCAATCGGCCCAGCTCCGACTTTCGCGGTTTTACCGGCACGGTCGTCGCAGGTTCCGTCAGTCAGGGTGAAGAAGTGCGCGTACTGCCGTCGGGTGAAGTGGCGAGGGTCGAGGACATCGTTCTCTACCACGACAAGCTCACGACCGCGCATACCGATCAGGCAGTGACGCTGACGCTCGACCGTGAGGTCGACGCCTCCCGAGGCGACGTCATCGTGGCTGCCGATGCGCCATGCGAGGTTTCCGATCAGTTCGATGCCTCGCTCGTGTGGATGGATCAGGAAGAGGGTTACGTCGGCCGCAGCTACTGGCTGATGATTGGCAGCGCCCGCGTGAATGCCACCGTTTCCGACATCAAATTCAAATACAACATCAACACCCTCGATCAGCTTTCCGCGCGTTCGTTCGAGCTGAATGACATCGGGCGGGTGACGCTCAGCTTCGACCGGCCGGTTCCGTTTGAGACGTACGCCGACTGTGCGGGGCTTGGTTCGTTTGTCCTCATCGACCGCTATACGCATGCCACCGTAGGCGCGGGCATGATCAACTTTGCGCTCAGACGTGCAAAGAACATCCATCGCCACGCCCATGAGGTCACCAAGGCCGATCGCGCGCGTATGAACGGGCACAAGGCCAAGGTGCTCTGGATGACGGGTCTGAGCGGCTCCGGCAAATCGAGCATCGCCAACGAACTCGAGCTGAAGCTTCATCAGCAGGGGGTACGTACGTTCATCCTCGATGGTGACAACATCCGCCACGGACTGAACAAAGACCTGGGCTTCACCGATGCCGACCGGGTGGAGAACATCCGCCGCACCGCGGAGGTGGCCAAGCTGATGGTCGAGGCGGGCGTGGTTGTGATTACAGCCTTCATCTCGCCGTTCCGCTCGGAGCGGGACATGGCGCGGGCGCTGTTCGACGACGATGAATTTGTCGAGATCTATCTTGATGTGCCGCTCGAGGTTGCCGAAGAGCGCGACCCCAAAGGGCTCTATAAGAAAGCCCGCCGAGGTGAGTTGCCGCACTTTACCGGCATCGATTCACCCTACGAAGCCCCGGAGACGGCGGAACTGACGCTGCAGACCGCCGAGCTTTCGGTGGACGAGTGTGTGGAGCGGATACTCAAACATGTCTGATGCAGGCGCGGTGCGCGATTCTCATATCCGGAGCCTGGCCAAGGCGTTTTCCTGGCGCATTGTCGCCACGCTGACGACATCGATCATTGCGTGGATCGTTACCGGCGAGCTCGACACGGCGATTGTCATTGGCGGTATCGAGTTCGTGGTCAAATTCCTGATCTACTACCTGCACGAACGCGCCTGGCAGCTCGTCCCGCGACGCAACAACGCTTAGCGTCGCGGCTCGTGCCGGGGTTTTGTCCATGAAATAGACAAAACCCCCGGCGAGCAGGGGAAAAGTTTGCGCCCGTTAACACCTCTGGCGTCGGGCAGTTGGTACTATCGTGCGCACACTTTCGCGGTGATTCCATGATGGCGATCAAACGCGCGCTGGTAGTCGATGATTCGAGGTCCGCTCGGGTCTCACTGAAGCTGCTCCTGGAAGAGCACGATCTACAGGTCGATCTCGCCGAATCCGGCGAGGACGCGCTGGATTTCCTGAAAAAAGAAGACGTTGATGTGATCTTCATGGATCACACGATGCCGGGTATGGATGGTTTGGAGGCGGTCGCCGCAATCAAGGCGAATCCGAGGACAGCCACGATCCCGGTGATGATGTACACGACCCGCGAGGGTGAGGTGTACGTCGGTCAGGCGCGTGCGCTGGGCGCTGTCGGCGTCATGCCCAAAAACGTTCAGAAACATCAGCTCTTTGAAATGCTGCGCAAGCTCGGGCTCGTCAAGGATCGTCGAGCAACGCCGCGGGCTGAGCCGAGCCTGGCCGAAGCCATGGATGAGGTGGATCGCCAGCTCGAAGACCAGGCGATGGGTATCTCGCTGCAGGCCGTCGTACGCCGGATCCTCGAGGATCAACACCTCACGCTACGCTCCGATATCCTGCGTCAGCAGAAGGCCTTCGCCAAGGAAGTGGCGCGCGAAGTGCTCAAAGAGCACCTGAACATGCAGGCGAGAGAACTGCCGGAACCTGAAACCGAACCCCCAGAACCGGCGCCGCGGCGCCCGCATCTGGCGACGGCGGCCCTCGTCGTGATCGCGACGGTTGCGGCTTTCTTTGCGCTGCAGTTCAAATCTCAGCGCGACATTGCGCTCGAGCAGCTTGTTGCCGCGGAGACGAGTCGGGCGGAAGCGCTCGCGAGCGAAACCGCGACTTTGCAGGCGCGGCTGCAGGAAGCGCAGGCAGCAGAACTCAAGCTCAACAACCAGGCTCTGGCAACGCTCGCCTGGTCGGTGAACAATGATAACGGGACTGCTATGGACGAAGACGCGTTCAGCCCTATGTTAGCCGCGAAGCTGCGTGAACTGTTGCCGCGCCTCGAGGAGATGGGCTTTCAGGGAGAGATTCGCCTCGTCAGTCACCTCGGGCGGTTTTGTCTCGACACCGATGACAACGGTGCCTATGTCGCGGCCGGTGACGGGGTGCCGGTTCTAGCCTGCACCTACACGGGCCATGTGCTCGAAGACTCCGACTATGTCAGCGACCGACTCTCCGTCGAATTCGCCGAACTCATGCGGGAAGTGGAAACTGCACCGTTCCGACTGACGCTGGAAGCGCGCGATGGCGCCGCTTCGGACATGCGTGTCGGTTACCCCGGAGCCGATGCGAGCGCGGGAGAGTGGAATGCGATCGCTCGTCAGAACAACCGTGTCGAAGTCAGCCTCATACCGGATCTAGCTGTCGCCCAGAATTAGGTTGCTCAACCCTTTGCTGGACAGTATTTCGATCCAGTAACCATCCGGGTCGCGGATGAACGCGAGTCCCTTCATGTTGCCGTCGTCCGGACGTTTGACGAAATCGACACCCATTTCTTCGAAGCGCGCGCAGGCGGCGTAAACATCCGGTACCGATACCCCGATGTGACCGAAGCCGCGCGGGTCCTCATTGCCGTTGTGGTGGCTGAAATCGGGGTCGTTCTCGGTGCCATGGTTGTGCGTAAGCTCGAGCAGCGCGGGCTGGTCGAACAACCATTTCGCGCGCTCCCGCGGGTCTTCCGGCATTGTTTCAGTGGGGTAGCCGAGGAAATACAGTGAGAAATCCATGGCATCAAAGTCGAATCGTTCTATGAGCGTCATGCCCAGCACGTCTTGGTAGAACGGGATGGATTTGGCGGGGTCTTTGATGCGCAGCATCGTTTGATTCAGCACGAAGTCAGCGGTGGGATTTGTCATGTTGTCCTCCAGGTCAGGTCGTAGTGTCTCATAAACCTCCGGGTTACACTGCGCGGTTTGGGGTAGAGGAGACAGCGGTGGCATTTCGACCTTTTGACCTTTCTGGCCGGGTGGTGCTCATTACCGGCGGTAACGGTGGTATTGGTCTCGGCATGGCGCGCGGGTTGGTCGAGGCCGGCGCAGAAGTGTGTCTGTGGGGCACCAACGCGGACAAGAACGAGCAGGCGCTGGCCGAGCTCGTCGGTATCGGTCCTAAAGTGACCGTGCAGGTTTGTGACGTCAGTAATGAAACCCAGGTCGCGGAGCAGTTTGCCGAGACGCTGGGTGCGCATGGACGTGTGGATGGATGTTTTGCCAACGCCGGTATCGGCGGCAGAGGCACGGCCTTTGATGACATGACCCGCGAAGAGTGGGATCGCATTATCAGCGTCAACCAGAGCGGCGTGTTCTATACCTTCCGCGCCGCTGCCCGCCATATGCGGGAGCGTGCAGAAGCCGGCGACCCGTTCGGTCGGCTGGTCGGGACGGCGAGCCTGGCGGCGATTTCCGGGCAGGCGCGCGGCGAGCACTATGCGGCCACCAAGGGTGGTCTGGTTTCCATGATCAAGGCGCTGGCTGTGGAATATGCGCGTTACAACGTGACAGCGCACACGCTGCTGCCCGGTTGGATCGAAACGGAGATGACTGAGGGCACGTTCGCCAACCCCAAATTTGTGGAGAACGTCTCCAAGCGTATCCCGGTGCGCCGCTGGGGGCGCCCGGAAGACTTTGCTGGGATAGCGATATACATCATGAGTGAGGCGAGTGCCTATCACACGGCGGAAACTTTTCTCATCGACGGAGGCTACTATGCGTTTTAAAGCCGCTGTGGTCTCGTGCGCTTTCTTGTCTGGATTGTGGGCGGGGATTGCCGCTGCCGATCAGGCGGCCATGCCGCCGCCGGACTTTGAGGTGAGCTACAAAGTGCCGCGCGGACCTGACGGCAAGCCGGATCTGAATGGTTTCTGGCAGGTGATGAACCGCGCGAACATCAACGTCGAACCGCAGTCCGCGCGCGCGGCTTATGCGATGGTGGCGGGCGATCTCGGGCCGATTCCCGCGCCGGAGGTCGTCAAGCTTGGCGCAGTAGGCTCCGTGCCTGCCACGCTCGGTGTGGTCGAAGGCGTGGAGATCCCCTATAAGCCGGAAGCGCGGAAGGTGCAGCAGGAGAATCAGGCGGACTGGCTCAATCGTGATCCCGAGATCAAGTGTTACCTGCCCGGGATACCGCGCGCGACTTACATGCCATTTCCATTCCAGATCGTACATTCGGAAAGCGCCATATTATTCAACTACGAATATGCGGGGGCGGTGCGCAACATCTATCTCGAAGACCCGGGGGAAGCCCCCGTCGATTCCTGGATGGGGCAGTCATACGGCTACTGGGAAGGCGATACCTTCGTCATAGAAGTCACCGGGCAACTTGATCGAACCTGGTTTGATCGAGCGGGCAACCACCACAGCGCTTACATGAAAGTCACCGAGCGCTATACGCCGACCAGCGAGTACACCATGCGCTATGACGTCCTCATTGACGACCCCGTCACTTTTACCGAGCCGTGGCGCATGTCCATGACGTTGTACCGCCGTATAGGCGCGGATGCGCAGATCCAGCAGTTCAAGTGTGTCGAGTTTGTCGAGGAACTTCTCTACGGTCACCTGCGCAAGCCGGCAGACTAAGTGCAGCCGATAGACACCAGAGTCGTGAATTGGCGCGGATGAGAAAGCGTTGACTGCTAACAGAGCGCCTCTGATGGCCTGGGCGGTGCTGGCGCTGCTGATGCTCGCTTCCATCGTCAGCTTCGTCGATCGCCAGGTCGTGGCGATCGTCGTAGAACCCATGAAGGCGGATCTTGGTGCCACCGACAGCCAGATCGGCTGGCTTTATGGCGTGTTTGCCGTGTTTTATGCCATCGCAGCCTGGCCGATCGCGCTCATGGCTGACAGCAAGTCACGCAAGCACATCATCGCTGCAGGCATATTCTTCTGGTCGTTGATGACGATTGCCTGCGGCTTATCGCGGCAGTTCTGGCAGGTTTTTGCCGCGCGTATCGGCGTGGGCGTTGGCGAGGCTTCTCTCGGTCCTGCCACGGTCTCGATGGTTGGCGATCTCTTTCCTCGGGCGCAGATCCCGCTGGCTTTGTCGGTGTTTCAGACGGCGGCCGTCATGGGCTCGGGGCTGGCATTCATCATAGGCGGCTTCGTGCTCGAGGTCGTGCAGCAGGCGGAGCCGCTGGTGCTGCCGGTTGTTGGCGAACTTGCTCCGTGGCAGCAGACGTTCGTATACGTCGGGTTGCCCGGCGTGTTGCTGGCTCTGGTTTTCCTGATGTTGCGGGAACCCACGCGACGCCAGCCGCCGGCTACCCAGAAGGCCTCGATGGGTGAGCTGCGAAAATTTTATCGCGCGAACGGCACTGCGCTTGCGTTCCATCATCTTGGATTCCTGAGCCTCGCGCTGCTGGGTTACGCCTTCGTTTTCTGGAGCGTGTCTTACTTCACGCGGGTGCACGGCGAGGATGCAGCGAGCGCTGCGCAGACGTTTGGCTGGATATTCCTGCTCACGGGCCCCATAGGCCCGGTCGCGGCGGCCATGTTCGCGAGGTTCCTGAGCGAACGAGGCCGACGAGACGCCAACATCGTTGCCGGGATGGTTGCCGGCTGTCTGGCTGTGCCGGCCATCGTCCTCATACAGTTTGCGCCGAGCGCGACGTGGGCTTACGTGTTGTACGTGCCGGCCATGATCCTCGTCAACGCGCCCTTCGGCATAGCCAACGGTTCCCTGCCCGTGATCGCGCCATCCATGATCCATGCGCAGGTTGCCGCGATCTATCTGTTTGTCGTTTCTATCGGCAACCTGTTGGGTCCGCCGATAGCCGGGTTCTTCAATGAGGTTGTGTTCCCTGAGGCTGATGGTGTGCGCTATTCCATCATCAGCCTGACGATCGCCTTCGGCGTGTTTGGCGTGCTGATGTTGCAGCTGGCGCGCAAGCCCTACGCCCGGGCGCTCGAGCGCATGGAGGCCGCCAACGCATGAAACGCGTGTGTGTGCTGGTTGCGATTGTTCTTGCGCAGGCCTGTGCGGATTCGTCTTCGGAAACGTACGCGATTGCGACCGGCGGCCCCGCCGGTCTCTACTATCCGTTCGGCGGGGGCATGGCTTCGATATGGTCCCGCGAGCTGGCGCACGTCAACGTCAAAGCCGAAGTGACCGGCGGTTCTGTCACCAACGTCATCCAGGTGGCGCGTCGCGAGAGTGAGTTCGGCATCGCCATGGCGGACGTCGTCACGGCGGCTTATCTGGGTGAAGGCCGCTTTCCCGAGCCGCTGCCGCTGCGGGTGTTGCTGAACGCCTACCCTAACATCGTGCACATATTGACCCTCGAAGGCACCGGTATCCGCAAAGTGGACGATCTGCGCGGACGCCGGGTTTCTCTTGGCGCGGCTGGGTCCGGTACCGCCGTCGCGGCTGAAAACGTGCTGCGCGGCCTCGGCGTCGAGCTCGATGAGATCGCTGCGGCCTATCTCAATTTCGGCGAAACGACGTCTGCGCTGAAAGACGGCACGATCGATGCGGGCTTTGTGGTCGGCGGCCTGGGGCTGGCCGCGGTGACTGAGCTCGCGGTGACGCGGGATCTCTATCTGGTGCCGCTCAGTGAGGCTGAACTCGGCCGGCTGGGCACCGCTTATCCGGCATACTCGGGCTATACGATTCCGGCAGCAACCTACAACGGGGTAGAGACGGACGTGGCGGCGTTGGGTATCTGGAGCGCGGTAGTGGTGCACGAGGATATGCCTCCACAGCTTGCTTTTGAACTCGTCTGCACGCTCTTCCAGCATGGTGACGAACTCATGGACGTTTCCCCCGTGGCGCGGGACACGACGGTGGCAAACCTCGACAAAATTGCGGCGGTGCCGCTGCATCCAGGCACGTCCCGTTACCTGGAGTCCGCGCAAACTGCGGCGCCGGATGGAGGTGGCTGTCGTCCGGAGCCCGGCGCGTGAGCGAAACGAGCGCACAATTCGGCCGGGTGGCGATGCTGCTTGGCGTGATGCTTTCTGTGTTCCAGCTCTGGCAGCCGCTCGTGGGTTTTCTGCCGCCGGGCTCGGTGCCCTTTGAGGCGATACTTGGTTTGCAGCCGGCCACTTACCTGCGCCCGACCCACCTCGCCTGGGTGCTGTGCCTGGGTTATCTGATCTATCCGCTCAGCCAGTCCAAAGGCGCGCGCCTCTGGGATTTTGCTGTGATAGCCCTGGTGCTCTTTGCCGCCTGGCGGGTGCTCAATTTCGACTATCGAAGCCTCGATCACCTCCTGTACGGCCTCACGTCCCTGGACTTTGCGGCTGGCCTGATTCTGCTTGGCGCAACGCTCGAGTTGGCGCGGCGTGCCGTAGGCCCGGTCATGATGATCATCGGCCTCGTATTTTTACTCTATGGCGCCTTCGGTAACTATCTGCCGGACGTGCTGGCGACGCGCGGATTCAGCTTCGAGCGTATCGTACGCTTTCAGGTGTTTACTCAGGCGGGTCTGTTTGGCGCGCCCATTGGTATCGCTGCCGGGGCTGTCTTCATGTTCGTGCTCTTCGGCGCTTTCTTGCAGGTGACAGGCGCGGGTAAATTCCTGATAGATCTGTCTTTTGCCGCCGCCGGCCGTTTCCGCGGGGGGCCGGCAAAAGCAAGCGTATTGGCGTCGGCTGCGATGGGATCCATCTCCGGCAGCGCCATCGCCAACACGGTGACCACCGGCTCGCTGACGATCCCGATGATGAAACAGCTCGGCTACAAACCGGAGGAGGCCGCCGGCATCGAGGCTGCTGCGAGCACCGGGGGACAGATCATGCCGCCGATCATGGGCGCGGGCGCGTTTGTCATGGCCGAGTTCACCAAAACCGCGTACGGCGAGATTGTCTGGATGAGCCTGGTGCCGGCCTTGCTCTACTTCACCTCGGTGCTGCTGTATGTGCATATTCTGGCAGCCAAGGCCGGGTTTACCGGCATGCGCGACGCCTCCGGCGTCTGGCGCGTCATCCGCGAAGGCGCGCAGTTTCTATTGCCGCTGGTGCTCATCACCGCGCTGCTTCTGCAGAACTACTCGCCCGTTCTGGTCGGTGTAGCCGGCTGCGCGGCGGTCGTCGCCGCCAGTCTGATCAGGAAACACACGCGCGTGTCTTTTACCGACATCGCCGATGCCCTCTATACCGGGGCGCGGCTTGCCGTGCCCATATCGATCGCCTGCGCCGTGGCGGGCGTGGTGGTTGGGACCATCGGGCAAACGGGTGTTGGCCTTCAGTTCACCGAAAGCGTCGTTGGTCTCTCTGACGGACGCCTGTGGCTCGCGCTTGCGCTGGTGGCTGTGGCCGCGCTTGTGCTGGGTATGGGTTTGCCGGCCACCGCTGCCTACATTGTGCTGGCCGTCATGACCGGGCCCGCGCTGCAGGAGCTGGGGCTCGCGCTGATCACCGCCCATATGATCATTTTCTGGTTGTCGCAGACGTCCAACGTCACGCCGCCGATTGCCCTGGCCGCGTTTGCCGGCGCGGGCGTCGCGGGCGCGCGGCCGATGGGTGCAGCGGTGGAGGCCTTCAAGCTCGCTAGCGGGCTCTTTGTCATACCGCTGATGATGGCGTACTCGGCGTTGTTGCTGACCGGCGACAACGACTGGGGCGGGGTGTTACAAGCTGGCGTCATGACCCTTGCGCTGATGGTCATGGTGGCCATGGCTGTGGAGCGCTATCTCTTCACGGCGATGTCAGCAGCGTGGATCCCAGTCTGCGTCGCGAGCGCGTTTGCGCTGCTGTTGCCTTACGCCCCGCTGCGTTGGGCCGGCCTGGGGCTGGCGCTTGTGGTGCTCGGTGCTAATTGGATGGCGTATCGCCGCCAACCGGCCTGAGCGGGACGTTATTTGCAGACGAGTTTGTGACCTAATCCGCTCTGCTTCAGCACGCGTTCGCCGCCCCCGCACATGGGTGTTGCACCGTCCGAGGGATCCAGCGGATTGAGGTTCCGGTGCACCTCGACGCCATCGTTGAGACCATCGCCATCAGTGTCGCTGATATAGGGGTCGGTGCCGTAGATGTTGTTCTCAGCGTCGTCGCTCAGCCCGTCGTTGTCGTCGTCTTCGTCACAGGCGTTACCCTGGCTGTCGCCGTCGGTGTTTGCCTGGTCTTGATTGGCGATGGCCGGACAGTTGTCCGCGGCATCCGGAATGCCGTCCCCATCGCCATCGTCAGCCAAAGTGTCGAATGAAAACGTCCGCACCGTCGACCAGGGACCGCTGATGTCACCCGCCGAAGCACGCACCCACCATTGAAACGTGCGCCCTGCCTCGTAGGGTAGTAACGGCCTGAAGGTGCAGACGCCGTTCTCGCAGCTGCCAGCGGCGTCGACTTCCCGGCTGATGACGCGCGCCTGGCTGCTGTCTTCGCGGACGTGGAGCACGTAGCTGTCGGCGCCGCCGATGTGCTGCCAGCGGAGTGTGGGGGATGTCACCACGGCGCGATTCAGCGGAGTCAGAGGTGTAACACCTGGGACACATAGGGGATTGTCTCTGTTCCAGCCGGTGCGGTATCTGGCCGCCCACTCCCACGGACCAGCCTGGTTTTCGCCCATGATCAGCACACCGCCGTCGCGCACATTGCATTCAGCATCCATGGGGGGATTGAACCCGATGTTTCGATCCGCAGCGGTTGATGCGTCCCTCCTGAAGAGGGGGCCTTGTGGAGAGGTCCCTCCCAAAGGCAGCTGGGACTGGCCCCAACGGCCTGTGTAGTGCGGCCAGGTTGTCCCACGGTCGTTGACTGGAATTCGGACGAGCTGGATTTCCGTCAGCGTGTTGAAGTCGCCCAGGTGATTGTCGGTCCCAGTTCGGAAGACGGTTTCGCCACTGTGGGCATAAGAACCATGACCGCCGTTGGATACGTAAACCAGCGGACGATCGGTGCCCGCGTAAATTTCAACATCCTCCGGTCGGCGCGGATGAAAAACGGGATACTCCCAGCGATAGCGGTTTGCCTCCAGATGAGTGGAGTATGTCGCCTCGCGGGGATTGCGATTTTCGTCCAGAAACACCGTCACTGTCTCCCAATCTCCGGCGTGATCGTTCGACCAATTGTTCTGAAAGTAAAAAAACCAGTACTGCACCGCATAGGGGAACGCTCGCTCACGATCGTAGAATGTTTTGTAGTAGATGGTCGGCGTGACATCGAGCTGGCAGTACCCTTCCTCGAGGCTCGTCGATAGGTCGCTATGAATTGGCCGGAAATCGACGTAGCCTCCCGGACTGTTAAACACTCCCAAATAATCAAGGTTTGTTTCTGTCAGGCCGAAGTCCACGTCCGCAGTGTGTATGATCGGCTCGATCCCCTCATCCTCGCGCGTTAGCAAGTTGTGCAGCGCCATTGGCGCATAGTCTCGATAATTGCAGCCTTCGATACCGTTCAGGTCCACACCCAGGCCGTTGTCTCCAGGGCTCGATAGCAGTATCACCGGCTTGAACCGCTCCGCCAGCGCCTGTTCATCAAAATCGGGGATGCCGTCATTGTTGTCATCCGGATCGGCTTCGTCGCCGATACCATCGCCGTCGGCGTCTGACCACTCGTCCGGATCCAGCGGGAACGCGTCGAGCTCGTCCGGAACCCCGTCGTTGTCGTCGTCCTCATCGCATGCGTTTCCGACCCCGTCGAGGTCCGTATCGAGCTGGTCCGGGTTCGGGGTGAAGGGACAGTTGTCCGCCTGATTGGCCACCCCGTCGTTGTCGGTATCGGTGGTGCCGCCAACCGGCAGAACATCATCACTGCAAACCCATGCCGTCGTCGCGCCCGTGGCGGCGGGTGTGTAGATCTCATACCACTCAGCGGCACACCCTGCGCCGGGCGCGCTCGCGGTCGGCACAAACCTCTGGTCCGAGAAGATCTGGTCGATGATCGGGCCGTTGGGTGTACTGTGCAGCGGGCGTCCGCTCCGGGGTGGGTTGGCGACCAGCACTTGCGCCGATGCCGCTGCCTCTTCGGAATAGGTCACGCCCGCATAAGTACCAGCGATCCATCCGGCGCAGGAGTTTGCATGGTCGCAGGGTAGATGTATCCGGTACCAGGTGTCGCCCGCCTCTTCGTACCTGGCAAACGCGACAAACTCCTGACCGGCGACGAGTTCGGTGAAAACGTTGTAAAGCACTGACGGTCCGCGCCGAACGTTCAAACCGGTCGGATTGACCACGCGTACCGGTGTCGGGGCGATGCGGGTGGTCGTGATGTGCTCCCAGGGGTCCGCGTAGCCGTAACCGTTCGGGTGGTCGAGCGTGTACACGTTTGTCTGGAGCAGGGCGTCGTTGTCTTTGATCTCGAAGTGCAGGTGATATGGCGTGCCTGGAGCGCCTGTGTTTCCGGAGAGCGCTATCTGCTGACCACGTGTCACTGTCTGGCCCACGCTGATACCGTCGACGTTGCTGAGATGCGCGTACAGGGAGTACAGATTTGGCGCATGCTGCAGCACGATCACGGTGCCCAGGGGATCGCCCGATTGGCCTGCGTAGCAGGGGCTGTCGGGATCGTTAGCGACACCGTCATAGACGCAAACTTTGCGCACGACGCCGTCCGCAGCTGCGTTCACCCGGGTTGGCGATTGCGCGCGCAGATCCAGTGCGGAGTGATAGCGAGTGTTGCTGTAACAATCGGGCGTGCCGCGACAGGTGTAATCTTGTGTTACGAACGGCGGGAATGTGCCGTTGCCCAGGGGCCATGCAAACGACGCCGTATCTCCGCCCGGCGCCTGGGTCACGGCGAACGGAGTACTTGCCTGATCGTTAGTTTCGTCGGCCTGTCCAGCGGTGCTGTTGACGTCTAGCGTAATCCAAAGGTAGTAGTCCCCCGGGCTTACCGCAGGGACGGTTACGGTTGTTGATACGTCTATCCCCGATCCGCCGGGCAACGTCGGCAGGTCGGTGAGGCTGACCAGCAGCGGGTCGGCCACGGTTACGTTCGAGGCTGACGCGGAGAGCCGAAGGTTTGTCGTCTGCGGCTGAGAAGTTATCCCGCCCAGGTTGCGAACGCGGAAATTGACGGTTGCGGTGTCTCCGGGCAGTCCCCCAGCAGGTGTCACCTGCAGGTTCTCGACGATCAGGTCGGTGGGAGTGGCAGCCGACCCGTCGACCGTGACTCTGACGTTTGCTCGATCGTTGCTTTCGTTGATTTGTCCGGCGGTGCTGTTGATGTCCAGGATTACCCATACGTAGTAATCGCCGGCAGGCACGTCAGGGATGAATACTTGCTGCGTGACGTTGAGCGCCGCGCCGGCTGGGATCTCCGGCAGGTTCATACCTACCAGCAGCGGGTCGTCAACGGTGACATTGGTCGACGATGAGGCCATCCGCAGATTGGACGTTTGCGCGCCTGCGGCGACGTTGCCCTGGTTTCTGATCGTGAGCCGCACTTCTGCCAGGGTCCCTGCACCGACCTGGCTCGGGACGATCTGCATGTCCTCCACCACGAGATCTGATCCGGAAAGCGAGGGGTCCAGGACGTCGAAGGTCACCTGGCCGCTGCTGCGTCCATTGCCGTTGATTACTTCGACGGACCAGGTCGCGGCGGCATCGGTGAAGTTCGGGTTGATGACAATCTCGCTGCTGCTCGAAGACGACATGGCGCGGTTGGGGAAGACTTCGCCGGTGCTCAGATCACGCAGCGTGACGCTGGCGTCTGCCGCGAAACGTTCACCTGTGATGGTGAATGGCTGAGACGCGTTGGATCCCTGTACGGGGTCGGGAGACAGCCTGCTGATGCGTGGCGCCAGGTAGATGGCTTCCGCGCCGGCCACGTCGTCTGCCGTAGGCTGCTCAATGTCGCCGATGACTCTGGCCATGATGGCGGGTACGTCCTCCTCGTGGCCAAGGCCGAGGACGTGACCCAACTCGTGAAGCGTGGCTCTGCGGAAGTCGAAAATGCCTTCGTAGCCGGGCCCTTGAGAAGGGCCGTTGTATACATCCCACTGATAGGCGGTGTTGTACCAGATACCGGACTGTAGTTTCGTGCGTCCCTCGTCGGTGCTCCAGCTGCTGGTTACGGCCAGAGAGTAGGGCCCATATTCGACGCCGCAGACATCCGCTGCGAACACCACGCCATTGCGTGGTTCCCTGCCGTCGGGGCTCTCGCAGGGGTCTGTAAAACTGGACGTCACGAGTGTGAACTGGAAAGGTGTTGCAGCGTTCCACTCGGCCACGGCTTCGGCAAACGCCGATTGCCATACATCACCGCTGGAGGGCAGATCCATGTGGATGACCGTCGCTGCGTTTGGCCACGCTGCGCCATCCAGAGTGTATGAGGCGGCGTAGTGTGCCGACCCGATGAGGAGCGTCAGCGCGAACCATTGCGCGATGCGTCTTTTGAACTTCACCCGCTGGCTGCGCAAAGCACTACGAACCCGCGATCGAGCGGATGCGGTTCTTGAATGTATCCAGGGTCAGTGCCTGGGCCTCAGGCGCGTCTGCGGACGCGGTCTCGACACCGGCCGCCACGCCGTGTGAGAGACCGCGCTGGGATGCTACCTCGGTGATGGCTGTTACGGTGTCACCCCTGCTGGTCCGGACATGCCGATCTCCCGCGGACGTTTCGTGCACCACAAAATGGCCCTGACTCCAGCCGGTCAACGGATGCACCATCCTGCGGGAGGCGTCGTGTACGAAGTAGATTCCGTTTTCACCGAGCGCGGGCACCTGCATCTCGCTCACCGCCAGCGTACGACCATTGTGGCTGCCACCCATGAACTCGAGTGTTAGCGTTGTGTCGGCGGGGTTTCCGTGCAGCACGTCGACCACGTGGATGGTGACGGTGGTCCAGATCAAGCCGTCGCCAGGATCGGTTCGCGTCTGTATGGTTGATACGCGGCCTTCGACAATAGTGGATGATTGAAGGCACAAATCGGTGAAAGAGAGCGCGACGACCGAAGTTGCTCCCGCGTTTACGGAGAGCATCAGCAGCGCAGTCCACAAAGGGATGTATCTGATGAGGTTCCGTTCTTGTACTTGCACTTCGCATCTTCCCTGCGATAACCGAAACCCGTGTTTCGAACTGACCGGATATCACGCTCGCATCTGATCTTCATCCTCCCCCCGGTTGGCGGGCAAGTCAAATAGGTAGCTCTGGATGGGCATCCTGATGCAGCATAGACAGCAGGCCTTGACGTTCTCTCGACACTGCCGCGGATAATTTCACGCCATGACAAGTGACCCTTACATCCATCGTTTTGCGCATGCGCTCGGATATGCGGGGCTGGCGCCTGTCGGTGCTGCCGTCGCGCTATTATTGTTTCAGGAGCAGTGGGCGCCCTGGGTGATCCGTCTCGGCGCCGCCTATGGTGCTGCGATCCTGGCCTTCCTCGGCGGTATCCAATGGGGATTCGCGCTCATGGCAGACGATCCCGCTGTGCGCCTCCGGCGCCTGTGCATTGGCGTCCTGCCGAGCTTGTGGGCGGTCGGATGCCTGCTCCTGCCACTCGATCTGACCATCCCCCTTTTGATACTCGGGCTGATCGTGCTCATGGGTTATGAAACTTTTGAAAGTCCGGAGGAGCGTGTCCCGGCCTGGTATCTGCCGTTACGTCTGAAGCTCACGGCCGGACTCGTCGTCGGCCTGGGCGTGTTGCTTCTGCTGCGGTCCGCCGCTGGCGGATAGTCGCCGCGGCGGCTGTCAGTCTGGCAGAACGTAGTAGGCCGGCAGCTCGCTGCGCTCTATGGGCGTGAGGGTGGTCATCGGGTCTTCACCGAAATAGATGTCTTCTCCGACGAGCTTGGCATCCGGGTCGGCGGGCCAGACCGTGATCAGCTGTGCATTCGAGAGCCACAGCTCATGTGTCTGGACGTCCTCGCCGTTGATTGCATTGATACCCATCGCCGCCAGCGCCGCAGCCGGGTACACCTGACGCACCTGACCTTCAGTGATCACGCCGCCGTCATCGACGACGATGCGGTCGAGTACGACCTGGAATTGCTGGCCGCCGGTTGTAAACATGTTGCTGTAGAAGCCCGCGACCGCGTCATATCCTTCGAGCACCATGTTCTCTGGGCCGACGCGCCAGAAGTGATAGACAGGCTCGGCGGTCAGCGTCGCCATCAACGGCTCGAGACGACCGTTGATTTCTGCTTCCATGTGGTTTGCCACTTCTTCGAGCAGCTTGCGGTGGCGCGGGTTCTCGGTGACCGCGGCGCGGTCGCGGAGCGGTTGCCAGCTGGCATGCGGGTCGAAAGGAGTCATATCTTCAACTCATCGTAGAGACGGACGATCCGAGTGTCTCACGGTTGGCAAGCCATTGCTCGTGATGGACAAACTCGTCTTTGTCCCAGAAGCCCCAGTCCTGACATTTGGGGCCGGTCAGGATGAATGTCCACACCGGCTTGTCGTCAGCCAGCTGCACGATGTGCCTGTGCTTGGCGGAACGGAAGTGGGGCCAGAGCCGTTTCACGACCTGCCGCTCGGTGCTCGGCGTGCGCTCTACGTAGGTCCTGAGCGGCACGGTGATGAACCACCAGGGGTGATTGTGAAACGCGCGATCGTCATCGCCTTTGTGGAACTTGTGCAGGCGTATTGTGAAGCCGCACCAGATAATCCAGCGCTCGAGGTAGGGCTCGCCGTTGTCGAGGACGAGATCGTGGGTCACACCGAAGCGCTTGCCACGGATGGTGGCAACTTTTTCGAAATACGGCATGGCTCAGCAGAACGTCTTGTCGGTGAAATAACCGTGGAACTGATGCGGCACGTGGTGTTGCAGCGGCAAACGGCACACCATCTCGGTCACGTTGTCGGCGCGGTAGACCTGCAACTCGCTTTTATGCTGAAACCCGTCGTAGACCACTTCGAGCAGATAACCGTCGTCTTCGCGCGTCGCTCCCGCAGCGGGGGCAAACAGCGGTTCAGAGCCGTAGAAGCCTGGCGGCAGGGTAACTAACGTGGCCTGGCCGTCTTCCTCCAGGCGCTGAAAGCCGTTGAAAAAGCCGTTGGCGCCATTGTCAACTGAGCACGCTGTGTAAGTTACCTTGTTGGGACTGCCAACCAGGCTCATGTTGAATGTCGGAAACTCGCACTCGGTATCGCAAATGTCGGTGGTGGTCATGCTGCCGTCAGTCATGTTGAGAACGTAGCGTTTGAAGAAGCCGCCGTTGAAACGGCTGTGCGGGTTGAAGACGTCGACCAGCGTCGCGTTGGCTTCAAATCCTGTCTGGTAGCAGCCGTCGACGACGATCTCGTCGCCGCGCTCATAGGCGTTGCCGAAATGCACGATCGCGCCGTGGTCGGTTTCAAAGGTTTTCTTGAGCTCGAGCGTTTCCAGGTCGACGACGAGGACGCGCATCGGGATGCTGGCATCGTAGTCAACCACGTCAGAGATGGTTTTGCGCCCGAGCATGACGCCACCCATGCCTTTGAAGACGATGGAGCCAATGAAGAACACGGCGTAGTGCTCGGTGATGACGAAGTCGTGGCAGAAGGGGAAGTGCTCGAGAGGTACCTGCGCCTTCTTGAAGAGGTTGCCTTCCGGATTGATGCGGTAGATGTTCACGCACGGTTGCGGACCCTTCAGCGTCATGCCGGACATGCCTGCGCCGAAGTTGATGTAGTCGCCGGTTTGCGGATGCACGCGGCCATGGGCGCTGAAAACCTGACTGCGTTCCAACCCGCCGGCATAGTCGAACTCGCCGACGGTGCTGAGGTCCGCGGGGTCGAGCTCCCATGGGTGACCGCCTTCGTTCAGCGCCAGCAGATGGCCGCCGTGGTAGATCGTGTTGGTATTCGCCGGGTTTGCCGGCATCTTGCCGAGATTCGCGAAGAAGCCGCCGGGAATCTGAGTGCCGAAGCCGCGGTACTTGATGTCGCCGGCCGCGGTTTCCTCCACGTACTTCGGCGTGCGGACATAGGCATTTTTGAAGTGTGCCTTGCCGTCGCGAAAAGTGTACGCGCACAACATGCCGTCACCGTCGAACCAATGGCCGTACTTTGTCTCGCCGATGCGCTGACGTCCCGGACCGTTGCGAAAAAACGTGCCGCTGAGATCGGCGGGGATATCGCCTTCGTACTCATCGATCCAGTAGCTGTACTCCTCGTCCAGATTCTCCAGACCGCCATGATGACTTGGCGGTTCGTTCTGTCCCAGCATCTGCTCTGCCATACTGCCTCTCCGAAATGTTCTCTCTACGCGGGATAGCCGATCCAGTCACCGCTCATGTCCACTGGGCCGCGGTACATCGCGTTGAAACGGCGCACGTTGAATTTCCACTCGCCGTTCTCGCGCACCAGCTCGTCATTGTAAACTCCGGCGACGCGAAATGTGTTGCCCTCGGCGTCTTTGATGTTCTCCTGCACGTAAAAACGCGCGGTTGCGGTGTCGCCGTCGACCTCGATGATGCCCGGCTGCACCCAGTGCAGCACGTTGGGATAGCCGGCCATGACGCCGGTCCAGAAAGCCTTGAGGTTCTCCCGTCCGCGCACCGGCTCCATGTCTGACGACAGGATCCAGGCGCCGTTCTCCGCAAACGTGTCGCCCCAGATGTCGGCGTCTCTTTGCATGACGCCGTCTGCGTAGACCTGGGCAAGGTGCTGTATCGCGAGAATGTCATCGCTCATGATTTACCTCGTATGATGGTTGATTATGCGGGCGGTTCGGCGAGCTGGTAAGGCGCGGCTTCTTCGACCTGGCAAAAAAGGCTCTGGAAAAGCCATGCTCCGTCGACCCGCACATAGGTCTCCTTGTACCA
This sequence comes from Pseudomonadales bacterium, assembly GCA_965267275.1. Classification (GTDB taxonomy): domain Bacteria; phylum Pseudomonadota; class Gammaproteobacteria; order Pseudomonadales; family Azotimanducaceae; genus UBA4421. Next base: position 1,350,471 of record OZ253950.1, read on the forward strand.
GCCGATGATGCGTGAAAAGTGCAGCGAGCCGTCGGGGTAGATGCCGGTGTAAAGCATGATCAGCCGCCAGTCACCGGTCGCGCGGTCGCCGTCGACCTCTATGATCGGATTGATCGCGTTGTGCGCCGAGTTGCGAATCGTGCCGCTGGTACCGACGGCGCCGAGCATGGCTTTGATGGCCTCGCGGCCTTCCGCCTTGCCCATGGTGCTCGCCTCCCACGTTGCGTCCTCGGCAAACAACGGGCCGAGCTTGGCCGGGTTGTGGTCGTCGTCACACGCCTGGCAGTAGCGTGCTTTCAGTTTCTTGATGGCCTCGATGTCTTCCAGCACCTGCAGGCGGCGGGCGGTGTCTTCACTCATGGCGGGGGAGCTTAGCAGATGGCGTATGTGGGGTCGTGCGTTGATTCCTGCGTCGCCGGGACGTTACTCTGCGGCACCAACTTTCGAGGGTGCGAGGACAATCAATGGCGCGCGATATCAACTTTGGTCTCTGGTACGACTTCCGTAACCCGCAAGGGGACAACTTTGAAGAATTCTATGCGGCGACGCTGGAGCAGATCGCCTGGGCGGAAGAAAGAGGTTTCGATTCGGTCTGGCTGACCGAGCATCACTTCGTCGCTGACGGCTATACCCCGTCGCCGCTGGTGCTCGCGGCGGCGATCGGACAGCGCACCAAGCGCATGCGTATCGGCACTAACCTGATGCTGCTGCCTCTGGCCGATCCGGTGCGCCTGGCGGAAGACGCGGCGGCGTTATCGCTCTTGACCGGCGGCCGATTCGATCTCGGCGTCGGGCTCGGCTACCGGCAGCTCGAGTTCGACTACTTCGGGCGTAGCCTGAAGAACCGACCGAGCCTGATGGAGGAAGGCATTGCGATTCTGCGTCAGGCCTGGACCGGCGAGCCAATCGAGCATCAGGGTAAGCGCTTCCAGATTTCCGGCTTGAGCGTGGCCCCGGCGCCCGTCCAGGCGCCGCGTCTGTTGATGGGCGGGATGGCGGAACCTGCGATTGAGCGCGCTGCGCGCATTGGCGATGGCTTCCTTTCGACTGGCGGGATTGGGCACGACGTCTATGTAGACGCGCTTGCGAAAGTCGGCAAAAGCCGCGAGGAGGGCGCCATATTTGCCGGCCACTGGGGCATCATCGCGGACGACCCGGAGCGCGAGGCGGCCAACGTTGGCGAGTATGCGCTGTACCAGACAAATCAATATGTCAGCTGGGGCGCCTTCGGGCCGCCCGACGAGGTGCCACTCTTCCCTGACGCGGAATCGGCGCTTCGAGACGGTCTCTATGAAGTGATGGACGGCCCGGGCGCAGTTGCCGCGTTGACCGACATGTTGACCGCATATCCGGAGATAAAAGACGTCCACTTCTGGGCACAGTTTCCCGGCGAATCTTTTGACAGCGGCAGCCGGCGTATGGCGTACATTGCGGAAAACGTATTGCCCGCCGTGCGCGCCAACCTGCAGTGACGCCTTAGACCACAAGAAAATATAAAAGGAGAGCGTAATGTCCGCGAGAGAGGATATTGTCGAATTGCTGCACCGTTCAGCGTATGCGCTGGATCAGAAAGATCTGCCGATGCTGGAAGCTTGTTTTCATGTCGATGCCAGTTTCACGCTGGTAATCGCCGGTGTGGACGAACCATCTGCGTTTGCGGGACGGGATGCCATCATGGGGCTGATGCAAGGCGCGCTGGATGCGCAAACCGACGAGCGCAAACACGTCATCAGCAACGTCTGGTACGAAAGTCAGACGGATGGCGAGGCGCTCGTCGTCTCCTATCTCACGCTGATGGCAACGGAAAACGGCGCCACCAACCTGATCACGACGGGTATCTACCGGGACCGGGTAGTCCGCACCGACACAGGTTGGGTGCTGGCCGACCGGCACCTTACGATCGATCGGCCATATTGACGGAAGCTGCCTGCTAGACGCTTAAGATGGCCGCCTTTGCCGGGTTGACGCGATCTGCGAGCAGGTCGAGGTAGTACGCCTCGACGGCTTCCGGCCCGGCGAGCGTGGCTATTTCGATCCAGCCGGCGGCCTGATCGACAAATCCATCCCAGGCTTCGCCGAAACGCCGCTGCAGTTCCTGTGGCCCGAGCTCTTTGCTGCGCGCCTCGATGTGCGCCGGCGCAAAAAACAGCTCCGGTTTGGGGCCGGCCATGTCCTGCGCACCCGCGCGGGCGTCCCAGTGTGTCGCGCCCACCAGACAGGAATACTTCAACTGGTCGGTGAAGTGGTTGTGAACCGCGGCCAGCGCCGTCCCGTTGCCCGCCATGTCGATGACCATGCTGGCACGGGAGTTGTCGAGACTTGCAATATCGTCGTAGGTCACAACCTGGTGATAGCAGCCCAGGCCCTCAACGAAATCCACATTCTTCGTGGACGTCAGACCGACCACGCGCACGTCACCAGCGGCGTGCAGGAGATAAGCCAGTCCCAGCGAAGTTTTGCTCGATGCGCTGGTCAGGATGATGTCGGTGGCGCCGAAGTTTTCGTTGTTGGCGGCAAAGTCGGCCAACATGAACGAAGTCATGTAGAGCGGCCGATAGACCATCTCGGCGGCATCGGCGAGCGTGTCCTCGGCGCCGGCGCGGCTGTACTGGTTGTATACCTTGGCCAGGTTCGCGCGATGGGGCGCGACGTCGACCATGCCCTGGCCGGTGGTCTCCGCCTGAATGGTGAGATGGCTGCCGACAGGAAAGTAACCGTAGTAGCGCTCGCCGGGCTGTATGTCCGGATGGGCCGAGGCGATCACCGTGCCGAAGCCCCAGACGGGTACCCGGCCCCAACCTTCCTCAGTGGGGAAGAACTGCCAGTACTGCATGCTTTCACCAGCGACCGCATACGTGATGTTGTTGGCCGTCAGAGCGAACTTGTCGATTTTGAGCACGACATTGCCCGCTGCGCCGGGTTCCGGATCCGGACTCTCCTGCCAACGGGTGTCGGAGAGGTCGTTCTTGTTGACCAGCAATTGCTGTTGCATCGGTGAAGCTCCAGAGGGGAAATGGCGGACTATACGTGTCCGACGCGGGTTAGACCACGGCTCGGGAAAGAGGCAGAATTGATCGCTTAATCCGGGAATTTGGGGACTGTTCCATGTATGACTACCTGATCAAAGACGCGCAGATTGTCGACGGCACTGGTGCTGCGCCTTACAGCGGCGACGTTGCCATCGCTGATGGCGTGATTGCCGCTGTTGGCGAAGCGGACGGCCAGGCGAAAGAAACGATCAATGCCGACGGCGCTTACCTCACCCCGGGATGGGTGGACGTGCATACGCACTATGACGGTCAGGTCAGCTGGGACGACACCCTCGATCCCTCTTTCTCACACGGCGTGACCAGCATCGTCATGGGTAACTGCGGTGTGGGTTTCGCGCCGTGTCCGCCGGGCGGTGAACAGCGCATGATCGAGCTGATGGAGGGTGTCGAAGACATACCGGGCACCGCGCTCTATGAAGGCATCGAGTGGGGTAAATGGGAAACTTTTCCTGAATACATCGATTACCTCGATACGCGCGAGTACACGATGGACGTCGGCACGCAGATTCCGCATTCGGCACTGCGTAACTACGTCATGGGAGAGCGCGCATTGACGCACGAGGATGCCACGGCGGAGGACCTCGAGGCGATGCGGCGCATCGTCATGGAAGGGCTTGTAGCAGGCGCACTCGGATTCTCGACCAGTCGCACGGTCGGGCATCGTGCGGTTACCGGTGAATCCATTCCGGGCACATTTGCGGAGAAAGCCGAGCTCCTGGCCATCGCCGACGCGATGCGCGAAGTCGGCAAAGGGGTCTTCCAGGCGGTGCCGGCCGGGGTTGTCGGCGATATCGCCGGGCCCGAAAAGTGGACAACCGAGCAGGAGGTCGAGCTTTTTGCCGAAATCGCACGCGCGAGCGGCCGCAGCTGCACGTTTACGCTGGCGCAGAACGGCAACCGGCCGGATCAGTGGAGAAACTGCCTCGACATCGTCGAGCGCGCCAATGCCGAGGGCTTGACGGTCACGCCGCAGATCGCGACGCGTCCCATCGGCTTCGTTACGAGCCTCGATTCGTATCACATGTTCCAGCGCCGCGAGACCTACCTGAAGCTCGCGGACCTGCCGCTCGCAGAGCGCGTGCGCGAGATGCGCAAGCCCGAGGTCAAAGCTGCCATTCTCGCCGACAAGGACATTGCGCCGGACCAGCCGGGCACGATGGCCAACATCTACGGTCTGCTGGCAATGGCGGCACCGGCCATGTTCCCGATCACTATGCCGATCGATTACGAGCCCGACGCCAGCGGCAACATCGGTGCGCTTGCCGCGGCCGCCGGTGCGGATGTCGCCTCGTACATGTACGACTTCCTGCTCGAGAACGACGGCCACAACTTCGCCATTCTGTTGGGCGCCAACTTCGTCGACGGGACGTTCTCGGTCATGGAAGACATGATCACCCATCCCAACACGACGATCGGTCTGTCCGATGCCGGCGCGCACGTGAATCTCATCTTCGATGCGGTCGGGCCGACCTATCAGCTCACGCACTGGGTGCGTGACCGCAGCCGTGGGCCGCGCCTGCCGATCGAACTTCTGGTGCACAAGCAGACGCTGTCCAACGCGCAGCTCTTCGGCATGCACGATCGCGGCAGCATCGAGATCGGCAAACGCGCGGACCTGAACCTTTTCGACCTCGAACGCCTGGGTCTCAAAGAGCTCGCAGTGCATGCGGACCTGCCCGCGGGTGGGAAGCGCATCCTGCAGGGTGCCGAGGGTTACCTCGCCACCTTCGTTGCTGGTGCCAAAACGCGTGAAAACGATGAGGACAGCGGAGCACGCCCCGGGCGCGTGATAAGGGTCTGAGGGAGTCCTCGAATCCGGCCGTTGCGTCCGCTTGCCGTGCAAGCGGACGTGGCTCTCCTATTTACCGAGCACCAGCAGCAGGTTGCCGGCCATATGGTTGTAGATCCCATAGCCTGAGCTGAGGACCAGCTTGCCGTCGTAGGCGATGGGCCCCGCTGCGCCGCCGAAAGAACCGCCGCTCGTCTGCTCGCCGTTGTTAGCGGTAAAGGTCGCCGTTGTATCGAGGCGCCAGACGACGTCTCCCGTAGCCCCGTCGTACGCCCTGACGACGCCGTCCATCGCACCGGCAACGACAACGTCGCCGATGACGGTGGGTACCTGAGATATCCCGGGATGGCAGAAGTCGCGTCCGTCGCATGCATCTTCGTGCAGCGTCGACCAGAGTATCTTGCCGGTGTTGACGTCCAGCGCGTGCATGCCGGGCCGGTCCGGGTGGTCATAGGTGCGTCCGTCCGCCATGTCGCTGATGGGCACGTAGACGCGCCCGTGCGCTGCCGCGATACCGAAATGGATCCCCCCCTGGATGCCGCCGCGGCCCACCTGCGTCTGCCAGACGACGCTGCCATCGTCGGGATTCAAAGCGTGTACGAAACCGGACTTCTGTCCGGCGATCAGCAGGTCACCCTGGTCTGCGGAGACGAGCAGGCTTGCGCCGCCGAAGTCGTAATCCGGCCCGTCTTCGTCGGGGCAGTTCTGTGGGGTCGTTGTGCCACATGCCACGTTCCAGGCGTCGTCGGGTGTGGCCTGGAAGATCCAGTTGACCTTGCCGGTATCCATGTCGACGGCAAATAGCGCATCGCTCGTTTCTGTCGCGGGCGAGGACATGTTTTCCCCGGTGCCGAAGTAGATCTGGCGACGCTTCACATCGATGCTGGGTGAGTTCCAGACCACCGCTCCGGACGGGCCGATCACATCGGTGCCGGCGCTCGTCTGCTTCTGGACGCGAGGCTCCTCCTCGATCGTATACGTGCGCCACAGCTGCTCCCCGGTGCCGGCATCCAGGGCGAGCACGGAGCCGCGGAATGTGCAGCACGCGTATTCCGGATCGATGGCGAGACTGACTTCCAGTGAAGATATCGGTACGTACAGCGTCTTGTCATGAAGCGCCGGCGTGCCGGTGATCGTGGCGTTGGGATGATCATCCGCGCGTATGCGCCAGAGCAGGGTGCCACTCTTCGCGTCTAAGCCGTACACGTTGCCGAGCACATCGCCGAAGTAGACGCTCGGAGCGGGATCAGGCTGCCCCCAGGGGCTCACAATGATGCCGGTGCGGACCTCGCCGGCTGCCTGAAAAGACCACACCTGGCAGCCGCTGTTCTGGTCCAGGGCGTATACATTGCCATTGTGGGAGCCGACGAACATCAGGCCGCCGGCGAGCGCGGGCTGTGAGCGGACACGATTGGCGCCGGGAAAACGCACTGCCCAGACGGGCTCGAGGTTGGCGAAGTCGCCTGTGCTCAAGCCCGCGTTCGTGATGTGGCGCTGGTTTTCCGGCTGGATGCCCCAGTTCCTGGCAGTGGCGGGCGTCAGCGCGTCGAAGGCCACGCTGTCGTCGCAGGCGGGAATGTCAGCCAGTTGCGTGCCGAGCGGTTGCCCTGACAAATACTCAGCCACCGCGATGCGTTCAGCATCCGTCAACACGCTCGCTTCTGCCTGCATCACCCCGTCGGTAAGCGTCTTGAGAATCGCCTCAGGTGTCATCAGGCCGATCATGTCTTTGTGCGGGGCTTTCTGCACCGCGCCGCCGTGGCAGGTTGCGCAAGCGCGGTCATAGTGCGCCTTGCCGGGTAGCGCCTCACGCGCGCGCTGTGCGTCCTGGATGGCTTGAATGCTGTTTGGATCTTCAGCGGCTGCGGCGACAGTTGCTTCCGCAACCGGCTCGCTGGCTTCTTCCGGGGCGCAGCCCCAGCATGCCAGACAGATGACGAACGCGATGGTGCGCTTCATTTACCCTCTCTCCCCATTTCGTGGACCTCTGTGCGTCGAGTATCCTAGCAACATAAACATACGATGGGGGAGAGGTATGGACTTGAGCTGGTTGTTGTTCGCCGTCGGCGCCGGGTGTCTCTGGCACGGGGCGCAGATCGTCTGGGTGGCACCGCGGCCCTCGCAGTTCGTCAAAGATCTGCCGGTGCTGGAAAAAGGCAGCGCCGCCGCCTTTCAGCGGTTCTGGCTCGATCAGTACGCCTGGATAGGGATGACGCTTGCCGTTCTGGGGCTGGTCCTCATCGTGGCGGGGGTTGTCTGATGGTGCCGATCACGCTTTTGTACGCGGGCCTGATGGCGCTCTTGAGCGTCCTGTTGGCCAACTACGTTCTATACGCGCGCTTGCGCGCCCAGGCCCTGCCCGAGTGGCAGCCGCCTGCGGCCGAGCGCGTGCAGGCCAACTTCGTCGAAAACGTGCCGCTGGCGCTCGTGCTTCTGTACCTCGTGGAAGTGGCGGGGGCGGGCGGCGCGTTTGTGCATGTCTGCGGCGCCGCGCTGGTGGTGCTGCGTGTCCTGCATGCGTGGGGACTCGCCCGCAGTCCGGGCGCCAACTATCCGAGGCTCATCGGTGCCCAGGGCACATTTGTGCTCATGTCAGTGCTGGGGATGACTGCTGTCGTGCTGGCGCTGCGATAGGCGCTGGATATTCTTGAAGTAAGGGGAGATTGAATGAGACGTTTCGAAGAGCAACGGATTATCGTGACGGGCGCGGGTTCCGGTTTTGGCGAGGCGATCGCCAAACGTTTCGCCGCGGAGGGCGGGCGCGTGCTCGCTGCTGACATCAACCTGGATGGCGCGACCCGGGTTGCCGATGAGATCAACGCGGATGGTGGCGTCTGCCGGGCGATCGCCTGCGACGTGGCCGAAGAGTCTCAGGTGGAGGCGATGATTAATGCGGCGCTCGAGCAGCTCGGCGGCATCGACGTGCTGGTCAACAATGCCGGCTACTCGCATCATCAGAAGCTCATGTGGAAGATCACGGTAGAAGACTTCGATGCGGTTTTTGCGGTGAACGTGCGCGGGGTCTTTCTCGGCTGCAAGCACGCGATCCCGCACATGATCGAAGGCGGCGGCGGGGCAATCATCAACATCGCCTCTGTAGGCGCGGTGGCGCCGAGGCCCGGCGTGACGCCTTACAACGCCACCAAGGGCGCGGTGCTGACGATGACAAAAGGTCTCGCGCTCGAGGTTGCGCGTCATAACATTCGCGTCAATGCCGTCAATCCGGTGGCGGCTGACACCGGCTTCATGAAAGGGGCAATGGGTGTGGACAGCCTGGACGACGAAGCCACCGCACGCCTGGTTGCCACCATTCCACGCGGCAGACTCACGCAGCCGAAGGATGTAGCCGCCGCGGTGACTTATCTTGCGTCGGAGGACGGCGACTTCATCACCGGGACCGCGATCAACGTCGACGGCGGACGCAGCGTCTGAGGCTTCCACAGCGCCAGGTTTGTGGTAGATTCGATGCCAATTTCGAAAAGGTCTCACGGACACTTGAATTAGGAGGATGGGATGGCTGAAGCCGTTGACTACAAGCAGATCGGCACGCGCCCGGTGCGCCCGGATGGCGTAGACAAAGTCACTGGACGCGCGCGTTTTGGCGCTGATCTGATTCTTCCGAACATGATTCACGGGCGCGTGCTGCGCAGCCCGCATGCGCATGCGCGGATCAAGAGCATCGATCTCAGCGGAGCGCTGGCCATGGACGGTGTCCTGGCCGCTGTCTCCGGGAAAGACTTTCCTGATGTGGAAGGTGGTGAAGTCGGCGGCGAAGGCGGCGGTACGCTCGGCGATGTGGCCAAGAACGTGATGGCCCGCGACAAGGTCCTCTATCACGGGCACGCGGTGGCGGCTGTGGCCGCAACCTCCCCGATGCTGGCCAACGCGGCGCTGGATGCGATCAAGGTGGAGTACGAGGTGTTGCCGCCCGTGCTTGATGTGATTGCCGCGATGGCGGACGACGCCGTGCTCATCGACGAAAACAATTTCACGACCGGGGTCGAGAATCCGGCAAGCCCGTCTAACGTTGCCGCGATCGGCAAGCTCGCGCGCGGTAACCTGGACGAAGGTTTTGCAGCCGCGGACGTCGTCATAGAGCGTGAGTACAAGGTGCCGATGGCGCATCAGGGGTACATCGAGCCGCACGCATGTGTCGCCAACATCGACGAAACCGGTCGCGGTTCCGTCTGGTGCTGCACCCAGGGTCATTTCGAATTTCGCGCGAATACGGCCAAGCTCCTCGACAAGGACATCGCAGACTTGAAGTTCATTGCGAGTGAAATCGGCGGCGGCTTCGGCGGCAAGACGGTGGTGTATCTCGAGCCGCTGGCCGTAATGCTGTCTGAAAAGTCGGGACGTCCGGTGAAAATGACGATGACCCGTGAAGAGGTTTTCCGTGCAACGGGGCCGACCTCCGGCACGGTTGCGCGCGTCAAGGTCGGCGTTAAAAACGACGGCACGATCACCGCGGCGGATGCCTGGGTGGCGTTTGAGGCAGGTGCCTTTGCCGGCGCGCCGACGATGCCGGGCATGATGGCCATTTATGCCCCTTACGACATCGAGAACTTCTCGGTTGAGGTGTTCGACGTCCTGGTCAACAAACCCAAGGTGGCGGCCTACCGCGCACCGGGAGCGCCGCAAACCATGCATGCGTTTGAGTGTGCGCTGGACGAGGCGGCCATAGCCCTCGACATGGATCCGCTGGACCTGCGGCTCAAGAACGCAGCAGACGAAGGCACGCAGGCGCCCTATGGCCCCAAGTTTCCGCCGATCGGTTTCAAAGCGTGCATCGAAGCGGCCAAGAACCATCCGAACTATACGAAGCCGGTGCCGGAGGGTGCCGGGCGCGGTGTGTCGGCGGGTTTCTGGTTCAATATCGGCATGCAGTCGAGCGCCGAGATCAACATCAACGAAGACGGCTCCGTCATGGTCATTGAGGGTAGCCCGGACATTGGCGGTTCGCGCGCGTCCATGTGTCTCATGGCAGCAGAGACGCTCGGCGTCGAGTACGAAAACGTGCGTGCCCAGGTCGGAGACACGGAAAGCACCGGATTCTGTAACGTGACCGGCGGCTCGCGCACGACGTTTGCGACCGGCATGGCAGTCACGCAGGCCTGCGAAGACGTCATTGCCGAGTGTAAGAAGCGTGCGGCGATGACCTGGGGCCTCGATGAGGATCAGGTCGAATGGCAGGACGGCAGCGCGGTGCCCGGTCCGGGCGTGAACGCGGATGTCAAACCGCTGAGCCTGGCAGACCTTGCAGGCAGCGCCGCTAAGACCGGTGGTCCGATCCAGGGCCGCGCTTCGGTCAATGCTCAGGGGGCGGGCGCGAGCTTTTCCATCAACCTGACAGACATTGCCGTCGATCGCGACACCGGCAAGACGGAGGTGCTGAGTTTCACAGCGATCCAGGACGCCGGTACTGCGATACATCCGTCATACGTCGAAGGTCAGATGCAGGGCGGCGCCGTGCAGGGTATTGGCTGGGCGCTCAACGAGGAATACATCTTCGATGAGAACGGTGTGATGGAAAACGCTGGCTTCCTCGATTACCGCATCCCGGTGGCTTCGGATCTGCCTATGATCGACACCCAGATTGTCGAAGTGCCGAACCCCAGTCATCCGTATGGTGTGCGCGGCGTGGGTGAGACCCCCATCGTTGCGCCGCTGGCAGCGGTTTCGAACGCGGTATCGCGCGCGCTCGGCCAACGGCTGTGCGATCTGCCGTTGTCACCGCCAAACATTCTGGCGGCTTTGGACGACTAATCCCGGGAGCACCGACGAACAAAGGGGGCCCGCGCCCCCTTTTTTGTCCGCAGACGAGAGATAACCTGTGGCGACAGTAGCTTTTCCAGACAGTTTCCTGGCGTTTACCGAAGGTACGCGCGAGGTCGAGACATCTGCCGAAAACTATCGGGACCTGCTGCGCGAACTGACGCAACGCTGGCCGGAACTCGCGGAGACGCTCGACAAGAGTGCGGTTGCGATTGATGGGCAGATCTATCAGGACGCGTTTCTCGAGGCGATCAGTCCGCAGAGTGAAGTTTTTTTCATGGCGCGCATCGAAGGCGGCTGAGCAGCAGTTGGCTGCCTGAACGTAAGCGGGGAGGTTTGAGATGAGCGGAACACCGGTTGCTGTACAAGACCGCATCGAGTCCCTGGACGTGCTGCGCGGCTTTGCGTTGCTGGGCATTCTGCTCCTCAACGTCATAGGGTTCGGCATGCTGTCCACGGCTTACAACAACCCGGGTTCCGGCATGCCGGGCGCGTGGGACGTGTTTGTGTGGGGTGGCGTAGACGTATTTGCGGAAGGCGCGATGCGTTGCCTCTTCTCGATTCTTTTTGGTGCGGGCGTTGTGCTCTTTACCGCCGGTGCGAGCGGCAAAGGCGGCTGGCTGCACTATAAGCGCACGTTCTGGTTGCTGGTATTCGGTCTCTTTGACGCCTACATCCTGCTGTGGAACGGTGACATCCTCATCAACTACGCTCTGGCCGGAGCGGTACTCTTCCTCGCCAGGAATGCCCGCCCCGGCAGGCTGCTCGCGATGGCGGTAACGCTCATCGTGCTGATGTCGCTCATGTATGCCGGTACCCAGTTCGGCCTTGGTATGGCGCGCGATGCCGCCGCCCAGGTGGCGGCGGCGGAAGATCCCGCGTCGCTGCCCGCCGAGGTGCAGGAAGGCGCCCGGACCTGGGCGGAGTTTGAAGCGGACTTCGAACTCGATGCCGCGGGGGTTGCGGAGGAACTGGCGGCGCGGCGCGGCAGCTATCTGAGTGCTTTTGCCTGGAACCGCGAGGTGGTCAACGAAACCCTGCTGTTCGTCTTGCCGCTCATTCTCTTCTGGGACGCGCTGGCCATGATGCTGCTTGGCATGGCGCTCTATAAATACGGGGTCTTGCAGGGAGAGCGGAGCTCTGCGTTCTACTGGCGCCTGATGCTCGTCGGTTTTGTCGTCGGTATCGCCACGAACGGCTATGAGGTCCAGCGCGCGGTCGCGAGCGACTTCTCCTTCCTCGAATCTTTTGCGTTTGCGCAGTGGACATACCACATTGGTCGTCTTGGCATGGCCCTGGGGTATCTGGGTTTGATTCTCCTCGTTGTGCACAAAGGCTTGTCGAGCCAGTTACGGCATCGCCTTGCCTGTGTCGGGCGTATGGCGCTGACCAACTATCTGATGCATTCGCTGATTTGTCTTTTTGTCTTCACCGGCGCGGGCTTGGCGCTCGTAGGCGAGCTTTCGCGAGCGCAGCTCTATCTCGTCGTGGGTGGCATCTGGATCCTGCAGCTTGCGCTCAGTCCCTGGTGGCTCGCGCGTTACAGATTCGGTCCGGTCGAATGGCTGTGGCGAGGTTTAACCTACGGACGCTGGCCGCGATTGCGGCCAGCGCCGGAAAGCTAGGGTTGCCAGACCCGTGTGGCCAGGCTGCGCGCATGGGCGCGCACGTCTTCGGGCCACAAAGCGGTGTTGGCTTCATAACTAACCTGATCACCGGCGTACAAAGCGCGGATCGCTTCCTCGAATCCGGGCTCGTTACCAGCAATGGCATTGGCAAACCGGTAGGCTGAGTCCTGCGCTGCACGCCGTTCCGCCTGCGGATCGCGTGCCGCCTGATCGATCAGCTTGCGCAGCGTCACCGACGCACCGCCCGGCTGAGCGCTCAGCCACTCCCACTGTCGTGGCAGCAGGCTCACCTCTCTGCCGATAACGCCCAGCTTGGGCCGGCCGCGCCCGCGCCTGGCCGGTTGCGGGAAATGTGCGTCTATCCACGCCGCTATCTCAGCCTCATCCCCTTCGAGCAATACGTCGATGGTCTGGCTGGTCTGATCGTCGAAGATGATCGGCAGGCTCTGCGGATTGTTTTCCTGGTAGTTTTTGACAGCCAGAGCAACGTCGAGCAAGGGGCCCTGGCCGATACGCCGGGCCGCGTCGAATGCGGAGTAAGATTGCGCCATGAGCGTTTCCAGAATGTCCAAATAGCGTTGGCGCGAGATAATAACCCGGATATTAAATAATTAATACCCGGATAATAATTTTAATTATCGGGATATATTTCGGAAACCCAGCAGGCTGACCTTGTAGGTTCTTGCATCGCCGTGGGCGAACAAACGATTCTCCGGCAGCGCCACCGCCAGCACCGCCTGGCGGTCCCCAGCGAGGTTGACGACTTCGTCGCAACCCGCTTCGCGTGCGGTAACGTCCGCCAGCAGCAGTTCACCGAGCGTGCGCAGATGGGTCGGTGCGAGACTCACGCCAACGAGCCAGCTGTTTTCACAGACGGCGACGAAACTGCGGAAGTAGCGGGGGCGTTTGAAGTCGCGCTCGGAAATGTCGAGCTGGCCGGCCTCGACGATGCCCGGGCCGACCTGGAGGGCGCTGTGAAACAGGTCGCGCTGGTAATCCTTGCGGTGAATGACCCCCAGCCCTTGATCATTGATGCCGAGAATGCGGGTGTAACCGTGCACTTGTACGGGATTCAAGGCCGTGCCTTCGTGCTGGAGCAGACCCACGGGTTCGAGGCTGTGCGCCTCCGTAACGAAGCCGCTGCCGATGACCAGGGTCAGATCATCCTGCTCGAGCGCTTGCGCCGCGGAGACGCCCTCGCCGGGTGCGACGATCAGTGACGGCTCGAATGCCGAAGCGGCAAGCTCCATCAGCAGGAGACGTTGATCTCCGGCGCCGATGAGTCTGGCTTGGAGGCGCTCCGGCAGACTGCGCGTGAGTTCCTCGAGCCAATCCGCAGTGGCGCTGAGCGGTGGTTCGAAACCCACTGGTACCGCCGACGCGCTGCCGTTTTCGGGCTCTGGAGTATCTTGACAAGCTGCCGCCAGTAACAGGGCGACAGAAAACATGAAGAGGCGTTTCATCGTGTGCGCTTGCCTGCCTCACGACGATTGCTGCAAGCACTCTCTGTTTCGGTTTGGTGTACGTACATCTGCAAGAACTGTCAAAGCGGCGCCGTCAGCGCCTTCCCCGATTCGACCCAAACGGCTAGCGTAGCAGAAGTTTTTGGTTGCGGTCGAAGGCTTGCTCGACGACCGGTCGCCTCGAGCCGAGGTGCCTCGCGATGTTTTTTGTCGATGCGGGCTCCCCCTGCCGGTGCGGTGGTTGCCGCGCCCATCATGGCTTCAGCCGCCCGGCTGCCATCCCGGCCCGCGCACGAAACGCCCGGGTTGAGCGCCGGTGTGCTCGCCGCCGGCAAGTACCTGTATGCCGTTGACGAAGACGTGAACCATGCCCGTGCTGTAGCGGTGGGGATCGGCATAGGTGGCATGGTCGCGTATCCGTCCGGGATCGAAAATGGCGAGGTCAGCGAACGCCCCGGATTCGATGCGCCCGCGCGTCGGCAGTCTGAGATTGTCGGCGGGTAAAGCGGTCAGCTTGCTAACCGCCGCAGCTGTTTCCAGCACTTGTTCGTCGCGTGTGTACTTACCGAGCACGCGCGCAAAGTTGCCGTATGCGCGCGGGTGCGTGCTGCGATTCAGGAAGACGCCTTGATTGGCCATCGACGCGGCATCGGAGCCGAAGCTCACCCAGGGCAGCGCGGCAGTTGCGGCCACGTTCGCCTCGCTCATCAGAAAGTACACCACCTGCACGCGTGATCCGTCGGCGACCACCAGGTCCATCGCCATTTCGTGCGCGGGCTTGTCGTTGAGGTCCGCTACCTCCTGCAGTGTACGTCCCGTGTAATGGCGCAGATTCGGATTCTTGAAGCCGACGAGGAGCGTATTGGCAGCGCCTGCGGCAAGTAGCAGATTTTCCCACGCATCGGTTGGCCGGGTCATTTCGGCCGCGATCCGCGCGCGTGTGGCGGGTTCCTGCAGGCGGCCGGCCCAGGCGTTGTAGCCGCCTTCCTGTGCCCACGGCGGCATCGCGGCGTCCAGGCCCGTTGAGCCGGCCGTATAGGTATACATGTTGGCTGTGATTTGCAGACCGCGCGCGCGGGCACTCTCGATGAGCGCCACCGCCTGATCGAACTTGGGCCAGTTGTCCCGCCCCGCGACTTTGAGGTGGTAGATCTCTGCGCGCCCCTTGCTGCGCTCGGCAATTTCGATCAGTTCGGCAATGGACTCGAGGAGTCGGTTACCCTCGCTGCGCAGGTGAGAAATGTAGAGGCCATCGTATCTGGCAACCACCTCCGTCAACGCGATCAGCTCATCTGTGTCGGCATAGAACCCCGGCGCGTAGATGAGTGAAGAGCCGAGGCCCATCGCGCCTTCGCGCATGGCAGTATCCACCAGCCCGCGCATCTGCTCGAGTTCCTGCGGGGAAGGTGCCCGGTCTGCATCGCCGAGCACGTAGCGGCGCACCGTCGTTGCGCCGACGAAAGAGGCGACATTGGGCGTCACCCCGCGTGTTTCCAGGTGCTCGAGATAACCAGCCAGACTGCGCCAGGGAATGTCGAACTTGATGTCTCCCTGAGCGGCCAGGCGGCGTGCCACCATTGTTTCGTTGAACGGCCCCATCGAGCTGCCCTCGCCGAACACTTGCAAGGTGACGCCCTGGCGGACGTCGCCCTGGCTGTGCCCGTCGACCAGCAGAGACTCGGTTGCCCAGCTCAACATGTTGATGAACCCAGGGGCGACGCTCAAACCGCGAGCGTCGATGACCTTTTCACCCTGCAGGCCGCCTTGACGAGCGACGGTATTGATCCTGTCACCGTCTATGCCGATGTCGGCGATGTAGGGCCGGCTGCCGCTGCCGTCGTAGACGAGCCCGCCGCGGATCACGACGTCGTTGGCGACTGCCGGGATGCTGAGCAGGAGGCAGCAGGTCAGAACGAGCTTCACTGCGTGGCGTACCACTACGTTTGCTCCGATGACGCTTTACGCGGCTCGGTGTTGACGAGAATGACGCCCACGCTCACCAGCGCTATCGCCGCGACAAAAGCCAGCGTCAGCGGGTCATCGAAGATCAACCAGCCGAAAAGCACACCGAAGATGGGCGTGAGAAGCCCGAAAGAAGCCATGTTCGATACGGGGTAGATGGACAGTATCCAGAACCAGACGAGAAACCCGATTGCCACGACCAGCACGACCTGCGCCGCGAAAATGAATCCGATCGTCAGGGTCATATCCCGCACCAGGTCGCCGAACAGAGGGCTCAACGCCAGCAGCACCAGGCTGGATACGGCCAGCTGGTAGAGGAGGTTCATCTCGGCCGAGCACATGCTGAGGCGCGTGCGGGTAATGAGCGCGATGCCGGCCCAGAACATCCCGCCGATCAGCGCCAGCAGATCCCCGATCCAGGCATCCGGGGGCGCTGCCCCCAGGTCGCCGGAGAGGCCCAGGCCGACACCGCAGACGGCGAGCGCGAGACCAAAGACCTTATTGCGATGCAGGCGCTCGCCCGGGACGAGAAAGTGAGCGCCGAGCGCAACCCACACCGGCATCGTGTAGAAGAAAAGCGACACCCGGGCGACCGTCGTGTAATCGAGAGCGAGGAAGAGCAGGCAGAACTCTGCCGAGAAGAAGAGTCCGTTGATGATGCCGAATGGCAGGCTGCCGTCGTTGATGGCGAGCTTGCGCCGCATCACGATGGCGAATGCAAGCACCAGCGGCAGCGCAAACAGGGAGCGCAACCCGGATTGAAACACGGGTGCCAGGCCTGCATTGACGACTTTGACCATTGCCTGGTTGAGACCGAGAAGAACAGAGAAGCCGATGAGCCAGCTTGCACCCATCGCATCGATGCGATCTTTCCGTTCTGCCATCAGCCCGCGAGGCGCCGCATTTCGTCGGCAAGTTCCGCGGCGAGCGGTATCTCTTCTTCGGGATCAGCGGTGCAGACTTTGAAATTCATCAAGCTTGCGCCGGCCTCCACGTAGGGCAGCAGCTGTTCGGCGACCTCTGCCGGCGTGCCGAAGGGTGTGTACCGTTCAAATTGCTCGAAAGGCACCTTGTAGAAGGCCTCCATTTGCTGCGCCACGGTCTGGCGCGCGCGGTCGGTATTGCCGGTATCGAGACCCAGCCACGGCTGATAGCCGTGCATCCAATCCACATCCGTGCGGCCTGCTTCGGCGGCTTCATCGCTGATCCGGGCGACCGCTTCGGCATAACGGCGTGCTGAGCACCAGACGCCGATCCAGCCGTCGCCGAAGCGGGCGCAACGGCTTAGCGCGGCGTTGGAGCGCCCGCCGACGATGATCGGGATGCGCGCCTGCTGGCGAGGCCTGATGCGCGCCTCCGACAATTGAAAGTGCGCACCGTCGAAATCGAGCGTTTCGCCGTCCAGCAGACGGCGGATGATTTCGAGGCTCTCGTTCGCGCGCGCGCCACGCGTGCGCGGATCGACGCCGCAGACTTCAGTCTCGTGGCGGTCTTCACCGCCGACACCGATGCCGAACACCATGCGCCCAGGGGCAATTTTGTCCATCGTGGCGAGCTGCCTGGCAACCGGCAGCGGGTGGCGCAGCGGCAGCAGGTAAATGCTGATCATGACACCCATGGCGGGATGCAGCTGCGATAGCGCTGCGACCTCGACAAAACCGTCAGCCCCGGAGCCATCGCGGAAAGATACGTGGTCCGCACAGTAGATATGTGCAAACCCGGCGTCCGCGAGCGCGGCCAGCGCGGCTTGCCTGGCGGGCAGGTCCAGGGACCAGAAATTTGCCGGCGCGGTAAGACCGAACTTCAGCACTAGGCACTCCCCCTTCTTGCTAAGTGTTGCTAAGTCGGTGTGATCATAAACAATTGCCTGATATTGTGCTGTTTCATCCGCAGGGCAGAACCTTGAAGAAGCCTTCCTCCAGAACCCGACCACATGCCATCGAGCGCAACACGGCCCGCCGTCAATCCTGGCTGCGGCTCACGCGCACGATATTTCTCGGAACGGTGGCAACCGTCGCTGCGATCATCTGGCTGGGTGATCAATATGGCATCGAGCGGGACGTCATTCTCGAATTTCTTGCCACGAGTTTTCTTTTTGTCCTGTTGCTCGTAGGTGCTGGCCTGGTCGGTATGGTTTTGCTGACAGGCCTGCGCAAACTCACGCGGCGCGACTGAGCGGGCGTCTCGGCTGCGGGCGCCGGGACGCTTATTCCAGGTCGCGAAAAAAGCGGTCGCGGCGGGGCAGGTAGTAGTTTGTATAGTCCAGCGAGAACGCGATCGCGTTGGCTTTGCCCAGGACCGCATCGCGGTGGACGAAATCGATGACGCGGAAATCCTGGCTGTTGTCGCGATTGTCACCGAGCACCAGGTAGTGATCAGCTGGGACGGTGATCGGACCGAACGAATTCTGGATCGGCCGATGTCGCATGTGGTCGAGCATGATCGTGCGGGAGGCGCCGAGCAGAGATTCCTCGAACACCTCCACGTGCGGCAGATGCGGTGCGATCGCTCTGGGAAGGCTCGACTTCGGCACTGTCACGTAGTCGGCGGGCTGGTCGTTTATCGTCAGTCGATTGTTCACCAGCTGCACGCTGTCACCGGGTATCCCGATGACCCGCTTGACCAGGAGCTTGCCGTCCAGCGGGGATTCAAACGTGATGACGTCGCTGCGCTCCGGATCGCCCCAGCGGGCTACACGCACCAGGGTAAACGGCACCCGCAGGTCGTAGGCCATCTTGTCAACGACGATTCGGTCGCCAACCAGGATGGAGGGGATCATCGAGCCGGTGGGCACCTGGTTCCAGTCCGCGATCGCGGAGCGAAACAGCAGCATGATGACGATGAACAGCACGAAGCCGCGCCACTCCCGCCAGTAGCGGCGTACGCGGCTTTCGGGCAGCTCGGCGGCTTCGCTCATTATTGGTGTTTGGGCTGGTTGGCGGCTTCCAGTGCTGCCAGCTGTTCGGGTGTGGCCGCCAGCTGGTGGTTGGCTTTCCACTCGGCATAGGTCATGCCGTAGACCTTCTGTTGTGCTGTTTCCAGATCCATGTCGATGCCCGCTTCCTCCGCGGCGCTCCGGTACCACTTCGACAAGCAGTTGCGGCAGAAACCGGCCAGGATCATCAGGTCGATGTTCTGCACGTCCTTGCGCTCATCCAGGTGCGCCAGCAGACGCCGGAAAGCGGCGGCTTCGATGGCCGTCGTATCGTTCGTTTCACTCATGCCTGCTAATCCCCTCAGTTCGCGTCTCGGGTAAAGACCCAGTTGTCACCATCGGACATCGCTTCGTTGTAAGCATAACCGTCGTAGTCGAACGCTTGCAGGGCCTTCAGCGTTTTGACGCGATGGTCGATCATATACCGCGCCATGCTGCCGCGCGCGCGCTTGGCGTAAAACGACATGAACTTGTACTTACCGTTTTTCCAGTCCCGGAAATCGACGTTGATGATGCGCGCGTTGATGTTTTCCGGCTGCAGCACGTTGAAATACTCGTTGGACGCAAGATTTACCAGCACGGGCGGTTGCTGTTCTGCAATTGCCTCGTTGAGCGCCGCCGTCACTTTGTCACCCCAGAAGTCGTAGAGCGACTTGCCGCGCCGGGTGCACAGCGAAGTGCCCATTTCGAGCCGGTACGGTCGTATGCGGTCCAATGGCTTCAAGAGGCCGTGCAGGCCGCTCAGGATACGCAGGTGCTTCTGCGCCCAGGTGAAGTCGCGTTCGCTCAGGCTGCCGGCGTCGAGACCGAGATAAACGTCGCCTTTGAATGCCAGGACTGCGGGGCGCGCCGAGTTTTCGTCGAACTCGGGCTGCCATTCGGCGTAGCGGCGATGGTTGAGCTCGGCCAGGTTGTCGCTGATTTTCATGAGCTTGGACAGCGCCGGCGGCTCTATCGTCCGCAGGTTTTTGATCAGCTCCTTCGACTCATCGACAAATTCCGGTAGCGAAAATTTCGACGTCGGCAGCGGGGTTTCGTAGTCCAACGTCTTTGCCGGGGAAATGATTGCCAGCATGGATGTCCTCAATGTTCGTGCAACTGGCTAGTTTACCGTAAGCCCGGTAACGTTCACCATGTTCGCGGATGCGACGGATAAGAAAACGGTGATGTTGAACATCGTTGCGCGTAGCCATCAGGGGCTGGTGCGCCGCAACAACGAAGACTTTATTTATGCTTCCGCCGAAGACGGCTTTGCTGTGCTCGCCGATGGCATGGGCGGGCTGCTGGCGGGTGAAATCGCCAGCGAAGTGGCGGTGGTCACCGCCCGTCACAATCTCGAGGCGGGCGCTGCCCGCGACAGCGCGCAGGCCCTTTCCGCGCTGGTTAATCTGTCCCACAACGCGGTTCTAGCAGAAGCGCGTGAGCGTAATTACCTGGGAAAAATGGGCACGACGTTGATTGTCTGGGCGCAAGCGCCGGATCAGCGGTCATTCTTTGGACATGTCGGCGACTCGCGCTTGTACGCGTATAGCCGCGGCCGCCTCGAGCAACTCACGCGTGATCATACTGTCGCGCAGCGGCTGATCGATAGCGGCGAGGTCGACGGCGCGGATGAACACGATGTGCCCCATCGTCACATCCTCACACAGGCCCTCGGCATGCCGGGCGTCTTCCAGCCTCAGGCGACCGAGGTGCCGACCTGCGACAGGCTGCTGCTCTGCTCTGACGGATTGTCCGACCTGGTGCGTAGAGAGCAACTGCAGGAGATCATGACCGACACCGATGGCGAACGCTGTGCGGACCACCTCCTGAAAGCAGCGCTCGATGCCGGCGGCTCTGACAATGTCAGTGTGATCCTGGTCGATTTCGAATGATGCGATTGCCCCTGCGGGGCGGTTTGGCCTCGCTCCCGACGGCCTCTATAATCCCGCGTCGCCGTTAAACGAGGTTTTCGCAGACATGAGCCGTGCCGAACGTATCGAACAAAGTATGAGCAATGTTTTTGCCCTCGCGCATCTGGAAGTGATCGACGAGAGCGGCAACCACAGCGTGCCGGATGGCGCCGAAAGCCATTTCAAGGTCGTGGCTGTGGCTGATGGCTTTGCTGACATGACGCGGATTGCCCGCCATCGCGCCATCAACGAAGCGCTGGCGGCGGAGTTTGATGGCGGCATGCACGCCCTGGCGGTGCATGCCTACTCTCCGGAAGAGTGGCAGGCGCGTTTTGGCGCCGCGCCTATGAGCCCTCCCTGCGCGGGCGGCAGCAAAGCCGAAGCAAACGGCTAGACCCCATGCGCAGAGTGCTGACCTTTTATAAGTTTCAGCCCGTTGCGGAGCCGGAGGCGCTGCGTGCCGAGCTCGAGGAACTGGGACTTGCCGGCGGGCTCAAGGGCACCATCCTGCTCGCCGCCGAGGGAATCAATGGCACTATCGTCGGCACGGTCGAGGCGCTCGAGGGATTTGCACGCGCGTTGGATCAACGCTTTGCCGATCTGCCCTACAAATGGTCGGACCTCGACGAGGACAATCCAGGTTTCTATCGCTTCAAGGTGCGCGTCAAACCGGAAATCGTCAGTTTCGGGATTGCCGGCCTCGATGCGAGCAAGACCGGCGAGCACGTGGGGCCCGCGGCGTGGAACGCGCTGCTGGATGACCCCGACGTGCCGGTCATCGATACGCGCAACACCTATGAGATCGACATCGGCACTTTCCCTGGCGCGGTATCGCCGGAAACCACGAATTTCCGTGAGTTCCCGGACTGGGTTGCCGAGCACCTGGATCCTGCGCAAAACCCCAGAGTGGCGATGTTTTGCACGGGCGGCATCCGCTGCGAGAAAGCCTCCGCCTATCTGCTGGAGCAAGGCTTCAGCGAGGTCTACCAGCTGGATGGCGGCATTCTTTCGTATTTGGAGCAGGTGGCGCCCGAAGACAATCGCTGGGCGGGTGAGTGTTTTGTTTTCGATCAGCGCGTGTCGGTCAACAGCGAACTCGAGCAGGGCGAGTACGTGCAGTGTTTTGCCTGCCGGCATCCGCTGTCAGCACAAGAACTGACAAGCCCCGACTATGAGCAGGGCGTGAGCTGCCCGCATTGTATCGATCAGGACGATCCGCAACGTCTCGCGGGTCTGCGTGAACGGCAGCATCAGGTGGATCTCGCCGCGGCGCGCGGCACCACGCACGTCGGCCTGCGCCAGGACCAGCACGCGGACCCGGAACGCGGAAAGGAAGAAAAGACCGGCTGATTGCGGCGGAAGCTGCGCTAGCTCTGCGTCGCCAGCAGCGGCGCCAGATACTCCCAGACCACGTCCGTCATCTGCGGCTGCGCCGCGGCCGTCGGGTGAATGCCGTCGTCCTGCATCATGCCGTCCTCCAGCGCTACGTCTTCCAGGAAAAACGGGACCAGCAGCGTTTCGGTCGCAGCTGCCACCTCTGCAAAAACGTTGTCAAAAGCCTGCGCGTAGCGAATGCCATAATTCGGCGGGATGCGCATCGCAAACAGCATGGGAACCGCCCCGGCAGCGCGCACGTCAGCGATCATCGCGGTCAGATTCTCGCGGATGCGCTTGATCGGGTAACCGCGCAGGCCGTCGTTGCCGCCGAGTTCAATGATGACGATACCGGGTTCATGCTCGTCGAGAATGGCGTCGAGGCGCGCGCGCCCGCCGCCGGTGGTTTCACCGCTGATGCTGGCGTTGACCATGAACCAGGCTTCTTCACGTTGCGCTAACACCTCGTCCAGTAAATGTACCCACCCCTCATCACGTTGAATACCATACCCGGCGCTGATACTGTCCCCCAGCACCACAATGGCCTGCCCATCGTCGCGGGGTACCGGGGCGGTGAGGGAATCAGCACTGCTCACGGCGGGCATGAGCGCGCCACAGCAGATGAGCGTTAGCAGGATAGAACGCAAGCTCCAGCGGCGCTTGGCGTCGAAAGTTGTTTGAACTGGAAAGCGAAATGTCATGAGTCGTACAGTCGTAAAAGCCGAAAGCGTTGAAAAAGTTGTCGATACCGCTGCGGGACCGCTCGTTATCTTGGATGGCATTGATCTCGAAATCAACGAAGGCGAATCCGTTGCGATCGTCGGCGCCTCTGGTTCCGGCAAGACGACGCTGCTCGGTATCCTTGCCGGCCTGGACTCGGCCACGGGCGGCCACATCTCGATCCTCGACCACGAGCTCACCGCGCTCGACGAGGAAGCGCGCGCGTTAGTGCGCGGCGAGCACGTCGGCTTCGTGTTCCAGTCGTTCCAACTGCTCGGCTCGCTCACGGCGCTCGAAAACGTCATGCTGCCCGCCGAGCTCAGGGGTGAGTCTCTGGCGGAAGCGCAGGCCATTGCGCTCCTCGAGAAGGTGGGTCTGGGCGATCGCACCGACCACTATCCACGCCAGCTGTCCGGCGGTGAACAGCAACGCGTCGCCATCGCCCGCGCGTTTGCTTCCAATCCGACACTTCTCTTTGCCGACGAGCCGACGGGGAATCTCGACACGAATACTGGCGAACGGATCATCGAGTTGCTGTTCGAGCTCAATCAAGAGTTCGGTACCACGTTGATCATGGTGACGCATGATGAGCGTCTCGCGGACCGCTGCGATCGCACGATAGCCATCGACGCCGGCCGCATCAAAGTCGCGGAAGCCGCCTGATGAACTTTGCTCTGGTGCGGCGCATGGCCATGCGTGACGTACGCTCTGGTGAGATGGGGCTTCTGCTCGTTGCACTCATCGTCGCGGTCGGCACGGTCACTTCCATCAGTCTCTTCGTCGATCGCCTGCACCAGGCGCTGCTGGACGAGTCGGCAAACTTTCTAGCTGCCGACCGGCAGATATCCAGCTCTCGACCCATACCTGATGAGTTTCGGGTGCGCGCCATCGACCGCGACCTGGATCTGGCGGAAACGATGGTGTTTCCCTCCATGGTGTTCGCAGGTGACAACAACCAGCTCGTCAGCGTCAAAGCCGTGGGTGACACGTATCCGCTGCGCGGCAAGCTGATTGTTTCCGACGCACCGTTCGTGCGCGGCTACCCGCTGGACGAAGTTCCCGGCCCGGGGCAGGTGTGGCTCGATTCGCGCCTCTTTCCGGCGCTCGGGGTCTCTCTGGGTGACGTGATTGAGGTTGGGCTCGCTGAGCTGACGGTGACGCGGGTGCTCGTCTCAGAGCCGGATCGCGGGGGCTCCTTCTTCGATCTCGGACCGCGCCTTCTGATGAACCTGGACGACGTTCCGGCCACTGAGGTCGTGCAGCCCGGCAGCCGCATCGGCTACCGGCTCCTGCTGGGCGGCCCGGAAGACGAGCTCGAGGCGCTGAAGGGTGAGCTCGAACTCGAACCGAACTATCGCTGGGTGAGCATACGCGAGAGTAGCCCGCGCATCGGCTCGGCCCTCGACCGGGCTGAGAGTTTCCTCTTGCTGGGCGGACTTCTGGGCGTGCTGTTGGCTGGTATCGCCGTCGCCCTGAGTGCGCATCGCTATGCCGCCAGACACTACGACCACGTCGGCGTGCTGAAGACTCTGGGCGCAACGCCGCGGCAGATTCTCTATGGTTTTTTGAGCATTCTGCTCCTGGTGGGCGGTGTAGCCATTATTGGCGGATTGCTGGCCGGTTCGGGTTTGCATCTGCTGATCGTCGCGCTGTTAGCGTCGCTGATTCCGGTGGAGTTGCCGCCCGCAGGCATACGCCCGTTTGCTCTGGGTACCGCGACGGGGCTCATCTGCGCCGTGTCGTTTGCGATGCCCGCGTTTCTGCACCTCAAGGACATCTCGCCGATGCGCGTGATACGGCGTGACATCGGCGTGGCACCAGCTTCGCAATGGTTGTCTTACGGCGCCGCCGTTGCTGGCAGCTTGCTGCTGCTCGTCTGGTACAGCGGCAGTCTGTTTCTGACTTTCTGGACGGTCGTCGGCGCCGTTGCCGTGATCATCGTATTTGGCGGCCTTGCGTACGCTCTGCTCAAAGGCGGGCGCGCGGTGGGCATGCAGGCACGCAGCGGCTGGCGACTTGCGCTATCCGGACTGCAGCGACGCCGGCGTGAGAACACCGCGCAGATCCTCATCTTCGGCCTTGCCATCATGATGTTGCTGGTGCTCGTGCTGCTGCGTACCGCGCTCGTGACGGAGTGGCGCGCGCAGGTTCCGGAGGAAGCTGCCAACCACTTTGTCATGAACATCGCTACCGAAGAGGTGGCGAGCGTGCAGGCGCTCATTGAAGAGGGCGCGACTGCCGGCGATTTCCTGTATCCCATGATCCGCGGCCGGGTGGTCGAGGTGAACGGGGAAGACGCCAAGGCATACCAGGATGCGGTTGCGCCGCGCGGCGAGGATGGTGGTCCACGGCTGATGTCCGAGCGCAATCTCACCTGGACGGTAGAGAAGCCCGATAACAACGACATCATCAGCGGCGCCTGGTGGGCGCCCGACTCGACGCGAGCAGAAGTATCTCTTGAACGCGACTATGCGGCCGACTTCGGTCTCGAAGTCGGCGATATGCTCACTTTCGACATCGGCGGTCAGCGCTTCCCGGCAGAGGTGACGAGTGTTCGCAGCCTCGAGTGGGAGAGCATGAGCCCCAACTTCTTCATCATTCTTTCGCCGGCGGCGCTGGAAAATTATCCGGCGACCTATATGACCAGCTTCTACCTCGAGCGGGAAGACAAGGCGTTCTTGAATGATCTGTTGAGCGCGCATCCGACCATTACAGTCATCGAAATTGATGCGCTCATCGAACAGGTCAAGAGCATCGTCGATCGTGTCACCCAGGCCGTAGAGCTGGTCCTGGCGCTGGTGCTGGCGAGCGGCTGCCTCGTGCTTGTCGCGAGCATCCAGGCCAGCCGGGATGCGCGCATGGCGGAGCATGCTCTGGTGCGCACGCTGGGTGGAACCCGCCGCCTCATCGGCGGCTCCCTGACGGCTGAGTTTGCGGTGCTCGGCACCTTTGCGGGCATCGTGGCGGTTTTTGGTGCGGAGCTGACAGTCGCCGTGCTGCAGAGTCAGATATTCGAGCTCGACGTGCGCTTGCACCCTGAGATCTGGCTGTTCGGGCCGCTCATCGGCGCGTTCATCATCGTCGTCGTGGGCCTCCTCGGCAGCCGCAGCCTGGTCAACTCGCCGCCCATGATGGTGCTGCGCGGCCTCAACTGACCGCCCTAACCGGGCCTTTTGACAGCGTCCGCGCGGCGCGCGTCAGATGTTTGACGTGCAGTCGTGACGCTCCGCGCAAATATCGTTTCCATCGCAATTTTGTATTGCAAGCCGGGCTGGACCGTCTAGCGTTAATGTAAAGCAATCGTTGTTTGCGCTCTCTTGAATTACGCTGCTGTCGACATAGATGTCCCCACCGTAAAGCTGTCTTTTGGTCATTGGCAGGTCTGGGCCGTGCTGCTGGGCGCAGCACTGTGCGGCTACTTTTCGTTGTCTCTGCACAATCTTGCCAGAGAGCAGACGGCGGTCGACCAACTGATCGGCAACATGTCCAGCGTGATGGCCGATAAAGAGGACGTTGCGTGGCGGGAAGCCGGACGCTGGTTGGTGGATGTGCATCGTCTGATGCCGAGCATACGCCAGCACGCGGAACGCTCGGCGCTGTTGCTGGATGATCCTTTGAGCGATCTGACGGACAAACTCTCGAACGGCGATCAGGTCAGTCCCGCTGAGCAACTCGAAGTGCGACAGCGCTTTGCAATGGCGCTGGGCGAAGTCCGCGGGCACGCGCTCCGGGTAGCGGCGGCGCAGGATCGTAGCGTGCACTTCTATTATCTGAGCGTGATTGGCTTCGTCATGGCTCTGGGCGCCCTGTTGGTGCGCCGCCGGAACTTACGCGCTTTCTCTCCGTTGCAGCAGCTCCTCAGCGACAACATGCTGTTTGCACACGCGCCGGTGGCGCTCAGTGTGAGCGACGCGCAGGACCGTATGCTGCGTGCGAATCCGGCGTTCGAAAAAAACATGGGCTTCAGCGCTGATGAGCTCAAGGGCAGAGCGGCGGTATGCGAAGACACGGCGGAAGAGGCCACGCTCGCCCAGGGTATGCGGGCGGCGCTGGCGGCTGATGGATTCTGGACCGGCGAGTACAAGCTGCGACGTAAAGACGGCAGCGTCAACGTCGAAAAGGTCATGCGCATGGCTGTTGGTGAAGATGTGCGAGCACCGGAAGGTTATCTGACCATCGCGATGGAGCCGGTGGTGTCTGATGAAGAGCAGCGCTTGATGTTGTGGCAGGCCCACCACGACAACCTGACCAAGTTACCGAACGCGAACCTCCTGCATGAACGCCTGGCGCGGGCTGCGCAGCAGGACAAACGCGGCGCGCTGATCAGCATAGACCTCGACGGCTTCAAACACGTCAACGACTCGGTGGGTCCGGCGAATGCCGACCGGATACTCACTGATGCGGCGCTCCGCATAGCCATGAGCGCGCGCGAAACGGACACAGTGGCGCGCATGGGCAGCGACCACTTCGTGATCATGCTCCCGGAGATCGAGGACGTGGCTGAAGTCGAGCGCGTCACGCGTGCCGCCATCGATGGATTTGCGGCGCCGTTTTTTGTCGCGGAGCGGGAGATTTTCATCGGCGTCAGCGCGGGCGTGACGATCTTTCCGGACGACGGGCGTGACAAAGGCGAGCTTTTGCAGAAGGCGGACGCGGCGCGCCTGCTCGCCAAAGCGCGCGGCGGCAATCAGGTCATGTTCTTCGAAGATCAGATGAATGCTGCGGCGGCGCGCCGGTTCGAGATCGAATCGCGTCTGCGCAAAGCCATCGGCGCGGACGAACTGGAGCTGCACTATCAACCCATAATCGATATCAGTCACGATGGCGTTTATGGGGCCGAAGCTTTGTTGCGCTGGCAGAATGCCGATCTCGGCTTTGTTTCGCCCGGCGAGTTCATACCGGTTGCCGAAGACAGCGGTCTCATCGTCGATATCGGCCGCTGGGTGGTTGAAGAGGTACAGCGTCAGCTCGAAGAGTGGCGCGAGTGCATGCCGGATCTGCGTGTATCGCTCAACGTCAGCGCGCGTCAATTCGTCAACGACGAGCACAGCGCTGAACTCCTGGCTCTGCTGGGCCGCTCACACACCGACCAGATTACGGTCGAGCTCACGGAGAGCGCGGTTGTGGATGATGCGCCCGGCGGTGCTGCCTTTCTGCAGGGATTGCGCGATCTTGGCCTGCGTATCGCGCTGGATGACTTTGGTACGGGATATTCCTCTGTCGGCTACCTCAAGGATTACGAGTTCGACGTGCTCAAAGTCGACAAGAGTTTCATCGACGGCATAGATGGCGTGCGCGATCTTGGTCTGGTGGCTTCCATCGTCGCGATGGGGCGTATCCTCGGCATGCGGGTTGTCGCAGAGGGGGTTGAGGAGCAGGGGCAGGTGGACCGCCTCAAGCGTATCGGCTGTGACTTCGTGCAGGGCTACTTCTACTCCAAGCCGCTGCCGGCCAAAGATTTTGCGGCGTTCGTCGCGGAGCGTGAGGACACGGCTGGCGACGCCAGCGGCGCAGACCTTCCGGCGGCCGGCTGACCACCGGTCTTGTAAACCGCCGGGTCACGCGGTAAAACTGCGCGCCCTGACGGGTTGAGAGATATGCGCGTGCTCGAGCAAACCGGCGATACCCGCCGCGCACAATACGAAAAGAACAAGTGTCACAAGAAGCTGCGCCGCCTGGTCGGCCAGGCCATCGACGATTTCGCGATGATCGAGAACGGCGACAAGGTGATGGTGTGCCTGTCGGGGGGCAAAGATTCCTATACGCTGCTCGACATTCTGCTCAACCTGCGCGCCCACGCGCCGATCGATTTCGAACTGGTGGCGGTCAATCTGGATCAGAAACAGCCGGGCTTTCCGGAGGATGTCCTGCCTGCCTATCTCGATCGCCTCGATGTGCCCTACACGATCATCGAAGAAGACACCTACAGCGTCGTGCAGCGTCTCACACCCGAGGGAAAGACCACCTGCCCGGTATGCTCGCGGCTGCGGCGCGGGATTCTCTACGGTCACGCCCAGCGCATAGGGGCGACCAAGATCGCTTTGGGACATCATCTCGACGACGTCGTGGAAACGTTGTTTCTGAACATGTTTTACGGTGGACGCATGAAAGCGATGCCCGCAAAGCTCAAGAGCGATGACGGCAGAAATGTCGTGATCCGGCCGCTGTTTTACGTGCGTGAAAAACTGATTGAGCAGTGGTCGAATCTGGTGGCGCATCCCATCATTCCCTGCAATCTCTGCGGTTCGCAGGAAAATCTGCAGCGTCAGGCCATCAAAGCGATGCTGCGCGAATGGGATGAGGCTCAGCCTGGCCGGGTGGAGAACATCGCGCGCAGCATTGCGCATCTCAGCCCTTCACATCTGGCGGATCATCTGCTCTATGATTTCCGCGGCCTGACCGCGACCGCGGATGAACCGCTCATTCCTGTCGTTGAGGTCTACGACCCGGATTAAGGCGGCGACGATTGCGGCGCTTCCTGGGCTTCGAAGTCCGAGGCACGGAAGCGTATCTCTCGGCTGGCCAATGCCTCGGCCGATTCGAGCACTTCCTGGAGTGCTATCTCGAAACTCTGGGCCAAACCGAAGAGGTTGCCGGTCTCGCCGTTGACCAGGGCGAGTTCGAGCGTCTTGGCGGCTTCTTTCAAGCGCGTTGCGCCGAAGCTACCGGCGACGCCGTGCAGGTTGTGGGCGAGTCGTTCGGCATCCTCGTAATTCTTGTCGTTGATCTGACTGCGGATTTTCGGTCCCGCGTCGCCGTAGTAGCGCCCGAAGTCACCCATCAGCTTCGTCATGAGCGCAACGTTGCCATTGTGGTTCTTGATGGCGAGGCCAAGATCAATCCCGGCGACGCGTTGCAGCTTGAATTCTTCGGCAGTCATTTCCGCTTCAACACGCTCGTCGGCTGCGAGGACGTCTGTTGCGCGCCGGCCGCTCTGCGGCTCGGTTTGCGGCAGATACTCTTCAAGGGTCGAAAGCAGACGATCGAAATCGATCGGTTTTGTGACGTAGGCGTTGCAGCCGGCGTCGATGGCGGCCGCTTTGCGTTCAGTCAGCGCATCTGCCGACACGGCGATGATCGGTAACGTCAAACCCTGTTCGCGCAGCGTCGCGGTGGCTTCGAGGCCGTCGGTTTGCGGCATGTGAATGTCCATCAGGATCGCGTCGTAGTCGCCATCCACGGCTGCCGCGATGGCGTGCCTGCCGGTTTCCGCGATGTCCACCCTGGCGCCAGCGCGCTGCAGAAATTCTAATGCCAGCTGCTGGTTGATCGGATTGTCTTCCGCGACGAGGATGTGCTTGTCGCGCAGGATCGAGGCGGCGTTAGCGCGGCTCTTAGCGGCGCCTTCGCTGGCGAGCACCTGCTCGTCCGGCAGTTTACAGGTGATCGTGAAGTCAAACTGACTACCGACGCCTATTGTGGACGTGACGCGTATTGCACCGCCCATGACTTCCACCAGGCGCTTGCAGATCGTCAGGCCCAGGCCTGTTCCGCCGTAACGGCGGGTGGTCGATGACTCGGCCTGCTCGAACGAATCAAAGAGGCGGTCAACCTGCTCCGGAGAGATGCCAATGCCGGTGTCGCGAACGGAGAATTGCAGCACCAGCTGTTCCTGATGATGGCCGATCACTTCGGTAGACAGGACAATCTCGCCGGTCTCAGTGAATTTGACGGCGTTGCCGATGAGATTCACGAGCACCTGCTGCAGACGCAGAGAATCCCCCTGCAAGGTTCCGGATTCGGGATAGGCCGTGTGTTCAGCGGTATGGTCGTCGATGCTGAACGTCAAACCCTTGCGCCGCATGTCTGTGCGGAACAGACGCTCGACGTCAGCGAGAACTTCCTGCAGGCGGAACGGCCGCACCTCAAGCGTCAGCTTGCCAGCTTCGATCTTGGAGAAGTCCAGCACGTCGCTCACCAGCGTGAGCAGGTTTTCACCGGCATTGCGTATCGAGGTCAGGAACTCGTGCTGTTTCCGGTCGAGATCGGTTTCCAGCGCGAGCTTGGAAAATCCGACAATGGCGTTCATCGGCGTGCGGATTTCGTGGCTCATGTTGGCGAGGAACTCGCTCTTGGCAACGCTCGCCGCTTCCGCGATCTGTCTCTGTTTGTCGGCTTGTTCACGCTCCATGCGCTCGGATATGTCGAACAATGACCCGTCGATGTAGTCGCCAAGCTCGGCATCCCGTGTGATGCGCGCGGTCAGCGCCATCCAGAAGACTTTGCCGGTACGGGTCATGCCCTGGGCTTCGAAGCCGGTTACCTGGTTCTTGTCCTCGAGTTCGGACAGGAATCGTTGCGCCTGCTCGGTCTTCAGGAACACGCGATGTATCAGGTCTTTGTATTCGGTCAACAGATCCTGAGTTTTGTCGAAGTCCAGAATCTTGGCCAGCGTGGGGTTGGCGCTCAGCAGCTGCCCTTCGCCGTTGATGCGGAAGAGGCCTTCGATGGCGCTGTCGTACAGGGTGCGGTACTCGTCGCGTGCGCTTTGCAGGTCTGCATACAGGCGGGCATTTTCGATGCTGATCGCCGCTTGTGAAGCGAGCAGCGCCAGCACCTCCACGCGTTGCGCGGTAAAAACGCCGGTCAGCCAGCGGTGCTCAACATAGAGTACGCCTGTGACCTCGCCGCGGTGAATGATCGGCAGACACAGTACGGACAGCGGCTGCATGCGTTTGATGTAAGGATCCTGGGTGAAGACGTCTTCCTGCGTCGCGTCGCTGAGCACGAGGGACTTGTTAGTGCGGGTGACGAATTGGACCACGGAGATGGGCACATCCTGACTGATCTCCAGCGGTTCGGGCGGCGAGACGCGCCGAGTAGCGCCGCCATCAACACCCGCGATGGCTTCGACCTGCAATCTGCCATCGGTACGCAGCAGCATGCATGCTTTTTGTGCACCTGCATGCTCGAGGGCGAGACGCAGGAGCTTAGTCAACACGCGGTCCAGAACAATTTCGCTCGATATGGTCTGTGCCGCGCGCAGCACGGTCGTCGTATCCAGCACGCGATCGCTGAACTCCGAACTTTCGATGCTGTTTTGATGCGTCTGGAAGTCGCGCAGCGTCAGGTCGGCGAGGTCGGTCATGGACAGCGCGCTCGAGCTGCTGGCCCGTTCGTAGTCGTCGCTGGCCAGACCCGGCAGTTCACGCTCCAGCTGGTTGGCTTTCGCCACTGCGCCCCAGCGCAAGTAACCCTGATGGGCGTTTTTTGCAAAGAGCTTGGCGAAGTCGGCGCGTCCGCGCGCTTCACAAGCACGCGCGGCGAACTCGTATGCAAGGGCTTCATCGTTGGCGAGGCCCAGGCGGCGCGCGCTTTCCGCGGCACGCTCCCAGCTTTCCAGCGCTTTGCTCGTGTCCCGGTTTACGCGGGCAAGCTCAGCCTCGAGGATGTGTACCTTGGGTTCGGCAAATACCGCGCCTCTGGCAGCAGCGCGCCGCAGCGTGCGCAGCGCCTCGAGCAGCTGACCCTTATCCTCTGGCCGGTTGCGAGCCGATACGAGACCGTTGCAGAGCGTGTATAAGGCGAATAGAGGGGAGGTGCGGAGCGCGGGTGCATAGTGCTCTGCCAGCTTGGCGACGCTCTGGGCACCGTTGAAGTCGTTGAACAGCACCGCGTAGTAGAGGCGCAGCGTGTACACGCACGCCTGTGCGACGTGATCTTCGCCGGCGTTGATGGTGCGCGCGTTTTCATGCACCTGGCTGTCTTCGATGGGCTGCGCCAGGAGGCTCGATACGATCTGCAGCACGAAGTACTGGATATTCACCCCGGTCACGTGGCCGTGGCGATCGACGTACTCGATCTGTTCTGTGATCACGCGCTTCATGGAGCTGAGCTCCAGGCCGCGGAGCAGGCCGTTGGTAGCATAGAAAGCGCCCGCGGACGCGGCAAATTCGAAGTCCTGCAACGCCATGGCGCGAGACGATGCGTCGAGCAGGCCACGTACCGTCTGATCGAAGTTCCCGAACCAGGGGTCAACCAGCCCGCTGACGGTGACCAGCGCGCGTACCGAGAATGCATCAGCGGGGAACTTGTCGGCCAGCACGCGCGCGTATCGGGAAAACACCTGAGCGCGCTCGGGCAGGTTCGCGCGCAGTGCGCCGACAGCTGCAGATGCATAGGCAAACGCGACTTCGCCGCTGTAGCCCGCGACGCGGGCGCGCTGCATGATTGGCACGCTCAGCGGGGGCGGGTTCATTTCGCCCATATGAAACTGGGCGTGCGCCAGATAGCCTGCCATCTTCGCCGTCTGACGGAACTGGATGTCGTTGGTTGGCTCGATCTGTGCGGGCAGCGCTGGCACGGCAAGCAGCTGTTTGTGTAAACCGAGTCGTTCGATGATGCGCAGCACGCCGAATGCAAAGGTCGCCGGCGCCGGCATGCGCACGCCCAGCTGGTCGAGACTCTCCGTTGCCAGAGCCGTCACCTCGGACAGCTTGTTCTGGACCATCGCGGCGCGGATTTTCGTTTCCGCCAGTTGGCGCCCTGACGGCAGGGAGTGTTCGACATGCTCCAGCTGCTCGAAGTCTCCGCAGAGAAAGGCGGCCAGCGCAGCACATTCGGCCAGCTCCAGAAAAAGTGCGCTGTCGACTTCGTCGTGCAGAAGGACCAGTCCGCTTCTGCCGTGCTTGAAAGCCAGCTGGAAATTGTTCTGTTTGAGGCTCGCGCGCGCCGCCAGCAGGTTCTGATGCGCGACCTCGCGGCGCATACGGGCATCCGTTTCCAGCGGGTTGGTCGCCGCGTTCAGATGATGGGCGATCTCCATCGCCAGCGTGCCGTCGTTGTCTCGTTTCCTGTACTCGTGGCTTGCCAGCCGGCGCAGCGCATGGGCAGCAGCCAGGTGCAGGTGATTCTTCAGCTCGAGCGGAGTACGTTCGTAGAGAATGGCGCGTATGCGGGGATGCGAAAACTGGTATTCGCCGTCACCGCTCATGCCGATGATGCCCTGGGTGATCGCCGGGCGCAGGCGTTTTGCCAGATCGGCTGCCGGGGTGTCGAGCGTTGCTTCCAACAAGCTCACATCGAAGCGTTCACCGATGCACGCACCGGCGCACAGCGGCTCGCGCGTTGCCTGGGGTAACGCATCCAGCAGCCCCGATATGCGCTCATTGGAGTTGCTGTTGAAAAAGTAGCGGCGGATCTCATCAATGTCCCACGTCCACAGCGCTTGCTGACGGTCGTAGCTGATATGCCCGGCCTGATGCAGCTCGAAGATGAGCTCGTGCACATACGTGGGCACGCCGTCCGTTTTCGTCTGCACCTCCGCAGCGAGTTCGCGCACGCGCGCTTCGCTGTGGCTGAACATATCCGACAAGAGCGCCCGTATGTCGGCCTTGTCCAGGAGATGCATGGGCAGGTAACTGGTTTTCGTGGCGATGCGGGCGTCTTTGAATACGAGGGTATGGATCTCCTCGAAGGTGAAGACGGTCAGCAGGCTGCGATGGTTCAGACTCTCCTCGAGCACCGCCGTGATGCACTCCTCCGGGACTGCATGGCTGTTCTCCACAACCAGCACCAGTGTCATCGGGCGGATTGCCTCGAGAACCTCAGCGATGCCCTTGCCCGGCAGGCCGGCGCTGCTCGAACTCAGCTCGATGATGTCGGCGAGCTCCGGCATGTGTTGGGACAGCGCGGTCAGATGTGCCGAGTCGCGTCGTCGCAGCTTGGCGAAGATCGGCTCGCTCACGTCTTCGGGCATTGAAAGGAGATGACGCACGACGGGGCGTATGAGCTCGATCAGGAGCGCGTCGGTGTCATACAGGTCGAGCGTGGCCGCATTCACAGACGCGGTCAGAGCGTTCAGTTCGCGTGCTTGTTGCAGGAGCACGTCGCATAGCGCCGTTTTCCCCATGCCCGGGCCGCCGTTTATGCAGGCAAACAGCGTTTCGCCCTGCTTCGTGCGTTCCAGCAGGTCGGCAATCTTCTGTTGCGATGCGCCGCGGCCATACAGCTTCTTCGGGATGACGAGCTGTTCTTTGCTGTCCGTGCGTCCGAGTTTGAAAGGCACGACGTTATTCAACTGTGCGGCCTTGATCAGGTCGTCGTATACGCCTGAAGCACTCTGGTAGCGATTCTCCGGCTGCTTGGCCAGGAGCTTTGCGATCAGCTCGGCAAGCCACGCCGGCGTCGCCGGTGTCACGTCTGTGAGCTTGGCGGGCGTGCTCGCGATGTGCGCGTGAATGAGCTCCAGAGCGTCTTTTTGCACGAACGGTGGTCTGCCGCTGAAGAGCTCGAACAGCGTCGCGCCCAGAGAATAGAGATCCGTGCGGTAGTCCACTACGCGATTTACGCGACCGGTCTGCTCGGGTGATATGTAGGGCAGGGTGCCGGTCAAAGCGACGCTGTCGCTGCTGGGATAGTGATGCGCGTTGAAGGTGGCCAGGCCGAAGTCAATGAGCTTCACCGTCAGCTGGTTGTCTGTAGCGCGTTTGAGGACAATCACGTTCGACGGATTAAGATCCCGATGGATGACGCCCTCGTCGTGTATCGATTGCAAAGCGAGCGCCAGTTCCTCGGCGATCGCGAGGCGCTCATCGAAGCTCAGTTCTTCGCTGTTCAGCACTTCCCGCAGAGAAGTGGCGCCGTCGTCCTCGAAGATGATCTGATGATTGACGTCGTCGTAAGCCAGCGCCTGGCAGACGTACTGGCTCGTGAGCGACTGGTTGAGATCGAACTCGCGGTGATAGCGCGCGACGCTGCCGGGATTGATGGCACTCGAGCGCAGCGTTTTGGTGATGACCGAACGCTCACGCCAGGTGCTCCGGGCAACCAGCGTCGTGTTACTTTCGTAGATTGCCTGATCCATGCGCCCCCGAACTACTCAGGTCTCGAGCCGAGCTGCTGGCGCCTCAAGCCACTTCGGGCGTGAACAGGTATCCAGTGCCGTGAATGGTGGCGATGATTTTTGCATTGGCAGCACGCTCGCCAAGTTTTTTGCGCAACTGGCCCACCAGAACGTCGATGTAGCGGTCGTCCGGAAACCACTCGCGATTGCGAATGCGGTTCATGAGCTGATCGCGGTTCATGACCTCGCCAGCTTGCTCCATGAACGCCAGCAGCAGCTGATATTCTCCCGCGGACAGCTGCACCGGTGACCCGTCAGGCGATGTCAGCTCGCGTTTGTTGAGATCCAGCGACCATCCTTCGAAGCTCCGCATGTGGTTGCGTTTCCGCTGCTTCTGTTGAATCTGCACGCGGCGGATCAGATTGCGGGCGCGGCTGAGGAGTTCGCGCGGGTCGAACGGTTTCGTCACATAGTCGTCAGCCCCGCTTTCCAAACCGAGGATCCGATCGATCTGTTCCTGTTTGCTCGTCACCAGAATGATGCCGATATCAGAGTTTGCGCGGATTTCGCGAGTCAACGTCAATCCATCTTTGCCAGGTAGCTTGATATCAAGCAGCACCAGCACAACGTCGGTGTCGTCTACGATCTTCTGAACCTCGTCTCCCGACCCGGTGGAAGAAACGCGGAAGCCTTCATCTTCGAAGTAGGCGACCAGCTGTTCACGGGTTATCGGTTCGTCTTCGACGACGAGGATGTGGTCCTGTTCACTCATGGTTCCCAGTCCTATTGGAACGGTTGCGGGCTTGGTTATACGCTGATAAGTAACGCATTAAGCCGTATAAAACTCAAGCTAACCGGTCTTAGGTTGCGCACTTTGTCACGAAACGTCACCAGTAAAGGCTCTTACATGCTTGTCATACCGCCAAACGAACTTTCCCGCGATGCGTTGATGGGCGTCATCGACGCCTTTGTGCTGCGTGAGGGGACCGACTACGGCCACCGCGACATATCCCTCGACGAGAAGCGTGCGCGGGTCATGCAGATGCTGGAGAGCGGTACGGCCCGCATCGTCTACTACCCCGAAAACGAGTTCATCGATATCGAGCTCACCTGAGCCCGGCCAGTGTCAAATTTTGTGTCCGCGCGCCTGATCTCGGCGCCGGTCATCTGTGGTGCGCTCTTCGGCACCGCGTTGCCAACTACCGTACGTCAAGCAATTGGCACCCTTTGGCGGCACGCGTCACAAGTCCGACGTCTTTTGTGCGCTGAGTCGCAGTTTCCGCCTCGAGCCTCCCTTCCAATACCCGCCTGTGACGAACCAGCGGCGTGAGCCGCCGTTTTTTTGACGATATGACCCAGTTAACGGAAAGACCTCCGCTTAACGGTAAGTATCTGATTTATCGAAGGACACGAAGGATTCAGGCCAGTGACTGCCGACCCGATACATCCCGCTTTGCGCCTGCCCGCCGTCATTTTTGTGGCGGGTTGCTGCGGGATTTTTGGCGCTATGAACGCACATGCCATCGGCACCGATGCGGGCGTCAATATTCAGAACACCGCCACAGCGTCGTTCGAGGTGGGCGGCGCCCCGCAGACACCGGTCACTTCAAATACGGTACAGACCCTTGTCGATGAACTCATCGATGTGGTTGTCGTCGACGACACTGGCGGCCCTGTCGCCGTTTCAGCTGGTGAAGCCGGCGCGATCCTGCAGTTCACCATCACCAACAACGGCAACGGCACCGAAGTCTTCCGCATCATTGCCGACGACACGGTGGCGGAAGGCGGCTTCGATCCCGCATTAGATCAGCTCTACATAGAAAGTAACGGGCTGCCGGGTCTGCAGGTTGGCGGCGATACGCCGTACGTGCCTGGGATCGCGGACCCGACCCTGCTCGAGGATGAAAGCCTCGTGCTCTACGTCGTCGCTGACATACCCGCGGGTTTGAGCCAGGGCGACGATGGCGATGTCCTGGTGCGCGCTGTTGCCGAAACCATCATTAACGGCAGCGGCGGTGTCGATGACCCGGATGACGCTGCCTGGCCCACGCCGGGTGTCAGCTATGCCGGCGCAGGCGATGGCGGAGGCGATGCGGTCGTGGGCGCTTCTCACGACATCGGCAGCTTGCTGATGCGAACCGCCGGCCGCTACGAGGTGAGCGATGCGGTGGTTTCCATCGTCAAGTCTGCAACCTCGATCGTCGACCCGTTCGGCGGTGCCACGCTGGTTCCGCAGACGGTGATCACCTATCGGCTGGAAGTTTCCGTTACCGGCAGCGGCGCTGCAGAAAATCTGGTCATCAGCGATGTCATTCCCGCGGATCTGGAATATCAGGCCGGCTCGCTGGTCGTCGATGGCGTGGCGGAGGACGACGATTTCGCGCCTTCAGGCACCGACAACACGGGATTCAACACAGGTACCGCCACGCTGGTGGTGGACCGCGGCACGGTGGCCGGTGGCGCGCCGACCATCGTCGTTACGTTTGAAGCTGCCATTCGCTGACTGGCGAGTGGCCCATTAGGAACGCTCATAACGAGCAATTTGACAGGAGGTAACTATGACGCTTTTGAATTTGGACACCAATTTGCGCTCACTTGTTAACCGATTGCAGCGGGTACACCTTTCCGGTGACGCCTGCCTGTGGCGCCGAGCCGTGCGCTCGCTGACCACCACTCTTGCGTTGAGCCTCGCGTTTGTCGCCAATGCGGCGGAAGCGCAGGTGCGCTTGGAAAATACGATCAAGAAGGTAGAAACCTTCGTCAACGAAGCCGGTGATGTGAAACGCCGCCTGGTCGATGCAAACAGCGTCGTGCCCGGGGATGAACTTCAGTACACCGTGCGCTTCACAAATGAGGGAACGCTGCCCGTAGATGCCGGCACCATCGTCATTACCGACGCGGTACCGGCACATACGGAGTATCTCGAGGGGACCGCTTTTGGTGCGGGGACCGAGGTGCAGTATTCCGTCGATGGTGAGTCGTTTGGCCATCCCGACGAGTTGAGCTTAGTCAAAGAAGGCGCCGAGGTGATTGCCTCTGCCAGAGACTATCGCTCGATTCGCTGGAAGTTCGCCCCTGCTCTCGAGCCTGGGGAAACCGGCCACGTCTCTTTCAATGTTCGCTTGAAATGACCGACTTGATGCGGCGCGAGGGCGGGGTTTTGACCCCGCCTTTTGCGTATGTGCGCGTTCACACGCGTATCTGCGCAAGCGCGCTCAGCAAGACGATCAAGACAAGTCGCGGGGGATCGGGTTATCAACTTAAGGATCTAAGTAATGCAGTACTTGAAACGACTAAGTCAGGTCCTGCTCGCTACTGGTGGACTGCTCGGCGGTCTCCAGGCGTGGGCAGACGGCACTGACGTAGGCACTCTGGTTACCAATGGCGTAACCATGGACTTTACCGTGGCATCGGTTTCGCAGACCGCGACCACGGACGTCACCTTTGTGGTCGACCGCAAGCTGCGTCTCGACGTTGGCACCAACCAGACGGATTGGGTCAACGCGGTCGCGGGCCAGGCGAGCACTTCAGGTGCATCTATTCAATTTCTCGTCGAGAACAACTCGAACGACAGCGTTGAGGTTGTGATTGCGTTGATCGACCAATCCAACATCGACGTCACCGGTTTTCCCACGAGTGCAAGCGCCGGCGCCATTGCGCCCACCGGCTTGACGATCTGGGAAGACACCAACGGTGATGGCGTGTTGGACGGTGGTGAAACCGTTCTCGGCAACGCTGCGGGTGTGTACGCGCTCACCGGCACGTTTGCGGAAGACGATCTGCGCACGATCTCCGTCAGCATCGACGTTGCTGGAACCACGGTTGCCGACCTCTCTCAGACCTACGGTCTGGTTGCGGCGGTTGCCAGTGGGGGCGCGGCGATCGCCAACGACGACAGCAGCAACGAAAGCCCGGGTGTTGCGGATACGCCGGCCGTCGCCGACGACCCGCTCACCGTGCAGGTTGTGTTTGCCGACGCTGATAGCGCCAACCCTGAAGACCAGGGTTACGACTTCGTCGGTGGCGCGCCTGGACCCACGGGTGCGTCAGACGGACTGAGTGACGGTCAGGCGGCAAACGCGGCCGGCTTCCGAACCATTGGCGTGCTGGGCATCGCCAAGTATGTCGAAGTGATTTACGACCCGATCTCGGGGAACCAGTACACCGGTACAGGTAACGCCACTACGGGCAATGAGCCGAAAGCCATTCCCGGCGCGATCATCATGTATGTGATTGGCGTGTCGAACCAGTCCGCGCTCGCGGCAACCGGTGTTGCGATCAGCGACAACATCCCTGGCGGTCAATCCGGTGATCCGCTGCTGCTTGGCAACTCAGGCTCAGTGGCAGGCGTCGCGCTGCCGGATACGGTTGATATCGACATAGATGGCTCGACAGTGCCCTTTGATCTCGACAATACCGCCGGTACCGGCGTCGCGGTCGATTCCCAGGTGCACGTGCGTCAGTGCAGCACGACGGCGTCCGCTCCGCTGGACAGCCAGATCGCGTTTGATGCAGACCCGAGTGCCGAGGTCAACGCCGTCAGCATGGGCGGAAGTTGTGACTCGGGCTCTACCGGCTACATCGTGTACTTCACGACGGTTGACGACACCGCGTCTTAAACCGCCAGCCGATAGGGACCGCGACTGAGAAATGCCCAGGACGGCATTTACAAGCGAACACGGGAAGCAGGGTCAGCGTAAGCTGATCCTGCTTTCTGCGTTTCTGCGCATCGCGCAAAGCGGGCGCCGCAGGCTGGCCTGCGTGCTCTGCTGCCTGGCTTTTCTGGCCCCGGTTCCCGTGTCGGCCATACCTCCGAACACCCCGATAACCAACGTTGCCACGGTTGATTACGATGTATCCGGCGTCGGTTATGCGGCTTCCGACAGTGAAACTGTCGTTACCGATCCGAATGCCGGCAACAGCCCGCCTTACGGCATACAGGTGGCTCCTCCTGCCGTAAACGAGAACGAAGAGGCAGGCGTCGTAGGCGCCCTGACGGTCAACGATCCGGATCCAACCGACGTACACACGTTCAGCGTTTCTGATTCGCGTTTCGTCGTGAGCGGCGGCTTGCTGCAGCTCGCTCCTGGTGTAGCGCTCAACTACGAAGCCGAGACGAGCGTGACGCTCACCGTGACCGCAACTGATCCGTCAGGAGAGAGTTTTGCGCAGGTGCTGACCATTGCCGTCAACAACGTCAACGAGGCGCCGACGGCGATCAACCTGTCTGCGCAGACGGTCATCGCCAATCAGCCGGGTGCGACAGTCGGTGATCTGTCAGCGGTGGATGAGGACAACCCGGATACACACACTTTCAGTGTCGACGACCCGCGCTTCGAAGTCGCAGGTGGACAGCTCAGGCTCGTCGACAGTGAAAGTCTGATGCTTGGCGAAAGCGCGACGGTCGTTGTGACCGCGACGGATGCGGGCGGTTTGACGTACAGCGAGTCCTTTACGATCACGGCAACGCCGCCGGGTGGCGGCAGCGGTGTCAACTCGAGTGTGCGGGCATACCAGTTCGCGCCAGCGGTGCCCGGCGCGCAGACGTTCGATGTTGGCGTGACCCAATGTGACGCGGGCAGCGGCTTCGCGGATCTCCCGCCGCCGCTGTCGGCTTTCGGTGATGCGATCGATGTGCCGGGCAATCTCGAGCTCGGCGCGAGTAACATTCTCAAATCCGGCGACGCCTTGTTTGTGCAGGTGATCGACCCCGACGCCAACGCCGATGCTGCGGCGCGTGAGCGCCTGCGCGTGACGGTCACCTCTGAAAGTATGGACAGCGAGCAACTGGCGCTCCTCGAAACAGGCATCGATACCGGTGTTTTCGTCGGCTATGTGCAAACTTATCGTGCAGCGCCTGTGGCCGGCAGCTGCGCGATCGAGAGCAGCGCGCCAGAACGTCTCACCATTACCTATGTCGACGCTGCAGACGCTCTGGATATTGCGACCCTGGACGTGCTGGTAGATCCATTTGGCGTGGTCTTCGACAGCGCCAGCGGCACGCCCATCAACGGTGCAGTTGTCAATCTTCGTGAAGCTGGAACCGGTCTCGCTGCTACGGTACTCGACGATGATGGCGCCTCGCCGTATCCCCCTACGGTCACGAGCGGCGATGACGGCTTCAGCTTCGGACCGGGGCAATACCGGTTCCCGTTTGTCGCGCCGGGCGACTATGTGCTCGAGATCATTCCGCCCAATCGCTTTACGTTCCCGTCGGCAGCGCTCGACACGGATCTGCAAACGCTGCCGGGTGCACCTTTCGCGCTTAGCGGCGGTTCGCGCGGCCAGAGCTTCAGCGTGCCGGTCGGGCCGGCGGTGCGCGTCGACATTCCGCTGGATCTTCTGCCGATAACGCCGACGCCAGCGACTCTGGAGATTTTTGGTTTGCAAGCAAGCCCCTCCGCGTCGGAAGCAGTAAACGTTCAGTCTGCGGCTTGTTTCGACGGCGTGGCCTTCGTGTCTGCCGCAGACCCGGTCACGCTCGCGGCGGGCGCGCAGGGCGTGCCGCAGGTGCTGAGTCTGACGCAAAGCGCGCGCTTCAATCGTGGTGATGCCGTCTTCGTGCGGGTTGTCGACCCCGACCAGGATCTCAACCCCTTTGCTGCTGACGTCCTCGAAATAGCGGTAACCACCGCCGCGGGTGACAGCGAACGGGTGCAGCTGCGTGAAACAAATGATTCCACGGGCGTCTTCACAGGCTACGTGCAGACATCTGCCGTTGCCGCTCCGGCGCCCAATGACTGCGCGTTGCAGGCGGAGCCAAACAGCGCCTTTACGGTCGATTACGTAGACCCCGATGACAGCGGCGATACTCAGACGCTGGCAGGATTGCTCGATCCCGGCTTCACGATGTTCTCCAGCGCCGACGGCAGCCTCTTGTCGGGAGCAACGGTTACCCTTGTCGATGCGGTTACCGGTTTGCCCGCTACCGGCAACGTCTTCAGCAGTGACGGCGCGACGGACTTTCCGGCAACCGTTGTCGTAGGCGGCAGCGTAACCGATGGTGCCGGTACGGTTATCGACTTTGCGCCAGGCACCTTCTCGTTCCCGGTGATAGCGGCCGGGGATTACCGTCTGGAAGTGTCCGCTCCGCTGTCTTACAGCTTTCCTTCGGGTGTGGACGACAGCACGCTCGACGCCCTGCCTGGCGGCCCCTACGTGCTGACACCGGGTTCCCGTGGGGCCGATTTCACGGTGACAAACGGCGCACCGTTTGCGTTTGATGTCCCTCTGGATCCGATCAGCGCTGAAATTTTCATCAGCAAACAGGCCAGCAAAGACACGGCCAGCATCGGCGAGTTCGTGCAGTACCGGATACAGGTGCAGAACGGCGATGCCAGCGGTACCGTGACGAACCTTCGATTAATTGACGACCTGCCGCTGGGCTTTCGTTACGCGGAGCGGTCGCTGCGTGTTGCGGACGCTGCTACCGCGCCGCTGCTCGGTGATGACGGGCGCCGCCTTGTCGTCGATCTGCCGGACCTCGGTCCGGGCGAAACGCTGGAGCTGCGTTATGTGGCTGAAATTGGCGTTGGTGCGAGGCTTGGTCAGGCGCGCAACAGGGCAACTGTAGCGGGTACGGGCGTGGGTCGTGCCAACACCGCCTATGCGGACGTGCTCGTGCGTGAAGATCTCCTGCAGAGCAAGGCGATCCTCGTGGGACAAGTCTTTGCGGACGCAAGTGACTGCGAGGCGCCGCGCGGCGGCATGGCGGATGTGCGTATCTGGCTCGAGGACGGCACATACGTCGTTACCGACGAGGCAGGAAAATATCACATCGAGGGTATGGAGCCAGGAACGCATGTCGTGCAGCTGGACGTGGCCACGGTGCCCCATAGCCACGAGGTGGTGATGTGTGACGCCAACGCCCGTTTTGCCGGGACGCCGCATTCGCAGTTTGTCGACCTGCAGGCAGGGACGCTGTGGCGCGCGGATTTCTATCTTGCGCGTAAACCCAACCAGGAAAGCGAGATCATCACGCGGCTCGATGCCGAGGCGCAGGACGGCATTGTGCATTACGTCTACCGCATCAAGGGCGGGGCGGTGCCGTTGGAAAACATGCGCGCTACGCTGATGCTCGACGATCAGCTTGCTTTCGTTGGCGGAAGTGCGAAGGTCAATGGCATAGTCGTTGCCGACCCCGGCGGCGTGGACATGGGCGCGCCAACGTTCAAGCTACCCGACACAGCCGGCGCCTTCAGTCACACCATTTCATTCGACGCGTTCGTCAAGGACCCGAAAGGCCTGATCGAATCAAAGGCGGTTACCCAATTTGTCAGCGACGCTGGACGCCATCGCAGCGACGTCAATGTCAATGAGCTCAGCCTCAACTGGCCCAGCTCCCTCGTAATCGTGGCGGAGTCTGTCGGCCGTCGCGCGAGCGTGGCGAATCGTGCGGCATTGCGTGAAGCTCGCCGGGTCAACGCCGAGCGACTGCCGTCCCCGAGTGAGGACGAAGCCCGGCCGCTGGCGATCCAGAGTGAGGTGCTTGAACCCAGTCGCGGCAGCAATCGTACGCGCAGCAATGTTGCTAAAACCAGAGTGAGTGTCGTCGCGCCGGATGTGGACCACCGTCCTTATCAGCTGCCCAAGCTCGACCGTGGGGAAGCACCACCTTTCGGCCGGGCCTGGCTCAGCGCCAACGCGCAGACACGCGGTATCGTCTGGCCGCCGGAGCGCTACAACCCCAGCATGCCCGCGATAGAAGTCGCAGTGGTCCATGCGCAGGGCGTGAAGCCGGTGCTGATCGTAGATGGTGATATCGTCAACCCGATCACCTATGAAGGCACGGTGACTGATCGCGCGGCCGGCGTCAGCTTGTCACGCTGGGACAACGTTTCGATTTCCGAGACGGACAGTCTCATCGAGGCGCATCTGCTCGATGCCGATGGCACCACCATCGAGCGCTACACGCGCCCGATCCATTTCAGCGGCGCTCCGGCGCGGGCAGAGCTTGTCATCAACGAATCTTACCTTGTGGCCGACGGCATCTATGCGCCGCTCCTGGCCGTGCGGCTCTACGACCGTGCGGGTTACCCGTTGCGGGCAGGCACGACCGGGGAGTTCCAGGTCGGCGCGCCGTATCTGCCGCTCGACAAAGCCAGGCACCTCGAGAGTGTCGATAATCAGATGAACAATCTGCGTTATCAGGTCTTGCGCGACGGCATCGCCTACATACAGCTCGAGCCGACGACGAACACCGGCGAGGTGGAGCTCAGATTCCAGTTTGATCAGATCCGTGAAGATGTCGTGCGCGCGCGTTTGAGCCCCGGTGCGCGCGACTGGATCATGGTGGGCTTGCTCGAAGGGTCCTTCGCGCGCAACGACCTCAGC
This sequence comes from Pseudomonadales bacterium, assembly GCA_965267275.1. Classification (GTDB taxonomy): domain Bacteria; phylum Pseudomonadota; class Gammaproteobacteria; order Pseudomonadales; family Azotimanducaceae; genus UBA4421. Next base: position 1,395,176 of record OZ253950.1, read on the forward strand.
GGCAACACGACGAGCCTCGGGGCGCTCGGTCTCGACGACGAGACGATAACCGATGGGCGCATGGCATTTTACGCGAAAGGAATGGTCAAGGGCGATTGGTTGCTGACCACCGCCTACGATACCGACAAGCGCTTCGAGCGCCGCCTGCGCGAACAGATAGATCCGAATCAGTACTACACGCTCTATGGCGACGGCACCGAACGGCGCCATGACGCTGAGAGTCAACGTAAGCTTTACCTCAAGGTCGAGAAGCAGAGATTCATGGGTCTCTTTGGCGATTTCGATACCGAATTCAAACGCGCGGAGCTTGCGCGATACGACAGACGCATGAACGGACTGCAAATGGGGTATTACGGCAACCGCGTGGAGCTCAGTGCGTTTGCATCCGAGACCGACCAGGCGTTCGTACGCGACGTCCTGCGCGGTAACGGCACATCAGGTGTGTACCGGCTGACGCAGCGCAATCTGGTGGTCAACAGCGAGGTCATCCGCCTGGTCACCCGCGACCGGTTTGCCACCGAAGTAGTGCTGGCGGAGGAAACGCTGACGCGCTTTCTCGACTACACCATCGACTATGGCCGCGGCACCGTCATCTTCAAACAGCCCGTGTTCAGTCAGGACGAGAGTTTTAATCCCATTTTCATCGAGGCGGAGTACGAGGTTGCCGATGAAGCAGCGGATGACGAAATCGTGGGCGGCGCGCGGTTGGCGTACCGTCTGGATGATGCCGACAGCGAAGTGGCCCTCACCTATGTCGACGACGGCACCGAAGGTCAGGGCGGAAGCCTGGTCGCGGCGAATCTCGCCTGGCAGATGAATCCCGCGCGGAAACTCAGTGTCGAAATCGCGCAAACGGACACGGATGCGCTGGGCCGAGCGGACGCTTATCTCGTGGAACTCGAACACACCGGCGAACAACTTGCGGGGCGGATCTACATCCGTGAGCAGGAAAACGAGTTTGGCCTTGGCTACCAGTCAGCGCTGGAGGCCGACACCCGTAAGTACGGCCTCGAAGGCGAGTATCGGCTGGGCGAGCAGGTGTCGCTGAGGGCGCAGACGTTCCAGCAGAAACTCCTGTCTCAAGATGCCGACCGATGGGTGGCGAACGTGCTCGGCGAGTGGCGCTACGGCGACGCGAAGTTCAGCAGCGGCGTACAAACCGTGAGCGAAGAGACTGCCTCGGGTGACAGCCTCGAAGGCACCCAGCTGCTGTTCGGCGCGGCGCAGAGTTTCATGCGCAACAAGCTCGTGCTCAGAGGAGACGCCGAGATCGACGTGAGTGCCCGCAGCGACAACACCGACTACCCATCACGTGCCATCCTTGGCGCCGAATACGAAATTGTGACCGGCGTCGAGTTGATCGGGGAACAGGAGCTGACCTGGGGAGAAGCGCGGGACACCCAGGACACGCGTTTTGGCGTGCGCGCGAGACCCTGGACCGGTGGTGACATCACCAGTCTCATCGGGCGTGAGCGCGGTGAGAACCGTGAACGCCTGTTTGCCACGACGGGGCTTCTGCAGCAATGGCGGATCAACGAGCGCTGGCTGGTGGACGCCGGATTTGATCGTGTGCAGACACTCAAAGACAGTGGTGCATCCGATACGGCCAACGAGCTGCTGTTCAATCCGGTGGTGCCGCCGGCCTCGGGCAGCTTCGATGAGGACTTCAGCGCGTTCTTCACCGGTTTTGGTTACCGCCACGAGCACTGGGACATCTCTTCGCGAATCGAGTGGCATGCCGGCGACAACGCGGACCGGCTCAACCTCCTGGCCGGAGCAAATCGTCAGCTGGCCGAGGGCCGGGTGGTCGCTGCAAGCCTGGCGGCGCTGACCGAAGAGCAGAGCGATGGTGCGCAGAACGATCAGATTGATCTCCGGGTCGGATATGCGTACCGCCCGGCCGGGAGCGCCTGGTCGATCCTGAACCGCACCGATCTCGTCTTCGAAACGCGGGACAACCTGAACTTCGACACGCGCACGCGCAAATGGGTCAATAATTTCAACGCGAACTACAAACCCCTCGACAGCGATCATCAGCTGAGTCTGCAACTGGGTTTGAAGTACGTCGTTGACGATATCGATGGGCGCGAGTACGACAGCACGACGGTATTGACGGGCCTCGAGTATCGTTATGACATCAGCCCGCGCTGGGATGTTGGCGTGCGCGGAGCAGCACTCAATTCCTTCAGCGCGGATGCCGTGGATTACGCCTATGGCTTCTCGCTCGGCTATAACGCGTTCAAGAATGCCTGGCTGAGCATCGGCTACAACGTCGAAGGCTTCAACGATGACGACTTCATCGCGGCGGACTACACCGCCAAGGGCCCCTACTTGAAAGTCCGCATGAAGTTCGACCAGGCGCTGGCCGATCGTTTTCTCGAATTCGCCGGTTTGAACAACCGGCGCGCGCAGAGCTTTGCCAATAGTCGGTAAGTGCCGCGCTTCCGGGGATTTTGTTAGTATACGCCGCGCTTGACGGCGTCCCGCCGTCGCTTGCCAACAGCATGGATTAATTCTCAATAGTGAAAACGACGTTGTATGCCCGCGCAGCCAAGCTGGCCGGGGTGGGTCTGGTAGTGAGCCTGAGTGGCTTGCCGCTGGTGCATGCCGAAGAGGCGCATGCAGAGGAAGAGAAAGCAAAGGCGGATCGTCTCGAGGAGGTGCGCGTTGTTGCTACCCGTACCGACCGTTCAGTGCGCAACATCCCGGCGGCTGTCAGCGTCATCGAGCAGGCAGATATACAGCGCGGCCGCCAGCTGCTGGGTCTGGACGAGTCGCTCAATCGGGTGCCTGGTGTGTTCGCGCAGAACCGCTACAACTTTGCCCAGGATCTCAGACTCGCGATCCGCGGTTTTGGCGCGCGCGCGAATTTCGGCATTCGCGGCCTGAAAATCTATGGCGACGGCATCCCCGCCACCACGGCGGACGGGCAGAGTGGGGTCGACGATATCGATCTCGGTTCGCTGGAACGCATCGAGGTGCTGCGCGGCCCCTCCGCTGCGCTCTATGGTGCCGCTTCCGGTGGTGTGGTCAATCTTGTCACCGAAGACGGAGGAGAGACACCGAATCTGCAGACCAGCGTGATAGTGGGCGAGGACGGACAGCGTAATTTCCGGGTGAAAACGGGTGGTCAAAACGGTGCGCTCAATTATCTCATGAGCCTTTCGGATCTGACCTATGAGGGTTACCGCGATAACGCCGAAGTCGAGAGCACGCAGTTCAACAGCAAGTTCCGCTATGTCTTCAACGACGGCGGAGAGCTGACGGTCGTGCTCAACGCCGTCGATTCACCGAAGGCGGACGACGCCGGGGCCATTACCGCTGCTCAGGTCGATACTGACCCGACGCAGGCGCAGCCGCGAAACTTGAGCTCCAACGCCGGTGAGGCGCTCGACCAGCAGAAACTCGGTCTCGTGTACCGGCGCGAGGTTGGCGACGATAATCTGCTGACGCTGCGCAACTACTACGTGCGCCGTGACTTTCAGGCGTTTCTGCCCATAGGCTCGCACATACCGTTTGTCGCCGACGACGGCGTTGTCGAGTTTGACCGCTTTTTCTACGGCGGCGGCGCCCAGTTCGACATGGGGCACACGCTGTTCGGTCTGGACGGCCGCACGACGTTTGGTTTCGACATCGATCTGCAGCGCGATGATCGGCAGCGGTTCATCAACAATGCGGGCAGGAAAGGCGCGCTCTCGTTCGACCAGGACGAGGAGGCGCAGAACTACGGCGCTTACGTGCGCACCGAGCTCGATATCAGTGATGCGGCGACCCTGGTGCTCGGTTTGCGCTATGACGAAGTCGAGCTCGAGGTGGACGATAAATTCCTTGCCAACGGCGACCAGTCCGGCGAGCTCGATTTCGACGAATTCAGCCCGATGATTGGCCTGGTGGTCGACGTGTCGGAGCGACTGAGTGCGTACGCCAACTTCGGGACGAGCTTCGAAACGCCGACATTTACTGAGCTGGCGAGCCCAGCCCGCAATCTGAGCGTCAGTCTCGGCGGGTTCGATGACGTCGACGCGCAAACGTCGCGGTCGTTTGAGCTCGGCCTGCGCGGTGGTCTGGGCGAGGCGGTCTACATCGACATCGCGGCCTTCACGATGGATGTTGACGACGAAATCACCAGCGTGAGCAACATCGGCAATCGCGCTTTCTTCGAGAATGCGGACACCGAAAGGGATGGCATTGAGCTCAGCCTGGTCGCGCAACCGGTTGACGGCCTGCGCCTGTCGCTCGCCTATGCCTATACCGATTTCGAATTCACGAGCTTTGCCGGCAGCCCCGGGACCGTCGGCAATACGCTGCCCGGCCTGCCGGAGCAGCAACTGTTTGCCGAGATTGCTTACGATGCGCCCGCAGGCTTTTATGTGGTGGGTGACGTCCTCTACGTTGACGAGCTTTATGCCAACAACGCCAATTCAGTCGTCAACGATGACAGCACCGTTGCAAATCTGCGCGCCGGCTGGGCCGGAGATATGGGGCGCTGGCGCCTGGCCCCGTTTGTGGGTATCAACAATCTGTTCGACGAAGAGTACAACGCCAACGTGCGGATCAACGGGTTCGGCGGCCGTCTCTTCGAGCCCGGTCCCGAGCGTCACTTTTACGCAGGCTTCAGCGTCGATTACGTCTGGCGATGAAGCAGACAGCCTTTGCGGCACGCAGCGACTTGCTGCACACGCATAGAGATACAAATAGAGGACACAGGTAAAACGCATGAAACCAGTTGCCAGACCGATTCCGTTGGACAAGGTGGATGTCGAGATTGGTCCGCGCGGCAGCCTGGAGCTTCTCTCGCAGCGGGAAGTCGCGGCGCTGTCCGATGGCCAGCATCCTGAGGCGTTACAGGATCTCTTCCGCCGCTGCGCGCTCGCTGTGCTCAACACGGGCAATGAAACGGACGATGCGGCCGCCATCTTCGATGCTTACCACGACTTTTCGGTCGAAGTGGTCAAACGCACGCGTGGCCTGATGCTCAACATCAAGAATGCCCCCTCGACCGCGCTGGTCGAAGGACGCATGGTCGAGGGGATTCGGCAGCATCTCTTCGCTGTGCTCCGAGACGTCATCTACATCGGTACCGAAATCAGCGATCCGAAGATGTACGACCTCAAAACCAGTGGCGGCATCACGGACGCGGTTTTTCAGATTCTCAAACATGCCCGGGTCATGGAGCCCGGAGCGCGACCGAATCTGGTGGTCTGCTGGGGTGGCCATTCGATCAACCGGGACGAATACGAGTACACCAAAGAGGTCGGCTATCACCTGGGCCTGCGAGGTCTGGACATCTGCACCGGCTGTGGACCGGGGGCCATGAAAGGCCCGATGAAGGGGGCGGCGGTCGGACACGCCAAGCAACGGATTGACGGCGCGCGGTTTGTCGGCTTGTCGGAGCCCGGCATCATCGCGGCGGAGCCGCCCAATCCGATGGTCAACCACCTGGTTGTGCTGCCGGATATCGAAAAACGGCTGGAAGCTTTTGTGCGGTTGGGGCACGGCATTATTGTTTTCCCGGGCGGTGCGGGCACGGCGGAGGAAATCCTCTATCTGATGGGCATTCTGCTCGACCCGGCCAATGCGGATTTGAATCTGCCGGTCGTTTTCACCGGGCCCAGGGAAAGCGCGGACTACTTTGCGGCGATGGATGACTTCCTGCGTCTCTTGTTTGGCGATGCAGTGGAAGGTAAGTATGAGGTCATTGTTGATGACGCCGAGGCCGTCGGCGCCTATATGAGCAAGGCGATCAAGAACGTGCGCCGTGCTCGACAGAAAACCGGAGACGCGTACTACTTCAACTGGCTGATGAAAATCCCCGACGCTCATCAGATGCCTTTTGATGTGACTCACGAATCTGTGGCCGGCTTACGCTTGCTGCGCAAACAGTCGGCCGCAGACCTCGCGGTCGAGGTGCGGCGGGCATTTTCTGCGATCGTTACCGGTAATGTGAAGGAGCCGGGCATACGCGCCATACAGAAGCACGGCCCTTTTCAACTGCGTGCCGACGAAGAGCTGACAGACGCGTTGGACAAATTGTTGAGGAGTTTTGCGGATTCCGGGCGTATGCGCCTGCATGGAGAGTATGAACCCTGTTACGAGGTGGTGAAGGCGGCAGCGTCGAGCTGACCGGGCGAATCCCAGACCAAGCTATGTTGGTTTTCGATCAGCTGTCCTGTAAGCGCGATGAGCGGGCGCTGTTCGTGCCGCTGTCCGATGAGATCGGGGTTGGCGAATGTGTCGCTCTGACCGGACCGAACGGTGCCGGCAAAACGACGCTGCTGCGCACGCTCGCAGGGATACACACGCAATTCGACGGCGCGTTCAGCGCAGCCGAATTCCTCTACAGCGGCCACCGGGTGGCATTGGACGATCTGCTGACGCCGGTGGAGAATCTGCGTTGGTACGCGGCGCTCAACGGCGACGAGGTGAGTGATGCCGAGCTGCGTGAAGCGCTCGTCCGCGTGGATATGCTGGCGCTCGCCATGACGCCGTGCCAGCGGTTCTCGCAGGGACAACTGCGTCGTGTCGGCATGGCGCGCTGGCTCTTGAGCAAGGCGCAGTTGTGGCTGCTCGATGAACCGCTGACGTCTCTCGACGTTGCCGGTCAGAAACTCTTGAACGAGATCATCGCGGCCCATATCGACGCGGGCGGCGCGGTTTTCTGCGCAACCCACGCGCCGTTGACGGTCACGTCTCGGGAAATCCGCCTGCAAACCTCCGGGGCGCCCGTATGATTGGCCTCTTCAAGCGCGAATGGCAGGTGCTGGTGCGCAATCGCGCGGCCATAGTCAACCCGCTTGCCTTCCTCTTCCTGGCGGTGATGCTGTTTGCCGTGGGTGGGCCGGTGCAGGATAATACGCGCGCCCAATACGGCGGCGCGGTGCTCTGGCTGATCGTGCTGCTGACCAATATGTTATCCCTCGATGCTCTATTCAGACGCGATTACGAGAACGGCGTGCTGGAGCAGATCATCGTCGGCGCTGATGTGCCGTTCGTGGTCGTATTGCTGAAAATCGCGATGCAGTGGATCAGTACCGGTTTGCTCCTGACGCTGCTGGCGCCGCTGCTGTGTCTGCTGCTGGGCCTGCCGTCGCATGTGATCGGCGTCACGATGCTGGCGCTGCTCGTCGGCTCGCCGGCGATCAGTTTGATGGGCGCCATCGGCGCAGCGTTGACGGTCGGCTTTTCCCGCGGTGGGGTGCTGCTCGGGCTCTTGATTCTGCCGCTCCTGCTGCCGGTGCTGATTTTCGGCTCCAGCGCGATCAATCAGGCGGTCGCGGGGATATCGAATGAAGCACAGTTGTATTGGCTGGGTTTCATTAGCATGTTGGCGCTGACGATAGGACCTTTTGCGACGGCTGCGGGTCTAAAAATCAGCCTGCAGATGCAGTAGCTTCCGTGCCTGTTGCGGTTCGATCGAGCCGCCAAAACGTCCCGCAGGCAGCACTGAACGATATCGTCGAAAGCACCGAACATTTGAGTCTGGTAAAGAGAGTAAAATAACGAGATGGCGCTGAAAGAGTCAGTCAAAAAACTCTGGCACAAGCTGGGGTCCCCGCGCTGGTTTTATCAGATCACAGGCCCGTGGGTCGTCGGTCTGGGATTGCTTGCGCTGGTGCTCCTGGGCGTTGGTGCTATCTGGGGGCTCGCTTTCGCGCCGCCGGATTATCAGCAGGGCAACAGCTTCCGCATCATGTATGTGCATGTGCCTGCAGCAATGGTGGCTCAGAGTGTTTACATGGGTATGGGTGTCGCCGGGCTGGTGCTTTTCGTCTGGCGCATGAAGCTTGCCGACGTCGCCATTGCCGCCTGCCTGCCGCTCGGGATGCTGCTCACAGCGCTTGCGCTCTTCAGCGGCGGCGTCTGGGGACGCCCGACCTGGGGCACCTGGTGGGAGTGGGACGGCCGCACGGTGTCGACGCTCGTGCTGTTGTTCCTGTTCATCGGTATTTATGCGCTGCGTGAGGCGATCGCGGACAACGAGCTGCGCGCCAAAGCGAGCGCGCTGGTCGCGATGATCGGAACCATCAACATTCCCATCATCAAGTACTCGGTGGAATGGTGGCAGACGCTGCACCAGCCGGCATCGTTCACGCTTACGGACAAGCCCACGATGCCGCCGGAGATGTATCTCCCGCTGCTGGTCATGGCCCTCGGTATGTACTGCTTTGCCGCGCATAACATATTGAGTCGGATGCGCGTGTTGATTCTCGAACGCGAACGGCGCACGCAGTGGGTGCGCGATGAAGTGGTCGCGGGGACCAGCTGATGCAGTTCGACAGTTGGTCAGAGTTTGTCGCGATGGGTGGTCACGCGCTCTACGTTTGGCTTGCCTACGGCGCAACGCTGCTGGTGCTGCTGGGCAGTTATGCGTCGGTCAGAGCGGCACGCAAAAGTGTGGTGAGCGAATTGCAATGGTCCGCGGACGAATTGACGGCGGGTGCAACCCAGGGTGCACAACAGGAATTTGACGAGGAAGAGAACAAGCTATGAATCCGGTCAGAAAACGCCGCCTGTATCTCGCGCTGTTTCTGCTGGTGGCGGTATCCGGCACCACGGCGGCGCTGATGGTGGCGCTCGAGCAGAACATCAACATGTTTTATCCGCCGGCGGATATCGCCTCGGGGGAAGCGCCTGCTGAGACGCCGATACGGGCTGGCGGTATGGTCCTCGAGGGCTCGGTGCAGCGAGATCCTGAAAGCCTGGCGGTCGAATTCGTATTGACTGACTACGACGGCTCCGAGTTCACGGTCTCGTACAATGGGATTCTGCCTGACCTCTTTCGGGAGGGGCAGGGGATCATCGTGCAGGGCCAGCTTGATGAGGGCCGACTGTTCGTTGCGCGCGAGGTGCTGGCCAAACATGACGAAAATTACATGCCGCCCGAGCTGATGGACATCGCCGGGCACAATCCGGAAGCGGGTGCCGACGGCTGATGCTCGCCGAGATTGGACAGATTACCCTTGCCTGTGCCGCGTGCCTCGCGCTGGCTGCCGCCCTGACCGGCCTTTTCGCCAATGGTCCGGGTGGCGCGGATCTCAGACGCGCGACCGTATCGATGGTCGTGGGTCAGTTTGTGTTTGCCACAGTCAGCTTCGCGGTGCTCGTCACCTCGTTTGTTAACGATGACTTCAGCGTGCAGTACGTTGCCAATAACTCCAACTCGCTGCTGCCCTGGTACTACAAGATCAGCGCCACCTGGGGCGCGCATGAAGGCTCGTTTCTACTGTGGATCGTGATCATGACGCTCTGGATGCTGGCGGTTGTGCTCAGACGCGACAACTTTCCGGAGCTTTTTGCCAATCGCGTGCTCGGCGTGCTGAGTCTCATCAACCTCGGTTTCCTGAGCTTTGCGTTTTTCACCAGCAATCCCTTTACCCGCCTCATCCCGCTGACGCCGGCAGACGGAGCGGATCTCAATCCGCTGTTGCAGGATTTCGGTCTCATCGTGCACCCGCCTCTGCTCTACGTCGGTTACGTCGGTCTTGCCGTGCCGTTTGCGTTTGCCGTGGCGGCGCTTCTCGAGAACCGACTGGACGCTGCATGGGCGCGCTGGTCAAGACCCTGGACCAACGTGGCCTGGGCGGCGCTGACGATCGGTATCGCGCTTGGCAGCTGGTGGGCCTATTACGAGCTCGGCTGGGGTGGCTGGTGGTTCTGGGATCCTGTTGAAAACGCAAGCTTCATGCCCTGGTTGGCGGCTACCGCGTTGATCCACTCCCTCGCGGTCACGGAGAAGCGCGGCACGTTCAAGAGCTGGACGCTGCTGCTGGGTATCACGGCGTTTTCGCTGTCGCTGCTTGGCGCGTTCATCGTGCGCTCCGGTGTGTTGACCTCGGTCCATGCGTTTGCCGTTGACCCCGAGCGCGGTAGTTACATCCTCGCGTTTCTGGCGCTGGTCGTGGGCGGTTCCCTGACGTTGTATGCGCTGCGCGGTGGCGGCGTCCGTGCCCAGGTGGGCTACAGCTTCGTCAGTCGCGAGTTTTTCATGTTGCTCAACAACGTCATTCTGGTCATCTCCCTGGCCGTCGTGCTCTGGGGCACACTCGCCCCTATCGGTTACGAGGCGATCACCGGTGACCGCATATCCATCGGCGTGCCGTTCTTCAACACGTTCTTCATACCGCTCATGCTTGCCCTCGCGGCGGCCGTCGCGTTTGTGCCGCTTTTGAACTGGAAGCGGACGCGCTGGCAGGCGCTCAAGCCTGCGCTCACCTTTGCGCTGCCCCTGGCGCTGATTGGCGGCGGCGTGGTCTGGTTCTTTACCGATCCAAAGCTCGTGACCGTGGTCTTCGCGCTGGCGCTTGCCCTGTGGCTGGTGGTGACGCATGGCCTCGACGTGTGGCGCCGCTGGCGCGCCAAGGCCAGCATGCCCTTAGCCTATCAAGGCATGACGATCGCGCACCTTGGCTTCGCGATGAGCGTCATCGGTATTGCCATCACAGGTACCCAGTCGGTCGAAGAAGACCGGCGAATGGCGCCGCAGCAGCAGACGAACCTGGGCACCACCGAGGTGACGTTCCTTGGGATCAAGGAAGTCCGCGGCCCGAACTATGTTGCTGAGCAGGGGGTCTTCATCCTCGAGCCCGAAGGCGGCAAAGCGTATGAGCTGCGCCCGGAAAAACGGCGTTATCTGGCGCGCGGCAGCATCATGACTGAGGCGGCCATCAATCCCGGCTTCTTTGCCGATACCTATATCTCGCTCGGCGAGCCGCTCGGCGACGGTGCATGGGCGGTGCGCCTGCACTACAAGCCGCTGGTACGCTGGGTGTGGCTCGGGTGTCTGCTGATGGCGTTCGGCGGGGTGCTGGCGATTCTCGACAAACGTTATCGGCGGTTGCGGGTGCGCGAGACTAAGCGCGCCGCGGCGGATACGCCGCCCCGGAATGTGTCCGGAGCTCAGGCATGAGCCGGTTGAGCCTCTTTGTCCCGTTGGCAATCTTCGTATTGATCCTCGGCGTGGGTTGGATCGGCTTCAGCCTGGATGATCGCCAGCAAATGCCGTCGGCATTGATCGATAAACTGTTTCCAGATTTCGCCGCGCCGTCGCTGTTTGACGCTGAGCGGACCGTCACGAGGGCGGACATTCTCGGCCGGCCGACGTTGGTCAACGTCTGGGCAACGTGGTGTACCACCTGCAAGGCCGAGCACGCGGAGCTCATGCGGATCGCGGAGCGCACTGATGTGCAGATCATCGGCGTGAATTACAAGGACGATGCCGCCAAGGCGCAGCGCTGGCTGGCGGATTTTGGTGACCCGTATGACATGGTTGTCGTCGATCCCAACGGCGTTCTTGGCATTGAGCTCGGCGTGACGGGCGCTCCGGAAACGTTTCTACTGGACCCTGAAGGGCGCATCCTCTACAAGCGCGTCGCGGACGTGAATCGCCGTATCTGGCGTGACGAGCTCGCGCCGCGTCTGGCGCCGTTCGGCATTGTCGAAAGAGCCGGCGTCGAATCCGGTCTGGAAAGCGGCGAGTGAGCCTGTTCAAAGCTGGCATCGCGGCCCTGCTGACGCTGATGTTTGCGCTCAGCGCTTCGGCGGTGAACCCGATAGATGTGTATCAGTTTGACACTCCGGAGCAGCAGGAGCGGTACAAAGCGCTGATCGAGGAGTTCCGCTGCCCCAAGTGTCTCAACACGAATCTCGCCGGCAGCGATGCGCCCATCGCGCAGGACATGCGGCGCATGGTGCATGAGCTCGTCGTTCGCGAAGGCTACACGGACCAGCAGGTACGGGACTATCTGCGCGAACGCTATGGCGACTTCGTGCTCTATGATCCGCCGTTTGAACCGCGCACGTATGCCATCTGGCTCGTCCCCGCGGGTCTGGCCCTGTTGGGTCTGGCGGTGATTCTGGCGTTGGCCACACGGGCACGTAAGCCTGCACCGGCCAGCCTCGGCGCCGAGGAACGCGCACGCGTACAGGCGCTGCTGCGGGAAGACTGATGTTGCTGCTAGCGGTCATCGTCTGTGCGCTCTGCGCTCTGGGATTCGTCGCCTGGCCGCTGCTTCGTCGCGGTGTCGTCAGCGCTGCGCCGCAGTACGACGAGGCCATCAAACAACTCTATCGCCAACGTGCCGCGGAGCTCGAACAGGAGGCGCCGGACGAGCAGCTGCGCGATGAGCTGACGCAGGATATGGGCGCGGTGCTCCTCACCGAGGCTGACGCCGCAGAGCAGACGGCGTCATCGACGCCGCAGCGCGCAAACCGGGCGTTGCTCTGGGCGCTGATGGTACTGATACCTGCAGGCGGCGTCGGGCTCTATTACGGCGTGACCGATGCGGGCGTCGCTTCCGTGCAGGGCGCGGAGGCGGTTCTGACGTTGGATGCGGCGCAAGCCGAAACAGAGATTGCAGCCTGGCGTGAAAAGCTCAGCCGGCGCGTGGCGGCCACGCCGGATGACAGCAAGAGCTGGTACCTGCTCGGGCACAGCTATCTGAAACTCGGTCAATATGCGGATGCCGCGGAGGCGTTTGGTACGACGTCCAATCTTGCGGGCGATGATCAGACGGTGAAGATTTATTGGCTGCAGGCACGCTATCTGGCGGCGCAGGGCGTGATGGACGAGGTCAGCCACGGTCTGGCTGAGGAGCTTCTCGCCACCAACCCGAATCTGAGTCCGGTGCTTGAACTCCTGGCGCTCGAAGCCTTTCGCACGGGGGATGGTGCGGCGGCCGTCACGCTCCTGAATCGGGCGATCTCCGGCGCGCCGGACCCGGTGCAGCAGGCGTCTTTTGCCCAGGCGATACGCCAGGTACGCGAAGGGCTGGCGGACGCCCCGCCCGGCATCGACGTGCATGTCGATGCCACGGCAACCGTGCCGCTAACCGCAAGCATTTTCGTGATAGCACGCCCTGTCGGCGGCGGCATGCCCTTCGCTGTCGTCAAACGCCCGGCGGCCCTGGTGCCGTTTACCGTGCGCCTGGACGATCTCGTCACGATGAGCCCTGAACGCGTTCTGAGTGATACCGAGGCCTTCGAGGTGCTGGTGCGCCTCAGCTTGTCGGGGGCTGCGATGGCGCAGGAAGGAGACTGGCAGTGGGAATCCGCGCCGTTGCAGCTCGGTGGCGAAAATCAACCGGAACGTCTTGACGCTACGCTCACACCGCCCTGAGTAACTTGAACTTATCAGTGTTATGAGGGTCGAAAACAATGTCTTCGGCAGAATGGCGAATTGGCGATATGGTGTTCAAGCCATCATCGAACATTACAGAGCAAATCGCAGACCATCTGGCTGACCAGATCATCCTGGGCCATTTGAAGGGTGGTACGCGCATTCAAGAACTCAAAATCGCAAACCAGCTGCAGGTGTCGCGCGGTTCCGTGCGAGAGGCGCTGCTGATTCTCGAACGCCGGCATCTCATCGAAATCGTGCCGCGCAAAGGCGCGGTCGTGAATGAGCTGGTGGCCGAGGAAGTGCTGGAGCTGGTCGACGTGCTGCGCGGCATCGAGCAACGCTGGCTGCATGGCCTTCTGAACCCTGTTAACGCACAAGAAATTCTGCCTGCCGCGGAGATGGCCGTTGCCGCCATGGAGCAGGGCGCTCGAGCGGATGACGCCGGCGCCGTGATCCAGGCGCGCACGGACTTTTACGAAGCGCTCTTAGCCAACGCTAACCGCTACATTAAGGCGCTCTTCGAATGTATGTTGCCGACCAGCCATCGTTTGCTGCGTCGATTGATCGTGCAGACGGAGGTCGACGTACATGACATAGCGCGTTTCTATCGCGCGCTCTACGCTGCGCTCGACGAGCGCAATGAAGAGCGCCTGGATGAGCTGCTGCAGGCGTTTCACCGTCGCCTTGTTACGCTCGTTGGCAAGGCCTTCGAATCGCGCGTCCACACCTCTCGACTGCGTCGTCCGACGCCGCTGGGGGCAACTGCCTGATATCGCGACGCTATTCGTCAGAGCAATAAAAAAGCAGGGTTTCCCTGCTTTTTTTGCTTATGGGTATTACCAACGCGGGGACTATCCAGTAAACTTGCGGCTTCACGAAACGGGGTAACGTTCGTTTGAACTTAAACCTGGTTCGTTGAGGGGTGGGTTAAGCGCGTCGTTTAGATTGGCCACAGAACAGGTCAGCAGTTGACACGGCGTTCGGCAAGCATCGATGCGGTCCAAATTAGCGCGACTAAATCGTGATGCAAAACAGCCATTTACCGGCTTTTCTTCACAGACCTCAATAGACCAGTGCTGGCGGTCCAAGCGACTCAAAGATGCGACTTAAGCACATCAAGCTTGCTGGCTTTAAATCCTTTGTCGATCCGACAACGGTTACCCTCCCCGGCAATCGCTGCGCTGTCGTTGGTCCGAACGGCTGCGGCAAATCCAACATTATCGACGCTGTGCGTTGGGTCATGGGTGAAAGCTCGGCCAAACAGCTGCGTGGCGAAAATCTCACTGACGTCATCTTTAACGGCTCCAACACTCGCAAGCCAACAGCCGTGGCGAGCATTGAGCTTACCTTCGACAATTCGGATGGGCGCATCGGTGGGGAGTATGCGGCGTACGCGGAGATTGCCATCCGCCGTCAGGTGACGCGCGACGGCCAGTCGAATTACTACCTCAACGGCAACAAGTGCCGGCGGCGTGACATCCAGGACATTTTCCTCGGTACCGGATTCGGGCCGCGCAGCTACTCGATCATCGAGCAGGGCATGATTTCGCAGCTCGTCGAAGCCAAGCCGGAAGAACTGCGCGTCTATCTCGAGGAGGCGGCGGGGATATCGAAATACAAAGAACGCCGTCGAGAAACCGAAAATCGCATAAAACACACCAAGGAAAATCTCGAGCGTATCAACGACATACGCGAGGAACTTGGCAGACAGCTTGATCGTCTGCAGCGACAGGCTCAGGCGGCAGAGAAGTATCGCGAGCTGCGTGCCGAGGAGAGTCTTCTCACCGCGCAGCTTTACGCGCTCAAGCATCAGACGCTGCGTGCAGACCTCGGTGCGCGTGAAGCACGCATTCGCGAACTCGAGATCGAACTCGAGAAAACCGTGGCCCGCCAGCGCGAACTGGAAGCGGACATCGAGCGCAGCCGCGCGGAGCACGCCGCGAATACCGATAAGTTCAATGAGGTGCAGGGGCAGTTTTATCAGCTCGGCGCCGATATCGCGCGTATCGAAGAAGCCATCCAGTTCAATCAGGCGCGCGTCAAGCAGCTGGAGCTCGACCTCACCAGCGTCACCCAGCGCCAGGTGGAAACCGACCGCCAGCTGGCGATGGACGAGGAGCAGATTGCGGGCTTGAAAGAGCGGATCAATGAGCTCGTGCCCAAGGTTGAGGTGTTGTCTCGTGAAGATGCCCGCTGCCAGGAAGCGCTGGCCGGCGTCGAAGCACAGGCGCGCGACTGGCAGCTGAGGTGGGATGCGTTCAATGCCGAAGCGGCCAACAACGACCGCGAAGCGGAAGTCCAGGCCTCGCGCATCGAGCATCTCGAACAGCTGCTGGTGCGCCTGCGACGGCGACGTGAGGAGCTCAACCAGCGCCAGGCGCAGCAGGTTGATCACTCAGGCAGCGCTGAGGTGGATCAGCTCGCGGCGGAGATTTCGGGCCTCGAACAGGAGTCCCGCTTGCTGGACATCCGTATCGACGAATGTCTGCAGGAGCTCGGCAGTGCCCGGGAAGACGTGCTCATGCGCGAGCGCGTGCTCGAAGACGCGCGCGCCGAGGTGCAGAATCTGCGACATGAGCTGGCGGCGCTGCAGGCTCAGCAGGACGCCGCGCTCGGCCAGAACGTCAAAGAAGCTGAAGAGTGGATCGAAGCGCACGCGCTCGGTGCAAGCACCCGCCTCGGTGAGCACCTGGCGGTGGTGCCCGGCTGGGAGCGCGCGGTAGAGACGGTGCTCGGCCATTTTCTGAGTGCGCTCAGAGTCGACAACCTCGACGATTTTGCGGCCTCCCTTGCGGAGCTGCCCGACGGCGATCTGGCGCTGGTGGAAGCGGGCGATCAATCCCGCCAGGATGCGGGCAATCCGGCGCTCGAGCTGCCGAGCCTCAATTCGCTCGTGCGGGCCGACGCGCTCAACGCGGTATCGTTGCTGCATGGCGTTTTTGCCGCCGAGTCTACGGCAGTCGCGTTGTCCAAGCGGCGGGCGCTCAAATCCGGACAGAGCATCATTACCCGCGAAGGATTCTGGGTCGGCCCGGACTGGGTGCGGGTCCTGCACGACCATGACCACGAAGCGGGCGTGATTGCCCGCGGCCAGATGCTGGAAACCCTCGGTCTCAGGGTGGAGGAGGCGGAGCGTACGCTCGGCGAACTGCAGCAGCATGTACAGGAGGGCCGCGCCCGGGTAGAGACCCTCGAAGCGCAGCGTGAGGAGCTCCAGCGAACGGTCAATAACCTCAACGAAAATCTGGGCGAACGGCGTACGCATCATGGCGTCACGCAGGTCAAGCTCGAGGAAGCTGGCGCGCGGCGTGAGCAGCTCGAGCGCGAGCTTACGGACATCGAAGACCAGCTCGGTCAGGAAGAAACGCGTCTGGCGGCGGCGCGCGATGCGCTGCGCACCGCTGAACAGAACCGCGAAGGTCAGGACGACGTGCGCGCGCGTTTGAGCGCAGAGCGCGAAACGATGGACGCGGAACTCACGCGGGTGCGTGAACAGGCGCGCCAGAGCCGTGATCAGTTTTATGCCCTCAACGTCGAGAAAGAAGGTCTGCAATCGCGTCTCGGTGCGAGCGAAACCGCGCGCGAACGGCTGCTCGCGCAGCAGCGTGAACTCGCTGAGCAGCAGGAGAAGCTGACCAACGGCATATCGACCAGTAACATGCCGCTGCCCAACCTGCAGCAGGACCTCGAAAGCAAGCTTGCCGACCGGGTTGCGGTCGAAGGGCGTCTCGGCGAGATACGCAAGACGTTGGAGTCGTCAGAGCAAACGACGCGGCGACTCGAAAGCGACAAGCACGAGATTGAGAGCGGCGTCGAGCGCGTCCGCGAGAGCCTCGAGGGTGAGCGGGTTGAGCGACAGGGCCTCGCTGTGCAGGAAACCAACATTCTCGAGCAGTTGACCAACACCGGCCACGAGTTGGACAAGGTGCTGGCTGAACTGCCTGAGGAGGCGGAAGAGGCCGCCTGGAGTGAAGAACTCGACCGGATGGGGCGGCGCATACAGCGCCTTGGCGCCATCAACCTCGCGGCGATTGAAGAATACGAACAGGAATCCGAGCGTAAGATCTATTTAGACGCACAGGCAGAAGACCTGGAAAAAGCGCTCGAGACTCTGCTGGAAGCGATCCACAAAATAGATAAAGAAACGCGATCACGCTTCAAAACGACATTCGAAGCGGTGAACACTCGTCTGGGCGAGCTGTTCCCGAAAGTATTTGGCGGAGGACACGCCTATTTAGAACTGACCGGGGAGGACCTACTCGATACCGGCGTCTCGCTCATGGCAAGACCGCCCGGTAAGCGCAATGCCAGCGTGCATTTGTTATCCGGCGGAGAGAAGGCCATGACGGCCGTTGCTCTCATCTTTGCGATTTTCCATCTCAACCCCAGCCCGGTTTGTCTGCTGGACGAGGTGGATGCGCCGCTCGATGACGTCAATGTATCGCGCTTTGCCGCGCTCATCGCAGAGATGTCGGCGGATGTACAGTTCCTGGTGATAACACATAACAAGATCACCATGGAGATGGCCGACTACCTGATGGGCGTCACGATGCAGGAACCTGGCGTTTCACGCCTGGTCTCTGTAGACGTGGACGAGGCTGCAGCGATGGCGGTGTAACGCCCGTTGCGGATAGGTTGATAGCAGCGGTTGCCGGCGACGGTAACCAAGGAGCCTAGGTTGGACATTAAAGATTTTATCCTGATAGGTGGCGGCCTGTTGATTGCCATGGTCGTGGGCCATGGCTTCTGGATTGCCTGGCGGGCCAAGCGTGAGCCGCTGCGTCTGGACATCGTGCCGGATCTGATTCCCGATGACGTCGACGAGATAGAACGCCTGCGCGGCGAGTTGCCGAACGGCGGCGCGCGCGTCATTACCCGACGCGGTGAGCCACCAGCACAGGAAACCCTGGACCTGGGCGACGCAGCGCCAACGCTGATGGATCCAGTGGGATTGGATGCAGCCGCCACGGAGCCGTCAATCAACCCTGTGGCCGACAACGAGCCGCGCCTGGAGCCTGCAGCGCGCAAACCCCGGGTGCACCAATCGCCGCCACGCCAACCTGCCGAGATATCGACGGTCGATGAACGCAAAGTGGCAGCCAATTCGGCTGATGGCGAGGCCCCTACGGTCAAAGATGTCGAATTGGGCGAGCAACCGCTGCGCACGACGCCGCGGCGCCGTGATGCGCGTCAGCGTGACCCCGAGACCGAACCTGCTGCGCAGGCGCCGGTAGAAGAACTCCTCATCATCAACATCCTGGCGCCCCGCGGCGAGCGTTTCGAGGGTGAAGGTCTGGTCAATGCGCTGCGTGCGCAGGGTTTGCGTTACGGTGACATGAACATTTTTCACCGTATTGACCCGGCGACCAAGGCGAAACTCTACAGCGTGGCGAACGCTGTCGAGCCGGGCACGTTCGATCTTGCCGATCTCGAATCCATGCACTCTCCCGGGATGTCCTTTTTCATGCAGCTGCCGGGGCCGGAAGATGCGAGCGGTGCGTTCGAGGATATGCTGAACGCGGCCCGCCAGGTCGCGGTAGCGCTCGGCGGAGAACTCCGGGACGAAGCACTGAGCGCACTGTCGGGCCAGGCGACTGAGCACATGCGTCAGCGCATCGCGGACTTTGCTCGACGCAGGTTATCCAAACGAGCCTGAAGTGGCTGAGCCAGACGCGGCAGCGCGGCATGAGGAACTGCGTAAGACGCTGAACTATCACCTGCATCGGTACCACGTGCTCGACGCACCTGAGATCGCGGATGCGGAATACGATCGCCTGTTCGATGAACTGGTGGCGCTCGAAGCAGCGCACCCGGAGCTGATTACCCCCGACTCTCCCAGCCAGCGCGTCGGCGGTGCCCCATCTGACCAGTTTGACAAGGTGACCCACGAAGTGGCCATGTTGTCTCTGGATAAGTGCACGACGGACGAAGAGCTCGGAAGCTGGATTGCCCGCTGTGCCGGTCGTCTCGATGACCCCGGCGCCATGAGCTTTACCTGTGAGCCCAAGATCGACGGCGTGGCAGTCTCTCTGATTTATGAAAATGGGCTTCTCGCCCTTGCTGCAACACGTGGCGACGGTCAGACCGGCGAAGACATTACCGCCAACGTGCGCACCATCAAGTCCGTGCCATTGCGTCTCGACGCTGAGGATCTACCGCCGCGCTTCGAGGTGCGCGGTGAGGTGTATATCCCGAACGAGGATTTCCAGGCGTTCAACGCCCGCGCGGCTGAGCTCGGCGACAAACCAATGATCAATCCGCGCAACGGCGCGGCCGGCTCTCTGCGTCAGCTCGATCCGAAAATCACCGCGCAGCGACCGCTGACGATGTTCTGTTACAGCCTTGGCTGGGCGGATGGCGGCTGGCAGCCGGCTACCCATGCCGAGGTCATGAGCAAGCTCGGCGACTGGGGGCTGCGTATCAACGACCGCCTGCACGAGGTGGCAACGCTCGAAGAGTGCATGGCCTACATCGATGCCCTGCAGCAGGACCGCAGCACCCTGGGTTACGACATCGATGGGGTTGTCATCAAAGTCAATCAGCTGGCGCTGCAGCAGGAGCTGGGTGCGGTTACGCGCAAGCCGCGGTGGGCCATTGCCTTCAAATACCCGGCAGAAGAGGCCACCACTCAGGTGCAGAATGTCGAGTTCCAGGTAGGCCGCACTGGTTCCATCACGCCGGTGGCGCGGCTTACCCCGGTTTTTGTCGGCGGTGTGACGGTATCGAACGCGACGCTGCACAACATGGACGAGATCGCGCGTCTGGATCTCCAAATCGGTGACTGGGTGATGATACGCCGCGCGGGAGACGTCATTCCGCAGGTGGTGTCGGTGATCGAATCCAGGCGCGGTAAAGACGTGCGGCCGGTGGTGTTGCCCTCAGCTTGCCCTTCGTGTGGCTCGGATATCGTCCAGCCCGAAGACGAAGCGGTCGCACGCTGCAGCGCATCGCACAACGTCTGCCCGGCGCAGCGCAAAGAAGGGCTCAAACACTTTGCTTCCCGTCTGGCCATGGACATAGACGGGCTGGGCGACAAGCTGGTGGAGCAGATGGTTGATGAAGGCCTCATCAATCATGCAGGGGATCTCTACCGCTTGACCGTGGACGAAGTTGCCGGACTCGAACGCATGGGTGAAAAATCCGCACAGAATCTCGTCGATGCGTTGTCTGCCAGCAAGGCCACAACGCTCGCGCGTTTCATCTACGCGCTGGGTATCCGTGAAGTCGGTGAAGCCACGGCGCTCAATCTCGCCAGTCACTTTGGTGGCCTGGACGAGCTGATGGCCGCTGACGCGGATGCACTCGAGGGTGTTGATGATGTTGGTCCTATCGTCGCCGCCAAGATCGTCGAGTTTTTCACTAATGCCGACAATCGCGCGGTCGTGGAGGATCTCGTCGAGCAAGGCATCCATTGGCCGGCGCCTGAGCGCCGCTCCGAGGCGGATGCGCTTGCGGGCCAGACGTGGGTGCTGACCGGCACATTGGAACGAATGACGCGAAATGATGCCAAAGCTCTATTGGTGGGATTGGGCGCCAAAGTGGCGGGGTCCGTCTCGGCTAAGACGAGCCAGGTTGTCGCAGGCCCGGGCGCCGGGTCTAAACTGGCCAAAGCGACCGAGCTCGACGTGCCGGTAATGGACGAAGATCAGTTTGTCGAATTCTTGAAAACACATGGCCTGGAAATCTAAAACGTCTCAATCAGGGGCACGGATACCCCCCCGCGGCCCCCTGCGTCGCCCGATGCTGGGCTGGTGTGCCCGCACCGGAACGATCGCTGTCTTGTTGACCGCCACGATTGCGCTCGGCAGCTGCTCGGCGAATCCTCCTAAGAAGCCAAACAACGTGTGTCAGGTTTTCGATGAAAAACGCGGGTGGCATAAGGCCGCGCGCAAGGCTAAGAAAAAGTGGGGCATGCCGGTGCACGTCGGGATGGCGTTTGTGCACCGCGAATCGTCCTATGTAGCAGATGCCAAACCGCCGCGTAAACGCTTCCTCGGGATTGTGCCGTGGAAACGCTTGTCGAGCGCGTATGGCTACGCCCAGGCGACCGACGAAGCCTGGGAGGACTACTCGAAAGAAACCAGTCGCTGGTTCATCGACCGAGACAATTTCGATGACGCGATGGATTTCATCGGCTGGTACAACTACCGCTCACACAAACGCTTAGGCATCGCGATGAGCGATCCGTACCACCTCTATCTCGCTTACTACTCCGGCCACGGCGGCTATGCGCGGGGCACTTGGAAGAACTCGCCGACTGTCCAGGGTTATGCGCGCAAAGTGCAGAACCAGGCCAATCGTTATGCCGCGCAGCTGAAACGCTGCGGCAGAGCCTGAAACGCAGGCACAGACCCGCGCAGATTTGTCGAAGAGGCGTGCGCGAGGATCAACGCACTCCGCTCGCGTTTTTGTGTGGCAAATACGTTTTCGTGGAGCCGCCCGTGCTCGTCAGGTCAGTTACTCGCTGGTTCAGGTTCGGCAGAAAGCGGCTGTGTCGCGCCCTCGAACCACATTTGGCCGCTCGTCAATTGCAGCGGAGATGTAAACATGACCTCAAAGGGAATGGGAGATGCGCTATCCAGATGGTCGTCGAGCCTTCTTATTGCTTCGTTGATCGTGGCGGTTTCGTGTGTGAATAAGTGCGTGTCCAGAGACTGATACATCGCCAGGTCACAGTGGGGGTCGTAGTGGCAGATAGCGTGGTTCCAGAAGTCTACCTGCAGTTCGAGTCCGGATCCGAAGTAGTTGAGCAGTGATCTTGCCTGGTGGAATGCTCGATGATCTTTTGTTCGCAATGCGTCGTTCAATAGAAGAGAAATGGCGGAGAATTCGGACGCGTCTGTTTCCGAGTTGCCTTCCCCCATGGATGGCAGTGCGTTTTTTGACCAGCGCTCACGCTCAATTTCCATCAGCTTCGCGGTTGCACTGCCTTTGTTAACCGCTTTTGAAACGAGCGCGTTACGGAAATCCCAGAAGGCCGCTCCTTCACTTGGGATCTTGGCCCAAACCGCACTGCACCCCTCAAAGTGAAACTCGACAACCTCGCGGATTGCATCCGCGATTGGAGAAGGTGGGAGGCTGGCGAATGTGGATTCGATGTCCTGCTTGCTGTTAACCCCCTGATTCATCTGGCAATCCTGAAACACGTCGAGGAGCTCGAAGACGGCGAATGGCTCTCCATCCATGGCGTTGTTGTAGTTTGCCGAAAACCTGTCGCTGACTGTCAAGGATCGGCGCCACATGGGACCAAAGAGGCGCTTGGCGGTGTCGGCGCGCTTCTGGAACTCGCTATCCTCTTTAAAGGCGGTGCTATCTTGAATGGGGACAGGTCTATCGCTTCCGAGCCGGCTTTTTTCTGCAACCGGAGATTTACTTATTTGGGCCAGCTTGCCTCGCGCTGGCTCGTTATCGTTGCTGCTCTGGCGTTCAGGCCACAGGAGATATGTTGCGAGTCCCAGGGAAACCAGCAGCGTTACGATAAACAGCTTTTGACCAGTGGAGTTCAGCAGGATAACTGACCCGATAGGGTAACTAGGCTAAAGATATACCAAACAACATTCCTGAGATGGAAGTTGTCGTGAGGGCTGATTCTACCAGGCACCTCAAGGAGCGGTCCGAGTCGGCGATGCCATCAGGCGTTCGCGTATGTCTCAGTTCTCGAACTTATCCCAACGCACCATGGCCTCGACCGGGCGCCGTGAGATCGCGCCGTGGCCGCCGAGCACCGGGTAGCCCAACGGCACGTGCGCCGCGGTATGCCAGTCATCGGGTATGTTCAGCAGCTTTTTGACCGCGGGCTC
The DNA here is from genome assembly GCA_965267275.1 of Pseudomonadales bacterium. Taxonomy (GTDB): domain Bacteria; phylum Pseudomonadota; class Gammaproteobacteria; order Pseudomonadales; family Azotimanducaceae; genus UBA4421. The sequence goes on from OZ253950.1 coordinate 1,418,093, forward strand.
CTCCATGCAGAGGAGGGTGGTGAGCACACAGCCGAGACCTTCGTTGCGCGCCGCCAGCAGCAGGTTCTGCACCGCAGGGTAGATGGAGCCGCCACCGACGACGCTGGGACGCGGCTGGTCCGCATCGGTGAAGGTGATGTGGCCGGGGTTGAAGCAGAAGACGCAGATGACCGGTGCTTCGTGCAGATGTGTCGCCAGATAAGTACCCGCGGCGAGCGCCTTACGTGAGCTTTCCGCCTGGGCCGGCGGCATGCCGGCCATGTGCGCCTCGTAGCCCGGGATGTAGCCTTCCCAGTGCGGACGGTACAGGTCTTCCAGCGCCTGCTTGGTTACCGGGTCCTGCACGACGACAATGCGCCATGATTGGTGGTTGCCGCCGGTCGGCGCCCAGGTGGCCGCCTGCAGCACGCGCTGCAGGACGTCCTCGGGAATCGGGTCGGGCTTCAAGCGCCGCACCGCCCTGAGTGTCGACATCGCTTCGTATAAGTCCATCGGTGCTGCTCTTGTCGTTTGCTAGTAGGTCACGCCCATGCCGGCACGCACGTCGTTGTTGACCCCGTACTGCGGGATCGGATAACGCAAACCGTTGCGCGACAGCGCGTCGAGGCCCTGGATGACCTTGGGCAGAAAATGCGGCGGTATGGCCATCAAGAGTTCGTCTTCCATCACGCCGCCGTAGCGGCGCTCGGCAAAGCAGGGGATCGAGAGGCTCGGCTCCCCGGTGGCGAGCGCGCGTCCCCAGGAATCGGCGCATGCAGATTCACCGACGCAGCCCCACTCGAGCTTTTTGTATCCGGTCCACTGCAAACCGTTGATGAAGAGGATCATCTGCGCTGGCGTTGCATAGATCAGACAGATGTCGGGTGGGTTCAAGCGGCCGCTGGCGAGCGGGCTGACGGCCATCGCTTCGTACTGACCGTGAGGTACCACGTCCATCGCCTCCTGGTGCGCCGCAGCGTCTTCCTGAGTCATGTACCAGACGCCGGTCATGCGATCGCCTGAGAGCCACTCTTCGCTGCGCGGATGCAGGCCGATCACCGTGCTGCACTGGGCGCCGACCAGATCTTCGGCAGTGATGCCAACGGTCCAGCCGTTGCGCGAAGCCTGGCCGACAATCTGATCGGTGGTGTGTACGTCCTTCGGGCGGCGGATGCGCGGAATGGCTTCCATCTCAGCCTTGTCTGCGAAGAGTTTCATGCCGATCGGTGTGGTACGCAGGCGCAGATATTGATTCAGCCCCGCCACGATCTCGGCGCCGTCGAACTGGGTGAGGTCGCTGGCAATGACGTCAGACATAGTGTTTCTCCAGGAAAGTACGGCAGAGCGTGCCGAGTCGCTGTGGTTCGTCGTAGTGCACCATATGACCTGATCCATCGAACCAGTGATGCTCGTGATCGGGAAAGGCGGCGGCACGGGCTTCCATTTCGCCTTCGGCGAAGTGGCCCGAGAATGCGGCGGCGGGCATCTCCCGTCCCCAGTATTCGTGGGAGAGAGCGCCGCTTACGATGCACGTCGGCGCCGCTACCTGGCGCCAGAATTTTTCGTTCCAGGCGCGGCTCGTACCGACGAACACGCTGCTGGCGCGCGGGTCGAAGGCCCAGCGCCAGCCGTTGTCGCTTTCTTTGACCATATACGGCGCGAGATTTTTCACGGCGCTTTCGGTCATACGTGGATTGTTACGCCTGAGGCGCGCGGCAACATCCTCCAGACCTTCGATGGGCCGGCCGCGTCCGCGTCCAGGAGACATCCGGTTGATTAACATGTCGCGAAACGCAGCGACTTCCAGCGCATCGTCACCTTCGTGTGGACGGTGCGGCGGACCAAGGCCCTCGACCAGAATCAGGGCGCTCACCCGTTCGGGGAATGTTGCGGCAAACTTGCTGGTGATGTGACCGCCCAGGCTGTGGCCGAAGAGCGCCGCGCCATCCGGCACCAGCTGGTCGAACACGGCAAGCAGATCCATCACGAAGTTCGGCATCGCGTAGGCATTGGCTTCAGGGTAGTCGCTGTCGCCATGACCACGCAGTTCCGGCAGCAGAATCCGCAGTTCTGGATTTCCGATGCTGACGGTGCGCGCAACCGGCAGAAGGGCATGGGCGTTGTCGCGCAAGCCGTGCACCATGACGAGGCTCGGCCCCGCAGTCGCACCGACCTCGAGAACGCTCAAAGTGAGGTCATGGCTGTCGATGCGGTGGCGGCGAACGGTCTCAGATGGAGACACGCTTGAACTCAGGCGGCCGTTTCTCGATGAAGGAGCGCACGCCTTCGCGGAAGTCTTCGCGCTCGAGGCTCTGGGCCATCCATTCGTTGGTTTCCTGCATCGCCTCGCCCAGCGGCATGTTCAGATGGCGATGCACCTGCGCCTTGATGACTTTGAGAGATGTCGGGCTGCAACTGGCGGCGAGTTCTCTGATATAGGCGGTTGCCTGCGCCAGCGCTTCGCCGGTTTCGACGAGACGTTCGGCGAGCCCCAGCGCCTTTGCTTCTTCACCATCGAATTTGCGCGCGCTCCACAAGAGATCCAGCGCGTTACCGCTGCCTATCAGGCGTGGCAGGGTCCAGCTGATGCTGTGCTCGGCAATGAGTCCGCGCTGCGAGAACGCAGTGCTGAACTTGGCCTGACGTTCGACGAAGCGCATGTCGGCGAGCAGGGCGAACGCGAGTCCCAGGCCGGCGCAGGCGCCGTTGACCGCAGCGATGATGGGCTTGCGCACGGCCTGCAGGTAGGTATAGGTGATCTGGAAGTTCTCTCCGAGGGCCGGGTCGCCGGGCGATGCTTTGAGCGCGCTCAGATCCTCCGCTTCACCACCGCCGCTCGAGAGGTTATCCAGTGCGTTCATGTCCATGCCCGGGCAGAAACCGCGTCCTGCGCCGGTGATGACGATGCCGACGACGTTTGTGTCAGCTTCTGCTGCGGCCAGCGCGTGACGGATCTCGGCCAGCATCCGGGTCGTGAACGCGTTCAGTGCCTCCGGGCGATTGAGCGTGATGACCGCCACCGGATCATCGACTGTGTACAGAATATCGCGGTATTCGATGTTACTCATGAGTCTCCCCTCATACGTTTCCCTGGTCCTCAGACTACCGGGTATGCCAGCGCCGTGCCAGCAACCGCCGGTCACATTGGCGACGGAAAGGCTTATCATGCGCGACGATTTATCACTCTAAGCAGGATTGGAATTCGCGTGGGCAGAGGTATTGGTCTCTTACTGGGTATGCTTGTTGTGGTTTGTCTGCTTGTCGGTGGCGCTACGTTCTGGATGGGGCCGAGACTGACGCATCTTGCCTTCATCGACGCCCAGCGCGGTGAGCCTTTTACGGTGCTCGATTTTGTGCGGGTCTTGCCGGAGCAGGCGCTGGAGGCCCGCTATCAGCGACCGCTGGCGGGTTTGTTTGCCAGTGAGGGCGGCAGGGTGCTTGCCGATTATCGTCAGGTACATGTCGTTGAAGGGCGTCGGCGCGATGAATGGCAGCGTTTGAACGTCCTGCACATGGCGCGTGCTCAGGATCTTGCGCAGATCATGACCTCTGCACCGTATCGGCTGTTGCGGCGCGGCGCAGACTCGGTGGAATCCATGAAGCTCGGAAGCTACGACACTGCCTCGTCAGACTGGCGCCCCGGGCTTGTGCTCTGGGCCGCAGAAGTGGACGCCGATACGCGGGATCCGTTCACCAGTCTGCGCGCGCGGGTTGTGGACGGTCCGGGACGTGTCGTGTGGGACACGCAGACGCAACCGTTCGAAGGTCAGGCGCGCTGGAGCCGTGTATTGGCGGTGGATTTCGCCAGCGTCGACGAGGCGCTGGCCTGGCTGCGTGTCAAAACCATGGAAACCGAGCGGGCCGTCGTCAACGCCGGCGTGCGCGATCTCAGTCTCTCCGTCTACGAGCGGGTGGGCGCAGGAGGCTACTAGACAGCCCCAGTAGCGCCGGCGTGCAAACTGCGCGGCTTGTCTCAGCGCGTATCGCGCAGTGCGCTATCCTTGAGCCTCTGCCATCTTCATGTGGGCTGCTATGACCCGATTCGCCCTCAAACTGCCGCTGCTGGTTTGCGTGTTGTTCGCAAGCGCTCCGCTCGCGTCGGAAATTCACAAGTGGGTTGATGCAGAGGGCAACGTGCATTTCGGTGACCGCCCGCCGGCTGATGCGGAAACCACGGCGGTCGATGTGCGGCCCAACGTGTACAGCAGTCCTTCGATCGAAGCTTTGGCAGACGTGTTCAGCGACCGCGGCGCAGAGACAGGCAAACGCGGTCGTGTCGTTCTCTACAGCACGACGTGGTGCGGATACTGCCGCAAGGCGCGCGACTATTTTCGCCAACAGGACATCCCCTTCGACGAATACGACGTCGAAAACTCACCCCGAGGAAAGCAGGATTACGCGCGTATGGGCGCGCAGGGTGTACCCGTCATCCTGGTCGGGCGCCAGCGCTTGAATGGATTTTCGCCTGCGGCTTTCGAGCGCATATACCGTCCGGCAACGCGAAGCTAGCGTTCAAACTCGAAGAACTGCACGTTACGGAACTCGTCGAATTCTCCCAGATTGGGGAAGGTGAGCGCTTCGGCACGGTGGCTGATACGGAACGCCTCGTCCTCGACGCTGGTGACCCGCGAGTCGGCGATCGTGAGCCTGGCGGCCAGCGGCTTGGCGAGCTCGATGAGCGCAAAGTTGCTGCGGTCGTAGAGAACGTCCGCCATGAAGAGCACATCCAGATCCCCGGGTAGATGCGCGACGTCTTCCACCGCTTCAATGCGCACGTGATTGAGTTCGGCGTTCACGCGCGTGGCGTATAACGCGTCTGTGTCATTGTCGCAGGCGTAAACCGCTGATGCGCCAGCCTGCGCGGCGGCGATAGCGACGACTCCAGAACCTGAACCCAGGTCCGCGATGCGTTTGCCGGCCACCTCGGCGGGGTTGTTTTTGAGCCATTGTGCGACCGCCAGACCGCTGCCCCAGCAGAACGCCCAATACGCGGGTTCGGCAATGACGGCGTGCATCACCTCGGGGGGCAGCGGGCCGGTGGGAAAGTCGGCGTTGATCAGGCCCAGCCGCAGGTCCGGCAGGCCGGGCAGGGCGCTGACCTCGATGCGCGCATCGGGCAGAGTGCGGTGTAGCCGCTGCTCGAGGGCGGCCAGCGAAATGTCATCCATGCATAGCAGAAGCAGGCAATATGCCTGACAAAAAAAGAGTGTTTGAGACGGGTATGTTACAGCGCCTGGCTGTGACGGCGTACCCAGAGGAGTCCGATGACGCCGAGGCTCAGGACCAGCATGAAGGAGAAATCTAGGGAATCCGAGCTGGTACTACTCTGCTCCAGCCCGGAAACCCCATAGGTGGACTCCTCGGACGTTGTGGTGATGACAACGTCGTCAGGAATGGTACTTGCCTCAGCGACCCCGGCATCTGCGGCACTTACGCGTGTGCACAGCAGAATGCAAAGTAAGGCTATGATTAACGGAGTTTGTCTCACGTCAGGATCGCTTCAATAAGTACTGGCACGCAGTTTAGAGAAGGGCGTCACACTGTGCTGCCTTGCCCATGTATAGGTCATGTAAGAAAAACGTAATTGTGTGACCGCGACGCGGTCGCCCCTCGACATCCGCGTTCTTCTCTGGTTCCATAACCGGTTTGATTCCGCCGAAAAAAGTGGCGCTGATCACGACACGCGGAATCGGGGACGGGAACACGACGCGCACGCGCTGAGTTGCGACGCTGCGATTGTGGCGCGCGCAAAGTACCGATCCTGCCTGGACAATAACGACGACCATTGAGGAGTGAGGGACACGTCATGCCGATGATCCTGAACGAAGAGCAGAACATGCTCAAAGACAGTGCAAAAGACTTTTGCACCAACAACGCGCCGATTGGCCAACTGCGCAGCTTGCGCGACAGCGACAATGCCGAGGGTTTTGACCGCGACACCTGGAACGCCATGGTGGAGCTCGGCTGGGCGGCGATTCCGTGGGCAGAAGAACACGGCGGTCTGGCATTCGGCTACAAAGGTCTCGGCGTGGTGACGGAAGAGACGGGACGCACCCTGGCGGCGAGCCCGCTGTTCGGTAGCGCCTGGGTAGGCGGCACTCTGATCAATCTCGGCGGTAGCGACGCGCAGAAAGGCGAGCTGTTGCCTCAGGTCGCAGCCGGCGAGCTGTTGCTTGCGCTGGCACTGGAAGAAGGGCACAGGCACGCACCGTACAACATAGCGACGACGGCGGAGGCGGCCGGCGACGGTTATACCCTGAACGGCAAGAAAACATTTGTGCTCGACGGCCACGTGGCCGATAAGCTCATCGTCGCCGCCCGCACCAGCGGTGCGCAGCAGGATCGCGACGGCATCACGCTATTTATCGTTGATCGTACCGCTGCAGGCGTCGCGGTGACGCGCACAAAAATGGCTGACTCACGCAACGCTGCCAACGTCGAGCTGAGCGGCGTCAGTGTCGGTGCTGATGCGGTCATCGGTGCGGTCGACAAAGGCGCGGACGTGCTGGACCCGGCGCTCGATATTGCCCGGATCGGTCTCTCCGCAGAGATGCTCGGCAGCCTGCAGGAGTGTTTTGAGCGCACGGTCGAGTATCTGAAAGAGCGTAAGCAGTTCGGCGTCGCGATCGGCAGTTTCCAGGCGCTCAAGCACCGCGCCGCCAACATGTTCTGTGAGATCGAGCTGTCGAAATCCTGTGTGCTCGAAGCGCTGACCGCGCTCGATGAAGGTCGGGATGCTGACGAAGTCGCGAAGCTCGCCAGTCTCACGAAAGCCAAGGTTGGTGAAACGTTCAATCTGGTATCACGCGAAGGCATCCAGATGCACGGCGGTATCGGCATGACGGACGAGTTTGATATCGGCTTTTTCATCAAGCGCGCTGCCGTCACCGAACAGACTTTCGGCGACGTCAATTTCCATCGTAATCGTTACGGTGAGCTGGAAGGCTACTGAGTCTTCCACAGGCGGGAAAAGAAAGGCTGCTGATCGCAGCCTTTTTTATGGGCTGATCGACAGGTCAGCGCTTCGTTATACCAATCTTGTGGCCTACCTGGTCGGGCACAGGCAGGCTGCTGTGCGCGCGATGCAGCGCCTCGATGCGCGTCAGCGCTGCTTCGGGAAATGGCGCCGACCGGCGTGACGTCATATCGACATGCATGGCCAGCTGTTCGGAGGTTGCTGCAAGGTAGCCTTCTCCGCGGTGATAGAGCTGCTCAAAAAAGTGCAATCGCTTGTGATCGAAGTCGAGCAGCTGAAAGTGCACTTCCACCTCGTCGCCGAGCGCGAGCTCGTTCAAATAGTGGACGTGCACCTCCATGGTAAAACAAGAACCCACACCGCTTTGCGTGTATGCCTCGCCGATGCCGAGATGGTCGTACACGTGATCTACACCGCGATCGAAGATGACGTTGTAGAACGCCATGTTGAGATGGCCGTTATAGTCGATCCAGTCTTCGATGACCGTCTGCGTTGGGCAGATGGCCGGTGCGCCTGGAGTGTTTGCAGCGTCCGTCATTGGGTGTATCTGGCCACTTGTGAGAGTTACGTACCAGTGTGACCGCGCCGACAATCCGACGCAAATCGAGTAAGCTTGGCACCTATTTCGCGTGAGCTTGAGGGCACGGTATGAATGGGGGCGAGTCACTGATCCGCGGTCTGGTAAGCGCCGGGGTAAACGTCTGCTTCGCCAATCCGGGCACGTCGGAAATGCACATGGTGCAGGCCATCGACGGTGTTGCGGACATGCGTGCGATCCTGTGTCTGTTCGAGGGTGTGTGCACGGGTGCTGCGGACGGCTATGCGCGCATGAAGGAAGCGCCGGCCTGCACGCTCCTGCATCTTGGCGCAGGGCTCGGTAACGGTATCGCCAATCTGCACAATGCGCGTCGCGCCGGTACCCCGCTGGTCAATCTCATCGGTGATCATGCGGGTTATCACCTGCCGTACGATGCGCCGCTCACCTCCAATATCGAAGACATCGCCCGTGGCGTGTCCGCCTGGATTCGCAGCGCGGGCACCGCCGAAGGCCTGGGGCAGGACGCCCGGGACGCGGTCGCGGCGGCGATGCGCGCAAATCCCGACAGCCTCGGCAACATCTCCACACTCATCATCCCTGCGGATTGCGCCTGGGGTAATGGTCATGCGCATCTCGGGCAGCGGGTGACACGCGAATACGCTGAAGTCACTAATGACGGTGTGATCGAGGCGGTGGATGCCCTTGGCAATGGCGGCGCGGATGCGATGCTCCTGCTGGATGGCGCCGGCTTGAGCGCTGAAGGTGTCCAGCAGGCCGGACGCATCGCCAGGAAAACGGGCTGCAAGGTTTACTCAACCACTTTTCCCGCCCGCGTAGAGGCGGGCCCCGGGCTCTTTCCGGTGGCACGCATGCCCTACTTCCCCGAGCAGGTGCTCGCGGTCATGAATCCCGTGCAGAAGCTCGTTCTCGCAGGCGCCAAGGCCCCGGTGAGTTTCTTTGCTTATCCCGAAACGCCGAGCAGCCTGGTCGCACCGCATACGGAAGTGGCGACGCTTGCCCATCGCCATCAGGATGTGGTGGCAGGCTTGAAACGCGTAGCTGATGCGCTGGATGCGCCGGAGTTCCCGGACACGGTACCCCATGGCAGTCGTCCTGCGCTGCCCGAGGGTGAGCTGTCCACCGGTGGGGTCGCGCAGGCGCTCGCCGCTTTGATCCCGGATCAGGCCATCATTACCGTTGATTCGGGCGGTGGGGGTGCGGCGTACCCGGTGTTGCAGAAAGCGGTCCGGCATAGCTGGCTCAATCTCACCGGGGGCAGCATTGGTCAGGGCGGGCCGGCCGCCGTGGGTGCGGCGATCGCCTGTCCTGATCGCCCGGTGTTTGCATTGCTTGGTGACGGCGGCGCTGGTTATACGTTGCAGTATCTGTGGACCGCCGCTCGTGAACGTTTGAATATCGTGACCGTGATCTTCTCCAATCGCAGCTATAACATTCTGGATGTGGAATATCGGCGCCTGGGCGTCAACTCCGTGGGTGACAAGGCGGCGAGCCTCTTTGATCTCAGCAACCCCGACATCAACTGGGTAGCGCTGGCTGAAGGATATGGCGTGCCGGGCGCGAAAGCCGCGACCGCGGACGAGTTCGTGGCGGCACTGGAACGCGGCATGCAGACTGAGGGGCCGTTCCTCATAGAAGCTGAGGTCACGGGACGCCAGTAATGATCTGGGTGCATCTGTACCGCTTTCTCAACGTTGGTGCGATTGGCTTTGCCATTGACGCCGGTGTGCTCTGGTTTCTTGTCTATGTGCTCGAGATGGGCGCGATACCCGCCCGGGCATTGTCGTTTGTCATCACGATAACCGTGACGTTTGTGCTGAACGCACGCTACACCTTCGGCGTGTCCGTGCGCGGTTCCAGCAAGTCCCGTTACGTTGCGGTGCAGCTGCTCGGCGCGGCGATCAACTTCACCAGCTACACGCTGCTGGTGCTGCACGGGCCGCTGGCGGGCCGGCCGTTGCTGTCCCTGATTGTCGGCTCGGCTCTGGCGTCGACACACAACTTCCTGATGATGCGTCACTTCGTCTTCAAGCCCCGCCGTCCGCAGCCTGTCGAGCAGGTAGTGCATGATGACGACAACGCGGGGCAGGGGACGGAGGCGCACGCCTCGGATCTTAGATAAGCAGAGGCTCGCCGATGCCACGAATCACCTTTGGCGCGCTCGTGTTGCTCCTCGCGAGTTCCGTCTCTACTGAATCCGGCATGGATCAGATCCATAGCGTGATCGATGCGACCGTGTGGAAACCATTTCAGACCGCCTTTGAGCGCATGGACGGTCAGGCGCTCAACGCGGTGTACGCTGACGAGGTTCTGCGGGCCACGCCGGAAGGCCTTGATACCCTCGGCCATTTCAAACGATTCAACAAAAGCCGCTTTGATGAGAATCGGGCGCGCGGTGACAGCGTTGCGCTGGATTTCTGGTTCGACAGCCGACGCACGAGCCCGACCGTCTCTTACGACGTCGGCTTTTACCGGGTGCGTGTGTTTGCGGCGACGGGCGAAACAACGAACTTCTATGGACAATTCCACATTGTCCTGAAGAAGCTCGATGGCCATTGGAAGATCGTCCAGGATTGGGACACCGCGACGATCGGAGGACGCCCGATTACAGCCGAGGACTTCAGTCGGAAGCCGCCTGCACGGTTTTAAGTTGATTCATCTGCGTGATCGCCGGCAGGGGACGTCAACAGACCTGCTCGCTACAATCGAAGCTGCCTCGACAGGGGAAGAACAATGAACACGACAGCGCTATTCGTCGAACTGGTTGTCATCGGCGCGGGGGTATTGATCTGGGTCGTGCTCTGCGTTTTTGCTGTCTTCGGATATGGCTGGATGTCAGTGCCTACCGCGACCATCTGGCTTGCCGCTTTGCCTTCCCTTGCCGTCGTGTACGTACTGGGTATCGTCTGGGACCGCGTTGCGGACGAGGTATTCCAGCATCTGCGGGGTCGCGCTTTGCGCGCCGAGTACTTCCCGGAGATTACGGACTACTACGAGGCCAGAAGGACCATCTTCACTCAGTCAGAGGCGTTGTCGGGTCTTCTGGAATATGGCAGAAGCCGCCTGCGGATCTGTCGTGGATGGTGTTTGAACGCGATATGCATCGGTATCTTCGGGGAGGCGGCAATCTGGCTGAATCTCGGCAGCCATGATCAAGTGGCGGCCATTGCCGTTGCATTTGCGCTGGCCATGGCGCTGCTGGCATTCGGCTGCTGGTACGCGTGGCTTAACCTGGTGAGAGCGGAGTATCGCAAAGTAGGTGCGCAGGCCGAGTTTCTGCGCACCAGCAACTGAGAATCATCAACTCCCGCTGAGTTTCAGCCGAAGACTCGCGATTGATCGATTTCAGTCGAATATCGGCAATCCGCTCGGCACCCCATCGACGACGTCGAAGTCGCTGCGTAAATCCAGGCAGGTTGGATCGGTCAAGGCGTGTAGAAACTCTATGATTTTGTCCACTTCCTCATCGGAATACCCCATTGCGGGCAGTTCGTTGTGCAGCGCTATCAAGTCCACGATGTCCGGATCGTCCATTGCCGCATAGTTTTCTGAATCGAGCGTTGGATGAGTGGGTAAAATGGCCTGCCGGTTCTGGTTGTACGAGTACAACGAAGCGACCGGATCGAGATGATGCTCGACGACGGCACGCAGCGAGTTATATGCACCGCTGTGTCCATACGGTGCGGTTACTGCGACATTTCGCAGCGAGGGCGTGCGGAACTTCAGTATGTCTGCCTCTTGTCCAGTGACCTGTTCACGGCCGAAGTCTTCGCGACCTTCCGTTCGGCCTTCGCCGTTGCTGCCGCGTCCCGCGCCGATTTGCGGCATGGCGATGGCGTGGAATCTCTGGTCGGTTTGATAAAGTCCGCTGTGGCAATTCGCGCATGAATTGCCAATGCCATCATCGCCGTAGAACAACTTCATGCCGTCAACGGCTGCTTTGCTCATGGCTTGCGCGTTGCCGCGCACGAAACGGTCGAATGGACTATCGTCGCAGCGCCATTGTGCGCTCTCAAAAGCTGCAATGGCATTGGCAGCGTGGGCGTAAGTGATGTCTTCGGCACCGTCAACGTCGTCGAATGCCGCCTTGAACATCTCGACGTATTCGGGGATAGCCTGCAGGCGCTGGGCAAGAAGATCCCAGATGGCGGCAAAGTTGTTCGGTATTGCCGCTGCGTCTGCAACTTCGTTCTCACCGAGCTGACCTGCCATTTCCGTGGCCGATGTAACGGGAAACATGGCCTGACAAGCGAGTACACTCTCCAGGTTGTCCGGTAACATCATTCCGGCCGGTGTGAAGCAATTGCTCGGAAACCCGGAGCCCTCGACGTGCGCGACGCGGCCGTCGTGAAACAGTGTATGGAAAGAGGCATCCCCAAGATTGAATATTGGTGGTGCGTTGCGCGGCACGCGTTCGACGATGAGATCAGCCCCGGACCCGGTAGTGCGAGTGATCCCCAGCCCCTTACCGCCTTCGCCGACGGGTAGTGACAGTCCATCACCAGTTGCCGCCAGAGAGTGATGGCAGGTGCCGCAAGATATGTTCCGATTGCCGCTCAAAATCTTGTCGAACATCAGATTGCGCCCTAGTTCCACCTTGCGCTCATTCGGGGTTGAGAATTGATGATTGGCTGCCGGCAGCTTGCCAAGACCACGCCCGTTGTTCGCTGCAGCGTCCTGCATCGTCACTATTGATGACAGCAGCGCGAGCAGAGCGCTGAGACTCAGAGCAAGCCCTGGTGTACGAGAAAATACGTGCGAAGGTATAGGGAGTCTTCTTTTCATCTGTTTCCTGCCTTTGCTCAGTGATGAACGACGTGCCAGGCTGCGGACCGGAGCCAACCGTCAGGTTGGCTCTCCCCCAGGAGGCGGCTACGACTTCCCCACTGTCGCCGCCCGTTTGTACCTTTCCTTCAATCCGAGCCGCATAGCCCCGGAAAGATAGCAGCGCGTACGCCGCTCGCCCCGAGCACTGGCGGTGAGACCTGCAGCGCAGGGACCGGAAAATTGGTGCTGGTGAGATCGGCTACCCAACTATCAGCGTCCGTTTTTACGGGCCCTGGGTGATAGTCGACCACCAGATGAATTTCAGCGCATAGGCCGTTTCCGGCATTCAGTCCGTCAGCTTCGTCGGGGAAGATGATTCCTTCGAGTTCCAGTTGATTGAAGTCGAATATTCCCTCTGGCAAGCCATCGTCGCGTATCGACAGGTCGACGTTGATGACTCCGCCCGGTGGGCTCAGCGCACTGATGGCGGCGCTGCCATAGTAAACCTCGCCGCCTACGTCGGGATTGAACAGGTCCGTATCCATACAGGGCAGCCCCGTACCGGCTGTTGCACAATTCTGGGGATTGTTGAAAACCACGATCCATACCGTGTGGGCAAATCCGGCTTTCTTGACTTTCGTCATGATGCGCCCCTGGATGCGTGATTCGGTGCGCTTCAGCCAGGCTGCACCCGTCAGGTTCAGCGGGTTGGTCGGGGGGATGGCAAATACGTCTGCTGTTTGAAACTGGCCCTGCGCCATAACTGGCCCAGCCAGCAACGTGGTGCATGCGGTCAACACGGCGCTGGCGATCGATATACGCAATTTTCCGCGATATGTTTTTTGTTGCTTGTCGGTATGCATGGGTGTGCACTCCTTGTGTTGTCGAGACGACCCGGAGTCAAACGATAGGAAAAGGCCACTTACCGAACCATTACGGAAACCTGATGATTTCCTGATGTTTTGATTTTTTGTTGTTTATCAGTCGCTTGCGACTCTGTTCACGTTGGGTGAGCGGATGCGTTAGGATGGGTGTCCAACGCGAGCTTTGAAGCTGGCAAATGGGCCAAGGTGAGAAACCGTATTCTTATCGGTTTGGGGATTGGCTTGTTGAGCCGTCACTGAACCGGATATCGCGAGACATGGCGGAGGTTTCACTGGAACCGAAGTCGGTTGAGGTCTTGCTGTGTCTCTTGGAACAACCGGGGGAGGTAATTCCCGCCGACGAACTCATCGAGCGCGTCTGGCCTGGCCGGGTTGTTGAGCCCAATACCCTGCATCGACATGTCATGAATTTGCGGCACGCGCTTGCCGACGATGCGCACAATCCTGCTTATATCGAAACTATCCCGAAACGCGGTTATCGCACGCTGGCCGCGGTCAGCAAGGAGATCCCTCGGGCTTGTCACAGCGCGGATGGTGACTCCGCAAAGGCTGCTCGCGCAAGCCGGCTGCACCTCCCCATCGCTACGGCGCTTCTCCTTACGACGCTTGCCGGTGTGTGGTGGCTGGATCGCGAATTCAATAATTCCGAAGCCTCCGCGCCCGAACACATTGAGGTGATGCCCAACTCCCTGGCCGTGCTGCCCTTCGACAATCTGAGTCCGGATCCGGAACATGCCTACTTCGCCGCGGGCGTTTACGAGGAGCTCCTGACTCAGCTCGGAAAGGTCCATGGACTTTCCGTTATTTCCCGCTCGACGATGTCCAGGTATGTGGGCTCGAATCAATCTGCGCCCGAGATTGCACGGGAACTGAAGGTCCGTGCCATCATGGCGGGTAGCGTGCGCTACTCAGGAGACATGGTGCGCGTGACCGTCCAACTCGTTGATTCTGCGTCCGGCACACAACTCTGGTCAGAGGGCTACCAGGAACGTCTGGGTGATTTCTTTGATATCCAGATGGCGATTGCGCGCCGTATCGTCGGCACACTGGAATTGCAGGTATCGCTGGATGAGCATATCGGCACCAGCAGGCCATCTACGACCAATGCAGCGGCATATGCGCATTTTTTGAAAGCGAACGCCATGATTTCACCGCTCGATCCGATTGGACCCGTCTTTGCAGAGTTGGATCGCGCCATTGCTGCGGACCCTCAATTCGCCTCAGCCTATGCAACCAAGGCTTTCTATCAGTCTCTGACTTATCCCTGGCCGGATCGCGATCTGACTCGTGAAAACCTGCGGACCTGGGCGAAGCAAGCTCGGCAAAACGCGCGACGGGCGCTCGAGCTTGATCCGAACGAGGCTCGGGCGCTGCTTACGTTAGGGATGCAGGCCAGCGGCAATCTGCGCTTCGATGAAGGACACGGCCTGATCACACGTGCGTATGAACTCGCCCCCAATGACATCTTCACCATCAATTTCATGAGCATGGTACGTCTGGTTCAGGAACGCGGGTCGGACGTCATAGCCCTGGAGAAGAAGAAGATGGCGCTCGACCCTTTGAACTTCTTCCATCCGTACGGGTTGTCCGGACATGCCTGGTGGCTAGAAGACTTTGTGCTTGCAGAGGAAGCTGCGCAGCAGGCGATCGCCATGAAGCCGGAGACATTTCACGGATACCTGGCGGCTGCCCAGGCGGCTGCCGGGCTAGGCGACGCGACGGACGCGCTGCGAAACCTCGAACATGCGATCGAGCTTGGTTACCAATCTGCGGAGCGGGTATTCGTCATCGCGACGGCCGCATCCGTTTATCATCAGCTGAACATGCCTCTGAGAGCTCGGGCGAAGCTCGACGAGCTGGAAAGCCTTGCCGCGAACCAATACATAGCGCCGCATGTGCGCTTGCTTTCTTACGTAGGCAGTTCAGACGTGGACATGATCGTGTATTGGTTGACTCTTGCGATGAACGATGGGCGTTGCAGCACCCCATGTTGGAATATCCTGCACCTTTCAAACCACCGTGCCTTTGACGCTGTCCGCGATCATCCGGAGTTGCGCGCGCTTATCGAAAGAGCCTAGCGCCTCAGGCATTCAACGCACGAACCACGGCTTCTGACGCGCGGATGGATCTGCGCTTTGTTCGCAGGCTCAGGGTGAACGCTGAGTTGGACTGCGGTCATCTCCGCGGGGCCTGGCTTGCCCAAAGCACCTCGCCGGTTTCAACCCGGGCAATGGAAGACGCGTTTGCGGTGTTGCTGCCGTTGCGAGCGCCGAAGCCCGTGATCGTCAAAACCTCGCCGATCTTTACCGTCTTGCGGGTGAACCCGAACCTGACGAGACCATTGATGCCCACAAGCTCCACGGCCCAGCGTTGTGGCCTGCCTTCGGCATCCTCCGTCTCGATGTGCATCCATGCATGCGGGTTGGTCCATTCGATCTCGACAACCGATCCAGTCAGATTAACGGGTCGGCTCACGTCGAATTCTGCCGAAAAAGCGTGATGTGCCTGAGCACAGACTGATGCGAAGAACGCGGCTAGACCGGCGGCCAGTCGTATACCCATATTGCGCGCCTCCCTGGTTCCGATGAATACAGTAATATACCCATATTGGGAGGGAGCTGATGCGAAAACTTATCGCTTTCATCGTGGCGGCCACGATGATGTCGCCGCTGTACGCACAATGGTTTGACTGGACGTTTCCGTTGGTGCCCCGGACCGACGACGGTAAGCCCGATATGGCCGCCTCCGTGCCGAGAACACCGGATGAACGAGTGGACCTTTCCGGGTTGTGGGTACCGGTGAACGCAAGTGGCAGCCTGTACGACACGTCCGGTCTGCGGGGCTGGGCGCAGGATGCCATGGCGGAGGCCAAACAAAACTTCTACCGAAATGACCCCCGGCTTCACTGCCTGCCCAGTGGACCCGGCTCATGGGCTGCGGAAGGCATAGCGGGTGGCATGCGCCGCATCGTGCAGCACCCGGAGCTCATAGCAGTACTCAACGAAGACATGACGCATCGTCAGATTTACATGGATGGGCGCGGGCTGGAGGCGGAAACTCTGCTGCCCAGCTGGATGGGGTATTCCGTCGGTCGATGGGAAGGCGACACTCTCGTCGTGGAAAGCAATGGCTTCAACGACAAGACCTGGCTGACGCAGAAGGGTCACCACCATAGCGATCAGTTGCGGATCACAGAGCGTTACACGCGCGTCGACTACGGCCACATGAGGCTGGAAGTCACTTACGAGGACGCAGCCACATTCGTCGACGGCTCGGCGCAGGCAGCCATAGACCTCGTGCTGCTGCCGGAAGCGACGATGTTTGAGGTCGTCTGCAATGAGTCCAAAACAGGTCAGCGCCACTATACCGGCGAGATGAGCCAATCCGAGAAGAAAGCGATCGTCGTGCCCGAAGAAACCTTGCGGGAATACGTCGGCGTCTATCGCGGGTTCTGGGGCAATCGGCCGGTCACTGTAGAAGTCACGCTCGATAACGGCGCGCTCATGCTCAAGCGGACGCCGCGTTATTCCTTGAGCGGAGGTAATAACGACTTCGATGTCACGCAGCTCGTCGCGCAGTCTGAAAACGCATTCGACAGCAGCCTCGGCCTGGGGTGGGTGTTTACCCGGAACGAAGCGGGGGAAGTCGCGAGCCTGTCTGAAGTCCATGTGTCCGGCGCGTGGCCGCTTGAACGTGTGGAGTGAGTGAGTGGAGTGAATGGGTGGCCATCCCGTGTTGCAGGCATTGCTTGACGGACCTGTCGAAACCTCGATTTTTTATTCGCTGAAGGAGCTGAACGTTGGAAAAGCGCAGAATGGGCAGGCACGGGCTGGAAGTCCCTGCACTATGTCTTGGCACGATGACTTTCGGGCTGCAGGTGGACGAGGCTGCATCACGTGCCATTCTGGACAAAGCGTACGACCACCGGCTGGTCTTCCTGGATAGTTCCGATGCCTACCCTCTGGGTGGAACCATGGAGACCATGGGTGAGACCGAAGCGATCATCGGGCGCTGGATGAAAGACAAAGGCAATCGGGACAGCATCATCATTGCCACCAAATGCTTTGCCCCGAACCGGCGCGGTTTGAACAATTGGGGATTGTCGCGTCAGCACATCATGGAGTCCGTCGATAAGAGCCTGCAAAGGCTGGGAACGGACTATATCGACTTGTATCAATCCCATGGCTTCGATCCCAACACGCCGCTGGACGAGACCCTGCGGGCGTTTGAAGACCTGGTCACTGCCGGCAAGGTGCGCTACGTCGGCTGCTCGAATTATCGCGCGTGGCAACTGGGCGAGGCCCTGCGTGCGGCCGATCGGCTGGGGGCAACCGGCTATGTGTCAGTGCAACCCAGATACAACCTGCTCTACCGCGACATCGAAGTGGACTTGTTGCCGCTCTGTCTGGACCAGGGTGTTGGTGTGATTCCCTACAACCCGTTGGCAGGGGGTTTCCTGTCCGGCAAGTACCAGGCAGGTCAGGACCCCGTAGAAGGCACCCGCTTCACGCTGGGCACCGCTGCCGACCGTTATCAGGCGCGCTACTGGCACGACGCGCAGTTCCAAGCCGTCGAGCAACTCAAAGCGGTCGTCGAAGCTAAGGGGCTCAACATGGTTTCGGTTGCCGTTGCATGGGTGCTCAAACAGCCCGCAATCACTTCGGCGATCATCGGTGCGTCCCGGCCGGAGCAGCTGGATGCCAATCTGGCGGCGTTCGACGTGACGTTCGATGACGAGCTGACGGACGCTTGTGAAGCGGCCTGGTGGTCGCTGCCGCGCCGGCCGGTGGAGGGCGGATATCAGTAACTTGGCTTTCTTCTCAGGCGGGGCGTAAGTCCCCGGGACCGTTCGGTTCGCGTCAGTTGCGCCGTGCCTAGAGACACTCTCCCTGCATGGCGTCGACCCAGCGCGATATGAGGGCATGGCCTTCGCGGTGCACCAGCGTGCGGCCCAGCTCCGGCATCATGGTCGCCGGGTCCGTCGTTGCCATTCTGAACGTCATGATGGAACTGTCCGCGGCGCCTGGGACGATGCTGTAGAGGTGCCCTCCGGATCCACGGCCGGCGGCGATAGGCGGTTTACATACGCCGAGCGCGCCGTCCTCGTGTTGCTGGTAGTCGAGCAGCAGGCCTGATGTGTCGGCCGCGCCTGCGGGGTTGTGGCAGTGTCCGCAGTTGATGTCGAGATAGGAGCGCGCCTGATGATCGAGGCTGGCTGAAGCTTCGCCCCAGCGTGCGTTGGCAGGAATCAGGCTGGGTACGGGTAACCCCTCGAGCTGTCCGCGCGCGTGCCAGGCCGTCAGCTGATTTTGGCCGCTTACGGGATCCGGGCGATTGAGGTGACGCGCCTTGATGCCCACGGGTTGAATCGCGCCGCTCGTGTGATTTGTCGCGTGACAGCTTGCGCACTCGTTCTTGCTCGGAACGATGTAGTTCAGCGGGTCAGACTCCGTGGCGACGGTGAAGATATCGCCGGTGATGCTGAGGTAGGCGTCACCGCCCTTCCAGATGTAAGGCAGGGCATCCCAGCCGTCAGTCTGCCTGACCAGGAGGCGGGTTTCGACGACGCGGTTTGGACCAAGCTTCGCCGGATCGCCTGACCAGGTGGTCTGCATCAGCGCCGCGCCTTCGGCGTTGGTGGCGTAGAGAAACGTTTTGCTGATAACGCTGCCAACGGGAAACTCGAACGCCTCGTAGCCGACGTACTGCGCAGCGGCGCCTGGGGGTACATAGATCGTACGCAGCTTCAGCGCATAATCCGTGAAGAGCGGGGTGTTCAGGTCATAGACGAAGCTCTCCGGCGCCAGTGTGAGCTCGCCGTCCTCGAGCCACACGAGACCCCACTCGGACAGCCGCTCGGGGTAGGCGTCCGCGCTGAAAGTCCGAACGTCCGGTGCATTGCCGCAGCCTGCGAGGACCGCGGCGATCAAGAGCGCGGCAGGGAGCGCTCTCACCCGGTGGTGCTGAGCTGGATCGGTGCCAGCTTGTCCACTTCGCAGTCGTGCTGAGACATGTCGATGCCTGCGTTGGCGAACTCGTTACCGGAATCCACATTGAGGAGTTCGCTGTCGCCGTTCTGAACGCAGATTACGTTGAGCTCCGCGGGCTTTTCGGGATTGACGATACCGTCCCAGATGATGTCGGGAAATGCCCCTTCCGGGCCGTAGAGCGCGTCGCGGACCTGCACGAGGTAGTCCGCGCCGGGCGCGTTGCCGCCGCCGCTGAAGGTATTGTCGTATATGAAAATCTCTTCCGGATAAGGATCGAATTCCGCGGCGAGCTCACTCTGTCCGGCGTAGTTGGCGCTGAAGTAGCTGGATACGAGCACGTTCGCGGTCTCGTTATCAGATACCTCATTGGCAAATATTTCGACGCGGTCGTTTGAGTTGATGATGATGCCGGAGCCTTTCGGAACGCCGGAAACGGCCGTGCCCGGCGCGGCGAAGTTCGCAGTGTTGTTGCCGAATACTTTGTTGTTGTACACGCGCGTGCTGTGTCCGCGCTGCGGGATCTGCGGCATGTTGAAAACGAGGATGCCGCCGGTGTTTTCGGTTGCCACGTTGTCGTAGACGTCCGCGCCGATCGTATTCTCGATTTCGATGCCGGCGACATTCAAACGCGCTTCGTTGTTGCGCACGATGACATCGCGGGACTGGCCGACATAGATGCCTGCGTCGGATGCCGCGATCGCAACCGACTCTTCAACGAGGACGTTGGTCGTCTGTACGGGATAAATCCCATAAGCGCCGTTGTTGACGTCGGGTCCGTTGGTCCACTCGGTGCGCACGCGCCGAATGACGATGTTGTTTCCTTCGTTGACTTTGAGGGCGTCACCGACGGTGTCTTCGATCGCTATATCTTCGATGAGGAAATCGTTGCCCGTGACGCTCAATCCTTCGGCACCGGCAAGCTGGCCGGCGAAGCTCAACACGGACTTGTCCATACCCTGCCCACGGATCGTGATGCCGTCGCTTTTCAGCACCAGGCTGCGCTTGAATTCGAAGCGCCCCTCGGGCACTTCTATGACGTCACCCGGCTGTGCGTTCTCGAGCGCCGCGCGCAGCTCTTCCTGGAAGGTTGTTTGCGGTTCGGATTGCTGGGCAGTTTGCGCTGTTTCTTCTTGTGAGCAGGCGGCGAGCGTGGCAAGCACGATCACAGCGACTGTGAGACGCGGGCTCGTTTGCATGGTTATTCCTGAAGCGTTTTGGGCTGGGGCAAAGTTACAGTAGCAGTAGCGTGCGGTCTATGGTCCAGAAGGCGGCCAACGCCCCCATGCCGTAAGCGCCGATTTTGACTGCGTTATCGATGCTGACGGCGAGCGTCGCGAGACGTATGCATGCCAGCACCACTGCAATGATGGCGAGCTGGCCGAGCTCTATGCCCACGTTGAACAACAGTAATGAAAGCCACAGCGAGTCTTCCGGGAGGCCGATGTCGCTCAACGCCCCGGCAAAACCGAGGCCGTGTAAAAGACCGAAGATGAACGCCATGACCCAGGGGCTGCCGAGCGTCAACCGCGAGCGCTGGCTCTCGTCCCGGGCGAGCTCGCGCGCGAGAAACAGGATCGAGAGCGCGATGACTGCCTCTACCGGCCCCTGGTCCAGCTGCACGAGTTTGAGTACTGAGAGCGCGAGCGTAATGCTGTGTGCGACCGTAAACGCTGTGATTGTTTTCAGCAGCATCCAGGGGCTCTTTATGAAAAGAACGAGACCAATCACGAAGAGCACGTGGTCGATCCCGAACACAAGGTGCTCCACACCGATCCACAGATAGCTGAGCGCCGGGGCGCTATCCTCCGCGAGGTTCAGCGTCGGGCTCTCAGGTCGCAGAATGAAATTGCTGCTGCTGCCGTCAGCATCGTCGAGCTGGACCAGAACGTCGGTCAGCGTCACAGACAGACCGCTGATGTGGATCTGCGCAGCGCCGAGATCACAATCTGTGGTCCAGTAGTGCAGGAGGGCGCTGCTCGTCACCTCAGGTGGCGCCAGATCGATCAGCTCACATCCTTCCGGAAACACGGGGTCGATCGGCAGGCGGCCGTTCTGCACGATGGGCTGTTTCCACAGCACGTCGAAGCGCGTCTTGTCCGCTGTGCTGAGATCTTTGATATGCAGGAAGGCAGGTCTGACCTCGTGGGCGGCAGCGGGCACGCTTGCCGACAGCGCGACGAGGGCCGCAAGACACACCCCGACGATCCGCCGGAGCTGTCGCGGCTGCGTGTTTGTCGCCCGATAAGTCACGATGGGTTGAAGAATCTGATGTCGTATCGCGATCTCAGATCGGCGTAGTAGCGCTCGTTGGCGGCCTCGCGAGCAGCCTGCTGCGCGTCCACGCGCACCCGCTCTCTGACGGCGGTAAACGGCTCCGTCTCGGCAGCGGCGACGCGGGTCAGCAACACGGCGTGCCAGCCGTAAGCGGAGCGGATTGGTCCCTGCCATGTCTCCAGGGGCTCGAGCGCTGCGAGTTCGGCCGCGAATTCGCGTCCGAAGAGATCGCCGATTTCACGCTCGGAGCGCTGGGCGTAGTCGCGCTGCAGCATGAACGGGTCGCCGGTGATGGTGTCATCTGCGACAGCGGTTCGTGCGTCGGTTTCTGCATCTTCGCGGCGGTCGATGGAGAAGTAGCGATGGGTGAAGCTGTAGCGCTCGGGCAGCTGATAGCTTGCGATATTTTCGTCATAGAAGGCGCGCAGGCTGGCGTCGTCCTGGGGGACTGATGTGGCGATATCCTCGGTCAGGAAGGTCAGCTTCTGTACCATGCGGCGGCGCACGATAGTGTCGTTGGCGTCCAGGCCCAGGCGGCGGGCCTCGCGATAGTAGATCTCCTCTTTGACAAACTGATCGACCAGTCCCGCGAGCTCGCGCTCATTGGGCGGCCTGCGCATCTGCATGGCCCACTGGTCATTCAGTCTCTGGATGTCCTGCTCGCGGACTTCAATCGTGTACGAAATCTCTTCTTCCGCGAAGTAACCCGCAGCGACAAATATTGCGGCGCCTGCGAGCAGGAAGACCACCAGGGGATCACGCAGCCACTGCATCAGTTCATCTCGAAGCCGCCGGCCACGGCAAGCGCGACGCCGCTGACGTTCTCCGCGGTCACCAGATACAGGACGGCGTCGCCCATGTCTTCGACTGTCTGTGGTCGACCGAGCGGTATGGTCGACTGCATCGCGGCGGTGAATTCTTCTTCTTTCTGCGCGCTCGAGGTCGCGTTGGTGGGCAGCAGGTGATCGAGCCACATGGCCGTACCGACCATGCCCGGGCAGATGGCGTTGACGCGAATGTTATCGGACGCAAGCTCTGCCGCCAGCGACTGCGTGATGCCGATCGCGGCGAATTTGGATCCGCAATATGCGGACATGTTGGGATAACCCTTTTTTCCGGCGATCGACGCGGTATTGACGATGCACGCGTTGTCGGCGTTGCGCAGCGCCGGCAGCGCCGCCTGGGTCATCAGGAAGATGCCTTTGCTGTTGACTGCAAAAATACGGTCCCAGGCGGCTTCGTCAAAAGTCGCTACCGGGCCGCTGTCGACCACGCCGGCGTTGTTGACGAGAATGTCGAGCTGCCCGAAGCGCTCGACGGCCGCAGCGACGGCGTCGGCGCAGGATGCGCTGTCCGTCACATCGAGATGTACCGCTTGAATATTGTCGCCGAGGGCAAGCGTCTGCGCGAGGTCGGTTTCGTCCGCCAGCTGATAGCGCCACGCGTCGCCGCTCTGGCCGACGCCGATGTCGCCGATCAATACGTTCGCGCTGGCGTTTGCCAGGCGGCCAACAATGCCCGCCCCGATACCGCGCGCACCGCCGGTGACGAGGGCGGTTTTACCCGCAATCGACAAGCTCATCCCTCTCTCCCTCTAACTGACGCTTATCTCGTTGGTGCGGCCGCCGCCGTCAGATCGCGTCAGGCCGCAAATTTATGCAGATGGTAGTCAGAATTGCCGAACTGCGCATCAATCACCAGCAGGCGTTTGAAGTAATGACCGATACGGAGCTCCTCGGTTACACCCATGCCGCCGTGGGACTGTACAGCCTCCTCGCCGATCATGATGCCTGCTTTGCCGACGAAATGTTTCAGCGCGTGAACTGTGCGCATCGCCGCGGTGCCGTTCTGCACGGCTTCGAGGGTTGCGCGGTACAAGAGCGACTTGCACTGCTCATATTCCATGAACATGTCGACCATGCGGTGCTGCAGCACCTGGAAGTCGGACAGCGGATGATCGAATTGCTCGCGTTCGGAGATGTACGCGACCGTGTCCTTGTAGAGCATCTCCATCGCCCCCACTGCCTCGGCGCTGACAGCGAGGATGCCGTCCATCGCGATCGTCTCGAGCAGGGGATAGCCATTGTCGACCTGGCCAAGCAGGCGCGCCGCCGGAACCCGCACGCCGTCGAGTTTGACCTCCGCAGCCTGCAGCCCATCAACCGTGGGGAAGCCGGTCACCTGCACGCCGTCGGCGTCTGCGTCGACGACGAAAAGGCTGATGCCGTTCGTATCCGTCTGACCACCTGAGGTGCGCGCGCTGACAACAACCTGCTGCGCGCTGGCTGCCGACTGCACCATGACCTTGGTGCCGTTCAGAATGAAATCGTCGCCGTCGGGCTTGGCGTGGGTAACGACGTCATGGAGGTCAAAGCGCGATTGTTCCTCAGCGTAGGCGACCGCCAGTTGGCGCGAGCCGTCGATGACACCCGGCAGGAGCTCTGCCTTCAACTCGGCGCTCGCGCCGAGGCCCAGTGCGCGCGCGCCGAGGACGATGCTCGCGAAGAAGGGTTCGACGACGAGGCCTTTACCGAATTGTTCCATGATCAGCATCGTGTCGATCTGATTGCCGCCGAAGCCGCCATCCTCTTCGGCAACGGTCAGGCCGAGCCAGCCGAGCTCGGCCATGGTTGCCCAGTGCTCCGCGCTGAATCCGGTCTTGCCGGCGACGATTTTCTGCCGTTCCTCCAGGGCGTAATTGTCCTGGACGAATTTGGCCACGCTGTCTTGTATGAGCTGTTGCTCTTCACTCAAGTCGAAATTCATTCTGCTTATCCTGACTTCTTGATACCTAGGACATTTTTGGCGACGACGTCTTTCTGCACTTCGCTGGCGCCGCCGTAGATGGTGTATGCGCGGCTCGAGAGGTAGCCAGACATGCCGGCGCGGGCGAAGCCCGGGCCGACCGGCAGTGCGCCCCAGGCCGAGGAGAAGAGACCGCCGGCCTCGACGGTGAGTTTCTGTATGCGCTGCTGTATCTCGGTGCCTTTGAGCTTGAGGATCGAGGATTCAGGTCCCGGATCGCTGCCTGAGGCCGCGCTTGCCAGCGATCGCAGCTCGGTGAATTCGGCGGCCAGCAGATCGACTTCGAGTTCGGCGACCTTGGCGCGGAAGGCGGGTTCGTCCATCAGCGTTGCATTGCCGCGCTTAACGCTGCGCGCCTGCTCTTTGAGTTTCTCGAGGGCAACGAGTGACTTGGAGATGCCCGCCAGGCCCGTGCGCTCGTGCTGCAGGAGACCCTTGGCGTAGGTCCAGCCTTTGTTTTCCTCGCCGACCCGATTTTCCACCGGGACCTTCACGTCGGTGAAATGCACCATGTTGACGGTGTGCGAGCCGCCCAGGGTGATGATGGGCTTGACCTCGATGCCGTCCTGCTTCATCGGGATCAGCAGGAAGGTGATGCCCTCCTGTTTGATGCCGCTGTCATCGGTGCGGGTCAGGCAGAATATCCAGTCGGCAATGTGGGCGAGCGTGGTCCAGATCTTCGTGCCGTTGACGGTGTAATGCGTGCCGTCGTCTGAGAGGACCGCCTTGGTCTTGAGGTTGGCAAGGTCCGATCCTGCGCCGGGCTCCGAGTAACCCTGACACCAGTTCACTTTGCGATTGCGGATGTCTGGCAGAAAGCGGTCCTGCTGTTCTTTGCTGCCGTAGTTCATCAATACCGGTGCCAGCATGCCGAGACCAAAAGGCAGATCCCAGGGAATGTTGGCCGCGGCAGTCTCTTTCTCCCAGATGTAGTGCTGCGTCGGGGTCCAGCCCGGGCCGCCGAATTCTGTGGGCCACTTCGGCACGTCCCACCCGCCTTTGTCGCGGGCGAGCTCGAACCATTTCATGCGCCAGGCGTTGTAGTCTTCGCCGTTCTGATAAGCGTTTTCCGTCAGAAACGCGCGCACTTCTGCTTGAAATTCAAGGTCTTCGGGGCTCAGATCGATGTCCACGTAGTACTTCCTGCAGTTAGACGGCGCCGGAGTTTAAGGAACCTTGGCACCCCTGTCATGTGAGATATTTGTCTGATAGGACACTAAAATGTAGGGCGATTCTCGGGAGATATAGGGAACCCATGGCATACGAAACACTGCTTTACGATGTGGCCGACGGCGTAGCGACGATCACCTTCAATCGGCCTGATGCGGCCAACGCGATGTCGCCGCTCTGCGCACGCGAATTCAACCTCGTTTCCCTGGAGGTCGAGGACAATGCGGACGTGCGCGCGGTGGTCATTACCGGCAACGGCAAGATGTTCTGTGCCGGTGGCGATCTCGCCGCGTTTCACGCAGCGGGCGATGGCGCCCGCAAGCTGATGCTGGAAATGACAGGCGATCTGCATGTCGGTATCTCACGTCTGACGCGTAACGACGCGCCGGTGATCGGCGCGATCAACGGCACGGCCGCAGGTGCCGGCTTCTCTGTCGTGATGCTGTGTGATCTTGCGATCTCGGCGGAGAGCGCCGTTTATACGATGGCGTATACCAATGCGGGCTTGAGTCCGGACGGCAGCTCGACCTATTTCATGCCGCGCAAGATCGGCGACCGGCGCACGCGCGAGCTGATGCTGACTAATCGGGTCCTGAGAGCGCCTGAGGCGCTCGAGTGGGGTATCGTCAATCAGGTAGTGCCTGATGATCAGCTCATGGACGAGACCATGGCGCTTGCCAGGAAAATCGCCAATGGGCCCACCCTGGCATTTGGGCAGGTCAAGGCGCTGCTGAATTCGAGCTTCGATCAGAGCCTGGAGACGCAAATGGAGCTCGAGGCGCGCGCCATTTCCGGCCTGGTCGGCACGGCTGACGGGCAGGAGGGCCTGGAAGCGTTTCTCAACAAGCGCAAACCCGACTTCAAAGGCTCCTGATGCTAGGTGCGCTGGCTGGCCGCTGAAGGCGGGCGGGCGAGGTTGAGACCGAGCACAATGACGCCAAGGCCCGCCACGGCACCCCAGCCGATCTGCTCGCCCAGCACCAGGTAGATCATGACCAGCGACAGGAATGGGGAGAGAAAGATCAGCTGTCCTATCCGCGCCGCATTGGCCGTGCGGCGCAGAGCCTGTTGCCATAGCACAAACGTTATGCCCATTTCGATCAGACCCACCCAGGCGCCGTAGAAAAGGTTCTCGGGATTCATTGCCGGGAGTCCGGGTCCGAGCAGGCAGACGACGCCGATGAGGGGTGTGCCGACACTGAAAGACCACAGCATGATGGCGGCCGGTGGGCTCTGGCAGCGCGTATTGAGCAGCCAGTAAGCTGCCCACAGGACCGTGCTGGCAAGCGCCAGCACCACGCCGAAGGTGTTCCAGCCCCCGTCACCGTGCTCCGCCGTCAGGAGCAGTAACAAGACGCCGCCATATGAAACGAGGATGCCGACCAACGCGCGGCGCGTCAGCTTCTGTCCGAGTATCGGCACCGCGAGGATCGCAAGCGTGATCGCCCAGGTGTAGTTCAACGGCTGCGCGATATGTGCGGGCAGCCGATCGTAAGCGCCGAACAGAATCAGGTAGTAGGCGAGGGGGTTGATGAGGCCGAGGCTGAGTACCAGCCACCTGTCCTCCGGCGCGAGCCGCAGCGCGCGGGTGGCGAGCGCATAAATCAGAAAGACGAGCCAGGAGATCAGGCTCCCAATCCAGAGCAACTGCTCGACGGCAAGCTGCTCGAGACCGAGCTTGAAGCCGGTGGCGACTGTCGACCACAGTAAAACCGCGCCCAGGCCGTACCCCAATGCCAGCCGCTCGTTGTGCGAGTTGCTGGCGTCGAGCTCGGCTGGCTGTTGGTCACGGGCTTCCATGCGCGCACTATACAGACTAGAGTCGTACGACATCACGGGTGACGAGCGTTTCATGCTGTGCGACGACGCTTTGCGGCAACAAATCAGCACCAACATAGAACAGTTTGACATACGTCCGGCGGAGGATCCGGATTTGCGCCGGGCTGCGGTTGCGATCACTGTGACCGACGTTGGTTTCGGCCCGGACCTGCCTGGTTTCCAGACGCCGCAAGAATGGCTGCAGGATGCGGCGCTGCTGCTGACGCGGCGCTCCGCGCGCCTGCGTAATCATCCGGGTCAGTGGGCTTTCCCGGGTGGGCGCGTCGATGAGGGCGAGACGCTGGTACAGACCGCGCTGCGGGAAATGCACGAGGAAGTGGGGGTCGAGCTCGGCGAGGATGCGGTGCTCGGGGTGCTCGACGATTTTGTCACGCGCTCCGGATTTGCGATGACGCCGATCATCGTCTGGGGCGGGCCGGGACTGGAGCCGATGCCCAATCCCGATGAGGTGGAGAGCATCCACCGCATTCCGCTGCGTGAATTCCTGCGCGAGGATGCGCCGCTGTTAGACGATACCCACACCAGCGAACATCCGATCCTGCGGATGCCGGTGGGTGACGATTACATCGCCGCGCCGACGGCAGCGCTCATTTATCAGTTCCGTGAGGTGTGTCTGGCGGGGCGCCACACGCGTGTCGCGCATTACGAACAGCCGGAGTTTGCCTGGCGCTAGATCCCGTTCTCGGGATCGTCGCTATTCGGATTCTTCCGTACCCATCGTTTCAGTGGCGGCGACGTCCATACCTTCTGAGTGGTAGTGCTCCTCGTCGCTCGCCTCGTCCAGCTGCGCTTCGGTGGCGAGGTGGAAGGTTGCGAAACCCGGCATGACGAACTGGTTGAGCGCCATGCCGATCACCCGGCCGGCGTATGGCGCCTTGATCGGTACCTGCTCGTTGGAGATCGGATCGGTCACTGTGCCGAGACGCTCGCCCAGCTTGACGCGGCGGCCGAGCTTCACCTCGCTCAATAGAATGCCGCCCTGTTCCGCCCGCACCCATGCTGAGCTGTAGTACGTCGGTTCGGGGTTACCCCACAAGCTTCTCTTGTCGTACATCTGCATCGTGTCGAGGAGGGTAAAGAGCGCCTTGACCGTATGCTCGACCGCGTCTTCCTGCAGACGCAGCGGTTCGCCCGCTTCGAGCGTCACTGCCGGAATGCCCACGTCAGCGGCAGAACGACGCAGCGTGCCCGGCCCGCCGGAGCTGTGCAGTATCACGGTGGCGCCGAAACCTTTGGTGAGCGCCAGCACGTCGGCATTGTTCAGATCGGCGCGCAGCTGCGGCAGGTTCGTGCGATGGAAAGAGCCGGTATGCAGGTCGACCAATCCGTCACAATGACTGACGACGTCGTTGAAGAAGCTGTACGCCATCCGCGAAGCAACGCTGCCGCGCGGATTGCCTGGAAAAAAGCGGTTGAGATCGCGGCGGTCGGACAGATAGCGCGATTGGCGATGAAACCCCTGCAGATTGACGATGGGCACGCCGATGACCGTGCCGCTGAGCTTGTCGGGTTTGAGCGTGTACATGAGACGACGTACAGACTCGATGCCGTTCAACTCGTCACCGTGAACGGCCGCCGTGACGCAAAGCGTAGGCCCGGTTTCGACGCCGCTGGCAATCAGCACAGGCGTCGGAATGCTCGCGCCGTGCAGCGATTCGCCAGCGGTCCACGTGCTCTGAATCAGCTTCCCCGCCGGCAGTTCCTGGCGGAGGAGTTCCCCGACGCTGGTGGCGATGACCTCGGCCGGGCCGGCGGGCGGCAGGGCCGCGCTCGCGACGGACAGATCTCTGACCGGGACTGAGTCCTCTACTGAGTTCTGGACTGCTGGACCCTCGCTTTCGAGCCCGGTGAGATCGTCATCAAATTCTGCACCGAGCTCAGCAGATGTGAACTGCGGTGCCAGGACCGGCGCGGCGATAGTGAACTGAAAGTCGGACGCTGGCGCCTCGATCGTCTGCGGACCGTGCCAGTCGGCGTCGTTCGGCATGCGGATCACCAGCGGCGGGCGATGCGCTGCGATGTTCAGCATATCGGCGCCAGGGTCTTCTTTAGCGGGAATAGCGGCGGTCTCTGTGCCTTGCTGGCAGCCATAGAGGGCCGCCAGGCCCAGGATGCCTGCAGCAGCGAGCGCAGTTGTTAAGGTCCGCAAATCCATTGTGACTAGTAAAGCGCCGTGTCAATCCCACATGGTAGCCGCGCTTTCGGGATACTGCGTTGTGCCAGTTACCGCTTTGCTCGGCGTTTCGGTCGTTTTTGTGTGCCGCAGCGCACGATATTAAGGATTTGTTTGGGGATGTTCCAGCAAAAGAGCTTTGATTTCATACACCTACGGCTCAAAAGATCAGTGTCGCTTGAGCAACTGTGGAAAAGTCGGTCCCGCAGGCGAATGGCGTTGACCGTGGCGTGGCCAGTCTCCACAATCGGCGCTCTCAATTTCAATCTATCCAGCCATCAGGAGAAAACAAATGGCCATTCAAGAAGGCGAAAAACTGCCCGCCGCTACGCTGCACATGATGCAGGAAGGTAAGCCCAGCGCGGTGTCTACCGACGATCTCTTCGCCGGCAAAAAAGTGGTGCTTTTTGCGGTGCCGGGCGCATTTACGCCGACCTGCTCTCAGGCGCATCTGCCGGGTTACGTCGTGAATGCCGACGCCATCAAGGGCAAAGGCGTCGACAGCATTGTCTGTTTGTCCGTCAACGATGCGTTTGTGATGGACGCCTGGGGCCAGAACGCCAACGCTGAGGAACTCGTCATGGTTGGCGACGGTAACGGCGACTTCACCAAGGCACTCGGCCTCGAGATGGATGGCAGCGGTTTCGGCCTGGGCACCCGCTCCCAGCGTTACGCGATGATCGTCGACGATGGCACGGTCACGAAGCTGGCCGTCGAAGCGCCCGGCCAGTTCGAAGTGAGCGCTGCAGAAGCGATTCTAGAAGCGCTGTAAAACCGTTCGTGGCGGCCTGATGGCCGCAGCGTCATGGTGCGGGTACTTCTCGGTCTGGGACTTTTTGCGGTCCTGTTCGGCACCTTCGCGTTAGCCGAAACGCTGACGCACGAAGAAGGCCATATGAGCGCAGCGCGCTATCGCGAGGTGACGCTCCTCCATGCGATCGTACCCGCCTGCTTTC
This sequence comes from Pseudomonadales bacterium, assembly GCA_965267275.1. GTDB lineage: Bacteria > Pseudomonadota > Gammaproteobacteria > Pseudomonadales > Azotimanducaceae > UBA4421. The sequence goes on from OZ253950.1 coordinate 1,448,462, forward strand.
TGGCGATCAGCGGGCTCGCAGTTGCGCGCCGCGGCAACGCTGTGGCGGCGCTGCCGGGGCTCGTGCACGACGAATCCGCGCGCGCCGCCACCACACTGGCCAGACCGTGGCTCTCGCCGTTGCTGCTCGGCGCCGTTTCGCTGCGAGTATTACGTGAACGGCTTTGTTTTCGGTATTCCTTCCGCGCGATGCTCTATCTCGTCGTGCCGCCGCTGGCGTGGGTTGGTGCGGCGATTGTCGAGCGCGGTGTCGAGCAATTCTTCTAAGGAAAAATTATGAATCTCAAAAGCAAAGTAGCCCTGGTGACGGGAGCGAGCGGCGACATTGGCGGCGCCATCGCTCGCGCGCTGGCAGCGGAAGGCTGCCACGTGGTGGTGTCCTACGTGGGTGCAGAAGCTGCTGCGGATACGACGGTGAGTGCTATTGAAGCTGCCGGCGGCAGCGCTTCGAAGCTGCAACTCGACCAGCGCGAGCCAGCGGCGATCGAGGCGTGTATTGCCGCGATCGAAGAGCGCCACGGTCGTCTTGACGTGCTGGTCAACAATGCGGCCTGGAATATCGGCATCCCGTTTCCCGCACTCGATGAACTGACGCCGGATATCTGGGATCGGGTGCTGGAAACCAACTTGCGCGCGCCCTTTCTGCTGGCGCGCGCGGCCGCTCCGCTGCTCAAGGCGGACGGCGGTGGTCACGTCGTCAATATCTCATCGGCTGGCGGCATCAGTCCCGGCAGCTCCAGCATTGCGTACTCATCGAGCAAAGCCGGCTTGAATCATCTGACCCGTTGTCTGGCCGTGGCGATGGCGCCTGAGGTGCAGGTCAACTGCGTCGCGCCTGGGCTGGTCGAAGAAACGCGCATGGCCCAACGCCTGCCGCCGCAGGTCGCGGCGGGTGCGCGCGCTCAGGCGGTGCTCGGCAAGGTAGGCCAGGCGGAGGACATCGCGGCCCAGGTGCTTACGTTCGTGCATTCCACCTCCATCAGCGGGCAAGTGGTCGTGGTGGATGGCGGTATGCCCGGAGCCATGCGTTGAACGTCTGCGTGTTCGCAGGTTCCAGCAGCGGCGTCAAAGACAGCTTTCGGGAGGCGGCGACCGCGCTGGGTCGGGCGATTGCCGGCCGCGGCATGGGTTTGGTTTACGGTGGTGCTTCCGTTGGCCTGATGGGCGCCGTCGCGGATGCCGCCCTCGACGCAGGCGGCGCCGTCTACGGGGTTTTACCTCGCTGGCTCGATCGGCGTGAGCTGGCCCATACCGCTTTGACGGAACTCAAAGTCGTCGAGTCGATGCATGAACGCAAAGCCGCGATGGCAGACATGGCGGATATGTTTGCCGTGCTGCCGGGCGGGATCGGCAGTCTCGAGGAGTGCTTCGAGGTCTGGACCTGGACCCAGCTCGGCATTCACAAGAAACCGATCGGGTTGTTGAGCGTCGATGGGTATTACGATGCGCTGGAGGCTTTTCTTGATCAGGTCGTGTCAGACGGCTTCTTGCGCGCTGAGCATCGCGGCCTATTGTGCAGCGCGCCGACCGCCGATGAACTCCTCGATCAGCTGGCGGCCGTGGAGCTGCCGGATCTGGAGAAGTGGCTCGACGACGTTCGCTAGACCGCGCGGCTCCGGCGATCAAGTCGGATTGGACGCCCGGCTCTCCAGCAGTTTCTCGCGCACCTTGCCGATGGGTCTGATCAGCGCTTCCTGGGCCGCGGTGGCGACCAGCTCGCCGGCCTGGGTAAAGAAGTGTCCGCGAACGAAACCGCGCGCGCCGTTGGCGTTAGGGGATTCTTTCGCAAACAGCAGCCATTCGTCCGCACGGAACGGACGATGAAACCAGAGGCTGTGGTCCAGGCTCGCACCGCGTACGGACTCGCGAATGGCGTTCCGCCCGTGAGGCAGCATCGATGTCGACATGAAATCGAGATCCGACATATAGGCGAGCAGCGCAATGTGGATCTCCGGGTCGTCCGGCAGCGGATCGCGTGCTTTGAGCCAGGTGTGTTTGAACGGCGGGTGCTCGTCGGTATCGCTCATCAGAATGCGCTCGACCTGGCGTGACTCGATGGCCTCGAAACGAAAGCTGTAGCGGGCAACGTCCGGCAGTTTTTTGGCCAGCGCCTGATACGCTTCCAAGTCGCCGCGCAGAGATTCTGGCGGCGGCACGTCGGGCATCGGCTGGGAATGCACGATGCCGTCTTCCGCTTTGTGCCAGGAGCACGACAAGCTGAAAATCGCCCGGCCGTGCTGAATGGCGGCAACGCGGCGCGTGCTGAAAGAGCGCCCGTCACGGATCCGGTCGACCTCGTAGAGGATAGGCGTCTGCCAGTCGCCGGCGCGCAGAAAGTAGGCATGCATGCTGTGCAGGGTGTGGGGCGCCTCCACCGTGCGATAGGCCGACGCGAGCGCCTGCGCGAGGACCTGGCCGCCGAAGACATGTTCGGTGTTGTGGTTCTGCCCGCGGTAGAGATTGCGCTCGATGCGCTCGACGTTCAGAAGATCGAGAATTTCTTTGAGTACCGGATTCAAGGCTGCGGCTTTGTCGTGCGAAGCGGCAAGCATACACCGGTCGCGGTGGCTAAGTGGAGCGGCCCTTGCCACGCAGGACTTCGAATTTGGCACAATGCGCAAAAACTTCGGGAGGGCGAAAGTGCAGATTGTGAGGGTTTATACGGGTGATGATGGCGAGAGCCACTTTGAGGATCTCGACGTTGCGCTGAACGATCAGGGCGGGATAGGCGCGATCTCCGAGATGTGGCCCGCCAGGGGCGTGATCTTCAGAACCGTCGACGGTAACTACGATCTGGATTTCCACACGGCACCGCGGCGCCAGCTCGTGGTAAATTTGCAGGGTGCGGTGGACATCGAAATAGGCGATGGCACGGTACGGCGATTACACAGCGGGGATATTCTGTTAGCGGAAGACACCACCGGGCGTGGTCACAAAAGCCGCAACGTTGAGGGCCAGCCCCGCACCTGTTTGTTTATACCGCTTGCTTAGCGCAGGCGTTAACTGGAGATACCCGTGACTCTGGAAGTCCATCAGTTCCCTTGCTTGAACGACAACTATGGTTTTTTGATACACGAGCCGGTAGCGGGCGTCACCGCGTCGATCGACACGCCGGAAGTCGCCCCTATCAATGCGGCCCTCGCCGAAAAAGGCTGGCGGCTTACCCACATACTGAATACCCACCATCACTTCGATCACGCTGGCGGCAACGAAGCATTGAAGCGTGAATGGGGATGCACGGTGGTTGGCGCTGCCAACGATGCCGAGCGCATACCGGGCATCGATGTCGAGGTTGCTGATGGCGAGCTCTTCGCGTTCGGCAATGCGTCAGCGCAGGTTCTCGAGGTGCCCGGCCACACCAGTGGTCACATTGCGTTTTACTTTGCCGATGAAGGTATGGCTTTTGTTGGCGACACCATGTTTGCCCTCGGCTGTGGGCGCCTGTTCGAAGGCACGCCGCAGCAGATGTGGGACAGTCTGTCAAAGCTCATGGCTTTGCCGGACGAGACCGTGGTGTATTGCGCCCATGAGTACACTCAGGCCAACGCCGCCTTTGCGTTGTCGGTAGAGCCCGACAACGCTGCCCTCGTCGCGCGCGCCGCGGAGATTGATAGCAAGCGTGCCAACGGCGACTGGACGGTGCCGACGACGATCGGCCTGGAAAGGGCGACGAACCCGTTTGTCAGGCCGTCCAGCGTGGACTTGCAGCGCACGCTTGGTATGACCGGCGCCGATCTCGTCGACGTGTTTGCCGAAACGCGTCGGCGCAAAGACAGCTTCTGAGGCAGGCACATGTCGGATCAACCGCGTGCGGCCGGCGCGGCGTACGCGGTTGCGGCTTACGTATTCTGGGGCCTCGCGCCTGTTTACTTCGTCTGGGTCAAGTTCGCCACGCCGCTTGAAGTGCTCGCGCATCGCGTGCTCTGGTCGCTGCCGCTTCTGGCGATCCTCATTACTGTGGCGAGACAGTGGCCGGGCTTGAAAGCGCTTTCGAGAAAGGCTTATGCGCAGCTGGCCGTCTGCGCGGTGCTTCTCTCCGTCAACTGGCTGACTTTCATCTACGCTATCCACGTTGAGCGCATATCCGAGACCGCGCTTGGTTACTACATCAACCCGCTGGTGAGCATTGTCCTGGGGTGGCTTGTGCTTGGTGAAAAATTGCGCCCTTTGCAATGGGCGGCCGCTGGTGTTGCTGCCGCGGCGGTTTCTTACGAGTTGGTGATGCTCGGTGAGTTGCCCTGGCTCGGTCTTTTGTTAGCCGCGACTTTCGGATTCTATGGGCTTCTTCGCAAACAACTGGGTGTCGCTTCCAGCCTTGGTCTCGGCGTCGAAGCGTTCATGCTGGCGCCGCTTGCGCTCGGATTTCTCCTTTACTGGGAGACAGTCGGGAACCCGGCAAGTCACACTTTCAACGAATACGCGCTGCTCGGCCTCGGCGGAGCAATCACAATCACGCCGCTCTTGTGGTTTGCGGCCGCGGCTGTGCGTTTACCGCTGACGATTCTCGGCTTTTTCCAATACATAGCGCCGAGCATATCCCTGGTGATCGCGGTCTTCGTTTACAGCGAGCCCGTTGCAGCGAGCCGCTGGGTGAGCTTTGGCCTGATATGGCTCGCGCTTGCCGTGTTTTCGCTGGAGGGTCTGCTGCACAATCGGCGAGCGGCGCGAATGGCGGGCTAGCCTGGCGCGGCCTCACCGGCGGCTTCGTCAGCCGCCACCATGGCGCGCTGCAGGGAGCCGAGCGAACGTATCCATGGCGCATGCAGATTGAATGGCGGCGGTAAATCGGTGATGGCCTCCTCGGCGACCTCCCGAGTTTCGTAGATGCCCAGCAGAAGCACGTAGAACAGCTTGGAGCCGTCCCAGATGCGCGCTGCGGACATGCCGCGCATTTTGTGGCGGGCGACGTACTCTTCCAGCGCTTCGGGGCTCGACAACGCCACCAGCTGCACTGCCCAGAAGTCTTCCGGCAGCTCCAGAATCGACATGGGTTTGTCTGGCTTGTATGACAACCGCACATGCTTGGGCCGTTCGGCTGCGGTCTCATCGGGTGCTGTATCGATCGCATCGCTATGACGGGATGCGTCTTCCTGTTCCGGTGCAGGGGGCGCCGGTTCCGGAGCAAAAGCAGGTCCGCGCGGCGGGGCAGGTGGTGGCGGCGCAGGTTTTGGCGGTTTTCTGGTTGGCTGCGGATTGGCAGCGAGCGCCGAATCTTGCACGCACTCCCAGGCCTCTGCGTTTTCGGCAGTCTGGCAGAACCAGCCCGCACGGTCGTCATCGCGGGTAGTGGGTGTGTTCGGCGCTTTGCCGGCGCTGCCGGAGCACCCGACCAAAGCGCACAGCACGAGGCTCAAAGCGGCGCGTTTCATGGTGGGCGCTACTTTGCCTGAAAGGTCACAAAAGTGTAAAGGCAGCTGGTGACAATGCCTTGCACAGGGCGTGGAATTGGCCTATTTTCCGCCACGCATGCGCATTCACCGTTCAGAGTGGCGCGGCCAAGCGACTCTGAAGGTCGATGTGGAAGTATCCGTTCAAGTTGTAATTAAGGCAGCCGATGATCGCGACACTCACAGAATTTGACCGTGTGCCCCGAATCCTGCGTCTCAATGTCGCGGGTCAGCCAGTGGACTGGGTGAGCTGGCAGGATGCCGTATGCCTCTATGCCCGGGAAATCGTCGTCTGGACCGTTGGTGATCCGGTGCTGCGGATTCGCGGCGGACACAGCCGCATGGACAGCAATCCCAGCGTGGTCGATATCCATAGCATCATTGCCTGTGACGGACGCGTCTATGCGAAAGATCAATCCGTTCCGCCCCTGACGAATCAAGCGCTCTTCGGTCGAGACCGCAACACCTGCCTCTACTGCGGCAAACTCTTCGCGGACGGTGAGCTGACGCGTGACCACGTGGTGCCTGTCTCGCGCGGCGGAGCGGATCTCTGGGACAACGTCGTTGCCGCGTGCAAGCGCTGCAACCATTTCAAAGGCAGCCGTTTGCTCGAGGAATGCAGCATGGAGTTGCTGGCCTTGCCGTACGTGCCGAATTTCGCCGAGTATCTGGCGCTCATCAACTCCGGCCGTATTCTCGGAGACCAGATGGATTTTCTGCGCAAGAGCTTCGGCGCGCAGAGCCGGCTGCTGCACTGAGCGTCAGCGAGGTCAGCTTTCCAGATCAGCCGCTGCCGCCAGCACATCTGCCACGCATGCGGTAAGGCGGCGCCCGGTTTCGATATGCAGAAACTCGTTGGGACCGTGCGCGTTCGACTTCGGCCCCAGCACGCCTGTGACAAAAAACTGCGTACGCGGATAGGCGTCGCCTAACATTTTCATGAACGGGATGGTGCCGCCGATGCCGGCGTGCATGACGGGCTTGCCAAAGTAGTTCTGCGAGGCGCGGCGCAGCGCTTCCGCAAGCCACTCTTCTTCCTCAGGTGCCGCCCAGCCGGATTGTGGCGTTTCGAGATCGAAGACCACGCGCGCGCCGTATGGCGGCTCTTCTTCAAGCACCGCTTTGATGGCCTCAGCCGCCTCTTCCGCAACCACGTCCGGCGGCAGTCTGAACACGAGCTTTACCGCCGTTCCCGGTCGTAAGGTGTTGCCGGCGTCAGCGATGGCCGGGGCACCGCCCACGCCGACGGTGGCGAGGCTCGGGTGCCAGGTGTTGTGCAACACCAGCTCGGTGAGGTCGTCATGCTCCGGTTCGGCGCCGCTCACCCAGGGAAAGCGGTCGACGATCTCAGCGCCCAGGACTTGCGCCACTTCTTCGGCCGCCGTGTGGATGTGGCGGGGAATTTCGCCGTAGAGACTGTGATGGAGCCCGCCGGTGGTGCTGTCTTCCACCCGTTCCATCAGCTCTCTGACGATGCGGAATGAGGAAGGCACGATGCCGCCAGCCGCGCCGCTGTGCTGGCCTTCTTCGAGGATGTCGACTTTCAAAACGCCGGGCAGCATGCCGCGCAGGGATGTCGTCACCCAGAGTTGCTCATAGTTGCCGCATTCCGCGTCGAGGCATACAACGAGGCGGGTATTGCCGATGCGCTCGCGCAGGTGCTCGACATAGGCGGGTAGATCGAAGCTGCCGCTTTCTTCGCAGCCTTCGATGAGGATGACGCAACGCGGATGGGGTATGCCTTGAGCCTGCAGGGCCTCGATGGCAACGAGGCTGCCGAAGAGTGCATAACCGTCGTCAGCGCCGCCGCGGCCATAGAGCTTGCCGTCCCGCTCCACGGGGATCCAGGGCCCGAGCCCCTCTTCCCAGCCGTCAAACTCGGGCTGCTTGTCATAGTGGCCATAGAGAAGCACCGTCGGCGCGTCTTCATCGTTGCGTCCGTTGGTGGCCTCGATTGCGGCAAAGAGCACCGGCGTGCGGCCGGGCAGCGTGACAATTTCCTGGTGAAAACCCTGCAGCGGGCTGCTGGCAGCCCATTCGTGCAGAAGCTCCACGGCTGCCTGCATATGACCGTTCGCCTCCCAGTCCGGATCAAACGCCGGGGATTTGTTGGGAATGCGTATGTACTCTTTGAGTGCGGGTACGATGCTCTGTGACCAGCGTTGGTCGACGTAGCTCTGAATCTCGTCATTTACCGACATCAGCGAAATCCTCGTATGCAGTCATAACTATACAACCAGTCTATCCGCTGCATGGCAATTTCCGGAAGAAACCTGGATGCCAGCGCGATATTGAGGTTGCGCAATGTCCGGCCCAGCTCCCCGGCCCGGTCGTACAAGGCGGCGGTGTGGAGATTTTTGTTAGCGACGCGTCTGACCCGCGCGCGGCGGAATTTCTCGTACTCAGCCAGGCCGTCCGCGAAGTCTTCTTCGTAATTTTCGAGCATGCGTGAGAGCACCCAGGCGTCCTCGAGCCCCAGCTGCGTCGCCTCGCGCCGATAGGGGTGACCTGTGAAGCAGGCGTCGCCTGCGTAGGCGATGTTGCCTTCATACCAGTGCTCGCGCACTGTCTGATCGGAAGCTGTGAATTCGCGTAGCGGATGAGCCTCGCTGACCGCGTCGTGCAGGTCCGGATGCCAGTCCGCCGGATCGAGGTCGCGGCCCGCGGGGGCGCTGAGATAGAAGTGCGTGGCGCGCAACGTGCTCAATTGCCAGGCGTGCTGGTCTGAGCCCAGCCACGTGATGTTCGCATGCTGCGGTTGCGGCTGGGCGAGCTGCGCGTGCCAGAGCGTATGGCTGGCTTCCTGTTCTGTGGGCTGCGTGCGTGTGTCGACGACCACCACGGGCGGTTCTGCAGCGGCAAGCTCGCCACCTGGTGCCAGGACCTCCAGCAGATCCTCTTCCTCGATGTTGAGATGCGGGGCGCCGTAACGGTCTGCCGCAAATTTGCCGAGGGGCAGTTCAGCCACCAGGAATCCTGAGCGGGCAAGGCGCACCTGTTCGCGATTGGGCGCGTACGCCATCTCGGCAAGCGCGTCTCCGCGCCCCAGCGCGTGCACCACGCGCGTCAGGTTGGCGGACAGCGTCCACGCCGGCTGCAGGGAGGTGTGCGCATCGCGCTCAGTCCAGGCTAATCGTTCGAAACCCGTCCGGCGGCAGGCAATCAACACTGCGCGCGCAGTGACACCGCCGCCGCGCACGGCGACCGGGTACATCAGGCCCGGCGCCAGCGAGTGCCGTCGCGCGTATCCTCGAGCTCGATACCGGCAGCGGCGAGTTCGTCGCGGATCTCGTCGGCGCGCGCGAAATCTTTGCCATTGCGCGCTGCGTTGCGCGCCTCGATCAGCGCCTCTATCGCCTCGTTGGACAGGGAGCTGGAACCGCCGGCAGTAAAGTGCGCTTCCGCATCCTCCTGCAGAATGCCGAGCAGCCAGCCGCCTGCCAGGAGGGCGCGGCGCGCCTCATCGCGCGTGGCGTCGTCTTCCGCTCTCTGCAGCGTTGCCGCGAGCTCGTGCATCGCCGCGAGCGCCAGCGGCGTATTCAGATCGTCGCACAAGGCGGCGACGACTGTATCCGGAAACTCGTCTATGCCGGCTGTGTCGAAGTCCCCGGTCGTCAAATTGCCGGGGTTGTCGCGCAGCGCCTGGTAAAGACTGTCGAGACTGGCCTCGGCCTGCTGGATCAGATCTTCCGACCAGGCCAGCTGCGACCGGTATTGCCCGGACAAGAGCGCATAGCGCAGCGCCTCTCCCGAATGCTGCTCTGCCAGCTCGTGAATCGTGCGCACGTTGCCGATGGACTTGGACATCTTCTCGGCGCCCATGGTCAACATGCCGTTGTGCAGCCAGTAGCGGACGTACTCTTTCGTGTGATTGGCGCAACGGCTCTGGGCGGCCTCGTTCTCGTGGTGCGGGAAGGTCAGGTCCGAACCGCCGCCGTGGATATCGATGCTGGTGCCCAGGTGTTTTCTGATCATCGCCGAGCACTCGATGTGCCAGCCGGGCCGGCCGTAACCCCACGGGCTGTCCCATCCGGGTTGTTCTTCGCTGGACGGTTTCCACAGCACGAAGTCTTTCGGGTCCTTTTTGTATGGCGCAACTTCGACCCGCGCGCCGTCGATCATGTCTTCGAGGCTGCGGCGCGAGAGGCTGCCGTAGTCGGGATCCGAAGGCACATTGAAGAGCACGTGTCCTTCGTTGGCGTAAGCGTTGCCGCTTGCGATCAGCTCGCCGATCATCTCGATGATCTCGGCGATGTGATGCGTTGCGCGCGGCGCAACGTCAGGACGGATGACACCCAGCGTCAGCATGTCGTTCTCGTACGCATCGGTGAAACGGTCGGCGAGCGCCTGTATCGGCTCGCCGTTTTCATAAGCGGCCGCGTTGATCTTGTCGTCGATGTCGGTGACGTTGCGCGCGTAGTGCACTTCGGGATACATCGTCCGCAATAGACGCGTCAGCACGTCGAAGACGACCGCCGGCCGGCCGTTGCCGATATGCACGTAGTTGTACACCGTCGGCCCACACACGTAGACCGTCACCCGGTTGGGGTCTAACGGTTTGAACAGCTCTTTCTGCCCACTCAGTGTGTTGTGGAAATACAGGTCCGGCATGACGGCGTTGGTTTGTTTCAGGGCGCGAGAGTATAGGGCAGTGGCTGGTGGTTGCCCACCGCGTGCGCGCTTCACTTAACTGTCGTCACCCCGACCACCCGGCCTGGCATGAACTTTGCTTTTCATTCAGTGTTTGCATATTTAAAAAGTCGAAGATTCGCGACAGCCAAAGGGAGTTGATTCTTGATGGAGCAAATACCGCTGATCGATCTGGCGCAATGGACAAAGGGCTCCCGGTCTCAGCAGCTTGCCCTGGCGGCCGATGTTGATCGGCACCTGCAGTCGCTGGGTTTTCTCATGGTTACGAATCATGGCTTGCCTGCGGCGACGGCAGGTTCCGCGCGATCACTCTCGCGTACGTTTTTTGATCTCCCGCCTGATCGCAAGGCGCGTTACGCCTGTCCTGCGGACGCCTATCGCGGATGGGTAGCGCCGGGACTCGAATCGAATAATGCAAGCTACGGCGTCTCGCTGGCGGACGCGCCTGTCGATCTCAAGGAAGCTTATTCTATCGGTCCCGAATTTGACGGCGTCGATCACTTCAGGGTCGTGGAGCCGCGCTGGTACGCTCGCAATATCTGGCCTGACATGGAGGTGCCTGACTATCGCGAAGCGATGCTTGCCTGGATGCAGGCGGCTGACGCGGTCACGCGTACAATTCTGGAGGTCTTGTCGCACATCTTGCGCTTGGGCACTTCGTGGGTCGAGGAGAGCTGTACCCATGCCATTGCGACAGTCACGGTCAATCAATATCCGCCAGTGACCGAGGAGTCGGGGTGGCGCGTCGGTGCTCATACGGACTTCGGCACCATTACCTTGCTTGATCGCAACGACGACAATGGCCTGCAGGTAGAATCTGAACCCGGGAAGTGGATCGATGCGCCGGTGATACCGGGTGCGTTGACGGTGAATCTCGGTGAGATGATGGTGTTACTGTCGCGCGGCCGATGGCGAGCCAACCCGCACCGCGTTGTGGCCAGGCCTGGTGCGCCCGCCAGCCTGTCACTCATCTACTTTCACAGCCCCAATTTCGACTTGTCGTTGCCGAACGAGATATCCGGGCAAGCGACCGATACGGTCGGGAAGTTTCTTGGCCGGAAAATGGATCAGATCGTGCGTCCGGACGACAGTTCAACGCTTTGATGCCCTGATTTCGGTTCGCCTGACCCGTCAATGGCTTGTGCCTTTGGCGCATTGGTCATGGCTGAACAGTGCCGTCATCGATACCATGTTGTGCAGTTGGGATCTTTGGAAATACCCATCAGCGAATACTGAGGTACGCCTGATATGTCGGATCTTTTCGTTTCTTACGCTTCCGAGGATCGCGAATACGTGAGTGAACTCGTGTCCGCGTTCGAAGCGCAAGGCTGGACCGTCTGGTGGGACCGACACATACAAGCGGGTGTCAGCTTCGACCGCACGATTGAGCGTGCTCTCGACGATTCTCGATGCGTGGTGGTCGTCTGGTCCAGCCATTCGTTGAATTCGGACTGGGTCAGAGCCGAGGCAGCTGAAGGTCTGGAGCGGAACATCCTCGTCCCGATATTGCTGGATGATGTCCGCCCGCCGCTGTTGTTCCGTCAGAAACAAGCCATCTCGTTGGTCGACTGGAAGGCTAAGCCGGATAGGGCAGAAGCGCTGACTGAGCTGCTGCCGTCCATATCCGCGATTCTCGAGAGCTATTCGAATTCTTCCCTGCCGGTCTCGACCCAGCGGTCATGGGCCCTCGCTCCCGTAGCCAATCTGACCGACGATGACAGACTCAGCGGTGCGGCTTTCCAGGTGCTCAGCATTGCGATGACTTATCTGGACGGTGCTTTTCTCTACGCGGCTGACAAGGACGGATCGCAAGCGGACGAGCTCTCGATCCAGCAGGTTGAAGCGCTGGTCGAAGAAGAAGGGTTGAGCGGCTACATCACCAGCGAAATCTCCAAAGAAGGCGATGCATACGCGATTCGGTTAACCCTCAACGAAAGCGCGGCGGAAAATCTGGATCGCACCGCTGTCGTCACTGACGTGGAAGACCTCGTCGTCGCGTTGATCCATTTAATGATCGAGATGGCCCCTGCGATCCAGGGTCGCGATCTGATTCATTCAGACCGTCTCCTGAACTACATGGCCGGTCTGAACATCGAAGGTTTGCACTGCTTTTCTGAGTCCTTTGCGACCGCAAAGCGCAACGACTATCTCCAGACGAAGACGCTATGCGAAAAGGCGATCGCGCTTTGCGGAGAATTCATTCCCGCGTATCGGGGGCTTGCGATCGCATGTATTTATCTGGGTCAGTTCTCGGAAGCGCGCGAGGTCATGGGTCGCGCCATGCGTGAAATGAAGAATGAGAGCGATAGAAATCAGCACTTTGCTCGCGGTATGTATCATGCGGTGTTCAGCGAAGACCACGACAAAGCGTCGACGGAGTTTGAGGCGATAGTGAAAGTTTCGCCGCTTGACGATGCTGCCATCAACAACCTGGCGGTCTGCCGGTTTTACCAACTCCGATTTCAAGAAGCGAGTGAACTTGCGAGTCGCGACCTCCAGCTCTACCCGGGTAAGACGCTCGGGCTGCAAAACGCTGCGTTCTACGCGATGTATGCAGGCGATTTTCAGAGGGCGGATGAGCTTGCGAGGCAGGTATTAGAGCGAGACAGCGCGTTTGTCAGGGCAAGTGTCATCCGGGCGCTGATTGCGGCGGAGAGCGGCGACACTGAGAAGTCGGCAGCGATCTACCGTGATGCCTTATGCGGTAAACCCGAGTGTGACTCGATTCTTCTGCAAGGGCTTGCCGATCTGGCGTTGGCAGAGGGGAATCTATCTGAAGCGACGCGGCTCCTCGAGGAAGGCATAGCGGCGGATGAGGAGATAGGCAACGCAGAGCTGCGAGCGCACAAGTTGTTGATGCAGCTGGAGTGTCAGCTCTCTCAAGGGAATCTCGAGGCAGAACGCCTGCAACGACAAATTGACCAGGTCTTCGATCTCTCCGACTCCGTCGCAGTCGTCATCACTGTGGCCCTCCTTGGCCTACGCTTCGGGAACGAGGGTGCGCAGTGGGCTGTCGCAAGGATGCGTAAGAAGATGAACCCGCAAGCCCGCGCGTACGTGCGGACGATCGAAGCCATTCTGGAAGCGGCGGACGGCAATCTGGGGGAATCGATTGCCAAACTGGATGAGGCCAATCAGATCTCCAACCTGTGGTTGGTCCGTTTCTGCTCCTACCTGATACACGTGCAGGTTGACCTTGTGCTCGAGGCCGGGGATGACTTACGAGAATGCCTCGATCGGCCTGGTGAGGCGGTGTCCGCCGCTTTAGATGAACTTCCGACGTTCCGGTATCTGCACTATCTGAAAAGCCGCGGGTAAATCCCCCGGTACCGGCTGGCCGTGAGCAACTCCGGTCCTCAGTCGGCCCTTAGTTGTTGAGCCTGTCAGGATTTCTCTCCGATCAGATCCCCTAGATATGATGCGCATTCGTACGAGTCCGAGTCGGTGCTGGTTCTCTCTGCGATTTCGATCGCCCTCTGTAAAAGCTCAGGCTTGTTGTATGCGATCCAGGCTTTACCCTGTGGATAGGACATGATTCGCTGAATTAGGGCCTCCAGAGCTGGCTCTCGCGACGGTATTTCGAAGCCGAAGCTCGTTACGGCATAAACGCGATCGATTTCTGCCCACCGTGCCTTGAAGTAATGATCAATTAGCAGACCGTCTTTTTTCGAAAGCGTTGTGGGCGCCGTGCACGCCCGTGCAAGTGTGGAAGCCAAATCCTCACCGATTACCGCTAGATGCCGGGAATGGATGAGAGCCATGCCTTCGCTTGCAAGTTGTGATTGCGTCAGAGTTCTTGCCTGGCGAAGTTCAAACACCACCAGCCCGAGTCCAATCAAAACCGCAACGCCGGTAACGATCTGGACAAAATCAGAAACTTGAGACAGCTTCATAGGTCGTCCGCGCTTAATAGCTTCGGTGTCTGGGTCATGCGGATCACGAGAGCCTGTCCGGCGCTTGCGTCATGTCGGTTTCTGACTCACGACCACATCGTCACCGTCCACGGTTAGATAGAAACAAGTGGGGCGGTTGGTGTGACAGGCAGGACCCGTCTGCTCGACTTCGAGCAGCAGCGCGTCGCCATCACAGTCGAAGTGCATGGCGTGCAGCGCCTGAGTGTTTCCGGAAGTTTCCCCTTTACGCCAGTAAGTCTGACGACTGCGGGAAAAGTACCACGCGCAGCCGTCGGCCAGGGTGCGCTCGATCGCAGTGCGGTCCATCCAGCCGAGCATGAGCACATCTTTGCTGTGCACATCCTGGGCAATTGCCGCGACCAGGCCCTGCTCGTTGTAGGGCAGGGCGTCGAGCACTTCGGCAAGCGCTACGCGCTGGGCGGGCGTAGCGCTTTCGAGGTCCTTAAGGAGCGCCATAGGTGTCTTCCAGGTAGCGATAGACCGCCCGGAGCGCCATGGCTTCGCCGCCTTCCGGATGGCCCGGACGATTACGTGTGTTGAACGCCATGATATCGAAGTGCACCCACTTCGCGTCCGCGACGAAGCGTTTCAGGAAAAGTGCCGCCGTGACCGCGCCCGCGTAAGGGGAAGCGGCTGAGTTGACGATGTCGGCAACCTTGCTGTCGATCATGTGGTTATAGTCATCGTGCAGCGGCATCCGCCATACGGCATCGTCCTCGCTGGCGCCGCGCTCGGCCAGCGCGCCGGCCAGCGCGTCGTCGTTGCAGAACATGGCCGCGATCTCCGCGCCCACGGCTGAGCGCGCTGAACCCGTCAGCGTCGCGTAGTCGAAGATCACTTCGGGTTCGTCGTCGCTGGCGATCGACAAGGCGTCACAAAGGAGCAGACGGCCTTCGGCGTCGGTGTTGTCGATCTCGACCGTGAGCCCCTTGTGAGTATGGAGGACGTCGCCGGGGCGGAACGCGTTTCCGGAGATCGCGTTCTCCGCGGCCGGTACCAGCAGGCGCAGCCGCACCGGCAGCGCTTCGGCCATGATGAGATATGCAAGCCCGATCACGGTTGCAGCGCCGCCCATGTCCTTCTTCATCAGGCGCATGCCGGACGCGGGCTTGATGTCGAGACCGCCGCTGTCGAAGGTGACACCTTTGCCGACGAGCGTGACTTTCGGGTGGTCGGGATCGCCCCACGTCAAATCGATGAGACGCGGTGCGTCATCGGCGGCGCGTCCGACTGCGTGGATGGCGCCACAGTTCAGATCGAGCAGCGCGTCACCTTCGATGATGCTGCATTCCGCCTCGAATGTATCTGCCAGCGCCAGCACTTCGGCCGCCAGGTGCGAAGGTGCCATATCCTGGGCGGCGGTGTTGATGAGATCCCGGGTCAGCGCCACGGCCAGTGTCGTGTTGATCAGCTTGTCGGCATTATTCGCCGACGGTATGAGCAGCCGCGCTGGCGCACGCTTGGCGTCTTTGTAGCGTAGGAACTGGTAGCCGCCGAGGCCCCAACCCAAAACCTGCAGGTCCGAAACGGTATCGCTGAGCGCGTAGTCTCCCTCGGGCAGCTGCATCGGAAGCCCGCCCAGAGTCGCGAGGTTGTCGTTGCCGTCCCAGCCGCAAACGACGCGGGTGCCGGCGCCATCTTCCAGCCAGGCGAATTGACCAGCTTTCGCGGTAAAACCCTGACGGGACAGCCAGGTACGGGCACCGTCATCCAGGCCGGCCTGGAACGTTTCGTACTCCTCTGTTTTTACCAGCTGTATGGGGGTAGGGTTATCCGCAGCCGTCACGTAGCAGGTTGCGGCGACATCATCGGGGTCGGTAGATTCGTTCATTTCGTCTAAGTTTGTGAAGAAGAGGTAGTGTAGTGCCAACCATCAAATCCGTCGATTGGCGTATGGGATGTATCGGTTTGTTCTTGTCCGTGCTGGTAGGACTGCCCGCCTGGGCCAGCAACAAGCCGATGCTACACGGCAAAAACTGGATGGCCATTACCGGCAAGCCGCTTGCCGCCACCGCCGGCGCACGGATGTTTCATGCCGGAGGCAACGCGGTTGATGCCGCCTGCGCGATGCTGGCGGCCACGTCGACCATGTTTGATGTGCTGAGCTGGGGCGGCGAAACCCAGGCGCTCATCTATCACCCGGGAGAAAAGCGGGTGATCGGCATCAACGCACTCGGCGTGGCGCCCACGGGCGCGACCCCTGAGTTCTTTAGAGATCAGGACATGGCGCAGCCGCCCGAGTACGGACCGCTTGCGGCCGTGACGCCGGGCACGCCTGGCGGTTTGATGGTGATGCTCGCTGAATACGGCAGCATGAGCCTCGCAGAAGTGCTCGCGCCGGCGTTGGAGATGGCGGAGGGGTATCCGATGGAGGCTCAGACCGCAAACTCCATCGAGCGTATGAAAGAGACGATTCGGGAGTGGCCGACTTCTCGGGCGCTGTTTCTGGTGCATGAAGGCGAAGACCGTGAAGCGCCGCATGCCGGTGAAATTTTCAAACAGCCCGATCTGCATCGGACTCTGATGAAGCTGGTCGAAGCAGAGCGCGAAGCGCTGGATGCCGGGCTCACGCGTAAAGATGCGATCTACGAAGCCTATAAGCGCTTCTACCAGGGGGATATCGCCGAGGCGTTTGTGGCCGGCTCGCAGGCGCTTGGCGGTCTGCATACGAAAGAAGACCTTGCCAACTGGCAGGTCCACATCGAAGAGCCTGTCAGCACTTCGTACAAGGGCATCGACGTCTACAAGCTGACGTCATGGGTCCAGGGACCGGTCATGCTGCAGGCGCTCAATCTCGCGGAACAGCTCGATCTCAAAACCTTCGGCTTCAACAGCGCCAACTACATCCATCACGTGTATCAGATCATGAACCTGGCGTTCGCTGATCGGGACTTTTACTACGGCGATCCCTACTTTCCACCGGAAGAGCCCATGCAGGGTCTGTTGTCGAAGAAATATGCCGCGTCGCGCCTCGCGCGCCTGGATCCCGCCGCCAACGATCCCACGATCAAGCCCGGTGATCCGTACGAGTTTCAACGGGGCAGGAACCCCTATCTCGACTATCTCGAACAGTGGACGAACACGGCTCAGCCGGGCAGCGGCGTAATGCCGCCCTGGCAGCAGGCGAGCGTCGATCCGCTTGCGCATGAGCGTCAGTTTCTGGCCGGTACCACCTCCATCCAGGCGGCGGACAAGGACGGTTGGGTCGTTTCCGTAACCCCCTCTGGTGGCTGGGTGCCGGCTGCCATTGCCGGAGATACCGGTATCGGGATGAGTCAGCGCATGCAGAGCTTTGTTCTGGATCCGGCGCAGAACCCCTACAACGTGGTGGCGCCGGGCAAGCGGCCGCGCGCGACGCTCACGCCCGGAATGGCCCTCAAAGACGGCAAACCTTATCTCTCGTTTGCCGTGCAGGGGGGCGACATACAGGACCAGGTTCTGTTGCAGTTTTTCCTGGGTATCGTGGAATTCGGGATGAACGTGCAGGAAGCCGTCGAAGCGCCGTATTTCTGGAGCTATCAAATGCGGAATAGCTTCGGCGATCATCGTGCCGAGCCCGGGAAGATATTACTGAACGAGCAGACACCGGCCTGGGTGCGCAAAGAGCTGGAGGAGATGGGCTATGCGCCGATCTATCGAGACAAGACCTCCGGCCCGATCAATGCCATCGAATTCGATCACGAGCAGGGCACGTTCATGGGCGGCGCGAGCGACTTTGGCGAGGACTATGGTCTGGCCTGGTGAGGCTGACTAGCGGTGACGACTTCGAAGACAATGGTAATCAATCGGTTGACGGGATCGCGGTCGCCGCGATAGTCGATGTTTTCCCTGTCAGACCTGTTTGACCGGGATGGCCTCCAGCCCCAGGTTGTTCTTCTCGAACACGCGGTCGGCGCGATAACTGGAACGCACCAGCGGGCCTGAAGCGACTTCCATGAAGCCCATGTCGAGCCCCCACTCCCGGTAAGCGGCGAACTGCTCGGGCGTTACCCAGCGGTCCACGGGCAGATGATTGGTGGTGGGGCGCAGGTACTGACCCAGGGTCAGAAGATCAACGTCATGGTCGCGCAGGTCCTGCATGGTGCGGCGAATCTCCTCGTCGGTTTCGCCGATGCCGACCATAATGCTCGATTTGGTCAGGACCTCGGGCCGCACGCGCTTGGCGGATTGCAGAACGTTGAGCGTCTGCTGATAGCCGGCGCGGATGTCCCGCACGACGTGCGTCAGACGTTCGACGGTTTCGACGTTCTGCGCAAATACGTCGAGCCCGGAATTCACGACGGTAGCGACCGCGTCCGTGCTGCCGGCAAAGTCCGGGGTCAGCGCCTCGACCTTGGTCCTCGGATTGGCCGCCTTGATCGCGCGCACGCACGCGGCATAGTGGCCGGCGCCGCCGTCTTCGAGATCGTCGCGGTCGACCGAGGTGAGCACCACATACTGCAGATCCATCAGTTGGACGGAGCGGGCGGCGTTGGCCGGTTCGTTTGGATCCAGCCAGCCTTTCGGGTTGCCGGTATCGACCGCGCAGAATTTACACGCGCGGGTGCACACCGCGCCCATCAGCATGATGGTTGCGGTACCGTGGCTCCAGCATTCACCGATGTTCGGGCAGTGCGACTCCTCGCAGACCGTCGCCAGCTTGTGTTCGTGAACCGTGCGCTGCACGCTCTTGAACTTTTCGCCCCCGCCCACTCGTACACGCAGCCACGGCGGTTTGCGCCCCGTTGGCGTGGCGGCGTTGGCATTGGTTTTGATGCCGTCTTTGATCGCGACCACACCGTGCTCGGTGGTGAACTTTTTACCGCTGGTTTCTTTGGACGTTGCCATGTGTGTAGTTTATCACGCGTCCGTGAAGGCGGTGTCGTCTTGAAACTGCAGCGCGTGCAGGGTCGCGTACAAGCCACCTGCAGCAATGAGTTCTTCGTGGCTGCCGAGCTCCTCGATGCGGCCGTGATTCAACACGAGCACGCGGTCCGCTTCCTGAATGGTCTGCAGGCGGTGGGCGATCAGAATAGCCGTGCGGCCCTCGGTCAAGCGACGCAGCGCGTCCTGTATCAGCAGCTCGGTTTCCGTGTCGATGTTGGCGGTCGCTTCGTCGAGGACGAGGATTTCCGGGTCGGCGGCGAGCACCCGGGCAAATGCCAGCAGCTGGCGTTGGCCCTGGGACAAGTTCTGGCCGCGCTCGGTGAGCGGCGTATCGTAGCCGTCGGGCAGGGCATCGATGAAATCGTGTGCGTTGACCGTTCGCGCAGCTTCGATCGCGCGCTCGCGCGTGATGTCGGGATTGCCGAGGGCGATGTTGTCGTAAATGCTGCCAGAGAAGATGTGGAAATCCTGCAGCACGACACCGACACGTCGGCGCAGGTCGTGGCTGTGGATGCGGTTGAGGTCGACGCCGTCGAGGAAGATCTGGCCGTCATCAAAGTCGTAGAAGCGGCCGAGCAGACGTATCAGGGTACTTTTGCCCGAGCCTGTAGGCCCGACGATTGCGAGTTTCTCCCCCGGTGCGATCGTGAACGTCACTCCGTGCAGAACAGGCGGGCCCACGTCGTACGCGAAGTGGACGTCGTTGAAGCGCACCTCCCCGGCAAGCCGCTCAGGCAGCGCGATGGGGTCCTCCGGTTCGTGAATCTTTTCGTCCCAGTCGATGGCCTGGAAGATGCGCTCGCCGCTCGCCATGGCGCGGAAGAGAATGTTGGTCTGCTCTCCAAGGACCACAACCGGATGGAACAACATGCCGATGAACTGGGTGAAAAGCACCACCTCGCCGAGAGTCATCTCTATCGTTGCCACCTGACTGGCGCCGTACCAGAGAATCACGCCGATCGCGATGTGCGCCAGGCTGTCGTTGAACGCGCCGTACAGAGTCTCTACCCGCGCCGAACGGAGCTCGTAGTCGCGGTTCTCTTCATTGATGGCGGTATAGCGGTCGAGGTTGTAGTCCTGGCGATCGGAGAGTTGCACGACCTGCAGGCCAGCCAGGTTTTCCTGCATGTTCTGATTCAGCGCTGAAAGCGTCTGACGAACCTTGCGGAAGAGCTCTCGGGTCAGGCGGCGGAAGTAGTAGGTCACGACACCCAGGATCGGCAGTGCCAGCAGCAGCACCAGTGTCAGCTGCACGTCGATCGCAAGCATCACCGTGAGCGCAACGAAGAAGGGCACAAACTCACCGATCAAGGTGCCCAGGCCGCGTAAGAGCTCGTAGAGCGCTTCGACGTCATTGGTTACCCGGGTCATGACACGGCCCACGGCCACGCGGTCGTAGAACGAGGAGGGGCGCGTCTCCAGATGCACGAAGAGGTCGCGGCGCAGATCCCGTAAGCCGCGGATCACCGCGCCGATCAGCGTCATGCGGTGCGCATGACCGGTGAACGCCCAGGCGATCTGAATGACGCCATACATCACGCACGCCACCACCAGCGGATGCCAGCCGCTGGTTTCAGCGAGCCAGGTATTCAGCTCGATGAGGCCGAAATCGGGTGTGTCCGCATCCGATTCGCCGCGAATGATATGGTCGATCGCGACGAGCGAGATGATGATCGGTAGCAGGATCTGCAGCGTGGACGTCAGCAGCACCAGCGCGCTGCTCGCCACCAGCGCCCAGCGGTAGGGTTTCAGCCAGTGCAGCAGCCGGCCGAGAAGATGCATATTGAGGACAGCGCCGGAGATGTCCGCCTCGAACATGCTGTAGTCGCGCTTGTCGCTCGATGCCGCCATCAGCTCACTCTCGCGCTTGCAAAGTCTTCGTCCTCAGCGCCTTCGCGCTGTACCCGCTCGAGCTCGGCATAGTAGCCGCCGGCGGCAATCAGGGAATCGTGCGTGCCGCTTTCCATGATCCTGCCGTCTTCGAGCACGACGATACGATCAGCGTGGCGTGCGGTGCTGACGCGGTGGGAGACGAGCAGCGTCGTTTGGGCCTGGCGCAGGCGCTTCAGCTCGGAAAGGATGTGCTCCTCGGTTTCGGTATCGACTGCCGAGAAGCAGTCGTCCAGGATCAGCACCGGTGCGTCGCGAATGAATCCGCGGGCAAGGGTGGCGCGTTGCTTCTGCCCGCCGGAGAGCGTCACCCCGCGCTCGCCAACCAGCGTATCCAGCTGATCGGGAAATTCTTCGATCGTATTCTTCAGGTCAGCCGATGTTGCCGCGTTCCAGATTTCCACCAGCGCGCGATTGGGATCGTCGTAAGTGAGGTTGTCCTTGAGCGGTTCGCCAAACAGAAACGGATCCTGCGGCACCATCGCCACCTGGGAGCGGATCTGAGAAAGCGGGTAGTTGCGCACGTCGTGACCGTCTATCTCCACGCTGCCGGGCGCCGGATCGATGAGCCTGACAATGAGTTTCAGCAGCGTGGTTTTGCCCGTGCCGACGCGTCCCATGATGGCAAGCGTTTCACCGGGCTCGATATGCAGACTGATATCGTCGAGAACCGTGCGGGATGTGCCGGGATAGGTGTAACTCAGATGCTTGAGGACAATTTCGCCCTCGATCTGTTCCGGCGTCTGGCCGCTGGGCGCATCGGCGATCTCCGGCTCCAGGTCCATCACCTCGAAGAGGCGATCGCTCGCCACTGCGGCGCGTTGGAATAGATTGACGATGAAACCCGCGACGCGAAACGGCTGTACCACCATGTTGACGAGCATGAAGAATGCCACGAAGTCGCCGACCGGCATCTGACCGTTGAGCACCTGGTAGCCGCCAAAGCTCAATATCGTCAATGAGCAGACGGCGGCGAGGCTCGGCATCCATGCGGCCATGGCGGAATTGATACGGCCCTGCTCGTAAAACGCGTTGGCGTACGCCTGATTCGTATTCTGAAAACGCCGTATCTCGTTCTCTTCCTGCACCATTGCCTGAATGGTGCGGATACCCGAGAGGTTTTCCTGTACATGTGCGCCGAGATCACTGAGGCGATCCTGCACGTCGCGGGAGGCTATGCCCATCTGCCGCGAGGAACGCTGCGCGTACCAGAACACGAAGGGCATCGGCGGCAGCAGCAGGAGGGTCAAGAACGGCGAGTAGTACAGCATCGCGGCGTAGCCGAACAACGTGGCGTACACGAGGATCACCAGCAGGATCGTACCCATCGCGATGAGTCGCTGTATCAGCGCAATATCCGCCACCGCGCGGGTCATCATGTCGCCAATCGTGTGCTTGGCGAAGAACTCACCGCCCTGGTCCTGCAGACAGCCATACAAACTCTGACGGAGGTCATAGGCGACGTAGAGGCCCACCCGCCGGACCGCAAAACGCGCGTAGGTGACGACGGCATAACGGGCGATGACCGCGCCGATGATGCCGAGCACCGGCCAGAGGACATCAAAATTGCCTTCGGTCATCCGGTTGATCGATACCGCGGTGAGGATGGGCACCATCACTTCGAAACCGCGCGCAATGCCGAAAGCGGCGATCCCTGTGAACCAGCGCACCCGGTACGGATGGATGAAGTGGCGCAGCCGCCACAGGGATTTCAGCATCAGAAGCTGGCGTTATTCGGCACGCGGGGGAAGGGGATGGCGTCGCGGATGTTTTCCATCCCGGTGAGATAAAGGACAAGGCGTTCGAAACCGAGACCGAAGCCCGCATGCGGGACGGTGCCGTAGCGGCGCAGGTCGCGGTACCACCAGAGCTCTTCTTTGAGGTGCTCATCGATGCGGGCGTCGAGCACGTCGAGGCGCTCTTCACGCTGGCTGCCGCCGACAATCTCGCCGACGCCGGGCACGAGCACGTCCATCGCGGCCACCGTTTTCTCGTCGTCGTTCAGACGCATGTAGAACGCTTTGATCTCCTTCGGATAGTCGGTGACGACCACCGGGCCGCCGACCACCTCTTCGGTGATGAACCGCTCATGCTCCGATTGCAGATCCAGGCCCCATTCCACCGGAAACTCGAAGTTGCGGTCCGCATCGGTCAGCACCTTGACGGCGTCGGTATAGCTCATGCGTTCGAAGGGTGTGGTGACAACCTGCTGCAGGCGCTCGAGCACCCCTTTGTCGATACGCTCCGCGAAAAACTGCATGTCGTCGTCACAGCGCGCAGTGACGTCGCTGATGACGTACTTCAGAAACGACTCGGCAAGCTCGGCATTGGCGGCAAGGTCGGCAAACGCCACTTCGGGCTCGATCATCCAGAATTCCGCGAGATGCCGGCTGGTGTTGGAGTTTTCGGCGCGGAATGTCGGGCCGAAGGTGTAAACCTTCGACAGCGCGCAAGCGTAGCTCTCGACGTTGAGCTGGCCGGAGACGGTGAGAAAAGTTTCGGTGCCGAAAAAGTCGTTCTCATAGCCGTTCGGCTTGTTGACGTGGTCGAGCGTCGACACGCGGAACAACTCGCCGGCGCCCTCGCAGTCACTGGCGGTGATGATTGGGGTGTTTACCCAGAAGAATCCGTGTTCGTCGAAGTAGCGGTGCACCGCCTGCGCGATGGCATGCCGGACTCTGGCGATGGCGCCGAAGGTGTTGGTACGCGGGCGCAGGTGCGCCTGGGTGCGCAGGTACTCGAACGTGTGGCGTTTCTTGCTGATCGGATAGGACTCGGGGTCGTCCACCCAACCGACCACCTCGAGCTCTGCTGCCTGGATTTCACGGTCCTGGCCTTTGCCCTGGGACTCGACCAGTTCCCCGCGGACGATGACGGCACAGCCGGTGGCCAGCTCCGCGATTTCCTCGTCGTAGTTCGGCAACGCACCATCGGCGACCGCCTGGATCGTGTCGAAGCTCGAGCCGTCGTGCAGATGGACGAACGAGAAGCCGCCTTTGGAGGTGCGCCGGGAGCGCACCCAGCCGCGCACTTCGACGGCGCTGCCGGCGGCAACGTCGTGGTTGAGAAGGGATTTGATCGGTTGAATCTGATATTCGGGCATGGTCTGTGGAAGTGAGGATGTAGCCCGCCATGATAATTGAATCTCCCACCCGGGCGCACGGAATTTGCCTGGAACTAAATCGCCGCGGCGGCGACTATTGATAGGAGCCTCGTGTATCGAGGCGCCGCTGTCAGGAGGTGGTATGAGACCCGGATTCATCATTGCAGGCATAGTGGGTGCCATCGCGATCATTGCGGTTGTGCAATTCTGGCCACAGATCTGGCCGCAGGCGGAAGAGACACCCGCTGCGCCGCCGTCGGAGGCGCCAGCGGCGGAGCGTGAACCTGCCGATACAGAAATGCCCCCGACGCGGCCACCGGCAGATCGAATGGAGGACATTGTCGATTCACAACCACCTGCCCCAGCACCCGAGCCGCTGCCTGCGCTCGCGGACAGCGATGACTGGCTCCGTGCGGAAATAGCCGAGTGGGCCTTGCCGCAGATTTTGGTCGAGCGTGATGCGCTGATATCGCGCTTCGTGGTGGTGCTGGCGAATGCGGCTGATGGCAACGTGCCGCGGCGTCAGCTGACGTTTCTGACGCCTGCTGAAGCTATGACCGTGACGCGCATCGATGAGGAGCGTTATTTGCTCGACCCGGTCTCTTTTACCCGCTACGACGGTTACCTCGATGCGCTCGAAGCCATCCCGCCGGCGGATCTCGCCGGCTTCCTGCGCCGCATCGAACCGCTGCTGGCGACTGCTCTGGGCCAGCTTGGTGAACGCCGTTCGGTGCAAGTGTTGCTCCAGGCCGCGCTCGCGCGGCTCGACAATTTACCCGCGTTGCCGGCGCAAATTGAGCTGGTACGCCCGGAAGTCATGTATCTCTATGCTGACCCGGCGCTGGAGGTGCGGTCGGATCTGGACAAGCAATTGCTGCGCCTGGGCCCTCGAAATCTATCGCGATTAAGGTCTTATCTGATTGATTTTAATCAATTTTATTTTCAGGGTTGACCGAAACTTCACGTAAGTTCTTAAGATCGGTATCGGCTCTGAACGGGCTGTGCGCCTCGATGTGGGCGATGTCCTGGTCGACGTAGCGGCGCTCGTCGTCGACGAAACGCGCGACCGCGTCGCGGAAGCTCGAATCGGCAATCCAATGCGCGCTGTAGGTGGCTTCGGGCAGGTAACCGCGGGCGACTTTATGCGCACCCTGCGCGCCGGCTTCGACCTTCTTCAGGCCGCGGCTGATGGCGAAGTCGATCGCCTGGTAATAACACACCTCGAAGTGCAGGAAGCGGTGATCTTCGATACACCCCCAGTTGCGCCCGAACAGCGTATCTCCGCCGATGAAGTTGATGGCGCCGGCGATATAACGGCCTTCGCGCTTGGCCATGATCAGGAGGATGTCTTCCGCCATGACCTCGCCGATCAGGGAGAAGAACTCGCGGTTGAGATAGGGTGAGCCCCATTTGCGCGAGCCGGTATCGACGTAGAAGCGATAGAACGCATCCCAGTGGGCTTCGGTGAGATCGCTGCCGGTGACCCAGTCGATGCTGATGTCATTGGCCAGCGCGTCGCGGCGCTCGCGCCGAATGTTCTTGCGCTTTTTTGAAGCCAGGTCTGCGAGAAACCCGTCGAAACTCTCGTAACCCCCGTTGTGCCAGTGGAACTGCTGATCCATGCGCTTGAGGAAACCTGTCTCCGCAGCCGTCTGCCACTGGCGCTCCGGCATGAAGGTGATGTGTATCGACGAGACTTTGATCTGCTGGGCGATTTGCATACAGGCGCCCAGCAACAGCTGCTCGTCCTCGACGCTGTCCTCGACGGTCAGCAGCCGTGGTCCGGTCGCGGGTGTAAACGGCACGCTGATCTGCAGCTTCGGGTAATAGTCACCGCCCGCGCGGTGCCACGCATCCGCCCAGCCGTAGTCGAAGACGTACTCACCCTGGGAGTGGTTTTTGAGATACATCGGCACCGCGCCGACGAGCCTGTCGTCGTCCTCGACGATGATGTGAAAGGGCTGCCAGCCAGTCTGGGCCGAGACGCTGCCGCTTTCCTCGAGCGCGTGCAGAAACTTATGGGTGAGGAACGGGTTGTAGGTGCGCTTGGCGTTGCAGCGGTCCCAGGTTGCGGCGTCCACTTCGCTCAAGTTGTGCAGGATTCTGGCGGTCGTCAAATGTCGTAGTGCCCTTGTCGATAACTGCGTCCCCTCTGCGTCGATTGTAGAGCCAGCGGGGCGACGGTGCCATGTGCATCAGAACATGCCGAGCTCGATACCGGCGGCCATGGTCATGCCCAGCGTTTCGCAGCGGGCCAGGGTGTCCGCATCGATTTCGCCCTGGCAGACAATGGGTTCCTGCACTTTGCTGAATGGATATCCGTTGGCGATGCGTTCAATGGCGCGCAATGCGCCTGCGCCGTCGTTGCCGGCGCTGATGAAGACCGCATAAGGCA
The DNA here is from genome assembly GCA_965267275.1 of Pseudomonadales bacterium. Lineage (GTDB taxonomy): Bacteria > Pseudomonadota > Gammaproteobacteria > Pseudomonadales > Azotimanducaceae > UBA4421. The sequence goes on from OZ253950.1 coordinate 1,474,666, forward strand.
GCGGGTTCAGCTTGCCCTCGACTTCGTAAAACGTGCGATCGAGAAAATCTTTGAGCGCGCCGGACATGTAGCCGAAGTTCTCGGGCGTGCCGAGGAGCAGGCCGTCGGCCCAGAGGAGGTCGTCCGGCCCTGCAGCCGCGGCGCGCAGATAGCGGACTTCAACGCCGCTAATGTCGGCATGACTGGCACCGCGCAGCACGGCTTCGGCAAGTTGCTCGGTGTTGCCGGTTTTACTGTGGTAGACGATGAGCAGGTGTTTCATTGGCGCGGCGCGGGATCTGGCGTATTGGCGGCGCTCGAGTATACTCGCCGCCCGCCCGGCACACACCGCCGGGTCCCAGGCCGGAGATACAGATGAGTGTCACGCTGGAAGATGTTCAAGCCGCCGCGGCGCGCCTCGACGGGCAGCTGGTTCGCACGCCCTGCGTGCAGTCGAGGACCTTGTCCGCACAGCTCGGCTGTGAGCTCTTCATCAAATTCGAGAATCAGCAGTTCACCGCATCGTTCAAGGAACGCGGGGCTCTAAACAGTCTGCTGAAACAGGCGGACAACGTGCGCAATGGCGTGGTAGCGATGTCAGCGGGCAATCATGCCCAGGCGCTGGCCTACCACGGCACCCGGCTCGGCATTCCCACGACCATCGTCATGCCCCGCATCACGCCGAACGCCAAGGTGGAAGCCACGCGACTGCTCGGCGCCGAAGTCATTCTGCATGGCAGCCAGTTCGACGAAACCCTGCAGTTCACCAAGACGCTGGCGGAGAAGAACAATCTCTTTCTGGTCCACCCGTTCGACTCGGACGACGTCATCGAGGGGCAGGGTACGGTGGCGCTGGAGATGCTCGAGCAGGTCCCTGATCTGGACGCCATCGTCGTGCCGATCGGCGGCGGCGGGTTGATCAGCGGGGTCGCCACGGTCGTCAAAGCGCTGAGTCCGCGCACTGAGGTTATCGGCGTGCAGATGGAGCGCTTCCGCGGCGCGCATGCAATGTTTCATGACACGGGTGAACCCGTCGTTACCCACGGCTCCACGGTTGCCGAAGGCATCGCTGTGAAGGCGCCCGGCGAAATTACTTCGAAGCTCATCAAGCAGCATGTAGACGACGTTCTGCTCGTCAGCGAGACGGAGGTCGAGCAGGCGATCTTCGACCTTCTCGAAATCGAAAAAACCGTGGCGGAGGGTGCCGGTGCCGCCGGCCTCGCACTCCTGCGCAGAGAAAAAGCCCGTTTCACCGGCAAGCGGGTGGCGATGATCCTCTGCGGCGGCAACATCGATATGATGATCTTGAGTTCTGTGCTGCAGCGCGGGCTGGTGCGCTCGCACCGTCTCGTTCGCCTGCAGGTGGAAATTCCCGATACACCGGGAGCGCTGGCCAACCTCACGACGCTGCTGGGGGAGCTCGACAGCAACATCATGGACATCAATCATCAGCGCGCCTTCGGCGGATCATCCGTGCGCGCGACGCTGGTCGAGCTGGTGCTGCAGATGCGCGGGGAAGAACAACACGACAGCGTAACCCAGGCTCTGGAGGCCAAAGGTTACGATGTCCGTGAGATTGTCTGAGAATCAGCCGCGCAGGGTTTGCGCAAGCGCCGCACACTGATCGAGCAGCGGTAGAATCTTGTCTTCCGTGGACGGCGGCAGCGTGAAGATCAGATGGTCGAAACCCTGGTCGATGCGGCCTTTGAGTTGCTCGACATCCATCGGCGCGCCGAAGAGCGCCATGTCCAGGTCTTCGACGGTGCGATTCCTGGCTGCCAGCGCTTCGCGCATGCGGTCCATGTTCCCCGAGCCAAGACCGCCTATGGGCATCCAGCCTTCGGCGTACTCGGCGACGCGATCGAACACCCACTTTGAGTTAGCGCCGATCCAGACCGGCGGACCGCCGGCCTGCACGGGTTTCGGGTATGACCAGATCGGGTCGAAATTCACGTGTTCGCCATGGAACTCGGGCTCGTCTTCACTCCAGATCTGCTTCATCGCCAGCACTTTCTCGCGCGTCACGGCCCAGCGGTTTTTGTAGTCCGCGCCGTGGTTCTCCATCTCCTCGCGGTTCCAGCCGGCGCCTATCCCCAGCACGAAGCGTCCGTTCGAGATCATGTCGAGCGAAGCACACTCCTTGGCGAGCGTGATCGGATCGCGCTCGATGACGAGACAGATGCCGGTACCCAGCCTGATGCGGCTGGTGGCCGCGGCGGCGGCGCCAAGCGCGACAAAAGGATCATGGGTGTGCCAATACATTCTGGGCAGATCGCCCCCGCCCGGAAACGGGGTGTCGCGTGATACGGGTATGTGGGTGTGCTCAGGGAAAAAGAGGCTGTCCAGCCCGCGTTCCTCCACCGCCCGGGCCAGCGCCACCGGCTGCATGGCATAGTCGGTAGGGAACATGGTGACGCCGAATTCTTGTTTGTCGCGAAAAGCCATGAGGTCTCCTTCATGGATCAAATTGTCAGTGGGTGAGTCGACTCCGGCTCACAGGTTCTCAAAATCGCCGTGACGGCCTTTCCCTTCGGCGAAGCGCGCGGCGCCTGCCCGGGTTTCTCCCGAACGGATGACAGCCTGGCCGAGCTCGGTTTCCAGGCGCAGCGCATCCGGCAGGTTTTTGTCCCATTGCTGATACGCGGAAAGACGATCATTGCGCATACACATCTGCGGGAAACGGCACAACTGGTTAGCCAGCGCCAGAGCTTCATTGAGCGCGTCACCCGGCGCGCAGAGCCGGTTGGCCAGTCCGAGACGCTCAGCTTCCGCGCCGCTGACGCCGCGCCCGGTGAGAATAAGATCCATGGCATGGGAAGTGCCCAGCAAGCGTGTCAGGCGGATCGTGCCGCCGTCGACCAGGGGGACTCCCCAGCGCCGGCAATAAACGCCGAAGACGGCGTCTTCGGCTGCCACGCGCAGGTCGCACCAGGCGGCAAGTTCCAGCCCGCCGGCGACGGCGTGGCCTTCCACTGCGGCTATGACGGGTTTCGATAACAGCATGCGCGTTGGCCCCATCGGGCCGTCGCCGCTGCGGCTGATGCGGTTGCCGTCTCCCGTGGCGACAGCTTTCAAGTCGGCGCCCGCGCAGAACGTCCCGTCGGCGCCGGTGAGAATGGCGACGTAGCTGCCCTCGTCGTTATCGAAATCGCGAAATGCCTGCGCCAGAAGATCTGCTGTCGGCCCGTCCACCGCGTTGCGTGCGTGTGGACGATTGATGGTGACGATGCGCACCTGCCCCTCTTGTGTGACTTCAACGCTCATCTTCCCCTCCGCTGGCTAACTGTTCGGCAGTAGTTTACTTTGTCGACGGGACATTTGTTGATAGAGGGGGAACGATGCGTCTGAGTGAGCCGAGAATAGCCGCGCTGGAAGAGTCCGAGTGGGGCGAAGAGGCGCGTGAAATCATGCAGCCGTTTGTGCGTCAGGGGCGTATATTCAACATTTTCAGGACGCTGACGAACCATCCGGCCCTCGCGAAGCGCTGGATGGTGTTCGCAAACCATATCCTCGGTAAATCCACGCTCAGCGTGCGCGACCGGGAGCTCGTCATTCTGCGTATTGGCTATCTCTGCCAGGCAGGGTACGAATGGGGACAGCATGTGCTGATCGCGCGCGAGGCGGGGATGACGGATGAAGAAATCCGCTCGTGTAAAACCGGGCCGGAGACGCCGGGTCTGTCGGAATTGGACAAGCTGCTGCTGACCGCAACGGACGAATTGCATGGTGATGCGCATGTCAGCGATGCCACCTGGTCAGGCCTTTCGGAGTACTACAACACCCAGCAGATGATGGATCTCGTCTTCACCATCGGGCAGTACAACCTGGTTTCCATGGCGCTCAACAGCTTCGGCGTGCAGCCGGATGAAGGTCTGCCCGGATGGGACGTTTAGCAGACAAGATCGCGGTCGTTGTAGGCGGTGGGCAGACGCCCGGTCAGACTGTCGGCAACGGTCGTGCAACAGCCGTTCGGTTTGCTCAGGAAGGCGCTGTCGTTGCAGTCCTCGACAAACGTCTGGACGCTGCGCAGGAAACGGTCGAGCAAATTCTGACGGAGGGTGGGCAGGCGGCTGCATACGCGCTTGAAGTCACTGACGAAACCGCATGTGCCGAGTGTGTTAGCGAGCTTGTCGAAAAGTACGGCCGCATCGACATTCTGCACTATAACGTCGGCATCGGTACTGGGGATGCGAGCCCCGGCAGGATCGAATCAGCGGTCTGGGACGCGATCTTCGACACGAACACCAAGGCGGCGATGTACATGTGTAAGGCGGTTCTGCCGCATATGCGTGCTGCCGGCGGCGGTGTCATTACCACGATCTCTTCTGTTGCCGCGATCGCGGCGGCCACCAACATCACCGCCTACAAAGCCTCCAAGGCGGCGCTCAACGCGTATACGCAGGCGCTTGCGATGAGCAATGCAAAGTATGGCATACGCGCCAACGTCATCATGCCGGGGTTGATGGAGACCCCGATGGCGATCGAAGGTTTTGTCGCCGCAGGCCAGGATCGGGAGGAACTGATCGCGCGACGCGACGCGGCGGTGCCGCTGCGAGGCGGCATGGGCAGCGGCTGGGACATCGCCAATGCGGCGCTTTTTCTTGCTTCTGACGAGGCGCGTTTCATCACGGGTGTGCTGTTGCCGGTGGATGGCGGGCAGTCGGCGAAGGTTGGGTAAGAAAGGTCGGGTAAGAAAGATCGGGTAAGAAAGGTTGGAATAAAGCGGGGTCAGAGAGCAGCAGATGTCAGTCCAGTTTTGCGGTGGACGCGCTGTCCGACAAGCGACGGATGCTTATAAGTTTTCCATCTAAAAACGCTGTATTTAGGCACTTTTCTAGCACTTTTTGTTATCAAAAATTACGAAAATGCCCGTGTAACAGAGTTTTTACAGATTGAGTGTCACTTTGTGTAACATTCCTGTTGACTCAAGGGCTAGGTTAAAAAAGAATTAGAAAAGCATATGGAAATGCCATTATCAGCTTACGGGATCACTGCCAGGGCGGTTGAGAACAAAGGGCTGATGAGCAAAGTAAATAACAATAACTAGAAAGATAGTTAGTCACGCCGTCAGGGACACATTTGGCGACATGCGACGTTTGCGGCAAAGCCACGAATGGCGCTTCGAGTGACGCGTCTAGACATGAGTCGAGGGCGCGGTGCGTAGACGCGTTGGACTTTGGAGAGCTCAGAAAATTAGAGCTTGGGAAAACGGAGCTCAGTAAAACGAGCCCGGTAAGACAAAGTCCAATAAGCGCGACAGGCACGAAGGAGGAACGAGACATATGCGATTGGTTAGCGCAATTATCGGCTTAATCCTGGCAGGCTTTGCCATCGTTCATGCCTTTCTGCCCTACAGTACCTATTTCATCTATGTCTATGCCGCTGGCGCTGTGCTGGCCTTCGTCACCGTCAAGCCCGGACGCCTCGGGATCAACTCCGCACGCTTTTTTGCGATCTGCACCACCGCGGTGATGTTTTTCTACTTCGCCGGTTTTTTCAAAATGGCGCCTTACTTCACTGAAACCTGGTATCAGACGGGACATGCGCTCGAAGGGCTCGGCATGCTCCTCTCCGCTTTTTTGATGATCCCGATTCTGTCCTGCTACAGTTGTCTGCTGAAAGCCGAAGGCTGTGAGCATTTCAAAGAGAAAAAGCGCCCCGCCTTTTTTCGCGTGCCTGAAGACATTCAGCACAAACACTCCTGATCTGACTTTTTCAATTTGATCCGCTGACGCGTCAACCGATGCGGGGCTGACGCGTTTTATCTCCTACAGCTGATGTAGGAGGAAGTGATGTATCAACGCCTTAGCTCGTTGTCGCTGCCCCGGCGACATGACTCATTGCGCGGTACCGGCGGATGGCGCCGGACGAAAGAGCACGTATTTGCGATTGGCCTGCTCGCGCTGCTGATTGTCGCCCAGGGTTGCGGTGGCGGCGGCAGCAGCTCGCCGGCAGCGCCGGCTCCCGAGGCACCGCCGGATACGGGCGCCTTGTTCATCGGTATCACCGATGCTGAGGGCGACTTTCTACGCTACACCGTGGACGTCGAATCGCTCACGCTGACCCGTGAAAACGGCGATGTGGTCGAAACCCTGCCGCTCGCAACGCGTATCGATTTCACCGAGCTCACCGAAGTGACCGAATTCCTGTCTATCGCCACGGTGCCTGTCGGTGTCTATGAATCAGTGACCCTGCGCATGGACTTCAGCACCGCTGAAATCATCGGGCAGGATGCTGATGGCAACGGTGTGCCGCTGGTCGCGAAAGATCTGGAGGGCGCGCTGCTCGCTGAGACCGACGTGCGGCTGATGCTCAGCAGCAGCGATGTCGTTCGCGTGCGCGCCGGCGTGCCTGCCGCTTTCAGTCTCGACTTCGACCTCGACGCTTCGAATGAAATTGATCTCGATGCGGGGGAGGTGATCGTCGATCCTTTCCTGCTGGCGACACCTGAGCTTGAAGAGGACCGCGAACACCGTGTGCGCGGTGTGCTGGATGGCGTCGACGCCGCGGCTGAGGAGTTTGTGCTCCGCGTGCGGCCGTTCCGTCATCGCGAGGGTGAATTCGGCGAGGTGACGCTCAGTGTCAATGACGATACGCAGTACGATGTGGACGGTATCGGCTATATCGGCGCCGATGGTCTCGCCGCGATGGCGGCACTACCGGACCAGGCTCCGGTTGTCGCGAGTGGCAGCGTTGCGGATACGGCCATGATGGCAGAGGTCGTGCTGGCTGGCTCTTCTGTGCCGTGGAGCGACGCTGACGTCGTCAAAGGCGTGGTGGCCTCGCGTACAGGCGGGATGCTGACCGTGCGCGGTGCGCAGATTGAGTTCAGCGACGGTGCGGAAGCGTACCGCGGCACGTTTACCGTAAATCTGTCGGATGCGACGACGGTGTCCGCGCCGGGTGTGGATAATGCGGACTTGTCGGTCGAAAGTATCTCGGTCGGTCAGCGGATCGTCGCCTGGGGTGAATTTGTCGACGACGAAGCGCTGGACGCAATGCGCGTGCGCATGAAGATGAACCAACTCACTGCTGAGGTGATGCAAAGCGAGCCGCTGGCTGTTTCGCTCTTTTTCCTGAACGCCAGACGTCCGGGCACATATGACTTCAGCGGCACGGGGGTATCACCGGCCGACGATGCAGATCCGGCGTTCTACGAAATCGACACCGGTGTGTTACCGCTTGTGTCTATCGCTGATGGAGATCTGGTTCGTGTGCGCGGCCTCGTCAACGATTTCGGTGGCGCTCCAGCGGACTTCAATGCCCGCACTGTCATCGATGTCTCGACCGATATGCGTGCCGCGGTCCTCAAGGTGGGTTGGCCGGAGGGTGTCACCATGCCGTTTAACAGCCTGGCGCCTGATCGTATCGATCTAGATCTGACGGAGGCGCGCAAAGCGCTCGCAGTGCGGGGTGTGCCGCGCGAATTCATCGATCTGATGGAAGACATTGCCTTGCTCGCGAGGCAGACCGGTATGGGCGTCTACGCGGTCAAGGTGCGCGGCGCGGGTGAGCTGCACGTGTATCGTTCCTTCAACGATCTGGTGGATGCGCTGCAGGGACAGCTTGATGCCGGCCGGGTGCTGCATCGCATCACGGCGCAAGGCCGGTACAATGTTGGTTCAGCTGAACTGACCACCGGACGTGCAGGCTTTGTCTTCGGCGAACAATAGATGCGTTGAGCGTCTTCACTCTGACGAGATGGGCACCGTTTCGTGCCCATCGCTCTAGCATGACCCAGACAGGCAGTTGATGATGGGCACAGCGGCGGAGCTCAACCAGTTTCTGGCAGAAGTCGAAAAGAGGGCATATGCGATGGCGATGGTGGCCGTTAAAAACCAGGACGATGCGCTCGATATCGTCCAGGACGTGATGATGACGCTGGCGCGAAAGTACGCTCATAAGCCGGCCGCGGAGTGGCGGCCTTTGTTCTTTCGAATCCTGCGTAACCGCATCACCGACTTCCATCGCAGCCGCGGCGTGCGGCGACGCATCATGGGCTGGTTTGGCGCTGCCGACACGGCGGCGGACAGCGACGCAGACCCGTTGGATGCGGTGGCAGGGCCGCAATCCACGCAACCTGATCGCCAGTACGTCCTGGACGGCGCGCGTCATGACATTGTGGAGGCGGTCGGCCGCTTGCCGGACCGGCAGCAGCAGGCGTTCATGTTGAGAGCCTGGGAGGGCCTCGACGTCAAAGCAACCGCTGCGGCGATGGGCTGTGGCGAAGGGAGCGTAAAGACCCACTATTCCAGAGCGGTGCACGCGCTGCGCGAGGTTCTGGAGGAGTATCAGAATGAGTAACGAAAGTCCTATCGACCCTGTCGACGACAGTAACCGCGACGATCCGGTTGTGACAGAAGCTGTGCGTGCCCTCGAAGAGACGGAACACAACGTCCCACCCGCAGCGCTGGAGCGATTGGCGGAAGCCCGCCGCGCGGCAGTCGCTGTGGCGGATCGGCCGTCCCCGGGGTTGTTGCAGCCTCGCTATGTGGCTGCGGGCGCCATGGCTGCGGTCGCGCTGGCGGTTGTGCTGCTGCTGCGTCCCACGGACGTCGCGCTGCCGCCTTTCGATGATGCAGAGCTGGTAGTTGCACAAGAGGCGGAATTGATGGAAGAGCTCGAGTTTGCGGCGTGGATATTGGCAATGGACGAATCGGATGAAGCGCCGCACTCGGGTTAGGTGTCTTATGTTGTTGGTCGGTTTAACCACAGTCGAAGCCCTCGCCGCGAGCCCCGAAGTCGCAGACGGGCGGGATGACATCACGCGTGAGTCGGAGATGTCCTTGTTCGAATTTCTCGGCGCCATGGTCGAGGACGATGAGGGCTGGGTCGGCCCGCTCGACTTTGATGTTCCGGCAGCTGGCGGGCTCGACACAGATCCGGTGGATGCGGCTGAGGACAGAGAGATCCGGATAGTAGAGGAGCAGCCATGATGTTGCGTTTGCTGACTGTTTTAGTTTGCGCCTGTGCGTTTAACGCGCAGGCGTATGCGCTCGAATGGCGGGAGCTCAGCAAGGCACAGCAGGGCTTGCTCGGGCAATACGAAGATCAATGGGACACGCTCGACGAGGAGCGGCGCCAGCGGCTGGGCCGCGGCGCTGAGCGCTGGCTGGCCATGGACGAAAGTCAGCGGCGCGATATGCGTCAGCGATTCGAGCGCTGGCAGGGGTTGGAGCCAGCCAAACGCCAGCAGCTGATGAAGCGTTGGCGGACTTTTCGTGATTTGACCCCGCAACAGCAGCGTAAGCTCAGAAACAGTCTGCGCAGGTTCAAGAACATGCCGCCCGAGCAGCGACAGCGTCTCCGCCGACAGTTTCAGAACATGGATCCGCAGGACCGCGCCAGAGCTTTGCAGCGTATGCAGCGCCGTGCGGAGCGTGCGCGGCGCGCGCCGAGGCCCTGATTACCCGGACAGGCTTTCCCGGATTGTATTGATGTACGACGAGCGGTTGGCGAGTTTGTTAGCCGCATAAGCCTCTGTGGGAAGCTGGGCGAGGCGTTCGGCCGCCTTTTGCGCCTCGGTCAGGACGGCCTCGGGCGCCACGATTGCATCGAGAAAACCGGCGTCGCAGGCATCTTCAGGTGTCAGCAGATCTCCCTGGATGACGGAGCGTGTCTGCCAGCGTTTCGACAGGCGCGCCGCGGCAAGCTGCAGCCCGAAGACCGGCAGAGCCATGCCGATGGCGGTCTCGTTGAGACCGATTTTGAAATTCCCTTCGCTGCCGATGCGGGTGTCTGCGGCAAGCATCATGAACGCGCCAGCCGCGACAGCGTGTCCGGTGCAAGCGGCAATGACCGGCTGCGGATGGGTGAAGACCCGCAGCAGAAGCTCGGCGCCTCTGTTCACCAGGGTGGTGGTGGCCTCGAGGCCTTTCTCGAACTCCTTGAGGTCGAACCCTGCGGAAAATACGCCGTCGCGACCGCACAGCAGCACCGCGCCGGCATCGTTCAGCGCGCGATCGAGGCCGTCGTTCACGGAATCGATGAAAGCATGGCCGACAGCGTTGGCTTTGCCATCATCCAGTTTGAGCAAAGCGACGTTGTCGTTGACCGAATAGTCGAGCATCTATGGTTCCTCCAGAAATCGCCGTGCAGGCTAACACGGCGCCGGCAAGTTGCGCGCAGAAATCCCCACGTGGCGTGCAGGGTTGCCCGCCGGGCAGGCATAGCGTGGGTCATACAGGCGGTGTACATTGCTCGGCTCACATTCAAGGGAGATAGACATGTTGACGTTGCACTTCGCGCCGAACAGCCGGGCGAGCCGGATCTACTGGCTCTTGAAAGAGTTAGACCTGCCGTTCGAGCTGAATCGCATGGACTTCAGCCCGCAGGACCTCAAGTCCGATGAACATCGGGCGCGCCATCCGCTGGGACGTGTGCCGGTGCTCGACGATGATGACGTCAGCATCTTCGAGTCAGGCGCGATCGTCGAGTACGTCCTTGCCAAATACGGCGAGGGCCGGCTCAAGCCCGATGTCGATTCGCCGGAGTTCCCGGCATATCTGCAATGGTTTCACTATTGCGAAGGGATGGTCATGCCGCCGATCAACACGATCGTCGTGCAAACGGTGCTGCTGCCGCCGGAGCGGCGCGACGAAACCGCGCTCGGCCAGGCGCAGCGTCTGCTGAGCAAAGCCCTGCAGCCCGTCAACGCCGCGCTGGCGGACAAGGATTACCTGGCGGGTGAGTTCTCCGCCGCGGATGTCATGCTCGGGCACGCCTGCATCATGAGTGGTCGCCTGGGTGCCGTCAGCGACGACATGCCGCACCTCAAAGCCTATATAGAGCGGTTGCAGGCGCGGCCTGCCTGCCAGGAGGCGTTTGCCGCCTGAATCAGGGGCCGATCGGCCGGCCGCTGCCCGGCCGGTCGAAATCGCCCTGACGGAAGCTTGCCGCCGCAATGTCCATCGGCGCCACCTGCTGCGAATGCGTGCCCTCATGGACGCAGACGCGTTCGATGATGCGCCATTCGTCGCCGCGCTTTTCGTAGCGGTCGAGATACCTGCCGTGCCAGGTGTCGAGAATGTCCTCATCTGCCTTGAACAAGTACGTGACATTGTAGATCTCGCCCCGCGCATGGCGGCCGTCGGGATCGAGCTCTATCGAATGATTGAAGATACAGTGACTGGTTGAGCGCCATTTGAGGTGGGCAGTCATGCAGTGCTCGGCAAATTCCATCGCGTTGCCTTTGAAAGCGCCGTGGTCGTCTGTCGCTTCCGGCCAGTAGGCGGACTTCAAAAGCGCCTCGTCGAGGCGGTCGACACCCCGGCAGTAGCGCTGCGCGCAGGCGCGGATGTTCTCCAGGTCGTTCAGCTGGCCCAGGTCGTAGCTCATGAGTTGGCATCCTCGCGTCCGTAAACGCGGGTGGCTGCCTGCACGCGTTCGGTGTACGCCTTCAGTTTCGGAAATTCGTTGGCAATGTGCGTCACCCATGACGCCGGCTGGTGGTCGTAAATACCCGCCATCATTCCGGCGACGGTGAAGTCGAACACGTTGGGCGTGTCCCCGTGGAGAAAGCCCTCTTCGGGCACGGCGTCATTCAGCGCCTGTAGATCACGGCGGGCGAAGCCTGCCTGTTCCGCCAGGGTGTGGCGGCCGAGGCCCTGTAGCTCATAAGTCTGGCGCACCTGTTTGCGGGCGATCCCGGCGACGAGCGGGCGCACGATCCTGGGTGCGATGTGAAAGAAGCCATCGACCACGTGGGGCCACCATTCATCGTCGAGCCAGCGGCTGGCGACCAGCATCCAGTAGAGGTGGTCCTCTGCCAGCCTCGTCAGCGCCAGGCCTTGCGCACGTTGTTCCGGCGTCAAGTCCGCATAAACCTTGCCCTGCGTCAGCCCGTCGAGGTATTCGACGATGAGCTCCGAGTCCGGCAGCTTCTCACCGTCTACGATGAGGTAGGGCAATTTGCCCTTGGGCGCCTTGCGCGGGTCGGTTTCCTCTTTCAGCTCATAGGGTATGTCGAGAGACTCGAGCAGCATTTCCGTTTTGAGACAAAACGGGCTGACGTTGCGCAGACCGAATGCCCCGCCCAGGGTCACCAGCGTTAACTTGGGATTTTCGCTCACCGCCTTTCCTTTCGCCTTTTCAGCGCCGTAAACTGAGTATATGGACGTTCTCTTTTTACACGGACCTGCTGCGGTGGGGAAGCACACCGTCGGCAGCCTATTGAGTCCATTGGTGGACATGCCGCTCTTTCACAACCATCTGGTGGTGGACGTGGTGCGTTCGCTGTTCGACTTCGGCTCGGCGCCCTTCATCAAGCTGCGAGAAGAGCTCTGGCTCGCGTCGTTTCGCACCGCCGCCGAAGCCGGGCAATCGTTCATTTTCACCTTCAACCCGGAGCGTACCGTTGATCCGGATCTGATCGGCCGGCTGCAGGCGGTGGTCGAAGCGCATGGCGGGCGGGTCTTCTACGTCGCGCTCATCTGCAGTGACGACACCGTCCTGCACCGTCTCGACAGCCCCAGCCGCGCGCAGTTTGCGAAGCTCAGAGACAGGGCCGTCTACGAATCTTTCAAAGCCGAAGGGGGGTTCGAGTTCCCGCCGCTGCCAGCTCCGTTGCTGGAAGTCGACACGGACGCGCTCGCACCGGCGGAGTCTGCAGGTATGATTGCGTCGGCTTATCAGGCGGTGAAGTGAGGACACAATGGCCAATTGGTACGAAAGAAACATACTGCCGAGATTGATCGACGCAGCCTGCAGTCAGCCGCCAATGACGGAGCTGCGCGCGCGTTACGTCGGCCAGGCGCGTGGCGAAGTGCTCGAGATCGGTATCGGCAGCGGCCTGAATCTCGCCCACTATAGCGACGAAGTCTCGTCGATCACCGGCGTCGATCCCGCTGCGGAGCTCACGGCGAAGGCAGAAGAGCGCGCGGCGGCCATCAAACCCGAGGTCAAGGTGCTGGGCATTTCCGGGGAAGAACTGCCGATCGACAACAATCAGTTTGATACCGTCGTCTGTACCTGGACGATGTGCTCGATCCCCAACCCGTACCGCGCGGTCGATGAAATGCGGCGTGTGCTGAAGCCTGGCGGCAGGCTGATCTTCGTGGAGCATGGGCGCTCGGACGATCCGGGTGTTGCCAAGTGGCAACGACGCATCGAGCCGCTCTGGAAGAAGATCGGCGGCGGGTGTCATTTAACCAGGCGCGCTGATGATCTGGTGAAAGATGCTGGATTTCGTCTGGATGCCTGGGAGTCCGGCTATGAACCGGGTCCAAAGGTGGCCGCATTCATGATGCATGGCATCGCCAGCAAAGCTTGAACTCTGCGTAGATCCCCGCATGGTAGTTTGCCGGGATTCCCGTTAGTATCCGCGCAACTCTATCTGCCTGGAGGCATCTGCCCAGCAAATGGCTGAAGCGACTCATCCCGTTCCCCGTGCCCGCTCCCAAGTGTGGAGTGTCATCATCGGCATGTCGGTATTTCATCTGGCCTGTCTGGGCGCCTTTTACACCGGGGTCAGCACCGCGGCGATCGTAGCCGCGATTTTCATGTACGTTTTTCGCGGTCTCGGCGTCACCGCGGGTTACCATCGCCTGCTGGCCCATCGATCGTTCAAAACCAACCGGGTTGTGCAGTTTATCCTTGCCCTGATGGGCAGCCTTGCCGTGCAGGGCGGGCCGTTGTGGTGGGTCGCTCACCATCGTCACCACCATGCGGCGACCGAAACCGAAGAGGACATCCACTCACCGGTTACGCATGGCATGTGGCAGGCGCACATGGGGTGGATGATGACGTCCGCTGCTTTCAACGAGAAGGGCACGAACTCGCGGGACTTGCACAAGTTCCCGGAAATCAAATTCCTGCAACGCCACTACGTCTGGCTGATCATCGCTCAGCCCCTCATTCTGTTCGGTATCGGTGAGTGGCTGGGCGCGGCTTACAATACCTCCGGACTGCAGATGGTGGTCTGGGGCTTTTTCATCAGCACGGTCTTCACCTGGCATGTGACCTTCATGGTGAACTCCGTCTGCCATCGCTGGGGCGCACAGCCGTATGATGCGGGTGACGCCAGCACGAACAATGTATTCATCGGCTATCTCGGTTTTGGTGAAGGCTGGCACAACAATCACCACTATTACCCGAGTTCCGCGCGCCACGGCCTGCAATGGTGGCAGCTCGATCTCACCTGGTGGCTGATCCGGGGTCTGCAGGCGGTGGGTCTTGCCTCAGAGCCGAAGATTCCCAAAGAATTCCGCAAAGATAAAGACGCTTAAGCGCATGGCGAATCATCTCGCCGATAAAGTGATCGTCATCACCGGCGCGGCCAGCGGTTTCGGCAGCCTAGTCACCGCCAAAGCGGCTGCCCTGGGCGCCAGGTGCGTTTGCGTGGACATCAATGCGGAAGCGTTGAGCGAAGTCGTGAGCAAGGCGCCGGGTGCCATGGCGGTTGCGGCTGACGTTACCAGCCTGGAAGCCATGCAAAACGTTGTCAGCGAAGCGATGGCGGCACATGGCCAAATAGACGTCATGATCAACAATGCGGGGATCATGCCGCTGGCCTTCTATGCCGACCATGCCGACGCAGCGGCAGCCTGGGATCGGTGCATCGACATCAACATCAAAGGTGTGCTGCACGGCATCCTCGCTGTTCACGATCAGATGATCCAGCAAGGCCGCGGACATATCGTCAACCTGTCGTCCATCTACGGTAACTATCCCGTTGTCGGCGCCGCGGTTTACGGCGCGACGAAAGCGGCGGTCAACTTTTTGTCGGAATCCCTGCGTGTGGAGTCTCAGGGCAGGATCAAGGTGACGATCGTCAAACCCACCGGCGTACCCTCGACCAATCTCGCAAGCGCGGTGATCAATCCGGAAGCGGTCGTTGGCATTCTCGGTCAGAATGCCGCCACCTACGGCCAACTGATGCAGGCGGCGCAAACCGGAGAGCTGCCGGCGGAATATGCCGATGCGGAGCACATCGAGTACTTTGCGCTAGACCCGGAGCATCTGGCCGATCAGATCATCTACGCCATCAATCAGCCCTGGGGTGTGTCCATTGGCGATATTACGGTGCGAGCATCGGGGGATGGTTATATTCTCTGAGCGTTGGCCGCGAATACAGGCCGCGCTGTAAACGCTTCTTTGATCTCGGCAGCACTCATCGGTGCTGTTTGTCCGCAATGTATGACCTCGACTGCGACCACCACAGGTAGCTGCCCATCAGCGTGCCGAAAATTACCCCGCTGACGACACCGGTGGTGATGAGTTGGGTGAGGCTTTGCGCACCAGGCGCATTCAACATCGTCATGATCAGGCCGAAGGGGATCCCCATGCTCGCGATGCCCCGAACGGCGACGAACCTGGCGAAGCCGCGCTCGCGAACTTTGTCCCACTCATCCGGATACAAAGCAGATAAATCATGACCTGTATCACCGCCGATGAGCTTGCCGTCCAGAAGGATATGGCACAGCACTTCGAATCCATGTGTGCCGATGATGACTTCCAGAGTCCTGACGCCGTTCGCTATCGGGAGGTCGTAGGTGATGTAGGAGTTGGCTCGCAAAATCGTGTCATCGACTCGCCGGACTTCGATCCCGTCGACCTTTAGAGATTCGTATGCTTTGAAGCGCAGATAGGAGTAGTAGTTGATTACCTCTATCTGATGACCGTCCGCATCACACGACCATGTTTTAGTGCCCATTTTCCATCTCGCGCTTGCGTCAGCGATTTGGCCCGCGATTCATCGGATAAGGCTGCCAGCGTTCCAGCGTAATCTTGGGCAGCACTGTCGGATTCACGCAGCTCATCGGCCAGCGGCCGCGCAGCACCAATGCGACTTCACGTCCCACGCGTCGCCGCGTCTCCGGGCGCATGCGGGTGGTCGCGGACGCGACGTGCGGGGTAATCACAACGTTTTCCATGCCGAACAGCGGGTTGTCGAGCTCCGGCGGCTCCTGCTCCAGTACGTCCAGACCAGCCCCGGCAATCTCACCGTTCTGCAACGCGTTGATCAGCGCCCCTTCGTCGATGATGGGTCCACGCGCGGTGTTGACGACAACGCCGGTGGGCTTCATGCGCGCAAACGCGTCGGCATCGAAAGCGTGTTCGGTCTCCTCATTGTGCGGTGAGTGGATCGAGATGTAGTCGCTGCGCTCCAGCAGTTCACCGAAGCTCACGGGCTCGACGCCCGCGCCGGTAATCTCGAGCTCGCTCACATAGGGATCGCAGGCGATCACGCGCATGCCGAAGGCTTGCGCACGGCGCGCCATGCAGTGCGCCACATTGCCGAACGCGAAGAGTCCCAGGGTCTGGCCGAAAAGACGCGGTATTTTGGAGAGCAGCGGTCGCGCCTGATACCAGTCACCCTC
The DNA here is from genome assembly GCA_965267275.1 of Pseudomonadales bacterium. Lineage (GTDB taxonomy): Bacteria > Pseudomonadota > Gammaproteobacteria > Pseudomonadales > Azotimanducaceae > UBA4421. The sequence continues at coordinate 1,490,964 of OZ253950.1, forward strand.
TTTGGCCATCCTGACCATCGTCGGGGTACGCCTGGCAAGATCGAGCAGAAGCCCCATCGCGTGGTCGGCGACCTCTTCGATGAATACGTCGGGCACATTGGTCACCACGATACCTGCCTCGGTCGCCGCTTCGATATCGACCATATCAACACCCACGCTGCCCACGCCGATGACCACGCATTTGTCGAGCGCGTCGATGACCTGCTTGTCGATGCGCAGTCCCCAGGATGTGATGATCGCGTCCATGTCACGCACGCCTTCGGCAAACTCGGCGGGCGTGTCCGCGCGTATGTCGACGATGTCTGCGATGGGCGCCAGCGCTTCCAACTCCAGTGAGTAACGCTCTTCGACGGTTTGATTGCGTGCCTGCTTGGGCAGCTGTATACCGATTTTTTTCTTGGTCATCTTTCCCCCTTTTGTGTCGCAGTCTAAAAGGATACGGAAGCGCGAGCGAGGAGTTTGCAACTTGAGGTGGGGCGGCGCCTTGGTAGAGTGGTGGCGGGGAGGTGTCTTATGGACCGGGTTCTGGAGATAGGCGGCTACGCGGCGGGTTACTGCGGGCGTCTGTTTGTGCGCGACGGTTGCGATGTGGTGCGCGTAGACGGTCACGAGGTCTGGCCGGGCTGGGTGAGTGACGAGGCAGACGACCTCTATTTACATGCGGGCAAACGTCGTGTCCGTGATATCAATGCATCTACTCTGGCTGCCCTGGCGGATCGGGCTGATGTGGTGATCTGCGAAACCAGCAGCGCTGACGCGCTCGAAGCACTCGGCTACGAGCGTTGGCAGGCGCCGGTTAAAATTGCGGTGACGCCGTTTGGCCGCACCGGCCCGAAGCGCAACTGGGCAGCGACACCGGCAACCCTGCTGGCGATGGGCGGCTATACCTTTCTCGTCGGCGATGCCGACGCCGCGCCGCTCTCGCTGCCGGGCTACTACGTCGAGTATCAGAGCGGTGTGCTGGCTTATGCCGCGGCGAACGCGCTGCGTCTGTCTGGTCGCGTCGAAAGCGCTGACATCAGCATGCTGGAGGTCGTGATGTCTCTGTCCCAGTTCACGACGGTGCGCTGGCATTGCGCCGGTGAGATTCGCGGGCGTCACGGCAGCGACTTCTGGTTTGTTGTGCCGAGTGAGATGTTCCGCTGTCAGGATGGTGCGGTCTACATCAACATCGTGCCGGCGTTCTGGGATGCCCTCACCGTGTTCATCGACCGGCCGGAGCTTCTGGTCGACCCCCGCTTCGAAACCAACGATCTGCGGATGGAAAACCGTGATGCGCTGCACGCGTATGTGGCGGATGCGGTGGCGCCGCTGAGTCGTGCCGAGCTGCAACGCAAAGCGGACGAATGCCGCATCCCGCTGGGTCTTGTCCTCAGCTTCGATGAAGTGCTGGCCGATCCGCACCTGTCCGCGCGCGACAGTTGGGAGACGATAAAGGCCTCCGCAGGGGCAGAGCTGCGCGCGCCGCGCGTGCCTTATCGGATGGGGGATTCGCCAACGAAGCAGCAGGCCCGTGCGATCAGGCTCGAGGAGATGCCCTGGTGAGCGTCGTCAGTGGGCCGCTGAACGGGGTGCGTGTGTTGGACCTTACCCACGTCTGGGCGGGACCTCTGGCCGTTCGCATGCTCTCTGATCTCGGCGCTGAGGTCGTCAAAGTGGAGGCGCCTGCCGGGCGCGGGCCGCGCGTTTTTCCATCTACCCCCATCGGCGGCTGGCTCGGCGGCGAACCGGGTGACGAACCGTGGAATGCAAGCGCGCTATTCACCAAGCTCCATCGCAATCGCCGCAGCCTCTGCGTCGACTTGAAGGCGCCCGAGGGTCGGGCGCTGCTGCTCGAGCTCGTCGGTCAGGCAGACGTGCTCGTCGAGAACTTCTCCGCCCGTGCCATGCCGGCCATGACCCTGGACTTTGACGTGCTGAAGGACGCAAATCCCGACCTGATCTATCTCAGTATGCCGGGTTACGGCAGCAGTGGACCTTATAAGGAGCGGGTGGCGTTTGGGCCCGTTGTCGAGCCGATGGCTGGTTTCACCAATATGCTCGGTTATGGGCCCAAGGACCTGCGTAACTCCGCCATTGCGCTGATGGATCCTTTTGCGGCTACCCATGCGGTCGCCGCAGTCACGTCGGCATTGCGTAAGCGCGCAGAGACAGGATGCGGTATGTGTATCGAGTTGTCTCTGCACGAAGGCGGCGTGGCCCTGAACGGACCGTGGCTGGTCGAACGTCAGCTCGGCGGGCAGCCGGTCTGCGTAGGTAACGCGCACCCAAACATGCATCCGCACGGCGTTTATGTCTGTGCGGGTGAAGATGCCTGGGTGGCGATCGCTTGTCATACGGACGCGCAGCGTCAGGCGCTAGCTGACCTCATAGACGATGAGCGTCTCAGCGACGAGGCCATCACCCTTTGGAGTTCTGCGCGCAGCAAGAACCAGGCTGCCGAGGCGCTGCAGGTGCTGGGGATACCGGCTGGTCCTGTGAACACTACGCCTGAGATGCTGGCTGACGAACAGGTGCGGGAGCGTCGGTACTTTGCCTTCCACGAGAACCACGATGTGCCGATGCCGGGCAATCCCATACGCCTGCCTGAGCTCGATAGCAGCGAGTGGCAGCGCTGCCCCCGGCTGGGTGAGCACAACGCTGAGGTATTGGCGGACTGGCTGGGTTATGACGAGACGCAGGTAGACGCGCACGCCGCAGTTCTTGCCGATAAACCGCCGGCGTGATCAGGCGTAGGGCATGCCCTGAGTTTCTACGTAGAGGCTATAGATAGATTGCGAGCCGGTGATGAACAGCCGGTTACGTTTGACGCCCCCGAAGCAGAGATTGGACGCACCTTCGGGCAGGTAGATTGCGCCGAGTTTCGTGCCGTCTGGCGCATAGACCCACACGCCGTCCTGTTCAGGACCGCCCCATGCCGCTGCTGCCCAGAGGTTGCCGTCGATATCCACACGAAAACCGTCAGGGCCAGCAGTTTCGAAATCGCAGAACTGCCGCGGATTGGCGAGGCTCGTTCCGTCTACCACATCGAAAACATGTATGGCGCGCGGATGTCCCGGCACGTGGGAGGCCCCTGTGTCTGCTACGTAGAGCAGCTTGTGATCGGGCGAAAAAGCCAGACCGTTGGGTTTTTCGAGGCTCTCGTCGACAATCGCGGCTTGACCGCTTTCCGGATCCAGGCGGTAGACACGCGTAGGCAGCTCGAACTCGGCTTTGTTACCTTCGTAGTGCCAGTGGATGCCGTAGCCGGGGTCGGTAAACCAGATCCCTCCGTCCGGATGCACGACGACGTCGTTCGGCGCGTTCAGCTTTCTGCCTTCGAACGTGTCGATCAGCACCGTGACAGTGCCATCGTATTCTGTGCGGGTAACCCGCCGGCTGCCGTGTTCACAGGAGATGAGACGCCCCTGGCGGTCTCGCGTATGGCCGTTGGCGTTGTTGGCTGGCGCCCGGTAGACGCTGACAGCGCCGCTCGCCTCGTTCCATTGCATGATGCGATCGTTCGGTATGTCGCTCCACAGGAGTGTGCGGGTGTCGCCAAACCAGACAGGACCTTCGGTCCAGCGCCCGCCGGTCCACAAGCGCTCCAGAGTGGCGCTGCCGAGCAGGTATGCGCGGAAACGCGCGTCGAAGACCTCGACGGCGGGTTCGGGATAGCGGACTGGGCGACTCCAGTCACGATCAAGTTTTCGATCCATGGACGTCTCGTTCGTTTTGGTCATTATGGACAGAATGCCGCGGTAGCGGAACGCCATGCCGAGATCTCGAGCCTCCGTCTTCGGCTCGAACTCATGATTTGAGGACGCACAGAGTGAGGGGTCTAGTTCCCCTTGGCCGCCTGATCGTAGTACGCGAACTTGGAACTGGTGACGAAAGCCTCGAGCTTCTCGATTTCTTCTCTCACCTCTTGCTGGGCATCGGCATCGGCGTGGGTTTGCAGTTCGGCAACCCGCGCGCGCGCTTCTTCGAGATTGTCGCGCGTCCGCAAGAGCTCCGGGTCGATGTTCTCCCAATCGACACTGGCCAGGATCGTGACCAGCGCGTCGGTACGTTCGGATAGGCGCTTCAGTTCATCCTGGGTATGCCGGAGCCCGGTCAACTCCTCCATCTTGCGCCGCTCCCAGTCATTGCCGGTCCAGAACACCATGACCGCATGGATAGCGAGCCCGATTCCCCAACCCAGCAATGGAAAGATGAACCACAGAAAGCCGGGCGAGGTGATCAGATTCAGTAGCAGGAGAAAGACGTTCACGGCCACAAACGCCGCGAGATGCGCGTAGAAGCCCCTGAGTTCTTCGATGCGTTCTTTGGCCTGTTCTTCGTTCATGGGGGTGTGCCTTTTCCGAGTTTCATTCTGATGCATTTATCAAATAGCGTTTAGCAGATAACGCTTAGCAAGTAACGTACAGCAAACAACGTGCCAGGAATTAACCCATGCAAAATCAACGGTTTAGGGCTTCGATTGTCTGGAGCTTACAGCAGATTGACCACAGATTGGCGAAATCCATTAGTTCGCCGCAAACAGGCAGCAGTAAGTTCTTGCGGAGGCAGGACGAATTTGGAGAATGCGAGGGAAACAGTTCGCGAGTCTCAATGTGGACAGCCTGAATCGTTGGCTTACTCTTATTGCCAATCTTGGCATCGTAGCGGGGCTGGTTCTGGTTGCATTCCAACTGGAGCAAGCTTCCCGATTCGCAGATGCGCAACAGACGAACACGGAATTTGCGTTTACGTTAGACGTTTACGATGTCGCCCTCGGTGAAGCGTTCCCAGATATATGGGCGCGCGCGCAAAACAATGCTGAAGATCTCACCCAGTCAGAGGTGAGTCTCGTAGACACCTACCTACAGCGAGCGATCGCGGCGCAGATACTTGAGCATGTGCAGTCAACGCGCGGAATTGGATCAGATCGGCACGATGTTCAAGGCGAGGCGCAAATCTTCGTGGGACGCTTTCTTGGCAACGAAACAGCGCTTCGATGGTGGCAGCTGAGGCGCAAACAGTATGAGCCGTTGATACCTTCGTTTGTTGCAGCAGTGGATCTGATTGTTTCTGAACGAGGGAGCCAACTCCGAAGTTTGCACCTGCGGGAAAATCGAGTTGTTTCCAGCGGACCGTTCCCTTTTGGCATCGAGTGACTGTCATGCCGTCACGCCGCTGGACTGCCCCGGTAATAGGGATCGTCTCTATGTAGCTTGGGAACCATCAGCCACAGCCATTGTACGGCGCTCGTGGCTGGGCGTGGACCGATTTCGCATAAAGAAGGGGATGGCGATCGAGGAGCAAGTGATCTTCGATTCCGCAGTGGTTCAGTGATAACCAGATGCCAAGTAAAGGAAATCTCTTAAGTCCCAACTGATGCAGTCGGGCGTTCCGGGGGCTCAAGCACACAATTGCAAACCAGGGTTGCGCCCGAGAGTCGTGATAGGCTCTTAGTACACCCTTCTGGAGGCTCCCATGTATATTTTGCACGGCGCCGCGACGTCGCCCTTCGTGCGTAAGACCTGGATCTTCCTGAAAGAAAAAGGGCTCGAATTTGAACACCGTCAGCTTGATCCGCTGGATAAGTCCGAACGGTTTCTGAAGATGAACCCGCTCGGCCGTATACCCATTCTCGAGGAGGCGGACGGTCGCTATGTCTCGGACTCCTCGGTCATCTGTGACTACCTCGAAAATATCCACCCGAAGCCGGCGTTGTTCCCCGCGGCACCGCGCGACAGAGCGCGAGCGCTATGGTTCGAAGAGTACGGCGATACTCTGCTCACCCAGGTATGCGCGCGCATCTTCTGGATGTACATCATCATTCCCATCCGCTCTGGCGCACCGGCCGATCAGGCAGAGGTTGACGCTTTTCGCGAGGAGAACTTCCCTGGCGCGTTCGACTTTCTCGAGAGCGCTGTGCCTGAAGATAGTGGCGTCATCAATGGTGAGTTCGGCATTGCGGACATCTCGCTCGTTGCCCCTGTGCGGCTGCTCGATCTTGCCGGTGCACCGCTGGATACCGAGCGTTGGCCTCGCTTCTCAGCCTATTACCAACGGATCATCAGTCGTCCATCGGCTCAGTCGATCTATGAGCAGGAATCGTTTGCTACCGAGGTGTTTCGGACGACGGGAAACGCTCCGCAATAGAAAGCCTGCATTGGTGTTTAGGGCTGCTGCTGGTCGGATCAGCTTCAGACGCTCATCTTTCTGGATCTTTTGTTTAAGAACCGGGAAAGCGGGGGAACCAAATACTGAAGGGCGGTGACCTGGATCGAGCTTAGCGCACAATTCGTCTACATTGGACGGCGTTTGGAATCAGGTGAGATTTGCTGGTGAAAGTACTAGTCGGGCACCAAGTCAGGGGGCGGGAAGATGATGCAGGTCAGACTGAAGCAGAGTGACGGCGAGAGCGGTCCATCAGTGCCACGTGGCAGATCGGCGCCGGCAGCAATCGTCATGCTGGCTCTCAGTTGCGCGAGTCTCTCCGCTCAGGCCGACGCGACAACGGTTGCAGACTCGCCAACAAGAGCCATCACGCCCGAGGGTCAGTACATTTCATGGAAAGAGCATGTCATTGACGATGAGGCTGTAAACGGCGGCATTGCTATCCGTGGCGGCGATGGCATTGCGCTTGGAGATCTGGACCGTGACGGTTTTCAGGACATCGTTACAGCGCAGGAAGACTCTAATCACTTACGGGTTGCTTACGGCACGGGCATACCCGACCGTTGGGTGTTGCGAACGATTGCAGAAGGCGCCACGGTTGGCGCGATAGAAGACGTTGCGGTCGGTGACCTCAATGGTGACGGGTGGATGGACATCGTTGCTGCCTGTGAAGACGCCCACCTCGTCTATTTCGAAAATCCGGCCTCTGCAAACAGAGACGTTGCGTGGGCCAGCATCATACCCTCGATCACAAAAGATAGAGGTTCGTGGCTCAGGGTATTTCTGGCGGACGTGACGGGCGACGGCCGGCTGGATCTCACGGCTGCGAACAAAGGCGCGCCAGACATTGTCCGCCCGGGCATTGACGTGCCGGAGGACGGTGCCACCTCGCTCATCACATTGAAGGGCCCACCCTTGCGCGATGCCTCATGGCGGGAGCAGGTGCTCTATCAGAAGGGCGTGCCTAACACGGCGATGCCGATAGACTTCGACAATGACGGCGATGTTGACGTCCTCGCTGCCAAAAGGGTGAAGCAGGAACTTGTTCTGATTGAGAATCTGGCGACTGGTGCTGATGGCGCCATCTCGCATCGGGCCATACCCATCAAGATCACGGCGGCTTTTTCAGTGCCGGAAGATTGGCAGGGGCTCGCGAACGCGTTCCACGCTGAATTTGCCGATCTCAACGGCGATGAGCGAAAAGACATCGTCTTGAACGTCGTGGAACGGAGCAAAGAATTCGATGGCGTTCAGGCGGGTCTGGGATGGCTCGAGCAGCCCACCGAGCCGTCCGCACCGTGGCGCTACCACCGGATCGGGAGCACGTTGCCGGATTGGGTAATCGGTATCCACCTGGCTGATATCGACGACGATGGAGACCTGGATGTGGTCACCGGCGGCTATTCAGGCCTCAACATTCTGGCTGGCAGCTATTCCGGGGCTTCCAGGGATTTTGATGAGCCTGGCGTCAATGCCACCTCCACAGTTGGCCGCATAGCCTGGTTTGAGAATCCGGGTGAAGCCTCTACAACGTGGGCGCGCCATGACATCTCCAGGCGCGTTCGCGGTATGTACGATATGTTTGTCAGCCGCGATATGGATGGTGATGGGGATATCGACCTGGTCGCGCCTCGCGGGAACAGCGGCAGTTACGACGGGGTTTTCTGGCTCGAGCAGGTGCGCTCGAGGGATCCCCGGCCGTCCCTCACGCCCGCGCGGGCCAAAGAGAGCCGACACTTACCGCTGCCTCCAGCAGACTGGATAGAAGCGTATGATCGGGCTGAAACCTATATTGCCCCCAACAAAGCCAGGCGGAAGGACTAGCTGATCGAATGGTCGGTCTCGAATGCCTGTAACTAGCTCGCCCGAATGTCGTCTGCCGGTTTTATCAGACAGTCAACGCTGTAGAAGCCGGAGCATGAGCTGCCCTTCGATCTGAGCGAGCAGCTCTGGCGCCCGGTGTCGTTGATCGGGGCGGAGTCTGAGGCGTATCCAGGATTCCCAGTCTTCCAGAATGCGATTTACAGTTCGCGCATAGGGTTCGGCTCCGCGAACCGCGAGACCCACGATCTCGAACCACAACCTGAGTGATGCCTGTACTTCGGCGTCGTCAGTTGCCAGCAGAACGGCGTCAATGATTTCCGAAGCGGGTGTTTGACGCTCGGGTAGCAATTGACTCAGCGCCGCCGCCATATTCTGAGCCAGCAGGTGGAGCGCTTCTGCGATGAGGTCTTCCTTGGTAGAAAAATAGTACATGAGCATGCGGTCACTCCTGCCCGCGCTCGATGCCAACGCCCTTATTCCGCTGTTAGAAAACCCTTCGCGGACCAAGTGTGCCGCCACGGATTGAACAATTTCCTCGCGCTTCCGTTTTGCTGCGTCTTGCGTCATGCGCCTCTCCGTTAGTTGACGCGATGGTAGTGTGTAGCATACGCTACGTTCAACGTAGCAGATGCTACAAAACTCCAGGAGAGGCGCCGCGATGAATGCTTTTAGAATTTTGTTGCTGGTCATTCTATTGACGATCGGAATCTATACTGTCCCTGTCGCGATTGAACACGGGATCAATCTGTTCCCATACTTTTTTGGGGATATCGCGAAGATGGGTTGGCCGGGCCAGTTCAACTTGGATTTTCTCGGGTTTCTGGTTCTCTCCGCGGTCTGGACCGCCTGGAGGAATCAGTACTCTGGTGCCGGACTAGGTCTTGGCGTTCTGGCCTTCTTCTTCGGTGCGCCCTTTCTCACCAGCTATCTGTTGTATCTGAGTTTTGCGACGGACGGGGATGTGAAAATGATGCTGATGGGTGATCGGTAGAACGCGTGGCCGGTCGCCGAAGCGGAATCCAACCGTGTCGTTCCAGGAACTAACCTGATGGGAATAGCCGTGTCGCACAGATTTCATAAGCGTTGGCTGAAGTTTTCAGCCGCCGTCATTGGCTTTTTCGGTCCGGTGTTATTTTTGGGTACGATGCCGGAATACAATGAACCTGCCAGATTGGGACTGGATATTCTCGCCTGGCCCGTAGATGGCTTCCCGTCCTTCGAGGCGCCGGAAATCTGGTTCTTGTCTGCATTGACTGGAGGCTTCCTGCTCGGGTGGGGCGTGACAGTGTGGTGCTTATCGGTTTGGGTGTATGACGATGCGCCAGAAGGCGTTCGTAAGTCCCTGGTAGCGGGTGCTTGTTCCTGGTTTGTGTTGGATAGCCTTGGATCGATGACTTCAGGCAACCCAGTAAACGCCGTATTTAATGTTTTCGTACTTGCTCTGATCGTAGGGCCAATGTGGCGGTCAGCAGGCGAGTGACGCTCCTCGGCGTGCGAAGCTCTCTCCAGATTGTCGCTGTATCGGGTTATGGCGCGGCCGGCCGCTTCATAAGATAGTTAAGTCGTCTGGACTCACTAAGGAACTAATCAATGAGTAATCTACCGAAATTTGCCGAGTACGCTGCTGCGTTTGAGGAAACCCTGGAAGACGATAACTGGCAACGGTTGGAAAAGTACTTCACCGAAAATGCGTCCTATCTGCCGGGCGATGGTACTGAAGGGGTTGGCCGGGAAGCTGCTCTGGCGGCGATGAAGAACAGCGTCGACTTGCTCGAGCGCAAAACTGACGGCCGGGAAATCGTTGGCGACCCGGGTGTCAGTGAAGATGGTGACCGTATCACGCTGACCTACACGATCAGGTATACCAAGGCGGGACTGGGCGAGTTCACGCTCGTTGGTAAGGAGCTGATCGACTACGAGAACGGCCTGATCCAACGCATGGAAGACATCTTCGACAATGCGGATGCACTCGTTGCGTGGCGCTCGGATCTCTAGATCCCAGGCCGTCAGATTTTCAGAACGCCTGGTTGTCGAGCATCAGGCACTTGTCCCCGGGCTAGCCCGCGCCTGACCACGGCTAAACAGCGGGTAGCAGCGGCTCAGACCACGCCATATGCGATCATTGCGTCGGCGACTTTGATGAAGCCGGCAATGTTGGCGCCTTTGACGTAGTCGATGTACCCGTCTTCGGTCTGGCCGTATTCCGCGCAGCGTTCATGGATGTCACCCATGATGTTGCGCAGGAGTTCCTGCAGCTCTTCTTCTTTCCAGGTGATGCGCGCGCTGTTCTGGCTCATTTCCAGCCCGGAGATGGCCACACCGCCGGCGTTGGCCGCCTTGCTGGGCGCAAACAGGACTTTTGCGTTGGTAAAGTCGTGTATGCCTTCCTGCACTGTGGGCATGTTTGCCCCTTCGGAGACCGCCATGCAGCCGTTCTTGATCAGCGTCTGGGCCTCCTGCTGACTGATCTCGTTTTGCGTGGCGCAGGGCAGGGCGACGTCGGCTTCGACGCCCCACGGGCGTTTGCCCGCGTGGAACTCACAGCCGAACTCGTTGGCGTATTCTTCGATGCGTCCGCGTCGATTGTTCTTCAGGTCCATGAGGTATGCCAGACGATCTTCGTCGATCCCGTGAGGATCGTAGATGAAGCCGCTGGAGTCTGATGCTGTGACGACCTTGCCGCCGAGCTGGTTGACCTTCTCGATGGCGTAAGTGGCAACGTTGCCGGAGCCCGAAACGAGGCAGGTCTTGCCGGCCACGTCGTGCCCGGCTTTGTGCAGCATGTCCTGCAACATATATATAGTGCCGTAGCCCGTCGCCTCGGTGCGGATGGGGCTGCCGCCGTATTCTCGGCCTTTACCGGTGAGCGTGCCGGTGAACCGGTTGGTGAGGCGCTTCCACTGGCCGAACAAATAGCCGATTTCGCGTGCGCCGACGCCGATGTCGCCGGCCGGTACGTCGGTGTCTTCGCCAACGTGCCGATGCAGTTCCATCATGAAAGATTGGCAGAAACGCATGATTTCGTTGTTCGACTTCCCTTTGGGGTTGAAGTCGGCGCCGCCTTTGCCGCCGCCCATCGGCAGGCCGGTCAAGCTGTTTTTGAAGGTCTGCTCAAACGCGAGGAATTTGAGGATGCTCTGGTTGACCGACGGGTGGAAACGCAGACCGCCTTTGTATGGACCGATGGAGTTGTTGTTCTGAACTCGGTATCCGCGATTTACGCGTATATTGCCGTTGTCGTCTTCCCAGCACACGCGAAACGAAATGATACGGTCCGGTTCCGCGATACGTCTGAGGATTTGTTGCTCATGGTAGATCTCTTTGTCAGAGATGTAATCGTAGACGTTGGACGCCACCTCGTAGACAGCCTGGTGGAACTCGGTTTCCCCCGGGTTGCGGCGTTTCAAGCCTTCCATGAATTCTTCTAAATTGACGTGATCCGAAACTGCCATACTCTGCTGTCCGTTAGTTGAGAGGGTGTAAGTGTTCAAGGGTAAGCATAGGCCATCGTGGTCAAGACGCCATGAAAGCGAGGCAGCAGTATTTGCAAAGTTAGTTTGCGATTCGGCGTTCGTCTTTTGAATGCTGCCGCCCCGGAAATTGTGTTGACCAACGGTCGCGCTGAAGTCGCGGTAGCCCCCGCCGATGGCGCTCGGGTTTCCCGTTATCGGGTGTTCAGCAGCGCGCGCACCTGCAGCTTTCTCGCCGAAGATCACCCGGCCTTCCCGATGCTGCCTTTTGGCAGCCGCGTCGAGTTTGGCAGCTTCAGTTTTGATGAATGCAGGGTACAGCTGCCACCGAACAATCCACCCGAAACGCACGCGATCCACGGAGAGGCTTTCCAACGGTCATGGCATGTTGTTCACCGCGCGAAGAGCGCCGTCATCCTTGCTTATGAAGGTGGCGGCGAAGCCTGGCCCTGGCGCTATCGGGCTGAGTGCACCGTCGCGTTGCGCGGCCAGGCGCTCGTTCTCACACTGCGGCTGTGTAACTTGTCAGAATCGGTGATGCCTTTCGGTCTAGGTTGGCATCCTTACTTTGCGTTGACTGAAAACACGCGGCTCGACGCCGACGTTAGCGGGCGGTGGGTGCTTGATGATGAGCTCATTGGCCGGCGCTTCGAGCCGCTGCTGGAGCAGCGGACGACCCTACATAATCTGCGGCCGGCACTGCTTGATCTGGATGCCGCATATGGCGGCTGGTCCGGAAGCGCGCTCCTGCATTGGCCGGAGTGGCGTGCCCGGCTGCGCATGACGACTACCGGGGCGGACTCGCTCGTCGTGTACTCACCCCTCAATGAGGGCTTCGTTTGTTTAGAACCGCTCTCCAATGCGCCGAACGGATTCAACCTCGAAAGCCGTGGCACCGCGGCCTCTCCCTTTCGTGTGCTTGCCCCGGGAGAGGCGGCACTGCAGCGCTTGCAGCTCGATCCGGAGGTCGGGAGTTGATAGCGGTTGCCGTCTCCCCGCGACGCCATATACTGCCGGAAGTCAGGCTTCGACGTGGAGATGGTTATGTATGATCGCCCGCAATCGCCGCTCAGCATCGGCGGGGTTCTGGACGACGGCTTTCAGCTTGCGAAAGCTTGTTTTAAAGGGGTGTTTCCGATCGCTTTGATCGGGGCTGTATTCAGCCAGATTCCGAGCTTCATGGTCGGCGACGGCTCCCCGGAGGCGGTGATGAGCCCGGGCTTATGGATCGCGTTTCTGGTGAGCTCCGTCATTTCCCTGTTTGTCTTCATTGCCGCCGTACGCAGCATCGGTGCAACTGCCGCGGGCGAGGAGATGAGTATCGGTGAAGCGTTGTCCGGGTCGGCAGGGCTCTTTCTCGTCACGCTGGCGTGCGGCATTGTCTACGGCTTGATCGTCGGCCTGGGCATGCTGCTTCTGCTGGTGCCTGGAATTTTGTTCATGCTGAGTCTTGGCTTTGCGCCTTATCTCGTGATCATCGATCGGGCTGGCCCCATGGAAGCGCTTGGCATCAGTCATCGTCTGGTATGGGGCAACTGGTGGCGCACGGCGGTTATTCTCTCTGTTGTGCTTTTTGTCACTATTGCTGCTTATGTCGTACTGGGCGTGGTCGCGGGTGTCGCCGCGTTTGGTTCAGAAACCGGCAGTGCCGCCTTTACCGTCATCGAGTTTGTCGTCACCGTTGCGATCACCGCCGTGCTGACACCCATCGTCTATGCCTTTTCCATTGCCGTGCTCAACGATCTCAAACTCCGCAGCGAGGGCGGGGATCTAGAAGCCCGCATCGATGCGATAGGCAGCGAGTGAGATGCCTTCTTGCAGCCGCCGCCTGTCTGGTTTCGGTTGCGGCCTGGGGTGGGCCGCAGAATTCGGCTGAGTGGTGGGATGCCATCGATGCCTGCAACGCCAAGGTTGAAGCTGCGTGGGTTGATGACGAGGACGTCAACGAGAATCTCGATGATCCCGTAACCCTCGAGAGTGTGTGCCCGCGGCTCGCCGCGGATTTCGAGCTTCATCCCTGGCGCAGTCTGTTGCCGCAAACCGCCGAGCAGCTGAGCGTGAGTGACGCCTTCAGTCTGCAGCGTTTGCAGGATGAGTATCTCCGCCCGAATGCAGGGTCGGGTGCGTTCGTGTCCACTGCCAACCTGAACACAATTCTCGAAGACCTGCCCAATCGAGTAGAGGAGGGGGCCTCCTGGTGGGATCGGTTCGTCAACTGGCTGGATGAAACTTTTGGCGGCGAGAGCAGTGCCTTGCCGGAGTGGCTGAAAGACTTCACCGTGGCTGAGGGGGTTCTCGACTGGATACTCTACGTATCTATTGCCGCAGTGGTCATTCTGGCAGCCGGCATAGTGCTGAACGAAATAGCGCAACACCGGAAAGGCAGACGGCGACGCCTGGACTCCGATCCTTGGCAAGTTGCAACGGCGGAATCCACGCCGCTCGATCTTGAGGATGTGCGTATGGCGCCACCGGGTTTGCGCCCCGGTCTTTTGCTGCAAATGATTGTTGAGCAACTCCAGCAACAGCGGCTCGTTTCTCTGCAGGCGGGGATGACGCATCGAAATGTCGTCAAGGCAACCGGCAATCTGCCCCAGCAGTCGGTCATAGCGCGGCTTGCAGGCGCGGCAGAACGTGCCCGTTATGGCGGCTGGCATCCGGAAGCCGCGGACGTGGCGGCGCTTACCGAGGATGGCGAGGATGCGCTCAAAACCTTGTCCGGAGGCGCGCGCCAGTGAACGATCGGCTGGTTACTCTGCTTGGGGCATTGGCAGCGCTGGCGCTGTTTGTCGCGCTGGTGCTGCCGCCGTCGCAGGAACCCGACGTTTCCCGTCCCGTGTCCGCAGCCATCGGCGAAAATGGTTATGCCGGCTTGCAGCGATGGCTGGAAGCGAATGGCGTCGAAAACGTCTCTCTCCGGCGTCGTTACCATGAGATCGAATCGTTAGGCCTGGAGCCGCAGGGCAATGTCCTTGTGACGACGATGCCGCACAAACAATCCATACGGCCGGATGAAGTGAACTGGCTGCGGCGCTGGCTGATGCGAGGGAATACGTTGCTGATCATGGCGGCGCTCAACGACACGCCCGACTGGAGTCTTCTCGTTTCTACGCAGAATTTTCTCGACAATATCGAGTTGTTGACCGGCTTGTCGCTGGTTGCGGCCGTTGATGAAGATGACGAAGAGATAACGCTGGGTGGCGTCTTCTCCACGGAAGATGTGGGTTACGAAGTCAACGCGGTGCATCCGCTCATGCGCGGAGTGTCGAGCCTGGTCGGCGAAACTGATTCGACCGCCAGTGTCTGGCAGCCAGGCGCTTCCAGTCCATTTCATGTTGCGCTCGCCGACGAGCGCTCCTCGGGGCGAGACGCCTTGTGGGAGATTCCAACGGGCAGCGGCGCGATCATCCTGAGTACCAGCGGCAGCATGTTCACGAATCGCGCGCTCGGGCGCGCTGACAACGCACAGTTTTTCAGCAACATACTGGGCTATCACCTCAAGCCGGGTGCGGCCGTGCTGTTTGATGACATGCATCAAGGCGTCACTGATCTCTATGACCCGGATGCGTTTTTCAGCGACGCCCGCCTCGGCCGCACGCTGCTGTTTCTGCTCGCGTTCTGGTTGCTCTACGTCGTAGGCACCAGCGGCCGGCTTGCAGCGCCGCGCAGCACGCCCGGCGTACCGCAGCAGAGCGATCTCGTTCATGCTATCGGTGGATTCATGGCGCGCAAGCTGGCGCCCGCAACCGCTGCAAGGATGATGATCGAAACCTGGCTGGCAGAACTGTACCGGAGCGGGCGGGTCAGCGCCGTAGACGCTGATGCGTGGCGTGAGCTCGAGGCCATGCCGCTGGTTGAGCAGAGCCGCCTCGCGGCGTTGAGGACTGCTTACGAGCGCCTGCGAGACGGTGAAAAAGTAGATGTGAAGCAGATACACGACCACTTACGCGAACTCAGAAGGACTCTTGCATGAGCGATAACGCCGTTGCCCTTGAAGCACACCTGCAGGCGCAGGTGGGCGAGTTATTGATCGGGATGGAGCCCATCGTGCACGGGCTTGCGATCGCACTGATCGGCCGCGGACATGTCCTGCTGGAAGGTCCGCCCGGTCTTGGGAAGACGCGCTTGAGTAAAGCCTTTGCCGGCGTGATCGGCGGCAGCTTCAAACGCATCCAGGGCACGGCGGATCTCATGCCGAGCGACATGACGGGTGTGCACATTTTTAATGCCTCAACGTCGGCGTTCGAGTTTCAACCGGGGCCGCTTTTTGCGGACGTTGTGCTCGTGGACGAAATCAACAGGGCCGGGCCGAAAACTCAGTCGGCGCTGCTCGAGGCGATGGAAGAACGTCAGGTTTCCATCGACCGTGAAACCTTTGCGCTTGCAGAAGAGTTTCTTGTGATCGCAACGCAGAATCCGCGCGAATTCGAAGGCACTTTCCCACTGCCGGAATCTCAGCTGGATCGCTTTGCGCTGTGCCTGGATGTGCCGTATCTCAGCCGTGATCACGAAGCCGAGGTGCTGGCCAGACTGAGTGGCGATCTCGTTGCCGACCAGCCTTCGTCGCTGCAGCCGCTTGCTGCGGGTTTGCTCGCGTCGGCGCGTGCCGATGTCGAAGCCGTGCACATCTCGGAAGATCTCCTTGGTTACATCCTCGACCTTTCGGCAGCAACCCGCGATAGCGCTTCGGTTTCCCTTGGATTGTCGATACGCGGCGCGTTGACGCTCACGCGCTGCGCTCGGATCGAGGCGGCGCTCCGAGGTGCCGAATTTGTGATCCCCGATGACGTGCAGGCAGTTGCGCCCTGGGTGGTTGCCCATCGTCTGGTGCTTACCGCGGAAGCGGCGATCGAAGGCGTTTCCGGTCAGGATCTCGTCGCTCGTTTGCTGGCCGACGTGCCGGTGCCCAAGTGATATGAACCTCAGCGCGCTCACCTATGTGGCGCTTGCGCTCATCGTGATTCTCGGTGTTGTCGAGACCTGGAGCGGCAGCGCGGTGGGCTGGTGGCGGTATGCCGCGGCGCTGCTCGTGCTCGGCGTCGTCTACGAATGGGCGCTTGCCCGTTTGGCAACGGTTGACGCACGCCTTGTCGGCAACGGTGTGCTGGCCCTGGGCCGCCGCACCGTGCTCGAGCTCGAGCTCTATAACCCGGACACGCGTCCACAGAAGCTCCGCTTCGTACCCTACCTGCCCGTCAGCCTGCAGGCTGCGGAGCATATGCGCGAGGTGATTCTGGCGCCTCAGGTGGTCGTCGGCCGGGAGGTCTCTGTACAACCGACTGAGCTGGGCGAGCACGTCTGGCCCCATCTGCCTGCGCAGATACGCGGTCGCCTGGGTCTCGGCTGGTGGCGGACCGACGTCGCTATTGCCGCGGAGTTGCGGGTGGTGCCTGACAGCGCCGGCGCGCGAGGGCGGGCGATGGGCGAGATGACACGCGGCGCGCAGGCGCGCAGGGCCGGGGTTGGTTATGAACTCCACCACCTGCGCGAATACGTGCGCGGTGATCCGCTCCATACGATCGACTGGAAGGCGACCGCCCGATCGCAGAAACCGATTACTCGGGTGTTTGCGGAAGATCAGCACCTGCAGATTGTCCTCGTCCTCGATGTGGGACGGACGAGCCGTACGATGATCGACGGGCTCAGCCAGTTTGGTCACTACGTCAACGTCGCGGCGCGTTTCGCCGAGAATGCCGTGACGCAGGGAGATGAAATCGGATTGGTTGTGGCTGCCGAGCAGGTTGTCACCAGTCGCGCGCCGGCAGGTGGTGCGCAAGCGGTGCGGACGTTGCGGCACCAGCTCGAAGGTATCGCGCCGCGTGCGGTGGAGACCGATTTACTCGGCGCCGCGCTGCATGTCCACCAGATGCTCAAACAGCGAGCCCTCATTGTTCTCTTGACGGATATGTATGGACAGAGCTTCACCGGCAGTTTTGGAGACGCGCTCAGGCTGTGGCGGCAAAAACACCTGCCTCTGGTTGTGAGCATGATGGGTGAAGAGATCGTTGCGCTCAGCCAGATAAGGGCGGCCGAGGCCCAGGATGCTTACGTCAGCCTCGCCAGTCGGCGCTATCGAGAAGCGCTGGCTCATAACGCTGAGGGTGCGCAGCGCCTCGGCGCGCATGCGTTGGTGTGCCGCCCGGCGGTGCTCGAAGAACGCGTGTTTGCGACGTATCAGACGCTCAAGGCGCAGCGTCGGGTATAGCCGGTCGGCGGAGAAACAGCTTCCAACCACCCAGAGCAGCCAGAAAGACGACCCAGTACGCCACACCTACGATCACGCGAGTGGCAAAGTCGAACGCCGGGTTTGGCGAAACGTATCCCTCGATGATACCCGCGCCGACCAGGAATATGACGCACAACAGCATGAGTTTACTGCCTTGTTGGACAGCCTTCTGAAAAGCCTGAGTGCGCGTACGTTCACCGGGGCGAGCCAGCGCCTCGCCGATCGAGAAGCCGATGGCGCCGGCGATGGCGATGACGGTCAGCTCCACGCAGCCGTGTGCGAAAACGAAGTTGAGCAGCCGATCGGCCATTCCGTATTGTGCGGTGAAGGCGAACACGCCACCCAGCATCAGGCCGTTCAAACCGATGATGTAAATCGTGCCCAGGCCGTAGAGGACACCCAGCGACATCGCAGTCAGTGAAACCATGATGTTGTTGGTCAGGATTTCCACCGAAAGCACCGAAGACGGCATCACGTTCAGAAGGTTATCTGTCCACAGTTCGCCCGATTGCACGGTACGGATCATCGCTTCCGAGGCGAAAAGAGTAACGAGGTCGGGGTAAGTCGCAATCAACCACCATCCGGCCATAGCGGCCAGAATGAATCCGAGCGAGACGCTGATGATATGCCAGCGCAGTTGGTAGGCAGCTTCTGGAATTTCGTTGCCGAACAGATGCTTGAGCGATCCCAGGGATGCCTGCGGCGGTCGGAACAGCGCGCGGTGAAGACCGGCATACAAGCCTTCCAGGCGCCGGGTGACGCGGCTGCGCGGGGCATGCCGACGCGCCAGAGCCAGATCGCGGGCGAGTTCCGGATAATGATTGAGCGCGTCTTCCAGCACTTCCATGTCGATCGGCTTGTTGTCCTCCAGCTGAGGCAGCAGTTCTGCCACGGTTTCCCAGTGCTGCGCGCGTGCCTGCAGGTGTTGCTCCTGAACGTCAGACATCCTTGCGCCGCACCATCTTCTCCAGGGTGAATCTGTAATGACTGGCTTGCACCGTTTCTTCAGGTCGGAGCTGGCGCAGCAACGTGCTGGCGAGTGCCTGGCGTCTCTCGACATCCAGCGCTTCCCAGCGATCCAGCAGCTCGTGGATGAGCTCGGTTTTCTCGAGACCGTACTCAGCAACGGCTTCAGGATCGAGGTCCATGGATTTGCCGGTGTCTGCTTCCGCGTCGGCGTCATAGACGAGCAGGGTGCCTGCGGCGATGTCGCCGATGCGCACAGCTTGTTTTGTCAGCATTGTGCAGACGAGGCCAACAGCATAGGCGATGGGGAGACTGTCGAGCAGGCGCAGCACGTTGCGGATGAGAATTGCAAACACGCCGGGTGTTTGTGCGTCCTGAGTAACGATGCGTATCCCGGCCATTCTCTTGCCGGGGGTGCGCCCGCGCATGACAATTTCAAGCACGGGATGGTAGAGCCCGTATATCAACGTTGGCGGAAACAGGACGACAAACGAATAGGTGCTGAAGCCCGTGCTATCCGGGCTCATGAATTCCAGTGAGCCTAAGTACGCAAAGTTCGCGACGATGTACCAGGCAAGCGCCAGCAACAGACGGATGTGCCAGTCCACGACAAACGCGTAGCTGCGCGCGCCCGGGCCGGCGACGTTGAGCTGCAGATCTACGCCGGTGGCGCTGGCGATTTCCAATTGGTCCTGCATTCTGGAAGTGTAGAGCGTTGTGCGCTTCGAGAAAATGCGGATCAGCCGGTAAAGCGGCCGGGCCTCGACAGCGGCGGCGTAATCAAACATCTTCGCGGTCTGCTGCCAGTGTGAGTGTCGCCTTCCCGCCGGTGTTCCGAGGGTCTAGAAGAGATTCGCCAGCTTGCTCAGATACTCGATTCGTGCGCGGTTTTCATCCGCAGTGCCGACGCCGATCAAAGGCACCAGGCGGTTCACGCCCATGTCGGCGAACGCGCGTGCAGCTTCCTGTGAGTCGTCGCCCGGCATCATGACGATGTCGAAATCGGTCTGCTGCCGGCCGGCGGCTTCGAGGCTTGTCTGCAAGCGCGCGAGCATCGGTTCAGCCACCTCCGGCGTCAAGCCGAAACCGAGCCAGCCCTGACCATACTTTGCTGCCCGCGCGAGCGCGGCGTCGCTGTAACCGCCAACGATCAGAGGCACGTGTGGGTCCTGCCTGGGTTTCGGGTCGAACCGGGCGCCGCTGACGTTGAAGTGCTTGCCCTGATGATTGGTGACGGGTTCGGTCCAGAGTTTGATCATCAGTTCCAGCGCCTCGTCGCAACGCGCGCCGCGGTCATGCCAGTCGTATCCGCAGGCGACAACCTCTTCCTTGCACCAGCCGACCCCCACACCCAGATCGACACGCCCGCCGCTCAGCCAGTCGAGCGTTGCGAACTCTTTCGCCGTGTAGACGGGATTGCGCTGTGGAATGAGCGAAATGCCGGTGCCGAAACGAAGGCGCTCGGTTTGCCCAGCCAGGTAGGCAATGGTCGCCGCCTGGTCTGGCACGCCGTTTCCCTCGGGCACCGGGAGGCGGCCGTCGGCGGATCCGGGGTAAGGAAACTCCATCTCGTCGAAGAGCAGCACGTGCTCGCCGAACCAGAGTGAATCAAGTCCGGCTCGGTCCATGTCACGCGCGATTTCGGCAATGGCTTGTGGCGCCGCCGTCGGCGCGAAAAAAGAGGCAAAACCGCCGATCTTCATGGTTGTTCCCCGGATTGAGTTTTGCCGCCAGCTTACCGGCCGGGTCTCTGGCGTGCCAGCCGTTTGCTTTTGCCGTCCGTCGTTGCATCATGTCGTCGAGCAGAGGGAGTACACCGTGAAAACGATGACTGTCGTTCCGTCAGGGCAAGCCTGCGGGGCTGAGATTACCGGAGTGAATCTGGCGCAGGACTTGAACGATGACGCCGTGCGGGAGATACGCCGGCTTTGGCTGGAACACCATGTGTTAGCGTTTCCGGATCAGGATCTGAGCGATGCAGATCTGGTGCGTGTTGCTCGGGCTTTTGGTGAGGTCGGCGACGATCCCTACTTTGTATCTATCGCCGAGGATAACCCGGTAGTCGCTCTGACCCGGCGCGCGGATGAGCAGGCACCGGTTTTTGCCGAGGCCTGGCACACTGACTGGAGCTTCAAGGCGGAACCGCCCATCGGGACGTGTTTGTATAGCCTTGTCGTTCCGCCGGTAGGTGGGGACACGAGCTTCATAAATCAGCAGAAAGCCCTCGCAGAGATGCCGGACGATCTGCGTAGCCGGTTGGAAGGCCGGATCGCTTTGCACTCCGCGGCTGCGGCTTATGCTCCGGAAGGTACTTACGGCGATCAGGATCAGGGATCCGATCGCAGCATGAAAATCCTCTTCTCTGAGGATGCCCGGGATATACATCGGCATCCGATTATCCAAAAACATCCTGAGTCCGGTGTGGCCGGCATTTTCGGCACCCTGGGCTACATCGTGGGTGTGGAGGGCATGGATAAGGAAGAAGCGGATGCGTTGATCGGCGAGTTGTATCAGTGGCAGATCCGCGAAGAATTCCAGTATGTCCACAAGTGGCGGCCCAACATGCTCGTGCTCTGGGACAACCGATCGGTGCTGCACCGGGCCAATGGCGGTTACGACGGGTATGACCGCGAGCTGCATCGGGTCACCATTGCTGGTGTGCCGGAACTCTATCTCAACGCGGCGGCCTGATGGATATGTATAGAGGGGAGTCACTCATGAGGCAGGCAATCTGGGCGGGGTTTGCCGCTGCCATTCTCAGCGGCTGCGGCGCGGCTGAGACGGAAACGCCGGTACGGCAACCTGAGCAGCCGGCAATGGAGGCTGTGGATACGGCTGAGGCGCTGCCTGACGCGGCTGCCATACACGCACGCGCGCTGGTGCTCGACGCTCACGCGGACGTTGAAATTCCAGGTAAACCATCACGCTATGCCGGCGCGGACGGTTTGTCGAAAGTGGCGCCCGACAAAATGCGCGCCGGCGGTGTGGATGCGGTAGTGATGGCGCTGGCCGTTGGACCGGGTCCGCGGGACGAAGCCGGATACGCCGCCGCCCGCGCGGTTGCGGACGAAGAGCTGGCTGCGGTCGAGGCGCTGGCGGCCGAACCCGGGGTTGTGCTGGCGCGGTCTCCAGACGAACTCGTCGCGGCGCATGAGCGCGGCGATCGGGCGCTCATTCTCGGATTGCAGAATGCGCTCATTTTCGGCACACGCGCGGAAGCGGTGGATGAGTTTTTCAGCGCGGGCGTGCGCGTGTTCGCGCTGACCCATATGGGGCATAACGATTTCGCAGATTCCTCGCGGCCGAACTTCATCAGTGAGCTCGGTCGTCGGGAGGACGCCAGCGAGCATGATGGTCTGTCCGCGCTGGGCGAGGCCGCGGTGCGCCGTGTGAATGCACTGGGTGGCATCATGGACGTCTCCCAGCTGTCGAAAACGGCGGTGCTCGACGTGCTTGCGACCTCCACGGCGCCCGTCATCGCCAGCCACTCGAATGTCTATACGCTCTCCAACGCGACCCGCAATCTTTCTGACGAGGAGATCGACGGTATTGCGGCTGGCGGCGGGGTAATTCACGTTGCGCCGTTCCGGGGCTATCTGTATGACTCAGCGGACGCGAAGCTGGACGCCGATATCCGTGCGGCCCGGCGTGCCGCGGGCATCGATGAAGACTATCTGTATCCGTTTGAGCTCTATTGGGAGCTCGACGACACCGAAGTGCAACAGACGTTTCTGACGACGGTCAGCGACCTGCTCGGCCCCGGCAAGGTCGACGACATGCTGAGGCACATCGACTATCTGGTAGAGCGTGTGGGTGTTGATCACGTCGGGATCGGCACCGACTTCAATCACGGCAGTGGTATTGAAGGGTTCAACGATGCCAGCGAAGCGCTCAGTGTGACCGAGGGCTTGTTAGCCCGCGGCTATAGTGCGGAAGACGTCGAGAAAATCTGGGGCGGAAATTTTCTGCGCGTCTGGCGCGCCGCCGCAGGCCTGGCAGGCGGTTAACCCATCTTCGCCCTGGCCGCTGGTTCGGTCTGCCGGGATGGCCTCCGAGAGGATCAGCTCAGCTCGGACTCACACTCTTCGACGATGTAGGAGCGCATGCGGCGTATATCGAAAAGCTGCGCTTCGTCGTCATGGACCTCTTGCTGTGCCTCGGGCGTGCTGAGACCTTCGCTGCACGCCGCCATGGTTACCTCGTCCGGGTACCAGATTTCGAGAAAAACATCGTACTCGGGATCGCGCAGTTCGCCGTCCCGATCCCGGGTGGGATTCGTGTAGCGCCGCACGTATTTGCTCGCATAACCCTCGAGATACTTCTCGCCGATCAAGCGGTGCCGGGTTTCGTAGTACTCACGAAACGCTTCGATCGTCATTCCAGGACGCCGTTTCATCGGCATGACAAGTTTGATCACTCCATCCTCCAGCCATGTTGGCGTGGCAAGGTTAACAGCTGAGTTGAAAAACTGGTCTGCTCAATCACTGAAAGCCGGTTTGATCCCGCGCTGCAGCGTGACTGCAGCGTAAGTCGCGAGTCGGATTCCGGCTACCAAGTCGGCGGAAATATATCATATTTATCATTTCTAGCCGGTT
Organism: Pseudomonadales bacterium; assembly: GCA_965267275.1. GTDB lineage: Bacteria > Pseudomonadota > Gammaproteobacteria > Pseudomonadales > Azotimanducaceae > UBA4421. The sequence goes on from OZ253950.1 coordinate 1,514,192, forward strand.
GATGTGTCTGGATGACCGATCAAAGTATTACAATTACGTATTATTTTAAATTTATCATTTTAACTATGCTTTGGAGCACTTATTCAATGGCATCTTGACGATTATGAGAAGGTTCAGCTTCGCTCTGGCTTTATGCGGATGTTTGGCGCTCTTGCCTGCCACATCGCGCGCAACCCCATTTGAAGAGTGCCCCGTGCGCGCCTTTTTGTCGCAAAACACAAATGCGCATCTTTACGACGTGAATCTTGTGACGGGACACTACACGCTCTTATCCAATCAAATGGGCGCAGAGCGGATCAATGGTCTCGGATTCAGCGTCCATGACCGCTATTTCTATGCGTGGTCTTATCAGCACAACCGGCTCGCGCGAATTGGCGTCGATTACCAGATCGATCCGCTGCCCATGAGCAACGTCTCCAACACCAATTTTTTCGTCGGTGACGTCGCGGTCAACGAAAACGCGCACTATGTCTACAAGCGCGGATCAAGTTACGGTCTGTACCGTATCGAGCTTGATCCAACCGACGCCGACTATCTCGAGATGACAAGAATCGTTGATGGCGCCTCCCTGGACCTGCGGATTTTCGACATGGCTTTTCACCCCCAGAATGGGTTGGCCTACGGTGTGGATAGCTCAGGCGCACTTTGGCAGATTAACGTCGAAGAGGGGGCCGCAACGCAACTGGGCAACGTCGGCGAGACCGGGACCTTCGGCGCTGCTTATTTTGATGTCGATGGCCGTTTCTATTTTTCGAGAAACTCAGATGGGTACATCTTCCGCGTCAGTCTCGACACGGGTGACTACGGGGCCCAATTCTTTGCTTTCGGACCGTCCTCATCGACCAACGATGGCGCGCGCTGCGTCGCTGCTGAACTCACTGACATTGCCAGCGACAACGTAGACTACGGCGACGCCCCGGACACCTATCAGACCTCGCTGGCCAACAATGGTCCTCGGCACGAGGTGCCCGACCCTCCGGTACTGTTCCTGGGCAGCGGTGTTGACGGTGAATCTGACGCTTCAACCTACCCGCTCTCTGATGATCAGAGCGACAACGCGAATGATGAAGACGGTGTGCTACAACCAACCGGCCTGGTGCGCGGCCAAAGGTCGTTGTTGCTGGTGAACTCGTCTGCGCAGGGCTACTTCAATGCGTGGATCGACACCGACCGCTCCGGCCAATTCGAAGAAGACGAGCAGTATGTCGCTGATCGCACCGTGTTTGCCGGTACCAATCTTGTCGCCGTGAATGTGCCCGATGATGCCGCCCCTGGAGACACCTGGGCGCGGTTCCGTCTGTCTACCCAGCCGAACCTGCAGCACTTTGGCGGTGCTCCGGATGGTGAAATTGAAGACAAGCAGATCAGCATCTCTGAGTTCAACGAAAGCGCCACTTGGTATCCCAGTCAGTCGAGCTGGACCACGATTGTGTTTGAGGACAATTGGCCCTTTGAGGGCGACTACGACATGAATGATCTGGTGGTCTTCCTGCGCACCGCGGTGTATCGCCAGGACGGGCTGATTACCAGCGTGCGTATCGAGGGCGAGACGGCCGCAGTTGGCGCAGCCTACCGCAACGGGTTTGCTATTCGGCTGCCGGGAATTGACCGCGCCGATATCGATGCGGGCAGCGTCGCCATCTCAATCAACGATCTGTCCATCCTTGACCCGGTATTGGACCCGGCGACGGATGACGCAACGTTCATCATCAGTGATGACGTCTTCGAATTTGTCAGCGCGGGTGAAGGATGCACATTTCACCGCACAGAGCTTGGATGTGGTGGAGACGTTGAGATGCGGTTCCAGCTGTATGTGGCCTTCACGAATCCTGTCGAGGCCGACTTGGCCGGCGCGTTTGACCCATTCCTTTTTGCATCACCCGGTGAGCGCCACGGGGATCGTTTTGCAGCGCCGCCAGGGCGCAGCTACGAAATTCACCTCAAAAACTATCCCCCGACGGCAGCGATGGACACTGCGCTGCTCGGCGAGGAAGACGACGCTTCTGACCCGTCTCAGGGGCTGTACTTTCAGAACGAAAATGGTCTGCCCTGGGCGCTCGAAATCCCCATGGAGTGGCGCTATCCGGCAGAGTTCCAGGACCTTTTGCAGACTTATCCCCAGTTTCAAGGATTCGTTGAAAGTGAGGGAAGCGAGAACCTGCAGTGGTTCCTGCCCGCAAATGCCGACACCGAGCGGCTCTTTCCATCCGAATAAGCCGTCAGAGGAATAACCATGAAGATGATGATACGAACAGCCGTTTTTGCCGGTCTCCTGAGCCTCACAGCTTGCGGTGGCGGTGGGGGAGGATCGAGTAGCGCCTCGACAACCCCGGCGCCTCAGTCTTCCTCACCCGACTCGCCAGCGCCACAAAGCGCGCCGCAAAGCACCAAAGATCTGCAGGTTAGCGCGCGCTTCGATATGCAGAGCACCTGGACCATGGACGTGCTCGTGGCGCTCGATTTGCCCGAGGAAGGCTATTTGTCGATCTGCACGGACTACACCCCGCGCGGCGGTGACTATGAGATCGACTTTGACTCCTGCTTATTGCGCACCGCTCTGCAAGACGGTGAATTCAGGGGCAAACTCACCATGAATGGTGCGACGGAACGCCTGATAGGCGTGTTGTACTTCCTGGATGAAGCGAGAGGCCCTAAGCACAAGGAATTTGTAATCGAACCACTTCAAAGCGCTATCACCTGGCGCTAGCTTTGGAAGCGATCAGGTAATTGGAGGGTTCTGGAGGTGGCATTAGCGAAGGCAGGCATGCGCACTTCTCGGGCGCGCCGGGCTCGGCGCTTTCGCCACCAGATCACAACACCCGTAATACTCAACGCGGCGACCACAATTCCCATGAAAGAGATCAGGATGCGTCCGGGTAGGCCGAGAATGCGCCCTGAGTGCAATGGGAACTGAGCTTGTACGAAAACATCGGCAGCGGTGCCTTGCCAGGGCTGCCAATCCCCCAGCAGTTGGCCGTCCAAGCTATCGAAGAACAACGCTTTGTGCCCAACGCCGCCCGCTCCGTGCCCTTCATCCGGGTGGTAAAACTCAGCGCGATAGATACCAAATTCACGGGCGTACCACATACTTCCAACAGGTTTTGCCCAACCCCGCTGATCGGCTTCTGCCTGTGCGGCAGCCATGACCTCACTAAATGATACGTGGGGTGCGATCGGCGCGTTGTGCGGCGTGGGCGTTCTCGAGTCGAATGGTGTCGGTGTGACGTCCGACACGATCGACATGACGGGATAAAAAACCTCCCGATACAGATTCAGTGAGAATGCAGTGAATGCAATGATGAACAGGATTGTCCAGGTCCACAGGCCGAACGCACGGTGGATGTCAAAATTCACACGGGTGGAGCTGCCGCGCCAACGAATTCTCCAAGCGGGTTTCCAGCGTTCCCAGTAGCCGCGGGAGCGTTTTCTACCCCTGCGCGCTTGTTGTCTTGGCAAGGTTAAATAGAAACCGATGAAACAGTCGATTGTCCAGATCAGTGCAATCGCGCCTAAAAGCCACAAACCCCAGTGATCGGTGCCCCAGAATTCAGGGATGTGCAGGCTGTAGTGAAGCTCGTAAAGGAAGGAAACAAACGTTTCCTGGCTCAGCGGCCAGAACGCGCCCCAATTCCGAGTGCCGAGAATCTGACCACTCACCGGATCCACGTACACTTGATTGAATTCAGGTTCAAAAAGTTCCTGCGTGGCGGTATTGACCCGTGGTTCAACCCAGAAGTACTGCGAGTGGCCGGGTTCTGCGGCGTTTTCGAAATAAGTAACCTGCACCTCCGGAAAACGCGCTTCGATGATTGAAACCAGAGCGATCGATGGAAGCGCTCTTCCCTCGTTAGACGTATGCAGCAGGTGAGGATTGAGCCACTCATCGAGTTCGTGGTCCCAGGAGATGACCGCTCCTGTGAGGCCGCTGACAATGAGAAAGCCAGCCATCGTTAATCCAAGGTAGCGATGCAGGAGGGTCAGGGCGTGTCTTGCGACTACTGCTGGCCCGCCTGCTGCGTCTCTGGGAGCGGTATCACGGATGTCTGGCAAGTGAGACTCCTAATACCGCCATTTAACGGACACGCTATAACTGCGGGGCGCAGCAAAGTATGCCTGTTCGTACTTTACAGAGCTAAAATGCGCCTCGTCCGTCAAGTTGTCGAAATTCACTGATACGCTGAGCGAGTCAGCGACATCGTAGCTGACAAAGCCGCCAACAAGCGCGTAGCCATCCTGTTCGATGCGGCCGTAGGGTGAGTCATGGTGAGTATCGTCCTGCCAGCGTGCAGACAGGCCCATGCGAACCTGTTCTTGCCAATCCGGTTTCCAGGTCATGAGCAGTTTCATTGTGTTGCGCGGGATGAACGTACGTGCATCAACGCCATCCTCGTCCTTCATCTCGAGATAGGTATATCCCGCCTGCATCTCCAACTCTTCGGTTATCTGACCTGCTACTTCCAGTTCGACACCTTTGGAATCTACGCTGATGCCGCGATACAAGGCATAGTCGAAGTCGTCACTGAAATCAGGGTCGTCGATGCCATCGCCGTCCCCGTACTCGACGAACTCGAACAGATTCTCCTGCTCGGTTTCGAAATACGCGAGGCTGACGACCAGGTTGTTGTCGAACTGCTTCTTTAGTCCGAATTCGTAACTTTTACCTTCGGCGGAGCCCAGTGGTTGGAGGTTTTGGTCGAGGTAATATTGAGGCTGATAGATGTCGCTGTAGCTCGCGTAGACGTTTAGCCCGTCTGCAACTTCCCATGTGAAAGCGATGTAGGGGCTACTGCCGTCCTCTGAAGAGTCCGTCGAAACGCCCCAACTGACCCCTTCATTTTCGTAATTAACGACGCTGAAGCCGAGAACCAGTTTCAGTCGCTCCGAAACAGAAAGCAGGGCCGAGCCGTAGAGGCGATCCAGACGCATGTCGTCACTGGCTGCCTGGTAGGGATTGCTCCAGGCGGGGCGAGGGACTTCCGTTCCCTGCCAGCCCGGGAAAGCGGGCATGGCGACAAAGCCTTCCAGCGCGCTGAAATCCAGGGAGCTGGCATCGCTCTCGGCCAGACTGAGGCCGAAGTTGACTTCATGCTGCTGGCCCCAGGCTTCGAATCCCCCTTCGAGATGGGTATCCCATATCAAGTATTCCTGAGAACTATCGTACTTCCCGGGATAGCTGTACATGCCCAGACCGGTGTCTCTCTCAAGACCGCTGAGCCAATACACGTAGAAAAGTTCTGAATCTTCGTCATAGTCGGTCTGGGTGAGAGAGCTTGTCAAAAGCCACTGGTCAGATATCTGCCAGCCGATTTCCGCAAACAGGGACTCCGACAGTGTGTCCCAGTAAGTCCAGTCCATTGTGGTCGTGGTTGATGGGTCGAAGTCTGTTTGAGACCCATCCGTGTATATGACAGGCGCTGCACCCCAGAGGACGCCACTACTGTTGTTATCCTGTCGGGTAAAAGCAAACGTCAGCGTTATCCTGTCACCTACCTGCCCATCGAGAACTGCATATGCGACATTGCGATCGTTCTCATAGTGATCGAGCCAGCTTTCTTTGTTCTGAGAGACGCCAACGAAGCGAGCCGCCCAGCTACCGGAATTCGTCAGCGGCGTAGATACGTCCGCAACGATCCGTTGATCGCTCCAACGTCCTACGCTGGCCTCGACGCTCGCCGCCAGCTGATTTGTGGGGCGCTTGCGGACGTAGTTAACAGTTCCTGACGGATTACCCAGGCCTGTGATCAGGCCGTTTGAACCGCGTATCGCAACGACTTTTTCGAAAATAGCAGTGTCCAGATCCCCGACGAACAGCTCCCCGAAAGGAATACCGATGCCGTCGACATGGAAGCTGGTGATGTCGAACCCTCGGGAGTTGTAGTAGGTCCGATCGGTCTCAGTCGAGTCGACATTGATACCAGTCGTCATCTTTAACGTTCTGTTGATGTCAACCAGATCGAAGTCGTTCAGCGTTTCTGCGTCCAGGATCGACATCGATTGCGGTGTCTCGAACACGCTGAGGTCTAAGCCGGTCGCGCCGCGACTTCTGCGATCGTCACGAAAGCCGGTAATGATCATCTCTTCGTTGATGTACGACTCACCGTCCGCAGCGATGAGAGGTTGTGCCGATAAAACTGAAAACGCGACGATGATTCCGGTGAAGCCGGTTTCGAGAGTGCTCCTCACATGATCCCCTTGTTTGTTTTCGAGAATAATAATCTAAATGATAATCATTCTCAAATAAAGGGGCCTGGAATTTGAGGCAAGCAACCATGACTCGGGTGAACAACCGTCCGGGTATTGAATAAGCTGTAGATCCCTTAGGCGCAGCGCGGGCGTGTACCGCTTCGAGCGCCGGGCAGGGAGTCATCATAGAGCGAATATGTTGACTAACTGTTTGGCTTGGGGAGCTTGCGCGCTACAGTGAGGTGAGTGCGCGAATAGCCGAAACGGGCCGAAGTTGTAACCTAACGAATGTGTGCCTTTGGTTGTGAGCGGGCGTTTCCGCCGTATCGTCTCGGCGGCAGCTTCCGGCCATGAGCGTACGTTCTGCTCAAATCGCGGTCGGTACCGAGGGGCCGAGTTGCACCCCAACAGGAATGAATTAACGTTGTACGCTCTGCCGGCACCGCCCCCGTCTCATGACCAATTGCTTAGCGAGAACAAGAGTGGCTCTCTAAATTGACGGGCAACAGGAAAAGGCGTTCCAACTTAAGACAAAGGAGGCCGACGCTGATGCCAGTCAGTTGCCGCTTCATAGGCAAGACCTACACGACATAGAGTGGCCTCTGACAGGGCTTTACCAATGAGTTGCATAGCATGGGGAATGCCGTTTTTGTCCTGGCCACAAGGCAGCGTCAGTGTTGGCGTGCCGGCGAAGTCGTCAGGAATAGTAAAATGCATCTGTACCTGGTCGAACAGGGGCCCCAGAGTTTCCACGCCACCATACAGATCGGCAGGAGTAGGCATTGCCACGCCACCGGCAGGGCTCAGCATTGCATCCACTTTTGCCAAGACCGATTCATAGCGCTCACTGAAATTGCGTCTCGCAACCATGGCGTCTTTGTACTGCGCGTCGGTAACGGACGCACCCACCTCGAGAAAGTCCCTGAAGTAATTGCCGTACTCCTCGCGCCGCGAGGGATAGTAGGACGAATGGGCCTTGTGAGCTTCGTAGGTACAGATCGGGAACCAGAGTTCTCCGATGGTAAGTGTCTCTGGCGGAACCTCGACGTCAACAACCTCGGCACCAAGAGATTCTAATACGGTAAGCGCTGTTTCAATGGATGCAACAAGCTCCGCGTCGGTACCCTGTCTGGCGAACTTAGCGTCATAACCGATTCGCAAACCTTCGATGCCTGCGTTGATATCCGAAAGGTTTGGTGGTGGTGTCGATAGAGAGGTCGGGTCGGCTTCATCTAGGCCGGAGATGGCGGCAAGAACTAAGCCTGCATCCTCGACGCCGCGGGTAAGTGGCCCTACATGGTCGAGTGTTTCCCCAAGGTCCAGTACACCGTGGCGACTTACCCTTCCGTAGGTGGGTTTGAGGCCTACCACGCCATTAGCCATTGCAGGAAAACGAATAGATCCGCCCGTATCCGAGCCAAGCGCGGCGAAGCAAAGTCCTGCTGCGGTCGCAACACCAGAACCACTGGACGAAGCGCCCGACCATAGTTCGCTGCCCCAGGGGTTAACGGGTACTCTGAACTCCGAATGGTAGCCTGCCATCGCTCCCTCAGTCAGGTTCAGCTTACCAAGCAGGATGGCACCTGCAGACCAAAGGCGCTCAACAACGGTCGCGTCATAGTCCGGAACGAAATCCCTGAGCACTGCTAGACCGCCCCTAGTAGGCACCCCGCGAGTAAAGCAGAGATCTTTTACCGCCACTGGAATACCGTGCAACGCTCCACGGTAGCGGCCTGACATTATCTCCGACTCGGCCTTCGCCGCTGCTTCTATTGCCTGCTCCGCCATCACTGTCTGATAGCTGTTGAGCTCGCTGTCCAGTGCCGCAATACGCTCCAGCATGTACCCAGTTAACTCTACGGGCGAAAGCTCCCGGCGCTGTATTAGTCCGGCGATATCGGTGATTCGAGCGTAATGGAGGTCATTGCTAGGCATGCGAGTGATTTGCCTCGAATTTTGTACAACGAGTGTAACAGCAACCAAGTGTAGACGGCAGTTCCGGATCGATTTCGGACAGACGATATCTGCTATTGTGAACGTCTGCTTTCACGGGGCGGCATCTGGCGCTGCCTGTCAGATCGGGTCCCGACTAATACACCTCAATCGGCCGGTCCTTGCACGACTACTGTTCTGGCCCCAATGGTTTCCAACACGGCCTTGTCGTGCTCTGGCTCGTAGCCAAAGATCGTCCCGATCTCGTTGTCAGTGGCGAAGTTGAATAGGAAGATCATGTGGGTAGTGAGAACCTTCTCCGACCAACTGACGAGAAACACGTCATCCCTGATCTCATAAGCCTCATACCTTTCAGTGTCTGCTATGCCAGCTTCCGGACCAGTGACGCCATGCCATGTGACTCGGATGGGATTGAGGTAGATATGCTCGTAGGCAATCTCGTCGGAGTAGTGGGCGATCAATCGAACGCCGGCCATCTTCTCTGTAACGGGGAGTGGCTCTAGCGCTACATCCTCATTATCCAGTTGTCCCTGAGAAATCTTTACCTGAGCCCGGTGTGTCCCTTCACTCTGGTCAGGCCTTCTGCTTTCAATCACAAGAACCCGGCTGCTTTCTCGATCCATAACCAGCGTCAGCGCGCGTTTTCCATCATCAAGTGAAAACGACGCATAGAAGAGGTCATCAGCAAGCTCAAACACGTCGGCAGATACTTCAACCCTAGTGCTGGCAGAGCGAAATACGCGTATCCGACCGCCGTCACCAATTTCCACGCTATGCTGCTCACCGTCAGGTTCCATCCATACCAGACGCTGCTTACGCAGCCTGTCCGTCGCCTCGATCTGATACCCGGCATACTCTGCTGCTCTGAGTAGGAATTCTTGGCCAGCTGCTTCGACTGTTGCGTCAACGTCCTTGGCTTCGCCCCATGAGTACGTCACGAGCAATAACGTCGCGAAGAAGAGCGCTTTCTTCATTTTCTAGATGGTCCGACAAACTTTAGGTACGAGTACTCTGTAGCCTAATCGGAATTGGAAATGTCTGCATCGGGTCGGAAATGGACGTTTCCGCGGTAACGTCTCGGCGACAGCTATCGGTCAGGAGCAGACACGCTACTAGCTATTAACCTGGCTTGATCAAAGGAAGACGCAAGCCCTCGACCATATGTGCTACCTCAGCGCATCCGGGCTAACTTATTGGGACGTCATGTAATATTTGCGAAGTCGCTCTGTGATGTGCCAGGTCATTTTCGAACCTTTCGACGTAAAGACGACTTCACCGGGTCCGAAAGTTTCTTCTATGCCATCCGCATTGGTGATGGTCAGTGCTCCAGAGATGATCGTCATCATCTCGTTAACAGGATAGCTCGGGATATCGACCTTACAGGGCGAACATTCCCATACGCCTGAAGCAACGGATCCGTCTTCGGCGTCGTAGAAACGCATGGTCGTCTCATCTGTCTCATCGGTTGTGAAACACGCCTTCGGGATCAGTCTTGAGGGTTTTTTCTTTCCTGCAGATTCAGGGACGATTTTGAAAGTGCTCGCTGACATTTTTTCTTCCTTCGCGTTATGACGGCATTTACTTTGCCGCGTTATCGGGGTCCAGTGAGATACCCGACGATGGCCGCGCGTTGGCTGGGATCAGGTATCTGCCCGCTGATTGAACGCATGTTCTTGGCCCGCGTCGAAGCCTCATCGCCACCACGCCAACCGTTCTCGTAGGCCAGCAGTTGTGCATCCAGATACCAGGATGAAAGGATGCGCAGGTTGGGCACGAAGATCGACTCTGCACCCTGTCCGTTCTGACCGTGGCAGGCTGCGCAGTGACTTGCATACAGCACCGCGCCAGGTCCTTTGGGATCGGCTTCGTGTTCAGGACCCGGGAGGGTTGCCAAATGGACCGATACCGCCTGCACCTGCTCCGCCGAGAGATCACGGACGAGCGCGCGCATGATCTGTCCCTGGACGTCGTCCGGGTGCGTGCCTCGGTGCCCTTGCTGGTACGCTGAAATTTGCTCGTTTAGGTAAGCGGCATTTTGTCCGGCCAGGCGTGGTGACAAGGTTGCAGGATTACCGTGCGCTTGCAAACCGTGGCAGGAGGCGCATTGCGTGGCGTATATCTGGGCGGCGTCGTCAGCCTTCGCTTCCGTTAACCAAAGTAAAACCAAAAGGCACACCAACGACCTCATAGATCTATCCTCTCAGATTGCAACTTTGCTTCGATCAAATGAATCAGGTGTTTGCGTACCGGGGCCACCTCGATCAGGGGTGACTTTCTCAGCTGGTGCACTTCCGTGGCACCGTAGGGTTGCCAGTCGCTCGGCAGTTGCTCGGCGCTGAATGAGGTGAGCATCCAGTTCAGAACGGCGGCTAGTTGCGCGTCGCTGAGGTCCGATTGCGCAGAACCGGGCACTTGGACCAGAAATTCTCGACCGCCGTCAACATGCAGAAAGTTGCCGAGGTTGCCGGCCATAGCTGGGACGTTGCGCGCTGGATAACCAGCGCCATTCGGCAGATGGCATCCCTGACAGTTCATCATGTAGTCAAACTGCACGGGGTCTGTAGCTGCAGTCTGCGACGAAGCCATCAACAGAGCGATCAGCAGCAGCGTGCGGCTCATTCTTCCTGCACTCCAATCACAATGGCCAGCGAACAGGTGTACGGCACATCCGCCTGACTACCGGAACACCAGTTGAGGTTATTAGAGTTTTGTGGGCGATAGATCGGCGTGTCGCCTTCATCTCGCTGGCAAGCGCAACTGCCGCAAGCCGCCTTGCCACAGCAGTCATTGTAGGAGATGACATAGTGCTTTCCATCCGTTGGATTACGACATGTGCCGATCCACGTAATGTCGGATACCACAGTACCCGGTGGGCAAGAGGTGGCCGAGCCACCGCAGCAACCACAGAGGTAACCGTCAATGGCGCAGTATCGCCAGTAATCGCAATCGTTGGGATCACCCTCTTCCGGCACACCAGAGACTTCAGCAAACGCACGGGAGCGAAATACCGGCAGCAGTGGCGAGAAACCCGCGCCAATCACCAACAGGCCAACGCGATCCAGAAAGCCGCGGCGAGAGGTCAGGCGTGCCTGGCGCCGCGTGGCGCGCTCCATGGTGTCATCCAGCCATTTACCCAGCATTTGCTTCTTCCTTCATCCACAGAGTGCAGGCGACCACCTTCAGTAGAACCACTTCCACTACCATGCCTTAATCCCCAGGACTGTACCGGGTGGCAGCATGTCTGATGAACGCAGGTGCTCACCGCTGATCGCATCGTAGACGTTGGCCCGTTGGCTGAGCAGTGGCGCAATGCTGTCCTCGCCTTCCGTCAGTGCCATCCACAAAGTCGCCAAGGTGTTGAGTGGAATGTGAAAATCCAGGGTGTAGAGCCGCGGTGTATCGCCCTGGGAGAGCGCAATCGACATGGTTAGCTCATGCATGGCGATTTCTTGCTGTTTCTCCATGGTGGCCGTATCAAACACCCAGACGGCACTGCCGGGGCCTTCGAAGTCATCATGCTCACCCTGCTGCACCAACATGTACAGCCTGCCACTCCCCTCATGGGCTGTGGTGTGTTCCATACCGGCAATCATCCAACCATCATTCCGCTCAGCATCAGTGACGAGCGGCCACTTACCTTTGAGGCTGATGTCATCTCCCGCCATGGTGATGCCATAAATATTGCTGTTGCGGGATACGAAGTACCAGGTGTTTCCGATGCGTGATCCAGAGATAGTCAGGAAGTCCCCAACCGCATCAAAAAGGGGGGCGGTGCGCCGTCGGCTAACAACACGACCGGAGTCATCAAGCTTCAACTGCAGGAAACTGCCGTTGGCACAAATCGAGTAGTAGTCCTTCGGGCCTGCGGTGTAAAGAACCGAGCAACCCGGCGTCTCCACTTCTTCAACGACAGCACCAGCATCAAGATCGACAATCGTCACCGATTGGGCGGGTGTGTAGTTGACCACCAATAGAAACTTCTCGTTCTCAGACAATACCGCCAGGTGCCGGGTCCTGACCGCGTTCAATCGCTTGGGCGGGATGATTACCTCACGCGCAGGAGACAAGGTCCGCGCATCGTAGAGCACCACAAGATCCGTGCGTTCGCCGCGGGTGCCGCGTGAGAAGTAGGTTTCGAGGGTAATCACCTGCTCTCGCTTCGGCGCATTGATCACAGTGCTTGTCCAGAAACCCATGTTGAGTTGGCCTAGTTGATGGCCATTCTCGTCCATCAGGAACGCACGGCTGTCGCCCATACTGGGTGCCCGGAAGCCGTACAACCAGAACCATTGCTGACCGGTGTTTTCAGGCAAAACCTCAACGGTTGCGAACTCCGGCGAGAACTCTGCCTGGCTCTGCACCGCCAGGGTAATCACACCTGCCAGGATGACGAGTCGGAAAAGTCTCATGCCATCTCCTGTCCGAGTATGGGAAAGCGGCTGACCAGGAATGCGTTCTGCATCTCCACGCACAAACCAATCAGACGGTCTGCCTGAACCGCGGGCAGATCATATGTCAGGTCAACCACCGCGAGCGCCGCTTCAATCGTTACCAGTATCGAGAGGACGGCATCCTCCTTATTCGCATTACCGTCCCTGCTGACTAAATCGGCAGCGAAGCGTTCTGCGTGGCGCCGAGTGTCCTCGCGATCCAGTTTTCGGAGTGCCGGTGAGGCAGCCATGGCCTGCCGTATTGCGACGCCACCCGGTTGGTTCTTCAGACGCTCAACAAATTGCTCAATGCCAGACCATCCAATCCCGCCATCCGTAAACCAGCTTTCCCACTCACTGATCAATCGCCTGGCTAGAGTTGCTACAACGGACAGCTTGTTTGGAAAGTAGCGGTACAACGTCTGTATTCCGATTCCAGCCCGCTCCGCGAGCAGGTTGGTACTGAAACCATCCCAGCCTGTCTCTTCCAAAACCACAATCGCGGTATCAAGAATGTGGTCGAAGGTTTTCGCTGAGCGCGCCTGGACTGGCCGCCGCCGGATATCCAGCTCATGCATAAAGAAGTAATCGCTCCTGTTTAAAAAGAAGTATTTACTTCTTTTTTCCCAGATGCAATCACTACCTCGCCTGGAGGGGTCAATCGGACGAGGCAAACATTCTTGTTTTGATTGTGAACGTTCTAAATCAGCTAATGTCGTCTTGGGGTCGGAAACAGCCGCTCACCCAACAGCTGGAATTAGTCTGCAATCGGCCACAAGCAGCCGTTCACCGATCAAAGCTGACGCCGCCCTTTCCAAAGCAACCAAACCATGAAAACTGACTCAAAAAGAGACGTGACCGTCACAATAGCGAAGCTGACTGCGGGGAATGCATAGAGCCCAAACGTGAGTAAGTTTCATGTTTCTTGGTAACGAACCTATTGTCTAACGAGATGCTTAAGCGTAGCTTGTTGAACAGCAGGGAAGGTGTGATGTGTCCGTTTACCAAAACAAAATGGAGAGCATGCTTATGGAGGGCCTAAGGCATTCAATTGTTGAAAGGATAGGAGTACGGAAACCCGAACCTGATTGGCTTAAGGAGCGGCCGATCAAACAACTCGCACAGTTCATGTGCGTACTTACCTTTGTTGCGTGTGGCAATAGCGCTGTCGCTGCTGAATCAAGAGTGCACGCGAAGGATATGGATCAGGATACTTTTCTGTATCTATACAATCCTGGCGACGTCAAGCCAGAGCATCAGTCGTTCGTCATTTTAGCCCGCTATGTAGCTTCTCAGTACAAAGAAGACGCTAAAAACAACGCGATTCTTCATCTCATCATGAGGCGCCTAAACATGAATAGCGTGCAAGCCGGTGAGGTATTGGAATACTTTCGTACGGTGCCCGATGAGTTGGAACGTCAACAAAATGCTGACACGCTTGCATTGGGGTGCGATGGTCAAGGGCCGCAGACACGTCTCGAGCTTGGACAATACTTCAATACCCTGGGCGACCTAAGAGAGTCGAGAGAAAAACAAGCTCAGGCGCTCGCAAAACAAACCTTCGAAGAAAATGATTTCACTAAGATCATGGAGTGGGCTAATGAAATTTCCATAGGATTTGCCTCGTACCGGATCAACCACATGGAAAAATTGCCCACCCTCACCGATGGGTTAAGCAGGCACCAAAACCTATGTATCAAAGCAAGGAGCGCGGTATGAAAAGGATTCTCTCAATCATTTTTCTATTGATTACTAGCAATATCGCGATGGCGACGTCGCTAGGAACATTGATAAGCCCGATAAACGGTGTTGCGACGTGTACCTCAATGGTGGAGGTAACGGAGGGTGAAACGGACTATTTTGGATTGCATCGTTGCGAGAGCAATCTCTGGTGGGGTCAAACCGAATTTTTTGAAAAGGACCCAGCGGCAAATGCTAATTTCCAAATCCAAGAATACATAGGATGCGCTACCCAAAATTTTGCGTTTCAAACCGAAGTTGACTTTCAGTATGCAAGCTCGCCGACGATCGTTTTGACAGGCCACGCAACGTACCCTTGGATGATTTGCGTGCCCCCGCCTACACCGATTGTCATAGACATGAGAAAGGACGGAATAGAGTTTGGCTACTCTGGAGTTTACGTGTGGTTTGACTATTGGGATGAAGGTCAACCGATGAAGACTCAATGGGTCAAGCCTGGTGAGGACGATGTGCTTCTTGCCTTGGATCTCAACAACAATGGTCGAATCGACAGCGGTAAGGAGCTGTTTGGCAACACGACGTGGTTGCTGGGCGAACACACATGGGCGGATCATGGCTACCATGCGTTGGCCCAGTACGATGAACCTGAACACGGTGGAAACGGGGACGGTATCATTTCCCGAAAAGACAAAATCTGGGAAGGACTGCTTTTGTGGCGCGATTCCAACGCTGATGCGACGTCATCGCAGTCGGAACTTTCGATGATTGCAGATTCTCGGATTGTTGGATTAAAACTCGACTACAAAGAAAGTGATTACATCGATCCTGCCGGGAACCATTGGGCTTATCAATCTACAGCCAGCAGTGCTGCCGGTACTCATCTCACTGTTGATGTGATTTTTGCTTTATTTTGATGGCAATCCTCCAGGGGCTGATCGTCTCCTCAGTGTAGAGCACATTTGCCTGCGGCATCGGGCTCCTCGGAGCCCTTTGCTGCAATAGCCAGATGGGATCCTATTCGGAGTTCAGTTCTGAGCGAATGTCTCTTACGGGTCGGAAACGGACGTTTCCGCGGTAACGTCTCGGCGACAGCTATCGGCCACAAATAGACACTCGGTGAGCTCAGCCAACACACAAACGGGGCCAGATTTACTGCCAACGATTTCCGTTACGCGCCATCGCAATTCATAGGCTCGCCTGAAACTTCGAGGCCGCTGATGCATAATGCGAGGCTGGGCTCTGGGGGAGAACTCATGTCACAACCGCAATATCGGTATCAGTCCAAATGCGTCGATGACATCGTCGTACGTCCGTTCGCTTTCGAATTTCCGGATGACCTGGATCCCATCTGGGCGCCAGATAACGTATCCCGCTCGCTCTTTTTTAATGGGCTTTCGCTGACCATGCCCTATCTCGAGCCGTTCCTGGTAAAGACCATGCGCGAGGCCGCTGAACAGGTAAACGATCCAGAGTTACTTCAGGACATGCGCGGTTTCATGGGCCAAGAGGCGTGCCACTACAAGTGCCACCGCAAGCTAAATGAATTGCTGAAGGCTAACGGCTACCCGGAACTGGCCGCAGTTGAAGATAAGATGACGCGATCTTACGCTCGGCTTTCGGCGCGAAGCCTGCGCACAAGGCTCGCTTACAGTGCCGGCTTCGAGTGCATGACGAATGGGTTCACCACCTGGTTCATAAACGCACGACAGAAACTGTTCGGCGGCACCTCTCCCCACGTCGCTTCCTTCTGGCTGATGCACATGGTCGAGGAGACAGAACACAAGACGGTAGCTTACGACGCCTACATGAGTTGCTACGGCGACTTCTGGCCACGCTTCCTTGGCGTGTTTCACGGTTCCTTCCATGTGCTGGGTTATGGGGTGGTCGGCTTGTGCGTAGGTCTAAAGAAGAACCGCGAACTTTCCTCCCCAGCGCGTTTGTGGGAGACCTTGCGGCTGATGGCATCCATGACCTGGCACGTGAGTCCATTCATGATTCGCGCACTGTTCCCAGGTCACAACCCACGACGAGATCAGGACCCTCAGTGGATGCGCGACTGGGTTGCAGGTTACGCAGGCTTGCCGGAAGGTGCACTGATCCCACTGCTCGACACCAACCACCCTGATATACCGGTTCCCGCTTTCAACCAGGAGATATCGACCAATGGATAGACTGCAACGCATCATGCTCGCCAACGGTATGCTGGTCATGCTGGTGGCTATGCTTGCCGGTTTTATGCTGATGTTCTCGCTGCTTGGGGGATTCGAGATCTGGCCCGGGAACGTGCTTGAGTTCTCGGTTTACGGCACTGCTGAGGGTTGGGTTCGCGCGCATTCCGGAGGTGTCACTAACGGGCTCATGGTTATTGCCATCGGCCTTGCGCTGCCCAAGCTGAACTTGGGTGAGGCTTGGCAGAAATTCACTGCGTGGGGGTTCATCTACGTGGCTTGGTCGTTCACACTCTTTTACTGGCTGGGAAATGCTGCTGGAAACCGCGCGCTGTCCATCGGTGACAATGCGCTGGGTGAGTCCGACATTTTTGGGGTAATCGGCTTCCTGCCTGGACTACCCAGTGTGGTCATCGTGGTCGTCCTGCTTGCGGTGGGGGCGAAGGCAGTACTTGCCACCCGCGAATGACGCCGACGTTCAGTCCACTTGCGACCGATCACTGGCGGGGCTGGGTCGTAAATGCGCTGATGGGCTCTCGCGAACCATCTGACAGCTATCTCATCAGTTACCTGCCATACAATCCCAGACCGGGTAAATGCAGGCTATGGTTCAAAGCAGCAAGAATATGTTTCTGGCGATTCAGCATGCGGCCTAGGAAGCGCTGCGGATGGAGCATCCGTGTTAGTTGTGTACTGCATGCGAGCACCGCGAGCGAAGCGGTGGCCGGTGGACGCGCTCATGTCGCCTGAGACCCAGGAACTGCTCACGCTCTTTGCCGAGATTGCTATCGGTACGGTAGCGCTTTCTGGCATTACGATGGTGCTTGTCATGTCCAGGCAGGAACAGGAAGAAAGGCAGACGGGTCTGGTGGCGGCTCAACTCGCCATGGCTTTCGCGGTGGTCGTCGCATCGATTCTGCCGATGCTTCTGGCCAGGTACGCAATTCCGGAGCAGCATGTCTGGATGATGGCGAGTGGGGGCTACGCGGCGATCATCGTCGCGCTCCAGGTGATGCGTTTCTTGTCACGCTCGCCGTTTCCAAAGGTCGCAGGCGGAGCAGCCATCATTGTGATGATGCCAGCCATCAGCGGGCTGATCTTGCTGGCTGCCAACTTCTGGCTCCGGTCGGACTGGCCTTATCTGACACAGTTGCTGATCGCTTTAGCGACATCGATGGTTCTCTATCTCTACTTTGTACTCAACGTGCTTGCGCGGGAGCAAAGATCTCTTTGAGAGGAAAGCGAAGTGCGTGCGGAACTGCGCCACGAGGGAAGCTGAATTTTTAACAGGACTCCGTACGCAACATGTGGCCTGGCGGTTTTGACCGGCAGGCACATCGGCCGCTGGATGGGGTAGAGTCGCGTCTTCTACGCGCTGATCACGGATACGACATGACCGACTTCAAAGACTGGATCCTCGGTATGCCGAAGGCGGAGCTCCACCTGCATATCGATGGCACCCTGGAGCCTGCCCGGCTGCTTGCGCTTGCCGCCAAACACGGCGCAGATATTCCCTATCGGACGGAAGCCGAGGTGGCGGCCGCTTACGAGTTCAACAACCTCGATGAGTTTCTGGCGATGTACTATCTCGGCGCTTCCGTGCTGCGCGATGCCGAGGACTTCCGCGATCTTCTGATGGATTACCTCGAGCGCTGCCGCGAGCAGAACATCGTCCATGCTGAGATCATGGTGGAGCCACAGACGTATGCGGAGAACGGTATTCCGATCGAAGTCTGTCTGGAAGGATTCAAAGCGGCGATAGACGAAGCTGAACGCGGCTGGGGGCAGTCGTGTCTGATGATTCTGAGCCTGCTCCGGCATCTGCCGGAAGCGGATGCGCTGGCGACGCTCGAAGCGGCGGATGCCTATCGCGATGACTTCGTGGCGATTGGCCTCGCGAGCTCAGAAGCGGACTTTCCCCCAGCCGGGTTCAGCCGGCTGTATGCAGACGCGCAGGAACGTGGCTACCGGCTTGCTGCCCACGCGGGAGAGGAGGGGCCGCCCGAGTACATCGTTGATTGTCTCGACGTGCTCGGCTGTGAACGCATTGATCACGGCATTCGCTGTGCTGAGGATGCGTCGCTCGTTGCGCGTCTCAGCGCCGCAGGAACGCCGCTTACCGTGTGTCCGTTGTCCAACGTGCGTCTGCGCTGTTTCAACACCATGCGCGAGCACAACATTCTCGAGCTCTTGGAGCAGGGCCTGTGTGTCACGGTCAATTCCGACGATCCGGCCTATTTCGGCGGCTATCTCGCCGAGAACTTTTTTGCGCTGCACGACGAGCTGGGGCTTACGCGGGACCAGGCGGCGCTTCTGGTGCGTAATAGTTTTGCGGCGAGCTATCTGGGAGATGCCGAGCGTAGCCACATGCTTCAGGCGCTCGACCGTTATCTGGCCGGGTGATTAGAAGCGTGCCCTGGCCGGAACGCCGTCTGACAGCTGCGCCGCTGGTCTGGCACGTGTGCGTGGCTGCGCTTAACATTTAGGCCGTGATGCGCCACCTCCTGTTGACTCTGCTTTTTCTCTGCGTCTCCGCCGAAACGGTGGCGATGGAGCAATGTTCGCCCGGACATGAGCTGGATGACGAAGCGCTGCAAAACCTGAATTTTGATCGCGTCCGTCAGGATCTGACCGGTCCGCAACTGGCTGGCAGTCACACGCTGCGCGAAGTCAGGTACTTTCGCCAGAACGTCTTCCCCAGCCGCGACTACTGGCTGGCTCGGCAGGCGAATCGTTTCAACACGGTGACCAGAGAGTCGACGCTGCGCTTCGCTTTTCCGGTGGAGCCGGGGGACGCATTCAACGAATCGCTGCGCGAAGAGGCGGAGCGCATCTACCGCGGTAAACCTTTTCTCTACGATGCGCTCGTGCTCGTGCGCCAGGTCTGCGGCGAGTTCGTCGATCTGGACGTGGTGGTCAGAGATGTCTGGACGCTGACGCCTGGTGTCTCCGTCAGCCGCTCTGGGGGTGACAACGAGACGAGCCTGTCGATCTCCGACAGCAATATCCTTGGCACAGGCAAAGACGTCAGCCTTGCCTATTTCGACGACCGGGACAGGGCAGGGGCGTTCTTGGGCTACAGCGACCCCAATATCCGCGGCACCCGCTGGACTGGTGATCTCGTAGCTGCGGAAAGCGACGACGGGCGGCGCTACGGGTTATCGGTGGCGCGCCCTTTCTACGCGCTCGATACCACGTATGCGCTCGGCTTCGGCGCGGACCATTTCGTGCGGGAGGAAGATCTCGAGTTTCTCGGTGATGATGTCTTCGAGATTGATGCGGAAACGGACACCTTCAACGTGTTTGCCGCGCGGTCCATCGGTCGTTCCGAGGGCTGGGTCAATCGCTATTACCTGGGCTACCGCTATGTGGAAGAAGAGTTTCTCTTCCCGGCTGACTTTCCCGGGCCGCTCGAAACCAAACGCAAATTTTCTTATCCCTACATAGGCTGGCAGTCGCTGCAGGACAGATACAGCAAAGAGTCGGATGTCGATCGTGTCGGGATCACCGAAGATCTGAAACTCGGCTGGAGCAGCTATGCGGAGCTCGGCTGGTCCACCGATCAGTTCGGCGGCGAGGGCGACTTCCTGCTGGCGCGCGCAAGCGCCGCGTATCGCACGTATCTCACCGACCGGCAGGTGCTGTCGCTGCGCGCTCGAGCGAGCGGCCGCTACAATCTGGACAGCAGCACGTCTGAAGACGTGCAGGCTGAACTCGAGATTGCCTACCTCTGGCAGCAGGGCGAAAAATGGCGCTTTTACAGCAGCGGGCGATACAACCAGACGCGCAACCTGCCCCTGGACAAGCAGCTTACGCTGGGAGGCGATACCGGCCTTCGCGGGTATCCGACGCGCTATCAGCCTGGTGACCGCAGCTTCCTCGTCACGCTCGAACAGCGTTACCACTCGGGCGCGTACCCATTCGGGCTCTTTCGGGTGGGATACGCTGCGTTTGTGGACGTCGGGCAGGCCTGGTTCGATGCCGCCGCCCCCGACTGGGTCCCTGACCGGGATGGCGATCACTTCGACACGCTGGTCAACGTCGGCTTCGGTCTGCGCCTGGAGTCGGTGCGCACGCGGCGGGATCGTGTGTTGCATATCGATTTTGCACGGCCGCTCGTGGATGGCCCGGACGTGGAAAACTGGGAAATCACGCTCTCCGGGAA
The DNA here is from genome assembly GCA_965267275.1 of Pseudomonadales bacterium. Taxonomy (GTDB): domain Bacteria; phylum Pseudomonadota; class Gammaproteobacteria; order Pseudomonadales; family Azotimanducaceae; genus UBA4421. The sequence goes on from OZ253950.1 coordinate 1,534,792, forward strand.
GCAACGCTTCTGACGGCTAGTCCCCCGGGTCGGCTTTCCCCAGGTCAGGCGCCAATTTGTACTCGATGCGAAAACCGGTCTCGCGCCACAAAAGCCAGGTCAGCAGCGGAAACGCGGTGAGCGCGGTTGCACAGTTCCATTCAGAGATGTTCTGCAGGAAGTCATCGTCTTCGAAGAAGTTGGCGGCTGTCGCGAAGACGAGCCCCGTGACCAGCATGAAAATGGCGAGCCCGAATTTCCACCGCACGTAGACCGACTCTATGCCGCAGTCGATGATGCGTTTGGCCAGCAGAAGCTGCGCGAGGTAGGTGAATCCGAAGTAAACGACCGTGCCGTAGCGGCGCATGGTTCTATAGCCTTCGCCATCGCTGCCGAGGAAGGCGGTATAGAGGACCAGAAAAGCGGCGCCGATGACGCCGAGAGTGAAGATGACCTGATCGACCCGTCTGGGAGTATCCAGCAGAGCGAGCCAGCGGCGGCACAACACCCAGTAAACGATCAGGAAGCCGGCCACCGGCATCATGGTCGCTTTGAATACGAAAAACCCCCAGCCGTGTCGTCCGCTGGCGCTGATGCTGTCACAGCCGGTCAGATGCGGGACGCACCAGTCGACATAGCCGCCTTGCGCGGACAGCAGGTACGCTGATACCGGACCTATCCAGGCGAGGATCCAGGCGGCGATGGCGACATTGCGTATATCCAGCATGTGCGCATTTTAACGCGCTCGCCGCCAGGATAGCTCACTGAGAAGTCGGACAAAGGCCGAGCCCCGGCGCCGCAGGCGCCGGGGTCAGACTCAGGCTTCCAGCTGGAACGGCATCGAGCGCAGACGCTGCCCCGTGGCGCGGAAGACGGCGTTGGCCACCGCGGGCGCCACCGGTGGCAAGCCGGGCTCACCCACACCAGTGGGCTCTGTGCCGCTGTCGACGATAATCACCTCCACTTCCGGCGCCTCGTTCATGCGCAGGATGGGGTAGTCGTGGAAGTTGCTTTCTTTGACGGCGCCGTTTTCGAGCTGAATCTCACCGTGCAAGGCCGCGGTCAGGCCGAACATGACGGAGCTTTCCATCTGCGCGCGCACGACGTCCGGGTTGATGGCAATGCCGCAATCGACCACGCAGGTGACCTTGTGCACCTGGATGACGCCGTTTGCGACCGAAACCTCGGCGATTTCTGCAACGTCGGTCGCAAACGAATTGTGCGCGGCAAAGCCTAGATGACGCCCTGCTGCCGGCGCCATCTTCGCCATCGCCTCACCGGCGATCTTGATGACGTTGTGCAGGCGTGGATTGTGGCTCGCGTTCTGTAGTCTGAACGCAACCGGATCCATGTCGGCTGCGACCGCAAGCTCGTCGATCATCGACTCCTTGGCAAACGCGGTATAGGAGTGGCCGACAGAACGCCAGAAGGTGAGCGGAAAACCGTGGTCCACGGTGTAATGCGTCACCGCGCGGTTCTCGAACGCGTAGTCTTCGTACAAGCCCTCGATGCTCGAATGGTCGACCATCCAGCCCGCGAAGATGTTGTCCGCCATGTCACCCGCCCAGCGCACCATGCCATCTGACATGTTCGGAAAGAGCGCAGGAACCATGTTTTTCAGGGTCGTTGGCGTGATGTTGCCGCCGGCGCGCTGAGCGTGCCAGGCGGTGATCCTGCCATCACTGGCGACACCCGCCTTGATGCGCATGAGCGAGGCCGGGCGGTATACCCCGTGGCGCATGTCGTCCTCGCGCGTCCACAGCAGGTGTACCGGCTTGTCGACAGCCAGTGCAATTTCTGCGATCTCGACGATGTGGGTGAGGGTGCCGCGCCGGCCGAAGCCGCCGCCGAGATAGGTCTGGTGCACGCGGATCTTCTCGGACGGGATGCCCGTGACCCGCTCGATCAAACCTTGCGCGCCGATCGGCCCCTGGGTGCCGGACCAGAGGTCCGCTTCGCCGTTTTCGAGTTTCAACACCGCATTCATCGGTTCGAGCGGCGCATGGGCGAGGTAAGGCGCCCAGAAATCCGACTCGACGACAGCATCTGCGTCGTCAAAGCCGACGTTGAGATCACCTTGCTCACCTTCGACGAGGCCGTCCTCGGCGCTTGCAAGCGCCGCTTCATAATCGGCCCTGACCTGCGCGGTGCTCACCTTGGTCAGCGGCACCTCCTCCCAGGTCGGCGCGAGTTTTGCCGCTGCGGTTTTGGCGTGCCAGTAGGTATCGGCAACAACCGCGAGCCCCGAAGAGATTTCCAGCACGTGGCTGACACCGGGCGTCGACTCGGCGGCGCTTTTATCGACAGCTGCGAGCTTGGCGCCGGCTACCGGCGAGCGCACGACAACGGCGTGCACCATGCCCGGAACGTCGATGTCGACACCGAATTCGGCTGTGCCCGTGGACTTGGCGATCGCGTCCAGGCGCGGCTGGTCTTTGCCGATGTATCTGAAATCAGCCGTCGCTTTGAGAGGCGCCGCTTCCGGCGCGGCAAGCTTGGCCGCGGTGGCGACGAAATTACCGTAGGGGTGGCGCTCGCCGTTGACCAGGATGTGGCTTTCTTCGGTCCTGATGCTGCTCGCGCTCACGCCGAGATCCATGGCGGCTGCTTCGACCAGGACAGCGCGTGTATTCGCTGCTGCCTGGCGGAGCGGCAGGTAGTGCGCTTTGATGGAGTTACTGCCGCCAGTCCCCTGCACACCCATGTCCGGATTGTTGTAGTCTGAATGAACGCCTGCGAACAGGATGTCCAACGTGTATGGATCTACGTCGAGCTCTTCCGCGACCAGTGTGCCGAGTCCGGTGGTGACCCCCTGGCCCATCTCGTCCCGGGGGCAGTAAAAACGCACCGTGTTGTCCGGGGTGATCTGCAGAAACGCGTTGGCGATGAAACCACCAGGGACGCCTTCGATCGGGAGAGCTGCGCTGGAGCAGCCGGACAGCGAGAAGCCGACCACCAGGCCACCGCCAGCGACGGCGGTATTGCGCAAGAAGTTGCGGCGGGACAGATTCATGGTGCTCATGCCGTCACCTCCTTCGTGCTTTTAGCCTCGTAGGCGAGCGCCTCCGCACCCACACTCAAAATGGCCTGCTTGATGCGCGGGTAGCAGCCGCAGCGGCAGAGATTGCCGGCCATCGCTGCGTCGACGTCTTCGGCGCTGGGGTTCGGGTTGCTGGCGAGCAGCGCTGCTGCCGACATGATCTGCCCGGATTGACAGTAACCGCACTGCGGGACGCTGTGTTCATGCCATGCCGCCTGCAGCGGATGCAGATCGTCAGGAGTGCCAAGTCCTTCGATGGTTGTCACGGTTTTGCCGTTGATCGCGCTGATCGGGGTGATGCAGGTGCGAATGGCCTGGCCGTCAAGGTGCATCGTGCAGGCGCCGCATAGGCCAGCGCCGCAGCCGAACTTGGATCCTTTCAGTTTGAAAGTGTCCCGTACGACCCAGAGCAGCGGTGTGCTGGGGTCGTCTTCGGTAACCACTTCCTGGCCGTTGAGGCTGAATCTAATCATGGTGTTCTCTCGTGTGGATGGTGTGGGTGAATGGGTTAGTCGCCAGCGCGGATTCCGCGGAGGATCCGGCAGGCGTTTGGAACGAATGTCCGATGCGCGTCGAATGAGTCGATGAACTCGCGCACATCGGCAGGTAAGTCTTCCTGTTCTAAAGACGGGCCTTTGTCGGCTTGCGCGGCGCCGATCAGAAACTGCGCAAGCACGCTCACTGCCTCCAGGCTCTGCTCCGGGGTCAGCGCGAGCGTCTGTGAGACAGCTTGCGCCAGCTGAGCCACGCGGTTACGCAGCGAGCGTTTCGCCGTGATCAGTGCATCCACGGAGACGTTGTGCTCGATGATGGCGTTCAGCCGCATGAGCAGGGGTAGCAGTGCAGCATCGTCATGGGCGGTCGCAAAATAAGCTTCGCAGAATTCGAGGTCGGTCAATCCGGGCTCGAGGCATGCGCTCAGGCGTTCTGCCCAGTCGGCGGTTTTGAGGTCACACAGCGCAAGGAACACTTCTTCGCGGGTATGGAAGTAAAGATAGAGCGTGCCTTTGGCGAGGCCGATAGACCGGGCGAGGGTGGCCATGGAGAACGCCTCGAAACCCACTTCGCGTAGATGCGCATCCGCCGCGTCGAGGATCGCCTGACGCCGTTCAAGCTTCTGACCCGCGGAGCGGGCACGCTTGGTTGCAGAAGTTGAGACCATTGCGAGCTTATATATGACCGGTGGTCATTAAAATAAATGACCACCGGTCAGATATCAAGGGGGATTTGCGCACACTTCCTCTAGGCGAAGAGCTGAATCGCCGACGTCTCTCTCAGCCCGGTTTTTGCGCGCGAATTCTGCGTTTCCAGCGAAAGCCTCGAGTCCCGGGCTTTCCTTCCTCACCCGTGTCCGGACGTACGGTCTGTTTTCGATCTTTCGCCGCGCACGCTCAGGATTCGCCAGTGCGCTGCCACTTGAGCTCCGCGACGCCACAATACAGCACGGGCACCAGCAGTGTTGTGATGATCGCGACTAACATGCCGCCAAATGCCGGTATTGCCATGGGTACCATGATGTCCGAGCCGCGCCCGTCCGAGGTCAGTATTGGAATCAGCGCGATCAGGGTGGTTGCCGTGGTCATCAGGGCCGGGCGTATGCGGCGGTTGGCGCCCTGGATGACGACTGCGCGTATGTGGCTGGTACCTCTTGGCGCTGACCTGGCCAGCGATTGGTCCAGATAAGTTGCGGTGACGACCCCGTTGTCGGTTGCGATGCCAAAGAGGGCGAGAAAGCCGACCCAGATCGCGACACTCATGTTGACGGGGTCCACCTGGAAGAGCTCGCGCATGTTGGCGCCGAGCACTGAGAAGTCCAGAAAGCCGCTCGTACCGTAGAGCCAGATCACCAGGAAGCCGCCAGACCAGGCTACGGCTATACCGCTGAAGACGATGAGGGTGGTTGTCGTGGACGAGAATTGCAGATACAGGATGAGAAAAATCACGCCGAGCGCGATGGGCACGATGACCGATAAGGTCTGTTGCGCGCGGAGCTGGTTTTCGTAATTGCCTGCGAAGGTATAGCTGACCCCGGCTGGCAGATTGAACTCGCCGTTTGCAATCTTGGCCTGGAGGTAGGCTTGAGCCGCCTCGACGACGTCGACTTCTGCGGCCTCGGCAGTTTTGTCGAAAACGACATAGCCCACCAGGAAGGTGTCTTCGCTTTTTATTGCCTGGGGCCCACGAACGTAACGGATTTCGGCCAGCTGACCGAGCGGGATCTGAGCCCCGGTTGGTGTCGGCACGAGGATGTCCTCGAGGTCTTCGGGAGTGTCCCGCAGTTCCCGTAAGTAGCGCACCCTGACTGGATAGCGCTCGCGCCCCTCGACAGTGCTGGTGATGCGCTTACCGCCGACCGCGACTTCGATGACTTGTTGCGCTTCTTCGATGTGCAGTCCATAGCGCGCAAGGGCGGTGCGATCCAGGTCGATCTCGAGATAAGGCTTGCCCACGAGGCGGTCGGCGGTGACGGTGTCCGCTTCGATGCCGGGGACGTCTTTCAGCAGCGCTTCGAGACGCAGGGCGACGTCCTCAATGACCTCGAGATTCGGGCCTTTGACTTTGATGCCCATGGGAGCGCGCATACCGCTCTGCAGCATGACAATGCGCGCGGCAATGGGCTGCAGTTTCGGCGCTGATGTCGCGCCCGGCAGATCCGTCGCTGCGACAATCTCCTGCCAGATATCGTCGGTGGAGCGGATGTGCTCGCGCCAGTTGCGATAGGGCTGGCCGTCGTCGTCGACGATCAGGTCGCCGGCTTCGTTCCGCTCGAACGTGCCGCTCGCGTGGTCGTAGGCGTACCTTTGTATGCGCCCATCAACGTCGGTCCGGTACTCCGGATGGTAGTTGACCACGGTTTCGAACATCGAGATAGGCGCTGGATCCAGCGGGGTTTCCGCACGCCCCAGCTTGCCTACCACCGACGAGACTTCCGGGATGGCGTCGATTGCTGCGTCCAGTATCTGCAGCGTGTCCTGCGCTTCGCCAATTGAGGCGTGCGGCATGATCGTCGGCATGTACAGGAACGATCCTTCGTCGAGCGTCGGCATGAACTCTTTGCCGAAGCCCGGGAAAACCCTGTCCACCGCCTGCCAGGGAGTGCTCTGACGCAGACCGTCGGGTGCAAAACGCATCAGGTTGTCAAAGCCTGTCCAGGCAATCACGCCGATGATGATGACCCCGGCGGGGAGGCTCAGAAACTGTTTCTTGTGTTCTAAGCAGTACGCCAGAACGCGCGGGTAAAGCCTCTGGTAGGCAACGAAGCCGAGCAGCAGTCCGCCCACGAGCGCCGCGACAAAAAGCAGGTTGACGATGGTTCCGCGTCCTGGCCCGAGTGGCTGCCAGGCTTGCGCTAACAAAACGGCAAATACGCCCGCTAGTGCAATGCTGGTTGCAGTTTGTCCCGCGTTCCTGAACCAGGTTGGCAGATGCCTGGCGGTGAGCTTGAGCGTGCCGAAACTGGCCAGCAGAATGCCCGCCAGCGCGCTGAAAGTGGCTGCGATGATGAGACCGGCCCCAATCAGAAGGTAGTAGAGCAAAGTCTTCAGTCGGACAGAGTCTATTCTGCTCGAGAACAGCATCTGCGCTGCCGGAGGGATGATCGTCAGCGCGATGACGACTGCGGCTGCAAGGGCAAATGTTTTAGTGAATGCCAGCGGCGTGAAGAGCTTGCCCTCGGCGCCTGTCATCGTAAATACCGGCAAGAAGCTGACAATCGTGGTCGCCACCGATGTGAGCACGGCGCCGGCCACTTCGCGGGTCGCTCGAAAGACGACCTCGAGCGGTGCCTCGTCTTCGCTGGCCTCATCCATGTGCCGCAGTATGTTTTCGCAGACGATGACACCCATGTCGACCATGGTGCCGATGGCGATGGCGATGCCGGACAACGCCACGATGTTCGCCGGGACATCGAATAGCTTCATTGCGATGAAAGTCATGAGCACCGCGACGGGCAGGAGCGCGCTGATGACAATGGAGCTGCGCAGGTGCATCACCATGATGAGAATGACGATGACGGTGATGTATATCTCTTCCGTGAGCGCATCGTTCAAGGTGCCCAGGGTTTCGTATATGAGCTCCGTGCGATCGTAGAACGGTGTGATGACAACCTGTGAGAGGGTGACGCCGTCCGGCCAGGTGCTTTCCGGGTTCGTGCGTAGCCAGTCGATCCAGGCATCCTGATTGAGCTCGTTGTCGATAAAAGCCGCGAACCCTGCCGCATTTGCGAAACGGCGGAGATCATCGCGCGAGGTCTGCTTGTAGTTGACGACGGCTTTGCTCGGCAGGCCGGGAGAAATTTCGTCGATTTTTGCTTTGACGTTGTCGATGGCGGCCAGCGGGTTGAAGCCGTACCTTACTGCGACAACGCCGCCCACCGCTTCGGCGCCGCCTTTGTCGAGCACACCCCGCCGCAGCGCCGGACCTTTGGTGACGTTGGCAATGTCGCGGATGCGTATCGGCACATTGTCACGTGCGTCGACGGCAATTTCTTCGATGTCGCTGATGCTCTCGATGAAGCCCAGACCGCGGATGACGTATTCGGCGCCGTTCACTTCGATCGTTCGCGCGCCCACGTCCAGGTTGGATGCGCGCGTCGCCCTGAAGACCTGCTCGAGTGTGATGCCGTAGGCCCGCATGGCGTCCGGATCGACGTCGATCTGGTATTCCTCGACGTGTCCGCCGACCGAGCCGACTTCGCTAACGCCTTCAGCACCGAGGAGCGCGTAGCGCACGTACCAATCCTGGATGGAGCGGAGCTCTTCGAGCCCCCATCCGCCCGTGGGGTTGCCATTCGGGTCTCGACCTTCGAGGGTGTACCAGTAGACCTGCCCCAGCGCCGTGGCGTCGGGCCCCAGCGCCGGCTGCACATCATCCGGCACGGTGCCCCGCGGCAGCGAGTTGAGTTTTTCCAGAACGCGGCTGCGTGACCAGTAAAACTCGACGTCCTCCTTGAAGATGATGTAGATCGTAGAAAAACCGAAATAGGAATAGCTCCGCACGGTTTCTACCCCCGGCACGCCGAGCAACGCCACCGTTAGCGGGTACGTGATCTGATCTTCGACGTCCTGCGGGGAGCGCCCCGTCCACTCGGTAAAGACGATCTGCTGGTTTTCGCCAATGTCCGGTATGGCATCCACGGGCACCGGGTTGCGTGGCAGATTGCCGGTGTTCCAGGAAAACGGAGCCACGGTGATGCCCCAGATCAGTACGCCCAAGAGCGCAATCGCTACGATGAGCCGGTTCTCCAGACAGAAGCGCAGCAGCCGGTCGAGGAAAGTCACGCTGTCAGCCATGGCTGTCACCCTTCACCATGGTTGTGACTGCTGCCGCCACCGCCGCCGCGGGGATTCATCATGCTGGGTTTTGCCTGTATCTGCAGGGCGCTGTCGATCTTGAAGTTACCCGACACGACAACCAGTTCACCTTCTGAGAGCCCGCTCTCCACCACGTAGTCTGCGCCAGCCCTCGGGCCCAGAATGACTTCGCGTCCGACGTAAGTAGGGACTGCGCTGTTCGTATCCTCGACGTACACGACGGCGCGTTTGCCCGTGAGCAAAGGCGCCGTGGCCGGAATCAAGAGTGGTGGCAGAACATCGGTCGCGTTGGTGTAGCCGAGCGTTTCGGCGGGGACGAGGTCCATGCCGCACACGTCGCACTTGCCCGGTGCGTCTTTGATGATCTCGGGATGCATGGGCGAAACCCATTTACCGCCCAGACTCTGATCGAGAATCTGACCCCGATCGCCGAACTGCGCGAAGACGCTGGCGCGCACGAACATTTCGGGTTTCAGACGATTGTCTTCGTTCTGTACGTTGACGCGCACTTTCACGGTCCGCGTCGCTGGATCGAGTACCGGGTCTATGAACGAAATCACGCCGCGAAAGAACTCGCCTGGGAAGGCCTCGGTCGTGAAGTCAACTGTCTGGCCGTAGCGCAGCCAGCGCAGATCGGATTCGTATGCGTCCAGCTGAACCCAGACGGCATCCAGATCCGCTATCGTGAATATCCGTGTCCCTGTCTCGACGTACATGCCTTCCTTTGCGATCCGGTCGATCACCACGCCGCTTGCGGGTGAATAGATGGTGACCTTCTCGGACGCTTTGCCGGTACGCTCGATTTCTTCGATCTGGGTCGACGTCAGTCCCCACAGCCGCAATTTGTCGCGGGCCGATTCGACCGTGCCCCGGGCAGAGTTTCGCAGCGACTGAATGTTGCTGCGCGAAAGATCGGACAGGCCGCGCAGTGCCTGCAGCAGTTCTTCCTGAGCGGAGAGCAGCTCCGGGCTGTACAGCTCCACCATGTGGTCGCCCTGTTTGACGGTGACGCCCGTGTAGTCCACCAGGAGGTCGTCGATGCGACCGGGTACCCAGGCAGTGATATACGCAAGCCTCGTCTCATCGTAGGCCACTTTGCCGACCAGGCGCAGCTCAGCCGTGGGAAAGCGTCGCTCGACCGGTACCGTCTCGATCCTCATCAGCGCGCGCTGTGCCGGCGAGACGGTGAGTGAACGCGCCTGGTCGCCGCCGGATTGTGCGCTTTGCCGTACCGGGATCAGATCCATGCCGCAGATGGGGCATTGGCCCTCTCGACTGCGCTGGATTTGCGGGTGCATGGCGCAGCTCCAGGTTTCGGGTTCCTGGTCGAGCGCGTGCTGGTGATGGGCGTGCGCGGCCGCATCGGACGCGGCGGCATCGCCGTTCCGATGCAGATTCATGCCACAGATCGGGCACTGGCCGGGTGTGCTCTGGTTGATCTCCGGATGCATGGGGCAGCGCCAAAAGGTCTCCCGGCCGCCCTGGACTGTCAGGTGGTTTGCATGCGGGTCGTCAGTTGCGTTTGTCGAGTGATCGCCATGGCTCTGGGCAGGTACCTGTGCATTTGCTGCGCCGGGCTCGCGATCCGGGGCCGGCCAAAGCAGCAGCACCAGTAGCACGAGGGCAGCCGAGGCCGTTGCAGCTAATGGTTTGCGATACCGGGTCAGCGCTGAAAGGAAAGGCTTATTGTTCATCAGCGGACTCCCTGCTTGACCTGGTTGTCAGCAACGGCGCTCCCATCAGCGCCTCCAGCGACGTGCGTGCCAGATTGTGGTCGGTGACCGCGCGCACCTCGGCGAGTTCAAAGACCAGCAGAACCCGTTGTGCGTCAATCAAGTCCGCGAACGTCGAGCCACCGGCGCTGTATGCACGCTGGGTGGCCACGAGAGACTCGTTGGCTTTGGGGAGGAGGGTGGTTTGATAAAGCTCGATCTGCCGCTCGGCGTCGCGTAGCCGGAACAGCGTGCTGACAGTTGCGGCTTCGAGACTGTTGAGTTCCTGATCCCGGCGGGCCTGCTCGTTGGCGATGCGCGCGGTGGCTTCGCGCACACCGGCACGATACTTGCCGCGATGTACAGGGAGAGTCATCGTCAGGGCCGTGGAGAAGGGGTCATCGCCGCTGCCGGGCACGTTCGGTGCGCGCGCTGCGTCGGTGGCGATGTAATCGACCCCGATGGAAAAGTCCGGCAGGAACTCTTTCATCGCCCGCTCTCTCGACCTCGTGGCTGCGGCTATGTCGAAGGTGATGGCCTGAAGGTTGGGGTTGTTTGCCACGACCTGCCCGATGAGTTCTTCGTAAGTGGGCGTCACCCGTATGATCGGCGCTCTTTCCGGGCCCGCGATCGGGGCGGTACTCGGCCGATTGAGCGCTGCATTGAGGCGCGCCAACAGAGGTGCTTTGCGGTCACTGAGGCTCGCCAGGTCGTTCTCGATTTTGCCGAGCTCCACCTGGGCCCGGATCACATCCGGGTGTCCGCTGGCCCCGGAGCCGTAGCGTGTTCTGGCAACCCGTTCCAGATGGACCACGAGATCGCGGTTGCCGCGCATGATTTCCAGGGCGCGCTCGAAGTAATACAACTCGTACCAGGCGCTCGCGACTTCGGCGATGATCTCGTTCTGTACGGTGGCTACCCGGGCCGCGGCGGCCTTCGCCGTCTGGGACGCCATCTCTCCCTGCAGGCGCAGTTTCCCTAGCCAGGGGAGCGTTTGGGATAGGCCCACCGCGAACTGTTGCGGGCCGACGCGAGTTTCCACCTCCTGGAAGAAGTGCCGGTAGCTGAGCTTCGGGTCCGGAAGCGCGGTGACTTGGGGAATCCGCTGAACCGCGGCTTCGTATTGCGCCACGGCCGAGGTAATCCTCGGGTTGTTTGCCAGGGCGTAGTCGACCCACTCCTCCAGAGATCTTCTGCCGTCTGACGCAGCGACGCTGTCGGAGCGTGGTGTTATGACCCGCTCGGACAGTGACGGGACAGTTGGTGCAGCCGTCGCGTGATAGCCGCTGTAGGATGCGCCGCCTGCGCAGCCCGATAGGGCGGCGGCGGTGATCAATATGTTCACGAAGCACGTTCGAGCGCGGAGTCTGGCGAGGCCGTGGTCGCCAGCCGAGAATGTATTGCGGTTTACTGTCATAGCCTTGTCCGTTTGTTGGCTAGGGTTGCAAGGGAGCCATGCACACGGCGGAGTGTCCGCCGGACGGACAGTTGCTATTCGATGAGTCGATCCTTGAGCTGAACGGGCGTATCACCTTGCCACAGTGCCGAACCAGCAGGCGCCGCTGCTCCGGTCGCCAGCGTAAGCGCGGGCAGAGGCGGGCCAGTATCGATCAATGGAACGCCGGGGTCCGGGTCGTCGGGAGTCACTTTGGCCTTCAACTCGGGACGGTTGTCTCGCTCCAGAGAGGAAAGGCTGTACTCCGGGGTCTGGCAGTTGTCCAGGAGGTCGGCGCAACCCTCGCAATCCTGGTGAGGACACGGCGGGTGATCGGAAGATGCCTGAATATCGGTGTGATGATGCGCATGCGCATCGGATGGTGTAGCGCCGGCCTCCACGGTCGCGCACGCGCAGGCGACGTTCGCAAATACGAGCGTGGCGGCGATGACGACAGTGAATAAGTTCGAACGTACCATTGGTCTGCGCAAGCTATACCCCCATGGAGTATAGGTCAAGAAACCCGCTGTGATTGTGACCGCATGCGCATCGCTACGACTTCACTTTTGATAACAAATCCACCAGCTCGCCGAATTTTCTGCGCTGTTCGTCTGCGTCGCCGGACGCAATGGCCGTTTCAACGCAGGTCGCTGAGTGATCTTTCAGAACGGCATCTTCGACTTTGGCGAGTGCTGATTTGATCGCCTGTATCTGCTGAAGAATATCGATGCAATAACGTTCCTCATCGATCATCCGGGCAATGCCGCGAACCTGTCCTTCAATGCGATTGAGTCGTCTGACCGTCGGTTCTTTATCTAATTTCATCGTCCAGTTTCATTCCGCTTCGCCGATCTTGATATATACCCTATAGGGGTATATAGTATTCGGGCTATGTTGAAACAGCAAGAACAAACAGCGCGCGTGGAAAAGCGTGCGGTTCTTTACCGAATGGTGAAGGACCGGCACACGTGTCCGTTCGGAATCAAAGCGAAAGATCTGCTCGAGCGAGAGGGTTATCAGGTAGAGGACAATCATCTCACGACGGACGAAGACACTGCATCCTTCAAAGCCTCACGTGATGTGACAACGACGCCGCAGGTGTGGATCGGCGATCAGCGTGTTGGGGGTTACGAGGATCTTCGGGCGCATCTCGGGCGGTCCGTGCGCCGTGACGGAGAGACGACCTATCGCCCGGTCCTGGCCATTTTTGGGATGGCCGCGGCGATGGCTTGTGCCACCAGCTGGTTTGCCCTCGGGAACCTGCTGACGGTTCGGGTTTTTGAATGGTTCATCGCGTTCTCGATGTGTTTTCTGGCTGTGCAGAAGCTGCAGGACGTTGAACGCTTCTCAACGATGTTTCTGAACTATGACCTGCTGGCCCGGCGATGGGTGCCGTACGGTTACCTGTACCCTTACGGTGAGGGTCTGGCTGGTGTTTTGATGATCTCCGGCGCCCTGGTTTGGATAGCCTCTCCGATTGCGCTTTTCATCGGCAGCATCGGAGCTGTCTCCGTTTTCAGGGCGGTCTACATTGAGAAGCGTGAGCTCAAGTGCGCGTGTGTTGGCGGCAACAGCAATGTGCCCCTCGGTTTCGTCTCCCTGACGGAGAACGTGATGATGATTGTCATGGGTGCATGGATGCTGGCTAAGCACACGCTCGTCTAGTCGTTGAGGCTTGACGCCGCCGTTCGCTCTTCAATCGATGGGATTGCGGTGCCCGCCGCTGGGGCGGGCATCGAAACCTCTGATGCGCCTCTTTCTTCAGCAGTATCAGTTGCGAAAGAGGTTGAGTGGAATGGCATCCGCCATTGCCTGATAGCCGGCATCATTCGGGTGCAGGCCGTCTGCGCTGAGGTCAGCGCGCATGACTGCCGGATTGTCCGGGTCTGCGAGCACAGCATCGAAATCGATGACTGCGTCGTAAGCGCCGGAATTGCGGATCCAATCATTCACAGCCTGTCTCTTCGCTTCGCCGGTCGGGGTGTTGTAATCCGGCAGGACAAAATTGCCGGATGGCGTCAGCGTCGCGCCGATGACTTTCAGGCCTCTCGCCTTGGCCCGCGCAATCAGCTGTTTGTGGCCCGCGATGATGTCTGCCGGCTCAACCAGCGGCGTCGGGATGCCGAGAATGTTCAGGAACGTCGGCAGTCCAATGTCGTTGATGCCAATCAAAATCACGACATGCGTTACGCCTGTCTGTGTCAAAACGTCCCGATCAAGTCGCGCCTGCGCGCTGGGACCAATCAAGCTGGCCGTCACCTGGTTGCCCGCGATTCCGAGATTCAGGACGCCCGCTCGCAGCGAGTTACTATTGAGCTGGCCCTTGAAAAGCCGTTCTGCGACCAGGTTTGGATAGCGCGTGTTGGCATCAGGCGTCGACTCGGTGCCGTCGGTGATGGAATCCCCCAGAAAGGCAATGACCGGGATGCGGCCTGCCACGGCAACGTCCACGCCGGTCAGATAGGTGTAGCGGAGCGTCGTGCTATCCGTCAGGGGATCGATGGCGTCGACCTGGTTGCCGGAAGCGATGTAGTTTGTCTGCAAACCCGCGATGTGCCCCGTGACCGGTGACGCCGGATTTGCGCCCCCGTCAGGCACGTATATGCTGACCGCGAGATCGCTCAGATGGTTGACGCTCAAGCTTACGGGATCGCTCAAAACGCGTGCCCCGGCTGCGATCGTAACGCTCGTCTCTCCGCCGAATGTCAGCGTGCGCACTGATCCGGCTTCGACGGAAGCCGCGCCGGTGCTGCGGCCGACTGATGCCGCGCCGATCGTGAGCGGTGCGGTACCCAGCGCGTTGGACAGCCGCACCCTGATGAATTTCCCGCCCTGGCTGACGCGCACGATCTGACGCAAGGTCTGATCATTGGGCGCGGTAGCTGGTGCATCGAATATCCCCGGCAGCTGTGCTGCGGTTGCCCAGGTGCCAGCCCATCTTTGTGGCTTGTCGCCGTCGCCAGCATGTGCCACGCCGAAGTGGGTGGCGGCCAGAATGACAACAGCGCCAAGTATGTGCTTTCCGAATCCTCTGAATGTCTTAAACATGATTTGCTCCCCTCTCATGTCGGTTTAGCCTATCAATAATTGTCAAGAAAGCCACCTTAATTCGGGCTGGGCCGCGTCCATAGAGCTTTTCAGGCGGATTGCCAGTAGCGTTCTTTAAGTACGCGCTTGTAAAGCTTGCCAGTAGGCAGACGCGGCATCTCGTCGATGAAATCGAAGCTGCGCGGCACCTTGTAACCCGCCAGCTTGTCGCGCGCGAAAGCCTGCAGATCGTCGGCCAGCGCGGCCTGGTCGGCGTCTTTGTCAGCTGCTTCGATGACCGCTTTCACCTCTTCGCCGAAATCGGGGTTCGGTACACCGAAAACCGCGACATCCCTGACTGCCGGGTGCAGGATCAGCGCGTCTTCTATTTCCTGTGGGTAGATATTGACGCCGCCGGAAATGATCATGAATGCCTTGCGGTCAGTGAGGAAGAGATAGCCATCCTCGTCCAGGTAGCCGACGTCGCCGAGCGTCGTCCAGTTCGGGTGTTCGGGATGCGCCGAGCTTTGCGTTTTGTCTGGGGCGTTGTGATATTCGAACGTCCGCTCAGGCTGAACGAAGTAGACCGTCCCGCTTTCGCCGGTGGGCAGAACCTGGCCGTCTTCGCCGCAGATCTGGATGACGCTGCCGCCCGCGGGGCGCCCGACTGAACCGGGTTTTGCCAGCCATTCCTGCGGCGTAATCAAAGTCGAACCGTTGCGCTCGGTGCCAGCGTAGTATTCCCAAAGAATCGGCCCCCACCAGTCCATCATCTGATGTTTGATCGGCGCGGGGCAGGGGGCGGCAGCGTGGATGGCCACCTGATGACTGGAGAGATCAAAACGGTGCCGTGCTTCATCGGGCAGTTTCAACATGCGGACGAACATGGTGGGCACCCATTGAGAGTGGGTGATCTGATATCGCTCGATATTCTCCAGCGCTGCGACCTCTTCGAACTTTTCCATCATGTACACGGTGCCACCCAGAGACAGCGTGCGCATGCAGAACGCAAAGGGCGCTGCGTGGTACAGCGGCGCCGGCGACAGATAGTGTGTCTTGGCATCGACGCCGTACGCATTGCCGCGCTCCACGCCGGGAATGCCTTCGGTGATGGGTTTGCCCGTCAGCGGGCGTTTGATGCCCTTGGGCCGGCCGGTAGTCCCCGAGCTGTAAAGCATCGCGTCACCCTGGCGCTCATCGTCGATGGGTTCGGCTGACATGCCCGTCAGTGCAGCCTCATAGTCCGCATAGCCCGCCACGGGTCCCGCCAGGCAGTAGCGGTGCGGGCAGTCCGGAATGTGTTCGGGCAATTCTGCGGTGACTGCGATGGCGCCGCTGGCAAAGAGCACTTTGCTGTTCGAGTCGCTCACGATGTAGGCGGCCTCGTCAGCGGTGAGATAGCGGTTGATGCAGGTGAGGTACATGCCCGAGCGCAGTACGCCCCAGGCGATCACAAAAAACTCCAGGCGGTTGTCCATGAACATCGCCACGTTGTCACCCTGTGACAGACCATCGGCTGCGAGCCGCTGCGCGACCTGATTGGAACGGTCATTGAGTTCCTGCCATGTCAGCGTGGCATTGCTGTTCGTGTTGACCACGGCGATTTCGTCCGGCTTCACCTCTGCCCAGTGGCCTGGATACATAACTCCTCCCCGATAGAACTGCGAATGAGAAGATTGTCGCGATGCCTGGTCCATCCGGCAAGCTTGCTCCGAATCTCGTGAGCCTGGCACACTCGTCGCCTCACTAGTTAGGGCGGCAAGTTATGGCTGAATCTCCAGAATCCATCGACCAGGTCAGTACCCTGGGTGAGCTCCTCGCACTGTATGCCTCGAGCCAGCCTGACGCGGAGGTCTTCCGTTATGAGGCTCGGCGCTCAACCTACGCTCAGTTCGATAGCCACGCTAACCAGGTTGCCAACGGGCTGATGGCGCTTGGTGTGGCGAAAGGCGATCGCGTGGGGTATCTCGGCAAAAATTCTGATCTCTTCTATGAGATTGTGTTCGGTTGCGCGCGCGCAGGCGCGGTATCGGTTGGCATCAACTGGCGCCTCGCAGCGCCGGAAGTGGCGTACATCATGAACGATTGTGAGGCGCAGGTGCTGTTCGTCGGCCCGGAGTTTTATGGTCTTGCACAAGCTGCGAAAGCGGATCTTGCGAGCGACGTGCAGATCATCGCGATGGAAGCGGGGCATGCCGAGTGGCCGGCGTTCACCGCGTGGCGTGACGGTCAGGACGATGCGCTGCCTGCGGTAGCGGTCAGCGCGGATGACGTGGCGATACAGATGTATACCAGCGGCACGACGGGTCACCCGAAGGGTGTGCAGCTGCAGCACAAGTGCTTCTTTGCTCTGCCGAGGCAACCTGCGAACGACGACATGGCGTGGAATGAATGGACACCCCAGGACGTCAGCCTTGTGGCGATGCCGAGTTTCCACATTGGCGGTGTGGGTTACGGCATCATGGGCTTGTATGGCGGTGCGCGTCTCGTGATTGTCGCTGATTTTGAGCCCGAGCTTGCGCTCAGCATCATCGAGCAGGAAGGCATCACCAAGACCTTCATGGTGCCCGCGGCTATCCGCATGTGCGTGCAGCACCCGAACGCCGCGACGACCGACTTTTCCAAGCTCGAGTACGTCATGTATGGCGCGTCCCCGATACCGCTCGATCTTCTGCGCGAGGCGCTTGCGACATTTCAATGCGGCTTCATACAGCTCTACGGCATGACGGAGACAACCGGTGCTGCCACCTATCTGCCGCCTGGCGATCATGACGCGGCAGGTAACGAGCGGATGCGCTCAGCCGGGAAACCATACCCCGGCGTCAAGCTCAAAGTGGTTGATGAGAACAACCAGCCGCTCTCACCGCATGAGGTTGGGGAGATCTGTATCTACTCCCCCGCCAATATGCTCGGGTACTGGCATCTGCCGGAAGCGACCGACACGACGTTGATCGACGGCTACGTGCACACGGGTGATGCTGGTTATCTCGACGAGGATGGCTACGTTTATGTGCACGATCGGGTCAAGGACATGATTGTGAGTGGTGGCGAAAATGTCTATCCAGCCGAAGTGGAAAGCGCAATGTTCGGTCATCCCGCGGTCTCCGACATTGCCGTCATCGGCGTACCCGATGAGCGCTGGGGCGAGTCCGTGAAAGCGATTGTCGTGCTGGCGCCGGATACTTCCGCAACGGCTGACGAGCTGATTGGTTACTGCCGCGAGCGCATTGCCGGTTACAAATGTCCGAAGAGCGTCGATTTCATCGACGAGCTGCCGCGCAATCCATCCGGCAAAGTGTTGAAGCGTGAGTTGCGCAAACCCTTCTGGGAAGGCATGGAACGACAGGTGAACTGATATGGCAGAGCGTGTGGCAGTAGTGACCGGGGCGGGCAGCGGGATAGGGCAGGCGACCGCAGTGAGGTTTGCAGATGCCGGCTTTGCCGTTGTGGCCGCCGGGCGACGGCTGTCTAACCTGGAAGCCACCGCTGAACTCGCGGCCGGTCTCGAAGGCCGCATTGTTCCGGTAGCCGCCGACGTCGGCGACAGGGACGCCGTCGCCGAGCTGACCCGGCGCGCGGTTGAGCTTGGTGACTATCAGGTGCTGGTCAACAACGCGGGTGTCGGCTGGAGCTACGGTCTGGATCATCCCGGCAGCATGGCAGCGTTAGGCGAGACGGAGTACACACAATGGCGGGAAGTCCTGCGGATCAACCTCGACTCCGTTTATCTCATGTGTCATGCGGCGCTTGCGCATTTCGGCGCGGGCGCGAGTATCGTAAACGTCAGCAGCGGTGGCGGCCTGAAGGGCATGCAGGATGCCCACACCTACGCGACGGCCAAAGCCGGCGTGATCAATTTGACCCGCTCGCTGGCGCTCGCCTACGGTCCTCAGGGCATACGTGCGAACGTGGTTGCGCCGGGGTTTGTCGACACCGACATGGTCAAGCCGGTGCTAGATTCCGAGCTGAATCCGTTCGCCGATGAAACCATGCGTTATCAGGTGTGTCCGCTCGGCCGCCCGGGGACGCCCGCAGAGGTGGCCGACGCCATCTATTTCATGGCGGTGCAGGGCACCTACTGCAACGGTTCGGTGCTGGTCGTGGACGGCGGCAGCCTGGCTTGAGGCCTGCGTGCTGCGGACGGCCGTTGGTGCTCTGGAAAGGATCGCGGCGGCGGCGCGGGGGTGTCTTGGATCGGATCGTCGGACTTCAGGGCTTAGCCAATTCTAGTGGCCGCCCTCGACAGAAATCGAGGGCGGCAGCTGTCGTTAGAACCGGTACGTTGCGGACACGCGCGCGTTCAGCGGTTTGCCCGTGGAGATGTTGTTGTTGCTGTGCGCGTCGGGGAAATACGCCTCGTCGAGCAGGTTCTCGATATTGAGTTGTACCCGCAGCGCTTCGCTGACGTCGTAGAAGAGCGCGGCATCGATGCGCGTGTAGTCCGGTACTTCGACGGCGTTGTCTTCGCGTACGAAGAAGCTGTCCTGATAGGTGGCGCCGATGCCGAAGCTCAACTTGTCGTTGATGCGGAAGTTGTTCCAGAGGGAGAACATGCTGTCCGGCGTCTGGCGGGTGTCGTTGCCGTCATTGCCGCTGCCGTCAGCGCGCTGAACCTCGCCGTCGAGACTCGCGTAGTTCGCGGTGATGGCCCAGTACTCGGTCAGGTTGCCGGCGAGCTGTAGCTCGAAGCCGGTCGTCTCCGAACCTTCGATGATGATCACCTGACCCGGATCGTCCGGATCGACGGAGGTATAGCTCTCGCGTTCGAGCTCAAACACGGCCGCAGTGAAGCTGAGGTCCGGGCGGATGTCCCACTTGAAACCGATCTCACGGTTCTCGAAGAACTGTGGACGGGTGCTTTCGCTGTCGAGATTCAGGGTCAGGAACTGGTCCCCGGAACGCGGCAGGAACGTTTCGCTGTAACTGGCATAGGCGGAGATGTTTTCCGCCGGCTTCCAGATGATGCCGTAACGCGGCGTTACCTCGGTGTCTTTGCGGTTGAAGTTGCCGTCCACCGCGTCGCCGTCGTTCTGTTCGATGGTGTCGAAAACATCGATGTCGAAAGAGTCATAGCGCAGGCCAACGAGCAGCTTGAGTTGCTCGGTCACGTCGACCTGGTCCTGCAGGTATACCGAAGTGAAATCGAGCTCTGATTCACGGTCCCTGACCGGGTTCGTGTAACCGAAGGCGGGGATCTGCAGCGGGTCCGTAAACGGAATGACCAGCTGATCGTCACCGTTGGCGTCGAACACGTTGTCGCTGCGCGCGTTGGCCGTCTTCTGATTGCCCGCTTCAATACCGAAGAGGAGCGTGTGCTTGAAGGACCCGGTCTGGAATTCGCCGATCAGGTTGGCCTGAAAGATGAAATTCTCACGCTCGGTCGCATCCAGATAACCGTCGAGTTCCACCTCCGGGACGGTGCCGTTGGAGACGACGACGGCGTCGCTCGCGTAGAGGTTGCGATACAGCTTGTCGTAATCGGCGTAGTGGGCGGTGACGTTGCCGCGCAGCCGGTCGGAAAATTCATGGTCGAGGCGTGCGCGCACGATGTGCGCTTCTAGGGTTGTGTCGTTGGCGTTCCGCGATCCGAAGAACGTATCTTCGAAGTCTTCCAACGGCTCAGCCGGACCGTTTGCGCGATTCACAGACGGTACGCCGCGATCTACCACCCGGTCGTCGTCGACGTACTCGTACGAGAGATCTAAAGAGGTGGCGTCGCTCAGCAGCAACGTCGCCGTCGGGTTGATGGCAAAGCTCTCGCCGTCGTAGAAGTCGCGGTGGTTGTCGTGACCCTGATAGTAGGCGTTCAGTCTGAAAGCGCCGCGATCGCCGTTGCCAAAATTAGTGTCGACGCCGAAAGAGTGGGCATCCAGCGTGCTGTAGCCGGCGTTGAAGCTCGTAAACTGTTCGCCGACCACAGCCTTTTTCTGCACGCGGTTGATCACGCCACCGCCGCCGCCACGGCCGAAGAGCAGCGCGTTCGAACCGCGCAGGATTTCGATTTGCTCGACGTTGTATAGCGGCCGGTAGTACTGCACGTCGTCGCGGATGCCGTCGATGAAGAAATCGGCGGTGGTCTGGATGCCGCGAATGATGATCGCGTCGCGGTGCCCTTCGCCCTGGCTGATGGACAGCCCCGGCGTGTAGCGGAGCACGTCGCCGAAGTTGCGGAACGCCTGCTCTTCGATCTGCGCGGCCGTAAGGATCGAGAGGCTTTGCGGCACGTCCAGAATCGGCGTGGGGGTCTTCACCGAGTTGATCTTGTCGATCGACAGATACTTGCCGGTGACGACAATCTCTTCCTCAATGGCCTGGTCGTCCGCCTGCACATGCGGCGCGGCGATGGCCACCAAAGCCACGGTTAATGGCAAAGCACGGTGTTTATTGCTCTTGTTTAAAAACGACATGGTTGGTCCTGCTTAATCCCGAACGCACGCTAACGCAAACAAGAATGATTCGCAATAAGATTCTCAGCGTTAAACCCGCTCAGGGGGATAACGCGATGATGGCGTGATTGTGATGAAGGTCGGGGGCAGAGAAAATGGAGCTACCCGGCTCGGGCCGACTATGCGTCGGAGTAGGCGTAGCGCGTGTCGGAATGCAGCGGCATGTCAGGTACGCCGAGCGACTGATCTGACCAGCCCCACACGCGCCACATCATGCGCAATGGATCGTCGTAGCCCTCGCGGCCATGGAACATCCGATAGTTGTCGACGAGGAGCGCCTGGCCGGACTCGAGGCGAAATCGCGGCGCGCTCGCCGCGGACGCTTCGATGGTCTGCAGCCAAAGATCGATCATGCCGGCATCGCGCGCGGCATCGGCGCTGTCTGGCGCGACCGTGGGGCCGTTGCCGTCCTGGTCGAGGACGCGCCTGACCATCAGGCGGCCCGCCGGCGTGCGCTGCACGATCGGGGACAACGCGGGCTGCATGCCTTCTTCGGTCTGATCGACCTCAACTTGTGCCAGCGCGTCCGCCGCCCAGCGTGTCTCGGGGCTGGCCGCAAGCTGATCCAGTACCGCGTAACCGTCGACGAGAAAACTTTCGCCGCCGAGGTCGGATGTCTGCACGCAGACCAGCAGCAGGCAGTCGGGGTAAAGATCACCGTAAGCAAACCCGTCGGTGTGCACCGGCAGGGGATCGTGATGATCTTTGTTTGCGAGCTTACGATCCTGCTCGCCGCCGTCGAACACTCTGGCCGGCTCCGGCAGCGCCCTTAACCCGGGTGCAAAGAGATCCCGCATCAGCGCTTTGGCCTCTTCAGCGGTGCTGCCGACATCGGCAAGCACGACCGCGCCGTCGCGTTCGAGCAGCGACTTCGCTTGCTGTATGGATTGTGCCAGTTCTGGTTTCACCCGGAGATTATGTCCCACAGAGACCGGCTGTGGAAACTTCCGTGTGCGCGCGCTTGCTTGTCGTTCGCTTCAGGCGTAGAAGATGAGACATGGCGTTGGTCCCGCCATGATGAGTTCTGAAACGACAAGAAATAAAAGGGAAGCAAGCAAGAAGACAAGAAGTAAAAGACAAGAAGTAAAAGACAAAGCGAAAATGAGAGAGGAACGCTGATGAAAAAAGAAATCAAAGACCTGCCCACGCGTCTCGAAGCCGGCGCCATCTGCTTTCAAGGCCAGGACTGGGGCGAGCTCAATGTCGCTCGCATCCGCTTTCCCGCCGGCGCTGACGCGACACCGCTGCTTGAAGGCCTGCCCGATGATCTGTGCCAGTGCCCGCACTGGGGGACCGTCGTCAAAGGATCGATCCATGTGACCTATGCGGACGGCACGGAAGAGACTGTGCATGCCGGTGAAGTTTACTACTGGCCGCCCGGGCATACCGTGCGGGTTGATGAAGATTACGAGGCGATTGAGTTCAGCCCAAGCGGCCAGATGGGTGAACTGATGGATCACCTGGAAGTGAAGCTCAAAGGCTGAGACTGTCAGCAGACCGTTGAGACGGTCCCGTCGGACCGTCTTGCGTCGAACTGATCACGAGAAAGTTACTCGCCTCAGCGCGACCCAAGGTAGCTCGGGATCAAAAACGTCCCGTGAACTTGACGCATAGTGACAGGGCCGAGGTGTCTTCGAGGGTCCCTTGTCGAGGTTTTCGGAGCGGTGTCTATGGCATCTGGGCCCCGCTGGAAATATGCTTTGCGGTCAGTTTGGAGCCGGTCGCGGCCGGGCGACTAATTAGAACAGAGCACAACGGAGTGAATGATGACGCAGGATGTTCATGCGTTTCGAGAAGAAGCCAGATCCTGGCTTGATGAGAACTTCCCCACTTCCCTCAAGGGGCAGCGTCCGCCGGGCATCGCCGGGTTTGGCGCGAAACTGACAGGGGACTGGAAGGCCTGGCAGGAAAGCCTCGGCGAAAAAGGCTGGTCGACCCCGACCTGGCCCGCGGAGTACGGCGGCGGCGGCTTGTCGCCGGAACAGGCGGCTGTGTTGCGTGAAGAAATGAGTCGAGCGGGCGCGGTCAGCCCGATCGGCGGATTCGGCACCATGATGTGGGGCCCGACGCTCCTCGACTACGGCACCGACGAGCAAAAGCAGCGTTACCTGCCGGACATCATCAGAGGCAACATTCATTGGTGTCAGGGCTACTCGGAGCCCGGCGCTGGCTCCGACCTTGCCAGCCTGCAGAGCTTTGCTGAGGACCGGGGTGATCATTTCATCATCAACGGCTCCAAGATCTGGACCTCAGGGGCAAAAGAAGCCGATTGGATGTACGGGATCTTTCGCACCGACAAAAACAACAAATACGAAGGGATCAGCTTCATCACACTCGACATGAAGTCGCCGGGCGTCGAAGTCAAACCGATCAAGCTGATCTCCGGCAACTCACCGTTCAATGAGGTGTTCTTCACCGACGTGATCGTCCCGAAAGAAAACCTGATCGGCGAAAAGAACAAAGGCTGGGCGATTGGTAAACATCTGCTGTTGCACGAGCGCTCGGGCATTGCCGGCGAAGGCGGGGGCGGTGACGTCAACGGCGGCGGCGGTTATCGGCTCGAAGACGCCGCCCGCGACCACATTGGTCTGAAGGACGGCGTGCTTGCCGACGGCGGCATGCGCGAGCGCATTGCCGACAACAAAATGTTCTCCCACGCCTTCAGCCTCACCGCCCGGCGCATGAGCGCGGAAGCGGCCGTACATGGTCCAACGCCCGCCATCGGTATCCTCAAAATCGCGTGGGCCAAGTTCAATCAGGACCGTGAAGAACTGATGGTTGAGATCATGGGCAATCGCGGCGTTGGCTGGGAAGGTGACGGATTCTCTCCGGACGAACTGGCGCACACCCGCGCCATGCTGCGTTCGAAAGCGAACTCCATCGAAGGTGGATCCAACGAAGTGAACCTGAACCTCGTCGCGAAACGCGTGCTGGGTCTGAAAGGATATTAAAAAATGGCGGTACTGACAGAAGAGCAGGTGATCCTGCAGGATCAGGCAAAATCCTGGGTCAATGACGAATCTCCTGTGACCGCGTTTCGTGCCATGCGCGATGCCGGGCTCGCCAACGGCTATGCCCCCGACACGTGGCAGGCGATTTGCGAGTTGGGCTGGGCAGGCATCTTGATTCCCGAGGAATATGGCGGCTCGGGTATGGACTTTCGCACCTTCGGGGTGGTCCTCGAAGAAACCGGACGTGGTTTGACGGCAAGCCCGCTCCTCGCATCGGGCCTTGTCGGCGCTTCTGCAATTTTGCTGGGTGGCACCGACGCGCAGAAAAAGCAGTACCTGCCCGACATCGCCAGCGGCAGCACCATTGTCACGCTGGCCGTGGATGAATCCTCGCAGCACGATCCAGCGTCCATCAGCCTGGCGGCCAAAGCCTCTGGTGACGGCTATGTGCTTTCAGGATCCAAGTACTTTGTCATGGAAGGCGCCGCGGCGGATGTGCTGATAGTGGTAGCGAGAACGAGCGGTGAAGACGCCGATGAGGCTGGCGTGACCTTGTTCGTTGTTGATGCAGCTGCCGACGGCGTCAGCCGCACATCCCTGTCGACTGTCGATTCACGCGGCTATGCAGACATCTCATTCAACAACGTCAGTGTTGGCGCTGACGCGATACTTGGCAAAGTTGACGAGGGTCGTGCGCTCCTGGAGGCCGTGCTGGATCGCGGCCGGGCCGGGTTGGCGGCAGAAATGCTCGGCACGGGCGCCGAGGCGTTTGATCGTACGTTGGAATATCTGAAGACCCGAGTCCAGTTTGACCAGGTGATTGGTTCGTTTCAGTCGCTGGGACATCGTCAGGCCACACACTTCATGAACATGGAGTTTGCCCGCTCTTGTGTCGAAGCCGCGCTCACCGCAATTGATCAAGGTGGTGAAGATGTTGCGGAGATGTGCTCACTGGCCAAGTGCCAGATCGGCGATTTTCTGCACGCGATGACTAACGACATGATCCAAATGCATGGCGGCATTGGCATGACCGATGAGTTCGATGCGGGCTTCTTCCTGAAACGCGCACGGGCAACGGAAGCGCTGTTCGGCAACCGTGCGTTTCATAAGCGGCGGTACATCGGTTTCTCCGGGATTTAACGGCGAGAGTCCTTCATGCGGGTGCGTGCCGCAAGGGACGTGGCGCGGCGGCGATTTCTTCGAGCGGCGAGCAACTGGAGGTGCTCGCCCCCCCACTTACTGTCAGCCTGAAATCTAGTTCTCGGGTTTGGCGACCATCTGTTGTGGTGATAACGACGCTTTGTTGGTAGAGCCGCTCTTAATAAACACTAAATGTGTTTATATGGACACATTTTGTGTTTATATGGACGCAAAATGTGTATGATCTTCGACCATTATGAATCAACAACTTGAAGCAATTTTTGGTAGCAAGTCAGCGGCAATCACCCTGTTGTTTTTACAGAACTACGGTGAGGGCCATGTCAGCAGGATCGCCCAGACTTTTGGCGTGCCTAAGACTGCAATCAAGCGCCAGCTACTGCGATTTGAAAGTGCGGGACTAGTAGTGAGCCGAGTCATTGGTAGGTCCCGCGTTTTTACATGGAACCCGCGAAGTTCTACGGCGAAAAATCTTCGAACATTCCTGGAAGGAGAACTAGAAAAGCTACCGATGGACGTCCAGCGCCAATACTTCAGGCAGAGACAGCGCCCACGTAGATCAGGTAAGCCGCTAGAGAGTTCCATTGGAAATTAACGGTAACACCACGGACATCGAACTCGCCGTACTGGTCAGCAACACGTTAGAGGATGCGGGTATCACTGCAACTCTGGTTGGGGGCGCTGCCGTCAGTATCCATTCAGAGAATGAGTACAAATCGATGGACCTGGACTTTGCTACGGCTGCATTGCGAGAAAGCCTTACCCTGGCGCTTGAGCCGTTAGGTTTTCAACTGGCACAAGACAAACGACACTTCGTGCATCCCGGTACTGAGTACTTTATTGAATTCCCACCATCGCCATTGGAGTTTGGGAATCGACTGGTGCAACACGGTGATATTCCACGGTTGGAAACGGAGTGGGGACCATTGAGGGTAATTACACCAACGCTTTGTGTAATGGATCGCCTGGCGGCTTACTGGCACTGGAATGATAGGCAATCTTGGGATCAAGCATTGATGGTTGCTCGCCATTCGGAGGTGGATTTCGATGATCTTGAAAGGTTCGCTCAGGAAGAAGGCGTAGATCTGGCCGACATAGAAAAACTTCGCTTTGCATCTGGACACTAGCAAACAGTAACCTGCGGTAGGTAGCTAAGAGGCGAGTGGATGTAAATCCTAAGCCCTAAGCCCTAAGCCCTGGCTTGTTGGCGTCTGGGCTTAGCTGGGCGGTTTAGAACACTGTCTGGCCTTCGGCGTGGCATTCCATCTGCCAACGCTCTTATGCCTAATGCCAATCTTTCTTCAGCCGTCCAGTTTTCCCAAGCCTCAGATACTTCTTTGAGTGCATCGGACTCAGCGAATTGCGGCCGGCCGGAGGCTCGTTGATCAAACGAAGCAATTCCAGTCTTAGAAATGGTCGGAGTGAGAGGATTTGAGCGCGCAACGCAGTTGCGACGGCCGGCCGGAGGATTATGGTTCTAACGGAGGAATTCCAGTCTTAGAAATGGTCGGAGTGAGAGGATTTGAACGCGCAACGCAGTTGCGACGGCCGGCCGGAGGTTCATGCTTCTAACGGAGGAATTCCAGTCTTAGAAATGGTCGGAGTGAGAGGATTTGAACCTCCGGCCCCTACGTCCCGAACGTAGTGCTCTACCAAGCTGAGCTACACTCCGACTGCCTGCCACGAATCGACAGAGCGCGAATTCTAATGATCTTACGGCACTGATGCCACACCATCGTCGGGATTTTCCGACAAACGTGCCTGGATCTCCGGATGGTTAAAAATCGCCTCATCCATCTCGTTTTTGCTGAACAGGTCTTTCGGGTACCCCATATCCAGCGCAGTCAACAGTTCCGCAATGCCACGCTCCGGCTGCCCGGCCTGGAAGTAGGTGACACCGATGTTGAACTGGACCTTGGCCGGGTCGGTCGTGTTGACAGCGCGTGCGCGTTCCGCCCAGGCAATGGCTTCCTCGGTGCGTCCCAGCTGGGCGAGCAGCGTTGCGCCGTTGGAGAGGGCGTAAGCGGCATTTGGGTTCACCGTAACGAGTTCCTCTATGACGAGAATGGCTTTTTCGGACGCTTGTCGAGCGCCATCTTCGTCACCGGCGAGCGCCAGGTTCTGCGACAGAAACATCAGGGCGCGATAGTTTTTCGGATTCAGGCGCAGCGAGTTGCGGAACGCTTCTGCGGCGTCCGCAGGCTGATCCAGGGCAACGTTGATCAGGCCCAGGTTGAAAAAGCCGCGCGAGTTTTCATCGATGCCCAGCGCTTTTTCGGTGAGCGATTTCGCTTCCTCGAAGTTCCCCATCTCGTAGTGCGTGACGCCGAGAGAGGCATAACCGAGAAAATCTTCCGGCATCAGATCGACGATTTTGCCGAACGGGGTCAGCGCCTTGTCGTACATCTGGTTGCGCGCGTAAAAGTTGCCGAGCGACAGGTAGGGGCGATAGTCCGCGGGGCTCAGGGTCGTGCCGATCGTAAACGCCTGTTCTGCCGCGGCGAGATCGCCCAGACGCCAGGCTGACTCGCCGAGCTGATTGAACGCTTCCTCCCAGTTCGGCAATTGCTGGCTCACAGCCAGCGCGATGGCCTGCGCTTCTTCATGGCGGCCGGCGTTGTTGTAGAGCACGGAGAGAGCGAGCCGTGTATGCGGTGAGTCGGGATCGAGTTTCAGCGCGCTCTGGCAGGACGTTTCGCCGCGCTGAAAGTCGTCGGCGTCCTCGGTACGCGAAAACAGCATCATGTGCACGCGGCACAGGTAACTTTGCGCGGCCACGAAGTTCGGCTGCAGTGAGAGTGCCGTTTCGATGGCGCCCTTTGCCTTTCTGACCGAGTCCAGCGCGCCCGAAGCTTTGACGGTGGTTTTAGCCTGGAGATAGAGGTCTACCGCCTGAGCGTTCAGCGGGCCTTGCTCACTCGAGACGGCATAGTCGATCGCGACGTCGAGCGAGGACGCTACGGCTTCCGCCACCTGCAGCTGTGCGGCAAATACTTCGGATAACGCGCCGCTGTAGTCGTCTGCCCAGACCACCTCGCCGCGGGCCACGTCGATCAAACGGACGATGACGCGAAACTCGTCGGCTTGCCCGCGCACGCTGCCGCGGATGATGAAGTCGGCCTGCAGCTTGCTCGCGGCGCTGACGATGTCACCGGCGTCTTTGAGGCCGAACGCCGTGGCCTGGGACATGACCCGCATGTTGGGGGCGCGCACGAGCAGGGTCAGGAGTTCCTCGGCAAGCCCGAAGGAAACGTGTGCGCTGTCTTCGGAAAGATCGTCGAACGGCACGACTGCGATGAGCGGCGTGGTGGTGGTGTCTATGAATAGCGATCCCTGGCGTAGATTGATCACGACCGAAACGGTCAACGCGCCGGCGAGAATGGCGATGAGCACCAGATCCAGGGCGCTGTGCTGGGTTTTCTCCGGCTTCGATTCGGCTGAGTCGAGCGTGACGCCGCTGGCTGACAAGTCGAAGAACCACGACAGGCCGACGATGATGGGAATCCCCGCAAGTGCGGAAAGGATCACCACTCGCAGCGCCTGATCACTGATGTTGATCATCGGAAACAGGATGTCGCACGCGCCGATGACGACCCAGGCGGCGCCGATGTAGTAGGTTGTCGTGCGGATGACGTTACGCCGCCGCAGCTCGGCAATCAGACGTTTCACAGTGCGGCTAGTGTCGCACGATCCCGGATGCCAACCAATTGGAACGCGGCGGCCAGGCGCGGCCGGAGGCGCTGGTTTGCGCTACAGCAGGTCGTTCGCGAGCGCGTCGAGCGCGCTCAGAATATTGTCCTCGTCGTAGAAGCCGAGCATGGGGATGACGCGGTCAACCCCAAGCGCTGCATAATCGTCGAGCATCGCCCGGGTCGGGGGGCGTGGTGGTGTGACAGAGATACTCAGATCACCCAGATTAGCGGGGCGTTCGTAGCGCGCCTCGGCAAGCTTCAGAAGCTCGAGAGATTTGGCGGTGGTATCGACGTCCATCGCGAAACCGTACCAGCCGTTGCCGTGAGTCACCGTGCGGCGCATGGCAGCCGGACTTGCGCCGCCGACGATCACGGGAGGGCCGCCCGCCTGCACGGGCCGAGGCTGTGCATCGATACCGGCGAAGTCCACGAAGTTGCCGTGAAACTCCGGGCTGGATTCATTCCACAGCACGCGCATGGCGTCCAGATATTCGTCTGTGCGCGCGCCGCGCGAGGCAAAATCTACACCGAGAGCGGCGAATTCCTGGTGCAGGTAGCCGGCGCCCACGCCGAACAGCAGCCGTCCCCCACACAGCACATCGAGGCTCGCAATCTCTTTCGCCAGAACCACCGGGTTGCGCTGGGCGATCAGCGTGATGCCGGTGCCGAACTTGATCTTCGAGGTGACGGCTGACAAGTGGGCCAACAACGCAGGCGGATGCAGCATGGGCGTCTGCGGCGGCGCGGGTGAGGGCGGTTCCTGAGGATCCGGCAGCACCACGTGCTCGCCTGTCCACAGCGACTCGAAACCCGCAGCTTCTGCGTGCTGCGCCACCTTAACCGCCCACTGCGGGTCGGCCATGAAGTTCATGTTGATGCCGAAAAGGCCAATATCCATGCGTGTCTCTCCCAAGCTCAGCCTGACAGGTTAGCCCAAGGGGCGGGTCTAGCCTAGTCCGGAACGCCTGTCTGGTTCGTTCAGCCCAGGATGCGTTCTGTGCTGTAGAGCTTGACGGCGATCCATGACAGAAACGCGCCGTAGACGATGGTTGTTGCCATTGAGGTGAGCATATGAACGAGCGTGATCGTCTCGCTCTTGATCAGGTCGGCCATGAGCGTTGCCTGGCTGAGGCTTGGAACGAACATGATGCCGAGGGTGGTTTCGACATTCAGGATCTGCGCCAGGATCAAGGGCAGCGTCGGTATGAGAATGACGACAGTGAGGTAGGTTTGCGCCTCCTTGTAGCTCTTGGCAAAGGAAGCGACGACCGTCAGGAGCGCGGCGGCGAAGAAGATCAACGGCAGGCCGACAATCAGAATCTGCAGCATCTGCGGCAGCCCGAGTTCCAGCGCCATGCCGATGCGCTCGAACGGCACAAACGGCACCGAGAAGAAGAGGCTGATCAGAAAAATCAGCAGGCTCAACAGGCCGAATACCGAGGTTGCACCGATCTTGCCCCAGACGAGCTGGGCGCGGCTGACCGGTTGGGTCAGGAGCGGCTCGAGGGAGCCGTGCTCACGTTCTCCGGCGGTCGTGTCGATGGCGAGATAAAAGCCCCCCATGAAGATGACCATGATGAGAAAGTACGGCAGCGTGGCAAGAATCGTCAGCGCACGTGCTGCTGGTGAGGCGACGTCGACTTCCTGGGTGTTGATCGGGCGCGAGATCGATGGGTCGATACCGCGCAGCCACAGCCGTAGCGCACCGACCGTGGCGCTGTACTGATTGATGTATGCCCGCAGGGTGCCGAGATGACGGCGGGATGACGATATCTCGCTCGAGTCGTAGACCAGCAGCAGGGTATTCAGGTTGCCCTGAGCGTAGCGGTCCTCGTAGTCGGGATTGATGACGAGGACGAGCTTGTGATCACCGTCCCGCACCACGTCGCGCGGACGGTCCGTTTCGATGCGTGTGATGTCGGTGTTCTGCTGCTCGAGATGCGCCATCAGCTGCGGGGCGTATGGCGCGCCGACGACGGCAAACTCGATCGGGTCGTCGCTTTCCCCCAGCGCGCGGTCCAGCACGAAGACCATGATGCCGACAAAAAAGATCGGACCCAGGACCGCCAGCGAGAAAGACGAGAGCAGCGTGCGCCGATCACGAATGTTGTCGGTGAACTCCTTGGCGAAGACCACGCCAAAGCCGCTCATGCGGTTTCCTCCTCGCCGAGCCCCGCCATCCGGACGAACGCGTCCTCGAGATCTTCCGTGCCGGCGTGTTCGCGGAGGCTCGCTATCGTGCCGTCGAATTTGACCTGGCCTTTGCCGATGACGATGACATCGTCACACAAGGCGTCGACCTCCTGCATGATGTGGCTCGAGAAGAGCACGCACTTACCGTCCGACTTCAGGCGGCTGATGATCTCGCGCAGGGCGCGGGTCGCCATGACATCGAGCCCGTTCGTAGGCTCGTCGAGAATGACGTGTTTGGGGTCGTGAATGAGCGCGCGCGCCAGCGCCACCTTGATCTTCTGTCCCTGTGAGAAGCCCGCTGTCCGGCGATTGCAGAAGTCCTGCATTTCCAGCTGCTCGACCAGCGCGTCGATCCGGTTTTCCAGATCCGCGCGCGCGATGTTCTGCAGGCGGCCGAAATAACGGACGTTCTCGATGCCGGTGAGCCGCGCATACAACCCGGAATTGTGGGGCAGCACGCCGATGTTCTGCCGCACCGTCATCGGGTCGGCGACGACATCGACGCCGTCTACCTGTGCATAGCCTTCATCCGGCGCGGATACCGTGCTCAGAATCCGCAGCGTGGTCGATTTGCCCGCGCCGTTGGGGCCGAGAAGCGCGGTAATCCGCCCGTCAGCCGCCGCAAACGAAACACCGCGCACGGCTTCGACGTCGCCATAGCGTTTCTTCAACCCTTCGATCTTGATCATGGCGGCGGTCCCATCAGATTGATGAAGAAAGGATGGGTGCCGAGGAAATCGGTGCAGCTGGCGTCGATTGCCGCCGGGTCAGGCGTCTCC
Source organism: Pseudomonadales bacterium (assembly GCA_965267275.1). Lineage (GTDB taxonomy): Bacteria > Pseudomonadota > Gammaproteobacteria > Pseudomonadales > Azotimanducaceae > UBA4421. The sequence goes on from OZ253950.1 coordinate 1,566,516, forward strand.
ACGAATTCGAGCACCAGCCGCGGCAGGCAGCCTTGCGGGAACACGCCGTGCCCCTGACCTGGCGCGATGATATGCGTGGCGTTCGAGAGCGTCGGCATGACCGCTTCGCCGAAGACCGGCGGCGTGATGGGATCGAATTCGCCGGAGAGCACCAGTGTGGGGATGTCGCTCGTCAGGATGTCCTTGATGTTCGCGTCCATCACACCTGCGGGCCAGACCTCGCACATGGCTTTGAGCGTCTTATACATGTCCTCACCGAGGTAGGTGGCCGCCATCGCCTCGAAGTCGACGGTGCTGTCGTCGAAGAAAGGCGCGTCCTCTGTGCACATCACCGCGTTGTGCATGCCGTAGGAGATACTGTCGGTCAGCTGATGGATCATGCGCAGCGCGTTGGCTGCGATGGGCAGGTAGTTCTCGTTGTTGGCTGCTTCATGCACGATCAGCGGAATGAGCGCTGAGCTCGGCGGCGCGTACAGCGCGAGGCGCACGAGAATGGCCAGATGCCCGTAGCTCACCTCGATATCCGTGGGTATACCTGTTACCGGGTGTTGTATGTTGAGCGGTATGGTGTCGTTCCGCAGGCGCTCAGCGACGGTTTCGAAGTCCCGGGCGGCGTTGGGGAACTGTTCGTTGCAGGCTGGGGTCTCTGCACAGCGGGCAAAAACGCTGTCCAGGGTGTTCTGGGAAAAAAGTGCAATCTGCGCGCCCAGCACTTCCGTTGGTGGGACGACGCCGTCGATCACGACCGCCCGGGTGGTGTCGGGGAACTGGCGCGCATAATGCTGCGCCACGCGGGAGCCGTAGGATACGCCGTACACGCTCAGGGTTTCGTATCCCAGCGTTTCCCGCAGAACGTCCAGATCTTTGACCGCGACGCTGGTGGTGAAAAAGCGCGGATCATGCGACAGGTTTTCGAGACATTCTTGCGTCAGCTCGATGACCCGCTCGAGATCCGCATCTTCGGTCGTATCGGTCATCGTTTCGCAGGTCAGCGGCGTCGAGCGCCCGGTGCCGCGCTGATCGATGACGATGACGTCCCGCTCGCGCGTAAACGGGCGCAGAATGCCGCCCATGTCGACCATCATGTCGATGGAGGATCCGCCTGGCCCGCCGTTGATGACGGTAAAGGCATCGGGCGCCGGATCCACGGCAGTGGAGGGCAGCTTGGCGACGAACAGCGTGATCGTCTCGCCGTCGGGATTATCAGGGTCGAGCGGCCGCTGCCACTCGGCACATTGCGCGTGCAGGCTGCCGTTGCCCGCAGAGCCGCTGAGAAAACACGGCTCGAAGTTGATCTCCGCATGCGCCGAGGTCGCTGCGAGCAGAAGACCGCAGGTGAGTGCTGCTGTGCGCAACATTAATACAGACGCGCCGTGCTGAATTCAGTCAGAGTGCGTAACGCCTCGACGTACGGGCCGGGCGGAAGCTGTTTCAGACTCGTGAGCGCAAGCTCTGCTTCGGCCAGCGCGCACCGATGCGTGTACTCGAGCGCGCCGCACGCCTGTACCACCTCGAGCACGCGGGGCAGCGCGTCTGCGGAGCAGGCGCTGATGGCGCTGCGGATAGTGTCGGCGTCCTGCTCGGACGCGTTGGCAAGACTGTAGATGAGCGGCAAAGTGAGCTTGCCTTCCGCCAGATCGTCACCGGCGTTTTTACCCATGGTTTTGCTGTCGCCTGCGTAATCGAGCCAGTCGTCCACCAGCTGGTAGGTCATGCCGAAGTGGCAGCCGAACTTCTTCAGCGTCGTCACGTGACTCGGATCGGCGCCGTCGTCGCGTGCGAGCAGCGCCGCGGTGTGCGTCGCCGCTTCGAACAGGAGGGCTGTTTTACAGCGGATGACCTCGCGATACTCCGCTTCCGTCACGTCGATCTTGCCGACATTGGCAAGCTGCATGACCTCGCCTTCGGCGATCGTGTTCGTGGCGCTCGAAAGCACGTCCATGATGTCCATGCTGCCGACTTCGACCATCAGCTGAAATGCGCGGCTGTAGAGAAAGTCGCCCACCAGCACGCTTGGCGCATTGCCCCACTTTTCGTTGGCCGTGAGTTTGCCGCGCCGCATGCCGGAATGGTCGACGACGTCATCGTGCAGGAGTGTCGCCGTGTGCAGAAATTCGATGATGGCGGCCAGCGGGACGTGTTGCTGGCCGCGATAGTCGAGCGCACCGGCAGCGAGCAGCACCATCAGAGGCCGCAGGCGCTTGCCGCCACTTTCGACAATGTAAGTGCCGATTTCTTCGACCAGGGCGACGTCTGAGGTCAGTTTCGTGGGTATCAGCTGGTTGACGGCGGCGAATTCCTGCTGCGCCAGCTCGTAGACCGGCTGCAGCGCATCGATGCTGGCTGCTTTACGGCTGACGTTGGTGCGTACCGCGGATTCAGACGCCATACGGACCTCTCGCGAAGCCTGTGAAAATGTACCCTTCAGGGGCGCTTAACTCGTTGTAATCCAAAAACTTTGCCCTTAGAATTACGCGCCTTTCGCACCGGGGCCCCAAGCCGAGAATATATCGGCGAGATCAGGGGCCGTTTATCGCGTTTAGTTATTAGGCGCGCCTTTAGCCGGACAGGCGAAGAATACTAGCCCGGCAGGCGAAGAATACAGCCTGCGGGTCTTCAGGAGTAGAGTTATGTTTGCGGTTTTCCAAAGTGGTGGTAAGCAGCATCGCGTCAGTGAAGGTGATGTTGTGAAGCTGGAGTTGCTGACGGCTGAGCCCGGCGAAGAAGTGGTCTTCGATCAGGTGCTGATGGTTGCCAACGGCGACGATGTCAATGTGGGTGCCCCCTATGTCGAGGGCAGCCAGGTCAAAGGTGAAGTGCTGCGCACCGATCGCGGTAAAAAGGTACGCATCATCAAGTTCAAGCGTCGCAAGGATTTCATGCGCCGTCAGGGCCACCGTCAGTGGTTCACCGAAGTCAAAATTACCGGCATCAGCTAGCGGCAGGAGTAACGATCAATGGCACACAAAAAAGCAGGCGGTAGTACCCGCAACGGTCGCGATTCGGAGTCGAAACGCTTAGGCCTCAAGAAATTCGGCGGCCAGTTCGTCACCGCGGGCAACATCATCGTGCGTCAGCGCGGCACCAAGTTTCACCCCGGTGACAACGTGGGCTGTGGCCGTGACCACACTTTGTTTGCGACCTCTGACGGCTATGTGCAGTTTGCGGTCAAAGGGCCGCTCAAGCGCAAAACCGTGAGCGTGGTGCCGCAGAGTTAAGACGATCCGTCTTGAACGAAAACCCCGCTTCTTGCGGGGTTTTTTTTAGGGTTCGACAATAACGCCATGCAATTCCTCGACGAAGCAACGATCCGCGTGCAGGCCGGCAAAGGCGGTAACGGCTGCCTGAGCTTTCGGCGCGAGAAATACATCGCCAAGGGTGGCCCGGATGGCGGCAATGGCGGCGATGGCGGCGACGTCGTGCTGGTGGCTGACGCCGGGCTCAACACCCTCATCGATTTTCGCTACCAGCCGAGCTATCAGGCCAAAAGCGGCACGCCCGGCAGCGGCCGCAACAAAACCGGGGCTGCCGGCGAAGACTGCTTTGTCAAAGTGCCTGTGGGCACGACGGTCATCGATGACGAGACCGAAGAGATCCTCGGTGATTTGAACGAAGTCGGCGAGACGCTGCTGGTCGCCAAGGGCGGACATCGCGGGGTCGGCAACGCGGCCTTCAAGTCGAGCACCAATCGCGCGCCGCGGCAGACGACCCCGGGTGCGCCCGGCGAGATGCGTACGCTCAGATTGCAGCTTAAGCTGCTTGCCGACGTTGGTTTGCTGGGCTTGCCGAATGCCGGCAAATCCACGCTGATCGGACAGATGTCCGCCGCCAACCCGAAAGTCGCGGACTATCCGTTCACGACGCTCGTGCCACACCTGGGCGTCGTGCGGATCGATACGGACGCAAGCTTCGTCATGGCCGACATCCCGGGTCTGATCGTTGGCGCGGCGGACGGCGCCGGTCTCGGCGCCCAGTTTCTCCGTCATCTCGCGCGTAATCGCATCCTCGTGCATCTCGTCGATGTCGCGCCGGAAGACGGCAGCGATCCGCTGCAGAATGCGCTCGATATCGAGGCGGAGCTCGATCAATACAGTGCTGCGCTGACCGAACGGCCCATATGGATGGCGCTATCCAAGGTGGACCAGCTCGAAGCCAGCGCGCTTGCCGAACTCGAGCAGCGATTTGCCGAGACATTCCCGGACCGGCCGCTGCACAGTATTTCGGCGCTCGGGGATATCGGCGTCATCGAGCTAGCGCGAGCGCTTCTGCTGGCGCTCAACGACGAGCGCGAGCGGGTTGCCGAGGATGAAGCCTACGCCGAATACGTCGCCGATCTGGAAGCGCGCATTACCGCGGATGTATTCGCCCACTCGCAACGCTCGCGTGCTGAGCTCAAACGCGCGCGTGATGATGACGCCGACGATGATGATGAGCCCGAGGTGGTGTACGTCCATGAGTGAGCGTCAAATCTCCCGCCCCGATGTGCTCAAACATGTTCGTCGGCTTGTCGTTAAAGTCGGGAGCGCGCTTTTAACCGACCCTGCCAATGGTCTGGCGCGCGAGAAGATCGCGGACTATTCGCGGCAGCTGAGCGCGCTCATGCATCAGGGCTACGAAATTGTGCTGGTGTCCTCGGGTGCCGTGGCTGAGGGCTGCATGCGTCTTGGCTGGCGCAAACGTCCGGAGACCGTGCATGAGCTCCAGGCTGCCGCGGCGGTCGGTCAGATGGGACTTGCGCAGGCGTACGAAAGCGCGCTGGGCAACCATGAGCGCGCCACCGCGATGATCATGCTCACGCACGAGGATCTGGCGGATCGCGAGCGCTACCTCAACGCGCGCGCGACGCTGGGGCAGCTCATAGATCTCAACGTGGTGCCGGTGATCAACGAAAACGACACAGTGGCCACCGACGAAATCCGTTTTGGCGACAACGACACGCTGGGCGCTCTGGTGACCAATCTGCTGGCCGCGGACCTCCTCATCATTCTGACCGACGTCGACGGCCTCATGGATCAGGATCCGCGCCATGTCAGCACCGCGCAGCGGGTCCCGTACGCAGCGGCTGCTGACATGAGCCTTGATCAACTCGCGGGCGCGGGCGCCGGGGAGATGGGGCGCGGCGGCATGGTCACCAAGCTCAAAGCCGCCCGGCTTGCCGCGCGTTCGGGCGCACACACGGTCATTGCCAACGGCCAGATGGACGACGTCCTGGTAAAAATCATGGCCGGGGATGACATAGGCACCCTCTTTGTCCCCGATCTCAACCCGATGACGGCGCGCAAGCGCTGGATTGCCGGGCAGCTCAAGGCCAAAGGTGACCTCACGCTGGATGCGGGCGCAGCCAAAGCGATACGGGAGCGGGGGGTCAGCCTGCTGGCCGTCGGCGTGCAAAGCGTCAGCGGTCGGTTTCAGCGCGGTGACGTGGTGCGCATTCTGGATCCGGACGGGAACGTCCTGGCGCAGGGCTTATCGAACTACGCCAGCGAGGACGTGGCAAAGCTCAAAGGCATTCGCTCAGAGGAGTTCGGTGATCACATTGCCTACGTCGGTGAACCGGAACTGGTTCACCGCGACAATCTCGTACTGACGTGAGAGGCTCGAGCGGCCTAAGAAGCGAGGGCTTTGACTTTTTTGTTCAGCCGGGACTTATGCCGAGCGGCTTTGTTTTTATGCATGATGCCCTTGGTGACCATTTTGTCGATCAGCGGCATCGCTTCAGCCAGAGCGGTGGAGGCGGCAGCGCCGTCGCTGGCCTCGATAGCAGCATCGACCCGTTTAATATAGGTGCGCACCATGGAGCGCTGCGATGCATTCTGCGCGCGTCGTTTTTCGTTCTGTCTGGCGCGTTTGCGCGCCTGAGCACTGTTGGCCAAAGCTATCTCCGCAAGGGGGCTGAATTTTGAGGGCGGCAAATATGCCGTTCGAGTAGGTAGATGTCAACCGAAGAGTCGCCACAATCAAGGACTGTGAAAGGCGCCGCGCCTGACGATTCCAGCGGTGAGAACATGACCCGTCAGGGTGGTGTCGTCGCCGGGATGACGTTGCTGTCCCGTATCAGCGGGCTCGTGCGCGACATCGTGCTGTCGTACCTCTTCGGCGCGTCGCAGTTTGCCGACATGTTTTTCGTGGCGTTCCGCATTCCCAACTTCTTTCGGCGCCTCTTTGCGGAAGGGGCTTTCAATCAAGCCTTTGTGCCGGTACTCGTGCGGCATCGCGAGCAGGGGCGGGCGCAACTGCTTGCGTTCATCGCGCCGCTCTCGGGCATATTCGCCAGCTGTCTCGCGCTGGCCGTACTTCTGGGCGTCGTCTTTGCACCCGAGCTGACGTACGTTTTTGCACCGGGCTTTGCCGAACGACCGGAAGTGTTCGAGCAAACCGCGGAACTTGTTCGTATCACATTCCCCTATCTGGGTTTCATCTCGCTCGTTGCCTATGCCGGCGCACTGCTGAATGCCCACAACCGCTTCGCCGTGCCGGCCGTGACGCCGGTGCTGCTCAATCTGAGTCTGATCGGTGCGGCGCTGATTGCGCTCAGCGGGCAGACCGCGCTGCCGGCGGTGAACATACTCGCCTGGGGGGTGCTGGTTGCCGGCCTGGTGCAGCTCTTGTTTCAGCTGCCGGTGCTGAAGGGCCTGGACCTCATCGTCAAACCCACTCTCGAGCACCGCCATGAGGGGGTGCGCCAGGTAGGCCGTCTGCTGGTGCCGGCGGTGTTGTCCGCATCGGTCGGGCAGATCAACGCGCTGGTGAACACGATTCTCGCCTCGACGCTGATCACCGGGAGCATCTCCTGGCTCTACTACGCCGACCGTTTGCTCGAACTCCCGGTCGGGCTCGTCGCCGTTGCCCTCGGCACGGTCATGTTGCCGCATCTTTCGCGTATGGCCGCAGCCGGTGAACCGGAACGCTTCGAGCGGACCGTCGACTGGGGTGTGAATCTCGGCTTGCTGCTGGGCTTGCCGGCTGCTGTCGCGTTGTACCTGCTCGCTGAACCGCTCATTGCCGTCATATTCATGAGCTTCGCCGACGGCGCGATGACGCTCTACGACGTGCGCATGGCCGGGCTTGCACTCGAGATGTTTGCGATAGCGCTGCCCGGGTTTGTGCTGGTCAAAGTGCTGGCACCCGCTTTTTTTGCCCACGAGAACACCCAGGCGCCGTTTCGCTACGCCAGTGTCGCGGTAGCGGCAAACTTGATCGGCAGCCTTGCCACGTACCGCTGGTTCGGCCATGTCGGGCTCGCCTGGGCGACGGCGCTGTCTGCGTGGACGCACGTGGTTCTGCTGATGGTTGGCCTGCGTCGCCACAATCTGTACCACGCCGGGCGGGGATTGTGGCCGCTCTTGTGGCGTACGATGCTCGCCTCGGCGGCTCTCGGCGTGACCCTCTGGTTGGTCGCCGAGCGCGTCGACTTTCTTGCCATGCAGGGTTTCATCAGGCTTGTCTGGGCGCTGGTGCTGGTGGCGGCGGGCATCGGGCTTTATGCCCTCGTGTTGGTCCTCACCGGTGTGCGTCCTCGACAGTTGCTGCACCACAGCGGCTAGCAGTCGGCTCGGCTCTGAACGAGTTTCACGTGTGCACGAGGTATAATGCGCGCCATGGAAATCATACACGGCACCCATAACATCAAGGCCGGACATCACGGCAATGTCGTCACCCTGGGTAACTTCGACGGTGTGCATCGCGGGCACAAGGCGCTTCTCAAGCAGCTCTCCGCCAAAGCACAGGCACTCGGTGTGCCCAGTCTGCTCGTGACTTTCGAGCCCCAGCCGCGGGAATTCTTTGCCGGTGCGCAGGTGCCGCCGCGGTTGACGCGACTCCGGGAGAAGGCGGTTTTACTCGAACGAGCGGGTCTCGATCGGCTCTTGCTCCTGCCTTTCAATGAGCGCACTGCGCAGACGCCGGCCGAGTGGATCACGCGGGAGCTGTTTCACGAGCTCCTGGGCGCCCGCTTTGTGATGGTTGGCGATGACTTCCGCTTCGGTAACAACCGCGAAGGTGATTTTGCGTTCATCAAAGCCGAGGGCGAACGCTACGGCTATGGGGTCAGCAGCATGGAAACGCTGGCGCTGGCCGAAGAACGGGTCTCCAGCAGCCTGGTGCGCGAAGCGCTCAGCCGGGGTGATTTCGCACTCGCTGAGCAGTTGCTTGGTCACGAATATTTCATCATGGGTCGCGTAGTGTACGGCAGGCAGCTGGGGCGGCAGCTGGGTACGCCGACCGTCAACATACGTCTGCAGCGCTACAAAGCGGCGCTCGAGGGCGTCTACTGCGTCACCGTCGCCGGCATCGGCGATCGACAGTACACCGGTATCGCCAACATCGGCGTGCGCCCGACGGTGGATGGCAAGGAACCGCTGCTGGAGGTTCACATATTCGACTTTGATGGCAATCTGTACGGAGAACTTTTGACAGTTACGTTCAAACACAAGCTCAGGGACGAACAGGCTTTCGAGTCCCTCGATGCGCTCAAAGCGCAGATCGGCCGTGATATCGACACGGCCCGCACCTGGTTCAGTCAAGATGCTTAAGTGGCTGAGCCTGGCCGGTGCGGTTGTTCTTGTAGATCAGCTCACCAAGTACTACGTCGTCAGCGTGCTTGTTTACAACGATCGCGTGCAGGTACTGCCGTTTTTTGCCTGGGTGCGCTGGCATAACGAGGGCGCCGCTTTCTCGTTTCTCGCCGGCGCCGGCGGCTGGCAACGCTATTTTTTCGTGGGCCTGGCGATCGCCTTTTCCGCCTTCATTATTTATGAATTGAAGCGGCTGCCACCCGGCGACCGGGTCATGGGCTGGGTCTATGGCCTCATTCTCGGCGGCGCGATCGGCAACCTCATTGACCGGTTGCTGCACGGCTACGTGGTCGACTTCATCCTCGTGCACTACCAGCACTACAACTTTCCGGCATTCAACATTGCCGATTCGGCGTTGTTCTGCGGGGCGGTGCTGTGGATTCTGGTCATGATTCATGAACACCGACAAGGCAAGGTCAATGCCTGATCTGATTTCTCGCGAGGGCGATACCCGCATTAGTGAAAACTCACGTGTCACTCTGCATTTTTCGCTGCTGCTGCCAAGTGGCGAGGAGATAGATACGACGCGCAACGGAGATCCAGCAACCTTCACGATGGGCGATGGCAGCCTGCTGCCGGGCTTCGAAGCTGCGCTGCTCGGGCTGCAGGCTGGTGACGCCAGCCAGATCCAGCTCCCAGCCGCAGAGGCGTTTGGCGAACATAACGCGGCTAACGTGCAGCTCATCGCCCGCAACAGGTTCGCGGATCTAGAGCTCGAGGAAGGCCTCGTGGTGTCGTTTGCCGCGCCGGACGGTGAGCTCCCGGGCGTCGTCGTGGGTCTTTACGAAGAGACCGTGAAAGTCGATTTCAATCATCCGCTCAGCGGCACCGACATCACCTTTGATGTCGCAATCATCAACGTCGAAGCCTCAAGCGCAGACTAACGGTTCTCCGCTGGCGTCTTCGTGCACGCCATCGCCGTCGCCATCTCTGGACGGGTAAACGCGCCCAGCGGCGTTGAGCACCAGCTGCCGTGCCCGGCGCATGTCCCCATTGTCCGGACAATAACGAAAGTGACCGTTCTGCCAGTCGGTGATGCCACGTGGGGTAAATACCAGATAACTGCGGTTGCGGAACGAGCGCCAGCGCACGCGCCCGTGCCTGAAGCCCGGCAGCTGCGCGAGCAGGCGCTCGTCATCGTCGCGCCGGGCGTTGCGGTTCCCGTCAGCGAAGATCATGACCCCGTCATGCCATGCATCGCGCGCGCCACAGCCGTCGGTGGCGGCGGGGCAGACGATAACCCGGACGTTGAGGCCCGCGGCGGTCTGGCGGGCGAAATTGATGGCGGTACGAATGGCGTCCATCGCCGCGGCGGCGCGATGCCGGGCGAGCCACTCGGAGGTTTCCATGACGGCAAACCGGGCGAAAATGGCGACAATCATCAGGACGATGAGCGCTTCGAGGAGCGAGTACCCGGAGGTGGTGGAGGAGACGGAGGCGATGCGGCGCATGACCACAGCATGGCAGGCACATCGGCTGTCTCGACAGGGCTAAACGCCCGATCCGACGTAAGCTATTCCATTTCCAGTTTTTTGAGCTTGTAGCGCAGCGCGCGGAAGGTGATGCCCAGCTCCTTCGCCGCGGCGGTTTTGTTCCAGCGGGTGGCGTCGAGCGCCTGGGTGATCAGGGCCCGTTCGATGCTTTCGAGATACTCCTCGAGGCTCGTGCCTTCCGGCAGCTTGATCGCGCCTCCAGTATCGCCTGCCGACGCGGTCTCCACGGGAGGGCCCTCGTTATCTGGCTCGACAATTGGGGCAGCAGCAGCCGTCGTCACCGGCGCCGGTGGTTCCATCGGCACGCTGCCATCGGTCTGCAGCTGCAGGTCAACCGGACTGATTTCATTGTTTTCGCATAGCGTAAACGCACGCTCGAGTATGTTTTCCAGCTCACGCACGTTACCTGGAAACGCGTAGGTTCTGAGTTCGGCCATCGCGGCGTCGGATATGGTCGGGACAGTGCCGCCGTACTCGTCGGCGAGCCGTGCCAGTGAGGCGCTGGCGAGCTCAGGGATGTCTTCCAGGTGCTCACGCAGGCTCGGCATGCGTAACTCGATGACGTTCAGCCGATAAAACAGATCCTGGCGAAAACGTCCGGCCGCCACTTCCTGAGCGAGGTCCTTATGCGTCGCCGAAAGCACGCGCACGTCGGTGACGTCCTCGTTCTGGGAACCGACCGGGCGCACCGCTTTTTCCTGGATGGCGCGCAGCAGCTTCACCTGCATCGCAAGCGGCAGGTCGGCCACTTCGTCGAGAAAGAGTGTGCCGCCGCTCGCGGCCTGGAACAGGCCTTCCTTGTCACCAACAGCGCCGGTGAAGCTGCCTTTGACGTGGCCGAAAAACTCGCTTTCCATGAGCTCGGATGGAATCGCGCCGCAGTTGACGGGCACAAACGGCCCGGAGCCGCGGGGGCCCAGGGCGTGTATCAGACGCGCGGCGACCTCCTTGCCGGAGCCGGATTCGCCACCAATGTAGATCGGCGCCTGGCTGCGCGAGAGCTTGTTGATTTGCGCGCGCAAATGTTCCATCGCCGCTGACGTGCCGAGCAGCGTCGCGGTTGTGCTGCTGCTCGTCGTGTCGAGCTCGCTGACTTTGAGCGCAGAATCCACCAGGCTGCGCAGTTGCTCGAGGTCGATGGGTTTCTGCAGGAAATCGAATGCCCCGGCTTTGAGCGCCGCGATGGCGGTGTCCATGGAGCCGAACGCCGTGATCATCGCCACGGGCAGCTCCGGATGGTTGGCGTTGATGTGTTCGACGAGCTCCAGGCCGTTGCCGTCGGGCAGGTGCATGTCGGTCAGGCAGAGGTCGAATGTTTGCGCGCCGAGCAGTGACATGGCGCTGGACAGGTCCGCGGCTGCGACGGTTTCCAGCTTCATCCGGCCGAGCGTTATCTCCAGCAGTTCGCGGATGTCTGGTTCGTCATCGACAATCAGTGTGCGCTTTTGGCTCATAACGTGTCGTTCTTCTCTGCTCTTCTGGTCTGCGACCTTTAATAAGACGATAGCGTAACTTCGGCCGTCACGCTGTGATGCGGTCCGGATGTGCGAAGAGTATGCGGAAACAGCTGCCGCCGCCGCTGTCGCGGAAATAGCTGAGCTGGGCCTGATTGGACTCGCACAGTTCCCGCGACAGGTACAAACCGAGCCCCGTGCCATTGATCGCTGTGGTCGAGAAGGGCTGAAACAGCTTCTCGACCTGGTCGGGTTCCACCCCCTTGCCGCGGTCGATGACGTTCAGATAGGGCCGGTCCGAACTCGTATCTACACCGCCTTCGAGGCTGACTCTCGGGCCGGCGCCATTCTCCACCGAATAGCGGATGCCGTTGTCGACGAGGTTGGTGAGCACCTGATTCAGCTGTTTCGGATCCACGCGTATGTCCGTCTCTGCGGGTTCGACGCGCACCGCAATCTCGGCTTCGGGTTTGGATTCGACAAAGTCCGTCGTGAAGTCGTGCAGGTGTGCCAGCAGATTAACCCGGGCCGGATCCGGGGTTTTGCGCCGCGACATTTCCAGGACGTTTTCCACCACGCCGTTCATGCGTCGGCAGTGGTTGATGATGATGTCGGTCAAACGTTGGTCGGGGGGCTGCAGTTCCTCGGACTCTTTCAAAAGTTGAGCAGCGTGGCTGATCGCACCGAGGGGATTACGCACCTCGTGGGCGATGCTGGCGGAGAGCCGGCCGAGTTCTGCGAGTTTCAGCTGCTGCGCCTGTTGCTGCACCTCGCCCGTGTCCTCCAGGAAAATCGTTACGTCGCCTTCCGCATCGTGCAGCCGCACTGCGGAGAAGTTGGCGCGGATCTCCGGTGTATGGGACGTCACCTGAAACGGTGATGCCCGCAGCGACGTGTCGCGGCGCCAATCATCGAGCACGTTCTGCAGCGTTGGCGGGAGATGGTCGAGCTCGGTGTTGGCCTGTGCGCCGATCAGCGCCCGCGCGGACTGGTTGTGCATCCGGACGACGTTGTTCTGATCGACGACGATGATGCCGGTGCGCATGCGCTGAATGATCATGCGGTTCAGGCGCTCCAGATCCGCCAGTTCCATCGCCTGGGTCAGCGTGCGGATGTCGTTGCTGCGGATGCGATTGGAAAGCGTCTGGATGGAGAGAGAGGCGGTGAAGTAGATCAGCCCGAAAACCCCTGCCTGGAAATAGTCGACGCCGGATCCCGGCACCGAGATGGCGAGGTAAAACTCCTCGTATAGCAGGGCAATGCTCGCCATTGCGGCGATGAGGGTGGCGCGCCGCCCGGTCACGATGATTGCGCCGGTGACGACGGTGATCAGCATCAGCGCGGCTATGCCGCTGCCGATCCCGCCGGAGGTGTACATCAGGAACGCCAGCGCCACGACGTCGAACAGCGCAAGCCCCAGGCTGAGATGCTGGCGCTGCAGCCATTTCAGCGGCAGCAGCTGGGAAGCCACGGTCGATGCGATGTTGATGAGCGTATAGGTGAGTCCGCCCCACCAGAAAAGCTCTGCATCCAGCGAGCCCAGCCGGGTCAGCATCACGTCCTGCTGGAACGCAACCAGCAGCGCAAAGCCGACCATGATGCGGTAGTAATTGAATATCTTGAGGAGACCGACAGAGAGGTCGGAGCGCCGCCGTTCAATCTCCTCGATGATCTCCGAGCGCTGGCTGATGGCGCCGAGGCCGTTGCCCGGCTCCTGCTCAGCGGCGCTGGCGGGTGTTGCCATCCGGCGTTTCCTGATCAGCCGACGAACGGCAGCCAGCTGAACCAACCTTTGCGTTCTTTCTTCTTCTCGGCTTCCGGTTGTGGCGCAACCGGAGGCGGTGTGAATCCGTCGGGGTGTTTGATTTTGATTGGCGGCGGGACATCCGGCCGGTCCAGCAGCCCCAGCGTCATGACGTTGGTCCAGGAGCGATCGCGGTTGCGGACGGTTTCGGCAAGCACCAGATTGCCGTCTTCGTCGAAAGCCGGATAGTTTGGATAGTTCATCGCCAGCACGCGCAACGCGTTGTTGGCTTCGTCTTCGAGCCCGAGCTTGTAGTTGGCCTCGACGAGAACCAGCAGGGCTTCGGGCGTCGACTCCGCCTGAGGATACGTTTCCAGCACATAGCGCGCCCGGTTTGCGGCGGCGACGAACGCTGCGCGCCGCATGTAGTAGTCGGCCACGCCCAGTTCGTGGCTCGCCAGCAGATTGCGCAGGTGCACCATGCGCTGCCGGGTGTCCGGCACATAGGGGCTGTCCGGATAGCGTGCGAGCAACTGTGCGAAGTCGGCGTACGCCGCGCGCGCCGGGGCCATATCGCGTTTCGAGCCGTCGGTCTGGAACAAGCGGTCCATCAGACCATCATTCTTGCTGAATGAGGAAAGCCCCTTCAGATAGAAGGCATAGTCGATGTTCGAGTGCTGCGGATGCAGGCGGATGAAACGATCCGCTGCCGCCACCGCGCCATCGAGGTCATAGGACATGTAGCGCGCGTAGATCAGCTCGAGCTGCGCCTGCTCGGCGTAGCGGCCGAACGGGAACCGCGCCTCGAGGGCTTCCAGGGAGCCGATCGCCTGGTTGTAGTTGCCCGTTCTCAGCAGCCGCTGCGCATCGCGGTAAAGCTTCTGCTCGGATGTTTCTATCTCAGGCTCACGTTCGTCGTCGTCGCCGAAGAACGGCATCCAGCTGCAGGCTCCGAGCAGCAGAGAGGTCACGATGACCGCGATGAGATGAGGTAGAGATGAACCCTGTCGCTGCAGGGTAGTCTGGTGTTGGCTCAAAATGGCGCCACGCTTTAGGCTTACGATGGCGCTATTCTTTACAAATTCATTTCGGTTGCAACCGCATGAGCAGGATTGATCAAGATGTCGAGGTGCCGTCGAGCTTCGCCGGCGAACGCTTCGACTGGATTGCCGCTCAGCTATTCGCGGACTTTTCCCGTGCGCAGCTGTCGCGCTGGATCAGTTCAGGGGAGCTGACGGTCGATGGTGCGCAGCTGAAACCGAAGGTCCGCCTCAGTGGTGGCGAGACGCTGGCGCTGCATGCGGATATGCCGCGCAAAGCCGCCTGGGACGCGGCGCAGCCGCTGGTTCTGGACGTGCTCTATGAAGACGATAGCGTGCTTGTCATCAACAAACCTGCCGGTCTCGTCGTGCATCCCGGCGCGGGCAACCTCGAAGGCACGCTGGTGAACGGACTGCTCCACCGCCGCCCGGAACTTGCGCATCTCGCGCGCGCCGGCGTCGTGCATCGTCTGGACAAAGACACCAGCGGGGTCATGGTGGTCGCCGCCAATCCAGCTGCGCAACTCAAGCTGACTAAAATGATCGCCGCGCGCGAGTTCGAGCGTACCTATGTCGCTGTGTGCGAGGGCCGTATGGTTGCGGGTCAGGATATCGATCAGCCCATCGGCCGCGACCCGAAGGTGCGTACCCGTCAGGCCGTGCGTGAAGATGGCAAGCCAGCCCAGACGAGCGTGCGTGTGCGCGAACGTTACCGCAGTCATACGCTGATCGAAGCTCGGTTGCACACCGGTCGAACCCATCAAATTCGCGTGCACCTGCAGTCCATCGGGTATCCGCTGGTCGGTGATCGCCGCTACGGTGCGCGCGGCCGCGTACCGCCCGGTGCGAGCGCTGAACTGATCGCTACGCTGCACGGTTTCGGCCGCCAGGCGTTGCATGCCGAGACGCTCGGCTTCCTGCACCCGGAGCTGGAGGAATGGTTGGCGTTCGACGCACCCTGGCCGGACGACTTCAGCGGGCTTGTCGAGCAGCTTCGTGATGACGCCTGAGCCTGCCGGGTGGCTGGCGGCGCCCGGATTTCCGAAGCGCGTGGTGGCCGGAGCCACGCTGCGCGCCGGCGGTTCGAGCCAGGGTGTGTGGTCCGCGAATAACATGGGTCTGCATGTCGGGGACGATGAGGCTGCGGTGCTCGCCAACCGCGCGGCATTGCAGGCGCAACTGGGCGCTGACGCCATTCAATGGTTGAACCAGGTCCACGGCGTCAACGTCATTGCGGCGACGCCGCGCTCGGCAGCGCAGGCGCCGCGCGCCGACGCCATGTGGACGACCGCCCCGGGTCTGGCGCTTGCCATCATGACGGCGGATTGTGTTCCGGTGCTGGTGGCTGACGCATCCGGAGAGGTTGTCGGCGCCGCGCACGCGGGTTGGCAGGGATTGCGTGACGGGGTGATTCCCGAACTCGTGGCCGCGATGCCGGTGGCGGCGGCAGCATTGATCGCGTGGATAGGGCCGGCGATCTCAGGGCCGAATTACGAAGTCGGCGCAGACGTGTGGGAATTCTTCGCAAGTCGTTACCCCGATGCCGTTGCGGCTCACCCCAGCCAGACTGATAAACGGCAGTTGGACCTTTGTGCAGTGGCGGTGGGTCAGCTCGCGTCGGCAGGCGTGGGGCAGGTCAACGCCTGCGGTCTATGCACCTATGCGGATGCGCGTCTGTATTCTCACCGTCAAGCGCACCACACGGGTGCGGCCTCTATGGGACGCATCGCGTCCGTGATCATGCGGCGTTAGGAGGTGTCAGCAGCTTTGCTGAGCGGCGATCAGCTTTCGCAGTTGGTGACGATGCCCTGCTGGGCTTCGGCAATGCGTGCCTGGCGTTCATCTTCGCCGAGCACGCGGGTGGTGCCGTTTTCCATGCGCACGCGCACGCGGTCTCTGGTGGTCAGGTTGTCCAGCACGCGGCGGGCGGTTGCGCAGTTTTCCTGGCGGATTTTCGCCACCTCGGCCTGTCGACCTGCCTCGGCGGTTTCGAGATCAGCCAGCATCTGCTGCTGGCGCTCGGACAGCTCCGGCTGGGACTGACTGAGGTCAGGCAGCACGGGTGCCGCTGCCGGTGCAGGCGCGGTCGTGCGAGTTCGGGTGCCCGACTTGGGGATGCCGCCAATCAGTTCGGCATCGATGCCCCTGGGCTTGCGTTCGGAGTAGTTCACGACGCCGTCCGCGTCCACCCAGCGCCAGGTCTCTGCGGCGGCTGGCAAAGCGATGGCAATGCTGAGAAGCAGAGCGCTCAAGCTGATGGCTTTCGTGGTCATCCCGGACTCGTTTGTGATTTGCACGTGGTCTTGAGCATATCACACGCAGCTGAGCGGGCAGGACGGTGGGGTTGGAAAATGGTACTTATCTCTCAGTTTCATTGACATACCGGCCCGATATCTCAAGAATACGGCGCTCGATTTTACGTGTGACGTGACAAACGTCAGAAAATCAATAAGTTATCTGTCTTTCCAGTGCTGTCGTCGCAGTGTGTTGGAGGGGAAAGACGACTCTGACGGCATCGCAATGCGGCTGCGCACCGTGAGCGCAAACGCGCCACGCGCGCACTAATGCGAGTTAAGCAAACCAGCAAGAGGTAAGGGATTCCACAATGGCAGAAATGCTGTCCGGTGGTGACATGTTGATCCGCGCGTTGCAGGACGAAGGCGTCGAGTACGTCTTCGGTTACCCTGGCGGCGCTGCGCTGCATATTTACGACGCCATATTCCGCCAGCAAAAAGTGGAACACATTCTGGTGCGCCACGAGCAGGCCGCGACGCACATGGCGGATGGTTATGCCCGCGCGACGGGCCGTCCGGGCGTGGTGCTCGTCACCTCGGGACCGGGTGCCACCAACGCGATTACCGGCATAGCCACGGCCTACATGGACAGCATTCCGATGGTGGTCATTTCCGGCCAGGTGGCCCAGGAACTGATCGGCACCGATGCGTTTCAGGAAACCGACATGGTCGGCGTGTCACGACCGGTCGTTAAACACAGCTTCATGGTCAAAGAAGCCGCGGAAATCCCGTCGATCGTGAAAAAAGCCTTCCACATAGCAACGACCGGGCGTCCCGGTCCGGTGGTCATCGACGTGCCGAAGGACACCACGGAACCGACGGTTTTTGCCGAATACAGCTACCCGACCAGTGTCAAAATGCGCTCGTACAATCCCGCCACGCGCGGCAACGGGCGGCAGATCCGTAAAGCATTGAACGCACTCCTGAGTGCCAACCGCCCGGTGATATACGTTGGCGGGGGCGTGGTGACCGGAGACGGCAGCGAGCCACTGCGCCGGCTGGTCAACGCGATCGGCTATCCAGTCACCAATACGCTGATGGGCCTCGGCGCCTACCCGGGTGCTGATGAGAAATGTCTCGGCATGCTCGGTATGCACGGTACCTATCAGGCCAACATGGCAATGCACGAAGCGGACCTGATTTTTGCCGTCGGCGCGCGCTTCGATGACCGTGTCACGAACAACCCGGACAAGTTTTCGCCGGGCGCCACGGTCGTGCATGTTGATGTCGATCCCGCCTCCATATCCAAAATCATCGACGCGCACATTCCGATCGTCGGCAACGCCCGCCTCGTCCTCGAGGAGATGGCCGAGCAGTTGGAGAAAGAGCTCGAGTCGGAAGAGGCGGACGTGCGCGCGCAGCGGGATGCGCGCTTGCAGAAATGGTGGCAGCAGATTGATGCCTGGCGGGCCGAGCATGGCCTGAATCACAACCTGCAGCCTGTCTCGGATCAGCCCATCCTGCCTCAGCTTGCGGTGCAGATGTTGTACAAAGCGACAGGCGGCGATGCCTACATCACCTCCGACGTTGGCCAGCACCAGATGTTTGCGGCTCAGTACTATCACTTCCCCGAGCCGCGGCGCTGGATCAATTCTGGCGGTCTCGGCACGATGGGTTTCGGTCTGCCTTCCGCGATGGGTGTGCAGATGGCGTTTCCGGAAGCGACCGTCGCCTGCGTGACGGGGGAGGGCAGCTTCATGATGAACATGCAGGAGCTTTCCACATGCCTGCAGTACGGCCTGCCTATAAAGATCGTCAACCTCAACAACCAGGCGCTGGGCATGGTCAAGCAGTGGCAGGACATGCAGTACGGCGGCCGTCACTCCCAGTCGACCTACAGCGACTCGCTGCCTGACTTCAAGACGCTGGTGGAGGCGTTTGGACATGTTGGTATCAAAGTGAGCAGTGCAGATGAGCTCGAGGGGGCGTTCGAGCACGCTTTCTCGGAGGAGCTCAAAAACAAACTCGTCTTCGTCGACGTCTGGGTCGACCCTCACGAGCATGTTTACCCGATGGCGATCAAAGGCGGCTCCATGCGCGACATGGTGCTCAGCAAAACGGCTACCGCGGGAGGCGACTGATGCGACGCATTCTCGCGATATTGCTGGAGAACGAAGCGGGTGCGCTATCGCGTGTGGTTGGGCTCTTCGCACAGCGTAACTACAACATCGAGTCTCTGACGGTCGCGCCGACGGAAGATCTGACGCTGTCGCGTCTGACGATCACCACTGCCGGTGATGAACGCACCATCGAGCAGATTACCAAGCAGCTGCATAAGCTCGTGGAAGTCGTCAAAGTGATGGATCTCTGCGAGGCGGATCATATCGAGCGTGAGCTCATGCTGATCAAGGTGCGCGCCGCCGGCGAGGCGCGTCAGGAAGTCAAACGAACCGCGGACATTTTCCGCGGACAGATCGTCGACGTTACCGCTGAGACCTATACGGTGCAGCTGGTTGGGCCGAGCGACAAGCTCGACGCCTTTTTACGCGCCATCGGCGACGCCCCTATTCTCGAGGTCGTGCGCTCGGGCGTTTCCGGCGTCGGGCGGGGGGAACGCGTGCTGTCGGTCTGACGGCACTTCTTATTGCAATTACGGGAAAAGACCATGCAAGTTTATTACGACAAAGATGCCGACCTATCACTCATTCAGAAGATGAAGGTTGTGGTCGTGGGTTACGGTTCACAAGGGCACGCACATGCCAACAATCTGCGGGATTCAGGCGTGGCAGAAGTTGTCGTGGGTCTGCGCAAAGGTTCGGGATCCTGGCGCAAAGCGGAAAACGCAGGCTTTGCCGTCGCAGAGGTCGCTGAAGCGGTGCAGGGTGCGGATCTCGTCATGATTCTCACCCCGGACGAACTGCAGCCGGCGCTTTATCGCGAGCAGCTCGAGCCAAATATGAAAGAGAACGCGGCGATCGCGTTTGCGCATGGTTTCAACGTGCACTTCGAGCTCATCGAGCCGCGTGCTGATCTCGACGTCATCATGATCGCGCCCAAGGGTCCCGGACACACGGTGCGCTCTACCTATGTTGCCGGCGGTGGCGTACCGAGCCTGATCGCTGTCGCTCAGGATGCGACGGGGCAGGCGAAGAACATTGCGCTGTCGTATGCATCCGCTAATGGCGGCGGCCGCGCCGGTATCATCGAGACCAACTTCCGCGAAGAGACGGAGACGGATCTCTTCGGTGAGCAGACGGTGCTCTGCGGCGGTGCTGCCGCGCTGGTCCAGGCGGGTTTCGAGACGCTCGTGGAAGCTGGCTACGCGCCCGAGATGGCCTACTTCGAGTGCCTGCACGAGCTGAAGCTCATTGTGGATCTCTTCTACGAAGGCGGCGTCGCGAACATGTGGTACTCAGTGTCCAACACGGCCGAGTATGGCGGTCTTACGCGTGGCCCGCGTCTGGTGACCGATGAGACGAAGCAGGAAATGAAACGTATCCTCGCCGAGATTCAGGAAGGTAAGTTCGCCAAAGAGTTTGTGGCCGAGAACCAGGCCGGCGCGCCGAGCATCAAAGCCATGCGACGCATCTCCCAGGCGCACCCGATCGAAGAGGTCGGCGAGAAGCTGCGCAGCATGATGCCCTGGATTCAGGAAAATCGTCTGGTCGACAAAGACGTCAACTGAGGTCCGATGCCGGGCTTAAACCCCCGGGGCTGGTGGCATTGTCAGGGTCTTTACCGGACAATGCCCCCTCGCATCGATGGACGGGGAGTTCCAAATGAGCGATCCCGAAGACAAACATCTCCGCGCGGTTCCGCCGCTGCAAGACCAGGCCGAAGGTGATGAGCCTCTGGATGAGGAACACGCTGACGAGGCTGAACCGCGTATGACACGGCGCGCGCGCATCCGCCGACGCGGCATTTACCTGCTGCCCAACCTGATCACCAGCGGTGCGTTGTTTGCCGGCTTCTACGCGATCGTCGCGGGTATGAACGGCGACTTTATCGCCGCGGCGCTGGCCGTATTCGTCGCTTTTGCGCTTGATACGGCGGATGGACGCGTGGCGCGCCTGACCAATACCGAAAGCGAGTTCGGCGCCGAATACGACAGTTTGTCCGACATGGTGGCGTTCGGGGTCGCGCCTGCGCTCGTCGCCTTTTCCTGGGGGCTGTCGACCCTGGGCCAGGTGGGCTGGGTGGTGACGTTCATTTACATGGCGTGCGCCGCGTTGCGCCTGGCGCGATTCAACACCAAGGGCGATAACGCATCGTTCACTGGTCTGGCGAGCCCATCAGCGGCGGCGATCATAGCGTGCTGCATCTGGGCCTGGGTGTCGTACGGCGGCGGCGCGCCCGGCATGCTGGCGGCGGCAGTGATGGCTGGCGTGACGCTGATCACCGGGCTGCTCATGGTGTCCAACTTTCGCTACTACTCACCCAAATCGATCAACTTCAAAGGCCGCGTGCCGTTCATGACGCTGGTTCTGGTCGTGCTGGGCCTGAGCTTGCTGCTGGTCGATCCACCTACCGTTCTGCTGATTCTGTTTACCGGTTACGCACTCTCCGGGCCCGTGCAGTTTGCCTGGTGGAAGCTGCGCCGAGCGAAGTAAATCCGTCCGGCGCAGGGAACCAAGCGCGCGCAAAAGCCTCCAACAGATAGCCAAGCAAGGAATACGTTATGTTGATCAGGCGTCCCGCCGACATAGCGCCTTCGGAAATCACCTCTGAAAGCGCGTATCTCAACCGCCGTCAGTTCATGAAGCAGGGTGCTCTGCTGGGGGCCGGGCTCGGCCTGGGTCTGCCTGCCCAGGCTGGTTTGCAGCCTGACGACGAAGTGACGCCCGAGAAGATAGTCACCAGCTACAACAATTTCTATGAATTCGGGACGGACAAAAGCGATCCGGCGCGCTATGCGCACGAGCTCACGACCGATCCGTGGACGGTCACCGTCTCCGGCAAAGCCAAAAAAACCGGCAAGTTCGCCTTTGAAGACATCATCAAAGGCCTGGACGTCGAAGAACGTATATACCGATTTCGCTGCGTTGAAGCCTGGTCGATGGTCGTGCCATGGAACGGCATACCGCTGAAGAAGATTCTCGAGCAATTCGAGCCGACCGGTGACGCGAAATATGTCGAGATGAAAACTCTGGTACGGCCTGCGGAGATGCGCGGCCAGCGCGCCATCTTTTCCAGTATCGACTGGCCCTTTGTCGAGGGCCTGCGTATGGATGAGGCGTATCATCCGCTGACGATCATGGTGACAGGGATCTACGGCAAAGAGCTGCCCAATCAGAACGGCGCGCCCTGGCGCCTGATGGTGCCCTGGAAGTACGGCTTCAAGTCCGTGAAGTCCGTTGTCAGTATCCGCTTCACTTCACGCGAGCCGCGCAATACCTGGCAGGCGCTGCAGCCGTCGGAATACGGGTTCTATGCCAACGTGAATCCCGACGTCAGTCATCCGCGCTGGAGCCAGGCGCGCGAACGGCGTTTGCCGAGCAGCCTGTTCGATCCGAACTGGCGGCCTACGCTGCCCTTCAACGGCTATGCAGAGGACGTTGCGGATCTGTACGCGGGTATGGATCTCGCCAAGTTCTATTGAGACAGACGATCGCCTTCAAGCTCTCGCTGGCTGCGCTGCTGAGCGCGCCGTTGATTTGGCTTGGTTACCACATCTATCTCGAGACGCTCACCCCCGGGGCCGGCCTCGGCGCTGACCCGGCTGAAGCCGTGGTGCACTTTCTGGGAGAGTGGGCGTTGATCGTTCTGCTCGCCGCGTTTGCGGTTTCGCCGCTGCGGCGGCTCACGGGCAATCGTCAGATTGCGCAGAGCCGGCGTATGGTGGGGCTGTTCGCGTTTGCCTACGTCTGCCTGCACATCCTGAGCTACACCGCGTTTTACTTGGAGTTTTCTCTGGGCGCGCTTCTCGAAGATTTTGTCGAGCGGCCGTATATCACGATGGGGATGGCGTCGTTTGTGCTGCTCCTGCTGATGGCGGCGACGTCCACGCGCGGCTGGCAAAGGCGGTTGCGCCAGCACTGGCGGAACCTTCACCGCGCGATCTATGTTGCACTGCCGCTGGCGCTCATCCACCTCTGGTGGCTGACCCGCGACGGTTTTGGCGAGGTGCTGCTGTTTACAGCGGTATTTTTAGTCCTCGCGGGGGAGCGTCTTTACCGCCAGCAGCGCAGGATCGTAAACCCGGGCTAACCGCGGCGTTTGGCGACCGCTGCTGACAGCTCGGCGAGCACCTTTTCCGTGTCTGCCCAGCCGATACACGCGTCCGTGATGCTCTGGCCGTAGGTTAGATCTTCCAGATTCTCGGGTATGTCCTGCCGCCCGGGTTGCAGGTTGCTCTCGACCATCACGCCCATGATATTGCGGTCGCCTCCAGCGATCTGCTGACACAGCGAATCACAAACCTGCAGCTGTCGCATGTGATCTTTCGCGCTGTTGGCGTGGCTCATGTCGACCATGATGCCGGTTTCCACGCCGGCCGCCTCCAGTTTGGCCTGCGTGTCGGCGATGCTGTCTGCATCGTAGTTGGTGCCGCCCGTGCCGCCGCGCAGGATGACATGACAATCCCCGTTCCCGGCGGTCTGGAAGATGGCGGAGTGTCCCTGTTTGGTCACAGACAGGAATATGTGGGAATGCGAAGAAGAGCGGATCGCATCCACCGCGATCTGGACGGAACCGTCGGTGCTGTTCTTGAAGCCGATGGGACAGGACAGGCCGGAAGCGAGCTGCCGGTGAATCTGGCTCTCCGTCGTGCGAGCGCCAATCGCGCCCCAGCTGACGAGATCGCCCACGTATTGCGGGGAAATCGGGTCCAGGTATTCGGTCCCTGCGGTGATGCCGAGTTCGGTGATGTCGAGCAACAGTTTGCGCGCGACGCTCAAACCTTCGTTGATATCGTAGGAGTTGTTCAGATGCGGGTCGTTGATGAGCCCCTTCCAGCCAACGATGGTGCGCGGTTTTTCAAAATAAACCCGCATGACAATCTGCAGATTCTCCTGATGGGTGACCGCGCGCTCGGTCAGACGCTTTGCATAGTCGAGCGCGGCTTCGGGGTCGTGAATCGAGCACGGGCCGACGACCACCAGCAGACGATCACTGCGCTTGTGCACGATATCGGCGACTGCCTGGCGGGCGCTGAACACGAGCGTGGAAGCCAGCGGTGTCATGGGCAAAGTCGACATCAATGATGCCGGGGCGATGACCTCTTCCATCCCGGTGATGCGAATGTCGTCTGTCAAATACTGCATGGTTAGCCGTCTTGGAAATGATTTAGGGTAGAATTTTACCCTATGGCGGAAATGGAAAAAGTCTCGCTCTCAGGAGTCGAAACGCTCGCAATCATGGGGATCCCAACATGGCATCTGCGTGTTGCAGCCCGTGGTCCTGCAGAACCCGAAGTGAGGTCCGAGCCGGAGACATCCCCGCCGGCACCGGCAGCAGAGCCCGCGCCTGTGCGTGCCGAACCGCAGCTGCCGCCGCCTGCTGAACCCGCTGGCGCGGCGCCCGAACCTGCCGCCGCCCAACTCATCGAATTCATCTGGGTGAAGGGTGCCAGCGGCATGCTGCTGAACGACCTGGCCAGCGACGCGGCAACGATCAGGTTACTTAAAGACATGGTGCGTTACGGAGACTGGGTGGGCGGACACCAGGGCGCTCCGCAGCAAGGGGATTTCCGTTGGCCGCAGCTCGTCGACACGTCGGGTAGCCCGGAGCGCGCGCTGGCCGCATTCGTGGGCAAACACTTGCCGGAAGGCGGCTGGCTTGCCATGACACCTGGTGTGCTCAGCCAGCTGGAACCGTGGCTCGAAGGCCTCGGCGTCAAGGTCCTCGCGCTGGCGCCGCTCACGCGCAGCCTCGGTGATGCGGCGGTGAAGAAAGAGATATGGCAGCAGTTCAAGAGCCTCGCGTAAGCTTTCGCGAGATGAGCCTTGCAGATCTCGATGCCGTCATCGAGACCGAAAGCAGAGCGTATGCGTTTCCTTGGTCACGGGGCATTTTCTCGGATTGTCTGCGCGGCGGCCACGAATGCCGTGTCATGCTGCGTGACGAGGAAATTGTCGGGCATGCCGTCTTGAGCGCGGCGGCCGGGGAAGCCCATTTGCTGAACGTATGCGTGCGCCGTGAATTGCAGGGGCAGGGCCTGGGGCGCCAGTTTGTCGCCTATCTGATCCAGCGTGCCGGCGTGCTTGGCGCGCAAGCCATGTTCCTCGAGGTGCGTCCGTCGAACAAGGTGGCGATTGCCCTGTATGAGTCTCTCGGCTTCGTCCAGGTCGGCACGCGGCGGGATTACTATCCAGGACACCTTGGGCGCGAGGATGCGCTGGTGCTCGCGCTCACGCTCGAAGCGCCCGCCACCGAGCCTTAGCGTTCTTCGACACGTCGGCGCAGGCCTTGCCCGGCGTATTCGCATCTCTATACTGCGCCCCTGCTTAGCAACCCCAGAAAGGAAGCCGTGACGACTGAATTCAGCAAGCGCCGCACGTTTGCCATCATCTCCCACCCTGACGCGGGCAAGACGACCATGACCGAAAAGCTGCTGCTGTTCGGCAATGCCATCAAGCTGGCAGGCACGGTCAAGTCGCGCAAAGCCGATCGCCACGCGACATCGGACTGGATGACGATGGAGCAGGAGCGCGGCATCTCCGTGACGACGTCCGTCATGCAGTTCCCCTATGCGGAACGCATCGTCAATCTGCTCGATACACCCGGTCACGAAGATTTTTCCGAGGACACCTACCGCACGCTGACGGCAGTGGATTCGGCGCTCATGGTGATCGACGGGGCGAAGGGCGTGGAGCCGCGCACCATCAAGCTGATGGAGGTCTGCCGCCTGCGCGATACGCCGATCATTACGTTCATCAACAAGCTCGATCGCGAAACCCGCGATCCCATAGAGGTGCTCGACGAGATCGAAGAGATCCTGCAGATCGAATGTGCGCCGATGAACTGGCCGATAGGCACCGGGCGTGAATTCAAAGGGGTTTACGACCTGATCAACGACCGGATCGTCGAGTACCGACAGGGCCAGGGACACCACATTTTCGACTTTCCGGTCATCGAAGGTCTTGCCAGTGATGAAGCGCGAGCGCTGCTGGGTGCCGACTACGAAGATTTCTGCGAGGAAATCGAGCTCGTGCGCGGCGCCAGCCACGAATTCCGCGAAGAAGATTTCCGCACCGCCACCCAGACGCCGGTTTACTTTGGCACCGCGCTCGGCAACTTCGGGGTCCAGCAAATGCTGGACGGTCTCGTGACTTATGCGCCCGGGCCGCAAAATCGCGAGACGAGCAGCCGTGCCGTGGAACCGGAGGAAGACAAGTTTTCGGGCTTCGTGTTCAAGATACAGGCGAACATGGATCCGAAGCA
The DNA here is from genome assembly GCA_965267275.1 of Pseudomonadales bacterium. GTDB lineage: Bacteria > Pseudomonadota > Gammaproteobacteria > Pseudomonadales > Azotimanducaceae > UBA4421. The sequence goes on from OZ253950.1 coordinate 1,592,435, forward strand.
CCGTGACCGCATCGCGTTCCTGCGAGTCTGCTCTGGCCGCTACGAGCAGGGCATGCGCATGCAGCACCTGCGCATCGGCAAGCCCATCAAAGTCACCGACGCCGTAACCTTCATGGCCGGGGATCGCACGCAGGCAACGGAAGCTTTTGCCGGTGACATCATTGGTTTGCACAACCACGGCACCATTCAGATTGGCGATACTTTCACCGAAGGTGAAAAGCTCAAGTTCAAAGGGATACCGAATTTTGCGCCGGAGCTCTTCCGCCGCGTGAGGGTCAAGGATCCGCTGAAGTCCAAGCAGCTGGAAAAAGGCATACAGCAGCTGGCCGAGGAGGGCGCGACCCAGGCGTTCTTCCCGCTGGACAAGAATCAGATTGTCGTCGGTGCGGTCGGCGTGCTGCAGTTCGATCTGGTGGCGTACCGGCTGCAGGATGAATATCGCGCGGAGTGTATCTGGGAAGATGCCAACATCTACACCGCCCGCTGGGTCTATTGCGATGACGACAAGAAGTTGACGGAGTTTCGCAACAAGAACGAGTCCAGCCTTGCGCTCGATGGCGGCGGGCATCTCGCCTATCTGGCGAGCTCGAGGGTCAATCTGCAGCTCGCGGAAGAGCGTTGGCCCGAAATCACATTCGCCAAAACCCGGGAACACTGAGCGCCCCGCTGTGTCATCATGACGACAGATCACCCGATACCGGAGGTGGTCTGATTGCGAATTTCTACTATGCTTCAGGTCGGGCGGATTCGTTCATGATCTGCCCGGCCAGCCCCGTCGCCGGATGCGTACGGGAACGAAGAGTGCTGAGGAGCGCCAGGTGAGTGCAATTCTTCTGATTGATGACGATATGTCCGTTCTCGACGTAATGAGTGAAATGCTGCGGCTCGAAGGACATGAGGTCACCGTCGCAGTGAACGGGCGTGAGGCAGTAGATTGCTGTCACCAGGACAATTTCGATCTGGTCATTACCGATCTCATCATGCCGGAAAAAGAAGGCCTGGAGACGATTGCAGACATCCGTCGGCACTACGCTGAAATTCCGATCATCGCTATTTCCGGCGGTGGACGCCTCGGTCCCAATGATTATCTCGAAACGGCGCGCTTCATCGGCGCCAACGCCACGCTGGCAAAGCCTTTTGCCCGCACCGAGCTCATCCACGCGGTGGATTCTCTGCTAGCATAAGCGCTCGCTCGCCCCGAGGAAGCTTCTATTCCAAATCCCGATCTGCAGGCGCAGTTTGCGCGTGTGGCCTCTGACGGTTTCGATGAGCTGGAAACCGCCCTTCTCGTCGCTTTGGTCATAGATCCTGGCCTGGATATCACTGGTGCCCGGCGCACGTGTGACGCCTTTTTTGATCTGGCACCCGCTGCCGCCGACCCGCAAGCGTTGCTGACGTGGCTGCGTGAGCAGGGGTTCGGGCGCGCGGTGCAGGGTAACGTGACCCTGGCGCACAGCTCGTTACCCTGGGTGCTGGCGCATCGCGAGGGCATTCCCATATCGCTCTCGGTGATTCTCATGGCGGCTGCCAGGCATCGGGGGCTTGAGGCATACGGGATCAATTACCCCGGACACTTCCTTGCCCGTATCGGGGATCTCCTGGTGGATCCGCTGACGATGAGCGCGCTCGAAGGTGACGACGCGCCTGCGCTCGATCCGCGCCAGCGCGCCACGCCGCGCGCCCTCGGTCTGCGCATGCTCAACAACCTCAAGGCGCTGCATATGCAGAGACGCGATTGGAGTGCCGCGCTGGACATCATCGACTATCAAATGAGCCTGTGTGAAGGCGCGGAAGCCGAGTTGAGTGCAAGCCTGCACTACGAGCGCGGGGAGCTGTGGCAGCAGCTCGGCAGTCGGGACATGGCGCGGAGCGCTTTTCGAATGTGTGCGTCGTTGAGCGCGGACGACGATCTGGCTGCCAGAGCCCGCGCCCGCGCTGCTGAGCACGACGACAATCCGCCGACCCAGTGGCATTGAAAGACGACGTCAGCGAATCCGCCTAGAACATGTCCTCGTAGGGATTTTCGAGCTCGAGACTCACCGCTCGCGGGAAACCCGGAATGCGGATCGCCTGCGCGTCTATATCCATGTCCTCCCCGTCGAGGACACCCTCACCGAATTGATAGATCGGTAAAGTCTCACCGCCGTCGGCGTGTGCGTCATAGTCGAGCGCCGCCGCGGCGACTGCCTCGTTGGCCCTGGCGTGCGCGGTCACGGCCTCGTTGCCCCAGCGCTTTGCCAGCATGGCCCTTGTGGTTTGTGGCGAGAGAAAGAAGCCGGTGGCGTTGTTGCCGCCGAAGCCTTTTGAATTGACGAACGCCCCGGGCATCGCATCCGGATCGATCTCGATATGCTCCATGGGCAGCTGCAGATGGCTGTGATGCACATCGTCCGCAATATGGTCGATCGTGGTGATACCCGGCACCCAGCCATCGTGCCACGCGCCGAGCACAGCACCCAGCTGGTCGCCGCCTGCGGGCGCCATGGAGTGGCCAACATAGGCTTTGACGGCGCCAACCAGCCATTGGTCGATGCCGAACGACTTTGCCAGCTCGTTGAAGATGTGGGATTCCGTGACGCGATTCTGCGGCGTGCCCGTGCCGTGTGCCTGCATGTAGGTACCCTGGCGGAGCTGCGTTTCTCCAAGCATCGCGCGTGCGGCCGCCATGGCCTTGGCGACGGTCAGATAGTTGCCGACACCGGGTCCGCTGATGGATTTTTTGTAGCCGTCTGCGTTGACGAAAACGTCGCCGACGGCGCCGAGAATGTTGGCGCCGCTGGTCATCGCGAGCTCATCGTCCATCAGCACGAGCCACACGGACGCTTCTGCCACGGTGAAGCCTGCGTTGGAAGAGAACGGTCTGCAGGCGCGGCGGTTGTCCACGGCGTCCGCACCGTCGAGCGCCATCAACTCTTCGTCCTCCGCCAGCGCGCCCATGACGCGATAGCCTTCGATGACGTACGGATTGACGGGCGCTTCCGAGTTGCCGACCACCACGATTCTTTTGGCGCCTGAGCGGATGTCATCGATACCGCGTTTGACGTTGTAGAGGAACGTTGCGCAGGCGCCGATGATGCCTGCCGTCTCGCCGACGGACCCCAGGACGTAAGCATTGACGAAGTCGCCGGGCATTTCCGGCAGCCCGAGCGCGCAGTGTTTCGATGACGGGCGCCGGCCGGTGAGGGGGTTCTGCAGCAGACCGCCGTAGGCTTCGTTGTCGAGCTGCCCCATCGCGCTGCCGGAGTAGACGGCAATTTCGTCAGGCGCGCACAGCGCCTTCAGGTCGTCGACGCTGAAACCTGTCGAGCGCACCGCGTCGGAAGCACCGTAAACCGCAAGCTGCAGGCCGCGCGGATGGTTGCGACTCGCGTACAGCTTGGCCGGATCGAATCCACTCGGCAGCTGTCCCGCGCTGGTGACCCGGGAGGCACGCTCGTGCGGCACCATGATTGAGAGCGTGTCGATTGTGACCTCGACTTTGCGTTCGTCGAGCGGTTCGACGTGCCAGCCGTCCGGCAGCGGCTCGGGCAGCTGACGCTTGGCGACGGTGAAACGCAGCGGTTCGCCGCCACTGCCGCTGAGCTTGGCCGCGCTTTGCCAGGTGACGCTGTCGGCGTCGAAAAGCTCGATGCGGCGTATCAGCGTATGGTCGCGGATGTGCGCCCGGTCCGCGTCGCTCAAGTTCTCGCTCGTCGCCATGCCCATCAGGCGCGCCAGGCTTTTGTAGGTGGATTCCTGCTTGGCCGCGTCGAGCGCGTCGATGACGAGACGGCGATAGGCGTGATTAAAAGAGAGCCGGCCGGCGGGGTTGATGCCGCCGAAACCGACCATTACCGGCAAACGTTTCAAGAGCGCTCCAGCGCGATGGCTGTCGCCTCGCCGCCGCCGATGCACAGCGCCGCTATGCCCCGTTTCAGATTGCGGTTCTGCATTGCATGCGCGAGCGTGACGATCAGGCGGCTGCCGGTTGAACCGATCGGGTGTCCCTGCGCACAAGCGCCGCCGAACACGTTCACCTTGGTGTGATCGAGATTGAGCTCCTGCATGGCGAGCATCGTGACCATCGCAAACGCCTCGTTGATCTCGAAGAGATCCACGTCCTCAATGGACCAGCCGATCTGCTGGGTGAGCTTCTGGATGGCGCCCACAGGTGCAATCGTGAACTGGCTCGGGTGTATGGAGTGGGTGGCGTGACCGACGATGCGCGCCAGGGGCTCAGCCCCTCCCAGCGCGCTTTCGCCGCGCAGCAACAAGGCCGAAGCGCCGTCGGATATGGACGACGAGTTGGCTGCTGTGATCGTGCCGTCGGCTTTGAAAGCAGGTCTCAGCGTCGGGATCTTTTCGAGCTTCGCGCGGCCCGGCTGCTCGTCGTCTTTGACTTCGACGCCGTTGATGTCCATCGGCGCAATTTCGCTGGCGAGACTCGCTTCGGCGATCGCCGCGCGCGCGCGGTTGACCGATTCCGTGGCATAAGCATCCATCGCCTCACGGGTCAGCTGGTATTCATCGGCTGTCGCCTGGGCGAAGCTGCCCATGGAGCCGCCGGTTTCGGCATCTTCCAGGCCGTCGAGGAAGAGCGCATCCTGCATGCTGGCATGCCCCATCCGTAACCCGCCGCGCGCCTTGCCGAGCAGATACGGCGCGTTGGACATGCTTTCCATGCCGCCGGCCATGACCGTGCTGGCGGAACCCGCGCGGATCAGATCAGTCGCCAGCATCGCCGTCTTCATGCCGGAACCGCAGACTTTGTTGACCGTCGTCGCGCCGCACGCGTCCGGCAGGCCCGCAAGGCGCATCGCCTGGCGCGCCGGGGCTTGTTTGAGGCCCGCGCTCACGACGTTGCCGATGATGACTTCGTCGACACTGTCTGCGGCCGCATTGGCGGCGTCGAGGGTGGCGCGGATGGCATGCGCACCCAGTTCTGGTGCTGTCACAGATGCCAGGCTGCCCTGGAAGCTGCCCACGGGTGTGCGCGCAGCGCCCACGAGATATACCGCTTCGCTCAATTCGTTTCTCCGTAAAATCAAGCGGTTGAGTTTACTGACCCCGGACCGCGCAGGGAACCTCTAGACGCATTGCTAGACGCATTGCGCTCAGCTGGGTGCAAATGCCGCAGGGCGCTCATTGCTCGTTAAAGCGCGGCAACAGCTCGGCGAAATTACAGGGTTTGAAGTTGATGTCGAGCTGGTTTCTGATGATGTTCTCCCAGCCGGTCCGCACCGCGCCGGAGGAGCCTGGCATGCAGAAGATCAGCGTGCCGTTGGCGAGACCGCCCAGGGCGCGGGACTGTATCGTGGACGAGCCGATTTCGTCATACGAGATCTGCCGAAACAGCTCCCCGAAACCCCCGATCTCTTTGTCGAAAAGGACGCTTGCGGCTTCAGGCGTGCTGTCGCGGCCGGTGAAACCGGTGCCGCCGGTGGTCATGATGACCTGCACGTCCGCGTCCGCGATCCAGGCGGAGAGCTGCGCACGGATGGCGTAGATGTCGTCTTTGACGATTGCCCGCTCGTGCAGAATGTGGCCGGCTTCCTCCAGCGCCTCGCACAGATACGTGCCGGATTTGTCGTCATTGAGACCACGGGTATCCGAGATGGTCAGAACGCTGCATCTGAGGGCGGTCATGAATGGTTGCTCCTTGGCGGTATCCGTGTGTATGTCCCGTCGGTCGGTCTGCCGGGGTGTTTTCACCAGCACAGTTGAGGGTGCACAAAGGTGGTGCGTTCCCTGGTTTTCTGGTGCCGAACTGGCTAGAGTACCGCCATTCTACACCCAGCAAAAAAATCGTGGAAAAACAGCTTATTGAAGGCGACCGCCTGTACCTAATCGCCGAGAGCCTGGCGAAAGACTTTTCCCTGTTTCCAGAAGTATCGCAAGAGCAAGAGCCTGTCCCCGGATTGCTGACGCCTGCGCAGATCCAGCGTCGCACCGAAGAACTCGCCAATCTCGACATCGATGCCTACGTCGAGGCGGTCGTGAGCCCCGCCGAAGACCAGTCGCGCACACCGGCGCCGGAGATCATCCGGCAGCTCGGGCGGGTCCTGGAGGAAAAGAGCAACGGTCCTTATTTTCAGGCGATTCTGTCCATGGACTTCGGCGAGGGTGAGCAGCGCACGATTGGCTTCATCGCGCAGGATCGCAGCAGCGATCTTGGATCCTGGATGCCCGCCCATCACCTGGCGGCCGCGGCGTTTGCGGAGTACTGCTCAACGCGCTCGATCCCGATGGTGACCTTCATGGATACCCCCGGCGCCGACGCGCGGGAGGCTGCCAACCGCGAGAATCAGGCGCACAGTATTTCGCGGCTCATTGCCGAGATGAGCAATCTCGACGTGCCCACAGTGGGTCTCATCTACGGACTCGGTTACTCGGGCGGCGCCATTCCGCTGGCCGCCAGCAACATGATCCTGTCACTGCGCGATGGTGTCTTCAGCACAATCCAGCCGCCGTCGCTCGCCAACATCGCGCGGCGTCTCAACCTGAGCTGGCAGGAGTGCGCGAAATACGTCGGCGTATCACCCTACGAGTTGCACAAGCAGGGCAACATTGACGGGATCGTCGACTTTACGCCCAACGACAGTCTCGAGAAGATCGAAAACCTGCGTCGCGCCATTGTCGGCAGCATCGTCAATGTGGAAACCCGGGTCAAAGAGTTCGTCGCCGAGAATCCCTACATTCTCGACCATTACCGGCAGAGTCTCGGGCGCTATCTCAATCCGTCGCCGCAGCTCAAAGCCATGCAGACATCGGCTTCGCTGAAGCTGACGAAGAACCCGACGGAGTACCTGAACGTCTTCGGCGTGGCCTACCGCTATCTGCGCTATCTGCAGGTGCGCAAGCGCATCAAAGCGACGACTACTCAGCAGTACGGCCGTCTCGCGCCGCAGGAGATTCCCAAGGGCGAGCTGCACATACGTGCCGATCGGGAGCGCCGGCAGGCCTTTCTGACGTGGCTGCAGGACCCTGACAAGATCGTCTACGACGACGTGCTGTCGAAGGTCTGGCGCAACTACCACGAGAAACGCCAGGCGCTGCATGATGAGCGTGGTCGTATTGCTCAGCTCATTTTCGGTGAGCCGAAGCAGAACTATGAAGATGCGCGCGCCGCGCTCTTGTCGTCGATCGGCGTTTTTCTTTACAACCGCTGGAAAGGCGAGGCCGTCGGTAATCTGCGTGCGCTCAAGGAGTATCTGCACAACCATGAGGACACGCGCCAGATCCTCAAAGTTTCCGACATCGGCAACCCGCGCGATTTCCTGAAAGCGATCAGCGCCGACGCGGAGATGCTCAACGTCCTGCGTGAACGTTTTACTTATGAAGGTAAAAAGCTCCTCGCGCTGAAGGGTCTGGATGAGAAATCTGATGTCTTCCTGACCAAGCAGCTGACCGCCGAGCTCAATCTGGCGTTGACCGGCCCGGCCATGCTCGGCGCGATCGGGCAGTCCGCCATCCATGCGAATCGCGGGCTCCTGCACCTGCGTTTTCCCAGTCACGTCAAACCGACGGAGAGCCTGGGCAAACCGGTAGCGCTTACGGATATGACGGTGCTCGATGTACTGCTCGATGAGGAGTTGCGCGGCGACTTCATGCGCGAGTGTGAGAACCTTCTGCTGTTCGATTCCGTGTACGATCAGATCCTTGCCAATCTCGACTCCATTGCCGCCGAGGCCCAGTCCGCGCAGAGTCTGAGTCAGGAGTCGCTCGATCAGCTCATCGAGACGACGCTCAAATTCGCCGCCAGCGGCGTCACGCTCGGAGAAGTGGAAGACCAGGCGCAGCCGACGGCAGGCATGCTGCGGGAGCAGTTCTTCGACTGGTACCGCCGCATCCAGAAGATGCCCAAGGGCGACGACTTCTATCGCCACGTTGAAGAGTGGAAGAAGCTCAGCTTTCCGCATCTCGCGGACGCGCTCTTCGTCGTGGTCACACATCTCTTCGAGAGTCTGCTGAATTCCTACGAAGCGGCCCAGCGCGACGGCAAGAACTACCAGGGGCGGATTGCGCCGCGCAACATCGGCCGCCGCAAAGACTTCTGGAACCGCCTGAACATGGCGTACAACGATCTGTTGATGCAGAACGTCCTGCGCGCGAACCGCAACAAACACCGCTTCAGTTACGAAGATCTCGTCGAGAAATACTTCGACGACTGGGAAAGCCGCTTCGATGATCTTCTGAGCTCCGATCCGTGCTCGTTCCCGGGATTCCGCCTGTCGATCGAGCAGGCGCTCAACAAAGGCACGCCGCCGTGCGGCATCATCACCGGTTTCGGCAGGCTCAAAGGTGAAGCCGGCACGCGTGTTGGCGTCGTCGTCTCCAACGTCGCCTTCCAGGCGGGCGCCTTCGATATGGCGAGCGCCGAGAAGTTCTGTCGTCTGCTGGTCGAGTGTGCCGAGCAACATCTGCCGGTGGTCTGTTTCATTTCCTCCGGCGGCATGCAGACCAAAGAAGGCGCGGGCGCGCTCTTTTCCATGGCGGCGGTCAACGACCGTATTACGCGGTTCGTGCGTGATCACGACCTGCCTGTGATCGTATTTGGCTTCGGCGACTGCACCGGGGGCGCCCAGGCGAGTTTCGTCACCCATCCGCTGGTGCAGACTTACTACTTCTCCGGCACCAGCATGCCGTTCGCAGGCCAGATCGTGGTGCCTTCCAATCTGCCGCTGAACTCGATCATTTCGAATTACCTGTCCGCCAGCGAGGGCGCGATGCAGGGGCTCGTGAAGCACCCGTTTTTTCCGGACCTCGACGATGAGCTGCGAGAGATCGACCCGGAGATTCCGATCCCGACCGAAACGGTTGAGACGGTCGTCGATCGCGTGCTTGCCGGCGGTTTTTCCGATCAGCGTCCCGTCGTTGTCGCACATCGTCCGAAGTACACGAACAAGGATCTCATCCGTCCGGTGAAGAAGGTGCTGATCCACGCACGCGGATGCACCGCAGCCAAACTCGTGCGCATCGCGCAGCAGGAAGACATCAAAGTGGTCCTCGTGCAGAGCGACCCGGACATGGAGTCCGCGGTGGTCGATCAATTGCGCGAGGAAGACACGCTGGTATGTATCGGCGGCAACACGCCGGACGAGAGTTACCTCAACGCGATGAGCGTATTGAACGTCGCAGAAAACGAAGGCGTCGACAGCCTGCACCCCGGTATCGGTTTCCTCTCGGAGAACTCATCGTTTGCCGAACTCGTGCGCGGTCATGGCATCAATTTCGTCGGGCCCTCGGTTGCCAGCATGGAAACCATGGGTAACAAATCCAACGCCATCAACACCTCGCTGAAGCTGAACGTGCCCGTGGTGCCTGGCAGCCACGGCATTCTGACCAACCCCGAGCGTGCAGCCGAAGTTGCCGAAGAGATTGGTTACCCGGTTCTCATCAAGGCAGTGCACGGCGGCGGCGGTAAAGGTATTCAGGTTGTCGAAGACCCCAACGACTTTGTTGAGCTCTTTCACCGCGTGACGGTGGAAGCGCGCAGCGCCTTCGGCAATGGCGATGTCTATCTGGAGAAATTCGTCACCTCCCTGCGTCATATCGAGGCGCAGCTCTTGCGGGATACGCACGGCAACACCCGCGTGCTGGGTATACGCGATTGCAGCGTGCAGCGTGACAAGCAGAAAGTGATCGAAGAATCCGGCTCCACCACGTTGCCCGAGAGACTGCTCGAGACCGTCAAGCGCTCGACCGCGGATATTGCCAATGAAGTCGATTACGTTGGCGCAGGGACCGTCGAGTTCATCTACGACCTGGCGTCGGATGCGGTTTACTTCATGGAGATGAACACGCGTCTGCAGGTCGAGCATCCGGTGACCGAATGGACCAGTGGCGTCAACATCGTAGCGCAGCAGTTCAAGATTGCCGGCGGCGGCTCCATAGCGGACCTGGAAATCAAGGATGAAGGTTACGCTATTGAAGCGCGCATAAATGCCGAACGCATCCAGCAGACCGGGGACGGCAGTCTCGCGTTCAGGCCGCACCCGGGCAAAATCGTGTCCTGCGAGTTTCCGGAAGAAGACAACGTCGAGATCATCACGATGGCGGGTACCGGCAAGTTCGTCTCGCCTTACTACGACAGCATGATCGCCCAGGTCATCGTCTATGCGGAAGACCGCGAGGCGGCAACCGCCAAGCTGACCGACTATCTCAAGCGCGTGAGCATAACCGGCATCTGCACCAACATACCGTTGCTGATCCGCATCCTGGGCGACGACGTGTTCCAGAAGGGCGTTTACGACACGAACTATCTGCCGCAGCTTCTTGGCCGTATCGATGTCGGTCAGCTGATCGAGGAAATCGAGCAATCCGGCAGTGGCGGCGAAGGTATCGATACGGAGGCCATCCGCATCGAGGAAAGTGACGAGCTCAAGGTGCTGGCGCCGGCGACCGCGATTTTCTATTCCACGCCGTCACCTTCGGAGCCGGAGTACGTCAGCGTTGGCGATCGCATCAAGCTCGACCATACGCTGTGCCAGCTCGAAGCGATGAAAATCTTTACGCCGCTGTCGCTGGCAGACTTCAATACCGACACTGAGCTCTATCCCGCGGATCATGAGTTCGAAGTCACGCGTGTGAACATGAGCAGCGGTCAGCAGGTCAACGTCGGCGACCTGCTTTTTGTCGTCAAACCGGTCGCTACCGCCGCCTGATTCTCAGGTCAGGAGCAGGCGTACGCCCTGAACGACGCAGAGCGCTGCGATGACCAGGATGATCGCCTGGCTGACCTTCTGAAACTGTGCGTCGTTCCACCGCATCAGCAGCAGGGTACCGGCACGCGTGCCGGCGATCGCCGCGGCCAGTGCCAGCACGAACAGCCACCATGGCAGCGTCGTGCCAAGGGAGATGATCGCCCCGTAGTAGACAATCTTCAGCAAGTGCCCAATGGTCTGTGTGAGCGCCTTGTTGGCGACAATCTCTTGTCGCGTCAGCGGTGAATTGAGATAGAACACGTCCAGCACCGGCCCTGAGGCGCCTGCCAGGAGCTGAGCCGCTGTGACGACCATCCCGCAAACCACCGTTGTGAAGGGCTTTGTTATATCCAGGCCTTTGAGGCGCTTGCTTGCGCGCGCGAGCCAGGGAAACAGCCCGACGAGAATCAACACCACGCCTGCGTCAGGCACGACGACCGCCCAGGTGAAAAACCCCACTGCGGCTGCCGCGCCGATGAGGTAAGCCGGCAGGAGGCGCCAGCGGATGTGGCTGCGCAGGAACCACGCACGCGAGCCGTTGGCCGTTGCCTGTACCGCGCCGTGCAGCAGCATCGCGTTGGCGACGGTCAGCGTCGTGACGAGAATCGCCATCAGGATCATCCCGCCCGCCATGCCCAGGATGCCGGAGAGCAGGCTGGTGGCACCAACGCTGATGATGATGAGCGCGTAAAGCATGCGGCGCATCATGCCGCTTTCAATACATGAATAAAGAGAATAGATGGAATATGATTGTTTCGTTGATAGAAACTAAATCTGAAGATGATCGAAAACCTGGAAACCCTGGTGGCGCTGTCCAAGGCCGGCACGATGATGGAAGCCAGCACCGCGCTGAAAATCTCGCAATCGGCGGTCAGCAAACGCATTGCGAATCTCGAACGCTATTACGACCGCAAGCTCATCGAGCGTCACGGCCGCAGGGTGGTGTTCACCCATCACGGCACGCGCCTGGTTGAGCGTGTCGGACCGCTGCTGACGGAGCTGCGCAGCGTGTTCCTCGAGGACAATGCGCTGCGTAAGGGCAAAATCATCATGGGGGTCTCAGAAGCGATTCTGGCGAGTTGGGGACCCCGGCTGTTCGCCGAGGCGCGCGCGCAGCTGCCCGGCGTCGAGTTCGAGTTTCACGCGCAGCGCTCGCCGGTGGTACTGGATCGCCTGCGCTCCGGGGAATACATGGTCGGCATCTGTACCGGCACCCCTGACGCCGACACCGATCTCGTCAGCGAAGTCATTCGCGAAGAGCCGATGGTCATCGTGCCTTCGGGGTTGGCGCCGCTGGACTATACCGCCGGGGAACCACTGAGCGTCATTACCATCGAGTCGCGTTCGGGCGCGTGGGCGTCCATCGAAGAGGACATGGCGCGGCTGCATCTGACCCGGGCGGTATCGCTCGAATCCTTTTTTGCCGTCGCCCAGATGGCCATTGCCGGTTTTGGGCACGGCCTCGTGCCCGCTGGTGTCGCCGCGACGCTCGGTGTTGGCGGTGAAGATTGCATCCCTCTGGCAAAGCACGGTCTCACCCGCCCGGTCCGCTTTGTTGCCCGCAAGTCCATGTTCGCTCAGGACCTTGTGCGGTCTTTCTATGCGGAGGTTTCGAGGCTCGCGGTTTCCATATAGGGCGTCAGCAGCTGGCTCAGAGCGTCGACCCAGACCGCGTCGTCGTTGAGGCAGGGGATGAGGTGAAACGCCTCGCCGCCGGCTTCGAGGAACGTCTCGCGCCCCTGGATGCCGATTTCTTCGAGCGTCTCGAGATTGTCCGCGACAAACGCCGGGCAGACGACCGCCAGCTTGCGCACGCCCCTTTCCGGCAGGCTGGCGAGCACAGTGTCGGTATAGGGCTGCAGCCAGGGAATTCGTCCGAGGCGCGACTGGAAGCTGACCGAATACTGCTCAGCGCTCAAACCCAGGTCTGCTGCCAGCGCATGCGAGGTGACGAACACCTGGTGCCGGTAACACGTTGCATGCGCGGGTGACTCGCGCTCGCAGCAGTCCGCCGAAGCCAGGCAGTGTTTGCCCGTCGGATCCGCCTTGGTCAGGTGATACTCCGGCAGGCTGTGGTAGCTCATGAGCAGATGATCGATATCCGCCGGCAGGTGTCTCTGAACGTGGTCAGCCAGCGCTTTCTGGTAAGACCGCTCATTGTAGAACGGCGGCAGGAATTCGATGTCCATGCCGGGCGGCGCGATGTTGTGCACTGTCTCGACGATAGTCGTGACCGTGGAGTCGGCATACTGCGGATAGAGCGGTACGACCAGAAGGCGTTCGACATCGGCGTTTTTGAGCGTATCGAGCGCGGTGGCCAGGCTCGGCTCCCCGTAGCGCATGCCGAGTACGATCGGGGTCGACGTGCGTTGTTGCATGGCCTGGCTCAAAGCTTCGCTGTAGACCATCAGCGGCGAGCCTTCGTCGGTCCAGATCGAGGCGTAAGCTTCAGCGCTGGCCTTGGGGCGGAAAGGCAGTATGAACGCGCTGACGATCAGGCGCCGGATCGGCCACGGTGCGCCCAGCACGTAAGGGTCCATCAGAAATTCATTCAGGTAGCGACGCACGTCCGCCGTGGTCGGCGACGCCGGGGTACCCAGATTGACGAGAAGAATGCCGGTCTTTTGCACTGCGATGCCTGTCTCCAGATAGGCGTTACGGGGGTAACGCTCAGATTGGACAGTTTGGCCCCAAGCTAGTTAAGAAAACGTCAATGCTATAGTATCCGCGCTCGCGAAGCGGAGGGCAAAAGCCCGTCCCCCACTGACTAACTGATACTGGACAGCTTGAGTGACGCTGATCGTCGACTATGACGCCGGAAATCTGCGCAGCGTGCAGCGCGCCTGCCGCGAGGTGGGTCTCGATGCCGAGATATGCGCCGATGCCGATCGCCTGGCGCGCGCTGAGCGCGTCATTTTCCCGGGTGTGGGCGCGGCAGGCAGCGCAATGCGCAGTTTGACCGAACGCGGCCTCGGTGAGGCGCTCAAGACGGTGATCGACGCCGGTCGGCCGGTGCTCGGCATCTGTCTCGGGCTGCAGATTTCACTCGATTACTCCGAGGAGAACGACACGCCCACGCTCGGTCTCATTCCCGGCGAGGTCAAGCGATTCAGCTTCGACTCACCCGAACTCAAGATCCCGCACATGGGCTGGAACGAAGTGCGCCCGGTCAAACCCCACCCCGTGCTTGCCGGAATAGAGCCTGGCGATGAGTTTTATTTCGTGCATGGCTACTATCCGGTGCCTGCCGAGGATCAATACGTTTACGCACATACCGACTACGAACGCGACTTTGCGTCCGCGATAGGTCTCGATAATTATTTTGCGACCCAGTTTCACCCTGAAAAAAGCGGGCGGGTGGGTTTGCGTTTGCTGGCTAATTTTGCTGCCTGGGACGGCCAATGCTGAGTAAAAGACTGATCGCCTGTCTGGATGTGCGCGATGGCAAGCTGGCGAAAAGCGTGAAATTTGTCGATACGAAAGACATCGGCGACCCGGTTGAGAAAGCCCGGGCCTACTACGAGGACGGCCTGGACGAGCTCGTTTTCTACGACATCACTGCCTCCAGCGACAAGCGCAACATCATGCTCGACGTGGTCGAAGCCGTGGCGAGCGAGGTGTTCATCCCGCTGTCGGTCGGCGGCGGCGTGCGCAGCGTCGCGGACGCGACCGATCTGCGTCTCGCCGGAGCTGAGAAGATCAACGTCAACTCAGCCGCCGTGCAGCGGCCGGCCCTCATCAGTGAGTGCGCGGAGGCCGTCGGCGATCAGAATATCGTCTTGTCGATGGATATCCTGCGTGTCGAGCAAAGCCCGGAGATTCCGTGCGGCTACGAAATTGTCATCAACGGTGGCCGCACGCACACGGGCATCGACGCGCTCGCCTGGGCGCTCGAAGGCGAACGGCTGGGCGCGGGGGAGCTCGTGGTCAACTCCATCGACGCGGATGGCACCAAGGCGGGCTACGAACTCGAGCTTACGGCAATGCTCGCTGAAGCCGTGCGCATACCTGTCATCGCTTCGGGCGGGGCGGGCAAGCCGGAACATCTGTACGATGCGCTGACGGTCGGCAAAGCGGATGCGGCTTTAGTGGCCTCGATGGTCCACTATGACGAATACACCGTGAGCGGCTTGAAACACTACCTGCACGATCAGGGTCTGAAAATGCGCATGTCCTGGTAGGCGGCGCGCGGCGTGGAGTAACTCTTGAAAGCAATTCTGATTGACGATGGCAAGCTCGTATGGGGAGACGCCCCTGATGAAACGTGCGGACCGGGACAGGTGCGCATACGCGTAGCCGCGAGTGCGGTTAATCGCGCTGATCTCATCCAGGTGAGCGGCGGTTATCCACCGCCGCCGGGCGCCAGTCCGATACTCGGTCTCGAGTGCGCCGGGGAAGTCACTGAGGTTGGCGAAGGTGTCACGCGTGTGGCGGTTGGCGATCAAGTCTGCGCGCTGCTGGCGGGTGGCGGTTACGCCGAAGAAGTTGTCGCACCGGCAGGTCAGGTGCTGCCCATGCCGGCCGGGTTGAGTGCAGCACAAGCGGCTGCGTTGCCCGAAGTGTTTGCCACGGCATATCTCAACGTGTTCATGGAAGCGGGCCTGCGCCGGCAGGAAAAAGTGGTTGTACATGCCGGGGCCAGCGGCGTCGGTACTGCTGCGATTCAGCTCCTCAAAGCCAGTGGTAACCCTTGTTTTGTCACCGCTGGCAGCGCTGAGAAAATAGAACGTTGCGTCGCGCTGGGTGCTGATGCTGGTTTCAACCGCCACGACGGCTCATTTCTCGAGGCTGTGCAGGCCTGGAGCGGAGAGGGCGGGGTAGACGTCATTCTCGACCCGGTGGGGGCTCAGTATCTGCAGGACAACCTGACTGCGCTCGGTCTGGAAGGGCGCCTCGTGCTCATCGGCCTGATGGGCGGTGTGCAGGCGGATCTGAATCTTGGCGTCATGATGATGAAGCGTCTGCGTATCATCGGCTCGACGCTGCGTGCCCGTGCTGTTGGCGAAAAAGCCCTGGTCATGGACGCGCTGGCAGAGCGCGTCTGGCCGCAAATCGAAGACGGCGCCATCGTGCCGATCGTCGAAGCCGAGTTTCCGATGGCCGACGCTCACGAGGCCCACGAACTGGTTGCTGCCAACGATACGTTCGGCAAGGTGGTCCTCACGCTCGGCTGAGCCGCTGGCCTGGTGACGCGCGGGTCTGCGCGGCGGATGGCCAGGGTTCGTTCTCTCAAAAGTGCCGTTTATCCGGATGGCGCTACCGCCTGTAGGGTGCTGGTGGGCGTCTGGTTTCCCCTTGCATAAGCTGTCAGAGAGCAAAATTGGCGGACTTATGCATGAACGCGCGTGGCTTTACCCTGGTTGAATTAATGGTGGCTCTGGTGATTTTCGCCATAATCTCAGCCATCGCCATCCCCCTGTACACCGATTACTCTCAGCGCAGCTTCCGTACGGAACTCATGGGTGAGCTGCTGGCCTGTGCCCAGGCGCTGGAGCGGTTCAACGCAATTAACTTTACCTATGTCGGCGCAGTGGACAACAACGGCGACGGCACTGCCGATGCGGGTGCCAGCAACGGCACGCCTGCGGACGATGTCTGCGGCGCGTTTTCCAGCATCAATGCGGGTCGTTACAACGTCAACATAGTGACCACTGTCGATACCTACACCCTGACGGCAACGCCCACGGGCGCGATGGCTGGCACCGGTGTCATTGATCTGGATGAAACCGGCCAGCGGCGCTGGGACGAAGATGCCGGCGGTTTTGGCGCGGGCGACGACGACTGGGAAGAGAGCTGAGGCGCGACGTCGGGGGCTTTCTACCGCTCATCGTATGCAGATGGTCGTGGATTCCGGGTTTGAGTAGGTTAACGTCATGATGAAACCGCATAACAAGGCAACAGGTTTTACAATCATCGAGTTGATGGTCGCGCTCACCATTGCCGCGATCATGATGGCGTTTGCCCTGCCTGCATTTAACGATTTCACAGCGCAACGGCAGATGGCCGCGAACGCGAACTCCATGATCGGCGCCATCAACTATGCGCGCAGCGAGGCAGCGCGTCTCGGCGCGACGGTCACGGTGCAATCTGCGGATGCCTCGACCGCCACCAACGAGTGGGGTCTGGGTTTCTGCGTGCAGGTCGGTGACCCGGGTAACTGCAATGACCCGCTCAGACGCTTCGATATCAACGGCAACGTCACGCTCGACGCCCTGAACGGCTTGAACGGCGTCGACAGCATGTCGTTCAACTCCCGTGGTCTCTTTCTCGGCGACGCCGGCAGCATACAACTTTGCGGTCAGGACACGGACGACGACCCGGGTCGCACGATCAACATCAACGCCATCGGACGGGCGAACATCGTCGACTTAACTTGTTTCTAGAGCGAGGTGCAGAGTGGTTGAGCACAGCATAAAGCAACGTTCCCGCGGCTTTTCCATGGTGGAGCTTCTGGTCGCCGTGCTCGTCATGGGCGTGGGCGTGCTTGGTGTGACCGGTTTGCAGATGGTCAGCCTGCAGAACAACCGCGACGCGCTGCTGCGCAGCGAAGCCCTGCAGCTGGCTTACGACATGATGGACCGGATCCGCATCAATCCGCCGGCCACGGCTTACGACGGCGTTGGTTTCGATACCGACCCTTCGGCACCGGCAGATTGTTATGCAGGTAACTGCTCCTCGGCGCAGATGGCGGTATTCGACGTGGCTGTGTGGAAGTGCGCGCTCGGTGAATACAACGAGCTGGCGACCTGCACCGGTCTGGACGCGGACATTCTCCCGGCGGCCACAGACCAGCCGGGTCTGCCTGACGGCGAGGGCTCGATCGCAGTGGACGCCAACGGGCTCGTCACCATCAACGTACGCTGGACCGGGTTTGGCGGCGATACAGAAACCCTCACCATTCAGAGTCAGGGGTAAGGCGCATGGCTCAGATACAACCTATGCAACGCGCTCGGGGCTTTTCAGTGCTCGAGCTCATGATCGCCCTGATGCTCGGCCTCGTCGTAGTCGCAGGTATCGTGCAGCTGTTTGTCGGCAACTCGCGCACCTACGACCTGGTCAACGCGCAGTCGCGTCTGCAGGAAAATGCGCGCTTCTCTTTTGATTTCATTACCGAAGCAGCCCGCAACGCCGGCTACTTCGGTTGCGCACCGGAACCCGATTTCATCATCAAAGGTCTGACCGGCAACTGGGCCGTCATCCCCGAATATGACATGAGCCGTCCGGTGGACGGATTTGAGGCCAACGGCGACGGGACGTACGGTCCGAACAACCTGCTGACCCTGCCTCGCAGCGAAGGCTCGACCAACGTCAACGTGCACATCAACGGTAACGGCATCGACAGCACGGAGCTGGACGCGGCTTCGGACATTCTCATCTTTCGCAGCCTTCGCCAGCCGGTCAGTCGCCTGTTCGAGACGGCGCAGCCGGATGCGGATCCCGTGGTATGGACGCCGGACGGCGCACCCACGTTTGGCGTCAACGATGTGGTCGTGCTCTCGGATTGTGAGCAGGCAGCCATGTTCCGCGTGACGGCCGTGACTGCGGGTACGGACCGGCAGACCCTCGAGCACGCGACCTCCGGCGCTGGTAACAATTACGAGAACGGCACGAACGTCACGACCCTGGGCGAGCCTGCCATACCGGTGCCGGCAACGCTCTCTGTGCTGGGCCGCCCGTATGGCGTGATGGCGACCGTGGGCCTGTTCGAGTCGACCTACTTCTTCATCGCCCCGAGTACGCAAGCCAACAACGCCGGCGTCAATATCAACGCTCTCTGGCGCAAAGTCGGCCGCGAAGCACCGGTCGAGCTGGTGCAGGGGGTAGAGAACATGCAGGTCTTCTACGGCATCGACACGCAGGGCAATGGCGTTGCGAACGTCAACCGCTATGTGACTGCCGCTCAGGTGACCGATCCGGGTGCGGTAGTGGCCGTGCGCGTGCGTCTGGATGTGACCAGCCCTGACCTGGTTGCCGAGGCGGGTGACCGACTGAGCCGCACGTACAGCAAGACCATCAGCGTGCGCAATCTGGGATTTTAGGAGGTGGCTGTGCAACCGACATCGTTCACCGCACCGCGCAAGCAACTGGGCGTTGCGCTGTTTATCTCGCTGGTGTTGCTCCTGGTATTGACCATCATCGGGGTGTCAGCGGTGCAGAGCACGAGCCTCGAAGTGCGTATGTCACGCAACGAGCACGACACGCTGCTGGCGTTCCAGAGCGCGGAGTCCGCGCTGCGGGATGCCGAACAGCAGCTCGACGGCATTACGTCGATAGCGCCGTTCAACGGCAGCAGCGGTCTTTACCGCGTGGCTGACATGGGCAACGCCGAGAACTGGGACGTTGCCGGCACGTGGAGCGGCAGCAGCAGCGTGGTCGCGAGCGCCGTGCACGGCACCGCGGAGCCTGCGCGCTACATCATCGAATATCTGGGGCCGGTCGTGCGCGAGGAAAACGCGTATGAGCAGAACAGCCCCTATGGTTCCGGTCAGGTAGACCGGATTGAAATGTTTCGTATCACCGCCCGAGGGATCGGCGGCACCACTAACTCTCAGGTCCTGCTGCAGTCTACCTTCGGCAGGATCATGGACTAGCGCCCGGCGCGTTTAATTGGAGACCGGACGATGGCTAAAGTAGTAAATGCCTCGAAATTCACTCTCTTAACCCTGTTGCTTGTACCGGTAATGGCGTTCGCGCTGCCGCCTACGGCGGTCGACGACGTGTTCAGCGGCACGCAAGGCAGCCCGCTTTCGGACAACGTGCTCGGCAACGATTCAGGCGACATGTTCTCGGTGAGAGTTTGGGACGTGCCCACGCCGCCGCCTTCTGGCTTCTTTAACCCGCCTACCTCAGGCGGCGATTTTGACTATACGCCGGTGCCTTATTTTGGCGGCACGATCTCGTTCACCTATCGCATTATAGAAGACGATCCGGTTTGTTCCCTCAGTCCACCCACGACGTGTTTTGCGTCTGCCAATGTAGACATGTTTTTTGCCCCCATCGCGGATCTGCCCGCACTCACAACGGGCTCTCCGTCGGGTCTGGAAGAAACCGCCATCCCGCTGGGGATGAGCATCGTCACCTTCGACAACGATGGTTCTGAAACCATTGATATTGTAGTGAGCGGTCTGCCTGCGGGTGCCTCTCTCAGTCCCGGTACCGATCTTGGCGGCGGGGCCTGGCAGTTGACGCTGGCACAGGTGCCTGCTGCGACGCTGACGCCACCCACTGATTTCGCCGGCACGATCAGCATAGACGTCGACATCAGGGTCGTTGATACCGTGCTCGATCCTTCGGGAAGTCCTGTCTCGGATGTCGCCAATGACACCGAGTCTTTTTCGGTGACAGTCGCCAACGTGAACGATGATCCGTTCCAGATAGCGCCGGAGCCGGTGCTCGTGACTGATGAAGACGTCGATCTCAACGAGTCGTTGTCCGGCCTCATCGACGATGCGGACCTGCCTTACGGCGACAATCTGACGTTCACCGTGGTCGGGTCAACCAACCCGGCGGTCGATCTCGGCAGTACGACGATGAGCGGTGAAAATCTGGTGGTTGTGCTGCTGGACGATCAGCACGGGGTTGGTGACATCATCGTAGAAGTGCGCGATGACGCGGGCACTTCACCGATAACGCTTACCGTGCCGCTGACCGTCAACTCGGTTAACGACAACCCGGATCAGATTCTCGCGACCCCATCGGTCACGACGGACGAGGATGTCAGCACGTCGATCGACCTGGGACCGCTGGTCGATGACGTGGACATAGCCACGGACGGTGACTTCCTGACGTTTACGCTGGGTACGATATCCAATCCGGCGATCGACGCCGGCGCCACCAACATGGCTGGCTCAACCCTGAATATCGTCGTTCTGCCGGAGGCATTCGGCACTGGCGCCATCAATGTCGAGGTCACTGATAACTTCGGCGGCACGCCGATCAACCTGACCATTCCGGTGACGGTGAACGCCGTCAATGACGATCCCTTCCTCGTTGGTCCGGTGCCCAGCATCAATACGGTGGAAGACGTCGCCCCGGCGGCAGTTGATCTTGGTCCGCTCGTGGACGACATCGACATTCCGGACGGCGATTTCCTGACGTTCACGATCACCAGCATGACCAACCCGGCTCTCGACCTGGTCGGCACGGGCCTTGCGGGCTCGGTGCTGAACGTGGCGCTCCTCTCGAATCAGTCCGGCAGCGGAGATATCACCGTACAGGTCGTGGACAACTTTGGCGGCGCCCCCATCGTCATGACAATTCCGGTGACGGTCGCTGCGGTCAATGACGATCCGGTGCTGATCGGCGCGCTTCCCGTCATTGTGACCGACGAGGATACGAACCCGGCACCGGAAGACCTGAACCTGATCGTGGATGATGTGGACATTGCCACGGACGGAGACTCCCTGAGTTTCGCTATTACGGGAATCGCCAATGCCGCGATCGATGTCAGCAGCACTTCCGTGACGGCTGGTGTCCTGAACATCGTGCTGCTGCCGGACACACAGGATACCGGCGACATCACGGTGCAGGTCACGGACCAGTTCAGCGGTGCGCCGCTCGATCTCGTGATTCCCGTGACGGTCAACAGCGTGAATGACCAGCCTGTCATCGTCGGTACGCAGAACCCGGCATCGGTGACGGTCGACGAAGACTCGACTGCCGTTGTTGTCGACTTCACCGGTGTTTTCGATGATGCGGATCTCGTCTATGGCGATGTCCTCGCGCTGAGCGCGCGGCTCGATAGCGGCGCGGCGGTCTTTGACAGTCTGACGTTCGCGGGCGACCTGCTCACCCTGGAGTTCACGGCCGAGGCCAACGGCATCGCTACCGTTTTCGCGGAGGCGATCGACAACCAGGGCGCTAGTACCGGAGTGATGTTCCCGGTAACCGTAAACGCGGTAAACGATGCGCCGTTTGTCGCCGGCTCGTTGCCCGATCGCAACGTGGATGAGGACGATCCGCCTACGGTTGTCCCGCTGGCCGGCGTCTTTGACGATGTTGACATCGTCACCAACGGCGATTCGCTGACTTATGAGGTGAGCACGGATAACCCGGCGCTGTTCGCCTCCATCGCGGTTGTTCCGGCCGCGGTAGGTCCGGATTTTGAACTCGTGCTCACCCTGGCGCCGGATGCGAACGGTATGGCGGACGTCACGGTCAATGCGCGCGACGTTGCCGGTGAACTCAGCCCGCCCGTGACCTTCACGCTCGAAGTTAACGGCGTAGATGATATACCCGACGCCGCTGACGATTCTGTCTCTGCAATCACCGAAGACGATGCCGAGCTGCGCGTATCGGTGCTCGACAACGACTATCTTGCGGACGTGCCGACCACGATCATCTCAGCCGGTGATGCTGGCGTGCATTACGTGCGCGACATCTTCGGCGACATCATTCCGCGCTCTAACGGCACGGTCACCGTCGATGGCACGGAGGTTGTGTTCAACCCGACGCCTGACTTCTTCGGCACTGTGTCGATCGAATACTTCATTCAGGATGCTGACGGGGACGTCGATTCTGCCTTTGTCAATTTCACCGTCAATCCGAGCAACGATACGCCGGAAGGCCAGCAGAACCGTTACTACAGCGTGATAGAAGGCGCCACGCTGGATGTTGATCTCGTCAACGGACTCCTGCAGGGCGCATACGACATAGACGGGGAGCTGGTGGACGAGTTTGGTGTGCCGCTTTCCTCAGAGCCGCTCTCGGTGGTTTATCTGACCGCACCGCCGGCCGCTGAAGGTACGCTCCTGACGACTGCCAGTGACGGTTCGTTTACGTTCCAGCCGGTTTCTCCGTTTCTCGGCACGACAAGCTTCACGTATTCGATATTCGACGGCACGACGCAGAGCGCGCCGGCAACCGTCACCATTGAAGTCGTCGCGCTGCCGCCACCGGGCTCCGCGCCTGCGGCCGGTGAAGTTGCCGTTCTGTTCAACCTGAGCAACACACCGCTCGAGCAGTCTGCGTCAGTGCCTCCTAACGTGCTCGTGAGCATGGACGACTCCGGATCCATGGACTGGCACGTCACCGTCGATTCTTCCGACGGTAACAACCGGTTTGTGATCAATAACAGCTCGATCGCTACGTCGAGTGTCAGGTCGCGCCTCTATACGTACCTGTTCGATATCAACGTCAATGCTTACGCCTGGAACAGCGGTAATGGACGCATCCTGCCGTCGGAGGAGTCTCTGCCCGCCGGCAACGACTACAACGTCTGGCAGGCGCGCAGTGCGGCATTCAACAGCATTTACTACGATCCCGAGGTGACCTACGAGCCCTGGATCGGGCACGACAATACGAACACCGACTTCGCGGATGCGGACCCGGCGGCGATACGCCTGGACCCGCGCTCGGCGAGCAACACGTTCGATATCTTGACGCCGGTGAGCTACACGTCCAACAGCGTGCCTAACTGGTCTACGGGCGGCGGCTCAGCGGACGTCGCGGTCACCAACTTTTATATCCCGCGCTACTACACGGCCACGGGGACGCGGGTGGAGATTCTGCCGGCAAACGCGCCCTTTGCAGGCGGCAGTGAGCGGACGGACTGTGCTTCCGACACCACCTGTACGTACGCCGAGGAGATTCAGAACTTCGCCAACTGGTTCCAGTACTACCGCTCGCGAGAGCATGTCGCCAAGGCGGCCCTCGGATCTGTCGTTTCCGAGCTTCAGGACATACGTGTGGGCTACGAGACGATCAACCGCCGCACGAACGAAGAAGTGGCGGAAATGAACGAGTACTACTGGGAAGGTGAGAAAAAGGAGCTGCTCGACACGATCTATGCGACCAACTCGAGCGGTGGCACGCCGCTGCGCCGTGCCCTGGACGATGCCGGTGATATTCTCGGGTGTAATCGCTCAGATCGTACCTGTACTGCGTTGCCAGCACCGGAGGGCATCTGCCAGCAGAACTTCAGCCTGCTGTTTTCCGACGGTTTCTGGAACGGCAGCGCGCCTTTCAGCGGCAACTTCGACCAGGATGGCGCTGGACCCTTCGACGGCGGCAAGTACGCCGACACCCACAGCAACACGCTGGCGGACGTCGCGATGTTCTACTACGAGAACGATCTCTTCCCGGCTGTCGATGATGGCGTGCCGCTGGCGACAGCAGACATCGACGGTGTGCCGGTCGGCACGTTTGCGAGCAACAATGAGCTGATACATCAGCACATGAAGACGTTCACCATCGCCTTCGGCGTGGATCCCGATATCGATGTGGAGACGGCCGAAAGCGCGGATGCCACCAGCGCGTTCCCGTGGCCCGAACCCGGCTCGACACCAAACTCCAAGATCGACGACATGCTGCACGCCGCGGTCAACGGCCGCGGCAGGTTCCTGAACGCCGGCAGGCCGACCGAACTGCAGACCGCAGTGGGCACGGCGTTCCTGGAATTCACGCAGGCAGCGTCCTCGACCTCGGCGGCCGCTTTCAACTCGACATCTCTGCGCGACGGCACCCTGCTGTACAGAGCGTTCTATGATCTGCGTAACCGCACCGGTGAGCTGACGGCAACAGCTGTAGATACGGCAGGGGTCATCGCCGCCAGCCCGACCTGGGAAGCCGCGCCGCTGCTCGACGCAAGCAATCCCTCGGGGCTGACGCCGGCAGAACGCAAGATCATCACGTACGATCCGGGCACCAGCGACGGTATCCAGTTCGAGCGTTCGCTCATGACGCCGGATCAGCAGTTGACCCTGACGGCCAATCAGGTCGATTACATGCGCGGTGACCGCAGTCAGGAAGAGCCCTCAGGTAGCTTGCGCCCGCGACTGACCATCGAAGGCATGCTGGGTGATATCGTCAATTCGAGCCCGGTATTTGTCGGTGAACCGCGTGCGTTCAATCGCGATGCGGCGCCTTACCCGACGAGCGATCTCTATTCCGACTTTGCGACCAACAACTATTCGCGTCGCCCGGTCGTTTACGTGGGTGCCAACGACGGCATGTTGCACGGCTTTGACGCCTCTACGGGTATCGAGGTCATGGCCTACGTGCCCAACATGATCCTCGATGCCTCGTTGCCGTTCAGCAACAAGCTCAATAACTTCAGCTCGTCGTTCTATCTGCATGACTACTATGTCGATCTGACGCCGACGCTGAACGATGTGTACATGCGTCCGAGCGAATCGTCCGGCAAACAGTGGATGACGGCTCTGGTTGGCGGTCTCGGTGCTGGCGGTAAGGGCTACTTTGCGCTCAACGTCAACGATCCCAGCACGCAGTTTGCCGATCAGTCGACGGCTACCGGCGCGGTGCTGTGGGAGTTTACCGATGAGGACGACACCTATCCGGAGGACGTCAACGGCGATCCGCTCGGCGGTACCGTGGGTGCAATCACCGATCCCGATGGTAACCCTGTCAAAGATCTCGGTTATGCACTGTCGCGGCCGACTATCACCATGAGTAATGTCGACGACGTCGACACCAACAAAAAGTGGGTGGCCATTTTCGGGAACGGCACCAACTCCACGGCCGGCATCGCGACGCTCTTCGTCTTGTACATGGATGAGGGTCTCGACGGCTGGTCTGCCGGTGACTTCGAGAAGATCTCGACAGGCTTTGGTGTGCCGCTGCCGGGCGAAGAGCTGGAAGGCTATCCCAACGGTCTCGGCACGCCGACCGCGGTGGATCTCGACCTGAACGGCACGGTGGACTACGTCTACGCCGGTGACCGTCTCGGCAATCTGTTCCGCTTCGATCTGACCGACTCCGACCCGGACAACTGGAGCGCGCTGCGCATCTTCTCGGCCCAGTACGAAGTCAGCCCGGGCAACTTCGAGCTGCAGCCGATCCTGTCGAAGCCGACGGTCACCAAGCATCCGGATCAACCGGGCTTCCTGATCACTTTCGGCACCGGCAGCTTCGTTGCTGAAGAAGACGGCAGCGATACGTCCATACAGTCGATTTACACGATCTGGGATCCGCTTCTGTCGAGCTCGCCGACGGCGATTGCAGGCAGCAAATCGACCCGCCTCGTGGAGCAGACGATTACGAACGTTGTCGACGATACGGTGACGCCGTCGCAAACTCGCCGCATTCTCTCGAACAATGCGGTCGCCTATGCCGCCGAATCGGTGAACCCGGGTGTCTACGGCTGGTACATCGATCTGGACATGCAGCGTGCCACGAACACGCTGTCCGGCGCGACCAACACCGATATCAGTGGTAACGCACCGCCGGACGTGCAGTTCCCTGGTGAGCGGGCGATACGTCGATTCGTTTTCCGGGACGGCGTCCTGCTTACGACCACTGTTCTGCCTGCGACTGACGCCACGTCATGTCTGGGTGTGCGCCCAGGCGCCATTCTGGTGATGGATCAGCTCACCGGCGGCGATCCCGATGAGGCGGTCATCGATTTCAACCTCGACGGTTACGTGGACGATAACGACCTGCTGAGCGTGGGTGGTGAGGACTATTCCGCGGGCCTTTTGTTCGACCACACGGACCTCGATGGCGCCCTGGTGGACCTTTCTACACTGGGTGGTGAAGGCGATACCGACTTCCTCTTCGTCTCCGGTGGTAACGATACGGTGTCTTTCCGTATCCGTGACCTCTCCGAAGAGAAAACCGGACGCCTGTCATGGACAGAGATTCAGGAGGATTAAGATGAACCATTGGATGAAAACGTTGCGTACAGCGCTGCTGACCGGCCTTCTGGCCGTCAGCAGTCTGGTCAACGCTCAGGAGTACAACGCGCCGGAAGCAGAAGGCGCCGGTGAAGTTCAGGCCCTGAACTTTGGTGGATATGACGCCGTCATCAACGGCATGATGTACTCCGTCAATCCGAATGTCAGGGTAGAAATCAACGGCACTTACGGTGCGTTCACCATGCTCGAGGAAGGGATGCTGGTGGAATTCACGTACCTGCAGTTCAGCGATGGGCGCCGCGAAATCAACTTCATGCGCGAAGTGAGCGAGGTTGAGGAGTTCTAAGCTCCGCTGCCTTCAATCAAGGTTCCGTAACTCTTCCAGCTGACTCTCGAGGGTGCGTACGCGCTCCTCGAGGTCAGCGCGCTTGGCGCGCTCCTTGTCGACGACGTCGGCAGGTGCTTTCGCCACAAAACTTTCATTCCCGAGCTTCTTGTCGACGCGCTCCAGATCACCGCGCGTTTGTTCGAGCTGTTTGTTCAGGCGTGCAGTTTCGGCGCCGACATCAATGAGGCCCGCGAGAGGGACCATGACCTTGAGATCGCCAATGAGATTGAGTGCGTGGGGAGGCGCCGGCTCGTTCTCTTCGAGCCAGCTGATCTGCTCGACGTTAGCCAGGCGCGTCAACATGCTTTCCATCGCCGCTGCGTTGTCACGGTCAGCTCCAGTACCGCCTTGCAAGAGCACCGGCAGCGGCTGACTTGGTTTGATGTTCGCTTCCCCGCGAATATTGCGGACCGCGGTAACCACGGCTTTCAGCCACTCGACCTCAGCTTCGGCCGCCGTATCCTCTGCGTAATCGGACGCCTGGGGGTAAGCCTGCGTCATGATCGTGCCTTGTCCACTCTGCAGGGCGGGCGCGACCTGTCGCCACAGCGTTTCTGTGATGAACGGCATGATCGGATGCGCGATCCGCAGCAGAGCCTCCAAAACTTCCAGCAGTGTTCGTCGCGTGCCTTGTTTTTGAGCAGCAGACAGCGAATCGTCCCATAACAGGGGCTTGGTGAGCTCGACATACCAGTCGCAGTACTCACCCCACGCAAACTCGTAGATGTGCGTGGCGAGAATGTCGAAGCGGTAAGTATCCACGGCGAATTCGATGTCAGTAATCAGCCGATGTAGCTTGCTCAGCATCCAGCGATCTATCACAGAAGGCTCCGCGGCGGCGCCGGGTTCGAAGTCTTCCGTATTCATCAGCACGAATTTGGTCGCGTTCCAGAGCTTGTTGCAGAAATTGCGATAGCCTTCGATGCGGTTGAGATCGAACTTGACGTCCCGTCCGGTCGTCGCGAGCGCACAGAAAGTGAAGCGCAGGGCGTCTGTGCCGTAGGCGGGGATGCCATCAGGGAAATCTTTGCGAGTGGTTTTTTCGATACGCGGTGCGAGCTGTGGCTGTGTCAGATTCGTCGTGCGCTTTTCTACCAGGTGATCGAGATCGATCCCGTCGATGAAGTCGAGCGGATCCAGACCGTTGCCGCGCGTCTTGGACATCTTGTGCCCTTCTGCGTCTTTGACGAGGCCATGCACGTATACCGTATGGAACGGTATCTTGTCCGTGAAGTGCAGCGTCATCATGATCATGCGCGCCACCCAGAAGAAGATGATGTCGTGACCGGTGATCAGCGTGTTTGACGGCAGAAACTGCTCGAGCTCCGCGGTTTCTTCGGGCCAGCCCAGCGTCGCGAACGGCCACAACGCTGAGGAGAACCAGGTTTCCAGGACATCGGGATCCTGTTTGAGCTCGATACCGGTATCGAGGCCGTACTTCTGTCGCGCCGCTTCCTCGTTCTGTGCGACGTAAACGTTGCCGGCGTCGTCATAGAAAGCGGGTATACGGTGCCCCCACCATTGCTGGCGGCTGATGCACCAATCCTGAATGTCGCGCATCCAGGCGTAGTAGGTGTTTTCGTACTGCTTGGGCACAAACTGGATGTCGCCGTTCTCGACGGCGGCGATGGCTGGTTCAGCCAGGGGGGCGATCTTGACGAACCACTGATCTGTCAGGAGCGGTTCTATGATGGCCCCGGAGCGGTCGCCTCGGGGGACCATCAGTTTGTGATCCTTGACCTCGCCCAGGAGTCCCAGCGCATCGAGGTCGGCGACGACAGTCTTGCGCGCGACCTCGCGTGTCAGTCCCTGGTAGGGTTCAGGCGCGTTGTCATTGATGCTGGCATCCGCGGTGAATACATTGATGAGTGGCAGATCGTGACGCGCGCCGACTTCGTTGTCGTTGAAGTCGTGCGCCGGCGTGATCTTGACGCAGCCTGTGCCAAACTCACGGTCGACGTACTCGTCCGCGATGATGGGTATGCGGCGGTCGACGAGCGGCAGATTGACAAATCCGCCCACGAGGTGTGCGTAGCGTTCGTCTTCCGGATGCACGGCAACCGCGGTATCGCCGAGCATGGTCTCGGGGCGGGTGGTGGCGACGGTCAGATGGTCAGCGCCGTCCTGTGTCTTCAAGCCGTCCTGGAGCGGGTAGTGGAAGTGCCACAGGTGTCCCTGTTCTTCATTGTTTTCGACTTCGAGGTCGGATATGGCTGTGCCGAGCTGCGGATCCCAGTTGACCAGGCGTTTGCCTTTGTAGATCAAACCTTCGTCATATAGACGTTCGAATACCGTCAGAACCGCGTGCGCGTAGCCATCGTCCATCGTGAAGCGATCGCGACTCCAGTCGAGGCTGCCGCCCATGCGCCGGATCTGTTTTGCAATGGTACCGCCGGATTTTTCGCGCCACTCCCAGACCCGCTCGATGAATTGCTCGCGGCCCAGTTCATGGCGGTTGGTACCCTCCGCGGCGAGCTGGCGTTCGACCAGCATCTGTGTCGCGATGCCTGCATGATCAGTGCCCATCTGCCATAGCGTGCGTGCGCCTTGCATGCGCTTGTAGCGGATGAGCGTGTCCATCAACGTCTGGTTGAACGCGTGCCCCATGTGCAGGGTGCCCGTGACGTTGGGTGGGGGGATGAGAATGCAGTAGCCTGGCCCGTTGCCGCTGGGCGCAAAGTAGTCAGCCTGCTCCCACTCTTCGTACAGGGATTGCTCTATAGCGTGTGGATCGAAACTGCTGTCCATACTCAATCAGTCCTGTGAACTCTGAGGGTTGAGTTTGTGTTTCATGTGGCTGAGGATTTCCTCGGAAAGCTCGTGCACGATGCGTTCGCGCAGGACCCCGATGTTGGCCTGCAGGGTTTCCGCGAGCCAGGCCTTGACGCTTTTGTCGATGCGCACCTTGAGGGCTTCCGCAAGGTTGTCGGTATCCTCGGGCAGCCAGTCCTGGCTGTTGCGCTCAATGTTCGCTCTTGCCTCGGCAAACAGTTTGTCGACAGAGTCCTGCCATGCATCGCCGAGCAGGGCTTTGAACGTATCATCGGGCATGCCGCCCTGTGGTTCGTCGACTTCCTCGATTGCATCGTCGAGGAGCGGCACGTCGATCTCTTCCTGAACCTCAAGCATCGGCGGGTCGGCCTCAGCTTCCTCCTCCAGCAGATCCTTGATGGACTCCAGATCGTCCAGGATTTCGCCCGGCTCGTCGTTGTCGTCGGGTTGGCGTTCCCCGTTCATGCGCTCGTTTCCCAGTCTTTCATCTCGTGGTGGTGCAGAGGATAGCCGCGGTCGCGGTAGTACTTATAGCGATCGCGTCCAAGCTCCCGGGATTCTTCGACGATGATTTCGGCCACGCGGTCGAAGCGCCCGAAAAAATTGGGGATGTCCTCGCCAAGGTTGATCAGCAACCCCTCCTCGTGATGGGGCGGCAGGTGGCTGATATGGATAGGGCTTTGCGGGGCCGTATCCGGCTGCGCAATCTCGTGCGGTAGAAAACGATGTTTCGGGTAGTCCCACATGAGTTCGTCGAGATGCGTCGCCTCTGCATCGCTACTGACGTGCACGTGCACCGGCTGCCCGCGATCGAAAGCCTTGAGCCCGAGGCGGCAAGCGAAACGCATGCTGGCGTCGCGGCCCAGATCTTCGAGGATGTAGAAGTCGATCCGCGTCATCAGCCTGTGGTGCCGCTCTCCCGGCACAGGTAAGAAAAGAGCAGCGGCACGGGCCGACCGGTTGCGCCTTTACGTGCGCCGCCCTGGAACGCACTGCCGGCAACGTCCATGTGTGCCCACTCCGTATCTTCGACAAAACGTGACAAGAAGCAGGCCGCGGTTACGCTGCCTGCTTCGCGGCCGCCGATGTTCGCAACGTCGGCGAAATTGCTGCGCAATTGCGCCTGGTATTCGTCCCACAGCGGCATGCGCCAGGCTTTGTCACCGCTATCATCGCCGGCGCGCAAGAGGGCGTCTGCCAGGTTGTCGGAATTCGCGTACACGGCGCTGGCGTGGGAGCCGAGCGCGATGATGCATGCGCCGGTCAAGGTTGCCACGTCGATGATGGTGCGGGGTTTGAATGTTTTCTGCGCGTGCGTGAGCGCGTCGCACAGCACCAGGCGTCCTTCCGCGTCGGTGTTCAGAATCTCGATGGTTTTGCCCGAAGCCGACGTGACGATGTCGCCGGGCCGGGTCGCGTTGCCGCTGGGCATGTTCTCAGCAGCCGCGACGATGGTGACGAGGTTGATTTTGAGCCCCGCTTCGATGACAGCGCGCGTCGCGCCGAGCACCGTAGCCGCGCCGCACATGTCGAACTTCATTTCGTCCATCGCTGCCGGCGGTTTCAGTGAGATGCCGCCGGTATCGAAGGTTATGCCTTTGCCCACCAGCGCTATTGGTGCTTCGCCGCGTTTGCCGCCGTTGTACCGCACGATGATCATATGACCCGGAGCGTCGCTGCCCTGAGAGACCGCCATGAAAGCGCCCATGCCGAGCTCGCGCATCTTGCGCTCGTCGAGCTGGCTGACGCTGACGTTGTCGTTCTTGCCAAGTTTGCGTGCTTCGCGCAGCAGGTAGGCTGGGTTACAGACGTTGGGTGGTTCGTTGCCGAGGTCGCGGGCAAAGCCGAGGCCAGCATCCAGCGCGTTGCCGAGTTTTACGGCGTTGCCGGCGCTCTTGCGTTCCGCGACATGCAGGCGCACACCGGTCACGGTCGGTGGTGCGGCGGGCTTCGACTTGTGTTTGCCATAGCGGTAGGCATGGTAGCTGAGCGCGTGCATGAGCGTGCGCAATTTCCATTCGGTGCGCTTGCCGGATACGCGCGTATCCAGCGCCACTACGGCGGCTTTGATCGGCAGCTTTAGCAGCGCTTGCGCTGCGCTTGCAGCAACTTTGCGGTACGCATCCGCATCTTTCACGTCTTCGGCGCCGCCGATTACCAGCAGACGCGCAACGGCGCCGGGCAGGTTTACGCAGATCGTCTGTTCCGCCGTATCCTTGAAATCTTGCGTCGCTCGGGAAAAGATGTCGCGGTGACCGAGAGCGCGCGCTACGCGCTCGCCGTGCTTCTTGGACACGACCAGACACGGCGTCCGCAATGATTCTAGAGGGCCGTCAGTGAGGCTGTACTTCATAGTGGTTTGCTACCAGAAATTCTATTTGGATCGAAAAAGAAAGTGCGCCATTCTAATTTAATTTGGGGTCCCGGCATATGTCTGTAGCGCTCCGCTACGTCAATCGCGAGATCGTCGCGATATTCATCGTGACCCTGCTCATGCTGTTGCTCGTATCCATCGGCGGGCGGTTCATCGGCTACCTGCAGGAGGCGGCGCTCGGCAAATACACGGGGACGACCGTGCTCACGATCATGGGGCTGCGCCTGTCCGAGTTTGTGCAGATCGTTGCGCCGTTCTCCGTATATGTCGCGATTCTTCTCACGCTCGGGCGCTTGCATGCTGATCAGGAAATGGTGGTGCTGCAGGGCGCGGGGACGAGCACCAGCCGGCTGCTCTCCTGGGTTGGCGTCACGCTGATCAGCGTAACGGTGTTTGTGGCCATGATGGCATGGATCGTGACGCCGTTGAGCCAGCGTCAGCTCGTGGATTTCATGGCGGAGCAGCGCGCGCAGACGGAGTTCGAAACCGTCAATCCCGGCTCTTTCCACATCTATGATCGCGGCAGGCGCGTGACCTACAGCGGCGATATGTCCGATGACCGACGCGTGTTGTATGACGTGTTTCTCGCGCAGCAGCTCGAAGACGGGCGGCGGGTTGCGGTTTGGGCGGAGAGCGGGCGGCAGGAGATCGATGAGGAAAGCGGTTCCAGCTTTCTGGTGCTCAAAAACGGGCGGCGGTATGAGGGCACACCCGGCGGCGCGGACTATCGGATGATGGCTTTCAGTGAGCTGAGTCAGCGGCTCGCAGCGCTGGAGCCGCGGCCGCGCCGACTGGAGGTAGAAGCGATGCCCTTTGCAGAGCTTGGTGACGATCCGGACAGCAAGGCAGAGTGGCATTGGCGCATAGGGCTGCCGATTTTTACGCTGGTTGGCGGCATGCTGGCAGTGGGGATTGCACGCGTGAAGCCGCGCCAGGGGCGCTTTGCGCGCATTGTGCCGGGCATGTTGGCGATGCTGATCTACTACCTCGCGCTCATGGTCAACCGCAACGCTCTGAGCGAGGGGGACCTGCCCCCGGCCATGGGACTCTGGCTGGTACACGCCGTTTTTCTCGGCAGCGCTGTATTTCTGCTTAAGCGTGTCGCGGAGCCGGTACGCGTCTAGCGGCTCTTTTTGTCTTTGGGGACGTGTACGACAAGCGTGTTGCTCAACGCGTCGTGCCAGGTTTGCCGCCGGTCGTTGGTATACATCCACAGATAGCCGCCACCGAGAATCGCTACGGAGAGCGGCGCCACCAGCAGCCTGACGACGATGCTGCCGAGCCTCGGCGGGACGCCGTCTTCGTTGACCAGATGGATGCGCCAGGCGCGCATGCCGAGCGTCTGCCCGCCGCGGTGCCAGGCGTAAGCGTAGAACGCAGCCCATTCCAGGCCCAGTACCAGCTGGACGTACCAGCCGGAAACGGCCTCACCCTCGCCGCCGGAGATCCAGGCGAAGAGGGTCAGCATCCATATGGCGATGATGAGGAGCGCGTCGTAGAGCGCGGCGCCCAGGCGTCTGCCGATACCCGCGGGATATCCCGATTGCGGCGCCTGCTCAGAATTCGGCAACGTGCTCCGCCAGCTTGACGCTGCGTCCGCAGAATTCTTCCCGAATCATGGCCGCCATGACGTCCTGGTCACTGGTGGTCCCCCAGGCACGGCGATCGTCGGGCGTGCGGCAGGCGACGAACGCTTTTTCCATCCCTTCGCCATCGTAGCGCACGGTGTAACCCTCCACGGTGGCGTCGCCACTGTAGCCGATGACGACGTCGCGTTTGGTCAACGCGTCGACTTCCGATTGCAGATCAGCGTGTTGATAGGGCTTCGGCGGCGGCTCAGTCGAGTAGACGCCAAACGCATGCTTGGTCAGGTAACCGCCGTTCGCGGTGATGAGGCCTTTGTCGCCCGGAGCAGCCCGCAAGAGCTCGGCCATCCTCGCGATCGAGTGCATGACGTAGTTGTTCAGCGGACCGCCGGCAAAGGTCAATCCGCCAGTGACGGTGAGCGGCTTTGTCATGTCGAGGTTGAGTTCCCGTGCTGCAACCTGCACGGCAACGGGGAAGCAGCTGTAGACGTCCACGCGGTCGAGGTCGCCAACTTCGACGCCGGCCAGCTCCATGCACCGCCCGCCGGCAAGCCGTATCGCCGGGGACGAGTACAGATTGTCGCGATTCGAAACGAACTGGTGGTCGTGCGCGTCGGTGCCGGCCCACGGGTAGACCCACTTGTCGCGCGGTATGCCGAGCGCCTCTGCTTTGCTTTCCGAGCACAGGATCAGCGCAGCGCCCTGGTCTACGTTGTTGTTCGAATTCATGAACTTGGGGTACGGGTACGTCACCGGCCGATTGATCGCTGAAGGTGTGCGTATTTCTTCGGCGGTTTTGGCTTCCCGTATCCAGGCATGAGGATTCTCTGCTGCAACGGCGCTGAACGATGCCCAAAGCTCGGAGACTTGCGTGAGGTGTTCTTCGACACCGAGACCCAGGTGATGGCGTAACGCCAGCTCGAAGATGGGATAGACATGGATTGGCCGGCCCAGCTTGATTGCCACCTCGGCTTCATGCCGCATGTCCATTTCTTCACCCATCGTGACATCCGGGGTGCCCGGGGCCGCCTGCCAGGCAGGCTCCTGCCGGGCGCGTGCCGCTTTGGCTTGAGTATTGCCGCACTCTGCGCCGGTAATGATGATGATGTCGTGTTTGCCCGCTTGTATGTCGAGCGCCGACTTGTTGACCGTGGTCTGAACGTAGTTGCCGCCGAACGGGCTCAAGCCGGTTTCGGCATTGGCGCAGCCGATGCGTTCGGCGACGATTTTTGCCGGGTTCGCATAAGGCCACATGCCGCGCACGACGCGGACCGAATCTGCCTGCAGCAGCTGCGGGCATTCAGCGTCCTCGGCGGCGAGGCGGACCGCGTCAATCATCAGTTCCAGCGGTTCGCGCGATTCCGCGAGCTCGTTGATGCGCTGCTCCACCTGGGCGACGCCCACCAATACGGGTACCTGGTTGCTCATAATCTCCTCGCTGCCCCTGTACGGCTCAAACGCGCTCGATGATAGTACCGGTGCCCAGGCCGCCGCCGCAGCACATCGCTATCAGGCCGTAGCGGCCTTCGCTGCGCTCCAGCTCGTGCAGCGCGCTGGTGATCAGGCGCGCGCCGGTGCTGCCGGTCGGGTGCCCGAGAGCAATCGCGCCGCCGTTGGGGTTGACGCGTTCCAGGTCGGGCTGCAGCTCTTTCTCCCAGGCGATGACGACGGAAGCAAATGCTTCGTTGACCTCGAAAACGTCGATGTCGTCGACGGAAAGTCCCGTTTGATCCAGCACTTTGCGGCTGGCGGGTATCGGCCCCTTGAGCATGGTGACGGGATCCACGCCGACGAGCGTTGACGCGATGACTTTCGCGCGCGGCTTGAGTCCGAGTTCGTCCACGGCTTTCTGGCTCGCCAGGATGACCACCGCTGCGCCGTCGCTGACTTGCGAGCTCGAACCCGCGGTGTGTATCTCCTGGCCGGGTACCGGATTCAAGCCGCCGAGCGCGTCCAGCGACGTCTCGCGGATGCCTTCGTCGGCGCTGACGACATGGGTGGCGCCGGTGGGCTGGCCTTCTTCGTCCAGCGTTGGCGCTTCAACCGGTGTGATTTCGCGCGCGAAACGGTTTTCCTGGGCGGCACGCAGCGCGCGTTCCTGGCTGCGCAGACCGAAGGCGTCGGCGTCGCCGCGGGTGATTTGATATTCCTCAGCGATCATCGCCGCGCCCTGAAACTGACTGGTGGGCTGATAGTGCTGGGCGTAAGACTCGCCCATCGGCACGCCATCTTTCATGTTCGAGCCGAGCGGCACCCGCGTCATCATCTCGACGCCGCAGCACATGACGATGTCTTCCATGCCGGATGCGACCATGGCGGTGCCGAGAGAGGTTGCCTGCTGGCTGGAGCCGCACTGGGAATCGACGGTGGTGGCGGCGACTTCTTCCGGCAGTCCCTGGGACAGCCAGGCAATCCGAGCGATGTTGAAAGACTGTTCGCCCACCTGGGATACACAGCCGCCGATGACCTGGCCGACTTTCTCCGGCGCGATGCCGCTGCGCTCGAGCGCGGCGCTTTGTACCTGCCCCAGGAGATCAGCGGGCATGAGTCCCGCCAGGCCTTTGCCGCGCTTGCCAATGGGGCTGCGCACCGCTTCGACGATGTATACGTTTTCCATGGATATCCTCCGCCCAAAAGAGCGGCATTGTACATGATCTGGTGCGCACGCGATGGCGCGACCGGGATCGGCCGGTTGCACGATCGTCCCTCGCCGTTCTATCTTTGGTTGCGGGAAGAGGGGGTTATTTGACAGTGCAATCCGACACATCAGTAGAAGTGCCGAAACTATCGATCTGGCAGAAAGCTGCTTACGGTTTCGGTTCCGCCGCGTACGGCGTCAAGAACAACGGCTTCGACTACTTTCTGCTGCTGTTTTACAGCCAGGTCATTGGTCTGGATGCGCGTCTGGTCGGCATCGCCATTACGACGGCATTGGTTTTTGATGCCATCAGCGACCCGATCATCGGCTACTGGTCGGACAACCTGCGTTCCCGCTGGGGACGGCGCCATCCCTTCATGTACGCATCGGTGATACCGGTCACCGCAAGCTATTTCCTGCTTTGGAATCCACCGGAAGATCTCTCGCAAACAGGATTGTTCTGGTACCTGTTGATCCTGTCGGTCAGCATCCGCACGTTCATCACCGCCTACGAGACCCCGAGCTCCGCGCTTGCGCCCGAGCTGACGGACAAATACGACGAGCGCAGCTCTCTGTTGAGCTTTCGCTACTATTTCGGCTGGACCGGTGGCAACGCCATGTCCGTGCTCATGTTTTTCTTTATGTTTCCGCTGATGGCGACGGCCACGATCGAAGACGGGCGTTTCAACCGCGAAAGCTACGAGATCATGGGCATCATCGCCTCTGCGCTGATATTCGTCTCCATCATGTTGTCGGCGGTCGGCACGCATTCGCGCATACCGCACCTGAAGCCCCCGCCGGCACAGCGGCGCATAACGCTGGGCAGAGTTTTCAAGGAGATCTTCGAAACTCTGTCGAATCGGTCTTTCATATCCCTGTTTCTCGCTTCGCTCATGGGCGCGGTGGCCACGGGCCTGTCGGCGGCGCTGGCATTTTACTTTTACACGTACTTCTGGGAATTCACTTCTGTCGAAACCGGCTTGATCACCATAGGCGTATTCGGCTCGGCGGTGATCGGCTCGACCCTGGCGCCGCTGCTCTCGAAGCGCATGGGCAAGAAAAAAGGCGCGATCGTCATCGGCCTGGTCGCGTTTCTCGGCGCGCCGCTGCCGGTGACGCTGCGGCTGTTCGGAATCCTCCCGGACAACGGCGAACCGTTTGTCTTCTGGTTCGTCTTCATCACCGGCATGATCGACGTCGGACTCATCATCTGTTTCCAGATCTTGTTCTCGTCGATGATTGCCGACCTGGTGGAAGAATCTGAGCTGCAGACCGGGCGGCGCAATGAAGGCGTGTTTTTCGCTTCGGTGACGTTCATCCGCAAATGCGTGCAGGGATTCGGCCTGATGCTCGCTTCCTTCCTGCTCTACCTGTCAGGGTTTCCAGCGGGTGCAACAGTCGATGAAGTGTCTGCAGAAACGCTCTGGCAGCTGGGCGCTTACTATGTGCCGGCGATCCTGTCCCTCTGGATGATCATGATCGCCATCATCTCCGGCTATAAGTTGGATCGCGGACAGCATGAGGAGAACCTGCGTAAGCTGGCCGCTCAATCTGGGAGTTGAAAGCCGCAAGCGCTATTGAGCAGCCGGCAGCTTGACCAGCGTTTTGCCGAGGTTCTTGCCTTCGTACATCTGGCGATACGCTTCAGGAAACGCATCGACATCGCCGCTGACCTCCCAGGCCGGGATCTTCAGCTCGCCGGTGTCGATCCACCGTGACATGACTCTGCGCGCTTCCGCATACCGCTCGGCATAGTCGAAGATGACAAAACCCTGCAGGCGCGCGCGCATCGTGCCCAGCCAGATGTAGTTCGCCGGTCCCTTCATTTCTTCCTCCGTGTACTGGGAGGTCGAGCCGCACAGCAGGACAACGCCGCGCATGCCGATCAGCTTGAGGCTCTGGTCGAGCAGGTCGCCGCCAACGTTGTCGAAGATCACGTCCAGGCGATCTGGCGCTGCGGCTTCGAGCTGGCTGTACCAGTCGGCATCCCGGTAGTTGATCGCGATGTCGTAGCCGAGTTCCTCCGTCAACCAGCGGCACTTGTCCGCTGAACTGGTCAGGCCGATCACCTTGGCCCCTGCCAGCCGGCAGATCTGTCCAGCAATTGAGCCCACGGCGCCCGCGGCACCATTGATGAGAACCGTTTGCCCGGGCTGCGGCTTGCACTCCTCTGTGATCGCGAAGTACGCGGTCAGGCCCGATACACCGAAGCCGCCCAGCCATGCGCCGAGCGGCGCCTGGGAAACATCGCAGCGCTCGAGGCCAGTACCGTCGCTGACCGCATAGTTCTGAACACCGAGGGAGCCCTGCACGAAATCACCGACGTTGAAATCGGCGTTGTTCGATTTGATGACTTTGCCCGCGGTGGAACCATGGACGAGGTCTCCGGGTTTGACCCGGAAGAGAAACTCATCACTGTCCCGCGTTATGAGCCGCAGGGCTGCGTCTACGCCCACGTAGTGGGCCTCGATCAATAGTTCGCCCGGGCCGGGCTCGGGTGATGGGGCTTCGCGGACCTCGAAGTCCTCCGGTCCTGAGATGCCCTGCGGAACCTGCTTCAGCAGGAGTTGCTTGTTGATGCGTTCGTTCTGACCCTTCGCCACAGCTCTTCTCCCCTTGGTACTGTGTCGAGATGCTACCAAACGAGAGGTAGATGTGACCGTTTGGGTTTCCAGGTGATTCGGCGCCGCGCATAGATCGCATCGACTATGCTGCTCCGGCCGCATTGGGGCAGCGTTATACTCAGCAGTCTCTCAAGCGTGCGGAGCGGGAATGGAAGTCGTCAACTGCGCCAACTGCGGCACGCCGCGGTCGGACTTGTTCTGTCCGCACTGTGGCCAGAACGCGCGGGTTTATCAGCGCGCGTTTCCTCCCATGTTCTGGGAGTTGCTGCGTGAAACGTTCGATGTCGATTCGCGCGTCATTCGCACCATCGGATTTCTGTTGTTTAAGCCCGGCGAGCTGGCGTTGGAATTTTCCCGCAACCGGCGCGCGCGCTACGTCAGCCCGATCCGTTTGTACCTGATTGTCAGTCTGGTTTTTTTCTTCATGTTGTCCTTCAACGCAGACGTTGAAGCTGACCTCGACATTCCGATCGAAGACGTGGTCGTCATAACCGAGGAGCCGCAACAATCCTCAGAGGCAGTATCCTTGAAGAGCTTGTTGTCGGATGAACGTCAGCAGAAAGTCGATCGTATTCTGGCCGGTGAAGCGACACTCGCTCAGCGGCTGGTGCAGGGGATAGAGCAATCCATCGCCGAACAGCCTGATCCTGTCGGCCCCGTCGGCGCGTTCGTGCTCGGTCAGGTGATCGATGTCATCGACGACCCCGCGCTCGCCTTCAACGCGCTGATCGACAACCTGCCGGTCGCGATGTTCTTCCTGCTGCCCGTATACGCGCTGCTGCTGAGTCTCTTCTACGTCGGCAAGCATCGTTATTACGTGGAGCATCTTGTGTTTGCCACGCATCTGCACAGTTTCGCCTTCATCGTCTACACCGTGCTGTTGCTGCTGCCAGCGTCTGATGCGCCGGGGGCTCTGGCCACGCTTGCGGGGTACGCGAACACGGCGCTGTGGTGGCTGCTGGCGATCTACCACTTCGCTGCCCTCAAACGCTACTACGGGGATGGCTATGTGGGCACGGCGTTCAAATACGGCGCCCAGATGGGGATTTATTTTGTCGTCCTGGTGCCGCTTGCCTCCGCGGCCGTGGTTGCATTCACCCTCGCGACCCTATAAAACCAACGGTTCAATCAGGTAATCGGGGGAGATGATCAATGGCAAACACCAGGCCGCAGAAGTTCGCGCACGTCGTTTATCGAACACGCCGATTCGCGGAGATGCTCGAGTGGTACCAGCTCGTTTTTGACGCGGAAGTCCAGGCCCGGAATCCTGCGATGGCGTTTCTCACTTACGACGGCGAACATCATCGCTTCGCGATGATAGATCTGGACGTCGTTCGGCCCGAAGAGACCGAAACCGACAGAGACAAGAAGGGGCTGGTGGGTGTGGATCATGTCGCCTACACCTACGGGTGCCTCGACGATCTGCTCGAAACCTATGAACGGCTCCGGGAGAAAGGCGTTACCCCTTACTGGTGTGTGCATCACGGGATCACCGCTTCGATGTACTACAGCGACCCGGATGGCAACCAGATGGAGTTCCAGGTCGACTGTTTCGAAACCAGCGACGACGCGGTCGGCTACATGAAAGGGCCCTTATTCGAAGCCAACCCGGTGGGTGTCGAGTTTGACCCGGATGACTGGCTCGCCAGGACACGCGCCGGCGCGCCCGTGTCGGAGCTTCTGAATCTGGAGGTCAATGAGCCCGTGTCACCGATCCGCGGCGCCGTAAGCCAGTAAAGCCGCTGAGCAGCGCTTGAGCGTGTTCTAGCGAAGCACGATCTGCACCTCAGAGCATCCACGGAACAGCAGGGATTTTCTGCGTTTGTAGGAGCGCACCTCGAAAGCAGGGAGCGCGCCCAGGGCAATTTCGGTTTCTAGACGTGCCAGGGAAGCACCGAGACAGTGGTGTACCCCTCTGCCGAAAGACAGGTGGGACCCGGCGTCCGGATCATGATTTGCAGCGCCGATCAGTAGCAGAACCTGACTACCGGCCCGGAGCGTGGTGCCGCTGATTTCGATGTCTTCCAACGCCCACCGCCGAACTGACTGAGACGGCGGGTCCAGTTGCAGCGTCTCATCGACGAAATCTGGAATTCTGTTGCGATCGGCCTCAGTAAAGCGCAACAACGCGTTCCCGATGAGGTCGGTGGTTGTAAAGTTCCCTGCGCCGACCAGCAGGTTGCATAGATCCACAATGTCATCTTCGGTAGCGTTTGCGTCCACCAGGCGTGAAACGAGATCGTCTTGTCGTGCGTGTTGGCGATCTTTGACGAGTTCACGCACACAACTACGCATCGCCTCATCAGCCTCGACTATGGCGCGCCATTGTGCGTCTGTAGGCATCGGATAACCCTGCATCAGCAGCGTATTCGTCCATCGTTTGAATTCTTCGTGACGGTTTGCATCCAGGCCCACGTATTCTGCGATCACCATCGTGGGGAGAGGGCCGGCAAAGTAAGAAATGGCGTCGCAGGCTTCAGGCAGTTTGCTGGCCAGCGTGTTTGCGATGGCCTCGATTCGCGGACGTAACGACGCGATGGATTTCGGGGTGAAAGCGCGAGTGACGAGATTCCGCAGTCTGGCGTGTTCGGGGTCGTCGAGATTCATCATGTCGGGTGCGCGCTGCGTGACCGGGTTGTTGGCACGCGGGTCACGAGTCAGCCCGACTTTTCTCGGGTCGACTGACAGGCGTTTGTCTCTCAACAAAGAATCAACTTCAGCGTAGCCGCTGATCGTATATGAGGTGCCGTCGTAGTGGACCGGCTCAGCCTCGCGCAACCGGGCGTAGACGCCGTATGGGTCCTGCTCGAATTCAGGATCAAAGGGGGTGAGTTGAATGCCTTCCGGTATGTCGCTCATGAGCTGCTCCGTGTCAGGAGCTGCGGATCCTAGTGGCGATGAGATCAGTTTTGCAGTCTTGAAATTACTGCGGTTCTGGCTCGGTATGGACTGAGGCGTTAGTGCCCGCTAACAGGCGGGTGATGCTGGTCCTCATCTCGGAATCAGATGGGAGGGCTTATCCGGCTGAAAACTGATTCAGATCGAAGCATGGTACCTGGGGTCGGATCTCGAATGCGGACCTGCGGTCCGCGACACTGCGTGTCGGTTCGAGGACCATTTGGAAAGACCAATCTGGCCGAAAGCTGGTTCAGATTGAAGTGTGGTACCTGGGGTCGGAATCGAACCGACACTCCCGTGAAGGAACCGGATTTTGAATCCGGCGCGTCTACCAATTTCGCCACCCAGGCACGGGGGTGCGATTTAAGCGGAAGAGCGGCCCGGTTACAACTCTGATGCGCTTGCGTTGTTGCCCGCGGGCTCTACAATGCGCGCCGTCTTCTTTCGTCGGTAAGTTGGTCGGTAAAGCCAATGCCTGAGCAGTCCTTTCATTACGATCTGCCGGACGCGCTGATTGCGCAGTTCCCGGCCGAGGAGCGTGCGGCCAGCCGCCTGCTCAAGCTTACCCGCGAGGGCCTCGCCCACGGCCACTTTCCCGATGTTAAGACGCTGCTGCGGCCGGGCGATCTGCTCGTGGTCAACAACACCCGCGTCATCAAGGCGCGCCTCTTTGCGGTCAAGGACAGCGGCGGGAGCGCCGAAGTGATGCTCGAACGCCTGCTCGGGGGCGACGAGGCGTTGTGCCAGGTGCGCGTCAGCAAGCCCCTCAAAGCGGGGCGCACGCTTGACGTCGACGGCGTCACGCTGACCGCGCTCGGCCGGGAAGGGCAGTTCTATCACCTGCGCTCGTCGATCCCGTTTCTCGAACTGCTCGATCGCGCAGGCCACGTGCCGCTGCCGCCCTACATCGAGCGCGACGACGATGCCGCGGTTGACGGGGAGCGGTATCAGACGGTCTATAACAAGGTGCCTGGCGCCGTTGCAGCCCCAACCGCCGGTCTGCACTTCAGCGCCAGCCTGCTCGATGAGATCAAACGCATGGGCGTCGGGATAGCCGAAGTGACCCTGCACGTGGGTGCGGGCACGTTCCAGCCCGTGCGCGGCCCGATCGATGAACATGTCATGCATCAGGAATGGTACGAAATTGATGAGCGTGCCGCCGAGCAGATCGCATCGGTGCGGCGCGCGGGGCACCGCGTCGTGGCCGTAGGGACAACTGTCGTGCGCACGCTCGAGAGCGCTGCGTTGCGCGATGATGGCTGTGTGCGGGCCGGATCCGACGAAACGCAGCTCTTCATAAAACCCGGGTTCAAGTTCCGGGTGACGGACGCGCTCATCACTAATTTTCACCTGCCGGATTCCACGCTGATGATGCTGGTCTGTGCCTTTGGCGGTTACGAGGCGGTCATGCAGGCCTATCGGGAGGCGGTCAAAGAGGGTTATCGCTTCTTCAGTTATGGAGACGCGATGTGGATGGAGCGGGCTGATGTTTGAGATCAAATGTACCGATGGCGCGGCGCGGCGCGGTGAGCTGACACTCCCGCATGGCGTGGTGCAGACGCCGGTGTTCATGCCCTGCGGCACGTACGGCACCGTCAAGGCGATGACACCGCGGGACATTCGCGAGGTTGGCACGCAGATGCTGCTGGGCAATACCTTCCACCTGATGCTCCGGCCCGGGGACGAGCGCATGCGCGCGCTCGGTGGTCTGCATCGATTCATGGATTGGGATGGTCCCATTCTGACCGACTCCGGCGGATTCCAGGTCTTCAGCCTCG
The DNA here is from genome assembly GCA_965267275.1 of Pseudomonadales bacterium. GTDB lineage: Bacteria > Pseudomonadota > Gammaproteobacteria > Pseudomonadales > Azotimanducaceae > UBA4421. The sequence continues at coordinate 1,635,768 of OZ253950.1, forward strand.
GGGATCTGCGCAAGCTGAGCGAAGAAGGGGTGGTGTTTCGTTCTCCGGTCAACGGCGATCGCGTCGAGCTCACGCCCGAGTCTTCCGTCGCCGTGCAGCGGAACCTCGGCTCCGACGTCGTGATGGTGCTGGACGAGTGCACCGCGCACCCGGCATCTCACGAGGAGGCGTCGGTATCCATGCAGCTGTCGGCGCGCTGGGCGCGGCGCTGCCGTGAGGCGTTCGACAATCCACAGCAGACGCCGGTCAATCCGGGCGCGAAGCTCTTCGGCATCGTGCAGGGTGGGATGTATGACGATCTCAGACAGGAAAGCCTCGAGCTATTGTTGGACATCGGCTTCGACGGCTACGCCATCGGCGGCCTGTCCGTGGGCGAGAGTAAAGACGAGATGCAGTCCGTCATGCGGGCGCTCCTGCCGGTCATGCCCGGTGACAAGCCGAGATATCTCATGGGGGTCGGCACGCCCGAGGACCTGGTCTTCGGGGTCGCGCTCGGGGTCGACATGTTCGATTGCGTGATGCCGACGCGCAACGGACGCAATGGCTACTTGTTCACGTCACAGGGCATGGTGAAGATTCGCAATGCCAGACACCGTGATGCGGATGAACCGCTCGATCCGGCCTGCGACTGTTATACCTGCACCAATTTCTCCAGAGCCTATCTGCATCACCTCGATCGCTGCGGTGAAATGCTCGGCGCGATGCTCATGACGCGGCACAACCTGCACTACTATCACAACCTGATGGCTCGATTGCGCGCATCTATTGAAACGGGTACATTTCGCACCCTCGTCGAATCCCTCCACAACGATTGGAATTCTGCATGAATCTGTTTGAAACCACGGTCTATGCTGCACCTGCCGGCGGTCCGGCGGGCGGCGCCGACTGGTTTAGTTTTGTCTTTCTGGGCGGTTTTGTCCTGATCTTCTACTTTCTGCTGATCCGGCCGCAGAACAAGCGCCGCAAGGAACACCAGGAGCTCGTCAGCGGTCTCAACAAAGGCGACGAAGTCGTCACCGCCGGCGGTATCGTTGGCCTCATCAACAAGGTGGAAGACGACTTTGTCAAAATCCAGGTCGGCGACGCGGTAGAAATGCGGATACAGAAGTCCGCGATCGGCGCAACGCTGCCCAAGGGAACGATCAAGTCCTTAGACTCCGCATAACGGATTTCGTCACGCATGGCTGAGACTCCTCCCGTCGGTCCGATGCTGTTTGGCGCCGCGCGCCAGAACGCCACACCGCCCAATACGTTTCGCCCGTGGCAGTACACGCTGATCGCGCTGGTACTGTTGCTGGGTGGTATATACGCGGCGCCGAACCTCTTCCAGCCGGATCCCGCGCTGCAGATTCGCTCGCTCAGCGTGGATGCCGAGTTCGGCAGCCTGCAGTCGGAGCTCGTCGAGGTCAGTGAAGCGCTCCAGGCGGCGAATATTCCCGTGATCGGCAGTGAGCTGCTCGAGGACGGATCAGCGCTGGTCCGGGTCGACAACGATGAAAATCAGCTCAAGGCAAAAGACATTGCCACCAATCTGCTGAATGCGGACGGTAACCAGTACGTCGTCGCGTTGAATCGCGCCAGCACGACGCCCCAGTGGCTGCGCAGCCTCGGCGGCACGCCCATGTCTCTCGGGCTCGATCTCTCCGGCGGGGTGCACTTCCTGCTGCAGGTGAACATGGACGAGTACCTGGCATCGGTGGTCGACAGCGCGGCGGAAGGCTTTCGCGACAAGCTGCGCGAGTCGAGGGTCGAGTACATCGCCAGCCGCGATTGGGTAGACGACCTGGTCATCACCGTTGCCTTCCCGTCGGAGGCGGAACGCAGCCGCGCTATTGAAGTGCTGGAAGAAAACGCCGCCGATTACCAGATGCGCGAGAACGAGATCGGCGGCAACCCGGTGCTCGTCTATCGCCTGACGGACGAGAAAGTGCAGGCCCTGGAAGACCGTGCCATCAGTCAGAACCTCACCAGCCTGCGCAATCGCGTCAACGAGCTGGGTGTCTCGGAGCCGCAGGTTCAGCGCCTCGGCCGCTCCCGCATCGTCGTCGATCTGCCGGGCATACAGGACAGCGCGCGTGCCAAAGAGATTCTGAACAAGTTTGCCAACCTCGAATTCCGCCTGGCGGCGCTGCCGAGCACCTCGCGGTTCCAGCGCGAAACGTACGAATACGAAGGTGTGCCGACCGACATTCTACGCCGCAACATCGTCACGGGTAACAACGTGCAGGACGCGCAGCAGGGGTATGACCCGGAAACCTCGCAGCCGCAGGTCAATATCGAACTCGATAACGACGGCGGCAACCGTATGTTCGAGGCAACCAAGGACAACGTCGGGCGCCGCATGGCGATCCTCTATATCGAGCAGATCCCGGAAGAGCGTGAAGTCGAGCGCGATGGCGAAACAGTCACCGAATTCACGACGCGCGAAGAGAAGCGTCTCATCAGCGTGGCCACGATACAGGCTGCGCTCGGCTTCCAGTTTCGCATCACGGGCCTGAGTCTGCGCGAGGCGCAGGATCTCGCGCTGTTGTTGCGCGCCGGTGCGTTGGCCGCGCCCATGTATATCGTCGAAGAGCGCACGGTCGGCGCTTCGCTCGGCGATGAGAACATTCAGCGCGGCTGGCAGTCGGTGGGGATCGGATTCGTGATCGTATTGATCTTCATGTTGTTCTACTACCGCTGGTTCGGACTGGCTGCAAACGTTGCGCTCACGGCGAACCTGATGCTGCTGGTGGCCATCATGAGCGTGCTGGGCGCAACGCTGACGTTGCCCGGTATCGCCGGGATCGTGCTGACCGTCGGTATGGCGGTAGACGCGAACGTGCTGATCTTCTCGCGGATCAGAGAAGAGATAAAAGAGCGGCCGCCCCAGCAGGCGATACATGCGGGCTTCGACCGCGCGCTGACGACCATCACCGACGCCAATGTGACGACTTTCTTCGTTGCGATCATTCTGCTGTCGATCGGCAGCGGGCCGGTACGCGGCTTTGCCGTTACTCTGGCGGTGGGCATTGTCACCTCCATGTTCACGGCCATCCTGGTCACGCGTGCGTTTGTTAATCTGATGTATGGCGGCCGCAAGCTGGAGACGCTGAAGATATGAGTCTGCGTAACCCCAACTTCGATTTCATGGGCAAGCGCAAGCTGGCGATGATTTTTTCCGCCGTGCTGCTGGTGGTTTCCATTGGCGAGCTTGCGATCAACGGCCTCAACATGGGTCTCGATTTCACCGGCGGCACCCTGCTCGAACTCGGCTTTGCCGAGGAAGTGGATCTGGAGGAAGTGCGCGCTGAGCTGAATGACTCAGGTTATGTCAACGGCACCGTGCAGTATTTCGGTTCCAATCGGGATGTGTTGATCCGCATGCCGCCACAGGCAGACATCAACCAGTCGAGCCTCGGTGATCAGATCTATCAAACCATGCGCGAACGTTTCAACGAAGTGGACCTCAGGCAATCCAATTTCGTCGGGCCGGCGGTAGGGGAAGAGCTGACCGAGGACGGCGGTCTGGCCCTGCTGACGGCGCTGATCGTCGTGATGCTCTACATCCTGGTCCGATTCACGAAACAGTTCTCAGTGGGCGCGGTGGCCGCGCTTGCGCACGACGTGTTGATCGTGCTCGGTCTGTTTGCGGTGTTCCACTGGACCTTCGATTTGACCGTGCTGGCGGCGTTGCTCGCGGTCATCGGTTATTCGCTCAATGACACGATCGTCGTCAGTGACCGCATCCGTGAGAACTTTCGTCGCGTCCGCAAAGGCACGCCCCTCGAGGTGATCAACCAGTCCCTCAACCAGACCCTGGGGCGCACGTTGGTGACCTCGATGACGACCTTGTTCGTGCTGCTGGCGCTGCTGTTTGCCGGCGGCGAAGTCATTCGCGGTTTTGCGCTTGCCCTTGCGATCGGTGTTGTCGTCGGGACTTACTCGTCCATCTATGTCTCCGCGAACATCCTGCTCGTCATGAACATCACGCGGGAAGACCTGCTCGTGCCGGAGCGGGAAGAGGAAGAGAATCCGGAAGGCAGCTACCCGTAGGCCGGCTCGACGTTGCCCCCAGGCCAGGTGGCCTAGGTGGCGAGGGTGGATTTGAGCGTCTGCAGCATGCTGCGGATACACTTGGGATTGGCGGCGACAATGTCGCCTGTTTGCCAGTAGCCTTCGCCGCCGGAGAGATCCGCGATGAATCCGCCAGCTTCCCGCACGAGCACGATCCCTGCGGCGATATCCCACTTGGATAATCCCATCTCCCAGAAACCGTCGGTGCGACCCGCGGCGACGTAAGCGAGATCCAGGGCTGCGCTGCCGGCGCGACGTACCCCTCGGCAGCTGCGGGTAAATTCCGTGAGGCTTGCCATGTAAGGCTCGAGGCGGCTGCCGATGGATCCGGGCGGAATCCCGGTGCCTAGCACGCAGTCTTCGATTTTGGCGCGGGTGCTCACACGGATGCGCTTACCGTTGAGCTGCGCGCCGTGGCCGCGGCTCGCAACAAACTCTTCACGGCGTATTGGGTCGACGATCACGCCGTGTTCCAGGTGGTTGCCTTTCTTGACCGCGATCGAGACGCAGAAATGCGGGATGCCCTGAATGAAGTTCAAAGTGCCGTCCAGGGGGTCGATGATCCAGGTGAACTCGGCGTCGCCTTCTTCGCCACCCGATTCTTCGCCCAGAAAGGCGTGATCGGGATAGGTCTGACGGATCGCGTCGATGATCATCGTTTCTGCGCGTATGTCGACGTCGGAAACGAAATCGTTGCGGGCCTTGGCCTGAATGCTGCGTTCGTCTGGCCGGTCGAACGCTTGCGCAATAAAATCCGCTGCCTGGCGCGCAGCGCGCAAGGCAATGTTCGCCATGGGTTGCATGGATGAGCCGCTCGAGCCGTGAAAGGTGCGGTATTCTGGGGAGCTGCAGCGCAACTATCAAGTAGTGCTTCTCGTGCTGCCTGGCGGGTGCTTCGTGGCATGCGCTTCGTTGTGAGTGCTTCGCGGCGCTGCTGCCGGGGTGTGAGAACGCTAGATCGACAAAGGATACATCTTGAAAGAAATCAGAATTGTGCTGGTGGAACCCAGCCATCCGGGCAACATCGGCGGTGCCGCGCGCGCAATGAAAACCATGGGTCTCCGAGACCTGGTCATCGTCAATCCGAAGCGCTATCCGGACCCCCAGGCCGACTGGCGCGCCGCCGGCGCGCTGGATGTGCTCGATGCCGCGCAGGTGGTTGCTGACGTGGACAGCGCCATCGCGGACTGTCACTGGGTTGTCGGCACGAGTACCCGTTCGCGCAAGATTCCCTGGCCGATCGCTTATCCGAAGGAAATTGCCGCGCAGATCGCGGAACAGCCGGATACCGCGCGCATCGCGATTCTGTTCGGCCGGGAAGACAACGGTCTTTCCAATGAAGAGTTGCGACGCTGCCATTATCACCTGCAGATTCCCGCATCGCCGGAATATCCTTCGCTGAACCTGGCGATGGCTGTGCAGGTCGTGGCTTACGAGCTCTACCAGGCGCTCGAAGCCGTACAGCCGATGGCTTGCTGGGACCGCACCCTGGCCACGACGGAACAGGTCGAGGGTCTCATCGAACATCTCGAGGCCACCCTCGTCAAAGCGGAGTTTCTGGATCCCGAAAATCCAGGGCAAACGATGACGCGGCTGCGGCGTCTCTTTCTGCGTGTGCAGATGGATGAAACCGAGGTGCAGATTCTGCGCGGCGTCGTGAAGGCGTTGACGCCCGGCGCGGGGGAATAGTGGACCAAATTACTGGGTTATTGCATAATTTCGCTGTGTTTGCCGCGACTTTGCCATGTCGGGTCGAACCGCGCGGCTGTGCGAAAGCGCGTGCGGGTGTCACGGTGCGTTCAATCGCGGATGCTCGGTGAGCGATCAGGTTTCGGTGAGCAATTCGGTGAGCAAACAGGCATAGCGGCGCAAGGAGTATCGATGCGACTGACGACCAAAGGACGATATGCCGTGACGGCGATGCTCGATATCGCGCTGCACGGCGAGCACGGTCCGGTGAGCGTGCAGGATATTGCCCACCGGCAGGACATCTCTTCTTCTTATCTCGAGCAGATCGTCGGGCGCCTCAAGCGCGTGGGTCTGCTCTCGAGCCACCGCGGGCCCGGTGGTGGTTATCAGCTTGGCAGCGATGCCGCTGAGATCAGTATGTCTGCAATCATCACGGCGGTGGGCGAAGGCGTCGATGCCACGCGGTGTGGTGGTCGCGCGGACTGTCAGGAAGGCCATATGTGCCTCACCCACGAGTTGTGGGCAGATCTGTCCGAGCAGATCGACACTTTTTTGCAGAGCATCAGCCTCGCCAGCCTCGTCGCGCAGCAGAATGTGCTGACGGTTGCTGAACGGCAGGAAGGTCAGGCGCAGACGCGCATCTCTGCGACCTTGCTCAACTAAACCGCACCAGAGCCTCCATGGAACAGCCGATCTATCTCGATTACGCAGCGACGACGCCGGTAGACCCGCGCGTCGCCCAGAAAATGGGGCGTTGCCTGCTCGTGCAGGGCACGTTCGGCAACCCGGCATCACGCTCACACGTGTATGGCTGGCAGGCGGAAGAAGCCGTCGAGCATGCCCGCACCCAGGTGGCAGCGCTCTTGAATGCCGACCCGCGTGAGATCGTCTGGACCTCGGGAGCGACTGAGTCCGACAATCTCGCCATCAAAGGCGCGGCCTATGGCGCGGCCAAACGCCACATCGTCACCAGTGCCATCGAGCACAAAGCCGTGCTGGACACCTGCGCGTTTCTGGAAACCGAAGGGTTCGAAGTCACTTATCTCGTGCCGGACGCTCACGGTCGGATCGAAGCCGACGCGGTCCGCGAGGCGCTGCGCGAAGACACGCTGCTCGCGTCGATCATGCACGTCAACAACGAGCTCGGGACCATCAACGACATTGCCGCGATCGGGGCTGCGTGCCGCGAGCGCGGCGTGCTGTTTCACGTCGACGCGGCGCAGAGTTTCGGCAAGCTCGAGATCAACGTGCGTGATATGCCGATCGACATGCTGTCGATTTCGGCCCACAAGCTCTACGGCCCCAAGGGTATCGGCGTGCTCTACGTGCGTCGCGAACCGCCGCTGCGTCTGACGCCTCTGATACATGGCGGCGGGCATGAAATGGGCATGCGTTCCGGAACTCTGGCAACCCACCAGATTGTGGGTCTGGGAGAGGCTGCGGCGATCATGCACGAACACATGCATGCGGAGCAGGCGCGGCTATCGAGCCTGCGTGAGTCCATGCTGGCGCATCTGCGGCAGATACCCGACAGCTACGTTCACAGTCACGCCGAACACAATCTGCCGTCCATACTGAACGTTGGTTTTGCCGGCGTCGACGGCGAAACGCTCATGCTTGCGCTCGATGACCTTGCGCTCTCGAGCGGGTCAGCCTGCACCAGCGCTTCGGTGGAACCGTCGTATGTGCTGCGTGGTATCGGCGTGCCTGACGATCTCGCCCATGCATCCTTTCGCATCAGCTTCGGCCGCTTCACCACCGCCGAGGACGTCGACCATGCGGGGCGCCGTATCGGCGAGGTTGTTGGCCGATTGCGCGGGCCCTGAGCACGCGTATAATACGCGCGCCCCGCAGACGGGGATTTCCTTAATAATTAATGACATAGCAGCCTCATGGCAGGCTGCATGCACTGGAGAAGAACATGGCAGTAGAGCGCACGCTTTCCATTGTGAAGCCGGATGCGGTCGCGCGGAATCTGATCGGGGAGATTTACTCCCGATTCGAAAAAGGCGGGTTACGTATCGTTGCGGCCAAAATGATCCGTCTCAGCGAAGAGCAGGCTCAGGGTTTTTACGCCGAGCATGACGGCAAGCCGTTTTTCGCGGACCTGTGCGCGTACATGCGCTCAGGCCCGGTCGTCGTGCAGGTGCTCGAAGGCGATGATGCAATCGCTACGAACCGGCGCTTGATGGGTGCGACGAATCCGGCAGAAGCGGCACCTGGCACCATTCGCGCGGACTTTGCAGAGTCGATCGACGCGAACGCGGTCCACGGCTCGGATTCGCCAACCTCGGCTGAGCGGGAAATCGCCTTTTTCTTCAGCCCGGACGAAATCTGCGACCGTAGCTAGCACATGGCTGAGCCGCTGAATCTTTACGGTTTGGATCGAGGTCAACTCGAGCAACTCTTCGTTGATCAGGGGCTCCAGGCCTTTCGTGGCCGGCAGATCATGAAGTGGGCCTATCACCAGGGCCTGACTGACTTCATGTCGATGACTGACTTGCCGCAGAAGACGCGGGTCTGGCTCGCCGAAAACGCGGTGTTTGCGTTGCCGCGCGTCGAAGACTTTCGCGAGTCCGCGGACGGCACCTGTAAATGGCTGCTCGACGTCGGCGAGGGGAACCTGGTCGAAACCGTGCTGATCCCTGAGAAGGGACGTAACACGCTCTGCGTATCCTCCCAGGTGGGCTGCATGCTCGACTGCAGCTTCTGCTCCACCGGCAAACAGGGGTTCAACGGAAACCTGCCCGCCGAAGTGATTGTCGGGCAGGCCGTGCTGGCCAATCAGCACCTCGCCAAACGCGGGGAAAACGTCACCAACGTCGTGCTGATGGGGATGGGTGAGCCGCTGCTCAACTTCGATGCCGTGCTGACTGCAACCAATGTGTTCATGGACGATCTGGCGCTTGGCCTGTCGAAACGTCGCGTAACGGTGAGCACCGCCGGCGTGGTGCCGGGTATATATGATCTGGCCGCAGCGACTGATGTCTCGCTGGCGATATCTCTGCATGCGCCGACGGATGAGCTGCGTGACGAGCTCGTGCCCATCAATCGTAAGTATCCGATCGCGCAGCTGATGGAGGCTTGTCAGCAGTACGTGGAGCACCTTGGTGTGCATCGCAAGCTGGTCATTGAATACACGCTGATGCGTGGGGTAAATGATCAGATGCATCATGCAAAGGCGTTGGCGAAGTTGTTGCGTCCTCTGCGGTGTAAGATAAATTTGATTCCGTTCAATCCGTTTCCGGGGTCCGGTTACGAGCGGCCGGAACCGGCGGATATCCGGCGGTTCCAGACCTACTTGATGAACAACGGTTATGCGACCATGCTGCGCACCACGCGTGGCGAAGACATAGACGCAGCTTGCGGGCAATTGGTGGGGCAGGTCAAAGATCGCACCAAACGGCAGGAGCGTTATCGCGCAAGGCTCGAAGAGAGCGCGGTGATAGCGCGCAGCGGCGCCTGATCAATACGGCGATACAGATGTTGAACAAATTTCCGAAAATTCGAAGCGGGCAGACGGCTGTTGTCCTTACAGTTCTCGTGAGTTTCACGCTCGCGGGCTGTGTGACGGAGACCACCGGCGGCCTGCCGGGTCCTGCTCCCAAAGACGCCAGAGTGCAGGCTCAGCTTGATCTGGCCCGCGGCTACATCGAGCAGCGCGATCTGACTCGGGCCAGAGGCCCGCTCGAGAAGGCGGTGGAGATTGACCCGACTAACGTGGAGGTCCACGTGTTGACCGCCATTGTGTACCACGCTGAGGCCGAATATGAGATCGCTGAATCCCACTACAAGCGGGCGCTGCGTCTGGAGCCCGGCAATGCGCAGGCGCTCAACAACTACGGCACCTTCCTGTACTCCCAGGGCCGTTACGATGACGCGATAGAGCAGCTCGAGAAGCTCGTCAAAGACACCAGCTACCGGGCGCGCTCACAGGCCTTCGAAAATCTGGGCCTGGCCAATCTGCAGGCCGGAAATCTGTCTGACGCCGAATCGAACTTTCTGCGTGCCCTCGATCTCAACTTTCGGCAGCCGAGGGCGACTCTGGAACTGGCTGACATCGCTTATGGGAGAGGTGAGTACAAAGCGGCGGCGGCGCGCCTCATGGAGTTCAAGACGATGGCGCGCCAGAACGCGCGCAGCCTCTGTCTGGGCGTCAAGGTCGGCACCGCTTTAGGAGATGCCGACCAGGCGGCAAGCAACGCGCTTGCGTTGAAGAACTTGTTTCCCGACCAGGCTGATCAATGTCAGGCGGACAGTTAGACTCGCCGGGCGCTGCGCTCGCCAAAGCCCGCGAAAGTGCGGGCATCACCCAGCGAGAAGTGGCAGACGCCCTGCATCTGCCTGTAACCACGATCGATGCGATCGAAGAGGGTGATAGCGAGCGCCTGCCGGCGCCTGTGTTTGCCCGCGGCTACGTCCGCGCCTACGCCAAGCTTCTGGAACTCGATCCCGACCCGCTCATAGCGGCGCTCGAGATTGACCAGGGGATTGAGGAAACATCGACGCCCTCTGCTGAAGAGCAGGGAGCCGGTGCCCAGGAAGCGGCGCCGAATCCGCTGTTGGCGCTGACCCGTCAACCACGGCTGGTGCTCGCCGGGGCGGGCGGGTTGGTGGTTCTCGTCATTCTGCTGGCATTGCTGTTCACTGGTGGTGAAGAGGATGCCGCACCGGCCACCGTGGTCGACGCGGCGAGCGAGCCACAACCAGGCATGGCGCAGAACGGCCCTGCGCAGAACGGACCCGCGCAGAATGGGTCCGCGCAACTCGCGCAAGTGACCCCGGACGCAATTGAGCCGTCGGCGGATGCCGCTGACGAGGCTGCGGCCGCGCCGGTAGAGTTCGAGCCTGCGGTAGCGCCAGATGCCGCTCCGGAAAGCGCTGAGGAGCGGGTTGGAGGGGGCGCGGCAGAGGTTGCTGCCACCGCAACTGAGCTTGATCCCGTCGTGTCCGAGGTTGCGGCGGCTACGCCGGTTGACGATCCTGATGTGCGCCGTTTGACGCCGACCGGCGGTGATCGCCTGTCGCTGGTTTTTTCCGAAGACTGCTGGGTGGAAATCAAGAATACGGAGGGCAGTCAGCTCTACGGCAATCTGGGGCGGGCGGGCGATACGCTCGAGTTTGTCGGCGCCGGACCGTTTCGGGTACTGCTTGGTTACGCGCCCGGCGCTATTTTGCTGTACAACGATGAGCCGATTGCGCTCAGCCCGCACACGCGCAACAACGTTGCCAGTCTGGTCATAGGGCAGTAGGGGCGGCTCGTGGTTCAAGCAGTGAGAGGGATGCGCGATGTGCTGCCGGCGGAGGCCCGGCGCTGGCGCGTCATCGAAGATGCCGCGCGCGAGGTGCTGCTGGCGGCGGCGTACGAGGAAGTTCATCTGCCGCTGCTCGAGTTTACCGAGCTTTTTGCGCGCGGCGTTGGTGAAGCGACCGATATCGTCGAGAAAGAAATGTATTCGCTGGCGGACCGGGACGGTGCAAGCTTGAGCCTGCGTCCGGAGGGTACAGCCAGCTGCGTACGCGCCCTGCAGGAAAACGGCCTGCTCTACAACCAGACGCAGCGGGTGTTTTACAGCGGGTCGATGTTCCGCTACGAAAAGCCCCAGCGCGGACGTTATCGGCAATTCAATCAAATTGGCGTGGAAGCGTTTGGTCTGGAAGGCCCCGACATCGACGCTGAGCTGTTACTGCTGTGCGCCACGCTCTGGCGGCGTCTCGGCATCGCGGCCAACGTCCGGCTGGAGCTGAACACTCTGGGTGCCGCCTCCGCGCGCCAGGCCTATCGTGATGCGCTCGTTGCCTATCTCACCCCGCTTGCAGACGCGCTCGACGAGGACAGTCAGCGGCGCCTGACGACGAACCCGCTGCGTATTCTCGACAGCAAGAACGCGGCCACGCAAGCCCTCTTGCAGGAAGCGCCGCGCCTGCCTGACTTCGTGGATGAAGACAGTCACGCGCATTTTGCCGAGCTGTGCCGCATGCTCGATCAGCTGGGTATCGACTATGTTCACAATCCGAATCTCGTGCGCGGTCTGGATTACTACACGCACACCGTGTTCGAGTGGATAACGGATGATCTGGGTGCGCAGGGTACGATCTGCGGTGGCGGTCGGTACAACGGTCTGGTTGAACGCCTCGGCGGCAAAGCGAGCCCCGCAGCGGGGTTTGCGCTGGGTCTCGATCGCACGGCGCTGCTGCACGAGGTCGTGCAGCAGGATGCTTATGAGGCGGGCGCCGATGTTTATGTCTGTTGTCTGGATGCCGGCCAGGTGAGCCAGGCCATGCAGGTCGCCGAACGTCTGCGCGCGGGCAGCGGGCGCAGGGTGCGGGTACACATGGGCGGCGGTAATCTGAAAAAGCAGATGAAGCGCGCAGATGCCTGCGGCGCGTCGTGGGCGGCCATTCTCGGCAGTGACGAGCTCGCTGCGGGCAGCGTGAGTCTCAAACATCTTGCGAACGGTGAGCAGCAAACATTGTCTGAGAAAGAAGCAATAACGTGTATAGTCGCCAACCAGTTTGTTGCGGCCACATAGCGGGTCAGCGACCTGTCATTGGATGAGTAGAGGTATCGGGTGTCGGAGTATCTGAGCGAAGAAGAACAATTAGCCAGAATGAAGTCGTGGTGGGACGAGAACGGCACGTCCCTGCTGGTCGGCCTGGTTTTGGCCGTTGCCGCCGTCGGCGGTTGGCAGTGGTACGGCAGCTACAGTGAAGACCGGGATCTGGACGCGGCGCGCGCCTACGAGGCTTATGAGCAAGCCGCGGAAGGGGCTGCGAAAGAAGCCGCGCGTCAGACGATCATCGGTGAGCATGCGGGTACGGCATACCACGTTTTTGTGCTGTTCGACCTTGCTCAGGAGGCGCTGGACGGCGGTGATCTCAGCGCGGCGGAAGCGGCGCTCGAGCGGGCAATAGCCGCCGCGGACGACGACCTGCTGGCTGATCTCGGCAAAATCAGACTCGCCAAGGTGCAGCACGGCCTCGATCGGACGGCGGAAGCGCTGCAGACGCTTGCTGCCATTCGCAACTCCGGCTACCAGTCCTGGGCGTTGGAAGCGCAAGGTGACATACATATGGCGCGCGGCGATATGCAGGCGGCTCATCAAGCCTACGAAGCGGCGGTACAGAACCTCGCGGCAGGGGATACGCGCCCCGTGCTCGACATGAAACTCAAAAACGCAGCGCCGTTCGACGGTGCCTATGTCGCGCAAACCGATAGTCTCGCCGAGGCGCTGCGCGAGGCCGAGGAAGCGCTGGACGTGACATCGGCGGCGGCAGACGCGGAAGCGGCTCCGGCATCGCTTCCCGAGGATGCGGTCGAGGAAGACAGCGCGGCGCAGGCGGCGGAAACGGTCGTCGAAGACACGGTGCCGGCTCCCGCTGAGGACAGTGAAGCACAGCCGGCGGACGATGCATGAAACGATCGCTGACGGCCATGCATAACGCGTCGCGAGGGCTGATGGTGATGCTGCTCAGCCTTGCTCTGGGTGGCTGCAGCTGGTTCAGCTGGCTGCCCTGGGTGGGTGATGACGATAAGGAAGATCTCACCAAACCCGCCGAGTTGGTCGACTTCAAGCCCGAGATCAAGCTGGAAAGAGATTGGCGTGCCGGTATCGGTGAGGGGCTCGGTAAGAAATACCTGCGCCTCACGCCCGCACTCGTCGCCGATCGTGTGCTGGTTGCGGACGGCTATGGGCACGTCGAGGCGCGCGATCGTTTCTCCGGGAAACGCGTCTGGCAGGGCGAAGTGGGGCGCCTCGATCGGGGCATCTTCTCCTCTTTCAACATCATGGACCGGACCGACCGCAGCTTTGTCTCTGGTGGTGTCGGCGCCGGTGGCGGGCTGGTTCTGTTTGGCACTACCGATGGCGAAGTTGTTGCGCTGAGCGCGGCGGACGGCACCGAGCAGTGGCGCACCCGGCTCGGCAGTGAGGTGGTTGCCGCCCCAAGCGCGGGAGCCGGATTGGTCTATGCGCAGACGATTGATGGCCGGGTGGTCGGTTTGAGCCAGGAAGACGGTTCGCTCATCTGGTCTTACGACAATCAGGTGCCGATCCTGACGTTGCGCGGCACGAGCAGCCCCGCGTTTTCCGGCGATATCGTTTTCACGGGATCTGCCAGCGGCAAGGTGACCGCGCTGCGCGCGAGCAACGGTGAGCCGATCTGGGAGCATCGGGTCATGCTGCCCGAAGGTCGCTCAGAGCTCGAGCGTCTGGTCGATGTAGACTCGACCCCGCTCATCAGAGGCGGTGTGGCCTTCGTCGGGGCCTATCAGGGGCGGGTCAAGGCACTCTCGCTGCGGGACGGACGTCCGCGCTGGGAGTTGGAGATTTCCACCTTTCTCGATCTGACCGAAGGTTACGGCCAGGTTTATGCGATAGACGATGAAGACGTCATCACCGCAATCGATCAGCAGTCCGGTGAGGTCGCCTGGACGCAGGAAGATTTCAAGCGACGGGGTTTGAGTGCGCCGACGGCGTTCTCCAACTACCTCGTGTTTGGCGACGAGGAAGGCTACCTCCACGTGATCGCGCAGCGCGATGGCCGCCATCTCGGCCGGCGCAAGCTCGACGGTGACGGCATACGCAGCGGCATTGTCGTTGCCGACGGAACGCTCTACGTTCTCGGCAACTCAGGCAGCCTGCACGCCCTTACCGTGGAGCTGAGGTGAGCCATGTTACCCACCATTGCCCTGGTGGGCCGCCCCAACGTCGGTAAATCGACGCTTTTCAATCGTCTGACCAAGAGCCGTGATGCCCTGGTAGCGGATGTGCCCGGTCTCACCCGCGATCGACGCTATGGGCGCTGTTCGCTGCACGGTCAGGCCGCCACGCTGATCGACACGGGTGGGCTGTTCGGCGATGACGTCTTGTCTGCCGCGTTGACCGAGCAGACAAAGCTCGCCGTAGAAGAAGCTGACATTGTGGTGCTGCTGCTCGACGGACGGGAAGGTCTGACAGCTGCAGACAGCGACGTCGTGACATATCTGCGCCGGCAGAACGTGAGTTTTGTGCCGGTCATCAACAAGATCGACGGCGTGAACGCCGACCAGGCGGTGGCTGAATTTGCGCAGTTCGGGTTCGACGAGCCGCTCCTGATATCGGCCAGCCACAGTCGCGGCATCCGCACCCTTACCGAACAATTGTCTGAGCTGGTCGCAGCGCTGCCCGCAGCGGACGATGCGGATGCGGAGACGTTGTCGGGTATTCGTGTCGCTGTGGTCGGGCGTCCGAACGTCGGGAAGTCAACGCTCGTCAATCGTCTGCTCGGCGAAGAGCGTCAGGTCGTTTTCGATATGCCCGGCACCACCAAGGATGCGATCGATATCCCTTTCGAGCGCGATGGTACGGACTATGTGTTGATCGACACCGCAGGGGTGCGTCGCAAAGGCAGGGTCGAGGAAGTGACCGAAAAGTTTTCGGTCGTTAAAGCGCTACAGGCCATGGAGCGTGCCCACGTGGTCATTCTTGTCGTCGATGCCACCGAGGGTGTTGTCGAGCAGGATCTGCATGTGCTGCAGTATGCGCTCGACGCTGGGGCTGCGCTCGTTGTTGCAGTCAACAAATGGGATGGCCTGGACAATGAGCAGCGCGAACACGTCAAGCAAACCGTCGATCGCCGTCTCAGCTTCGTGCCCTGGGTGCCGTTGCAGCGGATATCTGCGCTCCACGGCACCGGCGTCGGACATCTCTTCGACCTGATCAACCGCGTTTATGAGGCCGGCGAGTTTGATGTGTCCACGTCACTGTTAACCCGCCTTGTGCGTAATCTCGTCGACGCACACCCGGCCCCTTCGGTGCGCGGCAGGCAGATCAAAATCAAAGTGGCGACCCGGGCTGGCGCCCATCCGCCACGGGTGGTGGTGCACGGCAACCAGCTGGAAGCGCTGCCGGCCAGCTACAAGCGGTATCTGGAAAACGGCTTTCGCGAAGCGCTGGATCTCGTTGGCAATCCGGTAAAGCTCGAGCTGCGCGGTGCGGACAATCCTTATGCCGGGAAACGTAACGTGCTGACAGATCGGCAGAAGTCACGTCGCTCGCGCATGATCAAGCACCGCAAGCGCAAGTAATCACTCCGTCTCCGGCGGCAACGCCAGAGCTTCGTTCAGCTCGCTCAGAAACGTTGGCGGATCGACGCGATTGCCATTGAGGCTGACCGTCCAATGCAGATGCGGGCCGGTCACGCGCCCGGTGGCGCCGACGAGGCCGATGACCTCTCCCTGGGATACCCGTTCGCCCTCGCTGACTTTCGTTTCGCTCAGATGGCAGTACATCGTGATCAGACCCTGGCCATGGTCGAGAAAGACCGTGTTGCCGTTGAAATAGAGATCGTCCGCGAGCGTGACGACACCGGCGCCGGCTGCGAACACAGGCGTGCCGGTCGGCGCGGCGATGTCCAGGCCGCTATGCGGGTTGCGCGGCTGCCCGTTGAAGAAGCGGCGGTGGCCGAACAGGCTCGTGACCACCCCCTCCAATGGCATTTGAAAGCCGGCTGCCGGTCCTGCAAGCAGCGCTTCGGGCGTTTCCGCAAAGCTCGCATAGAGGCCGCGCTGGCGCTTCGACTCCTCACGGATGCGTGCGAGGGTCTCAGCTGGCGGATCGACCATCGCCTTGTTGGCGATCTGGAGGTGTTGCTCCGTATAGGCTTTGGCGACGATGGTGAAGTCGTGCGCCATATCCGCGTCGGCCTGGCGGTAAGAGAGAGATGCGGTGCCGGGCTGCTGGCTCAGGGGAATGCCGACCAATGCCTGGTTGGCAACCACGAGAACGGGCTTGTCGTCGAAACGAACGTCGCTCGCACCCGCTGGCAGCGCCCAGCGGTATATCCCTCCTGGCACCGCGTCTGCGTTCGCGGGGAAAGCAAGTAAGAATCCGATGAATAGAAACAACAGTCGGGTCATGATGGCTGACGGTTCTCCAAGGTTGCGTCCGGGTCGATCTGCTCGATGCGCGATTGCACCGCGCCGTCGGTGAAATACGTCGTCAGGGTCTGCTGCGCAGCCAGTCCCGCGGTGCTCGATACCACATCACCCTGTGCGTCGGTGACGAGCGCGTAACCGCGCGCGAGCGTCGGCAAAGGGCTCAAGCCCTGCAGCATGCGTGTCGTATCGGCGAGTCTGCGCCGTCTTTCGCTGAGACCTTGAGCTGTCGCGGCGCGCTGGCGCCGTTGTAATTCTGCGAGCTGGCGGGCGGTACTCTCGAGGCGTTGTGCGGGACCATTGGCCTTGAGCTGCCGGGTTTGCGCCTGGACCTGCAGACGGCGGATCTCGAGACCGTGGCTGAAGTTGCGCTGCAAGCGGCTACCGAGATCGTCCAGTTTCTGACTGGCCTGTTCGACGATGCGTTCCGGGCTCGCGATGCGTAGACTCAAGCTCTTCAGGGTGAGCCGCGACAATTCCAGCTGGCGGTAAAAGGCGCGCCCGAGGCTCCTTTGCAAGGCGATGAACCTCGCTTGCAGCTCGCCGGCATCCGGCACGAGCACTTCAGCCGCGGCAGATGGGGTCGGCGCGCGTAAATCGGCCACGTAGTCGCAGATGGAGACGTCGATCTCGTGACCCACCGCGCAGACGGTTGGCAGCGGGCAGGCGACCAGCGCCCGTGCGACCGATTCGAGGTTGAAGCTCCAGAGATCTTCGAGACTGCCGCCGCCGCGGGTGAGAAGGACGACATCTGCACCGCACGCAGCCGCGCGTTCCAGGGCGCTGACGATTTCACCTTCGGCCTGCTCGCCCTGTACAGCGGTGGGTATCAGCGTCACGCGCAGCGCCGGGTAGCGGCGTCGCCATACCGCCAGCACGTCTTTGATGGCTGCGCCGCTCGGTGACGTGACGATGGCGCAGTGGCGGGGGTAGCTCGGTAATGGCTTTTTCCGCGCCGCGTCGAACAAACCTTCGTCCGCGAGCTTTGCTTTCAGCGCGTCGTACGCCTGGCGCAGAGCACCCGCGCCGGCCGGCTCCATGTGATCGACGATGATCTGAAAATCGCCGCGGCCCTCATACAGGCTGACGCGACCGCGTATCATCACCAACTGGCCGTCACCAGGCTGCATACGCACGGCGCGGTTGCGGTTCACGAACATTGCGCAGCGCACCTGTGCCTGCTCGTCTTTCAGCGAAAAGTACCAATGCCCCGAGCGCGGGCGGGCGAAATTCGACATCTCACCCATGACCCAGACCTGGTTGAAGCGTTGCTCGATCGTGATGCGCGCCTGGTGGTTGAGCTCGCTGACGCTCAGGATGGTTTTGTCTTGTGTCGCGGACATCCGCGCAGTTTACTCGAATGCGGATGCATCAACAGCGGGCAGATTTACATAGCCGTGCCGTGTGGATAAAATGCCGCTTTTGCGGGGTTCTAAATGCTGCGGATAGTCAACGACGCACTCACGTTCGACGACGTTCTTCTTCTGCCTGCCCATTCCCAAGTTCTGCCTTCCGAAGTGTCTCTGCGCACGAATTTGACGCGTAAGATACAGCTCAACATACCGCTCATGTCCTCCGCGATGGACACGGTTACCGAAGCGCGCCTGGCGATCGCGATTGCTCAGGAAGGTGGCATCGGCATCGTGCACAAAAGCATGTCGATAGAGCAGCAGGCCAAGGAAGTTCGGGCGGTCAAGAAGTTCGAATCGGGCATCATCCGTGATCCCATCACGATCTCTCCGGATGCGACCATCCAGGATCTCTACGAAACTACGCTGGAGCACAAAATATCCGGTGTGCCGGTCGTGCAAGGCAACCGCCTGGTCGGGATCATCACCAGCCGCGACGTCCGTTTTGAAGGGCGTGTGGATGCGCTTGTGAAGGACGTCATGACGCCCGAAGACAGACTCGTGACGGCCCGTGAAGGGACGAGCTTCGAGGACATCACTTACATGCTGCATGAGCACCGTATCGAAAAGGTGCTCCTGGTCGACGAGAACTTCTCCCTGACCGGCATGGTGACGGTCAAAGACATGGCCAAGGCGCAAGCGTATCCCAACGCGTGCAAAGACGG
The DNA here is from genome assembly GCA_965267275.1 of Pseudomonadales bacterium. Lineage (GTDB taxonomy): Bacteria > Pseudomonadota > Gammaproteobacteria > Pseudomonadales > Azotimanducaceae > UBA4421. The sequence goes on from OZ253950.1 coordinate 1,654,505, forward strand.
TCACGGGCAGCTGAGGGTCGGCGCCAGCGTCGGCACGGGCAGCGATACCGACGCGCGCGTGGCGGCCCTGGTCGAAGCGGGCGCCGATATCGTTGTGGTCGATACAGCCCACGGTCATTCCCAGGGGGTTCTGGACCGCATACGCTGGATGAAACAAACCTATCCGGAACTCGACGTCATCGGCGGCAACGTGGCGACCTATGACGGCGCGCGAGCCGTCATCGACGCCGGTGCAGATGCCGTCAAAGTCGGTGTCGGACCGGGTTCCATCTGCACGACCCGTATCGTATCCGGTATCGGTGTGCCGCAGATAACGGCGGTCGCTGAAGCGAGCCGTGCTGCCGCAGATGATGACATTCCGATCATCGCCGATGGTGGCATCCGTTACTCCGGCGACATCGCCAAAGCGATTGTCGCCGGCGCCAGCGCGGTCATGGTGGGCAGTCTGCTGGCCGGTACCGATGAGGCGCCGGGTGAGGTCGAGCTCTACCAGGGCCGCACATACAAGTCCTATCGCGGTATGGGATCCATGGGCGCGATGGCCCAGAGCAACGGCTCGAGCGACCGCTACTTCCAGGAAATCGAAGGGGATGCCCGGAAGCTCGTGCCGGAAGGTATCGAAGGCCGGGTGGCCTACCGCGGACCGGTGGGTCCGATCGTGCACCAGTTGATGGGCGGCGTGCGTGCCTCAATGGGGTACACAGGGTCTGCCGACATCGAAACCATGCGCTCGCAACCCGAATTCGTGCGGGTTTCTTCGGCAGGCATGGCGGAATCGCATGTGCATGACGTCAGCATCACCAAAGAAGCGCCGAACTACCCGATAAGCTAAGCAGGAACGAAGCAGAATACCTGTGCATAACATCCATGATCAGCGTCTGCTGATAGTCGATTTTGGTTCGCAATACACGCAGCTCATCGCCCGCCGGGTGCGGGAGAGCGGTGTTTACTGCGAGATACATCCTTATGACGTGCCCGATGAATTTGTGCGCGAGTTCGCGCCGCGCGGGGTGATCCTGTCCGGCGGCCCGGAGACGGTCACCTCTGGCGAAACGCCGCGCATCTCTGCGGCACTGTTCGATTTGCGTGTGCCGATGCTGGGTATCTGTTACGGCATGCAGACGATGGCGGAACAGCTCGGCGGCAGCGTGGAAGGTTCGGACCACCGTGAATTCGGACATGCGGAAATAAGCGCCGGTGCCGAGAGTCCGCTGCTGGCCGCACTCGGGCTCGAGCGCGACGGCAGCGTAGACGTCTGGATGAGCCATGGAGACAAAGTTACGGCGCTGCCGGACGGTTTTGTCGTCACAGCCGGCACCGATAGCGCGCCGATAGCCGCCATGGAGGACAGCGCGCGTCAGCTTTATGGTGTGCAGTTTCACCCCGAGGTGACGCACACCGCACACGGGCGTGAACTGCTGCACGCCTTTGCCCGGGACATCTGCGGCTGCGACGGCGACTGGACGGCGGCAAACATCGTCGAAGACGCCATTGCCCGTGTCCGCGAGCAGGTCGGGGACGACCATGTGGTGCTGGGTTTGTCCGGCGGGGTAGATTCCTCGGTCGTTGCCGCGCTTCTGGCAAGGGCCATCGGCGATCAGCTGACGTGCATCTTCGTCGACAACGGCCTGTTGCGGCTGAATGAGCGGGCCGAGGTGGAAGCGGCGTTTGCGCCGGACTCCGGGATCGGCAACGCGCTGCCTCTGAAGATCAAAACGGTGGCGGCGGAAGCAGAGTTTCTCGATCGCCTGGCGGATGTGGCAGACCCTGAAGAGAAGCGGAAGATCATCGGCAACACGTTCATCGACGTGTTTGAGCGCGAGGCGAAGGCGTTGCCCGGAGTGAAGTGGCTGGCGCAAGGCACGATCTATCCGGACGTCATCGAGTCCGCGGCGTCGAAGTTCGGCAAAGCCCATGTCATCAAGTCTCACCACAACGTCGGCGGTCTGCCTGAGCGTATGGCGCTCGACCTGGTCGAACCGTTGCGAGAGCTTTTCAAAGACGAGGTGCGCGAGATAGGCCTGCATCTGGGCTTGCCGCGCTCGCTGGTCTTCCGGCACCCGTTCCCCGGGCCTGGTCTGGGCGTGCGTATTCTCGGTGAGGTGCGTGCAGACTATGCAGAAACGCTACGGCGCGCGGACGCCATTTTCCTCGACGAACTGCGCGCGGCAGATCTTTATGACAGCGTCAGTCAGGCCTTTGCGGTCTACCTGCCGGTGAAGTCCGTTGGCGTAGTGGGTGATGCCCGGCGTTATGAGCACGTCATCGCGTTGCGCGCGGTGGAAACGATCGATTTCATGACAGCGCGCAGCGCGCGCCTGCCTTACGAATTCGTCGAGCGCGTCGCCGGGCGTATCATCAACGAGATCGCGTCAGTTTCGAGGGTGGTATACGACATATCGTCGAAGCCGCCGGCGACGATCGAGTGGGAATGACGGTCGACGACGAACACTGGATGCGCCGCGCGCTGACCTACGCGCGTCAGGGCGGCGCAGAAGGCGAGGTTCCGGTGGGTGCGGTGGTCGTGGCTGACGGGGCCGTGCTCGGCGCGGGCTACAACCGGCCGATCGGTAACGCTGATCCGACAGCGCATGCTGAAATCGTTGCCTTGCGCGAAGCCGCGCAGAGCGTGAGCAACTATCGCCTGGCGGGCGCCACCCTCTATGTGACCCTGGAGCCGTGCATGATGTGTGCCGGCGCGATCGTGCATAGCCGCATCGAACGTCTGGTGTTCGGCGCGACAGAACCAAAGGCGGGTACCGTGACCAGCCACCCGTTGCTGGATAGCGAGTGGCTGAACCACGAAGTTGCCGTGACAGGCGGGGTACTGGCGGCGGAGTGCGGCGCAGTGCTGAGCGAGTTTTTTGCGGCGCGGCGCGCGGCGGGCAAACGCGAGGCCTCGCTTTGATGGATATCCTGGTTCTGCGTGGGAAATCGGCGTTCAGCAGGTTCGGTCTGGCGCGGGTGCAGGCAAAGGTTCCGAGTATCTCCTACGCCGAGCATGTGCACCTTCTGGAACTGCGTGCGCCGCTGGATGACGGGGAACTGGCCAAGGCCAACGCGCTTCTCGATTATGGCCCGAATGCCGACCTGCCGCAGGCCGGCGGTACGCCATATGCCACTGCCGTCCCGCGCCTCGGTACCATTTCCCCCTGGTCGAGCAAAGCCAGCGACATTTTTGCCATCTGCGAACTCGACAAGGTTCTGCGCGTCGAGCGCGGTGTGCGCTGGTTTGTGTCTGAGGGCGCGGAGCTCACCGAGGCTGATAGCGCGCACCTCTTTGACCGCATGACGGAAAGTCTGTTGTTCGATGACGACTTCTCGTCCGTGTTTCAGCATCGGGAACCGGCACCGGTCGCGCACGTCGCCCTGCTTGCGGAAGGCCGCGCCGCCCTCGAGGCAGCCAACAGGCAGCTGGGGCTGGCGCTCTCGGTCGACGAGATTGATTATCTGCTCGCTGCGTACACGGGCATGCAGCGGGACCCGACTGACGCTGAACTCATGATGTTTGCGCAGGCGAACTCTGAACATTGCCGACACAAGATATTCAACGCGGACTGGTTGATAGACGACGAGCCGCAGTCGAAGTCGCTTTTTGCAATGATCCGCAACACCCATCAGCACATTAACGGCCGCGGAATTTTGAGCGCCTACAGCGATAACGCCGCAGTGATCGAAGGCGCAGTTGATGAGCGCCTCTGGCGTGACCCCGAGACGGGTGACTATCGCTACGTTGCGGAGCCGACACACGTGCTGATGAAGGTCGAAACCCACAATCATCCGACAGCCATCGCGCCGTTTGCCGGAGCAGCCACGGGGTCCGGCGGGGAGATTCGTGATGAAGGCGCGGTGGGCCGGGGCTCCAAGCCCAAAGCGGGGCTTACGGGTTTCACCACATCGCACCTGAACATACCGGGGCTCGAACAACCCTGGGAACTGGCGACCGGCAGGCCCGGACACATGGCGTCAGCCCTCGAGATCATGCTGGAAGGTCCCATTGGTGCTGCGAGCTTCAATAACGAATACGGACGCCCCGCCATTAACGGCTACTTCCGCACATTCGAGCTGGCCGATGATGGCGCGGTGCGTGGTTATCACAAGCCCGTGATGATCGCCGGCGGTGTTGGCGCGGTGCGCGAAGACCACATCGAGGCGCAGACGTTCCCGCCGGGAACAGCGCTTGTCGTTCTGGGCGGGCCCGCCATGCTGATCGGGCTGGGCGGGGGTGCTGCGTCGAGCGTGGCCTCCGGGAGCAGCTCGTCGGAGCTCGATTTTGCCTCTGTGCAGCGCGGAAATCCGGAGATGGAACGCCGCTGCCAGGAGGTGATAGACGCCTGTTGTGCGCTGGGATCGGACAATCCGATCCGCCTGATCCACGACGTCGGCGCGGGCGGTATGTCCAACGCGCTGCCTGAGCTCGTCCACGATGCCGGTGCCGGCGGCGCCTTTGAGCTGCGCGCGATTCCGAACGCGGATATGGGCATGTCGCCCCTGGAAATCTGGTGCAATGAAGCCCAGGAGCGGTACGTGCTCGGCATCGATGCCGCGGGTCTCGAGCGGTTCGAGGCGTTCTGTCAGCGCGAGCGGTGCCCCTATGCGGTGGTCGGCAGATCCACCGCAGAGGGACTTCTGCGGGTTTACGACAGCCATTTCGACAATCATTCGGTGGACCTGCCGCTCGACGTCCTGCTCGGCAAGCCGCCGAAAATGCAGCGCAGTTTCACAAGAGCTCAGCGGCCTCGGGCAGGTCTCGAGTTCGGCGGCCTGAGCCTGCCCGAGGCAGCTGCGCGGGTTCTGCAGTTTCCGGCAGTTGCCAGCAAACAGTTCCTCATCACGATCGGTGACCGTTCGATCACCGGAATGGTCGCCTGCCAGCCGATGATAGGCCCCTGGCAGGTACCGGTGGCGGATGCGGCAGTGACGATCCGCGGTTACCGCACGTTGCGCGGCGAGGCGTTTGCGATGGGGGAGCGCAGCCCGCTTGCGCTCATCGACCCATGCGCCGCGGCGCGCATCACCGTCGCCGAAGCGTTGACCAACCTTGTTGCCGCGGACCTCGAGGCCTTGGATCGGGTGGTGCTCTCGGCCAACTGGATGGCCGCCGCAGGAGAGGATCCTGAAGAGCAGGCACTGTTCGATGCGGTACGTACCGTGGGCGAGGAGTTCTGTCCTGCGCTCGGCATCGCGATACCGGTGGGCAAGGACTCGTTGTCGATGCAGACACGCTGGCACGATGATGACGGCGAGCAACGGGTGGTCTCACCGTTGACGCTCATCGTTTCCGCATTTGCGCCGGTGGCGGATGTGCGGCTGACGAGCACACCGGAGCTCGACATTGAAACTGAGAGCCAGCTGGTGCTGCTACATCTCGATAAAACGCGTCTCGGCGGCAGCGTGCTGGCACAGGTCTACGGGCAGCTGGGTAATGAATGTCCGGACGTCGAGGATCCCGGGGCTCTGCGTGAGCTGCTCGAGTTTGTCGTTGCGGCGCGTCGCCGCGGCCAGATCCTGGCGTTACACGACCGTTCGGATGGCGGCGTGTTCGTAAGTCTGCTCGAGATGGCGTTTGCGGCGCGCTGCGGTCTTGATATCGAGGTGCCTGCTGAGGCGGATTCGCTGGCTTTCCTGTTCAATGAAGAAATCGGCTTCGTTGCGCAAGTTCCGGATGCAGCGCTTAGCGACTTTCTGTCCGCGTGTCCGGTAACAACGACGCGCCTCGGGCACGCGCGTCCCGGAGAGGAGATAAGCTTCTCGCAGGGTGGCGCGCAGCTTATCAGCGCTACCCGGGCTGAGTTGCAGAAGCGGTGGTCGCTCACCAGTCATACCTTGCAGCGTATGCGCGATGATGCTGCCTGCGCGGACGAGGAGTTCGCTGCAATAGATGCGGCCCGCACGCAAGATGCCGGCCTGTCTGCGCGGCTGACGTTTGCACCGGATGAGGATGTCGCGGCGCCGTTTGTGCATCTCACCAGACCCAGGCTTGCGGTCCTCCGCGAGCAGGGGGTGAACGGCCAGCAGGAGATGGCGGCAGCCTTTGATGCGGCAGGGTTCGACTGTGTTGATGTGCACATGAGCGACCTTGTTGCCAGCCGCCGTCACCTCGGCGAATTTCAGGCGTTGGTCGCGTGCGGCGGTTTTTCGTACGGGGACGTGCTTGGCGGCGGCGGCGGTTGGGCCAAGTCGGCGCTGTTCAATGACGACGTGCGGCGGCAGTTTGCAGACTTCTTTGCGGCCGGGCGCCTGACGCTGGGTATCTGCAACGGCTGCCAGATGCTCAGTCAGATGTATGAGCTCATCCCGGGGGCCGAGCACTGGCCGCGCTTCGTGCGCAATCGCTCGGAGCAGTTCGAAGGGCGCACGGTGATGGTTCGAGTTGGAGACGTGGCTTCTCCGTGGCTCGCAGGCATGGCGGGTAGCGTCATGCCGGTCGCCGTCGCGCACGGCGAGGGCAGGGCGGAGTTTCGCAGCGACACGGCGCTCCGCGCGTTGCGCGAGAACGGGCAGTTGGCGCTGCAGTATGTGGGTGCTGATCTCGAGCCGACGGAGCTGTATCCGGCGAACCCCAATGGCGCGGCAGCCGGTCTTGCCGGTGTGATTGCCAACGAGGGCCGTGTCATGATCATGATGCCGCATCCCGAGCGCGTCTATCGGACGGTTCAGAACGTCTGGCGCGACCCGGCATGGGGCGAAGAGGGTCCCTGGTTGCGTCTGTTCAGAAACGCGCGCGTGGAACTCGCGCGCGGATAATCCGGTCGTGAGCGGTTAACGCCGCCGCTGTATGTGGATTTCGCGGGAACGCACCGGAAACGAGCCGGTTTTGCGATCCGCGAAGAAATACTCCAGAGATTCCTTGATGACGGGGAAGGCCAGTTCCGACCAGGGAATGTCCTCCTCGCGAAAAAGCTCGACCTCGAGGGACTCTTCACCGCTCGAAAAATTCAGGTCAGCAAGCTCAGCGCGGAAAAACATGTACGCCTGGGAGATGTGCGGCAGGCTGAAGACGGTGTAGAGCTCGAGATCGCGCACCCGGGCGTTGGCTTCCTCCGCGGTTTCCCGCGCGGCGCCGGCGGCGATGGTTTCTCCATTTTCCAGAAATCCGGCGGGCAGGGTCCAGTAGCCGCGCCGTGGCTCGATGGCGCGGCGACAGAGCATGATGCGATCCTCCCAGACAGGCAGGCATCCGGTCACGATGCGCGGGTTGATGTAGTGGATGGTATCGCAGTCCGAGCACACGAAGCGTTCCCGATTGTCTCCTTCGGGAACGGTGATGGTCACAGTGGCGCCACAGTCGCTGCAGAACTTCATAAGCGCCGTAGTATAGCTATGCGGGGCGGCCTAGTCTTCGCGGTTGCCTGGAAAAGACAGCACGGTTGCGGAGCTGTCGCTCTCGTTGTCGTCTTCGCTGACGAGCGGCGTGACCATCGAACGATGCAGGTCCGCCAGGCTGTGGCACATCATCTCTGAAATTTTGATGGTGGCTGCCAGTGGCGAGCGCGCGCGCTGGCGCTCCATATCCACGCGAAATTGCAGGCCCTCCAGGCGACGGCGCTGCTCATCGGTGCTGGCAGATTCGATGACCTTCGCGGTCAGTCGACGGCGCAAATTTTCGAGACTCTGCGGATCGTTGCGCGCCATGTCTACCAGTACATCAAACGCTGGCAGCCTCTGCTTCATGTGACTCTTCTCTTACCCCACGAGAGCGAATCACTATGCAGGAAACCAGCGCCGCGTCCTGTAACGACTTTGTGAAGCAAACGAATGAGCTGTTGCGGATGCAACCTTGTTTTCAGCCCATGCGCGCTTAACATGTAAGAAATTGTGAGTTTTGGGGAAGCGTCTTGCTGTATCAGCTTGGAGAGCACGCCGTGCGTGCTGTGGGGGACCACTGGGTCGCGGAATCCGCCGTACTTGTCGGCAAGGTGCTGCTCGAGAAAGACGCCAGCGTCTGGTTCAACGCCGTGCTGCGCGGTGATAACGAACTCATCACCGTCGGGGAGGGCAGCAATGTGCAGGATGGATCCGTGCTGCACACCGACCCGGGATACCCGCTCGTCATCGGCCCGCATGTCACGATTGGCCATAAAGTGATGCTGCATGGCTGTGAGATCGGCGAGGGCTCGCTCATCGGCATCAACGCGGTTGTGCTCAACGGCGTGAAGATTGGCAAAAACTGTATTGTCGGCGCCAATGCCCTCATCACCGAGGGCAAAGAAATACCGGACAATTCGATGGTGCTGGGCTCTCCCGGCAAGGTCGTGAAAACGCTTTCGCCCGAAGAGGGTATGGCCATTCGCATGGGCGCTGCGCACTATGTCGAGAACGCTCGCCGCTATCGCTCGCAGCTCGCCGCACAGACCGAGGCGCAAATCTCATGACGCAGATTGGCACCCCGCTGTCACCGAGCGCAGTGAAGGTGATGCTGCTTGGTGCGGGTGAGCTCGGTAAAGAGGTCGTGATCGAGTTGCAGAGGCTGGGCGTCGAGGTGATCGCGGTCGACCGCTATGCCGACGCACCTGCCATGCAGGTGGCGCATCGCAGTCACGTCATCAACATGCTCGACGGTGCGGCATTGCGTGATGTGATCGAGCGCGAAGCCCCCAGCATGGTTGTCCCGGAAATCGAAGCGATAGCCACGCCTACGCTGCTCGAGCTCGAAGCAGAAGGGCTACGCGTCATCCCTACCGCGCGCGCAACGCGGCTGACGATGGACCGCGAAGGCATCCGGCGTCTGGCGGCCGAAGAGCTGGGCGTGCGCACGTCACCGTTCAGGTTCGCGGAAAGTGTGGAGGAATATCAGGCCGCGCTCGGCGAGATCGGCATGCCCTGCGTGGTGAAGCCGGTGATGTCGAGTTCCGGCAAAGGCCAATCGACGGTTCACGGCGCGGCGGATGCGGAAGCGGCCTGGGCATATGCCATCGAAGGGGCGCGCGGCGCTGCCGGAAAAGTCATCGTCGAAGGGTTTGTCGACTTCGACTACGAGATTACGCTCCTGACGGTGCAGCACGCCGGCGGGGTTTCTTTTTGCGCACCGATAGGACACCGGCAGGCAGGCGGCGACTATCAGGAGTCCTGGCAGCCGCAGCCGATGGCCCCCGCTGCGCTCGACGCCTGTCAGCAGATTGCTGCGGACGTGACCGGCGCCCTCGGCGGGCACGGGTTGTTTGGCGTCGAGTTCTTCATCAAGGGTGAGGACGTTTATTTCAGCGAGGTCAGCCCGCGCCCCCATGACACCGGAATGGTGACGCTCATCAGCCAGGATCTCAGCGAATTTGCGCTGCACGCGCGCGCTATCCTCGGTCTGCCCATACCCAACGTGGCTCAGCGCGGACCTGCGGCTTCCGCCGTGATCCTCGTTGAAGGCGAGTCGCGGCAGGTGGCTTTTCACGGTCTGGACCAGGCACTGACTGAGACCGATACGCAGCTGCGTCTATTCGGGAAGCCGGAGGTGGCGGGCGAGCGTCGCATGGGGGTCGCGCTTGCCCTGGGTGACGATATTGATGAGGCGCGCCGCAAGGCCGCAGCCGCGGCCGCGGCGGTACGTTACGAGCTCTAGTCGTGTCAGGCTTGGCCGTTGTGCGTTTGCGTGCTTGGCAAACGGCAGATGGGCGACTATAGTTCGCGCGTGATGAATGCATATGCCACGACATCGCTTCTTCTGACGCTGCCTCTCCTGGCGGCGCGACTGCTGCTGCCGGTCTAACCGGCACACTATCTATACCCCAGGGCGCTGTTGCCCACCCCGATACCCAGACTGACACGAGAACGATACCCTAAGGTATGATGCGCGCGGCGATCTGATCTGCCGGCGCAGCTGAAGAGGATTTGAGCGATGAGCAAACACCACATTCCCGGACGCGCGGTTGGCGCCATGCCGTATGCAAAATACAAGGCGTTCCAACCCATCGACCTGCCAGACCGGCAATGGCCGGGCCGCGTGCTGACTGAGGCGCCGCGCTGGTGCAGCGTGGACCTGCGCGACGGCAATCAGGCGCTCATCGATCCGATGAACGTCGATGAGAAGCTGCGTTTGTGGGACCTGCTGCTGGACATCGGTTTTGCCGAAATTGAAGTTGGCTTCCCGGCGGCGTCGCAGCCGGACTTCGACTTCATCCGTCGTATCATCGACGAGAAGCGCATACCCGACGGCGTCAGCATACAGGTGCTGTGTCAGGCCCGGGAGGAGTTGATCGCGCGTACCGTCGAAGCGCTGGAGGGTGCGCCGAGCGTCATTTTCCATCTCTACAATTCGACCTCCGAACTGCAGCGCCGCGTGGTCTTCGACATGGACCGGCAAGGCATCATCGATCTCGCTGTCCAGGGCACTGAAATCGTGCGCGAGGGCCTGAAGAACTTCGATGCTGAAGTCACGTTCGAATATTCCCCGGAGAGTTTCACCGGTACCGAGCTCGACTTTGCCGTCGAGATCTCGAGCGCGGTCGCCAATACCTGGGGCGCCACGGCGGATAGCCCGATCATCATCAATCTGCCTTCAACTGTGGAAATGTCGACGCCGAACATCTATGCGGATCAGATCGAGTGGTTCTGTCGCCACTTTCCCGATCGTGACTCCATCATCGTCAGTCTGCATACGCACAATGACCGCGGCACCGGTGTTGCCGCCACTGAGCTTGCATTGATGGCGGGTGCACAGCGCGTGGAAGGGACGCTCTTCGGCAACGGTGAGCGCACCGGGAACTGCGACATCGTCACGGTGGCGATGAATCTCTTCAGTCAGGGTGTGGATCCGACTTTGGACTTTCGCGAGATGCCGCGCATCCGTGAAGTGGTGCAGGCCGTCAACAAGCTCGCAGTGCCCGAACGTCATCCTTACGCAGGAGATCTCGTGTTCACCGCGTTCTCAGGGTCGCACCAGGATGCGATCCGCAAGGGGATGGCGAAAGTCGACCGGGATGAATGGGAGGTGCCGTACCTGCCCATCGACCCTGCCGACGTTGGCAGCTCTTACAAAGAAACGGTGCGCGTCAACAGCCAGTCCGGCAAAGGCGGTGTGGGCTTTCTGCTCGAAGAGTATTACGGCGTCAGCCTGCCGCGCGACATCCTGGTGGAATTCAGCAGCGAAGTGCAGCGGCTGACCGAAGAACTCGATCGCGAAGTCAAAATGGACGAGATTCTCGATCACCTCATCGCCACGTATGCGGTCGAAAGCGGGCCTTACCGGCTGATCGATTATGACCTGTTGAGCAGCAAAGACTCGGACCAGCGTTGCGTCGCGCGCGTGGAAGTGTCGGAGAATCAGGTGACCGTAGACGGCGAAGGCAGCGGGCCCATCGAAGCTTTCGTGAACGCGTTAGTCGAGACCCTCAATGAACCTCTGGTGGTCGTGGACTACCACGAGCATGCCCTGGGAGAAGGTTCGGATGCCAAGGCGATCTGCGTTCTGGCCATCGAAGAAGAGGGCGGCGGGCGTTGTTATGGCATCGGTGTCAGCCGCAACACCATCACGGCAAGTCTGCATGCGATCATTTCCGCGATGAACCGGCGCTGGAGCAAAAAGTAGGCATGGCCTGAGCAGGCGCCGGGGATCGTCGGCGCCTAATCGTCGCGTTCGCTACCCGCGTCCTCGTCGTCGTCCTCGCTGCGTTCCAGGCGTCGAATCTTCATGCTTTTGACGATGTTGTCTTTGATCTGCAGCGTTTCGATCTGGTAGTCGTCGATCTGCAGGCACAGATTAGACTCGGGTATGGTTTCGAGGTGCTCCATCACGAGGCCGTTGAGGGTTTTGGGGCCCGAGGTGGGCAGATCCCAGCGCAGCGCGCGGTTGATTTCGCGCAATACCGCCATGCCGTCGATCAGGTAGCTGCCGTCCTCCTGTGCAGAGATTTCCGGCATATTGGAGGCGAAGTCGCTGGTGAATTCGCCGACGATCTCTTCGAGAATGTCCTCCAGCGTCACAATGCCCTGAACCTCACCATATTCATCGACAACCAGCGCGATGCGTTGTTTCTCCTTCTGGAAGTTCAAGAGTTGGGTGTTGAGCGGGGTGGCCTCCGGGACGTAGTAGGGCTCTCGCGTCAGCTGCATCAGATCCGCTTTGCTGAAATCTTCTTCGTGCAAGAGCCGCGCGAGGCGGCGCAGATGGAGGATGCCCAGCACGTTGTTGATGGACTCTTTGTAGATCGGCAACAGCGTGTGCTGGCTTGCTGCGATGGTGTTGACGATGTCGCCCATGTCCGTATCGATGTCGATGCCGATGATTTCGCTGCGCGGCACCATGATGTCATTGACGGTTACCGTCTCGAGTTCGAGCAGGCGCACCATCATGGGCTGCCGTTCGCCGACGGCAACGGCGCCTTCGTTAACCACCGTTTTCAGCTCTTCTGTAGAGAGATGGTCTGGCTCGAAGCCCTTCTGCTGGACGAACGGCCTGACCAGCGCATTGCTGATCCAGTTCACCAGCGCGACCGCTGGGTACAAGAGCCTGAGCAGCGGTTGCAGGCCATAAACGGCGCGGAAGGACCAGCCTTCAGGACGCTGTGCGGCCAGCGTCTTGGGGGCCACTTCGGCGAAGATCAGGAAGTAGAACGTCAGGAGCCAGGGCGCCAGCAGCACACCCGTATCGCCAGCCAGGCGCATGCCGATGACCGTTGCTATGGTGGCCGCGGTGAAGTTCACCAGGTTGTTACCAACCAGAATGATGCCGAGCAGCCGGTCCGGACGGCGGAGCATGCGGTTTGCTTTGCGCGCGCCGCGGTGCCGTTCTTTGACAAGGTGGCGCAAGCGATAGCGGTTGAGAGACATCATCGCCGTCTCGGTGCCCGAGAAATAGGCGGAGCAGGCGGTCAGAACCACGATGGATAGAAACAGTATCCAGACTGGGAAATCTTCGATTGTCATCGCACCAGCAGAAATTCGAGAACAAACTTGCTGCCGAGATAGCCGAGCACCAGCAGGGCAAATGCCGCCAGCGTCCAGCGCACTGTCGTCATGCCGCGCCAGCCGAACAGGTGGTGGCCGGCGAGAAAGATGACGTAGACGACCCACGACAGAGACGTCAGGACGATGTGGTGCAGGACCTGGCGCGCAAACACGTCTTCGAGAAAGAGCCAGCCGCTCAGGATCGCCCCGGATAACAGCGCAAAGCCGGCCCACAGCATGGCAACCAGCAGACGCTCCATCGTCTCGAGCGGCGGCAACAGGCTGAGCGTGGTGCTGTCATGGGATTTCAGCCGCCGTTCCTGCATGGCCAGCAGAATGGACTGGCAGGCGGCCATCATCAGCGTGCTGTATGCCGCCAGCGAGATCAGGATGTGCGCGACGAGGGGCGTGGAAAGATCGGTCAACGGATCTGTGCTCGGCACCAGGTTGGCCACGATCAACACGAGGATCGAAATAGGCAGCAGGAATAGATACAGGTTTTCCACCGGCAGTCTGAGATTGGCCACGGCTATGACCAGCACCACAATGAAAGCGACGAGGTTGCTCACGCTGACGACGCTGAAGTTCAGCCCTTCCGGCGTCAGCATCAGCGCAAACGCGGCGACAGCGTGGCACAACAACCCGGCGACGACGAAGATCAGAACCAGTCGGTTGTCGGTGGTCGTTCTGAATCGCCGCCAGTGGAAGTGGAGTCCCGCGGCATAGAGCGCGATGGCAAGGATCGAGGTGGTTACAGGCATGCGTGTTCCGCAGCCTGCGATGCGTGTTTACCCAAGTTGATTAGGATGAATGGACTTGGTTGCAGTGTCGCATAAACAGGCGGCATGTAAAGTGTCGGCTTCGCGCGCCGATTGATTGCGATATAATCCCGCGCTTTGCCGTCACAGCGCGACTCTCTTTTATGTTCGACAACTTATCGGATCGCTTATCGGAAACCATGCGCGGCATTGCCGGCCGCGCGAAACTGACAGAAGAAAACGTCAGTGACGCGTTGCGCGATGTGCGCATGGCATTGCTCGAGGCAGACGTTGCGCTGCCCGTCGTCAAAACCTTTGTTGAGCAGGTCAAGACCAAAGCGCTGGGGCAGGTTGTCTCGAATGCCCTGAATCCGGGCGAGCAGTTCGTCAAAATTGTCCACGAAGAGCTCGTCCACACGATGGGGGATGCGAACGACGCGCTCAACCTGGCTGCGGCGCCGCCTGTCATCGTGCTGATGGCGGGCCTGCAGGGTGCAGGTAAGACGACCACCGTGGCAAAACTTGCACGCTATCTCAAAGAGCGTGAGAAGAAGAAAGTGGCTGTGGTCAGCGCCGACGTCTACCGACCGGCCGCGATCGCACAGCTCGAGACCCTTGCCGGTGAGGTGGGCGCTCAGTTTGTGCCCTCATCTGCCGACCAGGACCCGGTCGCCATTGCGGAAGGCGCCGTTGCCGAGGCGAAGAAGCAATTTGCCGACGTCCTGATTGTCGACACCGCAGGCCGCCTCGCGGTCGATGCGGACATGATGGCGGAAATTCAGAAGCTGCAGGCCGCGCTCAAGCCCATGGAAACGTTGTTCGTGGTCGATGCGATGACGGGCCAGGATGCGGCCAACACGGCGCAAGCGTTCAATGAAGCGCTGACCCTGACCGGCGTCGTGCTTGCCAAGGCTGACGGTGACGCGCGCGGTGGCGCGGCGCTGAGCGTGCGCTCGATTACCGGCAAACCCATCAAGTTTCTCGGCATGGGCGAGAAAACGGACGCGCTCGAACCGTTTTATCCCGACCGCCTCGCTTCTCGTATCCTTGGTATGGGCGACATGCTCTCGCTCATCGAAGAGGCTGAGCGCAAAGTCGACAAGAAGAAGGCGGAGCGGCTGGCCAAGAAAATCCAGCGTGGCCGTAAATTCGATCTCGAAGACTTCCGCGACCAGCTCGATCAGATGGCCAATATGGGCGGCATCACCAGCATGCTGGACAAGCTGCCCGGCATGGGGCAATTGCCGCCCGCGGCGCAAGCGCAACTCGACGACGGCATGTTCAAGCGCATGGGGGTCATCATCGACTCGATGACGCCGCACGAACGGCGCTTTCCCGACGTGATCAACGGGTCGCGCAAGGTGCGCATCGCTAAAGGCAGCGGCACCGAAGTGCCTGACGTCAATCGTCTTCTGAAGCAGCACAAGCAGATGCAGAAGATGATGAAGAAGGTTGGCAAGAAGGGCGGCATGCAGAAGATGATGCGCGGCTTGCAGGGTGTGAAACCACCGCCGGGAATGCCCCGCAGATAGCGCCACGACGGCGTAAAAGCGGTTTGCATAAGTACCAAGTTTCTATAAAATACGCCGCCTTAAAAATCAGGTCTAACCTACAGAGTCTTACATGGTAACTATTCGTCTCGCTCGCCACGGATCCAAGAAAAATCCGTTCTACCACATCACGGTTGCCGATCGTGCCGCCAGCCGCGACGGCCGTTTCGTCGAGCGTGTCGGGTTTTACAATCCCGTCGCCAAAGGTCAGGCGGAAGGTTTGCGGGTGGATCTCGAGCGTGTCGACTACTGGCTGTCTGTTGGCGCCCGGCCATCCGAGGTCGTCGCCAAGCTCATCCAAAAGGCGCGCGCGGCCGCGCCGGCTGCGGCGGAACCCGCTACCGCAGAATAAACCCTGTTCGCTTGATGCCTGCCGAGGAGACCATCGTGGTGGGCAGACTCGGTGCGCCTTATGGCGTGCGCGGTTGGCTGCACGTGCAGTCGTTCACTTCACCCCCGGAAAACCTCCTGGATTATCGCCCCTGGATGCTGCGCCAGGGTAAAAACGCCTGGACGTCTGCGCCGCTGGCGGAATGCCGCGTGCACAAGAAAGGTTACGTCGCGAAGTTCGACGGCGTGGACGAGCGCGACGGTGCCGCGGCGCTCACCGGCTCGCTCATCGGTGTTGAGCGCGGGGCTCTACCCCCGACAGCGGCGGATGAATTCTATTGGCGCGACCTCGAAGGCTGCGCCGTCGATACCACAGCCGGCGATCCGCTTGGCGAGATCACCGCGCTGATGGAAACCGGTGCGCACGACGTGTTGGTGATCAGGCACGCGGACGGCGAAGAGATTCTGGTGCCGTTTGCTGATGAATATGTCATGGACGTTGACCTCGAGGCGCGGCGCGTCGTCGTGGACTGGCAGGCGGACTGGTAGCGGATCCTGGAGGGGCTCATGTGGTTTGGCGTGGTGACGCTGTTTCCTGAACTTGTCGACGAAATCAGCTCAGCAGGTGTTTTCGGCCGTGCGCGCGAAAACGACCTTCTCCAGGTGGCGACATTCAATCCGAGAGATTTCACCGACGATAAGCATCGCACGGTTGACGATAAGCCCTACGGCGGCGGTGCCGGCATGGTGATGCGCTATGAACCGCTCTCCAGGGCGCTGACTGCGGCGCGCCACGCGGCGGCTGCTGCCGGCAGGCACGAGGCCAAAACCGTCATGCTGACCCCGCAGGGATCATCCTTCACGCAGTCACAGGCGGTTGCGATGAGCCGCGAAGCGGCCCTGATATTGGTTTGCGGGCGATATGAAGGGGTAGATGAGCGCTTCATCGCCTCAGAAATTGATATGGAATGGTCGATCGGTGACTACGTTTTGAGCGGTGGGGAGCTGCCCGCTCTGATTGTGATGGATGCCATTGCCCGTCATCTGCCCGGCGTGCTCGGAAATCCGCAGTCAAATATTGATGAATCACATCTTGATGGAACGCTCGATTACCCTCACTATACGCGCCCCGAGGAAACCGACGCCGGGTCCGTGCCCGAAGCGCTGCTGAGCGGCGATCATGCGCGGGTTTCCACGTACCGTCGCCGTGAGGCGTTACAGCGAACTTTTGCACGGCGCCCTGATCTACTCGTCCGGCGGGTATTCAGTGCGCGGGATCAGAAGTTGTTAGAAGAAAGTTGCGACCGATAGTGACGGTCGCGCAATGCGAGGCTAGCCATGCGTAGAAATAAGATCTTAGAAGACATCGAAAATGCCCAGATGGAAAAGGACGTGCCCGAGTTCGGTCCCGGTGACACGGTCAGCGTGCAGGTCCGGGTCAAAGAGGGTAACCGCGAGCGTTTGCAGGCGTTCGAGGGTGTGGTGATTGGCAAGCGCAATCGCGGCCTCAATTCCTCTTTCATCGTCCGCAAAATCTCTCATGGTGTCGGCGTCGAGCGTACCTTTCAGACGTACAGCCCTCTGATTGCATCGATTGAGGTGAAACGCCGCGGCGATGTGCGTAAAGCCAAGCTTTACTACCTGCGTGAGCGTTCAGGACGCTCCGCCCGCATCAAAGAAAAAGTCAACTAAACCTCTCTTCAGGTCGGCAGATCAGCCGCGTGTGCAACGCACATGCGGCTTTGTCGTGCGCGCACGGAAATCACCAGATGCCCGGGTCAGGCGCAGACAGTCGATTTGCGGGGGAATGAGACCAGCTTGCTAGGCTTGGGAGAGAGAGGGGGAGGGACGCCTAGCAAGCTGGACAGATAACTGGGAGAGACGACCAGTTACCTGTGTTTGCTCCAATCTACCTTGGGGGACATTGGCATACTACGTTGAAGCTCACTTTGATAATGCAGGGCCCGTGCCAACTTTGGGGATACTGCCTTGGTCCTGTAAAATAATTATTAAATACAATGACTTAGAATCATTTCCGTGTTTCGTTCTGGTCCTTCTGGCGGGCAATCGCGCTGCGGCGGGAATTGACTTAACGTGTCGCTCTCCGTCACATTGCGACACGAAATGTGAAGCGATCCGCAAATGGGACCGTGAATGGCAGAATTGCACCCGCTCATTCAGCGCTATCTGGACGCGTGCTGGCTGGAGCGAGGGCTCAGTGAAAATACCCTGGCCGCGTATCGGCGCGATCTGAGCACCACCCAGGACTGGCTGGTGCGCCGTCGGCGTGACCTGGCCACAGCCACGACCCTGGACCTCTACGACTGCATGTCTGAGCGGTTTCGCGCCGGTATCGGCAGCCGCAGCGCTGCGCGGTGGCTGAGCGCGCTGCGCGGTTTCTATCGCTATCTGCTGCTGCATCAGGAAATCACGGTCGATCCGACAGCAACGCTGGAGCATCCCAAGCCCGGCCGCCCGTTGCCTTCGAGCATATCCCCCCAGCAGGTGGAAGCGCTCCTGGCCGCGCCCGACATCAACACCCCGGTGGGTTTGCGCGATCGCGCGATGCTGGAGGTGCTCTACGCATGTGGCTTGCGTATTTCCGAGCTCGTTTCGCTCGACATCAATGACGTCAACCGCCGCCAGGGCTGGGTGCGA
The DNA here is from genome assembly GCA_965267275.1 of Pseudomonadales bacterium. Classification (GTDB taxonomy): domain Bacteria; phylum Pseudomonadota; class Gammaproteobacteria; order Pseudomonadales; family Azotimanducaceae; genus UBA4421. The sequence goes on from OZ253950.1 coordinate 1,672,677, forward strand.
GTGCGGGGTAAAGGGGACAAAGAGCGTCTCGTCCCTATGGGTGAGGCGGCCCTCGGCTGGCTGGCGCGCTACCTCGAAGAGGCGTGGCCGCTGCTTGCAGGCGGCAGCAGCGTATTGTTTCCGAGCCGCCTGCAGCGGCAGATGACGCGTCAGACCTTCTGGCATGCCATCAAACGCTACGCGCTGGTCGCGGGCATGCCCGGATCGATCTCCCCGCACACGCTGCGCCATGCATTCGCGACGCATCTCGTGGATAATGGCGCGGACTTGCGCGCGGTGCAGATGATGCTGGGTCACAGCGACTTATCCACCACGCAGATATACACCCACGTGGCCAATCAGCGGCTGAAATCGTTGGTCGAAGAGCACCATCCGCGCGGCTGAGCTGTCTGGTGGTCTTGGCTGCGGATAGCGGCATGGTTCACGGTGGGTTAAGCAACCTTTGCTAGAGTTAGGTGTCAGATACCGGGATCGGTAAGGAAACTTCATGAAACACATGAAAAACGTGGCGGCAGGCTTGGTCTTCGCGGTGATTTGTACAGGGGCGGTCATGGCCGCGACGCCGAGTGGCAGCGAGCGTTTGCTGGGCGCATTGAGCAAGCACGCGCCCAATCTGCCTATCGAAGACGTCTATGAGGCGCCGCTGCCGGGGTTTTATGCGGTGGAACTCGCTGGCGGTAATGTCCTGTACGGCAGTGCAGACGGCCAGTATTTCTATTTTGGCGGCGATCTCTATGAGATGGGTACCGAACTCGTCAACCTGACTGAAGGGCGTCGCGCTTTGAAGCGCAAACGCCTGCTAGACGCGGTGCCGATGGAAGAGATGGTGGTCTTCTCGCCGACCGGAACCACGCGCACGCACGTGAGTGTCTTCACCGATATCGACTGCGGCTATTGCCGCAAGCTTCACCAGGAAGTTGACCAGATCAACGCGCTCGGTATCGAAGTGCGCTATCTCGCATACCCGCGCGCGGGTATGGGTACGCCGTCGGCCGAGAAAATCATTACGGCCTGGTGCGCAGACAATCGCAACGATGCGATGACCGCGCTCAAAGCGGGCCAGCAGGTACCCATGGCAAGCTGCAGCAATCCGGTCGCCAATCAGATAGAGCTGGGTCGTCAGGTTGGCGTCAGCGGTACGCCGGCGATCGTCACTGCGGATGGACGCTTGTTGCCAGGCTACATGCCCGCTCAGGATCTCGCCGAGGCGATCGGTCTCGACTAAATTGCCATCACGGCTGTTTCGAGCTGTCGCGAATTGCTAAGGTTGCAGCTTCGCCGCGGGGCTGCGTTGCCGTGCCCCGCGACCCCGGACACCGTTGAATCGCTTAAGTACCCGTCTCCGTGAAAAAGAAAAAACTTGGTATTGCCGGTTTGGGCACCGTTGCCCAGGGCGTTCTCGATATTTTGCGTGACAATGGTGCCATCATCGCCGCGCGCACCGGTTATGAGATCGAGGTCGCGCGGGTGGCGAGTCGTACCCCGCGTCCCGAGATTGATCTCGGCAGCGCCGCTTTCAGCACGAATCTCGAGGACCTGATCACCGACCCTGATGTCGACATCGTCCTCGAGCTGATCGGTGGCGAAACCGTCGCACGGGATTTCATCGAAGCGGCGCTTACTGCCGGTAAACCGGTCGTGACAGCCAACAAAGCGGTCATTGCGTCGCACGGCAATCTGCTGCTGTCGCGCAACAGCAGCGCGCCGCTGCGTTTCGAGGCCGCTGTCGCTGGCGCGATCCCCATTATTCAGGCAATACGGTCAGGGCTCGTGGCCAATCGCTTCGAGCACGTGGTAGGGATCATCAACGGCACCTGCAATTACATCCTCACCGCGATGCAGGAGCAGGGCGCAAGCTTTGCCGACGCGCTCGCGCGGGCGCAGGAGCTTGGCTATGCGGAAGCGGATCCTACGTTTGATGTGGGCGGTATAGACGCTGCGCACAAGCTGGCCATTCTGCTGGCGCTGGCGTTCGACGTGCCGTTCAATTTCGACGACATCGCTATCGACGGGATTACCGCGATTACGCCTGAAGACATTCAGTACGCAGCGGAGCTCGGCTACCGCATCAAGCATCTCGGCATCGCTCGCCAGACAGAAGCTGGACTGGAGGCTCGGGTGCACCCGACGCTCGTGCCCGAACAGCAGCTGCTCGCGAGCGTCAATGGCGTGCTCAATGCGGTTCTCGTCAAAACCGATGCCGCCGGTGACACGATGTTCAGCGGCCCCGGCGCCGGCGGTCTTGCCACCGCCTCAGCGGTGCTGGCGGATGTGCTCGCAGTGGCGGCCGAGCCGGTAGAAAACGCCGGCAGGCACCCCCAGGATCTCGAGATTCTGCCTGTAGCCGACACCGTCAGCGCCCACTATCTGCGGATACCCGCGCTCGATGAGCCCGGCGTCTTCGCGCAGGTGGCAAACACCCTGTCGCGCTATGGCATCAGCATAGAGGCGGCGATACAGAAGGAGCCGCAGGGTCAGGCAGAGCAACCGGCTGTCGTTGCGATTGTCATTCTCACCCAGGTGACCCGCGAGGGTGACATGGCGGCTGCGGTCGCCGAGCTCAACGAGCTGCCGCAGGTTGCCGGAGACATCGCGCGGATCCGCGTGGAAAGTCTTGGCTGAGTCCGAGGTCAAAATCCTGACGCGGGACGCTGCGCCCGACGCGCTTGCCGGGTATGAGCCCGAGATCATGCGCCGCGTCTACGCCAGTCGCGGTGTGCGTGAGGTGGAAGAACTCAATCGCAAGTTGACCGGGCTGCTTTCACCAGCCGAACTACCTGACATCGAGCGCGCAGCCGCGCGCCTGGCGGACGCCATTGTCGATCAGGAGCGTATTCTGATCGTCGGTGACTTCGACGCGGACGGCGCTACCGCCGTGGCGCTGTGCCTCAAGGTATTGGCGGAATTCGGTGCGGCGCACGTGGATTTCCTGGTGCCCAACCGCTTCGAATTTGGCTACGGGTTGTCGGAAGAGATTGTCGAGCTGGCGCGGGAGCAGCAACCGGATGTCATCGTTACGGTGGACAACGGTATCTCCAGCATTGCCGGTGTCGCACGCGCCAACACCCTGGGGATGGACGTCATCGTCACGGACCATCATCTGCCTGGTGCAGAGCTGCCCGCCGCTTATGCCATCGTCAATCCGAACATTCCGGATGCCCGCTTCGGCAGCAAGGCGTTGGCAGGGGTGGGGGTTGCGTATTACCTGCTCGGTGCTGTGCGGGGTGTGCTGCGCGGCAGAGACTGGTTCAACGACCGGCGCCCCGAACCGAACCTCGCCAGATATCTCGATCTCGTCGCGCTGGGCACGGTGGCTGACGTCGTGCCGCTCGATGCGAACAACCGCATCCTCGTGCATCAAGGTGTGCAACGCATGCGCGCCGGTCAGTGTCTGCCGGGTATAAAGGCGCTCGCGGAGGTCGGCAAACGATCGCTAGCCAAATTGTCCGCGCAGGATCTTGGTTTCGCCATCGGGCCGCGCCTCAACGCTGCCGGACGCCTGGAGGACATGAGTCTGGGCATCAAATGCCTGCTGGCGCCCGACCTCGGCAGCGCGCGTCAGATGGCGACAGCGTTGAACGAGCTGAACCTGACCCGCCGCCAGCTCGAGCAGGATATGGTCGGTGATGCGGAGCTGATGCTGGCCCAGGCAGCCGCCGACGTTTCACGGGTAGGCATCACCGTATATCACGAGTCGTTCCACCAGGGTGTCGTAGGTATCGTGGCGGGCCGCATACGAGAGCGGCACCACAAGCCGGTCATCGCCTTTGCCGATGCCGGCGACGTTGCGCCCGATGAGCTCAAGGGGTCGGCGCGCAGCGTCGACAATCTGCACATACGCGACGTGCTCGATTGGATCGCCACCAGCCATCCCGGGTTATTGATCAAATTTGGCGGTCACGCCATGGCCGCGGGCCTGAGCATCAAGAGGGTTCATTTCGACCGCTTTGCGGTCATCTTCGACAAGGCCGTGCGGCAGTTTGCGCAGGCCGATACTCTGCAGGCCAAGCTTGTTACCGATGGTGAGCTAGCGGCGGCTGACTTGACCCTCGAGACGGCAGAGTTGATTGCTGCCGGCGGCCCCTGGGGGAGCGGCTTTCCGGAACCGTCGTTCAGCGGTGAATTCGAGCTCGTCAGCCAGCGCGTCGTCGGCGAGCAGCATTTGAAGCTCGTGCTGAAAGTCGCGGGCCGTGTTGTCGACGGCATAGCGTTTCGCCAGGCGCCGCTGCCTGCGGATACCAGGATGGTGAAGATCGTCTATCAGCTTGGGGTCAACGACTTTGGTGAGTGGCCCACCGTGCAGTTGGTGGTCGACCACATCAAAGCGGGGGCCGGCGGTTAGATGTCGCGCGGCCCGTTGCGAACGCCTTGCGCTGGGTTCAGAGCGCGCCTCGCTCACGCAGGATGCGTCTTAGCTCGGTAGAGCTATGCTGTTTTTCGTCACCGACGAAAGCGATCGTTGCGCCGATTTTCTCGACAGTATCCCGCTCCGGCATCGCGGCCAGGCTGTAGTCGGTGCCCTTGGCCTGGATGTTGGGGCGCAGGAGTTCCAGCAGCCTCATCGGCGTTTCGTCCTCGAGAGGGATGACGTAATCCACCGCCTCGAGCGCGGCGATGACCTCCATACGTTTTTCGCATGGGTTGATCGGGCGTTCGCGACCGACGTTCGCCCGGATGGAAGCTTCCGTATTCACGGCGATGATCAACACGTCACCAAGCTCCCGTGCGGCCTCCAGGTAGCGGATGTGACCGACGTGAACGAGGTCGAAACAGCCGTTCCCGAAAACGATGGTTTTGCCCTGGCTGCGAAAGTCCTCGACTATCGGCAGCAGAGATTCGGGTTCAACGTGGATTTTGTCGAACGTCGACATACAGGTTAGTTTCCTCAAGCCCCAGCACCGCTGACGTGCGGCACGCGTAGAGTATACTACCGCCGATCCCAAGTCTGGACAGATCTTGACCCAGCCTGCACCCCTGACATTTTCGCCTGAGCCTCAGCGCGTTTTGTTGGTCCTGCCAACCTGGGTGGGCGATGTGGTCATGGCGACGCCCTTCATAAGGGTGCTGCATGAGCGCTTTGCCGACGCGGCCATTACGCTCGTGCTGCACCGTCATCTTGTACCTGTGCTCGAAGGCAGCCCCTGGTTGGACCGTTATGTGTGCTGGCCGCCTCGGGATTCGAGCGCCGCGTCGAAGCGGGCGCGCAAGGATTTCATCAAAGCGCTGCGCAAGGAGCACTTCGATCTTGCGGTCACGCTGCCCAACTCGTTGCGCAGCGCATGGCTTACCGTGCACGCTGGCGCCAGGCGTCGCGTAGGCTTCGACCGGGACGGCCGGGGTCTGTTGCTGACCGACCGCCTCGAGGTGCCTAACAGGTTGGCAGGAAAGCTATTCAGCAAACCCCGCTACGAGCCTATGCCGCTTGTCGAGTACTACGCCCATCTGGCTGCCGCCCTGGGCTGCGCACCGCCGGGTGACGACCTGCAGCTCTTTACGACTGCTGCAGATGATCGTGGCGTCGATGCGGTCTTGCAGGGCTACCGCAGCGCGCAGCCTCTCGTGGTGATATGCCCGGGCGCCAACTTCGGCGCGTCGAAGTGTTGGTTGCCCGAGCGGTTTGCGGCGGTTGCCGACGATCTCGTTGCGTCCCACGACGCATTCATCGCCATATCGCCCGGACCCGGGGAAGAACCTCTGGCCGAGGCTATTGCCGACGCGATGCGTTCAACGAGTCTATTGCTGCAGAACCCCTGTATATCGCTTGGCGAGCTGAAATCCTTGATTGCACGCAGCCACCTGCTCATCGGTAACGACACCGGTCCGCGTCACTTTGCGCGCGCCTTCGATATTCATCGTGTGACGGTGTTTGGGCCGACTGAAGAACGCTGGACGGACACCAGCCATGGACGGGAAACCATCGTTCGTGTCGATGTGCCTTGCGGCCCGTGTCATCAGAAGGTTTGTCCGTTGGCGCGGCGTGCCTGCATGGAAGACGTGACCGTCGCGATGGTCACCGCCGCGTGCGGCAGAGAGCTCGATGTTGCGCTATCCCGGCAGGCGACGGAGACCCGGCCGGGATAAGCCTGGGCAATCGCTACAGGAAATAATCCGGCACGGCATCCTCATCCGTCTGCAGCTGTTCCAGATACTCCGGATGTTCGATGAGCTTTTCGATCCACCAATTGACGTCGTTGTACAGGCAAGTGACTTTGGCGCAATTGGAAGTGGCGTTGAACGTCTTGATCAAATCCGCCGTGACGCCGCGCGTCGCATCGTAAGCGAGCTGGTCTGCGTTGGCGTTTTTGTCGCCGAGACGGCCGTGATCCTGATTACGATAGACCGGGCAGTTGTACAAGCCGAGCGGGCTCAGGACCTGGCGGAAAAACTGCATGTGGCATTGCTGCGGCTGTTTGGCGAGCGTCTGCGTTTTGCCTGCGAGCATCGCCTTGAGACCTGTACTGCGGTGCACTTTGAACGTGTCGCTTTCGAGCTTTACCGCTTCGTCGACCTGCGCCTGGATCTTCGCCACCGTTTCGTCCCAGTTCTGCTGGGCGTGGATATCGATCACCTCAGCGTTGTTGGCTTCGTCGCGGGTGAGGAACGGCTTGAAGCTGATGTAGCTGAACTCGTTGTCGCGGGCGAGTTTTGCCGCCCGGGCGATCTCATGCAGGTTCTCGACAATCGCCGCGTCGTTGATGCTCGCGCCGCGCCACGTCACGATGTAGGAGAAGCCGACGGTCAAGTCCGGGTTGGCTGCTTTGATCTCCGGAACGACTGCGCAGATGTCTTCCAGCTTGAATGCCTTGCGCGGGTTGTGCATCGCCTGGAAGGTCGGATCGGTGCCGGAATCCAGCGACAGGCGCACCCAGTCTTGATCGTCGAGGCAGTCGGCGATTTCGGCAATCTTCTTATTGCCGGTGCCGTTGGAGACGATGGCAACCTGCAGGTTGAGGTCTTTCATGAACCGGATGGTTTCCGCGAATTTGGGATACAGCGTGGGTTCACCGCCGCCGATGACGATGACCGACTTGAGACCACGCTCGGCCATCTTGGCAAGCGACGATAGGAGCTTCTCATGCTCGAATCGGATCCCGGTATTGAGAATGTCGAGATCCACGCAGTGATCGCACTGGTAGTTGCACGCCGTGGTGAGGTCGAGGTTGATCGACAACGGCGCGAAATCGGGCACTTTTGTGTCGTCGAAGTCGGCGCCGCTCGCGCCTTCCCCGGTCCGGAGCGCCACCTGCCAGCGGACGTAGTGTTCCAGCGCTTCTTTGGCGCCGGGTTGTGTCAGTTTCGTGGCGAAATCGTGGATGCTTTCGAGCTCTACCTGCTCGGCGCCGTCTTCCGCGGATGCGGCGCTGGCGTCGAGGTCGTTTACCGGTATCAATTTGCTCACGCGATGTCCTGTGCCTGAGTTCGGGAGGCGCTAATTTAGCAGATTTGCGGCGGACTCGCTGCACGGCGCAACGGGCCGGGGTTCGACTTTTTCGCGAGCTTCGACAGTTTTTTACACAGAATCCAAAAGTCTCTACACTAGCCGCCCGCTGGCGCCGGCGTCGCGCCTGATCACCAACTTGAACGAACTGAAAACCCAGCCCATGGCCGAAATCACCGCTGTACGAGACACCATCAAAGATCTGCGCGAACGGGAAACCGCGCTTCGGGGGTATCTTTGACTATGCTGAAAAGCTTGATCGGCTGGAGGAAGTCGAACGCGAGCTCGCGGTACCAGAGGTCTGGGAAGACCAGGAGCGCGCACAGAAACTAGGGCGCGAGCGAGTCAGCCTCGAGCAGGTGGTCAGCGTGCTCGGCCAGATGACGGAAAGTCTGGAAGAGCTTGAAGAACTCGCCGAGCTGTCCAACGAGGAACAGGATGCCGATGCGCTGGATGACGTGGCGCAGGAGCTCGAGACCCTGGAACAGCGCCTGGCCGATCTCGAATTCCGACGCATGTTCCAGGGCGAGATGGATGAAGCCAACGCCTTCATAGAGATTCAGTCCGGCTCCGGTGGTACGGAGGCGCAGGACTGGGCGGACATGCTGCTGCGCATGTACCTGCGCTGGGCGGAAAAGCGCGGCTTCGATGCGGCGGTCACCGAGCTCAGCCCGGGTGAGGTTGCGGGTATCAAGAGCGCCACCGTGCAGTTATCCGGTGAATACGCGTATGGCTGGCTGCGGACCGAGACGGGCGTGCATCGCCTGGTGCGCAAGTCGCCATTCGATTCCGGCAATCGTCGCCACACATCGTTTGCCTCGGTATTCGTAGCGCCGGAAATTGATGATGACATCGAAATAGACATCAATCCGGCGGATGTGCGGGTTGATACCTACCGCGCCAGCGGCGCTGGCGGGCAGCACGTCAACCGGACCGATTCCGCGGTGCGCCTGACGCACCTGCCCACCAACACGGTTGTGCAATGTCAGAGCGAACGCTCGCAGCACCAGAACAAAGATCGCGCATACAAGCAGCTGCGCGCCAAGCTCTACGAGCTCGAACTGCAGGCCAGGCGCGCCGAGCAGCAGGCGGTGGAAGACGCCAAAGCCGACATCGGCTGGGGCAGCCAGATCCGTAGTTACGTGCTCGATCAGTCGCGGGTGAAAGATCTGCGCACGAACATCGAGCGCACCGACCCGAATTCGGTATTGGATGGTGACCTGGACGGATTCATCGAAGCCAGCCTGAAGGCAGGTCTATAACAAGGATACGATTGGATAACTTCAATGAGTGACGACAGAGACATTCTTGCAAACCGCCGCGCCAAGCGGGAGAAGTGGCTCGCCGACGGCGCGGCTTATGCCAACGACTTCCGCCGCGAGCACCTGGCAGCGGAGCTTCATGACAAATATGTCGACGCGGACAAAGCCGCGCTCGAAGAGCTTGGCGCGCAAACCGCGGTCTGCGGCAGAGTCATGTTGCGGCGCGTGATGGGCAAGGCGAGTTTCATAACCCTCCAGGACGGCTCGGGACAAATTCAGTGTTACCTGTCAAAAGGGGACCTGGGTGATGACGTTTACGCCCGCTTCACCGATCTGTGGGAGATGGGTGACATCGTGGGGGTGCGCGGAGATCTCATGCGCACCAACAAGGGCGAGCTCACTGTGCAGGCGCGCGAGATCGTGTTGCTCAACAAGACGCTGCAGCCGTTGCCCGAAAAATTTCACGGCGTGACGGATCAGGAAATCCGCTTTCGCCAGCGTTACCTCGATCTGATCGTCAATGAGGACTCGCGCAAACTCTTTCGCACGCGATCGCAGATCGTGCAGAAGATCCGCGAGTTTTTCGGTGCCCGCGACTATCTCGAAGTCGAGACCCCGATGATGCACACCATCCCCGGAGGAGCCACGGCGCGACCCTTCGTCACGCATCACAATGCGTTGGACATTGACCTCTACCTGCGCGTTGCGCCGGAACTCTTCCTCAAGCGCCTGGTCGTCGGTGGTTACGAACGGGTTTTCGAGATCAACCGCAGCTTCCGCAACGAAGGCCTGTCGACGCGGCACAATCCCGAATTCACGATGCTCGAGTTCTACGAGGCCTACGCCGACTATCGTGATTTCATGAATCTGACGGACGAGCTCATCGCGGCGCTGTGTGCGGATGTGATCGGCGGCACTGAGTTGACTTACCAGGGGGTTGCCCTCGACCTCGGTAAGACACCCGAACGAATCACCATGGCGGAATCCATTACGCGCTTCACGAGCCTTGACGCGACAGCGGTGGACGATGCTGATGCGCTGGCGAACCATCTCAAAGGTAAGAACCTCACCGTCGAGGACCACTGGGGCCTCGGCAAGCTGCAGATGGAGGTGTTCGAAGCTGATGTAGAGGCGCGTCTGGAGCAACCGACCTACATCACCGAATATCCCGCTGAAGTGTCTCCCCTGGCCCGGCGCAGCAATCACAACGACAGCATCACCGATCGTTTTGAACTCTTTATCTGCGGGCGTGAGTACGCGAATGGTTTTTCCGAGCTGAATGATCCGATAGATCAGGCTGAACGTTTCCAGGCACAGGCAGCCCTGAAAGACACTGGTGATCATGAAGCGATGCACTTCGATCAGGATTATGTGGATGCGCTCGAGTACGGCCTGCCGCCGACCGCCGGCGAGGGCCTGGGCATCGACCGGCTGGTGATGCTTTTGACCGACTCGCCGTCGATCCGCGATGTGTTGCTCTTCCCGCACATGCGACCGCTCAAGTAGACGTCGTGCCGGACGATCGCGTTCAGCTGGAAGCCTCCTGGCGGAATCTCCTCGCGAATGAATTCAGCGAGCCGTACATGCAGGAGCTCAGCGCGTATCTCCGCGCCGAAAAACGGGCGGGCAAACGCATCTACCCGCCTGGCGATCAGATGTTTGCAGCGCTCGATATGACGCCGGTCGAGGCGGTCAAGGTGGTGATCATCGGGCAGGATCCTTATCACGGCGCGGGTCAGGCCCATGGCCTCTGCTTTTCGGTGCGAAGCGGCGTCGCTCTGCCCCCGTCGCTCATCAACATCTTTACCGAAATCAGCGAGGACGTCGGCAATGGGCGGCAATTCGACCGCCAGAAGGGGTGTCTCAGCGGCTGGGCGCGTCAGGGGGTACTCCTTCTGAATGCGGTGCTCTCGGTTGAGCACGGCCAGGCGGGATCGCATCAAGGGCGCGGGTGGGAGCGGTTTACTGACGCCGTCGTGCAGAAACTTGCCGCCGAGCGCGAAGGTCTCGTGTTCATGCTCTGGGGCAGTTATGCGCAGAAGAAAGGCGCGATCGTCGACCGCGGTGCGCACTGTGTGTTGACGGCGCCGCATCCGTCGCCGCTATCAGCGCATCGAGGCTTTTTCGGCTGCCGCCATTTTTCGCAGGCGAATGCTTATCTCGCCGACCATGGCCAGACGCCAATAGACTGGTTTGCCGTCGAGTAAAATTAGTATCATGTTTCAAAATTGATTGGGGGACATTCTTATGGTGGCATCCACCACAGAGAAGCTTTTGCTCGAGGTTCAGGGCAATACCGCCGTGGTAACCATCAACAATCCGCCGGCGAACACGTGGGATCCTGAGAGTCTCAACGGTCTGGCACAGCTGGTTACCGATTGCGAGGCGGACAAATCAATCTACGCCTTGGTGATTACCGGCAGTGGTGAGAAATTCTTTTCCGCCGGCGCGGATCTGAAACTTTTTGCGGACGGTGACAAAGACGTTGCTCGCAGCATGGCTGAGCACTTCGGACACGCGTTCGAGACGCTGGCGAAGTTTCGCGGGGTCACGATAGCGGCGGTCAACGGTTTTGCCATGGGCGGTGGTCTCGAGTGCGCGCTCGCCTGCGACATCCGTATTGCCGAGGAGCAGGCGCAGATGGCGCTGCCGGAAGCCACGGTTGGCCTTCTTCCTTGTGGTGGCGGTACGCAAAACCTCGCTTGGATGGTTGGTGAGGGCTGGGCCAAACGCATGATTCTCTGCGGAGAGCGCGTCAATGCCGAGACGGCCAGCAACATCGGCCTCGTTGAAGAAGTCGTGCCCTCCGGCAGCGCGCTCGAGCGCGCGCTGGGCCTCGCCCAGGCCGTCGGCAAACAAAGCCCTCCGGCAGTAGCCTCCTGCAAGAACCTCATCCAGAAGGCGCGCAGCGGAAACATCGAAGCGGCTTACGGCGTGGAGCGCGATGCGTTCGTGGACCTGTTTGATACCAACGACCAGCGTGAAGGCGTCAATGCGTTTCTCGAAAAGCGCACTGCCGAATGGACGAACAGCTGATGGCGAACGACAGCGTCCTGGTGCAGGAGCACGGCGTCAATGATGGGCTGATTGTCGGCCAGGCGATTCTCAATGCCGAAGCGACGCTGAATTCCCTGAGCCTCGAGATGATTCGCGGCTTGCAAGCGGCGCTCAGTGGCTGGGCAGCGCGTGATGAGGTGTGTGCGGTCGTCATCACAGCGGCCGGCGACAAAGCTTTCTGTGCCGGTGGCGATATCCAGGCACTCTATCACGCGATCAGCGCCAACCACGCGGCTGGATCGGTGGTGGATGATTATCCGTTCCGGTTCTTCGAGGAAGAATATCGGCTCGACTATTTCATCCACACCTATCCCAAGCCGGTTGTCACGCTCGGCCACGGCATCGTCATGGGCGGCGGGCTGGGGGTGTTGTGCGCCTCACGCTTTCGCGTGCTGACCGAACGGTCGCGCCTGGCGGTACCGGAGATCACGATTGGCCTCTTTCCAGATGCGGGCGCAAGCTGGACCTTGCGTAACATGCAGCCGCATCATGCCGCGGTTCTGGGTCTGACAGGCGGCCACGTGAACTCGGCGGACGGCCTGGTGACCGGTATGGGCACCCATGTCACGGCGCACGACGAGCGCGATCAGTGGCTGCAGCGTTTGCTGGACTTGTCCTGGCAGGGCGACATGGAGGCAGACGCAGGTCTCATCGGTAGCTGGCTCGACGCGTCTCCCGCGCCGGACCTGCCCGAAAGCGAACTGGCGCTCGTGCCGGAGTTGGCGCTCGACTACGAGGATCTGCCTGGCGCGGTGGCGATAGTTTCCGATCTCGCCAGCCGGTCCAAGTGGCTGGATCGCGGAGTCGGCAATCTCGTCAACGGGTGCCCGACGACGGCCGGGATTGTGCTCGAGCAACTGCGCCGGGTACCGGACATGGGGCTGGCGGATACCTATCGCATGGAACTCACCGTGGCGACGCACTGTGCGCACAACCCGGATTTCCGGGAAGGGGTGCGCGCGCTCTTGATAGACAAGGACAATAGTCCCGGCTGGCAGTACGGCGATGTCGCCTCGCTGCCGCGTGACTACGTGCTCAGCCACTTCGAGCCGCCCTGGGCTGAACATCCGCTGGCGGATCTGGGCGCTTGAGCAAGACATTCGAACAGGAGGGTTGCGCATGGCAACTGTAGGTTTTGTAGGTTTCGGCAACATGGGCGGACCAATGGCCGCCAATCTGCTGGCCAAAGGGTTTGCGGTCAAAGGCTTCGATCTCGTGCCGGATCTCGTTGCTGCCGTTGACGGCGCGGAGGCGGTAGCGAGCGCTGCACAGGCTGCGGCCGATGCGGACGTGTTCATCAGTATGCTGCCGGCCGGACAGCATGTGCGGAGCCTCTATCTTGGACAGGGTGGCGAGCCGGGCGTGCTGGCTGCCTTACCCGCAGATGCACTGGTCATCGACTGCTCGACCATCGATGCGGCAAGCGCTCAGGCGGTGGCCGCGGCCGCGGCGGAGCGGGGTATCGCGATGCTGGATGCGCCGGTATCCGGCGGCACCGCGGGCGCCCAGAACGGTACGCTGACGTTCATCGTCGGCGGGACGGAAGCAGCGCTCGAGAAGGGCCGCCCTGTGCTCGAGGCGATGGGCGCCAACATTTTCCACGCCGGCGATGCCGGTGCGGGTCAGATCGCAAAAATCTGCAACAACATGCTGCTGTCGGTGCTGATGGCAGGCACCGCTGAAGCGCTTGCATTGGGTGTCGACAACGGCCTCGACCCGGCGGTGCTTTCGGACATCATGAAAGTATCTTCCGGCGGCAACTGGGCATTGAACGTGTACAACCCGTACCCGGGCGTGATGGAGGGCGTGCCAGCCTCACGCAACTACGAAGGCGGGTTTCTCGTAGACCTCATGCGCAAAGATCTCGGGCTCGCGCTGCAAACGGCGCAGGCCACGGACAGCTCCGTGCCGCTGGGATCCCTGGCGCACAGTCTCTACCAGGTGCATCGGCAGAATCACGATGCCGGGCGGTTGGATTTTTCGAGCATCCAGTGGCTGTACAAGCCTGATCTCAAAGACGGCGCTTAGTCGCGCGATCGCCGGGAGGCATGTCAGCTGAACACGCCCTGCGAGTCGCTGGCCTCCTGACGCAGTTCGGCAAAAGCCTCTTCGGACGTGTCAGCGCTCAAGCCCAGACGCGCGAAAGTGGCATCCCCGATCCAGGGCTGGTCTGCCAGCTGTTGATCGGGGTCCAACGTGTTGAGCAGAGTAGCTGCCGCGACCACGTCGACATAGTCGGCGCTCGCCCCGTCGCGCGAAGTGTCCTGGTAGTGCTCCGGCACGACGATGAGCTCGTCGGCAAAATTCCAGGAGCGCAGAATCATGCCCCCAATGGTCGGGTGAAGTTGTTCGATCACGCGATCAAGCGTTATGCTGTCGCGCAGTATGTGATCGTTCTCTTCCGCCCAGCTCAGCACTGGTAGCGCGCCGACGTTGTGGGTGAGACCTGCCAGCGTCGCCTGATCAGGGCGGAGACGCGTTTTGTGGTTACACAGAATCGTGCTCCACGCGGCGACTTCCGTCGACAGCTTCCAGATGTTGCGAAGCTTGCGGTCGATGAATTCGGACGTTGCCTGGAACATGTTCTGCATAGCGAGACCCGTAACCACGTTGGCGGAGTGCTCGACGCCCAGACGGCTGATGGCCTGCTGTAAATCATCGATCGATCGCGTGGCGCGGAACAGCGGCGAATTGGCGATGCGTATGAGCTGAGTCGCGAGTGCGGGGTCGTCGCCGACGACCTTGGCAAGCGATTGCGCGGAAACAAATTCCGATTCGGCTTCTTCACGTACCTTGAGTGCCACCTCGGGCAGGGACGGCAGATCGAGCTCGTCTGCGTCAAGGGCTGCGTTGATATCGGACGAGATGGATTCAGCGAGTTCGGCCATGCGGTTTCTTTCCTTGCGGCAAGTCGGGGTCTGTCATTGAGTATAGACAGCATTCTCGAGGTGGCCGGGCAGAGGGGGCGGAAAGCCCGCGCGTCGGAGGCGGCGTGTGCTGCCCGTCACAAAATGAGGGGTACGGGACGGGTCAGGAAGAGGTAACCGCGAGCCCCCGGCCGTTGGCGCAGGCGATCACGGTGTCGTAGGCATCGTACGCTGCGCCGATCTGCGGCGCTTCATCTGGCGCGGCGAACTGCACGAGGTGTCTTTTGACCTCGCCCCGGAACTGCGCTCTGGCAACGATTTCCTGACCGAGGTAGCAGCCTTTATCGAAATCCACGGCGCCCGCGCTGTCGAGACCGAGCATCTGCGGCAGGTACTTTTCACTGACCTCGGCGCTGACGAACGCAAACGCCTGATCGATCAGGAGCGCCATGACTGTGTCGGATGCATCGGGTAACTGCGCGTCGTCTTCGGCATGGAGCGCTATTCTCAGATCCTCACCGATGCGGATGGGGCCGGCCGCATCGACCGTCACCACGCCCGTCGTGTCGCCGAAGCGGCATTTGGAAAAGTTGACGTAGGGCGCAAGGAAAGCGCGCACGCGGTCGATGAGCGAAGCGTGTACGATCAGCGCGGCACCGGCGTCGGTAGCGACGACCCAGCCGCTGGCGAGCACTCTGCCTTTCAGCGTGCATAGCGCAGTCGGGGTTGCTGTTTCAGGGTTGATACGACGGCTGTCTGACGTGAGATATCCCTGCAGGAAATCAGCCGCGGTTGCACCTTCGATGTGCAGCCAGGCAGCTTCGCGCCATGCCGAGACCGATGCTGTGGTCATTTCAGGCGCGCGCCTCGGGCTGGTGTCAGGGTATTATCTTGCAGGCTCTTTGGCATTAGACTGCCGGTCCGCTGGACGTTGATGCAGTATAAACACGTTCAACCTCGACTGTGGAGCGCAATTGGACAACCCGACCGACCTCAAACAGATTTACTGGCGCAGCCGGCGCGGCATGCTCGAGCTCGAGCTCAAACTCGTGCCCTTCGTTCGCGATCTGTTCCCCACATTGTCTGCGGAAGAGCAGGCCGCCTACGAGCGCATGCTGGCAGAGGAGGACTGGCAGCTGTTCGACTGGTTGCAGGGGAAATCAATTCCGGAAGACGATCTGACGCGCGGACTCATCGAGAAAATTGCCGCCCACCAAGGCACGCTTTAGCTTCACATATCGCGCAGGCCGTTGCCGCCTCTTCGCGGCGTATGGCTGGGTGATGTTCATGGCGCTGACCGCTCAATTCTGGCTCGGGGGCACAGGGATCGGGCTGACGCTGATGTTCGCCACGCGGTGGTTGCGCAGGCTGGTCGCCGCCCGGGGACAGCCGGTGCTGGTCACCCTTGCTGAAGAGAATCTCGTACAAAGCTGGATGTTGCCGTCGGTAATTTGCGTGGAGCAGCGCGACGGCAGCCGCGGCTGGTGGTTTCGCGAAGAAATGGCGGTGTCGAATTGGGCGGCGTTGCGACGCTTCGTACGGATGTCGATGCCGCGTCAGGCGCTCGGTCTCAACATATCGAGATGATCGATGCTGCCGGGGAACATGATGGTGTCCCGGGCGGTGTCTTCGAGCTCGGGATAATCCAGGTTGAAGTGCAGGCCGCGGCTCTCGTGGCGTTTGGTTGCTGAGCGGACGATGAGTTCCGCAACGTGAACGAGATTTCGCAGCTCGATCAGATCGTTGGTGATGCGGTAGTGGGCGTAGTACTCGTGGATTTCCTGTTTGAGCAGATCGATGCGGTGTTGCGCGCGTTGCAGGCGTTTGTTCGTTCGCACGATGCCGACGTAGTCCCACATGAAGCGCCTGAGTTCATCCCAGTTGTGGGCGATGACCACCGATTCGTCTGAGTCGGTCACCTGGGATTCGTCCCAATGCGGCAGTTTGGGGATGTCCGCAGGCCGGTCGAGCTGTTCGGATATTTTGCGCGCGGCGTTCTGCGCGAACACGAGGCACTCGAGCAGGGAATTCGAGGCCAGGCGATTGGCGCCGTGCAGCCCCGTGTAGCTGACTTCGCCGATGGCATACAGGTTCGGCAGGTCGGTGCGACCGTGGCGATCGACCAGTACACCGCCGCAGGTGTAGTGCGCGGCCGGCACGACCGGTATCGGTTTCTCGGTAATATCGATGCCGAACTCGGCGCAACGTTTCGCGATGTTGGGGAAGTGGCTGCGGATGAACTCCGCCGGTTTGTGGCTGATATCGAGAAACAGGCAGTCGGTGCCGAGACGCTTCATTTCATGGTCGATCGCCCGCGCCACGATATCGCGCGGCGCCAGCTCACCGCGCTTGTCGAATTCGTGCATGAAACGTTCGCCATTCGGCAGGCGCAGGATGCCGCCTTCACCGCGCACCGCTTCAGAAATCAGGAAGCTGCCGGCGAGGGGATGGTAGAGGCAGGTCGGGTGAAACTGATTGAATTCCATGTTGGCGACCCGACAACCAGCGCGCCATGCCATGGCGATGCCGTCGCCTGTGGAGCTGTCCGGGTTGGAGGTGTACAGGTACACCTTGCTCGCGCCGCCGGTTGCGAGCACCACGAAACGCGCCTGAAAAACCTCGACGTGGCCGGTCGTGCGATTCAGCACGTAAGCGCCGGCGCAGCGGCTCGGGTAGCGGCCGAGCTTGGAAAGATTGATGAGATCGATGGCAAGGCGGTCGTTGATGAGCTCGATGTTGGGATGATCGAGCACCCGTTCCGTCAGCGTTTCCGTCAGCGCCTTGCCGGTCGCATCAGCCACGTGCAGCACCCGACGCTGGCTGTGACCACCCTCGCGCGTGAGGTGGAACTCGTTGTCCTCCTGGTCGAAGTCCACGCCCCAGGAAGACAGCCGTGCGATCACGGATGGGGCACTTTCGACGGTCAGGTTGACGATGTCCTCGTCACACAGGCCGGCGCCCGCCACGAGCGTATCGCGTACGTGGTCGCCAAATGTGTCCTCGGGTGCCGTCACCGCCGCAATGCCGCCTTGGGCCCAGTGTGAGGATGCGCTCGTGATGTCACCTTTGCACAGCACAGTCACCCGGGCGTGCTCCGCCAGCTGCAGGGCCGCGGCAAGGCCCGCCGCGCCGCCGCCGATGATCAGAATGTCTGTCGAGAAGCGCTGTGACACGACGAGGTCCACTTCTGGAGAACCACCTAGTATATAGAGCCGCGGAGCGGCAGAATATGCCCGCCTTGCAGGCGCGTGCGGATGGACCGGAACGCTCCGAGGGGAAATGTGCAACATTCGGAGCAGAGTTGGCCGAAGATACCGACAAGGAACTCGTCAAACGCGTGCAGAAGGGCGATCAGGCCGCTTTTGACATGCTGTTTGCGCGCTATCAGGCCAAGATCCTCAACCTGATCTCCCGCTACGTGCGCGACAGCGAAGAGGTCCAGGATGTTGCGCAGGAAGCGTTCATCAAAGCGTACCGGGCGTTGCCCCGCTTTCGCGGCGACAGCGCTTTCTATACCTGGCTGTATCGCATCGCGATCAACACGGCGAAGAATCATCTGGTGTCGCGCAGCCGGCGTCCGCCCGCCATGGATGTCGATATCGAGGACGCGGACTATCGGGATGACGCGCAGATGTTGCGCGAGTCTGAGGATCCAGAGTCGGCGATGTCCCGCGATCAGCTGCAGGAGACCATACACACAGCCCTCAAGGATTTACCCGACGATCTGCGCAGCGCCCTGACGCTCAGAGAGTTTGACGGTCTCAGCTACGAGCAAATAGCAGACATCCTCGAATGTCCTGTCGGCACGGTGAGGAGCCGCATATTTCGCGCCCGCGAATTTGTCGACCAGCGGATACAGCCATTGCTGAAAGGTGAGGCGGATGCATCGAACTAATGGCGACGATATGGGTCATAGAGGGAGCCTCTGTTGCGTGCGCAGAGAGGGCACGGAGAAGGCACGGAGAAGGCACGGAGAAGGCACGGAGAAGAGATCGGGTCGATACGATTGAGAGTACAGAGAAGATAGAGAGGAGCCGTTCAGGTGGAGTGCCTGCCGGTATGGAGTGGCGCGTTCGATTGCCGGGCGCAAGGTAGCAAGTTATGTCAGAACAATTAAGAGAATCACTGTCTGCCGCGATGGATGACGAAGCGGATGCGTTTGAGCTGCGTCGGGTACTGGACGAGGCGAAGGCGGATCCCGATCTGCGTGAGCAGTGGTACAGGTTTCACGTCGTGCGTGATGCGCTCAGGTCCGGGACGGAGCACTATCGCCCCGAATTGCGCGATCGCATCTGGGCGGCGCTGAACGAGCCGGAAGCGGATGATGAGGTGGCTGAACTCGTCCTGACCGAACCCGGCGGTGCGCCCGCCCATGCCCGCAATCCATGGTGGGGCCGGGCTACCGGTGCTGCGGTAGCAGCGACAGTGGCGGTCGTGGTGGTGTTGTCAGCCGGCGTATTTGAGGAACAAGAGGTTCCGCAGGTAGCCAACCAGCCAGCGACCCCGTCTCTCGAGGGCTCCGCCGCGCTGGTGCCGGTGATGCATCAACAGATCCACGCCGCCGACCGGCAGCGACACAACGGCTTCCTGTTGCATCACTATCAGCAGAAGGCGATGAATACGAGTAATGTCGGGGCTTTCGTCAAGCTCGCAACCTTCCGCAGCACGCCGATCGATATGCGTCCGCTGGAAGAGACCCCGGCAGCGGCAGGAGAGCAGGCCGCGCCATGAGGCATTCGCGTGCGCTGCTGATTTTGCTTGGCCTCATCTGGGCGCCTATTACGCTCGCTGGCAGCCCTCATGATCAGCTCCGAAGCATGAATGACGCTTTCGTCAATTTGAGCTATGACGGTGTTTTCACGTTCTTCAGCGGTGACGAACTCGCAAGCCTCAGGGTCGTGCACAAAGTTGTCGACGGCGTGCGGCGTGAGCGCCTGGTGCATCTCAATGGCGCACCGCGGGAAATTCTGCGCCATGGCGAGAAGGTGGCCTGTATCGTGCAGCCTGGCGACGACCTCATCGCGATAGAAAAAAGCATTCCCGCTGGTCCCTTTGCGCGCGCGTTCGTTCGTGAATTCGATCGCATCAGCGACACCTACATGCTCGACGAGTCGGGTGAAGGGCGCGTTGCCGGCCGCGTCGCCAGACGCATCGCCGTGAATCCCAAAGACCAGCATCGATATGGTTATCGCCTGTGGCTCGACAAGGAGACTTCCCTGTTGCTGCGTTCGGAGCTGGTCGACGCTGAAGGCACCAAGCTCGAGATATTCATGTTCAATGAATTGCGCCTGGGCGAAGACGTCGCCCCGGAAGCCCTGGAGCCTCAGCAGGCGGAAGGTTCGATGGTCAGCCATTTGACGCTGCAGGCAGCCGATACTCAGCTGCCGCTGGACGTGACCGAAGCAAGTCCGCCGGCGGGGCAATGGCGGACACGCTGGTTGCCACCCGGATTTATGATGGCGTCTGACGATTGGCGACCCAAACCCGAGTCCGGCCATCATGTGTCCAGCCTGATGTACAGTGACGGCCTGGCGGCCTTTTCCATATTCATCGAGCCGATGCCGAGTGAAGGTGCGGCGCGCATGGTCTCCCAGAGCGGTGCCACGGTTGCCATGACTCACGCCGTCGAAAACGCCGATGATTTTTATCTGGTGACCCTGGTGGGTGAGATACCGTTGAAAACGGCCCAGGCCATTATTGAGACCGTCTATCTGAAATAGACCTAAGCTACTGATACTTATGGATAACCAAAGAGCAGTTGATGCGTGTGGCGGCTGTCTCATGGGGTGTCATCGTCGCCCCGGGAACGGGACTCAAACGCCGGCGCCCCGGTATCTGACCAGAGTGGTCGCGATGCTTTACGGGCTGCCCCTGGCGGTGCTCGCTGTGGCGGTCGCGATTGTTCAGGCCCTGCAGTTGGGGCCGTTACCGGCACTTTGCGGCATCGGCGCGGCGCTCGCGCTCAGCCTGATGATCATCGCGCGCTGCGGGGAGGCGATCGAGCGCCTGCTGACAGCGTCGCGAGCTTTACAGAGGACCTTGGAATGAAGTTGTTGAGAAAAACCTGGTTGTTGTGGGTGGCGCTGCTGCCTGTACCCGCTTTGGCCGCGAGCCTGCCTGATTTTACCGAGCTCGTGGAGCGTAACGCGCCCGCAGTCGTGAACATCAGCACGGTCGGCGAACCCGCCAGCACCCAGAGGCGCGGCCGCAGTGATGAGCTGGAGGAGTTCTTCCGCTACTTCGGCCCGCCCGGGCGGCGTGGTCCGAGCGTGCCCAACCGTTCGTTGGGCAGCGGTTTCATCATCAGTAAAGACGGCTACATTCTGACGAACAACCACGTCGTTGACGGCGCGTCACAGATCATCGTGCGCTTGAGTGACCGGCGTGAACTCGAAGCCACCCTCGTTGGCGGCGACGTACGCGCAGATCTTGCGGTCATCAAGGTCGAGACAGACGAAGATCTGCCGACCGTGCAACTCGGCAAATCGGAAACGCTGAAAGTCGGCGAGTGGGTTCTGGCCATCGGTTCGCCGTTCGGGTTCGACTACTCGGTGACGGCCGGCATCGTCAGCGCCAAAGGACGCAGCCTGCCGACCGCGCAGAATGAAAACTACGTGCCCTATCTGCAAACCGATGTTGCGATCAATCCCGGCAACTCGGGTGGTCCACTATTCAATCTGAAGGGTGAAGTTGTCGGCATCAATTCGCAGATCTACTCGAACTCCGGCGGTTTCATGGGTGTTTCCTTCGCCATTCCCATCGATGTCGCCATGGACGTGGCCGATCAGCTGCGGACTGAGGGCCGCGTCTCGCGCGGCTGGCTGGGGGTCATGATTCAGGAGGTCAATCGCGATCTGGCTGAAAGTTTCGGACTGGACCGGCCCCACGGCGCACTCATATCGCGGGTGTTCGACGACACGCCGGCGGCGGCCGGCGGCTTGCGGGCTGGAGACATCATCACCAAGTTCAACGGGCGCTCCATCGAACGCTCTACGGAGCTGCCGCATTATGTGGGTCAGGTGCGCGCAGGCGCGATGGCCGACGTGGAACTGGTCCGTGACGGCGAGAAGATGAAACTGCGCCTCAAGGTCGGCGAACTGGCAGACCTTGGTCCTGACGGGTCTCGACCCACCATTTCGCAGAGTGGCGCCGGAAACCTCGGCCTGGTGGTTGCGGAGCTTGCCGAGAATGAGCTGTCCCGCCTGCAGATCAGCGCGGGTGT
Organism: Pseudomonadales bacterium; assembly: GCA_965267275.1. GTDB lineage: Bacteria > Pseudomonadota > Gammaproteobacteria > Pseudomonadales > Azotimanducaceae > UBA4421. Next base: position 1,694,523 of record OZ253950.1, read on the forward strand.
GCGCGTGGTGGAAAGCAGCGGCGCCGCCGCGGACGCAGGCATCCGATCGGGTGACGTGGTGATGCGTCTCAACAATCGTGCTGTGGCGTCGCCGGCAGAACTTGCTGAGATTGCTGAAGAGCTCACGCCGGGCCGGCGTGTCCCGGTGCTGGTGCTGCGTAATGGCAGTCCGGTGTTTCTGGCGCTCAGGGTACCGTAGGGTTTCTATCGTACCCGCCAACCGTACCCTTCTACCGGTGCGGGCGTTGAGCTACACTCGCGCGCCGTCACTGGACCTATGGTTGTAGCGGTTGGACATCCAGCACATACGTAACTTCTCGATCATTGCCCACATCGATCACGGCAAGTCGACCCTGGCTGACCGTTTCATACAGATGTGCGGCGGGTTGAGCGATCGTGAAATGGCCGAGCAGGTGCTCGATTCCATGGACCTCGAGCGTGAGCGCGGGATAACGATCAAAGCCCAATGCGTGACGCTCAACTATACCCACCCGAGCGGGGCAACCTATCAGCTCAACTTCATCGATACGCCTGGACACGTCGATTTCAGCTACGAAGTCTCCCGCTCTCTGTCGGCTTGTGAAGGCGCGTTGCTGGTCGTCGACGCAGCTCAAGGTGTCGAGGCCCAGTCGGTGGCCAATTGCTACACGGCCATCGAGCAGGGCCTGGAAGTGCTGCCGGTGCTGAACAAAATCGACCTGCCGCAGGCGGAACCGGAGCGCGTTGCGGGAGAAATCGAGGACATCATCGGCCTCGACGTGACGGACATACACACCGTTTCCGCCAAAACGGGCGAGGGGGTTGCCGATCTCCTCACCTATCTCGTCGATGCCATCCCGGCCCCGGAAGGCGATCGCGATGGCGACCTGCAGGCGCTCATCATCGATTCCTGGTTCGACAACTATCTCGGCGTCGTTTCGTTGGTCCGCGTGGTGCAGGGTGAACTGCCCAAGGGCGCGCGCATTGTCGTGAAATCAACCGGCAAAACCCACGTGGTCGACGACGTGGGCCGCTTCACGCCCAAGCGTACGCCTTCAGATGCGTTGCAGGCGGGCGAGGTGGGCTACGTCGTGGCCGGCATCAAGGAAATACAAGGTGCGCCGGTCGGGGATACCCTGGTGTCCGCGAAAGCACCGGACGTCGCCCAGTTGCCTGGTTTTGCGCGCGTCAAGCCGCAGGTGTTTGCCGGGTTGTTTCCCGTCAATTCAGAAGACTTTGAAGCTTTTCGCGAGGCGCTGGAAAAACTGGTGTTGAACGATGCGTCGTTGTTTTACGAGCCTGAGTCGTCGGATGCGCTGGGTTTTGGTTTTCGCTGTGGTTTCCTCGGCATGCTGCACATGGAAATCGTGCAGGAACGTCTCGAGCGTGAATACAATCTGGATCTGATTACCTCAGCGCCCACTGTCGTCTACGAGGTTGAGCTCACCGACGGCTCGGTCAAGCAGATCGACAACCCGTCGCGGTTGCCGGCGAACTTCAAGGAAATGCGCGAGCCCATCGCCGAAGTGAACATTCTCGTGCCCCAGGATTATGTGGGCGGGGTCATGACGCTGTGCGTCGAACGGCGCGGCGTGCAGAAGAACATGCAGTTCTCTCAGGGTCAGGTTGCGATGCACTGGGAAATGCCGCTCAACGAAGTAGTGATGGATTTTTTTGACCGTCTGAAGTCTGTCAGCCGAGGCTTCGCGTCCCTCGACTACAGTTTTGTCCGCTTTGAGGCGGCCAACCTCGTCAAACTCGATATCCTGATCAATGGCGATCGCGTGGATGCGCTGGCCAGTATCGTGCATCGCGATCAAGCTCAGGCGCGCGGCCGCGCGCTGGCGGAAAAGATGAAAGAGCTGATACCGCGGCAGATGTTCGATGTTGCGGTGCAGGCTGCCATAGGTGGTCAGATCATCGCGCGGCAGACGGTCAAGGCGCTGCGTAAGAACGTCACCGCCAAATGTTACGGCGGCGACGTGACCCGCAAGAAAAAACTCCTGGAGAAGCAGAAAGAAGGTAAGAAGCGCATGAAACAGCTGGGCCGGGTGGAAATCCCGCAGGAAGCTTTCCTGGCTGCGCTCAAGGTGGAACGCTAGTGGACATCGATCTGCCTTTCATACTGTTCTGGGCGGTTGTCGGCTGCGGCTGCGTCTGGCTCGTCGATGTGCTGTTCTTCCGTAAGAAACGGCTGGCCCGGGATGCAGAAGCGCCGGATCCGACGCTCGTGGAATACGCGCGTTCGTTCTTTCCGGTGTTGCTGCTGGTGCTGATTCTGCGGAGCTTTCTCGCGGAGCCGTACCAGATCCCGTCCGAATCCATGGTGCCGACCCTCGAGATCGGCGATTTCATCCTGGTCAATAAGTACGCCTACGGTCTGCGTCTACCGGTCTTCGGGACGAAGGTTGCGGAGATTGGCGACCCTGAACGTGGCGACATCATGGTGTTCATCCCGCCCCACGATTCGCGGTATTTCATCAAGCGGGTCATCGGTCTGCCCGGTGATTCGGTGCGTTATGCGAACAAGGTGCTTTACATAAATGGTGAGCGTTTGGATTACGAGCTCATCGGTGAAGTTACTGGACGAAACTATGAGCGAGATATGCGCGAATATGTCGAATCGTTCGGCGAACGTTCCCACACAATCTATAAAAATGGGGACTTCGAAAGCGCCCGGGAGTGGCAGATCCCCCCGGGTGAGTACCTCATGATGGGCGACAACCGTGACAAGAGTCAGGACTCGCGCTTCTGGGGACTCGCGCGCGAAGAGAACATTGTCGGGAAGGCCGTCGCCATCTGGTTGCACAAAGACCCGGGCTGGCACCTGCCGAACTTCTCGCGCAATCAGTGGCTAAACTAAGTGAGCGAAGGGATAACTCATGGATAGGGTAAACCGTCAGACGATCAAGCGACCGGCAAGCTTCAGAATGGGGGCCAGTGGACAACGTGGCTTGTCCATCTACGGTTGGCTTGCCGTTCTCGTCATCGCTGCCGGGGTGATGATCTCGCTTTTGCGCCTCGGTCCGCACTATATCGACTACAACATCGTGATCGGCATTATGGATCGCCTGCCCGCGGATCAGGTCCACGAGATGTCGAGAGAAAAAATCAGAGAACATTTCCAGAAGCAGTTTCGCATTGAAAACTTCCGCATCCCGCTGAAAGACATCATGACCATCGAGCGCGGCGGCGGGCAGACGGTGCTGGATCTCAACTATGAGGTGCGCGAGCATATGTTTTACAACATAGACGTTGTCCTGACTTTCAGTGAGAAACGCACCTACCAATAACCAGCCCACAAAACTTGCCGAGCTGCAGGCGAAAATCGGCTACACGTTTGCCGATGAGGAATGGCTGCGCAAAGCGCTGACGCACAAAAGCCATGCGAAGCAGAACAATGAACGTTTGGAATTCCTGGGAGACGCGGTGCTCGGCTACCTGATTGGCGGCATGCTGTTCAGGCGGGATGCAGATCTGCGTGAAGACGCGCTGTCGATGATGCGCGCCAAGATTGTTCGCGGCACGGCGCTTGCGGCCAAAGCGCGAACGCTGGATTTGCAGCAATATCTCCTGCTCGGCAGCGGCGAACGCAAGAGCGGCGGGCGGGAGCGAGACTCCATTCTGGCGGATGCGCTGGAGGCGATCATCGGCGCCGTGCATGAAGACGGCGGTATCGAGGGCTGCCGCGCGGTGGTTGAACGTTTGTTCGCAACCGATGTGGCGGAGCTCGACAGCGAAGACTTGAAAGACCCGAAAACACGTCTGCAGGAGTTTCTCCAGGGCACAGGCCACGCGCTGCCTGACTACGACGTTGCGGAAGTCAGTGGCGCAGATCACGCGCGCCGTTACACGGTCATCTGTCGGCTGGCCGATGGACGCAGCGCCAGCGCCACCGCGAGCTCGCGACGCCGCGCCGAGCAGGCAGCGGCGGCCGAAATTCTGACACAGCTGGAGGCGCAGGCATGAACGAAGATACGCGCTGTGGCTACGTGGCCCTGCTCGGCCGGCCGAACGTTGGCAAGTCGACTCTGCTGAATCATGTGCTGCGACAGAAGATCGCGATTACGTCGCGCAAGCCGCAAACTACCCGCTACAACGTGCTCGGCGTGGATACCGAAGGCGTGTATCAGGCGATCTATATGGACACGCCCGGGATACACCAGCATACCGACAAAGCGCTGAACCGTTACATGGTGGCCAATGCCACCGGGGCGCTGAAGGACGTGGACATACGCGTGATGCTCGTCGAGAGCGGTAAATGGAGAGACGAGGACGAGCACGTGCTCAACCTGCTCAAAGACCGCCGCGGCGTGAATCTGGCTGTGCTCAGCAAGGTGGACCTGCTCGAAAACAAGAACGCGTTGTTGCCGCAGATCGAACAGCTTGCTGCGCACGATGTGTTCACCGATATCGTGCCCCTGTCGGCGTTGCGCAACGACGGTGTCGAAGCGTTCCGTCAATGCATCTTTTCCCACCTCCCTGTGGGTCCGCACCTCTTTGCTGAGGACGAGATTACGGACCAGTCAGAACGGCGTCTCGTCGAGGAGATCGTACGTGAAAAGTTGATGCGCCAACTGGGTGACGAAATTCCGCATAGCGTCGCGGTCGTTGTTGAACGATTTGTTGACGAAGATGGCCTGACGGAGATCCACGCGGACATATACGTCGAGCGTGACGGCCAGAAGCGCATCGTGATCGGCAAGCAGGGCGCGCGGCTCAAGCTCATTGGCTCTGCGGCACGCGAGGACATCGAGAAGCTTCTGGACCGGAAAGTCATGCTGCACCTCTTCGTCAAAGTGCGCAAAGGGTGGACCAACAGCGACCGCCTCATGAACCGTCTGGGCTATCGCTGAGATGCACAAAGATGACTTGCAGGCGCTCGTTCTGCATGTACGCGATTACCGGGAGACGAGCGCCATGGTGCGTTTTTTTACCCGGGAAGAAGGGCGCCTGACCGGGGTCATGAAGGGTATGCGCCGGCGGCGTCAGCAAAGCAGCGTGCAGCCGTTTTGTCGGGGCGAGCTCGGCATCAGCGGACGCTCCGGACTTTTTACCGTGACCCGGTTCGAGATCACGCATCGGTACGAACTCGAGGCAGATGGCCTCAGCTCCGGCTTCTACACGCTGGAGCTGATATCCCGCTGTCTTGCCGAAGGTCAGGCGGAGCCGCTCATCTACGACCGCACGCTGGCGCTGCTGGCGGCGTTAGAGAATCCACGCGCGCGCCTGGCGCCGCTCCTGCGCCGTTACGAACAGGACTTTCTGGCGGCTCTAGGCTACGGTTTCGACTTTTCGGCCGATGAACACGGTGAACCCTTAGCCGCCGACCGGGCTTATGTCTGGTTGCCGGATCAGGGTTTTCACGCGGGCGAGCGCGGTATTCCCGGAAAAGCGCTCATGGAAATTGCGGCGGGTCAGTTTGAGAGTGCCAGTGTGCAACGCCACGCGCGTCATCTGCATCAACTTGCCCTGCAACCGCTGCTGGGCGACAAACCCCTGGTCAGCAAGAGCTTGCTGAGAGGCCGGCATGGCTAGGGGGTCGAGCAGGGCGCCGAAAGAGGTCGAGGCGACGATCGAGACCTTGAACGCGGAAGGTCTGGGGCAGGCGACTCTCAACGAACGCGAACTCCTCGTGCGCAATGCGCTGCCGGGCGAGACTCTGGTCGCCCGGGTGCTGAAAAAACGTCGCGGCCGTTTGTATGCTGATGGTGTGGCGCTCGCTGCGGACAGTGACAAGATGACGCATGCAGATCGGGTTGCGCCGGCGTGTACTTACTTTCCCCGCTGCGGCGGGTGCAGCCTGCACCATCTTGCGCATCCCGCGCAGCTGGCGCACAAACGGGCGCAGCTTGCGTCGGCCCTGGCCGCGCAGGGTGTGGCTGTGGGGCAGTGGCAGGCGCCGGTAAGCAAGACCCGTCTCGGGTATCGGCGTAAAGCGCGTCTTGGCGTGCGTCAGCTGGGAGAGCAGGTCCTGGTCGGGTTTCGCGAATCCTTCAGCAATCGCGTTGCGCGCATCGACCATTGTGCGGTGTTGACGCCTGAAGTCTCGGCGTTGCTTGCGCCGCTGAAATTGCTGCTCGCAGATCTCACCATTGCCGCGCAGGTCCCGCAGATAGAGGTCGCGCAGGGTGACGACCGGGTGGTGCTGATGCTTCGTCATCTTGCGCCTTGTGCGCCAGCGGACGTCGAAAAGCTGGTTGCTTTCGAGCGCCTTCACGGCGTGCAATTTCTCTTGCAGAGCGGCGGTTACGACACGCTCCGACAGCTGGATGGCGCGCCGCCGAGTCTGCTGCACTACAACCTGGCCGATTACGGGCTCATGCTCGAATTTCATCCAGCGCAGTTCACCCAGGTCAACCCGCGTATGAACGAGGCGTTGATACGCACGGTGATTGCCCATCTCGGTGGCTACAAGAGCCGCGCCATCAGTTCGCGGCGGATCGCGGATTTGTTCTGCGGCATCGGCAACATCACGCTGCCGCTGGCGCGTGCCGGCGCCGCTGTATACGGCTACGAGGCAGCGGCGGATGCCATTGAGATGGCGCGGCACAATGCCGGTTTGAATGGCCTGGAGCAGCGCACGCAGTTTGCGGTGGCGGATCTCTATACGGAAAATTTTCGATTACCCGATGTCGACACCCTGGTGCTCGATCCGCCGCGCAGCGGCGCCGGGCCGTATCTGCCCGCCTGGCTGGAAGGATTCAACGGGCGCGACATTGTTTACGTGTCGTGTAATCCCGCAACTTTTGCGAGTGATGCCGGGATTCTCGACGCGGCGGGCTGGATGCTCGAGCGCGTGGGGATTTTCGACATGTTTCCGCATACGGCGCACGTCGAGACGATCGGACATTTTGTCCCGCGTCAATAGTCGACTTGCTGCCCGCAGGCGTGTATCAATGCTCTCAAATTGGGGGATGCAAAGATCGGCACGTCTGACAGCACGTCTGCAAGTGGCCAAAGTACTATGCGCTTGATACCCGTAATCCAGTGGTAAAAGTTCGCGACGAAATACCGACTCACGCTGATGGCAGTCTGGACCTAGCGGCCTGGGCTGCGCGCGTCTGCGACACGCATGAGCACCTTGATGCAGATGGGCTCATCGAGGTGGCGCAAGCGCTGCAGACGCATGCCCAGGATCTCCTCGTGCAGGGTCTCGAGCTTGCCGAACTCGTGGCGGACCTCAATCTGGATCAGGCCTCTGTATGTTCTGGGCTGATCTATCGCTGCGTCCGTGAAGAACGTGTTGCGCCGGAATTGTTGAGCCAGTGGGCAGGCGCTGAATCGACGCGGATCGCGGTCGATGTGGCGGGCATGGCGACGACCAGTCTGCTCGAAATGTCCAACTCGCCGCTGCTGGAGAAAGAGCGGCAGGATCAGGTCGAGAACATCAAGCGTATGCTGGTGGCGCTCATGAACGATGCCCGGGTGGCGGTCTGCAAGCTCGCGGAACGTCTGCTGGTGCTGCGCCACGCCAAACATTATGCACGCGAGCGGCGGGTGCGGATCGCGCGCGAAGCGCAGGAGATCTTTGCGCCGCTCGCCGGACGCCTCGGTATCTGGCAGCTCAAATGGGAGATCGAAGACCTGGCGCTGCGTTATACCGAAGAAGAGGTGTACCAGTCCATCGCCAAGCAGCTGCGCGGTAAGCGCGCGGAGCGGGAAATGCAGGTCGAGCACATGGTGGATCAGGTGCGCGGCTTGCTACGCAGTCATGGTATCGACGCCACTGTTTATGGCCGCGCCAAACATATCTACAGCATATGGCGAAAAATGCAGTCGAAGGGCGTGAGCCTCGATCAGGTTTACGATGTGCGCGCCGTGCGGGTGGTGGTGGATACGCTGGCCGAGTGTTACGCCGCATTGGGCGTGCTGCATACGACCTGGCAGCACATTCCAAGTGAGTTCGACGACTACATCGCGAATCCCAAAGAGAACGGTTATCAGAGCATTCATACGGCGGTGACGGCCTCGGATGGGCGCACTCTGGAAATCCAGATACGCACCCTTGCGATGCACGAAGACGCGGAGCTCGGGGTCTGTGCGCATTGGTCTTATAAAGACGGTGCGCCGGAGGACGCGAACTACTCGGCGAAGATGGACTGGCTGCGCCAGGTCATGGAGTGGCATGAAGACCTTGGCGGGACGGAAACGCTGCCGGCGCTGCTCAGACATCGCATCAGCGAGCGGCGTATCTACGTGTCGACGCCCAAGGGCCACGTGTTGGAGCTGCCGGCCGGCGCGACGGTGCTCGATTTTGCCTATCGTGTGCACACGGATGTGGGTCATTCCTGCCGTGGCGCGCGCGTCAACGGTCTGCCGGCGCCGCTCAACCAGACGCTCGAAACCGGCCAGCAGGTAGAGATTGTCACTGCCAGTGAAGTTGGGCCGCTGCGCGACTGGTTGGAGGCGGAGCTGAATTTCGTCTACAGCGATCGGGCACGGGCAAAGCTCGTCAGCCACTTCCGCAGTCTGCCTGCGGAGGAGCAGGTTGCCCTCGGGCGCGCGCAGCTGCGCGCCAAACTGACTGCGCTCGGTTTTGATGACTTACCCGGTGCCCATCTGGAGGCTTTTGCACGCGACCATCAGTGCGACGATGTGGCACACCTGTTGCGCAGCATAGGCGCCGGCGAGCTGAGTGTTGTCGATACGGTTGTGGCGCTCCTCGAGCACGAACCGAGCCGGGAACAGCTGCGGTTGCCGGGCATGCGCGCGGACGAATTTCCCGCGAGCATGCGTATGCGCCTCGTCAGCGTCAATCGCGACGGCCTGTTGCATGACATCACTCAGGTCATTGGCAGCCTCGGCGTTGATCTGACGGGCACGACCGGTCGCGTCAGCAGCCCTGGAGGGGAAGCAATAATTACCGTTGATGTGACTTTGACGGATTGGCGTCAGGCCGTAAAATTCGTCAGTTTTCTGAGCCTTGTAGAAGGCGTCACCGACATACGCAAAGCGTCTTAACCCCGGCGGCCAAAACCGCATACCTGGATAACTCAAACGGGGGTAGGCGCGATAATCTGGAGAGAGACATAGTGAGAATCATCCTTCTCGGCCCCCCTGGCGCGGGTAAAGGTACCCAGGCGCAGTTCATCAAAGAGAAGCTCGGTATCCCGCAGATATCCACGGGCGATATGTTGCGTGCCGCGGTGAGCTCGGGCAGCGAGCTCGGGCAGCGCGTCAAAGCGGTCATGGACTCAGGGGCGCTCGTCTCCGACGAGATCATCATCGACCTCGTCAAAGAACGCATCGTCGAGCCGGATTGCGCCAACGGTTTTCTATTCGACGGCTTTCCGCGCACCATCCCGCAAGCCGAAGCGATGCAGACTGCAGGTGTGGAAATAGACGCGGTCGTGGAGATTCAGGCGGGCGACGAAGAACTCGTCACCCGTATCACCGGACGGCGCGTGCACCCGGGCTCAGGGCGTGTTTACCACGTCGTCTACAACCCGCCGCGGGAAGCCGACAAAGATGATGAAACCGGCGAGCCGCTGATTCAGCGGGAAGACGACACGGAAGAAACCGTGCGCGAACGGCTGGCGGTATACAACGAGCAGACGGCGCCGCTGGTCGAGTTCTACAGCGCGCAGGAGAGCAGCGGGCTCAAATATGCCCGTATCAACGGTGAAGGCGATGTGGCCAGCATACAGCGCGCCATTGCCGACGCTCTGGGTATCGACTGATTTAAGCGGAGCCTGTCAGCTCAGCAGCCCATCGAACAGCAGCACGCGTACTTCGGCACCGGCCGGTAAATCGGACGCCGGTCCCGGGACCTCGATCAGGCAGTTTGCGCGGCGGAACGTGCTCAGTCGGTTCGAGCTCTGATCACCGGTGCCCGTGACGACGAGACCCGTCCCGGTAAATGTGGCCACGCCGCGCTGATACTCGGCGCGCCCCGGGCTGTGGCGGATGGGCTGCGCCAGATTTGCCGGCACAAACTGCTGCTCGCGCTCGGCCGCGCCACACAGATGTCTGATTGCCGCTTTCGCCACCAGCAGAAACGTCACTATGGTGGATACCGGATTGCCGGGTAATCCGAAGACCAGACAGTCATCGATGCGGCCGAAGGCGAGCGGTTTGCCCGGTTTCAGATTGAGGCGCCAGAAGCTCAAGGTGCCGAGCGCGGCGATCGTCTTGGTAATGAAATCGGCATCGCCCACCGAAACGCCGCCGCTCGTGAGCAGCACGTCGCAGCGCGCGGCGCCATCGCGCAGCGCGGCAACGACGGTGTCTTCGTCATCATCCAGACGCCCAAGGTCGACAATCTCGACCGGCAGAGCGGCCAGCAGCTCGATCACTGCGAGGCGGTTGGAGTCGTAGATCTGCCCATCGGCCAGCGCTTCTGGCGGCGTACCGGGATCCACCAGCTCATCGCCCGTCGAGAAGACGCCCACCGCAGGTTTGGCAAAGACTTCGACAGTCTCTATACCGGCGCTGGCGAGGGCGCCGAGCAGCATGGGATTGAGGTGTTCACCTGTCTCGGCAAGCCCGTCGCCCGCATGCACATCATGACCTATCGGGCGCACGTAAGATTCACCGGGCTCGTGGGGATGGAAGCTTACCGTTGACCCTTCATTCGAATGCACTTCCTCCTGCAATAGAATCTGATCTGCACCGTCGGGTACCTTTGCGCCGGTAAAAATGCGTACGCACTCGCGTGCGGTCACGTGCCCCTGCCAGGGATGCCCGGCGCGGCTCTCGCCGACTACCTCGAACGGCGCGGAGGGTGAGGTCTGCCAGCTGTCCCGTAACACCGCATAACCATCCATCGCTGATGCTCGAAACGGCGGCAGTGACAGCGGGGCGCGGATCGGCTCGGCCAGGTAGCGCCCCCGAGCTTCTCCGATCGGTATCGTTTCGATTTTGTCGATAACCGCGATGTCTTTGAACAAACGCGCCAACGCTTCCGCTAGCTCCAGGGGTTGGCTATTCTGGACCAATGACTGTCACCTTGTGCATAGAAACTTCCGGCCCCCATTGTAGCCTGGCCCTGGCGGCAAATGGCCGTCGTCATGCGGTGCAAAAACAGCTGCATCGCAGTCACAACGAGCATCTCCTTGCGCTGTTGGATGAGCTCTACGGCACGGCAGAAGCCGAGCCGGGCGATACCGAGCTGGTGGCGTTTGGCTGTGGCCCGGGCTCGTTTACCGGTGTGCGTATCGCTGCATCAGTCTGCCAGGCTGTGGCGCTGCGCGCGGACGCCCGGGTGGTGCCGTTGTCGAGTTCCATTGTGCTCGCGGCCACGGCGTTGGCTGCGAACCCCTCGCTCACTCATGTGACTGTGTCGATATTGAGCCGTGGCGAGGCGTTTTATCTCTCGCAGCATGTGCGGGATGCGCATGGCGGGGTCATGCAGACCCGGGAAGACGAATTGGTGACAGCAGTGCCGGATTGGCTTTCGCCACAAGCGTTCATCGCCGGACAGCTGCCGCCCTGGCTGGTGGCGGACCATCCGCTATCAGACGTGAGTCCCAGCGCTGTGCCGATGATCGACATGGCGCTTGCCCAACACGCGGCAGGTCTGAGCCGCGCGCCGGAACTGGCATTGCCGCGCTATTTTGCGGGGGATTCGCCGTGGCGCAAGCAGGCGGGATGAGGTCCGGCACGCACTGGATCTTTGGCTATACTCGGCATAACAGCCATGAAAATCGTAACGCACAGCCACGCGCCGCCCGCGCGCCCCGCGGCCGGTATGCCGCAACGCGCACCTGCCGCAGGCGACGCCGTCGTCGAACCGGCATTGGGTGCCGGGCCGAGGCCTGTGCGGATCTCGCGATTTCCCGAAGAGGCGGCGCTTTTTGCCTACAACAAACAGGCCGAGCCGCACACGCCGAAACCTCGTCCAAGCGTCGACGAATACGTCTAGCCGGCATGGCGCATGCACGGTGCGCATGACTCTGGCTGACGCCCGCCGATGAAACCGGTGCTTTACCACCCGCCGGACCTCGCGGATACCGCCAGGAAGTTCGCCCCTCTCTGCGAGTTGGTTGCGGCTGCGGAAGTGCCGATCCTGGCGGATGGATACGCCCTGTGGCTCGATACGCACGGTCTGGCGTTGCTGATGTCCGGGCATACTTTGCCGTTTCGGCTGCGTGCTGAAGATCTGGTGCGGCGTGCCCGGGGACCGTCTCTGTCGAGCCGTGCATGCGCCGCGGGCCGGGATGTGAGCGTGCTGGACCCCTTTGCCGGTTATGGTCTGGATGCTCTGGAACTGGCGCTGCGCGGATGCAGCGTCACCGCTGTGGAGCAATTGCCGGTTGCGCATCTCCTCTGTCGGGATTTGGCAGAACGTGCGGGTGTCTCTGTCGAAGCCCACACTGGCGATGCCTGGGCGTGGCTGACGGGCGCCAGGGTCTGGGACGTCGTGTATCTCGATCCGATGTTTCCGCTGCGCAACAAAAAGGCGCTGCCGAATCGGGGGCTGCAGCACCTGCGCGAGCTCAACGCGGATCAGGTTCAGCCGGATCTAGATCGCCTCCTGGAGGCGGCGCGCCATTGCGCGCGGCACCGGGTGGTTCTCAAAAGGCGCAGCAAAGATGCCGTCGTAGGATCACCGAATCATCAGCTCAAGGGGCGCTCGGTCCGCTTTGACGTTTACGCCTGATGGCTGGCAGAGATCACGCCATGGCGGATGTTGGGGTCGATGACAAATTCGGCGGCACGCAGCACCTGTTCCACGTCCGGGTCATAGCGTAACGACCCGTCCCCGTCTGCGCAGAGCATGCCCTCAGCGACCAGGCTATCAATGAACTGATCAAACAGCCGCGGATCCGAAAACTCCGGGGCGTTGATCCCGTACAGGCGCGATATTTTTTGCGCCACCAGCTGACTTTTGCTGCGCAGCTCTTCGCGGTCAGCAGCGCCTTCGGAGAGTTCGTGGATGACGATGAACATGCGTTCGAGCGCCTGACTGACGAGATTCGCCAGAAGACTCAACATGAAATGGCTCTCCTGGGCGGGGCTGGGCGGGCTGTAGTGACCGTCTTTGCAAAGCAGCAAGCCAGCAGAAACCATCGCGTCGAGGCACGCCGGCAGGCCATCCAGCGACTTGTCGCAGGAGAGTTCCATCGCAAGGTATGGATAAACGCGTGCCGCCATCTGGCGCAGCTGGCTGGCCGAGACGGCGCGCCGCCGTTTGAGCAGCAGGCAGGCGATCAGGCTCGGTAGCGCGAGCGTGTGGACGACATTGTTGCGGTACCACGTCATCAGAACCGCGGTAAACGGGTCGTGACCCAGCACCGCCCCGAAGGCCTCTTCGTCCCGATGCAGCAGTCCCAGCTCTTCAGCGTACGCGACGATTTCGGCGGGATCCTCGTCAGCGACCGTGACGCTGCCGTCCGCATAAAGCGCGCCGAGGAGTTCCTGGTAGCACTGGATTTGTGAGCAGAGATGGCTTTCTTCGATGGCCACTTTAGGCGTTGCCAGCGTAACCAGCGCTGTCAGATTGATGGCGTTGACATTGGCCTGCTCATTGATGCGCGCCATGATTTCGCGCCCCAGAGCCGGGAGCGTTTCCTCATTGTCTTGCGGTGCCTGCGTTGCCAGCCACTCGTCGAGCTTGAGCGGCTCACCGATGTTGACGCTCACGTGTCCGAAATTCTGTCGAATGAGCTTCAAGTTACGGAATACGTCCAGCAACGACTCTTTCTTTTTATCCGCGCCGCGCAGCTCTGACAGATAGCTGGATGCCTCCACCAGCTTCTCGTACCCGAAGTAAACCGGCACCATCGCCAGCGGTTTCGGTAACCCCCTTCGCTGGTGGTCGACAGTCATTTTGAGAAGGCCCATTTTTGCCGGCAGCAGCCGGCCTGTGCGTGTGCGGCCGCCTTCAGGAAAGAACTCGACGCAGTGACCGCGTCTGTAAACCTGGTACAGATACTCGTTGAATACGGCGCTGTACAGGGCGTCATCGCGAAAACTGCGGCGCATGAAAAAGGCGCCGCCGCGCCTCAGTATGGGGCCGAGGATGGGCAGATTCAGGTATCTCCGGCGGCGATGTGAGGAATCATGAAGCCGCGGTAGTACAGGAGATAGCTCAGCAACAGGTAGTCCAGGTGACTGCGATGCGAGGGCACGTAGACGAGCGAGTGGGTGGCGCTGACGGTCTCGAGTTTTTCCAGGCCCGTGACTTCCAGGCCGTTGTAGATCCTGGTCCAGAACCAGCGCAGCAACCTCGCCAGGACGCGGATGGTTGGATTGCTCATGTCCGAAGCGATCGTGCGCGCGTACTTCAAGGCGCGGCGCTCGAGCTTCTGGCGTTTGCCGCCGCTGTCCACCTCTGCGGCGATCACACTGCGCACCGCACGCGATCCCACAATCTGGTTCAGCATCGTGCGGCGGTGTGAAAAGTCGGGGCCGAGCGCGTTGATCTTCTGTTGGCGCAGCCTCACCCGCAGTAACCTTGCGGTCCGCCGCACCGCAATTTTCGGATCGCCTTCGGCGACGTCGCGCAGCGCTATCGGACGTCCGGTGTGCACAAAGATGTTACGGCGGTTGATGAGCAGATTGAGCAGGCGTTTGAAGCGGCCTGTCACAGCCCAATGCTCGGATGTCAGATTCTTCAGAACTGAGCCTTCGGCGGACATGGCGCGCCCCCAGAACACGGAAACCGGGATCAGGACTGTCCGCTCTTTGAGGTCAGGCGGTGCAGCCAGCAGGCGCTGTAACCGATCGGAAGGGGAGCTCATGGTCATGCGGCCGCCCTTGGCGCGATACAGGCAGAAAAAGCGGCTGCGCTCGGTGAAATCTTCGGCCGTCTCTTTGGTCGTCTCTTTAGTCGTTAGCGGCGCCAGCGGGGAAATGACTTCGTGCTCGGCGGTGACGAGGTCGAGCATGATGACGTCGGTCAGCGCGCGATTGAGAAGCACGTAGACGACTTCGGTTTCCGGAGCGGGAAGATTTTCGGCGCCGGTCATCGAGGGGCGCGCGATCAGTTTGATGAGCGCGCGGAATAGGCGGTAGAACAGCGCCTTCATTGCAGATTGAGCGTCCCGCTAGATCAAGCTTCCGGGGCGCTAGTTTGGACGCTCTCCCTCGAACAGTCTATCCAGATCGCCGTTGGCAGAGTTGATCTCGACTTCCCACACAGACTCGTACTTCTCTTCGGTCGTCCGAACGGCGTCCTCTTTGCTGCGGATGACGGTCGGACGCAGGAATACCAGCAGGTTGGTTTTCGCGTTTGTCTTACTGCGCGAGCGGAACAGAATCCCCAGCCCGGGAATGTCGCCCAGCAGCGGTACTTTAGACTGCGATCTGTTCTGGTCGTCCTGAATCAGGCCGCCAAGAACGATCGTCTGGCGGTCTTCGGCAAGAATCGTCGTTTCGATGGATCTTTTCGAAGTGACCACATCGGCAAATGCCTCGCCGCCAACTGGGGTCGCGAGCACGTTGGTGATCTTCTGCGCGACTTGCAGGCGCACGGAAGAATCTTCGTGCACGTGCGGCGTAACCGTCAGCTCGACACCAACGTCCTCGCGCTGAACTGTGGTGAACGGATTGCTGGAGCCGTCTCCCGTGGTCGTGAACGACCCGGTGCGGAAGGGCACCTCGCGGCCGACCAGAATTTTGGCTTCCTGGTTGTCCAGCGTCAGAACGCTTGGAGTGGACAGCAGGTTCGCCTCGGAATTTGTGGCGAGGGCGGTCACCACGGCGCCGAAAGAGATGGCGTCAGCGTCGATTTTTGCCGCCGCGATGGTCGGGCTCGACACGCTGGCCAGACCGGTCAGCACGTCGATTTGATCATCGTCGTCCAGCAGGTTTGAAAACAACGAAGAAATCACGCCGTTCAGGCTCGTGGTGACAAACGGCACCGTTTCTCCCGAGCCGTCGGCCGCGGCCATCTCGATGCCGATGTCCGAGCTGTCGTCGATGGTGATTTCGACGATGGCCGCTTCGATCAGTACCTGAGAGCGGCGCACGTCCAATTTTTTGATGATTTCCAGGATTTCCGACATGGAGCCCGGATCGGCTCGTACGACGATCGCATTCAAGGTCTCGTCGGCCTGGATGGTGGTTTCCTGTGCGTTGGCGTCTTCACCGCCTGCGCCTGACGAACCGCTCAGGATGCCGCCGAGAATCGTCGACACGTTGGCCGCGTCGGCATGGCGCAGCGGGATGACCTGGGTCGAGTCTGTCGTGGTCGCTGGCTGATCCAGCTTGTCGACAATCTTGAGCACTTCTGCGATTGGCCGCGGCTTGCCTCTGAGCACCAGCGAATTGTTGCGCTCGTTGGCAATGATCTGGATGCGTTGCGGGCCTTTCGCGTTGCGGCCGATCTGCTCGGGTGCCACCTTCTCGAGAATGGCGACGACGGTACCGACCCAGGCATCTTTCAGCGGCACCATGACCACTTCTTCGTCGTCGGAAACGTCAATCTGCTCGATCAGCTTTTTCAACCGGATGATGTTGTCCGCATGGTCGCTGATGATGACCACGTTCGGCTGCGCGACGGAGGCGATGTGACCGTACTGGGGGATCAGCGGACGCAGGATTTTGACGAGCTCGGCGGAGTCGACGTTCTGTGCGGCGACGACACGGGTGACCAGTTCTTCCGGAGCCACTGCGTCCAGCGCACCGGGCGTTCCCGGCGTTTGTTTACCGGTGGCGTTCTGCTGTATGCGGATGACATCACCGGACGGTACCGCCGTGAAGTTCTGCAACCGCAGCACGCTCAGAAAGAGCGCGTAGACGCCATCTTTGTCCAGCGGCGTATCGGAGATGACGGTGACCGTGCCCTTCAGGCGCGGGTCGATGACAAATGTTTTGCCGGTAATTTCCGCAACCTGTGCGACAAACTCGTGGATGTCGGCATTCTTGGCGGTCATGCGCCAGGTCGCTTCCTGCGCATAGCTTGGCGCAGCCAGCACGCTCACGGCCAGCAGGCAACAAATGGTCAGGCGAAGTTTGAGGAAGATATTGTTCATGTTTTTTTTCTATGTGACTTCTAGTTGCGCGGTACCGACGCAGTGATGAAAAAACGCCGCTCGCCGCGACGGACTTCAATGCGTGCCGACCCTTGCGCCATGATGTTTTCTATCTCCAGCTGGTCACGCTCGATGTCACCGAGCGGCTGACCGTTTACGGAGAGAATGATGTCCCCAGGCTGCAGTCCCGTCTGCTGGAGGTAGGGTGATTGTGCGACGTCGCCGATGCGGTAGCCGCCGCCTTCCACCGTTTCCACGCCAAGTTCCTCGAGCGTGCCCGCGGCATCCTCCGCCAGGCGCTCGGTATAGTCGCTGACGACGTCTTCCATATCTGCTGCATTCAGCGGCTCGTCGCGCATGTCCTCTGCGTCGATGGCATCTTCGTAGTCGCCCTCGTCGAGCAAGATGTCGTCGTCGGGAATGGCGGCTTGAGCCTGCTGGGCGATCTGGACTTTCGCTTTGGGGAAGCTCAGCGCTTCGCGTGCGCCGGCGCGCCGCAATATGATGCGGTCCGTATGCACTTCAACCAGCTCCGCATTGCCCGGCAGGTTATCGCCGACGGTGTAACGCAGGCCCGATTTGCCGCGCTGGGCGACGATTGCCGAGGATTCTTCGGGAATGTCAGCGACAAAGACGCCCTGCAGTTCCAGCGGCAGGCGGGTCTGCACCGCTTCCTGCTGGGTTTCCACCACCACCGGTGCGGCACCGGCTTCGCCGAAGAGATGTTTGGCCAGAATCCAGTTGATGTTGCCGGGCGGGCGCTCGCTGTCCTCGCTCACGGCGGCCGTCTGCTGCACCGGGCTCGTCACCGGCGTTTCGAAGAAGGTCCAGATCGTAGTCGCCAGGGTATATGCGATGCCGGCGACGATCAGCCAGCGCGCAGGCTCAGTTCCCTTTGTCAGTATGGTCTCGAACACAATGTCCCTCTTCGACACCCGGATCCAAATAGGACCCCCGCGAAGCCAGTTAGTTGCTTAAGCCAGCGCCGCTTCCCCCGTCGTGGCTTCGCGCTAAGCTATCATGAAACAGGGCCGCAAATCTTGACCATTCCATGACAGCGTTAGCAATCGCCCATGCACTACTTTTATTCTAAGAGGCTTGGGATAAGTTCCTGATTTTAAAAGATTTGCTCTTCTACTTCCAACACTATAGCGTGATCGGGGTCACTGCCGGGGTAAGGGTTTTGTACCAACTTGGTAAATAACTTCGTGATTCCGATCTTGGCAAATCCATCTGTACCGACGCGGGCGATGATCAGCGGCGTATCGTCGCCCGGCGTGTATACCACCGCTTCGGGCAATCCCGCCTCGTCGATATCGAGGTAGGCGGTCAACGGCGGCATCTGCACCTCGCGAACGAGGCCGGACAGAGTGTACAGCACGTTGCCGCCGCTCCAGTTGATCTGGCCCTCCAGACGCTCCGGCACGCGGCTACCGTGGGCGACCGTCGCTGATATATCCATGATCTCGAGATCACCCGAAACGCGTATGTCGTAGGTGCGCAGCCAGTCATTGAATGCTGCCGCTGCCAGGCCGCCTCGCAGATCCAACGCGACGGCGGACGGGTTCGCCGCGGCGGTACCCGTGAGTTGCATATCGACCCGATTGAGTTGCCAGGCATAGCCGGGCGCCGCGCGCAGCACGCTCAGGGGCTGAAACTGCCAGTTGACGACCCCCAGCGGTTGACCCTCGAGCAGCATCTGCGCCTGACCGTTCCAGACGGTGCCGCGCGTATCGACGAGATCAATCCCGGGGACGCTTTCGACGCCGCGGTCCACCAGACCTGCCGGGGCAAAAGCGATCGCAAAGCCGAAGAACAGCACAATGCCGGCGATCAGGTAGCGTTTCATGTCAGCAGGCGCCGGGTAATCTCACGATACATCGAGGTCAAGGGCGCGAGCTCTGCGATGTCGATGCACTCGTCGACTTTGTGGATCGTGGCGTTGGTTGGTCCCAGCTCCACGACTTCGACGCGGTTGCTGCCCGGCTCACCCCAGGGAGAGATGAACCGCCCGTCGGATGTCCCGCCGGAGGTGGAAAGCTCCGGCGTCTGCCCGGTTGCGGCCTCGATCGCGCCACAGACGGCGGTGGTGAGCGCGCCGCGTTCGGTGAGAAAAGGTTCTCCGGACAGCTGCCAGTCGATGCTGTAATTCAGGTCGTGGCTCGCGAAGATGGCTGCCACCGCTGCCTGGATGCCGGCAGCGGTCTGCTGGGTATTGAAACGCAGATTGAACTGCACGGTCATGTCCCTGGGAATCACGTTGGTTGCGCCGGTGCCGGCGTTGATGTTTGAGCACTGCAAGCTCGTGGGCGGATAGTAGTCGTCACCTTCGTCCCAGCGTTTCGCGATCAGCTCGCTCAAGGCGGCAAGCGCTTCATGAACCGGATTTTCTGCGTCGTCGGGGTAGGCGACGTGGCCCTGCACGCCGTGGACGGTGAGGGTGGCATTCAGAGAGCCGCGCCGACCGCAACGCACGACGTCGCCGACTGTGCGGCTGGAACTCGGCTCGCCCACCACGCAGAAATCGGGTCGAATATCGCGCTCCAGAAGTTTCTCTATCGCGTAGCGCGTCCCGTGTACGGCGTCGCCTTCCTCGTCGCTCGTGATCAGAAAGCTGATCGTGCCCTTGAGCGTGTCGGGCGAGGCCTCGAGCAGTTGCTCCATCGCGACCACCATTGCGGCAAGGCTCGTTTTCATGTCGGCTGCGCCGCGTCCGCGCAGGTAACCTTCTGCAACCGTCGGCTCGAAGGGCGGGCTCGACCACGCTTCGGCCGGACCGCTTGGCACGACGTCGGTGTGGCCGGCGAACAGCAGGTGCGGGCTGCCGCTGCCGCGAGACGCCCACAGATTGCGCACCCCGCCCGCATCGAACCATTCGCAGGCAAACCCCAGCGGCGTGAGTCGCGCCGCCAGCAATTCCTGGCAACCGGCATCGTCCGGCGTCACCGAAGGCAGGGCCATCAGTGTCCGGCTGAGATCGAGCACAGCGGCGGTGACGGGGTCGCTGTCAGTTGTGTGCATGCAGGGCTTCGTTCAGCTCGATGGCACGCCGATTGGTGCGGCACAGCACCTGGCCGGTCTGGCTGTTACGTATGAACAGCATGTCGGAGCCGCCGGCCAGCTCTCGCGCTTTGACCTTCTTCAGGTCGTCGCCGTTCTCGTCGACAAGGGTCACGACGGTGCCTGCGGTGATGTAGAGGCCCGCTTCGATGGTGCAGCGGTCACCGAGCGGGATGCCGGTGCCGGCATTTGCGCCGATGAGGCAGTTCTTGCCGAGCGTGATGACGATTTCACCGCCGCCGGCCAGCGTGCCCATGGTGCTTGCGCTGCCGCCGAGGTCGGTGCCTTCACCAATCGTCACGCCCTGAGAGATACGGCCCTCGACCATGTTGGGCCCGAGAGCGCCGGCGTTGAAGTTGACGAAACCTTCGTGCATGACGGTCGTGCCTTCACCCAGATACGCGCCAAGACGGATGCGGCTAGCGTCGGCGATGCGCACACCGGACGGCATCACGTAGTTCACCATTTTGGGAAATTTGTCCACGCTCATGACCTCGAGGTGTTCACCCCGCAGACGCGCGTTGATCAGCGTGTCATTCAAAGCGTCGATTTCGACCGGGCCCTGGGATGTCCAGGCGAGATTGGGCAGATGGGCAAATATGCCGTCCAGATTGAGGGTGTTCGGCAGCGTCAAGCGATGCGAGAGCAAATGCAGCTTCAGATAAGCCTCAGCGGTGGAACCGATGGCTTCGTCCGCGTCGAGGCGCACGAGCGTCAGCGGGCGATCAGCCTCGAGGAGCGCCGTCGGCACCACGTCGGCCGGGAGGCTTTTCAGGTCGTCGGGCGCCACGTTGTGGACACCCTTGTCGAACTGCAGGGCGGCCGCCAGAGCGTCGCCTTCGGGACGAAGGTGGGGTGTCGGAAACAGGCAATCCAGGACGGTGCCGCTGGGACTGGTATGTGCCAGGCCTACGGCGAAGGCAAAAACCTCGGACATGATGTCGGCTCTACGAAAAAAAGGAGCGCTATTCTACCTGGCGCGTTCGCGGCCGCCTATTGCTCCTGTGCGAACTCCTGGAGACGTTGCGCGGCTTCGACACACTCCTCCAACGGCGCGACCCAGGCGACGCGAACGTGGCCGCTGCCCGGGTTGTGGCCTGCTGGATTGGCGCGGGCGAGGAAAGTGCCTGGCATGACGGCCACGTTGTAGCGTTCGAGCAACGCCCGCGCGAACGCCTGGTCGTCTCCGGGTGTTTGTAACCAGTGGTAAAAGCCCCCGTCAGGCTGGTGCAGCGTGTAGGCGCTCTCGAGGATTTCGCTCACAGCGGCGAATTTGCGCCGGTACAGGTTGCGATTCGCCACGACATGCGCTTCATCCTGCCACGCGAGCGCCGAGGCACGTTGGTGATGATGGCTCATGGCGCAGCCGTGGTAGGTGCGATACTTGAGAAATGCAGCGAGCGCATCGCCATCACCCGCCACAAAACCACTGCGTAGTCCCGGCAGGTTGGAACGTTTGGACAAGCTGTGAAACACCACGCAGCGCGCGTAGTCCGGGTTGCCCATCGCAGCGCTCGCGGCCAGCAGGCTCTGGGGTGGCTGATCGTCGTCGAAATAAAGCTCCGAGTAACATTCGTCAGAGGCGATGATGAAATCGTGCTGGTGGGCAAGCTCGATCAGTTTCTGCAGAGTCTCCGGAGACGCCACCTGTCCGGTCGGATTGCCGGGCGAACAGAGATACACCAGCTCCGTGGCGGCCCAGGTGGCCTCGCTCACTGAGGCGAAATCCTGCTGGTAGTCATTGGCGGGGTCGTTGTCGATAAACACCGGTGTCGCCCCGGCCAGTAACGCTGCGCCTTCGTAGATCTGATAGAACGGATTCGGCATCAGCACTTTCGCTGACGGCGCGCCACTGACGATTGCCTGAGCGAATGCAAACAGCGCTTCCCGCGTGCCGTTGACGGGCAGGACCTGGCGTTCGGCATCGACTGTGGTGCCGAAGCGACGAGCAAGCCAGGCGGCGATCGCTTCGCGCAGCTCGGGCTGGCCGCGAGTGACCGGGTAAGCGCCGAGATCGCGAACGAGCGCCGCGCTGTCGCTGAGCGCGTCCACCACAAACGCGGGCGGCGCGTGTTTGGGTTCGCCGAGGGTGAGGGGTATGTAGCTGTACTCTGCGTTGGCGGTGATGTCGCCGGTCAGCGCACGCAGGCGTTCGAAGGGGTACATCTGCAGCGTCTCGAGCGCTCGATTAAAGCTCATGGCAGCGCCTGCCCGGTATTGCTGACACCCAGCTGACGGTTGAGGCTCTGGCGTATGGTGTTGGCCAGCAGATACGTCGGCTCGCCGTCGGCGATGGCCTTGCCAGCCGCACTCTGCACGATGAAGGTGTCCTCCACGCGCTCGCCGAGCGTCGTGATTTTGGCGGACAGCAGCTCGAGATCGAGTTCAACGAAAAGCAGTGCAATGGCCGCCAGGAGGCCCGGTCGATCAGCCGCCAGAATGGTCAGCACGCTGGCGCTGCCGTCCGCGGTCGGCACAAGCGTGACCTCGGTCGGCCAGGGCAGCTCCCGCAGCTGGCGCGGCAGGCGTCGCGAGGGCATGACCAGGCTGCCGCTGGTATCGGTGAGTGCCTCCTGCAGATGGCGCTTGATCCGCTCGCGGTATGCCGGGTCGCGCGGGATGGGCTGGCCGTTGTCGTCCAGAATCGTGTACGTATCAAAGCAGATCCCTTCCGGGGAGGTGGCGACGGTGGCATCGACGATGCTGAGCTGAAAGCTCGATAAAGCAACCACCGTCGCGGCGAACAGCTGCTGCTGATCCCGGGTGTAGATGTATATGCGCGTCGCACCGTCGCCGGGCAGATCTCCCTGCGTGTCCTGAATGTTGATGAACGGTCCGTCTGCGAGATCGTGTTGACTGATCTCACTGGTCAGCGCCGCGATCTGCGGCGGCGTGTGCCGCAGGAAATAATCGTCGCCAAACGCTTCCCACAGGGTCTCGTAGCCGGCCGCGGGCAACGCGTCGGGGCTGTTGACGAGCCGTTCCAGGGCGCGTTCTTTGTAAGCTGCCACTGAGGCGTCGCGATCGGCAGGCGACTCCAGTCCGCGCCGCAGAATCTTGCGGCACTCGGTGTACAGATGCCGCAGGAGCGTTGCGCGCCAGCTGTTCCATAAGGTCGGATTGGTTGCGTTGATGTCCGCCACCGTCAGCGCATAAAGGTAGTCCAGGCGCATCTCCGACTTCACCTCGGAGGCGAACTTGTGCACCACGTCGGGATCGTAGATGTCCTGACGCTGGGCGACCGCGGACATGTAAAGGTGTTTTTTGACAAGCCAGCAAACGAGGTCTTTGTCCGCTTCGCTCAAGCCGTGGCGATCGCAGAAGGCGGCAGCGTCCTCGGCGCCCAGCACGGAATGGTCCCCGCCGCGCCCTTTGCCGATGTCGTGATAAAGGCCGGCGAGATACAGCAGCTCCAGCTTGGGGATCGTGTGCACGCAGTGGTAGGCCACCGGAAACGCTTCTTCGCTGGCGCGGTAGCGGAAGCGCCGCATGTTGCGAATCACCATCATCGTATGCGCGTCGACCGTGTAGATATGAAACAGGTCGTGCTGCATCTGTCCGATGACCTGACCGAACTCCGGGATGTAACGGCCGAGGACCCCGTAACGCCGCATGCGCGTCAACGTCGACACCAGGGTATAGGGCGCCTTCAGCAGCGCCATGAAAAGCGCCGTATTTTCCGGTGCCGTGCGGAAGTCGTCGTCGATGAGGTGCAGGTTGTCACGGATCTGGCGGATGGTCGTGGCCCGCACGCCGGCGATGTCGTTGCGGTTCGCCATCAGCACGAACATCTCGAGGAGCGCCGCGGGGTGTTCACGGAACACGCGCTCATGGCGTGCCTCGATGTAGTTGTTGACCAGCTCAAACCGCTCGTTGACGTCGGTGCGACGCTGGCGTCGCGGGGCGAGAATTTCCTCGGTGAAGTGCTGGATGAGAATGTCGTTCACTTCGGTCAATGCGAGCACGTGCCGGTAGTAGTGGTACATGAACTGCTCGACGCCGCTTCTCGCGTCCGTGTCGACGAAACCCAGGCGGTTCGCCAGTTCCCGCTGATAGCCAAACTGCAGGCGGTCTTCTTTCCGCTCGGCGACCAGGTGCAGGCCGAAGCGTACCCAGCAGATGAAGCGTTTACCTTCGATCAGCCAGTTCTTTTCGGTTTCGGTGAGCACCTGCAATTCGACGAGCTTGGCGGGGTCGGCGGTGCCGAACTGGCGCTGGCAGATCCACTGCGCGGTATGTATGTCGCGCAGGCCGCCGGGCGAGGTTTTGATGTTGGGCTCGAGGTTGTACTCGACGTTGTCGTAGTCCTTGTGACGCTGAGTCTGTTCATTGAGTTTGGCGCGGAAAAACTTATCGGCTGGCCAGACTTTCGACATGGCTTTGTCGAGCGCCTGCGCCAGAGCCGAGTCGCCGATCAGATAGCGGCGTTCGAACAGGGCGGTCGCCACCGTTATGTCAAGTTTGGCTTCATTACGGCAGGTTTTGACATCGCGCACGCTGTGTCCGACCTCGACATTGAGATCGAACACCGATTGCAGGAAGAGTTCTATCTGGCGCTTGTGTTTTGCCGGTTTGGCGGCGAGCACCAGAAGATCGATATCCGAGCCCGGGTGGACCTCTGCGCGGCCATAACCACCGACGGCGAAGAGCGCGACTTTGTCGGCCTGGCCCAGATGTTCGTCGAAAAGATCACAGATGATTTCATCGAGGCCTCGGCTGAGCCCCGACATCAGCGTTTCGATGGGCTCGTCGCGCCAGAAGCGTTCCGCAAGATCAGCCTGGAGCGCCTGCAGGCGGGCGCGTTGTGGCATGTTGTGCATGATAGAGGCCTAGCGGTCGCGCGTTGCGATCAAGGGTGCGCACCCTCTTCGTCGCGCCAGGTGAAGATCTCGCAACCGTCCTGGGTCACCATGAGCGTGTGCTCCCATTGGGCTGACATTTTGTGGTCCTTGGTCACTGCGGTCCATTGATCGGGCAGGATTTTGATGTGGCGCTTGCCGGCGTTGATCATCGGTTCGATGGTAAAGCTCATGCCGGCCTCGAGGCGCATGCCGGCGCCTTTGCGCCCGTAGTGCAGAACCTGCGGCGCATCGTGAAACACCTTGCCTATCCCGTGCCCGCAGAATTCCCGTACGACGCTGAAGCGATGCGCCTCCGCGTGTTTCTGAATGGCGTGGCCGATATCGCCGAGGTACGCGCCGTCGCGCACCGCTTCGATACCACGATACAGGCATTCCTGAGTCACCTGCACGAGACGCTTGGCGAGAATGCTGCCTTCGCCGACGAAAAACATCTTGCTCGTGTCACCGTGATAGCCATCTTTGATGACGGTGATGTCGATGTTCAGTACGTCACCGCTTTTCAGCTTTTTCCCCGGTGACGGGATGCCGTGACAGACCACATGATTGACGCTGGTGCAGATGGACTTCGGAAAAGGCATCTGCCCGCCGCCGCCGCCGTAGTTCAGCGGCGCCGGTGTGCAGCCGAGTTCATCGACGATGTAGTTGTGACAAATCTCGTTGAGCGCTTCCGTCGTGACGCCCGGTACCACGTGTGCACCAATCATCTGCAACACGCTGGCCGCGGCCTGACCGGCCGCGCGCATCCCCGCCAGATCAGCGTCACCTGACACGACTGCAACCATCTAAAATCCCATTTCGCAATGCACAATCAGTTATGGTATAAAGCGGCCCGCCGCGCGGCAACCAAAGGTTGAATTTTTGCCTTTTCGACCCGCACGGTACGCGTCCGGACCTGCGGTCCGCGACGTCTAAACTATGCAATAACCGCCCGGGTGGCGCGTCGAACAGGCGCCAACGCCCAGGCACGAATACGACAGGTCTCGACACACATCCCCGGGTGCCACGCCAAGTGGTTGGGTTGTGGGAGGCGCTGTTCAGAAACCAACCCGGAGAAATAGAGCATGAGTGTATCGATGCGAGATATGCTGGCTGCTGGCGTGCATTTCGGCCATCAGACCAGATTCTGGAATCCCAAAATGGCGCCGTTCATCTTCGGCGCACGCAACAAAATCCACATCATCAATCTCGAGCGCACGCTGCCTGCGTTCAACGAAGCGCTGTCCGAGATTCAGAACATGGCCCGCCGCGGCAACAAGATCCTGTTTGTCGGCACCAAGCGTGCGGCTGCCAAGGTGATCGCCGAGCAGGCCGGCCGCGTCGGCATGCCGTTTGTGGATCAGCGCTGGCTGGGCGGCATGTTGACCAACTATAAGACGATCCGCCAATCCATCCGCCGCTTGCAGGATCTCGAAAAACAGTCTGAAGACGGCACGTTCGAGATGCTGCCTAAGAAAGAAGCGCTGCAGAAGACCCGCCTGATGGAGAAGCTGCACCGCAGCCTCGGCGGTATCAAGGACATGGGTGGTCTGCCCGATGCGCTCTTCGTCGTCGACGTACAGCACGAGCACATCGCCATCAGCGAGGCCAACAAGCTGGGTATCCCGGTGTTCGGCATCGTCGACAGCAATAGCGACCCTGAAGGCGTGGACTTCGTCATTCCCGGCAATGACGACGCCATCCGCGCCATTCGTCTCTATGTCACTGCCGTGGCGGACGCTGTGGCCGAAGGTCAGAGTCAGGCGTCGCTCGTGGTCGATCCCGACGAATTTGTCGAAGTGGAAGAAAACGCGTCGGAAGAATCTGCTCCGGTAACGGAGATCTCCGCCGGCATCCAGGCTTCCGTGGACGAGGCGTTCGCCGAAGAAGAGCAGGCTGCAGGCGATGAAGCCGCGGCCGACGCTGGCGCGAGCGAAGCCGCCGAGGAACCGGCTGCTGGAGAGCAGGACGACGAAGCGCCGCAGGCTTGATTCCAGCGGTCCATCTTTAAAAGTTTAAGGAGCATCTGACCATGGCAATTACTGCTTCTATGGTAAAAGAACTGCGCGAGCGTACAGGCCTCGGCATGATGGATTGTAAGCGCGCGCTTGAGGAAACGGATGGCGATCTCGAGAAAGCCATTGAAGAGCTGCGCAAGAAAAGTGCATTGAAGGCGGCCAAGAAGGCCGGCCGCACGACCGCTGATGGCCTCCTCGGGCTGAAGGTGGCGGATGACGGCAGCCGCGGCGCCATCGTCGAGATCAACATCGAGACGGATTTTGCGGCCAAGAATGAGAAATTCATCGCCTTCGTTGAGAAGGTTGTCGGCCAACTCTACGAATCCAACGATGGTGACCTGCAAGCGCTTCTGGACGCCGGGCTCGAAGCCGAACGCGAAGCCCTGGTGCAGGAAATCGGCGAGAACATCAGCGTCCGCCGCGGCACGGTGCTGACCTCCGACGCGGGCGGTATCGTGAGTTACCTGCACGGTGATAACCGCAAGGGGGCGCTGGTGCAGCTGTCCGGTCGGGGAGAAGAGGTCGGCCGTGACATCGCGATGCACGTGACGGCCATCAATCCGCTGGTCGTGAAAAGCGAAGATGTGCCGGCGGATGTGCTCGCGAAAGAGCGGGAAATCTACCAGACCCAGGCTGAAGACAGCGGCAAGCCGGCAGAGATCATCGAGAAAATGGTCGAAGGCCGGGTCAAGAAGTATCTGGCAGAGGTCAGCCTCGTCGATCAGCCGTTCGTCAAAGATCCGAATCAGAAAGTCGGCGCGCTGGCCAAGGCGGCCGGCCTCGATGTCATCGGGTTTGCACGTTTCGAGGTCGGTGAGGGCATCGAAGTCGAGGAAGAAGATTTCGCCGCCGAAGTTGCCGCCCAACTCGGCTCCAGCGACTGATCTTGCCGCGCTTCCTGCTCAAACTCAGCGGCGAAGCGCTGGGGGGAGACGCGGGTTTCGGCCTCGAGCCGAGCGTGCTGCGTTTCATAGCTGGCGAAATAAAAGCCGCGCTCGCCAATGGCGCGGAGCTTGCGATCGTGCTTGGCGGCGGCAATTTATTCCGCGGCCAGCACCTTGCTGCATCAGGCATGGATAGGGTCGTCGGCGACCGCATGGGGATGCTCGCGACGGTCATGAATGGCCTTGCGCTCTGCGACTTCCTCGATCAGGCAGGCATTGCCAATCAGCTTTTTTCCAGCGTTGCGATCCCGAGCCTTGCCGCCGGTTACCACCGCGATGATGCGCGTGACGCCATGCAGACGGGGAAAGTTGTGGTGCTGAGCGGCGGTACCGGCAATCCGTTTTTTACGACGGATACGGCGGCTTGTCTGCGCGGCGTCGAGCTCGGGGTCGATGCGGTGCTGAAAGCCACGAACGTCGATGGCGTATACGATGCCGACCCGAAGACGAACGCCGACGCTGAGCGGTTTGACGAGATCAGTTATGACGAGGTGCTCGCACGCCAGCTTGGCGTGATGGACCTGACCGCCATTGTGCTCTGCAAAGAAAATGAGATGCCTCTGGTGGTCTTCGACATGCAGGCTGGCGGAGCGCTTGTGACGCTGGCAAATGGGGGTACAGTAGGCACTCGCGTGGTGGCTGCCGACGGGTAACCGGGGAACCGCAGGCCATACAGAAACGGACGCAGGCAAAGCGAACGCAAAAAAAGCGAACGAAAGAAAAGCGAACGAAAGAAAAGCGAACGAAAGAAAAGCGGATCAAAGGAATTAAAGAGAGGTGACATCTTGATCGACGAAATCTTGGAAGATGCCAACGAGCGCATGGGGAAATCCCTGGAAGCGTTGCAGGTCGCCTTCGCGAAAATTCGCACCGGCCGCGCTAATCCGTCCCTGCTCGATGGCATATCGGTCGATTACTACGGCGCACCAACGCCGCTCAACCAGGTGGCGTCGATATCCGTAGAGGATGCGCGCACGCTGGCTGTGTCACCCTGGGAAAAGCCGCTCATTCCCGATATCGAGAAGGCCATTCTCAAAAGCGATATCGGTATCACGCCGGTGTCCACCGGCGATGTCATACGCGTGCCGTTGCCGCCGCTGACGGAAGAGAATCGTCGCGATCTTGCACGCCTGGCAAAGCAGGAAGCGGAAAACGGTCGAATAGCGATTCGCAAC
Source organism: Pseudomonadales bacterium (assembly GCA_965267275.1). Taxonomy (GTDB): domain Bacteria; phylum Pseudomonadota; class Gammaproteobacteria; order Pseudomonadales; family Azotimanducaceae; genus UBA4421. The sequence continues at coordinate 1,723,459 of OZ253950.1, forward strand.
ATCCGTCGTGATGCCATCGCGGACGTGCGAGAGCTCGTCAAAGAAAAAGAGGCGACTGAAGACGAGGCGCGGCGGGCGGAAGAGCGCATTCAGGGTTATACCGACAGCCGCGTGGCTGAAGTGGATGCAGCGCTGGCGGCTAAGGAAGCCGATCTCCTGGAGATCTGAACGCGCGTCGCGCAGCCGCTCCGCCATGTCCAGCGAAACCAATCTTCCCGCATCTTCGCAGCCCTCAGCAGGGCAAAGCGAAGCTGCGGCGCCGGTCACCTCCGAGGTGCCGAACCACATCGCCATCATCATGGACGGCAACCATCGCTGGGCCAAGCGCCGCCGGCTGCCGGGGGCTGCGGGACACCGGGCCGGGGCCAAGCGTTTGCGGGAGATTGCCGAAGCCTGTGCCGACGCCGGTGTGCGCTATCTGACACTGTTCGCCTTCAGCACTGAAAACTGGCAACGCCCGTCGGGCGAAGTCAGTCTGCTCATGGACCTCATGCGCCATGTCATGGAGAACGATCTGGATGAGCTGCACCGCCGCAACGTGCAGCTGCGGATCATCGGCGATCGCTCCCGCTTTGCACCAGACATTCAGCAGAAAATGCGTGAGTGCGAGGCGCTGACCGCGAACAATTCCAAGCTGAACCTTGCCGTAGCGGTTAATTTCGGCGGGCGTTGGGACATCATACAGGCCGCCCGAAACCTCGCCGCTGCGGCGCAGGCTGGAGAGATCGACCCGCAGGAGATCGATGAGCGGCACTTTGCGGCGGCCACGTCGCTCAGCGGGCTGCCGGATCCCGACCTACTCATACGCACCGGCGGCGATTATCGAGTCAGCAATTTTCTGTTATGGCATCTGGCCTACACTGAGCTCTATTTTACGGAGGCGTTCTGGCCGGATTTCGACGCAGACCACCTGGGACAGGCGATCGATGCGTTTGCGCGACGGGTGCGGCGCTTCGGCACGCGCAGCTGAAATGGCCGTAACCGCTTAACATGCTCCGTAACCGGATCATCACCGCGCTCATCCTCGCTCCGCTGGCGGTCGGCGCCGTGTTTTTCCTTCCTGCTGGTTGGTTTGCCGTGGTGTTCTGGGGGGTCGCAGCGCTCGGCGCCTATGAATGGGTGGGACTGATGGGCGTGCAGAGAGTGCCGCTGCGTCTCCTCTGCCTGCTGCCTCTGGCGCTGATCTGCTGGGCGCTTTACGGGCGTCTCGACCTCTATCCGCAGGTGTTGTATCTCGGCTGGATGGTCTGGGGTCTCGCGCTGATTGCGGTGCTGAGCTTTCCCCGCTTCGCCGCCGTCTTCAAGAACGCGGCGGTGCTTGCAGTGCTTGGCCTTGTGGTGTTCACCGCGGCCTGGACGAGCCTGGTGGTGATCCAGGCCCACCCCGAGGGCAGCTTGTGGCTCGTCTGGATGTTCTTCCTGGTCTGGGGTGCTGACGTCGGCGCCTACTTTGCCGGCCGCGCTTTCGGCAAGAACACGCTGGCGCCTCAGGTCAGCCCCGGCAAGACATGGGAAGGCGTCATCGGCGGGGTGTTGCTGGCGGGCGGCGCGTGTGGTCTGGTGCTCGTGTGGTGGCGCGATGATGCGCTGGTGTGGCTGGTGTTGATGTTGGCGCTCATCGTCATTTCGGTGCTCGGCGATCTCTTCGAGAGCCTGGTCAAGCGCGCCAGCGGTGTGAAAGACTCCGGCACGATTCTACCCGGACACGGCGGCATGTTGGACCGGATCGACTCGATTCTTGCCGTGCTGCCTTTTTTTGCAGTCGTGCTTTTGTAGGACATAAAAGCGGTATTCAGGGCATGTTCAGGCTAAAATGACGATCTTTCCGCAGCGTATGGCAATTCCCGAAGCGGGTTGACTCGAGGACACGACATCTAATGGATCTTCTGCATTATCCGTTGGCGTTTCTGGCCGTTCTGGGCATTCTGGTGACTTTTCACGAGTTTGGTCACTACCTCGTGGCGCGCTTTTCCGGCGTGCAGATCCTGCGTTTCTCAGTCGGTTTTGGCCGCCCGATCTGGTCCATCACCGATAAGCGCGGTACCGAATTCACGCTCGCGGTCGTCCCGCTGGGCGGCTATGTCCGCATGCTCGATGAGCGCGATCCGGACCAGGCGGAACTGGCACAGCCCGGACACGTGTCGTACATGGATCTTACCCCGGCCTGGCGGATCGCGATCGCGCTTGGCGGCCCCTTTGCCAACTTCATTCTGGCGATCATCGTCTACTGGTTCCTTGCCGTTGCAGGATCTACGAGCTACACGCCGGTGATCGCGGCGCCCGCGCCCGAGACGCCGGTCTACGCAGCCGGAATCGATGCCCCCGTGCAACTCGTCAGCATCGATGATACGCAGGTGCGCAGCTGGCAGGACGTCGGCCTGGCGCTGACCGACCGGCTGGGTGAAACCGGCTCGATTGCAGTTGGCGTGCGCAACCTCGCCAGCAATCAGGCGCGAACCTTCGACGTGCCGATCGAGCGCTGGCACGAAGGCGTTGGTGAGCCGGACGTGCTTGGCTCGCTCGGCATAGAGCAAACCGTGCTCAGCCTCGTGGGCGAGGTGGTCGAAGGCTCAGCCGCGGATCGCGCCGGGCTGAAGGAGAACGATTTTGTGGTTGCGGTCGACGGCCGGGAAGTGACCAACTGGAACGACTTCGTGCAGGAAATCGAAGCGCATCCGGCTACGCCGATGACGCTGACGCTGCATCGCGACGGTTATCAGCGACGCGTCGCGGTCACGCCCGATGCCCGCGCGCTCGACGACGGCTCAGAGGTGGGCAGCCTCGGCATTTACCCCTCGCTGATCCTCGTCAAACAGGGTCCGCTCGCGGCGGTGCCCAGCGCGATCGAGGAAACCTGGGACAAATCGGTAATGATTCTGAGCATCATCAAGAAGATGATCTTCGGCCAGGTCTCGGTCAAGAATCTGTCCGGGCCCATCAGTATTGCCCAGATCGCCGGGGATACCGCCAAGTACAGCTGGCGCTCTTTTGTTGGCATCATTGCGTTTCTGAGCGTGTCGCTCGGCATTTTCAATCTGCTGCCGATACCGTTGCTGGACGGGGGGCACGTTCTTTTCAATACCGCGGAGCTCGTCACGGGCAAACCGGTACCGGAACGCATTCAGATACTGGGTGTCCAAGTAGGACTCGCTCTGGTGGGCACGATGCTCGTGTTCGCCACGTACAATGACCTGTTAAGAATTTTCTAGAAGAATGTTGAGGGGGATTTCCTTGCGTCGGTATGTCCTTTGTGCCGCGATAGTCGGGCTGGTGTGCAGCCTTTCCTGGTCCGTGCCTGCGCGGGCCGCGGCAGCGCCCGGGTTCGTCATCACCGACGTGCGTCTGCAGGGCTTGCAGCGTGTTTCCGCGGGAACGGTGTTCAACCTGATACCGTTTGCGGTTGGTGATCAGATTGACGAACTCGGCGTGCGCGCCATGACCCGGGATCTCTTTGCGTCCGGGTTTTTCAAGGACATCCGGGTGGGGCGCGATGATGGCGTGCTGATCATCACCCTGGATGAAAGGCCGGCAATCGAAAGCATCGAGCTCGAAGGTAACAAGGCGATCAAGACGGAAGCCCTGATTGACGGACTTGCCCAGCAGGGGCTGCGCGAAGGTGAGATTTTCAAGCAGGCGACCCTCGAACGTGTGGGCCTCGAGCTCGAGCGCCAGTACGTCGCGCAGGGTCGCTACGGCGCCAGCATCGATCAGCAGATCGAAGACCTGCCGCGCAACCGTGTGGCGATCAGAATTATCATTGAAGAAGGTAAGAACTCGGGTATCCGGCATCTGAACATCGTCGGCGCCAATGCGTTCACCGAAGAAGAACTGCTGGACGAGCTCGAGCTCAAACATCCGAGCCTGCTGTCTTTCTACCGTAACGACGACAAGTACTCGCGGGAGAAGCTGTCCGGCGACCTGGAGACGCTGGAAGCGTTTTATAAGGATCGCGGCTATGCCGACTTCGATCTGTACTCCACCCAGGTCAGCATTACCCCGGACCGGCGCCAGGTGTACATCACCATCGGCCTCGAGGAAGGGGACATCTACACCATTGGTGAGGTCAACATCGTGGGTGAGCTGGGCGACGTTGCGCCCGATGATTTGCGGCGTCTGTTCGTCGTCGATCCGGGGCAGACGTTCAATCAGGCTCGCATCACCGCAACCGAAGACCGCCTGGAAGCCGCTCTCGGCAATTCGGGCTTTACGTTCGCGACAGCAAGCGGCGTGCCGACTCTGAATGAAGATCAGACCGTCGACGTCGAGTTTTTTGTCAACTCCGGCAAGCGCGCCTATGTGCGGCGGGTGAGTTTCACGGGCAATCAGCTGACACAAGATGAAGTCATGCGCCGTGAGATGCGGCAGATGGAAGGCGGCTGGGCGTCGACCGCGCAGATTGACCTCTCCAAAGTGCGCCTCGAACGCCTGGGATACTTCAAAGGCGTGGATGTCGAAACGCCGCAGGTGCCGGGCACGGATGATCAGATAGACGTCAACTTCACCGTCGAAGAGCAGCCTTCGGGCAGCATCTCGGCGACGGTTGGTTATGCCCAGGGGACAGGCCTGATTCTTGGCGGCAACTACAGTCAGACCAACGTGCTTGGCAGCGGCAACAGCCTCGGGCTCGGTCTGTCGGTATCACGGTTTCAGAAGTCTGCAAGCTTCAACTACTTCAATCCGTATTTCACGATCGACGGCATCAGTCGCGGCTACAACGTGTTCTTCCGGCGCCTGGATTTCGACGAGCGCAATATCGCCCGGTACGCAACCGACTCCGCGGGTGTAGGCATGAACTTCGGTTTTCCGATCGGCGAGACCCAGCGCATCAATTTCGGCATTCTCGCGGACTGGACCGATATTACCGAGGGTGCGTTCGCAGCCCAGGAGATTTCCGACTTCATCGACAAAAACGGCGAAGAAGCGATCAATTTCAAAGTGAATCTGTCCTGGTCGAGTTCCACCTTGAACCGCGGGTTGTTCCCGGACCGCGGCACGGCACAGTCAGTGGCCCTGGAGCTTGCGGTGCCGGGCAGCGATCTGCAGTTCTATAAGATCAACTACGCCGGCGAACGCTATTTCCCGATATCGCGGAGCTGGACCCTGCGTCTTCGCGGTGAACTCGGCTACGGCGATGGTTACGGTTCGACGTCGCAGCTGCCGTTTTACGAAAACTTCTTTTCCGGCGGCTTCGGTTCGGTTCGTGGATTCGAAAACTCCACGCTCGGCCCGCGCTCGACGCCACCCGTCGATGAGTTCGGGAACCCCATCTTCTTCGGCGACCGCCGCGGCGATCCGCTGGGCGGCAACCTGCTGGTCGAAGCCAGCGCCGAGCTCATCTTCCCGTTCCCCTTCGTCGATGACAATCGTCAGTTCCGCCCGGCCTTCTTTATCGATGCCGGTAACGTCTTCAACACTCAGTGCCCCGACGTTGCGCTCAACTGTTTTGATTTTGATATCGATGAAATCCGATATTCGATAGGTTTTGGCATGACCTGGTTGACCGGTCTTGGCCCGATGACGTTCAGTCTCGCGAAGCCATTCCAGACTCAGCCGTTCGATGAAGAAGAGAGATTTCAGTTTGAACTTGGCCGCACATTCTGATGTAGAATGCGCGGCCTTTAACGCCCACACAGTCGCTATCGAGACGCGTGGAGTATTTGGAGTAGGAGTTAAAATGATAAAGAAATTGATAACGCTGGGCTTGACGGCACTGCTGTTTAGCGCGTCTACGGTACACGCTGAAATGAACATTGTGGTGCTCGATTCGGTGCGCGCAATTCTCGAAAGTGACGAAGCGAAGCTGCTGGCGGATGCGGCCAACAAAGAGATGGAAAGCGAACAGACCGAACTGCGCACGATGGCCGAGAAGATGCAGGAGTTGAACAACAAGCTGCAGACGGACGGTGAAGTGATGAGCGCGACGGAAAAGCGTTCCGTGGGTAAAGAAATCGAGGACATGCAGATCGACCTGCAATTCCGCTCGCAGAAACTGCAGAAAGAGGTGCAGGATCGGCGTCAGGAAATTCTGCAGGCGCTGGCGCCGAAGTTCGACAAGGTGCTGAAAGACATCATTCAGGTCGACCAGATCGACCTCATTCTCTCCCCGCAGTCGCTGCAATACGCTAACACCAAGCACGACATTACCCGTCGGGTGACCGAAAAGCTGAACGAACAGCGCGACTGAGCGGGTCGTCCATGACGCTCACCGTTGCCGATATTGCGGGCCGTATAGGCGCAGAAATCATCGGCGACGGTGCTGAGGTCATCTCGGGCCTCGGCAGCCTCGGCAGCGCCGCTGCCGGACAGCTCAGCCATCTTTCCAGTCCAAGTTACCGGCACCAGTTGAGCGACACGCGCGCGAGCGCTGTGATTGTCGCACCGGGTGACGCTGAGGATTGCCCGGTGACGGCACTCGTCGTCGATAAGCCCTACCTTGCGTTTGCGCAAGCCTCGCGCATGTTCGCAAGGCACCCGCGCCTCGACGCTGGTGCGCATCCTAGTGTGACGCTCGGCGAAAACTGCGAGATTGATCCTACAGCGGCGCTGGGTCCCAACGTCGTGGTCGGCGACGGTACCCGCATCGGCGCCGGGGCGCGCATCCACGCGAACACGGTTATCGGCGAACGCTGTGACATTGCAGAAGATGTGACGCTGTTTGGCAACGTCGCGATATACGATGACGTCAAAATCGGCCCGCGCAGCGTCGTGCACAGCGGTTCTGTCATCGGCGCTGCAGGCTTCGGGTTCACCCCCGATGGCAGCGGACACCTGCAAGAGATTGCCCAGCTCGGCGGTGTGCGGCTGGGCGCGGATGTCAGCATCGGCGCCTGCTCGACCGTCGACTGCGGTGCAATCGAAGACACCGTCGTCGAGGACGGGGTGAAGATCGACAATCAGGTACAGATCGGGCACAACTGCCGGATCGGGGCGCACACGCTCATTTGCGGTTGCGTCGGTATTGCGGGCAGTACAGTCATCGGCAAACACTGTGTTTTCGCTGGCGGCGCGGGTGCCGGTGGGGACAATCCCATCACCGTCTGCGACGGCGTCGTGGTGACAGCGAGGACGGTGCTCTCGCAATCGGTCGACAAGCCCGGCGTTTATTCAGGCACCATTATTTTCCACGAGCACGGCAAGTGGCGGCGCAATGCGCTGCGCTTTGCGAACCTCGACGAACTCTTCCGTCGCGTAAAAAAGCTGGAGTCACGGACTTAAGCCCCGTACGTAATCTTCCAGGATCAGTTAACATTGGTCTCCATGAGCGAACAAAAATACATCACTGAACTCTTCGAATATCTGCCGCACCGCTATCCGTTTCTGCTGCTCGACCGGGTCACCGAGCTGAACCCCGGCGAGTCGGTCGCTGGCTACAAGAACATCACGATGAACGAGCAGTTGTTCAACGGTCACTTCCCCGGGCAGCCGATATTTCCCGGCGTGCTGATCCTGGAGTCGATGGCGCAGCTTTCGGGAGTGCTTGCGTTCGAAACGAAGAACAAGCGCCCCGCAGATGGGGTCAACTACCTCTTCGGCGGCGTCGAAAAGGCGCGCTTCCGCCGCCCTGTGGTGCCTGGTGACCGGCTCGACATGAAAAGCCGGATCCTTGCCGACCGGCGCATCATGATGAAGTTCGAATGCGAGGCATATGTGGACGAGGAACTGGCCTGTTCGGCCGTCCTTTCGGTTGTCGAGCAGAGTTCATGATCGACGGCCGCGCGATTGTCGATACCTCCGCGGTCATCGGCGAAAACGTCAGCATCGGTCCCTGGAGTTTCATCGGTCCGGGCGTGGAACTGGGTGACAACGTCGAAATCGCCTCGCATGTGGTCGTCAAAGGACCCACGCGCCTGGGTGCCGGAGTGCGGGTGTTCCAGTTTGCGACCGTCGGTGAAGATACGCCTGCTTTTGCCTTCGAAGGCGAAGAGACGTTTCTCGATATCGGCGACAACACCGTCATTCGTGAAGGGGTGACCATTCACCGCGGGATGGCGAAGGGCGGTATCGGCCGCACGGTGGTGGGCAAAAACTGCCTGCTGATGGCTTATGTGCACATTGGTCACGACTGCGTTGTCGGCGATCATGTCGTCATGGCCAACAATGCTTCGCTCGCGGGTCACGTGGTCGTTGGCGACTACGCCAACTTCGGCGGTTACAGCGGCATCCCGCAGTTTCGCCACGTCGGTGCGTTTACGCATGTTGCGGCGATGAGCCTCGTGTTGAAGGACACCCCTGCCTATATGACCGTGAGCGGCAATCCGGCCGTGGCCGTCGGCCTCAATACCGAGGGCATGAAACGGCGTGGCTACGATCAGGACACCATGCAGGCGATCAAAGAAGCCCATCGGCTCGTCTACCGCCGCGGCCTGGGTGTGAAAGAAGCGCTGGCCGAGTTGGCGGATCTGCGCGCCGCGCATGCAGAAGTGGAGACTTTCGCTGCGTCCATCGAAGCTTCCGAGTGGGGCATCGTGCGCGGGCGCTCGAAAGGCAGCTAGCTCACCATGACGCTTACCGTCGGCCTCCTCGCCGGAGAAGCGTCCGGCGACAACCTGGGTGCTGGCATGATGGCGGCGCTGCGATCTCAGGCGCAGGACACGGTCAGGTTCGTTGGTGTAGGCGGCCCGCGCATGCTCGCGGAAGGGCTCGAAAGCTACGCTTCCATCGACGAGCTGCAGGTCAACGGTTTTCGCGAGCCCATCCTGCGTTTGCCGCAATTGTATCGCTTGCTGAAAACCCTCGAACGCAAGCTCCTCGAGGCCGAGGTGGATGTCTTCGTCGGTGTCGATTTCAATGTCTTCAATTTCCTCCTGGAAGCACGCCTCAAGCGCCGCGGCATCCGCACCGCGCACTATGTCAGCCCGTCGGTCTATGCGTGGCGCAGCGGACGGGTGCGGCGCGTCGAGAAAAGCGCAGACGTCCTGCTGTGCCTGTATCCATTCGAACCGGACTTCTATACCGCCACCAATGTGCAGGCGGTCTATGTCGGGCACCCGCTGGCAGATGAAATCTCTCCCCATGCGGCGGACCCCGCAGCCCGCGCTGCGGCACGTGAGGATCTGGGTATCGACGCGAGCCAGACGGTTCTGGCGGTGCTGCCGGGCAGCCGCGGCAGTGAAGTCGCGCTGATGATTGAGCGCTTCCTCGGCGCAGCTCAGTTTTTCGGGGAAGCCGCCGGCGCGGTCAAAGTCGTGATCCCGTGCCTGCGCCCGGTGCTGCGCGCGCAGATCGAAGGGGCGCTGGCCGGCTTTGCGGACCTGGACGTCGTGCTCTACGACGGTCACGCACGCAGTGCGCTCACTGCCGCCGACGTTGCTCTGGTCAAATCTGGCACGAGCACGCTGGAGGCGATGCTGCTGCACCGGCCGATGGTGGTCAGCTACGCGCTCGGGCCTTTGGCCTATCAGATCGCGCGGCGTCTGGTGCGCTCACCCTTTGTGGCGCTGCCGAACATACTGGCCGGACGCGCGCTGGTTCCCGAGCTGCTGCAGGACGCCGCGACGCCGCAGGCGTTGGCGGATGCCCTGCAAAACGCCTGGCGCGAAGCGCAGGCGGGCGGCGCCAACATTGCTGCTTTCGAGGCTCTGCATGCAAAGTTACGGCAGGGCGCTGATGAAAATGCGGCACGGGCCGTGTTACGCTTAGCGGCGCAATCTATGTCTTGATGAGTGCGTGGGCAGCGGACGAATCTGCAATTCCTGGTTCCTTTTTCATCCCTCTGAGTGTGCGGCTGCGGAGCGCTCGGTGATGCCCGGTGCCGGCCGTTGAGTACCCCAACCTTCGCACAGGAGAGTTTCAGCGAATTCGCTACCGCGCCGTGGAACAGTGCCTTCCAGGTCGGCGTCGATGAGGTCGGCATTGGTCCTCTCGCCGGTCCCGTCGTGGCTGGCGCGGTCATGCTCGATCCGCAACGGCCGATCGCCGCGCTTGCCGACTCGAAAGCCCTGTCTGCCAAGAAGCGCACGGTGCTTGCCGCGGAGATCCGCGAGAAAGCCAGCTGTTGGGCGCTCGGCTGGGCCAGCGTTGCAGAAATTGACGACCTCAACATTCTGCGCGCCAGCCATCTTGCCATGCGGCGCGCCTGTCAGGCGCTCATGATGACGCCAAGCATGGTTCTGGTGGACGGCAACAAAGTGCCGCAGCTCGATGTGCCCTGCGTGGCCGTGGTTGGCGGGGACAAGCGTATTCCTGCCATCAGCGCAGCCTCGATTCTGGCCAAGGTCGCGCGCGACGACGCGATGATGGATTACGATGGCCAGTATCCGGGCTACGGCTTCGCCAGACACAAAGGATATCCAACCAAGGCGCACTGCGCCGCCCTCGCCGAGCTCGGCGCGACGCCGTTGCACCGGCGCAGCTTCGCGCCGGTACGCGAGGCGCTGGCTGCCGCGCAAGAAGGGAACGCGCAGCTGGCGCTCGAGGCAAGCCGATGACCGGGTTCGTCCACTTGCATGTGCACAGTGAGTTTTCTCTCGCCGACAGCCTCCTCAAGGTCAAACCTCTGGTGGGTCAAGTTGCTGGCATGCAGATGCCGGCGATTGCGCTTACCGATGTGGGTAATTTGTTTGCGCTCGTCAAGTTTTATGAGAATTGCCTCGGTGCGGGGATAAAGCCTCTGCTCGGTGCCGAGCTTTCTGTTGTCGATCACAAGCAGAGCAACGCCACTCCCGAGCGCATCGTCGCGCTCGCGATGGACAGCCAGGGCTATCACAATCTGATCGGCCTGGTGTCCGCGGCTTTCACTTCGGTGGCGGAACGAGGTGTTTTGACGGAAGAGGAGGTGTTTGCCCGGCAGGAAGGGCTCATCATTCTGTCCGGGGGCATTGGCGGCCATCTGTGGCATCTGGCCACCGGCGGTGACGAAGAGGCGCTCGAAGCGCGCGTCGCGCGCTGGCAGGCAGTTTTCGGCGACCGCTACTATCTCGAACTCACGCGCACCGGGCGTGCCGGCGAAGAAGGTTTTCTGCGCCGCCTGGTTGCTCTCGCCGCTCGCCGTCATCTTGGCGTTGTGGCGACCAACGACGTTGTGTTCGCCAACGCGGACGATTTCGAAGCGCACGAAACGCGGGTCTGTATACATGATGGACGCACGCTCGACGACCCGCGCCGTGAGCGGCGTTACAGCGAGCAGCAGTATCTGCGTTCGGCCGATGAGATGGCTGAACTCTTCGCGGACATACCGGAGGCGCTCGCCAACTCGGTCGAGATCGCCAAGCGATGCAGCGTCGTCGTCGAACTCGGTACCTATTATCTGCCCGACTATCCGATTCCGGAGGGCATGACGCCGGAAAGCTTTCTCGAATTGACCGCAAGTGAGGGCCTCTCTGAGCGCCTGGCAACGCGTGGCTTGCTGGCAGCCGAAGCGACGGAGCAGGATTACCGCGACCGTCTGGCCTTCGAGCTCGACGTGATCAACCAGATGGGCTTTGCCGGGTACTTCCTGATCGTCATGGAGTTCATTGCCTGGGCAAAAGAAAATCAGATACCGGTGGGTCCAGGGCGCGGCTCAGGCGCCGGATCATTGGTGGCTTATACGCTTGGCATCACTGACCTCGATCCACTCGAGTATGACCTCCTGTTCGAGCGCTTCCTCAATCCGGAGCGGGTATCCATGCCCGACTTCGACGTCGACTTCTGCATGGAAGGCCGTGACCGGGTGATCCAGCACGTCAGCGAACGCTACGGTCAGGGAGCGGTCAGTCAGATCATCACTTTCGGCACGATGGCGGCGAAAGCGGTGGTGCGAGACGTTGCCCGTGTGCAGGGGAAACCTTACGGACTTGCCGACAAGCTGTCGAAACTGATTCCGTTCGAAGTGGGCATGACGCTCAACAAAGCCATGGAGGAAAGCGCCGAGCTCGCCGAGTTTGTCGCCGGCAGTGAAGAAGTCTCCGAGATCATGGACATGGCGTACAAGCTCGAAGGCATCGTGCGCAACGTGGGTCGCCACGCCGGCGGGGTCGTCATTGCCCCCAGTGCCCTGACAGACTTTGTACCGCTTTACACGGAAGATCTTGGCGGCAGCCTCGTCTCTCAATATGACAAGGACGATGTTGAACGCGCCGGGCTCGTAAAATTCGACTTTCTCGGTCTGAAGACCCTCACCATCATCGACTGGACCGTACGGCAGGTGAACGCGGGTCTGCCCCCCGAAGAGCAACTCGATATTGACCGCCTCGATCTCGCCGACCCGGCCGCATTCAACCTGCTGAAGGCGGCCGAAACGACGGGCGTTTTCCAGCTGGAAAGCCGGGGTATGAAAGAGCTCATCACGAAGCTGAAACCCGACAGCATCGACGACATCATCGCGCTCGTAGCGCTTTTCCGGCCCGGTCCGCTGCAGTCTGGCGCCGATACGGACTACATCAACCGTAAACACAGGCGTGAGCCGGTCGAGTATCCGCACCCGACTTTGGAGCCGGTGCTCGAAGGGACGTACGGCGTAGTGCTGTATCAGGAACAGGTCATGCAGATTGCCCAGGAGCTGGCCGGTTTCAGCCTCGGCCAGGCGGATCTCCTGCGCCGCGCGATGGGTAAGAAGAAACCCGAAGAGATGGCGCGCGTGCGCGAAGAGTTTCTCACCGGGACGGACGCCAACGATGTCGATCATAAGCTTGCGAACGAGATATTCGATCTCATGGAGAAGTTCGCCGGCTATGCCTTCAACAAGTCGCATTCCGCGACCTATGCGGTGGTCAGCTTTCAAACCGCCTGGCTGAAAGCCCACTACCCGGCGGAATTCATGGCGGCCAACCTCTCGGCAGATATGCAGAACATCGACAGAGTGGTCGTTTTGATCGATGAAGTACGCCGCATGCAGGTGCCGTTGCTGCCTCCCAGTATCAATCTGAGCGAGTTCCGCTTTTCGGTGCAGAACGACGCGATTATCTATGGTCTCGGCGCGGTGAGGGGCGTCGGCGAAGGGCCTGTCGCAAGCATCGTCGAAGGTCGTGCGGAAGGTGCCTACCGCGACCTGCAGGACTTCTGTCAACGCGTGGATGCGCGCAAGGTGAACAAGCGTGTGCACGAAGCGCTCATTGCTTCCGGCGCCATGGATGAATTTGCATTGCCGGGCGAAGACGTGAATGCGACCCGCGCCCGTCTGCGCGACGAGTTGCCGCGCGCGATGCAGAGCGCGGACCAGCAGGCCCGCAACGCCGCTGCAGGGATCGCCGATATGTTTGCCGGTGACAGCGCTCCGGTCAGTCAGGTGTGCGTGACGAGTCAGCACGCGATCACCCCGCTTGCCACCAGGGAGCGGCTGCATAGTGAAAAGGAGTCGCTCGGGCTCTATCTCACCGGTCACCCGATCGAAGAGTACGAGGCTGAGCTCAGACACTTCTGCAAACGCCGCATCAATGACCTGCGCGCGGAAAAGAAGACGCAGTGGGTCGGCGGTATGGTCGTCAGCACCCGTATCATGAAAAGCCGCCGCGGCGCGCCAATGTGTTTTCTCGTGCTGGATGACAAAAGTGCCCGGCTCGAAGTGTCGCTTTTCCCCGAGACCTTCGAGAAATTCGGGCGCAAAGTCATCAAGGATGAGCTCCTGATATTCGAAGGCGAGGTCCAGGCTGACGACTTTTCGGGCGGGTTGAGCCTGCGCGCTGAGAAAGTCATGAGCATGTGTGAAGCGCGTCAGCGCTTCAGTCAGGGTGTGGTCATCGATTTCAGTGACGGCCCGCTCCCGCAGGATTTCGGGGCGTCGTTGAAGTCGCTGTTGACGCCGCACCGGATCGAAGATGGCTGCGGCGTCAGCGTCCTGTATGCCAACGGCGGTGCTCGCGCCCGCGTCTGCCTTGGCGCGGACTGGCGTGTCGCCGCGCGCGACGATCTGCTCGGCAACCTTCGCGATTCTTACGGCAGCCGGGTGTACGTCGACTACGCTTGAGACCATGCATGGCACAGCGAGCAAAGTCGTGGCTGACGCTCTCGAGCGGTGTCTGGAAACACATGCGCCGCGCGCTTTGTGGGTCGGTTTCAGCGGCGGCATAGACTCCACTGCGCTCCTTTTGGCCGCGGCGCACTGTCGGTCTCGCCTGACGGTGCGCGCCATTCACATCAATCATGGTCTGCATGCTCAAGCGGATGCCTGGCAGCAGCATTGCGGCGAAGTCTGCGCTGCGCTTGGCATCGATCTCACCGCGCGGCGCGTTAGCGTTGCCTCGCAGGGGAACTTGGAAGCCAATGCCCGTGAGGCGCGCTATGGCGTGTTTGCGGAACTGGTTGGTGCCGATGAACTCCTGTTGCTCGGTCATCACGCGGATGATCAGTTGGAGACGGTCTTGCAGCGTCTGTTTCGCGGCCGTGGTCTGCTGCCCATGCGCCCGTATGGTGCGCTGGGGGCAGGGAAATTCGCTCGGCCGTTATTGCCGATTGAGCGCACGCTGCTCGAGGCGTACGTGCGGGCGAATGGCGTTGCCTGGATCGAAGATCCCAGCAACGCGGATGAACACCTGGAGCGTAACTTTCTGCGCCATCAGATCCTGCCGGAGCTCAAACACCGCTGGCGGCGAATTGGTGAAGCGGTGACGCGGGTCGCGCACCACAGTATCGACCTGCAAACTGCGTTGCGCGCCGCCATGCACGCTCTGGGGCCGCGCGTACCGCTCGCACACCTGCCCGCGGAACCCGCGCCTCGGCGCGCCTGGCTGCGCGCGTTTGCTGAAGCATACGGCACGTTTGACATCACCGATCGGGCGCTGGATGCATTCTTTGAGGATGCGGAGCAGGGCCGCGCAGCGCTGCTCCCGCTGGACTCGGGGTCCGTGCGGGTCTGGCGCGACACCCTTTACTACGTGCAGGCCCTGCCGGCCGCGACGGCGTTGCCGTATGGACGGCCGCTGGCCGCGGGGGATGTCCTCGAGCTGCCGCACGGCACCTTGTCGATCGAAGCGTGCGCGCCAGATGCGGGTGATGCATTCGCCGCCGAGCCGCTCACGCTCGCCTTTCGGCGCGGTGGTGAGCGCCTGGCCGCCGTTGATGGTCAGGCCGGGCGGGCGCTCTCGGAGATATTCAGCGCTGCGGGCCTCGCTCCCTGGTGGCGGGACGTACACCCGCTCATTCTGCGGGCCGGCGCTCTGGTAGCGGTGCCCGGTATTGCGGTGGTGCCTGCCACAGGCGGTCCCGCCTGCCGCGCCGTTTGGCAGCCGCTCGACCCGGGCGCCTCCATCGAGTGAAATGCGCGGGTCGCCGGTCTGATGCGATACAAACCCCGTAAATTATTGTGATTGGAATTGAGCCTGAAGCCGCCTTTTGTTATCTTGCAATCCCATCTTGAATGAGCCATCTCGGCTCTTTTGCGTCTCAAGCAACATCGTCTCGATCCGTCTGTCGCGTGGCAGTGATCGTCAATTGTGCGGGCGCTTAAATGATGGGTATGCATGACTAGATTCGTTTTTGTTACCGGTGGTGTGGTTTCTTCCCTAGGCAAGGGCATCATCACCGCCTCGCTGGCGGCGCAGCTCGAAGCGCGCGAGCTCAAGGTTAACGTCCTCAAGATGGATCCCTACATCAATGTGGATCCGGGCACGATGAGCCCGATCCAGCACGGGGAGGTGTTTGTTACCGCCGATGGCGCGGAAACCGATCTGGACCTTGGCCACTACGAACGTTTTTCCAACGTTCGTATGAGTAAGAACAACAACTTCACGACCGGCAGCATCTATGCCGAGGTTCTGCGCCGCGAGCGCCGCGGAGACTATCTCGGCGGTACCGTTCAGGTCATCCCGCATGTCACCGATGAGATCAAACGGCGCATTCGCCTGGTCGCCGAAGGCAGCGACGTGCTGATTGTCGAGATCGGCGGCACGGTGGGGGACATCGAATCACAGCCTTTCCTCGAAGCCATTCGTCAGCTTCGCCTCGAGGTGGGGCCCGAGCGCACGTTGTTCATCCACCTGACCTACGTGCCGTACCTCGCCAAAGCGGGTGAGATCAAGACCAAACCGACCCAGCATTCGGTCAAAGAGTTCCGCTCCATTGGTCTGCAGCCCGACATTCTGGTGTGCCGCTCTGAAGCGCCTCTGCCACGCTCTGCGCGCAGCAAGATAGCGCTCTTTACCAACGTCGAGGAGCGCGCGGTCATCTCCAGTTGGGATTTCGACACGATCTACCAGGCGCCCCTCAAGTTGCACGAGGAGGGTCTGGATGACTATGTGGTCTACAAGCTCGGTCTGGAGACGCCACCGGTGGATCTGTCAGAGTGGCACGACGTGGTGGAAGCGGAGCAACACCCCGAGCACACGCTGAATCTAGCCTTTGTCGGCAAGTATCTCGACCTGCTCGAAGCCTACAAGTCGCTGATCGAGGCCCTCAAACACGCCGGCATCCAGACCCGCACGCAGATCAACATCAACTATATCGACGCCGAAGACCTCGAGCGCGATGGCACCGGGGCGCTGGTCGACGCCGATGCGATTCTGGTACCGGGCGGGTTCGGACGGCGTGGCTTCGAAGGCAAAATTCTGGCGGCACGCTACGCGCGCGAACACGGCGTGCCTTACCTCGGCATCTGCTATGGCCTGCACGCCGCGATCATTTCCATAGCGCGTGATTGCGCCGGATTGGAGGGCGCGCACAGCACCGAGATCGAATCTCACACGGCACATCCCGTGATCGGGCTGATTACCGAATGGACGAACGCGGACGGTCAGGCAGAATACCGGGACGAAGACAGCGATCTTGGCGGCACCATGCGGCTTGGCGAGCAGGCGTGTGTGCTCAATCAGGGCAGCCTGGCCGAACGGGTTTATGGCGTGCCCGTAGTGTACGAGCGGCATCGTCATCGCTATGAGGTGAACAACCGCTACGTCGAACAACTCGAGCAGCAGGGCATGGTGGTGGCCGGCCGTTCCGAGGATGGAGAGCTGGTGGAGATGATCGAGCTGGCTGACCATCCGTGGTACCTGGCGTGCCAGTTCCATCCCGAATTCACCTCCTCCCCGCGCAAAGGGCATCCGCTGTTTTCGAGCTTTGTGCTCGCGGGACTGGCGCACGCCGAGCAGGCCGACTTGAAAGACGGTACCCGGGACTAGCCGGGCGCGCGCCCACAGATATAGAGTTATCAACTATGCAACTTTGCGGATTCGACATCGGCGCGCAGCAGCCGATCTTTCTCATTGCGGGGCCGTGTGTCATCGAGTCGGAGGCGCTCGCGATGGAGACCGCGGAAACGCTGACCCGTATCACCACGGAGCTGGGTGTTCCGTTCATCTACAAGAGTTCTTTCGACAAGGCCAATCGGTCGTCGATAGGCAGCTATCGCGGGCCGGGTCTTGCCGAAGGTCTGCGGATCCTGGAAAAGGTGAAAACGGAGTTTGGCGTGCCGGTGCTCACGGATGTGCATGAAGACACCCCGCTGGATGAAGTGGCGTCTGTCGTCGATGTTTTACAGACCCCCGCCTTTCTGTGCCGTCAGACGAATTTCATCTTGAACGTCTGCTCGCAGAATAAGCCCGTGAATATCAAGAAAGGCCAGTTCATGGCGCCGCTGGACATGCTCAACGTCGCGGAGAAGGCGCACTCTACCGGTAACGAACAGGTGATGGTCTGCGAGCGGGGCGCGAGCTTCGGTTACAACAATCTGGTTTCAGACATGCGCAGCCTGGCGTGGATGCGCCAGACCGGCTGCCCCGTGGTGTATGACGCCACCCATTCCGTGCAAATGCCTGGTGGTCAGGGCGCAACTTCCGGCGGGAATCGTGAAATGGTGCCGGTGCTTGCGCGCGCGGCCGTTGCCGCGGGCGTTGACGGATTGTTCATGGAGTCCCACCCGCGCCCCGAAGAGGCGCAATCCGATGGGCCGAATTCGTGGCCGATGGGCATGATGCATGATCTGCTCAGCCAGCTCATGGCGCTCGACAGCGTCGTGAAGGCCTCCCCCCGGCTGGAAGACCAGCTCTAAGTAAAAGGTCAGCGAGAGTTATGTCCGAAATCAGCAAAATCTACGCATACGAAATCCTCGATTCGCGCGGCAACCCGACGGTCGAAGCCGAAGTGGAAACGACGAGCGGTCACTCTGGGCGTGCCGCCGCGCCGTCCGGGGCTTCGACCGGCACGCGCGAAGCGCTGGAGCTGCGCGACGGTGACGCCGGCCGCTATCTCGGCAAGGGGGTCCGCAAGGCGGTCGAGCATGTCAACGGCGACATCGCAGCTGCGCTCAGCGGCGTCGACTGCACGGATCAGCAGGCCCTGGATCAGCGCATGCTCGAACTCGACGGCACCGACAACAAGTCCAAGCTCGGCGCGAACGCGACGCTTGCAGTGTCTCTTGCTGCTGCCAAAGCCGGGGCCGCCGTGCGGGGTGTGCCGTTGTTCGAGCACATCAACACCCTGGCCGGAAGCCCGGCGATGTCCATGCCGGTGCCGATGATGAACATCCTCAACGGCGGCGAACACGCGGACAACAACGTCGATATCCAGGAGTTCATGGTGCAGCCAGTTGCGTTTGACAGCTTTGCAGAGGCATTGCGTGCCGGCGCCGAGATTTTTCACGCGCTGAAGAAAGTCCTGTCCGGCATGCAGCTGTCGACCGCTGTCGGCGACGAGGGTGGCTTTGCGCCCAACCTCACCTCCAACGCGCAGGCGCTCGAAGTCATTGCCAAGGCGGTTGCGGACGCGGGTTATGGTCTGGGCACCGACGTGACGCTTGCGCTCGATTGTGCTGCGTCCGAGTTTTATGTCGACGGTGAGTATCGATTGAGCGGTGAGGGTAAAACGTATGACGCGGCGGGATTTGCGGCGTACCTGAAGGCATTATGTGATGACTATCCGATCGTCTCGATCGAAGACGGTATGGACGAAAGTGACTGGGATGGCTGGCGGGTTCTGACCGAGCAGCTCGGCGATCGCGTGCAGCTGGTCGGCGATGATCTATTCGTCACCAATACCAGGATTCTCTCCCGCGGTATCGACGAGCACATCGGCAACTCGATACTCATCAAGTTCAACCAGATCGGTACCCTGAGCGAGACTCTCGAGGCCATTGCGATGGCGCGACAGGCCGGGTTTACGAGCGTGATCTCGCATCGATCTGGTGAAACCGAAGATACGACCATCGCCGATCTGGCGGTGGGTACCGGAGCAGGGCAGATCAAAACCGGCTCGCTGTGCCGCAGCGACCGCGTCGCCAAGTACAATCAGCTGCTGCGCATCGAAGCCCAGCTCGGCGATCGAGCGGTCTATCCGGGCCGAGCCGCGATCAATGCGGGAGGCAACGCATAGGCATGCTTGCGGGCATGAAAATACTCATCGGCGCGGCGGCATTGACGCTGGCCGTCCTGCAATATGACATCTGGTTTGGGCAGTCCGGTCATTTTGCCCAGCTGCGCATGCAGGCTGACCTCTCTCAGCATCAGGAGCGCGTTGCCGTGCTCGAGCAGCGCAACCGGATCCTCACGGCCGAGGTCCTGGCTTTGAAAGAGGATCGTAGCGTGCTCGAGGCGCGCGCTCGCCGGGACCTGGGTATGGTCAAGCGCGGCGAGGTGTTCTACCTGATCCCGACGGTTGATTGATGGCAGCGAGGGCCTGCGCTGGTCTGCCTGAAGTGGCGTTCAAATCCCGGGTCGACGACTTTGTCGTTGAGGAACTCTTCGACGAGCCGCTGACCGGCTCCGGCGAACATGCGTGTTTTTATGTGGAGAAAGCCGGACGCAACACGTCTGACGTCGTCGACGTCCTGACGCGCGCGACCGGCTGCCGTAGCGTCGACATTGGATATTGTGGCCGCAAGGACAAGCACGCGACGACCCGCCAGTGGTTCAGCGTCAGCGGTATCGACGCCTGGCCCCGTATCGAGGATCCGGCGATACGCTGCCTGGCCGTAGATCGTCACGCGCGCAAACTGCGTCTCGGCATGCATGCCGGCAATCGGTTCCGGGTAACGCTGCGAGCCTGTCCGGCAGGAGTGGCGACAAAGCTTGCGCCGCTCGGCGACGGTTTTGCCAACTATTTCGGACCACAACGCGTCAATGCGGCGAACTGTGCGGCTGCACGTGAATGGCTGCACACGCGCCGTGACCGGCGGGGCTCGCGTCGCCGCGGCGGCAGCGAAGGCTGGCATCTGTCCGTGCTTCGCAGCGAGCTTTTCAATGCCGTTTTGAGCAGGCGTGCGGCAGCCGCGGCATTCCCTGCCGCGATTCCGGGTGACGTGCTCGCAGACGGCTTGCCGACTGGACCGCTCTGGGGGCGTGGCCGCAGTGCCGCGCAAGGGGCCGCGCTCGAGGAAGAGCAGGCGGCCCTCGAACCGTTTACCGACATCTGCGCAGAACTCGAGTTCTGTGGCGTCAGCCAGGACCGCAGACCGCTGTGGGTGCAGCCCGGTGAGTTCGACATCGCCGATCGCGGCGCGGAATGCGAGCTGACTTTTGTGCTGCCTCCGGGCGCTTACGCGACCGCGATGCTGAGTCAGGCGGTGACGCTCGTGGAGCCTGATCGTGGGTGATTTTAATTTGCGCGGTATTGGTATGACATCGCAGCGCACGCGTGACCGGCTCGTCAACCGTCTGCGTGAGCAGGGGATCGAGCGCGAAGACGTGCTGGCCCAGATCGGCAGCGTGCCGCGGCATATCTTCGTCGACGAAGCGCTGGCACACCGCGCCTACGAGGACACGGCGCTGCCGATCGGGCATGGCCAGACCATTTCGCAGCCGTTTATCGTAGCGTTGATGACACAGTTTCTGATGGAAGTCGCGCCGAGAACGGTGCTGGAAATCGGCACGGGCTGCGGGTATCAGACGGCGATCCTCGCCGCGTTGTGCGAGCGCGTGTACACCGTAGAACGCATCGCTGCGCTCGAGCCCCGCGCGCGTGAGCGGTTTCAGGCGATGGGATTGCGAAATATCGTCAGCAGGGTGGGAGATGGTTATCAAGGCTGGCCGCAGCATGCGCCGTTTGATGCCATCATTGTCACCGCGGCGCCGCCGACGGTGCCGCCGGCATTGCTCGAGCAGCTCGCCGAGGGCGGGCGGCTGATCGTGCCGGTGGGCAGTGGGGATTTGCAGCAACTCAAAATCATCGACCGCAGCGCAGAGGGCTTTACCGAGGCGGTGCACGACTACGTGCGCTTCGTGCCCCTGGTGGGCGGTGTGACGGAGGCGTAACGGTGAACATCGATGATGATCTGGCCGAGGACGATGCGCCCGGCCATCTAGGGGTTGGTCTGCGCGGTGTCTTGATGGGCATTGCCGAGGTGGTCCCGGGTGTATCCGGCGGCACGATTGCCTTCGTAACGGGTATCTATCCCGCCCTGGTCCGAAGTTTTGCGAGCTTTGGCGTGCGTTCTTTGCAACTGCTTGGACAGCCGCGTCTCTTCATCGAGCACCACAATCTGAGCTTTCTGATTGCGCTGGCGGCTGGCATGGGCCTCGGCATTGTGCTGTTCGCCCAGCTCATGCAATACCTGCTGGATAATCATCAGCCCCTGGTGTGGGCGTTTTTCAGCGGCGTCATTCTGATGAGTGTCTGGGTCATCGGCCGCGCGCGGCTGCCGCGCGCGTTGCTTTCCTGGGCGCCTTTCGGCCTGCTGTGTGGCCTCGGGCTCCTGTGGCTGCCCGCAGCCGATGCCGAGCCGGGTTACCTGGCGCTGTTTCTCGGCGCCAGCGTCGCAGTCTGCGCCTGGCTTCTGCCCGCCGTGTCCGGCAGCTATGTGCTGCTGACCCTGGGCTTGTACGCACCGGTCATCGCCGCGCTGGCCGACTGGCAGATCCCGGTGCTGGCGACGGTTGCCGCCGGCTGTGCAATCGGATTGTTGTGCTTTTCCAAACTGCTGGCCTGGCTGCTGCGCCATTACAGTGAGCCGCTGCTCGGCTTTCTGACTGGCTTCATGCTCGGTTCGGTGGTGAAGCTCTGGCCCTGGCAGGACGCCAGCGCGGACAACGCCTTCGCGCGCCTGCTCACCCCAGCCGAATTTGCCAGCCTGACGGGCGAGGCCGCCGGCGTGCTCTGGGTTGTTTTGTTGACACTGATAGGCGCTGCAGGCCTGTGGTGGTTATCCCGATTTTCCCCCGAGTAGCGTTTCCACTGCTCCTGCTCGCAGCGCTGAGTGGCTGTCTGCCCGCCGGTCAGCCGCTGATCGCGGAACGTTCGCCCATCATTGATGACGATCCGCAGCGGCCGGGGCGCGGCGGTGTCTACACCGTGCGTGAAGGGGACACGCTGTATGCCATTGCCTGGCGATTCGAGCTCGATTTCGACGGGTTGGCCCGTGCGAACGGTTTGCGTGCGCCGTACACATTGCGCCCGGGACAGGAAGTCAGATTGCTGACCCAATTGCCTCCGGGTGAGCGGGCGGTGGCGAAGCCATCCAGATCCGCGCCGCCATCGCGCCCGGCAACCACAACGTCGACGCGGCCCGCGTCGCAGCCTGCGCCCGGCGAATGGGTGTGGCCTCTGGCCCGCCAGCCCATGGCGGAATTTGGCCGTGGCAATAAAGGCGTCGACTTCGGGCTGGGTGATGCCGGTCGGGCGCAGGTGCGCGCCGCGGCCGGCGGTGAAGTGCTCTATGCCGGCAACGGTATCGGTGGCTACGAACGTCTCATCATTCTGCGTCATGGCGCGCGTCTCCTCTCCGCTTACAGCTTTGACGGCACCACCCGCGTGCGTGAAAAGCAAATCGTTAAAGCTGGCGCCGGTATTGCCGACATAAGGAACAGAGGTAGGACTAAGCAGTCGCTGCACTTCGAGTTACGCCGGGACGGCGTGCCGATAAACCCTCGATCCGTGCTGCGTTAGTCCTCCCGGGCGCCCCGGCGCCGATACCGACGACGCAAGGCAAGGATGCAGCGAGAGACATGGACACTGAAGAATTAAAACCGACTGAACCCGCCGTTCAGGCGCCGACTGAGAGTTACCAGGAACCTGCCCAGGACGAATCCCCGGACGCGACCCAGCTCTACCTGCAGGAAATAGGGTACGCGCCGCTGTTATCAGCGGATGAGGAAAAACATTTCGGTCGGCTGGCACGCAAGGGAGATCCAGCCGGACGCAAGCGGATGATCGAAAGTAACCTGCGGCTCGTGGTCAAGATATCGCGGCGCTATCTGAATCGCGGCCTGTCGCTGCTGGATCTGATCGAGGAGGGCAACCTGGGGCTGATCCACGCGGTGGAGAAGTTTGACCCGGAGCGCGGTTTCCGCTTTTCCACGTACGCCACCTGGTGGATCCGGCAAGCCATCGAGCGTGCCATCATGAACCAGACCCGCACGATTCGCCTGCCGGTCCATGTCGTCAAAGAGATGAATTAT
The DNA here is from genome assembly GCA_965267275.1 of Pseudomonadales bacterium. Classification (GTDB taxonomy): domain Bacteria; phylum Pseudomonadota; class Gammaproteobacteria; order Pseudomonadales; family Azotimanducaceae; genus UBA4421. Next base: position 1,746,693 of record OZ253950.1, read on the forward strand.
TATCTGCGGGCAGCGCGCGAGCTGTCGCAGAAGCTCGACCATGAGCCCAGCGCCGACGAAATCGCCGAGCTCATCGACAAGCCGGTCGCCGACGTGCGGCGCATGCTCAAACTCTCAGAGCGGGTCGAGTCGATAGACGCGGTCCGCGACGTGGGAGATCGCAGCCGTCTGGAAATGGTTGCTGATGAGAATTCACCCGATCCGGCGGCGCAGGTGCAACGTTCAGATCTCTTCGACAAGCTCGACATGCTGTTGTCGAACCTTTCGGAAAAACATCAGGAAGTGATCAGTCGCCGCTTCGGGCTGCGCGGCCATACGCGCGCGACCCTGGAAGAAGTAGGCAGCGAGATTGGCCTGACGCGGGAACGCGTCAGGCAGATACAGGTGGAAGGTTTGAGCCGTTTGCGCCGCTCGCTCGAAGAACACGGTCTGTCGAGCGATCAGCTATTTTCCTGACCGCCCGGGGCGGTGGCTCAGCGCTCGAGCAGTTCCAGCTTGTTGGGTTTGCCGTCCCACTCTTCCGCGTCTTCCGGCGGATCCTTCTTTTCGGTCAGGTTGGGCCACGCTTCGGCAAGCTCCGCGTTCAGCTCGAGGAAATTCTGCTGGTCTTCGGGCAGCTCGTCCTCGGAGAAGATCGCTTCGGCGGGGCACTCCGGTTCACACAGCGCGCAGTCGATGCATTCATCCGGATGAATGACCAGCATGTTGGGACCTTCATAGAAACAGTCTACCGGGCACACCTCTACACAGTCGGTGTGTTTGCACTTGATACAGTTTTCGCCAACTACAAAGGTCATGGTTTGCCTACGGTCCTCAAAAGGCTGGCTATTCTAGCGAAACGGGGCGGCGTGTCGAGCCCGAGCGCGTGCGTATCTACGCCGAGTCCGGTGCGTCCTCGAGCAACTGGCGCAATTCATACAACAGATCCAGGGCGGCCCGCGGGCTGAGTTCGTCCAGATCCGCGGCCTCCAGACGGGTGATGACCGCGTGGGATTCGGCGTCCGGTTCGTGGGGCGCTGCTGCGGCGAAGAGATCGGGTTGCTGCGGGTCGAAGCTGCCGCGCTCGAAGCTCGCGAGCTTTGCCCGCGCCTGGTTGAGAACCTGGCGAGGAATGCCGGCAAGCTTGGCGACCTGTATGCCGTAACTCTGGCTCGCGGGTCCGGGCTCGACCTGATAAAGAAACACGATGTCACCGCGGTGCTCGGCGGCGGTCATGTGGATGTTGCCGACGCCGGGGGTTGCCGCGGCGAGCCCGGTGAGTTCGAAGTAATGCGTGGCGAAAAGGGTCAGCGCGCGGGCGCTTTCCGCCAGATGCTGCGCGCAGGCCCAGGCGAGCGCGAGACCGTCATAGGTCGAGGTGCCGCGGCCGATCTCGTCCAGCAGCACGAGGCTCTCAGCGGTGGCGTTGTGCAGAATGTGCGCGGTTTCGGTCATTTCCACCATGAATGTCGAGCGTCCGCCCGCAAGGTCGTCGGCCGCGCCGATGCGCGTGAAAATGCGATCGATCGGGCCGAGCTCGGCGGCAGTCGCGGGCACATAGCTGCCACAATAGGCGAGCAGGCAGATCACCGCGGTCTGTCGCATGTAGGTGGATTTGCCGCCCATGTTCGGGCCGGTCAGGATCAGCATGTGGTGCGCGCCGCCAAGCGCCAGATCGTTGGCGATGAACGGCGCGCTCGACGCGGCTTTGACGACCGGGTGCCAGCCGCCCTCGATATCGATGCCCACGGTGTCTTTGAACGTCGGCGCGCTGAAATCCAGCGCGTCTGCGCGTTCGGCGAATGCGGCCAGCACATCGACGCTCGCCAGCACCTGGCAGGCGGCGCGCAGCGCAGCGAGATCTTCCGCGACTCGGTCGACGAGCTCGGCATAGAGCGACTTTTCCAGCGCCAGCGCGCGGCTGGCGCTGGACAGCGCCTCTTCTTCGAATTTTTTCAACTCCGGCGTGATATAGCGCTCGGCGTTCTTGAGGGTCTGCCGCCGCACGTACTCCGCCGGCAGCTCGCCCTGGGCGGCTTTGCTCGTCTCGATGTAGTAGCCGTGGACACGGTTGTAACCCACCTTCAGAGTGGTGATGCCGGTCCGTTCGCGCTCGCGCAGCTCGAGGTCGGCGAGATACCCCGCCGCGTTGTCCTTCAAATCACGCAGTTCATCGAGCGCGTGGTCATAACCGCTGGCAATGCAACCGCCATCGCGTATCACCGCCGGCGGTGCCTCCACCAGCGCCCGCCACAACAGGCCATCCAGCTCGGAAAAATCGGCGAGCTCGGCATTCAGCTCGGCGCTCAGGGGCGCATCGACCTGGGCCAGCGCCGTGGCAAAACGCGGCAGCATGCTGAGCGCGCCGCGCAGTTTCTCGAGATCCCGGGGCGACGCCGAGCGCAATCCGACGCGGGTGAGAATGCGTTCGATGTCACCGATGCCGTTCAGGACCAGCCGCAGCGCGTCATAGCCGCGGCTGTCGAGCGCGGCGGTGACCCAGAGCTGGCGCGCTTTGACGCGCTCCAGATCGCGGCTCGGCTCGTGCAGCCAGCGGCGCAGCTGACGGCTGCCCATCGGGGTCGCGGTCGTATCCATCAGCGCAAACAAGGTGAAATCCGTCGCGCCGTTGACGCGCACATCGATCTCCAGGTTGCGCCGCGACTGTGCGTCCATCTGGATCTGCCCGCCGTGTTCCGCGCGGCGTATCTGCTGCACGAACTTGAGGTCGTGGCACTGGGTCTGCTGGGCGTAGCGCAGCGCCGCAGCTGCGGCACCCAGACAGGGGCTGGTGGCCGGAATGCCGGTGCTCGTCAGGACGTCGTGCTCAAAGTGGTTGCTCAACCAGGCGCGGGCGCTGCCGTGGTCGAACTGCAGCGCGTTGAGCCGCTGGCTGCTGATCGTCGCGGGCGGCTGCCAGGCGCAATCCTCGGGCAGCAGGATTTCGGTGGGGGTGGCCTGGTGCAGGAAGTCGTCCAGCGCAGCCGCCGACGGCAGGTCACAGATTTCGAGGTAGCTGCTCGCAAGATCGAGACAGGCGACACCGAACCCCGGTGCGTCGCCGGTCCCCGGACTGACCGCCATCAGCACGGATGCGGCGCCCGCGTCGAGCAGCGCTTCGTCCGTCAGCGTGCCTGGCGTGACAATGCGTTTGACCTCCCGCGCCACCGGGCCTTTGCTGGTGGCGGGGTCGCCGACCTGCTCGGCCACCGCGACGCAGCGGCCGAGCTTGACGAGCCGCGCGAGATAACCGTCTGCCGCATGATAAGGCACGCCGCACATGGGGATGGGTTGCCCGGCGCTCTGGCCGCGCGCGGTCAGGGTAATGTCCAGCAGCGCCGCGGCCGTCTTGGCATCGTCGTAGAAGAGCTCGTAAAAGTCGCCCATGCGGTAGAAGAGCAGGGCGTCGGGGTGTTCTGCTTTGATGGCCAGGTACTGCTGCATCATCGGCGTGTGCGATGCGTCCTGGGTGGCGTTGGCAACCATGCGTTATGTTTTTGTGATGCGTGTGTCCTCGCAAAGCAGTGAACTACAGCCGCAAAGCGGGAGTCAACTGGTGACGACCACAGCCCCGAGGTGGGCGTACCAACCCCGGCTCGCACCACGCCAGTGGGATTCCCTCCCGTCTTTTTGTGGGACAACCGCTTCCGGCTGGATTTGTTGCTTGCAAAGCAGCACTGTTTGAATATACAGTAGCTCGCGTACCGCAAATAGGATGCACAATGGCTCAGAATTCCTCCAAATCCAAAGCTGCCGGTCAGGACACCGCTGACAGCAAGGCCGCCAACCCCGAGAAAGACCGTGCGCTGAGCGCTGCTCTGGCGCAAATCGAACGCCAATTCGGCAAAGGCTCCCTGATGCGCCTGGGTGACCAGGAGCAGGTGATGATCCCTTCCGTTTCGACGGGGTCGCTGGGATTGGACGTCGCGCTGGGAATCGGCGGGTTGCCGCGCGGACGCATCGTGGAGATTTATGGTCCGGAGTCTTCGGGTAAGACGACGCTGACGCTGCAGGTTGTCGCCGAAGCGCAGAAAATCGGCGGTACCTGCGCCTTCATCGACGCGGAGCACGCCCTCGATCCCCTCTATGCGCAAGCACTCGGCGTCGATACCGACGAGCTGCTGGTCTCACAACCGGATACGGGTGAGCAGGCGTTGGAGATTTGCGACATGCTCGTCCGCTCCGGCGCGGTTGATGTCATCGTGGTGGACTCGGTTGCCGCGTTGACGCCCAAAGCGGAAATTGAAGGCGAGATGGGCGATTCCCACGTGGGTTTGCAGGCCCGTTTGATGAGCCAGGCGCTCCGTAAGATGACGGGCATCATCAAGCAATCGAACACGATGGTCATCTTCATCAACCAGATCCGCATGAAGATCGGGGTCATGTTCGGCTCGCCGGAAACGACGACCGGTGGTAATGCCCTCAAGTTCTACTCTTCCGTTCGCCTGGACATTCGTCGCATCGGCGCCGTGAAAGAAGGTGACGAGGTGGTGGGTAACGAAACACGCGTCAAGGTGGTGAAAAACAAAGTGTCGCCGCCGTTCCGGCAGACTGAATTCCAGATTCTGTATGGCAAAGGTATCCATCGCACAGGCGAAATTCTCGAGTTGGGCGTACAACAGGGTATCGTCGAGAAGTCTGGCGCCTGGTATGCGTACAAGTCCGATCGCATTGGTCAGGGCCGTAAGAACGCCGCCGAGTTTCTTGATGAGCACGTAGAAATACGTGAAGAGATCGAGTCTGAAATCCGACGCCAGCTCATGCCGCATCTATCTGCCGCAGAGGTGGAGGATGTCGTCATTCCCGAGGCTGCCCAGGAAAGTCTCTAAAGGGCAGGCTTGCGGAGCTCAGGCCGTGAGTCTCATTGATGAAGCCAGTGCCGGGCAGTCTGCTCGCGCGCTGGCTTCTGCGTTACGGATGCTTGGCCAGCGTGAGCACAGCGAGGCCGAACTCCGTCGTAAGCTGACCCGTAAGCACTCGGAGTTATCGGCAGACCAACTCGACTCGGTCATCGGTGAACTCGTCGACAACGACTGGCTGAGCGACAGCCGTTATGCGGAAACGCTCATCCGCAGCCGTATCAATCGAGGCTACGGGCCGCACTACATCAGTCGCGAACTCGTCACTAAGGGTATTGACCCGGATCTTGCCCGGGATGCGTTGGCGCAGCAGTCACAAGACTGGCTGATGCTTGCGGACGATCTGGTCAGCCGGCGTCACCCTGATGCCGGGGAGTGCGCGTCGGATTGGCAGCGTGCAGCGCGCTTTCTGCAGAGGCGTGGTTTCAGCGCGGACATCGTCGTCAAAACTCTGGGTCCGCAGCCTTATCCGCAGCCCTCAGACTAGCTGATTCTCCCGGCATTCCTCCTTCGCAGAAGCGGCGTAAACGGCGTCGTTTTACTTTATACTTGCGCGCCATTTTTAACTGCCGTCTGAAGAGTTATGAAGACTGCCGAGCTTCGACAAGCCTATCTGTCCTTTTTTGAGGCGCATGGACACCGCGTCGTGCCTTCCAGCACGCTGGTGCCGCACAACGACCCGACGCTGTTGTTCACGAATGCTGGGATGAACCAGTTCAAGGACCCTCTGCTCGGGCGTTCGAATCCCGGATATACGCGCGCCACCTCTGCGCAACGCTGCGTGCGCGCCGGGGGTAAGCACAACGATTTGGAGAATGTGGGATATACGGCGCGCCACCACACCTTCTTTGAGATGCTGGGCAACTTTTCTTTTGGCGATTACTTCAAAGAAGACACGATTGCGTGGGCCTGGGAATTTGTGACCGGAGTCCTCGAGCTGCCCGCAGAGAAAATCTGGGTAACCGTACACCCGACGGATGATCAGTCGCGCGAGCTCTGGACGAAGAAGATCGGCGTACCCGCAGACCGGGTCATCGACCTGGAAGAGAACTTCTGGACGATGGGTGACACCGGGCCGTGTGGCCCGTGCACCGAGCTGTTTTATGACCATGGTCCTGATGTTGCCGGTGGGCCTCCCGGGTCACCCGATGAAGACGGGGATCGTTACATCGAATTCTGGAACCTGGTGTTCCCGCAGTTCGATCGCTCCGCTGATGGCGAGTTGACGACGCTGCCGCAGCCGGGTGTGGACACGGGTATGGGGCTCGAGCGCATGGCAGCCATCATGCAGGGGGTTCACTCGAACTACGAAATTGATCTTTTCGCCAACTTGCTCAAGGCGGCTGGTGGTTTTGCCGGGATCAACGAGACGCGCGAGGTGCTTGCCAATGCGTCGCTCCGGGTGATTGCCGACCACATACGCTCCAGTGCGTTTCTCGTTGCCGATGGAATCGTTCCCGGAAATGAAGATCGTGCCTATGTCCTGCGCCGGATCATCCGGCGGGCGCTGCGTCATGGCTATATGCTCAACATCAAAGAACCTTTCTTTCACAAGCTGGTCGATGTGCTGGCGGAAGAAATGGGCGAGGCCTATCCGGTTCTGAACGAACGGCGTGAGCATGTCGTCGACGTGCTGCGCCACGAGGAAGAGCGTTTTGGTGAAACGCTGAGTCAGGGGATGGAAATTCTCAAGGGCCAGATCGACAAACTCTCCGGGGACATGATTCCTGGAGATGTCGTCTTTCAGCTTTACGACACCTTCGGATTCCCTGCGGATCTGACCGCTGATGTCGCGCGCGAACGCGGCCTTAGTATTGATATGGCGGGTTTTGAAGCCGCCATGGAAGAGCAGCGCTCCCGTGGCCGCGCGGCTGCCAGTTTTTCCGCGAGTCTGGGCCAGCGGATTTCGGTGAACAGCAAGGTCGACTTTCTTGGCTACGAACGTACCCACGGCGATAGTGAAATTACGGGGCTCTTTGATCTCGAGGGCGAGCCCAACGAAACACTGAGCGCCGGTGATAAGGGTGTCGTGGTCCTGAATCGAACACCGTTCTATGCCGAGTCAGGTGGCCAGGTGGGTGACGTTGGCACGCTGACGACAGACGACGCAGAGTTTCGTGTGGATGACACTCAGATCAGCGGCGAGCAGTTCATGCACGTTGGCGAGGTTGTCCGAGGATCCTTGCGCGCCGGTGCCGCGATCGATGCGCAGATTGACGAGGGTCGGCGTGAGCGTATCAAACGCAATCACTCGGCCACGCATCTCCTGCATGCCTCACTGCGTAAGGTGCTTGGTGAGCACGTGCAGCAGAAAGGCAGCTTGGTCAACGATGAGAAGCTGCGCTTCGATTTCTCACACTCGCTGCCCGTAAGCGCTGCTGAGTTGCGGGAGATCGAGGACATCGTCAATCGCGAGATACAGCGCAATACGGCAGTCGAAACCGATCTCATGTCCTATGACGCCGCCCTGGAGCGTGGGGCGATGGCTTTATTCGGTGAAAAGTATGGCGACGAAGTTCGCGTCCTGACCATGGGTGGCGACTATTCGGTCGAACTGTGTGGCGGCACCCACGTAGCCCGTACGGGCGACATAGGTCTTCTCAAGATCGTCGCCGAAAGCGGTATCGCCGCAGGTGTGCGGCGTATCGAAGCGGTGAGTGGTCCGGGTGCTCTGGAGCAGGTGCGTGCTCAGGAAGCCCTGCTCGACGATCTTGCGGGTCGCCTCAAAACCAATCGTGCTGATCTGGCCGAGCGTGTCAGCGCCCTGGTTGAAGACAATAAGGCGCTGACTAAGTCTCTTGGCGATGCGGAGCAGAAGCTCGCAAGCAGCCAGGGATCTGATCTGGCCGCGGCTAAAGAAGAGATCAACGGCGTGGCGTTCGTGGCTTCCGAGGTGTCTGGAGACAACAAAGCCATGATGCAGACCCTCGATATGCTGCGCTCGCAGGTTGATGACGGCGTCATTGTGCTCGCCAGCGTAGACGCAGGGCGCGTTGGCCTGGTTGTCGCTGTTGCGAAATCGCTCACGGACAAACTCAAAGCGCCCGAGATCATGGGCGTGGTTGGACCGCACGTCGGCGCCAAGGGCGGCGGCAGGCCTGATCTTGCGCGTGCCGGTGGCGGCGATAATCCCGGCGGCCTGCAAGAAGCTTTTGCGGCGGCCCGTGAGTATGTTCACAACGCGCTGAGCTGACATGGCGCTGATTGTCCAGAAATACGGAGGCACGAGCGTCGGTGACCTGGAGCGGATCCAAGGTGTGGCCGACCGAGTCGCCGGCTACTGCCAGCAGGGTCATCAGGTCGTCGTTGTCACCTCCGCGATGTCGGGGGAAACCAATCGCCTGGTGGCGCTGGGACAGGATATATCTGCCGGCAGTCCCGACGCGCGCGAGATGGATGTCCTGCTCTCCTCGGGAGAGCAGGTGAGCATTGCGCTGTTATCGATTGCACTCCACAACCTCGGCGTGCGGGCGCGCAGCTTCCTCGGCGATCAGGTTGCCATCCGCACCGACAACACCCACGGCAAAGCCCGCATCGAATCCATTGATACGCAGGTGCTGACAGACGCGCTGGCCGCCGGCTATGTGCCGGTGGTCGCCGGCTTTCAGGGTGTCAACGAGACCGGTGATGTCACCACGCTTGGCCGCGGAGGTTCTGATACGTCAGCAGTGGCACTTGCGGCAGCGTTGCGTGCGGACGAGTGCGAAATCTGCACCGATGTCGACGGTGTCTATACCGCGGATCCGAGGGTTGTCGAAGCCGCGCGTCGCCTCGATCAGATCACCTTCGAGGAGATGCTGGAGCTTGCCAGCCTCGGTTCAAAGGTCCTCCATCCCCGCTCGGTAGAGTTTGCCGGGCGTTACGACGTGCCGCTGCGGGTCCTGTCGACGTTTGTTGACGGCCCGGGCACGCTTATCACCATAGAGAACGAAGCCATGGAACAACCCATCGTATCGGGTATTGCGCATGCCCGGGATGAAGCGAAGTTGACGGTTGCCGGAGTGCCGGACATTCCCGGTATCGCGTCTAAAATTCTCGGTCCGATTGGACGAGCCAACATTGAAGTCGACATGATCGTGCAGAATACCGGCGCGGATGGTTTGACCGACTTTACCTTTACCGTGAAGCGCCAGGATTATCAGCAGGCCATGGACCTCTTGAATCCGATTGCTGCTGAAATAGGCGCCCGGGAAGTCAGCGGTGACAACGAAATCGCCAAAGTGTCCATTGTCGGGGTGGGCATGCGGTCTCATGCCGGGGTTGCGACGCGCACGTTCGACTGCCTGGCCTCTGAGAACATCAACATACAGATGATATCCACGTCGGAAATAAAGATTTCTGTTGTAGTAGCGGAAAAATATATGGAGTTGGCCGTCAGGGCACTACACTCCGAATTCGAACTTCAGGCGGAATAGTTGTCTTAAATATATAAGCCAAACGAGTTCATTGCGGGACAGCAGAAAGGAGAAGGTGTGTGCTTATTCTGACTCGCAGGGTGGGGGAAACCCTGATGATCGGTGACGAGATCACCGTCACGGTGCTGGGGGTGAAAGGAAACCAGGTCAGAATTGGCGTGAACGCGCCAAAAGATGTTGCTGTTCATCGCGAAGAAATATTCGAGCGTATCAAGCAGGAACAATCCGGCCCAGCTGCGGGCGTCGAGGAATAAACGACGCCCGCGAATCCGTTACCCTGCTTTGTACATCTGTACGATCGGTGCCGGCTCGTCCGGTAAATTGTCGCTGTCGATCGCTGCCAGCGCTCGCGTTTTGTCCTCTTCGTTGAACGCGCGCGTGCTTACGCAGAATTCCACCATGATACCATTGGGGTCGTCTGCGTAGATCGACGTGCACCAGTGATGGTCAATCTCAGTGACGTCGTAGCCGGCGGCGTTCAGGCGTTCGCGCTTCGCAGCCAGTTCGTCCAGGCTGGCCACCCCGAAAGCAATGTGATTGGTCCATTTCGGCAGCCCCAGACCGCCTGAGATGGACGTCTCGAAGTTGGGATCGATGCTCTCGTCGTGAATCTCCCAGAACGCCATCATCGTGCCGTCGCCGGTGTCGTAAAAGAAGTGTTTCGCCCACGCATCCGGGCCCGTCTGTGCTTTCTCGACGCGCACCAGCTCAAAACCCATCGCGTCGCTGTAGAACTTGTGGGTGGCGGCAATGTCGCGGGTGGCAATTGCAATATGGTGATAGGGCATGGGTTCTCTCCACTGAGCAGGCATCGAGGGTAACAAACAATGCCCGTCGCCAGATAGATGCTTCGGTCCGTGCGAACGGTTGACGAACCTGGAAACACCCTGTGTTTCTCGAACCAACTTCTGGCTACAATAGCGGCCCCGCGGAGAGGTGGCCGAGTGGTCGAAGGCGCTCCCCTGCTAAGGGAGTATAGGTAACCCCTATCGAGGGTTCGAATCCCTCCCTCTCCGCCATCTAAAGCAAAAGGGGCCATCCGGCCCCTTTTGCTTTAGATATCCTCGTTAGATGACTCGGTGGGAGGATAAGATTCGTCCCCCCGTGTAAGCCACTTCACTTCAGTCGCCATACCACGTTTACCTGCACAGACAGTTGCTGTTCGCCAGGCTGCACCGGCGCGCTGTCGGCAAATCTCGCCACCTCGTACTGACGCACGGGTCCCTGCTGATGTTCGTAACTTTCGACTTTCAGCACCTCGCCGAGCTCAGCGCCTGCGAGCTTTGCAAGCTGCCGGGCTTTGGCTTCGGCGTTCGCCCAGGCCGCCTCTCTGGCGAGAGCAAGCGCGCCGGTCGAGTCGGAGATCTCGAAACGGATGCCGTCGATACGATTGGCGCCTGCTTTGATAGCGGCATCAATCACAGCGCCCGCGCGCTCGAGATCGCGCGCTTTGGCAACCACGACGTTGTTTGCCTGATAACCCAGGAGGATCTGGGCGGGCTCGTCATTGTTGCGCTCGCGCCGTTGGTCGTTGCGGGCGTAGAGATTGATCGACTGGGTCTGCAGATCGCGCTCGCCGACGCCCATGGCTCGTAGGGCGTCGATCAGAGCCTGTGCTTGCGCGTTATTCTCGGCCATTGCCGCGGCGGCAGTTTTGGCGAATGTCTGAACGCCTAGCGAGACCACGGCGACGTCGGGTACAGCGGCGGCCGCCCCCGTGCCGTTGACCGCCAGGGTGCGCTCAGCGCCGGTGCCGGAGCTGGGTTCCGCGGCGCAGGCGGTAAATGGCGCAAGGACCAGAACGGTCAGAATCAATTTGACGAGTTTCATCAGGACCTCGTGTTGCAATGAGACGGTGATGTGCAGTCTACGGTGGCACACCTGAATCTGGCCTGAAAGCGGCCCGATTTGCCAGGCGGCTTATCGGGTACCGATTTCGGTAGCCAGCGCGGTGTCGTCGGGAAAGCTGCCGGTAACATATTTCGAGTACACGAGCGCCCCGTCAACGTGCACGTCGAAAATACCGTTACCTTCGGGAATCAGCTGGGCGTCGATGCCGCATACCTCTTTGAGCTTGGCAGCCAGACTGACCGCGTGAGGTTTGTAGTTTCACTGCGCGCAGTAGGTGATCGTTATCTGCATGTCGACCTCGGTGGGATGTCTCTCGATGAACTCGCGGCGCGCTATTCGTCAGCGACAGCGCCAACCAGTTCGTACTTCTTCAGATAACCGCGAAACTGGTGGTAGGTCAGCCCGAGCAGCTCCGCGGCCTTGCGCTGATTGTGTTTGGCCTGTGCCATCGCGTCTTCGATGAGATTGATCTCGTAGTCGCGAATGTGCTCTTTCAGGTCCAGCGGCAGGTCCGGCGCGGCGCGGGCGCCGTTGTTTTCCTTCTTACCGTTGGCCTGTAACGGCCGGTACGGTGAAGCAAATGGATCGAAAACCACCTCTTCGACCATATCTTCCGGCTCGGTGCGATACACGCACCGTTCCACGACGTTCTTCAATTCGCGCACATTGCCTGGCCAATCGTGGCCTTTGAGCGTGTCTTCCACCTCGCGGCTGAAGCCGGCAAAAAACTCGCGGCCGAGTTCCTTGGCCATGTCGACGGCGAAGTGCGTGGCCAGCAGCAGGATGTCTTCTTCGCGCTCACGCAGCGGCGGCAGCGTCAGCACGTCGAAAGCCAGGCGGTCGAGCAGGTCGGAGCGGAATTTGCCGTCCTCGGCAAGCTCAGGCAGATCTTGATTGGTCGCAGCAACCAGGCGCACATCGCACGTTAACGTTTTTGAACCACCGACGCGCTCGAACTCTCCATATTCGATGATACGCAGCAGTTTCTCCTGTACGAGCATCGAGGTTGTCGCGAGCTCATCCAGAAACAGGGTGCCGCCGTGGGCCCGCTCGAAACGTCCGTGGTGGGTCCTTGTCGCACCCGTAAATGCGCCCGCTTCGTGGCCAAAAAGTTCGCTTTCCAGCAACGTTTCAGAGATGGCCGCGCAGTTCATCTTGATGAACTGGCTTTCCCATCGATTGGAAAGAAAGTGCAGGCGGCTGGCGATCAGCTCTTTGCCCGTGCCGCGTTCGCCCACGATGAGCACCGGCTTCTCCAGCGGGGCCACCAGCGAGACGTGCTCCAGAGTGCGAAGAAAAGCGGGCGACTCGCCAATCATGCGTTCGACGTCGGGGCGCATAACTAATATGACCAAATTATGGTGAGAACAACTATAGGTCAGCACCAACAAAAACTCTATCAGATTAAAAATCCATTAGAAACAAAGGGTTAGATATGTTTTTCGGGTTGGCACGCTTCCTGTATTGACTGAGGCGTAGTCCATGTAAGTCGGTGAAATGCAGACTTACTCAAGCAAACGTGCAAATGGAGGCAAATGCCAAGATGAGTATCTTTTCTCGCATGTCGGATATCATCAACTCCAATATCAACGCCCTGCTCGACAAGGCGGAAGATCCGGAGAAGATGGTTCGCCTGATCATTCAGGAAATGGAAGAAGCGCTGGTGGAAGTGCGTAGCACTTCAGCGCGCGCGATCGCTGACCGTAAGGAGCTCGAGCGCCGCAAAGAGTGGCAGGAAGCAGAAGCGGCCGAGTGGGAGCGGAAAGCAGAAATTGCGGTTCGCAAAGGCCGTGACGACCTCGCCAAAGGCGCTCTGGTCGAAAGCAATAAAGCCCACGAAGCCATCAAAATCATGGGTGAAGAGCTCGCTGCGCTGGAGGCGACGCTGGCCAAGCTCAATGAAGACGTTGGCGCTCTGCAGGCCAAAATCAAAGACGCCAAAGCGCGTCAGAATGCGATCATCGTGCGCGGTAAGGCGGCACAGTCGCGTCTCGGTGTGCGCCGGACGTTGAGCGACCATAACATCGACGATGCCATCGCCCGTTTCGAGCTCTATGAGCGCAAAATGGATGATCTCGAGGGTGAGATCGAAGCCTACGACATGGGCCAGAAGACGTTGTCGGATGAAATCGCCGACCTGGAAGCGGACGAAGGGATCGACGATCAGCTCAACGAGCTCAAAGCTCGGGTCAAGCAGGCGGATGCGCCCGTCGCTCCGGTCAGTGACGTCAACCCGAACAGCAATAATTAGGAGCCGGTATGGACGGCATTGTCGTCGCGTTTTTTGTTCCCGCCGTCATCTTCCTGGTGATCGTCGCGCCTGCTTGGATATGGATGCATTACCGCAGCAAGCAGCATGCGTTGGGCGCCCTCTCGGAGACCGAGCGCGCGGAGCTGGAAACGCTGGCGCTGCAGGCAGAGCGTATGCTTGAGCGCATAGATACCTTGGAAGCCATTCTCGACGCCGAAACGCCCGACTGGCGTAAACGCGAGGGTGTGGAATAGTTCCGGGATCCGAATTAGGAGCAACATTGAAACAACCAGAGTCCAACTCGCGTCGTGACGAATATTCTGACAGCAGTGAATTCAGCGCCGCCATGACTCGCCTGGAAAAAGCCATGCAGGAAGTGGTGAGCGTCACTACCGGGCAACTGTCTGAGCGCGCGACGAGCTTGCTGAACGACACCAGCGCCCGCCTCGAAGCGGAGCTGCGATTGCGCCGGGTGGCGGATGACCCCGACGAAATGGATCGACGCCAGGCCCGACGCTCACGTCGGAACCGCTACCGCCATCGGATCGCCGATCGAGCGGAAAAAGTGAACCCGCGATCCGGAAGACTCTACCGGGACCCGCAGAATGAAAAGATTGTCGGCGTCTGTGCAGGAATTGCACGTTATTTCGGCATAGAAACTTGGATGGTGCGCCTTGGCGCCCTGACCGGCCTTTTCATTCTACCGGGCATCGTGTTTCCCGCTTACTGGATCGCTTATTTCATTATGGATACACCTGACGATGATGGCGCCCCCAGCCGACGGCGTGACCGTCGCCGTGGGCGAGGTGAGGAACGCCCGGCCGCGAAGGCGGAGGATGCACGGAAGCCGCGCATGAACGCCGGCACCTATGATGCGACGCGCTCGCTCAGGCACACGACTGCTGACCTGACGCAGGCGGAATTGAGACTGCGGCGTCTCGAGTCATTTGTTACTTCGGATCGTTACGAGCTGCAGAAGGAGCTCACGAAGATCGAGCGTGAATCCGAGCGTTCACATGCGAGCTAACCGCTGGTTGTTGCCCACCCTGGCCCTGTTGGCTGTTGGTCTGGCCGCACAGGCAGCGGCGGGCAGCAGGGAGTATCAGGTTGATGCGTTCGAACGTATCTATTTCAGCGGCGACGCGCAGGTGTGGCTGCATCAAGCGTCGCCGGCCGGTATCGCCCGCGCCGAGGGTGCGCCTGATCGGCTGGAGGCGCTTTCGCTCGAAACGAGTGACGGTGTGCTCTACATCGATGCGGGAGATGCCGGTGCCGCGGACGACAGCCTCGTCATCCATGTGCCTGTCGGCACGATCAAAGAGATCGTCAATGAAGGCCGCGGCACGCTGAGCGGTCAGGACCTGCGCGCCGCTGCGCTGGCAGTCGAAGGGCACGGGGCAGGGCAGATCCACCTCGATGGGCTGCAGGTCGACGACCTCGTCGTCGTCGGGGTTGGTGCCACCCGGTTTGCCATGAGTGGCGAAGCGCGCCATCAGGTCGTCGAGCTGTCCGGTCAAGGCACCTATGATGCTGCGCAGCTGGCGACCGAGACGTCGCAGATCGACGTTCGCGGCACGTGCATCGTGGAGCTCTGGGTCGAAGAGCTCTTGGATATCAATTTGTTTGGTGATGCGCGAATTCGTTACAGTGGCACCCCCTGGGTCATGCAGCAGGTCCAGGGCGCCGGTATCGTCGATCAGCTTCGGTAAGAGATTTTCGCAAGGAGGATTTGATGGAAGTATTCACGATGGTTGCCGTCATCGTCGTGGCGGCTTGCGCCGCCGGTGTGGCGAAAGACTATTTCAAGAGCAAAGAAGCCCGTGGCGATGAAGCCTTGAATGACGGCGTTGCCGCCGAACTCGATGAACTGCGCGATCGCATTGAAGTGTTGGAGAAGATCGTCACCGACAACCGCTATCAGCTCGAGAAAGAGATCAATGATCTGGAGCGGCGCGCCTAGGCGCCGCGCCACCGGCCGTCAGTCAGGAGGCGGTCAGGCCGGTCTGTGAATACGCCACTAGCCCCCGCCCGCGCAAGTTTCTGCGCCGCATCCAACCGATTTACCGTGTAAACGAAGACTGCGTAGCCCGCATCGCGGATCGCGCGTATGCGTGCCGGTGTGGCGATGCGCGCGCTCAAATTGATTGCGCATGCGCCCAACTCGGCGGCGGTAGCCTGCCAATCGTCCCGGTACCTGGCGTACAGCGGAGCAAGCCAGTCTTCCGGACGTAGCTTCCGGTAGCGGCGCAGCTCGTCGTGATCGAATGAAGACACCAGTATGGGCAGATCCGGGTGCTCTGTCGCGAATCGTGCGCACGGCGCTGCGGTATCGGCGCCTTTCAGTTCGATGTTGAGCACCGTTCGCCGGGAGGTGTCGATGGCGTGCGCTGCCAGCAGATCGGCGATCTCATCCAGGAGCGGTATCTGCGCGCCACCGCCGGCGTCGAGGGTGCGCAGCGACGTCAACGTCTGCGCCGCGACGTTGCCGCGTCCGCTGGTAGTGCGTTCGAGCTCCTCATCATGCAGAACGATGAGGGTGTTGCCCGTGCTGCTGGCGACGCTGTGGACGTCGAGCTCCAGCATCGGACAGCCGTGGTCGAGCGCGCACCGAAAGCTTGGTAGCGTGTTCTCGGGAACCAGACCCGCTGCGCCGCGGTGGCCGATGACGCAGAATTCGAGGTTCAAGAATTCCATCAAAGCATGCACTTCGAACCAACCTTTGCTGAAGAGGCTGGTAGAATAGCGGCCATGAGTTATGAAGTGTTAGCCCGCAAGCTGCGGCCCATGGGTTTTGATGCGCTTGTTGGCCAGGAGCATGTCGTGCGCGCTCTGCGACATGCGCTCGACAACGGCCGCCTCCATCATGCCTACCTCTTTACCGGCACACGCGGCGTCGGTAAGACGACCATTGCGCGCATTCTCGCCAAAGCGCTCAACTGCGAGACTGGCGTCAGCGCCACACCCTGTGAAGTTTGCTCGATCTGCACCGAAGTGCGCGAAAACCGCTTTGTCGATCTGATTGAAGTCGATGCCGCGTCGCGGACGGGTGTCGACGATACGCGTGACCTGCTGGAGAATGCTCAGTATCTGCCCACGCGCGGCCGTTACAAGGTATACCTCATCGACGAGGTGCACATGCTGTCGACGGCCAGCTTCAATGCCCTCCTGAAGACGCTGGAAGAGCCGCCGGAGCATGTGAAGTTTCTGCTGGCGACCACGGACCCGAAGAAGGTGCCGGTCACCGTGTTGTCCCGTTGCCTGCAATTTCAGCTGAAGAACCTGACGCGCGCGGAGATTGCCGCTTACCTCGGGACAATGCTGACGCAGGAGCAGGTTGAACACGACGAGGCGGCGCTGGAGGTCATTGCCAAAAGTGCGGCCGGTAGTATGCGCGATGCGCTCAGTCTCACCGACCAGGCCATCGCCTATGGGCAGGGCGCGCTGCGCGGTGACGATGTCATCGCGATGCTCGGCGCGGTCGGTCGTAATGAGGTGGATGCTTTACTCGACGCCGTCGCGTCCGGAGCGCCGGCCGGCGTGCTCGAGCTCAGCGCCGAACTCGCTTCTCGCAGTGCGGATTTCAAAGAGGTGCTGCAGGGCATGTTGGAAGCCTTTCACGAGCTGGCTGTGGCAGGCGCTCTCGGTAAAGGCGACAACCGATTCAGCCCCGAAGAGCTGCAGCTTTATTATCAGATTGCCTTGCACGGTCATCGCGACTTGAGCCTTGCTCCGGATGATCGCAGCGGTTTCGAGATGACCCTGTTGCGACTACTGACTTTTGCGCCGGTCGCGGGCTCGAGCGTGCCGCCGCGTACGCCCGGCAGCGCTTCTGTCGACGAGGGCGATAGCGGCGTTGCTGGCGGTGAAAAGCAAGCCGGCGCAGATGTCGCCCGGACGGAGCCCCGTCAGAGGGCGGCCAACCAGACGACAGCCAGCCAGGCGGAAGCTGACAAGGCGGAAGCTGACAAGGAGGAAGCTGACAAGGAGGAAGCTCAGACGGACGCTGGCGCGACTGTCGGGGCCGCTGCTTCGACCGCACAGCCAGAGTCAGATCCGGCGCCGGCTGATCAAGACACGAAGGCGCCGGCGCCGGTTGTTGCCCAGGCGCCTGCTACAGGTCCGCTGGATGATTTCTGGTTTGACACCGTCGACCAGCTCGACCTTGGCGGCGTAGCGCGCATGATTGCCGAACACTCGATACTGGAAAATTACGCGCTTCCCAACGTGGCGCTGCTGCTGGATGCTGACCACGACACGCTGCTGAGCGATGCGCAGCAGAAAACGCTCGCCCGGGCTCTGGGCGCCGCCCTGGGGCAGGACATCACGCTGTCGATAACGACAGGTGCGCTCGCAAAGGAATCGCCGGCGGCGCGGCGGCAGCGCCTGGCTGAAGAGCGGCAGGCGGCTGCCGAGGCGAGCATACAATCCGATATCAACGTGAAAGCGTTGGTCCACGAATTCGGCGGCCACGTCGAGCAGATTCGACCGATTTAAAGGAACGCGCATGAAAGGCATTGGCGATCTCATGAAGCAGGCGCAGGAGATGCAGAGCAAGCTGCAGGAAGCTCAGGCGGAAATGGCCAACATCGAGGTCCACGGTGAAAGCGGTGCCGGGATGGTCAAGGTGACGATGAACTGCCGCTATGAGGTCAAGCGTGTCGACATTGATCCGGACCTCCTGAACGAAGACAAAGAGATCCTCGAGGATCTGCTGGCGGCTGCCTGCAATGACACCGTGCGCAGGGTCGAAAAAGCGCAGGCTGAGCAGATGGCCAAGGTCACCGGCGGCATCAACCTGCCTTTCGGAGGTTTGGGCTTCTGATGTCGGCCATTGATGCGCTGATCGAAGCGCTGCAGATTCTGCCTGGTGTTGGCCCCAAGAGCGCGCAGCGCATGGCGTTGCACCTTTTGTTGCGGCAGCGCGAAGGCGGGGCCGTACTCGGCGAGGCGTTGCTGACCGCCATGCGGAACGTGCGTCAGTGCGTACGCTGCCGGAACCTGACTGAGCAGGAAGTGTGCGGCGTTTGCCGCGATGAGCGCCGCGATGACACTTTGCTGTGCGTCGTCGAATCTCCCGCGGATGTGCTGGCGATCGAACAAGCTGGCGGTTATCGCGGGCGCTACTTCGTGCTGAACGGCAGACTGTCGCCACTAGATGGCGTCGGCCCGGAAGAATTGGGTATGGAAGCGCTGGAAGCGCGCATTCTCGATCTCGCCCCGGCGGAGCTGATTCTCGCCACCAATCCAACGGTCGAGGGTGAAGCAACGGCGCACTACATAACCCAGCTTGTCGGAGATCGCGTCGCACGTCTGAGTCGGATTGCCCATGGCGTTCCCCTCGGCGGTGAAATCGAATACACCGACGGCGGTACGCTTGCGCATGCGTTCCAGGGCCGGCGCAGCGTTTCCGGACAAGGTGCTTAGCGTGGCGACGGTTAACTGGATAGCGGACGATGTGGCGCTCGCGCACGCCGTGGATGCGTTTGGTCCCCGCATTGCGCTGGATACTGAATTTCTGCGGACCAATACCTACTACCCCGTCCCCGGGCTTTACCAGGTGGCGAACGATCACGAAGTTTTTCTGATCGATCCGCTGGCGATCGATGACTGGCGGCCCTTTGTCCGTTATCTCGAAAACCCTGAGACGATCAAAGTCATGCATGCCTGTCTCGAAGACCTCGAGCTGCTGCATCACCACCTCGGGGTCACGCCGGCCGGAGTCTTCGATACGCAGTTCGCCAATGCGTTCGTGTCTGCTGATTTCAGCTTGAGCTATCAGGCGCTGGTGGAGCGTGTGCTCGGTGTTGCTCTGCCGAAACATGAAACCCGTTCAAACTGGCTGAAGCGGCCGCTCAGCGATGAGCAGATACAGTACGCCGTCGAGGATGTGACTTATCTGCTGCCGCTTTTCGACAACCTGACCGAGAAGCTGGCGGTCAATGGCCGTACCGCGTGGTTCGAGACGGATATGTATGAACGCGGCGCCTATGCCCCGGCTGACCCGCGCGAGTACTACAAGAACGTCAAGAAAGCCTGGCAGCTGCAAGCCGATCAGCTGGCGATATTGCGTGATCTGTGCGCCTGGCGAGAGGCGACGGCGCGGGATGAGAACGTCCCGCGCAATCGCGTGGTCTGGGACGAGCACCTCTATGGGTTCGCACGGATCGAAACGCTGACGACCAATCATGTGCACGACAAGCTGCCGCGCGTGGTTGCCAAGCGCTACGCCGACGCGCTGGTGGCTGAGCACCAGAGCGGTGGCCTGGAACCCTTGCCGCTCCCGTTGCCGCGACCGCTGACCTCGGCTCAGGGGGCGCTGCTCAAGCGCTTGCGGGCGGTTGCTCAGGAGGTGGCAGAGGATCTGGGCTTCGCCACTGAATTGCTGGCGCGCAAGAAGGATCTTGAGGCCTGCCTGCGGCACTACTTTCGTAACAAGGAATTGTCGCCCCTGTACGTCTCATGGCGCGGTGAACTGGTCGGTGAGCAGTTCCATGATCTGCTTGCCGAAGAGCGCAGGCGGTTGCGCTGAATGGAGGGTGCCGACGTTGGCAGACACTAACGTGGATGTGGTGGTTTATCGCAGCCATAAACGAGCGGACACGTACGTTTATCTACCGGCAGGTGCCGAGTACGACGAACTGCCGGATGCGTTTCGCGATCATTTTGGCGAAGCGACGGCTTTTCTGCAGTTCGAGCTTCATGCAGAACGCTTTCTTGCCCAGGCAGACGCCAGCGCCGTATTGAAAGCCATCGAAGACCAGGGTTTTTATCTTCAGTTGCCGCCGCGCATCGATGACTGAATTCTGGAAGACGAAAACGCTCGACGAGATGAGCGACGCGGAGTGGGAGTCGCTCTGTGACGGCTGCGCGCGCTGCTGCATGATCAAGCTCGAAGACGAAGACAGCGGTGAGGTGCATTATACCGCCATGGTCTGTGACCTCCTGGAGCTCGAAGAGTGCCGCTGCACCCGCTATCCGGAACGTCATGCCCTCGTGCCGGATTGTGTCGTGCTGACGCCGGATCGTGCGCTGGACTTCGCGTGGCTGCCGACGACTTGCGCCTATCGGCGTATTGCGGAGGGTCGAGATCTGGCTGCCTGGCACCCGCTTGTGAGCGGCAGCACGGACACTGTCCATGAAGCAGGCATATCCGTCCGCGGCAAAGTTGTCCCGGAAAGCGCTGTCCACGAGGATGCGGGTGAAGAAATGATAGTGACCTGGGTGGAACAGTAGTGAACGGATATCTCATAGCCTGGCTCGTTGCGATCGCGGGAGCGGTGGGCGTGCTTGCCGCATTCTTCCGGCTTCTGCCTTACGGTGCCGGCACGCTCTGGCGTCGCCTCCTGACCGGTGCCGGTCTCGCCGTCATGCTGCTCCCGGCGCCGGTGCCGGGCCATCCGGAACAGCTCGCACCGGCGTTCATCGTGTGTATTTTCGAAGCCTTCTTCCAGATTGACGGCACCCCCGGCCAGAGCCTGCGTATTCTCATCGCTGGTGTCGCGGTGACCCTGCTGCTCGTGGCTCTCGGCCACTACCTGTTGGCACGCTACTTCCCGCCTGCGCAGGGCGCCGATTCGAGCGAAACGCAAGCCTAGCCAATCGGCCTGCGAACCGCCGTTCGCCTGCTAGACTAAATTTGAACTATTGGGATAACCGCGTGTTCCAACGATTGCTCTGGCTGTTCTTGCTGGCGCTCATCTGGCGTCCAGCGCTCGGCGCTGAACATAGTGTCGATCTGCGTATGGTGGTGGAAACGTCCGCCGCCATGGCCGCGGCTGACCCTGAGAATCTGCGCGCGGACGGCCTCGATATGCTGATCCAGGGGCTGCCGGACGGCGCTCGTGCCGGTATCTGGGGCTTTTCTCGCAACGTGCGTCAGGTCGCCAAGCATGAAGATGTTGGACCGCTCTGGCGTCAGGTCGCGAGTATCCACGCTGCGAATCTGCAATCTGGCAGCGAGCGTATCGAGTTGGCTGCGGCTCTGACGGCGGCCACCTGGGACATGCAGCAGGCTGATCGCGGGGTCGTCCATCTGGTGCTCCTGGCTTCCGGATCTCTCCGGCTTGGCAACAGCGCCGAAGACGATGCCCGTGCGCGACGGGAACTCCTGGCCGAATGGGCTGCGGGTTTGAAGCGCGCGCGGGTGACAGTGCACAGCCTTGCGTTTCCGGGTGGGGACGGCGACTTGATGAAACAGCTTGCCGATCTCAGCGGTGGCCTCCATCGCGTGGTGACCGACACTCGGTCGTTACAGGCGGCCATTGTCGACATACAACGGAGCGCCATGGTCAGTCCGGAGGCGCGTCCGGAAGCTGACGGGCGTTTTCAGATTGCGCCCGGCGCGGAACGATTCACCGTGTTGTGGACCGCGTCGGATGACGGCGTCCAGGCGCCCGAGATCGTGCAGCCTGACGGTACCGTATTGTCGCGGCTGACGCCGCTGCCGCGCGGCCGCTGGCTGCGTGCGCAACTCTTCGAGATCGTCACGATCGATGCGCCTCAGCCGGGCTGGTGGCGGATTGTCGGCACTCAACCCGAGCGCCTTCAGGTCATCGGTGAAATTGGCATTGAGGTGGAGGGACTCGACAGCCCGGTCGTACCCAGTGAAGACTCGAGCGTTGCCATCCGCCTATACGACCGCGGCGAGTTGATCCGAGACCGCGCGTTTCTCGACCTGCTCGACATACGCGCGTGGGCGGTTGTGGACGGCGAGCGCATGCCATTGCCTCTGGATGTGCTCGATGACGGTTACGAGGCATTTTTCGTCAATCTGCGCGACGGTGCCCATCAATTCGAGGTCGACGTCATCGCCCCGACATTTGCCCGGGTAGTCACGCGTCCGTTTGTCGTCAGCAATCCTCTGCGCGTTGAAATCAGAGAAGACCAGGAAGGCAGCATTGCGGCCTGGCTGCATTTCACGCACGCGGCGGTGGATTATGCGACCGTGCGGACTGCCGGACTCATCCGTAAGCCGCCGCAGATTGCCACGCTGCAGCCGGGCACGCGTATGCCTGGCGGTATCTGGCGCATCCCTCTGGATAAGTGGGAAGGTATTGTCGAAGTGGCGTTTTCAGTGTCCGGCAACTACCTCGACGGCAAGGGTGTTTTCGTCAAGACCAAGCCGCATGCGCTGCAGCTGCCGCTGGCAGACGGTGCGCCGGTGACGCTGCGCTACGACGCTTCGGGCGCCATGCTCAACCTCCCTGAACCGGAACCGGCTGTCGTGGATGCGCCGCTGGCAGAGACGCTCCCGTCGACCCAGTCGGCGGCAGTGGACGTGTTCGCGGAGCAGACAGAAACTGTGACGGTCGAGCCGGCGCCAGAAGTGCCGCTCATCCCGCTCTGGTTTGTGGCGATCATATCGCTCGTGAATCTGTTGCTGGCCGGTTTTGTCTGGTGGATGTTCAAGCCTGCCCGTCTGGATATCGCCCCCGCGACCTGAAACGCAGCCGTCTGCATACCGCCAATCCTCTCACGTTGCCCCTTGCGTGGGCCGTGCGCGCTAATTAAAGTAGTTTGCTTTGCATCCTTTATCCGCATCGTTCACACGTACCTCGCCGGATAGTGGTCAGGCAAATTTGTTTACCAGTGAATGAAAGAAGACAGCTCCGGGCAAAGTACCCGGGCTCACAGCAAGCGGAACCACAACATGATTTTTGAAAGTACCGATTCGTACATATCTACAGATGAACTGAGTATGGCTGTCGATGCCGCCGTCCAGCTCGAACGCCCACTGCTGATCAAGGGTGAGCCGGGCACGGGCAAGACGATGCTGGCGGAAGAAGTCGCCGCCGCGCTCAACATGCCGCTCATCGAATGGCACATCAAATCTTCGACCAAGGCGATCAACGGTCTGTACGAGTACGACGCTGTGTCCCGTCTGCGGGACTCCCAGCTGGGGGATGAGCGTGTCCAGGACATTCGCAACTACATCAAGAAGGGCAAGCTCTGGGAAGCGTTCGAAGCGGAAGAGCGTGTGGTGCTGCTGATTGACGAAATCGACAAAGCGGACATCGAGTTCCCCAACGACCTCCTGCAGGAAATCGATCGCATGGAGTTTTTCGTTTACGAACTGGGCGAAACCGTCAAGGCCAAGCAACGGCCGATCGTCATCATCACTTCCAATAACGAAAAAGAGCTGCCGGATGCGTTCCTGCGCCGCTGCTTTTTTCACTACATCAACTTTCCGGATCGCGAGACGATGCAGCAGATCGTCGAAGTGCACTTCCCGTCGGTGAAGCAGGATCTCGTCAAAGAAGCCATGGAGATCTTCTTCGACGTGCGCAAAGTGCCGGGTTTGAAGAAAAAGCCCTCGACCTCCGAACTGATCGACTGGCTGAAGCTTTTGATGGCGGATGACATTCCAGATGAGATTCTGACCAACCGCGATCCGAGCAAGGCCATCCCGCCGCTGTACGGCGCGTTGGTCAAGAACGAACAGGATGTCCACCTGCTCGAGCGTCTGGCATTCATGAACCGCAGGGATAGTCGAGGCTAAGTCGTGCTGATCAACTTCTTCCTCACGTTAAGGAAGTACAAGGTACCGGTGACGATCCGTGAGCTCATGGATCTGCTCATGGGCCTGCAGAAGCAGCTCGTCTACGCGAACGTAGACGACTTCTATCTGCTGAGCCGCACCGCGATGGTGAAAGACGAGAAGAACTACGACAAGTTCGATCGGGCGTTCAGCGCGTACTTCAAGGGGCTCGAGGACCTGCATGGTCTGCTGGAATCGCTCATACCCGATGAGTGGCTGCGTCACGAATTCGAGAAGTCGTTGACGCCTGAGGACCTGGCGCAGATTGAATCGCTGGGCGGGCTAGAGAAGCTCATTGAGGCCTTCAAGGAAGCGAAAGAAGAAGCTGAGAAGCAGGCGCAACAGGGTAAAGAAGGCGAAGAGGGCGAAGAAGGGGACGCCGACCGCGAAGGTAAAGACGGCCCTGGTGGTAAGGGTAAAGGGAAGAAGAAAAAGGCTAAAAAAGTCTGGGATGACCGGCAGTACAAGAACCTGGATGACTCCGTGGAGCTCGGTACCCGCAACATCAAAATGGCGCTCAGGCGTCTGCGCAAATTTGCCCGCACCGGTGCCGAAGAAGAGCTCGATATGGATAACACGATCCGCTCGACTGCGCACAATGGCGGCATGCTCGACATCAAGATGCGTCCTGAGCGTAGAAATACGGTCAAGGTGCTCTTATTTCTCGACATCGGCGGCTCTATGGATGCACACGTCAAAGTGTGTGAAGAGTTATTCTCCGCTTCCCGTACCGAGTTCAAACACCTCGAGAGTTTCTATTTCCACAACTTCATTTATGAGTCTGTGTGGAAAGACAACCGCCGGCGCATGAGCGAACGCATCCCGACCTGGGAAGTTCTGAACAAGTACTCTCACGATTACAAAATCGTTTTCGTTGGTGATGCCACCATGGCGCCGTACGAGATCACCCATGCCGGCGGCAGCGTCGAGCATTGGAACGAAGAGCCGGGCGTGGTGTGGATGGAACGCTTCACCAATCTCTACGACAAGCTCGTGTGGCTCAACCCAACGCCGCAAGAAACCTGGGAGTATTCGAGTTCAGTGACGATGACCCAGGATCTCGTCGGCGGCAGCATGTACCCGCTGACGGTGCGTGGCTTGGAAGAGGGCATGGGCGAGCTGTCTAAGTAGACCCTGCGGTCGTAGGCCGCCCATGACATCCGCAAAACCGAAGTCAGGTTCAGCACACGCGCAGCGCCGCACAGCGTTGCGCGGGCGCGTCATGCGCAAAGACCTTTTTGCGCTCAGCAAGCGCGCAAACGAATCTCTGCAAAACCGTTCAGAAGCCCAAAGATCAGCCCGCGCGTCGGCGCTGGGTGCGCTCGACCTCAGCCTGCAGGCTGAGCTGCCGATCAGCGACGCGGCTGACGATATACGCGCGGCTTTGCACAGCCATTCGGTGGTGGTCGTCGCCGGGGAAACGGGTTCGGGCAAGACGACACAGCTGCCGAAGCTCTTGCTCGAGGCGGGTCTTGGCGAGGCGGGCATGATTGCCCATACCCAGCCGCGTCGCCTGGCGGCCCGTACAGTCGCAAAGCGCATGGCTGAGGAGGTCGGTTGCGAGCTCGGCGCGGAGATCGGTTTTGCCGTGCGATTCAGCGATCAGAGCGACGAGCGCACGCTGGTGCGGGTCATGACCGATGGGCTCTTGTTGACCGAGATACGCCGCGATCGGTATCTGGACCAATACGATGCCATTGTCATCGACGAAGCGCACGAGCGAAGTCTCAACATCGATTTTCTGCTGGGTTACCTGAAGCGGCTGCTCGGACGGCGCAAGGATCTCAAGATCGTTGTCACGAGCGCGACGATTGACGTTGAGCGATTTGCGGAATTTTTCGACGATGCCCCTGTCGTGCGCGTGGGCGGACGCACTTTTCCTGTTGAAGTGAAGTACCGCGATCCTGCAGACGAAGACGCGCTGCAAGGTATCAGCGCCGCGCTGGAGGAGATCGAGCAGCGGCCGCTCGGACAGGCGCGTGACGTGCTCGTTTTTTTTCCAGGTGAGCGGGAGATCTTCGAAGCGGCCCGCCATTTGCGCCGACAGTTTGGTGAACGACTGGAAGTCCTGCCACTGTATGCGCGCCTCAGCTTTGCCGAGCAGCGCAAGATCTTCGAGCCGGGTAGCGGGCGTCGGCGTGTGGTGCTTGCGACTAACGTCGCGGAAACATCGCTCACGGTGCCTAATATCGGCTATGTGATCGATCTCGGGCTTGCCCGTATCAACCGCTACAGCTATCGCTCGAAGCTGCAGCGTCTGCCGATAGAACCCATCTCGCAGGCCAGCGCCGATCAGCGCAAGGGCCGTTGCGGCAGGGTCGCTCCGGGCGTTTGTTACCGGCTGTACGACGAGCAGGACTTAATCAGCCGCCCGGAGTTTACCGACCCGGAAATCCGGCGGGTGAATCTGGCTTCGGTGGTGCTGCAGATGCAGGCATTCCGGCTGGGCGAGGTGTCGACGTTTCCTTTTCTGGACCCGCCAGATCCGCGGGCGGTCAAAGACGCTTATCGTTTACTCGAAGAGCTGACGGCCCTCAGAAACGGGAAGCTGACGGATACCGGCCGTGCCATGGCCCGCATACCTGTCGATCCGCGCCTGGCGCGTATGCTGATTGAGGCAGGCCGCCAGGGTGCCGTCGCTGAGGTGCTCATCGTTGCTTCAGCGCTTGCCGCTCAGGACCCGCGCGAACGTCCCCTGGCCAGACAGCAGGCTGCGGATGAATCGCACGCGCGCTTCGCCGATGAGAAGAGCGACTTTCTGACGTTCATCAACTTGTGGCAGTGGCTTGAGGAGCAGCGTCAGGAGTTGACCCGCAACCGCTTTACAACGTTGCTCAAGAAACGTTTCCTCAGCCCGCAGAGGGTGCGCGAGTGGCGGGAGCTGCATAGACAGTTGCTGCTCGTCTGTCGCGAGCTCGGTCTCAAAGTGAACTCGAGTCCCGCAAGCTACGGCGCGGTGCACGAAAGCATTCTGGCCGGCAGCCTGAGTCTCATCGGTACCCATGATGAGCGTGGTCAATATCTTGGTGCGCGCAATCTGAAAATGCGCATTTTCCCCGGATCCGGGTTGGCGGGGCGGACGCCGAAGTGGATCGTCGCGGGTGAGATTGCTGAAACCAGCAGAGTCTATGCGCGGCAGGTTGCCGCGGTGGAAGCGCGCTGGATCGAACGCCAGGCGGCGCACCTCATCAAGAGCCAGTTCAGCGCGCCGTTCTGGAGTCTGAGTCGCGGCGAAGTCATGGCAAACAAAAGCGTCAGCCTCTACGGTCTCCGGCTCGCGGAAAATCGGCAGGTGAGCTTTGCGCAGATCGATGCGGTCCAGTCTCGCGATCTCTTCATCCGTGACGGCCTGATTGCCGGGCAAGTCAAAAAACCCCCGGAGTTTCTGGACCATAACCTGCGCCTGGCGGCAGAGGTCGAGGACCTCGAAGCCAAAGGCCGTCGGCGTGACCTGCTCGTCAGCGATGACGACCTGGTTGAATTCTACGACAAGCGGTTGCCAACCTCGCTGTGTCGCATGAGTGATCTGGAGAAGTGGCTGCGGCGTGCGGACCGGGCGGCGCGCGATGCACTGTTCATGTCCGAGAGTGATCTTTTGCGGAGTCCGGACGGGCGGCTCGATCTCGAAGACTTTCCCAGCCAGCTGGTCGTTGATGCGCATGTACAGCTTGATCTCAGCTACAAATTTGCTCCGGGTGCCGATGACGACGGTATCACCGTGCGTGTGCCAGTCGGGGTATTGCCGGCGCTCAACGCTGAACTGCTGGAATGGTCCGTGCCTGGCTTCATCAGCCGCGTCGTCGATCAGTGGCTGCGCAGCCTCCCGAAACAGCGTCGACGCGCCCTCGTGCCGCTGCCGGACAAAGTTGAGGAACTCACCAGTGCTCTCCTGCAAGAGGGCACTTATCGACATGGGAGGTTCCTGAGCGCACTCGCGCAGCTCCTCAAGGACCGTTATCGGCTCGAGGTCACCGAAGCGGATTGGGATCGCGAACGCGTTGATCCGCATCTGCTCATGCGTGTTGTCATCGAGGATGCGGACGGCAAGGTGCTTGCGAAGGGCCGTGACCTGCGCCGGTTGAAAGCTGGGCTCAGCGACGCTGCGCCGGCTGGCAATGAGGCGCAGCGCCGCGACATGACGGGGCTCACCGCCTTTCCGCCGGTCGCGATCGAACATCAGGAGGTGCGCGGCGGCAAAGGCGCACCCACCGTGAAATATCCCGGGTTTGAAGATCACGGCACCTCGGTCGCACTGCGCCTCTTCGATAGCCCGCAGGCACGCGACCATTCGCATCGGCGCGGTCTGGCGCGCCTTGCTCTCCTGGAGCTCGGTAAAGTCGGGGGCTATTTCCGGCGCGAGCTCGACAAACACCCGCAGCTGGGCCTGCACTTTGCCACGCTGGGAGATGCTCAGGCGCTCAAGGACGAGTTATTGCGCAACGCAGTGTGGTTCTGTTTCTTCGAAGACCGGCCGTTACCCGAGAACGAGGCGGCGTTCAAAGCCCGTCTCGAGCAACATCGCGGCGAGCTTGCGGAACGCGTCAACCAGACGGTGGCTTCTCTTGCTGAGATACTGCGGTTGCGATTTGATTGCCGAACCGCGCTCGATGAGCTGACCTCAAAAGCCTACGACCAGAGCAGGGCGGACATCCTGGGACACATCGAATCACTCGTGCCGCGTGCTGTGCTCGAGGAAACGCCTTCGCGGTATTTGTCATTGCTGCCGCGTTACCTGGATGGCATTGCCCGGCGCCTTCAGCATTTGCCGGGACACGTGCCTCAAGACATTAAGAAAATCAAAGAGTTGGAGCCTTTTCATTCGAGGTTGCAGCGGATTGGAGAGCATGAGCTTTGCGATCGCGCGCGGTTCCAGGATTTGCGGTTTCTGGTAGAGGAACTGCGGCTCGCGCTCTTTGCGGAGAAGCTGGCGCGCACCAGGCTCAGCCCGCACCCGCTGGATCTGGCTTACTTCGGCCCGGGCTGGAAAGCCTCGCCCAAGCGCGTTGACGCTGAGCTCAAGCTCGAGGAACAGCGCATCGGTATCGTTTGACGCTGGCATCACTCCACATTTTTTAATACAACACACCGTGAGCGGGGAACAAAGCTAATGTGCCCCGGTCATAGGACTCGAACACGCGCTAAAGCGGTTCTTGAGCGGTTGCCATGCGGCCAGCGATATCGGCCATAGAGGGAGCCTCAACAGTTATTGTGGAGATAAACGAAGATGTTGAACAAAAAGATGAAACCGATTGCTGCTGCCGTAGGTACGGCGTTTGTTGCCTCGTTAGCGACTACCGGCGTGGCTCAGGCAGACGACAACCTGTTTGTCGCCGCTGACCTCGAGCGTGGCTATGACCTCCTTGCGCAGGCCGAAGGCAAGTGCGGAGAAGGCAAATGCGGCGAAGGTAAGTGCGGCGAAGACGACAAGGACGGCGAAGGCAAGTGCGGCGAAGGCAAATGCGGCGAAGGCAAATGCGGCGAAGGCAAATGCGGTGAAGGCAAGTGCGGCGAGGAGAAAGACGGCGAAGGCAAGTGCGGTGAAGGCAAGTGCGGCGAAGAGAAGGACGGCGAAGGCAAGTGCGGTGAAGGTAAGTGCGGAGGCGCTGCCTGAGCTGACGCTGACGCGTTCATTGCCATGAGTTTCTCCGCGCAGAAAGACTGGGGCGGCGCGGGTCTGGGTCTACGACGCGGCATGCTGCCGATGCTCGAGGATCTGGACGACGCCGCTCTGGATTTTTTCGAAGTCGCGCCGGAGAACTGGATTGGAGTTGGCGGCCGTTTCGGCCGCCAGTTCCAGCACCTTACCGAACGCTTTCCCTTCGTTTGTCACGGACTGTCTTTGTCGCTTGGCAGCCCGGCGCCGTTGGACGTCGACTTTGTCCGTTCCGTGAAGGGCTTTCTCGATGACTTTGACATTCGCTACTACTCGGAACATCTGAGCTTCTGCAGCGACGACAAGGGTCATCTTTACGATCTCATGCCGATCCCCTTTACCGAAGAGGCGGTCCGCTATGTCAGCAATCGCATCCGTCAGGTACAGGATATTCTCGAGCGCCGCATTGCGGTGGAAAACATCAGCTATTACGCCGCGCCAGGCCAGGAGATGCTCGAGCTCGAATTTGTGAATGCCGTTCTCGCAGAAGCCGATTGTGATCTGCTGCTCGACGTGAACAACATTTACGTCAATAGCATCAACTTCCGATATGACCCTGAAGCGTTTCTCGAGGGCCTGAATCTCGACCGGACTGCGTACATCCATATCGCGGGTCACTATGTCGAGGCGGAAGACCTGCGTGTCGATACCCATGGCAGTGCCGTGATCGACCCGGTCTGGGACTTGTTGTCCTCGGCGTTGCAGCGGGTGGGTCCGGTACCCGTATTGGTAGAGCGAGACTTCAACTTTCCGCCCCTCGAGGAACTGCTCGCCGAAGTGGCGCGCGCCCGGGAACTGCAACGTGCAGCAGGTAGCGCCCATGCCACTGCCGGGTAGCAATTTACCTGCATTCCGATCTGTGCAGCTCGATTTTGCGGCGCACATTCGCAATCCGGAGGTCAATCCGCGGCCGGCCGATGTGGAGCCGCGACGCATGCAGATCTATCTGGATCTGTTTTTCAACAACATCAAGAACTTTCTGGATTCGGCGTTTCCGATTGCCCGCAAGGTGGTGGGTGAGGAGAAGTGGCACGCCCTGGCGCGGGAGTTTGTCCATCTGCATCCCAGCCAGTCGCCTTATTTTCTGGAGATCTCCGAGGAGTTTCTCAGTTTTCTGCAGGCGCGCGGTTTGCATGATCTGCCGCCTTTCCTGCTGGAGCTCTGTCACTACGAATGGGTGGAGCTCGCCCTGGATGTTGCGGATCTCGAGCCACCAGCAGCCGCGCTCGAAGGAGACGTGCTGGGTACTCATGTTGTCTCGCCGCTGATGCGGGCCCTTGTCTATGATTACCCGGTACATCAGATCGGTGTCGATCATCAGCCCGCACAGCCTCCTGCAGCCCCCACTTTCCTCATCGTGTATCGAAACCCGGAGCTCAAGGTGCGGTTCATGGAGTCCAACCCCGTGACGCACCGTTTGGTCGGCTTGTTAGAGACATTGTCGGCTGCGGATGCGCTGGAGCAGATTCGTCGTGAATTGGCAGAAGGCGGGCGCGATGTCAGTCAGACCGCGATGCAGGCTCAGGGTCTACAAACTCTTACCCATCTGCACGAGCTTGGCATCATAATGTACCCTCAGCTCTGAGATCGTCGCGGGACGCATGATGCATACATCCAGACAACCAACCCATTCGACAGCGCGGCGGCGCGTGCTCGGAATCGTCGCGCTGCTCGTTGCGTGCGGTGGAGCGCCGGCGGCTCTGGCCGACGATCCGTGGGAGCGCGTAAACCGGCCGATCTTCAAGTTTAACGACTGGTCCGACAAATGGGTGTTACGTCCGGTCGCCAGTGGCTATAGCAAAGTTGTGCCGCGGTTCATGCGTCGCGGCATCAGCAATGTGTTCGACAACATCGGTACGCCGGCGGTCGCACTGAACCAGCTCCTCCAGGGTAAGCCACGCAAGTCCCTCTCGGATACGGGTCGGTTTTTCGTGAATACGACGCTCGGGCTTGGCGGTCTCTTCGACGTCGCGACGCAGGTGGGGCTCGACGAGCATGAGGAGGACTTCGGCCAGACCTTTGGCGTCTGGGGGGCAGGTGGCGGAAACTACGTTGTCCTGCCGTTTCGCGGCAGCTCGAACGTCAGGGATTCCGTGGGCCTGGTTCTCGATACCCTCGTCAATCCGCTGCGTTTCATCTCGCATACGGAAACGCGCACCGCCGTCGTTGCACTCTCTGTCATCGACCTTCGTGCCGAGCTCCTCGGCGTCGATCAACTCGTTGTTGGCGAGCGTTACGTCTTTTTCCGGGATGCTTATGAGCAGCGTCGCGATTTTGTGATTCTCGACGGCCGCGTCGATGAAGACAGCTTCGATGACGATGGCTTTGACTTCGAGGATTAGCGTCGTTTCAGGAATTCGGCCTACATAAAGATGCTTGTATCCCCTGACGGACCGGAGTAGGGTCCCCATCCGCAAAATATCGGTATTCTGGCGCTAGTTAATCTATGAGCCTGTTGGTGCTAGACCCGGAGATTGCTGAGGCAGAAGCTCTGCGACAGCAGTTGACTGATCTAGAATTCAAAACCTTTGCGACCGTCGACGCAGACGTCGCCCGCGAGCTCGCCCGCAAAGGCGGTGTGCGGATTCTGATCTGCGTCGACTGCGCGGTACCCGCGGATCTGCCAGCGGGCCTGACCGTCGTGGCCGCAACGCGCGATCCGCTGTCGGTCGAGGCCATGCAGACAAGTCTGGCCGCGGGTGCGCAGGACTGCTGGCAGTTGCCGCTCGCCGATAGAGATATGCAGGCTGGGGTGGAACGACTGCTCGATCGTCAGCAGCGATGGCTCAGCGAGGTGAGCAGCGAGTTCCAAGGCATGCGTTCCGAACTCGAACGTGATCAGCGCGCGGGACAATTCATTCAGCTTGGCATGCTGCCGCCGAACCCGATGGGTATCGGGCACTTCAGACTACAGCATCGAGTCCAGCCGTCACTGATTCTGAGCGGTGACTTCGTTGATTATTTCCAGATTACCGACCGACACTTTGCCTGCTACGTCGCCGACGTTGCGGGACATGGCGCGTCGTCAGCGTTCGTTACTGTGTTGCTGAAGAACTTTTCACGTCGCCTGCGGCGCGAGTACCGCACATCGATGTTGAAGAACCCGGGCGAGGTGCTGGCGTGGATTAACAACGAGTTGATTGATCAGGAAATCGACAAACACGTGGCAATGTTCTTTGCCGTGGTGGATACGCAGGAAAATGTGCTGCATTACGCCAACGCGGCGCACTTTCCACCGGCTATGCTGGTCGCCGGCGAAAACGTGCTCAGCCTCGAACAGAAAGGCAAGCCGCTCGGGATTTTTCCCGACGTGCAATATGATTCTGTACGAGTAGACTTCGCACCCGGATCTCGTGTTGTCGTGTTTTCGGACGGTGTTCTGGACCTGTTGCCTGAGGCGAGTTTGCAGGACAAAGAGCGCTATCTGCTGGAAGCGGTGGCAGCTTGTGAAGACATGGAGATGTTGTGGCAGTCTTTGGACCCCGCCAAGCTGGGCCCGGACGACGTGAGTTGTTTGTTAATTAGTCACGCTGCTTGAACGCCGCGGGGCAGGAGTACGTAGTTGAACGGTCGTATTTTGGTAGGGGATCACAACGGCGTTTACGTCATTCGCTTTGAAGGTGACGTGCGCGTGACCCTGTGTGGCTCGTTTGATCATTACCTGGACGTCATGCTTCGCGATTCTGCTTTCCAAAGTGTCATTGTCGATCTTTCCGATGCGGTGGCCATCGACAGCACGTCGCTGGGTGTTCTCGCCAAGCTGAGTATTGGCGTGCAGGCGAGCCGCAGCCGTGTGCCTACGCTGGTTTGCGACCAGCCCGACATTCTGCGGATTCTCGATAACATGGGTTTTGATGACGTTTTTGCGATCGTCAACGAAGACTTCGAATCACAGCAGAACCTCGCCGAACTGCCGGTAGCCACCGATATGCAGGAAGACGAGATGCGTCGGCGCGTCATCGATGCCCATCGGGTGCTCATGAACTTGAACGAGCACAATCGGGAAACCTTCCATGATCTGGTCAGCGCTCTGGAAGCAGAAGACCTGCGCACGGCGGATCACCGCAACGTCTCATAGCGCTTCTCGACAGGATCTTCTTAACTGGATCTTCTCAGCTCGATCTCCTGAGCCAGTTATTTCTAGCTGGTGTCTTTCGACGCGGCGTCCCGCGCGCTCAGCTTGGCAGTTATGAAGTCCGTGTGGGATACGTAGAGCAGTTCAGAGATGCGTCGAATCATGTGCTCTTCGAAACGATCCAGATGCGTGTCAGCGTAAGCAACCTGCCACAGTGCGGTCAGCACGGCCACCTTTCCCTCGGCATCGAGTTGTTCGTTCAAAGCACGTGTGAAGTGGTAAAGGCCAACGCTCTCATCGTGGTGGCGGCGCGTTTCGGCCACAATTTCGTCGACGCGCTTGGTGTCCAGCGCAAACAGGTTCGTTAAGGCTTTGCACATTTGCGCGAGTTCCTGATCATCGACATCGTGGTCCGCCCAGACCACCTCGAACATCAGGGCCGCCGCGGCGAGCGCCGGGTCAACGGTTGCGTCCTCTTCGGGGTCGTTGACAAAGAGATCCAGTAGTCGTGTGAGCATCAGGCTGACTCCGCCATGGGCTGGTATACGTGGGCCAGCGCTTCGTCGAAGAGGTTTATGTCATTCGCTTTCAGACGCCGGGCATCGCTTAACGTCTGTCTGTAGCGTCGTGCGCCGCGCATGCCGTTGCACGCGCCCAGCACGTGCCGGGTCAGGCTGTGCAAACGCTGTCCGCGCGCCAGCTCTTCCGTCATGTAGTGTCGATAGGCAGCGAGCACTTCACGCTGATCGCGCGTCGGTTCGCCGTACATCATGGTATCCAGCTCGCTCATGAATTCCGGACGGTGATAGGCAGCGCGGCCGATCATGATGCCGTCCGCCCACTGCAGGTGCTCGGTAGCCTCCGTTGTCGTGGTGATGCCGCCGTTGACGATGATTTCGAGCTCGGGAAAGTTGTTCTTCAAGTTTGCGACCCGCTGCGGTTGTAGCGGCGGGATCGACCGATTTTGCGCAGGCGTCAGCCCGCCGAGGATCGCTTTGCGCGCGTGCACGTAGAAACGCCCGCAGCCGGCTTCGGCGACACGCTCGACAAACGCATGCAATAACGGATCGCTGTCATGGTCGTCTACGCCCAGGCGGCATTTGACGGTGATCGGGGCGGCGCAGGCTGCGCTCATCGACGCCACGCAGTCAGCGACAAGTTCCGGTTCGAGCATCAGGCATGCACCGAAAGCCCCGCGCTGTACCCGTTCGGAAGGGCAGCCGACGTTGAGGTTGATTTCGTCGTACCCGAGTTCTGCCGCCCGCGCCGCGCAGCGCGCCAGGTCGCTGGGCTCGCTGCCGCCGAGCTGAAGCGCAACAGGGTGTTCGTGCGGGTGATAGTCCAACTGGTGCCACTGTTCGCCTTCCAGCAATGCGCCTGTCGTCACCATTTCCGTGAAGAGCAGGGCGCGGGGCGTGTACAGCCGATGCAGGTACCGGCAGTGACGGTCTGTCCATGCCATCATCGGGGCGACGCTCAGGGTTTTCGTCTGCAGAGGATTTTCGGACATGCCGGCGAAGGAACAACTGCGGTCGCACATGATACCGCATTGGGGTGCGCCTCGCCGCTCAGGGTTAGCTTTGCTGAGCTGAATGTGAGAGGGTCCTCTCCCCGCAAAGAAAACGACCACCGAATTGGCGAAGCTCTACTTCTACTACTCGTCTATGAACGCCGGCAAATCAACCGCGCTTCTGCAGTCGAGCTACAACTACCAGGAGCGCGGCATGCGCACGCTGGTGCTGACGCCGGAGCTCGATGACCGTTACGGCGCTGGTGTCGTGACCTCGAGGATCGGCATCGAATCGGAAGCGGAAACCTTTACGCCCGGCGATGATCTCT
Organism: Pseudomonadales bacterium; assembly: GCA_965267275.1. GTDB lineage: Bacteria > Pseudomonadota > Gammaproteobacteria > Pseudomonadales > Azotimanducaceae > UBA4421. The sequence goes on from OZ253950.1 coordinate 1,782,152, forward strand.
ATGCGCGGGTGGCCGCCAGGCATGGCGAAGAAACGCTGCATTGTGTGCTGGTGGACGAGGCGCAGTTTCTCACCAAAGATCAGGTGTACGGGCTGAGCGAAGTTTGCGACCAGCTCAACGTGCCCGTGTTGACCTACGGACTGCGCACAGATTTCCGGGGGGAGCCGTTTACGGGGAGCCAATATCTGCTTGCGTGGGCGGATAACATCAAAGAGATAAAGGCGATCTGCCATTGCGGCAGCAAAGCCACGATGGTCATTCGCGCGGATGGTGAAGGCAACGCGATTACCGAAGGCTCGCAGGTCGAGATCGGCGGCAACGATCGCTATGTCTCGCTGTGCCGCGTCCACTTCAAGGAGAGTTTCGCGAGGCCGGCCTCCCGTCCCGCGCTCGATCTGCGATAATACGACCCGTCGTTCACCAGTGAAGAGAGGTCAGCCATGTTCATCGCCATGAATCGGTTTCAGATTGCCCCGGGTTTCGAGGAAGGCTTCGAACAGGTCTGGCGTGAGCGCGACAGCTTTTTGAAAGAAGTGCCGGGGTTTGTTTCGTTTCATCTGCTCAAGGGTGCGCAGCATGACGACCACACCCTCTACGCATCACACTCGGTCTGGGCATCACGCGAAGCGTTCGACGCCTGGACCGAATCGGAGAACTTCCGGCGTGCGCATGCTCAAGCCAGCGCGCCGAAGGGCACCTACCTCGGACACCCGACTCTCGAGCTGTTTGAGACGGTGTTGTCCGAGTAATCGGGCTTCATGACACCCCGTCAATTGTTGCAGATCCGCCTGAAACAGGTCATCAGCGCGTAAAAGGCACCTGTTTTGACGGATGCTTTCCTCCGTAACTCTTTGAAAAATAGAGGAAAACGTGCTCTGTAACACATTTGAAACGAATTGATTCATATTTCTCCATTTTTACCTCCACTTTTTCTTCATTTTTGTCTTGGTTCTTTGTATAGTTCCGCCCCAAGTTGTTGATAGTTAAGTGGTTCGTGCCCCCTTTGACGGTACCGCTTAACCCAGAGAGACCCCAGAGAATGCTGAGACAAAGAACAATAAAGCGGTCCGTCCATGCCATCGGCATCGGCGTCCACTCCGGTGAAAAAGTACGTATGACTTTGCGCCCTGCCGAGGAAAACACAGGCATCGTCTTCACCCGCTCCGATCTCAAAGGCGCCGGCTCCGTGAGCGCCTGTGCGGAAAACGTCTCAGATACCACCCTGGCAACCAGCCTCGCGTCCGGCGACGTGCAGGTCGCCACTGTCGAACACTTGATGTCGGCCCTGTGGGGTTTGGGGATCGATAACTTGATCGTTGAGTTGTCCAGCGAAGAAGTGCCGATCATGGACGGCAGCGCTGCGCCGTTCATCTATCTCATCAACAGCGTGGGCATCGTCGAGCAGGCCGCGGCCAAGCAGTTCATCCGCATTACTCGAGAGATCAAGGTCAATCAGGGTGATGCGATTGCAACGCTGACGCCTTATCAGGGCTTCAAGGCCGGCTACACGTTCGTTGCCGAACATCCGGTTTTCAATCGTCATCCGAAATACGCTGAGCTCGATTTCTCGTCCATCTCGTATGTGGACGAAGTCAGCCGCGCGCGTTCTTTTGGCCTCGTGAAAGAACTCGAGCAGGCCCAGGCGATCAATAAGTGTCTCGGCTCCAGCCTCGAAAACGCGGTCGGCATTGACGACTATGCGGTCATCAACGAAGACGGTTTGCGTTACGACGATGAATTCGTCAAGCACAAGCTGCTCGACGTCATCGGCGACCTCTACCTGCTGGGCAAGCCCATCCTCGGCGCCTTCTATGGCTATAAGTCGGGTCACGCGCTGAACAATAAGCTGGCGCGCGCTTTGCTGCGCTGCGAAGACGCGTGGGAGCTGGTGACGTACGAGACGCCTTCCGTGGTCTCCGGACGTCAGCCGATTTTGCAGCCCGCTGCGGTCTCTGCCTCCTAGGACTTCTTAGACAGACTTCTCAGCCAGACCTGTCAGCGTCGCGCGCGCCCTTTGAGCGCCTGCGCTTCCTCGTACATCGTCAGCAGAAACTGGCGGATCGCCTGCTGAGCTTCAGCTTTCGGCATCAGGCGTTGGTCTTCCATGACCTGCGCCATGTCGCTGAGCGAACGCTTACCGTCGATCAATGACATGATGAACGCGTGGATGCGGGTCGTGTGTATCTGCGTCTGGAATTCCCTGCTCAGCGGTATCGGTTGTTTGCCAACGACGATCCAGTCGGGCAGGTGCTGGTGTCTGGCATTCTTTTCCGGAGCGTGAGCGGATACTGCATCAGTCTTCAACGCGAGCTGTGTGTAGGTAAGCTCCGTGCGATGCTGACGGCTGGCCGGGGACTGCAGGTAGGGGAGGCGCACGTTGCTCGTGTGGATGACCTGCATGCCGAGACGCGCCGTTTCCTCCGCAAGCTCTGCTTCGCTCATTCGATTGACCGGGTCAGCGCCGGTGAAGGCGATGCTGCCGTGGTTCAACCACTGACCGCCTGGCGCAAGCAAGCGCGCGATGACGTTGACGAGATCCGCGACGCTCGCGTCGACAACGTCGATCAGCCAGGGCGTCACAACGAGATCAAAACTCCCGGGCGCAAACGGCGGCCGCAGAGCGTCCCCACAGACAAAATGTAAGTTGTCCACGGGTTCCGCCTCGAGCGTGCGAGGCACGGCGCAGAGCTCGGCATCGATCGGGGCCAGAGGAAATTCTGTCAGTGCGAGAGTCGCCCCGCGGCTGACGGCGGCACCGATCAGGCATAGTAGCGGGTTGCTGTCGAGCGCCCAGACTTCGCCGCCCGTCTGTCTCCTGAGGTCGTAAGCCAGGCGACCCGCGCCACAGCCGAGGACCAGGATCCGGGGTGTCTCGGGCAGCGGTGCATCTCTCAGCACCTCGGCGAGATGGGCTGCTACCGCGTTGTTTTCGTCATCGCCCCAGGCCCAATCGCGGTGAATGTTCTGCGCATAACTCAAGACCCCGTGATGCGTGGGCAGGCGCGTTCTCAACGCCAGGTGTGTTTCCTTTGCAATGGCTTCGCCGACAGCGAGCGGCGCCAGCAGCGCCTGGAGTTCTTGCTTGTAAGTCTCGAACCCAGCCGTCAAGCGCGCGAGCCGGTCTGCGAGCGCGCCGTCTCCTTCCGCAGTCTCGCTCAAGAATTGCTGTTGCTCGATGTCGGCTAACGCCGCGTTGAAGCGGTTGCGCCAGTCGAGGAGGGCGGCGCCGGGTTCCGGCCACAGGAAAGGCACTTCTGCCTCGGCCAGAGTGAGGTTGGGAAACTGTACTTTGCAAGCGCCGCACGCGAAGCGTCCGTCGGCTTGTTTATTCAGAGCTTGCTCACAGCGGGGGCAGCCGAGCAGGGCCATGTTCCAATTCCCTGTTGCCTAAAGTCCATGTGCAGGCGCACCGCGGAAACGGTGGCGCGCTGTTACACCAAGTGTAGCAGCGCGTGCACCGATTCGTTATACCGGATTGGTAATTGTGCCGTTGACGATCGGCTCAAATGCCGTGAGGCTGTCCTGCAGGGTTGCGTTGCCGAGGCCGTGGCCGGGCATTGCTGTGCCGAAGTTGCCGTTTTCGCCATGCAGCGCCATGTAGTTCAGCACGATCGTCTGCGCGAGCAGGTTCACGTTGTTGGCGGCCGGCGTTGCGGCAGTTTCCACCGATCCTTCGGGCCGCATGTAGCCGATCTGCTGGTGGATGGCTTGTTCTTCCGGTGTGCCCCCGATGAGCGTTGGCCGCCCGTTCGGGTTATAGACGAGGAAGAACGTTGCGGCGGTCTGCTGATTGTCGCTGACCCACTCACCCTTGCCACGCCCGTCGACCGTATTGTCGATGGCGCCGTTGGACGACAGGGAGCCGTCTGACATGACATAAAGCATCAGCGGGACACCGACGCGGGCGGCGTATTCGAGGCAGGCGCCCATGCACTGGCCGGCGCGGAAGTCTTTGACCTCACCCTCGGCGCGACGTCCGCCGTGGTAGTCGTAGCCGCCCATCTCGACGGTGCCAGCGCCGGCAAAGCCGTTAACGACCATCTTCATGACAGAAGCGGTTTTGCGGAACTCGCCGCCGTCGCGGCCGCCGTCGTTGAATTCGGCGTCGGTAAATATACCGGTGGCGCCGGAGATGATCGGGTCGCCGCCCGGATCGAGCGTGGCCGGGTTACCAAATCGGTCGGCAAGGTCGGCACTCTTCAGATAGCCGCACTTGACCAGGTCTTTGACGACGTCTTCCGGGTGGATCGTCTGGTCACCGCCTGTGCTGATCGCCTGCATCTTCTGATCCGAGATGCGGTATATGGATTCCATTACCGCAACCGCGTCAGCCTGGCTGAGCACGGCTGTCAGATCGCCAACGTCGACCAGGCCGGTGACGTCGGAGGGGCGGTCGACCTTCGTGGGACGAATCGTCAGATCGATCATCGCCGCGGGCGCCATCGAGTTGCCACCCGAGTCCGAGTTCTCGGAGCCGATCAGCGTCAGAAGCGAGCCGTCGGCGCCGGCAGACGCGATGCCGTACATCGGGTTGTGCGGGTTATTGCCCGTATCGTTCTCTGAACGCGCCGGGATGACCGCACCGTTGATATTGGCCGCTGTGGTTGGCGAGATGCGTGTCATCATGCCGCGTAGGAACGGGCTGTCCGTGTGGAAAGCAAGTCCAAGCGTGGTGTCGATGAAGTCGTTGGTCTGGGTGTCCGGATTCACGATCGACGGGATCATGTCCCCGGGCAGGCCCTGACGCTCGTAACCCGCCGTCGAGAGAAAGTCCAGCTGCCCACCCTGGCGCCCGACCAGCACGTTGGATCCCGCCTGGTTGGAGCCGCCCGCGAGGTCGAAGGCGATGAACGGGATTTTGCCCGCGCCCTGGGTCGCGATGCCGCAGTCGGAGACCAGCGGCAGCAGGTCAGGCGACAGCTGAGCATAGACGTTGTTGGAGAGCGTCACGCCTACGGCGCTGCCGAGCGTGAGGCCGCTGCCCATGATGAAACCCTGTGACAGGAACTCGCGGCGCGTGCGCGGCCGCGGATGATCCGGATGGCACAACGGGTCGTCGTATTTACGTTGTCTTCGTTTACGCATGATTACCTCTATATACCTTTACTGGACCATCATCGCGGCGCTTCCCAGGACGGAAGCGCACGCTGCTTTGACAATTCGCTCGGTGCGGTCGCTCTCACACGAGCCCCCGCAGGCGACCAGACCGTCGACGAGGGAATTCACCTCACCGCGCAGAGCCGTCAGATCCGGCTGTGAGCCGATGCCGTTGCCGACCATGTTGGCGATCAGCGGGTCGAGCAGCAGGTTGCGGTCGCTGAACGCGGTCGTATGACTCGTGCCGAACGGGAAGCCGGGGAAGAAGCTCGCGCGCGCCGAGGCATCGTCAACCAGTACTGAGCAGTACTTGATAGCGAGCTGGGTGACCCCCATCTGCTGAGACGAAATGAAGCCGTTGACGCCGGTGCCGACGGGCAATGCCTGGTGCACCAGATCATAGGTTGCAGCCACGTCGCTGTTGGCGATCGGAATGCCGGTCATCTTCGACATCGTGGCGTTCACCTCGGCAAAGTCACGAATGCCCACTTCCGGATCGCGCGGTCGCGGCGCCGGTGGCGGTGGCGCGACCGGATCGGCTTCGACGACAACGTTGGTTGCGGCGCCGAGCTGCTCGAACGTCAGGAAAAACTCATCTGCCGTCGGGCCTTGCTCGAGCGGCACTATCGTGCCGAGCTCTGACATGCGCTGCAGCCCTTCGACCGCGTACTCGGCGTCAGTGAGCGTGACGTCCATGTTGGCGTATGCCTGCCCGACGGGGACCTCGCGTCCGTTGAGGCCAATGCGCATCCCGGCAACCGGAACGTTGCCGATCGTCGCTGTTTCATCGAGGCTGACAAAGAACGGTTCGTCGAACAGATAAGCGTACGAGTCGTACTGGCTTACCTCGAAGACGACGTATGCCTCGGGCACGCTGATGTGGTCGCTGACGTTGAAGAGCAGGTAGTACTTTTCACCCACGCCTACTTCAAAGTTCTGCACAATCTGCTCGGGCGTCAGGGCGCGGTTGTGCATGGCCATCAGGCGGATAGTCCCGGCCCAGCGGTTGTCATTGTCGACCTCGCTGGCCAACGCGAACGCGAATGTGTCGTCCCAGTCGTTCAACAAGCCACCGGGGATCGGGTCGACGTCATCGGTGAACATGCCGTTGACGTAAATCTGGCGGCCGTTGACCGGATCGTAGTTGACGACCACGTGTTGCAGCGTGGCCTGCAGATCCTCATCAGCCGGGTCGGTTGTCAGCTGCGGCTGGCCGGCCTGATCCGTCTGATCGGAACGCAGGAACGTATCGTACTGATACAGAGTTTGGCCAACCATGAAGTTACGGGACGTCGGGCCGCCTGAGTAGGTCACGATGCGTGCAGGGCCGTCCTGCGTAACGTTGCCCGGCGCGGCCCAGAACTCGATGGCGTACTCGCCGGTGGCAAGTATCAAATCACGGAGTTTCGTGCTGGCCGTGGTGGAACCCTGTGCTTTGCCGTCGACAAATTGCACGCCCCAGCCGCCAACCCAGTTGTACTCACCGCTGAGGGTCAGGTTGAGCGACGGTTCGATACCTGAAGTGTCGAAGACGGTATTGCCGGTGCCTGTTTTGAACTCGTAGAGCGCAATGACGTTAGCTTCGTACCGGCCGCCGGCAGATGAGACGATGCCGTCGGTCAGCGTCAGCGCTTTCGAGGTCACCAGACTGGGATCTACGGTCGTCGGTACGATCCCGCTGGCCATCGTGCTGATCGCTGCCGTCATGGCCGCAGCGTCTGCCTGGCAGTCACCACTCCAGCAGTTGTGGAATTCGCTGCCAAGACGTATGACGAAGCGTGAGTTGGCTGGTGTCTCGAGGTCAATGCGGGGCTGTGCCGCCGCATAAGCAGCATCCACGTCGTCGCTCGCAAAGAACGGGCTCTGCGGTACCGCGGCGCCGTCGTTGTGGCAGCTGGCGCAGTACTGTGTCAGCAACGGATAAACGTTGGCCGCGAAGAGCGAGGAGTCAGCCGGGAAGTTTCTGGATGAGCCCGGATCCTGAATAGGCGGTGCTTCCAGCTCTACCTCTTTGCCGCCTCCGCCGATGGAGTCGCCGGCCCAGTTCTCGATGTAGGACTCGATGATGTCACCACAAGCGTCGTCGCTGGACAGCCAGCAGTTGTGGCCGCCGCGGACGTTGGTCACCAGAAGCGAAGCGCCCGGATCCGTCAGGTCAACGATGCTGTTCGCTTCTGCGTAGGCGAGGTTGATGTCATCTGAGCGGACGAAACGCGGGGACTGGTCTTCGTTGTGGCAGGTGCCGCAACGGTTGTTCGGCACCAGATTGTCCCAGACATAGAGTTTGAAGGCCTGTACATCGGCTGTTGCAGGCGCGGGACCCGAGTAGTTGCTGACGTCCGGAGTGACGGTCAGCGGATTCTCAGAGGTCGAAGCGCCGCTGCCGCTGCCGCAGGCTTGCATCAGCAGCGCGAGAGCGAGCAGGCAGGCCGTGCGTATTGCGTATTTCGTTTGATAAATCATGCGCCTGACCTCCTAGTTGCCCATGCAGTAAACGGCGGCCTCTGCGAACGTTTGCCGCAGGTTGTAGCCGTTTGCCTGGAAAGACGTGGTGAGCGTGTCGATTTGACTCTGGTCAGCTGCGTCTTGCGGCGGACGGAGGCAAACGTTCTCGAATACCTTCGTCACCTGGCACTGTGCGAATGCCTGGGAGTGCGCGAGCTCCTGGCCCATGGTTTTGGCGCCAGCACCGCTGCCGGGGAGCGTTTCGTCCCAGCCAAGCAGCTTATTCGGGCCGTTGCGCCAGTAGTTTTCCCAATTGTCGTCGGGGGTCGCGTACCCCTGCTCGAAATTGAGATTGTTGTTGAAATACTTCGCTTCGACGCGCGTACCGGTGTCGGGGTCGGTCTGGCCGACGCCGTTGTAGTTGAGGCTGCCGTTGAGCGCTTCCGGGTCATTCATGACATCGAATTCGTAGTCGTAGTAAGCGAACGCCTGGGCCAGCGGGTCCATGCCGTTGTGGCAGCCGATGCAGTTGTTCATGAAAACACGCGAATCGCCGCCGGGGCTGCGGGACACGTCCTGGCGAATTCGGTCCGGAACCCGCGTGACGTCGTGCACCTGCTCCATGTCGAGACACAGATGGTTGAGCATTGTGAAGCGGAACATTGCGCGGTTGGTGCCCGCGACGAAGAATGCTTTGGCAGCTGAGCGTGTCGTGATCACGCCGGCCGTGGCCTCTGTGGGTAAGCCTGTGACGGCTGACTGCGTGGTGGCCTGCAGATTGGCCTGTAGATCGGTGCCGGCGGCTTCCAGCGCCTCATAGTGGGCGTTCGAGGAGTTTGAGTAGGCCGGGATGCCGCTGCCGGAACCTATATAAAGAATGTCGCCGTACAGAACCTGACGGAAGTCGACATCGTCGCGCACCATGCCGATCACCGTAGCGGTATAGTCGTCTAACGGGACGAATACGCTGCGATCACGGTTGGTCCACGGTGCCGCAAAGTTTTTCAGTGTGACGCTATAGAATTCAGGCGCCTGGGTCGCCATGAGCGCCGCGCCGAGGGCGTCGCCGGAATCGATCGCATCGCGCATGTTACCCAGCATCGTCGCGTCTGGCGGCACGCCAGCGATACGGTCATGAAGTCGCTTCGCCTGGTCGATCGATGCCGCCAGCACGGGTTGCGACACCAACGCGGCCCACACGCAGACCAAAGCCACGCACCAGGCGCGACTCTGCCTCATAGGTGCTATCCGCCTATTCGGAAATGGAAACCTCATTTGTTGCTCCTCACGCCTGCGTTCACTGCGAATTCGTTGGTCGAATACGAACGCTGAACAGCCCCTTAGTCCCTTAAGGTGCATCGCTGCATAGAATCGTGAATTTTCTGTTGTGAAACTGTGACCCAATGCTTTTTTCCGCATCTGTAGCCATATCGGCGCGCATCCTCCGCTGCATCTGATCGGTTCTCCGGGTTTTCCTGGAGCCGTATCCGCGAACTGCCGCTGCTCGCGTATCTCCGCCGATCTGGGCGCTGCGTCCTTATCTATACGTTGTCGGCCGTCCGAATGTAGTTGCGATGTAAGGCGCTGTGATCTGCCGCACATCTAGCGGGCAGGCCCTTGTGAAAAAATGTGACTTCCAATGCAAGGGTGTAGAGGCTGTGGTTTTGAAGTACCGCTCCGCTAACGGATTTACTTCGCGAAACAGTTGGCTGAGAGCATGGCCTGCCGTGCAGGCCGCGTGCGTCGCTGTATTGCTCGCCGGCTGCGGCAGCGGCTCGAGCTCCGGCTCGTCGGGGTTTGGCAGCGGTCAGTCGCCGGATCCGGTCGTTGTCGACTTCCCTGTGGCTTATGTCAAACGGCCGCTGTTGACTGACGATGACGGCAACCTGCTGACGACCGAGGTTCGTCGGGCCACAGAATTTTTCCCTGGCGCCGAGCTATTCATACGTGACCGGGCATCACCAAGCGCGGATGAAACTTCGTTGACGTCCGGCGTGTTTCCCGATGATGACGACGGTAACCCCCCGCTCTACGACGTCAAAGACCTTGCGGTCTCCTATGATGGTCTGCAGCTGGTGTTTGCGATGCGCGCGCCGGAAGACCCCGATCTCGATGACGACGAGCAGCCGACCTGGAATCTGTGGTTGTTCGACCGCGAGCTCGGCACCCTCGAACGGATCATTCAGTCCGACATCGTTGCCGAAGACGGCGAGGACGTCGCGCCAAAGTTTCTGCCTGATGGCCGCATTCTGTTTGCCTCGACGCGCCAGCGTCAGGCCAAGGCGATTCTCCTCGATGAGGGTAAGCCGCAATTTTCTGCGTTTGACGAGGATCGCGACGAAGAGGCGTTGACCCTGCATGTCATGAACAGCGATGGTTCGGACATTCAGCAGATCACCTATAACCAGAGCTCTGATCTGGACCCCAACGTGCTGGGTGACGGCCGCGTCGTCTACTCGCGCTGGGATAACGTTGCCGGGCGCGATCGCATCAGCCTGTATCGGGCAAATCCCGATGGTACCGAGCAGGAACTGCTTTATGGCGTCCACAGTCATGACACGGGGCCGAACGGTGAGACCGTCGAGTTTGTCGAATCTACCGAACTGCCCGACGGACGCCTGTTGGTGATGATTCGCCCGCCTGGACCGGTCTCGCGTCTTGGTGCATTGCCGGTCGCGATCGACGTGGCGAACTACGTCGAGCACGATCAGCCGACGTTTGCCAATGCCGGCCTCCTGGCGGATGCCCAGGAGCTTCTCATTCCGGGCGAGCTGTCACTGGATGAAACAGTGCCGCCGCGGCAGGGCCGCTATGCGCACATCTCGCCGTTGTATGACGGCACCAACCGCCTGCTGGTGTCCTGGAGCCAGTGTCGTCTGCTCGATACGACGAGCGATCCCCTGGCGCCGGTCATTTTGCCTTGCACGGACGAAAACCTCGCTAATCCCGATATGGTTGAAGCAGACCCGCTCTACGGGATCTGGATGAATGACATCGATGAAGGCACGCAGCAACCGATTGTGCTGGGTGAAGAGGGCGCTGCTTTTTCTGAAGGCATCGTCATGGAGGCGCGCACTGCACCGCCGGTCATACTCGACAAGACCGCGGGCATCGACCTCGACCCTGACCTGGTTGGTGAGGCGGTGGGTGTGATTCACATTCGCAACGTCTACGAAATGGACGGCACATCGCTGGCTGATTTGACCGCGTTCGCCGACCCTGCGGTCACCGTTGCCGCGGATCGCCCGGCGCGTTTCCTGCGCATCGTGAAGTCTGTGTCTTTTCCTGATGACGACATCGTCGATGTCGACGGCACTGCATTCGGACGCTCTCAGGCTCAGCTCATGCGCGAAATCATCGGCTACGCACCCATCGAGCCTGACGGTTCGGTTAAGGTGAAGGTGCCGGCCAACATAGCTTTCTGGGTGGAAATTCTCGACGCCAACGGTCGCCGTATCAGCGCGCGCCACAACAACTGGATGCAACTGCGTCCGGGTGAAGAGATGACCTGCAATGGCTGTCATTCTTTCGACAGCGAGTTCCCTCACGCGCGTCGCGATGCCGAGGCGCCGAGCTCGAACACCGGTGCGCCGCTGGATGGCTCGCCGTTCCCCAACACAGAGCCGGCGCTCTTTGCCAATGCCGGCGAAACCATGGCTGAGGTGATCACGCGCATCAACGGGATTCCGAACCCGTCAGTCGACGTTCGCTACGACGATCTTTGGACAGATGAGAACGTGCGCGCCAAGGACGTGAGCTTTGCCTACAACTACACAGATCTCACGACAGTGCCGCCGGTGGATCCCGGCTGTGTGACCAACTGGCAGGCTGCGTGCCGGATAACGATCCACTACGAGGATCACATACACCCGATCTGGAGTGTCGATCGTCAGACTCTGGACGTAGATGGCGTGACCGTGCTGGCGGACGACACCTGTACTGCATGCCACAACGTGGTGGACGCGATGGGCATGGCCATGGTGCCGGCGGCGCAGCTGGATCTCTCGGACGGCCCGAGCGCGGACGAGGCGGATCACTTCAAGAGCTACCGTGAGTTGCTGTTCAATGACAACTCGCAGGTGGTCGTGGACGGCGCTGTGCAGGACGAACTGGTGCAGGCCACCGACGCCAACGGCAATCCGCTTTTCGAGACGGACGCTGACGGAAACCTGATCCTCGACGGTGCGGGTAACCCGATACCAGTGCTGGTGCCGATCAACGTGACGCCTTCACTTTCGGTTGGCGGCGCCAACCTGAGCCCGCGGTTCTTCAACTTGTTTGCACCGGGCGGCACGCACGATGGCCGTCTGACCGAGGCTGAGCTGAAACTGGTTTCTGAATGGATAGACATCGGTGGGCAGTACTACAACGACCCATTCCGGGTGCCGCAATAGCGCGCCCGCGCCGCAAAGGGAATTACGGCAGATGAAAGAACTGAAGATTAAAGACACTGTTTACGCCCGCTTCGCCCACCTTCTCGTGGGCACGCTGGTGTGGCTTGCGGCCGCGCCCGCGTTCGCCTGGAGCCTGTTTGAGGACTACGAACCTTCCGTGGTCGTGTCTGATCCTTATATCGAATTGCGCACCGGTCCCGGCCGCGGCTACCCCATCTTCTATGTCGCCGCGCAAGGTGACGAAGTCGTGATGCTCAAGCGCAAAACCGACTGGTTTAAAGTGCGTACGCCTCGCGACAAAGAGGGGTGGGTGCACAGAGATGAGATGCGCCACACGCTGGATCTGGATGGCAACGAAATCGACTTCGGCGCCCTGGGGCTGGCGGACTTCTCCGAGCGCCGGTGGGAGATGGGTTTCAATGGCGGTGATTTCGGCGGCGCCAGCAGCCTGACCGGTTACCTGGGTTACGCGTTGACGCCGAACATCACGTTTCAGATTGAGGCCACGCAGATCCTCGGAGAGTTTTCCGATGGTGTGATGGGGTCCGCAAACATCCTCATGTATCCGTTCCCAGAGTGGCGTCTGTCACCTTATTTCACGATAGGCACGGGCATAATCGAAACCAAGCCCTTCACTACGATAGTGCAGGCTGAAGACCGCGAAGATGAAATTGCTCACGCCGGGGTAGGGGCCAACTTCTACCTCAGCGATCGCTTCATGCTGCGCATGGAATACAAGCGCCACACGGTGCTCACGAGTCGGGATGACAACGAAGAGATAGATCAATGGAAAGCAGGTTTCAGCGTATTTTTCTAACAACCCTGATGCTCGCGTTTTTGACGGCGCCGGCATTTGCAGCCCAGCCTGAACAGCTCGAGCTCGAGCCGCTCGTCGTGCGCGAGCCGGAACGGCGCGAGGTGGACATCGACGAGCTCGATTCCGAGGATTTCGAGATAGGCGCGTTCGGCGGCATCATGAACGTCGAGGACTTCGGCTCGGACACGGTGACCGGCGTACGCTTTGCCTATCACGTCACCGAAGACTTCTTCGTCGAGGGCATCTACGGCCAGACGACCATGGGTCAGACCAGCTTCGAGCTCCTGAGCGGCGGTGCGCCTTTGTTGACCGACGACGAGCGCGATCTCACTTACTACAACGTCTCCCTCGGCTGGAACGTTTTCCCTGGCGAAGCATTTGTCGGTGGACGCTGGGCGTTCAAAGGCAGCCTCTATCTGGTCGCCGGTGCCGGCAGCACCGAATTCGGCGGCGATGACATTTTCACCATCAGCGCGGGTGTCGGTTATCGATTCATCGCCACCGACTGGCTGGCCTTTCATGTCAATGTTCGCGACCACTTCTTCGAGTCGGACCTGTTGGGCTCGATGGAAAACAAACACAACATAGAGTTCAGCGGCGGTCTGACAGTCTTCTTTTAGGAATCTGCCATGCAAACTGCACAAGTATTGATGCGCGGTATACGCAATCTGCTCATCCTGACGGTCCTGCTGGCCGCGGGCGGTTGCTCATCCATGGAAATCAAACCCTGGGTGAGTCCGTTTGAGCGCAACAATCTGGCCGACCCGATCATGAGCTTCAGCCGCGATCCGGCGAGCGCGGCTTACCTGCATCACGTCTATCAGGCGCGGGAAGGCGCGCGCGGTGCAGAAGGCGGCTCGGGCGGCGGCTGCGGCTGTAACTAAACATTCGGTTCAGGACGAACGGCATCATGACGATGGGGAATAACAAGCACACGAGCATCCTGCGCGGCGGCATCGCCGCGGTTTTTGCGCTGCTCTGGGCGGGCCTTACGCAGGCAGCAGTGTTGCCGGAAGATCGTTCCGACATTTTGTATCACGGCTACGACGGCGGCGGTCTGGAAGTTGACGGCCCGTCGGTGCTGGTGCGCAAGGGTTTCAAAGACAAGGTGTCCGTCTGGGGTAACTACTACGTTGATACCATCACCAGCGCGTCGATTGACGTCGTGGCGACGGCGAGTCAGTACACCGAGGAGCGCAAAGAAAAGAGCCTTGGCGTCGACTACCTCCGCGGCAAAACCTTCATGGGCATGTCGTACACCAACTCCGAAGAGTCCGACTACTCTGCGCATTCCGCGCGTTTCGGCATCAGCCAGGACTTCTTTGGCGACCTCACCACGCTTGGCATCTCGTACGCCCGCGGTTGGGACACCGTGCGCCGTAATGGCGACGACAACTTCGAAGAAGAAACCGACCGCCAGACCTATCGGATCGATATTTCCCAGATTCTGACTAAGAATCTCATCATCAGCATGAACTATGAGGGCGTGACTGACGAAGGGTTCCTCAACAACCCGTACCGTCAAGTGCGCTATCTCGATCCCAACGAAGCGCGCGGTTACGGCTACGAGCTGGAAGTCTATCCGCGTACGCGCACCAGCTCCGCCGCGGCGATCCGTGGTATGTACTATCTGCCGTATCGAGCGGCGCTGAAGCTCGAGTATCGGACCTATACCGACACGTGGGGCATCGATGCGTTCAACGGCGAGATTGCCTATACCCATCCGATCGAAGATTTGGGGCTCATCGTCGAATTGAAGTACCGGTACTACAAACAGACCGCGGCTGACTTCTACAGCGATCTCTTTCCGCGTTCCAACGCCCAGAACTTCATGGCCCGCGACAAAGAGCTGGCGGGTTTCCGGACCCAGACCCTGGGCGGCGGCATCAGCTACGAGTTTGATACGCACTGGCTGCCCGGATTCAAACGCGGATCCGTCAATTTGTTTGTTGATTACATCGACTTTCAGTACGACGATTTCCGCGACGTCACCGCCACGGGATACGCCCCGGGTAACGAACCGTTCTACGAGTTCGACTCCATCGTGACGCGATTCTTCATCTCGTTGTTCTACTAGCCACCGTTCTGCCGGTCCGGGCGCGAATAAAGCGCCAGATTGTTGGCATTAAATGCCCATGTCTTTATAATCTGCGCGGCCTCGAGCCGGGCAGTGAGCCGTCACTGTCCGCCAAGCCAAAAACCGGTTTTTTTAGCTGGCTCTTTCGAAATCGCAACTAGACTTGTCTATGCACCGGAAACTCCGCTTGACCCTTCGCACAGGGCAGGATCCGGGCGCGGCGAGTAAAACAAATTAGCGAGCCGTGCCGTGATCACGCTGCACCAGCGCTAGAAACGAAGAACGCATGATCAAAATTAAAAAGGGGATGGATCTCCCCATCGCAGGCAACCCCGAGCAGGCTATCGGGGACAGTCCCAACATTCGCAGCGTCGCCGTCCTGGGCGAAGACTACCCTGGCATGAAACCAACCATGCTCGTTGGTGAAGGGGACACCGTAGCGCAGGGCCAGGCGCTGTTCACCTGTAAGAAAACCGAAGGCGTCACCTATACCGCGCCGGTCGCTGGCACCGTCACTGCCATCAACCGAGGCGCGAAGCGCGCCCTGTTGTCGGTGGTCATCGAGGCCGGCGAAGGCGGGCAGATCGAGTTCGGTGCCTACGAAGCCGACAAGCTTGCCAGTCTCGAGCGCCAGGCCGTGGTGGACCAGCTGCTGACCAGCGGTCTATGGACAGCGCTGCGCACGCGCCCGTTCTCCCGTGTGCCGGACGCGGACGCCTCGCCGAATTCAATTTTTGTCACGGCGATGGACACCAATCCACTGGCGGCAGACCCGTCCGTGGTCATCCCGGAGTACGCCAACGAGTTTGCTGCTGGCCTCGACGTGCTTTCCTGCCTGACCGAGGGGCCGGTCTTCGTTTGTCATGAGCAGGGTAAATATCTGCCAACCGGCACCGCGGGCAGCATTGCGGCGCACGAGTTTTCGGGCCCCCATCCCGCCGGGCTCGCGGGCACGCACATACATTTCCTCGACCCGGTCGGCACCTCTAAAACCGTGTGGTATCTGAACTACCAGGACGCCATTGCCATCGGCCACCTGTTTTTGACTGGCCAGATCATGAGTGAACGGGTCGTCGCCCTGGCTGGGCCGGGTGTGGCGAAACCGCGCCTCGTCAAGACGATGCTGGGCGCCAACCTGGATGAGCTGACGGCGGGTCAGCTGGCGGACGGTACGCAGCGGGTGATCTCCGGTTCTGTCCTGGCCGGGCATACGGCAGAGGGCGCGCGGGCTTATCTGGGCCGCTACCATCTGCAGGTGTCCGCGCTGCCGGAAGATACGGAACGCCGGCTGTTCGGCTATCTTGCGCCGGGCACCGATCGCCACTCTGTCTACCCTGCATTCCTGTCGAAATGGTTTGGCGAAAAGAGTGTCCGCTTCACCACGACCACCAACGGCAGCACGCGCGCGATGGTGCCGATCGGGACTTACGACGCGGTGATGCCCATGGATATCCTCGCAACGCAGATGTTACGCGCCATCCTGGTCGGAGACCTGGAAACCGCGATCAACCTCGGCTGTCTGGAACTCGATGAGGAAGACGTTGCGCTCTGCACATACGCCTGCCCGGGCAAATATGAATACGGTCCCGTGCTGCGCACAGTGCTGACCCAGATCGAGAAGGAGGGTTAGGCCGTGAGTCTCAGATCCATATTGGACAATGTCGCGCCGCATTTCGAAAAAGGCGGCCGCTTCGAGTTTCTGTATCCGGCCTATGAGGCGATAGATACGGCGCTTTATACCCCCGGCAAGACCACGCGCGGCGCTTCCCATGTACGCGACGGTCTGGACCTCAAGCGCATCATGATGACCGTTTGGCTGTGCGCCTGGATCCCCGGCATTGTCGGCAGCTATTTTGTCGGTCTGCAGGCGAACGAAGCCATGCAGGCAGCGGGCATGACCGCGATTGAAGGCTGGCGGGGCATATTCCTGAACCCGCTTCTGAGCTTCGATCCGAACAGCATGGTCGACTGTCTCATCCACGGGCTCGGCTACTTCATTCCTTTATACATCGTCGTATTCCTCGCGGGCATCGCCTTTGAAATCTGGTTTGCCTCCGTGCGCAACCACGAGGTCAACGAGGGCTACTTCGTCACCTCCATCCTTTATACGCTCACCTTACCGGCTGACATCCCGCTGTGGATTGCGGTCATCGGCATCATCTTCGGGGTCGTGATCGGTAAAGAGGTATTCGGCGGCACCGGCAAGAACTTCCTCAACCCGGCGCTGACGGGACGCGCGTTTTTGTATTTCGCCTACCCGGCATCCATGTCCGGTGATTCGGTATGGGTCGCGGTTGACGGCGTGACCCAGGCGACGCCGCTCGGCAACGCGGCACTGGGTCTCGACTACGGTATCGATTTCACCTCGGCGTTCATTGGCTACATGCCGGGTACGATCGGCGGTGAGAGCATCCTCGCCATTCTCATCGCGGCCGTCATCTTGATGGCAACACGCATCGCGTCATGGCGGATCATGCTGGGCTGCTTGATCGGCCTGGTTGCGACGGTAGGTCTCTTCAACCTGATTCCCTCATCCAACCCGATGTTCGGCATGACGCCAGCCTGGCATATCGTCCTCGGCGGATTTGCCTTTGGCGCGGTGTTCATGGCGACCGATCCGGTATCCGCCGCGCATACGAACACGGGGCGGCTGGTCTACGGCATTCTGGTCGGCTTCATGTGCGCCGTCATCCGGGTCGTCAACCCGGCATTTCCTGAGGGCATGATGCTGGCAATTCTCTTCGGCAACCTGTTTGCGCCGCTCATCGATCACTTCGTGGTGCAATCGAACATCAAACGGAGATTGGCACGTGGCTAGTTTCGACAAAGACAGTCTGAGTAACACCTTCATCGTCGCGCTGGGTGTGTGCCTGGTGTGCTCGATCGTGGTGTCGGGCATTGCTGTGGCGCTGAAGCCTCAGCAGCAGCTCAATAAAGAACTCGATCAGAAACAGAACATTCTGCGTGCCGCAGGCATGCTGCCGAGTGATGCTGTCGTTGCCGAAGACGGGCGCAGCGTCGATGAGCTCTTTGCTGAGTTCGAAGTGCGTGTGGTCGATCTCGAGACCGGTGAATTTGTCGACGACATTGACGCCAGCACCTTCGATCCGATCAAAGCCGCGAAGAAACCGGAGCTTTCCATGGCCCTCTCCTCCGAGCAGGACATCGCAACGCTGCGTCGTCGCGAGAATGCCTCGCTCGTCTACATCAAGCGGATCGATGGCGAGATCGACAAGCTGGTGCTGCCGGTCAGGGGATACGGACTCTGGGGCACCTTGTTTGGCTACCTGGCCCTCGATGCCGACTTGCAGACGATTTCGGGGCTCGGCTTCTATCAGCACAAAGAAACGCCCGGCCTGGGCGGGGAAGTGGACAACCCCAGTTGGAAAGCGCAATGGCCCGGGGTGCAGCTCTTCGACGAGAATAACGACCCCAGCGTGCAGCTCGTGAAGACCCGGTCACCCGAGGGTTCGGCTGCTGCCCAGTACGAGGTGGATGCGCTGTCCGGCGCGACGTTTACCGCCCGGGGTGTCGAGAATCTCGTTAATTTCTGGACCGGCGAACTTGGCTTCGGTCCGTTCATACAACGCCTCAAAGCGCAGGCATAGGGGTTAGGAACCAGACATGTCCAAACCAACCGAAGTCTTAGTCGACCCGATATTCAACAACAACCCGATAGCGCTGCAGGTGCTCGGTATCTGCTCCGCGCTGGCGGTGACGATCAGCATGTCGCAGACGCTTGTCATGTGCGCCGCGGTCATCTTCGTGTGCACCATGTCGAACCTGGCGGTGTCGCTGATCCGCGATCGGATTCCCACCAACATTCGCATCATTGTGCAGATGACAATCATCGCTTCGCTGGTGATTGTCGTCGACCAGGTGCTGCAGGCGGTGGCGTACGATATCTCCAAGAGCCTGTCGGTGTTTGTGGGTCTGATCATTACCAACTGTATAGTCATGGGCCGCGCTGAAGCGTTTGCGATGCAGAACGGGCCGTTCCTGTCCGCGCTCGACGGTTTCGGCAACGCGCTTGGTTACAGTGTCATCCTGATCGGTGTGGCGCTTTTCCGCGAGCCGCTGGGCGCCGGGACCTTCATGGGTTATGAGATCCTGCCGACTGTGAACAACGGCGGCTGGTACGTATCCAATGGCATGATGCTCCTGTCACCGAGCGCATTTTTCCTCATCGGGCTGTTCATCTGGGCGATACGCGCCTGGAAGAAAGACCAGGTGGAGGAGCCGGAGTACGAGATCGCGGCGAATATGCAGTATCGGGAGGCGATGTAATCCATGGAACATTATCTCGGCATATTCATCAAAGCCGTGTTCATCGAGAACATGGCGCTGACCTTTTTCCTGGGGATGTGTACGTTCATTGCCATCTCCAAGAAGATCTCGACCGCATTCGGTCTGGGCATCGCCGTCATCGTGGTGCTGGGCATCACCGTGCCGGTCAACAACCTGATCTTCAACAACCTGTTACGCGAAGGCGCATTGGCCTGGGCAGGGTTCCCGGAAGTCGATCTGAGCTTCCTGGGGCTGCTGTCCTACATCGGCGTGATCGCCGCCATGGTGCAGATTCTCGAGATGGTGCTGGATCGCTACGTACCGGTGCTCTACAACGCGCTGGGCGTGTTCCTGCCGCTGATCACGGTGAACTGCGCCATCCTTGGTGCGTCGCTCATCATGATCGAGCAGGATCAGACGTTTGCGGAAAGCGCGGTGTTTGGTCTCGGCGCCGGCGTCGGCTGGGCGCTCGCGATCACGGCGCTTGCAGGCGTGCGTGAGAAGCTGAAGTACAGCGACGTGCCAGATGGCCTCCGCGGCCTTGGGATCACGTTCATATCAGTTGGCTTGTTGAGCCTGTGTTTCATGTCTTTTGGCGGTATCGATATCTAACGCTCGCAGCGTTGGATCAAGTAGGAGTAAAGGAAGCGTTATGTTGGATACGACCGTTCTCTTAGGTGTGGTGATGTTCACCGGCACGGTCCTGGCTCTGGTGGCATTCATTCTCTTCGCCCGCTCGCGGCTGGTGAGCTCCGGCGACGTCACGATCATGATCAACGACGATCCTGACAAAGCGATCCAGGTCCCGGCCGGCGGTAAGCTGCTCGGCACGCTGGCCTCCAAAGGGATCTTCCTGGCCAGCGCCTGCGGTGGTGGCGGAACCTGTGCCCAGTGCCGCTGCCGTGTCATGGAAGGCGGTGGTTCGATCCTTTCCACTGAGGAAGGGCATTTCACCCGCGGTGAAATCCGCGACGATTGGCGCCTCAGCTGCCAGGTGGCGGTCAAGCAGGACCTCAAAATCGAAATCCCCGAAGACGCCATCGGCGTCAAGCGCTGGGAGTGTGAAGTCACCTCCAACCCCAACGTGGCCACCTTCATCAAAGAATTGAACCTCAAGCTGCCGGAAGGCGAAGATGTCGACTTCAAGGCGGGCGGCTACGTGCAGCTAGAGATCCCGCCGTACGAGATGCAGTACAAAGAGATCGACGTCGAGCCCGAGTATCACGAGGACTGGGACCGCTTCGATGTGTGGGCAAATTTCTCCAAGGTGGACGAGACCACCATCCGCGCCTACTCGATGGCCAACTATCCGGAAGAGAAGGGCATTCTCAAATTCAACATCCGTGTTGCAAGCCCGCCTCCGGGCATGGACGTGCCTGCGGGCAAGATGTCGTCCTACGTTTTCAATCTGAAGCCCGGCGACAAGCTGACGGTGTTCGGGCCTTACGGTGAGTTCTTCGTCAAAGACACGGACGCCGAGAAGATCTGGATCGGTGGTGGCGCGGGTATGGCGCCGCTGCGCTCGCAGATTTTTGACGAGCTGCTGCGCCGCGGCCGCAAAACGAAGATGAGCTACTGGTACGGCGCGCGTTCACTGCGCGAGATGTTCTATGTCGAGGAGTTCGACAAGCTGGCCGCGGAGCACGACAACTTCGACTGGCACGTCGCGCTTTCCGACCCGCTGCCGGAAGACAACTTCGACGGCCATATCGGCTTCATCCACCAGGTGGTGCTCGACAACTACCTGAAAAACCATCCTGCGCCGGAAGACTGTGAGTACTACCTCTGTGGCCCGCCGCCGATGACGGCTGCGGTACTGCAGATGCTCGATGATCTGGGCGTCGAACCCGAAAACATCCTCCTGGACGACTTCGGGGGGTAGCGCGCATAGCGCGCTACGGGCGAGCAGCGAGGCGCATGCAGGCGCCTCGCGGTGACGCGAGCCCTGGGGCTCATTCAGATGTTCACGTCGCGCCAAGGACGGCGTGAACACCCTTCCTTACCTCAACTGAGCGCACAGCGCGCTACGGGCGAGCAGCGAGGCGCATGCAGGCGCCTCGCGGTGACGCGAGCCCTGGGGCTCATTCAGATGTTCACGTCGCGCCAAGGACGGCGTGAACGGCCTTCCTTACCTCAACCGCGCGCTACCACCGCTTCGCGGTTTACGGCCGAGCAGTCAGCGGCGTGTTAGCCGCTGACGGCGATGTTTAAAGCGCGCTGCCAGGAACACGCTCTGAAATTCTGGTGAGATCCTGCATCCGCTCGCTGAAATCCCAACTCGTCAGCCAAACAGGCTCGATCACGATGATCGATTCTCGACCTGAGCGGTTCAGCAGCCATTGTGCAAGCCGGCCTTCGGTGTTGCCGACGTACCTGGTCAGGAGCGCCTCGAGTTGTGTGTTGTCAGCGGTGGCCGTGCAGGTGGCGCGGCCGCGCCCTCGAATCCCACGGTAGGGAAGGTCATTGGTCGAGACGTCGAAAGCAACGACGGGGCTGGCATGCAGAGACCTTACCAACATCGAATCTTCAGGGCTGCAGGAAATCAGGCGGCTGGAACGGTAAGCGAACCAGAGCGGTACGATGATCGGGCCGTTGCGACTCTCGAAGGACAAGCGCAGAGGCACGCGGCTATCGAGCAGGAAGCGCTCCACTTCGGCACCGGTCCAGGCGCCATATAACTCACTGTGTTCGAGTTCCATCGCTGATGTATCACCTCACCATCCAGTACGTGGTGGGTGCAGACGAACGTCGCCGAGCGTCTGCTACCCGCCGGCACTTTGTGCGGCGGGCTCCCTGGTGTCAACTCCGGCGGGCTCTGCCTTGGGCTCTCTGTTAGGTTGGGCCTTTGGCGCCGGCGGCCCAATTGGCACACCCGCACCTCCGGCAAATTCCGCGGAAGGCTCGTTGCCCAGCAGTATCGAACCGAGATCCTCGTAGAGCGGGTGGGCGATCCAGCGATGGCTTGCGGTGCCATGGGCGTCTCTGAGTTTCCTTTCTAACGGGCTGTACATCCGCATGGCTGTCGTGCCGGCGGTGTTGTGCAGCATGTCGACGAGCTCCAGGCATTCGTTGCCGGCGTGCGTGCAGGCAAGACGTGCGTCCTGTGTTGTCTTCGCGCCGGGGAGCTTGTCATTGCCCGTCAACTCTTCCTCGACCGCCTGCATCGCTTCCATGAGAAATGCGCGGCATGATCGGTACTTAGCCTCACACAGCCCCATGCGCCATTGGGCGATACCACGTTTGGCCAGCGAAGAAGAGGACAGCATCGGAATCTTGTTCTGGGCAATGTCTGCGAATACTTGTAGCGCGCCTTTGGCGATACCCAGTGCAATGGCCGCCTTGTTGTAAGCGAGGCGCAGGCCGGTAGGCATTCGGTAAACCGGATTAGGATAGTGAGCAGGCACCGTCCACAGGCTGACGCCGGCATACTTTGCGGGAATGATGGCGCCATCGGCTTTGACGTCATGAGAACCCGACCCCCGCAAGCCTGCGACATCCCACGTGTCGACAATTTCCCACTGGTCCCTCGGCAGGAACCAGACATTGAAGATGGGCTGTCCCTGTTCGTTCAACTCCATCTCGTCACCTTTCATCAGGGGCGCGCCCATGAAGCACCAGTTCGCGTTGTGGCACCCGGATATGAAGGTCGTTTGTCCCGATATTTTGATGCTGCCGTCCGCCTGACGCTCAGCCCTCGCGGGGGCGCCTCCTGGCCCGCCGCCGCCGCACATGATGACGCGCGGGTTGTCGAGGTAAACCTCCTTCGCCAACTCCGGGTCCATACCGCCGGCGGCCATGGCGTTGATTTCAGAGCCGAGCATGACGTTCCACGCGACCGAAGCGTCGATCGCGGCCATGTGCTCGAGAATTTCGATCGTCTCCATGGAACTCGCGTTCTCGCCGCCCAACTCCTCGGGCAATGCAAACCTGAAGAATCCTTCGTCGATCAGCCGTTCGACCACGTCATCCGGGAGGCGCCGCAGTTCCTGGCCTGCGTCACCGCCGCGTTCGATCACATCGCGCAGTTCTTCGATTTTCGCCAGGCGCGCCTGGTGGACTTTACGAGCTTGCATACCCCTCACTCCGAGAATTTCTTACCTGCCATTCTAAGTGGGGGTGCCGGAAGCCATTTGATTCAAATCAGACATTGTGTCGATCGCGTAAGGCCACGATTGCCCGTAGCATTGGGTGGAACGGCGAAACGGGTTCATCTGCATGTTGACGATCTGGGGTGGTGGGACAACCCGCGCGATGCGCGCTCACTGGATGGCCCACGAGCTGGGCCTGGAATACGAACCGAGGCTCATAGGTTCCCGCACCGGGGAGACACAGACGCCGGAATTCCGTCTGCTGAACCCTAAAGAAAAGATCCCGGTGTTGGTCGATGACGACCTGGTCTTGACCGAGAGCGCAGCGATCGTCACCTATCTGGGGGATACGTATGGTTCGGACAGCGGTCTCGTGCCGAAGCCGTACACACGCGAGCGTGCGCTATACAATCAGTGGCATTCGTTCATACAGATGGAGCTGGATGCGCACACGCTCTACGTGTTGCGCAAGCACCGCGACCTGACCGATGAGTACGGAGAAGCACCTGCCGCCGTCACGACTGCCATTGAAGGCTTTCACAAACAGGTCGCCGTCGCAGAACAGTGTCTGAGTGGCGGCGATTATCTGGTCGGTGATCGCTTCACCGGTGCTGATCTCATGCTGGTGACGACGTTGAAGTGGGCGGTCGCCTACGAGATTGACCTCTCGTCCCGGCTGCTGGAGTACACCGAAACGCATGCCGCCCGGCCGGCGTATCGCCAGGCGGGGCGGCTGAACTTCAGCATCAGTGCCGGGCTGCGTCGCCCCGGCGGGTGAGTCCTCCGTGAGGAGTGACGTGTACAGGCCGGTTATACGTCCAGTTGCGGAAGCGCTCCGTTGACGAGAGGGATCGTCTCGCCGGGATCCTCATCCATGCGGATGAAACCCTGCTCTTCGCCGATCCGGTAAGTCACGTCATAACCAATGACCTTGTCGACGTAGTTGGTGACCGTCTCGCACTGACTTTCGACAGTTGTGTAAGTGTCGTTTTCCTGTGCGCGTTGCTGCACCTTGTTGCCGGCGATGCCGCCAGCAACCGCGCCGACCACCGTCGCCAGCTTCTTGCCGTTGCCGCCTCCGACCTGATTGCCGATCAGGCCGCCGAGAACCGCGCCCGTGGCGGTACCAGCAATCCGACGTTCGTCGCGTGGGGCGTTTTGATGCACGACTTCGACGTCACGGCAGACTTCCTCGCTCTGCGCGACCTGGGTCAGCGCGGCTTCGACATGCAGGACTTCAGCAAACTCCGGCACTGGCGGCGTAGGCTCCCGAACCAGGTTGTATCCGGCGATGGCGCCGCCTGCTGTGGCGATAACGCCACCGATTATCAGACCTTTGACCATTGACGTGTTCATAAACGCTCCTCCTACAGCTTGCGTTAGTGCTCGTCAGTCTATGCAGATTCTGTGCGCAGATTGGGACACAACGCACACTGCGAGACCTCTGAACTGTTGGATACAAAGATACCAATCGCTGGATGAACAGCGGCTTAACGGCGCTTCTTCACGAAATACGCAAGTTTTAGATGGACTTTAGGTAAGCAGCTTACGCCCGTGCAGCGACGCTGCTTTTCTTTCACACGCACCCGGTGCGTGAGGGCGGCAGGTCATGTTGATGACCTTCAGTCCAGTCGCACTGGATCCAATTCGGTGCCTGGCGGGTAGTTGTCGGCGATCTGGTACATGCCGTCGAGGGTGATCTCCGCCCCCAGGGTAGTGACGTCATCCTGATCAACCTCGATCGGTCGGAGCGTCGCAATCGCGCAGCGACCTCGGTTCAATTGCGTGTCCACCGCGGTCAGCACGAGTTCGTCGTTCTCAATTTCCACGCCCAGCTCGGTGAGTGTCGATTTGAGCATCCCGCCGTGGGCCTCGAATGTGACCGTGCCCTGGAATCGCATCGCGCCGTCCGCGCGACCATCGGGCCCGATGGTCAGATCGCCCCCGGGGACTGCCGCGAAGACAAAAGAACCATCCTCTGCCCGCGTTGCGCCATCGCTCAGGTCAATCGCACCGCCTGCCGCTTCGACGTAGTTTCGAAAACTGGCTTTGACGCCCCAGGTCAATCTCTTGAAACTCATGACTGCTCCTTTTCCTGCAGAGCCAAGAATGGAGTAATCGACGACAACTTGCACTATCACCTGTGAGGCGGCAGGCGATCGCATGGCCGAAGTGAGTCGATCACTTGCGAAGGAGGCCGTCCCCATTCAGCGAGGGACACAGAAGCAGGCTGTCAGAAAAGTAACTTTCTCGATTTCGATCAAGGACCGGCATACTCTGTGACGCTAAAGGTCATTACGCAGGGTTGCTATTTCCTCAGGTGAGGTAAATCTGTTGAGAATGGGAACAGCGGTGCGCTTGGAAAGAGGTGCATCCGTAACGTCGGCGGAGTTTCCGAAAGTCACGCGTTCGTCGATATGCGAAGGACGAGGCGCTATGGCGTCTCGCCACTTGGTGCGCCGGTATCTGACCATCGCTTTCGTTTCGTCCGCATTGTCCGGCTGCACGTTTCACTGTCCTGGATGTCATGTCTCGCAGATTACACCGCGTCCGGATGGCGAGCCTAACCTCTTCATCATCACCCAGTTCAATTGTCCAATGGGCCGCTTCTGTACCTATAAGCAGGGCCCAACCGTCTGGGTAAACGGTAACGAGCTCGAACTTCGCGCAGCGTGCTCGGAGAGAGTCTGTGAAGATGGCCATGGGTCGATCACTGAACTCTCAGTGGCGAACAAACAGGTCATCGTGGACGTGTTGGGCAGCTCCGTACCGCCCAGATGGATTGTCGACTTTGAGGTGGAGATATCGCAGACAGAAGTGTACGTATGGATAGCGGAAGCTGGGCGAAACATCCAGATCGTCCCCAGGGAACTGGCGTGCAAAGGTGAGGGCAGCGGATACCAACGGAAGTTTCCACGACCAGGTACATGTGATGTTTGAGATGGACCAGGGGCTGACTTCTCCACTCTGAGGCGTGCGGAGGAAGATTCACGTGCAGCGCCGCGCATTGAGATGGCGCCGGTTTTCGAGACGATTGACGGGAGAGTAAGACATGGAATCGAGCAGACTTTCGACAGAAGACAACGCCGAGCAGAGAGCGTTCTGGAATGGTGCGATGGCGGAGGGCTGGGTCGCGGTAGAAGCGTATATCGATCGCATCATGTTACCGATGACGGAAGTTGCGCTGGCGCGGCTCGCGCCTAAAGCGGGCGAGCGGATCATGGATGTCGGCTGTGGTTGTGGAGGGACCAGCCGTGCCATTGCCGCCAGCGGCGCCACCGTCTGGGGTGTCGACATCTCCGACAAGATGATCAAGCAGGCCAGGGCCAACGCCGGCGCCATTGATAATTTGTCGTTCTCGGTCGTTGATGCCGCCCACGCTGAATATGCCAGTGATCACGAAGCGATTTTTTCCCGCTACGGCGTCATGTTCTTTGCTGACCCTGTGGCTGCGTTCCGCAACCTGCGCAGTGCTTTGGTCTCCGGCGGCCGCCTGGTTTACCTGTGCTGGCAGTCGCCCTCGCTCAATCCCTGGATTGCAACCGGCATCGAAGCGTTGACGCCGTACATGGACGGGCCGCCTCCGGATCCCAATGCGCCGGGCGGATTCTCCATGGCAGACCCTGAACGAACTGCCGGCATTCTTCGCGACGCCGGGTTCAGTTCGGTCGCTGTCGAACCGCTCGTGGTCCCACTCGCGCTGGGCGATGGTGTCGATGAGATTCTGCTTTTTCATGAAACCGTTGGGCCCCTGTCGACAGTGGTGCCTCAGTTGGATCAAGCGCAGGCAACTGCGGCCAGAATGGCAGTCCGGTCGGCTTATGAAGCGCAGCTTGGAGACGAGGGTTTGAAACTCGACGCGGCGACCTGGTTGGTCACCGCGGAAAACGACGTTTAAGAACTGGTATGGTCTGATCACGATTTAGCGGGAGTGAGCATGGGGGATTTTGTTTATCCGGGTATCGTCAGCAGCCTTGCGCTGCTCGTTTACTATTTTACGTTGTTCAAGGCTGGCATGGCGCGCATGCGTTTCGAAGTGCCGGCGCCTTCCCATGAAGGGCCGGAGGAGTATCAGCGTTATGTGCGCACGCACCTCAATACGCTGGAACATCTGGTGCTCTTCCTGCCGGGCGTATGGCTCTTCGCGGTGGCGGTAGATCC
The DNA here is from genome assembly GCA_965267275.1 of Pseudomonadales bacterium. Lineage (GTDB taxonomy): Bacteria > Pseudomonadota > Gammaproteobacteria > Pseudomonadales > Azotimanducaceae > UBA4421. Next base: position 1,809,518 of record OZ253950.1, read on the forward strand.
GCTGTGGGCAGCCGGCATTGGCCTGATCTGGCCGATCGGGCGCTTGATGTACGCGCTGGGTTATTATCAGGAAGCGGATAAGCGCCGGCTGGGGCTCTATCTCAGCATGCCGCCGATTTATATTTTCGTGCTCGGCTCGCTCGCTGGATTCATCTACAAAGCGGTCGTCTGAACGCCGGCGCTCAGCTTTCCGCGAACTCTTTGCGGCTCAAATTGCTGCCCGTTAACGGTCCGTCCAGCGGGTAAACAGGTCTGCGCACGTTCTCGAACGTCACTTCGGAGTAGTCTGACGTGCACACGCCGCGCCCGGCGCACTCGATGATGTTGCGTGTAATCGGATAGAACCCGACGCGATAGTGGATTCGGCTTTTCAGCATGAGAAAGCGGCGTTGCGTCGGTTCCATGCCGAGGCAGCGGTAGCACTCGGGATCGTACGGCTCGATGTGTCGCGAGATGATCGCGACGTCCACGTTGTTGGGCAGTGCCAGGACCGCGCTGGGGCCCATGTTGATCGTGAGGCCGCGGGACATTTCTACGCGCGCCTTGAATTTGCCGTTCGAAAGCAGCTTCACCTCGCCCGTCAGGCTGAGGGGTTGGCTGTTCTGTGCGAGTGCCGGCATTGGCAGCTTGCCGCCAAGCGCGACAGTGACTTCCGCGCCGATTCCAGCCGCCATCATCTGTTGCACGACCTCGGGGTCGTAGAAGCCAAAGACGGCCACATCTTCGAGCCCGGCTTCCAGGACGGCAGCGAGCACCTCGGTCGTGTCCATCGTGCCGCCGGAAGCGGTGTTGTCATAGTGATCCAGAAGAATCACCGGGTGACCGTCGCTTTCCCTGGCGGCGTTTTCAGCGCGCGCCATTGATTCCGGCAGCGGCTCAACCTCGTAGACGAACTTGTCGCGGTCCGCCCAGGCCTGATCGAGAAGCGCGTGGCTATGGCGTGCCGCAAGCTCCGGATCCGCGTCGGTGATGGTGACCACGGAGAGCCCCGCATCGTGAATGTCCGCATGCGGGAAGCCGGTAAAAAGACTCACCGCCAGACAGTCGTCCGCCTCGAGTTCGCGAACGCGTGCCTGCAGCGCGCTGTTGGGATAATCATCGGTGCCCTGGCGCATGACGTGAGGCAGCATGGGTGCGTTTTCCCAGTGCATGACCGGCTGGATTTCGCCACGCAGCATTGCGAAAAAGACGTTCGCAGCGCGCCGCGCGGTGCCGTCCATGTCGATGTGTGGATAGGTGTGGTAGCCAGTCAGCACGTTGCAGTTCTCGACCATCTGGCGCGTCACGTTGGCGTGCATGTCGAGCGACACGCCGATGGGTAACGCCGGGTAGCGGTCTCTTATCCGTCGCAGCAGTTCACCCTCGCCGTCATCGTAGCTTTTGGTCGCCATGGCGCCGTGCAGATCGAGGAGGAGGGCGTCGACATCGCCGGCCAGGGCAACGATCGCCTCGCACATGTATTCGTACGCATCGTTTTCCACCCGGCCGCTGGGCGGTGCGCCGGCGGCGATGCCCATGACGATTTCGGCGCCGTTTTTCTCTGCGATCTCGATATAACCGCCCAGACAACTCGCCGTGCCTCGGTAGACCTCGATAGCTGCCTGCCCGGACAGCGGCGTGCCGTGGCCGCCGGAAAACCGGTCCAGGTCGGTCACGACCGGTGAAAACGTATTCGTTTCATGGCTCATCATGGCGATGCCAACTTTCATCGAGCGTCCTCCAGGAAGACGCAAGTCGGGCAGCTGGCGTCTGCGGCTTCAGCGTCCGCTGCCGTTTGATACTGAGGCGTATCGTGGCGCTCGACCCGGTCGTCCTCGTGCTCGCTCGAGCCTTTGGTGCTGGATGCGGCTTTGTCGGGGTCGGGGCGCATGACGCGGTCTTTCCAGCTGTCATCGGCGGTCCACTCGTAATCGAGCCGCACGATGTCCCCGGGATTGGCGATCTCTGCAAATGCCGCGAGCGTGTCGCGCATGACCTGGCGCTGATTATCGGGGTTCGTGGGCTTGCCTGCCGTACGTCCCAGCGGGTAGTCGAGATATACCGCCCGCGGTGGATTGACCGCCCGGGTTATCGACAGGGCGCTCGACATGCAGAGTGTCGGGATGCCGTGGCGTTCAATCTCTCTGGCGATCAGTCCGACGGACTGATGACAGACGGGTCAGACAGGCACCAGCAGCGCGACGTCCACTTCATCTTTGATCAGACGGTTCACGAGGGCAGGCGCCAGAATGTCGCGTACCTTGCGCGCCGAGTAAATGCCGCCCATGAACGTATAGGCCGTCGGGCCGAGTTCGCCCAACCACCTCTGGTCGACCGCATGGCGCAGCGTGTCCAGCGGAAAGACGACGTTCGGATCACGCCGGGCGTCGGTCAGATCGTAGGCGAAGTGGGTGGCGCGTAACGCGGACGTGTCAGTGCTGGTATCGATCTCGCGATAGCTGAAGTCGTCCTTGAAGTGAAACGCGATCTGGCCGTGCTGATAGATACCGCCCGAGGCAATCAGGCCAAGACGGCTTTCGGAAAGCGGTTTCTGCAGCGGCGCAAACGCCGGTGGGTCTTCGTTGTACACCCAGCTGTATGCCGGGTAGCCGAGAGCGTCGTACTGCTCCCGAGTCCGGGCGATATAGTCGACAGGCGCGCGTTTGCCCATGGATCCCCTCCGCATTGAACGGGGCGACGTTAGCAATGCGCCGGCGCCGACGCAAACGCTTGTCTCGAGATAAGTCGGCATGCAGACTCGAATTCATGAGTAAACGTCGCATATCTCTGGCGTCGGGCGTGTTGCCTGAACATGGGGCGATCACCGTCGCGCGTGCCGCCGCGGCCGCCGGTTACAGCGATGCAGGCCTGATGGTCAGACCCGAAAGCTGGAATGAAGCTGATGAGCCTGAGCTGCTGGACATCAAAGCCGCCGCTGGGATCGGCTTTCTGGATGTTGAAGTCCTGTGGATACCGCGGGGTGGTGTGGTCGACGCGCAACATCAACTGATCGCCGATGTGGGTGTGCGTCTGGGCGCCGATCACCTCCTCGTGGTGAGTGACGAGGCGGATGCTGATGTTCTGGCCCCGGCTCTTGCCGCGATCAGCGCCTGGTGCGCGGCAGGTTCGGTACGGCCCATGCTGGAGTTTCTGCGTATCACCGATGTGCAGTCGTTACGGCAGGCGCGGGAACTGCTGGCCGCCGCGGGCGAGCACAATTTCGGCATTCTCATCGATAGCCTGCATCTTGCCCGCAGCAATGAGTATGGGGAGGTCGGGCAGCTGGATGTCAGCCAACACAGTTACATTCAGCTTTGTGACGGTCCGCTCGCTTGTGAAGCCACGCGTGAAGCCCTGCTGGTTGATGCGCTGGACAGGCGCTGCGCGCCGGGAGAAGGGGAGCTGCCGCTGGCGAGTCTGCTTGCAGCGCTCCCGGCAGACGTGCCGCTCAGCCTCGAGGTTCGCTCGAAGTGGTATCGTGACACGTACCCGGACCCGCTCGCGCGGGCGACAGCGATTCTCGAGCAGACAAACAAGTTCCTGGGAGAGATTGGAGGAGAGACTGACAATGAGTGACGACAAGCCTTTGTTGTATGAGGTCAACGACCACGTCGGGGTGATCACCCTGAATCGGCCGGAGGCGATGAATTCCCTGACTTACGCGCTTTATGCGGAGCTGGAAGATACCGTACGGTCGAGCGAGGCCCGTGCTCTCGTCATTACCGGGAGCGGACGCGCGTTCTGTGCAGGTGATGACGTCAAGCAGATCCTCGGCAGCTCAGCCCCTGCGCCGGACGAGTTCCGCGACCGCTCCAAAGCCACCGGCGGATTGACGCCCGCGGCGGATGCGCTCCTGTATACCGACATTCCGGTCATCGCCGCAGTGAACGGGCCGGCCGTCGGCTGGGGCATGGAGCTTGCACTCATGGCGGACATACGCGTCGCGTCGGAAAACGCCAAGTTTGGTGAGCTGTTCGTCATACGCGGGCTCTGTTGCGATGCGCCTGGTCTTGGCCGTCTGGCTCAGCTGGTTGGGCGGGAGCGTGCAGCGGAGCTGCTCTATACCGGCGAAGTCATAGATGCCCAGACCGCACTGGATATCGGCCTCGTCAGCCGCCGCGTGCCGCATGATCAGTTGATGGACACAGCGCTCGAGATAGCGACGAAGATTGCCAGGAACCCGCCGCTGGCGGTGCAGGCGCTCAAAGCGGGTTTGCGCCGCACCCTGGAGCCTGACTGGCGGGATACCGGGCACTGGGCCTCACAACAGATTCACCGCCTGCGGGCGACCGAAGATTCCAAGGAAGGGGTTGCTGCGTTTCTCGAGAAGCGCGAGCCGGTTTACGTCGGCCGTTGACGCCGGGCAACGGCCTGGTCAGTCGGTCCAGCCCGGGCCGTCTTTGTTCATGAGCTCGCCGTCGATGAAGAGATCAACTTTGTTGGTGTAGAAGGACGCGTAACCGGTAATGTCCAAACACTCGTCGTAAGGCTCGAGGTAAGCCCAGATCGCGTCTTCGGCGCTCTGTCCGTTCGCCGCTATCGACCAGTAGCTCGCGTGTCCTTTGAAAGGGCAGAACGTGTCGGTTGTCGTCGGCGTAGTGTACTCGGACTTCACGTCCTCGAGCGGCATGTACCAGACTGGCCTGTGGCGCGTCTCGAGAAGGGTTACCGCGCGTTCGCTGAAAGCCACCAACGTGTCACCTAGGCGCACTTCCATGCGTGCGTCCAGAGGTTCGATCTTGACCTCATAGTCCGGGTGCTTGGCAAAGCCGGGGGCTGGATTGGCCATCTCAATCTCCCTACCATGAATGTGTCGAAGCATGGCCGGGATCCCGGCCGACTGCAATAACCTGGGACTCTGGGAGAAGGGAGGAATAGCGAAAATGGTTGCCGAAGCTAAGCCGGTTGGAGAGCAGCGTTACCGCGAGTCGTATGGCCGCTATCTGGAGGATTTCAACGAGGGAGATGTCTACGAGCACCGCCCTGGCCGCAGCATTACAGAAACTGACAACACCTGGTTTACGCTGCTGACCATGAACCAGCACCCGCTGCACTTCGATCGCGAGTACGGGGAAAAGAGTGAATTCGGCCAGGTGCTGGTCAACTCCTGTCTGACCATCTCGATCGTGACCGGCATGTCCGTTTCCGACATTTCACAGAAAACCGTGGCCAACCTCGGCTGGGACAAAGTGCGCTTGACGGGGCCGGTGTTCATTGGCGACACGTTGTACGCCGAGTCCAGGGTCCTCAGCATTCGTGAATCGAAATCGCGCCCCAACCAGGGAATCGTCACGGTCGAAACCGTCGGAAAGAAACAGGATGGCACACAGGTCATCAGTTTCGAGCGCTCCATGCTCATCCCCAAACGCGGTCACGCGGTCGACGACGTGCTGGACTACTAGTCGGCACGCGATGAGCGACGAGCAGATCATCCTCGACGCGGTGGACAAGTTCCTCGCGCGTGACGTCAAACCGGTGGCAAAGGCGCTGGAGCTTGCTGATGAGTATCCGCACGAGATCGTCGAGAAGATGCGCGAGCTCGGCCTGTTCGGCGCCACCATCGGCACCCGTTATGGCGGCCTCGGTCTCTCAGCAGCGACTTATGCGAAGATCGTGGAGCGCGTGTCCGCCGTCTGGATGTCGGTGTCGGGCATTTTCAACTCGCATCTCATCATGTGTGCCGCGTTGGAACGTTTTGGTACGGAAGCGCTGAAAGAAGCGTTGCTGCCGCGCCTGGCGACCGGTGAACTGCGCGGGGGGATAGCGTTGACTGAACCCGATTGCGGCACAGACCTGCAGGCTATCCGCACCCGTGCGATGCGGGACGGCGACGAATACGTGGTGACGGGCACCAAACAGTGGATTACGAACTCCGTGGAAGGCAACGTCCTGGCGGTGCTCGTCAAAACCGACACGGCCGCCCAACCGCGCCACCGCGGTATGAGCCTGCTGATCGTCGAAAAGAGCGCGGGGTATCGCGCGCACAAGCTCGAAAAGCTCGGCTACAAGGGGATCGATACCGGGGAAGTGCAGTTCGACGAAGTGCGCGTACCGGTCGGCAACCTCGTGGGCGAAGAAGAGGGGCGGGGTCTGCAGCAGATACTCTCCGGCCTTGCGCTGGGACGCATCAACGTCGCCGCGCGCGGTGTGGGGGTTGCGCGGGCGGCGCTGGACGCGAGCGTCTCCTACGCGCAGGTGCGCGAGACTTTTGGTCAGCCCATCGGTCAGCACCAGGCGATCCAGATAAAGCTGGCGGACATGGCGACCCGGGTGGAAGCGGCGCGGCTTTTGACCGAGCGCGCCGCTGCGGCCTATGACCGCGGTGAGCGCTGCGATCTCGAAGCCGGGATGGCCAAACTCTTTGCGACGGAAGCGGCGATGGATAATTCGGCCGAAGCGCTGCGCATTCACGGCGCCTATGGTTATTCGCCGGACAACGAGGTGGAGCGCTTTTACCGTGACGCGCCTTTGCTGGTCGTCGGTGAAGGCACCAACGAACTGCAGCGCATCATCATCGCGCGACAGCTGCTCGAGCGTGGTTAGCCGCTGAGGCGTGTAAGAGGGAGGGGAGAGCGGATGTGCCCGCCAGCGCAGCAGGCGGAGGATGTTTGCCGAGCTAGGCGGCGTAGGTCAGCTTGTCGGCAAGCGTCTCGTCAATCACTTTCTGTGTGTACTCGGCGCAGGTGCCGCAGCCGGTGGCAACGCCCAGGTGTGCTTTGATGGCGTGGAGGTCGGCAGCGCCTTGTTCCACGGCTTCGCGGATCTGCTGGTCGGATATGGCGTTACAAATGCAAACGTACATGTCAGTACCTGGGCCATCGATTGTTGTTCGATGGATTTATTCTAAATGCAAATCATTCTCGATATCAATAACTTTCTGTCTCCGATTGCAACTGTCAATTGAGAATAATTATCGTTATAAATCAATGAGTTAGGCGAAAAATCTCTTGCGGCGGGCGTTTCCGTCAGGCAATATGCGGCGCTAATTACCAATTGAAACAGGGCAGTTTATGCAGGCGTTGGACCCGGGTGTCATCACCCATCTGAATAAAATTCTCAAGAATGAGCTCACCGCGATCAATCAGTACTTCCTGCACGCGAAGATGCTTGGAGACTGGGGTCTGAAGCGCATGGCTGACCATGAGTACCACGAGTCGATTGATGAGATGAAGCATGCTGATGCCATCATCGAGCGGATTCTGTTTCTCGAAGGGCTGCCGAATCTGCAGGACCTGGGCAAGCTGTTGATCGGCCAGGACGTCGAGCAGATGCTGCAGTGTGATCTCGATATGGAGATGCAGGCGATCCCGGATCTCCGGGAAGCCATCCAGTTCTGCGAAGGTTGTGCTGACTATGTCTCGCGCGATCTCCTGCGCAGCATCCTCGACTCGGAAGAGGAGCATGTCGACTGGCTCGAGACCCAGCAGGGTCTCATTGCAAAAATGGGTCTCAATAACTACATTCAGTCGCAAACGTCTGAAGAGTAGCCATGTGAAGTTGAGAATTCGCGGTAATACCCTGCGCCTGAGGCTCACCCGCAGCGAGGTGGAAGAGATCGGCGCAGGGCGAACCGTTGTCGAACTCACTGAGTTTCCCGACGGTACGACCTTGAGTTATCGACTCGTTCCTGGTGCCGATCTGAGCGCGCGCCAGTCTATGACCGGTCATGTGTTCGACATTGCGGTCGAGATACCCCATAACGAGGCGTCTGCGTGGGCCGCCTCGGAAGAAGACGTCAGCTTCAGCCCCGGCGGTGCCGTGATGGTTGATCAGCTCGAAATTCTCATCGAGAAAGACTTCACCTGTATCACGCCGCGCGAAGGTGAAGAGGAGCTCGATACCTATCCGAACCCGAACGCTGCTGCGGGCTGAGCGCTCAACGCAGGTCGGCTTCTTTGTTGACGTTGATGAACGCGTCGGGGTTGCTGAATTGCGCCCGCACGAGGTCGAGGTTTTCGAGCCAGCGGTATACCTCGTACTGACCTGACTCCAGAAATGCCCTGAGATCGTCGACGACATCCCTGCGCAGCAAGAGGTGTAGGTGCTGCTGGCGTTCGCCATCGTGGGCGACGACGTTGTGTTGGCCCTGACTGGCGTCGATCATTTTGTCTCCCCAGCGACGTGGCAGACGCGGCGTATCCCCGGGGGAAACCAACAGCCATGGCGTCGTGCAAGTCAGCAGACCGGCGTAGATGCCGAGCAGCGGGCTTTGCCCTCCGATGCCGGCGCTCCTGTCGGTGACGACCGTGCCGCGCCGCGCGTAGTCGTCGAGGCTGCGGTTTGCGCTGATCAGCACTTCTGTCACCGCAGGCGCGCTCGCCAGCACCTGATCCACCATGGGTTTGCCGGCGTAAATCACCAGCGGCTTGTCGACGCCGCCCATGCGGCGAGCCTCGCCGCCGCACAGCACGAGCAGGCTCAGATCGGCAGCATCCAGAAGAACGTTCGTCATGTGCGCAGCCTATCATCCCCCTTGGAGTTTTGTTTCAATGCAGTGGGGATGCTGATTGCCTCGGGGGGAGATGCAATGTGGGCCATGGGCTTTGTGCCGGGTTGTGGCTGGAGACCCACTGGTGTGGTCGCGACGATCGATACCCCGACGGTGACGACGCAGCATCCTGTCGTATACACCTCACTCTAATTGACCAAACAGGAGTCTGATCATGTCACTACCTCAAGACATCACGCCGGTGAACAGTGAGCTGATGGACACGCTGGTGGAAGCGTCCAAGATGGATTGGATCCAGACGGACGAAAAAGCGTTCATGAAAATCCTCTACACGGGTTCGGAAAGCGGCTCTTGGGCTGTCTTGTTAAAATGGCTGGAGGGATACGTTGCCGGACCGCACAAACACCTGTCCGGTTCGCATACCTTCATATTGAGCGGCAAGCTGCAGGTACGCGACGGGGTTCTGAACGCAGGGGATTACGTCTACGAGCCGAACGGCATGCTGCATGGCGCGACGACGGCATTGGAAGATACGGAGTATCTCTTCATCTGCAACGGTCCGGTGCTCTTTTTCGATGACGACAAGTTCACCTCGTATCTCGGTTGGGAAGAGCTGCAGCGGCTGCAGGCGTTACAGGCGCAAGACGTCTCGGCAGGCTGATGTACGACGTCCTGATTGTCGGTGCGGGTAGCGCCGGCAGCGCCATTGCTGCGCGCGTTTCAGAGAATCCGAACTGGCGGGTAGCGCTCGTCGAGGCAGGCCCTGATTATCCGCTGCTCACCGAGACGCCGGATGATCTCATCAACAGTCATAACAATTCGTATACGGCGCACGACTGGGGATTCGAGTATGAACCCACAGCTGCGCGCAAAGATCGGTTCCCGCGTGGCCGGGTAATCGGCGGGTCGAGCGCCGTCAATACGACCATCGCGCTGCGAGGCATGCCCGAAGACTACGATGAGTGGGCCTCGCTTGGCTGCGATGGCTGGGGCTGGCAGGACGTTCTGCCGGCGTTCAAGCGGCTCGAGCGCGACCTCGATTTTCCCGATGCGCCTTATCATGGTGACAGCGGCCCGATCACCATCCGGCGTTATCCCCACGACGAGCTGCTGCCTCAGCATCAAGCGTTTCTGGCCAGCGCGGAAGCGCTCGATTATCCATATTGCGCAGATGCCAACGATCCGGACAGCTGGGGCGCGGGTCCGCACCCGATGAATAAGCTGGGCCGATTGCGGATATCGGCTGCGGTGGGGTATCTGGCGCCCGCCCGCGTGCGGCCCAATCTCGATGTCATTGCCGAAACAGAGGTGAGTCGCGTGTTGTGGGAAGGGCGGCGCTGCGTCGGCGTGGAAGCCCGACGCCACGGCGAAACCGTCAGGCTGCAGGCCACGCTGGTCGTGCTTGCGGGGGGTGCGCTCATGTCACCCTGCATGTTGATGCGTAGCGGCATTGGCAGCCGGGAAGCGCTCGCGAGCCTCGGCGTTGCGCCGGTGGCAGAGTTGGCCGGCGTCGGGGAGAACCTCTCTGATCATCCGGCGCTCGCGGTTGTCTGTGAAGTTCGTGACCCGTCGCTGATCGACTTTGATACTCCCATCATTCAAACCATCCTGCGTTATACGGCGCCCGGTTCGGACAAACGTAACGACCTGCAGATCGAGCAGATCAGTTTCAGCGGCCGGCCGGGTGGGCCGCCGTTGTTCGTGATCGCGCCGGTGTTGGAGTATCAGTATGGGCGCGGACGGCTCTCTCTGTCCTCGGCGACACCCGGTACCGCTCCGCGCGTGGAGAATCGCTTCTGTGAAGACCCGCGCGACAGCTCGCGCCTGGCAGGGTGCGTGGAGGATACGCTGCGTTTCACGGAGGCAGGTGCTTTGGCGGACATGATCAGCGCGGTGCGATTTCCCGATAGGACCAAGGGCACCAGCCGTGAAGACATCGAGCGTCTCTGCCGCAAGTTCTCGGGCTCCGGCTACCATCCCTGCGGGACCGCGAAAATGGGGGCGCGCGAGGATGCCGCTGTCGTCGATCCTGCGGGGCGTGTATATGACGTCGAGCAGCTTGTCGTCGCCGACGCATCCATCATGCCGTTTGTGCCGCGCGCGAATACGAACCTGACATGTTTCATGATCGGTGAGAAGATCGGCGAGCGTATACGTACGCAGCCGCAAGATTATGGGTTGTAAGCATGCATGACTTAGTTTTCCGCAACGTACGTTTGATGGATGGCCTGGGCGGCGAACCTGTCGAAGGCACGCTTGCCGTTGACGGTGGGCGTATCGGCGCGATCAGCACCTCCGGGAGCGTAGGTCCCGCGCACGAGGAGATTGACGGCAAGGGGGCTGTCCTCGCGCCTGGATTCATCGACACCCACGCGCACGACGATGCCGCTTTTTTCCGTCATCCCGGCATGGAGTTCAAGCTCTCACAAGGCGTCACGACGGTGGTCAGCGGCAATTGTGGATTCAGCGCGATTCCGGCGGACCCTGACCTGGATTCGGTGGCGGCCAGCGGCGGCATCCTGGCCGGTCTCGAAGGCGGCTTTACTGATCTCCACGGTTATTTTGACGCCGCGCTGGCGCGTAGCCCTGCCATCAACAACATGATGCTCGTCGGGCACAATACCGTGCGCTATCTCGTCATGGAGAATGCGCAGAGGGCACCTTCTCCGGCGGAGCTGGATGTCATGCGAGGTCATGTCGAACGGGCATTGGAGCAGGGCGCCTGCGGTTTTTCGAGCGGCCTGATTTATCGCCCCGGGCGATATTCTGAAACCGAAGAGGTGATCGAGCTCGCGAGGCTGGCCGCGCCGCATGAGGCGCTGTACACGACCCACATGCGCAACGAAGCGGATGGGTTGCTCGATGCGGTGGATGAAAGTCTGCGCATCGGGCACGAGGCCGGCGTGCACCTGCACATCTCCCATCACAAAGCTGCGGGCAAGGCCAACTGGGGCAAGGTCAGAGCATCGCTGGCTAAAGTGGATGACGCGCTTGCTGCGGGTCAGCGGGTCAGTCTCGACGTCTATCCGTACACCGCTGGCAGCGGACGCATGATCGAGTACTTCAATCTGGAGCGCCCCAGCCGTGATCTTGCCGAAGTCATCCGCATCGCGAGCTGCCCCGCGTTTCGCGAATATGAGGGTCGGATGCTGACCGACATCGCAGCGGAACAGGGCCTGTCTCTGGAAGAGGCGGTGCGTCACGTGCTCACGGCTCCGAAAGGAGATCGCACCATCTGCATACAATTTGTCATCGACGAGGCGGACGTAGAGACGAACCTTGCGCACGCCGACATGATGGTTGGATCCGACGGCATCCCGGATCTGCGCGGGCGTCCGCACCCACGTCTTTTTGGTACCTTCCCGCGGGTGCTGGGGCACTATGTGCGCGAGCGCGGTGTTCTCGACCTTCCCGAAGCGGTACGCCGCATGACGTCGCTTTCGGCTCAGACTTTTGGCCTCAAAGAGCGTGGCGTATTGAAAGAAGGCTATTGGGCGGATCTGGTCCTATTCGATCCGGAGACGATTGCGGACACGGCGACTTATGACGAACCCAAGCGGGAAGCCGACGGCGTCCAGGCCGTGGTCGTCAACGGCAAGATGGCCTTTCTCGCCGGCCTGCACCTCGGGGTCGGCAGCGGGCAGATGCTGCGCTATCGTGACGAACCCTATATCGCTGCCCGGCGATGACAGCGCTGGTGCAATGAGCCAAACTGTCGCGTTTTACTGATCTGATTGGGGGTAATTTGAGTTTTCTAAAGCAAGAAAGGCACGGTCACGTGCTGCTACTGACCATGTCGAGTCCCGATACGCGTAACGCGCTCACCGGCGATGAGCAGTTCGACGATTTCGAGCAGACATGCAGGGCGATCAATGACGACATGTCTGTACGCGCGGTCGTCCTGACTGGCGAAGGCTCCGCGTTCTGCGCCGGCGGCAACGTCAAAGACATGCGCGACCGTACCGGTCTCTTTTCGGGCGATCCCTTCGATCAGGCGGATTCCTACCGCAAGGGCATCCAGCGGATACCGCGGGCGATCTATGCGCTCAACGTGCCGACCATCGCCGCCGTCAATGGCCCTGCCGTCGGCGCCGGCTGTGACCTCGCGACGATGTGCGACATTCGTATTGCCAGCGAAAAGGCGATGTTCGCCGAGAGCTTCGTGAAGCTCGGAATCATCCCCGGCGACGGCGGCGCCTGGTTCCTGCCGCGCGCGGTGGGGTTCTCCAACGCTTGCAAAATGGCGTTCACCGGGGATCCCGTCAAAGCGGATGAAGCCCTGCGCATGGGCCTCGTCTCGGAGGTTGTCGCCCCCGAGGCGCTGGTCGAACGGGCCGTGGCGCTGGGGACGAGCATTGCGTCCAACCCACCGCACGCGGTGCGGCTGACCAAACAGCTCATGCGCGCGAGCGAAAAGTCATCGCTGGATGAGCTTCTGGACAAATCTGCGGCGTTTCAGGCCGTGTGTCATGCGGAGCCCGACCACGCGGAGGCGGTAGCGGCGTTTTTCGAGAAACGTGCCGGTCAGTATCGCGATTCCTGATTCGAGCTAAATGACGGGCTGGACGTCGGCCCGACAATCTTAGGAGAGAGAAAGATATGCAGAAGCTTTGCATAGCGGTTCTTGCTGCGTTTTTCTGCGTGGCAGTCTGGGCCAAACCGTTGCCTTCGGTGAAGCCCGAGCGTGAGGGTTTTTCGTCTGAACGTCTGGAGCGCATCACGGACATTACCCAGGGCTACGTGGACGAGGGTAAGCTCGCTGGTGTCATCACGATGGTGGCACGGCGTGGCCGGATCGTGCATTTCGAGGCCGTAGGAAACAAAGGCGTCGACGACACTCGTCCGCTCGAGAAAGACGATATCTTCCGCATTTATTCGATGACCAAGCCGATCACCGCGGCAGCAGCGATGCAGCTGTACGAGCGGGGTGGTTTCCATCTCAGCGACCCGGTGTCCAAATTCGTGCCCGAGCTGAAGGCGCTCAAAGTGCTCAATGGCGACGGTGAGCTGGTGCCGGTCAAAAACGAAATGACGATGCAGCAGTTGCTCACGCATACGACGGGGATGTCTTACGGCTTCAACCCGAAGGACAACCGGGTCGATCAGGCCTATGTGGATGCCAAACTCTGGGCGTCCAGGGATCTCGACGATTTTGCGGCACGCCTGGCGGATCTGCCCCTCATGTTCCAACCTGGCTCCCGCTGGCACTACAGCGTTGCCGTGGATGTCACAGGTCTGGTCGTGCAGCGCATCAGCGGCCAGTCATTTGACGCGTATCTCGACGAGCAGATTTTTCAGCCGCTGAAGATGGTCGATACTTCGTTTGCCGTACCCGCAGATAAGCTCGATCGGTTTCTGCCGAACCATTACATCGACCCGCAAACGCAAGCGTTGACCACGATCCCCGCAGGCAACACAGATGCCATGGCGGATTACGAGAACGTCACGCTGTTCTCTGGCGGCGGTGGCCTCGTCTCCACAACGATGGACTATATGCGCTTTGCTGAAGCCATGCGGAACGGCGGGGAGCTCGAAGGCGCCCGGATTCTGAGTCCCAAAACCGTGAGCTACATGGCCAGCAACCATCTCCCGGCAAGCATCTCGAGTGGCAGTTCCGGCGAGGCGCCGACCCTCGGTCAGCAGCTGCGCGGCTTTGGTTTTGGCCTCGGCTTCGGGCTCGTCACGGACCCGGCCGCGGGCGGCGTCATGGGCAGTGCTGGAGAGTTCAACTGGGGCGGGGCGGCGGGGACCGTCTTCTGGATAGACCCGGTAGAGGAGCTTACGGTTGTCGGCATGATCCAGCTGATGGGTTCACCGTATCCGTTCCGATCGGACCTTAAAGTCGCTACATATCAGGCACTTACGGAATCTTTGGAGTAAGCGCTGGAAAAGCCGGCGCCGCGCTCAGGCGCCGGCTCGACGCCGTCAGCGCGAACCCTGGCCGTCGTCGATTTTGATGTAGGTGCCGGTCACCGCTTCCGAGGCGGGAGAGACGAAGTACAGCAGCGTCGAGTCCATCTGCGCCGGATCGCAGATCCGCTTGCGCGGGAAGTGCTGGCTGATGTCGCCCATACGTTCGAGCATGCCGTCCATCATTTCAGACGAAAACGCACCGGGAGCGATGGCGTTCACGTTGATGTTGTAGCGGGCCCACTCCACGGCGAGGGCCTCGGTCATGCGGATGATTCCTGCCTTGGTGATCGAATACAGCGCAGCGCCGTTGCCGGCGTAGTGGAATCCGCCGATCGAAGATATGTTGACCATGCGGCCGGGCAGCTCTGCGGCGATGAGGCGCCGCGCGATCTCACAGGACAGGACGTAGGGGCCGCGCAGGTTCGTATCGAAGACGTCGTCGATGAGTTCGTTGCTCATCTTGTGCGCGCGCTGCGCATCGGGAATGCCGGCATTGTTGACCAGAATCGTGATTGTCCCGAGCGCTTTCTCAGCCTGCTCCACACAGGCCAGGATGCTGTCATTGTCTCTCATGTCGAGCGCTATCGGTTCTACGGTAGCGCCGCTCTCGCGCAGCTCGGCGGCGAGGTCCTCGAGCCGTTCGACCCGCCTACCGGTGATGGCAACTTTGGCGCCGCACGCGGCCAGGACCCTGGCGAAACGCTTGCCGAGCCCGGACGTCGTGCCCGTCACGAGCGCCACCTGGCCGCTCAGGTCTGTGCTTACATTGGGTAGCGGGTAGTCTGTCATTGCGCACCTTAACAATCTGTCGAAAAGCTGGCAGTGTAACAGCATAACCGGCGACAGAGTTGTGCCTGCCATGGCGCTTTCACAAGGGCTTTCCGAACAGCAGATTCAAGTCTATTTCGAGCAGGGCTATCTGGTGCTGCGCGGCCTCATCGGCGCGGACACGCTTGCCGCTTACAACCAGCGTTTTGACGACCTCGTCGAGGGCAAAGTGGCGCTGGCGCCGGGCATGAAGATCATGCAGGACGTGATGGTGGTCAAAGGCGCCGTTACCCCGCCAAGCCCGCAACATGCGGTCAACAAAATCCTGTGTCTGGAAGAAGACGAAGTGCTGTTTGCATTTGCCCACGAGCCGGGGCTGGTACAAGCCGTGCAGAGTCTCCTCGGGAGTGAGCTCTACAGTCTGTCATCCAACGTCTTCAACAAGCCGCCGGGTGTCGATGGCCGCCATCCGATGCATCAGGACTTGCGTTATTTCAAGCTTGAACCACCGGACAAGATCATCGGTGTGTGGACAGCCATGTTGCCGGCAACGCGGGCTTCGGGCTGTCTGGCGGTGATCCCGGACTCCCACAAAGAAGGGCCGAAGCAACATGCGAATCCGGATTGGGAATTCGTGAACTACGGTTTCTACGGTATCGGAGACGTTGATCTGGACAAGCGTGTCCACGTCGAGCTCGAGCCGGGAGACACGCTGCTGTTTCATCCGCTCCTCATTCATGGCTCCGGGACGAATGAGAGCGACAACTTCAGGCGGGCCATCTCCATTCACTATGCCGCGGGGGATTGCGTCGGCACCAGCGACAGCGACTGGCGTAAAAATCCGTTCACGAGGCGTATCTGCTGAAGGAACCCCGTGCTCCCGTCGTTGCCGTGTAGTTCTTGTATTCAGGCAACATGTTCTCCAGATTCATCAGGGAGGGTGAAATTCTGATGGGAAAGCCCGTCTCTGACGATGGCGCAGCGCTTCTGGCACGCCTCGATCAGCCTGGCTAGTCAAACCACTTTGTAGCCCGGATCAGCTCGCTGTCGTAGCCGCTGGCGTCGTACAGGCTGCGAGCGCGGTGGTTGTTGGCAAACACGTGCAGGGAGAGGCTCTGCGCGCCGCGATCGGCCGCCAGCGCCTCGGCGCGTTCCAGGAGGCGGCGCCCCAGGCCGCTGCCGCGCGCTTCGGGAGCAACGACTATCGCCTCGAGATGGGCGCTGGGGGCGCGGCTCATGAGCTCGTCGCGCAACGTGACGAGGATGAGTCCGATGACATTGTTGGCGTTGTCTGTGGCAACTTCGGCAAAACTGTCAGGCGCTGTGCCCGCGACCACGGCTTCGAACAGCGCAAGATCTGAGGCCCATAGGTGGGTAGGGTCGCGGCGCTCGGGTACTTTGAAATCGGCGAGCATCGGCATCAGTTCGGCCGCGCGTGTGACGTCTGATGCGGTTGCTGTGCGGAACGTTGTGAACTCTGACATCATGGCAGCATAGAGGAGCCGATCCTCTTTGCAAACAAAGCAGGCGCAATGACAACCAAGACAACAAAATTCGGCGTCAATACGGCCACCAGCATCGTCGTCGCCAACATGATTGGTACCGGCGTGTTCACGTCCCTGGGTTTTCAGCTCGTCGATATCCAGGCCGCGCCGGTGATACTTCTGCTCTGGGTGATCGGCGGTTTGCTCGCGCTGTGTGGTGCGCTCTGTTATGCAGAGCTGGGTGCGGCGTTGCCGCGCTCCGGCGGTGAGTACAACTTTCTTGGCCAGGTCTATCATCCGGCAGCGGGCTTCGTCTCGGGCTGGGTATCCACCACGATCGGATTTGCCGCGCCCACCGCGTTGGCGGCGATCACGTCGGCGACATATTTGAATGCGGTGTTTCCGGAAGTGCCGACAACCTGGGCGGGTGCTCTGCTGGTGCTCGTCGTCGGGCTCATACATCTCGGCAATCGCCGCGGCAGCGCGCGTTTTCAACTGCTGTTTACCGGCGTGAAGGTGGTTCTGATTCTGGCCTTCATAGCGACTGCGTGGTGGTACGCGCCTGAGCTGCAGGGCGTGCGCTGGATGCCGGTTACGTCGGATCTCGCGCTCATCGGCACAGGCGGCTTTGCAATCGCGTTGATATATGTGAACTACGCCTACACGGGCTGGAACGCTGCAACCTATCTCGTCGGCGAGGTGGAAGAAGCGAGCGCCAACCTGCCGCGCATACTGCTGGTCGGCACGGCGCTCGTCACGTTGATTTATCTATTGCTGCACATCATGTTCCTGAGCGTGGCCCCGATGGACGCCATGGCCGGCAAGCTGGAAATTGGATACGTCGTGGCTGAGTTCGCATTTGGTCCGAACGGGTCGCGCCTTGTCGGCCTGATGCTCGCGCTGCTGCTGGTCTCGACGGTCAGCGCCATGGTGATCGCCGGCCCCCGGGCGTTGCAGGTCATTGGCCAGGACTTTCACGTGCTGCGCTTTCTTGCGCGTGAGAATAAGCATGGCATTCCCTGGGCCGCGATTGTGTTCCAGACGTTTGTCACGCTGTTGCTCGTGGTGACGTCGACCTTTGAAGCCATTCTGGTGTTTGCGAGTTTCACGCTTGCGCTCAATACGCTGCTCACGGTGCTCGCTGTCTGGTGGCTGCGGCGGCAGCATCCGGATATCGAGCGCCCGTTCAGGGTGCCGTGGTATCCCTGGCCGATGCTCGTTTATGTGGGTATCACGCTCTGGACATTGATTTTCGTGCTGGGTGAGCGTCCGGTCGAAGCGTTGGTCGGCGGCGGTTTGATCCTTGCGGGTTGGTTGTTCTACCTGGTGTCCCGAGATAGGGTAGCGTCGCAAGAATCTTAAGCTGGAGAGACCCATGACAGACCATTTGCTGGAAAGTATTGAGGACGGCGTTGCGACGCTCACCATGAATCGGCCCGAAGCCCGCAACGCGATGAGCGGGGAGATGATGGCTGCCATGCACGAAGCCCTGCCGCGGCTGGCCGCGGACAGCCGTGTGCGCTGCGTTGTCTTGACCGGCGCGGGCGGGGCATTCTGCGCCGGTGGTGATGTCAAAGGTTTTGCGTCCGAAGCCAGTGGTGGAGATGGCGGCGACGCGGGAGAAAAGCGCGGGTTCGACCTCGAGGGTCGCGCGCACGGACTGCGTCAGGGTATGGAGCTCTCCCGCATACTGCACGAGATGCCCAAGCCAACGCTGGCGGCGATACCGGGTCCGGCAGCGGGCGCGGGTTTCTCTCTGGCGCTCGCGTGCGATCTGCGTATCGCCCTGGATACCGCGAAATTCACGACGGCTTTTTCCAAAGTCGGTCTGTCGGGTGATTACGGCGGCTCTTTCTTTCTGCCGTATCTCGTTGGGCAGGCCAAGGCGCGGGAGTTGTATTTCACTGCCAAGGTGCTTTCCGGACAGGAAGCCTATGAGATAGGGCTCGTCAACCGCGTGGCAGATGCCGATCACTTTGAGGCGGAAGTAGCCGCATTTGCCGCGGAACTGGCGTCGTTGCCGACCGTGGCTGTGGGTTACATGAAGAAAAATCTCAACGCTGCCTATGGCGGGTCCTTGAGTGATACGTTCGATCGTGAAGCGCTGCACATGATCCGCTGCTTCATGACGGACGATCACAAAGGCGCAGCCGTCGCTTTCGTCGAGAAACGCGCTCCGGAATTCAAAGGCCGCTAAGCATGGCGGCGCAGGCCTGGAGCTCACGCTTTGGCTTTCTGATGGCCTCCATCGGCTTTGCCGTTGGCCTGGGTAACATCTGGCGCTTTCCCTACGTGACCGGTGAAAACGGCGGGTCTGCGTTCGTCATCATCTATCTGTTGTGTGCTTTCGGCATCGGCGTGCCGATCCTGATGGCGGAGATCATGGTCGGCCGGCGCGGCGGCCTGACGCCGCCGTCGAGCATGCGCTCCCTCGCGGTAGCCAATCAGCGCAGTGAACGTTGGGCATTTGTCGGTCACCTGAACCTGCTGACGGCCTTTTCCATACTGATCGCTTATGGAGTTGTTGCCGGCTGGGTACTCTACTACCTGTTGAGCGCCTTCACCGGCGGCTTCAGCGGGCTTGATGGCGCAGCCAGCACGGCCAAGTTCGATGCGCTGCTGCTGGATGTGCCGGCGCTGATCTTCTGGTCGTTTGTGGCGTTTGCCATTGCGGGAGGCATCATTTACGCCGGTGTGGAAAAAGGCATCGAGCGGGCTGTCGTCATATTGATGCCGACTCTGTTCGTGCTGCTCCTGGGGCTCGCCGCGTACAACGTGTTTGCCGGCGGCATGGGCGAGACGCTTACCTATCTTTTTGCGCCGGACTTTTCGAAAGTGACGCCCGGCACCGTCCTGGCGGCCGTCGGTCAGGCTTTTTTCAGCATCGGCGTCGGGATGGCGGGCATGATGATGTACGGGGCTTATCTGCCGAAATCGATATCGATCGGCGGTAGTGCGATCATCATCGTGATTGCCGACACCTTGGTTGCTCTGGTCGCCGGCCTGGTGATCTTTCCAATGGTGTTCAACAACGGCCTGGATCCTGCCGGTGGCACGGGTCTGATTTTTCAGACGCTGCCGCTCGTCTTCAGCCAGATCCCCGGCGGGTACATCGTCGGCATTTTGTTTTTCCTGCTGCTTTCAGTGGCCGCCATAACGTCGGTTGTGGGGTTGTCCGAGCCGTTGGGCGCCTGGCTGTCGGAACGCCTGAGCTGGGGCAGGCATCAGTCTTCACTGGCGCTCATCGCTGCGGCATTGACCTGCAGCGTCGTCAGCGTGCTGAGCTATAACCACTGGGCAGATGTCAGTGCTTTCGGCAGAAGTCTGAATGCCTGGATCGATTTCATCCCCAACCAGATCTTTCTGCCGCTGGGCGGGCTGCTGATCGCTGTTTTTGCCGGCTGGTTTGTGCTCCGGGAAGACAGCCGCGAGGAGCTTGCGTTGCGCGATGATCGTATGTTCGGAGCGTGGTACAACCTGTTGCGGATTCTGGTGATCCCGGCTCTGACGGTAATACTGCTGACCGGGGTCACGGAGTAGGCGCATGCAGCTTGGATTTCGTGGCAGCGTCAACAGCTGGGAGTGTGACGAGAACGATCACCTCAACGTGCGTTTCTATGTGGACAAGCACTGGCAAACCTTGTGCGGCGCGCTGCCGGCTTTAGGTGTCCGTGAGCCTGTGACGCAGGCGTCGCTGCATTCTCAGCATCTGCGGTTTTTGCAGGAATCACGTCTGGCGGCGCCGTTGACAGGATACGCAGGGGTGCTGGCGAATGGTGGAAATGCCAGGCTTCTGACAGAGCTGCGTCACTCGTTTACTGATGAGGTGTTGAGCACATGCATTCACGAGCTGACGCTCGAGATCGTATCGGAGGAAATTTCGGAGTTGCCGGGCCATGCGGCCCCCAGAGGCGTTGCGGATGCGGACCTCGAGTACGGCAAGCTTTCCCTGGGGCATCTGGCTGATCATGGCTTCCACGTGATCGGACGCGGGGTGGTGCAGGGCCTGGAATGTGAAGCGGCTGGACCAGACAGGGATGTGATGGCCGTGCACAACTACATGGGGCGCATCTCAGACTCGATGCCGCACTTGTGGGGCCTGCTGGGCGCGCGGGGCGGAGAACTCGATCCCGGTGAAGGCGGCGCTGTGCTCGAGTATCGGTTGCGCTACCACAGCCCGCTCCATGCGGGTGACACATTCGAACTGCACTCGGGCCTCGCCGCCACAGGACCCAAAGTCCAGCGGTTCGCCCATCTGATGTTCAACGCCACTCGCGGCGTGCTTGCCCTCTCTGCAGAAGCAGCCGGTGTGCGTATGGATCTCGTTGCGCGTAAGGCGCTGACGCTTTCGGAAGCCCGTCAGGCTGAGATGCGCGAGCGCCTGCTGCGCCCCGTTTGACCCGCTTTCACACGGACTTGGCGGCGATGCAGGCACTGTCTGGCGCAATTGCATCTCGTGCACCAAAAACGCAACAATGCGCGGCTTTGCCACATCGGCGCGTTATGGGAGTGTTATGAACATATATGAGGAAAGCCTGGCGCAAAACAACGCCAACTACACAGCCCTTTCTCCAATCTCCTTCTTACGTCGAGCTGCGCAGATCTATCCGGACAAAGCTGCGGTCGTTTACGGCGAGCGGCGAACCTCCTGGGGAGAGTGCTGGACCCGCTGTGTGCGGCTGTCTGCGGCCCTCAAAGCACGCGGTATCGGTCAGGGTGACACCGTCGCGATTCTGAGCGCGAACATCCCGGAAATGTTCGAAGCGCACTTCGGCGTGCCGATGTGTGGTGCAGTGTTGAATGCGATCAATATGCGCCTCGACGCCGCAACAGTTGCATTCATTCTCGAGCACGGCGAAGCGAAAGCGTTTCTGGTCGACAAAGAGTTTGGCGCGCTCGGCGCCAAGGCGCTCGAAAGCATCGAGATGCCGCCACTGGTCGTGCATATCGATGATCCTGAGGTTGCAGGCGAGCTTGTGGGTGACCTCAGCTACGATGCGCTGTTGGCGGAAGCGGATGTGCAGGACGGCCCGCCACCCGTGGATGCCGGAAAGTATCTCCCGGACGATGAATGGGCCGCGATCTCGCTCAACTACACCTCGGGCACTACCGGTAATCCAAAAGGGGTGGTCTACCATCATCGCGGCGCTTATCTGAACGCGGTTTCCAACGCCTTGACCTGGCACATGGGGGAGCACCCTGTCTATCTCTGGACGCTGCCGATGTTTCATTGCAACGGTTGGTGTTTTCCGTGGACGCTTGCAGTCAATGCGGGCACGAGCGTGTGCCTGCGACAGGTCCGTGACGATGCGGTTTACGAGGCGATCGCCAGAGAACGGGTCACACACTTCTGCGGTGCGCCGGTTGTTCTCAACACCTTGATAAACGCTGCCCCCGAATTGAAACAATTGGTGCAACACGAGGTCAAAGCGATGACTGCGGGCGCGGCGCCTCCGGCTGCGATCATAGAAGGCATGCAGAACATGGGAGTCGACGTGACCCATGTCTACGGCCTGACGGAAACTTACGGTCCGGTGACGCTGTGTGCCTGGCGCGAAGATTTGTGGGGTGCGCTCCAGCCGGCTGAGCAGGCCGCATTGAAGTCACGCCAGGGTGTGGGCGGACAGATGCTCGAAGGTTTGATGGTCGCGCACCCGGAAACGCTGGAGCCGGTACCGCAGGACGGCGAAACAGTGGGCGAAATCATGATGCGGGGCAACAATGTAATGAAAGGGTATCTGAAGAATCCCGCCGCCACCGAGGAGTCGTTCGCCGGAGGCTGGTTTCATTCCGGCGATCTGGCCGTATGGCATCCGGATGGATACATCCAGATCAAAGACCGATCCAAGGACATCATCATTTCGGGCGGCGAGAACATCTCCAGCATCGAAGTCGAAGATACGCTCTTCAAACACCCGGACATTCTCGAGGCGGCCGTGGTTGCCAAGAGCGATGAGAAGTGGGGCGAAACCCCGTGCGCGTTCGTGACGCTCAAGGGCGGCGCCACCCTCTCGGCCGAGGACGTCATAGCTTACTGCCAGGAGAACATGGCTCGCTTCAAAGCGCCGAAGCACGTCGTCTTCACAGATTTGCCGAAAACGTCGACCGGCAAAGTACAGAAATTTGCGCTGCGCGAGCAGGCGGAGAAAATTTAATGCCACGAGCTTTACTCTTTGTTTGTGTGGTTGCGGTGCTGTTCACCGCGGCTTTCTTTCTGCCTGTTGCGGATTGGATCACCGCGGCTTTTGCGTGGATCGATGCGCATCGAACCGTCTCCTGGCTCGTATTCATCGTGCTGTACATTGCCGCCACGGTGCTCCTTCTGCCGGGCAGCTTGCTGACGCTCGGAGCGGGTTTCCTCTTCGGCCTTGGCTACGGTTTTGCGATCGTTTCCTTTTCTTCCGTCGTCGGCGCGAGCTGCGCCTTTCTCGTCGGGCGCTTTTTCGCCAGAGACTGGGTCGCTTCGAAACTCGCGGGCATGCCGCGGTTCGCGGCGCTGGACAAGGCCATTGCCGAGCGCGGCGCTTTGATCGTGCTGTTGACGCGCTTGTCACCCATATTCCCATTCAATCTCTTGAACTATGCCCTCGGATTGACGGCGGTACGTTTCTGGACCTACGCCGGCGTTTCCTGGGTGGGCATGATTCCCGGCACGGTTCTCTATGTGTATCTGGGCTCTATCGCGCAGGACCTGGCCAGTCTCCTGGCAGGCGAGGTGGGGGCGTCCCCGGTCGGCAACTGGCCGCTGTACGTCGGCCTGGTTGCCACGTTGATTTTGACGGTCGTCATCTCCCGCATTGCAACGAAGGCTCTCAGCGAAAAGCTGGACCAGGAGGACGTTCAGGAAGAAAAAGAAACGCCCAAGTCTGAACAAGGAGAACCCGCTTGAATTACCCGGGCTCAGCTTTCGATGAACAAACGGCCACGCTCCTGGCCCCCAGCGACTATGTCAATCCCGAGCCGCAGGACAATTATCATCTCGTCGTCATCGGCGCTGGTCCTGCGGGCCTGATCACTTCCATCGGCGCCGCGGGTTTGGGTGCCAAGGTGGCGCTCGTCGAGCGTCACCGCATGGGTGGAGACTGTTTGAACGTCGGCTGTGTGCCGTCCAAGGCGCTGCTCGAGTTTACCCGGTCAAAGCCCGGGGCGGGATTTGACGAGGCGTTTGCCTGGCTGCGCGAGGTGCGCGCCGGTATCGCGCCGCATGACTCGGTCGCGCGTTATAGCGAACAAGGCGTCGATGTTTTTCTCGGCGAAGCCCGCTTCAACGCGGATGGCAGTGTGATGGTTGGCGAGCAGACCCTGCGTGGGCGGCGCGTTGTCATTGCCACCGGTGCGCGTGCGGACGTGCCGCCCATTCCAGGCCTGCGCGAAAGTGAACCGCTCACCAATGAAACCGTGTTCGATCTCACGGAGTGTCCTGCCTCCATCGCCATTCTCGGCGCTGGAGCCATCGGCTCTGAGCTTGCGCTCGTGTTTTCGCGCCTCGGCGTCACTGTGCATCTCTTTGAGCTTGCTGAGCGCGTGCTGCCGTTAGAGACGGCGGAGGCAGGTGAAGCCGTGCAACAGGCGCTCACAGCCGCAGGCGTCCATCTGCATCTTGGCGGCGGTGTCGAAGCCGTGACCAGGGACGAAACCTACAACGTGACCGCCGGAGGCCAGACGGTGCAGACTGAAAAGCTGCTCGTGGCGCTGGGGCGGCGGCCCAACACCGATACGCTGGCGCTCGACGCGGTTGGCGTGAAAACCAACGAGCGCGGCATGATCGTGACGGACAGCAAGCTGCGCACCAGCAACAAGAAAATCTACGCGGCGGGTGACTGCACAGCGCAGCTGCAGTTTACCCATCACGCTGACGCACAGGCGCGTGCGGTCATTCAGAATACTCTGTTCGCGCCGACCGCGGCTGTAGACGGCCTCGTGGTGCCGCATTGCACCTATACGAAACCGGAAGTTGCTTCAGTCGGGCAGTTGCCGGCTCAGCTCAAGCAGGCGGGCACGGCCTACGACACCTACAAGTTCGATTTCACCGAGCTCGACCGCGGCCGGGCGGAACTCGATGGAGCTGGCTTCGCGGAGATTTACACGGCGCAAGGCAGTGACAAAATCCTCGGTGCGACCATCGTCGGTCACGATGCCGGCGAGCAGATCGCGCCGATCTGCGTGCTCATGAGCAACAAGCTCGGTCTGAGCGCAGCCGGGAAGGCGCTCTTTGCCTATCCGACGCGCTCGGAGTATCTCAAGCGCCTCGCGGACGCCTACAATCGCTCGCGTTTCACGCCTACGGTTGCCGGCATCTTCAAACGCTGGCTGCAATTTACCGGGTAGTCCTCGAGCGGCGGGTTGTGTGCGTGTGATACGCTTACGTCCCCTAATTTCGAGGCGTCTGCATGACCATCAGGGCAGCAGTTCTAGCCGTTATGCTACTTGTTACCGGCTGTGGTCAACCCGCTGAGCCCGCGACGGCGTATAAACCGACTGCCAGCGTGCACGACTTCATGGTCTGGATGCTGGAGCCGGCGGCGGACGTCATATGGGATTCCGCCGGTTTCATTCTGACCGCGGAAGGCGAGGTTGATCTGCAGCCGACGACTCAGGAAGGCTGGGATCATGTCCGCAACAGCGCGACGATGGTTGCCGAGTCGGGGAATCTGCTGATGATGCCGGGATATGCAGCGCCCGGCGACTGGATGGAATATGCGGCAGGCCTCGTTGCTGCCGGGGAGCTCGCGCGGCAAGCAGCGCAAGCCCAGGATGCAGACGCGCTCTTCGACGCGGGCGGTCAGATCTACAACGTCTGCCGCGCGTGCCATAACCGTTACATCATCGAGGGCGAGACAGACGGTGGAAGCTGAAACCAGTCGTCGCGGCGTGCTGACCGGGCTTGGCATCAGCGCGCTGCTCGCGATGGTGGCGCTTGTCACCTTTGTGCTGCCGGCCGAATACGATGTCGACCCGCTTGGCGTCGGCGAGCTTCTGGGTGTCAAAGGCATGTCGGGTTACTCCGTGCAGGCGCTCAGTACGGAAGCGGCTGGATACAGTGAAGACAGCGTCGAGTTTCCGCTCGCACCGTTTGAGTCCATCGAATACAAATACCACCTCAAGACTGGGCAGGCGCTGGTATTCAGCTGGACTGCGGAGGCGGAAGTTGTCTACGACTTGCATGGTCATAGCAAACTGACTTACGCGGACGCAGCAGAAGAGGAGGCAGATTCGGTTAGTTTTGCGCTCGGCCGCGCCGCCTCGCAGCACGGCACTTATGTCGCGCCTTATGACGGCTTACACGGATGGTTCTGGGAAAATCGCACGCAGCAGGACGTGGTTGTGAAGTTGCAAACCCAGGGTTTCTACGAAGCGTCGACCACCTTCGGTCCGAGCGGCGAGTACACCCGCGCCTTTACGCCTCAGCCAGACGCGATCACGCTTCGATCAGATCGCTGACGGCGTCCTGCAGCTGACGCACCGTGAAAGGCTTGCCAAGATAGCCGATGCGGTTCTCTTCACTGGGCAGCGAGCTGAATACTTCTTCACTGTACCCCGAGATAAAGAGTGCGCTGAGCTCCGGTTTTCGCGCCAATGCCTGCCGGTAGAGTTCCGGTCCGCGCATGTCGGGCATGATGACGTCGGATATCAGGAGATCCACCTGTTCCTGAGCGATCAGCTCGAGCGCGTGCTGGGCGCTTTCAGCAACAAGCAGTTGATAACCGAGCGCGCTCAGCATCTGCGTGACCACCGCCCGCACGCCGGGCTCGTCTTCGACCAGGAGCAGCTGATACTGACCGAGACGCTCGCTGTCGGTGACCGCCAGATCCAGCGACGGTTCAGTTTTGCCGTGGTCGTGACTCTGGGGTAACCACAACTCGAAGCGCGTACCCTGGGCATCGCTGCTTGTGCACAATAGCTGACCGCGATGTTGTTGCGCGATCCCCATGGAGATGGACAGCCCGAGACCTGTGCCCAGGTCTCCCTTCGTGGTGAAAAAAGGTTCGAAGATCCGCTGCTGTACTTCCTGGCTCATGCCGCCGCCGCTGTCGGTGATCGCGAAGCCGACAAAACCTTCGTCATTCGGCGGTAGAACCTCGAGAGAGAGCTCGCCCGCGTCGTCGATCGCGTCCATGCCGTTGATCATGAGATTGAGCAGGACCTGTTCCAGCTGGGTCTGGTCGCCCACTGTCCAGAACTCCTCATCTGCGTCGATGAACCGGACTTTGATGTCTTCGCGGATGATCCCTTCCGTGAGTTCCCGCACGGCTTCTACGAGTTCGCGTGTGCTGATGTGGTCGAGAATGAGGTGCTGCTGGCCACCGAACGCGAGGAGATTACGCGTGAGCTTGCGAGCACGTTCGCCAGCCTCGGAGATCAGCGTCAGCAGCCGATCCTCCTCGACGCCAGCCTGTTTCGCCTTCAGCTGCATCGTCTCGACCGCGCCGCTGATGACCGTGAGCAGATTGTTGAAGTCGTGCGCGATGCCACCTGCGAGGCGGCCCAGCGACTCCATTTTCTGCGCCTGCACGAGCGCGGTCTCGGCCAGCGACTTGTGGTGCGTGGTCAAGGCCAGCGTCGCGAAATCGGAAAGCGTACCGACGAAATTGGCCTCCTCGTCCGTCCACACCCGATGCGCGCCGACCTGCTCGACGCAAATGACGCCAACGGCTTCACCGTCCTGGCGGATCGGCGCGTCGAGCATCGACTTGATGTCGTGGGCGGGCAGATATTCAGCGCCGAACTCCGCTGTGCGCGGGTCCGTTGCGGCGTCGTTTGCGCGTATGACCCGCTCCATGTTGAGCGCTTCGACGTAGGTGGGGAACGACACTGCCTCCAGGTTGCCGGCGACGCTGTGGCTGTCGCTCGCGAGGTCATAGTGGTCTATACAGCGCAACGTCGTGCGACTGCTGTCGGTGAACAGCCAGACATTGGCGCGCGACGCGTTCAACGTGCGTGCCGCGCGCTCGGCGATGAGCGAATACGTTGCGTGAAGGTCCCCTGCGCGCAGGTCCGTCAGGCGATTGAGGTCTGCCAGAACGCTGGTGAAGTCTCCACTTTGCGGACCGCGGAAAACGCGCTGTCCCATGCTCATGCCTGTATTGCCCGTGACGATTGGCTATATACTTCAGTGTAGTTGGTTTCGAGAGGCAGGGGCAGCACATGGCGGAGAACATTGATCATCTGCGCGAGCGGGCAGAATCGTCCAAGGATTGGAAATCGTCCCGACGTCTGCGCATCCCGGTTGACCCCGATCTCGATCCCTACAGCGTACCGCTGGCGGAACTGAACATTGCTAACCCGGAACTCTTCAAAGAGCAGCTGATTTACCGCTATTTTGACCGCCTGCGCGACGAGGCACCGGTGCACTTCTGCGCGGAGAGCCAGTATGGGCCGTACTGGTCGATCACGCGCTACGACGACATCATGGATGTTGACAAGAACCATGACGTTTTTTCCTCGTCGTACGAACTCGGCGGCGTGACGATTACCGGCACGCCGAGTTCCAGCAACGAGATCCCCAACTTCATCTCCATGGATCCGCCCCAGCATGACGAGCAGCGCAAGGCGGTGGCGCCGGGACTCGCGCCGCGCCGTCTGCAGGTTCTGGAAAAGTTGATTCGCGCCCGCGCGCAGGAAATTCTCGACGGCCTGCCAGTCGGGGAGACTTTCGACTGGGTGCCCAACGTGGCGGTCGAGCTTACCGGACGTATGCTGGCAACGCTCCTCGGGGTGCCGCAGGAGGACCGGGACAAGCTGATACGCTGGTCCAACAACATCTCCAACGCGGATGACCCGGAGTACGCCGCTTCAGCAGCCCAGTTCTATCAGACGCTGGCGGAGATGGGGGAATACTTCGGCGCGCTCTGGCAGGCACGCAAAGCTGATCCGCAGGATGACCTCCTCTCCATGCTGGCACTGGGTCCGGCAACCCGTGATATGGACGAAAAGCAGCTGCTCGGCAACATGGTCCTTCTGATGGTGGGCGGCAATGACACGACCCGCAATTCCATCAGCGGCGGCCTGCTGGCGCTCAATCAATTTCCCGAGCAGTACGCCAAGCTGCGCGAGAAGCCAGCGTTGGTCCATTCGATGGTGCCGGAAATCATTCGCTGGCAGACGCCGCTCGTGGCGATGCGGCGCACCGCGGTCAAAGACTTCGAAATGCACGGCCAGCAGATCAACCGTGGCGACATGGTCATCATGTGGTATCTGTCGGGCAACCGGGATGAGCGGGCGATCGAGGCGCCGTATGAGTTCATCATCGACCGCGCCCGCCCGCGCGAACATCTATCGTTCGGTTTCGGGGTGCATCGATGTCTCGGTAATCGCCTGGCGGAGATGCAGCTCAGGGTGCTCTGGGAAGAGATCCTGCAGCGCTATCCTCGGATCGACGTGGTGGGAGAGCCCGTACGCGCGAGCTCCACCGTTTTTCACGCCATCCAGTCCCTGCCGGTCCGCATAGCCGCCTGACAGCGGCGCGCAATATGCGCGCCGCTGAATGCGCCGCTAAACGGCCGGGTGTGGCGTTACGCAGCGCGCTCGATGAGCGTGCCAGTGCCCAAGCCGCCGCCGCAGCACATGCTGATCAGACCGTAACGTCCGCCGGTACGCTTGAGTTCGTGCACTGCCTTGGTGATCAGGAAACAGCCTGTCGCGCCGAGCGGGTGACCGAGAGAGATGGCGCCGCCATTCGGGTTGACCTTAGCCATGTCAGCCCCGACCGTCTTAGCCCAGGACAACACCACGGAAGCGAACGCTTCGTTCACCTCGAAGACGTCGATGTCGTTGATGGTCAGGCCGGTGTCGGCAAGCAGCTTCTCCGTTGCCGGGATGGGGCCTTCCAGCATCAGCACCGGATCGCAACCGACGAGTGCGGAAGCGCGGACAACGGCCAGCGGCTCGAGACCCAGCGCCTCGGCTTTGGCGGCGCTCATCATCAGCACCGCGGCAGCACCGTCAGCAATTTGAGATGAGGTGCCGGCGGTGTGGACGCCGTCTTCACGCGCGACCGGCTTCAAGCCGGCAAGGGCTTCGAGGCTGGTATCGCGCGGGATTTCGTCTTTGGTCACCGTGACGGTTTCGCCGGTCTTCTCGAAATTCTCATCCATGACCGGCGCATCGACCGGGAGGATCTGGCTCTCGAAGTAACCGCCGTCGATCGCTGCCCGGGCGCGCTCCTGGGACTGCAGGCCGAAGTTGTCGGTATCCTGACGGGTGATCTGGTATTTCTCCGCCATGCGTTCAGCACCTTCGAACTGGCTGGTGAACTCATAGTGCTCGAAATAGCTTTTGGAGACGGGTTTGCCCATTTTCGGGTCTTTACCGACTGCATCAGAACCGATCGGCAGGCGCGTCATGTTCTCGACGCCGCAGGCCATGACCACATCTGCGTGGCCGGAGGCGATGATGCTGTGCGCGAGCGTCGTCGACTGCTGGGAAGAGCCGCACTGAGAGTCGATGGTGATGCACGGTGTCGTCTCGGCGCCCCCGTGTGCGAGCCACGCGGTGCGGGTGACGTTCATACCCTGGGCCGCGACTTTGTTGATACAGCCACCGACCACCTGGTCGACCACGTCTGTATTGAGATTGTTGCGCGCGAGCAGTTTCGTCATGACCTGTCCGAGCACGTCCGTCGGATGCGCGCCGCCCAGGCTGCCGTTCTTTTTACCCACCGGTGAGCGGGCTGCGTCGACGATGACTACGTCTACCATGGTTCCCCCTTGGTCTGTTGCCAGAATGAATGCAAATTAGGAGCGGCATTGTAGCTGGCTGGCCGTGAGATGACACGGCTTTGCCGGTCTGCTGAAATAGCCGTTTTGTCGACGGAAAAGAGGGGACAGATATGGACGTAGCGGGAAAGAAGGCTTTGGTGTTCGGCGGCACATCGGGCATCGGCCTTGCCACCAGCGAAAAGCTCAGGGATCTGGGCGCCAATGTGGTGGCAGTCAGCCGCGACCCGAGCAAAGCGGGTCAGCCCGAGGGCATAACGTTAGCCGGCTGCGACGTGCGTGACCGGGATGCGTTGACCGCTCTGTTCGAGGCGCACGCGCCTTTCGACATCCTCATCAGCGCGGCTACCGGCGGTACCCGTGCTGCCGGGCCCTTCATGGAAATGGATATGGACGCCTATCAGGCCTCGTTCGATAAGCTCTGGGGTTATGCCAACGTCGTGCGTCTGGGCGCCGGCCATCTGGCTGATGACGGCTGCATCGTGCTCGTCAGCGGCTCGCCCGCCCGGCGCGCGCGGCCAGGGCAGGCAGCGTTGGGTTCCGTTGGCGGCGCGGTCGAGCAGTTGGTTCGGGCGGTCGCTGTGGAGATTGCGCCGAAGCGTATCAACGTCGTGTCCCCCGGTGTCATCAGCACGCCGATGTTCGGTCCGGATGAAGCCCAGCGCGACAAAATGCTCGCCGGGGCGACGGCAAAACATCTGATCCCGCGCGCCGGCACGGCAGCAGAAGTGGCCGACGGGATTGTCTTCATGGTGCAGAACGACTTTGTTACGGGCACGACGATCGATGTCGATGGGGGCTGGCTGCTGACTTAGACCCCAGCGTGTTGGGTTACTTTGTCAGCTGGCGACAAAGTAACCCGTCAGCTGATACCCCATCAGCATGAATCCGCAGGTCATCAGGAATCCATTGGCCATCAGTGCCTGGGTCTGGAAGCGTGCGGTGTAGCGCCACAGGTTCATGACCGCGATGATGCCGCAGAGCGCCAGCAGCTGTCCGACTTCGACGCCGACATTAAAGGCGATGAGGTTGCCGAGCAGCCCGTCCTCGGAAAGCGTCAGTTCCTGCAGCTTGGTTGCCAGGCCAAAACCGTGAAACAGGCCGAACACGCAGACGGCGGCTCTGGTGTTGATGTGGATGCCGAAGTGCGCGAAACCGCCGATGTTCTCGAACGCTTTGTAGACCACCGACAGGCCGATGATCGCGTCGATCAGATAGGCGTTGGCGGGTATGTCGAACCAGACACCGGCGATGAGCGTGATGCTGTGGCCCAGCGCAAACAGCGTCACGTAGATACCGATGTCGCGCAGCCGGTAGAGAAAGAAGATGACCCCGGCCAGGAAGAGCAGATGGTCGTAGCCGGTCACCATGTGCTTGGCGCCGAGGTAGAAGTAGGGCCAGAAATGGAAACCTTCCTGGCTCTGAATGAAGCTCGCATCCCCCTCGGCCACGCCATGGGCCCAGGCGATGCCGGGCAGCAGGACGCCGAGTAACAGCCACCAGCGCAAGGTGCCGCCGCCGCGCCGGGGGCGCGGCGGGGAGGAGCGGACGGGCAGCTCGAGAAAAGACAGCGGCTGCATTGCGCGCCGGTCCTGTGCCGTTACCTATCCTTGCAGGGACGCGAAGTTCTTACCCTCGGCGACCAGACGCTCCAGCAGCGGTGCCGGCTCCCAGGCTTCGCCGCCGTACTCGGCCTGATACTTCTTGATGTCGGCGAGGATATTGTCGAGACCCTGCTGGTCTGCCCAGAACATCGGGCCGCCGGTCACCTCCGGAAAGCCGTAGCCGTTGATGTAGACGATGTCGATGTCACAAGGGCGGATGGCGATGCCGTCTTCCAGGATGCGCGCACCTTCGTTGATGAGCGGATACAGGCAGCGCTTGAGCACTTCCTCGTCCTCGATCTCGCGGCGCGCGATGCCGAGCTCTGCCGACGTCTGTTCCACGATGTCGACGACCTCAGGATCGGCCTGGCCCGCACGCGAACCTTCCGGATAGATGTAGAAGCCACGGTTGGTCTTCTGCCCGAAGCGCTCCATTTCACAAAGCTTGTCGGCAACGCGGGCCGTTATCGGCACGTCTTCCGGCTTCATGCCGCCGAGCTTGCGCGCGCGCCAGCCGAGATCGAGGCCGACCAGGTCGTTCATCTGGAAAGGCCCCATCGGCATGCCGAACTGCAGCAGCACGTTGTCGACCTGATAGGGTGTCGCCCCCTGAAGGATGATCTCACCCGCCTGGGTCGTGTAGCGCGCCAGCATGCGATTGCCGATGAAACCGGGCGCGTTGCCTGACAGCACGGCAACTTTATTGAGCCGCTTGCCGAGCTTCATGCTGGTTGCGATGACTTCTTTGCTGGTCTTCGCGCCGCGCACGACTTCGAGCAGCCGCATGACGTTGGCCGGGCTGAAGAAGTGCAGGCCGATCACAGCTTCGGGGCGGCCGGTTGCGTCTGCCATCTTGTCGATGTCGAGGCCGGAAGTGTTGCTCGCCAGAACCGCACCCGGCTTAGCAACCGCGTCCATCTTCTTGAAAGTCTCCACCTTGACGTCGATGTTCTCGTAGATCGCCTCGATGATGACGTCGGCCTGGCCGAGGTCTTCGATGTTGGTGGTGCCGGTCAGGATGCTCATGCGCGCGTCGACGTCCGCTTCGGACATGCGCCCGCGTTGCACCTGGATGTCGTAGTTGCGCTTGATCACACCGATGCCGCGATCGAGAGCTTCCTCGTCCATCTCGAGGACGGTGACAGGGATGCCGACGTTCAGGAACGACATGCTGATGCCGCCGCCCATGGTGCCGCAGCCGATGACGCCTGCGCTCTTGATTTCCTGAGTGGGCGTGTCCTTGGGCACATCGGGAACCTTCGCCACTTCACGCTCGGCGAAGAACATGTGGATCAGCGCTTCGCGCTGCGGATGCTTCAGACACTTGGCGAAGTTTTCCGCTTCCACCGCCATGCCGGCATCGAAGTCGCCGAGGTTCACGGCAGCTTCCACGCACTGGATGATCATTTCCGGGGCGAAGCGCTTGCGCATCTTGCGAGCAGCGTCTCGGCGCGCGTTGTCGAACAGCTCCTGGTTGTCGCGGTCGGCGGCGAGCTTGTCGGATTCGTCACGCACGCGGCGCACGGCGCCACCGGCGGCAACCACGTTGCGCGCGTAGGCGATACTTGCCTCCACGATGTCTCCCTCCGCGACCTCGTCGACAATGCCGAGCTCACGCGCAACCGGACCAGGGATCGGATCGCCGGAGAGAATGAAGTTGAGCGCTTTCTCGGCGCCGATCAGTCGCGGCAGACGCTGAGTACCGCCCGCGCCCGGCAGGAGGCCGAGCTTCACTTCGGGCAGCCCAACGGGGGCGGCGGGCGCGATCACGCGGTAGTGACAGCACAGCGCCACTTCCAAACCGCCGCCGAACGCGGTGCCGTTGATGGCCGCCACGATCGGCTTGCTGCTGTCGTCCATCGCGGTGAGGCAATCGTGCAGGCTCGGTCCCTGCGCCGCGCCGCCGAACTCGGAGATGTCCGCGCCGGCAATGAACGCGCGGCCCGCGCCGGTCAGCACAATCGCTTTGACGCTGTCGTCAGCGAGCGCCTGAGCGAGGCCGTCGCTCAAGCCCTGCCGTACCCCGGAGGAGAGCGGATTGACGGGCGGATTATCGATGGTCAGGAGCGCAACGTCGTCACGCAGTTCGTAGTGCACAGTGCCTTTCATGTTCCTCTCGCGAACTTATAAATGTCAGCCCGCTAGTGTGCCCCACTGGCGATGCCGACGCCACACGCGAGACTTCGACAAAACCGCCTTATCCGGTAGTGCAAAGCGATTGGCGAACGTCTTTCCTAGGCGTCGGAGGGGGGGTAAGCTAGGCGGCTTTCCCGGGGAACCAGGCGACACCACTCAGAATCGCCCAACCCTCGAAACTTTTCATAACATGAGGAACGATCACCGTGAGCAATCAGCTTAAGTTCTATATCAATGGTGAATGGGTAGAGCCTTCAACCTCCGATACCCTGGACGTCATCAATCCGGCAACGGAAGAGTCCATCGGCAAGATTGCCATGGGTGGACCGGCCGACGTCGACCGCGCAGTCGCTGCCGCCAAAGCTGCCTTCGAGACCTACTCGCAGACCACGCGCGAAGAGCGGATTGCGCTCCTGGAAAAGATCATTGCGGTATATCAGACGCGGATGGGCGACGTAGCGCAGGCCATCAGTCAGGAGATGGGTGCGCCCCTGCCGCTGGCCAACGCCGCGCAGGCGCCGTCCGGTCTCGGTCATTTCATGACGACCCTCGAAGTTCTGAAGACCTACGAGTTCGAAGAAGACATCGGCACCTCTCACGTGGTCAAAGAGCCTGCAGGGGTTTGTGGTCTCATCACGCCGTGGAACTGGCCCATCAATCAGATCGCCTGTAAGGTTGCGCCGGCGCTCGCAGCGGGCTGTACGATGATTCTGAAGCCTTCTGAGGTGGCGCCGTTCAACGCGATTCTCTTCGCGGAAGTGCTCGACGAGGCAGGCGTACCCCCGGGCGTCTTCAACCTGGTCAACGGCGACGGGCCGTCTGTAGGCGCGGCGCTGTCTTCGCACCCCGACGTCGACATGATGTCTTTCACCGGTTCCACCCGGGCTGGTATCGAAGTGGCGAAGAACGCTGCTGCTACCGTCAAGCGCGTGGCGCAGGAACTCGGCGGTAAATCGGCCAACATCATTCTCGACGACGCCGATTTCGCCAAATCGGTTTCTCGTGACGTGTTCGGCATGTGCATGAACTCCGGTCAATCCTGTAATGCGCCGACCCGCATGCTCGTGCCGAATTCGCGCATGGACGAAGCCGCGGCCATTGCCAAGGCGGCGGCAGAGAACGTTGTGGTTGGCGACCCCGCTGCCGAAGGCACGGTCATCGGTCCGGTCGTTTCTGAGGTGCAGTACGAGAAAATTCAGAATCTCATTCAGAAAGGCATCGACGAAGGCGCCAAGCTCGAAACCGGCGGTGTTGGGCGTCCAGACGGCCTGAATGCGGGTTACTACGTCAAACCCACCGTCTTCAGCCACGTGACCAACGAGATGACCATCGCTCGCGAGGAAATCTTTGGGCCGGTGCTGTCTCTCATCGGCTATGAAGACGATGAAGACGCCGTGCGCATTGCCAATGACACGGCTTACGGCCTGTCCGGCTACATCTCCGGCGACCCGGAACGTGCCAAGCAGATCGCGCGTCAAATCCGCACCGGCAATGTCCATCTGAATGGCGCGCCGGTCGACAACAACGCGCCTTTCGGCGGCTACAAGCAGTCCGGCAACGGCCGCGAGTGGGGCGCCCATGGCTTCGAGGAGTTCCTCGAGATCAAAGCCATCATGGGTTACAACGCTGCCGGCTGACGCCGTTACAGCGTTCGACTATGAAAGAGGGCCTCTGCGGCCCTCTTTTTTTGCCTGAACGGAATTGGGGGGAATCAGACAAGTGGGCTTCCTAGAAGATGTGCGCGTCGTGGCGCTCGAGCAGGCGGTCGCCGCGCCACTTTGCACGCGCCGATTGCAGCTTGCGGGTGCGGAGGTGTTCAAAATCGAGCGGCCGGAGGGGGATTTCGCGCGTCATTACGACACCGCGGTCGCTGGTGAGAGCGCCTACTTTGTCTGGCTCAACGCGGGCAAGAAGTCCGTGGTGCTGGATCTCAAAGAGGCTGCCGACAAGGCCCTTCTGCGTAAGCTCATCGGTCGCGCGGATGTCCTCGTGCAGAATCTGAAACCCGGCGCCCTCACTGCGCTCGGCCTCGATCTCGATACCTTGCATGCCGAGCTGCCCGGGCTCATCTCTGTCTCGATCAGCGGCTTTGCGCCGGACGGTGAGGGTGCCAACCGCAAAGCTTACGACCTTCTCATGCAGGCGGAATCGGGTCTGGCAGACATTACCGGCGCCGCGGCGGCGCCGGGTCGCGTCGGTGTTTCGGTGGTTGATCTCGCCACCGGGATGTATGCCTATGAAGCCGTGCTTGAGGCGCTCCTGGCGCGTGCGTCGAGCGGGCGGGGGCAACGTCTGAATGTGGCGCTATTCGATGCAATCGCCGACTGGCTGGCCGTGCCTTATCTGCTCGACGCGTATGCCGATGCACCGCCAGCGCGGGTCGGCATCGCGCATCCCGGGATCTGCCCCTATGGCGTTTTTAGGGCGCAGGATGGACAGCAGTTTGTGCTTTCAGTCCAGAACGAGCGGGAGTGGCGGCGCCTGGTCGAAGTTGCCCTCGCGACTCCGGAATTGCTCGAAGACCCACGCTGCCGGGACAACGAAACCCGGGTTGCGCATCGGGCGTTTGTCGATGAGGCGCTGCAGCGACGCTTTGGAGCCTCGCCTTATACAGAGCTGAGCGCGCGACTGGATGAGGCGGACCTCGCTTTTGCGCCGCTCAATCCCATCACCGCTCTGAAAACGCATCCGGACTTTCATACACAGGACGTATGGGTGGGATCGCAGCGCGTTGCGCTGCCGCGCGTACCCGGGCTCGACAAAGATGACGGGCAGCGTCTGCCGGGTCTGGGAGAACATAGCGAGGAGGTGCTGCGCTGGCTCGAATCGGACAACGATTAGTGCGACACTTGGCGCGAACTTAATTTCAACAGGGGAGAGCACACATGGCTGCATATTTCATCGCACAGTACGTCGTCAAGAATCCGGATCTGTACCGGGAGTACCAGGCCGGCGCGGGACCGACCATACAAGCGAGCGGGGCAGAGCTCGTGTCTTTCGACGTTGCTGCGGAAACCATCGAGGGCACGCCGCCCGGCCCGCAGACCGTCATCATCAAGTTCGAATCCACCGAGGCGGCAAAAGCCTGGTACAACTCTGATGAGTATCAGGCGGTGGTCGGTAAGCGTCTGGAGGCGACGGAAGGTTTTGCGGTCATCGCGCAGAGCATGAACGCCGGCTAGATCCGACCAGGCCCTTGGCCAGCACGCGACGGAGCTTCATGTTGCGTGGAAGCGCGGCGTTCGCGCTTCCGCCGCTGGCCATGGCCGCCCAAAAACCGGCGGCAATTCCCGGCAAGCCCGGACTGGTGGTGTTGAACGACCGTCCGCTCAATGCCGAAGCGCCCGCACACCTGCTGGATCCGGCCACGACACCGACAGCCAGCCTCTTCGTTCGCAACAACGGCACTCCGCCGCTCGATGTGGCGGGCGATGGCTGGCAGCTCGAGGTGGCCGGGGAAAGCTGTGTGCGGCCTACGACCTTTACCATCGCCGAGCTGAAGACCCGGTTTCAGCACCACAGCTACGACCTGCAGATCGAATGCGGCGGCAACGGCCGCTCTGAGTTTCGCCCGCGCACACCGGGCAACCAGTGGACCACCGGCGCCGTCGGGTGTCCGCGCTGGACGGGGGTGCGCCTGCGCGACGTGCTGGATTTTTGCGGCGTTGCGGACGGCGCGATCTACGTTGCCTACGAGGGTGCGGACACGCATCTTTCCAGGGATCCGGGCAAGCTGCCCATATCCCGCGGCGTGCCGCTCGCCAAGGCGATGGAGGCGGAATCGCTGCTGGCTTTTGCCCTGAACGGACAGCCTTTGCCGCTCCTGCACGGTGCGCCGGTGCGGCTCGTCTGCGGCGGCTGGCCGGCGTCTGTCAGCGGGAAATGGCTCAAACGGCTGCTGGTACGAGACCGTGTGCATGACGGCGCCAAGATGCTGGGGCAATCCTACCGCGTGCCGTGTGCGCCGGTAGCGCCAGGCAGCGAAGTGGCCGATGCAGACATGTGCATCATCGAGTCGATGCCGGTCAAGTCGCTCATCACCTTCCCGCAGTCCGGCGTTGCGCTCGAGGCCGGCAAAGCGCACCTGTTTCGCGGGCACGCCTGGGCGGGTGATCTCGAGGTCAAGGCCATGCACTTGAGCATCGACTTCGGCGCGACCTGGCAACGGGCGGAACTCGCGGCACCCGTCAATCGTCTTGCCTGGCAGCAGTGGCAGGCGCGTATCACGTTACCCCGGCGCGGTTACTTCGAGGTCTGGGCCCGCGCGACGGATGAACTCGGCCGCAGCCAGCCGATGCTGGTGCCCGGCTGGAATCCCAAGGGGTATCTGAACAACGCCGCGCATCGTATTGCGGTTGCCGCGGTATGAACGCCGTCCTCGCGGTGCTGGCGCTGACGGTTGGCGTGGCAGAGGCGCTACCGGATGCGAATGGCAAAACCCTCGTGCTCGGCCACTGCAGCGGCTGTCACTCGCTGGCGCTGGTGACCGCCCAGCGCGGCAATCAGCGCTTCTGGCGCGGCACCATTCGCTGGATGCAGGAGAAGCATAATCTCTGGCCGATCCCGGCAGAACAGGAAAAGGACATTGTCGAGTATCTTGCGGAGCACTTTGCGGATGAGGAATGGGGGCGGAGACCCGCTTTGCCGCCGGCATTGTTGCCCCAATAAAGTCGCCTCGATAATTTTTTTGATCGGGTTGCAACCCTATCGGCGCTTCGGGGCTCTTGTAGATAACGTTATTGAAAGGAAATTCAAATGGGTGTCGAAATCATTGTGCCGGTGGCGCTTTTTCTCACGTTGTTCGCCATCATCGCCACTGTCATGTACTTCCGCTTCCGAACCCGCCAGGAACTGCAGGTAACGGTGCGCGCAGCGGTCGAATCCGGCCAGAATCTCTCCGCAGAAGTGCTGGAAGAGCTGATGGCGTCGCTGGATTCGTCGCGCAACGACCTGCGTCGCGGCATCATCGCGATCGCGATCGGTCTGGCGCTCGTCGTGCTTGGCTTCGCGGCAGGTCAGGAAGAAGCCGCAGGGCCGATGCTCGGACTGTCCGCCTTCCCGTTCTTCGTCGGCATTGCCTACGTTGGACTGTGGTTCTTCAACCGCGACAACAAGACGCAGGCTTGAGCGAGCAGCGGTGCAGGCACAGAGTAAGCCTCTGGTAGTGGAAACGGGTGAAGCGCAGGCCGCCGGAGATGCCGAGCTCGTGCTGCGGGCGCGCACCGGTGAGATGGCGGAGCGCCATCGCGCTTTTGCGCTCCTGGTGACGCGCTACGAAGGATTTGTACGGGGTATGCTGCTGCGGCTGTGCCGCGATCCTCAGGAGGCGGACGACCTTGCCCAGGAAGCGTTTGTGACGGCCTGGACCAAGCTCGAGGGGCTGCAGGCGCCGGCTGCTTTTGCCGGCTGGCTCAAACAGTTGGCGTACCGTCAATTTCTGCACCGCTATCGGCGTCAAAAGCTGGAAGCGAAACACGCCCCGCCCGCTGAAGAAGGGTGGGTTGAGGATCCGGTGGATGAAGATTTACA
This sequence comes from Pseudomonadales bacterium, assembly GCA_965267275.1. Classification (GTDB taxonomy): domain Bacteria; phylum Pseudomonadota; class Gammaproteobacteria; order Pseudomonadales; family Azotimanducaceae; genus UBA4421. The sequence continues at coordinate 1,849,095 of OZ253950.1, forward strand.
AAGGTTGCTTGCGGTTTGCAACACCGATGAGCAGGAGATCATGATCCTGCTCTATGGGTTTGAATTCACGTACGCCGAGATTGCATCCGCACGGGGTGCCGCGGTAGGCTCAGTGAAGTCGACGGTGCACCGCGCGAAAGCCAAAATCAAACGCTACCTCGAAGAATCTCAAGAGGGAAAAATCAATGGATGACAAAGAGTTAGACAGTATTCTTGAGTCCAAGTTTGCGTCCATGCGCACGCCGATGAGCGCGCCGTCGCTGGTCCCCGAGGTCATGCAGCGGGTAGCGCAGGTCTCCACAGTGTCGACCCATCTGACGAAAACGCGCCGGTTTGAATGGCTGCTCGTGCTGGGTTGGCTGCTGGGCGCGGTGGTGTGTTTCAGCAGCCTGCAGGGTCTCGAGCTTGCCAGTTTGCTGGAAGGTGTGTCGTTTGCAGGCTTCGGTGCCTACGAGCAGACCGCCACCCAGGTTGCGCTGGTGCTCGCCGCCGTTGGCGTCAGCTCGCCAATGCTGTATGTCGTGATGCAGGATTAGGCGGCCCGGCACGCTTGGCCTGATTCCGCATTTGCCGCAAACTTAACGGTTCACAAACCGTTGGGGCAGGGTATGGGGGCAGCAGCGACAGGCGGCGCAGCCGAAGCAGATATTTCTTTTGACGCAGTGATTGTTGGTGCCGGTTTCGCCGGCATGTACATGCTGCATCGCCTGCTCGAACAGGGCATGTCTGCCCGCGTTTATGAAGCCGGCGACGGCGTCGGCGGGACGTGGTTCTGGAACCGCTACCCCGGGGCACGTTGCGACATTCCCAGCATGGAGTACTCCTATCAGTTCTCCGAGGAACTGCAGCAGGAATGGGAGTGGAGTGAACGCTACGCCACGCAGCCCGAGATCCTGCGTTACGCAAACCATGTGGCCGACCGGTTTGGTCTCATGCCGCACATGCAGTTCAACACGCGCGTCGAGCGCGCGGTATATCAGGCGGACAAACGCCGCTGGCAGGTAACCCTGGCGGACGGTGCGGTCGTCGACGCGCGCTTTGTCATCATGGCGACAGGCTGCCTGTCTGTCCCGAATACGCCCCACATCGAAGGTCTCGATGACTTCGCCGGGCCGGTTTATCACACCGGCGCCTGGCCTCACGACGGCGTCGACTTCAGCGGTAAGCGGGTGGCGATCATCGGCACCGGCTCATCCGCCATACAAAGCATCCCGCTCATCGCAGAGCAGGCTGAATCGGTCACCGTATTCCAGCGCACGCCCAACTACTCGATACCGGCGCACAACGCACCGCTGGATCCGGCCTATGTTGCCGACATCAAATCGCGCTATGGCGAGTATCGCGCTGAGAACTGGCAGCGTGGCTTCGGCGCCGATTTCCGGGACAGAGATGTCTCCGTGTTTGAGGTCAGCGAGGATGAACGTGAGGCTGAGTACGAGGACCGCTGGGCGCGTGGCGGACTGGCATTTCTCGCCGCGTTCAATGACTTGCCCTTCGACGACGCGGCCAATGCGACTGCGCAGGATTTCATTCGCCGTAAGATCGCCGGTGTCGTCGATGATCCGGAACTGGCGGAGAAACTCACGCCCACGACGCCCGTGGGATGTAAGCGCCTGTGTGTCGACACGAATTATTACGAGACGTTCAATCTGCCCCACGTTCAGCTGGTTGATCTGAAGTCGACGCCGATCCACACGATCACGCCTGGCACGGTGCAGACGACGGCGGCCGAGTATGAGGCGGACGTCATCGTCCTGGCCACCGGGTTCGACGCGATGACCGGGGCAATCACCAAGGTAGATATCGAAGGTCCGAACGGCAGCCTCAAAGACAAGTGGGCGGAGGGGCCACGTGCCTACCTGGGTCTCGCCACGGCGGGATTCCCCAACCTCTTCATGATTACCGGCCCGGGCAGCCCCTCGGTGCTGTCGAACATGCTGCCGTCGATCGAGCAGCACGTGGAATGGATCGGCGACTGCATCGCCTACGTCGAGCAGCACCAGCACACCGCCATCGAAGCCGATGCGCAGGCTGAAGACGACTGGGTGACGCACGTGAATGAGGTGGCAGACACGTCGGTCTATCCGAAGTGCAACTCCTGGTACCTCGGCGCCAATGTCGATGGCAAGACCAGGGTTTTCATGCCTTATCTGGGCGTGCCTCCGTATCTGGAGAAGTGTGCTGACGTCGTTGCCAGAGGTTACGACGGATTCAACCTCTCCAGTTGACCGGACGCGTAGACTTAACAAGGACCATCATGGCTTACGACAACGACAACATATTCGCAAAGATTCTGCGTGACGAGGCGCCTGCGTTCCGCGTGTATGAGGACGAATATTCCCTCGCGTTCATGGACGTCATGCCGCAGGTCGACGGTCATACGCTCGTCGTTCCCAAAGATCCCGCGGCAAGCCTGCACGAGGCTGATCCGGAAATTCTCGGCATGACCATACGCAGTGTGCAGACGGTCGCCGCAGCGGTGAAGGAAGCCTTTGCAGCGCCGGGCATCATGATCGCTCAGCTGAACGGCCCCGCTGCGGGGCAAACCGTATTTCACCTGCACTTTCACATCCTGCCGCGATTCGACGGCGTCGAATTCAAAATGCACGCCCGGGAAATGGAGGACTTCGCCAAGCTCGAAGCCTTTGCTGAGCGTATCCGCGCCGCGTTGTAACTCAATGGAGAGCAGTACCTCAACCAATCCGGAGCTTCTGAGTCGCCTGCTTGCCGAGGACAAGGCGGAGTGGGCTGAAGCGATAGAGTCGATCTACGCCGAGTATGGCGAGGAAGGCGTCCGCGAAATCCTGCGCGACGTGCAGGACCATGCCCTGTCGCTCAATGTGCCCTTGAATGAAGCGACGCTCAACACGCCGTACATCAACACGATACCGCCCGAGGCACAGCCCGCCTACCCGGGGGATCTGGATCTCGAGCAGCGGATTGAGAACATCATTCGCTGGAACGCCATGGCCATGGTTCTCCAGGGGCAGGATCAGGGCACCGGCGTGGGCGGGCATATCGCCACCTATGCATCGTGCGCCACCATGCTGGAAGTGGGTTTCAACCACTTTTTTCAGGGCTTTGATGAGGGTAACGACCCTGACATGTTGTTGCCGCAACCCCACGCGGCGCCGGGTGTTTATGCGCGCGCCTGGCTCGAGGGCCGGCTGGATTTACAGACGCTGAAGAACTATCGGCGCGAGCTTGGCAGCGGCGGCGGTCTGTCATCGTACCCGCATCCGCGCAGCATGCCGGACTTCTGGGAGATGCCCAACGCGTCCATGGGCTTGTCGACGCCGGCGGCGATCTACGAGGCGCGTTTTGCCAAGTATCTGGAAAACCGCGGCCTGAAGCCGAAGAGCCAGCGTAAGATCTGGTGTTTCATCGGTGACGGCGAAGCGGATGAGCCCGAAGTGCTGGGCACCATCAACATAGCTGCGCGTGAAAAGCTCGACAATCTCATTCTCGTCATCAACTGCAATCTGCAGCGGCTCGATGGCCCGGTGCGGGGTAACGGTAAGATCATTCAGGAACTCGAGCGCGTCTTTCGCGGTGCCGACTGGAACGTCATCAAGGTCGTCTGGGGCAGCGGCTGGGATGGTCTCCTGGCGCGCGACAAGCACGGCGTGCTGCGCAAGCGCATGGATGACTGCCTCGACGGTGACTATCAGATGTACTCGGTTCTGCCCGGGGATGTGCAGCGTGAGCACTGGGTGGAAGGTAATCCCGAGCTCGAGCAGATGATGGCGTCCTTGACGGATGAAGAGCTGCGCGCGATCAAACGCGGCGGCCAGGATCCTAAGAAGGTGTATGCCGCGTACGATCTGGCATTGAAAGCCACGGGTAAACCGACCGTGCTGCTCATCAAAACGGTTAAAGGTGACGGCATGGGCGCGCAGGGCAAAAACACCGCGCACCAGTACAAAAACATGGATGCCGACGAGCGCGTGCGCATCGCCCGGGAACTGGGTATCCCGCTGGACGACGAAGCTGCGCGACGCGCAGAGTTTTACAAACCCGCGGACGATGCCCCGGAGATGCGTTACCTGCATGAGCGGCGGCAGGCATTGTCCGGACCCGTACCGCGGCGCCGTCAGATCTGTCCCTCGCTGCCGGCACCGTCCATGGAGAGCCTGGCCGACTTCCTCAAAGGGAGCGGCGAGCGCGCGCTGTCGACGACGATGATCATGGTGCGGCTGCTGTCGGCGCTGTTACGGATGCCGGAAGTAGGCAAGTATGTGGTGCCCATCGTCCCGGACGAGGCGCGCACGTTCGGCATGGACGGGCTCTTCAAGGTCGCGGGGATCTATGCGCCGGAAGGACAGAAGTATCGGCCGGTAGATGCCGACACGCTGCTCCCATACCGGGAGGCGGCGGACGGTCAGATTCTGCAGGAAGGCATTTGCGAGACCGGAGCGATGGCCTCGTTCATGGCTGCGGGCAGCGCTTACGCGGTGCACGGGCTGCCGATGATTCCGTTCTACATTTTCTACTCGATGTTCGGCTTCCAGCGTGTCGGGGACATGATCTGGAGTTGCGGCGACATGATGTGTCGCGGCTTCCTGCTCGGCGGCACTGCCGGGCGTACAACCCTCAATGGCGAGGGCCTGCAGCATGAGGACGGTCATTCCCACATCCTCGCGAGCACGGTGCCGAATCTGAAGAGCTACGACCCTGCGTTCGGCTACGAACTTGCGCTGATCGTGCGCGACGGCATGAAGCGCATGTACGAAGACCAGGAAGATCTGTTTTATTACCTGACGCTGTACAACGAAAACTACCTGATGCCGGACATGCACGAGGTGGCCGCTGCGGCCGGCTTGACGGACGAGGAGGTGTGCGCCGGCGTGCTGCGCGGGGGTTACTGCTTCGCGCGTCACCAGGTAGCGGAAGGTGCTCCCGATGTGCATCTGCTGGCCAGCGGCAGCATCATGCAGCAGGTGCTCGCTGCCCGCGATCTGCTTCTGGAACGAGGTATCAACGTGACCATCTGGAGCATCACCAGTTTTGTGGAGCTGGCGCGTGACGCGCAGGCGATCAGCCGCCACAACCGGCTGCATCCGTTGGAGCCGCAGCGCCAGCCCTACGTGGCCGAGATGCTGGCGGGTGAAGGCGGGGTGTTCGTCGCGGCGACCGATTACATGAAAGACCTGGCGGACGGCATTGCCACCTGGATACCCGGCGCCTACGAAGTGCTTGGCACCGACGGCTACGGCCTCAGCGAATCCCGTCCGGTGTTGCGCGACCACTTCGAGGTGAGCGCCGAGCATATAGCGTTTGCGGCGCTGTCGAGCCTGTATCGCGAACGCTACATTGATGGGCAGCTGCTGGAAGCCCACACGGCCGGTCTGAACGTAAACGTCGATAAGAACAACCCCAGAGAGAGATAACAGAGAGGTACGATGGAGAACTTCACCGGGAAAACAGCGGTTGTTACCGGCGGCGGCACCGGCATGGGACGCGAGCTCGTGTGTCAGCTGATCGCCGCGGGCGCGCACGTGGCCATGTGCGATGTCTCGGCCGAAAACATGGCAGAGACGGCCGCGCTTGCCGCGCCGGCGGATGGACAGCGTCTCACCAGTCACCTTTGCGACGTCAGCTCGGAAGAGCAGATGCTTAAATTCCGTGATGAAGTGGCTGAGCAGCACGATACCCAACACGTCAATTTGCTCTTCAACAACGCCGGTATCGGAGGCGGGGGTGAATTTGTCACTGGCGATCGCGATGTCTGGGAGAGGACGTTTGGCGTTTGCTGGTATGGCGTGTACTGCAGCTGTCGTGCGTTCATGGACATGTTGGTCGCCTCCGACGAAGGTCATGTCATCAATACCAGCTCTATCAATGGATTCTGGGCGAGCGTTGGTCCTAATGTTTCGCACACGGCCTATTGTGCGGCGAAGTTCGCCGTCAAAGGCTTCACGGAAGCGCTGGTCACGGATCTGCGGCTCAACGCGCCGCACGTCAAGGCTTCAGTTGTCATGCCGGGCCATATAGGCACATCGATCGCGCTCAACACCGGCAAAGTCCTCGGGACGGGCGATGCGCTCAGCATGTCGGCTGATGATGTGCAGGCGCTGCGCGATCGATTGTCCGCGGCGGGTATTCCGGTCGACAACGTGCCGGACGACCACATACGCGAGCTGATGCATCAGCGGGCGATCGACTTTCGTGACAAAGCGCCGACCACTGCGGCTGATGCGGCGACCATCATTCTCGACGGGGTCCGCGAAGGACGTTGGCGAATTCTCGTGGGTGATGACGCGCACGTCATCGACGAACTGGTGCGGGCAGACCCGGAAGCGGCGTACGATGCGAGCTTTATCGATCGCATCCGCAGTGCCGGTCACCTCGGCGGTTTGATTGCCGCGACGGACGACGGCGGGGCGTAGCGCAGATGACTCGACAGGAGCGCAACGCAGCGATCGTCGGAATCTACGAGTATCCGTCGCGAAACGTCGATGGCGAGCTGAGCGCGTTGCAGATCAAAGCTGCCTGCGCCGCGCGTGCGCTCGAAGATGCGGGACTGAGCTGGCAGGACGTCGACGCGATCTACGATGCCTCCGAAGCCGCGCCCATGAGCGGGCTCACCATCAGCGAGTACTTCGGGATAGAACCCCGCCTGATAGATACGACGGCGGTGGGCGGAAGTTCCTATGAGTTTCACGCAGCGCATGCGCGCGAAGCGATACGCGCCGGAAAGGCGCGGGTGGCGCTGCTGACGTACGGGTCGACGGCGCACAGCAACGCGCTGGCTATTGGTGTCGGCGGACGCGGCTTCGGCGGCGTGACGCCGGCGGATAACCTCGAAGGTTTCGCCGGGCAAACGCTCGTGTCGAACTATGCGATGGCGGCACGCCGGCATATGCACGAATACGGCACGACGAGCGAGCAGCTGGCGGAGATTTCCGTGGCGACCCGCTATCACGCCATGCGCAACCCGGATGCGGTGGCTGCCATGGAAGACCTGGAGTTCATCGATATCCGCGAGACGACCGTTGCGGACGTCACGAGTTCACGCATGATTGCCGATCCGCTCCATTTGCTGGAATGCTGCATGATTTCGGATGGCGGCGGCGCGGTTGTGATTGCCGATGCCGAAACTGCGCGCAATTGCGCGAAACCGCCCGTGTGGATCATCGGTGCAGGGCAGGCGACCCAGTACCCGAAGATTGGCGGCGACCTCACGAGCTCCGCGGCAGTGCGATCTGCGCCGGCGGCCTTCGGCGAAGCCGGGGTGACGCCCGCCGAGATCGATATCGCGATGATCTACGATTCGTTCAGCATCACGGTCCTTACGATTCTTGAGGACCTCGGGTTCTGCCCCAAGGGTGAAGGCGGCGCCTGGGTGGAAGGTGGCAAGCTGCGCTTTGATCAAAGCGGGGGTCCTGCGCTCAATACCGATGGCGGCGGATTGTCGTCCAACCACCCAGGCATGCGCGGCATATTTCTTCTGATCGAAGCCGCCAGGCAGCTGCGCGGAGAAAGCACAGCGCAGGTGGCGAACGCGACGCTGGCAGTTGCGCACGGCAACGGCGGCATGCTCGGCAGCCGCCATTCAGCCGGCACGGTCATTCTGGCGGGAGATTAGCGATGGCGACGAAGCAACCGGCGGAGCGTCCGCTGCCCAGGCTCGATGAACTCGATACCGCAGAATTCTGGGCAGCCACGCGAGCACAGGAGTTCCGTTTTCAGGTTTGTCAGGACTGCGGGACCTTCGTCTGGCATCCGCGTGCGCATTGCCCCGGGTGCGTCAACGGTACGCTTGCGTGGCACGTCAGCACCGGTCTCGGCACGATCTACAGCTTCAGCATCGTACGTCAGAGTTACCATCCTTTCTTTCGTAACCAGGTCCCCTACGTGGTCGCGCTAATTGATCTGGACGAAGGCCCGCGCTTTCTGACCAATGTTACGAATATCGACGATCCCGAGGCGGATGTGTCGATCGGGCAGCGCGTCAAGATTGTCTGGGAGCAGCACGAGCAGGTTTCCATTCCTCTGGTAGCCCCGGCATGACGCAGTTTGCGAACGCGCTCCCCGAGGCGGTGCGCGGCCGCGCGCAAAGTCTTGGCGACGCCGGCGAAGCATGGCTGCAAGGTCTTGATGAGCAGGTGTCACAATTGTGCGAAAGGTGGCGGCTGTCCCCGCAGGGTGTCATGGCTGGCGGCTCAGCCGCGCTGGTGGTTGATGTGCTTGCCGCTGACAGCGCGGCGGCGGTGCTCAAGCTGCCGCTGCCGGATGATTCCGGCCTCGTCAGCGAACGGCGCGTGCTGGCGCTTGCCGACGGTCGTGGTTACGCCAGGCTCCTTCACTTCGACGAAGAGAGCGGGGCGCTGCTTCTGGAGCGGTTGGGCAAGTCCGTTGGTCAACTCGTTGAAGGCGCTGATGCGCAGCTGCAGGCGATCGTCGCCACGCTGCAGGCTTCCTGGGTGGCGATGGATCAGCCGCAGGGATTGACCACGGCGGCGGAGAAAGCCGTATGGCTCGCCGATTTCGTCGAGACGACCTGGCAACGCCTCGGTGAACCCTGCGAGCGCGCAACGATCGATCAGGCGATCGCCTATGCCCGGGAGCGCGAGGCGGCTTACGACCCGGGCGCAAGTTTCATGCTGCACGGTGATGCCCACGAGGAAAACACCCTGGCAGATCCGGCGCATCCCGGGCGTTTCAAATTCATCGACCCGGAGGGTTTACACGGAGAGAAAGCCTGCGACCTCGCCACGCTCATGCGGGATTGGAACGCGCCCCTGTTGGCGGGAGATGTGAAGACACGTGCGCTCGAACGCTGTGCCTGGCTTGCTCAAGCGACGGAGTCGTCCACGCAAGCGGTCTGGCAGTGGGGGTTCATTGAACGCGTGTCGACCGGGCTCGTGATGCTGGAGATTGGGATGGATGCTGAAGGCCGGGAGACTCTGGGAATCGCAGAAGCGTTGACAGGGACAGGGCCGTAGACGGATCAGAGGTGCGCCGGCCAAACCTCGGTACGCGAAGAAGTACACCCCGTTGCCCTCGAGCGCGTTGAACAGAACGTTGGCCAATGACCAAGCAGGGTTGTTCGATCTAAAGATGACATAGTGTGATACTTCTCCTGCGTCATCATGCGGGGGCAGCTGTGTTAGAAGATCTCGGGAATATAGGCGAGTTTGTCGGGGCGATCGGTGTCGTCGCCTCGCTGTTGTACTTGTCATGGGAAGTTCGGCGGAACACTCGGATTCAACTCCGAGCCAATCATCGCGCCTCACAAGAGGAGTTACACAATTCGGTCCGCCCGGCTGCTGAAAGTGCGGAGCTCAGCGAGCTGACGGTGAGAGGAATGGAAAATCTAGATGGCCTCAGCCCAGGGCAGCGCTATCAGTTTGATATGTACATGATGTGTTGGCTCCAGAATGCGGAGCTTATGATTCTTGATCATCGTGATGGCTTGATTCAGGAAGAAACCCTGGAACCTTATCGCGTCGCCATCGCGGGTCATCTACGCACACCGGGCGGCAGCCAATGGTGGGAAGAACGGCAAGCCTGGTTTACTCGAGACGGTACGATAGCGATTAACGAAATTATCAACGCGGAATCGATATCTGGCCGAGGCGGAGGGGTGGATCCTCGCCACGAGTAGCGCCAAGGCTGGGGTAAAAGCTCTGGTTGGAAGCGGACTACACGGCGGTAGAGTCTAAGTGGCAGCTCACGGCCTTTGCCAGACGTGTTTGCAACTCATGTAAAGTGGTCTCTTTTTCTTTCAGGGGGCGATATGACGATCTTTGAACTAGGTGCTCTTGGAGAGTTTATTAGTTCATTGGCTGTGCTTGTGACGCTGGTGTATCTCGCGGTACAAGTCCGTCAGAACAATCAGCAACAACGTCACGACCGCATTGTATCTATTCAGCATGGGCAAAATGCGGTGGTCGGTCAGCTACGGGACGGCGTTGGCGTTCGAGCGTTTGCTCTTACAGCTGATGCCCGACACTCGTGAACTCATTGAATCTAAACTCGACGACAAAACAAATCCGCCAATGCCCTTCAACAGGATGTGGTCAGTTTTCACAGCAGGCAGCTGGAAGTAGCTCCGTTTCGTGTCGGTAACCGCGCCACTGCGTTGCAGAATCAGTGCAGCGGCGGCGATACCGAACAGCGCCAGGCTCTGCACCAGCACCGGCGGTATAAAACCGCTTGTGCTTCGCGGCTTGACGCACCCATCCACCAATGGCGAGTCGAGGCAACATCGAGCCGCTCTCGCGTAGGACGTGATCTCGGCTCAGACTGTTAGACTGGCAAGTCGTCTCACACCATTGTCAGAGAACGATCAGATCGTAACCGCCAATATCATCGCTACCATCGTCCTCGCTACCTGCACCGCGCTGCCTTTGTCGCGCCATCCCCATTGGGCGATCCGTGCGATGGACTTCCCGCGCTTACAGCTAATCTATGTGGCGGGCGTTTTACTGATACTCCAGGCCGTTTTTTTAGACTTCGGATCACCGGTGGCATGGGGTTTGATCGCTGTAACCTTCGTGTGCCTGATGTGGCATGCGTTTTGGATTTTGCCTTACACGAAGATTTGGCCTGTAGAAGTAAAAGGGTGTACCAATAACGACCCTACGTGCAGCTTGAGCATTCTTACTGCCAACGTGTTAACGCCAAATCGCAATGCGGAGGCTTTGCTCGAACTCGTATCTCAGTTAAAACCGGACATCTTAGCCACGTTAGAGTCGGATGACTGGTGGCAGGCACAGCTCGATGGATTAGAAAAAGAGATGTCTCATTCGATAAAGTGTCCGCAGGATAATCTCTACGGCATGCATGTTTATTCGCGACTGCCGTTGGCGGAAACAGAGATTTCCTGTCTTGTAGAGGAGGATGTCCCCTCTATCCACACAATGGTCACTTTACGAAATGAAGTCAGTGTACGGCTGCACATCTTGCACCCGGCGCCGCCAAGCCCCACAGAGAATTCTGAGTCTGTGGAGCGAGACGCAGAACTTGTGGTTGTCGCGCGTAGCACCGCTGAAAGCGAGCTGCCAATCATCGTCGCCGGCGATCTCAATGATGTTGCGTGGTCCTCAACGACAAGGCTATTCCGAAAAATCAGCGGGCTGTTGGATCCTCGAATAGGACGGGGGTTGTTCAATACATTTCATGCCGAGTATCCGTTGCTGCGTTGGCCGCTCGACCATCTTTTCCACAGCCATCACTTCACCGTTGTTTCCATAGAGCGCTTACCGTCCATAGGCTCCGATCATTTTCCTCTGTATGCCAAGCTGAATTTCGCGGCAAACCTAGAATCTAATCAGTTTGGACTAAAACCGTCGGCGGCCGACCATGCTCGGGCTAGTTCGATTGCTAGCCGACCCAACGCAACCACCGAAGACGTTCCAACACCGGGTGAGTGATCAAGTGAACAAATTTGTTGACTATTCCGAAAGCCTTGACGAATAGTAGTTGCGACCAACCGCGTTGATTTTCATGCAGCGTCCAACGCTGCAGTGAACTCAATCGTCAGCTTGCTCGCTCTATCAGCAAACTGAGAGTGACTCCTTTGGGTCATAGCTACTTACGGTTGGCGCTAAGCCGGGGACTCCGACTGAAAGTGTTTCAAGACTAGAACGGTCTAAGCCTGTGAATATCCAATGGCGGCCTGGGGTCAATAACGGTCACTCAAATTCCGTTCCAGCTTGTCCGCTTCCGGCACGCATTAGCCGACCCGTTTCTCGTTATCGGGGGAAGGGTGAGTCTGGCGCAGTCTTTTACCTTTGACCCGACTGAGCCAAATACGAGGAGACCATCCGGTCGATGACTGATGCTGACACCCAATAAATGTCCTGGTCGCTGGTGAAGAGAAGCGCCGAGCCGTCGAGCGTAACGAGCGGACAGAGCTGGTGACCCGCATTGTTGATGGTATCGTCGAACGGTATAGGGTCTGACCATCCGCCAGATTCTTCAGCGATGCTGAGGTAGAGATCACCGCGGCCGTGGCCACCTCGCCTGTTCGAGGCGAAGACCAGGAACCGGCCGTCCGGGTCGATAAAGGGGTCGGCCTCATATCCGTCCGTATTGATCCCTTCGGGAAACCTCGCCGGCTCAGAGAAACTGCCCGCGTCGAGTGATGCGCGATAGATATCGTAGTCTCCTGGTTGGACCATCGATCGATCCGATGCGAAAACGATATCGCCATCGGTTGTCATCGACGTGTAATACTCGTTGCTCGGGCTATTAACCGGCGCATTGAGAAGCGTGGGCTTTTGCCATTCACCGTGGCTGCTTCGACTGAGAAATGCGATGTCGGCGTTCCCGCGGGCTCGTGTGATGAAGAACAGACGCTGCTCGTCGAGCGAGAGATAAGGGTCGTGCGCTGGGTACTCAGGGTTGCCGATAATCTCATCAGGGCTGCCCCAACCGCTGCCATGCCACTGGTAGGAGATCAGTGATTGCCACTCGCCGTGTTCGATGCCGATGATGATCGTTTGCCGATCGCGGGTCATGGTCGCGCAAAACTCGTGTCGGTCTGGGAGGGATATTGAACCCTGCCCGAGAATCTGCGGATGATCGGGCGGTGTTGGCGTGTTGCCGACTGGCTCCGCGAAGGCCGACAGCGATGCCGCGGAGAGGAGGGCAAGCACCGACGTGAGGCACCGGTGCAGGATCCGATCTATGTCGATCCACTGCATCGTTGGTCTGAGACTTTTCCTTGAAAGTCTCGAATGCGCTCGGGGCTGACGGCTTCTCCGCCTTAGCAGGCAAAGGTGCGGATCATCCGGCATATGGTTCTCCTACTGCTTGGCAATAATGTAATGCATATCTCGTTGGGCGTCCGCATCCGGTCGTTCGCGGCTTGTCTCCTGACAACCTGGACCAGTCGCCGTGCCGGCGGAGTCCGTGTAACGTTCACGCGTTGTCAGATTTTGGGGGTGGCAGTTGATGAGACATCACGGCGGCTGTCATTGCGGAAAGGTCAGATTTGAGGTCCGGGCGCCAGAGCGCGTCGTCGTATCTCAATGCAATTGCAGTATCTGCACGAAGTCCGGCTATCTGGGATTGATCGTTCCGAAAGAAAATTTCGCGCTTCTCAGCGGTGACGAGGCGCTGACCGAGTATCGGTTCAACACGGGCGCGGCAGCACACACTTTCTGCAAACATTGCGGCATCAAGTCTTTCTACTTTCCAAGGTCTCACCCGAACGGCGTAAACGTCAATGCCCGGTGCCTGGATCCTGGCACGATTGTCGACATGCAGATTCGCGAAGTCGATGGTCAGAACTGGGAAGAGGCATATCCAGAGGGCGAGAAAAGGAAATACCTCATAAAAATCGACTGAAGGTGAGGGCGCTTCAGTTCCTGTCCACCATATCCTTGTCCAGCCGGCGCCAGGTGAGCAGGAAGAAAAGTGAACTTGCCGCGTACAGGATCGCCATGATGACCATTGCCGACTGTAGACTCTGGGCGTAGACGGCACCGCAGACATTCTGCAGGTTTTCGCTCAAAGCGCCGATGGCCCGCGGATGGCATTCGTTGCGAGCCAGCTCATCGGCGGCAACGCCGAGTTCCGCCACGCCGCTGACGAAGAAAATGTCGGATGTCAGGCCGATGAAGAGGGGGCCAAAGCCGTAGCCAATCAGGTTAGCGATGAAGAGCAAGACCGCCGTTGCCATCGCGCGTACGCGCATCGTCACCACGCCCTGGCCGATGGTGTACTGAGCGGCAATGTAGCCGTACTTCACAAACCCGCCAATTATCAGGCCGAGCGCAGCAAGAAGCAGGCTCTCTGTCGTGAAGGCAAACACATAGAAGGGGATCGACAAGGCCAGACCCAGCGCGGGCACCCAGGCGATGGCGCCTGGATGAGTTTTGTAAAGTCGGGTTGCAAGCCATCCGGTAGCAAACGTGCCGATGGCAGCGGACAAGGCTACCGGTGTATTGATCCAGATGGCTGCTTCCCCGGTGGTGATGCCATGCGCGCGAACCAGGAAGATGGACTGAAACGAGGAGATGCCGTAACCGCAGAAAGCCGCGACTGTGGCGCCAGCCGTCATCAGCCAGAAGGCGGGCTTTGTCGTCAGTTCGCGGATTGCTTCTCTTAAAGGGACCGGTTCGCTTTTCTGCGTCACCTGCGGGTCGGTAAAGCCGCGAGGCGGCTCTTTCACCGTCAACTTGAAAACAAGGGCAATCAACACGCCCGGAAGGCCGACGACAAAAAATGCGGTTCGCCAGTCGAACGCGTCCGTCACCCAACCGCCGATCAGGTTGGCAAACATGCCGCCGAGCGTGACCCCCATGGAGTAGACGCCGAGTGCCTGGGATCTGTCACGCGGCAGGTAGTAGTCCGCAATCAAGGAGTTGGCCGGCGGTGTACAACCGGCTTCGCCAATACCGACGCCGACGCGACACACCAACAAGACCCAGAATGCACCGATTGTGACCGAGCCGATGGTGACTTCGGTGGCGAGCCCGCAGAGGACTGTCATGACAGACCACAAAGCCACGCAAATCGTCATGATCCACACACGGTGCCCGGCATCCGCATACCGCGCCAGAGGAATGCCCACAATGGTGTAGAGCAGGGCGAATCCGAAACCCGTAAGAAGGCCGAATTGGGTGTCGGAAAGACCGAGCTCAGGCACGAGATCAGGACCGACCACGGCAAGCAGACCGCGATCGACAAAGTTCAATATGTAGATGAGCGTCAGGGCTGAGAGCACATAGGTTCGGTAACCGTACGTACCGAAACCCGTGTTCTGAATGGGTGCTTCACCTTCTTCGGGGGTGGTTGCAGCTGTCATAAATCCAGTTTATCCAAGACGATGCCAGTCTCGGTAAAACACCAGACGTCGTCGATTGTTGCGGCGCATAGCGCCCTTTTCGGGAACATCGACTTTCTCAGAACGATTCCCCGGCATCTTTAAAGGCAGTCACAGCTGGTTTCCCAAGGCTGTCTGAGGTTGTTGTCTCGCGATCGAGGCCCCCAGAACCGCCAGCGTAAATCACATGGCGCGCTCGCGTAACTCGAACAACCACACTGCCTCCGCCGGATCGGCGCCGTCACCGCCGGGCACGCCGGCGTACTTCTCGCCCAGCTTTGCGAGCACCATGGCGAATTGTGGAGACTCCGGTGCAATCCTGGCCAACGCTACGGGATAGCGGGTGCCGTCGATGCGCACCACGGCTGCAGGGTCGATCAGGGCGTCTTTATGCCAGCGCTTTCCAGGCGGAAAGACAGTACTCGCCGGAATGAATGCGCTGCCGTCAACAACGGCAATCCATGCGGTGCGTGAGCGCCCCCCGCTCTCGAATTCGATCTCGGGCACCGCCGTCGCGAAGCCCCAGTCTGCGGGGGTCTCACGCAACTCGCCCGATTGAAACGGACCGCCGGGAAACAGCGCGACAGGACCGTCCGCAAACCGCGCCGCAAAGATGAGTATCCCGATGATGACCGCGAGCCCGAACAGCAGGCCCAATATCCATTGCAAAATTTTCATCTGCGAAAGTCTATGGATTGCATGGTTGCAAGTAAACGTTGCAGCGCCTGTGGTTCACGGAAGTCTGGTTTGGTCGGTTGGAGACGTTGCAGCGATCTTTTACGGCCAAATTGATGTTGACGCGTGATCGGCAGCTTCGGATCGAGAGCCGTCTTTCGATTTTCGGAACCGAGCGATCGATCTGGAAGAGAAATCTCAGTGCGAACCAGTCAGGCGTCACACCCTGATTTTGAGACTCTGTTTTTGTGCCCCCCGTCGTTGGAGACTGCGGGATCAAAGGTGATTTGAAGGCTGGTGCGTGATCAAGCGGCGAGAAATGGAGGCAGGGGATTGGTTCAACGCTGCGATCAATTTAGTTATCGGGATTTTGTTAGGAATAGCGGCCGATGGCTTGTTTCAGCTGGCCACAACCGATTTTTGGCCTTTAGTGGTGCTGATACCTTTGCTTTTTCTGAGCCTTTTCTTGGTCGTGATTTTATTTGAAAAGATTGCAGACCGTCTCTTTTACATCGGGATTCGACCCGCAAGAAAAGCGCTCGATGAAAGAACTGCACCGCGTCTGCGTCTCTTAAGTATGCCGGTTGGCGCACTTGTTGGTGTTGCACTATCGAGGCTCGACAGAGCGGACGCGCTTCTTGGGCTAATCTGAGCGGTGAAGATCGGACATCGGTAGATAAGAGACGTTTGAGAATTTTCTGCTGCGACCGCCAGTATGGATGGTGCCGGCAAGGACATTGAACACATCTCCAGACCGAGAGCGGATGTGTTTCGTTCCGGCGAATGGGGTTGACCGCTCTAGCCCACCCTTTGCCTCATTTGACAGCGGCTTTAAGAGCCATATCTTCATCGGGGACGTTATTAGATAGGTAGAGAAGATGCTCGAGACGTTGGCTAATGTCGGGGAATTCATCGGTGGACTTGCGGTATTAGTTACGATCGTTTACTTCGCAGTCCAATTGCGAGCTAACCTAGCCGCAAATCGCGCTCAAGCTGTGGCTGCATGGATTACAGCAGCACAGGCCGAAAAGGAAGCCTTGTTCCGAGACCCTTCCTTTGCTCGTCTCTATTGGGAAGTGATTTATGCAGGCAAATAGCCCGAGGGTGAAGAGGCGATAAGATTCTACGGATACTGTATCCAGTTCATAAACTCCTGGCAGTTAGCGTATTGGCAATGCCAATTGGGCACGATGAACAGTTCATTTCTAGAAAAGGCCTCCATTGGGTACGCCGGATTTGTTGCAAACACCACAGTTCGGTCGTGGTGGAAAAGCTCTGGCTGCGTCATGTTCGATGACGACTTTGTAGAGTTTGTTGACGCACGTATAGAAAAGATTGAGCCGCAAGGTGCAAATAGTTAACCGACTGTAGTTGCGACTCTGCCTAGTAGCTCCTGCGATTGATCCGACGACGTCTGTCAAAGTGCGCTCGCAGGTCAACTCATCTCGTTGTTGAGTGCGAGCACTCCTGCAACAGCGCAATTCTCGTTTCGTGGACATGCACGAACTCTAAAAGACGGAGAGATCTCAGGTAGGGTTGCAAGCGCACGTTACTGCGGCAACGATCGAGGGCTGCTTTCGGACATGAGCGGTCATTGGACCTTGCATCTTCAAGTTCGGATGCAGGTCCGGGGCATCAGGAGGCCTCAGCACGTCGGGACCTGCGGGTTGCAAACGCCCAACTTAGGGAGCAACCAACCAACCCGAGGATGAGGGCGAGTACGAACCGAAGATCACCAAAGTGGAACCAGGGGTCCACTGGAAAGGCGATAGCTTTCTCGATGGCGGCCACCTTGAAGACGTGGGCAGGAGGCATCCGAGGGTCTGTCGCGAAGTCCATGAAATCCCGCCGGCTCCGATACCTCATGGACACCGTGTTATCCCACTCGCCCATGCCGTCTGCGTTCAGTAGTTCCATGGCTGTGCTCGCAGCATCGCCGAATTGCACTGGATGAGACGCGCGCGAGATTAGTGCTGGTATAACATAGGCAAGATAATTAGAGAGCACTTGTTCGGTCGTTTGACCCGGCCCTACACCTTTCACCGCAAGAGGCGCATCATAATTTTGACCAATGTTGAGCATAATAAAGTCTTCGCCTGTGTCCTCCTCCATGAAGCGACGCAGCACCGCCGCGCGGGCTGGGTCCGTCGTTTCCGCCAGCGTGTCGGCAATGGTCAGATAAGCCTCGATTTCGTCTTCGGTCAGAGGCCCTTGGAAAGACGTGTACCAGCTAAAAAAAGCGCACCAAAGAGTCACAATGACGAGCCAAGTCCAATGTGTTGATGTCATGTCAACGCTCCATCTGACAACCCAATCCTGGCCCATTGTCGTCCATGTAAATTGACGACTTCGTATCTCCGATCCCTTTGTTGCCGTTTCACAAGCGATCGGTGATGGGCACGGTTACGCACGATAAAGAGTCGGCCAGTTGTTTGTCAGGGTACAGATTCCGATACCAAGTGCTCATGATCAAATCACGAAAGTAGAGGGTGCCTGGATAGTAAACGAGAGCTGCTGTGTCGAAGGGGATTTGATGATCAATCGGCTCTGCTGTGCCGATATGCAACGGACCATGTCCACCATCCGCCATCAGTCCGAGCATGTTGGACGAGTAGTTGGCATCGGCAGCCTGCTGTACGGCATCACCGACGCGCGTGAGATTTACGATGAGGATCGCCTCTTTGCCCAGACTGTCGGCTTCTGCCAATAAGGGCGGCTCAATATCTGGAAACTCAAAGCCCAATCTCGAGTCAGCGTCCTCAAACGGCAAGGGTGAAGGCGTCCGAGCGACTGCGCGCATGAACTTTCTTGCCAGCAGCGCTTGTGGGAGCAAAAGGTTGGACGTGGCGGAACGTCTGAAGGCATGTGCGAACTTCACTGGAAATGCCTCCAAGGCCATGCGCACCCGCGGATCCAGGAGGTAGTTGTCGTAAGCTTCACGACTTTCGAACTGCTGCAGAAATATTGCGTCCCATGCCACGAACTGACCGAGGGCTTCATCGAGAGGTTTGGAATTCAGGCCGGTGTATATGACCTTTCCCGCGTAGACCAACTGAGAATCTCCCTGCTGCGCTATCGCCCGCTTGACATTGCTTAGATCCTCGAATGGGTAGTTGTCTTCAGCGCCCTTAAAGAACGTCAGAACGTGGAAGGCATCGCCGTGGAAGAGATTCTGATGATCCTGAACGTACTCGCGGCGAGCATCCGCATAGCGGATATGCTGCCACAACATTGCAACGGCGAGCAGGAGTAAAAGGCCGACTGTGACCATCCAGAAGACACGCATCATTCAGATTCCATTACCCAGTTTCGAAAGCCCGATACCAGTTTAGCGACGCTGTTACGGCCGAGGACTCGACGAATCCGTGCAGAAGGATGACATTGCCGCGACGTCCGACAAAGGCGCTTGCCTCGGTGACGCATCGCGTGGGATCCGGCTCCCTGCTGTTTCCCGGTTGGCAACCATGCGCCTCGGCCGTGCTGCGACAGAAAGTGAAGACGTGATCCAGCGACGCATAGGAACTCACTCACGGCCGGACGAACTGTCCGACGGTACCTGTCTATCTGCACCGTACGTTTTCGATGGCATCGGCTTGCGGCAGCATGACATCGTTGAGCCATCCGGCCATCCGGCCATCCGGCCATCCGGCCATCCGGCCATCCGGCGAGACGCGGACCTGCCCTCATGGCGAGGGTGGATAAGCCTTGTCGAATCACTTTCGCGCGCTGGTGAAGCCATAAAGTTTTCCCGCTGATTAATCAGACCTGGGGTCAAAAATGCCTTCCCCCCAGGGAAGAGGGAAGGCGTCAAAAACTCAACCGACCATTCGGAGGGGAAAAGTCGACTGAGCTAGAGAAAACAGTAACTACTTTCAGGCTGTGTCACCTGCAAGTGGGAAGAAGGTCTTTCGTTCAGAAGCCCGCTGGTCTTTACTACTGATCGCCAAAACCATATCGCACGGTCAGGCCATATATGCGCGGTTCGGTGAGGAAGTAGTTTCTAAAATAACCCGACGTATCAGACGTCAAGTAGTGACCAGTCACGTTGTCTTCATCCTCAATGTTGCGTACCCAAAGACGCGCATTCCAGCGACCGTCGCTGCTGTTGTAGATCACCGATAGGTTGTGCTGATCCCAGCTGTCGATGAGGTCACCTGGACGATTGAACTCGCGAGCGTAAGAGTCATCCTGCCAGTAGTAGTCCCAACGTACGCCAAGCTCTCCCTTGATGGCTTCGATTAGGAAGGTGTAGCCAAGGCCCAGCTTTATCTGATGCTCTGGCGCGTTTGGCAGCTGGTTACCATCCAAGCTGGTGGGAATACCTTCCTGCCAGGGCACACCAATGGACGTCAGAAATCCACGGTCAATCATGGATGGAATACCGTTGGGGTAAACGGCGTCAGGATCCAGCAGTACGGCACCCGCTGCGACACCGGCGGTGGTTATTGCGCCCAGGTTGTTCAGCAGGTCATCTGTAGGCGCAATATAGAGCACGGCAAATCCGTTCAGTACGGTCCATTGATCATCCAACCCGCCGGTGCGGTCTACCGGGTCGATCGACTCGGAGCCATCTACCTCGGTATCCAGCCAGGAATAGTTTAAATCTACGGCCAACCCAGGCACGGCCTCAGGCTGCCAGTACATCTCCAGCTCAAGACCACTTATGTTTGCATCGATGTTTTCGTTGATGGACGAGTTGTTCTTGATACGCGCCACCTGCAGACCCTTGTAGTCGTAGTGAAAAGCCGTCGCATTCAGGATCATGGAACCATCAAGCAGCAGACTCTTAACGCCAAACTCAATGGCATCTACCGTTTCTGAATCAAAGGAAAAACCGGACGTCGCCTGGAACTCGGCTGGAATCGACGGATTCGCGCCTCCGGGCTTGTAGCCGCGGGAAAACTGACCATAGCCCATGATGCGATCAGTAATCGCCCAGTCGACAACGAAACGGCCGGTCGTTTCCTGAAAGTTGAATGACGCCGGCGAGCCTGTGAGCAGACGCGTCTCGTTAAATCCAGCCGCCAGCGGAACCTCGTTGTGGATGGCCAGCCGCTCGGGGCTTTGGGCGCCTGTTGCCAGGGCACCTGCAAGATCAGCATCCGGCGCGTAGAGTTCAATCAGGGCCAACTCGCCGGCTGTCGGCTCTCCACCTCCCACGAACGTGGGTATCCGGGAAAAGAGTGGCTCTACGACGTTGCCGGCGAGCGCGGTGGAAAGAGGGAAGTTTACGTCTGTGGCATCCCACAAGACGCTCGTTCCATCCGTTTCCTTGTCGTCATCGTTACGCCTGAGACCAAAAGTGAGCTTAACATCATCGGTCAACTGAAAGTAGATTTCGCCAAAAAAGGACGAACCCTCGAGGAAAGTGCCGCCCGTATGGTTACTGAAGCTGTTGAAATAGCCGGGGTAATTGACAGGACTACCATGATCAAGGACGTTGCCGATCACGTAGTAGTCACCTTTCCCTTCGCTTTCAAAAGCTGTGTATCCAAGGAGAAAGTTAATCGGCCCGGCAAAGTTTGATTGCAGGTTGATCTCACCGCTCCAACCTTCTGTCTCATCGCTCGACTGGTCGAATGCGTACTCGCGTTCGGAGGCGTTGAATGTGAAACACTGGGGGGGACCATCTGTCCCGGCGTTGCCGTCAAAAAGGTTACAGGGATTACCGGGAGCGGTAGAAACGGCATTGCCGCCGGCGGTAAGCGGGTTGGGCCACAGTCCGTCAGCACGGTAGAAGTTGATTGGCAGCGTCGCGCCAACGTCCATGTTGTAGTCCTGCTGCGTCAGATAGGATGACTCAAACCACCCACCCAGCACTTCTACGGTAAAAGTCTCGAACGCATACTCAAAACCAACGAAGTACTGGTCTGCCTCATTCTCGTAGACTGGCTCGAAGTCGGTGTGCATCGTCCGCAGATCCAGCTCAGGTCGGTCCCAGTTGAAAGAAGCCGTCGTCCCGGGGGCCTGCGTGTCGGGCGCGACGTCCAGTAAGCCATAAAGCGCCGCCAGCGTGTTGCCAACTTTGGACGTTGCGTATGGCTGTTCGAAACCAACTTCGTCCGCTGTACAGCCATACGTGGGTTGGTCATTCTGCACACATACCTGGTTGGTAATGCGCGCTCGATTGCTATCTTCATCGTAGCGCTGGTACATGACCCACAGATTAGCGTTGTCCGTTATTTGCCAGCTTGCGGTAATGCGGATGTCGTACTGATCTCGACCGTCTACCTCGTCGCTCAGCGATTCTCCGTAGAGGCCCGTCGCTAGCGTCCGCCCATCAGCCCCGACCTGCCCAGCCGCGAGATTGTCAGTGTAACCATCGCGTTCGAGCCACATGCCCGCAGCACGTATCGCGAAACTCTCACCGAACGGGATGTTGATCGCACCTTGACGACGCAAGTGTGAGAAGTTGCCCGCCTCAACATCAAGGAAACCGTTCCAGCTTCCAAAGTCGGGCTTGCGGGTCACAAAGTTGACCACGCCACCGGTCGCGTTCTTGCCGTAGAGCGTCCCCTGCGGTCCGCGCAGAATCTCGACGCGTTCCATGTCATAAAACTCGCCGGTGTTCAAATTGGGACCAATGGCAATTTCGTTGGTATGGACGGACACGCCCGCGTCACCGGTGGCGGCCGTGAGCAGACGACCAATGCCACGAATGCTCAGGCTATTGGAACCAAAGTTAGTGTTCGTGAAACTGATGTTCGGCGCATTCATCTGAAGGTCAGAGACGGTAATTACCTGACGATCCCTGAGCATGTCGTCAGACAAAGCCGTGATGGCGATGGGAACGTCCTGGATACTTTCTTCCGTTCGCTGCGCTGTAACAACAACTTCTTCGATGACGGTTTCGGCGCGAGCCCCTATCGGCGTGGACACACACACAGCAGCTAGGGCCAAAATCCCGCGAGCACCACAGCAGAGTTTCATACCTCCCCCCTTACTTTGTCGTCAACTGCCCGCCAAGCTACTCAGCGATTGTTGACTGCTGGTTGCTGACCGCTCGGAGTTTTTCGACAAATTGTTGCCACGGCCGGTGCTGGCTACAGAGTCGTGCGATATTCGGGCTAGAATCGTAGCCATGGCACGTGATGCGACAATACTGGTGGTCGACGACGACAACGCGCTGCGACAGCTCGTCGTTGACCTGCTCGAACGCTCGGGCTATCGGGTTAAGCAGGCCGAGGACGTACCAGCTGCAGAGAATTTGCTCGCGTCGGAACGGATCGATCTGATCGTTCTCGACGTGATGATGCCCGGTGAGCGTGGGACCAGCTTCTGCCAGCGGCTTCATCAGGAATCAACCGTCCCAGTGCTATTGTTGAGTGCCTTGGGAGAGGAAGTAGATCGCATTGTCGGGTTTGAGCTGGGAGCTGATGACTACGTTGCCAAACCCTTCAGTCCAAGGGAGCTTGTGCTCCGAATCGAAGCGTTACTGAGACGCGCACCGCCATCGCTCCCTGGCGAAACCAGACGGATCGCCGAGCGCTACGAATTCTCCGGGTTCGCCCTCGATCCTCACACACGCTCAGTATCCCGAACTGGGGACGACACCGAAGTCGATCTCACCGCAGGAGAGTTTGCGCTGCTGCTTGTGTTGATCGAGCACGCACCGCGGATCCTGAGCCGCGAGAAGCTGATTGACATGACGCGCGGTGCCCGCAGCAACCCTTTTGACAGAACGATCGACTCACAAGTCAGCCGGTTGCGCCGAAAACTCGGCGGCGGCCGGAAAGACCATAATCTCATTCGGACGGTACGCAATCTCGGCTACGCATTTACAGCGGATGTCGTGCGCGTTCAGCATCAATTGTGATCAAGCGCCTCATTGGGCGATCTCTGCTGATGCAGGTGATTCTCATCCTGATGGCTGCGCTCGTCGGCTTTGTCCTTCTCGCTCATACCCTGTTCCAATCCAACATCGCGTTTTTTCTTTTCCCGACGGGTTTGGCGGACAACTCTGTTCCAATGGCAAAGCTCGTGAGGTTGCTCGACGAAGGAGCCAATGAGAGCGTCGAGGCAGCTATTGATGTGTACGCCGGCGCACAGCGATTCGCTGGTGTAGTCAGCGCCTTTCCGGAAGGCGCGCAACCGTCGGAGTCCCTGCGCAGGCTGCTGGAAAGCCACGCCGTTGCCGGTGAAGTCCTGGCCGCCCGCGATATCCGCTTCAGAACGCTGACGGCCTCTGAGGTTGACAACTCTCCTTTGCGCGGCAGCAGCTTGATCGAGTTGGCCGTTCTGGAGGTCAGCGTCGCCTTAAATACCGGCGAAGTCGCCTATTTCTGGCTGACGCCATCTGCGGTGATGTACAACCGACACTTCGGGATGCTACCGATGTTCGTGTTCCTTATGCTTGCAGTTGCTCTTGTCGGTGTTCTGCTCGTGCGCCTGGCATTCAGGCCGCTGAAATCTTTAGAGCGGGCGGCCTCGGATTTCGACGGTTTCATGGCGCCTGAACCCATCCTCGAAGTGGGTCCATCCGAGGTCAAGCAGGTTGCTCGATCTCTGAACGAAATGCAGTCGAGGATTCATACTCTGATCCAGGAGCGTGCACTCATAATCGCGGCGATTGCGCACGATGTCAGATCTGCGCTGGCGCGGCTGAAGCTTCGCCTCGACGGTCGCGAAATGGTGGATCCCGGCATTGAAGAGGACCTCAACCAGGTCAGCGTCATGATGGATGATATGGTGACCTTTGCCCGACCAGCGCCATCAGCGACAGTGGATCCGGAAATCGTAGTGTTGGACGTCTGGCTGACGAACTACGCTCACAATTCCCCTTATCAGGTATGTTGGCAAGGCGACCGTTTCCGATGCGCCGTGATTGCAATTCACGAGCGAGCGCTGCGTCGCGCGCTCGACAACCTTGTCGATAATGCAAATCGCTATGCAGGCAGCGCGTCTCTGAGCTTGAGCGAGTCCGTCCACGGGTGGGATATCCAAGTTCGAGATCGTGGTCCCGGCATTCCGGAGGATGAAATCTCAAGGCTTTTTACACCATTCCATCGTCTCGAATACTCGAGAAATCGTCGTACGGGTGGTTCAGGTTTAGGGCTCGGCATCGCCCGAGAACTCATTCGCGGTGAGGGAGGTGACGTGACGCTCAAAAACGCGGCAGACGGTGGTCTCATTGCGACCATCCATCTGCCTGACGAGCTTCAAGTAGCCGGTGATTAGGGGATAAGGCGTCAACAGCCGTATAACTTCAACCGATTCTGTTAACGCTCGGAGGTCTACTTACAGATGCAGCTTGCTGAGGGCCTAGTGAGTTTTTCGATCCGTATCGCCAATGAGGCGCACCGAGCTTTTACAAGGCAGTTGGGACTCAACCGATTCCGAGCAGGAGTGCCAGCACTCGTGCGGCGCTCCGCAGATCACCACAGTACATTGCCAGGTGTAGACGCCAAGACCGGTGCCGCCGGACGGCAACGGCCAACACTTAGGCGACGTAAATCGCTGAAGCAGAGGTTGCTCGTACCGTCTTCCGTGAGGGGAAGAGCTAATGGCTACGAATACGGTGAGTGTTACCGATCAAGTAGTCGTGGTAGCGGGATCGCGCTGAGGAAGGATTGCTGAAGTACGAGATAACGCACTTAACAGAAAAACTCAGACAGTTGCTGGTTTCGGCTTAACCGAAGCAACTGCGGCCAGAAGCGGACGGTGATCAGACCTGAGCGACCCAATGGACAAATGCCACCCAGGCCCCCGACGTCATGATCGCAAACGTGGCGGCCGGTGTGATTATGAAAATTGCCGTCAATCCCCAGTAGGTCCCCGGATTTACTCGTCGCTCCGAGACCAGATCATTGATAACGACGCTCAAGAGCAGCATCAGGAAGGACAGCGTCGCAAATGCAATCTCGGTGGAAGCGGGAAACCAGGACAACAATGGCTCAAAAACATCATAGAACACGGGAATTCTCACTAAACGGTCCAGGGCTGGTGCCAAGAGTGGAATTGATGCGATCAACATGAGTCTTTTGTGCACCGCCGGCTTGCGACGATAGATGACGCCCAAAGTGAAGCATGTTGAAAACATCAGCAAGGTGGAGAGATTGCCGGCAGCCCGGGTTGGAAATTCGTCGATTTCGGAAAAGTCGCGCATGAACACAGTCCAGACTCCACTGGACACAACGAGAACTGCAATCAAAAGACCCAAGTAACCAAGAATTCGGTGCACGTCAGTTCGGCGAAATTTGATGAGCCATGGCTGGACTAATGCCAGGACAAACCACGCAGAAAGGGCGGCGCCATGCGCGTACAAGTGCGTCGGCAACTCAGGAAAACCAAAGTAACTGCGAAAATAGAAACTTCGAGCAAAGCCGATAAGCGCAACGGCCAAAAAAATCGAAGACATGTACAGGAAAAACTTGTCGCGAGTCATACCTAAATTCTTTGTCATTCTTTCGGTCCGCCGTGATTATGTCCGCTGTGGGTCGGGGGCCGACGTTTCCGCGGAAACGCTAAAGGGCAGATCCCGGCCAGTGATAGACACTCAGAAAGCCTCCCTCCCGGCATGCCACGCGTAGTAAAACTCGGGGGTATCCTCGTCGTAGATTCGCTCTTCGACAAAGACAAACCCGGCTTTTTCCAGCACGCGTTGTGACGCCTTGTTTTCCGGTGCAACGGTTGCAACGATCTTCGTGAGCCCATGAGTGGCCGCCCCATATGCTACCGTCGCTCTAACTACTTCGCTTGCTAACCCGCGACCCCAGTGCGTCTGGTAGAACGCGTATTTGATCTCGGCATCTATCTGGCCTGCAGGATGAACCAAACCCACAAAGCCAGCCACATCGCCGCTGTCTTTGTCCTGCAGAGCGAACATGCCGTAACCGCGCTTAGAGTAATTCCGTGCGGTGACGTCGAGCCAGGCACGACTCTCCTCCTCAGTGATCGGACTGCCGTCCTCAATCCAACGAGCCACCTCTAAATCAGAATAGACTTGAAAGATCGTGTCGAAATCCGACGCCAGCCACCTCCGACAGATTAGCCGCTCGGATTCAAATACAGTGGCGCCATCAAGAAAATCGATGAAATTCATGCAATACAATCTAACAGGTTGACGGCGCCCTCGGGTAAGAAGCACACGTGTTTGCGGTGAAGTCTGAGTGCTGGCTCGCGCCCAATAGTTGACACAAAAAACTGAGTTAAGATTGTGATTCTTCGCATTGCCACATAGACGACACATATGAATTGGGAAGCAATCGGGGCGATAGCCGAGCTACTCGGAGCGATCGGGGTAATCGGTTCTCTGGTGTACCTGGCGAAACAAATCCGCGCAAACTCGGAGAACGTCAAACAGAACACCAACGCGCTGATCTCAGATCGAGATGTCAGCTCCAACGAGTCCGTGCTTGCCCTCTATCGTTCGCTGTATGAAAACCCTGAAATGGCGGCGCTCATGATGAAGGGGCATGCGAGCCCGGATACTCTGGATGCGGTCGAGCGTTATCGCTACAACCTCGCGATCGGGGCAAATTTTGAATCCCATCAGACATTTTTTGTTCAGCACAACAAGGGCGCGGTAAGCGACGAACTCTGGCGCTTCTACAGCTCAGCTGTAGGAAGATTTTGCCAAGTGCCCGGGGTGGTAGATTGGTGGCGGCGCAACGGATCGAACTTCGATCAGGAGTTTGCCGACTACATCGAAGCGAAGCTCCCCCAGGACGACTAGCGCGAAAAAATAGCCATCGGCTGCTCCAATCCGGAACAGGCCAATCAATAGGACATGAGCGGTTATCGGCTTGCGGGCTGGCCGCCTCATTACGGGTTTTTATGGCCACGCATCGATGACGCGGCAGTTCCACCAATGTCGTAGCTGGCCTGTTATCTAAGCCGTTGGTATGACGACCTTCGCGGTGCCGAAAACGCGGGTTTCCCCGGCATCGTTGGTCACTGTCAAATCGATTTCTACTTCGCCGCTGTCCTCGTCGATGTCGGTGACGACACCGTTGATGTGGTAGTTCTCATCGACGATGCACGGTGCTCGGAAAACCGTATCCACCAGGCGCACCTCCGCAGCCGGCGCCCAGTGGTGGATCATCGCGGAGAGAAATCCCTGGCTCATGATGCCCGGGACGAGTGCGCCCGGAAGGCCTTCCTTGCGCGCGGCCTCGTGGTCCGTAAAGCGGGGACCGTTCCAGCCTGCGGCGATGGCAAAGCGACGCACGTTGTCCATGCTGGTATCCGGATCGAACGCGGGTAGCTCGACCCCAAACTCGACTTCGTGAACCGTGGAGATGGTCATGATTGTGGCTTTTCCCTTATGACAATGCTGGTATCGGCCGTGCCGAGGAGTTCACCCTCCGAACTGCTGAACTCCATGCGGTTGACGAAGAACACCATACGGCCGGAGCGGCCGGACTTGGTGTAGATGTCATGCATGTGCGTGCGCGCGATGATGGGCTGGCCGGCGCGCATGGGTCGCATGGGAGCGACCGCCTTGCCGGCGTCCATGCCCAGACCTTTGAAAGTCGGGAAGCCGTCGGGATAGCGTTGCCGCGGCTGGAAGCTGGAGCCGATGGTCGGCGGCGCCTGAAAGTCCGGGTCGTTGGGATCGGTGTACTTGGTTGCCGTTTCGCCGCAGCTGCGCGCATAGTCCGCCAGGCGTTCTGCGTCGAGCGTCAGCTCGTATTCGTCGAAAACCACGTTCAGGAACTGCTCGCGCAGCGCCTCGACGTCCAGGGGTTGGTCCGGTGTAGGCATCAGGCCTCCTGCTCGATTTTCATGGCTTCAAATTGCTCCGCTTTGAGCGCGGCAACCAGATCCTGCTCGTTGGCGATCGGCGTCGAAAAGCGCGTCGCGCAGCGCCCGATGTGGCTGACGATGTGGGCGTCGCTGCCGCCGATGCCGAGATAGTTCTGGTCGTCGGCAAGCTGTTGGGCGATGTCGTCTTCGTCACCGCGCGAGCCGCCGTTGAACACCTCGACAATGCGTACGCCTTCCGGCACACCGAATTCTTCGAGATGTGCCGCCATGCCAACGCGTTTGCGGCCCGGATGACAGGGGACCGCTACCGCGCCGTGTGCTTCGCAGGCGGCGATGACGTCAGCGAGCTTCAAATGGATGTTGGTGAAGTCGAATGCTTCAGTCAGCGCTTCGGTGACCCCGAACACCAGCACGTGGCCATACTCGGTTTCCACTTCGCTGCCTTTCAGGATCGTGATGCCATACTCCTCGGCGAGATCGCTATAGTCGGATTCGCCGTCCCACTGCCGGTGTTCGGTCAGGACGAATCCGTCGATCGGAATATTGCGCGTTTTGATCCACTGGCAGTAGTTCTGCACTTTGGCGCGGCCGTCGTCGGATTTGATGGAATGAGCATGTAAGTCGATGATCATGCGTTCAAGCTCCAAGAGATGACCAAAGGTCGGTAAGTTGCGTTTCGAGCGCCTCCGCGCTGCCGGAATTGTCGATGACCCGATCTGCTGCCGCGATACGTTCTTCGTTGCTGAGCTGCGCATCGATGCGCGCCTCGACGGCCGCGCGGTCACTGCCGTCGCGTGCCGTGGCGCGGCTGATGGCAACTTCGCGCTCGACGACGGTGACCCAGATTTCGTCGACCAGGTCCTGCCAGCCGGCTTCCAGCAGGACGGCGGCTTCCAGAACGATGACCCGGTCCGGTTCTTCCGCACGTACGGCGGCGATCTCCTCAGCCGCCATCGCGCGTATGGCGGGCCAGACGATATCGGTGAGCGCCGTCAGTTTCTCCGGGCTACCGAAGACCTTGCCGCCGAGGACTCTGCGGTCAATTTCGCCGTCCGCGCCGACCACGTCGTCACCAAAGGTGGCGATGACCGCATGATAGGGGTCGCTGTCTTTCAGATATGCGCGGTGGCCGAGTTTGTCGGCATCGATCACGTGGGCGCCCCACGCGCCGAAGCGTTCCCCCACGGTCGATTTACCGGAGGCGATGCCGCCAGTGAGTCCAATTACCAAGAGCGTCCCTCGTCATTCAGGCAGCCCATCATTTTAACGGGTGGGGTGGTTTTGTGCGAGCGGTGGGCATCTCGTAACATCGGCCTGATGATAGAGGTGACTTTCGTACAACCCGATGGCACGCACGAGACCTTTGCTGCAAAGCCAGGCGATAGCCTGATGGACGTCGCGCTGGATAACGGTGTAGCGGGCATCAAGGCGCAGTGCGGCGGTGGCTGTACCTGTTGCACCTGCCACTGCTGGGTTGAAGAGCCCTGGCTGTCCCGCCTGCCGGCACCGCACCGTGACGAGCAGGACATGCTCGTATATGCCTGGGGTGCTGCCGCAAACAGCCGGCTGGCCTGTCAGGTTGCGCTCGATGACTCGCTGTCGGGTATCGTCGCGCGCGTGCCCGAACGGCAGAGTTAGCTCCGGCGAACCCTTAGATGGTCTCTGAAGGCGCTTCCTTGCCGCGCATCAGATAGACGGCCAGCAGCAGCATTGCCGTCATTACAGCCTCCGCGCCGATGAATACCACGGCAAACTCCGCACCGTGTACGAGCCACGCCATCGTTCTCAGCAGCGCTGCCAGTCCGAGCATGGTGGCAGCGCTCAGCAGCCAGGTTGAGTGACTGCGCACGATGCCCAGTATGCAGAACGCCGTGATGCCGACAAAGAAAGCGCTGAAGTCGCCAACCTGAGAACTGCGGCCGATGCCATCCAGGAGCGGCATGCCGAGACCTTCCGCCGCGCCTGCCGGGTCGACAAGCCAGCCCACCGCGTTGATGCCCATGAGCAGGGCCACCAGCCCGGCCAGAATTTTTGCTGCCATCATTGTCCCCTCGAGAGTTGTTATGCGGTCATGTTACGGCTCGTGGTACAGTCAGTAAAACTTCGCGAATAACGATCGGAGCAGTCGATGGCGTTGCTGAAAGATAAGAAAATGGTGGTTACCGGTGGCGCGGGCGTGCTCGGGGCTGCGGTCGCGCAGGCGGCCAAGGCGCACGGTGCGGAAGTGGTTTTGCTCGACGTGGTGGCAAACTTCGATACGGATCTGGGTGCCGCTTTCACTGTGAATTTGACCGATGCCGAGCAGGTGCGCGCCTGTTTTGCCGAGATTGGCGATTTCGACGCGCTCGCCAACATCGCGGGCGGTTTTGACATGGGGCCCACCGTATTCGAAACAGAAGATGCTGCGTGGGATGCCATGTTCGAGATCAACGTGAAGACGCTGCGGCGCGTCCTGAGCGCAGCTGTCCCGCCGCTCGTCGCCCGTGGCCGCGGCAGCATCGTCAACGTCGGTGCGCTGGGCGCCCTCAGAGGCGTGGGTAACATGGGCGCGTACACGGCGGCTAAATCAACGGTCATGCGGTTGACCGAAGCGTTGTCGGATGAGGTGAAAGGTCAGGGTGTCAACGTCAACGCGGTTTTGCCCAGCTTGATCGACACGCCGCGCAACCGCGCCGACATGCCGGACGCGGACTTTGACAGCTGGGTGTCCCCGAAGGACCTTGCTGAGGTCGTCTGTTTCCTGTGCTCTGACGGTGCGCGTGCCGTGCACGGCGCGCTGGTGCCGGTCAGCGGGCTGGTTTAGCCGCCCGCTACTCTGAGACCATCTCCCGGCCAATTACAAATTTCATGATCTGGCTGGTGCCCTCGAGGATCTCGTGGACGCGCAGGTCCCGCAGAAAACGCTCGACTGGAAAGTCCATCAGAAAACCATAGCCGCCGTGAAGCTGGAGCGCGTCGTTGACGACCTTGGAGCCGGTTTCGGTCGCCAGCAGTTTGGCCATCGCGGCCCATTGGGTTTTGTCGATCGTCTCCCGCGAGACTTTGTCCGCGGCGATGTACAGCAGCGCGCGCGCCGCCTCGAGCTTGGTTTTCATGTCGGCGAGCATGAACTGGGTGTTTTGAAAATCGGCAATACGCTGACCGAATTGACGCCGTTCGCGCACGTAGGCCACGGCATCGTCGAGACAGCGCTGAGCGCCGCCCAGAGAGCAGGCGCCGATGTTGATGCGTCCGCCGTCGAGGCCTTTCATGGCGATTTTGAAGCCGTCCCCGGGTGCCCCGACCATGTTCGCGGCGGGGACGCGGCAGTTGTCGAAGATGACCGCCGCCGTCGGCTGCGAGTGCCATCCGAGCTTGCGCTCCTGGTTGCCGAAGGACAGCCCTTCGGTGTCTTTATCGACGACGAAACAGGATATGCCGCCGGCCTTGGAGCCTTGATCGGTGCGCGCCATGACGACGTACACCTCGTTGACCCCGCCCCCCGAGATGAACGCCTTGGCGCCGTTCAGCACGTAATGGTCGCCGTCTTTTTCGGCACGCGTTTTCAAAGAGGCGGCGTCGGAGCCTGCGCCCGGTTCGGTCAGGCAGTAGCTCGCTATTTTTTCCATCGTGTTGAGCTGGGGGACGTAGCGTTCGCGGACGTCATCGCTGCCGAAGCAGTCGATCATCCAGGTGGCCATGTTGTGGATGGAGATGAATGCTGACGTGCTGGGGCAGCCATAAGCCATCGCTTCCATGATGAGCGCCGCTTCAATGCGGGTCAGGCCGATACCGCCGTGTTCCTCACCGACATAGATGGAGCCGAATCCCAATGCCGCCGCTTTGTTCAGCGTCTCGCGCGGAAACTCATGATTTTCGTCCCACTGGGCCGCATGAGGGGTGATCTCGTCTGCCGTAAACTTGCGCGCGAGGTCCTGAATCGCAACCTGATCTTCCGAAAGTTCAAACATGGTTGGCGACGTCTCCCTCAGGCCAGCGCTTGGATGTCGAGAGCTGGTATTGCTTACTCATGAGTCTTCCCCTAGGTTCTAGCGGGCAGGAATTTTGGAACGCATTCTATGATTGATGGGAAACCAAAGATAGTGGTTACCCGCCGCTGGCCCGCTGCCGTCGAGGCGCGCCTGCAGGCATTGGGGGTGGTGACGTTGAATACAGACGATCACCCGCTCTCCAGCGCGGAGCTTGCCGAGGCGCTCGCCACCGCAGACGTGGTTTGTCCAACGGTGACCGACGCGATGCCTGCGGCGCTGTTCGAGGGTGAAGTGCGCACCCGGCTGCTCGCGAACTTCGGTGTCGGCTTCAATCACATAGATGTCGAGGCCGCCGCCGCTGCGGGGGTGCAGGTCAGCAACACGCCGGGGGTTCTTACCGAGGCAACCGCGGAAATTGCGTTGACGTTGCTGCTCATGAGTGCGCGTCGCGCCGCAGAAGGTGAGCGTCACGTCCGCGCGGGTGCCTGGACCGGCTGGCGGCCCACGCACATGTTGTCCACTCAGGTGACGGGCAAGACGCTCGGAATTGTAGGTATGGGGCGCATCGGCACCCACTTCGCGCGGCAGGCGCGGCATGGTCTCGGCATGCGTATTCTTTACCACAGCCGCTCTGCGTTGCCTGAGGCCGTCGCGCGGGAGCTTGATGCGGAAAAGGTGGAACTCGATGATCTGCTGACACGCGCAGACTTCGTCTCGCTGCACTGTCCTGCGACGCCTTCGACAAGGGGCCTCATCGATGCCAGGGCGCTCGAGCGGATGCAGCCTCATGCGTTTTTAATCAACACCGCGCGCGGCGACATTGTCGATGAATCGGCGCTCGTTGCCGCGCTCGAAGCCAGGCAGATAGCCGGTGCCGGGCTCGATGTGTATGCCGCGGAACCTGCGCTCGCGCCGGGGCTGGCGGACCTGGACAATGTGGTGCTGTTGCCACACCTTGGCAGCGGTACGGTGGAGACGCGCGAAGCCATGGGGATGTGTGCGCTCGATAACATCGAGGCGTTTCTCGCGGGCGAAGCATTGCTCAATCCGGTGGGCTGAGTCGCGACCAGGGACCTCTGCCAGGGAGTGCCCAGGCCAAACAAGACACGCCAGACAAACCAGGCCAGATCAACAAGGGGGGAATATGATTGATGCGATACGCGCGGACTGGGGCAAGCGGCCCTGGTGGATGAGCCTGATCTTCTATTTCTGCGTATACATGACGTTCATCTACATGCCGTTCGACATCTTCTACAAGCCCGTAGCCGAAGACGAAGAGATCTGGTTTGGCTTTACCCTCACCGGCTGGTGGGCCAAGGCGACCGCACCGCTGCACTGGCTGATCTATGGCGCGGGTGCCTACGGCTTCTGGCGCATGTCGCGCTGGATGTGGCCCTGGGCGGCCGTGTATGCCGCCCAGGTGGCCATCGCGATGTTCGTGTTTAGCGTGATCAACGCCAAAGGCAGCGGCTGGCTCGGGGGGCTGATTGCCGGGGCGATATTTGCCGTCCCCACGGTGGCCTTGTGGCGCGCCCGCGCGCGATTCGGTGTAGATACCGAAGCTGCATCCTAGCGGCTGGCGCTTAGCGGATAGGGATCCGGCTCAGGATGTCGTCGAATTCGCGTTTATCGATGCCCTGGCGCACGGATGCAGGCGCGGGGCTGAGCACCAGATTCTGTCCCCAGGTGGTGCCGACCGTCATTTCCTGCGGAGCCGGCAGGCTGTCCAGGAATGTTTCGACAGGCGCGAGCTCCCCGGGGTAGAGCGTCTGTATGGCCGCCCGGGCGCGGGTGTTGGTGCCATGCTCGCCGATTCGGCCGCGCACGCCCCACGAGATGACGCCGTCATCGGAGAACTCCGTGTTTGTCGTGATCCCCGTGTCTTTCTGATAACCGAAGTGGAAGTCCATCATCACCGTTTCAAAAGCGGTAGCGAAGTCTTCGAACTGGGTTGAGTAAGCGTAATACTGGACGGCACCGTCGGCGGTGAATTCCGGCACCAGCTCGTCAGGTGTGATCTCGCGTTCCGCGGCGCTGGCTGTATCGCCTAGGAAGCTGACGCCGGCCAGACCTTCGATCAGGTTGGACGAGAGCGGATTGGCGTTCTGCCACACGG
Source organism: Pseudomonadales bacterium (assembly GCA_965267275.1). Lineage (GTDB taxonomy): Bacteria > Pseudomonadota > Gammaproteobacteria > Pseudomonadales > Azotimanducaceae > UBA4421. The sequence continues at coordinate 1,883,347 of OZ253950.1, forward strand.
TGGACAGAAAAGGCCCGGACAGAATGGCCTGTTCCACAGTCTGTCCGTTGGAAATACCCGCCATTTTGTCTTGCGGCATGAAGTCCATCGCGTGGGCGAGCTCGTGATAGAGCAGAAAGCCGAGAATCGGCAGGAGCTCGGAGAGATCTCTGGAGCCGTCGGGATTCACGCGGATGCCGAGGCGTTCGTTGTTGCGCACGTAGCGCCAGGGCATTTTGAATTGCAGCACGTCGCCAAAGCTCGAACGAAAATCTTCTTCGTCCGTCACGATCGCTTCCTCGGCGGGCGTCAGCCACAGGAACGCCGAGTCGAGATATATCGCGCCGGTCTCTGGATCGTAGAACGCCGGGCGTATATCGCTGGCAATGACAATCGCGGTCACGGAGCGGAACATCAGCAGCAGATCGGCAGGCAGCTGTTCGAGCGCCGAGCGCATGTTCGTGCCCATCCACGTATGCGATACCAATACCCGACTCATCACGTCGTCGATGGTCGGGTTCGGAAAATCCTGGCCGAGGAAAGGCAGCGTACCGATGCTGCATGCCTGGGTGTCGTCACCGGCGTAAGTACAGTCGCGCAGCACGCTCGCGTACGGACTCGAGGATACGAACGCGAAAGTCCCCACAACTGCATCCGGGTCGAGTGCCGGTGGGTTGTTGTTGGCGTTGTTGCCGCCACCGCCACCGCCGCCCCCGCCACAGGCCGTGAGGCAGAGAGTGCCGACACAGAATATGTGCGTGCGGAGCTTGCTGACATGCATCATGGTCGAACTACCTTCATCTCGAATATCGACAGGTGGCAATGTACGGTCGTTTCTGCGATGAGACAACGCCGTATTACTGGATGGATTGTAGAGGCGCTGAAGATGCAAACTGGGTCGGTGTTGGCATACTGGCGATTTGGACACAGGAGTATCCGTGCATGAAGCTTGACGGCTTGAAGCTTGATGGAAAGGTGGCGCTCGTCACCGGCAGCGGGCGCGGTATCGGCGCGGCCACCGCTGCCAAACTGGCTGCAGAAGGTGCCCGCCTGATCGTAAATGACCGCGATGAAGGGGTTTGCCAGGAAGCTGCGGCAACCATCCGCGAACAGGGCGGTGAAGCGCTCGCGTGTGCCGCCGATGTCACGCTTCCGGATGCGCCGGCGCGTCTCGTGGATGCCGCAATCGACGGCTACGGGAGCCTCGACATCATCGTCAACAATGCAGGCTATGTATGGAATTCTGCGATGCACAAGCACTCGGACGAGCAATGGCAGGCGATGCTGGACATGCACGCCACCGCGCCGTTCAGGCTGTTGCGCGCTTATTACCCCTGGCTGAAAGCGCAGGTTGCCGCGGAGGCGGCGGAAGGCGATGTTGCGTGCCGGAAGGTGGTCAATATCTCTTCGGTATCGGGGACTGACGGGGCGCCCACGCAGTTCGCCTACTCGGCAGCAAAAGCTGCGGTGGTGGGAATGACCCGCACGCTCGCAAAAGAGTGGGGGCGTTTGAACGTCACGGTGAATTGCGTTGCGTTCGGCCCGATCGATACCCGTCTGACCCAGACTTACGAGGACGAACCGCCCACCATCGACGTCGGCGGGCGGGACTACAAAGTGGGTCTCTCTGCCGGCCAGACCGAGGCGATGATCAACACTGTCCCACTGGGCAGGGTCGGTGCGCCAGCAGACGCCGCCGGGGCGGTCTATCTGTTCTGTATACCGGAGTCCGATTTCGTCACGGGTCAGTTGCTCGTGTGTTCCGGCGGTCTGCGCAGCTGACCGATGACTGTAAAAGGTCTGCTGCTAACCGGTATCTATCTGCTGCTCGCCATTCTGTGCGGCTCGCTCCTCGCTCTGCTGGTCGCGCCACATCTCCCGGTGGACTACGACAAAGTGTTCTCCCGTGCCGTGCTGCTCTTCTGCGCATTGGGGCTGGTCCCTCTCTGGCGTCTGGCGGGCCTGGACGCTGCAACGGTCGGCCTGACCCCGGTAGTGCTGCGTCGGGGGCTGCGTGCCTGTCTGCCGGGCATACTGATGGTGTTGCCGCCCATGCTGTTTTTTTTCGTCGTCCGCTACCGGGTACTCGATGACCGGGTGGTGTACCTCTCCGCCGATTTCCAGCTGTACATTCTGCTCGCGGCTGTGTCCGCGCTGCTGGTCAGCGTCTTCGAGGAGACCCTGTTCCGCGGCGTGCTCTTCAGCGCTCTCAAGCGCCGTGGCAGAGTGCTGGGCGGCGCGGTGGTGGTCAGTATTCTCTACGCGGGCGTGCACTTTCTCGGCGCCGCGGAGGTTGCGCCGGTGGAGAGCGCGCATTGGTATACAGGGATCCTGATTGCTGGAGAAGTTTTTGCGGCGTTCGGTACGGAGTTTCACTGGGATTCGTTCATCTCTTTGTTTTTGCTGGGACTGCTGCTGTGTTGGGTGCGTGAGCAATTCGGGCTCTGGACCTGCATAGGCCTGCATGCAGCCTGGGTGTTTGCGATACGGATGTTCAAGGAAATAACGGTACGCGACGTGCTGAGCCCCTATGCCGCAACCGCTGGCACCTACGACAATTTCGTGGGCAATATCGTCACAGCGTGGCTGCTGTTCCTGTTTGTCGTCATCGCCTTGCACCGCCAGTATCTGGCGAATGGCGAACTCGCTTCATCACCTCAGCACACCAGATGAAACCGCTGATTACATGGATTGTTCGTCGATGGCGTTGGGATCCGGGCCTTCGTTGCGGGTCCACAGGAAGATCAACACGAATGTCAGAATGAACGCCTGAGCACCCAGCGCCCGTACCGGTGCTGATAACAGCACGCTCACAAGAAAAACCGCCAGCACGCTCGAGGTGGCCGCCCATTTGACGCGGCGCGACACGGCGCGATGGCGCTGCCAGTTGTGGATCGGCGGCCCCAGGCTCGGGTGACTCATCAGCCAGTTGTGCAGAGACTCGGAGCCGCGGCTGAACGCAAAGGCGGCCAGCAGCAGGAACGGTGTCGTGGGCAGCAGGGGCAGGAAAGCGCCGACGATACCCAGCCCGACGCAGGTCCAGCCGAGCGCGATCCAGAGGAATTTCATCTCTCTGGCCGGCTTGCGCCGCTCGCGATTGCTGCGTAATTCGTTATGATCTTACGGTTGCCCAAGGTTGTGTGCGAAGGCGCCGGGTCTGATGATCGATGCGTCATGATAACGGGGACCTGTGAGAGAGGACACAGGGCGCACAACTGGGCGAATGCAGCCCGGGGAAGGGTGAGTCGTTTGCATGGGGAGGGGAATGACCGCAGCCATTGCTGAGGCGTCGAATCGGCGTCTTCTGTTTTTCTTATCGAATCTTGCGATCTTCATGATCGGGCTGGGATTTGCCGTGCGTTCGAGCATTGCCGGCGACCTCCAGACCGATATGTTCAACGCGCTGGACCTTGCACGCTCTGCGGCCATGGTGGGGGAGGTCATCGCCGCAACGTTCATCGGTTTTGCGTTGACGCTGCTCTTCGGCGGGGCGCTGGTCGATCGCGTGGGCATGAAGTGGATGCTGTTGCTCGCGGCGCTCGGCTACATCGCAGGCAGCATCGCGGTGGTGGTCGCTTCGCTCATAGAGGTTTCGCAGACCGCGTACTGGCTGGTCTACGGCGGGCTCCTCCTCACCGGCCTGGGCTGGGGCGCGGTGGAGGCGGCGACCAACCCGCTGGTTGCCACGATCTATCCGGATCAAAAAACGCATCGACTCAACATCCTGCACGCCTGGTGGCCCGCGGGGATCGTCGCGGGCGGGCTTCTCGGCCTGCTGCTCGCGTACCTCGCCGTGCCCTGGCAGGCAAATCTGCTCGTTCTGGCGTTGCCCGGCGTGCTTCTTGCGGTGCTGGTGCTGCGCGCGGACTTCCCGGTCACCGAACGCGTCGCCAGCGGTGTCAGCTACGGCGAGATGTTTGGTGAGCTGGCACGCTCGCCCGGATTTTTCATCTGGCTCATCTGCATGATGGGTACGGTGACGGCCGAGCTGGCGCCGGGTCAGTGGGTCGATCTGGCGCTGACCAACGTCGTCGGGATGCCCGGTATCTGGGTACTGATCTATGTGAGCGCGTTGATGTTCGTGATGCGTCACTTTGCTGGCCCGATCGTCGAACGGATCTCATCGGTCGGTTTATTGACCGTCAGCTGTATTGCGGCAGCGATAGGTTTGTACGCACTCTCGGCGGCGGGCTCGCCCGTCGCCGCATTTGTCGCCGCAACGATATGGGGCATTGGTGTCTGCTATCTCTACCCGACGATGCTCGGCTCGGTCAGTGAGCGTTATCCGGCGGGCGGGGCGCTCTTTCTCGGCATGATGGGTTTTGCAGGGGGGCTGGCAACCCAGTTTGTGCTGCCGGTGATGGGTGAAGTTTTCGATGCGGCGAAGCTCGAAGCCGCGGGTGGTCTCGCAGCGTTCGAAGCGTTGCAAGGTGCGGAGCTTGCCGCCGTAATACGGCATGCTTCGATAGAGTCATTTCGGGTTGTGGCGATCATTCCGGTGCTGCTGGTGCCCGTCTTTGCGGTGCTGTGGTGGTTCGATCGCAGGCGCGCGGACGTGACGCGGAGGGGGGCTGATGCATAGACGTGAGATGATCAAACGCTTGAGCGTGCTGGTGGGCGGCGCCTTGTCGCTCTCCTGTCAGCAGGCGCTTGCCGTGCCGCCGTCCGAGCGGCGCATCGACAAACCGGCGTACTCCAGAGAAACAAGCGTTCTGGTTGAACGGCTGGCCGACTTGATCATCCCCGCGACGGACACCCCGGGGGCGGCCGCTGCCGGGGTCGGCGAGTTCATCGACTATGTCGTGTCGATCTGGTACCAGGACGACGAAAGGCTTCGTTTCATCGCCGGCATCGACGCTCTGGAAGCCGCTGCCCGCGAGCGGCATGGCAAGTCTTTCCTCGAACTGGGTGAGGAGTTGCAGGTGTCGCTGCTTGAACCTCTGGCTGAGCGCGCAGTTGCGGATGCCGGCGCGGATTTTGGATCCGGCGGTTTCTTCAAGCAGCTCAAAGAGCTGACCGTGGTCGGCTACTTCACCTCGGAGGTGGGCGCCACGCAGGAGCGCAGCTACGTCCCCATGCCGGGCGCATATGACGGGCACTTCAAATATGCCCGGGTAGGCCGTCAATGGGCGAGCTGAAAGTGGTTAACCAGGTGGACGCGGTGGTCGTCGGTTCAGGTATCAGCGGCGGCTGGGCAGCCAAAGAGCTGGCAGAGCGGGGGCTGCAAGTGCTCCTGCTCGAACGCGGCAAGCCGCTGGAGCACGGCGCGGGTTACGTCGGTGAACATCAGGCGCCGTGGCAGATCAAAGACCGGGGCCTGCGCCAGCGCGATCTCTATGCCGAACAGTATGAGGTGCAGTCCACTTCTTATGCGTTCAACGAAACCACGCGCCATTTCTGGAACAACGATCAAGAGAACCCCTACGACTACGACCCTGACAAGCCGTTCCACTGGCTGCGCGCGGACGTCGTCGGCGGCCGTTCGCTCCTTTGGGCCCGCCAGTCTTATCGCTGGAGCGATCTCGATTTTTCTGCGAACAAGCGCGATGGCGCAGGGATCGACTGGCCGATTCGCTATGCGGATCTGGAATCCTGGTACAGCCATGTCGAGCGCTTCATAGGCGTAAGCGGCCAGGCCTTGGATCTGCCTCATCTTCCCGATGGCGTGTTTCAAAAACCCATGGCGATGAACGTCGTGGAAGAGCATGTCGCCAAGCGTATCGCCGAACGTTTTCCGGGCCGCGTGATGACGATTGGCCGTACCGCGACGCTGACCGAGCCGCTGGGCAATCGTGCCGCCTGTCACTATTGCGGGCCCTGTCACCGCGGCTGCTCGACCGGCTCGTATTTCAGCTCATTGTCGAGCACCTTGCCGGCAGCGGAAGCCACCGGGAACTTTACGCTCAGGCCCAACGCGCTCGTGGCAGGGCTCGACTATGACAGTGACGCACGCCGGGTCTCGGGCGTGCGCGTCATTGATACTGAAACCAGAGAACGCACGACGATCAAAGCGCGCGTGGTTTTCCTGTGCGCTTCCACCGTCGGCAGTACGGCCATCCTTTTGAATTCCCGGGCGACGGGCAGTGACCGCAGCTTTGCCGATCAGAGTGGTGCGCTCGGTCGTTACATGATGGATCACACGTATGCCGCAGGCGCACAGGGCGTCATTCCCGGGTTTACCGAGTATTACCCCTACGGCAACCGTCCTAATGGCATCTACGTGCCGCGTTTCCGCAACGTCGATGAGCAGGATGTCGACTTTTTGCGGGGTTACGGTTACCAGGGAGGCGCGCGCCGCCTGGATTGGCGCACACAGGCGCTCATGTCCCCCGGCTTTGGCGCTGACTTTAAGCATGAGTTGCGCGAGCCCGGTCCCTGGGTATTCCGCCTTGGCGGATTCGGCGAGATCCTCCCGTACGCTCACAACACCGTGCGCCTGCATCGGCGCAAGAAAGACCGTTTCGGCATACCGCAGCTCACGTTCAAATTCGAGTTTGGCGAGAACGAGAAAAAGCAGCGCCGCGACCTCATCGAGCAAGCCGTTGCGATGCTGGAGGCCGCCGGCGCACGCCAGGTGACGCCCTATGATCGACCGATGGTTGGCGGCGCGGCCATTCATGAGATGGGCACTGCGCGGATGGGGCATGATCCGGACGAGGCGGTGCTCAACGCCCACAATCAAGCCCATGCCGCCGCCAACCTCTTCGTTACCGACGGTGCGTGCATGACGTCGTCATCGTGTGTGAACCCGTCTTTGACCTACATGGCGCTCACCGCGCGTGCCGCCAGCTACGCGGTGGAACAGATGAAGGCGGGGGTCATCTGATGAGTGTTGGCCGTATCGTCGGGGGCGTCATCGTGCTCGCGTTGGTGGTGGCGGCTGTGCTGGGGTATCAGTATCGCGGGCTCATTGCAGCTGCGACACAGCAGCCGCAGATGTTCCGCGCCCCCCAGCTGGACACGGTGCCGCCGCAGCTACCGGCAGATCTCGGCGACGTGCCCATCCTGAGTTTTTCGAAGACCAATGGTTACCGCCACCTGGCGGCGATTCCGGCGAGCATCGCGATGCTGAATGAACTCGGCGAGGATAACGGTTGGCAGTTTTACCATACGGAAAACGCGGCTGTTTTTACGCCGGATCTGCTGCGGCGTTTCCGCCTGATCGTGCTCAACCACAAAAGCGGAACGGTGTGGGCGGTGGAGCAGCGTGCCGCGCTCAGGGCCTACGTGGAGGACGGGGGCACGCTGCTTGCCTGGCACGCCGCTGGTGGTGATGCAGGGGGTTATGATTGGGCTTGGTACCTGGATGAGGTGCTGCGCGCGCAGTTTGTGGATCACCCGATGCAGAAGCATATCCAGACGGCACGCCTCGTCGTGGAGGACCGGGAACATCCGGCGACGCGTCACCTTGCTGGGAGTTGGCAACGCACTGACGAGTGGTACAACTTCGCCTCCAGCCCCCGTGCCCGGGTCAACGTGCTGATCAGCATCGACGAAAATTCCTACGACCCAGAAAAGAGTCCCATGGGGGACGACCACCCGATGGTCTGGTGGCATCATGTTGGCGAAGGTCGGGTTTTGTACAGCGCGCTGGGACATACGGCGCAGACTTATCGGGAGCCCGCGTTCCGGCAGTTTGTTGTCGGAGCAGTACGCTGGGGGCTGGGTCAGGAGGAGATTTGAGCATCGATATCAATGGCCTCGCGCATGTGGTCATTACGGTCAATGACCTTGCCCTGGCGCGGCCGTTCTACCAGAAGATGCTGGGCGCGTTCGGTATGGAATGCCTGGTGGATAACGACAAAATGTATTACTGCGTGGGCGCGCGCACCGGGGTGGGTATTCGTCAGGGACATCCAGATGCGGTGTATGATCAGTATCATCCGGGGCTGCACCACCTCTGTTTTCGCGCGCGCAATAGAGATTCGATAGATCTTCTGGCGGCGTTGGTCGAGCCCATGGGAGGGACACTCGTTCACGCAGCCAAAGAAGACGACTGGGCCCCGGGCTATTACTCGGTGCTGTTCGAAGATCCGTGCGGCACGCGCCTGGAGGTCAATTTCGTGCCGGGCAAGGGGAACCTGGACGAAGATGTTGAACTGCCGTTGAGCCAGGATCTGCAAGATCGCTTGACGATAGATTAATTCAATAAAAACATGAGCTTATAGGAGTTTATAAAGTGGATTTCGATATACCCGAAGACATGCAGGCGTATCTGCAGGAGTTGGATGAGTTCATCGAGGCGGAGATCCTGCCGCTGCAGATGGAAAACGACAACAACCGGTTTTTCGATCACCGGCGTGAAGACGCCCGTACCGACTGGGAGCGGGGCGGGTTACCCAACGATGAGTGGGAAGCGCTGTTGTTCGAAGCCAAGCGGAGGGCTGACGCGGCCGGTCACTACCGATACGCGCAGCCCAAAGAATACGGCGGCAAAGACGGCACCAACCTCGGCATGGCGATCATCCGCGAGCACCTGGCCGTGAAAGGCCTGGGGCTCCACAACGACCTGCAGAACGAGCACTCGATCGTTGGCAACAACGTGGGCCTGCTGCTGATGATCGAATACGGCACGGACGAACAGAAAGCTGAGTGGATCGACGATCTGGCTGAAGGCCGCAAGGGATTTGCGTTCGGTATCACCGAGCCAGCGCATGGATCCGACGCGACCCATATGGAAACCAACGCTTATCGCGACGGTGACGAATGGGTCATCAATGGCGCGAAAACCTGGAATACCGGCATTCATAAAGCCAAATACGACATGGTCATGGCGCGCACCAGCGGCAAGCCCGGCGACGGTGACGGCATCACCGCGTTCCTGACGCCGATGGATTCCGAAGGCTTGAAGATCGAAGAGTTCCTGTGGACGTTCAACATGCCCACCGATCACGGCACGGTTTCGTTCAAGGACGTGCGCGTACCACACAGCAGCATCTTCGGTGGTGAAGGCCGCGGGCTGCAGATCGTGCAGCACTTCTTCAACGAGAACCGCATTCGCCAGGCAGCGTCATCCCTCGGTGCGGCGCAGTTCTGTGTCAATGAGTCAGTCGCGTATGCGAAGGAGCGAAAGCCTTTCGGCAAACCGCTTGCCACCAATCAGGGCATACAGTTCCCGCTCGTGGAACTGCAGACGCAGTGCGACATGCTGCGCGCGCTGATCCACAAGACGGCGTGGCAGATGGATAAGTACGGCGCTTTCTCGGTTTCTGACAAGGTCTCGATGTGCAACTACTGGTCGAACCGATTGTGCTGCGAAGCCGCTGATCGCGCCATGCAGGTGCACGGCGGTCTCGGCTACTCGCGTCACAAACCGTTCGAGCACATCTATCGCCATCATCGCCGCTATCGCATCACCGAAGGCGCCGAGGAGATACAAATGCGCCGTGTCGCTGGATACATGTTCGGCTTCATGAGTCAGCGTGCGCCGAAAGGGGTGAAAGAAGACTAGCGACATGGCCGACTTCGACACCAAACTCGAAGCAGTGCTCGAGCGGGCGCTGCCGGATTTCCGTTCGCTTGTGAAAGCTGAGCGTCTGTCTGGCGGCGCCAGCCAGGAGACGTATCGGATTGAGATCGACACCTCAGCGGGTAGCCGTCTGCTGGCGATGCGCCGAGCACCGGGAGGCGCCAAGGTCGAGAGCGTTGCCGGCCATCCCGGTCTTGCGGTCGAGGCCTTGCTGATGCGCAGCGCCCGCGATGCGGGTGTGCCCGAGCCCGAGGTCTATTACGTCCTCGAGGACAGCGATGGTCTCGGCGACGGCTTTCTGATGGAGTGGTTGGAGGGTATTGCCCTCGGTGCCAAGGTCGTGCGCGATCCCGCCCTCGAGGAGATCCGTCCCCGACTCGCATATCTCTGTGGAGAAATCCTCGCCCGTATCCATGCCATTGACCTCGCGGCAACGGGTCTGGACCAGCATCTCGATGTCATCAGTCCTGCCGAATACGTCGAGCAGACGTGGGAACGGTATCGCCTGTTCGACACCCCCCAGCCGATGATCGATTTTGCCGGCACCTGGCTCAAAGCCCATGCCCCTGAGGACTTTACCGCAGCGCTCGTGCACAACGATTTTCGCAACGGCAACGTGATGTTTGCGCCAGACGGCGTGGTCGCCGTGCTCGATTGGGAGGTGGCTCATATCGGCGATCCCATGCGCGATCTCGGCTGGATATGCACCAACTCCTGGCGCTTCGGGCGCGCTGATCTGCCCGTAGGCGGGTTTGGCACGTACGAAGATTTGTTTGCCGGGTATGAAAGCGTATCGGGGCAGCCCGTCGATCGGGAGCGCGTCAAATTCTGGGAAGTGTTCGGCTCGTTCTGGTGGGCGATCGGATGTCTCGGCATGGCTGAACATTACCGCACCGGGCCTGACCAGACCGTTGAGCGCCCTGGTATCGGTCGTCGCTCCTCAGAGTGCCAGGTGGATTGCGCCAACCTCCTGATTCCCGGCCCTGTCAGCGTCGTCGACGCACCGCCGCGCGCCGATAGCGACATGCCGCGAGTCGATGAACTCCTGGTCAGCGTGCGGGACTTCCTGCGCGGCGATGTCATGTCGACGACATCCGGGCGCACCAATTTTCTCGCCCGCGTGGCGAGTAACTCGCTCGATATCGTGCTTCGCGACCACCAACTGGGTGACGCTGCGCGGGCGCAGGAGCTCGCCGGTCTGCAGAAGCTCTTTGCCAGCAGCGACGACCTGGACACGTTGCGCTGGCGCCTGGTGCACGGCTTGCGCGACGGCACGGTGCCGCTGGACATGCCGGGCCTGGCCGAGCACCTGCGTCAAAGCGTGGTCAATCAGCTGGCCATCGACCAGCCGAAGTACTCGGGTCTCGCCACCGCGCTCGCGGGTTAAGCCGCGCCCACCGTGACCGGAATACCGGTCATGAATGACATGTTGCTCAACGGGTCGAAGCTGCCCGGTCCGGTCGGCAACAGCGCATTGACGTTGGTCCCGGGGTGGTTGCTGGCAAGCGTGAGACGCTGATTGTTGGCGTGGCCCCAGCCGTGGGTCATCGCGACGACACCGGGGCGCAGGCTGTCATCAGCCCGTATGTTGGCGATGACTTTGCCGTGTTCGGATGCGACCTGGACCTCGTCTCCGTCGGTCAGGCGCAGGCGCTCGAGGTCCTCCGGGTGGACGTGCAGCGGGTTATCGAGCGCATGCTCGCGTTTCAACGCCGGCAGGTTGTGCATCCAGCTGTTCACCATGTAGTTCGTGCGCAGGCTGATCAGCTTGAGCGTGTCGTCGCTCTCTTCTGCAAGCTCGGCAAACACTTGCTCGCAGCGCGGCACTCCGCGCTGAATCAACCCGGGCCAGCAATCGACCCGTCCTTCGGTGTGCTGCACGCCGAGATCGAAAAAAACGTCCGGATCCGGATCGGGCAGGCGGATCGTGTGGCTGGGCTCTGTCTTGAGCTCGCTCAGGGAGAGGTCGCTCATCGAAAGCTGCCGGTCGATTTTGCTCATCGGGTCTACCTCCCCGTCGAGGATCGAAGGCTGGCCGAGCGCCTGCAGGAGGCGCGCGAAGATCCACCATTCAGGACGGCGCTCGAATTTGGGTGGCACGACGGCGTCTGTGTACTGCACATACGGTTCGGGCTGAAAGCCCAGCGAAACAGAATTCACGTCCGGGCGCTCGAGCCAATCGGTTGCCGGCAGGACAAAGTCCGCAAATTGCGCCGTTGCGCTCGGATAGATGTCGATGACGATCAGCAGCTCGAGCTTGCCGAGCGCTTCAGCAAGGCGGGATTCCCCCGCCATGGACAGGAGCGGATTGCCGGACATCACTACGAGCCCGCGCACGAGACCGGCCTCGATGTGCTCCGCCAGCAGGTTGCCGGGCAGGCTGCCGGCGATGCGGCGCATTTCGCCGAATTGGCTGTCGAAAAACGGATTGTCGGTCTTCGGTTTGCCCACCGTTGCTGCAGGGAAGTATCCCGGAGAGTAGATGTTGCCGCCGCGTTTGCCGAGATTGCCGGTGACGAGGCTCAGCATCTGCACGAGCCAGTACGCGAGCGTGCCCTGACGGCCCATATTCACACCGGTGGACATGTGGACGCTGGCGCTGTCGGCGTTGGCGAATTCGTAAGCGAGGTTTTTGATCGCTTGCGCCTCAAGGCCCACCACGCGCGCTACCCGGTCCGCATCATAGTCGGCAACAAACGACCACAGAGCTTCGACATTGCTGGCGTGGTCGTCTACCCAGGTGCCATCGACCAGACCGGCAGCGTGAATTTCGTGGATCATCGCAGCGAGCAGGTATACGTCTGTATCGGGTTTGATCTGCACCACGTCACCGGTGGCCGGCGTCGCCGACTCGATCCGTCGCGGATTGACGTGTTTGACGGTGCCGCCGCGGGCGACGATGTCCCTGAGCGCTGCCATCGGATTGGTCATGTGCACGAAGCTGACATGGGAGATTTTTGGGTTCGAGCCCAGGCTCAGCAGGTAGCTCGTATGCTTGTAATCGGGTATCGGATGCAGGTTGGCGGTGCCGAACACCGCTTCAGAGGCAGCGAACTTGTTCGAGCAGTCCTGAGTGCCCGAACCAAACATGTATTTTGCCCCCAGATGGCGGGCGAAGCTGCGTGCCGCTTCGCGGCCGGTCGAGTTGAAAGCACTTGGATTGCCGATGTAGAAACCGAGCGCGTCGCCGCCGTGGGTGGCGTGCAGATCGTTCACGCGCGCGGCGATCTGGGCCGCGGCCTCGTCCCAGGAGAGGCGTTGAAACTCGGGAGTGCGGGCGGTCTTATCGTTGCTGCGAACCTGCGGAAAGTTATTGCGATCAGGATCGTTGTGCAGCTCGACGAAATTCAATCCTTTGTGGCAGGCAAATCCTTTGTGGACGGGGTGTGCTTTGTCGGGCAGCAACCGTACGACCTGTTCGTCCTCCACTTCGGCGATCAGTGCGCATTGTGGTTCGCATATTCGGCAATAGGTGGGTACGCTTTTCATGGCCAGCCTGTTCTTGAACGAGCGTTAAAGCATAGTGAGAGCGTCCTGTGATTGGAACCGATGAGTATTTCGAAACTTTCGACGAAGCAGGGCAACTGCTCGGGCTGGCGCCGCGTGACGAAGTCCACCGTAACGGCAGCTGGCACAAATCCGCTCAGGTGTTCGTCTTTGATGATACCGGTGCACTTCTGCTGCAGCGCCGTGCGCAACACAAAGACCTCTATGCCGGGCTCTGGGACTACAGCGTCGGGGAGCACCTGCAGCCGGGCGAAAGTTTCGAGGCGGGTGCGCTGCGGGGGTTGCGTGAAGAACTCGGTATCAGCAGCGTAGCGCTTACGCCGCTCGGCGGAGAACGCCGTGTGCGCCAGGCTGGCGAAACCTATGACGATCGAGAAATACAGCGTGCGTTTCGATGTCGCTGGCAGGGCGAGCCGCAGGCCGATCCGGCCGAAGTGGCTGAAGTCCGGTATGTGGCCCTGGATGATCTCAGAGCATGGGTCTCGCGCTCGCCAGACGCGTTCACTCCCTGGCTGCTCGTCGACTTGAAGGAGTTTGGATACTTATGAAATTGACCCGCGAAGAGATCAGTGCCGCTGCTGCCGCGTTCGACGAGGCAGAGCAGAATCGCGTGCAGATACGCTCAGTGTCGCTGACCTATCCGCAGATGGATATCGAGGACGCGTACGCGATTCAGCAGGCGTGGGTCGACCTCAAAGTGGACAGGGGCCGCAGGGTGCTGGGCCGCAAAATCGGTCTGACGTCACGTGCCATGCAACAGGCTATGCAGATCAACGAACCGGACTTCGGCACGCTGTTGGATGACATGCTGTTCGACGATGGCGCGGATATCGAGGCTGCGCGATTTACGGATCCGCGTGTCGAAGTGGAGATGGCATTTGTTCTGGGCGCGCGCCTGAGCGGTGAGCAGCTGACCATCATCGACGTGCTTGACGCGACCGAGTACGTGGTGCCGGCGATAGAGCTGATAGCGGCGCGCAGTCACCGCATAGATCCGGACACCGGTCAGGCGCGGGGTGTGCTCGATACAATCAGCGACAATGCCGCAAACGCCGGCATCATCATGGGCGGCCGTCCGGTGCGGCCGGATGCTGTCGATCTCCGGCGCGTAGGTGCGCTGCTTTACAAAAACGGTGTCATTGAGGAATCCGGCGTATCTGCGGCCGTGCTCAATCATCCTGCGAATGGCGTCCTCTGGCTGGCGCGAAGATTCGCGCAACACGGCATAGCCCTCGAACCAGGAGAGGTGATCCTGTCGGGTTCGTTTACGCGCCCCGTAGCGATCGCGGCGGGTGATGTCATCCAGGTGGATTTCGGCGAACTCGGCGCGATTACCAACCGTTTCGTTTAGACCTGCGCCCTCAGGCGAACGCGTCGTCGTAAACGCCGAGTACCGGCGTGCCGCCGGTGTGGATCAGGATCACGTCACGCGCGTCGGCGAAGTTGCCGAGTGTCACCTGATCGATGAGCGCCGCCATCGCTTTGCCGGAGTAGACCGGGTCGAACAGTAATCCCTCGAGCTGAGCCGCGGTGCGAATTGCCGCAATACACTCAGGCGTCGGCTGCCCGTAGGCAGTACCGAAGTAGGCGTGATTGACGTTGATCGGCAGACGGTCGGGAGCGGCGCCTATCTGCTCCAGATCATCCACAAGCTTTTCGATGCGCGCGCTGACGATCGCGGGGTCGGGTTGCGAGACGTTGATGCCGAGCACGTTGGGCGTCACGCCGAGATGAGCGAAACCCCAGAGGAGGCCGGCCTGGGTGCCCGCAGAGGAGGTCGCGTGGACGACGTGTTTGAGCTCGACGTCTTGTGCCTGGCATTGCTCGACCAGCTCTTCCGCACAAACGGCGTAGCCCTGCGCGCCAGTGGCGTTCGATCCGCCGCCCGGAATCACGTAAGTCGTTTTGTTCTGGCGCTCGAGCGCCCGCAGCAGGCCGCGCGCATGATCCTCGGCGTCGTCCTCGTCGACGATGTGCACGTCGACACCCAGCAGATGGTCGAGCAGCACGTTGCCGCCATGTTCATAGGCGGCGTTGTCCCGCTGCACCATGCGCCCCAGCACGAGATGACAGTCAAATCCAAGCCTGGCGGCCGCGGCTGCTGTCTGGCGGGCGTGATTGGACTGCACGGCGCCGAACGTCATCAACGTGTCGGCGTTTTGCGCTCGGGCGGCACCGGTCAGGAATTCGAGCTTGCGGGTCTTGTTGCCGCCGTGTGCGAGACCGCTGCAGTCATCTCGCTTGACCCATATGCGCGGACCGCCGAGCTCTTCCGTGAGCCTGGGTAGAAACTCCAGCGGAGTAGGGTAATGCCCCAGCGGTATGCGCGGCTGGCTATGCCAGGGAAGCGGCGCCATAGCTTTGGTCCAATGCCTAAAACGCTAATGTAACACGGCGTATCTAGGCGTCGTCGTTCA
Source organism: Pseudomonadales bacterium (assembly GCA_965267275.1). Classification (GTDB taxonomy): domain Bacteria; phylum Pseudomonadota; class Gammaproteobacteria; order Pseudomonadales; family Azotimanducaceae; genus UBA4421. The sequence continues at coordinate 1,898,719 of OZ253950.1, forward strand.
GCTCGTGGCGCTGAGGGCCGTTGCTGGCCAGACACACGGCTGCGTTGTCGATGGCATAGCCTATTGCGTCGATGAGCTTGTTTTCGAAATGCGTCTGTTCGCGAGTCAGGAAGTGAACCATGCTGGCGGTGAATGTATCGCCGCAGCCCGTTGGGTCGACGAATGAGGGCGCGGGCGGGACGGCCACGGTTGTCGTTGGACCGTTGGGAAGCCGCACTTCGATCTCTTCAGAGCCGTTCGTGCAGATGACGAGCTGACTGTCGAGGTGCGCCTCGACCGCAGCGAGCTCATGGCGGTTGACGATGACCCAGTCACTCAGCTCGAGCAGAGCGAGCACGTCATTCGCGCTCAGAATTTCCGCGTACTGGCCGGGATTCCATATGGTCAGCGGTGGTGTCTCCATCGCTTTGGCATGTTGCAGCGATGCCAGCATCAGCGGCGCGGGGTAGGGCGCCTGTATCCAGATCCGGCAGGGTGCGGCACGCGCCTCGAGGTGTGCCTGCCACGTCGCGACGTCCGGCTCGGGTCCGGGGAAAAAGCCGGTGATCTGGCGTCCCGCCGGGTCGGTGATGATCAGGGCCCGCGAGCATGCCTCCCCCGGCATTTCGAGAAAGCCGTCAGTGGTGACACCCTGGCTCTGGCAGTGATCGAGATAACGGCGCTGGTCGACCGTGCCGGTGCAGGTGATCAGCTGATGTCGTGTGCCGAGCTGAGCAAAGTTGTAGGCGACATTGGCGCCGCAGCCCCCGAACGCTTCGGAGATCCGCTCGAGCTTGAAGTTCAGTATTGGGGACTGCTGATCCGCAACCGGATCTCTGGAGGTGGCAATTTGATCGTACGCGAGCGCGCCGACCACCACAGCGTCGATGGACGTGCTTTCGGACACAGATGAATTCCAGAATTGTTAACGAGGCAGTTTACGCAAACCGCGCGCGTGCCGATCAACGACGCGGATTGACGGCTTCCAAGCCTGCCCAGAACGTTAACTTCATGCGCGACAGGATATCAAGCCGCTCGCCCGCCTCGATCCTGTGAAGAAACCGGCTGACCCGGGGCTGTCGGTGCAGTCTGCGATGCAGGGCCGGTGACAGGCTGGCAAAGCATGCGGCAGCCAGCAGCAGAAATAGAAAGCCCGGAAGAAAAGGCAGCACCAGTCCCACGAAACCGAGGGCAAGAAAAAGGAAACCTAACAGTGTTTTGGCGATGGTTTTCAATGGCGTGCATTCCTTATTCGCATCGTATTTGTCCCAGTAAACCTCGGTGGCATGTCACCAAGATGTCATCCGCGGGCGGTGTGCAACGGCACTTCGACCGCCCATGCGAACCACGATGCAAAATGGATACCATTAGAGAAAATGGCAGCAAATATCTGATAAATAACGAAAAAATAAATTGACGGAGCTGATCGAATCTCTGGTTTCTGGCGAAATCTGCCAATAGTTGGCGCCAGCGTCCTCGCTTCTTTATTACAAATTGTTACCTGGCTGTCACACCGGGTTGCTATGCTCTTGGACCAGGACAATAGGAATGCACTGTGGATCAGCTACTCGGAAAACAATTCAGCCTTGATGATGCCCACTACACGGTTGTCGATGTTCGCAACATCGACGGTGAAACCATGGTTTATGTCGATATGACGGATGCGAAAGGACCTGCGCGGGCCGCATTCCGCTACGTCGACATTGAAGGCAGGTTAGCTGACGACACGTCATCGGAATCTGCAGTCGCCTGAAACAAGGCGCGTCCTCCTAAATTGTCCCCCCTGACGCGCGCGTTCGCGCGCATACACCTGCTGTGCCGGGTACAGGCTGGCACGCGTCAAGAAGATGGCTCAGCGGCGGTCTGACCGCCGTGATGTGACCTGAGTCGGCGTGTCAGCGCCCCGGCACCGGTAAAATTTCTCGCTACGGGCAGGACTGCCCGCGGGGTCTGAGCGCTGCTCAGGCGAATACTCAAAAGGAACGTTGAGAACCGAGAGAGCATCTATGTCCCAGAATGACCCGCAGGAAGTGGTCATGTTTCTCGACAGCGAAGACAACGTCGTCGAGGAAATGCACCTGGGTGATTTCGACGCCCTGCTGTCCCGTGAACAGCGCCTGGACCGTTATGCCGCGAGCAAGGTCAAAGCGGTTTACTGCGTGGTCGGGAACGGTCTGAGTCTGCGCGGATTGGTTTTTTTCCTGCTCAGCGTCGATGAAGAGGGCCTGCCCGACGACGCCTTCAATCTGCCGCTGCGTTATCTCGCGCAGCATGCGGGGATCGGCGCAGATCTCGGGCAGGGCGGGGTACGTGTTGCTTCGCGCGGTAAGTGTCCGGTGCCCTGGCACTCGGTCAATCTGTGGGAGCCCGGCGAAGTCGACATGGTCGATCTGGTGCAGCGACGGATCTTCCGCAACAAGCTGCGCCTGGCAACGAACACCGGATTCCGTGACGATGACTTTTTCGTCGGCTCAGACGAAACCCTGACGCTCGTCGAGGATAACTTTACGGCAGAAGATCTCACGATCGCCGTGCCCAAACCCGCCACCGCCCCTGCACAACCAGCGCCCAACGGCGTCCGCACGGCGGAGTTTTCGGCCAAGCTCGACGAAGTTTTCGGCGCAGCAGGCAAATTGTCTCTGCAGGATCTCATCCGCCTGCACTCGGAGCAGTTGAACGAAGCGAAAGCGAAGTATCGCGAAGACGTCGAAGCGCAGCAGCACGCCTATCTCGACCAGCTGCGCGCTGCGCGCGAAGAGATACATTCGCTCAAAGTCGCGTTGCGACAGGAACAGGGACGTAATCGCCGTTTGCAGCAAATGCTCCGCGGAGACCTTTAGCCCGTCGCCGACTGGAAATGGCGATCTTTCATACCGCGAGCGAATCTTCACCAGGTGTGCGTAACCCGCTGTAACCGCCAGGATCGGTCATGCCGGCGTGCTCGCGAATCTGGGCGCTCGGCCCGGTCGGCGCGTAAATCAGCCTGCCTGGTTCCACCCTGTGATACCTTAGACCCCTGAATCCATCGAAACGCGTGAGCCGCCGATGCTTGAGATCGAAATTTTTTCCGACGTGATTTGTCCCTGGTGCTTCATTGGTAAGCGCCGCCTCGATCGCGTCCTGGATTCGCCGCTCGGCGAGGACGTGACGCTGCGCTGGCGACCTTATCAGTTGCATCCGCGGCTACCCCTCGAAGGTATGGATCGTGACGAGTATCTGGCGCGCCGCTATGGGGCGGATGCTGATCGCGGTCGGGTGCCTGCGCGTATCCGCGCAGAAGCTGAAGCGGAAGGCATTGAGCTCCGTTTCGATCTGATGGAACGTCTACCCAACACGCTTCTTGCCCACCGTCTACTCGAGTATGCGCATGCCGCCGGCTGCCAGCATGAGCTGGCGGACGTTTTGTTTGTCGGCTACTTCTGTGAAGGTGTGGATGTCGGTGATGTTGATGCGCTGGTCGGGCTTGCCGAGCGAGTCGGTCTCGACGGTGCTGCGGTACGCGCCTTCCTCCTCGGCAGTGACGCCACGCGTGAGGTGAATGATCAGCTTGCCCGTGCACCGGAGCTTGGCATCAGCGGAGTGCCTGGATATTACCTCGCCAACGCGTTCCTGTTGCCGGGTGCGCAGACTGATGAGGTCATGGGGCAGATCATCGAGCGGGTCAAAACCAAGCTTGCAGATATGGCTTGAGCTCAGCTGGGCTTCGGAAGGACAAAATTCGGGGTCACAGTCTGGGTGAACGTGTGTTTCGTGATCGTGTTGTATACGTGGCCGCACGCAGAGCAGTGCACGATGTAAAACCAGGGCTGCTTCACGCGTGAACGTTCTTTGCTGGGTGTGCTGATGATGTGTTCCACGCCCTGGATGCCGCAGTCCGGGCATTTCGGTGCCGCAGGTGCCGAAGTTTCTTCGCTCATGCTCAGGTAATGCTCTGATCCATCTCGTGGGCGGGGATCTGGTTGTGGCCGTGTGCGACCACTTTAGCGGGCACACCCGCTACGGTGACGTTCGGCGGCACGTCGGAAAGCACGACGCTGCCGGCGCCAACCTTGGCATTCTGGCCGACCTCAATGTTGCCGATGACTTTGCAGCCCGCTGACAACAACACCCCCTGGCGTATCTTCGGATGGCGGTCGCCGGAAGTTTTGCCGGTGCCGCCGAGCGTGACCGAATGCAGGATCGAGACGTCGTCTTCCACGACCGCCGTTTCACCGATGACGATGCCGGTGGCGTGGTCGAACATGATGCCCGATCCGACACGCGCTGCCGGATGGATGTCGACGCCGAGCGTGACGCTGATCTGATTTTGAAAAAACTGTGCCAGCGTTTTACGCCCCTGGGTCCACAGCCAGTGTGCGACGCGGTGCGCCTGCAGCGTGTGGAAACCTTTGTAAAAGAGAAACGGAGTTGACAAATCATCACACGCTGGATCGCGCGTGTACGTGGCGAGCATGTCGATTTCGGCGGACGACAGCAGAGTTTCGTCTGCCGCCATGGCTTCGGCAATCACGTCTCTGATCAGCATCGTCGGCAGCATGGGATTATCGAGCTTGCTTGCCAGGCGAAAGCTGAGCGCATCGCCGAAGGTGGCGTGGTTCAGGATCGTGGCGTGGAAGTAGCTTCCCAGAATCGGTTCTTCCGCCGCCTTGCGCTCCGCCTCGGCGCGCATCAACGGCCATAGATCGCCAGGGCCGGTTACGGTCGCCAGATGCGACGCGTCGGCGTCGGCGATGACCTGGCTGAAGCGCCGGTTTATGTTGCTCAACTGACTCATACGCTATCTCTGACAGGTAGACGCTGGTGTAAGTTTCGCGAAGCCTAGCCTTCTGCGCTCGATTTGCAACCGCCAATTACGCACATTCGGCATCCGGTGTGTGCAAAATCGTCAAGATTGAGACGCGCCCATAGGCTGTGTAGGGTGTGCCCATGAGTAAAGGTTTTGCCACCGTTGCCGTCGTCGCGCGACGTCAGCGGCGTAACATTGCGGACACCGTTCTGGCTGTTGAGCAGGTGCTTCAACAGCATGGCATCGATGTCGTCTTCGAAGACGCAACCGCCGGCTTTCTGCCCGATGCAGACCAGTCGCGGCGCACCGTGCCCCGCAAAGAGCTCGGCAAAGCCAGCGATCTGGTGGTTGTCGTCGGCGGTGATGGCAGTCTGCTGGGCGTGTCGCGTGACATAGCTCTGGACGGCGTGCCTGTGGTCGGGGTAAACCGGGGTGGCCTGGGATTTCTGGCGGCGGTATCGCCGGATCTGCTCGATGAGCAGCTCGGTAGTGTGCTGACCGGTGAATTCAGCGTTGAAGATCACTTCCTGTTGACTGCCCGCGTCATCCGCGACGGCAGGGAGATCGCCTCGTCGATGGCGCTCAACGACGTCGTGCTCCACCCGGGTACGATGGCGCGAATGATGGAATTTGCGCTCTGGGTCGACGACAGCTACGTCTATGACCAGCGCTCCGACGGCCTCATTGTCGCAAGCCCCACCGGCTCTACGGCTTACGCACTTTCCGCCGGGGGACCGATCATGCATCCGGGCCTGGATGCCATTGTGATCGTGCCCATGTTTCCACACACGCTGACGTCACGCCCGCTCGTCGTGCGCGGTGATGCCATCATCAAAATCAAGGTGCTACGCACCGCCAACCGCACCGCGGAGCTCAGTTTTGATTCGCAGGTGAATGTCCCGCTGGAAGTCGATGACGAGCTGATCGTCGCCAAATACGAGCATCCACTGAAGCTCGTTTACCCCACCGGATACAACTTCTACGAGGCTTGCCGCAGCAAGCTGGATTGGGCGAGCAGGCTGGGCGGCCAGAGCCTGTAGCGCGCGGAATATTCTGTCAGCGCAGATCCGCGGGCGTATCGATATCTCTGATCAGACCGGGGTCGTCGAACTCGACGACACGGGTATCCGCCTTGTGCGCCTGCACGACGTCGCGAGCGCCCTGGTCGCCGCTCAAGCGCGCCAGTTCCCCCAGCAGGGTTGCGTGAAACCCGATCGGATGTGCCGGCGCCTGGGGACGTTCACGAAACCTGGGTCGGATCACGGTGGCTGTCTCTTCGGCGCGCGCCGTGTCGATGAGCTTGCTGAGTGTCGCTGCCTTGATGAAAGGCATGTCGAGCAGGGCGACAAAAGTCCATTGCCAGGAAATTCCGGTAACGCCGGCGGCCAGCGTGTGGCCCATGCCCTGACGGGCTTCGGCCGCAACGACCGTCTCTACCTGGAAGCGCGCAAGTCTCTCGGCCAGCACGTCATCTTCCGGGCGCACAACGACGCGGCAGGCATCGAAGAGGCTGCTGTAGAGATCGACGGTGACGTCGGCCAGCACCCTGCCGTCGAGCTCCGCGAGCCGCTTGTCCGCCTCGCCAAAGCGACGTGAGAAACCGGCGGCAAGAATGAGCGCGCCGACGCGGGGCGCGCTCAACCGGCGCTGATGCGGCTCAAGCCTTCCACCGCCTCCGGCAGGCGCTGTTTCCGCACTGCGGTAATTTCAGCGAGGATTGCAATGGCGATCTCAGGCGGCGTCTTGCTGCCTATCGGCAAGCCGATCGGCGCATGCAGTTTCTCGAGATCGCTGCTCGTGACGTCGAGCGCCAGCAAACGCTCGCGGCGGCTTGCTGATGTGCGGCTCGAGCCCATGGCGCCAATATAAAAAGCGTCGGTCGTCAGCGCTTCCATCAGACCCATGTCGTCGATACGGGGATCATGTGTCAGCGCAACGATGGCCGTTGCGCGGTCTTTGGCGTGAGCCCTGACGGCATCGTCAGGCATATCGGCGATGGTTGTGACATTGGCGACACCGAAGTCCGCCAGAATCTCCTCGCGCGGATCGCAGACAGTGACCTCGTAGTCGAGCAGCTGCGCAAGTTCAGCGAGGTACTTGCTGACCATGCCCGCGCCGATGATGAATAGCTGGAAGCGAGGGCCGTAGGTGTGGGTAAGCACCTGTTTGTCCTCGTTCCAATCCAGCGGTGCGTGCTGCTCGACGTCTTTGACGCTTTGTTCGCCGCTGTTGAGATCCACGCGGCGTTCGGCGCAGCGGCGTTCATCCAGCGCTTCGTTCAACGCGGCAAAATGCGCGATTGTCGAGGCATCTGGCTCCTGAGGCTCTACGACGATGTACAGATGGCCGCCACAGGGGAGGCCGAACTTTTCCTGATCTTCCGTGGTGACCCCGTAGGCGAAGAACTGCGGGCGATCGGCGGCAAGCGCGCCGCTTGTCAGTTTGTCCAGAAGATCGTCCTCGACACAGCCTCCCGACAGAGAGCCGACCAGCTGTCCTTCGCGGTTACAGCCCAGCAGCGACCCGATCGGGCGCGGCGAAGAACCCCAGGTCTGCACGACCGTGGCAAGCCAGCAACGTTGTCCGGATTTGAGCCAGGCGAGTATCTGGCTCAGCACTTCTTTATCGACTGCCTGCATGTCTTTTCTCTTTTACCCGTCCTGTCTTTGTACCTGTCTTTGCACCTGTCCCGGCACACCCGCTGCAGTGCGTGGTTGCATCGCGCCTGCCGGCTACGTGACACTAGGTCATGATTTTACACCAACCGGCGCGTATCTCGCGCATCGGCCTGAACACCCCGGGAGCGCAATGACCGTTCGCTTCCAGGGGGCGCTCGAAGGGCTGGAAGTCACCGTTGCAGAATCGTCTGACGGTATCGTAGAGCCAGGCTATCAGCTCAAGCTGGGCGGGCAGACCATGGCCCTGGAGGATCTCATCGGATGTGGGGTGCGTTTTACGCACATGCCGCCCGATGCCTGCGTGCACTGCGCCAAGCCCGTGAGCAAGCTGTACGGCGGGGGGCACTGCTACGATTGCTTCAGCACTCTGGCGCGCTGCGATCTTTGCGTCGTGAGCCCCGACCGATGTCACTATGCTTCGGGCACCTGTCGAGAACCCGAATGGGGCGAGGCATTCTGCATGCAGCCACACTCTGTCTATCTCGCCGTAAGCAGCGGTCCCAAAGTGGGATTGACCCGGCGCGGCCGGGAGCTGCGCCGTTGGGTAGACCAGGGCGCGAGTGCTGCCATGGTGATTGCGCATACGCCGTCACGCCGCGCGGCGGGTGTCGTCGAAGCGCAGTGCCGGCGTTTCGTCAGTGATCGCACAGACTGGCGTAAGCTCGTCAGCGGTACGACGCAATCGGTTGACCTGGCGGATCTGGCGCGGATACTTCGCCGCGAAATTCCTGAGCTCAGCGCGCTGCAGGCGTCGAATGTCGAGCCTGCGGAGCTTGCCGCAAGCGTCTGGCTGACGGATACGTCGCCATCGATTTTGCGCTACCCGGTGACTGCTTTCAGCCCGGCCGAGCGGCTCGTGGTCAACGCTGAGCACGTGGAGCTGCGCGATAACCTGCAAGGCGCGGTTGGACAGTTTCTGCTGTTCTCCCGCGGCGCCTTTAACGTCGCTGAACATCGCGGCATCGGCGTTGTCGTAGAGATCGACCGGGCGTTCAGCGCGGCAGAGATATCGAATAACGAACAAATGAGCCTGTTCTAATCTGGAGTAGACATGAAAGAAGGACAACCCGGGGAGACCCGCCTGGAGGATTATCGGTCGCCGGGCTACACCACCCGCAGTACGGATCTCGTCTTCGACATCCGCGATGGCGAGACGACTGTCACGAACACCATTGTGCTGGAACGCCTCGACGACGGCGCGGACGCCGTGGTGCTGGATGGTCAGGACCTCGAATTGTTGTCCGTCAGCGTCGACGGCCGCGAGCTCGGTGGCAACGAATACAGCTGTGACGATGAATCTTTGACCCTCCACGGTCTCGCTGAACAACATACCGTCGAGATCGTGACGCGCATCAAACCCGAAGAGAATACGGCGCTCGAAGGGCTCTATCGATCGAGCCACATGTACTGCACGCAGTGCGAAGCGCAGGGCTTCCGCAAAATTACGTACTATCAGGATAGGCCCGACGTGCTTGCGCGTTTTCGCACCACGGTGATCGCCGATACCGATGGCTACCCGACGCTTTTGTCGAACGGCAACCTCGTCGAGGAGGGCGCGCCTGAGCCGGGTCGGCACAGCGCCACCTGGGAAGACCCTTTCCCGAAGCCGAGCTATCTCTTTGCGCTGGTCGCCGGTGACCTGGAGGTCATCACAGATCAGTTCGTCACGATGAGCGGCCGCGAGATCGAGCTGCGTATCTATTCAGAGCCGCACAACATCGGTCAGTGCGATTACGCGATGGATGTGCTGAAGCGCTCGATGGCCTGGGACGAACAGCGCTTCGGCCGCGAGTACGATCTGGACATCTTCATGATCGTTGCGGTGGAAGATTTCAACATGGGCGCCATGGAAAACAAGGGGCTCAACATCTTCAATACATCGTGTGTGCTGGCCTCGCCGGATACGGCGACCGATGCCGCATATCAGCGTGTCGAAGCCGTCGTTGCGCATGAGTATTTTCACAACTGGTCGGGTAACCGGGTCACCTGCCGTGACTGGTTTCAATTGAGCCTGAAAGAAGGGTTCACCGTTTTCCGTGATGCCGAATTCACGTCGGACATGAACTCGCGTCCGGTCAAACGGATCGAAGACGTTGCGTTCCTGCGCTCGGTCCAATTCGCCGAGGATGGCGGCCCGCTGGCCCATCCGGTGCGCCCTCAGTCGTACATAGAGATATCCAACTTTTACACCACGACGATCTATGAGAAGGGGGCGGAAGTGGTGCGGATGTACCACACTCTGCTTGGCGAAGAAAAATTTCGGGCGGGCTCTGATCTCTATTTTGACCGCTTCGACGGATCTGCTGCGACGACTGACGACTTTGCGGCATCGATGGAGGAGGTCGGCGGCGTGGATTTGAGCCAGTTCAAGCGCTGGTATGAGCAGGCCGGAACCCCCGTCTTGAACGTGACTGAGACATATGCGGACGGTGAGCTCGTGCTCACAATCGAGCAAAGCTGTCCGCCAACCCCGGGGCAGACGGATAAAAAACCGTTCCACATGCCGGTTGCTCTGGGTCTGGTGGCTGCGGACGACGCAGCGCCGCTACGTGCGAGCGACGCTCTGGCAGCATGCAGCGAAGAGTGGGAGCCGCGTGATGCGGGCGACACGGTTGTCGTGAGTCAGCGGAGCGCGACCGCAGAGCTCAGATTCCAGGGACTCGCCGAGAAGCCGATCGTGAGCTTTTTACGGGGATTCTCTGCGCCCGTTCGGGTCAGCTATCCGCGTCCAGATGCTGAGCTTGCCCGGCTGGTACAGCACGACCGCGATGGCTTTGTGCGTTGGGACGCGCTGCAGACACTCTGGGTGAAACACTTCGACGAGGCGGCGGAGCTTGCCGGGGTCGATCTGCCCGCTCTGGTGGGCGAGTTGGGTCAACAGGCGCTCACGCTGGGTGATGATTCTGAAGCGATACTGCTGGCGGCCATCATGCTCTCCATGCCCGATGAGAATTACTTGTTCGAGCAGCTTGAGCGGTTTGAAGTGCTGGCCCTGGTCGAGAAACGCGAGGCCATGCTCCTGGAGCTGGCCAGGCAGAGCGCCGACGTATGGCGCAGCTTGTATGACCAGTACTCAAGTTCGTCAGCCTATTGTCCGGATGCGGCGGGCATGAGTCGCCGTGCACTCGCCAACGTCGGCTTTGCTTATGCGGCGCGCGGCATGGCGGGCGCGGAGCTGGAAGCGTTTATTGCCAGTCACTACGAGCGGGCCGATAACCTGACCGATCGTCGCGCCGCTCTGGCGGTTGCTAGCCGGCACCAGGACCTGTCGGAGGCGGCGCGCTCTGAGCTTTTTGGCGACTTCTTCGACAAGTGGCAGCATGAGGCGCTCGTGCTCGACATGTGGTTCAGCCTGCAGGCGCAAAGCCCGTTGACGGACGTAGCGGGTATAGACGCGTTGACGCACCATGCAAAGTTCGACCGCAAGAATCCCAACCGCGTGCGTTCAGTGCTGGGCGCATTCGGTATGTACAACCATGCAACCTTTCACCAGCCGGACGGCAGTGGCTATGCGTACCTCGTGGATGCGGTAGCGGAGCTCGACAAGCTCAATCCGCAGCTCGCTTCACGTCTGACAACGCCGCTCACACGCTGGCAGAGGTACGATGCGCCGCGCCAGGCTCTGATGCGCAAAAGTCTGGAAAAGCTCGCCGGTGCCGAAGGGCTGTCCAAGGATCTCTACGAGATCGTGACGAAAAGTCTTGCCTGAACGGGGGGATCAGGCGGGGTAGAGCGGTGGCAGCGGCGCGTTGTGTGTTTTAGCAGGCGCGTCTGCTGTCAGGTCTAACGCAGCGCTCAACGCCTGAAAGTCTGCCGCGGTGAGCGGTGCGGGTTGTGCGCCGTAGAGAGACGCCTGCAGGCGTCTGTAGGCGTCGGCAAACCCCGGAGACCGTGTGCCCGCCAGCGCGATGGCGCGGGTCGGCGAAGTGCCGAGACGTTGCGCGAGAACATCGGGGAGCAGACGGTTGATCTCGTCCGCATCTCCCTGCTTGAGCGCGCTGTCCAGGCGCGAGCGCGGATTGCCGCTCGTTGGCTGCCGCTCGGTCTGTGGGTGGGAAGCTGGAGGGCGCCGTCGCATGACGTACACCAGCATCACCACGAACAAGCCGAACACGGCGGTTGCGGCCACCCAGCTGCGCCATGCGGTCAGATTGGTCGACAGCGGCGCTTCTGCAGCTGCATCCGGTTCGGCAGCGGTACTGACCGGCTCGTCCTGGCTCGAAGGTGAAGATGCTACGGCGTTACCTGCGGTCAGCATCGAGATTGCGGGCGCCTCGGCGATGCGCATGCGGTCGCGCAGCGTGTCCCACCAGACGACCCGTGCGGGCGGGACTTCGAGTTGTCCGGGCACCAGCGGTATCAGGCTGCTCGTCTGTAATCTGGCGCCGAGAACGGTTTCGCCGACGGTATCGTCATTGATCGTAGGCGCCTGGGGATAGATGCGGAATTGGTTGTCGTCCAGCGGGAGTTCCTGCGGCGCCGCGATTGATCCGATGTTGCCTTCAATACTGATCAACAATTCATGCGTTAAAGGATCGCCGACGCTGTAGCGCGTCTCTTCCGGCGTGACGACTTGAATGAGCTCGACGTTCTCGGCGGGCAGCCAGGGTTCATCTGCGGGGTAATCCGCCGGGACCGGCAGCACGCGCACGTCCCGGGCTTCGGTGGTGACACGCACGCCCTTGCGAGAGACGCGACCGCCTTCCAGGAGCCGTACGCTCGCCGTGATGCCAATGCCGGGGACGGTAAAGCTGCCGCTGGCTTCCGGGAAGATGGCGTATCTTTGTTCCACGACGCCATAGCTGCGGCCATCCCGCTCGGTGGTGCCCGATGTGGTCTCACCGAGCGTGAGCACCACGGCGTCTTTGATTTCGGGAGCGCCGGGCAGGTCCGAGTAGAGCTGGACGCCTTGCGAGTAGAGCAGGCGACGGGTCAAGACGAGCTGGGCCTGTACGTAGATCTCCTCGCTCGACAGCTCGGTTTCGAAGAACACCAGCTCGTCGATCTTGCGGCGGGTTTCATCCGTTAGCGGATTGACCCTGAGCGTCAGCGTCGGCGTCTGCTCGGTGCCGACGCGGATGCTCGGGATTTGCAGCACGCCGGTGCGTTTCGGCTGCAGCGTGATCGTGTAGTCGACCCAGCTCTGGCCGCGTCCGTTGATATAGCGCGACTGACTCATCGTATTGGTGTTCATGATGTGAAAGTCGTCTTCCAACTCGCTGAGGTCAAGGGCGCTGGTCTGACGTGTCTCTGTGATCTTTATTTGCAATCGAACGGTTTCGAGCTCGTCGATCGTCTGGGCAGACAAGTGCGCAGATACGGCGGCCTCAGCGGACGCTGCACAGATGAGCAGCAGGGATGTGATGACCAGACGCGAAATCCCTACCATAGCTTCGATCCTTGACGATTTTCGTAATCACCGCTGCGCAGGCGTTGCTTGGTTTCATGCGAGAACTTGCGCCGCAGCAGGCCACCTGGATCATCTGGCACTCGGCGCAGCCACTGTTCGAGCGCTTCCTGCTTCTCGTCGCGTGTCGCCTCGTTTTCCTCGGCTTGCGCCGTTTGCTGTTCTTCGCCTTCTTCCTCGCTCTGCTGTTGTTCCTGCTCGTTCTGTTGCTGCTCGGTGTCCTCGGACTCCTGCTGCTGGTCGGATTGCTCCTGCTGTTCCTGGGACTGTTGCTCGCTGTCGCTGTTTTCGTTGTTGGCCTGACTGCTGTCGTCCTGCTGCTGCTGTTGCTCTGCCTGTTGCTGCTCTTCGAGCAGGCGTTCGACCAGTGCTTTGTTAAAAGCGGCGTCTTCGTGCTCCGGGTCTTCGCCCAGAACCTCGTCGTAAGCCGCGATAGCGGCCTCGTACTCGCCGAGCTGTGCGAGGCTGTTGCCTTCGTTGTAGCGTCCGGTGAGCGTCGCGTCCTGGGCGAAGCCGTTGAGCGAGGTGGCGTAGTTGCCGCTGCGGTATTCGGCAACCGGCTGCCAGCGCGGATCCTTGAAAAGCGCGGCAGCCTTTTCCGGTTCGCCGTGCCGCAGGGATTGATGCGCGCGCTGATCGTCGCGCAGCCACAGACTGTCCCAGGCGTCGGTCAGCGTATTGGCGCGCGCGTCCTCGCCGGTCAGCGCAACGCCGAACAGCAGGCAGACGAAAACGCCGCGTCGAAACGCGAGCAGCATGGCCGGCAGGAGGAAGAGGACCAGCCAGTGGCCCTGGTCGAACCAGGTGTCGAATTCCCGTTCCACCTCGATGGTGCTGTCTTCGCCGGGCAGGGGCGTGCTGAGCAATTCGCTGATATCGGCGTCGCCGAGCGTGGCTCGGGCGTAGGCGCCGAAAGTGATGCTGGCCACGTCGCGCAAGCGGCCTTCATCGACGATGGCGATAATTTCGTTGCCTTCCTGCGTGCGCAGGGTGCGCCCTGGCTGGCGGACGCGATCCAGCGGTATCGGAGCGCCGTCAGGCGTGCCTATACCCAGGATCGAGATCGGAAACGCGGCACTGCGGTGACGTGTCACGTCGTTGATGTTGTCGATGCCGTCAGTGACCATCAGTATGCGGCCCTGCAGGACGCTGCCGTTGTCGAAGAGCTCGTGGGCCAGCTGCAGCGCGTGATCCGGGTTGGACCCGAACACGGGCATCATCTCGGGACTGAGCGCTGCAAGGAGATTGCTGATCGTCGCAGTGTCGTCTGTCAGCGGCACAACCGCGTGCGCGTCCCCTGCATAGGCGATGAGCGCCGTCTGACCTTCCTCGCGCAGGCGCAGCACGTCGGTGATTTCCTGGCGGGCGCGTTCGACCCGCGTCGGCTTCACATCCTCAGCGAGCATCGAGAGAGACAGGTCGAGCAGAATGATGAGCGCGTCATCGCGTTGCTCGACGCTCTGCGGCAGTTTTTCCCAGGTGGGTCCCGCAATCCCGACGCAGCCCAGTGCCAGCGCGCCCAGCAACACCCAGCGGATGAATCGATGAGACGCTCGCTGTCCGCCGTCCAACAGGACGTTCAGGAGGGCATCGTCAATGGCGCTGTCCCATCCGGAGCCGCGTTGATTGCGGCGCAACCAGACAATGGCAACGATAAGCAGCGGCACCAGCGCCAGGAGCCATTCGGGCCGCAGGAAGTGGAAGTTCTCAAGCATGGCGGCGCGCTCCCGGAGCGAGATCTGAAGCCAGCAGCAGGCCAAACAGCAGAAGAGCCAGGGCCAGAGGCCAGTAGTACAAAGCCTGTATCGGGCGGTAGGTCTCGGGATCCTGGTCGATCGGTTCGAGCTCGTCGATCAGCAGGTAGATCTCCGCCAGACCCTGGGTGTCGCGGGCGCGGAAATACTGCCCGTCCGTGGTCGCCGCGACCTTCTTGAGCGTGTCCTCGTCGAGATCGGCCGACGGGTTCGTCGTCCGGCGGCCAAACAAGCTCGGCATCTGCATTTCATCCGCACCAACGCCTATCGTGTAGATTTTGATGCCGTCGAACGCTGCCAGTTCCGCGGCTTTCTCGGGCTCCACCTCGCCGACGTTGTTGGCGCCGTCGGTCAGCAGTATCAGCACCTTGTCTTCCTGCGGACGCAGGCGCAGGCGTTTGACCGCAAGCCCGATCGCATCACCGATGGCGGTTTTGCCGCCCGCGATGCCAACCGGCGCCTCCATGAGGAGGCGATTGACGCTGGTCAGATCAAAGGTGAGAGGCGCCTGCAGGTAAGCGTTGGTACCGAAGAGCACCAGACCTACACGATCGCCTTTGCGTGCTTCGACGAAGCGGCTGACCACTGCTTTTACTATGGTGAGACGATCCACGTAGTTGCCGTTGACCGCCATGTCTTCTGTCGCCATCGACCCGGAGATGTCGACTGCGAGCATGAGATCGCGCCCGGTGGTGGGCAGGGTGACGGGATCACCCGTCCACTGGGGCCGCGCACCCGCCGTCACGAGCAGAGTCCAGATGAGCCAGAGCAGCGGCAGCCGCCACCATTTTGCGCCTTCGGCTGTGCCGCTTTCCGCAGAGACAGCTTCGAAAGTGGTAAGTGTCGGCACGGTCAACGCAGCTTGATTGCGTTCGCGGGTGCCCCACAGCAGGCGCAGAAGGGCCGGCAGCGGCAGCGCGATGAACATCCATGGCCACAACCACTCGATCACGGCCGCACCTTAGCCACGACCATCCGCAGGTGTTCGTTGAGCGTCTCGACGTCGATTGCAGGAGACCTCGAAAAACGCGCGTCCCCGAGCACAGCGCTTGCGCTGTCAGTGAAAACGTTTGTGTCGGCCAATTTGTTCAATGCTTCCAGCCACGCCTGTCCGGAAAGCTCTGCGTATTCGCTGCGCCCCAGCGCGCGCACCAGCAGGCGTTTGAGCACTGCGTTACCTTGATGCAGATACTCCTCGGCGCTGATGTCCCCGGCCTGCTCAGCCGTTTTCAGATTCTCGAGGACGGCGAGCGCGGCGCGCAGCGGTGCACGCCGTCGGTGGGCCCGCAGCGCCTGACGGCAAGCCCAGATGATGACGGCAAGGAGGCCCAGGAGCAGCAGCCACCAGCCGATCGCGGGTGGCCACCAGGACGGATCGGCCGGGAGATGGATGTCGCGCAGCTGCTGTAAAGGGTTGGTTTCCATCAGACCCAGGCCAGCTGATCCAGATGATCGTCGTGGGTGGCGATGCTGATGTAACGCATCGCTTCGTGCGCGCACAATCCCATCAGCGATTCGGTGTGAGCCTGGAAAGCTGCCGCGTACTTCTCCCGCAGTTTCTTATTGCCGGTGTGAAATTGCAGCCGCTCGGCGCCGTTGGTGACGGCATAGTGATCGGCCGGCGGCAATTCCGCTTCGAGCAGGTCGTGCACGTGGACGACGACAACCTGGTTGTGGCGTGCGAGCTGATGCAGGTGATCTCTCCAGACCGACAGATCGCCCTGGAAGTCGCTGATGACGAAGATTCTGTAGTTCGTCTGCGTCAGACGTCTGATACGCAACATGCCTTCGTGCAGGCTTGCCTGGCCGTCACCGCCGGCACCGCTCGCGCGGCTCAGAGCCTGATTGCGATCCGCCACGTCCTTGAGGAAACGCGCAACCGCCTTGGTGGTGCGATAGGGGCGGTGCAGCGCCTGGCGTTCGTTGCCGATGACGATCCCGCCGACGCGATCCCCGGCGTTGAGATTCTGCCAGGCGATGCGGGCGGCGATTTCAGCGGCGGCTACGGATTTGAGGCGTAACTTCGACCCGAAAAACATGTTTTGTGTCTGGTCTGCAACGATCAGGGTCGGGCGTTCGCGCTCCTCGCGGAAAACCTTGGTGTGCGGTTTGTTCTTGCGCGCCGTCACCCGCCAGTCTATTGCGCGGATATCGTCGCCCGGCTGGTACTCGCGCACCTCGGCGAAGTCCACGCCGCGGCCTTTGATTTTCGACAGCTTCAGGCCGGCGCGATTGCCGACCACGCGCGAGGTGGTGCTCGCTGGCTGCGAGTAGGGTTTGTGCCGCAGGGCGAGCAGTTGCTGAATATCAGCATAGGCTCCAGCCAGAACGTCAGCGGATGCCACCTGTTGACCTGATCAGCCGACCGGTACCGCTTCGAGCAGTGCGCTGATGACGGCATCGCTGGTCACACCCTGGGCGTCTGCTTCGAAGGTCAGAATGAGTCTGTGTCGCAACACGTCATGGGCCACCGCCTGCACGTCGATGGGCGTGACGTAGTCGCGTCCGTCGAGCCACGCGAGCGCGCGGGCGCAAATATCCAATGCAATCGTTGCCCGTGGGCTCGCTCCGTATTCGATCCACTGGGCTTGCTCGGGTCCCGGCTGGCGGGTGGCCATGACCAGGGCGACGATGTAATCCTCTACCGGCGCCGTCATGTGCAGGCCAACAAGGGCCTGACGGGCGGCGAATATCTGCTGTTGCGAAACCGGTGTCGGGGTGGCCTGACTGGGCTGATTTGCCGTCTCGGCGCGAACGAGATCGAGGATGCCGTGTTCTGCCGCTGCGTCGGGGTAGTCGACGACGACGTGCATCAGGAAGCGGTCGAGCTGCGCCTCGGGCAGCGGGTACGTGCCTTCCTGTTCAATCGGGTTCTGGGTGGCCATCACCAGGAACAAATCCGCCAGCGGGAATGTTTCGCGGCCGACGCTCACCTGATGCTCTGCCATGGCCTCGAGCAGCGCCGACTGTACCTTCGCCGGTGCCCGGTTGATTTCGTCGGCAAGGATCAAGTTGTGAAAGATCGGCCCTTCCTGGAATTTGAAGCTGCCGTCCTCGGGCCGGAAGACCTCCGTGCCGGTGATGTCGCTCGGCAAGAGGTCGGGCGTGAACTGGATGCGATGGAAGTCTCCTTCGACGACCCGTGCGAGTTCTTTGATGGCCCGTGTCTTGGCCAGGCCGGGGGCGCCTTCCACCAGCAGATGGCCGCCGCAGATCAGAGCCATCATGAGCCGCTGGATGAGATCCTGCTGGCCGATGATGCGCGACTCGAGCCAGGTGCGCGCCTGCTTGATGGCGTCGGACGTGGATTCCGATGAGATGGTGTTCATAAATGCCTGGATGATACCGAACGCAGTATTGTAGCGGCGGGGTCGTGCAGGTCCAGACGCAATCCGCCGCGCGCGCTCGGTCTGCTGTCCTATAGTTAGACCATGAAGGTCGGACCATGATTGAGCAATCGAGTGATACCCGGGTGGCGCGACGTTACGTCGTGGACATTTTCCTGACGACCGCGCAGCTCGAGGATTTTTACGCAGGTAACGTCTCCCAGGTTTCCGCCCTGGACCGTCACGGCCGGCGCCTGCAGTTCCCGCTTGCCAGCTTGCGCCCGCACGTCACCCATGCCGGTGTGCGAGGCACGTTTGAGCTGGCCGTGGATCGGACGAATCGCCTGCTGACACTTACCCGCTACGCCTGAGCTTGCGCCGAGCACGGGCGCGCTAATTTTGATAACGTGCGCGCATGTTGTATCCCGCCGCTCGCAGTCTCCTTTTCTGTCTGCCCCCGGAGTTGTCGCACGATCTCACGCTGAATCTTCTGAAGGCCTGGGGCCGTCTGGCTGGTCCCGGGCGTCCGTATGCAGGCCGGTCGGTCCGCTGCCTGGGGCTCGAATTTGCCAATCCTCTCGGTCTCGCTGCCGGTCTCGATAAGAACGCGAGCGTCATTGCCGGCCTCGCCCGGATGGGGTTCGGCTTTCTGGAGGTGGGCACGGTGACGCCGCGGCCGCAACCGGGCAACCCCAAGCCGCGCATGTTCCGTCTGCCCGGGCACGGGGCTTTGATCAATCGCATGGGTTTCAATAATCATGGCGTGGAGCACATGCGCAGCGCGATTGAACAGGCGCGCGCCAGAGGTTGGTGCGACGACATTGTGCTGGGTGTGAACCTCGGTAAAAACAAAGACACCCCCCTCGATGATGCGGTCACCGACTACCTCATCGGCATGCGGCGTCTGCATGATGTGGCAGACTACTTCACGTTGAATCTGTCTTCCCCGAACACGCCGGGGCTGCGCACGCTGCAATCTGGTGCGGCGTTGGCCGGTTTGTTGGGGCGGGTGAAGGAGGAGCAGCAGGCGCTCGCGGTCGGTGGCGGCAGGGTGGTCCCGCTGCTGGTCAAGGTGGCGCCGGATCTGGCGGCTGAAGACATTGAGATCATCGCCGAGCAGTTGCAGGCGGTGCAGATCGACGGTTTGATCGCGACGAATACCACCATCAGCCGGGAGGCCGTGGCCGGTGCGCGGCATGCCGAGGAGCAGGGTGGGTTGAGCGGCGTGCCGCTGCAGACCATGTCTCCGGCCACGGTGCGCGCGTTCCGCGATCTCCTGCCGGAAAGTGTTCCCATCATCGGCGTTGGTGGCATCGACTCGCCTGAAACCGCCGCAGCGATGCTGGCAGCGGGTGCAGATTTGTTACAAATCTACACAGGATTCATTTACAAAGGCCCCAAATTGGTGCGAAAAGTGGTCGAATCGATTTAGTACAGCCCATTCTCCGGGTGATGGTGCGTTGTAACGTAAAAGCGCACGAAAATGTGGCATCTGCAGGGGGCATCACCGATAATGCCCTGGTTTCTATGAGGGGGAATTTCTGTGCGTCGATTCTGGATCGCTATGGCAGGTCTTATGCTGACCATGCCGGCTCATGCGGATGAGCTGAACGGGGCGGATACCGCCTGGATCATGACCGCCACAGCGCTGGTGCTGTTCATGACCATTCCGGGCCTGTCACTCTTCTACAGTGGCCTGGTGCGGACAAAAAACGTCCTGAGTGTGCTGATGCAGTGTTTTACCATTACCTGCATCGCCTCGATTCTCTGGCTGCTGGTGGGCTACTCGCTGGCGTTCGGAGATGGCGGCGGTCTCAACGCCTTCATCGGCGGCCTGGGCTATGTCCTGTTGGGGAACGTGGGTGAAGAAACCCTCAGCGGCACTTACCCGGAGAGCGCGTTTGTCCTCTTCCAGATGACGTTTGCCATCATTACGCCGGCCCTGATCGTCGGCGGTTTCGCTGAGCGCATGCGCTTCTCGGCGATGGTCATTTTCAGCGCTGCGTGGCTGCTGCTCGTGTATGTACCTGTTTGTCACTGGGTCTGGGGCGGCGGCTGGCTGGGCGATCTCGGTCTCATGGATTTCGCCGGCGGTACGGTCGTTCACATAACCGCGGGTGTTGCCGCGATCGTTGCCGCCATCGTGCTCGGCAATCGCCGTGGTTTCCCGTCGCAGCCCATGCCGCCGCACAATATGACGCTCACGATTGCCGGCGCGGGCATGCTCTGGGTCGGATGGTTTGGTTTCAACGGTGGCAGCGCGCTCGCTGCCAACGGCGACGCCGCCATGGCGATGCTGGTCACACACCTTTCGGCCGCCGCCGGAGCGTTTACCTGGATGTGTGCTGAATGGGTCAAGTACGGTAAACCTTCCGCGTTGGGCGCGGTGACGGGCATGGTGGCCGGGCTTGGCACCATTACCCCCGCGTCAGGATACGTCGGGCCCGGTGGCGCGCTGATTATCGGCCTCGCGGCGGGTCTCGTGTGTTTCTATGCCACGATGTTCATCAAGCGCAGCCTCAAAATCGACGATTCACTGGATGTTTTCCCGGTCCACGGGGTGGGTGGCATTCTGGGCACCCTGCTGACCGCCGTATTCGCCAGCAATGCGCTTGGTGTCTTCAGCGGGCAGCACGAGATCAGCATCGGTTCACAGCTCGGCATTCAGGCCGTGGGTGTGCTGGCCACGGTGGTCTACACGGCTGTGGTGACGTTCGTCATCCTGAAAATCACCGGCGCTCTCGTCGGCAACCGGGTGGACGAAGACGAAGAACTCGAGGGCCTGGATCTCGTCTCACACAACGAGCGGGGTTACGACCTCTAGCGCAGCGCTTTGTCGCGCAGCACGCGCATTTCTCGGGGTCAGGCTCTTATGATCATCACCATAAGAGTCTGACCTTCTTCTTCTCAGGCATGTAACAGGCGCGCCGCGGGCGCAGCGCCGGCCAGCCGGGTATCGCTGCGGTATCCTGTCCGCGCGTCACAAAGCGCAGATCCGAACCTAAAGTTTCCTCCATGCCTGCCGCTACTACGGGTACACCGTTCATGGAAGACGGACCTGTCATGATCCAATTTGGTTTGCCAGCAGGCTTTGGCGCCTTTACGCAACAGCAGTATCTGCCAACTTCAGATGCCGCGCATACGACCGACAATCCCACCAATGCGGCCGCGAACGCCGGAACGTCCGCGACAGCGCCGGCGGCGATGGCCGGGACGATGACGGGCGTGGTCATGACGCCGGTGACGATGATGACGCCGGCTTACATGATGGCCTATCCGCAGATGAGCAGCGTCGCTTATCCCGGGGCCGCCGCATCGGGGGCCGCGACGGGTGCTGCGGCGACCGGCGGCGGGCACGTAACGGCTAACCCGACCAATGCAACGGTCCAGCAGCAAGCGGGCGCGGCCGGCTTTGGCGGTTACGGCGGGACGGGTATGTACGGTGGGTTTGCCATGCCCGTCATGATGATGGCGCCGGTTTTCTTCCAGCTCGGCTATCCGATGGTATTCCAGGGCAGCCAGGCGCAGCCTCCGGTGACCGGAGACGATACCGGGGTGGTTGATGCGGCAGAAGTGCCGGTCACGGATGTACCCGTAGAGGACGCTGTCGATGTGCCTGATCCGGTGGCGCCGGCGCCGGTAAACACGGACCCGGTTGTCGTCGACGTCGTTCCGCAGACGGATACTGATGATGCACCAGCCGTTCCGCAGATCGTTCAGCTCGATAACGGCGACTTTGCCAAGTATCGCAGCGTCGAAAAGTCAGCCAGACAGGAAACCAGCCTGAGCCTGGAATTGACGACCAAAGACGGCGATACGATAACCCTCGACTTCAGCCAGATCGACAGCGTCGATATGAACCGCTTCCGCGGGCGTACCGCAGACGGCGACAAAGTGGCTGATCAGTCTTACACCGAAGGCATGGAGCGCGTGGTCAACATGGACGTGCTCGGAAACTTGAGCGCGGAAGAACAGGCGGCGGTTGATACCGTCCTGCAGAGTGTCATGGAGGCCGTGGACAGTTTCTTCCGTGGCGATACGGGTCAGGCCATACAGAAACTCAAAGCGATGGATTTCGACAGCGGTCAGCTGGCTGAGCTGTCGCTCAACATGTCGATGTCCAAGTCGGCAGAAGTTTCCAAAGCTTACTTTAATGGAGCAGACGCCATGCAGGACCTGATGGACCGCGACGCCAATCTCAGTCAGGCGCTAGAGTTCATCGCCAGCGAGCAGAAGCGTCTGATAGATCTGGCGAAAGACGTTCTGGATGCGCCGAGTGCGGTTGGTCTGGTGCGTTCGCTGATGCCGCCGCTCATGTCTGACCCGTTTGCGGAGCTGGCTCAACAAGTGGCTGACGGCGGTGATGTCGCAGACGCGGATGCTGCCGAGCAGTCTGAGGACGAAGACGACGTCTAGAGGCCGGCGCGCGCATGAGCCTGGCGCGCCAGATGGTCAACCAGCGCTGCAAAATCGAGTCCCAGGGCGGCAGCCCCTTCCGGGTACAAGCTGGTCGGTGTCATCCCCGGTAGCGTATTCACCTCAAGCAGCGTGATCTCATGTGTTTCCGTGACGATGAAGTCAGCGCGCGATAAATCTCTCAGGTCCAGCGCTTTATGCGCTGATAGCGCAATCTGCTGCAAGCGTTCGCCCACGTCGTCCGGAAGCGGCGCTGGCATGATGTGACGGCTCTGCCCGGCCGTGTAGCGATTGTTGAAGTCGTACCATTCGTCGCTACCGGTCTGGATTTCGATCACGGGGTGTGGCTCCAGGGTGCCGTTGCGCTCGAGCACGCCTACAGTGATTTCCCGCCCCATGATGAATGGCTCGACGAGACAATTCCCGTAGGTCAGAGCAGTTGCCAGCGCTCCCGTGATGTCTCCGCCGTTGGGCAGCGGAGTGACGCCGATGGCGGATCCCTGATTGAGTGGTTTGATCACAACCGCGGGACCGAGGTCAGCGAGCACGCGCGCGGCGCCTGCTTCCAGGTCTTCGCCCTGGTGGATGACGAGATCTTCAGCTACCGGCAGGCCATTGTGTCTGAATATCTGTTTGGCGACGTGTTTGTCCATGGCGAGCGCGCTGCCGCGCACGCCGCTGCCGACGTAGGGCAGGCCGATAATTTCGAGAAAACCCTGCACCGTGCCGTCTTCGCCGGGCGGACCGTGCAAAGCCGGAAAGACAACGTCGGGACCCAAGGCGGCCAATCTGGCCGCGCAATCCGTGTTCAATTCCACCAGTTCCGCGCGATGTCCTGCTGTCTGCAGACCGGTGCTGACCTGGGCTGCGGAATTTCGCGACACCTCAGCTTCCGCCGACGCGCCGCCCATCAGGACCGCGACAGTTAGACCTTGCATGCTCAAACCTTCTGTTGGTGCAGCGGCACCGACCCCATCTGACTGCGCAAGCCGCGACGCTCGTGAACACAGCACCATCGTTCATGGTCGCGCCAAGCACCGTTAATGTATAGAAAATCCTTGGAGTAGCCTTCCCTGGTGAACCCGCAGCGTTCGACAAGTTGTTGGCTGCGGGTGTTCTCCGGCTGGATGTTGGCCTCGAGGCGGTGCAATCCCATCGTGTTGAAAGCGTAAGCAAGGAGCTGGCTGAGACCCTCCTGCATGTAGCCCTCACCCTGGAACGGTGCGCCGACGTAGTAGCCGAGCGACGCGCTCTGGAAGGACCCGCGCACGATGTTGTTGATGTTGATGACGCCAACAATGCGATCGTCGACAGCGCGGCAGATGACGAATCCCTCGTGGTCTTCGCGATTGATGCGCTGCAGGTAGTATTTGAAGAGCACCGGGTTCGTGGGCGGACTGATCCAGGGTTCATGCAGGCGCTGACTTTCGCGCATCAGGTTGATGAACTCCGCCTCGTCAGTGCGCCGCACCTTGCGGATGTAAGTCCGTTTATCGCTCACGCTGGCTCTTTGTCTCGAGTACGAAAATCTCCCAGAGCGTCGGCGGTATCAAGGCCAGGCCGAGCACCATGGCGTAAACGGGATGGCTGGAAAATTCTCTGGCGATCGGCCATAGCGTGTTCAGATCGAAGTTCATCTGCTGCCAGACCAGCATGCCGTAGGTGGTCAAAGCGAAGCCCAGCATCAAGAGCAGCAGCCGAACCAGGAAGCGCAGAGACATGCGCGTCAGGCCCTCTCGGGGGGCAGCGCGAAGACATAGGCTGCGCCACGGCGCGCCAGCCAGGCTTCAGTGAATTGAGCGCCGTCGTAGCGACGCGCTACCGAATCATGATCGGCGGCGCCGGGATCTTTCACCAACACCTCGTTCTCATCCATTCCATGCAACACCACCAGATGTCCGCCGGTTTGCGCCAGCGGCGCGTTGTCGAGTTTACCCTGTTTGAAATCGATGCTGCAGACCAGCGGTATGCCAGCCTGCAGGCAGGCCTCAGCGTCCTGCCAGTCGACAAAAGTCTCGACCGCAGCAACCACGCCTCGACTTGCAGCCCAGCGCACGGCAAGCGGCCACACGCCGTAGGCTTTCGTTGCCGGATCGTAGCATGCTGCTACGGTGTCGTCCCATGACGGCGGGTCGGGATAGGCTGACAATGCCATGCACAGGGCGGTGGGGGAGCAGATACGGTGTTTAATTTCGTCGGCCGCCTGATATTGCGACAGGGTCGCAGGCAGAGTCACAGCCGCATTGGCGGCAGGATACGTGGCGGGTTGTGGAAGGTGTACAGGACGCACGCTAACGACCGCAAGGTAAGCTGCCGGCGGGCGCGGGCTCGATACTCGGAATTCGACCTGTGCCGCTGCCAGATCCGTTTCGCTGTGCCAGCAGTCGATATGACGGCTGGCCTCGGTGGCGTCTCCGGCCAGGGCGGCTGGCTGCGCTTCTGCCGGCACCGGCTGCAGCGGGTAGCACGCCCGCGCCTGCAGTTCAGTGGCATAGCGCGCGCCGGGATTATCGAGCAGCGCAAGGCTGGGCACGATGATGTGACCAGAGGGGATCGCGGGCAATTTGAAGATCGTGCGCCAGGTCGATTTGCCAGCCGCTTGCCACTGCGCTTGTTCGTGTACTGTCAAAGGATAGCGGGCGGCGGTGTCCGCGTCGGCTGAGCGCACTGTATACTGCATGCTTTCATATTACCGGGCGATTCCCCTCATGGCATCAGTCCTGACGTGCTGCAACTGACTCTTTACGCCACCGATCACTGCACCCTCTGCGACAAGGCCTTGGACATGCTCCTGACCATGCCTGAGCTCGTCGGTCATCAACTGCTCGTGGCAGACATCACGAACGATGACGCGCTGCTGGCGGAATACGGCGAGCGCATACCGGTTCTTCAATGCCGCAGCAGAAGTCTCGATGCGCCGTTCGGCGAGCCTGAGGTGAAAGCTTTCGTGGCGGCCTGCCTGCAGGCCGGGCTAGAGGCTGAATAGCTTTTTCGCGTTGTCACTCGTTGCCTGCGCGACGCGAGCTGCACTGACGCCATAGCAGTCGGCAACGGCCTCGCAGACGTAGCCGAGCAGGGCGGGCTCGTTGCGCCGTTTGTACTTGCGCAAAACGCCATGTTCTTCCGGCCAGGTATCCGGAACGTTGTGCGGTCTCAAGAACGGCGCATCAGTTTCCAGCAGCAGACGCTCCAGCGGTATCTCAGGCACGAGCGCGCGCAACGCCTGTCCGCGCTTGTCATCCGCAACCCAGCCGGTGATGCCAATATAAAAACCGGCAGATAGATAGCTGCGTAAATCTGCGGCATTGCCGGTGAAGCAATGAATGACGGTAGGCGGCAGCGGTCCGGCCGCTTGCAGCTGGCGCAACACTTCGCCCTCACTGTCCCGATCGTGAACGAACAGCGGCTTGGCGAGGCGCCGGGCGAGGGCGATCTGGGTGGCGAAGACGCTCAGTTGATCTTCCCGCGGAGAGAAGTTGCGGTTGAAGTCGAGGCCCGTTTCGCCGATGGCGCAAACCGCGGGGTGGGCCGCGAGCTGCGCGAGCGTCTCTTCCCAATGCGGGTCGACCTCCGCAGCATGGTGTGGGTGGACGCCGGCCGTGCAACGCAGACGTTCAGGGCTCGACCAGTTGATGGCTGTGCGCGTCGACGCGATATCCGTAGCCGTGATGATCAGCGCTTCGACACCGCACGCCCATGCGCGTTCAAGCACGGCATCCCGGTCGCGATTGAATTGCCGGCTGTCGAGATTGACGCAGATGTCGATCACGGTGTGCGAATGTAGCGTTCGTCGGGATCCAGCAGCGGTGCGGGCATGCCGAGACGCTGCGCATAAACATGACGAAAGGCGAGCACGTTTTTGGCGTAGTTGCGCGTTTCGCGGAATGGAATGCGTTCGATCCACACATCGACCGGCATCCCGGCCGCGTCCTTGATCCAGCGATCAACCCGATGCTCGCCGGCGTTGTACGCCGCAATGGCCAGGGGAGTTTGTCCGTCGTAGCGTTCGATCAACCAGGCCAGATGGTAACTGCCCAGACGGATGTTGGTGCTCGGGTCGTATAGATCGTTGGCGCTCGGCGTATCCAGCCCCGCCCGCCGCGCAACGAGCCGCGCGGTGCTTGGCAATAGTTGCATCAGCCCGCGCGCGTCGGCAGATGAGCGCGCGTTGCTCTCGAGCGCGGACTCTTGACGCGCGATGGCGATGAGAAGGGGTACCGGCAGCGCGCTTTTGAGCGCTGCGCGGCGGAACTGCGGCTCGTGACTGATTGGAAACCGCAGGCGCAGGTAGTCTCGGGCTTCGGCTATGTTGGCAGACCTTATGGCGAGCGAGGTGAGCCCGTGCATTTGCGCGAGTTCAGCGGCGTTGACCTGCTGATCATCAGGCAGTTGATCCAGAGCGGCATACCATTCGCGGCGTCCGTTGATGTCGTCGCCGACCGCAAAGAGTTCGAGGCTGCGCGCTATCCCCGGCGTATTGGCCAGCTGCGTCAAAGCCACCGCATCGTTTGCGACGCTGGCATCGTTCAAGCGGCCGTTCAAACCCAGGCGCCGCGCAGACAGAAAGCCGTAGTAGTGGCGTTCGCGGGCGAGGTTGGCATAAAGCGCCTGACTCTGCTCATTGTCGCCTTCGTGTTCGATCAGCGCCCGTGCAAGCCAGTATTGCCACTGACTTTTCTGCTTGAGATCGGGCTCGAGGCGTTCGATCCAGTATGCGGCCTCCGGCCAGTTCATTGCCCGCACCGCAGCCAGGGCGAGCGCCTCGATGGCGGAAGCTTGAGTGACTTTGTTTCGGTCGCGCTTGCTCGGGAAACGGTTTTCCTCGGCCAGCCCGACCGCGATGGCGCTCTCGATGCGCTGGCGTGCCAGATCGTCGAACTGGTGGGAACGTCCGAAGCGACGCCACGCGTCTTGTGCTTTTTCCGGATCGATGTTCGACAGACGCATAAGGCCATGCTCTATCGCCAGGCGGATTTTGTCTGTGTCTGCACGATAACTGGCGGAGCGCGCCATCCGCGATGGCGAGATGTGGGCGTTGTAGAAAGCTTCGGCCGCGGTTTTGTTCGCCCCGCTGAAGTAGCGCAGCAGGTAACGTGCGAGCTGGCGCTGGTTGGCCGAGATGGCGGCGTTCAGCCGCATCCAGGCCACTTCCTCGGTGAATTGTGGCGAGGCACGCCACACTTCGAACAACGGATCACAGGCTTTGGGTTGCGAGACGGGTTGCAGCCAGAGATTGGTCGTGCCCTGCATCGCGGCTGCGCGCTCACCAGTCCCGTACAGGGCGCGCAAGTGATAACAGCGCAGATCCGCATCGTTGGTCTCGATGAAGTTGTCGCGCAACAATTGCCATTGGCGGCGTTTACCCAACTCGCGCAGCCAGCGTTTGTGCAGCAGGTGGGTGGCGGGCAGCTCGGCGCTCTGCGTCAGGAAGTCGAGCACCTCGCGCGAGCTGACAGTGCCGATAGAGGCGCGCAGCCGGTGGTAGTCCAGGTAGGGCCGTAGAATGTAGTCATCCAGCGCGCGCGCGGTGCGCCGGAAGTCGGCGGTACGGCCCTGACGCAGGTACGCACGTGCCTGCAGATACAGGCTGCGTTGTTCGAAGATGCTCCTTGATTCTGCCGACGCCGCCTTCGCATTCGACGCGCCGATGGTCAATGCGAGCAGCGCCAGCAGCAGTGCCAGACAGCTACGACAGTCCATTGTCGTTACAACCTGCAGGTGAATAATTTGAGGGTGGTTGGACTATTCAGCGATGCCAACCCGTACCGCAAGCACGTCGCAGATGGCGCCATGCAGTACGCCATTGGCAGTGGAGCCCAGCAATAGCGCAAGGCCGTGACGCCCGTGGCTGCCGACGACAATCAGATCGCATCCGACTTCGTCCGCTACGCGCTGGATTTCGCTTTCGGGTCTGCCGAAGATCAAATGCTGTCGCTCTGCCGGGATATCCAGGCGACTGGCAAACTCGCTGAGATGGGATTTGGCCTGCTCCTGGATCTGTTCCTGCACCGATGACAGATCCATGGGCACGTCACCGCCGTAAGCGAGACTCAACGGCTCTATGACATGCACCAGGTGGAGTTCCGCCCCGGACGACTCTGCCAGCGCCAACGCGCGGTCCGCCACGGCTTTGGACTCTTCGGTGAGATCGACTGCCAGCATGATTTTCTGATAAGACGACATGTTGCCCTCCAACCCTGTTTGGCGCGACCATACAACGACGAACATGTCCTGAAAAGCCTGGTTTCCGATTTGACTTGGATCATCCTTGGATTGGTTCTGGTGCTCGCCATAGGTCCGGCGATGTACCTGCTGCCATCTGCAAAAGACAAACGCCTCGTGATGCTGCGGCAGGCGGCCCGTAAACATGGGCTCATGGTCAAGATTACTTCCGTGCCGAAACTCGATCCGACCGCGCAGGAACGCGTTACCGCTGGCGGCAAAACCCTGGAGCCCAAGTATGCGGCGGCGAGTTACGAGCTCCCGCTCAATACGCGCCTGCGTGGCGTGGGGGAAGTCATGTTGGTGCGCATGCCAGACGCACCCACGGTACCGCTGACCGAAGCGTTACCGGGTTGGGCGCTTGGTGCTGATTCCGATCAGGCGTTCTGGCAGCGCCTGACGGCGCTGCCGGAGGCTGTCGACGTCATTGGTGACGTGCTCGCGAGCCTGCCCGAGGGATCTCTGGGATGTTCTTTGAATGATCGTTACGTGTCCTGTTACTGGACTGAGAAACTCGGTTCCGATGAAGACACTGTTGCCGGCATCGAAGCCAGCCTGATGCGCCTGAAAGGGCTGCTTTGCGAACACTTTACCCCCGCCGACGAGGCCGAAACGGACTTGAAAGACGGCTGATCGTCACTACATTTCTTGACAGCAGCATCACAAGGCGCCTATAAACCGCGCCAAACCGGGCCGAAGCTTCGGCCCAACCTGTTTATACATTGGAGCAGCATGGCTCGATCACTGGTCATCGTTGAGTCGCCCGCAAAAGCGCGCACGATCAACAAATATCTCGGCAAGGATTACATCGTTAAGTCCAGCGTCGGGCATATTCGCGATCTTCCCACCGGCGGCAAGGCGGTGGATCCGAAGGCACGTGCTGCAGAAGCTGCCAAAACCAAGGCGCTGTCGCCGGCCAAGCGCGAAGCTTATAAAAAGAAGCGTGCCCGCGATCAGCTCATTCGCAGGATGGGGATAAACCCGGACAAGAACTGGGCGGCGGAGTACGAGGTGCTGCCCGGTAAAGAAAAGGTAGTCGATGAGCTCTCGAAGCTCGCCGAAAACGCGGAAGCGGTTTATCTCGCGACCGACCTCGACCGCGAAGGGGAAGCCATTGCCTGGCACCTGCGCGAGACCATCGGCGGCGATCCGGACAGATATCGCCGCGTTGTCTTTAACGAGATTACCCGAAAAGCCATTCAGGAAGCTTTCGAGCACCCGGGCGAGCTCGACATGGATCAGGTCAACGCTCAGCAGGCGCGGCGTTTTCTCGATCGCGTGGTCGGTTTCGAGCTATCGCCGCTGTTGTGGTCTAAAGTTGCGCGCGGTCTCTCCGCCGGGCGGGTGCAGAGCGTGGCGGTCAAACTGATCGTCGAGCGCGAACGGGAGATACGTGCGTTCGTGCCGGAAGAGTATTGGGAAGCGTTTGCCGATTTGTCGGCCGACGCTGACGCTGAGCCTGTACGCTTTCAGGTCACGCGGCAGAACGGCGAGAATTTCCGCCCCGGCAATGCCGAAGATACTGAGAAGGTGTTGGACGCCATGCGGGCCGCGACGTTTACCGTCAGTAAGCGCGAAGACCGCCCGACCCGGACAAAGCCGGGGGCCCCGTTCATCACCAGCACCCTGCAGCAGGCTGCCAGTACGCGCTTGTCCTTTTCGGTCAAGAAGACCATGACAATGGCGCAGCGCCTCTACGAGGCCGGCTATATCACCTATATGCGGACCGACTCCACGAACCTCAGCAGCGAAGCCGTCGAAAGCTGCCGCACGTTCGTCAATGAGCAGTTCGGTGCGGACTATCTGCCGGATGACCCGCGCACCTACACGAGCAAAGAAGACGCGCAGGAGGCACACGAAGCGATCCGGCCTTCGAACGTCGGTACGCGTGCCGAGCATCTGACCGGGGTCGATCCGGACGCGGTCCGCTTGTACGAACTCATCTGGCGGCAGTTCGTTGCCTGTCAGATGAGCGATGCGCGTTATTTGAGCACGTCCATCACGGTCGGTGCCGGCGACATCGAGCTGCGCGTTCGAGGCAGAATCCTGCAGTTTGACGGTTACACCCGCGTGCAGCCGCCAGCGTCGCGCAAGGAAGACGAGACACCACTGCCCGAAGTGGAAGAGGGTCAGGTTCTCCTGCTCAAAGATGTCGAAGGCGTACAGCATTTTACGAAACCGCCGCCGCGGTTCGGCGAAGCATCCCTCGTGCGCGAGCTCGAGAAGCTTGGCATAGGCCGGCCGTCAACGTACGCCGCCATCATCTCCACCATTCAAGATCGCGGGTATGTCACGCTGGTCAATCGTCGCTTTCACGCGGAAAAAATCGGCGAACTGGTCACAGACCGGCTATCGGAGAATTTTGCCGATCTGATGGACTACGGTTTCACCGCCAGCATGGAGGAACGGCTCGACCAGATTGCGTCCGGAGACGCGCACCTCAATGACGTGCTGGACAACTTTTACGATGACTTTTCCGGCAAGCTCGAGATCGCCAAAGATACCGACGGCGGCATGCGCAGCAACGAGCCGACGGATACGGACGTCGAGTGCGGGACTTGCGGGCGCCACATGCAGATCCGCACCGGTTCCACCGGTGTGTTTCTTGGCTGCTCCGGTTACGCGTTGAAACCCAAAGAACGCTGCACCAGCACCGTGAACCTCATTCCCGGCGATGAAGCCGTCGACGTCGATGAAGACGATGAGGGTGAATCGAAGCTTCTGCGGCGTATGCACAAATGTCCCAAGTGCGGCTCGACCATGTTGAGCTACCTGGTTGACGAGACCCGGAAGCTGCACGTGTGCGGCAACAACCCGGACTGTGACGGCTTCGAGATCGAAAAAGGCCAGTTCAAAATCAAGGGTTACGATGGCCCGGTGCTCGAGTGCGACAAGTGCGGCGCTGAGATGCAGCTGAAGTCCGGTCGCTTCGGGAAGTATTTCGGCTGCATGGAATGCAGCAATACCCGCAAGCTTTTGCGCAACGGCGAGCCGGCGCCGCCGAAGGCGGACCCTGTGCCCATGCCGGAGCTGCGCTGCGAGAAGGTCGACGACCACTACCTGCTGCGAGACGGCGCGGCGGGGATTTTTCTAGCCGCCAGCCAGTTCCCGAAGCACCGGGAGACGAGGGCGCCTAAGATCATCGAGCTGAAGCCCCATGCCAACGAGCTCGATCCGAAGTTTCAATATCTGCTCGAGGCGCCCGAGACCGACCCGGATGGTAATCCTGCCGTCGTGCGCTTCAGTCGCAAGACCAAGGAACAGTACGTGCAGTCGGAGATCGACGGCAAAGCCTCAGGCTGGAAAGCGTTCTATCAGGACGGCAAGTGGGTGGAAGAGCAGAAAGAAAAGAAAGAGAAGAAACCCACCAAAAAGAGCTCGGCAAAAAAGAAGGCAGCCGGGGCCTGATTCGGTAATCCGGCCCGACTGCCTGCCAGCACGGGGTGGGGTGGTAGGTTAGATCTGCTGGCGAATGACACCCACCGATAAGCCCTCTATCGCAAACGCCTGGTTTGCGAGATCGACCTCGATGGGCTGGTAATCAGGATTTTCCGGTAGCAGCAGGATTTGATTGCGCTTTCGCGTGCGCTGAAAGCGCTTCACGGTCACTTCGTCCTCGATGCGTGCCACGACAATCTGGCCGTTGGTCGCCTGCTGAGTTTTGTGCACGGCCAATAGATCGCCATCCAGAATTCCGGCATCGATCATGCTGTCGCCGCGTACCCGCAGAAGGTAGTCGGCGCGCGGCTGAAAGAAGCCCGCCGGCAGATCGACGCGATCTTCGATGTTCTCTTCCGCCAGAATCGGGTTGCCCGCAGCGACCCGGCCGACCAGCGGCAGACCGCTGTCGCCTGCATCCGGTATGCGAATGCCTCGCGATGTGCCGGCAATGATCTCGATGGCGCCCTTGCGTGCCAGTGCTTTGAGGTGTTCCTCGGCCGCGTTGGGAGAGCGGAAACCCAGCTCCTGAGCGATATCCGCCCGGGTCGGCGGGTAGCCGGTGTCGCGGATGTATTGCCGGATCAGCTCCAGCACCTGCGATTGGCGAGGGGTCAGTGTCTGCATAAAATTCCCTGTTCAGGCATACAGTAGACTGGCAGTATATACAGTCCTTTGTACGTTTGCACAGTATTTTTTTGTGGCTTAGTATCCCGCGCCGGAGCTCCCGCCCGACGTTGGGTGAGGGGCTTGAACTGTGCAAGTGCAAAACGGGCTGTGATGAAGTTGAACTGCCTCAGGCTCTTGCTGGCACTGACCCTGCTGGCAACGAGTAACGCCGGAGCGACGCTGGATACCGCCGCGGATGCGCCCGCAGCGCGGGGTCTCGCAATTTTCAGCGAGGCAGATCGGCGCACCTCCGACTATGGAGACCTCGAAGTCAGTCTGCGCATGATCCTGCGCAACGCAAGCGGTGACGTCAGCGAGCGGCAGCTGCGCATCCGGCAACTCGAAGTGCCCGATGACGGGGATAAGGTGCTGCTCGTTTTCGACACACCGGCCAACATCCGCGGCACGGCGCTGCTGAGTCACGGCCACAAGTTCTCCGCGGACGATCAATGGTTGTTCCTGCCGGCGCTCAAACGTACGAAGAAGATCGCCGCGCGCAACAAATCCGGCCCGTTCCTCGGCTCTGAATTTTCCTTCGAGGACCTCAGCGCCCCGGCACTGGAAAAATTCGAATACCGTTATCTGCGCGACGAAACGCTGGCCGGCGTACCGTGTTATGTCGTCGAGCGTATTCCGAAGGAAGACCATTCGGGCTACACGCGCGAGGTGTTCTGGATCGACCAGGCGGAGTTCCGTACGCAGCGCGTCGAATACTTCGACCGCCGGGATGCGCCGCTCAAAGTCCTCGAGGTCAAAGAGTACGCGCTTTACGGCGAGCGCCTGTGGAAGCCGCAGCGCATGTTGATGACCAACCTGCGCAATCAGAAGAGCACGGAGCTGGTGTGGGCGGACTACGAGTTCGGCATTGGTCTGACCGCGGAACGGGATTTCAGCGTTGCCAGCCTGCGCCGTGTCCGCTAAACGCCTGCTCATCACGGCGGTGCTCGTCTGTGCCACGGCGCAGGCGCATGCCGACCGGCTTGCGTTCGGCACCTTCAAGGCCGCTGACAACGCGCAGAACTGGGCACAGAAACTCTCCCGTATGTTCGCGCGCGAGGTCAGCGTCGTGGTGTTCGAGCGTGATGGCGCGGTGTTCTACCGTGTGGTGAGCGCGACCCTCGACGCCGACGAGCTCGAGCAGCTGCGCCGCCGCGCGAGCGCCGCGGGCATCGAGCACTGGCGTCTCATTCAGCCTCAGCAGAGCGACCCTCAACTCAGCGAACCTGAGCAGACCGAGCCAGGGCGCCGTGCGCCGGATACGGCAGTTGCCGATACAGCGCTGGTGGCCAAGCCGGCGCCTATGGGATCCGGGGCGGATTCCGGAGCAGCGCTTCGCGGGGCGCCGCGCAGCGCGCCGCAACTCGGTGGCGCGCGGCTCGCTGCTCCCAACCCGGTGCAGGAAACCGCGGTCCGCACCGGTACCGATGATGCGCGCCGCCAGACGGACTGGGACATCGGCGTGCAGACGCGCAGCTTCGCCGACGAGGGCGTGCACGGCCAGGATCGCCTGGAAGCCAGCGTCAGTCTGCAGATGGAGTATTTCTACGGTTGGGACGACGATCGCCAGAGCGTCACTTTCACGCCGTTCGTACGGCTCGACAGCGCGGACAGCGAACGCACCCGCGGCGATGTCCGCGAGCTTTTTTACAGTCGCGTGGGTGACAGCTGGGACTTCCACGTCGGGGCGCGGCGGGTGTTCTGGGGCGTGACCGAGTTTCAGCATCGCGTCGACATCATCAATCAGACGGATCTCGTCGAGAACATCGATACCGAGGACAAGCTGGGTCAACCGATGGCTCAGCTGACGCTGGTGCGGGACTGGGGCATCGTCGACCTGTACGCACTGTTCGGCCACCGCGAGCGCACCTTCCCCGGCCGCGACGGGCGCGTGCGGCTGCCGTTCGACATCCTGCAGGACGATGCAACGTATGCCTCCGGGGCCGAACAACATCGCGTCGACGGCGCGGTACGCTGGTCCCACCACATGGGACCGTTCGAAATCGGTGTGCATCACTTCTCGGGTACCAGCCGCGAGCCGATGCTGATGCCCGAGCTGAACGGCGCCGGTGACCTGGTGCTGCGGCCGCACTATCCGGTCATCGATCAGACCGGGGTCGATGCGCAGGCTTTCTATGGTGACTGGGCGTTCAAATTCGAAGGGTTCACGCGCAGCGGTTTCGGTGATCGCCATGCCGCGTTCAACCTTGGCTTCGAACGGACCCTGGTAGGGGTGCTCGGCACGCGCGCAGACCTCGGGCTCGTCGGCGAGTATCTGTTCGACGAACGCGACGAAGACGCGGTGGACACGTTGTTCGAGCGCGACATCGCGCTGGGCGGGCGCCTGCACTTAAACGATTTTGCCGATACCCAGGCGCTGTTCGGGGTGATTTTCGATACCGAATACGATGATTATATGGTCAGCCTTGAGGCATCGCGCCGGTTGAGCGAAAGTTGGCAACTGCTGGTGGAAGGCCGCTTGTTTGGCGGGGGCAAGAAGATACGCAGCACCACGCCGACCCAGCTGCTGCTCGACCCGGAGTACAAAACATCCTGGCTGCAGAATGACGATTATCTCCAGCTCGAGCTTAGAAAATACCTATAACTATCTGATTTAAGAAGAAGTCATGGAGACGTTACAAACTTACACGGGCGTGCAGGCCTGGATGGTCGAAGTGTTTGTGGTGGTGCTTGCGACGGCGACGGTCCGCTTCGTCGCCAAAGTCCTGCTGGACCGCCTGGCGCGCAAGTTCGAGCAGACCCACAACGTGTATGACGATGCGCTGCTGGAGGCCACCCGTAAGCCGCTCGGTGTCGCCATCTGGGTAATGGGCATCTCGCTCGCCGCGGAGGTGATCAGCGCCAACAGTGAGAGTGAACTCTTTCTGCCGGAGTACATCGATCAGGCACGTGACGTGGCGGTTGTCTGGATTCTGGTGTGGTTTGCGCTGCGCTTCATTCGGTTTGTCGAAGAACATATTCTGGACGTCGAGTACGGCACCCGTTCGATCGACGTCACGACGGTCAAAGCCATTGCCAAGCTGTTGCGGGCGTCGGTGCTGATCACCGGCGTGCTGCTGGTGCTGCAGGCGTTCGGCTTCTCCATATCGGGGGTGCTCGCGTTTGGTGGCATAGGCGGTATCGCTGTAGGTTTCGCAGCGCGAGATCTGCTTGCCAACTTTTTTGGCGCGCTGATGATCTTCCTCGATCGTCCGTTCTCGGTGGGTGACTGGGTGCGTTCGCCGGACCGTAACATCGAGGGTACCGTCGAGGAGATCGGCTGGCGGCTGACGCGCATCCGCACGTTCGACAAGCGCCCGCTCTACATCCCCAACTCCGTGTTTGCCAGCATCGTCGTGGAAAATCCGTCGCGGATGCAGAACCGGCGTATCTACGAAACCATTGGTATTCGTTATGACGATATCGGCCGGATGCAGGCGGTCGTGAGCGATGTCGAAGCCATGTTGAAAAACCACGAAGCGATCGATACCTCGCAGACGCTGATGGTCAACTTCGTCGAGTTCAATTCCTCGTCCGTCGACTTTTTTGTCTACTGCTTCACCAAGACGACGGTGTGGACCGAGTTCCATGCGATCAAACAGGACGTGCTGCTGAAGATCTCGGAGATCGTCGAGCGCCATGAAGCGGAGTTTGCGTTTCCGACGCAGACCCTGCATGTGGTTCCCGAGCCCGATCCGACCGGCGCATGAATCCGCTCGAGGAGTTCGTGCCGGAACAGACGCCCCTGCCGTCTGTGGTGCGCGCCGCTTATGCCGGCGCTGAGCTTCTGATAGACGCCGCGGCCATGGACGCAGCCCTCGACCAGCTGGCCGTGCGTTTGACGGTGCGTTATCAGGCACGCGCGCCCTTGTTGCTGGCGGAGGTGCCGGGCGGCATCTATCTGTGGTCGGCGTTGCTGCAGCGTATCGTGTTTCCCTGTCAGCTGGGACTCTGGCCCGACGTGGACCTGGCCGGCGTGAAGATGCCGGTGGTGCTCATCGGGTCGCCAGGGGTTGCAGACACGCCTGCCTTGCAGGCAGTTCTGCAAGCCGATCCGGGGGCGGAGATCGCCACGGTTGCGCTCCTGAGGGGTGACGGTATCGACTTTGCCGCCCTCGAGCAGGACTGTCCTGCGGGCCGGAGTTTGTTAGGTTGTGGTTTCGATGTGCAAGGTTACGGCGCCAATCTGCCGGCGTTGTACGCTATTCCTGAGGAGTTTTGATGAGTCGCATAGGCGTATTTATTGGTTCGACACCCCTGCCGCTCGGTGACATGGTCAGCCGTGGCGAACGGCAGACACCTTGGGGTGAGGCCGCTGCCCAGCCGCTCGTGCACACCGTGGGGACGCATGAACTCATCTTCATGCAGAGGCATGGCGCCGCGCACGAGTTTGCGCCGCATCAGATCAATTACCGGGCCAACGTCTGGGCCATGCACGCGCTCGAGCTCGACGGGTTGATCGGCACCTATACGGTGGGCAGCGTTGACCCGGATCTACCGGTGGGTGGGCTTGTTGTTCCCAGGCAGATCATCGACTACACCTGGGGCAGGGCGCAGACTTACGATGATGAGCTGCGCCACATCGACTTTACCGATCCTTACGATGACAAGCTTTGCCGTGCTTTGCTGGCCGATGAGGCGGAAGTCCACGACGGGGGCGTTTACGGAGCGACGCAGGGACCGCGGCTGGAAAGCGCGGCGGAGATCGCGCGGATGCATCGGGATGGATGCACGCTGGTGGGCATGACCGGAATGCCCGAAGCAGCGCTGGCGCGTGAGCTCGAGCTACCGTTTGCGGCGCTTTGTCTGATCGTTAATCCTGCGGCCGGGGTGGGCACTGAGGCGCTGGACCTGGACGAGATGCGTGTGATTGCGGCGGAAGGCGCCGAGCGTATCGTGGCGCTGCTACTGCGCAGCGTCGCCCGCTGCTAGCGCCTCCCATACCGATACCAACTCTTCCGGAAAAGGCACCGGATCGATCCGCACGAGCACGCCGATCTTCGGGTGGTCGATGTAGTGCAGGGTGCCGCTGCGCATGCGCCGGCTGGTGGTCAGCGCCATATAGCGTTCAGCCGCGCTGAAATCGACTCTTGTCGGCGCGGGCAGAGCGAGCGGCGCCAGGCCGAGAGTGTCTGCGTGGTACCACAGCGTCGGTGCAAAGTGCAGGAAACGTCCCACGGTCACGCTGACGAATCCCTCGACTTTGGCATAACCGGCTTCCGTCGCCGGTGCACTCGCATCGATGGGCGAGCTCAGGTAGATCGGTTGCGGGGCATTGCGTGGCGGCACTGCCTGGCGCCACTTCTGATGGATGAGCGGTCGCAGGTGACGCTGCCGATTCAGCGCTTTGACGTGATTGACCAGAGTCAGGTCTGCCCGCGGCTGCAGCGCTTCGGCGTACAGCGATGCTTCGAAAGCCGCAACGTCGGCCAGAAGTTGCAGGTAAGGGGTCATCGTCAGCGTGGGCAGATTCTGCGGCGGCAGCTCGATCTCGCTGGCTTCGGCGATATCCGTGGCGTCAGGCTCGGTATCGGTTTCGTCGGTTGCTGCAGCGTCTGCTGTTTCTTTCGCTTCGCTTTCTGCTTCTGCTTCCGCCGCGAGGGTGGCGTCGCTGAATTCGTTGGCGGGGACGAGCAGGGGATGTAACGGATCTTCTTCCGCCAGGAGCGGATAGCCGAGGCAGGCCTCGTCAGGCGTATCGATGTCCAGGGGGACCATGAGCGCGGCGTCGAGGTCGACAGGTTCGCCGTGGAATTGGGTCAGCGCTGCCGGCCAGTTCCGCGGTCGACTCAACGTGAGCGCTTCATCGCTGGTGGCGTCGAGCACGTCCAGACGTTCGAAGACGATGATTTCGACATCGAACCAGCGCTCGCTCAGGAGATCCTCGATGTCTTCCGCCTGCGCGGCGAAGGCCGCACCGTGCAGAGCGGCAGCAACCATGGTCAACCATCTGACAAAGCGTTTCATGCGGCGGCCGTTGCCTCCGGTGTCAGGCGGTCGAGCAGCTCGTAAGCAAATTTGAGGCGGGTATCGAAGTCGTCCAGCGACTTGCTGACGCGCAGGATGGAAGCGCCTTCGAGTTTGAAAGTGTTGGCTTCCCGCTGGACCAAATTGACGATTTTGATGGGATCGACGCTGGTTTCGTTGCTGAACTCCAGTTTGCCACGACTTTCACCGAGTTCCAGCTTGAGGATGCCGAGTTGCTGGCTCGCAAGCTTCAGGCCGGTGACGGCGAACAAGCGTTTCAACGGGTCAGGCAGCAGCCCGAAGCGGTCGATGATTTCCACCATCAGATCGTCGAGCGCCTGCTGGCTCGCGGCGTTGCTGATGCGTTTGTAAAGGATCAGGCGGGCGTGCACGTCGGGCAGATAATCTTCCGGTATCAGCGTTGACGCGTGCAGATTCACCTCCTGGCTCACGGGCTCGAGCGGGCTGTCGGCATTCGGCAGCTTGCCTGCCTTGAGCGCGGCGACGGCGCGATTCAGCAGGTCCATATAGAGCGAGAAGCCGACCGATTCGATCTGGCCAGACTGGTCCTCGCCGAGAAGTTCGCCCGCGCCGCGTATCTCCATGTCGTGCGTGGCGAGCGTAAACCCGACCCCCAGTTCGCCGGCGGCCTCGATGGCATCGAGACGTTTTACCGCGTCGGGTGTCATGGCCTTGGGGTGTGGCGTCAGCAGGTAAGCGTACGCCTGGCGGTGGCTGCGGC
Organism: Pseudomonadales bacterium; assembly: GCA_965267275.1. GTDB lineage: Bacteria > Pseudomonadota > Gammaproteobacteria > Pseudomonadales > Azotimanducaceae > UBA4421. The sequence goes on from OZ253950.1 coordinate 1,938,100, forward strand.
CGACACGCCCGCGCAGCTGATGCAGCTGCGCGAGGCCGAATTTGTCGGCACGTTCGATGATGATGGTGTTGGCATTGGGGATGTCGAGGCCCGTTTCGATGATTGTGGTGCAGACGAGCACATTCAAGCGCCGATGATAGAAATCCGCCATGACCTGCTCGAGATCCCGTTTGGGCATCTGGCCGTGCCCGACGCCGATACGTGCTTCCGGCACCAGCTCGCCGATCTCCATAGCCGCGGCCTCGATCGTGCGCACTTCGTTGTGGAGGAAGAAGACCTGGCCGCCGCGTAAGAGCTCGCGGCTGACGGCCTCGCGCACCAGGTGGTTGCGCTTCTCCTGGACGAACGTGTTGATCGACAGCCGCTTGGCCGGCGGCGTTGCGATGATCGACAGGTCGCGTATCCCGGACAGGGCCATGTTGAGGGTGCGGGGAATGGGCGTCGCGGTCAGCGTCAGCACGTCCACCTCAGCGCGCATGGACTTGAGACGTTCTTTCTGACGCACGCCGAAGCGGTGTTCTTCGTCGATGATGATGAGACCCAGGTCTTTGAATGCAAACGCCTCGTTCAGGAGCTTGTGCGTGCCGATCAGAATGTCGACCTTGCCGGCGCGTGCGCGGGCGCTGATCTCGTCGACCTCCGCCTGGGAGCGAAGGCGGCTGACGACCTCGACGCTGACCGGCCAGGATGCGAAGCGGTCGCGAAACGTGTCGAAGTGCTGTTGTGCGAGCAGTGTCGTGGGGACGAGTACCGCAACCTGCTTGGCGTTCTGTACCGCGACGAATGCCGCGCGCATGGCCACCTCGGTTTTACCGAAACCGACGTCGCCGCAGATCAGCCGGTCCATCGCGCGCAGCGTCGTCATGTCCGCCAGCGTATCTTCGATGGCGCTCTGCTGATCGAGCGTCACTTCGAATGGAAACTCGTTGGCGAAGCGAGCGTAGTCACCGTCATCTACCGAGAACTGATAGGAGGTGCGCATCTCACGGCGTGCATAGATGTCCAGCAGCTCAGCGGCGACGTCGACGACTTTTTCAGCGGCGCGCCGCTTGGCCTTTTCCCATTGATCCGAACCGAGACGATGCAGCGGGGCATGCTCCTCTTCACTGCCGGCATAGCGGCTGATCAGGTGCAGAGCGGTCACCGGCACATAAAGCTTGTCGTTATCGGCATAAGCCAGCGTCAGGAATTCGTGGTGCTCACCGTCGATGGGCAGGGTCTGCAGGCCCAGGTAGCGACCCACCCCGTGCTCGATGTGGACAACCGGCGCGCCGATCGAAAGCTCGGTGAGATTGCGTACGATCTGCTCGGGGTCGATGACGCGGTTGCCGCTGTCGCGGCGCGGATCAGCCTGGCGGGTGCCGAGCACGTCGGTTTCGGTGATGACGACGCAGCCGGGCAGATGCATGCCTTCGTCGAGCGGCGCGATCGTGATGCAGTGTTCGCGCGCCTGGCGGAAGGATTCGAAATCGGCCACCACTTCGGTCTGGATGTCCGCCTTGCGCAACTGCTCGTCGAACACTTCGCGGCGCCCGGCCGTCTCCGCGACGAAAAGCACGGGCTGATCTACCTCGCTCAGAAACGCCTGGAGCTTCGCGGCCGGCACGCTGGCGCGGGCGTTGCTGACGAGGTCCGGCAGCGCCGCCGATGTATAGGCCTGGTCGTGTTTGCCGGCTTTGTCGGGACTAAAATGCACCCCGGGATAGTGATTGAGATACCTGTGAAGCTCATCGATCGCCAGGTACAGCTCGCCGGGCGGCAGTATCGGGCGCTCGATGTCGTGGCACAGCGATTCGTAACGCATGCCCACTTCATCGAGATGATGGCCGGCCGCGTCCATGGCGCCTTCCTCGATGAAGACCATGACGTGCTCGGGCAGATAATCGAACAGCACGCCCAGTTCGTCGAAGAAGAAGGGCAGGAAGTATTCGACGCCGTTGGGCACGATGTAGCTCGACACGTCCTGGTAGACGCTGCAGCGGCGGACGTCGACGTTGAACGCGTGGTGCCAGCGGTCGCGGAAGCGGGCAACGGCGGCATCGTCAAACGGGAACTCTTTGGCAGGCAGCATGCGCAGCGCCTCGATTTGCTCGACGGTGCGCTGCGATTCCGGGTCGAACGTGCGCAGGGTGTCAATCTCGTCATCGAACAGATCCAGCCGCACTGGCAGTTCGGCGCCCATCGGGTAGATGTCCATGACAGAACCGCGCACCGCGTACTGTCCGCGCTCGCTCACGGTGTCGGTGTGTTGATACCCCGCGGCATCCAGCACCAGGCGCTGCGCGGCGACGTCGAGGGTCTGTCCCTGCGCAAAATCGAAAGTCGCCCCGGCAAGGTAGCTGCGCGGCGCGATCCGCTGCATGAGCGTGGTGACCGGCACCGTGAGCACGCCCTGCTGCTGCTGCGGCAGCGCGGCGAGCGTGGCCAGCCGCTCGGAGGTGATGTCCTGGTGGGGTGAAAACGCATCGTAGGGCAGGGTTTCCCAGTCGGGGAAATGCAGCGGCGTCAGATCGTCGCCGCCGAAGAACTGCAGCGCGTTCTGCCAGCGCTGCGCGCGCGCCGAATCGCGCGTCACGACCAGCGCCAGACGGTTGTGCTCGGCGACCCAAGCGGCGACCGCGGCCGCGTCCGCAAGCCCGTGCAGACCGCTCCAGGTCAGGACCTGCGGTGCGGCGTCAGGCGTGCGCGGTGCTTGCGCAAAGAGGCGCGTCAGCGAAGATTGTCGAACGGGCTCGGATGGAGGTATCAATGTGGCGTTAACCTGCAGTACGGTGGTGGTCAGCAAAGGGGCGGCATTTTAACTGCACCGAAAGACAAATTGTGACTTCTGTGAGCACACGCGGTAGATTTTTTTCAGGGTTCGTGGCCGTCCTCGTAACGGCCGGTCTGGCAGGCAGCGGCGGTTATCTGCTGGGCCTCAGGCACGCTGCCGATTTGCCTGACCAGGCGTCGGCCGCGCTGCCCGCCCAGACCCGACCGCCAGGCACGCCGCTCGACGAATTTGAGAGCCTGTTGGACAGTGGCGCCTGGTTTCAGTTGGAGCAATGGCTGAGCGCCAATCGCGCGCAAGTCACGCCGGCGCACGGCCGCAGTCTCGTAGCGACACTCCGCAGCAGCGTGAACAAATACGATGCGCTCGCGATGCGCCAGGTGCTCGCAAGCTATCTGGAAGCCCAGCCGACGGACCACGAAGCCCTTTTTCTGCTGGCGGACCTGCAGCAGATCAGCGGCTTGTCGGAGCTCGCGCTGGAAACCCTGTTCGACCTCATGCAGCTGCCCCTCGAGACGGGGGTGCAGACCCAGGCGCAGATCGAGGCGGACCGGATCGTGCAGGCGATCGATGCGCAGCTGCGCAATCGCGGTGCGGCGGTGGAGCGGGAGGCATTCAGGCGCCAGATGAGCCAGCGCATGCCGCTCAGCGACCGCTATCGGTATGAGTGGGCGGTCGCGCTCGCAGACGCGCAGCGTATCGACGAAGCCAGCCGCGTGCTGGCCGAGACCGGCACGGCCGACATCACGCAGGCAACGCTGGATGAGCTGGCGGAACGCCTCGCGCTGGCGGAGCAGGGGGTGACGTTCATCCGTGACGGAGATCGTCTGCTGTCACAGGTATCCGCGCCGGAGACGGGGCTGACGTTTACGCTGCTGGTCGACACCGGCGCGAACATCACGAGCTTCACACGCGATGCGCTCCGTACCCTCGGGGCTCAGCGTCTGGGTGAAGACGCCCGCGTGCGCACCGCGAGCGGCATCGTTACCACGGGGGTATACCGCGTCAGCGAGCTCAACGTGCAGGGGCACTACTTCAGCGACGTCCGGGTGCTCGAGCTGCCGGCCAAGCTGCCGGGTCTGGACGGGCTGCTCGGCACCGACCTGATCCAGCAGCTGAGCGCTGATCCGCTGAACCTGCAGCGCTGAAGATCTGACGCGCCGCGCGGACTGCGCGCCTGAGATCGGTGGTCTGCGGAGGGTGCTTCATACTTTGAAGAGAGTTCCAGTAGGGCGGGACGGGCTGCGCGGACTTGGTAGAAAACAGCCTGTGGATAAGTTGTGGACAATTATTGTCCGGCACGCCCCGCAAAGTCTGGCGTTCGCGCATGCAAAAAGCTAAGCTGCCGCTTTCGTCCCGGGAGAGTGCTTTGTTTTAGCTCACTTTTTTGAAGTGAGACCGAACAGCTGAGTGTCATGCAACCCACCGATATTCATAACCCCAACTACTTCCACAAAGTCGTCGATTGCCAGTGGGCGTGTCCCGCCCATACACCGGTACCCGAATACATCCGTCTGATCGCCCAGGAGCGGTACACCGAGGCGTACATGCTCAACTGGGATTCCAATGTGTTCCCGGGCATCCTCGGCCGCACGTGTGACCGGCCTTGTGAGCCCGCCTGTCGGCGCGTGCGCACCGAAGAAAAGCCGGTGGCGATCTGCCGTCTCAAGCGGGTAGCGGCGGACAACAAAGGCGACATCTCCCAGTTCATGCCGCGCGTGCCGAAGCAGAAGAACGGCAAACGCGTGGCGCTGATCGGCGCCGGCCCGGCGTCGCTGGCCGTGGCGCGCGACCTGCTGCCGCTCGGTTACGAGGTGCATCTTTTCGAAAAGGATCCTTCGGGCGGCGGCATGATGCGCAGCCAGATACCCGCTTTCCGACTGCCCATTGAAGTGCTCGAGGAAGAGGTCGACCAGATCCTCGACATGGGCGTGGAAACCCACTTCGGTCATGAGATCACCAGCATGAAGGCCATGCTGGATCAGAATTTCGACGCCTACTTCGTCGGCACCGGCGCGCCGCGTGGTCGCGATCTGGAGCTGCCCGGACGCGCTGAAGTCGATGATTACATTCACATCGGCATCGACTGGCTGTCGAGCGTCGCGTTCGGCCACACGGACAAGATCGAAGGCAAAGTCATCGTCATGGGCGGCGGTAACACGGCGATGGACTGCTGCCGCACGTCGCTGCGCCTCGGTGCCGAGTCGGTCAGCGTCGTGGTGCGTTCGGCGTTTGAGGTCATGAAAGCCTCCGAGTGGGAAAAAGAAGATGCCATGCGCGAAGGCATCCCGATCATCAATAATCGCCCGCCGAAAGAGTTCGTGCACGAAAACGGCAAGCTCAAGGGTGTGCTGTTCGAGTGCGTGAAACCGGTGGAGGAAGATGGTCGGCTGAAGTACGTGCCGAGCGGCGAGCCCGACGTCTTCATGGAGTGCGATCATGTGCTGATGGCCATCGGGCAGGACAACCACTGCCCCTGGATCGAGCGGGACATTGGTCTCGAATTCGACAAATGGGACTGTCCGGTACTCGACGAGGTCACGCTGCAGTCGACCAACCCGAAAGTCTTCTTCGGCGGCGACAGCGCGTTTGGTCCGGAGAACATCATCTGGGCATCCGCCCACGCGCATCAGGCGGCGATCAGCATTCACCTGATGCTGTCTGGCAAAGACCTGAAGAAAGACCGTCCACCGGAGGGCGTCAACCTGCTCTCGACGAAAATGGGCGTGCACGAATGGGCCTATGACTCCGAGCACGATCCCGCGGCGCGTCACATCGTGCCGCTGGTCGAACACGAGTCGGCGCTGTCTAACGTGAAAATCGAGGTCGAGCTCGGCTTCGACAAAGAACTCGGCGCCGCGGAAGCGCAGCGCTGCCTGAATTGCGACGTGCAGACGGTGTTCACCGAAAACCTCTGCATCGAATGTGACGCCTGTGTCGATATCTGCCCGATGGACTGCATCACCTTCACGGAAAATGCCGTCGAGGAAGATTTGCGTCAGCGCCTGATGGCGCCGGCGGATAACCTGGAGCAGGACCTCTACGTCAGCACCGATCTGCCGACCGGGCGGGTCATGGTCAAAGACGAAGACGTGTGCCTGCATTGCGGACTGTGCGCCGAGCGCTGCCCGACCAACGCCTGGGACATGCAACGTTCGGTGGTGCATGTGCCGCAGCTAGGATCTTTTGCAGAATGACAGTGAGCTACAACGACTTTGTGATCCGGTTCGCCAACGTCAACGGTTCCGGGTCAGCCAGCGCCAATGGCATGTTTGCGAAGGCGCTGTTCCGCATGGGCATTCCGGTGGCAACGCGCAACATTTTTCCATCGAACATTCAGGGCCTGCCGACCTGGTTCGAAGTGCGGGTCAGCGAGAAAGGTTACCTCGGCCGCCGCGAGGGCGTCGACATCATGGTCGCAATGAACGCGGAGACCCTGGTCGAGGACGTCGCTTCGGTGAAACCTGGCGGTTACCTGCTCTATGACAATTCGAAGCCGCTCGCGAAGACGTTGCAGCGCGACGACATCAATGAGATCGGCATCCCGCTCGCGACGATGTTGCTGTCTGAGTTCACGGATCCGAAGCAGCGCAGCCTCTTCAAGAACATCACTTACCTCGGCGCGCTCGCCGGCCTTCTGAATATCGAGTTCGACGTCATCACCGGCATGGTGGCGACCCAGTACAAAGGCAAAGACGCGCTGATTCAGCCGAATATCCATGCTCTGGAAATCGGCCGCAGCTACGCTTACGAATACCTGAACGCGCCGCTGCCGCTGCAGGTGCGTCGTTCCGATCAGGTAGGCGACCGGATCATGGTCGACGGCAACGCCGCCGCCGGCCTGGGGTCGATCTACGGGGGCGCCACGGTATGCGCCTGGTACCCGATCACGCCGTCCACGTCGGTTGCGGAAGCTTTCGAGCAGCATGCGAACAGGCTGCGCGTCGACAAAGAGAGCGGGCAGAAGAAATTTGCCATCATTCAGGCTGAGGATGAGCTGGCGGCCATCGGCATCGTCATCGGCGCGGGTTGGAACGGCGCGCGTTCATTCACGGCCACGAGCGGCCCCGGCGTTTCGCTGATGTCGGAATTTCTGGGCCTGGCGTACTTTGCGGAGATACCCGCCGTGCTCTGGGACATCCAGCGCTCCGGTCCGTCCACAGGGATGCCGACGCGCACTCAGCAGAGCGATCTCATCTCGGCAGCGTATGCCTCGCACGGTGACACCAAGCATCCTGTCCTCTTTCCGTCGACCCCGAAAGAGTGTTTCGACTTCGCGGCCCAGGCGCTGGACCTTGCGGACCGCCTGCAGACCCCGATCATCGTGCTCTCCGACCTCGAACTCGGCATGAACGACAACCTGAGCGAGCCGTTCGAGTGGGACGACAGCCGCAAGTACGATCGCGGCAAGGTGCTCGACGCGGACGATCTCGAGCGCCTTGATGTGTTCGGCCGTTATCTCGACGTCGATGGCGACGGCATTGGTTATCGCACCTATCCCGGCACACATCCGGATAAGGGCGCGTTCTTTACACGCGGTACCTCGCGGGACGAGTTTGCGGCCTACACCGAATCGCCGGAAGCCTATCAGCGCAACATGGAACGGCTCGAGAAGAAGTGGGAAACCACCAAAACGCTCGTGCCTCCCGCGGAGATTTCGACCGGCAACAGCAGCGTCGGCGTCCTCTATTACGGCACCACCGCGCTGCCCATGCCGGAAGCGCAGGATCTCCTGGCGGAAGAGGGTATATGCCTCGATACCTGCCGCGTGCGCGCGTTCCCGTTCGGACAAGAAGTGCGGGAATTCATTGATGGGCACGATCTCGTCTTTGTCGTCGAACAGAATCGCGATGCGCAGATGCGTACGCTCCTGATCAATGAGGAAGACTACGACCCGGCCAAGCTCGTCGCGATTACCTATTATGCCGGTCTGTCCATATCTGCGGATTTCATCCAGCACGCAATCGCGGATTATTACCAGGCCAACAAGCTGCCGCGTCTGACGGAGGTGCAGTCATGACATTCGTTGCCAAGCCGAGAACCCATCACCCGAAATTGCCGGTCAACGAAATCGGTTTGACCCGCCGCGATTATGAGGGATCGGTATCCACGTTGTGTGCCGGATGCGGCCATGATTCAGTCAGCGCGGCGATCGTGCAGGCGTGCGCGGAGCTTTCGCTGCCGCCGCACCGCTTTGCCAAGGTATCCGGCATCGGCTGCTCATCGAAGACGCCCAGTTACTTTCTCAACAAGTCCCACGGCATCAACACGGTGCACGGGCGCATGCCTTCAGTCATTACCGGGGCGAACCTCGCAAACCGTGATCTCTATTGCATCGGCGTCTCCGGCGACGGCGACAGCGCCTCGATCGGGATGGGGCAGTTCGCCCACATCGTGCGCCGGCGGATCGACATGCTCTACATCGTCGACAACAACGGCACCTACGGGCTGACCAAAGGACAGTTTTCGGCAACCAACGACAAAGGTTCGACGTCGAAGAAGGGCGTGCCGAACCTCTATGAGCCCATCGATCTCGTCAGCATGGCGCTGCAGATCGGCGCGAGCTTCGTTGCGCGCAGTTTCTCCGGCGACAAACGTCAGTTGGTACCGCTCATCAAGGCGGGCCTGAAGCATCGCGGCATGGCGTTCATCGACGTGATATCACCGTGCGTTGCCTTCAACAACCATCAGGGCTCGACGAAAAGCTACGAACACACGCGCGACCATACGCAGAACGTGGTCAACGCGGACTACATCGAAAGCCACGAGGAAATTACCGCGGATTACGAACCCGGCACCAGCGAAGATGTGCGCATGCCGGACGGCTCTAAGCTCAGGCTGTATAAACTCGATGACGGCTATGACGTGCACGATCGCGTCGGCGCGTTGAATTACGTGCAGCGTCGCCAGGAGGAGGGCGAGGTGGTCACGGGGCTGCTGTACGTAGACCCGGACGCCGCGGATTGTCACGAGATTCTAGATACCGTGCACCGGCCGTTGAATGAGCTCGATGAAGAGGCGCTCTGTCCGGGTAATGACATCCTGCAGAGCATCAACGAGAGCTTCCGCTAGGTTCCCCGGCACCTCTGCCATACAGTTGGCTTGCAATCTGCTGACAGCAAAACCGGCCGCTGACGCGTATGGTGCCGGCCAGCAGGTTGCCGCGGGGCAGTGAACCCCTATAATGGCGCCGCCCACCTAGACCAAGAAAGAGGACCCGTACGTGGCACTACCCAGTCTCGACGACTATTTCCCCGATTGGAAAGAACGCGAAGCGCTCGCAGAAGCGATGATTCCTTTGATTGGCAAGCTGTACCGCAAAAACGTGGTGACATATTGCTACGGCCGCGCGATGTACAACCAGAGCGTCACGCAGCTGATGAAAACGCATCGGTATGTGCGCCAGATTGCCCAGAACGAACTCTCCGAATTCGAGAGCTATCCGATTCTCGAGGCGATGTCCAACCTGGATCTGGGTCCCTGTCACATTGATGTCGGCAAGCTGACCATCAAACACATGGCGGAGCTGGAGCACAGCGATATCTCCGCGCAGGACTTCGTCGAGCGCGAATGTGCCGAGGTCATCGGCCGCGACGTGCCGCCGCTGCCGGAACCCCAGGACGTCGTGTTGTACGGTTTTGGTCGGATTGGACGCCTGTTGACGCGCCTCCTGGTCGAGAAAACCGGCAGCGGACAGCAACTGCGTCTGCGCGCGATCGTGGTTCGCAAGGGTAGCGACAACGACCTGGTCAAACGCGCGAGCCTGCTGCGTCGTGATTCTGTGCACGGCAGCTTCCAGGGCACGATCCGCATAGACGAAGAGAACAGCTGCATCATTGCCAACGGCAATGTGATCCGCGTGATTTACGCCAACGACCCGGCGGACGTGGACTACGAGCAGTACGGGATCAAGAACGCCATCGTCATCGACAACACCGGCGCCTGGCGCGATCGCGCGGGTTTGAGTGAGATCATCAAAGCCAAAGGTGCATCCAAGGTCATTCTGACCGCGCCGGGCAAAGGCGATATCAAAAACATCGTCTCCGGCGTCAATTCATCACTGATGGAGCCCACGGATGAAGTCCTTGCGGCGGCAAGCTGCACGACGAATGCCATCGTGCCGGTGCTCAAGGTGATGAACGAAGAGTTCGAGATCGTGAACGGCCACATGGAGACCGTGCACGCCTACACCAACGACCAGAACCTGATCGACAACTATCACAAGAAGAATCGTCGCGGCCGCGGTGCACCGCTCAATATGGTGATTACCGAAACGGGCGCGTCCTCGGCTGTCACCAAGCTCATGCCGGAGCTCGACGGCAAGCTCACCGGCAACGCGATTCGCGTGCCGACGCCTAATGTCTCTCTGGCGATCCTGAATTTGACGTTGGGGCGCGAGACGACCGAAGAGGAGGTCAGCGACTTCCTCCGCAATGTGAGTCTGCACAGCAACCTGCAGCGGCAGATCGACTATACGACCTCGCCGGATATCGTCTCTTCAGACCTGGTGGGTAACCGCCATGCCTGTATCGTCGACGGTGAGGCAACCATCGTGTCGGGCAACCGCGCGGTGTTGTACGTCTGGTACGACAACGAGTTCGGTTATGCCTGTCAGGTGGTGCGCGTCGTTCAGAAATGGGCAGGGATTTCTTATCCGCTCATTCCGAGCGACGTCGAAACTCTGGGCTTTTAAACGACGCTGCACACGATGACCGTTCGTACCCGCATCGCGCCCTCGCCGACGGGCGACCCACATGTGGGCACTGCCTATATGGCGCTCTTCAACTGGGCGTTTGCTAAGCAGCAGGGCGGCCAGTTTCTGCTGCGCATCGAAGATACCGATCAGGAGCGCAGCACCGCAGCGTCGGAAACGGCGATTTATGAAGCGCTCCAATGGCTGGGCCTCAGCTGGGATGAAGGTCCGGACGTGGGCGGCCCGCACGGTTCGTACCGCCAGAGCGAACGACGCGAGACGTACGCGAAGTACGCTCAGCAACTCGTCGACGACGGCCACGCTTTCGTGTGTTTCTGCAGCAAAGAACGCCTGGACCGTGTACGCGCGGAGCAACAAGCTGCGAAACAAACCACGCGCTACGATGGACATTGCCTGCATCTGACGGCTGGCGAAGTTGCCGACCGAATCGCCGCGGGTGAGTCACACGTCATTCGCATGAAGGTGCCCGAGACCGGCGATTGTGTATTCACGGACCGCCTGCGCGGCGAGATATCGATGCCGTTTGCGCAGAGTGACATGCAGGTGCTCGTCAAAGCGGACGGCATGCCCACTTATCATCTGGCCGTCGTGGTGGATGATCACCTGATGGGCATTACGCACATTCTGCGCGGCGAAGAATGGCTGAATTCGGTGCCGAAACATGTGCTCCTCTATCAATATTTCGGCTGGGAAATGCCGGAGCTCATACACCTGCCGCTGCTGCGCAACCCCGATCAGAGCAAGCTCTCCAAACGCAAGAATCCCACCAGCGTCACGTACTATCGAGACATGGGCTTTCTGCCGGAAGCGCTTCTCAACTATCTGGGGCTGATGGGCTGGTCGATGCCCGATGAGCGTGAGATTTTCGACAAAGAAGAGATGGTGGCGGCATTCGACGTAGATCGCGTCTCAACGGGCGGCCCGATATTCGATCAAACCAAGCTTGCCTGGCTGAATGGGCAGTACCTGCGCAACCTGTCCGCGGAAGAGTTCAGCGAACGCGTGGGTACCTGGATGCTCAATCAGAGTCGGCTGTCCGAGCTCATCCCGCTGGTGCAGGAGCGTGTGGAACGGCTCGCCGACCTCGTGCCTCTGGTGGATTACCTGGTGGGTAACCGCAAAGCAGTTGAACCTGAAGACTTCGTGCATAAGAGTCTGCAGCGTGACGATGTGGTCAAGGTCATTCACCATACGCTTGCGGAGCTCGATGCGCTGCGCAGCTGGCAGCGCGATGACATCTTTGCGCTCTGCCAGAATCTGGCGCAGGCGATGCAACTGAAATTCCGTGACTTCCTGTTTCCGCTGTTCGTTGCCATCAGCGGCCGCCCGGTATCGCTGCCGCTCTTTGATTCACTGTTGTTCCTCGGCCCCGACCTCACCCGCGCCCGCCTGCGCGATGCGCTCGAGGCCCTCAACGTTTCCGGCAAAGAACGCAAGCGCCTCGACAAAGCTTATGCTGATGTGCAACGCGCGCTTGCCGAAATGGCCGACGCTCAGGAGGGTTGAGGTGGGTTCGATCCTTTATTGACAGCACCGGGCGCGCTACCTAAGATCACGCGCTCGTTTTGGGGCCATAGCTCAGCTGGGAGAGCGCGTGAATGGCATTCACGAGGTCGGGAGTTCGATCCTCCCTGGCTCCACCATCTCCTCAACGAAACCGGGGTGTGCATGACGCCAGAAGGTTGGACGCTGGAAAACGACGCGCTGTGCCGCGAATTCGTCTTCGAGAATTTTGTACAGGCGTTCGGCTTCATGACCCAGGTGGCGCTGCTCGCCGAAAAGTCCGACCACCACCCCAACTGGCACAATGTCTACAACCGTGTCAGTATCCAGCTCACGACGCACGACGCCGGAAATACCGTTACAGATCAGGATGTTGCGCTGGCAATGTCGATCAATGGTCTAGTGGATATCCGTGATATTGCGTGACAGGAACGCTTTGTATACTTTGCTGCTTTGGCTGATGCCGCAGAACGTTTGAATAACCACTTTGGCTGAACTGGCAGCCGTAAACAATGAGATAAAGGACACGTAATGCCCAAGATTACCTACATTGAACACGACGGTACCGAGCACGCGATCGACGCAGAGGTGGGTACCACCGTGATGAATGCGGCGCTGGACAATCTGGTTCCTGGAATTGATGCGGACTGCGGCGGCGAATGCTCCTGCGCCACGTGCCACGTGATGGTTGCGGAAGACTGGATGGCGAAAGTCGGTCAGCCGGGTGAAACCGAAGAGTCGATGCTCGACCTCAACCCTGAGCGTCAGTCGAACTCGCGGCTGTCCTGCCAGATACCGGTCACCGAAGAGTTGGACGGTCTTGTCGTCAACCTGCCGGAGTTTCAATTCTGATGGCTGAACCAGATGTAGTGAATATGATCGAGCAGGATCCGGCAACGCTTCCGCTCGAAGATTTCGACATGACGCAGATGGATCTGTGGTCGCAGAACAAGAAGTTCGAGTTTTTCGACCGCCTGCGCAACGAGGCGCCGGTGCATTACTGCAAAGACAGCGAGTTCGGAGCGTACTGGTCCGTGACGCGCTACGAAGACATCATGGAGATCGAGCGCAACTGGCAGGTCTTCTCGTCGGAACCGGCGATCACCGTCACCGACCCGGAAGAAGACTTCGAACTGCCGATGTTCATCGCAATGGATCCGCCCAAGCACGATGAGCAGCGTAAGACTGTGCAGGGGGTGGTCGCGCCGCAGAATCTCAAGATACTGGAAGGCACCATTCGCGAGCGGGTCTGCAAAATCCTCGATTCTCTGCCCGTTGGTGAAACCTTCGATTGGGTCGATAAAGTATCCATTGAGCTGACGACGCAGATGCTCGCCACGCTCTTCGATTTTCCTTTCGAAGAACGCCGCAAGCTGACACGCTGGTCGGACGTCGCTACGGGCAGTCCGGAAACGGGTGTGGTCGAAACCGAAGAGCAGCGCCGTGAAGAGCTGTACGAGTGCCTCGAGTTTTTCGGCAAGCTCTGGCAGGACCGCGTCGACAAGCCCGAAGGCAACGACCTCATTACCATGCTGGCGCACGGTGAAGCGACCCGGGATCTGCCCACGCGACCGCAGGAATTCCTGGGCAACCTGGTGCTTCTGATCGTTGGCGGCAACGACACCACCCGCAACAGCATTACTGGCGGTGTGCTTGCACTCAATGAGAACCCGGGCGAATACGCTAAGCTTCGCAACAATCCGGCGATCATCCCCAACATGGTCTCCGAGATCATCCGCTGGGTCACGCCGCTTGCGCACATGCGCCGCACGCTGACTCAGGATTTCGAGTTCAGGGGTCAGCAGATGAAGCAGGGCGACAAGGTCTGCATGTGGTACCTGTCGGGTAACCGCGATGAACGCGCCATCGACCAGCCCTACGAGTTCATGATCGACCGGCCGCGGGCGCGCCAGCACCTGTCGTTCGGTTTTGGTCTGCATCGCTGCATGGGTAACCGTCTGGCGGAGATGCAGTTGCGCATTCTCTGGGAAGAAATACAGAAGCGCTTCCACATGGTGGAAGTGGTGGGGGAGGCTGTACGCGTACCCTCTGCCTTCGTGAACGGCTTTCTCGAGATGCCGGTGAAGCTGCATCCAATTTAGGGTCAGGTCGGTTTCGCGAAAAAGGCGCCATCAAGGCGCCTTTTTTGTTGGCGGGGTGCAGGCGCGCCCGTTAACCGTTTTGCGCGGTGCGGAAGTGGCTGATCTGGATTTCTTCACCCTGGTCGGCATAGTCTCCGGCCGTGCGCCCTTCGCGGAACGCGCCCCAGTTGATCGGCGTATAGTGCGGCGGATCGGCGACGACCGGCGCATAGTCGTAGTCATACGCCGGGTTGAGGAAGTAGGGCATGCTGATCCGCTCCGCGTTGCTGTTGGCGAGCACGCGGTGCAGCGGGGCCTGATAACGGTCGTTGGACCAGACCTGCACGATGTCGCCGATGTTTATGATGAAAGCATCAGCGACCGGATCCACCAGATACCAGCTGCCGTCGCGGTAAACCTGCAGGCCGGGATGCTCGTCCTGTGCCAGCACCGTCACCGCTCCGGCGTCCGTGTGGTGGCTGATGCCCAACTGCCCATGTTCTGGTACGAAGCCGGCATCAGCCGCTGCCGGATCCGGGCAGGTTGGATAGAAATTGAGCCGCAGGAAGCTCGTGTGTTCCGCAAATGGCGCGGTCAGATCGACGTGACTTTCGAGCGCGTTGCCAATGGCTCTGACCAGGTGGAGAGCGACGGCATGCATCGCGTTCTGCAGGTCACTCATCGTCGTTTTGAAGCCGGGTATGTCCGGCCACTGGGTAGTCGCGTCCGCCATCTTGGCTGTCGTCAAAGATGGACCGATATCGAGAATTTCTTTCCAATCGCGGCGATTCTTAGTGAGCTCAGCGTCATAGAAACCCCAGGGATTCGACGCGGATCGGCGAATGCGATTCTTTGCGTCGATAGGCGCGGTAAAGAAATCCCGGGTGTGCGCCATCGCTGCCGTCAGCAGCTCGCGGGATACGTCATGGCCGACAAGGGCGAAGAAACCCCACTCGCGACACGCTGTATCCAGCGCAGAAGCGTCGAGGGACTGCATGTCGAGGGTCGGGATGCTCATGCCGGCCAGTATACCTCGTACGGGCGCATTGGTGTCCTGCGCCGGGGCGTGTAGAGCCTCGTCACCGGGATGCGGGAGAACGCCCTGGCGAAATGCGGTTTCGCATCGAAGACAATGCTACAGTGTCGGCTGGGGGGAACTTATGGATCTTCATTTAACCGGCAAACGGGCGTTGGTAACCGGCGCATCGAAAGGCATCGGTCTGGCTTGTGCCGAGCGGCTTGCGCTGGAAGGCTGTCATGTGCACCTGGTGGCGCGCACGGAAGCGGATCTCCTGGCGGCCCAGGCACAGGTGCGGAGTCAGGCAAACGTCGAAGTTTCCTACAGCGCGGTGGATTTGAGCGACTCGGGCGAGGTCGGCGCCTTGTGTGAGGCACAGGCCGGTGTCGATATTCTTGTCAACAATGCCGGAGCCATCCCGGCAGGCAGCCTGGCGGACGTCGACGAAGAGACCTGGCGCGAGGCGTGGGATCTCAAGGTTTTCGGCTATATCAACATGTGCCGCGCCATCTACGCCGACATGCGCGGCCGTGGCGGCGTCATCATCAATGTCATTGGCGCGGGCGGTGAACGCCCGAGCGCGGGCTACGCGGCCGGCGCCGGCGGCAATGCCGCATTGATGGCGTTGACCAGAGCGCTCGGCGGGACGAGCCGCAAAGACGCTATCCGTGTGGTCGGTATCAACCCGGGACAGATTGTCACCGAGCGCCTCGAGACGCTGCAGCGCAGCATGGCGGAAAAACGCTGGGGGGATGCCGAGCGCTGGCAGGAGCTGTGGGATGCGCGCTATCCGCCGGGGCAGCCGGAACACATAGCCGACATGGTTGCGTTTCTGGCAAGCGACCGCTCGGCGAACACCACCGGCACAATCATCACAATCGACGGCGGGCACTGCGCCCGCTGACGCTGTTTCTCGACAATACTTGAAGGAGTCAACATGGCAGAAGACATCGACAACTACGAACTGGTCTCGGTTTATCGGCTGAATCCGGACGATCAGGAAGCGTTGTTACTCGAACAGCGCGAGTGCGTATTCAACTGGTGCACGAAAGACAGCTGGCCCATGGGTGTCATCATGTCTTACATCTGGCGTGATGGGCGTGTCTGGTTGACCGGTGGCGCGCATCGACATCGCATCAGCGCTGTGCGGCGTAACCCTCAGGTGTCTGTCGTAGTGACGAGCACGGGCACCAGCATGGGGCCCGGCAAGACGGTCACGATCAAAGGTAAGTGTGTGATTCACGAAGACCGTGAAACCAAAGACTGGTTCTATCCCGACTTTGCGCGCGCGCTGCGGCCCGAAGAAGCGGAGGCGCAGAAGTTTCAGGAATTTCTCGACTCGCCTCTGCGGGTAGTGCTCGAGGTCATTCCGGAGAAGTGGATCACCTACGACGGTGCGAAGATGCGCGCGCACAGCGAAGGCACGCTTGATCCGTCGCAGCTGGCAGAACCGCTCGAAAGCGATACCGTGCGTCTCAAGCGCGAGCTCGAGCGTCGGGGCCAGACCGAGTAACGACAGACCATCTCTATCGTCAGTCTCTATCGTTACTCTCTATCGCTACTCTCTAGCTAAAAGGAGCACACCATGCCGACGTATCAACGCGACGGTGCCGAGATCTACTACGAGGAAGCCGGCAGCGGCTATCCGCTGCTGCTGATTGCGCCGGGCGGCATGCGCTCAGCGATCAGCTTCTGGGACAACACGCCGTGGAATCCGATTGAGCAGCTCAAAGATCAATATCGAGTCATCGCCATGGATCAGCGCAATGCCGGGCAGAGCGCTGCGCCCGTGTCCGCGGACGATGGCTGGGCGACCTATACGGCGGATCAGCTTGGCCTCATGGACCATCTCGGGATTGACCGCTTTCACGTTGCCGGGATGTGCATCGGCGGTCCGTACTGTCTCGGGCTGATCGAGGCGGCGCCGGAGCGAGTAGCGTCGGCAACTTTGTTTCAAACCATTGGCCGCGACGGTAATCAAGACGCCTTCTACGCGATGTTCGACGACTGGGCCGAACCCCTTAAGGCGCGGATGGGAGATGCCGCCGCCTGGCAGGGGTTTCGCGAAAACATGTATGGCGGCGACAAGGTGCTTTTCAATGTCGACGCTGATTTCGTCAGAACGGTCCAGACACCGCTGCTGGTTCTCAAGGGCGACGATCTCTACCATCCGGCTTCGTCGTCGCTGCTGATCGCGGAAACGGCGCCGAATGTGACGTTCATCGACGACTGGAAAGAGGGCCCGGCCCGCGACAGCGCGATGCATGAGTTTGCCGAGTTTCTGGCTGCGCACAGTGGCTGATTCGATACCACTTTACGACGCCATGAGCACGCTGCGTGCCGTGCGGCGGTTGAAGCCCGACCCGATTCCCGACGCGGTGCTCGAGAGAATTCTGCAGGCTGGCGCCTGGGCGCCGAGCGGCGGTAATGTGCAGCCCTGGCGGATCGTTGTGGTGCGTCAGCCGGCGCTCAAAACCGCGATTGGTGATCTGTATCGTCCGCAGTGGGCATCGTACGGTGAAAATGCCCGTGCCGGGCTCGAGCGGATGTCCGGTGAAGCTCGTGCCAAGCGCGAACGTATGCTCGATGCCTGCGACCATCTTGGTGAACATATGGGCGAGGCCCCGGTCATTCTGGTCTTCTGTTTCAATCCCGACCTCATGGCGATTACCGATGCTGATCTGCCGCGCGCTTCCGTCGTCGGGGGCGGCTCGGTGTATCCGGCACTGCAGAATGTCATGCTGGCCTGCGTCAGCGAGGGGATCGGATGCACGCTCACGACGCTCCTGTGCTATGAGGAAGACGCGCTCAAGGCGTTGCTCGACATACCCGATGACTGGTACACGTGCGGTGTCGTGCCGATTGGCTACCCGGTGCTGGGCGGGCACGGTCCGATCTCGCGCCGCCCCGTGGAGAAACTCTGCTTTACGGACCGCTTTGGCGACAGCTGGAGGACGTCTTGATGGATATGTTCAACTGGTGGGCGGTGCTGGTGGCGACAGTGCTCGCGTTCGTGCTGGGCGGGCTCTGGTATGGTCCGCTCTTCGGTAAAGCCTGGCTTGCGGCCATGGGCAAGACCGAAGCGGACATTGAACCCTCCGCCAGCCCGTTCATCATCAGTTTCTTTACGGCGCTGCTGACCGCGGTCACGCTTGCCTGGCTTGTGCATGCGCTCAGCATTCAGGGCTGGAGTGGCGGTGCGCTGCTGGGTCTGGTCACCGGGATAGGATTCATTGCCACCGCCATGGCGTCAGACACGGCGTTCTGTGGCTGGGGCTTGCGATTGTTTATCATTCAGGCCGGATACCGCGTCGTTTACAGCGTGGTGATGGGTGCGCTGCTTGGCGGTTGGCAGTAAGCGTTCGAAAAAGACAACCGCGCCACAGCGTTAAGGAGAAAAAATGTCACTAGTTGCAGTCATGGAAACGGATAAGGGCACCATTCGGCTCGATCTTTTTGCGGACAAAACCCCGATGACCGTCGCCAATTTCGTCAATCTCGCACAGCGCGGTTTTTACGATGGCCTGGGTTTCCATCGCGTGATCGCCGACTTCATGATTCAAGGCGGTTGTCCCCAGGGCACGGGTACCGGCGGCCCGGGTTATCGCTTCGGTGATGAATTCGTTCCCGAGTTGCGTCACGACGCGCCGGGCAAGTTTTCGATGGCGAATGCCGGGCCCGGCACCAACGGCTCGCAGTTTTTCATCACCCATGTCCCCACCCCGTGGCTTGACGATGCCCACACGATCTTCGGCGCCGTCCAGGGTGATGCCGACCAGGCAGTGGTCAACGACATAGCTCAGGGCGACAAAATCATCAGCGTGACCATCGAAGGTGATGCGAGTGAGCTCCTGGCTTCTGTCAGCGAAGTGGCTGACTGGAACGCCGTCCTCGACGGCTGAGGCAGAAACATGGCTGTCAGTTTGAGTAAGGGCGCCATTGATCTCGGCATCGTGACGCGTAATGGCGAAGCGATGGTCGGCTTCTATCGCGATCTGCTGGGCTTCCGAGAAGAGCCCAGCACACCTTTCCCGATGGGTGGCCTGATGTACCGGCTCTGGTGCGGCGACAGCCTCATCAAGATTGTGGTGCCGGATCCGGCACCGGAGACGGGTCCGCCGGCAGGCCCGATTGCCAGCGCAACCGGATACCGCTACTGGACCATGCGCGTAGACAATCTGGCCGACGTCATGGCCGAGTGTGAGGCTGCCGGGGTGAAAATTGTCGTGCCGCTCACGGAAGCCCGGCCGGGTGTCACCATCGGCATGGTCGAAGATCCGGACGGCAATTGGGTGGAATTCGTCACATACGCCGAATGAAGCGGCATCTCCTGATCGTCGCTGCACTGACCTGTGCCGGTTGCGCCCCGGACGCGTTCGAGGACATGCAGCTGGGTGCTTGCACGGAGGTCGAGGTTTCCGGCGATTTTGGTCTGCGCATGATCGACGCGGAAAGTGTGTTCCTGCGTTTACGCGGGACACCCGAGGCGGTCGCGGCGGCGGCAGTGGAGACCGACGACAGTGGCCGTGTGCGGATCCAGGGCGCAGCGCTCATGGTCGACGTGAGTTGCCCCGATCTGCGCGCACTTCAGCTCCTTGGCACGACCGCCTTCGACCTGGGACGGGTCAACCCGCCACTGGAACGCCTTGCAGTCTACGGTGACAGCGCCGTTACCGGGGCAGGTTTGGGCACACCGGATCTGGATGTGCGTGTCTCGGGACAGGGGAGTGTGAGGCTCGTTGAGCTCGACGTGGGCAATCTGCAGGTGTTGACCGGAGGCGCCAGCCAGGCGTATCTCGCGGGTTCGGCGTCTACGTTGCAACTCGACGCGACCGGTCAGGCCCGCATCGATGCCGGCGCGCTGCGCGCGCAAACCGTCACGCTCGAAGCCACCAGCAGCAGCGTGGTGAGCACCTGGGCAACGGCACACCTGGACGCAGTTGCGCGAGGAAATGCTGACGTGGTTTATACCGGCACGCCGGACCTCAACGTCCAGGCTGAGGACGGCGCGAGCATCACAGGGGCGTCAGGCGCTCAGTAGCTCGCGTATCCACGGCAGGTGCTCACGGCCGATGAACAGCTGATCGGCGACGAGATAAGCCGGGGTATCGATGACACCGAGTTCCCCGGCGGATGCGATCGTCTGCTCGAGCTTCGTGAGGGCATCCCGCGGGGAGAAGCCGTCGGCGTCGAGGCCACAATCGGCAAGCAGCCCGCGCACGGTGCCTTCATCATTGAGATCAGCATGGTTGACCCAGTACGCATGGAAAGCTGCGTTGATGAAGGGCAGGGGGTCTGTCTGGCAATCGCAGAGCGCGGCGAGCGCCAGCGTCGTCTCCCCCGGGTCTTGCGGAAAACTCATCGGTACGCCGAGCACGTCGGCGTAATAGAGGTGTGTTGCCTGGCGGGCTTCTGCTCTCACGCGAAAGTGTGACTCTGAACGGTTTTCTACCGCTTTGGCCTGCGGTACGGGTTTTTGCCGCGTATCGAATGGCAGCCAGGCGGCTTCCAGCCGAGGGTGCTCCGCAAGCAGCGCCAGCGTCGGCCGCATCGCGAGATAGGCGTGCGGCGATTTGAAATCGATGTATATGGCTATCCGCACGCTCAGATCTCGTAGGCGATGTCGGGGGCGGGACCTGCCCGGTCAGTCAGCAGCCAGCGCACCTGGGGCAGGTGTTCACGACCGAAGAAGATATGCCCGTCGATGACATAGCTGGGTACCCCGTAGATGCCGGCAGGATGCAGCTGCGCCTGCAGAGCGTCGTGCGCGGCGCGCCCGGGACCGGCGTTGAATTCGGCAAAACCGGCGCTCGGTACACCTGCCTGTTCGAGGCATGCCGTGACGACGCCGACGTCTTCGATGTCGAGCTCACGCCGCCAGAACGGTGGGTACACCGCGTCGAAGTAGGCTGGCAGACGTGCCCGTGCCTTGGCCATGGTCCAGCTGATGCCGATGTTCGCAATGCTGGAATCCCAGATTTTTTCCGTGCCCTTGAGCATGTGTCCCTGGCGCTCTGCGTAGCGTCTGGCGTCGCGGTAGGCGTACTTGATGCCACTCCATTGGTTGGCGCTGCGCTTGCTCTCGACGACTTTGCCCTCCTTTTTGCGCGCCGAGCCCAGATAGCTCGGAATATCCAGGGTCAGCGGTCGCCAGTCGAACTCGAGATCGAGGCTCGCTTCCAGCCTTAATGTCGGCTCGATCGCCACAAAGGCGTACGGGCTTTTGATGTCGACGTAGACGATGAGCGGGGCGTCGCTCTCCAGTGCGTTCATGTTTCGGCTGCCAGTTCTGCCAGTTCTTCTCGGCTGATGTGATCATCCGGATTGCCGCGCTTGAACCGGTGGTTGATGTCCTGCGCAATGCTGAACAAGACCGGCACGACAAACAAGGTCACGCCGGTGGAAAAGAGCAATCCCCAGCCGATCGCCACAGACATCGGGCTGACAATCGTGTCGTAACCGCCGATGCCGTATGCGGTGGGCATGACACCGCCCAATGTCGTCAGCGTGGTCACGAGAATCGGGCGCAAGCGTGAGACAACTGCATCCTGCATGATCTCCAGCGGGTCGCGCGCGCCGCGGTCGCGCTCCATGAACCGATGGATGGCGTCGATCATGACGATGGATGCGTTGACGACCACGCCGGCGAGGCCAATGGCGCCGATCATCGCGGTCATCGACAGGTCCAGCCCGTGGATGAAAAAGGCAAGGATCACGCCCGCTGCCGCAAATGGGATTACCACCAGCACGAAGAGGGCCTCCAGCAGCGAGCCGAGCAGGATCCAGATGACGACGCCGATGGCGAGAATCACGAGCACCGCCACAGTGGCAAGCTCGCCGGTGACTTCCTGCGTGTCTTTGGCTTCTCCGCCGATCAGCACCTCCAGACCGTCGATCCCGGTGAATTGAGGCAGCAGCTCGCGTTCGAGCTCGGTGGCATAAGACAGCGCGGTATGGGGCGCCTCGGGTGTAAAGCTCGCGCGCACCGTGGATGTGCGATAGCCGTCGCGGTGATAGATGCGGTCCAGGCCCGGCGTTTCGATCGGGTTGACGACGTCGCGCAGCGGTACCAGCGCGCCGCTCGCGGCGCGCACCGGGGTGTCCAGGAACGCATTGAGATCGCCCCGGGCGGCAGGGTCGAACTGCACCCGGAGCTCAGTCGTGTCGACCATATCGCGGTGTTCGGACGCCTCAATCCCGAAGAAAGAAGCCTGCACCGTCAGCGACACCGTCTGCGGATCCAGGCCGAGGAGGGCCAGTTTCTCGTAGTTGAGATTGAGGTCGAGTTTCGGCGTGCCGCGCCGCTCGTCCACCTGCACCTCGGTTGTGCCCGGGCTTGCGCGCACGTACTCGGCGATCTCCAGGGCAACGGCGCGGCGCACGTCGTCGTCGTTCGACTCGACGTGGATGGTGACAGGCTGGTCGGTCGGCGGGCCAATGTACTCGGATTGGAAGGTCAGCTGGACTCCGGGAGGCACCTGCAGTGTGCGGTTGAGTTCCTGGATCCACTCCTGATTCGTGAACCGGCGGTCCAGGTCTTTGAAGACGATCGTGAGCAGCGCTTCGTTCTCTGCTTCGCCGCGCTCTTTGTTGCCGCCGTTGACGTCCTGATGGCCAATGCGCGCCGTGATGGCGCGAAAGTCGTCAGCGGTGATCGCGCGGATCTGGCGTTGCAGATCGGTTGCCACCGCCTCGGTCTGCTCGAGCGGGGTGCCGATGGGGGCGCTCACCTTGACGAACAGCAGCCGGGCGTCGGTCTGCGGGAACTGCACAAACGGCACCAGTGGTCGGATCAACGCCATGATCACGATGAATGCCGTCGCGGCGATGGCGAGGATCTGCCAGCGATGGCGCAGCGCATAGCGCAGCGCGCGGCGGTAATACCGCTCCAGTGCCACGACGAAACCGCGCCGCCCGTGATCGCTGCCCGCGCGCACATGCGACATATGCGCCGGCAGCACGCAGAAAGACTCGATCAGCGAGAAGATCAGCACCAGCACGACCATGGCCGGAATCTGCCACATGACTTTGCCGGGCATACCGCCCATTGCAACGATGGGGCCAAACGCGAGCATGGTGGTGAGCGCCGCGGCAAACACCGGCTTGACCATTTCCTGGGCGCCTGTGATGGCAGCCTCGTGCGGGCCCAGCCCGCGCTCGCGGTTGCTGACGATGTTTTCCGCCACCACCACGGCGTCGTCCACCACCATCCCGAGCACGATGACGAGCCCGGTCAGCGTGAAGAGGTTGAGCGTCATGCCGAGGAAAGGCAGCAGGATGAGCGAGCCGCAGAAGACAATCGGGATGCCGGCAAGCACCCAGGTGGCGGCTTCCCGGCGCATGAAGGCAAAAAGAATCAGACCCACCAGCACGCCGCCCATGAGGCCGTTGGTGGTCATGACCTGCAGGCGGTTGCTGGTATAGAACGTGCGGTCGTTGACGTAGTCGAACGAGACGTTGGGCGGCAGCTCGACGGTCGTCATGAGAGCGCGCACCTGGGCAATGGCGTCGAGGGCGTCGCTGTTTTCCCGTTTGGTGATGACCAGAGAGAGGCCCGGCTTGCCGTTCGTATGCGTGATGAGGCCCGTGTCCTCGCGGCCGAGCTCTACTCGGGCGATGTCGCTGATACGCACGACGCCAATCCCCGGCTGGGAGGCAACAATCGTCTCACCAACCTCGATCGGATCTTCGTAGCGGCTCCACACCATGACCTGCTTGCGGTCAGCCGCTGTTTCGAGGACAGCGCCGGTGGATGACACGTTCCGCCGCTCCACCGCACGGACCACGTCGAGCACCGTGATGCCATGCGCGTTTGCTTTGTTGGGGTCGACCAGCACCCGGACCTCGGGATCCTGCAGGCCGACAATCGTGACCCGCGAGACGTCGGGCAGACGTTCAATCCGCCGTTCGAGGCTCTTGGCCAGCGGTACGAGGGCGTCCATCGGGCCCGAGAGCGCTATCTCCACGAATGACCACTTGCCCGGATTGAAACGGGTCAGCGTGGGTTCGTCTTCCATTTCCCGCGGGAAGTCGGTGATGCCGTCAATGGCGTCGCGCAGGTCCTGCATCGCGGTATTGACCTGCTCTTCGGTGCTGTCGATGTACAGCTCGATGTCAGTGATGGACACGCTGTCGGAGATTGTCGTGGTGTACTCGTCCACGCCGTCGACAGTATCGATCGCCTCCTCGATGGGGATCGTGACTTTGGTTTCCATGTCCCGGGCCGAGGCGCCAGGCAGTTTGGCGACCACGGTGACGCGGGGCATGTCGATGCTTGGCAGATATTCCCGGGGGACGCCTGCGACGAAGTAGAACGCCAGGACGACGATGGTCAGCGCGAGGACGTTGACCATGAGCGGGCGTTCGACGAAGAAGCGGATCATGCGGGGTTCAGGGGCCGTAGCGCTCGACTTCGACGCGGGCCCCGTCGCGTAGCGCAAACTGGCCTTCGATCACGACCTCGTCGCCGCGCCTGAGACCGGCGAGAATTTCCACGCGGCGCCCGTCGCTTTTGCCGATTCTGATGTCGCGCAGATAGGCGGTGTTGTCGACGACGACATAAGCGCCGATCTTGCCCGCGCGACGTATCAGAGCCGTTGCCGGCACGCTGATACTGGCGGGGTTTGCCGCCTGGTTGGTCCAGGCGATGTTGGCCACCATGCCCTCGCGCAGGCGCTCGGCAATGTCGCCGGAAATCATCAGCTCGACGGGGTAGGTGCCGCTCGGCTGCTCTTTGACGCGTCCGACGCTCGTGATTTCAGCCTCGATGCTGACGCCGCCCAGGTCGTCAAAGGCGATGCGCGCGACTTCGCCGGCGCTCAGATAATTGGTATCTCCGCCCGCCACGCCGGCAATGACGCGCGCGCGGGAAAAGTCCGTCAGCGTGGCGATCGGCTGGCCGGCGCTCACGAAATCACCGACCTGGACGTGGACTTGCTCGATCTGTCCGTTGAAGGGGGATGACACGCCGGTGTCGCGCAGGTTGCGCTCGGCGCTCGCGACTTCCACCAGCGCCGCCTGCAGCTGCGCCTGGGCGCGTTGCTGGCCGAAGCGCAGATCGTCGAGGGTGTCCTGGCTGATGACCTTCTTCGCGAACAGGTTTTCACCCCGCCGGTATTCATGACGGGCGTGCTCCGCATCGACGCGGCGTGCTTCGGCCAGTGCCTGGGATTGACGCAGCGCGAGCTGCAGCCGGTCGGGATCGATACGCATCAGGACTGTGCCGGCTTCGATCTGGGCGCCCGGCTCGACCAGACGCTCGACGATCCGGCCGCCAACCTCGGCCGCTACGGTTGCCTTGCGGTAGGCGGCCACAACGCCCGTGGCGATGAGATTGCCACCCACGCTGCGGGCTTCCACGGGCGCCGTGCGCACGCGCACGACAGTGGACAGCTGCAGGGTCTCCGCGGCGACGATCGCAGCCGGTAGAACTGACAACAAGCAAAACAAAAACAGGCGGCGCATGAACTTCTCGCGGAATGCCGTTACTAACCCCGCTGCACTATAGCAACTTTTCTCACGCTCCAAGGTGGTCGGGCTCAGTGTGCAGGAGAACCTGGTAGCCGGATGGCTGCTCGGCGAGGGGCTCGCAAGGCCATGAATCCCGGGCCGGACCGCCGAGCGTCGCGGCGGCGATTGCCGTCAGCGTATTCTGCTTGATCAACGTGCGGCCGTCAGGTGATCGAGGGGCAGGGCGGTTGACGATTTGATGCGTTCCATCGCGAAAGACGACGACACGTCGTGCATCGGTGCGACCGCGATGAGCTTCTTGTAGACGCGATCGTAGTCGTCGATGTCTTTGACGACAATTTTCAGCAGATAGTCGGTATCGCCGCTCATGCGGTAAAACTCCACCACCTCCGGGAGCGCTTTGACGCCGTCGGCGAACTTTTTCAGCCAGCGATCGTTGTGTTCGTTGGTCTTCACGGCCACGAAGACCGTGAGCTTCAAATCCAACGCCCGCTCATCGAGCAGCGCCACGCGCCGGCGGATCAGGCCGCTCTCCTCGAGGCGCTTGATGCGCCGCCAGCAGGCGTTGGTGGAGAGTCCAATCTGCTCAGCCAGTTGCGCGACGGCGATGTCACTGTCGGTCTGCAATTGCTCAAGAATGCGTCGGTCGAAGCGGTCCAATGGAATAATATTCCGAATTAGTTTAAATGATTGGGAAAATATTAGATTAAATATCGATGAAAGCAAAGTTTTTGAGAAGAATTTCGGTCTGCTTTGCCTATGATTTCCATATGAGCATGACCGTCCATCCTTTCTTCGAGCCATCCTCCGGTTCTTACAGTTTCATCGTTGCCAATCCGGAGTCCGCTATTTGCGCCGTTGTCGATGCCCCGCTGGGCGTAGGCGAAGACGGTGCGCTGAACACCGACACGGCTGATCTGATGCTCGACTGGGTCGATGCCCAGCGCTACACCGTGCGCTGGATACTGGAGACGCATGTGCATGCCGACCGGCCGAGCGCCAGCGGCTACCTCAAGCAACATCTGCTCTGCGCGCAAACGGTCATCGGCGCGGCGACCCCTGACGTCAGCGGCTACGATCGCCTGGTCGAAGACGGCGATAAGCTCTGCCTGGGCCATGGCTGCGCCAGAGTGCTCGCAACCCCGGGGCATACGCCGGGGTGCGTCAGTTATCAGTTCGACGATTTCGTTTTCGTCGGCGATACCCTGTTCATGCCGGACACCGGCACCGCTCGCTGTGACTTTCCGGGCGGCTGTCCCGTGCGGCTCTATCGGTCGATACAAAAGCTGCTTGCCCTGCCGGATGAGACGCGCCTCTACGTCTGTCACGACTATGGCGGCGACGGACGACGCCACCGTTTCGTGACGACCGTGGCGGAGGAGAAGGCGCAGAATGTGCACGTCGGCCATGCCACGGCGATGGAAGACTTCGTTGCCATGCGCACCTCTCGTGATGCGACGTTGAATGCGCCGCGCTGGTCGGCGTTTGCGATACCGGCTAATCTGCAGTGTATGAATCTGCAGGGTATACGCTCGCTGATGGCGGCGGGCGCAGCGCATGAGCGCCACTGATAGCGTCCAGGCTCCGTCACAGAAACACCTCGTCGCCGCCTGGATAGGCTGCGCCATGGCGCTCGCTGCCGGGCTTTACTGGCGTAATCCCGCCATTGCGCTGCTCGGCGGGCTGCTCGTGCGCCTCGTGCTCGAAACGAATCCCGTGCCGGCTGCCCAGCGCACCGGCTCGCTGGCCCTGCAAACGGCTATCGTGCTCCTGGGTTTCACGCTCGGCGGCGCGCGCCTCCTGTCTGTTTCAGCCGACTACAGCCTGATCGTGAGTATCTACGTGCTGGCCACGCTGGCGCTTGGTTGGGTCGCGGCGCGGTTGTTTCTGCGACGTCGGGCAGCCGACGACCAGGAGCCGCTCCTGCTGACATCGGGAACGGCAATCTGCGGTGGCACGGCGATCGCCACGCTTGCGCCCCTCGTGCGCGCCAAGCCGCATGAGTTTGCGGTCTGCACGGCGCTCGTTTTTCTGTTGAACGCCGTCGCGTTGTTTACCTTCCCCTATATCGGCAACGCGCTGTCGCTGTCTCAGGAAACTTTCGGCGCCTGGGTTGCTCTGGCTATCCACGACACGAGCTCGGTCGTGGCGACGGCGGCTATTTATGGCGATGAAGCCGCGGTGGTGGCGACGACCGTGAAGCTCGGCCGCACGCTGTGGCTGATACCGCTGGCGTTCGTCGTCAGCCTGCTGATGCGCAGCGGCGAGGCGAAGCTGCGCGTGCCAGGATTTGTTCTGTTGTTTGTTGCGGCGGCCGCCTCCAGTTCCCTGATCGAATTGCCGGACTGGCTCATCAGCCTTTTCGGGACCGTCAGCAAAGCGCTCCTGGTGGTTGCGCTCGGCCTCGTCGGATTGCAGATAGACCGGCGCACCGTCAGTCAGCTGTCGCTGCGTACTGTCGCGTTTGGTGTCGGTTTGTGGCTATGCGTGGCCCCGCTGGCGTTGGCGCTCGTTTTGTACCTTTAGGTTTGCGCTGTCTTCCAGACCGCGATTTTTTGCTATATCCATATCGAAATACGTTCTTTCCCATGCGATTCGGGTCTGGCTATGGTTTAGACATGACTGTTTTGAAGACCTACATCGACCGTCTCAGCATCTTTGCAGTGGGCATTTTCTGTGCCTATCTGTTCCTGCCCCTGTTTGCCTGACCGCTAATTCCCCGAGCAGCGGCAAATGCCTCTGCTTTGCTCTTGACATCGGTTACCCGTCAGCCTTAAAAAGCCGCCAAGAGGTGCATGATCTTGGTTTCTGGCTAGGGGACGTTAGTTGACCGTAAGCGATGACGATCGCGTAGATGATGAACTGGACGGCGAGGAAGACGCGCCGGAGGCGGAAGATGAGTTCGCCGACGGTGAGGAAGAACTGCCTGCCTCCGACCTTGATGAGTTTGAGAGCGACGCCGAAGACGATGTAGACGACGATGTCGATACGGCTGTGGAGGTCAGCGGCAAAGAGCAGAGTGCGCGCTCGCTGGAGATTCGCCGCGCCATCGAGGAACGCATGGAAGAACGTCAGATGCACGAAGATCTGGACTACCTCGACTTCGATCTCGACGACTGATACGCACCCTTTCTCCGCGCGACTTTTGTTGACATGCTAGCGCGCATGCAGGCGTCTAAAGAAATTCCTTACGTTCGTGACCTCGTGCTCCTGGGTGGTGGCCACAGCCACGTCCAGGTGCTGAAGTCTTTTGGCATGCGGCCCGAGCCGGGCGTGCGCCTGACGCTCATCACCCCGACCCTGGAGACGCCTTATTCCGGCATGCTGCCGGGCTGTGTCAGCGGCATCTACAGCGAGGCCGACATCCATATTGAGCTTGCTCCGCTGGCGCGCTTTGCCGGTGCGCGGCTCATACATGCGCCGGCTACGGGCCTCGACCTCGACAATCAGCGCGTCGAGTTCCACGGCCGCCCGCCGTTGGGTTTTGATTTTCTGAGCATCAACATCGGCGCCGTGCCGGTGCCCCCTCATGCGCAGGCGGTCACGGTAAAGCCGATCAGCCTTTTTCTGCCCAAGTGGCGGGCGCTGGCGGCAACGATCACCTCGGGTCAACGCCTGGTCATCATCGGCGGCGGTGCCGGTGGGGTTGAGCTTGCGCTGGCCGCGCGCGCCACGCTGCCAGCCGGCGTGCACATCGACCTCGTCGGTCAGACGCTCATGCCCGGGCACGGCGCGGCAGCCCGCAGTCAGATCGAGCGTGTGCTGAAGGAGCGCTCGATCGGCTGGACCGCGGGTCGGGTGAGTGCAGAGTCAGCCGATGGGATTCACCTCGATGATGGCCGGAAATTAGAGGCCGACGAGGTGCTCTGGGTCACCAACGTTGCCGCGCCGGCGTGGCTCGGTGAGGCGGGGCTTGCGGTTGATGCCTCGGGTTTCGTGTCGGTTGACCGGCACCTGCGCAGCGTGTCGCATCCGGAGGTGTTTGCTGCCGGGGATATTGCGCATCTCCAGGACCAGGAGCGGGCCAAATCGGGTGTCTATGCAGTACGCGCCGGGCCGTATCTCGCCGAAAATCTGCGTCGTGCAACGCGTGGGTCACCGCTCAAGACCTTTCGGGCGCAGCGCCAGCACCTGGCCCTGCTGGGTACCGGCACCGGGGAAGCCATAGCGAGCCGCGGTGCTTGGGCCGCGCGCGGACGCCTCTGGTGGCAGCTGAAGGACCGCATCGACCGGCGCTTCATGGAGAAATTCAATCAGCTGCCGGAAATGGATGAAGCCGCGCCGGATGTGCCCGAGCATTTCCGCGACGCGTTGCCGGAAAGCGATATGCGCTGCGGCGGCTGCGGCGCGAAACTGGCCGCTGATCCGCTGCGCCGGGTGCTCGACCGCTTACCTGCGCAGGTCGACGAGCGCGTGCGCCAGGGGATCGGCGATGATGCGGCGCTCATCCAGCACGGCAGTGATGCCGTGGTGCTGACCATCGACGGTTTCAGGACGATGGTGGACGACCCCTATCTTTTCGGCAGGATCGCCGCGTTACACAGTCTCAACGACGCTTTTGCCATGGCCGCCGCGCCGGTCTCCGCGCTGGCCCTGGTGACCGTGCCGCTGATGGCGGAAAAGCTGATGGAGGAAGACATCTTTCAGCTGATGCGCGGGATCACCGACGTATTGGCAGAGCACGGTGCAGTTCTTGCGGGCGGCCACTCCGCGGAAGGTGCGGATCTCAGTGTGGGCCTGGCGGTGACGGCGCAGCCTGGTGCGCGCACGCTCTACAAAGGCGGCGGTCAGATGGGCGACCGGCTCATTCTCACCAAGCCGCTCGGCACCGGCGTTGTGCTCGCTGCGGCGATGCGCGGCAAGGCGCCGTCGCAGGTGCTGGCTGAAGCGCTCACGGCGATGGACACGAGCAACGCGCCGGCGGTGCAGATTCTGCTCGACCATGGCGCCACGGCGATGACCGACGTGACGGGCTTTGGCGTTGCCGGTCATCTCGGAGAAATGCTCAGGGCTGCCAACCTGGGTGTCGAGCTCAACCTCCCTGACGTGCCGTTGCTGCGCGGCGCTGCGGATCTGATAGGCGATATCACGAGTTCGCTGCAGGCGGCGAACGAGCTTGCGCTGGCAGACTTCACCCTCAAGGGCGTGCGGCCTGACGATGCGCGTCTGCGCCTGCTCGCGGACCCGCAGACGTCCGGTGGGCTCCTTGCCGCCGTGCCGGATGCAGAAGCGTGTCTCGCGGACCTTGCGGCGGCGGGCTATGCGGCAAGCGACATCGGTGCAATCACTTCCCCGGGCGAGTGGCAGATCCGCGCATGAAGCGGGTCGTGTTTGTGACTGATCCGATGTGTTCCTGGTGCTGGGGCATGGCGGACGACTTTCGCGATGCGCTGACAGAGCTCGCCGCGGAGGCCGAGTTTGACCTGATGCTGGGTGGCATCAACACGCACGGCTCCCAGCCGATTGGGGACTACGGACGCCGGTATCTGATGAAGCTCTGGCGTGAGGTTGCCGACACCACCGGCCAGAAGTTCGGCTTCCAGCTGCCGGACAGCTATGTCCACAATTCAGTGCTGCCCTGTCTGCTGCTCGAAGCCGCGCGCGACGCGACGGGAGCGCCGCCTTTCGAGTTGCTGCACGCGCTGCAGGCGCGGTTTTTTGTCGCTGGTGAAGACATTACGTCGATGGATTTGTTGGCGGCGATGGCGGAAGAACAGGGGATCGAGGACTTTGCCGCGCAGACGCGTGATGCCGGGATGCTCGAGAGGCTGCGGTTCCAGTTCGAACACGCCGGCAGTTTCGGCACCAACGCGCTGCCAAGTCTCCTGATCGAAGATGTACGGGGGTTGCGCCTGCTGGCCGGTGGTTACGTCGACGGGGAGATGCTCGTCAGCCTGGTGCGTGCTCAGAAATAGTCGGCGATTGCTGGCCGGAAGCGGTCCATATCGACCAGAAACGAGTCGTGGCCCTGGATGGAGGCGAGACGCTTGAAGCTGACATCTGCGACGTGCTCGTCGAGTGCCAGCGCCAGTTCCTCCTGCTGGTGTACCGGAAACAGGAAGTCGGTTTCGACCCCGATCACCAGCGCGCTTTCAATGCGCAGCTTGGCGAAGCTTGCGCTCAGGCTGCCGCCCTGGTCGGCGGCATCGAACAGATCCATCGCGCGGGACAGATAGAGATAGCAGTTGGCGTCGAAGCTGCCGATGAAACGGTTCGCGTGACTTTCGAGATAGGACTCGACCTCGAAGTCGATGCCGAAGGGGTTGTCAGGGTGAGTGAAGTCCGGCGCGCGTTCGCGGCCGAAGCGTTCAGCCCATTCCACTGCCGAGCGATAAGTAATCATGCCGAGCTTGCGAGCCAGGCGCATGCCGTTGATCGGGCCGTCCCCGGTGATGTCGTAGTTACCGTTCTGCCAGTCCGGGTCGGTGCGGATCATCTCGCGTTGCAGTGAACGCAGCGCGATCGAAAACGGCATGCTGCGCGCTGCGGCCGATATGGATACCAGGCGGCGGGCGCGTTCGGCGTGGAGCAGCGCGAAGGCGACTGCCGTCATGCCCCCCATCGATGCGCCGATGACAGTGTGGACGCGGTCGACACCCAGATGGTCGAGAATATGGCCTGCGGCGCAGGCGATGTCTTCTACCGTCAGCACGGGGAAAGTGAGGCGGTACAACTCGCCTGTTTCCGGGTTGATGCTGGCGGGTCCGGTGGAACCGAAACAGCTGCCGAGCGAATTCAGGCACACTACGAAGTAGCGGTTGGTATCGATCGGCTTGCCGGGCCCCAACATGTCTTCCCACCAGCCGGCGGAGGGGTCTGCGGTCGATGAGGCTGCGTGTGCCGACGGCGACAGGCCGGTAAAGATGATGACGCAATTGTCGGCGTTCGCGTTCAGTTCACCCCATGCCTCGTACGCAAGCGTCGGCCGCACGAGTTCACCGTTCTTGACGTGCAGTGTGCTGTCAAGCGTTATGGACTGTGTTGCACTCAACTTTACTCTCGCGTCCGCTCCCAGGGGCGAGCCACGATAAGAGATTCGCGTGGCGAGTGCCAGCGCGAGTTTCGGCCGTCAGCTCGCCTCGGCGCGGAGCTGCGGCGGGGCGCTGGCCGCTTCGGCATTCACGCAGAGCTGCGCAAGCTCGCCCATGACGCGGTGGTAGAGGAAGTAGATGCCGTTACGTGTTTTGGTGCCGACGTCGAGGACGTGGCTTGCCTGATCGTCAGGTCGCAGCGGTTTGGCCCCCCAGGTCGCGAGAAAGTCCGCTGCGCTTGCAAGCTGCTTGCTGTCGTCGTGTTTCGGCAGAGGATTGGGCATACGCGCGAGGCGCGCGCACAGACGATTGACCTGCTCGATGGCGTGGCTGCGGTACTCGTCGAGGTTGCGCGCCAGGTTGGATGCGTCGTGGTCAGCCAGCGTCTGCAACAGGGCGTTGAGGATGGCGATCTGACGTCCGAGGTTGTTGGCATCTTCCGCGAGCTTGCTTGCGTTGATGAGCCAGGTGTACAGCAGCTGCGCGCGCTTCTGCTGAGGGCCGGCCACTCCGGGCAGCGCTGCCGCCAGTTTGGCCTGCAGGGCGGCGTCTATGGAGGCCACTTTACCGTCGGCCTCGCGCAGATCCCCGGCACAGCTGCGCATCTCCGCATCCAGCGCTTCGACGCTGTGATCGTCGATGTCCCAGGTGCCGGGCTCGAAAACGATGCCACCCGCCGAATAGAGCGAAGAAATGAACAGGTCATCGAGCCGCGCCCGTTTTTCGTTCGCGATGTTGCACAGCACTTTCGGCGCAGTTGGCATCTTCGCGTCCGCGACCGGCTGCTCTTTGAAGAGGCAGATGCGCCCGTCGTAGGCTTCGCCGAAGAACGCTTCAATGGCCTGTGCGCTCTCGTCCTGATGCTTGTGGATGTCGAGGATGACTTGATTGCTGACCACGCACTCGCTGGCGTCGGTCAGGCCGCGGTCTCGCGTATAGGTCTGCAGCGTTACCTGGCGCGCGAGCTTGTCGCTGTCCTCAAACAGCGCGGTAGCGGGCACGTCGCCGTGTTTCAGGTTGACGACCCCATGGGCCTTGGCACGATTGATGCGCTCGCGATCCGCCGGATGGCTGTGCCAGTACTCGGTGGTGTGCGCGTCTATTTCCGCCTGTATTTCCGCCTTGGTTTCAGCGTCCAGATTGTCGGCAAATGCAGCGACGGCTGCGGGCATGTTCTCGAACAGCCGGTTTTCATTGTAGGCGCCGCGGTTGGCGTGCCAGGCTTGGCCTTCACCGTGGGCGAGTTCCCGGATGCGGCTGGAGAGCGTCACGAAAACATCGCTGCCCACAACCTGAACTGCGTGATCATCGGCATTGAATTCCATCTGCTGCGAAAGACTCTGGGTGAAGCGCAGGTTCAGATGGTAGAGCTTGCGGAACAGCCAGCTGACCGCACGCACGCTCCACAGCGCCCCGTACAACATGAAGTCGACGTAGGCAGCCTTGCCGCTCTCGAGGAGGCCTTCGATTTTGATTTCGAGCGGATCTTTCTGCCAGCCGCAGGTGCCCATCCAGCTGTTGACGCGGTTGACCAGCCCGGAAGTAAACATTTCGAACGTCTGGCTGAAGTGTCCAAACTCATGCGCCAGCACACTCGACAGCTGCAGCGTGTTCATGCCGTAGACGAGCGGCATGCCGATCGTGAGCTCGAGGCGCTTCTGCAGGTAACCTTTCAGACCCTGAGCGCTCGTCACATAGGCATTGGCCTCGCAATCAACGTAGATGGCTTCCGGGGCAGGCGTGCCCGTGGCGTCGCTGATGCGCCGCACCAGACGGTAGAGCTGCGGCGCCTGCTTCTCCTCGATCTGCAGGCGCGTGAAACGCGACGGGCGTATGAAGATCGGGCGGATCATCAACGCGCTGATGAGCAGGCCGCTCAGAAGCGGCGTCAGCCACAGCAGCACGCCTGCAGCGCTCTGGTGGATCGACACGTGTTCCGCATATTGCCACATGCCGACGCCGATGCCGGCGAGCAGCAGAAAATAGAGCGCTGGGACCGCAATGGCGCCGCACAACATGGCGCTCGACAGCAGCCGGTAGCGCAGGTCGCGCGGCACGCCGGTCGAGTGCCGTGAAATATCGTCAATAAAGCGACCCAGGTCGGTCGAATTGGTGTTCCGGCAGGCGGGCAGGGTGGCGTCACTTTTCTCGACCTTGGCGACGACCCCCAGCTGCAGCAATCGGGTCTTCAGCGCGCGTGCTTTGGCCGCGCTGATCTCTCTGGCAACAACGCGCCCTTTGATGAGCGCCTGCGCGCGCTTGTGATCGAGTTTGAACTGCTGGGCGACCCCGGCGATGACATCCGTGAGATTGAGCTCGGCAGAGCGCAGCCCGACGGTGCGCACCCGGAAAGTGTCGATTTGTTCGGAGTCAGCTCCCGCCATGCCGGCGTCTCCAGGGGATGACAGGTCATTTTTTCACCTTGCCTGGGTGAATTGTGTTGGCCCGGTCACATCTGCGGGGTTTTTAGCGCGTTTACGCGGTTCAATTCACCTATTACGCGCCATTCTAGTCATGCGATTCTGTCCAGAATCTGCTGGATCTCGTGCTGCCATGACAGATGATCGGGCTTCATCAACGTGGAACGCAGGCAGGTGACGGTATCCGTATCGTATGAGACCCGGTCGCCCCAATGCGCCTCGGCAATCGCCGCGGGCAAGCTGAAGAGCGCGAGATGCAGGTTGTGGGTTTCGGCTGCCGCGAAGCATCGCTCGGCTGCGCTTGAGATCGCGCTGGCGGAGGCAGCGTGCGGCGCCCAGACGACGATGTCGAGATCGGGTTCCATCAGCGTCAGGTAGCCTGGGTGGGCTTCCAGGAAGTTGTACAGATCGAGCGCTGCAGCTCGGCAGCGATCCAGGTCGGCGGCAAACTCGCCGCCGCGCTCCGGCGGCAACAAGCGGTGGGTTGCCCACAGCGCAACGGCTGCCGCACCCGCGCGAGAACATTCGAGCGTGATCTCGCCGAGATGCAGGGCATCGGACGAAAAGTAGGTATAAGGTGAGTCATGGCGGTAGTGGCGCCCGACCGCCGGGTCGTGAAACAAAACACAGCCGCAGCCGTAGGGCTGCAGGCCGTGCTTGTGCGGATCGATGACAATTGAGTCCACGTTTGGTGTCTGGGCAAAAGCAGCGCGCGACGGACCGTTCAAATTTTCGATCAGGCGAAAGTAGCCCCCATAGGCGGCGTCGACGTGGATGCGGAAGTCGAATGTTTCTCGCAGCGCGATGATCTCATCGAGGGGATCGACCGCGCCAAGACCGGTGGTGCCCAACGTTGCGACCACGGTGCCTACCGAACCTGTTTCCAAAGCCTTGCGCAGACTTGTCATGCTCATGCGACCCTGCGCATCCACATCGATCGGCTCAAACGGCAGCTTCAGCACTTCGCTGATCCGGCTGTGGGTGTAGTGCGCCTGCTGAGACGCGACGATGGTTTTGCCCGGCGTCTCGAGACTCGCAACCCACAGCGCTTCCAGATTGGCCATCGAGCCGCCACCGCAGAGATGTCCCAGGTGCTGCTCCCAGCCCATCATGACGGCCAGGTCCGCCACCGCCTCTTTTTCCATCGCCGAACTCGCCCGGCCGCCGTCCAATGCGTGGT
This sequence comes from Pseudomonadales bacterium, assembly GCA_965267275.1. Classification (GTDB taxonomy): domain Bacteria; phylum Pseudomonadota; class Gammaproteobacteria; order Pseudomonadales; family Azotimanducaceae; genus UBA4421. The sequence goes on from OZ253950.1 coordinate 1,974,287, forward strand.
TGTTGGGATTGATCCACATGGCGAGCTGATAGGCGGTGCGCGCCAGCGGGTGAGGGGGCTTCAGCATCTGTCCCGCGTAGAGCGGGTGGTGGTATGGATAGTTGTCGGTCAGCCGCACGGCCACGTCTTCGAGCACGCTGGCAGCGCGCGCATCAAGGCCCATCGTTTGGTATTCCGGGAGGTCCTGAAAACCCCGGGCCAGGCTATCCAGCGCGGTGGAGAGCACATCTAAGCTCTCTTTGTCGAAGCTCATGCAGCAGCCTTACTTGATAAAGGCGCAAGCCTCGCAGTTTTGGCGACGCTGCTCAAACGGCAGCGGTCGGATGGTCAGGCGGTCAGAACCCTGGTCTCGCGCGTGCTGATGACGCGACCTTTGGCGACGACGTCAGTCCAGCCGCTCGGCGGCTCCGCCAGCTCTGCCATCTGCTCGAGGGCAACGCTCGAAATACGATACTCGCCGCAAGCCGGACACGTGATCGTGTTGATTTCACCGTCGGCTTCGATCCCTGTGCTGTCATTGTGGAACGGACATTTGTGCATGTCGCTACTACCTTCCTTAAGTGCCAACCTAGTATGCGCTCGCGCACGCCGCGTCTTGTCTGATAAAGGTAAAGGAGATGTAGCGCATGATGACAAACGGGAGGCTCAGTCCATATGTGGCGGACCGTGTGAACCAGTTGTGTCGCCGTCAGGTGCGCGAGGTTCGTTGGGTGATGTTCAGCGAGCGATCTTGCGGACCGTGTTTGAGTAGTCCGATTCGTCGTTGCCGTCGCCGCCGCGGGTGACAGTGAATCGAAAGTCATACGATTGCTTGTGGGCCAGACCGCCCGCCGTGATGCTGAAGGGTTGCCCGGGTTTGACAGTCCAGCTGTCCGCATGCTCGCGCCACGTCGGGTCACCAGCTTGTCTGTAATACGCTTTGAGGCGCTGATCCTCGATAGTCGGGATCATGTTCCCGTCGATGTCTTCCTCGGGAATGGTGCCGGAGAACTGGATGGCGCCGTTGCGGACTTCATTTGTGCTGGCGGCCTCGGAACTGCTTTCACCGGAACTGTTGTCACCCACACACGCCGACAAAGCGCACGCGGTTGCGATTCCAATCATCAGTTTGCGCATTCGTTTCCCTCCCTAGTGTCTGTGGTCGCACAAGCGTAGCCACGGAGAAAAAAGCGTATGCGCGGAACATGGTCATGTACAGTGATGTGCGTGAGGACTTTGTAAGTGCGTGTCGCGTAGGGAGCGCGACCTTTCGGCCAGCGTACGCTTAGCCGCAACTCGGCTGCACAGACTTTCAATATGGATTGGCGGAGAGGTAGAAGATCGAGTGATCTCAGCCTTTGCGGCTGAGCTCTGTTCAGTTTCCACCGTAACGTCTACCGTGGGTAGAGGTTAGAGGCGAGCGGCAGCGTCTTGAGGGTAGGCTGGCTGCCCCGGGCCTCCTATTTGCCAATATATCCGTCTGCCGCGTTTGGAGGTGAACTGGGCGATATGCCAGCGAGAAGCTAAGGCTCGATGATCAACCTAAAGGGACCTCTGAACGTGTCTGCTGACGCAGCGGTGGCGGCCTCCTGAACGAGCCACGTTTGCACTAAATTTTCGCACTGCCCTAAAAAACTGTTGTACTGCGAACTTAGGTTGACGTGAATCGGACTACCTACTCCATACTTAAGCTCACCGTCTGGTGCAAAAGCACTAAACCCGTACGGCAATAAGTAGACCTGAGACTCATCGAAGTCTGGGGCGAGCACATATGGCGTTCCACTGCAGTTTTCTCCATCGTAGTGAAGTGGCGAAGTGAATAAGCGCTGTCCTATCAGTTCAAGCTGAGTCCACTCGTCGTTAGGTAACCTGAAGAAAAACGCAGCAAACTCGGGGCCATACGCTGAGAGATTCAATATCCCGATCTGGTTTCCGTCGGCATCGACAAGACGCGGGACAGGTTCACTGCTTATCGATCCAGGCTGCTCAGCTGTCAGTTCATCAAGTGTTTCGCGATCTTTTAAAGCGCGGCCAATCAGCCAGTCGACTTTCTTGTACAAGTAGTCGACGGCCATTTGCAGTTCATCATCAAGCGTCTCTCCCGGTTCTTCGTTCGTCGTTTGAACTTCCGCAAAAGCGTACGAACTCAAGAGCAACAGGCAGCTTACGGCGAGTTTGTTCATAGTCCCCCTCCCAAATTAAGAAGTGCTTTTAGGCCTCAAAGGTCCAACGGCATCTAGGCGTTACTCGTATGGTTCCGAAATGAGGCAGGTTTCAGAGCCGGTCTGAGGCGGCTGAAAACTCACTGGGTTTGTCGAGAATAGCCTTGACGTTTGTGGGTCACAGATGATTTGTCCACCTGATGACAATCCAAATCCTCCTGGCTCGTTTGGATAGCCTACTTCGCTCACTTTGACGTAAGAGCTGCCTCGTAGGATCAGACGCCCATAAATGTTGTTTTCCCCAAGCTCCACCAATATTTGGCTGTTGATGACTTCCGTGTCGCCATTCCACAACACGGTTCCTCTCGTTGTTATGGTGCTCCCGATAATCGTCAGGTTCTCGACACTGTTGAAGGGCTGTAGATGCAGAAGGGAGTTCATTATTAGGCCTCCATGCTCCATTGTGATGTCGCCGACAGTAACGCTGGAAGATACTATTTCGAGTTCGTTGATATAGATGTCGGTCAGGAGTACGTTGTCTGCCCCTCGCACGCTAATTCTTTCGAATGTCTGCTCGACGGCTGGATCCCATATCCAAACGCCATCGCGGGTGATTTCAACAGGGCCGCAGGGATCGTCTGATGAAACAATGTAGATTGTGCGAAATCCTGCATCATGTGCCCGTTGCGGGGCATCAGCACTTTGCCATTCGGGATCGGGTGCCGCTGTATCGAGATTAGTGATGTTCGGCCCACAACTGACGCTGATCGATTCAGGTAGCTCAGCTGTCAGTTCATTGAGGGTCTCGCGATCTTTTAGAGCGCGTCCAATCAACCAATCGACCTTTTTGTACAAATAGTCGACAGCCATTTGCAGTTCATCATCAAGCGTCTCTCCCGGTTCTTCATTCGTCGTCTGAATTTCCGCAAAAGCGTACGAACTCAAAAGTATCAGGCAGCCTACTGCGAGTTTTTTCATAGTCCCCTCCCAAGTTTGAGCAAATAACTTACCATAAGTGGGGGGCGGGTCTGTAAGCACTTTTCCCTATTCGGCCCTACAGGGTGCGGGTTCTCCCGACGTCCCAGGCTCGACTCCATAGCACGTTGTACACTGGCTTCGAATATCGCGAGGCAAATGCTCGCCAAATCAGATAGATAGACGTCGGTTTGGGCGGAGGAATGGCGGAAGAGGTAGGAGTCGAACCCACCAGGCGCGTAGTCGCGCCTCAACGGCTTTGAAGGCCGCGCGCCCCACCGGAGACGATGCTCTTCCGCCGCCTATCTTAGCAAAAGGAGTCGACCGCGGGTCTAGAGGCTGTCGCGCAGCAGCCGGCGTTCGTTGTCTTGACGACGGGTGTAGCCGCGGCTGTCGAAGTATTCCAGCACCTCTATCGCGACGTTGCGGCCGACACCCGTGGCGTCGCGGAATTGCCGCACGTTGAAGGTGCCGTCGCCCGCCAGGCGTTTGGCGACCGCGGCGAGTTCCTGCAGGCGGCTGGGCAGATAGAAGCGATGGTTGGCGATGTGCGTGACCAGCCCGCGTTTGGTGAGTTCCTTGAGATCCCGCTCGAGCTGGGCTTGCGGTGCCTGCCAGGATTTTGCGAGATCACCGGTTGACGGTGCCTGGAGGTGGTCGAGATCTGTCTGCAACCTTTCCCACACTGCGGCGAGCGCTTCCGGCAGGGCGGCCTGATGGTCCGGCAGGCGGAAGTGCCCGGCTTCGTTATGCAGTTGTTTCTGCTGCACGAGGAAGTTGAGCACGCCCTGACGCAGGCTCTTGGGCAGATCTGTGAACGCGTTCTGACGCAACCCGGGTGAGGATGGATCCTGTTCCTGGTGCGCTTTGCAACGATCGAGCGCTGCCTGGCCAAGCGCTTGCCAGTAATCGGCCGTGAACGTGAGGTGCTTGTGGCGCAGCGCGCCGCTCCCGGTGGCGAGCTGTTCCGCTTCGTCGCCGGAGAGGTGCCAGACGTTGGCGAACGTGCCGATGTCGACCACCCCGTTCGCCAGCAAATCACTCAATGAGGTCTGCGCGTCAGCCGTATCGTACGCCTGCAGCGCATCGAGGCGTGCAGGCTGTCGCCGTCGCGCGGTCTGTTTGGGCTGGGCGTGCACGACGCTGCCGCCGCCGAGCGTGATGTCGAGACTCTGATCACGCACGATCAGCTGGTCGCCGTGCCGCACGTTGAGCGGCTCGTCACAGATGAGGTCGACCAGCGAAGTGGTGCCTGGCTGCAGCCGCTCTTCGGACAGCAGCGCCAGACGCCCGGTGCTGTGGCTGGTAGCGTGATAGATGTGCACCGGTGTCCAGTGTTTGACGACGCGCGGGAAGTCGTCGAGGACCCGCAGGCTAACGGTGATTTCGCGGCAAGGGTAGGGTGCCAGCCCGCCGACCCAGTCGCCGCGTTTGATTTCGGCAAGCTCCACGCCGCTGAGGTTGAGGGCGCAGCGGCTGCCGGGCCCGGCAGTCTCAACCAACTGGTCCTGTGCGCGGATGCTGCGCACGCGCAGCGGTTTGCTGCTGGGGAAATGCTGCAACTGATCGTCGATATGCACGTGACCCGAATGGACGGTGCCCGTCACCACGACACCGGCGCCTTTCACGTTGAACGCCCGGTCTACCGCCATGCGGAAGCTGCCGTCCATTTGCGGCGCATGTTTGCGCGTCGCCGCTTCCCGCAGGTTCGCCAGCAGCGCCTCTACGCTGTCGGGCTGCTCGATGCTGGTGCGCAGGATCGGTGCGTCCGCCAGAAAGGAGCCGCTCACCAGCTGGCGGATTTCCGTTTCACAAGCCGCCAGACGATCAGTGTCGACGCGATCACACTTGGTCATCGCGATCACGCCGCTGTCGACACCGACCAGGTTCAAGATCTGCAGGTGTTCGTTGCTCTGCGGCATCGGCCCGTCGTCGGCGGCGATCACCAGAAGTGCATGTTGGTGGCGGGCAACGCCGGCAACCATGTTGTGAATGAACTTGTGATGACCCGGCACGTCGACGAAGCCGATGGCGCCGTCGTCGATGTAAGCGAAACCCAGATCGATGGTCAGGCCGCGCGCTTTTTCCTGCTCGAGACGGTCGGTATCCACGCCTGTCAGCGCGCGCACGAGCGACGTTTTGCCGTGGTCGACGTGGCCTGCCAGCGTAACGATCACGGGGCGAGCTGCTTGAGGTTGTCCAGGAGCTCGTCCAGAGGCAGCGCGGCGCGCATGTCGAGATGCACGCGTTCATCGCTGATGCGGCCGATGATCGGGGTCGGCAACTCGCGCAGCTTGTCTGCAATGGCATCGGCGGACAGCTGCGGGTGAGTCAGGGTGACCGCGATGCTCTCGATCGTGCGGTCCGGGAGCGCGCCGGAACCGATCTGCGCGCTGGCACAGACGCATTCGCACTGCCACGGTGCAGGCAACGCCTCAGTGACTTCAGCGGCACGCGCTTCGAGCTCTGTCGTCGGGCAAGTGAGCATTGCCAGGAGCGGCAGATGCTGCGGGAGCGATTCCGGGTCCTCGTAGAGTTTGAGCGTGCGCTCCAGCACCGCGAGCGTCATCTTGTCTGCCCGCAGCGCGCGTTTCAGCGGGTTCTTCTTGATCTGGTCCACCAGTGCCTTGCTGCCGGCGATGATGCCCGCCTGGGCGCCGCCCAGCAGTTTGTCCCCACTGAACGTGACGAGGTCGATGCCTTCAGCAAGCACCGACTGCGGCGTAGGTTCCAGCGGCAGTCCCCAGCGGGTCAGGTCGACGAGCGAGCCGCTGCCGAGGTCTACGCAGCTGGGGATCCCAGCCTGCTGTGCCAGCGTTGCGAGCTCGGCCGCCTCGACTTCAGCGCTGAAGCCGCTGATGAAGTAGTTACTCGGGTGGACCTTGAGCAGCATCGCGGCTTCGCCGAGAACCGCCTCGAAGTCCCGCGCGTGGGTGCGGTTGGTCGTGCCCACCTCGAGCAGCTCGCAGCCGGAACGGGCCATGAGCTCGGGCAGGCGGAAGCTGCCGCCGATCTCGATCAGCTCGCCGCGCGAGACTGGCACCTTTTTGCCGAGCGCAAACGTGTTGAGCACGAGCATCAGGGCGGCGGCATTGTTGTTGACGATCGTTGCGGCTTCGCAGCCGGTGAGACGCTTTATGCGCGCTTCCACGATGCCGTCCCGGTCGCCGCGGCGGCCGGCAACGAGGTCATACTCGAGGTTCATCGGCCGCGTCACTAGGTCTTCGACATCGCGCCACAGGCGCTTGGAGACGAGCGAACGACCGAGGTTGGTGTGGATGATCGTGCCGGTCAGATTGAAGACCGGTGTATAGGTCGTGCCGCGAAGGTGCGTCGCCAGGTGGGCGGCATACCCGGAAGCCTGGACGGCCCAATCGGGGACGGTGCGCTGCGTCCGCATGTCCGTCTGCATGACGCGTATACCGTCGCGTACCGCCTGCACGCCATGCTGGGCGATCAGCGGGGCGAGCTCCGCGGCGCCTAAAAGTGTATCCACCGCCGGTAGATCACGAAGCTCTGGCATGGGACGGCTTAATACGGCTCAAAAAGGGCCGTTAGTGTACCCGCATTGATCGCGATGCGGCCATTTCTCGCATCGAATTGGCACTTTCTGGCGGCCTGAAGCGGTGTCATGAGAGGAATTTGCATCGGATTTGATTTGTCCGCCACAGAAAATGCGCGAGAGAGAAGTGCTAACTAACTGATAATTATAGCTAAATTTCAGGTGTCAACCTTGTTATGAGGTTTGATTTTAAAAAAATATGGATTTATAACGAAAAACATCTAGCCAATATCGATTAAACCGATTAGATTGCGACTCATCGAATCGATTAAAACGATTATATCGATTGAAGCGATGACGGCAGCAGGGCTGCAAACGGCTGAGGGGCCTGGTCATCGGGAACGAGGGAGCCGCCGCACGGCGGTTAAACGGAAACGGGATGGGAAGTTATCGGAAATGGCAGCTGATCAACCAGACTACCTGACGCCCAACGAAGTCGCAGGACTTCTGTTGGTCTCGCCGATCACCGTTCGTCAGTGGGCACAAAAGGGTTTGCTCGAAGCGCAAACCACCGCTGGCGGGCATCGTCGCTTCGCACGATCAGAAGTCGAGCGTTTCGCTCGCGAAAAAGGCATCGAGCTGCCGAATCAGTACCAGAAGGTGCTGGTGGTGGATGATGACCGCCAGCTCAACAACTACCTCGTTGCGCTGCTGGAAACTTCTGTCGACGACGTGCAGGTCCATAGCGCTCTGGATGGCTTCGAGGCCGGCCGCATGGTCCAGGCGCACAAACCGGAAATTGTCATTCTCGACATCATGATGCCGGGGATGGATGGCGTAGAAGTGTGTCGGTCGATCAAGGCCGACCCGCTGACCAGACATGCGCTCGTGGTGGCCATGACCGGCCATCACACCACGGAGCTCGAGCGCCGCGTCATTGACGCGGGCGCCAAAGTTCTGCTCAAGAAGCCCTTTTCGCGTGAGGAACTGCTCAGCGAATGCGGCCTGACTTCATCAATACATACAGCGTCAGCTTAATCGGATGGAAGGGAGATACATGATGTATACCGAAACACAAGAAGTAGTAGACGAAAACGAAGTAAACGAATGGTTTCAGGTCGAAGAAATCTCGCCGATTGCGGAACCGAAGCGAGCGGCCAAGAAAAGTACGACGCGTGTGCGCGAGCTCGGCGATGCAACGGATCTTTATCTCGGCGAAATCGGCCGCGCGGAACTGTTGAGCGCAGATGAAGAGAAGGCGTTGGCCCGACGGGTGCAGAAGGGCGACATGCAGGCGCGTGCTGAAATGATCGAGGCGAACCTGCGCCTCGTCGTGAAAATTGCGCGCCGTTACCTCAACCGCGGATTGCCGCTCCTCGACCTCATCGAAGAAGGCAACCTCGGTCTCATCCGCGCCGTCGAGAAGTTCGATCCGAAGAAAGGCTTTCGCTTTTCAACCTATGCCACCTGGTGGATCCGCCAGGCTGTGGAGCGCGGTTTGATGAACCAGGCGAAAACCATCCGCCTGCCGATCCACATTGCCAAGGAACTGAATACTTATCTGCGCGCTTCTCGCGAGCTCGCGCAGAAGCTCGATGGTGAGCCCACACCGGAAGACGTGGCGATGCTGCTCGGCAAGCCCGTCGACGATGTGCGTCAGCTGATGGAGATGGCCGAGAACATTGCCTGCACGGAAATCTCCGTGCTCGAGCCGGAGCGGGGCAGCTGGGATACTTTCGGCAACGACCGCGAGGACGATCCATGGCAGCTCGTGCAGAACGAGCAGCTGAAGGAGCACATCGATCGCTGGCTCGATATGCTGCCCGAGAAGTCCCATGACGTCATCTGCCGCCGCTTTGGGCTGCGCGGCCACGACATCACCACCCTCGAGGAGGTTGGTCATGCCATTGGCCTCACCCGCGAGCGCGTACGCCAGATTCAGGTCGATGCGCTCAAAACGCTGCGCTTCATGCTGAGCGAAGAAGGCTTCGCGAAAGACGCAGTCATCCTGTAGACCGGTTGCACGCCCCCTGAGGGGAAACGGACTACTCGCCACGGAAGGCCTCGTGCACAATGGCGACCTCGCAAGCAACGACGAGGTCGCCCGTGACCGAGCAACAAGACAAACCACGCACCGCATTCGTCGGCCTCGGGGTCATGGGTTACCCCATGGCCGGCCATCTCGCCAACAACGGTTTTCCGGTGACTGTCTACAATCGCACCGCGAGCCGCGCTGAAGCCTGGCTGGCAGAGTATGCCGGGACCGCTTCTGCCAACGTGGCAACGGCGCTCACCCCGGGTGCAGCCGCCGCCGCTGCTGATGTCGTGTTCATGTGCGTTGGCAATGACGACGACGTGCGCGAAGTGAGTTACGGCGATGACGGCGTGCTTGCGCATCTCGCCGAAGGCTCGCTGCTCATCGATCACACAACCGCTTCCCAGGAACTGGCGCTGGAGCTCGATGGGGCCGCACAGGCGCGCTCGGTCGGATTTCTCGACGCCCCCGTTTCCGGCGGGCAGGCAGGGGCGGAAAACGGCGCCTTGACCGTCATGATCGGCGGGCGCGAAGCGGATTACCGCCGTGCCGAACCGCTGCTTGGCGCGTTTGCGAAAAAAACGGCGCTGCTTGGCCCGGTCGGGGCAGGGCAGCTCACCAAGATGGTCAATCAGATCTGTATCGCTGGCGTGTTACAGGGGCTGGCCGAGGGTGTGCACTTCGCCCAGCGCGCAGGGCTTGATGTCGAGCAGGTCGTGGACGTGATCTCGCAAGGTGCGGCGCAGTCCTGGCAGATGGTGAATCGCGCCGGGACGATGGCCGCGGACGAGTTCGAGTTCGGGTTTGCGGTCGATTGGATGCGCAAAGACCTCAGAATCTCACTGGCTGCCGCGGATCAAATCGGCGCCCGTTTGCCTCTGACGGCTTTGGTGGACCAGTTTTACGCGGACGTGCAGAACATGGGCGGCGGTCGCTGGGACACGTCGAGCCTCCTGCGGCGGCTGACGCCGCCGCAGACCTGAGCTGAGTCCGGGTTTCGCTTCTAGCGGTTACCGAGAGGGACGTAGTCGCGCTTGTTGTGCCCTTTATAGAGCTGGCGCGGGCGGCCGATTTTGTAGGCCCCGCTGATCATCTCGTTCCAATGGGCGATCCAGCCGGGGGTGCGGCCGGTGGCGAAGATTACGGTAAACATCTCTACCGGAATCCCGATGGCTTTCAGAATGATGCCTGAGTAGAAGTCGACGTTCGGATAGAGCCGCTTCTCGACGAAGTACTCGTCCTCGAGCGCAATCTTTTCGAGCGCCTGGGCCATCTCCAGAATCGGATCGTCTTCGACGCCAAGCTCTTCGAGTACCTCGTGGCAGGTCTGCTGCATCACCTTGGCGCGCGGATCGTAGTTCTTGTAGACGCGGTGACCGAAGCCCATGATGCGGAACGGGTCGTCCTTGTCTTTGGCCTTCTTGATGTATTTGTCGATGTTCTTCACGCTGCCGATCTCGTCCAGCATGTTGAGCACCGCTTCGTTGGCGCCGCCGTGTGCCGGCCCCCAGAGGGCGGCAATGCCTGCCGCGATGCACGCGAACGGGTTCGCACCTGTTGAGCCAGCCAGACGCACCGTGGAGGTGGACGCGTTCTGCTCGTGGTCTGCGTGCAGCAGGAAGATGCGGTCCATCGCTTTCGCTATCGTCGGGCTGACTTCGTAGTCTTCGCACGGCGTCGCGAACATCATGTGGAGGAAGTTTTCCGCGTAGTCGAGATCGTTGCGCGGATAGATGAAAGGCTGACCGACTGAGTACTTGTAGCTCATTGCCGCGAGCGTCGGGATCTTCGCGATCAGGCGGTGTGCCGTGATGCGCCGATGCTCGGCGTCATCGATGTCCAGCGAATCATGATAGAAAGCCGACAGCGCGCCGGTGACGCCGCACATGATGGCCATCGGGTGGGCGTCGCGGCGGAAGCCGCTGAAGAAGCGGCCGAGCTGCTCATGCACCATCGTGTGATTCTTGATGGTGTTGACGAAACGCTCGTTCTCTTCGGCGCTGGGCAGTTCACCGTTCAGGAGCAGGTAACATAGCTCCAGGTGATTGGATTTTTCTGCGAGTTGATCGATAGGGTAGCCGCGGTGCAGCAGGATACCCTGATCGCCGTCGATGTAAGTGATGTCGGAGTCGCAGGATGCGGTCGAGACAAAGCCCGGGTCGTAAGTGAAATAACCCTGGGAGGTCAGTTTGCCGACGTCGATTACATTGGGGCCTTCGGCGCCCTCATAGACCGGTAATTCAATCGGCTCGGCTTCTCCCTCGATGGAAAGCGTTGCGGTCTTCGTGGCTTGGTTCGCCATGTATCCTCCCAGTAATGCTGCCTACTGCTGTGCAGCCTAGCCCTGTCAACGATTAACGGCGTATGCCGCTACACCTTCCGGCCGAGTCGTCGCCAGGTCCAGACGATGCTGGCCTGCGTCTTTGCGCTCGATAAGTGATGCCGAGGTGCGTGCCCAACCACCGCGTTTTTGTGTTCTATGTGCGGCGGGATAGGGAGCGTATTAACGATGACAGAGGCTGTCAAATACTGCTTTGTCGTTTACTCGGCGCCGCCGCCGAGCGCTGCGGGAAAGAGCAGGCTGTCGGGTGCGCTCAAGAACTGCACGCGTACGCGGCCGGCGGTTCCCGGCTCGGCGCGGGCGATGCGGCGTGTGACTTCGTAGATGATGTTGTCGGCACGGATGAACTCCACGCCGCGACGCAGCTCGCTGTTGCCGAGTCCCTGAATCTCATCGCGCTCGATGTCGTAGGTGACGCGATCTGCGCTCAGCTCGACCGCATTGCGCCTGCGCTGGGTGTCTGTGGCGCCACGCTCGGATTTGCCCGCGGACGGCGCGATGTCGTCCAGATGCACGGTCAGCTGGCTCGTGCGGAAGGTATAGTTACCCTGCGTTGCCCTGACGTTGCCGCGCCAGACCGCCTTTTCATCGGCCAGATAGACGACGAAGTCGTCCGCTTCCACGACAATCGGTGTGGCGGTAGAGATAGCGTTGGCGGCGGAAATCGCGCGATTTTCCGCGTAGATGGCAGGTGCGCTGGTGGTGAGAGCGGCAAATACCAGCGCGAGTGTAGCGACCGTTGTGCTCGATGGCGCGCGCAGCGCCGGCCAGGGCAATCGCAACATCTTGGAATTCCTGTCCAGATAAGCGGCGCGGATGCTAACACAATCTTCACGCAAATCCAGATAAGGTCACCCTCCATCTTGGCTTTATGCTGCGAATCGCTCTAGAATTCAGGGGTTTGCACAGCCGCGTTAGTTTCCTCCGACGATGCTCCAGCTGTTGAGGCGCGTGAGCAGCCTCTCCCGGTTTTGAGCGTCCGTCGATCTGATACCCGATGAGTGCGCATCAGGGGAGCGCATGAGGGTAACCATGAGGGCAACAACGAGACGGTGCGGGAGCCAGCGGACGCGCGACGTTCGCCACGTCTTTTCGGACTTAACTTGGAATATCGGTTATGAAGACAGATCGTCCTGTCAATTTAAATCTGTTTGCGATGTCCTGGCCGCTCGCCGCCATCGCGTCGATCACCCACCGGATCACCGGTGTGGTCCTTTTCGTCGGCGTCGCGTTCGCGCTCTACGCCCTGGATCTGGCGATGTCGTCGCCGGCGGGGTTTGCTGAGGCCCAGGCGCTGATCAAGACACCGTTCGGGATCATCGTGTTCTTCGGCCTGCTGCTCGCGCTGGTCTACCACATCGTGGCCGGCATCAAGCACCTTCTGCTCGATTTTCACCTCGGCGACACGCTGCAGGCAGCGCAGGCAGGGGCGGCAACCGTCATCATCGCCACCGTCATCGTCACCGTCGTTCTGGGAGCTTTGTTATGGTAACTCAGGTACTCAGCCTCACTCGCAGCGGCCTGGCAGACTTCGTCGTCCAGCGTGCGACGGCGTTCATCCTCACCGCGTACACGCTCTGCGTGCTGGGCTTCTTCCTATCGTCGGACAGCCTGGACCACGGGGCTCTGGTAAGCTTTTTCGGGTCGACCACGATGCAATGGTTCAGCACGCTGGCGGCACTTTCCACCGTGGCGCATGCCTGGATTGGCATGTGGACCATCGGCACTGATTACCTGCGTCCGGCACATGTGGGTGGCAGCGCCACAGTCATCCGATTTGCTTATCAGGCTGTATGTCTGCTCGCTTTGTTCGTCTACATCGTCTGGGCCCTCAGCATCATCTGGCAGTTTTAGGAAGCGTTATGGCTACTTTGAGAAAAATGGAATTCGACGGCGTCATCGTGGGCGGCGGCGGTGCGGGCATGCGCGCGGCGCTGCAGCTGGCGCAGTCGGGATTGAAGACGGCGGTCATCTCCAAGGTCTTCCCGACGCGTTCGCATACGGTGTCGGCCCAGGGCGGCATCACCTGTGCCATTGCGAGTGACGATCCCAATGATGATTGGCGCTGGCACATGTACGACACGGTGAAAGGCTCCGATTACATCGGCGACCAGGACGCCATCGAATACATGTGCTCGGAAGGCCCGCAGGCGGTTTTCGAGATGGAGCACATGGGGCTGCCGTTTTCGCGTACCGAAGAAGGCCGTATCTACCAGCGCCCGTTCGGGGGGCAGTCGAAAGATTTCGGTAAGGGCGGTCAAGCAGCGCGCACCTGCGCGGCGGCGGACCGCACGGGTCACGCCCTGCTACACACGCTTTACCAGGGCAACGTCAAAGCCAACACGGTGTTCCTGAATGAGTGGTTTGCGGTCGATCTCGTCAAGAATCAGGACGGTGTCGTCACCGGTGTGATCGCCATCTGCATGGAAACCGGCGAAACCGTGTACGTCAATTCCCGCGCGACCGTGCTTGCGACGGGTGGCGCCGGCCGTATTTATGCGTCGACGACCAACGCGCTGATGTGCACCGGCGACGGCGCCGGCATGGCGCTCAGGGCAGGCTTCCCGATGCAGGACATGGAAATGTGGCAGTTCCATCCCACCGGTATCCACGGCGCGGGTGTCCTGGTGACGGAAGGATGCCGGGGTGAGGGCGGATATCTCATCAACAAAGACGGCGAGCGGTTCATGGAACGCTATGCACCGACCGCGAAAGACCTTGCCGGTCGCGACGTGGTGGCGCGCTCCATGGTGCTCGAGATTCTCGAAGGGCGCGGCTGCGGACCCGATGCCGATCACGTTTTCCTGAAGCTCGATCATCTCGGTGAAGAGGTGTTGAACAGCCGGCTGCCGGGTATTCTCGAGCTGTCGCGCACGTTTGCCCACGTCGATCCGGTCAAAGAGCCGATTCCCGTCGTGCCGACCTGTCATTACATGATGGGCGGTATCCCGACGCAGGTCAGCGGACAGGCATTGACCCAGGACGCCAACGGGCAGGACCTGCCTATCGAAGGGCTATACGCCGCTGGCGAGGCCGCTTGTGTGTCGGTACACGGCGCGAATCGCCTTGGCGGCAACTCCCTGCTCGACCTCATCGTGTTCGGGCGGGCCGCCGGTATCCACATCGAAGAGGTCATGCGTCAGGGCGTTTCGCATCGCGACGCCAGCGAATCGGATATCGAAGCCTCCATGGCGCGTCTGAACCGCTGGAACGAGTCGACCGGCGGCGAATCGGTGGCAGATCTCAAGAAGGAGCTGCAAACAGTCATGCAGAACAGCTTCGGCGTGTTCCGCACCGAAGAGCACATGCAGACGGGCAAGAAGACTCTGGCCGACCTGCGTGAGCGCATCGGCAAAGCGCACCTGCCGGACAAATCTTCCGCATTCAACACGGCGCGGTTTGAAGCGCTGGAGCTCGACAATCTGCTCGAAGTGGCCGAAGCGACCGCCATTGCTGCCGAAGGCCGCAAAGAAAGCCGCGGTGCCCACGCGCGTGATGACTACCAGGAGCGGGACGACGAGAACTGGCTGTGCCATTCCATGTTTTTCCCCGGCAGCGACCAGATCGGCAAGCGCGAGGTGAATTTCACCCCGAAAACCGTTGAAACATTCGAACCCAAAGAGCGGGTCTACTAAGGCAAGGAGTTTAGAGAACGCTATGCAAGTCAGTATTTATCGTTATAACCCGGACGTAGACGAAGTTCCGGCAATGCGCGACATGCAGCTCGAGCTGCCTGAGGGTAAAGATCTGATGGTGCTCGATGTGCTGGAGCTTTTGAAGGCACAGGATCCGACCCTCAGCTATCGACGTTCGTGTCGCGAAGGCGTCTGCGGGTCCGATGGCATGAACATGAACGGTAAGAACGGTCTGGCCTGTATCACCCCCGTATCGGAAGTGGCCAAGGGCGGCAAGCTTGTGCTCCGCCCGCTGCCGGGACTGCCGGTGGTGCGCGACCTCGTGGTCGACATGACCCAGTTCTACAAACAGTACGAGAAGGTTCAGCCTTACCTGATCAACGACAATCCGCCGCCGGCGCAGGAGCGTTTGCAGACCCCGGAAGACCGCGAAGAGCTCGATGGTCTCTACGAGTGCATTCTCTGTGCCTGCTGCTCGACGTCGTGTCCGTCCTTCTGGTGGAACCCGGACAAGTTCATCGGCCCTGCCGGTCTGCTGCAGGCGTATCGCTTCCTTGCGGACTCGCGTGACACCGCGACCGCAGAGCGTCTGGCCAATCTGGACGACCCGTTCAGCGTGTTCCGTTGCCGCGGCATCATGAACTGCGTGAATGTGTGCCCGAAAGGGTTAAACCCGACCCGTGCGATTGGTAAAATCCGCACTATGCTGATGCAACAGGGCACGTAAACAGCGAGAGCGGCCATTTGTCGCGCTCGCCGGGATCGTCTGTGCATCTGAGACACCGGTAGCGGAATCCCCGTTCATCTGGATCGGGCGGGTTCGGCTGCCGGCGCAACGCGTCCGCTCTCGTAGGGGTGGACGTCTCCAGTAGACTCGGGACAACAGGCATGGAGATCGTCAGTTGAGCGAATCTTTTATGCAGCGCATGCTGCGAAGCTCGCATCTGGGCGGCACGAACGCCGCGTACATTGAAGCGCTATACGAATCGTTCCTCGACGAACCCGACACCGTGCCCCAGGAATGGCGCAGCTACTTCGAACAGTTGCCGATGGTGGAAGGTGTCATCGGACCCGATACGCCGCATTCATCGGTGGTCAACCACTTCGAACGCCTCGGGCGCAACCGGCTCAAGGCGAAGCCGGAAAAAGTCGCCACCAGCATCTCGACAGAGCACGAATCGAAGCAGATGCGGGTTCAGGACCTCGTCTCGGCGTACCGCCACCGCGGCCACAAGAAAGCCAACATCGATCCGCTCGGCATGATGGAGCGGCCGACCATGCCCGTGCTCGACCTGGCATACCATCATCTTTCCCCCGCGGATCTCGATGAGACGTTTCAGACGGGTTCCTTTCATTACGGCGACGGCTCCGCCAAGCTCAAAGACCTGGTGCTTGCCCTCGAGCAGACCTATTGCGGCAGCATCGGCGCCGAGTACATGCACATTGTCGATGCCAGCGAGCAGCTCTGGGTGCAACAGCGCCTGGAAAGCGCGCGCAGCCGGCCGAGCTTCGACGCTGAGCAGAAACGATCCATTCTGGAGCGTCTGACCGCGGCGGAAGGCCTCGAAAAGTATCTTCATCGTCGCTATCCCGGCACTAAGCGGTTCGGCCTCGAAGGCGGCGAAAGTCTGATCCCGATGCTGCACGAACTGCTGCAGCGTCTCGGCTCGCACGGCATCCTCGAATCAGTCATAGCGATGGCGCATCGGGGACGTCTGAACGTGCTGGTGAATGTTCTGGGCAAAAACCCGGCCGACCTCTTCGACGAGTTCGATGGTCGCGTAACGCTCAATGAGGGCAGCGGCGACGTCAAGTATCACCAGGGATTTTCGTCCAACGTGATGACCCCGGGGGGCGAGATGCACCTGGCGTTGTCGTTCAACCCGTCACATCTCGAGATCGTCGGCCCGGTTGCGGAGGGTTCCGTACGCGCCCGGCAGGATCGGCGCCGCGATTACGTCGGTGACCTTGTCGCGCCGATCATCGTCCATGGCGACGCCGCTTTTGCGGGCCAGGGTGTCGTGATGGAAACCTTCCAGATGTCGCAGACCAGGGGGTTCAAGACTGGCGGCACGATCCACATCATCATCAACAATCAGATCGGTTTCACCACGCACCGGCAGATAGATGCCCGCTCCACCGAGTACTGCAGCGAGATTGCAAAAATGGTGCAGGCGCCGATTCTGCATGTAAACGGGGACGACCCCGAGGCGGTCGTGTTCGCGACGCAGCTGGCTGCCGACTACCGCATGGAATTCCGCAAGGATGTGGTCATCGACCTGATCTGCTATCGGCGGCGCGGCCACAACGAATCCGAAGAGCCGATGAAAACGCAGCCGCAGATGTACCAGAAGATCCGCTCGCACCCGACTACCCACACGCTTTACGTCGACCAGCTTGTCGATGAAGGCGTGGTGAGTCGTCAGGAGGCTGACGCGATGACGGACAGCAACCGCGAGAAGCTGGAATCCGGCAGCGGGGTGGCATTGTCCATTGTACACGAGCCGGACAGTAAGCTCTTCGTCGACTGGGCGCCGTACCTCGGCCACGATTGGGAAACCCCTGCCGATACCACATTCGATCAGGCGCGCTTCAGAGAGCTCGCCAACCGTCTGGGACAGCTGCCGGAAGGCTTTGCCGTGCACCGGCAGGTGCAGAAGATCCTCGAAGACCGCCACAAAATGGCCGCCGGCGCGATGCCGGTGAACTGGGGATTCGCCGAGATCATGGCCTATGCGACGCTCATCGATCAGGAAGCGCCGGTGCGTCTGACCGGTCAGGATGTGGGTGTCGGGACGTTCTCGCACCGCCATGCCGCCCACCACAATCAGAAGACCGGCAAGCGCATCATTCCGCTGAACCTCCTGAGCGAAGAGGTCACGTTTGACCTTTACGACTCGCTGCTGTCGGAAGAGGCGGTCCTGGCGTTCGAGTACGGATACTCGACCACAGCGCCCGGCACGCTTGTCATCTGGGAAGCGCAGTTCGGCGATTTCGCCAACGGCGCGCAGGTGGTCATCGACCAGTTCATCAGTTCCGGGGAGACGAAGTGGCAGCGGTTGAGCGGCCTGACGATGCTGCTGCCCCATGGCTTCGAGGGCGCGGGCCCGGAACACTCGTCCGCCCGCCTCGAGCGCTTTTTGCAGCTCTGTGCGGAACACAACATGCAGGTCTGTGTGCCGTCGACGCCGGCTCAGGTTTTCCACATGCTGAGGCGTCAGGCGCTGCGGCCGACGCGCAAGCCGCTTGTCGCGCTCACCCCGAAAAGCCTGCTGCGGCACAAGCTCGCCGTCTCGACGCTCGACGAGCTGTGCGGAGGTAAGTTTCACAACGTGATGGGCGAAATAGATGAGATCGACCCGTCCGATGTCGAGCGGATCGTCATTTGCAGCGGCAAGGTCTATTTCGATCTGCTCGAAGCGCGCCGGGATGCGGAGGCGGGCAACGTGGCGATCATCAGGCTCGAACAGCTCTATCCTTTCCCGGAGGAGGAATTCGCCGCCGAGATCGCGAAGTATCCGAACATGAAAGAAGTGGTGTGGTGCCAGGAAGAGCCCATGAACCAGGGCGCATGGTACTCGATGCAACATCGTCTGCGCCGGGTCATTCTCGCCCAGAACGAATCACTCTATCTCGCCTACGCAGGGCGCGAAGCGTTTGCAGCGCCCGCTGTAGGGTATGCAAGCATCCATAACGAACAACAAATGCAGCTGGTGCAAGACGCACTATTTGGATAACGCTCAAGGATAAGTATGGAGATTAAAGCCCCAACCTTTCCCGAATCGATCACGGAAGGGACCGTCGCTCAGTGGCACAAGCAGCCCGGCGAGCAGGCCCGTCGGGATGATCTGCTCGCGGACATCGAAACAGACAAGGTGGTCATAGAAGTGGTTGCGCCCGATGACGGGGTCATCACTGAGATCGTCAAGCAGGAAGGTGACACGGTCGAGTCCGAGGAAGTCATCGCGCACTTCGAGGCAGGTGTCGAGGGCGATGCCGCAGCCGCGCCTGCGGCGTCCGAATCTGACGAGGAAGCGCCGGTTGACCTGGATGCCGCGTCGGCGGACTCAGCAAGTCCGGCCGCACGCAAGCTCGCGGACGAGTCGGGTATCGATATCAACAATGTGACCGGCACCGGACGCGACGGACGCATCACCAAGGAAGATGTCGCGAAAGCCATCGGGCAGGCGCCGGAGATTGTCGAAGAGCCTGTGGCGCAAAGCGTGCCAGTGAGCGCCGCTGCCCCGATAGCCGATCTCGAGGCGATGGGCGAGCGCGTCGAGCGGCGTGTGCCGATGACGCGGCTCAGAGCCAGCATTGCCAAGCGCCTGGTCGAAGCGCAACACAACGCGGCGATGCTCACCACGTTCAACGAAGTGGACATGTCGCCGGTCATGGCGCTGCGCAAGAAGTATCAGGATCAGTTTCAACAGACGCACAACGGTACGCGGCTGGGATTCATGTCGTTTTTCGTGCGGGCGAGCGTCGAAGCGCTGAAGCGCTTCCCATCCGTCAATGCATCCATCGACGGCAGCGACATCGTCTACCACGGTTACTACGATATCGGCGTTGCGGTATCGACGGAACGCGGTCTGGTCGTGCCCGTGGTGCGTGAAGCCGATGCGCTCTCCCTCGCGCAGATCGAAGATCAGATCAACGCGTATGGTGAAAAAGCGCGCTCAGGCAAGCTTGCCCTCGAGGATATGGCCGGCGGTACGTTTACGATATCCAATGGCGGCGTATTCGGCTCGCTGATGTCCACGCCGATCCTCAACGCCCCGCAGACCGGCGTGCTTGGCATGCACAAGATTCAGGAGCGGCCGGTGGTGGAGAATGGCGAGATCGTGGTGCGCCCGATGATGTATCTGGCGCTTTCTTACGATCACCGTCTCATTGACGGCAGAGAAGCTGTACAATTCCTGGTTGCGATCAAAGGCATGATCGAAGACCCCGCACGTATTTTGTTGGAACTTTAAGCATGAGTGATCAGTACGACGTCATTGTCATCGGTGGTGGACCTGCGGGTTATCACGCGGCCATCCGCTGCGCCCAGCTGGGGTTGAACACGGCCTGTATCGACAAAGAGACGGACAAAGAAGGCAGCCCTGCGTTGGGCGGCACCTGTCTCAACTGGGGATGTATCCCGTCGAAGGCCCTGCTGGACGCCTCGCACAAGTTTGTCGAAGCTCAGCAGCACTTTGCCGAGATCGGCATCAATGTCGGTTCTCTCGAGGTCGACGTGCCGAAAATGATCGCCAAGAAAGAAGAGGTGGTGAAAGGCCTCACCGGCGGGGTAGCGGCGCTCTTCAAAGGCAACGGCGTCGCGTCTCTGCATGGCACCGGCAAGCTCCTCGCCAACCGTCAGGTGGCATTTGTACCGCACGGCGGCGGCGA
This sequence comes from Pseudomonadales bacterium, assembly GCA_965267275.1. Taxonomy (GTDB): domain Bacteria; phylum Pseudomonadota; class Gammaproteobacteria; order Pseudomonadales; family Azotimanducaceae; genus UBA4421. The sequence continues at coordinate 1,994,310 of OZ253950.1, forward strand.
TGAGCAGATTCTCGGCGCCGAGCACATCATTCTTGCTCCTGGGTCTGTGCCCGTTGAGATCCCCCCGGCGCCGCTGACTGATGGATTCATCGTCGACTCCACCGGTGCGCTGGAATTTGACGCGGTGCCTGAACGTCTCGGCGTCATCGGCGCCGGTGTCATCGGTCTCGAGCTCGGCAGCGTGTGGAATCGTCTGGGTTCTGAGGTCGTGGTGCTCGAGGCGCTGGAAGAATTCCTGCCGATGGCGGATGAGCGCGTCGCGCGCGACGCGAAGAAAATCCTCACCGGTCAGGGTCTCGATATCCGCCTCGGCACGCTGGTGACCGGCGCGGCGGTGAAAGACGGTGCGGTTGAGGTCACCTACAAAGACGGTGAGGGTGACCACACGATTACCGTCGACAAGCTCATTGTGGCGGTAGGCCGTCGCCCCTACACCGAAAACCTCCTGGCGTCCGATTCGGGCGTCAATCTGGACGAACGCGGTTTTCTCTACGTGAACGACCTCTGCCAGACCGATGCGCCCAACATCTATGCCGTCGGTGACGTGGTCCGCGGGCCGATGCTTGCCCACAAAGGCATGGAGGAAGGCATCATGGTGGCTGAGCGCATCGCGGGCTTCAAGCCGCTCGTCAACTACGAGACGGTACCGAACGTGATTTACACGCACCCGGAAATTGCCTGGGTGGGTAAGACCGAGCAGCAGCTGAAAGCAGAAGGCACGGCCTACAACGTCGGCCAGTTTCCTTTTGCCGCCAGCGGCCGGGCGCTGGCCGCCAACGATACGCAGGGCATGGTGAAAGTCATCGCCGATGCCGAGTCCGATCGCGTCCTCGGCGTGCATGTGCTCGGCCAGCAGGCATCGGAACTGGTGGCGCAGGCGGTCATCAGCATGGAATTCGACGCGAGCGCCGAGGACCTCGGGCTCATCATGTTTGCGCACCCGACGCTCTCAGAAGCAGTGCACGAAGCTGCTCTGGGTGTGGCCGGACATGCGATCCACATGGTCAATAGAAAGAAAAAGTAATCCACAGCAACACATCGGGACACACAGCCCGGCCTGTATCACGGCCGGCTCACGATAACGACTGTCCACTGAGGAGGGGACATAAGTGAACTTACATGAATACCAGGCCAAGAGCCTGTTTGCCAAGTATGGCCTGCCGGTATCGGAGGGTTATGCCGTCGATACTGCCGACGAGGCCGTTGCGGCTGCAGAAAAAATCGGCGGCGACCGCTGGGTGGTCAAAGTGCAGGTGCACGCGGGCGGCCGCGGCAAAGCGGGCGGTGTGAAACTCGCCGACACGCTGGACGAGGTGAGGGACTTTGCCAATAACTGGATCGGCAAGAATCTCGTGACGTTCCAGACTGATGAAAACGGTCAGCCGGTCAGCAAGATCTACGTGGAAAGCTGCACCGACATCGAAACCGAGCTATATCTCGGTGCTGTTGTCGACCGCGGCACGCGCCGCGTCGTGTTCATGGCCTCCACCGAAGGTGGTGTGGAAATCGAAAAGGTTGCCGAAGAGACGCCGGAGAAAATTCTGCGCGCGGTGATCGATCCGTTCGTCGGGCCGCAGCCTTACCAGGGCCGCGAGCTTGCCTTCAAGCTGGGCTTGAAGGGACCGCAGATCCGCCAGTTCGCCGACCTGTTCATGGGGCTGGCGAAGCTCTTTCAGGAACTCGATTGCTCGCTGCTCGAGATCAACCCGCTGGTCGTGACGACGGATGGCGACATCCACTGCCTCGACGCAAAGGTCAACATCGACGGCAACGCGCTGTACCGTCAGCCGGAGCTCGCGGCGATGAACGACCCGAGCCAGGAAGATGAACGCGAAGCCCAGGCCGCGGAGTTTAATCTCAACTATGTGGCGCTGGACGGCACGATCGGCTGCATGGTCAATGGCGCAGGTCTGGCGATGGGGACGATGGACCTCGTCAAGCTGCACGGCGGCAACCCCGCCAATTTCCTCGACGTCGGCGGTGGCGCCACCAAGGAAGCAGTGGCTGAAGCGTTCAAGATCATCCTCTCGGACCAGGCGGTCAAAGCGGTGCTGATCAACATATTTGGCGGCATCGTCAGCTGCGCCGTCATTGCTGAAGGCATCATCGGCGCGGTCGAGGAAGTGGGCGTGGAAGTGCCGGTGGTCGTGCGCTTCGAGGGCAACAACTCTGAGCTTGGTCGCAAAACCCTGGCGGACAGCGGCCTGAACATCATTCCGGGCGAATCGCTGGTTGACGCTGTCGAAAAGGCAGTCGCGGCGGCAGGAGGTCAAGCATGAGCATTCTGATCGACAAAAATACCAAAGTGATCTGTCAGGGTTTCACCGGCTCGCAGGGCACCCTGCACAGCGAGCAGGCGCTGGCGTACGGCACGCAGCTGGTCGGCGGCATCACGCCCGGCAAAGGCGGCACTGAACATCTCGGGCAACCGGTGTTCAACACTGTTCGTGAGGCCGTAGACGCCACGGGCGCCACTGCGTCGGTCATCTATGTCCCCGCAGGATTCTGCAAAGACTCGATTCTCGAGGCCCTGGATGCGGGCATCGAACTGATCGTTTGTATCACTGAAGGGATACCGACGCTCGACATGCTTGCGGTCAAAGCCCGTCTGGATATCACCAACGCGCGCATGATCGGACCGAACTGCCCGGGTGTCATCACGCCCGGCGAATGCAAAATCGGCATCATGCCCGGTGACATACACCTGCCCGGCAAGGTGGGCATCGTTTCCCGCTCCGGGACCCTGACCTATGAGGCGGTCAAGCAGACCACGGATCGCGGCTTCGGCCAGAGCTCCTGTGTCGGCATCGGCGGCGACCCGATTCCCGGCAGTCACTTCATCGACATTCTCGGTCTCTTTCAGGAAGACCCGGACACCGAGGCGATCGTGATGGTCGGGGAGATCGGCGGTACCGCTGAAGAGGAAGCGGCTGCCTTCATCAAAGCGAACGTCACGAAACCCGTCGTTGGCTACATCGCGGGCGTCACTGCGCCTCCCGGCAAACGCATGGGCCACGCTGGCGCCATCATTGCCGGCGGCAAAGGCACCGCTGATGAGAAGTTTGCGGCGCTGGAAGACGCCGGTGTGCGCACGGTGCGCAGCCTCGCCGAAATCGGCGACGCGCTGGCTGAAGTTACCGGCTGGAGCTAACCGCCACGCGGATCGCAGAGCGACGCCGGGGTGACCCGGCGTCGTGCTATCCGGGCCTTGAAAAATTCCGATCCAACCCAATGTTAACGCTGCCTTTTAGCAGCGAATGAAGATATGAGCGAAGCCGAAAATATCGAAACCCATGTGTTTCAGACGGAAGCCAAGCAGCTTCTGAAACTGATGATCCACTCCCTGTATTCAAATCGGGAGATCTTTCTACGCGAGCTGATTTCCAACGCTTCTGACGCGATAGACAAGCTCCGTTTCAAGGCGATCGAGAACCCTGATCTCATTGCCGAAGATCCGGACTACCACATCGACATCACGTTCGACAAAGACGCCAAAACGCTCACGATCGCCGACAACGGCATTGGCATGACACATGACGAAGTGATCGACAATTTGGGCACGATTGCGAAATCGGGCACGGCCGAGTTCATCGCCAACTTGACGGGCGACCAGGCCAAGGACGCGCAGCTCATCGGCCAGTTCGGCGTTGGTTTTTACAGCGTGTTCATGGTTGCCGGCGAAGTGGAAGTGCTGACCCGCGCTGCCGGCAGCGATGCTGGCGTATGCTGGCGCTCGAAAGGAGAAGACGCTTACGAGCTTGCCCCGGCCGCGGACCTTCCGCGCGGCACCCAGGTCATCCTGCACCTGCAGGACGACGCGCTCGAGTTTGCCGAGGACTTCCGGCTGCGCAACATCGTGCGCAAATATTCCGATCACATCGGCGTGCCGGTACGCATGCTGGAGCAGCAGTTTCCAGGCGCGGGCGATGACGCTGAGGAAGCAGAGCCGGAGACGCCGGAGTTTGAGGCCGTCAATTCTGCCCAGGCGCTCTGGACCCGCTCGCGCAGCGAGGTTGCCGATGATGAGTACAAGGAGTTCTACAAGCACGTCTCCCACGATTTCGAAGATCCGCTGTCGTGGAGCCACAACCGGGTCGAGGGCAAGCTCGAGTACACCTCGCTTTTGTACCTGCCGAAACGGGCGCCCTTCGATCTCTACAACCGCGACGCGCCGCGGGGCCTGAAGCTCTACGTGCAGCGCGTGTTCATCATGGATGAAGCCGAACAGTTTCTGCCGCTCTATCTCCGGTTCATCAGAGGCGTCGTAGATTCCAATGACCTGCCGCTCAACGTGTCGCGGGAGATTCTGCAGCAGGACGAGCGTGTGACGTCGATCAGAAATGCGCTGACCAAGCGCGTGCTCAACATGCTGGAAACGATGGCCGCCAAAGAACCGGAAGATTACCAGGCGTTCTGGGACGAGTTCGGTGAGGTACTGAAAGAAGGCGCTGGCGAAGACTTCGCCAATCGTGAAACCCTGGCCGGTCTTTTGAGATTTGCGACCACCAAAGGGGATGGCAGCGTCAAATCGGTGTCGCTCAAGGACTATCTCGAGCGTAAAGCGGAAGATCAGGAAGCGATTTACTACATCTGCGGCGAAACGTATGAGACCGCCAGCCGCAGCCCGCATCTCGAAGTGTTCAAAGACAAAGACGTTGAAGTGCTGTTGATGTTCGATCGCATCGACGAATGGCTGATGAGCACGTTGACCGAGTTCGATGGCGTGCCCTTTGTCGACGTCATGCGCGGCGACGTCAAGTTGCCCGGTGAAGAGACATCTGAAGGCGAGGCCGAAGACAGTGATGACAAACCCGCCGAAGAGGAGCATCCCTTGGTTGAGCGCATCAGCGCAGTGCTGGGAGAGCAGGTGGAGTCGGTACGCCCCTCTAAGCGTTTGACGCAGTCGCCCGCTTGCCTGGTGCTCGCCGAGCATGCGATGGGTGTGCAGATGCGCCGCATCATGGAGGCGAGCGGCCAGGCGCTGCCGGAGATGAAACCCATCTTTGAATTCAACCCGGAGCATCCGCTGCTCGAACGCCTCGATGCGGAAGCTGACGAAGATCGTTTTGCCGAACTGGTGGGTGTGCTGTTCGATCAGGCGAGTCTTGCCGAGGGCGGGGCGCTTGCGGATCCCGCGGGTTACGTGGAACGCCTGAATCGCCTGCTCCTGGAACTGCTGAACAAGTGACGACGGTTGCCGCCGTCATCGATGAAGTGCATGCACTCTTCGAGGCGGCGGGTTTGAGCTACGGCCACGGCACCGACAATCCCTGGGACGAAGCCGTCGCGCTCGTGCTGACGATTACCGGGATGCCGGATGACACGGCGAGTCTGGAGGCCTCTGTACCCCCTGCCGCCGAAGAGCGCATCCGCCAGGTTGCCAACGCGCGTGTCAATGACCGCCAGCCGCTCGCCTACCTTCTCGGCGAATGCGCTTACATGGGCTTACGCTTCGAGATCCGTCCCGGCGTTGTCGTGCCCCGTTCGCCGATAGGCTATCTGCTGCACGAAGGGCTCACGCCGTGGTTGCCGCCGACGGTGGGGCGCGTGCTCGATCTCTGCAGCGGCAGCGGTTGTCTCGGTATCGTGGCGGCGGGATTGTTTACGCAGGCGGACGCGATCCTCGTCGAGCTGGACCCCACTGCAGCAGATCTGGCTGAACGTAATGTGCACCTGCATGGGCTGGCGGACAGGGTGACGGTGTTGCGCCAGGATGCGACGGCGCTGCCGCCCCTCGAACCATTCGACTTGATCATGGCCAATCCGCCGTACGTCGATCATGCAGATATGCAGAGCCTGCCGGAAGAGTATCGTGCGGAACCCGAGCTCGGCCTCGCTGGCGGGGACGATGGTCTGCGCGTGATGCTCGACATCATTGCGCAGCTGCCCGATCTGCTCGCGCCTGAGGGTGTCTTCGTTGGCGAGGTGGGCAACAGCGCTCCGGCACTGCTGCGCGCGCTGCCCGATATGCCGTTCATCTGGCCGGATTTGCCGCATGGCGGCGAGGGTGTTTTTGTACTTGAAGGCCGTGCGCTCGCCTCCCATACTGCGCCCGATTTTGCGTGAGCACTAGAGAGCGATGGCCGGGAATACCATTGGACAGCATTTCACCCTGACGACGTTTGGCGAAAGCCACGGCCTGGCGCTGGGTGCCGTGGTAGATGGTTGTCCGCCCGGGCTCGAGCTTTCCGAAGCGGACCTGCAGCCGGATCTCGACCGCCGTCGACCCGGTCAGTCGAAGTACACGACGCAGCGCAAAGAAAGCGATACCGTCAAGATTCTCTCCGGCGTGTTCGAAGGCAAGACCACGGGCACCTCGATTGGCCTGCTGATCGAAAACGAAGATCAGAAGAGCAAAGATTATTCGAACATCAAAGATCTCTATCGTCCTGCGCACGCCGACTACACCTATGAGAAGAAATACGGCTTCCGTGATTATCGCGGTGGCGGCCGCTCGTCGGCGCGTGAAACCGCGATGCGGGTAGCTGCGGGCGCCATTGCCAAGAAATATCTGCGCGAGCAGGCCGGCGTCGACATTTTCGGCTATCTCTCGGGTATCGGTGATATCGAGATCGGCTTCAAGGATCGCCAGGCGATCGATGGCAATGACTTTTTCTGCCCCGACCCCGACGTGTTGGACGATATCGCCAACCTGATCGATCAACTGCGCAGAGACGGAGACTCCGTGGGCGCGGCTGTGACGGTCTGCGCTACCGGCATGCCGGTTGGACTCGGCGAGCCGGTATTCGGCAAGCTCGATGCGGCGCTGGCCGCGGCGCTCATGAGCATCAATGCCGTCAAAGGCGTCGAGATCGGCGATGGCTTCGACGTCGTCGCGCAGCGCGGCACCGAGCATCGCGACGAAATGACTCCGCAGGGTTTTACCTCCAACCATGCCGGCGGCGTGCTGGGCGGGATCTCTTCGGGCCAGGATCTCATTGCGCGTATAGCGCTCAAGCCGACCAGCAGTCTGACCACGCCGGGCAAATCCATCGACAAAGAAGGCAACGCGGTGGAGGTGGTTACCAAGGGGCGTCACGACCCCTGCGTCGGTATCCGCGCGACGCCGATCGCGGAAGCCATGGTTGCGATCGTGTTGATGGATCAGCTGCTGAGACACCGCGGCCAGGTTGTCGCCAAAACACCGTAAACCTTTATTCGATCATCTGCGCTGGCATTTTCTGCGGGTTGGGCGGAAACTGTGCGGCGGGAGAGGCTGAGATCAAGGAGCGCCGGCACTGGTGCTCTGATCTAGCGGTATGAGATCAGCGGTACCGTCGTGTAACCGCGCAATAGTTTACCTTCCTTTCACCCTCCTTGATGTGCACCTGCAAAAGACACAAAGCAAGGAGATTGCTGTGGGAAAAAGAAAAAACACTGTTTGTTCGATCGTCATGGGTCTTTGCGGCCTGGGACTCGCCGGCACGCTGGCCGCTGAAGAAGCACCACCGCCGCCGATGATTGCCGAAACGTGGGCATGTACCTACAAAGACGGCAAAGACTGGGACGACAAAGCGAAAGCGCGTGATTACATGGTGGCGCAGGTCGAGAAGGCTGGTCTCGACAAAGTGGCCGCTTATCACTGGACCCAGACGAAGGGCATGGCGCCGGTCGATACCGTCTGGTTCGATGTGCATGACAACGTTGCTGCGTTTTCCGCCGCCAGTGACGCCTGGGACGCGAGCGGCATCGGCCCGGGCGTGGACGCTCAGTTCGGGAAGGTGGAAGACTGTCAGGCGGGATTGAGCACTTTGCGACCTTTTCATCAGCAGGAAGGTGGCAACGACGGTGATGGCGACGGCAGCACGCTCATCGTCAACCTGGCCTGTGGTTTCAAGCACGGTAAGGGTTTCGACGATATGCCGGATCTGATGGGTCATATGGGCGGTGTCATGGCCGGATTTGGCGCTGACGGCCCCGGATTTGCCGCGGTGCGCCAGCCGATAACCAGTGGGCCGAACTTCCCCGATCTGTTCATATTCTCCGTCTACGAGAACATGAGTCACTGGGGCCGTTACGTTGCGCAGCTCTTCGGTACGGATGCCGGTCAGCGCATGCGCAATCACATGGACATGGTTGTCGATTGCCACATATCGATGTGGAATGGCACGATGGTGGTCGCGCCCGACGATCAGTAGCCGTCGGTGAAGCAAGCAGCGCGGGTCCGGTTTGGATCCGCTGCTGCGTCATCGTCTCCCGCAAGTGACGGCTTTGGCGCGCGGGTAGTCCCATCAATCCGGAGTTGGAGAGTGCGTACATGAGCGGAGAGATCATCGGTATTTATACGCGTGGCAAAGAGGAAGCTGAGCCTGGCCCCAGGTCAACGGTGACGCTCGAAGCGGGCAAGGGCATCGTCGGGGATCGTTACCATGACACGAATCCGGACGATCAGGTGACGCTGGTGAATGCCGACCTCATTGATACGGTCAATGCGGCCACGGGTTGGCAACTCACCCCGGCGCAGACGCGCCGCAACATCGTGACGCGCGGGATCGATCTGAACCAGTGGGAGACATCGCAGTTCCGCGTTGGCGAGACACTGCTGGAAGGGGTGGAACTATGCGAACCTTGCGCCATCCTTGGCAAAATTCTGCAGAACGAAGAGCGTTCGCCACCGGAAGTGGTCAAAGCCCTCACGCACAAAGCCGGTCTGCGCGCGCGCGTGCTGATAGGAGGCGATGTTGGGATCGGTGATGTCGTGGAAAGTGCGTCCGCTTGAGGGGCGCGCAAAACGCCGTCCGCGACCCGCTGCGATTGCATGTCCCGGTTGGATGGACCGGGTTGCCTGCCTTGGCCGAGTTCGACCCGCTGCTTTATAGAAGCCGTTGAGGCGCCAGTCGTTCCCGCCGCGTGATCACATCAGAATTTCCGATGAATTCAACGCGCCTTGCGGGCGCTGAAACCGCCGGTTTCACGCAGCCTTAACCTCTTACGGTTAACATCCGGACCATCAACGACGTTAGAGGTATTGATGACATTCGAACTCCCGGAACTCCCTTACGCGGCCGACGCGCTCGAGCCGGTCATTTCCGCCGAAACCATTGCGTATCACTACGGCAAGCATCACAAGGCTTATGTCGACAAGCTGAACGGTCTCGTTGACGCCGAGACCACGCTCGAGGAGATCATCGCCGGCAGCGACGGCGCTCTCTTCAATAATGCCGCCCAGGTGTGGAACCATACGTTTTACTGGCACTGCATGACCCCCGGCGGAACTGCACCGGACAGCGCCGACCTGCTCGCGGCCATCGACGAATCATTCGGCTCGATGGCGGAACTCAAAGAAGCCTTTCTGTCTGCCGCTGCCGGCAACTTTGCTTCCGGCTGGACGTGGCTCGTCATTGGTGAAAGCGGCGGCCTGGAAATCTTGAACACCGACGATGCCGACACGCCGCTGGCGAAGGGCGTGAAACCCGTCCTCACGGTGGACGTCTGGGAGCACGCGTACTACATCGACTACCGTAACGCGCGCGCTGACTACCTGGCCGCCTGGTGGGACATCATCGATTGGGCGTTTGTCGCATCGCAGTTCGAGCAGGGTCGTCTGGCTGCCTGAGGCCCTCCGGCGCTCCTGATCCGCCCTTAGTGTGTTTGCTTGACAGTGCTGGCAATTTCTTTGTCATAGAGAGACACTGTCAGCCGGGAGAGGCTGAGATCAAGGAGCGCCGCTTGGGTGCTCTGATCTGCAGACGTTAGATCAGCGGTGCCGGAACGCTGCCGCGCAAAAGTAGTACCTTCCTTTCACCCTCCTTGAAATGCGTATTTGTATGCTGCGTAAGCAAGGAGATCGCTGTGATAAGAGCAAATAAGACCGACCATTTTTACGAAAAAGGATCAGCTCCGACGAAGTTTTTTCAGAACGTCGTGGGTTTAGTGCTGGCAATTGTGTTGTGCGCACCGGCGCTGGCCGGGCCGCCATCATTCGCGGGACCGCCGCTGCCTCATTTCATCGATGAGAGTCGATTGCCGTTTGACGCGTTGCCCGGGACGAACACGACCCGCTTGTGGGGCGTCCACACGGGTGCGGCTTACCGCATCGAGGTGCCGGAGAATTGGAACGGCGATCTGGTGATGTATGCCCACGGCTTCCGCGGGACCTGCGCGCCGGACGGCACGGGCGCCTGCGAGCTTTTCGTTGACGATAACATTCCAATCCGCCAGTTCCTGATCGACAACGGATATGCGTGGGCCGCCTCGAGCTACTCGGAAAACGGCTACCAGGTGGGTGTGGGCGTGCGTGACACCCACGCGTTGGCCACGCTGTTCAACGGGCAAGTCGGCAACCCCGATCGTACCTATATCATGGGCTTCTCGATGGGCGGGCACATTACCGGCGTTTCCGTAGAGCAGTACCCGAACGCCTACGACGGGGCGCTGCCGATGTGCGGCGTGATGGGCGACAATGAGCTTTTCGACTACTTCCTCGACGCCAACATGGTCGCGACGACTCTGGCTGGCCAGGAAGGCCAGATTTCGTTTCCGCTGCCAGAGGGATTCGATTACTTCAACGGTCTCGTGCCGACGATCAAAGCCCAGCTGGGTTTCGTGCCTTTCTTCCCGTCACCCGCGGGCCAGCAGTGGACAAACTCTGTGGCGGTGCTGTCTGGAGGTGATCGACCGCTCTTCGAACATGGGTGGATATTCTGGAACTTCTTTGCGACCGACTTTCTTTACACTCTCTTTGGCGGTGACAGCAGCATCGGCGCAGCTCCGGGGAGCGTGACGAGCAACGTCGACGCGGTGTATCAGCTGGATTTCGATCCTGCCCAGAGTGCGGCGGAAGCTGACCTCAACGACCGCGCGCCGCGTAAAGACTTCGATCCGCAAGGGCGTCATCCGAATGGCTTGTCAGCCATACCGGTCGTGCAGGGCGCGCCGTCGATTCCGGTGCTGTCAATGCACACCCTGGGTGACTTGTTTGTGCCGTTTTCGATGCAGCAGATCTACAAGCGCCGCGCCATTGAAAACGGAGTCGGCGATCTGGTGGTCCAACGCGCCATTCGTGATGCCCAGCATTGTGGATTTTCCGGTCCGGAAATTGCCACTGCTTTTGCAGATCTGGTCAATTGGGTCGAGAACGACGCGGTACCCGCCGGTGATGATGTGCTGGATCCGTCTACGGTCGCCGCGCCGGAATATGGATGCCAGTTTACCAATCCGGTCGCCGGTCCTGGCCGCCCGAGTAACTTCTTGTTCAACGTCCTTGGCCCGACCCTGCCGCTGCCCGTGCCGCCGCTGCCGGGTTGTCCCTGAGGCAATAATGGATGGACTGCGGTGCCAGCTTCTGGCGCCGCAGTTTCCAGACGTAATCCGCTAAGCGCTCGAGGCAAAGTCTGCGACCACCTCGAGAAACGCAGTGGCTGCATTGCTGCGCGAGCGTCGCGGGTTCGTCACGCAACCAAGGTCACGGGCCATGGGCTCGCAGACGACGTCGAGTTGGGCGAGGCTGCCCGCCATGCTTTGCGGTAACACGCTCCACCCGAGTCCCACGCTGACCAGCATGCTGATGGTTTCCAGATAGTTCGTCGACATGGCCGGTGTGAGCGTGAGCCCCGCGGCATTGAAGCGTTCGAGCACAATCCGTCCGGTGTAGGTGCCGGTGCCCGGCAGCACGCAAGGTAGATCTGCGAGGTCTGCGAGCGTGAGTTCATTGTCCATGGGCGCTGCCGCAACAAACTGTAGCGGGTCGTGCCAGGTCGATGTGTACGTGAGCGTCGGGTCGCCCACCGGATTCAGGGTGACGACAGCCAGCTCGATGTCGCCCTGGCGCACCATGTCGTGGGCCACTTCCGAATCCTCGAACTGAATATTGAGCTGCACGTCGGGATAGCGCGCCACGAATTCGCGCAGCACCGGGGCCAGCCGATGCAGGCCGATGTGGTGGGAGGTCGCCAGATGCAGCGCGCCGGTGATCGACGTCGACAGGTTGCGCATCTGTCTCTCGGTGTCCGCCGCCAGGGCCAGCATCTGGCGCGCCTGGGGCACCAGCAGCTCGCCCGCCTGGGTCAGCTGCACCCGTTTCCCGACACGGTCGAAAAGGGTGACGTCGAGATCCAGCTCGAGTGCCTGGACGCGCTTGCTGATCGCCGGCTGGGTGACGTGCAGCACTTCGGCGGCCTGCGAAAATGACGCCGTTTCAGCGATGGCGAGGAACGTGCGCAGATCCTGGAAGTTCATTCCTTGAGGTTATCCAAAACATAAAAATAATGAATTGGAGTTATCTTAGCAGCGTTCGTAGACTGCCGCCTCCTCAATGCTCAATAGGTCGCGCATGAGCGGACAGACCCTCTACGACAAAATCTGGGCAGCACATCTGGTGGGCGAACGGCAGGACGGCAACAGCCTGCTCTACATCGACCTGCAGCTGCTGCACGAAGTGACGTCTCCGCAGGCCTTCGAGGGCCTGAACATCAATCAGCGCCCGCTCTGGCGGGTGGGTGCCAATCTGGCGACGCCGGATCACAATGTGCCGACCGACAAGCGCGAGCTTGGCTTCGATGGCATCACCGACAGCGTTGCGCTCGAGCAGGTGCTGACGCTCGACAAGAACTGCAAAGCCTTTGGTGTCGAGCAGTTCGAGATTCTCGACCCGCGTCAGGGCATCGTGCACGTGGTAGGCCCCGAGCAGGGGGCAACCATGCCCGGCATGACCATCGTCTGTGGTGATTCGCATACCTCGACCCATGGTGCTTTTGCGGCGCTGGCACAGGGTATTGGCACCTCAGAGGTGGAACACGTCATGGCGACCCAGTGTCTGGTGCAGAACAAAGCCAAAAACCTGGCCGTCGTCGTCGATGGCGTGCTGGCGCCGGGCGTGAGCGCGAAAGACCTCATTCTTGCCATCATCGGCAAACTCGGCACCGCGGGCGCAACCGGGCATACGATCGAGTATCAAGGGAGCGCCATACGCGCGCTTTCCATGGAGGGGCGCATGACCCTCTGCAACATGTCGATTGAAGCCGGTGCCAGGGCAGGCCTGGTCGCGGTCGACGACACGACCATCGATTACGTACGCGGACGCCCGTTTGCGCCCACCGGGGCGCTTTGGGATGCCGCGGAAGCCTACTGGCGCACACTCGTCAGCGACGCAGACGCGCAGTTTGACGCTGAGCTCAGAATCGATGCCGCCGATGTCGTCCCGCAGGTGTCCTGGGGCACGTCGCCGGAGATGGTGGCCGGGGTTGATGGCGTCGTGCCGAGCCCTGACGATTTCAGCGATCCGGTGCAGCGTGAGGGCGCGGGGCACGCGCTCAAGTACATGGATCTCACCCCGGGCACGCCGATACGAGACATCCAGCTCGACCGGATATTCATTGGTTCGTGCACCAATGCGCGGATCGAAGATCTGCGCGCGGTCGCAGCGGTGGTGAAGGGCAAAAAGGTGGCCGCCAACGTCAAAGAAGCCCTCATTGTGCCGGGTTCCGGACTCGTCAAGCAGCAAGCCGAGGACGAAGGCCTGGCGCAGACGTTCATCGATGCGGGTTTTCAGTGGCGCTCAGCCGGCTGTTCGATGTGTCTCGGGATGAACCCGGACCGTGTCGGTCCCGGTGAGCACTGCGCATCGACCAGCAATCGCAATTTCGAAGGGCGCCAGGGTTACGCCAGCCGTACTCATCTGGTCAGCCCGGCCACGGCGGCTGCGGCGGCCATAGCCGGACATTTCGTCGACGTGAGGGAGTTGATCTGATGCAGGCATTTACGACACATGAAGGTCTGGTGGCGCCGCTGGATCGGGTGAACGTCGACACCGACCAGATCATTCCCAAGCAATACCTGAAGTCCATCAAACGGACCGGATTCGGCGACTATCTCTTCGATGCCTGGCGTTTCCTGGACGAGGGGGATATCGGTATGACCCCGAACGAGCGGCAGATCAATCGTGAGTTCAGTCTGAACCTGCCGGCGTATCAGGGCGCGTCAGTGCTGCTCGCGCGTGACAATTTCGGCTGCGGATCGTCCCGCGAACATGCGGTCTGGGCGTTGCTGGAGTTCGGCTTTCGCGCTGTGATCGCGCCGAGCTTCGCCGACATTTTCTATGGAAATTGCTTCAAAAATGGCCTGTTACCTATTGTTTTAGAAGAAAAAATAGTTTCAGAGCTGTTCAGGCAAGTGGCCCGGGGGCTGACGCTGTCGATCGACCTCGAGGCACAAACCGTCGTCACTGCGGACGGCGACTCCTACGCTTTCGACATCGATCCCGGCCTCAAGGCCAAGCTCTTGTCGGGGATGGATGACATCGCGATGACGCTGGCAGAGCGAGAACTGATCGAGCGCTTCGAGGTGCGCCACCGTGAGGCGCAACCGTGGCTCTTCATGCGAGGTAACTGATTGATGGCAAAGGATATTTTAGTTCTTCCAGGGGATGGTATCGGGGCTGAGGTGATGGATTCCGCGGTGGCGGTCATGCAGGCGGCGGCCGAGACGGTCGGCATGGCGCTCAATGTCAGTGAAGGCCTCGTGGGGGGCGTCGCGATCGATGCCACCGGGTCACCGTTGCCGGCCGATACGCTCGAGCGCGCGAGCCGCGCTGATGCGGTGCTCCTGGGCGGGGTGGGTGGTCCCAAGTGGGATGATCTGCCGACCGACCAGCGGCCGGAGAAAGGCCTCCTCGGGCTGCGTCAGGGCCTGGGACTGTTCGCCAACCTGCGCCCGGCGTTGTTGTTTGGACCGCTCGCTGCCGCATCCTCGCTCAAACCCGAGCTCGTTGCCGACCTCGACATCCTCATCATTCGCGAGCTGACCGGCGGTATTTATTTCGGTGAGCCGCGGGGCGTGGAGGTGCGCGACAACGAGCGGGTCGGCTTCAACACGCTCGTTTACAGCGAGCATGAGATCGAGCGTATTGCGCGCGTTGCCTACGAGATGGCGCAGAAGCGCGGCGGCCGCCTGTGCTCAGTCGACAAAGCCAACGTGCTGGAAGTCACCCAGCTGTGGCGCGAGGTGGTGACGAGCCTGGCCAGTGAATATCCCGATGTCGAGCTCTCTCACATGTATGTGGACAATGCTGCGATGCAGCTGGTGCGCGCACCGAAACAGTTCGACGTCATCGTAACCGGCAACATGTTCGGGGACATTCTTTCGGACGTGGCGGCCATGTTGACGGGATCGCTCGGCATGTTGCCCTCAGCATCGCTCGCGTCCAGCGGCGTCGGCTTGTACGAGCCGGTACACGGTACGGCGCCGGACATTGCCGGCCAGGACCTTGCCAACCCGCTGGCGACGATACTGTCGGTGGCCATGATGTTCCGCTACAGCCTCGATAAGGCAGCCGCGGCCGACGCCATCGAGCACGCCGTCAGCGGGGTGCTCGGCGCCGGTTATCGCACCGCGGACATTCGCGGAGACGCAGCGGCAGACAAAGTTGTCGGGACCCGCCGTATGGGCGAACTGGTCCTGGAAAACCTCGGAGGATAAAAATCATGGCTGACACGGTAGACGTCGCCATCGTCGGCGCCACGGGTGCGGTGGGCGAAGCCCTCGTGGAGATTCTGGAAGAGCGCAACTTCCCGGTCGGGGAGCTGTATCTGCTTGCCAGCGAGCGCAGCGCCGGCAAGCGCATCCAGTTTCGCGGCAAAAGCGTCATGGTACAGCGGCTTGACGAGTTCGACTTCAATCAGGCCCGGATAGGCCTGTTCTCCGCCGGCGGTGATCTGTCGGCGGAGTATGCGCCGAAGGCCGCGGATGCGGGTTGTGTCGTCATCGACAATACCTCGTACTTCCGCTACGACGACGACATTCCGCTGATCGTGCCGGAGGTGAATCCGCATCGGCTTGGTGACTATCAGAACCGCAACATCATCGCCAATCCCAACTGCTCGACGATCCAGATGGTCGCTGCGCTGAAGCCGATCCACGATGCGGTCGGCATCGCGCGCATCAACGTGGCGACCTATCAGGCGGTCAGCGGCGCGGGTGCCGGTGGCGTGCGGGAACTGGCCGGGCAAACCGCGAATCTCCTGAATGCGAAGCCCATCGAAAGCGAAGTCATGCCGGTGCAGATTGCGTTCAACGCGATTCCTCAGATCGACAAGTTTCAAGACAATGGCTACACCAAAGAAGAAATGAAAATGGTGTGGGAAACCCAGAAGATCCTTGAAGACGACAGCATCCAGGTAAACCCGACCTGTGTGCGCATCCCGGTGTTTTTCGGGCATTCCGAGGCCGTGCACATCGAAACCCGTGAGCAGATCAGTGCGCTCGACGTGGAAGCGCTGCTGCGCTCGGCGCCTGGTGTCGAAGTCATGAGCGGGGAGCACTATCCCACGCCGGTCGAGCATGCCGCCGGCACCGATCCCGTCTTTGTCGGGCGGATTCGTGAAGATATTTCCCATCCCAACGGCATCAACCTCTGGGTAGTTTCCGATAACGTGCGTAAAGGCGCGGCGCTCAACAGCGTGCAGATTGCGGAACTTTTGCTAAATCTATTGGAATGAGGTAAACAAGCGGCCACACTGACGGGACGGGGTCGTGGAGCCGGCATTTGCGCCGCTTTTCAACCACATAAGCAATTAGTTTGCCCTAAAGTACAGGCTATTCGCTGCAGCCGTTTGAAAAAGCGTAAAAAGTGTTACGTATGCCGCTCTACGGGGTAGTTTTCTGCGGTATCGTACCCCGTGAACTGCGAGCCGAACCCTCGCGGTCTGCACGGCTTGCGCGCCCTTCGCGGCGCGGCATTGCGGTGTAAGGCGCGTGACTCGTTTTTACTACAGACGAGGCGCGACGGTGGCGTACGACGCCAAACACAACACAGTACGTGTTGAGACAGGTAAGAATTGAACGGACACATGGATTTGGACACACGAGTTTGGGCGCGCGCCCTCATTTCAGGGGACATTTTTCCATCTTTTAGTAAACAAAGGAGGGTCTTGCCTATGCTTTTGCGCAAGTGCCAATGGTTATGTGTGGCACTGGTGACTCTGTGTGTGGTTACGCCTGTTCAAAGTTGGGCGCTCGGCCTCGGAGAAATCGAGGTTGATTCGGCGCTGAACGAACGTTTTCAAGGCACCATCGGACTCCTCGACGCCGAAGGTTTTCAGCCTTCCGAGATTGTCGTATCCATGGCATCCCGCGAAGACTTCGACCGGGTTGGCGTAGAGCGCTTCTTTTATCTCACGAACATCAAGTTCGATGTGCAGATCAGAGGCGGCGTTGCAGAGGTTGTCGTTACCAGCTCACAACCGGTTTCCGAACCTTATCTGAACTTCATCGTCGAGGTCCTCTGGCCCAACGGGCGACTCCTCAAGGAGTTCACCGTGTTGCTCGACCCGCCGACTTTCAGCCAGGCTGCCGCGCCGGCAGTCAGCGCGCCGAGCCAGCCGGAGACGGCCGCGGCACAACCCGCCGCGACGACGCGCGCGGACAGCGGTACCCAGGTGGGTCTGCGCCGTCCGCCCGCGGCACGGCCGACCGAGCGCCGGGCGCCGCCGGCGGATGGTCTGATGACCACGCGCGACGATACGCTCTGGAAGATCGCGGACAGCACTCGTGCTGACAGCGTCACCGTTAATCAGCAGATGCTCGCGATACAGCGGCTCAACCCCGAAGCGTTCATGCGCGGCAACATCAATCTGTTGAAGGCAGGGTATGTGCTGGAGCTGCCGTCTGAATCTCAGGCGCTCAGCGTCGACAATGCGCTTGCCAATGCGGATGTGAACGATCAGATGGATGCCTGGCGCAGCGGCACGCCGCGTGAGCAGGTTGCCAGCAGCGACAGCGCCACGCAGCTGATCGACGATCAGGAATTACGTTCCCAGGTGGATGCCACCAGCGGCCGGGATACTGGCTCGGCCCAGACGACTGATGCGCAGGGACAGGTCCGCATCCTTGCAAACACGGGTGAGCTCGCCACCGGCACGGCGCGCGGTGACGATCCGTCGGTCAACCAGCTCATCGAAGAGAAAGAAACCCTGGCGCGTCAGGTGGATGAGCTGACCTATCAGCTCGATCGCGAAAAAGAAATTGCCGCCAACGAGGTGACCGTCAAAGATCGCCAGCTGGAGGTCAAAGACGCTGAAATCGCGCAGCTGCAGGAACAGCTCAAGCAGGCCCGGGAAGCCGCCGCCGCTCAGGCTGATCAGAATCAAAATCAAAGCCCCACATCACAACCCGTCGAGCAAACGCCCTGGTATCTGACCCCCATGGTGCTCGGCAGTGTCATTGGCGTTTTGATTTTGGCTCTGGTGGGACTTCTCATTGCCAGCCGGCGCAACCGCGGCGCGGAAGAGGAAGCGCTCTACATCGAAGACGAAGAGCCGGCTTACGATTACGACAGTGCCGACGAGGAAGAAGCCGTTGCTGACGATGCGCTTCAGGTTGCGACCTCGGTGGAGCCGACAATCGGCGATCTCGAGGAAGACGGCGAGGAAGTTGCCGACGCCGTGGCGGAATTCGAAGACGACGTCCTCGAGGATATCGGCGATGAAGTTGATGACGAGCTGCACGACGGTGAAGACGAAATTGTCGCTCTTTACGAAGAAGAAGAGGATGCGGAAGCCGCCTCAGCAACGCCCGGGGTCGATGACTCGCAGACTGGCGATGTGATCGGCGAAGCCGAGATCTACATCGCTTACGGCCGCTACGGCCAGGCGTCCAATCTGCTTGCCGGGGTTCTGGCGAATGAGCCGGATCGCTGGGATGTGCGGCTCAAGTTGCTGGAAGTCTGTGTCGAATCCCATGACATGGACGCTTTTGCCGAGCACGCTCAGTACATCGTCGACAATTGCGAAGATGAGGAAGTGTTGCTCGCTTGTCGCGAGCTCGAAACACAGATGAGCGACACTCACGTCGATCTGAGTGACGATAGCGCGGACAGCGCGCCGTCGGACGCGACCGAGGCTGTCGCGGAAGACGAAGAGGGCGTGGACGACTTTGATCTCGATCTCGACGATCTCGAGGTGGAAAGCGCGATCGCGACTGCGGATGATGCCCTGGAGACCGATGAAGGCGATACGCTGGCGGAACTGGATAGTCTGCCTGATGCGGAAGATTCGGTCGCGTTGGATGATGCCGACGCCGCTGCATCGGAAGATGCAGGCAGCGAAGAAGAGTTTGAGCTCGAGTTCGATACCGATCTCGACACTGAAGCTGAGGACAGCGCCGCGGAAACCACTGCGGGTGACGAACTCGGCGGCGACCTGGGCTTCGACTTTGACCCGGACCGCGACGTCGCCGAAGAGGTGGCGAGTGCGGATACCGATATGGACCTCGACGAGCTCGATCTCGACGACGATGCCGGCCTTGAAGAAGCGGAAGCGGTCGAAGCGGCTGGTGACGAGACGGAACCGGCGGCAGAAACAGCAGAGGCGGTTGCTGAAAGCGCTGCTGATGGCGACGGTGAAGCCATGGACGACTTCGAGTTCGATGCTGAAGGTGACGCCGACATCAACGCCACGAAGCTGGATCTTGCGGAAGCTTATGTCGACATGGGCGACGCGGACGGCGCTCAAGACATTCTCAATGAAGTTCTCGAAGAGGGCACGCCGGAACAGCAGGAGAAGGCCAAGGCCATGCTTGCCAGCATGGCAGGCTGATTGCGTGGGCTCACCGAGCCTGTGAACCGTCGTGACTGATTACGCTCTCGGTATCAGCTATGACGGCAGTCAATTCCATGGTTGGCAGCGCCAGCCTGAACTGCCGACGGTCCAGGGCGCGCTGGAACAAGCGCTCTCACAGATTGCCGACAACCCCGTAACGATTGCCGTGGCCGGGCGCACCGACACCGGTGTGCATGCAACCGGGCAGGTCGCCGGTTTCAAGAGCGCTGCGTCGCGCTCGCTGAACGACTGGCTGCGCGGCTTGAACGCCCTGACGCCCGACGCGATACGGGTGAACTGGGTAACACCTGTTCCGTCCGGATTTCATCCCCGTTACAGCGCTGTTGCGCGACGCTATGTTTATCTTTTTCACGACGACGATGCCCGTCATCCACATTTGCATGGCCATGTGTGGCAGTGTGCGTCCCTCGATGCCGACGCCATGCACAGGGCCGCGCAGCACCTGGTGGGGGAACACGACTTTTCGAGCTTTCGTGGCGCGGGTTGCCAATCGCTGACGCCGATGCGCCGGGTCAATCGTGTGGCCGTGACGAGGCGCGACCGCTGGGTGCTGATGGACATCGAAGCGAACGCGTTTGTGCTGCACATGGTCCGCAATATCGCCCGTGCGTTGCATGACGTCGGTACCGGTAGCGGTCTCGACGTGGCGCGCCTGTTGCTGGCGGCGGACAGACGCCAGCTTGGGGCGACCGCGCCGCCGGACGGTTTGTATTTCGCGCGGGTCGTCTACCCCGACGTCTCGTTACCTCCACCTGCACCGATACCTTTTGTCGGGCGCATCGAAGGCCTGCAGGATTTCACGCCTGAAACGTGATCGGACAGAGGCTTTAAAGGTGCCCCTTCAGAAGCTAGACTAGCCGCCTTTTGAGACTGCCGGATATAGTTTGCCGGCAGCTCTCCTCCACGCTTGGTTCACGCTTGAACAATAATTCGCTAACCGATGTCTGGTGCAAGATCTGCGGCATCACGCGCGTCGTCGACGCGGACGCGGCGGTGACCGCTGGCGTTGATGCCATTGGTCTAAACCGTTATCCGGCGAGCCCGCGGTACGTGGATCTCGAGCGGGCGCGCGAGATTGCCGCTTCGGTGCGCTGCACGCGTGTCGCTTTGTTTGTGGATCCGAGCGAAGCGGACGTGGCGCAAACGCTGGAGGCGGTCGACATCGACATGCTGCAGTTTCATGGCGATGAAGAGCCGTCGTTCTGTATGCAGTTCGGCTTGCCGTATATGAAAGCCGTGCGGGTGCGGGCAGGTGTGGATGTCGAGGCTCTCGCTGGCCACCACGAAGACGCGTGGGCTCTTTTGTTGGACACCTACCAGGCCGGGCGGCCGGGTGGGACCGGCGAGCGCTTTGACTGGGCGCTGTGGCCCGGTGAGCTGCAGGATCGGCGTCTGGTAGTGGCGGGTGGTTTGACCCCGGATAACGTCGTCGAGGCGGTCGAATCTCTGCACCCGTTCGGCGTGGATGTCGCCGGAGGCGTCGAAGATGACGTCAAAGGGCGGAAAAACCCGGCGAAAATGACAGAATTCGTAGCACGCGCGCGCAGCGCGGCGATTGCATGATGATTGGCGCGACCAATCGATGTTCAGGTTTTAAAGGAGGCACGTTGTGGCGTTGAGTCAAGAAGGCAGTAACTATGCTCAACCTAGCGAGGACGGACAGTTCGGTGAGTTCGGCGGGCGCTACGTCGCAGAGACGTTGACCCATGCGCTGGATGAACTGGCGGAACTCTACGAACTGGCAAAAGCAGATCCCGAGTTTCAGCAGGAACTGCACGACGATCTGACCAACTATGTCGGTCGGCCCACGCCGCTCTACTTTGCCGAACGTTTGACGCGGGAACTCGGCGGCGCCAAGGTTTATCTCAAACGCGAAGATCTCAATCACACCGGCGCCCACAAGATTTGCAACACGATCGGGCAGGCGCTGCTGGCCAAACGTATGGGTAAGCCGCGGGTGATTGCCGAGACCGGCGCCGGCCAGCACGGCGTGGCGACCGCGACGGTCGCGGCGCGGCTGGGCCTCGAGTGTGATGTCTACATGGGTGCTGAGGACGTAGAGCGGCAGAGCCTCAACGTCTATCGAATGAAGCTGCTGGGGGCAAATGTCATCCCGGTACATTCAGGCACACGTACGCTGAAAGACGCACTCAACGAAGCCATGCGCGATTGGGTCACAAACGTCGATAACACCCATTACATCATTGGCACCGTTGCAGGCCCGCATCCGTTTCCGATGCTCGTGCGTGATTTCGCGTCGATCATCGGTCAGGAAGCACGCGCGCAGATGCTCGAGAAAGAAGGACGTCTGCCGAACGTCGCCGTCGCCTGCGTTGGCGGGGGCAGCAACGCGATGGGCTTGTTCTACCCGTTCATCGATGACGTCGAGGTGGAGCTTGTTGGCGTAGAAGCGGCAGGGCGCGGTATCGATACCGGCGCACATGCGGCGCCCTTGAACGATGGCAGGGTAGGGGTATTGCATGGTAACCGCACTTATCTGATGGCGGATGAGGATGGTCAGATCCAGCCCACGCACTCGATTTCGGCCGGGCTCGATTATCCGGGCGTCGGGCCGGAACATTCTTATCTCCGTGACATCGGCCGGGCGCGTTACGACAGTGCTACTGACGAAGAAACGATGAACGCCTTCCGCATGCTCAATCGCACCGAAGGCATCCTTGCGGCGCTGGAGTCCAGTCACGCGATTGCGTGGGTGGTCGCCAATGCGCCGAACATGAGCGCCGACGACATCATTCTCGTCAACCTCTCCGGGCGTGGTGACAAAGACATCAACACGATTGCCAAAATCGACAACATTGATCTGTCATGAGCAGGATCAGCGATCTTTTCCAACGGCTCGAGTCGCGCAAAGCGCTCGTCAGCTTCATAACGGCCGGTGATCCGACGCTTGCCCACACCGTGCCGGCATTACACGCGCTGGTTGCCGGGGGCACGGATATTCTCGAGGTTGGCGTGCCGTTCTCGGACCCCGAGGCGGAGGGGCCCACCATACAAGCCTCCAGCGAACGCGCGCTCAAAAACGGTGTGACGCTGGCAAAGGTACTCGACGTTGTTGCCGAGTTCCGTGCGAACGACGCGGATACGCCGGTGGTGTTGATGGGTTACCTGAACTCCGTGCTGGCGATGCCCGATTTCCCGGAAAGGGCTGCCGCGGCGGGGGTGGACGGGCTGATCATGGTCAATCTGCCGCCGGAGTCTGCGGGCGAGCTGCGGGCTGATCTCGCCGCCCATGGCATCGATCTCATTTTTCTCATCGCGCCGACGACCACAGACAGGCGCGCCGAGCTCATCATGCAGCAGGCGAGCGGCTTCGTTTACTACGTCTCGCTGAAAGGCATCACTGGAGCGGATCACCTGGTGGCAGATGAAGTGGGCGCACGCCTGACGAAGCTCAAAGCGATGACCGATCTGCCTATCTGCGTCGGCTTCGGTATCAAGGACGCTGATACGGCGCGTCAGATCGGCGCGCACGCCGACGGTGTTGTCGTCGGTTCAGCCCTGGTTGATGTCCTCGCGCAACCCGGTCAGGAACCCGCTGCGGCGGCGGAAGGTTTGCAGGCCGCGGCTGCCGCGCTGCGTGCGGGATTAGATCAAACGGCTTGATGCGCAATCTCGAAGACTGGCTCGCCTACATCGACGGGGTGCACTGGCAGACCATGGATCTGGGGCTGGAGCGTATGTGCGCTCTGGTTGCAAAGCTCGAATTGGAACGGCCTGCGCCCATTGTGGTGACGGTCGCAGGCACGAACGGCAAAGGCTCGACAGTCAGGGGTATCGAACAGCTGCTCGTGGCCGCAGGGAAAACCGTGGGCGCCACCTACTCGCCGCATGTGCATGCATTTAGCGAACGTCTGCGTATCAATGGAGAACCGGCTGCCGACGACCGCATCGTCGAGGCATTCGACGCGGTCGAAAAAGCGCGTGGAGATACGCCGCTTACCTACTTTGAGTTTGCCGCGCTCGCATCTTTGTGGCTGTTCAAGCAGACGGGCGTTGATGTGGCGGTTCTGGAGATAGGTCTGGGCGGGCGCCTGGATGCGTTCAACGCCGTCGATGCGGATGTGGCGGTGATTACGAGCATCGGCTTTGATCACGAAAAATTTCTGGGGAGCGATCTGGACAGCATCGGCGCGGAAAAAGCGGGCATCCTGCGGGCGGGGCAGCACGTGGTTCTGGGTGAAAACATGCCGGCCTCGGTGTATACGGCTTGCAGGGAATTCAAACTCGAGCCGCTCATTGCCGGTGTGGATTTTGATGTCTCGTTTGCTGCCGACGGCAGCCGCTGGCAGCTGACGACCACACAGCTCTCTGAGCCTGTCGAAGCGCCGCTGGGCAGCCTCGCGCCGGTCAACCTGAGTCTCGCGTGGCACGCCGCCGCCTACTGTGCGCCGTTGCGTGCCGAGCATCTGCTCAAGGCCAACGAAACAGCCGCGTTGCCCGGAAGAATGCAGACGCTGGCACGCGCCGAACGCACCTGGGTGCTCGACGTTGCGCACAACCCCGCGGGTGCTGGCTTTCTGGCGGACGGACTCGCGCTGCGCGGTCTTGAACCTGCACTCATCATTTGCGGCATGCTGCGTGACAAACACCACGCCCAGGTGCGGGCGTGTCTCGCCGAGCGTTTTCCCCGGGCCTCCTGGTGGCTGGTAGATACGCAGGGAGAACGCGGCATGACCGCCACGGAACTCGCGCAGGCCTGCTCTGGCTGGGCGAGTGAGGTCGTGGCCTGGGAAGATGTCGCGGCGAATGCGCATTCGGCAACCCAACCTGGTGATGTTATCCTTGCGCTCGGTTCGTTTAATGTCGTTGAACAGATTGGTGCAGTCCTTGAGGCTCCTTAGCAGGCACAGCCATGTGCCGCCGCGGTCGTACTGTTGATCATGCAGGAACGCACCCGCTATCGCGTGACCGGATCGTTGTTTCTGCTGGCGCTCGCCGTCATTTTTTTGCCGATGTTGTTCGATGGCCGCAGCGAGCCTGCTCCGGCCATGCCCGTCCAGCGCGCGCCGGAGAGCCTCCCTGAGATTCCCGATTTCGAAGACATCGTGCCGGCATCTGATGTGGTCGAGCGGGCGCAGGCCCTGCAGGCAGAAGTGGACGAGGAAGGGTTCAGCACTTCGAGCGGCACCCGCTTCGGCGAGCCGGTGCTGTCGCTGCCCGATCCTTACACAACGGTGTGGGCGGTACAGGCGGCGAGCTTCGCGAGCCTCGACAATGCCCGCAACTTCCGCGAGCAGCTGCGTGCCGGTGGCTATGAAGCGTTCGTTTCGTCGGTGAGAACGTCCGGCGAACAAGTCATGCATCGTGTAGCCGTCGGCCCCTATCTCGACATTGCCGACGCCGACGCCGCGGTGCTGGATATTGCAGATGCTTATTCGGTCAATCCGCGCGTGGTGGAGCTCGAGCCCTGATGGAGGTTGCCGCACTCGACATCGTGATCGTCACGGTTGTGCTCTTATCAGCCGGTATCGGTCTCATCCGCGGCCTGGTGAAAGAGCTGCTGTCCCTCGTTTCCTGGGTCGTTGCTTTCGTGGTGGCGATCTACTTCTCTCCATACGTTGCCGAGCAGCTGCCGGAGACATGGGGTTCGGCATCGGTACGCACGGTGATTGGATTTGCGGTGCTTTTCATAGGGACGCTCATCGCGGCTGCAATCCTGCAATGGCTGATCGGCCAGCTGGTGGCGGGCACTGGTCTGACGGGAACGGATCGTTTTCTTGGGTTTTTGTTTGGCAGCGCTCGCGGCCTGCTCGTTTGTGTGGTGCTGCTCATGGGGTTACGTGAGATTGCCGGGGATGCGTCCTGGTGGCAGGCATCTGTATTGCAGAGCGAGCTCCTGGCCTTTGAGGATGACGTGCGCGACCTGCTCGGACGTGCGCGTGACATCGTCAGAGAGGCGCCGAGCGTTTAACATGTGCGATTGCGCGCTTTAGCGTTGTCGATGGAAAGAACAGGACACTTACCATGTGCGGAATAGTCGGTATCGTTTCCAGCTCTCCGGTGAATCAGGAGATATACGACGCTCTGACGGTGCTGCAGCATCGTGGCCAGGACGCCGCGGGCATGGTGACCAGTGAAGGCAGCCGCCTGCACCTGCGTAAGAGTAACGGGCTCGTGCGGGACGTGTTTCGTCAGGAACACATGCAGCGGCTGGTGGGAAACACGGGTATCGGTCACGTCCGTTATCCCACTGCAGGCACGGCCAGTTCCGCTGAAGCGCAGCCGATGTACGTCAATTCTCCGTACGGCATAACGCTCGCGCACAACGGCAATCTCACCAACGTCGACGCGCTGAAAGCGGATCTCTTTGCTCAAGATCTGCGTCACATCAATACAGAAAGCGACTCTGAAGTATTGCTCAATGTGCTCGCCCACGAGCTCCACCAGCAGCGCGCCTTCGATCCGTCGCCGGCGGAAATCTTCAAAGCGGTCGCGGGCGTGCACGCGCGCTGCCGCGGGGCCTATGCCGCGGTAGCGATGATCATCGGCTCCGGAGTGCTCGGTTTTCGCGATCCTTACGGGATCCGTCCTCTCGTTTATGGCGAGCGGCAAACGGAAAACGGCACTGACTACATGATTGCTTCTGAATCGGTCGCGCTCGATCTTCTCGGGTACAAGCTGCTCGGCAGCCTTGCGCCGGGCGAGGCCGTGTTCATCACGAACGACGGTGAACTGCATCGTCAGATATGCGCAGAGGAAACGCGGCTGGTGCCCTGTATCTTCGAGCACGTTTATTTTGCGCGGCCGGACTCCATCATCGACGACATATCCGTCTACAAGAGCCGTCTGCGTATGGGCGAGCGGCTGGCGGGCCAGATACTCAATCACTTCGGTCAGAATGAACACGACATCGATGTGGTGATACCGATCCCGGATACTGGACGGACGGCGGCGCTGCCGCTTGCGCACCAGCTGAACGTGAAGTTTCGCGAAGGGTTCATCAAGAATCGTTATATCGGACGCACGTTCATCATGCCCGGCCAGCAGGAACGCCGAAAATCGGTGCGACAGAAGCTGAACGCGATCGAGCTCGAGTTCCGCGACAAAAATGTGCTCCTGGTGGACGACTCGATCGTCCGGGGTACGACGATACAGCAGATCATCCAGATGGCGCGGGATGCGGGTGCGCGTAAGGTGTATATCGCTTCCGCTGCGCCGGCGCTGCGTTATCAGAACGTCTA
This sequence comes from Pseudomonadales bacterium, assembly GCA_965267275.1. GTDB lineage: Bacteria > Pseudomonadota > Gammaproteobacteria > Pseudomonadales > Azotimanducaceae > UBA4421. The sequence continues at coordinate 2,021,065 of OZ253950.1, forward strand.
TGGCATCGATATGCCGTCCAGAGAGGAATTTGTCGCCCATCAGCGCTCGGATGAGGAGGTGGCCCGCATCATTGGCGCCGACTGGCTCGTTTACCAGAAGATCGATGATCTCAAAGCGGCGGCCTGGGAGGGCAATCCGGAGGTCAGTGACTTCGAGTGTTCCACTTTTGATGGCAAATACGTGACTGGTGACATAGATGATGCCTATTTGGAGCAGGTATCCTTGGCGCGTAACGATAAAATGAAGCAGCGTCGTGACGCCGAATTCCACGCAGATCCGAACATCCTTGAGCTCCACAACCACGCCTGAGCCGATTACCGGCGCCAAGGCGCAGGTAAAGGACGACATCGCCGCGCTCATCAGCGCGCTCAACAGCGTGCTGCTCGGCAAAGAGCAGCAGGTGAAACTGGCGCTGGCCTGTCTTTTTGCCCGCGGCCATCTGTTGATCGAAGACCTCCCGGGGATGGGCAAGACGCTGTTGTCCCATGCGCTCGCGCGGGTACTGGGCTTGTCCTACAACCGCATACAGTTCACTTCGGATGTCCTGCCCTCAGATGTCATTGGCGCGACGATCTTCGACAAAGAGCTGAATGCGTTTCGATTTGTCGAAGGCCCGTTATTTGCGCAGGTCGTGCTCGCGGACGAAATCAACCGCGCGACGCCCAAGAGTCAGAGCGCGCTGCTCGAAGCGATGGAAGAACGTCAGGTCACCAGTGACGGTGTGTCCCGTGCTTTGCCAGAACCGTTTTTCGTCATCGCAACGCAGAACCCTTCGACCCAGGCGGGGACCTTCCCGCTGCCAGAGTCGCAGCTCGACCGTTTTCTGATGCGCATCGAGCTTGGCTATCCGGAACCGGCGGCGGAGCGTGAGCTGCTGCTCGGCGGTGATCGTCGCGGACTCATCGACACGTTGGACGCCGTGATCGAGTTGCCGAGGCTCACGGTGCTGCAGGCAGCCGTAGACGCGATTAAGGTTTCCGAACCGCTCGTCGACTACGTGCAACGCCTCATCGCCTTTACCCGGCAGGGACACGAGTTCGCCTTCGGCCTTTCGCCGCGCGGTGCGCTCGCTCTGGTGCAAAGCGCCAAAGCCTGGGCGCTCCTGCATCAGCGGACCCATGTCGTCCCAGAGGATGTTCAGGCGGTGCTGCCGAGCGTGGTCGAACACCGCTTGCGGGAGTCCGCGGACTTTACCGGCCACGGTGGCGGGGCTCTGGCCCAGCGCCTGCTCGGTAGCGTCAACGTCGTCTCCTGACCTCAAGGTTCGCGGCATATGCAGGCGCGCGCAGCTGAGGTTCAGCCCATTCTAGGCAAGCGTTTTGGCGCGTGGCTCGACCGCCGCATACCGCCGGGCAGACGCATCACCCTCAGTCAATCGAACATATTCATCTTCCCGACGCGCTCCGGATTTACGTTTGGCGGCTTGGTAGCCATTCTCATTCTGGGCGCGATAAACTACCAGAACAGCCTGGTGTACGGCGTGGCGTTTCTGCTCGGCAGCATGTTCATCGTCACCATCCTTTACACATTCAGGAACTTGTCCGGTCTGACGATTGAGCTTGCCGAGGCGCATGCCGGTTTTGTCGGCGAAGATATCGAATTCGAGGTGCGTATCGACCGGCCCAAGGGGCGGGGCAGGGAAGGCATCCAGATCGGCTGGCCCGAGGGTTTCAAGCAATGGGTGGAGATATACGATACGGAAGCCGATGTCGTGAGTCTTTATGTCGTCGGCGCGCGCCGCGGCTGGCTCAACCCGGGTCGGCTCCTGGTCGAGACGTACTATCCGTTGGGTCTGCTGCGTGCCTGGACCTGGGTCGACATCAGCGCGCGCGGGCTGGTCTACCCACAACCGATTTTTCAGGATTCCCCCAATACGCAAGCGTCGTCGAAGCATCGAGACGATGGCGTGCTCATCGACCCTCTCGGCAGCGATGACTTTGTCGATATCCGCGAGTACGTGCCGGGTGATCCGATCAAGAACATATTGTGGCGTTCGTACGCGCGTTCCGACGAGGTTGTCGTCAAGCGCTATGCAAGCTATGTCGAGCCGCGCCTGTGGTTCGACTTCGACTCGTTGTCCGGCGGCACTGAGGAGAAGCTCAGCCGGCTGACCGGTCTCGCCCTGCAGGCGACGCGTAGTGAACGCGAGTTTGGTTTGCGTTTGCCCAATCTCGATATCCCTCCGGGCCTTGGCCAGGTGCATCTGGACAACGTGCTGCGCGCGTTGGCGTTGTATGGCATCGCTGAACGATAAGCACGGCACAGGCGTCGCCTACCAGATCCCGCGCAACAGCCTGGCGTTGCTCATGGTGTCCCAGGTTGTCGTGATTCTGCCTCTGGTGGTGCACATCTCTCCCTGGATCGTCGGTGTGACCGCCATGTGCGGCTACTGGCGTACGCAGGTACATCGCGGCCGCTGGGGCTACCCGGCCGGATGGGTCAAAACCCTGATGGTGGTGGGATCCGTCGCAGGCATAGCGCTCAGCGGGTACAAGAGTTTTGCGCTCGAGGCCGCCGCCTCGCTGCTGGTGCTCGCGTTCTCGCTGAAACTCGTCGAGATGAAAAACCGCCGGGATGCGTACCTGGTCATCTATTTGAGCTATTTCCTCATTGCCACGGCGTTTCTGTTCGACCAGACGATGGCGTTGACGGCTTATGAGGTGCTCGCTGCCGTGGTGGTCACAGCTGCCATGGTGGGCATGAACCAGCTGCAAACCCGGGTGCGGCCGGTTGCGTCTTTGTGGGTCGCCGTCGGTCTCATCTTCCAGGCGCTGCCCCTGACGCTGGTCCTGTTTCTGCTCTTCCCCAGGGTGGCGCCGCTGTGGTCGATACCGCTGCCGAGCGCCGCGACGACCGGGATAAGCGATCGCATCACACCCGGGGACGTGGCCAACCTGACACAATCGGACGAGCTTGCTTTTCGCGTGACTTTTGAAGGCGCGCCGCCCGCGCAGCGAGATCTCTACTGGCGGGGCCTCGTGTATTCAGAGTTTGCGCGGGGCACCTGGACGATTGCCGATCCGCTCGATCCCCTGCCCGCACCGGCGCCGCAGAGTAATCCGGCGGGCGTTGGCTACGAGGTGTTCCTGGAGCCGACGCAGAGCAAGTGGCTGTTTACGCTCGATACCCCGGTCAGCTACGCAGACCGTTTCGATCTCCTCGCCGATTATCGCCTCGTCAGCGAGGAGCCGGTGCTTTCGGTGATGCGTTATCAGGTGGTCAGCGACGGTCGATATCTGATGGATAGCGAGCTCGAGCCTGCCATACGCGAGCGTGAAACCCAGCTCTGGGGGGATGACAACCCGCGCCTGCGCGCGTATGCGGCAGAGCTCTATGCCCGCACCGGATCGGTGGAAGCTATGATCGATGCCATGCTCACCGAAATCAGACAGACAGATTTTGCGTACACCCTGAGTCCGCCGACGCTGGAACGCATCAACAGTATCGATCAGTTCTGGTTCGATGCGCGGCGCGGATTCTGCACGCACTACGCGGGCGCTATGGTCTATGCGCTGCGCAGCGTCGGCATCCCCGCACGTATGGTAGGCGGCTATCAGGGGGGCGAGCTGAATCCGGTAACCGGGCATCTCGTGGTGCGCCAGTTCGACGCGCATGCCTGGGTTGAGGTCTGGCTCGCTGATGCCGGGTGGACCCGCTACGACCCCACGGCGGCGGTGGCGCCGAGCAGGATCGAAAGCGGGCTCAACACCGCGTTGTCCAGCGAGGATCGCGCGGCGCTGTCTTTCTTCGCAAACGCCCGCATGGGCGAGGGTGGCCTCGTCAACGGCGTGCTGCAATTTGTCGACTCGATGGAGTTTCGCTGGAATCTCTGGGTGGTTGGCTATGACGCCGCCACACAGGCGGATGTGTTGAAGGGCCTGCTCGGTAAGGTCACGCCGGCACGTATCGGCCTCGCGCTGGCAGCCGGTGGCACTTTGAGCCTCTTGCTGGTCGCGGCCGCGGTGTTGTACCGGCGGCGACCGCGCCAGCGTCATCCGGTAGAACGGGTGTTCAATGGCTTCTGCCGCAGCATGGCGCGTCAGGGTTTGCCGCGAGATCCAGACGAAACCCCTGGGGCCTATGTGCAGCGGCTGGCAAACCGGGCCCAGGTTGACGTGACCTCGCTTCTCGAACGTCTGCAACGGCAGCTTTACGATCCCGACGCGAGCGCCGACATCAGCGCGCGCCGACAACTCAAAAACGAACTGAGAAAGTTACGCTTCAGGCTTGCCTTCACTACCGCAGGCGAAGCATCCTAACGTCCGCATAAACAACCCCGAGTCTCAGTGTCCCGGAATCGAAGAACTCCCTGTGTGGGCATTTGCTCCACGACCTATGGCGACCTTGTTTGTCGCGGCTGCAAGCGGTTTGCGCATGAGATTGTGCAATGGAACGCATACGACGAAGTGCAGCAGACCCTCATCTGGGAGCGGCTGCGCAGCCTGCGCGACGAGGTTGTCGTGCAGCACGTCGTGGTCGTGGACAATGAGCGATTCGAGACCTTTCGCGCGCAGCCCGCGTTTGCCGAGCTGAAGGGCGGTGAGCTGCTTTACGCGGTGACGCGGAAGCTCGGGGTGGCGGGCGAGCCCATGACCGACGCAGGTCTGGCAGGCACCGGTTCCGCTGAGATTGACGATGCGCTGGCAGTGTTGAAACTTGTCGATGCGGAAATCTACAGCCGTTCAAAAGCGCACTACGAACGCAACTTCAAAGTCCCCGCATGACGCGTCCCGACATCAATCCGGCGCTCGACTTCCTGACCAGCGCGACGCCGCCCGCTTGGCTCGAGCGCGCCGGGGCAGAGTTGCCGGCGCTGCTGATAGATCACGCCAACTGTGAGAAAAAAGCAGCCAGTACCGCGCTTGGCCTCATGTACCGCTATGTCGGACATACCGAGCTATTACACAAAATGTCGCAGCTTGCCCGGGAAGAGTTGCGCCACTTCGAGCAGGTGGTCGACCTCATGTCTGAGCTCGACATCGAATATGTGCAGTTGAGCTCGGCCCGCTATGCGGGCGAATTGCACAAGCTGGTGCGTAAGGACGAGCCGGGAAGGCTGGTGGATGTGCTGATCCTCGGCGCCGTCGTCGAGGCGCGCTCCTGCGAGCGTTTCGTCAAGCTGGCACCGCACCTGCCTGCTCCCGTGGCCTCGCTGTATGGGCAACTCGTGCGTTCTGAGGCGCGTCACTTCGAAGATTATCTGCAGCTTGCCGAGACCGCGGCGCAAGAAGACATCGCGGACCGGGTGGCGCTATTTCTGGAGCGGGATGCCGAGCTGATTACCGGCCCGGATGAGGAATTCAGGTTCCATAGCGGCGTGCCAGGCTGAAACACTCGAGCGCAAACCGGTTGTCGATCTGACGGCAGAGCCAGCCGCAGCGCTCCCACGCGCCGAGCACGATGCGTTGGCCTGCGGTTTCGCGGTGGACGCCGGGACGGTGCGTATGGCCATGCAACAGAATACCCTTGCCCTCAGCCCGCATCAGCGTCTCCGTGGCCGCCGGATTCACATCCATGATGTTGGCCGCCTTGTTGGCTGAGCTCTCTTTGCTCTGTGCCCGCAGCGCTTGACCGATCGCTTTGCGTTCGTCGAGGGTCTTGCTGAGGATGTCGGCCTGCCACTGCGGGCTGCGAAACAGGGTGCGCATCTGCTGATATGCCTCGTCGTCCGTGCACAGGCTGTCACCGTGGCTGAGGAGGACACCATCATCGGTGCAGTAGGGGTCGGTCAGCAGTTCCGCGCCGCTCAGCTCGGCGAAGGCGTCGCCAAACAGAAAGTCGCGGTTGCCGTGCATCACGCGGACGCGACATTGGCGGCTGGCGCGATGCAGCGTGTCGATGAGCGCGGCCGCGTTGCGGCTGTCGTCGTCGTCGCCGATCCACATCTCGACCAGATCGCCGAGAATGTAAATCTCATCCACCCGTCGCGCTTCGGTATTGAGGCATTCCTCGAAGCGCTGAAACTGCGGCGAGCTCGGGTCTTCGAGGTGTAGGTCGGAGATGTAAATACGGTGCACGGTCTAGTCGAGGCCCAGGTGCTGACGTGCCGCCTGCAGCGTGTTCTGCAGGAGCGCTATGCGGGTCATCGGCCCAACCCCGCCGGGCACCGGAGTGATCCAGGAGGCGACTTCCTTGACCGCATCGAACTGCACGTCGCCGTGCAGCTTATTGTTTTCCCCGCGGGTAATGCCGACGTCGATCACGACGGCGCCGGGCTTTATCCATTCCGGGGGCACCAGGCCGGGCTTGCCCACCGCCGAAACGACGATGTCGGCGAGGCGGATCTTGGATGCGGTGTCGCGGGTGAACTTATGCGCGGTGGTGACGGTGCAGCCGGCGAGGAGCAGTTCGAGTCCCATCGGCCGGCCGACATGATTGGATGCGCCGAGAATCGCGGCATCGAGGCCTTTGAATTCGAGCCCGATATGCTCGAGCAGAAGCATGACGCCCTTGGGGGTGCAGCTGCGCAACGCTGGACGTCTGAGCGCGAGGAGGCCGATGTTGTAGGCATGAAAGCCGTCGACGTCTTTGCTTGGGTCGATACAGTCGATGATGCGGTCCTCGTCGATGTGCTCCGGTAACGGCGTCTGCACGAGGATGCCGTCGATGCTCGCATCTTCGTTCAGCGCCATGACCCGCTCTTCGAGATCTCGCTGTGTGACGTGGCTGGACAGGTGCTGCACGATGGAATGGAAACCCACCTCGTCACAGTCGCGCCGTTTGCCTTTGACGTAGATCTCCGATGCGGGATCGTCGCCGACGAGAATGACCGCCAGCCCTGGCGGTCGCCGCCCGGCGGCGATCCAGTCTTTGACTTCTACGGCGATGTCGGCCCGCATCGATTTTGCAATCGCGTTGCCGTCTATGATTTGGGCGGTCATGTGGTCTCCAGGTCGCGTGCCGTGCGAGCGGCACACCATTACCGCCGTAGCAGTGCCTGTGCGTGCCAGAACGCGCATTCTAATCGTTTCGTGTCCGACACCGGAACACATGGACTGGATATTCGCCGGCGGCGACGCAAAATGTTCGCGTCACCACGATTGACCACGCCGTATGGCGTAGTATGATCGCGCCGCACGGGGTATAGCGCAGTCTGGTAGCGCGCCTGCTTTGGGAGCAGGATGTCGGGAGTTCGAATCTCTCTACCCCGACCAACTTTCGAACCGGTCATTGCGCCTGTAGCTCAACTGGATAGAGCATCGGCCTTCTAAGCCGAGGGTTGAAGGTTCGAGTCCTTCCAGGCGTGCCAGTCGCCTGCCGCTCGAGCGGCAGGCTTAGCGAGTTTGTCCGCTTTGCGGCCAAACGTCGGTCGGTCCAGCCAGATCCTACTTTGAGACCAGGATAGGCGATCGGGAAATCCTTCTTTCGCCGTGCCAGTCGCCTGCCGCTTGAGCGGCAGGCTTAGCGAGTTTGTCCGCTTTGCGGCCAAACGTCGGTCAGTCCAGCCAGATCCTACTTTGAGGCCAGGATAGGCGATCGGGAAGTCCTTCTTTCACTGTGCCAGTCGCCTGCCGCTTGAGCGGCAGGCTTAGCGAGTTTGTCCGCTTTGCGGCCAAACGTCGGTCAGTCCAGCCAGATCTTACTTCGAGGTTAGAAGAGCCGGAGGTCTCGAGGCCCTTCCTTCGCCGTACCTGTCGCCTGCCGCTTGAGCGGCAGGCTTAACGAGTGTGGCCGCGTTGCGGCCAAACGTCGGTCAGTCCAGCCAGATCCTACTTTGAGACCAGGATAGGCGATCGGGAAATCCTTCTTTCGCCGTACCTGTCGCCTGCCGCTTGAGCGGCAGGCTTAACGAGTGTGGCCGCTTTGCGGCCAGACGTCGGTCCTGCTTTTGACCATGAACATTGCTCCAACGTCACGAACACGGCGCGTGGGATAGCGTGATCGATTTTGCTTATCATTATCTGGCCGACAACAGCGCGCGTTGCTGGCGCACGCCCTAGATGGGGGTCTGCTATGCGATTTGCGCGAGTGAAATTACAGTTGGCGAGGGGGGGCTGCGCGCATATAATCCGCCCCCTTGAAAAGTCTATGGTGGGCGTAGCTCAGCTGGTAGAGCTCCGGGTTGTGATCCCGGCGGTCGTGGGTTCGAGCCCCATCGTCCACCCCATTTCTTAAGTGCCTGCACGCAAACTTACGACGTCTTGAGCTAAATGAACGTATCGATTGAAACCACGACGGGCCTAGAGCGCCGTCTCACCATTGCTTTGCCCAGCGAAGATTTCGAATCCCAGATCACCGACCGGCTCGAAGATGCCCGCGGTCGGGTGCGCATACCCGGGTTTCGTCCGGGTAAAGTGCCGCTGAAAGAAGTCCGCCGTCGTTACGGCGAGGCCGTGCGCGCTGAAGTTGCCGGCGAGCTGATGCAATCGAGCTTCGTGACTGCGGTGCAGCAGGAAGAGCTGAACCCCGCGGGCTCCCCCAATCTCGAAGTCGTCAAGATGGACCCGGGTATCGACTTCGAATTCACCGCGACCTTCGAGGTCTTTCCGAGCGTAGAGGTTGCTGACCTCTCCAAAGTTGCGGTCAAAGCGCCCCGCGCGGAAATCACCGACGAAGACATGGAAAACATGGTCCAGCGCTTGCGGGAGCAGCGGCAGACCTTCGTCGCTGTGGAGCGCGCCGTGCAGGATGGCGACAAGGTCAAAGCCGATTTTGCTGCCACCAAAGACGGTGAGCCGGTGGAAGGCACGGCAGGTGAAGATGTCGAGTTCAATGTCGGTCAGGGCCAGATGATCGAAGATTTCGATCAAGGCGTGCGCGGCGCGCAGCCTGGCGAGACTGTCACTTTCGACGCCACATTCCCCGAAGATTATCGTGCCGAAGACCTGCAGGGCCAGACCGTCCAGTTCAGCGTCACGGTGAAAGAAGTGAGTGAAGCGCAGCTGCCGGAGCTCGACGATGAGTTCTTCAAGGGTTTCGGCGTGGAAGAGGGCGGTGAAGAAGCGTTCCGCAAAGAGGTTCGCGAGAACATGCAGCGCGAGCTTGATGCGTCAATTAAAAACCAGATAAAACAACAGGTTATGGACAGTTTGGGGGAGCTACACGAGTTTCCTCTGCCACATGCCGTGGTGCACCGCGAGATTCATACCTTGAAAGATCAGATGCTGGGTCAATTCCAGATGGGCGGCGCGGCGCAGAAGCCGGATCTACCGGACGAGCTGTTCCAGGATCAGGCAGAGAAGCGGGTCAAAGTCGGTCTGGTGGTCAATGAGATCATCAGCGCCGCCAACCTCGAGGTCGATCAGGCGTTGCTTGACGCTCGCCTCACGGAGATTGCGGCTCAATATGGCGAACCCGAACAAGTCATCGCCTGGTATCGCTCCAATCCGGAGCAGATGCAGAATATTGAGATGGGTGTCCTTGAAGAACAGGTTGTTGACCACATTATCGAACAAGCCCAGGTCGAATCGATCGATTCGAACTATGATGACATCCTGAGTGGTAAAGTTCTGGCCGACGAGGAGGCAGCGCAAGCTGACTCTGCAGAGGTTGCCGAAGCGGCTGACGACGCTGAGGCGGAAGCCGCTGATAGCGAGGCCAAGGGCTGAGCCGCTTTATCTGACAGCATAACGACCTGTCAGACCCGCGCCGACACGGCGTTAACTTGGAGACATTGATGACAGACATTCGCGACCCGTACGTTGCTCCGGTACAGAACCTCGGCATGGTGCCGATGGTCGTGGAGCAGTCCGCCCGTGGCGAACGTGCTTACGACATTTACTCGCGCCTGTTGAAGGACCGCATCGTTTTTCTGGTCGGCCCCGTGGAAGACCATATGGCGAACCTCATCGTCGCGCAGCTGCTTTTCCTGGAGTCGGAGAATCCCGACAAAGACATCAACCTGTACATCAACTCTCCCGGTGGCTCCGTGACCGCGGGCATGTCGATATACGACACCATGCAGTTCATTCGTCCGAACGTCGCGACGCTGTGCGTGGGGCAGGCGGCCAGCATGGGCGCATTCCTCCTGGCGGCCGGACATCCGGGCAAGCGCATCGCGCTGCCGAACTCGCGGATGATGCTGCACCAGCCAAGCGGCGGTTCGCGGGGCGTCGCAGCGGATATCGAGATCCAGGCACAGGAAATTCTGCTGATGCGTGAACGCCTGAATAAGCTCATTGCCGGTCACACCGGCCAGAGTGTCGAGACCGTGGCAAAAGACACCGACCGCGATTTCTGGATGAGCCCGCAGCAGGCCCTCGAATATGGCCTGGTGGACCGGGTGCAGGAGAACCGCTCGCCGGCAGCACAATCTGCTGACTAGCTCGCGGTCAACACGGCCCAAACTGTTTACACTGTGGGGTTGCAATACGCCGCAGCAGAACGCAATGTATGGAGTGCGTGGACCTGCGGCTTCAGCCCCTCAAGATGAGTGGAAAAAGGGCGTTTTCGGCAATTAAGCTGCCTTTATGCCTCGTGGGTGCGTTGTGTTTACGCATTTTGATTGAACAACGGTATCGATAACGGAAGGAATATATGTCCGACGATAGTGGCAAGAACGACGATTCAGGCAAACTGCTGTATTGCTCATTCTGTGGCAAAAGTCAGCATGAAGTACGCAAGCTGATCGCCGGCCCATCCGTCTTCATCTGCGATGAATGCGTCGAGCTCTGCAATGACATCATCCGTGAGGAGGTGTCCGAAGCGGCTCAGACGGGTGAATCCAGCAAGTTGCCGGTGCCGCAGGAGATCAAAACCATTCTCGACCAGTATGTCATTGGTCAGGAGCATGCCAAAAAGGTGCTGAGCGTTGCGGTCTATAACCACTACAAGCGCCTGAATTACAACGGTAAAAAAGACGACGTCGAGCTGTCGAAGTCGAACATCCTGCTCATCGGTCCTACCGGCAGCGGTAAGACATTGCTTGCGGAAACGCTGGCGCGCCTGCTCGATGTGCCGTTCACAATTGCCGACGCTACGACGCTGACGGAAGCGGGCTACGTCGGTGAGGACGTCGAGAACATCATCCAGAAACTGCTGCAGAAGTGTGATTACGATGTCGATCGCGCGCAGGTAGGTATTGTTTACATCGACGAGATCGACAAGATCTCGCGCAAGTCGGATAACCCCTCCATCACGCGTGACGTGTCGGGTGAAGGGGTGCAGCAGGCACTGCTGAAACTGATTGAAGGCACCGTTGCCTCAGTGCCGCCGCAAGGCGGCCGCAAACATCCGCAGCAGGAATTCCTGCAGGTGGACACATCCAACATCCTCTTCATTTGCGGCGGCGCTTTTGCCGGCCTCGATAAGGTGATCATGGATCGCTCGGACAAGTCCGGGATTGGCTTTGGTGCCGAGGTCAAAGGCGACGCTGACCGCAAGACGATCGGCGAGACCCTGCGCGGCGTAGAGCCGGAGGATCTCATTCGCTACGGCCTGATACCGGAATTTGTCGGTCGTCTCCCCGTCGTTGCGACCCTCGAAGAACTCGATGCCGATGCCCTCATCCGCATCCTCACCGAACCGAAAAACTCTCTCACCAAGCAGTATTCCAAGCTGTTTGACATGGAAGATGTCGAAGTCGACTTCCGCGAAGACGCCCTGCGGGCCATTGCTGACAAGGCGATGGAGCGCAAAACCGGCGCACGTGGACTACGCTCAATACTAGAGGCCGTCTTGCTCGACACCATGTATGACCTGCCGTCTTCAGAGTCCGTGACCAAGGTGGTCATAGACGAGAGCGTCATCAAAGGTGAGAGCGATCCCATGCTGATCTACGAGAACGTGGATCAGGCCAAGGCGGCGCCTGAAGAGTAACCGCCCGCCGCGGCAGACGATGTCGCGGCGCCCAATATCCGTTGACACGGGGTTCGAGACACGTGGCTGATTCCGCGCTCATAGAGAATATTCCAGTTCTGCCTTTGCGCGACATGGTGGTATATCCCCATGGCGTGCATCCGCTCTTTGTTGGTACTGAAAGCTCCATCCGCGCGCTGGACGCGGCGATGAGCGACGATAAGCAGATTCTCCTGCTTGCCAAGCGTGATCCGGACAATGACGACCCGCAAGCGCAGGACCTTTTTGAACTGGGCACGGTGGCGACGATCCTGCAGTTGCTGAAGCTGCCTGATGGCACGGTCAAGGTGCTGGTCGAAGGCGGTCAGCGTGCGTCGGTCGATCGTCTCGACTTCAGCGAGGACTACATACAGGCGCAGGTGACGCCGCATGCAGAGCCTGAGATCGACTCGCGTGAAGGGGATGCGCTGGCGCGCACGCTGCTGTCACAATTCGAGCAGTACGTGCAGGCCAGCAAGAAGGTCCCGCAGGAGGTACTGTCGTCTCTGTCTTCCATAGATGATCCCACCCGCCTCGTCGACACCATTGCTGCGCAGATGACGCTCAACATCGGTGACAAGCAGGCCGTGCTCGAGGCGATCGGCCTGAAAGAGCGCATGGATCTGCTGCTCGAGCTGATGGATGCCGAAATCGATGTCCTCGAGATGGAAAAGCGGATTCGTGGCCGCGTCAAAAAGCAGATGGAGCAGAGCCAGCGCGAGTACTACCTCAACGAGCAGATGAAGGCCATCCAGAAGGAAATGGGTGAGCACGAGCAGGGTGAGGTCGATGAGCTTGCCCGCAAGATCGAAGAATCCGGCATGCACAAGGAGGCCCGGGAAAAAGCCGAGGCTGAGCTCAACAAGCTGAAGCTCATGGCGCCGATGTCGGCTGAGGCGACGGTCGTGCGCAGCTATCTGGATTGGATCCTCAACGTGCCGTGGAAAAAGAAGAGCCGTGTGCGCAAGGACCTCGCAGCGGCGCAGCAGATTCTCGACGAAGACCATTACGGCCTCGAAGAGGTCAAGGACCGTATCATCGAGTACCTGGCCGTGCAGAATCGCGTGTCACGCATGAAGGGTCCGGTGCTTTGTCTCGTGGGCCCGCCAGGTGTGGGTAAAACCAGTCTGGGTGAGAGCATTGCCAGGGCGACGAACCGCAAGTTTGTGCGCATGGCGTTGGGCGGCGTTCGCGACGAGGCTGAAATACGCGGTCACCGCCGCACCTATATCGGCTCCATGCCGGGCAAGATCGTGCAGAAGATGTCCAAGGCGGGGGTTTCCAATCCGCTTTTCCTGCTCGATGAGATCGACAAGATGGGCATGGACGTGCGCGGCGATCCGGCCAGCGCGCTGCTGGAAGTCCTGGATCCCGAGCAGAACAACACGTTCAACGACCACTATCTGGAAGTTGACTACGACCTGTCCAAAGTATTTTTCATCTGCACGTCAAACTCCATGAACATTCCGGCGCCGTTGCTGGACCGCATGGAAGTCATCCGTCTGCCCGGCTACACGGAAGACGAAAAGCTCAACATTGCGCGGCGTTACCTCGTGCCCAAACAAACCAGGGCAAACGGCCTCAAGGCCGGTGAATTCGAAGTGACTGACGCTGCGCTTATCGATCTCGTACGCTATTACACAAAAGAGGCCGGCGTGCGCGGTCTCGAGCGCGAGGTTGCGAAGCTGGCGCGTAAAGTCGTGAAAGAAGTTGCGCTCAAGAGAGCCGACGTGCCCATGGTCATCGACAGCGACGATCTGGCCGAATACAGCGGCGTGCGGCGCTTCAGCTATGGATTGGCAGAAGAAGAAAATCAGGTAGGTATCGTCACCGGTCTTGCCTGGACGCAGGCGGGCGGAGAGCTGCTCAACATCGAGGCGGTGATGGTGCCCGGTAAGGGGCGCCAGACCAAAACCGGGTCGCTCGGCGACGTGATGCAGGAATCCATCCAGGCGGCGCTGACCTTCGTGCGCAGCCGCTCGGCTGAACTCGGCCTTGCGAGGGATTTTCACGAGAAGATCGACTTGCACATCCACGTGCCCGAAGGCGCGACGCCGAAGGACGGCCCCAGTGCGGGTATCGGTATGTGCACAGCGGTGGTCTCGGTCGTGACGGGTATACCGGTGCGTGCGGACGTCGCGATGACCGGCGAGATAACGCTGCGCGGGCAGGTGCTGCCGATCGGCGGGCTCAAGGAAAAACTGCTCGCGGCGCATCGTGGCGGCATCAAGCATGTCATCATCCCGGCGGAAAACGAAAAGGATCTCAAAGAGATCCCGGACAACGTTAAAGCGAATCTGGACATTCACGCAGTCAAGTGGATGGATGAAGTGCTGGCGCTTGCGCTCGAGCGCATGCCTGAGCCGCGCCTGGCTGACGATGGCGCGGAAGCCGAGGGCGCTTCCGACAAAGCTGTGGATGCTCCGGTAACAAGCTCGTCTACATCAATCAATCCTCACTAACCAGCGGTTGGATCGGCCGCAAAGCCGCATCAGACATGGCTTGCGCGGCTTCGTGGGTGTTGGTATAAACCTGCGCATCCCGCAAGGGATAGGAATCTAGAGAAAACAAGCCGCGCTCGAGCAGGCTTCAGCTTCACCATCGATGCAAACCTAGAACAAAGACGCAGGTGGTGGGTTGACTTGTCAGAGTCGGTGCACATGAGGGGCAAAATGTGAATAAAGCAGAGTTGATTGACCGCATCGCCGAGTCTTCAGACATATCCAAGGCTTCGGCGGGTCGCGCATTGGACGCAGCGATCGACGCGATTACAGACTCATTAAAAAATGCCGAATCCGTATCTTTGGTTGGTTTCGGTACTTTTCTGGTACGTGAGCGTGCAGCGCGCACGGGTCGCAATCCGCAGACCGGCGCGACCATACAAATCGCCGCGGCGAAAGTTCCTGCTTTCAAACCCGGTAAAGCGCTTAAGGACGCTTTGAACTAGTCCTCCAACCCCGTGGCGTTCGTTTGCGCCACGACTGAAAATGGACGAAAGGGCGCGGGCGGCTACACGCGCCCTTTTTTATGGTTAGCACCATCCCGTTTTGGTGATGACAAACCCCGCCGATAGTTGCCGCTAAGGCCCCAAACTTGGCTACAATTGCGCCGCCCTGTGGGGCAGCAGAATCAACAGGCCCGATTAGAGAATTCAAATGCTGCAGAAGTTGCGAGATCAAACCCAGAATACCGGTTTCAAAATCCTGGTTATTGCCATCATCTTGGTACTGACGCTCTTTGGTTTTGGCGCTACGAACCTCTTCCTTGCCAGTAGCCCACAGATCGCCAAAGTGGGTGATTTCGAGATCAATCAGGATGTGCTCGCGATGGAAACCGACCGCGAGCGCGTGCGCTTCTTGAGCCAGGTGGGAGAGGGTTTCGATCCCAGCTCGCTGGATCAACTGCAGCTGCAGGAATACGCGCTCAACCAGCTCATCAACCGGCAGGTGCTTTATCAAGCTGCCGATGCGCTCGGGGTCGTGACGCCGAAGGAGACCGTCGACGGTGAACTCCTCAAGGCGCCTCAGTATCAGCGCGACGGCGTATTCGATGAAGCCATTTACCGTCAGCAGGTGCAGATGATGCGTTTTACGCCGGCGGCTTTTCACAACGAATTTACCAGAGCGCTGAGCTCCGAGCAGTTGCGCAAGGGCGTCGCTGAGTCTCAGGCAATGCCCGAGTGGGAGTTGACTGAGCTCGTGAAAGTGGTCAGCCAGAAGCGCGACATTGCCTATCTACCGTTGCGCGTGGCGGACTTCAGCGAGCAGGTCGAGGTCAGCGACAACGAGATTGCGCTGCGTTACGAGGAAGAGCAGAGCGCGTACATGACGCCGCTGAAGGTTGATGTTCGCTATATCCGTTTCGGCGCTGAAGATCTTCTCGACGATGAGCGGCTGGCGTTTGATGAAGCCAGCGTGCGTGAACTGTATGAAGAGGAGCGCCGGCTGGCGCTCGCTGATGAGCAGCGCGACAGCTCCCATATTCTTCTGCAGGTGAACGACGACCGCAGCGCGGACCAAGCGCTGTCTCTGATGACTGAGATACAAACGCGCCTCAACGCGGGTGAAGACTTTGCCGCGCTGGCCGAAGAGTTGAGCGAAGACCCGGGTTCTGCGAGCCAGGGCGGTTCGCTCGGACCGGTCGGCAAAGGTGTGTTTGACCCGGCTTTCGAAGATGCGCTGTTTGCATTGGAAAGCCCCGGTGAGATTTCGGAGCCGGTGTTGTCTGCCTTTGGTTATCACATCATTCGTCTGGACGACATCGTCGTCCCGGAATATCCAGACTTCGAATCGCAGCGGGAGACGCTCGAACGTCAGGTTCGCCTGGCAGAGGCGGGGAATCTCTTCGCAGACGACGCGCTGGCGCTCGAGCGGGCGGTCTATGACGAGCGTTCATCGCTCGACGGCAGTGCTGCACAGCTTGGCCTGACGGTCGTCAGTGTGGACGGCGTGAGCCGGTCAGCGCCTGGAGACGATGCGGTCCTCGCCAATGCCGCGGTAATGGATGCGGTCTTCAGCCTCGATGTGCTCGACGGTCGCAATAGCGATCCGATCGAGATTGGTGAAGACCAGATTGTTTTCGTTCGCGTGGATGAGCAGTACGCACCAGAGCCGATCCCGCTCGCGGACGTCAGCGAAGAGATCCGTGCGAAGATCGTTCGCGAAAAGGCCCTGCAGGCCATCGACGAGGCGCAGGCTGCAGCGCTCGAACAACTGCGGGCGGGCGCAAGCACGGTTGAAGTCGCGCGCGAGTTCGGTGCCGAGTGGCAATCGTTTGAAGCGGCGGCGCGCGGCGGCAACCCGGCGATACCCACGCAGGTGGTGACAGCGGCATTCGATCTGCCGCGTCCGCCGAGCGGTGAAAAAGCCGTGGGTGTGGCGGATCTGTCAGACGGCGCTGCCGTCGTGACGGTCACGCGAGTGATACCGGGCGACGTCAATACCACAACGGATGCTGATCTTGCTGAACTGCGGCGCCTCGCGGAAGGCCGCGTATCACGGCTGGACTTTCAGAGCCTCTTTCAGGCGGCGGAAGAAAGCATTGGCGTTGATCGCTTCGTCGAGTCTGGCTAGCCGCCCACGACGTTGACGTAGAGTAAGAGTCCCTGGCCGGGCTGGAGATAGCCCCGTTTGTCCAGGTTGTTCCAATTGGCGATCTCGTTCACGCTGACGTTGAACTTGCCCGCGATGCGCGACAGCGAATCTCCTTTACGCACCTTGTAGCGAACCTTCCGTGTCACCTGGCGTTGGCTGCCGCCCGCGCCGGGGATCTTCAGGGTATGCCCCACCGACAGGGTATCCTTCGGGCCCAGATGATTGTTGCGCATGAGCTTCGTCAAGCTCACCTTATGTGCCTTCGCGATGCTCCACAGAGAATCTCCGCTCCGTACGACATATTGGGTCTGGCCCTTGGCGCTGCGCGGTGTCGTTGTCAACGCAGCGGCATGTTTCGGGATCAATAGCTTGCTGCCCGCACGGATGCGTGAGTTTGCCAGATTGTTGGCCATACGCAGTGACGTGACGTCGGTGCCGTGGCGCCGCGCGATCTGACTCAGAGTGTCTCCGTTCTTGACGACGACCTGGGTCCAGTCGACTCGAGAGGTGCGGGGAATCGAATCGATCGCGGCCTGCGCGGTGACCGGATCGAGATGCCCGGGCACGATGATGCGATGCGGTCCGCGCGGCGGTGTCGCCCATTGGTTGATCGCGGGGTTGAACTGATAGAGCTCGTCCATGCTGATCTGCACTGCGTCCGCGAGTTTGTTCAGCTGGAACTGACTGTGCGTATTGAGGACGTGAAAGGTCGTTGCCGGGACAACTTCCGGCAGACTCAAGCCGTATCGCGCCGGCTCCTTGATGACGGCAACCAGAGCGAGCAATCGCGGCACGTAGGCCTGCGTTTCGCGGGGCAGTTTGAGATCGAAGAAACCGGCGCCCGGATTCTTTCGGAGTGCGCGGCTGACGTTGCCTTGACCGGCATTGTAGCCGGCAAGGGCCAGATACCAGTCGTCGAAGCGGCCGTTCAGGTATTCGAGGTAGTCGAGCGCAGCTTCAGTGGACGCGATGATGTCGCGACGTCCGTCATACCACTCGTTGATCTCCAGGCCTTGCTGGCGCGCCGTGCCGCGGATGAATTGCCAGGGGCCGGCCGCACCGCCGTGAGAGAAAGCGAAAGTATCCAGCGCGCTCTCGACGATTGGCAACAGAGCAAGTTCCGCCGGCATGTCGCGCAGTTGCGTGCGCGTGAAGAGGTAAGGCAGGTAGCGCTGCAGACGTGGCTGCAGGCGCGCCAGGTATTTGGGGTGGCGCTTCAGCCAGCGTATCTCCTGTTGCACCCGGTTTTCGTCCAGGTAGAGCGGCAGGTGCATGGCTTTGCGCAGGTCGCGCCAGAGATCAGGCTCGGGTGGCGGAGGCGGGGAGAGTGCATATCCTTCGTGGATCGAAAGGTCCGCGATGGCGCGCTGCGCGGTTTCCAGCGCCGGTCCCAAGGTCACCGCGGGCGGTGGCGCCGGTTGCTCCTGCGGAAGTTCCGGAACGGCCACTTGTGGCGTTTGACAGCCGGCCAGCACCGCAGCGCACAGCGCCGCCCCAAGGTAGCGTTTGCAGTCCATTTTCACCCGAATCGCCCTTTCTCGTACGCTTGCGCGTCTGCCTCTTCGCTTGCGCGTTCGCTTCTTCGCTTGCGCGTTCGCTTCTTCGCTTGCGCGGTCGCTTCTCTGCTTGCGAATTCGCCTGCGCGGCCCTTCGTTGTCTGCCATCGTCGCCTGCGAGGGTCTCGACCTGCGCGACAGCAATTTATTTGTCGGCTTATATGCGCCGGCTTACGTGCGCCAGTTGCTCTTCACTGAGCGCTGGCTTACATTGCGCTAATCATAGCGTTTTAACGGCCAGTCTGGCTCGAGAGCCGCTGGCAGAGCACCACACTCTGGCGGAAAGTGACGAAATTGGCAATCGAACCGGAGTCCCAATGTGACGTGGATATCATCCAGGACCCGTTGTGGACCAGCCCCCTCGGTGCGCATGTTCTCGCGATGGAAACTGCCCTCCTGGGACCGCTCATAAGGCGTTTTCACGGCGATTCGGCGCTTTGGGTGGGTGAACATGTCGCGAGCGCGGCAAGCCTGAAACGCTGCATGGTGCGCCATGCGGTGATGTTCAAGCAGCGATGCCATGAACCGAGCCCTGATCTGCCGACAGTCGTGGGTCAGATAGATGCGCTGCCCTTCAAATCCAGCAGCCTGGACGCAATTCTGCTACATCATGCCCTGGAGAACGTCAGCGATCCGCGCGTCGCGCTGCGCGAGGCGACACGTGTCCTGGCCCCTGGCGGGCATCTGGTCATCTGTGGTTTCAACCCGATCAGCCTCGTCGGGATCCGTCGCCTGTACGCGCGTTACCGCAGCGACAGCCTGTCGAACAACCGGCTGGTCAATCCACTGCGATTGTTTGACTGGCTGACGCTGCTTGGCCTCGAGATACAGGGACGACCGCGCTATCACGGATTCGGTTTGCCCTGGACCCGCCTGTCGCAACGCGTCGATCTTCCTGTGGTTGAGGATGCCGTGTCGCAAGACGCGGAAGCGCGTCGGGTCAACATACCGTTCGGCGGCATTCTGGTCGTCGAGGCGATCAAGCAGGCCGGCGCCGTCAAACCCCAGTGGCGCGGCAAGAAAGAGTCGCGGCGCCTGGCACCTGTCGCGTACCCACGAGTAGCAAGCTGGCAGCGACTCGAACCTTGAGCGATCTAGTCGAGATTTATACCGATGGCGCTTGTCGGGGTAACCCCGGTCCCGGCGGGTGGGCGGCATTGCTCCGTCTCGGCGAGCACGAAAAGCTCGTGAGTGGCGCTGAGGCCGAGACGACAAACAACCGCATGGAGCTGATGGCTGCCATACAGGGGCTGGTGGCGCTCAAGCGACCGAGCCGCGTGGTGCTGACCACGGATTCGCAATATGTGCGGCAAGGCATTACGCAGTGGATCAACGGCTGGAAACGTAATGGCTGGCGCACTGCGGCGAAAAAGCCGGTCAAAAATCAGGATCTGTGGCAATCCCTGGACCAGGCGCTCGCGCAACATGAGGTCGAGTGGAAGTGGGTCAAAGGCCATAGCGGGCATGTGGAGAACGAGCGTGTCGATCAAGCAGCGAACGATGCTATTGATGCGATGCAGGCGGGTCGTGCAGGATGAGGAGTAAAGTGTAGCGTGCGGCAGATTGTTTTAGACACGGAAACCACGGGCCTCGAGCCCAATTTGGGCCACCGAATCATCGAGATCGGCGGCGTTGAGGTGATCAATCGCAAGCTGACGGGGCGGCATTTTCACAAATACATCAATCCTGAGCGAGACATCGACGACGGCGCGTTCGAGGTGCATGGCATCAGCCGCGCATTTCTCGAGGACAAGCCCTTGTTTGCCGAAGTCTGGGAAGAGTTCATCACCTTCGTTCAGGGCGCGGAGCTGGTGATCCACAATGCCCCTTTCGATGTTTCCTTCCTCGAGTATGAGCTCAAGAAAGTAGCCGGGGCACCTCGCTCACTCGCCTCGATATGCAGCATTACAGACAGCCTAGCAGTCGCGCGTCGCAGGCATCCGGGGCAGAAGAACAATCTGGATGCGCTGTGCCGGCGTTATCAGGTCGACAATTCACAGCGTCAGCTGCATGGCGCGCTGCTGGACGCAGAAATTCTCGCGGACGTGTATCTGCTGATGACGGGCGGCCAAACGTCGCTGTTTGGTCAGGCGGAGCAGGGCAATCAGTCTGAGCGCGCCGCGGGTTCTGAAGCAAGCCCGGTGCAACAGGACGGTTTAGCTGTGATTGCCGCAAACGCCGATGAACAATCGGCGCACGAGGCGTTCATGGACCTCCTGGCGGAGAAGAGCGGCGCCGAGCCGCTCTGGCGTCAAGTGGGTGGGGCGTAACCGCCTGCTTGTATCGTGTCGGCGCTCAAAGGAAGAAGTGCACGCAGACCCAGCCCGTAATCCCCATTGTGATTGTGTAGGGTAGCGCCATCACCACCATGCGCGTGTATGACAGCCTGATCAACGGAGCAACGGACGAAGTCAGCAGGAACAGGAACGCCGCCTGCCCGTTCGGCGTGGCTACGCTCGGGATGTTGGTCCCCGTGTTAATGGCTACCGCCAGCAAATCGAAATGTTCCCGCGTAATGGTGTTGGCGTCGAAAGCGGCCCGTACCTCGCCAATGTAGACCGTTGCCACGAATACGTTATCGCTGATGGCGGACAAGAGGCCGTTCGCAATGTAGAACATCCCCGGCTGCAGGTTTTCCGGCAGCGCAAGCACCCAGCCGATGACCGGCGAAAACAGATGCTGATCGTGGATGACGCCGACGATGCCGAAGAAGACGACCAGCAAAGCGGTGAAAGGCAGGGCTTCCTCGAAGGCGTGCCCGAGCTGGTGTTCTTCGATCACGCCGTTGAAAGCTGTCTGCAGGACGATAATGGTCAGGCCGATGATGCCGACTTCAGCAACGTGAAAAGCCAGTGCAAACACCAGGAAGATCGCGGCTATGGCCTGGATGACCAACCGCGCTGAGTCACGCCCGGTGCGGATTTCGGTTTCGTGCTCATCGAATTCGACCAGGATCTCGCGTACCCGCTCAGGCAAGGTCTGGCCGTAGCTGAACCAGTGCGTGCGTTCGAGAATCAGGCAGGTCAGGAGACCGACCGCCAGCACCGGCATGGTTACCGGCGCCATGCGGAGGAAGAACTCTATGAAATTCCAGCCGGTATAGCTTGCGATCAGCAGGTTCTGCGGCTCCCCGACGGTGGTACACACGCCGCCGAGCGCGGTGCCCACGGCCGCGTGCATCAGCAGATTGCGCAGGAAACCACGAAACTGCTCGAGATCTTCGCGGTGCAGTTCGTGGATACTGTCGTCAGCGCCATGCTCGTGGTCGTCGCGGAAGTGTTTGCCCGATGCAACGCGGTGATAAACGGAATAGAAACCAACGGCGACGCTGATCACGACAGCCGTGACGGTCAATGCATCGAGGAATGCCGACAAGACGGCAGCGACAAAGCTGAACATCAGGGAGATGAGCGTCTTCGAGCGGATCTTCAGGAGTATCTTGGTGAACGTAAAGAGCAGCAGCTCTTTCATGAAGTAGATGCCCGCGACCATGAACACGAGCAGCAGGATCACCGGGAAGGCCGCCAGGATTTCTTCGCGCACCGTTTCCGGAGTTGTCATGCCCATGACGACGGCTTCGAACGCCAGCAGTCCCCCAGGCTGCAGTGGATAGCAGCGTAGCGCCATCGCCAGGGTGAAGATGAACTCCAGAACCAACACCCAGCCGGTGAAGAACGGACCCGCGATCAGCAAGAGGAATGGATTGGCGATTAAAAAGCCAAAGATCGTTGCTTTGTACCAGTCTGGAGCCTGGCCGAGAAAATTCTGTGTGAATGATTGGAGGGTGAGTCCTCGCATTGCGTTGCCTATCTCCGTGTCCTTCCGAGCGCAAACGCGCATTTGTTAAGTCCGCAGACCCTGGAACTCTGCTGCATGATCCGAGCATCCCGGATCTCGTCAAACAGCAGGGTAACTATGGTGCAAGTCGTTGGACGGCTTGAAACCATAGCGTGCCGCGCCCTTGTTCAGCAAGCGCAAACCCATGCCTCAGTATAGGTGGCGTCTGTGCTCTTGTGCTATTTTGACGGCTTTTCTTGCGGAGACTGTGAAGCATGTGGCCGATTCAACCAGACGAGCTCGAGGCAGGCCATGTGCCGCCTGAAGGCGCAGACAACGGGGATGCCTGGTACT
The DNA here is from genome assembly GCA_965267275.1 of Pseudomonadales bacterium. Classification (GTDB taxonomy): domain Bacteria; phylum Pseudomonadota; class Gammaproteobacteria; order Pseudomonadales; family Azotimanducaceae; genus UBA4421. The sequence goes on from OZ253950.1 coordinate 2,043,621, forward strand.
TCGTGTTTGTCGGTAACGAACTCGTCGTGAAGGTCGAGCACGGTGCTCCCCAACCGATTACCGCCGACGACTTCCGCTGGTTTGATATGGAAGTCGAACACAAGCATTTTCTTGGCACTTTCCGCGGACGCGCCTGCTTTGCGCTGCGCGCGCGCGGCAATGCGCAGCAAGGTTTCAATACGGTAGGGCTTCGCGGCATTCTGGGGCGTACCGAGCAAGCGGTCTTTTATCTGGCCGGGCGCGCTCAGCAGGTTGTCGAGTGGCATGACACGCACCGCTTTTGTGGCCGCTGTGGTGCGGAGATGGAGGATCACACGCAAGATCGTGCGAAAGAGTGCCCGCAGTGCGGGCTGATCAACTACCCGCGTCTCAGCCCCAGTATCATCGTGCTCGTCACGCGCGGCGAGGAGATGCTTCTCGCGCGCAACGCTGCCTGGCCACAGGGGATGTACAGCACGCTGGCTGGTTTCGTCGAGCCGGGTGAGTCCATCGAGCAGACGGTGCATCGCGAGGTATACGAGGAGGTCGGCTTGAAACTCGGGGGGCTGCGCTATTTTGGCTCACAAAGCTGGCCCTTTCCCAACTCGCTCATGCTCGGTTTCCATGCGGAGTACGAAAGCGGTGAGATTGTCTGTCAGGTCGACGAGATTGCCGACGCGCAGTGGTTTACCGCCGACAACATGCCGCAGACACCGCCCAATACAGCGATCTCCGGCTGGCTGATCAAAGAGCACATCGATAAGGTGACCGCCTGAGCTAACTTTTCGAGAAAGCGGCCAGGGTTTGAAAGACCCAGACCAGATAGCCGCTGCTGCGGAACTCTCCAGCCATGAACGCTGCCACGGGGTCGGCTTTGCCTTCCACGATGGCGCGTGCCTGTTCGGCGTCGCGAAAGTAGATGATCAGATCCGGCTCCGGCGCACTCTTCTCTGCGCCGTAAAATCGCGCGGCGGCGTCGTGAATACCGACGCGGCAGGCGCCGTCACCCCAGTTGAACTCCACGGTGGCGTCTAAATCACCGGCGCGGGCTGGTTCGAAACGCGCGCGTAACACATCGAGCAAGGGATTGATCTCATCAGCGGAAAGGTGCTTTTTAAGCCGCCCATTCGATACCGTCAAGCAGGATGCTCGCCGCTTTACCTGAGCGGACGCGCGCCGTACAGTAGCGCGCTGTTTTGCTTGCCGAGCGCCAATGCCTTATCTCTATGAATATCTGACGTTTCTTGCGGAAGTGGTCACCATCGTCGTGGCGGTGATTGTGGTTCTGTCGGCGATGGTGAACCTCGGCATGCGTCACCAGCACCATCATCACGAACGCGGTCACCTCGTGGTGATCAAGCTGAACGATCGCGTCCGGAATCTGCGCCGCGCCATGGAAAGTTCGCTGCTGCCCCCGGATGCCGCCAAGAAGCAGGCCAAGGCGGAAGACAAAGCGGCGCAGCAGGAGCAGAAAGCCCAGGCCGCTGTCCTCAAAGCGCAGCGCAAAGGCAAAGAGGTGGAAAGCGCGGAGGCTGAGGACGAAGCGGGCGACGGCGGCGGGCGCGTATTTGTTTTGCGTTTCGACGGCGACTTGAGCGCGTCTCCGGTGGACCACTTGCGTCAAGAAGTGAGCGCCGTGCTGACGATGGCCACCCCGAAAGACGAAGTTGTCGTCTGTCTCGAAAGCCCCGGCGGCATGGTGCATGGCTACGGACTGGCGGCCTCCCAGCTCACCCGGTTGCGCAACGCCGACATACCGCTTACCGCGGCCGTCGACAAAGTCGCGGCAAGCGGCGGCTACCTGATGGCCGCAGTCGCCAATCGCATCATAGCGGCGCCGTTTGCGCTCGTCGGTTCGATCGGCGTCGTCGCCCAGATTCCCAACATACATCGCCTCCTCAAGAAGAACGACGTCGACGTCGAGGTGCTCACTGCGGGCAAGTACAAGCGCACGCTGACAGTGCTTGGCGAAAATACGGAGGAAGGCCGGCAGAAATTCGTCGAGGAGCTGGAAGACGTGCACGCGTTGTTCCAGGAATTTGTCACCGACAATCGACCGGGCATAGACATCGAAAAAGTGGCGACTGGAGAGGCCTGGTACGGCAAGCGCGCCCTCGACCTCAACCTCGTGGACGAACTCGCCACAAGCGATGAGTATCTCATGCGTAAGTGCGACGACCATGAGGTTTACGAAGTGCGTTGGGAGGTGCCGCAGAAACCCATCGACCGGGTGCTCGGCAAGGTCAATTCGCTGCTCGACAGCGCCAGCGCAACCCTGGATATGTGGCGCCGCTAGCGCCGTGGCGTCATCACGGCGCTGAGCAAAGGAGAACTACGTGACGTTTAAGGCATTCTGGGTAGAGAAGAACGATGACGGCTTTGCCCGTTCGATCATTGAGCGCGACATCGACGATTTGCCAGAAGGCGACGTGCTCGTCGACGTTAAATTCTCGTCGCTGAATTTTAAGGATGGGTTGTCTGCGACAGGCAATCCCGGGGTGACGCGCAACTTTCCGCACACGCCGGGCATCGACGCAGCGGGTGTCGTTCTGGAAAGCGCGTCTTCTGATATCGCGGTTGGCGACGAGGTTGTGGTCATAGGCTTCGATCTCGGCATGAGCACGCCAGGTGGTTTTGCCGAGCGCATACGCGTTCCTGCCGGCTGGGTCGTGAAGTTGCCCGCCGGGCTCTCGCTTCACGCGAGCATGATTCTCGGCACTGCGGGTTTCACCGCTGCGGAGTGTATCGACAAACTCGAGGCTGCCGGCATGACGCCCGCCAGCGGGCCTGTGCTGGTTACCGGCGCCACCGGCGGGGTGGGTTCTGTCGCGGTCAAACTGCTGGCTAAGCTCGGGTACGAGGTGGCCGCGGTGACCGGCAAGCCCGAGCAGCATGACTTCCTGCGCGGACTCGGAGCGACCGAAATCCTGTCCCGAGAAGACGCTCAGGCTGGCGCTGACAAACCACTCCTGGCAGAACGCTGGGGTGGCGTCGTCGATACCGTTGGCGGTGACATTCTCTTCAACGCGGTGAAAAGTCTGCGCTATGGCTGCAGCCTTGCCGCATGCGGGCTGGTGGCAAGCCCGATGTTTCAGGCGAGTGTGTTGCCGTTTCTGTTGCGCAACGTGAACCTTCTAGGTATCGACAGCGTCGAATTGCCTCTCGCCGAAAAAGCCCGCCTCTGGCAGCGTCTGGCCAATGAGTGGCTGGTCGATCTCTCAGATCTGGAAGAACCGCTCGAGCTCGAGGGTCTTTCCGCAGCGATCGACCGTATCCTCGCAGGACAAATGGTCGGGCGTGGAGTGCTGCACCTCTAGGGCCGGCATCAGTCGCGCCGTAATTTTGCATTGGGCGCGATCGGGCTGGGATAGCGGAAGATCACGAAATAGCTGCTGACGATGAGCGTCAGGACGGTTGAGAACTGCACCAGGAGTGCGGCCGAGTCGCTGATCAGCGCGTTGCTCAAGGCGATATAGCTCAGCAGCAGCGAAAACTCAGACGCCTGGCCCAGACGGTAACCGACTTCCCAGGCAACCGCTTTCTCTTCACCCTGCTTCCGCAAGAGGAAACTGAAAGTCCAGGGTTTGACCGCTATGAGCAGCGCCGCAAGCAGAATTGCCGGCAGCCAGACCTGATCCAGCAGCGTGATGTCCAGGGCTGCGCCCACGGAAAAGAAAAACAGCACCAGGAAAAAGTCGCGCAACGGGCGCAGGCTCTCTGCGATGTACTGTGCAATCGGACTGGTCGCCAGGGAGACGCCGGCAATGAAAGCGCCGATCTCCATCGACAAGCCGAACGTGGCGCCGAGGCTGGCGATGGCGAGACACCAGCCAATCGCCAGCAGGAAGATGTATTCGTGAAAAGCGTCGAACTTCTGTATCAGTTTCAAGAGCGCATAACGCACGCCGAGGTAGGCGACGACACCGAGCACCGGGAGGCCGACAAACATCGTCACTAAGCTGGTGACCAGAGATTCGGTGCTTTCACCCATCCCGTTTAAAAGCAGGATGGCGAGAATCGCCAGCATGTCCTGTATCAGTAAGAGACTCACCACCATCTCGCCGATGTGACGATGATGCAGCGCGGTGGTCGGCAGGAGCTTGATGCCGAGCAGCGTGCTCGAGAAAGATGCGGCGATCCCGGTCACCGCTGCTTCGATGACGGTAAAACCAAAGGCGATCATGATGCCGAAACCGAGGCCGAAAAAGACCAAGGTCGTGCCCAGCGCGGTGATCAGCGACTCGCCCAGCATGTTCTTCAGTTTGCTTGGCTGCAGGTCCAGACCGACGAGAAAGAGCAGGAATATGATGCCGAACTCGGCGATCTCGGACAGAAGTCCGGGGTCGCTGACGAGACTCATGCCGAACGGGCCGAGAATGACGCCCAGGGCAATGTAGGCGACCAGCATCGGCTGCCGCGTATACAGCGCCACAGTCGCGAGCACCGCGGCGCCGGCGAAGATGAAGAAAAACGATTCGATGATGCCCGTGTGCGGCATAACCCTAGAGAGGTCGCAAGAACCTCTCTAGTGTACGCGCACGACGGGGTGTTTCACACGCCGCGGGCGATGCGGCGATAGGCGGGTTCCGGCTGAGAGACAGAAGCCTGGTAGTTGGCGGAATAGGGGAACAGAGCACTCAGGGTCGTGTCAGCGCTGCGTCCTTCGCTGAGCTCCAGGTTGTCGAAGCCGCAGCGCACCATGTAGTGCGCAATGTCCTCATGGACGGCGCCGCAGGCACGCAGTTCGCCCGTGAAGCCGTAACGCGTGCGCAGGAGCACGGCGAGCGACAGCCCGCGGCCGTCATTGAAGGCGGGAAAATCGACGGCGATCGCCGCGGCGTTTGCGTGCGCTGCCTCAGGCTCCGCATCGCCGGCCAGGCGCAACGGACCGTTGCCGTCCCACTCCTCGGGGCCGGGCCAGGACTGCGCGGAGGTTGTGTCGTCGACGCACCAGCCGTCGGGCGTTTGTTTAATTACCGTTGCCATAGATACGCTCCTTGAAAGGGTCCATGCCGATTCTTTGAAAGCAGCTCAAAAAGTGTTCGTCCTCGAGGCGCCGGGCGACATAGACGTCGAGAATCTGTGCGATGACGTCCGGAACTTCCTCGCGTGCAAAGGAAGGCCCGACAATCTGCCCGAGCGAGGCGTCCTTGCCGGAGTGTCCGGAATGGCCGCCAATGGATATCTGGTAGAACTCTTCGCCTTTTTTGTCGACGCCGAGAATGCCGATATGGCCGACGTGATGATGCCCGCAGGCGTTCATGCAGCCCGAGATATTGATGTCGAGCCCGCCCAGATCGTGCAGGTAGTCGTAATCGTCGAAGCGGCGCTGTATGGCCTCGGCGACGGGTATGGATTTGGCGTTCGCCAGCGAGCAGTAGTCGCCGCCGGGGCAGCAGATCATGTCGGTGAGAAGACCCGCGTTGGCGGTTGCCAGACCCTGGCTGACGGCTGCCTCCCAGAGTTCGAACAGCTTGTTGCGCGGCACATGGGGCAGCACGAAGTTCTGCTCGTGGCTGATGCGCAGCTCGCCGAAACTGTATTGGTCGGCCCAGTCGGCGACAGAGTCCATCTGCTCGTCGCTGACATCGCCGGGTGGAATCCCGGTTGCTTTGGTCGAGAGCGTGACGATGGCATACCCGCTGCGCTTGTGCGGTGCCACGCAATGATGCAGCCAGCGGCTGAACTTGGGATGGGCCAGCCGGTCTTCTTCCAGGTCAGCGTCCACCGCAGACGCTGCCGCAAACTCGGGTGGTGCAAACGCTGACGCGATGCGGGTGATCTCGTCGTCTTCGAGCGTCGACGGTCCGTCGACGATCTGCGCCCAGTCCTCTTCGACGCGCGTCTTGAAACCGTCAGCGCCCATGGCTCTAACCAGGATCTTGATGCGCGCTTTGTATTTGTTGTCACGGCGGCCGTAGCGGTTGTACACGCGCATGATCGATTCGAGATACGTCAGCAGGTGTTTTTCAGGCAGGCCTTCGTAGATCAGAGCGCCGATGACCGGCGTCCGGCCGAGACCACCGCCAACGTAGACGTCGAAGACCACTGCGTTCTGGTCGTCGTAGCGCGCACGCAGGCCGATGTCGTGCACGGCGATGGCCGCGCGGTCCTCTGCGGCGCCGGTGACCGCAATTTTGAACTTGCGCGGCAGCCAGTCGAACTCGGGGTGATTGGTCGACCATTGCCGGATGAGCTCACAATAGGGCCGGGCGTCGATGACTTCATCTGCAGCGGCGCCGGCGAACTCGTCCGTTGTCGTGTTTCGAATGCAGTTGCCGCTCGTCTGGATAGCGTGCATGTCGACCTTGGCGAGGTCGGCGAGGATATCCGGGACTTCCTCGAGCAGGGGCCAGTTGAACTGCATGTTCTGGCGCGTGCTGAGATGGCCGTAACCGCGATCGTAGTGCCGTGCGATATGCGCGAGCATGCGCAGTTGCGTGCCTGAAAGCGTCCCGTAGGGGACGGCCACGCGCAGCATCGGCGCCAGCCGCTGGACGTACAGTCCGTTACGCAGCCGCAACTGCAGGAATTCGTCCTCCGCCAGCTTGCCGTCCAGGTAACGTTCGGTCTGCTCACGATAGTGAGCAACACGCTCAGCGACGAAAGTGCGGTCGAAGTTGTCGTATTGGTACATGCAGGGTCCCGAGAGCAAGCCGGGGACCATAAGCTACCGTTGCGGCGGGTTAAAGAATTTAAAAAACATAAGCTTAGATGCAAAAAACGGCAGTCTGGTGAAGCTGCGATTCGGCGCATCTGAGCAGGCAAATTGCGCGGGGACGGTGAAGTCGGACGAGGCTCTGTACTATAATGCGCCTTTGCCCACACGAATTTAGGAATTCACGCCCATGAGCGATGAACAAGCGAAGTCTGAACGCGACGAAGATACCAAAGCCGATGTCAAAGCGATTGTCATCGTCTTCATCACAGCCATTGTGATGGCCATGCACTTCGTCTCCGGCTTTACCTTCGACTTCTAACGCCGCACTCAGTCGGCCAGTGCCGGCCGCAGCAGTTGACGCGCAGTGTCGAGGGGCAATCCCTTGCGTTGCGCGTAGTCGGCGAGCTGGTCTTCGTCGATTTTACCTACGCCGAAATAACGCGCGTCCGGATGGGCAAAGTACCAGCCGCTGACCGCAGCAGCCGGTGACATCGCAAAACTCTCCGTCAGCGTGATGCCGGTATTGTCCGTCGCCTCCAGCAGCGCAAAGAGCGTCTCCTTCTCGGAGTGGTCGGGACAGGCCGGGTAGCCGGGTGCCGGACGGATACCGCAGTAGCGTTCCGCGATCAGCTCATCGTTACCCAGCTGCTCGTCCCGGGCGTAGCCCCAGGCGTCTCGCCGTACCTGCTCGTGCAGATACTCGGCGAACGCTTCTGCAAGACGATCCGCCAGCGCTTTGATCATGATTTCGGCATAGTCGTCACCGCTGTGGTCTTCGAGCACCGCATCGATGCCTGCGCCGGCGGTGACCGCAAATCCGCCAATGTAGTCGACACCGTGCTCGGCCGGCGCGACAAAGTCCGCGAGGCACAGGTTGGGTGCGGCATCATCGGGCTTCGGCGCCTGTTGTCTCAGGTGATGCAGGGTGGCGCGCACGTTGCCGTTCTCATCGAAGACCTGAATGTCGTCGGTCCCCGAGCGGTTTGCCGGCCACAGGCCGTACACACCGCGCGCCTGCAGGCGTCCGTCCTCGATGAGATAGGTAAGCATCTCCTGCGCGTCTGCAAACAGTTGTGTCGCCGCTTCGCCAACGACTTCGTCCTCGAGGATTCGGGGATATTTGCCGGCGAGCTCCCAGGTCATGAAGAACGGTGACCAGTCGATGTAAGGCACCAGAGTTTCAAGGGACGGCGAGACCGTGCTCAATCCCGGCGTTGCCGGTACCGGTGCAACGTAGTTTGCCCAATCGATCTGTGCGGCGTTCGCCTGGGCGTCGGGGTAGGCCAGAAACTCGCGTTTGGCGCGTCGCGCTTCGACCCGATTGCGGACTGTCGCGTATTCCTCCGCAAGGGTTGCGGCGTAGCTGGTGTAGCTGTCTTCGCTCGAGAGCAGGGCGCTGGCCACGTTGACGGCGCGCGAGGCATCCGTCACGTACGCGGTTGCGGCGTTGTCGTATGCCGGCCAGATTTTTGCTGCGGTATGGGCCTTGCTGGTGGTTGCGCCGCCTATCAAGAGCGGAATTTTCAGATCGCGGCGCTGCATTTCGCTGGCGACGTTGACCATTTCGTCAAGTGAGGGGGTGATGAGGCCGGAAAGCCCGATGGCGCTTGCACCTTCGTTGATCGCGGTTTCGAGGATCTTCTCTGCCGGTACCATCACGCCCAGGTCTATGACTTCGTAGTTGTTGCACTGCAGGACAACGCCAACGATGTTTTTGCCGATATCGTGGACGTCGCCTTTTACCGTGGCCATGACGATTTTGCCTTTGCTGCTCGACGCGCTCGTCTTGTCAGCCTCGATATACGGGACGAGGTGGCCGACTGCTTGCTTCATCACACGTGCGCTTTTGACCACCTGCGGCAGAAACATTTTGCCGCTGCCGAAGAGGTCACCAACCACGCCCATGCCATTCATCAATGGTCCTTCAATCACGTCGAGCGGCCGCTCGGCTGCCACCCGCGCCTCTTCCGTGTCATCGATGATGTATTCAGTGATGCCGTTGACCAGCGCGTGGCTCAGGCGCGCCTCGATGGGCAACTCGCGCCAGCTGAGATCTTTGGCATCCGTGCCCGCCTGCTTCTGGCTGCTGACCGATTCGGCGATCTCCAGAAGGCGCTCTGTCGCGTCCTCGCGGCGATTGAGCACCAGATCTTCGACGCGCTCGCGTAAATCGTCGTCGAGGTCCGCGTAGATGCCCAGCTGCCCGGCATTGACGATCCCCATGGTCATACCGGCCTGGATCGCGTGATAGAGAAATACGGTGTGAATAGCCTCGCGTACCGGATTGTTGCCGCGGAAGGCAAACGAAACGTTGCTCAATCCCCCTGAGGTCGACGCGCCCGGCAGGTGTTCCTTGATCCAGCGCACGGCATTGATGAAGTCGACGGCGTAGTTGTTGTGCTCCTCGATCCCCGTGCCGATCGCAAATATGTTCGGGTCGAAGATGATGTCTTCGGGCGCCATGCCCACGACCTCTGTGAGGATGCGGTAGCTGCGCTCGCAGATCTCGGTTTTGCGCTCGTAGGAGTCGGCCTGGCCCTGCTCATCGAACGCCATGACGACCACGGCAGCACCGTACCTGCGGCACTCGGTGGCCTGACTGACGAACTGATCCTCGCCTTCTTTCAGCGAGATCGAGTTCACGACAGCTTTACCCTGCACACACTTGAGCCCGGCTTCGATGATGTGCCACTGGCTGGAGTCGATCATGATCGGCACCCGCGCGATGTCGGGCTCTGAGGCGACGAGATTCAGAAACTCGGCCATCGCCGCGGCGCCGTCGAGCATGCCCTCGTCCATATTGACGTCGATGATCTGCGCGCCGTTCTCGACCTGCTGGCGGGCGACGTCGAGGGCGGTGGCGTAGTCGTTTTCGCGGATCAAACGCGCGAACCTTGCAGAACCGGTTACGTTGGTGCGCTCGCCAACGTTCACAAAGAGACTGTCAGTGCTGATCTTCAGCGGTTCGAGCCCTGCCAGATACAGACTGGACGTTGCGGCAGCGGGTTGGCGCGGTGACAGGTCCTGCACTGCCGCGGCGACCGCAGCGATGTGTGCCGGCGTCGTGCCGCAGCAGCCGCCGACGATGTTGAGCCAGCCGGCCTCGGCAAACTCGCGCACGATCTGCGCCATTTCCTCTGCGGTCTGATCGTACTCGCCAAACGCGTTCGGCAGCCCGGCGTTGGGGTGCGCACTCACCGCGAAGGTGCTCAGGTTCGCCAGCTCGTTGACGTACGGCCGTAGCTGCGCAGCGCCGAGGGCGCAGTTCAAGCCGACCGCTAGCGGCTCCGCGTGCGCCACGGAACGCAAAAACGCTTCACACGTCTGCCCTGACAGTGTGCGCCCGCTGGCGTCGGTAATGGTGCCGGAGATGATCAGCGGCAGCGGTGTGTCGAGCTGGTCGCTCGCGGCCAGCGCGGCGTAGATGGCCGCCTTGGCGTTGAGCGTGTCGAATACGGTTTCGATCAGGAGGATATCCGCGCCGCCCTGCACGAGGCCATCGATGGCTTCGCCGTAAGACGCGACCAGCTCGTCGAAGTCGATGTTGCGAAACCCCGGTCTGTTGACGTCCGGAGAAAGACTGGCAGTGCGGTTGGTCGGCCCGAGACTGCCAGCAACGAACCGCGGCTTGTCGGCCGTCGAGTAGCGGTCGGCAACTTCGCGGGCGATGCGGGCGCCGGCGCGGTTGATTTCCAGCGCCGAGGATTCGGTGCCGAAGTCCGCCTGGGCGACGCTCGTGGCGCTGAAGGTGTTCGTGGATATGATATCCGCACCGGCTTCCATATAAGCCGCGTGGACCTCCTGAACAATCTCCGGGCGTGTCAGACAGAGGAGGTCGTGGTTGCCTTTGAGCGGAATGTCGTGATCGCTGAACCGGTCGCCGCGATAGTCCTCTTCGGCGAGGTTGTAGCCCTGCAAAGCCGTGCCGTAGGCGCCGTCGAGAATGACGATGCGTTCGCGCAGAATCGCCGCCAGATCAGCGGTTTGGGAAGGCAGCACGGGAGATTCAGACATGACGTAAAGGGCGTATCCGGAAATTGGCGGGTACGCTAACACGCTCGTTCGGCAACTCAACTGAAGGATGCGGGGATAGAGTTGAGCCAGGCTCATTTAGTAGCAGATAAAGCGGCAGTCGCAGATAAAGAGAGACAATTGACCCTATACCCGACTAAAATAGTCGGGTATAAAGCGTCTTCTCAACAGGATTGCATTCAGGCCAATGATCGAAATATCCGAATCCGCACAGAACTACCTCAAGGAACTGCTGGCTAAGCAAGACGACGGGGATGTCGGTATCCGCGTATTCGTCGCGCAGCCGGGTACGCCGCAGGCGGAAACCTGTATCGCTTACTGCCGCCCGGGCGAAGAGGTCGACGGAGATATTCCGGTCGAATACGAGGGTTTTCGTGCCTGGTTCGAAGGTCGCAGCGAGCCTTACTTGCTGGACGCCGTTGTCGACTATCAGGAAGATCAGATGGGCGGGCAGCTGACTATCAAGGCGCCGAACGCGCGTATCCCCAACGTCAGTGACGATTCACCGCTGGAAGACCGCATCAACTATGTGCTCTACAACGAGGTGAATCCAGGCCTGGCCGCGCATGGCGGCATGGTGTCCCTCGTCGAAGTCACCGAAGACAAGCAGGCTGTGCTGCAGTTCGGCGGCGGGTGCCAGGGTTGTGCCGCGGTGGACATTACACTGAAGAACAGCGTCGAGACGACGCTGCTCGAGCGTGTGCCGGAGTTGACCGGCATCCTCGACGAAACCGACCATACGATCAAAGAGCACGCGTACTACACATAGCACGACCGTGCCTGAGCATTAACTGCGCTCAGGCACGCGCCGCCAGGGCAGCGTTCAGTTCTGTCAGCATCTCGGCGGTTTCCTCCCAGCCCACGCAGGCGTCCGTGATGGACACACCGTAAGCCAGCTGCGGCTGGCTGATGCTCTGGTTCCCCGGGTTGATGTTGCTTTCGATCATGACGCCGCTGATGGCGTTGTCCCCGTCAAGGATTTGCGCCTGCACGTCCTGCAACACTGCGCGCTGCTGGTTGTGATCTTTATTGGAATTCGCGTGTGAGCAGTCGATCATGATGGACGGCCGCTGCTCGATTTTGCGCAGCGCAGCCTCTGCCGCAGCGACGCTCGTTTTGTCGTAATTGGGCCCATCCGCGCCGCCCCGCAGCACGATGTGCGCGTGCGGGTTGCCGCGCGTATGGATCACGCTGACCTGACCTTCGGGGCTGATACCGAGAAAACGATGCGGGCTCACTGCGGATTGCAGGGCGTTGATGGCAACGTCCAGCGAGCCGTCTGTGCCGTTCTTGAAACCGACCGCGCAGCTCAAGCCCGAGGCCATCTCCCGGTGGGTCTGGGACTCGGTCGTGCGTGCTCCGATCGCGGACCAGGAGATGAGATCCTGCAGATACTGCGGCGTGATCGGGTCGAGTGCTTCTGTGGCGATTGGCAGCCCCATGGCCGCAATATCGAGCAGGACCCTGCGCGCGATCTGCAGCCCTTCGGCGATGCAGAAACTGTCGTCGAGATGCGGGTCGTTGATCAGGCCCTTCCAGCCCACGGTGCTGCGCGGTTTTTCAAAGTAAGCGCGCATGACGATGAATAGATTGTCCGAGACTTCGGGAGCAAATGCCGCCAGGCGGCGGGCGTAGTCGAGCGCACCGTCGACGTCGTGAATCGAGCATGGCCCGACGACGACCAGCAGACGTTTGTCCTCGCGATCGACGATGTTGCGCACGATCTGCCGCGACTCGTTGACCGCCTCACGTATTTCTTCGGTGACCGGCAGGCGGGCTTTCAGATTTTCCGGTGTGATGAGCACTTCGTGCTTCTCCACATTCAGATTCTCTAGCTGCATGGCTCTCTCCATTTCCTCTCTGTGTCTTGCATCTTTGTGTCTTTCCACAGGCGCACAAAAAACCCCGCGGGGCCTGCCGCCCGACGGGGTTCTCCGCGGAAGGCAGATGTGGCCTTCCGCAAGCAACGAAAGGCAAGGTCAGCCGTAAAAGTAGCTAAAGAAACCTTGCCAACAAAAAACCGCACGCGCGTTCGCGCCGTCCCGTTTTGCGGGAAGCGAGTTGCCGATATGTGCGTGTGGTGCGTTCATGAGGCGCGGATAGTAACCCGACCGGTCAGGTTTGCAAAGCGTCCGCTAGGCGAACTCCGTGAGTCTGCCCAGAGCGGTGAAATAAAGGGCGGTCTTCACAGGTTCGGGATAAAGGTGGCCAGCCACACGGGCATAGAGTTCGAGTTGCGGTCGATATCTGGCCAGCTCGCGCGCGACAAACCCCTCAACGTTCTCGTCTGGTACAGGCTCGGCGGTTTTGTAATCCACAATCCAGCGATAGCCGTCGGCGACGAACATACGGTCGAGAACAACATTCTGGACGTCACCGTCGACGACGCCGGTCAGAGGCAGCTCGGCGCACGCCTCCTGGTGTGCCTCGAGAACCCACGCTCCGGACGGATCGCTGCGGGTGCGCTCGAGGTGCGTCAGGGCCTGCTCACTCACGAAACTTTTTTGCTCGTCCGGTATCTCCAGCTCTTCACACCATCGTTCCAGGTGAGCGGGCAAATCCGCCAGCGCAGCGCCGCCGGTGTCGGCAAACCAGGCGAGCGCGCGGTGAACCAGATTGCCGAGGTTCACCTCGGTCCGCCCGCCGATGGGGTCGCGGGTAACCGCGCTCGTGGTCTCACCGGGGCTCGCAAGATATGCGGGAGGTTGCCAGGCATAGCCGGCAGGTAAGCGGCGCAGGATGCTTTGTGTTTGAAAGAGGTCGGTTTGCAGCTTCGATACGGCAGGGGACGCAGCCGCATCGGTGCCGCGATCCATGGGCTCGGCGTCAGCCAGCCAGCGCGCGAGCCCGGTGGGCTTCTTGTCTTCTTCGCATGTGTGCGTCAGCAGCAGAGTCTGTTTGGCCCGCGTGCACCCGACGTAGAGGATGCGCTTGTCTTCGTTCTGCGCCCGCTGACGCTCCTCGAAGCTCAGCCACTCGTGCACGCTGTCCCCGCGCGCGCCCATGAGTAAGCCGGGAGCGCCAGCGCGCCACATGAGGAGCTGTGGGTCGTCTCTTCTCGGGACTCGATGCAGGTAGGGCAGGATCACATGGTCGAATTCGAGGCCTTTGGCTTTGTGTATTGTCATGACCTGTACCTGAGCTTCCGTACTGGTGTCGGCATAAAGCTCGCCGAGGGCGTAGCCGAGCTCAGCTGAATCGTAAGCGCGTGTCTGCATATCCTCCACGAGGTCAAACCATGCGTCGGCGTGCGTCAGCGCTTCCGGACTGTAGGCGTCCGCCGCGCCGAGACGAAACCAGCAGCCCTCCAACACCTCGCGCAAGGGCAGTTCATACAGCCTGCTGCGCGCCCAACGCAGCGCCGCGTGCAGTCGCTCGAGTTGCGGAAAGGGCATGACCTCGCCAGACAGCAGTCTGTCAGCGCTCGTGATGCCTGCGTCGCGCATGTCGAGCAGTTGCGCCAGCGTCAGCCCGCAGAAGGGCGCGCGCAGCGTCGCGAACCAGGCGAGCTCTTCAGTTTCTGACAACAGCACACTGTGCAGGTTGCCGAGATCACGGATCACGGGCTTTTCGGCAAGCAGGTCCATATCGGTGGCCTGCACGTCGATATTCTGATCCGACAGCAGTTCGAGCAGGATGCTCACGTGCGGCCGTGCGCGGCACAACACCGCTATGCTCGCGCTCTGGTCGCGTGCGAGCAGCTGCTGGATGTGTTTGGCGACGGCTATCGTCTCCTCGGTTTGCTCGAAAAAGCGCCAGTTGCGCACATCAGCTTCGGGATTGCCGGTAACCACAGGCGTGGCGCTGTGGTAGCTGACCTCACCGAGCTGCGCTGCGCTGACGCCGGTTGGCGCGAAGAGTTCGCTGAACTTTCTGTTGGACCAGTTCACCAGGTGCGGATCGGCGCGGAAGTTGGCATGCAGATTGATGGGTTCTAGCGGCACGTTGTCCAGACCGCGGCTGAGACCGTCCGCGAATATGGAGACGTCGGCATCGCGGAACCGGTAGATCGATTGCATGGGATCGCCGACGGCAAAGAACGTGTTGCGTCCGTCCGCGGTCCAGCCTTCAGTCAACAGATTGAAAAAGTCGAGCTGCGCCCGTGAGGTGTCCTGGTACTCATCAACCAGCACATGTCGGATTCTATAGTCCAGGAACAGCGCGAGGTCCGTCGGCCCGTCCTCATCTCTAAGCGCAGACTTGGCGCGCAGGAGAAGCCCGGTGAAGTCGAGCACACGTTCGCGTCGCAGCACGGTCTCGAGCTCTGCGGCGGCAAGCGCCAGGATCACGCACACCAGCCGCAGGGTGCTTTGCTGCGAGTCGCTCACAGTGCGAGCCGGCAGCTGCCCATGGCTGACGATGAGGCTCGCAAGGCCCCGCTGGTGGAGGCTCGCCAGCCACTGGTTGAATTCCCGTTTGAGCCCGGCGTCGTCGATACCGTCTTTAACGGTCAGCCGTTTACGCAGGCCTCCCTGCGCCGTCCTGAGCATGTCGAACAGCGTATCCCACTCGTCCAGACAGCCCGTGACCGCCGCGAGTTTCGTCAGCATGTCTTTGTCATCTGCATCCAGGCGTCGTTCGATCTCGCTTTCCACCGCTTCGCGAACGCTGCTCGCTGCCGTGTTCAGCAGCGTGCCGGTAATGGCTGGGTCTGAGCTGGCTGCCAGGCCGCGGACCGGGTCGAGCCACTGATCGCGTCTCGAGAGCATGTAGGTCAGCAGGTTGCTGGCGCTGCGCGCATCGTTGTCGACGAAAGCGAGAAAGTCGGCAACGAGCGCGGCGGTGTCATCGCGTTGATACAAGCTTTGCAGCAGGCGTTCCGTCGCTGCCTCGTAGAAAGGTCTTCCTTGCTCGACGATGCGGATTCCCGTGGAAATCTCGAGCTGCGGTGTCTGGCTCGCTATGTCCAGCGCAAAGCTGTCTATGGTCTGGATCTTGAGGACGTTGGGGTTGCTGGCGATGTCCCACGCCATGCTTTGCGCGCGTTGTCGGGCGGCCCTGGCGATGGGCAGATCGCTGCCGAGCAGCGTCAACACGCGGTGGCGCATTTCGGCTGCCGCTTTCTTGGTAAACGTGATGGCGAGGATCTCTTCCGGGCGTTCGACGTGGCCCAGCAGGCTCACGAAGCGCTGTGCCAGCAGGGTAGTCTTGCCGGATCCGGCCGGTGCCTGCACGATGAATGACCGCGCGGGATCGAGCACCGTTTCCCGCTGTCTGCTGTCCGGCGCGGTGAATTCAGCCATGCTCATCGCCGATACGGCAAAGCCCCGGCAGGTGGCAGTAGTCACAAGCGCGACCACGTGGCGCTACCGCCGCCTGACCTTCGAGGAAATCGCGCGCTATGCCGTTGAGGTCGTCGTGCCAGGTCTGACGCTGACGGGACCAGTCATCGGAGACCTTCGCCAGCCGCGCCTGCGCGATTTGCGCGTCCGGACTTGCCGCGCCAAACAGGCGCGTATCGCCGTCCCGGATCTGGGCGTAGTACACCCCGTCGATGCGCTCGGATATGAGGCTGTAGGCAGGCAGCTGCGCATCTTCGGGCGGGCTCTCGAGCAGACCACGCAGTGCGACTTTGCCGGTCTTGTAGTCGAGCACGAGTTCGGCGCCGTCGATACGATCCAGGCGATCCACGCGTACGCGCAGACGCAGCCCGGCGAGATCGAGCTCGAACATCTCTTCCAGCGCCACGACTTCGAACGGTTCCCGCGCCTGTTCGATGACCAGCCATTCGAGCAACAGATTCGTCAGGCGTTCGGTCTCGTTGCTGGCGAAGTCTGGTGCCAGGGGCAGGCTGCTTTTTGCAACTGCCGCTTCGGCGTAGGCGCGGACCTGCTGCGTGCTGAGAGCCGCCAGCCTGGCCTGGGTATCGTTGTTGCGGACGAGGTTGAAGAGCGCGTCATGCAGCAAAACACCGCGGAGCATTGCGTCCGGAAAGTTGCCCGGTTCCGTCGGTGCGCGCAGACGCAGCCGGTATTTTGCAAACGCCTTGAACGGACAGCCCGCCTGGTCGGTTAGTAAGCCCGTGCCACCGCTCGTGCCGGCTGCACTTGCCTGGGGCGCTTTGTGATCGAACAGCTTGTCCAGTTCGATGTCCTGCCGGCCGGCGTATGGATGGGCGTACTCCGTCACCGCGTCCGCAGTATCTGCCCAGGCGGCCAGCAGAGGGCTCGCCGCTTGCTCGCCTTCTTCGCCCTGGCCGCTGTAGCTGACGTGCACCGTGTCGCTCCGACATGAACGTCGCCAGCGGTGCAGCAGCGTGCTGGCAAATTCGAGCTCTTCCCTTTGGGAACTGCGCGGCACGCCGTAGCGTTGTGCGACCTTTCTTGGCAGAAAGGGGCTCGCCAGGTTGCGGGCAGGAAAACTGTTTTCGTCCAGGCCGCAGATCCACAGAGCGTCGAATTGCAAACCGGTAGTTTCCAGTGCACCCAGAATCTGGATGTCGGCATGTGGTCGTTCGGGCGCGAAGATCTGTCCGCCGAGACGCAGCTCCAGCTGTTGCAGTGCGGTCGCCGCATCTATTCTGGTCGGCACTCGTTCTTGTTGGCCGAGCGTGCGCTCGATGGCCTGTATTGCCTGAAACTGCGCGGAACCCAGCGTGGCCGTTTGGGGCCACCCGGCAAGCTCCAGCAGCTCGGCGAAGATCTCGCTCCATGTGGCCATGTCGGCTCTGCCAGGCAGCGTGAGCAGGCGCTCCGCCAGAGCATCAAAACTTTCGCTATTGAGCCAGTCCTGTAATTGCGGCAAGCGCAGGGTTTTACGCAAGCGACGCGGCCACTCGGCGCAAACCCCGGACAGATATTTCATCTCCAGGAAGGGTGAGTTGGCCAGCGCGTTGATCTCATCGGCGTCTGTCTCGCTGTAACTGCAGCGCAACAGGCGCCGTGCGTGCTGCCAGACAGGTTGGTCTGAAAGGCGAGTACCAGCCGCGATATCGAAAGCGGTGGTGGGGCTGCCCGCCAGCGGATCGAGGATTGCCGCACTCTGGCGCAGCACGAGATCGTAGTGCTGCGCAAGCGTTGGCACCACGATGCCGATGGTGCTGTCCGGCGCCTCCATTTTGCGCGCGCGGGCCCAGGCAGCCGCAGCGGCGACCTCAGCACGTAGACTCGCGGCTTTGTAGAGCGTTGGTGCTGCCAACTCGTCGTCGTGCTGCGGCGGCCGAGCCGCGCCATATGGCCACAGTGTTCGGTCGAGGGAGTCATAGCGCTGTACGCCATATGCCGCCGCGGCGCGTTCGCAGAATCGCTGCTCCGCGGGCGTGAGCACGTCGAAGTCGATGAGTATCAGCGGCCTGTCGGGTGTCTGATCTGCGGCGGCGAGATGCTTGCCGAGCTCTTCCTCGAGAACGACGTCCGTCGGCAATCGCTCGCGCATGTCCTGACACCAAAGGCGAAACAGCCTGGCGCGCGCGTGCCGAAAGTCCTCATCGTCGAGATCGATTTCGTAGCGGACGACGGTCTGCCAGGCCTGCAGGAAGGTATCGATGAGCGCTCCGGAGTCGCTTGGCGCGGTGGCCTGTGCCAGGCCGATCAGCTCGTGTCGGGGCAGCAGGCGGGGACAAGTGATATCGAGGTCCTGCAGGCGTCCGTATTCGGCGCGCAGGAGGCGTTGCAGGCTCGAGCAGCGTAACGTCGGCCAGGCTTTTTTCCCTGTGCGCAGCTGTGCATGTCCGTAGGCCAGGTGGTACTCGCGAGCGAGGCGCTCGTTGGGTGTCACAAGGGTATGGGTGGTACAGAGCTCGAGGAGCTCGGGATCGATTGTCACAAAAGCTTGGGGCACGAAACCATTGTATCGAGGTTTGGCGGCTGTGAGTAAAGCGCGTGCTCACCGTGGCGGGTGAATGCGCAGCGGCCTGGCGTTAAACTCGCGCCTCGCAGCTTGCGGGCTGCCGCAACGAATCAGCAGGTGTCGGATTAAATGACGTTGGATCAAGAGGTGTCGGGTCAAAAGATGTCGGGTCAAAAGATGTCGGGTCAAAAGATGTCGGGTCAGAAGAAAGTGGGTTTTGTCAGCCTGGGGTGTCCCAAGGCGCTGGTCGACTCGGAACACATCGTCACCCGTCTGGCAGACGCCGGTTACGAGGTTGTCAGTGAGGAAGAGGGCAGCGAGGTGGTCGTCGTCAATACCTGCGGCTTCATTGACAGCGCCAAAGCGGAAACTTTCGATACCATCGAAGCGGCTCTGGCCGCGGATCAGGAGGTCATCGTCACCGGCTGTATGGGAGCGGATGCGAGCGAGCTGCGGGAGCGTTTCCCATCTCTCAAACACATCAGCGGCCCGGCTGATGTAGATCCTGTGGTGGCTGCGGTGCAGTCGAGCGTCGGGCAGTTCGAGCCGTCGCCATCTGCCCGGGGCCCGCAGGATGGGACGTTGCAGGGTGAGGCGCGGGTCCGGCTTACTCCGGCGCATTATGCCTATCTGAAGATATCGGAAGGATGTAATCACGATTGCTCCTTCTGCATCATTCCCGACATGCGCGGGCCGCTGCGTTCGCGTGGCATTGACGACGTGGTTGCGGAAGCGGAATGCCTCGTCGCGGATGGCGCTAAAGAACTGCTCGTGATTGCCCAGGATTTGAGCGCCTACGGTGTTGATCTGAAATACGCGGCGAAGCGGGTCAAAGGCGTCGAGCTTCCCACCCGGTTGACTCATCTCTGTGAGCAGTTGGGCGATATCGCGCCCTGGGTGCGTCTGCACTATGTCTACCCTTACCCGAGCGTGGATCAGCTGATACCGCTGATGGCTGACGGCAAGATACTGCCGTATCTGGACATACCGCTGCAGCATGCAGCACCACGGATCCTCAAAGCGATGCGGCGGCCTGCCGCCGCCGAAAAGACGCTGCGCCGTATCGAACGCTGGCGGGAGATCT
Source organism: Pseudomonadales bacterium (assembly GCA_965267275.1). Taxonomy (GTDB): domain Bacteria; phylum Pseudomonadota; class Gammaproteobacteria; order Pseudomonadales; family Azotimanducaceae; genus UBA4421. Next base: position 2,063,165 of record OZ253950.1, read on the forward strand.
GCCCGGACATAGCCATTCGCAGCACGTTCATCGTCGGGTTCCCCGGGGAGACGGATGACGATGTTGGTGAGCTACTGGACTTTCTCAGCGAGGCGAAGCTCGAGCGCGCAGGCTGTTTCACCTACTCCGCGGTAGCGGGGGCGGCGGCCAACGCGCTGCCGGGCGCGGTGGACGAGCGCGATAAGCTGGATCGCCAGGAAGCCGTTTACGAACTGCAGGCAGGCATCAGCGCCGCGCGCCTGTCTGAACGCGTCGGGCAGACTCTGCGGGTGCTCGTGGATGCTCCCGGCGTTGCCCGGTCGATGTACGACGCTCCGGAGATCGATGGCGTCGTTCATCTCGAAGGTGACGAAGGCAGGGTCGGAGAGTTTGCGTGGGCGGAGATCACCGCTCACGACGAGCACGATCTTTTCGGGCGTGTTGTTGGTCACGGGCTCAACGTCCGCTGACCGGCACGTTGTGTGAGGATGGTTTCGTGAAACCCCTGAGCAGGCTAAAATAGCCGCTGCTCTTATCTTTTGGATCGAAGTATGTGGCATCTCATCGAAGATTTTTTTGACCAGAACATCGTCATGAAAGGCATGATCGGCATCGGCTGGCTGTGCGTGCTCATCATGGCGGCCAGCTTCGGGGTCGATCTCTGGAAGAAGTTCATCGCGCCGATGATGGGCGGCTGAGTCCATGTGGCTGTCGTCCCTGAGTGACGACCAGCGCCAGGCGCTGCTGCGTCTCGCGCACAACGTTGTCGTGTCCGATGGACTATTGGACCCGAACGAAGAAGGTATGCTGGCCGAGTTTCAGCGCGAGATGGATCTGCAGGGCAGTGACGAGCTGGAGTATCTCGAGCTCGACGGTATTGCCGACATATTCGACTCGCGCCGCGCGCGGGTCGTGGCGCTGCTCAATCTTCTGAAGCTGAGCTATGCCGATGGCGCCTTCGAAATTGAGGAGGAATGCCTTCTCAAGGAAATCAGCACCACGTTTGCCGTGAGCGACGAAGAGTTTCTCTTGATGGATAACTGGGTGCGACGCCTGACCTCGCTCGAAGAGGAAGCGCGTCAGCTCATGGAAGGGTAAACCCCGCTCAAGCGCGGGAAGTCTGGAACTGCGACTCCATCGTCGCGAGCTCGTTTTCGGTCAATTCGCGGTCCAGCTGCAGATTGGAGCATGTTCTGAACTGTATGCCGCAGCGAAATCCCTGATTCAATGCCATGCAGTTGTGCACCACCCCGACGATGTTGTCGACGCGGATGACGCCGTTGAAGAGCGAGACAAAGACGGTTGTGTCCTTCGGCAAACTCTGCGGTACCACCATCGCGACGCCGAAGCGGTTGAAGTCTTGAGCCATGCCTTCGATACGGGCCAGGCGGCCCTTTCTGCGCACGGATACGAGCAGGCCGTCCGATGGAAAACGCGGACTGCTGCGTCTCTCTGCTAGGGCGACATTCGACATGAGGGTCATGGTAATCCAGTTCGATATCGGCCACTGTGACACCGTTCACATGACCATGGCCCCGGGGTTGACATCTACTGCTTGCGCAGCAACACCCGCTTGGCTTCGTTGAGCTGGCGCGCCAGGTGCGCGGAGCCGCCTTTGTCGGGATGAAGTTTCTGCATCAAGCGCCGATGTGCGTCAATGACCGCTTCGGTATCCGCGTCCGCCTCGAGGTCCAGTATGGCCAGCGCCTCGGCGCGGGTCATGGTCTCGGCCTGCCGCCTTGCGTGCGCGGCGGGTGCTGGTTTGCGGGTCAGCAAGCGCAGCCCCACCAGGATCGCAACGAGCAGCGCCGCGAACAATAGAATCTTCAAATCGGTAATTACATGTCCTGCAGAAGGTCGTATGATGCCACGGTTTTAGGTGTACCCAGCAAAGGCGTTGGATCAGACAGAATTACAGGTTTGGCTGGACGAGCTGCGCGTGGAGCACCGCGATCTCGATGTTGTGATCAAGCATCTCATCGAAAGTCACCATCACGACGGCTTGCGCATACAGCGCTTGAAACGCCGCAAACTGAAGCTCAAAGACATGATCAACAAGTTGGAGAGTGAACTCATCCCGGACCTGGACGCATGAGCGACGCCGCTGATCGCCCGCTGACCGTTGCGATCTCGTCGACGGCGTTGTTCGATCTGAGCGAGTCGAACGAGATCTACGAGGCGCAGGGACTCGAGGCTTATCGACACTATCAGATTGCCGAAGAAGACAGCGTTCTGGATCGCGGCGACGGTTTTTATCTTGTCGAAAAGTTGCTGAATATCAATAAGATGCTCGGCAAACATAAAGTAGAAGTTATTCTTCTCTCGCGCAATTCTGCGGACACGGGGCTGCGCGTATTCAACTCGATACGGGCGTATGATCTCGATATCACGCGGGCGGCATTCTGCGGCGGGCAGTCGCCGTATCGCTACATCAACGCGTTCAAGTGCGACCTGTTCCTGTCCACTTACGGCGAAGACGTGCGCCAGGCACTCGACCAGAACGTCGCCGCCGCGATGCTCCTCGGCCGTTTCCGCAGCCACAAGCCGGAACAGTCCGGCGGCTTACTGAAGCTCGCCTTCGACGGTGATTCGGTGTTGTTTTCGGATGAGGCCGAGCAGATCTATCAGGCGGAAGGGTTCGATGCGTTTGCCGCCTCGGAAGTCAGTCAGGCGCAGCAACCGCTTGGCGGCGGACCTTTCAAAGCGTTTTTGAGCGCGCTACATCGCTTGCAGCAGGAATTTCCTGAGGGTGAAAGCCCGATTCGTACCGCTCTCGTGACCGCGAGGTCCGCACCGGCGCACGAACGGGTAATCCGCACGCTGCGTGAATGGGACATACGGCTCGACGAGTCACTGTTTCTTGGCGGCATGGATAAAACCGAGTTTCTGCGGGCGTTCGAAGCCGACATTTTCTTCGACGACCAGACCGGTCACTGCGAGCGCGCTGCTGAGCACGTCGCGACGGGCCATGTGCCGCATGGCGTAACCAACGCCTGAATTCCAGGCACTGGATGCGAGCCCGCCGCAATGGCGATTGCGGCACCTTTGAATTTTTGCCCGATCGGTTATGCTACCCATCGTTTTTATAACGTTTTCTTACCACGGCAGCGTCGTCACGTTACGGCGTATGGGGAGAGCCCGAGGATGAAACTGCAACAGCTTCGCTATATCTGGGAAGTGGCCCACCATGACCTCAACGTCTCTGCCACCGCTCAGAGTCTGTTCACCTCCCAGCCCGGCATCAGCAAACAGATCCGTCTGCTCGAAGATGAACTCAACGTGGAGATATTTGCCCGTAGCGGCAAGCACCTGACCCACGTGACGCAGGTGGGTGAGGTGATCATTGCGATGGCCGGGGAAATCCTGCGCCAGACCAACGCCATCAAACAGGTTGCGCAGGAATATTCCAACGAGAAGGAAGGCAGTCTTTCCATTGCGACCACGCACACGCAGGCACGCTATGCGCTGCCGCCCATCATCGGGTCTTTCCGCAGCGACTACCCGGATGTCAGCCTGCATATGAACCAGGGCTCGCCGGAACAGATCGCGGAGCTCGCGGCGGCGGGCGAGGTGGATTTTGCGATAGCCACGGAAGGTATGGATCTATTCCACGACCTGGTGATGATGCCCTGCTACCTCTGGAACAGGGCTGTCGTCGTGCCTAAAGATCACCCGCTCGCGTCCGTGAGTGAGCTGTCGCTTGCGGATGTCGCGGCGCACCCGATCGTGACCTATGTATTTGGCTTTACCGGCCGGTCGAAGCTCGACGATGCGTTCCAGAGCGCGGATCTCTCCGCAAACGTGGTGTTCACGGCCACGGATACAGACGTGATCAAGACCTATGTGCGTCTGGGCCTGGGTGTCGGCATCATTGCCCAGATGGCCTATGACGAAGAGCAGGACGCGGATCTCGTCGCACTGGATGCGTCCCACCTCTTTGAGCCCAGCATCACTCACATCGGTTTCCGCAAGGGCACGTTCCTGCGTCGTTACATGCTCGACTTCATAGAAGCGTTTGCGCCGCACCTCGATGAAGACATGGTCGCGGCAGCGGTCGCCTGCAGCACGCGGGCAGAGCGCGAAACCTTGTTCGCCAATCTGCAGCTGCCAGTCAAGTAGATCGCTCCGCGCGTACAGGTTTGGCCGGATGACCTCGCGCCGCAGACCACGCGGGCAGGTTGCTATATGCTTACGGCGCATTTCAACAAGGGAGCAAAATGAAGGTACTGTGTCTGGATCTGGAAGGTGTGCTCGTGCCCGAAGTCTGGCAAGCGGTCGCCAACGCAACCGGCGTCGAAGCGTTGCAGAAGACGACCCGCGACATCCCCGTCTATGACGAGCTGATGCGTTACCGCCTCGACATTCTCGAGCGCGAAGGCATCAAGATGTCAGACATCACTGCCGAGATCGATAAGCTCGAGCCACTGCCCGGCGCCAAAGCGTTCCTCGCATGGGCGCGAGAGGCGTTCCAGGTCGCCATCATCTCGGATACTTTCTATGAGTTTGCCGGGCCCTTGATGAACAAGCTCGATCAGCCGTTTCTGCTCTGCCACCGGCTGGTCGTCGAGGACGACCGGATCGTGACCTACAAGATACGTCAGCCCGATCCCAAGCGGCATTCCGTACGGGCGTTCAAGGCGCTGCGCTACGATGTGCTGGCAGCAGGAGATTCGTACAACGACGTGACGATGCTGGAAGAAGCCGACCATGGATTCTTCTACAAAGCGCCTGAGAACGTATGCGCGGAATTCCCCCAGTATCCGCTGGCGGCGGATTACGAGGCGCTCAAGGCGCTGCTTTCCGGGGTTTGATGGGGTCAGATCCGCAGGGTGCGCAGTTCGGTATCTTCGCGACTTTTTTCCCAAGCCGTGGCGAAAACTTCTGACAGGCGCTTGCACGTGACCGGATTGGCCGGATCCGCAACGCCCTTGTACTTTTCGTAACTCGGCATCAGCCAGTAGGCGTCCAGATCACCGCAGACGAAGGTTGAGGTTTCTGCATTGGCCGTCTCATTCAGCAGGCGGATCTTGATTTTCTGATCGAGGCGTCGCGCCAGCTCGACAATCTTGTGGCCGCGATCCACGATCAGCTTGCTGTCGAAAATGATGATGTCGATATGTACCCGCGGCGCGCTGCGCGCGAGCCGTGATATGGCATCTGCTACCTCGGGGTGATCGAAGAGCTCGTGATCCAGATAGGGATTCAGAATTAAGAGCTTCCTGCGGGTGGCGTTGATGGTATTGAGCAGCGCGCCCAGGGCATCGTCGAGGCCATCGAACTGCGCCGCCTGGGAAACCTCGGCCTGCAGAGCTGGCCTGACCTGCTGCTGGCGGACAGCGGGACGCGTTTCCTGAGATTGTCCGTCGAAAGCAAGCGGCAGCTTCATCTCCATCGCGATGTGTGCAATGCCGGCTTCCTCGAATGGCTGGCCGAAAGGCAGGAAGCCGCCTTTGCGGTAGAACGTCTCCGCGTAACTCTGCGCGTGTAGATACAGCCGATCGAAGCCCTGGTCGCGGCCGGCGGCAACCGCGGCGTCGAGCAACTGGGCGCCAACGCCTGTGCCGCGATATTCCTGCAACACGGCCATGCGGCCGATCTGGCCGCTCGGCAACAGCCGGGCGCAGCCGACGTGCTGGCCGAGTTCGTTGATGGCCAGGAAATGCGTGCTTGCCTCGTCCTCACCGTCCCATTCCAGTTCGCGGGGTACTTCCTGCTCAACAATGAAAACGATCTCGCGTATGCGCTGCAGCGCTTCGCGGTATTCCGCCCAGGCGGCTTCGATCACGTGTACCTGAACACTCATTTGGCTGGTTTGTCCGGGAGCGGGCGCCTGGCGAGCGCTGCCGCCGCGCCCAGATAGGTCGCCGGGGTCAGATGCTCGAGCTCTTGCAGCGCGGCCTCCGGGAGCTCGAGCTTTTCGAGCATGGTCTGGAAGAGGTCTGCATTGAGCTGCGCGCCCCGGGTTGCGGCTTTGAGCCTTTCGTAGGGCTCTTCCATCTGGTACTTGCGCATGACGGTCTGAACCGGCTCGGCCAGCACCTCCCAGCTATTGTCCAGATCGGCTGCGATGACCTCGATGTTGACGTCCAGGCGTGACAAACCTTTCAACGTTGCCTGGTACGCAATCTCGCAGTGTGCGAGGGCGGTGCCGATATTTCGCAATACGGTCGAGTCGGAGAGATCGCGCTGCCAGCGGGACACAGGCAGCTTGGCGGCCATGTGGTCGAGCAAAGCATTGGCGATACCTAGATTACCCTCGGAGTTTTCGAAATCGATCGGATTGATTTTGTGGGGCATGGTGGACGAACCGGTTTCTCCCTCGACTTTGCGCTGCTTGAAATAATCGATGGAGATGTAGCTCCACATGTCCCGGTCGAAATCGAGGAGCACCTGATTGAAGCGCATGAGGCAATGGAAGAGCTCGGCCAGGTAGTCGTGCGGCTCAATCTGGGTTGTCCAGGGATTGTTGGTCAGGCCGAGACCTGCGATGAATTCTGCCGACAGCATCGGCCAGTCCGCGTTGGGATAAGCGCTCAGGTGGGCGTTGAAATTACCCACCGCGCCATTGAATTTGCCGAGGATCTCAATGCCCGCGAGCTGAGTTGCCTGGCGGGCAAGACGTGCGGCGACGTTCTTCATCTCTTTGCCGAGCGTGGTCGGTGAAGCAGTCTGACCGTGTGTGCGTGACAGCATGCCAAGATCGGCATGCGTGATGGCCATGGCGTCGATTACCTCAACCAGGGAGTGCATTGCCGGCAGGAGCACCTCGTCGCGCGCCGCTTTGGTCATCAAAGCGTAAGCGGTGTTGTTGATGTCTTCCGAGGTGCAGGCGAAGTGTACCCATTCCAGCAGGTGCGCCAGATCAGCATCGGCACGGAGCGCGTCTTTGACAAAATACTCCACGGCTTTGACGTCATGGTTCGTGGTGGCCTCGTGCGCCTTGATCGCTGCGGCGCTGGCGTCGTCGAACTGCTGATAGATCCGGCGAACCCGGGCTGCGCTTGCCTCGCTCAGCGGCTCGAGTTCATCAATATCCTGCGCCTTGCTCAAAAAGATCAGCCACTCGCACTCGACCTGCACGCGGAAACGCATCAGGCCGAATTCGCTGGTCAATGGCGCAAGCGTTCGTGTTTTGCCGGCATAGCGGCCGTCGACGGCGCTGATGGCATTGAATGTGTTTGTCTCAGTCATTAGAAGATATTGCTGTTGTTGGTTCGCTTGTTTTTATACGCGCGCCGCCCACCATCTCATCGCCATCATAGAAGGCGACGAATTGCCCCGCGGTGATGGCGCGCTGATTCTCATCGAAAACGACCAGCACCGAGCCGTCCGCGGCGGCGCTGACCCGGCAGGCCTGGTCGGATTGGCGATAACGTATCTTGGCCTGCAGGCGGCAGGGCAGGGTGACATCGCGCAGCCAGTTGACGTCATCGGCACGCAGCCATCGTCCCATCAGCAGGTTTTCGTTCTGCGTGACGATCAGACTGTTCTTGTGCGGTTCTTTGTCGAGCACGTACCAGGGGCGCTCGGCGCGCCCGCGCACGCCGCCAAGGTTGAGCCCCTGGCGCTGCCCCTTGGTGTAGAGATGCAGACCGCGATGCTCGCCGAGGGTCCGGCCCTCGGGATCCAGCATAGGCCCGGGGCTGTCGTTGATGAACTGCTCGAGGAAGTCGCTGAAGCGGCGCTCGCCGATGAAACAGATGCCGGTGCTGTCTTTGCGTTCATGATTGTGCAGGCCCAGCGCGGCGGCGCGCGCGCGGACTTCGTCCTTCTGCCAATCACCCAGCGGGAACAGGCACTTACGCAACTGGCGGCTGGGGACTGCCTGGAGAAAGTAGGTCTGGTCTTTGTTCCCGTCGACGCCTTTCAGGAGGTGATAGCCGTCTGCGTCCGTAGCGCTGCGTGCGTAGTGCCCGGTTGCAATGTAGTCCGCGCCGAGACGCTCGGCATAGTTGACGAACTGTTTGAACTTGATTTCGCGGTTGCAGAGGACGTCGGGGTTCGGCGTGCGCAGCGCGCGGTAGTCGGCAAGAAAGTCCTCGAATACGTTGTCCCAGTATTCGGCGGCAAAGTTTGCGCGATGCAGGGGGATGCCCAGTTTTTCACAGACGCGCTCAGCGTCTGCGAGATCTTCCAGCGCTGTGCAGTATTCGGTGCCGTCGTCTTCTTCCCAGTTCTTCATGAACAGCCCCTCGACCCGATATCCGGCTTCGAGCAGAAGCGCGGCCGCGACGCTGGAGTCGACGCCGCCGGACATGCCGACGATCACCCGCGCACCTTTTGTCTGCGTACCTGTGCCCGTACCTGGCTCCTCGGCGGCAATGGGCTTGGTTGTCGTGGTCATGGATGATCGGGTGACGCTGCAAGAACGCGCATGATACCACCTCCCGGCATCGCTTCAGGCATAATGCCGGGCCAGACCAATGAGGATGGATAGCGAACGTGAGCAGTTCCGACGGGGAATTGAGCCATTTGAACGACGCCGGCGAGGCAAACATGGTTGACGTTGCGGACAAGGCCGTCACCGCGCGGCGCGCCGTAGCACAGGCGACAGTACGCATGCTACCCGCGACGATGACAGCGATACGCGAGAACGCGATCGGTAAGGGCGAGGTCCTGGCTGTGGCACGCGTGGCCGGTATCCAGGCAGCCAAACGCTGTTCGGACCTGATTCCGCTGTGCCATCCGCTGCCGCTATCAAAGGTGCGCGTCGAGTTCGACATCGTGGATGAGGGTCATCTGCGCGTCGAGGCCGAATGCCGGGTCACCGGCCAGACAGGGGTTGAGATGGAGGCGCTGACCGCGGTGAGCGTGGCGGCGCTGACGATCTACGATATGTGCAAGGCGATCGATAAGGGCATGTCGATAGACGGCGTGGCGCTCGTCGAGAAACACGGCGGCAAATCCGGAACATGGCTGCGCGAGGACGCATCGTGACCGTGGTCGTCCGTTTCTTTGCGTCACTGCGCGAAGATGTCGGCATGGCAGAGCTCGAGCTCGAGGCGGACTCTCTGTCGGCGCTGCTCACCGCGCTCGAGTCGGAGCTTGGCGATGCGATGCAGCACCTCCGGCAGGAAAACGTCCGTGTTGCTGTCAATCAGGACCTTGTCGACAACCCGACCCTGGCCCTCGAGCCTGGCGACGAAGTTGCCTTTCTGCCGCCGGTTACCGGCGGTTAGGGCGATGACCATGCACAGGCAGATCGAAATCATCACATCGGATTTCAGCGTCCACGAGGTTTATGCGGGTCTGCGCGAGCGTTGCGGAGCGCAACTGGGCGCCGTTGTCGTCTTTGTCGGGCTGGTGCGGGAACGCAATGAAACGACGGGAGACGTCAGCGCGGTCAGCACGCTGACGCTCGAGCACTACCCCGGAATGACCGAGCGCAGCATCGATGCCATTCTGGATCAGGCTGAGGCGCGCTGGCCGCTGCTCGCGGCAACGGTCATTCATCGGGTCGGCACGATGGCGCCGACTGAGCAAATCGTGCTGGTCGAGGTCGGCTCAGCGCACCGCGACGCTGCTTTCGCGGCCGCTGAGTTCATCATGGACTATCTGAAGACGGATGCAGTCTTCTGGAAGAAGGAACTTACCGAAGCGGGTGAGCACTGGGTCCAATCGACGCATGAGGACCACACGCGCGCGCAGCAGTGGCGCGACGACTGAGGGTCACCTTTCTCCTCGGTGCCCACCGCCGGAGCGGTGGTTCAGCGCGTCAGCCTGAGGAAGCGCCGGGCGTCGCGGACCCGTCCACCTCGCCAGGCTGATTGTCCTCGACCCCGTCCAGATCTACCGATACGCCGAGGTTTTCTTCGGTCACCCCGGCATCTTGAATGTTGACTGCGTGCAGACCTTTCGGACCTTCGACGACTTCGAATTTGACGTCCTGGCCCGCTTTCAGGGTTTTATAGCCATCCATCTGGATCGCAGAATAATGCACGAAAAGATCTTCACCGCCTTGTTCGGGCAGGATGAAGCCATACCCTTTGGCGTTGTTGAACCACTTTACCTTACCGATAGCCATTGCGACTGCCCTCCCAAGCAGTTACGTCATCATCGCGTAGGCTGTTTACTGCCTGCGTAGGGGATGGCAAAAATTTTCCGGATCCGGCAGCCGAGCTTCGATCTTGTGCATCACCAGGCAATTACGCCGGCAACACAGAGTCTTCGCTCCCCGTGTCCCGTCTGCTAAATCACTGAACAGAAAACTAAAGTCTCACCCCCACGGGTCGACTTTGGTCAAAATTTCCTGTGGAGTCAAGCGTCTAGCGGGTAGTGCTGCAGGGGCAGTCATGACCTTGAATTTGCTCTGATGACCCCAACCTATAGCTGTGTCGGGCAGTCCGCCATGGCGTGCAGACAGTTCGGCACTAATGCGGGTATGATCTGTCTAATCCCGTGTCCAAAGCGATGGCGGAGACGATATTGCTGAAGGATGGACTAACCTTAATATGACAGATCAACGACCTGGCCCGAGATGGCAGGGAGATGACGAAGAGGGCGGTGGTGCTGATAGAGATCGTGAAGGCGGTCTGGCCACCGCAGCCGCCAAGCCCGCGCTCAAGCGTCCGCCGATGTACAAGGTGGTTCTGCTGAATGACGACTACACCCCGATGGAGTTTGTCGTACACATACTCGAGAAGTTCTTTGGAATGAATAGAGAGAAGGCCACGCAGATCATGCTCACGGTGCATACCGAGGGCGCGGCGACGGTCGGGATTTTCCCGCGCGATATCGCCGAGACCAAATCTGAGCAGGTCAATCTCTACTCACAGGAGAACAATCACCCGCTCATGTCGACGGTGGAGATGACGGACTAATTTCCGGATGAAACAAACTAGATGTTAAGTAAAGACTTAGAGACCACGCTGAACGAAGCCTTTCGTGTTGCCAAAAGCAAGCGGCATGAATTCATGACGGTTGAGCATCTGCTGTTGGCGCTGTTGGATAACGACATCGCCATCGATGTGCTGAAGAAGATCGGCGCAGACATAGACAAGCTGCGCCAGGACCTCGAGCAGTACATCGACTCCACGACGCCGCTGATACCGGCAGGCGACAGTGAGCGGGAAACCCAGCCGACCCTCGGCTTTCAGCGTGTGCTGCAGCGTGCGGTGTTCCATGTGCAGTCCTCCGGGCGCAAAGAGGTCACGGGCGCCAACGTGCTCGTCGCCATTTTCAGCGAGCAGGAAAGCCAGGCGGTGTACTTCCTGAAGCAGCAGAACATTGCGCGCATCGACGTCGTCAACTACATCTCCCATGGCATCTCCAAAGTGCCGGGTGAGGAAGAGGGTAGTGAGGGCGTTGGTGAGACGGAAGAGGAAGGCGGAGAAGGCGCTGCGCAAAGCGCGCTGGAGTCTTTCGCGACCAATCTCAACGAGGAGGCGAAAGCCGGGCGCATCGATCCGCTCGTCGGGCGTGATGCCGAGCTCGAGCGCGTCATCCAGGTGCTCTGTCGGCGACGCAAGAACAATCCGCTCCTCGTCGGTGAATCTGGCGTGGGCAAAACCGCTATCGCCGAGGGTCTGGCCAAACGCATCGTGGACGGTCAGGTCCCCGAAGTCGTGGAAGATGCGGAAATCTTTTCCCTGGATCTCGGCGCGCTGCTGGCGGGCACAAAATACCGTGGCGATTTCGAGAAGCGTTTCAAGGCGGTCTTGAACGAGCTGAAGAAGAAAGAAAACTCCATTCTCTTCATCGACGAAGTCCACACCATCATCGGCGCGGGCGCCGCCTCCGGTGGCGTCATGGACGCCTCGAATCTGCTCAAGCCGCTGCTGACGTCTGGTCAGATCAAATGCATGGGCTCTACGACTTATCAGGAGTACCGCGGCATTTTCGACAAAGACCGCGCGCTTTCCCGCCGCTTTCAGAAAGTCGACGTGATCGAGCCGGACACAGAGGATACGTATCGCATCCTGAAAGGTTTGAAAACGCGGTTCGAGGAACATTACGGCGTGCGCTATACCGACAAAGCGCTGCGCACGGCGTCTGAGCTCGCGGCGAAGTACATCAACGACCGCTTCATGCCCGACAAGGCGATCGATGTGATCGACGAGGCGGGCGCTGCGCAGCAGTTGGTGCCGGCGAGCCGCCGCAAAAAGAGTATCGGTGCCACCGACGTGGAGCAGGTTGTCGCGAAAATTGCGCGCATCCCGTCCACACAGGTCACGAGCTCTGACAAGCAGGCGCTCAAAGATCTCGACGAGAAGCTCAAGATGGTCGTATTCGGGCAGGACGAGGCGATCGATCAGCTGTCCAACTCGATCAAGATGTCGCGCGCAGGCCTCAAGTCCGGTGAAAAGCCGACTGGGTGCTTCCTGTTCTCCGGTCCCACCGGTGTGGGCAAAACCGAAGTCTGTCGCCAGCTCGCCAACATCATGGGGGTGGAGCTGTTGCGCTACGACATGTCGGAATACATGGAGCGCCACACCGTTTCACGCCTGATCGGTGCGCCGCCCGGCTACGTGGGTTTTGACCAGGGCGGACTGCTGACCGAGGCGGTGACCAAACACCCGCACAGCGTTGTGCTCCTCGATGAGATCGAAAAAGCACACCCTGAAGTCTTCAACCTGCTCCTGCAGGTCATGGACCACGGCACGCTGACGGACAACAACGGCCGCAAAGCCGACTTCCGCAACGTCGTTCTGATCATGACCACCAACGCTGGTGCTCAGGAAATGGACCGCGCGTCGATTGGCTTCGTCGAACAGGACAACACGACAGACGGCATGGAAGTCATCAAGCGCATGTTCACGCCCGAGTTCCGCAACCGGCTGGACGCCATCGTGCAGTTTGGCAAGCTGCCGATAGAAGTGGTCAAGACGGTCGCGGACAAGTTCCTGACCGAACTGCAGGCGCAGCTCGACGACAAGCGTGTGACGCTCGAAGTCGACGATTCAGCGCTCGATTGGCTGGCGCGTGAAGGGTACGACGAGAAAATGGGCGCGCGGCCGATGCAGCGTCTGATACAGGAAAAGATCAAACGCCAGCTGGCTGAGGATCTGCTGTTCGGTGATCTGTCGAAGTCAGGCGGGACCGTGCGTATCTCTGTCGAAGACGATGAGCTCAGTCTCGAGATTCTGAGCCCTGTAGAGGCGTGACGTCGCTCACCAGACCACCGTCGGTCTGGTGAAGTGCTCTAAGGAATACAGGGTGCTGCGAGCGTTGGGTTATCAACGCAGAACGCGGGGCAGATAGTTCGAAAGAGTGCTTACATCCGGAATGTGATGCGGCCTTTGGACAGGTCGTACGGGGTCAGCTCTACTTTGACTTTGTCACCGGTGAGAATGCGGATGTAGTTTTTGCGCATTTTGCCGGAGATGTGCGCGGTCACGACGTGACCGTTTTCCAGTTCCACACGAAACATGGTGTTCGGCAGGGTATCGACCACCGTGCCGTCCATTTCAATCTGTTCTTCTTTCGCCATCCAGGAGTCTTTGCGATTAAAGCGGCGCATTCTGCCCCAAGCCTCGGGCAAAGGCAAAGCTGCATAAGGCTGTTTATCAGCCCAATCGGACCCAGCGGTTGTTGATGAATAACTCTGTGGGCCGATATTGGGTTTTGTAGTTCATTTTGTCGCAATCTTTGACCCAGTAGCCGAGGTAGAGATAGGGCAGGCCCCATTCCCGGCACAGTTCAATCTGCTGCAGGATGCTGTAAACGCCGAGGCTGCGCTCGGTTTCTCCGGGTTCAAAGAAGGTATATATCGCCGACAGTCCCTGGGGCTGCCTGTCGGTAACCGCCACGCTCAACAGGCGTTCCCCCGCGTAAGTTGAGACGAAGAGGCTGTTCGACCACGGGCTCAGCAGAAAAGATCGGTATTGGTCCTCGCTTGCCGGGTACATGTCACCATCGGCGTGGCGCAGGCTGATGTAGCGCTCGTAGAGGTGGTAGTGCCGGCGGCTGAATGTTGCTTCGTCGATACGCACAAGCAGGTCTTCATTCTTGCGCAACACGCGCCGGTGCCGTCTTTTGGGGACGAATTCCTCCACCGGTACGCGGGTCGGAATGCACGCCTGACATTCTCCGCAATGCGGCCGATACAGGTGGCTGCCGCTGCGGCGAAATCCCTGATCGGTCAGCGATTGATAAATTGCGGGGGTGATGATCTGACGTGGATCGAAGAACAACGTTTGCGCGTTGTTGCGATTCAAATAGGAGCAGGGGTGTTTCGGCGTCAGGAAGAACTGCACCTGGCCTTGATCTGCAGAATTCGAATCTTGCATCGCTTGAGACTAACCGAGGGTCAGTCGAAACGCCAGGGTCCCAAACGCGTCGCGTGACGGTGATTGTCATCGAGCATCGCGAGAAACTCTTCACGGGGAATTTCGCCCACGCCGAGACTGTCCAGATGCGGATTCATGATCTGGCAGTCGATGAGCGAGAAGTGCCAGCGCTCCAGCTGTTGCTGCAGGTGAAAGAAAGCCACTTTGGAGGCATCGGCAACGCGGGAAAACATGGATTCGCCGAAAAACATGCGGCCCAGGGAGACGCCGTACAGACCGCCCACCAGCGTTTCTGCCTGCCAGGTTTCCACGCTGTGGGCATATCCGAGCGCATGCAGCTCGAGATACGCGTCACGCATGTGTGGTGTGATCCAGGTGCCGCCGCCAACCTCGCGGGGTGCCTGACAAGCGGCAATGACGTCGGCAAAGCGCGTATCCATCCTCACGTCGAAGCCGCCATTGCGAATCCGCTTGGCGAGGCTGCGCGTGACGCGCATGTTGCCGGGCGTGAGCACAGCACGCCGGCTCGGCGACCACCAGAGAATGTGGTCTTCGTCCGAGTCGAACCACGGGAATATGCCGCTCGCGTAAGCTTCGAGCAGCCAGGCCGGCGTCAGGCCGCCACCGGCGGCGACGAGACCGTCAGGTTCGGACAGCGCGTAGGCAGGGTTTGGAAAGCCAACAGGCTCTGCGGGCAGCAGTGGAATCGCAGTCACTGCGCTTTGAGGATGGCCTGAAAGGGCTCCGACTTGGCGTGTGTGGAGATGACGTCGAGCAGCGTTCGGCCTCGATTGTCGAGTGCGTCGACGCGACCGCCGCGCGCTTTGAACATGTCTATGAAGCGAGCGAAATCTTCCGCACGCATGCTGCGATAGGCATTCAGCAGCACGCTGAACGCTTCCGCTTCGTCGCCCATGGGGGCTTTGTCGAGAAAACTTTCGATGCGGGATTCATCCCATACTTCGTCGATGACTTTGGCTTTGTCGGGGCGCATGTGTTGCTCGTTCAGGGTCCGTTCAAATGCGGGCGTGCAGTGTACTAGAAATGAAGCGATTCTGCGGATTTCGTGTACGCAGGCGTAAGAGTCGTCACCGGACCAGATGTAAACACCGCTGTGAGGAAGTAGAAATAAGATGATGAATTTGAAGCAGATTTATCGAAGATTGCGTTTGTATGGTGGTGGTCATATGGCTACACTCAGCGCGAGCCCATAGTAGATCAAGGACAATCCGAGTGGCTAATTCCGTCACCCTCCCATCCCGGGAGATCAGCCTGGTGGGTCTGGCTGCCATCGCCATATTCCTGATGCTGGCCATCGGTTCTTACTCGCCGTCGGATCCGGCTTTCAGCTTTTCCGGCACCGGCGGAGAGATTCAGAACCTCGTTGGACGCAGCGGCGCCTACTTTGCCGATCTCGTGCTCTATCTCTTTGGCTGGGTTGCCTATCTCATCCCGGTGGCGCTCGCCGTCGTCGGTGTGCGTCTGGTGTTTGCCCGGGGTTTGCAGTCGAACTGGATCGTCTTCAGCGTGCGCAGCAGCGGCTGGTTCGCGCTGGTCGTCTCGAGCTGCGTCCTGCTGCATATGCATTCCGCACCGTCGGCGGCCTTGCCGGCAGATGCAGGGGGCGTCTTCGGACGCTGGCTGGTGGACGAAGGCGCTGCGGTCTTTGGTGTGGTGGGTCTCACTCTGCTCGGCGTCGCCGGCGCGCTCATCGGCGCCCAGGCCGCAGCGGGCTTTTCCTGGCTGGATGTTGCAGAGACGACGGGGCGTCACCTCTATCGTCTGAGTCATGCCGCCGTTGCGGCTTACGACGGTTTCCGCGATCGCCGCCGCTCGCGTCAGGCAGCGCAGGCATCGGCTCGGGAGGCACTTGCCAGCCGTCGCGAGGCGAAGGCGAAGGCGGTCGCCAAGACCAAACCCAAGACCTCGGCGAAAGATGACGTGCAGGCGGACAAGCCGCGCGCGCTCAAAATCATGCCGAAGGTCGCGGCCGACAAAAGCCGCGGCCAGCAGAAACGGCTGTTCGACACGCAGTCGACGAATGAACTGCCCGATCTGGATCTCCTCGACGAGCGTGATGAAGACGAGAACCTGGGCTTCTCGGCGGAGTCGCTGGAAGCCATGTCCAGGCAGCTCGAGCTCAAGCTTGCTGACTTCGGCGTGGATGCCGAGGTGGTTTCGGTATTGCCGGGCCCGGTCATTACGCGCTTCGAGCTGCAACCCGCAGCCGGCGTAAAGGTGCAGAAAATCAGCGCGCTGGCCAAAGACCTGGCGCGTTCGCTCGCCGTCATCAGCGTACGTATTGTCGAGGTCATACCCGGAAAAACGACCGTTGGTATCGAGATTCCCAATGAACACCGGGAAATGGTGCGTCTCAAAGAGGTGCTGACCTCTGCGGCGTTTCAGGATTCCCCTTCGCCGTTGACGCTTGCGCTGGGCAAAGACATTGCCGGAGCGTCGGTCACCGCAGACATCGCCAAGATGCCGCACCTTCTGGTGGCGGGGACTACCGGCTCGGGTAAGTCGGTTGGCGTCAATGCGATGCTCCTCAGCATCCTGTGCAAGGCTACGCCTGAAGAAGTGCGCCTCATTCTGGTGGATCCGAAGATGCTCGAGCTCTCTGTCTACGAAGGCGTGCCGCATCTGCTTGCACCGGTTGTGACAGACATGAAGGAAGCCGCCCACGCCCTCAATTGGTGTGTGGCCGAAATGGAGCGCCGGTATCGCCTGATGGCGGCCATGGGCGTTCGCAACCTGGCCGGCTTCAATCGCCAGGTCAAAGATGCGCTGGATAAGGGCGAACCGCTCAAGGATCCCCTATGGACAGATGAAGAAACGGAAGCCCCGGATTTAACGGCGCTGCCCACCATTGTCGTTGTCATCGATGAATTCGCCGACATGATGATGATTGTCGGGAAGAAAGTGGAGCAGCTGATTGCTCGCATCGCACAAAAGGCGCGGGCCGCGGGCATTCATCTGGTGCTCGCGACGCAGCGCCCGTCAGTAGACGTCATCACGGGTTTGATCAAAGCGAACATTCCGACACGTATGGGTTTCCAGGTCTCGTCCAAAGTCGATTCCCGCACCATCCTCGATCAGGGCGGGGCCGAGCAGCTGCTCGGCCACGGCGACATGCTCTACCTGCCGCCGGGCACGGCGCTGCCGCAACGGGTGCATGGCGCCTTCGTCTCGGATGACGAGGTTCATCGCGTGGTCAACGACTGGAAGCAGCGCGGTGCGCCCGAGTATCTCGAAGAGATTGTCAGCGGGGCAGTCGACGAGCCGTTCGTGCAGATCGAGGAAAGTTCCGGCGACACCGAGCAGGACGATGAGCTTTACGACGAAGCGGTGCAGTTCGTTCTGGAGAGCCGCCGGGCCTCGATATCCTCAGTTCAGCGCAAGCTGCGCATCGGGTACAACCGCGCTGCGCGTCTGATAGAAGCGATGGAGGCGGCAGGAGTCGTGTCCGCCATGAATCACAATGGTAGTCGTGAAGTTCTGGTGCCTGCTCGGGATTAGCCTGAGCTTCTTCGCGGCCAGCGCACAGGCGGCAAGCCCGGAGGCGTCCCTGAGCGCCCGGCTGGCCGGGCTCGACGGCATCCAGACGGCCTTCGAGCAACGTATCACTAATGCATTGGGTTTTCTGGTCGAGGAATCCGCCGGCACGCTGCACCTCAAAAAACCTAACTTCCGATGGGATGTGAGTGAGCCCTTTCCGCAGATCATTCTGGCACGCGGTGAGGCTGTGCAGATATACGATCCCGACCTTGAACAAGTGACCGAACGCAGCATCGGCGACGCGCTCGATCGCACGCCGCTGGCGCTCTTGACCAGCGAAACGCTGGATCTCACTGCGCACTTCCGCGTCGAGGATGCGCCCTCGGCGGACGAACTCGAGCGTTACGTGCTCTATCCGATAGCCGTTGATGCGTTGTTCGAACGGATTGAGCTCGTTTTTGACGACGCACGCCTGGCGGTGCTTGCGATCATAGATCACTCGGGTCAGCAGACGCTCATCCGTTTCAGTGAGTACCCCGCACAGCAAGTGATACAATCCGACGTGTTTGAGCTGGAATACCCGCCGGGCACGGACTTTGTTCGAGGATGACCAAACACAAGCTGAGCTCGGCCTGAGCGGGGACGCGCTCGACGCCCGCCCGCTGGCGGAACGGTTGCGCCCGACCGACCTTGCCGATTTCGTCGGCCAGGAACACCTGCTGGCACCGGGACAGCCGCTTGCCGAACTGATCCACCATAAAAAGCTTCACAGCATGATTCTGTGGGGCCCGCCGGGGACTGGTAAAACCACGCTGGCGCGCCTGCTGGCGAAGAACGCCGATGCCCATCTCGTGTCCTTGTCGGCAGTGCTGGCCGGTGTCAAAGACGTGCGCGCGGCCGTGGCGGAAGCGGAAATGCGCGCGCAGCACGGACGACTGACTGTGTTGTTCGTCGACGAAGTGCACCGTTTCAATAAAGCTCAGCAGGATGCGTTCTTACCCCACGTCGAGCGCGGCACTGTCACCTTCATCGGGGCGACGACCGAGAATCCTTCTTTCGAAGTGAATGCCGCGCTTTTGTCGCGTGCGCGGGTTTACGTACTCAAACCGCTCGGCCGCGAAAGCCTCGTCAGACTGGCGCACCTCGGGGCGGAGCACCTCCAGGCACAGTTGGCGCCGGCAGCGGCAGACGTGCTGGTCGACGCCGCAGACGGCGATGCGCGCCGGATGCTCAACATTCTCGACGTCGCGGCCCAATTGAGCGACGGCGAGGTGAGTGTCGACACCGTGGCTGCTGCGGTGGGGGAAAACCTGCGTCGTTTCGACAAAGGCGGCGATGTGTTTTACGAGCAGATCTCGGCGCTGCACAAAGCGCTGCGCGGCAGTGCGCCGGATGCGGCGCTTTACTGGTTCTGCCGTATGCTCGATGGCGGCGCGGATCCGCGCTACATCGGTCGCCGGCTGGTGCGCATGGCGAGCGAAGATGTCGGTAATGCCGATCCACGGGCGCTCGAGCTCACGCTTGCCGCGCTGGCAAGCTACGAACGTCTTGGCAGCCCCGAGGGTGAGCTTGCGCTGGCCCAGGCGGTGCTATACCTCGCCTCGGTGCCGAAAAGTGATGCGGTGTACCAGGCTTTCGGCGCCGCCATGGCGTACGTCAAAGAGAGCCCGTCTTATGAAGTACCCATGCACATACGCAATGCACCGACGTCGCTGATGAAGTCGCTCGGCTATGGCGATGGCTATAGACACGCGCACAACGAACAGACGGCCGAAGGGGCGTATGCGGCGGGGGAGAGTTACTTTCCTGAAGAAATGCCGCCGCAGACGTTCTACGTGCCGCAGAGTCAGGGCCTCGAGGAAAAGATTCGCGCGCGCTTGGCGCGCCTCAAGAGTCTCGATCTCGAGGCTGCAGAACCGTCCCGCGTACCGCCGGATAGCGGAGACGAACGGTGATGGTGAACCTTACCGCGGTGGCGCTGGGCGGCGCGCTGGGTGCCGTGCTGCGGTTTGCCGTTTCTACCTGGGTCGGTGCACATCACCTGTTTCCCTGGGCGACGCTAGCCATTAATATCGCCGGCTCGTTTGCCATAGGGCTCTTGTGGGGCGGCTTCGGTCATACGGAGTGGTTCCAGCAGTGGGGCCGTATGTTGCTGGTTGTGGGCCTGCTTGGCGGCTTTACCACGTTCTCGGCGTTTTCGCTCGAGACCCTGACGTTGATGCAGACAGGCCGCTACTTGAGCGGCGTTTTATACGTGACCGGCACGGTGCTGACCTGTCTCCTGGCCGTTTACCTGGGCGAGCGGGCGGGACAGGGGATGTTGCCCTGACGCAACCGCCATAGGTTGAAGGTGAAATATGTTAGACGTTAAACGACTGCGCACGGATCTCGACGCGTGTGCCGAAGCGCTGCGAGTCAGAGGTTTTGACCTCGACACCGTAGCGTACGCTGAGATGGAGGCCCGCAGGCGGGAACTGCAGCAGCGTACGGAGCAGCTCCAGAGTGAGCGGAACAGCAAGTCGAAAGGGATTGGCCAGGCCAAGGCGCGAGGCGAAGACATAGCGCCGCTTCTTGCCGAGGTCGGCGATCTCGGCGATCGGCTTGATGCTGCCAAAGCTGAATTCAACGAGTTGCAGGAGGCGATGCAGACGTTTCTGCGCGCTATTCCGAATACGCCGGATCCGTCAGTGCCTGCAGGCAACTCCGAAGACGACAACGTGGAGCTGCACCGCTGGGGTAATCTGCCGGAATTCAATTTTGAGCCGAAAGATCACGTGGATCTCGTGCAAGGCGGTGGGCTGGACTTCGACGCCGCGGCCAAAATATCCGGCGCCCGTTATGTCGTGATGCACGGTGCGATTGCGCGTCTGCATCGCGCGCTGACCCAGTTCATGCTGGACACGCACACTGGTGAGCACGGTTATCAGGAAGTGTACGTGCCCTACATTGTCAACGCTGAGAGCCTGATGGGCACCGGGCAGCTACCGAAGTTCGCCGAAGATCAGTTCCGCATCGACCAGGAACAGGAAACGTACCTGATTCCCACGGCTGAAGTGCCGGTCACGAATCTCTATCGGGACGAAATTGTCGACGCCGATCAGCTGCCGATCAAACACGTCTGCCATACGCCGTGTTTCCGCAGCGAAGCCGGATCCCACGGTCGTGACACCCGCGGCATGATCCGGCAGCATCAGTTCGATAAGGTCGAGCTGGTGCAGCTGGTGCGCCCGGAGGAATCCTGGGATGCGCTGGATGAACTGACCTCGCATGCCGAAGCAATTTTGCAGAAGCTCGAGCTGCCGTACCGAGCCATGGTGCTCTGCGGCGGTGATCTCGGGTTCTCCGCCGCGAAAACCATCGATCTCGAGGTGTGGCTGCCCGGCCAGAACAAATTCCGCGAGATATCCTCATGCAGTAATTTCCTCGATTTCCAGGCGCGCCGCATGCTGGCCCGATACCGTGATGACGCCGGTAAACCGCAGTTGCTGCATACGCTGAACGGGTCCGGCCTTGCCGTGGGCAGGACGCTGGTGGCGGTGCTCGAAAACTATCAGGATGGTGAAGGCAGCGTGGCGGTGCCGGACGTGCTGCGCCCGTACCTCGGCAACGTCACGTCGCTGCAAGTCTGAATCCCACGCCGCATGTTTTATCTGCCGCTGTATCACAAGCTGCATCAGGCCAAGTGTCTGGTGGTGGGTGGCGGCAACACCGCGGCGCGTAAAATCAGGTGGCTGCTGCGGGCAGAAGCCGACGTTCGCATTGTGAGCCCCGTGGTGAAGCCCGCGGTCGAAGCCCTGGTGGCGGCAGGCGAGGTGAGCTGGGCGGCGGCGGACTTCGACGAGGCGCTGCTCGACGATGACCTGACGCTCGTCGTCTCCGCAACCAACGACGCCGACGTCAATCTTCGCGTCTATGCGGCTGCGTGTGCGAAGCACATTCCGGTCAACTGCGTCGATCAGCCCGAACTCTGCACGTTCATATTCCCCGCGATCATTGATCGTGATCCGATCGTCGTTGCGGTATCGAGCCAGGGCAGCGCGCCGACGCTGGCGCGCATGGTGCGTGGCTGGATCGAAACCCGCCTGCCGCCGGGTCTCGGGCATCTCGCGCGGCTGGGTCAACATATGCGTGAGCGTGTGCGCGAACGGTTCGCGGACGTCGACTCGCGCAAAGCCTTCTGGGAAATGCTGTTCGAGAGCCGTGCCGCCGAGGTTGCCCTGCAAGGGGATCTCGAGGGCGCCGAGCAGGCTGCGGAGGATCTCCTTGCAACGGCTAGGCCCGTGCAGGGATCGGTTGCCCTCGTCGGCGCTGGCCCTGGGGATCCAGAGCTCATCACCCTCAAGGCGCTGCGCCTGATACAACAGGCTGATGTGCTGCTCTATGACAAGCTGGCCAATCCGGCATTGCTCGAATACGCGCGCCGTGATGCCGAGCGTATCTACGTTGGCAAACAGGGGCCCAAGCCGGGTACGCCGGTGCCCCGTCCGGACAACCGGTCGTTTCAGCAACACGCCATCAATGATCTGATCGTTGAGCATGCGTGCGCCGGCAGGAACGTCGTGAGACTGAAGGGCGGCGACCCCTTCATCTACGGGCGCGGCGGTGAAGAATTGGAAAGCGCACTGGAGGCCGGCCTGGAAGTTTTGATTGTCCCCGGCATCACTGCGGCGCTCGGGGCGGCCAGCTATGCGGGCATACCGCTGACTTACCGCAACATGTCCCAGTCAGTACGCTTCGTTACCGGACATCGGGTGGAAAATGCCGTCAACGAGGACTGGCCGGAGCTCGGGCGTGCGGATCAGACGCTGGTCATATACATGGGCCTCGTTGGCCTGAAGCTCATCCTCGAACGGCTGGTGACCCACGGGTGTGAGGCGGGCAGGCCGGCTGCGCTCGTGGAGAACGCAACGCTGCCGGAGCAACGCGTCATCCGCGGCACGATCAGCGATCTCGCCGATCTTGCCGAGGCTGCAGGCGTGACCGGTCCGTCCGTGGCTATCGTCGGTGACGTGGTGGCATTGATGCCGGCAGCGCAGGACGCTGAGCTATAGGCAGTTGGTCGGGCGGGGCAACCCCGCCCACTTTGCCGCGGTTTTTGCCGGGCTTTCGCCGAACAGCTCCATCAGATAGATGCTGTTCCCTTTCTCCGGGCCGAGGGCCGTTCGCACCATCTTGACGAAAGCGCGCATGGCGGGGGAAGTGTCTGTCTCAGCGTAGAAGTCGCGCAACGCATGCAGCACTTCCCAATGTGCGGCGTTCAAGGTCCGCGCGTCTGCGGCAGCCAGCGCGCGGGCGACTTCGCAGCTCCACAGGTTCAGATCGGCCAGAAAACCCTCTTTGTCCAAAGGCAGTGAATCACTCACGCCAGCTCACCACGGGCTGATGTTTGACCGTCAATTCCACCATGCCGGCGTAATCGACTAACGTGATGGATGCATCCGGCTGTATGCCGCGGATGTGCAGATCTTCGGCGAGCGCGTAGATTGTCTGGCTGCCTATCGAGGCGCTGCCGTCAGCGGCGTATGTGCCGTCAGCAATGAGCAGCACGGCGTCGTCTGCCGCCACGCGCGCAACCGCTGCGCGAAGCCCTTGCGGGGAGAAAACCAGGTGCAGCGTACTCACGACTGGGCTCCGATGACCGCGTCTTGTGCTGCGATCAGCTGCGCTTGCTCATCCAAGTCGATGGGCTCGGCGTCGATGGCAAGCGCCGTCTTCGTGAGACCGGCTTCCTTGAGCGCCTGGGCGCACACATAGACCTTGTTGATGTCGTAAGTTTCGAGCGCCTGGAGGATTTTGCCGACCGTACGCTGCCCGATCGCTGTCGCGTCCTGATGTTGCTGGAGCGCGCGCACGCCATCGCCGCGAAAGAGCATGCTGACATCGCAATCAAACACAGCGCCCACCATCGCGGCGTCCAGCAGCTCGGCGACGCGGCTGTCGCGGTACGGCGGATGGCTGACCATGCAGAGCAATTTCTTCATCAGGGAAACTCGATGTAACGATCGCTGGTGAGAATCGCGTCGACCAGTTGTCCGAGCCCGACCAGCTCGAAACCCGGCGCCAGGGTCGCTGCCGTCTGATCATAGCGGTCGCGCTCTTCTTCCGAGAGCACGCCGCGCTTGATGCCGCTGGCGATGCAGACGGCAAGCTCAACGCCGGTTTCGGCGTGAAACGCCGACCATGCGGCGACGCTGTCTCCTTCGCCTTGTGGCGCCACTGCTGAAGACAGAGCGTTGTAGACACCTTCGTGATAGAAGAAGACGCGACCGATCTCATGGCCCGCCGCAAGCAGCGCGCGCGCGAAATTCAACCCCGCATGGCTTCCGTTACCGCCGTAAGGCGCGCTGTGTATGGCGATCGCGTATCTCATCAGGTTCGGTCGGATGAAAAGACGAATTGTACCGTATGGGCAGTGGTGCGCTGCAGCATTCCCGCAAAAAGCTCATTACAAGACGACGACATACGGGGCCGGGGAAAGTGGGAGGATTTAAGGCCAGACAGCGGGGAAGATGCATGGCAAATCTGGTCAAGTCAGAAGGTGAGCGGCCCAAATCCAAGCCGCAATCCACGACGACGAAGAAGGCGACGCCGGCCGCGAAGCGGGGCAGGCGCTCGAAGCGACAACAGAAAGGGCTTGCAGAATATCAGGTGACCTGGTGTTGAAGCGCTCAGGCAGAGGCTACAGGGCTTTTTGATAAGCGGGTCGACGTATCCGCATTTGGACCGATTCAGCACCTTGGCTTGACGCCGCAAATCGACAATAATGCGCGGCTTCCGGAGGGGTGGCTGAGCGGTCGAAAGCACTGGTCTTGAAAACCAGCGAAGGTAACACTTCCCAGGGTTCGAATCCCTGCCCCTCCGCCAAACCAAAGCGGGCCCGTTCGGGCCCGCTTTGGTTTGGCAAATTGTCAGCTTGATGAGCGCGCCTTCTTCCTACCGCGACTCCTCATCCCCAGCGAACCCGTTCGGATGCTGCGATTGCCAGCGCCACGCATCGATGCACATCTGTTCCAGATCGTATTCAGCGCGCCAGCCGAGGTCAGTCTGAGCGCGTTCCACGTCCGCAAAACTCGCGTCCGCGTCGCCCGCCCGGCGATCGACGACTTCGTAGGGTATCGGCACGCCGCTCGCGTTCTCGAACGCTTTGACCGCGTCGAGAACCGAGTAGCCTTTTCCGGTGCCCAGATTGTAGGTTTCGAGCGCGGGACCCTGCGACAGACGCTCGAGCGCCTTGATGTGCCCCCGCGCCAGGTCGACGACGTGAATGTAGTCGCGCACGCCTGTGCCGTCGTGTGTGTCGTAGTCGTCCCCGAACACCTGCAGGTGCGCACGGCGTCCGACCGCAACCTGACTGATGAACGGCATCAGGTTATTGGGGATGCCACGCGGGTCCTCACCGATTTCGCCCGATGCGTGAGCGCCTACCGGATTGAAATAGCGCAGCAGCGCTATGCGCCATTCGGGATCTGCAGCGAACTGATCGCGTAGAATCTCCTCGACCATCAGTTTGCTGCGCCCATAGGGGTTAATGGGTCCCGTGGGCGCATCCTCGGTCAAAGGCAACTCTGGTGGGTTCCGATAGACCGTAGCGGAACTGGAAAAAACCATGGTTTTACAGTCGGCCTCCACCATCGCTTCGATCAGCTTCAGCGTGCCGTTGACGTTGTTGTCGTAATACCGCGTGGGTTGCTCGGTGGACTCGCCGACGGCTTTCAAGCCCGCGAAGTGGATGACGGCAGCGATCTCGTGTTCTGCAAACACCCGCGCGAGGGCACTTTCGTCGCGGATGTCCGCCTCCATGAAGGTCAGCGGCTTCTGCGTAATCCGCTCGACCGCACTGATGCTTCGATGGCTGGCGTTGCAGAGGTTATCCATCACCACGACCTGGTAGCCCGCCTGCACTAACTCGACACAGGTATGGGAGCCGATGAAACCCGCACCCCCGGTGACCAGAATGCAGGGTTGAGAAGCGCTCATATTGTGATGGGTCCAGACAGCTTTAACGAAGCGATAAGCTTAACGAAATGGCGGTCTGGATGGCGCGCAGGTTTGACTGGCTTTGCGACGGCTTTGTAAGTTGATGGGGTGGTACCGCGGCGCGCCGTTGACTCACACCTCGTAGTAACTGCGATACCACTCCACGAAATTGCGCACACCGGTCGCAACCGGCGTCGTCGGGCGGTAGCCGACATCGCGCACCAGGTCGTCCACGTCGGCAAACGTGTCTGCGACGTCACCCGGCTGCATGGGCAGCAGATTCTTTTCCGCCCGCACGCCCAGCGCGTCCTCCAGAGCTTCGATGTACTCAGACAGGTTGCACGGATTGTTGCTGCCGATGTTGTAGAGCCGATACGGTGCGCTGGAGGTTGCGGGATCGGGTTGATCTGAGCGCCAGTTTTCGTCCGGTGTGGCAACACGATCGCAGGTTCTCACGATCCCCTCGACAATGTCGTCGACGTAGGTGAAGTCGCGGGTGTGATGACCGTGATTGAACACATCGATGGGTTCGCCTGCGAGAATCTTGCGCGTAAACAGAAAAAGCGCCATGTCCGGACGGCCCCAGGGACCGTATACGGTGAAGAAACGCAGACCCGTGCAGGGTGTCCCGAAGAGATGGGCGTAGGTATGTGCCATCAGCTCATTGGATTTCTTGGTGGCCGCATAGAGCGACACAGGATGGTCGACATTCTGATGAACCGAGAAGGGCATGTTCGTATGCGCGCCATACACGGAGGACGTCGAGGCATAGACGAGATGCTCGGTGCCCTGGTGGCGGACCGTTTCGAGGACGTTGAGAAAGCCTGCGATGTTGACCTCGGCGTAAGCGTGCGGATTCTCCAGCGAGTAACGCACGCCAGCCTGGGCGGCCAGGTGTATCACACGATCGGGCGCGAACGCGGCATAAGCCTCGGCAAAAGCCGCCTGGTCGACGATGTCTGTCTGTGAAAATGTAAAGTTGTCGCGGGCCAGCAGGCGGTCGAGGCGCGCCTGCTTCAATGCGACGTCGTAATAGTCGTTCAGATTGTCTAACCCGAGCACTATGTCGCCCCGATCGAGAAGGGCATGTGCAGTCTGAGCACCGATGAATCCGGCGCTGCCGGTCACCAATATTCGCAATGTTCTGTTCCTGAATGACGTTTTGTGAAGCGGGCAAGCGCCGCGCACTATAGCCTATTCGCCTCGGCAATTGTGCCGTATGCTCCACAGGAGCGACGTACAGGCGAACAGACACATGGATGTGAGAATTGGGCAGCAGGTTTTACATCAAATTACACCATTTCGGTCGCAGAATCGTACAATGAGGCGGCTGAAGGTGCGTGTTTTGTCCAGGGGTTTGCATTGAGCACGATTGAAAAAGCGGCTGCGCGGTTAGTCGAAAAAGCCAAGGAGGCGCGGGAAACCGAGCCTGCGCCGGTTGCGGCGCCCGATCCGCAGCCTCAGGCAGCTGCTGAGGAGACGGTCAGCGTTGCGGTACCTGTCACGGAAGTGGCGGAGGTTGCCGTCAACGATAGTCAAGTAAGCGATCAAAAAGACGCCTCTGGTAACGTCGCAGACCCGGCACCGGCGGCTGCGTCACCCGCTCGGTCAATGGATACCGAAAAAACCTGCGAGCTCAACTTCAGCTGGCTGGCGGAAAATGGTTTCCTCGTGCCGGGACACCAGAATCCGGTTCAGGCTCAGGAGTTCCGGCGGATAAAACGGCCTTTGCTGCTCAATTTGAAACCGCAGAAAGCCGACAAGCTTGCCATTCCACCCAATCTCATCTTCGTGACGAGTTCGCTGCCGGCGGAAGGGAAGACATTCGTATCTCTGAATCTGGCTTTGAGTCTCTCTGCAGAGCTCGATAAAAACGTTCTGCTTCTGGATGGCGATCCGGCAAAAGGCGATCTCAGCCGCTGGATGGGCATCCACGGTGAGCCCGGCCTCGTTGATTTGTTGACTGATGAGACGGGCCATCTGGAAAACAACGTCATCACAACCAACGTGGACCGTCTGTCCGTGATGCCGTGCGGCGCGGCAACGGATAACCTCGATGAACTCTTTGCCAGCACGCTGATGCATGAACTGCTGGAAGATATTGCCACGCACAACAACAATCGCATCGTGGTCGTTGACGGCCCACCACTGCTGGCCACGACTGAAGCCGCGGTGCTCGCGCGGCTGATGGGACAAGTCATCATGGTGGTCGAAGCGAACAAGACACCACGCTCAGCTGTCGACCAGTCTGTGGCATTATTAAAGGGTTGCCAGAATGTGAGTCTGCTGCTGAACAAGACGGCGCAGGCTCAGAGCGGCACCTACGGGTACGGGTATGGATATGGGTATGGCTACGGTCACAATCCATCATCGGCCCGCAGCGCCCCCCCAGAAGCTGATGAACAGTAACGACACGATATGTATGAAGAACACTTTGGACTGAACAGAAAGCCGTTCCAGCTTTCGCCCGACGCGGCCTTTTTCTTTCCCAGCGTCGAGCACAAGCGTGCGCTTTCGTTCCTCCAGTACGGACTCAATCAGGGTGATGGTTTCATCGTCATCACGGGTAACGTTGGCACCGGTAAAACCACGCTGGTACAGGCGTTGCTGTCAGAGCTCGACGACAGCGGGCTCTCGGTGGGTCATATCGTCAGCTCCAACCTCGAAGAAGACGATCTTCTGCAGACGGTGGCGCATAACTTCAACATCCCTGTGCAAGGCGCCAGCAAAGCCGGGCTGTTGAGGGAGATCGAGCATAACTTCAAGGAGCAGGCGAGGGCGCAGCGCCGCATTCTGTTGATCGTCGACGAAGCGCAGAATCTGCCGCCGAAGTCCGTAGAAGAGCTGCGTATGCTTTCCAACTTCCAGCTCGATGGCAAACCGCTGGTGCAGATTTTCTTACTGGGCCAGCAGGAGTTTCGGCAAACGCTGCTGTCCGAAGGGTTTGAACAACTGCGTCAGCGCATCATCGCCACATATCACTTGAACCCGCTGAGTGAAGACGAAACCCGTACCTACATCGAACACAGGCTGAGCGTGGCCGGTTGGAACGGCGGCAATCCCGCATTTGCTGATGATGCGTTCCCTGCCATTTATACGTTCTGCGAAGGTGTGCCGCGTCGCATCAATAACCTGTGCGATCGCCTGTTGCTGTATACGTTTCTGGAAGAGCTCGAAACGATCGACCGACGCGTGGTGACGGAAGTCTCTGACGAAATCGGCGCGGAGTTTTTTGGCGGCGCGCCGGAAGCAGCGGAAGAGCTGGTGACGGCCAAACCGTTGTCGGCTGAGGTGTTTGACACGCCGGAAGCGCCGCTCGAGACGATGGCGCGCACGATGTTCGATAAAGCCAACGTGCAGAATCGCCTGGCTGCACTGGAGCGTGCGGTCGACGGTCTCGGCCACAATCTCAAGCCGGAAATCGCCACGATTCGCGAGGAACTCGCCCTGCTGCGGCTGATGATGGAAGACGTCCTGCATGAGCTGCGTGAGCTCGGTGACAAAGACGAGACCGCCCCGCCTACTCAGAAGCGCGCGTAAC
Organism: Pseudomonadales bacterium; assembly: GCA_965267275.1. Classification (GTDB taxonomy): domain Bacteria; phylum Pseudomonadota; class Gammaproteobacteria; order Pseudomonadales; family Azotimanducaceae; genus UBA4421. The sequence continues at coordinate 2,092,388 of OZ253950.1, forward strand.
GCGGGCGCCGACTCGGCGCTAGTGAAAATCTCGAGATTTGAAAGGCAGCGCTTCTGCCGCCATGCCTCGCAGACAGTGCGTTGCGTCCTCGACATGGCCGGCAACCACGTGGATGACCGATCCCTCCCGCTCCACGATACCTTTGATTTTCAGCAGCTGCCCCTGCAGAAGCGCCGGTCGAAATTGCTCCAGCACCGTTGACCAGACGATCACGTTGATGTTGCCGGTTTCGTCTTCCAGAGTCAGGAAAACCACGCCCGTGGCCGTGCCGGGCCGCTGGCGCCCGGTGACCAGGCCAGCGATGCAAACGGCTTGCCCCTGCCGGTATTGCTCGAGCGCCACTGCCTTGCGGCAACCTTCGAACATTGTCTCTTTGCGCAGCAGCTGCATCGGATGGGGCCCGAGAGTCAGGCCGGTATAGCGGTAGTCGTCGAGCAGATCCTCTTTGACGCTGGGTGCCGTCAGCGTGATTTCAACGTCCTCGGCGGCAACGTCGTAAACCGGCGTTTCGTCAGCCAGGCCCGCCTGCAGGGCCAGCGGGCGTTCGATGCCGGCGACATGCCAATGCGCCTGATGGCGGTGCCCGCTCAAGCGTGCCAGCGCACCGGCGCGCGCGAGAAAACGCATTGTTTGATCATCCAATCCGGCGCGGGCTGCCAGGTCTTCGGCGCTGACAAACTGTCCCCGCTGACGGGCGGCCGTTATGCGTATGGCGGTCTCTTCGTTCAAGCCTTTCACCATGCGCAGCCCCAGTCGCATGGCGGGCTGCGCCGGCGTGCCGTCACCGGCCCCGCTTGTCGGGGGTTCGAGAGTGTGGCTCCAGGCGCTGATGCAGACATCCAGATCACGCACTTCGATATCGTGCCGCTGGGCATCCTGTATGAGCTGGGACGGCGAATAAAAGCCCATCGGCAGACTGTTCAAGAGCCCGCAGTAAAATGCGGCTGGCTCGTGCCGTTTCAGCCACGCGGAAACATAGACGAGCAAAGCAAAGCTGGCGGCATGGGACTCGGGAAAACCGTACTCGCCAAACCCCTGGATCTGTCGGAATACACGTTCTGCAAACGTCTTGTCATGGCCGCGTGCCAGCATGCCGTCGATCAGCTTCTGTTCGAAAATCTCCAGGCCGCCACGCTTTTTCCAGGCCGCCATCGCGCGCCGCAGCTGATCGGCTTCACCAGCGCTGAAGCCGGCCGCCACCATGGCAAGCTCGATGACCTGTTCCTGAAAAATCGGAACGCCGAGCGTGCGCTCCAGCACCTTGCGCACGCCTTCACTGGGGTAATGGACCGGTTCGGTGCCCTGACGGCGACGCAGATAAGGGTGCACCATGTCACCTTGTATCGGGCCGGGGCGTACAATCGCAACCTCGATGACGAGGTCGTAGAAATGCTGGGGCTTGAGCCTCGGCAGCATCGACATCTGCGCCCGTGACTCCACCTGAAAAACGCCGACGCTGTCGCCCCGCTGGAGCATTTGATAGGTCTCGGGGTCTTCTGCCGGAATGTCTTCGACCGTCAACGCCGTGCCGCGGTATTGGTTCAGGGCATCCAGAGCCTTGCGGATGGCGGTCAGCATGCCGAGCGCCAGCACGTCGACTTTCAGAAGGCCCAGCGCTTCCAGGTCATCTTTGTCCCATTGAATGACGGTGCGGTCTTCCATCGCCGCGTTCTCGACCGGGACCAGCTGTGCCAGCGTGCCGCGTGAGATGACAAAACCGCCAACATGCTGCGACAAGTGCCTTGGAAAGCCGATGATGTCGTTGACGAAGTGCAGCAGCTGTTCGGCAACCAGGCTGTCGGGATCAAGACCGGCCGTGCGCAGTCGCTCCGCGATCGCTTCCTTGCGATCCCACCAGGCCATGGACTTGGCCAGCAGGTCGACCACGTCGAGGTTCAGCCCGAGCGCTTTGCCGACGTCGCGTATGGCGCTGCGCGGGCGGTAACAGATCAACGTTGCGGCCAGCGCGGCGCGCTCGCGTCCGTAGCGTTTGTAGATGTACTGAATGACTTCTTCGCGCCGCTCGTGCTCGAAGTCGACGTCGATATCCGGTGGTTCGTTGCGCTCTTTGGAGACGAACCGCTCGAACAGGAGATGCATGCGCGCGGGATCGACCTCGGTGACATGCAGGCAGTAGCAGACCGCGGAGTTTGCCGCTGAGCCGCGCCCCTGACACAGGATGTTCTGGCTGCGGGCGAATTGCACGATGTCCTGCACGGTCAGGAAGTAGTGCTCGTAGCTGAGTTCGGCGATCAGCGCCAGCTCTTTCTCGATGAGCGTCTGCGTCTCAGTCGGAATGCCGTCGGGCCAGCGCTCCTGAGCGCCCGCAAAAGTGAGCTGACGTAGATAGGCCTGAGGTGTCAGATGCGGCGGCACCAGATCCTGGGGGTATTCGTAACGCAATTCGTCCATGGAGAAATGACAGCGCGCGGCGATGTTGACGCTCTCCGCCAGCATTTCCGGCGGGTACAGCGTCAGGAGGTCGTCGATGCTGCGCAGCGTGCGTTCGGCGTTCGGAAATGCTGCGTGTCCCAGTTCCGTCACAGTGGTTTTGTGTCGAATGGCGGTGACCAGGTCCTGCATGGGCTGGCGCTGCGGAACGTGGGTATGAACATCGTTGGCGGCAACGACGGGCAAGCCCAGGCGCATGGACAGCGTCACCGCATGCGCAATCTTGTCGAGATCGTGGCCGTCGCGAAAGAGCCCGAGGCCGATCCACAGGTCGGCGAAAACATGCTGCAGGGCTCTGCCGGTCTGCATGAGGATGCCGATGCTCTGCTGGGCAGGTATCCACAAAGCAAGACAACCTTTGAGGCCCCAGCGGAAATCATCGAGGCAGGCGGTGTAAGCGCCTTTCTCGGCGCGGCGGCGCAGCTTGGTGATGAGCGCGGAAAGCTGCCCGTAGGTTGCGCGGTTGGTGGCGAGCAGTACGAGTTTGATGGTGATCGTTTGCGCTTCTTTCTCTTCGGATTCGCTTGCTTCGGGTTCTCGCGTTGCGAAGTCTGTCGTTTCCGATGCGCTGGCTGCGAAATGGTTGGGCGCGTTGTCCGGCAGCGTCATCGTGACGTTGAATTCAGCGCCGACGATGAGCTTGATGCCGCATGCTTTGGCGGCCATATGCGCTTTGACGAGTCCGGCATAAGTGCACTCGTCTGTCAGAGCGATGGCGCTGTAACCCAGCGCGTGAGCCTGCTCGACCAATTCTTCAGGATGCGATGCGCCGCGCAGAAAGCTGTAGTTGCTCAGGCAATGCAGCTCGGCAAAGCCGGGCTCAGCCGAAGTAGCCATGCAGATACCAGTCAGCTTGATCGTCAACATACGCCCAGCATTCGGCGCCGTTGCGGTGTTGTGCGATGTAATAATCGCGGCTGGTTGTGGGCTTGAGCCACCAGCGGGACTGTATGCGCTCCGGGCCCTGCAGCAGATGCAGCTCGTTGCGTTCGATACGGCGCGGCGGATCGAATAGCCACAGCGGACGCTTGCTGAGACGTGCTGGAAATGCCGGCTCGCCAACGTCTGCAACGGAGCTCGTATGCTCCGCCGCCGGAGTATCCAGACGTTGCGCGAGCCGATGAGCCTGCACGGCCAGCCAGGCGCTTTCCGGCGTATGTTGCGCCTGGCTTTCGAGGCCGTAGCAGGTGCCTTCCCCAAGGCGCGCATTGAGCTCGTCGATGATTTCGCTCATTTCCTGCGCTTCTGCAGGAACGATGTGGGTTCGAAACAGTGGGCTGCTCGCCGCAGTCCACGGCAGCAGGCGTTGCGCAGTCAGGCTGAGGCTCAAAATTTCTTCCGGCAGGGTTGCGTTCTCGAGCTGCAGACGGCTGACGCGCAGGACGTCGTCCGCGAGCTGCTTGCCTTTCGCGAAGCGCACCGTAACGCCGGCGGTTTCCTGGTTGTGGCTCTTGAAGCGCCATGTGAGTTTTTCGCAGCCGAGCTGATGGGTGATGAGCCAGTGTTTGAGCTCGTCCGCGAGTCTGGCCATCGGGCTCAGGGCGTGCTGATGCAGGTCCTGCTTGTCAGTGATCGGTTTGAGCAGGTGCAGGCTACGCTCGAATTGCGGTTTGGGCAGGCTGGTTTCGCGAGGATCGGCGAGTTGCCCGGTGAGCTTGAGCAGATAGTCCAGCAGCGGCTTGCCGAAACGGCGCCCCAGTGCCTTGTTCGGCAGGCTGAGCAGTGGCTCCAGGGTATAGATGCCCATATTGGCAAAACGCTCGATGACGTTGGCCTCTACGCCTGCGAGTTCGAGGCCGGCATTGCCCAGCGGTACGTCCGCCAGATGCTTTTCACCCGAGCGGGCCAGGGCAATGGCGGCCCAGGGCGTCCTGGCCGTGCGCGCCACGGCGTTGTGACCGAGGCACAGGCAGACTTCGATCGCGGCCTCACGCAGCGCCTGCGCGCCGCCGAAGAGCTTGAGGCTGCCTTCGATTTCCAACAGTACCGTGTCCGGACGCTGCACGCTGACGTGGGCGCTGAAGCGGTACAGCGTATCTGCCAGGGTCTGCAGGCGCTGGTGTTCGTCGTGGTGATCGCGCTGCGCGAACTTGAGCTCTTTACAGATCGTGTGCGCAGTGGCCAGCGTGCTGCCGCATTCGACACCGCTCGCCCGGGCGACCGTGTTGCGCATGTAAACGCGATTGTCCTCGATGATGACGAGGGCCTGCTGCGGGTCGGCGTTACCTGCGGCAAACAGTTCCAGCGGCAGCTGCGGGAAATGCAGAGCCAGCCAGAGCATCAATGAATGTCTGCCGGTTGCCGCACACCGTTATGCCCGGGCATCGCGGGTGTGTTGTCATCGGGCTGCGGGTGTTCGAGGCAGGCGCGCCACAGCGCAACCTGTTCATGCGCATGTCGGCTCGCGGCAGGTTCCGTGTGCAGCGTGAGATCGTGCAGCGGCCAACCGCCGCGGCGTTTGTGGATATCGAGGTGCAACGTGCCTGCAGCGCTGGCATGCAGCGCCAGGCGCAATTCCGCCATGCTGGCTTGCTGTGCGCCGCTCTGCGGGCGCAGCAGGCAGGCGAGGGTACCGCCTTGCTTGGCCGCGACCTGCAGACGCTGGGTGTCTTTGAGCTTGAGCTTTTTTTCGTCCAGCCAGGCCAGCACCGCACTGCACGTGCCTGAGCGCAAGGCGCGCTCCAGAGCCCACAAGGACTCTTCATGCTGACTGTCATGCTGACGGGGGTGTATGAGCAACACCTTGTTGACGTCGAGGCCTGCGGCCTCGAGCGCCGGCGCGTAGGGCAGGAAGGGCGGATTGACCCAGGCGACCCAGCGCTGCTGCTGCTGACTGAGCTCAGCCAGCGCTGGCAGCATCAGCCGCAGCTCGCCCACGCCCGCGCAGGGCAGCAGCAGCTCCACGAGGCCGCTGGTTGGCCAGCCGCCACCCGGTAAATGTTCGTCGAGCTGGGCATAACCACTTGCCAGAGCGTTCTGCTGGTGTGTGGTGAGATCCCCTGCGCGCCATAAATTGGGGTGCTTGAACAGTGCCTGACGGGCGGTCACAGGTGTTTTGTGGGGTTGTTCCTGGCGTGCTTCTTGTGTTTCTTTTAGCTCTCGTGACTCTTGCGCCTCTCGCGTCTCTCTTCCCTCTCTTGCCTCTCTTCCCTCTCTTCCCTCTCTTGCCTCGCGCGTCTCTCTTGCCTCACGCGCTTCCTGTGTCTGTTGCGTTTCTCGGGCGCGTGTTTGTTGCTGTCCCGTCTTGTTGTCGGGCTCGTTGCCTGGCTGTTTGCCTGACTCTTTGCCTGACTCTTTGCCTGACTCTTTGCCTGGCGTCGCTGTGTGATTGGCTGTGCGCGCGCGCGTAGCCAGGGTCTCCGGCATCTGCTGCGCGCCGGGCTCCTGCCATTCGCCGTCCGTCTGCCAGGTACGGGGGAGGGGGGTGGTATGAGGCTGTAGGAGGCTGAGTTGTTCAGTCACGAATACTGGCTATTCATACAGGGGTCGATCAGATTACCTGTATGAATAACCAGTATCAAGAGATATTTGTCAGCCGTCGCCCCGACCGATGGCGTAGTACGCAAATCCCTGCTGACGCATCGCTTCCGGGTCGTACAGGTTGCGTCCGTCGAAAACGACCGGCTGCTTGAGCGCCTGCTTGATCGCGCCGAAATCGGGGCTGCGGAACTCGTTCCATTCGGTAACGACGATCAGGCCGTCCGCCGCCGTCAGCGTCTCAGCGCGGCTGTCGCAGATCTCGAGCAAATCGTTGTCCGGATAGATCCGCTGCGCTTCGCCGGCGGCTTCGGGGTCATAGGCACGCACCCGCGCACCGGCTCGGTTGAGGTTGTCGATGAGGGTCCGGCTGGGCGCCTCGCGCATGTCGTCGGTGTTCGGTTTGAACGCCAGCCCCCACATCGCGAACGTACGGCCCTCGAGGTCATGCGCAAAGTGGTTGGTGAGCTTGTCGAACAGCACCCGCTTCTGCGCCTCGTTGACTTCCTCTACGCCGCGCACGATACGGGCGTCGTAGCCAATTTCTTCAGCCGTGTGGATGAGCGCCTTGACGTCCTTGGGAAAGCAGGAGCCGCCGTAACCGGTGCCGGCATAGATGAAGTGGTAGCCGATGCGCGGGTCCATGCCGATGCCGCGGCGCACGGCCTCGATGTCCGCGCCCAGCCGATCGGCCAGGTTGGCGAGTTCGTTCATCAGGCTGATGCGCGTTGCCAGCATCACGTTGGCGGCGTACTTGGTCAGCTCTGCCGAGCGAATGTCCATGTGCACCACCTTGTCGCGGTTGCGATTGAACGGCGCGTACAGGCGTTCGAGCTGTTCAGCCCCGGTTGCGGTGGAGGCGCCGATGACAATGCGATCGGGTTTCATGAAGTCGGCCAGCGCGGCGCCTTCCTTCAGGAACTCGGGGTTCGATACCACATGGAACGGCAGATCTGCGCCGCGGGCGGCCAGCGTCGCGGCAATCGTTTCCTTGACCTTGTCACCGGTGCCTACCGGGACCGTGGATTTGTCGACGACGACCTTTTCCGTCTGCATGTGCTCGCCGATACTTTGCGCCACGGACAGCACGTACTGGAGGTCGGCAGAACCGTCCTCGTCAGCCGGCGTGCCGACGGCGATGAAAATGATCTCGCCGTGCTCGACCCCGGCGGCGATGTCTGTCGAGAATTTGAGGTGTCCGCGTGCGGCATTGCTGCGCACCATCTCCTCGAGACCCGGCTCGTAGATCGGCACGACGCCGGCATTGAGGCCCGCAATCTTGTCCGCATCCACGTCGACGCAGAGCACATCGTTGCCCATCTCGGCAAAACAGGTGCCGGTGACCAGACCGACATAGCCGGTACCAAAAATCGATAACTTCATAGGACTTTCCGTATCTTGAGGGGGCTACAGCACAGCTTCGATCAGGTTGGGCCCACGGTTTGCCAACGCGCGCTCGAAGGCCGCGTTGAACTCCTCCGCGGTCGTTGCGCGTTCAGCCGCAACGCCCATGCCTGTGGCCATCGCGACCCAATCGAGGTCCGGCCGGTTCAACTCCATCATGTCCATCGCTTTGCGTCCCGGATTGACCGCGCCGACGCGCATGAACTCGACCTGCAGGATGGCGTACTTGCGGTTTGAGAAAATGACGGTCGTGATGTCGAGATTCTCGCGTGCCTGGGTCCACAGCGCCTGCACGGTGTACATGCCGCTGCCATCTGCCTGCATGCTGAGCACCTGCCGGTCCGGGCAAGCCACCGCCGCGCCGGTGGCCGCAGGCAGCCCCATGCCGATGGCGCCGCCAGTAAGATCCAGCCAGCTGTGCGGCGGCGCGCTGCTGGTGAAGCCCGGCAGTGCAAATCCGGCCGTGGCCGCTTCGTTCACCACGATCGCTTCTTCGGGCATCAACGCAGCGACGGTCCGCGCGATCGCTTCAGGATTCAGGTCGCCGCTCGGCAGACCCGGACGCTCGAGCCTGGCCAGCGGGGCGTCCGTGGCCGTTGCGCCGACAGCCTCCGTGAGCGCGGTCAACGCGGTCAGCGTGTCGTCGCCGGGGGCGGAAAAGACGTGGGCCGTCGCGTGGGGCGGGGTCAGTTCGCTGGCTTTGCCGGGATAGGCGAAGAAGCTCACCGGCGCCTTGGTGTCGACGAGGATGATGTGCTTGTAAGCGGCCAGGACCTCTTCCGCCTGTTCAGCGAAATAGGGCAGGCGCGGCAGGTCCACGCGGCCGGCGCCGCGTTCTACCCGACCGATGAACGTGTCGCCCAGCAGCGCAGCGCCGGTTTTTGCGGCTATTTTGCCGAGCAGGTGCAGACCCTCGGCGGTGGTCCCCAGGCCGTTGCAGAGAAAGACGCAGGGTTCCCCGCTCGAGAGCACTTTGGCAACGGCGTCGATCTGCGCGGAGTCGACGGCGGCTCTGGCGGCCCGTGGCAGCGCCTGTGCAGCACTCTCCGCGTCGTTCCAGGCGGTGTCCGCAGGCAGGATCAGCGTGGCAATCTGCCCGGCCCCAGCCTGCGCTGCTTGCACGGCAAGCGCGCCGTCACCCGCCACTTCGGCTGCGCTCTCGGAGACTTTGATCCAGCCGGAAACGGGTGCGGCAAAGCCGTTGATGTCCGAGGTCAGCGGTGCGTCCAGCGCCCGGTGGTACGTGGCGTGCTCACCGACGACGTTGACGATCGGGGTATGCGCACGGCGCGCGTTGTGCAGGTTGGCCAGGCCATTTGCCAGGCCCGGTCCGAGGTGCAGCAGCGTGCACGCCGGCTTGCCTGCCATACGCGCGTAGCCGTCGGCTGCGCCGGTGACGACGCCTTCGAAGAGACCCAGAACCGCGCGCATGCCGTCCTGTTGGTCCAGCGCGGCGACGAAGTGCATCTCGCTGGTGCCCGGATTGGTAAAGCAGACGTCGACGTCGCAATTGACCAGAGTTTGTAGAAGCGTTTGAGCGCCGTTCACAGTTTTCCGTCCCAGATTTAGGCCCGCGCAGTTTAGGTTGAGCGTTGCTGGCCGTCTACAAGTGACTTGTGAGTGCCAGGTGTGTGCCCGTAACGGTTTTCTGAGTCACCTGCGGGATTGCCCCGGGGCGAGATCTTACTTAGGCTGCGATGCCGAGATGCCGCGGCAAACGTGCGTCCGGGCAGACCTCGTGCAGAAACGCACAAACAGAGAGCCGCAAACAGAGAGCCGGACGGCAATTTAGAGAGTAAAAGAGAAGCAGGGAAGTATGGAATACGACTACGATATGTACGTGATCGGTGCCGGATCCGGCGGCGTGCGGGCCAGCCGCATGGCATCTAGCTACGGGGCGAAAGTGGCGGTGGCGGAATCCACCTACCTTGGCGGCACCTGTGTCAACGTTGGCTGCGTGCCGAAGAAACTGTTTGTCTACGGCTCACATTTTCACGAAGACTTCGAGGACGCTGCCGCCTACGGCTGGCAGGTGCAGGCCGGGGGCTTCGACTGGCCGACGCTGCGTGACAACAAGACTGCGGAGATCGAACGTCTCAACGGGATCTACCGTAACCTGCTGAGCGGCGCCGGCGTCGACCTGCACGAAGGCCGCGCGCGCCTGCTCGATGCCCATACTGTCGAGATCAACGGATCGACATACACGGCGAAGTACATTCTCGTCGCCACGGGCAGCTGGCCGACGGTACCGGAGTTTCCCGGCAACGAGCACGTCATCACTTCCAACGAGGCTTTTTACTTACCTTCCTTCCCCGAACGCGCCGTCGTCGTGGGGGGCGGCTATATAGCGGTCGAGTTCGCCGGCATCTTCGCGGGGCTCGGCGCACAGACGACGCTGGTCTACCGTGGTCCGCTGTTTCTGCGCGGTTTTGATGATTCCGTGCGCGAAGTGGTGCGCGACGAGCTCGCGAAAAAAGGCGTGACGCTGCGTTTCGAGACGACGGTCGAGCGCATCGATCTCGCAGGGGATGAGCGCCAGCTCACGTTGCAGGATGGGTCGACCCTGTCCGCTGATCTCGTGCTTTATGCCACCGGCCGCCATCCCAATACCGCTGACCTGGGCCTGGACGCGGCCGGCGTCACCCTCGGCGCCAGGGGGGAGATCCCGGTGGACGAGATGTATCGGACGAACGTCGACAACATCTTTGCCATCGGCGATGTCACCGATCGCATGCAGCTGACGCCCGTGGCGATCGAAGAGGGGATGTGCATTGCGAACAATCTCTTCACCGATCGGCCCAAGCGGCATCTCGACTACCGCAATATCGCGACGGCGGTTTTCTGCCAGCCGAATATCGGCACTGTCGGTCTCACCGAGGCTGAAGCCATCGCCGCGCATGGTGGAGATCTCGACATCTACGAATCTTCCTTCAAACCGATGAAACACACGCTCAGCGGCCGCGATGAAAAGACTTACATGAAGATGATCGTGCGTCGCAGCGACGATGTCGTCGTCGGCATACACATGGTGGGTCCAGATGCCGGTGAGATCGTTCAGGGCATGTCTGTGGCGATGGTTGCCGGGGCCACGAAAGCACAGTTCGATGCCACGGTGGGCATCCATCCGACGGCGGCCGAAGAACTGGTAACGATGCGTGAGGTAGCGAGGGAGGTTTGATCATGCGGTGGTTTACGTCGATTTGGATCTTATGCGTTCTGTTGCCGATGCCGGCGCAGGCCAAAAACGTCATCCTTTTCCTGGGAGACGGAATGGGCATCAGCACCGTCACGGCAGCCCGCATTTTTGCCGGGCAGCAACAGGGTGCATCGGGTGAGGAATACGACCTGTCCTTTGACAAGTTCGAAAACGTTGCGCTCGTCAAGACCTACAACACCAACGCCCAGGTACCGGACAGCGCGGGCACCATCAGCGCGATCCTGACGGGCCACAAAACCAGCATGGGTGTCCTCGGCGTCACCGCAGACGTTGCCAGGGATGATTGCGAGCAGGCGCTGAGAAACGAGCTGCCGACGATTCTCGAGCTCGCGGAGGAGGCGGGCCTCGCTTCCGGGATCGTTACGACGACCCGCGTCACGCATGCAACGCCCGCGGGTACCTATGCTCATGTGCCCAATCGTGACTGGGAGGATAGCGCCAGTCTCAGTGAGGAAGTCAAAGCCCTGGGTTGTCGCGATATCGCCCGGCAGCTGGTCGAGTTTCGCCATGGCAATGGCCCGGATGTGATTCTAGGTGGCGGGCGCGCGAATTTCTTTCCGCTGGAGACGGTTGACCCGGAGTATCCAGAAGAAACTGGTCGTCGTGACGATGGTCGTGATCTGGTCGCTGAGTGGCTGGCGGCTGCCGGCAGCCGCACTTATGTGTGGAACCAGGCAGAATTTGCAGCCTTTGAGCCCGGGCCGGGCAAGCAGTTGATGGGTTTGTTCGAGCGCTCCCATATGCAGTTCGAAAAAGACCGGCTGCAGGACCCCGGCGGTGAACCGTCGCTCGCCGACATGACGGCCACCGCGATCCGGCAGCTCAGCCTCAACGAGAAGGGCTTTTTTCTGCTGGTCGAGGCTGGACGCATCGATCATGCCCATCATTTCAGCAATGCGCACCGCGCGCTGGTTGATACGGTCGCGCTGTCCGACGCCGTGCAAACTGCCCTCGACATCGTGGATCTCGAGCAGACTCAGATTCTGGTCACCGCCGACCACAGCCACACCATGACGATCGCCGGTTATCAGAGACGCGGCACGCCGATTCTCGGCAAAGTCGACGCGGAAAACGCGATGATGTTCCCACCGGAACAACCCTACACGACGCTGAGCTATGCCAACGGCCCGGGTTACCAGACGCCTTTTCCGGATTTGACCGAGGTGGATACGATGGCGCCCGATTACCAGCAGCTTGGCACCGTGCCGCTGCCGATTGAAACACACGCGGGCGAAGACGTTGCTGCTTACGCCACGGGGCTCCATGCAGATGGCGTGCGTGGCGTGATGGAGCAGAACAAGCTGTTCGGCGTCATGCTCAAAGCGCTCTTAGGCGATTAGTCCGCTCGAGCACCGCTGACCAACAACAAGAACGGATCACAGAATGCAGCTGGTCGAAAACCTCCTCAACTTCCTCGACGGTATCCTGGGAAGCGCGTTTTACTTTCCGCTTCTGTTACTGGGTGTCGGCGTGTTCTTCACCGTCTATCTCGGGTTTCCCCAGGTGCGCTACTTCAAACATGCCTGGAGCGTGCTGCGCGGCAACTACAGCAAAAGTGATGACCCCGGAGACACCAGCCATTTCCAGGCGCTGTCGACGGCACTTTCCGGCACGGTAGGCACCGGCAACATCGGCGGCGTCGCGTTTGCGATCTTTCTCGGCGGCCCGGCAGCGCTGTTCTGGATGTGGGCAACGGCCTTTGTTGGCATGACCACAAAATTTGTCGAAGTTTCCGTCAGTCACAAATATCGCAAAGAAGACAGCAACGGACAGATGGTTGGCGGCCCCATGCACTACATGGAGCACGGCCTCAATCTCAAATGGCTGGCCGTGTTCTTTGCGGTGGCGACCGTCATCAGTTCATTCGGCAGCGGCAACTTGCCCCAGGCCAACAATATGGCTTCGGGGCTCTTCACCAGCTTCGCGATTCCGACCTGGGTCAGCGGCGCTGTATTGGCGGTTTTGTTAGGCATGGTCATCGTGGGCGGGATACGGCGTATCGCCGTTGTTGCGGCGACGCTGGTGCCGCTGATGGGCATCTTCTACGCCATCGGCGCGTTGGCCGTCATTGCGACCCACTACGAAAACATCCTCCCGTCTTTCGCCGCGGTGCTTGGCGATGCGTTTACCGGGTCGGCGGCCACGGGAGGCTTTCTGGGCGCAACGTTTGCCTATGCGTTCAACCGCGGCGTGAATCGAGGGCTGTTTTCCAATGAGGCGGGGCAGGGGTCAGCGCCCATCGCGCATGCGTCCGCGCGCACCAAGGAGCCCGTCGCGGAGGGCATGGTGTCCATCCTCGAACCGTTCATAGACACGCTCATCATCTGCACGCTCACCGGCCTGGTCATCCTGTCGTCCGGCGTCTGGCAGCAGAAATTCGACACGCAGTTTGCGCGCTTTGATACGGAGATCGTCAGCGGTGAGTATCGGGAGGACAACCCTGATCATGTGGCTGAGCTCTTTGCCCATCTCGATCTCACACCGCCTGCAGACGACCCGGTCGTGCCGTTCAGCGGTAGCCTCGACGTTCGCGAGGGTGTGCTGATGGCAGCTGGCGTGACTGTCATCCATAACCGCTCCATCGCGGAAGCTGTGCAGGTCAAACAAGACGGCAAACCGTACGATGGTGTCATCGAAGTGCGTGATGGGGTGTTGGTCGACGAAGACCTGGTACTGAACGGACGTTCGCTGCTGCATTCGGTACCGTTGACTGCACAGGCTTTCAAAGAGAGTTTTCTCGGTGTGTTCGGGGAGTATGCCGTCACCGTCGGCCTGGTGCTCTTTGCGTTCTCCACGGCCATCGCCTGGAGTTATTACGGAGATCGGGCGGTCACTTACCTGGTCGGCGCACGCTGGGTGACGCTCTATCGCATTGTGTACGTCTTGGGCTTTTTTCTCGCAACCGTGGTCGATACGAGCCTCGTGTGGCTGATCTCTGCGGTTACCGTTGCGCTCATGACCTTGCCCAACCTCATCGGCATCCTTTTGATGCGGCGGGAGGTGAAAACGATGGCGTCGGAGTACTGGGCGAAAGTCCGCGCGCCGCGCTAGGGTTTTCCACTAGGGCCGGGTCAGCGGCTGCTGCAGCCAGCAGGCTTCACACAGGGCGTAGATCGCGTTCGGGTCGTCCAGCCGGCCGAGGTGGTCCATCACTGCGCGAAAGTGGGTAAACAGCGCGGGCTCACTGCGAACCTGCGCCGCGGTCTGCGGCGCGAAAAGTTCTGCCAGCAGCATGCTGCGCGGGTCGATACCCGGGCGCATGAACACCTTGGTCCATTCCTCGAGGTCTGCCAGCGCGGCGGCTTTCTCGACTGCCTGTTCGAGGCCGCCGAGCTCGTCCACCAGACCGAGCTCCATAGCAACGTCGCCGGTCCAGACCCGGCCTTGCCCGATTGCATCAACTGCGTCCGGTGACATGTCGCGGCCGCGCGCGACCAGGTTGATGAATTGCGTATAACCGTGCTCGACGCGGGCCTGCAGGATATCGGCCATGGGCTCGTTGATCCCGGTAAATGGACTGCCGCTCAGCGTCAATGAAGTCGTACCCACACCGTCCGTATACACGCCATAGTTCGCCAGCGTGTCCTCGAACGTGGGAATCATGCTGAAGATACCGATCGAGCCCGTGATGCTGGCTGCTTCGGCGACGATGGCGTCCGCCGTGGCAGCGATCCAGTAGCCGCCGGAAGCCGCGTTGGCGCCGAAGGATGCGACGACCGGCTTGTTTGCCATCTGCACGAGCTCGAGCTCCTGGCGGATGAGCTCGGACGCGAACTGACTGCCTCCGGGTGAGTCGACGCGCACCACCAGCGCGCGCACACCAGGATCATCTTTTGCCTGGCGGATGAGGGGCACGATGTCGTCGATGCTCGCCGTACCGGCGTCACCGCCCTGATTGACGATCATGCCCTGCACCGTGATGACCCCGATTTTGTTGCCACCAAGCTGCACGGTCGGGCCGGACAGGCCGCGCGCTTCCAGATAAGCCTGATAGCCGATGCCGTTGATGTCGCTGCGACTGTCGTCGCTGTAGCCGACGTCATCCGCCATGCGCACCCGCGCCTGGTCAGCGCTCAGAAGCTCATCAACCAGATGGTTCTCGACCGCGGCGCGGGCGAGATCGCCGCCAGTAACGTCGAGGGATGCGGCCAGATCGTCGGCGTAGGTCTGTAAATCAGACTTCTCCAGCACCCGGTTGGCCGCGAGATCTTCCAGCGTCTGCTGCCAGACGTTCTGATACAACGCCTCCAGATCCATGCGTGCGGATTCGGACATGTCCGTGCGCGTCATCGGCTCCACTGCTGCCTTGTAATCGCCCACCCGGAAAACGTGGACGTTGACGTTGAATCGATCGAGCAGTTCTTTCAGGTAGAAGTTGAAGCCGCCGAACCCTTCCAGCACCACCTGTCCCATCGGGTGCATGTAAAGCGCGTCGGCAAAGCTCGCGATGTGATATTGCGCCTGGGTGTAGTAATGCGCGTACGAGACCACCTTCTTGCCGCTTTCGCGAAATTTGACGAGAGCGGCGCCGATGCGTTGCGCATGGGCGGGTGCGATCGCGCTCATCTCATCCAGATCCAGAACCAGCATGCGTATGTTGTCATCTGCGGCAGCGTGGTGAATGGCGGTCAGGATCTCGTCCAGCTCGACTTCACGCGGCATCGCGGTGCCCGGCACCACGCCGGCAAACGGCACCGGAGGCTGACGGGCCTCGACGACGTTGCCACGCGGGTTGATCACAAGCGCGGCATCCGTGGGGACGCTAACGGTCTGGCAGGTCGTCAAAAGGAGCGCGGCGACGAAGAGCAGCGTCAGCAGGAAAAGCGTGTTGATCACAAAGTTGCGCAAGGCAGTGACGCCCCGGCCGACTTTTGCCAGCACGCCGCGGCGTGCTGCGTTCGCCTCAGTCATGGTCTGTCCCATTCGATCGAACGCGGATAGTAGCGCGTTTTGCCCTGCATGAGCGGTGAAACGGGTCGAAAACGGTTAACATCGGCGCCATGTCTGACGTACCGACACAAGCGCTCTGGAGTTGGTCCGAACTGAGCGTTGCACTCACAGGAAAGGAAACGGTGACAGGTCCGGACGTGGCGGGGGTTGTTGCCGACAGCCGGGCGGTACGCCCCGGAGACCTGTTCGTTGCGCTCCCCGGCGATCCTGGCCCTCGTTTCAACCCCAGCGTGCGCAGCAGCGTCGACGGCCATGACTTTGTCGCCGACGCGGCCGCTCGCGGCGCTGTTGGCGCCCTGGTGCATCGCGTCCCCGCAGGGGGCGTTGATCTGCCGCTGCTGATGGTCGAGGACACGTACGATGGCCTGTGGCGCCTGGGCCATGCTGCGCGCAAGCGCCTGCAGGGCAACGTTTGCGCGATTACCGGCAGCAGCGGCAAGACCACGGCCAAACAGTTCATCAGCGCAGCGCTCGACGCTTATGCGCCTCCCGGCAGCTTCAACAATCACATTGGCGTGCCGCTGTCGCTGGCCAATGCTGTGCCGCAGCGTGATGCGGTCTTCGAGGTAGGTACCAACCACCCGGGAGAAATCGAACCGTTGGCGCAAATGGTCGAGCCGACCTTCGCGGTGCTCTTGAACGTGCAGCAGGCACATATCGAGAATTTCCCCTCATGGGCGCACTTGCGCGAAGAAAAAATATCTATTTTCAATGCCTTGAGAGATAAATCTAAGGCTATTTCAGAAGATTTGGTGGAGCTGGGTTATGGGCTGACATTCGGTTTCAGCGCCGCTGCAGACGCCCGGGTCGTGCGTGTCGTTGGCGATCGGGCCGAAATCGATTTCTACGGACAGCGCTTTACAGCCCGGGTGCCCGGCGGCGGCCGCCATCGGGCGCTCACCGTTGCTGCGACCCTGCTTGCCTGCCATGTGGCTGGCCGGGACCTGCAGGCTGCCTGTCACCTGCCTGCCGCGCTCGTGCCGAAGGGACGGGGTAATATCGTGGAAGCGGCAGGGGTGCGTATTCTGGATGACAGCTACAATGCCAATCCGGACAGCATGGCCGCGGCGCTCGATACGCTCGCTACTGAACCGGGACCAAAAGTTGCGGTCCTCGGAGAGATGCTCGAGCTGGGTGATGCGGGGCCTGCAGCGCACGCAGCGCTGGCTGCCAAGCTGGACGGTATCGATCAGGTGTTCTGTGTCGGGGAGGGTATGCGCGCCCTGGTGGATAGCGCACCCGGCTGCACATGGTTCGAGCACGCGGATGCCGCGCTCCTCGCGGCACTCGCTGACGTGATGGAGCCGGGCATGAGCGTGCTGGTCAAGGGCTCCAACCGGGTTTTCTGGGCTCGGGATTTCGTCGCGCAACTGGTGGCGAGCCTTGCGGACGATAGCTAGAAATTGCCTAGTGTTTCACGTGTAACATTATGAAAATTAGGCAAAAAAAAGCCCGGACGAACCGGGCAAGTACCATTAGGAGTCACACATACGAGGTGAGCTGTGACAGCTTTGACCACCTCAAAAAGTCGCTGCAGATCGTTGGGGGGGAGACGTGAGCAGCGACTTGTATGTAGTAAAGCACAGGGCTGAGATTCCGCCAGGAACTGCGTCACTTTTTTGCGGTTGCATCTCTCCTGGTCACGGTTCCCGGGCCTGCTTTGCTTCGGCACTTGCTTCGAGGCCTTGGACCTTTGGCATCACCGGGGTTCTGCTCCATACTGCGCTGCCTTTGCAGCCTCACCGCATAAACAGGATTTGAAGCGAAGTGATTGTTGATCACCTGGGTCGTCAGTTCCGCAATCTGCGTCTAAGTTTGACCGCAGCGTGCAATTACGCCTGCACGTACTGTGTCCCTGACGGCAAACGCCTGCAGGCGGCGGCTTCCGAACTCGAAGCGGACGAGATGACCCGCGCAGTGGCGCTCCTGATGGATACCGCCGGGATCGATAAGCTGCGTATCACCGGCGGCGAACCGTTACTGTCGCCGAAATTCGACGAGGTGCTCGAACCTCTGATGCAGCTCGGTTTGAGCGATGTCTCACTGACGACGAATGGGCAGTTGCTGCCTCGCAAAATGCCGATCATCGCAGCTGCCGGGCTCAAGCGTTTGAACATCAGCCTGGACACGCTGGATGCCGACAAATTTCGCAGCATCGCGCGTTCCGGTGACCTGGCAACGGTACTGGAGGGCATCCGGCTCGCGCAGGAAGCGGGCCTGCGCATCAAAATCAACATGGTGCCCATGCGTCGCGTCAACGACGATCAGATTCTGCCGCTCCTCGATTACTGCCTGGAACGCGATATCGAGCTCCGTTTCATCGAGCTGATGAACATGGGCCATTTGCAGTCGAATCCGGTGTTCGAAGCACAGTTTTTCGGCATGGACGACATTCTCACGCTGATCGGTTCGCGCTATGAATATGCCCGTGCCGATGCCCCCTTTGATTCCACGGCGGCGCGGTTCGAGATCGCTGGTGCCGGTCACTTCGGCATCATCGCAAACGAGAGTGAGCCTTTCTGCCGCACGTGCACCCGTCTGCGGCTGGCGTCCAACGGGCTGTTGTATGGCTGTCTGTCAAACGCCAAATCCTACGACGTCCGTGAGATCCTCAAGCTCCCGGATGCGCTCGCCATGGTCCGGCTGCAGGACGTGCTTGGCCAGGCGCTGGCGGATAAACAGCTCTCCAATTTCCGCGGCGAAGTGACCGTCATGAAATTTATCGGCGGCTGATTTTGCGCCGCGCTTCTCGCGGCGTTGCATATCCTTCCTATACTTCCTCAGGCGATAGCCGATTGAGCTTAGACTTGAGGAGAAAGGCGTGCGAAGCGTGTTTTTGATGACTTTGTCGGTCTGCCTGGCGTCCGGGTGCACCTGGCAGGACACTCTGACGGAGGTGGGTGCGGCACCGGGATACCTGCGCCTCAGCCCGGTCCATGAGGTCGTCGATCCGCCGCGCTGGCGGCTGAGCACGGACGCCGCGGTGCGTGTGACCGCGGCGAGTTCTGCGCCGCAGCTCTGGATGGATGCCGCAGGCGCGGGCGTGGGACGCGTGTTTCAGAGCGGGCCGGCATCGGGGGCATACATGCTCGAGGTACAATGGCCGGTCGTCGAAACTGCCCGGCACCTGCCAGACGCCGGTTCATCCAGTCGCGTGCGCGCGGGGCTTCTCGGTGTGATCGAGATGCCGCGCCTGCCAGCGAGCGGGGAGTTGAACATTGCCGTGCGCGATGCCCATGGGCGGCACCTGCATCGTCTGGCATTGCGCATCAAGCCTGAGCTCTGGGGAAAAGCCTGGACCGAGCCTTCGCACATTGAAGCGGCGTTTACACATCTGGCTAACCACCTGCGCGGCGGCTGAACACGGGCTAAAATAGGCCCGATGACAGACATAGATCAACTTTTCCGCCAGCTCACCGAGCTGCAGGCAGCCAAGCGTTTGCCGCCGGTGCATCTCTGGCAGCCTGAGCGTGTCGGCAGCATCGACATGCGTATAGCCGCCAACGGCGACTGGTATCACGAGGGCGGCAAGATTCATCGCCAGCCGTTGGTAAATTTGTTTGCAGGCATTCTGCGGCGTGAGGAAGACGACTACTTTCTCGTCACTCCGGTCGAGAAACTGGAGATATGCGTCGAGGATGCCCCCTTTGTGGCGACAGATCTGGACGTGCGTGGAAGCGGCCAAGAGGCTGAGCTCCTCTTTACGACCAACGTCGGCGACTATGTCCTTGCGGATCGCGAACATCCGCTCGTTGTGCGCGAGGGTAAGCCCTATCTCCTGGTGCGGGATGGTCTCGAGGCGCTGCTGGCGCGCCCGGTCTACTATCGTCTCGTCGACCATGCCTCGGAAGAGCAGGGGCGACTTGTCGTTTACAGCTCAGGCGCCCGTTTCGAGCTGGGTGCCAGCACCTGAGGTGACCACAGCGTTGTGTAACGCCTGAGTCCCGGGCGGTCGTGGCGCAGGCCAGCAATGCGCGCCTCCATGGAGACGCGCTTCCGCCCGGCTTGAGGACCCTCACATGTTGGGGTAGTTGGGGCCGCCTGTGCCTTCGGGTACCACCCAGTTGATGTTCTGTGACGGATCTTTGATGTCACAGGTTTTGCAGTGCACGCAGTTCTGCCCGTTGATCTGAAAACGTTGCGTGTCGTTTTCCTCGACAATTTCGTACACCCCGGCAGGACAGTAGCGCTGTGCGGGTTCTGCGTATTTCGGCAGGTTGACGTTCAGCGGGATGTCGGGATCAGCGAGGGTCAGGTGACAGGGCTGATCTTCTTCATGGTATGTGTTCGACAGAAACACTGAGGACAATTTGTCGAACGAGATTTTGCCGTCGGGTTTCGGATAATCGATGGGCTTTGACTGGCTCGCTTCTTTGAGCGTCGCGTGATCCGGCGTCGGGTCTTTCAGCGTGAACGGGAAGGATCCTTTGAAGAGCTGGTCGGCCCAGATGAAACCGGCGCCGAACAACGTGCCGAATTTGTGGATGGCCTGCTGTGAGTTGCGCGCCTGATTGAGCTCCTCGTAGAGCCAGGAGCCTTCGAATCTGGCGCGAAAGCCGTCGAGCTTTTCGCCGCCGGGGCTACCGGCCATGAGCGCTTCCGCCACGGCTTCGGCGGCCAGCATGCCGGACTTCATTGCCGTATGGCTGCCCTTGATTTTGGTCATGTTCAAGAAGCCGGCGTCGTCACCGATCAGCAGGCCGCCCGGAATGGCAAGCTCCGGCAGCGCTTCCAGACCGCCTTTGACGATCGCGCGCGCGCCGTAGGAAACCCTTGTACCGCCTTCGAGCACCTGCGCGATCAGCGGGTGGTGCTTGTAGCGCTGGAACTCATCGAACGGGCTGATGTGCGGATTGGAGTAGGACAGGTCGACAATCAGCCCCAGTGACACCTGGTTGTTTTCCAGGTGGTACAGGTACGAACCGGTGAAGAGGCCGCCGAAGTGATTGCCTGGCCAGCCCATCGTGTGGAGAACCTTGCCGGGTACGTGCTTATCGGGGTCGATATCCCAGAGTTCCTTGAAACCGATCGCGTAATGCTGAGTGCCGCTGTCCTTATCGAGCTCGAATTTCTGGATCAGCTGCTTGCCGAGATGGCCACGGCAGCCTTCCGCGAACATCGTGTACTTGGCCCTGAGCTCATAGCCGGGTGCGAAAGTCGGTTTCTGCTCGCCGTCCGCGCCGATACCCATGTCGCCCGTGGCCACCCCGCAAACGGCGCCGTTGTCGTCGTACAGCACCTCGGCGGCCGCAAAGCCGGGAAAGACGTTGACGCCCATGGCTTCCGCCTGTTCGCCCAGCCAGCGACACAGGTTGCCGAGGCTCGTCGCATAATTGCCATGATTGTGGGTTGCTTTGGGCACCAGCATGTTGGGGGTGCGAATGTGATTGGTGCCGTTTGGCAGGTAAAACACCTCGTCTACGGTGACCGGGTTGTTCAGCGGCGCGCCGCGTTCCTGCCAATCGGGGATGAGCTCGTTGAGCGCGCGGGGTTCAAACACGGCGCCGGAGAGGATATGCGCACCGATTTCGGAGCCTTTCTCCACCAGACATACGGACAACTCCTGGCCAGCGGATTCGCCCAGCTGCATCAACCGGATTGCCGCGCTCAAGCCCGCCGGCCCGCCGCCGACGATGACAACGTCAAACTCCATGGATTCGCGTTCGACCTGATTGTCCATTGGTGTGTTCCTTCTTATCGGTAAAACTTCTAGCGGATCATTATAACGCGGTTTTGCCCGTACCTTGACCTTGTATAGGCGCATGGCGACAATACGCCGCCAAAAAAAAATGGGTCACGGCAGACTCTTAAGTTAACCACTGTGTTACGACGCCTGATTAAGACGCCCGCTTGGGGTGCACGGAGAGGGGTGTCATCCGGAGAGCGCAGTGCTTGTCGTGTTCGGCGATACCTTCCAATCGCCCGTCAAATACACTCAATACAAAAGCGTTAGCGCTACGAAGTGAGGAGCCTATGAAAGTACTGGTACCCGTGAAACGCGTGGTCGACTACAACGTCAAAGTGCGCGTCAAGCCAGACAACACCGGCGTGGACTTGTCCAACGTCAAAATGTCCGTCAATCCGTTCTGCGAAATTGCCATCGAGGAAGCCGTGCGGTTGAAAGAAGCGGGCACCGCCACCGAAGTGGTTGCTGTCGCCGTAGGCTCTGCAGCCTGCCAGGAGCAGCTTCGTACCTGTCTCGCGCTCGGCGCCGACCGTGCCGTTCTCATCGAGACCGATGAAGACGCCCAGCCGCTGGCCATCGCCCGCGCGCTGCAGGCGCTGCAGGAACGTGAAAGCGCGGACATCGTCATTTTCGGGAAGCAGAGCATCGACGGCGACAACAGCCAGACCGGACAGATGTTCGCCGCCCTGACCGGCATGCCGCAGGCAACGTTTGCGTCCGAAGTGAGCATAGCCGACGGCAAAGCGCAGGTGGTGCGCGAAATTGACGGCGGTCTGCAGACCGTATCAGTGAGTCTGCCTGCCGTGGTCACCACGGATCTGCGTCTGAACGAGCCGCGTTACGCATCGCTGCCGAATATCATGAAAGCCAAGAAGAAGCCGTTGGACACGATCAGCCCTGACGAGCTTGGTGTCAGCATGGCGCCGACGGTTGAGGTGCTCAGCGTCGAGCCGCCGTCGGAGCGCGAAGCGGGTATCAAAGTTGAAACCGTCGAGGAACTTGTTGACAAGCTGAAAAACGAAGCAAAGGTGATTTCATGAGCGTTTTAGTTGTAGCAGAACACGATAACTCAGAGCTGAAGGCGGCCACCCGCGTGGCTCTGGCGGCCGCGGCTGCCATCGGCGGCGATGTCGATGTCCTGGTTGCCGGCAGCGGCGTCGACGGTGTGGCCAGTCAGGCGGCAGCGGTCGGTGGCGTCAACAAGGTTCTTGTTGCCGACAATGCGGCTTACGAGCATCAGCTGCCGGAAAACATTGCGGCGCTGGTCGTCGAAGTTGCCGAGGGCTACAGCCACGTCGTCACCGCACACACCACCAACGGTAAGAACTTCCTGCCGCGCGTAGCCGCGCTGCTGGGTGTGGCCATGGTTTCTGACATCATCAGCGTGGAAAGCGAAGACACGTTCAAGCGGCCGATATACGCGGGCAACGCGATCGCGACGGTGAAAGCCAACGACGGTGTCAAAGTCATCTCTGTGCGCGGCACCGCTTACGATCCGGTACCTGCCGAAGGCGGCAGTGCCACTGTCGAAAGCGTTGCCAGCGCTCACGACGCGGGTGTTTCCCAGTTTGTTGGCGAAGAGATTGCCCAATCTGAGCGACCGGAACTCACGGCAGCCGGCATCATCATCTCCGGTGGCCGGGGTATGCAGAGCGGCGATAACTTCACGCTGCTGGAAGGCATTGCGGACAAGCTTGGCGCAGCCATCGGCGCTTCCCGCGCGGCGGTAGACGCAGGTTTCGTACCTAACGACATGCAAGTGGGGCAGACGGGCAAGATAGTTGCGCCCGATCTGTACATCGCTGTCGGCATCTCCGGTGCCATTCAGCACCTTGCCGGCATGAAGGACAGTAAGGTGATTGTCGCCATCAACAAAGATGAAGACGCTCCGATATTCCAGGTCGCGGATTACGGGCTTGTTGCTGACTTGTTTAAGGCTCTACCTGAACTAGAAGCTCTGCTATAGTTCTAAGAACTAGCCAAGCAAAGAGGAGTCGATCCAGTGGCAGTGTACGAACTCAACAACGGGCAACTGTTGCGCGTCGCACGCAGTATCGATGGCAAATTGCAGCAGGAGTACTTCAGCCTGATTGGTTTGAATAAGACCAAACAAAAGGAAGTACGCAGAGAAGCGAAAGCGTTAGACCAGAAATGGGCTGACAAGCAGGAAGCTGCAAAAGCCAAGCGCGTACGCGAGGCTGGCACTGACAAGAAGCACTCCACCGGCGTGCGCGGCATCAACCTCGTTTACCGGCCGAGCCCGGCATTCAGAGTACAGGTGCAGACGTCCGGGAAGTCGCATGTTCGTGAGTTTTCGGTAAAACGTCTCGGCGCTGACAAAGCCTGGAACGAGGCCACCAAGTTCCTGGCGCAGTGCCGCGGCTACAAGAGCGCACCCAAGGCATGGAAGGACCGTATGCCCAAGGTGCCGAAGAAAGCTCCGAAAAAGCGCTAACGACCGTCACTATCCGCCGTCGGCAGCAGCCGATGGCCAGGGTATTGCCGACTCCTCTCAGAGAACGCTGCCAGCTCGATGCCGGGCTGGCAGTGTGATCTCCCACCGTCTACCCAACCGACTCCTGTTTCAGTTTAGACCGCGCTCCTTGACGCTTAGGTGGCGTTTGGCCGTGTACCACGTCACCGGTTTGGCGTGATTGTCGACCTCTTCCACAATGTCCAGAACGAGGGCAAACAATGCCATCCGCACCAGCACGCCGTTGTCGGTCTGTCGGAAAATCGCCAGGTTTGGATTCTGATTCAGATCTTCGTCGAGTTCCTGCGCCTGGACGCGTGAGTCCCGGGGCAGGGGATGCATGATGACGGTGTTCGGCTCGCAGTGCTGGGTGTAGATCGATTGATTGAGGCGAAACAAGCCGCGATAGCGATCAGCTTCCGCCTGCGACGGAAATCGTTCTTCCTGGGTACGCGTCACATAGAGTATGTCCACGCCGTGAATGCCGGGCTCCAATTCGTGGAACATGTGCACCGCGTTGCCCCGTGCGCGCAGGTCCGCGGTGATTTCTTCGGGTAGATCCAGCCCCGGTGGCGAGATCAGGTGCAGCCGGATGTCGTCGAACAAACCCAGCAGTTTGCACAGCGAGTGTACGGCGCGTCCGTATTTGAGATCGCCGATGAGTGCGACGCTCAAGCCATCGACGCCGCGGCCCTGGTCGGCGATTTCCTGGCGCATGGTGTACAGATCCAGCAGCGCCTGGCTTGGGTGTTCGTTGGGACCGTCCCCGGCGTTGATGACCGGAACGCGGCTGGCCTGGGCGAATTCGGCGACGCTGTGCGCCTCGGGATGGCGCATGACGATGACGTCGCTGTAGCCTGAGAGCACCCGCGCCGTATCGTAGAGGGATTCGCCTTTGGCAAGGCTCGACGCTTTGACTTCCGTGGTTTCGCGTACCTCGCCGCCGAGCAGATTAAATGCTGAGCCGAAAGAGACGCGGGTACGCGTCGAGGGTTCGAAAAACATGTTGGAGACGATCGCGCCTTCGAGTACGCGGGTAATGCGTTTGCGCATCGCATAAGGCTGCATGCTGTCCGCAACCTGAAATATGCGTTCGACATCGGCGCGCCCAAACTGCCCGACGCTCAAAATGTGATTGCCGACAAAATCCAACTGCGTCCCCCTGATTGCGTCTGGCGCCGCATCATACACTGCCGCGGCCGAATTAAGGAGACATGCTCGTAACCGCGCGGACACTCATTTACGATAGCGGACCTCTTTGCTCTGTTCGGATCGATTATGCGTAGCGTCTGTAGCCTCATTCTCATGGTGTTCGTTTGCCAGGCAGCGTTTGCCGACACGTTGAAAGATCGCATGAGCGCAGAGGACTTTGCCGCCGCTGGACTCGAGAAACTGAGTGAAGCTGAGCTAGCCCACCTCACGCGCTGGTTGGATGGCTTACGCCAGCCCCCGGCAGCACCTGCGGCCCCCGTACCGACCCCGGCGGCACCAGAGCCGCGGCTCAGCGCCGAGGAGCGCTTCGGGCAGGAGCAGATCAAAGCGGAACCGGAGCCCGATGTACCGGCGCAGATCAACGCCCGTATCAAAGGCGAGTTCCGCGGCTGGGATGGCAAGACCATCTTTCGTCTCGACAACGGTCAGGTCTGGCAGCAGCGGGTCGGCGGCAGATATCGCGGCAAGAAACGCGTGGACCCGGAAGTTGTCATAGAAAAAGGCCGCTTCGGCTATTACCTGAAACTGGTGGATGACGGCCGCAGCGTCGGCGTACGCAGACTTCGCTGAGTTCGTCATGAGCGCGCGGCGGCAGCGCGCAGCACATCACTGGCATCCCTGCCATGACGGCACCCTCAATAATTGAAAAAAAATGAATTTTTTATTGAGGGGTACCCGCAGTTATCCGTTCAACACATAGCGAAACTGTGCCTGCAGGGATGCAGTCGGTAAGGCACTGGTTTGCAAGGGGGAATAATAAGTTCGATCGAATCGAACAAGTCTCTTTGAAAATCAGATAGTTACCGGCTGAACTTCAAGCACAATCGCATTTCATCAATCATACAGTTGGGGGATAAACATGACTGTAGATCAGCCACTATGGGCGCGCGCGCTGGTTAAGGCACTCGCGCTGGCTATGATTACCCTCACCGCTCCTCAGGTCGTTTTCGCTGCCGAAGATGACGAGGAAGGAGAAGTCGTAGAAGAAGTAGTCGTTACTGGTTCGCGCGTTAAGCGCTCTGACTTTACGTCAGCCAGCCCGATTACCGTCATCTCCGGCCAATCCATTGTGGAATCAGGGTTTACCAACTTGGGTGAAGCACTGCGTAACCAGGCTGTTGCCGGTACCGCGGGTTTCAACCAGTCGAGCATCCTGTCAGGCGGCGGCGCAAGCTCCGTTGACCTGCGTAACCTTGGTCAGAGCCGTGTGCTCATCCTGATCAACGGCAAGCGCGTGGCATCTTTTGCCGACGCTCTGTCGAATCAGGCTGTGGACTTGAGCTTTGTACCGACCGCATTGATCGACCGTGTCGACATTCTGCGTGACGGTGCTTCTGCCATTTACGGTTCGGACGCTATCTCAGGTGTGGTTAACGTCATCCTGAAAGAGCGTTTCGAAGGCGTGCAGGCGGGTGCTCAGTACGGCATCTCCGGCGAAGGCGACGGTGAGCAGTACCAGGCAGACCTCGCCATCGGCACCACCAGCGATCGCGGTTCGGTGATGATTGGCGCGGAATACCGCTACAACAACAACATCAACCAGACTGATCGCGACTGGGCTTTCCCGACCGTTTCCGGTCTGGGCGCTTCCAGCATCAGCCAGGGCAGCTTCTTCTCCCCGGGCGGTGCTTTCTTCGGCGACAACGGCACCTTCTTCTGTACCGTACCGCGCGCATTCGGCGGTGACGAGATCACCAACGTGGGTGCTGCGGGATGTCCGTCGACGCAAGGCCAGGCCCCGACTAATCCAGATGGGGTTCAGCTGCTGCGTTACGACTACGGCCTGCAACAAGACCTGATCACGCAATCCGAGCTGTACAGCACCGCGGGCTATGGCGTGTATGAAATCTTCGACGGCATCGAAGCCTTCGTTGAAGCACAGTACTCCAAGCGTACCGGCGTGAGCCGCCTTGACGGTAACCCGGGTTCTTTCGGTACTCCGGCATTCCCGGCGGGCTCTTACGTGCCGGGCACCAACCCGAACGTACCGGTTGCCGGCGAAGGTGGTTTCTTCTACTTCCGTCCGACCAGCACCATCGGTGCACGTACGTCTGACTTCGAAGTTGACACCACGCGTCTGACCGCAGGTCTTCGTGGTGAGATCATCAACGACGAGAGCTTCTTCAACAACTGGACCTGGGAACTGTCTTACCTGTACACGCGTCTGAACGCGACCCTGATCACGAATGCAACCTGGAACCTTGCGCGCTTCCTGCGTATTTCCGACCCGGTTGCCTGTGCTCAGGACGCTCTGTGTGCGCAGACGGTGAACCCCAGCGGTGCACTCGACGCAGTTCGCCCGGGTAACTGGACGCAAGCTGAAATCGCGTACCTGCGCCAGGTTGCCACGGCTCAGTCCAGATTCCAGACCACTGGTTTCTTCGGCGTTGCTTCCGGCCCGGTCTTCGAACTGCCGGCAGGCGAAGTTCAGGTGGCTGTTGGTTTCGAAACCCGTACGGACGAAGGCTTCACGAAGCCTGACTCCATCACCGAAGCCGGTGAGTCGGTTGCCAACCAGGTCTTCACCACGGAAGGTTCTTTCGATGTGGAAGAGTACTTCGCGGAGATCGACATTCCGCTGCTGTCCGACCAGCCTGGTTTCCAGAGCCTGGATCTGAACCTGCAGTTCCGTCTGTCTGACTACTCCAACTTCGGCGAAGAGTCGGTAGAGCGCTTCGGCCTCAACTGGCAGATCATCGATGACCTGCGTGTCCGCGCTACGATGAGCACCGCTTATCGCGCGCCGCAGATCACCGACCTCTTCGGCGGCGGTGTTGTGAGCTTCGACTTCTTCAACAACCCTTGTGGCGCTACCGCAACGGGTAACGCGGCTGCCAACTGTGCCGCTGCAGGCGTTCCGCTGGGCACTGCGCTCGCAGCGTCTCAGTCTGCGGTTCTCGCTGGCGGTAACCCGAACCTCGAGCCGGAAACAGCCGATACCTCTACTGTTGGTATCGTCTTCACGCCGAGCTTCCTGGAAGGTTTCCAGATGACCCTGGACTACTGGGACATCGAAGTGGAAGACCTGATCAGCCGTCCGACGTCTAACTCGATCGTCCAGGACTGCTTCAATGGTCCGATTGGTCTGAGCGCTCCGGAATGTGGCCTGTTCACGCCGGTGGTTAACGCTGCAGGCCTGAACTTCCAGAACTTCACGAACCAGCTGACGAACCTGACGAAGGTAACGACCGATGGTTACGATCTGGGCATGGTTTACGAGTTCGAAGCGTTCGATCTGCTGTTCAACACTGATCTGCAAGCCACCTATATCCGTGAGAACACGTTCTTCCCGGGTGCTGGTGGTGCTGACGACCGTGGTTCTATTCCGCGCATCCGCGCGATCTGGAACAACCAGGTCAGCTGGAACGAGTGGGACTTCATCGCACGTGCGCGGTACATCCACAGCATGAGCGACCCGAGCTTCGACGAAGACACCAACATCTTCGGTTATGAAGACGTGCCGTCTCACACCGAGTGGGATATTCGCGTTCGCTACAACTGGGATCAGTACACCGCGGTATTCGGCGTCAACGACGTATTCGATCGTGACCCGCCGTACATCTTCAGCTCGGGTAACAACACCGACCTGTTCCTGTACTCACCGGTTGGTCGTTACTTCTTCCTGCGCCTGAGCGCAAACCTGTAAAAGCTCGACATAACAATAATCCGAGCGATTTGAGGGGCTGCTTTGCAGCCCCTTTTTTTGTCTGCGGTTTTTACCTGTGGTTTTTGTCCGCGGTTTTTATCTGCGGATTTTATCTGCGGTTCTGATCCGGGGCTTATTGGTGGGGACAGCGCGGCGCGCGATTTTCGGCCAGGCAAACGCGAACCATGGTTGCGGTCGTCGGGTTTGCCGAGGGGATCGGTCTAAATGGTCTTTTCCAGCTTCAGGAAGTAGTAACGTCCGGTAATGTCGTAGGTCCGACCGTCATAGCTGTCGTTGAAAGCGGCGGCAGAAAAGGGCGGGGCTTCATCGAAAATGTTGTTGACGCCCGCAGTCACGCGAAACCAGCTGGTCGCCGGACCGAGATAGTTCAAGTTCACGTTATGCGTGGTCCAGGCGTCCACCGTGCGCTCACGGTTGAGCAGCGGCACCGCCTCGGACAGGTCGCTGACATGATAGACGTTGTAATGCCCTTGCCAGTGTTCGTCTTCCCAGCTCAAACCCAGGTTCCACTTCCAGTCGGGCAGCGCGCCCAGACCTCCCGAGGCCTCGTCGCTGAAGGTGCCGGCTTTGTCGACGGTCGGTGAGTCCGGGTCGAACTTGTCCTTGAACTCGGCGATATGGGTGGCGTTGAGCGCGACGGTCCAACGTCCGATGCGCGGAAATTGACGGCTGGCGCTGCTGGTAATGTCGATGCCGTTGACCTCGCGCCTGCCGATATTCTGCAGCGTTGCGAGCACCCGGCTGACGTTACCATCGGCATTGCGCGTCACGCGCTCGGGGAAACGATTGTTGCGCGCGTTCTGATTGACGATGAACTGTGCCGAGGAATCCACCACGTCTTTCTGAGTGATCGAGTACCAGTCCACGCTGAAGGCATAGCTGCGATCCGTGCGGCTGCGTTGCCAGGCGACCCCCGCGCTGAAAGTCTGCGAACGTTCCGGGTCGAGGTCGCTGTCGCCCCCGGTGATCGTGAGTATCTGTGTGAGACTCGGGTCTGACTGCGTGTCACAACCCTGGAAGAAGACAACGTTCGCAGCCACCGAGCAGGGGTCGTTCAGCTGCTCGAACGATTGCTGCGAACTTGCATAGAGTTGCAGGATCGAGGGCGCGCGAAAGCCGCGTGCGATGCTCGTGCGCAGCGTCCAATCGTGGACCGGCTGCCAGCTGAGCACCATGCGGGGGTTGATCGCGTAGCCAAAATCGCTGTAGCGCGATACGCGCGCGGCCAGTTGCATGTCGAGGCGCTCGGCGCCGCGCTCGCCTTCCAGCAGGTTCACGAAACCTTCGGCGTAAGCCTCGATGATGTCGCGTGAACCGCGGGTCGCGCTGCGATTACCGCCGGCAACAAGGGCCTGATTGCGCAGCACCTCATCCGGTTTGGTTTTCAGGTGGTCGCGCCGGTACTCCAGTCCGGAGGAGAGCTCTATATCCCCGAAGCGCGTATCCTGCCATGCCCAGTCGGTGTCGAGCGTGATGGCAAACATCTCGCTGATGCCATCGATACTTGCACCGGTGCCGACATACTCGAGCATGTCTGGCGTGATCGAGCCATTCGGCCCGAAGAGATTCAGCGGCACGCAGGGCGCGACGCAGCCCGCGTCAAGGGCGTTGCGCACCCGGCGGACATCCATCCCGTTGAAGAACCGCTCTTCTGCCTCGGTGCGGTTGGCCTGGACCGCCAGGTCGATGTTGAAGTTTTCCCCGAATCGGCGAACGCCTGCGATGGCGCGATAAGTGCGGGTTTCGTTGGTGCGGCGGCGCGATGGCAGCTCGCTGATCCGGCGGCGAACGTCGTCAATCGTCGTCCCGAACGGATTGAATATCTGCTCTGCACTGATTGCCAGCGGCACAGATTCAAACGCGGTAAACAGCGGTACGGGGGCCAGCAGGGTGTCTGCCTCGGTCCGTGTCGCCATGGCTTCGAAATAAAGCTGGCCGCTATCGTCGAGATCCCAGATCAGATTCGCAAAACCGCTGGTGCGTTTCGAGGGCACGATCGATGAGGTGAAGTCCCGGTATTCGAAGCGGTCCTCGCTGCCAGCCGGGCGGAAATCGGTTGGATCGCTGCCAGTCAAGCCATCGATCAGGATCATCGAACCGCTGTCCGTGCCGATCCGCGCCGGGCTGGTGGCGCTGCTGCGCTTATCGATACCGCCGCGACGGCGGTCGTCCGAAGTTGCAGAGAGCGCCCGGTCCTGGCTGAGGACGCCGGACTGGTCGTAGCGATTCAAGCCGCCAGAGAACTGCCAGACGTCTCCGGCGCTGCCGAAGAGCAGCGATATATTTTCGGTCTGCAGGTCGTTCTCGGCAGAGCGGCCGGAGTAAACGTCGAGGACGAGACCGTCGATGTCCTGCTTCGTGATGATGTTGACCACGCCGGCGATGGCGTCGGAGCCGTAAATCGCTGAGACACCGTCTTTGAGGATTTCGATCTGATCCACCATCGCAAGCGGCAGCGTATTCAGGTCGACGGCGGATCCGCGCAGCGCATCGGTGTTCATCCGCCGGCCGTTGAGCAGGACCAGCGTGTTGCTTGCGGGCAGGCCGCGCAGCGTCACGGTGGCGGTGCCGTCGCCGCCGTTGGAGATCAGGGTGCTCGCGCTGTTGCCGGACACGGCGGGCACGTAGCGCAGGAGCTCACCGACCGCCTGGTAGCCGGACAACCGGATTTCAGTAGCATCGATGATGTCCAGCGGCATGGCCTCGCCGAAAGCGGGATTGCGAATCCGCGAGCCGGTGACGTAACGCTCCTGCACGATCATCTCCTCGACGATCCGATGTGGCGCAGGCGCGGCGGGCGCGAGCTCTGGTGTTGCCGCCATTCGTTCGTCGGCACCGACCTCCGGCTCAGCACACCCTGGGGAGATGGCGATCAGGGTCGTGCGGATGAATTCGTGCTGCAGGCAGGTATCAGCCAGCAGCTTTGCAAACAAATGCTCCAGCGTGTAATCACCGCTGACCGCTTCGACCTCGATGCCGGTGACGGTTTCCTGGGCGAAAAACAGAGACACATTGAGGTCCGTGGCGAGCTTCACGAGCACCTGATGCAGCTGACCGCCGGGCAGATCGACGCTGTAAGGCTCGTTTTCGGCGTTTGCACGACTCGGCAGGGCGCACGCGGCACACACTAGAGCGCCGCTCAGCAGCGCACTGAATTGTTGTCTACATCGGGCCGGATCGAGCATGCGGGCATGCTAGCCAACCTGACAGGCCAATACAAAGGCGTTTGTAGTGTGGTTGTAGGGTGTTTCGGCAGTCTGACGAGCCGCAAACCGGGCGTCAGGCGTGCGTCTAACGTACGGGGCTGATGATGATGAGGGCGTCGGAGACCACTTTCCAGCGAATGGGGAGCGTTCTTCCCAATGCTTCCAGCATCGCGTCCTGGTCGTCGAGATTGAGCACTGCGCTGACGCGTTCGCCAGACAGCGTATCGTCGTTGACAGACATTGCTTTCGGCAGGTATCGATTCAGGTCCTGCAGGAGGTCCTCGAGTCGGACGTCCTGGTAGACCAGCTGGCCGCGCTGCCAGCTAAGCGCAATATCCGGATCAAACGCCGAAACCTCGGTCAGCTCGGCGGAGGCTTCCGCCTGTTCACCTGCACCGAGGCGCTGGGAAGATGCCTCCAGGGCGAGTAACTGCGGGGTAAAGGCGACGATCCCTTCGGTCACCTGTATGCGGGTGAAATCGCTACCTTCGCGGACAGAGAAAGCGGTGCCGACGGCGCGTGCCTCTGCGTATTGCCCGCTGACGATGAATGGCCGCTCTGCGTCAGCTTCGACGTCGAACCAGACCTCACCGCGGATCAAGTCGACGTGGCGCTGACTGCCGCTGTAGCGCACGGCGACTTCCGAATCCGTATTCAGAAAAGCCGTGGAGCCGTCGTCGAGAACGATGCGTGCCTGCTCGCCTTTGCCGGTGACGTGGGTGTCGGGCATGAGCTGGAACACGAAGACGAGGCTCGCCAGCAGCACGCTGGCAGCTGCCGCAAGCGGCCACTGGCGGCTCGGGCGGGACCGTTTGGGCAAAGGCGCAACCTTCACATCCGGAAGGTCCGCCAGGCTGTGCCATAGCGCCGTTGCTTCATCGAACGCGACTTTGTTGCGGGGGCTTGCTGCCAGCCACTCCGCGAACTCGGCCTTCTCAGCCGCGGTCACGTCAGCCGCTCGCATCCGTGCCAGCCATTCTATGGCGGCGTCGGAGCGCGTCTGGTTGCCGATGTCGTCTAGGGTGTCCATTTAACTCTCGCTCACCGAGGGTGTTCTCTCCATGCCCCCGCGTGCCTGTCTCTCCTATGAAACGATGTGGCGGTCTAATCCCTCAACTGCATTATTGCTGCAATTTGTTTCTAAAGTGCTTCAGCGCCTGAATGATGTATTTCTCCACCATGCTGGTGCTGACGCCGAGCTGCTCGGCGATCGCCGGGTACGAAAGATTGTTCTTGCGGTGCATGACAAACGCCTGCCGGCATTTTGTCGGCAGCTCGTAAAGTGCCTGTTCTACGGTATCCAGCGCCTGTTGGGCGTCGACGGTATCTTCGATAGAGCGGGAGACGTCCTCGCTGACGACGGCGTGGCGGCGTTCGAGATTGCCGCGGCGAATTCTGTCGATGCTCAAATTGGACGCCGTCTGGAACAAAAAGGCTTTTGCGTTCTCCAACTCCTCAGGATGGTCGAGGCGATAGATGCGCAGCCATGCTTCCTGGGCGACTTCACGTGCTTCTTCGACGTTTTTGAAGCGTGCCGTCAGATATTTGACCAGCGGCGTCGCCTGCTGCTCAAAAAGCTCAGCAATGAAATCGGTCTTGGTTTGACTCATAGCCGGGCATTTTACTCTGGAAAATTTACTCGATGTAATAAAACTGAAAGAAGTTCATGGCACATGGAAGGCAATTGACGCCAGACTCGGACGGGCTGATTGTGACCAAGTCAGCAGTTTCGCCGCGGGCCCCCGCAGGCTTTTGCGTTCCGGCATGGGGTTTGGCTTAAGTAATTGATACTATTGAGAGTCTGCAGCGTGCTGCAGAGTGGACCTGGACAGGATATCTTAGGCAAATGAACGAAGTGGCGCCCACTGTGGCAAGTGCACCCGAAATCGCTGGGGAAACGAACGCCGATGCTCTGGCGGATGTAGCCGACGTCGGCACGGATCTGCCCGACGCGGATCGTCCGTTGCTGCCGTTTGCCTTCGCTCGACGGTTCAGCATCGTCATCACCGGGAACGAGCTGCCCGGCGACAAGGCGGACGTCGCCTGCAAAAGCCAGCCTTCGCTGACCACCCTGGCGGAGGTAGGCCGGCTTGCCCGTCGGGGGCTTGCGGTACGCATGGTTGGCGAAGAGGAGTTCGAGCAACTTCTGACGGACACCTATTCGCGGGATTCCTCGCAGGCGCGGCAGATGGTCGAGGATCTCGGAGAAGAGATGGATCTCGCGAGCCTCGCCGAGTCGGTGCCCGAAACAGAGGACTTGCTCGAACAGGAAGACGATGCGCCGATCATCCGTCTCATCAACGCGCTGCTTGCAGAGGCCATTCGCGAAAATGCCTCGGACGTGCACATCGAAACGTTCGAAAAGGATCTGGTCGTGCGCTTCCGTGTCGACGGGGTCATGCGGGAAGTGGTACGCCCCAAGCGTGAGCTTGCGCCGCTCCTGGTCTCTCGTATCAAAGTCATGGCGCGGCTCGACATTGCCGAGAAGCGCATTCCCCAGGATGGCCGTATCAGTCTGCGCATCGGCGGGCGTGAGGTTGACGTGCGCGTCAGCACGATGCCCGCGAGCTCTGGCGAAAGGGTGGTGCTGCGCTTGCTGGACAAGCAGGGCGGCCGTTTGCGTCTGCAGAATCTCGGCATGGCCGAAGAGACGCTCAAGCGTCTGCAATCCGTCGTGCACAAGCCGCACGGAATTTTCCTCGTCACGGGACCGACCGGGTCGGGTAAAACGACGACGCTGTATGCCTCTCTTGCCGAGCTCAGCGCTAAGACCATCAACATCCTGACCGTAGAAGACCCGATCGAATACCACCTGCCCGGCATCGGACAGACGCAGGTGAACACCAAGGCGGATATGACATTCGCCCGCGGCCTGCGCGCGATTCTGCGGCAGGACCCTGATGTCGTGATGGTGGGTGAAATACGTGACCTGGAGACGGCTGAGATCGCCGTGCAGGCGAGTTTGACGGGCCACCTGGTGATGTCGACGTTACACACCAACACTGCGGTAGGTGCGGTCACCCGTCTGATGGACATGGGTGTCGAGCCGTTCCTGCTCTCCTCCAGTCTGGTCGGCGTGCTGGCGCAGCGGCTCGTGCGCACATTGTGCCCGGACTGCCGGACCCAGCGCGATGCGACCACCGCGGAGTTGCAGTTTTTGCGCGAACCCGCCGCGGTCGTTTTCGACGCCGTCGGCTGTGAAGCCTGCAGCCAGTCGGGTTATCGCGGCCGCACCGGTATCTATGAGCTGGTCGTTGTGGATGACACGATACGCCAGCTCATTCACGATCAGGTGTCTGAGCAGGAATTGACCGGTTATGCGCGGCGCGTCGCTCCCGGGATCCGTGAAGATGGCAAAGCCAAGGTCCTGGACGGCACCACGACAGTGCAGGAAGTGCTGCGCGTTACTCTGGAAGACTAGGCGGTTGACCTGACATGGCTGCGTTCGAATACGTTGTTCTCGATGCCAAGGGCAAGCAGAACAAAGGTGTGATGGAGGCGGACAGCGCTCGCCAGCTGCGCCAGCTGTTGCGCGACCGCGGGCTCATGCCGCTGGAAGTTTCCCCGGCCACCGAACGCGCCAAACGCAGCGGCGAAGGCTTTTCTCTCAGTCTCACGCGCCGACTTTCCGCGCTGGATCGGGTGTTGTTTACCCGTCAGCTCGCCACGCTCGTCGCGTCGAGCTTGCCGATAGAAGAAGCGCTCTCCGCCGTTGCGCAGCAGACCGAAAAACAGCACGTCAGCGGTCTCATCCTCGGCATACGCAGTAAGGTGCTCGAAGGGCATTCGCTGGCGAGTAGCCTGCGCGAGCATGGCAGCAGTTTTTCTGAACTCTACTGCTCGTCGGTCGCGGCAGGCGAGCAGTCAGGGCACCTCGACCGGGTGCTCGAAAATCTCGCTGATTATCTCGAGCGGCAGTTTGAATCGACCCGCAATGTCGAAATGGCGCTCTTTTATCCGGTGGTGCTGCTGCTGCTGGCGTTTGCCATCGTGGGCGCGCTCATGGTTTACGTCATCCCCGACATGATCACCGTGATCGAAGATACCGGGCAGACGCTGCCATGGTTCACGGTGCTTCTGATCGGCATCACGAACGTGCTGAAAGACTTCTGGTGGGTCATCCTGCTGGGTTTTGCGGGGATCGTTGCCGCCATACGCTGGACGCTGGCGCAGCCGGCGTTGCGGTTACGCTGGGATCGTCAGAAATTTTCGATCCCTCTGGTGCGGCGCATCAGCCGCAGCGCCAGTGCGGCACGTTATGCCAATACGCTCGCGATTCTGACGGGTGCTGGCGTGCCGCTGGTCGAAGCGATGAACATTGCCAGCGAGGTTGTCGGGAATACCTATCTGCGGCGACTGCTGCAGGATGCCACCCAGACGGTCAGCGAAGGCATGAGTCTCAAAATGGCGCTCGAGCAGGTCGGACAGTTTCCACCGATGCTGCTGCATATGGTGGGCAGCGGTGAGCAGAGCGGTGAGCTCGACAGCATGTTGAACAGGGTCGCCACATACCAGCAGGATGAGGTGGAGCGGATCGTCTCTACAATCGTCAAACTGTTTGAGCCGGCAATGCTGCTGATCATGGGCGGTGTTGTTTTGTTTATTGTCATGGCGGTATTGCTGCCAATATTGAGTATGAATCAGCTGGTGTAGCCAGCAGCAAGGAGAAGTCGTCATGCGCCGTTTACAGACCAACAAGGCACCGGCAAACCAGGCACAGGCAGACTCTGTGCGGGCACGAGGTTTTACCCTCATCGAGATTCTGGTCGTCGTCGTCATCCTGGGCATCCTGGGTGCCGTCGTCGTACCCCAGATTCTCGGGCGTCCGGATACCGCGCGTATACAAGCTGCGCAGACCGACATTCGTATGCTGGCGAGCGCTCTCGACGTTTACCGCCTCGACAATTTTCAATATCCGTCATCTGAGCAGGGTCTCGAAGCGCTTGTGCAGCGTCCCAGCGGATTCCCTGAGCCCAAAAACTGGAATCCCGACGGTTATATCAAAAAGCTCCCCACAGACCCCTGGGGTTCGCCCTACGTTTACGAACGACGTGACAGCGCTTTCAGCCTCTTCAGCCTCGGCGCCGATGGTGCTGAAGGCGGCGAAGGGTTGAACGCCGATATCCGCTACGAAGACATCTGACGGCGCGCCTGCGATGCTCCGGTCGATGCCCAGGACCGGCTTTACCCTCATCGAAATTCTGGTGGTGGTGCTGGTGGTCTCCATCCTGATGGGGGTGGTGATTGCCTCCTTCAGCGGCGCCGATCGCGAGCAGACGCTGCGCGGTTACGCTGAACGCCTCGCTCTCAAAATCGAGCTTGCTCGTGACAAGTCGCTGCAAGCCAATCGTGAGTGGGGGGTCTATATCGACGATGAAGGTGTACGCTTTGCCGAGTTCGACGAGGTCAATGGCGAATGGATACCGCGCGCTGATAAACCGTTCTCCGCAGAATCCTACGAGCAGGCCCTGGAATACGAGGTTGACGTCGAAGAGTTCGATGCCCTGCTGGGTGATGAAGACGAGGACTTGCCCGATATCGTGCTTTTCTCGAGTGGTGAAACGACACCGTTCACCATCACGTTAGCACCGCGGGATTGGGAAACCCAGCCGTGGGCGCTGACTTCCGACGGCTTCACCCGCACTGACGTCAGCCGTCTCGATCGAGACTATCTGTGAGCGCGCCTCTAGCGAAGATAAGGAGGGGCTTTACGCTGCTGGAAATGCTGCTCGCGATGGTCGTGATCGCCGTGGTGGGTATTACGATCTCCAGCGCCATTGGCGGCGTCGCCAGCCAGACCTACTCGCTCGAACGACGCACGATGGCCCACTGGGTGGGTCAGAATCAGCTCAACAAACTCCGTATTTCGCTCCGCGGAGAGACAGAAGTGCTGCCGGAAGGCCGAGATTCCGTGCGCGTTTTCATGGGAGAGCGAAGTTGGCAGGTGCGGACGACCGTGTCCGCGACCGACCATCCATGGGTGCGTCGTGTCGAAGTCGACGTGTATGAGCTGCAGGATGGTGACGAGGTCGGTCCATTCGAGCACGCTGTCGCCTTCGTGGGGCGGTACTGATGAAGCCCGGACAGCGCCAGTTTTCGAAAACAAGCGGCTTCACGCTGATCGAAGTGCTCGTGGCGTTTTTGATTTTCGCGATCATCGGCGTAATTTCCAGTCAGCTGATGAGTCAGACCATATCCGCCAATGCCGATCTATCCGGACGCGGTGAACGCCTGGGGGAACTGCACCGTGCGATGCAGATCTTGCAGCGGGACATCATGCAGCTTGCCGACCGTCCGATCCGCGACGAATACGGCGATCCGTTGCAGCCATTGTTGATTGGCACCGACGGCGTCATCGAATTCTCGAGGGTAGGGTGGCGCAACCCGCTTGCGCTCCCGCGCGCGGAAGTGCAACGGGTCGGCTATCTGCTGCAGGACAATGCGCTTGTGCGAGGCTACTGGCCCGTGCTCGATCGCGCGCAGGACACCGAGCCCGCCTACCAGGTGCTTCTCAACGAAGTCGAGCAGGTGGAGTTTTACGCGTTGGACGCAGCGGGCAACGAACATACGTTCTGGCCACAGCCCGGCGTTGATCCCAATGACCCGGAGCGAGCGCTCGTCGGCATCATTTTGCGGATCGATGCGGCGCCGTATGGCGTGGTGGAACGCATCTGGGAGGTGCCCAGTGTTTAGACGAGAACGCGGGGTTGCTCTGGTCAGCGTGCTCTTGATTGTTGCGATCCTTCTGGCCGTGGCGAGTCGCCTGATGGCCAATCACAATCTCGTCATCAACCGGCACCAGAACACGTTCGAGCAGAATCAGGCGCTGCACTACGCGCTGGGTGCGGAAACGCTCGCGCGGCAGGCCTTGTACGAAGACTTCACGAACTCAGGTCCCGACAGCGACCACATGGGCGAATTGTGGGCGCAGGCCACGATGCCGTTCGAGCTGGATGAAGGCGGCTATCTCGAGGCGCAACTCACCGACATGCACGGCTGTTTCAACCTGAACTCGGTGAACGCGGGAGAGACAGAGCAGTCCCTGACCCGGTTCAAACAGTTGCTCAACAATGCCAACCTCAACCCCCAGCTGGCGGAGGCGTGGAAAGACTGGATCGATGCCGATGTCGAGATCACCGGGTTTGGTGCGGAAGACTCGGACTACCTGTTGCAGCAGCCGCCGTTCAGAACGCCGAACCAACCGGTGCTGCATCTATCTGAGTTTTACCTGCTGCCCAACGTCGATCGCACCGCTGTGGCGCAGTTGCTGCCCTCGCTGTGTCTCTTGCCAACGCCGGACAGCAAAATCAACGTGAATACGGCGAATGCCGTAACGCTGGCGGCGCTGGATCCGGGCGTCACGCTCGGCATGGCGGAGACCATCGTCACGACCGATCGCAGCTTTGGTTCGGTGGATGAGTTCCTTCAGCTCAACGAAGAGTTCCGGCCTGCGGCGGAGGCTCTGGCCGTGCGCAGCGAGTACTTCCGGCTCCACGCGCAGGCGCAGGTCGGCGGCAGCACCTTCACGATGGAAAGTCTGCTATATCGTGATCCAAGTAGCGGATTGGTAACCGTGTTGCAGCGGGATTTTGGTAAACTGTTCCGTTCTAATCTCGTCGTTACCACCGAGGAATCTTGATGCCGCGCCTCTTTTTGAGAGTCTTGTCTGAAGCGCAGCCTTTGCCCGAAGGCGAGGGCTTCGATGTCAGCGTCGAGTGGCTGATCAAAGAGAAAGACGGCAGCGTTCGCGGCAGCGGGGTGACTGATTACCGCGGCCTGGCCGACGTCGCCGATCCGAACGTCGAGTGGCTTGGGGACCCCGAAAACACGGTGGTCATATTGCCGAGCCAGTTCGTGCTCATGGTGAACTGTGAGGTCCCGGGTAGAAGCGCCGCGCAGATACGGCGTGCGCTGCCGTTTGCAGCGGAAGAATTTGTTGCGTCCGACATCGAGTCGATGCATATCGCGCATGGCACGATCCGTCCAGGCAAGCCAGTTTTGTGCAACATAGTTGCTCACGAGGTCATGACAAACTGGCTGGCCTGTTTCAATTCTCTGCAGGTGGTGCCTGGGCACTTCGTCGTCGACGCCGAAGCGCTGCCGCGCGGTGAACGTCTTGCATCAGTGCTCTTCGAGGGTGATACGGCGCTGATTGCCAGTGACAGTCAGGCTGCCGCGGTTGATCGCAGCAATCTGATTTTTGCCCTCAATACCCTCGACGTCGACCGTATCGTGGCGGTCAACGGCGAGATCAATGACATCGAGCGCGGGCAGCTCGAAAGCAACCCCGAGATTGAAACGCTGATGGCCGGCGAACACGGCACCATCGATCTGCTGGCTGAGCAGTTCGACCCTGCCCATTGCATTAATCTGTTGCAGGGAGAGTATCGTCCCGCTCGCCGTTCGAATCCGAGCGCCACGCGCTGGCGAGGAGTCGTAACGCTTGCCGCCGTCTGGCTGGTGCTCGCCTTCATCGGTCTGATCGTGCAGGGCTGGTGGGCGTCCAGCGAAGCGGACAGATTGCAGGAAGACAGCTTCGCGCTCTACAAAACGCTTTTTCCCCGTGAAAGTCAGCCTGTCAGTATCGATCAGTTGCGGCGCCGTATGTCGGCCAAGCTCGGTCAGAAAGCGTCAGATGGCGGGGCCAGCGCCTTTGTTGGTCTCACGGCTCACTTTGCCAATGCGGTTGGGGCCGACAGTCGCGTGCAATCCCTCCACTATTCCGGGCAGCGGGAGGAGCTGACTGTCGAAGTCATGCTGGCAAGCTTCGAAGCGTCGGAAAGCCTCAAGGCCGAGCTCGCAAACGCGGGGATCGACGCAGAATCCACGAATCTCGAGCGGGAAGGTGACCGGGTCCGCTCTAG
Source organism: Pseudomonadales bacterium (assembly GCA_965267275.1). GTDB lineage: Bacteria > Pseudomonadota > Gammaproteobacteria > Pseudomonadales > Azotimanducaceae > UBA4421. The sequence goes on from OZ253950.1 coordinate 2,132,995, forward strand.
AATGCGGCTGAGGTTCGTGCAATGAGCCGCCTCGATGTGATGCGCAACAGCTTGCGCGGGTCCGGACTTGGTCGCTGGTACTACGGCCGGGAGCGTAGCGAACAGCTCATCATCAGCGGTCTGGCGGCACTGATCGCAGCGGCGATTCTGTGGGCGTTTGTCTGGAAACCCATTTCCGACTGGCAGACGGTCGAGCAGAATCGACAGCAGAATGCCCAGCAGCTGCTCGACTGGATGCGCGCCAATGAGCAGGCAGCGCGACGCGCGGCCCAGACGCAGCCGCGGGCGCAACGCGCCAATTCCGTCTCGGTCATCGATCGGGCAGCGACCGCTCACGACCTCACGTTGAAGAGACTGCAACCTGAGGCCAACGGTGTGGTCAGCGTGATTCTGCAGCAGCAGTCCTTCAACCAGATTGTCAGCTGGGTGTCGCAACTCGAGGAAAATAATGGAATTTCGGTCGAAAGAGCGAGTTTCGATAGCGAAGATGCACCGGGCTACGTCAATGCCCAGCTGCGGCTGAATTAACACTGAATCGACCCGGCTGAAGAACTCTCTTCTTTAGCGAAAGTATGTCATTGCGAGACCTGGTTCTCGTTATCTGCGGACATCGTTCAACGAATTGCCTTCCTTAGAGCTACTACACTTGTCCCCAAGAGACGAGAGACTTGAGGGAAGGGATGCATCAATCGGTAGATCCCAAATCACTGTTCGGCGCCATACACACTCAGGCCACGGGTGAGCTCATGCAGCTCATGGATGGATTCTATTCCAACATCGAAGACGGACTCTTTGAGCTGGCCTACAGCAACGAAGACCAGGTGCAGCAGCGCCGCGTCGTCGAGCTGATGCGGGAACTGCGCTTCCGCCGTCAGCATCTGCTGAAAACTTTCGGCAAGCGGATCAAAGCCACCGGTCAGGAATGGCTGCATGGTCCGGAAACCTCGGGTGATAGAACCGATGAACGTCTCATCGCCTCCGAGATGGCGTCAAAATGCTCATCGCACTTCGGCCCGGTGCTGAAAAGCATCGCAGAGCGAACGGCGCACGCCACGCAGCGTGATGTGTCGCGCAAGACGTTACCGCTTGCGCCTGAAGAGGTGAGTTTTCAATTCGTCATGTCCTGCCGCAGCGTGCAGTTCGACAAATACTCCATTGCAACGGTGCAGAGCCTCTTTGGACGGTTTGTGTTGGATCGCCTGGGCGGTGTCTACGGGCGCATCAATACCGAGCTCGAGGAAGCAGGGTTTTACACGATGGCTGAGCTCGATCAGCTCTCGGTATCTTCTGCCTAACCCTGGCGGCCACGTTCTGTGGCCCAGAGAAAAGCCTGCATCTGTGTTGCCCGACGCGGGGCGAGACGTCTGTCTGCGTGGCCAATGGGCAGCTCGCGGCGACGGCGATCGCGCAACCATCGGCGATCGGTGGCCATGATGCGTTCCGCATGTACCTTCATAACCCTTCACTTTCCTTGTTCCAGAGCCGCTGGCGATGCGCGTCCTGCGCGCTGGTGTCTATAAAGGCCAATTCTGTCAGCCGTCGATCGAGGCGTTTGATGATGACGTGATCGCCGTTGACCTTGTGGATGATGTGGCGTGACGACTCTTTCATCGGCAGTCCGTACTTGGTGCGCAAAGCGGCCGCGATACGCTCGAAATCGATGTCGGGAAAACGGCCGCGAATCACGATCGGGTGTTTATCCGGCGATATCGTCAGCTGCAGGTCACCTTTGGTGAAGGGCTCGGGCATGCCTGGCAGAACCGCGTAGAACGGTTCGTCGACTGGAAAATTCTGCGTAGAGTTCTTTGCGAACGGCTGCTCGAATTGAACCCCGAATGCGCCATCGAGACGAAACTGGTCGCCCATGGTGAAGGTGTCAGCGAAGCGCAGCTGTTTGCGCCGTTCCAGCACCATTTCGCGCTTTTCGAGCTGGGCGACCTGGCGCTGGTACTCGGCGTATCGGCGCTGTTGCGTATCGGCCCAGACCGAGATCATGCTCAGGTCGAGATAGTCGATGGTGAGCCGTTTGCCGCAATGCACATCGATCTGCCGGCTGCTGAAGGTAATGCGCAGCGAGCGCGTCTGCGGCGCCGCGCTATACTCGGCGTCCGCGCTGACCTCGTATTTCTTGCTGATCGTGTGTTTCAGCCAGTCGAAATTGTCTGCGCAATCTGGATTCTGGATATGCGCCAGCACCCGCATGACTTCCCGGTTCGAATTGAGCATCACGTAGGCTTCAGCGGATTGCTCGCGAAAAAGTCGGGGCAGTTGCGGGTCGACGAGGTAGCGCCAGGGATATACAGCGCCGGGCTCCATCGGTGGGAGCTCGAGGTTGCGATTGTCCGGTAACGTTGCGCCGGATGGCGCTATGACTTCCGCGCCGCTGCGTTCGGCTGGCAGTACCTCACCCAGCTCAACGCCCAGACCGCCATAAATGGGTAATTCCGCATCGGCGGCGAATCCTGATGGTGCTGACAGGCAGGCGCTCAGGCCCGCGCACAGCAACAGCCGCCTCAGCACACGTAACGGCCGTCTTCGCGGCGGCGCTCGCATTCCCGCTCGATGTTGTCACAGCGAATGGCCATGCCGGGGCTCTGGTCCTGTGACATGCGGCAGTCGTGCATCGAGTCGGCCAGTTCCTGGTCGGGGATGGCTTCGAACTTCTTGTTGCCACAACCGGCAACAGCGAACAGTGCAACAAAGCTGACAGCGGTGAGTGCTTTCACAACGATGGCGCTTAGGTAGTGATATCTCTTTAAAAGTAGAAGGCAAATGCCCACTTGTCGAACTTTGCGAGGGTGATCCGATCAAGTGTCCGCTGCAGTGGCGTGCAGCGAGTGACGGACGATTTAATCGTCGTCTGTTTTGGAGCGGTTGCGCGCGTCCGCCTGAGATTTGGCGATGGCATCGCCGACGCTGTCCAGTTTGCGCTCCAGCTCCGTGCCCGCTTTCTGCAGCCAGGGATTGCTGCCGGCTTCTTCAAACACGCGCTCCTGGATGGGTTTGATAATGTCATCAGCAGTGTTGCCGCGGCGGCGGTGGCCGAAGAGATTGATCCAATACTCGGTGCGGCGGCCGAAATTGATCACCTGTTGGAAGTATTGCCCGGGCTGTTTGCCGCCGATGATCAGTCCGAGCAGCCCGGCCATGATGGAGATCGGCACCAGAATCAGGTCGCGCAGCCCGTCCGCAGCGAGCTTGAATTGGAAGACGAGCACGTCCCAGACGAGCTGCGCCCGGGTTTGCGGCGCTTCAGTTGTATCGCCGGGGGCAGTGCCGGCGTCGTCTGCCGGTGTGCGACGACTTGTCTGATTCTCGTCATCGTTCATCGTGAACCTTCTCCGACCAGTACGACCTCGACGGTCTGCAGGAGGATGATCAAGTCCAGCAGAACGCTGTGGTTTTTGAGGTAATAGAGATCGTATTGGAGTTTCTCTTTAGCGTCCTGGACCGAGGCGCCGTACGGATAGCAGAGCTGTGCCCAGCCGGTCAGGCCCGGTTTTACGCGATGGCGCTGTTCGTAGTAGGGCAGGAGTGACTGCAGGCTCTCAACGAATACCGGCCGTTCGGGTCGCGGTCCGACCATGCTCATCTTGCCACGGAGAACACTGAAGAGTTGCGGTAACTCGTCGAGGTGCGAGCGTCGAAGAAAGCCGCCGATCTGCGTGAGTCTGGGGTCGTTACGATCCGCCCAGACGGCGCCGTCCTCCTCAGCATCGACGCGCATGGTACGGAATTTGATGACCTCTATGACTTCGCCGTTCAGACCAACCCGGGCCTGTCGATACAGGACCGGTCCGCTGAATCGATCACTTAGAGCAACCGCAAGGGCGGTCAAGATCAATACAGGCGCTGCAACGATGAGCAAACCGAGTGCGGCGATGATGTCGAACGTTCGCTTGGTGAACCCGCGCCACCAGCCCGTAGTGAAGCCGTCTGAGTAGACGAGCCACGAGCGCTGCAGGAGGTCGACGTCGAGCTTGCAGGCCTCGCGTTCGATGAAGTTCTGCACCTCACAGACTTCTATGCCGGAAAGCCGGCAGTCCATGAGTTCTTCGAACGGAACGGGTGTGTTGGTGGAATCAGCGCGGCGATCGTCGGTCGCCACGACAATCTCGTCGATATCTTTGTCTGCGCAGTATCGCAACAAACCTTCCGACGGGTATTCGAAAACCCTGGCTCCGTATTCCGAGACGCTGTCGGCAGTGCCGGGTTGTTGGAGAAAACCCGCAAGAATGAACGCGCGTTGGTCTGATCGGCGCCGCATACGGCTGGCGATTTTAATCGCACGCTCACCAGCTCCCAGCACCACGACGCGGCGTTTCATGAAGTCTTCGTCAATGATGTTACTTGTCAGCCAGCGGAGCAGGGCAACGAAGATGAAGGCCTCTATCGTCGAGAACAGGAGCACGCCGCGGCCTTCGGAGAGCCCCGTCGCCAGGTAGAGGACCACTGCCATACCCAGCGTGCCGAGCAGAAACATGGCAACAGCCGTACGCAAGAGCACGCCGACATAACCTTCGCGCAAGCGCGCCTCGTAAACGCCCATGGCTGCCATGAAAAACGTCTGCACGATGCCGAAGGTCACCGCGAAAGGCAGGTGCTGGTAAAAGTCTGGAAACTCACCATAGCGGGTGAAGAATCCCGTATACGCGGCGGCTGCGATCGCTACCGACTCGAGCGCGGCTGTGATCAGGAACGGCGTGTGGATGTAGTGCCTTAAGATGCGGATATGCGCCATGGCTCAGCTCGCAGGCCTCATGTCGATATGGCGCAGATTCCGTATGGCCTGTTTGTTTGCATCGCTCAAAACGAATTGCCAGTAGACGGTCAGCAGCGCCACGCAGGCAGACGCACAGACGGTCGCGGTCCATATCAGGAGGCCGGCATCCCAGAGGCTGCGGGCCCAGAGCAGGGCGCAACAGAAGAGGGCATTCACCAACGCCGGCTTGGCACAGGCGCGCGCAAGCAGGGCGTAAGTCGAGGTTCCGAGTTTGAAGCCGGTGAACATGATGTAAGGTAACTGCACTGCAAACACAGAAACAAGCATGATAACGCCCGCCGCCTCAATCTGGGTTATCGGAAATGTGATTTGTAACACCAGCAGCATCGCCAGGGCAGACAGCGCGACGCAAAAGAGGGTGATGCGGCCGTGCGCGTTGATACCGCTCAGCGTGCGCACGCTGATGGCGTAGTTGGCGTGTAACAGGCCCGCGGCGGCCAGCAGACTCGCCACGTCGGCAACGACGAATTCGGTCCCCATCCAGAGCCCGACGATCTCATCCCCGAATACGGCAAACACACAAAGGAAGGGCAGAATCAGCAGCATACCCGCGCGCGTTGAACTCACATAGAGGTCGCGCACTGCCTGAGGATTCCCCTCGGCATGATAGCCGCTGGCGATGGTCGGCACGGATATGCTCAGGCGATCGACGATGCGATTGATCTGCCGCGCCAGCGTCGTGTAGCGGGAAAATGCCGCCAGCGCCATGGGTCCCGCGCTGAAAAAGAGCATGAGCCGCGCAGCCTGCAGCACCAGAAGCTCCTGTAGCAGCGCTGCTGATGTTTTAACCCCGTAGCGCACCAATTGGCGCGCGGCATCATAGTCGAAAAGATCCGGATGCAGGTTGAATTCCCGGCAATGCTTCACGGCATAGGTAAAACGCACTGATTCTGCGGCGAAACGCATGATGGCGGTGACGATGGCGAGCCCCGCGATGCCATGACCCGCCAGTAGAACGCCCACCATGGCGATCGCGAGCCCGACGTCATGCCAGATACTGATCATCTCGGAGACCCGGGCTTTGTGCGCGCCCAACAGCAGCCCCTGAGCGTAGTCACCGAGGATGACCAGGCCAACGCTGATACCCAGATAAAATCCGATCTGATTGAGCAGTGCCGAGTTTGTGTCGTCCAGTTGCGTCGCCTCTGCGGCGATCAAGTAAAACCCGCCGACGAACAGGACGGCGAGGAGGAGCGCGAAGAGCAGCTGGCACCACAGTCCGGTCGCGCAGAAAGTCGCGACGCGGTGGGCTTCTGCAGAGGCTCTGAAGTTTGCCGAAAAGTAGCCGATTGCTGGGCCGAAGCCCGCGCCTGAAAAGCTAATGTAGATTAGAAAAGACCAGCCTAAGTCCCACAAACCTAATGGAATTTGACCGACAGATTCGTAGATCAGGCGCGGCATGATGAAGCCGATGACCACAGCGACGGTAAACGCAAGCGCCGAGGCGGCAACGTTAGTGCTGAGTTGTGTGTGCCCGAGTCGGCTCATCTGGCGGCCAGGATAAGGACGTGCAGAGAGTATCTGTGTCGCAGGTTAGGGGGTCAAACCGAGACCTCACCAATAAGAAATTCTTAATTTAACATAATATATATTATGCGTAGTTTGGTGGGATGCGGCAGGGGCCCTGACTGCGAGATTCAGGCCCGTCTCTGGAAAGCGCGTTACCGAGCGTATGAAGCGTTCAACGCAGGGAAAGCCCGTGGCGGTGATTGACCTACGCCGCGCTTCTGCTCCGGTTCAGGACGCGCCATCGCCTTTGATGACCGCGGGCACCAGCTTGCAGAGAATCTTCAGATCCAGCCAGAGTGACCATTCTGCGATGTATTTCAGATCCAGCGCGAGCCATTGCTCGAACGTGAGCGCGCTGCGGCCCGAAACTTCGCGCAGGCACGCCAATCCCGGCCGGACGCTGAATCGTTTGCGCTGTACACCCTTGCTGAAGCGGCTGACGTCTCGTAATGACATCGGGCGCGGACCGATCAGGCTCATCTGACCGAAGAGCACGTTGAACAGCTGCGGCAGCTCGTCGATGCTGGTGCGCCGAATGAAGCGTCCGACACGTGTGATGCGTGGGTCGTCTTTCATCTTGAATATCGGGCCTTCGGCTTCATTGAGGTGCTCGATTTCAGCCAGCCGCGCCTCGGCGTCTTCGTACATGCTGCGGAACTTGATCATCTGGAATTGCCGCTTGTTGAGGCCCACGCGCGGCTGCTTGAAGAAGACCGGACCCGGAGAGCCTAGTTTGATTGCGATACCCACCAGCAGGAAGACAGGCAGAAGCAGAATGAGCGCCGGGATGGTCAGAATCAGGTCGCTGATGCGTTTGATGATCAGCGTGCTCTCATCGCGGGTGATCGGATTCAGGGCGAGAACAGGCCAGGTGCCGATGCTTTCCAGGTTGTACTGGCCGCCTTCGACCTCGTACAGGTCAGCCAGAAACTTGATGCAAACCGCCTCTTCTGCGCAAGCCTCAACGACGTTGCCGACATCATTCAGGAGACTGCGTGGCAGACACACGACGACTTCATCGACGACTTTCTCTGTGAGAATGCTTCTTATCTTATCCACGCTGCCAAGGATGGGCGGGCCCCCGGAGGTGGTTTCCTTGGTATCCGGCTCGGGGTCGAGCATGCCGATGACATGCACGCCCCACTCCGAATTGTCCTCATAAGCCTCCATCAGCTTGCGCGCCCGGTTGCCGGTGCCGATGACGAGCACTTGGAGGTAGTTCTCAGGATGTTCGCGACGGCCGGTAAAGTACCACCATCTCAGGAAGAGCCGATTGCTGACGATCCCGGTAACAAGGAGGAATCCGAATAAGCCCAGCGCGTAGCGGCTGACAAACTCGAGCTTCGCAAAATACGCCACGGCGAGCATGCCCATCACGATGATGCCCGCGTACCTCGCGGCAAGCAGCGCCACCAGCAGCATGCGCTTGCCGTGGATGCCCGGTGTCTCCAGGCGTGTCGCGAGCACGCTCAAAGCGATGACAAACGGCAGCAGGAGCAGGTGATTGACCACGCCTTCCATCGTCGTACGTTCCAGGAGCCAGACGAACTCGACCGCGATCACGAAGGAAAGCGCGCTGAGCAGCACATCCTGCGTTCTCAGAAGGTGTTTTAAATGTGTGCTTTTCGAGATCTGCATCGTTCGCCGGCCTGCATTCGTCGCGGGCGATAGAGCCTGCGCGTACTCGGGGATCATCGGCATGATACACCGTTGGCGGAGGCAGCCCGCCTTTAGTTATCCATGCAGTTGTACGCGATATGTAACGGTTACGCGGACGGCTCGGTCTTAGCTTCGTGGGCGGCGAGCAGCGCCCCCCGGTCGACTTTGCCGTTGGCGTTCAGCGGGAAGTCTTCCACGGCGATGATCTTCTGGGGTTGCATGTACGGCGGTAACTGCCCGGCCAGCGCGCTTTGGATTTCGCTGTCCGAACGGTCTGACGGAGCGATGAACGCAATGATGCCTTCAGCGCCGTTGATCCCCTGCGGGTAGCCGGCAGCTATGGCGACGTCTACCGCGGCGACATCGCGCAATCTGGCTTCGATCTCGCCCAGCTCGACGCGATAGCCCTGCACTTTGATTTGATTATCAACGCGCCCGAGGTACAACAGCGGCGCCTCCGCATTTTCGCGCCGCACGCGGTCTCCCGTGCGGTAAAACACCCGTTCGGAACCCGGGGGCACCACGAAGGCTGCTGCGGTTTTGTCTTCGTCCTGCCAGTATCCGGCGGTGAGCTGCGGGCCGGTCATCAGCAGCTCCCCTGCCTCACCTTCTGCAACTGGCTCCAGCTTCTCGTCCGCAATCAAAACCTCCATGCCTGGGTATGGAGATCCGATCGGCACGACACCCTGCTCTGCCTCCCCTGCGGTGCGATCGCGATCGTAGCGATATAGCGTGCAGGCGATTGTCAGCTCGGTAGGCCCGTACAGATTTTCCAATACTGCGTTGGGCGACGCGTCAGCAAACGCATCGACAACTTCGAGAGGAAGCGCCTCGCCGCAAAACAGCGCGTAGCGCAGATTGGGATACGCGTCGGGCTTCAGCATGCGCAACTTCTTCATCAAGATGGCGGTTGACGGGACGCTGAACCAGATCGTCAGATTTTGTGAGGTGACGTACTTGCCCGGGAGCATTTTCTCACCCTGTGTCGGCAGGCACAGGCAGGCGCCCTTCTCCCAGGCCACGAACATATCGAAGGCTGAGAGATCGAACGTGAGGTCGAATGTCTGTGAGAGACGGTCATGCTCGTTGACTTCGTAACGCTCGACCATATAGTCGACGAAGTGTACGACGTTGCTCTGTTTCACCATGACGCCCTTCGGTATCCCCGTGCTGCCCGAAGTGAACAGAAGATAGGCGAGGTTCTCAGGATCTATGGGTACTGGCTTGAACGTTTCTTCGCCGCAGAGCTCTGACCCTCCGACAAACGTGTGGTGCCGGCATGACTGCGGAATCTCATCTGGTTCCCCGTCCGGGATGACCACCAGAGACTGCGTGGGATAGTCTGCCAGGAGCGGCAGGAAGCTTTCTAGAGATTGCGCCTCGACGACGAAGCGCGTCAGCGCTGCGCGGGACATCATCTGCAGCGTGCGTTCCGGCGGAAACGCTGGATTCAGAGGGACGTACGCGTCGCCTTTGAGGAGCGCGCCAAGCACCCCCGCCATCGCGGCGAAACTGCGATGGCCGTATACACCGCACATGCCGGTCTGATCACCCTGGTGGCGTTGCAGCGTACCGGCGATTTTCCGGGCATTGCCGCGAAGTTCACCATAGCTCAGCGATTTGTCCTGAATGGCAACCGCCGGACGGTCTGGGAACGATGCGGCACTGTCGAGGAAGCCGTCAACGAGGGCGCGTTGCTTCGACATCTGACGGGAACCGGCGTTAAGCCGGCGCGAAGAACGTGTCGTACATCGTGTTGGTGCTGGTGAACATTTCAGGTTCCAGTTCTTCCAGGTCCAACTCTTCACCGATCAGGCTTTCGATGTATAGGATGAACTCGACAATGTCCAGCGAGGACAGATAGCCGTCATCGATGATGGGCGTATCGTCTTTCAGCTGGCCGTCGACAACCGGTATTTTCGAACGGTCGATAATCCAGTCTTTCAGTTTGAGCTTTACTTCTGCTTCTTCCATGGAGGTCCTGGCTACAGTTCCGGGACCTCTTCCAAGATCCCATTTTCAACGAGTAAGTTAATCAGTACTTCAGAGGCTTTCTGGCGGTGTGCTTTACCGTGCTCCAGCGCCAGCTGACGCAGGCCGTAACCATCTTCCAAGCCCGCGTCTTTGTACATGGTGGGATTGTAATAATCTCCCCACGAGCTTTGTAAATAAGCCACGAGCCATGTGCGGAAACTCGCGAGTTCTTCGCTGCTCCAGGCTTTGGATTTGTCCTGGAAGGTCTCCACCAGACGCGCACGCCCGAAGGCCAGGTGGCGGGTTTCGTCAAAGTGGTGCACGCGGTTGATCTCGCTGACCAGGGGGTGGATGCGATCGTCGTGCCACATCACGACGTTGTAGTACTCGCCGTACTCTTCGACGGCCAGGGCCTTGCACAGAAAGGCCACATCTTCTTCCCCTTTCGCATACTCGCGCGGAATCGTGACCTTCTTCTCTGGATAAACTTTGCCGAAGTAACGCTTGAGGAACATGCCAAACATCACCATGTGCTTGTTTTCTTCATCGATGAAATGATGAAGGTATTCACTGACCTCGGGCTCGGTGGATTTGAGATACAGCCTGTGCGCGAGACCCTGCACCAGCGGCCGCTCGCCCTGCAGGACGAGGCTGAAGAAATTGCACAGTTCCGTGAAGCTCAGCTTCTGCTGCTGCGCCTCGGTGAGGCTGTCATATTGTTCCGTACCGTAAATAGAGATGAGCTCGGGGCTCATGTACCACGTGTTTTCCGGCAGGCTCTCAGGCCAGTCGAAAGCGCTGTAGACGTCCCAGGTTTTCTTAATCGAGGCGCTACTGAGTTTGGGGGCTAATTCTGTCGATGTATATGACATGCTCGTTCCCGATTACGGTTAATAGAAACCATGTGGACCGTGACCGTCCATATTGGTTAAGTGAATTTCATTGGAATTTGTGCCCGAAAGGGCCTCTCGCAACGCTGGAGAGAGTGCAAATATACGCCGATCAGCGAGCGCGGTGTAGCCGCTGGCACAAAGCGCGGCTATCCATGCACTGTGGGAAAAGTTAGCAAATATCATGTCAACTTTTCGTGAACACAGGAAAGCGTGTGCAGCGGCGGCAACGCCCGCGGCGTCTTCTGGCGCGGCGAAGCAGTCGGTGATCAAGCCGACGCGCAGCGTGCCGAAGCGGGGATCGTCGGTAAACGTTTTGTCGTGTACAGCGACCCAGCCGACCGTCTCCCCCGCTGCGTTCCTGACCTGCAGGCGGATGCCGCCCGGCCAGCCTGCTTGCGGCATCAGCGCGTTCATCACTTCGCTGTCTCTGACGGCCAGGCAGCTGTAAGCGTCTTTGTGCGCCTGCCACAACGTGTCGGCCCAGGCGCCGAAATCCTCGCACACCTCCGCGGTCATCGCCTGACTGGCGGTGCGGCTGCGGAGCCGGTTTACGGCCTGCAGGGCGCGGACAGCCAGCCATCCTGCGCCTGTGTAAGCCAGCAGATCCAGCGCGAGACGCCGCGCCGCGGTGCCGCGCAGGTATTTGTTGAATCGCAGGAAGCGGAACGGTCTGTTGACGTAAAAGAGGAACGGTATGCCGCGTAACTCCCAGCCCATTTTACGCAGCAGGTCAACGATCGGCTCCTCGGTACCGCCGTGGCCGAGGCTGAAGAGCAGCGGGTGCTGCTTCTGCATGTTGCGTAAGATGCGCAGCATGAGCGGGCTGTATTTGACGTCTATCGCAGCCTCAGTGAAAGGCCCCTGCCAGTCTGTGACCCAGGCTTCCTCGCCGTCGATCAGCCACAATTGTGGTTTCAGCGCGTAGCCGCCACGGACGGTCTCGCCGTCTTCTACCGCAAGGTGATACTCACGCCATGTCTTCGCCCCATCCGAGAACGGGATCCAGTCAGGCTGCGGGTCAGAATAAAACCCCCATTTGGAACCGCCGTCGCGCATGCGCGCGTTGAACGATTCGACTGCCGCGGAAAACTTCGCGGCGTGGGGAACAATTTCGATTGCCATACGTCAACACGGGTTATTTCGCCCGCCATTATACGGTCTGAGCAGCCTCGAATCGGTGGGTTTACAAAGTCAGGAATATCTTTGCGGTCTGCGTATTTATGCAGTTTTCGTGTCGTTTATGAAATCTCGCAGACGCGCGATCAACTCCGGCGATGCGGAATCGGCGATGCTGCGCTCAGGCCGCCATGTGGCCAGCGATTCGAGCTGTGCCGCAAGCGCTTCGGTGTCGTCTGCGGCAAGCACGACACCTTCTGCTGCGAAATGCTTCGCCGTGCCGATCTGATGGTCATTGCGTGTTTCGCCCAGAGCGGCACGGCGCGGCAGCACGAGCAGCGGTTTGTTTTGCGTCAGCACCTGAATGATCGTACCCGTGCCGGCGTGTGCAACGATAGCTGCGCACGTATCGAGCTTATCGGCGAATGCTTCTGCGCTCAGCCAGCGGGTGTACGGCATGTGTTGCGGCTCGTACTCACCTTCGCCAATCTGGGCAAAGAGTTCGATATCGGCGTGGTCCGCAGCCCAATTGTCGACGGCTTTGACCAACCGGTCGAACGGGGTCTGATGGCCGACGGTCACGAAGATCACAGAATTTTCCCGGCGTACTCGGGGCCGTTTTCGTCCGCGAGGTCTGCCCATTGTGTCAGCCACAGGTCCGCCGTGTGTCTGGCCAGCTGACCCGACCGTGACAGTTCGTCGACGTTGGCGATGCTGTCGACCCAGATAGTGCGGGCGCCGAACAGCTTGCCGACAGCGAGCGCCAGCAGCCCGGGGGCAGCGCCTGTGGAGAGCACGACATCGGGCTTGAAGCGTCGCACGACGCTGAAAATCTGCCATGCGACGAGCAGCAGACCCAGAGGATTCCAGCGGGTAGCGTCCCGTACGACGCTGAATTGATGGCCGGCCACGTCCCGCACGTAAGTCTCGTTGACGGTAACAAAGTGAATGCTGTGCTCAGCGAATGCCGGTACCAGACGCAGGAGTTCTACCCAATGCCCTCCGCCTGATGAGACTGCCAGCACTTTCATCGCCAATCAGGCACCCTGCTGATCGCGATAGAAGGCGGCCACGCCGTCCCACGCGGCAGTTTCATCCCAGCCGGGCACCAGCGCTGTGGCAGGATCCAGGTTGATCCTGATGCGCGGTTCGGTGAATTCGGTCTGCTCGGCCAGGCTGACGGCGCACTCGAGACCGGTGCGCGCGCGCATGTTCATGGCAAAACGCTCGGCGAACTGCCCCTGGCTTTCGACGTAGCCGCTGGGATTCAGGGGGCTGACGGTCGGTTCTGTGATCAACCGCTCCGCATAGCCGACGTACGTGTGTGCCAGAAGATCGACATGGATGTTGTCGCGCACGTATGCAGGCGTGCGCACTTCCGCGGTTTCCCCGGCCTTCCACGTGCGCATCAGGTAGGCCGTGAAGCGCGGCTCCTCAAACGGTCCGAAGGGGTTAGGGATGACAAATTTGCCGAATTTGCAGCGGGCTTCATCGGCGTAGAATGCCGCGACCTGTGCGCTCAGCGCTTTGGAGACGCCATACGGAGAAAAGGCTTTGAGCTGTTCGGAGCCTGCGCCCTCCCCTGGCTCGAATACCGACCCCGTACACAGGATGCCTTGGCAACCCCGTTCCGTCAGCGCCTGGAGCACGCGCCGCATCTCGAACGTGTTGGCCTGCACCGCGGCAGCAATGTCGAACTCCGGACTGTGATAATCCCGGACCTCTGCAGCGTGGTGGCACAGCAGATCCCACTGCGATTCCGCTGCAATGAGATCAAAGAACGCGGCGCTGCCAAACGAACAATTGAAGACCGGCCGACAGACGTCGGTCAGTGCTGACAGCCGCGCCCCGCGCCCGTCCCCGGCGTAGCTGGAGGCGTCGCCACGGAAGGTGGCGACGACCTCGTGTCCCGCTGCCGCAAGGCTGCGTGCGAACCAGAAACCGGTGAAAGAGCTGGCGCCCGTAAACAGAATTTTCATGTTGCGTCAGTCGGTAGCTGCGTGCAGGTGGTGCGCGGGATCGAAATCAGGATGGTTTTGATCTTTGTCGGAGAGCTCCACCGGATCCAGCGGCCATGGGATGCCGAACTCCGGGTCGTTCCAGCGTATGCCGCGCTCGGCCTGGGGCGCATAGAACTCATCGACGAAATAAAACGCCTCCGTGTCGTCCTCCAGTGTGATGAACCCGTGGGCGAATCCTTTCGGCACATACAGCATGCGGCGATTTTCGGCGCTCAACTCAATGTGAAAGTGCTGGCCGAAAGTTGGTGATTCTTCGCGCAGGTCGATGATTGCGTCCCACAGCGCGCCGCGAATGCAGCGCACTATTTTGGTTTCCGCGTGAGGTGGCAGCTGATAGTGCATGCCTCGCAGAGTGCCCCGATGTGCCGAAAGTGAGTTGTTCACCTGCACAAAATTCTGCACGAGCCCTGCCTCGGCAAATTCGTTCACGCAGAATGCGCGGGCGAAGAAACCTCGATCATCCCCGATCTTGTCGAGTTCGATCACGTACGCGCCGTCTAACGGTGTCGGTTCGAAGCGCATGCGGGCTACGCCAGATTCGCCAGCGGCTGCTGCAGGCGATCCATCCGTTTGGCAAGGGTGCGCAGCCTGACGAATTGATCGCCTTCGAAGTCGGCGGCGTCGAAGCCGTGTTCCACCATCTTTCGGTGCAGTTCTTCCATGCCGGTTTCGAGATTGTAGGCCAGTTTGAATTCGGGCAGGACGTCGCTCAGTAAATCGAAGTTCACGCGGTAGTTGCGCGGGTCCGCCCCGACCTCTCCGGTAAAGGTAATGTCAGCGCCCGGGATCAGGCGCTTGACCTGGTCGGCGACGTCTTTGACCTGATAGTTCTCGCTGTTGCCGCCGACATTGACCGCCTTGTTATGAATCTGCTCCCTCGGCGCTTCCATGAACGCAATTGCCGCACGCGCGATGTCGCGGCAATGGATCAAAGGACGCCAGGGAGAACCGTCGCTCATGATGCGGATCTCGTTGTAGGCGAGCGCACTGCCGAGCAGGTTGTTGACCACGAGGTCAGTGCGGAGCATCTTTGAAAAACCGTACGCGGTCGCGTTGCGCATGTATACCGGGCTGAAGCGCTCGTCTGCCAACGGCGCTATGCGCTCTTCGGAATCAATCTTGGAGGTGGCGTATGGCGTTATCGGGTTCAGCGGATCCGTCTCTTCGAGATCCAGTTTTTCGCCTTTGCCGTAGACCGAGCAGGACCCGAAGAAAACAAACCGTTCGACACCGACCTGTTTGGCCAGCTCCGCCAGGCGCACCGACGCGTCCCGGTTGATGCCGTAGGTGATATCTGCGTCGAGATCACCCATGGGGTCGTTGGAAATTGCTGCGAGGTGCAGCACTGCGTCGTGACCTTCCAGATCCGCAGCGGTGACCGCCCGCGAGTCCAGCAGCAGGTCATTGTCTGCAGGCACGCAGGGCTCCCACGCGCATCCCTCGAACAGGTCGAGGTCGCAGCCTGTTACGGTGTGACCGCTTTCCTTGAGGAGTTCGACCAGGTGGGCGCCGATGTAACCTTTATGACCGGTGACAAAAACCTTCATGTGCACTTATTCCTTGTCTGTTTAGGGTGGACGATGGCTACTGCTGGAACCAGGGCGGATTGCCGCTTGACCAGAGCGCGTCCAGATATTCGAGGTCACGCATGGTGTCCATGCATTGCCAGAAACCGCTGTGCTTGTAGATTGCCAGCTGGCGATCGTCAGCCAGGTTGACTAACGGTGCCTGCTCCAGCACGCAGCTCTCATCATCATCAAGATATTTAACGAAGTCGCGGCGGAAAAAGAAGAAACCTGCGTTGATCCAGTTGGCGGTCAGCTCTGGTTTTTCACTGAAAGCCAGCACTTCATCGCCATCGAGTTTCAGCTCGCCGAATCTCGATGGCGGATTCGCGCCGAGCACGGTGCCCAGCTTGTCGTGGGCGCAGTGAAATTCATACTCGGCACCGAGATCTGCATCGGTCAGGCCGTCACCATAAGTCACGGCGAAGTGCTCACTATCGCCGAGATATCTGGCGGTTGCCTGGGCGATACGGCTGCCTGTCATGTTCAACTCACCGGTAAACGCCAGAGTCACTTCCCAATCCTGATCATGGTCCACTGAATGCACCGTGACTTCATTGGTCTTGAGCGAGACGGTGAAGTCGGAATTCAGCGAGTGGTAGTTGAGGAAATAGGATTTTACGACTTCTGCCTTGTAGCCGAGACACAAGACAAAACGTCGAAAACCGTGACTGGCGTAACACCGCATCAGGTGCCACACGATGGGTTTGTCACCGATGGGTACCATCGGCTTTGGTCGGCTGCCAGTCTCCTCTTTGAGGCGCGTCCCAAGACCACCGCAAAGTATGAAGACAGGTATGTTGCCCCTATCCTGCATGAAAAATTGCCTCTTTTGGGCCGATCAGAACGCTCGGCGATTCGAGGCGCAGACTAAGGGATATGGCTTCACAAACATATTGGATCTTGTACCTAGTATGTAAAGCAGCGCCTCGCTGCGCGGGTAATGGGTGCATAATACGCCCAGAGACCCCACAACATGAGTCAGCAAGTACATGTCGCGAAGTAGTCAATCTTTTTCCTGCTGCCTGATCGGCGGCGATACCCTCCTCACTCAGTGCGGTGAGTTGTTACTCGAAGCGGGCCACTCCATATTGCGGGTTGTGACCGATGCCCCTCAAGTGGCTGCGTGGGCACGCGGCCATGAGATCGAGGTCGTGCCGGTGAGCTCTGATTATGCCGCCACCCTCGCCGCGCTCGAGTTCGACTACCTCTTTGCCATCACCCACCTGGCGATCATTCCGGAGGCCGTCGTTGAGGCGCCTGCGCGCGGAGCCATCAACTTCCATGACGGTCCTCTGCCGGAATACGCTGGTTTGAATACGCCGAT
This sequence comes from Pseudomonadales bacterium, assembly GCA_965267275.1. GTDB lineage: Bacteria > Pseudomonadota > Gammaproteobacteria > Pseudomonadales > Azotimanducaceae > UBA4421. The sequence continues at coordinate 2,149,842 of OZ253950.1, forward strand.
GTGGGCGCTGCTGAACGGACAAACCGACTACGCCATAAGCTGGCACGTCATGGCCGTGGGAATCGACACCGGCGACGTGCTGCTGCGCCAGCCCGTAACCATCAGCGACGACGATACCGCGGTATCTCTCAACACCAAGTGTTTCACTGCTGCGCTGGAGTCTTTCCCGGTGCTCCTCGAGCAACTGGTCAACGACGCGCTCGAGCCGAAGGCCCAGGATCTCTCCGCGCGACGCTACTTCGGCCGGGCGGATAAACCGGAGAACTTCTGCTTTCTCGACTGGCAGCGACCAGCGGACGAGCTCGAGCGTCAGGTGCGCGCATTGCACACCGGCCGATACGAAAACACGCTGGGCTGCCCCAAGCTGGTCGTCGGCGGTGACATCTACGTCGTCGAAAACGCCCGCGTGCGGGACGATCTTGCGCCGGCAGCGTCGGGAGCAGTCATTGCAGTCGACGAAACGAGCCTTCAGATCGGTTGCGGCACTGCTGCGCTCGAGATACAGAGGCTCGATGACCTGAGCGGTGCTCAGGTGCCGTTCGCCGACATCGGCCTGTCTGCCGGCGATATGTTGAGCAGTGTGTCAGTTGCTTCGGAGGACAATACGGCGGTCGCGAAAGCGGAGAATTTCTGGCTCAAGCGTCTGCTGAACAATGAGGCGGTGTCTCTGCCCTATCGCTGGGGATCAGCGAAGACGACATCCGGGGATGCGTTGAATGCGCGAGCGCTCGCGGTGCCTGAATCCCTGCGCGGCGAATCGCGTCGTCTCGCCGCGGCGTTCGTCACTTTCGTCACCCGTGTTGGCGGAATGGACGATGTGAGTCTTGCCGTCAGCGGCGGCGCACTCAGCACTGCCGCGGCGCGCTACCCGCTAGCGCTGGCCGCCTTTGGGGTAGACCAGTTCCAAGTCGATCAGTCTGCGGAACTCGAGCCGCTTCTGGCAGGTATAGCCGATCAATTGGATCGTTTGACGTCGCGGCAACCGTGGCTGCGCGACCTCGCACAGCGGCAACCGCGTCTGCGCACGAATCCGACCCTTACCGGCGCTGCGCCGATGTCTGTAGGTATCGCAATGGACGCCAGCGCGCCACGCGGGTTCGCCGAGCTGACGCTGCGTATCGGAGATACGATTGATATCGAGTACATGCCCACGGCTTATGATGAAGAAGCCGTCGATCGGCTGTGTAAGCATTTCGAGGCGTTGCTACATGGCGTCGCCGCAGGTGGGACGAAGCGTGCCTGCGATCTGGATCTGCTTGGCGGCGAAGAACGCCAGCGGCTCCTGGTCGAGCTCAATCAAACCGGCGTCGAGCATGATCGGGCGCTGCTCATGCACACCCGGTTTGAGCAGCTCGCAGCACAGCAGCCGGATGCGGTCGCTGTAGTGGCGTCCGGCAAGAGCCTGACCTATGCCGATTTGAATGCGCGCGCCAACGTTCTCGCCGGTGCGCTCGTAGACATGGGCATCGGTGTCGACACGCTCGTGGGCGTGCATGTTTCACGCTCCGTGGAGCTGATGATCGCGACGCTCGCGGTGCTGAAAGCAGGTGCAGCCTATGTGCCGCTGGATCCGGCATTCCCGGCCGAACGTATCGCTTTCATGATGGAAGACTCGGCCATGCCGGTGGTGATTACCGAGCGTGCTCTGGAAGCGATGCTGCCGGACAGCGATGCCAGCCGTCTGATTCTCGATGATTTCGATTTCAGCGCCGAGCGTGGGCCGCTGCCCTGCCCAGCGGCGCCGGACAATCTTGCCTATGTGATATACACCTCCGGTTCGACCGGGCTGCCGAAAGGCGTAATGCTGGAACACCGCAACGTCGTGAATTTCTTCGTTGCGATGGATAGCGCAGTGCCGGGTGCTGATCTCGAACAGCGCACGTGGCTGGCCGTCACGAGCCTGTCGTTTGACATATCTGTGCTCGAGCTTTTCTGGACGGTCAATCGCGGTTTCAAAGTGGTCATTCACGATGAGGCTGCCAGCCGCTCGGCCGGGCAGGCAGATGCACCTGGCCGCGTGCTCGACATGGGCTTATTCATGTGGGGTAACGATGATGCGCCCGGGCCGGACAAATACCGGCTGCTGACGGAAGGCGCCAAGTTTTTCGATGCCAACGGCTTCTCCGCCGTATGGACGCCGGAACGTCACTTTCATGCTTTCGGCGGCCCATACCCGAACCCGGCAGTTACCGGCGCGGCGGTCGCGGCGATCACCGAGCATGTAAAAATTCGTGCCGGCAGCTGTGTGGTGCCGCTGCATCACCCCGTGCGTATCGCGGAAGAATGGGGTGTGGTTGACAATCTTTCCAACGGACGCGTCGAGATAGCCGCCGCCTCTGGCTGGAATCCCAACGATTTTGTGCTGATGCCGGAGAATCACGCGGACAACAAAAAGGTCATGTATGACCAGCTGGAGCAGGTGCGTCAGCTCTGGCGCGGCGAAAAGCTCTCGTTCCCGGGTCCGATGGGAGACGTGGAAGTCGAATCCCTGCCGCGACCGGTGCAGGCGGAGCTGCCTTGCTGGATCACCACCGCAGGCAATCCGGAAACCTGGATCGAGGCTGGACGCCTGGGCTACAACGTTTTAACCCACTTGCTGGGCCAATCCGTCGAAGAGGTCGGCGAGAAGATCCGTCTCTATCGAAACGCCCGCGCCGAGGCAGGCCATGACCCGGCAGCCGGACGCGTGGCGTTGATGCTGCACACTTACGTCGGCGACGACGTGGCCTCCGTGAAGGAGCTCGTGCGTGAACCGATGAAAGATTATCTGTCCAGCTCCATGCGGCTGGCGATGGATTACGCCTGGGCGTTCCCGGCTTTCAAAAAGCCGGGCGGCGAAACCGCGAAGCCCGAAGACGTTGATCTTCGGTCGCTCAGCGATGAAGAGGTGAACACGATCCTCGAATTTGCGTTCGAACGCTATTTCGAGACCAGCGGCCTCTTTGGTGATGTGGACACCTGTCTCAGCATGCTGGGGCGCTGCACAGACGTTGGCGTCGACGAAATCGCCTGTCTGCTGGATTTCGGCGTTGCCACCGACCTCGTGATGGACAGTCTGCCGCGCTTGAAAGTGTTGCGGGATCGCATGGTCAGCGTCGTTGCTGAAAGTGGCGATGCTGAAGTTGCCGGCTTTGCCCAACTCGTGCAGGAGCACGCGGTCACGCATTTGCAGTGCACGCCCTCGACCGCGCGTATGTACATGGCCGACAGCGACAGTCAGGCAGCGTTCACCAGCGTGCCGAATCTGCTGCTGGGCGGCGAAGCGCTGCCGCCCGCTCTGGCAAAAGAGATCAAGGCGCGGCACGACGGTACCTTGACCAACATGTACGGGCCGACGGAAACGACCATCTGGTCGATGACGAGCGCTGTCGATGATGTCGACGCGATCACCATCGGCTCGCCCATCGCCAACACGCAAATCTATGTTCTGGACAAACATCGCCAGCCTCTGCCCGCCGGTATTCCCGGCGAGCTGTACATTGGTGGTGAGGGCGTTGCCCGCGGCTATCACAATCGCGCCGAGCTCACCTCGGAACGTTTTGTCAGCGATCCTTTTGCAGACACCCCCGGCGCGCGTATGTACGCGACCGGAGACCTGGCGACCTATCGCGAAGATGGCACCCTCGATTACCTCGGGCGCTCAGACTTCCAGGTCAAGGTTCGCGGCTATCGGATAGAGCTTGGTGAAATCGAAGCCCGTCTCGAGCACATGGATACCATCCTCGAGGCCGCCGTGATCGTGCGCGTCGCGGACGCGGGTGATCAGCGCCTGGTTGGGTTCGTGACTCCGGCGCCGGGTATCGAAATAGACAGCGCGGATTTGCGTCAGGCACTGCGCGATGGTTTGCCCGAGTACATGATCCCGAATGAGTTTGTGAGTCTCGAGTACATGCCGCGCACAGCCAACGGCAAGCTCGACCGCAAGGCGCTGGGTGACATCAAGCCCGTAGTTGCCCGTCAGGTCGAGGCGGAAGCTGAGCCTTCCAGCGATCTCGAGAAGAAAATTGCTGACCTCTGGCGTGCGATCCTCAAACTCGATGCAGTCGGCCTCAATGAAAACTTCTTCGATCTGGGCGGTCACTCGCTCCTGGTCGTGCAGTTGCATGGGCAGCTGAAAGAAGCGCTGGATAAACCGGTGACGCTGACGGACCTATACCAGTACACGACGATCAAATCGCTCGCGGACTACCTGACCGGTGGCGCGGACGACAAGAGTGTGCAGCAGAGCTTGAGTCGTGGGCAGCAGCGTCGTGCCATGCGCCGGCGTCGTGCCTGATCGGAGTCGGTGGAAACACAAGACGCCCAGGACGCCCCGCTCGCCCGACCAGCGATCATCGCCATCGGACGCAACGAGGGGGAGCGTTTACAACGTTGTCTGCGCAGCGTCAGACCACATGCGGACACGGTCGTCTATGTAGACTCCGGTTCGTCAGACGGTTCTTGCGAGTTCGCCCGCGACATGGGGTGTGTCGTCGTGGACCTCGATCAGACGATTCCCTTCACGGCCGCACGAGCCCGCAACGCAGGTCTTCAGCGGCTGCTCGAGCTGAATCCCACGCAGGAATACGTACAGTTCCTGGACGGTGACTGCGAAATTCAGCCCGACTGGTTGGCGACTGCCCGAGGTTTCCTGGATGCGCATAGCGATGTTGCGGCGGTTTACGGTCGCAGACGCGAGCGCTTTCCCGACAAAACGGTGTACAACCAGCTCTGCGATTGGGAGTGGGAGATCACTGCGGGTCCCGCCAAGTACTGTGGCGGCGACGTCATGATGCGCGTTTCAGCACTTTCGGAAGTGGGTGGCTATCGCGACACGTTGATTGCGGGCGAGGAACCTGAACTTTGTGTGCGCCTGCGGGCGGCGGGCTGGCAGATACATGCGCTCCAGGAAGAGATGACGCTACACGATGCCGCCATGACCCGTTTTGGGCAGTGGTGGAAAAGGATGAAGCGCAGTGGCTATGCCTATGCCGCGGGGTCCTGGCTGCACGGCCGTGGACCGGAACGACACTGGATCAGGCAGACGCTGCGCCCCTGGATATGGGTGCCGCTGCCGATTGCCGTGAGCGTCGCTTTGTGTCTCGCGTTCGGCCCTGCGGGATTGCTCGTTTTAGGGCTCTATCCGCTTCAGGTTGCGCGTCTCATCTTGTCGGGGCACGGTCCCTGGCGGGACCGTTTCACAGAAGCGTTTTTCAATACGCTCGCTCGCTTTCCCGAGCTGTTCGGACAGTTACAATTCTTGCGCGACCTGCTGCCGGGCAAAACTCAGATCATTGAATACAAGTGACGCTCAGGACTCGGCTGCCGAGTCTTGAATCAGGCGATCTAAACGTCGTACGGCAACTTCGGTGAGGTGACGCTCGCGTACGCGGGCTTGTGCTTGAGCGCCCATTTGCGCGAGAGTGTCGACGTCTGTTTCAGCCAGACGCAGGATGGCCGCGGTCAGCTCGTCGGTATTGGCTGGCGTATAGAGAAACCCCTCCTGGCCGTCTCGCACCAGCTCCGGGATGCCGGTGATACGGGTGCTGAGAATCGGCCGCTGCATCGCCATCGCTTCCATGATGACAACCGGCAGGCCTTCGGCAAAGCTCGCCAGTATCAAGGCGCGCGCGGCGCTGATGTGGGCTCTGATCTGCTCTGCGGACTGCCAGCCTGTGAGGACCACGCTATCACCGAGTTGATGAGCTTCGATGCGTCGCTCGATGGCCTCTCGAAAAGGACCGTCGCCGATCAGCAGGAGGCGTCCGTCGAAACCCGCGGCTCTGGCAGCGGCGAAGGCATCGATCAAGAAGATCTGACCCTTCTGCTCATCCAGCCGCCCGACGCAAACGAGGTCCCGGTGATTTGGGGTGAGGGGCTCGGCGGCCGCAAACCATTCTTCACCGACGGTGCACGGCACCACGTGTACCTTGGTCCACTGTGCATGCGGCAGCCATCGAAAGATCTGCGATCGACAGTAATCGGTAATCGCGGCGACGAAGCTCGCGGCTGAAAGTTTCAGCGTCAGGCTCTGCCCATACGGCTGATCGAACTCGACCGGCCCGTGCATCATGACGCTGTATCTGGGTCCGCCCATCAAGCGCGTCAGGTACGCGACGGTTGCCGCGTTGGTGCCGAAGTGTACGTGTATGTGTTGGATATCGCGTTTGCCGGCGATCGCCCGCAGCATCAGCGCTTCCAGCCAGTACGCGAGGTGTCGCAGGAAACTGCGGTCGCTCGCCCCGCTCAGTGTCAGCACCTGACGCAAAGCCGGCACGATCCGCAGGCCGGCCAGCCGTGCACCTTTGAGAATCTGCAGGGCTATCTTCGCTTTCGACTGCGCCAACAGGTGAACGGTTTTTGCCGCTTCCGCTTGATCTGCGGCATCCACTGCAGTGACGCCAGCGTGCATCGCGACCCGATCGATTTCATAGCCGAGCGCCTCGAGGCCCTGTATCTCGCGCCGTATGAAAGTATGACTGATATGCGGGTATTCTGTCGTCAGATAAAGCAGCCTGCTGCGCCGCTCTGCGCCGGATGCGATGTCTTGCCCCGGGGCAACCTCAGTTTGCGGAGGCTGTGCCACGGGCGAACTCCTCATGCACGCGCTCGTTCTCCTGCTGTAGAGCTTTGCCTTTGCCGCGCAACAGTTGCGCCCGCTCGAAGCGCCGGATGTAGCGGCGGTATTCTGGATTGTCGTAGCGCTGATGGCCGGTGACGAGCGCTTTCAAATACCCGTAGAAGAGCGCCAGCCCGCCGATGACGTAGGGTGGCTCGATCGATCGGTAGATGGCCGAGGCGAGGACGTAGTACCAGGCTGATCCCATGAAGTACTTGCCCCTGCCCCATCTCACGCGCCCGACGATGATGTTCTGCTGCGAACTTCCCATAGGCCGCAGGTGAATGATGCGCATCTCGGGGTCATCTACCGACTTTGCGACCCAGCCGTGCATACGGCAGATATGCCCATCGATCCCATCCCATGCAACTTCACGCACGAAGCCGCCGATGTCTTTGAAGCAGGCGGTGCGATAGAACTTGACGGGGCCCACTGCGTTCTCATCACCGGTACGCTCTTCGAACAGCGAACCGTCAGGGCGTCGCTCAAACAGCTTGCCGGAAAGGTTGCCGAGCCGCGGGTCGGCTTCCATCAATTCCATGACCCGTTCAAAGTAACGCGGCGGCATTTCGAGATCCCCATCGTACTTGGTGACGTAGTCGAATTGATCGAGATCGGCATGCAACAAACCGTCATAGAAAGCCTCTATGACACCCGGACCTACCGCGCGTTTACCGCGGTCTGGGCGCTGAACCACTTTGATGAAATCGAATCTGGCAGCGTACTCGGCGAGGATTTCCGGCGTCTCATCAGTGGATCCGTCGTCGACGATGATCCACTGCGTTGGCAACACCGTCTGGGAGCATGTCGTTTCCAGGGTCGTACGTATGTACTGTGCTTCGTTCCTGCACGGCGTGACCAGCAGGTACCTGCGCCCGGCAGGCGCGCTGCTCTGCACGTTATCTTCGTGTCCCGTCGCTTCGCTCATGAGTATTCAGCCCAATGTTACTTTGTGTTGCTTACACCAGGTCATGAGCACGAAGATGCTCCATAACCTGGACCAATAGAGGCCCGGTGCGTCCGCGGAGAACGCACGCCACAGCCTGACGACGCATTCGGCGTCCAGGCCGATCGAGTGGGCCAGGTTGATGTCGCGGAAGGTGGCGTCGAGTTCGGGCGCGAGGCGCGCTCTGCACCATTTTTCCAGCGGCAGCTCAAATCCCGCTTTCGGGCGATCGAAGATTCTCGGATCGAGCTCTGCTTTGACTGCATCGCGCAGGAAGGCTTTACGGCCGACCGGATGGTATCGCTGTGCCGTGGTCAAACCCGCGAGGGATTCAATGAACTGGTGATCCAGCAACGGCACGCGCACCTCGAGGGAAGCGGCCATGCTGGCGCTGTCAGTATCGGGCAAAAGGCGCTCACCGAGAAAACTGAAGAGCTCGAGCGATGAGATCTGCTCCAGCATGCTTTGATCCTCACCCATATTCCCGCGTAAGCCGTCGGCAATGTCAGCGCGCAGACCGTGATCCATCCCGGTCGCACCGCTACGGTCGAGCACGCGCAGGAAGTTACCGTTGAACAATGCGTAAGACACCTGGTAGCCGCTGACGAGGTCACCCTGGGTCGCGAGAAGATCGGCGATCTTGCCCCAGCGAACCTGAGGCCGCACTTCGCCCGCGCCGCGCGATACGATCGCCGTGCCCATGCTGCCGGCTGCGCGGCGGATGGCCGCTGGCAGGTAACCGGCGAGTGAACCCATGCGGCAGGCCTTCGGCAGGTCTCTGAAACTGCTATAGCCGCCAAATAGCTCGTCGCCACCGGTGCCGGCCAGAGCGACGGTGAGCCCCGCTTCTCTCACCGCGCGGCTGACGAAGTAGGTGTTGATCGCGTCGAACGTGGGCTGATCGAGGGAGGACAGCGCATCTTCGAGCTGATCGGCGAACATGGACTCCGTCAGGGTGAGTTCCTGGTGTGCCGTGCCCAGGCGCTGTGCAACCTCGCGCGCGTACGACGACTCGTCATAGTCCGGCTCGTCGAAACGGATGTTGTATGTCATCACCGCATGTGCGGCGCTGCGTTGGGCCAGAGCGGCCACCGCGGAAGAATCTACGCCGCCGCTCAGGAACACGCCCAGAGGCACATCGCTGGCAAGATGTTCCGCGGACGCTCGCGCAAGCTCCGCTTGCGCCAATGCAACGGCGTCTTCTGCCGGGGGTGCATTTTGCCCCGAGGGCAATTGCCAGTACTGGCGTTCTTCGATGACGCGGCCGTCAGCGTCGACGCGAAGCAAAGTGCCAGGCGCCAGGCGCTTGATGTCGCGCACGATCGTATCTGGCCCGGGTATGAAACCGTGCCACAGGTAGGTGGAGACCGCGTGTGGATTCAGGGTCCTCGCAACCTGCCCGGTTGCCAGCAGCGCCCTTACTTCCGACGCAAACAGGAAGGTGGCGCCCGCCTGCGTGTAATACACCGGCTTGATGCCGAGGCGATCGCGCACCAGGAGCGTTTCCCGGCGCTTGGGATCCCACAAGGCGAACGCAAACATGCCGCGCAACCGTGTGATGAAATCCGCGCCCCATTCCAGGTAGGCCTTGAGAATGACTTCCGTGTCGGAGCTCGAATGGAAGCTGTGCCCTGCGCGTCGCAGTTCGTCCTGCAACTCGAGGTAGTTGTAGCACTCGCCGTTGTAGGTGAGCACGATGCCGCTCGTGCTGTCGGTCATCGGCTGGCGGCCAGCCTCACTGAGATCCAGAATGGACAGGCGGCGATGGCCAAGCGCCACGTCAGCGCCTTTGGCTTCCCATAAACCGTGCTGATCAGGTCCGCGATGATGCATCGCCTGCAGCATGCTGGACACCAGATCGGCACCGTTCGTGCCCATCGAGGTGGATGGCCCTATGCTGCCCGCTATACCACACATATCAAGGTCCCAGCCGCGTCAGGCGATTTCGCGGCGCACGCGTTGCGCGCGCCAGAGTCGGTCGTCGACCAGACGCCAATCATCCATGGCACCCCGGCTGATGGCTGCGAACATCGAGAGGGATTCGCCGCCTTCAACTTTGACGCGCGGCAGGCTGTGGCGCGGCATGCCGGCGCGTACCGCACCGTGCATCGAATTGAACGCAATTTCGTAGCCGGCCTCGCAGAGCGTGCGATCGGTTTCGCTGTCGAAGTCTTTCTGCATGCCGAACGGGTAGGCAAAACTGTTTACTTCCTCGTCGATGATATCGCTCAACAGGCGTTTCGACGTCTCCGCTTCATCGCGCATGACCTCGCGCGGCAGCTCAGCCATGGAACGGTGTGTATGCGCATGTGAGCCAATGGTAATTTGCTTGCACTTATTGAGCGTTCGCAGTTCGTCGCTGGTCAAATAGCGCTCGGGCAGATCCGCTTGATCAAGCCCGACGAGCTTCGAGCTCACGTAAGCGACACCCGGGACGCCGTGCTTTTCCAGTATCGGCACCGCTGTCGACAACGTGCTGAGCATACCGTCGTCAATCGTGACCAGGCAGGCGTGCGCTGGTAACGCGGCGTCATCGCGCAGGAAGTCGATCACCTGCTGCAACGATACCGCGCGTCCCTCTGAGGCTAACAAGGCCATTTGCCTGTCAAAATCTTCCGGCGTCACGCTGAAAGGATCCCGATGTTCGTTCGAAAAACGGTGATAAGTCAGCACGCGCACGCAAGCGTCATCACCGGGTTGCTGCATCACTCTGCGTACCGGCGCAGTCGTTATCATGGCGCCGCGGGCCAGTTTCTTGACATACCAGCGGGCAAGCGCTTTTGCATTGCTAGTCAGCGGAATTCCTCCAGGTGGGAACAGGTAACAAGCGATCTATCCGGGCAGACTAACGGCTTTGCGATAGGCTTGGTACTTGAGAAATGTAAAGTGGAATTTAGTCCACACTTACCCGTGAAACCCGGTGCTCCGATTCCCGGGCGACTGCATGGAGACCGCGCCCCAGCGTCACTTCGCGCAAACCGGTTGTTTTACATGAATGGAACCTTGGTCACATATTCCTAACACCTAACACGCCGGTCATGCGGTACAGTGCGCACCTGTGGTGAGTACACTCTTCGGACAGCTTTAGGACAATAAATTGACCGCTATAGATCCGTCACTTCTCGAGAACGGCATTGCGATTGTCGGCCTGTCCGCCCGGTTTCCCGGCGCTCACGACGTAGATGAGTTCTGGGACAACCTTCGAACCGGCGTAGAGTCGCTCATCAGGCTGAGCGATGAGGAACTCGAGGCGAGTGGTGTCCATGAAGCCCTCCGTCGCGACCCCAAATACGTACCGGTCAGCGGCAGTCTTCCCGAAGTTCAGATGTTTGATGCCGGTTATTTCGGGTTCTCACCGAAAGACGCGGCCATTACTGACCCGCAGCACCGCCATTTCCTCGAATGTGCGGTAGAGGCGTTCGAGAATGCGGGACACTCAACCCACCGCTTCGATGGTTCGATCGGGGTGTTTGCTGGTTGTGGCATGAACTCCTATTTCATCAACAACCTGCTCACCAATCCGGAGATGCAGCGGACGGTCGGCTCTTTTCTGCTCCGGCATACCGGTAACGATCGGGACTTTCTACCGACGACGGTCTCCTACAAGCTCAACCTGAAAGGGCCGAGCATGGCGATTCAAACCGCCTGCTCCACCTCGCTGGTTGCGATACACGTCGCCTGTCAGAGCCTATTGGGCGGCGAGTGTGAGATGGCGGTTGCCGGGGGCAGCACCATTCTCGTGCCGAACGGACAAGGTTACGTCTACCGCGACAACGAGCCGGTATCACCGGACGGACACTGCCGGCCCTTCGAGGCCGACTCTGCAGGAACGGTGCTTACCAGCGGCACAGGGGTCGTCGTTCTGCGGCGCCTGGAAGATGCTCTGGCCGACGGCGACCCGATACACGCGGTCATTCGCGGTTCCGCGGTGAACAACGACGGGGCCGGTAAAGTCGGCTACATGGCGCCCAGCGTGGACGGCCATGCCGGGGTTGTCGCTGAGGCTCTAGCGGTTGCCGATGTCACCGCCGATACGATCAGTTATGTCGAGGCGCATGGCACCGGCACGCGAGTCGGAGACCCGATCGAAATTTCCGCGCTTTCGGCGGCTTTCCGTGCCACCACGGAGGAAACCCAGTTCTGCAGAATTGGTTCTGTGAAATCCAACATCGGGCACCTCGATACGGCGGCAGGCGTCGCCAGCCTGATCAAAGTTGTCAAATCCATGCAGGCGCAGGAACTTGCGCCAACGCTTCACTTCGAGCGGCCGAATCCGGAAATCGATTTTGCTTCCAGCCCGTTCGTCGTCAATGCGGAATTGACGCCCTGGGATACGGGCGATATGCCGCGGCGCGCCGGTGTCTCGTCGCTGGGCATCGGGGGTACAAACGCGCACGTTGTGCTTGAAGAGGCCCCGCCGCTGCCGCCTACCGATACACCTGCGCGGGAAGACCACGCTCTGGTCTTGTCGACCAAATCACGTTCCTCACTCGATGCAGCAGCGGACAACCTGGCGGCCTGGCTGCGGGCGCATCCCGATGCGGATCTCGCCGATGTTGCGTTTACGCTGCAGGAAGGCAGGGATTACTGGGAGCACCGGCTGGTCGTCACCGCGGGTGACGTTCAGACCGCCATCGAAAACCTCGAGCAGAAACCGGCTGCCAGGGTCACCACGAGCAAGTCCGATCGTGAGGCAGGCGGAGTGGCGTTCATGTTCTCGGGCGCCGGTGGGCAGTACCCGAACATGGCGAGAGGATTGTACGAAGACGAACCTGTTTTCCGCGCAGCGATGGATCAGTGTCTGACGCTGCTCGACGATCTGATCGATTTCGATCTGAAAGCACTGATGTATCCGGCACCCGGGGACGAGGCAGCCGCTGAAGCACAGTTGCAGCTGCCTTCGCGGCTCTGTCCGGCGGTGGTCGCCACAGAATGGTCACTCGCGCAGCTCTGGAAGTCCTGGGGGCTAGAGCCGGCCGGTATGATCGGCCACAGCCTCGGCGAGTACGTCGCCGCTTGCATGGCCGGCGTGTTCAGCCTTGCGGACATGCTGCGTCTGGTCGTTCTGCGCGGCAATCTCATCGATTCTCTGAGCGGTGGCGCGATGCTCTCGCTGCCGATGTCCGAGCAGGAAGCGCTGGAATCCATCGGGCCCGAGCTCGACATCGCCGCGGTGAACAGCCCCGGATTGTGTGTGGCTTCCGGACTCCGTGAGGACGTTGAAGCGCTTGCCGCGCGGCTTGCTGAGCAGGAGATTGAGGCTCGGGTGATACCGGTCAACGCGGCCGGGCATTCGCGCCATCTCGACCCGATCCTCGAGGCCTTCCGCGAAGGCGCGGAGCAGATACGTTATGCCGCGCCTGCTACGCCCTACATTTCCAACGTTTCTGGAACATGGGCGACAGCTGAGGAAGTCTGCAACGCCGAGTATTGGGTGAAGCATCTGCGCGGTACCGTGCGTTTTGCACAAGGCCTGCAGGTCCTCATCGAAAGTGATGATCGAGTGCTTCTGGAAGTTGGGCCGGGTCAAGGGCTGTGCACGTTTGCGCGCCAGCAGGAAAAGAAACCGCTGGGTATCGTGCCCTCGCTGCGCAAACCCAGTGACGATGTGCGGGATCGTGAGTATGCGGTTGGCACTTACGCTCGCCTGTGGGCGAACGGCTACCCTGTCGAATGGCAGAATCTGCGTGGGGCGGACGAACGTCGTCGCCGTATACCCCTGCCGACCTACCCCTTCGAGCACAAGCCCTACTGGATAGAGCCTGGCGTGATTGGCGAGGCGAGCGTCGTCGCTGATAAGTACCTCGAAAAAATTGAACATCGTGCCGATTGGTACCAGCGCATTGCCTGGCGGGAGGCTGACCAGACCGGTGAGCGAATCTCCGCGGATATCAACTGGCTCGTCTTCGTCGATGATACCGGCGTCGGCGAACAGCTGGTCCATCAATTGGAAGCAGCTGGCGGTGTCGTCACCACGGTGTCTATCGCGGATACCTTTCTGCAGACATCGGATAGCGCCTATGCGCTGGCGCCGGAATCCGGCCGCGACGGCTACGATGAGTTGGTCGAGTCGCTCGCTGCTGCGGAGCGATTGCCCGACCGTATCATTCATCTGTGGAGTCTTACCGCGGATGAGAGCTTCCGCCCCGGATCCAGTTTCCTGGACCGCACGCAGGAAAGCGGTTTTTACAGCCTGCTCTATCTCATGCAGGCCATTGCAGACGCTGATGAGAGCGTCGCCTCTATAGATGTGGTCACGAACGGATTGGCCGCGGTGAACGACGCGGACACGACCCTGTACCCGCACAAAGGCACGTTGTTGGGGCCGATCCGTGTCATTCCCCGGGAATTCCCCGAAACCAGTTGCCGCTGCATTGACGTTGTCCTGCCGGTCACCAAACCAAAGGGTTTGCGTGGTTGGGTAGGTCTCGAAAGCGTCACAGTCACCGAAGACGTTGCCGCCTTACTGGCGGGCACGGTGTTCGACGAGGCCACGACGCAAGCAGATACCAGCGTTGTTGCGTGGCGACAGTCTCGTCGCTACGCGGAAACGCTGGCGCCGAAACGCGCCGATGCGAGCGTATCGCAGCCAGGCTTCCGCACCGGCGGTGTGTATCTGGTAACCGGTGGTCTCGGCGGCCTCGGCTTTGCACTTTCAGAACGCATCGCGACGCAGCACAAGGCGCGCATGGTTCTAGTTGGCCGCACCGGTCTGCCGGATGAAGCAGACTGGGATACGTGGCTCGACGGACATGGCGATCGCGACAGCACTTCCAAAAAGATTCGCGCGATACGCCAGATTCGCGAACAGGGTGGCGATGTTCTGGCGCTCAGCGCGGACATTACGGATGCGGCTGCGATGCGGCGCGTGGTGGAATCCGCGGAGACCCAGTTCGGTCCGATCAACGGTGTTTTGCATGCAGCCGCTGCCGTGGCCGATGGGGTGCTGCAAACGAAAACCAAAGAAGGTGCGGAGCAGGTTTTTGCAACCAAACTCTACGGCACCCTGGTATTGGACGAGCTCTTCGCCAACCGGCCGCTCGATTTTCTCCTGCTGTTCTCTTCGACGAGTGCCATTGTGGGGTTACCCGGACAGGTGGACTACGCAGCCGCCAATGCATTCCTGAATACGTATGCAGAACACCGTTGTCGTGCGGGTAAACACACCGTCGCGATGGACTGGGGTATCTGGCACGACGTCGGCGGCGCTGTGCAGCTGGCGCAAAACATAAAATTCGGGCAGGCCGAGTCTACCTACGCGCGCTGTACCGACCATCCGCTGCTGGGCGAATGTACTGAAAACGGCCCTTCGCAGTGGCGCTGGGAAGCCTCCTGGTCTGCGCCGGACATCTGGGTCCTGAATGAACACCGCAACGAAGATCAGGTGGCCTTGCTGCCCGGCACGGGATACCTGGAACTGGCGCGCGCGGCGTATGCCGATGTTCGTGGTAACGACCTTTGTGAGATCGCGGATCTGGCTTTTCTGCAACCGCTCGCGGTAGCGGATGAACAGGCTCACGCTGTCGTCATAGAGCTCAGGCGCCAGGAAGATGAATTCCAGCTCAGCATCGTCAGCGCCGAGTCGGGCGCAGAGCACGCGACGATGACTTTGCGTCCGCTGTCGACATCGCCCAGGGCGAATCTCAATACAGCCGATATCGCGGGCCGCTGCCCCAACGATCTTCAGGTAGCCGAAGGCGACGATGCGCTGCCGAGTTCACAGGAAGCTCAGTTGGGCTTCGGGCCGCGTTGGTCCTGCCTGCGCGAGATAGGCTTCGGTGATAAGGAAGCCTATGCACGCCTGCGGGTCGATGGCGAATTTGAAGACGATTTCTCCGTCTATGGACTGCACCCGGGACTGCTCGATATCGCAACCAGCTTCGGCATCCCGTTGATCCGCGACTGGCGCGGGGGTGAGGCGATATACGTGCCGCTGGCCTATGGCTCAGTGCGCGTGCTCGGTGGGATCCCGTCCGAGATATTTGCCCATATCACCAGCCATGCGGACAACGCTTTCGATAGAGACATCGCTGCTTTCGACATCACCCTGACCGATAGCCAGGGCAGAATATTGCTTGAGATCGACCGTTATCAGATGCGTAAACTCGATGCGCAATCGGGATTCGGCTCGCTCCAGGACCAGAGCGCCGCGAGCCACACGCACGATCCGACGCCGATAGAGTCTGTTTTCCTCGAGTCCTATGAAAACGGGATCACTCTGGAGGAAGGTCTGGAAGCGTTGAGTCACAGCTTGACCGCCCTGCCCGGAGGCGTAACGGTGGTCAGCCCGATATCGATCAATGACTGGCGTGACCGCATCGAATCTGCCTGCGCGACGAATACGGAAGACGCGGGTGTCACGTTTGCACGCCCGGATCTCGACAGTGAGTACATCGCTCCGAGAGATGAGCTGGAGTCTGAACTCGTCAACATGTGGCGCGAGTTTCTGGGCGTCGATCAGATCGGGATTCGCGACGATTTCTTCGATCTCGGTGGTCACTCGCTCATAGCGGTACGGCTCTTTGCCAAATTAAAGAAACAGTGGGGCGTCGACTGGCCGATCTCCATGCTGTTCGATGCGCCCTGCATCGAGCCTTTTGCCGCACTATTGCGTGAAGAGATTGGTGCGGCCGTCAGCAGCAGCGACGACGCGCAGGCGCAGTCGGTCGATACCCAGAAGCGGCATCGCTACCTGGTCAGCATGAACCGATCTTCCAACACCAGTCGCCCGCCTCTATTCCTGGTGGCGGGTATGTTTGGCAACGTCCTCAATCTGCGCCATCTGGCGACACATCTCGGTGATGATCAACCTGTCTACGCATTGCAGGCGAAAGGCCTCTACGGTGAGGACGAACCGCACCGGACGTTTGTCGACGCGGCCCGAGATTACATTGCAGAGATGCGTGAGGTGCAGCCCCATGGGCCATACCTTTTGGGTGGCTTCTCGGGCGGTGGTGTCACCGCGTTCGAGATCGCTCACCAGCTGCTTGCCGAGGGAGAGTCCATTTCCGCTCTGGTCATGTTGGACTCCATTCCGCCCCACCCTGCCTGGCCGGAACCGGATTTTATTGACCGTGCGCACATACAATTTCAGCGCACCTTCAAAGTCATGCTTGCTGATCCCACAGCCTGGCTCAAGCGGCGGATACGCTGGGAGCTCGAGAAGCGTGGACACGCTGGTCCGCCTCGGGCGCTCACTCCCGCTGAGTTTCGTTCGGAGCAGATCGAAATTGCTTTCCGCGAGTCTCTCGCCTGCTACGAGATGAAAGTTCTGCCGGTGCACATTTCCCTGTTCCGACCCGAACTCGACGATACCTACCACCTGCGGGGTAACCGCATCGCGAATGCCGACGGACAGTTGATGGAAAGCGAAAACTGGTGGTCACCATGGACCAGCGAGGGCATCGGGGTACAGATCGTCCCGGGCAATCATGACAGCATGGTCCTCGAACCGAACGTCAAGGTTCTCGCAGCTCGGGTTCGCGCAACCCTGGACGAAGCATTGAACTGCGAAGTCACCGCTATCGATTCTCAACCTAACGGGTCACGCCCGAACACCACAGACAGCAGCACGGAACAAGGAGTACGTTATGCCGGCTAAGAAAGATCTCTACGAACTGGGGGAAGTTCCCCCGCTCGGGCACGTCCCGGAAAAGATGTATGCATCGGTGCTGCGACAGTGTAACTACGGGGCCCCTGAGAATGCATACAAGATTGAGATCATGGACGTTCCTGAGGTAGGTCCGCGGCAGGTCATGATCAACGTGATGGCTGCCGGCGTGAACTATAACGGCGTCTGGACGTCGCTGGCGAAACCCGTCGACATGATTGCGGCACGGCAGAAATATGGCGACCCGCACGATTTCCACATCGGCGGCTCTGAAGGCTCCGGCGTCGTCTGGGCTGTTGGTTCCGAAGTCAAAGGCCTCAAGGTCGGCGATCACGTCATGGTTTCACCGTGCCGCTGGGACGAAAGCGCGCATGATATTCGCATGGGCACCGACCCGATTGCCTCCACGAGCAACCGCGTCTGGGGCTTCGAGGACAACTTCGGATGTTTTGCGCAGTTCTCAGTGGTAGAGGACTTTCAGTGCTTTCACAAGCCGGACAACCTGACGTTTGAAGAGACTGCGAGTGTCTTTGTCAGTTTTGCGACGGCCTATAGACAGCTGACCGGCTGGGCGCCGCATGTGGTGCGGCCGGGAGACCCGATATTGATCTGGGGCGGTGCTGGCGGCCTCGGCACCGCGGCGATACAGATCGTGCGCGAGTTTGGCGGCAAGGCCATTGCGGTTGTTTCGAGCGAAGAGAAAGCCGATTTCTGCATGTCGCTCGGCGCTCACGGTACGCTGAATCGCATGGAGTTTGACCATTGGGGGCGTTTGCCGGAAGTCGGCAGCGACGAGTTCGATGACTGGCAGGCGGGCGTTCGTAAGTTTGGTAAAGCATTCTGGGAAGTGCTGGGCGAACGGCGTAACCCCTGGATCGTTTTTGAGCATTCCGGCCAGGACACGATGCCAACGTCCATTTTCATCTGCGACAACGGCGGCATGATCGTTACCTGCGGTGCGACTTCAGGGTACAACCTGGATATCGACGCGCGGGTTCTGTGGATGCGCTTGAAGCGTCTACAAGGTTCTCACTTTGCAAGCTTGCGCCAGTGTCAGGAGGTTGTGAACCTGCTGGGCATGGGGCGCCTGGATCCGCTGATGGCGAAAACCTGGTCGTTCCCGGAAATCGGTCCGGCGCATCAGGTCATGATGGATAACGCGAGTCCTCCGGGTAACATGGCGGCGCTGATCAATGCGCCCGAACCGGGCCTCAAGCGATTGCCTGTCTAACGGCACTGATCTCAAGAGCAGGCTGAAACATTATGAGCGAAGAAAAACCGCTGGTCGTCGCGGTCGTATTGACCTGGAACGATACTGAGCAGACCAGCAAATGCCTGGCGTCAGTGTTCGCTAACGACTACCCCAACCTCAGGGTGGTGCTCGTCGACAACGGTTCCAAGCCCGTGCGTGGCCCGGAGCTGAAGGAGCGCTTCCCTGACGTCGAGTTGGTGCAACTGCCGGAGAATCAGGGTTTTTCCGGGGGCGCGAATCGAGGGATGGAACGAGCGCTGGAGATGGGCGCTGACTACGTCCATCTGATTGGTAACGATTCCACGCTGGCACCGGACGTCGAAACGCGTCTGGTCGAGGCTTTTGAAGCGCATCCCGACGTTGGGGCAGCATCGCCCCTGCTTCTCTTCTCTGGGAATGAAGACAGACCGATCGTGCAGTTCTACCGGGCGTACATCGACCGGGAGATGACGATGCATCAGCATTACGATGTCAGCATTCCCCTGGACGAGCGTGACTGGCCGACCATAGAGAGTGAGTTCATTCCGTGTGTTGCTTTGTGTTTCCGCGCTGCGGCACTGCGCGAGGTGGGCCTCATGGACGAAGTGTTCGGCACCTGCTGGGAAGACTACGATATCTGCCTGCGCTTTCACGACAAAGGATGGAAATATCTGGTGGTCGGCGATGCCAGGGCGGTGCACTTCGGGAGCTTCACGACGGGTCGTGAGTCTCCGTACATCACCTACTACACAGTGCGCAACCGCCTCATCTGCATCAATCGATATGCGCCGAAGAACATCTGGCGGAAAAAAGGTCCGCAACTGATCATGTCGTTCTGGCGAAATCAGATCATGCTCTACGGGCTCACAAACTGGCAGTGCCACAAAGCGTTCATCCGTGGTCTGTGGGATTACCTTTTCGACGTGCATGGGGAGCGCTCCAGAACAGAACAGGGCGCGATTCCCGGGGAAGGCCATCGTGTCGACGGCATTCCGGATCACCTGCAACTCAACAAAGGTAGCGCAAGCTAGGTTCGCGTAGCTGCATTTCTGCTGGCGTAAAAGGTGAACGTAGGACTCTCATGACCCCTTTCTTTGTTGTCGGTTCAGTGCGCTCAGGCACAACGTTGCTGCGTCTGATGCTGGGCCATCATTCTGAAGTATGCCGCTGCGAAGAAATGGAATTTGTCGTCGGCGATATCGTCGATGCGAATGTCCACAGCGACGCCAGCGGCTACTTCCACCGGCTCAAGCTCGACCGTAATTTTCGCGGCTCCGGCTACACCGCGGATGAGTCCATGTCCTATATCGATATGGCGAAGGACTTTCTCGTGCAGCGCCAGCGGATGGACGGTAAACCAGTCGTCGGCGCGACAGTACACCACGCCTTCGAAGATCTACCGGCCATCTGGCCCGATGCCAGGTTCCTTTTCATACGTCGAGACCCGAGGGATGTGGCCAGATCCTGCGTACAGATGGGTTGGTCCGGAACGCCCTGGCGCGGCGTCGAGTTCTGGCTCAATGCGGAGAAGTCGTGGCAAGCCCTGCAGGAGCGTGTCGCAAGTGATCATGCCATGGCCATTCGTTTCGAAGATCTGGTGGCCGATACGCCGGCAAGGCTCTCCGAAATCTGTGACTTTCTGGAACTTCAGTACGAGCCGGAAATGCTCGCCATCGATGTCGACACGACCTATTCCAGGCCCGACCCATCTGCCGCGAAGTCCTGGCGTGACAGCGCGACTGATGACGAAGTTGCTCAGGTCGAGGCCCGTGTCGGGTTACCGATGCTCACGGCGGCCGGCTACGAAACTTCCGGTAAACCGGCTCTCAAAGACAACGTCTACAACCGCTGCCGCCTGACAGTGCGCGAGCTAGTGGGTAGAACGCAGGCCAAAGTGAATCGCTACGGACTCGGCCTGTGGCTGGCCGGTGTTTTCTCGCGTCGTTTGCCCTTCAAACAGTGGCGCGAAGACACCCAGCTCAAAGTCGATCACATCGACAATCAACATCTCAAGTAAGCTCGGCTGACGGCAGCGTCAAACCGTTGATCGCTCCGGCGATAGCGCCGGCGTGCCGTTGCTCAACGGGTCGTTTCGTCGACGACGGCAGCGTCCCCCAGTTCACGCGCATAAAACACCTTCTGCAGTGTCATGCCCAGGTAGAGAGACACGGCGAAGAAAATGGTCAATGAGATAGTGAGCGCAAACGGTATCTGGAAAGCTTCCAACAGGTCTTTGAACGGGATGACCAGCTCGTGTCCGATAAACAGTGGGAACGCCAGAATGCCGATGATCGAAAGTCCTTTGATCACGGTGTCGGAGAAGCGCTTTTCTTCCCCTGCCCTGTTGACGATCACCATCAAGAGCCACGAGCCAACCAGCACGGATCCGGCATAGAAGAACCACGTCGAGAGAACGATCGGTTTCGGCCACTGCAGCCAGTAGGTCGAATATCCGGATTCCCAACCCATGTACGCAGCAACCGTAACGAGCAGAACGCCGGTCTGCCAGACGACGTGCAGCGACTTGCCGTCGATGATCAGCTGTCTGAACCATGTGCCCAGCGCGAGCCCGACCATCACGCCAGCGGTCATCTCGAAATAGTTGTACGCCGCTGTCAGCCAGAGAATGACACTCTGTATCAGAGGGTTCTCCGAAGGCGTCGGGTTGTTTGCTTCAATAGTCAAATGAACGAGATAACAAACCGCCGCGGTGGCTAGACTGGGTATCCATAAGTCCGAATAGCGTGACAAAAATTTGAGCCACAGCGGTATGGAGAGCACCGCAAAAACGTAATACGTCAAAACACCGTAAAACGAATTAGAGTAGTCCGTGGGCCGCATCTCCTCGCCCATAGCGAGCGATGCGCCGATACGCACTGCCCCCATGGCAAAAATGCCCAGCAGGAGCAGGATCGCGTTGCGGTATACGAGCGGCGTTACCGAGTCCGGGTTGCGCAGATAGCGTGGCAGATAAGCAAAGCCGAGCCCCATGCCGAAAATGATGGCAAAACCCGGCGTCCCGGCGCTGTAAAGCGGCGAGAGAAATTGATTGTAGTAGGCGAACACTTCCGGCAGACGCTCGATGACGCCAGGCATCCAGTGCCCCCCGATCACGCAAAGCACCAGCAAGCCGCGTACTGCGTTCACGGTTAGATTACCGTTGGCTAGCGGTGTGCCTCGGTTCGAGCTGGTCGCGCGATTGACAATCTCCGCGATGGTTCGGCCTTCGAGAATCTCGCGCGCGACATGTTGTGGAATGCCCTCTTTCTGAAACTTCATCACTACGCTTATCGCAGAGAGCGAATCACCGCCCAGGTCGAAAAAACTGTCATGAATACTGATTGGACTGATGCCCAGAGCTTCTTCCCATATCTTCACCAACGCTTGTGTCTGGGCTGACTCGGCTGCATCACTCTGCGCTGCCTCTTCAGCGCCGGTGGCTGGGTCGGCGTCATCGCCTGCGTTGGCGGCCTGATACAACGCAGCCAATTCTGAACGGCGGACTTTGCCGGTCTCAGTGACAGGGGGCGCATCACACGCAAAGAACTTGACCGACTTGCCCGCCTGCACGCCGTAGAGCGACAGGGCTTCTTCCAGCGCGGGCCGCAGATCGTCGGCCTGGACTGAGGAAGGATGCGCGACGAGCACGGCTTCGCCGCGCAGCGGATCTGCGATTTTGGCAATGGACACCTGAACGTCATCACCGATGCGCTTGCGCACCTCTTGTTCCAGCCGCTCCGGTGCAAGCTTGATACCGCCGCAGTTGATCACGTCATCCATGCGGCCATCGAAATATAGAAAGCCATCTTCCATATGTCCGCGGTCATTGGTCTCCAGCCAGCCGTCAGCATCGACCAGAGGGACAATGTTGCCGTCTACCAGGTGTCCCAGAGCGGTATGCGGGCCTTTGACCTTGATGCGCTCTGACTCGCTGACAGCAACCTCCACGCCGTCATAGGTCTTGCCAACGCTCTCGAGATGGTCGCCTTCGACTTCGTGGATCTTCAGGAACGTCGACCGCGACGCCTCGGTGAGACCGTAGTGCTGCACGATTTTTGCGTTGGGGAAGATGCTCTTGAGCGCCTCCTTTTCGGACCGGCTCATGTACTGGCTGCCGATCTCCACCCATTTCATCTGCGTTCCACAGGCGTCGAAAAGTTCAGCGTTGTCGAGGATCAAACGTAGCAGGGAAGGCACTGCGGAGAGCGCATTTATCTCGCCGGCCTCGAGCATGTTCGCAATTTCCAGCGGATCGAAACCATTTTCTGGAATGTATGCGGCGCCGCCCGCGACGCTGATAGCGCGACAGCGGCCAAAACCGAAAGAGTAATAAACAGGGACGCCAACATACTCGCGAACGCTATCATCGAGTTGCATGATCGAGACCAGGCGATCGGTTGTGGTTGCAAGCGACGCGTGTGTCAGGACGATCGCCTTGGGTTCCCCTTCCGTACCTGAGGTGAACTGAATCTGGGCGGCGCTGTCCTCGTAGAGCCGCTCGTACTCGAGAGACTCTGCCCATCCACAACTGTCAGATGGTGTGACGATTTCATTCGCCCCGGCCATGCGTATGCGCTCCTGATCATCTTCGCTTCGCAGCACGACCACGCGGCCCCCGGCATTCAAGTGCTTGAATGCCTCTTCGAGGAACCCTATGGAGTTGCATGCAACGATTGCGTGAACGCGAGGATCATCGCTCATTTATATTTCCTGACAGCTCGAAATGACAACGCGGATTATATCGGCCTGCTCGTGTTAGACGGGGCACTTTTACAACGCCGGAACAAGTTCACGCATCATGATGCGCAACCCGGTGTAAGCTTGTTTCAAGTGGTGTAGGACGGCTGGTTTGAACCTTTCCGTCCGATTCAAACGACAAATTTCAATGGCGAGTAGACGACGATGGAGGCGAACTTGGAGTCTAAGCGGATTCTCATTACCGGCGGGGCGGGCTTCCTCGGGTCGCATTTGACAGAAGTTCTGGTAGATGCCGGACACGACGTACTGGTCGTCGACAATTACTACACCGGCAGCAAGCGCAATCTTGCACACTTGCTTGACAAGCCGAACTTCGAACTCCTGCGGCATGACGTGACCTTCCCGCTTTATGTCGAAGTCGACGAGATATACAACCTCGCTTGCCCTGCTTCTCCCATTCACTATCAGCATGACCCGGTCCAGACGACGAAGACCAGCGTGCACGGCGCCATTAACATGCTGGGGCTCGCCAAACGCGTCAAAGCCCGCATTCTGCAGGCATCGACGTCTGAGGTTTATGGCGACCCGACGGTGCACCCGCAGACGGAAGACTACTGGGGCAACGTCAACCCGATCGGTTCCCGCTCTTGTTATGACGAAGGCAAGCGCTGTGCAGAGACGCTGTTTTTCGACTATAACCGTCAACATAATTTGCAGATCAAGGTGGCGCGGATTTTCAACACATATGGCCCGCGCATGCAGCCGCATGACGGGCGCGTGGTGTCGAATTTCATCATGCAAGCGCTGCAGGATCAGCCGATCTCAATCTATGGCGAAGGTGATCAGACCCGTTCCTTCTGCTACGTGGACGACCTGATCTCGGCATTCGTCAAACTCATGAACTCACGGGAAGATTTTGTCGGGCCCGTCAACCTTGGCAACCCGAACGAATTCACCATGCTGGAACTTGCCGAGCTGGTTCTGCAGATCACCAACTCCAAGTCCGAGCTCAAGTTCTTTCCGCTGCCTGAAGACGATCCCAAGCAAAGACAGCCCGACATAGCGCTGGCTAAAAGCGAGCTGGACTGGGAGCCCAAAACGCAGCTGGCAGACGGTCTCAAAGCGACGATAGACTACTTCGATCAGTTACTCCGCAGCGGCGGCTAAGGAGCGATCCCGAGTGAAAGAAATCACGACGGGCACGTGGCCGGAAACCCTGCCCGAGCTTCGGGTGCCACAGGCATTGATGATCGGGAATCCTTCGCGTTTCACCAACATCTACATTCGCCAGCCTGAACACATCCTGCTGCCTGAAGAAGTCTTGCCGGAGCAGGAAGTCTGTATTCGACTATTCGAGGGAACCACCAAATCCCTGCATGATTACGCAAGCGACCCGTACCAGGCTCGCGAGGGCAGCTTCGGCGCGAAGCTGCGTACAAGACTCGAAACGCACCGCGACGGTCCCGTCTACCAGATGTCTGACAAGCTGGTGTACGACGCACGGTTCGTATACAACGGCAATCTTGCCCATCTTGTGGGTCATCATCTTGCGCGACTCGGTTATGCAAAGCACAAACTGGGGCTGGGCGCAGATGACGTGATCGTGGTTCTGGAGAAAAACTCACCCGGAATCTCTCACCGGATTTTCGACATGGTGGGATATGAAACGATCGAAACGAATAGAGCCGTTGCGGCGAACGTGCTCGAGGTTGATATCGATCGATACGAGTCCTATCGCATCACACCTTACGTGTCGTTGCTCGAGCCAGGCACGGTGAAGCCCTCCTCCCGCGAGAAGGTATTCATCTCGAGAAAGTCGAGCAGATGCTTGACCAACGAAGCCGAACTGATCGAAGTCCTGGAAGGCCAGGGATATTCAACGCACTACTTCGAATCCATACCGCTGGAAGAGCAATGGGCCACGGTACGAGACGCGAGTTCCATCGTTTCGATCCACGGCGCGGCCCTGGGCTACTTGTGCAGCAAGGGCTTGAATGGAGACGATTACTCTCTTGTGGAGATCATGTCTCCCGGGTTGGTTGCAGATATTTTCCGCAAAACCACGGCAGCGCTCGGCGGGCGTTATATCGCTTGCAGAGGTCAGTTGTCCTCTGAGTTCGTCAAACATGTGGATGAAAGCGAAGACTTTCGCTCACAGGAAGCCGCCGACTTCGTGCTGCACCCCGACGCGCTGGAACGCGCGCTGACGCTCAGCACATCGAATTCAACGCTACTGACGAGCTGCTAGCTGTTCTGCGATTCTGTCGGCCACCCTCAGGGCATTGGCGGCGATGGTCAGACTGGGGTTGGTGCCGCCGCTGGTTGGCATGAACGAGGCATCGGCAACATACAGATTGGATACACCATGCACGCGGCAATCTTTGTCGACAACGCTGGTGCGCGGATCGTCACCTGCGCGGCAGGTGCCGCAGGGATGGCCCCAATTCAAGTCGACCCCGGGGTTGAGCACCGCCAGCTTGAGCGATGACAGAGTCCGTCTGATGAAATTCCGCTGCTCTTTCACGCGCATGACGAGTTCGTCACGCATGTGATATTCGATGCTCATGCCGGATGGTGATTCAGTATCCACTTTCACGCGATTGTCGCGGTACGGATGATCCTCAATGAGGGCGCTCATGACGGTGGCTTCTTTGAGCAGCTTCGCCGCGATGTAAGCCGGGATTCTGGCGGCATGCCGCAGGACGCGCAGGCGTCGCAGAAAACTCTGCTCAAATAGCGCGTGCAGATAGTTGAGAATGTCGTCGTAACCGGCCGTGAGGCCCATGGACTGAACTTCACCGAATTTCTTTCCGTCTCTCTGGTAAGCGTCCCTGAAGGCGATCGATTTGTTCATCCCTACCCGGGAGTGCGAGCCTCGCGGCCAGATCGCCAGCAAGTCGCCCGCGTGAAACATCAGGTTTCTGCCAACGACGTCGTGGTTGTTGCCGAGTCCGTGTGGAAACGCTTCACTGGTTGAGTTGATCAGCAGCACAGGCGAGAACAGCGCACCTGCGGCCAGCACGACGGTACTTGCCGTCAGCTCCCGCGTGTCGGAACCCTGACGCACCTTCACGCCGGTGACCTGCGTTTGATCGTGTAGCAACTCGACGGCTTCGGTTTGCTCGAGCACGGTCAAATGACCCGTTTGCTGAGCCGGCTCGATGAAAGTATTGCGCACGTCGCTTTTGCACGCCATCGTGCACGGGCCGTCTGCGCACCAGTGGCAGTTTTCTGTGCGTTTGAGCCCCACATGCAGGCGAAACGGGCTGAGTCCTGCTTCACTCATGGCCCGGAACAGGTCGTTGTCTGACTCGCTCATCCCGGGCGGGTCCAGCAGCGCATAGTTTGTGTCTTTCTCGAGCGGATCATGAGTACCGCAGACATTGAGCAATGCTTCTGCCTCGAGGTAATAAGGTTCCATCTCCGCGTAATCGATCGGCCAGGAAACTGTATCGCCGTCGGGCAGCGACCATTCCTCGAAATCGCCGGGAGTCAGTCGGCCGAGGGTTGCGCCATAGTGAATCGAAGAGCCGCCCAGACCGCAGCCGATGACGGGCCATGATTCGCTGCGTCGTCCGTCGATCGTGATCGGGATCTTTGTCGGCCAACGACCGTCTGCAAGCTTGCTTTGCGGGTCTTCAGACGCTGCGAGCAACGCGCGATGCACGGCGTCTGAGCGTCCCTTCTCTACGAGCAGAATGCGATAGCCCTGCCTCGTCAGGGAAAAGGCGACTCCTCCCCCGCCAAAGCCGCTGCCGATGACAATGGCATCCCAAGCTGTTCGTTCAATCGCGTCTAAATCCATGGAAAATGACTACGCCTTCTGCTTTTTCCACCGTGGAGGATGATGTTTCGTGTTGCACGGCACGTTGTGGCGTGCGCGTTGCTTCTGATCTGAGTGCGACCGCGCTTGCGCGGTGATTGAGGTTGCGTGTTAGCCCAACAGCAGCTTGCCCAATCCCGGGCCGCGAACCTCTATCGCAAGAACGCTGACAAAAGCCACGCACAGCAATAGAAATGCGAGACCAAACCAGAGGTAAGGCCCCATGCGCTGGCTCAGTTCTTCTCCCGCGCTGAACTGGGAGACTGCTCCGATAACCTCGAATTCTCCAGCGAGCTGAGCGGTCTTCGAATACACAGGCATGAGCTGGTCCAGTGCAATGGCCAGACCACCGGCCAGGCCGACAGCGAATACAAACACGAGAAAGTACTGGATCGGGCGGTTTGGCGCGATCGGGTTCTGTCCCGCGCTTGGCGGGTCGAGTATCTGAAAGTCCAACGGCGCGGTCTGGGAAACCTGGCGGCTCAGCCGCTCGCGCTCGAGACTCTCCAGCAACGCCTGATACTGTGCCTGCAGCACCTGCGTATCTCGCGTCAGCTGCGCAAGCTCTGCCTCGACGACAGGCATTTCATCGATCAACCCGCGCAGACGCGCCAGCCTGGTTTCCCGTTCGCTGACATTCGCTTCGAGCCTGGCGATATCCGTTCTCGCCTCGTTCTGGGCCAAACGTATCGCTTCGTAAATGGGGTTATTTGTTACAGCCACGAGGTCGCCCTGACTCAGCAGTCTCGTTTGCTCATCCTGTTGTGACCTCAGCTTTGCCAGGAGCGCTTCGGCAATGACCACTTCGGGATGCTCGGTCGTGTATCGAAGCAACAACTCATCCAGCGTCATCTGAGCGCTTCTAATGCGTGCCTCCAGACTGCCTTCGGCGACGTCGCCAGAGGTCAGAGCCGCGGCTTCACCACGCAGCTGTTGGTCGAGGCTGTTGAGATGTGTTCTTGCGAGCCGCAGCTCCGTGCGTGCTGTTTCGAGTTCTGTCGACTCTTCGCGCAACTGCTGGAAGTAACCGCCCTGCAGACTCGGGAGGCGGTCGAAGTTTTCTCTGTTGAAGTCTGCCAGCGCCTTCTCCGCAGAGCGCAGTCGCCGCTCGTAATCCTCTTTCTGCTTCAGCAGAAACTGCTCTCCGTCCACAGATTGATCGCCCTCTGTAATGCCGCGCTGGAACAATTCGAGCAGCTTGCTCACGATGTTCACAGCACCCTCGCGAGAGTGACTGGTAAAAGCGATCGTGTAGGTATCGTTGAAGAAGCGTTCGTTTGGTCTGATCCGACGTCGGTTGTCGTTCGTGCTGGTGATCTCAATGCTCGCCCGCAACATTTCAACGAGACCTCGCGTGTCTTCGGGCGTGTTGGCAAATTGAGCCAGCTCCGTTTCGCGGATGAGTTGCTCCAGACGCTCCGTGCCGAGCAGCGCGTCATGCACGAGGCGCAGTTGTTGCACGCCTGCAACGTCGACGATCTGGTCATCGAGGACCTGGCGAAGCTCTGACGATGTGTTGACGAGTACTCTGGCCTGCGCTTCGTAGACGTCGCCTTGTTTGGCGACGTAGAACCATCCGGGCAGACAAACCGCCCACGCGGCGACCAGCGCCCAAATGCGAAAACGCCAGGCGCCTCGTAGAAGGTCAAAGATGATCTCTAACGTTTCTTGCATTTCAAATCGTGGTAGTCGGAGAAATAATTATGCAGGGTATTAGAGACGAATACACCGCAATTGTTCCGAACTTTGTGGCGACGTCTCATTAACTCGTTCGATATATGTAACGATCTCTATGCCCTGCCGCAGCCGAGTGCGATAATATGACGCCCGCTCTAGTCAGAAGCGGCAAGTTGTTAAAGCGCTTCTCTGTTTCTGGGGTTCCCCCGGGACAGATAGATAGTCACCAACAAGTAGAAGCAAACACTCGGATGATTCAATGAGTTCAATTCCCGTGAACGAAGTCGTGCTGCCGCTCCTGTTCGGCATGATCGTGTCCACTTTCGTGTTGACCGCAACCTTTGCCAAGAGCGGGTCTCGCCTGTGGCCGCTTGCGGTGACTTTCGCGGCGGCTTTACTCGGGTTTCTTGCCCTCGGGTTTGCGCTGGCTGGTCAGAATTTTGTGGTCGCGATGTCGAACATCATCCTGGACGCGAAACAGATGAGCCTCGCTGGCATGGCTATCGGCCTCAGTAGCGGCGCACTGGCGGCCTACGCGATGGTCGGGTTTGCTGACAAGGTCTGGCAACGCCTGTTGACGTCGCTGACGTACATGTTTGCCGTTGCCGTGCTCTGTGCCCTGGCGAATTTCTCTTCGATCCGGGAAGCGGTCGTCGAGGAGGAGCGTGACGTCGCGACAGGCCCGATAGCGCCCGGATTCGCCATTGAGGAAATCCACACGCTCAATCTGGCACCCACCAGTCTGGCCTTCGGGCCCGATGGTCATCTGTACGTTGCGGGCTATTGGGGTGATGCGGACCATCGTGGGATGGTGGTCAAGCTGATACCGGACGGCGCAGGCGGGTTTACGGAACTGGTTGTCGTCGATCGTCTCAACCGTCCGCACGGGATAGCGTTTCATGACGGTGATTTGTTCATCTCGCGCTCTGGGCAGTATTCACGAGCCATTGGTGGGCGTATGCAGATCGTCAATACCGGCGCGATAACACGCGCATCCGATCTGAATGGCGATGGTATCTACGACCATCTGGTCGACGTTATCGACGGCCTCCCCGGCGCCAAGGGCGGTCTCCACCAGAACAATGGCCTGGCGTTCGATGCCGAGGGCTGGATGTACGTCACCAACGGCATTCCGGATGACCACAAGCCCCCTGTCCACCCGTATGAAGGTGCCATTATCCGCGCACGGCCCGATGGTTCGGAGGCCGAGATATTCGCGCGGGGTTTCCGCAATCCGTATGACCTCGCCATCAACGCCGAGGGGGAACTCTTCGGTACCGACAACGATGACGACGACAAGTCGGCGCTCGGAGACGAGTTCAACCACATTGTGGAGGGCGGACACTATGGCCACCCGTTCTCGACGTTTTCGGAGACAGTAGATGTCTCGGGACTCCAGGATCCAATACTTCGTGATCAATCCCTGCAGGGGCTCGTGTACGTTCCGCCTGGCGCTTTCCCTGCCGGTTACGATGACAGCTTTTATGCGGCAACCTGGTTTAACGGCCAGCTCAAGCAAATCAAAGTCCAACGCAACGGGCAGCAGTATGCCGCAACAGCGGAATGGTTCGCCGACGTTCCTATGGTGATTGATGTCACCATAGAACCGGAGAGCGGCGCCATGTACGCGACCAGCTACGTGTCCCGGTTGATCTACCGGATCAAACCCCAATGAACCTGAAATTTCTGCTTGTTGCGAGCGCCCTGCTCTTCGCGATCGGGATTGCGACCTCTCATCTGTTTTTTCCAGTTTCCACGCTGGTCATCAACGAACCCAGAGGGGAAGTGCTCTTCGAAGAAAACTGTGCGGGCTGTCACAACGTGGAAGCAGACGGTTCTCTGATGAGAGGGCCGTCTCTGTATCGCATCGGTGAATGGGCCGGCAGCCGTATTGAAGGGATGTCTGCGGAAGAGTACGTGTTCCAGTCGATTGTCGCCCCTGATGCTTACCGCGCGGAAAGCGCGCAAGGCATGATGCCCGGGCGCTTTGCCGAGGAACTCCCTCACCAAGACCTGCTCAGCATTACCGCTTATCTCATCGGCATGCACAAGCCGTTAGACTACGCGGCGCTGCTGAAAAATGAGCAAGCGCAGATCTCCGAGGCGCAAGTGACGAGACCAGCCGTAGCGATGGGCACGATTGAACGTGGCGAAAAGCTATATCAGACCATGTGCAGTTCCTGCCATGACCTCGAAATAGCGCAGAACTATGATCTGTACTACCCGAATCTGCGACAGATTGGCGCACACACGAGAGACTATCTTCGGGAAGCTATTCTCGAACCCAGCAAGACGATCGCACCCGGTTACGACAGCTGGTCTCTACAGACCCGGGACGGTGCGTCATTCTTCGGCCGGTTGGTATACGAGGATGACACCCGGGTACGACTGGTCGTTCTGCAAAGCGAGGGTTTCGGGGTCAGGGAGTTCGACAAGGCGTCGCTCGCGCCGTTTGAAAACGGTGATCTCCTGCAGAAGTCGGCGATCTCTGAAATGCCGCCCCTGGGACTTGCCCTGTCTGAACAGGACATGGAAGACCTCGTGACGTATTTGACGTTCCTGTAGACCCGGAAACTGGACGGTTAGCACACGGTTATGCGGAAAATCGAACGAATAATTTCAACCCTGCACCTGGAGTCCCCCATTGCAGCCTCGCCGAAGTTCATAAGAGATCGGATCGCGAGGAAACGGTACGGTCTGCAGATCGTGCAGATGGCCAGAATGCGCACAGAGGTCACCCCAGACAACTACACGTTGCGTGGCTTCGATGAGCAGAACTGCATATTCATACACGTTCCCAAATGTGCGGGCGTGTCGGTGACAAACGCGCTTTTCGGCAACTATGCCGGTGGACATCTGCCTCTCTACCTGTATCTGGCGCTCTACGGCAGCCGCAAGTTCGACAAAATGTTCAAGTTTACGTTTGTTCGTAATCCCTGGGACCGCATCGCGTCGGCCTACTTCTTTCTGAAGAACGGTGGGATGACGGAAACGGATGCGCAGTGGGCGGAAGAATGGCTCGGTCAGTGCAATTCGCTGGATGACTTCGTGCAGAACGTGCTCCCGGAACCCCGGGTCAGAGAGATGATTCATTTCCAGACACAGACTTCATTCCTGACCGATCCCCGGACCGGCAAGATCGGCTGCGACTTTGTTGGCCGTTACGAGAGTCTGGCAGCAGACTTTGATCACGTTGCCGCCGAACTGGGTGGGCATGCAACGCTGCCCAAGCTGAACACAACGAAAGACAAGCGGCTCTGGAGAGAGGAGATGTCGCAAGCCTCCATCGAGATCATCGGCGAGCTCTATGAGCGAGACGTCAGAGAACTTGACTATGGGGACACAATCTCTTGACGTTCTGACGTTTGAGTCAGGCGCCCAATCACTGTATCTATGAATGACAATGGGTTTGAACTCGAATTGAACCCTGCGTCTTGCCACATTGGGCAGGGCGGGCTTCTCAGATAGAGGTTGGATCTTATGGACCTTTACAAACTGTTTATCGGCATAACGATCGGCTTGCTAGCATTGATTGGGCTGACCTTCACTGCATCGATCGTGCTGACTCGCTTGAATGCTCGCGGAGCGACACTTCCGGGTCTCAAACCGGCGACGATGATGAAGTTGCGCGATCTGTCGATGGGTGTGTTCGTTTTTGCCGCCGTCTCCGTAGTTTGTTGCTTGATCGCGGAGTTCTCTCTTCGCTGGACGGAGCGTGTCGGCAATCCTCCCGGATTTACGCAAAAACACCCGACGCGAGGGTATGCGTTGCAACCCGATTACAGGGGGTTCACACACGAGGCTTCGTTAGCTGTGAATTCGCGAGGTGTGCGCGGTCCTGAAAGGACTCCTGATGATGAAGCGCTCAGGATTCTGGTCCTTGGCGATTCCATGACTTTTGGAATCGGAGTGGAGGAGCATCAGGCGTATCCGGGGTTGTTGCAGCGCAAGCTCGGCGATGCAGACGGTCAGTCCAGAGCCGTTCAGGTGTTTAATCTCGGCGTGCCGAGCTACAACACCACCGATGAGGCGATCTATCTTGAAGAGGTATTCGAAGAGTACAAACCTGATCTCGTGCTCCTCCAGTACATGCTCGAGAACGACGCTTTTCACAAGCCCCGTCCCGAAAAGCAGACTGGCATCAGAGCGACCGGGATCTTCCAGGCACTTCGCGAAATTCCACCGAGTTCCTATCTCTTTGGCTGGTTGTATCGAAAAATCAATCAAGTCACGAGCAGCAGGAAGGTCGCGCAGGGGCCGGAAGATGTGGACGAACAAGTCCGCTTGCATGTCGAAAGATTGAGGAACAGAACGTACGCGGAAGACGCCGCCGGTTGGATAGAAGTGAGAGCTTCTATGAAGCGAATCGTCGATTTCCTGGAAACACAGCAAGTACCGTTATTGTTCACCATGAACGTCAATCACATTTATCTGGCTAAAAAGCACAGGCTGCAGTTCGAACCCCTGATCAGATACGTTTCCGATCACTTTCTGGCAGCGGGCGTGGACGAGATACACTTGATCGACGATGCGTTTCAATCGTATGCCGGGC
The DNA here is from genome assembly GCA_965267275.1 of Pseudomonadales bacterium. Taxonomy (GTDB): domain Bacteria; phylum Pseudomonadota; class Gammaproteobacteria; order Pseudomonadales; family Azotimanducaceae; genus UBA4421. Next base: position 2,182,977 of record OZ253950.1, read on the forward strand.
GCGAACATGTACTGTTCGTTACCCCCGACGATGCCCATTGGAGTGTGGAAGGCCACGAGGTGCTCGCGGATTGGTTGCTTCCGCGTGTTGTCGATCGCCTGGCAGATGCCCCCAGCGTCGAAACTCCGTCGATCTGAATTCTCGATCCTGCGGATCGGCTCTGCCAGCTTAGGCATCCTGCCAATGCGCACGCGGGGTGCCAGTACGCCGGTTTCGTGATTTTTCCCCAAGGCGTGCTGGCTTCAATGTTGTGTAGAAGTTGTATAACGCCGTCTAAATCAAAAGGGCGCTGCGTATAATTGCCGTCTCTCAAAGTACTCAGGGCGAATCGTGACCACCCGAAAATGTGGCTTGAATAGTCTCCAGGCGATGCTGACTACCCGATCAGCCGGGCACCCGTCGTTTGGCCAGACCGCTTCTGTATCGGGCAAGCGTAAGTCGTGAAAGTCGTCTTAGTCAGTCCCGGTTGGCCGGCAAAAGCTTTTGCTAATGGCATCGCTTCCTATATCGGTAACCTTCAAGAGGGATTGGGGGCTGCTGGTGTGGACTCGTGGGTGTTTGCTCAGGCCGTAGGTGGTGACGAGGTCGATCCTCAGGTCACCGATCTCAGCAAGGTCAAGGCACCCGGCCGCTTATCCAGGTTGCTCCGCACGCTCAAAGGCTTGCGCAATCGCTCACAAGACAACATGTGGACCGCCGAGGTCAGCAACCGTTTCGCCGACGCCGTCATCGGCGCGTATGCCAATTTACCCAGATCTTTCAAACCCGACCTGGTCGAGATGGATGACGCGTTCGGGGTTGCCGGCCTGGTGGCGGCCGAGATCGATGTGCCTGTCGTGGTGAGACTACACGGGCCTTATTTCCTGACCGGGCCAGCGATGGGTGCTGAACAAGACGAAGCGTACTTCCATCGCCTGACATTGGAGCGTGATGCGATAGTCAATGCGCAAGGTCTTACGGCGCCTTCATTGGACCTTCTCGAGCGTGTCCGTGAAGCGTACGGCGTCACTCTGGAACATGCCGAAGTCATTCCCAATCCAGCGCCATCGGTGCCTGCGTCAGATATCTGGAGGGCGGACCAAAGCGATCCGAACCTCATTCTGTTTGTCGGGAGGTTTGACCGTCACAAAGGCGGTGATTTTGCCATCGAGGCGTTTGCGCGGCTCGCACGCGAACGCCCGGCTCTGCGTATGGCTTTTGTCGGCCCGGACCACAACTACTCAACCGACGATGGCCGCCCGCTGGATCTTCAAAGCTTCCTGAGGGAAACCATTACGGATGAATCCATACTCGCCAGGTTCGATTTTTATGACCAGCTCGCAGCGTCCGAAATCACGCCGCTGCGGCAGAAGGCAGCCGTGACGCTGGTGGCATCGCGATGGGAAAACTTCCCCATGACCGTGTTGGAGGCGTTGGCCCACGGTAGTCCGCTGGTGGCACCGGCAACCGGAGGCATCACCGAAATTGTCGAGCATGAGAAAAACGGGTTGTTGTTCGAGCCGGAAGATGTCGGCGCGATCGCGGCAAACGTCGCCCGCATGCTCGATTCGCCGGAGCTCGCGGCGCGCTGTGGTGACGCGGGCGTCGAGACGATCCAGAATGCGTTTTCGATCGAAGTCGTGGCGCGTCAAACTCGGGACTATTACGCAAGTTTGCTGCGCAAGCCGGGCCATTAATCACCTCCGGGAGGCTTCGCAAGGACCGCTCTCAGAGAGATCTGCATTGGCTTGCAGAAGGCGCGTGGCCGGTCTCGTTATTCGGGCTACATGTTGCACACAATAGTCCACAAATAGCCCATGATGCAGTGCGAGAATTGGCGTTGTGCCCGGAAGCGGGTGTGATCGTCCTTTGAACACGAAAGAACGCGAAAGAACGCGAAATACCTGGGTATACGACAACCAAATTGCCTGTTGAAAACCTTGATTGATACCGAACTGAAAAAGAGGCTTCGCCAGGGCATGATCGTGGTGGTGTTGGCACTGGGTTGTTATTCGGTCCTGGTGCTCGTTGCCGAAGATGCCGCGGTGCTGGGAGCCATACAATCGCTGACCTGGCAGGCCTGTTTGCTCATTGCTTCTCTGTCTCTCGTGAACTACGCCCTGAGGATGGTGCGCTGGCATCTGTACCTGCGCGAACTGGGCACTCGTCTCAGCTGGCACGTTGACGCCCTGGCCTACTTCTCCGGCTTCGCGCTGACAGCGACACCTGCGAAGGTGGGAGAGGCTTTTCGCTGCGTCATGCTCGCTAACCATCAAGTGCCCTATTCCAGGAGCATGGCGACGTCGCTGGTGGAGCGTATGCTCGACCTCGGGGTTATCGTTTTGTTGGCGACACCGCTCCTCATCGTGGACTCGGACTATGCGTGGTTTCTGGCGGTGGGCTTTTTGATTGTTGCGGTGATTACCATTGCTATCGTAAAGACGAATGCTTCGACGTTGCTGGGTCTTTTACCGCGTAGTTGGTCTGACAAGCTCAGCAGTTCGATAGATGCCTTCGATAACCTGCTCGCGCAGGCTCGCGGTTTGCTGAATGCGCGTGTTCTTTTTTACGGCTCAGTGCTTGGGGGTGTCGCCTGGGCAGCCGAGGGCGTCGGTCTTTATCTGATACTGAGCTATCTCGGGGAACCTCAACCCCTGCTGTGGACTGTCGCCATTTACGCAGTGGCTACGCTGGTTGGTGCTTTGACTTTCATGCCGGGTGGGCTTGGAACGACGGAAGCCGCGCTGATTGTCCTGCTCACCGCGAGCGGTATGGATTTCAGTATCGCCACTGCCGCCACGTTGATCTGCCGTGTCTTTACCCTCTGGTTTGCCATCTTGTTGGGCATAGTTTGTTTGTTGACCTATGAGCTTTTTGGATTTTCACCATCAAACGTGAAGTTGGAGTCGCAGTAACATGACAGAGCTTCGAAGTATCAGCATGAATCCGCTGTTCGTTGATCTCGATGGGTCCCTGGTCCGTTCAGATACGTTCTACGAGAGCCTGGTACAACTCGCTAAAAATAGTCCATGGCTGATGCTGTTGCTGCCCTTCTGGTTGCTGCGAGGCGGCAAAGCCCTGCTCAAGAAAAATGTCGTTGATCGAACGCGTCTCGATGTGAGCGTTCTTCCGTTCTCTGCAGAGGTGCTCGAGCTCATCGAGAGCGCCCGCTCGGAAGGCCGCCGGGTCATTCTCGCGACGGCCACCCACGAGAAACTCGCTCGGCAGATCGCCGAGCACCTCGGATGTTTCGATGACGTGCTGGCAACTACCGATGAAAGGAATCTGCGCGGTCGCGAAAAGCTTGCTGCGATTCAGGAATATGTCGGCGCGGGTGAACAGTTCGGCTATGTCGGCAACGATGCAACTGATCAGGTGATCTGGCAGTCGAGCTCGGAGGCGGTGATCGTCAATGGTAGTCGCAGCTTGACCAGTAAAGTAGAGAGCAACGGCGGACGTTCGCTGGGCGAACGCGGCGGTTGGTTCAAGCCTTTGCTGAAAGGCCTCCGCCCGCAGCAGTGGGTCAAAAACGTGCTCCTGTTCGTGCCTTTGTTTTTCGCGCACAAATACTTCGATGTGGACGCGCTTTTCAGCGCATTCCTGGGCTTTATCGCTTTCAGCTTCTGTGCGTCGGGAACCTACCTTCTCAACGACATGTTCGACATCGAAAACGATCGAAAACACCCTGAGAAGCACAAGCGTCCTTTTGCCGCCGCGACGCTGCCGATTCAAATTGGCGCCGCCGCATGTGTGGTATTGATACTAGCCGGGGTCGCAATCTCGCTTCTGCTGCCCTGGAAGTTCGCGCTTTTACTCGTCGGCTATCTGTTCATCACGTGCGCTTATTCGTTTCGATTGAAGCGCGTGATCATGATGGATGTGGTTGTGCTTGCAGGGCTCTATACGATTCGGATCATCGCTGGATCGGAAGCCGTCTCCGTGCCGCTTTCGTTCTGGCTGCTGGCCTTCTCGATGTTCCTGTTTTTGAGTCTTGCGCTCGTAAAGCGGTTCTCGGAGGTCGCGAACCTGCACGCGAGCGGCGGCGATACGGTGAATGGACGCGGCTACGCTGTCGAAGACAGATGGGTGGTCAGTCAGCTTGGCACAGCAAGCGGCCTGATCTCGGTCATGATCATGGCGCTGTATGTCAACAGCCACCACGTCGTGAAGCTCTATTCCAGCCCGCGCCTGATCTGGTTGCTCTGCCCGATATTCATGTACTGGATTGGCAGAATCTGGTTACTCGCAACGCGCGGAGAAATTGACGAAGATCCCGTGGTCTTCGCGGCCCGAGATCGGCGCACGTGGCTGGTTGGTGCGGTTTGTGTTTCGATCGTTCTGCTAGCAGTTTGATGATATGAGTTCGTACAAGCCGTGGGGAATGACTCACGCCAATCAGCCAAGTCTCGTCATGAGACCTTCCTCGCAGGAAGAGATCGCTGCTGCCATGCAGAATCACCCCGTGCTCGCGTTTGGCAACGGCCGCAGCTATGGCGATCTGGCATGTAATCGCGCGGGCTGCCTGGTCGATACCCGGGCGCTGAGACGAACGATTCATTTCGACGAAATCAGCGGGACCGCGACTTTCGAGGCGGGAATTTTGTTTCGTGACATCCTGGATCTCATTGTTCCCAAGGGATGGTTCCTGCCAACGACGCCCGGCACTCAGTTCGTAACGCTGGGAGGCGCCATTGCCAATGACGTGCACGGTAAAAACCATCACTCGGCAGGCAGTTTCGGTTGTCACGTCCTCTCCCTGGGGCTGTACCGGTCAGACGGAAGCTATACCGAATGCTCGCGGGACGAAAATCCGCGTTTGTTCAGAGCCACGCTTGGCGGCCTCGGTCTGACAGGCGTCATTGCCTGGGCAACCATCAAGCTGAAGAAAGTCACCTCGAGCTTTCTGGAAGTGAATAATCGAAGATTTGCTGCGCTTGAAGAGTATTTTGATCTTGTCAGCGAGAGCCAGGCTTATGAATCCACCGTTGCCTGGGTCGACTGTTCTGCCAAAGGTGCTGAGTTGGGGCGTGGAGTTTTCGAACGAGCGAACCATGTTGAAGAGGCGTCCATACGCGTCGGTAAAAGGCCATTTGCAGCGTCGGTGTTTATGACGCCGCCCTTTTCATTGATAAACAAGCTTTCTGTGCCGATCTTCAACAAGCTCAAGTACGCGGTAGCTCCGCGATCGTGGACCAATGCGTCCAGACACTATGAGAAGTTTTTTTACCCGCTCGATGGTATTCGTAACTGGAATCGTCTGTACGGGCCGCGCGGCTTTTACCAGTTTCAGTGCGTGATACCGACAGAGGACGGTGAACGAGGTCTGCGCCTGTTGCTGGAAACGATACAGCAGTCTGGCAACGGCTCGTTCCTTGTCGTGCTCAAGACGTTCGGCGACATACCCTCGGAAGGCATGCTCTCTTTCCCGCGCCCCGGCGTCACGCTGGCGATCGACTTTGCCAACCGCGGCCAGTCAACCGTGTCGCTGTTTCGCGACCTCGAGAGGATCGTGCTTGATCTCGGCGGGGCGTTGTATCCTGCCAAAGACGCGCTGATGAGCACAGAGGCACTGCGTCGGCTTACAGACGATTGGGACGCTTTTCATGCCGAACGCGACCCGGGCATCGGGTCAGATTTCGCTCGAAGATTGGAGATGGTGCACTAACGATGAGCTCCCTTAGACAAAACCTTGGGTCCAGGAATGGGCTCTTCTTCGTCGCGATCCTCGCAGGCACATTGGCGTACCTGCTTTACTGCCTTTACGTCGACTACGCGCTCGGCGGCAACGACTGGAAGCAAGGCGACTGGCTGATCAATGAGCTTTCGGAGCCCGCCCGTCGGGGACTCTTCGGCTCCGCCCTGCTGCTCACCTCTGACGCGCTCAGGCTGGATCCACTGCTTTTGCTCGTATTGTTTCAGGGGGTGGTCGTCACGGCGATATTTGTCGTGGTGGGAATTGCGGCGCTCGATCTCAAGGTGCCGAACAAACTGCTTCTCATCCTGCTTTCACCCGGCTTCGTGATCTTCTTCTGGTTTAACGACCCGCAGGGATCGGTGCGCAAGGAGATGTTGTCGTTCCTTGCCTTTTTACCACTCATAGTCGCTGCGCTCCGGGGTAAAGGCAGTCATCTTGCGTACGCGTTGTCCATGATCGCCTACGCGGTCGCTGTGTTCGCGCACGAGGCAAACGTGTTCTTTTTACCGTTTCTCTGGATAGCGATGTGGATGGTGCTGCCAGACAACGCAAGCTTTCGCCTCCGGCTGATGGTGCTTGCCGTGCCGTTTCTGTTGGCGTTTGCAGGCGGCCTCTATGCAACGGCGTTCAGTCATGTCTCAGATTGGAATGTGATCTGCCAGCAGGTGACCGATAGAGGCATTGACCCCTCTGTTTGTGGCGGCGCAATCAAATATCTGGTTACCAGCCCCGATGAGGCCACTCGAACGCTGAGCACGCTGGTTTCGATTTACTTCAGAAACTTCCTCCTGCTCTATGCCGTATGCCTCATCTCCTTTCGAGTCCTCTTTCAGGATAGCGCCTGGTCCGAGTGGTGGTTCTTTGCGGTCATCGCCTCAGGTATCGTTTTCTTCCCGCTGTACATCGTTGCCGGCGACTACGGCCGGTGGCTGAATTTCCACATCAGCGCTCTGGTGTTCGTTGCTTTGGTATTTCTTCTCAAATGGCGCCCACCGTGGCTGTATGAGCAACCGAAAGCGATAGACTTCTATATTCTGCTCGCGGTGAGTTTCGTCATCGGGATCCGACATGTTCCTGGCGAACTGATTGACGGCCCCCTGGTCAAGGTAGTGCTCGCCGTCCATGACCTTGTGACATCGTAACGGCGGTTTTCAGCGTGACAGACTTGTCTTCAGCAGTTTACAAATCTAGAGGCGCTCTCCCTGCGGGGGAAGAGACTGAACTCGAATGTGCGCAAAAGGAGTGCTCATGAAAGCAAGCAGAGTCGAGCTGCTGGTAAATTCTTCCCTCTTCGCGGGCATCACCCTGGTGGGACTGCTGGTCATCGAACTTGCCATCCTCCCGATGTGGGCGACAGGCCGCCTGGACCGCGATCTGGCGTTGATGGGCTTTTTCGCCGCGCCGAACACGACGGTTGGGGATACCAGCATCAACGCTGACGGCTTCACCGGTACGGAGCTCAGCCAGCTGGCGGAAAACCAGGCGGGAGTCAATGTGCTCACGCTCGGCGGATCCACGCTCTTCAACCGGCAAATGACGGAACGCATGCTGACGACGTGGCGGGAAATGCATGGTGCCGATTGGACTGTCACCGGCGGCGCGCTGCGGACTCACTCGACCCAGGCGAGTCTCATTAAATATCGGGAGGTCTTCGCGGACTACCCCTTCGATTATGTGATCATTTATCACGGCGTGAACGATCTCTGGGCGAACAACGTGCCGCCCTCTGGCTTCAAGGCCGACTACGCGCACATGCAGCCATGGTACAAGCGAAACGCCCTCCTGGATTCGAGCTTGATTGCCCGATACGTATACAACAGTTACTACAGGGGAACCGGCGTCTTCCCGCGCGAAAACATCAATGCTGCAAACTTCGCGTCGAATGCGGTTCTGGAGCGCAACTTGAGAGAGCTGGTGACGTTGGTCAGAGAGAACGGTGGCGTACCTGTTCTGATGAGCTTTGCGTGGCACATACCGGACAATTACACCATGGAGGGATTTAACAACTACACGCTGGGATACAACAATCCGACCCACTATGACGAATGTCCAGTAGAGCTCTGGGGTTCACCGGCATATGTCCGCGAAGGCTTGGAGCTGCATAACCAGACCGTCCGCAATCTGGCTCGGGAAACTCAAACGCACCTGATCGAACTCGACGGTTACCTGAGTAGCAATATCGAGAATTTCGGCGACGTCGTGCATTTGAGTGACGTAGGGACCGACCGACTGGTTCAGGCGGTCGGCCGGGAATTGGGCAAACTGGAAGCCGGCTCGCCCGACCAGGCAATGCGTTGATCACCAAGAATTTACTCTACGGCTTTGCGCTGATCGTGGCCGTCGGCGGCTTCAGTGCTGTCGCTGCGGCGGGTTTGCATCTCTTTCTGAAATCGGATCGCGATTTCAGTGCCGAGCGAACGCTGCTTCTGGCGAAACTCAAAAGCCGCCTCACGGTTGTGGTCATCGTTGTGGCAGTCATAGTTTCTCTAGCGGTCCTGTTTGAGATTGGACTTCGGCTGTTCACACGACCCGACAGCCCGCCAGGCTACACAGTGAAACACCCCACCCGCGGACACGCGCTGCGTCCGGGCTATCGTGGGTATACCTATGACGCGCCTCTCGAAATCAACGACCGCGGAATCCGTGACCGTGAGAGAGATGTCGAGTTTGGTGAAGACGCCCTTCGTGTCGTGGTCCTCGGCGATGCGATGACGTATGGCATCGGGGTTCCGTTGGAGCAGACCTACCCCTCGGTCATCGAAGCGCGACTTGAACGTCAGCGCCGCAAGACGACGCAGGTCTTCAACCTCGGGGTACCGGACTACAACACGGTGGATGAGGCGCTGCTGCTCGAGGAAATGTTTGAGGTATACCAGCCACACCTCGTCATTCTTCAGTTCGAGATGCTGGGCAATGACGTCGTGTTCAAGCCGCGTCCGGAACCACAGACAGGGTTTAGAAGCTCGCCGTTATGGCAACAGCTGAGGGAAATCCCCGGGCGGTCCTATGCGCTTACGTGGACGACGGACCGAATCTACCAGGTCAGATTTTCGCTTCGCAGGCAAAGCACCTCGTTGGATCCGCTGGAGAAGTTACGGAAAAGCATCGCGCACCGTCTGGAGGGAGAATACGCCGAAGGTGCTATCGGTTGGTCGGCCGCACAGCAGGCGGCGACGCAGATCAACAATTTTCTGGCTGATAGAGGCGTGCCCTTTGTCTTTGCGATCAGCGTCAATTACACCGACATGTCCGAGGACGCTCAACAGATTCTCCAACCGCTGACAGATCACGTCGCAGGCACGATAGAAAGCCTTGGGATCTCGCCGGTACTCATCATCGACGAAGCTTTTGCGGGTTATGCAGGACGAGAGCCGGAGTTGTTCCTTGGCCCGGACGATGATCATTGGACGGTTCTAGGGCACTCGCTGGTTGCCGAATATCTGCTGAGTCACCTGGCGTCGGATCCCCAGTTGTCTGCACTCATACGGTCGGGTGAGTGACCCCGGCATCTACCGGTCGATTCCAGATGACCTTGGCGGGCTCATGGCGCGAGCCAGGCCCCGCTCAGTTCAAATCGATCGCTTTGAGAATCGACGGATATAGCACGTCGGCGATGTGGCGGTGGCCGGCCGCGTTCCAGTGTCCGTCGGTCTCATAGTAGAGATCGGGCGAATCTTCTTTTGCTGGCGCCGTTATCAGTGGGAGATTGCGTCTCGAAAAAAGGGGTTCCAGGCCTTCCAATTGCGCCGGCGATGCCGCCACGACGAAGGTGATCAGCGGAACGGAGTTCTGCGCCGACCATTCGATGATCTGATCGATAATTTTGTAGGTGAGATCAAAGCGGCGATTGTTGGGGCGATTGTTGGTGGGTTGGGACCGGGTGGCGGCTGTTGGTTCCGGTGCGCTCTGCAATAAGGACTGGCTGGCTTGTCGGGCTGCGGCGAACAAGTAGGAAGACGTGATTCCGGGGACCGCCTCCACGATCTTCTGGATCGTCCTTGTGCCTGTTTCTGCCGGCTCAAACTCGGCCAGGTTGCCCGATTCATCTACCTCGAACAGGTTTTCTCGGCGATTGTCGGCGAAATCGTTTCCTGTGAGCTGCAGAACGATCAGTGCTGGATTGTGCTCCCTGCCCTCCTGTTTGAGGAATTTCAACCACCGACCGTTACCCAGGTTGCCGATACCCAGGTTGATGACGTCAGGCACTGATGAGTAGGCGCCCTGCAGACGTTCGCTGATCAGGCTGACAAAAACTTCGTCGTCATTGACGCCGTAACCCATGGTGAATGAATCTCCAAGGAACAGGATCGCGCCTTCAGGCAACGCAGTTCGGGGCGGGCCTCGATGTCCAAGCTGGTTTGTCGTCAACTCCATGGAAAATTCAGGAGTGACTCGCGTTCCCTGGAAATTGGCTTTGAGCCGCTTACCGTAAACCGGATCGAATTCCGTAAACGTGGGGCCCACGTTGCGCACAGGGATAAATGCACGAACGAAGACTTCCGCCACCACGAGAGCGAGGACAAAGCTCGCGACTAGAAGTAACGCGTTTCTCAAAGAAATCTACATCCGACAAGCAAACCCGGGAATTGTAGGTCAACAGTTTCCAGTATGATATGGGGGAGAAAGCGCATAAACAGGCTGTATGGAGGTCATATGAAGTTTGAAAGTCTGATAGCAGGATTACGCTTGCCCTCGATCGTCACCCCGGACGAAATCACCGACCTCGGCAAATTTGCGCAAAAACATCGCAGCTCGATCGACGATCTGTTGACCGAATCCGGAGCGATTCTGTTTCGAGGGTTCGACGTCGCGGGTGCAGACGAATTGGACGGGTTTGTGCATGCGGTATCCACGAGCAAGATGGACTACGTTTACGGCTCCACGCCGCGCACCCACCTCACCAAGGGGATCTATACGGCAACCGAATACCCGCCCAATCAAGAGATCCCGTTGCACAGCGAAGTCTCATATTACACCCAGTGGCCACAGCGCCTGGCTCTGTGCTGTCTCGTACCCGCGGATGAGCGCGGCGCGACGCCCTTGGCCGACCTACGCCGCGTGGGAGAGTCCGTTGGCTCGGAACTGGTGGAAGAGTTTTCGAGACGCAAAGTCATGTATGTGCGGCACTACCACCCCTTCGTGGATGTGCCCTGGCAGCAGGTATTTCAGACGGACAGCAAGAAGCGTGTTGCCCAGTTCTGCAAGAAGAATGACATTACGCTCGAGTGGCTCGACGATGATGTGCTGAAGACCACACAAATTTGTCAAGGCACTGTACATCACCCGGTGCTCAACGAGACTTTTCTATTCAACCAGGCCCACCTGTTTCACGTATCGAGCCTCGAGCCGGACAAGGCGGCGTCGTTGATCGAAATGTTTGGTGTGGATCGCCTGCCCCGCAACGCGTTCTTCGGCGACGGGGCGGAAATTGAGCCTGCAAAACTCGATGTGGTCCGCGTGGCTTATGAAGAAAACGCCGTGGACGTCGAGTGGCAGGCTGGAGACGTTGCTCTTGTCGACAACCTCCAGGCCGCGCACGGACGGCGGACTTTCGCCGGCACGCGAAAAGTCCTTGCAGTGCTGATGGACCCCACGTCGGAGAACGAGCTTGCGGGCACTGAAACCAAAAAACGCTGGTGGCAGCGCAAGTAGGTTGTTTACCTGGCGGGTGTTCAGCGTGTTTGCTGAGGCTCGTCCAGGCTCCCCAGACGTTCGGCGATTCTTTCCGCGACCCAGGCATTACCGGACGCTGTCATGTGTCCGGCAAATCCGCCTAAGAACGTAGCGGCTTCGAGCGACGGGTCCGCCTTCAATCTTTCGGCAAGGGGCGCAGCGAGATCCAGCGCCTCAAAGCCGTTTTCCTCAGCGCTTTTCAGGACAGGCTTCAACGACTCGACATCCAGCGAGCGGTCTGCCTGCGCGACGATAATGACTCTGATGTTGCGATCCGCGACCACGTCAGCGATGCGGTTCATCAGAAGCATGGCGACCTCCGTGCCCTGGTTGTGGGCGCGCTGCTCGATGCCCTGGTTGTACCACCAATTAGGCGTGAGGCGACGGAACAAGCCGTTCGCGAGGTGACTGTATCCCAAAGCATTCCTGAGCTTGGGAAAGCGAACAGGGCTGGCCAGTTCGGGCACGGGCACGTTGCGCAACTCGAGCTCGCCGTCCACGATGTCGAAATACGGCTTCCAACCGTAGCGATAAGCGAGCTCGCTGCGTTGAAGGTCGTCGGCGATCATGCTGACAATGAGCACACGGGGTTGATAAACGTCCAGAAGAGCCTCTGCGCGAAGCACCATCTGATCCACGCCATAACCAAAAACGCCGCCGTTCAGGACAGGCCAGCCAGTAAGACGCTCCAGGTGCGCAGGCCACGTTTCTGCGTCGTCTACGTCATCTCCGAAGGTAAACGAGTCCCCGACTGCGAGCACGTAGGGCGTTGCACCGAGATCTCTGGGCTCGCCATGCAGACGTATCCCGTGTTCGCCTATGGTAGAGGTGAATTCACCTTGTCTAACGCCGGTCTTGGGTATCCAGCCTAAATTGGCATCGTATACCGCCCGGGGACCGGTCGTTACCCTGAAGTCACTGGACCGGGTTGTCTCGGTCGAGAAGAGTTTGCCGTGATAAACACGAACAGCGACTTCGGCTAACGCGATCGTTACCAGACACGAACAAACGATCAGTAACAAATTGGCTATCAGCGAACGAATTGATGCGACGACGCTCATGTGGATTCACCTACTTCTTGCTTGGTGATTCGGCTCGGGTGCAGGCCTAATTATATGTTAAGCGTCACCTAAACTTGATCTGTTCAACAAAGAGATTACATATCTACGCAGTTGCAAACAGGCACTGTGCTACAGTTCCTAACTTCAAAAATGTACGCACCTGGCTGAGACATCCTACCGGCATCCGCTTACCGCTGGTGCTAAATTTGACAGCTAAACACACGTTGGGAGCCAATCTTGGAACCACTGCATGAAACAGAAATAGAGGCTGGATCAAACCGGTCATTCGGGGTGGTCTTCGCGGTGGTCTTTGCAATCATCGCAGCCTGGCCTCTGCTGGGTGGCGGGGATATCCGCTGGTGGAGCGCCGCTATCGCAGGCATTTTTCTCGGTCTGGGACTGTTTTTGCCAAACGTGCTCGCACCGCTCAACAGGGTCTGGTTCAAGTTCGGCATGCTACTTGCCAGAATCGTCAACCCTGTCGTCATGTTTGTGATTTACGTGGTCTCCGTACTGCCAATTGGCGTGATACTTCGGGTGAGCGGTAAAGATCTTCTACGCTTACGTATGGAACCCGAGGCATCAAGTTACTGGATCGAGCGAGCGCCTCCTGGCCCCGAACGCCCGTCGCTCGAAGACATTTTTTAGATTAAGGGATCCGACGAATGATTAAAGATCTGTGGAAATTCATGAGGGTGCGGAAGAAATTCTGGCTGGCACCCATTCTCCTCGTCATGGGAACGTTAGGCGGTTTGTTGGTTCTTGCTCAAGGCTCGGCCGTCGCCCCGTTTATCTATACGTTGTTTTAGGTCGGTCCATGAAAGTACTTGGAATCTCAGCGTTCTATCACGACAGCGCTGCGGCGCTCATCGTTGATGGAGAAATCGTTGCGGCTGTTCAGGAAGAACGATTCACTCGTAAGAAGCACGATCCTTCTTTCCCCAAGCACGCGTTGGAATATTGCCTGGAAGCTGGTGGCATTTCGCTTGGTGAAGTTGACTACATTGTTTTTTATGACAAGCCGCTGTTGAAATTCGAACGGCTGCTGGAAACCTATCTGGCCTACGCGCCGAAAGGGTTTGCGTCGTTCCGTATGTCAATGCCGATCTGGATCAAAGACAAGCTCTTCCAGAAGCAGCAGCTGCGCAAGACTTTCAAAGAGTACGACAGCACAATCGACTGGGACGAGAAGCTGCTGTTCTCAGAGCATCACCTGAGTCACGCCGCCAGCGCGTTCTATCCCTCCCCGTTCGAGAAAGCCCTGGTTTTGACGATGGACGGTGTGGGTGAATGGACCACGACGTCGGCCGCCATCGGAGACGGCAATGATCTTCAGATCGTCAAGGAAATTCAGTTTCCGCACTCCCTCGGTCTTTTGTACTCGGCGATAACTTACTACATCGGATTCAAAGTAAATTCGGGTGAATACAAAGTCATGGGGCTGGCACCCTACGGCGAGCCGAAATACAAGGATCTGATGCTTTCGAAGCTGATGGATCTCAAGGAAGACGGTTCGTTCCGTCTGAACATGGAGTACTTCAACTACTGCACTGGTTTGACGATGACAAACGAGAAGTTCAACGACTTGTTTGGTCAGCCTGTTCGAACCGAGGAAGCGCTGCTGGAACAGTTCCACATGGACATGGCTGCGTCTGTGCAGGCGGTTACAGAAGAAGTTGTCACCCGGCTTGTCAGAGGGCTTGTTGCCGAGACAGGCATTAAAAATGTCTGCCTGGCGGGCGGCGTCGCGCTCAATTGCGTTGCCAATGGCAAGCTGGTGCGTGAAGGCATCGTCGACAACATCTGGATTCAACCTGCCGCAGGCGATGCGGGAGGAGCGCTCGGCGCGGCGTTGCTTGCCTACTATTTTTATAAAGAAAATCCGCGCAACGTCTCGACCACATCTCTGGATGGAATGAATGGCTCGTACCTGGGTCCCGAGTACTCGCAGGACGAGGTCGAAAAACGCCTCACTGAATCCGGGGCGGTATTCAAGGCCTATGACAGCACCAGCGAGACGTTGGCGGCAACGGTCAAGCTGCTGGCGGACGAAAAAGTGGTTGGCTGGTGTCAGGGCCGTATGGAGTTCGGTCCGCGGGCTTTGGGCGCGCGTTCAATTCTCGGGGATCCGAGATCAGAGTCCCTTCAGAAGACGATGAACCTCAAGATCAAGTATCGGGAGAGTTTCCGTCCGTTTGCACCCTCAGTGCTGCGTGAGGACGCGGCCCGCTACTTCGAAACAGATATGGATAGCCCCTATATGCTGCTCGTCGACAAGGTCAGCCCGAACATATGTCGCGAAATGACAAAAGAAGAGTCGGAGTTGTTTGGCATCGACAAGCTCAACGTCAAACGTTCCGATTTACCCGCGATAACTCACGTTGATTACACGGCGCGGGTACAGACTGTCCATGAGGAAACTAATCCGAAGTATTTCGAGTTGCTGAGTAAGTTTCGGGATGAGACCGGATGCAGCGCGTTGATCAACACGTCGTTCAACGTTCGCGGTGAACCGCCAGTCTGTACTCCGGAAGATGCGTTTCACTGCTTCATGGGCACTGAAATGGACGTGCTTGTCGTGGGTGACTGCATCCTGCTCAAAGAGGAGCAGAATCCGGATCTTCTGACCGACTACAAAGAGGCGTTCGACCTGGACTAGAGTCGCAGCGAGCGCTATGGAACTTGCAAACAAAGTTGTATTGGTCACGGGTGCCACCCGAGGCTTAGGCCGAGCCCTCGTCATCGAGTTTGCGAAGGCGGGCTGTCGGGTGGTTGGCGTTGGACGCGACTATTCCCTGCTCGAAGAGATCGGTTCCGAGATAGAAGGCGAGTTTACGCCCATCGCGTGCGACGTCAGCGACAACGCTGCCGTCGAGCATGCCGTGCAACAGGCCGTCTCTCTATATGGCGGCATAGACGTGCTCTTCAACAACGCTGCCGTCTACCCCAAAGTGAGCTTTCTCGATGAGACGCCGGAAGAGTGGACGCGCGCCATGGGTGCGAACGTTAATGGCATGGCGTACTTCTGTAAGGCTGTCCTGCCGATCATGATTCGTGCCGGAACCGGTCGGATCTACAACCTGGGCAGTTGGGCTTATCTGGGTCCAATACCGAAGAGCGCCGCCTACTCCGCGTCCAAAGGTGCCGTACACACACTGACTCGTGCCATCGCTGAGGACGTTGGTCAGCTTGATACCGATGTGCAGGTACACGAATGGATCCCTGGTCATCTCAAGACACAAATGAGCGACCACGGCGGCATCGATCCGCACATATCTGCGGGATGGGCCGTCGATATGGTGCGCAACGACGCCGCATCCAAGCCGTGTGTGATTTTTGAGAATGACTACGAGTGGATACCGCCGAAGCGCATCAAAGATCGCATCCTCGATCTGCTCCTGTTCAGATAAACGTCACCGCCCTGCCACCCTTACGAAAGACCTAGCTCAGGCGACAGCCTTGTGGCTGGTCATGGCCCGCGCCATCCCGAGAAGAACGATGAAAAACAAGGGCATGAGGGAGTTGCCGCTGGTGGTTGCTATGGCGATCAAGAACGCGGCGAAGATACCGAAGAAACAACGATAGAGGCGCTTCTCTTCGTCGCTTGCCGTGGCCGATGCGCTTTGACGGTAGAGCCAGCTGACCGTTAACAGCGGAGGTAGCGCAAACGAAAGCAACCCGATCAAGCCATATTCCAGCAAAACCTGGAGATACCAGTTCACAACGTCAATGAATCGTTCCTCCCTCTCCCCTGTAATGGTGATGAAGGATTGGCCGAGGTGATCAAAGTGATGGCTGGCGGAATAGCCGACTTGCCCGAAGATCGGATAGTCGTAGAACTGCTGCATCGAGGCGCTGATCAACTCGGCACGATAGGCAAACGTTGGATCGACTGACACCCAGTCGATCATCGGCCATACGACGAATATGCCGATGAGGCCGACAATCAGAAGAACGCGCCGTATGCCGACACCCAGAACCCGCAGCCCGAACATCGCAGCGACAGCAATGGCTACCTGCAGCAACCCGCCCCGGTTGCCTGTCCCGAAAATTGCGAAAATGAAGAGTATCTGCAGTCCCCAGACCTGCAGCCTCGGCAGCAACGATTGTTGGCGAAAGTATTCAGCGATGACGAACCCGCAGGCAACCGCGGTGCAGACCGAAGCAGTGTTCATCGTGGAGGAAACGCGCAGCCTGCCGTTACGAAAAGTGAACCCCGGCGTGTCGTGTATGTTGTAGAACTCCCACTGCAGGATGCTCGAGAACGCCACGATCCAGCCGGTGATGACAGCCATGAAGAAGAAACCCCATAGCGCTCTATCTACGTTTTCTTTCGAGCGCAGAGCTCGGCTGATCGCCAGATAAGGCACCACGATCACGATGAACTGGTCGACCACGACGCGCAGCATTGCCGTGAACGACGCATCGCGAAGGGTCATCATGGCAACGTAGACAGCAAAGAAAACGACAAAACTGTCGACCAGATTCCAGTTGATTTTTGTGTCGTCGCGCTTTGCAGTCAGATTGGTAACTACGATCGGTAGAAGGATGACCAGAATGGCTACTTTGAAGTAGGTCATCTGGATCAGATAGCGCATGCCGGGGAATGGCACATTCCAGGAAAAGAAGTCTGCGATTGCCGGAAAGACGCCGATGAAATAGGCGACCTTGTCTGCCGGATCCCGCGGCATCAGTACTGCCAACAACACACCAGATGCCACAAGAGGTAGCGGCCCCGGCGTCATCAGAATGGTGAACGGGATGAATAACACCCACGTCAAAACGATTCTGTTGCCCAGGCCGCCTGGCCACGCCCACAACGCACTCGCTCGCGCGGCCGACAAGCTGATGAACGCCCATACCGCGGCCATCATGGCGTTAGACCCCTGTCAGTAAGTAAACGTGGCGGGTCACTAGAGCAATCCCATTTGATAAACCGTGTCCTGCAACAGGCCACTCGCGACAAAGGTGAGCGCCGCCACCGATACGTACACGATTTCTCGCTGCACTTTATACAAACGGTCCCTGACCGTGGCGAAAGCCAGAAACAGCGCGGCGGGTATTTCGGACGTCACGAACGCGAGGATCAGCCCAACTGTATCAAACATGTTGTATGCGGGAACGATGACGATGGCAATCCATGCCAGCCTGAGCAGATTCGCAATCAAAGTCGTTTTGATTTTACCACTGACGACCAGGAGCACCTCGAGCGGGTAGGTGTAGATACACAATATCGAACGGATCAGCAGGAAGCCAAGGAAGTATGCCACCTGTGCGTATCGATCGTCGTAGATGATGTCGACCAGGAGATCCGCGACTCCGGCCATCCCCCCGATACCCGCGGCGAGAAGCAGCAAAATGGCGTTCTTGGTGTCGTAGTAGCGCTTTGAGATATCCGGGTCGCCGCCATGGATCGCCGCGGATACCGCCGGACCGACCACGCGACGCGCATACGTCATGATAAACCCGTTGGGTATCGCCGCCAGGTTCGAAGCGAGGAAGTAGAAGCCTAAGATCTCTGCAGGCACGAGTTTGCCGAAAATGAACTTGTCACTTTCGAAGAGAATGATCGTGATGATGCTCGACGGCACGATGTACTTAGCCCAGTGAAAGATTTCCCAATAGAGGGCTTTGTCGTACGTGAACCGCGGCCGTTCCTGTTCGAATAAGGTGAAGCTCAGTATCAAATGCACGATGGGCGCGTACAGCAGGCCGATGACGATGCACCACTTGGAATCGAAAATGATGGTGGTCACCACCGTGATGACGGTGCCGATGACGTGGGCGACAGTCTCGACCAGGATAGGCTTGATGGGCCGGTTGTTCCTGTCGTCGACGAACGGCGCCAGCGAGCGCGCGCCCTGAAAGAGAAAAGCCGGCGCGACGATATAAAGCGCGAGTTCCAGATCAGGCATCGACATCAAGGACGCGACGGGTTTGGCAACCAGGACGGCGATCAGACACAGAATGACTGAGCGGATCATGCCGACGGTCCAAAGGCAATTGGTGATGAGGGATTCGTGGCCGCGCTCGTGTCTCAACACAAAGCTTCTCGTCCCTGTGTCACTGAGCATTTCGAATAGAAACATGATGCTCGCCGTGAGTCCGACGAGCGCAAACGCACTCGGGTCGAGCAGTCGCGTCAATATGATGGTGGACAGCAGCCGCAGCCCCAGCCGGGTTGCAGTAGACCCGGCGACGACGACATTGGTCTTGGCTAGTTTTGATTCCATGGTGCTTCTATCTCACGAACCCTGCGCACTGATTCCATGACGCGTCGAAACGCCTCAACTGCTGTGTGATCGTGGTTTGCAGGCGCATCCGCCTTCCTCCGATGGCACACGAGAAACGCAAGTTGATTGCGCTAACCACCGTAGCCGGATAGTTCTACATAGTACTTTGATCGCCTGCACAAATGAGCATGGTTTTACATCGGTTTGTAAACCAGCTGCGGCAGACTGGGCGGGTCGCTCGGATCGCATCGAGCAGCACTGAAGAATGTGGATCGGCTGGCTGATTCGGTAGATTCTTCGATTTTGTCGAGGTAGCATCCGCGCTAATTTGCTAGTGGTTAGAATCTTGAGAGTTTGACGCAAACCACAGCGTGGCCAGCGATCTGATCACAAAGCTTCTCTTTACGAACGACTAGACTACTGAATCGCGAAGTATTCAGTTCGATGAGTCTTCGCACAATTGGGACAATACAATTTTGGGACACATAGGTGAGAGTATGAGAGATAACTCACGATTGAATGTCATTCCGGCAATGTTATGGGTAGTAATCGCCTTGGTGAGCCCTGCCGCTATGGCCGCCCCGTCGCTTCCGCCAGTCGTTGACTGCGATCCCGACGCGGTCTGCACTTCCGGGGACACACCCTACGATCTTGGCAACGTACCGTTTGCCTACAGTTGGCCGGCGCCGCCGAGCACCGGCACCTCGCAAACCGTATCGACCATTTCGCAATTGCAGAGCGCCGTCGCAGTAAGCGGTAATCGCATTACCATTCCGGCCTCCTTCGGCACCCAGAGCGGCAACGTGACCGTTACCGGCAGCGACATCGAAATCATCATGTCGAACAGCGCCACCATCAACGGCCAGATACAGCTGGGGGGCGCCGGCAACAGGGCAACGAGAATCCGTTGGACTGGCGGCAATATGACCGGGGGCCCGTTCCGCATTGATAGTGCGGACGACGTCCTCATTGATGATTTCCACTCCATCACCGACGGCAGGGAAAACAGCTGGACAGGCGGTGGCGGAACCGGACAAGGCATACGACGCCTGGCCGTCGTCAACTCAACGATTGAAGTGATCAATCAAACGAATAACGCCTGGGCCATATTCACCTCGGCCACGCCTAACGAAGATTGGATACTGGCAAACGTCAAGGTCATATCGAGCGGCCAGAATAACCGTCTGCAGAACATAGCCCGCCTGATTATTGTGGACTCGATCTTTAACCCCGACGGCCGTTCGGTGAATTCTTTCCGCACGCATTACGACAATACCGACGTGTATGTGAGAGACACCATTCTTGGTGCTGGCGGTTGGCTCGCAGACGGTATGGGCGGAAACCTCGGAATCGTGAACGGTACGTTTGAAAGGGTCACCAAGTACGGTAACCCGGGCGCCTTCGTGACAAATTCCGAGCAGACCGGAACATTCAACGATGGCACGCTCTACTCTGCGAATGGAACGCCCGGCCAGGAAGCCTTCATTGGCGGTTTTACCGGATCCAACAACATCATCCGCGCTTGGGACGGACAGGCGACGCCGGATGGTTCGAGCTACGGCGCTAACCGCTAAAACCGACAGCATCTGCCAGGCTCAGGCCTGGCATCGGCCCGTCGTCGTGCTCCGGCGTATTAGCTGCAGCTTAGTCTGAGCGCGTTTAGCGCGGTCAGACGAGGTTGCGGCTACTGCGCTTCAATCCCTCTTCAATTCCACGCGGGTTGCACGCGCAAACTGCGTTGTGATCCATTCTTCAACGGCCGCGCGCAGCTGTGTCTGACTGTAGAGTGGCGACAGAATGTGGTTTGACGGATCGAGGAGACTGATGTCGATCTGATCTGCCGCAGTGCTTCCGGTCAGAACGCTCCCCGCCTCTTGTCTGAACTCCTCCAGCATTGGCTCGTCCCGGCGGTACACAACCAGAATACGCGTGCCGCGCGCCGTCATTTGATTCAGCCATCTGTAGAGACGGGTTCTGCCAAGCTGAGCACGGCGAACGAGCGCAAACCATCTGCGCCGCAGCGCACTCTGCGTGCGTTGCGAGCACGGCAGCCATTCAAAGGGTTCCGGGTACAGGCGCAGGAGTTCGAGCAGCGCGAGACCGACAACGCGCTCATCGGTTCTCGCGGCGTGCAGCGCCTGATAAGCGCCGGCACAAAAGCCGATGAGGATGAATCGTCGGATTGCCAACTCAGACTCGAGTTGGTCCAGCACGCGGGTCACGTCTTCGGCGGTCTCCCGCCGGTACAAGACGTTCAAATCGGCAGCATCCTGCGGTGGGCTG
Source organism: Pseudomonadales bacterium (assembly GCA_965267275.1). Taxonomy (GTDB): domain Bacteria; phylum Pseudomonadota; class Gammaproteobacteria; order Pseudomonadales; family Azotimanducaceae; genus UBA4421. The sequence goes on from OZ253950.1 coordinate 2,203,901, forward strand.
TCGCCGAGACCTCGGATGTCGAACCGCACTACCCTGAACCCCAGGGCTGCCCAGGCGCGTGCCCACTCCGTGTGACTGCGATTGATGCCGACGCGGTGATTGTTGCCGCCATTGACGATCACGATGGTTGGCGCTTCTGCCGCAGCGGCCGCGGTTTGCGGCTGCGTCATGATGCAGAAGATTTCGCCGTCATCGCCAGCCTGGATGACCTGCTCGGTGATCACTTCGTGAGTGCCTGCATCCCCGAGCTGCACGGTACTTTCCAGAGCAAACGTCCCTGCTTCCGCTATTCCCGATCCGCTCATGTTGTCGTCCGTCAGCAGCCATTGGTGTAGACGTTCGATGAGACGCCAGGGTACCTCCTGCCGTTCGAGGCAATGCGCGCCGACATCCAGCGGTGCGTTGCAGTGTGTCACGGACATGCCCTGTTCGCGCATGTGGTCCGCCAACGGTTGTGCGTTGGAGAGTTCGTCCCATTCCAACAGCAGCGCCTGTTCAAGCGACGGAAACTGCATGTCACAGAGGTCGATGGATTTGAGCTCGCTGACCGTGGCTTCACTCAGGTAGAAACCCAGCCACTCCATGTCACCCTCGCGCCAGTGCGGCGGCCTTGTCTGCTGAGGATTACCGCCAGACATTCGCTCGAGCATCTTCGCTGCCCGGACAAATTCTCTGCCGCGTGTGTATCCTCCCCAAACCGCAACTTTTGCCACGTCCTCGCGTTGTGCCGCCAGGCAACAGGCAAGCGTGCCTCCGGTCAACGCGCCAAATGCAGCCAGCCGGCCTGCCCCGCTCCGCCGCTTCAGATAGTCCGCGCCGGCATTGAGACTGCCGAGCCAGGCGTCCAGCCGCCGGGGGTCGCGTGGAGACCCCTCGGAATCACAGGTTCCGGGATAATCGATTCGAAGCGTTGCATAGCCTGCGTGCGCAAGATTGAGCGCCAGATGGCGGTAAGCCAGATGCAGGTTCATGCGGTCACTGCCCAGCGGATCGCACAGAATGACGGCAGTGTCCTTCTTTGGCCCCCTGGGCTCGTGATACCAGCAGAACGCAGCGCCGCTGGCCGTCTGCAGCCAGCCGGGTTCCGGGCTGAGCTCCCAGCCGACGCGCTCAGATTCGGGTATCAGAGAGGTCATGCTAACCGGGAAACTCGAAGGCGGTTGGCGCCTCGCCATTCAATGCGCGGACCAGGCCCGCGACGCGTCGGGTGTCGTTGGCCGGCCGAATGTCGACGCGTACGGTAACGCCCGGAGGCAGGTCAAAGTGGTTTTGTAGAACTTCGCAGCCGGGCGCGTCCACCTCTATGGCCTGCGCAAAAAAGGTGCTGCGAAGTTCGAGTTGTTTCAAGCCGGCATCGCCCCGAGCGCAAGTGATCTCCAGGCCGAGCGGTTGCGCGGGCAGCAGTCCGAGGTCAGGGCGCAGATACGAGGTCATTCGGGATATTTCATGTTCACCGTCAGAGGCGGATAGCTCAGCCACAACCAGATCGATCTGTGGCGGCCCGAACCGATACGCGTAGCTGGAATCTACGAACGCATCGAGCACCTGATCGACGGATAAACTCTGGCTGCTGCGACGATCGCAGGCAATTTCCGTCTCGCCGCGCGCGATGACTGTGCCGTCAAGGCGCAAACAACTGAGGGCCAGCTGCCCTCGAACCGGCTTGTCCGTGTCGTTGAAGCAGGCGACAGACAATCCGTCCAGGCCCTGATCCAAAAGTGCCAACGCGATCGGCTCACACGCGCGCCGGATGCCGTGAAAAGCTGCCTTTGGATGACCGTCAGCGTCCATTACACCCCAGCCGGGAGATGGCCACAGGTCCTTGGCCGTCCACAAGAGCGCGCCCTTGCACGCGCTTTCCGGCCAGCGCCATGCCGCGAGCGCTTCCTGGGTCAGACGTGTGAGCGCCGCTGAGCAAACGTGTGCCTGGCGCTGCGGCGACATATCCGCAAGCGTTTCCGGCGACGCACCAAACAGCGCCTGCACGTAGTGCTGGGTAACATCCAGGAAGTCATATGCGGCACCGCGATCCTTTGGCACGCGATCGTGGGACTTCAGCATTTCGTGGGTATTTGAGCTTGGATGGGCGAAAGCCAGACACTCGGAGGCAAAGCGAGGGGGTGAAAGCTGCGCCTCGCGATAGTGCCGCATATACGCGCCGAGACCGAAAAAGTGCGAGACGCCTTCCCGCGGATGAAACGGCATCGCCCCGCCGCTAGGCGAACTGCAGACATACGCAACATCAGGTCTCGTCTGCGCACAGAGCTGGGGCAGTTCTTCATCAAACCAATCGCTCGGGAGCACGTCGCGTGGCATCCCCAACATCGCCGCAGTCTGTTGCACCTCGCTGTTTCCGCACAACACCGTCAAGCAGGGTCTGTGCGCCAGACGTTGAAGCTGAAACATGGCCTCGCCCCGAATGTCGGCTCTGAACGCGTCGTCCTGAACCGGGTAGTCGAAGCGCGCGAACATGAAGTCCTGCCACACCATGATGCCGAGTTCGTCGCACAACGCATAGAACACGTCGCTTTCGTAAGCCGTGTCACCGCTGATGCGCAGCATATTTAAACCGGCGCTGCGCAGGCGTTCCAATATTGCACGTAGCGCCTGCTCGGAGGTGTTCATCGACAGGAGATCGGCAGGCATCCAGCACAGGCCGCGACAGAATATGGGCGTGTCGTTGACCACGATTTCGAACGGATCACGAAACTCTATCGTTCTGAAGCCAACGGCTTCGAGATCGTAGGAAACCTGCGTGTCATCGAGACTGCCATGCACCCGTGCCGGATAGAGAACCGGTTCGCCGTGCGTGTGCGGCCACCACAGCTCCGGATCCGGTATCTGTACTGTACACTCCAGAACGGTTGAATCGCCGTTGGCTTCAGCGGGGACGAATTGCGCCGTGTGCTTGCCGACGGAAAGTGCCAAGCGATGCTCGAACATGTGCCCCGGCGCGTGACGCACGACCATGCGGGCGCTTACGTTGCCTGCGCCGTCGGCGACGTTGACGTTCATCGACAAATCCGAAATGGCCGTCTGCCTCACCGTCCTGAGTATGACGGGACGCCACGGCCCGACTACTGGGACCATGGGACCGATGCCTGGCGTACGACCCAGCAACGATGTCCGTTGATAGCGGAGATTGCGATGGGTGGCAAAATTGGTGCGCCAGCGCGCGCGCGGTTGCCGCTGTTCCAGAACATCGCGCAACGGTGCAAAGTAGATGACGAGTTCATGCTCATCGTTGGTGCCGGCGCCAGCAGCGCGGCGTAGCAGCGATGAGATCTCGACATGCGTACTGCGGAACATGTTCGCGCTGCGCAGAATGACAGTGCCGTTCAACCAGGCCGTCGCGATAGTGGCCAGACCGAGGCAGTTCAGGATCACCTGCTGCTCAGCAGGCACCTCACGTTTGAATCTGGTGCGGTAAAGAAACCCGTGACCATCGAGATCGAGCTCCGCATCCCACGAGAAGCGCCCGTCAGCGCGCAGCGCATCGGCCACGGTGCCCGGCACTGCGGCATCAACCCAGTCGGACGCGGGCCGGGGAGCGACTTCCGGATCCTCTTGCGCGTGTGCGAAAGCCATCTGCCATTGCGAATCCAGAGGCACGTCTGTAACAGCGCTCATACAGAGCGAGCCGTCAGACGTATGAATGCGTTGCGCCGTGGCCGGAATCAAGCCCTCAATCCCTCTTCCAGCGCTGTGTACGCTGCATCGAGGTCATCCGCCATCTGCACGAAGTAATCCTGAACACTGGTCAGCTTCCCAGATGCTGCGATCCGGGCGCATTTCATGATCAGCTTTTTCGCTGTGGCCGATATGCTGCGATGTTTGTCAGCGGCAAGCTGAAGGGATATGTCGCCTTGCGCATTCAGCCAGTCGAGATGCGCCGCTGCCAACTCGCTGGCTGCGCCCAGCTGGCGCAAAGTCGCGAACACCCAACGGTGAAATGCAGCCTCCGGTAAGTCCACCAGTTGTGCGAGCAACCCATCCACCCTGTTGCCGAATTCAGTGATTGGGTTTGACGCCGGCCGCATCTGCAGAGCGCGACGCGCCAGGCTGAGAGCCAGCGATCGCAGTTCGTCTGGGGTCCGTGACACCTTATGATGCAGTTTGACGTACTCGCAGTACGGCGCGAGGTTTTGCTCAGATGCCGCGCTTCTGACGCCAAACAGGCCGTCGAAGTCCTCACCTTCGAGCGCGAAGTAGCCGCCATTGTGGAAATATGTCAGTTGTCGTCTGGCCTGATCCAGACCATTCACCGCAATTGTCGTTTTCGTGTGCGCACGCCGGTAATCCGTTTGCGCGGTATCGGGCAGATAGAAGGCGTCGACCTCTATGAGCGGGATGTTGCCCGCACGAGCATGATCTTCGCAGTGTTGCGCAACGTCGCGCCAGATGGTGAGCTCCTGCGTCGTCAGACCGTAGAGCTGTTCCAGATCAGACAGAGACGGCTTGAAGAATGTCCACTGATCAACCTCGAAATCGCCCACCAGGGTGCATCCCAGGCATGCCAGAGGTTCGAGGTCGAGGGCATGCAGCAGCTCGATCCATAGATCTGTATAGCAGTTGGTCTCGAACCATTGCGCAGAAGGATGGTGCAGCCAATGCGGCTGATAGTTATCGCTCTCGAGCGCAATAACGGTGTCGCAAACCATTTACAACGCGAGCGCTGACTGTACTTCAGCAGGCCAGCTCGTCTGTTCAATGCCATGGTTGCTGAACAAGGCCAGCGCACACCGCTCCAGGCCGAACCCGATGCAGCCGGTCTGGGCGAGCTCGTCTTCGCCCCAGCGTATGTCGTATGCAGTCGAAAACTTGCTCTGATGGAAGTTAAAGGAGGCGATTGCGGTCGGCGCATCTTCCGAAGTGACGGGACACAGGAGTTCAAACTTACCTTCGTCGGCTTTTTGGTTTGCGCGCAGCATCTTGCCGCCGCGTCCGAAAAACGGATCCGACGCAACTTCTATGCGGCCGGGCAACTGCAGGTCCAGCAGTAACTGTTGCGCTCGCTCAAGCCAGCTGGCCCGCCAGTCGAGTACGGTTTGTGCGTCGCCAATACAGACGTTTTCCCGCATGCGAAACGATTGCAGGCGGTCCGGATTGCTGGAGGGTTCATGACGGAAGGCGAAGGACTTGAGGCTGTAGACCTGGCGTTCCTCGAGCTTCGATTCAGCAAGCGTGGGATAAAGGGGGTAGCAGACGGCTGGTGTGAGGGCAACACCGGTCTGCTGCAGATGCGCGCCCCACTCGTCGCCACGCTCGACACCCTCGAGGAACGCCTGATGCGCCCTCTCATCGCCGCAGAAACTGTGCACTGAACCGCACAGTTCCGGGAAAGAACTCAGATACCCGGTGCGAGCAAGAATGTTGCGATCCAGAACAGGGGGAAAGTGTCGCTCAATCGGGTTGTCCGCTGCCGCTATTTCGTTGACGCGGCGATCTAGGGCCTCGACAACCCGCTCGAATCCTTCGCTCCAACCGATGACACCCGGGACGCCGCCATCGATCCACAGACCGTTTGCAAACAAGGCGTCCGCAAGCTGATGTTCATTATCGAAAATGCGCATATATCGTCGGCACTCATCTGGACTTTACGGACATCTGCAGTTCTGCGTTGTACTGCATGAGACGTTCGTTGTTGATCATCAGCGGTGCCGACATGACGTCTCGCAATTGCCGGCCGAGGCTTTCTGGTTGGCCGTTGCGGTAGGCGTTGATGCCGATGGCTCTGAACGCAGATGACACGACTTCGATGCAACCCTCGGAAACCGACAGCTTCAAGTTGTTCAGCGCGAGCGCGAAATCCAGGTTGAAGAGGTTGATCGGTTTGCCGGAGGCCAGGAGACGTTCGTACCACTGTGTGACGTGGCTGAGTTCTGCTTCGAGGCTGTGCAAACGTCTGGCTTGTTGTTCGAGAGCGCTGCCGGCGATGCCCGCATCACCAGTCTTCCTGGCTCGATTCTTGACATGCTGACGCAAGCGATTGACCGCTTCGGAGGCGATACCGAGCCAGACGGAAGACCAGAGGATGTGTGAAACCGGGACCATGCTGTGCGACGCGACTGATGAAAATGGCGTGGGTAAGACCTGCCAGTCGTCTCCCTGCGCCGTCACGATGGCAGGCGGGCTGCAGGTGCCGCGCATGCCTAACGTGTCCCAGGTGCCTACCTGATCGAGTTCGAATTCCCCGCGTTTCGCGAGTACCAGAACTTGATCACTTTCATTGGCATCTGGCGCGCTCTTCGCTGTCAGCATCAGGTCATCCGCATACTGCGCATAGGATATCGTTGTCGCGTGCTTCTTCAGCGCGTAGCGGCCATCCGCTCGCTCGACGCCGCAGACACTGCGCTGCATGTCTCCATCCGTGCCGACCTCAGAGGTCACCGATGCGACCAGCCTCTGTTCGTTGCACAGCGTGTTGAGATACTCCGCGCTTTCCTGATCGGCGCCACAGTGCTTCACCATGCTGTCGACCTTGATGTAATGCATGGCCAGTATCATGGCGCTGGATGAGCACTTGTGCGCCAGAGTGTGACAAAGCGCAGCGAGCTCGCTGATACTGCAACCAGCGCCCCCCAGCGGTTCAGGCACGACGGCGCTCAGGGCGCCAATCTCTTTCAGCGCGTCCATGGTTTCGACGGGAAATCTTGCGTCGCGATCGACGCTGTCGGCGTTCTTGTCAGCAACAGTCTCAGCGATGTGAGCTATCGATTCTTCAAGCGCCTGGTAACTGACCACCTCGCGGACCGGTTTGGCGGCCTTGTCGGCAAAATTGTGGCCGGGTTCGCTAGTCACTGGAAAGCACGTCTTTTACTGCGGCTGCAATGTTCGCGACGGACGCAAACGTCTCTCGCTCCAGCATCTCATCCGGGAATTCAATATCGAAAAGGTCTTCTACTGCGAGCATCAACTTGACGCTGGTATGCGAGGACATACCCGCCTCGTACAAGTCCAGAGTCGGTGATATCGACTCGATCGCCTGGGCGAAGTCGAGCTCGCCAATAACCGAGGCAATCTGATTCTCTATGTCGCTCAAGACCGCATCTCCCCCGCTCTCTTTATCATCCCATGCCTGCTGTTGTGCGTTTTGAGCAACCATTCTCGGCTAGTTCTCCTTTGCTGTGTATGCAGATTCAGTGTCATCGTTCCGGCCATCAGCTGGACGATTCGTGATCGAGTTTCTCCAGAACTCATCCAGTCTGGCGTACAGCGACTCGCCGGCAATCTGGCCCAGATTGATGTGGTTGGCACCTTCGACCAGCCACAGGTCTGCACCGGGTATCGCCGCTGCAAGCTCACGCTGCATGTATACCGGCGTGACATTGTCCAATGTCCCCCCGATCACCATCAGCGGGCGAGGCGCGTAACGGTCCAGTTCGGCCATGACGTTCATCGCTCTGACGGGAACGCCTGACCAGTAAGCCGCTGCTTCTGCAAAGTATCCCATGCCGGGAACTTTGCGGCGAAAGGAATGATGTAACTGTTCTGTCAAATTCGTGTAGGAGGACATGAGCACGATACCGCCAATTCGCTTGTCGTTCGCCGCTGCCGTCGCGATCGTCATCCCCCCCATCGAAAACCCGAACCCGCCAATCCCGATCAAAGACTGCTCCTGATCGTGGATGAAATCGACGCCGCGAATCACACTTTGCGCGTAGCGCTCCGACCAATCCCTGTTCCCTTCGCTTTCACCGTACCCGGGCAGGTCTATGGCCAGGCCGCCGTACCCCCGGCGCTCCATATTGACCAGGATATCCCGGAAGCCGCTGGCGTTACCTGGAGAGCCATGAGCGTAGACGATGACCAAGCCGTTCTGAGACGGCACATAGAAGCCGCGCTGACGCTCTCCGCTCGGCAACGACCACCAGACTTCGCGACTGATATCCTTCATTGCGCTGGCTGCTGCCTGCGAGCGCGGGCTGCGGTCGTCTCCGGTCGGTTTGAAATCCCCCAATTCTTTACGGAAGGCAACGCTCCCGTACCAGGCATAAGCCGAAAGCACGACGAATAACCCTGCTGCAAACAAAATATAGAGTTTCTGCAGCATGGTTCAGCGTCGTGCTATGTCTTACCAGCCATGAGCAAGATACTAAGTATTTGCAGCATCGCGCCCAACAGTGATCCCCTTCACTGTTGTAACCTAAATGTAATCGGCTAGCAGGTGATCCGCTAGAGACCCAGCACCAGCTTGCTCATGATATTGCGCTGAATTTCGTTCGAGCCCGCATAAATACTGACTTTCCTGGTGTTGAAATACTCCTGGGCCGTGCCACTGGCTGCCGCCGGTCCCACGGGTTGAAAGTTATCTCCCGGGTAAGGGGTCGATTGATCCAGCGGTGCCGCGTACGCACCGCTGATTTCCATCGCAAGCTCTGTGACTGCCTGTTGCAGCTCTGTCCCGCGGGTCTTCAACATCGAGCTCTCCGGTCCGACGTTCTGCCCTGCGGAAAGCGCGCCAAGAATTCTGAGTTCGGTGTACTCCATGGCGAGGATCTGCACCTGCACATCGTGATAGCGGCGCTGGAAATCGGCGCTGTCCCAATAGCTTGCGCCGGCGCCGTTCTGCTCGCCCTGGGCAAACTCTTTGAGGTGCGACATCGCGCCTTTGAGTGCCGGTGAGTAGGCGTTGCCGCGTTCGAACTCGAGGAGATATTTAGCGCAGGTCCAGCCTTTGCCCTCTTCACCGACCAGGTTCTCTTTCGGGACTTTGACGTCCTCGAAGTAGACCATGTTGATTTCCTGGAAACCTTCGCCCGGCTGGTCCAGGGTGATGATCGGCTTCACTTCGATGCCGGGTGTATTCATGTCGATCAGGATGAAGCTGATGCCGAGCTGACGGATGTCTTCCTGAGAGGTGCGCACCAGGCAGAACATCCAGTCCGCATATTGGGCGAGCGTCGTCCAGGTTTTGACGCCGTTCACGAGGTAGTGGTCACCTTTATCTTCCGCTTTGGTCGAGAGGGACGCGAGATCCGATCCGGAGCCTGGCTCGGAGTAACCCTGGCAGAACCAGATGTCGGAATTGAGGATCTTCGGCAGGAAATGGTCTTTCTGTTGCTGCGTGCCGAACTTCATGATCACCGGTGCGACCATCGTGATACCGAAAGGGATTACGCCGGGTGCGCCAACGCGCGCGCGCTCCAGATCAAAGAGGTAGCTTTGCGTCGGCGTGAACTTGGCGCCGCCGTATTCCGCCGGCCAGTTCGTTGCGGCCCAGCCTTTCTCAGCCAGGCGCTTCTGCCAGGCGACGAGATCTTCTTTGGACAAGTGACCCTGCGCGCTGCGCGCCTGCTTGTCGCGCATTTCCTGCGGCCAGGCGCTTTCCAGCCATGTACGCACTTCCTGTTGAAATTCCCGGTCTGCTTCGCTGAAGGTAAGGTCCAAGACTGCTGCCTCATGTTGAATCTAAACCGCCGCATTTTAATCGACAGTGCCCTGTTCCACTAGTAATTTGCCGTGCAGACAGTAGGCTTGCCGGCCATGGTTGATCGACAGTCCGACATCACGCGGCTCAAGATATTTGGCGAGCGGCATACCAACACCAACTACCTGACGGCGCTGATCACGCTCAACTTGAACTGTGCGCTGGTGCCGGGGGTGGCGCCGACTTATCTGCGGACTCTGGAACGCTGGACGCGAACTGAAAGCCTCAGGGATCGCTGGTTCGAGCGTCACAAGTCCGAGGTGTTCGGCTGGAAGCATGCGGTCGTTGAGCCGGTAGATGCGCCGGCGGACGTCGGGTTCGTGACCCTCACCAAAAACCCCTATTCCTGGCTGCTGTCGATGCACCGGCGCCCTTACCACAGCGATACGCCGGCAGGCAGCCTCGAGAGCTTTCTGTCGCGTCCCTGGCCCACCCTCGCGCGGGAAAATGTGGATGAGGCGGTAGCGAGCCCGATCCAGCTTTGGAACATCAAGAATCGCAGCTATTTCGACCTGGCCGATGACCGCGTATTGCATTTGACGACCGAAAGCACCCTGCAGGATCCGGAGGCGGTCATCGCAGACCTCGCCGGCACGTTCTCTCTAGAGCGCAGGCAGGCGGTGTTCGAGGATTTTGAGCGTTCGACAAAGAAACGCGCGGACCGTAATCGCGACTACTATCGCGATTACTATCTCAACGAGCGCTGGCGCGAAGAGTTGAGCGCAGAGGCGATCGAAATCATCAATGCTGAAATCGACCATGCGCTGATGGCCAGATTCGGCTACCAGCTGCTGTAGCGTCAGCGGCTCTGGTCGACCAGCGCTTTGCCCACCACGCGTATGGCCAGCGTTTCTTCGGCACCCTCGAATATCGACAGCACCCGCGCATCGGCGAAATAGCGGCTGACGGGGGTTTCTTCCGCATAACCCATGCCGCCGTGGAGCTGCAGGGCTTCTCTGGTGACGTTCTCGGCGGCGCGACAGGCGATGAGTTTGACGAGACTGGCCTCCATGGCGCCCTCGCCTTCGTCCATCAGCGCGGCGACTTCGTGGGTAAACGCCCGACAGGTCAAAATGTCTGCCGCCATGTCGACGAATTTGGCCTGCGAGAGCGGGTAGTCTGCAACCGCCTGGCCGAACACTTTGCGATCACCGGCATAAGACACGGCTGCCTCGAACGCCGCTCGCATCAGGCCGACGGCGCGTGCTGCGGTTTGCAGGCGTCCGCCCATGAATCCGCGCATGGTGAAGTAGAAACCTCTGCCCCGGCCTTCGTCGCCCCCGATCAGGCTGTCGGCCGGCACGAAGAAGTTGTCGTAAAACATTTCGAACGAATGCATGCCGCGATAACCGAGCGTCGCAATTGCCCGGCCGCTCATGCGCCCACCGCCGGGCTGTTCGACCTCAATGCTGTGGCCGTCCTGGGTGGGTTTTTCGACGACGAACAGAGAAAGCCCGCGATGCGGCGGCTGCGCGTCGGGTTCGGTGCGGGCGAGGACGAGGATCGCGCCCGCCGCGCCGGCAAACGTGCACCAGGTCTTGCCGCCGTTCAGTAGCCAGCCGCCGTCGACCGGTGTGGCCTTCAACATGACCGACGCCACGTCCGACCCGGTGTTGGGCTCCGTGACGGAGATCGCGCAGAGCGGCGTCCCGGCGGCAATGCCGGGCAGCCATCTTGCCTGTTGCTCGGGCGTGCCGCCTTCCAGGATGGCACGCGCCATGATTTCCGGCCGCGTGATGAGACTGCCTGCCGCGCCGAGGGAGCCGCGCGACAGTTCCTCGGTGACCACAACCATGCCGACGCTGTCCTCGTGGTCGTCGGGTTTCAATCCGCCGAAGCGCTCGGGTACGGAAAGTCCAAAACAGCCCATGTCGCGCAACGGCTCGAGGATCTCTGCAGGTATGAGCAGGTCTTCCCGGTGGATGCGCTCTGCGAGAGGCGACACGACCTCGTCGGCAAAGCTGCGGAACGTATCGCACATGATGCGTTGCGCTTCGTCCAGCGGTTGTTCCGGCAGGCCGTGCGCCAGAATCCGTGCGCCGAGGGAACTGAGCGCTTCGGGTTGCAGCGGTGCGCGCGCAGAGGCCGGGTCTGGAAGATCCGCGCTGTCGAGACCGTACGCCTCGGCGCGCAGCGCGAGCATCTGCGTCACCCGGGTAACGGTACGGGCTTCGGCATACGCCGCTAGATCACCGATCAGTACATTTGACTTGGTCGCCGCCAGCCGCTGCAGGGCCGCGGCGGCCTGAACTTCGGCCGCGGCGAACGCCAGATCGTAAAGCTCGATCTGTTCGCGATCGAGATCACCCTGAAGATGGGCCGCTGCGCGTGTGAGTACTTGTTCAAGCCGGTCGAGGGGCGTCAATTCAATGCTGTTCATCGCGCCATTATAAGCGCTTTCGGGTATTACTAATATCGGCGCCGTTGCCGAGGTGTGCTATAAAGCCGCCGTTTTCCGCAAAGCAAGCATCATGGAAGTCAACGAAACGGTACTTACGGTTCGCAACTATTTCATCGACCTGCAAACCAGAATCTGCGACGCGCTCGCGGCGTCGGACGGGTCGGCAACGTTCAGTCAGGACCCGATCGAGGCGCCGAATGGCGGTCTTGCGCAACCCCGCGTGCTCGCTGACGGGCGCCACATCGAAAAAGCGGCCGTGCAGTTTACGCATTCGATTGGAGATGGCCTGCCCGCGGCGGCCACCGAACGCAACCCGCACCTCGCCGGCGCGCCGTTTCAGGCCACCGCGATTTCCATGATCGTACATCCGCAGAATCCGCACGTGCCGACCACGCACATGAACCTGCGGTTGTTTATGGTCGATGCAGATGAACCCGTCTGGTACTTCGGCGGTGGTTACGACCTGACGCCCTTCTACCCGCGCACTGAGGACATCGTGCACTGGCATGACACCGCCAGGGCGGCGACGGGCGAGCACTATGAGGCGCTCAAGAAAGAGTGCGACGAGTACTTTTATCTTTCCCACCGGCAGGAATGTCGCGGTGTTGGCGGCATTTTCTTCGACGACTGGACCGAAGGCGGTTTTGAAGCAAGTTTCGCTTTCGTCAAATCCGTAGGGGACTCTTTCCTGCCGGCGTACATGCCGATCTTCGACGGCCGCAAGGACGAGCCGTTTACGCAGGCGGAACGCGAATTTCAGCTATACCGGCGCGGGCGTTACGCTGAATTTAATCTGGCGATCGATCGGGGCACCAAATACGGCATCCAGAGCGGCCGTCGCATCGAGTCTGTGCTGGCATCTCTGCCGCCGGTTGCCAAGTGGATTTACGAATACAAGCCGGAACCCGGTTCTCGCGAAGCTGAACTGACCGAGTATTATCTCAAGCCCCGGGATTGGCTGGCGGTTGTGGATAACTCTGGGGATTAAAGTCGGATATCCTCGTCGTCTGTCCGGATACTACACATGTCATCGCGCTGTCACTGAATAAAATCTATATAAAACAAAATCTTATAGAGACTTTATAAATCTGGAATTGAAGCTGGTCATATCTGTGGATTTCTGCGGTGTGTGTATAAACACCGCGATTCACTCCGCTTTGACCAAAGTGAGACGATCCACCACTGACGCGACGCCGCCAACGCCCCGTGCTGTCGTGAGCGCGAGGGTTCTCTCCTGCTCCGAGCCAATGCGACCAAAGAGGGTCACGACGCTTCGCCGCACTTCGACGTTGATGCCTCCGCCTTTGACGCCTTCTGCTCGAATCAGCGCTGTCTTCACGGCTGCTTGAATCGCCACGTCATCGGCAAATTCACCGGGGGTGCGCGTGCCCTCAGACCGGTAACCCTGGCAGCCCGCGAGCGCGCCCAGAGCAAGTATGAGAATTGTCCAACTGCCTGCGTGCGAGATCTGCCTTAGCACCCCATTCTCCTTTGCGATTTAATACGCGATTCAAGCAAGGGAGAGAGGGTGAATGCAAGATTTACAGCTGGACGTACTGGCTACGGGGTTGAAATTTCCGGAAGGTCCCATCGCGATGTCCGACGGCAGCGTGGTGCTCGTCGAAATTGCCCGTGGCACTTTGTCCCGTGTGTGGGATGGCAAAGTCGAAGTGATCGCGGATCTGGGCGGAGGCCCCAATGGCGCGGCCATTGGCCCGGATGGTCAGTGTTACGTCTGCAACAACGGTGGCTTCGCATGGCTCGAGCGCAACGGCAGGCTCTACCCCGGTGAGCAACCGGATAACTATTCCAGCGGGCGTATAGAAAAGGTCGATCTGGCCAGCGGCGCGGTGGAAGTGTTGTACACGCACTGCGATGGCCAGCCGCTGCGCGGCCCCAACGATATCGTCTTCGACGCCGACGGCGGCTTCTGGTTTACCGACCATGGTAAAACCCGGGCGCGGGAGCGCGACCGCACAGGGGTCTTCTATGCGAAGGCGGACGGCAGTGCGATCGAGGAGGTCATATTCCCGATGGAGGGGCCGAACGGCATCGGGCTCTCGCCGGCAGAGGATGAACTCTACATTGCCGAAACCGTGCCCGGCAGGGTCTGGGCGTTCAAGCTGGCAGGCCCGGGCAGGCTCGAGGGGGATGGTGATCGTCGCCTGCTCCATGATCGCCCCGGCTATCATCTTTACGATTCGCTTGCGGTGGATGCGCTTGGTGGTGTTTGCGTTGCAACGATTGTCGACGGCGGCGTGACCACACTCAAGCCGGACGGCGGCGAGCCGGATTTCGTGCCCATGCCGGATCGCCTTACGACCAATATCTGCTTCGGTGGGACAGATTTGAGCACCGCGTTCGTCACGCTCTCGTCAACGGGACAACTCGTTGCCCTGCCCTGGTCTGTCCCCGGGCTGCCGCTGAACTTTCTGAACAAATGAGGCGAGCATCGGGGTGTTGGTTTTTTGCCAGGACCTCGCATACACTACGCGCTCGTAGTAAGTCGGTGCTGAGGCCGACGTTCTGAGGGGAAGTCATGCGTAGACCATTCGGCCGAGGCCGCGAAGAGGAAGGCGAAAATCAGATCAACCTGACACCGATGCTGGACGTCGTGTTCATCATGTTGATTTTCTTCATCGTCACCGCCACTTTCGTGAAAGAAGTGGGCCTCGACGTCAACCAGCCGGACGACGACAAACCGAAGACGGTAGATCCGGACAAGAAAAGTATCGTTGTGCGGATTACCAATCGCGACCGTATCATCATTGCGCAGCGTGACGTCGACCGCCGCAGCGTGCGGGCCAACATCGAGCGTTTGCATGCGGAAAACCCGGAAGCACCGGTGATCATCCAGCCGCATCCGGATTCGACGACGGACCTCATGATTCATGTGATGGACTCAGCCCGTCAGGCCGGCGTCTATAATGTGTCGCTCGCATCGAACTGATACAGCGCCATCGATCGAAAAGGCCGGTATACCGGCCTTTTTTGTGCCCGTAAGACACACGGCATGATCGATCTGCGCAGCGATACGCTGACACAGCCGACCGCGGCGATGCGTGAGGCGATGGCAAGCGCCGCCGTTGGTGACGATGTCTATGGTGAAGACCCGACCGTCAACGCCCTCGAAGCTTACGCTGCGGGACTCCTCGATAAAGAGGCGGCCGTTTTCGTGCCGTCTGGCACACAGTCGAACCTGCTTGCACTGCTGACCCACTGCGGTCGCGGAGATGAATACATTGTCGGCCAGGCTGCGCATACCTACCGCTTCGAAGGCGGCGGCGCCGCGTCGCTCGGCGGGATACAGCCGCAGCCGCTGGAGTTTGCAGACGACGGCACGCTCGACCTCGATCTGGTTGCTGCCAACGTCAAGCCTGACGACTTTCATTTTGCCGTGACGCGCCTGCTGTGCCTGGAAAATACGCAAGGCGGTCAGGCGCTGCCCCTCGCCTATCTGACAGCCGCGCGCGCGCTCTGCGACGAGCAGAATCTGGCGCTACATCTCGATGGCGCGCGCTTTTTTAACGCCGCCATTCAGAACGACGTCACGCCAGCAGCGCTTGCTGCGCCGTTCGACTCTGTGTCCGTATGTCTCTCCAAAGGGTTGGGGGCGCCGGTAGGTTCCGTTCTGATCGGCGATGCGGCCTTCATCAGGCAAGCCAGACGCTGGCGCAAGATGGTCGGCGGTGGGATGCGTCAGGCAGGCATCATCGCAGCAGGCGGGCTGTACGCGCTCGAGCACCACGTTGACCGACTTGTTGACGACCATGTACACGCGGAAACCGTTGCTGAAGCTCTGCGGAATAAGCTCGGCGTCGAATCCATTCAACAGGCGACAAATATGGTGCACCTGCGCATCGATTCAGCAGTCTACGCGCGCCTCAAAGCCCATCTTGGTGATGCTGATGTTCGGGTGGGGCGGCCTCGCTGGGTGTTCCATCTGGATGTGCACGCTGCCGACGTCGAGCGGCTCGTGACGGCCATTGCCGCTTTCTGATATCAACGCGGGATGAAGAAGAGCGTCAGCACCTGGCCGGCGTGAGACAGCCAGTAGCCCTGCCCGCGATTCATGACTTCGTTCGGCTCGTGGTCGCCGAGGTAACTTACACGAAAGGTGCGCGCGCTCTCGTCGACGTCCAGCTGCACTTCCCGAAAGCCGATGAACTTCCGCCCCGTTGGATAGGTGGCTTTGTAGATCGCTTCTTTCGCTGAAAACAGGATCGTGTCGGCGTCAGCATTCAACGTCTGCAGGTCCTGTTGTTCCTGCTCGGTAAAGAGGACGCGGTACATCGCTTCGTCTACGCGTCCCAGCGTTTCGATATCGATGCCCACACCCTGGTGTTGGATGGATGCGATCGCTCCGGCAGTCTGCTCGCTATGCGTGATGCTGCCGACACTTGTGGCGGGCCATATGGGCGCGCGTTTTTCGCGTCCGATGGCGCTTGGCGCCAATCCGAGCATTTCCTGCACCAGGTGTGCACAGAGCCGCCCGCTCGTGTAGCCCTGCAGGCGCACCTCAGCCATGCGTTCCGTGCCGTCGACTTCCTCGCCCAGCAACGCGTCGCGATGGTTGCCGATCTGGCAAAGCGCGACGGAGGCATCCTCCGGAATCGCTGCATGGAAGCCGCTCAGCGCATCCTGCTCCGTGCGCCAGCGCAGCGTCACGAAGTGCTCCGAGGTTGGAGTTGATCTACCATGCCTGCAGTATAAAGTAGCGCGATAAGTTGCGGGGCTAAATTACTGATGGGGAATGTGATTTTCTTGAACGGGTGCTCCAGCGCCGGTAAGACGACGCTGGCGCTCAAGCTGCAGCAGATTCTACCGGATCCATACCAGCATATAGCGCTGGATCAATTTCGCGACGGCTTGCCGAGTCGCCTGCGCGGGCTCAACGCGCCGGAGGGAGCGCCGGGTGCTCAGGGTCTGAACGTCGTGCCGGTGGATCGTGAAGGCGAAAAGCTGACGGAAATTCGTTTTGGCGAGCACGGCGAGCGCGTGCTCAAAGGCATGCGTCGGAGCGTGGCGGCTTTCACGGAACTGGGTGCCAACGTGATCGTCGACGACCTGCTCTTCAAGCGCGAGTACCTCGAGGACTATGCCAACGTCCTTGATCCCGCGCGCACCTGGTTTATCGGTGTCGTTTGTGACCTCGATGTCATCAATGCACGCGAAGCCCAGCGCATCGGACGTTTCCCAGGTACGGCAGCGTCGCACTACGAAAGTGTCCATGCCCATGGCGTAGACTATGACCTCGTTGTCGACACGACCAGAAATTCTCCGCGAGCGTGCGCGGACGCCATCAAGCAGCGTCTCGAATCCGCGCCGCAGTCGTTTCGAAGTCTCAAGGACTGAGCAGTGGCGAACCGCCTTCCCGAGCTGTTCTGAATTCCACGCGGAACAGGTCCGCCTCACCCGTGCCCGCTGATCTTTCGCGGGTAAACACGAGTACGTTCTGATCGACGAAGGTTATCGCTTCGCGTTGACCCGCAGTGGGCAGGAGGATTCGCTCGGGTGGCGCGTCGAGCCGGGCCAGGTTGAAGACATAAGCATGCTTTAGGGTGACGACCACGAGGTTCCCGCTCTCCGGGTCGAGATCCATGCCTGTGGGCATGTGCCGGTAGTGCGCGTCGTCTTCCAGAACTTCGAAATCGAGTTCGTCCGGGCGCGGCAACATGTCGATGGCAGCGACAGTTTCTGCTTCGACGAGCCCTTCTGCCATCAGGGGGACGCGAAACAGTAACTGGGGGTGGTTACGCTTACTCAGCAGGTACGCCCAGCCGCTGGCAGCATCCACCGCCATCGCTTCGATATCGTACGCGCGTTCGGGCAAGGTCAGCCTCACTTTCCAGGCGACGTCCAGCGGGGTCTCGTCCGTCAATGATTCCGGCTCAGGCACGATGAGCAGCGACACCTCATCGCGCCACCTCAGGTTGTCCCCGGTGTCGGCGATGACGAGATACGGCACGCCGTCGTGCACGAAGGCGTCCATGGCCTCCCAATCGACCGCCTCGGCAGTATTGACAGGCCATGCGCCCACATGCGCACCGCCGAGATCCAATCCATATACGATTGGGTCGCTGCCGCTGTCATTGACCGTGTAGAGCATGCCGGGGTGTCTGGCGCTGGCAGCGAGCCCACTGGCTTCGTCCAGCTCGCGATTATCGATGTCCGCAAGCCAGGTCACTTCCTGCCAGGCCACATTCGTCAGCGCGGGATTGTCCACGACCGGCTCGCTCCCGCCCTCGAATAAGTGCGTCAGACCCGCGACAACGTCGTAGCCGCGGTTGAGACCATAACCTATGAACAAAGCAAGGAACCCCACAGCGGCTGCCAGAGCGAGCACGCACCCCCAGCGTAGCAGACGAGCGACCAACTCAGATTCCGAGCTTGTGAGCGATCAGGGGCAGACGGTCGTTGCCGAAGTACATGTCGTCACCGTCGAGATACAGCGTCGGCGAGCCGAAGCCGCCCCGCTCCATGAGTTCGCTCGTGTTGTCCTTCAGCTTTGCCTTGTAAGCATCGCTCGTAATCTTGGCCCAGAACGCGTCGAGGTCGAGCCCGGCGGCCGTGGCTATCGCGGAGACTTCCTCGTCCTGCGAGATATCTTTGAGCGCACCCCAGTAGCTCTCGAAAGCCGCCCGCGCGTAGGTGACGAGTTTGTTCTCCTCGAGAGCAACGAAGGCGCCGCGCATGACTTTGACGCTATTGACTGGAAAAACCGGCGGCATGCCGATATCGATGCCGACATACTCTGCCCAGTCCTGCAGATCTTTCGCATAGTAGGCTTGTTTGACCGGGATGGGATTCTCTCGGTTCGCATAGACGCTGGGATTCACTGCATTAAAGACGCCGCCGACCAGGAACGGACGCCAGATGACGTCGACTTTGTCGCTTTCAACAAGCGGCTGAACGGACTCGAAAGCGAGGTACGTCCAGGGGCTCGAACAGTCGAAAAAGAACTCGAGTTGATGCATAGGGCTTCCCAGGGTCAATGATTCAGATGTTACCATGCGGGATCGGAGGGCATGATATGAGCGCAGAGGACATCCACGCACTTGGTGAGCTGATCGACAGCGCGCGCGAGATTGTCTGTTTCACCGGAGCAGGCATCAGCACGGAATCGGGCATCCCGGATTTTCGCAGTCCTGGTACGGGCCTCTGGACAAAAATCAAACCGATTCAGTTTCAGGATTTCATGTCCTCCGAAGCGGCGCGGCAGGAATCCTGGGAGCGCAAGTTCTCAGGTGACCGGACCATGGAAGACGCGCAGCCGAATCAAGGGCACTACGCTCTGGCGAGACTCGTCGAGACCGGGAAATGCAGCGTGATCATCACGCAGAACGTCGATAACCTGCACCAGAATTCCGGTGTTCCCGATGAGCGGGTCATAGAACTGCACGGCAATGCGTCCTATGCGACATGCCTGTCATGTCAGACTCGTTACGAGCTGGCGGACCTCGCGCAGCAGTTCGCCCAGTTGTCGCGCATCGAGCCCTGCGCACGCTGCGGCGGCATCATCAAAACCGCCACCATATCCTTTGGTCAGGCAATGCCCGAGGACGAGATGCGCCGGGCACAGGCAGCGATTGAAAGTTGTGACCTCTGCATCGTGCTGGGTTCCTCTCTCTCGGTTTATCCGGCTGCCGGTTTTCCCGAGTACGCCAAACGCCTGGGCGCGGATCTCGCCATCGTCAATCGCGAAGAAACGCCGCTGGACCCTATTGCAGATGTGGTCGTGCGCGAACAGATTGGACCGACAATGGCGATGGTCGTCGGATTGAATTGAAGCTGCGCCTGCCGTGGCCGTGTTCTCTCAAGAATATATACAGCAGATTGTCGCGGCACTCGTGCCGGACTGGGATGCTGTGGGGAACGTCACCTACCTCGAAGGTGGGTACAGCAACGCGAACTATGCCTTCACCCATGGCGGCGACCGTTATGTCTTGCGTATTCCCCGGCTCGCCCAGCCCTACGTCGATCGCGTGCGTGAGCATGCCTGGTATGCAGATCTACCGGACGACATCGGTGTGCGGCCCATTGCGCTGAATGCAAACAACGGGCAGATGATATCGCCCTGGGTCGAGGGTGAACTGCTCGTTGATGTCTGGCATCGATTTACCGTCGATGATCTGCTCAGCTATCTCAAAGGACTGCATGCGCGATTGCCTGGGCTGTCCGTGACTTATGACGTGGCAGAGCTGAGTCAGGCGTTCTGGCCGCACGGACAGCTGGCGGTCAGCGCTGAGCCACCGACGGTGCTCGCAACCTGCCACAATGACCTGAATCCCTGGAACATCATCGTGACAGACAGTGGATGGCTGACCCTCGACTGGGAATTTGTCGGCGCCAACGATCCCTTGTTCGATCTCGTGGCATTGCATCAAGGCCTTGAGTTGCCTGCGGCTGATCTGCCTGAACTGGCAGTCAGCTATCTGGCAGGTGCAGCTACGCCGGAGGAGGCAATGCGGCGTCTTGCCCGCGCCGAGCGCAACTTCTGGATCCGCGAGCTCGGTTGGGCGGAGTTTCAGTTGCGTCACGGGAATGTGCGTGAGGAGATCCGCGACCAGGTTGCAACGGCCCGCCGGCGATTGGAGTTTCTGGATTGACGCGCCGCATGCTCGTCAGGGGTAGCGGCCACCTGGCCTAGGCTGTCAGCACCGCCTCGACGGCCTTGAGCGCTCTATGGAACCGTTCGTCCGCAAGCCCCGTAATCGTGTCGTAGGTAAGACCCCGGCGGTCGAGATCAGCCTGATAAAGATCGAACAAGCGATCACGATCGAGAGGGTTTTCCCGCAACGGATCGGGTGCCCAGGCCAGGTCTGGCGCGCATAGCAGATAGTGTCGCGGTGTCTGGCGTGCGTAAGCCCGAGTCAGTGAGAGGGGCGCGGGACCATACTTTTCCTGCCACCAGATGTAGATCGTTTGCAGATCGGTATCGGCAAATGTCACGGTCGATGTCACCGTGCGCTCAGCCGCCCCTTGCGCGCGAGCGATGGCCAGCAGATCTGAGGCGTTATAGTGTGGGCTCTTCAGGTAACGTCGTGCAGCCTCGGAAACGCTCGGCACGTCGAAGTGTCGGGCGAGCGCTTCTGTCAGCGTGGTTTTGCCGCTGGACTCGGGGCCGGTCAACACAAATAGCATGCTAGCCCGCCGGACGCGCGACCACGTGCCTGCGCCACGCCATCCAGCCGGCGACGGCCATGATGAGATAGACGAAGTACAGGATGGCATACGCTTCTATGCCTTTGATGACATACAGGACCACCTGGACGACATCGATGACGAACCACAAGATCCAGCTTTCGAGATACTTGCGCGCGGACATCCACATGGCGATGAAACTCGCAACCGTCGTGAAGCTGTCAGGATAGGCAAGGTCGGCGTTGGTGAAGTTCGCAAAATACCACCCCATGGCCAGCGTTCCCAAAAGGCCGATCGCGACCAGCACGGGCCACTGGCGCCGCGGCACCCAGCCAACCTGGAGCACCTGATCCGTGCGTCGGCTGTTGTCACCGTACAGCCAGAAGTACCAGCCGTAGGCATTCATGCCGACGTAATAGAGGTTCAGGATCACGTCCGCGTACAGGTTGGCCTGCGCGACAACGACGACGGTGATGACCGCATAGACCAGGCCAATCGGGAACGTGAGGTAGTTTTCGCGAATCAGGAGCCAGACGCATAGCAGCCCCGAAATCAGGCCTGCCACTTCGAGCCATTGGGTTTGCAGGTAGTTGGAAAACCACGCGGCCGCGTCAGCGAGCGCCGGCGCGTTCTCGGCAAGAAACTCCAAATTGTTACCGCGTTAGATCAGAAGATCAGGCAGCGTGCCCTATTTTCTGCTCGCTTTTCAAGTCAGACGCAGGCGGACGGCAGTCGAATTCATAGGTGCCGTCGAGCAGGCGCACGCAGCGATATTCGAGCTGGAAAGGCACGAGCTCACCAAGCGGGCTGCCGGTGCTGGCCAGCAGGTCTTCGCTGAACGGGACAAATACCTTGTCCTGAAGGCGGTTCTGATTGTCGTGCGGGTCGCTGTAAAACTTCATATCACATCCTGTGCTCGTGACAACGCTTCATGACGTTGCATTTCACCATGTCAATCGCCACAGCCTGTGCAGCAAAAGGTGAGGCTGAAGGACAAATGATGAAGGAAAAACGCAGCGCTTCTTTGACCTCCGCCACATTTTTGACAGCCTCTCGATGATCGGCGTTCGGCGGGAGTAACCTGTTGATTTTGTTGACTATTGATGCGAGCGGCAATTTGCTTGAACATGCCGTCGCGCGTCTGTTTCTGGCGCTAAACTCAGGTAACATTGACGTCGTGAGAACCTGACGGAGAGGCTCTTGGCCAAAATCATCGCCATTGTCGAAGACGATGCCGACCAACGCTCCAATTACACCGATGCGATCACCAAGAAAGGCTACGAGGTGCACGCTTACGGCAGCCGCGAAGAAGCGCTCGAGGGCTTCGATGCGGGGCTGCCTGATCTGGCGATTCTCGACATCATTCTTGGTGAAGAGGTGGATGCTGGATTTCAACTCTGCCGCGATCTGCTGGCCCGCTCCCCCAACCTGCCGGTGATCTTTCTGACCGAGCGTATCGACGAGATCGACAAGATTTCGGGGCTGCGCCTGGGCGCCTGGGATTACCTGCCGAAACCGATTTCGCTGGACTACCTCGCCGAACGCATATCTTCGCTGCTGCGAATCAACGAAGCGCGAGACCAGGAGCCGGAAACCGACAATCCTTCGGCCCGGCAGATCGGCGATCTGTCGCTGGATCAGGACGCGTTGCTCGCCTCATGGAAAGGCCAGCGGATCGACCTGTCCGGCACCGAGTTCCGCATGCTGGCCAAACTCGTGCGCATGCCCGGCCATGCGGTGAGCTACGAAACGCTCATGAACGCGACGATGCAGAGCCTCGTGACGAACAACACCATCAATACCCACATGCGCAACATCCGTAAGAAGTTCGAGAAAATCGACGCGGAGTTCGCGTGCATCAAGAGTGAGTACGGCTACGGCTACCGCTGGTCGCAGCAGTAGCAGGTACGCGTCATGAAATTCTTACGTCGTCTCAGGGGTCCCAGGCTCGGCACCAAGCTCGCCCTCCTGGGGCTGGCGCTGCTGATCGTGCCGGTGCTCAGTTACCGTCAGCTGGTCGAGATGGAGCGGTTGCTGATCAACGGTCAGTCCAATGCGCAGCTACTGACCGCGGAAGGTATTTCGACCCTCTTCAATGGCCGCGAAGACCTCTTCGACGATCTCCCGGTCGATATCGAGGACTTCGAGCCACTCTACGCCCACCCGTTGACGAACAACATCCGCATGGACGGCCTGGTTGACGACTGGGACGAAGGCCTGCGCGATGAGTACTTGAGCTTCGGTTCCAGCGCAGGCGGCCAGGATGGCGACTTCGAGCTGCTTCTGGGTGAGCGCGCCGGACAGCTCTACGCGCACTTGCGCATTACGGACGCAGATCTCGTGCGGCGGGACCCCGAGTACCTGCGCCTGGACAACGCGGATCACCTGCGCGTCAGTTTCATTCAAGCCGACGGCGAAGACGGACGCGTCGCGCTGGTGTTCGGTGAAAATCAGACGCTGACGGGCTACGCGATGGACGAATCGTGGCGCTTTGCCGCAACGGGTGCGGCAGACAATCGCATTCAAGGCAGCGTCAACCACGATGGTGAGACGGTCTCGCTCGAGTTTCGCCTGCCACTGTCTTTGCTGGGCTCGCGCCAGTATTTCGGTCTGACCTGGGTAGACGTCGACGACGGCGTGGGCCGCGAGGTGGTCAATACCACGCAGACGCTGCCAAAGGCCGGTCAGCAGAGCTTCAATCTGGTTGTGCTGCGCACGCGGGAAGTGCGCAACATCATTCAGGGCCTTGGTTATTCCGGCGCGCGCATTCTGGTCATTGACAGCGAGCGACGCGTACGTGCCGAGACCGGTACGATCTCGAGCGGCGGTGAGGCGCCGGCAGCGGTCACTCTGCTGGATCGTATCGGCGGGGCTTTCGACCGTATCCGTCCATGGATTCATGCCATCGCCATGGGCGAAGATTACAGCGAATACCAAGCGGATCCGTCGCCGGACGAGATTGCCAATCAGGCCATAGAGTCGAGTCTCAAGGGGGAACCGGACGCCTTTCTGACACGCAATCGGCAGGACGTGGAGATCATTCTCGCGGCTTATCCGATCGTGTCCGCCGACGCGGTGATCGGCACCGTCGTCGTCGAGCAGAACATCGACGACATTCTGTCCTTTCAGCAGACCGCCCTGCAGCAGGTCATTCTCATATCGGTGTTGAGTCTGCTGGCCGTGTTCATTGCCCTCCTCGCCTTTGCCGGACGCCTGGCCTGGCGGATACGCAACCTGCGCCGGGAAGCCAGTGCCGCGATCGACTCCTATGGCCGGCTGCGCACCAACGAACTGCAGAGCGAGATGGGCGCCGGCGACGAGATCGGCGATCTGGCGCGCAGCGTGTCGAACATGTTGTCGAAGCTCCATCGCCACAACACCTTTCTCGAGAGCATGCCCCGCACCCTGCGCCACGAGATCAACAACCCGCTCAACACGTTGAGCACCTCGCTGCAGAATCTCGCGGAAGAATATCCCGATGTCGAGGACAGTAAATACCTGGAAAGCGCCAAGCGTGGCGTGCATCGCATCGGCTCGATCGTGCAGAACCTGGCTGACGCGGCCAATCTCGAGGAGTCGCTGGAAGCTGAAGAAATGGAGCTGGTGGATCTTGATCAACTGCTCGAGAACTACGTGGCCAACTGCAAGCTCGTGCACGAAAACTGCGACTTCGTCTACCGCGGCCCGGGTGAACCGGCCTGGGCGATGGTGTCAGACTTCCGCATCGAGCAATTGCTCGACAAGATCATCGACAACGCCATCGATTTTCACCGCCCGGATAGCGCCATACGCGTGCAACTCGATTGTTTCCGCGACCAACTGCAGCTGACGGTCGCCAATCGGGGTCCTGTGCTGCCAGAAGCCGTGGAAAAATCGGTGTTCGACTCGATGGTCAGCCATCGCGGCGCGCAGAATCGCCTGCACTTCGGGCTGGGCCTGTATGTCGTGCGCATCATCGCAGAGCATCACGGCGGTTTCGTGCGCGCGATGAATCTTGCTGATGGTTCCGGCGTTGCCGTCATGGTGCAGTTGCCGTTAGCCGAGCCTGCCGAAGCAAGGAGTGCTCCGATCGTCTCTGAACGGGTATCTGCCGGTTAGACTTGATTCCAGAAAATACGTCTAACTAATTGTTATTTGGCGTATTTTTGTTCAGGCGGTGCGGTGATAACTGGCGTCCAGATTGACGCTGCTGTCGGTGGTGAGATCTCCCCGCTCAACCAGATATTCCACGGCGGCCAGGACGCTGCGCGCGGCGGCCGGGTACATGAACTCAGGCGTACCCTTGTACATGAGCGGCACCATCTCGGTGATGTCATGCACGCCCTGGTCGATGCAATCGAGGATCTGCTGTTCGCGTTCCCGCCGGTGCTCGATGAACGCCCGCACCAGGGTTTTGGGATCCGTGATCGCGGGGCCGTGCGTCGGCCAGTACACTTTGTCGTCCCGCTCGAGCAGGAGATCGAGGCTCGCCATGTAAGCGGCCATGTCGCCGTCGGGCGGTGAAATGATGCTGGTGGACCAGCCCATCACATGGTCGCCGGTAAAGAGCGTCTGCGTTTCGCGGAGTGCAAAACACATGTGATTCGAGGTATGTCCCGGCGTGTAAACACACTCCACCGACCAGTCGTCACCTTCCAGAACGTCACCGTGGCGGACGAGCACATCGGGCTCGAACTCCATGTCGCCGCCCTCTTCGACCGGCACCCCCTGTTCGAGCTTGCCCGCCCCGTGCGGGCCGTAAGCGTACGTTTTGGCGTCGGTGTGCTCGCGCAAGAGTGCACATCCCGGTGAATGGTCCATATGCGTATGGGTGACCAGGATGTGACTGATCGTCTCGCCTTCGACGGCACGCAGCAGCGCTGCGATGTGATTTGCATCCGCCGGACCGGGATCGATCACCGCAACTTTACCGGTGCCGAGGATGTAGGTTCCGGTACCGTAAAGCGTAAACGGGCTCGGGTTTTCGGCGATCACACGACGCACGCCCGGCGCCACCGTCTCTGCGGCACCGTAATCGAAGTCGAGCTTACGGGAAAAAGGGATTTGTACTGCCATGCTCAGGATTCCTCTAGACGCGGGGCAATATAGGTGGGCATCTGCGCAAAAGCAATCCAGCCGCCGGCAACCGCGCAGTCCCGGTGCTACAGAATCATCAGCAGGAGCAGCAGCGCCGCGCCGATGCTGACGCCGCCCAGCGTCCATGCGGACAGACGGTTCAGCAGAGGATAGGCTTCGATGGAGCCCGACGGGATGTCTTTGAACACGAGACTCACTTTACCCAGGCGCACGACGTCTCCGTCTTCGAGCTTAGCGGTAGTGATGTCATCACCGTTGATACGGGTGCCGTTGGTGGAGTTCAGGTTGGTGATCGTCACGCCATCGGGACGCACTGTCATCTGAGCGTGTTCGTTGGATACGGTATTGTCGCGCAGAACGACGTGGCAGTGTTCGCCGCGGCCGATGAGACATTCGCCGATACCCACACGGAAAACCTGGCCGTCGACCGTCTCGGATATTCCCAGCAGAAAGGCGCCGGTTTCGCTGAGCTCCGGTATTTCCACCGGTGCCGGCGCTTGCTCCTCCACGGGTGCGAACTCGGTCGTGTCGGCTTGTTTGGCGGGTGGCTGGCTGGTTGTCCCGCGCAGCGGATCGACAAATGTCTTCACCGGCGTCAGATCGCCGCCTTTGCCGATCAATTGAAAACGCAGCTTGTCGAAAGCGACGAAGTCGCCATGAAAGAGCCGCGCGCCGCCCACGAGCGGGGCATCGTTGATGCGCGTGCCGTTTGCCGAGTGCAGGTCCTGTATCCAGACGACGTTGTGCTTTTCGACCAGGCGCGCGTGGAAACGGGAGATGTGCTCATCGCGCAGGCTGATGTCGGCGCTGTCCGCCCGGCCTACGGACACCTCACCGGCTACCGGGTACGACGTATCCCCTGCTTCTGCGTGTAAAGACCAGCTGTCCGCCTCCGTGAGGCTTTCAGTCTCGATGCCTATCTGCATTGTTGCCTGACCGATGCCGACGACGTCGCCGATCATCAGCTGCACAGGCGCAGCGGCTTCATGGCCGTTGACGCTCACGGTGGCATTGCCGAGGGGAATGATTACCGGTCCGCGATCAGAAAGGTCCAGACGCGCGTGGTAGTCGGAGACATCTTCGCCGGGCACGACCACGTCGTTGTCCAGATGGTTGCCCAGCGTCATGCTGCCCTCGATCGGAATGCTGTCATCGTCCCAGTACAACAGATAGGAGATATCAGGGGTCATGTTTCCTGTGCCTCCCAGCTGTCGCGCAACGCCACCCACTCGGAAACTTCCGGGGTGATCGTCAAGGCCAGGTCGAGATACTGTTCGGCGGTATCGTGCAGGCCGAAAGCGTGCGCTTCCTGGGCGACTGCCGCCAGTCGTTGCGCGCACAGCTGCAGCAGCGCCGCTGCTTCAGCGTTCCCGGGATCGAGCTGCTGGACTTCGCGCAGATAGGCAACTGCGTTGTTGTCGCTGGGTGCCGTCAGATAACCAAGACCCATGAGTTCTTCGGCGGTGACCAGATTCGCCGCAATCTGTTCGAGACGTGATGTCTGCTCGTCCAGGCGGGTGCGGATTTCGTTGACGATATCTGCGCTCAAACCCGCAGCAGCAGCCTGATTGACGAGCATGTCCACGGAGCCGAGCTCTCCCGCGGCGAGCAGCTCGTTTGCGCTCGCTGTCACCTGTGCCGTGACCTCGTCGAGCCCCTGCGCGGCGAAAACGTTGTCCGGGTCTGTCGCCAGAACGCGGTGGTAGAGTTCAGCTGCGTTTTCGCCTGGCGGTACGATCAGTTGATCCAATCCGCGGTAGCGCCGTGCCTGCTGTAAGAGTTCATCTATCGCGGCCTGCGCGGTCGTTGCCTGAGAGATCAGATCGCGCACGCTCGCAAGTTGCGGGTTGGTATCATCAGCCGCAGTAGCGCGCTCGAGCAGGTTGATTGCGATGGTCACTTCGCCTGCTCGCGCGGCTGCGTCGGCAAGCCCCGCGTAATGCAACCCAAGCTCCTCGAGCGCTGCCGCTGCGCCGACGTGCTCTGGCGCGAGGCGCAGCACCTCCTGATAAGACTGGATCGCAGCGGTCGCGCTTGGCAGATCCGACAGGCCGTGGCTCGTCAGCAGCGCCTCGGTGCTGACCATGATGCGTTCCGCGCGCTGGCGGTTCTGCAGGCGCACGTTGAGCTGCACCCATTCGACGTCGCTGGGGAACACCGCGTTCGCTTCTTCCAGCCGAGTGGCGGCCAGCTCGAGATTGCCCTGGGTCAGAGCCTCGCTGATGTTCTGGCGCCAATCCGCCGCCAACCCGGCAACTTCCGCCAGAGCCCCGCTGTGCCCAGGATCCAATGCCAGCACACGGCGGTAGCCGGCAACGATAGCGGCAAGCCCCTGGTTGGGATCCTGGCGCAGAGACTGGGCTTCGCTCCACGCGTTGCTGACCGCGGGGTCCTCACCGAAGCCAAGCTGGCTCAGGAGTTGCGTCTGCACGTCCTCGGACAGATAGCCCTCCTGATAGGCGTAAAACGCGCCGCCACCAACGGCGCCGAGGATGATGATGCTGATTGCAGAGTTGCGCAGCCGCTGACGCTGTTTTATCCGCAGCGAACGCCGTTCCTGGCGCACCGGATCTCGCGGGGTGGCGAGCAGATCCCCGCCAACCGCGACGATTTCCTGCGTGGTGATGGGACGCGTTTTGATCGTCAGTTCCGGCATGCTCGGCAGGTTGCGCAATGCATCGAGGGCGGCGACGAACTCTGCACCGCTGCCGTAACGCTGTTCTGGTTTCTTCGCCAGCGCTTTGTCGATGATGCTCTGGAACATCGCCAGGTACCCGGGCAGGCGCGGGATGGGATCCTGCAGGTGTTTTATACCCGTGCTCACAGCCGTATCGGCGCGGTACGGAACATCACCCGTCAACATCCGATAGAGCACAATGCCAAGGCTATAGAGATCGGACCGACCGTTGATTGTGCGTCCAGTTGCTTGTTCGGGGCTCATGTACTCCGGCGTGCCGATGACCGTGCCGGTGCTGGTTTTGCTGTTCCCCTCCCCCAATTTGACCGCGATGCCGAAATCTGTGAGCACGGCGGATCCGTTGCCGCGGAACAGCACGTTCTCGGGTTTGACGTCGCGATGCACGACCCCGGAGCCGTGGATATGGTCCAGGGCGCGCGCGATGTCCTTGATGACCTTGAGCAATGCCTGAATGTGCATGCCGCGGTGGAGGCGCTCGGCAAGGTTGCCGCCAGGCAGGAATTCGGTGATTTGATAGCAGCCGTGCTCGACACTGCCGTAGGCATAAACCTCGGCAACGTTCTTGTGATTCAGGCTGGCGTTGAGTTCAGCGCCAGCGAGAAACCGTTCGGCCTCCGGTGATGGTCGGTTCGGGTCGCAGGGTAAGAACTTCACCGCTACGCTGCGCCCGCTGGCCGTTTCGACGGCGAGATAGACCTCGGCGCTGCCGCCGCGTCCGAGGGACTCCTCGAGGATGTAGCCGGGTAGCTTGATGTCGGCGGATTGCTTTAGCTCAGCCACCTTCGGTATCTGCCTCATCGACCGGCAGTTCCAGGATGTCGCCGCCGACCAGATTGCCGAGCACGAACCTGCCTTCGGGAATCAGGTACATCCCGTCGAGACTTGCAGCGACGCCGCGCCCGTGTGCCAGACCGTTGATGCAGTCAGGACTTGCGAACATCCAGTCACGATCGAGGTGCGTCAGGCTGCACCGATCACTCGCAACGACGGGTAGACTCGTGTCGAGCTCGCCGTTGCCCCAGCGCTGCACTTCCATGAAACCATCGGGTGCGCGCTTGACCCCCCAACCGTGCATCTTGTTCGCGCCGAACTGGCCGCGATAGACGGTGCCGTCGCGCCAGTAGAAAACACCGTCACCGGCCCGTTGATCATCGAGAAAGGTGCCCACGTAGCGGTTACCGTTCGGCCACAGGAAAACCCCCCGCCCTTCCTTTTTACCGTTGTCGAAACCGCCGATGTACTGTCTGCCATCAGGAAAGCTGTAGTGACCTTGCCCCTGCATCGTGCCGGCGACAAACTCGCCGCGGTATTCGGCGCCAGAGGCCCAGTTGAATGTGCCTTTACCGGTGCGCTGTCCGTTTACGAAATCACCCTCGTACCGGTCCTGGTTCTCCCACGTGAATATGCCGTTACCGTGCATTTGATTGTTCGCGAATTCGCCGATGTAGCGATCGCCGTTCAGCCACTCGAGCGTACCCTCTCCTTCACGCCGGTCTTCGACGAAGTCGCCGGTGTACGTGCGTCCATCCGCCCACGTGTAGACGCCTTTGCCATGCAGCCGATCTTGACGAAACTCGCCCTCATAGCGATTCCCGTCCACCCAGACATACGATCCCGAGCCCTGACGCAATCCGTCCACGAGATCGCCATCGTAGACGTCCCCGTTGGCGAGCTCGACCCGCTGCGCGTAAGCCAGCGCTGTGACGGACAGAAGCGCCATGCACAGCACGTTTCTCAAAATGTTCTGTATCCCAACCAAGTTATATAGACTGCCTGATCGTCACGCGCACAATTTACTGCAATTGGAAGAAGTTTTCTTTATCTCGCTCTGCGTCGGCCTGGGTCTCGGTAGCGGGTTTCTGGGCGGATTGCTCGGCATCGGTGGCGGCGTCGTCATCGTGCCTGCTCTGCTCCTCTACTACGATGCGAGCGGCCGCTACGCCGCGGATGTTGCCGTCGTTGTTGCGGTGGCCACATCGTTGGCTTGTATCGTTTTCACTTCAGCTTCGGCGGCGCTCACTCAGTATCGCGCAGGTAAAGTGCGCGTGGATATCGCTCGCCGTCTGGTCGTCTTTCTGGTCGCAGGCAGTTTCCTGGCTGGATATCTTGCCCCGCTCCTCCCGACGTCGGTCTTTCGGGCGTTCATCGGCGTGTTCCTCGGCTTTGTGGCAGTCGTCATGTTGTCGAGCTGGCAGCCCAACCCGCATCGTGCCTTCCCGGGCTTGGCGGGCGCTGGCGCCATAGGCGTGGGTGGCGGGCTCGCCGCGGGTCTGGCCGGAATTGCTGGTGGAAATGTCGTCGTGCCTACGCTCGTTTATTTCAACACGCCGATGCACAACGCAACCGCAACAGCGAGCACGCTCGGGGTCCCCATCGCGTTCTTCGGCGCGTTGAGCTATCTGCTGTCTCCTACCGGTGCGGCAATACCCGGCGCATTTGGCTACCTCGACGTACAGGCGCTGCCCGGCATCATTCTCGGTGCCCTCATAGCCGCGCCCCTGGGCGTGAAGTTTGCCCACCGTGCACCCGCCCCGGCGCTAAAGAGGGCCTTTGGTGTGCTGCTCGTGTTCGTGTCTGTCCGTATGTTGTGGACCGTGTTCGGCTGAGAGACAGTTTTGCGGGTTTGCTTAGAGCCTGCGGATCTGTATCGCGTCGCTTTTCTGGTCTGCGAGCACGTCTGAGATGACCACAATTTTGGCATCGTCGGACAATCCATCGCGTCGCCGCAAGACATCAAAAGCGCGCTGCAGCGTTTTTTCCGGGTCAGAGCTGAAGGCAGTGCGAAATGCCCACACCGCACGGTTCAACGACAGCCGTCGGCGGGTCTGACTATGGTTGGTGAACGCGTAGATCGGCACGCGCAACGGCCGTGCGTTTGCCACGAAGTCCGCCATGATGCCGCGCCGGGTGATGACGACGATGCCCTCAGCTTTGAGTGCTTCGGCCAGCGCGACGGCATGGATGGCAACGTGCTGTTTGTCGTCGCTGGCGATGAGGTCTTCCTCATATCCCAGCCCCGGGAAGCGCTCGGTCTTTTTAGCGATGGCGGCGAGTTGCTCGACGCAGCGCACAGGGTGGTTCCCGACTGAAGTTTCGCCGGACAACATGACGGCGTCGACACCCTCGTATATGGCGTTCGCAACGTCGGTGACTTCGGCGCGCGTGGGTATCGGATTGTCGATCATCGACTCCAACAGGTGTGTCGCGACGATACAGCGTTTGCCCCACTGCGCGCTCGAGTGGACGATCCGGCGCTGCACGTTCGGCAGGTCCGCGATGTCCGTTTCGATCCCCAGGTCGCCGCGCGCCACCATGACGCCGTCGGCAAGACGCGCGATGTCATGGATGTGGGTCACGCCTTCCTGATCTTCGATTTTGGCGATGATCTTGATGTTGTTGGCTTTAGCCCCCAGAAACTCCCGCAGCTCCGTGATGTCGTCCGGGCTGCGTACGAATGACAGCGCAATGAAATCGACATCGTGGCTGACGCCGAACTCAATGTCTGCGCGATCCTTTTTCGTAATCGCCGGCAGGTTCACGCGCACGCCTGGAAGATTGACGTGCTTGCGGCTGCCGAGCGTGCCGCCGTCCACAACCTTGCAGGTGAGCTGATTCTGGTCTTTCTCCAACACCTCAAAATTCAGCAGGCCGTTGTCGACAGTCACGATGCGGCCTACGTCGACGACGTCGACGATCTCGTCATAGTTCACTTTGATCGACTTTGTTTCCACCAGGTCGGCGTCACGGACCGTGAGCGTGACGATTTCCCCTGCGGTCAGCTCCATCGGTTGCTCGAGCACGCCGGTGCGGATCTCGGGGCCCTGGGTGTCGAGCAGGATCGGTATCGGATGCTCGACTTTGCGATTCAGCGTTTTGATCCAGTTGATGATCTTCAGCGCGCTCGCGTGGTCGGAGTGCGACATGTTCAGGCGTACGCAGTTCATCCCCGCGTGATACAGCTTCTCCAGCGTCGGATAGTTGGCCGTCGCCGGACCGATGGTACAAATGATTTTAGTGCGTCGGATGCTCGTGAGCATTGAATTCAGTGTCCTCGAAAAAGTTCCTGGCCAGTGTGGGCACGTCCTCTGCCTTAGCGACTTGCGGCATCCAGTGACTGGGAAAAAAGCGTTGCACCTCGGCGGATGAAAAGCGCGAGTCAACGAGGCAGATTATGCCGGAATCTGTGGGGCTGCGTAGTAATCTTCCCGCCGCCTGCACGTTTTTGACGAGCGCAGGCTGGGTATAGGCGACCATTTGCCCCCAGCCGGCGCCCTGCGCTGCGTCATAGTATCGCGCGATCAGATCGCGTTTTAAGCTCGGCGGGGGTAACCCTAAACCCACCAGAACGACGCCTGCGAGTTTGCAGTCGGCAAAGTCTACGCTTTCGCCGATGACGCCTCCGCTCACGATGAAGAGCAGTCCGCGCTCGTTCTGGGCGAATTCATCCAGCATCTGCTCGACACTGTCTTTCTGCATACCGGGCGTTTGCTGATAGCAATGCACGTCGTCCGAGATCTTGTCACTGAACTTTTGAGATAACTGACTCAGATATTGATACGAAGGCAATGCGATGAGATAGCGTCCGGCTTGCCCAAGGACCAACCCTTCAATCATCGTGGCGAGCTGATCGAGCCCGGCTTCGCGTTGGCGGTAAAACGTCGGCACGTCCGGCACCGTCACCACCAGAGTCTGGCTCCGGTCGAACGGTGATCCGGCTCGCTCCGCTGAGCTCCCGGTTGCGCCATGCATGCGTTGATACAGGTCGAGCGGCGTTACCGTGCCGGAGAACCTCACCACGGCACCATGGCTGGCGAGCACCTCGGCGATGTAGTCGGCGGGATCGAGGCAAAGACGCGTAACGGTCACATCGCGCCCTTCGACGTCCAGCACGCAGGTAAAGTTATCCGCGCGGCTCCAGGTCTCAGCACGCTGCCAACGCCACGCTTCGAAGTACAGCGATCGAATCTCGGGGAAACGCTCCAGAAGATCCTCTTCTTCGGCGACCGCTTCGAGCAGTCGTTTGAGCGCGCGCTGGAGACTCGATGGCTGATCCAGTTCGTGAGCGCCTTCGCCGTGTTCACGACGCAGGCGCATGAGGGCGCGATTCACAGATGCAACCCGTTTGCTCAACGCCGTGTGCATTGTGCTCGCAGCTTCGCGCACGGCCTTGCGCGAGCAGCTTACGGTCAGCATTTCACTTACCCGCGCGCTCAGCTGATGGGCTTCGTCGACCAGCACATGGAGGGACTCGTGACCGCTGAAGCGCTGCAGGCGGACAATCGGGTCAAGCAGGTAATTGTAGTCGCCGACGATGACGTCAGCCCAGATTGCGGTATCCAACGACAGCTCGAACGGGCATACCTGGTGAGTCTCAGCAATACGTTCGACGGTTTCGCGATCGCCGCGCCGCGCTTCCAGGAGATCGTCGACTGCGGCGCGCACGCGGTCATAGTAGCCGGCTGCATAAGGGCAGCGAGTGGCATCGCAGGGCATACCCTCGACCGGGCAGATCTTTTCTTTCGCCGTAAGCTCCACAGTCACCAATTGCTCGCATGCGGGATCGAGCTGCGCCGCAGTCGCGAGCGCCGCTCGGGCCCCGGCATTGCGGCTGGTCAGAAAGAAGATCTGCGCGTCGTCTCGCTGGGCGCGTATTGCGGGATACAGCACGGCCAGAGATTTGCCGCTGCCGGTCGGGGCCTCCAGCAAGAGGTTGCTGGCACTGGCCAGCGTTTGATAGACACGGCGGGCGATGGCGCGCTGATTGGGGCGGAACGCAGGCATCGGGAAAGCGAGCGTGTCTGCCCATTGATCGCGTTCCCGGGTGCGCTCCTGATGACGCGCCACGCGCACGGTGTAGCACAGCAGAGCGAGATTGAGCGCCGCGGAGACCTCTTCCCTGCTGGCGATTTCCGAAAACATACGTTCTTCGCCGGTATCCACGTGAACATAGATCACGCGCACCTGATAACGCTGAGCAGCTTCCGGTTCCGCGATCGCATGCAGGCCCGCGTACAACCACGCCTGGCCGCGGTCGACGGCGTCTACCGCCCCCGGCAGAGCGCCGCGGCATTTGTACTCGTCGATCGTGACGAGATCGTCGTGATGCTGCAGGCCGTCCGCACGGCCCGTCAAAGTGCGCGGCTTCCCGTTGAGGCTGAACGCCATTTGCAGCGGGACCTCAGTACGATAGTCCGGCGCGGCTTCGAGCTTCGCGGCCTGAGCCTCGCGCTGTCGGGTCTGACCTTCGTCCGGATCCACCGCTCTGCCTTCACGGGGCGCATAGAGGTCGCCGGTCACGCAAACAAACTCGGCAAGCTGACGCACCGACAGGTTGCCTCGTATCACTCAGCCAGCCTCAACTTGACCACGCGCGCCGGGATCTCGAGCTCGGCCAACCTGCGCAGCCACACGCGCTGTCCGGGCTGCAGCTGATCAGTAGGCCCTTTGACTTCTACCAGTTCATAGTCGCCCGGGCCTCTGGCGATGAAAAGATCCGGCAAGCCGGAACGGCGGGTCTGGAGATTGCGGATCAGAAATGCCGCCACCCGCCGCACGTCAGCGATCGGCATGGCTCGCAGAATGGCGTCGAGACCGAGGCTGTCAATGAGTGCCCAGTTCACGAGGGTGTTGGCGATGCCGTGTTTTTCTTGTGCCGTGGTGAGGAGCGCACGGGTCGCCTGCGCGTCACTCATCGCCTCTATGTCTTTGATGGCGGCGTGCCGGTTGGCAGCGAAATCGTCGCGGTAAAGATCGTTCGGGGCAAACTGGAATGGATTGGTAAATGCCCCCGTGACGTCTGCGAAGAGTGCGGGCCAGTAAAGCAGTCCGGTGAGGGTGCGCATCAGCGAATTCTCGACATGGGCGCCCCACTGCCCTTCCTCGAGCAGCAGCTCCAGTGCCTGCTGCTCGACGTCGGGGCGCACCGCGGGAATCGGGATTTCGGTCACCGGTGGCTGGTAGCCTGCGCCGCGCTTGCCGAACCGCGCGGCAAACTGACGCTCGTCGTCGCTTTGCGGCTGACAGCGAATGCGCTGGAGCCAGGCCTCGGCACGCTCGTGCTGTCCGGCCTTATGCAATGAACGGACAATACGCTCACGCGCCGGATGGACCTCGGCAAGTTCGTAAGCCGCAACGGCAACTGCGGTTTCCTTGTTGCGCTCGTACCATTGGCCGATGCGCAGGAGCGCCCGCCGCCGCCGCGCCTCGCTGAAGCGGTCCCGCCGCGGTTTCTGCAGGTGGGTCACCAGCTCGGGACCCAGCATTGGATGCTCGTCGAGGCGGCGGGACAATGCTGCCAGCTGCCTGCAGGTGATCTCATCGGCAATATCCGACGCCGAGGCGAAGCGTTGGCTGGTCAGCGCCACCTCTTCGTAGCGCACCATACCGAGATCGCGTATGACGAAAGCAGACCAGTCGTGTCCGGCGTCGCCGAAATAGAGCAGCTTCACCAGATGCCATAGCGCGGGCTCAGCGACGCATACCCAGCGGTGTCGAGCGCTGATGGCGTGTTTCAGACGTTCTTCCGCGACGCGGCTGAGCAGCACTCTGCACATGTCCTCTTTGCGCAGACGTGGATCGAGCGACGGGAACGTTTCGACGAGTTCGTCCTTGCGTAAGAGTTTCAGCAGCCGGTCAGCGGGCACATCGCCGTTGCGGGTGATCACCCCGAGCGCTGCGAGCTCTGCCAGGGCCTGCTCAGGCCTCAGCACTTCAGCGTACGCGAGGGTCGTTTCACGCAGTGGATGGGCTTTGCGCGTCAGTATGCGCGCGCAAAGACGCTGTGCGTCGTCGCTCAGCGCAAGCAAATCCGTGAGCAGCCGGTGATGCCTGCCGTCCAGCAGGTGGCCGTAGCGTTCAACGACGAAGCACAGGAGCGTGCGCCAGTTGTTCTGGTAATAGTCTTCCGGGGGTGGCCTGCTGGGCGTTAACATGGCACGGAACTTAAGCGCCAGAGAATGGTTAGGAGATCACTCCTTGAAGACTTCTGCAAGTTATCCGTTTTGCATTGCCACTGTCGTCACGGCAAAAGCCATAGAGGCGATGCTGGAAGTCAGCGGTACCGGTAGCTATCTCGATGAGCACCCGTGGCTGGTGGCGCGCAACCTGCTCAACGACGCAACCGCGCAGGATCAAGCCTTGCCCATTCTCTTTGCCACCCTGTCGGAGAACCATACGATGCGCTTCACGCACTGGAGCACCATCGAGAATATCGACGTGGTGGAGCTGCATCGGGGGCAATGGGAAAGCCGTTGCAGTTTTGGAGCGTTGCAGCCATTTAACCCGATATGGGAGGCAGTGGACTCTGTTTTCGTCAAACCGAGCCAGGAACAGCTAGACCGGGAGGTTCTCGAGAACATACGCGTTTCGCGTCAAAGTCTGGACGAACATCACATCCACCCTTACGCCATTTGTGAAACGCCGGTGTTCATCAGCGAAGGCCCTGGCCTGCCTGATTAGTGCGTCGAGATTGGAATTTTCCGGGGTGAGTGCCGCCTGGCGCGGCACATCGGTGGGGATTATCTTTGTTATTGTGCGCTCAATGGTCGAGCTCAGGTTTTATCCTTTAGCGCTCGCCGGCTGGGGTTCGCCGTGAATTCTCAACCACACCTCTTTACGATGTACGGTCGATTTCTTGGGTGCATCTATTCCCAGGTGCACCTGGCTGCCGCGAATCTTTAACACTTTGAGCTCGATCTCGTTATCGATCATGATCGATTCGCCAGCTCGTCTGGTCAGCACCAGCATAGGTATTCCTCTCGCAATCCGTTTCTGCAGAGCTAATCTACCCGGTTGGCGCGGCTGGTTCTGTGACCCCGCTGACAGTTCACGGGCGCGGAGGGCTAAAAAAGTGAGACGTCTGCCTCAATCCTCTTCAGCGGCCTTGTCTACTAACTTGCTGGGCATCGGTTTCTTCACCTGCGCGCCGAGCTCGCGGAAACGTTCGACCTGGCGGACGAGGTTCATTTTGCCGGTGGCGAGCTTGGCATAGACGGACTGGTAGGTGCGCTCTGCCGTACCGAGCTGCTTGCCGAGCGTGTCCATCTCCTCAACCAGCACCCGCAACTTGTCGTAGAGGGCCCCTGCCCGCTGGGCAATCTCCTGCGCATTGCGATTCTGTTTTTCGTACCGCCAGACGTTGTTGATGATACGCAGCGTCATCATCAGCGTCGTGGGACTGACGATGACGATGCGCTTGTCGAAAGCTTCCGTAAACAGCTTGTGGTCGAGCTCCATCCCCAGCGTGAAGGCAGATTCGATCGGGATGAAAAGCAGCACGAAGTCGAGGGAGCGTACGTCCGGCAGCTGATCGTACTCCTGCTCTGACAATCTTTTGACATGGTTGCGCATGTTCGTGAGATGCTGGCGCAGTTTCTGTTCCCGCAGCGCTTCATCTTCCGCGGCAAGCGCTTCTTCGTAAGCGTTCAAAGTGACCTTGGAGTCCACGACCACGTCTTTGTTGTCCGGGAGGCGAATCAGCACGTCGGGCCGCTTCAAATCGCCTGTCAGGGAACGTTGCCCGCTCTGGAGAAAGTACTCGTGGTCCTTGCGCAGTCCCGACTCTTCCAGCACCCGTTCGAGGACCATTTCACCCCAGTTGCCCTGGATCTTCTTGTCCCCCTTGAGCGCTTTGGTGAGATTCTCCGCTTCGGCGTTTATCCGGTCGCTCGCGCTCTGCAGGTTCTTGATTTCGTTCAGTAACGTAGCGCGTTCCTTGGTGTCTGTGTGATACACCTCTTCGACTTTCTTTTTGAAGTCGACAATCTGGTCTTTGAATGGCGTCAGCACGTTTTGCAGCGACGCCTGATGGCGCTGCCCCTGATTCTCGAGTACCTGATTGGCCAGGAGCTCGAAGTCCTTCTTCATTTGCGCCGTGCTGTCTTTGAAGAGCGCCTCTTTTTCGGCAAAGCCCTTGCGCGCCTCATCAAACCGGGCTTGCCCGGCGGCCACGTCCGCAAGCGCCTGTGCCAGCGCTTCGCGACGTCCCTCGAGCTCGACGCGCAGCTCTTCAACCAGTGCGGCCAGCTCTGTCAGCCTCCCCTCATCGGTGGCATGACGCCGCTGCGCTTCGTGCAGCCGTTCCTCGAGCGTCAGATGGCGCTCCTCCGCAAGCCGCCGCTCCTCCTCGAACGTGGCTGCGCTTTGCTGCAGACCGCGCTCGAACGCATCCGCCTGCTGGCTTCGCCCGCGCCGCACGAGCGCCAAAGCGGCAAGCAATCCGCCCGTCAAGGCGCCGATGCCCAGCAGGAGCCACGGATTGGTCTGCTCCATCAGCAGGAGCGTGTCGGCGTAAAGGGCGTTTAAATCCAAGTTTCAGATCCGAATAGCGGTCGTGTTGCGAGCCAAATTTATCTGCCGTAGGTGCATGTGCAGACGACTTTGCAGTATGCTACGGCCGCGAGCAAAGAGCGGGCGAGGTCAACGCTGCACATTCTCATTGTCGATGACGACGTTCTCCACGGACGCAGTGTAAGGGACGTTCTCGCAGCTCACAATTACCCTGCCGATGTGGCAAGCGCCGGTCTGGAAGGTCTGCGTAAACTGCGCGAGGCGCATGCCAGCGGCAACCCCTACCAGGTGCTCGTGCTGGACCTGCATATTCCCGATCTGCCGGGTTTGAAAATCCTCGAAGCCATTCGCGATGACGGTCTGGCAGTCAAGACCGTCGTTCTGAGCGGTGAAAACGATCTCTCGTCGGTAGCGCCGATCCTCAATCTCGGCGCCTATGACTACATCGGCAAACCCTTTCAGGTGCCACAGCTTGTCACCAGCGTGGCGAACGCGCTCTCTGCGTTTCAGCTGGAAGAGCAGAACGCTGCAATGGCTGCCGAAGCTGCTGAGAACAGCCAGCTCTACGAGTTCCTGTTGAACGCCTCACCAGATCTCGTGTATCTGCTCGATGCCGACGGCAGATTTCAGTTCATCAACGCGCAACTCGACAACATCTTCGATGTCGATTACCCGGCACTCAAAGACCAGCCCTGGCAGGCACTGTTCAGCGGCCATGACGCGCTGATCGAGGATCTCTCGCATCACATCGACGAGATGCGAACCGGCACGCGGGCGACGCTCGGCACCGAGTTCAGCTACACGACCAACGTGGGCTCCCGGCATACGCTGGAGCTGTCTTCCCGGGGCGTCTACGAAGGCCGTTCAGCAGACGATTCTGGCACGTTCGTCGGTACATACGGGGTCATACGCGATATCACGGAATCGCAGCGGACCCGGCAACAGCTGCAGCAGAGTCAGCAGAAATTCTACAGCCTCTTCATCGATAGCCCCGACGCCGTGTTCATCGCACGCATCGATGACGGTGCGATTGTTGAACGCAACCCCAATTTTTTGACGGTCTGCCAGGTCATGGGCGTTGCGGACAACGAGTCCGACGGCTTCCTGTGGAACGAGACGTTTACCCGCGCCCAGTTCATCGCGGGCCTCGCGCAGCATCCGGAGCATTTCGATGCCGTTGTCGAACATCACATTCAGGGGGAGCCGCGCTTTTTCGAAGTGCGCGCGCGCGAACTCTTACTGGAAGGCGAACGCTGCATGATCGCCAGCGTGCGCGATCGCACCCACGAGCGGCGCGCCGAGCAGGACCGCCTGCAGCTGCAGCAGCAGTTGCAGCAGGCGGCGCGTATGGAAGCCATCGGCCAGGTGGCGGGGGGTATCGCGCACGATTTCAACAACATTCTCGCCAGCATCATCGGCTACGCGGAATTGGTGCTGAATGCCCGCCAGCGGCTCAATGAAGACCAGGTCAACAATTACCTCGACGAGGTTGTCACTGCCGGACATCGCGCTCGAGATCTCATTTCACAAATGTTGACCTTCACCCGCGCGCAACGCGGCGAGACGGAGGCGGCGGACATCACCCGCACGATCTCCGACGTCTCGCGCATGCTGCACGCGGCGATCCCGAAAACAATCACGATTCGAACCGACTTCACCGAGAACCTGCCGCCCGTGCTGGTCGATCCCATCCAGATACAGCAGATCATCATCAACCTGCTGGTCAACGCGCGCGATGCCATTTCCGGCAATGGGCACATCGATATCCGGGTCGCCGAGAGCAACGGCGGCGCGCGATGCCAGACCTGCGGTGACGAGATCGACGCTGGTGGCGTGTGCATCACTGTCGCCGACTCCGGGCACGGTATCGAACCCGCCCTGCTCGACAAGGTGTTCGAGATGTATTTCACCACCCGGGCGCCTGATCAAGGCACCGGTTTCGGTCTGTGGATGATCAACAATCTCGTGCACGAGCATCACGGGCATCTGACGGTAGAAAGCACGGTGGATGTGGGGACGACGTTCAACATCTTTCTGCCGCCGGCAGATGCCATACCGAGCAGCGTCGAGTTTCCGAACGTGCAGGTGCCGAAGATGAGCGGACGCATCGTCGTCGTCGATGACGAGGTATCCGTGGCAAACTTCATCGGTGAAGTGTTGCGCGACAAAGGCTATCCGACGGTCGTGTTTACCGAGAGTCCCCAGGCACTCGAATACCTGAAAGAAAACCTCGACAAGGTGGCTTTGCTGCTGACAGACGGCTCGATGCCTTCGATTTCAGGGCTAGAGCTCGTCGAGCAGATCAAGACGCTCCGTTCCGATTTGCCGGTCATCTACATCACCGCATACACGCAGAGCACTGACTCGGAAACCCTGACGCGCCTGGGCGTCAATACGTACCTTCAGAAACCCTTCAGCATCGAAGCGATGCTCGAAGCGGTGGCTGAACATACGAATACCCACCTGGAAGCGAATTCGTCTCTGGCTGCCCACGGCGACTGATTGCGGCGGAAAAAATAAAAAGGCCGGCGATGCCGGCCTTTTCGTTTGATGCGCTAGAGCACCTGGTGCTCGTGTCAGGCGTTAACGCTCGGTCGGATCCCGCCCGTCGCGCGGCGCACCGGTGCCGGAAGAACCCATGAAGATCTTGCTGCCGTCTTCGAACGTCACGTCCCGTCCATTGGCGCGTTTGGAGCGGTCTTTGGACTGATAACCGTCGACCACGATCACCGTGCCCGGCATGAGCGAGCGGCGGCTCAGGCCGCGACGCAGCAACGTGTTCGGTGTTCCGCCCTCTACCATCCAGACCTCTTTTTCACCGCTTTCGGTGGTGTGCTCGAGGTGGATCCAGGCATGCGGGTTCACCCACTCGACTTTGACCACCGGACCGCGCAGCACCAGCGGGCGATTGGGGTCGAATTCGGCACCGAAAGCGTGGTGCGACCAGGATTGGGTGGAGCTGACCATGAGGCCGGCAAATCCGGCGACAGCAGCCAGGTGTTTAATGGAAACGAAGGTCATCGGGCATTTCCTCTCAATTCGAGAACGGTAACATGATACTCAAAACGTAACGTATAGCGAAGGCGTCCGCTGCGGCTAGCGCGGCAGCGGCTCGCGGCGCCACTCTCCGTACATCAGTTCCTCGACGAACTCGACACAGCGGAACTCCATCAGCTGCGCGTTGGGCTCCATGCGGCGGTATAGCGGCATGCGCATCGTCCACGGCTCCGTGAATGTTTCCGGATCATCGATCGTCGCTTCGTAGAGCATGTGGTTTGCCGTCATCGGCGTGTAACGCTCGGTGACGGTCATACTGTAGCCGCTGTGATGGTTGCCCGCGCGATCGAACCAGGTTGAATCCAGCTGTCCCGTGACTTTCACGACGAGGGTGTCGC
Source organism: Pseudomonadales bacterium (assembly GCA_965267275.1). Lineage (GTDB taxonomy): Bacteria > Pseudomonadota > Gammaproteobacteria > Pseudomonadales > Azotimanducaceae > UBA4421. The sequence continues at coordinate 2,246,332 of OZ253950.1, forward strand.
CCTCCCAGGTACCGTGCGACCAGCCCATCCAGCTGTCGATCGGCGCTTCGCCGGGGTCTTCCATATAGATTTCACGAGTGGCGCCTGCGTATTGGTAGGCGATGAAAACGGAGTCGGCGTTCTGAAAAATCTGGAAGGGTTGCGGCATGTAGGTCGCGCGCGGCACACCGGGCAGGAAACATTTGATTTCGGGGTCCCGATCGATCCAGTTGGCTTTGTTCTCGTCCCGCTTGGCCAGCGCTTCCGGCTTATAAGGCAGTTTCCCGCCGACTACGACGCCCAGGCCGGGGGGGACTGCCCCTACAGCGCCGAGATACAGCGTTTTAACCGCCGGCAGCGGCCCCATCGGGCCTTCGCGCAGCTGCAGCGAATGGCTCGCCGTGTGCATCTCTATGTTGTAGTTGGCAGTGTTCAGTGCCTGCCAGATGCCATTGAGATCCGGGTGATCCGTGCCCGCCACGCGCGGTGCTTTGTAATCTTCGGCGTAGCTCACGGCGGCGCTGAAGAAGAAAATGACCGCCACAACCCAAGACCAACGTTTCTCGAAACGCATGTATCTCCCCTCTCTCGACGTTAGTTTTTGTTCGACAGCCTGGATCGTCCCATTAGCCCGCCGCAGGCGTCAAGCGCCGTGACTGCTTCGCGGCCGTCAGCGCGTTACAATACGACGCATTGTCATCTGCATCTGTGACCAGGAGATATCCCTTATGGCAGAAGAGTCTGTGCCGGGCGCAGTAGCTGATCTCGGTAGAGAAGATCAGATTGAGCACATACGTCTCGCGGTACGCCAGCTGTGCGCCAAGTACGGCGAAGATTATTGGCTGGAAATGGATCGCAGCCACGGTTACCCCTCCGAGTTCGTTGCTGAACTCACCGAAGCGGGTTTCCTTGGCGTGCTGATCCCAGAGCAATACGGCGGTTCCGGCCTGGGTGTCCTGGAAGCCGCCGCGGTGATGGAAGAGGTCTGTCGTTCCGGCGCCCACGCTGGTGTCTGTCACGCGCAGATGTACGTCATGGGCTCGGTGTTGCGTCACGGCAACGACACCCAGAAAGCGACCTATCTGCCGAAGATCGCCAGCGGCGAGCTGCGCCTGCAGAGCTTTGGGGTTACCGAGCCGACCACCGGCACCGACACGACGAGTCTCAAAACGACCGCCCGGCGGGATGGTGATGACTATGTCGTGAACGGCCAGAAGGTCTGGATAAGCCGCATACAGCATTCGGACCTGATGCTGCTGCTGGCGCGCACTACGGACAAAGACCAGACGGCCAAAAAAACCGATGGACTCTCGGTGTTCATCGTCGACGTCAAAGCGGCCGAAGGCAACGGCCTCGAGATACGCCCGATCGAGTCGATGATCAACCATCACAGCTGCGAACTCTTCTTCGATGATCTGCGTATCCCGGCGGAAAATCTGCTGGGCGAGGAAGGTAAGGGATTTAAAGTCATTCTCGATGGCATGAACGCCGAACGCGTGCTGATCGCCGCGGAATGTGTCGGGGACGGACGCTATTTCATCGATAAGGCAAGCGCCTACGCGAGCGAGCGGGAAGTCTTCAACCGCCCCATCGGGCAAAACCAGGGCGTGCAGTTTCCGATCGCGCGTGCGTACACGCAGGTCGAAGCGGCGAGCTTGATGGTGGACAAAGCCGCGCGGCTTTTCGATGCTGGCCTGCCGTGCGGGGCAGAAGCCAATATGGCGAAGCTGCTGGCCTCGGAAGCCTCCTGGCAGGCGGGCGACGTCTGCATGCAGACACACGGTGGTTTTGCATTTGCGAAGGAGTACCACATCGAGCGCAAATTCCGCGAAACGCGGCTTTACCAGATTGCGCCGATTTCAACCAACCTGATCCTGAGTTTCGTGGCGGAGCATGTGCTCGATATGCCGCGCTCTTACTGATCACACAACAACATCAAAGGGGAATCATCATGGGAAGCTTAGACGGTAAAGTGGCCATCGTAACTGGCGCAGGCGGTGGCCTGGGCCGTGCCCACGCCCTGCTGCTCGCGCATGAAGGCGCGAGCGTCGTCGTCAACGACCTCGGCGGCGATCGTCACGGCGGCGGCGGCGGTACCAGCATGGCGGATGGCGTAGTCGAAGAAATCAAGGCGGCCGGCGGCAATGCCGTGGCCCACTACGGCTCCGTGACAGACGATGCTGCCGCTGCGGCAATGGTCAAGACGGCGGTCGACAGCTTTGGCCGCCTCGACATCCTGATCAATAACGCCGGCATCCTGCGGGACAAGTCATTCAAGAACATGAGCGACGAAGAGTGGGACATCGTTATCGACGTCCACTTGCGCGGCACCTATCTCGTCACGAAACATGCGTGGCAACGGATGATCGACCAGGGTGAAGGCGGACGGATCGTGATGACCTCCTCCACCTCCGGTCTGATAGGTAACTTCGGACAGACCAACTACGGCGCCGCTAAAGCCGGTATTGCCGGATTCATGCGCGTGCTCGCGCTGGAAGGCATGAAGTACGGCATCACGGTCAACGTCCTCGCCCCGGCAGCCCTTTCCCGTATGACGGAAGACATCATGCCGGAAGCGCCGGGTCTGGCCGATCGTCTGGCTCCGGAAAAAGTTTCCCCGACGGTTGTCTGGCTGTGCACGGACGCAGCGGCGAAGGTGACCGGTAGACAGTTCTGTGTCAGCGGTAACCGCGTGTCGCTCCTTTCCTGGCAGGTGGACGTCATCACTGAGAAAGATGGTATGGACGGGCCTTGGACGGTCGAGGAAATCGGCGAAGCGATGGCCGCTTCCGTCGACAGCTGGCCGAAACTGCTGAAACCGATGGAGGTTTAGTGCCTGGCGCACGCGTCCCGTCATCAATAAATCACACGGTGGTACGACACTTGTGATGTGTCCCGATCGATGTTGTAAACGATGAACAGACAGATCATCACCGCCGTATTGTTCGCAGCAGTCGCCATCACGATAGGTGCCTGGTTCGATGCCGTAGGCTGGGCGCTCTTCGTGGCGTCTCTGATCTGGATCGCGACTCAGGCTTTGGAGTTCCAGCGCCTGCAGCGCTGGAGCCGGCGCCCGCTATCGGCACCGGAGAACGCCAGCGCGATGTGGTATCAGCTGGCGAACCAACCTTATCGCGCCCTGCTGAAGGAGCGTCGACGATCGAAACGTTTTCTCGGGCGGGCGCGCGAAGTGCTGTCGCTCGTCGAGCTGATTCCGGATGCGGTCATCGTGCTCGGGCGCAGTGGCGAAATCGAAGGGTACAACGAAGCCGCGGAGCGTCTGCTGCATTTGAAGCCCAGCGATCGCGGTATCAGCCTGGCAAGTGTCGTGCGCAGCCCCGACTTCGTGACGTTTCTGCGCGATGGCAACGAAGAAAACCTGCTGGAGTTTGCCTCCCCCTTCGATGCGGACCGGTCGCTCGAAGCGCGCAGTTTCTCTGTCGATGAGCAGCGCTACGTTGTGCTCGTGCGCGACAATACCGAGTTGAACCGTCTGTTGACGATGCGCCAGAACTTCATCGCCAATGTCTCGCACGAACTGCGTACCCCGTTGACGGTGGTTAATGGTTATCTCGAAACCATCACCGACGCCTCGCAGCCCGATGACCTGCGTCTTGCCCTCGTAGACCGTCTGACCTCACCGCTGGCTCGGATACGGTCCCTGGTCGATGACCTGCTCCTGCTGACACGTCTCGAATCGACCCCGATGCCGGATCATCTGGACCTGATTCCCATGACGCAGGTGATCAACAGCGCGATGCTGGAGGTCCAGGGGCTCGCCAGCGATGACAAACAAGTCACCGTCAACTGCGCCTCCACGCATAAGGTACTGGGTATCGAGGCTGAGCTGTACAGCGTGTGCGTCAATCTGCTGAGCAACGCGCTGCGCTACAGCCAGGATGGCGCGCCCGTAGAGATCAGTTGGTGTGACGTGGGCGACAAAGTAAGACTGCTGGTGCGCGACCAGGGGGTCGGCATTGCGCCTGAGCATCTGAGCCGGATCACCGAGCGGTTTTACCGGGTCGACATGGCTGACTCCCGCACCCGCGGTGGTACGGGTCTGGGGCTCGCGATCGTCAAACACGTGCTCAGGCGCCATAACTCGGAACTCAGAGTCAAAAGCGTCGTGGGCGAAGGCAGCGAGTTCTATTGTGATTTTGATCCAGCGCCCACAGGCGCCGAAGCCCTGCATGCATAAGTACGCATGCCTGCTGCTCGTGCTGCTGATGCTGCCAGCGTGCGGGAGCCGTGTTGAGGAGCCGCCGGCGGTGCGCGGCATGCCGCTTGTGGTGCTCGAACCCGAGCCTCTGGATCTGGCCTCCCAGCAGACTGCCGGCACGGTCTCGGAGCTCAATGACTATCAGCGCGTTACCGGCATCTCCGGTAACTTGAGCAGTGCGGGTTCCGATACCCTTGCAAATTTGATGACGCTCTGGAGTGAAGCATTCACGCGCGAATACCCGAGCGTGAACGTGCAGGTGCAAGCCGCGGGTTCTTCGACAGCGCCGCCTGCGCTGGCGGAAGGTACCGCCAACTTCGGGCCGATGAGCAGGGCGCTGAAAGACAATGAGATCGAGCACTTCGAAGAGCGCTACGGTTACCGGCCTACTGCGATACGGGTGGCAATCGATGCTGTGGCGGTATTCGTGCACAAAGACAATCCGCTGCAAAGCCTCAGCCTGCAGCAGCTGGATGCGATGTTTTCGGTCACGCGCCGCTGTGGCGCGCGGCGTGAACTGCGCTTCTGGGGCGACCTCGGGCTGACGGGTGGCTGGTATGACCGTCCGATACAGTTGTTTGGGCGCAACTCGGTGTCGGGTACATACGGTTACTTCAAAAGCATCGCACTCTGCGCCGGCGACTACCGCAACTCGCTCAATGAGCAACCGGGCTCCGCGTCTGTCGTGCAGGCTGTCGCTTCTTCGCTCGACGCGATTGGCTATTCAGGGATTGGTTACAAGTCCTCGGGCGTCAAAGCCCTGGCAATATCCACCGCGGGAGCAGAGGCCGTGGCGGCCAGCCTGCGGACCGCGGCAGACGGTACCTACCCCCTTTCGCGCTACTTCTATATCTATGTGAACAAACCACCCAACCAGCCGCTGCCGCCGCTGGAGCGCGAGTTTCTGCAGCTCGTGCTCTCGCGTCAGGGTCAGGAAATTGTTGCCAAGGACGGTTATATTCCCATATCGGCGCAGATCGCTGCCCGCGAATTGGCAAAGCTCGAATAATTGAAATCCGCTATCGACAGCGCTACGGCTAAATCCACGGCGAGCCGCAGAGTCTGGTTGGATCGCGTGATGTCCTGGGGAGTGACGGGTGGCGGCATCACGGTTCTTGCGGCGGTTGTCCTCATTTTCCTTTATCTCGTCTGGACGGTGGCGCCGGTTTTCGTGCCCTCGAGTGTCGAGTTTGAAACGCAGATAGGCACCAAAGCACGTACCGCGCTTCTCTACGACGTCAGCGAAAGCAATGACGTCGTCCTGCGTATCGCAGGCGACGGGATTGCCGAATTCTACGATTATGCGACCGGGCAGCCGCTTGCCGCATTCGACGTCGGCGTCGATCTGCGGGCGGCGCAACCGGTATACCCGCGCCTGGATCTGTACGCACTGCTCGATGTGCGCGGACGCCTGCATTTGGTCCGCGCGGACTATGAAGTCACCATCAGGAGCGGCAAGCGGGCGGTAACGCCCCGCCTCGTGACGGCTTTCGGCGAACAGCCTCTGTCCCTGGGGGCCTCCGACATGTTCGATGTGCGTTTGGAATCCGGCGACCTGAAAATTGCGCGCGGTCGCGAGGACCAGGTCGAGATCGTCCACTTCACCGGGGTCGAAGACGGTCTTGCCCTGCCCGCTCCTAAGCGTTACTCACTGGGAGCATACCCGCGCTTGCGCCATATCTTCATCGGCCCCCGTAACGAATGGGTCTATCTCATCGACGGTGAGCAGTTTCTGCAGGTGCGCGACGCGACGACCGATACGGCGCCGCCGTTTTTCCGCACACCGCTGGTCGCTCCTGAGCGCGAGCTGACGGCCGTCACCCCCTTGCTGGGGAGGCAGTCTCTGATGGTGGCAGATGATCGCGGGGTGTTGACGCAATGGACGGTGCTGCGCGACGCGCTCGGTTTCAGGATGCAGCCGATCAGGTATTTCGAGTTGAGCGCAACAGCCCATAGCGTCGTTGCGGAGCGTCGCCGCAAGGGGGTCGTCAGCATCAATCGCGATGGTGCGATGCAGCTCATTTATCCGGCCGCGGACGCAGTCAGCGCCACCTTCATGACCGACATCCGCACCCCGGTGCCGATGATGATTTCGCCGCGTGCCGACCTGTTTCTGGCGGGTCTTGGCAGCGACCGTATCGGCGTCTATCGCCTGTACAATCCGCACCCGGAAATCTCCATCGCCACGCTCTGGTCCAGGGTCTGGTACGAAGGTTACGGAAAGCCGGTATTCAGCTGGCAGTCGTCGTCAGCAGACAACGACTTTGAGCCCAAGTTTTCTCTAACCCCATTGCTGTTCGGCACGATCAAAGCGGCGTTCTATGCCCTGCTCTTTGCGCTGCCGCTCGCCATCATGGGCGCGATTTACACGGCCTACTTCATGCACCCGCGGATGCGCGCCTGGATCAAACCCGGCATCGAGGTGATGGCGGCGTTGCCGACCGTCATTCTCGGGTTCATCGGCGGGCTGTGGCTCGCGCCGCTCGTCGAGGAAAACTTATCGAGCGTGCTCATGTCTCTGCTGACCGTACCCGCCACGCTTGTGCTGCTGGCATTTGCCTGGACCTGGGTGCCGGAGCATCAACGCGCTCGTGCAGATGGCTGGCACGCGATCTTCGTCGTGCCGGTGATTATTGTGGCAGTTGTCCTGTCGTTTCAGGTTGGGCCCTGGTTCGAGAGCTCGCTCTTCGGCGGTGACAGCCGCACGTGGCTGCGCGAAGTTGCGGGTCTCGATTATGCGCAGCGCAATGCCCTCGTTGTTGGGATGATGATGGGTTTAGCTGTGATACCCACCATATTCTCCATTGCCGAGGATGCCATTCACGGGGTGCCGGGGCATCTCGTCAGCGGCTCCCTCGCGCTGGGGGCGACGCCCTGGCAGACCTTGACGAGAGTGGTTCTGCTGACTGCCGCACCGGGCATCTTCTCCGCCGTCATGGTTGGCTTCGGGCGCGCGGTCGGGGAAACCATGATCGTGCTGATGGCAACCGGCAACACGCCGCTGATGGAGATCAACATTTTTGAGGGGATGAGAACCTTCGCAGCGAACATTGCCGTTGAGCTGCCGGAATCGGAGGTCGGCAGCTCACATTTCCGCATTCTCTTCCTGACCGCGCTGGTGCTCTTCATCATGACGTTCTTCTTCAATACGTTTGCTGAAGTGGTGCGCCAGCGTCTGCGTTCTCATTACGGCAACCTCTAGTGCGCGGTTTCCACGACACCTGGACAAAGCACGGCGATCCGTGGATCTGGCTGAATGCGGGCGCGCTTGCTGTGTGCATCTGCGCCGTGATTGGCGTAATTGGCCTGATTGCGGCCAACGGTATCGCACACTTCTGGCCTGCCGAAGTGAGCCGTCTCACCGTTGCAGTTGCGAGCGACCGCGAGATGACTCTGATCGGCGAAGTGGTCGAGGAAGACCGGGTCTCGGTCGCGCAGTTTCTCGAAGGCGGCGGTGATCCTGCTGTCGTAGCTGAGGGACAGAACTATTTGACTCGTCTGCTCATCAAGACAGGCAACCGGCGCGTCGACCCGCCTGATTTTCGCTGGATCTACCAATATCAGATCCGCGCGCAGGCGTTGCCGCCCGACGTGGCCGTCATCGAACGCACGGGTTGGGGTAACGCATACGGCCGCTTGTTGGAGCTGCGGTTCGCCAACCGCGAGAGCGTCTCAGGAAGTGAGTTAAAGCTACTGCTGAACAGCACGCTCGCGCGTCTCAATGACACACGTGCAGCGATTGAGGCGCTGGAACACGGCACCATCAATCAGATCAGCGCCGAGCTCGAATCCCTGCGCCTGCAGCGTCGTGCTTTAGAGCTGTCCCCACCAGCGAATATGGAGAGCCAGCTTGCGCAGCTGGCGGCGCAGGAACGCGTCCTGCTACGCACTTACCAGGAGCAGGAAAGAATCCTGAGCGATCTGTTCGTGTCGCTGAGCGGTAATCAGCTCGTCGTCGAATTCGCCGACGGGAGCGAACAGATCATCGAGCTCGCCGACGTTCTTAGGGTTTATTTTCCGAACGAGATGTCCTGGTGGGACAAGGCCGCTGCGTTTGTTGCCAACGTCGGCCGTTTTCTGAGTGACAGCCCGCGAGAAGCGAACACAGAAGGCGGTGTTTACCCGGCCATTTTCGGCACGATCCTGATGGTGCTGCTGATGTCCGTAGTCGTCACACCGGTTGGCGTGGTGACTGCGATTTATCTGCACGAGTACGCAAAGCAAGGTCCCCTGGTGCGTATCCTGCGCATCGCGGTGAGCAACCTCGCTGGTGTGCCCTCCATCGTTTACGGCGTTTTCGGTCTCGGCTTTTTCGTCTACTTTCTGGGCGGCAATATCGACCGCCTGTTTTTCCCCGAATCGCTGCCCGCGCCGGTGTTCGGCACCCCGGGTCTCTTCTGGGCGGCGCTGACGCTTGCGCTGCTGACCGTTCCGGTCGTCATCGTTTCTACCGAGGAAGGCCTCGCGCGCATACCGCGCAGCCTGCGTGAGGGCAGCCTCGCACTCGGCGCGACGCGCGCGGAAACACTGTTGAACGTCGTGTTACCCGTGGCGACACCAGCGATTCTTACCGGGGTAATCCTCGCCGTGGCCCGCGCGGCCGGCGAGGTGGCGCCGCTGATGCTGGTGGGGGTCGTCAAACTTGCCCCTGCGCTGCCGATTGACGGCGAGTTCCCGTTCCTGCACCTGGAGCGCAAGTTCATGCATCTCGGTTTCCATATCTATGATGTCGGGTTCCAGAGCCCGAACGTGGAAGCAGCCCGTCCCCTCGTTTATGCTACCGCGCTTTTGCTGATCACCATCATCGTGGGTCTGAATCTCACCGCCATTGCGCTCCGCAACCGTCTCGAAAAGCGCTACGCAAGCCTCGAATGACTACTGAAGAAGACAATCCTGCCGTATCCCAGCCGCACGCGACCTCCATCCGGGTGCGCGATCTCAGCATGCGCTATGAGGAAACGCTTGCGCTCGACGGCATCAACGTCGAGATTGCCAGCAAGCAGGTCACCGCGTTCATCGGGCCTTCCGGCTGTGGGAAGTCCACGCTGCTGCGGTGCTTCAACCGGATGAACGATCTGATCGAGGACGCCGCGATCTCGGGGACCATCGAACTCGAAGGTGAGGACATCTACGCCTCTGACGTCGACGTCGCGGATCTCAGGCGTCGCGTCGGGATGGTGTTCCAGCGCCCTAACCCGTTCCCGAAATCGGTTTACGAAAACGTGGCCTACGGGCTCAAAATTCAGGGTCTGGAGGGCAAAGCGCTGCTGGACGAGCGCGTCGAATGGGCGCTCAAGAGCGCAGCGCTCTGGGACGAAGTCAAAGACCGCCTCGACGAGTCCGCGCTCAGCCTGTCGGGTGGTCAGCAGCAACGTCTGGTCATCGCACGCGCGATCGCCGTACAACCTTCGGTGCTGCTCCTGGACGAACCTGCGTCAGCGTTGGACCCGATCTCGACACTGCGCATCGAGGAATTGGTACATCAGCTCAAAGAGCAGTACACGATCGTCATTGTTACTCACAACATGCAGCAGGCGGCGCGCGTGTCGGATTTCACGGCGTTTTTGAACATGGGGCGTCTGGTCGAATTCGGCGACACCGACACGATTTTCCGTTACCCGAAGGAAAAACAGACCGAGGACTATATCACTGGGCGCTACGGCTAATTAGACTAGCCCGATGAGTCGACATATATCCGGGCAATACGACCTCGAACTCGGGGCGATCCGCGATCAGTTCATGGAAATGGGTGGGTTGGTGGAAACGCAGGTCAACAACGCGGGCATGGCGTTTGTGACGCACGATCTGCCGCTTGCCGATGACGTGCGCGAAGCCGAAAAACGCCTGAATCAGATGGAGATCGACATCGACGATGATTGCATTGCAATCATTGCCCGGCGCCAACCCGCTGCCAGCGATCTGCGGCAGGTGATTGGCGTGATGAAAGGCGTGACGGATCTGGAGCGGATCGGCGACGAGGCCAATCGCATCGCGAAGATGGCTTACGAAGTGTCCGACCAGGACATCCCCGGGCACCAGTATGGCGACCTGCGGGCCGTACACGCTCAGGTCCTCAGCATGCTCAACCACTCACTCGATGCGTTTGCGAGACTGGATGTCGAGGTCTCAAAAGAGGTCATTGAAGCGGACAGCGCGGTCGATGATGCCTACAAAGCATTGCTCAAACGCTGTGGTGAGGAGATGCGTTCCGATCCCGAACAGGTGAACCATTTGCTCAGCCAGGTGTGGGTCGGCCGCGCGCTCGAACGGATCGGTGATCACGCCAAGAACATGTGCGAGTACGTCATTTTTCAGGTGCACGGCCGCGACGTCAGGCACCAGGGTCCGCGCGTATCCTGATCTTGCCGCGGACGGGTAACGCGACTAGTATGCCCGCCACTCTGCCCAGGTGTTGGAACTGGTAGACAAGCTGGATTTAGGTTCCAGTGCCCCCGTGGCGTGAGGGTTCGACTCCCTCCCTGGGCACCAGTCGATCGCTTCGCTCGCTGAGCGAGTTCTCCGCGTTGCCGAAAACCGGCTCTGCACGCCACGCCTTGTCATTGCTCTGCATGCCTCCTTTTCTGGAGATGCGAGGCAGGTTTGGTAGCGGCAGTGTCCGCTCAGTTTGCGGTGACGACCCACGCTGACATGGCGCTTACCAGAATGATGGCTGTGCCAATCACGCCACGCTCCGCGGGGGGCTTGGGGTTACGACGCCGATTTTCCATGTTCGTCCACCTTTATCGTCCTTTTCATGTGCATCTCACGTGCTTCCGCGGCGCATCTTAGGACTGTGAACATTTCCGGACAATTTGGCATTCTCGAAGGAATCGCTCGTCATCTTCTTAACGCGGTGTGCGGCCAGCCTGTCGGCATCGGCAGACGTGACCGGCGCTTGAATTAACTGGTGTACGGGGTATCGTACGGCCCCCGCACGCGGCGCCTGAAGGCTGTAAGCTTTGTCAGCGCACCCGCTCCGCCCGGGTGGTGAAATTGGTAGACACAAGGGACTTAAAATCCCTCGAGCGTATGCTCATGCGGGTTCAAGTCCCGCCCCGGGCACCACATGATGGAACGTCATTGGATCAGAAGGTACGTCCATCGCACTGCGGTGCATGTTTTCCTTGCGACTCTGTTACTGGCTTGGGCGTGTCGTCGAGCCCACCCGCGTTCTCGCTATTTCTTATCTTCACTTGTTGAGACTGAAGACCGTCGCAAGCGCCTCCAGGCTCGCCGGAAATAATTTCTGCTCTGGTTGGAGGCGATGGCTTCTTCCTCCTGGATATGCCAGACCTGGGCCCTGCCTGGATTCTGGTGAATACAAACGAACGTTGGCTCTGCAGGACTGAAGCGAATCCTCGTGTTGAAGCTGTTGATCCAACCATCCGTCGCTGTCTGGATGTCTGTGGGGTTGTCGAGGTAGTGCGCAGGTTCTCCGTTCCACGTCTTTGTGTTCCGTGGAGATCGTAAATCCCATAGTTTAGGTCTGTTGTCTTCCTCCGCCATCGAGATCAAAAACCTGGAGCTGCTGTCAAATTCCAGGTGCCAGATACAGTTCTGATGCATGTGATTGTTCATCGATGTGCTGTGTCCATAGAGGAACAGCGGCGAAGTTACTGGTAATTCTTCTATCCTGAGGCGTCCATCCTGGTAGCCAATCGCGACGCTCCGTCCATCTGGCGCGGACGCAATGCAATCCGGAAACGGTTCCTTGACGAAACCCACCTCCACGCCAGTTTCCTCTTCGTAAAACCGGTATCCCCTCCCATGCACATCGCGCCCGACATTTTCCATTGAGAGATGCGCCGCATGATTGATCGGGCTGGCAGAAGTCCCTGCGTCCGCTAACTGACCTGTGGCCAGAGACCAGGCCTGGGTATCGTTGTCTTGCCTGATCAGAACGTACTGACCGTCCACGCTGAAACTTGCTTCTGCATACCAGGGTATTCCCGACGTTGTGAGACCATGTAGGCGGCTAATGGGTATCGTCAGCCCGCGTTTAATGAGTATGCCCATGACGACTGTGTGAGTTCGTTGGCGATGTCTGTATCGATTGATCAAGTCTGACACGCGCCCCGGGCGGTTGACGAGGATCCGAAAAACGGAAAAAAACGTGTTCCGTCATTTCGTTGGCGCCAGGAAATCAGGGCGCATAGAGTCCTTCGGTCTCCACGGCGAACAAACTTCCTCAGCAAACACAGCGGCGAATAGCGCCCGTCGTTGCGGCAACCGGTCAGAATGCCACTCAAGTCACGTTCAGTCGCCACGCCCTCGGCTAGAGTGGAGGCATGATTGAAGTACTCCTGATAACCACGCTGGCCCTTGGCCTGAGTGAGAGCATCGAAGGCCGTCTGCCGGAAGATCCGGGTATGATCTATACCGTGGGTTTCAAGCATGACGGTATTAAAGTTGGCCTGGACTGGAAGAATCGTCAGATTGTTCCGGCACGAACGTGCCGTAAAGCCAGCGCCGTCGACAAGCCGCTCTGCCAGCAGGCGGCCATCGACTGGCTGAAGGCGGAATGTGCATACTATGGCGATAAACCCCGCCTGACGGCCAAGCAGACCCATATGCAGGCTGCCGTCTGTCAGGGTGCCAAAGACCTCGCGGAGTTCGTCCGCGCGCGCCAGCTGGCTGAACGCTGAGCAGAGCCGCACAACGCGCGGCTATTCGGGCTGGTCAAAACCCCTGAGTTCGGTAAAATGCGCCGCCTCGCCTCAATGCGACCGGCTGGGTGGCAGAGTGGTTATGCAGCGGACTGCAACTCCGTGTACGCCGGTTCGATTCCGACCCCAGCCTCCATTTTCAGTGTGCGACACCCCCGCTCGCCTCTGGCCCCTACCCCCTGTGCTTCGAGATAGGTACAACCCTCGCGTTAATTGCTGGCCCTGCCGATTTCGAGTCTCCTAGGATGTAAATTCCCGGGTGTCACAGCTTACGGCGTTGTATAAAATCGCGCCGCTCGATAAGAAGAAATCGTCACGTTCCGTGACAATGCCCGGGGGGGATCTTGCAGCTAACTGAAGTCTTGATGGTCGTCGGCTTTGCGCTGGCTGCGTTCTCTGTCGTATCCAATGATTCCATTCAAACTTTGGGCACCTTTCTTGCCGCGAACGCACGGCGTGCCTGGTGGCAATTGTGGATATTTGCTTCAGGAATACTGATCATCGTGCTGTGGTATGGCTGGCTCACCAATAACGGTGATCCTTCTTACGGCCGCCTGACCAAGTTTCCTGAACCGGCCAACGGGGTGTCCTGGATCCATGTTGCCGCCCCGCTGACGCTGTTGATCCTCACACGCTTCGGGATACCCGTGAGCACCACGTTTCTGGTGTTGAGCGTGTTCGCGCCTGGCAACATCGAGTCGATGTTGTTCAAATCTGCCGGCGGCTATGTCGTCGCGTTTGTTGTGGCGTTTCTGCTTTACATCAGCATCAAGCGCATCGTGCAGTACCTGATGGATACCAGCGCGGAGGAAGCGCCTACCTACTGGTACGTCATCCAGTGGGCGTCCACGGCGTTTCTATGGAGCCAATGGCTGATACAGGACCTCGCCAACATTTTCGTCTTCCTGCCGCGTGATCTATCGATCGGCTGGATTACGTTCGGCACGCTGCTTCTGGTCGCGATGCAGGGCATCATCTTTTATCAGCAAGGTGGTCGCATCCAGCGCATCGTCACCTCGAAATCCAACGTCGCGGACATCCGCTCCGCCGCCATCATCAACTTTGCGTATGGACTGATCCTGCTGGTCTTCAAAGAGTGGAGCAATATGCCGATGAGCACGACCTGGGTGTTCCTGGGTCTGCTTGCGGGTAGAGAGATTGCCATCTGTCTGCAGATTCAGAACCGCTCCCTGGCCACCGCGGGTCGGCTGATTGGTCTGGACGCCGCCAAAGCGGGTGCGGGTCTGGTTGTCAGCGTGGCGCTCGCGATGGTGGGCATCTGGCTCGGCGTTTAGCGTTTTAGCACCGCACAACAGACACAAAAAAAGGGCTCAACGCCCTTTTTCTGCATCTATATCTCGTTGACCTTTTCTGGTTTTGACCTTATCGACTTTGACTCTTTCGACTTTGACCTTTGCGAAAGCGGCCTTTCGGCAATGCTTTCGTAACGGTGTTCGTGCCTGGTCCCGTTGGCTGGATTATTCTCCGCCGGGACGGTAAGCGGTCAGCACGTAGCCACGGTTGTTCATGCACTGTTTGTAGTTCACGAATGTGGGGCTGTCGGCTTCGAATTCGGTCATGTCACCGCTGGCGCTCGCCTGCATCTGACATTTGGCATGGTCGTTTCGATATTGGACCTCGTTTGCCGCAGAGGTCGATTCCCATCGATGGGTGGGGGCGTGATTGGTTGAAGAGTTCATGCAACCACCGGCAAGAATGGCTGCGCAAATCACGATGCTGGTCTTTTTCATACTTTTCTCCTCGCTAGTCCGTCAAATTTCGCGTCCTGTCTGGATTTCCAGCGCTTTCAAGTGTCTATCGAACAGTGGGCAATAGGATATATGTACCTAAAACTTCTGCAAGACTGAATTGGAATAAGGTCTGAACAAAATAGGTAATTATGACCTAAGGATAATATGTCCTTAGGTCGTTTTATCCATAGGTATTATCGACCTAACTCCATGATTCTGAACACATTTAATGTTACAGAAATATGACACTCACGTCATAACTATAGCAGGACCAGGAAAGCACACACAAAAGAAAAAAAATCCTATGGAACAATTTTCCTAACAAAAGTAGGATTCGATACCTTGTTATGAACGTCGGGCGTGGTAGTAGAGCGCCCTGTTTTTGGGACTATGATGCAGGCATGAAGAAGTACCCGCCTACCCCCGAAGAGCTGCGCGAATGGATGGACCGCAAGGGTTTATCCAATAAAGACGTGGCAAAAGCGCTGCATCTTTCAGATGGGCGTGTCGTGCGTTTCTGGACCTCGAAGAAGGATCCGCGCCCCATCCCCTATCCAAGCTGGTATACGCTGCGTCACAAGTTTGGCAAGTAGTCAGGGCTTGGCGCTGATGAGTCCCGCCTTCAATGCCGGCCATGCGGCGCGCAGATAGACCGTCATGGACCACAGCGTCATGAAGGCAGCGACATAAGCGAGAACGTAGCCTGAGACGACCCAGACCGACGACAGATCAGGCTCATGTGCCAGCAGCACGGCTATGGCGATCATCTGCAGCGTAGTTTTGACTTTGCCGAGCATCCCCACCACCACTGCACCGGAGCTGTTCATCTCCGCCATCCACTCTCTGAGCGCGCTGATGACGATCTCGCGGCCGACGATGATGAGCCCCGGCAGGGTCAACCAGGCGTTGCCGTGATGCGCCATCAATACGACCAGCGCGCTGACGACAATGAGCTTGTCCGCGACCGGATCCAGAAACGCACCGAAAGGTGTCGTCTGGTTCAAGCGCCGCGCCAGGTACCCATCAAGCCAGTCGGTGAACGCGGCGAGACCAAAGAGCACCGCTGCCGTGATATAAGTCCATTGCCCGGGAAGAACGTAGATGACGACGAATACCGGCACCAGAAAGATGCGTGTGAGGGTAATGATATTCGGCAGATTCATGGTTGGCCTCTACAGATGCAGCATCATTGGTGCAAGGTCGCGTAAATACTGTCAGCCAGTTTGCGGCTGATACCTGGAACTTTAGCAAGCTCTTCGGCGCTTGCGCCTTTGACGCCGCGCACGCCGCCGAAATGCGTCAGCAGTTGCCTGCGCCGTTTTGGCCCCACGCCGTCAATACCGTCGAGCTCTGACTGCTGGCGCGCCTTCTGGCGGCGCTGGCGATGACCGGTGATTGCGAACCGGTGGGCTTCGTCGCGTATGTGCTGCAATAGATGCCCGGCATCGCCTGCACCGTCGATGGCGACCTCGGTGGCGCCCAGGAAATAGCGCTCCAGACCGACCCGGCGATCGGGTCCCTTGGCGATACCGAGAACCTGTACGCCGTCCACCTGTAACTCGTCGAGCACCTGCAGCGCGCGCCCGACCTGCCCCGGCCCACCATCGATGACCAGGAGATCAGGCAACAGCCCTTCGCCCTGCTTCAAGCGCGTGTAGCGCCGTCTCAGGGCCTGTTCCATGGCAGCATAGTCGTCACCGCCGGTGATGTCTTCGATATTGAAACGGCGATAGTCGGACTTGAGCGGACCGTTGCTGTCGAACACCACGCAGGACGCTACCGTGGCTTCTCCCATCGTGTGGCTGATGTCGAAGCACTCCAGGCGTTCGGGCATGGTTTCCAGCCCCAGAACGTCCTGCAGATTGACGAAACGGGCGAACATGTTGCGGCGGTCGGCGATGTAACTTTTGACGCTCAGGTTTGCATTTTCGTGAGCTATGTCGAGCCAGCGTGCCCGTTGCCCACGCACATCCCTGACAATGTCCACTTTGCGACCGCCCAGTTCTGTGAGCGCGTCACGCAGCACGTCGCGGTCCTCGCCGGTGTGCGATACCACAATCGTTTTGGGGAGGTCTCGGTTCTTGGCGGCGAGATAGTACTGCGAAAGGAAAGCATCCATCACCGCATCGAGGGCGAGATCCAGCTCGTTCTTGGGATAGAACGTGCGCTGCCCGAGCATGCGGCCCTTACGCACGAAGAGCGCCTGCACACAGTTGATGCCACTGTCCTGGACGAGCGCGAAGATGTCGACGTCGCCGCCCTCCCCGTGCACGTACTGGTTTTCCTGCACTTTGCGCAGGTGCTGGATCTGATCTCTCAAACGGGCGGCTTTTTCGTATTCGAGGTCGGCGGCCGCTTTGTCCATTTTGGTCTTGAAACTGTCGAGCACCTGCTGGCTCTTGCCTTCCAGGAAAAGCACGGCCAGATCGACATCGTCCTGATATTCCTCTTGTTCAATCAAGCCCACGCAAGGACCGCTGCATCGCTGGATCTGGTATTGCAGGCAGGGTCGTGAGCGGTTTTTGAAGTAGCTGTCGTCGCAATGCCGCAGCTGGAAGAGCTTCTGCAGGATATTGATGCTGTCCCGCACGGCGTAGGCGGAGGGAAAAGGTCCGAAGTATCGGCCGCCCTTACGTTTGGCGCCGCGGTGAAATGTCAGGCGCGGGTAATCGCCATGCTCTGTCAGATAGATGTAGGGATAAGATTTGTCGTCGCGCAGGACAATGTTGTATGGCGGGCGCTCGGCTTTGATGAGGCTTTGCTCGAGCAGGAGCGCCTCAGTCTCGCTCCGGGTGACCGTCACTTCGATGCGGGCGATTTTGGCAACCATTGCCATCGTTTTGGCCTGCAGTCCGGAAGCGCGGAAGTAGCTCGTGACCCGGTTCTTGAGGTTGCGTGCCTTTCCGACATAGAGGACACCGTCTTCCGCGTCGATCATGCGGTAGACGCCGGGCTTTTTCGTCAGCGTTTTAAGGAATGCCTCGGAGTCGAATGCGGTTGTGGACATAGGCGCGCACTATAGCCCCGCGCGAAGGTGCGGCCAAGCCGGTCCCTATGCCTTGCCGTCCAGCCGATCGCGGATGCGCGCGAGCACGCCGCCGAGCATGTCTACGGTCAAACGCCGCGTATTCACGTTGAGGCGGCTGGGGTGGAAAGACGCCATCACCTTGAAGTTTGGCGCCACGCTCAGCTCAGCGCCGTGGGCAAAGCTGTTCACCGGCAGCCCGAGCAAGCGACAGACGCTCGCGTGCGCGATGCCGCCCAGATTGAGAATCACCCGTGTTTGCGCGCGTGGGCCCGGCGTAAACGCATCGAGTTCCGCCCGCAGAAATGATGCGCAATTCGCCCGCTCCGCGGCGGTCGGAGCGTTGCCCGGCGGCAGACATTTGACGACGTTGGTGATCCGCGTGCCCACCAAACGTGCCGCCTCGGGTTCGGCGTGTGTCGCAAACCCGGCGGCGTGGAGCGCCGCGAACAGAAACTGCCCGCTGGCGTCCCCGACGAACGCTTTGCCGGTGCGGGCAGCGCCATGCAGTCCGGGTGCGAGTCCGACGATCAGGAGTCGGTAGCGCCCGCTGCCCCACGCGCCGACCGGGGCGGCGTGATAGGCGGGAAATCGTGATCTGACGTCGCTGTGATGTGCCACGAGCCGGGGGCAAGCGCGGCAGGCAGCGAGATCCTTGAGCTCGAGATCAGGCGCTGAGGACATGGTCCGATGCAGACGCCGCATGCGCCGACGCCGCCTTGGGCAGGCTTGGCGCCAGCGTCACCATGCCGTGTTTCACGGCCAGCAGCACGAGCTCGACATCGCTGGAGATGTTGAGCTTCTCGAAGATACGATAGCGGTAGCTGTTGACCGTTTTTGGAGATAGATGCAGAGACCCGGAAATATCCCTCACCTTCTGACAGCCCACGACCATCATCATGATCTGCATCTCGCGGTGCGACAATACGTCGAACGGGCTGTTCTGTTTGTCCTCGTAGGCGTAGCTTGCAAGTTCCTGGGCGATCTCCGCACACACATAGCGTTTCCCTGCAAACACTCGACGTATTGCAACTTCCAACTCGCGCATGCTGATGCCTTTGGTCAGGTAACCCTGGGCGCCCGCCTTCAGCATCTGCGCGGGGAACGGCGCTTCTGTACACGCGGTCAGGGCGATCACGGCTGTGCGGTCACCGTGGCGCACGATACGCTGGGTGGCTTCCAAGCCGCCCATGCCCGGCATGATGATGTCCATGAGCACGATGTCAGGATTGAGTTCCCGCGCGAGACGCACGCCCTGCTCGCCGTCTTCCGCTTCGCCCACGACCTGGACGTTGGACATGCTCGACAGAGCGCGCACGAGACACTCGCGCACCAGCGCGTGATCGTCGACGATGATGATACGGATCATGTTCACTTCCCTTGAATGTGTGCGGTGAACATAAAAGCGCGATGTCAGCGGGACAATGCTTATGGGCAGAAAACCCGCCTACTTTCAGGATATCTCCATAATGCGATATGGCGGTGATATCACTTTCAGCCGGTAAAAGCCTGCAGGCCCGTAAGCGCGCGTCCCAGAATCAGCGCATGGATATCGTGCGTGCCTTCGTAGGTGTTGACGGTTTCCAGGTTCATGACATGACGAATCACGTGATACTCGTCGTGGATACCGTTACCGCCGTGCATGTCACGGGCGGTTCGCGCAATGTCCAGGGCTTTCCCGCAATTATTGCGTTTCATCATCGAAATGACTTCCACCGGCAGATTGCCTTCATCGAACAATCGTCCCATGCGCAGGCAGCTCTGCAGGCCGAGCGTAATTTCGGTCTGCATGTCTGCCAGCTTCTTCTGCACCAGCTGGGTGGCTGCCAACGGACGGCCGAACTGCTGACGTTCCAGCGTATAGGTCCGCGCGGCGTGCCAGCAGAATTCGGCGGCACCCATCGCGCCCCATGCGATACCGTAACGAGCGCGGTTCAGGCAGCCGAACGGGCCGCCGAGACCGCGACCCTCCGGCAGCAGGTTCTCTTCAGGAACGAAGACGTCGTCGAGCACGATCTCTCCGGTGATCGATGCCCGTAAACTCATCTTGCCTTCGATTTTGGGCGTGCTGAAACCTTCGAATCCGCGCTCCACGACGAAACCGCGAATGTCGCCGTCGAGCTTGGCCCACACGACCGCCAGGTCCGCGATGGGCGAGTTGGTGATCCACATTTTCGCACCATTCAGCACGTAGCCGCCGTCGACCGCCTTGGCGTTGGTCACCATGCTGCCTGGATCCGAACCGTGGTCAGGCTCAGTCAGGCCGAAACACCCGACCCACTCGCCGGTGGCGAGCTTGGGTAGATACTTTTCGCGCTGCGCTTCGTTGCCGTAAGCATGTATCGGGTGCATCACGAGCGAGGATTGCACGCTCATTGCCGAGCGGTAGCCCGAATCGACCCGTTCTACTTCTCGCGCCATCAAGCCGTAAGAGACGTAGTTGACGTTGGAGCAGCCGTACTTCTCCGGCAGCGTCGCGCCGAGCATGCCGAGTTCGCCGAGCTCGTTCATGATCTCACGGTCGAATTCTTCGTGGCGGTTGGCCATCAGAACGCGCGGCATCAGTTTGTCCTGGGCATAGTCGCGGGCACTGCGCTGCACCATGCGCTCCTCTTCGGAAAGTTGTGCGTCGAGGTACAGGGGGTCTTCCCAGGCAAACGGCGCCTTGTCACTGCTCATAAGGTGTCCTTCAGATCGATTCGAAAAAGCGGGCAGCAGGCTAATCCAGCCCCGCCAAATCTGCAACAGAGCGGAATTGCGCGCCGTGAAGCCACAGGCGAACTCCCCTATACTCCCGCGCCGGTAAACGCGTATGGAGAAGACATGGCCCTCGATCAGGAAACGCTTGCGCAGCTGCGCACTACGGTACGGCGATTCGTTGATGAGCAGTTGATACCGCTGGAAGCGCAAGTGGCCGAGGAAGATCACATCCCTGAAGAGGTCATCCAGCAGATGCGCGAGCTGGGGTTGTTCGGTTTGACGATACCCGAGGAATACGGCGGGCTCGGGCTCAACACCGAAGAAGAGTGTCTCGTCGTGATGGAGCTCGGCCATGCGGCACCGGCGTTTCGCTCGGTCATCGGCACGAACAACGGTATCGGTTCCCAGGGTCTCGTGATGGACGGCACTGCAGAACAGAAAGCGTACTATCTGCCGCGCCTTGCCAGCGGCGAGTTCATCGGCTCCTTTGCATTGACGGAACCGGATGCCGGCTCCGACGCCGGTGCGGTGAAGACGCGCGCGGTCCGCGATGGCGACGAATTCGTGCTGAACGGCACGAAGCGCTACATCACCAATGCGCCCAGCGCCCAGCTCTTCACCGTCTTTGCGCGCACGGATCCTGACCTCGCAGGCTCACGTGGCGTGTCCGCTTTCCTGGTGGATGCGCAGACGCCGGGCATCACTCTGGGTCCTGCAAACAAGAAAATGGGGCAACAGGGCGCGCACGTTTGCGACGTGATATTCGAAGACTGCCGGGTGCCGGCGGCGAACATCATCGGCGGGCCGGGAAACCTCAACAAAGGATTTGCAACGGCCATGAAAACCCTGGATCGGGGCCGCCTGCATATCAGCGCCCTGTCCGTCGGTTGCGCGGACCGTCTGATCAACATGGCGACAACCTACGCGACGGAGCGTGAGCAGTTCGGCCAGCCGATTGCCGAGTTTCAGCTGCTGCAGGGGATGCTCGCCGACAGCAAGGCCGAATGCTACGCGGCCGAGTGCATGGTCCTGGACGCTGCGCGGCGGCGCGACGCGGGCGAGTCAGTCACCATGCTTGCCTCGTGCTGCAAGCTGTTTGCGACCGAGATGGTCGGGCGGGTGGCGGATCGCGCCGTGCAGATTCACGGCGGCGCCGGCTATATGGAGGAGTACGCCGTGGCGCGTTTCTATCGCGACGTGCGCCTCTTTCGAATCTATGAGGGCACCAGTCAAATACAGCAGGGCATCATCGCCCGCAATCTGGTCAAATCTGTCTGAGCTACACGCCGGGTGCCAGCGGCACGTAGAGCGTGAAAGTGGTGCCCTGCCCCGACTGGGTGCGCACGTCCAGCGCCCCTTCGACCTCCTCGGCCAGGCCGAAGGCCAGCTGCAAACCGACCCCCTGGTGGTCGCCGCCTTTGGTACTCTGTTTCGGCCCGGACAGATTGGCCAGCACTTCAGTGGACAAGCCCGGACCTGAATCTGCGACGTAGATTTCCAGACCCAGGCGACCGTTGCGATAAACCCCGCCGCGGTAGCCGAGGACGACGTCATCACCCGGCTGGCAGGCCTCCAGAGCGTTCTTGAGGAGATTCGTGACGATCTGCGTCAGTTTGTCCTGCTGTGATTTGAACAAGACTGTGGGCTCCGGCAGCTGGCTGTTCAAAGGCACGTTCTGCTCAGCGGCGTAGCCGCTGTGTAGCTGGGCGATCTGCTGCAGCCAGCGGCGCGCATCGATCTCGGTGATTTCGCCGGGTTCCGTGGTTTTTACCTGCAGCTGGTTCGGGATGTCTCGCGCACTTGCAAAAACGCCTGCGGCGCGCCGCAGCTCGTCGCTGATGAGCGTCAGCTGCTCGAACGCTTCGGTTTCGTGTTGCAGCCGCAGCTGCAGGATATGCAGGTAGTTGTGCACGATGCTCAATGGGTTGTTTGCTTCGTGCACGATTTCTCGGAGACGCTTGGCTTCCGCGGTGCGGAACTGCTCGAGCAACGTATCATCGTCGCCGGCGTCGTCGCCGGTGATCCCTGCGCGCAGGAGCGCGATGGGCCGCGTCAGTGCCTGCGCATAGAGTGTCGCGAGCACTTCTGTATCCACATCCTCGAGGCTCGCAACGATCAGCATTACGGCGGGCTCTGTGTCCGGTACGCGCAGCACCAGCGCTTCCTCGGCGTCGAGGCGCCGCAACAACTGGCGGTCGACCACGGCCAGATCCGCACTGTCCCGCAGAGACAGAAGTTCACCGGTCCGCGAGGCCGCCGCTACGCTGCTGGTCGAGCTCGCCGGATTGATACTCACGGCGACACCGCCGTTGCCGATCAGCGTCAGAGCAGCGTCTGCTTCCTCCTGGCGGAGCACAAGCGGTACGCGGTCGAAGAGGCTGCGACTGACGAGTTTGTGAATGTCATGAAAAGCATCCCAATCCGGGCAACTTTTGAGGCCCGCGGTCACCACGCTCACCTGCTGGCGCATCCAGATCAGATGCGCCCAGTCGGTATCGCTGGCAACGTCGATGCCCAGCGTCGACACATATTGCCGGGCATGCTCGCCGGCAGTACGCAGGAGATCATCGAACTCGTCCGGCTGGATGCCGAGGAGCTGGTTGGCCAGCTCTGTTTCGCGGCCGATCTCCAATGCGTCCACAACCGCAAATATCCGCAGGTCGATACCGGCGTCTTCCAGGAGAACAGGGTTGATGCCGCGGAACTCGTTGAGCTGCGACAACCAGACATCCTGTTTGAGTTGTACCCCGGATATGGCCAGCAACGCGCGCATCCGCATGTTGCGTGCATCGAGCGCTTGCGCCTGTGTTTCGCGCACGTGGTCCGTGAGCACTTCGGCGAGATAGGCTGCGCGCAGCACCCCCATCCATTGATCGAGGCTGAGTCTGGCGCTGCCAACGATCGGCAGCACGGACCAGGCCTGAGCTTCCGCCAGGCTCGTGAACTCAGCTTCCGGGAGGGTGTCGATGGCGTTTTCCAGCGCACCCGCGTCTGCAGGGATGTCCAGCAGGCGCAGCCAGCGTGCCAGCAGATCTGCGTCTGCGGCAAGCAGTCGGCTGAAGAGCGCGCTATCGACAGGTGAGCTGCTGATCAGTTCCAGATAGCGGTAGATGACGGCATCTGGCGTCACGTGTCTCCCTCGAATCCTGCCCCATTCCAATTGGCCATAGTGGGTCCCATGGGTTACCCCGATTACAGCCGCGCTGACCCTGCACAGCGAGTTGGTGATGTGGCAGCGACTGGCAGCGGGTGTGTCAACCCGGATGCCATGGGAATGGGCGCAGGCGCTATCCTGGCGTCTTGCCGCACTATGCCACTGGCGCTAGTTTATCCAGCTCCCGCCGACGACAACATTAGAATGTTGTAGTCGGATATTAAATTTATATTTATCAATTATTTACGATATTTATCTGAGTTAGTTTCGGAATTTGTTGATGGCTTCCTGCAGGTCTCTGGCAGCATCAGCCGCGGCATCTGCGAATCCTTCTCCGACGGCTTCCCCGGTTCCGGCGCCCGCATAAATAATGCCGCGCGAGCTGGATATGAGCAGACCGGTCCCCGCGGCATCCAGGCCGGCTTCCAGTACCGCCCGCAAATCGCCGCCCTGGGCACCGATACCCGGCACCAGTAACGGCATATCACCGACGATCTGCCGGATTTGTCTGAGCTCATCAGGGTATGTGGCGCCTGCCACCAGCATACATTGCTGGTTCCCGTTCCATGTGCTGACCCGCCGCGCAACGCGCTGATATACCGGCTCGGTATCGTTGGGGTCGTTCTGCAGCCAGTTGCTGTCGGGGTTGCTGGTGCGGCACAGGACAACGATGCCGCGCTCGGCAAAATCCAGATACGGGGAGACACTTTCGTACCCGAGGTACGGGTTCAGCGTGACTGCGTCCGCGTCGTAACGCTCGTACGCTTCGGTCGCATAAAACGCGGCGGTGCTGCCGATGTCGCCGCGTTTGGCATCGAGAATGGTCAGCAAATGCGGCCAGGCCTCCTTGATATAGGCCAACAGGCCCGCCAGCTCGTCCTCGCGACCCACGGCCGCGAAGTGTGCGAACTGGGGTTTGAATGCGCAGACATACGGTGCGGTCGCGTCCACGATGGCGCGGCCAAACTCAAAGTAAGGTTGCTCGGCGTTACGCAGGGATGGGGGCAGGCGTTCCCATTCAGGGTCGAGACCCACGCACACCAGGGAGCGCTGGGTGCGCCAGGCTTCGGCAAGTTTCGTATAGACGCCCACCATCAGGGACCGACAGATTAGTTGCGCTGCATGTTAGACCAATAAAGGTCTGTTGCCAAAAAGCGCGGTCAGAGGGTGCCGCGCAGGGTCACATCTGTCGATCTGAGGACTGCGGACAGCGTGGTTCTTTTTTTCAAAAATTCCGTAAATGATTGTTATATATGGAAAATAACTACCTGGCACGATAATCGCATTCTATCCGGCAGTTTTATTGGATACGTGCATGTGTCCCAAAGTGACAACGGGAATCGTCACAAACGACACATGTCGGTTACAGTTCAAACCGGAGATAGGGGCTAATATTCTCAGCCCACCGGTCAGAAGCTGAACCCCACAGGGACATCGGGATCAGCAGGGAGAGCGTCATGGCTGACAACATCATCGAATTCAATCGCGCGAGGGTGAAGCGCCTGTCCACCAACGACAAGCGGATGCATCCGCGGCAGGACAGCGACGATCGCTTGTTTACACAGGTTGTTCTGGCTGCCGACGATCCCGATCTCGTCGGCGCAACGTTGTCGTGCACCGCCGTGAACATGTCCATGGGCGGCATACAGTTCAAAACCACCCAGGCGGTGCCAGTCGGTACCCTGCTCGACCTCTGGGTCGATGTTTCCTCGCGTCCCGGCAAGTTTTTCCTGGCCGGCGAAGTTCGCTGGAGCCGTCCGACCCAGGAAACGGACGAAAACGGCAGCGAGATGCATTTCGTCGGCGTGCAGCTCAAGTCCGGCGCGGCGACTGACATTCTCGACTGGCGTGACTACCACGCAACCGCCTACGCGCGCTGACGCAAGACTTATCGTACAAGGTGACGTCCGTCCCGTAACCGCACCCGGCCTGTGACGTATGAACCTCCCAAGGTGTGATGGCGAACACACCTTGAGAGCGGCCTAGCGCGCAGTTCCGCACCCCATAAATTGCTGTAATAGCCCGCGGAGCCAACCTTTTGCGGGCAAATATCAGTGAGTCAAGTCAAGGTCGTTGAACTGAACGTACCGGGTCATAAACCCAATAACCTGCCGCCCATCGTTCACACCATACGTCAGCAGAGCAAGAAGCTGCTGAATGATCTGCTGCAGAATCTGTTCAACAACACGGACGATGCGCTGTTCGAGCTGGCCGACCGCAGCCAGAGCGATCAGCAGCAGGAGATGTACTTCGATTCCATGCGCCTCATCCGCCTGCACCGCAAGGCCATCGCTTCCAATTTCGTCAAAAGTTTCTATGAGGGTTTTGACGATGCCTTCGCCGCGGCAGCCAGCTCGGACGACGGTGAATTCCATGACGATATCGACCCAGACAGCATGTCGCTGCTGGATCAGGACGAGCTCGAGATGACCGTTGCGGTATCCGGGATCGTTTCCAAAGTCACCAGCCAGTACAGTCTCGCGGTCATGCAGCTCACCAAGCGCCTGGACTTCCTGGCCAAGCACCAGACGATTACCGAACGCAGCAATCCGCTGGGCCCGCACGCTTTGTCGACCAGTTTTGCCGATGCGCTGGAAGTCCTCGAAGTCAGCATCAAAATACGCATCATCCTGATGAAGCTGTTCGAGCGCTTTGTCATGGAGCGGCTTGGTCCGGTCTATGAGACGGCCAACCGCGCGCTGATCGATGCGGACGTGTTGCCTGACCTGAAACAACGCGGCAAACGGCCGAAGCGGGCGCCAAAAACAACGTCGTCCGATGAGCACGCCCCCGATCTGGTAGCCAACGACGCAGGCCTCGGCGGCCCTGCTGTCGGCACGGGCGCGACGAGCGGCGGTTTCGGCTTCAACACGGTACAGTCGCTGCTTGCCGGCGTGCGTGATGCACAGAGCGGCGGTTCTGGCGGTGCGTCCGGTGGCGCTGCTGCTAGCGCCAGCGCCGGTGCTGGCACCGGCATGGGTCTCGGGGACAGCGGCAGCATCCTGCTCCCGACGATCGATTCGAGCGAACTGATAACAGCGCTCAGCCGCATCCAACGCGAGGCAACTCCGGAGCGCATCGACGCCAGCCGCGTGCCGGAACTCACCGATGTCCGCTCGCTCGTCCTGTCCCACGTCGATCCTGAATCCGCCAAGTCGCTCGGCCAGGCGGACGACGATACCGTCAATTTCGTGGGCATGCTGTTCGACTACATCCTCAACGATCGCAACCTCGCGATTCCGATGAAGGCGCTCATCAGCCGATTGCAGATACCGATCATCAAACTCGCGATTCTCGACAAGTCGTTCTTCGAGAAACCGAGCCATCCGGCGCGGGCGCTGCTGAACGAGCTGTCCAGCGCGGGTATTGGCTGGAGCGGAGCGCAGGAGCTCAAGCGTGATGCGCTTTACGACAAAATCGAGTCTGTCGTGCTCAGAGTGCTCAACGAATTCGCGGACAATCCCGATGTGTTCACGGAGCTGTTGCAGGAACTGCGCGAATTTGTGAATAAAGATTCGCGGCGCAGCGTGATGGTTGAACAGCGGGTCAAAGAATCCGAGGCGGGTAAGGCCAGATCTCAGGGTGCCAAGCTGCAAGTCCAGGCGCTCGTGAATCAGAAAGCCTGCGGCCTGCGTCTGCCCGCCGAAGCCGGCAAATTCATCAGCGAGATCTGGAGTCGCGTCCTGACGATGCGTCACGTCAAACACGGCGAGCAATCCATGGAGTGGAGCGACTGTGTCGCGACCCTGGATGACCTCCTGTGGGCGCTGCAGCCGCTTTCCGAATTGGATGAAGTCCTCAAGCGCGAAGGCCGCGTCGAGTCCCTGACTGATGAGATTGCAGCGGGCATGGTCGACCTCGGCTGCCCCGAAGAAGAGAGTGACAACTTCATCAACTGGCTGACCGGGCACTTGATGGCACTTTCGGCCAACGATCGCGCTTATCTCGAAGAGGACGAACGCCCGGAAACCGATTTTGCGGAATCGATCGTCGAAGAAATCGTGCTGGCGTCGCCAAGTCCCGATATCGAACTCGACAGCATCGAACCGGAATATGCGTCGCAGATCAAAGCTTTGACCGAGGGCACATGGGTAGAAATTACCTCAGAGCCTGAGCGGGTCGTGCGCTGCAAACTGGCGACCATCACGCAGCCGGGCAACAACTACGTCTTTGTGAATCGCCGCGGCATGAAAGTGCTGCAAAAGAATCGCATGGAGATGGCGTGCCTTGTCAAAGACGGTGACCTGAAGCTGATCGACGAATCCCAGGTATTCGATCGCGCGCTGCAGTCAGTCATCGGGAACCTGCGTCAGATGCAGCGCCAGCGCAACTGATCCGCAACGCCGTTGACGAAGTTTACTTGAGCGTGCCCTCGAGTTGCCTGCGGAACTCGGGATCCGCCAGCACGCGCTCCACAGTCTCCACGGTCGTCAGCGTCTGGCTGTCGACTTCAACGTTCACGCGGCCTGCGTCTGAAAGTTGACCGAGGGTCGTGCGGGCCAGCGTTTCAGGGATCAGACTCACTTCCAACCACCCCGCCGCTTTGTCGATGGCCGACACCGTAAGACTGGCGCCGTCCAGGGCAATGAAGCCTTTGTGGAAAACGTATTTTGACCACGCGCTGTCGAGCCCGAAGCGCAGGACATGGTCATTGCCGCTGACGCGGCGTTCTGT
Organism: Pseudomonadales bacterium; assembly: GCA_965267275.1. GTDB lineage: Bacteria > Pseudomonadota > Gammaproteobacteria > Pseudomonadales > Azotimanducaceae > UBA4421. The sequence goes on from OZ253950.1 coordinate 2,274,500, forward strand.
GAGCGTTGCAGTGCCCGTCACGTGCCCGGAAACGATGTGGCCGCCTACCTCGTCACCGATCTGAAAAGACCGCTCTACGTTGACGAGAGCGCCTTCAGTAAGGTCTCCGAGATTCGTCATACGCAGCGTTTCGGCGATCACGTCGAACACGGCTGTTCCATCTTCGATGCGGGTTGCGGTCAGGCAGGTGCCGTTCACGGCAACTGAAGCGCCGGTTTCGAGCCCATCGGCGAGCTCGTCGAGACGCAGCGTGAGATGCACGAGGTCGCCCTCGTCCTCAATCCTCTGGATGGGTTTGAGCCCCTGCACTATTCCGGTAAACAACTTTCTCTCCAGCTTGCCAGGTGTTGGTGCGGCTGAATGCCAGGCAAAAAAAAGCCGGCGTCTGGCGCCGGCTTCCAGTGTAACGCAGGTATCAGCCAGCCGCTGCCAGCTGAGCCAGGCGATCCTTCTCACGATCGATGAAGGTGATCCACTGCAGGCACGTGCGCTGATTGGTATTGTCTTCCTTGCGCCGAGCTTCATTGCGGCAGGAGACGAACGAACCACGCGCGTCGTTCAGCTTATCCTGGTTGTACAGGCACAAGCCGCGCACGAAGTAAGTGCTCTGCACCTTGCGCACGCCGCCCTTGTCCAGCGCGCCATTTGCTGAGCGCACACAGTCGTCAAAACGATCCGCTTCCAGATAGACATAAGCGAGCTGGTCATAGATGCGGCCGTCTTCTGCGAGCTTGGCGGCGTCTTCCAGCACAGGGATAGCTTTGTCGACTTCCTGCGCGAGTTGCCAGGCCTGTCCCAGGGCACGCAGGTTCTTTGAACTGCGCTCGACGATCTCGTCGTCTATGCCCTTCTCGAGGATTTTAGCGGCCTTGAACGGGATCTCTTCCTGCATCAGGAGGCCGGCCAGGTTGGTCAAATCCGTCTCTTTGTCGAGATAATCACCCGCGTAAGCCGCCTGCAGCGTCTTCATGTGTTTGATGTCGTCGCCTTCCTGACCGTACATGCCCGCCAGACGCACCCAGTAGTCGCGCTTGGGAAAATCGCGCACGAGGATCTCGAGGATTTCGATGACCTTGGGCATGTTCTCCTGTTCGTAGTACAGGAAGTTCAGAAGCTGCCACCAGTTTTCTTTGATGGTCATGCCACGCTCTCTGGCAAGGCCGATGCCGCCTTCCATCTTATCGATGGCCGCAGGATAGTTTTTCATCTGGTAGTAAACCTGGCCCATGAAAATCTGCGGGTCAGGTCCGGGATTGGTTGCCTTGTCGATCCACGTTTCCATGTAGTCCAGCGCATCCTGGTACCGTTCTTCGACAAAACTCAACTGCGCGAGGGTATACAGCGTCGTCGTCTCGAGGCCTTCCGGAATGTCCTCGCCCTGGGCGACCACAATCTTGTATTCCGTGATGGCTTTGGCGTAGTCCTCTTTCAGGAAGAAGACATAGCCGAGCATGCTGTGAACCTGCCCGATCTCGTTACCGTTGTAGCGCTTGCTGCGGTCCAGCATGTTCTGCAGCACGTTCTGCGCGCCGGCGTAGTCCTTGGCGTCGATAAACTCCTGCGCCTCGGCGAGTTTCTTATAGACCGCTTCAGACATGGACGGAACGCGGCGGGTCTTCTGCGGTTTCTGCTGTTCTTCAGCAGCGTGGGCTGCGGTGCTCCACAGTGCCGGGGTGACGCCGACTGCCAGCGCGCATAACCCGGCGAGAAACAAACTCTTAACGGAAAACTTCATAGCCAACTCCTATCAATCAGCCAGCTCGAAAGTAATGCGGTTACGCACGCCGGCGACGTCGATCGCGGCGCCGTTGACGACTTTCGGCTTGTATTTGAACTTGAGTGCGGCGTTGATTGCTGCCCGGTCGAAGATGCCGGGCGGCTTAGCTTCTATCACCACCGGATCGCGCACGGCGCCGGTCTTGGTGACGATGAATTCGAGCAGGACGTAGCCTTCGATACCTCGTGTCTGTGCACGTCGCGGATAAACCGGGGCCACTTTTACGATCGGCAGATACTCGCCGTCGGAGCTGAAGCCACCTCCGCCGACGTTCAGATCCACGTTCACGTCGACAGCGCCGATGTCGATGCCTGTGGATACGTCTGAATTGTCAAACGTCGGCTTCGGCATATCCGGCGGCGGCTCATCCGGCGGCGGTGGCGGCTTGGGCTTACGTTGTTTGGTCTGAATTTCTTCGTCTTCGGTGAGACGGACCATATCCAGAAGCTTACCCTTCACGCCTTCTTCGATGTTCGCCTCGTCATTGGCAATGACAGCCTGCATGATGAGGAACAAGAGAAAGGTGACGAGGGCTCCCAGTCCAACTCCGATGGCGTAGCGTACTACCATAGCGTTTTACCTCGCTTGCTAGCGTTCTGTTCCGAACCCTAGTTCTTTTCCGTCGAAATTGCGACTTCGCGCAATCCCGCCGCCCGGGCTGCACTGAGTACAACCATGAGTTTTTCGTTGGTGGATTCTTTGTCGGCCTGGATGACCAGTCCGCCTTTCGGGTTCTCTGAATGCAGGCGCTCGATATGCGCCCGCACCGTACCCGGATCCACCCGCTTCTTGTCTATCCAGATTTCGCCGTTGGGGCTGATTGCGATCAGCATGCTCACGGTGGGTTTCTGTTCCGCGGTCAAAGCGTCCGGCCGCAGCACCTGGATACCGGTCTGTTTGATGAAGGTGGCCGTCACGATGAAAAAGATCAGCATGATGAACACCACATCGAGCATGGGCGTCAAATTGATATCTGCGTCTTCGTCACCGGAGCCGCGTCTTCTGGTTTTCATGCGCATACCAAAGTCTCCTAGTGATCCAGCGTCAGATGGTCTTCGAACAATTCGATTTCGTAATCGACCTTACGCCGCAGCCACGTGCTGCCGACCAAGCCGGACAGGGAAGCAATCATGCCCGACATCGTCGGGATCGTTGCCATCGATACACCGGCGGCCATGGAGCGCGCGTTACCGCCCTGGGTCGCCATCGCGTCGAACACCGCGATCATGCCGGTCACCGTGCCGAGCAGTCCGAACAAAGGACATAGTGCCACGCAGGTTTGAATGATCGGTAAAGACCCTGTTATACGATCCGACGCGTCGGAGATCATCGCCTCACGCACCTGGTGTGCGCTCCACGAGGTGCGCTCGGGGCGCCCTTCCCAACGTTCGGTGGATTCACGCACCAGGTTTTTGTGTTCGGTATAAAAAAACCAGAACCTTTCGAAGATCAGCGTCCACATCAGGAAGGTGATCAGCGCGATCAGCCAGAGTACGTCACCGCCCATTTCCATGAAGCGGATAATTGCGAGATAAGCGTCGCCTAACATCTATCGGCTACTCCTCTATCTGTTTCTACATCACTGCCCGCCGCAGAGGCGGTCAGCCGCTTAACCCAGCGGCTGACCTGATTTCTCTGCGTGATCGGCAATGATGCCCGCACTCTGCTCTTCGATGATGTGTATCACCGACTTCGATCTGGCGTTGACCAGCGCGTGTAGCAAGGTCGTCGGAATCGCGACACAAAGACCGAGAACCGTGGTCATCAACGCTTTCGAAATACCGCTGGCCATCGTCTTCGGATCGCCTGCGCCGAACAGCGTAATCGCCTGGAACGTCTCGATCATGCCGATGACCGTACCGAGCAGACCCGTCAACGGGGCGACGACGGAGATCACCTGTATCAAAGTGATGTTCCTTGTTAATCGCGGTGTCTCCCCGAGGATCGCCTCCCCGAGCTTCAACTCCAGCGTCTCGACATCGACGTCTTTGTTCTCGTCGTAAACTTTGAGCACACGTCCCAGCGGGTTGTCGTCGCTCGGCGTCGGGTTCTTCTTCTGGGAATTGACCTTGGCGCCAACCATGGACAGCGTCAGCAGACGTTCCAGCGCCAGCAAAACACCAATCACACCGCCGAGGATGATGATGGCGCCGACGGTACCGCCCTGGCCGTCACAGAACGGCAGGTAACACTCGGCAACAGCGCCGAACGAGCCCACCTGCTCACCCAAAGTGGCCGCCTGGATCAGGAGGGCCAGCAGAGAGCCGCGCAGCGGGTCGATGGAGAATTCGACAACTTCGCCAGGGGCCGCATTCTGTACCGCTTCTGCCGTGCTGACGTGGCGTCCGGTGGGCTGGCGTGCAAGTTCGATGATCGCCTGCGTGTCCGGGTCCCATTGCAGGTACTCGCCTTCGCCCAGGAGCGCGTAAGAACCGACACGGACAATTTCAGTGTTGACCTTGTCGCCGGAGAGTTTCGTGATCGTGCCTGGGAATTTTGAGACTTTGCCGGATTCGGTCATCTCACGCTGCAGTTCGAACCACAGCTGTTCCATCTCGTTGATGGTCGCAAGCTGGCTCGCCGTGCCCATTTTCTTCGCCAGATCGCCCAGCCACTCACCGCGGTTGGGATACTGTGAGCTGATCAGCGATGCTTCGAACAGACCGCGGGTATCGCCCGCTACCTGCTGCAGCACGCCGAAGAGTTCCCGCAAGCTGCCGAGACGCTTGTCCAGCTGTTCGGTGAGGTCGCCGATGCGGATTTCGTTTTCCTCGAACTGCGTCTCCAGACGATCGGAGCGCTGTTCTTCGCGAGTGCGTTCCGCTTCCGCGTCGTTCAGCAGTCGCTGCTGCTGATTGCGATCCTGGCGGAAGCGCTCCTCGCGCGCGGTGTGCTCGCGTGATTCCACCACGCGACGCTGTTCGACGTTCTGCAACAGTTCGTCGAGGGAATTAGCCTCGTTGACGACGAGGTCGCCACCGGCCGGTGCTTCGGCTTCTTCAGCCCAGACTTGCCCGCCAAGGGTAAGCAGAGCGCCTAACAGTAGGGTTTTAAACTTCATTATTGTCATTCTCACTGTGCTGCCTCCGCGCCGGTGACGGGAATGCTGAACATGTCCTGGGTCGCCTGCTGGCGCGCCATACGGATGCCCTGGCGTACAGATGCCTGATAGTCATCTGCAACCGCTTCATACTCACCCGTGCTCTTGTTGTACATGCCGGTTTCCTGGCCGTCCGGCGTCTGGTAGACGAGCGCGACGCGGCCGACCTTCAGGATGTCGACCTTGCGTTCGGTGCCTGCGATCACGATCGTGTCGCCGTAGGTTTCCATCGTACGACCGTACTCGTTCTCGATCTGGTATGCGCGCAGCACCTGCGAGAACTTCTCGGAGACGGCGACGTCGGCGCGGTCCATCATCTCACGCAGGCGATCGACGCGATCGTTGCGCTCTTTCAGCAGGAAGGGCATGTCGAGACCGATGAACTGCTCCAGGCCATCGATCATGCGCAGCATCAGCGGCGTGATCTGACGCTCGATGACAGTGACCTCGTCGATGGAGGTCGCGAGCTGAGCCATCTCTTGCTCTTGGTTGCCAATTTGTTTTTCGAGCTGCCGGTTGTAGACGCGTAAACCTTCGATCTCTTTGAGCACGGTTTTGTACTCGTTGAGCAGTTTGCGCGTTTCCTCGGTGAGCGCGTCGATCTTGGCCTGTGACCTCGTGGCCGCCTGGTTCATTCTTTCAGCAACCTGAAAGATGTCGTTCAGCGTAGTGGCGGACGCCTGAGTGCCGAACACCAATGCGAACACCCCTGCACACGCTGCGACGCGCCGTGAGGTGGAAAGCCTTTGCATAAGATTTTTCATTACAACTTCCTACTGGAAAGATCCGTTTTACCTGCCAACAAAAGACACATCTGCGAACAACCTGTGCGGCTTAGCCCACAGGCTGCAATCAGTTATGCATGCGGCAAGTTTCTTTATATGGCCTGCTTACCCTCGGCTTGCGGCCTTATGGTCAGAGTCACGACTTGGTGGTGCAACTCGGCTCCGACGCTCAACGGGGGAAGTATGATTCGCCCGCCCCATTCCGTTCGCGAAGGATCAACAAACCCCTTATGGATGTCAAGCGTGTGGACCGCAGATATGTAAGCACTGCTGCAGCCGCTCCGCCATTCATCTCCCTTACCCTGAAACTCAGCCCGGCGCGTTGGTCGAGGGTCTCGACAGCATGCGGCGGTGCTCCTCCTGGCTGGCCTCGCGCTGGGCGCGCCAGACGCTCTGCTTCTGACATACACGGCGCTTGAAATGGCTGCCGGTCGTTTTCACTTTCTTGCAGATCGTCTTGTCCTCGGCGCGAAGCTCACCGCCCGCCTCTGCCGCCACGCTGCGCGTCGGCTCGGCCTGCGCGGCTGCGGAGTCCGGCGCAGCCCGCGTCAGAGCGGGCATTGCCGCGACAAGCGCAACGATGAGCAGCATGCCGCTGTGTCGACGCGTCATGCCGCCAGATGTTCCGCAAAGTGCGCGAGCGTGCGTTCGCGTGCTGTGGCGGCAGCATCTGCATCGTAGCTCGCCCTATGGTCGCAGTTGAAGCCATGATCTGCGTCGTAGACGTATACCGGCGTGTCAGGCTGTGCGGCTTTCACCGCTTCCACATCGCTCATCGGTATGTGCGCGTCGAGCTCACCAAAGTGCATGATGACCGGGCACTGAGGTGATTTGTCCATTTGTCCGGCAACACCACCGCCATAGTAGGAGCTTGCCGCCGCCACATTCTCGAGCGTGCAGGCAGACAGCCAGGTCAGCAGGCCGCCGAAACAGTAACCGACGACGCCGACTTTGCCGTGCTGGGCGGCCGTGTTGATGGCAGTCTGGATGTCGCCGAGCGCAGTCGCGAGATCGAGTTGCTGGAACGCAAGGTCGATGCCGCGCCCCATGTCCGCCTCTTCATAACCGAGCTCGATGTCACGATCGATGCGGTCGAAGATTTTTGGCGCAATCGCATAGTAGCCGGCTTCGGCATAGCCGTCGGCGACCTCGCGAATGTGCTGATTGACGCCGAAGATCTCCTGAATCACGACCACGGCGCCTTTCGGTGCGCCTGCTGGTGTCGCTACGTATGCGCCCAGCTGAAAGCCGTCCGCTGTTTCGATTTGGATGTTGTCTCCCATGTGTCTTATTCCGGATTGCAAATTGACAGGGCTGAACCCTAATCGGCCGACAAGGCCAGAGCAAGCGCGGTTGTGCAGCGTCGGTTTCTTTATGAAAATAGTCACTTCAGTGTCACATTTGCAGGCTCTAATGCGCCAGCATCAGCCACCGCACCTGATTGGCCCCTATTTATGGCGACACCCATTCTCGTAGTCGAAGACGAACCAGAAATTCGCGAACTCCTGGCCTTCACGCTGTCACGTGCCAGTTACGACGTGGTCGAGGCGGAATCCTCAGAGCAGGCCCTGCAACTGCTCGACCGCAGCATTCCCGAGCTTGCGATCATCGATTGGATGCTGCCGAACATGAGCGGTGTCGACCTGGCTCGGCGGCTGCGCCGGGATGAGCTGACGCAGCAAATGCCGATCATTATGTTGACGGCGCGCGGCGAGGAAGCGGACAAGCTGCGCAGCTTCGAATCCGGTGTCGACGATTACGTCACGAAACCTTTTTCTCCGCGGGAGTTGCTCGCCCGCATCAAAGCGCTGTTGCGCCGCACGGGTGCACCCGCCGACAACATCCTGGAAAGCGGCGGCATTCGTCTGGATCTGAACAGTCACCGGGTCACCATCGACGGTGAACTGGTGCACGTCGGGCCGACTGAGTACCGGCTGCTGGAGCTCCTGATGCGCCATCCCGACCGCGCATTCGACCGCAGTCAGCTACTCGACCGGGTCTGGGGCCGTAGCGTGTACGTGGAAGAACGCACTGTCGATGTGCACGTATTGCGCCTGCGCAAGATCCTGCAGCCGTTCAAGTTGCAGCATCTGATCCAGACCGTGCGCGGCGTCGGCTATCGCTTCTCGCCGCAATAGCCGAAACAATCCGCTAGGTGCTGTGATCGAGTTCGCGGCGTTCGTCGACCAACGCAAAGTGAAGGAACGTCACGAACAGGGCGACGACTAGCCCGTAGGGCCAGGGCGCTGCCAACGTGACCAGTAGCGCCGCGCTCCACAACGCCATCAGCACTTGCCAGAGACGGCCTTGCGGCAAGCTGCCGCGGTTTTCCGATACGCTGTCAAAGAGTTTAGTCACGGCACCTCTCGCTGAGTCTCGGTCCGCCGTTTTTGCCAAATTGAGGCGCGACACCCTATAGTCTCGCCTCGCTAAACGACGGAGGTGATGTTGTCACAATCTATATCGGCCATCTTGTGGGATTTTGGAGGGGTTATTACATCGAGCCCGTTCGAAGCATTCAACGTCCTGGAGGACAGCATCGGCGCGCCGAGGGACTTTATCCGTTCGATCAACGCGACCAATCCGGAAACCAACGCCTGGGCGCAATTCGAATCCAACACCATCAGCCTGGATGAATTCGACGAACTCTTCGCCGAGGAATCGTCTGCCCGCGGGCACCGCATTCCCGGTCGCGAGGTCATTGCCCGACTCAGCGGCGAGATCCGGCCCAGAATGGTCGATGTTCTCAAAGAGTGTAAAAATCATTTTCGCGTTGCCTGCATCACCAACAACGTCAAAGCGGGTGAAGGTCCGGGCATGAGCCGGAGCGCCGCCAAAGCGGCGGCAATTGCTGATGTCATGGCGCTTTTCGACCTGGTCGTCGAAAGCAGTGTCGAAGGTATCCGTAAGCCCAACCCCGACATTTACCGGCTGACCTGCGAACGTCTGGATGTGGCCACTTCGACGGCGGTCTTTCTCGATGACCTCGGTATCAACCTGAAGCCGGCGGCAGCCCTGGGGATGCGGACAATCAAGGTGCTGGACGAAGCGCAGGCGATTGCGGACCTGAGCCGCGTCACGGGTTTAGATTTCGGTTAACGGTGCGCTGAGCTCGAGCTTCGACAAGACGTCCGCGACTTCTTCGCGAATCGGGATCGAAGGTGCGGCGCCCTCTTTCGTTACTGCCAGCGCGCCGGCGGCACTTGCAGTCGGCAACGCTTCCGCGATCTGCTGTCCGGCGACGAGACCCGCCAGCAGATAACCGACGAAAGAATCCCCCGCCGCCGTTTCGTCGACAGGCTCGACGCTGAAGGCCCCCATGCGGCAGCGCGTGCGCGCTTGTGCGTTATAGACGAGCAGGCCGTCCTTGCCCTGAGTCAAAACCGTGGTCACGGTCGGGTATCGTTCCACCAGGACGGCAAACGCATCCGCCGAGTCCGCCACGCCTGCCAGCGCCTGCGCCTCCGGCTCGTTGACGATCAGGAGGCTGAGCAGCTCGATCGGGTATTCGTGGATGCGCGCATCCGGGGGAGCCAGATTAAACGCCACCTTGGCGCCCGCTTCCGATGCCGCGCGCATGGCTTCGCCGACGCCGTTGATTTCATTCTGCAATAGAAGCCAGTCACCAGGCTCCAGCGCCGCGATGACCGATGCAAGGAGATCGTCTGGCAGGTTGCGATTGCTGCCGCCGCTGATGACGATGGCGTTTTGGCCCTGACTGTCCACCTGGATGACGGCATGTCCTGACGGGCCAGGCAGGCGCAGCACGCCGCCGATGTCGACGCCGCGCTCGGCAAGCGTGTCCAGCAACATGTCACCATCCTCGCCAACAGCGCCGAAGTGTGCGACGCGCGCCCCGCCACACGCTGCAGCGACGGACTGGTTGAGACCTTTGCCGCCAGCAAAGAGCTGCCGCTCGTTACTCGCAATCGTTTCGCCTGCGCCGGCGATGGACGGCACGCTGTACACCAGGTCGATACACAGCGACCCGAGATTCAGAAGTTTAGCCAACGGCGTCGCTCAGGCCGGATGCGCGAGCGTCTTCGCCGCGTCCTGGACCGCGCGAACGATCTTGTCGTAGCCGGTGCAGCGGCACAGATTCCCTGCCAGCCAATAGCGTATTTCCGTTTCGTTCGGGTTGGGATTTTTCTCGAGGAGCGCTTTGGCGGCGACCACGATGCCGGGCGTGCAGATACCGCATTGCAGCGCGGCATGTTCGAGAATGGCGGTCTGTACCGGGTGCAGCTCCTCACCGGCAACGCCTTCGATGGTCTCTACTTCCGTGCCTTCGGCTTCCGCGCCGAGCATCAGGCACGAACAGACCAGACGTCCATTGACGAGCACCGAGCAGGCCCCGCAGTCGCCGGTAGCGCACCCCTCTTTGGTGCCGGTTAGCCCGAGCTCATCGCGCAGGACATCGAGCAGAGTCTGGTTGGGCTCGCAGAGAAATTCCTGCGTCTGCCCGTTGATACGACTGGTGACGTGAACTTTAGCCATGTCCTTAACCTCCCACTGCTCTTTGTTTGGCGATTTCCGCTGCGCGACGACAGAGCACGGCGATCACCTTGCGGCGATACTCCACAGTGCCGCGCTTGTCGCTGATCGGTGAGGATGCGGCCGTGCAGGCCTCACCAGCCGCCTGCAGGGCTGCTTCGTCTATCTTGGTGCCGATGAGGGCATCCGCAGCCGCAGGTACCAGTAGCGCGGTCGGCGCCACCGCACCAATCGCGACCCTGGCGGCGGAGCAGGTGCCGTCCTCTTCGATCGTGACGCTGACGCCACAGCCTGCCACGGCAATGTCCATCTCGGTGCGCGGAATGAAGCGTAGATACGCGTCCTTGCTGTTGGTTGCCGGACGCGGAATTTTCAAGCCCAGCAGAAACTCGCCAGGTTCGAGAGCGTTGGTCCCTACGCCGGTCACAAACTCCTCGACAGGCAGTTCGCGCCCGCCGCTGGCATTGGCTATGTCGCAAACCGCGCCAACCGCGATCATGGCCGGGATGCTGTCACCGGCTGGTGATGCGTTGCAAAGGTTGCCGCAGATGGTTGCGCGCCCCTGAATCTGGGTAGAGCCGATCAAATCGCCGGCCTCCATCAGCCCGGGAAGAATGGCTTTGAGCTCCGCGTTTTCGTTCATCAACGCGCTGCATACCGCAGCGCCGATATAGATCTCGTCGTCACCAATCTCCAGGCGGTTGGTTTCGGCGAGCTTCTTGATGTCGACGATGGTGCGGGGATCGCGATCCACCGAGCGCATCTGCACCAGCAAATCCGTACCCCCGGATATGATCTGTGCGCGCCCCTCAGCGGCGCCGCTCAGCGCCTCCACGACGTCGTTGACCGACTGTGGCGCGACGTAGGCGAATGCCCCCATGTGTCCTCCCTTGCTCAAATGATTATCGCGTGATGCGCCGCAATCTAACATGTCGGCGCGTGCCTGCAACCCGGAAATGATCTCGAGCGGCGCATTTCATTCTGAGCCTGCGGGGGCGTTGGGTTAATATGCGGGAGTCAACAATCGGAGGGTAACGAGATCAGCACCCAACCCACAGCCGCCGAGATGAATGCGCTGCAGACGCAACACGTCGATACGCTCACGCAACGCTGGAACGATGCGCTCGGCAAGTTCGGTTATGACGGCGCATGGTTGTCTGCCGGTACCGAAACCCTGCACTTCCAGGATGATCAGGGTCCGCCGTTCAAGGCAAACCCTTACCTGTGCCAGTGGTTGAGCGCGGAATATGTCACGCCGGACGCCAAGCTTCTGCTCCGTCCCGGTGAGCGCCCGCAATTGTTCATCGTACAACCGGAGGACTACTGGCATGTCAGCGTGCCGGGTCCGGAGCACATGCGGACGTACTTCGACATCCATTCTTACGCCACGCAGGCCGAGCAACTGAGCGCCTGTCAGGCGGCGCTCAGCGCTGATCTCAGAATGGCGCGGATCGGACCGGAGACTGCTGACAACGAAAGCATGGGCGAACCCAACCCGCCCGGGCTGATAGAACACCTGCACTTCCACCGTGCGCGCAAGACTGCGTACGAGCTGGCCGCGATGCGCATCGCGAGTGATGTCGGAGCGCGCGGACACGTTGCGGCGGCGGCAGCATTTCGCGCCGGCGGCAGCGAATTCGACATCCACATGGCATATCTCGCAGCGTCCAGGCAGAACGAGGCTGCGCTGCCCTACGGCAACATCATCGCACTCAACGAGCACGCCCGGGTGCTGCATTACAAGCCACAGGATCGTGAGCCGCCGGCGCAGTCTTTGAGCCTTCTGATCGATGCCGGCGGTGAGCACCTTGGTTACGCCAGTGACATCACACGGACCTATGCCGCTGAAGGCCACGACGAATTCGCCGCTCTGATCGCGCTGATGCAGAACCACCAGGATCAATTGCTGGCTTCCATCGCACCAGGGCGTTCCTTTGCTGAGTTGCACGTGCAGATGCATCAACAGCTTGCCGAGTTGCTGGTGCAGGCGAACCTGGTGACGTGCTCGGCCGACGCAGCACTGCATGACGGCCTGACCAGCTGTTTCTGTCCGCATGGTCTGGGGCATCTGCTCGGGTTGCAGGTGCACGATGTTGGCGGTCACCTTGCCGATGCCGAAGGCAATCCCGCGCCGCCACCCGCCGAATACCCCTCGCTGCGATTTACCCGGGCGATCGAAGCAGATCATGTGTTTACGATTGAGCCCGGTCTCTACTTCATCCCGATGCTGCTCGAGGAGCAGCGCGCGCAGAACGCGGACATCAACTGGCAGACCGTCGAGCGCCTTGCGCCTTATGGTGGCATACGGATTGAAGATAACGTACGCGTGCTGCCGGAGGGCATCGAGAATCTGACGCGCGATGCATTCAACAGGGTCGCCGATGAAGCCTGAACGTCTCACGCCATCGCGGCTCTTCAGCGCCCCGCCCCTCACCGGCAGCGCGCCGCAGAACCTGAAATTCACCCCCGATGGCCGTGCGCTGACCTATCTGCGTGCGGGTGCAGACGATCGCGAGCGCATGGACCTGTGGCGCATCGATCTGGAAACAAATACACACACGCTTTGGGTGAACGGCGCTGAGTTGGGGGCCGGTGAAGATATCGCAGCCCTGACTGCCGAAGAGCGCGCAGAGCGCGAACGCCGTCGACGCTTCCATCATGGCGTCACCGACTATGATTGGCATCCCGATGGGCGTCGACTGTTGCTGCCGGTAGAGGGCAGAGCCCTGCTGCTCGAACCTGGCGGAGACCCGAGCTGGCTTTGTCCTCCAGAAACCCGGCAGAGCGGGTTCACGCTCGACGCCAGCGGCCGCCAGCTGAGCTATGTGCGCGCTGGCGACCTATACGTGTGGGACATCGAGGGGATGTGCGAAACGCGTCTGACCAGCGACGCATCGCCTACCCTAACTAACGGATTGCCGGACTTTCTGGCCGCAGAAGAAATGCACCGGTTCACGGGTCATTGGTGGTCAAATGACGGCCGTTATCTCGTGTACAGCAAGGTCGACGAGTCGCCGGTTGCCGTCAGCTATCGCCTGGAGATGGAGGCGGACGGCGCGCGCACGATAGAGCAGCGCTACCCCTATGCCGGGGCGGCGAATCCACATGTGGAACTCTGGGTTGTGGATCTGTCCACTCAGACGCATCGGCTGCTCTGGCAGGAAGGACCGGAGGCTGCGTATCTCGCAAGAGTGACGACCGGCGCGGATTACGCAATCGTGCAGACCCAGGATCGGCTGCAACAGAATCTGACGTACACCCGTATCAGTCTTGCCGACGGCAGTGCTCGCGAATTGCATCGGGAGCATGCTGAAACCTGGATCAACTTGACGGACGATCTCAAACTGCTGGATGACGGGCGGTTCATCTTCACGTCTGAGCAATCCGGGACGCGGCAACTCTGCCTGCACCGCGACGGTTCCGTTGAATGTCTGCCGAGCCCGACACACATCAATGGTGTGCTCGCCTGCCATGGCGACAGTGTCTATGTCACAGGCTGGCAGGAAGACCCAACAGAGAATCACCTCTTCCGGCTGCGCGCGGGTCAGGTGGATCAACTTACCGAGAGTTCCGGATGGCACGACCTCGTTGTGGACGACGCCTGCGAACGCTACCTCGACAGATTCAGCAGCCCTACGGATCTGGTAGAGATACGCGTCGGCAGCCTCGGCGGCGAAGATGCGCCTCGCGTCATACATTCGGAAACCATCGACAGTGATCATCCCTACTGGCCTTACGCGGCGCATCACGTGCAGAGCACCTTTGGCGAGGTTGTCGCGGCTGACGGCCAGCGCCTGTGTTACCGCCTCACGCCGCCTGCCGAGATTGACGGTAAGCACCCGACGATCGTCTACGTCTACGGTGGGCCCGGCGCGCAAAAGGTGCGGCGGGACTGGGGCACGTTGCTGGTGCAGATGTTTGCTCAGCATGGTTTTGGCGTTCTGGAACTCGATAACCGGGGCAGCACCAACCGCGGGCGAACGTTTGAAGCGCCGATCTACCGCCAGCTCGGCGAGGTCGAAGTGGCCGATCAGGTGGCTGGTCTTGCGGTGCTCGAGGCGCAGCCCTGGGCTGACCTCGAGCGTGTCGGGGTGTTCGGCCACAGCTACGGCGGCTACATGACCTTGATGTGCCTGTGTAAGGCGGCGCCGCATTTTGCCGCAGGTGCAGCGGTTGCGCCTGTCAGCGACTGGCGTTTGTACGACTCTCATTACACAGAGCGTTATATGGGTTTGCCTGAAGACAACGCGGATGGCTATCGAGCGGCCAACGTGCTGCCCCATCTCGAAAACCTGCAAGCGCCGCTTTTGCTGATGCACGGCATGGCCGACGACAACGTGCTCTTTACCAACACGACGATGCTGATGGGGGCGCTGCAGGATCTGGGCAAACCCTTCGAGCTGATGACCTACCCCGGCGCCAAGCATTCCATGCAGGAGCCCTCCGTCTCGATACACCGCTTCGATATGATCCTGGATTTCTTCAGCAGGCGGCTCGGATGAGCCGGCTGCAGGTCGCTCGCGCTGCGGAGGAGGACGTCCTTTTCATCCTCAACTGTAACCGCGCCATGGCTGAGGAAACGGAAGATCTGGGGCTCGATCCGGCCACGCTCGAGGCTGGCATAAGACATTTGCTGACAAATCCGCGTGAGGGTTTCTATCTGGTCGCGCGTGATGGGGACGAGGCGGTGGGCACGCTGATGGTGACATTCGAGTGGAGCGATTGGCGGAATGGCCGGTTCTGGTGGATCCAGAGCGTTTACGTCGTGGCCGCTGCCCGGCGTCGCGGCGTCTACCGCGCGATGCACGATGCCGTGCGCAAGCTTGCTGGCGATGACCCACAGGCATGTGGGCTGCGCCTTTATGTAGAGCGGGAGAACACCACGGCGCAACAAACCTATCTGAATATCGGCATGCACGAGACGCACTACCGCCTCTACGAGGAGCTGTTCTCTCGCTGATCCCTAGCTGACGGTTGGCGGGCTGTTGGCAGCGCGGGGGAAAAGGCGGTAGAAGTTTGCGCTGGTCAGCGCTGCGAGCTCTTCGACCTCCAATTGACGCAGATCCGCCAGGTAGCTCGCCGTGTCAGCAACAAACGCGGGTTCGTTCTGCTTACCGCGATGCGGCACGGGCGCAAGCCATGGCGCATCCGTCTCCACCAGCAAGCGCTCGGCGGGCACGCGTTCCGCGACCAGGCGGACGTTGTCGGCGTTCTTGAACGTGACAATCCCGGAGATCGAGATGTAGTAGCCGATCTCGAGCGCCTGGCTCGCCATCTCCCAGGATTCGGTGAAGCAATGCAGTACCCCGCGCACTTCGGGAAAATCGCGCAGGAGCGCCAGCGTATCCGCCTCAGCGGCGCGCGTGTGGATGATGACCGGCAGATCTGCATCGGCAGCGTATGCCAGCTGCTGAGCGAACGTCTGGCGTTGCTCGGCCTGCCGTTTGTCATCGCGCTCATAATGATAGTCGAGACCCATTTCGCCAACGGCGACCACCCGCTCTCGGTCGAGCAATGGCGCAACCCAGCTTGCATCGCCACTGCAGCTGCCGGGGTGTTCGCCGACGCTCGCCCAGACGTCCTCGTGAGCCGCGGCAAAATCCAGGACGTCGTTGATCGATTTTTCTTCGACGCCAATGCACAAACACGCGCTGACGCCCGCCGCCCTGGCGCGCGCCAGCGCATCCTGAGGATGGTCGAGATAGTTCAGATGACAGTGAGAATCGACGAGCACCGCGGTGCGGTCACATCGTATGGGTGTGTCGGTCAGATTGCAGCGCGCCGGCCAGATACGTTTCGATTTTGCTGCGCGCAACGTCGTCCTGATCGTTGAACTGCACGCCGATGCCAGCGGCACGGTTACCCTGGGCGCCCTTGGGCGTAATCCACACCACTTTGCCGGCAACCGGGATCTTCTCGGCCTCGTCCATGAGATTCAGCAGCATGAACACTTCATCGCCGAGTTCGTATTCCTTCTTCGTCGGTATGAACAGCCCGCCGTTGCGTACGAAGGGCATGTAGGCGGCATACAGAACCGCCTTGTCCTTGATGGCCAGGGACAAGATTCCGTTTCTGACTCCGCGTTTACCTGCTGACATGGCTTGTCGACGTCCTTTCCGTTCCGTTTCGATCAATTCCGTTACGACGCAATGGCCTGTTTACCTGCCCTGATTATGGTGCTCCGGTAAACACTGCCACTTTGATCGTTTGCAGCTGCTGCTGCTAAGTCACTGTAATTCATACAGAAGATCAAGGGGCTGAGCGAGCCTGAACCCACTCCCGATCACACCCTATGTTCATGGTCGCGACCGGTTCCTGTCAACGGTCAAAGTATGACGCATGACTCAATTTAACGGCATCGGGCCCCACAATCTGGGACATGCATACGGCCTTTACCGGCGCGCGACGCGGCGCCAGTTCACGACGAGTTCCTCCATCAGCAGCTGCACATTGGCCGCGTTGGACGTTTCTATCTGACGCCTGGCGGACAGCAGCTTGTTCGCGAACTCCAGGAGCGCAGCGGGTTGCGCGTCGAGTCCGGGAATGGACTCACCGCCCATATGTATCAGCAGGCGGCGGTACCAGCGCGCCAGCCATACGACGGTGTCCTGTTCCGCTGCGATTTTCACGGATTTGGCGACGTCGACTTTTGGCAGCGAAGCCAGCCACCCGGTCAGATCGGCCGCGTCGTCTGCACCAAGCGCGGCGGCAGCGGTCATGGGCGCGTAACCGCACTCGGCGAAGATCGTATCACTCACTGTCAGCCCCTCGTCTGTCAGCCAGGCGCGCGCCGCGTCGACATCCGGTGACAGCACAAAACGCTGACAGCGGCTTCGGATTGTGGGCAGCAGTCGGCCCCAGTTACTCGTGCCCAGCAGCAGATGCGTATCCCGCGGCGGCTCTTCGAGCGTTTTGAGGAGCGCGTTCGCGGCGCTGGGATTGAGAAGGTGGGCTTCGTGCAGCGCCGCCACCTTACGAGGTGCAGCTTGCGCGGTACCTACCGCAAACTCGTTGATGCGGCGGACCTGATCAATTTTGATCTCGGCGCCATCGGCCGCAATCCAGCGAAAATCTGGATGGGCAAATTCTTCCACCGCGACCTCGGTATCGACTTCCAGCAGCCCCAGGGCTGCTTCCACGAGCAGCTTCTCTCCGCCCCAGCCTGTCGGATAGTCGAGCGCGATGGCGTTCGGCAGCTGGTCTGCGTCGCGCAGCGCAAACAGTCGCCCAAGCAGCGGCTCTTGCCACGGATAAGTCATGGGTTTGCCGCCACGAAACGCCGAACGATGTCCGCCACCTGTGCGTTGACGCCGTCAAGCGCGAGGCTGGCGTCGATTACATGCATATGCGCTTGCGCCGCTGCACGCGCCAGATAGCCCCGCCGGACGGCTGCGAAGAAATCTTGCTGTTCCTGCTCGAGACGATCCTGGCTACGCCCCGCGATGCGTGCACGACCGATTTCCGGGTCGAGATCGAGAAAGAGCGTCAGATCGGGTCGCAGCGCTTCCTGTACCCATCTTTCCAGCGCTTCGATGCGCTCGACGGCGACACCGCGCCCATATCCCTGGTAGGCAAACGTGGCATCGGTGAAGCGGTCACAGACCACCCACTGACCGCGGGCGAGGCGAGGTTCGATTTCGTTGACCAGGTGCTGGCGTCGAGCAGCGAAGACCACGAGGGTCTCAGTCAGACCGTCGACGGTTTCCGTCCAGTCTGCCAGCAACGTGTCACGCAGCGCTTCGGCGAAGGGTGTGCCGCCGGGTTCGCGTGTGCGATAAACGTCGATCCCTGCCTCTTCGAGCACCGCGCAAACCACGTCCAGGTTCGTGGATTTACCCGCGCCTTCGGAGCCTTCAAGTGTTATGAATCGACCTTTCACCCGTCTGTTATTCCGAGCTGATAGCGGCGCACCGCGGCGTTGTGTTCCGCCAGCGTGCGCGAAAATTGACTGCTGCCATCCCCGCGAGCAACGAAGTACAAATACTCCCCCGCTGCGGGCTGGGCGGCTGCCACGAGCGCAGCCTGCGAGGGCAATGCTATCGCAGTTGGCGGCAAGCCGCGGCGCTTATACGTATTGAACGGGCCATCCGCATTGAGATGCGCACGGGTCAGGTTGCCGTCGAACGCTTCGCCAAGGCCGTAGATGACCGTGGGGTCCGTTTGCAGCAGCATGCGCTGCGCGAGACGCAGGTGGAACACCTGCGATATCTGGTTGCGATCGGAGGGCACGCCGCTTTCCTTTTCTACGATCGAGGCCAGGATGATCAGCTCTTCGACGTCCTGAAGAAGCACCTCGGGACTGCGTGCCTGCCACGCGGAGGCAGCCTCCTCCAGCATCATGCGATGCGCGCGCTCGAGCACGCTGCGATCGGTGGCGCCGCGCGTATAGGCGTAGGTGTCGGGAAAGAACATGCCTTCGGCAAATCGCGTTTCCAGCGCGAGTTCCGCATGCAGGGCTTCAGCATCCTCGGCTTCTATCGTGTGTTCGAGCCACGGCGCCTCTTTCAGGGTCGCCAGCACGTCACGGACCGTCGTGCCCTCGAGTAGCTGTACCTGGTACTGCACCTCACGACCGGCCGCCATGTCCGCAAAGAGCATTGCCGGTGTCGTCTCGGGTTCGATGGCGTAGGTGCCTGCCTGCAGCTGTGTATCCAGGCCTTCCCAGCGCAGGTACCAGCGGAACAGACGCGCGCTGCCGATGAGCTCCCGGCGCGCCAGACGGTTGCCGAACCTGGTTACGCTTTCGCCAGGAGACAGGGTTACCGTTGCTTCGGCCTGCAAGGGCGTCTCACCCCAGCGGTCGAGATGCCAGAGGCCGGCACCGATCACCACACCTGCGAGCAGGCAGGCAGTCACAGCCGTGACAGCGAGTGTTCGCGCCATGTGAGGCTAAAATCCGCTCGGCCGGAACGGATGGGACACTAGACAGCGCCGAAAATCAGCGTTCCGTTGGTCCCACCAAAGCCGAATGAGTTGCTCGCCGCGGCGGTGATGGAGACTTCGCGCGCCTCGTTGGGCACGTAGTCCAGATCACACTCCGGGCTCGGGTTATGCAGATTGATGGTCGGCGGCAGCGTCTGCTCATGCACCGCTTTCAGTGTAAAAATGGCTTCGACCGCGCCGGCAGCGCCGAGCAGGTGGCCGATCATGGACTTGGTAGAGCTGACCGCCGGGCAATCATCGCCAAACACCGACTTGATGCCTCTGGTTTCAGCAATATCGCCGAGCGGCGTCGATGTCCCGTGAGCGTTCACGTAACCAATCTGATCCGCGTTGAGACCACCGTCCTTCAAGGCATTGCGCATCGAAGCTGCGCCGCCCTCGCCGTTTTCCGCAGGTCCGGTGATGTGATAGGCATCCGCGCTCATGCCGAAACCGAGGACTTCGCCATAAATGGTCGCGCCACGCGCTTTGGCCCGCTCGTACTCCTCCAGCACCATCACACCAGCACCGTCACCCAGCACGAAGCCGTCCCGCTCGTCGTCCCACGGCCTGCTGGCCAGCTCCGGCTCTTCGTTGCGCGTAGACAGGGCTTTCATGGAATGGAAAGCGGCTACGCAAATCGGCGAAGTCGCATACTCCGCGCCGCCGACGACCATCACGTCGGCTTCGCCGTACTGAATCATGCGCGCACCGAAACCGATGTTGTGGGTGCCGGTCGTACAGGCGGTAACAACCGCGATGTTCGGGCCGGTGAAACCGTATTTAATCGAGAGGTTGCCCGAAATCATGTTGATGACCGAGCCGGGAACAAAGAAAGGCGACACCCGCCGCGGGCCGCTGTTCAACAGCGTACTGTGGGTGTCCTCGATCATTTTGATGCCGCCGATGCCCGAGCCGATGGCTACGCCGATACGATCAGCATCATCAGGCTGCTCAGCCAGGCCCGCATCTTCGATTGCCTGCGCGCCGGCTGCCAGGCCAAGCTGGATGAAGGGGTCGATACGGCGCGCTTCCTTCGCGTTCATGTATTCAGTGACATCGAAGTCTTTGACCGCGGCGCATATTTTCACGCCGTAGTCTTCGGTGTCGAAATACTCGTTTATACCAACGCCCGACTTGCCGGCCAGTGCCGCCTGCCAGGAGTCAGTCACCGTATTACCAATGGGCGTGACCATGCCCATACCTGTAACAACAACCCTTCTTCTACTCATCAGCAGCTACGGCCTCCTCGATCTGGTCCCCGAGATATCACGCCCTCGAACCCCGGTGCGTATTGACGCTTGGATTGGTCAGCCGGGGCTTCGTCTCGCACGAGTACGCGCGTTGCGGGGACATTAGCAGCTAACGTTCCTCGACGCCAAGCGTGGGTGAGACGCATACGGCGCGATGAAATGAGCTGCAATTTCAGGTGGACACAGAGGGTGCGAACACCCTCTATTGTCATGCAACCGCGCCAGGTGCGCGGCCGCAACAATTACTGGTGGGCCAGGATGTAGTCGATGGCTTCTTTGACCGTGGTGATCTTTTCAGCCTCTTCATCCGGAATCTCGGTCTCGAATTCTTCCTCGAGCGCCATGACGAGCTCGACGGTATCGAGCGAGTCTGCGCCTAGGTCTTCGACAAACGATGCGTCGTCTTTGACCTCGTCGTCTTTCACGCCAAGCTGTTCACAGATAAGTTTTTTTACGCGTTCTTCAACACTGCTCATGCTAAAGGGGTCTCCCTCAAAGGTTCCTGGGTGCAGGGCGAGCGCATTCTATAGAGGCGATATGGGCAACGCAAGCTGGCCAAATGCCGTAAAAATGTGCTCGGTTCTGCGTTAGTTTTTCGTTAGATCACGAGTTACAAGCGCCACAACGTAACGCTGTGGCGCGGTTGTTTCAGTTATGTTTTCGGGTCAAGCGGGATAAAGGCCGCCGTTTACATGTAACGTCTGCGCGGTTATGTACGCCGCCTCTTCGCTGACAAGAAAGCTAACGGCTGCCGCGACTTCTTCAACAGAGCCGACGCGGGCCAGCGGGATACGTTCGAGCATGGCCTCGCTCTGGGCTTCCGTCAGCTCGGCGGTCATGTCCGTACCGATGAAACCCGGGGCGACAGCATTGACCGTGATGTTGCGCGATGCCACTTCAAGTGCCAGCGCCCGGGTGAACCCTTCGATCGCTGCTTTGCTCGCCACATAGTTGCTTTGTCCGGGATTTCCCATGCGCGCGACAACGGAGCTCAAATTGACGATTCGCCCCCATCGCGCCTTGATCATCCCGCGCAGCAATGCCTTGGTAATTCGATACATGCCGTTGACGTTGGTATCCACCACGTCGGTCCACTCTTCTTCGCCCATCCGCATGAGCAGGTTGTCGTGGGTGATACCGGCGTTGTTCACCAGCACCGCTGGCGCGCTATCCAGCTCACCCAGCGCTTCGACAGCTGCGGCAACGGACGCCGCGTCATTCAGTTTCAGCACGAGCCCTTTGCCCTGTTCGCCAAGGGCCTGCGTGATGGCTGTGGCGCCAGCATCGCTCGTGGCTGTGCCGACGACAAAAAGCCCATCCTGCGCAAGACGCGCGGCAATTGCTGCCCCTATGCCACGGGATGCGCCCGTGACGACCGCAACTGTGTCAGTCATTGATCATTCCTGAATTTGAGGTTCTTTACGTGGAAGCGCCGGTGACGGCTTCGACGTTGGCGAGACTGGTCGTTGGCGTGGCCCTGGATATGCGTTTGATCAGACCGGCAAGCACGTTACCTGGCCCACATTCTGCGAACTCGCTGACGCCGAGGTCGACCATGCGGAGAACGCTCTTGCTCCAGAGTACCGGCTCCGCCAGCTGTGCCAGGAGATTCTCACGCAGCGCCGCAACGTCACCAGGCACGTCGGCGTGCACGTTCTGCACGATGGGTATTTCGGGCATGTTGATTTCGACGGTGGCCAGCGCTGCTGCGAACTCGTCTTTAGCGGCAGCCATCAATGGGCTATGGAACGGCCCGCTGACGTCGAGGACAACGGCGCGCTTGGCGCCAGCTTCCTTACAGGCTTCCGCTGCGGCTTCCACCGCGGCTGCGGCGCCGGCAATGACGACCTGCCCTGGGGCATTGAAATTCGCTGCCACGACGACGCCATCGACGGCATCGCAGCACGCGATGACGTCTGCGTCATCCAGGCCCATGACCGCAGCCATACCGCCCTGTCCGCGCGGCACAGCGGCTTCCATCAGTTCACCGCGCAGGCGAACGAGCTTGACTGCGTCTTCGAAGTCGATTGCGCCCGCGCACGCGAGGGCCGAATATTCGCCCAGGCTGTGGCCGGCAACAAAAGCCGGCGGCGGCGCATGGGCTTGCCAGACATCCCAGATGGCCTGGCTCGCCGTCAGCAGGATTGGCTGTGTATTCTGCGTGGCGGACAGATCCTCGGCGGGGCCGTCCTGCACCATGCGCCAGACATCGAAACCGAGGCAATCGGAGGCCTGGGCAAAACGTTGTTCGACGCTTGGGAAAGCCTCAGCGAGATCTGCGAGCATGCCGACGCTTTGTGCGCCCTGCCCCGGGAAAACCCCTCCCAGACTCATGATTACTCTTTGTCGGCGATGACCTGACGGCCGCGGTAGTAGCCGTCCGCGGTGACGTGGTGCCGACGATGAGTTTCGCCGGTGGTCGGATCGACGCTGGTCGTCGGTTTTTGCAGGCTGTCGTGCCCGCGGCGTGCACCGCGACGAGCGCGGGTGGCTTTATTTTGTTGTACTGCCATTTGGCTTTCCTCAAATGCGGGCTCGCAAGCGCGCCCTGGATCGTAGTGCTTCTGAGGCGCGAGCCTCAGCCGCTTGTTTCGTTGCCTGATGCGTCCGTAGCGTCGCGCCAGGCGGCCAACTGCTGAAAAGGGTTTGCCTTTTCTGTCTCTGCCTCTTTATCGCCGTAGCTGAGCGCCGGGCGATACTCACATTCTATGTCCGTGCACACTCGCTGCGGGAGCTGCAACAACAGCTCGTCTTCAATCAGCTCCACCACATCGAGCTCCGCTCCGGCAACGACGATGATGTCCGGCGGGTTGTCTGCCGAGCGCCAGGCCTGAGCTTCGCCGTCGGATCCCGCCAGCACGCCGTCAACGGCTGCACTGATCACCAGCGCTACGGGTTCAGCGCAAAGCTGGCAGTTCATCTTCACCGTGGCAGCTGCGGTGCCATGCACCGATGCCCTGCCCGTATCGTCGAACCTGAAATCCAGGACAGCTTCTATGTCGTGGACTTCTGCCACCGCGGCATGCAATCTGCCGCAATCTGCAGCCGCTACGCGCCGCTCGATTCGCGCACCAACCTTGGCCAATTCGGTATAAGTTGGTACAGGAGGGGTTCGCGCTGCCATGGCGGCGGCAATCATAGGTATCTCCTCGATCGCTGTAAAGACGCACAAGCTCATGAATTTAGTGAAATTTTCGCACTGTCGCTGTGCGCCATACGCTTACCGAGCCGGACGGGCCAGAATAGCGCGCCCTAACCAACGGTCAAAGACGCTGTGGAGAATGATGTGGAGATAGTGCTGGCTTCAAGCTCCCGTTATCGAGCGCAGGCACTCACGCAGCTCGGTTTACCCTTTACCGTCGACGCGGCCGATGTGGATGAAACGCCGCGGGAGGCGGAATCCGCGCGGGATCTGGCGGCGCGTCTCTCCGCCGCCAAGGCCGACGCTGTCGCGGCACGCCATCCGGGTGCCCTCGTCATCGGGTCAGACCAGGTCGGGGAAGCCCGTGACCGGCTGCTCAATAAACCGGGTAATCCGCAGGCGGCGCGTACCCAGCTGGCCATGCTCAGTGGTCAGACAGCAGTTTTTCATACCGGTTTGTGCCTGCGTGTGGCGGCGCATCGCACGGTCGACGTGGTTGCTACGCATTTGCAGTTCCGCAAGCTGGCTGCGTCTGAGATTGCGCATTATGTCGATCGTGATCAGGCGTGGGACTGCGCTGGTAGTTTCAAGGTGGAGGCACTCGGCATCAGTCTCTTCGAGTACGTGCGTGCCGACGACCCCAGCGCGCTCGTCGGCCTGCCGCTGATCATGTTGTGCACTCGTTTGCGCGCACACGGTATCAATCCGCTGGCGTGACGAACGCCTGCCAGACCCGCTCCATGTCGTCGGGCACCCTGGCGTCCAGCTTCAACGTACGCTCGGGCAACGGGATGTGGAGACGGCGCGCGTGCAGGCACAGGCGTGGCCTTTGCTCGCCGCGGTCTGCGGTGCTGCCGTATTTGTCATCCCCGACGATCGCGTGACCGCTGGCGGCCGCGTGGACTCTAATCTGGTGGGTGCGACCGGTATGCAGCGATGCCTGCAGACGACTGGCGTCGGGCGCAACGGCAAGGCGCTTGAAGTCGGTACGTGCACTCTGGCCGCGCGGATTCGGTCGGACCCTGCCCTCGCCCGAGGCAGTGCGATAGCGCTCCAGGCGCAGTTGCACGACCTTCTCGGCTTCGGGCCACTGGCCGCGCACAAAGAGTTCATAGATCTTTTTCACACGGCGCTCGCGGAATGCCTGCTGCGCAACGTTCAAGGCCTGACGGCGTTTTGCAAGCGCCAGGCAGCCGGAGGTTTCACGATCGAGCCGATGGACGAGTTCAAGACGCGGCAGATTGAGCGCTTCGCGCAGAATCTCGACCACGCCCGCGCCAACGGATGAGCCGGCGTGCACGGCGATGCCGGCCGGTTTATCCAAGCCCAGATAGTCTTCGTCTTCGTAGATGACCGCGCCCTGCAGCAGCTCTGCCGTATCCGCCGAGAAACGCACCGGCATTTCGGTCCTCGTGCGCACGGGGGGAATCCGCACGCGGTCCCCTGCTTGCAAACGGTAGCTGGACTGAATGCGCCCGCCGTTGACGCGCACCTCACCTTTGCGCAGCACGCGATAGATGTGCTGGCGCGGCACGCCTTTGAGGTTGCGCATCAGAAAATTGTCAATGCGCTGACCAACGTCGTTGGCGTCGGAAATGTCGACGTAAGAAACAGGCATAGGCTCGCGTTAATAAAAAAATCTAAGGGTTTGAAGGGGTTAGCAAACACTGCTAACATCGGGCCACCTCGTTGGGGTTTTCCCGCCCCGCCCGCGAAATTTAGCGTCGGCCATCATGCCCTGTATACTCAAGACAAGGCAAATCGGTCCATCGACGCGCAGCGGCGCAGAGCTTATGGCTACACTTCAATGAGAGGCGACCGCAAGACGGCGTAAGAGCCAGATTGGCGCATCCACAGCTACGATTCGAAAACGGTAGCTGACGATTCCGAGATGCGTGCCAGCCCTCCACAGTCGTAATTCGCAGCGCACTTACAGCGTTGCCTGACCACCATCGATGCCCTTTGAGCCGCGATGGTTTTACAAGATCAGCGGACACAATGTGTCGCGCAGGAAAGAGATATGAGCGCCAGCGCAAGCAGTACGCGGTGGCGCGCGAATCGCAGGCCAATACATACCGATCACGGTGACTGGTGCTTGCGACACAGAGTGTGCCCGGAGTCCGGGCCGCAGCGAGGGGCGAACGTGGTCCACCTACGACCACCCATGCGACGGTCGAAGCAAAACGCATCGGACGTTCGTGGTTTCTGAACTCGCCTGTTTGTTATCTCGTCCGCCCGCGTCCAGCCGTGTCCGCACGACACAGGATGATGTGTATCAATGAAAAGAATGTTGATCAACGCAACGCAACCGGAAGAGGTGCGCATTGCGCTTGTCGATGGACAGAAACTCTACGACCTTGACATAGAAAACCGCACGCGGGAACAGAAAAAGGCCAGTATCTACAAAGCCCGGATTACCCGAGTTGAACCGAGCCTCGAGGCGGCGTTCGTCGACTTCGGCGCAGAGCGGCATGGCTTCTTACCGCTCAAGGAGATCGCGCGCAGCTACTTCAAAAAACGCATGACGGAAGGCGGTCATCGCACACCAATTCAGGACCTG
This sequence comes from Pseudomonadales bacterium, assembly GCA_965267275.1. Lineage (GTDB taxonomy): Bacteria > Pseudomonadota > Gammaproteobacteria > Pseudomonadales > Azotimanducaceae > UBA4421. The sequence goes on from OZ253950.1 coordinate 2,300,533, forward strand.
GTCGAGGAAGGTCAGCAGGTGCTCGTGCAGGTCGACAAGGAAGAACGCGGCAACAAAGGCGCTGCCCTTACAACCTTCATCAGCCTCGCCGGCCGGTACATGGTACTCATGCCCAACAATCCGCGTGCCGGTGGTATCTCGCGTCGCATTGAGGGTGACGACCGGGATGAACTGCGGGAGGCTTTGTCGGGACTCGAGATACCGGATGGTATGGGCGTCATCGTCCGCACCGCGGGCGTCGGTCGCAGCACCGAAGAGCTGCAATGGGATTTGAGCTACCTGCTGCAGCTCTGGCAGGCGATTCAGACCGCGAACGACGAAGAGCGCGCACCCGCACTGCTCTATCAGGAAAACAGTGCGGTCCTGCGGGCGATACGCGACAACCTGCGCCGCGACATCGGCGAGGTGTTGATCGAGGGCGGCGATGCGCATCAGGAAGCATCCAGCTTCATCGCCCAGGTCATGCCGAATTACACGGAGAAGGTGAAACCTTACAGCGAGAGTATTCCGCTGTTTTCCCGCTACCAGATCGAAAGTCAGATCGAATCGGCATTCGAACACACGGTCAAGCTTCCCTCAGGGGGCAGCATCGTCATCGATCCGACCGAAGCGCTCGTCTCCATCGACATCAACTCTGCGCGTGCGACGAAAGGCGCTGATATCGAGGAAACGGCACTCAATACCAACCTCGAAGCGGCGGATGAAATCGCGCGTCAGCTGCGTATACGTGACATAGGCGGTCTAATCGTCATCGATTTCATCGACATGATGAACCAGAAAAACCAGCGTGCGGTTGAAAATCGTATGCGGGACGCACTCGAGGCAGACCGCGCGCGCGTCCAGACCAGCCGCATATCCCGCTTCGGCCTGATGGAAATGAGTCGGCAACGGCTGCGACCGTCCCTCGAAGAAATCAGCACTGAGCTCTGTCCGCGTTGTAACGGTCAGGGTCGGATACGCGACACGAAGTCTCTGGCGTTGGCCATTTTGCGCGTCATGGAAGAAGAATCACTCAAAGAACGTTCCGCCGTGGTTCGAGCCCAGGTACCGCTCAATGTCGGCGCCTACCTGCTCAACGAGAAACGCCAGGATGTGGCGGAGATAGAGCAGCGCACGGGCACGCACGTTCTGATCATCCCGAACCTGAATCTGGAAACCCCGCATTACGTCGTCGAGCGCCTGCGCGACGACCATGTCGAGGAAGAAGGCGCGGTTCCCAGCTATACGCTGTCCGAGTTGGCCAACACGGCTGCGACGCAGGAAATGCCCAGCGACACCGCGCCGGCGGTCAAACAGCCCAAGCCGGCGGTACAGGCAATACAACCGCCGCAACCACCGCCGCCGGCACCCGCTGCCTCGCCCACCCCTGCGCCGCAGAGCCAAACCGCAGAGCCGGGCTTCCTCAAGCGTCTGGTGACGAGCTTGTTTTCTGACGAGGCTGCAAAACCTGCGGCCGAGGAAGAGAAAACCCCACCCGCCAAGGCGAAGCAAGGGGAGCGGGCGAAGCGTGAACGCAAGCAGGACACGCGTGGCAGAAACCGTCGCGGTGGCGATGGCGAGCGACGCGGCAAGGCCGACGCGAAATCAGACAGACGCGATGGCGGCAGAGACTCCGGCAAAGACTCCGGCAAAGACGGCGGTCGTAAGGACAACCGCGGCGAGCGCAAACGCGCCAACCGGGACGAGCGCGGCGATCAGGATGGCAAGCCGCAGAAAGCCAAGCGTCACGAGCAGAAGGACTCTGGCAAGGGTGAGCGTCGCAAGGACGCAAAAACCGACCGAGCGAAAGAGGACAGAGCCAAAGAGAGCGAAGAGCGGAGCGAACGGCCTAAAGCGAGCCGCGCCGAGCGTCAGCCCTCAGAAGAAAAGCTGTCTGAGAGCAAGCGCGCACCGCGGCGTGATCGCTCTACCCCGCGCAAGAAAGAAGCTGAAGCCGTTCCGGCAACAGCGCCCGGCACCGACTCATCCGCGCAGGAGCAACCGGCAACGCCTGCACCGCAGGCGGCCGACTCGAGCGTCGAGGCAAAGCCGGAGCGCCGCGAGAAAGAAGCCCAGCCCGATACGCGTCCACGCGGACGGGCGTCCAACGATCCGCGCAACCGCAATCGCCGCGCGCAAAGCGAATCGACTGATAGCGCTGCGCCTGTCGAAGCCGCTGAAGCCGCGATAGAAGCTGCAACCCCGGAGCCGACATCCACGCCGGCGGAGGAAGCGAGCCCTGCGCCTGAGATCGCGGCGGTCACGCCTGAGGCTTCTGCAGCGGAAACCTTGGAGTCCGCAACCGATGCCGGTAGCACGAACATGCCCGAGCAATCATCTGCGGAACATTCGGAAGCCGTTGAGCCGCAGCCCGCGGTGGCTGATGCCGAGCAGGAAACGGTGGCTGAGAAGCAGGAAGCGCAAGGTAACGCTGAAGAGGTCGCACCTGCCCCGGAGCTGCCCGCTGACGAACCGCAGGCATCTGAGCAGAGCAACATCGAAGAACCGGTGGATGCTGAAGAGGTCTCTGAGGCGCCTGCTGAGAGCGCGCCTGAGTCGCCAGTATCAACGGAGCAAGCGGCGGCGGAGACGGCCGCTCCTTCGCGCCCCTCACGTGCCAGCAACGATCCCCGCGAGGTGCGCAGGCGCCAGCGGGAAGCCGAGCTGCGCGAACAGGGTGTGAGGGTCAAAAACCAGGATCAGAACAGCAGCGAAGGCTCCGGTTCCAGTTCTACGCCGTAGCGGGCAGAGATGTCGCGGCGGATATCTTCGGCAAAAGCCAGGATGTCCGCTGCATCTTGGTGTGCCGGGTTGACGAGGACCAGGGGCTGCAGATGCCAGCAGCGGATCTCGCCGCGCTGACGCCCTTTCCAGCCGGCGCGATCGATGAGCTGAGCTGCGCTCAGCTTGATGGCGTCCCCTTGCGGGTACGTGCTGAGGTCCGGTATGGATGCCCTGAGCTTTTCTGCAACCGCAACCGGCACCACAGGGTTTTTGAAAAAACTGCCGGCGTTCGGTATCTCTTTGGGATCAGGTAACTTGCGTTGCCGCACGGCGATCACGACATCGGCGAGCTCAACGGGCGTGGGCTCACTGATCTGACGCGCCTCGAGCTCTGCCTGCACGTCTGGATAAGACGTCACGCAGTCTGGTTGTTTGGCCAGTCGCAGCGTAACCCCCACAATGCTCCACTGCCGTTTGAGTTTGAAGATGCTCGATCGATAATCGAAAGCGCAGCTGTCACGTTTGATCTCCTGAAGGCGGGCCTGTTCGTCCACGATGGTGACGCCTTCGACGAAACGAGCAAGCTCCACGCCGTACGCGCCGATGTTCTGTACCGGCGCCGCCCCGACGGAACCCGGAATGAGCGCCAGGTTCTCGAGACCGAACCAACCCTGCGCCAGCGTGCGCATGACCGTCTGGTGCCAGTTTTCTCCCGCGCCGAGACGTAGCACCACGTGCGTCGACGTCTCTTCCAGCACATCGAAGCCGCGAATCCTCATGAGGCAGACCACAGTGTCGATATGCGCCTGGGCTATGACATTGGATCCTTCTCCCAGGACAAGCACTTGCTCGTTCGCACGCCGTACATCGATGAATTCTTCGATTGAAGCGACGCTGATACCGAGCCGCGCCACTGACGGCGTGGCGAGCGTGTTCGGCACCGGCATATCGGCAATCAGTTGCACGATCTAATCTGCCGAAACGTCAAGTTAACCCGGGTTTTCACCGGCCGTCTGGTGCGACACAGCATGTGCTGGACGCGTCCGTCGAAACAGAGCAGGGATCCATGCGTGAGATCGAGACCATCTGATGCCTGCCCCGGGCCGGCGCGATAGCGGAAGCGTCGCGTCTCCCCCAGACTCAATGATGCCAGCGCGGGCAACGCTTCCGGTTCGTCGTCCCGGTGCCAGCCCATGTAGTGCGCACCGTGATCATAGCGGTTGAGGAGAACAAAATTGAACGCGTTGCCGGTCAGCCCGGAGATGCGATCACGCAGGCCAGCGAGCTCCGCCGGCCAGCCCACGCCGGGATGGTCCAGCCCGGTGTATCGATAACTGACGCCGGGGTCACCAAACCAGGCTGTGCTGCGCGGCACGTCGACCCGACGTCCGTAGAGCGTGAACTGCTCCTGTTGCCAGGGTTGGTGCAACGTCCAGTCCAGCAACCTGTCGGCATCATCCGCCGACATGAAGTCCGCAAGAAAATTCATGGGGTTTCAGGCGCCCGCCAGCACGCTCGCAACCCGCGCCAGATCCTCCGGCGTATCCACGCCCCCTGGCACAGCCATGCTCGCTTCAATGACGCGAAGGCGATGCCCTGCTTCCAGCCAGCGGAGCTGTTCGAGACGTTCGATCTGCTCGAGACGGGAGTGCGTCAGGCCGACAAACGTGCGCAGACCAGCGACTCTGAATCCGTAGATACCGATATGCCGGCTGGCGCCTGTCTGCTCGAGAGCCTCTGTTCTGACGGTCTCGTGCAGCGTTTGCATATGGTCACGCGGATAAGGTATCGGCGCTCTTGAAAAATAAAGCGCGTCGCCTCGTGCATCGCAGACGACTTTGACGACATTCGGGTTGCTGAAGTCGTCGGGCGTGCTCAGCGGCTCGCTCAGTGTCGCCATATGCAGCGCCGGCTCAGCGGCAAGCGTATCAGCCAACTGGCTGATGACCATCGGTGGTATCAAGGGCTCGTCACCCTGCACATTAATCACGATGTCGTCATCACCCCACCCCATCGATGTGACGACCTCCATGACACGATCGGAACCTGACGGATGATCCGGGCGCGTCATGAGTGCTTCGAAGCCTGCATCCGCCACGACGTCGCGTACGCGTTCGTCGTCGACCGCAACCACCACGTGATCGAGATCCGCAAGGCTGACTTGCCGGACGACGCGCACGATCATCGGGACGCCATCGATCAGGGCCAATGGCTTACCCGGCAGACGGGTTGAGGCGAACCGTGCAGGAATGACGCAACAGGTTTTCATGAAACGTCCTGCCAATCGTCGTCGGCGTTTCTGCGCGGTGCGATCGCGCGCTCTTTCAACATGCAGAGCAGCCGCTCTCTCGCGCTGTCGGGTAGCGCGACCGAGACACGCAGGTACCAGACCTGGCGGAATTCCTCCTCCAGGTTCTTGAGCTTAGCGGCGTCCTTCTCCGTGCAGACGACAGGCAGCGTGTCGTCGAAACGCACCTCTTCTCCGGTGAAGTTGTAGTGGTCGCTGTAAATATGCTTGATCGAGTTGAGCCCGAGGTCTCTCAAGGTTTGAAAGAAACGGTTGGGATTACCGATACCGCATACAGCATGCACTTCGCTGTGTGTGGCCACGAAGTCTGCGGGGGCCATAACTTCGCCGGTGACAAGATTGTAAAAACCATCCGCCTGCATGCGCATGACGGTCTCGTCTTCGACGAGGTTGCTCTCTTCCCCATTGGCTATGACCCAGTCCACGGTCTGCAGGCGTTCAACGGGCTCCCGCAGAGGTCCGGCTGGTAGCAGCAGACCGTTACCCAGGCCGCGCGTGCCATCGACGACAGCTATTTCAAGATCCCTGGCCATCGCATAATGCTGCAATCCATCATCGGCAATGGCGATGTCGCAGACCTGTGTTTCGAGCAGGCGCAGCCCCTTCAGCCGGTTGGCCGATATCGCTACCGGACAGCCGAGACGATCGCGCAGCTGGACGGCTTCGTCACTGTATCGTTCCGGGTCAGCACCGCTTGGCACCAGCGTGCCGGTTTTACTCAGCGTGCCCCCATATCCGCGCAGAACCACACCCGGTGCATAGCCGGCGTCGCGCAACGTGTCGACGAGCCAGCTCACCATCGGTGTTTTGCCGGTGCCCCCTACTGTGATGTTCCCTACGACGATGACCGGCAGGCTGGTGCGTGCCGGCACGACTTTGCCGGTCTGGTAGGGTTTCATGCGGCGGCGGCGGCCCCAATCGTAGAGCGCTGACAGCGGGCGCAGGAGTTGCAGCCACCAGGCGCCGGCATACCAGGCACGTGACAGGCCCAGAGCGGACTTCTCGAAGTACTCGACTTTCTGCGGTTCTCGAGCGCGTTTTTCTTTGCGCCGCGCGCTGCCCGTCTTTTTCTTACTGCCAGGCGGGTCGTCCTGGAACTGCGCCGCGTGCAGTTCCGCGTAAAGACCGCCGGCGGCAAGCAGTTCCGTGTGCGTGCCGGTTTCGACGATGCGACCCTCATCCAGTACCACGATGACATCGGCAGACTCGATGGTTGACAGCCGATGCGCGATGACGAGCGTCGTACGCCCTTCCATGACCGCTTCCAACGCCGCCTGGATATGTCGTTCAGACTCGTTATCGAGGGCTGAAGTTGCTTCGTCCAGGATGAGTATCGGCGCGTTTTTCAGAAGCGCGCGGGCGATCGCGACACGCTGGCGCTGACCGCCAGACAACAGTACGCCATCATCGCCGACAATGGTGTCGAGCCCGCTCGGCAGCGCGTCGATGAATTCCGCGGCGTGCGCACGTTCGATCGCTTCCTGCAGTGTTTCGTCGTCGACGTCCGCCAGATCCCCGTACGCGATATTGTTTCTGAGCGTATCGTTGAAGAGCGTGACTTGCTGTGAGACCAGGGCAATCTGCTGGCGTAGTGCAAACAACTCATATTCGCGGATGTCTCTGCCGTCGAGCAGAATACGGCCACCGTCTATCTCGTAAAACCGCGGTATGAGACTTGCCAGAGTGGTTTTGCCGCTGCCGGATCGGCCGACCAGCGCCACGGTCTGCCCTGCTTCTATGTTGAGGCTGACATGGTGCAGAACGGTCTTGTCCTGCTCGTAACGGAACGAGACGTCATCGAAGATGAGGTTGCCGGTCGCCTGGGAAAGCGGTGAGGCGCCCACGTTTTCCTCGACCGACTGATCAAGCTGGGCAAACACGTCGTGCGCGGCGACAAGACCGCGCTGCAGCTTGGCATTGACTTCAGATAGCTTGCGTATCGGACGCCCGAGCATGCCGGCCAGCCCGAGGAACGTCACGGCGTCGCCCGGTGTCATGCCGCTGCCGCTCTGGTAGAGCAGCAGGATCAGGAGACAGAGCGCCATGGCGATGATGGTCTCATTGAGCTGCGCGCTCATGACTTTGGTAATCGCCATCTTGAGATTCTGTTGGCGATTGATACGGCTGTATTTTTGAAAACGACTTTGCTCGTAGTCCTGGCCGCCAAACGTGCGCACAACCCGATAACCGGACACCGCTTCAGAAACAACGTGAGTGACGTCGCCCATGGAGTTCTGAATGCGGCGGCTGATACGCCGGAAACGATTGCTCGCGACGACGACAAGCAATGCCAGTACGGGTACGGTGGCGATGAACAGCAACGTCAGGCGCCAATCGAGCCACACCATCCAGCCGAGATAAACGATCACCTTGAGGCCGTCCTGAATGATCGCTTTCAGAGCGTCCGTGCCGGTATCGCGCAGCTGTGCGACGGTGAACGTCACTCTCGAAACGATGTGCCCCTGCGTGTTCTTGTCGAAGAACGTGCTGGGTAGCTTCAACAGCTGGCCAAAGAGGTTCTGGCGGATATTGAAAACAACGTTGAAGGATACCCGTGATATCAATGCCTCGCCGGATATGGTGCCGAGTGCACGCACCAGCGCGGCTCCGAACATGAGCACCGGGATCGTGATGACTGCATCTTCTATCGCGACATCCCAGGTATCGATGAGGTCGCCGAACAGCGTTGCGAAGTAACCCTCGGCGCCAGCGGCAATCAGAAAAGCGACAATCGATACCGCGAGCATGTACCAATACGGCGCGACATAGCTCAGCAGACGCTTATAAGTGGCCCAGTCTCCGGGGTTGGGAGACGCGGCTGCAGGCGCAGCGGGCGCGGGCTCACCACTCATGGCGGCCCCGCTCGGAAAGGTTAGACATGGGCGTTATACGGAACCTACTCTTCTTCGTCGGGTTGCTGAGTGGTGATACTGACACGGGTCAAGCCCACCGTGCCAGCGGCGTCCATGGCGCGCACCACAGCCTGGTGTGCCGCATTGGCGTCGGCGGTAATGATGACGCGGGGTGCAGCATCACCGGATTGGAGCTCGCGAACTTCCTGCAGCGCGCGGATGAGCGTGCGTTTGTCCGAATTGACCAGCACCCGATCATTCACCGCGTAGTCGCCACCGCGATCGATGGTGATTTCTATCGTGCCGCTCTCCACTTCCTGCAGCTCGCCTGTGGCTTCCGGTAGGTTGATCTTGAGCTGCGTCTCGCGAATGAACGTGGTTGAAACCATGAAAAAGATGAGCAGCAGGAAAACCACGTCAATGAGCGGCGTAAGCTCGACAGTTGCTTCATGACGGCCCCTGCGGCGCTTAGGCACGATGTGCTCCAGAAGTGTTGGTCTTCATGTCAATGTTCATCTTCGTGCCCGTGAATCATGTCCACCAGTTTGCTGCTTTCCTGCTCAACGTCTACAACGAGCTCGTCAACGCGACGCAGGAAGAAACGGTGGAACATCATTGCCGGAATCGCGACGGACAGCCCCGCCGCGGTGGTTATCAATGCGGTCGAGATCCCGCCGGCGAGCACGTTGGCATTGCCCGCGCCCTCGAGCATCAGCGAATCGAAAACATCGATCATCCCGACAACCGTGCCGAGCAGTCCCAGCAGAGGCGCAATGGAGGCAATGATGCCAAGTGCCGTGAGATAACGCTCCAGGTCATGGTTGACCTGCGTCGTCGCTTCTTCCATCGCCTCTTTCATGATTTCGCGGCCACGCTTGGCATTGCTGATGCCGGACGCCAGCACATGTCCAAGGGGTGAGCCGGCGCGCAGGTCACGCGTACGCTGCTGGTCGAAGTCTTCCTGTTTGAGCGTATTCCAGGTTTGCGCCAGCAGGTTCTTCGGTAGTATTCGTGAACGTTGCAAAGACCACAGACGCTCTACGCTGATTGCCGCTGCAACAACGCTGCACAGCAGTATCGGCACCATCAGCCAACCGCCAGCTTGAATGATTTCTAACACGCTTACCTCTCGCTTAAATCCGTTATCACGAGCCGTCAAGGTCGGCCCCGTTTTCGGCACCCGGCCGGAACAACCGGCTATATAGGGGATCTTCCCCGGCGACGCAATATCTCTCTAACGGCTCACCAGCTTGCGCCGCGGGCGGTTATCGGCCAGCAGGCGTGGATGAGACCGTCTTCTTCCTGTATCCAATAATAGTCATGCAGATTCACTGTGGGGTCGCAGTGTGGGGTCACGAACTCCACGACCTGCCCCAGGCGCAGCTCCTGCTGGCCTTCGCCAAGCGCCAGCACGCCGTGCTCATCACCGGCAAAGTGAAATTTGACCCCCGGAAAATCGTCTGTGACCGGCGCAACTGAGTCTGACGCAAACGCTTTGTAGCCGCCGTCGACCGTTATGGTGCCGCTGCGGGGCTGGCTGATCGCGGTGCACGCAACTTTCAGCGAAACTTCGAAGTCTTCGAATCGCTCGGCATCGGATGCGCCGATGAGCCGGTATTCCTCGTCCATGAAGATATAGCTGCCGACCTGCAAATCCGTCAGTTCCGGCACTTCGACATCGATGTTATACGTGCCGGTGCCCGCGCCTGTAACCACCTGACAGTCCAGGCTGCGTGCCGCGAGCGCACTGAGCACGTCGTCCCGCAGTTTTCCCCAGAGCGACAGCGACTTGTCACGCCGTGCCGCAAACCCCGCGACGTGCATGACATGTCCGGCGTAATGCTGAACACCGTCAAAACGTAGTTGCGGATGCATCGAGATTTTTTCGTGAAGCGCAAGTGCCGCATCCGCGCCGCGCGAGCCGGTGCGACCCATCGCGACATCCAGGTCGATGAGCACGCCGATCTCGTGATCGCCGTCGCTGCTCGCCAGCGCCGAAGCCATCACGTCCAGGCCCTCGGCGCTGTCAACGACGATCTGCAGATGGGGTGTTTGGCTGCTCAGCTCGGCAACTACAGCCGCTTTCGACGCTGTGGTCACTGGCGAGGTGATCAGCACCGGTTCAACACCGGCTGCAATGTGTGCCGCGGCTTCGCCAACTTTTGCTACGCACACGCCCACCGCGCCGGCTGCCAGCTGCTCGTGACAAATGAGAGGACACTTGTGGGTCTTTGCGTGAGGACGAAAGCCTTTGCCATGACTGCCGAGAAAGGCGGCCATCCGCTCTATGTTGCGTAACAGCGCCGGGCGATTGAGCACCAGCGCGGGTGTCGGGAGGTCGGCAACAGGTATGGGCGTATCGAGCGTTACGGCTGCATGAGGGCGCTGCCGCAAACGCTCGAGAACAAAAGGCAGAGACATGACCGCGCTACTGCTCTTCGTTCACCATTTTGTCGTAGAAGAAATTCGTCGCCTCGACGAAACCGGCCACAGAGCCGCAATCGAAGCGGCGGCCCTTGAATTTGTATGCCATCACGCAGCCGCTCTGTGCCTGTGCCAGGAGCGCGTCGGTAATTTGCAGTTCACCGTTTTTGCCCGGTGGCGTATTGCGCAGGATATCGAAGATGTCAGGCGTCAATATGTAGCGGCCGATGATGGCAAGGTTGGTGGGCGCATCCTCCGGGGCGGGTTTCTCGACCATGTTGGTCACCCGCACGAGCGAGTCACTGATCTGCTCACCATCGATCACACCATAACTGCGCGTCTGGTCGGCAGGCACTTCTTCGATGGCAACGATGCTGCATCGATACTGGCGAAACAGACCGACCATCTGTGCCAGGACTCCCTGGTCCTCGCCGAGGCAGAGGTCGTCGGCAAGCACAACGCCGAACGGCTCGTCGCCGATGATCGTCTCGCCGCGCAGAATCGCATCTCCCAGTCCGCGCATGTGCATCTGGCGCGTGTATGAGAACGTGCAGTTCTCAATGAGAGATCGAATACCACCGAGCTGGGTTTCTTTGCCGGTACCCGTGATCTGGTGCTCGAGCTCGTAATTGATGTCGAAGTGGTCCTCGATGGCGCGTTTACCGCGGCCGGTGACGAAGCCGATCTCGGTGAGACCCGCTTCCGCCGCTTCCTCGACGCCGTATTGGACGATCGGTTTATCGACAATCGGCAGGATTTCTTTGGGCATTGCCTTGGTGGCCGGCAGAAAACGCGTGCCGTACCCCGCCACCGGAAAGAGACATTTTTTAATCATGACGTCCGTTTCGATTTAGCAAACGCTCATTGTAGCGTCAGATCGCGGCAAACGTGTGGAATTAGACACATTTCCTGACCCTCAATCGCTCGTAGAGGCGTCCAGGCTGACCTCCACCGGCCCACATGCGACTCAATACAGGTTTCAGTGGTTACGGTGCGGCCGCAGTGGTGAGATCAATGCTGATCGGTTTCCGCAGCCACCTGCGCACGCAGGGAGGCGAGCAGATGACCACAAATCACATTACCCACCTGATGTTTCTGCCCGGGTGTCATGCCGCGCAGCGCTTTGGCATCGCGGTGTCCGGTTTTGACACCTTTCATGGCCTTCGACAAACGCCACGCGATCGCCATGTGGTAATCGTCGGAGCCAGCCTGGTTAGGCAATCTTGTTGCGCTAAAGGCTGGATCGAGACGGGCACGTTCGTGTGTCGAGTCGCTCTCTATCGGTTTGCTTTCTGTCGAGTTGCGCTTTGTTCTGTTGCGTACTGCCGGGCTGCCCTTTGCGAAACGGGTTTCTGCGCGTTTGCTTCGGCCGGTTTTTGCAGGCGCTGACACCAGTGTTTCTTGTTGGGACATGCATTTGGAATTGCGTTGGGATTTGCGTTGGGCTTGGCCTTGTCCTGAGGTGGCGGCCGCGCCGTCAGCGACTGCCGCGTTCACCTGCAATGCAGGGAACAGCGGCAGCGTTTCAGGGACTTCTTGTCGAATAGCACCTTCCATAACTGGTTATACTACCAGTACTGTATGAATATACAATAGCAAGTTTATTGAGCAACGACCTCAAGGGTGAGCGCGCCGTCAGCCCAGCTGGCCTGGATGACTGAGCCACGCTCAAAGCCCTGCTCGAGCAGCAGATTGGCCAGCGGGTTTTCCACCAGGCGCTGGAAAGCGCGTTTCAATGGGCGGGCGCCATAGACGACGTCGTAACCCTCTGCGGCGATCTGCTCGAGCGCAGTGGCATCGAGCTCCAGAGTCAATTCCTGATCCGCCAGACGCGCGTTGAGCGCGGCCACCTGCAGCTTGGCAATCTCACCGATTTCGGCTTCGGTCAACGGTTCGAAGACGATCAGATCATCCACGCGGTTGATGAACTCGGGCCGGAAGCGTTGTTCGACCTCACCCTTCACGGCGCCCTCGATACGGTCCAGCTGTCCCTCCTGACTGAGTGCCTGGATGGCCTGCGAGCCGATGTTCGACGTCATGACCAGGACCGTGTTGCGGAAATCCACCGTGCGGCCGTGGCCGTCGGTCAACCGGCCGTCGTCCAGAACCTGCAGCAGAATGTTGAATACATCCGGATGTGCCTTCTCGATCTCATCCAGCAGAATCAGCGAGTAGGGTTTACGCCGCACAGCTTCCGTGAGGTAACCGCCCTCTTCGTAGCCGACGTAGCCGGGCGGTGCGCCGATCAATCGGGCTACCGAGTGTTTCTCCATGAACTCGGACATGTCGATGCGCACGAGCGCTTCCTCGCTGTCGAAGAGCACCACAGCCAGCGCCTTACACAGCTCGGTTTTACCGACGCCGGTTGGTCCGAGGAACATGAACGAGCCGTTCGGACGGTTCGGGTCGGAGAGTCCTGCACGGGAGCGGCGCACGGCTTGACTGACTGCCTTGACCGCCTTGTCCTGACCGATCACCCGGTCATGCAGCAGCGCTTCAAGCTGCAGCAGTTTGTCCTTTTCGCCCTCCATCAGCTTCGCAACCGGAATTCCCGTCCACTTGGCGACGACTTCGGCAACTTCACTCTCTGTGACTTTGTTGCGCAACAGTTGCTGCGGCTTGTCCTCGACAGGGGCTTCCAGACGCGCTTCGAGTTCCGGAATGACGCCGTACTGCAGTTCCGACATGCGGGCGAGATCTCCGGCTCGGCGTGCCGCATCGAACTCGATGCGCGCCGCTTCCAGCTCTTCCTTCACACCCTGTGATCCTTTCAGCGCTTGTTTTTCAGCCTGCCAGATTTCTTCGAGTGCCTGGTACTCCTCCTGCAACTCTGCCGCGGAAGCTTCGAGGTCCTGCAAGCGTTTCTGGCTGGCCTCGTCCTCTTCTTTCTTCAGCGCTTCGATTTCCATCTTCTGCTGGATCAGCCGTCGTTCCAGACGGTCCATGCTCTCGGGCTTGGAGTCCATTTCCATGCGGATACGGCTGGCTGCCTCGTCGACCAGGTCGATTGCCTTGTCAGGCAGCTGCCTGTCGGTGATGTAACGGTGTGACAAGCGCGCGGCAGCAACGATTGCCGGGTCGGTGATATCGACGCCGTGGTGTACTTCGTAGCGCTCTTTCAAGCCGCGCAGGATTGCGATGGTGTCTTCCATGCTGGGTTCATCAACGAGTACCTTCTGGAAGCGTCGTTCCAGGGCCGCATCCTTTTCGATGTACGTGCGGTATTCGTCGAGCGTGGTCGCGCCAACGCAGTGAAGTTCGCCGCGAGCCAGCGCAGGCTTCAACATGTTGCCCGCGTCCATGGCGCCCTCAGCCTTGCCGGCGCCCACCATCGTATGGAGTTCGTCGATGAACAGGATGACGCTGCCTTCCTGCTTCGCGAGATCGTTCAGAACGGCTTTCAGACGCTCTTCGAATTCACCCCTGTATTTCGCCCCGGCGATGAGCGCACCCATGTCGAGAGAGAGCACACGCTTGTTCTTGAGACTGTCGGCAACCTCGCCGTTGACGATGCGCTGCGCCAGACCTTCGACGATGGCCGTCTTGCCGACGCCCGGCTCACCGATGAGCACGGGATTGTTCTTTGTCCGTCGCTGCAGGACCTGCACGGTGCGGCGGATCTCATCGTCGCGACCGATGACCGGATCGAGTTTGCCAGCCGTCGCCCGTTCAGTGAGGTCGATCGTGTATTTTTTCAGTGCGTCCTGGACATCTTCGGCATTCGCTTCTTCCACGGTGGCGCCGTTGCGCTGCGCATCAACGGCCGCCTGCAATGCCTCGCTGGTCACGCCAGCGGATTTGAGCATCGCGCTCAGCCCACTGTCGTCCGCCAGCGCCAGCAGGACGCGGTCTACAGAAATGTACTTATCCCCGGCCTTTTGTGCCGCGGCATCCGCTTTGCCGAGCACACGCGCAAGACTTTGCGACAGTCCGACCTCGCCGGTGGCGCTGCCGATTTTTGGCAGATCTCCAAGGTCTGCCGCAACTTTCTGCCGCAACGCTGGCGCGTTGCCACCGGCACGGGTGATCAGATTCGCCGCGAGCTGGTCGTCCGCGTCGAGCAGAACGGACAGCAAGTGCAGCGGTTCGATCTGCGTGTGGTCCAAACCCAACGCAAGCGACTGGGCCTGCGCGAGCGCTTCCTGAGTCCGATTTGTAAACTTGTCTGCCACGTTGTTCGCCTCAACCTTTTAACTTGGTCATATTCCTGACTGTGCTGGTACAATGCGGACGATTGCGTATTTTTCAACCTTGCCTAACTGATCATTTGTCATGGAACAACGTGAGCATCTGCGGATTCAGATACCTCTGCTGGTAGAGCTCACGCATCCCGCCGTGGGCAGCGTTCAATGCACCGCGCGCGACGTTTCCGAAGGCGGTGTATTCGTCGTGCTACGGGAATCGAAGATTCGCGAGGGGGCTAAAGTCAAGCTGCGCCTCATGACCGTGCTGCCGACAGACACTCAGCCAACGCCGACTGTGGACATGGAGGTCAAGCGCACAGCCGAGGACGGCCTTGGCCTCGCTTTCATCAACCGCACCGCAGAGCACCTGTGGTCCAGCGTCCAGCGTCTGCGCGAAGAGCTTGCGATCGGACGGGATTATTTTCAGGTGCATCAGAGTATCGCGCTGGTCCACGAAGCGAAGGGACTGCTGCTCGTGCAGCAGAATGGCAAGTGGCTGCTGCCTGGACACTATCTTCGCGTTGGCGAAAACAGCGTCAGCGCGCTGCGCGCCTATGTCGAAGACGCACTCGGACTCGAGCTGGACGTGCGCCCGAAAACTCACGGCACCGACAGCACTCCGGACATCAGCGTTGTCGAAGCAGCCACCTATAGCGTGGTTTTCACGGCACTGACAGAACAAACCGAAGTCAAACTTGCCGCCGACAGCGGTTACAAAGACAGACGCTGGGTCAGCAAGGTGCGCGACCTGCCGGAAATCACCTTCGCTACTGAGACGCAGCGCCAGGCCGCCGAGGCCATCCTCAAAGATCTGGCCGGAGACTGATTTGGTAGCCACCGAGTATTTTCAAGCAGGTGAGCGAGACCCTGCCGGATACGTCGGGCAGATCGTGCTTAGACCCAACAACTCCATGAGCTGGCGGGCGACACAGTATTTCCTGGGCACGTTGATGACTTTGTCCTTTGTCGTGGCCGGCGTCTTCACCTTCAACGGTTATTGGGTCATTCTTTTCTTCACGACTCTTGAAATGAGCGTGCTTGCCGCCTGCATGTACTACATCGCCCGACGCGGACACCTGCAGGAGGTCGTGCGTTTCGGACCGGACGAGGTCGTCATAGAGGTTGGCCGCAAACGTCCTGAGTTGCGCCATCGCTGGCAGCGCTTTTTTACCAAGATCCTGGTAAACCAGGCGCGCCACCCCTGGTATCCGAGCCGCGTCACGCTGCGCTGCCGGGACGAGGAGCAGGAAATCGGCGGTTTCCTGTCCGGCGAAGAGAAAGACAAACTGGTCACTGAACTGCGCGCCATGGTGGCTGCAGCTGACCGCAGACAGCGCGAAGCGGGCGCCTAACGGTCGCTGACGATCCTCTCCGCGCGACTGCTATCCCAAACCAGCGCCCCAAGCTCACCCGTCGTCCACAGCACTGCGCCCGCTTCTTGGTAGCGTTTGACCACTTCCGCGTGCGGATGCCGGTAGCGATTGCGTCGCCCGGCACTGAACACGACATGGCGGGGTGCCAGATGGCGCACGAACGCTGCGCTCGACGAGGTGCGGCTGCCATGATGTGGGGCGATCAGCAGATCCACCTGCGCGGGTAATCGTGAACGCAGCTGGCGCTCAGCGTTGCGTTCGATATCCCCTGCGAAGTAGACGGCCCGACGCCCGTTTTGCACCAGCAAGGTGCAGGAGGCATCGTTTCTGGAACGCGCGTCCGCCACGCTCAGCATAGTAAAAACCACGCCGTCCCAGATCCAGCGGCCCCCATCGACACACGCTTCACGTCGCGTTGCGGGAAAGCGGTCGAGCACGGCGGGCATGCCACCGGCGTGATCGATGTCCAGGTGACTGATCAGCATTTTGTCGAGTTGCGACGGACCGGTCGCCAGCAATGCCGGCACGACAACCGCCTCTCCCATGCTGAAGCCCGACGGGTAACGCGCACCCGCGTCGACGACGAGGCGGTGTTGGTGGGTATCGATGATCGCGGCACTGCCCTGCCCGACATCCAGCACGGTCACGCGAAACTCGCCGTGGCGCAAACCGGTGACGTTGGGCAGAAGCATCGGCAGACAGGCGAATAAGGCCATCAGCCGTTGCCGGCGGCTGAGCGGCAGGCAGCAGAGCCCGGCGCCCAGAACCGCGAGAACCACTCGCCAGCTGTCCTGAAAGCCGATCTCCGGCAGCAGGTCGCGCATGCGGTCGAGTACGGCCCAGACGAGCGCGAGCGACATATCTGCTGCCCGCAGCACAAGTTCGCCTGCCTGCCGTGCAGTGAAACCGTCATGCAGAATGCTCCCCGCAAAAGCAGCGGGCACGGCGACCAGACTGACCACGGGGACCACGAGAAGATTGGCGAACGGTGCGATCAGAGGCTGCGCGCCGACGGTCAGCGCGAGACCCGGCGCCATGCCTACCGCCAGCACGCCTTGCGCCGAAACGAAGCCGCGCACGGCCGACAACCTTCTTTCGTACTGGGCGAATGCCCACAGCAGACAGACAACCGCGCCATACGAAAGCCAGAAGCCCTGACGCAACACGATTTCAGGACGAACGAAAACCGCGCCGAGCGCAACGTAGGTGAGGCTCCGCCACCAGGGTAGATGACGCTGCGCCAGCAAACAGGCCGACGCCAGCGTGACGGTGACGCCTGCGCGAACGACCGGTGGGTCAGCGCCTGAGTAGATGATCAGGCTGCAAACCGCGATGCTGACACAAACCCAAGCCACGAGACGCGGGGGCCACGGCGACAGAGACCCTGCGGTGCGCAGAAGCGCATAACCCACGAGGTAGACAAAGCCTGCCACGACACCCACGTGCAGACCTGAAATGACCAGCAGGTGCACGGTCCCCGTGCGGCGCATCAGCTGCCAGTCTGCCGCGGCTACGTTGGATCGATTGCCGCTCGTCAGCGCATCGATCAATTCCGCATGCACCAGCGTCAGCCCCGGTGGAGGTCTCATGGGGGGTGGATCCAGGGCACGACCACGAATGACATAGCCCGTGGCCGCGTAGTTCTGGCCCAGCAGCCACTGTCGATAATCGAACCCACCGGGATTGCTCGTGCCCCAGGGTGAGCGCAGCTTCGCCTCCAGCGCCACGCGCTGCCCGACGGCGAGATCCGGCCGCGGTGGACGCCAGCTCAGGCGCACGCGACTGCCGGCAAGGGCAGCGCAGGTGTTGTCCGGCAGGAGCTGCACATCGAGCAATGCGGTTCCGTCCTCCCGGGCCTTGACGGAACGGATCGCCCCGCCGAGCTGATGCCGGGCATCGACGCAGAGATGGATGACGCTCGCGCTCGTGTGCCAGCTCCATACGCGCAGACAACAGACTGTGAACAGCAGCGCAAATATCAGGCGCGTCGACAGCTTGTCTGACCAACGTGCATGATGTGTAACTTTCGAACAGGCATAATGAAACGATGCCGCGTAAACGCCTGCGACACTATCTGCCAACCCCTGCTGAGGTCCGTGAGAACCCGGCGCTGCGCCCTGTGGCACATCTGCTCGGGCGGCCGGAGATATGGCACCTCAATCGACGATCCGTCGCCGGCGCTGCGTTCATCGGTCTGTTCTGCGCGTGGCTCCCGGTGCCCATGCAGATGGTGATCGCTGCCGTGCTGGCAATCTACAGCCGTTGCAACCTGCCAATCTCAGTCGCGCTGGTGTGGATCACGAATCCGCTGACCATTCCGCCGATGTTTTACTTTGCCTATCGCCTCGGCGCGTGGCTCTTGAACATGCAGCTGACGGTCGAGAGCATCGATCTCAGCGTGGACTGGCTGTGGGACAATCTGGGAACGATCGGTTATCCGCTGCTGTTCGGATCTCTCGTCATCGCCTGGGTATCCGGTGTCAGTGGATTTGTGGTCACCCGGGTCGTGTGGCGCTGGCATGTCATTTCCCGCTGGCGCGCCAGGCGTGCGCGGTATCAGAAAAGCCGTGCGGAGCGGCAGGCGATCAAGGATGCGTCAGTGCAATGACTGCACCGGGTCGAGGAGCGCCGCGCGCCGCGCGGGGAACCATGCGGAGAGAAGACACAAGCCACAGCTGAGCAGCGCCACCACGACGAGGTCACCGGGCAGAACCAGCACTGGGACCTCGACGAAGAACGAGCCGTCCAACAGATGCATCCCGGTGACCGCCTGGAGGCCGTCGAGAACCGTGTTGATGTTGAAAGCCGCCAACAACCCCAGACCCAGCCCGACACCGGTGCCCACAACACCGATGAAAATGCCCTGGGCCAGGAAAACTCTGCGGATGAGACTCTGATCGCAGCCCATCGTGCGCAGGATCGCAATTGCCGCGCGTTTGTCGTTCACCATCATCGTCTGGCCTGCAATGATGTTGAACGACGCGATGGCGACAACCAGGAGAAGTAGCAAGAACATCATCGATTTTTCCAGGCGCACCGCCTGAAAAAGCTCTCCATACGTCTTGCTCCAGGATTCGACCTGCCATTCGGTGGCGCCCGACAACTGACGCTGGATCTGCGGCGCCAGCAACGGATCATCGAGCTGAACCTGGAGCCCGACGTCACCGAGGCGCCGCCATGCGGAGCGGGACTGGCGCGCTAAGTTGACAAGCACCAGGCTGTAGTCGGGTTCTGCACCCAGCTCGAATGTACCTGCGAGCGTGAACCTGATGAGCTCCGGCGCAACGCTCGAACCGCTATTGGCGATCGCCAGAACGACAATGGGATCGCCGACATGCAGGTCCAGATAACGTGCCAGAGGCGCCCCCATCATCAAACCGTCCGCGCGTGTCAGGATGTCGGCCAAATCCCCGACCACCATGTTCTGCGCGAGGTAACTCATCCCCTCTACCCCGTCAGCGCCTATGCCATACAGTCCCACGGGCTGCACGTCACCGCGTGAAGAGATGGCGCCGACCCCCTGAAAGTACTCGTGTACGCTGATCACCTCGGACATCGCTGCTGCCCGGGCGCGGACGGGATCCGTCGGGGCGGCATCGGCGATGGTGATGTGCGGAATGCTGCGCAGGAGGCGCGTTTTCAGTTCGTTATCGAAACCGTTCATGACCGTGATCACAACAGTCAGCACCATGACTCCGAGCGCAAGCCCCAGGAACGACACCCAGGAAACAAAGCGGGCAAAGCGGCTGCCACCCTGGGCCGCGAGGCGCAGCGCCAGCGTCGCGTCGAGGCGCTCAGGTTGCCGGAGGGACATCGTTCTGGTCTACGAGAGCGCCCTGCTCCAGCGTCAATACGCGATCGAACGCCCCCAGCATCCCCACATCATGCGTGACGATGAGAAATGCAGTCTGTCGCTGTTTGCTGAGCCTGGCGATCAGCGCCATCACGGCGCGCGCATTGTCCTGATCGAGGTTGCCGGTGGGTTCGTCGGCGAGCACAACCCGTGGATCGCCCGCGAGCGCTCGGGCCACGGCCACACGCTGCCGTTCGCCGCCGGACAGCGCGCTGGGGAGATGCTCGACGCGCTCGGCAAGGCCAACGTCCGCCAGGAGTTCGGCGGCCTGTTCGCGTGCGGCGCGCTGCCCGGTCCCAAGAATGCGCAACGGCATGGCCACGTTTTCCAGGGCGTTGAACTCGGGCAGCAGATGATGGTTCTGATAGACGAAACCCATATAGCGGCCGCGGATGCGGGCGCGCTCGTTGACATCCGCCCCGCTCATGTCCACCCCGGCAATCCGAACCGTACCGCCATCCGCTGAATCCAGACCTGCGAGGATGTGCAGCAGCGTGCTCTTGCCGGAGCCTGAGCGGCCAACGACAGCAACGCGCTCAGCCTCCTCGAGTTCCAGATTCACGTCGCGTAAGACGCTGATGGACTTGTCCCCCTGGTGAAACGCCTTGACGATGCCGCGCGCCTCGAGGACTGGCGCGCGGCCTGCCGAGGAAGAGGAATCGTTCGAAAGAGAGCTGTCTACAGCGTCATTCATGGGCGAGCACGCGGCTGGGCATTAGACGACTGGCGCGCCATGCAGGATATATCGTCGCGACAAAGGACAACGCCATGGCACCGCCGGCAACCCTGGCGAGGTCCATCACACGCACATCGACGGGCAGGTAAGAAATGATGTACTGGCTCATGAGCTGCAAGTCCCCGGCTGCGGTCAGCGCGGTATAGAGCACCGGGAGCAAAAGCGCAACGCTGACACCAACGACGAGCCCCAGGGTGATGCCGAACAATGCAAGCACCGAACCCATGATGCAGAAAAGCGCCATCACAGTGCCCGTTTCGCTGCCCAGCGTGCGCAGGATGGCGACGTCGTTACGACGTTGTTCGACGATCATCAGCAGCCCGGACACAAGGTTGAAAGCAGCCACGGCCACCAGAAAGGAGAGCAGCAGAAACATAGTGAGTTTCTGTACGGCGATGGCTTGATAGAGCGGGCCGAACGTGCCCATCCATGTGCGCACCCGCACCGTATCGGCGCCCAACTCCGAGTAGAGAAACTCGCGCGCCTCGTCGGTTGCAAACAGATCGGCGAGGCGGCCCTGCAATCCGTGTACCTTGCCGCCCGTGCGAAACAGCCGTTGCGCCGTTGACAGGCTCACAAAAGCACTCTGACTGTCGAGCTGCGACTGGCTGTCCACCAGATCAACCACCTTGAAACGGCGTTGGCGCGGCACCGCACCCGCTGGGGTCACGGCCCCCACCGGCAGCACGACGAGCACGTCATCCCCGATGTCCACACCCAACTCCAGCGCCAGACGGCTACCGACGATCACGCCATACTTCTCCGCGCTCAGCGTCTGCAGCGAGCCGGTGCGGGTGTAGCTTGGCATGTCGCTCACGTTGGCATAACTGTCGACGGCGACGCCGGTGAGATTGGCGTCAGAAATTTGCTGATTGGCGACCAGGAGCACGGTACCGCTCACATACGGTGATAAGCCAAGCAGGCTTGCGGGCAACGGGGCTTCGAGCACGCGTGTGACCTCCGCGGTGGGCAAACCGTCGTAACTCGCCGCGGTGACCTGCGGCAGAACCGCAAGGACGCGCTCACGCAGCTCGCGCTCGAAACCGTTGACGACTGACAAAACGACAACCAGCACGGCCACGCTGAGCACGAGGCCCAGAAGCGCGAGGCGGGAAACATACGAGAGTGCCGAGCCGCGCGCCAGCAGGTAGCGAAACGCGATCCACGCGGACAGCAGAGAATTGGTAGCCAGCAAATTACTCCTTCGGTGAGGCGGCATCCCGACCGCGGTACGCTAAACTTCGTTCATGCGAACAGAACGGCGACAATCGATGCGGGTAGTGACAAGGCTACCCTGTCAGTGGCGGACATTCGACACTCAGCCTCAACGCGGCGATCTTATTGACTGTTTTGGCGCGTCTCAAGAGGCAGCTCAGGCGCTGCGCGCGCTCGACGATGAGATCGCTGCGCAGCTCGCAGATGTGCAGGACAACGCCACCCGGCAACTCCTCACGCTCCTGAATCGCAAAATCAATGTCCTGGCACCGCGTGTTCATCCTGGATCCACAGAACCAGCCATTGAGGTCGAGATTTCTGCCGACGGGATCTGCCTGGCAACGCCAATGACGCTGACGCCGGGCACCTGGGTAGGCGTCTGGTTGCTCATCGACGACTTCGGAGAACTGGTGGCGCCCGCGTTGGTACGCCACAGCACGCCCGCGGCCGGGGGTTATCGCACCGGGCTCGAGTTCGTCAACGACGCGGACCGGCGCCCGCTGGCCAGATTGGTGATGCGACGCTCACAAATTTCTTAAGCGACGTCCTGGCTGCCGCTCGTCTCGGCCTGCCGCAGGCCCGCGCGCGCCTCTATCGCTGCGACACGGTAACTCTCGGCATAGGTCGGGAAGTTGAAGATATTGTCGATGAACGTGTCGACGCTCGCGCCCTGCAGGAGCGCCATCTGGCCGATGTGCACGAGGTCGGTGGCATTGACCCCGATGACGTGTACCCCGCGAATCAGACCATCGCCGCTGACGACGAGCTTGAGCATGCCGTCTTTGGCGTTGGCGATATGGCCGCGCGCAATTTCACGGAAGTCCGCCTGCCCGACGACGACGTTGTCGTATTGTTCCCGCGCTTGCGCTTCGGTCAAGCCAACAGAAGCAAGTTCGGGTATCGAGTAAATCCCCGAGGGCAGGAAGCCGCCGAGCGTACCGACGTCCATGCCGAGGATATGACACGCCGCACGGCGCCCCTGCTCCATCGAGGACGATGCCAGCGAAGGCGGGCCAATGGCATCGCCAGCACCGTAGATGTGCGGCTGCCCGGTTTGACCGTTTTCGTCGACTGGCAGCAACTGGCGCTCGTCGACGGCAAGGCCGGCGTTGGCGATTTTGAGGTTTTCCAGATCCGCTACGCGGCCCTGGGCGCAGAGCAGTTTGTCGCTCTTGATCACGGTGCCGTCTGCCAGCGTGGTTTCGACCTGGCTGACCCCGTCGAACTCAGATTTGACGACATCGACCTCGCCGAGAAAACTGCCGCCGCGTAGCTCAAAGGCGCTCACAAACGCGTCCGTCAAGTCCGCGTCGAGAAAACCCAGCGGTTTCGGGTAGCGATCGATCAGCGTCACGTGCACACCCAGCATCGCAAAGATCGACGCGTATTCGCAGGCGATCACACCGCCGCCGAGCACAACCATCGTTTGCGGCAGGTAAGCCAGCGTCAGAATCGAATCGCTGTCATAGACGTGTTCATGATCAATCTTGATGTGTTCGGGATGACGCGGCTTGGACCCCGCGGCGATGACAAAATGGTCGGCGTTGAAGCGTTGACGCTGCCCCGTGGTGGAAAGCACTTCCACGGTGTGGCTGTCGACGAAGCTCGCGCGTCCGTGGATGATCTCTACGCCGTTGCGGCGCAGTTGGTCGGCCATGTACTGATCATGGGCCGCAACGACCTCGGACATTTCCCCGATGAGATCCGCCACGCTGATGCCGCGATCCATCTCCGCATGATTCAGCTCGACAAGACGGCTGTTGACCTTGGACCGTTCGACCGCGCGCTCGCGCAGCGCCTTGGAAGGTATCGTGCCGTGATGAACGCAAGCTCCGCCGACTTCGCGCAGCTGTTCACAGATCGCCACTTTGCGGCCGGCTTTGGCCAGCTGGATGGCGGCTTTCTGCCCGGCGGGACCGGATCCAACCACAAAAGCATCGTAACGCTGACTCATGACATGCTCTCCACGGTGCCTTGGATTTTCTCGGCGAGTTTCAGAAGATCTTCGACTGCGTCCGGATAAAAGT
Organism: Pseudomonadales bacterium; assembly: GCA_965267275.1. GTDB lineage: Bacteria > Pseudomonadota > Gammaproteobacteria > Pseudomonadales > Azotimanducaceae > UBA4421. The sequence goes on from OZ253950.1 coordinate 2,324,208, forward strand.
TGAGATGTTGAATGGCGGCGTCGGCCAGCACGCTGTCTGTGCTCAGCGCATCCGCCTGATGCAGGCGCGCAATGTTGCTGCCCGCATCGACAACGGCGACGCTATCTATCGCGTTTTTAGCGTTACTGAAATCACCGTGAAATCGTATGCAGATGCCCACTGCGGAAGGCAGACGCCATTCTTCGACCAGCATCAGCCCGGTCGCGGCAGCGTACTCGTCCACCAGGCTGACGACCTGCGCCTCGGTCAGGTTGTCGCTCAGCTGACTGACCCGGTTGACCACGAGCGGCGCGCCGACGTTGTGAAGCAGCCCGCACAGGTAGGCTATCTCGACATTTTTGCGTGCCGCGCGGGCGACTTCTTTGGCCCACAGACCGGTACGCAACCCATGCATCCAGCTGTCCGCGACCAGATGTTCAAATGGTCCCGGGCTGAACAGCGTGCCTTTGAGCGATACGGTCAGCGCTATCTCGCGAATACGCTCCATGCCGAGTCGGGCGATCGCCTGCTGCAGGGCGACGATTTCCGCTGATCCCCGGAACACCGGTGAATTGACCACGCGCAGCAGGTGGCTGGCGAGCCCCTGGTCCTGTTGTATCAGCTCGGCAAGGCGCGCGGCATTGCCTTTGTCATCGAGCGTCGATGACAGCACCTCGGAGGCAACGTTGGGTAATAGAGGAACTTCCAGCGTACGGGCTTCCAGCTCGCGGCCGAACTCAGCGCCCACATCGTCGGCAGCAACATTCACTTGTCCTTGTGACATGGCTTTACCTGGGTATGCATTACCCATTAAGCATAGACAAGCTGCTGGTGGTTGGCGGGAAATCTATGCCCGCGGCATGAAGGTGTGCGTCAGTACCGCGGCGCTAGCGTCCGATGCGACGCGACAGGCGGGCGGCCTCGCTTTCAACCGTCGCCGTTTTGGCGTCGGAGGTTTCGCACAACGACGGATTGCCGCCGCAGATTTCGCACTCGACATCCATGCCGAGGGCTTTCATGCCGCCGCAGCTGCCGCTGATGGGCTTTCTGCCCATGAGCACGCCTATGGCCATGGCTCCGACCATGATGAGCATGAAGAAAAACGCAAATATCGCCGTCGTCATTGTTCGCCTGTTGTTCCTTCTCGAATGCGCTCATTAGTGCGCTGCCGCGCCGTCGCAGCAGCCATCACGGCGCATCGATCAGATAGCGCTGCATCGCATCATTATAGCGAACCTCAAACCCGGGATCATCGCCTTGCGGACCGGCTGAATCATCGATTCTCGAGAGGATATATGTCGCGAAACCCTGATTATCGGCCAGCGCTATGCCATCCTCTGCACCCAGCACCATGATCGCTGTGGCATAGGCATCGGCGTACATCGCTTCTGGGTGGATCACCGTAACCGACACGACCCGATTGTCCGCCGGCTCGCCGCTGCGCGGATCGATGACGTGATCGACCCGGACCCCATCGATGACCCGGAAATTGCGGTAATCGCCGGAGGTGGCGACAGCAAGATCGCGCAACGCAACGACGTTGTGCAGCGCGCCAAAAGCCTCTGCGGCAGGCACCTCGATCCCGACGCGCCAGGCGCCACCCCGCGCGCTCTCGCCGCGCACGCGCAGCTCACCGCCAATGTCGACCATGAAGTCCCGACACCGGGCTTCCACAAGCTCTGCGGCCAGCACATCGACGGCATAACCTTTGGCCAACGCCGACAGATCGACGTAGAGATCGGGCGCCTCCTTGGCAACGGTAACCTCGCCGAAATTCAGCTTGTCCATGCCGATCCGGCTGCGTGCATCGGCAATGGCAGCTGACGTGGGGGCTTCTGTTACACGGGCCGGCCCAAAACCCCATAAGTTGACCAGCGGGCCTACGGTGACGTCGAACGCCCCGCCGCTATGCAGGTGCACGGTCGCCGCGGCCCGCAGCACATGCCACAGCTCATTTGAAACGGAAGTGGGCGTCAAGTCGCGTGACGCGTTGAAAAGGGAGAGCTCGGATGTGGCGAGGTAAGTCGACATGACGCCGTTGATCCGATCCAGGGTGCGCGCGAGCTCTTGAGAATCCGGCCGGCAGCTGGCCGATGCGCGATAGGAAATGCTGTAGTAGGTACCCATCGTTTCGCCCTGGATACGCTCGTAGCTCGGACCGTCACAGGCCGCACAGAGCAGCAGAACCGCAGCGCCAGAAATGCGTCGCAATATGGGCTGGAACGGCGTCAACATGGTCGCGGCTTCGAAGAAGTATTCACAATTTGATCCAGGTTCACCCGACGCCAGACTGGCATAACGCATCGAGATCGGCACAATGTGGGACAAGGGCCAGAGATAGACAAAAAAACCGAGCCCATACCAAGGAGAACACGAGTGCTGACTTTAGACAAGCACACACGCTCAGCATCCACGTCATTGCAACCGGCGCTTGGCTGCCGCCCGATGCGTGGCAGGGCAAATGCGCCTACGCGACAGCGCCTGCGGGCCGCGCCGATCGATCTGGCAGCACAATTTCAATCACGACAGCGTCTGGCAGCCGGGCATTTTGTCGACATAGAAATTTAGCGTCAGTTTCATGTCTTCCCGCTGGTTTGCTCCGGCCCTCCTGGTCGCCGCCCTGCTCGGCTGGCTGAGCGCAACGCTGTGGCCCGATCTCGTCTGGCTCGATGGCACGACAGCCATTGTCCAGGACACTTTTCTCGGCGCTCTGCGCATGATCATCGTGCCGCTGATCTTCTTTTCTCTGCTGAGCGGCGTTCTGGAACTGCGCGCGAGCAACAGCATGGGTCGCCTGGGCGGAATTACCCTTGCCTACTACCTGACGACTTCAGCCATCGCCATCTGCCTGGCCCTGATCGTCGTCTTTTTCATACATCCCTGGACAGATCATCCGCCGCTGACCGAGCTCCCCGAAGTCGAGGTGCAGCTCATCGACACTACAGAGGGCGGTGCCGTAAACATGATCGGCAACCTGCTGCGCAGTATGTTCGTCAACCCGTTCACTGCTCTGGCGGAGACGAATATCCTCGGCGTGCTCACGGCAGCCCTGCTGCTGGGTCTCGCCGCGGCGCTCAGCCTGCCGCAGGACTCGAAGTGGCCCGACATGCTGCGCGAGCTGACAACGGTCGTTTACAAGCTGGCTGGCTGGGTCCTCGCCACACTGCCGATTGGTCTCTTTGCCATTACCTATCAGCTGACCGACCGCCTGGAATTCGGCACGCTGGTGGCGTTGCTGCAGTTTGCCGCTGTGGTTTTCGGGGCGACGCTGTTTCACGGGGTTGTCGTGCTGCCGCTCATCGCGTGGCTCCTGGGCGGCGTATCGCCGCTGCGTCTGTTCAGCGCCATTGCCCAACCCATGCTGACAGCCTTTGTGACATCGTCATCAGCCGCTACGCTGCCATTATCCCTGGCGACCGCGGAGCAGAAACTCAAGGTCACTCGCGAAAAAGCCGCATTTGTGCTGCCGCTGGGCGCTACAATCAATATGGACGGCACAGCCTTGTTCGAGGGCGTCGCGGTCATATTTCTCGCCTACATGTTCAGCGTGCCGATTGACGCTGGCAGCGTCCTGGTGATCTTCCTTGTGACGATGCTCGCCTCAGCCGGTGCTCCGGGTATCCCGTCAGGGTCACTCGCCGGTTTGCAGGTCGTGCTCCTGGCCGTGGGCATACCACTCGAAGCGATCGGCCTGTTGCTGCTTATCGAACGGCCGCTCGACACGTTTCGCACGGCGGTCAACGTCGAAGGTGATCTCGTTGGTGCGCTCGTCGCAGAGCGGATGACGTAGAATTGATCGTATATGGCTGATCAACGTCTCGAAAACCCAGGCCCCCGTCTGATCATGATGCGCCATGGCCTCATTCGGGCAAACAAGATCGGACGCTGGCACGGCTCGACCGACAGTCCGCTGACCTGGCGCGGCCGCCGCCAGGCGCGGCGCACCGGGCGCCATCTGCGCGTTACCGAATCTGTTGACGCGGTCTACTGCAGCCCGCTGCTGCGCTGCCGGCAGACTGCTGCCCTTGCAGCGCGCTCGCTGGGGCTCGCGGTACAGCCGGTGGACGGTTTGCAGGAGATGTGCATCGGTGAATGGGAGGACATGACGTTCCGCGACCTGGTCAGCCGCCACGATTTCATGCAGCGCGTGACGGCCGATCCGGAGTATCGCGCACCCGGCGGAGAAAGCCTGAACGAGGTCACCCTGCGCACGACCACTGCGATCCGGCACATCGAAAGTCTGCATGGTGTGGAAGAGACCGTCCTCGTCGTCAGCCACGGGGTCGCCATGGCGGTAGCCATCGCCGCCTTCGTGGATGGCACGAGCGCGCGCTGGGGGGAATATCACTTCAACAATTGCAGCTTGACCGAATTGCTGCTGACGCCGGAACCGTACATCGCGCAGCTCAATCAATACCAACACCTTTAAAAGTCGTGTCGTTCGGTTAAAGTCTTTGTCAACGTTTTGCATTTTGGGGAGACCATCGTGACCGAGTATTGCCTGGTAGAAAAAGCCGACCACATCATGACGGTGCGCATGAACCGGCCCGACCGCCTGAACGCCCTCCACCCTCCCGCCAACGCCGAGCTGGGGGAAGTTTTCGACGAATTTGCCGCTGACGACGATATGTGGGTTGCCATCATCACCGGTGAAGGACGCGGTTTCAGCGCGGGTAACGATTTGCGGTATCAGGCTGAGGGCGGTGAGCGCGTGCCGACGCCGCGTGGCTTCGGCGGCCTGACCTCACGCTTTGACCTGACCAAGCCGGTCATCGCGGCGGTCAATGGCGTCGCAATGGGCGGTGGCTTCGAGATCGCGCTGGCTTGTGACCTCATCATTGCATCGGACAAGGCGCTCTTTGCGCTCCCCGAACCCAAGGTCGGGCTGGCGGCGCTGGCCGGGGGACTCAACCGGCTGCCGCGGCAGATCGGGCCCAAACGGGCGCTGGGCATGATTCTGACCGGGCGCCACGTTGGCGCTGAAGAAGGCATGAAACTGGGCTTCGTCAACGATGTCGTGCCGCACGAAGCGCTCATGGATTCGGCATTGAAGTGGGCGCAGCAGATTGCTGAGTGCGCCCCGTTGTCGATACGCGCGAGCAAGGACGTCGTCTACAAGAGTCTGGATTCCGCGTCTTTGGAAGAGTCGATGACGGCCAAATACGATTCCGTTGCCGCGATGGTCAAGAGCGAAGACTTCATCGAAGGCCCGAAAGCGTTCGCGGAAAAACGTGCGCCGAACTGGCAAGGCAAGTAAGGCAATTCCGTCCCGATACGGGTTATTCGACCAGCAACGCCTGGGCCGAGCCGATCGCGTCGGCAACGACGGCAACGGCGAGGCAGATGTCGTTGAGGGTTTCCTGTTCGCCGCGCTTGATCATCTCCGCGACGATCTCCGCTTGCGGCACGGTGACGTGCAGCAGATCGGGGGTCACGGCAAACTGGCCGCTGTAATAGCGTCTGGTGGTCATGGTACTACTCTCTCCAAAGACTCTCGAAGCGCGGACAAGGGGTCTCATCGCATCGGTTATGTCGGTTTTATGGTTTTCAATTTGCGTGCCAGTTTCGAAAAACTCCTTAAGACATTGATTTTATTATTAGAAACCAAAATATGGTTTCTGAAGCCAGAATCCCGGAAAGTGACCCATTGGGGCAATAAGTCACCTTCTTGGGTTAGCCAACCAAAGGAAACTTTATGTTGAAAGTCACACACAAAGATCTGATTGCCGCTGCGCTCGAGGAGGTCGAGACGCTGGAACTGGACGACGCGGTGGCGCTGCTGGAGGACGAGAACGCCGTTTTCGTCGATATCCGCGACCCGCGGGAACTCGAACGCGAAGGTATGATCCCCGGGGCCGTGCACGCGCCGCGGGGCATGCTGGAATTCTGGGTAGACCCGACTTCACCCTACTTCAAAGACGTTTTCGGTTCGGGCAAACGGTTCGTGTTCTATTGCCAGAGCGGCTGGCGCTCCGCGCTGGCAACCAAGGCGGTCCAGGACATGGGGCTCGCACCGGTATGTCACGTCGGCGATGGTTTCCGCGGCTGGAAAGACGGCGGCGCGCCTACCGAAGATTACGAGCGCCGCAGTTAACAGACGTCCTCAGCACCTCGATACGCTGGTCAGGGCGGTCGGGGTGCGGCGTTGGTTCACACCGCTGGACCTCGACGCGCTGGTCGCAGGGGCGCGCCGGCGCACGGGATTGAACGATCTCGGTGAAGACGATTGGCGCGAACCGCTGGCGCTGCTGCTGACCGACCTCGAGCGGGACCGGCATCTGACCGATCTCGGCGCTGTCATTGCCAGCCGGCTCCTACTCGGGCTGCTGTCTAATCGCCTGCGCACTGCTGCCGCCGATACAGCCTCGACAGCTGCGCCACCCACGAATCCGCTCGTCATACTCGGCTTGCCGCGGACCGGCTCCACTTTGCTGCATGAACTGCTGGCGTTGCATCCCGCTTTTCGCGCACCGACGTTTGCCGAATGTGAATCGCTGCCGGCTGCAGGATGGCAGCTGCGGCGCCAGCGCACGTCGAGCAGACTGCATGCCGCCTTGATGAACTTTCTGGCGCCGGACTTCCGGTGGATACACCGCGTCAGGGCTACACATCCGCACGAATGCGTCACGATACAGGCCTTGAGCTTTCGCAGCATGCAGTTCCACGCGCTGCTGCATCTGCCCGAATACAGTCGCTGGCTGGCAGGCTGCGACTGGCGGCCTGCTTATCGCTGGCACGCGCGCTATCTCAGCCTGCTTGGCCTTGCACAAACACGCTGGGTGTTGAAAGCCCCCGGACACATGCATGGTATCGATGCCTTGCTCGAGCAATATCCTGAAGCGCTTTTCGTGCAACTGCACCGGGACCCGCGGCTATGCGTGCCTTCGATGGCAAGTCTCTATGCGACCCTGCGGCAAACCACGCGGGATGTCGTCGATCGCGCTGAGATTGGTAGACATATCTGCCGCGAATGGAGCGACGGGCTCGAGCGGATTGCCAGGGCGCGTGCCGACAAACACGTCGATGCACGCTTTCTGGACATTCAGTATGCAGACCTCGTCAAAGATCCTGTCGGGCGCGTCAGCCAGATTTGCGAGTTTGCGGATGCGCCGCTCGACAATACCAGCGTCGCACGGATGCGCGCCTTCCTCGAGCGCAACCGGGTGCGCAAGGGCCACCAGTACAGCCTCGAGCAGTTTGGCCTGGATGCCGCGGCGGTTGACGCCGCATTCACGACGGCGCCGGTCGCCTAAGTAAGGTTGATCTCGGGGCCAATCGTTTCGATCAGTTGCCGTGCGCGCATGGCGAACTCGTCGGCGCTGTCGTATGGCACGCTCAGCACCAGTTCGTCGATACCCAGTTCCTGATAAGCCGCGGCAGCCGCGCGCGCCTCATCCGCGGCTTCCGGCAGCCGGGTCATCGCAACTACCTGACCGTGCCCACCGCCGTCGGCTGCGACCATATTTCGATAGGTGTGCACGTCAGCGGCTATCTGTTCCGGTGCGCGGGCCATCGGGAGCCATCCATCACCGAACTGAACCGCGCGCTGCAGTGCATGGGGCGCGCGCCCACCGATCAAGATGGGCGGTTTGGCGGGGCGTGGCTTGAATAAGAAAGGTTGGCCGTTGAGCGCGACCTCGTCCTGCGCAAAACACTCGTTCAGAAACTCGAGCGTACGCTCTGAAATCACGCCGCGCTGATGGCGGTCGACACCCAACGCGCGAAACTCGGCGTCCATCCAGCCGATCCCCACGCCAAGCAACAGCCTGCCGCCGGTCAGCTCCTGGACGGTGGCCACCTGCTTCGCTGTGGGTAACAGCGGCCGGTAAGGCAGAATGAGAACGCCGGAGCCGATGCGTATGCGTTGCGTGACGCCGCCAAGCCAAGCGAGCGTCGTCAGCGTGTCGAGGTAACGTCCGCCGCTGCCTTCGGCGTCGTCCGGTGGGATCGCGATGTGATCTGTGATCCAGATCGAGTCGAACGCGAGGCTCTCCGCCTCAACGGCGCATGCCAGAAGTATCTCCGGCGTGGACTGGACGCCCATGTTCCTTAAGGTGATGCCGAGTCGCATGGTGGTCCCCGCGTGTAAAAGAACTGTTCACTCTATGACTTTGCCGGGCCAATTTGTACACTGCGCCCCGTGGTAGTTGTCATTTATCTCCTAGCCTTCACCGGTGGTTTTGTCATCATGTCCCTGGAGCTTCTGGGCGGGCGTGTGCTTGCGCCCTACTTCGGCAGCGGCATCTACGTCTGGGGCAGCATCATCACAGTATTCATGTTGTCGCTGTCACTCGGCTATCTCATCGGCGGGCGCTGGTCGGTCACCAAGCCCTCGCTGTTGAAGTTCGGCAGTATTTTCCTCGGCGGCGCGCTGCTCATGTATCCACTGGTGCTTTTTGCGGAACCGTTGATGCAATGGATATTCGACCGTATTGAAGATCCGCGCGCAGGCTCACTGGTGGCTTCGACAATCCTTTTCATGGTGCCCACCATCATTCTCGGCATGATCTCCCCCTACTCCGTGCGGCTCCTCGTCGAGAACGTGGAACGTGCTGGACAGGTTGCAGGACGGCTCTATTTCGTCTCCACGCTGGGCAGCTCCATGGGCACGCTCGCAACGTCCTTTTTCTTTGTGCTCTGGTTCGAGATCAATACGATTCTGCTGCTGCTGACGGGTGCGCTGGTGGTCATGTTTGCCGTTGCGATGACCTGTCACCGCCTACAGATTGGAGTGCCGCGATGAAGTCGCTGAGCCGGAGCAGCACCTGGCTGCTCGCATTGGTGACCTTCGCCACGCCGTTGCAGAGCTTCGGCCAAAGCTGGGGGCAGATCCTGCACGAAGAGCGGTCGCTGTACAGCCGCATCATCGTCAAAAAAACCTACGACACCATCTGCCTGCAGTTCAGTGTGCGCAAGGAACAGCGCAACCAGAGCTGCATCAACCCGCGCCGTCCGAAAGAAATGGTTTTTTCATACACACGTATGTCGATGGTCAGCCTGCTCTTCCAGCCTGAGCCTAAGAACATACTGGTGATTGGCCTCGGGGGCGGCACGCTGCCGACGGCTTTCCGCGAGCTGTATCCGGATGTGCACATCGATTCCGTGGAGATAGACCCTGCCGTCGTCCGCGTGGCAGAGCAGTTCTTCAATTTCGAGAGCTCCGACAATCTGCGTGTCTATACACAGGATGCACGCGTGTGGACCAAGCGGGCTGTCCGCAGAGAGCGGCGCTACGACATCATCATCCTTGACGCCTTCAATGGTGAGTACATTCCCGAGCACCTGATGACGCAGGAATATCTGCGCGAAACCAAGGCGCTGCTGGCCCCTGGCGGTACCCTTGTGGCCAACACCTTTGCCATCAGCGATCTCTACGATCACGAATCGACGACGTACACCTCCGTGTTCGGAGAGTTCATCAACTTCCGTGTGCCGGAAAGCGCCAATCGGGTGGTGCTGGTTGCCGGCACCGAACTTGACGACGATGCCTTGCGCGCACAGGCAAAATCGCTCGCACCAGCCCTCAAACCTTACGCGGTGCCTATCGAACGCTATGCCAGGCAGTTGATTGACGCACGCGACGCGCGCCCCGACTGGCGCACGACGGCGCGGGTTTTGACCGACCAGTACGCGCCGGCCAATCTCCTGCGGCAGCGCTGACGCGGCTCAGTAGTAGATTGGCGTTTCCGGAAGCATGACACCGACTGCTTCGGCGTAAGCTTCCCAGCCGGCAATCAGTTCGGCACGCAGCTGCGGAAACTCGTCACTCAAGTCTTCCTGCTCGCCGACATCGGTTGCGAGGTTGTAGAGTTGCCAGTCACCGCTGCCAAGCGGCGGTTCCTGCCAGAGTATTTTCCAATCACCGCGCATCGCCATCCGGCGGCCATATGTTTCACCGGCGATGACTTCATCTGCCCGGTACGGTGATGTGCCACCGCGCCAGCGATTCACCAGCGACCGCCCCATCATCGCCTCCGGCGGGCTGCCACCGGCAAGCTCGATGAAGCTGGGTGCTATGTCCATGGCACGCATGTAAGCGCCGTCGACGCCGGCCTCGACACCCTGCATGTGCACAAAGGCCGGGACGCGGATACCACCCTCCGCCAGACGCCCCTTCGAATCTCGAAACGGCGCAGCGCCGGCGCGCGCCCAGGAAGGACCGAGCGCCACGTACGATTTCCGGCTGCCGATGGACGCGAGCGTGTTGTCGAAGTTCGCCGGTATCCATGTTTCATTGGTCCGGGCTTTTTCCATCTGGTGCCCCTCTGCGCCATTATCGGCAAGAAAGACGATCACGGTATTGTCGAGCGCGCCCCGCTGTTCAATGTGCTGCAGCACGCGCCCTACATTCTCATCAACCCGGTCGACCATCGCTGCATACACCTGCATGACACGGCTCTGGCGGGCTTGCGCATCTTCGTCGAGCGTGTCCCAGGGCACGACACCGCGCTCCTCCCGCACACCTGCGGCGCCCGGATCGACAACCCCCATGCGCTTGGCGCCGGCGAGGCGCTCAGCGTGCAACGTTTCCCAGCCGTCGAGATAAAAATCGTCGTACTTCGCGATGCTCGCAGCCGGCGCCTGCAGGGGCCAGTGTGGCGCGGTATAACCGAGGTATGCGAAAAACGGCGTGTCTGGCGGCGTCTCGTCCAGATACTCGAGCAATTTGTCCGTCATCAGATCGGTCGAGTAAAAGTCCTCCGGCAGCACATACGGTTCGCCGTCTTCGCGCCAGTCCGCGCGGCCGTACGTTTCGAACAGCGGTGTGTCGTCGAAGTGTCCAGCACCGCCCGGCATCAGCACAAAGCTGCGGGCAAACCCGCGTTCGCTCGGCAGCGCATCGCCGTCGCCGAGGTGCCACTTGGCAGAGGCGATCGTGTAATAGCCGAGGTCGGCAAGCCGTTCGGGCAGGGTCGGCACATCCGGCAGCAGCCGGTTCTGATAAAGACGGTTGTTTTTCTGCAGCTCGGTCTCGAGCCCTGACTGCGAACCCATGCCGGCAAGATGATGATCCGTGCCTGTCATCAACATCGCGCGTGTCGGCGCGCAACTCGGTCCGGCGTGAAAGTTCGTCAGGCGCACCCCGTCCAGGGCCAGCTGATCCAGATGCGGCGTGACGATTTCCCCGCCGAACGCTCCGAGGTCCGTGTAGGCGAGATCGTCGAGGACTATCAGCAGCAGGTTGGGCTGCGGCGGTGCTTCTACGCGGGGCTCGCGCTCAGCGCAGCCGGTGAGAAGGAGTGCCAGCACGAGACAGCACACGCCCTTCGATCTGCTCCCGACATTCACGCTCCGCCCCTATTTACCGGCCGCGGCCCAGTACTCGTCTTTGAGAAGACGCTTGTACAGCTTGCCGGTCGGGTGGCGCGGCAGTTCATCACGGAAGTCGATGCTGCGCGGGCACTTGATGTGCGATAAGTGATCTCGACAGAAGTCAATCAGCTCAACTTCCAGCATGGCGCTCGCCTCGCTGGGATCTTTCAGCTGCACAACGCCTTTGACCTCCTCGCCGAAATCGTCGTTCGGGATGCCGAAAACGGCAACGTCCAAGACTTTGTCATGGGTGATCAATACGTTTTCCGCTTCCTGCGGGTAGATGTTGACGCCGCCGGAGATGATCATGAAATGTTTCCGGTCAGTCAGATAGAGATAGCCGTCCTCATCCACATAGCCGACGTCGCCAAGGGTGGACCACCCCTTCGGATGACGTGAACCGGCGGTTTTGTCATCGTCCTTGTAGTACTCGAACTCACCGCCGCCGCCGAAGAAAACGGTGCCCGACTCGCCGACCGGGACCTCTTCACCGTCGTCGTCGCAAATGTGAATCTCACAGCCGAGCGGCTTGCCGACAGACCCTTTGTGCGCCAGCCACTCGGCGGAGTTGAGCTGAACGAAGCCGTTGGCTTCGGTGCCGGCGTAGTACTCATAGATGACCTCTCCCCACCAATCGATCATCTGTTCCTTGATTGGAATGGGGCACGGTGCTGCCGCATGGATCGCGCATTGCAGCGAAGACACGTCATAGCGCAACCGCACTTCCTCGGGCAGTTTCAGCATACGTATGAACATCGTGGGCACCCACTGGCTGTGGGTGATGCGGTAACGTTCGATACATTCGAGAGCGAACTCGGCTTCGAAATGCTCCATCACGACCACGGTAATGCCGTTGCGCAGACAGGACATGGTGAAGTTCAAGGGCGCCGCGTGGTACAGCGGCGCCGGCGACAGGTAGATCGAGTCGGTGGTTGCGCCATAAAGCATCATCATGACGTTCAGCGCCTCCGTCTGACCGTACTCGCCCTCCGGCAGAGGCCGTTTCACGCCTTTCGGGTAACCGGTTGTACCTGAAGAATAAAGCATGGCCACGCCTTCACTTTGATCATCTATAGGCGTGGTGGGCATGTCCGTCAGCGCATCTTCGAAGCTTGCGAAACCATCAATGACGCCATCGAGCATGAAGCAGGCCTCGAGACCGGGCGCGTCATCTTTCAGCGGTGCGACGACCTGCTCGCGGGCTTTCGACGTGATGAAAACGCGCGCCTCGCAATTGTTGACGATGTAGGCCACCTCATCATGCTGCAGCCGCCAGCTGATCGCCGTGTAGTAGAGACCGGCGCGCTGCGCGGCCCAGCAGATCTGATAAAAACGCGGATGATTCTCCAGTAATATCGCTATGTGATCCCCGCGCTGGAGCCCCAGCTTGCGGAACAAATGCGCACCCTGGTTGGCGCGCGCCTCCAACTCCGCATAGGTTACGATCTCACCACTCTCGGCCATGATGTAGGCCGGTTTGTCAGGCTGCGCAGCAGCGATTTCCGCAGTACTCAACTGTCTTTACCTCTGTATTCCTATTTTGATTGTGTGTGCTGAGCGGCTACGGCCGCCACGTTCAGTCTGAATCCGACTCGAGGCTGAGCGATGCCGAGTTCATGCAGTAGCGCAATCCCGTGGGCGCCGGTCCGTCTGGAAAGACGTGGCCGAGGTGTGCATCACATGTCGCGCACGTCACCTCTATACGGCGCATGCCGAGACTGTTGTCCTCGTGGTTTTCCACCTTCGCCGGATCGATCGGCTGATAAAAGCTGGGCCAGCCGCAGCCGGAATCGTACTTGGTGTCCGATTCGAACAACGGCGTATCGCAGCACTTGCATTTGTAGATGCCGGGCGTCTTGGTGTCCCAATACACTCCGGTAAACGCGCGCTCGGTTGCCGCGCGGCGCGTGATCTCGAACTCGTCCGGTGAGAGCTGCGCGCGCCACTCATCGTCCGTTTTGACCACTTTAGCCATCTTCTACTCCTCAACTACCCTTGTATCAGGGATGCTATGATAGTGCCGAGCTGTAACTAATTGAAACCAAACCGCTTTGGCAGGCGGTCGAAAGTGCAGGTAACCACATGAAATCCGATACGGTCAGCCCCATCTCGCCGCAAGCTTCGCGCGTCATACGCAAATCGGCGAAGCTGGATGACGTCTGTTACGACATCCGCGGGCCGGTGTTGAAGGAAGCCCAGCGCCTCGAGGAAGAAGGCCACAAGGTCTTCAAGCTGAACATCGGCAACCCGGCGCCATGGGGGTTCGAGGCGCCAGAAGAGATTTTGCGCGACGTCATTCACAACATTCCGGCGTCGCAAGGTTATAGCGACTCGAAGGGGATCTATTCGGCGCGGAAAGCAGTCATGCAGTATTGCCAGCAGATCGGCATTCTTGGCGTGGACATCGATGACGTCTATATCGGCAACGGGGTCTCTGAACTCGTGGTGATGGCGATGCAGGGACTCATCAACGACGGCGACGAAGTGCTCATCCCTGCCCCGGATTTTCCGCTCTGGAGCGCAGCGGTGAATCTGTGCGGCGGCAAACCTGTCCACTATCTGTGCGACGAAGGCAGCGGATGGCAACCCGACCTGGACGACATCCGTGCCAAGATCACGCCGGCGACGCGGGCAATGGTGATCATCAATCCCAACAACCCCACCGGTGCAGTCTACGAAAAGAGCATGCTGGAGAGCCTCATCCAGATTGCGCGCGAGCATGATCTCGTCGTCATGGCGGATGAGATCTACGACAAGATCGTCTTCGACGATGCCGAGTACATTCCTGTCGCTTCGCTCGCAGACGATCTCCTGATTCTGACCATGAGCGGATTGTCCAAATCCTATCGCGTTGCCGGGTTTCGCACCGGCTGGCTCATCGTCAGCGGCGCCAAGCAGCGCGCGAGCGACTACATCGAAGGTCTGGACATTCTCGCCTCGATGCGTCTGTGCTCGAACGTCCCTACCCAGCATGCCATCCAGACGGCCCTCGGCGGCTACCAGAGCATCAATGAGCTCGTGCAGCCGGGCGGCAGGCTTTACGAACAGCGCAATCTCGCCTGGGAGATGCTGAACGACATCGACGGCATCAGCTGCGTCAAACCGCGCGGGGCGCTGTATCTTTTCCCGCAGATCGACGCCAAGAAGTTCAACATCAAAGACGACGAGAGGTTCGTTCTGGACCTGCTCGTCAAAGAGAAAGTGCTCGTCGTTCAGGGCACGGGTTTCAACTGGCCTGCACCGGACCACTTTCGCATCGTCTTCTTACCCCACGAGGAAGAACTGGCCGAGTCGATCGGCCGCATCGATCGATTCCTGCGCACGTATCGACAGTAATGGCTGGCATTCACATTGACGACTTTTACGCCGACGCGGCGCATGCGCTCGTCAATCTGTTCAGCGTATTCCCACGACCGGTGACGATCTTTGCCGAAGATATCTGCGGCCCCGACGAACCGGACGAATTCGGCGTGCACAGCAACCGTTACCAGGCTTGTTTCGCCACGCTGCTGTGGCTCGGGGAAGAAGGCTACATCCGTTACAAGGATACGATTCGACAGGATGCTGTTGATCAGGCGGTCTTGTCCGGGCGTTGCTTTGCCGCTTTGCTGCGCCCCGTCGTCGCAGTCGATGATCCAGGCCTGCCGCCCAGCGTGCAGGCCGAGCACAGCACGGTCATATACCAGCTCGAGACCGCATTGAAGTCCAGATCCTCGACTGCCGTGCAGGCCGCGTTTGCGCCCCTGCTGGAGCGCATGTCGAGCTAGCGGTAGCGAAACTCCAGGACTTTCAAACCGCGATCCGGGTTCTGTTCGGGAAAGTCCGGGTGCGGCGGCAGCGTCTGCACATAATCAGCCCGGCTGCACCAGCGGTTCATCTGATCAGTCAAGAAGTTTGCCCCGAGAAAGGGTGAGTTGAGGCAGGCCATGATTCTGGCCCCGCCGGCAGCCCAATCGTCGATCCGCTTGAGCACCTGGGGGTACTGTTTTTCCGCGTTGAAACTGCCGCGCTGATTGGTGGGCGGATCAATGATGATGACGTCGTAGGGCCCGAGACTGCGGACCCGCTTCCAGGAACGGAAAAGGTCATGAGGCAGCATCGTCACTTTTCTGAGGTCATGCCCGTTGAGTTCGTGGTTCCGCTGGCCGACGGTGAGCACGTTGCGGTTCATGTCGTTGTTGACGACCTTGTCGGCGCCATGCGCGATTGCCGCTACCGAGAAGGCGCAGGTATAGGCAAACAAATTCAAAACGCGGGCACCGGGCATGGCTGGCGCCAGATATTCCCGCACGTGTCCCATATCCAGAAACAGGCCGATGTTCTGATTGCGCAGGGGGGCAACTTCGTACAAAAGGCCCTGTTCCCGCACGACATGGGTTTCGGGGACCTCGCCGCAGAAGACGCGTGTGCGGGTGCGGCGCCCGTCCCGCTGTTGCAACGCGACGCCCGCCATTTCCGGTGCGACCGTCTCCAGCGCCGATACCAGAGTCTGGATGTCGCCGTCATCCACATCAGCGTAGGCGGCAATGTGCAGGTACGGCGGCAACCAGGTGACCGTCAGGTGCTCGTAGCCTGGGTAAGTGTGGCCGCGCCCGTGAAACAGGCGGCGTGCACCGTCCCGCGAGCTTGCGAGCTTAGCCGTACAGGTTTCGACGACGACGTTCACGTCTCTTCGATCGCGATCGCATCAGCGGCAATCCGGTACAGCAGACTGTCTTCATAGCCGCTGATGACTTCAACGAGACCTGAAAATTTGCGGTCGAGTCCGGAGTCCCCGGTATCGACCAGCAGTGGCCTGCCCTCCAACGTAGCGAGCTTGGTGCGCGTACCGATGACCATGACATCTTCGGGCCAGCGCAGCCTTTCGAGCATCCGGGCATCCAACTGCTGATTGCCTCGCCCGAACAAAAAACCCTGCCCGCGGGTAAAGCTGATGATCAAATGTGGATGCTCGAGCGCATGGAGATCCGCGGCGCGCGCGTCTGCCATTGTCGTGCCTTCCGCTGTGCGCACATCGAAACCACGCAGAGTGACCGGCATACCCAACGCCTCCTTGACCGCGGCGCAGCTGCTGCCAGGCCCGATGACAAGGTCGCCCGCCTCGTCAAGACGTTCCAGCACAGCGGCGCAGATCTCCTGCAGCGCCAGCGGCTCGCTTTCTTTGCCGCCGATTTTGGTCTGCTGCAGGTAGCCGCCGGCTTCCGGCACATAGAGCGATCCGTAGATGCGGATTGCCAGCTGATCGCCGTCGCTGCTGTCGGCGTCAAAGTCTTTCACCTCGCGTTCGACGCGGGACACGAGCTCGCCCGCCAGGAGCCGCTTTACGATGAGCGCTGCCGTGCGCGGCGACACCGCAAACACGCCGCTGTGCATCTTCACGCCGGCCGGCACCCCGAGCACAGGCGTGTCGCCAACCTCGGTCAACAGATCCCGTGCCGTGCCGTCGCCACCAACAAAAATGATCAGATCCACTGCCGCCGCACACATTGCTGCCGCGGCGCTCCGTGTGTCCGCTGCGGTAGACACTTCGGCGGGCTCGCCCAGCACTTCGACCGGCAACTCTGCCGCGATCAGCGCATCGGCGCCCATCGATCCCGCAAACGCTGACCAGCGGATGCGGGCGGCATCCGTGCCCAGTTCTGCCAGGAAGTCCGCGCAGCGACGCGGCGCACGCTGCTCGCCGCCCCGCCGCAACGCCTCCGCGCGGGTCTCGGCGCCGTCACTGCCGCGCAGCGCGACGCTCCCGCCTATCCCAGCCCACGGATTGAGAATGAGCCCCGCTTTCAGCGCACTGGTCACAGGCCCATCTGCGCGGCAACCGCGTCGGCGATGGCCAGCGAAGCCGTCAGTCCGGGAGACTCGATGCCGAGGAGATTGATGCGCCCCGCCACCCCGTGCTGCTCGGGTCCCTGGATCACGAAATCGCTGAACGCGCTCCCCGCGGGCGCGATCTTCGGCCGGATACCGGTATAGCTCGGATGCAGCCGCGCAGGATCGACGGCGGGATAGTAGTTGCGAATGGCGCTGACGAAGTCGTCGAAGTGGCTCTCATCGAAGCTGTAGTCGATATCGTCGATCCAACGCACGTCAGGACCGAACTTGACCTGGCCGGCAAGATCCATCGTCACGTGCACGCCGAGGCCGCCGGCCTCGGCAACGGGATAGACGAGTCGGGAGAACGGCTGTTTGCCGCTGTACGCGTAATAGTGACCCTTGGCATAGAACGCACCCGGCGCGCCGGGGGTGTCGGTAGCGAGGTCGGGCGCGTGCAGGCCGCCGCTGTTGATCACCCAATCCGCGGCAAGCTCGAAATCCGCCGTTTGCACGCTCGGGCCGCCCGCTATCACCGTCACGTCCGTGTTGAAAGCGACGGTACCGCCGCCGCGCTCCAGATCTCCCTGCAGGCTCAGCATGAAGGCGTGGGAATCGACGATGCCGGTGGAGGGTGAAAGCACGGCGCCCACGCTTTTGACCTCCGGCTCGAGCTCTGCCACCGCGGCCGCATCCAGCCAGGTCAGATCGTCCACGCCGTTGGCGCGCGCTTTATCAATGTAGGCTTTGACCGTCGCCACCTGTTCGTCGCGGGCAGCAACGATGATCTTGCCGCAACGCGCGTGCGGGATATCGCGTTCTTTGCAATAGGCATAGAGCTGAGCCTTGCCCGCCACGCAGAGCGCGGCCTTCGCGCTGCCTTCGGGGTAATAAATACCCGCATGAATGACTTCCGAATTGCGAGAACTCGTTTCACTGCCGATACAGTCGTGGCGCTCCAGCACGAGCACTTCCCTGCCGCTGGCGGCGAGACGCGCAGCGACGGCCAGACCGACCACACCCGCGCCGATGACGATGCACTCTACTTTTTCCATGGCAGCGAGGCTCCGCTGGATCGACATAGCGCACGGCAGAAACGATGGGCGCGCTCGCCGGACGAACCTTGCAGCCACACCATCATGGCCGGCGTCGCGTCCGTCACCGCCGCGCTGAAATCGTCTACGGTGGCCTCGAGATTGTCGGCGCTCGGGCGAAACTCGATACCCGCGCAGCCGGCGAAGATCGACTCCAGGGTCTGCGTTTTCAGCTCCGCGCTGAAAAACCGCGCTTGTGCGGCTGCGCTGCGTGGTGGCGCCACGTAGGCATAGCCGAAGTCCTGGAGCTTGCGTCTTGCGCTGCCTGCGATACACCAGTGGGCCGCCTCATGCAGCGCACTCGCGGCGAAGTCTTCACGGTAGTATAGGCGTGCCGGCGTGGCGCCGAAGCCCGGCTCATAAAGCGGTTCGCTCGCGCCGCCGATGAGACGCACCCGCTCTGCGCCAAAGGCCGTGTTGAAACAGTCGGCGATGGCCGCGTGATCGAGACTCAACGATGCGTCTCCGGGTCGTGCAGGGCCCGCAACGTGGCCACGTAATCAGCGCTCAGGAAGTCCTCACCAGCCAGTAGATGGGCAAGATAGTCTGCTGAGGGTCGTAATCCCGGCATGCGCACCGCGGGGTTGGCAAAGTAGGTCCAGGCCCAGGCGGTGCCGCTCGCGGTGTGGACCTCGATAATCTCACGCCCGTAGTTCCACGGCGCACGCTCGAAAGGGTCCATTTTGAGAATCTCGCTCGCGGCGGACAGCTCGTACAGCACCCCCTCCGTGCAGGCGCCGCGCGAAAACTGAATGTTGGCATGCCCATGCGACGCATGATCGCGTGAGACTTTGTCGAACGTCAGACGATAATCAGGGAGCCGCGCGCCCTGCTGAGCCCGCACGGCCAGACCACGCTGCCGTACGCGCTCCGGATTCATGTTCGAGCCATAGGCGAAATAGAAATTCACGCGTGTTTCCTGCCGTCCTCAGGCCTTCTTGCGGATCCAGAATTCGTAGACCGGGCCGGCGGTTTCCGCAGCAACCATCTCATGCCCCATGAAACGACAAAACTGGTTGAAATCACGCTCCGTTGACGGATCCGTGGCGAGGATGTGCACCACATGGCCGGCGGCGAGCGAGCGCACATGATTGCGCAGCAGCATCAGCGGCTCAGGGCAAAGGAGCCCCTGGGTATCGAGTTCTGAGTCGCTATCCAAACGTCTTCATCTCACGTCGAACTGGCCGCGCATGTTAAGCCAGAAGGCCCGTGATGTGGAGACGCAGACGCCTGCCGGGAGAACCCTTGACAGGCTGCGGGTGTCTAACCAGACTCGAACCGAAGGGGCATTTTGCGGTCCAAGTCCGCAATCGTAGTGGCGAACTGAAGTGGAGTATCGAAACATATTCGCAAAGGTCATCCAGAGGGCATGTGCGATGTCCCTGATTTCCGTGTGCGTCGTCGCGCAGGCGGACCCGCCTGAGGAGACCACGGCTGCGGTGCCAGTCGCCCCCGGGCAGGACGTCACCAGCCCGGATCTCACCCGCATTGTCGAAGCGAGCACCGACAGTCAATACGCCTTCATTGAGCAGCAGATTTTCCGTGGTGAAGCCGCCGAAGCCATGCGCCAGCTCGAAACCGTCGTCACACAGGTCGAGGCGGCCTTCCATCGTTACCACGAAGACCTCGTCGTGCCGCTCACGCTGATCGGTGATGTGCACATGGTGCAACAGGACTATGACGCCGCGCTCGACCACTACGACCGCGCCCGACATATTGCCCGCGTGAGCTATGGGCTGTTCGACGCAAGGCAGCTGGCTGTCGTCTATCGCGAGGCGGATGCCTACCGCAAGATCGGCGATCTCGGCTCAGCCGGTCAGCGTGAGGAATATGCCTACGAAGTCGTCAGCAAGACCTTCGAGCCCTACGATCCCGCGCTGCTGGCGCCGTTGCACCGCCTGGCGGAGTTTTACCTGCAGACGTACAACTATCTGGCAGCGAGAGCGCTTTACAATCGCGGCATGCGCATCCACGAACACAACGGCACAGCCGGCGAGGCCGTATCGATCCCCACGCTGCAGGGCATCGCGATGTCTCATCGCCTCGAGCGTTTCCCACCGTTCTATGTCGCCAATGCTGACGAAAACCGCCTGGAAGGCCCGCGCCCCGGGCTGACGACGTCGGATCTGGACAGCCAGCACATCAGTTTCAACAACTTCCCGGCCGGCGAGCGGGCGCTGCAGCGGGTCATAGAAATTCGCCGCTCGGCAGATCCCGAGGACAAACTCAAAACGTTCGATGCGATTCTCGATCTCGCGGACTGGCATCAGATGTTCGGGCGCAGCAACGCGGCCAATACGCTCTACAGCCACGTCTATCAGGAAATGACGGCGGCGGGTGAAGATGCGGCAAGCTACTTTGCAGAACCGACACTCATTCATTTACCACGACCGCATGATCCCAAACCGCCGCCGGTCAGCCAGCGCGAAACCCGTACCACGGGACTCGTCACGCTGGGCTTCGATGTCGGTCCGACCGGCCGCGTGCGCAAGCTGACGACGCTGGAATCCATGCCGCCGCGCCTGATGGATTTCCGCGTGCGTCGCAGCATGCGTCAGGCGGTCTACCGTCCGCGCCTGGTCGAAGGTGTTGCGGTACTCGCGGAAAGTCAGACGTATACGCACGAGTTCGACTATTTCCCTGCCGCCGCGCCGGCTCCCGCTGATGAGGGCGATGCGGTGTCGCAGACGACGGAACCTGCCCATGGCTGACCGATCATGCCAACCGGTACAGCAGGCGTTCAGGTTGCCTCGGCTAACGTCGTCGGCGCGGGTTCTACCGCGCGCATTTCCCGCCGCGGCATCCTGCCTGAGGAGGCAGCCATGATGAGACTTCTGAAACTGTGTTGTGCGGCCGGACTGGCCGCGTTGATGAGCGCCTGCGCGCCCATCACGCCGATTCCGGGACAAACCTCTTTACCGATGCCCTCACCGTCCGGACTCCCGGGCGGCTCTCCTGCGCCGAGCGTGCCTGGACAAGGCAACACGCCGTCCGGTAACCCGGGCGGCCAGAGCGGTGGTCAGAGTGGTGGTCAGAGTGGTGGAGAGAGCGGCGGTCAATCAGGCGGTCAGACCGGCAGCGGCGGCGGCGGTATGCCCGGCGGCGGTGGTCTCCCCGGGGGCGGCGGTCTCCCGGGTGGCAGCGGCCTCCCCGGCGGCGGCGGTCAGGGTGAAAGCGACGGTGACGGCAGCGGCGATACGGAAGGTGACGGTAACGGCGACGGCGACGGTGACGGTGAAGGCGGTGACGCAGATCCCACCTGGGAGCCGGTTGAAAGCGGCGGCGGCGAAGGCGACGGCTGGGAGACCAGTAATGAAATCCCCGGCGGCACGATTGGCGGTGCCGGCGGTGAAGAAGATGCCGAAGGGGATGGCGAAGGCGGCTTCGGCGGCGGCGACGACCCTCTGGCTGACGGCGAGGCGGGCGGCGGCGCGGACGCAGAACTCGAAGGTGCGCTGGAAGACTTTGACGGCGAAATTCTGGCAGAGCAGGAAATTCTGGCCTCCTCCCGCGGCGGCAGCGACGGCATCCCGATACCTGCCGACGAGCCTGCCGCCGAAGGCGAAGGTGGCGGCGGAGATTCTCAGCCGGGCGGCGCGTTACCCCCGCGTCGGAACATTCCGCCAGCGCCCCCGCCGCCACGACGTGGCGCCGAAGGCGTGCCTGACGACATTCCGGATGCGAAAGACGACGACATCATAGCGCGGCAGCTGCGCGAAGCTGCCATGCAGGAAGAAGACCCTGAACTTAAGGAAAAACTGTGGGAAGAGTACCGCAAGTACAAACGCGGGTGAGCCCATTCGAGATGAACGCGGGTTATCGCTTTGTCTGCCTGGTTACGGCCTGTCTGCTCGTAGCCGGCTGCGTTTCACAGACGACGCGCATCGTCGACATGACCCCGCCAAAGCAAGCGGAGCGATACCTCGAGGAAGAAGAGCTTCTCGATGTGGGTATCAGCATCTTCGACGCGAATGTTCCGGAAGACTACGACGAGCGCATCGAAGAACTCATCATGCCGGAAGTGCGTCGCGCCGAGTCGCAGTACGTGCCCTATTTCGCCAAAAATCTTCTGCAGTCGACTGGCAACTGGGGTGCAGTGCGCGTGGTGCCACGGCCGACCCACGCTGTGGATGTCATGATCGATGGCAAGATTGTGCAGTCGAACGGCGAGCGCATGGAGATTGAAGTCACCGTCTCCGACGCGACCGGCGCGCAGTGGTTTACCCGGAACTATGAAGCCCTGGCCAGCAAGTATGCCTACGAAGATACGATGCCGGAGTCCATCGACGCGTTTCAGGCGATTTATAAGGACCTCGCCGACGACATGCTGGCTTACCGGGAGGCGTTGAGCCCGGCAGACATCGATAAAATCCGTAAAACTGCCGAGCTCAAGTTCGCGCGGGAGTTCTCCACCGAAGCGTTTGCCGACCATGTCCAGGAAGTCGAGCCGGGCAACTACGTCATCGCAAGGCTGCCTGCCGAGGACGATCCGATGCTGTCGCGGGTGCGCAACGTGCGCGAGCGCGAATATCTGTTCATCGATACCCTCGACCAGTACTACAGCAATTTTCATCGACAGATGTATCCCGCCTATCAGGACTGGCGCCGCGCGAGTTACGAGCAGGCGATTGCCTACAACGAGCTGCGCGCGCAGTCGCGCGCCCGGGCGATCGGCGGGACAATGGCCATCATCGGCGGCGTCGCGAGTATCTACGAAAGCAGCGACGCTTACGTCGACGCAAGCGGGGTCGTCGGCGTCATTGCCGGCGCGACGCTGATCACCAGCGCAGTGCACAAGCGTCACGAGGCCGAACAGCAGGCGGAACGCCTGCGCGAGCTGGGCAGCGCCGCGGAAGCCGAGCTCGTGCCGACGACCATCGAGCTCGAGAATCAGACGTTTCGCCTGCAAGGTACGGTCGATGAGCAATACGCGGAGCTGCGGCGCATTCTGAAGCGCGCTTACTTCGAAGACCTCGGCCTGACGCCGCCGGAGGAACCCGAACCACAATGAGTGAGCGCGGCGATGACATCATCCAGCCGCAAACTGCGCCTCTCTCGCACCTCGCGACCGGACAGTCCAAGCGCGGCCTCCTGCAACGTCTGGACTGGCGCAGCGTCAGTGTCGTGGTGGCGGTTCTGGCCGCCGTGGCGCTGGCGTACGTCTGGGCGCCGACCCCCGCCGTTGCCCCCGAGCGAACTGTTGTACCGGCCCCGGCAGGCGACGACGTCCCCGCCACCGCTACCGCAGCCGATGAACCGCTCGCGCCGTTTGCGGCCACGCAGAAGCAGCTGGCCCGGGAAAATGCGCAGGAAGCGCTGTCGCGTTTCGTGGAGCACCAGATCCAGCTCGAAGAAAGCATGGCCGTGGACAGCTGGGGTGCGGACGCGCTGGCCGCCGCGATGGCGCTGGCTCAGGAAGGCGACGCACAGTTTCTGAAAGAAAAGTTCGCCCAGGCCCTGGCGACCTACGATCAAGCGGTCGCCGAGTTGCAAGCGCTCATCGATGAGGGCGAACGCCTCTACCGGGAGCGTCTGGACGCCGGTCGCGTGGCGATCGCCGACCTCGAGCCCGCCGAGGCGGTTGTACAACTCGAAGCGGCGCTGCTCATCAAACCCGAAGGCGCCGACGCGCTGAGCGAGCTGCAGCGCGCGGGGTTGTTGCCGGACATCATCAGCAAGATGCGCAGCGCCAAGAATCACGAGCTCAATGCCCGCTACGCGCAGGCGCTGGCGCTGTACGACGAAGTTGCTGCACTGGATCCGGCCACCAGCGGTCTCGCCGAGGCGCGCGCCAGCGTCGCCCGTGCGCAGGCGGGGAACGATCTGAACAGCCAGATCAGCCGCGGTTTTGCGGCACTCAATGAACGCCGGTTCGATGCCGCGCGGCGGGCTTTCAACGCGGCATTGCAGCTCGACCCTGCCAATGAGATTGCTGCCGGAGGCCTGCAGCAGGTCGCTGAGCAGAACGATCTGGCAATCATTCGACGCCACCAGCGCGATGCGGAAGCGGCCATGGCGCGGGAAGCCTGGCAGGAGGCTGCCGATGCCTATGGCGCGGCGCTCGACCTGGATCCGAATATACAGTTCGCAAGCAACGGCAAGCGAGCCGCCCTCGCCCACCAGCGGGCCGAGCGCCTGCTGGGCAGGATCATGGATGCGCCAAACAAGCTTTCGTCACAGAAGCTCTATCTCGATGCGCAGACCATCCTCGCAGAGGCCAGAGCGCTCGAGCAGACAGGACCGAAGCTGCAGGCGGCCATCGACACCGTCGCCGACCTCCTCATTCAATACCGTGACCCGGTGGACGTCGTGCTGGTTTCTGACAATGCAACCGACGTCATCGTGTCCAACGTAGGACGCCTGGGGGTATTCGAAGAAAAGCTGCTGACGCTGCGGCCCGGCGAATACACCATTCGCGGCAGTCAGGACGGCTGCCGGGACATCTTCCTCAAAGTCGAGGTGCTGCCAGGCATACAGCCCATCGAGGTCCGCTGCGTCGAAACTCTGGCCCGGCAATAAACTCGGATGCAGGCGCACGACTCCAACGATACGATTGAGGCGGTCAAATTCGTCCCCAGCGCCGAGCAGCGCGTAGCGCGTATCGCCGGCTGGCAGTGGGTCGTCGGTGCCCTGGTGCTGTTGGCGGCATTCGTTTTCTGGTTTCTCTTTACTTCCCGCAGCGTGCAGCTCAATTTCACACCTGCTGCAGCTTCGGTCAGCGTCAGTGGCGGCTTGTCATTCGAGCTTGGCGGCGTGTACCTCCTGCGTCAGGGCAGTTACCAGATCACCGCTACCGCCGACTTGCACGAGCCGCTGCAGGAAGATCTCGTTGTGAGCGCCGAGCGCAATCAGAAAGTCGATCTCGTCTTCACACCGCTGCCCGGCATCCTCAATCTCACGCTCGAACCCGCGGACGCCAAGGTCAGCATCGATGGCAGCGTTCGTGAGATGACTGGCAGCCTGGAGCTGAGCGCGGGGCAACACGAGCTCGTCGTCGAGCACCCACGCTACTTGCCGAAAGCCATGATCGTCGACATCGAAGGCAAGCGCCGCGAACAGGCCCTCACGGTGAGTCTGGCGCCGAACTGGGCGGAGGTTGAAATACTGAGCACGCCGGCCGGCGCAAACATCTACATCGACGACGTGTTGGCGGGACAGACGCCAGGCACGGTGGAGGCCCTTGCCGGAGAGCGGGAAATACGGGTGCAGGCCGATGGTTACCGCGCTTATCGGCAGCGCATTTTTGCTCAGGCCGGAGACAACATGAGCCTCGAGCCCGTCACCCTGATACAGGCCGATGCACAGCTTGCCCTGACCAGCACACCCGCCGGTGCCGGCATTACCATCAACGGCCAGTTTGCCGGCCGCACGCCGCTCACACTCGAGTTGAAGTCGGGCGCCGCACACAACATACAGGTGATCAGCAAAGGTTATGCCACCGCCTCGCGCCAACGCACGCTAGCGCGCGGCGAGCGCGGCAGTCTGCATGTCAATCTGGTGCGCCAGACCGGTGAAGTCGTCTTTCGGGCCCAGCCGGAAAATGCAGTGCTGAGCCTGAACGGACAACCCATCGGCAGTGCGAATCAGACGCTGACACTGCCTGTGGAAGAGCATCGTGTACAAATAAGCCTCGAAGGTCATGCCGGCTACAGCCAGACGATCACGCCCAAAGTCGGCCTGACGCAGGAGGTGAAGGTACGACTGTTGACGCTGGCAGAAGCTCGGCTGCAGGCCCTCAAGCCCAGCATACAGACCGCCGCGGGACAGTCTCTGAAACTCTTTCAGCCGTTCGCCTTCACGATGGGCGCATCGCGCCGCGAACCCGGCAGGCGCGCCAACGAGACGTTGCGCGAGGTCGACATGGATCGCCTCTTCTACATCGGCACGCACGAGGTAACCAATGCAGAGTTTCGCCAGTTTGCCGCCGGCCACGACTCCGGCAAATATGAAGAGGTGACGCTCAACGAGGATGACTACCCCGTCGCCAACCTCAGCTGGCATGATGCCGCTGCCTACTGTAACTGGCTGTCCGACCGGGATGGCCTGCCGAAGTTCTACCGCATCGAGTTCGGCAAGGTCGTCGGCATGAATCTCAACGCCACGGGTTACCGTTTGCCAACAGAGGCGGAGTGGGCCTGGGCTGCACGAACCGTCGGCGAGGCGCCTGGCGGTGAACAACTGCGCTTCCCTTGGGGCAGCAACATGCCGCCACCCGACCGCCATGGCAACTTCGCGGACCGCGCCGCTTCGGCATTGGTGGGTCGGATCATTTTCGGCTACAACGATAACCACACGGCGGCAGCGCCTGTCGGCACGTTCAAGGCGAATACGCGAGGCTTATACGACCTGGGCGGCAACGTTGCCGAGTGGATGAATGACTTCTATGAAATCCCCGACAAGAACGCCGTCACGAACCCCATGGGTCCGGCCAGCGCTGATTATCACGTCATTCGCGGCTCGAGCTGGATGCATGGCACCATTACCGAACTGCGTTTTTCGTTTCGTGACTACGGCATCGAGGGACGTGATGACGTTGGCTTCCGACTAGCGAGGTTTGCTGAATGATACGAATACTTGTTATGAGCGCCATGGTGCTGCTTGCGTCAAGCGTCATCGCCGCCGAAGGCGAACCTGCGCCGCAGCCAGAGGCTGATGAAAGCAAAGCGTCGACAGAAGACGCTGAGGCAACCCGCGCGGAGAACAAAGCACAGAAAAACAAGAGCAAAGACAAAGAAATATTCATCCCCAGCGAGGAAATTTCGGAAGATTTTGCGGTCTCATTCCCTGTCGACATTTGATCGGCCGACGCTGGAAGCAACTATGAAACGACAACTACCTTTTGAACTCGTCTACCAGATCGGCGCGCTCGTCATCAGCATCATCCTGGTGCACCTGGTTTATGTAACCCTCATTCGTCCCAATGCCGACGCGATATTGCAGCAGCAGGCGGAGCTCGCGGCCCAGGGAGAGCCGATCGTGCAGGATCGATCCCTCTACGTCGTGGTGCGTGACTACGAACAGGAAGCCTGTTTCATTCTGATGTTCTGGGCCATCGCGATCATGGGTTTCAAGGCCCGTGCAGCGCTCGCCGAGCGCAGTCTGCTCAGTGAAGACTTCATTCAGGTCACAGATGGGATGAGCATCTTGCCGGAGGATACGCGCGAATTTGCGCGACCGATCCAGGGCCTGCCTGACGAGGCCAGAGAGTCTCTGCTGCCCCGCACCCTGCTGGCAGCGCTGCACCGGTTCTCCTCCACCCGCAACGTGCAGGACGTCTCGGAGGCTGTCAGGTCCGTTTGCGATGCGGAATCCGACCGTCTCGACAGCGAGCTATCCATGGTGCGCTACATCGCCTGGGCGATTCCCTCTATCGGCTTCATTGGCACCGTCCGAGGCATCGGCGATGCGCTGGCGCAGGCTTATAAAGCTGTCGAAGGCGACATTGCCGGCGTCACGACGAGCCTTGGCGTCGCTTTCAATTCGACGTTCATCGCGCTTGTCATCAGCATCATCCTGATGTTTCTCATGCATCAACTGCAGCTCATCCAGGAGCGGCTCGTTCTGGACACCCACTCCTATGCTGATCAGCGGCTGCTGCGGCACCTGCAGGTGCGCCAGGCTTGATTTTCCTCGAGATCAACGACTGGCAGCTGACGCTGCGTGACTCCCAGGGTCTGGTGCAGACGCGGCAGCCCGCTGCCGCTTCCAGCGCCGCGGGTGGTTTGGTGTTCGGCGCAGATGCCCTCGCCCGCTCCCGTAGTCACCCGCAACAGTTCAACAACCGTTACCTCAGCAGCCTTTCCGCAGACCCGGTGGCCGGTGATCTGGGTTCTGCCAGAAATCATGCCGACCTCGTGTATGAACATGTCAAGGCGCTGGACCTCGATCCGGCGGTGGCTGTCGGCCTTGCGATCCCGGGCTATCTGACCAACGATCAGCTCGGTCTCCTGCTCGGAATTTTTCAGGAAACCGGCCTTGCCGTCAGTGGCTTTGTCGAAACAGGGCTCGCACAAGCGTTACACCTGCCCGGCGGCAGCGCCACACACCTGCTCGACATAGAGATGCATCGTCTCTGCCTGACGCAGCTTACCTTTCAAGAGGAGCAGATTGCTGCGACCAAGACGAACAGCCTCGACGGGTTCGGAGTCGCGAACATCGTTGACGGTTGGATGAACGTCATTGCGGACGAGTTTGTCCACAAAACCCGTTTCGATCCGATGCATGCGGGACAATCCGAGCAGCAGCTGTTCGACAATGTGTACGGCTGGCTGGGGCATGCGGAGGTCAGCCCTCAGCGCGTCCGCGTAAATCAGGGCGAAGCAGTGCGCGAAATGGAGGTCAGCGCCCGTCAGCTCGACGACAAGTTGCGCCAGCGCCTGAGCGCCGCGGAATTCGGAGAGCTAGGCACCCTCGCGGTGACACCTCGGGTGCTTGCCGTGCCGGGTCTCGCCAGCGCGCTGGAAAGCGCGGGATGTACGCTCATCAGAGTCGACGAGAACACGATTGCAGCGAACTACGCCGCGCTGCGCGCGGATCTCGAGCGTGAAGGTGTGCGGCGTATCACCAGCGCGAGAACGCGCAGCAATGGCGAAGTCGCGGCACCTGCAGCAATTTCCAGCAAACAAACCGCTACACATCTGCTCGCTGACCACCACGCAACTGCTCTGGACAGTGCCCGCTTCGTCCCGATCTTCGATCCATCGACGGCTGCCTGCCGGGACCGCAACGTCAAGATCAATGGGATGTTTGCCGAACTCGGCCAGACGCTTCATCCAGGTGATGAGGTCGAATGTCTTGGCGCCACCTTCACGGCAATCAGGTTGGAATAGACCATGCCGCGCCGACGTCGTCTCAGCGTATTTTCACTGTCGTTTCTCGACGTGATGTCCTGTGGATTCGGCGCAGTGGTATTGGTTTTTCTGATCATCAATCACGATACGCAGAAAGACCAACAGGTGAACAACAACGAACTCCTGGCCGAAATCCGGATGCTCGACTATCAGGTTCAGCAAGGTGAGAAAGACATGTTCGAGCTGATAGAAACGCTCGATAGCGTCGATGCGCGGGTTGACGAAACCGATGCGCAGCTCGCCTCTACCGAAAACACCCTCGAAGATGAGCTCGCGAGCCTGGACGAGCTGAAAGACATATCGATTGCGCAGACGGAAAGTCTCCGCGAGCTGTCCGCGGATATCGAAAGCCGTGAAGAGGAAGTGCGCCGGCTGGAGGCGCTGAAAGCTGCCAACGATGGCGCTCAGGTACGGGCATTCGAAGGTCAGGGAGACCGTCAGTATCTGACAGGGATGAAGGTAGGCGGCCGCAACATCGTGATTGCCATCGACACGTCTGCAAGCATGTTGGACGACACCATCGTCAACGTGCTGCGCCGACGCAACATGGACGATGCGCGCAAGCGGGCTGCGCCGAAATGGCAGCGCGCGGTCCGCACCGTAGACTGGCTCGCCGCACAGCTGCCGCTGGATGCCGAGTTCCAGATCTTCGCGTTTGCTGAAGAAACGGTGTCGATGGTGCCTGATTCCGATGACGACTGGGTGCCGATGGGTGACGGTCAGCTGCTGAACGCGAGCGTCGCGCAGATCCGCGACCAGATTCCCAACGGCGGGTCCAGCCTGGTCAAACTCATTTTGAAGATCCGCGAGCTTTCCCCCATTCCCGACAACGTTTATCTGATCACTGACGGCTTGCCCACGCAGGGGGAAAGCCCGCCGCGGGGCGCCACGGTCAGCGGTTCCCGCAGGCTGGATTTGTTCGGTAATGCCATTGACCGGCTGCCCAAGCAGATCCCGGTCAACGTCATCATGTTTCCGATGGAAGGCGACCCGATGGCTTCCGCGGCCTACTGGAACGTTGCTCGCGTAACGGGCGGCGCGTTCATCTCACCATCCTGGGACTGGCCGTAATGCGACGCGAACGCCGAGGTGTCGAAGAGTTCAGCGTCTCCTTCCTGGACGTCATCTGTTGTGGATTCGGCGCCATCATTCTGCTGCTGATGATTACGAAAACTCTCGAGCCGGTGCTGCTGGAACGCAGCAACGTCAACCTCGAAGGGCAGGTTCAGCAGCGCGAGCAAGCGCTGTTCGAAATCCGCGGCAAGATCGACGAACTCCGGCGACAGTTGCAGCTGGCGGAAGCCAGCCTGGACAGCCGCCTTACCGAGCTCGACGCGCTGCAGCGCGAGCTCAGTCGCATTCTGGGTGAATTCGACAATCTGAGCGATGAGCAACAGGAAGTGTCCACCGAGAACCTCAAGCTTGCTGCGGCGAAGCAGTCGCTGACCGACGAAATGCAGCGCCTGCTGGGTCTCGATTTCAAGCGCCAGTCTGGACTCGTGGGCGGCATCACGGTGGATTCGGAATACATTATCTTCGTGATCGACACCTCCGGCAGCATGCAGAGCGTGGCCTGGCCGCAGGTCGTGCGTAAAGTCAGCGAAACGCTGTCCATCTATCCGCGCGTCAAAGGTATTCAAGTCATGAACGACATGGGAGATTACATGTTCTCCCGCTACCAGGGGCAGTGGATCGAAGACACCCCTGCCCTGCGCGGCTCGATCATCTCCACGCTGCAAACCTGGGCGCCGTTTTCCAACTCGAGCCCGGTGGAGGGCATTACCGAAGCCATCAACACCTACTACGATCCCGACAAACGTATTAGCATTTACGTTTTCGGAGATGACTACACCGGCAACTCTGTGGAAGAAGTCGTAGAAGCAGTCGACAGGGTCAATCTCGCAGACGACAGCGGGCGTCGGCGCGTGCGCATCCACGCTGTCGGTTTTCCCGTTTACCTGGAACGACCCAACGCACGGGTTTACCGTTTTGCCGCCCTCATGCGTGAGCTGGCTTATCGCAACGACGGCACGTTCGTCGGCCTGGCGGAGTACCAATGAGCATAGATCGGCGAACAGTCGTCCTTCTTCTGTTGCCTGTCCTCTGCGGGCTGTCTGCCTGCAGCGGTCCGAAGAAACTCGCCGTGGAAGGCGTCTTTCCGATTCCGCTCATGCAGAAAGCACCTGTCAGCCTGGGGATTTATCTCGACGAGACGCTCGTCCAGTACGAGCACAAGGAGACGATCGACAAGAAAGGCTCCTGGGAAGTGGCGATCGGCCCCTCTCAGCAGGCCCTGTTCGATAATCTCGCCAGCGGTGTTTTCGAGGCGCACACATTCGTTTCGGCGCAAACCATCGATGGTGCCTGGGATGGCGTGCTCAAACCCTCCATCGAAGAGGTGCAGTTTTCACTGCCTGATCAGACGCGTTCCAACTATTACGAGGTCTGGATTCGCTATAAGTTCATGTTGTTCGATCGCGAGGGAGGCCTGATCGGCGAGTGGAATCTGCCTGCCTACGGGAAAGCCAGTAACAAGAACTATGGTTCCTCGACTGCCGGCCTGCAGGCAGCCTCGATGGCGGCCTGTCGCGACGCGATGGCCTTTTTCAGCATCAACTTCAGCCGCGAACCGGTGGTCAGGAAATGGCTGGCAGCCGGTAAGCCGCTGGCACCGCCAACTCAAACCGGCACTGCACAATCCGGCGCTACGCAATCCGGCGCTACGCAATCCGGCACTACGCAATCCGGCACTACGCAATCCGGGACAGCTCAACCCGCCGCCGCGCAGCCCGCACAACCCGGCGCATCGGACGACAGCACCACTGGCAACGAAGGAAATTCTGCATGAAGAGGACAGGTCTGGGGGGTGTGGTCGTCATGTTTGCGGCGCTGCTGAGCGGCTGCGTCACCGCAACCGTGCAGCAGGTGCGCCAGACGGAAACTGCCATGTCGTCGGGAGATTCAATTGTCGTCCTGGGTCGCCGCAACCGACCCAGCCAGGCCGAGGCGGAGCACGACTTCATAGACTGCGTCTCGCGCAACATGGCCAGCGGTGACAAGGGCGTGCAGGTCATCACGGAGCAGGCGTTCATGGACGCGATGTTCCCCTGGTTCGAGCCGCGCACGGCGCCGTTGAATACCTCCGACCTGCCGGGTCTTCTCCAGCAGCCTATGCTGGCTGAACGCCTGCGCGAAATCGGGCTGAAGTATCTCGTGTGGGTCGAGGGATCTACCAAGCGGACATCCCAGGCCGGTACTCTGTCCTGCACGTTGACGCCTGGCGGCGGCGGTTGCTTCGGCTTTCTCAGCTGGGAAAACGATTCCAGTTATGAGGCATCCGTGTGGGATGCCCACACGGCCAAGACCGCCGGACGCGTCAGCTCCGATGCCGCCGGCACCAGCTACATGCCGGCGCTCGTCGTGCCGATACCGCTCATCGCCAGAGTGCAGAATTCAGCCTGCGCCAGCATGGCCACACAGCTCAAATCGTTTGTCCAAAATAGTTCTTAAGTAGATGAAATAGTTCTACTTTTTCGGGCGAATGTCGATGACTTCCCCTTCGAAGCGTTCCGGCTCGATGGCATACCATTCCTGCAGCTTGGCATCGTGTTTTTTGGCCATCTGGTCGCAGAATTCGTAAAACGTCGGCCGCCCCGGATCGGTGATGACCACGCGTTTGACACCCGCATCCATGGCGCGATTGACGAGACGCGCAAGCGGCTTGACCAGCGAGTCCCAGAAGCAGATGTCGCTGCCGAATACGTACTGCTGCGCGGCCAGATCGGCTTTCTTGAGCTTCGTGAAATCGGCACGACGCGTTTTCACCTGGACCGCATTCAGGTCTGCCAGCACATCGACAAATGGAAACACCTCGTTGTCGAGGTCTATCGCCGTCATTTTCGCTTTGAATTGACGGGCGCAGAAGACCGATACGGGTCCCCAGCCACACCCCACTTCCATGGCTTTTGCGCCGCGGCGAATGCCGTTGTGATTCAGGTAATCCATCAGGAGGAAGCTGGATCCCCAGGTACGATGACCATGGATAGACGGTTGATATCGTTTGCGCAGGGTTTTGATCAGCCTGTGTTTGGTCGTCAGCAGGTAGATGCCGTAGGCATACTCCACATTTGCTTCCGGTACGCGCTGCAGTCGAGGCATGCATGGTCCTTGTTTTACTTCGATGGTCGGTGACATGAACCAGCTGCACGGACGAAATAATACCCGACTGTTTTACTTGGGTATTCCGTCGGAGTAAAATTCACGCCGTTCACACGCGCTATCGCGCACCCTGCTGGGTCACTGGCACATTAGTTTACGCATCAAAGAGGTTGAGTGTGAGTCACACCGTTGACGATTTAGTTGAATCCCGCGGCGAGTACGAAGCCGGATTCGTCACCGACATAGAGGCGGAAACCCTGCCACCGGGGCTGGATGAGTCTGTCATCCGATTCATTTCGGCCAAAAAGCAGGAACCAGAATGGCTGACCGAGTGGCGCCTCAAGGCCTATACGCAGTGGCGTGAGATGAACGCGCCTGAGTGGGCTCACGTCCATTTTCCGCCCGTGGATTTCGAGGCGATTTCCTACTATTCGGCGCCAAAAAGCATTACCGATGGGCCTCACTCCCTCGACGAGGTGGACCCTGAGCTCCTGCGCACCTATGAGAAGCTCGGCATTCCGCTTCATGAGCAGGAAGCGCTGGCTGGTGTCATCAAACCCAGCGCGAACGTCGCCGTGGACGCGGTTTTCGACAGCGTTTCCATCGCCACGACCTTCAAGGACAAGCTGGCTGAAGCCGGCGTCGTGTTCTGTCCGATCTCAGAGGCCGTGCACAGCCACCCGGAGCTCGTGCAGAAATATCTCGGCAGCGTCGTGCCCCAGCGGGACAACTTTTATGCTGCCCTCAATTCAGCGGTCTTCAGCGACGGCTCTTTCGTCTACATACCCCCGGGCGTG
This sequence comes from Pseudomonadales bacterium, assembly GCA_965267275.1. Lineage (GTDB taxonomy): Bacteria > Pseudomonadota > Gammaproteobacteria > Pseudomonadales > Azotimanducaceae > UBA4421. Next base: position 2,358,210 of record OZ253950.1, read on the forward strand.
CGCTGCCCGATGGAGCTGTCTACCTACTTCCGCATCAACGAACGCAACACCGGGCAGTTCGAGCGCACGCTGATCGTTGCGGATGAAGGGTCCTACGTCAGCTACCTCGAGGGGTGCACCGCGCCGATGCGCGATGAGAACCAGTTGCATGCCGCGGTCGTGGAACTCGTCGCCCTCGGGGATGCCGAGATCAAGTACTCCACCGTACAGAACTGGTATCCCGGTGACGAAAATGGCCAGGGCGGCATCTACAACTTTGTCACCAAGCGCGGCCTCTGCGCCGGGCCCAGGGCAAAAATATCTTGGACCCAGGTGGAGACCGGTTCGGCAATCACGTGGAAATATCCATCCGTGGTTCTGCGCGGCGACGACAGCGTTGGCGAGTTCTACTCGGTTGCCCTGACCAACAACCTGCAGCAGGCAGATACCGGCACGAAAATGATGCACATGGGCCGCAACACCAAGAGCACCATCATTTCCAAGGGGATCAGCACAGGACGCAGCCAGAACAGCTATCGCGGCCTGGTGCGCATGTCGCCGACGGCGACCGGGGCACGCAATTTCACTCAGTGTGATTCTCTGCTCATCGGCGGCGAATGCGGCGCGCACACGTTCCCTTACATCGAGAACTCGAACCCTCAGGCCATCGTCGAGCACGAGGCAACGACGTCGAAAGTCAGCGAAGAGCAACTGTTCGCCTGCCAGCAACGCGGCATAGACCCGGAGAAAGCGGTGAGCATGATTGTCAACGGATTCTGTAAAGAAGTATTCAAGGAGTTACCCATGGAGTTTGCGGTTGAAGCCGGCAAATTGCTCGAAGTCAGCCTGGAAGGTGCAGTGGGATGAGCTTACTCAACGTAGAACAGCTGCACGCGGACGTTGCCGGGAAAGCCATTCTCAACGGGCTTGATCTGGTCGTCGAGCCTGGAGAAGTACACGCCATCATGGGTCCTAACGGCTCAGGCAAATCGACGCTGGCCAACGTACTCGCGGGACGCCCTGGTTATGAAGTCACGGATGGCAGCGTGACCTTCGACGGGAGCGATATTGCCGATCTCGAGCCCCACGAACGTGCTCACGCCGGAATCTTCCTGGCGTTCCAGTATCCGGTGGAAATCCCCGGCGTCAGCAACATGGAATTCCTCAAAGCCGCAGCCGACTCCATCGCGCATGCCAACGGCGCCGAGCAGCCGAACGCTGCCGCATTCATCAAGCAGGTCCGCGAACTCGCCGCATCCCTGGATCTCAACCCTGAGTTTCTCAAGCGCGGCGTCAACGAAGGGTTTTCCGGCGGTGAAAAAAAGCGCAACGAGATACTCCAGATGCTGCTCCTCGAGCCGCGTCTGGCCGTTCTGGACGAAACCGATTCAGGCCTGGATATCGATGCGCTGCAGGTGGTTGCCGAGGGCGTCAATCGCTTTCGCAGCGAAGCCAATGGCGTCGTGCTCATCACCCACTATCAGCGCCTCCTGGATTACATCGTGCCCGACTACGTGCACGTGCTGGCGGATGGCAAGATCGTACAATCGGGCGATAAGACGCTTGCGCTCGAACTCGAAGAGAAGGGTTACGCATGGCTGAGGTAAATCTGCCTGCGGCGCTGCCGGCGCACCTGCCGAGTTGGCTCAACGTTCAGCCTGATGCGCTTGCGGAAGCCTTTGCGTCCACCGCGCACCGGGAACGCTGGAAGTACACGCGCCCTAAGCAGGTGCTGGAAGTGCTCGAGCTCAGCGCCAGCGAGCCGACCTGGCTGAGCGTCCCCGAAGGTATCAGCCTGAACACGATCACTGATGGTGACGTCATCAAACCGTTTTCGGCGCAGGAGGCGCGCGCCCCGGTCGCCGTATTCAATCTGTGTCACCGTCAGTCGCTGATCGTGATTGACGTCGATGCACCTGTCAGCGAACCGCTCTGCATCGACTATCAAGAACCCAGCCTGCCGATCTTGCTGCGCCTTGGTGCCAACGCCAGCCTGGATCTCAGAGAAACGACCAACGGCGATGCAGACGTCTACCAGTCTCTGTGGATCGAACTCGGTCCGGGCAGCCGTCTGACCCACTCACGCCAGGCTTTCGGCGCTGGGCGGCACTGGCAGCATCTCGCGATCTCACAAGATCGGGACAGTCACTACAGCCTGCACAATCACTGCGTCGGCGCGGCTCTGAAGCGCCAGGATGTGACTATCGCCAGCGCTGCGAGCGGCGCGCACACGGAGATCACCAGCGCCGCCTTTCTGCCCGAACGCACCCATTTTGACCTACAGGTCACCATGGAACATCAGGCGCGCAATGCAACCAGCCGTCAGCGCGTTCATAACATCGCCGCCAATGCGGCTAAGGCCACTTTCAACGGACGGATCCACATCCATCAGAACGCCGGCGGTGTAGACGCCGAGCTCTCTAACAAGAACCTCACTCTGGGCGATGCTGCGGTGATAAACACGAAGCCCGAGCTCGAGATATATACGGATGACGTCAAGTGCGCGCATGGTGCCACCGTGGGTCAGATCGATCCCGCGCATCTGTTCTACTGCGCGAGCCGAGGGATCGGCCCGAACGAGGCCCGGCGCCTCCTCAGCCAGGCCTTCATTGCCAGCTGCACCGAAGGGCCGCTGGGCGACGCGAGCCGTGACCGTTTTGCAGGGCTCCTCCAATGAGCTTGATGCGCGACGACTTCGCGATTCTCAAACGTGAGCACCGGGGCGCCCCGCTGGTGTACCTGGACAATGCGGCGACCACGCAGAAACCCGATGCGGTGATCGATGCCGTGGCTGCTTACTACCGTCAGCACAATGCCAACGTCCATCGCGCGGCCCACGTACTGGCAGAGGAAGCCACTCAGCTCATGGAGGACGCGCGTACCTCTTGCCAGCATTTCATCGGCGCTTCGCAACGCGAAGAAATCATATTCACCCGGGGCACGACTGAAGCGATCAACCTGGTTGCGTTCGGGTTGACCGAACGATGCGCTGCCGGCGATGAAATCCTCCTTACCGAGCTCGAGCACCACTCCAACATTGTGCCCTGGCAGCTCCTCGCGCAGCGAACGGGTGCCGTGATCAAGGGCGTCAAAGTGACGCCGTCGGGCGAACTCGATATGGAAGACTTCTACGCGAAGCTCAGCAGCAGAACGCGTATCTTCGCCTGTAACCACGTTTCCAACGCGCTCGGCACGATTAACCCCGTGGAAGAGCTTGTCCAGGCTGCCCGCGACGCCGGTGCGATCACGCTAGTCGACGGCGCCCAGGCTGTTCTGCATCAACAGGTGGACGTCAGCAGACTGGATTGCGATTTCTACGCGTTCTCAGGGCACAAGATGTTCGGACCCACCGGCATCGGCGTGCTCTACGGCAAATACAGCCGTCTGGACGAGTTGCCTCCATGGCAAGGCGGCGGCGAGATGATTGAAACGGTCAGTTTGACGGAAAGCACCTACCAGAAACCGCCTTACAAGTTCGAAGCCGGTACGCCGCACATCGCCGGTGTCGTTGGTCTGGGTGCCGCGATCACCTATCTGCAGAGCCTGCCGCGCGAGGCGCTGGTGACGGCTGAGGATAAGCTGGTCGCCGAGACGGTTCTCAAACTGAAGCAGATCCCGGGGCTTCGGCTGGTCGGCGAACCGGCCCATCGCTCGGCGGTCATCTCCTTTCTCATAGAAGGGGCACACCCGCACGATGTCGGCACCCTGATGGATCAACAGGGCGTCGCGGTCCGAACCGGTCACCATTGCACCATGCCGCTGATGACCGCGCTGGGAGTTCCGGGTACAGTCCGCGCCTCGTTCAGTCTGTATAGCAATCAAGAAGACGCCGACCGTCTGGTACAGGCGGTCGACAAAGCAACCACGTTCTTATAGAGCCTCGATCATGCAAGACAATGCCAACATCAATTTGACACCTGCTGCCAGCGAGCATATCCGCAAGCAGCTGGCGTATACGCAATGCCAATACCTGCGCCTGGGTCTGAAGGAAAGCGGCTGTAACGGCTTCATGTACATGCTGGACTTTCTTGAAGCGCCTGCCGAGAACGATCTCTGCTACGAGTTTGCCGACGATGTCCGCATATGTGTCAGCTCAGATGATCTGGAGATGGTCAGCGGCACCGAGGTGGACATGATTACCGAGGGTTTGAACTCCGCTCTGGTGTTCAAGAACCCCAATGCCACCAGCTACTGCGGATGCGGCGAGAGTTTTGCCGTGTCGGCGGACACTTCCGGCACCGCTAATCTGGACCCGGACAGCCTGGCCACGAACGTCGGTCAGTCGTAAACCGTGGAACGCCGTCTAGTCCCGACAACGCGCGCGGTTGATGCGCGGCTGGTGCCAACAGGTGATCCCATCACCATTCCGGCAGGTACCTTTGTCACGTTGACCCAAAGTCTCGGCGGCGCATTTACTGTCGTCATAGAGGGCAACATGGCGCGCATCGGCGGCACTGATGCGGATGCCTTGGGTCTGGAAGTAGAGGCGCTCACCTTCACGCCCAGTGACACGATCAGCGAAGACCATGTCTGGGAGGCATTACGCACCGTCTACGATCCGGAAATTCCGGTGAACATAGTCGATCTCGGTCTCATTTATGGCGTGCGGCTGGACGGCAATGACGTGCACATCGATATGACGCTGACAGCGCCGGGCTGCGGTATGGGGCCCGTGCTTGTGGCGGAAGTGCGAGATCGCGTTGCGCAGGCACCCCATGTCGAGGCTGTTACCGTCGAACTCGTCTTCGATCCTGCCTGGTCCAGAGAAATGATGACGGAAGAGGCCCGCCTGGAGCTCGGTGTTTATTGATATGACGGTCGATGAACTCAAAGATACATTCGGCTTCTTCGATGACTGGGAAGATAAGTACCGGTTTGTTATCGATATGGGCAAAGACCTTCCCGCTCTCGGCGAGGAAGACAAAGTCGACGACAACATCGTGCGGGGTTGTCAGAGTCAGGTCTGGCTCACGCACGAGCGTGATGCAGACGGCAGTCTGAGACTGCACATCGACAGTGATGCCTTTATCGTCAAAGGTTTGATCAGCATCGTATTGACGGCGCTTGACGGCAAGCAGCCCGCTGAAATCCTGGGCTACGATATCGAAGGTCTGTTCGAGGAGCTCGAACTGCTGCAGCATCTGTCCCCCACGAGGGGCAATGGTCTGCGCGCCATGATCGCCCGCATCCATCAGATCGCGGGGACCTACGCAGCTTAGAGGGGCGGCGCGGCCTGACTGCCCAGAAGTCTCATCTCATCTCTGGACAGGCCCAGAGGTACGGCGATGTCGTTCACACTCTCCCCTTTGTCGAGGCGATTGCGCGCTTCGCGGAGCACCCAGCGACGGCTGGCAACGTTGGCAATCTCCTGGCTTCCACCCTGACGCGTCAAGCGGTCAACGCAGCGTGCAACGTTGATAGACGTGTCGACAAATACCTCGAGTTGATCCTGGAGTTCCGCAATCCGCTTATGCTGACGCGCGCTCTGCACCAGCAGAAGCACATATCCAGTCACGGCGACGCCGCCTATGATGGTGATTAAAAGAGAGTCATATACGCTCATCGATCCTGCCCTTCTTCTCCGCGTTCTCGTTCGCTCGATTATCCTGCTCAGGTCCGGTCTGACGCTGGCCGCGGGACTCTTCGTCGGCCGCGTCCGGTGCGCCGTCAACTGACTCGATCCCATCGACGGTAAACTTACCCTGGCTTGGCTTTCGCGTTGTCGGGATGTAACCGGCGCCTCTGCGGGTAGTGACTTTGTTGATACTCATTGCACACCTCTCGGGCTTTCACGAGCTTCAGCTCAGCAATTCGTTGGCGTTCCGCTACTTCCGTACTTCTACTACCGCGTCATTGTGAGATTAGTTCAATCTGTGATTTTCGCCAGAAATCTGACGCTATTCCCGGGACTCGAACGGGTTGTTGCTGAACAGGAGACCGCCCTCTTCGGTCCGTACCTGGACGACATCCGGGTCCGCCTCGGCCTCTGCAGCGCCGCGCACGATCGCAAATGCTGCGCTGTCGGGGTTTGCATTCAGGTTGCGACTGGCATCCTGGCGCCGCGCTACGACGACAACGACGCGCCGATTAGCAGCGCGCCCCGCCGGGGTCGCATTGGTTGCCACCGGATGATTCTCGCCGTACCCGACTGCGGCGATGCGTTCGGCCCGTATCCCGGCCTGCACGAAAAAACGAGCAACGGAGGAGGCACGGGCAGCAGACAGTTCCCAATTAGAGGGGTGCACCCGCGAGGTCGAAGGTATGTTGTCTGTATAACCTTCAATCGTGATGGGGTTGGTATTGCTGAGCAGCATGCTTACGCTCTTCGCGAGCAACGCGCGACCCGCTTCGGTCAGCTGGGTCTGTCCAGGCGCAAAGAGCACACTCGCGTCCAGGTTCAGTTCGAGCCAGTCGTTGTTGGTATCAATGGCAACACCCTCAGCATCGGCAAAGCCTCCCAGCAGGGATTGCGCGGCTTCGGCGGGATCTTCGATGAACGTGTTCCCTTCATCCTGATCTGCAAACGCGGTGCTATCCGGTAAATCCACGATGTGTGGCGAAGCACTCAGCGTGGGTTCGCCGATTTGAATGGGTTCAGTGCTTGCAACGGTGACGTTGAACACTTCAGACAGCGTTGCCGACAGAATTCGATATTTTTCGTTGTTTACCGACGAGATGGCGTACATGACGACAAAGAAGCCAAACAGAAGCGTGATGAAATCGGCGTACGAAACCATCCAGCGGTCTGCGTTGTCTTCTTCCTCGACCAGCTTGCGCCGCATGGCTCACGCCCCCTGCGCGTAACCGCGCAGACGCACCTCGATACTGCGCGGATGCTCACCCTCCGCGATGGCAATCAGGCCTTCGATGAAGAGATCGTCAGCGTTGGACGTGCGCAAAACAAGGCTACGCAAGCGATCTGCAACGGGCAGAAAGAGCAAGTTTGCAAACCCGACGCCGTATATCGTGGCGACGAACGCTGTGGCAATACCCTGCCCCAGCTCATCCGGGTCTGCGAGGTTGCCCATGACCTGTATCAAACCGATCACGGCGCCGAGAATACCGATTGTTGGCGCATAGCCACCCATGCTTTTGAACACCTGCGCGGCTGCGAGATCGTAGTCGACCCTCGATCCACTGTCCGTTTCGAGCAGGCGTCGTATTGTGACCGGCTCGACGCCGTCGACGACCAACTCGAGACCCTTCTTGCGAAAAGGGTCGCCCATGCCGTCAGCGATATTCTCCAGACCCAGCAGGCCTTCGCGTCGCGCTGTGCGGCTCCATTGCAGGAGGCGATCGATATCATCATCAGCGCTGTACGCTGGTGGCAGCAGTACCCACTGGCTCAGCCGGCAGGCGTGAACCAGACGCTTAACCGGCGTCTGCAAAACCACCGCGCCGAGCGTACCGCCCAGCACGATGATCAGCGCGGGCAGATCCAGCAACGCCTGCAGTTGTCCGCCCTCCAGAGCGTTGCCCAGGACAATAGCGGCAAAGGCAACGACGGCGCCAAGCAGCGCGTAGAAGTCCATCAGGCGTCCACCCAATCGTCTACTTTGGCGCGCACTCTGACAGTGGCCTGACTCAGGATCTGGCTGATACGGGACTCACTGACCCCGAGCACGGCGCCAATCTCTTTGAGGTTGAGCTCTTCATCGTAATAAAGCGCCATGACCAGCCGTTCGCGCTCCGGAAGCTCGTCTATCGCAGACGCCAGACTCGTGAGGAGCGCGGACTTCTCTGCGCCGTGGTCTCCGGCTTCGATGTGTGGAAGAACGCTGGGATCGTCGCTCTCATTGACTTCCTCGTAGCTGACCAGACGACAATTGGCCGCGTCACGCAGAATGTCATAGTAATCTTCGAGGCTGATGTCCATCGCTTTGGCGATGTCACGATCGGAAGCAACGCTTCCTGTGTTGTGCTCGATCGCGCGGATGGCTTCCGTTACTTTGCGCGAGTTGCGATGAACTGATCTCGGCGCCCAGTCGCCGCGACGCATCTCGTCGAGCATGGCGCCGCGTATGCGAATGCCGGCATAGGTTTCGAAGCTTGCGCCTTTGCCGGGGTCGTATTTCGACATCGATTCGAGCAGGCCAAGCATACCGGCCTGCAGCAGGTCGTCGATCTGCACGCTATCGGGCAGGCGTGCCAGAAGATGATGTGCAATGCGCTTGACCAGATAACCGTACTTCTCGACGGTTTCATTACGTCCGGCAGCGTCGTTGTATGCGGCTACTCCAGAACTCACCATGTCGGTCTTCTTAGTGCAGTGCGTGTTCGGTAACCAGGCGCTCGACGAAAAACTCGAGGTGGCCCGTTGGCGATGTGGGTATCGGCCAGCTGTCGACCTCCTGAGCGAGCTTGCGAAACGCCTGCGCTGCTTTGCTCGCCGGGTAGAGATCGAGCACTGCTCGCTGTTTCTGCACCGCACGGCGCAGCTGGTCGTCGTAAGGAATGGAGCCCGCATGCAGAAGCGCCACGTCCAGGAAGCGCTCTGTTACGTTTTGCAGCTTGTTGTACACAGCAACGCCGTCCTCCTCATCCCGAACCATATTCGAAACGACCCTCAGCTTATGCAGGCCATATTGCTGATTGAGAATCTTGATGAGGGCGTATGCGTCCGTGATGGAGGTCGGCTCGTTGCAGACAACGACAACCACTTCCTGCGCCGCGCACAGAAAGCTCACTACTTCATCGGAGATACCCGCGGCAGTGTCGATGATCAGCACATCCATGTTGTGGGCAATCTCGCTGAACGCGCTGATCAGACCAGCGTGTTCGCGGGGACCAAGCTTGACCATTTCCTGGAGACCCGAGGCGGCAGGTACGACCTTGAGGTCCAGGGGCCCATTAACTACGACGTCGCGCATCGAGCAGTTCGCGTCCAGCACGTCTTTCAGCGTGTGGCGAGGCTTCAATCCCAGTAAGACATCGACGTTCGCCAGGCCCAGGTCTGCATCGAGCAACGTGACGCGCCTGCCCATCTGCGTGAGCGCCAGGCCGAGGTTCACGCTGACGTTTGTCTTGCCCACACCGCCCTTGCCGCCTGTGATGGCAACGACCTGTATCGGCTTTGTAGAGACTTGCTCCATGTCTTACTTCTCCTTGCTGCCGCCAGACGTCCCTGGTCTGGCGTTGGAGAGAACTGGTCGGTCCTCTCCTCTATAGAAACATAGTTGTGATTTCTAAACGGTCAATTCGATATCGATCCGCATGTCCATTCCGAACATGATGCGCGTAGCTTCTTCCGGTGTGGCCATGTCCAGACCGCGCGGCAATTGTGGACTTGTACCAAAAAACAGAAGCGGCAAACGCCACTCGTACAACAGTTTCGCTAAGTCATCTGACGCGACCAGCTGATCTGCCTGCGCAACGATTAGACCCGCCGGGCGGAGGTCTTGAACAACTCGATACTGCGCCAATAAATTGGCGTTTGCGTGGATGGCATTGACGACCCAGAAATCCTGAACGCCTGCTGCCGTCCCCGTTGGAAATCTCTGGTTTAAAGCCGGCGTATCGATGAGCACGAGAGAACGTCCGAGCAACTGGCCGAGCTCTTTCTCCAGGTCTTGAGCCCTGCATTCGCGCATATGGACGTTCAGCGCCTGACAGGCCAGTTGCAGTGATTCCGTGCCAGCGAGACGCTCGTTGTCTGTAGATATCACTGCCACGTCGGCAGGATTATTGCTCTGCACCCAATCCGCGAGGATTTTGATGATGGTCGCGGTCTTGCCGGCACCGGAGACACCGATGAAGCGATAGCGGCCGCGCAACATCGAAGCAGGCTTGCGTGCGTAATTGAGCCGTCCAAGCAGCGTCTTGCGAAAGTCTTCGACATCGGTGCAGCGTCCCAGCTCCTGCTGGATATCGATGCCATAGCCGAGCTCCAGGAGCGCTTCGCTGAGTTCTGTATTGGCCGGGGCAGTGCTTTCGGCGACAACCAGATTGTCGTCACTCTTATCCGGGGAAGAGGCCACGGCATGCATCGATGCCGAACCACCCAGGGGTGCGGTCAGCGAATTCGCCGGCACGCGCATCTGCGACACGGACTCGCCAGCCGGGTTATCGTCTGCCTTCGATGGGCTGCGCTCTCCGCCCAGCTGAACTGCGGGCAGTTCCAGACAGGCGTGTACCGCAACCCTGGCGCCAACGCGCTCCTGTCCGATGATCAATGCATCCGGACCGAACTCCGCGCGCACCAGGGCCAGCGCCTGCCGCAGTGTGTCCGCCGTAAACGTTTGTGCGGACCTGGTCTGTTCAACGTTCATCTAACTCTCCTAACCCGTCCTGCCTATCGTGGAGACGACGGTGATGTGTTTGTTGTCCGGGATTTCTTCATAAGCGAGTACGTGCACTACTGCTTGCGAGATCTTTACGAAGCGTGCCAGCAGACTGCGGATGCCGGCAGAGACCAGAAGCACTGCCGGCTTGCCTGCCAGCTCGCGTTGTTCTGCCGCGCTCGCGACCGATTGCTGCAGGCGCTCCGCCATCACCGGCTCGATGACAGGCGTCTCACCGCCGCCCTGGTTCTTCGCCTGCAACAACAACTGCTCGAGCTCAGGGTCGAGGGTGATGACTTCCAGCGACTGATCGTTGCCGTAGATGTTCTGCACGATCATGCGCGACAGGTTGGCGCGTACGAGGTTGGTCTGGTCATCCAGTGTCAAATTGCCGGCCGATCCATCAGCAAGACATTCGGCAATCGTTCGTATGTCCTTGATCGGAATCTTCTCGCGCAGCAGGTTCTGGAAAATCTTCAGCAGTCCGGACAAGCTGATCGCGTTGGGTACCAGCTGCTCCGCAAGTTTCGGAGATGTTTGTGCCAGAAGATCCACGAGGTGCTGCACCTCGTCGTGACCCAGAAGATCGGCGGCGTTGTCGAGCATGACCTGGTTGACGTGCGTCGCGACGACAGTGCTCGCATCTACCACGGTATAGCCCAGGGTCTGGGCGTTGTCTTTGTCCTGCTCTTCTATCCAGACAGCCGGCAGGCCAAACGCCGGGTCCTGAGTGGCGAGGCCATTCAACGTCCCGAATACCTCGCCGGGGTCGATGGCAAGGAATTTGTCAGGGTACACCTCGGCCTCGCCCACCGTGACGCCCATCAAACTGAAGCGATAGGTGTTTGGCATGAGGTCGAGGTTATCGCGGATGTGGATGGTCGGGACCAGAAAGCCGAGCTCTTGAGAGAGCTTCTTGCGAACCCCGCGTATACGGTTCAGCAACTCTCCGTTCTGACTTTTGTCGACCAGAGGTATCAGCTTGTAGCCCACTTCGAGCCCGAGGGGATCGACGGGCGTAACGTCGTCCCAGCTGACGTCAATGCGATCCTGCGTCGGCGCTTCCGGCTCTGGTTCGGCAGCCTCAGTTGCTTCTACAGGCTGGCTGTTTTTGCGAAAGATCCACCAGGAACCAGCCCCAGCCGCAAGCGCCAGAGTGAGAAAGACACCGTGGGGCATGCCGGGCACGAGTCCAAGGGTCAGCAGTATGCCTCCGGCGATAGCGAGCGCCTTAGGGTCCGCAAACATCTGCTGCATGACCTGCTGGCCCATGTCCTGTTTACTGTTGACGCGCGTGACGATCATCGCAGCTGCTGTCGACAGGAGCAGGGATGGGATCTGCGCGACCAGCCCATCACCGATCGTCAGGAGCGTATAACGCTCCAGCGCGGTGTCGAACGTCAGGCTGTGCTGCGTCATGCCGATGACGAGCCCGCCGACAATATTGATGACCAGGATCAATATGCCGGCAACCGCGTCCCCGCGGACGAACTTGCTGGCACCGTCCATGGCACCGTAAAAGTCAGCTTCGCTCGCGACCTCCTCGCGCCGCTGCTTGGCAGTGTCCTGATCGATGATGCCGGCGTTCAAGTCGGCGTCGATAGCCATCTGTTTGCCAGGCATTGCATCCAGCGTGAAGCGGGCGCTGACTTCAGAAATGCGTCCCGCACCTTTGGTCACGACGACGAAGTTGATGATGACGAGAATGATGAAGACGACCAGACCAACAACGTAGTTGCCGCCGACCAGCACTTCGCCAAACGCTTCGATGACCTGTCCGGCTGCGGCCCCTCCGGCGTGGCCGTCCAGCAGCACCACGCGAGTGGAAGCCACGTTGAGCGCAAGCCGCAGAAGCGTCGCGACCAGCAGAATGGTCGGGAACGCAGCGAAGTCCAGCGGGCGCAGCACATAGACGCTGACCAGCAAGACCACGAGCGCGAGCGTGATGTTGAACGTGAAGGATACGTCCAGCAGAACCGGTGGAACGCGCACTGTCATCAAGGCCAGGAGCAATAGCAGCAGCGCAGGTATGGCGAGCGCGCCTAGTTTAACGTTAGGCATCTGTTTGACGTCCTTTGTCCATCTCGGGCGGCACTTCAACGTTCGAAAGTCGAGGTTCGGCGTTCAGCTGTCCGCGGCGATACTGTTCCAGCTGATACACGTAGGCCAGAACCTGCGCCACAGCGACGTAGAGCGCCTCGGGTATCTCTTCGCCGGCCTCGGTGTTGTAGTAAACGGCGCGTGCTAGTGGCGGCATCGGCACCATCGGCACGTCGTGCTCGGTGGCTATTTCTCGAATACGGAACGCCATGTGATCGACGCCCTTCGCAACCAGGACCGGCGCCAGCATGGCGCCTGAGTCGTACTTGATCGCCACAGAGAAGTGTTCGGGGTTAGTGATGACGACGTCCGCGTCAGGCACGTCTTCGAGCATCTTACGGTTGGCTACCTGCTGCTGCAGGGCCCGCAACTTGGCTTTGACCTCGGGCTTCCCTTCCGAATCCTTCAGCTCATCCTTGACCTCCTGCTTGGTCATTTTGAGCTGTTTGGCGTGATCGTGAATTTGAAAGGGCACGTCGATCAGCGCAACCACGACCAATGCGGCCCCGATGAAAAGCAATGCCCAGCCGACGTAGGTCACGCCGTCCGCTATGGCAACCTCCACCGGGCGGGTGCCGAGAACCAGAAACTCGTGCATGGATATCGACAGCACGAGCATGGCCACGCCGGCGATCAACAGGAACTTGGCGATGGATTTGCCGAGCTCCACCAGGGATTTCATCGAAAACATCCGTCCGAAACCCTTGATGGGGCTCAAACGCTCGAGCTTCGGCTGCAGCGCTTTGGGCGCAAAGATCATGCCGCCGACACCGACGCTCGAGAAAATACCTGCAGCAAACATGACCACACAAAACGGTAATATCGCCCAGACGGCAGCCTCGACGGCGCTACCGAGAACCGTGGTCAGCGCGATCTTGGTTTGCGCTGCTGTCGTGAAAAAGTATTTCGTCTGGCGGATCATCGCGTCTGCCATTTGCGGGGCGACAAAGATCGCCGCGAACGCGCCAAACGTGACGATCGCAACGCTGTTGAGCTCTCGCGAACGGGCAACCTGCCCTTCTTCGCGGGCTTTCTGGAGCTTGCGCGGAGTCGCCTCTTCTGTTTTTTCCTGACCTTGTTGTTCTTCAGCCACCCCTAGCCCCCTCTAGTGGCAACAGCAAGTTCGAGAAATTCACCCGCCATGCGCTGAAACTGATCGGCCCAGCCATGCAGCAGGAACCAGATGATGACGAGACCGAACAAAAGGCTGAATGGAAAACCCAGAGAGAAAACGTTCAGCTGCGGCGCGCTGCGGTTCATCACGCCAAACGCCAGGTTTACGATGAGCAGAGAAACCACCGCGGGAATTGCGAGCAGGACGCCGCCGACCATCATCCAGCCTCCCATCTCCGCAATTCGTAACGCAAGCTCCGGCAAGGTCAGCCCGACGCCCGTCGGATGCATCTTGAATCCCGTTACCAGAACGTCGAACAGGATGAGGTGACCATTGATTGCGAGGAAAGAGAGCGTCACGAGCATCAGGAAGAACTGGCTCCATACCGTCACCTGCACGCCGTTACCGGGATCCACCATGGCGGCGAAGCCCAGACCCATCTGCATACCGATGAACTGACCCGCAATCACGAAAAGCTGAAAAAAGATGATGGCAGTGAATCCAAGGCCGATCGCGCCGAGGATCTGCAGAAAGAGATTGAGCGCAACGCTGAGGTCAAACTGATCCAGGGCCGGGGCATCCCCCATCACAGGCGTCAGCGCGAGCCCGGCAGCCATGCTGAGCGCGATACGTATGCGGGGAGACACCAGCTGATTCCCGAACACCGGCACGACCATGAAAAAACCGGCCACGCGCAACGTATTCCAGAGCAGTTCTCCCAGCCAGCCGGACAGCATTGCCATGGACAGCGTCATTCTCAGCCCACCAACGCCGGTATCGCTGCAAAGATGCGTTCAAAGTGATCGATGAATTCACTCAGGATCCACGGCCCCATCGCCATGATCGTCACCAACGTCATGAGCAGGCGCGGCAGGAAGCTCAGCGTTTGCTCGTTAATCTGCGTCGCGGCCTGAAAAACAGACACGACGAGACCTACGACGAGGCTTGGTAGGACGATGAGCGCCACGACGATGACGACCAGCCAAAGGGCGTCGCCGAAAAGAGAAAGCACGTCGCCGATCGTCATACCATCATTCCAAAGCTGGAGGCGAGCGTGCCCATGATCATGACCCAGCCGTCAACCAGAACGAACAGCATGATCTTGAAAGGCAAAGAGATGATCAGCGGTGACAGCATCATCATACCCATCGACATCAAGACGCTGGCAACGACCATGTCGATGATGAGAAATGGTATGAAGAGCATGAACCCGATTTGAAATGCGGTCTTCAGCTCGCTTGTCATAAACGCGGGGACCAGCACGAAAAAATCAACCTCATCGACTGTGTCGATGCTCTCGTGCTCGGACAGGCGCATGAAAAGCTCCAGATCGTTTTCGCGGGTCTGCTCGAGCATGAAGCTTTTGAACGGCTGCGAAGCGGATACCAGCGCATCTTGCGCTGTCATCGTCTCCGCGAGATAGGGTTCCAGAGCAACGGCATGAACGTCTTCGAAGACGGGCGCCATCACGAAAATGGTGAGGAACAACGCGATGCCCACCAGAATCTGGTTGGAGGGCGTCTGCATCATGCCAATAGCCTGTCGCAAGATGGCGAAGACAATGATGATCCGGGTAAACGCAGTGAGCATGATGACCAACGACGGCAACAGCGTGATGATCGTCATCACCGCCAGGATCTGGAGGCTGATGCTATAGCTTTCAGCGCCGTTGTCGTCCGTCGTTACGGTGACCGCCGGCAGATCTGCAGCGTGCGCGTCGACGCCGACGAGAATGACGAACAGCATCGCCAGCCAGGGAACAAGCTTACGCAAGGTCATGCCTGCTTCTCCTGAGCCTGCGCTAGCGTAGCGGCAAAAGAGCTCTCCGCATCATACTGGGCAAGCTTGGTTATGCACTGCGGGTTCATGCCGAGCAGTACGTGTTGATCACCGACCTGCACCAACACCAGGCGCTCCTTTGGGCCGAGGTAAGTACTGTCAACGACGTGCAGCGTGCCGCTGCCGCCGGGTTTGGCCAGCTGGAACCGTTTAGCGACGTAACCGAGCGCAACCACTACGCCGATGATCAACAGCAGCGCAGCTGCGACTTGCCATATGTTGCTGACCGGATCCATCCCTTGTCCTAGTTGATGCTCTGGATTCGCTGCTCGGGGCTGATCACATCCAGCAGCCGCACACCGAACTTGTCATTTACGACGACCACTTCACCCTGCGCGACGAGCGTTCCGTTCACTAAAACGTCCAGCGGTTCGCCCGCGGTCCGTGAGAGCTCTACGATGGATCCCTTCGTGAGCTGCAGCAGCTTGCGGATGGTGATGTTGGTATTGCCTACCTCCATGGACAGCCGCACGGGAATGTCGAGAACAACCTCGAGGTTCTTGGCGCTGGCGGATTTGGATTCCAGAGGGGCATTCTCAGCAACCTCTGCCGTGCCCGCGTCTGCCGCCGTTTCTACAGTCTCGTCCGTCATGATGTATTCCTAGCTGTTGGTAAAGGACTCGAATTCGAGGGCAAAACGCCCGCGCGAGTTACCCAGCGTTGCAGTAAACGCTGGGATCCTGCTGATTCGGACCTGGTGAATTTCCTGCATGTTGAGATCCAGAACGTCGCCCACCTCCAGCCGCATGAGGTCGCGCAGACGCAGCTGCGCATCGCCGATCACGCAATTCAGAGGCAGCTCTGCGTCCAGGAGCGAGCGCTCCATGCGCGCTCTCCAGGCCATATCTGCTTCTTTCTGGTCTTTTTTCGCTGTGGTATCGAGCACGCTCTTGTAGGGTTCCAGCGCTGCATAGGGAAACGCGATGTGCATCTCCCCGCCGCCCTCTTCGAGCTCGAGCCGGAAGCTCGACACCATCAAGACCTCACTGCCGGGGATCACGTTGACCAACCCCGGGTTGACCTCGTCACCGATGACTTCGGTTTCTACGGGCAGCTCTTCCTTCCATGCGAGCTCGAAATCTTTGAGGACGAGGGAGACGATGCGGTCGATGACGCGGCGTTCGGTGAGCGTAAACTCCTTGCCGTCCAGAGCCGCGACGTCACCGTTGCCGCCGAAAAACAGGTCGACCAGGCGGTGTATCAGCTTGGCGTCCAGCGTCAACAAGCAGGTGCCCACGAACGGCTTGATGCGCAACAGCTTGATGCAAGTCGGCACATACAAGGTATCGATGTATTCGGAGTATTTCGCGACCTGGACACCGCCGGGGCCAACTTCCAGAGGCACTTTGAGACTGGCCGGAAGGTCATTCCGTAACATGCGCGCGAACCGCTCGGAGATCAGCTCCAGAGTAGGCATACGCCCGCGTACTACCTTGTCTTGATTCGTCAAATCCCAGTCGGCAACTTTCTCACTGCCGGGTTCGACATCCTCTGTGTCGACGCTCCCGTCATCGACGCCTGTAAGCAGCGCGTCGATTTCTTCCTGGGTTAAAACATCCTTGTCGGTCATGCGTCCTTGTCCAGTTTATTGCAGAACGAAATTCGTGATCAGGGTGTCCTCGATCCCGGGCTGCACTTCGTAGCTTGCAAGGATCTTGTTGACGAGTCCCACAATGCCCCGCCGAACCTGCTCTTTACCCTCCTGCGTCTGCAGTTCGAGGAAATTCTGCTCGGTCAGATAGCTGACGATCTCGCTGCGAATCAACGGCATGTGCAGCACGACCGCCTCGATGGCCGCTTCATTACGGGCCATGACGGTGAACTCAGCCTGGAGATACCTGGGTTTGGCGCCCGTGACGTAGTTGATGATGTAAGGCGGGCGCATGTTGTGATAAATCGCCGTGGCGGGCTTGTTGGAGACCGGCGCCGGCGCTTCCGCCACGGCGGCTTCCTCGCCGGGACTCAAAAAGAATATGGTGCCGCCCACACTTGCGCCGATAGCCACGAGCAAAACGACGGCAAACAGAATGATGTTCTTTTTACCGCCACCGGGGCCCGCATCCTGTTGGGCCTGGTCCGCTGCCTCTTCAGCCATGTCAAAATCCTGTCTCTATGGGGATGAAGTCCGCGCCAGTTATCTGGCGCGTTACCCGAAGTGTAGTAAGGATTTCGAAATGCGCCCGTTTTGCGCCAATTAATTGGCGCGCGGGCTCTGGGGCTCAGACGTAGAAGCTCAGAAGACCGTCCTGTGTGCGCTGCGGAGCTGCCGGAACGCCCGTTTCGTCGCTCTCAACGTGTCCTGTCGGCACGTGTGCGTCAGAAGACCGGTCACCTGACGGCTGGTCTTGTCCGTCGCGCAGATCGAGATCCGCAAGTTGAACGCCGGCCTCCAGGAGGTTCTGTCGCAGACGCGGCAATGCGGATTCGAGGAGCTCGCGGGTCGCGCTCTCTTTCGCAACGATGGCAACCTGCACTTCACCGCCGCGCTCGTGGCTGAACTCGATATCCAGCTGACCCAGCTCGCGCGGACTGAGCTGCAGCTGCAGCTTACCCTGCAGTACAGCCTGGCGTGTGATGACACGCATGACCTGTTCCTGCAGCGACTGGGATACCTGCTCCCGCGTTTCCGGCGCCGACATCATCTGCTGCATCCGCAAAGGCTCAGGTATGGCGGTCTGCTCTACTCGCACCGGCGGCGTCACGAGACGCTCTGGTGCAGCTTCCGTCATGACCTTGGGCTCAGCGATGGTAACTTCAGGCCCCGGCGCCTGCCGGCGCACGGTATCCAGCTGTACCCGGCCATACAGGGCAGCTGCGCTGGCGGGCAGAGGTTTGCGCGCGACCATGTCTTGAGCTTGTTGCAACGATATCGACGGGTGCTCTTCGGCGCCTGCCGTAACCTGCTGGCCGGCGGAAGAAACAGGTCGACGAGCGTCAACGGCGGTTTGCCTGATAGCATCTATGCCGCTGTTGCTTGGCGCCAGCGGTTTCGCGTTCTGCAAGTCTGCGGGAGATCGCGGGCGATCGGATACGCGCTCATCACCGTCGAGCAGCTGGGTCTGGCCGCCATCCGGCGCAGTGCGGGTTGCTGTGACTGCAGAACCCGGCAGTGAAGAATGACTCAGAGGCGACGGTGCCGTTCTGGCCTCCGCAACGCTCCTGGGGCCCGGTTCGGGGAGAGTGACGGCCTTGTCCGCCCTGTCGGACGGCAGCCCTGACGTCGGCATATCTGTTTGTTTCGGCGGCATCGCCGAGAGCTGTGTCTGGATGCCAGTTTTCTGCTGCGAGCCAGACAGGGCATCCCTGGAGGCTGGTTCAGGCGAGACGGGCTGCGGTGTGTCCGTCTTTGTATTGTTGAGTCCCGGGGGCGTCTGCATGACTTTCTGTTGAGCGGCTCGAGAAACGTCACCGGACGCCATGACGGTTGCGGCAGCAGACGTTTCCGGGCTCGCTGCCATGTCCGTCTTGAACGTCGTATCGCTGTGAGGCAGCAGCGTTTCAGGTTCGACCATACCTGCTTTCCCGGCCGCTGCGCCGTTATCGCGAGACAAGTCCTCTGACGACAGCGCAGTGGCATCATGATCCGCTGTCAATACCGTTTCATCTTCCGCAAGTGGCGGTAGCAGGGGCTGCGGTAAGATATCCTCATTCACGCGTTCGGCGTTCAGGTCCTGCTCGACCGGCAGGTGTTTGCCGCTGACCGGCAAAGCCACGCCATTTTCGACCCTTGCTCCCGCAGGTTCCGGATCCGCTTCAGGTGCCGGGATTTCCATCAAGAAAGACTCGAGATCTACGCCGCTGGCCACTGCCATGCTGCTCTGAACAACTTCTGGCGGTTTATTGACACGCGCGGCATGAAGCTCGGTCTCGAAAGACCGAACAGCCGTCAAAGGCTCGACGTTCTCCGCCGATGATTCAGAATTGAGCGGTGCCATGCCCGACGGCGCAGGCAGTAATGTTTGCAGATTCAGGTCAGCTCTCCTTGCAACCTTCGGCGCGTCCTGTGCGCCTGCAAGATAAGTTGCAAAGAGCGGGCCAATCGGCCTTCGAGAAGCTGCGGATAATGCCCGGAAGACTAGAGCGCGCGCACAGCAGCGCTGACCTGGTCGAGGTGCAGTGAGACCTCATCGATCAGTCCGGGGATGACATCGACAACGCCGTCGCGCGCGGAATGTTCCAGGTCAGCGCAAAGCGCCTGCAGGCCGACTGCGCCAACGTTGCCGCTGCTGCCCTTCAGACTGTGCGCGTGGCGACGCAGCGCATCCAGGTCGCTGCTCTGCCATGCGCCCTGCGCTTCGGCAAACTGACGCGCCGACTCTGACAAAAACGTTTCCATCAGCGCGGTAAATTCATCTTCCATCACCATTTTCAGCTCTTCTAACAGCTGAGTGTCGAGCACATCACTCATCACCATGCTCCCATTGCATCGTTACTTCTACTTCGTTGCCGGGGTCGAAAAATTCGACGGTCTCACAGAGATCCCAGAGCAGTCTGACGCCGCGTCCGTGATATCCAGCGTTAGCCGCGGTGGACTGAGCGCGCTCCACGTAGGCCTCGTAATCAAATCCCTTACCGCTATCGGCCACGCGTATGCGCAGCATGACCTGGGTGTCTTTTATTGAACCTTCAACTTCGAATCGCACCGAACCGGAGACGTTTTCCAGCGCCTTGGCGCGTGCCTGGTAGTACTGGGCAAAGCCTTCGGCGGAAGACTTCAAATCCGAACACAAACCCAGAACACCGTGCTCGAGGGCATTGGAATACAACTCCGCGAGCACCGTGTATATCGACGAAGCCCTGGCGCGGAGATACGGCGCGCCCATCAATACCTGTTGCAGCAGCGGCAGCGGGTTAAAGTCCTTGAGCGAGGCCGGGCCCAGCTCATACGAGAACTTCCAGTCCTTCGGCCCTCCGAGGTCGTCCAACGATTCCTGCACGTCTACGGTCTTGAGCTCCTCTTCCGGCACCACGGTGACTTCAACCATCGTGATGTCGTCGTCGCTTTCATGTTCGCCTATGAAATCGTAGACGCCGCGCTTGACCGAATCGAAGAGACTTGCGGGTGTGGACCCTGCGACGAGCGCCTCGAGACGCTCGGCGCCAAAGTAGTCGCCCTGCTCGTTGCGTGCCTCGATGACGCCGTCAGTCGCCATGAACAAACGATCGCCGGGGCTGACTTCGTGGACCAGCGTGTCGTCGCGAAACTTGTCGTGAGACAAGATCCCCAGAGGCAGATGATGCGAAGCCAGCAGCGTCAAATCATCACCATCCTGTTTGCGCAGATAAACCGAGGGCAGTCCACCGTTCCAATATTCGACGGTGTATCGGTTGAAATCGACAACGAGAGCGGTGGCGCAGCAGAAGTAGCCGGAAGGCAAAACCGAGCCCAGCTTGCGGTTGCACTCCCGCACGACTTCGCCCAGAGAAAAGCCTTTTGCCGTCATGCCGTAAAACACGTCTGACAGCGGCATGGCTCCGATCGCAGCCGCCAGACCATGACCGGTAAAATCCCCCAGCATGATGTAGAGGTTGTTCGCGGGGTTCTGCGCCGCGAGCAGAACGTCGCCGTTGAATAAAGCAAGCGGAGACAGCAGGTACTTGATGTACGGCGCTTCCAGATTGCGTGCCGATGCCACGTTGTCGAATACCGCCTTGGCGGCTTCCTGGTCAGCAACCAGCTGCATGTGGTGTTTGGCTATCTCGTCACGCTGGGTTTGCACGGTCTGATGAACGTCGCGCATGCGTTGCAGCGCATACAACTTCGCCTGCAGGATGACCCGGTTGTAGGGCTTGGATAGAAAGTCATCGCCGCCAACATCGACACAGCGGGCGAGCTCTGTTGCCTCAGTCAGGCTGGTTAGGAAGATGATCGGCACAAAGCGATCGCCGCTGTTCGCTTTGATCTCCTCAGCGACCGCAAAACCATCCTTCCCCGGCATGAGCGCGTCCAACAACACCATATCGGGCGCTTCGGCGTAAAATTTCTCCAGAGCGTCGTTGCCGTCGACGGCTTGAATGACCTCAAAACCGGCACGGCCGACAATGGTTGCCAGCAGCTTCCGGTCTACGGCATTGTCGTCAGCAACCAGCACGCGGCTGGTCGAGGAGCCGGCGTTCTTGGCATCCATTCCCGCGCGCTTCGTGATTAGTGGATTGTGAACAGCTGATCGAAATTCGAGATAGTCAGGATCTTCTTCACGTCAGCGTTGCAATTGACAAT
Organism: Pseudomonadales bacterium; assembly: GCA_965267275.1. Taxonomy (GTDB): domain Bacteria; phylum Pseudomonadota; class Gammaproteobacteria; order Pseudomonadales; family Azotimanducaceae; genus UBA4421. The sequence continues at coordinate 2,379,742 of OZ253950.1, forward strand.
TTCGACATCGGCGTTGTCGCCGCCCGCGTGGTCGCGCAGCAGCAACAACATGCCGAGCGCAGAGCTGTCGATATAGACGGCCTCTTTCATGTCGATGGAGTACTTGTTCGGAGCGGCGTCCAAGCTCTCATAAGACTCGCGAAATTCTTTGTGGGCGCTGAAGTCAAACCGGCCCTGAATCGCAATCGTCAGCTGCTGCGAATCCTGGTTGAGTTCCGTTCGAATTGTCATGTAGAGCTCCAGCGAAGAAATGAGTTGCCTGTGTAAAAAGCTTAGACCATCGCGTCCGGGGTACGGTGGATATGGTTGCGGCGCTCCCTCCTTATCCGGTCCGTTTTGTGCGCCAGTTCACGTTGTTCGAGCATCCGTTCGAGCGCGCGACGTTCGCGGTAACAACCGAGATAAACCTCCGTGTCACGCGCCTCGACTTCCCTCAGCCGGGTAAGTACCTGTTGCTGAGCTTGCACGGCTCGCGCCAACTCTGCGAAGAAACGCTCGAAGTGACGAAGCTTCTCCGCGTGGCCACCTGCCAGCTCGGAATGTTTAGAACGGTAGTCTTCCATCAACGCGGTGAGCTCGGCGTGTTTCGCCGCCGCGGCCTGAGTTGCCGCCTGGCTGCGCGCCATGGCTTCAGCCTGTTCTGTTTCGCGCTGCTGCCGCAAACGCAGGACCTTGTGCAACTTATCCAAGGGTTACTACTCCCTGCTGAGGCTGGGTGACCGCCGCGGCAAACACCTGTCTGAGAGCGTCATCCGCTGCGGCGACGCTTATCTGTTCATCTGCCGCCTGTGCGACGAAGGCCCGCATCGTTGGGAAGCGGCCGATGGCTTCATCGGTGGTCGCATCGCTGCCATGTTTATAAGCCCCGATGTTGATCAGATCTTCCTGCTCGCGGTAACACTGCCAGAGCGCTCTGAATTTCTGTGCCAGCGTCATCTGCTCAGGCACAGACAAACGTTGCATCAGTCGGCTGACAGAACTTCCCACGTCAATTGCCGGATAGATGCCCTGCTCCGCCATCGCCCGGCTGAGCACGATATGGCCATCGAGGATCGCGCGCGCAGCATCAACAATGGGATCCTGCAAGTCGTCTTCTTCCATGAGCACCGTGTAGAAACCGGTGATCGCGCCATCCGCTGCCGTTGCACCCCGCCCGGCGCGCTCGACCAGGCGCGGCAGCCAGGCGAACGCCGATGGGGTATAACCTTTGCTGGTCGGCGGCTCGCCGAGAGCAAGACCTATCTCACGCTGCGCCTGCGCCACACGCGTTAGGCTGTCCATGAGCAGCAAGACGTTTTTGCCCTGATCGCGAAAGCCTTCCGCAATGCGTGTCGCCAGACGGGCCCCGCGAAGCCTGAGCGCCGCAGAATCGTCCGCAGGACAGGCAACGACCACGGCACGCCGCAGTCCCTCACCGAGATTATCCTGCACAAACTCCTGCACCTCGCGGCCGCGCTCGCCTATCAGTCCAACAACGACGACATCAGCCTGTACAAAGCGAGCGAGCATGCCCAGCAGGACGCTCTTGCCGACACCGCTGCCTGCAAATATGCCGAGACGTTGGCCGACGCCAACGCGCAGCAAGCTGTTGATACAGCTGACGCCCACATCGAGCTGATCGCTGATCGGCAGCCTCTGCATCGGGTTGATCGTCCGCGTGGTAACGCGTTGTGTGCCCACGGCCAGCGGGCCGCGGCCATCAATAGGTTCACATAAGCCATCTACCACACGTCCTAGAAGAGCCGTGGGCTCGGGGATCTCATCGGCGGCACCGGTGCTGGCGGGGACGCGTATCAGCGTACCCGGCTCTATGCCGTCCGTATGCGCCAGCGGCATCAGAAAAGTTCGCTGGTCGGTGAAGCCAACCACTTCGCAGGGAATCTCTTCTACGGGGTGCTGCAACCAGCAGATGTTGCCGAGGCCGGCATGCAGACCTTCCGCCTCGATGAGCAGACCAACCGAGCGGGTCACCTGGGCGTAGCTCGTCGCTGCCATGCAAAGGTGACGACGCGCGCCGATCTCTTGCACGAGACGACCGAGCGGCGCGCTGTTCAAGCTCCGTCTCCATCCGTGGAAGTGGAGGGAAAATCAGCAACGTCGTTCTCGCTGCCTGCTTCAGTTTCATTGTCACTCAAAGGCGATACAGCGGTGGCTTGCGCCTCTGCGGGCGCGTCGAAGTCGGACGCCTCAACCGGAGTTTCCAGCAACGCCTGCGTGAACACATCCTGCAGATTGCCAATAACGTCGAGCTCTGCGACCGACCTGCCTACCTTGGCGCGCATGACACCGACAGGAAGATTCGCGTCTTCTGCAAGCTCTACACTGCTCAATCCCTGCGCAACCCGCTGCATGGCGCCAAAATCATCTGTGCTGAGCATTACTCTGGGAGTGTCATCACTTTGCAGAGACTTCTGCATCTCCTGGCAAAGCGCGGTCAGGAGTTCGGGGCCAGCGCGTAACTCGTACAAGAACAGTTGCTCGAAAAGTACCCGCATGACATCGGCCATGTCCTCAAACGATTGCCTGACAATACCGTCGCGTGTTCGGGTCAGCTCGGAAGAAAGCTGTTCGAGAGTTTTCAGAAGCTGCTGCTCACGGGCCTCTGCAGCAGCGCGCCCTGCTGCTTCACCTTCCGCAAAACCCGCCTCGTACCCCTGAGCGTGTGCGTCGACCGGCGGCGTTTCGTCAGGAGCGGTCTCCGGCGCGGAGAACGTCGGCAGCGTCGGTGTCGGGCCAAAACGCTTCCAGCGGTACTCTTGATCTATTACGGTCAAACTGACGGCCTCGCGCGTGCGCTGACAGACTGCTTTGTCATGAGTGGGATTCCAGTTTGCATAGAGACTCTCACGGGCAGGCCGTCAAACCATTTCGTCGCCACCGGCGCCGCCAAGCATGATTTCACCTTCCTCGGCGAGCTTACGTGCAACCAGCAGAATTTCTTTCTGAGCGGCTTCGACTTCAGACAACCGCACGGGACCTTTCGCTTCCATGTCATCCTGCAGAAGCTCTGCGGCCCGCTTTGACATGTTGCCGAAGATCTTCTGCTGCAGACCAGGCTCAGCGCCTTTGAGCGCGAGAGTCAGATTGTCTGTGGACACTTCTTTCAGGAGCGTCTGTATGCCTCGGTCGTCGATGAGAGAGAGGTTGTCAAAGACGAACATCAACTCGTTGATCGCTTCGCCGAGCTCTTCATCCAGCTCGCGAATCGAATCCATGACAGCCTCGTTGGCGTTCTTATCCATGTTGTTGAGAATGTCTGCAGCGGTGCGTGTGCCGCCGAGCTGCGCGAATCGTGTTGGTCCCGCCTGGCTTGCCTGCTCCTCGAGCACCTGGGCAAGTTCGGCAATGGCCGCAGGCGGAATACTTTCGAGATTGGCGACGCGAATAACGATGTCACGCCGCATTTCCGCATCCGGAATGTACTCGATGACCTGGGCGGCCTGGTCTGGCTCCAGGAAAGACATCACAATGGCCTGGATTTGCGGATGCTCGGAAACGATGAACTCGGCGATGGCGCGCGGGTCCATCCAACGCAGTTTATCGAGGCCTGCCGTGCTACCGCCGTTGATCTTTTCTATCACCGCGTTCGCTTTGTTTTCGCCAATCGCGTGGGTGAGCGTGTTTTTCAAATAGCGCGAAGCGCCCATGGTCAAGCCCGATTCATCAGACACGGCTTCCAGAAATCCGTCCACAACGTCCTCGATCAGGTCAGTGCTCACCCCACCGAGACCGGACATGGCCTCACTGAGACGCTGCACTTCCCGCTGGTCCAGGTGTCGCAAAACCTGCGCCGCTTCGGCCTCTCCAATCGTGAGCAGCAGAATCGCCGCCTGATCGGTTTTGTTCAGCTCTGCCATCGCCTCACTCATCTTCATTCACCCAATGGCGGACCACCTGAGCGACCCTGTCGGGGTCCTCGGTAATCAGATTACGAACCGTTTCCATTTTGTGCGCGGATGAATCGCCGGGATCAAGATTGATCGGCGAAGGCAGCCCGGGCACCGCTTCGGCCAAAGCCGTTTCACGCATCTGGGTCATATCCGCGATGGCCATGCTCTGTTGTTCTCTGACCATCTCGCCGGCCTGACTGAGATTCTTGTAGAGCGGCCGCAGAAGCCCAAAGATCACCAATAGAATTGCGAGCCCGCCCAGCACCTGCTTGAGCAGATCGGTAAACCAGGCCTGCTCCCACATCGGCGGCGCGACCAGAGCTTCCTGGGGCTCCCGGTAAAATGCTCGGTTGACGACGCTGACCGTATCGCCTCTGTCTGCGCGGAAACCGACAGCCGTTTGCACAGCCTGCGTCAGCTTTTGCAGATCTTCTTCCGACCAGGGCTCGTTCACAGGCTCGCCGCTCTCGGGATCGATGCCGACACGGTCGTCTACGACCACCGCAACGGAGATCCGGCTGATCGTGCCAACCTGATGCTCCGTGTAGCTGAGCGTCCGGTCGACTTCATAGTTGCGTGTTGACCGCGATGAACTGGCGCGCATCTGTTCCGCCTCACCGGCGTTGGCATCGACCTCACCAAACTGCGGCGGTTCGTTGGAGAGCGTGCCCGGCACGCCGCCGACACCCTGTTGCGTGCCAATGCGCTGCTCGTCGACACGCTGCTCGCTGCGCAGAGCGACAAGGTCCGGATTGTAGAGTTCAGCCGTCTGTTCGCTGCGAGTGAAATCCAGCGTCGCGTTCACTTCTGCGGTAAATCGGTTCGCGCCGATCCAGGGGGTCAGAATGTTGGCTATTTTCTCGTAGAGCGCGCGTTCCTGAGCGCGCGTCAACAACATGTCCTGCTGACTGCGTTGCAAGGACGGGTCTTCCGCACCGTTGGAGAGAAGCGCCCCCGACTGATCGATGACGACGACGTCTTTTGGATCGAGCTCGGGCACTGCGGCGGCCACCAGGCTGGTAATCCCGCGGATCTGATCTGTCTTCAAATCGCGGCCGGGTTTCAGCGTCACCGTGACCGACGCGCTGGGCTTGCGCCGGTCGCGGACAAACGAGCTCGTTTTCGGAGTTGCGAGCAGCACCCGTGCCTGCGCCACTGCGGTTATGCTCATGATGTGCTTGGCAAGCTCACCTTCGACAGAACGGCGATGGCGGGCGTTTTCCATGAACTGACTGACACCGAACCCCTGCTCCTTGTCGAGCAGCTCGTAGCCGAGCTGGCTGCCTTCCAGCACTTCGGCACCGGCAAGCGACATCAGCGCTGTGTAGTAGCTCTCCTTGGGCACGAGGACCATCCCCGAACGCTGGTCCAGCTGGTAATCAATCTGGCTGGACTCCAGAGCGTCGATGATCTCGTTCGCCTGGGCTGGTGATGACACCCCGCCAATCGGTCTGTAGTCAGGCGTCTGCATCCACATCGTCGCAAAGATCGCCAACGCCACGCTTCCTGCCAGGGCAACGAGCAACGTGATCTGACGCACCACGGGCATTCCCACGGCGCCTTTGATGAAGTTGCTGCCCGGCACTGCGGGTCCAGCCGCGGCGGCATCAACCTGAACGGGCATTTCAGCCATAAGTTGCTCCTAGACCTCAGATGGGCATGTTCATGATGTCTTGGTACGCAGTGACCATGCGGTTGCGCACCTGGACGACAGCCTGAAAACCGACGCTGGATTTCTGACTGTCGACCATGACTTTGACGAGATTGGTTTCCTCGCCGCGAACGAAGGCTGCGCTGCTTGCGCTGGCGGTCTTCTGCAGCTGGTTGACTGAGTCGATCGCGCCTTTGAGCATGCCGCCAAAGTCCGCGCGAGACGGGCTTTGGACGCTGCCCGGCGCCGCAACGTCAGCCACGTTGCGCGCAGGTCCTACGCCCTGCTGCGTCTGGGCCCGCAACTGACGCATCTGCGCGAGCACCGCGTTGATATCACTATGGGTGGCTGCTTTGACTTCCATGTGCGTCCCTCTAAATCAGTAGTCCACGCTCTTTGAGCTGCTTGAGCTTGTAGCGCAATGTTCTTTCGGATATGCCCAGTTGCTGTGCAGTCGTCTTGCGCACGCCGTTGTTCTCGTTGAGCACTTTCAGAACGAGTTGCTCCTCGGTATCGCGGCGCTCCTTTTGCAGCAGCGGCACCGGGCTGGTGCCTTCGTCTGCCAGCGGCGACGCCGTCAGGCCCAGGTCGCACGCTTCGATCGTATTGTTTTCGCAGAGCACGATTGCCCGCTGTATGCAGTTTTCCAGTTCACGAACGTTCCCTGGCCAGTCGTGTGCAAACAGACGGTCGCCCGCAGCAGCGGAGAGGGTCAACCGACGGTCTCCCGCATATTTGGATACAAAGTGCTGTGCCAGCGTCTGGATGTCTTCCCTGCGTTCACGCAGCGGAGGTATCTGCAGCGGAAAAACGCTCAACCTGTAATAGAGATCCTCGCGCAGTACGCCTTCCGCGACTGCCTCGCGTAAGTCCCGGTTGCTGGTCGCCAGTACACGCACGTCGACCTTACGTGGTTTATGACTGCCGATGCGTTCCACTTCGCGCTCCTGTAAGACCCTGAGCAGCTTCGCCTGCAGCGCAACCGGCATTTCGGTGATCTCATCCAGCAGCAACGTGCCGCCGTCGGCCAGCTCAAACTTACCGAGCCGCTTTTCTGACGCGCCTGTGTAGGCGCCTTTTTCATGGCCGAACAGTACGGCTTCGAGCATCGTTTCCGGTATCGCCGCGCAATTGACTGCTACGAAAGGTCCGTCTGCGCGTGCCGAGCTCTCATGTATGTGACGGCAGATGACTTCTTTACCGGTGCCGGACTCGCCGGAGACGAGTACCGCGATGTCCGCAGCGGCGACGCGTTCGGCCAGATCCAGGACGCCAAGCATGCTGGCGCTGCGCGCAACATGGCGCACGCCTGTCGGCGCCGGGCTCGGCGCATCCGTTAGCAACAGCTCGCTTACCCGTTCGATGTCTGCGCCCTGGGGCAGATATTCTGCTGCGCCATGCTTAATCGTGTTTATCGCGGCATCTGCGCGGTCTTCGCCGCCGAACGCAATGAGCGCGGTTGGATTGGCCGCCCGGCGTGCCCGCTGTATATGCGATACGTGCACCAGCGCAACGCGCGCGCCATTGATTTCGTCAGCCGTGCGTACTATGTCTGCGCCAAATCCGGCACTTGTCAGCGCAGTCAGCAAACGGTGCGCCTCGCGCGCATCTTCTCCTGCCAGCACCGGGATCATTGCATGGCTTCCGTCGTACGGTTCAAGCCGTGTTTACGCATCTTTTCAACCAGAGTTGTCCGTCTGATATGCAAACGATCCGCTGCTCGGGCAACAACCGCGTTGGTGTCCTCGAGCGCTTGTTGTATCAGGCTCTTTTCCAGGCGCGTCAGATAATCTTTGAGATCGATGCCGTTGACCGGCAGGAGTACTTCCGTGGGCTCCTGGGACCCGCCACCCGCTGTGCCGGCGCCAGGTTCAGACGCCGATGGACCACCATCACGGTACTTTTTCGGCAGGTCCGTAGACCGAACCAGGCCGTGCGGGAACTGTATCGACAACCGCTGGAGCAGGTTGCCCAACTCACGTACGTTGCCGGGCCACGGGTAGCCGGCGAGGATATTGAGGGCATCTACAGATAGACGCACCTGCAGACCCTGCTCGTTCTGTATGCGTTGCAGCAGAGCGTTGACCAGAAGCGGCAGATCCTCGAGGCGCTCGCGCAGCGGCGCAAGCTCTATCGGAAACACGTTCAATCGATAGAACAGATCCTCGCGGAACTCGCCTTCTGCAACTTTCGCCTCCAAGTCGGAATTGGTGGCAGCGACAATACGTGCATCGCTGACGCGCGTTTGCGTACCCCCAACACGTTCAAAATTTTTCTGCTCGATAGCGCGCAGCAGTTTGACCTGCATGGCGAACGGCATATCGCCTATCTCATCGAGGAACAGCGTGCCGCCATGCGCGAGCTCAAAGCGTCCGGTTTTCTGCGTAATGGCCCCCGTGAATGCGCCTTTCTCGTGACCGAAAAGTTCGCTTTCCAGGAGCTCGGCGGGTATCGCGCCGCAATTGACCGGCACGAATGGACCGTTCGCGCGCGGCGAACCGAGATGAAGCGCCCTTGCAACCACCTCTTTACCGGTTCCGGACTCGCCCGTAACGAGCACCGTAACGTCTTTGACCGCGGCGGTAGCCATCATCTGACGCGTTTCGACCGCAGCGTCGGAGGTACCGATGAAATCTGCAAATACTGAATTCGAGTCTGGAAAGCGTTGATTTTGCGCGCGCAGGCTTTCTGCCTTGGCAAAAGCCGCCATCAATGAGTTGAGATGAAGTTGCGCGACAATCCGGTCGCTGCCGGGCGTGGTCTGGTCCTGTAGATAGACATACGGGACCGTCACATTCGTCGCAGAGGAGCCGTCGCCGAGAACGGTCGTTGCCTCACTCAAGCCCGTTGCGACCGGAATTTCGGCAAAAGCCAGCAACTGTCGGATTTGCGCGGCGCGTTGCTCGTCCGCAAAGTCTAGACCAACCCGGAAGTCAGCCGTTTGACGGTCCTCCATAACCTTTTCTTCCTTACTTCGTCTGCAAGTTTTAAGGCGTACCCGGCTGGCGGGCTGTCTCAGCGGTGACGCACCGACTGATTGCCTTGCTTGAAGTTAAGTAAGGGATTCGAAATTGGTCAAATTTCCGACGGTCCGGACTTGTAGACCGTCAGGATTCGGACGCTGCTTCAGTTCATATGAGAAAACGTCTGATACGCAGCAGCACCGTCGCGCTTCTGTTGAAAGGATTTGAGGGTATCCGCGTGTACGGATTGCCGTGCTATGACGCCAAGCTTGAGGTTGTCAACGCGCTCGCGCAAGGCAACCAGATCGTCGATCCGGGCGCCGACCAGCAGCGGTTTCAGATTCTGCGCCGCAGTATTGGCGGCTTCGAAGTCTCCATCGGCTACGGCCGCCTCGATATCTGCAAGGCAGCGCAGCGCTCTATCAATGCTCAACGTGCTGCCTGTACCGGATCGATGGAAGTCCATGCGCCGCGCAGCGTCGTGACCAGGTCGAGCACTTCGCGCAACGCGTCAGCATCGTTGTCTGCGTTGGCGCGGAAAAGGCGTCGCTGCATGTAGTCATAGAGCCCGTCGAGATTGGCGGCTATATCGCCGCCCTGCTCGTGATCGAGGGACGCCTGCAGGCCGCTGAGGATTTCTATGCAGGTATTGATCGCCGCGCCTTTACCGGCCATATCGTTCCGTTCCATCAACCCCTGCGCCTGCACAATGCGATCGCGCGCCCCATTGAAAAGCATGTCTATCAACTGATGCGGCGTGGCTGCATCAATGGCCGTTTCTATGTCGAGCTGATGATATTGTTTAACAGGGCTATTCACGCTGGTTTCCATTTAACTGACTCTCTTATCTTTAACGGTCATCAACAGAAAAACTTTAGTTTTCGTTGCTATAACCCGGCAATGTCGCCAGTTGGCTGGTGAGGAAGTCGGAAGTGTTGTTCAGCGTCGATATTAGGGCATCAGCTGCGGCAAACTGAATGCGCAACCGCTCTTCGAGCAAATCCATGCGCTTGGAGAAATCTTGAGCCTCTTCATCAATTGCGGAAAGCTGTTCATCGAGACCATCTTCCTTATTGGTCAGACTGCCTTCCAGATCGGTCAGCTGGCCCAGAAAGGATTCGATCTGATTCATAACGCCACGCACCAGCGTCACGGTACCCCGCTCGCCAACGGCAGTGCCCTGCACCCGCAGCTGTATACCGGCTGCAGGATCCGCCACGCTCGACGCTGCTCGACCCGGCGCACCTATTGCGACGTTCAATCCCAGATCTGAAACCACGCCAGCTTCGGCAAACGTCAGATTGACGGACGAACCCGGCCCGGTGGAGGCAGAGGTGATCTCAAAGCGGTTGTTGGCGGCGTCGAAAGTCACGCTGACACTCTTCTCGACCGCGGTCAGCGTGGTGTCGGCATTGATCTGGCTTTCTATCTCGCTTGCGAGCGCTGCGCCGCTGGCGTAATCGCCAGCCGTCAAAACGATGTCATTCGACAGCGTGCCGTCGACGCTGACTCTGAAAGTATCGTTGTCGCTGTCAATCGTGAGCGGAGGTGTATCGAATGCTGCTATCGACTGGCCCTCGTAGACGCCAGACGTAGCCGGCGTCGGACCGCTGGGGATCGAAAGAAACTGTCCGGTGCCGGTTCCCTCGATACCATTCACGGTACCCCGCACGTCGAGGCCGACATTGTTCTCCGCAGCGGAAACGTCGAGACCCAGTAGCGCGAGCGTGTTCGTATCTACGACATCGATACCAACGTTGGAACCGGAACCGTAAGTCGATGACGTGATGCTCAACGTTTGCGCGGTTTCGTCATAGATGACTTCGACGGTAGCGCCAGCGTCCTGCAGCGCGAGGTTGAGTTGCGTCTGTATTTCTGTAGCAAGCTCTCCGCCATCAGCATAGGTGCCTTGCGCAAGGAGCACTTCACCGCTGCTGCTGCCGTTTACGGTGACGGTCAACGCATCGTTGTCATCGTCGATGGTGATTGGACCGGCAAGCCCGGCTACGGCAGACCCCGTATACGAGCCTTGAGCGGCTGCCTGGGTAATCTCAACGTCGTAGGTTCCCGCCTGGGTACCAGTTTGAAAACTGTTGAAGGAGATCTGGTTGTCAGATGCGCGCCGCTGGTCGGCGAGCAGCGCCATCACGTCATCTGTGTTACCCGTTATCGCCGACTCGAAATCAGACCTCGAGAATTCGAGCTGAAACCCCGCGTTCTGATTGGTGGATATACCGATATCGATGAGCGCACGTATCGAAGTCGACTCGACCTCGGCAACGCTGCGCGTCATGAAACGCCGTAATTGGGACATCAGCGTGCGAACGGTGGAATCACCTGTCAGAAGCGCGCCAACACCCTCGTCGGCATCAAATTCCGTGAGATTGTCGGTCAGCGACTTCAAAGCGTTGTACGCATCGACAAACGCCTGCATCTTGTCGGCGATGCCCCCGGCATCCTGCACGATCGAAATGGTTGCCGGCGCACCGGCGTTGTTGCCCACCGCCGTAAACGTCACGTCCGGAATCACTTCGTCTATCGTGTTCGTTTCCCGCGTCACCGTGATACCGTCAATGACGACGATCGCATCGTCGGCATCGACAGTCTGGGTGAAGTTGGTACCCGGTGTGTTATCTGTAGCATTGAAATTCAGAGCGCCAAGACCGGGGGACGCGCCCTCAGTGGCGACGATTTCCATGGAGTGATCTTCGCCCGTACGGTCGGACTTCAGCACCAGGACGAATCCTTCACCATCATTGACGATAGATGCCTCGACGCCGATCCCGGCTGCGTTGATCGCGTCGCGCACACCAGCAACGGTGCTGTTGCTGCTGTCAATCGTAATCTGCCCGGAGGCGCGCTCGGGGTTTTCCGTGAATGTGTCGTAGTTGCCGTTGACGAACGTCGTTGCGCCGAAACGAAAATCGAGCGTACCTTCGCCGATGACGTCATCGACGGAGTCGAATCGTATGCTCGTCAGCGTGTGCGCCCGCGCGGTAGCGAGTACTTCTACCGTGTGCAACGCTGGGTTCGCACCGGCGCTGGCAGTAGCGGTAACTGCAGCCTCGTTGGTGGAGGACACTGTGTTCAGCAGCAGGGTATCAGAATTGCCCACACCGCCGGCTGCGCTGGTGAGTGAGTCCAGGCTACTTCTGATGGCGCCGAAGGCGGAGATCTTTGCTTCGAACTCTGCGCGCTTGGCGTCGAGGCGCAGGTCGGTGGCTTCGCGTTCAGCGGCAATGATATCTTCGACGAGTTCAGACGTGAGCAGGCCTGAGCCTACCCCCAATGATTGAATGGATGCCATAACGGTTGCGGATGTCGGCCCTCACAAATCCGTGTGCGAAGGCGCGGATTCCTAAATCCTCGTGTTGATCAGACCCAAGCTTGCTTCGACGCTCTGGCCTTCACGGCCAGCGCTGACTTGCATATCTGCCTGCATGGCCTTCAAATTCCGTGCCAGCTGTAAGGCTGTCTCGTTCGGAATCTGGCGAATCACCTCGTCGGTGCTGCGATCAACGACGCTGACGACGGTTCTGCCCAGGTCATCATCGAGAGAAAACCTGAGATCACGCTGCAATGACTGCACATAGTCATTGAGACGCTCCACCGCTTGTTCTACACGCTGGGTGCGCACTTCCCGGGGCTCCTGCGCAGCTTCCTGCTGCTCAGGACGCGCCGTACGCACGTCGGACGGCAAATCCTTGCCGCTGCTACGCTCCGATATTGCCGGTCCCTGTTCATTACCGGAACGTCCAGCGTTCACATCCGTGACAACCTGTCGCGCACTTTCTGCACTATTGATGTTGTTCATGACGGACCTCTTTACGCTTCAGACTACGACGAAACGGTTGGCAACTGACGCTACCAACCGTTTCGAACCTTGCCTAAGTCGTTCCTTCTCTTACTGGAGGAGGGAAAGAACCAACTGAGGCTGAGCGTTAGCCTGCGCCAGGATGGACACGCCTGCCTGCTGCAGTACCTGAGTACGTGACAGTTCAGCGGTTTCCTTGGCGAAGTCAGCATCGAGAATACGAGACCGGGCTGCGGTCAGATTCTCAACATTGATGGCCAGGCTCGTGATGGTGGAGTCCAGACGGTTCTGGATAGCACCAAGGTTTGCTCGTTCGCGGTTGACAGAGTCCAGCGCGTTGTCGATGGCAGAAAGCGCATCTTCAGCACCTGCAACGGTAGAGATATCGACTTCAGTCAGGAACTGACCGTCGCTGATGCCGCCGAAGCTGCCCTGCTCAAACCCGACGTCGGTAACACCGGAGTCGCCGTTGGTCGTACCGCCTGATACTTCAAAGGCGCTCGCTGATTGCAGCGTAACCGTGCCGGTAACACCTTCGCCGGTACCGATACCATCAACCGTTTCGTTCAAGCCGATGTCGGTTCCGAGACCCGCCGAAGCAACCTGAACGCTGATGTTGCGGCCATCCGCAGCGGTCAGCGTAACGGTTGTGCCGTTGTCGCTGGCGACCACGCCTGTACGGCCAGATATAGCGTTGATGGCATCGATCGCCAGGGTGCGGTTCGTTTCACCATCGGTCGTCGTGGTGATGCTCGCGGTAGCAATGCCGTTCACCGTGATGGCGCCTGACACGCTACCCGTTGTCGTCTGTGAGGTACCGCCAACCAGAACCGTTGCGTTTGCAACAGCCGTGACACCGGTCTGCTCGCTGACATCGTTGATCGCAGCAGCGACTGCGATTGCGGATGCAGCATTGTCCGTGCTGGAAGCAGTATCGTCAGAAGCTTGTGACGCGCCCACTGAAACACCGTTGATGACCAGATCACCAGCCACCAGCGCGTTCAGCGTAGAGCCTGCCTGCGCACTGCTCGTTACCGCGGCGGTCGTGCCGCCAAACGTGCCGGTGGTCAGACCTGCATTCGCGACATCGGCGCTGGTAGAACCATCGCCACCATCGATGACAATGTCTTCACCCGTTTCCGAGATCAGCGTATAGCCGCCCTCATAGGTAGCAGCTGCGGCAATACCGGTCGTCGCAGAAGTTACCGTGCCGAACGCAACCTGAATGTTGCGGCCGTCTTCAGCAATGAGGTTTACACCGCCATTGTCTGAGCCGGTGTCTTCCGCAACAACGCCAGTCTGATCGCTGACACTGTTGATAGCCGTGACAACGGCAGAACGCGACGTGGCTCCGTCGCCAGTCGTGCTGACGGCAACTGAAACACCGTTGACGGTGATCGTACCCGTCGCAGCGGTGAAGCCTGACATGGCGGCACCAGCTGCTACGTTTTCGTTGACTTCAGCGCGCACGCCGGTTTCGCTCGTAGCGCGGTTGATCGTTGCAACCTTGGCTATCGCCGAGGCGCCAGCGTTGTCGGAAGAGGCAGTATCATCCGTTGCGGAAGACGGTCCGATGGCCACGCCGTTGATAGACAGGTCGCCGTTCGCAATAGCGTTAGCGTTGCCGATGGCGCTGATACCGGAACCGATGCCGCCACCGAGATTTTCGGTGCTGACTTCGTTGATACCGAACTCAACAACTTCGCCGACGTTCGTGCCAATCTGCACGCTGGAACTGAAGCTGCCGTCAAGGAGCTTGCGGCCGTTGAAGTTGGTTTGATCGCTCACGCGGCCAAGCTCTTCGATGAGCTGCTTGGCTTCAGCGTTCAGAGCCTGACGGTCCGAGTCGCTGTTGGTGGCGTTGGCAGACTGCAGAGCCAGCTCACGCAGACGCTGCAGAGATTCGGTCATTGCACCCAGTGCACCTTCCGCGGTTTGCGCCAGAGAGATACCGTCATTGGCATTTCGAATGGCGACGCCGAGACCACGTACTTGGGCTGTGAAGCGCGTGCTGATTGCCAGACCCGCAGCGTCGTCCCGCGCGCTGTTGATGCGCAGACCGGAAGACAGGCGGTTCAAGGCAGACAAACCTTCGGACTGAGTACGGTCCAGGTTACGCTGCGCCGTAAGGGAGCTGAGGTTGGTATTAATAACCTGAGGCATTTGTTGCTACTCCGTTTGCTTTTTCAGACATCCCTTCCAAGTACTAAGAAAAACCGTGGAAAGGGGTTCTCAAACGGGTTAGCGGCGCAACCGGGTAAAGCTTTAGCGAATTAGTTCACAAATTTGCAGCGCGCAGCCCCAGACTCAGCGAAGCACGTTGAAGAGCGACAAACCGTTGATACGAACGAAGCTCTGCTGGGCAGCTTCCAGAATAAAAGACTGGTAACTGAGATTGCTCACTGCCTCGGCGAAGTCCAGGTCCTCGATCTCGGACAATACTTCCTGCAGTTGCAATGAAAGCTCCTGATGCATGTCTTTGACCGCGTCCATCGTATTCAGACGGGCACCTATTTCCGCGCGCACTTCAAGGACATTGGTTGTGGCCTCGTCCAGGCCCTGAACCGTTGTGTCAATCAGTTGACGGAACGCATCCGGCTGCGCGATCGCATCCACGCTTTTCAGCCCCTCAGCGATGTTTTGAACCGTTTCCAGCAGCCCCTGCTGCTGGTTCGTAGCAACAACGAAGCGGTCACCTTCCTGCGGTGACCCGGTAATCTGAAAGCTGATGCCAGCGGCGGTTATCGCCCCACCACTTTGATAAGGCACGTTAACGAGCCCATCTACGGGACGCTGATCACTCTGACGACGCACCGTATAATTGGGCGCTCCCCCGGCTTCTGAAACCGGACGAAATTCGACGATTAGACGATCCGGTAGAAACGCGGCGGCCAGTTCCTGATCAACAACGTCCAGGGCGCTGATCGCGCCGTTTTCCTCGCCGGCGACGAGCGGCAGGCTCGTCGCAGTCGCGTTGACGTTGTCGTTCTTCACGTTCATGAATATGCGGTCGCCAGGATCGTTCATGTAGACGAGCTGACCATTGTCGACTTGTATCTGGCGCTGCCCGCTATCGCCAACGTAGCGGATGTTTTCCCCATCGACTTCGAACGGCGGCTGGTCTGAACGAAAGCCGGCGAATATGTACTGACCATCCGGCCCGCGGGTGTTGACCAACGAGACGAGTTCATCGAAACGCGCCTCGATCTCGGCGGCGAGAAAGCGCCGGTCCTCGGCCGTCTGGACGCCGGAACCCGCCTGCAGCGTCAATTCCTGCACGCGCTGCAGAAGCTCGGTGGTCTGCTGCAAGACAGAGTCTTCAAGGGACAACGCCGCGTCTGCCGCATCCGCGTTTCTGAGATATTGATCACGCGCACCCATCTCCTGCTTCAGCTCGACCACACGCGCCGCGCCCACCGGATCATCACTGGGATCGACGATACGTTTTCCGCTCGAGATCTGTTGTTGCGTGCGCGCCACGTCAGCGCCGAGGGCCTGCAGCTGTTCTGCGGCCTGCCGGTGAATTTCGAAGGAGGATATGCGCATAACTGCCCCTGCCCTACGCTACTGAGTTCAAGAGGATCTGAAAAATGTCTCGCGCCACCGAAATGATCTGCGCCGATGCGTTGTAGGCCTGCTCATAGCGAATGAGATTCGCGGCCTCTTCATCCAGATTGACGCCCGATATGCTCTCGCGATAACTCTCGGATTGTTGCAGGAGTGCGGCCGAGGCTTCCTTGTTGATCTGCGCCTGGCTGGCCGCGGCGCCGACCTGCTGGATGAGCCCTGCGAACATGCCGCTGAAACTCTGTGGCGGGTCGCCAATGATGTTCTCTTCGGGGAGAAACCCAAGCATCAACGCATTACGGTTATCGCCGCTGGCGCCGTCGTTGAACGATATCGCGTACTCGTCTCCGGCAGCGGCGTTGCCGCTCAGCAGAAGATCAAAGCCCAGATCCGCGCGCTGGTGTTCCGGGTTTGCGGCAAACACGCCGTCAAACACCGTTGACAGACGATAGTCGGGTTCCAGCACTGTGGACACTTCGCCGCCTACCGTTATCCGGCGATAGGTGCCGGTAACGCTGCCATTCAGGACGATGCTTTCGCCCTCAGCGTTAGCCACTCGAACCTGTTCGTTGGGATCTCCCTGGAAATGCAGATTGAGGTCATCGCCATACGTAGCTACCAGCGTAAGGGCCGCTCCGTCGGAACGCGCGATGATGCCGGCGTTCGTCAAAGCATCATTGGCGTTTATCGAATCGGCAAGATCGTTGAGGTTCGTAAAGCCGGTGATACGCTCGCCATTGACGGCCAGCTCAACCGGAACCCCGCTCTCGAAGTTGACCAGATCCGTCAGCACGAGCTCGGTGCGGGCTGAGGCGGACACGCCCGGCAGACTGCTGAGCTGTGCCGCGATTTCACGGGCTGAGCTGCCGCCGGCGATATTGACCGTTGTCGTATCTGAAGTGCCGTCGGCAGCAGGCACGGTCACGCTTGCCATGCCGACTGGATAACCGTTACTGCCAGGATCAAGATCGCTGACGATTGCCGCCTCATTCGGCAATGCGCCTACCTGCGGGCCTGATGCAGAAACTACGGTCGTGCCCGGCAGATAGGGCAGAATGTGATTCTGACGACCAGGCACATAGTCCTGTATGCCCAGATCCGGCACGAGGCGTTGCGGATTGCCTGGATCCGAGTTGTCGAGAATCTCAAACTGAGAATCGCTGATGAAGCGGACGAGCAGCGGCGGCACGAGCTGCTCACTTTCACTGCTGAAAATCGGGTGCTCCGAATCGACAATTTCACCCACCGACAGGCTCGCTGAGCCTTGATTCGTCGCAGCCGCGCTCAAGCTGACCGGTGAAGCCAGCGCCAGCGAGGCTGGATCGGTCAGCGCCACTGTCATCTCCGCACCGATCGACGCGTACGGTCGCAGAATCATCGTATCACCCGGATTGAACTGGCCAGAGGCAAACTCCACGCGGATGCCGTCGAACGCGACGGTTGTCGGCGGTGATATCGCCGGCCCTTGAAACACCAGGGCGCCATCGCTTTCGCGTGTGATGGAATACGCGCCGTCGTCGTTGATCCGCACTTCGTAATCGGAAGGCGCCGTTGCCAGAGGATCGTCGATGTAAACGTTGACCTCGCCAAACCCGGTGTTCGCGCCACCAGGCAGAGCGCCGATGCGCTGACTGATCAAGGTGGAATCGTTCAGGTCACGGAAAAAGTCACCGCCGAAATTGCC
This sequence comes from Pseudomonadales bacterium, assembly GCA_965267275.1. GTDB lineage: Bacteria > Pseudomonadota > Gammaproteobacteria > Pseudomonadales > Azotimanducaceae > UBA4421. Next base: position 2,397,311 of record OZ253950.1, read on the forward strand.
GTCGAGATCGATACCCAGATGGTGCTGCTCGTTGAATGCATAGCTCAGCACAGCCGCGAGGTGGCCGAGCTGATTCTGCGCTGGATTCAATACCTCTTCACGATAGCCCAGCAGCCCGCCGAGCTCTCCGCCGCTGAGGGCTGAAGTCACGTTGAGCTGGCCGGACGTGCCGACCGACTGCAGATATACCGCACCGCTATCGGCGACGGAAAGTTCGGCGGTCTGTGTGCCGAGCACGAGCGACTGGCCTTTACCGATGAAGACGTTGACCTGTCCGTCAGCCTGCTCTGAGATATTCACGCTGATCCAGCCCGACAGCTCTTTCAGGAGTTCATCACGCTGATCGATCAATATGTTCAGTGAGCCCGAGTCGCGGCTGTCCTGCAGGACCGAAATGCGCTGGTTGGCATCCGCGATGAGATCGGCGAGCTCATTGACACGTCCGGCGCCGGCGTCCAGTGCCGCGTTCAAGTCCAGGCCCTGGTTCAGAATGCGCTCGGAAACGGTATTGAACCGTTCCGCCAGAGCGGTGCCGCGGCTCAACACGAATTGCCGGGTTGCCGTGTCCAGCGGATTGTTCGACGCACTTTGCAGAGCGTCAAAGAAGTCACGCATTGCGCTATCGATGCCGAACCCATCGTCATACAGCGCGTTTTCCAACTGTCCGGTACGGGCCGCAAAAGCACCGAGTTCGCTATCCAGCGAGCGGTCGACGCGTATCTGGTTGTTGACAAACTGATCCGCGATACGTACGACAGACTCTACCCGCGCGCCCGCGCCTGAAAACACGCCACCCGAAAACGTCCCCGACATCGCGGATATCTCCGCGCGCTGGCGACTGTATCCAGGCGTCGAGGCGTTGGTGATGTTCTGACCCGTCACGTTCAACGCAGACTGCTGCGCCTGCAGGCCGTTGATGCCAATCTGAAAAAGCGACGACACCTAGAAACCCATCCCACTGATACGCTGGATCAGATCTTTGAGTTTTTGCGCATATCCCGGATCGGTGGCGTAGCCCTGATTCTGGAGATAATCGGCGTATTCCGTAGCGCCCATGCGCTGGTCGACCGCAGCCGCATATCGAGGAGACCCGGTTATGAAGCGGGTATAGTCACTGACGCTCGATTCCCAATCGGGATAAGACCTAAAGCTGTCAAGCCGGTCCATCCAACGGCCGAACTGATGTTCCTTGGAGTGGATGTCTACGGTCGGCCCGTTCCAGTTTGCGCCTTTGATACCAAAGAGGTTGTGGCTGGACTGCCCCTCCCCGTTCTGGATGATCGCACTGCCCCATCCGGTTTCCAGCGCAGCCTGCGCCATCACGGTCAGGGGCGGCAATCCAGCTGCGCCTGCCAGGCGTTGCACGAGCGGCGATATCGCCTGCAAAAATTCTTTGGCGTCTTCAAACATCTGTGCACGCGAGCCTTGTTGGGTCACTGCGGCGGACGCAGTCGGCGGCGCAACGGCAATCCGGGGGTTCTCTTCCTCGTTAGCGGCACTCGGGCGCGGAGCTTGAGGTCCGTTCAGAAATAGACTCTGCTCTGAGCGCAGCACGGGTTTCTCCACTTCCCCGCCGAGCTGACGGAGGATGGTCGGCGCCAGACCGATGCCGCCCTCTTTGGCGAGGTGCATCGACATCTGCGCATCGAACATTTCCTGCTGCATGTTCATTTCTGCAGAGCTGAGGAAGCTGCCCTCCGACATCACGGCATTGGCTTCTCGCGCACTCTTCAACCACATGTTGATGAAGAGCGATTCAAACTGCCGGGCAGCCTCTTTGAGACCTTCAGGCGTGTCTTTCACCTGGCTCGGAAGCCTGGCGTACTCGGTGTACGACCACTCTGCGGATGTCAGCGGTTGCATGGCGTGCCTTCCAATCCCTATATCACGACGAGCTCGGCACGCAGCGCGCCTGCTTCGCGCAACGCTTCGAGGATAGCCATCAGATCACCCGGCGCCGCGCCAACTTCGTTGACAGCGCCCACAATGTCTTGCAGATGGACACCGGGCGCGAAGTAGAACATGCGGTTTTTCTCCTCCACGATTTCGACTTCCGTATCCGGGACAACCACCGTCTGACCGCCGGCGAGCGGATTGGGTTGCACCACTTGATCGGATTCGGCAATGGTGACAGTCAGCGCCCCATGAGTGACCGCTGCAGGCGAAACCTCAACACGCTCACCGATGACAATAGTGCCTGTGCGTGAATTGATGACCACGCGAGCGGCGTTGGCATCCGGCTCCACCTGAAGATTTTCGAGCACAGAGAGAAAAGAGACCCGCTGGGTCGCGTCCTGGGGTGAGCGGATGGTTATGGAGGTTGCGTCCAGCGTCTGCGCTACCATCGGTCCGAAAGTGTCGTTGATCTTTTCGGCCACCCGTCGCGCTGTCGTGAAATCGGCACGATGCAGGTTGAAAACGATGTTCTCCGCGGAACTGAATGCATCCGGTGCAGGACGTTCGACGAAAGCCCCCGCCGGTATGCGCCCGACGCTCGGCACATTGACGGTTACTGAAGATCCGTCGTTACCTTCTGCACCGAAACCGCCAACCACGAGGCTCCCCTGTGCGACCGCATAAACCTGGCCATCCAGGCCTTTGAGGGGCGTGACGAGGAGCGTGCCGCCGCGCAAGCTCTTGGCGTTGCCTACAGAGGAAACGGTGACATCGATCGTCTGACCAGGCTTCGCAAACGCGGGCAAATCTGCATGGACCGTGACCGCGGCGACATTTTTCAGCTGAAACGACGATCCCGGCGGCAACTGTATGCCCAGCTGCTTCAACATGTTATTGAACGTCTGGACCGTAAACGGCGTTTGACTCGTCTGGTCTCCGGAGCCGTCCAGGCCCACGACGAGACCGTAGCCAACCAGCTGATTGCTGCGCACGCCAGCCACGCTCGCAAGGTCCTTGAGGCGCTGGGCGGCCGCGCTCTGCGCAGCGAGCAGCAGGCTGATGCCGATGAGAGAGAGGATGGTTTTGCGCATGAGTTGACCTCTAAAACGGGTAGACAGAGCCGAAGAAAAAGCGCGTCAACCAGCCTGCTTCGTTGGCCTGCGCAAGCTCGCCGGTGCCGCTGTAGGCGATACGCGCATCCGCCAGGCGCAGCGAAGACACGGTGTTGGTACCGGTAATATCCTCAGGCCGCACCAGGCCGCTGACGCGGACATACTCTTCACCGCGGTTGAGCTGAAACCACTTTTCGCCCTGAACCAGCAGCAAGCCATTGGGTAATACGTTTGCGACGACCGCGGTAATCGTGCCGGTGAGCGAGTTGCTCTGATCGCTTTCACCCTCGCCGGTGAACTCCGTGCTGCTTTCGATGCTGTTGAAGATGTTGTTATCGCCGTTGCCCTGAACGAGGCTGCCCAGAATCTTGGGGTTCAAAAGCTCGTTGCTGGTTTCTTTCTTGAGCGACGTTTCCGCCGATTTGCTGGATCGCGTGCTTTCTTCCAGCACGATCGTCACGACGTCACCCACCGCGCTGGCGCGTCGGTCATCAAAGAGTTCCAGATTGCGGCTGGTCGTGAACAGCGACCCGGCGCTTACCGGCTGCGGCGCAGCCACTTCCGGCCAGACCGGCTTATAGATCGGTTCCTGGCGCGTTGGTGTGGGCGTCACACAGCCTGTCAGGAGAATGAGAACGCTCGAGAGCAAAAGCCTGAGAACACCTCGCGTCATAGCGGACCTCCTACTTAAACGTTCTGAGCCAGATACTGGAGCATCTGATCGGCAGTGGTCACAACCCGCGCGTTCATTTCGTACGCACGCTGCGTGGCCACCATATTGACCATTTCTTCGACGACAGAGACGTTCGACGCTTCCAGGACACCCTGCAGAATTTCACCCGCGCCGTTCTCGCCCGGGTTGGTCTGCTGCGGCGCACCGCTGGCCACAGTTTCCCGATACAGGTTGCTACCCACGGCCTCGAGGCCTGCAGCATTGATGAAATTCACGAGCTGTATGTTGCCAACCTGGGTCGGCGCAGCCTGGCCTGCGAGCTGGGCGCTGATGGTGCCGTCACCGCCGATGGTGAGGTTCACGGTGTCCTGTGGGATGTTGACCGCGGGCTCCATGGTATATCCCTGCGCGGTTACGAGCTGACCATCCTGGTCTACCGAGAACGATCCCGTCCGCGTGTACCCGATGTTGCCGTCCGGCAATGTGATCTGGAAGAAGCCGCGCCCTTCGATCGCAAGATCAAGACTACGCTCGGTAGTCTGGAACGAACCTATCGTGTGTTGCTTCTGGGTACTGGCAATTCTCACGCCCGTACCAAGCTGCACGCCGGTCGGCAGGGTCGAGTCCTGGCTAGACTGGCCGCCAGGCTGCTGGTTGATCTGGTACATGAGATCCTCGAACACCGCGCGGTCTTTTTTGAAACCCGTGGTACCAACGTTGGCAAGATTGTTTGAAATGACTCTGAGCGCAGTGTCCTGAGCCCCGAGACCGGTTTTACTTACCCATAAAGCGGAATTCATAGTGGATCTCCCTATCCTATGCGTAGCAGCTGACTTGCCGCTTCGTCATTTTCCTCAGCGACGCGCATCATGCGCACTTCCAGTTCGTACTGCCGCGATAGCGACAGAATTTCAGTCAGTTCATTGACCGCGTTGACGTTGCTCGTTTCCAGGAAACCGGAGGCAACGGTGACGTTGGGATCTGCGGCAGCGGCCGCTCCGTCCGCCAGCACCAGATAACCGGTCGGATGTTTCTGCAGCTCAGCGGCGCCCGGATTCACCAGCTTCAGCTGATCAATCTGAACCAGCGACTCCGACCCCTGGCCTTCGGGCCTTACGGTCACCGTGCCGTCAGCGCCTATCACGATGCTCTGGATTGGCGGCAGCGCAATGGGGCCGCCCTGCCCCAACACCTCGAAGCCTTCAGCAGACAAAAGCCGCCCGGCAGGATCGAGCGTCAACGCTCCGTTGCGGGTATAACCTTCCTGACCGTCGGGCAGGCGCACGCTCAAAAGACCGTCGCCATTGATTGCAAGATCGAGATCGCGGCCGGTGTCTGTCTGCGAACCGTAAGACATATCGACACCGCCGCTTTCGTTGACGCCATATACACGCGAGCGATAGCTGTCACCGGTAACCTCGGTTGCCATGACCCTCGCCAGGTCCGCGCGAAAACCCACGGTCGAGACGTTAGCCAGGTTGTGGGCCCGAGCCGTCTGCGCCTGATCGATATTCGACAGGCCGACGGTCGAGATGTAGAGCAAGCGGTCCATTAGATGTTGATGATCGTCTGTGTGATTTCGTCTGCAGTGGTGATCGTTCGCGAATTCGCCTGGAAATTCCGCTGCGCGATGATCAGCTGCACCAGTTGCTCGGAGAGTTCGACATTGGAGTCTTCCAGCGCGCCCGAAGCTATGCTGCCAAGAGAACCCGACGCCGGGGCGCCGATGACGGCCACGCCGGAATTGTTGGTTTCAATCCACGACGTGTCACCGATCGACTGCAAACCCTGAGTGTTGTTGAACCCGGCCAGCGCAACCTGGCCGAGCGTCGCGGTTTGTCCGTTTGTGAAACGGGCAGCGACTATGCCTTCACTGTCGATGGCAAGGCCGGACAGCTGGCCTGTGGTGTAGCCGTTCTGCTCGATACTGCCGAGCGCGAATTCACGGCCAAACTGCGTCGAGCTATCCAGACGTATTTCAAAGTTGGAGCTGCTAGGCGGCTGAGCAATCGGCAGAGCGCCGCCACCCAGCACGTTGAGCGGTCCCGTTGCGCCGTTGGGGTTGCCGTCAGGGTCGAGCGGCTCCCAGTTGGAGATCAGGATCGGATCCGTGCCGGCGGGGTTCAAAGTGCCATCAGAGTTGAACTGCAGATTGAATCGCGCTCGAGTCGGCTCCACGTTAGCCGGCGGCGGCAGGTTGGGATCCGGATCGCCGACGTCGACACCGTCGATCAGCGCATAGGCGCTCCAACGGTTGGCTTCCTCACCCGGCACACCTGGCGTAAAGCGTTCCTTCACGAAGTACAGCGACAGCGCGTGCGGATTACCCAGAGAGTCATAGACCGTCAGAGACGTCGCCGCGTTGTAGGTTTCCTGGTTGGTGGGGTCGAACGTACGCAGTGCAAATTCAGTGAACGCACTGGGGTCGAGCACGCCGAATACGTTGGTGACTGCCGGGTTGGCGTTCGCCATCGTTAGACCTTCACCCAAAGTAAAGTCGACGCTACCGCCAACCGTGGCGACATTCGCTCCAGTGGTATCGACAACCACGTTACCACCCTGTGTGCCGGCAACCTCAAACGTGTCGGTGGCACCGCCTGTTGCGCCAAACACCAGGTCGTTACCAACCGCGTCGGTCAACACGAGATCACCTGCGGAGTCGATCGTGGCGCTTACGGTACCCAGTCCCGCCTGCCCCAGATTGATGGTGTCCGCGATTTCCTGCAGCGTAGCACCTGTCACTGGCACACCATTGATGGTCATCTCCATGGAGCCGCTTGCGTTGTTGAAGCTGGCGCTAGGGACCGTTGCTGTCGTTGTCGCAGACGCATTGACGTCGGGCACGTTCGTGCTCGCAAACTGCGCCGCTATTTCAGCCGCCGATGCGCCTTCAGGTATGGTCACCGTTTGCGTGGTTCCGTCAGGATAAACGACATCCACAGACTGTGATGCGTAGCCATTGCTCGCCGCGGCGATGCCCGGAACGGAGATGCCGGTCGCCAGATTCAGCACGTTGACGAGATCGGTGAGAGCAACGCCGTTGTTTGACGCGTCCAGGTTACCGATGCTTATGGACGACGACTCCCCAGGCACTGTCCCGAAAAACTCGAGGCGTGATGCGACGTCCGGATCGGGCCGCACGTCAACGGAGATACCGGACGCAAGCAGATCATCCTGTATCGCAGCAACAAGATCGTCAACGTTTGTGATGTCGCTATCCAGGGTGATGGTAACGGTACCGTTATTACCGCTGGAGCCAGCCAGGGTCAGATCGAAACTGGCTGCCGAAAGGCTACCCGCGATGCCGAGGTTGGCGCTGCCGCCATTTGGATTTGGCGCCGTATTGCTCGAGCCGGCGCCACCGGCACCCAGCTGTATGCCGCCGAGAACCGCTTCTATATCACCCTGCGTGACGCCGACACCATAGCCCGTATCGTCATCGCTCGGGTCGATGGTAATTTCACTGCCTTCGCCGGAATTGATGGCGTAGAACTGCAGACGGCCGAGGTTGTTGGGATCTTCACGAACATCGAGACCGATGCCGGTGCCTGCCAGATCATCGCGAATGTCGTTGATGAGATCCTGCAGCGTGGAGATGTTGGAGCCAAGCGTGATCGTAACCGTCGTGTTTTCCGTCGGCACGCTGGAGCCGCTCATCTGCACCTCGAAGGTCGAGCTCGCGGCGCCGGAAAAGTCGAAAGGTGTGATCGCAGAGCCCGCGCTGATGCTCGATTGGGTATTGATACTGAAATCGAACGGCGTGGGTGCGCCGCTGGTTTCGAGCGTCGTGGGCGTAGAAGCCGGCAAGCCAAGCTGCGGAGTACCGATGGCAGATCCCGTAGACGCCAGTGAGCTACCCAGCTCGGAAAGGACCGCCGCCCTGGCATCGAGGTTGACCGTCGCGTCCACCAGCGTGGTTTGCAGCGGCGGCAGGTTGTCGGTATTGATGCGCAGATCACCGAGAATACCGCTGAGCGTGCCCGTCTGGTTCGCGGTAAAACCCTGCAAGCGTGCTCCGGTACCCGCAGTGATATAGCCTTCGCTATCCACACCGAAGGCTCCCGCGCGCGTGTAGGTACGAGCCCCTTCGTCGCTCAATACGAAAAAACCATTGCCGTCAATCGCAAGGTCCAGGCTGTTGTTCGTAAAGCTGATGGTGCCCTGGTCGAACTGCTGAGCAACCTTGGCGAGCTTGACGCCGCTACCGACCTGGTTCGCGCCTGAACCGAGGAGGCTCGAAGCATATACGTCGGCAAATTCGGCACGGCTGGCTTTGAAGCCGACGGTGCTTGCGTTAGCAATATTGTTGCCAGTGATGTTGAGATCACTGGATGCTGCATTTAGTCCACTTAACGCAGTATTGAAGCTCATCGAACTCTCCTTGTTGCGATTGCTACTGAATTTCTTTGATTTGTACGGTAGGCACAGATCCGCCGCCCACCAGATTGGCGACCAGGCCGCCCTCTTCGATCGAGACGCTCACTACCTGCTGTGGCAGATTGATCTCGAACTCACTCACGGCGTCACCTATTTCCGTATAGGCGGCAAGCCGATATAAACCCTGCTGTGCAGCCGTGCCTGCATCCGTTACCCCATCCCAATCGAAGCGCAATTCACCCTGCTGTTGCGCTCCGAGATCCAGGCGTTTGACGACAAAACCGCTGCTGTCGCGAATCTCCACGGTCAATTCGCTAACGGACTCGCTCACGTTGATGGTCCCGCCGATGCCGCCGCTGTTGTTCAGCACGGTCTGGTCAGTCGGCGCCAGGACGTTTCTGCCGACCAGAGCCGCAGCGTCCATCGTTAGCCCGGACCGCATCGAACTCACCAGGCCGTCCATGGATTCATTCAGATTCTGAATACCTTCGACACTCGAGAACTGTGCCAGCTGAGCAATGAAAGCCTCGTTCTTGGCAGGCTCCAGCGGGTCCTGGTTCTTGATCTGGGCAATCATCAGTTCGAGAAAAGCAGTTTTGCCGAGCTCTTCCTCACCGCCCCGCTGACCGGCAGGCTCAGGCACGTTGGAAAAGCTGCGGACACCTGGAATTTCAAAAGACATCATTTACTCCTGAACTACTGGCCGAGACTCAACGTTCGCTCGGCAAGCGTCTTGGCCGTGTTCAGCACTTCAACGTTCAACTGAAACGACCGGCTTGCGGAAATCATGTTGGCCATCTCTTCGACGACGCTCACGTTGGGATAGGTGACGTAGCCATCGTCGTTCGCGTAAGGATGCTCCGGCTCGTAGCGCACGTTCAGCGGCTTGTCCGACTCGACAATGCCGGGCACCTTTACTGCCGCGCTGGCGCCATCGTCGCCGAGCGCGCTTGACAGCGTCGCCTGAAACACCGGATAGCGAGCGCGATACGTATCGGCAGGGTCGGCTGCCACACTTTCCGCATTGGCGATGTTGCTCGCGGTCGTATTGAGTCTCAGGCTCTGGGCCGCCATCCCGCTGCCTGAAACATTGAAGACATCAAAAATCGCCATGTTCTTTATTCTCCCTTGATCGCGGTCATCATCCCGCTGAACTTGCCGTTCACGAACCTGAGACTGGCCATGTACTGCAGTGAGTTCTCCGCGAAAGCGGCCTGTTCGACCTGTGCTTCAACGGTGTTCCCGTCGAGCGTCGGCATCAGCGGCATGCGGTATTGGAGGTCCGCTTCGCTGAGCGAGCCAATCTCGGTGCTCAGGTGACGACTGTGAGTGGTCTCGACGTTTGCGGTATTCGCTTGCGCAGCCTTGGTCTGGGCAGCCAGCACCGCGTGGAAGTCGATGTCACGCGCCTTGTAACCCGGGGTGTCGGCATTGGCGATGTTGCGCGCCAGCACTTCGGTGCGCTCGGCTCGCAGCATCAGCGCGTTGGCGTGTACTCCGAGCGCATTGTCGATCCCAATCTTCAAACCCTGCTCCTTGCTAAAGCTCTCGTCGAACCGGCCGATATCCCGTCCAGCGGAAGTACGTCGCGGATCGCCTCACGGACTGTCGCACGGACTGTCTCTCGGAACAGAAAGCAAACGCCGTGCCAATTCGATGAAATCGATATTTCCCGTCCTGAAGAGCCCAGACAATCAAGCACACGCGTCGCCAGGAGGTCCGACTCAGGAAATGTGTTGCCGCCCCGGCGGCAAAAATTTTCCGGCCCGAAAGTCGTAAACTGAGTCGCAGGATCGCCGCGACGCGCAAGCCGCCATAGATGTGCTATTACTTCGGCAAAGCCAGGGGAACAGAGCACATGCTGAGATTCATCATCCTCGTCGTCGGTCTTGCCGGAATGGGTAACGCCGGAGCCGTCAGTCCGCTAGAGATCCAGACGCGCGTAGAGGCCTTTGCGGCCCAGGCTGTCGCTGAGCGCTACCCGAACGGAGAATTTACCGTCGCTGCTCTGCCGCTCGCGGCAACAGTCGCGGACCGGACCTGCACCGACCTGCAGTTGAACGCGCCGCCACACCGTCTGTACGGCAGAGTATCTGTTCACGTTCGCTGCAACGCGCCCGAAACCTGGGCGCTATACGCGCAGGTGCAGATCGATGTCGCCATGCCCGTCATCGTGGCGACCGAAGCCATTCCGCGCGGTACGCGTCTCCAGGCGTCCATGCTGACAGAGGAATTGCGTCCCTTGCAGCAGATACGCAATCAGGCAGTAACGAACATCGCAGACGCGCGCGGCAAAGCGGCGCGCGTGAGTGTGCGCAGCGGTCAGGTCCTCACCATCAACCACCTGGCGACCCCGGATGCGGTCCGCAAGGGCGAGCGCGTGACGATCACCTCCGGAGGCGGCCGGGTGCAGATCCAGACGTATGGCATTGCGCTGTCGAACGGCAAGATGGGTGAGCAGATTGAGGTACGCAACACCGCGTCCAAAAGGATCATTTATCCATGGGTGGTAGGACCGGGACAGGTCAGCACGCGTCCTGCCGCCGAATTAGCCCTCGTCGGCGGCTGAGAGACTTTTTCTGACTTTTGACTAAAGTTAATTCAGGAACGGTCGATATCGACTATAGATAAGTACGTAATGTGAAGTCGTAACATGGCTATGGATATCAACAACGGGCTCGGACCACTCGCTCAGGGTGGGAACAGCAAAGCGAATCGCACCGCAGATGCAGAGGCAAAAGCCGCGCGTGGCAGTCAGAATACCGCACAGACCGGCGAAGACCGGGTCGAAATCAGTGCGGATGCAGCCAACCTGCGCAGCGTCGCTGCCGGTCTCGAGAACCAGGACAGCTTCGATGCAGCACGTGTCGAGGCCATTAAGACGGCCATTGAAAATGGCGAATATCCGATCGATTCCCGCCGCCTCGCCGAAAACTTTCTGCAGTTAGAATCTCAGATATATCAATAAGATATGGAATCTAATTCGAACAAAGACGATAAGATAACCGCCTTAAAGGCGCTGTTCACACAGCTGCTTGCGTTGCTCGACCGGGAGCGTGAGGCCATCGTTGCCCACAACGGTGAAGCGCTGGACGCCCTCGTTCCCGAGAAAAACCGGCTATGTCAGGAGATCGCAGCACTGCTGTCGCAGGCGCCTGAGCTCACCGCCCGCCAGAACGTTGACGAATTAGAGGAAGATCACAAATCCCTGTTGGACCTTGCGCAAACGGCGCGAGATTCCAACCTGGTTAACGGAAAGATCCTGCATCGATCTCAACAATCGGTTCGAGAGATTTTGAGCATTCTGAGTGGGAAGTCACTTGACGGATTATATGGTCAATCCGGCCAGCAGAGCGCTGTGCCCGAACCTGGCAGCACCGCGATCGCGCGAGCCTGAATCCCTGACCCGAGGGTGTTGCGTCAATGTCTAGCTTGCAGACTGAACGCAGGGCCGTCATCGAAGAAGTCGGACCTGACAGCCGTTACCTGAAAAATCGCGAGGAGATCGTCCGCAGCCTCAAAGAGTTGCGGGACCACCGCTCCGAGTTGACGTTGCGGGTAGACGGTGACGAGCAGACCTATACCTGCAGACTGCTCGATGTCACGGACGACGACTTTCTCATCGAAGACATCAGTCCCCGCAGCGGATTGACCGCAGTGCGGAGCGCCAAGAAAATCTCGATTGCCGCGCGCACGCGCGGAACTTTCGTCTTCATAGAAGATGCGCGGGTCAGCAAAGCTGACGAAGAACGCGGCATACCTTACTTTCACATACCACTGCCGAAAAGCATGCTGTATCACCAGCGGCGCAAGTCCGCCCGGTTTCGCCTGCCGCTCAGAGTCAGCGCAGAAGGTGCAAGCATCACGCTCTTCGGCGCTGCTGAACTGACAGGACGCATCATTGATATCTCCGCCGGCGGCTGCCGTGCGGAATTCAAGCTTCCCGTATCGCACAAGATCGACAACGACATGCTGATCGAGGACTGCGCGATCACGATACCCAATCTGCTCGAAATTCACAGCAAAGCTGTGGTGCGACACCATCATGAAAACAAGCATACGAAAACGCTTGTGTGCGGTTTCGAGCTGACCAAGATGCACGTTACTGACCGCCGCCGTCTGGAACACTTCATTCAGACCATCGCCAAGTCGGCGGATTCTGCCTAGGAACGCCCCCGGCGATAGTTCAGATAACGCTGCCAATCTTCCGGTCGGTCGACATCCCATATTTCGTTCAGCAGCGTCCATGTATAGCCGGCATCTGCGAGGCGTTGCGTCGTCTCGGCAACCACGGTTGCGCTGGACCAGCCTATATCGACGAATAGCGCCTCCATCAGTGCTGCCTCTGCGCTGCTTGTCGCGATCAGGCCGTACCCGCCATCCTCAGCGGGACCGATCACCACATCGGTGTGCTCGAGGGCGGCGAACGCCTCGCTGACGTAGGCCGTATCGATGGCCGGACAGTCGGTGCCGACGAGACACGCCTGCGTCCCCTCGGTGGCAACGAGTTCAAGGAATACATGGGCCATGCGCGCGCCCAGACCTCCACCACTCTGCGTGTACAAGTCGTAGCCGAACTGCTGTGCCCAACCCTCCGTCAGGGTTGAGCGGGTGGTTACCCAGAGCGACCGGACAGCGTCGACGTCTTGCAGACGGGCAAGCGTCGCCTCGGCCAGCTCGATGTGCGCATCAACCGCACCCTGAATGCCCAGCAGAGGCGCGAGTCGCGTTTTAGTCGCGCCCGGCTCCGGAGATCGGGTGAATACCGCGAGTGACCTGGCGCTCACGCTTCGCGTCCGTAGTAATCGCGGAACAGTTCCGCCGCCGGCGTACCGCGGAAGTAGCGCCAGCGAAACCACCACATCGCCACAACCGTGCGCGCGACACCGAGTTTCTGCCAGCGTCGCGTGGAGCTTCTTATCGTCAGCCGCGATGCGATGAAGTCGTCCCGCGCCTGCTGCTTCAAGCGTTTGCTGACCTCTATGTCTTCCATCAGCGGCTGCGAAGGAAAGCCGCCGACGTCCTCGAGGAGCTGCCGGTGAAAAAACATACCCTGATCCCCGGTGCAGATCCGCGACAGCCGGGAGCGCCAGTTCATCATGAACGCAATCAGCGCCAGGCCAGGCAGTTCGACATCGAAACGCCCCCAGCGAGGCTGATCTTCCAAAATGAGGCCTTGAAGAAACGCCACCGACGCTGCCGGCAGAACCGTATCAGCGTGCAATACCCACACCCACGGCGCGTCCGATTGCGCTATCCCGGCTGCAATCTGGGCGCCGCGCGAGGCTTGCTCTGCGCGCAGGTATTTTGCGCGCAGCCGCACGACAGACTCGGTCGCCGGGCTGGCGGCACCATCGACTACCCAGACTTCGGCACGCCAAGGCGCCAGCTGGTCGAGCAATCGATCAAGGGCAGCATCGTCCTGCCAGACCGGCACAACGATCTGCAAGGAAGACATATCCAATCAGCACAGACCTATGAACGCTTATCACGCCGGCATTGTGCCTCAAGCGTCAGGCCGCATCACACACGCGCACGCCATCGAAACTCCGCCATGCCTCCCGCCAGACTCTCACTTCGGAACACGGCAGGTAGAACGGCGTTTCGACCCGCGGCACTTCCTCGCCCCCGGGCTCCTCTGATCGCCCGGAAGGTGGCGAGACTATGTGCTCGAACGAGTCGGGCTGAACGATTGGACACAGCCGCTGGCGATCGCACGCTGGTGAGCTTGCACGGGCAGCACGCGCGGTTGCGCACTGGGTCTTGGCCAGACCGTCGACACATACGCAAACACACGCCGACGGGTCGGCAGTGCTCATCATCGCGATGATCAATATCCACACAATTTTCATCTCCTGATCCCGCAATGATGAGAGCATGAACGGCGTGCGCAGGTCTGTACGACACAGGCGCAGCGACGCGTGCGCTGCGAGCGTCTGCAGGCGGAAGCGGATGTCAACCGCGCGGCGTTCAGCAGAGGCTTGCGTCACCCGCTGCGATACGTATATTTCGCGATTCAATTCGTTCTATCAGGGGAGTACAGGGCGTTGTACGAACAGTATCAGGAAATCTGGAACGCGCTGACTGCGCCGGGCGCAGACTTCGAAATTGCCGTCGAGAATATCCGCGGCAACCCGACGCGCGTATATGCCAACGCACCGGCCAATCTGCGTGACGTCTGGCTCAGCACCGCCCAGTTCGGCGACGCGGACTATCTCGTCTATGATGATGAGCGCATCACGTATGCGCAGGCTCACGCCCAGGTTGCCAGCATCGCGCAGTGGCTCATCGCTCAGGGCGTCGGACCCGGTGAGCGGGTGGCGATTTCGATGCGCAACTATCCGGAGTGGCTGCTGACCTACTGGGCAACCCTGGCCACCGGAGCGGCAGTCGTCGGTATGAATGCCTGGTGGACTGGTCCTGAGATGATGTACGCCATGAACGATGCAACGCCGAAAGCCATCGTTCTGGACGCAGAACGCTTTGCGCGCCTCGAGCCGCATCTCGACGAAATCGGCGATACGGCAGTGGTCGGCGTACGCTTCGAGCACGACAACGTCGTTCCCTGGGCAGACATCACGGGTGCTGATGCTGAGATACCCGTCATCGAGATCGATCCGGACAGCGACGCGTGCATTTTTTACACGTCCGGCACGACCGGGCATCCGAAGGGCGCGGAGCTTACCCACCGCGGATGCGTCAGCAACATCTTCTCCATGATGTTCGCCGGGGCGCTGCTGCGCGGCATCGGCCTGCAGAATGGCGTCATCAGCGAAGACGACGTGCCTCCGACGCCGGCCGCTCTGGTGACGACGCCGCTATTCCACGTGACCGCAAACAACTGTGTCGCGCACGGCACGACGCTGGGCGGCGGCAAGCTCGTGCATATGTATAAATGGGACGCAGGCACCGCGCTGGATCTCATCGAACGCGAACGCATCACGGCCATGACCGGCGTACCGGTCATGGCGCGCGAGGTCATCTCGCATCCGCGCTTCGCTGAGACGGATACCTCAACGCTCGTCAGCCTGGGCGGTGGCGGCGCGCAGCTGCAACCGGATCTGGTCGGCAAGATTGACAAAGCAGTCAGCACCGCGCGGCCGAATACCGGCTATGGGATGACCGAAACCTGCGGCATCATCACCTCGATCGGCGGCGACTTCTTTGTCGACAAGCCCGAGAGTTGCGGTCCTGCAATGCCGTGTTACGAAACCAAGGTGGTTGATGCCAGTGGCAACGAGGTTGCACAGGGCGAGCCCGGCGAGCTTCTGGTGCGCGGGGCGCAGGTCATCCGCGGCTACTTGAATCGCGAAGACGCAACCGCTGAGACGATTGTCGACGGCTGGCTGCACACGGGAGACGTCGCGCGTATCGACGAACACGGTTTCATCTACATCGTCGATCGCATCAAGGATATGGTGCTGCGCGGCGGCGAAAACGTGTACTGCGCAGAAGTGGAGAGCGCTCTGTTCGAACACCCGGCCGTTGCGGAGTGTTCAGTCTTCGGCGTGCCGGACGATCGCCTGGGCGAAGAGGTGGGCGCCGCCATCCACCTCAAGGACGGTGCCGAGGTCGATGCCGATGCGCTGCGCGCGCACCTCAAAGCGCTGATCGCCTCGCACAAGATCCCCCGCTATATGTGGTTTACTCACGAGGCGTTGCCGCGCAATGCCTCCGGGAAATTCCTGAAGCGGGAACTGCGCGATACGCTGGATATCGCAGACGCGGCTTAGGGCTCTGTGCTGAAAAGGTCTGCGTGCGCGTCGCGCAGCAGGTTTTTCTGCACTTTGCCCATCGTGTTGCGCGGCAGGCTGGCGACGTTGACGACGCGCTTGGGTTGCTTGAAACGAGCCAGTTGGCCGTCCAGCGCCCGATCAATGTCTGCTTGAGTGACCGGGGCGTCGGCCGGCACGACCACGGCGACCACACCTTCCCCGAAATCTCGGTGCGGTACGCCGATGACCGCGCTTTCGGCGACCTCGGCCATGTCGTCTAAAAGACGTTCAACTTCTTTTGGATAAACGTTGTAACCGCCTGTAATCACTAGATCTTTTGCGCGCCCAACAATGGAGAGGCGGCCATCTTCGGAAAGCGTACCGAGATCGCCGGTGATGAAGAATCCGTCCGGACGTATCTCTTCGGCAGTTTTTTCGGGCATACGCCAATACCCGCTGAAAACACTCGGGCCCCGCACTTCGATCGTACCCACCTCGCCGGCAGCCAGCGGCTGTCCTTGCTCATCCGCCACCCGCAGATCGAGGCCGGGCAGCGCATAACCGACTGTCGCCGGCACGCGTTCACCAACGAGCGGGTTGGTCGTGTTGATGATCGTCTCGCTCATGCCGTATCGCTCGAGAATGCGGTGGCCTGTGCGCGCCTCCCACTCCATAAAGACCTGCTCGGTCAGCGGTGCCGAGCCGCAAATGAATACCCGCACGTGATCGAGGGAGGCCGCCGGGAACGTGGGCTCCGCCAGCAGGCGCGTATAAAACGTTGGCACGCCCATCATCACGCTGCACTGCGGCAGCGCCGCCATCACCGTCGGCACGTCGAACTTCGGCAGGAACACCATCGGTGTACCGTTCAGAAGTGCACAATGGCTGGCAATGAACAGGCCATGCACGTGAAAGATGGGCAGCGCGTGCAGCAGCACATCGTCACTCTGCCAGCCCCATGCCTCGCAGAGCGCGTGGGCGTTACTCGCCAGATTGCCGTGGCTCAGCATTGCCCCTTTGCTGCGCCCCGTCGTCCCGGAGGTGTAGAGAATCGCGGCAAGCTCGGTAGGCGCGCGCGGCACGATCCGATCGTCGCCCTGCGCCGGCATCGCGTCGATGAGGCTGCCATGACCGTGCGCATCGAGAGTGAGGCTCGTGACGTCGGCGCGCTCAGCGGCCCCGACGAACAGTGTGGGTTCGGCGTCATCTACGAAGTAATCGAGCTCCGCTGCCGTGTAAGCGGTATTCAACGGGACATAGACACCGCCCACCTTGAGCGTAGCGAGGTAGAGGCATAAATTGGCCGGAGACTTCTCTACCTGCACCACAACCCGGTCACCGGGCGCCACCCCATGCGCGATGAGCACCGCCGACAGGCGCGCCACGTAACTCGATACATCGGCGTAGCGCCAGACGCTGCCGTCAGCCAGACGGAGGCAGTCATCGTTCCCATGCGCTTCGAAAACCGCATGCATTTCCGTGTATAGATTGCTCATGCCCACCCCGCTCCAGATCGAGCTGGCATTATAGATACGGGAGGGTAATTGGAGAAACTGGCATTAACTGGTTGATTTAAAGCCACTTAAGCGTTGCCACTTATGTTTCATTCTGTTACTTTGCCGGTTCTTTGCCCTGCCGGGACTGGGGAAGGTTGCGAGGAAAGTTGCCAAATGCACAGACATTAAGCGTCTGTCTCGCACTGCAAAGAGGAGCTGATACAGCTCATAAAGAGAAGCCGATCCGTAAGGAGAAGGCAAAGGGAGCGCCAGGCCGAACATGGCTGGCTTGCACGAAGTAACTGCGATAAGCAGAGTTAAAAGACTCTAGATTCCCGAGACAAAAACAACAATTGGGACTTTGAGCCGCCGCTTCAGGCGGCTTTTTTATGCCTGTCTCTAAATTCGCGTAGAATGCCGCTTTTGTTTGACCCGACCTGAGCATGTCTGAACCGCAGTACACAATCCCCGCCGTGCACGGCCCGGTTGCCGGCAAGGTCGTGTTGCCAGGCAGCAAATCGATCGCGCTCAGGCAGATTGCGATGGCAGCCCTGACCGATGGGGAAACGCGGCTTATCGGCGTACCGCCCTGCGACGATGCAGAAGCCATGCTCGAGTGTGTCCAAGCGCTCGGTGTCGACGTCGAGCAGGACGGCGACAGTGTGCGTCTGAGAGGCCCCATGGACCGCACATCTCCGGCGACTCTGAACGCGCGTATGAGCGGCGCTTCCATGCGCCTGTTGCTAGGCCTTGCGGCGTTGCGCGCAGCGCCCACCCGCATCGACGGGCACGCGTCTCTGCGCAAACGCACCAACGCCCCCCTGCTCGAGGTCCTGCGTCAACACGGCTGCCGGATCGAAGATGATCAAGGCTGTCTGCCAACCACTGTGCAAGGCCCGCTCCAGGCACCTGACGAGCTCATCATCGACGGCTCTCTATCGAGCCAGTACGTGACCGCGCTGCTGCTGTGCGCACCCTACTTCGCCAACGGCAGCACGCAGACCATTCGCATCGTCGGCAATCTGGTATCGCGACCCTACATCGACATAACGCTCCACGAGATGGGCAAACGCGGCGTTGCCGCGCACTGGGTTGCGGGCGATCAGCTACAGGTTAATGCCGAGCCTTACCAGGACGGCGCTTTCGAGATAGAGGGTGACGCGACGGCGGCTTCCTACTTCGCGGCTCTGGCAACGCTGCATGGCGGCGACATTGAGATCGAAAATCTGGGTGAAGACACGCGCCAGGGTGACTATGCGTTCATGGGCGTGATGGAACAGCTGGGCGCCAGCGTCGAGCGCCACGGCAGCAGGACCCGCATCCGCGGCCCGGGGACGCTGCAGCCACTCGAACGGATCGACATGAACAGCATGCCGGATGCCGCGCTGACGCTTATGACGCTGGCACCGCTGCTGCCCGCACCGATCCACATCAGCGGCTTGAGCACGCTGCGACACAAAGAGTGCGACCGCCTTGCGTGTCCGGCTCGGGAGTTCGCAGCGATGGGTATCGTCGTCCGCGAGCAGGCAGACGCCATCGACATCGAGCCTGTCACCCCCGCTGCTATCGGCGAACATACGCTGAACACTTACCACGATCACCGGATGGCGATGGCATTTTCGATGCTGGGCAGCGTCACCGGCACTCTGACCGTGGACGACAAAAACGTCGTCGACAAGACCTATCCCGCTTATTGGCGTGATTACGAGGCTGTGACGCAGGCGTGAACCAGAGCGCGCTGGGCAGGCTGTACGGCATTCTCGGACCGGGAATTCTGTTTGCGGCTGCCGCGATCGGCGTCTCTCACCTGGTCCAGTCCACCCGCGCTGGCGCGATGTACGGTCTCGCCATGGTGCCGTTTCTGCTGCTCGCCTGTGTCGCCAAGTACCCGAGTCTGTATATCGGCCTGCGCTATCCCGCCGCCACCCGAAAATCGCTGCTCGAAAACTACCGGCAGCAGGGCCTGTGGGCGCTCGGCTTGTATCTGTTGCTGGCCCTCTACGCCATGTGGTTTGTGCTTGCCGCGGTAACCGTGACGACCGCCGGACTCCTGCAGGCGACCACCGGCCTCCTTCCCGATATTCGTCACGCCAGCCTTGCGGTGCTCCTCATCGCCGTTGCCATCGTCCTCGGCGGAAGGTATCGGGGACTCGAGCACGTTTCCAAAGTGCTCCTCGGGTTGCTTTCCGTGTTGCTGCCGATCGCCACCCTGCTCGTGTTGCCCGAGGTTGATTTCAGCGCGTCCTCCTGGACCCTCAACGAAGTCAATATTGCCACCATCGCATTCATCATCGCGCTTACCGGTTGGATGCCGATACCCGTCGACGCGTCCGTCATGTCGTCAGCCTGGGCTGCCAGCCGCAATGCGACGCAGGCGACGCCCACCACGATCGGCGAGGCTGCAACCGACTTCAATTTCGGCTACGTGTTGACCGCCGTGTTTGCGCTCTGCTTTCTTTTACTGGGTGCGGGCGTTGTCCACACTGCCGGCGGCACGCTCCCGCAAGGCGCCGGGCCTTTTGCGAATCTCGTCATCGAGCTTTTTACGAGTCAGCTGGGCGATTGGGCCTACCCGCTCATCGCGTTCACGGCGTTGATAACCATGTTCACAACGCTACTGACGGTGCTCGACGGCCAGGTGCGCATTTTTACGCAAGCCGGCGCTGTGCTCGGTTTGCGCACCGAAAACCTGCACACGCCAGGAATTGCGGTTTTTGCGCTGGGTGGTTTCGGCGTACTGGTGTTTCTGATGGAAGACTTCGCCACGTTCATCAATTTCGCCACCAGCCTTGGGTTCCTGCTGGCGCCCCTGATCGTCGTGCTCAATCACCGCGCGATGTTCCACATGGATGCCCCGGTCGAGACCGTGCCGGGGCCGCTATTGAGATGGTGGAGCCTGATTGGTGGCGCGCTGTTGTGGGCAGCGAGCGCGGTGTTTTTCTATCTGAGTTTCGCCTGATCCGGCTTCACGCGCCGGCCGCGTCTCCATCGCGCGGCCCAAGAACACGCACGAACACGTAGCCGCCGATAGCGCCGGCAACGCACTGTGACAGAAGGCCCACCGTCGTGCGCGTCACCGCAAGCGGATGCGTGCCTGACGCGATGAGGTTGCCGAGCGCCCAGTCGACGGTATAGATCGCCACGAACCCCGCCAATACATAGCCGAGACTGCGCAGCTGCGGCACAAAGCGAATGATCAGCGCCGCCACCCCAAATCCGAGCAGAAGCGCGACGGTAATGATCGGCAGATACAGCGGCGCCATGCCGCCCAGGTCATGCAGCCCCGCACTCACACGATCACCAAAACCGACCTCAAGCCCCATCTCAACCAGGTTGGCGAGGTTGAGCTGGGTATAGCAGATCACCGCCACGATATACGCCGCAACCACGGCAGCCACAAATGCCAGCACGTTTTTCATGCCGCTCCCGAAATCAAATCGCGTTACCATACAGCATCCACACAGTTAACTCGGATTGCAATGCGAAGATCTTTCAATCTGCCCGGCACCGCGCTGGCCCTTCTGTTGAGTTGCTCCGTTGCCAGCTCAAACGCCGCGGAGTACACCATCAATACCGTTGCCGAAGATCTGGACTTCCCCTGGAGCATCTCCTTTCTGCCAAATGGAGACCGGCTCGTCACGGAGCTGTCCGGTCAGCTCAGGCGGATCAGCGCTGACGGCACGCTGAGCGAGCCGATCGCCAACGTCCCGGAAGTCTTGTTTGCAGGTCAGGGCGGGCTCTTTGATGCGCTGCCGGACCCCGACTTCGAGAATAATCAGCTGTTGTACCTGTCATTCTCCGCAGGTGACATGAACGCCAACGGTACAACCATCGTGCGGGCACGCCTCACAGGCAACACGCTTGAAGACAATCAGGTGATCTACTCCGCGGCACCCAAAAAGTACGCCCCGATGCACTACGGGGGCAGGCTCGCCTGGCTGCCGGACGGCACTTTGATCCTGACCACCGGGGACGGCTTTGATTTTCGTGAAGCCGCTCAGGACACCGCCTCGCATCTCGGCAAGACCATCCGTCTCAACAAGGACGGCACGCCGGCAGCGGACAACCCCATCGCGAATGCACCCTATGTGTGGACTTACGGGCACCGCAACCCCCAGGGGCTCGCAGTCGCCAGCGACGGGACGGTATATCAACACGAGCATGGCCCGCGAGGCGGTGACGAGATCAATGTTCTCACACCCGGCGCGAACTACGGCTGGCCGGCAGTCACGTACGGCATGGACTACAACGGTGCTTACGTATCGCCGTTCACCGAGTACGAGGGCATGACGCAGCCAACTCACGTCTGGACGCCGTCCATCGGCCCCTCGGGCCTCATGATCTATGAGGGCAACATGTTCCCCGAATGGCAGGGGGATCTGTTCGCGGGCGCGCTGGTCGACAACGAGGTACGCCATCTCGACGTCGAAGACGGCGAGATCGTCAAAGAAACAGCGATGTTCAGCGAGATCGGCGAGCGCATCCGCGACGTGCGCAGCGCTCCTGATGGCAGCATTTACATTCTGACGGACGGCCCGCAGGGTGACGTCCTGCAAATCACGGCAAAGTGAGACAAACATGAGCGACGTCAAAGAGACGCCCGGCGGTATACGCATCTACGGCAACATCAAAGCCGAAGACGATTACACACACGAACTCGGCCCGGAGTCGAACTTCAACGAATCCGTGTATTTCAACTTTTTCGACCCTGCGCAGAATCGCGGCGGGTTTGTGCGCATCGGTAACCGTGCCAACGAAGGCTATGCCGAAATGACCGCCATCGTCTGGAATCCCGACGGCTCGGCGCTCTTCAACTACGCCAAGCCCGCGATTGAACACAACGACGGATGGAACGCCGGCGGGCTGCGTATTGAGGTCGAGCGCCCCGCCGAGCTCGTGCGCACCGTTTATACCGGCGATACGGTCATGCTGGCTGACCCCCGCGCGATGGCAGATCCCGGCAAAGCCTTCCGCGAGAATCCTCACGTGGAGATCGAAATCGATCTCCAGCACGAGGCGGTCGGTCCGATGTACGGACACGTCGGCGAGCCCGGCGACGGCAATGAGTTTGCCCGCGCGCATACCGAACAACACAGTAAGGTATACGGACACATCCGGGTTGGCGTAGAAGCCCCTGTGGCTTTCACCGGTTGGGGACTGAGGGATCACTCCTGGGGACCACGCTACTGGCAATCCACCCCATCCTATCGCTGGATTACCGGCAACTTCGGCGACGACCTCGGTATGATTATCCGCACCAACGGCGCGGGCGAAGGCGGCGGACTGTTTCACGAAGGTCAGGAACTGGTTCGCATCACGAAGGCGACTCTGCAACCGGTTTACGAGCCGGGCACCAACTATCACAGGTCTCTACACGCAGAGCTGCATCTGGAAGACGGCCGCACCCGCCAACTCGAAGGTGAGGTGATGGGCTACATTCCCCTGCGCAACCGCCGCGCAGGCAGCCAGACCCACGTCGGCGAAGGGATGACGCGCTATACGCTTGACGGCGAGCGCGCCGGATACGGTCTGAGCGAGTTTCTGGATCAGCCTGACGAGTAATTCAAACCAGCGTCACATTACAAGGGTGCAATACGCGTTGATCTTTTGAGGAGTCAACCGTGAGCGACCGGGATATCGAAAAGACCTACACCAGCAGCGAGAACATCAGAAAGCTCGAGCGCCTCGTGGCATGTCTGAAGACCGGCAAGCGTTTCCAGATTCAGGTCGCCGGCGCGCGCATCTCGGTGCCCGCCGACGCCGTCTTCAGCATCGAACACGAAATCGAAGGCGATGAAGAAGAGCTGGAATTCCAGTTTCGCTGGCAGCGTTAACGACCGCCGCTCGTTACTGCGAAGCCCGAACAGGTTCGATGCGCCGCATCGACTGCATCAAGACACTGCAAACTAGAGGTCAAAGTCGGCCCACACAGCGCCGTGGTCCGAGCCGGAGTTCGTCCAGTGGGTGACCGACTTGAACTGCGTCTCGTTGCCCACCAGAGGCTCGCTTTCAGTAAGACCTTTCAGGTTGTACATGCCGCGCCGTTCCACACCCGCCCGCAGGAATGCCTCTTTCAGCGGCTTTGAGACCAGCACGTAGTCGATCTGCTCGAAGTCGCGGTAATGATAAGTCCAGCGGCGCGCCGGGGCCTGCGGGAACTGTAGAGCCAGCACATCGTACAGATAGCGTTTTTTCATTAGCGGCTTGAGTGGTGCGGACTCTGGCGTGTCATTGAGATCACCGGCCACAACCACCAGGTCCTTGCTCAATCGATAGCTGCCCAGAATGTCGCGTATGGCCTCTGCCTGCCTCTTGCGGCGACGGTCATTGGCTTCAGAGCTGCCATAACCTTTGCTCTTCAGGTGATTACACAGGACGGTGAGCTTGTCACCGCCCGGCAGCAAAACTTCATACTCCGGGCAATCCCTGCTGAAGGTCTTGCTTCGCGACGTGCCGTCAAACATGTGTGTACGTATGTTTCCCAGCGGGAACCGGCTGTAAAGCCCGACATCGATACCACGGCTGTCGTTGCCATCCATCAGCATCTCGTAGCGATAACGAGAGCGCAGCACTTCGGTGTCGAAACGTCGCAACGACAGCCTGTCATCCGCTTCCACGATACAGGCGATGTCCGCTTTGACCGCGCGGATGACTTTGCCCGTATTGTCCCGACCCGCGTCGGAAAACCTGGCGCGTTTGAACTCAATGCTGCCGTCCCAGTCGCCGATGCCACCGGCACGCACGCCGCTGATCCGCCGCTGGGTTCTTTTCCAGAACTTTCCCTGATCTTCGCGAACGGCTATGTACTTCGACAGCGGCGCAGTTGCCGGCGTGCCGCCGTCCTGCGTAAACGCGCGCAGCATGGCGTTTTTGTCCGCCGCCGAGTAGCTCGTCTTTTTGATCAGCTTACGAAACTCCCCGATACGCTTGAGCAACGTGTCACCGATGCTGCGGTCTTGAAAATTGAACACCTTCGGGCGTTCAAACAGATTCTGGACGTTGAAAGAGGCAATTCTTATCGACATGGATATCCCCCGGTCTGTGGCGACATGTTAGCAACAGCCCGCTGGAGCCTCTAATGCTGCAAATTCTGAACGGCCCTTCCTGCAGGACACATCGATTGTCGAATCCTTCCGCGCGCTTTCCAGATGGATAACGGGTCGTACACAACAACCGATTTGTTCGGGCGCGCGTTTTTCACTAAATTCACCACTCATCGTAAGGAGGCGGACATATGAACCTGGGTGCGTTTTCAATCAGTCTCAACGTAAAGGACCTCGAGGCTTCGCGTGACTTTTACGCGAAGCTCGGATTTGAACCCGTGGGAGGCAATGTCGAAGACAACTGGCTGATGCTGCGGAACGGAGAGCACGTCATCGGTCTGTTTCAAGGCATGTTCGAAAAGAACATTCTGACGTTCAATCCCGGTTGGGATCAGAACGGCAACGAAACCGAAGAATGGACCGACGTCCGCGAGATTGCGGCGCAGCTACAGGCGGACGGGATCCTGCCGGCTGAAGACGACACGCACGAATCCACGAGCGTGATGGTGACGGACCCGGACGGCAACCCGATACTCGTGGACCAGCATCGGCCCTCGGCCAGCTGAAGGTCAGCTGCTGACCGGCAGGATCAACACCTCCGTGTCGATCTCGTCGACAACTTTTTTTGCCGTCGCTCCGAGATCTTTGGGTGACGCGGGGTTGGCCACCCGCGCGATAACCAGAAGATCTGCTTCCTGACGCTCAGCGGTTTCGGCGATGACCTTCTCGGGATTACCTTTGTCGGCACTCACCTGTGAGCGCTCGAGACCACAGCGGTCGGCAAAGCGCTGGCGGTCCGGATGCTGCTCCGAATATGCCGTCACCACGTGTATCTCCGCATCCAGATCGGCACAGAGCTGCCTGGCAGCGTCCAGGATGTCGTCATTGGCCTTTTCGTAGACGTCCTCATCGGGGTTGTACTTCAGGGCCACCAGAATCTTCTTGATGCCGTAGGGACGGCCGGTTTTCACGAGCAGGATCGGCGAGATGCACTCACGAATCAGCGTCCAGTCCGACGTCTCACGGATCATCCGCACGAATCGCGTGTGCTGAGTCATGCTCTTGATCACGAGCGTGCTTTTACAGCGCTCGGCGGCAACCACCAGCGCTTTGCGCCAGTCGTCGTGCCACTCCACCTCGGTTTCGATTTTCAGGCCGTCCGCCCGGGGCGTCGCCACCAGACGATCCAGCCAGGCATGGACGCGCTTCTCGGTTTCGGCCCGAGCGTGTGCACTGTCATTGTTCGCTGCCAGGGCCACGCTTGCTGCGTTAATGCAGCAATAGACATGCAGAACGACCTCGAGATCTCGGCTTGCGCCCAAATCGCGCGCGATCTGCTCCCCCCACTCGAGCGCCGCCTGCTCCATGCAGGTCGGATCGAGCACTACGAATACCCGGGTTTCTTCACTCATAATCTGGTTCTTGCCGCGTTCAGGTAGATCTAAAGACTACCTTCGCGGTGGCCGGGGGATATGGATACTTTCCCTGATAGACCTAGGGATTCACCTTACTCTGCGCAACACCGCCTTCACTGAGCGCCTTGGCGCTCTTGATCGCTGTCCAGAGTTGCTGCTGGCTGTAGGGCTTCTGCAGAAACACCACGGTCGCCTCGTCCGCATAGCCGGACAACGCATCCATCGCATCATAGCCACTCATGATGACCGTCGGCAGTCCGGGTTGATAGGCGCGCAAGTATTTCAGAACGTCCATCCCGCTTTCATCACGCAGCGTCAGATCGAGGACGGCAAATTGAAATCCGGCATCGGGATGGCTGTCGAGGAAACGCTTCGTGGCATCGAGGCTGTCGAAAGCGAACACTTCGTTGCCGCCCTGCTCCAAAAGCTTCTTGGTCATGTTCCGAACCAGCGGCTCATCTTCGACCAGAACAATGCGTTCAGCGCCGGGCTGTCGCGCTACAGGCCCCTGTGAAAGATTCTCGAGCTCTTCGATAGAGTTCGCCGACTGCGGGAGATGAATTCGAATAGTCGTTCCAACGCCAGGTTTAGACCGTACCGCGATGGTGCCTTTGTGAGCGCGAAGTATACCGAGCACCGCAGCAAGGCCCAGACCCGTGCCTTCCACGCGGGTGCTGAAAAATGGATCGAATATGCGTTGCACCGTATGTTCGTCCATGCCGCTGCCATCGTCGGAAACCTCGATCCAATGATAGCGACCCGGTAACTGCTCGAGCTCGATTGCGCCGCCGGCGGGCGTCTCTTCAAGCATGTCGCTGCCGACGCTCACCTCGATTCTGCGCGCATTGGCGTTGCGGGCGTTGACGAGCAGATTGAGCAGGACCTGGCGAATCTGAGTGGTGTCCACCTCTACACGCAACGTTTCTGAATTCGAGATGGTCAGGATGAGCTTCGCATCGCCCAGGAATTCACGGGCGATCGAACCTGCGGCGTCTCCGACGAAGCCCGCCAGATCTGTCGAACGCTTGTCGAAAGCCGCGCGGCCGGCGTACGCGAGCATCTGTTGAGACAAATCGCGCGCGCGTGCGCTCGCATCCAGAATGGCCGTGAGCGCTGGCTTTGAGGGATCGGCATCGCCGGCTTTCAGGGACAACAGCTCCGCGTGCCCCATGATCACGGCCAGAAGATTGTTGAAGTCATGGGCGACGCCGCCGGCAAGAATACCCAGGCTCTCGAGGCGTTCGGCCTGCTGCGCGCGTTTTTCGAGCTGCAATGTCTGGTCGTGCTGCAGGGAGATCGCCACCACGTTTGCCAGCGATGCGGCGAACGCCTTGTCTTCAACCGACCAGTGGCGCGGTGAGTTGGCGACGGCTGTGGTTACCCCGATGACCTGCCCGCCCATCTTGATGGTGCTGACCAGCAATCCCCTCGGCCCTATCTCCATGCCTATCTTAGTGAGTGTTCGCGCCAGGTCCGGCTGATCGTTCACCGCTTCCAGAGACACCGTTGGCGAGTTCATTGCCTGATCAAAAAATTCAGGCATGTCCGCATGCGTCACCTCAACCGGCTCATCCTGCAGTGCATCTTGATCCCAGAGCATGATCCGCTTCAGCGTTAGACGATCATCACTGGCGATCCAGATACCAAAACGCCGTATACCCAGCTCGTCGCAAGCGACCTCGCAAACCCGCTGCAAAAGCTTCGTGTTGTCGGCTTCGAAAAGCTCGGGCGCACTGACGATGCTCTGCAACAGTTCGTCACGCCGAGTGGTCTGCGCCTCACGTCTGGCGATACCGATAATCGAATAGTGCCGTTGCAGGTTAAACAGTACGCTGACGAGGACAGCCGCAGCTAAAAACCAGCCCCAGTTGTCGAGCGGCGCTACGGGTGCGAGCACCACAACCCCGAGCCAACTGACGATATTGACGATCGTGAGCGTGTAGAACCACGGCCGCGAGAGGAGTACAAAGCCGTTCCCCATTGCCCAGACGATAAAATTTGCCGTGTTGGAAGCTTCTGGAATCAGCCAGAAGTGAAGCCAGGTATTTAGCCCGACCAGCACCGACAAAGTCCCGAGCAACGTGCTTGGATCAGCTCGATCACGCCAGCGTTCCCAACCCAACGCAGCGCTCACGAACGTCGCCGCGGTGAGCGCGGCCAGCACAGCCATCACAACGGCTACCTGGCCTGTCAGGGAAAGTATGTGGGCGCCGACGAGCACCCCGTAGAACACCGCAAGAATCCAGCAGGCGGGGGTTACGGCCGCATCCATGCTCGCGTGCATGACTCTGTCAGTGAACTGTCTTTTGAGATCCGCCATCTCTTCCTCGGACGCGCAAGCCGAATGGCTGCGTCTAGTATATGCCGGAAATGAGGAAGCCCACATACCATTGGGAGCACGCGATCAACCTTCGATCAGTCATCGCGACATCCACCCGGACGATGGACAGACCCTGCAAACCGGCTATGAGGGTTACCGGCGGATGTTTAATAACGAAAACAAAGCATAAACCTTTTCGGACCCTGTTCTATGTCACTCTGGCGCGGGTTGCGAACTTCGGGTCTCGATAGCGTCCGGTTGCGAAGATCTCTGCGAGGATCTCGACGCAGCGCGCTACGTCAGCAAAACGCA
The DNA here is from genome assembly GCA_965267275.1 of Pseudomonadales bacterium. GTDB lineage: Bacteria > Pseudomonadota > Gammaproteobacteria > Pseudomonadales > Azotimanducaceae > UBA4421. Next base: position 2,425,670 of record OZ253950.1, read on the forward strand.
CATAAAGCGGGGCGAAACCAATCCTGAGGAGATCCGGCGCTCTGAAGTCGGTGATGACGCCCCGCTCTATCAATGCCTGGCACACCTCGTATGCGAAAGGATGGCGCAGCACGAGGTGGCTGCCACGCTCGTGCGGATCTGACGGCGATGCCAGCTCGAAACCGGCGAGCACATCCTCTTTGCCGAGCAATTGCAGAAAATGCTCACCCAGGGCCACGGATTTGGCGCGGACGTCTTTCAAGTCGAGACCATCGAATACACCAAGAGCAGCATCGAGGGCGCTGAGCGATAGTATCGGCGGCGTGCCGGAGAGGAATCTCCTGATATCCGATGCGGGTTCGTAGACGGGCTCGAAGTCAAATGGGGCGGCATGCCCCATCCATCCGGCAATCGGTTGACGCGCAGCCTGCTGGTGGCGCCCGGCCACGTAAACATAGGCCGGCGCGCCCGGTCCGCCGTTGAGGTATTTGTAACCACACCCGACAGCCAGGTCGACGTGCAGCGCATCGAGCATTAGGGGCATGGCGCCCGCGCTGTGCGCAAGGTCCCAGAGCATCAACGCGCCGTGACTGTGAGCGAGTTCAGTCCAGCGCGCCATGTCGTGAATCTGTCCGCTCCTGAAGTCGACGTGCGTCAGCATCACCGCCGCTACGCGCTCATCGACGGCATCCGCCAACTCGTCGACCGGCAGGACCTCGAGTTCGCACCGCGCTGTCCCAACCAGTTGTTGCAGGCCCTGAGCAATGTAGAGATCTGTCGGGAAGTTCGCGCTATCGGACAGGATACGAGCACGACCTGGCCGCAATGCCAGCGCAAACGCCAGCAGCTTGAAGAGATTCACCGAGATCGAGTCGCATACGAGCACCTGCCCCGGCGCGGCGCCGACCAGATTGCCGATCCGATCTCCGGTCGTGGTGGGCAAATCGATCCAGGCATGCGCATTCCAGCTCGTGATCAGATCTGCGCCCCACTCCGCTTCGACCACAGAACGCAGCCGCTCTAAGACGTTTGTCGGGAGCGCGCCGAGTGAGTTCCCATCCAGATAGACTTTATCGGACGGCAGTTTGAACGCGCGGCGCACGTCCGCGAGCGGATCCATGGCGTCCAGTTCGCCGGCAGACTTCATTGCGCGCTCATCTCCTGCAGCGTTGCCAGCAGCGTCGCGTAGGCAGAGCTCGCCGGATGTATCCAGTCAAAGTGTCCCGCGCCAGCGTGTAGTCTGGTCGTCGCGCCGGGAAGCTCTGCATGCACGGCGGGAACAATCTGATCCACACCGCCCTGGAGCAGTACCGTCGGCACGCGCAAGCGGCGGTCCTTGAGGGTTGCAGCCGCGTAAGCGGCCGCCCGTTCCGCCGGCATGCCGCCCATGAAGGCCGCTGTCGCCTGCTGGCAGCTGTTCTCCCCTGCTGCATAACGCTCCAGATCGGTGATCGCCGCGAGCCCTACGACCCCGTCAACGGCTGCTTGCTCTGCTGCCAGGAGCGCCAGATGACCGCCAGCAGAATGACCCACCAGGATGACAGGCCGCACCGGAGAGAGACTCAGGACTTTGCGCGTGCCTTCGACCACGTCGTGCAAAATACCGGGCCATCCGCCGCCTTGATCCCCGGTCCTGCGATATTCCAACGACCAGACATCATAACCCTGACCCGCGAGCGCCGCTGCCAGAGGGCGGGTGTGCACCAGGTCGTAGGCGTTCAGCCAGCAACCGCCGTGCACAATCACAACCGTCGCCTTCGGCTCGATGCCGGAGCCGACGGGCCAGAATTCGGCAAACTGGAGGGCATCTTCGCCATACGTCTGTGTATGGGCTGGTGCAGAGACATTGAGGGCCAGCACGCTCGCGTAGCTGACATCGTCCAGCCCTGTGTCTAAAGACTGGCTGGCGGGTGAACAGGCGCACAACGCCAACACACAGCCCAGCGTCCACCAGAGTCGTCTCATGGATCTGTGGGCTGGCTTGTAGGCTTCGGGGGCTCGTTTAGGCATAGACGCGCTTACTGTGAGGCTGCTCAAGATACCGCGATCCGTTCCGCTTAGCAGCCGCTGGCGCACTCGTTTTTTGAACCTTGAACAAGGTCGCGGCCACTCACGTTCTGACACCACTACAGGACAGCCACTATGTACCCATCCATCACCGCACGCCTGCTGGGCGTCATGTTAGTTGTGAGCGCCGGAGTAGCCAGCGCCCAACCCGCCCCAATCGATTTCGAACAGCCGGCGGGCTATCAGCAGCCAGGCGAAGTGCTGTTGATTCAGCCTGCACATGGAATCGATCTGCCCTACATCGAGTTGGATCACACTGGGCCATCAGAGACCAACCCGTTCGAGTTGCTGCAGCCGCACTATCCGACCGGTCCTTATGAGGGCCGGCCCGCAGAAGACGAAGACGCGTTCAGCTGCGCCGCGATCGGCTGTCCGGGAAGTCCGCACGCCGCGGAACACGAGCACGGCGCAGGTATCCGGGATTTTCTCGAAATTGCCCCGACAGAAGCGGAAGCAGTTCAATGGGAAATACCGAGGCAGATCGAACACGAGGTTGTCTCCCCGGTACACGAACCCCCGCAGGATGAAAGAGGCGCGCGTGCAGAATTCTACCGCCAGCTTCAGCGTCACGCGTCCGGCGAAGGCACAATAGAAGACGTGGAGAACGCCTACCGGCATCTGAGGCCCTATCGCTGATCATCGACGGGGCGATTTGCGAGATCGAGCGGTAACCTCGGCAAAAGTCGAAAGGCCCCGTCTCACGGGCCTTTCAGAGACATCGAGGATCTATGCCCGCCTGTTCGATGCCGCTTACGCAACCGCGTCTACAAAAAAAATAGCAGTGCCCCCATTGTGAACTAGACTGTATTGAATAGATCCACATTCTGAGGTTTCCATGGACAGGAAACTTACCGCGTTTCTCATTATTGCCGTGCTCTGCTCCGTGCCCCACGGAGCAGACGCGTCGACCATTAAAGAGGCAATTTCCGACCTCTACGGCGGGGACGGTATTACTCTGCAGGCTGCACCGGTTTTCAATCATTCAGCACACTTCACGAGCGACAGTTTGAACCGGCTCAACGAAATCTCTCTTCGCGCATTGGACTTGGAGGGGCTGACCTTCAGCTCAGATGTCGGCGGCGGTTTTGTCTTCGACCCGGTTGTCGATGACTTTGTTGCGGAAGCTGGCGCGTTAGGTTCGATGGTCGCTGAAAGCCCAACCTCCCTTGAATCCGGCGAGATGCGATTCGGCCTGAAATACTCGGACGTGGAATATAGCCGTGCGGATGGTCAATCCCTGGACGATTTTCACGTTTCCCTAAGCCACGTCGAACTTGCTGGACCCGGACCCGACGTTTGTATCGGCGGCCCTCCTGACGCCTGCTATCAATTAGAGCTGGACGAAGTCCACATAGATCTGGACGTGGAACTGAGTCGCGAAAGCCTCGCCTTGTTCTTCGACTATGGAGTGAACGATAGGTTAGACATTGGCATAACGCTGCCAGTGGTCAGGACCTCCATTGACGTAACCGCCCAGGCAGAAGTGCACGCGCACGAGAGCGCAGTGTACATCGGCGGCTCTGTCCACAGCTTCGACCCCCTGGCCTTGGATGGTGACGGCGCCGCTTCCCGGGTCAGTAGAACTAAAACGGGGATCGGCGATGTCATGTTGCGGAGTAAATACACTTTGTTCGACGGATCGTGGCGCGCTGCAGCGATCGCCCATCTTCGTGTGCCCATCGGAGAAGAAGATAACCTGCAGGGAAACGGCCTGTGGGGTGGGATCACGGGCTTCCTGGTACAGCGTACATTCGACACGCCGAAAGGCCGGCTGAGCCCTCATCTAAATCTTCTTGTTGATTTCAACTCAAACTCAGTTGGCGCAGAAGAAATACATCTCGTCGCAGGCGCAAATTTCGGTTTCAAGTGGTTTGACCGCGATATGGCCCTGTCTCTCGACTATATTAGTCGCAGAGATCTCAACCACAGAGATGGCTCCGGGGATTCGATTGCCGATCTCGCTTTTGGTGCGAAAGTTCGAATGGGAGAGAACCATTCCATCGGGCTATCCTGGCGAAAGCCATTGGATAGAAACGATGGTCTGAGAGCTGACAACATTGTGGAAATGGCGGCTCAGTTCGCACTCTAGCTTTTTCGTTTCGATGCTCTACTGCAAGATATTTTCCCTGGTTGTATGGCTAACAATCAGCCTGGTTGGGCCAAACGCTGTTTTTGCGGATGAGTCGTCGACGCCCGCAGTCCACGTCGTAGTCACTCAGTCGATACCCAAAACACAGCGGTTATGTAGATACCTCACGCACTATCTTGAACGGCCCGAGTTCGAGGTGTGGGACATGAAGGGTAAGTCCGGCACTGCCCTAATCTCCAAGCTTGAGCTGGTGATTGGACCGGATGACACCATTATCACCGTGGGTGCACCCGCAACAAAATTGATGGCTCGAGCTTTTCCAGCCAACTCGATAATCGCCGCGTACGCGCTAAGCGACGGCTTGAAGGGAATCAGCCACGAATCTCTAACTGTTGTCGAAAGCAGTCCGACACTGGAGCAGCTTGCTGGTGCCTTACGCACGGTATGGCCAACCGCAGAAACCATTGGCGCTTTCACGACTGCTGACGAACACCCCCAAATTCCCGGCGTCACTTTTTGGAAAGTAAAGAGTGCCAGGGACATTGGGAAGATCATCGATCAAAGCACCGTCAGTGGCTTCGTTTTTACCCGCGAAGCAGCTTTGCTCAACAGATCCACCATAAAGGACGTTGTATCCCGACTTAAGCAGGAGGGAATTCCCGCGATAGGTTATTCGAAATTTCTCGTGGGCACCGGCTTCCCAGCCGCATATGTGATCGATGAAGAGAGCTACAGTAAAAAAGTCGCTCAGGCGCTCGGCGAGGCTGTAGACATCACAGTCGATCAGCAAAACTTGGAAGGGACCATCTGGGTGAACAAAAAGTTCGCTCGCCAGTTCGGAGTCACGTTAGAGCACGCGGAATCTATCGGGGAACTGCTGTAATGAGCCTGAATCTCGCGCTCATCCGCCCAATAGTCTTCGTAGGGATCTTGAGCGTCCTGATTGGGGCGATCGCATTCTATCAACTGACTTCAAATCGGATCCTGGTGCAACTCGAGGAACAGGCGACAGCCATCGTTCGCAACGCCGAGGCGGTTGCGCGTTTGGTTGAATATCCCGAAGACCTGGATTGGCATCTGGAGACTGTGCGAAACAACGTAAGCTCGGTATTAGAGCTCGTCGTCGTTGATGAAAAACTGGAGACCATCGCTGGCACTCAAGCCAGCGAGGCAACTGGACACCTTCGTCAGTTTCTACATTCGGCGGCCTTATTGGAGAATCATGGGGATACCTACCTGTTCTGGATCCCGTTTGCGCCGGGACCGAACACAATCATTGATGACGAACAAAAGTACGGTTCGCTTGTCTCTCTTGATGGCCGCGAGACCAGACACCAAGCGTTCAACGACATGTTGCTTTTATCGCTCCTCTGGTCAATTGCAGTTGCGGCAATCGTCTATCTCCTTCGCAGCCTGGTTAAAAACAAAGTCATCTCTCGCCTCGATCAGATCAGTGAAGCGGTAGACCGAGGCGTATCCGTCAACGAGGGCAACTCTCACGATGATGAACTCTCTAAACTCGCAAAAACGTTAGACCAGGCATTTGTAGAACTCGGGTTAGCGCGCGATACGGCGGAAAGAAACGCAAAGGTAAAAACAGAGTTTCTCGCCACGATGAGCCATGAGATCAGAACGCCCATGAACGGCATTCTCGGTACCTCGCAATTATTGTTGAATACCAAGCTGGATGACGAGCAGTACAATTTAATCAACATCATCAACACCTCTGCGCAATCTCTATTGACGATCATTAACGATGTGCTGGACTTTTCGAAAATTGATTCCGGAAAACTGGAGCTGGAATATTTGCCATTTGATCCGGTAACCACCAGCCGCGAAGCCGCAGAGATGCTTCAAGTTACCGCTCAAGACAAAGACATCGAACTCATTCACGATGTCGCGGGCCGTTTCGACGGGCGGGTTGTGGGGGATGTTGGTCGATTTCGACAAGTTTTGCTGAACCTTCTGGGTAACGCCATAAAGTTTACGGATGAAGGCAGCGTCACCCTCAAACTCAGCCTCAACCCACATGCAAGCAGCGGCATATTCGTCCGAGTCGATGTGGTAGACACCGGGATTGGTATCAAGCGCGAAGATCAACCCAAGCTTTTCACCTCATTTACGCAGGCGGACGCCTCCATGCAGCGTCGATATGGCGGCACCGGCTTAGGCTTGACGATATCAAAACAACTCGTTGAAGTTATGGGCGGGGAGATTGGTGTCGAGTCCGAATTTGGCAAGGGTTCAAACTTCTGGTTTGAAATTCTGTTCGACATCAGCACCGAAGAGGCTGACGCCAGAGCGGCAAACGCGGGTTGGAGTTTATCCGAGTTTCAAAACTGCAGAGTCTTACTCGCCGAAGACAATCCGATAAATCAAAAAGTTGCGATCATGATGCTCGAGAAGCTGGGGTGCTCAGTAGAACTCGCAAGGGATGGCGAAGAAGCAGTGATGATGTGGTCACGATACAACTATGACCTCATCTTGATGGATTGCCAGATGCCCAACAAAGATGGGATTCAAGCGAGTACCGAAATCAGAGGCTATGAGGAGTCGACTCGCATACCAATAATCGCCTTAACAGCGAATGCCATGACCGAAGATCGAATCATTTGTGAAGAAGCGGGCATGGACGACTTCATTGCAAAACCCGTCACGATTGATGCGTTGGCGAATTGCATAAGAGAGCACTACGCGGTCCACGCTTAGTCGACGCTCTCCCTGCAGACTCTTTATGCATACTTTCTATGCAGACAGCGAACGAACGTTTGTTGGAATCTGTTGGTAGCCCCGGCAGGAATCGAACCTGCATCTACCGCTTAGGAGGCGGTCGTTCTATCCATTGAACTACGAGGCCGCAGGCAGGCTATGGTACCCCGGCGTAGCGCTCTACCTCCACCAGGCAGGTGTTGGCGCTGGGGCCCTGGGCCAGACTCGAGGTGCCGATGTCATTGGTCAGCACGTTCGGGTTGCCGTTGCGCTCGAGGGTTTCATCCGCGCGCGCGAACCAGGCGCCCGTTGGCAGCAGGACGACGTCCTCACGCATGTCGGCGGCGAGGCGCAGACCTGCAAGGCACGCCCCACGGTCGTTGAAAACGCGGATCAAATCGCCCTCTGCCAGACCCCGCGCTGCCGCGGCCGCAGGGTGCATCGTCAGCACTTCTTTGCCCTGCACTTTGCCTGCCTGACTATAACTCGTCGGATCGAGCTGGCTGTGCAAGCGCCTGGCGGGTTGCGGTGTGAGGAGGTGCAGCGGATATCTGTCGCTGCCTGCCCCGCCTAACCGTTCAAACGGTTCAAACCAGGTTGCATGACCATGACAGTCAGCGTATCCGAATCCGGCGATGGTCTCCGAGAAAAGCTCGAGCTTGCCGGACGGCGTACTCAACGAATGGCGCTCGGGATCGTCTCTGAAGCTCGCGAGGAAGGTTGGCCGTTCGTTGAGGTCCGGGATGCGGTGGATGCCTTTCTGCCAGAATTCGTCGAACGACGGCAACGTAAATCCCTGGCGCTCCGCGCGTTCGGCAGACTCTTCCCACATCTCGCGGATCCACTCGCGTTCGCTCTTACCTTGCGCGAACGCATCTATCACGTTCAGACGCTCGGCCAGGCCGCAGAATATCTCGCGATCCGAGCGCGCATCGTACTGCGGCGGCAGCGCCTGCTGCATGACATGGGCATAGGGGTCGTGGCTCGATGCGCAGATGTCTTCGCGTTCAAGCGCGGTTGTCGCCGGGAACACAATGTCTGCCCATTGCGCCGTCGGCGTCCACCACGGCTCATTGACGATGACGGTCGCGGGCTTGCGCCAGGCGTCCACCAGACGGTTGAGATCCTGATGATGATGGAACGGATTACCGCCAGCCCAGTAGATCAGCTCAACCTGCGGAAACTCTATCTCGCGGCCATCATAGTCGATGGTGGCGCCCGGATTCAGCAGCATGTCGGCGATGCGCGCTACCGGTATGGCAAACCCTGTCGGGTTACGCCCTTTGTGGAGCGGCGCCCAGTTGAAACGCCGCCAGTGGCTGCCGACAAAACCCTCTGCTCCGTAGCCGAAGCCAAACCCACCGCCCGGCAGACCGATTTGACCCAACATGGCAGCCAACGTGACGATCATCCAGTACGGCTGCTCGCCATGATGCGCGCGCTGCAGCGACCAGGCGGCCGTGAGAAACGTCCGCTTCCCGGCAATACGCCGCGCCAGTTGCACGATCGCTTCGGCAGGCACATCGCAGATTTGCGATGCCCACCGCGGCGTTTTGGGTTCGCCGTCAGTCTCTCCGAGCAGATAGGCGCGCACGCGCGTGTAGCCCACACAGTGCGTTTCCAGAAACTGACGATCGAGCAGGTTCTCCGTTTCCAGCACGTGCGCCAGACCCAGCATGAGCGCAACGTCGGTACCGGGCCGGCAAGCCAGCCAATCGGCTTGCAGCCATTCCGGCACGTCTTCGTGGGTGGGACTCACGTTGACGATCTCGACCTGCCCCGCCACGGCTTCGCGCAGACCGGCCTCGGATTGGTGCTCCGTAATACCGCCGTAGGCGACCTGAGTATTGCGTAACGGCAAGCCGCCAAAGGCAACGATGAGCTCGCCCCGGGCAGCCAGTTCCTGCCATGTCGTCTGCTCGAGTTCGATCTGCGGCCAGGGGGCGACCACGTGAGGCAGGATGACCTGCGCTGCGGCCGTGCTGTAAGAATTCATCGCGCGGGTCGAACCGCCGATCAGATTGATGAAACGATGCAGCTGCGACTGGGCGTGATGAAAGCGGCCGGCGCTTGCCCAACCGTACGAACCCGCAAAAATCGACGTGTTGCCATGCTCCGCCACCACGCGCGCCAGCTCGCCGGCGGCAAGATCCAGAGCTTCATCCCAGGGCAGATCGATGAACGCGTCTTCGCCGCGCAGCTTGCGATCGCGGCGTTCGAGCCAGCCACGGCGGACGGCGGGACGCCGGATACGGGCATCATGCTGCACACCGTCGAGCAGGCTCTTGCCGATATCCGACGGATACGGGTCTTCGGCAATGCCTTTGACCTCGACAATCTGCCCCTCTTCGACAATGACGTCGTAAACACCCCACTGTGTGGCGGTCCGGTACTGCATGGGCTCAGGCTCGTCTACGTCATGCAGGCGTTAGCGATATCGTTCCGGGATCTCGAACTTGAAGATCCGCGCGCTGTTGAGACCCAGAATCTTCGCACGCTCATCATCGTCGAGCATGGCCATCGTGCGCTCGATCGCTTGAGCAGAATGCGGCCAGGTGCCTTCGTGATGCGGGAAGTCGTTGGCCCACAGGAAATTGTCGACCAGGCCATACTCGCGCGCCAGGTCCAGACCGACCTTGTCTTCCTGGAAAGACGCAAAACCGTTGGTCTTGAAATACTCGCTCGGCAGGCGTTCAAGCTTCGGACGGCGCCACATGTGGTGTTTCTTATACGCCTCGTCAAGCGCTTGCAGGGTCCAGGCAACCCAGCCGATGCCCGCCTCTATCGTCCCGAAGCTGAGTTTGGGGAAACGATCGATGACACCAGACGCGCAGATATTGGCAATGGGTTCCATCGTCGGCGCGAGCGAGTGTACGGCGTAGTTGATGACCGCACCGCCGTTACCACGCGAGGTTCGCGGGTCGCGGCCGGTCGACACATGAAACGTCACTGGCAGGTCCACGTCCTGGATGCACGCCCAGAGCGGATCAAAATCCGGCAGGTTGTAGTTCAAATCTTCATGATTCGGCGCGCCCCAGACAGGCTTACAGGGTAACGACAAGCCGCGAAAACCGAGCTTCGCGCAGCGCTCCACTTCTTCGATCGCGCCCTGCAGATCTCCTGAAGCGATACACGCCATGGGACTCAGGCGATCGTTGTAGGGCCCGTATGTCTCCCAGGCCCAGTCGTTCCAGGCCCGACACATCATCTGTGAAAACTCGGCGTCCGGGGTTGCCCAGATGGTGAGGCCCAGGTTGGGAAACAGGATTTCGGCGTCGACGCCGTCGAGCGCTAGATCATCGATGCGTTTGGCCGGGTCGCGGCCGGATGCGTTGCGCAGCGCGTCTTCACCTTCGAAAGCGACATTACGGATGCGCAGCGGCCGGAAGCCTTCAGTTTTTTGAAACTGCGCACCGTCGTCCGCTACCGTGACACCGGGCAGACGGTGCCAGTACTCCTCCGGCATACGCGCCTTCCAGAGGTCTTTGGGCTCCTGCACATGGCCGTCTGCGGACACCATGAAGTATTTGTTGGGTGCGTCCGGATAAGGGCTGCGAGCCCACTGATCGCTGGCGTGGTTGGTTTCCAGGCGCCAGACGTTGTTTTCATCCGGTGTTGGTATCGATTCGCTCATGCCACCTCCCCTGCTGGTATAGAACAGGTTAAGTGGCCGTTTCCGCGATTACAATCGCTCAGCTACCGAGGCGGTAGCGGAGTTTGACGATCAGCTGCTCGCCAATCGGCTCGTCGAAGGCATCTTTGAACAGGTCGTCGAAGCTTGTTGCTACCGCGTCTTCCGATCCGTTCAGCGTGTACACGACGGAGAGTTCCGAGAGCGGCGCGATCTCCCAACGGTAGCGCAGCTGCAGATTGAGTCGCGAAATCGCAAAGTCGTCTGTCGGCCCAGCCGGTTTGTCGACTTCCTCGAGTTCAGCCACCCGCTCCGGGACCAGGTAAAACGCCTGCTCTTCGGCGCGAATACCGACCCATTGTGCTGAGAAGCGAAGCTGCTGCTTAGCCGTCAGAAAGTAGTCGAATTTCAGCCGCGGGCGCCACTCATAGGATTCGAACGTGGTGAAGTTCCGGTCCTCCTGCCACAACAGCCAGCCGTCACGCTTCTGATATTCAGCCGTGGCCGCGATGTTGATCTGATCAATCGGTCGCCAGACCACTTCGAAACGGCCGCGCATGCGCTCCCCACCCAGGGCCTCGCCATCATGGTTGACGCCGAAGCGGTAGCTGAGCCGCCGGGAGGTATCGGTACGGTAAGCGATGCCTGCCGTGTGGCTCGCATCGACCTCATACGTGCCGTTGCCGCGGCTGTTACGGTCCTCGTCACGCTGCGGAAAGTACGCCAGACCGATATCCAGCTTGTCACGGTTCAGAAGGTCGAGCTCGAGATTGGTACCGAGGCCACGGCGTGTGTTGTCGCCGTCGCTATTCACCTCCAGCTCACCCCAGCCCTTGAATTCGGCTTTCCGCAGCCAGGACAGATCAGAACGCTGATAATTTACGTTGAAAGTCGTATTGGTCGCATCGTTTCGCCGATTGAAGCCGAGCGTATTGATGTCGAGCTTCTCGTCGTAGTGGGAAAGCCCCCACTGCAGCGAGAGGCCCTGGCGGACCGTATGGCCGACATCGATGAAGCCGCCGTTACCCACCCCGGTCCCGTCGACGTCCGAGCGCAGAAACTGACCGTCAACCTTCCAGACACCACCATTGGTGAGATAGTGATAGTCGACCGCCTGCACCAGCGCGTCCTCTTCGGGGTGGGTCGCATAGGTCGCCATCATGCCGAGCGCACGATAAGCCCCGTTACCCGCTTTGTCTTCATAAAGCAGCCGGGCGACGCCGTAGTCGCTGCCCTCCTGGTGATAGTTGATGTCGCCGACATCGAACTTGACCTCGTTTTCCGCGGCGCCCAGGAAGCCGTAGCGGGTTTTACCAAACTGCCCGACCACTTTGAGCGCGCCGATCAGCTCGGTCGGCTGACCAAGTTCGCGGGCCGGCACCGTGACGTCGTCCGGCACATCGGGCGCGCGCGGCGCGCCGCCGATACGGCGGGTATTGAGCAGGGTTGTCGTCTGGTCCCCGCGATTCTGCCCCCGCGGCGTGGCGTTGAAGACCTCGATGCCCTCCTGGAAAAACAAGCGCTTTTCCGGAAAGAATGTTTCGAAAGCGCTCAGATTGACGATCACATCGTCGCTTTCGATGTTGCCGAAATCAGGGTTTAGCGTCGCCGTCACTTGAAAATTGGTGGACGGTCGCCAGAAGACGTCGGCACCAACTTTGCCCTCGGTAAAATCTTCCACTTCGTCCTGGGTCACAGAGGCGTACGGAAACACACTCCACTGCTGCTTGGGGTCCACCTGATCGAGCACGAGCGGCTGTAACGCGGACATGAACAGGGGCTGGGTAAACGGCAGAGCGGGCACTGCATAACGCTCATCAAGATGCGCCACCTTGCGCGAGGCATAAGCGTTCAGCTGCCGCTGACCACTTTCCTTGGGCATCGCCATCTGCGACCAGGGCAGAAAAACTTCCGCGTTCCATCCCTTATGCGTCACTTCGGTGCCGCCATACCACGCGCCATCCCAATCGCGGCTGAACTGCCGTTCAGGCAGAACAGTCCCATCGACCTGATTGCCACCCAGCGCGAGGTTGAGCCAGTAGCCATATCTGCCCTCGCCGGAGGTATCGATCGTGACGCCGACGTTATCGCGGTTGAGACGGCCTTCGTCGCGGCCGGAAAACACCCGCACCAGGGTTTCCGGAGGTTGCTCCATTTCGAACGAGGCATACAGGCCGCGCTCGGTATAGAACATTTTTACGAGCGTATGGTGGCGCGGTACGTCGCCCGTATCCGGATCAACCACGCGGAACAGGTCCACACCGGGAAACTCACGCCAGACGGCTTCATCGAGCTTGCCGTCGATGCGCATGTCAATCTGGTTTTCGGAATAGCGGATGAGGGTGATGGGCTCGCCAACGTTGAGGTCCATGATCAGTTGGCTCGGCGGGGATAGAGGCTCCAGATCTGCGGGCGGCGGGCGATCAGGCGGCGCCGCATAGGCGTCCCGTCGCAACTTATTGAGTTTGTACCCTTCCGGCGGTTCTTCGACCAGCTCCGGGACTGTCTCGCGGCGCTGAATGAGATCCGCATCGCTCGCGTCGGTCTCATCATCGTATACCCCGCGCGTCGGCAGGTCGTCGACATACGTTTCGTCGTAGGTGTACTCCTCTTCGAACTGGAAGTCGGCATCGGAGCTGTACGTCGCGCCGATGAAGGCACTCGCATCGTCACTCCAGACCCACGCAGTCGAGAAGCCCATCCCCTGCGCCGTCAGCAGACGATCTTCAGCGAGGTCTCGTGTCAGGAACGGTCCGGAAGACACGCGATAGAAATAGCCTTTGCTGGTGCTGGCGCCGATGACAGCGATACGCTCGGCAAGCTTATCGGCGGCGGCAGCCATCGCGGTCTCGGCGTCCTGCACGTCGGCGTAGCTCTCCAGGGCGACCCAATACTGCCGTTCCGCCCAGACAGAAGTGGACAGAAAAACAGTCAAGACAGTAACGATGTACAGAAACAGCGTGCGCCGCATCGCCGACTTCAACCCCCGGAAAGAAACTTAACTATGCTAGCAGCCCTGCCTGCGGAAAACCACGAGAGCCTGAGCTTGCGCCCCTAAGTCATTGGCAATTATGCAGTTTTAGCCGCCAGCGAAGAGAATCATGATGCCCGCAGCCACCGCCGACCCTATGACGCCGGCAACGTTCGGTCCCATCGCGTGCATGAGCAGATAGTTGTGCGGATTCGCTTCGAGGCCGACCTTGTTGGCGACCCGCGCCGCCATCGGAACCGCTGATACACCCGCAGCGCCAATCAGAGGATTGATCGGCGTGCTGCTGAGCAGGTTCATGGCCTTCCCCATCAACACACCGCTGGCGGTGCCAATGGCGAATGCCACCATACCCAGCAGCAGGATCCCGATAGTGTTGGCGGTGAGAAAAACATCCGCCTGGAGCTTCGAACCCACCGCGAGACCGAGGAAAATCGTGACGATGTTGATGAGCGCATTCTGCGTCGTATCCGAAAGGCGGTCGACAACGCCGCACTCTTTCATCAGGTTGCCGAACGCAAACATACCCAGGAGCGGTGCAGCGGTGGGCAGCAGCAGCGCGATCAACAGCAGCAACAGCAGCGGGAAAACGATTTTTTCCAGCTTGGTGACTTCGCGCAGCTGCGTCATTGCGATCGCGCGCTCTTTTTCCGTCGTCAGCGCTTTCATGATCGGCGGCTGGATGATCGGCACGAGCGCCATGTAGGAATACGCAGCCACGGCGATTGCGCCAAGAAGCTCAGGCGCGAGGATGCCCGACACGTATATCGCCGTCGGCCCGTCGGCGCCGCCGATGATCGCAATCGCAGCCGCCTCTTTGAGAGAGAAGTCCATGCCAAGGCCGGGGACCAGGGACAGCCCCAGCGCGCCAAGCAAGGTCGCGAAAATACCGAACTGTGCTGCCGCCCCCAGAAACAACGTGCGCGGGTTGGCTAGGAGCGGCCCAAAATCGGTCATCGCGCCTACCCCCATGAAGATGATGAGCGGAAACGCGCCTGTTTCGATGCCAACGACATAGATGAGATGCAGGAGGCCATCGCCGGTGGCTATCTCGGCACCGGGGATATTGGCAAGGATGCCGCCAAAACCGATTGTCACGAGCAGCAGCGGCTCGAACTTTTTGGCAATCGCGAGATACAGCAACAGCAGACCGACGCCGATCATCAACACCTGACCGGGGGTAATCTGATAGAGCCCGGAGGCCTGCCAGAGCTGGAGAAGCTGCTCCATCTAAGACAGCATCAGCAGCGTATCACCCACCGCCACCGCGTCTCCTTCGGCAACGGCAACGCTCGCAACGACGCCGTCCTGCGGAGCGCTGACCTCAGTCTCCATCTTCATCGCTTCGAGGATCAGAACGGTTTCACCCGCGCTGACCTGCTGGCCGGGTGTAACCAGCACTTTGAAGACATTCCCGGCAAGAGCGGCGTTCAGCGGCTCACCAGGACCGGTGGGGACTGCGGCAGGGGCAGCCGGCTGAGCCGTCGTCGGCGTGGCAGATGCCACCTCCCCGCCCTCGCTGACTTCGACGACATAAGCCCTGCCGTTGACTGTGACCGTGTAAACAGAAGGACCCGTTGCCGCCGGTGTCGCAGCGGCGGGCGGCGTCGCTGCCGACGGCGCAGCGCCGGTGGGCACCGGTTCGAACGCGTCGGGATTATCGCGATTGGTGAGAAATTTAAGGCCCACCTGCGGGAACAGCGCATAGGTCAGCACATCGTCGACCTCCGCGTCCGCGACACGAATCTTGTGCTCCTGCACCAGGCCCTCGAACTCGGCCGTGAGCGTATCGAGTTCATCCTCAAGAAGATCGGCGGGCCGGCAGGTAATTGCTTCCGCGCCATCCAGCACTTTCGCCTGCAGCTCGGCATCGAGCGGCGCCGGAGTGACGCCATATTCGCCCTTGAGCACACCGGCGGTTTCCTTGGTGACGTTTTTATATCGCTCACCCATCAGCACATTGATCACGGACTGTGTCCCGACAATCTGCGATGTTGGTGTGACCAGCGGAATGAAACCCAGCTCTTCGCGTACCTTCGGTATTTCTGCCAGCACGTCGTCCAGTTTGTCAGTGGCATTCTGCTCGCGCAGCTGATTTTCCAGATTGGTCAGCATGCCGCCGGGCACTTGCGCTACCAGAATACGGCTGTCCACGCCGCGCAGCGACCCTTCGAACTGCGCGTACTTTTTCCGCACCTCGCGGAAGTACGCGGCGATCTCCTCGAGAAGATTGAGATCCAGGCCGGTATCCCGCTCCGTGTCCTGCAGTATCGCGACGACCGACTCGGTCGCCGAATGGCCGTAGGTCATGCTCATGGACGATATGGCGGTATCGACGTTGTCGATGCCCGCTTCTATCGCCTTGAGATAGGTCGTCGTCGACATGCCGGTAGTCGCATGACACTGCATGTGAATCGGTATGTCGAGGCTCTTCTTCAGACGGCTCACCAACTCGTAGGCGACGTAAGGTTTGAGCAGACCTGCCATGTCTTTGATGGCGAGACTGTGCGCGCCCATGTCCTCGACCTCTTTCGCAAGATCCACCCAGAGATCGATGGTATGCACCGGTGAAACCGTATACGAAATCGTACCCTGAGCATGTTTGTCGACCGCCAGCGTCGCTTCAATCGCGGTTCGGAGGTTACGCATATCGTTCATGGCGTCGAAGATGCGGAAGACGTCGACACCGTTCACCGCCGCGCGCTCGACGAACTTGCGCACCACATCGTCCGCATAGTGGCGATAACCGAGGATGTTCTGACCGCGGAACAGCATCTGCTGCGGCGTGTTGGGCATCGCTGCCTTCAGTAAGCGCATGCGTTCCCACGGATCTTCCCCGAGATATCGGATGCAGGCATCAAAAGTTGCACCGCCCCATGACTCGAGCGACCAGAACCCGACCTGGTCGAGCTTCGGCGCAATGGGCAGCATGTCATCGATACGCATGCGCGTAGCCAGCAGGCTCTGATGCGCATCGCGCAGGATGACGTCGGTAATTCCCAGTTTTGACATCGTTGTCTTCAGCCTTGTTTAGTGCGGTGCAGATTGATCGCGGCGCTTATCGCTACCAGCTCTTCCTCAGAGGGTCCGCCAGTCCCGGGCGTCACCGTCGGCGGCGCGATGCGGACGACAATTCTGGACATCAGGGTCGTCGCTCCGACGAGCAACGTCAGAAACACGAAGACCGTGCCCATGCCGACGAGCATGAGCTCGAGACCGGCCAGCATTAGATTGTTCATCCGGGCTCCAACCCGCGAAAGACGGCGATTATACGCGGTTTGGGGGGAGATGGAGGGGGAATGAGGGGGTGGGAACCCTTGGGGGCGGGCAGCCTTGGGCTGGTCGCGGTGGCTTTGCTGACGCGTCCAGGCTTTGATCATGTTGTTTTTTGGGGTAATCGGGTTTCGCGCGAGCGTGTCGGTTCGATCTTGGGTCGGTGTGTTCGCTGCAGGGATATCAGGTCGGGCAGGACTGGAGGTGTCGATTTTTCTAGACAGGATTATTCGCGGTCGCGCTATTCGCGCGACGCTCACCCTGAGGGCTGCGCGCGGCAGCTTTGCTGCCGTGCTCGTTCCCTCCGCGCCCTAGGCGCTGCGGGTCGAACCGCAGAACCTCGTCGCAAGCCTGGTACGGCCTATAAATAAAAAGGCCCGCGAATGCGGGCCTTTTTATTTATATGGCGCACCTGACAGGATTCGAACCTGTAATCCCCGGTTTCGTAGACCGGTGCCTTATCCAGTTTGGCCACAGGTGCGCAGAGGGCGCGTATTATCTGGAAGAACGTCTCCGACCTCAACCTCTATCTGGCGCAAGTTTGAATTGATCTCGGACAGCTCAGTCAGCGCCTGGTCTGGCATAATAGGCGTTTCACATTGACTTCACCGCGCGTCGCGATCCTTACACGACTATGAATGACAACCCCTTCGACAACGACGAAAACCCGCACGGACTGGAGCAGGACGAGAACGTCAAATTCCACGGCTGGCGGCTGCTGGGCGTCATCGGCTGCGTGATTCTCGCGCTTGCCGTCATCTCGGCGGTCGTCGATATCCTTGTCATCGGCCCGCTGGAAGGCCGTTTCTAGCCGGCCGACTGCCTCGGTGCATCCCGCTCGGCGATTTTACTGCGGATCGCCGGTATCAGCGCTTCGCCATATTCGATGGCGTCATTGAAGGGATCAAAGCCGCGGATCAACACCCCGCTGATGCCGAAGTCGTAGTATCGGGCGATGGCTTCCGCCACCTGATCCGGCGTACCCACAAGCGCGGTTGTGTTCCCGCTACCCTTGGCTGCGGCAGCCAACGGGACCCAAAGACGTTCGTCCTGAACCTCGCCATCCTCGATCAGGCGACTGAGGCGCCGCGCGGTCTCCGCTTCGGGAGTGCGGCCGGACAGCTGATCCGGCACATTCGCGCCCTGCACGCCTTGCAGAATCCGCCGTGCTTTTTCCCAGGCGGCCTCTTCTGTGGGGGCGATGATGGGCCGGAACGACAGATTGAACTTGAGTGAGCGGCCATGCTGCGCCGCCGCCCGGCTCAGCCTCTCTATCAGCTCCGCGACGTTGGCACGGGGCTCTCCAAAGAGCGCGTAGGTGTCACAGTGTTTTGCACCGACAGGTATCGCCGCGTCCGAAATGCCGCCGAACCAGAGCGGTACGTGCGGTTGTTGCAGGCAGCTTACCTCTGAGCGCGCTTTGCGCACTTGGTAAAATTCCCCGTCGTGGTTGAAAGCGCCGTCATTCGCCCACACTTTGCGCATGACGGTGAGATATTCATCTGTGCGTCGATATCGATCGTCGTGCTCGAGAAAATCACCGTCACGCTGCTGGTCGGCATCGACGCCACCCGTAATGATATGCAGCCACAGGCGACCACCCGTCAGGGTGTCGAGGGTCGCCACCCGACGTGCCACCTGGGTCGGCTCAGCAAAACCGGGCCGGTGGGCAACGAGCAATTTGATGTGGTCGGTATGGTAGGCGGCATGCTGCGCAATCAAGAAGCCGTCTGCGGAGCTGGATGAGTGACCAATCAGCACAGCATCGAAACCCGAACGCTCGTGCGCTTGTGTAAATTCCGCGATGTAACCTGGATCGATACCGCCACCGACGATGTGCACGGTCGAATCCGATTGCGGCGGCGCAACGCCGATCATGCCGAGAATGTTCAAAGGCACGGTGCCCTCCCCTGTCTCCGTTATGTTCCCAGCTGTGCCGAGAAGCGCTTCACCCTGCCGATTCTTCCCGCGGCGGACTGTCGGCGATCGTTTTTGAATCATCACCGCCGGGGATGGAAATGACACGCGGCGGCGTCATCTCGACCGCCGGGTAGAAATGCGGTGGGAACGCATATTCGTCCGGCACGGCGCCTGCGCTACGCCAGCTCACGACCTCAGCCGTGCCGCCTACACCGCGCGCATCCTTCCCGTCCCAGACTGCAATGAGCTCCTGGGAGCGGCTGACGATGTAGGCGCCAGCCAACGCGTACTGCATGGCGCGCGCAGCTTCGCCCTCCGCATCATCGCGCTCGAGCAGCTGGGCACCTCCAAAACGCAGCGGCATTTCGAAGTAAAGCGACGCCCGCCCGACAAACCGCTGAAACTCTTCGTTGGAATCCTCGTTACTCATGTGATGCCGGTGACCAAACGAGCGCTTGTAGATTTCGTAAGGCAGCGGCAACGCCACAATCAGCCGGGCGTTCAACGTTTCGAGCGCAAGATCTGCGACCAGCCGGTCGCTGCCGTCCGCCAAGGCTGACAGCACTGCGAAATCCGCGCCTGGATATTGAGAGGCGATGTTCTTCAGTTGCTCATGAACCTGGCGCTCGACATACGCCTTGTGTTTGATGAGACGATGCGCGCGATGGCCGGTAATGCCAATGACAATCTGTCGCGAGACGCCCAGGCCGAGACGATCCCCCAGCAGACGCGGCAGCTCGCGCACGGATGCCAGATCGTAGGCGCGCTCCTCAGCGCTCGTCTCCCGCCAGGCTTTCAGGCCGGGGTGCACTTTGGCCAGGTCGCTGCGCTGCTCGGCAAACCGCCAGCCCAGAGACGCCTTTTCCGCATTCCAGCGGTTTTTCTCAATACGCGCCAGACGCTCGATTTCGGGCTGGCTGAAGCTGAAGCGGATACCTTTGCGCACGAGGCGATACCCACCTGCCCGCAGTTTCGCCGGAATGTGATCGGCCAGCGCGCGGCTGTCATTGCGAAACACCTCTGACAACTGCCCCCACGGACGGTGGGAAGGCTGCGCCTCTTCCTGCTGCGCGACCTCCTCGAGAAACTGGTCGTGTAACGCGATGGCCAGCTGATCCAGATTTTCGTTGATCACCCGGTCGACGCGCATCAGTTGCTCAACGGTACCGAACGGGTACAAGCCGTCCGGAATTTCCGGATTACCGCGGCCTGACTCCACCAGCTGTGCCAGGCCGCGCGAATTGCGCAACGCAACGAACACGGGCGCGTTCGGCAGCGCGGCAAGCAGCGTCAATTGCCGCAGAGCGAGAGCCATGCTCATGTTGTCAGCATCGCTCTCGAGACACGTAACCATCATCGTCGCATCGTGTAACGCAAAGCGCTCCAGATCACGGCGCAGAAACTCCGGCACGAGCTCAGCCCTAAGAAACTCTACCTCCGCAGCTAACCCGATGTCCGGGCACTGCTGATGAAAAAGCACCGCGGCTGATTCAGCGTCGGGATCGAGCACCGTAATTTTGAGCGCCTTGTCGTTGCCGTAGTGTGCCTGTTTGAGCGCGGTCGAAACGATATGCTTGCCGAGCTGCTGGTAGCCCAGGACAACGATGTGCACGCGATCACAGGCGAGCGCGTCCGCATAGACGTCCGGCAGGTAATCTCGAAACAATGCGCGCGCGGCCTGCTCGTCGAGATTGAAGAAGCGCACTTCCATGCGCTGCGGGTGCTCGAAGAATTTCGGGTAAGACTCGAGACGGCTGCCCAGCTGCATGTCCGCGACCTGCAGAACCACCTTGAGGGGCGGCTTGGCCGCGGCGCGCGCGGTTTCTACCACCTCCTGTATCCGCAGCGACAGCTCGACGTTGTCGTCGTCGACATTCACGAACGAAATCAGGCAGCGCGCGCGGTGCACGCGCGCCCGGCGCAGCAGCTCACCCTGTTTACCATCGCCGATCAGGACGGGCACGAAGAGCGTCCGGCAGGCGGCCAGATGCGGGTTGGACATGTCGTGCTCGATCACAACGACACGCAGACGCCGCCGCCGGCAGCTGCGGATGAGCACCATCGCAGCGTCAGACAGCCCAACGATGATCACATGGTCGTGATAGATGCGGACGCGAAGATTGATCAGTCCGGTCCAGATCCCTTCCGCAAAGAGCAACACCAGGGAGGCCACGGTAAACACCGGGGCAAGAAAGCGCGCGATCTCGAGACTCCACGGGAGCGCCTCTTCACCCGCGGTCCAATCGCCTTCAGCGGCAAACAGCTGGACAACTTTGTAGAGATAATCGGCCGGGTTCGCGAGAAAACCCTGGGGGTCGAGCGTATAGGCGCCATACACACCCAGCCCAAAGATCACCCCCAGCGCGACAACAATGAAACGACCGCGGTTTACCGACAAACGTCTGGTCTCCCCAATTCCAGCGCGGCCATTGTAACGCCGGTTTCCCCTGATCGCAGTTGGTATTAATCACCAACCAATTCGGCTAGCATACGCGCCCCTATGGTGACCCATCTCGGTCCCCACGCGGCGATATGCTGTGAACCCCGCCAGGCCCGGAAGGGAGCAACGGTAACAGCGGTTTCGGGCGCGAGGTGTGGCTGGATGGGTTGCCTCCACGGAGAGGTGTCCGAGCGGTCGAAGGAGCACGCCTGGAAAGTGTGTATAGGTAACCCCTATCGAGGGTTCGAATCCCTCCCTCTCCGCCATCTATGAAAAAGGGGCCATCCGGCCCCTTTTTCATAGATAGCTCCGAGGGAGGATAAGATTCGCCCCTCCGGGTTCGACTCGAAGCGCCTACGGCGCGTAGAGAACGAGCACGGCAGCAAAGCTGCCGCGAGCAGCCCGCAGGGTGAACTTCGCGCGAGAAGCGCGAAGTTCATAATCCCGACCGGTCTCGACCAACAGACAATCTCAGCAGACGAAACCCTCGAAGCTCCAGAGCAAACCACCAGGAAACTGGGGACCCCAAAAACCTATCGGCCTACATCCCCATCTCAGGCATCCCCGCACCAGGCCCTGCCACCTGAGGCTCCGGCACAATCGTCATCGTCGCCTCCGTCAACAACAACACACTCGCCACCGACACCGCGTTCTCCAGCGCAATCCTGACAACCATCGTCGGGTCCACAATCCCTGCCGCATACACGTCGACATACTCGTTGCACGCAGCGTCGAAACCGGTCACGCCATCACCCCCCAGCAGCCTGTCTACCACAACCCCGCCGTCAACCGCGGAATTCTCCGCGATCTGCCGGGTCGGTGCGGCCAGCGCGCGCCGTAAGATCTGCACACCCGTGCGCTCATCTCCCTCGCAATCTTCTTCGGCCGCCTGGACGGCCTCGGTGCACCGTAAAAGCGACAATCCGCCCCCGGGGACCGTGCCTTCGGCGACCGCTGCTTTCGTCGCGCTGATGGCATCATCGAGCGCGTCTTTCTTGGCCCTCATCTCTGACTCGGTGGGTGCCCCCGCACGTACCACGGCGACTCCGCCGGCCAGCTTGGCCAGGCGTTCCTGCAGCTTTTCGCGATCGTAGTCGCTGGTCGTCCGTTCGATCTCGGCCCGTATCTGCGCGATGCGCGCCTCGATGTCCTCTTTAGATCCCTTGCCGCCGATGATCGTCGTATTTTCTTTGTCGATCACGACCCGCTCAGCCTGACCCATGTCGGCCAACTGCGCAGCTTCCAGGCTCATACCCACCTCTTCGGAGATGACCAGACCACCCGTCACGATGGCGATGTCCTGCAGCATCGCTTTGCGGCGGTCGCCAAAGCCCGGGGCTTTGACCGCCGCGCCGCGGATGATGCCGCGCAGCGAGTTGACGACCATGGTCGCCAACGCTTCCCCCTCGACGTCTTCTGCAACGACGACGATCGGCTGGCCGGATTTCGCCACCTGCTCGAGCAAGGGAATCAGGTCGCGCATACTGTGGATCTTCTTGTCGATCAAAAGCACGAAGGGATCTTCCAGCACACACTCCATGGTCTCCGAGTTCGTCACGAAGTACGGCGAGATGAAACCGCGATCGAACTGCATCCCTTCGACGACTTCGAGCACGGTTTCGGTGGTCTTGGACTCCTCCACGGTGATGACCCCCTCCCCGCCAACCTTCTCCACCGCATCAGCGATGAGTTCACCAATAACCGGATCGTTGTGCGCGGACAGCGTCGCGACATCGGCAATTTCTTTGCGATCCTTCACCTCTCGCGACATCTCGTGGAGCGCTGCTTGCGCTGCGCTGAGCCCGCGCTCCAGCCCACGCTTGATGTCGATAGCGCTGGCGCCGGCAACCACGTTGCGGATACCGTCACCCAGAATGGCGTGTGCAAGGAGCGTCGAGGTGCTCGTGCCGTCCCCAACCGCCTCGCCGGTCTTTTCGGCCGCCTGGCGCAACATCTGCGCGCCAAGATTTTCCTCCGGATCTTCGAGGTTGAGTTCTTTGGCGATCGTCACGCCGTCGTTGCAGACCACCGGCACACCCCAGCTTTTCTCGATCAGCACCGATTTGGATTTCGGTCCGAGTGTGACCTTGATTGCATCTGCCAACTGGGTCGCACCCGCCATGATTTTCTCCCGCGCAGCGGAACGGAAGGTGAGAGATTTGTGCGGCATATCGGTGGCCCTCGCTCGATCCAGACCCGAATATCGTAAGACCGGATGCTTCAGCCTCTGTATACGTTGAAATACTTAATCTTCATCCGTTTCAACCACTACACCCGACACACCATTTCGCGGCACAATACGCACTTGCCCCACAACAATTGGATCTACCCAATGCAAATGACCATGAAAAAGATTGTCCTCGTCGCGGCTCTGGCCGTGCTCGGTGGATG
Organism: Pseudomonadales bacterium; assembly: GCA_965267275.1. Classification (GTDB taxonomy): domain Bacteria; phylum Pseudomonadota; class Gammaproteobacteria; order Pseudomonadales; family Azotimanducaceae; genus UBA4421. The sequence goes on from OZ253950.1 coordinate 2,449,158, forward strand.
TGCCACGTCATCAACCACGACGGAACGCCTCGACGCGCTCGAGAATCAGCTTGCCGGCGTACAGCGCACGGCCGATCAGGCGCTCGAAATTGCACGTGAGGCGCGCAGCGCCTCGGCGAGCGCTTCCGATGCCGCCGGTGAAGCCCAGCGACTCGCACGTCAGGCGATGGATGAAGCCAGCGAAGCGTCAGAACGCGCTCAGCGCATCGGCGATGAGTGCTGCGGCAACAAATAAAACGCTGCACGCGCAAAACGCGTCACGCGCTGGTTCCGGCTAGCGCGTGACGGCTAGCGGAATGCCCGCCCCGTCGCGGGCTATTTCGACCACACGATCCCAATCGATTTGCGCCGCCCGGGTTTCTGTTGCACGCACAACCTGGCGAACCGCCTCCGTATAGGATGACGTCGAGGGATGCGCTTCCAGATACAAGGTGTCTCCCCGCCAGCCCGTTTTGTAGGGCTGACGCAGCACGCGCACTGGCGTTCCATTGGGAAGCTGTGCCACCAACGCCGCAATGTCCCGCTCATACATCCGGATACATCCCGAAGATACCCGCCGCCCGACACCGATCGGATCGTTCGTTCCGTGAATGAAGTAGCCGCTGCGGGCGAGCTTGATGGCGAAGGTTCCCAGTGGATTATCAGGTCCGGGAGGCACCACACCGGCAAGCGGACGCCCTTCGCTCGCGTACCGCGCGCGCACCGATGCGGGCGGATACCAGGTTGGACGCTCGAGTTTGGATACGGTTTTCGTCTGCATGAGCGGCGTTTCCCTTCCCTCACTGCCAATACCGATCGGATAGACGAATACGCGCTGACCGGCAGGGTCAAAGAAATACAGCCGCAGCTCGCTCAGATTGATGACCACCCCCTCGTGTGTGGCCGCAGGCAGCAACATAGCGGTAGGCAGAACGAGGTTTGAGCCCGGCTCAGGCAACCACGGATCGACACCGGGATTAGCGCGTAACAGCGCGTCATAGCCGACGCCTTCCTCGCGGGCAATTCTGGCGAACGTGTCCTCGTACACGATGACGCGTGTCCGGGGCTCGCCGAGCAGCATTGTCGACGCATCACCCCATTCGAATGAGGCAGCGTGACCTGACGTGCCGGCAAAACCTGCGACACAAAAGGTCATCAACACGGCGGCGGCTGTGCGGTGGAGCGATCTCAAAAGAAGTTCATCGTCTGAATGGTCAGCGTGCACTTTAACGGCTTGTCCGACGGTAAAGTCAAGGGCCTGTAAACGCGGTCAACCTGCGCATTGAGATTCTCTCCCACGCGCCTTTCGGCGTATGAAGACGGCGGATAGATTGTTCGACCCTGCCGCAACGTCGTCTCTGCTATGCTGCTCTGCATCGCGCTCGAGGCAAACACACGATGAGCAACGACAAACCGAAAGGCCGCATCAGAAACCTGCTGAGCCGCCTGAACCGTGCCGTGACGGAAGTCGGCATCGAGCATTTCGACGATGACCGCGACTGGGACGCGCGCGTGAAGCTGCCCGAGTGGCAGCTTGCCCGCCTGAAGGCGCGCTACGCCGAGAAGACCAGCAAGCCGCGTCTGCAACGCAATCGCTGAATCACCCCTGTCCCCGTACCACCTCTGACCCGAGCTATGGCACGATAACGTCTCATCCCGGGAGAAACCTGATGACCACCATACTGACCGAGAACGGCGCTGCCGAGAGCAGCGCCGAGGCATCAACCACCAACCTCTGGTTAGATGCAGACGAAGTCCTGGCAACCACCGGCTGGACGCTCAAACCAGAGGGTTTCTGCAAAGACGACGTCTGCGTGCCCACCCCGCAAGACGCAGACAATTACGTCAAAGACGATCAGGTCAACGTGTCCGCATTCTGGCGCTTGATGGGCAAGCCGATGGCCAACAGCCAGGCGGGCGACGCCTGGTTCCTGGGCGAAGGCGCAAACGAGCGCAACACAGCGCTGCTCAGCCTCGAAGCACCGGATTTCACGCTCCCGGATTTCAGCGGCAAGCTCCACTCCCTGACCGACTTCCGACGCCAGCGGGTCCTGCTGATCACCTGGGCATCATGGTGAGGCTGCCGTCATGACCTGCCAGGTTGGCAGGCAATGTTCAGCGAAGTAAAAGACGAAGACTTCATGATCGTCTCGGTTGCGATGGACGCCGACATCGAAGCAGCGCGGCCGTGGGTCGCGGAGGCGGCGCCGGAATTTGTCACCCTGATCGACAGCAACCATCTGCTCTCGTCTTTGTACAACATGGTCAACGTGCCGCAGGCCGTCTGGATCGACGAAAACGGCAAGGTCGTGCGGCCGACCGAAAGCGGTGGCTCCATCGATATCCTGCGTGAGTTCGACCCGGCTGCCGGTGGCTTCAAACCGGAAGCCATGGAACGCGCGGCAGCGGCAAAATCGACGTATCTGGATGCGGTCAAAGACTGGGCTCGCAACGGTGCCGAAAGCCGCTTCGCCTTCGATCCAGACACAGCGCGTGCCCATGTTACCGAGACATCCGACGCGGCGATGCTGGCCCACGCGAAGTTCCAACTGGGCCGCTACCTGGCCCGCAGCGGACGGGGTGAGGAAGCTGAGGCGCTTTTTGCCGAGTGCCGGCAATTGCATCCCGACTCGTGGAACATCTTCCGGGAAACCACCGAAAAAATGGATACCGGCATCGCCGCCGGCGAGGCCTTCTGGAGCAAGGTCATGAGCCTGGGCGAGAAGCAGTACTACGCATCTGTCGACATGGACGGCATGCCCTGATCACGCGGGGTTTGCCGTTCAGGCTGAAGGCGGATCGGCGATCCGCCGCTGCCGGGCAACATTTTCACCAGCATCTATACTGAAATCAGGCGAAACCAACTTCGGCGCGGCTGGCGCCCGGCTCACCATGGAATGGTCCGTTTTTGCAGTATTACAGATGTGCATTATCACCGTCGGCGTGAGCCTGGCGATGTGGTTGCGCATACGCGCGGTCAATGCGCAGAACCAGCTGCTGCGGGACCATCTGGAGAATCAGGAAAACACGGTCGTGGAACAGCCAGACCCTGCCGCATGGTTGCAAAGCCAGCTGGCCGGGCTTGCTGATGACGACGCCGCGGCCGCGGTGTGTCGCGTGGTCCTCGAGCAAACTCTGAACGCGACCGAAGACTTCGAGCAACGCCTGCAACAAGCCATCGAAGCGAGCGGCCTGGTTTCTGCCGCACCTGCCGACGGAGATAATGCCGAGCTGCAGGCCCGCATCGACGAGCTCGAAGCGGCACTCAGCGGTGCCTCCGAGCAGGAGAGCAACGATCACGCGGATGAGCTCAAGGCTCTGCTTCAGCAATTTACCCACGACAGTCGCGAAATGATGGCCTGTATCCAGACGCTGGAAGCCGAGAACGCAGAGCTCAGAGAACTGCTCGGCGACCAGGCGCCGCCAATCGTGTCGCCCGAGGCGCCGGCATCAACCCCCGACGACGCATCGGCTGAAGACGCCGAAGCAACACAACCCGCCATGACGGCACAACAGGCGGAGCCCGAAGACGCCGCAATCGTCACGTAAAGATTGCTTGTCAGTCAGCGGGCGAAGCGGTAAAAGCTCACGCTCGACTTCAATCACAGCCAGCACTTGCGACACGACCACCGCCCCTACTCCCTGAAACGCCTCATCGCGATGGCGGAACACGCGTGGATCAAACACTTCACGATCCCCCAGCTCGAGCACTGTGGCCCCGGGGTCATGATCATGAAGCCGTGGCACCTGCACGTGTACGGCGCAAACATCGGTTTCGGCACAGCGGTACACGTCATCGCGTCAAGAGATCGCACGGTGCGCCTGACGACCTGGCGCCACGACAACGGCGCGGGTGCCATCAATATCCACGACCACGCGCTGCTCTGCCCGGGCGTGCGTATAGACGCCGCATCACAGGTCGACGTCGGGCGCGGCACGATGCTCGCTGCCGGTGTTTACCTGACAGACGCCGATTGGCATGGCATCTACGATCGCGCTACGCCGATCGGCGAAACCAGGCCGATTCGGCTTGGCGAGAACGTATGGATCGGTGATGGCGCAACCGTGTGCAAGGGTGTCGAGATTGGCAACAACACGATCGTTGGCGCGGGGGCGGTGGTCACCCGGTCTTTACCGGCCAACGTGGTCGCTGCAGGCAACCCTGCCAGGGTCGTCAAGGAACTCGATCCCGAGCGCGGCTTTCGCACGCGCAGTGATCTCCTCAGCAATCACGAAAAGCTCGCAAAAGATATCGAGCTCCTGGATCAGGCGTTGCGCAAAGACAACAGCTGGTGGCGCTGGCTGCGTGCCTCATTGGCGCCAGGCAAGGAAGACTGAGCTACTGGCGCGGCAGCCTGCAAAGGGTTGCGCTGTCCTCATGCGTGGAGCGGAACGGATTGATGTCCAGACCGCCGCGGCGTTGGAAACGACCGTAGACCGTCAGCTGTCGCGGTCGGCATTTCTCCAGCAGGTCCGCATAAATCTGCTCGATGGTCGTCTCATGGAAGGCCTGATGCTCACGATACGAGACCAGGTACTGCAGCAGACCCTCGCGCGCGATGGGTGACCCGAGGTATTCAATGTAAACCGATGCATAGTCGGGCTGCGCGGTGACCGGGCACAGGCTGCGAAACAGGTGCGTGAACAGCGATTCGTGAACCACGTGCTCCGTCGCACCAGGGTCTTCGACTGACAGCAGACTGGGGTCACGCTCGTAGGTTTTGATGCGCACATCCAGATCGTCGAGACAGACGCCTGAGAACTGCTGCACCGGTGCAGTCAACTGCACCAGATCGAGAAGCTCGAGCATTACCGGCCCGCGGTACGCGAGCGTCAGATCCTGATCCAGCGTGCGCAGCACGTCCGCTAGATTTTCGAATTTAGTTTGCGCGAAGCTGCCGAGGTAAAGCTTCAAAGACTTACTTTCGACAATCGCTCGCGAGTGACACGGCACGCGCAGCCGCACACCCGCCACGCAGGGTTTACCATCGGTATTCAGCCAGGTGAACTCATACCCCGTCCACAAGTCTTCACCCTTGCATTCCGCAACGTCCACCCCGACCTGTGCACGCGCCATGGCGCGATCCATGGAATGCAGTAATGAGGGCGTGTATGTGGACGGGTAGACGCTGGGTTTGCCCAGCGGGCCCTCGTCCAGTGGGGAAGCGGAAGCGTCGCTCATAGGCTCGTCACTGAAATTTTGACCATTTCACTGTATCAAAGGCGGGTTCAACAACCATCTTCTGCCGATAAACGGTAGTTAAACCCGCGCTGTGTGGCGCTACTGCAGATTTTTTTGTAAAGCTTGTTGCAACACTTCCACGGCCTGGGACGCGCGCCCGGTTTCATTGAGCGCATCCGCCAACATGAGGCTCGCGGCGTTACGCACCACGGGGCTCGTCGTCTGCTCGACGACGTCACGCAATATCTTGATGGCTTCGGCACGGTCACCGCGCTGCTTGTATATCTCCTCGATTTTCTGCAGTTGCTGAATCGCGCTCTTCTCGGGGTCGCTCGCGACCTCGTGTATGTCCCCGATAATGCCGTAATAGCCCTGCATCACCGCCATGAACTGCTGCATGCGCTCGAGCTCGACCTCCCCCGGGTCTGCCGCTGAGGCGGCGCCAGCCGGAAAGAATAAGCAGGCAGAAAGCAGCAAAGAAGTAATGGTTCGACTCATGATTTTCTCCTCGTCGTCGATTCGCGCAAAAGGGAACCTGGCGGCGCCGGTGGCAGCACCGGCATGCTCGTCACACCAGCCAGGTTCGTATTCGATGGCAGACTCAGACGCGACACGCTGAGTTGACCCAGCGCGCTGGTGCGCGCGGTGAGGGCTGCCGGAGATATCCGCGTCGAAGGCTTCTCCGACGCAGCGTATTGCTCAGCTACCGGGTCGCTCGTCGGGCTCAGCGTCTGGAGCGCTCCGATTGCAATCATCACGAACAGGGCAGCAACTCCGGCGGCCCGCCAGCGCCTCAAATCAAGCCCGGCAATGGTTCCTCGACCAGGCTGCGCTTGCCGCGCGAACTCGTCCTCGAGCTCGGCAGCCAGCGAGCCCGGCAAACGTTGCCGGCGGTAACGGTCTTTCACTTCACTCATAGTTCTCCAGCTCCACGCCCCAGGCTTCGAGGGTTGTCCGCATGTTAGCCGTTGCTTTCGCGAGGTGCGCTTTCACCGTACCTTCGCGGCAGGCCATGATCGCCGCCGTTTCACGTACCGACAGGTCCTCGAGTAACCGCAACACCACGACGTCCCGCTGTCGCGGCGGCAGGCCGGCCAACGCACGATGCAGGTAGATAGGCAACTCGTGGTCGACCACCTCCGCGGCGGCGATGTCCTGCAGCACGTTTCCTGGATCCTCTGCCGGTCGGCGTCGCGCCATTTCGTAGCACACATTTTTCAGCACGCGAATCAGCCAGGTCGTCGGGGCTGCGCGAAAGCGAAACCGGCCGAGCCCGGTGTAACTGCGCAGAAAAGCCTCCTGCACCGCATCTTTACCCAGATCCTGATCACCCAGCCAGACGCACGCGAGACGGTAGAGCCGATCCCGATGGCGTTCACAAAATTGACCAAACGCGGCAGCATCGCCCTGCTGGAAGCGCTTGACCAATTCTGTATCTGAATGATTTCGCATTAACATCAATGGCTTAGGATGTTTTTAAGGAATCTTTTCAATTTCAATCGCCGCTCATCCATTAGTGCAGGCTGGTCGATAAAGGTTTACTCTGCCGCGTTGTCGTACGCCAAGGTAGTCCACATTTGCTCGAACAGGTAGAACGCACCGCCACCACACTGGCCGATCTGGCCTGGGGACCCTGGCTTCTGGTCCTGCTCCTTGGCGGCGGCTTGATGTTTCTGATCCGCTCACGGTTTACCCCTTTCCGCTACCTGCCGCATGCAGTGGCGCTCATTCGTGGCAAGTTCGACGACGCACACGACCCCGGGCAGATCAGCCATTTCAAGGCATTGTCCGCTGCGCTGGCGGGGACGATCGGCATGGGCAACATTGCGGGCGTCGCGCTGGCAATCACAATTGGCGGTCCCGGCGCCATCTTCTGGATGTGGATGACTGCCATCGTCGGCATGGCGACAAAATTTTTCACCTGCTCACTCTCGGTGATGTATCGCGGCAAAGACTCAAACGGTGATCTCCAGGGTGGACCGATGTACGTCATCCGCGAAGCCTTACCGAAACGTATGCACTTCCTTGCCTACATGTTCGCGATCGTCGGTCTGATTGGCTGCCTGCCCGCGTTGCAGAGTAACCAGCTGATCCAGATCTTCCGCGACCTGGTCTTCATCGAGCACGGCTGGCTGGCCGCTGACGCCGATCCCTTCGCTTTCAACCTGGCCAGCGGCGCGGTGCTCGCGAGCATGACCGCGCTGGTGGTCTTCGGCGGGATCACGCGCATTGCCAAAGTGGCGGCCGCGCTGGTGCCGAGCATGTCCGCGCTCTACGTCGGCGCGTCGCTCTTCGCGATTGCGCTGCACATCGACCAGGTGCCGGCGGCGTTCGGCATCATCTTCTACGACGCGTTCACGGGCGAGGCCGTGGCGGGCGGCGGATTGCTCGCGATGATTCTTTACGGTGTGCGCCGCGGCGCGTACAGCAACGAAGCCGGCATGGGCACAGAGTCGCTGGCACATGGCGCGGCCCGCACCCGCGAGCCGATTCGCGAAGGCCTGGTAGCCATGCTGGGTCCTGCGGTGGATACGCTGCTGATCTGCACCGCCACGGCGATCATGATCCTCGTCTCCGGCGTCTGGCAGAACGGCAATTCCGATGGCGTGACGCTGACTGCCGAGGCATTCAGCGTGCTGCTCGGCGCGCCCGGCACGGTGATCATCTTCATCTGTGTGCTCTGCTTCGCGAGCACGACGATATTTACCTATTCGTTCTACGGCGCCCAATGCACGTCTTTCCTGTTTGGCGCGCACCGGAAGGCCATCTACCTTTACGTCTACGTGGGTTTCATTCTTGTCGCCTCCGTCATCTCCATCGATGCGGCAGTCAGCATCATCGACGCCAGCTTTGCGCTGATGGCGATTCCCACCATGGTCAGCGCCATCTGGCTTGCCCCCAAGGTCATTGCCGCAGCGGACGACTACTGGGCGCGTATGCGGGACACCCACGGAACGCTGACGCCGCGCTAAGCTATAGACATGTCTTCCCCAGGAGAACAAATCGCAAGAAACGGCGCGTCGCTCGCAGACTACGCGGTACCCGAGGGTGCCTATGACGAGCTCGGCCGGGGCGCCTTGCCGGCCCACTGGGCACGCGTGCTCGATCACTTTACGAATCTCGACGATGCGCCGCAGCCGGAGAACCTGCGCGCGGAGATGCTGGTGCGGGATCTGGACGTGCAGCGCCCCACCCGTCTGGATCCGCTGCCGTTTGCGATGGCCGACACGGAATGGCAGGAACTGGAACGCGGCTTGAGCCAGCGCGCGCTCCTGCTCGATCGCATCATCGCCGACCTGTACGGCAGGCGCACCCTCCTGAGTCCCGACGGATTGCCGCCCGCGCTGGTATTCGGCAACCCGCGTTATCTGCTGCCGATGGTTGGCAACAGTCCGAAGTCAGATCGCTATCTCAACCTCGTCGCTTTCGACGTCGCACGTTCCCCCGATGGTCAGTGGCGCGTGCTGGCGGATTGGACGGAAGCCCCTGAAGGGCTCGGCATGTGCCTGGAGAATCGTGTGCTTTGTGCACAGACGCTGCCGGAAATCATTCAGCAGGCAAATACACAGCGTCTGGCCACCTTCTTTCGCTCGTTTGCGAGCCAGCTGGCAGCGATGGGCACCGACACGGCTCCGGACGGCATCACCGTCATCCTGAGCCCGGGGCCTGATCATCCGAATTATTTCGAGCATGCCTATCTCGGGCAGTACTTCGGCTTTCCCGTGGTCGAAGGCGCGGACCTGACGGTGCGCGGCGACACCCTGCAGTTGAAGACGCTTGAAGGCCTGAAACCGGTGGGCAGCGTCATCCGACATACGGCCGCCAACCTGTGCGATCAGCTTTATCTCGACTCCGGAACCAGTGACGGCGTGCCGGGTCTGGCGACCATCAGCCGGGCGGGCGCCGTGCATATCGCCAACGCGCTCGGCGCCGGGGTACTCGAAAACGATGCGTTCATGAGCTTCCTGCCGGGGCTCGCCGAGCGGCTCCTCGGCGAGCCGCTGCTGACGCCGAGCTTGGCGACCTGGTGGTGCGGACAGGCCAGCGAGGCTGCGTATGTCGCCGCCAACGCCGACAATCTTCATATGGGCCCGGCCTTTGCGCGTCCGGAGCTTTTCGCAAGCAGCATCGCGTCCTATCAGTCGAGCGCGCAATACGTCGCGCCGTCGCCCCATCAGCAGATCGGCCGAGAGCTGATTCAGGTTTCGCACGCGCCCTACGTCAACAGCGAGGGCAAGCTTGCCGCCGGACCTACCGTGCTCCGTCTGTTTGTCGGCCTGACCGAAGAGGGCTACAGCCTGATGCCCGGTGGCATAGCCCGCGTGCTGACCGCCGATGGGGAAATCGCCAAGGACATCTGGGTCAGCGCTGAGGCGGTGACCCAGCTGCAGCACCGGCCTGCAGCGAGCGTAGCGAGCCCTGCGGAAAGACGTTCCGATCGCGATCTGCCAAGCCGAACTGCAGACGATCTTTTCTGGCTGGGACGTTACATCGAGCGCTGCGAAGGCGCGGTGCGAACCTATCGATCGCTGCTCAGCCATATCACCGAAGGCACGACAGAAGATCAGCAGCTGGTGCTGCAAACCATCAGCCAGCTGCTGGTAGACCTCGACATGTTGAGCCCGGCACAGGCGCGCCAGCTCGGGCGCGTCGACGCAGAGCAGATGCTTGCCCGCCAGTGGTGGTCGATCCTGTTCAACCCCGACAGCGGCGAAGGCTTGTTCAAACTGCTCAGTGACATCCACCGGCTGGCGAGCCAGGTGCGCGAACGGCTCTCGGGCGATGCCTGGCGCATGTTCAAACGCCTCGCTGAAACTCCGGCCGAGCAGCGCTGGCGCCTGAACACCGTCGGCGAGGCCCTGCAGCTGCTCGACCAGCTGATCGAGCGACTGTCCGGCCTGAACGGTCAGATCCAGGAAAACATGACCCGCAGCTATGGCTGGCGGCTGCTCGAACTCGGGCGCCGCCTCGAGCGCGGCCAGTTCGGCCTGCAAGTGCTGGACGCGCTGGTGCAGCACTCGACCTCCAGCTCGTACCTTTATCTGCTGCTGGATCTTTCGGATAGCGCAATCACCTACCGCTCGCGTTACCAGAACACGCCCGTCCTGGAAAACCTGCTCCACCTGTTGCTGCTGGACGACAGCAACCCACGCAGCCTCGTGTATCAGATCCGGCGCCTGCAGCTGGTGATGGCTGACATGCCGCTGGAACAACAGCAGGAAGGCTTGAGCGAATCGCAGCGCATCCTGCTTGTGGCGTACCATGAGCTGCTGCTGTCAGAGCCCGGCAAGCTTGCGAACGTCATTTCCAAGGCTGGCAACAGAACGCAGCTGAAACGCGTTTTGTCGAGGCTGGGCAAGACACTGGCCTCGCTCTCCGAGCTCGTCACCGCAACCTATTTCGCGCACACCCAGGACAGCGGCCGGCGGCCATGAAGTACCGGGTACAACATACGACCGAATTCGATTACGGACTGCCAGTCATCTCGGCCCAGCAGGTGCTGCGCCTGAAACCCCGGCAGATGGCCGGACGCCAGACCCTACTGAGACACAACATGCGCCTGTCCGCGCCGGGCACCGAGATCCGCGAAATCACCGACTACTTCGGCAATGCTGTCCACGAAGTGCGTTTGCACTCTCGTCACGACAAACTATCGATCGACTCGGAATGTGAAGTGGACGTCACGTCGGGTGACGAAATCCTGCTGGACCTGTCGCCGCCATGGGATAGCGTGGCGGATATGCTGAAAGTCCCGCAAACGGCCGAGCTATGGCGCGCAGCGCAGTTCTGCTTTTCGTCCCCTCACGTCGACGTCAACGCCGCCAACGATTTCGCGCGCAGCTTTGCGACACCAGGAAAACCGCTGTTACGCCTGGCGCTCGACATCAACAGCTACATCCACCGCGAGTTCACCTACATGGGCGGGGTCACCGACGTCTACACCGAGGTGGGCGACGTGCTGTCGAACCGTACAGGTGTATGCCAGGACTTCGCGCACGTGGCGATCGCCGCAATACGCGCGCTGGGACTGCCTGCACGCTACGTCAGTGGGTACATCCTGAGTCATGCCGATGGCGAACAGCCGACACTGATCGGCGCAGAAGCATCCCATGCCTGGATCGCGGTGTTCTGCCCCGAGTTCGGCTGGGTCGACTTTGATCCTACGAACGACCAGATCACTTCTGATCAGCACATCACTCTGGGCTGGGGCCGCGATTATGCAGACGTAGCGCCCACGCGGGGCTCCATTCTGGGGGGTGGCCACCAGCATCTGAACGTTGAGGTGCGCGTCCGACCCGTCCAGAATTAATCTGGAGCACAAACAGGCCGGATTGAGGGGAAATCATGAGCTACTCAGCTTTAGAGGGCGCTGCCGCCCAGGCGAAGCCTGCCACCGAGCATACGCGCCTCGCAAATCAACGCGTGGCCGAATCGCTGCCATTCGAAGATCGCCGCAGCTTTGCGGATGCGTCACGCGGATTCATCGCCACCCTCGATCCGCTGATCATCGAACGCCAGAACGGACGTGTCGCCTACGATCTGAGCCAATTCGGGTTTCTCGACAACGAAGCGCCGGACACCGTTAATCCGAGCCTCTGGCGGCAGGCGCAGTTGAACGCGCAACACCACGGTTTGTATGAAGTCACTGACGGCATCTACCAGGTCCGCTCGTTCGACATCGCCAACATGACGCTGATACGCGGCGAGCGCGGCTGGGTCATCGTCGACCCGCTCACCTGTGCGGAGGCATCAGCGGCAGCGCTGGCGCTCGCCAACGAACATCTCGGCGAACGGCCGGTGACCGGGATTCTCATTACGCACAGTCACGTCGATCACTTCGCAGGCATCCTCGGCGTTGTGGCGCCCGAGGTCGTAACAAGCGGGGAAGTGCCCGTTGTTGCGCCAGAGCACTTCGTCGACGAGGCGTTGAACGAGAATGTGCTGGCAGGCAACGTGATGAACCGGCGCGCCACCTACATGTACGGCAATCTGCTGGCGCCTGGTGAACAGGGTTTCGTCAGTACCGGCCTCGGCGCCGCGCTGGCGATGGGCAGCACCGGCTTTCTGGTGCCAAACGACTTTGTGAAGACAACCGGTGAGACCCGCTGCATCGACGGCGTGAACATCGAATTCCAGATGACCCCGGGTACGGAAGCGCCAGCGGAATTCGTCTTCTATCTGCCTGACTACCGGGCGCTATGCATGTCGGAAATCACCTCACACCATCTGCACAACGTCTACACTCTGCGCGGCGCTCAGGTGCGCGACGCGCTGGCCTGGGCCGCACAGATCAACGAAAGCATCGATCTTTTCGGCGATCGCCTCGAAATACAGTTTGCGAGTCACCACTGGCCCATCTGGGGTCGAGACGCGGCAGTGACTTATCTGCAGAAGCAGCGGGACCTCTACAAGTACATACACGACCAGACTCTGCGCCTCGCCAATCATGGTTACACGAAGGAGGAGATCGCCGAGCAGGTAGAACTACCCGATGCCCTCGGCAAGGAATTCTACAATCGCGGCTACTACGGCAGCGTGCATCACAACACGCGCGGCACCTACGTCAAATACCTCGGCTACTTCGACGGCAATCCGGCCAACCTTCACCCGCTGCCGCCTAGCGAGGTTGGACAGCGCTATGTCGACGCGATCGGCGGCGTCGCGCGCGTCATGGAGATCGCGGAGCAGAGTTTCCAAGACGGGGATTATCGCTGGGTCGCGGAGCTTCTGAACCACGTCATGATGGTAGATGCAGACGCGCTGGAAGCCCGCGCGCTGCTCGCGGATGCGCTGGAGCAGATGGGTTATCAGGCGGAATCAGCGCCCTGGCGAAACTTTTATCTCTGCGGCGCCCTGGAACTCAGGCACGGCCTGCCCGGCGCCGGGGCCAACACGGGGGCGAGCGAAGGAGTTGCGCGCGGCATGCCGCTGGACAACCTCTTCAAACTGATGGCCGTACGGCTGAACGCATCCAGAGCAGACGGCGTGCGCCTGCGTATCAATTTGACGTTCAGCGATACGGATCCATGGCTACTGCAGATCGACAGCAGCGTTCTGCACGCATTTCCCAATCGACAGACCCCTGATGCGGAAGCCACGCTGAGCATCGCCAGCCTGCAGTTCAAGCGGTTGATGATGGGGCTGACCGATGCCGGCACGCTGATCGAGGAAGGCGCGCTGACGATCGGAGGCGACGCAGCGGCCCTGGCGAGTCTGGGCGAGCTTTTTGACACGTTCCCGCGTCGCTTTCCTATTGTGACGCAGCGTTCGCTCTGATGTTTGCCAGACGGGCGTAGGCCAGCGAGGCGCCAGCCACCAGCAGACCGCCTATGAGGTGAACTTCGTTCACCGGGCCGTCAGGCCAGGCGAGATCGAGATCAGGCAGCGCAACCGCCAGGCCGCCAACGCCCACCAGCGTGCGTACCCAGAGAGCGCCGAGCACGCCAAATCCGGGCAGATAACCCTGCAGCGCGCCGGCCATGAGCCAGACGCCGGCCACCGCTTCTACCACAGCGCGGAGCGACGCCCAGCCGCTGCCTTCCAGTATGAAGCTGGGCTCCAGCACAAAGACGAACGGGATAATGTAGATGAGCGTACCGAGACGCATCGCGGCAAAGCCTGTGGCCAGCGGACTCGACCCGGCGATCGACGCCGCCGCATAGGCGCCGAGCGCCACCGGCGGCGTGATATAGCTCAACATCGCCCAATACAGGATGAACAGATGCGCGCTCAGAGGCAGCAGCGCCTGGCCGACCAGCGCGGGCGCCAGCACGACAGCCAGGAATATATAGGCGGCGGTGACGGTCATGCCGATACCCAGCACAAAACTCGTCAACGCCCCCATGAGCAACAAGAGGCCCAGGCTGTCGCCTGCCAGACCCAGAAGATCATTGACGAGCGTGCCGCTCAAACCGGTCAGCGATAGCGCGCCGACGATGAGCCCTACCCCGCCAAGGATCACGACCAGTTCGACGAGCAGTCGCCCGGTGCCTTCGAACAGGCGCACGAAACCCTGCCAGTCCATGCGATGCGCGGGCGCCAGCTGATTGAGAACGAGGAGCGCCAGCGTCGCGTAGTAAGGCGCTAGCGCTTCGCGTTTCAGCACAACGAGCAGAAACACCAGAAGTCCGAATGCGCCCAGGTAAAACCAGCCATCCTTGAGAGTCTCGATTACCGACGGCAAGTCCTCCTCCCCCGAACCTTCGAGGCCTTCGCGTCCTGCATAGGCGTCAATCTGCACAAAGAGACTGAAAAAGTAGAGCAACGCGGGAAGTGCAGCGGCTATGGCAACCTCGATGTACGGTATCTCCAGCAAAGTTGCCATGATGAACGCCGTGGAGCCCATGATCGGCGGCAACAACACCCCGCCTGTCGATGCGCAGGCCTCGACGCCTCCGGCAATGGGACCACGCATCCCCGCGCGCTGCATTGCCGGAATAGTCATCTGTCCGGTAGTGAGCACGTTGGTCACGACGCTGCCGCTCATCGACCCCATGAGGCCGCTGGAGACGATCGCAACCTTGGCTGGCCCGCCACGCTGACGACCGAGCAGCGCAAACGCAAGATTGAGAAAGAACTGACCGCCACCGGTGTGCTGAAGAACCACGCCAAAGAGCACGAAGCCAATGACCAGATTGGCGAAGGCCTGAAACGGCAGACCGAACACGCTTTCGGTTGAAAGCGCATGATACGCGGCAGTGTCCTGCCAGCTTGCCGGCAGCCCGTTCAACGGCCCGGGCATGAATTCGGTGTAAAGCGGCAGCAGCGAGAAGAGCGCGGCGATGATGCACAACGCCAGGCCGCCCGCCCGGCGGAGCGCTTCCAGCAGAATCAGCCACATGGCCAAGGCGCAATAGACCACCCAGGTCGGCGCCCCGAACTCCCAGGCCTCATCCAGCGCGGTGAGCGCGGTGACGCTGAAGACGATCATCAGAGCAAACGCAATCAGCGCCAGCGGCCAGTCCAGCCAGCGGTTGCGCGGGTAGATGATGAATGCCAGGGGCAGCAACAACGCAAACAGCGCGTAGTAATACTGCGAATCGATGCTGATGAGCGCATCCAGCCACTGGCGATCGCCGATGAGGCGCAGCGTGTCCATGGCAAGGATCAGCGCCAGCGCCGCAGCCGCGCCAATCACATACGAGAGCCTGTGGCTGTGCCTGTTAATCCGGCTGTTCCCAGATTGGATCGAAACCGGCACTCTGGAGCGCCTTGGCACGCGCCGCGTACCAGCGCTCGGCAAAATCGTCTGCACCGCGCGCTGCGGCAATATGCGCCTGCCACGCCTCTGCCAGCACTGCCTGGCGCTGCAACAGCTGCTGATTGTGCGCCTCGGCAGCTTCGTCCCAGAGGCCTACGGATTTGAAGAAGGCAATAGCGCCTTGATGATAGGGCACTACCCAGCGCAGATTCTGGCGATCCAGCGCCCAGCCGATAGCGCCGGGATCGGCGTTCTTGAATTCTTCGTAGTGCTTATGGATGACCGAAGCGAGGTCCTGTACTTCCCGCGCGTCGCGTTCCGGCAGCGTGATCAGAAGCGGATACGGATAGGTTGCCCCTTCATGCGGAGTGTCCGCCGAGATGGCAGCACCGCGGGTCGCCACATGCGGCGTAAAAAACGGCACGACGGCCGACATGCGTTCCCAGCACCCGGCATCATCATGGGGCGCTGGCGGCCAGTAGATACCGCGGGGGGACGCCTCGAGCTTGCGCGTCGGCCCCGATACGGTGGTGGCGTAGGCAGCGTCGACCTGACCGTTCACCACGCCGGTCCACATGGCGCCATAACCCGGAAACTCGACGCGTTCCACGTCGTCCCAGGTCAGCCCCCCGCAGGCGAGAAATGCAGCGGTCGGGACATTGAGCGCGGGGGCGCCGCGCACATAAGGCACCCGCTTACCTCTGAGGTCTGCATAGGTCTTGATACCGAGATCAGCCGCCACGCCGAGCGCCTGGTTGCTGTCCCCGGAGCTCATCATCACCAGACGGAGAGGCAACGGCCCCCAGCGTTCCTCGGCGAACTGGAATACGCCCTCCTGCGCAAAGTAAGTGGCAATTCCGTTGGCCGAATACTGCACTCGCTTCTTCATCAGCGGCAGCAGGCGGGATACGTCGTTCTTGCCGGGAACCACGCGCAGATTGACGCCGTAGTTGTCCTTGAGCACTTTGCCGATGGCGACAGCCTGGTTATAGCCGGTCGTGCCGAGGTTATAAGCGGTCCAGGCCATCGTACGGTTGAAGTTCGGCGTCTCCGCCCAGACGGCGGCGGTCGACAGCGCTGCCAGGAGGGCAAGCGCGGCTATCTTGAGTTGCTTGTAGTGCTGCAGCGGTCTGACCTTACTTTTCAACGAAGGGTGCAATGTAGGGACTCAACGCCAGCCGGTCAAACAGGGCAGACCGCGTGAAGGGGATCCGACATAATGGCCTCGCAGTTTTATTGGAGGGGCAGATATGCAGGATCAGATTACCGTCGAAACCGGCAACGGGCCGATCGTCGGGCGCAACAAAGACGGCGCTTGTCTATTTGCAGGAGTGCCTTATGCCGCACCGCCGGTGGAAACGCTACGCTTCAAGCCGCCCCAGCCCCACCCGAGCTGGACGGAACCCCGCCCCGCGCTCAAGTTCGGCCCTGCTGCGCCGCAGATTCCCACCGGCGGCATGACCGACTCGGCCACAGTGCGGTGGAGCGAAGACTGTCTGACCCTCAACGTATCGACACCCGCCTGTGACGATGGCGGCCGCGCGGTGCTCGTATGGATCCACGGCGGCGGCTACCGTACCGGCCAGAGCTCCATACCCTGGTACAACGGCGCCCGTTTCAGCGCGAACGGCGATATCGTCGTCGTGTCCATCAACTATCGTCTCGGCGCGCTGGGTTTCGCGGATCTGAGCCATCTGGGCGAGGATTACGCACAATCCGGCGTCAGTGGTCTGCTCGACCAGATTGCCGCCCTCGAGTGGGTTCAGCAGAACATCCGTCATTTCGGAGGTGATCCTGCACGGGTGACGATTGCCGGGGAATCCGCTGGCGGCTTCAGCGTGGCGACGCTGCTGGGTTGTCCTCGCGCACAGGCGCTGTTTCAACAGGCTATCCCGCAAAGCGGCGGCGCCCACCACACGCTGCCTAAGGACGCCGCGGCCAAAGTCACCGAGCATTTCCTGCAGGCGTTGGGCACCAGCGACGCGGTGGGGCTGGCCGCCATCGATGTGCAACAGATTCTCGAAGCGCAGTTCGCAACCATCAAACATTTCGAAACCGGTGCCGGGGTCATGAACGCGCTCGGCGTCCCCGTCGGCGCGTTCTATCCCGTGCACGGCACGCCGCTTCTGGAAGCAGCGCCGCTCGATGCCATCCGCAACGGCTGTGGCGCGGACAAAGCGCTTCTGACCGGCAGCAACACCGACGAAACGACGCTATGGGGTTATGGCGACGTCGACGAAGAGAAACTCGAGCGCATCGTCCGAGGCTTGAGTGCCGACAAAGTCCTCGACGTTTACCGAACCGTGGACCCTCAGGCTGACGCCAACGAACTCCTGATCGCTCTGACTTCCGATCACATGTTCAGAATTCCGGCGATACGCCTCGCCGAAGCCCGCGCAGCCCACACCGGACAAACGTGGATGTACCTGTTCAACTGGGCTTCGCGCGCGTTTGGCGGAAGGCTTGGCGCAACACACGCGCTGGAGATTCCGTTTGCGTTCGACAATCTCGACCGTGCGGGCGTAGACCTGTTTCTGGGACCGGGCGAGACGCCGCAGGGTGTGGCTGATGTCATGCATGCCGCCTGGACGGCATTCATCAAGACGGGCGATCCGGGCTGGGCGCGCTACGAACTCGAGCAACGCGCGACGATGGTCTTCGACGAGCAATCCGTCCTGAAAAACGACCCGCTAGGCGCTGAGCGAGTCGCCTGGGAGGGGCTGCGCTGATCGATTCCCGATGGCGATGAACCGCGGGCTGCGCTGGTACCTGACCGGAACAGCCCTCTTCCTGATTCCCGCCGGGGTCCAGATCGTCCTCTACCCCTGGCTCGTCGCTGTCTACCTGAATGAGTCGCCGACACGCGTTGGTCTCGCGCAAATGGCTTCGCAGCTGCCGATGCTGCTGTTCATTCTCTGGGGCGGCTGGCTCGGTGATCGCGTGGACCAGCGACGTCTGCTGATCACGCTGAACACGCTGATGGTGATCCCGCCGCTCGTGGTCGCCACTTTGTTTTCGTCGGGCATCTTCAACTACACGATTCTGTTCTGCTGGGCGCTCATCGGCGGGACATTTGCCGCATTCGTGCAACCGGCGCGCGATGCGCTGCTGAACCGCGTCGCCGGCAGCGACATTCAACGCGTCGTCACGCTCTCTATCGGGGTCCAGTTCGGCGTGCAGATTCTCGGCTTTACGATCGGTTCGACCGCGGACGTAGTGGGCCCGCCAACACTGCTCGTCATCATGGCCTGCTTCATGCTCGGCGCCGCAATCGCCACTTCGCGCATCCCCCGGATCGAGCCCGCGCCCAGACAAGCTCCCCAACATCCGCTCACGGCCATCGCTGAAGGGATCCGCATGGCCTGGCGTGACGACGCCATCCGGCCGGCAATCGGCCAGACCTTTTCCGTGGGCATCTTCTTCGCCGGCGCATACATGGTGTTGCTGCCGCTCATGGTGCGCGATCTCTACGGCGGCGGTTCAGCCGAGATTGCGGGCACTTTCGGCGCCAACATGGCGGGCACGGTCGTCGTCACGATGGTTCTCATGCGGCTCGGCCGGGTATCGCGACCCGGCCGCGCGCTGCTGATCGGCGGCGCGGTCAGCGCGAGCGTGTTGTCGTTGCTGCTGTTCGAGCTGCCACAGTGGGCTTTTTACATCGTGATTTTCTTGTGGGGGTGCTGCGGCGGCATCGGCATGACGATGTCGCGCACGATTGTTCAGGAAGCCGCAGTGGCAACACACCGCGCCCGCGTCATGTCCGTCTATTCCCTCGGGCTCATGGGCGGCATGCCGATAGGCAGCTTCACGCTGGGCGTGGTGACGGATTATGTAGGTGTGCGCAACGCCGTCTGGGTGCCCGTGATCGGGATGCTGATCATTCTCGTCTATTTACGCTTGCGCACGGACCTGTGGCACGTGCAAAGTGAGCTCAAAGTCGACGCCGAGCAACCCAGAGCACTCAAAGAATGAAAATCAAACGCTTTGCCATCATCGGATTGTGTTTAGCGCTCGCCGCCTGCGGACAAGCGCCCGCACCGGAGGCCGAGACAGATGTTGATGTCGCACAGGCGGACATGCCGCCCGGATTTCTCGATGAACCGCCGCCCGGGCCGACGTCGGCAACGACCGTGCTTTCCGGAGGCACTTTGATTGCTGACGCCGTGACGAGTGATGCGGTGGTGGTCGTGCAGAACGGTCTGCTGCTCGCCTGGGGCGCCCGAGGCGCAGTCGACGTGCCTAACGACTCGGTGGGCCTGGACATGCGGGGCAAGTGGATCGTGCCGGGTGCCGAGACCGACTTGCAGACGAGCGGCGCTCTACCCAATCTCGCAGCGTGGCAGGCCGGCGAGCCCGCCAACCTGCTCATCCTGGGGAGCGACCCGCGTCAAAACGATGGGGCGAGCCAGGACCTGGTCGGCGTCGTCGCCAGCGGTGAGATACGCATCTTCGACACCGACTGAATTGATCATCTGAGCCTCAGCGCAGAAACTCTCCAGCGCCGAGATCGAGCGCATGACGGGCATGCCGGCTGGCCATCACCGTGAACATCTCATCCCCGCGTTCGGTGCGCTGTACCAGCATCGAGGCAATCACGGTCACCCCGAAACCGGCGAAAACGCCGCGCCGATAGGATTCCCAGCAGTCAGCCCAGTCAAAGCCATCGACCCCGGCAGCGGCCAGGCGCTGGTGGTACTCGCGCACAATCCCCTCTTCCGCCGGGCGCCGATTCTCGGCCATCAGCCCGGCCCCTAAAAAGTAGGCCACATCGTTCAATGGCGGCCCGAGCGTGATGCTCTGCCAGTCCACCACGGTGACCCGGCAATCCGACGCCCGCTCATCGATCATGAGGTTGTCGAGACGGTAATCAACGTGTACGAGGCTGAACACGTCAGGCAGTTCGGCGAAGAGCGGCGCCTCCGGCGCGTCCGCGACTTGCGCGATGATGCGTGCTTCGTCCTCGGCCAGTGCCGCGCCGTACCGGTCTAGAAAGCCAGGCAGTTGTGCCGCATACATGGCGTGCAGGGCGTCACGCGGTGCGCTCTCGTCCCGCAGCCAGGCAAGCCCTTTGAGCGTCTCGTCGCGCCAGCTCGGCGCGTGCAGGCCGACGAGTTCGTTAACGGCCGCAGCCGCGACATCCGGCGTACAGCCCTGCAGCTGATCGCCCTGCTCCGCTGGCGACAAATCCTCCATGAGGATGACGAATTCCGGCCCCTCACCTTCGATGGCCGCGTAGTAGCAGCGCGGCGTGCGTATAGCCAGCCGGGACTGCAGGGTTTGGTAGAACGACACTTCTTTGAGGAAGTTCTTCAGCGCCACACCGGCGGCGCGGCTGTCGGGGTCGTCCGACGGAAACTTCCCGATCAGCGTAGCCGGACCCCGCGCGCCGGGTGCGTATTCGAGACCATAACGGATGCACTTGCCGATCTGACCCGTGCCGATCTGTGTGGCGGTGAAACCGGTGACCGTCGCTTCGATGCCGGCATCGCGAAGCCGCGCCGTCAGCCACTCTGGACTGACCGCGTCGGCAGCGGGAAAGTCTGCCACTACAGCGCGTGCAGCTTGACCGGCAGGTGCGTATACCCTTTCACGAACACAGACGGTGTCCGCTGCGGCGCACCCACGACTTCCACCGTATGGAAGCGTTTCAGGATTTCTTCCCAGAGCACCCGCAGCTGCATCTCTGCGAGGCGGTTACCCATACACCGGTGTATTCCGAAACCAAATGAGAGATGGTGGCGCGGGCGCTTCCGATCGATGATGAACGCATCGGGATTGTCGATCGCCTCCGCGTCGCGGTTGCCCGATACATACCACATCACGACTTTGTCGCCGGCCTTGATCGTCTTGCCGCCAAGCTCGACGTCCTGGGTTGCGCGCCGCCGCATGTGCGACAACGGCGTCTGCCAGCGAATGATCTCAGGCACCATGGACGGCACCAGACTGTGGTCCGCGCGCAGCTTGTCGTACTGCTCCGGGAACAGATTCAGAGCCAGCACGCCTCCGCTGATGGAGTTCCGCGTGGTGTCATTTCCACCGACGATGAGCAGGATGAGGTTGCCGAGAAACTCCATGGGCTGCATCTCTTTGGTGTTTTTACCGTGGGCCAGCATGGAGATCAGATCGTTGCCCGCCTCACCTTCCTTGCGCGCCTGCCACAGCCGCGTGAAGTATTCGAGACACTCGAGCAGTTCTTTACGACGCTCTTCTATGCTGACGACCTCCGGGCCCGCAGTCGCGATATCCGACCAGTGTGTCAGCTTGCGGCGCTCTTCGAAGGGGAAGTCGAATAGCGTCGCGAGCATCTGCGTGGTGAGCTCGATCGAGACGTTGTCGACCCAATCGAACTCTTCGCCGACCGGCAGCGAATCGAGGATGTTGCCCGCCCGCTCGCGTATGAGGCCTTCCAGCGCGGCAAGGTTACGCGGCGCGACCACCGGCGTGACCGTCGCGCGTTGCACATCGTGCTTCGGCGGATCCATCGCGATGAACATCGGCGTCTGAAACTGTGAGGCTTCTTCTTCCATCGCTTTCAGCGGTCCGATCGTTATCCCGCCCTCGGAAGAAAAGAGGTCGTGGTGACTGTCCACGAACATGATGTCGTCGAACTTCGTGACCGACCAGTAGGGCCCGTAATCACTGTCTTCCAGAAAATGCACCGGGTCTTCGTTGCGCAGGCGTTCGAAATAGCCCCAGAGCGCGTCGTTCTGAAAGATCTCGACTTTAGCCGGGTCCAGGTTTTCCAACGGTAAGCTGTAAGGATCAGCCACTTGCGGTGCCTGCTCCTCCATGACACTACTCATCCCACTCTCCTGATGCGTTGCCGATAACGCCCTCGATACTAGCACAGGCCCATCTCTCGCGACGCAGAGCCACGCCGCAAATGCTCAAGGCTGCGGCATGAGGTTGACCAACCGTCGGTCGAATTCCGGCGGGGCGATCTCAAAACTCGCTTTGTGCGCCGCCACTGCGGCCTGGATTTCAGCAACGATCTCAGGATGCTCCGCCGCCACGTTGAAGCGCTCGGACGGATCATCGAGCAGATGGTACAGCTCCGGCACAGTGTGCTCAGTACGCGAAGGCGGTTGTTGATAAGCCCCTTCTGTCACGAAATGCGCTTTCCATGGGCCAACGCGATAGGCATATAGCGTGCTGCCTCGATAAAACGGCATCTCGTCACGGTTGCCTGCCAGTCCATCGAACAGAACCGGCGCGAGATCGACCCCATCCACACCGCTCTCGTTCTCGATCCCGGCGAGCGCCGTGACCGTCGCAAATACGTCCAGGGTTGATCCCATTTCACTCACGACGCCGGGTTTCAGGCGCCCGGGCCAGGAGAATATCGCCGGCACGCGCATGCCGCCTTCGAAGGTCGTGCCTTTGCCGTGCCGCAGGAGCCCCGCGCGTCCGCCTTCCGTGCGCATGGTCAGCCAGGGTCCGTTGTCACTCGTGAACAGCAGCAGCGTGTTTTCTTCCTGCCCGAGCGCGCGCAGCGCGTCCCGAATGGCGCCAACGCTCCAATCGAGTTCTTCGATGACGTCGCCG
Organism: Pseudomonadales bacterium; assembly: GCA_965267275.1. Taxonomy (GTDB): domain Bacteria; phylum Pseudomonadota; class Gammaproteobacteria; order Pseudomonadales; family Azotimanducaceae; genus UBA4421. The sequence continues at coordinate 2,472,065 of OZ253950.1, forward strand.
TAACGGCCACCGAGGCTGCGTCCCGCAAATGCCTCGCTGCGGAACAGCGGCGTGTGCGGCATGGCATACGGTAGGTAAACGAAAAACGGACTGTCGCCCGAAGCCTGCATGAAGGCGATTGCCGCCTCGGTGTATCGTTTCGTGAGCGTGGTCTGTTCGGCAGGCTGCTCGACGGTGCGATCGACGTAACCACCATCGCTGATCGCGCTGTGATACAGCGGCACGTTCCAATATTCGAGCTTCGGTGCGGCATAGCGCGCTGCGCTCGTCGTACGGAACGCCGCCAGCGCCTCGGTATCACCCTGCGCGGAGAGCGCAATCAGCGCATCGATATCCGGCAATCCGACGTCATCCATGTCGTTGGAGTACGCCAGACCCAGCCACTCGTCAAAACCGTGGCGTGTCGGCCAGGCCGCTTTGGCATCGCCAAGGTGCCACTTGCCGAAAATACCCGTTCGATAGCCTGCTTCCTTCAGCACTTCAGCAAGCGTCGTTTCTTCAGCAGGGAAGCCGCCTGGATCTCCCGGAAAGTAGACGCCGATGCGATCGCCGTAGAGGCCCGTACGGACCGGCAGGCGGCCGGTCAGCAGGGACCCGCGGCTGGGCGAACATACCGGCGCGGCCACGTAAAAATCGGTCCAGCGCTGCCCCGCTTGAGCAAGCGCGTCGAGGTGCGGCGTCCGGTTGTACGGATGGCCATAGCTGCCGAGATCGCCGTAGCCGAGATCGTCGGCAAAAAGCACCACAACGTTGGGCGGCCGCTCAGCCGTATCTTCGGCAGCCGTGCTCGTTTCGACCTGCGCACCGCAAGCGCCCAACATGCTGACCGCCATGATCAGCAAAACCAGTTTCGTTGGCATTCTCCCCTCTCTTATCGTCTCTTTAGCCGCCTCTCTTGCCGCACCGCCCATCGCTGCATCTCTCAGAGCCCCATCGCTCGTCGCCGCTCTTGTCAGCGCTTCCGTCATGCGAGCTTTCGCTGCGCATGCGGTTCGTGAGGAATGATCCGCTATTTTTGCCTTAGAATGCAGACTTTTTGCCAGGTGGAGCACCATGGTACTGCAGGGCCTGACCGTACTCGACCTCACCCGCGTCGTCGCCGGCCCGGCGTGCACGCGCACGTTGAGCGACTACGGCGCGGAGGTCATCAAAATAGAACCGCCGGAAGGCGATCTCATGCGCCGCGGCGTTCCCAAAATTAATGGTGTTGCGGTCGGCTATGCCCAGCAGAACGCCGGCAAACATCATCTGTGTATCGACCTGAGCCTGCCGGCAGGACAGGCGCTGGCACGCCAACTCGCCGAGCAAGTCGACGTGGTCGTGGAAAATTACCGGCCGGGTGTCGCGGAACGCCTGGGGCTGGGTTATGACGACATCGCTGCGGTCAACCCAGCCGTCGTGTACTGCTCAATCACCGGCTATGGGCAGGAAGGGCCAGCCGCGCACCGCCGCGCATATGCGCCAATCATCCACGCCGAGCTCGGCCTGCTCGATCAGAACGCGATCGAGCGCGGTACCGACCCCATGCCCGAAGCCGTTTCGCACGTTGACTTCGCCGTGGGGTCTCAAGCTGTCGGCGCCATCCTTGCGGCGTTGTTCAACCGCGAGCGCACGGGTGAAGGACAGCGCATCGACGTGTCCATGGCTGAGACGATGTTAGCGACCAACGAGTTTTCCGCGGTTGCGCTCAACGGTGGCTTCGGCGAAGAAATCAGCCCTTTCCGCCCCGGCAAAGCTGCTCTCCTGCGCCTCGGCGATGGCAGCTGGGTGCAGGTACCCGGCAATCCGACCACATGGATTTTCGGCGTCGCGCGGGCGCTCGGCAAAGAGGACGAAATGCAGGCCCGCGGCTGGCACTCTGCGCGGGATACTCAAGGCGCAGAGGAAGCCATCCGCGAGCTAATGCAGTCCTGGGCGGCAGAATTCGCAGACGTCAGGGCCTTCGAAGCGGCGCTGGACAGTGCGCGCATCCCGCTGGGCACGGTCAAGCCTGTTGCGGCTGTCCTCGAGGAAGACTGGGCAGCCCATCGCAGAGCACTGATGGCGGTCGACGTGAACGGCGCCGAATGCACCATTCCGCGTTCACCAACGCGGTTCGGCAGCGCGGATGTCGGGCCGAGACGCGGCGCCTACCTGCGTGGCGCAGACAACCGATCCGTATTGCGCACCAAGCTCGGTCTGGACGACACCCGCCTGGATGAGCTCGAAGCCGCGGGCGTACTGCTCTCGGAAGCGCTCGATTAAGCGCCAATGATAGGCAGCGGGTCGAACCCTTCGCCCACGACGTTAGCCGCCGGCACGCGCAGCCAGCTTTCCAACACGGTCGCGTAAACGCGGCGGAAATCCGTCGTGTATGCCAGATTGTCGCCATCGACCAGATTCGTGAGACTGGGCGCTTCGCCGTACATCCCCCCGCGCACCGGCGAGCCGGCGAGGAACATGTGGTTGGCGCTGCCGTGGTCAGTGCCCAGATTGGCATTCTCCGGCACGCGGCGGCCAAACTCCGAGTAAACAAGCACAACCACACGACGGTCATGCCCCAACCTTTTGAGGTCCTGAACGAAACCGTGGATACCGTCGCAGGCATAGCTCAGCAAGCGGCGATGCAGTGCCGGTTGTTGTACGTGGGTGTCGAACGCATTGTTGCGGAAAGCGACGTGATAGAGCTGTGTGGGCAGCCCGGCGTCGATACAGGCCGCGACTTTTGGCAAATCCATCGGCGCTATGCCGTAATCGACAGGCGTCTTGTAGCTTTGCCAGGCAGCGCGGATGCGTTCGGCGGAAACCTGCGCGCTAGCGCTGACAGCATGCAAAAAATCCCGGGTTGCGTTGCCTGCCTGATGCGCCTGCGCGACTGCAGCTTCCGTCTGCATCCAGCGATGCCGCTGAAACCGCTCCGGCTCGTCGAAAACGACGGGCGTATGTACAGCGCTCTTGACGGCAAGGGACTGACTGGCTGCGACATTGATGATCATGTCGTCACGGCGCTCAGTTGCCATCTGATCCGCGGCCCGGCCCAACCAGCCGTACTCGCTGCCGCCGTGCGGTGATCCAGTGTGCCAGTATGCCATCGCGGTGAAGTGCGAATACGAAGGCTGCGCATAGCCGCAGCCATGCACGATCGCGAGTTCGCCGTTGTCCCAGAGCCGTTTGAAGCCGAGCATGCCGGGGTTGAAGCCGTACATCTCATCGAGCGGCAGCAGGTCCGATCGGCGGATCCCGATCGTCGGGCGGTGGCGATAGTACGCGTCGTCGCCGAACGGAACCACGCTGTTGAGCCCGTCGTTCCCACCAGAAAGCTCAACGACGACGAGGATGGGCGATCCGCTCTCAGCACGTGTCCAGCCGACGCCCGTCAGACCGGCAATACCTGCGACTCCCTGTAACAGCGTTCTACGTTTCATCCAGATCTATCCCAACTGGTATTCCGGCAAACTCAGCATCTGATGCAGGAGCTTGCGCAGCGGTTCTTCGAGATGGGTATGGGTCGCAGCAATGTCTGCGGTGCCCAGCTCGCTGACCAGCACTTCGGTCAATGACGCGAGCACCTCGGGAGCGGGTGCGACCACGAAGAATCGGTCGGCAAGAAGGCGGACGACGTCTTCCGCTGTCCGGCACTCGGCTTCGACCACCCATGCGGTCAGGTCGAGCCTGGCGGTGTGGCGCGGTATCGGCCGCACACGCTCGAGCGCCATCTGCCAGCCGCGCATGCTCCCGAGCCTTGTGTTGAACTCTTCGTCACGATCAGCGAGTAGATTGGACGCTGCCATGTCCTCAGCATTCCCGGACACGCCGGTTGGCCGGGTTGCCGCAGAAACGCTCATGCCCTGACGCAGCCGCTCCTGGACGTTGACGATTTCCGCCGTGTACGCCGGATAGCGGTCCGGCGGTACGAAGCCGATGTCGGGAAAAAGCACGTCCAGAACAAAGTTGCCGCGCTCGAAGAGCAGGCTCGGCGTGATCCAGCTGCGGCCATGAGACCAGCCGGCCACCGTGGGCGGGTGCATCAGGCGTTGCCCCAGCGCGCCGCTGACAACGTTGAAATCGGGCACTCCGGGAACGCTCTCGAGCTCGAGCTGCCGATAGGTCGACACCATCAGCTCGACCGGGCTTTTGATGCGCGTGCCCATGTTTGCCGGCAGGTAAAAGTCGTTCGAAGAAAAGAGTACGCGCAGATAGGCTGCGATGTCATAGTCCAGGCTCGTGAGCAGCGCGCCGAGCTGAGCCTCATCCGCAGCTGCGAGCTCGACGTTGACGAAATAACGATAAAGCTTCGCGGCGATGAATTGCGCTGTGACCGGCTGATCGAGGATGCGTTCGATGATGTCGACACCATCGAACTCTGCTGTCTCGCCGAGAAAGGTTTTGGCGCCGGTGTCGTGCTGCGCCTCGTTTACGACGAACTCGAGCCCGGCGAAGTTCCAGCCGGTGAACGCGCGCGCCGCTTCCTGCACATCCGACTCTCCGTAATGCCCCACCCCCATCGTGAAGAGTTCCATGATCTCCCGGGCAAAGTTCTCGTTGGGCGAGTCTTTTGTATTCACGCCGGCATCGAGGAACACCAGCATTGCCGGATCCTGGGCCACTGCAATCAATAGTTCGCGAAAGCTCCCGAGCCCCCTGGCCTGGAAAAGCTCGAGCTGCTTCAGCATCTTCCGGTAATCGCGAACTTTGTCCTCGTTTGTCGCGAAGTGGCCGTGCCAGAAGAGCGCCATCTTCTCCTGCAGCGGGTGGCCGCTCAATAACATCCGCTCGGCCCACCAGTACGCGACCCGGTCGGTCTCCAGGCGACTGGCTCTGAGCCAGTAAAAGAATTTGTTCACGACCGGCTGCATCGGACGGTTACCGCCGGCGCGGACCTTGACCCCCAGCGCTTCGCCATCGGCACGGGCAAGCTCTGTGGTGGCCGGCCGGCTCGGCGGGAATGGATCCAGGCCCGGTTCAAAAACGCCCGAATGCTCGAAGGCGTCGAGTTGCGGTATCTGCAAACCCAGCACATAGCGCTGCACCGCCTGGCGCGGCGACAGCCTCGACAATGCATCCAACTCGGCAGGGGTCGCGCCAAACCCGGCGCGCGACGCCAGATGCGCGGCATGCTGCCGGCTCCATGCAGCGTCATCGAGAGGCTCGAGATCCAGAGCCGCCAGCGCCGGCGTGCAAATGAACCCACCCAGTCCGGACAGCATCAAACAAGCCAGCAAAAGATTTGCAGGTTTTACACGTCTTTCCATACGCGGATCCCCGTCTGATCGACCTACCCTACCACTAATTGATCCTGGCTGCGGGGCAAGCGTAGAATGCCCGACAACCTACCCGCGGAGCTTGCGATGACCGATTCGATCCTTTCCAGCACACGTCGGCGTTTTGTGCAGTATGGCACCATGCTGGGTGTCGGCGCTCAGGCACTCATGAAGTCCGGGGACGTCCGCGCTTCCGTCTTTGAGGGTAAGGAAGCCGCGGGTCTCAACGATCCATGGCCGCAGATGCAATACCGCAAGCTCGGCCGCACCGGTCACAACTCGTCGCGCCTCGTGTTCGGCTGTGGCGCGACACTTTCGGGCGATCGCCATGACGATCTTCTGAACGCTGCGTTCGACGCCGGCGTAAACACGTTCGATGTCGGTTTCAAACACTATTATTCGGATGCGGAAAAGAACCTGGCGCCTTTCCTCAAGGAAAAGCGTGACCAGATTTTCCTGATCTCGAAAGCTTACGTGCCCGCCGACATCGAATGGGACGAGACGCTCACAACGGCCCAGGCCAAGCAGGCGGCAGCCGGATGGAGCGCCTATCTCGACGAAAGTCTGCGCGAGATGCAGATAGATCACGTGGACGCGTATTACCAGATGGCCGCAAATAATGTCAGCGTCGTTGGGAATGAAGAACTCTATCGCGCGTTCGAGGATGCAAAGGCCGCAGGCAAGGTCAGCTATCTCGGTCTCTCGACCCACCAGAACGCGGCCAATGTGCTGCAGACCGCCATCGACACCGGCTGGTTCGATCTTGCGATGATCGCCATCACGCCCGGCGGCTGGTACGACTGGGAAGACAAATCGATTCTCGAAGATTCGCCGCGAATGACGGATCTGCGCCCACTTCTGGACAGCGCGCGGGAAGCCGGCATCGGGCTCGTCGGCATGAAAGCAGGACGCTTCCTGGCCGGACGTCGCTGGCTTGGCTGGGGCAATCCCGAAGCGTTCGACGAGTTTTACGAGCAATCGTTGATGCAGGCCAAGCTGTCCGAATTCCAGCGCAGCTATGCATACGTCCTCGAGCACGGCCTGGACGTCGTCAATGCCGACATGCAGACCATGCTGCATCTCAAAGAGAACTTCGTCGCAGCGGCAACTTCCGCCGACTACTTCGACATCGCCTAGTGCCGAGTGGGCACTAGAGCGCTTTTCTATCAACCCAGCTGCGGGCTGTCAGGTGATATGCACCTGGCTGCCCTGCTGGACCTGGGCGTCCCAGAGGAATGGCTGCGAGCGGAGCTCGCCAAGCTACCGGTAACAGCCGAATACACGCTTGCCGTGGAGCCAGATGTGAAAATGGGCATCTCCGGCACCCAGGCGCGGGTAACCACTGAAGACACGCACGACCACCGCCACCACAGCACCATCGTCAAGATGATCCGCGACGCGGGTTATGCACCATCCGTGGAAGCACGCGCGCTGGCGATCTTTGCAGCCATCGCTGAAGCAGAGGGCAAGATACACAACGTACCGCCGGAAAAAGTGCACTTTCACGAGGTCGGCGCCGTGGACTCGATTGTCGACATCGTTGCTGCCGCTCTGTGCATCGAGTATCTGGAACCGGAAGTCGTGTTATCCAGCGCGGTTGAGGTCGGCAGCGGCTACGTCAACTGCGCGCACGGCACTTTCCCGGTCCCGGCGCCGGCAACTCAGGAGTTGTTACGCGGCGCAGTGTGCACATACGGGGGCGTAGACGGTGAATCCACCACGCCGACCGGAGCGGCGATTCTGGCGGCCAGCGTCAACGAGTACCAGCCGAGCGGCGCCTTCGTCCCGGAGCGTATTGGTTATGGTATCGGCCACAAAGATTTCTCCCGACCCAACGTCCTGCGCGTTGCCCTCGGCGAGTACATGGGCGCTGGTAGCGATGCGCAGAGCAGTTACGAGACGGAGACACACTACAAGGTCGAAGCGAATATCGACGATATGAGCGGCGAGGCGTTTGCCCCGCTGATGGAGGCCTTATTCACCGCGGGCGCTGTGGATGTTTATCTGCAGCCGATCATCATGAAGAAGAGCCGACCCGCCCATTGCGTCGTGGCACTCTGCTCCGCTGCAGTTTGCGACGAGGTCGCCAACGCAATGTTCAACGATTCCAGCACAATTGGTCTCAGGATCTTACCCTTTGAAAAACGCATGTTGCGGCGCGAAGCGCGTCAGCTCGTGACGAGCCTGGGTGAGGTAACGATCAAAGTGGTCACGACACCGAACAGCCGCGAACGCTGGAAAGTCGAACACGACGACATCGTGCGGATCGCACAGGCGGCCAGCCTCGACTACGCCGCGGCGCGGCGCACGGTTGAATTCGAAGTTGCCGAGCAGCTCGGCGGCTAGCGCCGACTGCGCTGACTGCTGCGCATATCCGCCGGGCGATTCCAGTAGCCGCGCCAGCCGCGCGGATTCTTGGTCTGCTGCCGCTTGACGACAACCCCGTTCAGCTCACGCGGTGTTTGCGTGCGATCCAGCACCCTGAGGTCCGGCACGTCCATACCGTTGGCTTCTTGTAGTTCAATCCGTTCGGCACCTTCGCGCGGTGCAAATTGAGCGTTGCCGAAGTGGGTGACGCCATTGGCATCCACCCACTTAACGACGTCGCCCGCAAAAGCGGAAGGCGCAAGGCACAGCGTACTACAAGCTAATAAAAACAATAGCTTACGCGACATAGCTCATCCCCCAACGAACTAATGTGTGACGGTCGTCTCTTTAATTTCTATCCTATGCAAACTCCCCAAGGCTTGCTGCAAGGAACTTGTAAATCGGCCCCTTCAGGCAACCGCCCCACTCTCTCTCAACGCGGTGATTTCGCCCTCGGACAGGCCAAGCTCCACGAGAATCGCGTCCGTGTCGGCACCGGGGGCCGTCGCGCTTCCGGGCAACTCTGGCTCAGTGCGGGAAAAGCGCGGCGCCGGGGCTGCCTGGGTAACGCCATCCTGCTGCACAAACGTGTTGCGCGCCTTATTGTGGGGGTGCGCCACGGCTTCCTCAAAGTTGAGGACAGGCGCATAACAGATATCGGTGCCGAGCATGATCGCGTCCCACTCCTCGCGCGTCTTGCTGGCAAACACGGCTTCGAGCTTCGCGCGCAGCTTCGGCCACTCCTCCCGGCTCATCTGCGCCGCTAATTCGGGATCGTCCTTGAGACCGGTCTTCTCCAGCAAGAGCGCGTAAAACTGCGGCTCGATGGACCCGATCGATATGTGTTTGCCGTCGGCGGTGGTATAGGTGCCATAAAAGTGCGCGCCGCCATCCAGCAGGTTGGTGCCGCGGTCATGGGTCCAGCGTCCGCCGTTCATAATGCCGAAAATTGCATTCATCAGAAGCGCAGATCCATCGGTCATGGCAGCATCGATGACCTGCCCTTCCCCGGACTTTTCGGTTTCGTAGAGCGCAGCCGCGATGCCGAACGCGAGCAGCATGCCGCCGCCGCCGAAATCGCCGACCAGGTTGAGTGGCGGGACAGGGCGTCCGTCTTTCTCCCCAATGGCATGCAGCGCCCCGGACAGGGAAATGTAGTTGATATCGTGACCGGCAACCGGCGCGAGGTCGCCGGTCTGTCCCCAGCCGGTCATGCGGCCGTAAACGAGCTTCGGGTTACGCGCGAGGCACACCGTCGGACCCAGACCGAGACGTTCTGTGACGCCGGGGCGAAAACCCTCAATCAGAACGTCAGCGCCCTCAATGAGCTTCAGAACGGTTTCGACACCTTCCGGGTTTTTCAGATCCACACCGATGCTGCGCCGGCCGCGGGCCAGGATGTCCGTCACCGGCGCAGGGCTGCCGACGGATGCCGAACGATCAATGCGAATGATCTCTGCGCCCATGTCCGCCAGCATCATGCCGCAGTACGGCCCCGGGCCGATCCCCTGCAGTTCGACGACTTTTACACCGTTTAATGGTCCCATGTGTTCTCCCCAGTTCTTTGTGATCGCAGCAGGATAACAAACGTCGCAGGCGGCGACAGCGGATTTACGGTGTGCGCGCTTGCAAGCAGTCCCGGGGAACGTATGATCCGTCAGTCGTTTAGCAGACGGGCAAACTGAAACTGAGATGGTAGATATCGAAGACCTCAAAGCGAGATTTCTGAACCAGGATTTCGACGCCAAGGAATTTGTGCTCGATGCCGATAAGATCGTCACGGTCGCGCGGGCATCGGGAGAAACCCGCCCGCAGTTCACCGACCCCGAAGATCCGGATTTTCAGGCGCCGCCGGCGTTTCTCTGCAGCCTCGCTTCGGGGCGCCACCTTCCCATCGACTTTCCTTCCCTCGGTGGGATACCGATGGATGGCGGCAAAGCGGTCACCTGCCACGCCAAGGTGCCGGCCGGGAAGAAATTGATCGGCCGCACCCATCTGCATGACATCTACGACAAAAAAGGCCGCTCCGGACGCATGATTCTGATCGTCGCGCGGATGGAACTGTTCGACGAAAGCGAGCAACACCTGGCGACGGCGGATTCGCGCATGGTGATCAGAGAAAAGTCCGACTAACGATTCCGACCGACGATAAAGAGACGGTAGAACCATGAGCATCAACAACATACACGACGTCGAATTCGGCGCCGAGTTGCCGACTTTCGAACCCGACACTTCGCTCGCACAGACGAGCGCGTTTGCGCGCGCCGTCGGCTGGGGTGGCGGCGGTCGCGGCGGGCGTTTCGAAGATCACGAGCAAGCCCGTGCAGAAGGCCTCCCCGGGGCGCTGGTGCCCGGCATCATGGGGATGGGATTTTTGACGTCAACCATTCACCAGTGGTCACCGCACGCGGTAGTCGAGCACATCGACACGGTTTTCCGCGCCCCCATGCTGGCTGACGAGCCTTGCCACATTGGCGCGGTGGTCACCGACATCGACGAAGAGAGCGGTCTCGTCGAGCTCGACATGACCCTCAAAAACAGCGCTGGTGAAACCCGCGTTTTCGGCACCGCACGCGTACGTTTGCCGCTCTCCTGAACTCAAGCCTTTGAGCACAGCAGTTCAGTGCCCACCTTCCCGTCCGGCTTGAGCAACGCATAAACCTCACCCGCCGTATGGTGGCATTTCGCCACCTGCACGGCGTCGTCCCAGAAAATCGGCCGGCGGAAGTAAATCTCCAACGCAAACGCCGCGTCGCCCTGTTCCTGCCACAGTGCGGCCGTCAGAAAGTGCACGCCCATGCCGCCGCCGATGATGGGCGCCCGAAAACCCGCCGCTATGGCCGCTGCCGGCTCGTAGTGAATACTGTTGCCTTCACTGCTGTACGCTTTCACACCCGCCGGGGTCAGTTGATAGGCCTGGCCCGGCGAAAGGTGCTCGAGGTCTGCCACGAGCGGAGCGGTTTTTTCACCGGCGCCGCGGGCGCCAATTTTGTCCGGATCGGGCTTGAGCGATGTCCTGTTGGCAGTGATGGCGCGCCTGTTCTGAGCGTCGAGAAAAGTCACTTCAGTGCGCACAGCCCGACCGCGCGGAACTTCTTCCACCGCCTTGATCTCACCTTGCACGGACAGCACTTCACCCAGTTTCACCGGCTGGTGCTGGATGATCGTGTTGGCCATGTTGATATTGCCTTCCGCGCTGATGCCGCTTTTGATCCCCGCGTGGATGGCTAAGCCGATGTAGAACGCCGGATCAACGCAGTCGCCAAAAACCCGTGTATCGATGCCGCAGGCGCTCAGTTTCTCTGCCTGATGATCGCCTGAGACAACAACTTCGTCCGGCAGGTACTTGAACCCCGCGTGGGGCTCCACCCAGGCGGTCATCAGCGATACATGTTGGTGCCGCCGCAGAGCGTCACGGCCTGACCGGTCATGAAGGCACTCGCGTCAGATGCCAGGAAGACAGCGACGCCCTTGAAATCATCAGCCTCACCCAGCCGACGCAGCGGGGTCTGCTCGTTGACGCGCTGCAACGCTTCCGGATTGTCCCACAGGGCGCGGGCAAACTCGGTGCGGACGAGTCCCGGACAGAGCGCATTGACGCGCAGGCCTTTGGGGCCCCATTCCAGTGCCAGGTTTCTAACCAGCGCGATATCGGCGAGCTTCGATATGTTGTAGGTACCCAGCACTTCAGAACCGGAAAACGCGCCGGTGCTCGAGGTGATCATGATCGAGCCGCGGCCTTTCGCAATCATATCGGGCGCCACCATCTGGCACAGCCAGTGGTTGGAGCGCACGTTGCTGCCCATGATCTTGTCGAAGGCATCGTCGGGAATATCGGACATCGAGCCGTAGAACGGATTGACCCCTGCGTTTGCGACGAGCGTGTCGATCGGTCCAAGACGCTCGCGGGTTTCATCCACCAGCGCCTGCAGCTGGTCTTTGTAGCCGATGTTGCAGGCAACGGCGATGGCCCGCTCTTCACCAACCTGCTCGTTGATCTTTGCCGCGGTGACTTCGCATTGGTCGAGCTTGCGACTCGAAACGACGACCTTACTGCCATGCTCTGCAAGCGCCATGGCCATCGCCTCACCCATGCCTTTCGACGCTCCGGTAAGGAGGGCAACCTGACCCGTCAGGTCAAAAAGATCTGTTGATACACTCATGTGCCGCCTACCCCTTACGCTGCCAGATTTTGATGCCCTCTCCGCTCAGCATGGCGGCCCCGGGCATGACGCGCAAACGCCAGGGCTCGAGCTTCAAACCGGCAAATCCTGGCGATTCCGAATTGTCCCAACCCGGAATCATTGCGGGATCGTAACCGACGGGTTCAGGCCCTTCGGCCAGTTTCTGCCAGACTGCCGCTTTGCCTTCGCTGTCGGTCACCCAGCTGGCCGCGCATTCAGCGACACAGGTGTCCTGATCCGGCGTCCAGTAGTTGCAGGAGACGAAGGGACTCGCATCGAGGTGAGCGAGCTTTGTCGGCGTCGGCCCGGTAGCAATCCAGCCAAACAGCTGCGTCCCGTCCCACTCCCAGATCGGGTGCAGGACGCGCGAGCGCGGCCGCCCCTGCTTATCGACTGTGGCGACGGTGCACCAGACAATTTTGTGGGCCATGTCGACAAAATCGGGGGCGATATCGGCAAGATCTGTCATTGAGTCTCCTCGTTGGTTTGTGTGTAAAGGTCGGAGGACGCTTTCATGAAGCGCAGCTGCATGCGCATCGACGCAATCTCTTTGTCGCCCTCACTGGCGATCGTTTCATACCACAGATATTCGGTTTTGGGGCTTTGCCCGACGCTCAGAACCTTGCTGACGAACCGGTAGGTACGGTCCAGCAGAAACGGGCCTGCGCGCTGCGCAATTTCAATCGCGCCGAAGAGACCGACAGCATCCGCGGTATACGGGCGCAGGCCGTCCATTGGCGGCCCCCACATGAATTGTATGAACGTCGCAGGACACGCCAGCACCGCATCGAAGCGCGGATGCGGGCGTCGAAACCACTCGAGCGGATCACTCAAAAGCCCCTGGTCGTAGCGATCGAATTGTTTCCCCGGCGCCGTGTGCATTTCGTAGTCGCCGAGCACGAGCCCGGCCGAGACTTTCTGCAGGATTCTGAGTTCTGCGGGATCACAAGGACGCATATCGCGCGTATGGAGATGCGCCTGGGTCAGATTGTCGAGACCCGCTGTGCCTTCGCAAATGAGGAGGCCGTCATCGCGCTCCATCCACACCCGCGCCAACCCGTCATCGCCTGGCTCGACAAACACCTGCACGGCCTCCCGGTCAACCGTCGCATTCTTGAAATTGAGAGACAGATGCCCGGTTTCCCACCAGGTGTCGCCGAATATTTTGAGCAGCGTTGCAGGAAACTGGTTCATATGCACGTCGCCAGGCACGGTGCCGCCGCGAAACCCCAGATCCGCGGCAGTGTCGTCGTCATGAATGCTGCCTTCGCCGGCGTGGGCTGCCCAGTTGCGACCCCGCCACAGCGGACCTGCGACAACGTCGGTCATCTCCTCTCCCCCTGATCGAAGAACACAGACGAATCTACCCCATTGATATCGGTATGCCCACAGAAGGCCATCGTGAGATCCAGCTCGTTGCGGATGATCTCCAGCACCCGTGTCACACCGTCTCTACCCTGCGCCCCCAGGCCATTGAGAAACGCTTTGCCAATGAACGTGCTTCTCGCACCCATCGCTATCGCCTTGAACACGTCCTGGCCGGAACGGATACCGCCGTCGAACCAGACATCAATCGCATCATCGACGGCGGCCACGATGTGAGGCAGGACATCCAGCGTGCCCGGAGCGCCGTCGAGCTGGCGGCCGCCATGGTTGGAGACGATCAGCGCATCGGCGCCGCTGTCGACCGCGCGTCTGGCGTCTTCAGGGTCCATGATCCCTTTGAGAATCAGCTTGCCGCCCCACGCCTCCTTGATCCAGGCCACATCCGCCCAGCTGAGCGTCGGATCGAGCTGCTGCGCCGACCATTCGGACAGGGTCGTGAGATCATCTACTCCCTGCGCATGGCCAATGACATTGCCAAAGCCGCGACGCTTCGTCTGCAACATTCCCAGACACCAGCGCGGCCTGGTGGCCATGTTGATGATATTCGGCAGGGTCAACTTGGGCGGGGTGCTGAGGTGATTTTTGAGATCCTTGTGCCGCTGCCCGATGATCTGCAGATCCAGCGTCAGCACCAGCGCCGAGCAGCCGGCGCGCCTGGCGCGTTCGATCAGAGCTTCTATGAATGTGCGATCGCGCATCACATAGAGCTGGAACCAGAACGGTTCTTGCGTATGCGCCGCCACGTCTTCCAACGAGCAGATGCTCATCGTGGACAGGATAAACGGCACACCAAACGCCCCGGCCGCCTGCGCGCCGAGAATCTCACCGTCTGCATGTTGCATCCCCGCAAGTCCGGTTGGCGCGATACCGACCGGCATGGTCCAGCGTTTACCCAGCAGCTCGACCCCAAGGTTGCGTTCGCTGAGATCAACGGCGACCCGTTGGCGCAGCGTATGATCATCGAACGCGCTGGCGTTGCGATGAAACGTCCACTCACTCCACGACCCCGCCTCCGCATAGTCATAGAACATCCGCGGCACCCGTCGACGATGCAGACGACGCAGATCCTCGACACAAGTGATTACCGCCACAACCTTCTCCCTAATGCTTCCATCAGGCATGGTACATTAAGCGATCAGCGTCCGGACGACGGGCGAGAGGGGGAACCGGACATGATGACGAATAAGAGCACACTGGTGTTTGTGTGCGCTGCCAGCCTGTTGGCGGCGTGTACGGAGCAGCCGCAGACGACACAAGAAGACGCTGCAGCGGCGCCACCCGCGACAACAGCGAGCGCCGCTATCGACGGCCGCTGTGAGAATTACAGCGACACCGGCATGCCGCTCTTTGGCGACCTGCACGTGCATACCAGCTTTTCGTTTGACGCTGCCGCGAACAGCACCGGCGCCACACCCGTGGATGCGCACAACTACGCCAAAGGCCAATCCATACCATTCTTCCCCCTCGACGAGGCGGGCAATCCCGTCGGCACCGCGCAGATCGACCGGCCGCTGGATTTCCTTGGCGTTACTGATCATGGCGAGTTTCTCGGCGAACGCGCACTGTGCCGTACACCCGGATCGCCAAGCTACGATACGGAGTTCTGTCAGGGCACACGGGTCAGCGAAAGGCAGGGCATGATGATGCTCGCGGCGGTGATCACGACGGAAACCCCCGCCCGCATCCCCCAGGTTTGCGGTGAGGACGGCGCTCTCTGCCTGGAATTCGCGAAACCGCCATGGCAGGCCATTCAGGATGCGGCCAACGCGGCTTACGAGCCATGCGAGTTCACGAGCTTCATCGCCTACGAGTACACCGGTACACCGGGCACGTCCAACTATCATCGCAACGTCATTTTCCGGGACGAAAACGTGCCCAGCTTCCCGGTGAGCTACATCGATGCGCCGATCGACAGCAAACTGTGGGCAGGGCTGGACGAGGTTTGCAGCGCAGCTAATGACTGCGACTATCTGACCATCCCCCATAACACCAATCTTGCCAACGGTCGGATGGCGCCCTACATGCAGCTCGACGACACGCTCGAAGCCAAGCGCGCATACGCGACGAAACGCCAGCAGCGCGAGCCGATCATGGAGATCTTCCAGCACAAAGGCGGCTCCGAATGCATCAACGGCTTGACCAGCATCCTGGCAGCGCCGGACGAGCTCTGTGACGTCGAATCCGTGCGGCGCATGGACGAGAACAAGACCTATACCACCCGCACGATGACTGACGGGGTGCTGGCCACTGGCACTGCTTCCGAGGTCACGCGGGAATGCGAACCCGGTGAAACCGGCAGCAACGGCATGCTGGGCGCCGGCTGTGTGCATCCCACCGACTTCCAGCGATCGGCCCTGGTTGTCGGCCTCAAAGAAGAACAAGCCATCGGCATCAATCCGATCAAGCTTGGCGTCATTGCCGCCACGGATACTCACTCGGCCAACCCCGGGGGCGTCGAAGAGGACAACTGGGGCGGCGCAGTGAGCGGCGAAGCCACGCCATTAGATCGCCTGCAGCCCGGTCTTCTGACCAGCGGCATCGACGGCAATCCAGGCGGCCTTGCCGGTGTGTGGGCCAGAGAAAATACCCGCGATGCGATTTTCGACGCGATGCTGAGGCGTGAGGTGTTCGGCACCTCGGGACCGCGCATCGTGCCAAGGCTGTTCGCCGGCTTCGACCTGCCGGAGGGCCTATGCAGTGATCCCGAACGGGACGCGGCAGGTTATGAACTTGGTGTGCCCATGGGCGGCGACCTTGGGGCAGCGCCAGAAAACGCACGGCTGCGGCTCCTGGCCTATGCCGCGAAAGACCCCAACGGCGCCGATCTGGAAGCCCTGCACATCATCAAAGGGTGGGTCGATGCTGACGGCGGGCTGCATACTTCGGTCACGCCCGTGGTAACCGATGCCGAAGGATCGGCCGCCATGTGCGTCGTCTACGAAGACCCGGAATTCGATCCGAACCAATCGGCTTACTACTACCTGCGCGTCGTCGAACCGGAGACCCCGCGGTGGCACACTTACGACTGCGCGCGTCTCGCCGCGGAAGATCGGCCGGCAGTATGCAACGACGGCCGCTATCCGAGCACCATTCAGGAAATGGCGTGGACGTCACCCATCTGGTACGGAGAGAGTTAATGGAGTTCAGCTTTTCCGACGATCAGGAACAGTTTCGCGACATCGTCGCGCGTTTCTGCCGTGACAAGTCGCCAACCACGGCTGTGCGCGAGCTGATGGCCTCCGAGCAGGGTTATGATGAAGCCGTCTGGCAACAGCTCTGCGCCGAGGTTGGCGCGGTCGGCATACACCTGCCCGAAGCCGTCGGCGGCGTGGGCTTCAGCCATGTGGAGCTCGGCATCGTCATGGAGGAATTCGGCCGCGCGCTTTTGTGCGGGCCGTACTTTGCGAGCAGCGTGCTTGCTGCCACCGCGATTGCCGAAGCAGCGAGCGAGGCAGAAGCCGCCGCGCTCCTGCCGGATATCGTTGCCGGCACCACGATCGCGGCGCTCGCGATCAGCGAAGACAGCCGCGACTTCACCCCCGCAAATTTCAGTACACAGGCGCGTGTCGACGGCAGCGGACATAGGCTCACCGGCCGCAAGCGCTTTGTCGTAGACGGTTTGAACGCCGGTCTGATCGTCGTTGCAGCCGAGCTCGACCACAACGTTCGCCTGTTCGTCGTCGAGCGTGATGCCGCAGGTCTCGAACGCGCGGCGCAGGCGGCAATGGACCCGACACGCAAGCTCGCCGCTGTCACGCTCGACAACACCCCTGCCCGTCTGCTCGGTGACGGTCCGGCCAACCTGACCCCTGTCTACAACACCGCGCTGGTTGCGCTCGCTAACGAAATGGCGGGAGGCGCCCAGGCACTGCTGGATGCAGCGGTCGAGTACACCAAGCTCAGAGTGCAGTTCGGCCGCACCATCGGCTCTTTCCAGGCCATCAAACACCGCCTGGCCGACCTCTTGCTGCAGGTTGAACAGGCTAAGTCGACGGCTTATCAGGCAGCACAGGTTCTGTCCGCGGATGGCGCGACTAGTGACGCTGCCTCAGAGATCGCCAGCCTGGCCAAAGCTGCCTGCGCCGACGCTTATCTCGAGGCAGCCATCCAGTGCATACAGCTGCACGGCGGGATCGGCTTCACCTGGGAAAACGATACTCACCTGTGGTTCAAGCGCGCCAAAAGTTCTGAAGTATTTCTAGGCTCACCGCACCAGCACCGTGAGCGTATGCTGCAAGCTATGGGAGTTTAAGCATGGCTGATATGGAAGCTCTAACGTCTGAGGTCAGGTCCTGGATCGAGGCCAACTGGGATCCCGCGCTCAGCCTCGTCGAGTGGCGCACCAAACTCGCCGATACCGGCTGGGGAACATCGCACTGGCCGGAGGATTATTTCGGCAAAGGTCTCTCCCCCGCTGACGGCGCTGCAATCGACCAGGTGTTTGCCGATATGGGTGTCCTGGGTGTCGCCACCTCGGGTGTGCGGATGCTCGCTGCGGCCACCATCCTGGAGCACGGTAACGATGCACAGAAAAAACAATACTTGAGACGCATCATCACCGGAGAAGACAGCTGGTGTCAGCTGTTCAGCGAGCCCGGCAGCGGCTCGGACCTGGCCGGTGCAACCACCCGCGCCGACCTCGACGGCGACAACTGGGTAATCAACGGGCAGAAAGTCTGGAACACGAGCGCGCACCATGCCGACTACGGTTTGCTGCTGGCGCGCACCGACTGGGACGTTCCCAAACACCAGGGTCTGTCCTATTTCATCATCGACATGCGTCAGCCGGGGGTGGAGGTACGCCAGTTGCGGCAAATGAACGGACATGCCTCGTTTAACGAGGTTTTCATGACCGATGCGCTCGTGCCGCGCGAGAACATGCTGGATCAACCCGGTAACGGCTGGCAGGTTGCCGTCACTACCCTTGCCCACGAGCGCCGCGGTTTCGACCGCATCCGCGGCGGCGGTGCGCTGGCCGAGCGCGAAGGCCCGATCTTCGATGAGTTCCGCAAGGAAGTAGAAATCGACAACGAGCCCTACAAGTGGTACCCGCAGCGTGCAGGCCGCGTCGACATGATCCTCGAACGCGCCAACGAGACGGGCGCCATCAACGATCCCGTCATCCGCCAGGACATCGCCCGCCTGTTGACGATGAACCGCGCCGCCCAATGGACGGCAGCCCGCGCTCGGGCAGCCCAACAAGCTGGCAAACCGCAGGGTCCGGAAGGATCTCTGGGCAAACTTGCTGCGAGCAACATTGCACGCCTGGCAAGCCGCGTGCACACAGACATCAGCGCCATGGACGCCATGTTGACCGGCTCGGAGAGCCCGCACGACGGCATCGTTGCCGAGATTCTGGTCAGCGTGCCGGCGGTGTCGATCGCCGGCGGCACTGACGAGATTCAGAAGAACATCATATCCGAGCGCGTCCTGGGCATGCCCAAGGAACCGCGCTTCGACACCGGGCCGTTCCGCGATGTGCCGCGCAACGTCTCCGAAACCTGAGGCTGACCATGTCTGACCGCCCTCTCGACGGCATCCGCGTAATCGAAGTCGGCCAACTGCTGGCCGGGCCGTTTGCCGGCACCATGCTTGCCTATTTCGGTGCTGAAGTCATCAAGATCGAACCACCCGGCGCCGGCGATCCGATCCGCGGCTGGCGGCTCCTCGACGACGATGGCACCGCGTTCTGGTGGCGTTCGCTCGGCCGCAACAAAAAGTCAGTCACCGCGAATCTGCGCAGTGAAGCCGGACGCTCCGTGGTGCGCAAGCTCATGGCCAGCGCAGACGTGGTCATCGAAAACTTCAAACCCGGCACCATGGAAAAATGGGGTCTTGGTCCAGAAGACTTGAAGGCCGAAAACCCCGACCTGATTTTTGCCCGGATATCCGGCTACGGTCAGACAGGACCGAACAGCAACAAGCCCGGCTACGCCTCTGTCACCGAGGCTTACAGCGGATTTCGCTACGTCAATGGCTTTCCGGGTGAAGCGCCGGTGCGGCCCAATCTGAGCGTGGGCGACACTGTCGCAGGCATACATGCGGTGCTCGGCGTATTGCTGAGCCTGCTCGAGCGCGGCAAAGGTCGCGCGACACGCGGACAGGTGGTCGACGTTGCGTTGTTCGAGTCGATGTACAACCTCATGGAAGGCATGGTGCCCGAGTATTCCGGCGCCGGCGCCGTGCGGGAGCCGTCGGGCTCCACCATCACCGGTATCGTGCCGACCAACACCTACCTGTGCGGTGACGGCAAACACGTGGTGATCGGCGCCAACGGCGATTCGATTTACCGCCGCCTGATGCAGGCCATGGGCCGGCCGGAAATGGCCGATGACCCCCGCTTTGCGGACAATCCCGGGCGCGTCACCCACGAGGCGGAGATCGATGCGGCGATTGCCGCCTGGACAAGTTCGATGTCGAGCAGTGAGGTGATCGCCGCGCTCGAAGACGCCGACGTACCGGTCGGGCCGATCTACTCAGTCGCGGACATGATGAAAGATCCACACTTCGAGGCGCGGGGTCTATTCGAGCGGGTCGAGACCGACAGCGGCGAACTCGATATCCCTGCGATACTGCCGAAGCTTTCCGCCACGCCGGGACAGACCGACTGGCCTGGCGGCCCCGTGGGCACCCACACCGAGGAAATCCTTGGCGCGGCGGGCTACAGCGAGGCCGAGATAAAGTCCTTACGCGCGGCGGGCGATATCTGAGCGCAAGCCAGCACTTGTCTAATCGTCGATATTGCGAAAGAAATCGATGTCCCGCTTCTCCCCTTCGGGCACAGGCACTTCGACGATGCGCTCGTCAACGTTGTCGAACTCGAGTTTCAGCGCCCGGGTCATCGTCGCATGCATCTCATAGGTACAGGTGATGTAGGTGAGCTCGATGATCTCCACCTCACTCAAATGCTCCTTGAGCCTGGCAAAAGTGCCATCTGCAACACGCCCGCCCTGCAACACCAGATCGTCGGTGTAAGCGAGCACCGCGCGCTCGACCTCATTGAAGAGATCAGATGATGCCCAGCTGGGGATCGCCTCGATCTGCGCCTCACTGAAGCCACACGCACGCAGCGCTTTACAGTGCTGCGAGAACACGAACTGGCTGCCACGCGCAAAGCCCGCGCGCGCCTGCCCGAGTTCGCGCAGACGCGGGGAAATCTTGCGGTTCTCGCCGCGGTAATATTGAAAGCCCGCCACCATGTGATGCAGGCAATCGGGCTCCTGCGCGAACACGGTCCACCAATCCCCCGGCGTTCCGGTTGCTGTGCCCGGCTGCGCGACCGGGTCGCGATCCGGTCCGAATAACGCGTCATAGAGCGGCAATACGCTCGCCGGCGCTTCCGCACGAGGCACTTGTTTGAGTCTTGGCATCGCTCCTCCCAGAGACAGCTTGTATGACCGGACGAGTATCTACTTTTCGCCGGGATCTCTCTATAGTGAAGGTCGCCAAACAAGCAAGGGAGAGGACGGGAACCGATGCCCGAGTGGTCGAATTGGTCGGGAAAACTCACGGCAAGTCCAGAAGAGATCGTCTTCATACGCAGCGAAGCGGACGCCGCGGCTGTCGCGAATGGCGCAGTCCGGCAAGGCAGGCGCATTCGCGTTGCAGGCGCCACCCACTCGCACGCACCGCTCGTTCAGCATGACGACATTATCGTCGACGCTTCCGGCTTGAGCGGCGTGATCAGCGTCGACACGACGAACCAGAGCGCCTGGGTCTGGGCCGGCTCGCGCATCTGCACGCTGGGACGTCCGCTGCACGACGCAGGCTTCGCGCTGGTCAATCAAGGGGACATAGACCGCCAGGCCATCGCCGGCGCCACAGCCACCGGGACGCACGGCACCGGGGTGAATCTCAAGAATCTGTCCAGCGCGGTCACAGGCGCCGTCATCGCAACCGCCAGCGGCGATCTCGTCACGTGTAGCGCGGACCAGAACCCTGATCTCTGGCAAGCAGCCCGCCTGCACCTCGGCGCGCTTGGTATCGTCACCCGGCTGCAGCTGCAGCTCACCCCGGCCTACCGGCTGAAAGAGCAGGCATGGCAGGCGAACCTGGCGGATACCCTCGACAGCTTTCATTCAACGGCAGTCAAGCATAGACACCATGAGTTTTTCTGGTATCCGCAGACCGATCAAGCCAACGGCAAGTCGATCGATGTCACCGACGATGCGCCAAGCTATCCGCTCGCTGCTGAAGGCCATCGATGCGCGTGGAGTTACGAGGTGCTTCCCAACCACCGCCCCCACAAGCACACGGAGATGGAATACAGCGTGCCTGCCGAGGAGGGTCCGGCCTGCATGGACGCCATACGGCAGCTTCTTGCTGACAAATTCACCAATGTGCGTTGGCCCGTCGAATACCGAACCCTCGCAGCAGACGATGTCTGGATGTCGACGGCCTACGAGCGGGCCACCGTCACTATCTCGGTTCACGAAGACATCCGCGCCGACGACGAACCGTATTTCCGGGCGTGCGAGGAGGTATTCCTGAACTTCAGTGGACGGCCTCACTGGGGCAAAGTGCATTACCTGAACGGAACGCAACTCGCTGGCATACATCCACGCTGGGCCGACTGGTGGCAGGTGAGAAACGACATAGATCCCGAAGGCACATTCTTGAACGACCATATGGCAGCGATGCGATGAGCGAACGACCGACACACACATCAAAATTCCCCGAACTGGGTTTCTACGGACTGCCCGGGCATACGCGCTCGCCACGTGACGTGCTGAAGCAGGTACAGGATGCAGAGGCCCTGGGTATCGGCAACGTGATGCTTTCCGAACGCGCCGACTTCAAAGAGATCGCAGCGATCTGCGGGGCCTGCGCCGCCGTCACCGAATCTATCTACATCGGCACTTCCGGCACCAACCTCAACACCCGCCATCCGGTGGTCACTGCTTCGATGGGTTCTACGTTGAACGCATTGTCAGACGGCCGTTTCGCGCTGGGTCTCGCCAAAGGCGTCAATCTGCGATGGCGCGCCTGGGGTGTGCCGCAGCCGACGTTCGAGCGCGAACGAGAATTCCTCGACATCATGCGGCGCTTATGGCGCGGGGAGACAGTCCTCGGTCACGAAGGCGCGCTGGGTAACTTTGGAGCGTTGAATCTCGCGCCCTATGTGAACGAGGACATACCCATTCTGTATGTCGGCTTCGGTCCGAAATCCCTCAGACACGCCGGCCAAATCTACGACGGCGCGCATCTGCATACCTTCATGTCCGATGAGGCGCTGGCGAACGCGGTCGCGCAATACCGCGAGGGGGAAGCCGCGGCCGGCAAACCCGCCGGGCACGGCAAGATCTGGTCGGTACTGGCGACCGCCTGTGACGTCAGCGAGGAGGTCTACCTCAGATACATCATCGCGCGCCTTGCGACGTACCTGCAGATACCCGGCTACGGCGACATGCTGGTTGAAATCAACGGCTGGGACTCGGAAGTGCTGAAGCGTTTTCGCAGCCATGAGGCCGTCACCTCGGTGGGCGGCGCGATCGACAGCGTAGCCTCTATCGCGCAAATGGCCGAAGTGGCCAAGCTGATCCCGGACAGCTGGCGCCCTGCTGCCGTCGGTGATGCGCAAACCTGCGCGCAACGCTGGGTCGACCAGTTCAACGCTGGTGCTGACGGCATCATTATCCACGCCAGCACGCCGGAGGAGTTTGCGCCCGTGCTTACGGAATACGAAAAAATCCGCCCGGCACACCTCTTTGCCGAACGCTCCAACCGACCCGGCGGAGACATGTTGTGAAAAAAGTGCTCATCGTCATTGCGATTGCCATCGCGCTGCTACTCGTGAGCGCATTTGTTTTCCGCCAGCAGGTCTTCATGGCCATCATGGGCAGCCAGATCGCGCCGGAGCATGAATTTGCCGCAGAGCTTGCGCCGGACGCGCCGGATTACCAGGACCCGGCCTGGTGGGCTGCATTGCCCGAGACCGACGATCCCTCAGATCAGATGCCCGCGGGCGCAACACGCGTACCCACCGGGGTTGCGGTGTTTTTCGTTCATCCGACGAGCTACTTCGGAAAGGACAACTGGAACCAACCCTTGTCCGCCTCGAGCGCCAACTGGATCGTGGACGAACGCATCCTGCGTCATCAAGCCAGCGTGTTTAACGGCTGCTGCGACATCTACGCGCCCCGCTACCGACAGGCTACGTTCTTCTCTTTCATGGACCAGAATGGCAACGGGGACCAGGCGCTGGATCTTGCCTACTCGGACGTGGTGGCCGCGTTCGAGCATTTCGTCGACAGTCTCGCGGACGATCAACCCTTTGTCCTCGCCGGTCACAGCCAGGGTTCACGTCACGCGACCGAACTCCTGCGCGAGCACATTGCCGGCACGCCCCTGCTGGACCGCATGATCGCTGCCTACCTTGTCGGCTTCAGCATCACGGCGGACCAGTTGGGTCCGGTTCCCGTTTGCGCCAGCGCCACACAAACGCAGTGCGCGCTGGGTTGGAACGCCATGGATGGCGAAGGCAGCGGCGCGTTTGGCGGGAATCCAGGACTTGTGTGCACCAATCCGCTCAACTGGCAGGCAGACCTGAGCTATGCCGGGCACAGCGCCAATCTGGGCGCCATCGGTTATGCCAACTATGGCCCTGCCGAAGAGGGCGAAGACGTGACCGCCATGGTCGTGGAACCCGAGGCGGCGGATGCTCAGTGCATGGAGGATGGACAGCTTGCCGTCATGGAACTGCGCTCCGAATCATTTCCGGGGCGCATGTTCGGCAACAGCATGCACCAGTACGACTACAGCCTGTTTCACAACAACGTGCGAGCCAACGTTGCCGCGCGGATCGCCGCCTTCCGAACGGGCCCCTAGCCTCCGCTGGCGCGCCTCTGCCAGAGCCATCTGACACATCCGGCCACGGTCATGACAATACCGAAGAGGAACAGCAGGGTTTTGATGGGGGTGACAATCGCTTTGGCGTCCATCCAGTCTGCCGCGCCGATGAGGGCGACGACCTGGATGACACCCTCGATGAGGTCTATGGGCACCAACACATAGGTGGGCCTCGCCAACCAGACCGCGCGTTCCGGAAAGAACTGATAGGCCGCGCCGATAAACAGCGCCCCATACGCCAGTGGATACGCGACGTCCAGCGTCGCCGTGATCCAGGCGTGTATGCTCTTCTGTTCAGGGGACATGCCAGCGAGCACCTGACGCGCTTCGGTTGGATCCGAGATAGCGTCGAGCAGACTGAGTTGCCAATGAGAGGCGACAACCTGGAACAAGACGGTGAGCACAACGGTCACAAACAGAGTTGCCCACATGATTGCCGGGCGGGAAAGCGTTTCAACCTGTGTCATCCACTTCTCTCACAAAGTCATTTGAGAATCGGCACCAGCGCCGCCGGCGTGTCGGCGAACTGTGAAGCGCCGGCACCGCTGAGCTCGGCATGATCGCCGTAACCATAGAGCACGCCAACGAAGTCCAGACCGTTGTTCACTGCGCCGATCGCATCGTGTTTGCGATCGCCGATCATGACGCAGGCATCGGCATTCGCGGTGCGTGATCGCAGCGCATAGGCGAGCAACTCGGATTTGTCGGTGCGCGTGCCGTCGAGCTCGGAACCAAAAACGTCGCTGAAAAAGCCGCGCAGCTCGAAGTGATCGAGAATCTGCTCGACAAAAACGAGCGGTTTGCTCGACGCAACGCACAGGGTCGAGCCGGTCGCTGCAAGCGCCTCGAGCATGTCGTGGATGCCGTGGTACAGCTCGTTTTCATACAGCCCCACATCGGCAAAGCGCTCGCGATACAGCGCCACCGCGGCATCCGCGCGCTCTACCCCCACAAGCGCGACGAAGCTCGCATGGAGCGGCGGCCCTATGCACCAGGTGAGCGCGTCCGCGTGCGGCGCTTCCACGCCGAGTTCCGCCAGCGCGTGTTGGATACAGCGCGTGATACCCAGCTTGGGGTCGGTCAGCGTGCCGTCTAAATCGAAAAAAAGATGCCGCAAAGCGTTCAGCCCGCAGCGCGCACCGATGGATGGTCGTGCAGTTCGGGATCGAGGCCGGCGCCCATCATGTCGATGAAGTTGTCGCGGTAGAACTTACGCAACGCCTCGTCACTCACGTTCGGCATGTTGTCCTGAAAGCGCTTGATCGGATTACGCCCGCCTTCCACGTGCGGATAGTCCGATGAAAAGAGCAGCATATCCTGGCTCGTATTTTCGAGGATCCAGCCGGTTTCTTCGTGCGGGTACGGCGTGACGCGGAACTGACGCATCGCTATTTCGCTGGGCTTCGCGGACAATTTCTGCAGCCGCTCCTCCCCTTTGCGAAAGGCCGTCCAGGCCGAATCCATGAATTTCAGCCAGCTCGGCAACCACGACGCGCCGAGTTCTATGGCGCCGAATTTGAGTCCGGGGTGCCGATCCAGAACGCCGTCAAAGATCAGCGCCGCCCCCGTCTGCCAGAGCGCCAGCGGAATGGTCATGAAGCTCAAGCCGGTGAAATTTTCATCCCCGCCGTGGAAGTCTTTGACCCGCGGCAGGCCATTCTCGAAATAGCCCGGCGCCATTTTGGACTCGCCGCCCACGTGAA
Organism: Pseudomonadales bacterium; assembly: GCA_965267275.1. GTDB lineage: Bacteria > Pseudomonadota > Gammaproteobacteria > Pseudomonadales > Azotimanducaceae > UBA4421. The sequence goes on from OZ253950.1 coordinate 2,497,793, forward strand.
AGAGGATCGGTACGCCCGCCTCCTCGGCCAGCGACCAGAGCGGCTCGAAGCCGATATGACTCGGGCTGTGGCCGGCAGGGCAACGCGACGGAATCATCAGCGCTTTGCAGCCGAGCGCCAACGCCTCTCGCGCAATCTGCGTCGCCGCCTCGATATCGATGAGCGGCACGTACGCCGTCGCCAGCATGCGGCGATCGACCGAGCAGAATTCGCTGTTCATGCGATTGTGTGCGCGCGCAGCAGCGAGCGCCAGATCGACATCGCCTTCTTCTTCCAGTCCGAAATTGCCAAGCGCCACGGTGGTAAACACAAGCTGGCTGGCAAAGCCCAGCAGATCGATGGAACGCGGACGATCGCTGTTGCGGAACGCACCGAGCGCCAGATGATTCTTGCGCAGCAGGATCTGCGCCTCGTCCGCACTGCGAAATTCAGGGTTATCCTGCTCGGCAACCATGCGTTCGAGATCCGCAGGGCGTTCGAGACGCGCACCGGCAAACGCCTTGAAAGCATCGTGGTGCTTGCTTTCCATGAATTCGAGAATCGTCTCCGGCAACTCCATCACGTGCGCATCCGCGTCGTGGATTGTCATGTTTTCAACATAAGCCATGGCTCAAACCTCCAGCTTGTAGATACGTTTGACGTTGCCGCCCAGCACTTTGCTGCGGGCGGGCTCACTGAGCACCTCCGCATAGCGGCAGAGGTCATCCACCCAGGTGTGCGGATGGTCGGGATGCGGGTAATCCGTCGCCCACATGAAACAATCGGCGCCAACATGATCGATGACGTGGGGCGCCGCGGTCTCATCGGGGTCACCGGAGATGAAACACTGACGACGGAAAATCTCCGTGGCCGAGGCGCGTTTGATGTTGAGACTCTCGGTGTACGCATCCAGACGGTCGAGCAGCGCACCGATCCACCCGGAGCCTGCTTCCAGCACGCCGAGCTTGAGCTCAGGATGGCGTTCGAGCGTACCGAGGCTGAAGAACGAGATGAGCGCCTGTTGCACGATGGAGCGCAGCCAGATCGCCTCGCCCCACGCGCGCCCTTCCCTTGGCCAGTCGAAAATGCCGTCGGCGGCAGCATGGGGTGTAAACGTCGGGTGTATGGCCAGCGGCACATCGAGCGCAACACATCTGGCGAACAGCGCATCGTGCGCGGGATCGCCGTGAATCACTCGATTGTGGTTGAAAGGATTCACCCAGGCGCCTTTGCAGCCGTCTTTGACCGCGCGCTCGAGCTCAGCCGCCGAACCTTCGACATCCAGCAACGTCAGCTGGGCTATCGGCACGAGGCGGCCGCCACTGTCACGGCAGAAATCCGCAATCCAGCGGTTGTACGCGCGGCAATAGGCAAGGCTGAGCTCCGGGTCTGTGAGCTCCACCTCCCACAGGAGGCCCAGAGTCGGATAAAGCAACGTCGCATCAAGGTTCTCCTGATCGAGCAGACGCAGCCGTTCAGCCGGGTCGCACGAACCGAACGGCATGTTGTCAGCGTAACGCCGCTCCGGGCTCGGGCGCATGTCTTCCTCACCCATCGCACCCAGAATACCGAGAGAGCCGCGTCGCGAACGCTGCGAGGGTTGCTGATCGATCTCCAGGTACTCATAACCCTCGTCGTCGACGCGGATCCGCAGCGCGCGTGGCCGATATTTCTCTTCCAGGTAGTTCTCCCAGAGATCCGGCGGTTCGAGCACGTGGCCGTCGGCATCGACCGTGCCATCGTAGGGGAAGCGTTTGATTTCGTATGCCATGACTTGCGCTAACCGTTCCGAGCCGCTTTGAAGTCCGGCTCGCGTTTTTCCATGAAAGCCGCGATCGCTTCTTTGTGCTCAGGCGACTGGTAGGCCTCGTGCAGCGCTTCCATCTCGCGCTTCTGCACCGCGGTGACGTCGGTTTCGGCCGCGTTTGCCGTGATCAGGTCCTTGATGTGCCGCAGCGCCGCTTGAGGGTTCTCCCCCATGCTGCGGGCAATCGCACAGGCGGCGTCGAGCAACTGGTCTCCTGCAACGACTTTGTCCACGAGCCCGATCGCGGCAGCTTCATCAGCCGTCACGGTCTTGCCCGACAGCATGAGCTCGCTGGCGTTACCGAAACCCACCCTGGCAAAGAGGAAACGCGAGCTCGCAAGTTCCGGCACCAGCCCCATTTTGACGAAACGCACCGACAGCTTGGCGCCGTCGGCGGCAATCAGATAGTCCATCGGCAATACCTGGGTGAGACCAACGCCGATGGCGGCGCCATTGATCGCGGCCACCATCGGCTTCGATGTGCGCACGACGTTCACCCAGTTACCGGCGCCGCCGCCGTCGGACACGTCCTCACCTTCGGACTGCGCTTTGAATACCGCCTCGATGTCCGCGCCCGCGCAGAAGCCGCGGCCCGCGCCGGTGACGACCATGGCGGTGACGTCGTCATCTGCATTCGCCGCCGCCACCGCCGCATTCAGCTCACCGCCCATGCGATACGTCCAGGCGTTGAGACGTTCCGGCCGATTCAGCGTTATGACCATCACGCCATCAATAACTTCAGTTAAAATCGTTTCATAACTCATTGTACTTACTCAACTTATCTACAATCTCTCATACCAGATTCACGCGCATGCCGCAGAGCATCACCTGCTTCTCGGCGCTGCGCGCAGCGTGTTTCTCTGCCGCGGCAAGCACGGCCTCAGCGTCGCTTGCAACGAGGTCGATGCCGCCCAGGCCTTCGGGACGCCCGTCGGCACAGGGGACAAATCGCAAAGAGGCATTGGCGAGCGAAATGGTGTGATTCTGTAAAGGCAGTTCGGCGATTTCAGCCCAGCGCGCTGCAACCCGGCCGGGATCGTCACACTGCAGCTCAGCCGCGGCGATGCCGCTCACGCGTTCGACCCTTTTTGCGCGCTGCCAGTCCGGTCCCGCCGGCTCCCAGGGGCCATCGTCGGCATGAGCATCAGGACCCATCTGCTCATCAATCTCGAAAAAGCTGCCGCCGGTGTCCTTGGGATGCAGCTGCATATTGCGAAATTCGTGCGTTTCGAACTGGTTGACGATGCGTACGCCCAGCGCTTCGACGCGGGCCCGGCGCGGTGCGTGCTCGTCACACTGGGTAATGACCATATAGCCGCCATTGCCGCCGCGACGCTCGAGATAGCGGCCGCCCGCCGTATCTGCCCTCACGGGGGCGACGACTTCCAGCAGTTGATTGCCGATCGGAAACAGCGCGTTTTCCAGACCGAAATGGGCGACGCCCGGGTCCCGATAACACACTTCAATGCCGAGCACATCGATCAGCTCGCGCTCGACCGGCGCCAACGCATCCGCCACCAGGGCTATTTGCCGGAGTTTCAACCACATGCAGACGTCCCCTCCCAAGTCGCCGCAAATCTCGCTATGCCCGAGAGCTTACTCGATTCAGACCTGATTCGCAGCGCGCCGCGCGCGGATTGCGCTGCCTGACGTTCCTATGCTTCCATGCCCTGGAATTCCGAGGATGAGAACATGACGAACAGTGCCGAATTTCCCAACATCACGAACCGCCGCGTCGAGACGAATGGCATAACGCTCAACGTCGCCGAGCAGGGCGAGGGGCCGCTGGTTCTGATGTGTCACGGGTTTCCGGAGTCCTGGTTCTCCTGGCGTCACCAGTTTCAAGCGCTGGCAGACGCGGGGTTCCACGCAGCCGCACCCGATATGCGCGGTTACGGCGATTCGGACAAGCCCGCAGCGATCGATGCGTACAATCAGGTGGAGGTCGTCAACGACATCATCGGCCTGATACCCGCCCTGGGATATGAGACTGCGATTGTGCTTGGCCACGACTGGGGCGGGCCGACGGCATGGAGCTGCGCCCTGCACCATCCGGATAAAGTCAGCGCCGTCGGGGTGCTGTCCGTGCCGTTCAGCGCCAGGAGCGCAGTACCCCCCCTCGACGCGATGAAGGCTTTCTTCAAAGACCAGTTCTTTTACCAACTCTACTTTCAGGAGCCCGGCATTGCCGAGGCGGAGTTCGAAGCGGACGTGCGCACGGCGCTGAGAAAGTTCTACCACATGGGCAGCGCGCAGATGGATCTGACCACTCTGTCGCCGAAGCCCGCCGATGCGGATCTCCTCTCAGATCTGCCGGATCCGCCGGAGATGGGCCCCTGGCTGAGCGCGGACGATCTCGATTTCTACGTCAACGAGTTCACCAACAGCGGCTTTCGCGGTCCGCTGAATTACTACCGCAACCATAATCTGACATGGGAGCTCACGGATGGCGCGCCTACCAGCATCGAGCAGCCCGCCATGTTTGCCGCGGGCGACAAAGACGGCGTGATTCTGATGGCGGCCGAGGCGCTCAAGGCCATGCCGGAACACGTCAAAGATCTGCGCATCAACACGCTGATTCCCGACGTCGGCCATTGGACGCAGCAGGAAGCGCCTGACGAGGTCAACAAACTGCTTCTGGAGTTTCTTGCGGGGCTTTAGGCGCAGATCGGCCCGCTGACCAGGGGCAGCGGCCTGCGCCGCTCCTGGTCAGGTCAAGACGAGCCGGTCTTAACGCGGGGCGAAGCGCTGGCCGCCGTCTACGCGCAGCGTTGAGCCGTTCATCATCGGACACTCGAAGATGGCGATGGCCATCGTGGCGTATTCGTGGGGTTGTCCCATACGCCGCGGGAACGCGGCGTCTTTCGTCAGCTGCAGCGCGCCTTCATCCGGGATGCCCGCCGTCAGGCCGGTATCGAAAAGACTCGGTGCAATCGTCATGCAGCGAATCCCGAGCGTGCCGAGGTCGCGCGCCATCGTCAGCGTCATGCCAGCTATCCCGGCCTTAGCGGCCGTATAGGCAACCTGGCCAATCTGTCCTTCAAATGCCGCGATAGAGGCGGTGTTGATCATCACGCCGCGTTCGCCATCAGCATTCGGCTCGTTCCTGGACATGTGCTCAGCCGCGAGAGTGTTGATGTTGAACGACGCAATGAGATTGAGATCGACGATACGACGAAAGTCGTCCAGCGAATGCCGGGAGCCGTCTTTCTTCAAAGTACGCTGCGCCACCGCGCCGCCCGCGGTGTTGACCATGAACTGCAGACCGCCAAGATCTGCCACGGCATTGCCGATGACCTCTGCCATGCCGTCATAGTCCATCACGTTGCAGGGATAGAACTTTCCACCCAGCTCTTCAGCAACGCTCGCACCATCGGATTTCTCGAGGTCGAGAATGGCCAGTTGGCCACCCTTTTCAGCGAATTTCATCGCCGTGGCGCGGCACATGCCTGAAGCGCCGCCGACAAAAATTGCCTTGCTGCCTTGTATTTCCATCAGTTAATCCCCTTTGTTCGTAGATCTTTTAGTTCGGATTTCGTGCAAAGTTAAATGCGGGCGCATTATCTCCGCTTTGCGCAACCCTTCAAAGCCCGCTCAGCCAGCGAGCGCAAAACACTCGATTTCGACGTTTCCATCCAGCGCGAGCCCCGAAGCCCCCAGCGCGCTGCGGGCGGGCCGGTGACCGGCAAACATCTCGACGTAGACCTCATTCATCGCAGGCCAGTCGGCCATGTCCTTCATGAACACAGTGCATTTAAAGACGCGGTCCATGGAAGAGCCGTAGCGTTCGAGCGCCGCTTTGATGTTCTCCAGCGTCTGACGCGTTTCCGCCTGGACACCGCCCGGCACGAGCGCCATGGTGCCCGGCTTTGCCCCGATCTGTCCGGACAACACGATCACGTCACCGATACGGACCCCTTCGGCGAACGGCAGATTCAATGCGTCTTGCTCTGGCGTCGACAGAATCTCGAGATCCAGTCCCGCCGGCCGGTCAGCGGCCTGCTCGAAGAGATAGGCGCCGGCAAACCCCGCCAGCAAACCGACGACGGCACAGACGACGTACTGCATCAGCCCGCCATCTGCGAGGTGAAGGTCGCCAGATCGAAGTAATCCCGCCAGGCTTTGATCTTGCCCTGCTCGATTTCCATCGTTCCCATGACAGGCAGCGAAAGCGCCTTGTCGTCGGCCATCACAAAATTGTCGACGCGCTCGGTCAGCACGACGTTGCCGTTTTCCGCAATGTTCAACACCTGCCAATCGACCTCTTTGACTTCCATGCCACGGATGAACGCCACGGCCGCAGCCTTACCCTCGAGGGGCTCCATCGGAATGTTGTGATACACCACATCGTCCGCCAGCGCTTCTTCCACCGCGTCCCAATCCTGCCGATTCCATGCGTTGATGAAATCCATGACTACACCCGTGTGACTCATATCGGTTTACTCCCCCTGTCGGTGCCTGTTCTTGTCTGCCCGCTAGGGCGCCATATCCAGCATGCTTTTGAACCCGGACGGCTCGTGACGGCCAACGATGAGTTGCTCCAGCACGCCGCGCCCGCGACGCGCGCCGAGCGCGCCGGTCATCTCCACATCACAGATGGCCTGGATGTGTAGATTGGCAGCGTCGTCAACTTCGCTCAGCGCATATTCTTCATAAGTCATATCAAACTCGCCGTGATAGGACCCGTGGTTGAATTCAGGATGTCCGTAGCCCACCCCCTTCATGTACCAGTGGAAGCGCGGACGCATCGTGATCTCGGTCTGGCCGCCGCTGGCATCCTCGAAGCGCAGCACCGCGCGCTCGGCATGACGGGTTCCGGACAGGTATTCGATAGACGAGGAGACGCTGGTCATGGGCGTGCCGGCCTCGCCCAGCGGCACATACACCCCATGCGTGTTCCATGGCCGGCCGTATTCATCGTCATTCAAATGGTAAAAGGTGGCGCTGTCCGGCCAGTTGATGGGCGCCCACAGCCAGTAAAACTGGAAATCATTGCCCGCCATCGGATTCGGTTGCGGATCCGGCGTGCCGATGTTGCGCACCCCCCAGGAGCGGTCACGGGTGCCGAGCCACGCTTCCGGACCGACTTCTATGCGCTTACCTTTGTGCTCGAGCCAGCCGCTCCAAGCGCCGTTCTGCGTCAAACGGGTCGAATCCATTACCAGCTGCGCGCCCACACGCCGGGTAAAACGCGGTTCCTCCTGCGCAGGCACCCGGGATGTGAACAGCAGCTCGCCGCGGATACCCTGCTCGGCGGCATCTATCTCCAGTTTGAGCTGATGCAGCGGCTCGACCACGGTCACCTTGATGGGTCCGACCTCGGTGTCCATGCGTTCCATGTTGAGCGCCCGCGAGGCGAGCAGATTGTGCTGCACGCCGTCGATGATCAGGCTGAACGCCGCGTCCATGACGTTAACGTACGGGTACACGCCGAGCGCTGCGGCAAAGAACACGTCCTCGTGCAGGTGATACCCGTTGAAGAAATATCGATCGTAAAAATTGCGGGCCGCGCCGGCATAGGCGATCGGTTCCGGTGTCTGGTGTATGGGGAAATCATCCCCTTTGGTCAACATGCCCCTCGTCCCCTCCCAGAGCTTCGAGACGGCAAGTTACATGTTTGCTTTGAAGAATGCCAACGCCCGCTCGCGGGCGAATTTATGCGCCACGATCGGCTCCGGATAGTCGAGCGCACCGGCCTGATGAGGTTCGAACATGTACTTCGGGGCGACATCGGCAAGCTCCGGAACGAACTGCCGGGTGAAGGTGCCGCCGGCATCAAACTTGGCGCCTTGTGAGGCGGGGTTGAAGATTCGAAAGTAAGGCGCGGCGTCCGTCCCGGTCGACGCGCTCCACTGCCAGCCGCCGTTGTTGGATGCAAAGTCGCCATCCACCAGGCGTGACATGAAGTATCGTTCGCCTTCGCGCCAGTCGATCAGCAGGTGCTTCGTGAGAAACATCGCGACCACCATGCGCAGACGGTTATGCATCCAGCCGGTCGCGTTCAGCTGACGCATCGCAGCATCGACCAGCGGATAGCCCGTCTGCCCCGCCTGCCACGCCGCCAGGTCTTCCGGCGCGCTGCGCCAGGGCAAGCGGTCCATGGCGCGGCGGAAGGCAAAGCCATAGCTCACATGGTCGAACGCAGCGACGATGTTGCGGTAAAAATCGCGCCAGGCAATTTCGCTGATCCACTTTTCGGCGCCGTCCTGACTGGCTGGATCATGCGCTGCCTGCGCGAGCGCAGCGCGCACGCACTGGCGCGGCGAGATGCTGCCTACTGCAAGATATGCCGAGAGCCTGCTGGTGCCGGGAACGCTCGGGATGTCACGCTGTTCGCCATAAGCGGCGACGCGCGATCGCATGAAGTCATCGAGGAGCGCCTGAGCCGCCTGCTCCCCTGCGGGCCAGAGGTCTGCTCCGACGGCAGCCTGGACACCATCCAACTCGCCCGGCACGACATCGCTCGGGATGTCGAGGGGCGCCTGTGCCGCTGGCGCAGGCACGAAATCCTGACATGCCGCCATCGCGGGCTCGTACCACTTGCGATAAAAGGGCGTAAACACCGTGAGCGTCGTGCCGGCGCCGCTGAGTACCCGGCCGGGCTGTACGAGCGCGTCCGCCACATGGCGATGCACGTCAACCCCGGCGGCAGAGAGCGTTCGCGCCACCGCATCGTCACGGCGCCGCTCGTCCAGCGGATATTCATCGATGAAATGCAGCGCACTCGCGCCATGCGCGGCAGCAAGCGCCGCGAGCTTAGCCGGCACGTCTTCAAAATCCGGGGCATCGACGAGCAACAGTGGAATGTTGAGCGCCTGCAAACTGGCGTGGAGCGCATCGAGGGAGCGCAGCAGGAACGCCATACGCCAATCCCCCATGGCGTGACTGCGCCACTGCCGGGGCGAAAAACAGAAGCAGGCGACGACGTCACCCTCAGCCGCAGCAGCGTGGAGCGCCGGGTGATCGGTCACGCGCAGATCGTTTTTGAACCAAACCAGGGAACGCAAGTTGGATAAGCCTCGAATTACTGCGACACTCTAGGCACGAACCTATCAAAGGAACGTGAACATGCGCTGGATGGCATCACTTTGTCTACTCTGCTGTGCCCAGGCTTTGGCCGACGCACCCCGCGTGACCGACCTCGGCTGGCTGACAGGCGACTGGGCGGGCCCCGTCGGCGAGCAGGTCCTCGAAGAAATCTGGAACGAACCTCGCGGTGGGACGCTGGCCGCGCTCGTGCGCATGGGCAGCGAAGCAGACACCGCGATGATGGAGCTGATCGTCATCAACGAGGAAGACGGCACGCTCATCCTGCGCATGCAGCAGTTCAGCAGTCGCTACGAATCTCGTTTCCCCGCACCCCAGGTCATGGCACTTACCGACATGAGCGCAGACATGGGCAAAAACACAGCAACGTTTACCGCGGCATCACCGGGCGGCTTGAAGCGTATCGTCTATGTGCGCGAGGGAGAGCGATTGACGATCACTGTCACCCTGCCCGACGACAATCTGTTTGTCGCCCCGCTCATAGCTCGCTGAGGAGAGATCAGATATGTGGCAAAAAGTTTTGGCGATGGCTGCACTCTTTGCATGCCCACTCGTTCATGCGACGCCTTGCGAAACTACGGAATACCAGGCGTTCGACTTCTGGCTCGGAGAGTGGCAGGTCGCAACCCCTGATGGCCAACAAGCTGGTAAAAACAGTATCACGCGTGAAGAAGGCATGTGCCTGCTCGTCGAGCGCTGGCAGAGCGTTCAGGGCGGCACCGGACAGAGCTACAATTTCTACGACCCTCAGAGCGGACAATGGCGCCAGGTCTGGGTCAGCCAGGGCATAATCATTGATATCAGCGGCGGCCTTACTGCGGAGGGCGCCATGCGCCTCGAGGGCGACATCGTTTACCATGCGGATGGACGCACGGCGCCCTTTGTCGGTCAGTGGACACCCAACGCAGACGGCACGGTGACTCAGGCTTTCACCCAGTGGGATGCGGAGACGGAAACCTGGAAACCCTGGTTTACCGGCATCTACAGCCGCGCCGACTGAGCAGGCACGTGTGATCAGGCTTTGGCAAATCCCGCGTAGTCGTCCGCAGCCACCTCTTCGAGCTTCTGCGCATAGTCGGGGAAACCGATATACGGCATGAAGACGCGCGGCTTGCCCGGCACGTTGGCGCCGAGGTACCAGGAGTTGCATTTCGGATAGAGCGTTGCCTGCGCACGCATGTTGACCACCTCTACCCATTCGTCTTCAGCGCCGGGTTCGGCAGCAACGGTCGCTACCTCATGCTCATCGCTCCAGCGGATGAATTCGGCGATAAACTCGGCATGGTGCTCGACACCGGTAATCATGTTGGCAAGCACCGAAGGACTGCCGGGGCCCGTCATCATGAACAGGTTGGGGAAACCCGCGCTCATTAGACCGAGGTACGTGCGTGGCCCGGCTTGCCACTTATCTGCCAGCGTCAGACCGTCTGCACCGCGTATGTCGATATTGAGCAATGCACCAGTCATCGCGTCGAAGCCGGTCGCAAAGACGATCGCATCGAACTCGTAATTTTCACCGCCAGTAACAAGCCCCCGCTCGGTCAAGCGTTCGATGGGATGTTCGCTGACATCCACCAGCGAGACGTTGTCGCGGTTGAACGTCTCGAAGTAGTTCGTATCCGCGCATAACCGTTTACAGCCGATGACCGTGTCAGGACAGAGCGTCTCCGCTATCTCGGGGTCTTTGACGATGCTGCGGATCTTGTTGCGCACGAACTCCGCGGCGTGGAAATTGGCTTCTTCGCTCATGCCGATGTCGCCGAACGCCGCCAGGAACATGAAGCCGCCATACCCCCAGTATTCCTCGAAGCGCCGCTCGCGTTCCTCAGGCGTCGCGTCGAGCACCGAATCGCTGCGGCGCGGGTAATCTGCGCCGAATGCCGCCGGCTGCAGCTTGTTACGGGCGCGGAAGTCGTCGTAGTTGTCCTTGATGTGCTCGACCATCGACTGGTCGATCGGACGGTTCTGCGCAGGAATGCTGAAGTTCGGCGTGCGCTGAAAGACGGTGAGGTGCGCCGCCTGCTCTGCAATGAGCGGTATGGACTGTATGGCGGAGCTGCCGGTGCCGATGACGGCGACACGCTTGCCGCTGAAATCGACGCCTTCGTGGGGCCATGCACCGGTGTGGTAAGTAGCGCCGGCGAAATCCTCGAGCCCTGCGAAGTCGGGAGTATTGGCGCTCGACAGGCAGCCGGTCGCCATGATCAGAAATCTGCAACTGACGTCGTCCCCGCGGTCCGTCGCCACCCGCCAGTTTTTGCTGGCCGCATCGTAGTGCGCCTGGGTCACTGACGTGTTGAAAGTGAACAGATCCGCTATCTGAAAGCGCTCGGCGACATGCTGAGCATAAGCGAGGATTTCCGGCTGCGGCGAATACCGTTCGCTCCACTGCCAGTCCTGCTGCAGGTCATCAGAAAACTGATACGAGTACTCCATGCTCTCGACGTCACAGCGACATCCCGGGTAGCGGTTCCAATACCACGTTCCGCCGACCCCGCCGCCGCGTTCGAAGCCCGCAAGCGTCAAGCCCTGCTCACGCAGGAGATGGGCCATGTACATGCCGCCAAACCCCGCGCCTACTACCACCGCGTCGTAAACCTTGCTTGCCTCTGCCATTCCGGGCACCTTACTCACACACTTTTGCTCCGGGGATTATATGGCAGATCTTGCAGACCAACATGCACTCATCACAGGCGGCGGCAGCGGTATCGGTCTCGCGTGTGCAGAAGCTTTTGTTGCAGACGGCGCGCGCGTGACGCTCGTCGGACGCAGCGCGGACAGGTTGGCGGCCGCAGCTGAGGTCCTCGGCCCGCTTGCCAGCGTTGCGGTCGCAGACATCAGCAGCGAAGACGAGATTGCCGCTGCGGTGGCAGCCGCCCAGGAACGAGCCCCATTGACCATCGCGGTCGCCAACGCCGGAACAGGGTCCGCTACGCCGCTCTTCGACACAGACGCTGAAGAATGGCGCCGTGTCATGGCGATCAACCTGGATGGCACCTTCTTTACGTTCAAACACGCGGGCAAACACATCGCACAGAACGGCGGCGGCGCCATGTGCGCCATTTCATCGATCGCCGGCCTGCGCACACACAAGCTGATGAGCACCTACTGCGCCAGCAAAGCCGGCGTCGACATGCTGGTCCGCAACGCCGCGGACGAACTGGGCGCGCAGAACGTGCGGGTCAACAGTGTCTGTCCCGGCCTGGTGGTGACGGATTTATCCACCGCGCTGCACGAGACACCCGCCATGCGCGATGATTATCTGTCCTGTATGCCAGTGAACCGGGTCGGCCAACCCGAGGACATCGGCCAGGCGGTGCGATTTCTGTGCGGCCCGGAATCCAGCTGGATCACCGGCGTCGTCCTGCCGGTCGACGGCGGCCATCATCTGCGACGCGGGCCCAACCTGGAAGTCATGCTCGGAGACTGAACATGGAGTATTTCGTCAACTACGCGCCGTCGAGCCACGACAATCCCGGCGTCTGGGCAGCGCAGAAGGAAGCCGAAGGTTGGCACGGTGTCTGCGCGAGCGACCACCTGTGGGTTGGAGAGACGCTCTATCCCCACGTTTTCGTTGCCGCAACGCAGATGGCCTGCGCAACCGAAACACTCAAAATCACAACCTCATTCTGCAACAACCTGTTCCGCTCACCTGTCGAATTTGCCCAGGCCGCTCTGGCGCTACAGGCCGCCGCGCAGGGTCGGTTTGAAGCCGGGCTGGGCGCTGGCTGGCTGGAAGATGAAATCACCGCGATGGGCGAACGCTATCCGGACGGTCCGGAGCGGGTGTCGCGCTACGTAGAGGCGCTCACCATCGTCAAAGCGCTACTCGCCACGCGGCAGTGTCAGTTCGATGGTGCGCATTACCAGATCGACATCAGCGGAACGCAGAAACTGGCCGCGACCTGGGAAACTCCCCCGCCGCTGATCGCCGCCGCAGGCGGCCCGCGCTCGATCCGCGAAACGGCCCCTCTGGTAGACCGGCTGGAGATCAAAGCGAGCGCGCGGGCCACACGCGCCGGCAGCCTGGACTTCGCCACGATGGCAACCGTTACCGAGGATGAGCTGGCGACCAATGCCGAACGCGCGCATGACGCCAATCCGGACGTCCCGCTGGGTGTTTTCATACTGGTCGCCGTCGGTGACGACCCCATGGTGCAGGGCTTGAAGGCGGGCCTCGGCAACGGTTACCTCGGCAACTTCATCGGACATGCCGAAGACGTTGCGTCCTCGTTGGATTCGTTGCGCAGGTTCGGAATTGACCGCGTGCAGCTCACAGAGCTTGCGCCTGGCTCGCATAGCCGGCTGGCAGAGGCGCTGCTCGGCTGATTGGTGCTTCAGCGTATGACGCCGTGCACCCGCTTCGCTTTGATCCTGATGATCACGCGATCCTGGGATTCGAGCCAGCCTTCCAGGTCTTCCGGCTCGGCGTAGCCTGTGTCGGCAATATTCGCGAACACCCGTTTGGTGTCCGCGACCAGGTTGTCTTTGCTGACGACGGCATTGCCTTCGATGGCAACGAAGTTGAAAGGCTCGGCATTCGTGATCACGCACAGGTTCACACGTTCGTCAGCTGCTGCACTGCGGCGCTTGAATGTCATACCGGGCGTGCTGACCACCAGCTCGTCCCCGTCACGAGCATACGCAACCACTGAGCTGACCGGATCGCCGCCCTTGCGCAATGTCGTGAGCACCGCCCAGCGGTGTTGAGAAATGAATTCATCCCATGCCGGGTTATCGCCGATCATATGACTTCCTCCGATACAGTGAGTTCGGCCTGCCAGGAAAGCTCAGGCACAGGTTTGCCCTGAAGAAAGGCGCTGATCATCTCATTGACGATCTCCGGCTGCTCCTGTTGGACCCAATGAGAAACGCGCGGCAAGTAACGAATCGTAAGGTCGCGCACATAGTCTTCCGTGCCATAGGTTGTGGCTTTGGTCAGCGCCACGTCGTCTTCGCCCCAAACCATGAGGGTCGGGGTTTCGATCAGCGGAAATCCGAGATCGCGCTGCCGCTTCGCGCCGCCGCCGCGCACGAGTGCACGGTAGTAGTTGACCATCGCGGTCAGCGCACCGGGCTGAGCGGCGTTACGGCGATACACTTCGCCGACTTCGTCCGGAAAACGCTCCGGCGCGGCCGACGAACTGCGCATCACCTCAGCCATGCCGGCAGCACTGTCGCGGCCCAGCAGCGCTTCGGGTAAACCGGGAATCTGAAAGAACAACACGTACCAGGACTTCTTGAGTTGCTCCCAACCCATCGCCTGGCTCATGGCCTGCGGGTGCGGCACGTTGCAGATCACCAGATGCTCGAGCGGACGCGTCTGGCGTATCGCAAAGTACCAGGCAATCACCGCGCCCCAATCGTGGGCGAGCATGATGGTTTCCTCACAGCCGCTCGCATCGATCAGCTGCGCGACGTCTTCCATCAGGGTTTCGATGGCATACGCCTCCAGACGATCCGGCCGCGAGGACAGGCCATAGCCACGCAGGTTCGGCGCCCAGGCCTGATAACCGAGATCGGCCAGCATCGGCAGCTGGTAGCGCCAGGAAAAGCTGTGCTCGGGAAAGCCATGCAGACAGATGGCCAGGCGCTTGCCTTCGCCGCATTTATCGACCTCGAAACGCAACCCGTTGGCGTCCACGAATTCGGTGCGTATACGCGGATCGCGCAACGAGGACGGCACAATTTCCGACATGGCCTGGGGATTCCTGCAGTTTGGGGAGCCCTACTCTATATCGGCTCGGAGTGGCCGACCAGCCGGAGGCGGCCAACTCAAATTAAACGCGCCTCTGCCAGGCAGCGCCTTTGAAATGCCGCCAGGCGAGCCAGAGATCCCAGCCCGCAAAACCGGCGATGACGAGCAGAGCGATGCGCAGCGTCCGATCCACCATGTCGCTGAGAAGCTCGGGCACACCGGTCGCGACAGAAACGAGTTCAGGGGCAACGACAAGCACGAGCAGCAGCGCGACCAGGGCAGTATTTGTCGCAATCTCGAGCACCAGGGTAGAACGTTGCCAGACGCCCTTTACCAGCACATGAAGATGCAGAAGAAAGCACACGCCTATGAGCACATTGAACGGCCAGAAGTAGTCGCCCCAGACACCAGCGAGGTTAAAAACAAAGTCGCTCCCGTCTCTGCTGATGACGTTACTCAGCACCAGCACGTCGTTCCACCAGAGCAGAAACACGCCTTCTGTGACCAGATTGGTAATGACATCGCCGCGCTTGATGACCCCCAGGCTGCCGGAAGCCAGACGGCGCGGCTGCCAGTCGTCGTACCAGCCGAGCTTCTCGCCAGAATATTCGATAGCGACAAACACAGCCGTCGTGATCGCGAACACCCAGAACACCACCGAGAGCGACAAATCCACGAGCGACCAGAACCCCACCTGCCAGCCATCAGCCATCGCAAAAACGAGTCCGATCCCGACGAGCGCAACGCCTGTGAAAGACAGCAGCAAACGTAGCGTCTGCAGAAACACCGGATAGAGATCCGGGCCAATCAGATATCTCGTCGGCTGATACTGGCTGGCAACTTTGAGCGGATGCCCGAAGCGCTTCAAGACCACCTCCGCGTCCGCGGTTTCGGGCGCGTCGACGCCGCGCGCAGCCGCCACATCGCCGAGTTCCTCCTCCAGCGCATCGCTCAATTCAGCAAGAATGTCGTGCCGCGTTTCCTGAGGCAGAAACTGCCCCACTTCGTTCAGATAGCTATCGATGAGTTCCATCATTCACTCCCATCGGTGATTTTTTGAATGCTGCCGTTCAACGCGTGCCAGTCACGCAGAAGCTGCTGGTAGATACTGCTACCGGCTTCAGACAGCCGGTAGAAACGCTTTCTGCGTTTATCCTCTTCGCGCCATTCGCTGACCAGCAGGCCCTGTTTCTCCAGGCGCCGGATGAGCGGATACAGCGTGCCCTCTTCTACCTGCAAGCCACGGTCCGCGAGGCTTTTGCGCAGCGAGTAGCCATAGTGCTCGCGCCGCAGCTGACCAAGTACAGCCAGCACGATGGCGCCGCGTCGCATTTCCGACTGCAGCTTCTCGGCGGCCTGTGAATCCAATTCCATGAGCTAATACTGTTTGCTACACATTGTGTGGTACATACTATGTATTGCACAGTATAAATGTCAACAGATTCGAGAGAGGACTGGATGCCTCAAAGCAAAACCGACGGGATCTCGGGGCCAATACGTCAGTGAACAAGTCCGGCAGAAAACGCCGCGCCCGTTTCGAACCTGGCGAGGACGGCGGCCTAGTACATTCTGGTCTCTACATCCTCTCGGATACCCTCATCCAGAACATCGGACATTTCCGGATCGAGATCGAGGTGGGCGGCCATCATCTCCGCCAGAGAAGGCACACCTTCTTTCACCGCATAGTCTCCCGCCCAGAGCTTGGCGCGCCGCAGCGCCTTCGAGCAGTGTCCAAAAGCCTCGGCGACGCTGATCAGCACCCCCAGTTCCGGAAGCTTGCCGTTCACCGCACACAGCGCCAGCAATTCGGGATCTGTCGTCAGCGCGCCAGTCCCGTTTATCCGCACCGTTTCCAACGTGCCGGGTATCAGAAACAGGAGCGACAGCTGTGACTGGTGAATGATGTTGATGGCGCTATCAAGTCTCTTGTTACCCGGCCGCTCGGGCAGAAAGAGCGTCTTGTCATCGATGACTTTGACAAAACCCGGAGGGTCTCCGCGCGGGCTCAAGTCACAGCTGCCATCAGCGCCATACGTCGCCAGACAGGCAAATGGCGAATGTTCGATGAAGCGCACGAGCGGCTCGGTCAATCTGGGCGTGCTTTTGACGACCACCAGTTCATGAACTGGATCACCCAGCAGTTCTCTCAATGCAGCCTCAGACGAGATTTCATGGGACATCTGTGTCACCCTCCTTTCACCCAAACAGCCGCCAGAGCTTAGAACATTCAGGGGTCAGCGGCGAACGGCTTGCGGAGACAAAATGACGGAAACACTCGACGGTCAGATCGCCCTCGTTACCGGCGCCAACCGCGGTATCGGTAAACAGATATCCACGGATCTCGCCGCGGCCGGTGCCACAGTCATCCTTTCAGCCCGAAACATCGATAGCCTCGCGCCCGTGCAAGCGCGCATCGAAGAACTGGGCGGCCGCTGCGAGTGCGTGACGCTCGATGTGACCGATCAGCCTGCCGTCGAGGCCGCGGTGAACATGGTGGTCGGCAACCACGGGCATATCGACCTGCTGGTCAACAACGCCGGCATTGGCGCGGGCAGCGAAACTCCCTGGGGCCTGCCCGTTGACGAGTGGTGGGCCGTCCACGAGGTCAACGTGAAAGGGCCATATATCTGCACCCAGGCTGTCATGCAGCACATGACGATGCAGCGGGCAGGACGAATCATCGATGTGGGCAGCCTTGTCGGCACCTATCCCAACCCGACCGCGTCACCTTACGCGGCCAGCAAAGCAGCCCTCTTCAGATGGAATTCGTGCCTGGCCGAAGGCGCCAGAGAATACGGGGTGTCCGTGTTCATCATCAGCCCGGGATTGGTTGCTACCGACATGACGGACATCCCTCAATTCAAAGACGTGCCGGCAGATCAGTGGGTGCCGATCGAGAAGAGCGGCGAGCTTGTCGTGGCGCTCGCGTCGGGAAAAGCGGACGTGCTGACCGGCCGCTTCATCCATGTGCTGGATGATCTGGACGCTTTGATCGCGCAGGCCGACAAGATCGTGGCTGAGAACCTACAGGCGCTTGGCATGCAGATGCTGAACGATTTGTTTTAGCGCTCGGTAACTGTCACGTAAACGCATAAGACTTCTGCGTATAAACATGATTCATCCAGGTCTGGTAAGCGAGCAACGCGACCGCGCCCGCCAACGCCAGCAGCGCAAACCAGCTTTCCTCCCCGCTCGCCCAGATCGCGAGACCGATGGCGACGAGGACGGCCACCGGTAAAGCTCTCAACAGATGATCGCGCGAGGTCGCGGGACTGGTGTTTGCAAAAAACGCACGGTTATCTTCCTCTTGACGGGCGCGTTTCATCGTCGCGTGGCTGATCCAGGACATCGCGGCAAACAAAGCGCCCAGGATGATGAACCACTGCCCGATTGTCCCGGAACCCAGCGCGCTGATCTGCGCAAACTCCAGAATGCCGACGAAAAACGGGAACAGTGCGTCGATGGTCGTCGGCACCCAGCTCAGCCGCAGCACCAGGTCGCTGTAAATCAGCCATATCAGCAGAATGGCGAGCAGGTTAGCCAGGATCTGCAGCCAACCCAGGACCGCAGTAAACGTCCATGCGTAGAGATACGCCTGCTCGACGAGATGGGCCCACATCAGCTCCAGCGCAAGCGCCTGCACGATGCTGAGGAGCGTGAGAAGAACCGTCGGAAAGATGTTTTTCGCGCGTATTCTGATTGGGTTGTCTGCCACTTGCGTCTGCTCGATCGAACTATCGGAAAACCCAGAATATCAAAGGGGATACGCGCGGGCCTCTCGGGCCATTTCAAGAGCGGATGGGTTCCCGACCGTCCCAGTCCGCTGCAGCAGCGGCGATTTCGGCGAAACGCGCTTTCACACCTTCTGCCTGGGTCACGACTTCGAGCATGCATCCCATCAGCGGCCGTGTGTCGAAATACGCAAAGTGAACATCCCCGACCATTCCCGAGTTGGCTGCGACATACCCGAGCTCAGCAAAGTACTCGGTATCCGCCACGATATCGTGTGTCCACACGCACATGTGATGGAACCCCACCTCACCCGCCGGGACGCTGTCACGATATGCACACTGATCGACCAGCGGCTGGATCAATTCGATCTGCACAGGCCCCGCCTGCGCCAGCGCAACGATCATGTCGAGCTCAGCGGGCTCACCGCGGTAGGTGACATCACTGAACGCGCTGCGATATTCCGTGAGAAAGAAGGGCCCGACCCCCATTTCTTCAACCCATTTCATGCAGGCGCGCTCGACATCCGGGACAACCCAGGCATTCTGAAAAACAGTGCGGTCTGTCGGCTTGGACATCATCTATCCCTCCATCTCCGATGCTGGTGGCTTTATCTGAGCGAGCTTACATAGCGAAGTCAATTCTTTGACACCCGACTTGAATGGTGAACCAGTTCACACAGCAAAGCGCTCGCAGGTCTTACTATTGAGGTCTAACGGTCAATCCGACGGCATCATGGAACCACAGCCGAAATACAAAGGACTGCAGCGCACGACCCCTAGCGACCTCACCGTGGGCATGTATGTTGCCCAGCTGGACCGCGATTGGGCGGAGACGAACTTTCCGTTGCAGGGTTTCTACGTTCGCAATCAGCGCATGATCGAGCGCATCGACAAAGCCTGCTCCTACGTCTACGTGGATCCGCGCCGCTACGACAGCAAACTCGGCGGCGTGAAGCTGCACGCAGTGCCCAACAAGGTGACCAAACACGAAACCGAAGAGCACTCGAAGCTCTCCGCTCGCGAACGCCTCATCCCCAAAAAGCCAAAGCAATACAGCGACAGCGTTTCGATCAACGACGAGCTGCCGGTAGCGACCACGTCGCTCGCCGAGGCCGAAGAGATTCTGCAGAGTTGTGTCGTCAAGCTGCAGGCAAATGGCGGCTTCGACGTCAACGCCATCGAAAATGCCATTACCCCGCTGGTGCAAAGCGTCATGCGCAACGGCACCGCGCTTGCCGCGTTGACGCGAATGCGGCGCATGGATGACTACATCTTCAGCCACGCGATATCGTGCTCTGTGTGGGGTTCCGTGCTGGCCCGCGAGCTCGGCCTGCCGCCGCGGGACATAAACGATGTTGCTTTCGCGTGCGCGATGATGGACATGGGTAAAACCACCCTGCCCCTGGACTTACTGCGCTCGCCGAACAAACCATCCGACGAAGAGTGGGAACTCCTGCGCAGCCACGTCGATCGTGGCGTGGATCTGCTGAGCGAGAACGGCGTCGAAGACGCCCGCATCCTGAGCGCCATACGCACCCATCATGAACGCCACGACGGCAGCGGTTATCCCAACGGCCTGGCGGGCAACAAGATCCCGGCGTTCGGGCGCATTGCGGGCATCGTCGACTCTTACGACGCCATGATTACCGAACGGCCTTACGCCAAGGCCAAATCTTCGTACCAGGCCATCCAGGAAATACAGCATAGCGCTGACACGCTCTACCAGCAGGAACTGGTGGATTACTTCATTCGCGCAATCGGCGTGTTCCCGGTTGGCGCCATCGTGGAGCTGAACACCGGGGAAGTCGGTGTCGTCGTCTCCCAATCGATGGACAGCCGCTTGAAGCCGAAAGTCATGCTGATCCTCGAAGCAGACAAGCAACCGCGTAAGCACCTGGTCATCATCGACCTGTCCGCTCAGCAAAGCGATCCCAATCAACCGCTGATGTGGTGGATCACCAAAGAACTTGCCAGCAACGCCTACGGGATCGACCCGCAGAAGTACTTCCTCGACTGACATGCACTACGAAACACCCAGCTCCGCAAGGAATGCAGAATGCTCGGTCATGCAACGTGTCGATTCGGCCGTTGAACAAACCCAGGGTAAATTCGCGCTCGGGATCATCGCGCTGACGAATCTCGGCCAGCTCGTCGACCGCTACGGTGAGGGCGTAAAGTCTCTGATTGCAGAGAGTTTCCGCGGACGTATCGGTGCAATGCTGCGCGCAGATGATCACATGGTGCTCATCGCGGAAGATCAGATCTGCATCGTCATCGACGACCTGCTCGACAATCATCACCTGCAGCTCGCGGGCATCAAGCTTGCCCGGGTATTCGATATTCCGACGGACGTTGCCGGACAATCGATCGACATGCAGGTCTCGGCGGGTCTCGTCTACGCCGGCAGGCGCACCAAACTCAGCAACTCGGCCGAGGCGCTCTATCAGATCGCGGAACAGACGTGCGCAAATGCAATGCTCGATGGACACCAGTACCTGCTGGTCAACGCCACCGAGGACAAGGACGAAGATCACGACTGGCAGCTCAATCAGCGCATCATCAGCGCGATGGAAAATCACAACATCAGCCTGGATTACCAGCCAAAAATCGCTCTGGCCGACGGTTCGCTGGCTGGCGGGGAAGCGCTGGTCCGCTGGCGTGACAATGGCGCCGTTGTGCCGCCGGACGAGTACATCGCCGCGCTCAATGACGACCTGCTCTGGCAATTGACGATCTACATCTACCGACGCGCGCTTCGAGAGATTCTCGACAACGAGTTGACCGTTCCGATCGCCATCAACATTGACCCCAGTTCGCTGGCCCGCAACGACTTCATCGACTTCATCAGGCGCGAAACCAATCTGTGGGGCGTTTGTCCCGAGCAACTGATCTTCGAGATTACGGAGAGCCGCGCGATATTCGACATATCGCAATCGCGCGCGACATTGGACGCCCTGCGCAATAACGGCTTCAACGTATCACTCGATGATTTCGGCGCCGGGCACTCCAACATGCGGCGCATACGCGATCTGCCGCTGAGTGAGATAAAGCTGGACCGGTCCATCTGCGGAAACATTTTGACCAATCAGGATTCCGCGCACATATCCCAGACAGTCATCAGCCTCGCCAACACGCTCGGTATAAGCTGCGTTGGCGAAGGTATCGAAGATGCCGAGACGCTCGAGCAACTGCGCAGCTGGAACTGCACTTATGGTCAGGGTTTCTATCTGAGCGCGCCTCTGTCCATCGACGAGTTCACGAGCCTGCATCACAAGACATAAGGGATCAGCGCGCGCCGCTCTTTCGGATATTCGACAAACTGTTCCCGATACCAGCGATGGTGGGCAAGGCTGCGCGGTAACAAATTGGCGACGGTCCAGACAAAAAAGGCCAACGCCGCGAGATTGCCGGCAACCAGCAGAAAGCCGCCCCACTGCACGATTTCACCCAGATGATTCGGACAGCTCACGATCTTGAACAAGCCGCGCTCCGGCTGCGCGTATGTCGCACTCGAACGACGCAGCTTGATGAGGTGATCGTCAGCCCAGACATTGATGATCATGCCGAGGATGAAGAGCATGAGACCCGGCAGAAGAACCCATGATGACGTTTGATGAACGCCCGCATACCAGCCATTGGCAACGCCGTTTACCGAATTGAACCCCACCGCAAACAGCATGATGAGGAGCGGCATTTGTTTGCCGGACGTACGCGCCCGCAGTGGATAAATCCACGCGCGATGGACGTAGTGCGTGGTAAACAAAACCGCAACGAGCCAGTCCGGTTCCTGCCCGCGCCAGAGCACGCCCGCCCAGAAAGCCGCTAGCGCGACAGTCTCCATGACAATCCAGCCCACAGTATTGTCAACCAAGGGGCCCCAGCGGGTAGAAACGTGACGGCCGTAGGGCGCGGTAACAAATAGTTGCACCGGCAGCAGAACGATGGCGAGGGCGATCCAGAGCCAGAGGACGTGGTCGAGATTCATCCGCTCAGGACCGGGAGCGTTGCCACGGCACCACGTAATGCAGTCCTTCGAGCTCGAGCTCGAGCGCCTCCACCCCATAAACCTCTCGGAGGGCAGCTTCGCTCAATACATCCTGCGCCTGCCCTTCCGC
Organism: Pseudomonadales bacterium; assembly: GCA_965267275.1. Taxonomy (GTDB): domain Bacteria; phylum Pseudomonadota; class Gammaproteobacteria; order Pseudomonadales; family Azotimanducaceae; genus UBA4421. Next base: position 2,520,170 of record OZ253950.1, read on the forward strand.
AACGACTTCACCTGCATTGAGAAGTACCAGACGGTCGCAAAACCGCGCGGCCAGCAACAAGTCATGCAGCACTACAGCCACACCGCGCCCTGCGGCGGCCTCTGCAGCCAGAAGCTCCATACACTCGAGCTGATGGTAAGGGTCCAGCGAGGCCACAGGCTCGTCGGCAAGAAAATATGGCGCCTCTACCGCCAGCGCCCTCGCGAAGTGCGCGCGCATGCGTTCTCCCCCGGAAAGCGTAGCGATGGATTGATTGGCAAGCTGGCAGACATCAACCCGCTGCATCGCCGCCACGACAGCGGGACAATCCGGCGCCCCGTCGCCGTGAGGATGGCGCCCGAGCGCGACAACTTCTGCAACCGCCAGCGGCCAGTGCACCGCCGCATCCTGCAGCAGACAGGCGATACGCTTTGCCCGCGCCCGTGGCGCCAGCGCCGCGACATCAACGCCGTCGAGGACCACCGTGCCGCCGTCAGGCTGAACCAAACCGGCAAGGCACCGCAGCAATGAGGACTTACCGGCGCCGTTGGGTCCGATCAGGCCAACCAGCTCTCCCGGGGCAAGATCAATATTCACGCCGCGCAGCACGGCATGACCTTCGAATTCCAAGTGCAGACCGGCGGCTTTCAGGCTCACGATAGCTGCCGCCTGAGATGATGTATGAGGTAGATGAAGAAAGGCGCGCCAATCAGAGCGGTGAGCACCCCGAGCTTGAGCTCGACACCGGTTGGAACGAGACGCACCGTGACGTCAGCAAGCAGAACCAGAATCGCGCCTGCCAGCGCACTTGCCGGTAGCAGGCGCGCCGGATCGTGGCCGACCAGCGGACGCATGAGATGCGGCACCACCAGACCGACGAAACCAATGACACCGCTGACCGCAACAGCGCTGCCGACAGCGGCGGCACAGCCGGCTATGACCGCGAAGCGAAGCCTGCCGAGATTGACACCGAGGCTGACCGCAGTCTCTTCACCAAGACTCAGAACGCTGAGCTGGCGTCTGACCGCAAAGATCATGATCCAGCCGACGATCATCAGCGGCAGCGCAACGCCGACGTGAGACCAGCTGCGGTCAGCCAGCGACCCCATCTGCCAGAAGATGATCTCGAGGAAGGCGAAGGGACTTGCCGCAAGATTCAGCACCAGCGCTGTCAACGCACCGGCAATCGCATTCAAGGCCACACCGGCCAGAATGATCGCCAGCGTCCCCGCGCGCGCACCGGCAAGCAGGTATATGAGCACGACCGCGCATCCCGCACCAATCACACCGCCTATCGGCAGGGCCAGTGGCCACAGCGCGGCAAGACCGCTATAGAACACCAGCACCGCTCCCAGCGCAGCGCAGCCGGATACGCCGACGATACCGGGTTCCGCCAGCGGATTTCTCAACAAGCCCTGCAAGGCCGCCCCGCAGAGACCGAGGCTTGCCCCCACCATCAGACCGAGAACCGCGCGCGGCACCCGCAGCTCCGTCAAAACAAGCGTAGCGACGTTCTCGGCGCCGGCGAAAAACTCTGCCAGCGTCGCCCAGACCGCAAGCGGCGCCCTGCCAACGAGCACCGATAACCAAAGCGCCGCGATCAGACCAAAGACCAGGGCCAGGTAAAGACGCGCAGGCGATACGCTAACCATCGACCTGCACCGTATCATGCAGCAGCGTGAGTGCCCGAGCGACGTTCCGTGTGCCACAGGTCCAGGCCTGGGCCGGGACGCGCACCGTGCGCACACCGTCGAAGCCGCGCCGCAGGGCTGGATGATCGAGCAGCTGCGTGGCGAGCGATGGCGCGCTGCCAGCGGTGCTGACGATGAGAAAGTCAGGATTTTCGAGCAGCAAACGTTCCAGCGGCAGCGGCGCAAACTTAGGCCAGTTTGCCGCAAGATTGCGCATGCCCGCGTGATTCATGACGTCGTGTAAAAGACTGCCCGCGACCGCGGTCTGGCCGTTGGGCTGGAAGAGCGCCGCGCGCGGTGCGTCGTCACCTGCCTCGCCCCCCATGTTTGCCAGCACGTCGTCAAGCTCCGCGACAAGCGCGCGCCCGCGAAGTGTCTGCCCGAGGTGCGCAGCAACTTCGAGAATCTGCGCACGGATGTCTGCAACAGATTGGGCAATCGGCAGCCGTATGATGGGTACGTGCCGACTTTCGAGAAGCGCAAGCGTCGTCGGCGTCGTGAACTCCCCGGCCAGCACCAGATCAGGCGCCAGCTGAATGATCTCCTCAGCCAGGCCGCGAACGCCTGGATAGCGGGCCGCTTCTGCCGCGTGCCAGGTCAGACCGGGATCCCGCGCCAGCCAGCTGAGCGCCGCAATCTGCGACGGATCCGCAAGCTGCAGCAACAGCTCATCCGTGCACAGATTGAGGGAGACCACGCGCTCAGGCCGTTCTTGCAGCAAGCCGTCCTGCTGAGGTTGCGCGTATACCCAAGCGCCCTGCAGCACCGCGGCCAGCACAAAAAGGCGACGCCAAAGTTTCATCGACACCCATCTCTCCTCTACCGTCGTGCCTCGAACGGTATCGGTGACTGACAGAGAAACGAGACGGTCTACGGGCTCAGGGGTGTTGCTTCGCCGCTGCCTTCCCATGCTCGACGCACAGTGGCTCGGATGCGGCCGTTGCCCCATTACCGTTGCGAGGTCAGCACTGGCTTTCCACCAGTTTCCCGGACACTCGTCCTCCCGCCCGCGCCTATCGCGGGCAGGGCCAGTCTAGAAGAGGCGGCAGGGGCCTGCAATTCGTGCGCCCGCCGCCAATCAACCCGTCCAGGCCCAAAATCGAGGGCTGGATGGGCGGGATACCTCCACCGCGGCAGGATCGACCAGCGCATCTGTGCACGCATCGCTGCGATTTTTGCCCTGGCTGAGCGATTTTATTTGCGCTTAAATGCCGGAACGCCAAAAAAGAGTGCATGAATATGCTCGATTGGAACGACCTGCAGCACCTGCTCGCGCTGGCCCAGTATGGCTCTCTGCCCCAGGCGGCCGAAGCGTTGCAGGTGAATCGCACGACCGTGGCCCGCCGGATCCAGAATCTGGAAGAACAGCTCGGCGCCAAGCTGGTCGAGCGTATCGGGCGCGACCTCGTACTGACCGACGCGGGTCGCGAAGCTGCCGCGAGCGCGGAGATCATCGACGGGGAATGTCAGAATCTGCAGCGCCGGGTGTTCGGTCGCGATCAGCAACTCGCGGGCGCCATCCGCCTGACCGTGACGCCGGCCATCGGCGTGATGCTGGCACCGCAGCTCGCGGATTTTGCGGCGCAGCACCCGGAACTGATGCTGGAAATCAGCTCGACCAACGCGACGGAAGATCTGGAAATGATGGAGTCGGACGTCGCGCTGCGGCTGACGACCAAACCGCCGGAAAACCTTGTCGGGCGGCGGCTGGCAAAACCCATGATCGCCGTTTATGCCAGCCATGAAACAGCCGCCAATCTGCCGCAGCTCGAAGAAGTCGAGACAGCGTCACTCTTCGTCGGTCGGGGTGCCGCGGCGTTCCGCGCCGACAGCATGCGCGCCTGGATCAGCGATGTGACAAACGCCAGAGTCAAGCTGGCCATGCAGAGCAACAGCACCGACCTCATCAAGGAATTTGTCGTCGCCGGCCGCGGCGTTGCGGTGCTGCCCTGCTACGTTGGCGAGGCGGACCCACGCCTTGCCCGCGTCGGCAGCACGCGGCCGGAAGGGTTCGGCGAGCTCTGGCTGCTTTACCACCCGCGGCTGCGTCGGCTGCACCGCTTCCGTGCGTTTACCGAATACCTGGTTGCCGAGTTCGAACGCCTGCAGCCGCTTTTCGAAGGCGACGGCAGCGAACTGGATAGTTCTGCTGCGTGAATCCTGAATCCCGAGCACCAACGGCACAGAGGTAGTCAACATGTCCAACGTCCCCTTTACGATCGCATTCGCCGAAACATTAGGCATGGAGATCGTTTCCGCCACAGCGGAAGAAGTCAAAGGCACACTCGAAGTCACCGAGCCCCTCTGCACCACCGGCGGCCGCATGCACGGCGGCGCGCTCATGTCTTTCGCGGACACGCTCGGCGCAGTCGCGGCTTACCTGGTGTTGCCGGAAGGGTCGACAGGCACAACGACCCTGGAGTCGAAAACCAACTTCACCGGCGGGGCGAAGCTCGGCACCACGGTGACAGGTATAACAACGCCGGTGCACGTGGGCCGACGCACGTCGGTGTGGCAGACCCGCATCGAGGACGAGGATGGCAAGCTGGTGGCGGTCGTCACCCAGACACAGCTGGTTCTGTAAGCCGCGAGCCCGGCCGATTCTGGAATTTGTCGAGAAAAGTCGAGGTGACGCTGGGATAGGCCTGCCTCTTCACCGATAATGTCCGCTTCATCGTTACGGATCACCTCCATATGCCTGCGGTCAAAGTTGCGCTCATCCCCGGTGACGGGATCGGACCCGAAATCACCGACGCCGTGCTGAGCGTGCTGGACGCCGCCGGTGCAAACATCGACTGGCAACGCTGCCAGGCGGGCGTCGCGGCCCTGGAAGCGCATGGCGAAGTGCTACCCGATATCACCCGGGAAACAATCGAACAGTACGGGATTGCGCTAAAAGGCCCCTGCACCACCCCGGTGGGAGAAGGGTTCTCCTCCGTGAACGTGCAGCTGCGCAAGACCTTCAATCTGTACGCGGCCGTTCGCCCGGTGCGTAATCTGCCCGGCATCGAGACCCGCTACAAAGACGTCGACCTCGTCATCGTGCGGGAAAACACCGAGGGCTTGTACAGCGGCGTGGAAAACGAGGTCACGCCCGGTGTGGTCATGAGCATGAAAGTCGCGACCGAAGCAGGCTGCGAGCGCATCAGTCACTGGGCTTTCCGCTATGCCACACAACGGCAACGCAAGAAGATCACGGTATTCCACAAAGCCAACATCATGAAAATGACCGATGGCTTGTTTCTGCGATGCGCCGCCGCGGCCCACAAACGAGACTATCCGAATATCGAGTACGACTCTGCAATCATCGACGCCGGCTGCATGAAGCTTGTGCAGGACCCCAGCCAGTTCGATGTGTTGTTGCTGGAAAACCTGTATGGCGATGTGGTCAGTGATCTGTGCGCAGGACTGGTTGGCGGTCTTGGCGTGGTGCCCGGGGCCAACTTCGGTGAAGAAGAAGCGATATTCGAAGCCGTACATGGCTCTGCGCCGGACATCGCTGGGAAAAACATCGCCAACCCACTCGCGCTCCTGATGTCAGCGGTGATGATGCTGAACCACATCGCGGAAAAGGAGGACGACGAGAGTTTCAGCGACGCGGCCGCGCGGATCCGTGATGCGTATGACACCTGCCTCATGGCCGGGGAGAAAACAGCCGACCTCGGCGGCTCCCTCGGCACGGCAGAGTTTGCCCAGGCCGTCATCGCCCGCCTCTAGAACTTGGCGCGGGTTGCTCGCTGCCGTACGCGAGCTCGAGTCTGACAGAAACTTCCAGCCTGACTCTGAGACCAGGCTGCCTCATGGTTTTCATTAGACGCTCGGATCGGCTAATCAGAATCCGCGGGAGTGCCCCATGCGCCGTCAGCGCAGCGCATGTGCAACGTCTCACCATCGAGCGTAAAGCTGAGCTGCCCTTCATCCAGCGTCACGTTTTTTGCGTTCTCCGGTAATTCGAACGGCGCTGCACAGTCCGCGGATTTTGCCGCAAGCCGATTATCGAGCTGACAAAGACCATTAAGCACCTGTCCACACGCCGCCAGACGCGGGGCAAGACGGGCCAGCGTTTTCGAGGAATCGGCATCAGCGAGAAGCCGATTGGCGGCTATTTTGCTGAACATGCCACGGCGACCAGCGGATGCAGTTTCCTGAGGCTGCGCGTTGTCAGCAGCGCCCTGCGCCATGACTTCGGCGTCTTCGACCACCCTCGCCAATACCGCATGTTCGCTCGCTGGCTCAGCCATTTCCTCGTACTCACGAATCTCCGGCAAACCGGAAGACGATGCCGGCGCGTCTGGCAACTCGGAGAATTCAGCCGCTTGCGCACGTTTCGGGAGGGACACCTCACCAGATTGCGCTGATGCCGCCTGCGGCGCGCCCACGGTTTCGGGCACCGCGGGCGCGGGCTTTGCCGGCATATGCAACGCGACGATCTCTTCCGGCACGAAAACGGTTTCATCGCGGGGCATATCGTATTGCAGCGTCACCATCACGCTGAAGAGCACGACCGCAGCACTCGCCAGCGCAGCCGGCCAGCGCGGCGCGAGCCACGAATGCGACTTGCCGGCAGCGGGCACGCCCGAACCAGCCACACCGCGATTTGCTGACGGCAAATCACCGGCCGCCGCGAGAATGTTCCGGTCCAGCTCCGACGGGGGTTCTGCCTGCTGGCCGCTTCGATAAAGCGCGTCCAGCTCGTTGTCGTTACGATCTGACATATCTTTGCATTCCGGCTTTGAGCTTATCGTTGGCGTACCGCAGACGGCTTTTCACGCCTTCCAGCGAGGTTGACGTGATATCCGCGATGGCCTGCATATCCAGTGCGCTTTCCTGTTTGATCAACCACACCGAACGCTGCTCGACGGGCAGCTTTGCAACTTCCTGGTACAAGCGCTCGCGCAGCTGTTCCTGGCTGAGTTCGTCCTCGAGATCTTCAGAGAGTTGCTCCACTTCGAGACTGCTCTGGACCGGACGCCTGGCTTCGCGGCGGAAGTGATCCATCAACAGGTTGTGGGCCGTCCTGAAAAGGTACGCCTCGAAAACACCTTGCGCCTGATAGGTGGGCGTCTGCAGAGCGCGCAGAATTTTCATCCAGGTCTCCTGAAAAAGATCCTGCGCTGCCGCTTCAGGCAGCTGGCGCAGCAGAAACCGGTAGACCGGGCCTCGGTAGCGGTCGTACAGCGCGGCAAAACCGTCCTGGTCGCCAGCGCGGTAGTCGGCCACCAGAGCATCATCGCTGCGCCCGGCCGCGGCCTGCTCCTGCGTGGATCCCGTTGTGACCAGGCGCAGCATAAAACCTGTCCTGCCTAGCCTTGTTCCATAGCGCTTGGCGCCGGCACCTTGGCGACGGGCATGGCTGCGACCGTGCGGGTCAGCTGAATGAACTCGCTGCGGTAACCGTGCTCGTCTTCACCGCGCGCGGCTGCGGCAAGCGACGTCACCGCGGCGGCATCGTCAGGAACCACCGTGGAGCGGCGCAAGATCTGTCCGAACCACGCGACGGCTGCGCTGAAGCGAAAATTGTCGGAGGTGGCAGCCAGATCCTGACGTATGTCGCTCTGTTCCAGCACCCTGCTGATCAATTTGCTGGCGCCGCCCTCGGGCGCTTTGTATCTAAGCTTCAGCATGCCGACTTCTCCGTGCCGATCCTGACGCGGTCGCTCATCTTGATAACGTAACGGATCGACGCTCGGATTATCACTACCCACCAAATCCACCTCATAGAGTGCTGTCACGGTATGCCCGCGCCCGATCTCGCCGGCATCAACGCGATCATTGTTGAAGTCTTCGCGATTGAGACGACGGGTTTCGTAGCCGATCAGCCGATAGCTTTCCACTACCGCCGGATTGAATTCAAGCTGCACCTTGACGTCTTTGGCCACGATCTCGAGGGTCGCGCCAAGCTCTTCCACCAGCACCTTTCGGGCTTCGTGAATGGTGTCGATATAGGCCGCGTTGCCGTCGCCGATCTGCGCGATCTTCTGCATGAGCGCATCGTTGTAGTTACCGCTGCCAAAGCCTAGCACCGTCAGCGCAACACCGCTGCGACGCTGATCTTCCACCAACCTTTCCAAAGCGTTGGCATCTGTGGTGCCGACGTTGAAATCGCCGTCTGTGGCGAGGATGACGCGGTTGATGCCGTCTGCATCAAACTGCTGACGCGCGAGGTTGTAAGCGAGCTGAATACCGGCACCGCCGTTCGTCGAACCGCCCGCGCTCAAGCGTTCCAGCGCGGCATTGATCTTCGCCTGTTCTGAGCCCGCAGTCGGCGCCAGAACCTCGCCCGCGGCCCCGGCATAGACCGCGATGGCCACGTGATCCTGGGGGCGCAGCCGTGCCACCAGCATCGCCAGCGCGCGCTTGAGCAAGCCGAGTTTGTTGGGCGCACGCATGGAACCGGAAACATCGATGAGAAACGTGAGATTCGCCGGCGCCATTTCGGCGCGGTCGTCGAGCGCCGCGGAAGTCAGACCCACATGCAGGAGGTGACGTCCATCCGACCAGGGACTTGGCCCCATCTCGGTATGCACAGCAAAAGGCGCGCCGTCCTGAGGCAGCGGATAATCGTAACGAAAGTAGTTGATGAGCTCCTCGACCCGCACGGCATCCGGATTCGGCAGTTCACCGTGATTGAGGAGACGCCGCACATTGGCATAAGACGCGGTGTCGACGTCGACAGCAAACGTCGAGACGGGGTTATCGGCGACGATCTGCACGCCGTGATCATCAAACTGGCCGTAGTTCTCCCGATCCTGCGGCGGCGGATTGGGCCACAGCAGATGCGCGGGCTGGGCATTCCGTGAAAGCCGGGATGCGAGCACCTTGCCCGTAGCGGCCTTACCGAGCACTGCGTCGTTGGACATTTCGACAACCGGTTGCGGGGCCGGCGGTGTCACCCCGCTGGGTTCCGCCTCGGGCAGCTCGACGGCTACCCGTTCCTCGGGGGTCTGATCCTTGTGGTCGTTGGCACAGCCAAACAGCAGTGCCAGCGCCGCAGCGGCGAGAAGCGTGAGCGCATGAAGCTTGCGCATGATGATCTCCAAATTGATTACCTACCCCTATAAACGCCGCGGGCACTCAAAGGGGGTTAAATTTTTTTCGGGGATTGAACCCCCAGCCGCCGAGCGGTCTAATGCCCGCATGGGACCATTGCAGAAAGAATTTGACGCTCTGGCGCACGCGCTGAAGCAGACCATCAGCCTTCTGGAAGAGCGCGAAGAGCGTTTCTGGGTGCCTTACCTCAAGCGCGGGCTGCGTCAGGTAGAACAGCAGCATCTGGCGGGCGCCACCTTCATTCTCGGGTGTTTCGGGGGCGCAGAGACTTTTTCCGACCTCCGCCTGCACGCCGGTGAAGACGACCTGGCGGGCCGCAACGCAAATGCGCGTCTGATGCACCTGCGCGACGCCATCTTCGCAAGCGCCAGCGCCATCGCCAGCCGCCGGCATTGGTAACCCACGAAACCACCGCTTATGCCTACGCGCTCCTGCGCGAGCACGGCCTGCACGACTGGTCGTTTCGCCTGGATAACGCCCGCCAGCGCTGTGGCAGCTGTCACTTCGGGCGCCGCGAGATAACGGTCTCGCGACACCTCATCGCACTCAACGATCAAAGCGAGCTGAAGGCTACGTTACTGCATGAGATTGCACATGCCCTCACCGGGCCGGGCCATGGCCACGGCCCTGCGTGGCAGGCGACAGCGCGGCGTATCGGCGCACACCCCGCGGCGACCAACCCGAGCGCCAGCATGCCACAGGAGAGGTGGGCGCTACGCTGTCGCGGCTGCCAGCGCGTGGTCGCGCGGCGCCACCGCAGGGCGTTACGCCTGGCGAACGTCCGGTGTCGCCGCTGTGGCGTCAGCCGTGGAGTGCTCGAGTGGCTCGATACGACTCACGAAACAAGTTCGCCATCGACATAAAACCAGCGACCGTCGCGCTTACAGAATCGACTCCGCTCCCGCAGGCGATGACCGCGTCCCTGCACCTTGAAGCGCGCAGCAAACTCTACGACGCCTTCATCATCTGCCGCGCCACCCAGTTCAGAGCGATAGATTTTCAGACCCAGCCAGCGCTGTTCCGGATCGAGCCGAATATCAGGTGGACGGGTGTCCGCATCCCAGGTTTCAAGCAGGTAACTACTATCACCGGTGGCGTAAGCCGAGAAGCGTGACCGCATGAGCGCAAGCGCAGTCGGCGCGGCGGCCTGACGCCGAAGGAAGGGCTGGCAGCAATCCTGCCGCGGCAGACCGCTCTCGCACCAGCATGGCGCCGTGCCTTCATTTGCCATCAGGGGCCTTGTCATCGGCGAGCTCGCGCAACAGGACCTCCAGGCCGTTCACTTTGATCTCGTACAGAATGGCCAGGCGTTCGCCGAGCCTGCCTGACGGGAAACCCTCATTCTTGAACCAGACGACGTACGGTTCCGGCAAATCAATGAGCCGGGTGCCCTTGAAACGCCCGAACGGCATTTCCTGATTGATCAGCGCGAGCAGCTCTGCCCGATCTGCAGCGCCAACGGACAGCACCCGGTCATTCACGCCCGCGATGGCGCCCCGAGCGCCGCCTCCCGTCACTGATCCGCATAATGTCGCTCGATCGCCTCTACGACATCCGTGAACAGCGCGTTGGGGATAGGCAAGGTGAGATTGTACTGCGCCACCCGCCAGGCACCGGACTCACGCACGAGCACACCGGTCCCGCGGGTTTCTCCGTAACTCGCGTGATCGAGCCGCTCCTCGAACCAGGCGACATCGCCGTTCACGTGCACAAATCGCTCGGTCGGCACGTAAGTCCAGCCTGTGCCGCTCGCAAAGCGCTCTCGGGTATATGCCTTGAACGCAGACAGTGGCCAGTATTCTTCGCGGTCGGTACCGAGGAACACGGCGTTCTCGGCATAAAGCGCAAAGTAACCGTCGAAGTCTGCCGCAGACGCTCTGGCGTGCAGCGCATCGAGCACCGCGCCAACGGCAGCTTTCTCGTCAGCCCAGGCTTGCGACGTCGTAAGCAACAAGGCCAGTAGAATCGCGGCGAAACGCATCAGAACGTCACCGGTTTCCGAAGGTCCATCTCACGGACGGGACCACACGCAGCGCAAATCATCAGGGTTTTACTTCGTAGTAAAGGTTGCTGGGATCGTCGAAGTCGTGCTCGGTAAAGCGGCTGAAGCCGCCGGCATGCACCATCTGCTCGGCCACCTCGGGATTGAAGCCTAATGTACCGAGACCCGCCCCGCCGGGTTCCGATAGCGCGGACGACATGCACGCGGACACGGAAAATCCGTAAAACATCGCCAGCAGCGGGTTTTTCAGATTTTCCTCGAACTCAGGCTTGCTGCGGATGTCTTTGATGAGCCAGGTGCCGTCGGGCCGCATGGCCCGGCGGATCGCGGCGATGACGTCGGCCGGCCGCGTCATGTCGTGAATACAATCGAACGTGATCAGAAAGTCGAAGGTCGGCGAGCTGGGCAGATCCTCACCGCCGGCAACATGCAACTCGACGTTTTTCAGCCCGAGTTCCGCAACCTTTTCCCGGCAGCGGTCGATGGCTACCTGGCTCGGATCGTAGCCGTGAAAAGTCGTGTTCGGAAAAGCCTCCGCCATCGTGATGAGCGCAACCCCGCCCCCACAACCGACATCGGCGGCGACCCCGCCTGCTTCGAGCCTGGCGACGACGCCATCGAGCGCAGGCAGTATACGCGGCACCAGCTCCTGACGCGTCCAAGGTCCGAGCATCCGTTCCGTTCGGTGCGCAGCGTTGGGACCCAGATCTTCATAGCTGAGCCCAATCCCCGTGCGGAAAGCGTCTACCAACTTGTCGACGGTTTCGGGCGGGGTTGGCCCGGCAAAAGCACCGGCGGCGAAGCTGAGGCTGCCCGTCTCGTCGGCCAATACGGCGGCGCCAACTTCGGAGAGCTCGAACCGATCCGGCGCGTGATAATCGAGCAGACGAGCGGCCGCCTGACCGCGCAGCCATTCGAACAGCCAGCGTTCTTTCAGCCCGGTACTCTCGGCAAGCTCAGCCGCACTTACCGGCCCGCGGTCCTGCATGGCTTTGTACAAGCCCAGGCGATCGCCGATATTGATCATCAGCGACACCATTTCACCTTGTTTGTAGCTCCATACGTTGAACGAGAAGCGCTTGAGCGCTTCCGGATCAATAACGGCGTTCGACATATCTCCCCTCCCTCGCGTTCCGCCTATTCTGCCTGACGCTGTCGCGCGCGTTGAAAACCGTCACGCGACATCATGAGATCCAGATACTTTTTCGTGTTCGGCTTGTAACGCTCGTCCAGACCCAGCGTCGTACCGAGCAGGAGCGCGTATGCCGTGACGACGTCAGCAATCGTGAAGCGGTTCGCTACCAGGAAGAACGCATCGTCCGGCTTGCCCTCGAGCGCCTGCTCGACACAACGCAGGCGTGACAGATACCAGATCGCGTAATCTTCCGCTGCTTGCGGCAACCGCCGCTCTTCCGGCTCGAGCTGTGTATAGCGCAAGACGATCGTTTGCGGAAACGTCAGCGTCGCGTCACTGCGGTAGAGCCAGTTGAGATACTCGCCGTACTCGGGTTCGTCTTTGTAAACGCCAATCTCAGTGGGACCGTACCTTCTCGACGAGGTAGTGACAGATGCCTGACGATTCAGTCATGACCAGATCACCATCGACAAAAGTCGGCACGGTGCCGAGCGGATTCAAATCCAGATAACCCGGCACGGTGACCCGTGGCGGGAACACCATGTTTTCGAGCTCGTAGTCGAGGCCCATCTCTTCGAGCGTCCACAGCGGCCGCAGAGATCTTGCGTCGGCACAGTGATAAAGCTTCACGCCGGACTTTCCGTATCGAGAAGCGCGGGCGCCAGCAGTTGCCGGTGATGACGTTCATCCCCGAATTGATGCTGACACCACAGCGCCCGGCGCAAAAAAAGCTGGGCGTCACACTCGTAGGTAAAGCCGAAGCCGCCATGAAACTGCACCGCGCGGTCGCCGGCGTAGGCAAAGGCTTCACTGCCCTGGGCTTTGGCCATGCGCAGCGCCCGATCGGCGGCCTCCCCGCCGCTTTCGTCCACGACCGTTGCCGCGTGGTAAACGTGGGCTTTCGCGGCCTCCTGGGCAAGCAGAATGTCCACGCTGGGGTGCTTCAGCGCCTGATAACTACCGATCAGCCGATCGAATTGTTTGCGCGTGTTGAGATACTCGACGATCGTGTGCAGAACCCCCGCAAGTCCTCCGGACATTTCCGCGCTGATGAGCAACAGCGCCGCGCGCTCGATGGCCGCAAGGTTCGTCTCTGGCAGGAGCTGGTCCGCTGGAATGCGCACACCGTCGAGCGCAACCGCATAACTGCGACGGGTTTCGTCAATGACAACCTGGCGTGTGACGGCACCATCCGGCAGCTGCTCAGCTTCGATCAGCACGAGACGCGTCCTGCCTTCCAGCTGTATGGAGACGACGAGGAGCGCAGCGGCCGCCGCATCCAGCACCAGCGTCTTCTGACCGGCAAGCTGCAGGTGATCACCGTCTGGCGTGGCAACCGCGCTGACGTCGTCGAGCTGCCAGTTGCCGTCTTCCTCGGTCAGAGCGACTGTGCCGATGGCGCCGCTGGCAAGTTCGGGCAGCCAGCGCTCCTGCTGGGCATCGCTTGCCGAAGCGGTCAGCGCCTGGATTGCGAGCGTGGTCGCCAGAAAGGGCGACCCCAGAAGGTGGCGACCCATCGCCTCCGCGACCGGCACTGTCGCAGCCAGGCCGAGCCCCAACCCGCCGTGCGCTTCGGGGACGGTGATCCCCAACCAGCCAAGCTCCACCATTTCCTGCCAGAGGTCGGCATCATGGGTGTCGACATTGACGATGCGGTCCCGCACCGCGGCGATCGCCGATTTGTTTCGGCAGAACTCTGCGGCCGTCTCGAGCAACATGCCCTGCTCTTCTGTGAAGCTGATCTGCGTCATGCTCAATCCTTCGGCAGGCCGAGGACCCGCTCACCCAGGATGTTTTTCTGTATCTGGCTGGTGCCGCCACCAATCGTGGCGGAGAACGCGTTGAGATAGGAACGCTGCCACATACCCCCGTCGATGGCGTCGGCGCTGACGTAACGCGCGCCGTTGGCGCCTTGCAGGGAGATCGCCAGCTTACACATACGGCGCTTGAGCTCGGAACCACGCAGCTTGCCGGACATCGATACCGCCGCCGGCCAGTCGGAGGCGAGCGCAGGTATCCTGGACCGCTCCCCCATGAGCTGATGACCTTTCGATTCGATCATGAGCTGGACCAGTTCGTCACGGACCAGCGTATCTTCGATGGCGGGCCGGCCGTTGCGTCTGGCGCGCCGCGCAAGCTCGACAACATCATGCACGTTCATGTCCATGGACGAGAGTCCGCCAGCCTGCCCACCGGTAGCGCCGCGCTCGAAAGTGAGCGTCAGCATCGCGACTTTCCAGCCTTCACCTTCGCCGCCGAAGAGACAGGTAGCGGGGATGCGCGCGTCGTTGAAGTAGGTCTGGCAGAAGCCGTACTCACCGGTGAGTTTCTGGATCGGCTGCGGGTCGATACCCACGGCGTCCATCGGGACCAGGAAAAAGCTCAGGCCCGCATACTTGTTCGGCCCTTCATTCGAGGTCCGCGCCAGGAGAATCATGTACTTGGCGTAAGAACCGAGGCTCGTCCAGATTTTCGAGCCGTTGATGACGTACTCGTCACCGTCTTTGACGGCGCGGCACTGGGCGTTACCCAGATCCGAGCCGTGATCCGGCTCCGAGAACCCCTGACACCAGATGTCCTCTGCGCTTAGTATGCCTTTGATATATCGAGCTTTATCTTCTTCGGAGCCCATATTGAGAATGAGCGGGCCCGCCCAGTTGAGACCAATGGTGTTAGGCAGAAAAGGGGTGCGGTGCCTGGCCATCGCGCGCGTGGCGAGGTCCTGGAACGCTTGATCCATACCGCCGCCGCCGAACTCTTTGGGCCACGCCATACCGACATAGCCAGCCTCGTAAACTTTGTTCTGCCAGTCACGCAGAAATTCGAACTGCTGGTCGGTGCCAACCTCCATGAACGTTTCCGGCAGAATGAAACCCGGATCGGCAGGCTTGTTCTCGGCAAACCAGGCGTCAACTTCGCGCTCGAATTCGGCAAGCTCCTGTGGTGTCGTCATATTTCCTCTTCGAATTTTCAGCGCCAGCAAGCTATCACAATTCTTCCGGAACCGCTTAGCCATCTGTTACTTTAGGCTGCACAAGATAAGACAGTTTGGTTTCCGGGGGAGGAAGGTAAATGCCGGTACTGGAGTCGAAGGTAGACACCAGGGACGAGCGCTTTGTCGAGAATAAAACCGACATGCTCGCAACGCTGGAAGAGATTCAGGCGCTGCTCGATGAGGCGGCCGAAGGCGGCGGACCAGAGGCCATGGCGCGGCTCGCCGCGCGCAACAAGATGCCCATCCGCGAACGCATCGCAGCGGTGCTCGACCGCGATTCACCATTCCTGGAGATCAGCCCGCTCGCCGCGTGGCGCACGCCGTATGCCGTCGGCTCGGGGTTCGTGGTCGGCATCGGCGTCATCGAGGACACCGAGTGCGTGATTCTCGGCCACGACCCGTCGGTCCGCGCCGGCGCGTTCAATCCGTTCAATACCAAGAAGCTGATGCGCGGCCTGCAGCTTGCCCGGGAAAACCGCCTGCCGTACGTGCAGTTCGTGGAGTCCGCCGGCGCGGATCTGCGCGGCGACTCCGGCGAAGACCCGGAAGCTGCCATCCAGCGTGAGGAAGGCCACTTCGCCGAGTCCGGACGCTTTTTCTACGAGATCACCGAGCTCTCCAAGATGCGCATCCCGACCATATCGCTGGTCTTCGGCGCTTCGACCGCCGGCGGCGCCTATCAGCCCGGCATGAGCGATTACAACATCTTCGTGAAGAATCAGGCGCGGGTTTTTCTGGGCGGTCCACCGCTTGTGAAGATGGCCACTGGCGAGGACGCTGACGAGGAGAGCCTCGGCGGCGCCGACATGCATACGCGGGTGTCGGGCCTCGGCGATTACCTGGCCCAGGACGAGCTCGACGGGATCCGCATCTGCCGCGAGGTGATGCGCCATCTCAACTGGCGCAAGCTCGGCCCGGAACCCGACGCGGAATTCGAGGAGCCCGTCCACGACGCTGACGATCTGCTTGGCCTCGTTGCCAAAGACCTGCGCACGCCGTTCGACATGCGTGAGGTGATCGCGCGGATCGTCGACGCCTCCTACTTCGAAGAGTTCAAACCGCTGTACGGCCCCACGCTGGTATGCGGCTGGGCCAAAGTGCACGGCTATCCGGTAGGCATCATCGGTAACAACGGCGCGCTCTTCTCCGAGTCTTCCGAGAAAGCCGCGCAGTTCATTCAACTCTGCAACCAGATACACGTGCCGCTCGTCTTCCTGCACAACATCACGGGCTACATCGTCGGTACCGACTTTGAACAGGGCGGCATCACCAAGAACGGCTCGAAGATGATCAACGCGGTATCGAATTCCACGGTGCCGCACATATCCATCATTACGGCCGCTTCTTACGGCGCCGGTAACTACGGCATGAGCGGCCGCGCCTTCGGACCTCGATTCACCTACATCTGGCCATTCGCCAAGATCGCCGTGATGGGGCCGAAACAGATGGCGGGGGTGATGAGCATCGTCGGGCGCGCTGCCGCGGAACGGCGCGGCATCGAGTTCGACGAGGAAGCCGACCGCAAGCGTGCCGAGATCGCCGAGTACTGGGCGGAAGAGCGTTCCAAAGGCCTCTACGCCACCTCACGCGTATCCGACGACGGCATGATCGACCCTCGAGACACCCGCACGGTCATCGCGATGTCTCTGTCAGCTTGTTACAACAACGAGGTCAAAGGCACTAAGGAGTTCGGCACATGGCGGATGTAACCCCGGTCACCCGGCTCCTCATCGCCAACCGCGGTGAAATTGCGCGCCGCATCATGCGCACGGCCCGCGACATGGGCATCAGCACCGTTGCGATCTACGCAGACGGTGACGCTGACGCGCCGTTCGTGCGCGAAGCGGACGCGGCAATTGCCCTCGGCGGCCGCACCAGCGCGGAAACGTATCTCGACGTCGACAAAGTCATCGGCGCCTGCCGGCGCAGCGGCGCGGACGCCGTACACCCGGGCTACGGCTTCCTGTCCGAGAACGAAGGATTCGCGCAGGCCGTCATCGACGCGGGCCTCAAGTGGCTGGGACCGTCGCCGAAGGTCATTGGGCTCATGGGCGACAAGCTCTCCGCCAAAAAGCTCATGCAGGAAGCGGACGTACCCACGCTGCCAGCAATCGAAATCACCGCCGACACCAATCTTGCTGAGGCCGCGGCTGACATCGGTTATCCGGTTCTGGTCAAAGCTTCCGCGGGTGGCGGCGGTCGGGGCATGCGCGTGGTCGAAAGCGCAGCCGAGCTCGACGATGCCGTAGCCGGCGCCCGGCGCGAAGCAGCAGGCGCATTCGGTGATGACACAGTCTTCCTTGAAAAGTGGCTCGACAAGTCACGCCACGTTGAGCTGCAGATTCTCGGCGATCAGCACGGCAACCTGGTGCACTGCTTCGAGCGCGAATGCTCCATCCAGCGGCGTCATCAGAAAATCATCGAGGAGGCGCCCTCACCCGCGGTGACCGATGAGATACGTGAGCGGATGGGCGCGGCGGCGGTCGCCGCGGCGCGCAAGCTCGGCTACGCCTCAGCAGGCACCGTGGAGTTTCTGCTCGCCGGTGACGACTTCTATTTCCTCGAGGTGAACGCGCGACTGCAGGTCGAACACCCGGTGACTGAAGAGATCATCGGCCATGATCTGGTGCGCGAGCAGATCCGCATCGCGGAAGGTGAACCGCTGTCGTTTACCCAGGAAGATCTTGCCATCAATGGTTGCGCCATCGAAGCACGGCTGTACGCGGAGGATCCGGCGAACGGTTTCCTGCCCTCTCCCGGCCCGGTCGTGAAGTGGCAACCCTCCAGCGTCGGTCAAGCGCGCTTCGATTCGGGGGTGGAGACCGGCAGCGTCATCAGCACCGACTTCGACCCGATGATCGCCAAAGTGATCGTGCATGCGCCCACCCGCCGTGAAGCGGCGGCGCGCCTCGCGCGGGTGCTCGAGACCACCACAGTTCAAGGGCTCACGACCAATCGCGATTTCCTGGTCAACACGCTGCGCGCGCCGTCATACCTGGCCGGGGATACCACGACCGATTTCATCGAACGCGTGAATCCGGCGCTGACCCGCGAGGTCAATCTGCAGGACCAGACGGAAGCCGGCATCGCCGTCATCATCGAAGGTCAGGCGCGGCGCCGTGCCCGGGCCAGAATCAACCACCGCATCACGAGCGGCTGGCGGAACTCCACGATGCCGCCGGAGCGCATCACCTTCGCGTCCGGCGCTACCGAGCTTGCGTTCGCCTACCAGTCGCGCCGTGACGGCAGCTTCGACGTCACGCTGGGAGAGGCTAACCACCACGTCGAGGTCCTCGCCGCGGGTGACGGTGCAGTGGATCTCGCCATCGATGGCTTGCGCCAGCAATTTGTCGTCACGAACGACGGCGACAGCTGGCACGTACAGGGTAATCGCGGTGGCCTCACGCTCATTGAGCAGCCCCGCTACCCCAGTGTCGGCGGCGCCGAGACAGGCGGCGGCTTGAAGGCACCCATGCCGGGGGCTGTGCTCGCCACCGAAGTGGAAGCCGGACAGAGCGTCGAGAAAGGACAGCTTCTGCTCATTCTCGAGGCAATGAAGATGGAGCATCGCATCACCGCGCCCATGTCGGGCACTGTGGAAACGCTACACGTGAGCGCCGGCGAGCAGGTTGAAAACGGCCAGCTGCTGGTCACGATCGCTGAGGAGTAAACCATGGCGGGTACAGAAGCCACCCTGTATGAAGTTGATCGAGGCGCGGCCTGGATCACCCTGAACCGGCCCGAGAATCGCAACGCCCTCTCGGCGGTGCTGGTCAACGAGCTGTACGATCACCTGCAGAACGCGCTGGCGGATGACGCCGTGCGCTCCATTGTGATAACCGGCAACGGCCCGGCTTTCTGCGCCGGCGCTGATCTCAAAAACCCGCCCGGCCAGGCCGCCGACGGCATGAAGGCCTGGTCGTACCCCGACATCCTCAACATGATGATGGATAGTGAGAAGCCCGTCATCGTTGCGGTAAACGGCGCAGCTTTTGCCGGCGGGCTCGGCATGGTGGGTGCCGGCGATATCGTCATCGTCGACGAGGCGGCGCAGATGAGCTTCAGCGAAGTGCGTATTGGCGTGATCCCCGCGGTCATCTCGGTCGTCTGCCTGCCGAAGCTCGGCACCCATCACGGCATGAAGCTCTTCCTGACCGGCGAGCGCTTCACCGGCGCACAGGCCGTGGAGATGGGGTTCGCCCATCGCGCCGTTGCGCACGACCAGCTGCGCGACGCGGTGCAGGAAGAAATCGACATGATCAATCTCGGCGGCCCCATAGCGGTGGCCGAATGCAAAAAACTGGTGCGCCGAGTGCCGACACTCAGCCGCGCGGATGGCTTTGCAGAGACGGCCGATTGGAGCGCGCGCATGTTTTCCAGCGAAGAAGGCGCTGAAGGCATGGCCGCGTTCCGCGAAAAACGCAAACCGCGCTGGGTACCCGAGGAGGATTAACCATGACTGACGTCATACGGATCGGTAACTGCAGCGGCTTCTATGGCGACCGCCTCGCCGCGGCCCGCGAAATGATCGACGGCGGGCCCATCGACGTGCTGACCGGCGACTACCTGGCCGAGCTGACCATGTCCATTCTGTATAACCAGAAGCAGGCGCGCGGCGAGAACATGGGCTACGTCGGCACGTTCCTGAAGCAGGTACAAGAGGTGGCTGCCGACTGTATCGAGCGTGGCATCAAAATCGTCACCAATGCCGGCGGCCTGAATCCAAAGAGCATGGCTGCCGAGGTGGAAAAGATCCTCGCGGAGCTCGGCGTCGAAGCCAAGGTCGCTTATATCGACGGCGACAACCTGCTCGACGATCTCGACAGTCTGCAGGCGCAGGGACAGACGTTCACGAACCTCGACACCGGCGAAGCGCTGTCCGACTCCGACGTCGAATCGCTCACGGCCAACGTCTATTTCGGCGGCTGGGGCATCAAAGAGGCGCTCGACCAGGGCGCGGACATCGTGATCTGTCCACGCGTCACCGACGCCGCCGTGGTCATCGGTCCGGCCGCGTGGAAATTCAACTGGAGCCGGACGGATTATGACGCGCTGGCGGGCGCGCTCACCGCCGGACACATCATCGAGTGCGGCGCGCAGTGCTGCGGCGGTAACTATTCTTTTTTCGAAGAGGTCCCGAGCTTTCACAACGTCGGCTATCCCATCGCCGAAATCGAAGCCGACGGCAGTTTCACGATCACCAAACATCCCGGCACGGGCGGCCTGATCTCCGTGGGCACGGTGACGGCACAGCTCCTGTACGAAATCTCGAGCCCCGCTTACCTCAATCCGGATGTCATCGCCCATTTCGACACCATGAGTGTCGAGCAGGTCGGGGAAGATCGAGTACGGGTGAGCGGCACCCGCGGCAGCACACCGCCGCCGACGCACAAGGTCTGTTTCAACACGCTGGGGCCTCACAAACAGACCAACGAGATCATGCTGACGGGGCTCGACATTGAGAAGAAAGCAGAGGTCTATCTCGACCAGATTTTCCACAACCTCGGCGGTCGCGAGCAGTTCGACGACGTGGACGTGCAGCTCATTCGCTCTGATCACGAAAATCCGACGATGAACGAAGAAGCCCATGCCGTTTTGCGCACCACAGTAACGACCTCGAATCCGAAACTGGTGGGCCGCTTGTTCGACGCCAAGGTGATCGAGCTTGCGCTCGCGACGATTCCCGGCAATACCGGCCGCGGCGGCGCAGGTTTCACCGGCGGACGGGTCACAGTGCACTGGCCGTCCACGATCGACAGCCAGCTGGTCACCGAGAGAGTCCATGTGGGCGACACGACAACGGACGTTCTGCCGACACAACGGATGGACTTCGAGGAGATCTACTACCAGGAAACGCCGACCGAGGTCCCGGCTGCGCCGGGCGGCGCCACGACGACCATTCCTTTCGGCCGCCTGTTCGGCACACGCTCGGGCGACAAAGGCGGTAACGCCAACTGCGGCGTGTGGGCACGCTCCGATGACGCCTACAGCTGGCTTTACGAGAATCTCACCGTCGAGGCGTTCAAACGTCTGCTACCGGACATGGCGGAGTACGAGATAGAGCGATACGAGATGCCGAATCTCCGGGCGCTCAATTTCTACATCAAGGGGATCCTGACCACCGGTGCGGCCTCCAATCACCGTATCGACAAACAGGCCAAGTCCCTCGGTGAGTATCTGCGCGCCAAGCACATCGACGTGCCGGAGGCGATTGCCGCCGGGCTTTGATCCGACGTTGACACGTATCTCGAGTAAACTCGCGCCATGACAGACGAATCACGCCAATACTGCGCGGCGCTTGCGCTTGCCGCAGGGGAGCCCCTGCTGGGTACTGCGCCCCAGGTCGATGCCTGGCTGCTCATCGAGTACCAGCCTATGTGGGATAAAAAAGCGCTTGAAAACAATGATTTACCAGATTTTGTTAACGAGTGGATAAGTCAGTATCAGGCCGGCCTGACTGCTGAGGGGTACAAGCCCAGAGTGCAGTTCATTCGCAGACGGCGCGATCGCAACCATCAGCTCAACGTCTTCACCGCCCGCGACGGTGTGACCAGACATTCTGTGTTTGAGAGCTATCAGGACCTGGTCGACGCGGATCTGGACGCCGGCGGCGCCGTCGTCACAGAGCCCCACTATTTCGTCTGCAGCAACGGCCGTCGCGATGTCTGCTGTTCCCGCTTCGGGTTGCCTGTCTATGCGGCGCTGCGCGACCGGGTCGGCGATCGCGCGTGGGAAACGACCCACGTCGGCGGACATCGCTATGCAGCCAATGTGATGACACTACCGCAGGGTGCCCTCTACGGTTACCTCAACCCCGATGTCGTCGACGAATTTGTTGCTGAGATCGAAAATGACCGGCTCGCGGCAACCTACCTGCGCGGAAGATCGGCCTACCCGGCTGCGGCACAGGCTGCAGAAACACTGGTCACTGATTCTGGTGCCGCGCTCGCGCGCATCGATGGCGATATGGTCACCTTCACAACGCCGGCCGGAGAGGTCCGCGTGCGCGCGACGCGTGCCGCAACGCCGCTGTCGGTGATCCCCAGCTGCGGCAAAGATGAGGAGACGCATTACCCCTGGCAGGTCGAACGGATCAACTGACGCCCGGGTTGCACCCGCTCAATCGCCGCTGAACCAGCCGCCCTGTACATCCTCGCAGCGCACGGCTGGCTCGTCGGGTGTCCATGGCCGTATCGGCACTGTCGAGATGGCATTCTTGGGCGAGCCATCCACCAGCTTGTCGCTGTACACCAGATACACCAGCGTGTTGCGGGTCTCATCGCAAAACCGCACAACCTGCAGACGCTTGAAGAGCACCGAGCGCCGCTCACTGAAGACCGATTCTCCCGCCTGGATCTTCTCAGTGAAGCGGATCGGACCCACCTGGCGGCAGGCGATCGACGCATCTGA
This sequence comes from Pseudomonadales bacterium, assembly GCA_965267275.1. Taxonomy (GTDB): domain Bacteria; phylum Pseudomonadota; class Gammaproteobacteria; order Pseudomonadales; family Azotimanducaceae; genus UBA4421. Next base: position 2,542,432 of record OZ253950.1, read on the forward strand.
AGTGTCTTCGGCCAGACCGACCGCGCCTTTCACACCGCCGGTCACCGCACGGCTGACATGGCAGGCGACCCCCTCCACCTTTTCATCATCGAACGCTTCGATTTTGATTTTGTGATCGGGCCCGATGAGCTTGAACGCGGTATCGACGCTGCCGATCTCATCTGCGTGGACCGGGTCAGCGACAGAGAGCGCGAGGCCTGCCAGCAGAGCCGCAGTAAGAATGTGGTGTTTTGAATGCAATTCAGCTTCTCCGCGAATCAAAATGGTAAGTTTGCCCCAGGAGGTCCCGCCGCGTCAGGCGACATATGACAACCGGGTTCGCAGATATGCCAGGTTGTGACTTGCACTTTTCGGCCACCGTGGCAACGTCAGGGGCAGTCACCATTCGAACAGCACTCGCATTGCGGGGCAGTTAAGCAGGAGCTCGTGATGCGCAAGCATGCAGAGGACCATCGCAGCTGGAGGTGCGCTATTGCGTAAGCTCTCGCTGCCAACCATGTTCGCGTTCGGGACCGGCCAGATCTCCGAGGGCATCAAGAACCAGGCGTTCAACGTCTTTGTGCTGTTCTACTATCAGCAGGTGATCGGTATCCCTGGCTCTCTGGCAGGCCTGGCGCTGGCGATCGCAATGATATTCGATGCGATCTCCGATCCCCTCGCCGGGGTGCTCAGCGACCGCCTGCGCTCGCGCTGGGGGCGCCGCCATCCATTCATGTTCGTTTCCGCGTTCCCTCTGGTGGCGTGTTTCATTGCCTTGTTTGCCCCGCCGGACGGCATGGGGGATTTCGGCTACTTTCTCTGGCTGACGCTGTTTGCGGTGCTGGTACGCGGTTCGCTGACCTTCTTTTACGTGCCGCATCTCGCCCTGGGCGCAGAAATCGCCCAGGACTATCACCAGCGCTCCACGCTGTTTGCCTTCAGCACGGTATTTTCGATCACCGCCATGGCGCTGGTGTCGATCATCGGCTATCGCTATTTCTTCCCCACCACGGAACTCTACAACCCTGGCACCCTCAATCCGGACCGCTATCTGCCGTTCGCGGAATTCTTCGCCGGGTTGATGTTCATCGCGATCATGGCGTGCTGCATCGGCACCCGAAAAGAGATTCCCCACATGCAGCTCGACCGCGCCAACAACCCGCTGTCGCTCGAGAGCTCCCTGCAGGATTTCAAAGCGATATTCGGCAATCGCTCGTTCCGGTTGATTCTGGCCGGCATGCTGATGACCACGTTCGCGATTGCGGTGGAAGCGGTGATGAGCCCGTTCATGGGCATCCACTTCTGGGGACTGCGCACCGAACAGCTGGGACTCATCTCTATCGGTACGCTCATCGGCTTGTGGATCGGCCTGCCGCTGGCGCCAAAGATCACTGCGCGCCTGGACAAACGCCTCGCGTTGGTCATCCCGGCCGTTTTTGTCGTTTTCAACGCCAACGCTGCACTCTGCTTGCGCCTGCTCGACGTGTCGTGGTTTCCCGACAACGACTCACCATGGATCTTCTGGATCTATTTCCTGCGCTACCTGCTGCAGGGGATTTTTCTGCCGGTGATACTCGCCAGCTTCAACTCCATGTTTGCCGACATCTCAGATGAAGTGGAGTTGCAGACCGGCGTGCGCCGCGAAGGCGTGATTTACGCCTCGCGCTCCTTCGCCAACAAAGTCACCAGCGCCATGGGCGCTTTCATCGGCGGGATTGTCCTCGACGTGATTGCCTTCCCGCGCGGCGCAGCGCTCGGCACCGTGCCCGCCGACACGGTGTGGTGGCTCGGCTTCATGGAAGGACCGGCGACCAGCCTCATATCGTTGACGGGTGTGATGTTTTATCTGCGCTACGAGATTGATCGCCGGCGCCACGCCGAGATCATCGCGGGGATCAACGCGCGCCGGCGTGGCGAAGTGCCTGGCTGAATCAAGCTATACTCTGAGGCTTCAATAAAAGCTGAGGCAACCCGCGATGGCAACCGAGCGCGAACGTTTGCACAACCTCTTCCCCGATCTCGATTTCGACCCCGAAGCGCTGCGCGCCAAGTATGCGCACGAGCGGGACCGGCGCGTGCGTGACGACGGCGAAGATCAATATGTCGAGGCTGCGGAGAAGTTTGCCCACTACGCCGACGACGACCCCTATGTGGAAGAGGCCATTGAACGCGACCCGCTCGATATCGACATCGACGTGGCGATCATCGGCGCCGGCTTCAGCGGACTCATGAGCGCGGCGCGGCTGAAAGAGCGCGGCATAGAGGGCTTCAAGGTCATTGAAGCCGGCGCGGATTTCGGCGGCACCTGGTACTGGAACCGCTATCCCGGCGCGCAGTGTGACATCGAGTCGTACTGCTACTTACCGCTCCTGGAAGAAACGGGCTACATGCCGAAGGAAAAGTACTCTTATGCGCCGGAGATCTTCGAGCATACCCGGCGCATCGGTGAATACTTCGACCTCTACCCCAATACGCTGTTCCAGACCCGGGTTCAGGAGGTACGCTGGAACGAGGACGGGCAGTACTGGGACGTCGCCACCCATCGCGGCGACAGGATCCGCGCGCAATTCGTGATCCAGGCCACCGGCCCGGCCAACCGGCCCAAGCTCCCGGGCATACCCGGCATCGAGGACTTCAAAGGCCATACCTTCCACACCTCGCGCTGGGACTACGATTACACCGGCGGTGACCACAACGGCAATCTCGACAAGCTCGGCGACAAGAAGATCGCGATCATCGGCACCGGGGCTACCGCCATTCAATGCGTGCCGTTTGTCGGTGCCCACGCGGAAAAACTCTACGTCTTTCAACGCACACCCTCCTCGGTGGACCTGCGCGGCAACTCACAGACTGATGAAGACTGGTACAAAAATCAGGGTCCCGGCTGGCAGCGCGCGCGCCGCGAGAACTTTGCCGCCGTGCTGCTCGGGCAGAACTTCACCGAGGATCTGGTCGCTGATGGCTGGACGGACATCGCGCGCCGTATCGGCATTTCACTGATGAATCGCAGGTCGGATGCGGGGGATCTCGACATGGAAGAGATTCTGCTGCGCTCGGAAATCGCCGACTTCGAGAAGATGAACGAAATCCGCGCCCGGGTCGACGAAACCGTCGCGGCAGATGAGACCGCTGAAAAATTGAAACCCTGGTACCGTCAGTTCTGCAAGCGCCCAACGTTCAATGACGAGTATCTGGACACCTTCAACCGGCCCAACGTCGAACTGGTGGACTGCTCGGACAGCAAAGGCGTGGAGCGCATCACCGAAAAAGGCGTTGTCGCGAACGGTAAAGAGTACGAAGTGGACTGCATCATCTACGCCACCGGCTTCGAGATCACCACGTCGGCCCATCGGCGGGTGGACTTCGACACCATCGGCCGCAATGGCGAATCGCTCTACGATCATTGGGCAGACGGCTTCCGCACGCTGCATGGCCTCGCGAGCCACGGCTTTCCCAACTGGTTCACCATCGGCATCAATCAGAACGGCCTTTCCCCGAACATGACGTCGATGTTCGACGACCAGGCAGTGCACGTCGGCTACATCATCGAAGAAGTGCAGAAACGCGGCAAACGGGTCATCGAAGTGGACGCGGACGCGGAGGAAGCCTGGGTGCAGCAGATCATCGCACTGGCGGGTACCGGTGCAACGGCATTCCTCGAAGAGTGCACCCCCGGCTACTACAATCGCGAAGGTAAGGGTTCAGGCGGCAACATGCAGAACTCTCCCTACGCACCCGGCATCAATGCGTTTAATCATTTGCTGAAGCAGTGGCGGGATAAAGGTGAGCTCGAGGGCATGAGCGTGCGCTGAGGTTCAGGGCAAACTGCAGGCTGCCCCAACCCCGCCCTCTTCGATCTCAGACAGGGTTGCCGTGAGGATGGCACGTTCTGCGCTCTCCATTGTGGAACGTTCGAGCTCGTCAGAGAGAAGGCCGACCGCTCTGGACACGCAACCGGCGCGATACCAGGCGTACGCAAGATTGTTAATCGAAAGTGCATGCCCGGGTGCCACCGCTAGTGCGTCCTCATAACCCACTGCCGCGTCCGCATAACGCTGCTGCCGCATCAGCACGTTGGCCGCACCGAAATGAAACATATGGCGGCCCGGCCACCGGCTTTTGCCATGACTGAACACCGTCGCTGCCATCTCCAATCGGCCCGTCGCTGCGGCCGCAGCCGCCGCCGCCAACAGGGTCTCGGCATCCAAAAATCCGGGTAAGTCTGCGGGATCCATCACCGCATACGCCCAGCGGTCCGCGTCTCCCCAGGTGCGCAAAAACGCACGCCTGGTGATGCGCTTTTCCCGCTCGACCCCTGAATGCAGGACGTACTCGGAACGCTCCGCGTCGTATCCCACCAGAACCGCGTAGTGCCAGCCGCGCTGCCACAGGATCCCCAGGCGCTGCAGCACCAGAACCGGATAGCCCGCACCGAGAGCGTTCAACAGACCTTCCTCTGATCCATCGAGCACCACAGGCAGTCTGTCGTGGCGTCGCGCCGCTGCCAGCATCTCCGCCTGCAGCGTACCTTCGAGGCCGGGTACGTAGATCTGCTCCACCAGCAAATCAACCGGCACAGACACCCCGCTCGCACCAAGTACGCTCGCCAACGCGCTCGGCCCGCACAGCAGGCCGTCATCGGGATAAAAAGGAACGCCGCTCAAAACAGGCACTGAAGGTCCTGAAGGCGGCAGAGACGCGCAGCCTGCGAGCAGTGTGAGAACTACCAGCAGGCCGCGGGAATACACGTGATCAGATGGCGGTGAAGACGTCGGTAACGCCTACGAGCTCCAGAACCAGAAGCACAATGAACACCACGCCGATGAGCTCCACCGCGCCGGCCCCAGCGGGCAGTTCGTTCAGACGGGTATTCAGCTGCGCGAGCTCCGCATCACTGAGCGCGGCGAGGCGTGACTCTACCTGTTCGGGTGAAACGCCCAGGGACAGCATCGCGGTGCGTAACTCTTCCTCTTTCAGCTTGGTCTCGAGAGCGGAGAGGATCTGCGCCCGCTGCTCCAGCGCAATGGCCTGCTCAGTAGTGACGAAACCCGCCTGGGCTGACGGCACAGCACCAACGGTGAGAAGACAAACGGTGAGCATCGCGCATGACAGTCTGGATGGACGCATCTTTCTTTCCTGTGTTTGGACTTTGTCTAGTGTACCGATAGGCAGCACAACTGAAAGGGCTCGCTAACGCCACACGCCGGAGGCATTACTTTCGTAGCCGATCGATAGATAAGCCGCGTCCACGAGAGATTGTCCGCGCTCGTTCATCAAGATTCCCGGCCCCATCTGGTTCATGGCATAGCCGAAGCTCATCCGCGCGTGCGGATCGGCAAAGCCAACGCTGCCGCCGGCGCCCACATGGCCAAATGCCGCACCGCTGAGAATGACACTGCTTTTGTCGATTCCGGGCGCGTTGCGATTGTCCATCGACTTCATGAAACCCAGACTGAAGCGCGTCGGGATGAGTAGCGTGGCATCCTCGTGGGACGCCACCGCAACCTCCCCCATGGCCGCGAGCGTATCCGCATCAACAAATCGTTTGCCGCCGAGCTCGCCACCGCAGGCAAACGGCGCGTAGATTCTGGCGAGGCCCCGGCCGTTGGCCACGGCCCCGGCGCCGCCGATTTCGGCCGCCCGGCAAGCCCGGCTGTTAGGGCTGAACCCGCCCTGATTGTAAAAAGCCAGGTGGGGGATGGAACTGGGGTCACCGATGAGCGCCTCGGTAAACGCGCTCAATGGCGCCCCGCGCACCGGCTTGAACGGCAGCATGGGCGCCACCTTCGGCTCTTCGCTCTCCGGCAGCCCGATCCAGCATTCGGCGCCTGTGGGCGCGGCCACCGCTTCCCGGAAATAGGTGCCCATGGATTCACCGGCAACACGCCGGATGAGTTCGCCGACCGTCCAACCGAAATTCGCCATGTGGTAGCCGTTGCGCGTACCCGGCCGCCAGAAGGCTTCTTCCTGCTCGAGCCGCTCCACCATGTACGCCCAATCGCAGCAGCCTTTGTCCTTGAGCTTCTCGCGCATGGCCGGCACGCCCGCCGAGTGATCGAGCATCATGCGCACGGTCGCCTCTTCTTTGCCTTTTACCGCAAACTCGGGCCAGTAATGTGCGACCTTGGCATCGAGATCGAGCTCCCCTGAGGCAACCAGAGTGTGTGCCGCCAGCGCCACCGCGCCCTTTGTGCTCGAGAACACGACACACATCGTGTCCTCCTGCCAGGGAGAGCCGTCTTCCAGGTTTTTCGTGCCGCCCCAGAGATCCACTGCAGACTCGCCATCTACCGTGATGCAAACCGAGGCGCCGACTTCGTCGCGGGCTTCAAAGTTGTGTACAAACGCTTCCGCAACGCGCTCGAATTCGACCGCGTAACGGCCCTGCACGATGCCCTTGGGCGTTTCCTGGTTCAGCTCGCGCATTCGTCTCTCCGGGTTATTTCGTGAGCGAGGGTTTCATCGACGGCATGCTCGTCACGGCGTTCGCGGTCTTCTGCCCAGGCGAGACCGAGACACTCGATGACGACGTTGCCTTGGAAGGCTGTCCGGCGTTACTGCGCTTTCTCCTGCCAGCTGTGGCGCCATACCAACCAGCGCCCGTCGGGGTGCTTGCGCAGCACGTCAAAGTATCGCGCTGAAGTTCGCGAAGCCGTCAGCGCGCCTGGCTCGTCGACACCCACGTCGGGGTTTTTGCGATTGAGGTCGATGGTGTATTCGTACTGCGCAATGGCAGTATCCCCCCACACCTCGATCTCCGGCATCACGTCTACAGTGATGTCATACGTCGCTGCCTCGAAAACCGGCTTAAGGAACTCACCGTAATTAGCCGCGCCGTCAATGCCGGGCGCCCCGGGCGGCAGCAGCCGCACTTCCGGGTCGAGCACGTTGAGGTAACCGGCTATGTCGCTCGCCTCGACCGCAGCGCGCCAGCCGGCGTACAAGCCTTCGATCTCCTTGACGACATCGCCATGGTTATCCGCCCAGGCAGGTGATGCCAGCAAGCATGCCAGCAGAAGTATCCGTCGCATTTTCTCCCCTCCAAACATCGAGGCTTACCGCCCCGTCATGGCCTCAGCCTGGCCATCGTTTTCCTGACGCCCGCTCATCACCGCCTCGGGCGTGTCGCCAACGTAGCGCAGCGTGGTGAAGCCGAAGAACATCTCGTGAATGGTCTGCAGCCCGAAGTGTACCGGCCTATTCGGATCCGGATTGGCCGTGTTCTGCGCCGAGTTATCCATCGCTCCCCGCGCCACGAGCCTGGTCCCGGCCGGCAGGAACACCGGCTCTTTCAGCGGATAGTTGAACTGCCAGTTGAAATTGTACTTAGGCACGGACAACAAGACTTCAGACGTCCCGTCGGGATATTCGGCGGTATAACTCATGTACTTGCCGCGGTAGTGCATGTGCGGCATGAGATCGTACAGGTACGCGTCGCGCTCTATCTCCTGTACGCCCTCGAGCTTGTACTCTTTTTCATGCGGCGGGACCAGAAACCGGCGCTGGCCGGCGACGCCGCCGGACATCACATACGTCGGCGGCTCGTCGTAGATGTAGATCCCGATCTCTGTTTCGTCCACCGTGGCCTTACCGGACGTCGTGTAGTGCATCTGCAATAGAAGGTTCGACCCTTTGCGGATCAAACGACCGCTGTTGTCGCGGAAGATGTCCCCGGGACGGCCCGGCGCAAACCCGCCGACGCTCTCACCCTGAGCGGCACCCGTCGCGCGGCCCCGCACCGTCTTGTCTGCAGGGCTGGAGACATAGGCAATGACATGATGGACAACGGCCGGATCACCCGGAATGAACTCCATCGCCTTCACCCAGACGTCGCGGTCGAGATTGAGCTCCACCGGGACATAGCGGTAGTCGAGCACACCGGTCGCCGGGATTTCCTGCGCCGGGATCTTGTAGATGAGGTCCGGTTCGCCGAAGTTGAACTTGGCGTTGGCAAACTGTAGTCCGGCGAGAGGATCTTCGGCATCGTCGCCCGGCGCGCCCGCATCGATCCAGTGAACGAGCTGCTGCATCTCTTCTGTAGACAGCCCCGCCACCTGCAGCAGGTCTTTGCCGACGTGAGGATCCACCTGTCCCGGCGGCATACGCTGGGTCATGACCACCTCGCGCATCATCGCGGACCAGCCCTGCACCATCGCATGCCCGGTCATCGCCCAGGGACCGATCCCGCCTTCATGATGGCACTGTACGCAGTTGTCCTTGAGGATCGGCGCGATGTCCCGGCTGTACGACGGCGGCGATGCGGCATGCTGGTCGCGCGCGGCATAGACAAGCGGCGCGCCGCCACCGGCGAACTCCGCGACACTGATCTCCGCGCCTTCGATCACAGCGTTGATCGCACCCTGCACTTCACTCAGCTGGTCAACGCTCCCACGGTACATGAGCTGCATCGTGTCAGGCTTGACGACGAGCACCTCACCGACGCGTTCGATGCCAAGGGACTCGGCCACGAGCTGCGTCTCGTCGACGAGTATCGGAATGCTGATCTCTTTTGCCGCCGCCTCCGCAGCAATGGTCTGGCGCGTATCACCAGCGTCCGCGTTCAGCATGTAGAAAACGACCGGGTGCTCCGCATAACGCTCGCGCAACGCGTGGATCTCATCGAGCTGTTCGGCCATGACCGTGCTGTCATTGGCATGCGCGACCAACACGATCGCAGCCTGATCATTGAAGTAGCTGAGCTGATGGAAGGTGCCGGTGTGATCCAGAAGAGCAAAGTCGCCAACGCGGCTGGCATGGGCCATGCCGGCTGTACACAGAGCGGCAAACAGAAGCGCGATTCGCATTTTCATGAGATTCCACGTGAATTAACTTCAAGGAAACTCTAGCATACCTCGCGCATCGACCAGAGCAGGACCTCACGTCGCATAAATGTCATTTGTTGTCGAACAATTGCTGGCCCGGCGCTACGTGCTGGCGGCTTTCACGCTCCTGTTAGGGGCCTGTGTCGCGTGGGGGATGCATCACACGTCGATCGAAGCCACTTTCAAAGCCATCCTGTCCGAGGACGACCCCTACAAAGCAGAAGTCGACCAGGCGCGCAGCGACTTTCCGCCAAGCACCAGCGTCCTGTTCGCCTTTGAGACCGACACGGATGTCTTCACATTCGAAGCGCTCAGAGCGATGGATGAGCTCACCAACCGCTACGCGGAAATCGATCATGCCGTGTCTATCGGCGCGTTGACCAATCGTCGCCTGAACTCCGTAGACGCGGAACGTTACGACCGCGATTACATCATTCCCATCATCGACACGCTCACTGAAGACGACCTGCCGGTCCTGAAAGAACTGGCGCTGAAGGACGAAGATCTGACCAAGAGCCTGCTTTCCTCGAATGGTGACATGGCGCTGGCGGTCGTTAAGTACAAAGCCCCCCGCGACGAGCAGGCAGAACGCCTCGACATCGCGCGATCCGTGATCGCCTTGCGCGACGATCTGCGCGCCAGGCATCCAGACGTCAATATCTACGTCCTCGGCAGCGCGCTGTTCGAGCTCGACGGCTACAACGCGCAGATCAAAGACAGCCAGACGCTGATGCCCCTCACCGTGGCGGTTGGCATCCTGCTTCTGTGGTTCTGCCTGCGCTCCCTGCCGTATGCGGTATGCCTCTTTGCCGTCGCGTTCGCCACGATCGGGCTGTCTGTGGGCACCTGGGGCTGGCTCGGCATCCCGTTCAATCAGATATCGAGCCTGGGGCCGATCGTCGTGCTGGTCATCGCCATTGCCGGGGGCATACACATCGTCTCGGTCTATGCTCAGGGCCTGAGTGCCGGGATGGACAAGCTCGAAGCGATGCGCGACAGCCTGAAAATCAATCTGCAGCCGGTGACGCTCGCCACGATCACCACGTCGATGGGCTTCTTGAGCCTCAATTATTCCTCCTCGCCGGGCATCTACGGCTTCGGCAACGTCATCGCTCTCGGCACCTGGTGGGCCTATCTCGTGACACTGTGCCTGCTGCCGGCGCTCATCATGCTGTTACCGGCCAACAAAGTCGCCAAACCTCTGGGTGTGCAGGACTTCATCAACTGGGTGGACCGCCTGGTACACACCCGCGGCACAGCGCTCTTCTGGGGCAGCGCCGCCGTCATCCTTGCGACCCTGGCGATGCTGCCGCTCAATAAGCTCGACTTCAATCGCTACAGCTTCGTCGACGAAGATTCGGATTTTCACTACGTGATGACGGCGCTCCGCGAAAAGATCGGCAATGATCAAAGCCTCGTATACAGTATCAACAGCGGTCAGTACTACGGCATCACCGAGCCAGAATTCCTGAATCAGGTGAACGCGTTTTCCGAATGGGTGGAATCCCAGCCGGAAGCGAGCTTCGTGACGAGCTACACGGACCTCCTCCGCAGCCTCAACAAGTCGGAGCACGACGACGATCCGGCATACGATGTCCTGCCAGAGGACAAGCTGCAGATCATCGACTATCTGGTGGGATATCAGCTCATCCAGGAAATCGAGCCCAATCTGGAACCGATCTTCAACAACGACTACTCCGCCATCCGCCTCGTGGTCGGCACGTCGAATCTGACCAACGGCCAGCTCATCAACCTGAACGATCGGATCGACGGCTGGATCGAAGCCAATCTGGATCCGTCCTATCAGGTGCTGCACGGGGACAACAGCATCCTGTTCGCGCGCCTGGACCAGGCCATCACGGAGGAGCTGGCAAAAGGCTTCACGCTCAGCTTCGTGCTCATCACGCTGACGCTGATCGTCGGCCTGCGCAGCATGCGCTACGGACTCTTGAGCATCATGCCAAATCTATTTCCGGCAACGATCGTATTCGGATTCTGGGGATTGTTCGTCGGCGAGCTGAGCCCCTACATTCTGATGCTGTTCTCCATCAGCATAGGCATCGTCGTCGACGACTCCGTGCATATCCTCAGTAAGTACATCAGCGCCAAGCGCGAAGGAGCCACGCCCGCAGCTGCAGTCAGCTATTCGCTGGAGAAAGCCGGCTCGGCCATCACCATCACTACGCTGGCGCTGGCGGTGGGAACCTTCATTCTCGTGTTCTCGAACACATTCCACTTCCAGAACGTCGCCCTGCTGTTGACGCCGATCATCGTAGTTGCACTTCTGCTGGACCTGCTGTTTTTACCGCCGCTGTTGATGCGGTTCGACAACTGGCGGCAGAAACAGCGCGCGCCCGCGGCAGAACCTTCGAGCGCCGGCTAGCAGTCCCCGTCGGTTACACCGATCAACGGCGGCGTGCCGTCTTCGTTATTGATGTAGTACACGCCGCACTGGTCGGACCACTGATACCCCTCAGGCCAGGCCTTGCCGCCGCGCCCGGAAAAAGCCGGCGCACCGGGCACGCTTCTCTGAAACGCCCGGCCGCACCAGGGTTGCGCGCAGGTCCGTCCCGGCGGGGTCCAGGTCTGGTCGTCCAGCCTGACGAGATAACGAATGGCGCGCACCCAGTTGCCGCGCGGATAACCGCTGTGCAGCTCTATGTTGGCGCCTTCGACGGCAATCGTATCGAGGCCATCGAGCTTGCCCTCGAGCCGGGCCTGAGCGTGAACCAGGTTGGTGGCCTCCCGCAGCGCGCCGGCCATGGTTTCCAACCGAGCAGACATCGCTTCATCTCCCGTATCAAGAAACCGCGGCACCAGCACGGCTGCCAGGACGGCCAACAGAAGAATGACAATCACCAGTTCTACCAGCGTAAATCCGCGCACCCTGCGCACGAGCGAGCTCCAGAAAGAGGTTCACCCTTAAGCATAGGTTATGACACAGAGACTGCCGGGCGCGCTTACCGGGTGTAACGCTTCACCAGCTGCCTGCCGAGCGACATCATGTGCACCTGATCCGGTCCGTCCGCCTGACGGCACCAGCGTGCGTAGTTGAACGCTTCGGCCATGGGATAGTCGGCGGTCAAGCCGCCTGCGCCGTGAATCTGCATGCAGCGATCGATCACGGTCTGCGCCATCAGCGGCACCGTGATTTTCGACGCGGCTATCATGTCGCGGGCATCTTTCGCCCCCACTTCGTCAATGCGCTGTGCGGTTTTCAGGGTGAGCAGACGGGCTTGCTCGATCTCGGCAAACGAATTAGCGATGTCTTCCAGCACCGACTGGTGTTCGCTCAGTTTTTTGCCGAACGTCTCGCGGCTCACCGCGCGCTGACAGGCGTACTCCAACGCCCGCTGCGCGCTGCCGATGAGACGCATACAGTGGTGTATACGCCCCGGGCCGAGGCGCCCCTGGGCGATCTCGAATCCGCGGCCCTCGCCCAGCAGGATGTTGTCAGCCGGCACGCGCACGTCTTCGAACAGGACTTCCGCGTGGCCAAGCGGCGCATCGTCGTAGCCGAGCGTCGTCAGCGGCCGTACCACTGTGACACCGGGCGTATCCTTGGGCACGAGCACCTGGCTTTGCTGCAGATGACGATTCGGATTGTCGGGATCCGATTTACCCATCACGATGAAAATCTTCGTGCGCTCATAAGGCGCATTGGTAATGAACCACTTGCGGCCGTTGATGACGTACTCGTCGCCGTCGCGTTCGATGCGCGTCTGCACGTTGGTCGCGTCACTGGAAGCCACGTCCGGCTCAGTCATCGCGTACGAGGAGCGGATCTCTCCATCCAGCAGCGGCTTCAGCCAGCGCGCCTGCTGCGCTTCGGTGCCATACTTCAAGAACACTTCCATGTTGCCGGTGTCCGGCGCATTGCAGTTGAACACCTCCGGCGACCACAACACGCGGCCCATGATTTCGGCGAGCGGCGCGTAGTCGGCATTGCTCAAGCCGCCGTGGTCTTTCGGCAGCCACAGGTTCCAAAGCCCCGCGTCCTTGGCCTTGGCCTTGAGATCCTCCATCAGCGGCACAGTGGCGAAGCGGTCCGGCAGCGCGTTGAGCTCAGCATGATAGTTCGCTTCATTGGGATAGATCTCATCGTCCATGAAGCGCAGGAGCGCATCCTGCAGCACTTCCGCGTCGGTCGTTTCAAACGTCATCTATGACTCCTTGCTGAGATGAGGGTTGGCCTGAATGGCTTTGAAGGTGGATCCCGTATGTGTCGGATGCGTGGCGCCGGTAAAGTCATTGACGGTGTCCCAGGCATCTGCAACGTCGTCGATGCCGAATCCTGCCGGATCGAAGTAGGCGCCCGCGCTGCGTTCCCAGCGCACGCGGCTGATCCAGCCGGCACCAACCTCGAAGAGGCCGCCGGTGTCTTCGCAGCTTTCGTGGCAGAGATAGGCCACAAGCGGGCTGACCACCTCGGGCTTCAGGAGGTTCATGGCGTCTTCGTCCATGACCGTCCCCATCAGACGTGATGCAGCTATCGGCGCAATCGTGTTCGACTGAACGCCTTTAGACCGGCCTTCCACGGCGATCGTCTGGGAAAGTCCATGCAGCGCGAGCTTGCAGGCACTGTAGTTCGCCTGTCCAAAGTTCCCATAGATACCGGCAGCAGAGGTCGTCATCACAAAGCGGCCATAACCCTGCTCACGCATGTGCGGAAAAGCCGCCCGGCTGACCTTGTAAGCTCCGCGCAGGTGCACTTCGTATACGAGATCCCAGTCTTCGTCACTCATTTTGTGGAGCGACTTGTCACGCAGGATCCCTGCGTTGTTGATGACGACATCGACACGGCCGAAGGTATCGAGGGCGCACTGTATGATCTTGTCACCGTCGGTGACGGAATCAGGATTGGCTACGGCGTCACCGCCGCTCGCCTTGATCTCTGCAACAACGCCATCGGCCACTGTGGCATCGCTGCCTTCGCCGGAGCCCGAACCGCCAAGATCGTTGACCACCACCGATGCACCGAGCGAACCAAGCAGCAACGCATGCGACCTGCCGAGTCCATTACCGGCACCCGTCACCACGGCCACGCGGCCGTTAAAATCCAAACCCATAATAAAGTTCCTAAGTTGGCGGGCCGCCAGCGGTAGCTAGACGACGCCCTCTTCTCTCAATTGACTGATTTCCGCCGTGCCGTAGCCAAGCTCGGCGAGCACCGTGTCGGTGTGCTCGCCCAATTCCGGCGCTCGCACACCCGGCGTCAGCGGCGTGCCGCTCATGGCGATCGGCGTGCCGACGACGGCTTGCTCAACGCCGGCATCATCGGGCAGGCGCTGCAGATAGCCATTTTCCCATATCCCGGGATCCTGCGCCGCCTCGGCGTAATCGCGCACAGGCGCGTAGCGCACGCCCATCTCCCTGAGCGTTTCGCACCACGCAGCCGTGGTTTTCTGCTTGAATGCCGGCGTCAGCGTGGCAAATAAAAAATTCATATCCTCGCGGCTCGCGAGCAACCCCTGAAACCTCGGATCGAGCGCCAGCTCCGGTTGGTCCATCGCTATGAAAAACGCATCGCGGCTTGCGGGTGGCACGCCGATCAAACCGATCCAACCATCGGCAGTTTCGAAGATCCCGTAAAGCCCGCGCAGCAGCGGGTGCCCGTTGTTGGAGCGGCCAGGCACTTCGCCGCTCAAGAGATAGTGGGAATACTCGGACGCCTGCGCCCAGATCTGCCCGCCCAGCAGAGACACTTCCACCTTCTGCCCCTGACCGGTGCGCGCGCGGCTGACGAGCGCACCCAGCACGCCGGAGACGAGATTCTGTGAGGCGATATGGTCGGCAATCGTTACCCCGACAGGTGATGGCGGCTGGCCATCGGCACCCGTTGTGCTGACGAGACCACCAGCGGCCTGCCCGGCAAGATCCGCCCCCTCGCGATCGGTATCCGGGCCGACCGGTCCGAACGCGCTGCCCGCGGCCCAGATGAGTCCGGGGTTCAACGACGCAAGGTCGTCATAACCGAGCCCCCAAGCGTCCATGGTGCCGTGTTTGAAGTTACTGATGACGACGTCAGCATCTGCGGCGAGGCGTTTGAATATCTCAACACCCGCCGGCGTCCGGAGATCAATGGTCACGCTGCGCTTACCGCGGTTGCACGCTTCCAGATAAGCGCTCCGCGTATCCGTCTCGCTCATGAATATCCAACGCGACAGATCGCCCACGTTCGGCAGCTCTATCTTGATCACGTCAGCGCCCATGTCGCTCATGAGCGCGGCGCCCTGCGGCCCCTGCACAAGCTGCCCGACGTCGAGCACCCGAATACCTTCCAATGCGCCTGGCATACACCCTCCTCCGCTGAACCACCAATGGTGGCGTAAGCGCTCTGCCCGGGCAAGACACGCACCGTGCTTGCGTTCATCATGGTTTGCGCGCACCTTAGCCGCATGTCCAAGACCTACGATCACATCGTCATCGGCGCAGGCGTCGTTGGCAGCAGTATCGCGTTGAGCCTGGCGCGGGCTGGCGGGCAGATCATCGTCGTTGATGCCTTGCCAGCTGCCGGTTACGGCTCCACGAGCTACTCTTCCGCCATCGTCCGGCCGTTCTATTCACATGAAGTCTCCTGCGCGATTGCCCATGCGGCACGATCCCGCTGGCTGACGTGGCGCGACTTCCTCGAGGCGCCAGCCGACGAACCCCTGGCCGAGTACCGCGAAACCGGCGGCCTCGTGCTGGTCAATGAAGGCACCGAAGATAGCTATGCAAACAACCTGGCCGCGCTCGACGCGGTCGGCGTTGCTTACGAATGGCTTGACGCCGACGGCCTGCGCGCGCGCTATCCGGGCATCAACCTGGCCGGCTTCGGACCGCCTCGGCGATTGGACGAAGCAGGCTTCGGGGAACCCACAACCGGACGCATCTCGAGCGGCATTTACATACCCGCGTGCGGACATGTTTCCGACCCACAGCTGGCGGCTCGCAATCTTGCCGACGCAGCGCAGCGCGCAGGCGCCGAATTCAGATTCAACGCAAGCGTGGCGACGATAGACAAGATTGACGGCCGCGTGTGCGGCGTAACCCTCGCAGACGGCAGCGCCGTCAGAGGCGCGACAGTCATCAACGCCGCAGGCCCCCATTCAGCCGCCATCAACCAGCTGGCTGAGGTGGAACTGCCGATCAAAACCGCCGCGCAACGGCACGAGGTCGCATACGTTGCCGCGCCAGCCGGCAGCGATCCCGACAGGGGATTCGTCGTCGACTTCGACAGCGGCGTTTATCATCGAGGCGATGGCGGCGACTGGCTGATCGGCTCCGCCGATCCCGAGTGTGACGACGATGGCATCGTCGACCCGGACGATTATGACAACCACCTGACGGATCAATGGACCACACAGGTTTATCGCGCCGCGCAGCGTTTCCCCGAACTCGGGATCGAGAGTCAGGCGCGCGGCACCGTCGGCCTATACGACGTCTCCGACGACTGGATTCCGGTCTACGATCGCACCGACCTCGAGGGTTATCTCGTGGCGATCGGCACCAGCGGCAATCAATTCAAGAACGCGCCGCTGATCGGCGACATCATGGCCGCAGTGGCCCATGCAGACGACCATGACAAGCGCCCGGCAACCCTGCGCCTGCCTGAGGTCGACAAGACCGTATCGCTCGACTTTTACTCACGCCATCGCGTCGTGCAAGCGACCAGCAACGTGATGGCTTGAGCCGAGGTCTGCCGGATGTCAGCCGCGACGCTTGCCATCGACAAGGACAAGTTTCTGCCAGAGGCGGAGGCTGTCGCAACGCTGAAGGCCGCTCGCCCTTATAGCGAAAGGGATGGCGCCGCAATCACGCAGCTGGCCGCCGGCTGGGTTGAGACACTCAGAGCCGAGCCGCAGGAGCGCACGCTGCTCGACACTTTCTTGAGCGAGTATGGCCTCAGCAACGAAGAAGGGGTCGCACTCATGTGCCTCGCGGAAGCTTTCCTCCGTGTCCCCGACGATGCCACAGCCAACGACCTGATTCTCGACAAGCTGCTCAACCGGGATTGGGAAGCGCACAGCGGCACCGCCGATTCCTGGCTGGTAAACGCTTCCACCTGGGCGCTCATGCTGACCGGTAAAACCCTGAAACCCACCGACCAGCATCCGTCCGACTGGCTGACAGGCATCGTGAGCAGACTCGGCAAACCGGTCGTGCAACAGGCCGTGCGCAGCGCAATGCAGATCCTCGGCGGCGAGTTCGTCCTGGGCGAGACGATCGCTGCGGCGCTCGAGCGCGGCAAAATGAGTGAGTTAGAGCATTACTCCTTCGATATGCTGGGTGAAGGCGCCCGCGATCAAGCGAGCGCCGCGCGCTACGCCACCGCCTACGCCGAAGCCATCACGGCAGTGGGCGCCGCGCCGCCCGGCAACACGGTGTCCATCAAGCTCTCGGCCCTGCATCCGCGCTACGAGGCGCTGCAATTGGCCCGCCTGCAGCAGGAACTTCTCCCCAGACTGCTCAACCTCTGCCAACTCGCCCAACGCGATGGCGTGGGTTTGACCGTGGACGCCGAGGAAGCAGATCGGCTGACCCTGTCGCTGACTTTGTTCGAAGCGCTCTATCGAGCGCCCGAGCTCAACGGCTGGCCGGGCCTCGGCATGGTGGTGCAGGCTTACGGCAAGCGCGCCCTACCCGTAATCGCCTGGCTGGAAAGCCTGGCACAGGAAGGTGGGCGCAATATCCCCGTCCGCCTCGTCAAAGGCGCCTATTGGGACGCCGAAATCAAGCAGGCTCAGCAGGCCGGTTTCGCCGACTATCCCGTTTATACCCGCAAAGCCCATACGGACATGTCGTACCTGGTCTGTGCGCGGCGCCTGCTCGACGCGGAAGGCCTGACACCACAGTTTGCCACGCACAACGCCCATACCGTCGCGGCGATCAGCCATATGGCAGGGGCAAGACGGGATTTCGAATTCCAGCGTCTGCACGGCATGGGCGAGCACCTCTACAAAGTGGTGCGGCGCTCGCTCCCGGATCTCAAGCTGCGGGTGTATGCCCCGGTCGGGCAACACAAGGACCTGCTCGCCTATCTCGTCCGGCGGCTGCTGGAGAACGGCGCGAACAGTTCGTTCGTCAATCGCCTGCACGACGCCACCCTGCCCGCTGCAGATCTGGCGAGCGATCCCTTCGCCATCCCATCGCCTGCCGACAGCTACCTGCGAACCCCGCCGCACCTGTTCCCGGACAGACTGAATTCCGCAGGCGTGGACCTCAGTCAAGCGGAGCTGGCCGATCGCTACAAAGCCAAGGGCTGGGAGGCGTCACCGGTCGAGGTCAGTTCTCTCACCGCCGCACGGGATACAGATGCAGTCGATGTGCAGACGCATGTGAGCCCGGCTGACACCAGCGTCGAGATCGCCCGCGTCCAGGCGTTTCCCGTGCAGGCGGCAGAGGACGCTTTCACGGCGGCCGTGCGTGCGCAGATCGACTGGGACGCGCGCGGCGGGCGGGCGCGCGCGGCACTACTTCACGCATTTGCCGAGCAGCTCGAAGCCGCGCGAGAAGATTTCTATACGCTCTTGTGTCATGAGGCCGGCAAAACCCTGGGTGACGCCGTCGACGAAGTCCGGGAGGCGGTGGATTTCTGCCGTTTCTATGCCGCCTTGGCTGAGCAACAGTTTGCGGGTCCCGTTGCGCTGCCCGGACCAGCCGGCGAAGCCAACACGCTCGCGCTACAGGGGCGCGGTGTGTTCGTTTGCATCAGTCCATGGAATTTCCCGCTGGCCATCTTCGTCGGCCAGATCGCTGCTGCGCTGGCGAGCGGCAACGCGGTCATCGCCAAACCGGCGGAAACGACACCAGTCATCGCCTGCCGCGCGGTGACTCTGCTGCACGCCGCCGGCGTGCCGCTGGATACCTGCCAGCTGGTGTTGGGGGACGCTGAGCTCGGTCGGACGCTGGTCGCTCACCCGGCCTGCGCAGGCGTTGCGTTCACAGGCTCCACTGAGGTCGCGCGCCTGATCAATCAGCAGCTTGCCGACCGCCCCGGACCGATCGTGCCGCTCATCGCCGAAACCGGTGGCCAGAACGCGATGATTGTCGACTCCACAGCGCTTCTGGAACAGGTGACAGACGACGTCATCCGTTCCGCCTTCGGCGCTTCCGGACAACGCTGCTCTGCGCTGCGATTGCTGTACCTGCAGGAGGACATCGCGGACGAAGCGCTCGCTTTGATCAGGGGCGCCATGGCAGAGCTGAGGGTTGCTCATCCCGAAGACCCGGCCACCGACGTAGGCCCCATTATCAGCAAGGCCGCCAGAGCAGTGCTCGAGGCGCACCTCGACAAGCTGCGCGATGCAGGGCTGGCTGTCTATCAGGCGCACACAAATCTGCCGGCGAGCGGATTTTACTTCGCGCCGACGCTGGTCGAACTCGAAAATCTCGCGCTCCTCGAGCGCGAAGTCTTCGGCCCGATATTGCACGTGCGACGTTTCAGCGCGGACGCCGTCGACGAGGTGATCAACGAGATCAACGGGACGGGCTACGGCCTGACGCTCGGCATCCACACGCGTATCGACCAACGCGCCGAGCGCTGGGCGCGCCGGCTGTCTGTCGGCAACGTATACGTCAATCGAAACATGATCGGGGCAGTGGTCGGCAGTCAGCCTTTCGGCGGCCGCGGTTTGTCCGGCACCGGCCCCAAAGCCGGCGGCCCCCACTATCTGCAGCGCTTCGCGACGGAACAAACGGTCAGCGTCAACACCGCCGCCCGCGGCGGAGACGTGGGTTTACTGTCCGGCGACTTTGGCTGACAGCGTTACTGAGTCGGCATCGCCGGCACACCCTCCTCGAGCTGCACCCAGTCCTGCTTGCTGTCACACCAGGCGTGAAACTGAGGCGTGAAGCCACTGGTATCATCCATGGTGCCGGTCTTCAGGAAGATTGAATCGGGCTGAGTTGACAGGGCCGAGTAGATGGGCGACCCGCAGGTACCGCAGAAATACCTTTCGACAGTGTTGCCGCTGGTGGTGTCCTTATCCAGATAGAGCTTCGGCTCACCCTGGACAAAGCGGAACTCAGCGCGCGGTACCGCCGCCAGCGTGGAAAAAGCGGACCCCGCCTGACGCTGACAGTTTTTGCAGTGACAGACGCCCGTCATTGCTGGCGCACTGTCGAACTCGTAACGGATCTCCCCGCATAAACACCCACCCGAAACAGCCATAACCTCCCCCTTGCCCATCGCGGCAACATTCACATTAGGATTGCAAACTTAACACAAGCAACGCAGCCGGATTGGGCAGAATCATGACTGGAAATGTGGGGGATGTTGCGGCGTGAACAAATCGCTACGCATCATATCAATCGGCTTTCTGGCTGTGGTCGCGGCTCTGCTGCTCTACGGCTGGTGGCTCACGCGCCCGCAGCACGACGCGGCCCTGCCCGCTGATCCGTTTACCGACGTGGCCATCGCGCCGCCGGATGAAGCACTCACCCTCGCCCGCAGCCACGGCGGCACGGTTTACCTCGTCACAGGCAGCGACACCTCGGGCATTCACGGCATCGATCTGAACCGCGCGATGCCTGGACGCGGACGCTTTGCCGACGCTATCGCTGCTTACAATGCGCTCGGCGCGGAAACGCTCAGGCAGATCGCCACAAACGGTGAGCATGAACAAGTGGCCTGGGAAGAGCTGGCGGTACCCATCAATGCGCGCTTTCCACATATCGCAGCCGGCACCAATTTCCGTGCCCATGCCGCAGAGGTGGGCCACGACGGCGAACCTTTCCTCTTTCCGAAACTGTCTGACGCCACCCCATGGAACGCACCAGTGCGCGAGGCCATCCGCCTCGATCACGAGGTCGAACTATGTGCGGTGCCCTTCGAGAATGCGACAGCAGGAAACAAGCCGACGCTGGGCTACCTGCTGTGCGGCGACTTCACCGACCGATGGCAACTCGTTGCCAACATCGACCTGGACGGCCCGATGGGACTGACGGGTTTTCCCGCCGGCAAGGGCGGCGCGTCGCGCATGCCCGTCGGTGCTTTGCTGGTCGTGCCAGACAACGACACCTTCTACCAAGCCTTTGACCTGAACCTGTACGTCAACGGCAGGTTGCGGCAGCGCGCCGAGGCAGGTTTGACGATATGGAATCCCCGGCAAATCGTGACGGAGGCGCTCGCGAACTGCGAGGCGCAATATCTCCTCGGGCGCGCGACACTGGCGCTCACGCCCTGCCAGCACATCCCGGCACGAACGATCCTCCTCACCGGGACGCCAGAGGGTGTGCTCTTTCACATCGCGACCCTGCTCAACCCCTGGGCGTACCTGCGCAGCGGCGATGAGGTCGTGAGCACGAGCAGACATCTGGGCATCCTGCGCAACACCGTGCGCTGAACATCGGGTACTATGACCCTCTACATTTCTGGGAGGGGGTCGTCGTGATTCTGGATAGATTCAAATTGGAAGGTCAGGTTGCCGTCGTCACGGGCGGCGGCCGTGGGATTGGCGAAGGGCTCGCCCTGGGTCTCGCCGAGGCAGGCGCGGACGTGGTTCTGGCCGCGCGGCGCACCGATGAGATCGAGGCGGTAGCGGGCAAGATCGAAGCGCTGGGGCGGCGCGCACTGGCGCTCACGACGGACGTCATGGACATAGCCCAGGTCGCCCAGCTGGCGGAAACGACTTTCAAAGAGATGGGCCGCCTCGATTGCTGGGTCAGCAACGCCGGCGGCGCCGACGATCGGGTGCCACGGACCCTGCTGGATATGCCGGAGCGCCAGTGGGACTTTCAGCTCAACCTGAATCTCAAGGCGGTCTGGACCGGCGCGCAGGCTGCCGCGAGGATCATGAAAGACAACGGCGGCGGCACTATCATAAACATCTCCTCAGCAGCAGCTGGTGTCGCATCGCCTTTCAACGGACCCTACGCCGTGGCTAAGAGCGGCGTGAACAACCTGACGCAAACCCTGGCAGCAGAGCTTGCCCCGCACAACATTCGCGTCAACGGGGTCTCCCCGGGGCCTATCCCCACCGAAGTTTTCCTCGAGTTTCTGAACCTGAGTGAAGAAGACATACCCGCGCTGGGCGAGCGCTTTCAGATACCTCTGGGGCGCGTAGGTACACCCGAAGACATTGCCCCTGCGGTGGTTTATCTCGCCTCGGAAGCATCCAGCTGGATGACCGGGCACACCATCAGCATCAAAGGCGGGCCTTGAGGCCGACAGACACTGACGGCGTTCAGCGTCGATCTGGCACTTAGGAGAATTGCGCAATGAGCACACCGGCAATTGCACATTTCGGCACGACGATCATCGAAGCGGCGCCTCCGGCCGGCGTCGCGCAGGCGGATGTACCGCTGGATGGCGTGCTTGGCGATACACTCGACTTTCTCAAAGTTCTGGGCTTCGAGCCCGGCATCATGAACCTGTACGAAGGTATCGGCCGACAGTTCATCTGGAGGCGCGGTGAGCCCACAGATGTCGAATACGTCGAACAGGACAACTTCACTTCCTACGTCGCTGAAGCGCGGCCCGCAACCGCCGGTCCCCGGGTTGGCGATACGATATTCCGCCTGACCCACGCAGATCCGCTGCGCGCGCTGGATACGCTGCAGGAGCGCAACCTGGTCACCCTGGATCAGCCTGAAAAACTGTCGTCGTTCCGCGACGGTGAGCAGGCCTGGCTGCTGCTGACGGCGCCAAACGGACAACGCTACGAGTTCGGCAGGACTCAGAAGTCCCGGGCAGACAACCATTGTGTGTACATCTGGACCGCGTCTGACCGGCTCGCCGCCGTCAGACAAAGCTTCGTCGAGCACTTTGATCTCAGCCCGACAAACACCACCGACTTCCACGGTCTGGCGAAAGTGGCGCGCCTGACCCGCGCGCATCCGGGTGTGACCATCGGCCTCTTACACGAACCCACGACAGGCACGCTGGCGCCCCGCTGGACGGAGGACATCTTCAAGGAAGCAGGCTATGCCCACTATCGGATGGCCGCCGCAAACAAGGCACAGACATGCGCGTACGCGCGTCAGGCGTTTGCCGACGCCGGCGATGTATCGTTCGTGCACTTCGAAGATTCTTATCTGGAGCTGATACAGGCCTGAAGGCAATCAGCGCGCGGCCAGCGGCACCGTTTTCTCGAGCCAGTGCAGGGTCATTGCGTTGCCGTCGCGCTCGAGCTGGGTAGCCAGGGCCGGCACAGCGCGATAGCCGAGTGCGTCAAAAAACGCCATGCCGGGCTGGTTCACTTCCAACACCCGGGCAATCAGGCGCCGCATGCCAAGAACGGCTGCGCGCGCTTCGATCCAGCGCAGAGCGAAGCGACCCAGGCCCCCGCGCCGGTGGGCGACATCACCAATCGTGATGTAAACCTCTGCACAAGCAGCGGCGGGCTCGACCCAGCCCACGTGGCCAACCAGTTCGCCGCCTTTGCTCAACATCCAGGCGCTTTCGTGCTGTAAAAGGGCCTGCCAGACGGGGTCAAATTCGGCTTCCGTCTGGGCTTGATATGCGCCGATCCCGTCCACGAACCACAGCTGCGGGTCATTGACCCAGGTCAGCACGTGGTGCATGTCGTTCGGAAGTGCGTCCCGTATTTCTATCAATTTTTGCTGTACTGCTGCCCAACCCATAGCAAGACTAGCAGCGATTGCTCCGGCCGGTAAAAGTCGAGACGCATTTCGTTTACGTTAGCTTGTCAGACACGGTCAGACCACCGCAACCGGCAAAGCTATTTGACAGGCTGACGTCTTAGATCGTACTTTGCGGCGCTCGCGACTACAGCTGGGAGAGAAAGAGATGACACAGGTTGCCATGGTAACCGGCGGCGCGACCGGGATCGGCGAAGCGGTCTGTCGCGCGCTGGCAGCAAACGGCGTGAAAGTTGCTGTCTGCGACATCAACGCAACCGTCGGCGAAACGCTTGCCGCTGAGATCGGCGGCTGCTTCATCCGTTGCGACGTCACGGACCTCGCGTCCGTGGCCGCCGCGGTAGATGGCTGCACCGCGCAGCTCGGCGTCCCGGATTTTGCGCACCTCAACGCCGGCATCATGACCGTGCCGACGGGTGATCCTTTTCTCCCAATCGAAGACGTCAGTGCCGATCAGTACAAACGCATCGTGGGCGTCAATCTGGACGGCGTGTATCACGGCTTGAAGTGCCTGCTGCCGGTCATGCGGGCAAAGGGCGGCGCCATCACGATCACCGCTTCCACTGCTGGCTTGTCCGTGGTGCCGGTAGATCCGATGTACACCGCCACCAAATATGCGCTTGTCGGCTTGACCCGTGCCGTGGCCGCCGCCAACGCTGACAGCAACGTCCGCATCAATGCCATCTGCCCGGGCGTGGTGGACACCCAGATCGTTCCCGACGCGTACAAAGCGCCGGAGTTCGGAATGATGCCCACCAGCGTCATGGCGGCCGAGATCGTCGACCTCCTCGAGGCTGGCGCTAACGGCGAGATCCGCGTGAAAGTGAACGAGGCCACCCCGGCGTTTCGCGCCGAAATCCAGCCGCTCAGCTAACGTCGACGACGAAGATAAGCACGAGCACGAGAAAGCACCATGACCACCGAGAGTTCCGCACAGACCGAACAGGGGCCAGCGATCCCGACCTGGTTTCTGAAAATCTTCACCCGCTTCAACGTCTGGGTGTATCGCTTGAGCCGCGGACGGCTGATGAACAGGCTCGGCGGGGATCCGATCTGCCTGGTCGAAATGACCGGCGCCAGAAGCGGCAGACAACGGACCATACCGCTCATGTACGTGCCCGACGGTGAGGATGTGCTGCTGGTGGCCTCGCAGGGCGGCGCGCCCCGCCACCCGGTGTGGTACCACAACCTGGTCGCGCATCCGCAAGTGACGATCACCGAAGGCGGCCGGCGCCGCGCGATGACCGCGCGCCAGCTGGCCGGCGAAGAGCGCGCGGCTGCGTGGCCCATCTGCGTCGAGCACTATAGCCCTTACGCTGAATATCAAACGCGCACACAGCGAGAAATCCCGGTATTCCGCTGCGAACCCGATGACAAGGAGAAACACTGATGCCCATCGTCGAAGGCAAAGCCGCACCCGCCTTTACGCTGCCCGACCAGGACGGCAACAAAGTGGCGTTGAAAGACCTCAAGGGTAAAAACGTCGTCGTGTATTTCTATCCGCGCGACGACACCCCGGGCTGTACCAAGGAAGCCTGCGGGTTCCGCGACCTCTGGGGCGAGATCGAGCGCACGGGCACGGTGGTTCTGGGCGTGTCGCCCGACGATCCGGAGAGCCACACGCGCTTTGCCCGCAAGTACAACCTGCCGTTCACCCTGCTCGCGGATACTGACAAGAAAGTCATGACCCGGTACGACGCCTTCGGCGAGAAGATGATGTATGGCAAGAAGACCATGGGCGTCATCCGCTCCACGGTATGGATTGGTCCCGATGGCAAGGTGAAGAAACACTGGCGACGCGTTGCCCGGGCCGCCGATCACCCGGCCAAAGTGCTTGAAGCGCTGCAAAACGCCTGAGCCTTTCGACAGCAGGATCGTCACAGCTTGTTCATGACGTATCCATAGACTGCGCGTCGCCCGGTAACGGGTTTGCACTGCCGGCAGTCGGATGGCCGGCAGGCCCCTCATTTGCCCCGCTTCATGCGGGGCTTTTTATGGGCGACGCCAGAATACTGGATATATAAACAGTATCTGCTAAAGTGACCCGCATGGAACGTTGGCCGCAAATCGTCGCGCATGCGGACATGGACGCCTTCTATGCCGCCGTCGAGCAACGCGACAATCCGGAGTTGCGCGGGAAGCCGGTGCTGATAGGACCGAACAGCTACCGCGGCGTTGTCTTGACCGCCAGCTACGAAGCCCGGCCCTACGGCGTCGGCAGCGCCATGTCGGTCGGCGAGGCGCGCCGGCGCTGCCCAGAGGCCATCATGGTCCCGCCGAGTTTCGAAAAATACGAAGCCGTATCGGCGCAGATCATGGACATATTCGCCGACTTCTCACCCCGCGTTGAGGCCCTCTCTCTGGACGAGGCGTTCCTGGACATGTCAGGCGCCGAGCACTTTTTTGGCTCACCAAGAGAAATGGGTGAGCGCATCAAAGCAGCGGTGCTGGCCGCCACTGGCCTGCATATTTCGGTCGGCCTTGCGGCGACGAAGTACGTCGCCAAGGTCGCCAGCGCCTACGACAAACCGAACGGCCTGACCGTCGTCGAACCAGGGACGACCCGGGACTGGCTGGCGCCGCAGCCGGTCAATCGTCTGTGGGGCGTCGGTCCGAAGACCACTGCGGTGCTCGAGGAGCAGGCGCTGTTCACCATCGGCGACGTGGCGCAGCGGGACCTTGCCGATCTAGAAGCCACGCTGGGCGTGCTCGGCCGCCGTCTCTACAAGCTCGCCCGTGGTGAAGACCCGCGACGCGTCGAGCGCGGCCGCAGCGCACGCAGCATGGGCAGCGATCGCACGCTGAGCAGAGACGTCAGCCGCCCGGAAGACATCCAGCGGCATCTGCAGCGCGCCGCAGATCGGTTGGCACGGCGTCTGCGCAAGAAGAACTACGTCGCTCGCGGTGTGCGCATCCGCTTGAAAACGACAGCGCACCAGCTTTTGAGCAAACAGCGCCAGCTGACCCACCCCTCCGACACCGCAGCAACGTTTCACGCTACGGCATGTGAGCTTTTGCGGGAGTTTGACCATCCCGGTCCATTCCGGCTGGTAGGGATGGCTCTATTCGATCTCGACTGGCGCGATGAGCCGCAGCAGCTCGCATTGTTCAGCCAGCCCGAAACGCGCCGCCTGGAAGCCACCATCGACACGCTGCTCGAACGCTTTGGCAAGGATGCACTGGTACGCGGCAGCGATCTGGGATCGGCCGGCACCGTGCACAAGGACGGTATGAATCTGGATTTCATGGACGTCCGCGACGGCGAACGCGTGTCGCGCCCGGCCGGTCGTTAAGAGGGTTTTTTGCCGAAGAGCGCGTTCATGAGCGTGTCCTGCCCCTTTGCCATGCTCTTCTGGAAACTTTCTGGCGAGGTCACTTCTTCGACAGCGTGGACGACGCCGTTGCGAACGCGATTCTCGATGAGCTCACCAAGCTCCTCGAGGCGGCGATCCACTTCTGCCTGCACCAGCGGCGCGAGCTTGAGCTCGATAATGCGGCGGCCAAGCACGTAGGCGATCCCCAGCGTCAGCGCCGCGGTCAAGATGGCTGTACTCAGGACTTCGAACATGACCCGTCTCCAACTGTCCAGCGCTTAACATAGAGGCTCGCCCGAGGCTTGAACAGACCTCAACTGCCGACGCAGACGCTGCTGAAGCACAACTTTTACAGTCGTTTTACCTCGTCGGACTCGCATTTCGCAGAGCAAGCTCGCAGGATAGAGAGATCCAGATCAGGGGAATATACGTGTCGGCGACTATTCGCATTGGCGGTCGTGAGGGCTACACGGTGGCGCAACTGGCCAGTCAGAGCAACCGTCACGGGCTCATTACCGGCGCAACCGGTTCCGGAAAAACGGTTACATTACAAGTGCTTGCAGAAGGTTTTTCACGGGCAGGTATCCCTGTATTCGCCGCGGACGTGAAAGGTGACTTGAGCGGTATTGCAGCCGCCGGCAAGCCCCATGCGGAAATCGACCGACGCTGCGGCATCATCGGCATAGACGATTATGCGCAGCGTGCCTACCCCACGCTGCTATGGGATGTGTTCGGCACCAAAGGTCATCCGGTGCGCACGACCATCTCGGAGATGGGGCCGCTGATCCTGGGATCCCTGCTCGATCTCAACGACACGCAGAGCGGTATTCTCTACGCCGCCTTTGCGATCGCCGATGACGAGGGCATGCTGCTGCTCGATCTGAAAGATCTTCGTTCACTGCTGGCGTGGATGGGTGAGCACGCCAAAGCGCTGCGCAGCGAGTACGGCAACATCGCCCCGGCAAGCATCGGCGCGATCCAACGACGCCTGCTCATTCTCGAACAACAGGGTGCTGAAAATTTCTTCGGCGAACCGGCGCTCCGCGTCAGCGACCTCATGCAGCGCGACTTCTCCGGCAACGGAGTCATCAGCCTCCTGCACAGTGAAGTATTGCTGCGCGATTCACCCAAGCTGTACGCGGCTTTTCTCTTGTGGCTGCTGTCGGAGCTGTTCGAAGAGTTGCCGGAAGCCGGCGACCTGGAAAAACCCAAGCTCGTACTTTTCTTCGACGAAGCCCACCTCCTCTTCGACGATATGCCGGAGAGCCTCGTCGAGAAGATCGAGCAGGTCGTACGTTTGATCCGCTCGAAAGCCGTGGGCGTCTATTTCGTCACCCAGAACGCAGCGGACCTGCCGGAGTCGGTGCTCGGCCAACTCGGGCTGAAAATCGCCCATGCGGTGCGCGCGTTCACACCGAAAGACCGCAAGACGCTGCGCGCGACCGCAGAAAGCTTCCGCAATGACGAAAACCTGGACGTAGAGGCCGCGCTCACCACGCTCGGCACCGGAGAGGCGCTCGTATCCACGCTCGACGCGGACGGTTCGCCGACCTCAGTGAAAGAAGCACTCATCGCACCACCAGAATCCCGCATCGGACCGCTCGACGATTCGGAGCGTAAGGCGCTCTTGGACCGGTCGCCGATCGGGGATCGCTACGACGAGTCCATCGACCGGGAATCCGCATACGAAATTCTGGAGGCGCGGGCGATACAAGCAGCCGCACGCGAAGCAGAGGCGGAGCGCGCCGCGGCGCAAGCAAAGGAGGAGGCAAAAGCGGCGAAGGCCAGCACCCCGCGGCGTCGCAGCAATCGTCAGGGCATCGGCGAAGCTTTCTTGAAAAGCGCCGCGCGCTCGGTGGGACGCTCTCTCGGCACCAGACTGATCCGCGGCATCCTCGGCTCGCTGCTCAAATGATGCGGCAACGTTGGCCTGAACTCGTTGCGACATCGGTCATAGTGGCGCTCTGGGGTGTCTGCTTCATGCATACGGCGCCCGGCATCGAATCGCGGTTGCAACGCGACGCGGAGATCACGTTGCAACGGCTCCCCGCGGCAGGTGTCGAGATGGACGGCAGGCGCGCGATCCTCAGCGGCCTCACGGGTGGCGACTACGCATTCGCCGCCCGACGCTTGCTCGGTGTCCGCGGTATCGCGAACGTGCGTCCCGCCTCATGATTTATCTGATGACAGAAATATCGCTGTTTCTGGTAGGCGCCTTCGCCGCCGGCTGGTGGCTGGGGAGACGTCAGGCGCGCGACGCGGCGCGCGCCCGGGTTGTGGACATAGAAACGCCTGCCGCCAGCGCGGAAGCCGCCGAACTCCAGGGCTCAGCAGCACAGCGCGGCAGAGACTGACTCAGTCTTACTTCGGCTGCATGCGTATGCCGCCGTCCATCCGGATACACTCGCCATTGATGTAATCATTGTCGATGATCGACATCGCAACCTTGGCAATCTCATCCGCTTCGCCCAGACGCTGGGGGAAGAGCACTGTCGCCGCGAGGGACGCCTTCGCCTGCTCCGGCAACGCTGCCAGCAGCGGTGTGTTAATGAGCCCCGGCACGATCGTGTTGACGCGAATGCCGAGACTTGCGAGGTCACGCGCGATAGGCAACGTCATGCCCACCACGCCGCCTTTGGACGCGCTGTAAGCCGCCTGTCCAATCTGGCCTTCATACGCGGCCACCGAAGCGGTATTGATGATGACCCCGCGACAACCGTCTTCAGTCACCGGGTCGTGCTTGGCAATCTGCTCTGCAGCCAAACGCAGCACGTTGAAGGTGCCGATCAGATTGACGTCGACCACCATCTTGAAATGTTTGAGCGGCAGTGGACCTTCACGGCCGAGGGTACGCCCGGGGTGGCCTATCCCGGCGTAATTGCAGCAGATGTGCAAGTCGCCGAACGCTTCCACCGTGGCATTCACCGCGGCTGCAACCGAGTCTTCATCGACGACGTTGACCTTGGCAAAAATGGCGTTGTCACCGAGCTCCGCGGCAAATGCCTGACCGAGTTCTTCGTTCAAATCGAGGATAGCAACCTTGCCGCCCGCATCCACGATGCGCCGCGCCGTTGCAGCCCCGAGTCCAGATGCGCCACCGGTAACTATGGCAACCTTTCCGTCAACGTTCACTGTATGCTCCTAAGTAAGTGATTGGACAAGCGGGCAATTGTACCTTCGAGAGAATCCATGCGCGCCCAAATTCTAGAAACACTGCAAACGCTGTCCCCCGGCTCAGCGCCGCTGCAATGGGTTGAGATGCCGGACCCCGCCCCTGCCAGTGGAGAGCTGCTGCTGAAGATCAAGGCGTGCGGCGTCTGTCATACCGAACTTGATGAAATCGAAGGCAGGCTCGTGCCCCGCGAGCTGCCGGTCATTCCAGGACACCAGGTGATTGGTGAGGTCGTTGCTGCGGAAGGCGCGGCCGCCTTCAGGATTGGCGACAGAGTCGGCGTCGGCTGGATCCACCACTCCGACGGCGGCGAGCGAGAGAATCTCAGCGCCGAGTTCGTAGCGACAGGCTGCGATGCCCACGGCGGCTACGCGGAATACATGACCGTCCCGGCAGCTTACGCGGTGTCTGTGCCCGAGGTTTACAGCGACGCCGAAGCGGCGCCGTTGCTTTGCGGCGGAGCCATCGGCTACCGCGCGCTGAAATTGACGGGGCTCGTGTCCGGCGAGCCGCTGGGACTGATGGGTTTCGGCGGCTCCGCTCATCAGGTGTTACAGCTGGCCCGCCATGTGCTCCCGGACTCGAAGATTTACGTATTTGCCCGTGATGCCGAGGTTCGAGAGTTCGCCCGTAACCTTGGCGCGGACTGGAGCGGCAATACGGACGACAAGCCGCCACAACCGCTGCATGCGATCATCGATACGACCCCCGCCTGGTTCCCGGTCGTCTGCTCACTGAGCCACCTCGCTCCGGGTGGCCGCCTGGTCATCAACGCGATCCGTAAAGAAGCCGGTGATCAAGCCGCCCTGCAGGACCTGAGCTACCACGAGCACCTGTGGATGGAAAGAGAAATCAAGAGCGTCGCCAACATCACGATGCAGGATATCCGTGAGTATCTGCCGCTCGCGGCGGCCGCCGGTATCCGCCCGACCCTCGAAACCTACCCCCTCGCCGACGCCAATCGCGCACTCCTGGACCTCAAGTTTCGTCCGACGCGGGGCGCCAAGGTACTGGTTGTCGACTGATCAGACGAAGCGTTGCGGGCGCGCCGTCATGCCCCCCAGGTCTGCTACAAACGCCTCGTACTGCTCGCGCGGCGCGCCGCGCCACTCGAGATCCGCAAAGCGCTCGGCCAGCGGCACGTCGGTGCGCAAGGTCGCAAGCTCACGATACAGCATGGCGTTGTCCCGCTCCCCGGCAAGCGTGGCCGCAAGCCGCGGTGCGCCGCGAACTTTGACCTCCCATGCTTCAGGGTCGTCCGGAATGGCTTCGATGCCGCCATACGCATTCAACAGAGTGGCGGCAGTTTTCGCGCCAAAGCCTGGCAGACCGGGGATGCCGTCAGCGGTGTCCCCGACAAGCGCGAGCCAGTCGGGTATCAACATCGGCGGCACCCCGTTTTTCGCAATCACGCCATCCGCATCAATGATGCGGTCGCGGATCCGGTCCACCTGGACGACTTTCTGCCCAACCACGCATTGGCCGAGGTCTTTGTCCGGCGTCATGATGCGGACCTGATCCACCTCCCCCGCATATCGCGCAGCCGCGGTGGCAAGCGCATCGTCAGCCTCGAATTCCGCCATGGACCAGACGACGATACCCAGCGCCCGCACGGCGTCCTCGACGAGGTCCATCTGCGCCACGAGCTCCGGCTCCATACCGCTGCCGTCTTTGTAGCCTGCGAAGAGATCATTCCGAAATGATTCGATCGGGTTGTCGAACGCAACCGCGAGATGGGTCACCTGCTCCACCGGATCTGCCAGCAGGTTCAGCAGCGAGCTCATGACGCCGGCGGTCGCTTTGACGTCCTGGCCACTCGGACTCACTTTGCCCGGACGTTTCGAGTAGTGCGCACGATAGAGCTCAAATGTCCCATCGACGACGTGTAATCGCATATCTCTCCCTCTTTCCTTTCTGATTGCTTCCCTTTCCGATTGCTTCCCTTTCCGATTGCTTCCCTTTCCGATTGCTTCCCTTTCAGGATGCCTCTCAGGTTATCACTACGCCAGAACTCGCAGCCTTGACGGACACTCGCCAGACGCCGACCATGTTGCTTCGCAGGCGTTCCAGGAAAAGTCATATGTCCGCGTTTTCTTATACCGACGCACCTTATCCGATTCGAGCCGACATAGGCGAAGCGTACCGGCAATTCTGGCAGCGGCTGGCAGGCCCGGGCGCGCGCTGGAACGGTAATGAGCGGGTTGCAATAGCCGCAGAGAGCCGCGCAGCCCTCGACTGCGACTTCTGCCGGGCGCGCAAAACCGCGCTCTCACCATACAACTTTCCCGGGACTCATACCGCGGTCACGGATCTGCCCGAGCGCGCGGTAGACGCCGTGCACCGTATCATCACCGACCAGACACGAATCACGCGAAGCTACGTCGAAGACAACGCTGCGGCAGACATGAGCAAAGCGCACTACGTCGAACTCGTCGGCATCGTCGTCGCAGTCTTCAGCATCGACGAGTTTCATCGCGCCCTGGGCCTGCCGCTGGAGCCACTTCCAGAGCCCGTCCCGGGAGAGCCGTCCGGCTATACGCCAGAAAAACTGGCTGAGGACATCGGCTTTGTGCCTACGGTGCCGCCGGATGGCGCGGTCGGCAACGAAGCCGACCTCTGGCCGACCGACAGAACCGCGAATGTCGTGCGCGCGCTGACGCTCATCCCCGACGCGCTGCGCGACTGGCGCAGCCTCGGCGACGCTCAGTACTTGTCGTTCCAAGGCATGCAGAACTTCGTGCAGGACCCGGATCGCAGCATCAATCGCATGCAGACCGAACTCATCGCGGGACGGGTATCCGCGGTCAATGAGTGCTTTTACTGAACCAACGCGCATGCCTCGATGCTCCGTGTGAGCGCAACGACCACAGAGACCGATATTGACCTCGAAGGCATCAACGGCGACGCGGCAGCTGCTGCCCAGGGAATACCCTTCGGGCCAGAGCTGATGCGGTTTGCCGAGAGTGTCGCCACCCGCGACGCAGCCGCACTCGCTGAAGCAAGACAGAACCTTCTGGAACAGGCAGGCCCTGCGGTGCTGGTGGACGCCGCCGGCGTTGCCGCCAACTTCCAGCGCATGGTGCGCATCGCCGACAGCACCGGCATCCCCGTGGATGACATGACCTCCCCGCTGGGCACAGAGATCCGCGACACGCTGCAGCTGAACCGGTTTGCCGGCGCGGAGCACAGCGCGGGCTGAGGTTCGACAGCCCTAAAGTTACAATCGTCACGGAGTTGTAACAAACGCGCAAACATCGAAGATAGCAATCGAAAAAATCAACGTGTTTGCGCTTATTTGTCATAAAATCGCAACGCAGTCGCACTAACGTCAACCCACTTTCTATTGGGGACGCCAAGTGAGACGAACTTCCATTCTCTGTTTACTGACCACCGCCTTGTTTGTGCCGCCAGCGTTGGCTGAAGGTGGAGGCAACAAATTAGCCAAACCTGCGACACCCGGGCAAAGCGCCTTTCAGCGCATCGCCACCTTCCCGACCTTTCTGACTACCGGCGACATCGAAAACGAATCGGCGCCGGAAATTGTCGACGTCACTCCGGACGGCTACACCCTGGTGTACACAGACAGCCCGCAAGAGGCCATTGGCCTCGTCGACATCACCGACCCCGCCGCACCTGCACCGGTGGGCCTGGTGCCGCTGGCCGGCGAGCCGACGTCTGTAGCCGTCAAAGACGGCTACGCACTCGCCGCCGTAAACACGAGCGAAGACTTCATCAACGTTTCCGGCGTTCTGCAGATCATCGACATTGCGACGCAAACGATCGTGCGCAGCATCGATCTCGGCGGCCAGCCCGACGCGATCGACGTCAGCCCGGACGGAAAATATGCCGCCATCGCAATTGAGAACGAACGTGACGAAGACCTCGGCGACGGCGAACCCCCGCAGGCGCCTGCAGGCTTCCTGACGATCGTCGACCTCGACGGTGACGTCAGCGACTGGTCAACACGCACGGTAGACCTGACCGGCCTGGCTGACCTCTTTCCGGAAGATCCGGAACCGGAATACGTCGACATCAACGACTTCAACGTAGCCGTCGTCACTTTTCAGGAAAACAACCATCTGGCACTGGTCGACCTGCCAAGCGGCGAGGTGCTGAATGATTTCAACGCCGGCGCCGTCGACCTTGATCAGATCGACATCGCCGAGGAAGGCCTCATTACTTTGACGGAGAGCCTCGAGCAGGTCGCACGAGAGCCGGACGGCGTAGCCTGGATTTCCAATCACGCGTTCGCCACCGCGGACGAGGGCGATCTCTTCGGCGGCAGCCGCGGCTTTACGATATTCGACAAAAAGGGCAACACCCTCGTCGAGGCCGGCAACAGCGTTGAACACGTGACGGCGCGCCTGGGTCACTACCCTGAGGAGCGTTCCGAGAATAAGGGCAATGAGCCGGAAAATGTGGAATACGGCCTCTACGGCGACAAGCGCTTCCTGTTTGTCGGCTCCGAGCGTTCGAGCGTCGTTCTGGTCTATCGCGTGTGGGGCAATAAGAAGCCGCGCCTGCGCCTGAAGCAGATCCTGCCGGCGAACATCGGTCCTGAAGGCCTGCTCGCAATTCCCACACGCGGTCTGTTCGTGGCAGCTTCAGAGGAAGACGATCGCGGCGACAAGTTCCGCGGTTCCCTGAACATCTACCGTTACCAGGCTGGACCGCCGGCTTATCCGACGCTCGTTTCCCGCAGCCGTGCGGACGGCACGCCCATTCCATGGGGGGCGCAATCAGCCCTTGCGGCAAGCCCGACCAACCCGAAAGTCGTCTACTCCGTGCACGACAGCTTCTACAAGTCGAGCCGCATTTACCGCATCAACGCCAGCGTCTTCCCCGCGCGCATCGTGCGCGACATTGTTTTGTACGACACCAGCGGCGCTATCGCAGCCATCGAGGCCGAGGCCGCAGACTTCATTGCCGCCAATGATCTCGCCGACCAGGTGGAAGGCATCAAATCGCTGGTGAATGAAGACGGGACGGTCAACCTGGACCTGGAAGGGATCGCCGCGCGCAAAGATGGCGGTTTCATCGTGGCTTCCGAAGGCTCAGGCGCGATCGGCGACACCGGGCGCGACTTCTCGCCGAATATCGTCGCGTGGGTCGATCGTCGCGGCAACATCGAATACGCCGTGACTCTGCCCGGGGCACTCGCCAATGTCGGCCAGCGTCGGTTTGGCCTCGAGGGCGTCACCCTGGCTGATAGCGACGTGTACGTTGCCTTCCAGCGGGCATGGCCAGACGCTGGCGACGATGCCGCGTTTGCGCGCATCGGCAGACTGTCTCCGGAGGGCGACTGGACGTTTGCCTCCTATCCGCTCGATCCTGTCGAATCCCCGAATGGCGGCTGGGTTGGCCTGTCCGAAATCGTAGCTGTTAGCGGCGGTGAGTTCCTCGTGCTCGAACGAGACAACCAGGGCGGACCGGACGCGCGCATCAAGCGGGTCTACAAAGTCCAGACCCAGGGCATCGAGTTTGCAGCAGACGGCGAGACGCTGCCGGTTCTCGAGAAGACCCTCGTCCGCGATCTCATGCCTGACCTGGCTGCGCCGGGCG
This sequence comes from Pseudomonadales bacterium, assembly GCA_965267275.1. Lineage (GTDB taxonomy): Bacteria > Pseudomonadota > Gammaproteobacteria > Pseudomonadales > Azotimanducaceae > UBA4421. Next base: position 2,577,867 of record OZ253950.1, read on the forward strand.
GCGCCATCATCGAGAAAGTCGAAGGATTGACCGTTCTCGCGGACGGCGACCTCCTCATATCGACCGACAACGATGGCGTGGACGATTCGAGCGGCGAGACGCAGATGATACGCATCAGCCAATAGTGCGTCGGTAATCTCCCATCAATGACGCGGGCAGGCACCTCGCCTGCCCGCATTTCTTCTATCTTCAGCAACGCCCCCTCCACCTTCAGCTGGAGGCGCTTCAACAAGTGGTCTTCGCTGGCACATCCCGCAGTTTTTTGACAGTATCAAGCGGACTATGCGCCTGGGGAGAGGACATGTGTACATCGCACGACGTGGATAATCGCACGGGATCAGACGATCCGCGCGGCGGTTATCAATTGGCCGAATCCTGGCCGAAGTACCCCGAAGATATGCAATTCGAGATGGGCTCCGGCGTCGCGGTCGACGCTGACGGCGTGATTTATCTGTTTACCCGCGACATCGAACACTGGGCCACTCACCCTCTCGCGATGAAAGACAAGATGGGCAAGAGCAGCATCTCGATGTTCAGCCGCGACGGCGAATACCTCGGCAAGTGGGGGCCATCCGATGAGCGCGGCTTCGCGCTGGGAGCGCACACGCTGTACATCGAAAAAGATGGCATGTTCTGGACCACGGACCGCGATGGCCACACGGTCAAGAAATACACGCCCGACGGCGAACTTCTGCTGACGCTCGGCACTTTCGGCGAATGGGGCGAAGACGAGAACCACTTCAACGGGCCGACCGCGGTGGCCGTTCAGGACAACGGCAATATCGTCGTCGCCGACGGTTACTGGAACTCCCGTCTCGTCTGGTACACCCCGGAAGGTGAATACATCAGAGCCATCGGCGGCTGGGGCCGGGGTCCCGGACAGTTCAACACGCCGCATGCGCTGACGATCGATTCCCAGGGCCGCATTCTGGTCGCCGATCTCGTCGGGGGTAACTTCCACGACTACATGACCGTGCCGGGCCAGATAGAGCCGCGCCGCACGCAGCCGGAGGAAGGCGCGGTGCACCGCATACAGCGATTCGGACCGAAAGGCGACTACATAGACGAGTGGACCCATATCATGCCGCTGAGTCTCGCCACCTACGGCAACCGAATTTATGCCAGCGACAAGATGAGTAACCTCGCCGTGCTCGACGAAGACACAGGCGAGGTGCTGGAGCGCGTCGAGAACATCGCCATCTACATACATCAACTCGCGATGGACGCACACGGTGATCTCTATACCGCTTCTGTGTATCCGGAACACGCCGGGGAACAGCGCGGTCCAGGGGGACCGTCGCATCGGCGCTGGAGCCGAGACCTGGTTGCCGCTTAACCCTTTTAGAAGAGAAATATATGATCATTGTTGTTGCCGCCCTGGAATTTGATAACGAAACTGACCGCGACCACGCTGTGGCCATCACCAAAGACGTGCAGATGGCCACGCGCGTCGAAGAGGACGGCTGCCACGACTACTGTTTCGCGCCGGATCCTTCGGTACCCACCCGCATCCAGGTCTACGAACTCTGGGAGGACAGCGACAGTCTCGCTGCACACTTCAAGCATCCGAATTACGACAAGATGGTTGAGCTCCTCGGATCTGCGAACGTCAAAGCCAGCATCAACCAGGCGTACCTGGTCGAACGCGGAGAGCCGGTCTACGGACCCAACGGCGAACGCAAAGAAGCCTTTTTCCAGGATTAGACACCGTCATGGCTGAGCATCTCTTTACCAACGCGACGCTCTTCCTCGGCACGCAGGATGAGGCGATCGCCGACGGCGCGCTGTGGGTGCGGGACGGCGTCGTAGAGTTCGCGGGCGCTGCGGCGGACCTGCCGCAGGGGGCCACCGCAGCGCCGACCGACGTCGGCGGCAAATTCATCATGCCGGGCATGACGGAAACGCACGCCCATCTCTCGTTTGCCGATGCCTCGCCCTTCGCCATCGGCGACACTCCTGTCGAGCAGGCCACCATCACCGCGGTCAGGAATGCGGAACTGATGCTCAAGGCCGGATTCACGTCGGCGGTCAGCTTCGGCTCAACCTATCGGATCGATGTGGCGCTGCGCGACGCGATCAACAGCGGCCGCATCGTCGGGCCGAGGCTCCTCGCTGCCGGGCGGGATCTCGGCGCCACGGCCAGCAACGTCGACTCTCCCGGCGGCTTGAGCCAGATTGCTGACGGCCCCTGGGCGGTGCGCAAGGCCGTGCGCGAACAGCGCAAACTCGGCGTGAATGTCGTCAAAGTCTTCATCGACGGCGAAAATATCAATCCGACCAACCCTCCGGGAGAGCTTTCGTTCACTGACGAGGAAGTCAACGCGATTGTCGACGAGGCGCACCGGCGCCGCATGCGCGTCGCCTGCCACGCGCGCTCCGCCGACGCCGTCAAGCAGGCGGTCCGCGCCGGCGTTGACTACATCGGTCACGCCAACTATCTGGACGACGAGGCCGTAGAGCTGTTGGCTGCAGCACGGGATCGTGTATTCGTCGGTCCGGCGATCGCCTGGGAAGTGCAATATCTCAATCAATGCGAGACGCTTGGCATCAGCCGTGAAACCGTCTGCCAACAGGGGTACGAACGCGAGATAGAGGCGACCGTAGCCACTGTCGCGAAGCTGCGGGCCGCCGGCGTCAGACTGGTGGTTGGCGGTGACTACGGGATCAGCATTGCTCCCCATGGCACTTACGCAAAGGACCTCGAATACTTCGTTGAACTCTTTGACATGTCCCCCGCCGAAGCGCTGCGCTGCGCAACTCAGAATGGCGGGCTGGCGATGAATCCGAACGGCAGACTCGGCACGTTAGCAGCCAACAGTCACGCCGACTTCGTCATTGTCGATGGCAATCCGCTCGAGGACATACGCGTCCTGCAGGATCATGCTCGCCTGACGGTATACAAAGGCGGAGTGAACTTCTGAACCAGGCAGCCGGTTCCGAACTGAGACGCGGCTGGTTCCTGGTCCTTTCGGCTGGGGCTGGCGTCGCGCTGAGCTCCCTCGTGCTGCCGTACTACACGGTCGGCGCGCTTGTCGTGCCTGTAACGGAGGAGTTCGGCTGGACGCGCGCGCAATTTCAGGCGGCAATCCTGTTCAGCTCTGGACTCGGTGTCGTCACCTCTCCCATCGTCGGCTGGCTGTGCGACCGCTACGGCGCGAGGCGCGTGGCGTTGCCCAGCATCCTGGGCCTGACGCTGGGATTTTTCGTTGCCGCCAGCCAGGACGGCGCTTTGTGGATGTTGTATCTCGCATACGCCGTGATGGCAGTGCTCGGCGCGGGCACCATACCCGTCACCTGGACCCGGGCCATCACCACCAACTTCTTCAAGCAGAGGGGCCTCGCACTGGGGCTTGCGCTGACAGGCACCGGCATCTGCGGCGTATTCGTCCCGCAGTACACCACGTGGCTGGTGGACAACGTTGGCTGGCGCGGCGCCTATGTCGGCATTGCGCTCCTCCCGCTCCTGATAGCACTGCCGCTCGTCTGGTTCGGATTCCGCCCGCGGGAACACTACCAACATGACGATCATCCGGAGGCGGAGATCGCGCCCACAACAGGCCTCACTCTGTCTGAAGCCGCGCGCAGCTATCGCTTCTGGGTACTGCTGCTGTCTATCTTCGTGGTCTACATGGCGTTATCCGGCATCGGCGCCAACCTCTACCCCGCCGTGACCGACGCGGGCATGTCCAACAGCGATGCGGCCACCGTCATGAGCGTTTTCGGCGGCGCCATCATTCTGGGCCGTCTCCTGGTGGGTTATCTCGTCGACAAGTTCTGGGCGCCCGCAGTGGCGTCGATATCCATGCTGCTGCCAACGATCGGGTGCTGGATCATGCTCGACCCGCAGAACTTCTGGGCAGCCGCCGCCGCCGCGGCATTTCTGGGGCTCGCGGCGGGCGCCGAACTGGATCTGATGTCGTTCCTCGCGGCAAAGTACTTCGGCCTCAAGCACTACGCGAAAATTTACGCGGTGCTCTACATGGCCCTGGCGACCTGCTCCGGCACTGCGCCGCTGCTGTTTGCCGTTGTCTACGATCTGGCCGGCAGCTACGCGGTCGGCTTCACAATCGCGCTCGTGCTGTTTCTGGCGGGTGCGGCGATGGTCCTGTTTCTGGGTCGTTATCCGTCCGAAGAACCTTCAGGTTCTGCCGGTGCGAATACCAGCAGGACGTTGCCGGGTTCGTGAAAGTAGAGGCCGTAGCCTGAGTTAACAATCACGTGGCCATTCGCCACGGTGGGCCCGGCACCGCTCATACTGCCGCCGCGGCCAACCAGACCGTTGACACCGGTGTGCTCCGCGGTCGTGTCGTAGGACCACAACACTTCACCGTCGGCTTGCGCGTAAGCGCGTACGACACCGTCGAGATGGCCGGCATAAACCACTCCGGGGGCTGCGGTAATTGCTGCGGAAACGCCAGGGTCACAGAATTCCCGATCATCCCCGCAAAGATCGTCCTGAACGTGTTGCCATGCGACCGTGCCTTCGACCAGGTCGATGGCGTGCACGCCGGGCCGCGCGAGATCCGGATCGAGAAAATCACCGTTACGCGTATCGTTCATGTCGTTGATCGGCGCGTAGAGGATCGTATCTTCCAGCGCCATGCCAAAATGCACGCCGCCCTGGATGCTGCCCCGACCGACGCGCACCGCCCAGAGCAGATTGCCGGCTTCGTCGGGGTCCAGCACGTAGATCGTGCCGTCTTTGTGACCGACCGTCAGCACATCGCCGCCGTCGGGGAGGGTCGCCAGAATCATGGATGAGCCATGGTCGAAGTCCGGCCCGCGCTCCGGCGGACAGTTCGGGTTGTCCGCCATCATGCAGGCGACGTTCCACGCATCCCCCTCCGTGCTCTGCCGATGCCAGACCCGTTCCCCCGTCGTCATGTCCACCGCGATGATGGCATCGCTGTTGTCATCCGCGGGGGTGGAATAGTTCTCGCCGCTGCCGAAGTAGATCACGTTACGCTTGCGATCTACCGCGGGACTCGACCAGACCGGCGCGCCGGAGGGCGAGAGAATCGCAGTGCCGACGCTCGTCGTTCCCGTCTGCCGAGGTTCGGCAGGAATCGTATAGTGCCGCCAGAGCTCCGCGCCATCAGCAACATTGAGCGCCAGGACGCTGCCACGGAAGCTGCAGCAGGCATATTCCGGGTCTGCCGCGGGGATGACTTCCAGCGAGGACACAGGCACAAACAGCTGCTCGCCGGCAAGCGCCGGTGTGCCGGTCAGGGTCGCCGACGGGTGATCATCCGCCTTACGCGACCACACCAGTTCCCCACTCCACGCGTCGACCGCGTAGAGCTTCGCCAGGATGTCGCCGAACACTGCCAGCGGACGCTCACCGCCGGTAAGGACGATACCTGTGCGCACCTCTGCCGAAGCGGCGAACGTCCACAGGGCGCAGCCGCTGTCGAGATCAAAGGCGTATATGGTCCCGTCCTGGGAGCCTGTGTAAACCGCACCCCAGCCCACCGCAGGTTGCGAGCGCGCGCGCAGCGCGCCCGGATAGACATAACTCCACTTGAGCGTCAGGCGTCGCGCGTCGTCAGCACCGACGCCGCCGGCGTCGGCAGGCGTGAACCGCGCCGTATCGTGCCCCCAGCCGACCTGTGGCGGCGTGGCAGTGCGATCAAACGCGACCGATTCGTCGCACATGGGTGCCGAGACGACGTTGGCCGTGTCGGCTGGAGCGCGTGTCACGTATTCGACGATATGGCGGCGTTCGGCATCGGAAAGGTGCGCCGCCTGCATCTGCATGATGCCGTCTTCCAGCGAACGCAGCATGACCCGCGGCGTCATCATCTCCAGCCAGCTGAAGTGCGGCGCTTTGGGCACGGTGCCGTCATGGCAGGACGCGCAGTGCTGTGCGTAAAGAGGCGCCCCGGGCATTTCTTCCCGGGGGCCGAAATCACTGTCAGTGGCCTGGAACTGGTCGGTAGAGGTCAGCGTTTCTGCCTGTGGTTCCGCCTGTGCTTCCCCCTGCAGTTCCGCTGCAGCCGGCGTCTCGGGCACGGGCTCTCCCGCATTGCAGGCAACGAGCCCCAGAAAGAGGCTCGTCATGACAAGTCCGCGCAGTCCAGCTTTGCCTATTGTCACCATGAGCTCAGGCCTCCTCATTCATCATGCGAGCGATCCAGTTGTGATAGTTCTGCACCGCAGGTTCGTTACGTCCGAAGACGAAATGTCCCTGCTTCACGGCGTTTATTCCGCCCTGAATGCCGAAGCCGATGCCGTAATCTTCTTCCTGCACGGCTTTGAGCACCATGTCGCTGAAGTTCCGGCTGGCCTCTGCAGCGGCGGGCGTGTGCGGCGCCTCAGCGACCAGAATTGTCTGGATCGTGATGGTCGTATCCGGCGAGGGACCGGGAAATATCTGACTCACCAGGCAGTGGTCGCCGAGAATTCCCGAAACGGAAAGATTCGGAAACCCGGAATGAATCAGGCGAATGTGCTCTTCCGGCTGCCATTGCGTCTCATCCTGGTCGGCAAGCTCACCCAGGGACTTACGCCCGAAAGTCAGCCGCTGATGCGGACCGAAGGTATCGAGCACCAGCAGGTTACCGACAGTGTGCTTGCCGACCGTCTCCTGGTGTACGAGGTTGTGATGGTACGCCTCTAGATAACCATCCATCGTCACCTTCCAACCCGGACCCGGCAGCTCACGCTGCAGATAAAGATGCCATTCATCGAGCTTGAGGCTGTCGAGTTCACCGGCAAAATCACCGAGCCAGGCGTCTATGTCGAAAGTTTCGCCAGTCGAGAGCATCACCCAGACGAGACCGCAGCGCTCGGCACAAGACAGCTCGATCAGCCCGTATTCCGAATGCTCTATGTCACCGAACGTCGCCCCGCCGTACTGTCCGGTCAGCTGTCCATCCAGACCGTAGACCCAGGCGTGGTACGGACAGCTGAATACCCGCGCATGCGCGCTCCCGTCCTCGCACAACCGCGCGCCGCGATGCCGACAGATGTTCAGAAACGCGCGGGCCTGCCCGTTTTCACCGCGCACGATGAGCACCGGTGTTTCGATGACGGTGAGCGCCTTGTAGTCCCCGGGCTCGGGAATTTCGAGAGACAACGCCAGTGCCAGCGGCAGATGCTTGAACACCCGCTCGCGCTCCGCTGCGTAGCGTTCGGGATCGACATACGCCTCCACGGGCATCGGCAGCGGCGCTTCGGCCTGATCAGTGGTCCCGGCCTGGAAGTGTTGCAGCGCGCGGCGCGCGAGGCCGAGCATCGTCTCCTCACGCGCTGCCGATGGATCAGTGGTTGTCAGCGTCATATCTGCAACGGCCCGTGGGTATCGATGAACTGCCGCCAGGCGGCAAGCGCTTCGGGCACATCCGCAGGGTGGCGCTCGGTACCCATGACCACCCTGTTCGTCGTCGTCAGGACCGAGCCGTATTCGGCAAATGGCACATAGTAGAGAAAGTGTATCGAGCGCGAGGCGAACAGCCACTGCCCCGCTTCGCGCCGATAACGATCGTAGTATCGCATCGCAGCAATGCTCATCACCCCGCTAGGGCACGTTTCCGCATGCGCCATGACGACTCCGGACGCGCCGTTCCCATCGTCGTCGATATCGATCGTGACATCATGCGTCCAGTGGTACGAAGGTCCGCGGATTTTGAAAGTGTTGATGAACATGTCTTCGATCGCGGCTTTGCCGTCAGCCACCATGGCTCCGTTGGGCGCATCAAAGGCCGCGTCTTCGGTGAAAAGGCTCATCAGGCGCGGCATGTCGTGCTCGTCACACGCCGCGCAATACGCGCTGATGAGGCCCCGTATGGACTCGGTGGACGTCAAACGGTCAACCTGGCGCGCCAGCGCCTCAATGTCTATATCCGCCATAGTTCTCCCCTTTTGTTCATCCTATCGTAAAGCGTATTCAGTCCTCAGGCGCCACGGTCACCAGGAGGCCGTCATGGGCTGGCGCGAGGCGGATCTGGCAACTGAGGCGCGATCGCGCGGCCTCAAAGTGATCGGATACACTCAGGAGCGCTTCTTCGTCTTCGCCCCGCGCGTCAACAAGCAAACGATCCTGCAGAAACACGTGGCAGGTTGCGCACGCACAACAACCGCCGCATACCGCCTCGATGCCAAGGCCGGCATCGCGCAGCACCTCCATGAGCACATCTTCGGGATGCACCACGAGCTCGTGAGTCGTTCCCGCACGATCGAGCGCGACAATTTTCATGCGCGCAATAGCTGCAGGGCATTGGGTGTATACGGCGAAGCCTCCGCGCGCACGTCGTAATCCTGCTGATCCCAGCCGGCAAAGTTGGTGCCATACACAAGGCGGTCGTTGTTCACATGCCGTTTGAGCAAGTCCAGTGAATCACCACTGTGCAGATGCACATCGAACCAGAGCCGATGCAACAACTCATCAAATCGGCCGTCCTGCTTGAGCTCGTCTGTAGACCACGGCCGCTTGCGCGCGGCCAGCGCCATACGGCCGTAAGCATAGCCAGTCGCCCCGCCGCCATGACTGAGACAGATGTCCAGCTCCGGGTGACGGCTCAAAACGCCCCCGTAGATCAGGGTACAGACGGCAATGGTTTCAGACGCGGCGAAACCGACGATGATGTCGAGATCAAATTGCTTGAGGTTGGGATCTCCGGCAGGCCCATCAATGTCTGCAGGGGCAGGATGGATGAAGAGCGGCACGTTCAGTTCGGTCACTCGAGCGTAGAACGGATCAAGGCGGGCGTCATTCAGCGGCATGCCGAAGTCGGTGCCGATATAGGCGCCAACGAATCCCAGTTCACCGACAGCCCTTTCCAGCTCGGCGATCGCCATCGGGACGTCCTGCATGGGCAGCGCGGCACACGCGGCAAGCCGCTCAGGATGGGCCGCGACAACGTTCGCCAGCGCGTCGTTGTGGATGCGGCAGAATTCGACGGCGGCCATCGGCTCGATGAAGTGAAAGTAGGTCAAAGGATTGGGTGAGAGGATCTGGAAGTCGATGCCGGCGCGGTCCATCGCCGCTATGCGCAGCTCGGGCTCCATGAAAGCGCTGCCCCGATAACGTACCCCTTTGAGCTCGTAAGTTCCCACGCGGAACACCGGAGGATCGTCGTGGGTGAGCTCAGGGCCATGCTCTCCCGCTGCGCCCATGGTCTCTTCCAGCACAGCATGCGCGTGCACATCGATCGTCTCAGCCCGCCTCATTGGTGAATCGACCACCGCTCCTCCTCTTTCTCTCTATGTCCGCACTCTATGTCCACACTCTATGTCCGCACTCAGCCCGGCGTGAGACCGAGCGCAAGTCCGCCATCCACTTCGAGGACCGTACCCGTGGTCCACTCTGCCTGGATGAAGTAGGCAATGGCTTCAGCGACCTCGTGCACCTCGCCGATGCGTCCCAGCGCGTGGATATCTCCCATACGCTGCAGACGGGCCAGCGCTTCCTCATCCGTAAAAAGGCCGGCACGCTGATTGATCTCGGTGAACACAGCCCCGGGCGCAACACAGTTGACGCGTATTTTCTGCGGCCCGAGCTCAGCGGCCAGCGAGCGTGTGAGCGCCTCTATGGCGCCCTTTGTCGCGGCGTAAGGCGACGCGCCGGCAAACGCTCGACGGTTGTGGATCGAGCCCAGAAACACAATGGCGCCTTCGCTGCGAGCCAGATGTGGCTGACACAATCCTGCGAGCAGCATCCCGGCAACTACGTTGGTGTGAAAGATATCGAGCAGCGACGCCTCCTCGAGTTCTCCAAGAGGGCCGCGATACATATTGCCTGCATTGTTGACCAGCGCGTCCAGGCCGCCGCCATGGGCGACGGCCGCTGCCACAACGCGCTCCCGATCCGCAGCATTCGTGACATCCGCCTGCACGGCCAGACACTGCTCGCCGATATCCCGGGCAACGGCCTCCACCTTATCAACACGCCGTCCGCAGACGGTCACTCTGCTCCCGGCAGCCGCAAGATAACGTGCGGTACCCGCACCGATACCCGAACCACCGCCCGTGATGAGGATGGACATGCCGGCAAGCGCTTTCACGTTGTTCCCTTCATTCGCGCGGCAGCTGGGCCAGCACGCTGTTGATCACGCCGCCGTCGACCGTCAGGGTTTCGCCACTGACGTAGGCTGCGGCATCCGAAGCCAGAAACAGCGCCGCCTGGGCGACATCTTCCGCCGTGCCAAGCCGACCCAGCGGTACCGCCTGGGAGCGTTTGGCGCGTACGGCATCATTGGCGTAAAAAGGCGTCGACATACCGGCATCGATAAAACCTGGCGCAATCGCATTCACGCGTATCCCGAACTCACCCCATTCGATCGCCATCTGTTGAGTCAGCCCCATGACGCCGGCTTTCGCTGCCGTGTACGCGCCGCAGTTCGGGCTTGGATGTATGCCGTTGATGCTTGCGATATTGACGATGCTGCCGCCCCCTTGTGACCGCATCACGCGCGCAGCCGCCTGGCCCACGATAAATACGGAAGTGAGGTTGATATCGACCACCCAGCGAAAGTCTTCCGGGTCGTGGTCTATGAGCGGTCCGGTGCGCAGCACCCCCGCGTTGTTGACGACCACATCGATACGGTCGAGCTGTTGCAGCGCTGCCGCCACCTCCCCTGCGTCGCGCACGTCCGCGACCAGCGCGACGCCGTCTTGCAAGGCATCCGCAACGCGATGTGCCGCTGCGGCGTCGACATCGAGCACGCCGACACGGTAGCCCTGAGCATCGGCAGCGCGAGCCACGGCCTCGCCCAGACCGCTGCCGCCACCGGTGACCATCAGTGTGCGCTTCATGCCACGAGCTCCAGGTCGAACTGCACGGGGTAAGCACCAAAATGGCGGCGCTCGGTGCTGGGATCATCCCGTGGCGGGTCCCCGGGGATCCAGGCCGCGCCATGCTCGAGGAACGCCTGCACCATCATCGGCACAATGCCCATCGTGACATCCGCCGAATCTGCCTTGGGCACGATCCCGCCGTCGAGATCCCGACCCAGGCAGGCGTGCGCACCGTAGCCGAAACTCAAGCCGAACGGCCAGACGCCCGGCGCAAGCGCACGCTCGGGATTGAACGTATCAGCGTCCTCCCCGAACACAGACTTATCGCGATTGGCTTCATACAAATTTACCGTCATCACATCCCCTTTCTCGAGAGCCACCCCCGCGATGTCTACCGGCGCCATCGCGCGGCGGAGTGCAACCGGTGATGCTGGGTTCAGCCGCAGGGATTCATGCACACAGCGCTGCAGCCGCTTCGGCTCTTCGCGCAGTAATCGGCGGCGAGCGGGCGTTCCGGATACCCAGCCCAAGATATCGTGGAGTGCATGCACACTCGCGTTGGCCGTGCTGTGCGCGCCTGCCTGGAGGTAGAACGCAATTTCCCGGCACAGCACTCCGGGCGACAGCTCGAGCTTGTCAGTGGCGAGCAGCTTGCTGAGCACATCGTTCGGAAGCGCTTCGCCCGCGTGCAGCAAAGCCCAGCGGCGCTTGATGGAAGGTGCGAGAAAGTCGTGCTCGAACGCGTGCATCGCATCGGCCACCCGCCGATTCACTTCGTCATGATCGAGCGTCGAGTGTGCAAGCGTGGCGCCGGTGCTGAAAGTTCTGACTATCTCGAGCAATCGCTCCGTCTCAGCCACGCTGCCCTCACGATCGATACCGGCAAGGTCGGCGGTCAGATTCATGGTCACGCGGTAACCCAGTGCCACGAGATCAGCTCTGCCGGCCGCCACATAAGGGGCTAACACGGGCGCAAGCGCCGCCGGAAACACCTCGTTCTGATAGTGCCGGAAGAAGCCGCGGCCAAACACGCCAAATTCGACGATGCGTCGCTTACTGTGGGCCTCCCCATGCAAGGTGATCAATGCATCCGCCATGACCGCCTTACCCGCGTCGTACAAAGCCTGGGCCATCGCGGGATGCTTCAGTACCGCCTGAGCATCTGCGTAGCTGCGAATCTCATGCATCAAAAACTACCGGATAGCGCAGCCAGGTTTCGCGCGCGATGGCCTGGTCGAGTTCGGGCGCCGCTTCCGGATCCTTTCGGATACCCGCCTTCAGCAGCGCATGCGTCAGCCAGGCTACTGTCCCGTATTGGTGGGCCGCCAGGTCGACAGACTTACCAGGTACCGGCAACGAGCCGGCCGCGAGGTTCTTGCCCAGACAGGCATGCATGCCTATCCCGAAAGTGATGCCTGTCTCGCTGACGCCGGGGCGCACCTGTCTGTCGGGATTAAACGTCGCTGCATCCGCGCCGAAGACATCGACGCTACGATTCGCTTCGCGCAGGTTGACGATCACAATGTCACCCTCGTCCGCGACCGTACCGTCAGGCAGCGTTGTGCGCGCGAGCGCGCGCCGCTTGGAAACCGGGCTCGACGGATGCAGGCGAAAGCTCTCGTGCACAAAACGCTGCACGCGTATCGGATCTTCCGTCAGAGCCTCGCGTTCGCCGCGCGCATCACACCAGCTGAGCACGTGATGGACCGCATGGCTCAGACTGTGCACCGAGGTGTGCGCACCGGCCAGAAAATAAAAGGCCGTTTCGCGCAGGACCATGTCGCGCACGAGTTTGAGGTCATCGTCATCCTGCAGCAGCACCGTCAGCACGTCCATCGGCAGCGCGTCAGCGTCGAGCTGCCCGGCACGCACCTCGTCGATCATCTTCTGGCGACGTTCGGCGGAAGGCGTGAAGAAGCGGCGGTCGAACTCGGTCAGCGTTGCCCGCACCTCCTCGGTTGCCGCTTCAATATCACGGTCTTTGGCCTGTCCGAGCGTGGCTGCCACGCCGAACATCCGCAACATCGCAACCAGCGTGTCCAGTTCCTCCGGAGTGTGGTCCTGCCGGTCGATGCCAGCAAATGTGAGCGCCAGGTAGACCATGAAGCGGTAGCCGAGATCCACCAGATCGTCTTTGTCGCCGGAACGCGCAGCCATGACTTCGTCGAAGATCGAGGGGATGACTTCGTGCTCATACTGTCTGAAGAAGTCCCGACGGAACACACGCATCTCTGTGCGCCGGCGGCTACGGTGCTCCTCCCCGTGCAGCGTTACCAGCACCCGATCCATGAGGATGGCGCCCTCGTCGTACAACGCCTGTTTCAGGTCCGGCAGCTTCAGGGCAGCCTCACAATCCCGATATCCCGTGAGCTCCAACGTGTTCACTGACAATGTGTTCACTGACAATCTCTCCAATGCAAAATGCTGCTGCCGTAATGCGACACGCGCCAGCCCGGCGGATCGCGCCGCGGTGGTGGTTTGAGCGCGGCCAGATCGAGCTCAGCGCCGTTCAATACGACCGCTTTGAGCCATTCAGGATTACCAAGCAGCGTCACGTCGGCGCTGACGTCCCCTTCCACCACAATGAGGTCGGCCAATCGCCCGGCTTCCACAGCACCGGTCTCGCCATACAAGCCCAGGCCCCGGGCTGCTTCCGACGTGCCGCACTTGACCGCTTCAGCCGGCGTGAAGCCGAGGTCCCGCACGAACACTTCGAGCTCACGGTAGTGCCACTCCCCGTACGGTGTGAGCGAGAAACCGCTTTCGGTGCCGCACAGCAGCGGCACGCCCGCTGCGTGCACGCGCCTGAGCATGTCGACACTGTCGTCGATTTCCCGCCGGAAGAGTTCCATCAGTTCGGGGGAGGCGTTGATGCTGCCACCGAAGTCGGCAAGGTTTGCCTGAAACGTAAACGTCGGCACGATCGGCACGTTGGCCTGCACTACCGCTTCCAGCGCCTCTTCGTCCATGTAAGTCGCGTGCAGGATCATGTCGAAACCGGCCCGGGCCGCATCCCGAATGCTGCTCGCGCCTCGACAATGGCCCACCACAGGTACGTCCAGCTCGTGTGCCGTGTCGACGACTAGCTTGAGCTCTTCGGCATTCCACACCTGCAGCTCACCACCGCGCTTCTGGCGCGGCGTCAGTCCGGTGACGTGCACCTTGATCCAATCCACGCCCACCTTAATCTGGCGACGGACTTCCTGGACAATCTCTGCCTTGGAGTTGACGACCTTGCCGTAGCCGATGCGGCCCTGATCCGGAATGAGCCGCCCCGCCGTGCCCCCTACGGATGTCAAAAGCGCATTACCGCCGGTGGACATGCGCGGTCCGGGCACGACACCGGCCTCGATGGCATCACGCAGATCCACGCCAATCTCAAACAAGCTGTCGGCATCTAGAAAGCCGGTGACACCGGCACACAGAAGCTTGCGCGCGTTGGTCGCGGCAATGATCGCAGCCAGGCCTTCGCGGTGACGATGAAAGAAGAGTTCGTCGTTGGAACTCGGCTCGTCGAAGCTGATGTGGCAGTGGGTATCGATCAATCCCGGCATGACCGTGCAGCCCGACGCGTCGATGACGGTCGCCGCGGCGGGTGCATCGAGGCCGACACCAACCTGCGTAATCCGCTCGTTCTCCACCAACACATCAGCCTCGACTACGGCGTTGCCGAGCCCGTCCAGAACTCGGCCGCCCCTGATCAGCACGCTGGATTCAGCCAATACGCTCCCCTTCACTCTTCCCCTTCATTGCTGAAATCACTATATTCCGATTTATATCGATTTCAATATATTGTTGATGGGATACGCCATGGCAGCTGACGCCGCACCATCAAAACGCGAGGCTCGGGCCGCCGCGACGCTACCGGAGCTGAGCGAGCGTCCGACCTTTCTCGTCCACCAGCTGAACGCTGAGCTGGCCCGTATCTGCAATCCGCTCTTCCGCCGCCTGCACGTCGACCTGATCACGTCGCGGATTCTCGTCATTCTGCTCGAGCGGGATACGACGTACATCAATGACGTCGTGGCGTTGATGGCGCTGCCACAATCGACGGTTTCACATCAAATCAAACGCCTGGTCAACGCCGGCCTGGTCGAACGGCAGGCGGACGCAGCAGACAATCGTGCGTACGTGGTCAGTCTGACCACACAAGGTCGCAATGTGGCAGAGCAATGTAACGCCATCAGCGAACGCATCTACGCAGCGCTCTTCGACGATTTCGACCCGGATCAGATGGATGATCTGATCAACAACCTCACGCTCATGAGCGCTAAACTCAAAGCGCTCAAGGCCAGCAACTTAGACTTTTGAATTAGAACTTTAAAATGACGCAACTGCCCAAAGCTTTTGGCGCCTCCATGCCGCGCAAGGAGGATCGACGCTTCACCACCGGCCGCGGCCGTTACACGGATGACATAGAGCTGCCGCGCCAGACCTACGCAGCGTTTGTGCGCTCGCCGTTTGGCTGCGCATCTATACAGTCCATAGACACCAGCGCCGCGTCAGCCGCGCCCGGCGTCGTCGCGGTCTTTACCGGACAGGACTTCAAGGCCAGCGGCCTCGGTAACCTCCAATGCGGCTGGATGATCCACAGCGTCGACGGCACTCCGATGCGGGTCGGCGAGCACCCTGCCCTTGCCCATCACACGGCCCGTTACGCCGGCGACGCCGTTGCCATCGTCGTGGCCACCAGCCGTAACGCTGCCCGCCTCGCAGCCGAGCTCGTGGACGTGGACTACGACGAAGGCGATACCATCACGGACGTCGTCGCGGCCGGTGCGGCAGACGCGCCGCTGGTGCACCCGGAGCTCGGCACCAACGAAGTGTTCGACTGGGAAATTGGCGACGAAGCGGCGACCGCCGCGGCGTTCGCCACCGCCGCCCACGTCACAGAACTCGAGCTCATCAACAATCGCCTGGTTCCGAACGCCATGGAAACCCGGGCGATCAACGCAAGCTACGACACCGCCAAAGACCACTATACGCTCTACGCCGCCAGTCAGAATCCGCACGGCCTGCGAATGACCCTGGCCGCGGTCATCGGCTTCGGTCCGGAGCATAAACTGCGCGTCATCTCCGAGGACGTCGGTGGGGGCTTTGGCTCCAAAGCCTTCAACTATGCCGAGGAAGTGGCGTGCCTGTGGGCAAGTAAACAGATCGGACGGCCGGTCAAATGGACCGCTGAGCGCAGCGAAGCCTTCCTGACCGATGCGCATGGCCGCGATCACGTCACCCACGCTGCGCTTGCCCTGGATGCCAACCACAGAATCGTCGGGCTCAAGGTGCGGACAGCCGCCAACATGGGCGCGTATCTGTCGACGTTCGGCAGCCTCATTCCCACCTACGTCTACGCACCGCTGCTGTCCGGGCAGTACGACATCCCCAACATCTACACCCGCGTGGTCGCGCGCTATACCCATACGACGCCGGTGGACGCCTACCGCGGCGCAGGTCGCCCCGAAGCGGGTTACGTCATCGAACGCCTGGTGGAGACGGCGGCGCGGGAAGTGGGCATCGACAGCGCCGAATTCCGTCGCATCAATTTTGTGCGCAGCTTCCCGCATGCGACGCCGGTGGACATGACTTACGACACCGGCGACTTTCAGGCGCACCTTGACGCCGCGCTCGAACTCATCGACGCCGACGGTTTCCCGGCGCGGCGCGCCGCATCGGAGCAGGCCGGCAAAAAACGCGGTCTCGGCATCGGCTGTTACATCGAAGCCGCCGGCATCGGGCCGAGCGCCCGTCTCGGCCAGCTCGGCTCCGGCGCGGGGTTGTGGGAATCCGCCGAGGTGCGGGTCAATCCCACCGGCAGTGTCGAGGTCCTGACCGGGTGCCACAGCCATGGACAGAGTCATGAAACAACGTACGCCCAGCTGGTTGCTGACCGTTTCGGTATCAACTTGGACGACATCGAAATTGTCCACGGCGATACGGACAAGGTGCAGTTCGGCATGGGCACCTTCGGCTCACGCTCGGGCCCGGTTGGCCTTTCGGCCATATCGCTCGCTTGTGACAAAGTCGTAGACAAGGCCAGAAAGATTGCAGGACATCTGCTGTCGGTAGATGCGGACGGTGTCGAGTTCGAAGACGGCGTGTTTACGAGCCCAGGCACCAACGAAAGTCTCACTTTCGCCGAGGTCGCCTTGAACGCTTATACCGCACACCACTTTCCAACAACGGACATCGAGCCGGGACTCAAGGAGGGCTGCTACTTCGATCCGCCGGACTTCAATTTCCCCGCAGGCACCCACGTATGCGAGATCGAGATCGACCCCGAAACCGGCATTGTCGACATCCTCGACTTCGTGGCGGTCGACGATTTCGGCGAACTGGTCAACCCGATGATCGTCGAGGGCCAGGTGCATGGCGGCGTCGTGCAGGGCGTCGGTCAGGCGCTGCTGGAACATACGGTACACGACGAGTACGGCCAGCTGTTGACCGGCTCGTTCATGGATTACACGATGCCCCGCGCGGACGACGTGCCGGACATCCGCGTCGGCTTTACCAAAACCCCGTCCACCACGAATCCGCTCGGCATCAAGGGCTGCGGTGAAGCCGGCGCCATCGGTGCCCCACCTGCCGTGGTCAACGCGATTACGGACGCGCTGGGCATCCGCGACTTTCAGATGCCGGCAACACCCGAAAGGGTGTGGCGGGCGATCACGGAGGCCTGATGTGACTTTGCACCGATTGACGTTGCTTACCACAATCCTCGCGGGTAGCCTGGCGCTCATGAGTCATGCATCGCTTGCTTCAGAACGCACCCTCTCCAAAAACATTACGGTCAACGCACCGCTCGCCGAGGTGTGGCACGCATGGACGACCGAGGAGGGATTACAATTCATATCCGGCAAATCCCGGGTCGAACTCATGCCAGGTGGCGCGTACGAGTGGTTCCTGGATCTGGAACCTGACGAACTCGGTTACAGGGGCGGCGAAAGATCACATCTGCTCGCGGTGCTGCCGGAAGACGTGCTGGTCTTCAACTGGACGTTTCCACCGCCTGTGCCGACGCTACGCGCCAGCGGTGCGATGACTCAGGTCGTCGTCCGCTTCGAAGCGATCGACGACGACAACACGCATGTTCGCCTCGACGTCGGCGGCTGGCAGGACGGCGACGACTGGGACGCCGGATATGCGTATTTCGACCGCGCGTGGACCAGCGTGCTGGACGCTTTGCGCGCCCACTTCGACGCCGGGTGACGCTGGATCTTCCCCGAGCCATTCCGCAGAATGCCTCCTCATTTTCAGGGGAGTACACATGGAGCTCACTCATAAAGTCGCCGTAATTACCGGCGGCAGCGGCGGCATCGGTCAAGCGATGGCGCGCGCCTTTCTCTCCCACGGCGCCGCGGCTGTCGTTCTTGCGGATCTCGATGCTGAGGCCGTTGCGAACGCCGCCAGCGCTATCGGCTGCGAGGGTCACGCCTGCGACGTAACGAACGAGCAGGACATTCAGAACCTCGTCGATAAAGTCATCGACACCCACGGACGCATCGATCTTTTCTGCTCGAACGCAGGCGCCGGCGGCGAAGGCGTGCTGACGGACGCCGCCAACGAGGTCTGGCAACAACAATGGGATCTGCACGTCATGGCGCATGTTTACGCCGCGCGCGCGGTGCTGCCGGGCATGCTCGAACGCGGTGAAGGTTATCTCTTGAATACTGCGTCCGCTGCCGGTCTGCTGGCAGCCCTCGGCTCGGGGCCGTATACGGTGACCAAGGCAGCCGCGGTGAAGCTTGCAGAATTCATCAGTATTACCCACGGCGACGACGGCATCGGCGTATCCGTGCTGTGCCCGCAGGGCGTCAACACGGCGATGGCGCCGCGCAGCCTGGGCGATGGTCAGACAGACGGCATCATCGAGCCCGAAGCATTGGCGGAAACGGTCATCGAAGCATTGGCCGAGGAGCGTTTTCACGTCCTCCCGCACCCGGAAGTGGAGGACTACGTGAAGCGCAAGGGCGACAATGTCGACCGCTGGCTGAACGGCATGCGGCGTCTGCGCCGCCAGACCCTGGAACAAGCCGACAACCAATAGCGTTGTCCGCTATTTGCATATGCCGAGAACACCACACGCGGGAGAACGGCCTTAGGCTAAACTCCCGCCATCAGTTACATACCCAGCAAGGCAATCCAATATGAGTGAAGAATACACCCCACCCAAGGTATGGACTTGGGACAAAGAAAGCGGCGGACGTTTCGCCAGCATCAACCGGCCGATATCCGGCGCCACGCACGACAAAACGCTGCCCGTCGGCGAACACAATCTGCAGCTGCACTCACTGGCGACGCCCAACGGCGTCAAAGTGACCATCATGCTGGAAGAGCTGGTGGAGCTCGGCATTTCCGAAGCAGAGTACGATGCCTACCCGATCAACATCGGCGAAGGCGACCAGTTCGGCAGCGACTTCGTCGCGATCAATCCGAACAGCAAAATCCCTGCGCTGCTCGATCGC
Organism: Pseudomonadales bacterium; assembly: GCA_965267275.1. Lineage (GTDB taxonomy): Bacteria > Pseudomonadota > Gammaproteobacteria > Pseudomonadales > Azotimanducaceae > UBA4421. Next base: position 2,597,066 of record OZ253950.1, read on the forward strand.
GGCACTACCCCGCCGACCCGCGTGTTCGAATCCGGTGCAATCCTCGTGTATCTCGCTGAAAAGTTCGGCCACTTCCTGCCGACCGATCCGGCGCAGCGAGCGGAGTGCATGTCCTGGCTGATGTGGCAGATGGGCAGCGCCCCATATCTCGGCGGCGGTTTCGGGCACTTCTACGCCTATGCGCCCGAGAAGATCGAGTACTGCATCAATCGCTACGCGATGGAAGTGAAGCGCCTGCTGGACGTACTCGACAAGCACCTGGCCGACAAAACCTACCTGTGCGGCGACGAATACACCATCGCAGACATGGCCAACTACGCCTGGTGGGGCGCCCTGGTGCTGCACAACATCTACGACGCCTCAGAGTTTCTGGACGTCGCGTCCTACGAGAACGCGGTGCGCTGGGCGAAGATGCTCGAAGAACGCCCGGCCGTTCAACGCGGACGCAGGGTCAACCGCGCGTGGGGCCCGGAGGAGACACAGGTCGTCGAACGCCACAGCCCGGCGGATTTCGAGATCAAAGAATCCCCCGAGAGCGGCGAAACAGCCGCGAGCTGATCAGCCGAGATTGCGCGCGTAAAGCGCGAATACAGTCTGCCAGACGCTTTCCGCCGCGGCCTCGACATACTGAGGCCGCTGCGGAAAACAGAAACCGTGTTCGGTATCAGGATGCATTTCCAGGGTATAGCTGACCCGATTCGCATCCATGGCCTCCTGAAGCGTCGTCGGCACGTCGTCTTCGACAAACGGATCGTGCGCAGCGAAACCAAGATAGACCTCACCGGTAATCTGCGGGATCAGCAAGTGCGGCGAGTCGGCTTTATCGGTCACCATGCGGGTGCCGTAGAGCGAGGCGGTGGCGCGTATGCGATCCGGAAAGGTCCCTGCCGCGGACAGAACAAACTGCCCGCTCATGCAATAGCCAATGGTGCCCGTTGCCGCTTTGGCCGCCGGCAGGCCATCGAGATACTCGAGAATGCCACGGGTGTCCGTCATGATCATCGCGTTCGTCAGCTGACCGCCGATGGCAAACATCTTCTGCAGCTCGGATTCACCTTTGCTGAGGTCAAACCGCACCTTACCCTCGCGGTAGTAGAGGTCAGGCAGCACGGCCAGATAACCCTCACCGGCGATGCGGCGGGCGAAGTCACGCAACTCTTCGCGGATACCGGGGACGTCCATGTAGACGATGACCGGCGCAAACGGCCCCTCCCCATCCGGATGCACAACAAAGCAATCCATCTGTCCGTCGGCAGTAGCGACGTCCACGTTGTATTCAGGCATGTTTTCCCCCAATCGACCGGGAGACGCTAACGCATCCGAGGCGCATACTCCAGCGCGCGCGGGCCCAGCCAGTCATTCGTACGTGGGCAGCGGACAGTGCTCCCGTGCGCGAAGACGATCGAGGTACGCGAGCAGGTTTGGATGATCGTCGAGCCACTTCTCCTCTGTCCCCCAGACGACGGTGTAGCCGACGATGATGTCGGTCACAGAGAAACGGTTGGCTACCAGGTAGTCGTCCTCGGCCAGGGCCGCGTCCATGACCGACGCGGCTTTCACGTAGAACATCTTGTTCTGCGGGACAATCTCGGGAACCTGTTGCTCCCGGGGCAACCCGTACTCGGAAGTATTGAGCTCGGCGCTCCAGACGTAAGGCTCCATTTCCGTCAGGGCGAAAGACACCCACTGATCATGCAACGCCCGCTCCCAGGTACCCGCAGGCGCGATCAGACCGCGCTCGGGCACCATGTCCGCAATCGCGGTGGCAATCGCAGCCGATTCGAAGAGCGGTTTGCCGTCGATCAGGGCGGCCGGCAGCTTGCCCAGGGGATGCACCTTCATGAGCGCTTCGCTGCCAATCACCTCTGGCACGTTTCCGACCGACTCGTACTCGAGCCCGGCCTCGAGGAGCGCCCAATGACAGCGCGCTGAACGCGTCGGACCTAGCTCGTACAGCGTTATCTCTGGCATCGCAGCTTCCTCTGACAGACGGTCTAAGCCGCTTCGGCCGCGGGCGAGCGACGGTTCGCGAAGAGTTTGTAGAAATACTGCACCAGAAGACCCAGCCCAAGGATGGTCAGCACGAAATCGAAGATTTCACCAAACCACGGGACGTTGATGGCCACGAACACGATGAGCAACCCGACCAGCAGCACTTGCGGCACGCTGTCGTTACCGCTCATCACCATGCTGCCAATGGCGTTGCCGATCACGATCGTGGTGAGATAGAGCGCAAGCCCCCAGGCCAGGAAGGCAATCATCGCAAACGGGATGCCGATGATGGTGATGGCCACCAGCACAGCCACCATGGGAATGCCAATCAAGGCCGCGAGGCCGAGACCCGCGGATTTGAGGCCATCCATACCTGACGCCACCTGCAGATTACGCATGCCGGGGATGAGGCTCAGCAACAGCCAGCCGACGAGAAACGCGGCGATGAGCTGGGCAACCTGCCAGAGGTAAAACTCGAGCGTCGCATACCGGTTCCGCGGCGTCAGCTCTTCCGGCATGGCGAGGAATTCGACATTCCCGGCCACTGTCGCGCCATCGGCGCGAAACAGCCGTTCTTCGCTGCCGCGGAATCTGAGATCACCCCCCACGTTGGCACCCGCCATCAGGCGCAGACGGTTGCCGAAGACTTCGAGATTGCGCCCAAGCGTACCGTCGAGCTCGACGCTTTCGCCAAAAGCGTACAGGTCTTTACCGAGGTTCCCCTCAACGGTCACGCTCTGCGCGGCCATGGTTGCGTTGCGCTGGACGGTGGACATGGGATCGACGACGAGAGATTCCCCCGCGAGCCACACGTCCCCGCTCACAACCGCACCGTCAATGGAGAAGGTGCGTGACGCGCCCATGATCATACCGCCCACGTTTCCGCGAACCTTCACGTTCTCGGCTGCCGTAAAAATGTTGCCGCCGACATCACCGGAGATGTCCACAGATTGCCCCACCGCAAAGACGTCGCCCGTGACACTGCCCTCGATCACCACCGCTTCGGCCGCCACCATGAGCGTGTCGTCGATGGTTTCTGACGCCGGGATGTTGATGACCCCATCGGAGCGCCGCAGCTCCAGCGCGTGGCTCGGCACAGGCAGCGCAACTACGGCAATCAATGCGACCACGGCAAACATACCGGCACCCCCGCGCGTGCGGGCACGCATCATCAGGAGAGCGATGATCGAGAAGATGACGACGCTGACGACAATGAAGCCGAGATATGCATCTAACATGGCGGTTCCTTCTTCTATGAGGTAAAGGGCTGTTCCGCTCGCCACCGCGTAGATGTCGGGCAGAAATATGGAGCTGAACCAGCTGGCGGCTTCGATGATTGCTTCGCCAAACAAGGTCTTCCACAAAAACTGGGCGAGCCAGATCACGAGGCCGGTAGCGACGTTGGCCAGCGCAAACCCGCGCAGCGTCGCTGGACGGGAGAATTTGGGCATTTCCGGAATCTCGAGCTCACCTTCGAGCGCCACGGTGAGCTGCGAGGTTTCGCGCTCGAGCGCCGCAAGCTCGGCGCGGCAGGCCTCGCAGGCGTGCACATGCGCCTCGAGCGCCTCCTGCTCAGCAGGGGCCAGCGCGCGATCCGCATACATAGAGAGTTCCAGCGGCGTCGGATGGCTCATTCCGCACCCTCCCCAAGCCGGGTGCGCAGCTGCTGCTTAGCGCGCAGTAAAAGGACGCCGACGTGATTGCGGCTGATGTCGAGCTGTTCTGCGATGTCGTCGTACGACAACTTGTTCAGATAAGCGAGCACCAGCGGCACGCGATACTTGTCGGGCAGCGCGCCGATCGCGTCGCTCAGAATGCGCGCATCTTCATGGGCGATCAGGTTGGAAACCGGTGTTGGCGCCTGGCTGTCGACCGCGTCGAGCTCAGCCTGCTCATCGCCAAACAATGCCTCACCCCGCCCGCGCTGGCGCAGCACGTCGATGCAGTAGTTGTTGGAAATCGCCGCTATCCACTGCCAGAACGGCTGTTCGGCATCGTATTTGCCGAAGCTTTTGTAGGCGCGTATGAAAACTTCCTGCACCGCGTCCTCCGCCGCGTCTTGTGAATTCAACAGACGGCGACACAACCCGAACACCCGAGGGTAGTACTCCCTGTAGAGAATTTCGAAAGCCGCGTCTCTCGCCACGTCTGTTATCCGTTTAGTTGTTGAGTAATACGCTCCCCGATGGCATTTATTACACATTTGGGAAAAAAGTTTCTGGCGGATCGGCAATCCAGAAGAATAAGTCTATTTATTCAATGACTTACGACCAAAACCCAAAGTAAAAAGAATGGCGGCACCACCGAGCGCGACGCTGATTCGTCGCAGGCCGACGCGTACCGCCCTATGCGGGAGCGGTTGATGAATGCGTGCATGACACTGGCAGTGACGTGCCATACACACGCAAACTGGAATTTTGCGCCGCGACGCGTAACGTCAGCGCGCAATTGGGCCAAGGTAAATGGACCAACGTATATGGACCAAGAAGTATCGACCATGGATCCGGCATGACCCACTGCATCACGACGAGAATCAGCGCAACTGCTTTGCTGCTCTTCGGCGTTCTCCACTCCGCTGCCTCCTGGGGCTCGATCGAGACGGAAGGCATGCCGCGCGCCGTAGGCAGCATCGTCACCGCATATCTCGACGAGGCCGGTATCGAATGCCCCATCACCGAGCAGGCCGTCGCCGCGGAAGCGGTAAGAAACGCGCTGGACGCGTTAGGTTACTTTGCCGCCACCTTCACCGTTGCAGATTGCACCGTGACAGCGGCCATCGGCGAACGGGCGCGGATCGCTGCCTGGGATCTGACGTTCGTTGATGATCAAGCGGGGCCTATCGCAGAAGACCCGCCGTTGCGCGCAGCCCGTAAGCAATTACCGGCACTGAGCGACGCGTTCGACCCACAGCGCTACGGCGCGCTGAAAGAACGCTTTCTCGCCTTCTTGAGCGACGCAGGATACGTCGAAGCTGCTTTTGCTGAATCCTCCGTCGATATCGACATCAGGACCAACGAAGCACGCGTCGTCTGGCGTGTCGCCGCGGGCGAACGCCTGACCATCAACCCGATCATCATCGAACAGGACGTCCTCTCGCGACGTCTCATGCGCCGCTTTTTGACGTTCGAAGAAGGGGATTACCTCACCGACGAGGCGCTGCTCGAAACCTACGACGACCTGGCCAGCAGTGACTACTTCGCGCGGGTCCGGGTGACTCCGCAGCTCGAAGCGCGGCGCGGCAGCGAAGTGCCGGTGAAGATCACCGCCACCGCGGCGCAGAAATGGTCTTACCTGGCCGGTCCGGGTTTCGCGACAGATACCGGGCCGCGCGTCCGCGCTGAAGCAAACGCACGCTATCTCAACAAATCCGGTAACCGGCTGGGATTCACGTCCATGCTGGCGCCGGTATCGGGCAATCTCAAAGCCGAGTATCGCTGGCCGTATGGCAACCCCAGCCACGAATGGTACTCGGTGGAAGCGCGCTTCAACTACGAGGACACGGACACGGCCCAGAATGAAACCGCGGCGCTCGGCCTCAGGCGGACATCACGGATCGGCAGTCGCTGGACGCAGACCCTTTACTCGAACTACAGCGACGAACGGTTTGACATCTCTGCCCAGGAGGGCCGCTCGCAACTGCTGATGCTGGGCAGCAACTTTACATACACCTCCACCATCGACGCACCTCGACCGCGCTGGGGCCAACGGTTGAGCATTGATCTGCGTGCCGCAGACGAAGCGCTGGCGTCGGACAACAGTGTCGTGCAGCTGCGAGTCAGCGCGAAGCAGATCCTGCCTTTCGTCGGACGCACGCGACTTTTGTTGCGCGGTGAAGCGGGCTTCAGCTGGCAGGAATCTTTCGCCGACCTGCCCGCATCGCTGCGCTTTTTCGCCGGGGGTGACAAATCCGTGCGCGGTTTCGCGTTCGAATCGCTCGGCACGACCGACGCGACCGGCAGAGTCATCGGCGGGGATCGGCTGTACGCGGGCTCGGTGGAGCTCGATATGCCGTTCCGGAAGAACTGGTCGCTGGCGCTTTTTACCGACGCAGGCACAGCGTTTCTCGACAAGCCCGATTTCAGTCAAAGTGTCGGCCTCGGCGTGCGCTGGTACTCGCCGCTCGGACCCGTTCGTGTCGATCTCGCCCACCCGCTGCAGGATTCCGATCAGCTGGCGCGGCTACACATCTCGCTCGGACCCGACATCTGATGCGCTGGCTCGGCATCCTGGTTGCTATTCTGCTCATCATCACCAGCGTCCTTGCCGGCGTTGCCGCATGGCTGCTGGCAAGCGATGCGGGCACGCGATGGTGGGTCGCTCAAGTGGACGCTCGTCTCGCAGAGTTGGAATTTGAAGGGGTAACCGGCAACGCGCGCACAGGCCTCGAGATTGAGCGGCTGACGTATCTGGGTGACCCCATGGTCACTTTTGGCAGCCTCGAGTTATCGGTCGAGCTCTGGCCGTTGCTCGACCTGACGGCGCTCAATATCAAAAACCTCAAGGCCGACCGCGTCAGCATCACACCGAACGCCGCTTCCGCTGCCGGGCCTGCAGCGCTGACGAACTTGGCGCTCCCCGCCCCACCCATGCCCGTGTCGCTGCGGACTGCGGAAATCGAAGAGCTCCACTACGCCGGCACGCGGGTGAGCACGCTCGCGTTCAGCGGCGCCTGGGACGCCGCCGGCATCCGCGTCGAGCACCTGACCTTGCAACTGGACGATCTCGTACTGACGTCGACCGGGACCATCAGCAACACGGTCCCTGTGTCTCTTGCGACCTCGATCAGCTGGAACGCCGCCGATCTCGAGGGCAGGCTCACCGCGACGGGCGGTTTGAACGACTTGCAGATCCGCCATGAACTCGAAGGCACAGATATCGGCACGCTGATGTCGACCGGAAGCGTCGAACTCAACGGCCGTGCGCGGGCGGCGCTGCGTCACCAAGCGCCAGGTCTCGACTTCACCACCGAGACAGTTGGCAGCGGCAACCGATGGCAGAACACGCTGCGCGGCACGTTCTCGGGTGTCCCGATAACCGCGGAAATCCAGGCTGACATTGCGGTAACAGAAACCAGCCTGCTCCTGCAACATGGCACGATTGCCGACACGCTGAACGTCCGCGGCGAAGCGACGATCGTCGGCGACGCCGTGACCGCCGACGCGCAGCTCAGCGCAGACAACCTCGCAGGCCTCGTTCCCGAAGTAGAGGGCAATCTGCACGGTTCTGTCGGCTGGCGTGACGGCAACATCAGCGCAGATCTCGCCAGCGACGCGCTGCGCTATCACGACGTGCCTGTGACGGAATTCCGGATGGCGCTGGCCGGCACAGTGAAGCAGCTTGTTTTCGACGCAGAGTGGCGCGAAGGCCGGCTCAGCGGCCGCGTCGAAGCAGCCGGTGACGGGCGCACCATTACCGTCGACCCGGGTACGCGGCTCGGCATCGACACGTTTACCCTGGCCAACGAGAGCGGCTTTACCGTCGGCCAGTCCGATGAATATTGGACCGTTGCGAGCCATTGCTGGGAAGGTCTGGGAGAAATCTGCATCGAGCAGACCCGGCTGACCAATGGGCGCGCAGCCCTGGCCGGCCGCCTTAAAGACGTCCCGCTCGCCTCTGCCGACGTGTGGCTGCCTGCCGAGATCGATGCCGCATCCCGTCTGAACGGCACGTGGCGATGGGAATATCATGACGGCGGGTGGCAGGCGGATACGCGGCTTACGGCAACTTCGCTGGGGTTGGTGATCAACGGCCTGCACTTCGAAGCGCTACCGGATCTGTCTCTCGATGCCCATGCCACACCGGCAGGCCTGGCGCTCAGCCTCGATGGTGAAAATGAACGTTTCAGCATCAGCCTCGAGGCTGACAGCGAGGGAATGAGTACCAACGCGGCTATCTCGGGTAAGGCTGCCTTTGCTGTCGACGCGGCTGCTCTGCCCAGCCTCGCGGAATCCCCGGCCCGGCTGGACGGTGCAGTAGCGGCGGAGCTCGAACTGGGCGGCACGATCGCAGCCCCGCGCTTCAACGCCAGCGGGTCCTGGCAGCAGGGCTTGCTGCACTGGCAGGACCCGGCCCTCGCGCTGCAGGATATTCAAATCAACTGGCAGGCCGACAACGATCGCTGGCAGATTGAAGGCAGCGCCGCCCCCCGCGAAGGCGGCGCGCTGACGATACAAGCCAGCGGCACGGACTACGAATTTTCGGAATTCCGCGCCAGCGGCGCCTGGACTGACGCAACCTTGCAGTGGCAGGAGCCGGAAGTCAGTCTCACGGATATCAATCTCCAATGGTCGGCAACTGATCGCGGCTGGCTGATCAACGGCACGGCCGTTCCCGATAAAGGTTCAACGCTCACCGTCAGCGCGAGTGGCGACGGTTTCGACAGAAGCGCCAACATAACCGCCGAGGTAAGCGCAGATACGCTGGCGTTGCAGACGGATTTCTGGTCTATGACCGTCATACCCCGGGCCACGCTGACCGCAAACGAGGGTAACATCCGTTTCGGTGGCAGCGCGGACATTCCCGAGGCCAGCGTCACCTTCAAGACCTTGCCCGCCAGCCTGCCGCAACCCGCCGCAGACGTGCGCGTGCGCGGCCGCGCTGCCAGGGCTGCCGACGAACCCGATGGCTCGATCGAAGGCACGCTGAACATACGCCTGGGTGATGAGGTGCGCCTCAATCTGCTTGCGCTGACCGTGCGGCTGACGGGCGAGCTCCGCGCGGAGATCGAAGGCAGCGAAGTGGTCGGCCTGCACGGTGAACTGGACATGGCGGATGGCTCGCTCAGCGCGAGCGGCAGAAGTCTGCAGGTAACCGATGGCCGCCTCGTCTTTTCCGGGCCGCCGACGCTGCCGTACGTCGACCTGCTGGCGACGCGCGAGGTCGAGAATCAGGACCCAGCCGTGAGCGTTGGCCTGCGTATCCGCGGCCGTTCCGATGCGCTCAAAACCACGGTCTATTCAGATCCGGTCATGAGTGAGACGCGTGCGCTGTCGTTCCTCGTGCTGGGCCGGGATTTCAACGAGACGTCCGAGGCTGACAACAATCAGCTCCTCGGCGCCGCCATCAGCCTGGGACTGTCGCAAACCCAGGGGGTCGTCCAGCAGCTGCGCGGCGCCCTCGGTCTTGATGAATTGTCTGCCCTGGCTGCCGAACAGAACGAAGTGGCGATCGTCGCCGGCAAGAAAATCTCCGACGACCTATACGTCCGCTACAGCTACAACGCGCTCTCCGCCGTCGGCGCGCTGATCATCCGCTACCACCTGACAGACCGCTGGCGGCTCGAGGCGACCAACGATGCCAACTCATCCATGGATCTGCTGTATGAGTTTTCGCGATAGGTCCAACGCGTCTGCCCGGCGCCATTCCCGAGCTACTTCAGTACCTGCCTGAGCCGCGCAACCACACCACTGACACCTTTACCCGGCAGGATCTCTTTTGCGGAGTCCCGCGCGTATTGGTCACAGTGCGACGGCGCTGCGCTCTGCCCTGCCCAGCTCAGCATCGACACGTCGTTGACGCTGTCGCCGACGGCGAGCACGTTCTCGCGCGAGATGCCCAGTTCATCGGCCAGCAGGTGCAGCGCATTACCTTTACTCGCATCAGGTGCGTGCACCGCGGTCACCGACGGGAAATCCAGCAGCGTGATACGTCCTCCATAACGCGCCTCCAGCAGGACGTGGATGTCGCGGGACTCCTCGATGGAGCTGATGATGTCTATGCCGGTGGCACGCACACCGCTCAAATGCGGCTCAGGATCTACTTCGATGGCAGTACGGGAGACTTTTGCAAAGAAGTCGGCCTGCGGGGTGTGCTCTGTGACGAGATAACGTTCGGAATCGAACCAGGACAGCGCATACCCATGGGTCATCGCGTAATCGTAGAGTTCCAGCGCGATCTCCGGATCGATGGCGCTCCAGTGACGCAGAGATCCATCCGCGTTGTGCACCGACGCGCCCTGCTGGCAGATGAGCGGCTGCTCTATCCCGAGATGTTCCGCGATATAGAGCGTGCCGGGATACATGCGTCCGGTTGCCAGCGCCACGACGACGCCGGCATCGCGCAGCGCATGAACCACCTCGGTCATCTCGGGACCTGGAAAGGCGTCGACTGAAACGCCGGGCGCCATCAACGTCCCATCGATGTCCAGCGCAACCATTTCAATCATGTCTTCTCACTAGCCCGGTAAACGCTACAGCATACTGGCAGCCCGCACTCTTTGCCCGTCAATCTGAGCGGATTCTTAGCGCATGGCCGCGCGGCCGGTTCGTGCAGAGCGTATCCGGCAAGGCGGCGTTCGTGGTCAACACGACACTCAAACAACGGCGCGGCCGCATGCTTACGGGCCTGATTGGCAAAACCACGATATCGACCGTAAGATCCGTTTCTCGACCACAGAAGCGCTGCCGCGCTGAGACCCAACCGGGCCGACGCACTGCTCACGCTCTCTCAATCGAGCATCCCTGAAATTCTCCTCGACACGGCTGATCAACAATGACTCAAGTGCTCTACATCAACGCCTCGCCGCGCGGTGAGGCTTCCGCGGCAGCCCAGGCGGCTCAGATCTTCCTCGACAACCTGGCACCGGATACCAGCGTTACTGTGCTGAACCTCTTCGATGCCGAGTTGCCCGACTACACGCCAGAACTGGCAGGCGCCAAGCAGAGCACGATGATGGGTGCTGAGCTCACATCCGCGGAAGCCGCGCAATGGGCTGCGGTCACCGCGCTGGTCGATCAGTTTCTCGCCGCGGACCACCTGCTGATGGCAGTGCCGATGTGGAACTTTGCAGTGCCGTACAAGTTCAAGCAGTACATCGACCTGATCACCCATCCGGGCATGACGTTCACGATCGACAAGGACGGACCGCGCGGCATCGGTTCTGCCAGCGGCACGGTCATCTACGCGCGCGGTGGCGACTACAGCCCTAAAGACGGTCAGCCCGATCCCTTTGATTTCCAATCGCCCTACGTGCAGGCATGGTGCGGACTGGTAGGTATCACCCCCCTCGAAGAGGTCCTGGTCCAGGGCACCATGGCCGGCCCCGATGGCCTCTCGACGGCAGTCGAAGGCGCCAGGGCACAACTGGAATCCCAGGCGCGCAACGTTGGTTGAGCGCATCTAAAGAGTCGGCGCGGCTTCCTGTTTCTCGAGCCACGCAGTCGACACCATTGACCCCTAACAAAGGTGCAAAGGGGGCATACGCGCGCTGATGTAGTAGACTCTGTCCCGCGCGTTCGAGTCCGGGAGATACCGACCAGACGGCGGGCAAAGCTTGCGGATTTCACACGGAGAAGGTGATTGGCAGATTGGGTTCCCTACGCCGTTCTGGCAGGAGCGATTGCGCTCATAGCCGGCGGCATCTGGTTTTTCCGCCGCGGCTCCGCTGCAGAACGGGCGGTGACAAGTCTCTTGACGTCGATCGGCGTCGATCATTTGCGCGACGTCATCATTCCGGATGGTACAGGCGGAGAGATACAGATCGACTGCCTGATCAGGACGTCGCACGGCCTCCTCGCCCTCGACATCAACGACACCCAGGGCACCGTCTTTGCCGGAGACCGCCTCGATACCTGGAGCGCCACGCACAAAGGCCAGCGCGTGACGTTTGCAAACCCGATTTCTCAGTTACAGGCACGTACCGAAGCGATTCATCTGCTCGCCCGGGGGGTGCCGCTGGAAGGCCGCATTTTGTTTGTCGGCGAAGTCGACTTCCCCAAAGGGCACCCGCCTCAGGTGTCGACCGTCGAGTCGCTCTTGAGCGAATTCGAAGCAGCCACCAGAGATACCAGCGCCGAGCACCTCGACCACCACTGGCAGGCCATCCGCGAAGCCATCATCAGCCCGAGCGGCGGCTGACCGCCAACCGGAAACTTCGCTTACATCTGACAACTCGCCACCCCCGACGTATGGGAGTATGGTGATCGACATGATCGACCCCCCGCTGCCCGACAATGAAGCGGAGCGCCTTGCGGCCCTGGAAAGCTATTCGATTCTAGACACGCTGCCTGAACAGGCGTACGACGACATCACCTTTCTGGCGTCGCAGATCTGCGACACGCCGATTGCGCTCATGAGCCTCGTCGACGGGGAACGACAATGGTTTAAATCCCGCGTTGGCCTCGATGCCGCAGAGACACCCCGCGGGCTCGCCTTCTGCGCGCATGCCATCCTGGATCCCAACCAGCTACTGATCGTCGAAGACGCGACGCAGGACGAGCGATTCGCCAACAACCCGTTGGTCACGGGCGCGCCAGCCATACGCTTCTATGCGGGCGCGCCGCTCGTCAGCGACAGCGGGCAACCCCTGGGCACCCTGTGTGTCATCGACCAGCGACCGCGTGAACTCACCAAGGCACAGCTCGAAAGCCTGACGGCGCTTTCCCGCCAGGTCATCGCCCAACTCGAACTGCGTCGCACCGCCAGCGAGCTGCGACGGCTCGTAAACGTTCTCGAAGGACAGGCGGACGTCATCGAACGGGATTTACATCGCGCGGAGATCATTCAGCGCTCCCTGCTGCCCCACGAAGCGCCGGTGCTTGCAGATTTCAATGTGCGCAGCCTCTACCGCCCCGGCCATACCATCGGCGGCGACCTCTACGACGTCGTCAGTATCGATAAACGGCACCTGGCCCTCGTCATCGCCGATGCCGCCGGCCACGGCGTCAGCGCAGCCATGTTGTCGGTGTTGTTCAAGAATCACATGGACCTACAGGATGCGGAAACCGGCATTCCCTACCAGCCCGGCTGGGCGCTCACGCGCATCAACGCGTCCCTGCGCGCCAATCCACCCGCGCCGGGCGTTTTCGTCACAGCCGCATTCTGCCTGCTCGATATCGAAGAAAGACGCCTGCTGATCGGCTCGGCGGGCCACCCGCCCCTGCTCCTGATCCGCGCGGACGGCACGGTCGAGAAGCTGGCGCATACCGGCCCCGCCCTCGGTCTCGACGACGAGGCCGAATATGGACAGCTAGAAATTGAACTGCGGGAAGATGATCAGGTATTGATCTACACCGACGGTCTGCTCGACATGGGCGAGAAGGCAAGCACGCCGGATGAGATTGCGACTGCCCTGCAAGCACTCCAGGATCACGAACACCCCCTTGAAGAGATGGTGCGCCGCGTGACCGGTGGACAGATCCGTCAAGACTGTGATGACGTCACGATGATGCTGCTGAGTGCGACACCGGGTATCAGCGAATTCAACGAATCCGTGGACACGCTCGATCTAACGCCCATACCCGCCGACGAAATGCCCACAATCGGCTATGCGGAAGCGACCGGTGCCACGGTCTTCGTCATCGCCGGACGCATGACCTGGCTCTACGGCCAGGCGCTGTACGACGCCGCCATGGCGGCCATCGACGGCGGTCGCAGCCTGCTCATCGATCTCGACGATTGTGAGCACATGGACAGCACGCTGCTCGGCACGCTGCACGAGCTGACGGTACGCGCGACAGAAGCCGGCCAGACTTTGACTCTGCAGAACGTGCCATCCACGCTCATCGAGAGTTTCCAGGAACTCAGCATGGACGAAGTGCTGAGCCAGATCTCGAGCAGCGCTGTCGGACTGCCAGAACGGCTCACAAACGTCGACCTGCACGCCACCCACGGCACCCGCCAGCAGCAGCGCCTGCTCAAAGCACACGAAATGCTGGCCGAACTGAGCGAAGGGAACCGCGAACAGTTCGGCGGCGTGGTCGAAACGCTGCGGAAAGAGTTGGGCCAGGAGTGAACGCCGGGCAACAGTCGCTCGCGGATTGAGTTCGAGCAAAAAATTATCTAGCGTCGAAGCTCTCAAGGAATGGAGGTTAAGTATGGGACGCATTGGACTACTCATCATCAGCACACTGCTCGCAGCGACGGTGCACGCGGACATGCCGGGCAGCGCCGACCACCCGGGCATCCCGCGTGTCGCCGGCGCCGAGATTTACGGTTACGCCTTCAGCGAATACGACGCGGGCACCCTGTTGCGCGAAGGCGCCGACGGCAAACCGGTTGCGGAGCGGCCGGAAGGCAGCCGCACGCGGATTCTCTACGCGATGAAAGCCGGCGATACGCCGACAATGGTGATGCGTAACTATGAGGTCGCGCTGAGTGAACTCGGTGACGTCACCGACATCTACAGCTGCCGCGGCAACTGCAACGGGCACATCTTCTCCACCACGCTGTGGACGCGCGAGACAATGGTCCCGACGGAAGGATTAGCGCAGCCGTTCTACTTGATGGCGTTCACCCACAGCTATGGCACGCCACACTACCGATATGCGCAGGTAGTGACAGAGACATCCAAATTTCATATCGGCGTCTATGCGATTGTCATCAAAGACAACAATCCGAATAAGGCGCTGCACAATCGCACTGTCGCGCTGGTGGAGATACTCGAGATCAAGGACTTCGAGGCGACCCTGGAATTCATCGACGCGGCGACGATGCAAAGCGAAATCGCGCAGACAGGACACGTCGCCCTGTACGGCATTCAGTTCAACACCAACGAAGCATCGCTCAAGCCCGAGTCCACCGACACCCTGACTGAGATCGTCAAAGCACTGAACGCGGACCCGGGGCTGCAGCTGTATGTGGTCGGGCATACGGACGATGTCGGCGCGCTGGCCTACAACAACGATCTGTCCATGCGGCGCGCCCGCACGGTAGTCGAGGCCCTGACCGCCAGCGGCATCGACAGTCAGCGTTTGACACCGCTCGGCGTTGGTCCGGCAGCCCCAATCGGCAGTAATGACAGCGACGAAGGGCGAGCACTCAACCGGCGTGTTGAGCTGGTAAAGCGGTCCGGGGGTTGACGGGTTGGGAGACGGTTCGCCAGCGCAAAGGGGCAAGTACGTGCTCATGATCTCGCGGGACCGCGTCTGGATTCGGGTCAGCACCTGAAGCGCCGGCGGGTATCGACGCGCCGAACGCAGTACACTGCGCGAAGCAAAACGACTGTGATGAGAGGAACGAGATGAGTGCTATAGACGACTTCCTGGCCAACAACGAAGCCTATGCGAACGCCTACGACAAAGGCATGCTGCCCATGCCGCCCGCCAGGCAGATCGCGTTGGTCGTGTGTATGGATGCACGCCTGGAAACCGGCGTATTGCTGGGCCTCAATGAAGGGGATGCACACGTCATAAGAAATGCTGGCGGCGTGGTCACAGACGATGTGATTCGCTCGCTCACCATTTCTCAGCGTCTGCTGGGTACCCGCGAGATCATGCTGATCCACCATACCGATTGCGGGATGCTGACGTTTAAAGACGACGAGCTGAAACAGCAGATCCAGGACGAAACCGGCATCAAACCCAGATTCGCCATGGAGGCTTTCGACGACCTCGATACAGACGTGCGCCAGGGCATTGCCCGCATCAAGGCAAGCCCGTTCATACCGCATCGGGACCAGGTGCGCGGCTTTGTGGCCGACGTGGAGAACGGTACGCTGCGCGAAGTGGCTTAAGCATCCGGACAGGCATGCCGGGCCCATCAGGCAACTGCGGGGCTGCGCTGCGCACAGAAGATGGTGAGGCCGGTACGCGATTGGGGACGACACCTCGCGCGTTCGCTCGTACTATTGATGCGTCAACAGACAGAGGAAGGGAAAGATGACCGATACCAATCAAGGCGCCTGCTTCTGCGGCGCGGTGCAATTCGAGGTTACCGGCGAACCCAACGCCATGGGATTCTGCCACTGCCGGGACTGTGCCGGCTGGGCCGGCGCGCCGGTCAATGCGTTCAGCTTGTGGAATCCCGACGCGGTCAAGGTCACCGCCGGCGAGGACAAGATCGGCTCATTCGCGAAGACACCGAACAGTCACCGCAAGTTCTGCACCGACTGCGGCGGGCACATTTTCACCGATCATCCGGCGATGGGCATGATAGACGTCTATCTCGACGTGGTGCCGGGCAAGGCGCACGAAGGCGCGCTGCATGTGTTCTATTCAGAAAAAACGATGTCGGTGCCTGACGGGCTGCCGAAGTACAAGGACATGCCGGAGGAGTTCGGCGGGTCCGGCGAATTGCTGCCCGAGTAACCGTTTGGCCTTGACGGCCTCCGTGCTCTAAACAGCGTCTTCCTCGAACGCGAACCGCTCGGTGGTGACCGTCGCCTGTGCCGCCGGCGAATACCTCGGACCCGATATGGCTTCCGGCGTGAACGCTGCGTTCAACTCCGCAAGGACATCCGACGGAATCTCGACGTCGGCGGCGCGATAGTTGTCTTCGAGGTGCTCGAGGCTGGTGGTTCCCGGGATCGGAATACAGGCAGAGTCCTGGGCGAGCGTCCAGGCCAGCGCCAGCTGCGCCACCGTGCATCCCAGCGCCTGTGCGTGCGTGCGCGCGAACTCCAGCAGCTCCAGGTTTGCAGAATGGTGTGGATCCGAGAAGCGGGGAAACGTCCGACGCAGATCGCTCTCGTGGTAACCCGCCGGATCCAGCGGCTCATCGGCCAGATAGCCACGCCCGACGGGCGAAAACGGGATAAACGTCACGCCCAGCTCGCGGCAGGCATCGAGCACGGCGATCTCGGGGTTGCGTGTCATCAGCGAGTATTCCGACTGCATGGCCGAGATGGGATGCACCGCATGCGCTTTGCGCAGCGTATCGGCGGACATCTCGGAAAGTCCGATCATGCGGATTTTGCCTGCCTGCACCAGATCCGCGAGCGCGCCGACGGAATCCTCGATGGGCACATTGGGATCAGGACGGTGCATGTAGTAGAGGTCAATCACCTCTGTCCGCAGGCGCTCCAGGCTCGCTTCACACGCAGCTTTGATGGTCTCGGGACGTCCGTCGAGGAAACGCTCGCCGTCCTTGAAGCCCATCACGCATTTGCTCGCCAGCAGGAACTCGTCACGGCGATCCGACAACGCGGCGCCGATCAGCTTTTCATTGTTCCCCATGCCGTAGATCGTCGCGGTATCAAAAAAGTCATAGCCGAGGTCGAGAGCGTGGCGGAGAAAGGCCACGGCATCGTCGTGGTCCTGCGCCGGCCCGTACGCGTGGCTGAGGTTCATGCAACCCAGGCCGACAGGATGAACTTCAAAGGACCCGATTTTTCGCTTCGCCATGTTTCAGCCTTCCCTAATTGTTCGATTTGATCGGTGGATGGAGGATGAGAGACGCATCCCACGCGCCTGCCATTGCATAACATACCGACAGTTCGGTGTGCGTGCGAACCTCAATACAACTGGCCGCTGCTGATCGCCGGGCCACACCTGCGACAGAGGAGCGGCCGCAGCCCTCTCGGGGCGGGTCATCTGCCGGTTCTTCGTTCATACTGCCCTGGCAGCTGCAGGAGAGGACATGAGCGACACCCGAAAGAGCCCGCGTTTTTTGAAGCCGGAGTCTGTTGTACCGGAGCTCCCCGCGCTTCCTGAACAGCCTGCAACCGTCAGCTGGCCGACGCAAAGCTGGGAGCGCGGCACGCCGACGGCAGATCTCGATCAATGGGCTGACGACATTTTCGATCTGCAAGGCCCCCAGGGGGTGACGTATGCGCTGCTCGTCATCCAGCGGGGCCAGCTCGTTTACGAGCGCTACAACGCAGGCGCCAACGCGTTCTACCTTCAGTACTCCTGGTCCATGGCCAAGAGCATCACCCAGGCCCTCGCCGGCATTCTCGTCAAGCAGGGCAAACTGGACATCTATGCGCCCGCGCCCGTACCGGAGTGGCAGGACGACAGCCGCAGCGAGATTACCGTCGATCAATTACTACGCATGTCCAGCGGCCTGCAGTTCGCCGAGGATTACATCGATGGCCAGATGTCCGATGTCATCCCGATGCTGCAATTCGAAGGACGCCACGACTGCGGCGCGTTCGCGGCTGCCAAGCCACTCGCATATCCGCCTGGCGAACACTGGTCCTACTCCAGCGGCACGACCAACATCGTGTGCAGAATACTCAAGGAGGTTGTGGGTGGCGGCGCTTCCGGAATGCTCCGGTTCATGAACGATGAGCTGTTCGAACCCATCGGCGTGCGCACCGCTACCCCGAAGTTTGATACCTCAGGGACCTTCATCGGGTCTTCATACCTCCTGGCCAGCCCGCAGGACTTTGCGCGATTTGGC
Organism: Pseudomonadales bacterium; assembly: GCA_965267275.1. Lineage (GTDB taxonomy): Bacteria > Pseudomonadota > Gammaproteobacteria > Pseudomonadales > Azotimanducaceae > UBA4421. The sequence continues at coordinate 2,615,117 of OZ253950.1, forward strand.
CTGCTGTACCTGCGCGGCGGTACCTGGGATGGGCAGGAAATCGTACCGCGGGAATGGGTCGACTATGCGCGATCGCCGACCTACCACAGCGGCGAAGACTGCTACGGGGCGCATTGGTGGATGAACCCGGAGAATCCGGACTGGTTTTACGCCAGTGGCTACGATGGCCAGCGGATTCTGTGTGTACCGGACAAGGATGTGGTGATCGTTCGTTGCGGACGCACACCGGTCGAGGAGATCGATTACGTGTGGGACCGGGTCGACGCGATCGCGCACGCGCTTTAGGCGCATCGCTGCGCATCCGGTAGCAATACCTGGACGAATCTGTTTCGATGGCAGGCTCCAGGATTGGGGGATGAGATGGGAAGCACTCAATGCTACCGAATCACGCCTGACACGGTCACATGGCCCGATGCCGAAGAGAACGGCGTGGCGGAGCGCCCGCTTTTCGAAAGTGATGTCGTACGCTTGACGGAAGCTCAGCTGCCACCAAGCGGCGAGTGGTCGATGCCGCCGGGCACCCTGTGTTTGCTCACCTCGGGCGCGTTGACCGGGCAGGATGGCACAACGCTCGAGCGCGGAGATATGTACTGGCGCCCGTCGGAGTCCGTGACCTTCGCCGTTGGGCCTGCCGGCGCTACCGCGTATTGTATCGCGCCGCGACAGGGCATCGGTCAGGATGTCCCTTCGCAACCCGTTACCAGCGCAAAGATTCCATGGGAGAAGTTTGACGATCCCGCCGGCCGCCCTACCCAGCCCGTGCAGGTATTGATGGACGGATCGCTGTCGGCGCTGCGGACGCGATTCGATCCTGACTACATCGCCGGCGAACACTGGCACGACTTCGACACGCTCTATTTCATCAGCGCTGGCCGGATGCAATTCGGCGATGAGGGCTGGTTCGAACAAGGCGACATACGGGCCGTGCACGGCGGGCATAGCTACGGCCCCGAACGTCCGGGCACAGAAGGCGTCGAATTCGTGCTGATCAGCCTCGGCGGCCCGGTCGCGCTGCATTGGTCCGACCTGGAACCACCGCCCTGACCCACACTGCCAAGCCGCATCCGACCTCGAACGACACTTCACCAAGGGAGCTCTCATGGCCTCAGACCTGACATCCAACGACACACCCGAACGAGACCCGGAGGGTCTGCGCTTACCGATCAAGCTCGATTCTGCATCCAACGGTGAATACGTCCCGCAGGCGCTGGAAAAACATCACCGTGTCGCCAACCAGATCGCCCACGACATGGCCACGCGGCACGCCAAGCGCACCGGCGTCAGGCGGCGCGACTTCCTGATATCCGCCGCCGGCTCTGCAACGACGTTGCTGGCGTTCAACAATGCCTACGCCAATGTCGGCAAAACCGGGGGTTTCTACGACATCGACGCAGATGCGGCGCTCGATGTCGCTCAAGCCAATGCCGCGCTGGCAAAGTCGAGCTTCATCCTGGACGTACAAGGCCATTTCGTGAATCCCGAAGGGGCCTGGCTGAGCGGCTTGCCGGAAGAGGCGACGCCGCTGCGTGGGCTGCCCAAAACCAACTGCGAGTTGGGCTCGGCTGCAAGTGATCGCAGCTATTTGAACTGCATCGGCCCGGACGAGTTCGTCAAAGACGTTTTCCTGGATTCAGAGACCGACATGATGGTCTTGTCTTTTGTCCCGTCCACGCGAGAAGGGGAACCGCTGACTATCGAGGAAGCCCACGCCACGCGCGACATCATCGAGCGCCTGGACGGCACCGATCGCTTGCTCATCCATGGCCGGGTCAACCCTAACCAGGAAGGCGACCTGGAAGGCATGGACGAACTGGCGGAACGCTGGCGCGTATCTGCGTGGAAAACCTATACCCAATGGGGGCCGCAAGGCCACGGATTCTCCTTCATGGATGACACCGGCCAGGCTTTCATCGAAAAGGCCCGCAAACTCGGCATCAAAAACATCTGCGTCCACAAAGGGCTGCCCTTCGGCCCGCAGTCATACGAGCACTCGCTCTGTGACGACATTGGCCCCGCGGCCAAACAGAATCCGGACATCAACTTTCTGATCTACCACTCGGGCTACGTGGCTGAACAAGCGGAAGGCCCGTACGACCCGACCCGCAACGAGGGTATCGACTCCCTGATCAAATCGGTCGTCGAAAACGACGTGGTCGAGCAAGGCAATGTGTACGCCGAGTTGGGCTCGACCTGGCGCTTACTGATGCGCGACCCGGACAGCGCCGCGCACAGCCTGGGCAAACTGTTCAAGTACATGGGCAGCGACAAAGTGCTCTGGGGTACCGACTCCATCTGGTACGGCTCGCCCCAGGATCAGATCGAAGCCTTCCGCACCTTCCAGATTTCCCAGCAGTTTCAAAAGGAATACGGCTATCCAGCCATTACCGAAGCCATGCGCGCCCAGGTGTTTGGGCTCAACGCAGCGCCTCTGTACGGATTGTCCGCAGACGACATGCAGCGCCTGCGTAAAGATCAGGTCAACGAGGACCGGCTGGCCTATGCGCCGGTCGCCGACCCCAGCTATCAGACTTACGGACCGAAGAATCGCCGCGAATTCATGAATCTGCTGCGCTGGGGCGGTCAGTGATCGCGGCAAGCGGGCGGCCGTGACGAGAAAAGCCCGACCAGAGGCTTGGCGCACGCAGTACGGGTACCGGATGACACGGGCAGCGTCCTGGATGAGGCCGCACATCGGGTGGCCGAGAAGCCTCGGTCATCTCAATAAAATGGACAAAGTTCCCGGTCCCGGCAACCCCGCGAGCACCTCGGCGGGGGAACGGCCGCGTTTTCGGCTGTCTGACGGTGTTACGCACCGTTTGACAGCACTTCTCGACCTGCTTATAAACAAGCTTCTGCTCGAAGGGGAGCAGAAATCGAAGTAGCGCCACAGGCGTTTCAACTATCAGGGCTCGTGTTTTCGTTTTCACAGGACCGTTCCACCTGTTCGAAGACCAGCCTGTTTTGGAGGGGATCATGTTTACGAGTGCCCGGTCGGCGGCGACGTCGCCTTGTCTAGTTAGTACCTACCTTATTGCCTTATGCACAGCGCTTCTCGCGCCGCCCGCCTTCGGCGCCGAAGGTCGGCAGATCGAGGAGGTCGTGGTAACGGCTGAAAAACGTGAATCGAGCGTGCAGGACACCTCGATCTCGATCACCGCGTTCGAGGGTCAGTTCCTGGAGGACTTCGGAATTCGCAACCAGGAAGACCTGGCGAACTTCATTCCGGCGACTACCATCCAGCCTTACGATATGGCCGTTCGAGGCATCGGACGATCATTCAGAGCCCTGGGCGGCGACCCGGGCATCTCGACGTATTTCGACGGCGTCTATTCCGAAGACTTCGGTATCGCATCGACCGAAGGCGGTCTCTACGATATCGAGCGTATCGAAGTACTGCGCGGCCCCCAGGGCACGCTGTATGGACGTAACGCGGTTGGCGGCGCCATCAACTTCATTTCCAAGCGCCCCACCGATGAGTTCGAAGGCGAAATCAAGACGAACTTCGGCAGCAACGGCCTGCGCGAAATCTATGGCCTCCTGTCCGGACCGATCATCCAGGACACGCTCAACGCGCGCTTCAACGGCATCAAGCGCCAGCGTGACGGTTACTACGACGATCTCGGCTTCAACGAAAACGGTCGCCGCAACAAAGACGTCGGCAACTACGGCGATGAGAACTACTCCCTGACGCTGGAATGGAAGGTTGCAGACAACATCACCTGGACCGTGCGCGGCAACGAGCGTTCTTACGCGCGCCGCATGGGCGCAGCCGGACAGACCGCAGGTATTATCGCCTTGTCTGAGTTCGGCGGTCTCGATCGCGACACCCAGTCCGAAGTCTTCGGTTTCCGGCCGCTGCTGTCCTCCAACACCGATCCGTTGGCGGCGAGCTTCGATCCGGCCCTCGGTGCCGATGCCCTGGCTGCAACCGGCAACGCGAACTTGAATCTGACCGACCCGACGTCAGCAAACTTCGTGAATACCTCCAGCAGCACGCTGACCGGCAACGGCCTGACAGACCTCTTCTCGTTCACAAACCCGCGCACTGGCGAGACCATCCTGGCACAGCGCCTGCGCCCCGGTGTGGACCCTGCCGGCGACGATGAGCCCAGCCGCAACTTCCAGTGTGGCACCAGCAGCGCATGTGTCCTTGCACCCGTGCGCGATGCGGACGATCTCGACGGCGACGATCTCGACACGGCAACCAACGGCCAGCAGGAAGAATTCTTCGACCACCAGGCCGTTTACTCGACCCTGCAGTGGGACGTCAACGACATGCTGAGCATGAAGTACATTTTCGGTTACACCGACTACTTCTATGACCGCACCAGTGACCGGGATCTGACGAGCAATCCGAATGCGGACGAGTCGTTCTACGTGCTGCAGGAAAACGAGAACTTCCAACACGAAGTGCAATTCCTGTTCGATTTTGGCGAAGTCGCCACCTTCACTTCAGGTCTCTTCTACTACGAAGCGCGCATCACGCAGGCGGGTGACTTCTACAGCGAAAACGCCGAGTCCAGATACGCGCAGCCGGTCGACTATGGTCTGAGCCCGGAAGGCATTCCGAACGCCGCCGTGCTGGGCGCCATTTTCCCAGGCAACGCGACGCTCTACAGCGCGGAAGACGCCTACCTGGCACTCGACGCGGCAACGCGGAATTCTCTGATCAACAGCGAAACGATCACGACCTCCGTCAGTCTCTGGAACGGCGACAACCCGGACCGCCCCGGCGGTTGTACGCGGATTCGCAGCGGCCACACGACTTGCGGCACCTTCGTTGAGTACGAAACCGAAAACCGCACCGAGGCCTTCGCCTGGTACAACCAGGCCGAGTTCTTCCTGACCGATCAATTCTCTCTGACCGTTGGTCTGCGCTACGCGGAAGACGACCGCACCGGTGAGGAACACGTCCTGATCTACAACGAAACCAACCCGCAGACCGCCGACTTTGTGGGCAACATTGGTCTGGGCGAAGTATTCCTGCTCTCAGCCATCCCTTCCGGCGCAACCGACCCGAATAGCGGCCTCGCACTCTCCCTCCTGGGAGCACCTCTGACCAGCACCGGCAGCACGCTGCAGTTCAACGTGGCCACCGGCGCCATCGACGGTGCAACGCTGCAACAGACCGGCAACGCCATCACGCGTTATGCAGGTGTGCCGACGGCCATCAGCTTCTACCGTCCGGTGGAAGAAAAGTATGACGCATGGACGTATCGCGTGAACCTGGATTGGGAGCCGAACGAAACCACCCTGCTCTACGCAGGCGTCACGACCGGCTACCGTGCCGGCGGCTTCAACCTGGCCAACCTGTCGAACGACCCGGTCTACGACGAAGAGGAAATCACCGCCTACGAGATCGGCTGGAAGGATCAGCTCTTTGATCGCACGCTGCAGATCAATGCGTCCGTCTACCTGTACGACTATGAAAACGTGCACCAGTCTTTCGATGGTTTCAGCAACTCTCTGGGCGCCGTCGTCAACAACGTCGCGGGCGTTCCTGAAGCTGAAATCTTCGGATTCGAATTCGACGTTTTCTGGCTGGCGACCGATAACCTGACCCTTGGCGGCAACTTCTCGTACACCGATTCCGAGTACACCTCAGAAATCGCGGGGCTTGTCGACACGGACGGGGACAATGTGCCTGACTCGCAGCAGTCGCTCGTTTCCGATCAGTTCAATGCAGCTGTCCCGGGCTCACTCTTCCCGACGCTTGCGGATCAGCAGGTCAGCATCAAAGGTAACCAGATGCTCCTGATCCCGGAAACGAAGTGGACGGTCTTCGGCATCTACACGCTGCCGCTCGGTGAGAACGGTGACGTCGAGTTCCGTACGAACGTTTCCTTCACCGATGAGGTGTTCTTCTCCATCGAAAACAATCCGGTCGACAAAGCGCCGGAATACTATCGATGGGACGCGCGTGTCACCTGGACCAACGCCAAGCAGAATCTCGTCGTTTCAGGCTTCGTGAACAACATCACGAACGAGATCGGCGTCCGCCAGATCGCCCGCTACGGTGAGAACCAGAACTACCTGCGTACGGCGACACCGACGGACCCGCGCCTCTACGGCATGGAGTTCACGTACCGCTTCGGCGCCTTCTAAAGCGCTTTGACGGCAACCCGGCGGGGCCCCTCAGCACATGCTGAGAGGCTCCGCCACTCTCCTTCTCCTTCCTCCTTCTCCTTCCTCCTGATTCCCTACTCCGTCCGCGCCAAACACACGCAGACAGTCCGCATAGTCTGCGCCCGACACCCCCTCACCGACCTTATTCGCGCGCCATGTGCTTGCTGCCCGTTTCCTTTGCCGCTACCTTTTTGAGAAACCCGAATGGGAAGAAGCCAGTGCGCTCGCCTATCACCTCTGAAATCGACTTCGCGGCGGATGGCAGACAGACAGGGTACTTACGTCTGCCTCACTCCGTGCATCGCTCCGCTTACGGCTGGATACCGATTCCAATTGTGCAGATCAAAAACGGAGACGGCCCGACCATTCTGCTGATGGCGGGCAACCATGGCGATGAGTACGAAGGTCAGGTTGCCGTGACGCGATTGGCGAAAGCGCTCGAGCCGGAACAGATCCACGGCCGGGTGCTGCTCCTGCCGATGGCCAACTATCCTGCAGCGAAGGCCGGTCACCGAACCTCTCCCATCGACGGCGGCAATCTCAATCGCTCCTTTCCGGGTGACCCTGCGGGCAGCATCACCGAGATCATCGCGCACTACATCGAGACCGTCCTGATGAAGATGGCGGATTACGCCATCGACCTCCACTCCGGTGGCAGTTCCCTGCACTATGTGCCGACGGTGTTGTTCGGGGACCGCGAAGACAGCGCCGAAATGGCGGGCGTCTTACGGATGATGCGCGCGTTTGCGGCGCCGTACGCGCTGCATTTCCGACGGTCCAGCGAGATTGTTTCCTCCGCGGCGGCACGTCGTCAGGGCACCATCGCGGTCACGGTGGAAATGGGCGGCTCAGGCACCGTCACCCCTGCCGCGCTCAAGGTGACCCTGGAAGGGATTGAACGGGTCATGGCCGAGTTCGGCATTCTCAGAGAGTCAGAGCTGGGCGCGGCCGGCGAGACCCGTGTCCTGCGCCTGAGAGGCCAGGATAACTACCTGTACGCCCGGCACGACGGTCTCTTTGAACCGGCCGCAGAGATCGGTGAGGACGTGGAACAAGGACAGACCGCCGGATGGATTCACCATCCAGAGACCCCCTGGGAGGCTCCGGAAACGCTTTTCTTCCCGATGGACGGTACCCTGCTCTGCAAGCGGATTCCCGGTCGTGTCGAGCGCGGCGACTGCCTGTATCAGATGGGCCAGGACGATACGTTGGACTAGACGGATTCACGCCGTACAACGTCCGATTCTCCGTCTCAGTACTCAGCCCGCGCTGTAGTACGTCGGCGCCGCCGGCCCGACCGGCAGCCCGAGCACAAACGTCCACAGGTAAAAGAACACTGACCAGAAGAGCAGGAACGCGATCGAGTACGGTAGCATCATCGCTATCAGCGTGCCCACCCCGGCCTTGGGCTCGTACCTGGCGACAAACGCCATGATCAAGCCGAAGTAGCTCATCATCGGTGTGATGATGTTGGTGCTCGAGTCGCCGATGCGATAAGCCGCTTGGATCACCTCGGGGGAATAACCCAGCAGCATGAGCATCGGCACAAAAATGGGCGCGGTGACCGCCCACTGCGCCGAGGCTGAACCCAGCATCAGATTGATGAACGCGCAGATGAGTATGAAGAAGAAGAACAGCAGCGGGCCGGTCATACCGATGTTCTGCAGGAAGGTCGCTCCAGTGACCGCGGTGATCGAACCAAGGTTCGTCCAGGCGAAAAATTTTACGAACTGGGCAGCAAAAAATACCAGAGCGATGTACAAGCCCAGCCGGCTCATGGCATAGGCCATGGCGTCGATGACGTCCCGGTCTGAGCGCATTGTGCCCACGGCGCGGCCATAAACCACGCCCACCAGCACGAAGTAGACGAAGATGATCGCCACAATACCTCTGAGAAAAGGAGACCCGGCAATTTCGCCTGTCGTCTGATTACGCAGGATCCCGCTCTCGGGCACGACCATCCAGGCGATGAGAGCGGCAAAAATCAATGTCGCCCAGAGCGTGCGCCACAACCCCTGCCGCTCCTCGGCCGACAGTGGCGTCATGCGCTGCGCGTCTTCATCAGCGCCGTCTGGCGTGCCGGTGTAAGGCCCAAGCGCCGGCTCCACGACTTTCAAACTGATGAAACTGCCTATCAACGTTATGAGGAAGGTGCTGGCAATCATGAAAAACCAATTGGCGCTGACATCCACTTCGTAATCCGGATCGATCAAACGCGCGGCCTCGGTGGAGATCCCCGAGAGCAGCGGATCCACGGTGCCGATCAGCAAATTTGCGCTGTACCCGCCGGAAACCCCGGCAAACGCAGCGGCTAATCCCGCCAATGGGTGTCTGCCCAGCGAATGGAACACCACCGCCGCCAGCGGCACCAGGACCACGTAACCCATCTCCGAGGCGGTGTTCGACAACACGCCTGCCAACACAATAATCACCGTGACCAGGCGCGGTGAAGCATTCAGGACCATGCCGCGGATGACCGCGGTCAGCCAACCAGAGCGTTCGGCGATCCCGACACCAAGCATGGCCACCAGAACCGTACCCAGCGGCGCAAACTCGACAAAGTTCTTCACCAGGTTGAGCACGATCATGCGCAGACCGTCTGCGTTCATGAGCGAGACCACCTCGATCAAACCATTCTCGGCACGCCCCCTGGCACCCTCCGGCCGCGGGTCGACGACGGACACCTCGAAATAGCCGAGCACACCCGACAGCAGTACGACACCGGCGGCGAACAGCGCGAACAACGTGACCGGATGGGGCAGCGCATTACCCAGCCACTCGACCGTCTTCAGAAAACGGCTGATGGGCGTGAGGTTATTGGTCGTCTGTTCTGACATGTTTGCCCCTACGTTTTCGCCGGCCGGATCCGTCGACGGTGTCAGTGACGGTCCGTTTCGAGCCTCTGGGAAGGGCCAAAAACGTCTTAATAAACAATAATTTAGCTCACCAACCCCGAAGGTAACTCAGGCCGTTTGAACGAAAGTGCATTATAAAGGGTCGCCGCCCAGCACAGCCGGCGTTTCACAGTATGTCGTGAGGATATAACGCTGGTGATCCTCGATGCGCTTTGACAGCGCCTCGGCGATGATCGGGATCTGCCCGTTCATCGAGAAGTACTTCAACATACCCTTGTTCTGCTGTGTGAGGGGCATGATCTCGGGCGGCGGCACCAGCACACTCATGCTCATCGTCGCCCAGTAAACGTCGGCAGCCGAGACGGCGTCGCCGACGAGGTAGCGTGAACCCTTTTGTTCCTGGGCTGCCAGACGGCCGTCAATGAGCTTCAGCGCCGCAGCGACTTTCGCCGGAGCGGCGGCACTGGCCTCTTCGCTGTAGCCGTACTTCTGCGCGAGCGGGCTGTCGCTCATGATTCTCATGTTCCAGACCAACCCGTCTTCGCCCAGGATGATCTCACAGAGCCCCATCACTTCTGCACGCTGCTCGAAGTCATCGGGAATGAGTTTAGGCGTGCCCGGCGCGCCGATCCGTTCAGCCAGCCCCAACTGCTCGATCCAGACGTTACGCGGTCGCTCCTCATCATGGAACATGGTCGGAATGCTGGTTTGACTGGTCAGCTCATAGAGCCTCGCCTGCCGGTCTTCGCCCGTGGTTTTATCGACCCCCATCATCGGATGCAGGGCGCGGATCAGCGGCACGCCTTTGACAAAACAAACGTTCTTGAGCGCTTCTGCGTAGAGCGCAGGTATACCCGGAATAAACGTCACTCGCGTGCCGGTGGTCATCGCGGCCGCTTCTTCGAGCGTTACGAATTCTGGAACTGTGGGGCCTGCGTCACTCATTTGTTTTCCTTGGGTTACTCAAACGTCATTTTTGGCAAGGGAAGCCCGTAGAGTCAAAGGAAGAATGATCTGGCTGCTACCTGTATGCGGTTTTTCAGCGAATGCGAACGCCAACGACGTCGCCACGAACCCTGTTCAAGCACTGAGCAACGCGCTGTGCCATTGAGCGGCGAGACGGCCGGGATCAAACCGGGTTTCGAAAGTGGACTTCGCTCGCCGTCCCAGAGCGTCCGCCCTGCCCTCCGTTTCGAGAAGATCGATGAGCAGATCAGCGGCCGATCTGACGCAGGCCAGATCCCAGAAATAGCCCTCGACGCCATGGGTAAACAGCGACTCCGTGCCGCCCACACGACTGGCGATCACCGGCACGCCATGGGCCATCGACTCCACAATGACGATCCCGAAAGATTCCATCGTCGCGGCATGCAAGAGCACTCTATGTCGGGGTATCAGCTGCTGGGCGTCAGGCACGTGGCCCAGAAAATGGACTTGTTGGCGTATACCAAGCTCTTCCGCCAGACGGGTCAGCTGTCGGCGGTCTTCGCCCTGCCCGGCCAACGTCAAACTATAGTGGCGCCCGCGGCTCCGACACTCTGCAATCACGCGCAGAAGGAACTGTTGGTTTTTCCTGCCTTCCAGCGAGCCAATCGCCACGGCATCCGCCAGTGTAGATTCCACTTCCGGCGTGTCAGGCTCAGGCACAAAGTTGGCCAGCACTTGCGAATCCGCCAACCCGGGATTGCGCGCTCGACAGACACGCTCGGAAAATTCCGAAACGAAGATCAGCCGATCCACCTGTGTCATCGCCCTGTCTTCAGTTTCCACCAGAGCCTGATAGAGCGCGCCGTCACGCCTGGCCAGGCCTTTGTCGACAAACTCTTGCGCTTCAGAAACATTGAAGTGCACGGTGAGCGCCACGGAGGCTTCCGGTGCGAACGCATCGCGAACCTGCATGGCCACCTGTGCCGACAAAGCGTCTTGAGCGCTGAATACGATCGGTCCGTGTGGTTCGAGGCGACACACCAGCCTGCGCAACCGTTCTGTCAGCAGTTTGACGTAAACCCGTCTCAGCCAGAGCCAGCTCGCCTCGGGGTGGGTGCGCATAAACCGGTTGGCCACAAAGTTCGCTACCCGCTGCAAACAGAAACGCCCGGCGTAGGGTGTCACGACGCAGGCCGGCGTTTGTTGGGCTTCAAGGCTCCGGACCAGGTGGCGCATGTGTGTTTCCACGCCGGTGCCACCATGACCCGGCATCAGCGAGACCAGAATGATCACTGGTTTGTGCACTGAGTATTTCATACCCGCATTATAACGACTCAATTATCATTTTTTTCATTTATTTGTAAAAAGTGATAAATGTGATATTTTTTACTCTATACTCATCCCGTGAACAAATAGGAATCTAGTCCATGTCGGAAGACGGAGTGATCAGCACACGCCAGGCGGCCGAGCAACTCGGTGTGTCGGTACGTACCGTCCAGCTCTGGGTGGAAGCTGGGGAGTTAAAAGCCTGGAAAACAGCCGGCAATCACCGCCGCATCTACCAGAGCTCTGTCGATCGCATGATCAAAATGAGGCTGGGACAGGCTTTAGAGGTGCTGGTTGTCGAAGACGACCCGATCACTCAGGCCTACTACCAGGAATTGTTCGGTCAGGTGCAACCCGAGCTCAAGGTTGAATATGCGAACAATGGTTTCGAGGGACTGGTCCATATCGGTCGGCGGACGCCCGACCTGCTCATTGCCGACGTCGATATGCCGCATATGAATGGCTTGCAAATGATCGCTTCGGTCAAAAACATCACCTCCCTGGGCGCCTTCAACGTGGTTATCGTCACCGCCCTGGAAGACGACCAACTGAGTCAGCGCGGCTCCATGCCTGAGAACGTCCCGGTGTTCAAAAAGCCCCTCTCTCTCGATGACTTCAGAAGCATCCTCAGCTTGCTTCCCGGCGAGCAGTACTTTCTCAACGACGGCAAGCTCAACGACGGCAAGGAACAATCATGAAAGGCACCATTTTTGTTGAACTGATGAACCTGGTAGAACGGACGCTGGGCCTGGATGCCGTGGATCAGGTCATCGAGAAATGCGGCGACGCATTGAGCACTGAAGGTGCATACACCAGCGTCGGCAACTACCCACACCAAGAGCTGCTGGTCCTGGTCGGTGCCGTAAGCGAACTGGCGCCGGAACATGCCGACGGGCTGCTGGATCTCTTTGCGGAGTCTCTGATGACCACTTTTGAGCGAATGCACCCGGAATTCTTCAACCCGCAGCAGGACTATCTGGATTTCCTCGCGTCGGTGGAAACCCACATCCACGAGGAAGTGCTGAAACTGTATCCAGACGCCAAGCCGCCTCAGGTCGCGGCCAATCGCGTCTCGCCAACGCAACTAGACCTGAACTACAAGTCGCACCGCCCTCTGGCCCCCTTCTCCATCAGCCTGGCAAAGGCCGCCGGCAAGTACTTCGCGAAACGCGTGGAGATCAGCGTCAATTCTGCCAGCGAAGACCAGCGCGAATGTCACTTCACCGTCACGGTGCTGGGAGATGAGGCATGACAGAACAGTCGGCGTGGGAAAAACGTTTCCATCGGGAACGCAGGGCACGCCAGGAAGCAGAGCGTTTGCTGGAAGACCGAGCCCGCGATCTGTATGAAGCCAATGCCGCTCTGGCCGCTGAGCGAAGCTCCCTGGAAGACACCGTGCAGGAGCGTACGGCCCAGCTGGAGGCGTCGAACAGCGAGCTGCGCCATGAGATTGCGCAAAGGGTCAAGGTTGAAAAAAGTCTGATTGCCGCGCGTGATGAAGCCCTGACCTTGAATCGGCAGAAAGAGAGTTTTCTGGCAAGGGTCAGTCATGAGATACGCACGCCCCTGAACAGCATGGTGGTGTACGCCCGACTTTTGAACAACGAACAGGACTTCGATACCAACAAATTAGCCGCAATCGAAAAGAGCGGCGAAATGTTACTGACCATCGTCAACGATTTGCTGGACGTCTCCAAAGTCGACGCCGGCAAGATGGATCTGGCGCACGAAGCCTGCGATATCGCCCACATGATCGACAGCGTTCTGGAGATGGTGCAGCCAGAGGCAGACGAAAGCCAGCTGGAGCTGGCCACCCAGATATCCCGCAACCTGCCCGACGAAGTTGCGCTGGATGGCGGACGCCTGCGGCAGATCCTGACCAATCTGGTCTCGAATGCGGTGAAGTACACCCAGAGCGGTTCTGTCCTGGTGAAAGCGCGGCTGGAAAACACCGAGCCGGAAAACGTACCCACCAGTTTCGATCGCGAAAGCGATGTGTGCATACTCGAGCTCAGTGTCAGCGACACCGGCCAGGGGATTCCCGCCGATCGCTTAGCGACCCTGTTCGACCCGTTTGTGCGCGTCGAAGACAGCGCTTCACCCGTCATGGGGACCGGCCTGGGCCTCGCCATTGCCCGCCGGCTCTCCGTGCTGATGGGTGGTGATCTGCAAGTCACCAGCGTCGAGAACCAGGGCTCGACCTTCGTTGCCCGGGTTGCCTGCCAGCTCACCACCCAGGCGAGGCAAGCGAGATCCACCAGACAGAGCCAGCAGGATGATGTCGGCCATTTGAAGAACATGGGGGTGGCAAAGCCGCTGCGGATCCTCACGGTCGACGACAACGAGCTCAACCGCTCCGTTCTGAAAACCATGCTCGAATATCTGGGTTACAGCACCGACCTGGTCGGTGACGGGCTGGATGCCATCAGCGCCGTGCAAACACAACCCTACGACGTGCTGCTGCTGGACATTCGCATGCCGCACCTGGACGGCTTCGAGGTCACCAAGCGGGTCCGCGCGTCAAAGTCGGAGCAGCCCTATATTGTCGCCGTCACCGCGGACGCCAGTGTTGACGGCAAACAACGCTATACCGCCGCCGGCATGGACGATTACCTGAGCAAGCCCATCAACATGACCGAACTGGCTGAAATTCTGAGCCGTGTGCACAGCAAGCGAGGCACGGCACCGACCGCAACGGCCGCCGCTGCAGGGGCAGTTGCTGAGCCCGGCAAAACCGAGACGCAGAGCGACTTGATCGACACCTCGGAGATGCAGGCACGGCTTGGCCCGCTGGCGGACAACATCCTCCAGCGCGTCGTGCCCATCTTCTTACGCGAGCTCCCCGCTCGCTTGGATGCCATCGACCTCGGCATGCGTCAGAAAAAGCCCGCCGATGTCGCCAATGTGCTACACAATCTGAAAGGCAGCTCGTTCAGCGTGGGTGCGTTCAAGCTCGGCGAACTCTGCCAACACCTGCAGCTTCAAGCAGATGACGGCGAGCTACCCGAAGCCGACGATCTGACCCGCCTGAACGAGCTCGCCAGCAAATCCGCCGAGCTGCTCCGCGCCGCCAACTAGCGCCCTCTCTCCAAAGATTACAATCTCCACACACTTAAATTGATAAAAATGATAGTTCGCGCGGCTACGCGTGGTATCATTTTTATCAATTAAACAACGCCACCCCTATTTTTATGCGCATTCGCTTTCTGACAACGCCAATTCTCGCCGGAGTCCTGAGCCTGAGCGCTTGCCCGGCGTCTGGCAGCGAATCTCTCGCGCAATTCACGGCCATCACCAGTGCCAAATTCGATAACGAACTCCCTGCCGAAACGTCGGGTTCGAGTGCCAGCGTGCACCGGGATCTGCGGCCGAAGCTCGGCTACCCGACGCTCCAAGTGGCGGGCCAAGGCTCCGTTACCCTTGCGCCCGCCACGCCTCCAGCCGGCGAGGAGAAAGCCGCCACCGCCCTGCCGCTGAGCTCAGAATTCGCGCAGTGGGTGAAGGCGACGCTTGGCACAGATCTGCCCGTCTATGGTGATCAGCTCTTCGACAGCCGCGGCCAGAACTTCGACCTGGCTGACCAGGTCAACGTGCCCAACAGCTTCATTCTCGGTCCGGGTGATGAGATCAACATCCAGGCATGGGGATCCATCGACATCGACGTTACGGTCCGCGTTGACCGGAATGGGCAGATCCATCTGCCCAAGGTGGGCGACATCGCCGTCGCCGGGGTTCGCTTCGACGACTTAAAAGCGCGGATTCGACAAGGGATCAGCCGCGTATACAAAGGGTTCGAGCTTTCCATCGCTCTGGGTGAGTTGCGCTCCATCCGCATATACGTCACCGGCTTTGCGAGCGCGCCCGGCACTTACACCATCAGCAGTCTCTCCTCGCTCGTCAACGCAATTTTCTTATCAGGTGGGCCGGCGCCAGCCGGCGACTTCAGAAGTATCGAGCTTCGGCGCAACAACAGCACCATCACCGAGTTTGATCTCTACGCGTTCCTCATGCGCGGCGACCGGAGCCAGGATCTGAGGCTCCTGCCGGAAGACTTGATCTACATTCCGCCGCTGCATGGTCAGGTCGCCATCGCAGGTGCAGTCAATCAACCCGCGATCTTCAAAACCACCGCCGAAGACACGATCGCCGACGTCATCGCCTATGCGGGGGGCGTGTCTCCCGCGGCAAACCAGGTGACGATCAGCTTGGAGCGTTTTACCGCAGCGGGCGAACGCACCGTCAAAGAGGTCGAATTCACTGAGTCCGGGCTCGAGAGCCCGGTCCGGGATGGTGACATCATCATGCTCAAGACCGCGTCCCCGCAGTTCACCAATGCCGTCACGCTGCGCGGCCACGTCGCGCAGCCTTTGCGGCACGAGTGGCGACCGGACATGCGCGTGGCGGACCTCTTGCCGACGCCGGAAGCCCTGACCTCCTCAGCCTACTGGTTCATGCGCATGTCACAAGACACCCTCGCGTCCGCCTCAGAGCTGCAGCCGGCCAAGCTCAACATCGATTTTCCGGATATCAACTGGAACTACGCCGCCATTGAGCGCATCAACCGCACCAACGCCAAAGCAGAACTCATTCCCTTCAACCTCCATCGCGCCATCGTCGAACGGGACGCTGAGCACAATCATATGCTGCAACCCGGCGACACCATCACCGTATTCGCGCTGGGCGAATTTGCAGCCCCTGTCGATGAAACGCGCCGATTCGTACGTATTGAAGGTGAAGTCAGGAATGCGGGTATTTACTCCGTGACGCCGGACGTGACCATCAGGGATCTGGTTGCCATCGCCGGCGGTCTCACCCGCAAAGCGTATCTGTACGGCCTCAGCCTGGAACGCGAATCGGTGCGCAAACAGCAAGTCCAGCGCCGAAGCGAAGCGATAGACCGCCTTGACGAAGAGTATCAGCGGCACCTGATCGAGCGCTCGCGCAACGTATTGAGCGGTGATCTGTCGATGGCCATCCGCCCCGAGTCTGACGCCATCGAGGGCCTCATCAGCCGTCTGAAAGCGATTGAACCCAGCGGCAGGATCATTCTGGATCTGGCGCTCAAAGGTCCGCAGCTGGAGGATCTGCCGGAGCTCACCCTGCGCGACAAGGATCGAATCTATATCCCGCCCCGCCCGGAGACGGTGGAGATTGTGGGCGCAGTTCTTCAAACCGGCTCCGCCCTGTTCGAGCCCGGCAAAAAAGTCAGCGACTATCTGGCGACGGCCGGCCTCCTGGAAACTGCAGACCGCGGTCAGATTTACCTGGTACGTCCCAACGGTTCATTCATCAAGGCAAACAGCCGTGCCCGCTTGATCGCGGGAGACACCCTGGTCATTCCAGAGAAGGTTGACCGCCTCACGACGACGCGACGCCTCAAGGATTGGACACAAGTCCTCTACCAGTTTGGTTTAGGCGCGGCGGGCATCAAAATCCTGATGGACACCTGAGCAATGAATCACGAAAACCAGACCACAGACGCCTTGAGCGAAATCGAAAACAGCCTGATGCCCTTGGTTCTGATGCTGGCAAGAAGAATCCGTTTTCTCGTGCTCGTGCCCACCTGCTGCGCCCTGCTCGCCGTGGTCTACTCGAAATTGCAAGACCCGATCTTTACCGCCACCACGCGGATCCTGCCACCTCAGTACAACGAAAACACCGTCAGCGCCATCAACAATCAGTTCGGCGGTCAGAGCCAACTCGGCAACAGCGCGCTGACGCTCAAAAATCCCACCGATCTATTTGTCGGCGTATTGCACAGCCGCACCATTCGGGACGCGGTGATCAAACAGTTCGAGTTGTCCGAGCACTACGGCATCGACAACGCGTACGACGTTGCGCAGAAGCTTGCGGGTAGAACCACCATCCAGGCAGGCAAAGACGGCATCGTCTCGATCTCCGTGGATGATTCGGATCCGCAGCTCGCCGCTGACCTGGCTAACGCCTACGTCCAGGAGTTCTACACGCTGTCCAGTAATCTGGCGCGCCAGGAAGCGGGACGGCGCGCGGATTTTTTCACGCAAGCCATGGACCGTGCACAGCGTGCGCTCCTGAATGCAGATAAAAGTCTTGCGAGCTTTGAAACCGACTCGGGTTTTACCCGATTGGATGGCCAGGACGCTGCGATCGTTCAAGCCGCCGCCGAGTTGAGAGCCGAGATATCTGCGCGCGAAGTACAACTGCAGACCATGTCGAGCTACGCCACGGCGCAAAACCCGGATCTGGTCCTCATCCAGACCGAGCTGCAGAATCTGCGCAAGGAACTGGACCGGCTGAATCTGGCAAACGCTGCGAGCAGCGAAGAACCGTTTGTCGAGATTGGCCGGGTCCCCGAAGTCTTCATGGGGCACGCGCGAAGTAAGCGCGACGTCGAATACTGGGAAGACATCGTCTCTCTGCTCGGCCGTTTTACCGAGCTGGGCAAGATCGACGTGCGACGCGATATGTCTCTGTTCCAGGTTCTGGATGTGGCCATCCCCCCGCGCTACAAGTCAGGCCCTCGAACCACGATCAACGCGTTGTTAGCGGGTATCGGTGCGGGTCTCGTTTGTGTCTTCTGGGTGCTCGTGAGCGGCTATGTGCGGCAGCGCAAAGTTGCCAACAGCGAGTTCGCCAGGCAATGGCAAGAGCTGGTCAACATCCTGGCACGTCTGGGAGCAAACTAGACATGTCCCAGGCAATCATCACTCGTTCCTCTCTGCGCGCCAACGTCGTTGCAGGGTATCTGCTGCAGATTGCGTTCTATGCCATCCCGCTGTTGACCGTCCCGTATCTGGTTCTGACGCTTGGCTCGAATGCCTACGGCGAGCTGGCTTTTGCCCAGGTCACGATGATGTTCGGCGTCCTGTTTCTGGATTCGGGCATCGACACGGTCTCCAGCAAGGAACTCGCGAACAAATCCCCTGACGATCCCAGGGTGGCAACACGGTTTTTCGCAGTCATGCTCATCAAAGCCGCTGGCGCCGCCGTCATCTTTGCGCTGCTGTGCCTCTACGCCGCAGCGGACGGCGAGCACGCTGCCTTGATGTTTGCGAACTATTTACTCCTGCTCGGCTCATTGACGTTCCCTGCCTGGTTCTTTCAGGGCCTGGAAGTCATGAAGTACACGTTGATCTGCGGTGTTGCAGGCCGCCTGCTGACAGCGGCTCTTTTGATCAGCCTGGTTAACGCGCCCGCCAATCTCACGCTCGCGGCAGGCATCCAGGCAAGCAGCACATTGTTGTCGGGCGTGTTGGCGCTCTACCTGCTGCGCAGCCATTTCGGCATCAGAGCCGACGTTTCCTTACGAGCCATCTGCAAAGATGCGAAAACCACCTGTCGTCAGGCACAAAGTCTTTTCTTCGCGGAGTTCACAGATCGTGCCTGCGGCAACAGCCCAGTGTTCATCCTGGCGATGTTCGCGTCACCCAACATCGTCGGTACGTTTGCCGCCATCGAGAAGTTCATACGCGCGGGCCACAGTCTGGTCTACCCGTTTCAGCGCGCGATGTTCCCGCGTATGTGCCGCGACTGGCAGGAAAACAGGGCCGCCGCGCGAGACGACTTGTTGCAGAAAGTCGGTTGGATTTTCGTCCTGACGCTGGCATGCGCGGCTTTTTGCTATTCGCTGGCCACAGAAATTCTGGTGTTGGCTTATGGCGTCGCCTGGCAACAGCACGCCTGGATCCTGCAACTCCTCACTTTGTGGCTGGTACTCGCGGCGGTGAACACGTATGCGGGCATCAACGGACTGGTCGCCGCCGGCCGCAAAGGCGTCTACACACGCATCACTATGATCACGGCAGCCATACAGCTGATGCTGATGTTCACCGGCGCCGCTGTCGTAGAGACCGCCGGTCTGCTGGCGGGTCTGCTCTGCGGCGAAATCCTCCGTTCAACCCTGATCGGCCGCAACCTCAAACTCAGCGCTTGAGATCAGGCGCGAGCAGCCTTTTTACGCCTTTTAAATGATAAATATGAAACATAACGCAATATTGAAATTTGAATCTGAGGCCAGCCAACCGCGCCTGCGTATTCTCAATATCAGCGCGCTTTACCCGCCTGACGTGATCGGCGGCGCGGAGCTGGCCGCGCACAACATCGCCCGCAGCTGGGCACAGCTTGGCCACGCCGTGCACACACTCACTCTGAGTCCGCCCGGATCGGCCATCACTCAGTACGCCGTCGACGGCGTGCAGGTCACGCGGCTGCCCCTGGCGAACGGCTACTGGCCTTATGGCGTCGAGCAAAAACCCAACGCGTTGGGCCGCCTGCTCTGGCACACCAGAGACATCGATAACAAGGCAATGGCAAGGGCTGTGCTTGATCAACTGGAGCACGTGAAGCCCGATGTGGTCGTCACCCACAACCTGCAGGGTTTCTCGACCCGCGTCATCAAGGACATAGCCGCGACCGGCACCCCGGTTGTTCACGTCATGCACGATTGTTCGCTCGTGTGTGTACGCGCCTCACTGTTCAAGAACGGCAAACGCTGCGAGCGTCGATGTGCGGACTGCCAGATACTCACCACGCCCCGTAAACCTCATACCGAATATGCTTCCGGCGTCATCGCAGTGAGCGAATCCGTGCTGACGCAACACCGCCGTCACGGCGTGTTCTGCACAACGCCCGCCAAGATCATCGGCAACGCATTGCGCTCTGATCTGAAACGCATCGATCGAGTCAGCGAAGACAGCACCAGACCAACGACGTTCGGCTACATCGGCAGATTGGAAAGCGCGAAAGGCATCGAGACGCTGTTACGCGCGGTCACCACCTTGAACGAGCGTGGGCGTAAATTCGCCGTAAGACTGGCGGGCTCCGGCGATGCTCAATACGTAGCGCACCTCAAGCAAGCCTGGCCATTGGCGAACGTCGAGTATCTGGGCTTCTGCAACCCCGCCGATTTCTATCGGAACATCGATGTCCTGGTGTTTCCATCCGAGTCCTATGAGTCGTTCGGCACGGTGATCGTGGAAGCCTATTCGCAAGGCGTTCCCGTCATCGCAAGCCGCTGCGGCGGCCCAGCAGAACTGGTAACCCGGAAAACCGGCAAGCTGGTTGACCCGGGCAACGTCAGCGCTTTAGCCGACGCCATGTCTGAATTCGTGCAAATCAACGAGGCTCGCGGGTGCAATGGCGCGCCCTCCATGTCTGAACTTCGTGAGAACGCGCTGAGTGAAGCGACGCGTTATGAAGTCGACGTGAAAGCCCGAGCATACCTCAGCGCCATCCAGGCCTTTACGGGAAACTGCCACTGATGATGCCGGTACTCGTCCGCGACAGATTCGTCCTGCTGGCCGGCCTGTCCTATCTGGTTCTCGAGGTCCTTTCGGCCCCCATTCGAATGGGTCTGTCCATGACCGGCTTGAGCATGTTGATCTATGTGCCCAAGGGGTTGATGGGGCTGGCGACGATCTGGATTCTCATCGACGAACCCCTGCGTCGCGGTTTCTCAGCCCAGCGCCTGTTTGTCGTCCTGCTGCTCGTTGCGGCCTTCACGATCGGGCTGCTGCACGGCAATCCCAAGCAGGCGCTCATGGGCTTATGGGTGCTCCTGCCTTTCTGGTACGGATTGGCTGCAGCCGCCGTGATTTTCACCCACCTGGATACCGTCACCCGCTATATCTCTGCTTTATGGGTGATCGCTACCGCCGGCGTCATCATCAACAGATTCGCGAGCTTACCCTGGGAGGGCTACATGTACTCCATCGGCGGGCTCGAGATCGAAGGCGCTCGCGAGTGGTGGTCCTCCGGCGGCACAAAAAGACTGTCGGGCTTTGCGCGCACTTCTTTCGACGCCGCAGTGCAAATTCAGCTCACTGCGATCATCGCAGCCATCGCCACACCCGGCCACGTCAAGAAACTCACGCTGTGGGTACTGACCGGGGTCGCAATCACGCTGACGACCAGCAAGGGCGTGATGCTGGTTTATCTTCTGAGCACGCCGTTGATTCTCGCGTACCGGCTGATTCCCGAGACGCTCTTCCGCCTCGCACCGGTGACCATCGGCCTCATGGGTCTCGCGCTCCCCCTCTCAACGCTGGTCTTTGACGCGCATCTCGACACGCAAATGAACGCCACTTTGTTCAATGCGCTGTTTTCTTTCTACGATCGACTGAATCAGATGTGGCCCGACGCGTGGGCACTTTTGTTCAACCACGGCAACCCGATCCTGGGTCGCGGCATTGGCGGCATCGGCACCGCACAGACTTATTTTGAGCCCCTGCTGGCCAATGCCGCAGACAACATTTTTATCTACTGGTTCGTGATCTTCGGTTGGGCTGCTCTACCCGGGTTCCTTTTCCTTCTCGCCAGGAGCGCAACCCTGCGCCCGCAGGCATCCGCGGTGCAATGTACCGCGTTCGCACTCTTCCTGGCCTCCCTCGTATATGGGCTCACGACCAACATCGTAGAGAACGCGGCGTTCGCAATCGCCTGCGGTCTCAGCGTTCGCGCCATCGCATCCACTCATCGACCAACACGTTTTCAGGAAAAAGCTGTATGAAAACTCTCTATATCAATGCTCGCTTCATCGATCGGCCTGTAACCGGCGTCGAGCGCGTCGCCCGCGAGCTGACGCAGGCTCTGCTAACCGACTTCACCGACGATCAGGGCGTGCTGCAAACGGCCGCGCAGGACTTTCGAATCCGCTTGATCGCTCCGCGTGTTGCCGACGGCGTGACACAGTTCTGCGGCCAGCCCATCGTCCGCCGCAGTGTCCGATGCATGGCTGACGCCAATGCTGGCGCGTTGTACGGGCATTTCTGGGAACAGTTCGAGCTACCGGTGCTGACCCGCGGTGGCACGCTCCTGAATCTCTGCAACTTGACCACTTTGCTCAAAGCCGACCAGTTCGTCTTTATTCACGACGCACAACCGTTTGCCATTCCCGGCGCTTTTCAGCCATGGCTGCGTGCCTGGTATCAGATCAACTATCGGCTGGGTGCCAGGCGCGCGCGTCGGGTGCTCGTCAACTCGCACTTCACCAGAAACGAACTGCAGAAGTACATCGAGCTGCATCAGGAAAAAGCGAACGTCTGCCACCTGGGGTGCGACCACATCAATCGGGTGGATGCGGAAATCAGCGAACGCACGCAGATAGATCAGCCGTTCTTCCTCGCCTTTGCCGCAGCCAACCCCAACAAAAACTTTCGCCTGATCATCCACGCCATGCGGCATATGGGCGAAGCGGCTCCCCTGCTGGTGGTCGTCGGCGATCCTGCCAACCGCATATTCGCCAACGCCAGACTGCCCGCGGAACGCGCCATCCATCTGGGCCGGGTCTCCGATGGGGAGCTCGCCCACCTGCTGAATCAAGCAGCGGCGCTGATCTATCCGTCGATCTACGAAGGTTTCGGCCTGCCGCCATTGGAAGCCATGGCGCTCGGCTGCCCGGTCATCGTGTCCGACCAGGGCGCATTGCCAGAGGTGGTGGACGACGCGGGCTTGTACTGCGGCACGAAGTCCGAGCGATCGCTCGCCAACAACATCCGAGCCATACAGAACTCGGCGCTCATCAAAACTGGTTTGCAAAAGCGCGGCCGGGAGCGCGCGGCAGAATTCACCTGGTCCAACTGCGCGCGCTCT
The DNA here is from genome assembly GCA_965267275.1 of Pseudomonadales bacterium. Classification (GTDB taxonomy): domain Bacteria; phylum Pseudomonadota; class Gammaproteobacteria; order Pseudomonadales; family Azotimanducaceae; genus UBA4421. The sequence continues at coordinate 2,637,919 of OZ253950.1, forward strand.
CTCGTCGCCGCCATTTCGAACGCACAACCCACCGACACGTCGCTGGAAGCTCTGCACCCGCGTTTCTAAGGAAATCACCATGTTAAACAACGCAAAACAAGCTACCAATCAAGCCATCAACCACAGCGAGTACAAAGTCGCGGTCATTCATGACTGGCTGGTGATTTACGGCGGCGCCGAAAGGGTCCTGGAACACATCCTCGACTGTTACCCGCAGGCGGATCTGTTCAGCCTGATCGACCATGTGCCGGAGGACCAGCGCCACTTCCTTCGCGGCAAAACGCCGAAGACGAGCTTTCTGCAGAGCATCCCCGGCATTGCCAGGCACTACCCCAAGCTGCTGCCTATGATGCCGCTTGCCATTGAACAGTTTGATCTTTCGGACTACGACCTGGTGATCTCGAGCAGTTACTGCGTGGCAAAGGGGGTGTTGACAGGCCCCAACCAGACCCACGTCAGCTATTGCCACTCGCCGATGCGCTATGCCTGGGACCACTATCACGAATACCTGGCCGAACTGAACCTCGAGACCGGCATGAAATCCTGGCTCGTCCGTTGGCTCTTGCACAACATCCGCACCTGGGACACACGCTCCAGCAACACCGTGGACTACTTCATCAGTAACTCCAAATTCGTGCAGGCCCGTATACAGAAGTTCTACAACCGGGAATCAGAGCTGATTTACCCACCGATCGATACCAGCTTGTTTGCGCTGCAGGAACAGAAGGAGGACTTCTATGTCGCAGCGGGGCGCTTTGTCCCGTTCAAGCGACTCGATCTGGTGGTCGAAGCATTTCGAGATTTGCCAGACCGCAAGCTCGTCATGATCGGTGACGGACCGGAAATGGAGAAGCTCAGAAGCAAGGCGGGGCCCAACGTCGAGTTCCTCGGTTTTCAACCGCCTCACGTCATGCGCGACTATCTCTCCCGCGCGAAGGCCTTCATCTTTCCGTCCGAGGAAGACTTCGGCATCGTACCGGTGGAAGCTCAGGCGTGTGGCACACCGGTGATCGCTTTCGGCTCCGGCGGCGCACTGGAAACGGTCATCCCGGTCAATCGGGATAACCCTCCGGCACAATCGACCGGCCTGTGGTTTGCCGAGCAATCCCCCGAATCATTGGCTGCTGCGGTACTGCGCTTCGAGGCGATGCCGGAGGATTTCGATCCTGCGTTCATCAGTACGCACGCAGCTGGCTTCGCCCCGGAACAGTTTAAAGCGAGCCTGATGCAGGGTGTGCAGAACGCCCTGGACCAACGCGCCTATGTGCCGCAAAAGTGCAGCGACGAACCGCAGATTCTGGAATTACTCGCGAAATCGCGGCCGGTACCGGCGCGCACCGCGCCGCAGCAGAGATTTGGTGTGCCGGTATCGCTGGAACCGATCGACCAGGCCAACCAGTTCATCGCAGCCGTCACCTGGCAGGATTTGAAACGCGCTGGCGAAAATCGTTCATACCAGTACCTGCTGAATCAGTTCGATCAGGTGGTGCCGTACGACAAAGAGACGCTGAGTTGGATCACCAGAGATGTGTCATGTGACCAGGACGTCGAGCCGCTCGCTCTGGAGCAGGTCATCGAGAGCCAGAAGATCGCCTGGATCGGTGACAACAACGCGCCACCCAGGGTGTCGTCGTCGGCAGACTGCACCGCCATCAAGTTACCCCGGGAAGTCGATGCAGCGACCCGACGTCTGGAGAAACTCGCCGGTCAACCTTACCAAGTTCTGATTTTCAGCAACGCCAGCCACGCGACTTTGCAGTGGTTGCAGTTGAACAGAGCCGCGCTCTCTAACAAACGTATCCTCTGCCTGCCGGCAGACACGACGCCTGTAAAAAGCAGTTTGCTGAAACGTCTGCAGCGTCCTCAGACATCCGTGAGCCCCACGGCCTGGTGGCGCAAACAGCGTGTTCTCGCCATCTGGAAGCGAGTACTCGATGTGGCTGGCGCGAGCCTTGGACTCCTCGCCTTGTCTCCACTTCTGGCGTTGACCGCCCTGCTCATCCGCGCGGAAAGCAAAGGCGCTGTGCTCTTTACGCAGGAGCGTGTAGGCCGCCGCGGCAAGACATTCAAGCTCTACAAATTTCGCTCCATGTACCAGGATGCAGAGCAGAGATTGAGCAGCCTCAAGGACCAAAACGAGAGTGCGGACAAAGTGCTGTTCAAAGTGCGCAGGGATCCCCGCGTCACCCATGTCGGCCGCATCATTCGCAGATTGTCCGTCGACGAGTTGCCCCAGCTGATCAACGTTTTGCGGGGTGAGATGACCCTCGTCGGACCGCGGCCCGCACTGCCGAGCGAAGTCGCCAGATACACCCACGCCGAGCGTCGGCGTTTACAACTGAAACCCGGACTCACGTGCCTGTGGCAGGTCAACGGCCGCTCCGATCTGTCTTTCAAAGAACAGGTCAATCTCGACCTGACTTACGCCAGTCAGCAGAGCCCTTCTGAAGACATGGCAATCATTCTGAAAACGATTCCCGCAGTGATCTCCGGCAAAGGAGCGTATTGATGAGCACCGTTCTGACGACTTCGAGTAACACGTCACCACTGCCTGGCTGTTGGCCCGGGACGCATCGCGCCCACCTGCCGATCTGCGGCAAACCGATCATCGTGCATCAAATCGAACGATTCTCAGTGCGCGGCCTCGATTCTTTCATTATCCCCCGCGGCGCCGGGCAGGCAGCCATGCGAGCACGCCTCGGCGATGGCAGTGAATGGGGCGTGCACATTCGTTACTCCGACCTGAATCTGGATGAGCTGATGGCCACCCAGCGCTTGAACAACGCGAAAATGCTGCTGGGCTTTGCAGACACGCTGGACCAGGACACGTTCCCGATCGGCTGCGCAACGAAGCTCGAAAGTAGATTCAGCGTGGACTCAGCCGACAGCTATCATCAAACGAATCTGGCAGCCATTCGCGGGGACATCGACCTGACGTTACCGGGCCGCGCTCTCCATGAATTTCAGGCGCAATGTGACTGGCACACCATGATCGACTCCAACGCCTATGTCGGCGGCGGCGTTTTCATCGGCAAGCACTGCTGCATCGGTTTTGGCAGCCGCCTGGAATCAGACTGCATCCTGGGAAACGGCGTCGTCGTTGGCGAAGATTGCCAGCTGCAGAACGTGACCGTATTGCCCAACACCTACATCAAGCCGGGATCTCGATTTCAGGATGCCATCCTGTGCGACGGCAAGGTGCTGTCATTCAATGGCGATCAACGCGCCAGCGACAACTTAGCGGCCAGCCGATCACCCGATGCACAAAGAACCGGCCTGCCCACTCTGCTGAATACGTAGCCGCCGTGCAGGCTCTCTGAGTGCCTGCGGTGCTTCACGGCGTCGATCTGAGGATTGTGGGTCATCAAAAAGTCTTCGCGCTAGGCTCGCTTGGAAAGAGGCTGGTTCCTTTACGGGTATGAATCGTTTCCTCTATATAGTCCTGGAACGATTTTGAATACCAGTGCGATCTATTCTTCCAGGCTGCGACGACGCCGGGATGCATCATTATGTCAGCCACCATGGCGCTTTGACCCTCCCATAGTTCATCACTGATATCACCAGCTTTATGAGATAGGAAAAATCCTTCTGAAACGCGGAAGATCCTGCCTATGATGGACGAGAACTGAGCTTTTTCGCTCAAGCTGAGTGCTTCGAAGTCAGACACACCGCGAGTCCAGACTTCTGCAACGTCCGGTTGAGTTTGCTTCTCCAGAGCGTTCAGCCAGTTCTCTGTGAGCCCATCGATAGTTGTTTTCTTTTGTTGTCGAATCTGGGCTCTAATTTGGATAGCAAGATAAATGAGGGACGCAAAGACTGCGATTGCGCCTAGAATCTCACCGATAGCTCCAATTGCCTCCCAGTTCATAGGGTTCTCTCCATGCCGCCTAACACCGGGATATCTGGCCCCCCAGGGTCGGGATATCCTGGGTGTCCGCAATAGTATTCAGTTTTCATTTCCTAACCTTATCAACCGTTTAGTGGTTGAAGCTAGGCGCGAGCTACCGACCGATGGGTCAAGATTTAAATAGTCGCAGCATCTGAACAAATGGAGAGTTAACGAACGTCTCTTCTTGGCCGAAAGCCGACTTTAAAAAAAGAAACTATGTTGGTTTTTGTGTGGGGACCAGAACAGAATCGGCTTGATAGCTTTATAGAATAAGGCAAATGGCGGAGCGGACGGGATTATTCCCATCGCGCTTCTCGCGCGATGCTCACCCTTCGGGCTGCGCGCGGCAGCAGAGCTGCCGTGCTCGTTCCCTACGCGCCAGGGGCGCTTCGGGTCGAACCAGCGGGCCCTCATCTGGGCCATCCGACTGCGTCTTAGAAACAAAAAAGGCCCACCGGTGGCGAGCCTTTTTCTGAGCTACCCGACACATAGGTTACACCTAATACCGGAGACATAGGTTACACATGAAGGCATTTGGGGGGACCCCAAATGCCTTGGAAGGAGTGTAAACCTATGGATGAACGTCTTAAGTTCGTTGCACGCCTACTCGAAGGCGAACAGATGGCCAGTCTGTGCAGGGAGTTCGGCATCTCCCGTAAGACCGGCTACAAGATCTTCAATCGCTACAAGGAGCTCGGCATCGATGGTCTGCATGACCAGAGTCGACGCCCTTTGCGCTATGCCAACCAGCTGCCCTTTCAGGTGGAAAGCCGGATCCTGGCGTTGAAGAAGGAACACCCCACATGGGGTGCGGCCAAGCTCCGAGAGAAGCTGATCCGTGAGTACCCGCAGGTCAGAACACCCGCTAAGAGCACCGTACACGCGGTCCTCGAGCGCCATGGCTTGGTGAAGAAGCGCAAGCGGCGGCGCTATCGCGCCCAAGGCACGCCACTCAACACGGTCCATCAACCCAACGCCCTGTGGTGTGCCGACTACAAAGGCGAGTTTAAGCTCGCCAATAAACGCTACTGCTATCCCCTCACGATCTCCGATTACCGGACTCGATATCTGCTGGCCTGTGATGCCCTGGACTCCACCAAGGAAGACTACGCGTTTACCGTCTTTGAACGGACTTTTAGAGACCTCGGCTTACCTAACGCGATCCGTACCGACAATGGCATCCCCTTCAGCTCCAGGACCGCCTTCTTCGGCTTGTCTCGACTCTCGGTCTGGTGGCTGCGCTTAGGCATCCACATCGAACGCATCAAGCCGGGCAATCCTCAGCAGAACGGGCGCCATGAACGGATGCATCTGACCTTGAAGCAAGACGCCACCAAACCAGCCTCGTTCAACTTCCTCCAGCAGCAGGAACGCTTCGATCAGTTCATCGAAATCTATAACAACGAGCGCCCGCACCAGGCACTCAACATGAAATACCCGGGTGAGCTGTATACACCTTCACCTCGCGAATATCACAAGCCAGAGCCGCTGGAGTATCCGTTCCATGACCGCACGATCCGGGTCACTCACTGCGGCAGACTCTGCTTCGACAGGCGCAAGATCAGCTTGAGTCGCGTGTTCGCTGGTCAGGACGTGGGTATACGAGAGGTCGCCGACAAGATATGGCTTGTGAGCTTTATGGAGTTCGATCTAGGATTCTTTGATGAGAATGAGCGGCGGGTGGAACCCGCCGTTAACCCATTTATACCGAAGGTGTTACCTATGTCTTCGGTATGAAGTGTTACCTATGTATACAGGCAGCACCTTCGTTTCTATGGCGGAGCGGACGGGATTCGAACCCGCGACCCCCGGCGTGACAGGCCGGTATTCTAACCAGCTGAACTACCGCTCCGTTTTGGTGGGTGTTGCAGGGGTCGAACCTGCGACCTACGGCTTGTAAGGCCGTCGCTCTCCCAACTGAGCTAAACACCCGCGTTCTGGTCAAGGGCGCGTATCTTACCTTCTCGTTAAGCGCTGTCAAACACCTGTCAGAACTATTCCTGCCGGTCCGTGACGGCGGTTTTCCGCGCGATCACCTGACGGCATTCGGTCGGTACGCTTGTCTTTGGTGCGGCCGAGTGATTTGATGGGGAAAACAAAAAAACAAAAACACGAGAGTGGACAAAATGTTCAAGGGGAAAGCTATGTTGGACTCTAAATGGCGCCTGAACGCGCTCAGCGGCGTCATCTGCCTGCTGATAGGCTCATCCATATCAACCAACGCCGTGCACGCGGAGGAAGCCTTACTGGAAGAGGTTGTCGTAACGGCGCAGCGTCGCGCTGAAAGCCTGCAGGAAGTGCCGCTGGCCATCACTGCCATCACCGGCGACGAGCTGGAAGCGATGGGCGTGGACGACATCAAGGGAATCACGGAACGCACCCCCGGTTTCACCATGGGTTCATTCAATGCCGGTCAGCCCCAGCTGTACATTCGCGGCATCGGCTCCAATGAAGACAGCCCTGCTGGAGACCAGTCGGTCATCGTCTTCATAGACGAAATATACATAGGCCGCTCCGCCGGTATGGACATGGATCTCTTCGATCTCGAGCGGGTCGAGGTCCTGCGCGGTCCCCAGGGCACCCTGTTCGGCAAAAACGTCGTCGGCGGTGCCGTAAGCATTGTTACCAGCAAGCCCGACGAGGAGTTGGACATGCGCTTCGAGATCACTGGCGGCGACTATGATCTGCGCTCAGCGCGCGGCCTGATCAGCGGCCAGATTGCTGAAAACGTGTTCGGTAAGTTTTCGTTCTCCAGCCGCAAGCGCGATGGTTACGTCGATAATCGCATCGATGAATTTGCGCAGTTTTTCCCGTCGGGCAATCGGGGCGATTTTGAAATCGGCGACCTCGACACCAACTCTTTTCGCGGACACCTGCGGCTGACGCCGACGGACCGGGCGGAAATTAATCTCACAGCGAACTATTCGAAGATGGATCAGAACGGGCCGCCACGTCACTTCATCGGCCCGACAGGACCCTGGTTTCAGACCGAAGCCGCGCTGCTGCCCGGCTATCGTGGCAACATCCACGATGTGCTGCAGGATGACCCCGGCAGCTCCAAGACCGACATCTGGGGCGTTACCGCCCGGCTCGACTACGACTTCGACGCGTTCACTTTCACATCGCTGACCTCGTTCCGCGATGTCGACGCAGATATCGACAACTTGAATTTCGGTGGCCAGGAAATTGCCAACCTGCGCCTGTCGAGCGGGGCTTCACCGGCCATTCTGGGCGGTTCTAACCCCTATGTGGATCAGTCGGAAACGTTTACCCATGAATTTCGCTTTACCTCGGGGGGTGACGGTAATCTGGATTGGGTTGCCGGTGTGTACTACCTCGAAGAGGACGCCTACCGCAATGAACGCGCGCCCATCGGCGTGTTTCTGACCGACGGCGCAGGCGGTTCCATACCGTTGATACCCATCATCGACGGCGGTAACGAGATGGACAACACCACCGAGAGCATCGCGATCTTCGGCCAGTTCACCTACAGCTTCACGGATCGCCTGCGTCTGACGGTGGGTGCACGCCAGACCTGGGAAGAGAAAGACGCTACGGTCAACAGCACACCCAACGGCCTCAGCGCCTCGCCCCCGTTCAGCCTGGAACTGGACGATGACTGGTCATCCTTTACGCCCAAAGTCACGCTGGACTACGCGGTCAGCGACGACGCGTTCGTCTATTTCACGTACTCCGAAGGATTCAAGTCAGGTGGTTTTCCGGGCGGCGGCGCCAATGAGCTGATCGCCGGCACGGGTTTTGATCAGGAGGAAGCGATTCTGTACGAATTGGGCACCAAGACCGAATGGTGGGATAACCGGCTGCGCCTGAACGTCGCGGCGTTCTATACGGACTACACCGATCTGCAAATCCTGCAGCTGCTGGTGCCGAACGATGCACCGCCGGCGAACCCGGGATCTCTCATTACCCAGAATGCGGCGGACGCAGAGATCAAGGGCGTCGAGGTCGAATTCTCCATCATTCCGGGCGAGAACTGGCTGATACAAGGCTCCTATACCCACCTCGACACTGAGTTTTCGGACTTCTTCATCCCGTCAGGATTCCGCTCTCCGGGAGGCGCGCCGCCGACGGATCGGACCGGTAACGAGCTGCGCAACGCGCCCGAGCATGCGTACAATGTGCTGGTGCGTTACGACTATCCGTTCGATAACGGCATGGGGCTGCGTCTGCAGGCCGACTACCGATACAAAGATGACGTCGTGCAGGATCCCGATGTATTGGAGTTTGCGAAAGTCCCGGAGTACGACGTCCTGGATCTACGGGCCTCACTCAACTTCGGACAGGGCCACTGGACGGTGACGGGATGGATCAAGAACGCGCTGGATGAAGAGTACTTCATTCACAACTTCCCGCTGCAGGCGAGCGGCTGGGCAACCCCTGCCCTGCCTCGCACATGGGGCATTACCGTCAACTGGCAGAACTGAGTTAAAAAGAGACAACGCAAAATGCCCACCTCGCGTGGGCATTTTTTTGTCTCCAGTCCGCGCGCCAGGTCGCAGGCAACGGCCGAAAATCATTACAATTCAGGGGCTTAACGAAAGTTCCTGCAGCCGCATAGACTATCGAGAACATGATCGTCGCTTCGCACTCCCTTCACGCGCAGTACCCTAAAACCTTTCCGTCGAGAGAAATTCTTTTCGCGCTCGTGACACAACATGAACGTATTTCATAGTCCGTTTTCGCGAAGAGGTTCAGCCACTTAGCGCGCTTACTGAAATGCTCTTTCAGCAGTCGGTGAATAACTCACCCGCTTATCCCAAGAGTTATCCACTTATCCACCAGAATATTCCCAGGTTATCCACCGCAACATGCTTCCGTTTCACTGGTCAGCCGCGCGGAAAGGAGTATCTTAGTTTCCACGGTCAGACGACGGGGGACGGAAGCCAAGAGGAACAAACGGAACACTCGCAAGGGTCGAAGGGAGTTCAAGGCGGCGGAAGAAACCAGGAATCTGAACGTGAAGGCCTCTAGCCGAGGCCAGGGTCGTCAGGCTAAGACGGCTCAAGGGTTCAAGCCCGGACGGGAGAATGCATTCAAACGTCAGGGAAGGGATCCGGACCTCCGGAGTGCCGGACACGAAGGAGGACGACGTAGCCAGGCGTCGGAAAATAACGACTTGAAGTCACGGGCAGTCGGATCAGTCGAAGACGTTCGGCAAAGAGAAGACTACCAGCGGCGCGAAAGTGTCGCCGGGTGACTCAGACCGACCTGTGTAGCCTTGAGCTACCTGGTCGGGCTAGCCCCCCGAAACGAGAGAGAACCTTGCCACGGCAGGGTTTTCTTCGTTTGGGGCCCGAGAAACTTGTCCCTGCCCCGCCAGCTGCAGCCTACTCTTGCGCCTTACTCTGCCCTGCGCGTATCCCCGTCACGATGACGACCGCGTCCATCAATCTCGACGGCGATGATAGCGGCCGTTTCATCCTGCTCAGCAGGCCGCGTACGTGGATTGAGCCCATGGGTAGTCCGTGCGGTCCGACTTTCATCTTCATAGACGCTTGCACCAGGCTGACGGGGTTCACAGAGTCGGAAAAGAATGGCCATGATCTCCGCGCGTTCGTGTGCCGTCAGCGACGCCTCCAGCCTTGCTTCGATCTCCGTCTGCGCGTCAGCCACGCGCATCTCACACTCGGCATAAGCCGCACCCGGTAACAACAGGAGCACCGGTATCAACCATCGTTTCATATTCAGCACCTCGAGCGAACCTACGGTTCGCGGTAAATGGGTCGGGTCTTACTGAATAATAGACAAGGTGTGACCGCATTGATGCGCAGCGGCCGTCCCGGTGCGATGCGTATCCAGCTCCAGCGCCCCAGTCGATGGGTCACCTCCTGTTGCCAGTCGAGCTCACCGTCGAGGATCAGGAGCTCACGCACATAGTAGGAGGCGTCAAACGCAAACCGCTCGCCCGCATCGACCCGCACCGCGCTGACCACCTCATCCTCGTAGCGATACAGCTCGCGGGGTTCGCCAGAAGGCATATCGGTCGGGATCGCGGCCAACAACGGCGTGAGATCGTCATCGGCGAACTGCCGCAGTTTCACCCAGATCACGCAGCCGGGATCGCTATGCGGCTTGTGGCGGGTCCCGGGTGGATTGCGCACGTAGCTGCCCGCCGGAAAGTCACCGTGCTCATCGGAGAAGACGCCTTCGAGCACAATGAACTCTTCGCCCAGCGCGTGCCCGTGGGGGTCGAAGTAAGATCCCGGCGCGTAGCGTACGATCGAGGTCGCCACGGCGACTTCATCGCCCACACGGTCCAGCATTACTCGGTCGACGCCGGGCAAGGGCGAGGCTATCCACTCGAAATCACCTTGAGCGAGATGGGCGGTCTGGTTGAGATCTGCATTGATTTTCATGGCGCCATTAAGCGCGAGAAGCGCTCACAGGACAAGCGATGCCATGTGTTACGACATCGGGCCGAACTCATAATCGCCGGTGATAGCATAGCGCCCGAGTAGGCCGAAGTGCGCCTCACGCGCCTGCACATGCTGGGTGATCACATGCATGTCCTGGAAACGGCGCTGCAGGGTCTCGTGCTGATAAATCCCCGTCGAGCCCACCACTTTGTAGGCAAGATCAACCACCGCCGCGCACTCGCGAATGACATGGGTCGCCGCCATCCGCAGCGCCGCCCGTTCATCCGTGATGATTTCACCGCGCGCGGCCACCGCCTCGGTCACCGCGCCGACGGTCGCGTGCAGGTACGCGTTGGCAGCCCGCCAGCGGGCCTGTGCTTTACCGACAAACCGGTGCACATCCGGATCGTCGCGCAAGTGCGCACGCGCATAGCGCGGCAGCTTGCCGCGCGCGACCACCAGCATGTCTTCGAGGGTTGCACCACTGACGCCAAGGGCAACGGCTGCAAAGCTGACCCCGAAGAGCAAAGCCGACGGGATTCTCGTCACCTCACAATCTACGGTCGGGCGCGCCCCCTGATCGGCGACCTGGCTGGCCGGCAGCACCAGATTGTCGATCGTGAACTCGAAGCTGCCGGTACCGCGGAGACCCGCAACCTGCCAGTTATCTTTGAAAGTCACCTCCTGGGGGCGAAAGAAGGCGATGCGCCAGCCGCCCTCGCTGAAGCGCGCTGCACCCATCATCCAGGTTGCATGCTGACAGCCACTGGAGAAGCCCCAATGCCCGCTCAGGCGGTAGCCATTCTCATGGGGTTCAATGGTTCCGGCGAACGGCGGCCCATTAGCGACCGCCGTATCCGGCTCAGACCACATCGCAGCGATTTGCGCCGCCGGCAGCCACAACGACATGGTGCCGATGACGGCTGCCTGATTCACACACCACGCGGTGCTGGCGTCCGCCGCGGCGAGCGTTTGCACCACGTGCACAAAATCAGCAAAACGTTCGCCGAGGCCGCCCTGGGCTTGGGGGATGAGCACGCGGAACGCCCCTGCCGCGTGCAGCGCCTCGACGAGTTCAGGCGGCAGCCGCCGCTCCCTCTCTATGTCCGGCGCGAGCCGTTCCGCTTCAGCCGCGAGCGCCGCTACCTCACTCAACACGCTATCTGCACCTCTCTCTTTATCGTTCGTACGCTTGCACGTCATCGTTTGCACACTTGCACGATCGGCCGCGCAAAGCCAGCCTTGCGGGATCTCGACAACCGCCCTCTTTCGCGCCAACATCGGCGCTCGCATCGAGAGAGGATAGACGCGCAATGGGCACATTATTCAAGATCATCGGCTATGTTGTGGGCGTGCTTGTCATCGTCATCGCAGCCACGCTCATTGCAGCGCGCTTTGCAGACGGGCCGCTGGAAATCATCGCCGGCGGTCCATTCCAGAGCGGTAACCTTGCCACCGAGGAGCCTGACTGGGCGTTCGTGCGGGATTACAACACGGTCGAATTTCAACTCCTCAACCCTGAAGCTTCACGCACGACCTGGATCGCGGTGCATGACGGCCGCATTTTCATCCCTTCCGGCTACATGACGACCTGGTGGGGCAAGATCTGGAAACAATGGCCGCTGCAGGCTATGGAAGCGCCCGAGGCAATCCTGCGCGTGGACGACACGCTCTATGAGCGCGAACTGGTGCGCATCACCGATCCTGCCGACCCTGCCATCGACCCGGTCATCGCCGAACTCAGCCGCAAGTACGCCCAGGGCCAGAGCCTGCCACGCTCGGCTTTCGACAGCGGCTATCTGTGGATCTTCGAGCTGGTACCGCGCTCGCCATGAATGACCGCCAGGCTCTCACCGGGCTGCGCATCCTCGATTTCACGCAGGTGCTGGCCGGTCCGTTTGCAACCCAGCAGCTGGCGCAGCTGGGAGCAGACGTGATCAAAATCGAGCAGCGCGAGGTGGGCGACATCACCCGCGGCCTGCTGTCTTCCGGCACCGACGGCATGGCGCCGTCTTACCTGTCGTGCAACCTCGGCAAGCGCAGTCTGACGCTCGACCTGAAACATCCCAGCACCGCCGAAATTGTGCATAAACTTGTTGCAACCAGCGACGCGGTCGTCGAAAACTTCAAGCCCGGGACGATCGACCGCCTCGGCTACGGATATGAGCAACTCAAAGCCATCAAGCCGGATATCGTCTACGCGTCGATTTCAGGGTACGGGCAGAGTGGCCCCAAGTCTGAGCTACCGGCGTTCGACGGCGCCATACAGGCGGCTTCAGGCATGATGAGCATCAGCGGGCATCCGGCAACGGGTCCGGTCCGCACCGGCTACTTCTCGGTGGACATGAGCACCGCTTTGAACGCGGCTTTCGCCATTACCGCCGCCCTCTTCCGCCGCCATGTCACAGGTGAAGGCCAACGCCTCGACATTGCGATGATGGATACCGCTCTGGTCATGCAGGCTGCACAGGCGAGCACCTATCTCGCCAATGGCACCCTGCCGGAGCTCATGGGCAATGAATCACCGACACGCCAGCCGACGGCCAACGTTTTTGCCACAGCGGACGGCTATGTCCAGGTTGTCGGTTTGCGCGAGAATCACGCGGAAGCGATCTTCAAGCTCATCGGCCGGGAAGATCTTTATGCCAGCTACCCGGAGCCAAAAGACCGCATAGGTGCCCGCGAAGAACTGGGCGCCGTGCTGGCGCCGGCTTTCGCGGCAGAAACCACCGCGCACTGGCTGACCGCATTGGCTGAGGCGGGCGTGCCGGCCGCGCCGATACAGGATCTGGCCGCGGCGACCGCCGATGAGCAACTGACGCATCGACTGATATTTACAGAGACAGCAGGCGGCGACGGACAAAGAAAGTCGGTCGTCAGCGCCGGCCACATGGCGACGCCGGCGGCTCCGACGGTGCAAAGGCCCGCACCCGCCCTGGGCGAGCACACCGACGAAATTCTCGGCGAGCTCGGCTATGACGAGGGGGCGATCAAAGCCTTGCACGATGCGGCGGCAGTCTGAACTGTCGCCGCGCAGCCCGTCTAGGGAATGTGCTTACTGATGAATTCGCCCACCTGAGACATCGATTCGCGGGATTCAGGCAGATCGAAGAGCTGCCAGACGTGAATCAATCCTTCACCGACAGTCAGGCTTGCATCGACGCCTGCCGCGCGCGCCATATCGACGATACGGATCGCGTCATCGCGCAGGATTTCCCGTGTGCCGACAAACACCTGCAGAGGCGGCAGACCGTCCAGATTCGCATGCAGCGGCGACGCCAGCGGATTGCGCATTTCTGTCGGCGCATAGTTGTTGGCCATGCCGGCCAGGGCGTCCATGCTGACCATCGGGTCATCCACAACGCCGGGCTGACAGGACTCGCCTGTGCATTCCAGGTCGACCCAGGGTGACATGGCCGTGGCACAAGCCGGTAGCGGATCGCCGGCGTCACGCAGCGCCACCAGCGTGGCGATCGCCAGACCGCCGCCCGCGGAGTCACCTGCAATCATGATGCGCTGCGCGCTCATGCCTTGTTCCAGCAACCAGCGATACGCCGTCACAGCGTCGTCCACCGCGGCCGGGAACGGGTTCTCGGGCGCCAGGCGATAGTTGATGAGCAGCACCCGCGCTTTCGCACCGCGCGCAACTCTCGAGGCCATTTCGCGGTAGCCGACGTTGTTACCGATGACGTAGCCGCCACCATGCAGGTAGAGGATCACACGACTGGCGTCGCTGTCCGGTACGCTGACCCAGTCCGCCGCCATATCACCGATCGAAAGCTCCTCAATGCTGACATCGTCCGGGATCGGGTTGGCTGTCATCATGGCGTCGAAGCCCGCGCGGGACTCTTCTACCGTTCCTTCGCCCGGCGGGGCGGACAACACCATCTCGACCACGGCTTCATGTTCGGGGCTTGGCATTTTGTTCTCTCCTATCGTTCGTTACGGCGTCAACGCACCAGCAGATCGTCCAGAGTATACCGGCGACCGTTTTTAATCGTCATATGAATGTTCTCGAGATCGCGGATGTCGGCAAGCGGATCACCGTCGACAACAATCATGTCAGCGAGCTTACCCGCCGCCAGTGTACCGAGATCTTCCGCCACACCGCAGGCCACCGCTGAGCGCAGCGTCGCCTGACGCAGAATGTCGACAGGGGCTACACCCGCGCGGGCGTAGAGCCGGAACTCCGCGTGCAGCCCGGAGCCATACGGCACAAATGGTGAATCGGTCCCGGTGACGAGGAGCGCACCGCTGGCGGTCAGGTCCCTGAGCAATTTACCGTTAGCCTCCGTGTACACCTTCGCGCCCGCGCCGAACCGCGGCAGCATCATTTGATAGGAGCGTTGCACCTCGGGGCCATAGAAGTGCTGAAACTGCCGGGTTTCGAACCAGTCGGGCTCTTCGGATGCGATGACCGCAAACCCCGGAAGCACCGCCGTTGCGGTGATCCCCATGCCACTGGCAGCGAGCAGATCGACGACGTCCGCATAGGAGTAACCGGCACGGCTCACTTTCGGCTGATAGCCACGCCGGCTCGTACCGCCGATATGCTCGACATGATCCATCCCATGGGCAACCGCGGGGTAAAGCTCGTGAGACGAGACGGGAATGCCGATGTCATGGGCGAAATTCACCACCTTCTTCTGTAGGTGGTCCGGCAGGCGCACGTACGTCTTGATGAAGTCCATCTCGAGCGCCGCGGTCCGCGCCAGCGCCATGTCGAGATGGTCTTCACCGGCAATCCCTTCCGCCATCGCATAGAACACGCGATTGCCATCCGTGAGATAGCCGGTCACATGTGTGCGCGGACCCGCACGTCGGCCGCTGTCCCAGGCCTCCTGACGCTCTTTGGCCACATAGGGGTTGGACCCGGGATCGCGCACGGTCGTGATGCCGTTGCTCAGCCACACTCTGCCCTGAATCTCGCTGGTTTCACCCATGTGGGCGTGCATTTCGAATAACCCGGGGACAACCGTTTTGTTCGTCGCATCGACCACAATCGGATTGCCTGCGTCACTGAGGTCGCCCCGCGGCACGATCTTCTCGATGCGGTTACCGCGCACGAAGATGTCCTGATCGACGAGATAGCCATCCCCCTCACCCGTGAACACACGACCTGCCCGCAGCACAAAATCGACTTCCGGTTTGTCCCTGCGCCAGAAGAGCTCCGGCGTGATGTCTTCAACCGCGCCGGACGCGCGCGTCAGGCGTTTCATACGATCACCAGAGAGATACACGAGGTAACTGCCGTTTCCGCTCCAGCTCGGCATATCCGTGAGCTCTGTTGTCACAACGCCCGCGGTCTCCAACGGTTGCAGCGCGTCGTCGAGCTCGAGCCGTTGTAGCAGGCCATCCTGCACGTAGGTCATGGCGCCGTCCGGCGTCAACACGGCACTCACGACAGAACGGTGCGCCGAGGGTGCGATCGCGTGGGACTGCCCGGTGGCCACATCGATCACCAGAAGCTCGTATAACCCCTCGCGGTAGCGGGTCGAATAGGGATTCAGGCGCGAGACGGCCATCCGGGAACCGTCCTGACTCCAGCTGATCGGCTGTGCGGGCATCGGCTTCAAGACGCTCGACATCTCGCCTGTGACTACATCCATCGTCGTCAGCTGACCACCCAGCGGGTTGCCGGGCACGTCGACGAAAAACGCGAGCGTACGATTGTCCGGCGCCCAGGAGGGGACGCTGACCGTATTCGCTTCGACTGCCAGGCGTGACGTGCCACCGGTCACGAGATCCCGCACCCACAAGCCGATGTCGCCACCCTTGTCAGAGACATATGCGAGCTTGTTACCGTCTGGCGAGAGCGCCGGGCCGTAATCCGCCGCGGGATCGTCCGTCACCTTCGTCAACGCGTTCGCAACAGGCTGCCAATGCCAGAGGTCTCCGAGCGCCGCGAAATAGACGTCTGAGCCTGCGTTGTTGATGACCGGACTGTTGATCCCGAGGGCGCGACGCGGCATGTCACCGTCGTAGTCACGCTTCCGGCGCGGATAGTCATGACGTTCCAGCGTGACTGTCACGCTGAATGGCCAGGGGCTCGCCGAGGCGCTCGCGCTAATGTTGCGCCGCATGATCTTGCCATTCGCGGTGTAGGCCAGGTGCTCGTCGTCGAGCCAGGCCACTCTGAACGGAAACACATCCACGCCGGGGGCGCTCAAGCCACGGTCCACACCATTGGACACGCCGACGACACGCAACTCCGGGCCCCGGCTGCCCATGAGTTGATAAGCGATGTGGCCGCCATCCGGGGAGATCTGCACGCCGGCCATCGTGCCGGCCTGCTCGACGATGGTGCGCTCAGTTCCGCCGGCACGGACAAGCACCAATTGCGCGGTGCGCGGACCCTGGGCCGCGTATGCCAGGTCGCCCGCGCGAGACATGCTTGGCGCGAAGCTATTGCCGCCAGTATCGGATAACCGCGTCAGATTGGTCCCATCTCGGTCGATCCGCCAGACGTCGTACTGTCCGGCGCGATCCGAACTGAAAATGACGACGTTCCCATCCCCGACAAACTGCGGCTCGCGGTCGTCGTAGGGGTCGTTCGTGATCGCGACGGGCGCTCCCCCATCGAGGCCCACAACCCAGATGTCCCAATTGCCGTTGCGATAACCCTGGAAAACCACTTCGCGGCCGTCCGCGGAAAATTGAGGTTCGCGGGCATCGTAGTACGCATCCGTGAGCGCGCGGACTTCGGAGTCGTCACCCGGCACCAGAAACAGCGTCCCCTGCAGACTGAGCACGCGGTTGTTGGTCGCAGGATCAACCGCAACAGCCAGATTCGTACCCTCGGTCAAGGTGACCTCGACCGTGCGCACGGTGACCCCGCCGGTGACCGGCGCGGGTTCTGTCGCTGGTGGTGGCTCGGGTGCTTCGGCGCAGGCGCTGATCCCCAGGATCGCGCCGATGATCAGCAGCCGCCGCACGAACTAGCCGCCGCTCTGAGCTTCGCCGGAGAGGTCGGGTGCGTGATGGGAAGGCATCGCCGTTTGCGCTTGCTCCTGCTCCGCCATTGCCGCAACCGCCTTCTCGTTGGCCATGATTTTCGCCATTACCGCCTCGCCGGCACGATCAAAAACTTCTCTGTTTTCAATCACATATCGCTGAGACTCGCGATAGCCTTCCAACATACCGTTGACTTCCGGGATGACGTAGCGCGCAACCATATCCCAACTGCGCAGCGTCGCTTCGCGGTTGGCCCAATCGTGAGCAAAGCCGATGACCGTGCCGAACCCGCCCGTCAGTTCCACCATATCGCGGATGGCTTTGATGAGATCATCCGGCGTGCCGATGACCGCCGCACCGCCCTCGACCCCCGCTTGCGCAACCGCCGCCTCCGGGGAGGCGTACGGTTCCGCGCCGGGACGCATGAGCGTGCCGACGGTGTATTCGTTGTGCCAGCGATACAGACCATCTTTGGCCTCGGCTTCCGCCTGGGCTTTGGTCTCAGCGATGTGCCAGGACATCACGACCCGCCAGTTGTCTCTGGACACCACCTGGCCGTGTTCTTGCGCCGCGTCCTCGGCAAATCCCCACTGCGTGGGCAGGGCCTGCAGGCCCGCGGAAGACATGGAGCCAATAGAAAGCACGCCGGTACCGTGCTTGCCGGCGAGAGTCATGCCGGAGGGGCTCACCATCGACGCCACCGCAAACGGCAGATCTTCCTGCAGCGGCAGCAGCTGCAGACGCGCATCTTTGAGCGTGAACCAATCACTGTCATGATCGAAACGATCTTCGCCCCGCAGCAGTCGACGGATGACGCCAATGGCTTCGTCCTGACGGTCACGCTGCACCATCGGATCAATACCGAGCGTGTACGCGTCGGACGGCAACGCACCAGGGCCCGAACCGAAGATCACGCGACCACGCGTCATGTGATCGAGCTGCACGAGGCGCTGGGCGACATTGAATGGGTGGTGGTACGGCAGCGACACCACGCCGGTACCGAGTTTGATGTGATGGGTACGCTCCCCCGCCGCCGCAAGGAACAGCTCCGGGCTCGCAATCACCTCCCAGCCGGTGGAGTGGTGTTCACCGCACCAGAATTCGTCATAGCCGAGACGATCGAGATGTTCAGCCAGCTCCAGATCACGCTGCAGCTGCAGCATTGGATGCTCGCCGATCGGATGGTGCGGCGCGACGAAGCCGCCGAATTTGATTCTAGCCATGTATCCCCCCTGTATTTCAGGCCACATTATAAGCACAAATATACGGCCCCCGCGGCTTGGCAGCTACGACGCCGCAGGCGACAATTTCCCCGCGCCGCGCCATCAAAGAAACAACGATGTGCGAAACACCATGCGGCGCAGGGAATGATCAGAGAGGACAATCGAGGGGGAAATCATATGAGCCGCGCAGCGCTGATCGACATGGCCAGGCACAACATCATGCACACCAGGCAGGGCACGGTCGCTCAAGCCGAGGACGTGCTGAAGGTTCCGGCTTCCCACTACTACGATGAAACGCGCTGGCGTCAGGAAATGGACCAGGTCTTTCGGCGCATGCCCCTGATGCTGGCGCTGACCTGCGAAATGCCGAATCCCGGCGACTACCGCGCCTGCGAGGCCGCGGGCGTGCCCATTCTCATATGCCGGGACAATGACGGAACCGTGCAGGCGTTTGTCAACATGTGTGCGCACCGCGGCGCCCAGATCATGCCCGAGGGCAACGGCAACACCCACCGCTTCACCTGCCCTTACCACGCCTGGACGTTCGATCATCAGGGTGCGCTCGTCGGCATCTTCTCGGAGAAGGAATTCGGCAGCATCGATAAATCCTGCTATGGCCTGAAAAAACTGCCGGTCCTCGAGCGCGCCGGCCTCATCTGGGTGACGCCCAACCCCGAGTCAACCCTCTCCATCGAGAAGTTTCTGTCCGGCTACGACGACATGCTCGCGCACTTCGATTTCGCCAACTGGCATCTTTTCGATCGCCGCGCAGTGGCCGGGCCCAACTGGAAAATCGCCTACGACGGCTACCTGGATCTCTACCACCTGCCGATACTGCACAAAGACAGCTTCGGCGCGAATTTCCCGCACAAATCCATGTACTACGCCTGGGGTCCTCACCAGCGCGTGGCCTCACCGGATCCGAGCCTGCTGGCTTACGAAGAGCAGGACGAGGACAGCTGGGACACCGAGCATCTCCTGAGCGGCGTATGGACCATATTTCCACACGTATCGATCGCGTCATTCGACGGCGGCGGCCGCTCGGTCATGATCTCGCAGCTTTTTCCGGGAGACACGCCCGGCACATCAATCACTGTGCAGAACTACGTGATGGCGGAGGAACCGGACGCGGCGCAGCGTGAGGCGGCCAACCAGCAATTCGCTTTCCTCGAGCACGTCGTCGTGAACGAAGACTACGCCACCGGTCTGCGCCAGCAGACCGCACTGGAAACCGGATACAAAGACCATGTCCTCTTCGGCCGCAACGAGGAAGGCGGACAACGTTTCCACGGCTGGGTGGACAGGC
The DNA here is from genome assembly GCA_965267275.1 of Pseudomonadales bacterium. Taxonomy (GTDB): domain Bacteria; phylum Pseudomonadota; class Gammaproteobacteria; order Pseudomonadales; family Azotimanducaceae; genus UBA4421. The sequence continues at coordinate 2,657,668 of OZ253950.1, forward strand.
TCATCGAAACTGACGACGCAGACCTCGAAGGTTTGTTTACGGAATGAGCATCGCGAGCTTCGTCGAGGAGGCGCTGCTCCCGGAGGACAGACGTCACGATCGGCAGGCACAGCTCTTCGCGTATCTATGCCTTGCCGCAACCGCAACAGCCCTCGTTGCGGCGACGCTGACGCTGCTGTACGGCTTTGCGCAACTTGCTCTGCTCATCTATCTCGCAGCCGCCACTATCCCCGTGGCCCTGCTAATCCTGCGCTATTCCAATAACGCGCTCCTGGCCGGTCACTACCTGGCCGCGAATCTGATGCTGCAGAGCATATTGTTTGGCGCCGCACCGGAGGTCAGCTGCGTTGTGCTGATCGCCCTGGCGGCGGGCGCGGCCCTGCTCGGTCCCATCGGCGCGCGCGTGTGGCTGGGTCTCATTCTCGCGCGGTGTATCTGGGTAGCGCTAACTGTGAGCGGCGAAAACGCGTCGGCGACGGCCGCGGTGGCTGCCATGGCAAGCGTGGTGGTTTTTGTCGTCGTGCAGCTTTCCGAACGTTCGCGCGTGCGGAGCTCCCAGCGGGCTGCCGCCAAGTCTCTGCAATCCACGCGCGGCCTCGCGATCATGGACCGGATCGTCGCAGACTATTTCGATGCGGTTCTGCAGGTCTCCGGCAGCGACATTTTCTACGCGAGCCCCAGTATCACAGCGCTGCTGGGATACGAACCAGACCGTTTCATCGACCGCCCGCTCGACTACTACCTGCACCCCGAAGAGACAGGCATGCTCGGATCTCTCAGCCCCAGCGACGCACCGATACGCACGGAAATGAGGATGCGGCACGCCAACGGCCGCTGGGTATGGGTGGAGGCATATGCCGCGCCGGACGTCATGCGCGGCAACCCCAACCGCACGCTGCTGGTGCTGCGTAATTACGAGAAAGAGCGCAAAGTTTCCGATCAGCTGACACAGGCGCAGCGCCTGGAGAGCATGGGTTCGATGGCCGCGGGCGTCGCTCACGACTTCAACAACATGCTCACGGTCATTCTCGGCATCGCCGATGAACTGCCGGACGGGCCGGCGCGGCGCGAGATCGCCCGCGTCGCAGGCAACGCCGCTGCGCTCACCAACAAGCTGTTGACGTTCGGACACGCGCAGCGGACCTCGACCGAAATCCACGACTTGAGCGATATCCTGCGTGAGCGGAGCCTTCTGCTGCAGCACGGGCTCGACTCCCGCTACATCATCATCGAGTCGTACACGGAAGAACCGCTCCTCGTGCGCATCGAAGAAAGTCAGTTCGAGCAGGTGCTGGTCAATCTCGTCAACAACGCCCGCGAAGCCATGCCGGACGGCGGCGAGTTGGAAGTGTCGCTGCAGTCTGCGGAGCTGGAAGCCGGGGAAGGCCGCGAAGGCGACTTCGCCGTGCTGGAGGTAAGAGACTCAGGCAGCGGCATGAACGCGGAAACCCAGGCCCGCGTGTTCGATCCGTTTTTCTCCACGAAAAGCAAGACCGCCAACAGCGGCCTGGGCCTGTCGTCCTGCTACGGTATCGCTTCTCAGTACGGCGGCTTCATCGAAATCGATTCCGAACCCGGTCACGGCACTTCAGTGCGGGTGTTTCTGCCGATCGCGGAAACCCGGGACCACGAGCCGACCCTGGAACTCATCGACAACGAGGCGACGGTAATCATTGTCGATGACGACCCCGGCATCGTGCGTGTCGTGCGAAACGCGCTCACCCGCGCGGGCTATCACGCGCGCGGCTTTACCGATGCCAGCGCAGCGCTCGATTATTTTCAGCCACACAAAGTGTCGCTGCTCATCACGGACGTCGTGATGCCGAACATCTCCGGCGCCGAGATTGCCAACCGCTTTCGCAGCCAGGCGCCTGAGCTGCCCGTGCTGTTCATATCCGGATTTACCGATCAGGAACTCGATAACTGGGACCCTGATGACCACACCGCGTACCTGGCGAAACCTTTTCGCAGCGAGGAGATCGTTTACCGCGTGGACAGCCTGCTGGGCTCAACGCGCACCCGGGCTCAGATGTTCGGTTAGGAAGTCCCGCATCTCGACGAAAAACTCTTTGCGCTGGCTGGTCACACTCAGGAAATGGTCGCCATTGTCCTGCTCGACATAACGAAACGGTTTGCCGGCACGCTCGAGCGCGGCCGCAAACATGCGGCTTTGTTTGACGCGCACCACGGTATCGCGCTTACCATGCAGAAGCAGTAGCGGCACGTCGATGCTGTCTACCTGCCGAATCGGCGAATTGGCGCGCAGCTCACGACCGCTCTGAATGCGCTCGCGATTGCGCTCAGCGAGGTCGAAGTTGTAAAGCCGCTCCACTGTCTCTTCGAGGTCAGAGATGCCGGCCAGGCTGACGGCGCAATTGATCTTGTCCGTGTACTTGTAAGCGGCTACCAGCGCGGTGTAGCCACCGTAGCTCGCACCGACCACGCATACGCGGGCGGGATCGGCAATGCCTTCAGCGACCAGCCAGTCGAGGCCGTCCATCAGGTCTTCCTGCATCTTCAAACCCCACTGCTGATACCCCGCCTGCATATACGCTTCGCCATAACCCACCGAGCCGCGATAGTTGGGTTTCAAAACCGCAATGCCGTGATTGACGAGATACTGGCTCCACGCGTCGAACTCTGCAGAGTCGCGCGCATAGGGTCCGCCATGGGGAAGCAGCACGGTTGGGAACGGACCCGGTCCCCGCGGACGCGCGAGGTAGGCCGGAATCTCGAGATCGTCACGGGTGGTGTAGTACACCGGCTCGAGATCCACCACGTCCGCGTCGTCCAGCTCCGGGTAATCCAGACCGATGAGCTTCGCCGCCGCACCCGCGCGATCATAGAGATAATAGCGCGGACCGATGCCGCCGTAGGTCTTCAGCACAAAACGCTGGTAGGCGACGTCACTCGATATCAGCCGCATCTGCGAGCCCGGCAACGCTGCCTTGATGGCGCCAAAGAGATCCGCCAGCCGCTCATCGAACCAGGCGAGCTTCGGATGATGGCCGAGGTAACTGACACCCACCGGCTCGCCGCTGGCAGGGTGAGCGATGATGCCGCCGAAGACATCAAAGTCCGGATCGCGGTACAGCGCTTCGACCACCTTGCCGGTGTTCATATCGACCCGGTAGATACCGCGCCGATCTTCGCCATTGGCAAGGCTCATGAAAACCTCGCTCTGATCCGCTGAAAAACCCAGCGGCTGGGGCGGAATCTCACTCTGGAAGCCAAGACCCGAAAACTCGAACAAACGATGTCCGTCGACGCGATAAATCACAGGGTGGCGCTCATCGCGGTAGCCTATAGCCAGCCGCACGTCGCCCTGGTTTGTCGCATACCAGCGGCGGATCTTATCTCGCGACCGCTGCACGCGAGCGAGCTTGTTGGTATAGATATTGAGCCGGAACACACTCGGCCGATTGGGGCGATCGCGATTCAGCTGCACCAGCACATGCTCCGGATCATCGGCCAACCAGCTGACGATTCGATCCTGCACTTGAGCATTCCATTCGCGCGGGCGCCGCTGCAGGCTCTTTGCCCGCGGCACCAGCCCAAGCCGGTTGCTGCCGTCGACATCCATTGCGATGAGCCGGGTGCGGGCAATGTGTCCCAGCCGCGGCGCCGGCAGGTAATAACGCACCGAGCAGATCAAGCGGCTGTCGCTCGCCCAGCGGCACCAGTTGATCAGCCCATTGTCACCGCCACCTTGGAGCAGGCGCGCATCGCTGCCTGCCTCGAGATTACGGACGACAAGGTCATACGCTTCGCCGGAGGAACGCACCATCATGAGGTGTTTGCCGTCGGGTGACAGATTCAGATCATCAAACTGCGGAATGCTGCCGAGCCCTGCAGCGTGTCCGGACGACACCCATAAAAGTGCGATGCTCGCGGCAAGCAGCCACGTTATCCGCATTTGACGCCCCCTCCAATTCGTCCTTGTAAAATAAACGCGCGGCCCCACATTTGCCAAGAGAGGCGCTAAAGCTGTCCGACCACGCAGAGTAAGCGACGGGAACCCTGCCGCTGGTTTGAGACTTCTTCAGCGGTTCCATAGAATGCGCCAAGTTTTTTAACCGGGACGAGAACAAGCATGGCTGACACCCAGCACCACCGGCTGATAGTGCTCGGCAGCGGACCCGCGGGCTATACCGCAGCGCTGTATGCCGCGCGCGCAAACCTCACACCTGCCCTCATCACGGGCATCGAGGTGGGCGGCCAGCTCACGACGACGACAGAAGTGGAGAATTGGCCTGGCGGGCACGCAGAACTGCAGGGGCCGGAGCTGATGATGCAGATGGCGGAGCACGTCGAACGCTTCGACGCCGTGATCATCAACGATCACATCCACACCGCCGACGTCACCGCCAAGCCGTTACGTCTCGAAGGCGATCAGGCGCACTACACGTGCGACGCGCTCATCATCGCCACAGGCGCCTCAGCCAAGTATCTCGGCCTCGAGTCTGAAGAGAGCTTCAAAGGCCGCGGCGTCAGCGCCTGCGCCACCTGCGACGGCTTTTTCTACCGCGGTCAGGACGTTGCCGTCATCGGCGGCGGGAACACTGCTGCGGAAGAAGCGCTGTATCTCGCCAACATCACCAACAAGGTGTATCTCGTTCACCGGCGCGACGAGCTGCGGGCGGAAAAAATCCTGCAGGACCGCGTGTTTGCCAAAGAGAACATCGAGCCGGTTTGGAACCATACGCTGGAGGAAGTGCTCGGCGACGAGACAGGTGTCACCGGCATGCGCATCCAGGACAAAGCCAACGGCAGCCAGGATATCGATCTGGCCGGCGTCTTCATCGCCATCGGGCACACCCCGAACACGGGCATCTTCGAGGGTCAGCTCGACATGAAGGACGGTTACATCAAGATTGTCAGCGGGACCGAGGGCAACGCCACGGCCACCAGCGTACCCGGCGTTTTTGCCGCCGGGGATGTTGCCGATCACATCTATCGTCAGGCAATCACCAGCGCGGGCTTTGGCTGCATGGCCGCCCTCGACGCCGAGAAATACCTCGACGCTCTCTAGCGCTAAACCGGGCTGTAGCGGAGCATCACTCGTGAGCCGTCCGCCAGCCCGTTTTTGAAACGCGGTCCCCAGCTGCCCCATTCGCTCGCATACTTGGCGCCGAAGCGTTCGAGCAAGCGGGCGTGGACCGCAGGATCATCGACCAGCTGTGCTTCAGTCATCAGGGACGGGAGCTCGTTGTACTTACCGCGCGAACGGCTCCATACACCAACGTCCCCCACCCAGACCCGGGTTCGCGTCAAACCCTGCCTCGGGGCTTCCGCACGCCACGCGGAGCTCGCCGTGACGACATACATGTCGGCGTCCGACTGGACGTACCAGACCTCAGCCTGACAGCGGCTCAAGCTGCCATCACGTTTGACCGGCGACAGGTAGATGAGTTGGCTCTCTGCAGCCTGCGCGCGCCAGGGCGCCAGCGCGCCGATGGCCAGAATCCCACCCGTCTGCAGCAGCCTGCGCCGGTTATTCAAATTACCCACTTCGCTCTCCTTCTCGACCCTTCTCGACCCTTCTCGACGTTTGAGTTCAGGCTTCGGTGACCGGTATGCGTTCGGCAATCTTGGCGGACCAGATTTTGGGACCTTCGCGGTGCACCGATTCGCCGCGCGCATCGACGGATACCGTGACAGGCATATCCTCGACCTCGAACTCGTAAATCGCTTCCATACCCAGATCCGGAAACGCGAGCAGCGTTGATTTGGTGATGGCTTTGGCGACGAGGTAAGCCGCGCCGCCCACTGCGATCATGGAAACCGCCTTGTTGTCGCGTATGGCGTCGATTGCCACCTGTCCACGTTCGGCTTTACCGATCATGCCCGCCAGGCCGGTTTTTTCGAGCATCGTGCGCGTGAACTTGTCCATGCGCGTCGCCGTGGTCGGACCTGCCGGTCCCACCACCTCTTCGCGCACCGGGTCCACGGGTCCGACGTAGTAGATGAGGCGATCGGTGAAATCCACCGGCAACTCCTCACCCTTCTCGATCATATCCACAATCCGTTTGTGCGCGGCATCCCGCCCCGTCAGCATCTTGCCGGACAGCAGCAGCGTGTCGCCCGCCTGCCAGGACTGCACCTCTTCAGGGGTCAGCGTATCGATATTCACCCGTTTGACGTCATCACCGAGCTCAAATTCTATGTCCGGCCATTCGGACAGGTCCGGCGGCTCGAACGCCGCAGGACCGCTGCCGTCCAGCGTGAAGTGCACGTGCCGGGTGGCTGTGCAGTTGGGTATGACGGCCACAGGCTTGTTGGCGGCGTGTGTCGGATACTCTTTGATTTTGACATCGAATATCGTCGTCAGACCGCCCAGACCCTGCGCGCCAATGCCGAGCTGATTGACCTTGTCGAAGAGCTCTATGCGCAGCTCCTCCGTGTGATTGGACGGACCGCGCGCCTTCAGCTCGTGCATGTCGATCGGGTCCATCATGGCCTCTTTGGCAAGGAGCATGGCTTTCTCCGGCGTGCCGCCGATGCCGACACCGAGGATACCCGGAGGACACCAGCCCGCGCCCATGGTCGGCACCATATCGAGCACCCACTCAACAATATCGTCGGATGGGTTCAGCATCGCGAATTTCGCTTTCGCCTCACTGCCGCCGCCTTTGGCAGCCACTTCGATGTCGACCTTATCGCCCGGCACGATGCGCGTGTGGATGACGGCCGGCGTGTTGTCTTTTGTGTTGGCACGCGCGCCGTCGGGATCCGCCAGCACCGAGCCGCGCAGGACGTTGTCGGGATGCAGGTAACCGCGGCGCACGCCTTCATTGATCATATCCTCGAGACCCATCTCTGCATCCCACTGTACGTCCATGCCGACGTTGATGAAGACGATGACGATGCCGGTATCCTGACAGATAGGCCGCTTGCCGAGCGCACACATGCGCGAGTTGACGAGCACCTGCGTCAGCGCCGCCTTCGCCGCCGGAGACTCTTCAACCTCCCACGCTTCCCGCATCGCGCGTATGAAGTCCACCGGGTGGTAATACGATATGAACTGGAGCGCGTCAGCGACGCTCTGAATCAGGTCTTCCTGCTTAATGACGGTCATTGCTACTCCGATTGTTGGTCTGAGATGGCAGCAAAGGCTGGTATCTCACAAAACTGTTCTGCTTCTACTTTAACGCTCACAGCGCTGTTCTTGTGCTTGCCCGCGCACCAGCTCGGCATCACCATCGAATAGAGCCCGCTGCCGCCAGCCATCAGAATGAGGATGTTGTCGGGTGACGGGAAAGTGGCGTACGTGTCGCTGCTCTCTTTGTCGCGAAAGCCGGCGAAAGCCGACGCGAATTTTTCCCGCTCGGCTACCGGCTGATGGGTGAGCGCCCAGAGCCTTTGCGCAACGGCTTCCCGGCTGAGATTGGCCTTCGCGAGAATGTCCGCATGCTCCGGGTTCAGCACCACAACTGCGGAGCCACCGGTCAGCACGGCGTTGTTGGTGGCCATGTTGGCCAGCCCGACGCTCAGCATCTGCATCAGCTTCTCGGCATCTTCGGGATCATCCGCATCACCGCTGTAGAGCACCGAATGCGGCGCTTCGGCGCCGATCACGGTCACGACACTGTCCTCAGGCGCGAAACCCAGAGAAACGTGCAGTGGCGGAAACGGTGAATGCTCCTCGTCCTCGGCCAGACAGTAGGTGAATTTGCCGGGATGCCCCAGCAACGCCATGTCCGAAGAGCCCGGACGCGCCCCGCCGATGTTCATCATGCAAAGCCTGAGCGCACGGCCGATACTGGCGTTCGGACGGTGTCCCGGTCCCAGCGCGCCGAATCCCGAAGCGACCCCGCCGCAGGTCTGACGCGCGGGTCCGTTGACGATGATCAGGGGCGCTGTGCAATGCGTGGTGGCCTGCATTTCCGTGAGGTCGAAAGCCGGGTCGATGACCGCCCGCACCGCGGCGATCACAAGCGGCATGTAGTCCGGCAGACAGCCTGCCATAACCGCCGCCACCGCCACTTTTTCAACGGTGGCGATGCCCATGCCCGGGCCCATTTCACCGAGCCTGAGATCCGCATCCATGCCGGAGGCCAGCACCATGCGCGCCACCCTTTCCTGGGTGGGCACGACAACGGGCAGGCCGTCGGTACAACCGAGTTCGTGCAGCTGCTCGACAGCGGCCGCCTCGTCGGCTGCATTCAGATAGGCGCTCATGCAGCAGGTCTCACGCTGAGGGCGCTGACAATTTCATCGACCACCTGCTCCGCCACCCGGCGCAGATTCGCCGAGCCGGTTCCCGCCACCGGGTGCGGCAGCCGCACACGGGGCGCCGTGGGCATGCCCAGGGATTGCGCAACAAAGTCCCCCTGGGGCCAGAAGTCTTCGGTAACCAGGGCAACTGAGGGAATGCCGAGTCTCGCGATGTTGATGCCGTCACGCACGGTGCCGGTAGTGCAACTGCCTCAGTGCCCGTAGGCGGCGATCGCCACCTGACAGTTAGAGCGGATCTCGTCGAGCATATCCTGTGGCGCCGGTATCGATGCGTTACCTTTGTTCCAGCAACGCACCTCGAGCTTCGGGAACCGTTCGCGCAAAACGCCACTCAGCGCATCGAGGAAATTTTCCGAGTCCGGAAACCCGTTGGCGAGGAGCGCCACTGTCGTGCCCTCGCCTGCCTGCGCGGTCAAGTCATGAGCTAGCTCGTAGGCTTCCATGGGGGTAGCTACCTCCCCGCGCGGATCGTGAAATGTGATCATGTTTGAGCTCCAAGTTAAGCAGCCACGCCGAAGCAGCGAGCCTCTTCGCGTCCATCGGCGCAGCGCAGAGAGTTTACTCTATTGTGGCGCCAGCAGCAGAGCGCGCACATGGCGGTAGAACATTCATCCATGATCCAGGCTAAACTAGCGCGACCGCCCGTAACCAGTTATCGCCTGCCAGCGGCACGCCGCGGATATCCTATGCAACGAAAACACATCGCGCTGATCGCCATCGCTCTGATTGGCAGTATGGGCGCCGGCTTTATTCCGCCCACCGAAGAACGCGACGAATTTCACTTCGTCGTTCTCGGCGATTCCCAGTTCGACGGGCCGGCGGAGTTCAATCGCATCGTTGACCAGGCGCGTCGCCTGCGGCCGGCCTTCGTCATACAGGTGGGCGACCTCATCGATGGCTATCTCGACGACGTCGACGCGGTGGCAGCCGAATGGCAGCGTTTCGACGCGCAGATTGCGCCGCTGGCGCCGGTACCGTTCATCGCAGTCGCGGGCAATCATGATGTTCTGGATGCAAACCGCCAGGTCGACCCGGCATTGGAGGACCTGTTTGCACAGCGCTGGGGCGCTTTGTACTTTGCATTCGAGTACAAGAACGCGCTGTTCATCGTGCTGAACTCCGACTCGAGCGAAGGTCTGAACACCATCACCGGCAAACAGCTCGAATGGCTCGAGGAAACCCTCGAGACGCGCAAGGCCGAGCACACCTTCGCGTTCATGCACCGCCCGGCATTCCTCACCCGCGACGGTGACCGGTTGCACGAGCTTTTCGTCGAGCACGGCGTCGACCGCGTGTTCTATGGACATCACCATCACTACCATCATTTCAAACGCGACGGCATCGGCTACACGATGACCAACGCCAACGGCGCAGGCATCGCCGATCACATCGAAACCGGCAGCATGCCTCATCTGCTGCAGGTGTCGGTGCGAGGTGCGGAGGTGGACGTCGCGGTGATCCATGCGGACGCGATCTACGCGGAAGATATGGTTGCCCCTCAGGATAACTACGACTATTTCGCGCTGCACCAGAACCTGGTGCCGAAATCGGTCGATCTGAAAACCGTGGCAGGCACGCTGCAAATGCCGATTCCGGTCGCTAACGAGAGCCAGCGCGAGATCCAGGTGCTGGCGGAGTGCTCATCTGCGGATCGGCGCTGGCTGTTCGAGCCCACCGTGATTGCCCCCATCCAGCTTGGCCCGGGGGAAAGCGAGACGCTGACCCTCACCCTCAGCTCTGCGCCCAATCGGATGCCGGATACGAGCTCGCAGCCGGAGTGCACCGTGCGGGTGCCGCTGCAGACGGCCCAGGGCAGGTGGATCGAATTCGAACGTACCGTGACGGGCGTGCAGCAGCGCTAATCGGCACCATCTTGCGGCACGAAGCCGACGAGCTCGCGGCCGAGCTGCAAATCCCGATAATTCCTGGCGTTCGCTGATCCGGCGAAGAAGACCGAATAGGCAAACGCCAAAGGCTCGCAGGCTGCGCGCCGCAACGCATCGACCACATCCCGTTGGCTGCACCAGACGCTTCTGGCTCTTGGCGAGCCGGGATGGTCCTCGGCGTTGACGTAGCCGATGCGCACGCAGATAAACTGCGTGCCTGTGCTGTCGGCAAAGTGATGCGCAAGCGCTTCGCCCCAGATCTTCGTACCGCCATAGACCCCCGCCGGCCGCACGGGTGTATCGACAGCGATGAGCGGCCAGGATGCGGGGGGTTCGCCATCGGCGACCAGCGACCGGTACGGTTCATCCCGCTCATAGCCTGCGACGGTCGCGCCGCTGGAGGCAAAAACGACGCGTGGAACGCCCGCCCGCGCAGCCGCCTCGAAGACATGGCGCGTGCCTTCGACATTCGTGTCGCGCAGCTCTTCCCAGGTGTAATTTTCACCCGCCTTCGCCGCAAGATGGATCACCACGTCCTGGCCATCAACTGCCTGGACGAGCGCATCAAAATCGCTCAGGTCGGCATTCACGTTGCGCACGCCCTGCACTGCCGTGCGATTGAATGCGGTCAGCTCGTGTTCGTCTTCGAGAGCTTCGCGCAGCGCGCCCCCGATCAACCCGCTCATTCCTGTAACAAGTATTTTCACAGTAAGTCCTGGCTTTGCCCGCGCCGGTCAGCGACTGTCCTCGACCATTGACCAGCCAAGGCGCTCCCCGGCCATGAAAGGCACGATTTCGGTATCCATGTAAGGATAGCTCGCGGGCACCGTCCACTCGCGACGCTCGAGCTCGAGCGTGCCCGCATTGCGTGGCAGACCATAGAAGTCCGGTCCGAAGTGACTGGCAAACCCTTCCAGGCGATCGAGGTGACCAGCCGCGTCGAAGACATCGGCATAGAGTTCGATCGCAGCAGGCGCCGTGAAGCTGCCGGCGCAGCCGCAGGCCTGCTCCTTGTCTCCTCGGCTGTGGGGGGCACTGTCGGTTCCGAGAAAGAATTTTGGGTTGCCTGAAGTCGCCGCTGCGACGAGCGCCTCTCGATGCCGTTCGCGCTTCAGGACCGGCAGACAATAGTTGTGCGGGCGGATGCCGCCTACCAGCATATCGTTACGATTGAGCCGCAGATGGTGCGCCGTGATTGTTGCGGCCACGTTATCCGGCGCATCGAGCACAAACGACGTCGCATCTTCGGTCGTGATGTGCTCGAAGACCACTTTCAGCGCGGGAAACCGCGCCACCAGCGGCGTCAGCACCTCCTCGATGAAGACCGCTTCGCGATCGAAGATGTCGACGTGATTGTGAGTGACCTCACCGTGCACGAGCAGCGGCATCCCTTCCCGCTCCATCGCGGCCAGGGTTGCATCGCACAGCCTGATATCGGTGACGCCTGACTGCGAATTGGTCGTGGCGCCGGCGGGATAGAGCTTGACGCCATAGACGTGCCCGCTCGCCTTGGCGCGCACAATCTCTTCCGGCGGCGTGTTGTCGGTGAGATAAAGCGTCATCAGCGGCTGAAACGACATGCCTCCAGGCAACGCGTCGAGGATGCGCTGCCTGTAAGCCAGCGCGTGCTCAGTCGTGGTCACCGGCGGGGTCAGATTCGGCATGATGATGGCGCGGCCGAACTGGCGGGCGGTGAACGGCAGCACGCTGCTTAAAGCCTCGCCGTCGCGCACGTGTAAATGCCAATCGTCCGGCATGGTGAGGGTAATTTGATCCAATGAACGCTCGCTTATCCAATACGTGTCTATGTCATCATTATGAGCACCGATGGATTGAGGAGCCAGCGTCTCGCAGTCCCTGCGGCAGGTTTTACGAGAACGCCCAGCTCCTTCTAATTTCCGCGCTTTACCTTAGTTACTTCGTCAGCAAGTCGATGCAGATGATCAACGTCACCACCGAGGCAACGGTTCTGAGCGTGTTCCAACGGGTCCAGCGCCGCAGATAGTCCGCCCAGGTGCGCGCCGCTTCTTCGCCACTGCCGCTTACCCTTGCCAGCGCGTTGTTCAAAGGCACGTTGCGCGCAGCGGTGATCACAAACATGCCAACGATGTATACGAGCCCTCCGGTGAACGCACGGTCTGCGCCGGCCTCACCCCAGTGCCAGAGGCCGGCAAGCGACAGTCCCGCGGCGACGAGGGTTGAGCCGAAGAAAATCGGCATGAAGCTCGAGCCGAGAATCTTCTCGTTGATGGCATTCATTGCGGCAATTGCCTGCGCTGTGCCCAGGCTTGCCAGCGAGCGCATGATGAACCCGGAAAACGCGAGGTAGGTGCCGGCCATCAAACCGCTGCTGACCGCCAGGATCCAGGTCAGAGCAACAGGAATCATGCTGTCCATCACGCCACCTTCCCCGTGCGCTCGCGGTCCCATGCACCGGATGCGGCCGCTTTGCGGGCATATTCGGTGAAATCGGTCGCCGGGCGACCCAGCGCCTCGCGCACGCCTTCTGCCGTGTGCGCATTACGGCCATCGAAGAGATCCGTGAACAGCTCGCGCAGGAGCCCGACCAGGTACTCAGGCACGTCCTGGTTTTTGAGCGCCTCGATATAAGCCTCCAGGGGCAGCTCGACGAGACACACCGGATAGCCCGCCGCGGCGGCAATCTCGTCAGCGCACTCGGCAAAAGACATGCAGCGCGGCCCGGTGACCTCGAACAAACGGTTGCGCAGACCCGGCTCTAGAAACACCGCCACGACCACGTCCGCGATGTCATCGATGTCGATGAACGGTTCGCTGGATGTGCCTGCGGGCATGACCAGCTCCCCGGCAAGGACGCCGTCCAGCATGAAGTTCTCGCTGAAGTTCTGCGCAAACCAGCTGGCCTGTACGATGTTCCAGGCCAGACCGCTCTCGCGCAGCACGAGTTCGGCGCGCGCCGCGCCTTCTTCACCCCGTCCGGACAGCAGCACAACGTGCTCGACGCCCGCCTCAACCGCCATTTCACAGAAGAGACGGATATGACCCTCCGCTTCCGGCACCGAGAGGTCCGGGTGGTAGGTGAGGTAGGCGCCCGTGACACCGGTCAGCGCCTCCTGCCAGGTTGAAGGATCAACCCAGTCGAAAGCCGGGGTGGTCGAACGCGACACACCGAGGGTGTCTATACCCGCCGCTTTGAGGCGCGCTTCGACGCGGGAACCGGTTTTGCCGTTTGCGCCAACGATCAGAATCTTGTGGTCAGACATTTTCGTTACTCCATGTTGTCAACGAGCGGCACTTTGCCCGACAGGGGCTGGACACAGAATTCCCCAGACGCCATGGTTCTTGATCATTCGTCCAGACTTGGTCCGCACATGGCAAAACCCAGGATGTCGACGCCCAGCGTCGACAGCGCGCTGCCGCCATCCGGTGATCCGCTGTCCGATCCGTTGCGGCTGCTAAAGCTGACCGGCGTTCTGCACTGTCGCGCTGAGCTCACTGCGCCCTGGGGCATGGATCTGCCGCGCATTGCCAACAACATGGCCATTCACATCGTCAGCCGCGGCCGCCTCTATCTCGATATCGCCGGTCAGCCGACACGCGAAGTGAATGCCGGCAGTCTGGTGCTGATTCCGCACGGCACTCCGCATCAGCTGCGCAGCGCCCCCGACACGCCCGTCACACCGCTGACCGACATCCCGGTGGAACTCATCACGGACCGCTACGAGCGCATGAATTTCGGCGGCGGCGGCGCGGCGACGTCGGTGAGCTATTGCGGCGTGCGGTTTGATCCGATCGCCGCCCAGCGCCTGCTGCAGGTGCTGCCGCTCGTGATCCACGTCGATACGCTGGCGGGCGGGGATGAATGGCTGCGCGATACGACCCGCTTCATCGCCCGGGAAGCAGATACGACACAACCGGGCAGCGAGGCGATCATCACCCGCCTGGCCGACATCATCGTCGTGCAAGCGATAAGGGCCTGGCTGGCATCAACTGAGGTCAAGCACGGCTGGCTGGCCGCAATGCACGACCGGCAGATCGGACGCGCGCTGTCCGCGATACACCGTGATCCGGTGCACGACTGGACCGTCGCTGCGCTGGCAAGGGAAGTAGGCATGTCCCGCTCCGCGCTCGCTGCGCGTTTCAGCGAGCTCATCGGAGATTCCGTCAAGAGCTACATCACAGAATGGCGTATGCAGCTCGCGCGCGATGAGCTGCTGACGTCACCGCGCACGCTGGCCGTGCTGGCAGACAAGTATGGCTACCAGTCGGAGGCGGCCTTCAGTCGAGCGTTCAAGCGCGTGTTTGGCGCGTCTCCGGGGACTGTTCGCAAGCAAGCCTTAGCTGACGCGATATGAGTTCGCTTGTCCTGCTTGTCAATCTCCCCGAGCGGGGCGGCGACCATTGGCAACGGGCGTTACCGCGGTGCACGCCCGAGCTGTAACTTCCGCCCAACAGTCCTCGCTGACTGCTCAAGCAAACTCAACCTCGATGATCGGACTGAGCAAAACCATTTCCTCTACTGACGGACCATGCTCCCGGTACCATGACGTCGCCGCGTGGCTCATGATGTAGCGGCGATCCTCTGGCATCGTTACAGGACGGGCTGTTGCGGGCACACAGCACTGCATTGATTCCTTCAAACAAAACCAGAACAACGGGTTTTTCAAGAGGTTCGCCATCCAGTTTCTGGGTTGATACCTGGCCCCGCCGCTGTCACCGGCTCCAGGCGTTCCACAGATCACTATGCGCTCGTCAATTCTCGTGAACCAGATTTCTGTTGTTCTCCATCTTCCCGTCTTCGCGCCCTTGGTAACGATATCGATGGTTCGATCCCGGCCAAGCGCTGCACGGAATTCACTCGAGAAATCCATGACTGGATTAGGTTCTGTTCCCACATTGATCTCTACATACAGCTGAGGTTGCGCGCGATTGTAGAACCTCAACTTAACTTGAGATCAAGACATTTCGAATTTTACGAAAGAGCCTCATCTCGGCCGGCAGCGGAGTTGGTCACGATGCAAAGTGCGGCATCACCTCTTCGATATAGAGCTGGAGATTGTCCCACTCGATGGGCGGCCGAAACGCGATATTGACGCCCTGGATACCGATGTCGCGAAAGCCGCCGATCATGTCGACTGCTTCCTGCACGCTGCCGGTAAGAGAACCGCCCGCCGCAATGTCGGGCTGTCGGTCTGAGTTCATGTAAAACCCAAGATTGACGCTGGTATCGAGCTCGGCGGGATCCCGGTTGATCTTCTCACAAGCCTGCCGCAATCGTTCCAGACGGTCTGCCGCCGTCGCCACGGACACGTAAGGCATGTTGAAACCATCCGCATACTCCGCCGCCAGACGTATGGTGCGCGCTTTGCCGCGCCCGCCGACCCACAGGCGCAGCCCGAGCGGCGCAGGACTGCAGACAGCGCCCTGCATGTCGTAGTACTTACCCGAGAAATCAACGGTTTCACCCCGCCACAGCGTCTTGATGATCGCCAGAGCCTCTTCCAACTGGTCAAAGCGCTCGCCCAGCGGCGGGAAGCCGTAGCCGAACTCGCGAAACTCCTCCTCGAACCAGCCCGCACCTATGCCGACGTCCGCCCGGCCGCCACTCAGGTGATCGATGGTGACCCCGGCTTTGGCGAGCACCCCGGGATTTCGGAACAGCGCGCAAAAAACCAGGCACCCCACGCGTACGTTCCGGGTATAGGTGGCAAGGCCAGACATGGCCGCGACGCCTTCGAAACAGGGATTGTTGCGGTCGGAAAGCGGGTTCGCGTAGAAGTGATCCCATACCGACACCCAGTGAAAGCCGTTCTCATCGCCGGTACGCCAGAGGCGCTTGAGCTCTTCCATGCTGAGGTCCTGCGGTCCCGCGTGGATGCCGAGCTTCATGAGCGATCCTCCGCGGACATCACCACGCCGCTGCCGAGCAGCGCCTGGATTTCATCATCGGTAACGTCCATTTCCCGCAGCACCTCAACCGAATTCGCGCCGACGTCCGGTGCGCGTGACGGTTTGCGCTTGGGCGCTTCGGCAACATTGATCGGACTGCCGATCGTCAGGTCATAACCCTCACCCTCGTCCTCCGTCGGCACGACGATGCCGTTCGCGCGCATCTGCTCGTCCTCGAGAATGTCCGCCATCGGCTGCACCCGGCTGTAAGTGACTCCGGCCTGGTCGAGCCGCCGCCCAACCTCCTCGAACGGCAGCTGACCGATCGCTTCACCGAGGGCCAGGCGAAACTCGGCGCGATTTTTCATCACCGCCCCAACGTCGGCAAAACGCTCGTCTGCGAGCCAATCCGACCTGTCCAGCGCCGCCGCCAGCTGCGGATACTCGCGCGCAGTGTTGATGACGGCCAGCACCACGTAGTCACCTTCAGCACACTGATAGGCGTCGGTGAACGGATTGGGCCAGCCCTTCTTCTGGCGGTACGTACCGATGTTGTTGCCCGCTACCACGCCCTGCAGGGCCATGCCGTTGGCCCACACACCGTTCGCTGCCAGCGACGTGGACACGAAAGAACCTTCGCCGGTTTTCTCTCGGCGATAGAGACCGGTCATGATGCAGCCAAAAAGCGCCGTGGCCGTGCAATGGTCTCCCATACCGGGTGACATGGGCAGCGGCGTCTGGTTCGGCTCGCGTATGAACTCCATGAGTCCGGTGCGCGCCCACCAGCCCGTCACGTCGAAGGCGCGTTTGTCGGCGTCCGGGCCTTGCAGGCCGTAACCGCTGATGTGGGCGAAAACGAGGCGCGGGTTGAGGTCAATCAGCGTTTCGTACTCGAGGCGGTATTTCGCGAGCTGGCCGCGCAGGAAGTTTGTCGTGAAGACGTCCGCCTTCTTGATCAGCCGATGAACGAGATCCTGTCCGGCGTCCTTGCTCAGATCCACCACCAGGCTGCGTTTATTGCGCGACGTCAACAGCCAGTGATACGGCACCGGATAGTTGCCCACCAGCGTGCGATAACCGTCGCCGCCTGGCGGTTCCAGCTTGATGACGTTGGCGCCAAAATCCGCCAGTATCGTGCTGGCCCCGGGACCGGCCAGAAACGTCGCCGCGTCGATGACGGTGATGTCCTCGAGTAAGTGCTGCATCCCCTTCCCCTCTGCTCTCTTCTTAACTCTTTCCCTTCACAAGCGGTGCGATCAACAATCGTTTTCGCTCCGCGCCAGCACGCTGGCCTCACCGAACTCGTCCACCGCGATTGACAGGTGGATCGGCTGACAGCAGACGAAACAGTCTTCAACATACGACTGCTCCGGCTCCACCGGATCGACGATCAACTCGAACATCTCCCCGCAATAGGGACAGTCGATACGCACTGACGTCGTGCTGAGCCGCATGGATCGGCACCTTTGCTCCGAAAATCATACCCTACCACTTTAGGCACCGCGCTGTTCGCGATGGGGGCAGCGCAGGATTCGGTCTCGAGCTCTTGCCGAGCCGGGCACGTGTGGCTAGGGTTGACGGTTCTCCATCACAACGACCGCACATGTCTGATCTGCCGTTCTGGTTCGAACAAGCCATTAAAACGCCATCAGCCTCGGGCAACATCGATGTCAAAGGCGCCAATATCGTGTACGAGACCTGGGGCGAAGTCGGCAATCCCGGCGTCGTACTGATCCACGGCAGCAACGCCCACCTCGAATGGTGGCGGTTCACCGCCCCTTTTCTTGCGGACCGATTTCGCGTCGCGGCGCTCGATCTATCCGGCAACGGCGACAGCGACTGGCGCGAGCGCTATAGCGGCAAGGTCTTTGCCGACGAGGTCTGGGCAGTCTGTCAGGCGGCAGAGCTTGGCCCCGATCCGTTTGTCGTCGGACATAGCTTCGGCGGCTTTGTCGCGCTCGAAACCGGGCACTACCACAGCGCCAATCTCGGCGGCGTCCTGTTCATGGATTTCACCACTGCACCACCCGAGCAATATCTCGAATGGGGCATGCGTGCCGAACGCGAAGGCGTACAGCCTGGGCGCAAGCTCAGAATCTACGAGGACAAAGACACCGCCCTCGGGCGCTTTCGCCTGATTCCCGAGCAGCCCGGCGTGCACCCGGCGGTGCTCCGGCACATGGCGGAATACGGACTCAAGCAGGTAGACGGCGGCTGGACCTGGAAGTTCGACCCGGCACTTTTTGACCACCTGGAAATGGGCATCGAGCAGCGCGATAAGTTTGCCGGCCTGCAGTGCCCGAGCGCCCTCCTGCTGGGCGAGCACAGTGAGGACGAAGGCGCTTTCTACGCCGACCACATGCTCGAGATCACCGGCGGCCTGCTGCCGACAGTGACGATCCCGGGCACCTACCACCACCTCATGTTCGACGACCCGCTGAGCGTGGCCATGACCACCAAGATGCTGCTGCTCGAGTGGCGTCGGCAAACGCATGCGGAAGATTACAAACACCATCTGGGAGGCATCACCTCATGAGCGAACTCAGCGAAGACCTGATTGCAGAACTGCAATCGTACGACACGCCCACCGTGTGCAATGCCCTCGAGGTCATCGCGCCGGAACGACGCGGTTACGGATACACCACCCAGCCACTGGTATGCACCCGTCCCGAGTTGCCGCCAATGGTGGGCATCGCGCGAACCGCAACGATACGCGCCGCGCATCCGTCACACCTGCAGGGAAAAGCCGCGCGTGAGCTGAACGACGGCTACTACGCCTACATCGATGAGGGCCCGAAACCCAGCATCATGGTCATCCAGGATCTCGATGGCCCGCAGCGCGGCTACGGCTCATGGTGGGGTGAAGTGAATTCGAACGTTCACAAA
Source organism: Pseudomonadales bacterium (assembly GCA_965267275.1). Taxonomy (GTDB): domain Bacteria; phylum Pseudomonadota; class Gammaproteobacteria; order Pseudomonadales; family Azotimanducaceae; genus UBA4421. Next base: position 2,676,546 of record OZ253950.1, read on the forward strand.
GGACTGGGCGCGCTCGGGGTCATCACCGACGGCAGCGTGCGCGACCTGCCGGACATCGCAGAGGACTTTCAGATGATGGCGGACCGGGTCGGACCCTCACACGCGTTCGTGCACGTTGTCGGCTACAGCCAGCCCGTCACAGTTGCCGGCATGCGGGTGATGAGCGGCGATCTGATACACGCCGACCAGCATGGCGCGGTAGTCATCCCCTGGGAAGTCGCGGGCCAGGTCAAAGCCGCGGCGGAGGAAATCTTCGCCGGCGAGGCGGTCATCATCAAAGCCGCGCAGACACCGGGCTTCAACATCGACAAACTACGCCAGGCCTGGGGCGACGCTGCTGAGCTCAAGCACTGACGCGGACGCGCTCCCCGGAATCGCTGAGCTGGGCAACGATCTCGGCATGCCGCTCGCGATCTAGCGGGTAGAGCTTGGTCAGCACGATCAACAGCACCATGATGGCGATCGGCACGAGCGTCAGCACGCCATGGATTGCCGCCAACGCCGTGTCCGTTTGCGGCTGGTTGGCGACATAGCCTGCCATGCCCAGGACGAAGGCGACGCCCGCGCCACCAATCGTCTTCGCCAGTTTCTGAAAAAAGCTCGCCGTCGAAAAGATCGCGCCGTCGGCGCGAACGCCATGGCGCAGCTGCGCGTATTCGACCGTATCTGGAATCATCGCCCAGCCGAGCACAGCGACCGGCGTTCCGCCCAACGCCACCAGGCATCCCCAAACGAAAATGGCGGCGACCTGATCGTAGGGCGTAAAGTAAAACCCGACGCAGGCAGCAATCGTCAGGTAAGCGCCCAGGCGCGTGGCGCCGGCTTTGCCGAAGCGTTCGGCGAGATGCGGCACCGCCCAGATACCCACGAGCATGCAGCCGAGCGTGACGCCGAAAAACCAGGCAATGAGCCCCGGGTCACCCACGTTGTAGATGAAGAAGTAGGCCGTGGTCGCCTGGCGCACCGTGAAGCTCAGCATGCCGCACGAGAATATGCCGATAACAATCCACAAAGGCGGATTCGCGGTAATCGCGCGGAGACTCTCGCGGAGCGTCAACTCCGCTTTCGGCGGATGGATCACCTCATCTGTGGCGACGTGCGTGACCCATAAAAGCAGCGTGGCAATCAAAGCGAAAACGATCATCAATGCCTGGAAGCCTGTCGCCTCGTCCTGAAACAGACCCACAAACGGAATGGTGCCAACCGACACCAGAAATCCTCCGGCAAAAGCGCAGCCGATACGATAAGTGGACAGCCGCGTCCGTTCGGCGTAACTGTCAGTGAGCGACGCCGTCAGCGTGGCGTAGGGGATAGTCACCGCGGTATAGATGAGACCGAAGAGAATGTAGGTCACGTAGGCCCAGACGACCTTGCCCGCGGTGTCGAACGCCGGCACGGTAAACGTCAATACAGAAATGACGCCAAGCGGGACAGCACCAAAAAGGATGTAGGGCCGCATGCGTCCCCAGCGGCTGCGCGTGCGCTCCGCCACGGCGCCCATGATCGGGTCGGTCACGGCATCGATGAAACGCGCTACCGCAAAGACGCTGCCCGCCGCGACGGCACTGATGCCCAGCACATCGGTATAGAAGTACAGGAGGTATGTCATCACCGAGATGAAATACAGGTTGATGCCAAAATCGCCGACCGCGTAGCCGGCGGCAGTGCGCAACTTCATACGCTGACAGTACCCGCCTCGATCAACTCGTCGATACGGCTGTCTGCGAGGCCGAGGTCATTGAGAACCTGACGCGTGTCCGCGCCGGTATCGGGCGCTGCGTTATCGAAGCGCTCGGTTTGAGGGTAAGCTGAAAGATGTATCGGCGAGCGTACGAGGTTGAGATCGCCCATCTCCGGATGCGGCGCCGGCACGGCCATCTTGAGAAACTTCACCTGCTCATCCTCGAACCCGTCTGCAACCGTATTGATCGGACCGCACGGCACACCCGCGTCGTTCAGCTTGTCGACAAGCTCATCAACCGTGAACCGACGCGTGACCTCGGTCATATCGGTCTTGACCTGCTCTTTATGCTCGATGCGTGACCTGGCGCTCTGATAGTCGGGATGCGCAAACAGCGCGTCTGCGCCAAGCGCCTCGCAGAACCGCTGCCACATCACGTCACCGAAAGCCGCCAGGTTCACGTGCCCGTTGGACGCTTCAAAAGTGCCCATCGGCACCTGCGTTGGATGATCGTTCCCCTGCTGGTCGGGCACTTCGCGGGCCATGGTATAGCGCGCACCTTGAAAATCGAGCTTACACATCATCGCTTCCAGCAAGGACGTGTGGACCCACTGCCCTTCCCCGGTCTGCTCACGGTGGAGCAGCGCAAGCAGTATGCCCTGCCCCAGAAACATGCCCGCGGAGGTATCGCTGACGGCTATCCCGACCCGCATCGGGCCACGGCCCGGCTCCCCGGTAATCGACATGAGACCGCTCATGCCCTGAATGATCTGATCAACGCCTGGCCGTGTCGCGTAGGGCCCTTCCTGGCCAAAGCCCGAGATGCTGGCATAGATGAGACGCGGATTGATCTCACGCAGCGTCTGGTAGTCCACGCCGAGACGGAATTTGACGTCGCTGCGGAAATTTTCGACCACAACGTCTGCACTTCTGGCGAGCTCGTAGAAGAGCGCCTGACCATCTTCACTTTTGAGATCGACCGCGAGCGAGCGTTTATTGCGGTGCAGATTCTGCTCGTCCGGACCACGGCGCCCGCCAGTTGCAGAGCGGCCCTTGGCGCCCTGGATTCGCGGCGGCTCGATTTTGATGACATCCGCGCCCCAATCGGCCAACAGGCGCACGGCCGTGGGCCCGGCGCGCGCGATAGTCAGATCCAGCACCCTGATGTGTTTGAGGGGCCCTTCCACGCTCAGTCCCGGATCAAACGCCCGGGCAGCGCATCGGTTGCCTCACCGCCTTCATAAGTGACCTCCCCGGAGACGATCGTCGCGAGGTAACCATCTGCCTTCTGCTGCAGCCGGGCTCCGCCTGCCGGCAGATCGTGGACTATCTCGGGTGCGCGGACATTCAGGTTATCCCAGTCAATGACGTTGATATCCGCTTTCATGCCCGGTTCCAGCGTGCCGCGATCGGTCAGGTCCACCGCGCGGGCAGTATCGTGAGTCTGGCGCTTCACGAGGGTCGGCAGGTCAATCTGTTCACCGCGAGTGCGGTCGCGACCCCAGTGGGTAAACAACGTCGTGATGAAGCTGGCGTCACAGATCGTGCCGACGTGGGCACCGCCATCACCCAGGCCCATCACCGTGTTATCGCTCAGAATCATCTCGCGGCAACAATCCAGATTGTCCTCCGCATAGTTGGCGAACGGCGTATAGAGCATGTTTTTGCCGCCGTTGGCGATGAGCTGATCGTAGACGAAGTCCAATGGCTCCCGTCCGGCGCGCAGCGCCTGCGCATGCAGCGAGTCTTCGGGCGCCGGCTCGTAATTGGGCGGATCTCCAAGCAGCCAGATCTTGCGGCCTTCATCCATCAGCTTGAAGAGGCGCATGAACCCCTGTCCAGTATCTTCGGCGAGGATGCGGCGGCGGCGTTCAGCGTCCTGGAGGGCCGCCACCTGCTCATCGAGCGGCAAACGGCTGGTTTCCATGAAAGACGGCCGCGTCGTGAACGGTGCAAGCGTGGTGGTCAGCCCGAGCAGAATGCCGATTGGCCGCGGTGCGACCTGCCCGCGCATGATGAGCCCTTCAGAACTCGCGGCATCGATACGGGACAACACCTTCTTCCAGCCGTGCGGACTGAGGCCTTGCGCCAGCGATATCGACATCGGCCGTCCGGAGCGGGCAACCATGCCGCGTAACAAATCGAACTCCTCATCGAGGTCCTCGAAGTCGGAGATCATCTCCATGACCCCGCGACCCGCCGCTTTGAGCGCATCCGCAAACCCCATCAGTTCGTCCACTTCAGCGGTCAACGACGGCGTCGGCGCGCCTCTCGAGCTGCGGTGATTCAGAGTGCGCGAGCTCGTAAACCCGAGCGCGCCGGCGGCAATGGCCTCCTGCGTGAGCTTGCGCATCGCCGCGATATCATCAGCGGTCGCCGGTTCGCGGTCGGCGCCGCGCTGGCCCATCACATAGACCCGCAGCGCCGCGTGCGGCACCTGCGCGCCGATGTCCATGTCGAACTGACGCTGACCCAGATAGTCCATGTACTCGGGAAAAGATTCCCAGGCCCAGGGCAGGCCCTCGTGCAATGCGACGCCGGGGATATCCTCGACACCTTCCATCAGCTCTATGAGGAGATCGTGGTCAGTCGGGCGCACGGGTGCAAACCCGACCCCGCAATTGCCCATGACCACCGTGGTCACGCCGTGGTGACTCGACGGTGACAACCGGTTTGCCCAGGTGGCCTGGCCATCGTAGTGCGTATGGATATCGACGAAGCCAGGAGTAACAACGGCCCCCTGCGCGTCTATCTCTCGGCGCGCGGCGCCGTCGACGCGGCCAACGCTGACAATGCGGCCGTCGGTTACTGCCACATCCGCCGTACGCCCGGCGCTGCCGGTGCCATCATGCACCACACCGCCGCGCACTATGAGATCGTAACTCGCCATTCCCCCTCCTTGTCGAGCGTCGCCCGCAATAGACGCAACTTTCTACCACAAAAGCCCTGCGCGGTTAACGCAAAATGCTAAAGTGTCGACCGCGGTACGTTCGAGGAAAGACATGCGTAAAGCTGCCATCGCGCTCATAATCATTGGCATTGTCGTCGTCATCGGCGCCAATCTTTTCATAGGCACTCAGCCGGAGCCTGAGCTTGCTCCGGTGAGAGACGAAACCACTCTGCGCCGCACGCTCACGGGAGAAGTGGTCGGCTTTCGCGATGGCGGCGCACGTTCCTGGCAGGGCCTGCCGTTTGCAGCGGCGCCCGTGGACGACCTGCGCTGGCGGGCACCACAACCACCGACTGCGCGCACCGAGGTTCTGGAGGCGCTGGCGCCTGGCAACGTATGCCCGCAGTTCGCATCCCTCGCCAGCAGCGCAGGCGCCAACGTGCTGCCCGGCGCGGTAACCGGCAATGAGGACTGTCTCTATCTCAACATATGGTCGCCGCCCAACGCTGCCGGTCTCCCGGTGATGTTCTGGATACACGGCGGCGGCAACACCCTGGGAGATGGCGGCAGCTACAACGGCGCCAATCTCGCGACGCGGCGCGATGTGGTGGTGGTCACGATCAACTACCGCCTGGGGATCTTCGGCTGGTTCAGTCACCCTGCCCTAGACAGCGGCAACCCGCTGCACGACTCCGGCAACTACGGCACGCTCGACGCCATACGCGCCCTCGAGTGGGTGCAGGACAACATCGCCGAATTCGGCGGTGACCCGGGCAATGTCACCGTATTCGGCGAGTCCGCCGGAGCGCGGGACACGCTGGCAATGATGGCTTCACCGCTGGCGAAAGGCCTCTTTCACCGCGCGATCGTCCAGAGCGGCGGGTACCAGCACGTGCCCATGACGGCAGCCCGCAACTTTCGTGAGGACGGCGGCCATGCCAACAGCAGCGTCGAGCTCATGAACAAATTTCTCATCGCAGACGGCAGCGTGCCCGATCGCGAAGCTGCGCGACGCTTCCAGGAAGACATGAATCCGCAGAACATCCGCGAATACCTCTATGCCAAACCCGCGGAGGAGTTTTTTGTCCATCTCGACGGCGGCGGCTTCGGCATGTACGCATCACCCCGGGTGCTGGCCGACGGGCACGTGCTGCCGGATATGCCTGTGGCGGAGATTTTCGGAAATACGGCCAATCACAACGCGGTGCCGGTCATTCTGGGTACCAACCGCGACGAACCGGCGCTCTTCATGACCCGGGATCCGCGCTATGTCACCAACTTTCTCGGTCTGTTTCCGCGCCTCAAAGACGAACAGGCTTATCTCAACCGCGTGAAATACGGCGCGCTGGCGTGGAAAGAACGCGGGGTCGACAGCCTGGCCGAACTGATGACCTCCGCCGGCAATGCGGATGTTTACGCTTACCGGTTCGACTGGGACGAAGAGCCGAGCCAGTTCGGTTTCGATCTCAGCAAAGCACTGGGGGCGGCCCACGCGATCGAGATTGCCTTCGTATTCGAAGACTTCGACACCGGTCTCGGTTTGGGCTACTTGTACCCTGGCGACGAGCCACAAATGGCGCTTGCGAGCAGTATGAGCTCATACTGGAGCGAGTTTGCGTATCGCGGCAATCCGGCAAGCGGACGGAGCGGCACGGAAGTCGAGTGGCTCGCCTGGGGTACCGACGGCAAACATTCAATCATCCTCGACTCGCCCACAGACCAGGGCATCTACATGGATGCCGGCATCGTCACAAAGAGCGCAATCAAAGCCGAACTTGCGGCCGACCAGAACTTCGATGACCCCGCTCTCAAGTGCGAGCTCTACGCGCTCAACTTCCGCGACGACGATTTTTCGGACATGGAGTATCAGGCGCTGACACCGGCCTGCGCAAACTTAGACCCCAGCGGGTTTGGCGGCTTCTGAGCCGCCCACCAGCACTTCATTGCCCGGCGCCGGATTACTGGGAATGTTCTGTGCCAGGAGAAGCGAACAGAGCGCAAAGCCGGCGCCGATGAAGAAGACCAGCGCGTTCGATTGCATCCAGACATAGCCGAGGAGCGCGGGTATGACCACGGCGGCGATGTGGTTGATCGTGAACGATACGCCCGCACTGCTCGCAAGATCCGCCGGATCGGCGATTTTGTGGAAGTACGTGCTCATCGCGATGTACAGCGCAAAGAACATATGGTCGATGACATAGAGCGCCGCGGCGATATGCGGGTCCTCGACCAGCCCGTATGCGATGAATACGACAATCAGGCCAACGTACTCGAATGTCAGCGCATTGCGTTCACCGACTTTGTGAATGATACGACCAATGCGCTCTGCGAAGAGCCAGTTGAAGAGGTAGTTGATCAGAAACAGCAGCGTCACCTCGGCCGCCGAGTAACCGAACTTTTCCACCATGAGAAATGCAGCGAACACGACAAAAATCTGCCGGCGCGCGCCGCTGAAGAACGTCAGCGCGTAGTAGAGCCAGTAACGTTTGCGCAGCACAATGGTTTTGCGCTGTTCGGTGTGCGCGGCAAATTTCGGGAAACCGAGCCACATCAGGAGCGCCAGTCCCGCGCACACACCACCCGCCAGCAGGAAGTTCCATGCATAGTCGAGCGCCAGCACCTCCAGACACAGCCATAGAACCGCATAAACAATGAGCGACGTCATCGCGCCCACGGCGATGAGCTTGCCGAGCATCTGCGGCGCTTCAGCGTGACTGAACCACTGCAGGGCGAGTGATTGTTTAACCGCCTCGAAATAGTGAAAGCCGATCGACATCAGCACGGTCGTGCAATAGAGGCCTACAACTGTCGGGAAAAAACCGGTGAGCGCAACGCCTATCCCCAGCGTGGCCAGACTCAAGACCGCAAACGTCTGCTCTTTCAGTACGAGCAGAACAAACACAGTGGTAAACGCAAGAAAGCCGGGCACTTCGCGCAGGCTCTGCAGCCAGCCGATTTCCACTCCGGTAAACGCCGCGCGCTCGACGACAAAATTGTTGAGCATCGCCGACCAGGCGTTAAACGCGACCGGCATGGCGATCGACATCAATATCAGCAATGCCAGGGGTGTGCGCCAGCGACTGAAATCCATGACTTAATGCACCGGGGAGAAACCGCTTAGAATAGAGCGTTTTGGTCCGGGTGTCCTGAATATGCTGCAGGCAGTGCTGACGGTTGTGACACCGGTATTTCTCATCGCCGCGCTCGGCTATGTGTGGATCCGCCGCGAACAGCCTTTCGACAACCTTACTATCAGCAGCCTGGTGATGTACCTCGGCAGTCCCTGCCTGATCTACTCCTCGCTGACCACCCATGCCCCCAGCCTGCCGGTGCTCGCCGAAGTCGCGGGGGCTGCACTCTTTGTCCTCGTCTGCAGCGTGGCAGCGGCATTCTTGTTTCTGCGTGTCGTGGGCTGGCCGATCCCGACATACCTGCCTTCACTGGTGCAACCGAACGGCGGCAATATGGGTTTACCGGTCGCGCTGCTGGCATTCGGGGAGACAGGGCTCGCGCTGGGTATGGCCTATTTTTTCGTGCTCTCCGTATCACAATACACGTTGGGACTTGCGGTCTCGTCAGGGACGTTCCAACCATCCCAGCTCTTGAAACAACCGGTCATCTGGGCGGTTGTCGTCGTGCTCATCGTGCTGACAACCGGCTACACACCACCCCGCTGGTTCGACGAAACCACGCGCTTACTCGGCGGTCTGACGATCCCGGCAATGCTGCTGATGCTGGGCACATCCCTGGCGAGGCTCAACGTCACCGACGTTGGCGAGACGTTGACCATTGCCGCGCTGCGGCTGCTCCTGGGTCTGGCGCTCGGCTTCAGCGCGATTCTGATTTTCGATCTATCCGGCATCGTCGCCGGTGTCGTGCTCCTGCAGTCCACGATGCCGGCGGCCGTTTTCAACTATGTGTTCGCCGAGCGCTATCAGCGCGACCCGGACAAGGTTGCCGCGGTCATTCTGCAAAGCACGTTGATATCGGTAATCACGCTGCCATTGCTGGTCGCGTGGGCTATGACGCTGTGACCTCGATGAGCTGAAAGACGAAACTGCCGTGTGCCGCCAGCACACGCTCCCCATCGTCCAGTAGAAATACTTCACCACGCAGCGTCGCGACCCGGCGGCTGCGGCTCGCCACGCTGACTACCGCTTCGAGCTCAGACCCGGCAGCCGCGCCTTTGACGTAAGTCGTGTTGGCGTTGACGGTGACCCCGCGCGTTTCCAGCGAGCCAAGCGCATATGCACAAGCAGTATCCAGCAGCGCAAACGCAATGCTACCGTGGGCAAAACCCGCGGCGTTCACCAGAGCACCGGGTACGGTCGCGCGCAGCCTGCAGACGCCCGCGTGAGCCGTTTCGACGCTCATCCCGAACACTTGCAGAATACCCTGGTCGGCTTCGAGGGCTTGGGCCACGCGCGGATGAATCTTCTCAGCCATGCATCGTCAACCCGCCAGAGACGCTGATCGTCTGGCCGACGATGAAGTTGGCGTCATCGCTTGCGAGAAAGGCAACAATACCCGCTATGTCGTCGGGCGTGCCCAGGCGCCGCAAAGGAATCGAACGCTCGAGCGCTTGCCGCAGCTTGGCACCGCGCTCCCCCTCCCCGGCGAACGCATCAAACAAAGGCGTATCGGAAGGGCCGGGACAGACCGTGTTTACGATGATGCCCTGGCGCGCCATTTCGCGGCTCACGGTTTTCCCAAATGCAATCACCCCGCCCTTGCAGGCAGAGTAAACCGCCTCGCCTGAAGATCCGATACGGCCTGCGTCGGAGGCTATGTTGATGATTTTTCCGCCACCGGCCGCCATCATCAGAGGCAGCGTCACGTGATGCATATTCAGAGGCCCATACAGATTGATGTCGATGATTTTGCGCCACAGATCCGGATCGGTATCTACGAAGCTCTCTGCCCGATCCCAGCCCGCATTGTTGACGAGCACATCAACACTGCCCCACCGCGCATTGACTTCTGCAACGGCCTCAGCACAGGCGGCGTAATCTGCAATGTCGAGCTTGATGGCTATGGCTGAACCGCCGCTGTCCGCGATCAAGTCGCGGGTTGCTGCCCCGCCGCTCTCGTCGATGTCGAGGATCGCTACCCGCGCGCCTTCTTCAGCGAGCCGGGTTGCCATGCCGCGGCCGAGCCCGCTGCCAGCGCCCGTGACAATGGCAGTTCTGTCCTCGAGTCCGCGCATGCTGTTGGCTCTCCCTCCTTCGTTGCGGCAATCAGTGTACCCGATCTCCCTCTGGGCAGCAGGCGCACCGCGGCTTAACATCCGGCTCAGGCAAAGGGAGACATCGTCATGCTGACCTGCACCTGGGCGCCGACCGTCTTCGCGGGCACACAGATCGTCGACAAGCGCAGCAGTCCGGCTACGCTGCCGCAAAGCGCAGACCTGATCGCACTCACGACAAACCTCGTGCGCCGATACGAAGAGATGGGCATCACCCATCTCCTTGTGGCGCAGCGCTGGTACGGCAGTGGCGAAGAGATCGAGGCATCCTCATTGGACTGTCTTGCGATGACAGCGCTCTTCGCAGGCTGCACAAAGACGATGCAACTCGTTACAGCGGTGCATCCGGGATTTTTCGAGCCGACGGCGATCGCTAAATGGGGTGCGACCATCCATGCGCTCACACGCGGCCGCTGGTCGATCAACGTAACGAGCGGCTGGAACATGCAGGAATTCGACATGTACGGCATCGATCCGCTCGATCACGATGCGCGCTATAAGCGGGCTGGAGAGTTCATCGAGGTCCTGCGCGGTGCCTGGGAAAACCCCGAGTTCAGCTACGCCGGAACCTACTACAACACACGTGATCTCGCCCTCGAGCCCCGGCCCGAGCATCCCCTCGTCGTTTATCAAGGCGGGCAGAGCGACGCGGCCCTCAGCATGGCGGCGCAGCACTCCGACTGGATGTTTCTGAACGGCGGCGACACCGAAAAGATCGCCGGCATCATCGAGCGCGCCCGCGCAGGTTGCCGCGCCACCGGCCGCGAGCTCAAATTTGCGATGTACGCCGCCCCCCTCTGCCGCGCAACGGACGACGAGGCCTGGCAGGAGATTGATTCACGATTGGCACGCGTCGATACCGCGCTCGTCGAGCGGCGCAAAGCGCGCGTGGGCAGCGCAGAAGGCATGTGGTCGGACAGCGCCGACCCGCTGGCTCATCTGGACACCAACGAAGGCTACACCGCGCGACTGATCGGTTCGCCGGCCACAATCCTGGAACGTATCCGTACTTTGAAAGCCATCGGCGTCGACATGCTGCATCTCGACCTGCGCGACGAGATGTTCTGCTCCGAGGTGTTACCTCAGCTTCGCGAACTATGATCGTCAGTGTGCTAGACTAATTTTCGGTCGCGGGGGAAAGCGTAGCGTTCGCAGTCAACCATCTTCCGCCTCGTCCGTTAGCTCAGGAAACAAGGAGATGTGTTTTGAGCTCAATCATGAATCCGAATCAGGTCAAACACCGCGAATACCTCGGCTTGAGCGGTTTGCTCATCGGCCTCGTGCACGTTGTCGCGGGTCTCGTGAGCCTGCTGTTTTCCATGCCGATCGGCTTACTGGTGCTCGGCCTCGGTGCGGCGCTGCTGGCAGCAGGCATCTTCGTGCTGACTAAGATCCCGGATGTCGTAGGGCCTGCCGAAGACCTCTGGTAGCACGCTCGGCGCACCTCCGGCACCGAACGCGCAGGTCGCCGTCGGCTATTCCTGCATGCTGCGCTTCAGGCTCGTATAGGCGCGGTCGACGAACATCGCCGGATCACCAAAATCGGCGTCGTACTTTGCGGTCGGTTTTACCGCGATAACCTCAGCCAGTGTCTTTCCATCGGCGACCATCGCGCCAATCACTTTTTCCATGTCGGTGAGCATCGCAATGTAAGCTGCGAGGTCCGCGGCGGTAGAGATCGGGCCATGCCCCGGTATCACCACGGTATCCTCGGCGATCGCGTCGAGCACGCCCTGACAGAACTTGATCATACCCGACAGGTCACCGCCGTTGTCTGCGTCGATGAAGGGATAACCCGAGCGGTTGAAAACATCGCCGAGGTGCACGGCGTTGCTGCCGCGAAAGTAGACGGCGGCATCCCCAGTGGTATGTGCCGGACCGAAGTGCAGAAGGTCGATCTGCTCACCATTGAAGTGAAACTGCATGGTGTCGTCGAATGTAATCGAAGGCAGCGCGGATTCCGGATAGGCATTCTGCTCATAAGCTACCGCCACCAGATTGATGATGTGATCGTCCAGCATCATGGCACGGCTGTTCGCCTGGGATACGAGCCAGGTTCCGCCAGGCCCCAGCACCAGGTTCCCTTCGGCATGGTCGAAGTGCCAATGCGTGTTGATGGCAAAATCCACGGCGCCGCCGCCAAGCTCGCGGATAGCGTCGCCGATCTGCGGTATCAGCTGCGGAAACTGATCATCGACGATGAGGACACCTTGAGGACCGACGCTGACACCGATGTTGCCGCCAATACCGAAGAGCACATAAAGCCCGTCCGTCACCTTCTCGGTGGTGATTTCAGCAGTTTCGAAATCCCAGCCGAATGCCGCCATCAGGCCGTCGAGGTCCAGCGGTTCGGTGTGCGCGCGACTGGCTGTGCTGAGACTGAGCAACGCGCACAGCGTCATGGCTTGAATGATCTTCATGGTTCTCCCCTGTTAGTTATCCCCGCAACATAACGGTTTTAGTCCGGCAGGCCCAGCACCCGTTTGGCAATGATGTTGAGCTGAACCTCAGACGTACCGCCTTCGATGGAGTTTGCCTTGGAGCGGAGCCACGCCCGCGTGGTCGTCAGCTCATCCGCGTCGAATCCATCCCCTTCCCAGCCCACTGCCTGAGTACCCAGGATGTCCAGCAGCAACTCAAACTTACCCTTGTTCTGCTCAGTGCCGTAGTACTTGAACAAGGAAGACAACGCGCCCGGCGCTTTGCCCGTGGCCGACTCTTCAACGCTGCGCCTGGTCGTCAAACCGAATGCGCGATCGTTCATGCGGTGCCGCAGAACATCGGCACGGATGACCGGATCGTCGACCCTGCCGTCCGCAGCGGTGCCGACATACTCGCGCGCGTAGTCCTCGAGCGACTTCTGTTTCTGCCCGCCGCCGATGCCGCCAATGGACGCACGCTCGTATTGCAGAAGACGCTTGCCAACCGTCCAGCCTTTGTTGAGCTCGCCGACCAGGTTGGTCTTGGGGACGCGCACGTTGTCGAGGAACGTCTCGCAGAACGGTGACATACCGCTGATGAGCTTGATTGGCTTGACGGTGACGCCCGGCGTTTCCATATCGAAAAGAACGAAGCTGATGCCTTCGTGTTTCGGCGCGTCTGGATCTGTGCGCACCAGACAGAACATCCAGTCGGCATGGTTTGCGCCGGACGTCCAGATCTTCTGTCCGTTCACGACAAAATCGTCACCGTCTTCCACCGCGCTCGTCCGCAAACTGGCAAGGTCCGAGCCAGAGCCAGGTTCGCTGTAGCCCTGACACCACCAGATGTCGCCGCGCGCAATCTTCGGCAGATGCTCCAGTTGCTGCGCCTCACTGCCGTACTCGAGAAGCGCGGGACCGATCATGCTCACGCCCATGCCGACAAGCGGCGGGCGCGCATTGATACGCCGCATCTCTTCCTGCCAGACGACTGCCTGCGCTTTGTCGAAACCTGCGCCGCCAGCAGCCTCGGGCCAGCTCGGCACGGTATAACCGCGTTCCGCACAGCGGTCCATCCACAGCTTCGTGTCGGCATTCCTGTATTCAGTGCGCCGCCCGCCGGAGGGGCTTTCCTCAGCCGGCATGTTGGTGCGCATGGACGCAGGACAGTTGCTCTCCAGCCAATCACGTATCTCTTCGCGAAACTCGTTCAATTCGGTCATAGTCTCTCTCATAACTCTCTCAAGAGGCGGATACCGCGGTCATCATTAGCGCTGCTTGCGGTGTTGCGGTAAGACGAGCGCGCTTCGGCTGCTCGGGAATCCCAGGACCCGCCGCGGACACCATGGGATCCACAGCCGCCGCCTTCCATCGCCGGCCCGCCATCTGCCGGCGCGTCAGCGTATTCCGGCATGCCGCAGTCAGCCACCCATTCGGCAACGTTACCGTAAATGTCATGCAGGCCAAAGGGATTGGGTGCGTAGCGTCCGACCGGCCCGACTCTCACCTGGCCATCGTCGCAGCTGAGCGTATCCCAATCGCGATAGACCGTGCGCGTGGCACGATCGGCAATATTGGCGTACCGGCAAAGCTCGAGCGGATCATCCCCCCAGAAGTAGTGGCTCGTCGAACCGGCGCGCGCTACATATTCCCATTCCGCTTCCGAAAGCAGCCGATAGCGCTCTCCCGTTCTGTCACTCAACCAGTCGGCATAACCTTCGGCGTCGGCAAACGTTACGTAAGCGAGCGCCTGCCGTGGATCGCTGATATCGAGCTTCTCAGGCACCGGCTTGCCGCGCGCTTCGAGATACGGCAGAAAGTCACCCACCGTGATTTCATATTTGGATACGGCAAAGGGCTGAGTGAGCGTCACTTCGCGAACAGGCCGTTCAGACGGTGGCCCGGAGGCATCGCCCATCAGAAAGCGGCCCGCGGGGATGACCACCATCTCGGGGCCTTTGCCCGCACCGCGGATGGGGTCGGCGAAGGTACTGCCTGGTGCCACTGACATCGGCTCCAGACTGAAGCGGAGCACCGCGCCCTGATTATCGAGATAGGCTTTCTTGAACGCAGTGCGATAGCCGAGCGCACGGGCGCGCACCTCAATGTCGCCAACCGGTACGCGCAGCGCCGCTGTGCTCAGAGATTGGCGCTTCTGTCGACCGCCATCGGTATAACGCACGCTGACCTCAGCACCGGCAGGCTCGACTGCCACGCGCAACATGCCGTAATCACGCTCGAGCGTCACATCATGCAGATTGTCGCCGTAGCGGACGGTATAGCGGAATTCCTGGGTGACATAACCCGGTCTGGATACGCGCATGGCGTACTCACCAATCTGGAGCCGCATCTTCGGCTTGTAAGGCAAGTCTTCACCCAGCAGCTCCACTCTGGCGTCCCGGGGACTCGTCGCGACAGTCAGGCTGCCATGCGGGTCGATGTTGAGATTGAAATTAACTTCCAGCGTCTGCCCATGCTTCACAGTATGCTGCTCTTCGACGATATGGCGTTCCGCCTGCCCCATGGCGATCAGGTGTTCACCCGAAGGGAGCGTGATCCGCGTCGGCGTCCGCTCAGGCAGCCGCTCGCCGTCGACCTCCACCCAAGCGCCGCGCGGGTTTGACAACAACTCGAACGTGCCTTCACCCGGCGTAAATACGATGTGGCGTTTGACATGGTCGCCGCGGCTGAGGCGCAGCGATTCGACATGAGGTTTGAAGTGTGAGTGCACGACTTCGAGGCGATGACCGCCGGTGTCGAGTTCGAGACGATCCCGCGGAGTCAGCCCGCGCTGCCGACCATCGACGCGGATGACCGCGCCGGCAGGTTCGCTGGTGATGGCGACCGTCGCGGTGCCGAAGACCTGATAGGCCATGCCCGCGAGCACTGCTATCGCGATGCCGCCAACTACTTTCCAACGCGCGCTCATTGAAGCTATGGTCCCACGCCGCCCGTACAGCGTCTACAACCTGACGCTGAACCTCTTGTCAGCGCCGGAGGCGTTGGCTACCTTGACCGTGAGAGGAGCCTGGACAGATTGATGAGCACGCCACCGGATTTCAAAGGATTTCACACGCGCGCGGTACATGCCGGCGCTCGACCTGACGCGCGCACGGGCTCCCGCGCGATGCCGATCCATCAGACGACGAGCTATGTCTTCGAGGACGCTGAAGCGGCTGCCGCTTATTTCAATCTCCAGGAATACGGCAACACGTACTCGCGCATCATGAACCCGACTGTGGCCGCGTTTGAAGAACGCGTAGCCAATCTGGAAGGCGGCGTCGGTGCTGTGGCGTTTGCCAGCGGGCTCGCCGCCCAGAACGCAGCGCTCTTCACCCTGCTGGAACCCGGTGACCACGTCCTCGCATCGACGGCGTTGTATGGCGGCACCGTGACGCAATTCAAACACGTGCTGCGCAAAATGTCGGTGGACCTCGACTTCGTCGAGCCGGACAACCTGCAGGCCTGGGCTGACGGCATCCGCGACAATACGAAACTGTTTTTCGGGGAAACGATAGGCAACCCCTCGGGCGCCGTTCTGGACATCGCCGCCCTGGCGCGCATCGCGCATGACGCTGAGATACCACTGATGATCGACAATACGTTCGCGACGCCTTACTTGTGTCAGCCGATGGCATGGGGCGCGGACATCGTCGTCCACTCGGCCACCAAATTCATGGGCGGACACGGCACGTCGATCGGCGGGGTCGTCAGCGAAACCGGCGAATTCGATTGGTCGAACGGCCGCTATCCGGTCATCGCCGAACCCTCGCCCGCCTATCATGGTCTCAAATTCCACGAGACGTTCGGCACGTTCGGATATCTGATGAAACTGCGCGCTGAAACACTGCGCGACCTTGGCGCGTGCATGAGCCCGTTCAATGCGTTTCTTCTCGCGCAAGGCATCGAAACATTACCGCTGCGCATGCGTCAGCATGTTGCGAACGCTGTGGCCGTCGCTGAATTTCTCGACCAGCACGCAGGCGTGGAAGCCGTCCACTACGCGGGTTTACCCGGCAGCAGATACCAGGCGCTGGTAGAGAAGTACCTTCCCAGGGGGGTCGGCGCCGTCTTTTGTTTCGACCTCAAGGGAGGCCGCGAGGACGGCATCAAACTCATCGAAAATCTGAGCCTTTTCAGCCACCTTGCCAACGTCGGCGATGCCAAAAGCCTCGTCATTCACCCGGCCACGACCACCCATCGACAGCTGAGCGACGCTGAGCTTGCCGCCGGCGGCATCGGTCCTGGCACGATACGCCTGTCGATCGGGATCGAAGATGCTGACGACCTGATCGCGGATCTGGATTACGCGCTCGCGCAACTCGGTCATTTAACCGGCAATTGAGAACCGGCAATTGAGGACAACGCCATGAGTAACGACGACCTTTCACCCTGGCAAAAAGCCGAAGATATCCAGGCGGCGCTGGCGAAACCGCGGGTCGCCGTCGTCGGCCTCTCGTCCAATGAGCTGCGCGCCAGCAACTTCGTCGGCTACTACCTGCTGCGTAACGGCTATACCGTCGTGCCGGTCAATCCCAGAGAAGAAGAAATCTTCGGCCTCGAGTGCTATCCCTCGATCGAAGCCATTCCGGAGCCGGTAGATGTCGTCGATGTTTTCCGTGACCCAAGCGCGGTCCCGGACATTGCCAGGGAAGCCGTCGCTGCAGGCGCCAAGTTCCTATGGCTGCAGTTCGGCGTCATCAGCCCGGAAGGCGTCGCGATTGCCGAGGAAGGCGGCATGACGTGCATCGTCGATCGCTGCATCAAAATTGAGCACGCCAGATATCGCGGCCGCATGCACTGGCTCGGATTCAACACGGATCGTATCTCCGCACAGCGCGGCGATGCCTGAGCGTCAGCTCACTCCGGCAATCTGACGCGCCGCGGCACAAAATGCCTGCACCGCCTCGCGCAGGTCACGCCGGCGTGCTTCTCCCGTGCTCTCACTGAAACAGAAACTCAAACGCAGCTGATCCAGACCCGCCTGCGGATTTCGCGCGCGCGCATCGGCGGGATAGAAGTCATACATGGGAATGGCAACGACGCCGTGGTCGGCAACCAGATTTTCGATGAACGCATCGTCGGTGCGCACGTCACCCTGTAGGAACGTGAATACGGAAAAGAAGCCCGCGTCCGGCACCGTCCAGGCGAAGTGTTCCGGATGAGCGCCGAGTTCTGCTTCCAGCACCTCGAGCAGGATCTCCCGGTTTTCGCGGTAGACGGCGAGCTTCTTCTCCGCGAGCGGCCACATCGAGGCAATCGGTTGAAAACCATCAGCGACACGCTCGTGAAGCAACGCCTCGAAACCGCGCAGCGCCGCGGGGTTCTGAAACAGCACATCCGCGCTGGCTTCCGTCAGCGCAAGCTCGGACAGGGCGACGGTTTCTCCATTGGCTATGGCAAGCTCTGCTTCACTGTAGAGAAAGCCGACGCGCGGACCGGGAAACCCTATCTTCGAACCGGTAAAGAGATGTACCGTCTGCGCTGGCGCCATCGAGAAGAACGGCTGCGGCCGGTCCTCCGCGGCTGCAAAATTGATGTAGACGTAAGGCGCATCTTCGACAATGAGGATGCCCTCTTCCACAGCAACCTTTAACAACGCTTCACGCCGCGCCTGGGAAAAGGAGAAACCCGCCGGATTGTGGCCGTCCGGAACGGTGTAGTAGAAAGGCACGAAGTACCCCTGCTCGCGTGCCGCGCGAATCTGCGCGCGCATGACGTCGGGCAGAGCGCCTTCTGCATCCATCTCCACCGAAAAGATCGTGGCATGCTGGCAGAGGTTCACTCTGGCCGTGAAGCCCGCATACGTCGGGGCATCTGTGATGTATGCCACTTTGCGTCCGGGGCGCTCTGAGAGCGTGCACATCAGATTGATGCCACCCGTAGCGCCAACGGTGGGTATGAGCTTTTGCGGATCGATCTCCGCCTGCCAGTCGTGTCCGTACACTTGCGCAAACGTCCGGCGGGTCGTCACCGGGCCAAGCGTGTCGGTATAAGAAAACGACTCACGCAGATATTCGGGAACGGCATCCGGGTCATTCAGACCTTCCGCCGCCTCCAGATGCGCAAAGTACGCTGCCTGATGGGCCAGAAATCCGCGCGGATCCGTCACTTCCGGGTGCGGATAGCCGGCACCCAGGTGGTGGATCTTGAGCCCTTTACTCTGGGCCAGGTCGCGCAGCCG
The DNA here is from genome assembly GCA_965267275.1 of Pseudomonadales bacterium. Lineage (GTDB taxonomy): Bacteria > Pseudomonadota > Gammaproteobacteria > Pseudomonadales > Azotimanducaceae > UBA4421. The sequence goes on from OZ253950.1 coordinate 2,694,966, forward strand.
CGGCAGCGAAGCGGACATTTTCCGCGTCACGCTGACCGGCTGTAGAACGATGTCCGGTGCATCTAGATTCGCCACGAAACTCTCACTCACATATTCGAGGACGCGACTTTAGGTAGTTTCGCGGGGTCTGTCGACTTTCCACAAGACGCGTCGTTCGCATCTCTGCGCTAAGATGCGCGTTTTACAGGAATGCGGAATGACACGAGCACTGAAAACAGGCGGCCTGCTTGCGCTTGCCGGGTTGATTGCCTGGTTCGTCTACTACGGCATGTTTCTATCCCAGGCGCTGCCGGGTGGCACGGGTCTCGTCGCCAAACATCTGTGTTCGCTGCACTACGTCAGCGGCCTGCCCGTCGACAAAGCACGTGCGCTCTACATCGACCCGTTCGTGCAACCGCTGAGCGGCTTCCTCGACATCACCGTCGATCGCGAAGAAGAAACGCTGACCGCGGTCGGTTTCGGCCTCGCGACCAGTATTGCCCGTCATCGACAGGGATATGGCTGCACGCTCGTCTACGATGGCGCGACGCTTGAGCCATCGCGCGCTTCATTGCCCGACTTGCCACCCGCGGCGGTCAATACCACACACCGTCAAGCGAACTTCGACCTTGCAGCGCTCGATACAGCAGTAGACGCGGCATTCGCCAACGACGAGAACCGGCGTAACACGCTGGCGGTTGCCGTATACCATGCAGGCGAACTTGTGGCGGAGCGGTACGCAGAGGGCGTCGACGCGACAACGCCCCTGCCGGGCTGGTCGATGAGCAAGAGCGTCACGGCCACGCTGGTGGGTATCCTCGCCGATCGCAACCTGCTGGACGTCGAGGCGCCGGGCGCGCTGCCCGAGTGGCGCGACAGCAACGACCCGCGCGCAGCAATCACGATCGATCATCTGCTGCGCATGACGAGCGGCCTCAATCTGGTGGAAAACAAGTCCGGCGCGGACGTGAACACCCGCATGCTGTTTACCGAACCGGACGGCGCTGCTTTTTCCGCGCAACAACCGCTGCTCTACGACGTCGCCACCACCTATGAATACATGAGTGGCAGCACGGTGCTCGCGTCGCGAGCCGTGCACGAGACCGTGGGCGGGGATCTGGCAACGACTTATGCATGGCTGGACGACAATCTGTTCGCCCCGCTCAACATGCACACTGCGGTACTCGAGCCCGATCAGGCCGGAACGTTCATCGGCTCGTCATTCATGCTGGCAAGCGCACACGACTGGGGGCAACTCGGCCTGCTCTGGCTCAATCGCGGCGTCTATCGAGGTGAGCGTTTGTTGTCCGAAGCCTGGGTCGACTACGCGCTCAGCTGGACTCCGCAGTCGGGCGCAGAGGCTTATGGCGCTGGTTTCTGGCTGAACCAATATGACGGTGACGCGCTACGCTGGCCGGAACTTCCTGCAGACGCATTTGCGATGAACGGTTTCCAGAGCCAGAATGTCTACATGGTGCCGTCCGCGGACCTGGTGGTCGTCCGCCTGGGTGCTTCCACGATCGATCCGCGCGTAAGACCGCTCCTACGAGGCATTCTGGACGCGCGTTTATAGGGTGGTCGTCAGTTGTTTTCCAGGAGCCGTTGGAGAGCGGCGACGCTCACCGGCTTGGCAAACGCGGAGGTGAATACAGCTGCGGCCAAGACGGCAGTGACGGCCATAACACCAGCCACAGCGCCCGGTTTGGGGCCATCTGGCGTTACGTTCTTTTACCCGATTTGTGCGCTCTGACCATTTTGTCAAACTGTCGCGACCGGGCGTGCCGTTGAGCGATAGTCTCTGTGTTGTACTGCTCTTCTCGCAGAAGTTTGAAGTAGCTCACCAGCCGACGCTCGTCGAGCTCCCCCGCGGCGATGGCCGCCTGCACCGCGCAGCCTGGCTCCTGCTCGTGGGCACAGTCATTGAACTTGCAGCGGCTTGCCAGCGCATCGATGTCTTCGAACAGCTCGCTGACACCAGACTGGGCATCCGTCAGCTGAAACTCCCGCATCCCGGGACTGTCGAGAATGACGCCGCCCTGTGGCAAGAGGTGCAAAGATCTGTGCGTGGTCGTGTGACGGCCTTTGCCGTCATCTTCGCGGATCGCCCTGGTCGCCTGCACAGCTTCACCCAAGAGCGTATTGACGATAGTCGACTTACCGACGCCAGATGAGCCGAGCAGCGCTATGGACTGACCCGGACCGCACCAGGCTGCAAGACCTGCGACGGATTCCGCATCCGTCGCATTGATGGTCTCGACAGGCAGATGCGCACCCAACGATCGCGCCTGGTCAACAAAAGCGTCGACGTTTTCGCAGAGATCGACTTTGGTCAGAACCACCACCGGCTGGATATCCGCTTCGATCACTACGGAAAGGTAGCGTTCGAGACGGGCGAGATTGAAGTCGTCGTTACACGACGTGACGATGAAAGCGGTATCGATATTCGCTGCGATCAGCTGCACATCGCCGGTAGACGGACTGATGCGCTTGATGAGGCTCGTCCTTTCGAGCACGGCAACCAGGCTTTGGTTCGGCGCATCCACCAGCACCCAATCCCCCACGGTGGGCCTCGCTTCCGGCGTGTCGAGAAACCACTTGCCGCCGATCACGAGTTCATCAATACCCGGAATTGGCGGCGCCAGCACCAGACCTGAACGCTGTACGGTGATCACCCGGGCCGGCACCAGCGCCTCGTCATAGCTGAGCGTCTGTTGCTGAAACACCGGTTTCCAGCCGACTTCGCTCAAGGCCGCAACCCGCTGATCCCCTTCCATCAACGTCAGCCTAGAAATCCCAGCCCGTATGCGGCACGGGCAGGTGTATTGCCCCGTCGAGGCGGGTAAGCAGCTCCGCCGGCCCCGACAAACTGTCGGTGACCGCCAGGCTCGAGGCAGGCGCCACACCCCACATCATTCTGGTAAATGCGTTTACCGTGCACTCGAGCTGGGGGAGATCGGCGGCCGTACCGGGCTCCGCTGTGGACTGCTCACCAAACTGGACGATATAACTGCCACCAACGCCGCGCCAGGAGTTTTCCGGCGGGAGCATATCATCCAACGGATCGCTGACGTTCATCTGAAAAGTCAGGTCCGTCGCAGGCTCGGAAAACGCGCCGACGCACTGCGGCACATCGAGCACGCGCAGCTGCCACCAGGCAAAGCTGCGCTGCTGGGATGCATGCTTGCCCTGCTGCGTGATCGCCCGATTGCGGAACGGCCGCTCCATCAAGTCCTGAAGCTGTATCTCCGGCGGCTCTATGAGCTGGACCGAGTACACCTGATCGGCGAGAGACTTGAGCAGACCGAGCAGTTCAAGCAGTTCGTCCGTCGACCTGTAAGCCATGAAATTCACGGTGTACGGCCCGCGCTCCTGCTGGCCGGACAGCCACATGAAGTGAGTGAGTTCCTCGCCCTCGTAAAATCCCAGGCCAAAACCATTTTCAGCCCAGCTGAGATCAGCCTTCAGCAATCCGTGCGGATGCAGCACCACGCTGCCGTTGACCTTGTGGCGCCCCGCCATCGCGGCGTGCATCTGCTCGATATTGTCGAGACTCAGGCGGACGGGCGTGCCAACGCGGTGATCTACCAGCAAGCTGCCCGGATCCAACGTGAACTGATGATCGTACCCGCCCGAGCCGAATCCCAGCTGGTTGTAGAAGCCCTGATCGAACATCCCCAGTGCCGCTACCGCCGCACCTTCCTGCGCGGCGCTCGCAAGCTGCTGCGCGGTCAGACGTTTGGCAAAAGCATGTCCGCGCGCGATGCGACTGGTGGTCACCGCGGTCACTGCGCACAACGGCAGATCGGTCGTCTGCAGCCGCAGGGTGCCGTCCGCAATGTGTACGCTGCATTCGGCCTCACCGTCGATAGTGGCGACCAGCGTGTTGCCACAGCCGAAGAAAGCCTCGAAGCCCGGCTCACCACCATCCGTCAACCAGCCGACTTCTCGCCAGATGCGTTTGACTGCCGGAAGGTCGCGCTCGGAGTCAAAGGGTCTGATTTCTGTTTGGTTGTGTAATCGCGTGCTCATGCCGAGCCGAATTTTACTTCGGTCACACGGCTGTCGGCCAGATGCGCCAGAGGCAGGACCATGCGGATCTGCGTGCCAACGCCGACCTCGGACTCGATTTCGATATCCCCGCCAATCTGTTTGGTGAAACCGTAGACCATGCTCAAACCCAGGCCGTTACCCTGCGTATCCGTTTTCGTGGTGTAAAACGGTTCCGCGGCGCGTTCGACTTCCGCAGGCGTCATACCGCAACCGCTGTCGGTCACAGAGATGACCGCCCACTTATCTTCACGCTTCGTCAGCTCTACCAGGATTTCTCCCTGGTTGTCCTGCGCATCACGGGCATTCAAAGCGAGGTTGAGGAGCGCAGTGGTCAGCTGCGCCGGGTCCAGCACGACGTCGAGCGGCGGTGCGTCGTCCGCAACCAGGCGAACGTTGACGGTGCCGCCGAGCGTGCGCGCGATGAGCGGCACGCGATCACGCAGAAGCGCGTTTAGAAGCACCTTTTCGAGCTGCAGGGGCTGTTTGCGTGCGTAGGACATCAACGCCCGCGTAATGTCCGCACCGGAAGCTGAAGCCGTCAATATGTGCTCGAGCAGCATGGCGTGCTCGCTGTCTTTTGCTTTTTTGTCCTTGTCCTTGTCGTCGGCACTTTCGCTTTTGAGATCTTCGGCGAGCAGCTCCGACGCGCCGATAATGACGGTCAGTAGATTGTTGAAGTCGTGCGCCACCCCACCCGTGAGCTGGCCCAGGACCCGCAGTTTCTCGGCTTCGGCCAGCTGCCGCTCCAGCGCAATGCGCGAACTTTCCGCGATGTCCGCCTGTTTGACCTTCTCCTGCAGCTCACGAGTGCGCTCGGCGACTACGTCCTCGAGACGTTCTGCATGCCGCGCCTCGGCCTCGGCGCGCATCTTCTGCGCGCGCCGGCTCACGCTCAGGAAACCGATGAAGCCAAACGCCAGCACGATCATGATCAGGCCGTTACGCACGATGGTCGCCTGCTCCGCTTCCGCAAGCGCACGCTCTTTCTCATTGATTTCAAAATCGCGATGCAGCGCCGCGAGGCGGTCGAGGGTCTGCTGCCGCACCTCCTTCGACAATTCGTTGTATTCCCGATGCGCGCGGAGGCTGGCGGCATAATCGCCCTGAGCGACCTCGATTTCCCCCAGCAGTTCCAGGGATGACAGCAGCATCTGCTGCGCGCCCTCGCGGCGCAGCCGTTCGACAGCCTCGTTGATGACGATACGCGCCTGAGCGATATCGCCGCTGGTGAACAGCGCGCGCGCGTAACCCGTCTTGAGACGCCGTTGCTCAAACGTGTTGGGATTGGATCTGGCGAGATCGAGACCCTGACGGTAAGCGATCAGCGCTTCCTGAACCTGCCCGGCGGCAAGGTGCGCCTCGCCGAGGACGGCGTATGCGAAACCCAGATAACCGAAATTACCCGCGAACTCGTCGCGTGTCAGGGCATGCTCCAAGCTGTCGATGGCCGCTTGCGGCTGGGCCAGCGCCACGTCCGACATCGCCACGTAGACGAGCGCCGTGAGCTCTTTGGCATAGCGTTTGGTCTCTGCCGCCCATTCCAGCGTGCCGCGGTAAAAGTCTTTGGCAATTTCGTGCTGGCCAAGATCCGCATACGCGAGACCAACGTTGAACGACATCACCAGGTACAGTTCTTTGTCCTCACTCGCATCGAGCAACGCCAGTCCATCCGCGAAATTGTCGAGCGCTGTTTGAAACGCGCCCTGTGCGCGCGAGAAGAGGCCGAGCGCGTTGAGCTGCTGCGCAATGAGAACGGGATTACCCGTTTGCTGGGCAGCCTCGCGAGCACGGTAGCCAAACTGCTGCGCTTTGCGCAGTTCACCGATTTGATAGTGCAGCGTCGCCTGCGATGAATAGGCTTTGGTTCGCACCCAGGCGGAACCGGATTCTTCGGCGAGGTCGATGGATTCCTGACAGTCTGAGCGGGCTTGATTGAGACTGGCCTGCACCATGTTCAACCAGCACCGCGCGGCCGCAACATAAGCGCGTCCCGCAACATCGTCTTCGGGAAGATAGAGCGACGCCTGTTGCAGATGTTGCCGCGCGAGATTGGGGTCGCGATCCAGCAGGATGCGCCCCAGCATGACGTGGACACGCCCCTGGTCTTCCGCGCGTGCACTCTCGAGCAGTTCCTGCAGGCGCTCTTCGGGAAGATCTTCAAGCTCGTCGAATGGCAGGTCTGCGTGAGCGGTAGCAGACAGCAGCAGCAAGAAAGAAAAAAGGAAGCGCACGAACCTGGATAATGCGCAGCGCATCACCGTCACGCTGCGCGTTTGCCGCCGCTGTGCAAGGATCGATCCATAACCCACTGTACCGTGTTTCGGCGCATTCGCAACATATCTAACCTGTCGGCGGGAGCACTGGCCGGCGTATCGGGAACTCGGTCTTGCTTACAGCCATGTCCAGCACTGCCTGCTTGTCAGGATAGTTGGCTAGTGCCTCCAACTGCATGCGGGTGACGTTCATCAAGTCGAATTCACCGGCAGCATTACGCTCGAGCGCATCCTGCGGCGTTATCCAGATACTGTCGACAGTTTCCTTGGCGTCGTGTTCGCCCCGCTGTGCTTCTGGTGCGGCGGCAATGAAAAAGCGGGTATCAAAACGGCGCGGCCGCCCCAGCGGCGTCACAAACCGGTTGTAAAAGTGCACCTGATCGACCGCCAGGGACAACGCCTCTCGCTGACAAATCTCCAGCAGGGACACGTCACCGCTGTGCAACGGGCCCCGATAACCGGCAAAGTGCGCACGCTCGTCGGCATCACGATAGGCGAGCATGCCATCGCCACGATAAGCCAGCAGCAGGCCTGCCTCCTCGAACGTTTCACGGATTGCGGCGATCCAGAAACCGCGCCACTCATCGCCCAGGGCGGCAACCTGCAGCGTTTGTGCCTCGGTAGGCCCGTAGCGGGCGCTGTCGTATTTGTGCAGATGGTCGTCGCCGTCCACACGCCCTCCCGGAAAGACGAACATGCCTGAGGCAAAGCTCGCGCGCGCAGTCCGCTTCAACATGAATATCTCATAGCTCGACGATGCCTCGCGCACGAGGATGATGGTAGCGGCGGGACGTATCGGTTGAACTGGATCACTCACGGTAACGACTCTAGACAGATGGGCCAAACACTTAAGTCTAGGGCGCCTGCCAGGCTGTGGCCACCGCCGCTGCGCTTGTTGTAGGGTATGTCGCAGCCCCGCACCAGGTTCGGGGCGCTCGCGGGTGCGAGCAAACATCCTTGGGGAGGAGAATTGAAGCTCAGCGTTGAATTTTCACGCGGTGCATGTCGGGTACGGCCCGAGCGTGTGCAGCGGCACTTGACGTGCATGGCCGGCAACGGCGGCGTCCAGCCGGCTGATGCGCTCTTCATCGCATTGATGAAGCCGCAAAATGAAGTCCGTTCAGAGTCGGGGAGCCTATGAAAGAACAGAACAACAACGCTTACTGGAAAGCCAACCTGCGCCTCATGTTCGTGCTGCTGGCGATCTGGTTCACCGTATCCTTTGGATTCGGCATATTGCTGGTCGATTGGCTGAACGAAATCCGTTTCTTCGGCTTCAAATTCGGCTTCTGGTGGGCCCAGCAGGGATCGATCTACGTTTTTGTCATTCTCATCTTCGTCTACACCGCGCGTATGAAGCGTATCGACAAAGAGCACGGCGTTTCCGACGAGGATGATGCCTGATGGATGCGCAAACCCTTACCTACGTTTTCGTTTTCCTGACGTTCAGCCTCTATATCGGCATCGCCATATGGTCGCGCGCGGGATCGACCAAAGAATTCTACGTTGCCGGGGGCGGCGTGCACCCGGTAGCCAACGGTATGGCGACCGCGGCAGACTGGATGAGCGCCGCCTCATTCATATCGATGGCCGGCATCATCGCCTTCATGGGGTACGACGGCACCGTCTATCTCATGGGTTGGACCGGCGGCTACGTCATCCTCGCGCTGCTGCTGGCACCGTATCTGCGCAAGTTCGGGGAGTTCACGGTGCCCGACTTCATCGGCACGCGTTATTACTCGTCTACCGCTCGTATCGTCGCCGTAATCAGCCTGATTGCCATCTCCTTCACCTACATTGCCGGTCAGATGCGCGGTGTCGGCATCGTCTTTTCCCAGTTCCTCGACATCCCGATCACCTGGGGCGTCATCGTCGGCATGGCCGTGGTTTTCATGTATGCGGTGCTGGGCGGCATGAAGGGCATCACTTATACCCAGGTGGCCCAGTACTGCGTGCTGATCTTCGCCTACCTCGTGCCGGCCATTTTCATTTCCATCCTGATTACCGGCATTCCGATACCCCAGCTGGGGCTGGGCGCCGAGGTCAACGACGGTAGCGGCCTATCGGTGCTGGACAAACTCGACGCTACGCTCGTCGACCTGGGGTTTGCGCCCTACACAGACGGCAGTAAAAGCAAAATCGACGTTTTTGCGATAACGATGGCGCTGATGATCGGCACCGCCGGATTGCCCCACGTCATCGTGCGCTTCTTCACCGTGCCGAAGGTCTCAGACGCGCGACGCTCTGCAGGCTACGCACTTCTTTTCATCGCCCTGTTGTACACCACGGCGCCCGCCGTTGGTGCGTTTGCCCGCCTGAACTTTGTCGATACCGTGCATAACACGGCTTATACGGACGTCGCCGGGTGGTTCAAGAGTTGGGAGGACATCGGCCTCATCGGCTGGCAGGACAAGAATGGTGACGGCAGGATCCAATATCACCCTGGCGCCGCTTTCGACGGCAATCCGAGCTTCAGCGACGAGCGCAATGCAGACGGCTCACGTCAAGTCACGAATACGCCAACGGAAAATACCAACGAAGTCTATGTCGACCGCGACATCATGGTGCTCGCAAATCCCGAAATCGCCGCGCTGCCCGCCTGGGTGATCGCCCTGGTGGCTGCAGGGGGGCTCGCCGCAGCGCTGTCCACCGCTGCCGGCCTCCTGCTGGTCATCTCGACCTCGGTGTCTCACGACCTGATCAAGAAGACCTTCGCCAAGGGGCTCTCCGACAAACGCGAGTTGCTGGCGGCCCGTGTCAGCGCTGCCGCGGCCATTGTGATTGCGGGTTACTTTGGCATATATCCGTTTGGCTTCGTCGCGCAAGTGGTGGCATTTGCGTTCGGCCTGGCGGCAGCTTCTCTGTTCCCGGCGATATTGCTAGGCATTTTTGACAAGCGAATGAACACGCAAGGGGCGATTGCCGGGATGCTCAGCGGTCTGGCATTTACGCTCTATTACATCGCCTACTTCAAAGCCATAGCGCCCGAACTCAATACGGCGGAACACTGGTGGTTTGGCATCTCTCCGGAAGGTATCGGCATGCTCGGCGCGCTGATCAACTTCGCCGTGGCGTTTGTCGTTTCGCGGATGACCGCGCCGGTGCCGCAGGATGTCCTCGACCTGGTCGAAGACATCCGCGTGCCCAAGGGTGTCAGCTCACCGCATGACCACTAGCGGCGAGCTCGGGAGCAACTAGCTGCCGTATTTCGCCTTCGCTTCGCGGCGGCGCGCATGCAGCACGGGCTCCGTATAGCCATTCGGCTGCTCGCGTCCGCGGAAGACGAGATCGCACGCTGCCTGAAACGCAACGCTGCCTTCAAAATCCGGGGCCATATTGCGGTACGCCGCATCACCTGCATTCTGCTCGTCCACCACGGCCGCCATGCGCTTGAGGGTCTCCATGACCTGTTCTTCGCTGCAGATACCATGGTGCAGCCAGTTGGCGATGTGCTGGGATGAAATACGCAGGGTGGCGCGGTCCTCCATCAAACCGACGTCATTGATGTCCGGCACTTTCGAACACCCAACGCCCTGATCAATCCAGCGTACGACGTAACCGAGGATGCCCTGAGCGTTGTTATCGAGCTCAGCCTGCACGTCTTCACTGGAAAGGTTTTCCCCTGCAAGCAGCGGTATCCGGAGAATCTCGTCTACACTTGCCGGCGGACGCTTCTCCAGGGTCTCCTGCAGACTCCCGACGTGCACTTCGTGATAATGCAGCGCGTGCAGCGTCGCTGCGGTCGGTGACGGCACCCAGGCCGTGTTGGCGCCGGCTTTGGGATGCCCGATCTTGGCCTCCAGCATCTCCGCCATCTCGTCGGGCTTCGGCCACATGCCTTTGCCAATCTGCGCGCGCCCGCGAAAACCGGTAGCAAGGCCGACATCGACGTTGGAATCTTCATACGCCAGGATCCATGGCTGAGTCTTGATGACTTCTTTGCGCAATACGGGCCCAGCTTCGATGCTCGTGTGAATTTCATCACCCGTGCGGTCGAGGAAACCGGTATTGATGAAAACAATGCGATCTTTCGCTTCCGCCACACAGGCTTTCAGATTCACCGAGGTACGCCGTTCCTCGTCCATCACCCCGACTTTCAGCGTATTGGGCGGCAGACCGAGCGTTGTCTCGATGCGCTCGAACAGCGTCACGGTCAGCGCCACCTCTTCCGGGCCGTGCATCTTCGGTTTGACGATATAAACGCTTCCCGCGCGTGAGTTGCGCACGCTGCTGTTGCCATTGAGATCATGCATCGCCGCCAGCGACGTGATGAACCCGTCCAGAAACCCTTCCGGCACTTCGTTGCCTTCCCCGTCGAGCACCGCGTCATTGGTCATCAGATGACCGACGTTACGCACCAACATGACGCTGCGGCCATGCAGAGCCATCGGCTGACCGTGCCGGTCGGTGTACTCACGGTCGGGATTCAGCCGGCGAACGACCTCGCGGCCGTCTTTGCTGAGCGTTTCCGTGAGGTCACCTTTCATGAGACCCAGCCAGTTGCCGTAAACGACGCACTTGTCCTCGGCGTCTACTGCCGCCACGGAATCTTCGCAATCCTGGATGGTCGTCAGCGCGGATTCGACATAAACGTCTTTGACGCCCGCCGGATGCACGGCACCGACCGGATGATCCCGGTCGATTTGAATTTCGAGGTGCAAGCCATTGTGCTTGAGGAGAATCGCAGAGGGGTCTTCTTCGTTGACGAAGCCGGCAAACTGCCCGGCATCAACGAGCCCGGTATTGTTGCCGTCATTGAGAATGGCACGAAGCTGCCGCTCGCCGCTGCTGTCGGCGCCAATGGCGTAGACAGTCACGTCGCTGTGACTTGCGCCCTCGAGCGGCACGATGGCATCCAGATACGTTGCCGCACGGGCGACGACCAGCTCACCGCGCGCCGGGTTGTAGCTGGTGCCTTTTTCACGGCCCGGCTCTTCCGGCAGGATGTCCGTGCCGTACAGCGCATCATAGAGACTGCCCCAGCGCGCGTTGGCGGCGTTGAGCGCATATCGGGCGTTCATCACCGGCACCACCAGCTGCGGTCCGGCGATCCGTGCGATCTCGTCATCCACGTTCTGCGTGCCGATCGTGAAATCTTCAGGTTCCGGCAGGAGATACCCAATGCGCTGGAGAAACGCTTTGTAGTCGTCGGCATCTAGCGCCTGGCCTTTGCGCTCGACGTGGTAAGCGTCGATTTGCGCCTGCAGATCGTCTCGCTTCGCCAGGAGCTCGCGGTTTACGGGCCCGAGCTCCGCGAGGCACTGTTCAAAACCGGACCAGAAGGTATCCAGCTCAACGCCGGTTCCAGGCAATATCTGCTCAGCAACGAGCGCATCTAATTCGGCGGCAACCTGCAGGCTGCCGCGTTGAATCCTGTCAGTCATGGCAAGTATCTTCGTGCGGAAAGCCCGCCATTATATACGAGCAGCCACACTCGCACAGCGCCGACCGCCTGCCGGGACGGGTTGCGCGCCTGAAGGCGCATGGCGGATACTCGCGACGCCTCAAATTGTCCGGAGCAACCCGTGAATCCTAAACTCATCGGCGCCGCCGTCATCGTGATCATCGCCGTATACCTGTTCTTGAGCGCTTTTGTCGTCATCAACGCCGGCCACGTCGGGGTCGTCAAAACCCTGGGCGCGGTACAGCCTGATCCGCTCGATGAGGGTTTTCACCTCAAAAAACCGTTTATCGACCAGGTCGAAGAGATCGACATACGCCTGCGTAAGGCTGAAAGTCAGGCCAGCGCCGCATCGAAAGACCTGCAGGTGGTCAGCACCCGGGTAGCGCTGCAGTATTCGCTCATAGGCCCGATCATCCCGAGGACCTATCAGAACATCGGACGCCGGGAAATCGTGGAGACGACGCTGGTCGCCCCGGCAATTCTCGAATCGGTCAAAGCCGTCACGGCGCAATACACCGCTGAAGAACTCATCACGAAGCGCGCTGAGGTGAAGGTGCAGATCCAGGCCGCCATCGAAGCGTTCATCGATACGACCCTCGAACAGAAAGGCGTGGTCGGCGCGCTGACGCTCGCCAACGTAGCGATCACCGACTTCGACTTCTCGGCAGAATTCAACCGCGCCATCGAAGAAAAGGTCCGCGCCGAACAGGAAGCTCTGAAAGCGAAGAACGAGAAGCTGCGGCGCGTCACCCAGGCCGAAGCCGCCGCAGCTGAGCGCACGCTCGCGGCGGACGCAGAGGCTTATCAGATCGAAGTTGCCTCGAAGGCGCGCGCGGACGCGATACGACGGGAAGCCGAGGCGTTGAAAGACAACCCAGCGCTCATCCAGCTGCGGATCGCGGAACAGTGGGACGGGCGCCTGCCCCAGGTTTCCGGCGGCGACGCGATTCCGCTCTTGAACATGGACGGCTTACAGCCGCGCGGCTAGCGCATCACGCAAACGTGCCGGGGTTTATAACCCCAGCACGGCCTTCGCGATGATGTTTTTCTGCACCTCGCGGCTGCCGCCGAAGATGGAGGCGGCACGCCCGTTCATGAAGCGCGGCATCACCGTTTCGGCATATTCCGGACCCACCCATTCCTCGGTGTGGCCATTGAGCGAGATCTGATTGGCGTGCGGCAAACCGTAGTAATGGATTGCCTGTACCTTGAGATTGTTGATCTCCTGATTGATGTCGACCGAGGTGTTTTTCGCAAGAGACGAACCCGGCCCCGGCGAGGCGCCTTTCGACAACTTGTCGAGCGTCATCAACTCGGTGAAATAGAGCGCATCGGTGCGAATCTCGAGTTCTGCAATCGCTCCGGCAAAGCCCGGATCGTTGATCAGCGGCTCGAGACCGTCGCGCTCTTCGCTGGCCATGTGCTTGAGGGACACCAATGATTCACGAATGCCTGCAGCCGCTCCGCCACCACCGCGCTCGAATTCGAGCAGGTACTTGGCGACGGTCCAGCCCTCGTTCTCCGGGCCCACGCGATTGGACTGCGGGACACGTACATCGTCGAAGAAGACCTGGTTGACCTCGTGATCGTCCGCCATCGTGATGATCGGATCGACTTTGATACCCGGCAAGTCCATCGGTATCAGCAGAAACGTAATGCCGGCCTGGGGCTTCACTTCGGTATCGGTGCGCACGAGACAAAAGATATGATCGGCAAACTGCGCGTGGGTGGTCCAGATCTTGGTGCCATTGACGATATAGTCGTCGCCGTCTTTCACCGCAGTGGTCTTCAAGCTCGACAAGTCGGAACCCGAACCCGGCTCTGAATAACCCTGACACCAGTAGTGTTCGCCGGAAAGGATTTTCGGCAGGTACTCCGCTTTCTGCTCAGGCGTGCCGTATTTGAACAACACCGGCGCGAGCATACGCATACCCAGAGGTATGAGGCCTGGAGCGTGGGCTCTGGCGCATTCTTCGGCCCAGATGTACTTCTGCTCGGGTGTCCACTGGATACCACCGTGCTCGACCGGCCAGGACGGCACCGCCCAGCCTTTGTCGACAAGGATTTCCTGCCACTTCATGGCGAGGTCTTTCTCGGCAAACACCGTGGTCGTCCGCTCCGCTTCGCGCTTCATCTCCGGCGTCAGCTTCTCGGCGAGAAATGCTTTAACTTCCTCACGGAACTGCTCGTCGGCCGCACTGAATTCTATGTTCATGCTCTATTGCACCCTCATACTTCTGATGTTGTACTGAATTTGACTTTCGTATTCTGCACGAGCGGCGGCTGGTGGTTGCGCTCTGTCAGACAAGAATATTGAATCCTGTTTCATAATCTCACCAAGGACCCGCTATGGCAACGACTCGCATCATCATCTCCGGCACCGTCGACCTTCCGCCTGAAAATCTGGAGGCCGCTATGGCCGCCGCCAAGCCTCTGATCGAAGGCGCCCTCACCGAGAAAGGCTGCCTCGACTACGACTGGTGCCCCGACCCGCTCAATCCCGGCCGCGTGCGCGTTTTCGAACGCTGGGAGTCGGAGGAAGATCTCAAGGCCCACTTCGACGACCACTGGTATAAAGACATGCGCGACGCGCTCGGTTCCTTCGGCATTCTCGGCGCGGAAACCTTCAAGTACCGGGTCGACATCCAGGAGCCTGTGTACGACGAAACCATGACACCGCGCGCGGACTTCTTTACCGCGTCCTAGCTTAGCGATCCGGCGTCATGCCGGCGTGAACAAACCCTCTTCCTGCACGTCCGCCAGCGACGTGCAGAAGACGTCGATCAGCTCATCGACAATCGCGTCCGTGTGCGCTGCGGACAAGAAGGCGCGCTGGGTACCCGGCACCAGGACACCGCGATTGAGGCAATGCAGATAGAAGGCTTTTTCGGCCTGAACGATGCCATGCACCGCATCGCGGGACGACTCCACCGGCTCACGCTGGAAGAACATATGAAACATGCTGCCGACATTCTTCATCTGCGCCGGTAGCTGACGCTCGGCACAGAAGGCGTTGACAGCCGACGCGAGCCGGTTGCCCTGCGCCTCCAGCCTGACGTAGATCTCCGGGTGGTCCTTCAGGTGCTGCAGCACTGCCGCACCGGCTTCCATCGTCAGCGGGTTACCGGAGAAGGTGCCCCCAGAGAAGACGCCGCGGTCGGCGCCGAGGCCGGTAAATACGTTCATCAGATCCGCACGCCCGGTGATCGCACCCACGGGCAAACCGCCGCCGATCACCTTGCCATAGGTGGCGATGTCCGGCGTGACGCCAAAACGCTCCTGAGCGCCGCCATACGCGACCCGGAAACCTGTTATGACTTCGTCGATACCGAAGAGCACGTCGCATTCGCGGCATACCGCGGCCAGCTCATTGAGAAATTCACCGGCTTGCGCCTGCGGATTGGAGCTCTGCACCCCTTCGACGAATACGAGGGCAAGCTCGTCTTTGTGTTTTCTGATCAGATCGAACGCCGCCTGATTGCGATACGGCAAGAGCAACGTCAGCTCATGCAGCGCGCCGGGAATGCCGTGCCCCATCGGCAACGCCGAAGGCGCGTCCCGCGGGCTCGAAGGATCGGCCAGCCACATGCCGTAGTCGTGCGCACCGTGGTAGAAACCGTCAAAGAGAGCGATCTTTTCCCTGCCGGAGTAGCCACGGGCGGCGCGAAAAGCGTACATCGTCGCTTCCGAGCCCGTGTTGCAAAAGACGACACGGTCACCGCAGGGACTGCCTTCCTTGACCAGATTGGCCAGGCGCATCTGACTGGTCGAGTGGATGCCGAACATCCAGCCCTTGGGTAATCGCTCCTCGATTGCGGACCTGACAACCGGATGCACGTGCCCGAGCATGTGCAGGCCAAATCCGACCGAGGTGTCGATGTAGCGGTTGTCGTCCGCATCGTAGACATACGGCCCTTCGCCACGATCGATGAAGACGGGGTGCGGCATCTCGAGGTTGGCCGCAAGACCGGAGTTCAAAACCTCCGCGCGGTCTTCGGCGATGGCCTGTGAATGATGGGTTTTAGCGAGGAGCTCGGCTTGCGCGGCAGCGCGCGTGACACCCATTACTTGCCGGCCAGGCGTTCGACGACCGGCGCAAAGCTCTCCATGTTGTCCCGTCCGACGGTTATGTAGGAGATACCGTGCAGCTCGCGGCGGCGCTCGAGCTCGTCGCATATCGCATCTGCGGAGCCGAACAGTGCATGCGGATGCTTCGCCATATCTTCCTCAGACAGGCCGAACATCTGCGCAAACTGACCCAGCACCGGGCTCGGATCGTCCATCACGAACGTGAAGTAAGCGCCGATCTCGATTTCCAGATCGTCGAAGCGCTCACCGGCACCCTCTCGGATCCAACCGATCTTCTTCTGCGTTTCCGCTTCCGAGGAAAGCTGCACGCCGTCCGGCCCGATCATGCCGGAACGATTGTTGAAATTCAGACTGACGATGTCCGCCTCACGTCCGGCCAGACGCAGAATCCGCGGGCTGCCGCCGCCAATCATGATGGGCGCCGGACCAACGGGCTTCGGATCACCCTCGAAATCACGCCAGCTGAGCGTATCGTTGTCGACGCTGACCACGCCTTCGCCGCGAAAGGCCTTGACGCCTTCGATCACATCGGCGAGCCGGTCGATGCGCACAGCCGGCGCATCCATCTGCAGGCCAAGCGCGGCGTACTCTTCCTTGATCCAACCGGCACCCAGACCAAATTCCAGCCGCCCACCGGACAGCTTGTCGATGGTCATCGCGGACTTAATCAGTACCACTGGATTGTGATAATCGATACAGAACACACGGCAGCCGATATTGATCGTCTTCGTAACTGCCGCTGCATACGCCATCGCGGGTATCGCGGCGAGGTTCTGCACCGGATGATTGGCTTTCTCCAGCGCCGGGCCGGCACCGAGAATGTGGTCGGCGAGATGGAAAGCAGAGTACCCGAGGGATTCCGCCTGTTGCGCCTGGGCTGCCCAGTCCGCGCCGGAATCGGCATTGAAGGACTGGACACCGAATCGAAACGGCTTCGCCATACTCTGCTCTCCCCGCCTGTCTACTTTAGAACTGGATCCGCTTCGTGAGGCCGCCGTCGATCACGACATTGGTCCCGGTCGTGAAGCCCGCCAGAGGACTCGCCAGGAACACCGCTTGCGCGGCCACCTCGTCAGCGGTGCCCATGCGGCCCATGGGGATATCGGCTACCGTGGCGTCGTAAAAAGCCGTCATGTGCTGCTTGATCTGATCCCATGACCCACCTTCGATGAAAATGGGTCCGGGGCTGATCGCGTTGACACGAATACCTTTCGGCGCCAGGTCCTGCGCGAGCGCGCCGTTGTAATTCAAGAGCGCCGCTTTAAGCGCGTTGTACGGGCCGGCCTGCATGAACTTTTCGAGTGCCGCCGTCGTGGAGATCAGAATGACGCTGGCGTTATCCGACTTTTCCAGGTGCTCCATTGACCCTTCAACCATGCGCACCGCACCGAGCATGTCGTACTCGAGATGACGGCGCCACGCGTCTTCGCCCTGCGCCCCGCCGCCACTGACGTTGGAGACGATGCAGTCGATACCGCCCAGCGCATCGGCACTGGCGTCGATCCAGGCTTTGAATGCGTCACCGTCACCAACGTCAACTGCCTGTCCAAAAGCGGTCACGCCTTTCGCACTGAGTTCGGCCACCGCGGCGTCCACTTCTTCTGCGTTACGCGCACAGATGGCAACGTTGCAGCCTTCGTCCGCCAAGGTGTTGGCAATTGCGCGCCCGATGCCCTTGGTGGCTCCGGTAATCAATGCTTTGGAACCTTTGAGTTTTAAATCCATCTGTGTGTCCTCTCTTTTGTTTATGCGCCAGGGTTAGCGGCATGTGTGTGCGGCAGTTTCCCGCCGCCCGATTTTTCGTGGCAAACGATGCTACGTCACGTCAACGCATACCTTGCCATTCTCTATCATCACTGGGAAGCGTCGCAGCGGCACCTGCGCCGGCGGCGCCAGGCATGCACCGGTACGGACGTCAAAACGCGCGCCGTGCAGCGGACAGGCGATCTCGCTGCCGCGCAGGCGTCCCGCAGCAAGGGATTGCCGGGCGTGCGTGCACCAACCTTCAACCGCATGGAAATTACCCTCGACGTTGCACAGCAGCACCGCCACGTCGCTGATTTTCAACAGCGTGGCCTGTCCTTCGCTGAGTTCGGCGATGGATATCGTTGGCGTCAAACGTTGCTCCCCAAGAACGCTTTGAGTATGTGAGGGGCAAAACCGTCAGTCAAGACGGTTTCCTTTGCCTGACTGCTTGGCCATAATTTCGGCCCCGCCAGACAACCCGAAGCTGAAAATGTCCGACTATCCGCAAGGTAAAAACCGCCAGTTCCTGCTCGCTGCACGCCCGCAGGGCATGGTCAAAGAGAGCGACTTCAAATATCAGGAGACCGACATCCCCACCATCGGCCCGGGGGAGATTCTAGTGCGCACCACCCGGATATCCCTCGACCCGTCGATGCGCGGGCAGATGGAAAACCGCGCGGACTATGTCGCGCCGCTCGAAATTGGCGACGTCATGCGCGCCGGCGGCACCGGTGAAGTGGTCGCGTCGAACAACGAAGCCTTTGCCGTCGGCGACAAGGTCAACGGCACCTTCGGCATGCAGGACTACTGCGTGACCGACGGCAAAAACCCGCCCCTGCGCAGCTACCCCGCTGAGCTAACGCCAGAGGAGGCCCTCGGCGTTCTGGGCGGCACCGGCATGACCGCCTATTTCGGACTCCTGGATCTCGGCGAACCAAAAGCAGGTGACATGGTGGTGATCTCTGGTGCCGCAGGCGCAACCGGCAGCGTCGCCGGCCAGATCGCCAAGATCAAAGGCTGCACGGTCGTCGGTATGGCCGGCAGCGACGACAAATGCCGCTGGCTGACCGATGAGCTCGGTTTCGACGCGGCCATCAACTACAAGACCCAGGATGTCGCCGCCGAGCTCGACCGCTTATGTCCCGACGGCATCAACATCTACTTCGACAACGTCGGCGGAGAGATTCTGGACATCTGCCTGGAACGCATCGCGATGAACGCGCGCGTGGTCATCTGCGGCGGGATCAGCCGCTATAACGCCGAGGGACCGCTGGCCGGGCCGAAAAACTACTTCAACCTCGTTTTTCGACGCGCGCGTATGGAGGGTTTCATCGTGCTCGACTATGCGGGACGTTTTCCGGAAGCCATTGCGGAGATGAAAGCCTGGATGGACCAGGGTTTGATCAAGCAGCACGCAACCGTCATCGAAGGCTTCGAAAGCCTGCCGCGCGCGCTCATCCAGCTCTTTGAAGGCGCCAACACCGGCAAGATGATGGTGAAGGTCGACTAGCGGTCGGCAACCCACGCTATGGCATTTGCGAGCAACGCCCGGAAATGCGGGTTGGCGTAGGCCTCGGGGTCATCACCGCACTGCAGATAGACGATCCGGCTTTTGCCGTAGGTCTTCGTCCAGCCTATGAGATTGCTGCCCGGCTCGTGCTGCCAGCCTTCGTTGTCGAACATCTTGCCGTCACGCACGACCGCAGCCGCGGAGTAGAAGTTGTCCCGCACGAATTCATAGTCGCTCGTCAGTAACGGCTCGACATCGTCGCTGAACACTTCGCAGAGATACAGTTCGTCGGTGATCTCGAACCTGTCCGGCAGGCCGGCTGTGACCGGATGATCAGGCACGACACTCACCGTGTGGGTCACTTTGTGCCGATATCCGGAATCCTGGCGCGGCTCACCGCGCAGCATCGCCGGCATGTATAAGAAACGCCCGCCGATGATCTCGGCATACTCCTCCCATGCAGGCCAACCCGCCAGCGCGTGATGCAGGAAAACGAAGCCGTGGCCGGCCTCCAACAGTGCCAGAAACTGCTCGCGGTAGCGCGCGCCCGGCTCGGGGAAATCCGGCGGCCCGTCCGGGCGAAACTGAATACCGGGCATGTCGTAGAGCACGAACGCATCGAACGGAACGGCTTCCGTCGGGTTGAACAACGCCTGCGCGGCGGGCTGCTCAACGAGCGTCCAGTTGACGTCGGCCATCTCATCGAACACCGCGTAGAAGGGTTCCCGCTCATAGGGATGGCCCTTGGTGACCAGCAATATCTCGCGCATTGGCTCCCCCGCTCCCCACGCACTACAATGAACCGTCATTTCAAAACAAAGGTTGTGCCCTTGGCAAGCCAGACTGTCGCGCAGCACGTCGCCCGGAAGAAGGGAGAGCTGACCTGGCAGCAGACCAAAAGTCAGCTCACCCGCAACGCGATCCTGCAAGCAGCGGTGGACTGCTTCTACGAGCTGGGATATGCCAACACCACAACCGAGAACATCGCGCAGCGCGCCGGCGTCAGCCGCGGCGCCATGCTGCATCACTTCCCCTCCCGCTCTGGTCTCATTCAAGCAACGGTGAAATACCTCAATCAGCTGCGCATAGAGATGTTCGCCACGGAAGAAAAGGCGGTACAGCACGGCGCGGAGTATTCGCGCATCGAGGAAGGCATCGACGCGTACTGGGCACAACTCAACACACCCACCTTCGTCGTGTTCAATGAGCTCAAGGTCGCCGCGAGAACCGATCCGGAGCTCGCCGCGGCCGTGGATCCGGCCCTGGAGGAGTTCGAATCCGCGTGGTATGCCGCCGTCAAAGACGTGTTTCCGGATCTGGCGCTGTCTGAGGCGTTCGATCGTGCGAACTATCTGACCAAGTACCTGCTCGAGGGTATGGCGATTGCGCGCGCGAGCAGCGGCGAAAAAGTCCCTGAAAAGATGATGCTGGGCTGGTTGAAACGCGAACTCAGACGCAGCTTCCAAGACGTGCTGGGGTCGGTGAAACGACCACAGGAGAAGACATGACGAACCTGATCGACGAACGCAGCCTGGCCGAGCTGGACATACAGGAATGCCCGTGGGACTACTACCGCGACATGCACACGCGCGGGTTCTATTTCGACGAACGCCTTGGCATGTACGTCTGCGCCAACTATGCGCTCATGCGAGAGATCATGCGTAACACGCGCGTGTTCTCGAACGTCAACAGCCAGAACATTGCTCACATGCGCAAACCTCCACCGGAGGTAGAAGCGCTGCAACGCGCCAGCGAGCGTCCGGTCAATATTCTGGTGTCCTCGGACCCGCCGGAACACGGCCGCGTGCGCAGCCTGCTCGACCCGCCGTTCCGCGCGCGCGAAATCACCAAGCTGCGGCCGCAGATACGCGACATCGTCACACACGCCATCGATGGCTTCATAGAGAACGGCACGTGTGACATCGTCAGCGAATATGCGATACCCATCCCGGTGACCGTCATCGCCGACATTCTCGGCCTCGACCGGAGCTGCGCTGCCGATATCAAAGCCTGGTCGGATGCTTCAGTGGAGCCGCTGGGCATGATGATCACCGACGAACGCTGGATCGAATGCGCGCGCGAGATCAAACGTTTTCAGGACTTCATCACGGCCGAACTCGATGCGCGCCGGCAGGACCCGCGCGACGATCTCCTCACCCACCTCGTCGAGGCCCGCGACGAGCACGGCAATCCACTGACGCTGGGCGAGATGCTGGGCGTCACTTCGCAGCTGCTGGTTGCCGGTAACGAAACCACCACAAACGGCATCGCCGCCGGCGTGCAGCTTTTGATCGAAAACCCGGATCAGCAGCGTATCCTGCGCGAAGACCCGGAGCGCATGCTGACGTTCACCAACGAGGTACTGCGCCTGGAGTCACCGGTGCAAGGACTGTTTCGAATCGTCCTGGAAGACATTGAGATCGATGGGCACGACGTGCCCAAAGGCGCGCGCATCATGCTGCGTTATGCCGCGGCCAACCGGGATCCCGCCAAGTACGACCAGCCTGACAGTCTGGACGTCTGTCGCAAGAACGCAGGTACCCACGTGGGTTTTGGCGCCGGCATACACCACTGCCTTGGGGCCAACCTGGCGCGGGAGGAGATGATGCAGGCGTTTACGCTGCTGCTGGAGCGCGTGGAAGATCTGAAGCTGGCGGACGACAGGGCACTGGAGCACCATCCTTCGATGGTCCTGCGCGGGCTGAAAACCCTGCCGGTCTCGTTCAAGACGGTGGATCAGCCAGACTAGACCGCTTTCGATACCGCCGGTAGCGCCTCGGGCTGGGGCAGTTCGACGACGGCCACCCTGCCCGCTCCGATCCGTTCTTTTTCCTGGATTCTGTCTTGCTGGATTCTGTCCGCAGCCCGCGGTGGTTCCGCGCTTTCCAGACCGTCTTCAGCGGCGCGCAGCGCTTTGCTGCAGACGCTGCGGCAGCCGATCGAACACGCGCTGCCCGTGTATGGACACTGAGTTGCCATCCTGCCCCCCAAGGCTCAAGCAAACATGCATTTTTCTTGTAGGACTAAGTCTGACAACGATCGGAAGAAGGTCAATTAGGTTAATTTTTCCGGCCGGTAGGTTAATTGTTCCGAACGGAAAAACAAGATATCGAACGTAAAAGAGGAAGCGCTGACAACCATTTCAACACCGGTGGTTCGACGTGTTTTACGGCGATTCGTTGGCGCCAGAGACAACATTGCCACTTCGAAACAAGGCACTAAACAACAACGTTCCGCCTGCAGTTCGAAGAAACTGCAGGCGGACACCTATGCGGGTGGACAATGAACTTTTTTACGCGTCTTTCGGTATCGCGGGCTGCGCCTGGCAGGGCTGACCTTTTGGCAACGAGAAGTTCGCAATGACGAGCTCCACATCCAGACTGGATACCACCCCGTCCCCGTTCAAATCGAGCTTGAGATCATACTCCCCGAAGGCTTTTTGCCTCGCGGCGCCCACGCGAACGGCCGCCTGGTCCTTCCAGTCTACACAGCCATCGTTGTTGACGTCGAAAGACGGCGTCAGCGCCAGCCCGACGAGTACCGGATCATGGTCCGAGGACCGGTACGCGTCAGGACTATAGAGCGGCAAGGCATTTGACTTGCGCTCGAAAGAGCGTTCGCCCGGATCCTCAACGCCGTCGTTGTAATCGAGGAGATTGACCTCGTCAGCGTTGATGTGCCACTCAGCGACGCCCGTCACCTGAGCCGTCAACGGTGCGTTGCCCAGAGCATGATCCAGATAGCCCAGCTGGCCGTCGAAGACGAAGCTGTAGGCGCCAGCACCTTCGAACTGCTCGATGAGATCGGTATAACCCGCCATCTCGAGCGTCGTGATCGGATCCTCCATCGCGTAGGCGTTGAGATCGCCGATGATCAGGAAGTCTTCGTCGCCGCTCGAGGTCGGGTCGGTGGCAAGCCAGTCCGCCAGCGCCTGCGTTGCCAGCGTGCGCGTGCCGTTGCAGTTGCCCTGACCGTCGTTGGCGTTGGCATCGCCCACGTCGTCGCAAGACGAGCCTTTGGACTTCAGATGCCCCACTACCGCGGTAAATCTGGCATTCGCGCCCTGCTCGAGGAACGTCTGCGCCAGCATCGGCCGGTTTTTGGTATCTATGAAGCGCGCATCTACCGAGCTGTCCAGCACCGCAAAATCGCCGACGGGGGCGACGCTGGCCGTGTCGTAAATGAACGCCACCTTGATGGCATCGCCGCCGAGATCTCCCGTATCGATGAATCCGTAAGCTTCACCGGTCGCCGCATTGAGGGCATCGACCAGGGCTGCAACGGAAGCGGAGGCATTGTTTTCGATCTCGACGAGGCCGACGACGTCGGCGTCCAACGCGGCCAGCGCAGCGACGATCTTGTCGGTCTGACGCGTCAGTTCTGCGGCAGAGTTGGCCCCGCGACATCCCAGCGACGACGGCCCACACACAGCGCCCGGCTCATCGATCGTCGTGAAGTAGTTCAAGACGTTGAAGCTCGCGACTTTGAGACGCCCACCAACCTCGGCCGGAGCCGCTGCGCGCGGATTCTCCGCCGCGAATGCATAAGTTTCGCCCGGCACCGGACGCACACGCCAGGCGTTGGTGCCGCTGGCACCTGCGAATGACCAGTGCAGCACACCTGTGAGCCCGGTCACGCTGTCACCACCGCGGAAGAAGTTCGTGATGCTGAAGCCGCCGTCGGGATAGGGATAGGGTTCATCACCTTCCGGCCCAACCAGACCTTCGTTCTGATCGTTGTCGAGATCGTCAAGGATAATGCGCTGAGTTGCCAGATCCTCCAGGAAATCAGCATATCCCTCGACGCTGGGCGGGTTCGCATCAGTAAACTGACGCGGACGCTCGTCAACCGTCAGCACCACCTGGCCAAAGCGGCTGAGCTGGAAGTACTCACTGACGACGAGCTTGTCCGGGAAGGCGACCAGCATGCCTTCGAGGTTTTCGAAGGTGGCGGCATCGGTCGTGGCGCCCGCCGCGGGCAAAGTGACTGCTGTAGGTGTCACCACGCCGGACGCACCGGTTTCGATGGTGACCGAACCGGCAGCCCCTTCGGTATCGATCTGACTCATACCGAAAAAGTCTTCCGGCGTGCCGACGACAGTGACGGTATCACCGGCCGCCAGATCGGTCGGGCAATCCTGGTTACAGAATACAAATATCCCTTCGGAAGTCGCCGGATCGGCGTCGGCATCCGCGTCTTCTTCCTGCATGAAAAAGCCTTCGACGAGGTCGTTGTCTTCGAACAGCGACGTGACCACGGCCTGTACTTCCACCAGGCCAGTCAGCGCGACGTCCGGACCGCTGCCCTGCACCTCATGGATAAATACCGCCTGCGGCCCACTGCCGCCGCAGACATTCGGCGCTCCGGGCGTATCGTCGCCGCCTATCGGGTCAAACGGACCGATCTCGAACACGTCTCCGTCCCGGCAAACATAGCCGGGTACGAAAGTACCGTCCGGACCCACGTTGCTGCCGCCAAGCGCCGAAGCATAGAAGGGATCACCCGAGCCAGGTGTCTCCACCAGGCTGACCGCATCGAGTACCGAGGTCCAGGGCAGCACATCGAGCACGCCGTCGTCGTTGGTGTCGAGATCATCACCGAGCGCACCGCTGAAACCGCTCGCCAGAACATGGGTAACGTTGTCGCTGTTCTCGAAGCCCAGCGTTGCCGTCAGGTCAGCGGTGCCGAGGGTGAAACTCGATTCGGCCACCAGCGCCAGGCCATCGCTGTCGAGCGTCAGTCCATCCAGCGACGTCACGGATTCGACGGTGCCCGCACCCGTTACCCCGTCGCCGATGACCAGGTACGTCAGTCCCGACAGGCTGTCGCCAGGCGCACCGGCCAGCTCGAAGTATTCATCAACATCCGAGCCCGGCTGATCGATTCTGAGCTCGTTGATCACGACATCGGCGTCGGGCGCGACGCACGTGTTCGGCGCGCCGGGCGTATCCTCGCCGCCGACGGGATCAAACGGGCCGATGACGAATCTGCTTCCAGCGCGGCAGACGTAAGCCGGCACGAAAGTCCCGTCAGGGCCGACATCCTGCCCGCCGAGTGCCGCACCGTAGAAGGCGTCACCGGATGCGGGCGTCTCCACGAGGCTCACGGCATCCAGCACCGAAGCCCAGGGGAGCACATCGAGCACGCCGTCGTCGTTCGTGTCGAGATCATCGCCGAGCGCGCCGGTGAAACCCGTGACGAGCACGTGGGTGACATTGTCGCTGTTCTCAAATCCGAGGGCTGCCGTCACGTCGGCCGTAGCAAGCGTAAAGGAAGCTTCGGCGGCAACCAACAAACCGTCCGGGCCCAGCGCGGCGCCATCCAGCGGGGTGACCGATTCGACGGTGCCGCTGCCCGTGGTGCCGTCGCCAATCACGAGATACGTCACCCCGTCGAGGGACTCACCGGCAAGACCAACGAGCTCGAAATACTCGTCGACGTCCGAACCCGGCTGGTCGATCCGAATTTCGTTGATCACCGCGCCATGGGCAAAACCGAACGATAGAGAGGCAATTACTGCCAGCAACTGGCGAGAAAACGCACCAGCGCTAAGGCGAAAAGAAGGCATACGGGTCCATCCATCTATGTTAAAGCAAGCTATTTAACAGTACGGCATGAACGCTTCGTTACGCAAGCATGACGATTAGATGAATGACAGCATATGGGGCTGTGGCTTCAGTTCTCCCAGAACGGCGCCCGCAGTTTCCGCTTGTTGATCTTGCCCATGGTGTTGCGACCAAGGTCGTCCACCCAATCGAGGCTGCGCGGGCATTTGTAGTGAGACAGCTGTTCGCGGCACCAGGCGAGCACTTCGTCCGCGTCAACCGGATCGTCTTTGGGAATCGCCAGCGCTTTCAGCTCTTCGCCCATTTCCGCATGCGGCACCCCGATGCAGGCAACATCCAGGATAGCCGGGTGCTCTATCAACACCTGTTCGGCCTCCGCGGGATAAATGTTGACGCCGCCGGATACCACCATGTCGCTGAAACGGTCGGTGATGTAGACATAACCGTCGTCATCCATGTAGGCGATCTCACCGAGCGTAAAGACACCGGGCGCGATATGCGCAGCAGCGGACTTCTCAGGATCGTTGTGATAGACCACTCCCCGTCCCGTGGCGTCCTTGAAGAACAAACGCCCTTCCTGATTGGGGCCGAGCTCGTTGCCGTCGTCGTCCAGGATGAGCGCGGTAAAAGGTTCCAGCGCGCGGCCGACGGAGCCCGGATGTTCGAGCCATTCTTCGGACGTGATCATGCAGGTCGTGCCGACCTCGCTTGCGCCATACGCGTCGACGAACACCGGCCCCCACCATTCGATCATGGCTTTCTTCACATCCACCGGGCACTTTGCGCCGGTATGGGAGATGCTCACGAGAGAGCTGAGGTCGTAGCTGGCTTTGACATCATCCGGCAGGGCGAGCAGCCGCACGAAGTGCGTCGGCACCATGACGCTGTTACCAACCTTATACTTTTCAATGGCTTGCAGGGTTTTTTCAGCGTCGAATCGACCAAGGATGACGCTTGGCACCCCGGCGGCAAGCAGGCGCGCACCGGACAACGGTCCGGTGTGGTACATGGGACCGACCACCATGTGCACACCGCGGTCGGCGCGCGGATCCATTTTCAGATTAGCCAGGTGCTCACCGACCGTATCCCCGCCGGCAAACATCGTCGGCGGCAGTTCCGTCCCTTTGGGACGCCCGGTCGTACCCGATGTGTACAGAAGATTCGGCCGCGGCGCGCGGCTTTCGTCCGCCGGGTCGCCGGACTGGGCGGCAAGCCATTCTTCCCAGGCAAGCGTACCCTCCGCCGCACCCTCCGCCGCACCATGCCAGGCTATGACAACCGGGACTTCCGCCTGGGCGGCGGCAGCTACGGCCCGCTCGAGGGTTTTACTGTCGGCAAAGAGCACCTGCACGCCGGCATCGCCCAGAATATAGGCGACCTCCTCGGCGGTGAGGTGGAAATTCACCGGCACGACCGAGGCACCGGCAATCAACCCGCCGAGGTTGGCCATCGCCGTTTCGACCGCATTTTCAGCAAACACGGCAACCCGTCGATTTGGACCGAGGTCGTATGTATTGAGGCCATTGGCCACACGATTGAGCGTGTCGTCGATCTCCGCCCAGCCCATGGCTCGCGCTTCGTCTCTGAGCGCTACCTCATCCGGCCGCTCCCGGGCCAGTTCCGCGCTGAATGTCGGCACCGCTAGTTCCCCCTAAAATTAGAACGCGTTATTATAATGCACTCCTATATATCAAACCATTCTACGCGATACACTTTGCCGTCTGTTTGCGACGGTCATAAGGGGGACACGTTTTGACTGACGAAATTTCCAACGAGACACTGCTCGATCTGCATCGGCGCATGGTGCGCATCCGCAGGTTCGAGGAAACTGCCGGCAAGATGATGGAAGACGGCAAAATTCCTGGCGCGCTGCACCTCTACGTGGGTGAAGAAGCAGTGGCCTCCGGCGTCATGGCGCATCTTTCCAACGAAGACCAGATCACGTCGACCCACCGCGGGCACGGCCATCTCATCGCCAAAGGCGGCGCGTTCGACCGCATGTTTGCCGAGCTCTTCGGCCGTTCCACGGGTTATTGCAAAGGCAAAGGCGGCAGCATGCACATCTCCAACATGGAGCTCGGCATGCTCGGCGCGAACGGCATCGTCGGCGGCGGACCGCCCATCGCGATGGGCGCCGCGTTCTCCAACAAGTTCCGTAAAACCGACAACGTCGCATGCTGTTTCTTCGGCGACGGCGCGAGCAATGAAGGGTCATTCCACGAGGCAGCCAATATGGCGGCGCTCTACAAGCTGCCGGCAGTTTTCGTTTGTGAAAACAATGGCTACGGTGAATACACCCCCCAGGCGAATCATCAGGCGATCGTCGATGTGGCCGACCGGGCGCCGGGCTACGGCATGCCGGGCGTGATCGTCGACGGCATGGACGTCATCGCCGTCTACGAAGCTGCGGGCGAGGCGATTGCCCGCGCCCGGGCCGGAGAAGGTCCGACGCTCCTGGAGTGTAAAACCTACCGCTACTACGACCACGTCGGCGTACGCGGCATGGGCCTGACCTACCGGACCGACGAAGAGGTTGAAGAGTGGAAGAAGAAAGATCCCATCGACCAGTTCGAAGCGCGCCTCGCTGAACAAGGCGTCCTGAGCGCGGAAGCGGCTGCGGAAGTGCACAACGAGGTGCTTGCCGAGATCGACGCGGCAATCAAATTTGCCGAGGACAGTCCCTACCCGGACCCCAGCGCAATTACTGAAGACGTTTACGCATAAGGATCGATCATGGCTGAAGCACAACAAATGGAAGCTCGCAAACTCCCCTATGTCGCGGCGATCGCCGAAGGCGTACGCACCGTCATGCAGGAGCAACCGGACGCGTTCGTCGCGGGAGAGGACGTTGCCGGCGCGGGTGGCGTCTATGGTTACTACGCCGGGATCCTGCAGGAATTCGGCCCGGAGCGTGTCTTCGATACGCCCATTTCGGAGGAAGGCATCGTCGGTCTCGGAGTCGGCTCGGCTGCGACCGGCTGTCGCCCCATCATCGATCTGATGTTCATGGACTTTCTCGGCGAGTGCATGGACGAAGTCGCCAATCAGCTTGCCAAGATGCGCTACATGTTCGGCGGCGCGGCAACACTGCCGGTGACGATGCTGACCATGGCCGGCGCCGGTGCAAGCCTCGCGGCCCAGCACAGCCAGAGTCTCGAGGCATGGATCTGCCACCTGCCCGGCCTGAAAGTGTGTATGCCGACGACGCCGTACGACGCCAAGGGCATGATCATAGCGGCCGCGCGCGACGACAACCCGGTCATCGTCGTGCTCAACAAAATGTCGCTGGCGATGCAGGGCGAAGTGCCGGAAGAGTCCTACGCCATACCGCTCGGCGAAGCCAACGTCATCCGCGAAGGCAGCAACTATACGATCATCGCGTTCGGACGCATGATCCACGAAGCGCTGAAAGCGGCAGATAAGTTGCAAGAGCTCGGCATCGACGCCGAAGTGATCGACCCGCGCACGCTGCAGCCTTTCGATACCGGCACCGTGGTGAACTCAGTCAAGAAAACCCATCGGGCGATGATCGTGCACGAGGCTGTGCGCTTTGGCGGTTTTGGCGGCGAGATCGCAGCCCAGATACAGGAAGAAGCTTTCGACTACCTCGATGCGCCGGTGGCGCGCGTAGGGGCACCCTTCTCACCCGTGCCTTTCAGCCCTGCACTGGAGCAGCACTACGTGCCCAACGCAGAGCGCATCGTGGCCGAGGTGAAGAAACAGCTGGGCCTGTAAGCGGCGACGTCATGGGGAGCATTGGACTGCTGGCCAATCCAGCGTCCGGCAAGGACGTGCGACGACTTGTCGCACGCGCGTCGGTCTTCGACAACCAGGAGAAGCGCGCGATCGTACGCCGCGTTGTCGTTGGCGCGATGGCGGCAGGCTGTACCGATTTCGTCTATCACAACGACGCCCACGGCATAGTCGAGCAGGCACTCAACGAGATTGGCGGCGACCTCTGCGCGCGATCGGTTGATTCGACCCAGATGGGTACCGCGCTGGATACGATCTCTGCCGCACGCGCGCTCAAAGACGCTGCCTGTGATGTGGTCGTCACGCTCGGCGGGGACGGCACCAACCGTGCGTTCTGCCTGGGGTGGCCGGACGCCCCGTTGCTGCCAATCAGCACCGGCACCAACAACGTGTTTCCGGTGTTGACCGAGGCAACCACGGCGGGGGCTGCTGCGGGCTTGATCGCAACCGGTCGCGTGGGCAGCGAAATGCTCTCCCCGCAGAAAAGCATACACGTCGCCATTGAAGGCGAACGGGACGACCTGGCGTTGATCGACGCGCTGCTTTCGAACGAGAGATTCGTCGGCGCGCGCGCCTTATTGAAGCCCAACCAGTTCCGCTCCGCGCTTCTGACCCGCGCGGAGCCTGCAGCCACCGGCATAACCGCCATCGGCGGTCTGCTGCATCCGCTGGACAGCCAATCCGACAATGGATTGTGGCTCGAATTTGGTGAAGGCGGGACCATCGTCAGCGCCCCGATCGCGCCGGGTCTTTATCAGGACGTTGGCGTTACCGCCTATCAGCCGCTGGCGCTGGAGCAGACCGTGCGCTGCAGCGGCCCCGGCGTGCTTGCTTTCGACGGCGAGCGCGAACGTACGCTGAAGCCCGGCCAGGAGGCCCGACTGACCATAGGACGCAACGGACCGCGTGTCGTGAACGTTGCCGGCACGCTGCACCGTGCGGCTGAAATCGGCATCTTCCGGCGTTAGGATCCACAGCGGCACAGACACCGACACACAACAAACGAACGTTAGAAAGAGAAGATCAATGGCTACCGAAATTTATCTCGTCAAAGTCGGCATGAACATGACAGAGGGGGTCGTGGAAGAGTGGTATATCGCAGACGGCGACCGGGTTGAGGTCGGTGAGCTGCTGTATCGCCTGGAGACCGAAAAGGTCAATCTGGACGTTGACGCTGAAGCAGCGGGCATCGTCAAGCATGTCGTCGGTGAAGGTGTCACGATGGAACCTGGCGATGTCGTCGGGTACATCTTTGCCGACGGCGAAGAAATCCCGGACGATCTGGGCAGCGGCGGCGCAGCCCAAGCCGCACCGGCAGACGCGCCGGCAGCCGCAGAGACGAGCACACCGGCCGCGCCAGTAGCCGCGGTCAGCAGCACTGGCGCTGACGGGCGCATCCTTTCCTCTCCCGCCGCACGGCGACTGGCTGATGAACTCGGCGTCGACTATACGACGCTGCAGGGCACCGGTCCCGGCGGCCGTATCGTGGAGGCCGACGTACAGGCGGCGGCAGACGCTGCCGGCCAAGCAGGAGGACCGAGCTCTCCGATGGCGCGCAAACTGGCGCGCGAGTTGGGCGTCGATCTCGCCAACGTGAGCGGCACCGGCCCGGGTGGACGCATCACCAAAGAAGACGTCGAACGTGCAGCGGCCGCCCCCGCACCCGCCGCGGCGCAGCCCGTCACCGCCGCGCCGGCTGGTAGCGTTCCGGTTCGCGGCATGCGCAAAACCATCGCCGAACGCATGTACGACAGCCTGCAATCCATGGCCCAGCTGACGATGGACATGGACGTCAATATGGATGACGCGATCAAACTCAGAAACCAGCTCGTGGATGAGTGGGCGGACGAAGGGGTCAAACCGACGTATACCGATCTGGTCATTCGCGCGGTGGCAAGAGCCCTGGCGAAACACCCGCTCATGAACGCTTCCTGGGGAGACCAGGAGATCACCCTGCATGGGGACATCCACGTGGGCATGGCCGTTGCTCTCGAGGAAGGGTTGATCGTGCCGGTGATCAAAAACGCCGGTGACATCTCAATGAAAACCCTGGCCGAAGAAAGCACCCGCCTTGCCGCCGATGCGCGCGCCGGCTCCGTATCTCTGGACGACATGCAGGGCGGCACGTTTACCGTTTCGGCGCTCGGCATGTTCGGCGTGGACGCATTCACGCCCATCATCAATGCACCGCAGGCCGGGATCCTCGGCGTGAACAAGATTCGCGACGACGTCGCGTGGGACGGCGATAGACCCGTCAAAACGCAGGTGATGCGCCTGTCGCTCACATGGGATCACCGCGTGTTGGACGGCGGCCCGGCGGCACTCTTCCTCGCGGAAGTCAAAGACCTGCTGGAAGCGCCTTACCGGCTGCTGCTGTAATGCAGGTTACGCCGCTCACGCCTGTCATCGGCGCAGAGATCAGCGGCGTCAACCTGAACTTGCTCGACGACGAAGCGTTCGCCGCGTTGCGCGCCGCGTTCGTCGAGCACAGCGTGCTCTTCTTCCGCGATCAGCCAAAGCTCGAGCCGGAAGAGCAGGTGGCGTTTGCGCGCCGCTTCGGCCCGCTGCATACCCATCCCGCCGCGCCCACGCTTGCGGGACACCCGGAAGTATTCGTCATTCACGCGCACGCCGAATCAAAAGTCGCGAATGGCAACGGCTGGCACACCGATGTTTCCTGTGAGGAAGAGCCGCCGCTCGCGACAATGCTGCAGCTGCACGAGCTGCCGTCTACCGGCGGCGATACGTTGTTCGCAAGCATGTATGCGGCTTACGAAACCTTGTCGGAACCGCTGCAAAGATGGCTGTTGACCCTCGAAGCGCATCACGAATCGGAACACATCTATCGCGGACGCTATGCCGACCGCGGTGTTGCAGACGAGGGCCGCATATATCCGCGTGCGCTGCACCCAGTGGTGCGTACACACCCGGATTCCGGGCGCCTGGCGCTTTACGTCAACCCCAGCTTCACAACCCGTATCGAGGGTTTACATCCCGCGGAGAGCGACGCGTTACTCAACCTCCTCTACGAGCATCAGCAGCGCGCGGAGTTTCAGGTGCGCTTCCGCTGGACGCCGAACGCCGTCGCACTGTGGGATAACCGCTGCACTCAGCACTTTGCCCTCTGGGACTACTGGCCGGAGGAACGCAAGGGCCATCGCGTCACCGTGCTGGGAGAACGACCGTTCCTGCGCGCTCAAGAACCTCAACACAAAACCATGAGACTTTCGAAAAGCCTATGATCAGACACCGACAAATTTGCCAAAGTGCCAGCCGTCTGGTCACTTGTTTCTGGGTCATGACCCTGGCCGCCGCCCCAGCGTTTGCGGAAGAGACCTATGTTAAAGCCGGCACCCTGCTCGACGTCGCCACCGGTGAATTGCTCGATAATCAGATCATCGCCATCAGCGACCAACGCATCGTGGCCGTAGGCGCAGATTTGGCGATCCCCGCAACTGCCGACGTCATCGACCTCAACGGGAAGTTTGTACTGCCGGGGGTCATGGACATGCACACGCACGTGGCGCGCAACCTGAAAAGGGAACGCAACATCAGCTTCTTTCAATCGCCTCATCGACGTACGATCGGCGGCGTGGTCAACGTCGAACGCACGCTCCTGGCCGGCTTCACAACCATCCGGAACGTTGGCGCTTCTGACTATCAGGACGTGGCGCTACGCAACGCCATCAACGATGGCGAGATTCCCGGCCCGCGGATGGCTGTATCAGGGCCTTCCCTAGGCATCACCGGCGGACACTGCGACAACAACCGGCTCAACCACAGCTTCCAGTATCGTAACAAAGGCGTTGCGGACGGCCCGTGGGCAGCGCGGGCCAAAGTTAGGGAGAACGTCAAATATGGCGTGGACCTGATCAAGTTCTGCGCCACCGGCGGCGTTTTCTCCAAAGGCACAAAGCTCGGTCAGCGCCAGTACACCCTGGAAGAGATGCGGGCAATCGTCGACGAAGCCCATACGCACGGGCGTAAGGTCGCCGCGCATGCCCACGGTACCGAAGGCATCAAGTTCGCGATTCAGGCCGGGGTCGACTCGGTGGAACATGCCAGCTACCTGGACAAGGAAGCGATTCGTCTCGCCAAAAAGAACGGCACCGCGCTTTCCATGGATATCTACAACACCGAGTACACCCTCAGCGTGGGTAAGCAGAACGGCGTTCCAGAGGAGAATCTCGACAAAGAACGCCAGGTCGGCGGCGTGCAGCGCGAGAGCTTCCGGCAGGCCGTGGCCGCCGGCGTGGATGTCGTGTTCGGATCGGATGCGGGCATCTATCCGCACGGCGACAATGCCAAACAGTTTTCGCGCATGGTGCAATTCGGCATGACACCGCTCCAGGCGCTGCAAGCGGCAACCACCCGCTCAGCCGTACTGCTGGGCTGGGAGGACCGCGTCGGCCAGATCAAGCCAGGCCTGTATGCGGACATCATCGCGGTCGACAGCAATCCGCTCGAGGACATCACAACGATGGAAAACGTCTCCTTCGTCATGAAAGGCGGCACGGTGTACAAAAATGAATAAACGTCCTGCATGGCTGCTTGCTCTGAGTCTATTCGCGAGCGCGAGCGCGCTGGCCCTGCCTGAGGCCGACCTTCTGTTGCACGGTGGCAACGTACTCGTGCTCAATGCGGACGACGAGCGCGCGTCTGCGATTGCCATCAAGGATGGCAAAGTGCTGGCGATCGGCGGCAGCGAGCTGCTGCAAGCTTACCGGGCGCAAGCGCAGATCGACCTTGACGGGAAGACCGTCATGCCGGGTTTCATCGACACCCACGTGCACATCTCCGGCAAACCGCGCCACTACATCGATCTCACCAAGGTGACCTCCGTAGCGGAAATACAGGCGCTGGTGAAGGCAAAACGCGCCGCTCTGGAACCGGGCAGCTGGATCACCGGCTACGGCTGGTCGGAAGACGAGCTCGCTGAGGGAAGGCGCCCGTTCATTGGCGATCTGGATGCCGTTGCCCCGGATAACCCGGTCATGCTGACACGCGCCGGTGCGCACAGCGCTGTGTTCTCATCTCAGGCGCTTGCGCTGGCCGACATTGACGCCACCACGCCGGACCCTGAAGGCGGCAGCATCGAAAAAGACGCCAATGGTCAGCTGAACGGCATCATTCGCGAACGGCACCAGGAACTGGTCGGCAAGCTCATCCCGCCGGCGCCCGCTGCGGAGATCCGCGCCAGCCTGGTTGAGGAGCTGCGCGCGCTCTTTGCCCTCGGCATCACGTCGATTACAGAGGCGATGAACACCACAGCCAACTACAGAGAATGGCAGAAGGTATACGAAGAACACGCGGGCTCCCTGCCGCGCGCGTCCGTGCAGCTCGCCTACGAAGGCCGCGACGAGATGGAAGCGTTCGGGCTCAAGACCGGCGACGGCAATGAGCACCTGCGCGTCGGACCGATCAAGATTTTCGCCGACGGCGGCTTTACCGGACCCGCCGCTTACACCAAACGCCCCTACAAAGGTGAAGACACCTACCGGGGCCACCTCAATATGCCGAAGATCGACCTCCGCCAGCTCATCTTCGATGCGCACAAGGATGGTTGGCAGCTCGGTATCCACGCGATCGGCGATGCGGCCATTGAGCTCGTCGTCGACGATCTCGCCGACGCGCTTGCCGCGCACCCCCGCGCAGACCATCGCCATTACCTGAATCACTTCACGATCATGCCGAGCAGCGCCACGATGGAGAAGATGGCGGCCAACGGCGTGGCGATTACCCAGCAGCCGAATTTCATGTACACCCTGGAAGGCCGCTACACAGCCTATCTCGACGGCAAGCGCCTCGAACACAACAACCCCATGGCCTCACCGATGCGGCATGGCATCCACGTGGCGATGTCGAGCGACATCCTGCCGCTGGGCCCGTGGGTGGGCGTCTATGCAGCCACGACGCGTAAGGCCCGTTCCGGCAGGGTGTTCGCCGCGGAAGAAAAGATCAGCCGTTTTGAAGCGCTACGCGCCTACACACAGCTCGGCGCGTATCTGACCAGAGAAGAGAATCTCAAGGGCACCCTCGAGCCCGGCATGCTGGCGGACTTCATCGTCCTGCCAGACAACCCATACACTGTTGAGGACGCACACCTGCTGGATCTGCAACCTGAGGCCACATACCTCGGCGGGGCGAAGGTCTGGCAACAAGCCGGCGCAAAGTGAGCCAGCGGGGGTGGTTTTCGCAAGGCGGCCTACCCCTTCATTCAGGAGCGATCGCCGCAAGCGCTTCAGCTTCAAACGCCAACAGCTTGGTCACACTCGGACGCTCCGATGTCCGATTAAAATGCGCGTTGCAGCTTTTGTAGGCGGTAACGTCTATTGCAAACTGCTTCGCGCGACGGAAACACCAGAAGAAATAAATATCCGGGATCGTGAATTGGTCGAAAAACCAATCACGGCCGTCGAGCATGTTTTCGGCAATTGCAAAATTCTCGTGCATGGCTTTCTGCGCACACGCTTTCACCGCCTCTTCCGATCCCGGCAGATCGCAGTATCTCTGCGGGCGCACGTTCGGGGTCAGGGTCGGATGAATCCCGGAAGCACACCAGGACATGAGGGATATCGCCCTGAACTCATCCAACCCCTCTGGCAGAAGCCCCGCGTCTTCGAAGGTGCGCGCTATCCACTGGAGGATCGCAACGTTCTCGGTTAGGGGTTCACCGTCCACGACGAGAACCGGGACCTTATGCTTGGGGTTCAGCCGCAGATAGTCCGGACTCATGTGTTCGCCTTTGAAAAAGTTGACGACCTCTACGTCAAATTCCGCGCCCGCTTCCGTCAATGCCACGTAGGGAACCAGCGAACAAGCTATGGGTGTGTAGTGAAGTGTTATCTGCATAATGCCCTCGCGTCAGAAATCTTGTCTTCAGGGCGCGCTCAGCGGGCCCCTTCATGTTCATAGTTGCGCATCCCGATCCATCCCAGCGTATAACAAAAAACAGGTAACAGTGTCCGTCAGTGAGCCGGCAATCGGATCCGTCACAATGTCCCAGATCCTGGTCACACCGAATATCCGGCCAACCGCCGTCAAGCCGCGCCGGGGATGCGCGCGCCGCGGAATGCGCCAACGTGATGTTCAGGAGATCACTCAGCCCACGGGAGTCTGGCACCCAGCCCGTGGACCATCTTTTCGGCCGCGTCGGCATCTCCTTCTTCAGGATGCACGGAAGGCGAATGAAAGGTGGACTGTGGCGATACACGGATCGCAACCCGCTTTTCGCGAATCATCATGTCGCGAACAAACGGTTCGGCTTCTTCCGGTACTGGTTCGCCGCGCATGACCTCCCCAACCCCCATTGCCGTTTGCACGATGTAGTCCATGTCCGTCACGATCTCAGCAGCGCCATCAATCACCAGGTACTCTGGCGGCCACGCCAGGGCATTCTCAGTTGCTGCGAGGACGCAAAGCGATAGCTCTCCATGTCGCGCGACCGCCTTTGCCTTCTGCCGTTCGGTCATCGTAAGGAAGACCACTTTGTCTCCATCCATCACATAGTGAACGATGGACATAGAGGGTGGCGCGGCTTTGCGCGTATAGCCCACGACACAAGTGTGATTGTTTTCCACGAAATCTCGACGCTGGGCGATCGTCGCCAGTTCGTTGTCCGCCATGTTCTGTCTCCGATAAGCAGGAGAGCAAACCGTACTTGCGGGAACGTGGGTCGGCTATGGCGATTCGAATCGGGAGATATTCAGAACGTGGATATCAGGACGCGGCGGTCCCCGGAACGGCTTTTAAGACGGCCTCGATCTCGTGAACCAACTCCGTGACCAGAGGCGGCATCACCCCGTGACGATGCACGAATGCCGTCTGTACAGACGCCATCTTACCCAGACCCAATGCTCTCAGACTGCCATCATTGAGTTCAGCGTAGACCGCACCGCGGGGCAACGCGGTCAAAAGCGTTGACCCTTTGACGATCGACTTCAGAAAGTCCAGGGAACTGGTCTCAATGGCAATATTGGGCGAAGCAAGACCCTGCTCGCCGGCAAGCTGGTAGAAACCGTCAATGATCGATCGTGGTCGATTCATCACGATCCACGATTCGTTCTCGAGGTCTGCTGAGCTGAGCGGTTCAATCTCGAACAGCGGATGGTCAGGATCCGCGACGACAACGACCGGTTGGTCTGCAAGGTGTTTGACGGCAAGCAGTTCAACTGATTCCCCTGGCGGCACCATGGTGAACGCGCCTTCGATTTCCCCCTTGAGCGTTCTCTGCACCAGCGCGTCGTAAGTGCCTTCCACCACTTCAAAGGTTACACCGGACTTGCGTTCCCGCAGCGCGCGAATCACACCAGGCAGATACCCTGAAAACGCGGGAGCGAGGCCAATCCGGGCATGCCCGTGTTCCCCGCTTTTCAACGCCTTGATCTCGTCGAGCGCTGCCTGCCGGTTTCGCAGCATCGCTTCGGCATGTTGTTTGAACATCGAGCCGTAGACGGTTGGGCTAACCCCTCGCGAGGTTCTATTAAGCAGCAGAACACCAAGAGAATCTTCGAGTTCTCGAATTTTTCGGCTCATCGTCGGCTGGCTGGAGCCGCTGGCCTCAGCGGCGGCTAAGATACTTCCATGCTCCAGCACCGCCAGAAAGTCTTCCAGGAGTTCGAAGTCCACCTAGCCCGTCTCGCGTGTGTGCATGCGTCGAGTCTATCTGATTGAGACGAATATGAGCGAGGGTCGGAAAACAGCAGAGCTTATACTGACAAAGCGGGCCAGATGCGTAAGCAAGCGGCGTGTGCAATTAAATGCCGCGATACACCAGACCATACGCATTCAGCTCGATCCGGTAGACGCTGGTGCGTGCAGTGATATACAGCGTTCTGCCGTCATCGCCAAAACCTACGTTCGCCGGTCGTTCGGCAACTGCAATCGTACCCAGATGCTTACCGGAGGCATCAATGACAAGTACCCCGCCCGGACCCGTTGCGAACACATTACCCGCCCGATCGAGCGCCAGCCCGTCCGGAACGCCAGCCTCACTCATCATGTTCGCATCAAAGAAGAGAGCGCCCTCCCCCAGCGTCAGATCGTCGTTGACTGGATACGACATCCAAAAACGGTTCGGCGGCGTGTCCGAATTGGCCACGTAGAGGGTCCGCTCGTCCGGTGAAAGCCCGATACCGTTGGGGCGCGTCTGGCCGTCGGCGAGCAGCGTGACCGTCCCATCAGCATCGAGCCGGTAGATCCCGTTATGCGGCTGCTCTTTCGCCGGGCTGTCATCGCCGCTCAAGCCGTATGGCGGATCGGTGAAAAACGCTGCGGCCGTCGAGTGGAAAACAATGTCATTCGGGCTATTGAGTCGGCGTCCTCCGTAGTGGTCTGCCAGGGTCGTGCGACTGCCGTCTGCCTCCATGCGTGCAACACGGCGATTACCGTGCTCGCACAAGATCAGATTACCCGCTGGATCCAGCGCCAGACCATTAGAGCCCCCGGAACCGCCCGTGCGCGCATCCGGGGCAAGCACCGGCCGCAGATACACTGCGGGTTCGCCACCCGGGGCCCAGCGGTAAACCGTGTTTGCGGGGATGTCGCTGAAAAGTAGATACCCGGGTTCGCCGGGCATCCAGAGCGGTCCTTCGACAAACTTGAATCCACCCGCAATTTTTTCTATCACCGCGTCCTTCGGGATCAGCTTATTGATGGCGCCGTCGAACCTGATCACTTGACCTGGCGCAGGCTCGCTTTCTGCCGCCAGCACCTGGATCTCCGCCTGTATCGCCTGAGATTGTCCTTCACCACTGCCGCAGGCAACCAGCAACGCCAATAGCGCTGCAGACAGTGCTCGCAAAAAAGCGGCAATCAATCGACTTCCTCCGTTTTGGCTGACATTCGTATGCAGAGAACTGCGCTCGATCGCGCAACGTTAGCACACCCGGATCGAGCGCATTGCGCAATGAGGCTGATGCCCATCATCCAGGCTTGTCAGGGTAAACACCTATTGATCAGGAAGTGGTGTGCACTGATATGTTTATGACATGAAGCCTGAGACTCTGCACATGGTCAGACAGCCGATCTATATCCTAGTAGTTGCCTGTCTGACAGGTTGTGCAGGCACCAAAGTACTGGAACAGCCCGTCGCGCTGGAAACGACGAAAGCGATCGGTGAAGTCAGCGACGAGCGGGTCAATCTCATCCTCGATTGGGTCATCTTCCGCAATGGTCCCGGCACCTGGGCAAACCGTGCGGACTGGGACGAGTACATCGTACGTGTGGAAAACAGAAGTCAGGATCCGGTCGTTCTCCAGAACAGCACGGTCGTCGACATGCTGGGTGCGTCTCTGAGTCCCGGTTTGTCCAGACAGGGACTCGTTGAGGCCAGCAGAGACAATGTCGAACGCTACGCAGGGGTAGACATGCCGGTCAAACCCGGCGAAGGCAGCGCCACGATGATGGTGGCCGGCGGTGTGGCGCTGCTTGGCGCCGGCACCGCGCTGGCTGTCTCAGCGACGCAGGCATTCTTTACCGCCGGCGCCGCCGGTGGGACCGCTGCGTCGATCGGGGGCGGCCTCCTGGTGGTTGGACCGGCGTTGGTGATCGGAGGGTATGTCCGCAAATCAAATCAGCGCGCGGTCAACCGGGAAATCAGAAGGCGTCGCAGCCGCTTCCCGATCGAACTTGCGCCCGGGGAAGAAAAGCTGCTGCACCTGTTCTTCCCAATTGCGCCTTCCCCACAGGCACTGAAGCTGGAGTACTACGGCGACCAGTCGGTACGCCAAATCGAGCTGGATACATCGGCCGCGATGAGGGGTCTGCACCTGGAGAACGATTCGTGACCGTGGCAGGGCAACCGTGCAATGCCTGGCAGCGAACGGGTATTCATCTCGTGATGCTGCTGTTGCTGATTTCAGCCACCAGCGCCTGCGTTTCGAAATACACAGGCCCACCAGCTGGCACGCCCACAGCCGAAATCCGCTTCTCCCTGATCCCGGGCGAAAAGAAATACGGCGCGTTTTTCAGGTTGATGCAACCCAGCGAGAAGAACGAATGCTTCGGCGACGAAGCGAATCTCGGCGCAATCAACCACAAACGACAGCGTGACCTCAGAGGCATCAGGGTCCCGGCAGATCGCGAGATCGAAATCTCCGTATTCCTGTATGCACCCTCCTTCGCGTTTGGAAAAAGCGACAATTTCCGCGTGCTGTTTACACCCGTCGGTGGACGGAGCTATCGCTTTGAAGTCGAATGGGACAAAGATTATCGAGGCGTACGCGTCATCGAGTCGACCGCTGACGGCCAGATGCGGGAAGTCGATGTGCGGGGAGAAACCTGCAGTCTGCTTAAATTCAAACGCAAACCTATTCAGCTGCGCTAAACGCCTTTTTTGATACCTGTACGCCAACACGCCGTGCTCTGCGGCAGGCAGTCGTTGTGGGGCATCGAGTCGGAAAACCCAGCACACCATCTTCTCGCCGAACGTCGCACGTTATATATTGAACACGTTCACTAAACAGCGTACCCTGGCGTCACAGATGTTGTAGCAGCCATACCACCACGATCAATAGGAACCACTATGACGCTCCTCGATGACCCACGCCCGATCTCCGCAGACTCGCACGCCCTTGAAGGCCCCGAGGTTTTCGAGGGATTACCAGAACGTTTCGGGGACGATGCGCCCCGAGTTGTTCACAAAGAGGGCCAGGGTGACTACATCACGATCCCCAACAACCCCAAACGCTCACGCAACGTTGCCGTAATGGCGCTGGCCGGCACCCGTCTCGACTACGAAACGCCGCTGCCAAGGGAGCATGCCTCCAAGCCCAGTGCCGGTTCGATACAGGACCCGGAGATTCAGGCGTACTTCACTGGCGGTTATGCGGCGATGCGCCCTGGCCTCACCGACGGGGCACGCCGGCCGGAGGACCAGGATATCGACGGGGTCTCGGCAGAAATCCTCTACCCCGGCTGGTTCCCGATGTTCAGCCTGCCGAATCTCGATCTGCTGGTTGCGCTGCAGCAGAATTACAACAATTGGATGCACAATCAGCAGGTGGCCTCCAAAGGTCGCCTGGTCGGACTGGCAGCGCTGCCCGTCCAGGATCCAGCGCAAGCCGTCGCCGAGCTCGAGCGGGTCATCAAACTTGGCTTCAAGGGCATCGTCGTTCCATCCAACGCACCGCGCGGTCGTCGCTACTGTGACGATGCTTACGATCCGATGTGGCACCTCGCTGAGGAAGCCGGCATGCCTGTCGCGTTCCATGTCGCGTGCATGTCTCACGCGCCCGACTGGTTGAAGGCCAGTCAGGATCGCGACCCCATCGTTCAGTACGCCGGCTCGCCGGCGCTCATCCACGACACCCTGGTTGAGCTGATGGTCCGCGGCGTGTGTGCGAAGCATCCCAACCTGAAGTTTGTGCTCGCAGAGTTCAACGCCGGCTGGGTCGCTCACTGGCTCGACAAAGTGCAGCAAGGCTGGGCGCGCGACTACGCAAGAGACCCATCGAGCACGCCACCCGTCGACGTGCTCGAAATCTGGAAGCGGCAGTTCTTCGCCACGATC
Source organism: Pseudomonadales bacterium (assembly GCA_965267275.1). Lineage (GTDB taxonomy): Bacteria > Pseudomonadota > Gammaproteobacteria > Pseudomonadales > Azotimanducaceae > UBA4421. The sequence goes on from OZ253950.1 coordinate 2,736,847, forward strand.
GAAGATGATACGGCGGCGCTCAAAACCCGTGAGACGATCGGTGAAGAGACACTGCTCTGGGGATCCGACTATCCCCACACCGACTCGACCTGGCCGTGCTCGAGCCAGGTTCTCGACGAGATGTTCGAGGATTACTCACCCGCCAGCCGCGATAAAATCACGCGCACCAATGTGGCAAATCTCTATTCGCTCTGAAGCAACAACAACGGCTTCGTCACAGCGCCCTCCCCGGCGTCGCGCTTCTGACTCGTCCACGATCGGACGGGTGGTGCGGACCGTGGGCGAAGCGTTGAGGCCGAACGGGCGCAGGTAAACCAAGCGATGCCGCAAGCACACACCATCCCGATAAAAACCAAGCTGGCGTTCGGTTTCGGTGCCGCCGGGGAAAGCATCGCAACCTTCGGTTTCTCGACGTTCGCGTTTTTTTACTACAGCCAGGTTCTGGGTCTCCCTGGCACGCTGGCAGGGCTCGCGACGACCATCAGCCTCATCATCGACGCCGTCAGTGACCCGCTCATGGGTTCGATATCGGATCGCTGGCGTTCGCGCTGGGGGCGACGGCATCCCTTCATGTTCCTGGCCGCGATCCCTCTGGGCTTTGCGTTTTTCTGCATCTTTTCGCCACCAACGGGTATGAGCGAATGGGCGCTCTTCGCCTGGTTCACGGGCTTTTCCGTGCTCATGCGAATCTTCGTGACGATGTTCAATATCCCGCACCTGGCTCTGGGGGCGGAGATGTCGGAAGACTATCTGCAGCGCTCGGTCATCATGAGCTACAACGCCATTTTCGGTTGGGTGGGTGGCGCAGGCATTTTTCTTCTCGCGCAGCTCGTCTACTTCAAGGAAACCGCGCAATACAATAACGGCCTCCTCAACCAGCTGGCCTATCCCGAATTCGGCTTGACCGCGAGTGCGCTGATCGTGACGGGCATCCTGGCTTGCACCTGGCTGACACGGGACCGCATACCGCTCCTGCCGCAGGTCAGCGACAGCTCTCTCGGCATGCACCCGCGGGCCATGCTGGGAGAACTCTGGGAGGTGTTGCGCAACCGCAACTACCTCATGTTGCTGCTGGGTCTATTGTTCCTCGCCGTCACCATAGGCACCCGCGCCACGATCGAGCTGCACATGAACACCTACTTCTGGGAGCTCGTGCCGCGTGAGCTGGCCTGGTTCCCACTGGGCTCCGGCATCGGCTTCATCCTGGCGTTTCTCATCATCAAGCACCTGCACGTCTTTTGCGACAAACGCGGCACCGCTGTCGGCGCGCTCGTTCTGCTCGCGTTCTTTGCGACGGCTCCCGTTGTTGGACGCTTCCTCGATATCATGCCCGCCAACGAGCACGCGGCTCTGCTGCCGCTCCTCGTTTTCTTCTCGGGCGCAGGCTACTGCGCGTTTGCCATCCTGAATATCTCGGTCATGTCCATGCTCGCGGACATCGCCGACCAGCACGAGCTGAAGTCGGGCAACCGCCGAGAAGGCATGTTCTACTCCGCGCGCACGTTCTTTTCAAAAGCAACCACGGCACTCGGCACGCTCGTTGGCGGTATTGCCATTGACGTCATCGAGTTCCCATCGGGCGCAGAACCCGGCAGCGTGCCGGGCGAAATACTGACCCAGCTGGGATTGCTCGATGGACCGATCTCCGTCATTCCGGCACTGATCGCAATCTTCTTCTATAGCCGCTACACCATCACGAGAAAGGCGCATGCGGAAATCCGGCTTGCACTGAATGCAAGGAACCCCTCCTTTTCCAAGCATTGATGGGGGCGCAACATACCGCGTCGATAAGAACGACAAGGTGGTCCAGGAAGAACACTTGGACCTCGTCTCCGACATGATGGGGTGACGCGCGGCTGCGGCAGCCTCGCGTTGATTACGCACAAAAAAAGGGCCCTGAACGGGCCCTTTTTCTGTTGCGCAGAATTTCTGTTGCGCGGAATTGCGCCGCTACTGCGTGCGCAGCTCCAGAGAGCGCGCGCGGACAACTTCGCTCTCGAGCAGACGCTGGTACGAGGCCGGAATCTCCAGATCGGAGATGTCTGCCGTGGGCGCCACAGCGGCTGCCGGTTCCGGAATCGGCGTCACCGGGAACACGCCGCTGGTCGCAGCATCGATCCAGGACGCCCAGAACGACACCCTGACATCACCCGACATTTCGCCGTAGGAGCTGTTCAGCTCACAGTCGACGTCAGTGCGATTGGTCACAACTGCGCAGCCGTGCGTAAAGCCGAACGAGTGCACGCCGGCAATCTTGCCGTCAATGAAAGCGGGACCACCGGAATCGCCGGGCGCCACGCCAACTTCGAGCTGGCCAAAGCCTTTGAAATCCGGGAACAAGCCTGCCTTCTGGGTCGTGCAGCGACCATCCCTGGCTTGCGCCGGGTTGTCATTGTCCGGATGACAGAAGAACGGCCCGAACCACCAATCCATCGCATTGCGTGCGCTGCCGCCGTTGTCGAAATCCAACAGCAGTTGATCTGGCAGCGGGAATCCGAACAAGCTCTGCGCGGTCGCTTCATAAAGATTCAAACCCGTGCGGGCAAAGAAGAAATCGCTGCCCTCAGAAACGCCTTTCTGCCCGGTGCCAGAGGTACCATGACCATAGTGGCGCGCCGCCTGACCGAGCTCATCGGGATCACGATACAACTCATAGGTCTCGATATTGGCGGGAATACCTTCGGCGAGCTCAATCACAGCGAGATCGCCATGTGCCGCAGCGCCGAGGAAAGGGACCAACGCCGGATACAGAGGGTTCACTACAAAACCCGCGGCTTCCAGGATGATCGGCGACGGTTCACCGGCATTCAGAACGAAGCGTATACGCCGCACCGTGTCACCGTCTTGCAGGACACAGTGAGCCGCAGTGAGAATCTGCGTCGGGCTGATGGCAGAAGCGGTGCATATGAACCCGCCTACCGGTATCCCGGCAAACTCGATAAATATGGACCCCACGCCGTTGCGCAGGTTTTCGCCCGCATTTGCATAAATCGGATCACCCGGATCGCCGCTGACAACGAGATTTGGCTCAATGTCACCCGATCGGGCCCAGGCACTCGGAGCGATCATCGTCGCCGCGGTGATGCTGAGAATCATCGAAACAAGGACTGACTTCATTAAAACCCCCTGTTGGTATTTTTGTTTTCCTGGTGCGCAGCCACGCACTGCAGGTAACCTAATCCGGCACCCCGCAAGATGCAAGGTACCTGACAGGAATTAGGTGGAATAAAACGCGCATTTTCAAGGTGCAACCGCGTGTAAACCCCGCGCTAGTACGAAATGGCTTCTTCCAGCGCTACCCAGCGCCCGTTCTGCACCTGCGACAGCACAGACTCGGTGGCGCCGCTGTGTTTGTCCGGCCCGAACGAAACGCGGTAGCCGAAGATGTCGGTGTAATCGGTGACACTTTCCAGGCCTTTGACGAGGCCGTCTGTGGTCAGTTCCGGCCCTGCCCGCTCCAGCGCGAGCACGGTCAGATCGGCAGCCCGATAGCCTTCCATCGCAGCGAGACCGGGCTCCTCCCCATATAAGCTCACATACTTGTCCCACCAGGCTTTGACTGTCGGGGACATCTCGTCGTCCGCATATATCTTGGCCATATGCACGAAGCTGTAGTAGCCCTCACCGCTTTCCTGGTCGGCAATGACCTGCGCATACGCGGCGTTGTTACCGACCCACGCAACCCCTTCCCAGCCCATCTTGCGGGCGGCATCGAGCACCAGCACGGTATCTTTGTGCACGGTGCCCATCATCACGACATCACAGCCGGCATTCTTGAGTCTGAGGATGGCCGCGGTGAACTCCGTCTCCGTAGGTCGATGCGCGGAAACCGCACCGATCTCTATACCCATGGCGGCGGCCTGATCTTCAGCGCCTGCGAGGATTTCCACACCGTAGTCCGTGTCCTGATAGATCACGCAAGGTGTGGCTTTGCCCTCATTCTCGACGAAGTACTTCACGGACGCGCGCACTTCATCGTAATAAATGCCACGCTGGGTGAACTTGAGAGGATGGAACGGCTCGACCATCTGGCGTCCGCCGCTGATCGGGAAGAGATTCGGCACGTTCGCTTCGAACAGTGTCGGCATCGTCGCGTTGTTGAGAGGCGTGCCAACGGCCAGAATCATTGCAAGAATGTCATCCCGGTTGAGGAGCTTGTTCACCGCCGAGATGGCTTTCGGCACCTGGTAGGAAGTGTCCTCGACGATGAAACGAATCTGCCGCCCATGCACACCGCCGGCTTCATTCGCTTCGTCAAAACGCATGCGCGCGGCGTTAGTGGCACCGACGCCCCAGATCGCGGTTGGCCCGGTCAGGTCGGTATAGCTGCCAAGAACGATCTCAGAGGCACTCACACCGCGGTTGGTCTTTTCCGCATCGCCGCCTTCGTCGCTGGCACCACCGCACCCCGCGACGATCAGCCCGGCTGCGAAAATCATGCACAAACGGGTCATGCGCATTTTCATCTCCTTCAGTACATCTCGTTGATGAGATTCAGATACTTCTCGTTCACCACTTTGCGCTTCAGCTTCATGGTGGGCGTCAACTCTTCGTCCTCCGGGTCCAGGAGCTGATCGATCAGCCGGAACTTCTTGATCGTCTCGACCCGTGCGAATTTGGTATTTACAGACTCTATCTCCGACCAGATCAGATCCTGTACGGCCTGAGTATGGCAAAGACTGGTGTAGTTGGTGAACGGCACGTTGTTGTCCTGCGCGAAGTTCGTGACGTTCTCCTGATCGATCATCACGAGACACGTGAGATAGGGCCGCTTGTCCCCGACCACGACAGCGTCGGATATGAACGGCGAGAACTTCAGCTGATTCTCGATCTCGCTCGGAGTGATGTTCTTGCCGCCCGCGGTGATGATGATGTCTTTCATCCGATCGATGATGTAGATGTAGCCGTCATCGTCTATGCGGCCAACGTCGCCCGTGTGCAGCCAGCCGTCGACAAAGGTCTCCGCGGTCTTTTCCGGCTTGTTCCAGTAACCGGCGATGACGCCCGGGCCTTTGATCAGAATCTCGTTGTGCTCCGAGAGCTTCACCTCACAGTCCATGGTGGCGCGTCCGACCGAGCCGATCCGGTTGGCGCCCGGCTTGTTGGCGGTGGCGATGCCGGTGCACTCGGTCTGACCGTAAACTTCGTACATGGGCTTGCCAAGCGCCCAATACCAGTCGATCAGATCTGGCGCGATCGGCGCGGCGGCCGTCGAGAGCCAGCGGCACTTGTCGATGCCCAGCATGATGCGAATGTTCTTCAACACCAGAAAATCGAGCACCCCATGGGCCACACGGAGGCCGAAACCGACCTCTTCACCGAGCTTGGTTCTCTCCGCGACCTGCTGCCCGACGGCAATGGCCTTGTCGTACGCCCAGCGTCCAAGCGCCGTGGCTTCCTTAAGCTTGATGGTGACGAGAGAGTACTGCTTCTCCCAGACCCGCGGCACGGCAAAGTGAATCGTCGGCGCAATTTCCTGCTGATCGCTGGTCGCCGTTTCAAGCTCCTCGACCAGATTCACGACGGAACAGGATTCGAGGGCGAGGAACGTGTAGAACATGCGCCCCGCCACATGGGCAAGCGGCAGAAAACCGAGCTGCTCGTCTTCGGGGTATACGCCGTAGACATCCTGCAGGTTCTTGGCCATGAAAAGCATGTTGGCCTGGGAGATCATCGCCCCCTTGGGCGGCCCTGTGGTGCCCGACGTGTAGGTCAATACCATCAGATCGTCCGGCTCAGCGGCGCGTATCTCGTCTTCCCAGAGCGCCACGTTCTCCTGCGCGTGAGCCTGCCCGATCTCGAGCAGTTCGGCGAAGCTCAGACACTGGGGATCGCTGAAGTTACGCAATCCTTCCATGTCGAAGATGATGATCTTCTCGAGCGTCGGCGTTCGTTCGCGTACTTCGAGCACTTTGTCGAGCTGCTCTTCGTCTTCGGCGAAGTAGAACCGTGTGCCGCTGTCGGTGATGAGATACTCCACCTGGTTGGCGGCATCGGTTGGGTACACACCATTGGTGACCCCGCCCATCGTGATGACACCGAGGTCGGCAAACATCCACTCTTTATTGATCTCAGAGGCAATCGAGCAGACATCGCCCCGCTGCAGCCCCAGCGCTTTCAAGCCGTGACCGACCCAGCGTGCCTGCTCGCCGTAGTCGCGCCAGGTGTATTCGTTCCAGATGCCGAAGTCTTTCTCTCTGAGCGCCACCTTGTCCGCGTTTTCCGCGACGCGCTTCAGAAAGAGCTCGGATATCGTGCGGCAGCCATGCACGACCACTTCACTGCCCGCTGTGCTGCCCATTTCACTACCCGGTGCGTTGTCGTTCACTTCCTGAATCCTATCGCCACGTCTTGCGCTGCTTCCAGCGACGCCGCCCGCGTACGCCGTGATCTTTCATGCCGAGATAAAACTCCTGGATGTCCGGCGCATCGCGCAGGCGCTCGCAGGTGTCTTCCATGACGATACGGCCAACTTCCATCACATAGCCGTAGTGGCCGACCTCGAGCGCCATTTTGGCATTCTGCTCGACCAGCAGCACGGTCACGCTCTGCTCGGCGTTGAGCCGTGCAATGATTTCACTGATCTCGTGTACCAGCCGCGGTGAAAGGCCCAGGGACGGCTCGTCGAGCAGCATGAGCTTGGGCCGCAGCATCAGCGCGCGGCCAATTGCCAACATCTGCTGCTGACCGCCGGAAAGGTTCACGGCCTGCGCCTTGTGCAGCGTCTTCAGCACGGGGAAATAGTCATAAACCATCTCCACATCCTGCTGTATCTCGGCGTCACGCCGGGAAAACGCGCCCATGCGCAGATTCTCGTCGACATTCAAAAACGGAAACACCTCGCGACCTTCAGGCACGTGGGCGATACCCTGGCGCGCCACCCAGTCAGGGTCCTTACCCTGAATCTCATTGCCCTCATAGGTGACGGTGCCTTTCTGGGGATCCATGGCGCCGCTGATGGTCTTCAACACGGTGGTTTTGCCCGCCCCGTTGGCACCCAGCAGGCTCACGATTTTGCCGGTGGGGATGTCCATGCTCACGCCGCGGATCGCCATGATGGGGCCGTAATAGGTTTCGAGGTTGCGCAGTTCCAGAACATTCGTCATGCGCTCAGTCTCCCAGGTAGGCGCGCAGCACTTCAGGATGCGCCTGCACTTCAGCCGGTGCGCCGATCGTCAGCAGCTGACCATCTGCAAGGGCCATGACCCGATCGGAGGCGGTGCTCACGAGGTTCATGTCGTGCTCCACCATGATGACGGTGATGCCGAGCTCCTCGTTGATGTCTTCCAGCCAGAACGCGAGGTCGTCGGTCTCCTCCGGGTTGAGGCCGGAGGACGGCTCGTCGAGCAGCAGCAGCTTGGGTTTCAAGCACAGCGCGCGTGCGATCTCCACCATCTTGCGCACGCCATAAGGCAGGTTGCCAATCACCTGGTCGCGGTAGCTCTGCAGATCCAGGAGATCGATGACGTCCTCCACCTGGGTACGGAACGCCAGCTCCTGCTGTCTGACGCTTGGCAGGAACAAGAGCTCAGCCAGCAGATTGGTGCGCCGGTGCACGTGGCAGCCGATCAGCAGGTTATTGAGTACCGTCTCCTGCTCGAAGAGCTCGGTGTTCTGAAACGTGCGCGCTATACCGAGCTCGGCAACGGCGTGGGTCGGCACCTCGGTGATGTCCTCGTCTTCGAACCAGATACGTCCGTGGGTGGCGTCATAGATCCTGCTGACCAGATTGAAGATGGTCGTTTTGCCCGCCCCGTTCGGCCCGACGATGCTGAAGACTTCACCGGCTTCGACATTGAAGGATACTTCCTGGACAGCTTTGACACCGCCAAAGTGCACCGACAGCTCTTCCGCGCGCAGCATGCTCAATGGAGTCGCTCCGTGCGCAAGAACGACTTCTGCCGTTTATAAGTAGCCTTGCGGTAGAGCGGAAACTCCTCGAAAAAGAGGCGGATCTTCTTCCAGCGCCCGTAGATACCCTGCGGCTCGTAAATCAGAAAGAGGATCAGAATCAGGCCGAAGATGATGGGTTGCAGACCGGTCATCTGGCCGATAGCGGGGGGCACCAGGTCTTTGAAGACAGCGATACCCGCCGGTAACAAGCCCACGAATATGGCGCCGTATATGACCCCATGCAATGACCCCAGACCGCCGACGACGACGATCAGCAGCAGCTGGATGGAGATCTCCAGCGTAAATGCGTTGGGCGCCAGATGGTTCAGGTAATGCGCGTAAAGCGCGCCGGCAAGCCCGGTGAATGCGGCAGAGAGCGCAAAAGCCAGCGTTTTCGTGCGCGCGATGTGTATCCCCATGCTCTCCGCCGAGGTCTCCGAATCGCGCACCGCCGTCATCGCGCGGCCGACCGGGCTGCGCAGGGTGTTGAGCACGATGATCATGCCGCCGACGAGAACGCCGAGACACAGGAAATAGAAGATGACGGGGCTCGAAAAATCGATACCGAAAAGTTCCGGGCGCGGCACCGGCAGACCGTTGAATCCGCCGGTAACGGACTTCCAGTGCTCCAGCACCTTTTCCACGATCATGGCCAGCGCAAGCGTCGCAACCGCGAGATAAATACCGGTCATGCGTAGCGCCGGCAGCGCCACCAGGCCGCCGAAAAGCGCTGAGAAGACCGTTGCCATCAGCATGGCCAGTGGAAACGGCACGCCCTGCTGCAAAAGATAAGCGTGCATATAGGCGCCGATCGCAAGGAAGGCTGCGTGGCCGAGGCTGACCAGGCCGGTGTAACCCACAAGCACCATGAGCCCGAGACCCGCAATGGCAAAGATGAAGACCTGCGCGAATTCACCCATCAGGAACCGGTCCAACCAGAATGGCCCCGTCAATAAACCCACGAGCAGCAGGCCGTACCAGAGCACCTGCCCGCCGTGTTTGATGAGGTTGATGTCCTGCTCGTAGCGGATTTTGCGGATGAAGCGCATCAGACTTTCTTCTTCTGCATCGTGGCGAAGAGTCCCTGGGGGCGGATGATGAGCATGACGAGCAGGAGCACGTATGCGCTCATGTCAGAAAAGCCCGGTGGCAGATAGAGTCCGGCAAACTGCTCGACGACACCAACCAGAAGCCCGCCGATGATCGCCCCGGGCATGCTGCCGAAGCCACCGACAATCGCTGCAGCAAACGCCTTGATGCCGACAAACCCGATCAGCGGGTCAACCAGACTCACCGGCGCCGTCAGAATCCCGGCAACCGCCGCTATCGCAGCCGAGAGCGCCCAGACGAGAGAGAACATGCGCTTGACAGGAATCCCCACGTAAAAAGCGGCGAGTTGGTTCTGCGAGGCGGCCTGCATCGCGATGCCGACGCGGCTGAAGCGGAAAAAGAGCCAGAGCAGGAGGCAAAGCGCGGCGGTGCCGAGCACGATGGCAATGTTCTCATAGCCGACGACCACCTCTCCAAGACGCACGACCTCACCAGCGTACGGCGTGGGCAAGGCGCGCGGCTCGTTGCCCCATATCGCGCCGGCAGCCGCGCGCAGCACAAAACCGAGACCAATAGTCAACATGAGAACGGCGAAGTGCGGCTCACCGATCATCGGGCGCAACAAAAGACGCTCGAGAATGACGCCGACGCCGGCCATGACGAGAATGGTGGCGGGCACCGCCCAGTAATACGGCCAATCCCAGATGGTGATGAACGTGATCGCCACATATGCGCCCAGCATCATCACTTCACCCTGGGCAAAGTTGACCATCTCGGTCGCCTTGTAGATAAGGACAAAACCGAGCGCAATCAGTCCGTAGACACATCCCTGCGATATGCCGCTGATGAGAAGCTGTAAGACTTCCAATGAACCCCCTCGTTGGCCTCCGTCGTTTTTTGTTTTGAGGCCGCAAGACACGTATTGTGTGGACTGAGTAGACATTTGTCACCCCGGGCGGCGGGGATTCGAGGAGGGGAAATGACCGGGAGACTGGCCGGCAAACGAGTGCTGTTGACGCAGGCTGACGACTATATGGGACCGGCCACGATCGAGGTCTTCGAGGCAGAGGGCGCAACGGTCATTGCCGACACTTCAGACCTGACCACCGAGGGCGCGTGCAGGCACGCAGTTGCCGCAGCCGGTGATGTGGACATTCTGATCGCGAACCTCGCGTCTTCGAACTACTCGGGGATCACCGCCCTCGAATTGCCGGACGACGCCTGGCACGACACGTTCAACATGATGGTGCATCCGCTCCACCAGCTCTGCCAGGCGGCCCTGCCGCAGATGATCGAACGCGGCGCGGGCAAGATTGTCGTTTACGGCAGCGCGGTGGCGCTCAAGGGTTTGAAGACGGTCACCGCATACAGCGCTGCCAGGGCGGCGCAAGTGGGCTACGTACAGTCGCTGGGCGTGGAGGTCGCGCCGCACAACATTCAGGTCAACCTGATCGCGCAGAATTACGTCGAAAACCCGGTTTACTATCCGCCCGAGCTGCGCGCCAAAGATTCGTTCCAGGCGTCGCTCAGGCGCCAGGTGCCGCTGGGACGCCTGGCTCGCGCCGAGGAGGATGCAAAGTTTGCGCTGTTCCTCGCATCCGATGAGAGCGACTTTTTTGTCGGCCAGGCCATACCGTTCAGCGGCGGCTGGGTGCAGCGATAAGCATCGATGGTTTAGGGAAACGGGCTGCGGCCCGACTTGAGGGGAGATCAGTCAGATGATGACAGGCAACGAATACCGCGCGTCGCTCGACGACGGCCGCGAGACATTTTTCGAAGGGGAGCAGGTCACCGATCTGCCGGGCCATCCGATCCTCGGCATGACCGTGGATACCGCCGCCGAGGGTTACGACCGGTTCTACGATCCGGAGCCGGGGGCCGTCGGCGCGTTCATGAAAGTGCCAGGCTCGGCGGATGAGCTGCGCGAGCAGGTTGAACTGCACGAAACCGTCGATCTTCTCACCCACGTTACCTACGCCTCGATCATGACGCTCCTCACCGCAGCCGACCGGATCGAGGGCCAGCTGCCAGAGAACGCGCAACGCATCCGCCGCTACGTCGAAGACGCGCAAAAGCGGGACGTGCGCATCACGCAGTGCATCACCGATGCCAAAGGCGACCGCAGCCGTCGCGCGGGCAACCAGGACGATCCGGATGCCTATGTTCGCGTTGTCGAAAGGCGGGACGACGGCGTCGTGATCCGCGGCGCCAAGCTGCACATCTCCGCTGCCTCGATGGGCCATGAGCTGATGACGATTCCTACCAAGGCAATGCGACCCGGCGAAGAGGATTACGCCATCGCCGCAATGGTGCCGGTGAACGCGCCGGGCGTAAAAATCGTCAACACGACCTATGCCCCGCGGCACGAAGACAAACGCGATTTCCCGGTATCCGGCACTCAGCACACGCCGGAAGGATTTGTCATCTTCGACGACGTCTTCGTGCCCAGCGAGCGCGTATTTCTCGACGGCGTGCCCGAGCTCGCAGCGGTGTTTGCCCACTCCCTCGGCCTGTGGGAGCGGTTGGGCGGCCTGTCGAGCATGGCATCGGGCTACGACCGGCTGGTGGGTTATGCTCAACTCATTGCCGAGGCCAACGGCCTGGAGAAGGTCGGTCACATCAAAGAAAAGATTTCGGAGATGATGATCAACGCGACGCTCATCCGGGCATCTCTGGAAGCCGCGATCGAGAACTGCAGCGTCACCTCCGACGGTGCGGCATTCCCGAATGAGCTCTACACCAACGTCGGCAAATATCACGGCGCGGCAAACTATTCGCTGATGGTCCGCCACCTGCACGACATTGCCGGGGGCTCGATCCTGACCGCGCCGGGTATCGCGGATCTCGAAAACGAGCAGACCGGACACCTGATCCGCAAATACATGAGCACCAAACAATCGGTGGATGGTATGTATCGCACCAGGCTCTTCCACGCGATCCGCGACACCACCGCGGATGCCCTGGGGGGCTGGTCGGCAGTGACCAACATCCAGGCCGGCGGCGGCCTTTACGCCCAGCGCATCGTCTCGCGCATGCACTACGACATCGAAGCAGCCAAGCGCATGGCGCTCGAATACGCCCATATGGACGAATACATCGAATAGGCTTTACCGCGCCATGAACCTGCGATACTGTATATATCCACAGTATCGCAGGACAGCATCATGAAACTGCTTCGACCGTTACATCGTCAAAGGACTCGACGACGCACCCGCTTCACCGTACTCGGCAACGACGATCTCGCCGCGTATTACGGGGTGCGCCGGCAGGAGCTAGAGGAACACCTGATGAAACGGCGGATCCCATACCACAAGGACAGCGCCGGCAACGTCTGGGCATCGTGCGCCCGCAGCGAAACCGCCGAGGCGGTTTAAATCACAGGCCTCACTCGCTGATGGCCTCCGCCGCCACGGGATAGGCCCGCGCGCCGGTAATCTGCGCAGGATCAACCTGCAACAGCGTCAGCCGGGTCTCGCCAGCGCCGATGCGCTCAACCCGGGTGGTCGTGGCGCGCACGCCTTCCGCCGTGTTGAGCTCGATCTGCACCAGTACGTCACCGATAGGCACGTTCGCCACGTTACGCACCTGCAGCACATAGCGGCCGCGCTCATCCCGGCGCACGCGCGTCTGCACGTACTTTGCAGGCTGACTCGGCAGCTCGAGCCGCACGAGACTGGCGCGTGCCGCCTGGGCTTGCTCACCCTGCCCTTGCCCTGCTTGCGCGTAATAGCGACGTGCGGCATCGCTGTTGCCTTCGGCTTCGGCTATCTCGCCGAGACTGCGATAGGCCGTCGCGGTCGGAAAAATACGCACAGACTGAGTGAGATCCGCTTTCGCACGGTCGGGGTCGCCCTGCTGCCGCAGCGCCAGACCACGATTGAGGAAATAGAAGAAGTAGCCCGGGTCCCGCGCGATGGCGCGGTCAAAGTTGGTCACGGCGTCCTCATAGCGTCTTTGCTGGTAGCGAATCGCCCCACGCAGCCCGTGGAACTGCGCTTCTTCGTTGTGCAGCCGCAGCGCTTCGTTGACCTTGGCAAGCGCTGCGTCCAGCTGATCGTCAGCGTAGAGCGCCTGCGCTTCGTCATAAGCGTCGTACGCGGGCGCTGCCGCGGTCAAGTTTGCGAGGGCCGCCGCATAGGCCGGCTGATTGAGTTCACCTCGCCCTAAACCTTCCGCACGCAGCTGTCGTAGCAATCGCCGGTTGTTGGTCACGCGCTCGGTGGACGCGGGGTGCGACGCGAAGAGCCCCTGCATCCAATCCATGCGCTGCTCGCCAGCCAGACGCACGAACGTTTCCTGCAGCGTGACGGCGGCATAGGGGTCATATCCGGCCTTGGCGAGAAAGCGCGTGCCGTAAAAGTCCGCTTCCCGTTCGGCGTCACGGGAATACTTCTGATTGAGCAGGCCGGCCGCAACCTGGGCCGCACCGACCGCTTCGCGCGCATACTCCTGACCACTGGTGCCGATGGCCACTGCTACCAGCACGGTCTGCGCAACGATACCCCGTTCGATGCGTTTCGCGCCGTGCCGCGCCGCGGCATGGGCAACCTCGTGGCCGAGCACCGCCGCAAGTTCCGCCTCGTTGCGCAACTCGCTCAGGAGCCCCCGGTTGATGGCGATTTTTCCACCCGGCAGCGCCCAGGCGTTCGGTACGGAATTGTTGAGGACAACGAATTCATAAGGCAGATCGACGCCGCTGGCGGCAGCAACACGCTGGCCCACCTGGTTGACGTACTCCGAAAGCTCCGGATCAGTGCGGTACGCACCCCCCTGCATCTGCTGCGCCGGAGCAAACTGCTCGCGCCCGATGACAATCTCCTGCTGGGAGCTGACCAACGCGACTTCCCGCTGTCCGGTGACAGGATTCACCACGCAGGCCTGTAACAAAAGCGTCATACAGATCAGAGCGCCAAGCCGGAAGCTCGGAGCCAGCCGTATTCCGTACGCAGCCCTGACTCTGCTGAACATCATCTCTCCTGTTCCCTGGTCCCTGGTCCCTGTTCCATCGCCCCATGTCCCTCGTCGCGCAATCCGTCGTGCCTGAATGGTGACGCTGCGCGCGGCGTCCATTTTACCTCCATATTGAATTCACCTGATGTGCAGGATTCGCCATTAATGTACATCCTCAACATTGTTTCAGGATGGCCCTCGCAAACGGATGTAGACATCGGAATCAACCCATTCGAGGGATTCGATTTTCAACAGGGCATCGGCAAGCGAGTAGCTAAGGAACGAGCATTTAGGGAACGCATAGTTAAGGAATATGAGTAACCACAGAGATTCAATCAGACAACCCCGGGCTGTGGCAGTGGAACGTGCCGCGGAGCGGGATGACGTATTGAGCACCGGGGAAGGTATGCTGCTGCTTGGCGCATTGAGCGCCGTCATCCTCAGCCTGCTTTCGTTCGCGCTCTTCTAGATCTCTGTAGATCGATTTCGATATTTGAAGAGAGGTTAGTTCGATTTCTCTCCAATGACCCCAACTCTCCAATGAGTACCTTGTGATATGTATCGCAAACCCTGTCAAACGGCAGGGTTTTTTTTGCCTCGATTATCTGCCTCGCACCTCTTATCTCGATTTTTCGCCTTGAGTGTCCGCCTCGAAAAGACCGCGGCGCCGACGGACGACCGAATGAAGATAGTCGGCCACTGACTCTCCGGGCTAAACTATCGCACCTCGGATTTTGGACTTTGGAAATCGACTATGAAATACCTGCACACCATGGTGCGCGTCACGGACATCGACGCGAGTCTCGCTTTCTATTGCAACGCGCTCGGGCTCGAAGAGCTCCGGCGTTATGAGAACGAAGGTGGGCGCTTTACCCTCGTCTTCCTGGCCGCCCCGGGAGACAGCGACGCGCAGGTGGAGTTGACCTACAACTGGGACCCCGATCCCGAGCCGCTGGCCGGCGGACGCAACTTCGGCCATCTCGCCTACAGTGTCCCGGACATCTACGCGACCTGCGAGCAACTGCAGGCACAGGGTGTCACGATCAATCGCCCCCCGCGGGACGGCCGCATGGCCTTCGTGCGTTCACCTGACGGCATATCCGTCGAGCTTCTGCAGCAAGGGGAAGCGCTGGCGCCAGCCGAGCCCTGGGCCAGCATGGAAAACACCGGCACGTGGTAAATACCCGCCGCCGAGCGCATGCTCACTGCGCAAACCATTGGATCAACAGGGAACAAGACCATGAAACTGTATAACTCGATAGGCCCCAATCCACACGTGGTACGCATGTTTGCCGCGGAAGTCGGCGTTGACCTGCAACTCGAGGAAGTCGACATCATGGCGGGCAGCAACCGCCAAGACGACTACCTGAAGGTCAACCCGGCCGGGCAGTTGCCCTGCCTCGAACTCGACAACGGCACGCAGCTTGCGGAAATTACGGCCATCTGCGAATACCTGGACGAGGTTGCCGAAGGCGTCTCCCTGATGGGCGACACCCCCGAGGAACGCGCCATCACCCGGATGTGGACCCGTCGCGTAGACCTCAACATCTGCGAACCGCTGGCGAACGGGTTTCGCTACAGCGAGGGTCTGCCGCTGTTCAAAGAACGCATGATCACCATTCCGGAGGCGGCAGAGGGCCTCAAGCAGATTGCCCGCGAGAAGCTCGTGTGGCTCGACGGTCTGATGCAGGACGGTCGGGCGTTCATCGCAGGCGACAAGATCAGCCTGGCGGATGTGTTGCTCTATTGCATGCTGAGCTTCGGTAACACGGTCGGGCAGCCTTTCGACCAGACCCTCGCCAACATCAAACCGTGGTTTGATCGCATGGCAGAACGGCCGAGCGCCAGCGCATAACCTGCAACCCCGCCGCTATCGACCGCACAACAGAGCCCAATCAGGGCTCTGTTACCTTTAGACCCGCTTTTTTTGTGCAACTGCACACAAAATCCGACTGATCGACTGACGAAGCGACGTTATTTTCGACGTCCGTCGACGGTAAACCCCTGATCTTCACCTATATTTGACGCTGGTCAGACCAGAATGCGCGTGGTCAGACCATGATATGGAAATGGTCAGACAATTTGATGCGAACGTGCACTTATGTTACCTTTCGTATCACTTGTGAGTATTTTTACACAACACCCGAGCCGGAAGACATGCGTAAGACTTATCTAACAGCGACCGCCATTGCAATTGCCCTGACCGGCTGGTTGGCCTCTGGCGCGGTCAGCGACGAGCCGCCGGTACGTCACGCGAGCCTTGCGGAACTCAAGCGCGAACAGGCGCGCGTCCAGGAAGATGCGGCACCCACGCGTGTGCGCGTGCAGGTTGTCGACGCATCGGCGCAGAACCGCATTGTCAAAGTCCGCGGCAAAACCACCAACAAGCGCACCGTGGAAGTGAAAGTCGAACTCGCAGGTTCCATCGTCCATCGCCCGGTCGACCGCGGCACGACGGTCGCGAAGAATGATCTGTTGTGCGAAATCTCCGTGGAGGATCGCCAGGTGGCTCTGGGTGAGGCGCGCGAAACGCTCAATCAGGCACGCATCGAATACGAAGGCGCGCTGAGTCTGCGCGAGAAAGGCTACAACTCAGAAACCGCCATCGCCGGCGCCAAAGCCCGCCTGGCCGCGGCGCAAGCCGACCTGAGCCGCAGCGAATTGAATCTGAGCAAGACACAGGTACGCGCTCCATTCGACGGGATCGTCGAGGACGTGCACCAGGAGATCGGCGACTACGTCACGCCCGGCGCCAGTTGCGCCACCGTCATCGACATGGACCCGATGCTGCTTGCCGGCCGCGTCTCCGAAAATGACGTCATCGACCTCGAGATCGGACAGATGGCGACGGGTTACCTGCGCAACGGCGCTACGGTCGTCGGCCCTGTCAGCTTCATCGGCCAGCAAAGCGATCCCACCACGCGCACGTACGCCGTGGAAATCGAGCTTGCCAACCCCGACCGCGCGCTGCGCTCGGGCATCACAACGGAAATCCACATCCCGGTGGCCAACGTCATGGCGCAGAAGATCAGCCCGGCACTGTTCAGCCTGGCCGACGACGGCGGCATCGGCGTCCGCACGGTCAACGCGGACAGCATTGTGGAATTCCATCGCGTCGAGATTCTCGCCGATGCGCCCGATGGCGTATGGGTGTCCGGTCTGCCTAATCGCGCTGCCGTCATTGTGGTTGGCCAGGAGCTGGTCACCGCAGGCGAGCGCGTCGATCCCATCTTCCAGGACGGTATTACGCTGTCGGATGAACAAACCGCAGCGTCTCTGGAAGCGCCTGATGCTTCGCTGACGGTTACCGTACCCGCGCATAGCAACGCGGCCTTCTAAACCACCCAGAGTCCTCCCAGCATGTACGCCTTCATCGAAGCCGCCATCGCTCGATCGCGGACGACCATGCTCATCATGTTGATGGTCGTCATCGCCGGCCTGATCTCGAGAGCCGTGATCCCGGTGGCCAACGACCCAGACATCGACGTGCCGTTCTTTATCGTTACGGTCGTGCATGAGGGTATATCTCCTGGAGATGCTGAGCGTCTGCTCGCGATGCCGCTGGAGACGGAGCTGCGCGACGTCGAAGGCATCGAAGAAATGACCGCGTTTGCATCTGAAGGCTCCGCTACCGTCATGATCGAATTCGATGCCGATCACGACCTGGACAAGGCGCTTCTCGACACTCGCGAAGCGGTCGATCGGGCAAAGGCCGAGTTCCCATCGACGGCTGAGGAGCCCATCGTCGTCGAGGCAAGCGTCGATGATTTCCCCATTCTGCAGATCAATGTCGTCGGCGACGTGCCCGAACGCATGCTCTACACCATCGCGCTGGACCTGCGCGAGGCTGTGGAGGCGTTGCCGGAGGTGCTCTCCGCAGACATGTTCGGTAACCGCGAAGAGCTCCTCGAAGCCGTCATAGACCCCAATCAGCTCGAAGCCTACTCCATTTCCTCCGAAGAGCTGATCAACACCATCGTACGCAATAACCGCCTGATTCCCGCAGGCAGTCTGGATACCGGCGAGGGCCGGTTTTCGGTCAAAGTACCGAGCATCATCGAAGAGGCCAGCGACATCTTCGAGCTACCGGTGCGGGCTGACGGCGACACCGTCGTCACGCTCGGCGACGTCGCAACCGTTCGGCGCACATTCAAAGACCGCGTCAACTATGCGCGGGTGAACGGGCAGCCCACCATCTCTCTGCAGCTCAAGAAACGTGCAGACGCCAATATCCTGAGCACCATCAAAGCAGCCAAGGCTGTCGTCGAGGAATTCCGCCCCGGCCTGCCGGCGCGCGTAGACATCTTCTACTCCACCGACCAGGCGCCCTTTGCCCAGGGCCAGGTTACGGAACTGCAGGGCAATATCTTCACCGCCCTGGGCCTGGTCATGGTCATTGTCGTCGCGGCAATGGGATTCCGCAGCGGTGTGATCGTCGGCCTCGGCATCCCGGTGTCGTTCCTGTTTTCGCTGATCTTCATTTATCTGCTCGGCTACACCTTCAACTTCATGGTGATGTTCGGCATGTTGCTCGGGCTCGGCATGCTCATCGACGGCGCGATCGTGGTTACCGAGTATGCGGACCGCAAGATGATCGAGGGTTATGAGCGTCGCGCCGCGTACACGCTCGCATCCAAGCGGATGTTCTGGCCCGTGGCCGCGTCCATCGCGACGACGCTCGCCGCATTCCTGCCCCTGATGTTCTGGCCCGGCGTGCCCGGCAAATTCATGCGCTACCTCCCCGTCACCGTGTTTACCGTGCTGACCGGCTCGCTGCTCTACGCGCTGGTCTTCGGCCCGGTGCTCGGCTCGCTGTTCGGCAAAGCGGGCAGCCGCGACGCCAAGTCGATGGAAACGCTCAAGCAGCTCGAAGAGGGTGATCCGCGCGTGTTGAAGTCGATCACCGGCCTGTACGCCCGGCTGCTGGCTTTCGCCTCCCGCTATGCGGTCGTGACGCTCGCCATCACGATTACCGTGCTGATCGGCACGTTCACCGCCTACGGGGAATACGGACGCGGCCTGGTATTTTTCTCCGATTCCGAGCCCAAGTTCGCCAACGTATCCGTTCGCGCGCGCGGTAATCTCTCGGTGGATGAGATCAACGAACTCGTCAAAGAGGTGGAAAACGAGGTGCTCGAGGTCAAGGGCATCATGAACCTCAACTCGACCACCCTGCTCACCGGACGACCCAGTCGCAACGGCGGCATGGACCGCATCGGTCAACTGTTCCTCGAACTCCACGACGAAAACGAGCGAGACCGCACAGGCACCGAGATATTCGAAGAAATCCGTGAGCGCACGTCCAGCCTTGCCGGCGTGTCCGTGGAAGTCGAGAAAATGGAACAGGGCCCCCCGGTGGGCAAACCGATCCTGCTGCAGTTTTCGTCCCACAAACGGGAATTGCTGGAGCCAGCAGTCACACGCGTGGTCGAGCAGATGAACAAAATGCCCGACATCCGCGACATCGACGACACCCGCTCGCTGCCCGGTGTCGAATGGGAGCTCACGGTAGATCGCGCCCAGGCGGCGATCTACGGCGCGGACGTCAGCCAGGTCGGCATTGCGGTGCAGCTCATTACCAATGGGGTAAAAGTCGGCGAATATCGACCCGATCGCGCGGATGACGCCGTCGACATCCGTGTGCGCTATCCGACCGAAGCGCGCGGCATCAGCGCGCTGAACGAACTGAAGATCGCGACGCCCAACGGCCTGGTGCCCGTGTCCAACTTTGTCACCAAAGAGGCCAAACCCAATATCGACGCGATTCAACGCATCAACGGTATACCGGTCGAGCAGATCCGCGCCGGTGTTGCACCAGGCGTGCTCGCCGATGCGAAGGTTCAGGAGTTGCAAGCCTGGATCGATACGCAGGACTGGCACCCTGAGCTCACCATCGAGTTTCGCGGCGCCAACGAAGAACAGGCCGATTCCATGGCGTTCGTCGGCGTTGCCTTTGGTTTGTCGCTGCTCCTGATGTTCGTTCTGCTCGTCACCCAGTTCAACAGCTTCTACCAGAGCCTGCTGATCCTCTTCGCCGTGGTGCTTTCCACCGCCGGTGTCCTGCTGGGTCTCTTGATCACCGGCAGCCCGTTCAGCGCGGTGCTGACCGGCGTTGGCGTCGTCGCGCTCGCGGGCATCGTGGTAAACAACAATATCGTGCTCATCGACACTTATAACCATCTGCGCCGCGAATACCCCGATCTCGACTATGTCCAGCTGATCGTGCGCACCGGCGCACAGCGCCTGCGACCGGTGATGCTGACCACGATCACAACCGTGTTTGGCCTGCTACCGCTCGCAAGCAATCTGAGTATCGACATCGTCAATCGCAACATCGTCTACGGCGGTATGCTGTCGTCGTTCTGGGTGCCGCTCTCTCAGGCGATTGTCTCGGGACTGACCTTTTCGACGCTTTTGACGCTGGTAACCACCCCAGCCATGCTTGCCCTGCCCCATCAGCTGAGAATATTCGTCGGATGGCTGAAGCGGCTGCGTTCACGGCCGAGCGCGTCCGCTACCTGACCCTTGCCTGCACCCCGACCCGCGCCGTAACGTGATGCAATTGCGCCGGCTTCTGGCTACTCTACGCGTCGGCTTAACTGGCTCGCGCCTACCTTGCATTGGATAAAACCGTTAGCTGACATCACCCTGGCAGACATCGAGCGCGTCGGCAGTAAGGCGGCGCACCTCGGCGCGATGCTACGGGCCGGATTCCCAGTGCCGCCAGGATTTGTGATCGACACCGACGCGTTCATTGCGCATTTCGGTGAAGTGACGGACCCGCTGGTCAGGCCGCCGCCTCCGAGGTTACAGGCGGAACTCATGGCCGAGGTCGTCGCTGCCCTCGTTGACCAGCTGGGCGATTGCAGGGAACTGGCCGTGCGCAGCTCATCGACTGCGGAAGATGGCGAACAGGCAAGTTTTGCCGGCCAGCATTCGACCTATTACTTCGTCACTCCGAATCGCCTGGATCAGGCAATCATAGACTGCTGGATGAGCTTGTGGTCGAACGCGGCGCTCGCCTATCGCCGCGCTGGCTGGATAGAAGTCGAATCGGGTGATCCGGTGCGCATGGCGGTCATCGTGCAGCAAATGATCGACGCGGATCGCGCGGGCGTGACCTTCAGCCGGGATCCGGTAGATGCCGAAAACAACGACGCGGTCATCGAAGCAAGCTGGGGATTGGGCGCCGCGCTTGTCGACGGCCGGGTGAGCCCGGACCACATCAGCGTCAGCGAGCATCGGGGCGTTGTGAGCTACCGGACGCGCGACAAACGTCTGCAGGTGTCGTTGTCACCTTCCAACTACACCGGCAGCCGACTGCAGGAGGTACCCAGAGAAAAACGCGAGGCGCGGGTACTGACGGATGCCGAGGCAGTTGATCTGGCAAATACCGCCTGGCAGCTCGAGACACTCTTCGAAAGCCCGCAGGATGTTGAGTGGGCGTACGCGGGCGATCAGCGCTATCTGCTCCAATCCCGCCCGATCACCACCCGGCCGGCACAGATCGATGTCAAAGAGCGCCTGATCCTCTTCAAGCCGCTGGCAGAAAACTTCACCGAACCGCTCACCCCGCTTTCGGAAGATCTGTACGCGCAGGTGCTCCCCAAAACCGGCGCGTTCTACGAAGGCAGGCTGTATATCGACTTCGACCAGCTTGCGAAACTCACGCCGTTTGCCGTAGGTGACGCCGAGCTAGCCGACATGGCGCTGCTGCGCCGCGCGCCGGAGAAGCTATCGCCGACGTTACGCGGCGTTGTGCGCACCATCGGCTTCGCCGCGCTCGGCTTTCTGGTCGACGGCGCCAACTGGATACGCACGGCGCGAGCGAGCAACGAAGCGCTCACGCGCTACCGCAGTCTCGTCGAGCAGGTGCTGCGCGATCCAACTCTCGACGCGCTCCAGGTCTTCCGACGCCTGGTGTGGGGGCGCCACCCGTTCGAGCCGATCGGCCATCAGATGATTTACACCAACATCAGCGCGGGTCGGTATTTCCTGTACATTGGCCTTCTGCGCGCCGTCGTGCGGCGGTTTGCGCCCGACTACCCGCTCGCAGAGCTCAGCAAGGTTTATCATGGCCGTGAAGACCTGCAGTCGCTGATGTTGCTGGAGCGGCTCTCTTACCTCGGCGAGCTTCTACACACTTCCCTCGACAGAGACGACGCCGGGGCGAAAGCCATCGCCGAGGTGTTGGATGGTCGGGCGACCGCGCTGCCGCCCAACCACGAATTCACGCTCGCATTCGACGAATACGTCAGGGATTTTGGCCACCGCGGTCCACGCGAAATGGAGCTGGCTGCCCCCAGCTGGCGTGAAGCGCCAGCGGGCCTGTTGAAACTTCTGGCGGGCCAGACGTCTCACTCGCGCAGCAACGAGACACACGGTGCTCACCTGGCGGCCCTGGATGACCTGCATGGCCGCCTGTCACCGCGTCAGCAACGGATCGTCAACTTTCTGATCCGCCGCATCGCGCGTTTCATAGCGCTGCGCGAAAACACCCGGCACTACCACATCATGGCCTTTGACGCTGCACGGCAGAAAATTCGCGCCCTGGAACAAATGCTCCTCGAGCAGGGAAAACTGAAAGTCCCGGGCGACATCTTTTTCCTGCGCTGGGGCGAGGTCACGGAACTCTTGAACGACCGGATAGAGCCAGCCAGCGCCCACGCCTCGATCAGGCGCCGCCGCCGAGACTGGCGGCGCATTGCGAGAAGACCTGCGCGTCTGTCGGTCAATCTCCCATTAGACGGCCGGCCGACAGGCGACGGCCTCAGTGGCCAGTGTGCGAGCCCAGGCGAAGTGTCGGGGACAGCCCGCCTGATACACGATCTCAGCGAAGCGCACCGGCTGGGAGAGGGGGAAGTGCTGATCGCGCCTTACACCGATCCGGCCTGGACGCCGCTCTTCACGCGCGCCGCTGCGGTTGTTGTCGGCACCGGCAGCTTTCTGTCCCACGCCGGCACAGTTGCGCGCGAGCTGCACGTGCCCTGCATCGTCGACGTCACCGAGTGCATGGAGCTGATCGAAGACGGTCAGCGTATCCGCGTTGACGCGAGCGCGGGCTTTGTCGAGGTCAACACATGAGCCTGTGGGCATCCGCGCTGGCTTTCCTGTTCGCTCTGCCATTCTCCGTGTGGCTGCTGGCAAACCTTGCGGCAGTGATCGATGAACCAGACAAAGCAAAGCCCCTCGTCAGGTTGACGCTTTCTGTGTGTGCCGTGCTGGTGGTGCTGATGCTCACTGACCGGTCTCTCCTAACCGCTCTGGGCATCGCCTTCGGCATTGTCGCATTCTTGCATCTGGTCACCTTCTATCTCCTCCGATACCGCCTGCTGGGCGCTCCGATCTACGAGGAGCAGCCGCCGGAGATACCACTGGTGGATGACAAAGCGGACGAACGCTGAGGAATCAAGAACCCCGGCGACAAGGGATTGGGGAGGGAGGGGAAGCCAGTCGCCGGGGTCTTGTGAAACTGGGACAAGCCCGGCTTCACCTTAGGTATAGCAAGGGCTGACAATTGTGCCAGTCGCGCATGAATAACGTCCCGAAAGAATCTATAAATTTCCCGCAAACCATTGAATTATATCGGGATATGCAGACTTATCCTGGATCAGAAACATATGCCCTCCATGGTAGAAGCGCAGTTCGCTGCCGGTGATCTGCCGCGCGAGCTCGCGCATGTTGTCGGCCGGTGCGATCCCATCGAACTCGCCGCCGGCGAGGAATACGGGCAGCTTCAGCATGTTGAGACGATTGAACGTATCGTGTCCGCGGCGCGCTTCGAGCTGGCGCTGCGCACCGGCCTCATCGCGATCCGCGCGCTGGGCGGCGAGGCTCATGGCCAAGCGCTTTTCCCAGGCTTCAGGATGTTCGGCGATCCACGCTTCGGTATGGCGCAGATCTGCAAGCTTGAGCTGCCGCACGGCGCGTTCCTCGGGGGGCAATGCCTGCAGCTCATGTAGCGGATAAGAAGCGCCCCCTGCCCCTCCGGACGAGGTGCACGCCAACACCAGAGCCCGCACCCGCGACGGATGCCGCAACGCAAGCTCCTGCGCGACCATGCCTCCAAAGGAGACGCCGATGACCGCAATCTGCTCGATCCCAAGGGCGTCGAGCAACCCCGCCGCATCATCGGCGTAGTCCGCCATCGTATATTCGACTGCTGGTTTGGCGCTCCGGCCGAGCCCGCGCTGATCGTAGCTGATGAGATCGAAATGGCCTGCCAGCGGCGAGTCAAACTGATTGGGTTTGTTGCGTAAATCACCGCCGGTACCGCTGATAAACAGCAAGGGCGGCCCCTCACCCGCGCGCTCGTAGTAGAGCGACAGACCATTGGCTTCTATGAGCGGCATGAGCGGTGACCGACGCTCAAGCCCGGTCCGCGAGCGCCGCCGCGAAAGCAACGACGCGTTCGGCTTCTGCCGCGTGCAGATTCTCCACCAGCTTGCCGTCCAGCACTGCCACGCCTTTACCTTCTGCCAACGCTTCCTGCCAGACGGCCAGCAGGCGCTCGGCATGCGCCACGTCCTCAGCAGCGTAGCCGAAAGCTTTGTTGGCGCCCTCGATCTGGGTCGGATGGATCAGCGTCTTACCGTCGAAACCCATGGCCTTACCCTGCGCACAAACGTCGAGAAACGTCTGCTCGTTCTGGAAGTCGAGATGAACGCCATCGAAGATCTCTTTGCCATGGCGTCTGGCCACCAGCACACAGTGTTGCAGCGCATAGGCGATGTTCTGCCGCCCCGGTTCATGACTGGCGCGCAGCTCTTTGACGAGATCGCTGGTCCCCATGATCAACGCCTCGACGCGTGCATGCCAGGCAAACGTGTCGAGATCCAGAACGCCCTGGGGTGTCTCGATCATGAGCCAGATCGCCTTGTCGGATCCGCCCGCCGCGTCGACCGCAGCGACAATCTCCTCGACCTGCGAGGCGCTTTCTACTTTTGGAAAAAGCAGCGCCGCCAACGGCATCGCGGCAAACTGCGCGACATCCTGCGCGCCCCATTCGGTATCGAGGCCATTACACCGCACGACCAGCTCCCGATAGCCATACCCGCCTCCTGCGACCATGCTGGCGACCTGCCCGCGCGCGTCCGCTTTGGCTTCCGGTGAGACGGCATCCTCGAGATCGAAAATGATCGTATCGCAGTCGAGTCCCTTGGCTTTTTCCATGGCCCGCGCATTCGCGCCCGGCATGTAAAGGACAGATCGTCTTGGTTTCATGGCATCCCCCGATATGAGGCGGGCATCATACGACGTGGCACCAGGACCGCCAAATGTCAGGGTGCGGGCCACATCCAGAACGGCCCGGCCGACCAAACTGAGAGGTGCGTCCCAATTCAGACAGCGTCAAATTCTTAACATGTAGAATCGACTGCGCAAGGAACGCGCCCCCATGGCCAAATTCATTCGCTCGAGCCGCGACGTCTGGCTGTTCACCCTGACAATCGGCGTCATCGCGACGATGCTGACACAGCTCATACTGGCAGGTATCTACCTGATCGGCGGCCCCGAAGCTTTTCATATGCACAATGCCATCATCATGTGTGCCATCGCGCCCATGGCAATCTCCTGCCCTATCACTTTCTGCATCGCGCGCATGAGCCAGCAGCTGAACCTGTCCCAGGTGGAACTGCAGCGGCTGGCCGATACCGATCCGTTGACCCAGCTGCCCAACCGGCGGGTATTCTTTCAAGCCGCCGATCTGGCCCTGAAACAAGCCGCAAAACGAGGCTCGGCCATCACTCTGCTGATCATCGACGCTGACCACTTCAAGGACCTGAACGACAGCTACGGCCATACGACCGGTGACAAGGCATTGGTCGCGATCGCTCGCGTGCTCAAAACAAACTTCCGGCCCCATGATCTCATCAGCCGCGTGGGCGGCGAAGAATTCGCAGTGCTGCTGATGGACACCGACGTCGATCGGGCACAGGTGCTCGCCCAGCGCGTCGTCGATAAAGTCGCTGCCAGCCCGCTGAGCGAACCCAACGCAATCATCGAGTACTCGGTCAGCTGCGGCATCGCCGACACCCGATCGGGTTACGAGCTGCAGAGCTTGTTCAAAGCCGCGGATGACGCGATGTACACAGCTAAAGAGCGCGGACGCAATCGCGTTGCGCAGCAGGCTGTCGCTTAGCGCCAAAGATACCCTGTGATAGCATGCCTTCCGAGCTTTGGGGGAGCATGAGCATTGTCAGATACATTCGATCTGGAAGGTAAAGTCATCGCCATAACCGGCGCGTCGTCAGGCTTCGGCCACCACTTCGCCGGCGTTCTGGCCGCAGCTGGCGCAACTGTCGTGCTGGGCGCGCGGCGGGAGGAAAAACTCAAAAGCCGCGTCGACGAGATTGAACAATCCGGCGGCACCGCCCTCGCCGTGAAGCTCGACGTCACGGACAAAGACAGCGTGCAGCATTTCATCGACACCGCGTTCGAAAAGTACGGCCGGCTGGACGTGCTGATCAACAACGCCGGCGTGGAGGCCGGCGCAAAGACCTATGCAATGATCGATGAAGACGACTGGGACTTTGTCATCGACACCAACCTCAAAAGCGCCTGGATGGCCTCGAAGTACTACACAGAGCAAATTCAGAAGCATGACCAGGGCGGCGGCAACATCATCATGATCTCGTCCATCACCGACACCCGCACCATCAAGGGGCAGTTCCCCTACGCCGTATCCAAAGGCGGGCTTACCCGGATGACCGAGGTCATGGCGCTGGAGGCCGCACGCTACAACATACGTGTCAACGCGCTGGCGCCCGGCTACATACTGACGGATGTCAGCCGCCTGCTGTTGGAAAGCGATACTGCTCCGGAATTCGTCAAAGGCATCCCGATGCGCCGCTTTGGCGAGTTCGCTGATCTGGATGGACCGATCCTGCTGCTCGCGAGCGACGCCTCCCGTTACATGACGGGTTCAGTGCTGACTGTGGATGGCGGCCACGTCTGCGCATCCCTTTAGCGCAACTTCGCCTCCCGTTATTGGAAGAGAAACACCATGACTGACATCACGCCCTTCAGCATCGACATCGACGAATCAGCCATTGACGATCTGCGCAGCCGTCTGGCCAACACCCGCTGGCCTGAGGCGGAAACCCCGAACGACTGGAGTCAGGGCGTGCCGCTCGCGTATACGCGAGAAGTCGTCGAATACTGGCGCGACGAGTACGACATGCAGCGTCTTGCGACGCGTCTGAACGCATATGACAACTTCCGCATGAACATCGACGGCGTGGACGTGCACTTCCTCCACATCAAGTCGTCACGCGCGGATGCGCGACCGCTGCTCCTAACCCACGGCTGGCCTGGATCGGTCGTAGAGTTTCTCAAGGTCATCGAGCCGTTGCGGGCGCCGACCGATGATGCGGCACCCGCCTTTCATCTCGTCATTCCCTCGCTCGTGGGTTACGGCTTTTCAGGTAAGCCCACCGAACCCGGATGGAGCACCGAGAAGATGGGGGCAGCCTGGGCTGAGCTGATGGCGCGGCTCGGTTACGAGCGCTACTTCGCTCAGGGCGGCGATTGGGGTGCAATCGTCACCTCCGCCGTCGCGCGAGTAGACGCCGAACACTGCGCCGGGATCCATCTCAACATGGTGGTCGCCCCGCCCGACCCGAACGCCGAGGACCTGACAGAGCGCGAAATATCCGCGCTTCAGGGAATCCAGTACTACCAGGACTGGGACTCCGGCTACTCCAAACAGCAGAGCACACGCCCGCAAACCCTCGGCTATGCGCTGGTCGATTCACCGGCCGGTCAGGCCGCGTGGATTCTCGAGAAGATGTGGGCCTGGACCGACTGCGACGGCCATCCGGAAAACGTGCTCAGCCGCGACGAAATGCTCGACAACATCATGGTGTATTGGCTGAACGCCGCAGGTGCTTCCTCCGCCAGACTGTACTGGGAGAGTTTCGGCAGCGCGATGAGCGGCGAGCCGATCGCCGTACCGATGGGCGGCGCGATCTTTCCAAAGGAGATATTCCGCACCAGCCGCCGTTTTGCTGAAAATGTCTATACCAACATCGTGCACTGGTCAGAGTTCGACAAAGGCGGTCACTTCGCTGCGTTCGAACGCCCGGAAGTTTTCGTCGAGGATGTGCGCAGCTGCTTCAGCAAGCTGTGAGCGAGCCGCTGTGGACGCCAAGTGACGATGCTGTCAGTGCATCCGCGCTCACGCGTTTTGCCAGAGCCGTCAGCGGTTCGAGCGGATTGGACCTCACCGCAAGCTACGACGACCTGCACCGCTGGAGCGCCGCGGACCCGGGCGCCTTCTGGCAGAGCTTCTGGGAATTCACCGGCATCATCGCATCTCAAACGGCTGAGCGCGCGGTCGACAATCTCGAGCAGTTCCCGGGCGCAACCTGGTTTCCCGATGCGCGGCTGAACTTCGCCGAGAACCTGCTCGCAGAAAACAGCGACAAAGCCGCGCTTGTCTCGCTGCTGGAAACCGGCGCGCGCCGGAGCGTCACTTATGCGGAGCTCAACGAGCAGACTGCCGCCATCGCCACCCGTCTACGCGCGCTCAATCTCGCACCCGGCGAACGGGTAGCCGCCTGGCTGCCGAACGTTCCAGAAACAGTGATTGCCATGCTGGCCGCCTCCAGCCTCGGCGGGGTTTTCTCTTCCTGTTCACCCGACTTCGGCACGCCCGGCGCGCTGGATCGTTTCGGACAGATCGAACCGCGGGTGCTCTTTGCCTGCGACGGCTATTTCTATGCCGGCAAAGTCATCGACGTGACCGCCAAGGTGCGGGAGGTTGCCCGGGCAGTCCCGAGCATCGAGCAGATTGTGTGGGTCGACGTTCTCGGCACCGAGATTCAATTGCAGGCTGGCGAAGCGCTCTGGACGGACTGGCTCGACGGCCCGACTGAAGCGCTGTCTTTCAAGCAACTCCCTTTCGACCATCCGCTCTACATCCTCTACTCCAGCGGCACGACGGGTAAACCCAAGTGCATCGTGCACGGCCAGGGCGGCACGCTTCTGCAGCACAAGAAAGAGCATCAGCTGCATCTCGATCTCGCGCCGGAGGACGTGCTTTTCTTCTTCACCACTTGCGGCTGGATGATGTGGAACTGGGTCGTGAGCGCGCTGGCGAGCCGCTCGACCCTGGTGCTCTACGACGGCTCGCCGATGCATCCCTCACCGGCAGTGATGTTCGACGTCTGCGACCAGGAGCAGGTCACTGTGTTCGGTATCAGCGCCAAATTCCTGAGCGGCGCGCAGAAAGCCGGCGTGTGTCCGCGTGAAAGTCACCGCTTGCGCGACATGCGCATGCTGATCAGCACGGGATCTCCCCTGACGCACGAAGGTTTCAGCTATGTCTATGACGACATCAAGCCGGACTGCCACCTTGTCAGCATGTCCGGGGGGACCGATCTCATCTCCTGTTTCATGCTCGGCAATCCCAACCTTCCCGTGTATGCCGGCGAGATACAGTCGCCAGGTCTCGGCATGGCCGTGGACATCTGGGACGATGCGGGCAAGAGCATGCCGCGCGGCCAGGGCGAACTCGTCTGCACCCGCGCCTTTCCGAGCGCCCCCATCGGTTTCTGGAACGATCCGGACGGCAGCAAATACCACGGCGCGTACTTCGATCGTTTTCCCAATATCTGGGTGCATGGCGATTTCGCTGAGCGGACCGAACACGGCGGATACATCATTCACGGGCGCAGCGACGCCGTGCTCAATCCCGGCGGGGTGCGCATCGGCACCGCCGAAATTTATCGTCAGGTGGAACACTTCGACAATGTCGTCGATGCGGTCTGTGTGGGACAGCAGTGGCAGGATGACGTGCGCGTAGTCCTATTCGTCGTGATGCGCGAGGGCGTCGAGCTGACGGACGAACTGACCGACGCAATCCGGCTGCGGATCCGCAACTTTGCATCGCCGCGCCACGTACCCGCCAGAATTCTCGCGGTGGCGGACATCCCGCGCACGATGAGCGGCAAGATCGCCGAGCTTGCGGTACGCAGCGTCATCCATGGTGAGACGGTGAAGAACACGAGCGCGCTGGCCAATCCCGAAGCGCTGGATCAGTTCCGTGATTTAGCGGCGCTCAAGACGGCATCGTAAACGGTTCGGGGTCGAGAAACCGTTTCAGCACGTTGCCAGTGAGCCTGGCGATCTCGTTGTCGTAATCGTTGTGCGCAAGAGAGCCCGCATAAGATATCGAACCCGTGCTGAACACGGCGCCGCCGCCGGGCACTTCGAAGAACACCATGTCCGCGCGAACTTTCGGATCGTTGCCGAGCGGCTGCGTCATGTGAAACTCTTCTTTGACCCTGAGCATGCCGGGTTTATGACCTTCCGAGGTTGCCAGAATCACTGCGTGGGCTGGCGAACCCAGAGTCTCATCCCAGCGGTCGATCTCCTCGCCCGCAGCGCCGCCGCCCTGATTGCCGAAGCTGCCCCAGGTTTCACCAGCCTCGATCCCGTCGACAATGAAGCCAACGCGCGGATCTAGAGCACCAGGCTGTACACGGTAGTGGGTACCGCCGTCGAAACCCTGCGCGGCAAAGCCGATTCCAACTAATTCGTTGGGGGGATAGCCAAGGCGCCGCCAGAGGCCGCCGTACTCTCCGGAGAACTGGTGATAGTACTCGCCAGGCTCGGCAATCCAGGCACGCGTGCCGTCTTCCGCGCGACGCACTTCGATGATCGCCGGATTCTCAGGGTCATAGGCAATACGCCAGTAGAAACCGTTACCGCCCATGTACATCAGACGGCCGCCGCCCTTCAGCCAGGTGGACAGGCCGTCGCGCATGCGCGTGGAATAGTACTCGGGATGCGTCCCCGTAATGATGGTGCGATACCCCTGCAGCGCGTCAGCGCCTTCAACGTGCAGATCTTCGTCGGTCATCACATCGAACCTCACGCCGCTGTGACGCAGCCAGGCGGTAATGTGTGTGTCCGCGTTGAACGCCCATGTGCCTGTCCGCGGCTTGAGGTTCAGGATCGGGCGCAGGCGTGAGGAGAAATGCACCCCGCTGCCGTCACGGTGGTACTCATACAGCGAGTAACCCACCTCTTCATGCGCATAGAGATACGCATCGTTGGCATGACGAAACGCCGGTTCGCCGAAAATACCGCCGCTGAAACCCAGGCGCTGATTCGCATAGGCCAGATAGCTTGCCGTGGGCACCAGGTAAAGCAGATCCGCGCCGCGCTGTCCGCAAGCCGGACGGACAAAGAAGGGAATGTAGTCTTCCGATTCACCCTGTACTACCTTGCATGCGTATTGACCGCTCGGCAGATCATCGGGCACGCGCCAGACCAACGTATCCTCCCAGCCCGCATCGGTAAGATCGTCCTCGTGAAAGTGAATGGCGGCATAATGATCCGGCGCTGAGAGATGACTCTGCTGCGACCCGTCCCAGCGCACGCCTTTCACGGCGCGTGTGGGTGTCTGGCGCAATTCACCGTTGCGCGCGTTGCCGCTCGTATCCACAATGCGCTGGGTGTCGACCGCCTGAGCAAAATCCCAGGCGCCGATGACGCCCCGATTGCTCGTCACCGTAGGCGCTTCCAGGCGCCCGTTGAAACAGGCATCACCCGGACCACGCGCTGCGAACCACCAGGTGCCGGCCGCGACGTCGACGGCCGTGTTCTCTTTGCCAAACGCCCGCACGTTCTGCTCGGCAACCCCGCCTGCCTGCTGCTCCACCTCGAGCGAAAGCGCCGCACCGAAATCGAGCCGCAGGCTGGCCCAGCGTCGCAACTTGAGCGTGCAGGGCACGCGCAGTTCGACGTCGCCGCAGGCGACAGAGAATCCGCTCGCGTCCAGCAGCACACACAGACCATTCAAATTGGCAACGCACTGGGGCGTTTCACGCAGCAACGTCGGATAAAACCAGAGTTCCAGGGTTCCCGCGTCGAGTGCAGGCATGTCCTGGATCTGCGCATATGAGCCCTGGATGAGCGGTTGTTCGCCGACCTCGACGACACCGGCGTACCCGCCAGCAACCGGCGTCTCGATCAACCCCGTCCCGTGGGGACGATCGTCGCCGCTGATGAGTTCAACCATCGACCACTCGGCCTTTCCAGGCCTGCTGCTCGAGAGTTTGAACGCAATTTCATGCCCTGCTCTAACCGACAGCGGCGCACAGTAGCCGACGATGTCTTTGATGAAACCTGACGGCAGCTCGCGGCTCATGCGGCGATAGGCGTCCCTTCAAGCGTGATGCGGTGCATCAGCCGGCGCTCGCCCTGATAATCGTTGACCGCCCAGTGCCAGGTTGCGCGGTTGTCCCAGAAAGCGAGCGTACCCGGCGCCCACTGCAGGCGATATGTATGCTGCGGCTGGCCGATGTGCTGATAGAGATAGTTGAGCAGCGGCGCCGACTCTTCGGGTGTCCAACCCTCGAAGCGCAAAGTGAAGCCGGGATTAACGTAGAGAGACTTGCGGCCCGACAGCGGATGGGTGATGACGACAGGGTGAATGGCATCCTGGTTAGCGGCCTCCGCATTGCCAAGCCGATCGGCGAGATCCGCAGGCCGATTGGCTTCGGCACCGAACACATGCCGGGATGAATGTACGGCGTTCAGGCCCGACAACGTCTGCTGCAAGCCATCTGACAGCGTGTCGTAAGCCAGACAAGTGCTCGCGAAGAGCGTATCGCCGCCCAGTGGCGGCGTTTCCAGCGCCAGTAACATGGAGCCCAACGCGGGAATCTGATCGTACGAATGATCGGTATGCCAGCCGCCGCCGATATTGGAGGTCTGGTCCGGCTCTTTCAGGACCATGGCAATCTGGGGGAAGTCGGGGACCGCGGTGAAGAACCGGTTGATGTTGATCTCCCCCCATCGCTCCGCCAGCGCGATGTGTGCTTCCGGAGAGAGTACCTGGTCACGAAAGAACAGCACCGAGTGCTCGGCAAACGCATCGCGCAGCTCAGCCAGAGTCGCGTCATCGAAGTCCCGTAAATCGACCCCCTCGACAAACGCACCCACCGCGGCGTTCGGCGTCAACTGTATGTGCTCGTAGTTCACTTTTCCCCCTGCGCTCCCCTCGCTCAGCCCGATACTATGTCAGCGCGCTCTGCCGTCGGCAACGCCGAACGCCGCGGCGGCGGAGCAAGAAAGATGAGCACGCCCGACAGGATATTGAGCGCAGCAACCACGAGCAGCGCGCCGTCATAGCTGCCTTCGACATCGTGATAATAGGAAACCAGCCAGGGCGCCAAAGCACCCAGCGCCAGAGCCACCGGCAATCCCGCGCCGCGAATCGCGCCGATATGTCGCCGGCCGAAAAAAGACGCCCAGATGACTTCCTGCATCGGAATCATGCCCCCCCAGCCGAGGCCGAGCACCACATAGGCCACATATATCCACAACAACTGGTCTGCGCTGACCGCAAGGACTATCAGGACAAGCGCAAAGCCCGTGACCGACGCAGAGATAGCGGCCAACGGCTTCACCGGCGCGCGATCGATCAGATACCCCCACGCGGGTTTCGACACCATCGCCGGTATGGAGGCAATCAGCATCGCCAGCGCCGCCTGGTTGCGCGACAACCCGGAATCGGTGAGATACGGCACAGTGTGCAGAAGCAGAACGACAATATTGATCGAGAAGAAACCAAAAGCGATCACCAGCGCATAGAACGAAAACGTACGCAGCGCCTGGGCGCGGGTAAACGCATTGGCATCTTCATCCAGAGCACGCTGATTGGCTCCGGCAGCAACGTCGGCCGCGCTGAGACCATCCGGATGGAGGCCGTGATCTTCCGGCGCGCGACGCATCAGGAACGCAACGGGATACATCAGCACAGCCGTACCGACACCGAGCCATACCCAGGCAGCACGCCAGCCGATGGTATCCACCAGCCAGGTGGCCAGCGGCGTCAGTACCACACCGCCAAACGACACGCCCATGGCCGCCCAGGCGATTGCCTTGCCACGGTTGACGACAAACCACTTGGACAAGGTCACGTTGACCACCAGATTGCCCAGCATGGCGCAGCCGATGGTCAACAAGACACCATTCAGCACCCACCAGGCCCACAAGCTGTCGACCAGACTGTGCAGCGCCAGCGTAACCGCCAGCAGCGTCGTACCCAGGAGCATGATCGGACGACCGCCGAAACGATCAACGCGGGCACCGATGAAAATCCCGACAAACGCCATCACCAGCTGACCGATAGTGCGCGTAAGCGTAAAGTCCGCACGGCTCCACCCCAACTCGTCGATCATGGGTGTCATGAAAGAGCCGAGCACGTAGCTGTACATACCGATGGCGACAAACTGCGCAAGGAAGGCAACGCCGACCAGCCAGTAGCCGTAATACACTCTGGTGTTCAAGAGCCAGCCTGGGTTAAAACGTTCAGTATACGCTTGCCAGGCCGCGAACAATGCTCACGCTTTACCCCGCCCGATCCATCATCACGATGAATCCATCCGCACCGCGCGCAGACGCCGTGCTCGTTCGCGACGGCCGCGTCATCGAAGTGGGCCGCCGCGAGCAGATGCAACCCTGGCTCGACTACGACGACCACACCATCGACGACCGCTTTGCCGACCGGATCATCTGCCCGGGGTTCATCGACCCCCACCTGCATCCCAGCATGGCGGCAGTGCTGTTGCCCATGGAGTTCGTCACCGCGATGCGCTGGAAGCTGCCCTGGGGCACCGTGGAGCCCGTCACCACGGCGGACGGGTTCGATAAACGCATGGCGACGCTGCACGCCGAGAAGCCCGCAGACGAGCCGCTGTTCATCTGGGGATATCACCAGCTCTGGCACGGGGCGATGGACCGCGCGCGGATCAACGCGGTCAGCGCCGAACGTCCGATTGTCGTCTGGCACCGTTCGTTTCATGAGCTCTACATGAACGACGGCGCGCTGGAGATGACGGCAGTCAAGGAACAGGAGATCAAACCCGGCAGCCAGATCGATTACGCCGCCGGCCACTTCTTCGAGAACGGGCTGGGTTTCGCGATTGGACGCCTGAACCCCTGGATACTTGCGCCGGAGAAGTATGCGCAGGGTCTGCAGCGCCTCAAGCAGGTGGTGCACTACGGCGGCCACACAACCATCGGCGACCTCGCCACCGGGCTCTTTGATTTCGAATCTGAGGCGACTGCCCTCGCCGAACAGCTGGAGGGCGACGATGTGCCTTTTCGCACCCGGCTGGTGGCCCACGGTATGCGGCTCGCCGCCGGTGGCCGCTCGCTCGAGGAGGGTGTGGCATTCGCCGACAGTCTGCCGGAACGCAACAGCCACCGGCTCAAGTTTGGCCGGCACATTAAACTCTTTAGCGACGGTGCATTTTTCAGCCAGCTCGCGCAGGTGCAGGCACCCGGCTACATCGACGGCCACCACGGCGAGTGGCTGATGCCCCCGGACATGCTGGAGACCTACATCCGCGCCTACTGGCATGCCGGCTATCAGATCCACGTGCACGTCACTGGAGACCTCGGTTGCGAGCTCGCTCTCGACTGCCTGGAGAAGATGCAGTTCGAACGGCCGCGCTTCAATCACGGCTTCACACTGGAGCATTTCGGCTTCAGCACGCCGGAGCAGATTCGCCGCATCAGCGCGCTCGGCGCGCAGGTGTCCGCCAACGTCTACTACCTGCACGAGCTCTCTGATATCTACGCGAATCAAGGTATCGGTTATGAGCGCGCCTCGCAGATGTCACGCCTCAAAGCCTGCTTCGACGCCGGCATCAACACAACGCTGCACTCGGACTTCACAATGGCGCCCGCCGAGCCGCTGAACAGCGCCTGGGTGGCCGTGAATCGGGTGAACCACGCCGGAGAAGTCATGGGCGAAGCAGAACGGCTCACGGCAGAACAAGCGCTGCAGGCGATCACGATCAACGCGGCGCATGTGCTCGGCATGGCGGATATCACCGGCAGCATCCGCGCAGGCAAGTCCGCCGACTTCACCGTGCTCGACGCAGACCCGCTCGCGGAAGATCCGATGGCGCTGCGGGATATCCCCATCCATGCCACCGTTTTCGAAGGACAGGTATTCGAGCTGTGACGATCCCGGTCACGATCATCGCCGGCTATCTCGGGGCAGGCAAAACGACGCTGATCAATCAGTTGCTCCAGCAGCACGACCCGCGCGGCCTGGCGATAATGGTCAACGACTTCGGCACCATCAACGTGGACGCCGAGCTTCTGCGCGAAAGCAGTGACGGCCGCGTGCGCAGTTTTGCCAACGGCTGCATCTGCTGTTCCATCGGCGAAGACTTCGGCACCGCGCTGGAGGCATTGCGGCAGCAACCCGATCCCGTCGAGCGTGTGGTCGTCGAAGCGAGCGGCGTCGCCACACCCGCAAACCTCAGGCGCCAGTCGCGCACGCCGGGCTTCCACCCGCATGGTTGTCTGGTCGTCGTCGACGCCGAGAACCATCAGCGCAAAGTCGATGACAAGTACGTCGGCGCCCTTCTCCGGCAACAGATACGCGAAGCGGACTGGCTCTACGTCAACCGCAACGGCGCGGACCGCAAACTTGGAGACGCATCACAACCGACCCTTTCCGAATCTGAGGTGCTGAGCCTGGTCTGGCCCGAACCGCAACCCGCGCCCGACGTATGCGAACCATCAACCAGACCGGACTTCATCAGCGTTAGCGCACGTCAATGCACCCCGATCGACAAGCGCACCCTAACGCGCCTGCTCAGCCATCTGCCCGATTGGGTGGAACGCGTGAAAGGGTTTGTCCAGATCAGCGAGGCCACGCTACTCGTTCAGCAGGCCGGCAAGCGCTTCGAGATCACGCCGCTCGATACGCCCACGGAGCCGGCGTTGGTTTTCATCGCACCTCACGCCCACGCTGAAACCCTGAGATCACTGGTGAGCACAGATTGGACAGCGTGGCAGCTGGATCTGCCGTAGCACGACCGCAGCGTCGCCTCACCCGCGAAGCCTTCCAACCGTTTGAGGAAATCCCGCAGCAGACCGAGCCGCGCGCGGTTATGCGCATCCCGCCTTCAATCTCAGCACCCAAGCGCAGCAGCCAGTCTCTGCGCCCACCCTCAGGGCCGAGTGATTCTGACCGCTGCCGCGTCATAATAGCGATAGCAGTACTTTTCGTTGTGCGTAAGCGACAGCGCCTGCGGATGCAGATCAACGCCTTCCAGACAGAGCGTTCGCGTATCCACCTCCCAATTCCAACGCCAGGGTATGGGCGCGGGCCGCGCCGGAAGACCCGGGGAAACCAACCCGCCGTAGATCTCCCCAAGCGCCTGATACACCCTGACGCTGACGTTGAAGGCCATCTCCATGGCAACATGGTATTTCCAAGTGTCGACATACTCGAACGCTTCCTGCGGCATACCCACGTCCTCCGGCGGCCACTGCGGCCCTTCTTGCCAGAAACTGATCTCGTCAAGTTCGCTCAACCGCGCAATGAGTTCACCCATCTGAGGGAAGAACTCGACATACGCTGCAGCAAACCGCATCTGCTGCTCGTACTCATACCCGCTGATATCTCCGTACTGTGCGCGGTATTCATCGATCGTCGGCATCGACGCGGAAGCGGATCCGACAAGCGCGCTTTCGTTGACGAAAATCTGATCGTAGCGTCGCTCCTGAACAGACAGCGGCGTCAACTCGCGGTGCAATGCAGCCAACCCGTCATCATCGAAGCGGTCGGCCGCCGCAGCCATGCTCACTGGCACCCAGCTGAGCAAAATCCCATGCCCGGCAATGTAGAGCACGCGCTCATACAGTGTGGCGCTTTGCGCACGCAACCGCCGCAAGTGGCCGACCATTTCCGCCAGCC
The DNA here is from genome assembly GCA_965267275.1 of Pseudomonadales bacterium. GTDB lineage: Bacteria > Pseudomonadota > Gammaproteobacteria > Pseudomonadales > Azotimanducaceae > UBA4421. Next base: position 2,774,477 of record OZ253950.1, read on the forward strand.
GGCCAGCATCGATTTCGCCGTGCAGCAGCAACTCGCGCAACGGCCAGTTCTGGAACGCTTTAAGCAGCCGGGTCAGGTCATAGCGCGGATTTTGGGTCGCACGCACACCCTGCGCATCGCGGTCCAGGCCGGTTGGGCGCGTCGCCAGAAAAGACAGCAGGTTCTGCCAGTAGAGCGGGTTGTCTGGCAGCGCTTGCAGCGCGTGCACCCGGTTATGACGTAAATACGTAAAACACTCGGGCCGAACCATGTAGCACTCGTTCTCGAGCGTTTGCGCGCGTTCTTCCCGATCCGTACGGGTGGTGAGGAAAGGCGGCGTCTCATTGAAACCTTTGAGCGCTTCCCGAGCGGCAGCCAGCGTCTCCGGGGCAATCGAATGGCCAGGCAGCGCGTCCGCGATGGCGTTGCAACTCAACGCCAGCACGATACCGCAGCAAAGGGTCTTAACACTCAGCGTACAGAAAAGCCGCATGCGCATCGATCTCCCTGTGGTGTGCCGCCACCCGCGAGCACTCAGTAAGGAACTTCCACCGCGTCGCAGAGAAACTGCATGAACGGGCCCGCCTGGCGGAAGCGCTGAGCGACGCTCGTCACGAATTTCGGCGAGGTGATTTCAGCTTTGCTGAAATTGGTGACGGCGATGAAGTCTTTGCGCTTCAGATCTTCCAGCAACGGGTGTTCCGGGGAATACCCCTTCGGAGGACGTTTGAGCGACTCCCCTGCCAGTTCGTAGTTCGCTTTGAAAGTTCGCCCGCCAATGGCTTTTTTCCAGGCTTCAGGCTTCATGTCGATGCGGGTACGTATACCCGCCAGCGCCTTGGACTCCGGGCGCCACAAACCCACGCCGACGAAACAGTTGTCCGGTTCGATGTGCATGTAGAAACCCGGCGCGTGCACGTCTTTGCCTACTTCGTGGCGAAACTGAATGCCGATGTTGGTCTTGTACGGCGTTTTGTCCTTGGAAAACCGCGTGTCGCGGTAGACGCGCATCAGACTGCCGCCCTGGCGCTTCGGAATGGCCTCGAAGTAATCCGATATCTTGTAGAGATGCGGACCCATGGTGGCGATGAAGTCCAGCGCGGGCTCGAGCACCAGCGCTTCGTAACGGGGTTTGTGCTCGGCAAACCATTCGCGATTGTTGTTTTTCTTCAGCTCGTCAAGGAACTTCAGCGTCTTCGGATCAAAACCCTGGAACTTGGGCATGTCTTCTCCTCAATTCGTCTTACAGAGTATGACGAACGGCAGGCATCGTTTCAGACAGAATTTCTGGCTTCCAGCTGTGCGCGAATCTCTGCATGGCGTTCCGGCGTAATCGTATAACGCCAGACGATTGCCGCCCCGAGCAGAAAAAAGATGGACGGAAATGTCGAAAACAGGAAGCGCAGACCAAAGAGCTCTTCCTCACCGTTGACCGCACCCGGCTCGGCGTTGAAGCCCCACAGTGCCAGCCCGAACATGGCTATGGCGCCACCGATCGAGGCGGTTGCCTTCTGCGCAAACGACCAGGCAGAGAAAAAGAGCGCCGCGCGATTTTCCCCGCTCTGCAGCGTGTCGAGATCGATGACATCCGCCTTCATCGCATTCGGCAGCGTCTGACTGAATCCACCCGCGGCGAAACCAGTGGCGATGGTGATCGGCAGCATCCACCAGAAATCCCCCTCGCCGAGCAGCAGATAAAACGGATGCGCGCAGGCGATCAGCACAAAAGCCGCAATATACGCTTTGTGCTTACCCAGATAGTCCGCGAGCTTTACCCAGAGTGGGATCGCCAGAATGTTGGAGAGATAGAAACAGATCAGCATATACACCGATTCGTTTTCTGAACCCAGCACGTCAGCGACGAAAAAGATGTAGAGCGGCGTCGTGATATTGAGGCCGATGGAACCGATCATGAACGCAATCACGAGGCGCAGGAAGGGTCCATTGGAGATCATCAGCTTCAACCCTTTGAGCACCGGCACCACCGACTTCACCTCCTTGGTCGGCTCGGGCGTAAATGCCACAGTCAACAGCACACAGATCGGCATGAGTATCAGCATCGTGATACCCACGAGTTCCAGGACAACGGCGCTGCCGCCAGTGGCGAAGAAGAATAGCGCCGCTGCCGGCACCCCCTGGGCGGTGAGCTGACCAAAGGCGCCAGCGCCGGCACGCCAACCCGTGATGCGCGACCGTTCGTAGTAGTCGTTGGAAAGCTCAGCACCCCAGGCGTAATAGGGAATCAGCATCATGGTCGTACCGACAGACATGACCACCATCCAGGTGAACATGTACCAGCCGTCCACGCCGTCCGGGGGCATGTAGAGCTTGTAGATGGAAATCATCAGGATCGGTGCTGAAAGCAGCACCCACGGGCGCCGTCGCCCGAATCGCGACCGGGTTTTGTCGCTGATGTAGCCCATTAAGGGGTCAGTGAAGACATCGAGAATCCGGGTGACGAGCAGAATGGTGCCTACCAGCGCCAGCGACACACCAACCTCGCTGGCATAGAACCTCGGAATGAAGACGATTGCCGGGAAGATGGACATCATCACCGGCATATCGGTCAGTGCATAGAAAAACAGGGTGCGGGTTTTAAGCTTGTCCGTATCCGTCAAAAGTCTCGCACCCCTCTCGTTACTACAGCAAACCCGTCAGCCAGCCCGCAGCGCAGCGACCACCTGATCAACGACCGCGTCCGCTTTGGCGCGCATCTCATCGTCGGTGGCATCCTGGATCGGATGATCGACAAACACACGTTGCGCATCATTCATACCCAGCGCCAGCGCCTGAGTTTCGGCTGCGTCCACAAATTCCGTCGATGCGATGGAAACTGCGGGCGTGCCCTGAATCTCGAACCATACCGTGTCATGCAAACTGCACGTGGTACAGGAGCCTCAGTCAGCCAGGGCCTCGATCACAAAATCGTTTTCCGCCTGGATCTGCTGACGCAGGTCTTCCGGAGCGGGTTTGGTGAACGTCGGCTTCGCGTAGCGATTGAACGACACTCCCGGCAGCCGCTCGGCGAGCAGTTCTTCCAGGCGGTCGATCAAGACGTTACCGCGGGGTTTGGATATATCGAGAAACGCCACGTTGCCGCTGATCTCAGCTGGCCGCGGCGTGATGGTCCGCGTGACCGGCACGCGTTCATCCGTCGGATCGAGAATGGTTGTCATCGCCACTCCTTTTATTACAAAAAACCTTTACAAAAACCTTTGCGAAAACTCGGACTAAAGCTCTTCTATCTTACGCGACACGGAGATCGAGCCAATCTCTCCCGTCGCCCAGCCATGAAACGCACCGGAAAACTTGCCTGCATCAGATCCGGCGACGACGATGTGGATATCGTCGTCCGAGCGAAACTTCGGCAGTCTCTTGTCGAGCGCATCATCGTCCATGGATGCGGCCATTTCCTTTTTGAAACCAGCGCCGGAAACATCGTCGGCCACAAGCTCGCGTATGGGTTTGGCTGTCACTTCCTGTATACGCCGCCTGAGATCCGCCTTGGTGTATCCGTCGCGCATGAGCGTATCGACATGTTCAGGCACCACCACCAGGAGACAGTCCGTGGCGTAGTGCGCCTTGGGATTGAACGCTGCCTCGAGCGACAACCCCATGGTACCGGCCAGCTGGCTTGCCGTACGCGAATCCTGATCGACGATCAGCGTAGGCCCGCTTGTCATAGTAAACACGGTAACGACCGAGTCTTCGGCATCAAACCCGCGCTCGACATGCAGCGGTGTCCAGGGATTGCGTTCTTCCCATTCGGCGAAACACATCGTGAACTTCATCGGGTTGCCAAGCGTGGAACGCTCGGTGCCCCCCGGCTCCGCGCCGCCGACGTTGCGGATGATCAACCGCACAGCCCGGCCGATCGTGGCGTTGGCGCGATTCCCCTGACCCAGCGCACCAAGCTTCATGTTCATACCGAGGCGTTCACGAATCGGACCGTTGACCACCACCACGGGGCTCGCGCCCATCGTGGTCGCCATGACGCCGTGGATGTTGTATTCGTCTGTGCAGATTGCCTGGACGATGGTGTTGATGACCGGCATGTACTCCGGCTTGCAACCCGCCATCACCGCATTGATGGCGACCTTTTCGACCGTCACCTCGCCCATATTGGGCGGCATCGCAGCGAGCACTTCCTGCGGATCACGTTTCGTGCCGGCCAACATCCGCATGACACGTTCCGGCGTGGGCGGCACCAGCGGCAGCCCGTCGGAGAAGCCCTGGTCGAACATGAACTCGAACTCGTCGTCCTGCTCACCAATGTCGATTCGGCGCGCGCGCAGCGGACTGTTCTCCGATTCGGCCCGCAGCCGTTCGGCGATGGCCGGGTCCACGGATTTGGAGCCGCAGCCCGGGCGCCACTCCGGCAGCGCCTGCCAATCAATATCCGTGCTGCCAGGGCCGCCGAGGCTCTCCGTCAGCGCCTGCCATTCGTCACGCACAAAGCCAATCAACGTCTGCTGAGGCACACCTTCGGCGTCCGACCAGAACAGTGTCGGGACGGTATCGATGTCACTGGCAAAGGAAACCTTTAGAGCGGAGTCGTCGAGCAGCGGCGCAGGCGGGGCAAACTCCGTCTCGAGAATCTCATTGCCATCGGCCGTCTGGCCGATGATGTGCACGTCCAGCTTGTCGCTGAACGCCCGCTGCAGGGCGCAGAGCACGGGCATCACCTCACGACAGGTGGGACAGTCTTCTTTGACGAAACAGACGATGCTCTCGCGCCCGGCGGGGAAACTCACGTCCTCTCCCGCCGAATTGGCCAGCGAAAATGGCGGTACCGCCAATCCCATAAATCTCTCCCCTTCTGATTCACGCACCGTCAGCGCGTAATCCGCGAGGGTATCCGCACCGTTCATACGCAGAAGCCCCGCTTGAGTTCCGTAGTCTATACCGAGTACAGTTTTTCTTTTATCAACATTTATCATCGTTTGAGAGAGGAAATACCGTGGCTGAGCTTGCCGAATTCCGCGCTGAAGTAGCCGCCTGGCTGAAAGACAACTGCCCCGAGGGCGCCCGCGGACCGGGCCAGATCCCCAATGGATCATCAAAAATCGAACTCGATCCGGACACCCGAAAATGGCTGGACGCCTGCGTGGAGCGCGGCTATACCGCCCCCACGTGGCCCTCAGAGTACGGCGGTGCAGGTTTGAGCCCGCCACTGGCCAAGGTTCTGTACGACGAAATGGGTGCCATCAAGGCACGCTCGCCGCTGATGGGCATGGGTACGGCGATGATCGGACCGACGCTGCTGGAGTACGGCACGGACGATCAGAAAGCGCGCCACCTGCCGAAGATCGCCCGCGGCGAGGTGCAGTGGTGTCAGGGATATTCCGAGCCGAACGCGGGATCTGATCTCGCGGCCCTGACTACACGCGCGGTCGACAACGGCGATCACTTCGTCATCAACGGCCAGAAGATCTGGACTTCCGGGGCCGCAACGGCGGACTGGATGTTCATTCTGGTACGCACCGACTTCGATGCCCCGAAGCACGAAGGCATCAGCTTCATGCTGCTGCCGATGGACCAACCCGGTGTCACCACCAAGCCGATCCGCCTGATCTCCGGATCTTCACCCTTCTGCGAAACCTTCTTCGATGATGCGGTTGCGCAGAAGATCGACCTGGTCGGCGAGCTCAACAAAGGCTGGACCGTCGGCAAGCGCCTGCTGCAGTTCGAACGCTCCGGCATCGGCGGCCTAACCGGCGGCGCACGCGCCGCGGACCCGAGCCGCTCGCTGGTGAAAGTCGCCAAAAGCTACGTCGGCGAAGCCGACGGCGGCGCCATCGCGGATGAGGACCTGCGCCACGACGTGCTGGACCTCAACATGCAGCGCACCGCACTCAATCTCACGGCCAAACGGGTCAACGAAGAAACCAAATCCGGCACGCCGGGCGCCGCAACCAGCATCTTCAAAATCGTCGGCGCCACGTTGCAGCGCGACACCGCCGACTTGAAGCGCGAGCTGATGGGCTTCCGCGGTCTCGGCGCGCACGAGGAGGTCGGCTTCACCGCCGACGAGCTCAAGGCCACCGAGGAGTTTCTGCATCTCAGGACCACCACGATTTACGGCGGCAGCAGCGAGATTCAGGCCAATATCATCGCCAAGCGGGTGCTGGGTCTGCCGGAGTAACGTCCGAGAGCAACGGGAGAGGAAAATGGCCGCTATCGAAGGCTTTCAAACCATCGGCGTCGACAGCCTGACGCCACACATCGGCGCGGAAATCGACGGCGTCGATCTGTCGCAGCCCCTGTCCAACGAGCAGTTCAGCGAGATCTACCAGGCCTGGCTGGATTGGAAGGTGCTGGTGTTTCGCGACCAGGACATAGACCAGGAAGCGCACAAATCCTTTGCCCGTAAATTCGGCACCCTGCATGTGCACCCGATGCAGCACAGCTACGGTGGAGACCCGGAGATTCTGCGGATCAAAACCACCAAAGACTCTGCCTACACTGCAGGCAACGGCTGGCACACCGATGTCACCTGTGACGAGATACCGCCGCTGGGATCAATGCTCTACATCAAGGAGACACCCGCCAGCGGTGGCGGCGACACGCTGTATGCGGACATGTACCTCGCCTATGAGCTCCTGAGTGACATCATGAAGGACATGCTCGACGGCCTCACCGCCGTGCATGACGGCGCGATCCCTTACATGGGCGGTTACCAGGTCGCGCCGCCGGAAGGCCAGAAATATCCGCGCAATGAACACCCGGTGATCACGAGACATCCCGAGACCGGTAACAAAGTCCTCTACGTCAACAGCGGTTTCACGTCGCATATCAAAGGCATGAATCCCTGGGAGAGTCGCGCGATTCTGCAGGCGTTGTACGATCACATCGCGAAGACGCCGCGCCTGACCTGTCGCGTCGAGTGGCAGCCGAACACGCTGACCTTCTGGGACAACCGCTGCACTCAGCATCACGCGATCTGGGACTACTGGCCCGATACCCGCTACGGCGAACGCGTCTCGATCCTCGGCAACAGCCGGCCCGCCGCCTGATCCATGCGACGACCCGTCGCGGCATGAACATCGACGTCGCCATCCGCGCCATTGCCGGGTGGCTCGACGTCGAACCCGATCTCGATACGGTGCAGGCCATCCGTGGCGTATTCGACGCCATCGCCGCTATGCAGGATCGCAGCTTGCCCGCCGATATCGAGCACATCCCGGCAGTGCCCTACAAAACGGTTGGCGAGAAGACGCTGACCGTCGACATTTTCAAGCCTGCAGGCACCGAACTCCGCCCGACGCTGGTTTATTGTCACGGCGGCGCGTGGATCGCAGGGTCCCCGGCCACGCATTTTCAGCTCACCGCTCAGCTCGCGAAGCAGGGTTTTGTCACGATCAGCGTCGACTACCGCCTGGCGCCGGAGCATCCTTTTCCGGCCGCCTACGAAGACTGTCTGGACGCCGTGAGATTCGCCGCGGCGAATGCGCACCGCTGGCAGGGCGACCCGCAACAACTGGTAATGGCCGGCGACTCAGCCGGAGCAAACCTGAGCGCCGCGGTCGCGAGCCATTGGCAGGATTCCGCCGTACCGATCCGCGCACTGGGCCTGCTTTACGGCGTGTTCGATTTCAGCCGATTCGATCCCGACAGCCTTACCGGTCTGCTCGTCGATGCCTACCTCGGCACCGGCAAAGAACATCTCATCGAGGATGCGCGCGTAAGCCCGATCCTGCGGGCGAAGGCATTGCCGCCGGCGCACATCGCGGTCGGCAGTGCCGACGACCTGCTGGAAGACTCAGAGGCGCTGCGGGCGGCGCTGGCACGCGCCGGCAGAGTCCACGACTATCACGTCTACCAGGACATGCCCCACGCGTTCAGTCAGCTCGACTTTTTCGACGACGCGGCGATCAGCATCGAGAGACTGGCGGCATTTCTGCGCGAGCTTGCAAACGCCTGATTCAGGTCGCAGCCGAAGCTCTCAGCTTGGCTTGAATTTCCGTCAGCCTTGCGCGATTCAGCTTGTACCCGAAGAGACAGAGAATGCCGGGAATCGCTAGCAGCGATACGACCGGTCCAGCCCAGATGCCAAGCTGATACACCGTCTCCGGCGGAATGTCGGCCGCTGAACGCACCGCCTCGCCGGTCGGCCAGCTGATGTATTCGAGAATGAACCCAGCCAGCAAGGAGCCCAGCGCGGCTGAACACTTGTTGGCAAACGCCGACGCCCCGAAAAACACGCCTTCCTGACGGCGTCCGGTCGCGAGTTCGTTCTCATCCGCGATGTCGGCCATGGCCGTGCCGATACCCACCACAATCTGGGCGATGCAGGCCCCGCCGCAAACGCCAAAGAACACCAGAAATCCGGCGATGGCCCAGGTGCCCCGCTCCGGCGCAAACCCAGCCATGAACAACAGCACCGGTAACGCATGGAAAATCATCCAGCCGACGCCGCCGGCGATCATCGCATTGCGCTTATCGAGCCAGGAGAAGATACGGCCCGAAAACAGATATCCGACCATGCTCGCCAGCGGCACCACCAGCGCCACCGCGAAGAGCTGTATGCGGTCGAATTCCCAGAAAAACGTGAACATGTACAAGCCGGTCGCACCGGCAATACCGAAGGCCACAATGATCAGGATGAAGCCGAACATCATCCAACGGAACGAATCGTTCTTCATCGCTTCGAAGGCTTCGAGGATCACGTCACGCATGCGCACCCGCGCTTCATCCGCACTCGCCTGGGGGAGATACGGTATCCGGCTGCGGGTGCCGAACGCGGTGATGAGAATCGTAATGCTCATGATCACGGCAAGCGTGATCGCAAACGGCGGATAGGCCGCAGGATTCAACTGACCGTTCGGGTAATCCTCCGTCGGCGCGAAAAAAACACCAAAGCCGGCGACGAAGACGATGATGAAGCCGACCGCACCAAAAAAGTGGCGAATCGCGACCAGCGTCGTACGCTCGTCATAGTTTTCCGATAGCTCCGCGCCCAGCGCCATGTGCGGGACGTGATAGAGCGTCATCGAAGCCCGCGTCAGAATCGTTGCACCCAGCATCCAGGCAAAGAGCCCATACTCCCCGACCATCTCGATATCCACCCAGGGCGCAAACAGCAGCGCAAAGCTGATGCCGAGCGGTACCGCAGACGCATACATGAACGGGTGACGACGGCCACGCGGACTGTGCCAGCGATCGGAAACGCTGCCGGCAACCGGGTCTGTGATGGCATCGAAGATCAGCGCCAGCGCAATGGCAAGCCCGGCGAGATCGCCGCTCAAGCCAAGCACCTGGTTGTAGTAGAACATCAGGAAGTAGCCGAAACTGCAGGTTTTGACCCCTTCCGCTATTTGCCCGATACCGAAGTTGAGCTTGACCCCCGTGCTCAACGCGGGAACTGGGTTTGTCATCGCGCTACGGTAACCAACAAAGGTGTCCACAGGAAGGCGTGGTCGGACAGGAATTTCTCCCTTGTCAGAAGGCGCACCTTTCGACAATAGTGCGCGCATGACCGATTACGCGATACGCCGCCTCGAGCCTGCCAACGCAGCGGCAATCTCCGCCTGCTTTCAGCGCGTCTATGGCACAAGCTACGGCAATCCGCTCTTCTATGACGTCGACGCGCTGGCCGAGGCCATGCGTGCCGGGCATCTCTGCTGTGTCGGCGCCTACGATCCGGACGACATCCTGCGCGGTCACATGGCGATGACCACCCATCCAGGCGCCGGTTGCGCAGAGCTCGGTAATACCGTGGTCGACCCCGCTGCCCGCGGCGGCGGCCTCGCCTGGCAGGTAGGCGCTGAGCTCACCCGATGGTGCAGAGAATCCGGCTACTGGGGTTTTCTGCACTATCCGACGACCGACCACCACATCATGCAGCGCCATTCCGTGAAGACCGGCTTCGAAACGGGTCTGATGCTCGGCTACATTCCCGCGGACACCGACGGCCAGGTCAAGACCCAGACCGCCAGTCTGCGTCAGGCCGCCACCATCGTGTACGAACCACTTGCGGCCGCACCCGCGCTGCGCGGCTTCCTGCCCCCTGCGCTCATCGACCAGATTGGTGCGCTCAATGAACCGCTCGAGTTAAAACGACAGTGGCTGGCCGGTGACGAGGCACCGGTCGACATCAGCGAGACAACGCTGACGCACTTCCAACGACGCGGGCTCAGCAGGCTGAACGTTGTGCGCACGGGCGCGGACATCAGCGCGCAGATCGACGCTTTCCGCGCGCAACCCTACCCCTGTCTACAGCTGGACCTGAGCGTTGCCGATCCCGCGATCAGCACCGCCTACGACGCAGCCAGAGCGCAGGGTTTCCGCTTCTGTGGCTGGCTGCCCGGCTTTACCGTAACGGACGTTGTCAGAATGCAATGGGTGGACGAAGCGCTGACCGATATGCACCCCGCCGTGGTCAATCCCACGGCGCAGGCACTTCTCGATGCGCTCCGTTGACGCCGCGTTAAGCCGACTCGCGGCGCGGCGCTTCAGTATTTGTATCTGTGTCTGTATCTGTCAGGACAGGCACGTCATCCTGTGCCGCGGTGGCCGCGCCTGTGGGCTCCGGTCTCGATTCATCCTGATGCTCGCCAACGACGATGTCGTCACCTTCGGCCCTGGTGTCACCCGCGTCTGACGCTGTCGCGGGATCAGCGGCCGCCACGTCTGCGGTCGTTTCGTCACTAGAGATCGGCGCCTCAGCGCTGATAACCGTCTCCTCGGCCAGGACCACCGGGTCCTCCGGCGCGCTACCCTCTGCAGCCGGCACCTCTTTACCTTCGGCTGGTTTACCTTCGGCTGGACCGTCCTCGGCAACGGTGTCCTCAACAACCGCGTCCTCAGAAACCGCGTCGTCGGTCACTGCCTTTTCTTCGAGCCCGGCTTCGGTGCCGGGACCGGCCAGCAGCGGCGTCGCCGCGTCACCGCAGAGCGCCACTGAACTCGTTGCCAGCTGCCGATGGAGATCGTTGTAACTCTTATCGAGCGCGCGAAACTTCTCCGCGGTTTCCGCAAACTGCCCGAACACTTCGCGCTTATAGTCGGCCAGCTCAGCCTCCGCGGTATCGAGCGCGGTTTGCAGCTCTTCGACTTTCGATCTGGCGCCGCCTCTGAGACTCACGCCATAGCCGGCCAACAGCCCGAGGACGAGACCTCCGATGGCTAAACCAATGACCCATTCAATCGCTACTACTTCAGGCATATCAGAAACCTCACACTCGATGCGACTATGATACCCGGCACGCCGACGTCTCTGAATGGTCAAGACAGACTTTTGGCCCGGTAAGCGGCAGAATTTACGAACTTTTGATTCGAGCCGACCGTTGAACACCAGTCACCCACCAAAAGCCACGAGCGAACTGCGCCACGTTCTCGCGCTGGGGTGGCCAATGGTGCTGACGCAGCTTTTCATCATGGCGACCGGTTTCCTCGACACCGCCATGGCCGGGCACTACAGCGCGGTGGATCTCGCCGGCGTCTCGCTGGGCGGCAGCATTTTGTGGCCAGCCTTCATGTTGCTCACCGGACTGACCATGGCGCTCACACCGATCACCTCGCAGCTGCGCGGCGGCGGCCGGGCACAGGATGTGGGTCACCAGGTGCGCCAGGGTCTGTGGATCTGTCTCGCAACCAGCACGCTGCTGGTGCTGGTGCTCTTGAACGCGGCACCGCTCTATGCCCTCGCCGGGGTTGATCCTGCGGCAGCGGACATCGCCTCGACCTATCTGCAGGCCGTCGCCTGGGGCATACCGCCGGTGGTCTTCTACGTGGCGTTCCGGCACGTGTGCGAAGGCCTCGGCCATACGCGGCCGCCGATGCTCATTGCCGCCAGCATCCTGCCGCTGAACGCGGCGCTCAACTACATTCTGATCTACGGCAAGTTCGGCTTCCCTGAGCTCGGCGGTGTCGGCTGCGGCATCGCGACGGCAGTCGTTTTCTGGGTAGAGCTTCTACTGATGATGATCGTCATCCGCCTCCCGTTCTTCCGCAACACCGGCTTTTTCGACAAGTTCGAGTGGCCGCAATGGCGCAGCATTCTCGGCATCGGTCGCATCGGTGCCCCCATCGGCTTCACCGCATTTCTCGAGATGGCGGTTTTCTCGATCATTGCGCTTCTCATCGCCGGCATCGGCGTCAACGAGGTGGCCGGACATACGATTGCCGGCAACCTGAACTGGCTGACCTATGTCATCCCGATGAGCCTCGGGGCGGCCGCGAGTATTCGCGTCGGCTTTCATGTCGGTGCACGGAATCTCGACGCGGCCCGCAGCACCGCCGCCACGGTGTACAAGTTTTCCATCGTCTATGCGCTCACGGTGAGTGTCCTGCTGGTGGTCTTCCGTTACGCGCTCATCAGCGTCTACACCACCGACGAGGCGGTCATCGAGATCGCCGCCGTGCTGCTCTTGTTCATTGCCGTCTATCAGCTTGTCGACGACAGCCAGGCGGTGACGATCGGCGCGCTGCGCGGCTACAAAGACACCACGGTGCCGATGCTTTTCAGCCTGGTGGGCTACTGGTTCGTGGCCTTGCCGCTCGGGCACGCGCTTTCGACCGAGGCCATCGCGCCGGGCCTCGCGCCCGGCGTCTACGGCTACTGGGCGGGCATGACCATCGGTCTTTCGATCGTCGCCGTCTGTGTGGGCATAAGGCTGTGGTTCTTGAGCAACAACCAGGAGAAGGTGCTGCGCCTCGCGACGGCGTAGCGCATTGGTCGGCATCCGTGCCACGCGATAATATCCGGCCCTGACGTACACGGAGGACACATGCAGGACGAACTCGAGCAGCAGCTGGATCTATTGAACCAGGTCTATCAGGTAGTTGTGGATCTGGCCGTGAACTACTCGTTCAAGCTCGTCGGCGCGTTGTTCGTGCTGATCGCGGGCTTCTGGGTAGGACGCTGGATATCACGCGTGATCCTCGGCGTCCTCGAGCGTCGTAACGTCGATGTGACCCTGCGTCAGTTCATCGCATCCACGATACGCGCGCTCGTGCTCGTCATGTTCGGTGTCGTCGCGCTGAGCCAGCTCGGCATTTCGATCACACCGCTCATCGCCGCGATCGGCGGTCTGGCCGTTGGCCTCAGCCTCGCGCTGCAGGGCCCCGTTTCCAACTACGGCGCCGGCCTCATGATCATATTGACCCGCATGTACCGGGTCGGAGATACCATCTCGACGCAGGGCTGTCACGGCGTCGTGGAGGAAATCAGCCTGGCGACGACGGATCTGCGCGCTGAGGACGGCGAGCTGATCGTCATCCCCAACCGCCACATCGTCGGTGAGATCCACACCAATTCAGAAACGAACCGGATTGTCGAAGGAGCAATCGGTATCGCCTACGACGCGAGTCCGGAACTTGCGATCGAAACCATCACCAGTGTCCTGGCCGCCAATGATAACGTCGACAAGGCGCATGCGCCGGAGGTCGGTATCAGCGGCTTCGGCGATTCCAGTGTCGACATCGAATACCGCTACTGGGCGCCCACCGGCCGCTACTTCAGCACTGTCCATGACATCAACCTGGCCGTATTCAACGCGTTCAAGGCGAACGGCATCGCCATACCATTCCCGCAGCGCGAGGTCAGGCTCCTGAACGACGCCCAGGGGTAGCTGCGCAGGACCGGGCTGAGACGCGCTGGCTAACGCGCGAACGCACCTGCCAGCATCATTTCTTCCGGCGGTTGACCAAGCAAGACCCGCCCCGCGTCCTCGATGTTGTGCGCGGCCACTGTCAGGTGTTGGCCGACCACGCGCACATCGCGACTGATGCGCTCGAGAGGCTGGCTCTGGAAATTCGCCGACGTGCCGGCCGCTTCGCAGACGAGATTCACCGCTTCCGTGCAGCCACGCACCGCGTCAGAGCAGGCGAGCTGAAACAAAGCCCGTTCACGCGTCGAGATGTGCTCCCGCGCCTGGACCTTCGCCCACATCTCGGCCACGAGATCCATCACGAGCGCACGCCCTGCGCGCAACCGGACTTCCGCTTCAGCGACAGCACGATGCGCCCGAGGCCGCGCGCTCAGACCGCGCCCTGAGAAGCGCGGCATCTTGCCTTCAGCAAGCGTGACAAACGCATCGACGGCCGCGCGCGCGAGTCCCAGACTGACCGCGACCTTGTTGTAGGAGAGGCGCGAGCCAAGGGGGAAGTTCAAAAGCGGCGAGTCGTGCCGCGCCGCGCCGAGCGTCACCAGAAGCCTTTCCTCCGGCACGAAAACATCATCCACCCGTACATCATGCGAGCCAGAACCACACAGGCCACCCGTGTACCAGGTATCGAGGATCTCGAAATCCGGCTGGGTGATCACCGCGTAATAGTTCGGCAGGTCCTGGATCATTTCGCCGCCTTCCCAGACCCGCACGGTGGCGCCGAAGAGCTGCGCGTTATGGCAGCCACTCACAAACTGCCACTGACCGCTGACGTTGTAGCCTCCGGACACTTTGTCAGCGCGTCCTACCGCGGCCGTTGAACTGCAGAGGACCGTCATCGGATCTTCGATGAGCTCCCGGCAGTCGACAAACGCCGGCGCTATCAGACCAAACGTCTCGATACCGATCATGAGGTTCCAGGCGGCGCTGCCGTCGACGTAAGCCACCGCTTCGATCGTCTCTATCTGGGTGACGGGGTCTGCCTCGCCGCCGAACCAGTCCGCAGGCGCGGCAATACGATAGAGACCTTCGCGCGCAAACGCTTCCGCGACCGGCGCGGACAGATGCCGCTGCGCCTCACTTTCATCTGCGTGGCTCGCGATGAGCGGCGCGAGCGCGCGTGCGCGCTCTACAGGGTTCGCCTCTGCCTCGAGATTTGCCAAGGTTCTCTCTCCTCCCCGGAATGCAGACAGCCTACCACGGCTCTGCTGGAGGTCGAGCAGGCAAATCAATACACTCGTATTCATGCCGATCCAGTTTGATATCCCCATCGCCGGCGTGCGCATCGGCCACGCAATCGATCGCAAGATCAAAACCGGTACCACAGCATGCCTTTTCGACGCACCGGCGATCACGGCCATGCACATCATGGGGGCTGCGCCCGGAACCCGGGACACCGAACTGCTGAGCGCCGAAAATACCGTCGACAGCGTCGACGCGCTGGTGCTTTCGGGCGGCTCCGCCTACGGTCTGGATGCCGCCGGCGGTGCTCAGGCCTGGCTGCGCGAGCACGGCCGCGGCGTGCCGCTCGACCCTGTGCGGATACCCATCGTGCCGTGCGCGATCCTGTTTGATCTGCGCAATGACGGTGACAAGAACTGGGGTCAATACTCCCCATACCGCGAACTCGGTTACGAGGCCATCGCAAACACGACCGCAACCCCGGCGCTCGGCGCTGTCGGCGCAGCATATGGCGCTATGACGGCAAATACCCCTGGCGGGTTCGGCATGGCGGCGACGCGACCCCAAGCTGGTGGCCACATCATGGCCGCGGCAGCGGTCAATGCAGTCGGCTCCCCGCTCGTGGGCGACACGGAACATTTCTGGGCGGCGCCGTTCGAAGAGAACGACGAATTCGGCGGGCGCGGCTATCCGCACCCCTGGCCGGCGGATGCGCGCGAAGGCCGGACCAAATCGGGACAGCGCGTGGCCGGCGCCAACACGACGCTGGGGATCGTCGTCACCGATATCGCGCTGACCGCCGCCCAGGCCAAACGCATTGCAGTGAGCGCCCACGACGGCTTTGCCAGAGCGCTCTACCCCGTCCACACGCCCGCCGACGGCGATCTCATTTTCGTCGCCTCGACCGGCGAGGTCGCCGTCTCCGAGGAAGCACTCCTCGATGTCGGCGTCCTGGCAGGGAACGTCATGGCGCGCGCGATTGCGCGAGGCGCGTACGAAGCCATGCGGAGTGAAGATCGTGTCTGAGCTCGACTTCGACGCCCTGGCAACGCGTATCGACGACAAGCGCGAGGATCTCATCGCGTTGACGCAGGACCTCATCCGCATTCCAACGCTGAACCCTCCGGGCGAATTTTACGAAGACTGCGCGCGCTATCTTGGCGAGCGTCTCGGTACGCGGGGTTTCGAGGTCGAGTACTTCCGCGCGGCCGGCACGCCGGGCGACTCGGATCGTTATCCGCGCATGAATGTCGTTGCCCGACGCGACGGCACGGCGCCCGGGCCGTGCGTGCATTTCAACTCCCACATCGACGTCGTGGCGGTCGGCAAAGGCTGGCAGCGGGATCCATTTGCGGCGGAACTCGTGGGCGGCCGCATCTTCGGACGCGGGGCGTGCGACATGAAAGGCGGCCTGGCGGCGTCCATCGTTGCCGTCGAAGCCTACCTGGAAGCGTTTCCCGACTATCGCGGCGCCATCGAAATCTCCGGCACGGCTGACGAAGAAACCGGTGGTTACGGCGGCGTCGCCTATCTCGCCGAGCAGGGCATCATGGCCAAGCCGCGTATCGACCACGTCATCATTCCGGAACCGCTCAACAAGGACCGCGTTTGTCTCGGGCACCGCGGCGTGTGGTGGGCGGAAATCGAAACCAAGGGCCACATTGCCCACGGCTCGATGCCGTTCGACGGCGACTGCGCCGTGCGGCACATGGGCGCGGTGGTCGAGCGTTTCGAGCGCGAACTCTACCCGCTACTGGCAAGCAAACGCACCGACATGCCCGTCGTCCCGGAGGGCGCGCGGCAATCGACCCTCAACATCAACTCGATCCACGGCGGCGAAGCGGAAACCTTCGACGGTCTCCCCGCCCCCCTGGTCCCGGACTCTTGTCGCATGATCATCGATCGGCGCTTCCTGATCGAAGAGGATCTCGGCGTCGTCAAAAGTGAAGTCACCAATCTGCTCGAGTCGCTCAAGAGCGAGCGTGCGCGCTTCGACTACAGCATTCGCGACCTCTTTGAAGTGATTCCCACCATGACGGACGCAGACGCGCCCGTCGTGCAGGCGGTATCGAACGCGGTGCAGCAGGTGCTCGACAAACCTGCAACGATGGTCGTCTCGCCCGGCACTTACGATCAGAAACACATCGATCGAATTGGCCGCCTGTCGGACTGCATCGCTTACGGACCGGGCATCCTCACCCTGGCCCACCAGCCGGATGAGTACGTGGAGGTAGAAGACATGATTGATTCCGCCAAAGTCATGGCCATTGCGCTGCACAACCTTTTGCACCCGCAAAATTGAGCCCGCTTGCCAACAAAACCGCGATTGTGACCGGCGCCGCCTCGGGCTTCGGCCGCGGTATCGCCGAGGCGTTTGTCGAATCCGGCGCACGCGTTGTGATCATGGACGTGAACGCGGACGCCGCGCAGTCAACCGCAGAGGCTTTGGGTGAGCAGGCGCTCGCACTGGCAGCCGACGTCACCAGCCAGGATGCGCTGGAGGCGGCGTTCGACAGCGCTTATGAGCGCCTGGGAAGCGTCGATATCGTCGTCAACAACGCCGGCATGGGGCTTGAGCCAACGCCCCTGGAAAGTGTCGAGCCCGACGAATTCGATCGCGTCACCGCGCTCAACATGCGCTCGATCTACCTGGTCAGCCGCCTGATCGTGCCGCGTTTCAAAGACCAGGGTTACGGCACGATCCTCAACATCGCCTCCACCGCAGGGGTCAGCCCGCGCCCGAACCTCACCTGGTACAACGCTTCCAAAGGCTGGGTCATCACGGCCACGCGCTCTATGGCGGTGGAGCTTGCGCCTTTCAACATACGCGTCAACGCAATTAACCCCGTCGCTGGAGAAACACCCATGCTCGCCACTTTCATGGGTGAAGACACGCCTGAGGTCCGCGAGAAGTTCCTGTCGACGATACCGCTGGGGCGCTTCTCCACACCGCAAGACATAGGCAGTGCCGCCGTCTTCCTGTGCAGCGATGCCGCCGGGATGATCACCGGCGTTGCGCTGGAAGTGGACGGCGGACGCTGTATCTAGGTCTTCATGGCAGCGGGTCCTGCTGCCAGAAAATGATCCGATCGTGACCGCGAAAGCGGCCGAACGTGGCGTCAGCGCCAGGGTCTGTATCTCCCGCGCCCAGCCAGTCGAATTGCAACCAGGCAGGCACGCTCAGCTGCACCTCGACTATCCCCTCGTTGCCTGTGCCCGGCGGGCTCAACAGCAGTGGCTGCGCGGCGGTTGTATGTCCCTGATCCAGAGTCTCGCTGGCAAGCGGCGCGACCACCGACGTCTCGCCCGGATCCAGATTGTCGCGAAAGTTACTCAGCGTGACATCTGACGCGGCATAGGTGCTGCAGCTGTCCGCGAGATGCTCGACGAAAGCCCCGTTGCGAAACACCTGCGCTTCGAGGTCGACGTCGAGCGGCTCGGTTTCCACACCTTGAGCCGGCAGGACCGCAAGCCGGCCGTAGTACACGTCGAAGACGCCGATTTCGCGCGCTGCACACGAACTCGGCGCACACGCACCGCTCGTCGCGGCATTCATGTCCAGCACATTGAGCGCTCTGCCATCGAGGCCATCGACCACTTTCAGGCCCAGGCTGAGCGTCTCAAACGCGCCATCGACGCCAACGTCGCGGCTGAAAGAAGCGTCCGTGTCGTTGAGGACATAAGCGCCAAGCTGCCAGTCGGCAGCGCTGAAGTTGATGCGGGCACCGAGATCGTTGCCGTCGTCCGCAGCCTCCGCTTCGGCAACGACCGTGCTCACGCCCCCGGCACCGAGCAGACCGCTGTCGTAGTTCTGCACGGTTGCACCCTGGGCTGATCGGGCGAGCAGGTCAGCCTGCAGATTGATGTGGGGCGCGCCCATGTAGACAAAGGCGCCGCAATCGAGGCTCAAGAGACTGGCGGTCATCTCGTAGTAGCTCGGATGAAAGCGGCCCACATTGTTGGTCAAGGGTCCGCTGACATTACCCGCGCCGAGATAGTCGTTGTCCGCAATCTCCGCCCGCAGGCGAATGATGCCGACTTCGTCGTAATAGACGGACGTGTTTTCGAACCTGCCCGGCGTCAGCGTGGCGATGAACGCATCACCGTTGCCGAGCACGCCGTCGTCGCCACTGCCATGGCGGCCGGCGCCGGGCAACACGAGCTGGCCGCTGGCAATCTCGGGACTTTCCGCGGCGAATTCATTGCCGAAATTCGGCGTGCGGTCGCCTTCCGCATCCAGGACGTCGACGACTACCCGGAAAGCTTCACCGGCGCCGGTAAAACCGGAGTCGGTTGACGTCGCGGCCTCCGGGTTCGCCCCGCCCGAACCGTCCTGTACGCTGATCACGCGCAGCTGTGCTGGCGGGCTGACAAAGGCGTCTGTCGATCCACGCAGACTCGTTTCCTTGAAGTTCAGCCGCAGGCGCCCGGCATCCTTGTACTTCGCGCTCACGAACGCCTGACCGTTGACGAACGCGATGTCGATGGCGTTTGCGGACGGCTCATCGACACCCGCATTGACACTATCCAGGGTACTGGTTACCGCGGTCACTAATGGCCCCGAGCCAGGGTCCACCCAATCCTGCCAGACCTCGACGCTGCGGGTGCCGGAATAGTCTTCGATGACGCCGCACACCGGGTCGTCCTCGGTCGTGCCGAAGGCAGTGAGATGGACGTTGAAGTCGGTCCCCGCCGTCCGACTGCCCAGAGGGTCGTTGATCGGGATAGGCGGTGGGTTGCTGAGCGCCGAAGCTGTGACGGTAAACCCGCTGGGTGCAAACGTCAGCAGGCCTTCCGTATCGTTGTCGCGGATGCTGACATTAGCTTGCTCCGCCACCTCTATGTCGAGACTCGGCGTGCCGCCGGTATAGCTCAGATCAAACCAGGCCTGACCCGCATCCGTCGCGGCAAATGTATATGTGGCGATGCCATCGTCCGGCGTGGTGTCAGCGAGTACGCCATCGCCAACGGCCAGCTGCCAGGTGCCGCTGCCCGTGCCGGTATCCAGCACAATGGTGCTTGCGTAGCTCGTCAGCGTGGCACCGCCGCTGTCCAGTGCGCGCACACCGATACGCTCAGCCGCGCAATAGATACCGGCGCCGTCGTGATTGATCTCAAACTCGGCAGCGCCGAATGCGGGACAAGTGCGCGCGCTGCCGTCCCAGCTCAGACCGTTCAGGTTGTTCTGGTAGATCGCGTTGACCTGCGCGCCGGAGAGCGCCTGGCCGAAGAACATGTATTCGTCCATGAGCCCGCGCACCGACTGCGAGGCGATGAAGTTGCCGCCGACGGTATCCTGCTCCTGGCCTATGATGAGACCACCGGGGTCGATGAAACGCGTTGCCGTCGTCAGGTTCCGACAGGCGGCAAGCGCACCGTCGACGTAAAGACAGTTGGACGCGCCGTTGCGCACCCACGCCAGATGATGCCAGGTGCCATCCCAGACAAAGGGCACGCTCATACCGGAGCTGTTGTTACCGAAATAAGGCCTGAACGTGGTGCTGGCGGAGAACCAGAAAATGAGCTCGTTGGCCTGCACCAGCCCGCCGGCGCGCGCCCCGGACAGGAGCGCGCGATTGCCTGTGTTGGTGCTGTTCACCCAGACGCTGATCGTAAAGTCACCGATGCCGTTCAGGACCCGGTTGTCGATCGAGAGATAGTCGGCAGTGCCGCTGGCCGACAGATCAGCCGCGCGGCAGACGAGCCCATCAACGGTATCGGTATTGAACGCGGTACCGTGATAGTCATTACCGGAGCTATCGAGCACTTCGTCCGGCGTGCCGTTCCAGCCGGGTTCATCGAAGAAAAACGCGCCACGCGGGTTTGGCAGCGCCGTCGCGCAATCGCGACTGGCACCATCCCAGTTGAGGCCGGAGAGATTGTTGACGCGTACCTGGTTGATCTCGGCTTCGCTCATGACGTTGTCGAAAACGTAAAATTCGTCGACCAGGCCGCGTACGTCCCAGCCGTTACGAAAGTCATAGTTGATGTCATCCTGGCGCTGCCCCACGATGAAGCCCGTCGGATCGATGTCGAGAGCGCCCGTGTCGAGACTGTTACATTCCTCCTCCACGCCATTCATATAAAAACAGTTGGTGCTGCCGTCGCGGGTCCAGGCAAAGTGGTGCCAGGCGCCGTCGTCAAAATCCGGCACATCGATGTTGCCGTCAGCATCGTCTTTGATTTCCGGTCGGAAGCGATCTCCGCCGGCTGCACGCCAGTAGAGCTCTTTTTCCTCACCGGCGTTCGCCCCGCTGACGAGAATGAAGTTGGAATCATCCGTCGTCTGCAGCCAGATCATCAGCGTGAAGTTGGTCAAGCCGTCCAGCGCGTTGTGGTTGAGATCGAGGTATTGCCCGGTCGAAGCGGCAGAGAGGTCTCCCGCGCGACAGAGCACCCCCGCGGTGGTATCAGCCTGCCGGGCAACGCCATCGAAACCATTGCCCGAACTGTCGAGCACTTCACCAGCCACTCCGGACCAGGCATCCGCATCCATACGGTACTCCGCCACCAGCGCGGCACAGGCATCCATGCTCCCTATCGAGCAGAGCACGATCCACACCCACTTAAAGTGACTTCGAGCCATAAAAACGCTTACACATGAAACACTTAGTCCATTTAAGCGTAGTTCAATCTGGGCATTTCTCGACGTCCGTGGACATCGCGGAAGGCGCTTACTATGCTGTTCGACGAGCTCATTGCCGCTGGAGGGGAAGACCATGCGCACATCGCGATTTTTCACCTGTGTCACCGTTGCTGCGGCAATCGGGCTGGCATCTTCGGCGCTGGCGGACACGCCACAATCGACGTCGAAACACCCGGACCTCAGCGGTACCTATAACATTGCGACGCTCACGCCGCTGCAACGGCCGAAGCACCTGGCCGACAAAGCTCAGCTGACTGCCGAGGAAGCCAGAGAGATAGCGGCATACTGGCGGAGCAACCTGGACAAAGACTCCGCACCCAGCGATCCGGATCGCACAGCGCCGCCCGAAGGCGGCGTGGATTTCTTCGTGCCCGAGTTTTCCGGCGCTGCCGGCGGCGTGGGTGGCTATAACGCCTTCTACATGGACATTGGGGAAAGCAATTTCATGCTGGACGGCGCCTACCGCACCTCCATCATCACCTCGCCGGAAAACGGTCGGCTGCCGAAAATGAGCCCGGCCGGAATCCAGCGCGTGACGGCCGCGCGCGCCAATCGTCAGGAGAACACCGGCACCGCCTGGTGGATCGACCGCGAGACAGGTCCTTACGACAATCCGGAGAACCGCCCCCTCGCCGAACGCTGCATCCTGGGTTTCGGCTCAACCTCCGGACCGCCCTCGCTGCCGGTGATGTACAACAACCTGAAGCGCATCGTGCAGACGGAGAACACCGTCATCATCGTCAACGAGATGAATCACGACGCCCGGGTCGTACGTATGAACGAGGATCACAAACCCGACCACATGCGCAGCTGGCTCGGCGACTCGGTGGGCCGCTGGGATGGCGACACGCTGGTCGTCAGCACCAAAAACTTCAAGGAAGAACCCGGGCTTTTCATGGCGACCAGAGATCTGCATGTCGAAGAACGCTTCAGCCGTATTGATGCAAACACGCTGCGCTACGCGTTTACCGTGACCGACCCCACCTGGACCGAACCCTGGAGCGGCGAGTTTCCGTGGCCGGCGACTGACGACAAGGTGTACGAGTACGCCTGCCACGAGGGCAACTACGCGCTGGGCGGCATCCTGCGGGGGGCGCGGGTCCTCGAGCAGGAAGCCATGGCGCGGGCCGAAGTCGATCCGACGGAGTAACGCGCACCGGGAATGCGTGTGCGACCCGCGCGCAGACGCCTGACGCGCCCCGATAGCCAGGGATCCGCGCCGGGTTGAACCTGTTCAGCCGTCCGCCCGGGAAGGCTGCGTCGAAAGCGCAAGGCTGAGTCTGGTTCCGGCAGCTCCGGAGTCGAGACTCAGCCGCCCGCCGATATCGCGGGCGCGTCGCTGCATGTTGTTGATGCCCTGACCCTTCTGCGGCGTCTCCGGGAGACCGGTCCCGTCATCCTCGAGCTCTATGATCACCTGCCCATCACCGTTGTAAGCGCGCAGGCTCAGCGTCGTTGGACTGGCATGCCTGAGCGCATTGGCAATACCTTCCTGCAGGATACGCATGATCTGCAGCACAGCGTGCGGCGTCATGCCGGGAATCGCCGGCAGCGCGTCGACCCGCCAGTTGACCGCAACGCCAGTATCCTCGAGCTGGGTCTGCAGGCGCCGGCGCAGCATGCCGAGCGCGACGTCGAGGTCTTCCTCGCCGATTTCCAGCGAGTCGATCATCAATCGCAAATCCGTGAGCGCATTGTCGAGCGTGTCGGCGATACCGCTGTCCGCGACGCGCTCATCGCCGTTTGCCTGGATCCGCCGCATCGTGGAGACGAGCAACCCGCCTACCCCGTCGTGCATGTCGCGCATGATCCGCTCTCGTTCCACGGCCAGCGTCTGTTCCTGCTCCATGTGCCGGATGCGCGCGTAGTTTTCTTCGAGCTCGCGGTTCTTCTGTTCAGCCCGCACTTCGAGGTTGCGATTGAGGTCTTCGGCCTCATGCAAGGCTGCGATGAAGCGGCGTAAGAGTAAAAACACAAAGGCCGCGAGAAAGAGCGGCGTCGCGTAGAAGAGATAGCGGCCTTCCACACCGGAGCGCAGGCCCGTGGATTCGCTCATGCTGAAGAATCCGAAAACGACGAGAATGCCCGCGGCGTAGAGCAACAGAAACACTTCGGGGTCGCGTGAATGAAAATAAGAACGCACTAACCAGGCAATCACGAACGGCCCCAGCACCATTTGCACGATCGTGCTGAACGGCGATAGCTGATAGACGCGCTCGGGGGCAATCAGCGCGATCACCAGCACCGCCACAGTGCCGAGTACCGCGCACGACAAGTAGAGGCGCTCGAGCCCGGCGTGACGGTCGCCAACGACGCGGAATGCAAACGCAAAAGAGGCGGCACAGAACCAGGTTGAGCAGATCGTGGTCAGGGCCAGGTGCCAGGGCGCCGACAGCGGCGTGTCCACAAGCGCTGACATCCCGCTCGCGAGTGTCCAGAAGCCGATCTGGGCACCAAACCAGCGATACAGCGCGTCATCGGGACGTTGCCAGATGAGCGCCAGAATGACCAGCGTCATTCCAAGCGAGGCCGCGACGAAAAACCACAGCAGATCGGATTTCACGAATACCAGACGCTGATAGTACGGACGCAGCACGGTATCGGGGCCAAGATAGACCTTACCCAGATGCCCACGGCCGGGCGGATAGCTTTTCACCCGCACGCGCAACTCGTTGATACCCGGTTTGAGCAGACCATTCGCCAGCGGGAAGTACAGCGCCTGATTGGAATAGCGGCTCGGGTAAGCCGCCATGCTGCCGTAGCCGCCGGCAATGGCGTCATTCAGGAAGATCTGTGCGTTCTGCTCGATATTAGGAATCAGCACGCCCCAGAGTCGGTTTGGCGGTACCTGCAACGGGACTTCAATCCGATACCATACCTCCGAGGGCACATCATCCATGTCCCGCCAGTCATGTGGGAGCGCGACACTGACAGCGTCCGCCGCACGAAACTCGGCACCCGCGGCCATGGCTGCGCGCTCCACATGCAACGCTTCTGTCGGCCCCGGCAACGCCTTGGCGTAATCGAGCAGCAAAAAGATACTGGCCGCCGAAACCGGCACCAGCAGGAACAGCCAGAGCGATGCCCGCATCAGCCGCCTCGATGCAAATCGATGATGCCAAGCTGACTGGCCTCAAAGACCGCCTCGCTGCGCGAGCGCACCGAAAGCTTGCGGTAGATCTGCTTGACGTGGGAATTGACCGTGTGGAACGAGAGATTGAGCAGATCGCCGATTTCGTTGTTGGTATAGCCGCGCGCCACCATCTGCAGCACTTCGACTTCCCGCGGCGTGAGGCGCGGTGTCGCCGCTGCATCCCGGTTCGTCTGTTCCGCAGGTTCATGCTTGAAGCGTTTCAATATATGCCGCGCAATCACCGGCGTTATCGGCGACCCACCCGCCAGCAGCTGGGTTACCGCATCCGCAATACTCTCCCCGGCAGCGTCTTTGAGAAGATATCCCGCCGCGCCGGCTTCGATGGCGCTGACGACGTTCTTTTCATCACCGAATACCGTGATCACCATGACTTCAAGCGGCTCCGGACGATTCGTGGCGGCGCGAATGATGTCCTGCCCGGCGCCATCCGGCAGTCCGAGGTCGACCAGCATCACGTCGAGGCGGGCAGCCTCTTCCGACGCCAGGAATGACATCGCTTCAGCAACGTTGCCTTTGGCCGCGATGACCGCAAAGTCGGCCTGTTCCGACAGACTGTTGACGAGGGCCTGACGGGTTTCCTCGTCGTCTTCGACAATCATGATATTGGTCATGCTTTCCGCGCTTTCCGTGCTTTCGGTGCTCACCGTGCTCCCAATTTCCTGGTGCCTGCTGCCAGACGGCCAGTTCATGGAACCTGACCAAACCGCCACCGCACATCCCTAATTTAGGCGATTTTTCTGAACGTCGCGATTGGCA
This sequence comes from Pseudomonadales bacterium, assembly GCA_965267275.1. GTDB lineage: Bacteria > Pseudomonadota > Gammaproteobacteria > Pseudomonadales > Azotimanducaceae > UBA4421. The sequence goes on from OZ253950.1 coordinate 2,799,804, forward strand.
ATACTAGCGACAACTTGATCTGCAATGGCACGCATGTGAGCCGCACGCGACCGATTCGAACACTGCTTCTGCCCAGCTTCCTGCTGCTTCCATTCGCCCAGTTGGCGGCCATGGAGGCCCCGGTCGTCGCGCTGGATCCGAAACAGCCCTATCTGCATGTGAAATCCGACCTGCTGGTCGGCAACAAAGGCGAAGAGACATTTGACGTCAGTTTGCCTGGACCCGATTCAAACTGCGGTGAACAATGGGTTTTCGATCACGCAGAGCTCGACATTGAGCGTAATCGGTTCGGCGACGTCCAGATCGTCGCTCTCCCGGAGCCCGGCTGCCGGGCGTGCAGCCCTGGCGTCGTGCGCTGGTATCATGAGCCGACCGGGCATCTCGAGTTCAGCGTTCTCGTGTATCGGCGCAAAGTCGAGCGACGCTGCCCGGAGGCGATGCAGCAGAGCGGCGCCAGGCCGCCAGACGCGAGCAGGGAGACCAGGGGACAGGGACAATAACGCATGACCAACAGGAGCTGACAACGTGGGTGAGCACATCTTTCGACATCGTATAACCATCGGATGGACGCTGGCACTGCTGAGCGGCTTCGCAGCGGCACCGAGCTGGGCGACGAACGCAGAATTCCAGGACTTTTTCTTCTCCGCCTGCGCAAATCCAACAGGCGCGCTCGCGACCCGCTGCGCGGAAACCGACAGCGGTCTGGGCAACGTTTCCGGGGACAGCGAGTCCAGCCTGAATCCAAGCCAGACGCTGTCGAGCAGCGATGCGGCCGTATTCACCGCGCAACAACGCAGCAAAGAGATTCGCGAGCGCCTGCGCGCCGAGCGCGAGTCGACGGGGAACGGCGAGGACGGCAGCGCAGAGGTAGACCTCGGTCCGTTCAGCCTGTTGATCAACGCACGCACTTCCTCGAGCGAGAGCGACCGGGTTGTGGACGTGGATGCCGAGCGCGGCTACGAGCTGGATCAGCAGAGTGCGGAGCTGGGTCTGGATTATCGCATCAACGACAACCTGGTCTGGGGCGCGTGGCTGCAATGGGGCAGCGCCGACCTCGAGTTCGATCGGGAAAACCCCGGCACCAATTTCAACCCGCTGGCTGACGCGGGCGAGATAGAGACCGACAGCATCGGCCTGACCACCTATGTCAGCGCGCGGCTGGGGGAACAGGGTTTCCTGGATGCCAGCCTCGGCTATACCCAGATAGAGATCGACAGTTCGCGTAACTCAGTCTTCCAGGAGTCGAACCGTGTGATTGCCCAGACCAACTCTGTCACGGAAGCCGACACCGACGGCACGGAACTGCTATTGACCGTGACCACCGGCTATCAGGCGGAAGCAGGTGGCTGGAATATCAGCCCGTTCGTTGGCCTGACATACATCGACACCGATTTTGACGACTACATCGAAAGCGACCTCAGCGGTGCGGGTCTGGCGCTCGACGTCTCCCTGGGGGATCAATCGGTGCTGCTCGGGCAACTCGGCGTCAGCGCCTCCAAAGCCATATCCATGGATGGCTGGGTGCTGGTCCCACAGGCGCGTATCGAATACATCAATGAACTGGACCGCGACCGCAGCGCAGCCCAGGTCCGCTACGTCAACGATGCGTCAGGCAATGTCTTTCGCCTGCGCGGCGACGACATTGACGACGATCGTGTGGATATCGCGGTCGGCCTGTTCGGCGTTCTGCAGAACGGCTGGATTCCATTCATCGAGTATCAGGTCACAACCGCTGCTGACGACCTCGATCGTTATCAGATCAGCGCCGGTTTGCGCATAGAGCTCTAGCAATCACCTAATGGCAGGAGGCGTGATGAAGAGATTGAGAAACTGGTTGCTGGTGATGACCACCGGCTTCATGGTGGGCTGCGAGGCGGTTGCGCCGGCGTTGACCCAGCTGGCCGTCGCGTTCGGCCAGGACCTCATCGCTGCAGCCTCGGTCAATCACGCACCGCGTTACGCCACGGAAATGGAGGCGTTGCTGATCGCGCTGACTCGGCAGGTCACCAACATGCCGATGCAGGCCACCCTCGCACAGTCGGGCTACCAGCGCCCCCCGCCCGGATACATGCAGCAACAGCAGAATCAGGGTTATGGCAATTCAACCTACGGGCAGAGCAACAGCGGCTACAACAACCAGGGTTATCAACAGAACGACCCATACGCGCAGCCTGGCAACGACCCTTACGCCCAGCAGAACGACCCGTACGCGCAGGCTGACGACCCCTACGGCGAGCCCGGCGATCCATATGGTCAGGCCAACAACGACCCTTACGCTCAAACTGACAACGAACCCTATGCGCAGGCTGACGATCCTTATGCGCAACCCAACGATCCGTATGCACAACCCAACGATCCGTATGCACAGCCCAATGATCCTTATGCGCAAACCAACGATCCGTATGCGCAGCCCAACGATCCCTATGCACAGCCCGACAACGACCCGTACGCGCGCGCCGACGATCCCTACGCCCAGAATGGCGCCGGATCGCCCTATCAAATGCGCAGCATGGCTCCCGTTGAGCTCGACGTTGCGCTGATGACGCAACGCGCGGGCACCCTTGGTCTCGTCGCCATCGAAGACGGCGACGTGCTGCGCGACGGCGGCGCTGATCCCGCTTCGGGCGACCTGCTGAAGGTGCACTTTCGCGCCAACTGCGCCTGCTACGTCTACATTATCGGCGTAGACGCAACAGGCTATGTCGCGCAGATCTATCCTGATCCGGCGGAAAACCATGCGAACCCGGTGCAGCCCGGACAAAGTTACCTGATCCCGTCTTCACAGGAAGACTGGTGGGCGCTCGATACCTATAAAGGCCTCGAGCAGGTGTTCTTTCTGGCGTCGTACCAACAACGTACCGATGTCGAAGAAATACTGGCGCGTATGGCCAACATCCCGCGCGCGTCGCAACCGCAAAGCTACCAGCCGGTGGCTCAGGCGGCTGTCGTTCCGCTGACCAGAGGTCTGATCAAGGTCAAGGCCAAGCCGGTGAACGTGCCCTCTGCAGTGGGCACCTCTGCGGTCACGCCCGACCTCTTCCAGGCGCCTGAAGCCGGCGCTGGCGTCGTCGTCACGCGTTGGTTCAATCACGAGTAACCGATGCTGCGTCTTCTTTTATGTTTGAGCCTGGTCCTGGTGCCGGGCCTGGCAGCCGGTGCGAAGCCCGAAGCAACCAGCGCGGATGACCTGATGGTGGTCAACTGCCTGCTGCCCGGACAGATTCGTCAGCTCGGCACGCGCACCACGTACGTATCGGCCCGCCGGCCGGTGCGCACCACGGCTCTGGAGTGTCGTGTCAAAGGCGGCGAGTACGTGGTGAGCGACCGCGCCAACCTGAAGTCCGCGCTGAAAGTGTGGCTACAGGCAGCCGAGGCGGGCGACAAAGAGGCGCAAACAACCCTCGGCGAAATCTTCGAACAGGGCGTGGGCGTCCCCCCGGATTACGACGCTGCGCGCCGCTGGTACGAACAGGCGGCCGCGAAGGACTTTCCGCGCGCGCTGACCAATCTCGGCAACCTCTATGAACGGGGGCTGGGTGTCGCGCAGGATAGCGCGAAAGCACTGACTTACTACCGCAGGGCAGCCGGACTGCCAGCCGATACACCAGCGCTCAGCATCGACACCACCGTAGACGTCGCACCTGTGCAATTGCTTGTGACGCGCGAAACCGAAAAGCTCGAAGCAGCGCTGGCCGCATTGCAGACCCAAACCGTCGAGCTGAGGGCCGCCCTGGCCGCCAGCCAGCGGGAAGTCGACGCGTTGAGCGCCGAGGCTGCCCGCGAGGTCGTATCCGCGCGAGATGAAGGCCGGGCGGCAGCAGAAGCCGTCGCCAGGCAAAGGCAAGAGCAGACGCTGGCCGCGCATGAGCAGCGTGTTCAAGACTACGAGGCCAACCTCGCAGCGCGTGATCAACAGATTGCACGCCTTCAGGAGACCGTCAACGCACTGCGTACGGAGTCGGCAGATACGGCGCAGGTCGAAGCGGAACTCGCAAGCCTCAAACAGCTCATCAGCGACCAGCAGGCGCGCCTCGAGGCTGGATCCGCAGCGCTCGCCTCTTCCACTGAAACGCGCTCGGAACTCGAACAGACCGTCGCCGATCAGAGCCGCATGCTTGCGGAACGCGATGAGCAAGCGAGGCAGCAGCTCGACGAATTGAACCGCCTGCTGAGTGAAGTGGCATCCTTGCGCGACCGGCAGCGGCAACCAGCCATGCCCGTAACGCCGCAAGTCAACGTCGCGGGACCGGCGATCAGCATCATCGAGCCAGTGCTGCCGGTAACCCGCGGCCTCGTGAAAGTCAGAATTCCGCGCCCGACGAACGGCGTTTCGATCATGCGAATCATCGGTCGCGTGACAGCGCCCGCCGGTCTGCTCGATCTAAGTATCAACAGCGTGCCCGTCTCGACAAATCCGGCAGGCGTTTTTACTTATGAGCTGAATGCCCGGGATGGCAGCGATGTGGTCGTCGCCGCTATCGACAACCAGGGCAAACGTTCCGACCTGCGCTTTGCGCTGGCCCGGAGCCTGCCACCACCGGCTCCGGAACTGCCGACAGTCGATCTCGGGAACTACCGGGCGCTGCTGATCGGTAACAGCAACTATCGACACCTGCCCCAGCTGCTCACGCCCGCCAATGACATCGCAGCGCTGCAGCAGATACTGTCGCAACAATACGGGTTTCAGGTAGACACGCTCGAAGACGCCAGCCGCTACGAGATTCTCTCCGCCCTGAACGAGCTGCGCGCCACGCTGACCAGCGAAGACAACCTCCTCATCTACTATGCCGGGCACGGCGAGCTCGACCGCGCCAACATGCGCGGCCACTGGCTGCCGGTGGATGCAGAAACCACCAGCACGGCCAACTGGTTATCGAACGTCGCCATCACGGATATCCTCAATGTCATCCAGGCCAAGCAGATCATGCTGGTAGTGGACAGCTGCTACTCCGGCACGCTGACGCGTTCGAGCCTCACACAGATTGATACGGCGATGACCGAAGCCGAACGTGCCACCTGGCTGAATCTCATGGCGAAGAAAAAAGCCCGGGTCGTCCTGACCTCAGGCGGTCTCGCTCCGGTGCTGGACAGCGGCGGCGGCGCACATTCCGTTTTCGCAAAGGCGTTCCTCGAAGCGCTTCGCACCAACGGCGAACTGCTGACCGGCAGATCGCTTTACCAGGCGGTTGCCGCGCGCGTCGCGCATGCGGCGCAGGCTTTCGAGTTCGAACAGATTCCCGCTTATGCGCCGATTGCCCGATCCGGTCACGAAGCGGGTGATTTCATGCTGCTGCCCACACGCCTGTAGCCAATCCGCACCCAGGGAGAGGATCCATGCTCATCCGTAAAACCGTCTGTCTCATTGCGTTGCTCTGGCCGCTGACGGCGTGGTCAGCATTACCGCTGAACGGCCGGATCGTCGCCTTCGAAGGCACTGAGGGTCTGTCGCAGCCTTACCGATTCGAGGTCGAAATTACGGGGAACAGCGTCGATGCGCTCCTGCCATTAATCGATACCGCAGTCAGCTTTCCGCTGCCCGGCGGTCAACAGATTGGCGGCATCCTGCGCGAGGTGTACGCGCTGGGCATGCAACGGCGGAGCATGGGCTATCGCCTTGTCATCGAACCGCGCCTTGCCGACGCGGCGCAGGCCCGCCGTTATCGATCGTTTGTCGAGATGACCAGCACAGACGTCATCAGCGATCTGCTCAGCGAACTCGGGCAGAACTTCGAAATGAACGTCACCGGGGACCCCGTCCAGTGGCCGCTGATCACCCAGTACGACGAAAGCGATCTGGACTTCATGCATCGGCTGATGGAACGCGATGGTCTCTTCTATTATTTCGAGCACGGTGAGAACAGCCACACGATGATCATCACCGATCGGTCAACAAACGCACCGGAAATTCCCGCACCGCTGAACGCAGCCGGTGAGCGCGCCAACCTGCAGCGGCTGGAATTCGGTATCGGGAAATCAGCGGGCACGGTGCAGCGCAACAACTTCAACTTCGAGACCCCTAATGCATCCCTTGCCGCTCAGGCACAAGGCGCGCGCTTTACGCAGATCATCAACGAGGAAGTGCGCGCGCAACACACGGAACTCGCCCAGGGGCAGGTCACTGCGGCGCAGCAGCTGCAGGCGCAAACCGCGCTGGCTGCCGTGGTCACAGGCCGCAGCACCGCAGGCATAGTGTCCGGCCATCGCGTCGAGGTTGCCGGTCTCGCGCACAGGGAAGCCAACCAGCAGTATCTCATTACGGACGTGGAGCACTCGTTCAATCGGGGCCGGTACAGAAACAGTTTCAATGCAATCCCAGCCAGCCTGCCCTACCGCACGCCCATCAGCACACCGACGCCGAGGGCGTCCGTCACGCGGGCTTTTGTCGCTGGTCCAGCTGGCGAGGAAATCGACGTCGACGAGCATGGGCGCGTCCGGGTGTCGTTCATCTGGTCCCGGCCGGGACAGGAAACGAGAGTGCGCGTCGTACAGCCGAACGCGGACAGCCTGTGGTTCCCCCGCATCGGCGAGGAAGTTCTGGTCGGGTTTGTAAACGACGACCCCTCGCGGCCGCTTGTTCTCGGCAGTCTCTTCAACGCTGACGCTCGCCCTCCCTACCCACTGCCGGAATCAAAAACTGTGCTGCGCCTGGCGGCGAGCAGCAGTCCTGGCGGGCAAGGGGTCAACGAGATCATGCTCGGCAATACGGCCGGTTCTGAGCTCATGCGGCTGAGCGCAGCCAAAGACCTCACCACCGTTGCGGCAAACGACCGCAGAGAGTCGGTGGGCAACAATCAGTTGCTGACAGTCAGCGAAGATCGCCGGGTTACCGTGGGTGGTAATCAAGCGACCAGCATCAGCGGCAGCGCCCAAACCAGCATTCGCGGAGACGCAAGGATGTCCGCGAACACGCTGTTGATCGAGGGTAGCGATCAGATTGTGCTGAGAGTCGGTAACCAGCAGCTCGTCATTGATAGCAACGGGGTGAGACTGCCGCCCAGCTCCAGCAGCAGCAACCAAACGTCCGCGCCGCCGGTGCGCACCACGGCACCCACAGCCCCGTCCCGGCGCACGGCGACGCCAATCCGGCGTCCGCCGCCGTCCTAGCCTTTCAGTCGCGGGCAGCCGGTGCGAGCTGGAAGTTGCCGGTTGTCTCTTCCCAGGCTCGCTGCAGGACAAAGCCTCTGTCGAGGCCGAGCGAGACGATGAAACGGATCGGCTCGTAACCCGCATCCTCGGTGAGATCCGCCGTTGCCCGCGTTTCCTCGAGCGTCCAGCCGTCGGCCGCGGCCTGCCGCCCGATGGCGCCGAGTTGCAGTAGGAAGCTCTTGAACTGGCGGATGCCGTCGCGATCGGTCGTGGGCCCATGTCCGGGAATCACCCGGTCATAGCTGTAGAGCGACAGCACCCGGTCGAGCGCAGCAGGCCAGGCCTGCACCGTGCCGCCAGCTTCGAGGTCGATGTTGGGATAGTGCCGGTTGAACATCAGATCTCCCATGTGCACGACGGCTTCGTCAACGAAAACCACCACGAGATCGCCGTTCGTATGACCGGGGCCCGGATGTATGAGCTCGACTTTCTTGCCGCCGATCATGAGCGTTTGTTGATCTGTGAACGTCTCGTTCGGCAGCAACGCGGCAGCATCGCCCGACCAGAAATCCGCATCGAGCGTGGTCAGATAGCGCAGCGTCCGCTCCGTGGACAGAACGCGCGTGCCCGGCTCAAACGCAGGATTTCCATGGGTGTGATCGAGGTGATAGTGCGTGTTGATGATCAACGCCACATCATCACCGGTCAGCTCCCGCGTGATCTCGCGGATGCGCTCACCTTGCATACCGAAGGTCATCGTATCGACCACGACAGCGCCCGCATTGGTGCGCAGTACCGCCGTGTTACCCCCAAATCCGCGCAGCACCCAGAGGTCGTCGTCCAGCCGTTCGACCTCGATATTCTGAAATGCCAGGTACACGTATGCCGCCGTACCTGCCAGTGCCAGCAGCACAAGCACAACGATGATCTTCCAGAGTTTCATCTCCCCTCCTCGTCCAGTTCCGTCCGCCATCGCCCGACGGCGTATCAGCGGCGCCAGTCTTCCTGCAATAGACGGATCATATCGCCCATATCGTCAAAACGGTCTGCCGGATCTTTTGCGAGCGCCTGCATGCAGGTCGACTCCAGCAACGGGGGCAGGTTTCCCTTCGCCAGCGAAGACGGCGCCGGCGGCGCCTCATACAATGTGGACTGTATGATCTTATCCATCGTCTCACCGACAGCCGGCGTGCGTCCGCAGAGGATCTCATAGAGCACGGCACCCAGGCTGTAGATGTCCGTGCGTTGATCGATGGCGGGGTCTTTGTTGATCTGCTCCGGCGACATGTATGACACCGTGCCCTGTATCTTCCCGCGCGCGGTGATGCTGAGATCGCCGCCCGGCAATGCGTTGCCCGACTCGTCAAGCTCTTCCGCCGATTCTCCCTCGGGTCCCCAGACCTTGGCGAGGCCCCAATCGAGAAGCAGCACTTCGCCATAGGGACCTACCAGGATGTTCTCAGGCTTGATGTCGCGGTGCGCCACGCCATGGGTATGCGCGTACTCGAGCGCATGACCGATCTGGACGATGACATCCACGAGCTGCGTCAGGTCGTAACGCTCCCGATAGTCGAGGATTTCCCGGAGCGTGTAACCGTGCACGAGCTTCATCGTGAAGTACAAGTTGCCGCGGTTGTCCCGGCCGAGCTCATAGGTCGGCACGGTGTTCGGGTGTTGCAGCATCGCGGATACGCGCGCTTCCCGTAGCAGCCGCTTCTGCTCGATCTCGTCGTCGACGAACTCGGGCCGCAGCGTTTTGTAACAAACCCAACGCGACAGGTGCAGGTCTTTGCAGGACTTGATGAGCGATTTGCCGCCTTTGGCAATGGTCGAGAAGAACGCGTAGCGCGTGCTCAGGCTGACGTTTTCCGGTAACGGCTTATCGGTATCCTCGAGAAGCACGTGTTCGTACTTGCGTGGTTGTTCTGGGAATTCGAGCAACGGCTCTTCTCGGGCTGGAACTTGCCCCAAAGGTAACGCGAATCCGCGTTGAAGGGAAAGCGTGTCCCCGCCTGGCGGCACCTCCAGAAGAAGATTTGGCCTCAGCACGCGCTCGCCAGACGATATTTCTTGCGGACAGTAACAAGCTTGACATATTGTTGAGGCACGGTTGATACGCAGTGTTTGGCCACGTGTGGGCAATTCATCATCCGGGGACCGAGGTTTTCACTCACTGCGGAGCCGACCCAGAGCGCAGGTGCAGTGATCTCTTCGCTTCGTAAATCAGGATCTAAAGGAACTAATAAATGACAAAAAGTCTAGCCTGTTTCTCGATTGCATTACTGTTCGCCGCGTCATCGTACGCGCAGATCGCACCAGTACCGATACCGTCGACGTTGACGGTTGAGGTCGCACCGGCGGGCGTCATGCCAGCTGCACCCGGGGCCAATATCGCCTCTCCACAACCCTACGGTACCGACGAGCTGTTCTTGATCAGCCACGTGCCGACGGAAGTCTTCAGCTTCGACACCCAGACGGGTGCAACCACGATGATCTACGGCCCGCATCAAACGCCTGCCGATATCGAGCCCGCGGGCGCTTTCGCCCTCATGAACGTGGCGGGCGATGCCGCCAAGAACAAGGTCTACACGGTCATCACGTCGCGCACGCTGCCCGCCGGCATACCGGTTCGTGAGCTCCCCGACCCAGACTCACCTTCCGGTGGGCGGGAAGATTTTCTGTTCATCGACACGTTCTGGCCGGCCGACGGGACGGGAGGTTTCGGCAACGGCAATGGCGGCTCAGGACCTCTGTTCGACCGTGACATCTACAACATCGACGCACCGCTATTCACGCTTTTCTTCGGCTCGATTCCGATTGAAGTGGTTTACCAGGTGTTCCTCGAGTGGGACTACGAGAACGGCGCGCTTTCCAACCCCACGCCATTTCTAGCTCTGGAAACTCAGGAAGGTCCTTTTCACAGCGGCGGTGGGCTGGTTGTTCTACCCGACGGCAGGCTTGCCTACTCAACCGGGGACAACCTGCCGTTCGGCATGGAAGGACGCCGCGCACCGCAGGACGATACCTCTCATCTGAGTAAGCTGCTGATCATCGATCCCGCTGACGGCAGCGTGGAAGTCACGGCGAAAGGCCTGCGTAACGTGCAGCATCTTCAGGTTACCTCTGAACCCGCCGGCATCGCTTTCGCAGACATCGGCGGCGTCACCGCCGAAGAAGTGAACTTCATTTCCTGGAGTGACCTGCTCGATACCGGCACCATCGAAAACTTCGGCTGGGGACGCAATGAGGACGGCCTGGCCAGAGAAGGCACCTTCTACGTCGGCGAGGGCATCCCATTGCGGCTCGGCGACCAACCTGCACCCGAAGGTGCCGCACCCGTGCCGGAACCGGGTTTCCGGCAACCGCTCGCACAATACGGCCGCGGCGCTCTGAATCCGTTCAACTTCGTCGCCGCCTCGGGACCTGCCGTGAGCAATAAGTCGTTCAGCGAAATCTCTCTGCTGTTCGGCGACCTCGCCAACGGCGAGCTGTACGCCACTACCGCAAAAATTGACGGCGTCGACGTGCCGCTGTTCCTGGTGAACCTCGTGGACACGGACGGCAACTTCATCGGCAATACCCTGAACAACCTCGCAGGCGGGCGCTCAGATCCGCGCTTCTTCCTTTTTCCGAAAGGACGCGCCGGAGTTCTGCTGGAAGCCACGGGGGCCTTCTACATGCTGACGGAAATCTGACCCTCGTCCTGTACTTGATCTGACAGACCCGACCCTGGCGGCCACATGCGGCCGCCGGGGTTGCGGTCCGAGATTCGAGGCCCAACGGCCTGCATCACAAGATTTGAAGCTCAGCCGAACTCCGAAGCACCCTGACACCTATCCTTGCGTTTGAGTAATTTGAGCGGGAAACACGCGCACGCATGCGTGCGTGGTCGTCCACGCGCCGGCATACCGGCCGGCGCAGCTGATAACGGTTCGAAGGAGCGACCCGCAGGGTCGCGAGGCTGGTCGCCTTTATCGACGGGTAAAAACGTCTTTGAGAAATTGGAGCGGGAAACGAGATTCGAACTCGCGACCCCAACCTTGGCAAGGTTGTGCTCTACCAACTGAGCTATTCCCGCTCTACCGATCCGAACGGATCAGGGAGGCGAATTCTATAGCAGATCGGAGGCGTGTCAAACCTTGAATCCAACCCGGCGACCTCGATTTCACAGTCGCATGTTCGCGCAACAAACGCGGAGACCGCCCATGGACACCCTCGACCCGAGTAAGAGTCCCATCCACCTGCCCACCAACAGTCAGGAAGCCGCGACCGTGCTGCCGATCCCAGCCGCGCACACCACCCCGGCGCCGGAGAGTTCGCACAAACCGCGCTAGCGGTCGTCGAGCAGCCCTGCTTCTCGGTCGGCGTCGATCTGCTCCCGGGCTCTATCCGCGGCGTCCCCGATACCAGCGCCGCCGGGCGTTTCGAGCACCAGGCGTGCGCCAGCAGCGACGACATCGCGGCCCTTCCCGGGCAGCTCTGTCCTGTTGCCATCCTCGTCGAGGACATAGACGGCGCCAGCAGCGCCATCTGCCCCGCCATCCCGGCCGCGGGCTGGATGATGGATGCGATCGAACATCTTCGACACGACGAAACCGGCGCCGTGCCGATGCGAAACTTCAATCGTCTGGCCCAGGCCGCCGCGCCAGCGCCCCGATCCGCCTGAGCCCGCGCGGTATTCTTTGCGCCAGACCACCAGCGGCGAAGTCGCCTCGTTCACCTCGGAGGATGTCGTACGCACACCGGATGGAAACGCGGTGGTCGACAGCCCATCTTTGTCCGGGCGGGCGCCGGTACCCCCATTGAAAATGGGATTGATCACGAAGTCCCCGCCCGCTTCGTTGGCGCCGCTGCCGCCAAGGGCGCTCATGAAAACAGGGTTCCAGATGCAGGAGGCCCCTTCCGCCGGCGCCGCGTCAGGGATCGCCTGGTGCAGGCAACCGAGCACCACGTCCGGCAACATTTGCCCGATGGCGTGACGGGCTGAGACCGCGCGCGGCGGCGGCGCGTTTACCAGGCAGCCGTCTGGCGCAGTCACCTCGATGACGCCCAGAGAGCCGGCGTTGTTCGGCACATCGTTGCCAACCAGACAACGCACGCCGAACGACGCATAGGCTTGCGTGTAAGAGAGCGGCACGTTGATGCCCTTGGGGGACGCCGGTGAGGTCCCGCTGAAGTCGACGAGGATGCGCTCGGCACCAATCGTCAGCTGCGCCTTGAGCGTCACCGGGGTGTCATAGCCGTCGATCGTCATCGCATAGTCGTAGTATCCGGCGGGCAGCCCGGCGAGATTGGCCAGCATGGCGTCCCGCGAACGTTGCAGGATGATGTCGCCCACTTCCTCCAGGTCCGCAAGCCCAAGCTCTTCCAACATCAGAAGCAGCGCCCTGGCGCCGCTGTCGTTGCATGCGGTCAACGAGTAGAGATCCCCTTCAGCCACCTGGGGATCCCGCACGTTCGCTTTCAGCAGTTCGAGCAACGTGTCGTTCACCGCTCCTGCGCGGAACAGATAGGTGATCGGGATACGCACACCCTCTTCGAAGACGTCATTGGCATCCGGGCCAAAGCCGCGCCCGCCGACGTCGGCGATGTGACTGGTCGAGGCAAAGAGCCCGACACAGCGGCCGTCGCGGAAGACCGGCGTGACGACGGTAAAGTCGTTGAGATGCCCTGTGCCATCCCAGGGGTCGTTGGTCACCAGGACATCGCCCTCCGCGAGGGTCGCCAACGGATAACGCGCGAGAAACTTGGCGACCGCTGTCGCCATGGAATTCACGTGGCCCGGCGTGCCGGTAACCGCCTGCGCCAGCATCTCGCCGCGCACGTTGAAGACACCGGCAGACAGATCGCCGGCTTCCCGCACAACCGTGCTGAACGCAGTGCGCATCAAGACCTGTGCCTGCTCCTCGACGATGGCAAGCAGACGATTCCAGGCGAGTTGTACCGTCAGTTCCTGCATGGCGTCACAATTCTATCCGCAGACTGCCGTCGGGCGCCGCGCAAACGGTTGCACCCTCCGGCACGTAAGTTGTTGTCTGCGCTTCGCTGATGAGGACCGGGCCAGCGATCGACTCGGCCCCGACGCTTTCGCGGGGAATGAGCGTCGCCGTCATTGGCGCACCGCCTTCAAATACCTGCACCGTACCCGGCCGCTCCACCTCCGCTTCGAGATGCGCGCTGTGCTGCAGGCGGTGTCCGGAAGCCGGCGCGCTCAGCGCCAACGTCCAACTCAGGATTTCTATTTCCATACCCGGGATCGTACGCCCGTAGAGCATCGCGTAAGCTGCTTCGAAAGCCTCCCGCAGTGCCTGGTCATCCGCGCCCGCAGCGACGGCCACGGCGACCTCGTAACCCTGTCCGACGTAACGCATATAGGCATGACGTTCTTCGCGGAGCGCAGTGCCTTGCGTAACCGCCGCCTCTACCACGCCGGCAGCTTCTGCCCGCATATCGACAAACAGATCGTCCATCAGCGCGACGTCCAGAGCGTCCAGGCGCATGTAGGCGCTGCGCACCACTTCGAAGCGCACCGGCGCCAGTAAAAAGCCCAGGGCACTGCCAACGCCAGCGCCTGAGGGTATGAGCACCTGGTCAACACGAAGCTTACGGCCGAGGGTGGCGGCATGCAGCGGCGCGGCGCCGCCGAACGCGACCAGACAACGCCCGGCCGCTTCGCGGCCCCACTCGGCGGCATGGGCGCGCGCTGCGGAGGCCATGTTCTCTTCGACAATCTCGGCAATCGCAAACGCGGCTTCGACGCCGTCGATAGACAGCGCATCGGCAATACCCGCGGTAACTGCGCTATGCGCGGCAGACGTCTGCAACGTGAATTTGCCGCCCGCGAAGCCTTCAGCCGACAGCCTGCCGAGCACAACGTCCGCGTCCGTGACCGTCGCGTGCGACCCACCGCGCCCATAACACGCAGGCCCTGGCTCCGAGCCCGCGCTGGCGGGACCCACTTGCACGCGCTTGAGATTGTCGACAGTGGCTATCGAACCCCCGCCGGCGCCAATCTCGACCATCTCTATGACGGGTATCCGCACGGGCAGACCGCTGCCTTTCTTGAATCGGTAGCTCCGGTCTACCTCGAACGCGCGGGAATGCTGCGGCTCGCCGTCATCGATGAGGCAGATTTTTGCAGTCGTGCCGCCCATATCGAACGAAAGCACCTGATCGTGCCCGTGCTGCCGGGCAAGCTCGGCAGCCAGAATCGCGCCGCCGGCTGGTCCGGATTCAACCAGCCGTATCGGGTAATCCTTGGCGGTGGCAAGCGTCGTCAAACCACCACCGGAGGTCATCATCAGGACCTCACAGCTGAAACCGGCCAAGACCAGTTGCTGCTCGAGGCTCGTGAGGTAAGTCGCCATCAGCGGCTTGACGTAGGCATTGGCCACCGTTGTCGACAAACGCTCGTATTCCCGTATTTCCGGGCAAACCTGGGAAGACAGCGTGATGCTGAGCGAAGGATGAGTCTGCGCGATCAGCTCAGAAACAATTTCCTCGTGACGCGGCGCAGCGTAGCTGTGCAGAAAGCCCACGGCGACGGACTCGACGCCCGCCTCCACCAGCCGCTCGACCGCTGTCAGCACGGCATCACGGTCGAGCTCAATCAGCACTGAGCCATCAGCGGCTACACGTTCGGTCACACCCAGGCGCCACTGACGCGGAACCAGCGGCGCGGGCCGATCGATGTTGACATCGTACTGCTCGAAGCGGTTTTCAAACGCCATCTCGAGGACGTCACGGTGCCCGGCCGTCGTGATGAGCCCGGTGCGCGCGCCGCTGCGCTCGATGAGCGCATTGGTCGCCAGGGTCGTGCCGTGCAGCATGATCTCGACGCTGGCTGGCTCCGTCCCGGTTACCTGCATGACGTCGCGAACACCCTGCATCACGCCCAACGCCGGGTCCGTATAGGTGGTCAGCACCTTGGTGGTGGCGAGTTGGCCGTCACGATCCAGCACGACGTCGGTAAAAGTACCGCCAATGTCGGCGCTCAAACGCACGCTCATGCCTGCTCAGCTCCCGCCTTCGAGCCGGCGTGGCCATCGAACTCGGTGCGCCACAGCTCCGACGTCGACGTCATCACCAGCACGACCACGAGCATGGCGACACCACAGATCTGGATCGCCGTTTGCGGGCCCACCAGAGCGGACAGATAGCCGCAGAAAAGCGTTCCGAGCGGCCCTGCGCCCATGAACGAGAACGCATAAAAACTCATGACGCGTGCGCGCTGCGCCGGCGGTGCAAGCTCCTGCATCAACGTGCGCGACATCGGCATGGCGATCCCGCCGCACAATCCCCAGAAGAAGATCAGCAGGACAAAGAGCCAGAAGCTTTCCATCGTGCCGCTGACGGCAAGCACAACCGCGCCGAGACCTTGAAACGTCAGCAGCGCCCGCCCCGGGCGCTGCACATAACCAGTCCGCAGCATGACGAGGATCGTCAAAACGAGGCCGAGAGAGTTAAAACCGTTCAACCAGGCCAGATCCGCGGAGGAACCGGCGAAAACCTCCCGCACCACCAGCGGAAAACAGACGATGAAACAACCCATGAAAAAGCAGGCCATCGCAACATTCTGTACAACGACGAGACGCATGACCGGAGAAGCGCCGACGGTCCTCGCACCCTCGAGAACCCCGCGCCAGACCGAATGCGCCTGGTGCTCCTGAGGCTTGATCAACCCCTTTCTGGACAACGCAACATAAGCGACGACACCTACGCCGACGCAGGCACTTTGCACAATGAGGATCGTTTGCGCGCCGGCAGCGTCAGCAAATCCCGCGATCGTGTAGCCGACGATCTGAAATGAAAACTGGCAGAGGCTGGTCAGCAGCACCGTATGCTGCACGCGCTCACCGGCAACATGGTTCAGCAGACCATCGCGCGCGGGTGTTACGAATGCCTGAGCGAAACCCATGAGCACCGCATAGAGAATCATCGCGCCATAGCTGAACCAGCCGAACTGCAGCGCGCTGATGAGCACCCATGGTATCAACGCGGCCGCTGTCTGCGCCCAGAGCGCCTGCCGGTGCGGGCCGAGACGATCCGCGAGCGCACCGGCCAGCAGGATGAACATCATGCCCGGCAGCAGCAGCGCGGTTTGTGCCCAGCCGACGAGTTCCGCCGGCTCGC
The DNA here is from genome assembly GCA_965267275.1 of Pseudomonadales bacterium. Lineage (GTDB taxonomy): Bacteria > Pseudomonadota > Gammaproteobacteria > Pseudomonadales > Azotimanducaceae > UBA4421. Next base: position 2,816,022 of record OZ253950.1, read on the forward strand.
GCAGGTAAATGGTAACGAGCCACGCAAACACCACCCCTTGCATACCGAAAGCAAGAAACCAGGAACTGGTGGCGATCAGATAGAGCGTGCGCGGCGACATGAAACTCTAAACCTGGGGCGTGGCGCCCTTCAGCACCTCGGCAAACAGTCCCATGTCGACGTTGCCACCGGTCAGGATGACCGCGACACGTTTGCCCTGCTGCTGGTCGCGTTCGCGTAAGAGCGCTGCCGTCGCCACCGCGCCCGCGCCTTCGGCAACATTGTGGGTGGTCCGGTACAGCAGCCTCATGGCTTCCGCTACGTCGTCATCGTCCACGCGCACAACCCGGCTCAAACCGTGCTTGAGCACCTCGAACGCATGCGGATGAGGCACCCGTGTAGCGACCCCATCGGCGAACGTGAGCGCCGAGTTGGTTTCGACGATCTGCCCCGCTTCCACAGAGAGGGCAAACGCATCAGCAGCACTCGAGACGACGCCGACAATCTGCGTATCGAGACCATAGAGATCACGCACACTGACGAGGCTGGCGGCACCGGAGCCCATGCCGATTGGCACGTAGACGGTATCGAGATCCGCTACCGTGTCAAAAAGCTCGGCGCCATAGGTGGCCACGCCACGTACGAGGTGTTCATGGAACGAAGGTATCAGGTGCCCGCCGCTCTCGTGAGCGTGCCGCTCGGCCGCCTCCCGCGCTTCGTCGAAGTCCTGCCCATGGACGTGCAGATGCGCGCCCCACGCCTGCATGGCGGCGTTCTTCTCACTGCTGTTGCCTTCGGGCACATACACATCGACACGCCTGCCGAACGCCCGCGCCGCAAACGGGATCGACTGCCCATGATTCCCACGGGTAGCCGTCACTATCGGCGTACCCGGATCCGCGCGCTCGAGTTCATCCAGGTAAACCAGGCCGCCGCGGACTTTGAACGCACCTGTCGGCGTATGATTTTCGTGCTTGACCCAGACGTCACAGCCGAGCGCCTCACAAAGCAGCGGCCAGGCGTATGCCGGCGTCGGCTGCATGTGCTGGTACACCAGCGCGCGGGCGCTGGCCAGATTTTCATGGGTTAACACGATGGTTCCTCGAAACTTTACAGTCGCCAGCCGGCGTAAGGCGACAGCGGGAGCGATACCCTAACACCGCGACACCAAAGGGTCGATCTTCAGCCTGGCAGGCCGACAAATGTGATGGCTTGGAGCATGAAGTTGGCAAGCTGAAAGAGCCACTGAAACAGCGGGATCTGACCCAGGTAGGCGAGCACGATGATGCCGAGGAACACCACGGTGCCGTACTGAGCGTTGAGGACACGATACTGGTAGGCGAGCCGTTTGGGCAGAAAGTACGGCAGGATGTAGTGTCCGTCCAGGGGCCCAAGCGGTATCAGATTGAAAAGCATCAGGAGCAGATTGATGCTGGCGAGGTATTGAAAGAAGAGCGCCGCTCCCGGATTCTGCCAGCCGTTCGCATAGGCCAGTAAAAAGGCGTTCCAGGTGACCAGCGCGAGCAGCAGGTTCATGAACGGTCCCGCGGCTGATACCCAGAGATCCGAGAACACCGATTTGAAATTGCGCGGGTCGGTCGGCACCGGCTTGGCATAACCAAATCCGATCAGGACCACCATCAGCAACCCCATGGGGTCTATGTGCGCCACGGGATTGAGGGTCAGACGGCCAGCACGCTGAGCCGTATCGTCCCCCTGCAGTTTCGCCACGAGCGCATGGCCGAATTCGTGGAATGAAAGCGACAAAACCAGCGCAATGATGAGCAGAATGAAGACCTCGTAACGGCCCTCGGTGAGCAATGTGATCATGCTCGGAGTGTAACTGCTTTCCCGTGCCTGCGCGGGCTAAGCTTGCGCCTGGGAAAGAATCAACGCGCTCTGCTGTCCCATCTGACGAAACGCGTCGACTTGCGATTTGGCAAACGCAAAACCGACCGCGCTTTCCATATACAGCACGCCGACCGAGCGCTCACCGATGCGTACGCCGACCGCAGCACACGCGCCGCCGCGAATGAGGGGCGCCAGTGCTGACTGCTGTTCGCAGGCGATGACCGGCGCCGCTTCGAGGACTGCGGCAACAAGCGCGCTGTCCTCGACGACAAGGCTCACGCCCTGGACCGCATCGGCATCCACACCTGCCGCGTATTTCACGACGAGCTTATCGCGCTCCGGCGTCAGGAGCGCAAACCAGGCCCGTTGACAGCCAACCCCGTTTTCGAGCGCCGCGAGCAATTGATGCATCAGATCGTCACGGCTTTCTCCCGCTTCCAGGCCGTTGGAGATTTCTGCAAGATGGTTCATCAGCACCACCGGATCCGTCTCACGCGGCGGCGCATTCTCGAAGTCGGCCACCGGCGCTGCGCCCGCATCAACATCGCCACCTCCGTCTGCCGGCATCGCGGGCAGCGCCTCCCCGATGCGGGTCGCACCGAAGCGGTCGGCAATTTCCGCCGCTTCATCGAGATTGTTCCGCAACAGCTGTTGAACATCTCTCGCTTTGAGATTGAGATGCTTCGCCAGTTTCTGCATCAACGCAACGGTTTCCGGGGCGCTCCAATCGTGCTCGTCGAGCACCTCAGCAACTTCATGACCCAGCTCGACGTTCTGCACCGCCGGATTGTCGTCGTGCACGCCGCTCAACACCTGACTCAGCAATTCTCCCAGGTGCCAGTCCTGGGCGAGCCCTTTGCTCAATTCGCCGAGCTCGAACCCGAGCACTTCTTTTTCCGCCTTCGTGGCTTCCATCCCGCTCAGCAGGCGTTTCTCGATCGCGTGGGCCTCACGGTCGGCCCGCGACCAGAACGCCATCTCTCCAACGTGGCGCAGGAGTGCGGCGACGAACACCTCATCAGGCCGGTCACTCTGCAGGCGCGCGAACGAGCGCGCCTGGGCAGCGGCGTGAAAGGCGCGCGCCATATGACGGCCGATGCGATGGTGCTGGCTGCCTTTGAGCATCTCTTCGATGACACCCACGGTGATCGCAATTTCCCGAACTGCATCAAATCCCACCATGACGACAGCGGCGGAAATCGTGTCGATCTCGCGGTTCTGCAGGTTGAAAAGCGGGCTATTAGCAATCTGTATGACGCGCGCGGCCATGGACGCATCGTGACCAATCACGTCCGACAAGTCGTTCGCTGAGGAGAAATGGCTCGTGGCGACCTTGCGCACGTCGCGCACGGTGCGCGAGAACACGGGCAAACGGGTGCCCCCGAGGTACTCTCGCCACTTGTCGATCTTGTCTTTTCTGGCCGTGGTCACTGACTACACTTCTGCTGTTCTGCATTAAGTGTAGCCAGGCTCTGCCAATCTGCTGCGCAGCGCCCTGCCGACGTTTGAGCCGGTTAGACCTTGGTATCGAGCCAGGCCACCAGATCGGCCGTCACCTGGTCCCGATTGGTTTCATTGAACATCTCGTGGCGACCCTCGTCATACCACTTGACCGTAACATCCGCGAGGTTCTGATCGTAGAACGCCTGCAGCATGGTCTGGATACCCTTCTTTTCCCGATGCACGGGGTCTGCAGTGCCGGACATGACATAGATGGGCAGGGTTTTGGGGATTTTTGCCAGCACGTGGGGCTGTTGCACGACCTGCGAAGCCGCGAACATATCCACCAGTGAGCCGGTGCAGAGAACAAACCCGCAGAGCGGGTCGTCTACGTATTTCTGCACTTCCCCGGCATCGCGCGACAGCCACTCAAAGCCTGTGGCATCCGCAGCGTCAAAGGGTTTGTTGGCATCGCCGAACAACAGCTTCTGCATGACCTCACTGGTTGCCGCGGGTCCCAGACGTTTGGTTTCGACCGCTGCCAGCACGCGCCCCAGGAGGCTGGCAAAGCCGCGCCGGAACCCAGGCGTTCCGGACATGACCAGCGCATCGATGGAGGCGCCGTGCCGCGTGATGTAGAGCTGCGCGATCATCGAGCCCATGCTGTGTCCAAGCAGGATCAGGGGCAGGTCGGGATGGGTGCCGCTGATGTGGCGGTTCAGCTCATACGCATCCGCCACCACGCGGTTCCAGCCATCACCGCCCATATCGCCGGGATGTTCGGGGCTCGTGTGGCCGTGGCCGCGATGATCGTTCGCATAGACGGCATAACCCGCTGCGTTCAGGGCCTGCGCGAGCCTGTCGTAACGCTGCGCATGCTCGCCCATACCGTGCGCGATATGCACCACGGCGCGGGGCTCATCGGGGAGCCAGCAATAGCAGCTGATCTTATCCCCGTCACTCGCCGATAGCTGAAATGTGTCCATAACCATCCTCAATTCTGCAGCCGCTATCCTAACCAACTTGGCCGCGGCGAGCACAGCCATGTAGGATCTCTAAACCATTGAGGAACACCATGCGCGAACGTCTCGAACAGATGCGGGCAGCGCTCGCCACCGAGGCCGCTGAGGGCGCCGAGGCAGCCGAGCCCGTCAAATTGGACCAGACCAGGGTCGGCCGGTTGTCGCGCATGGACGCCCTGCAGTCCCAGGCGATGGCGCAGGCTTCGCAGGCCAGACGCGCTGACATGCTGCGCCAGATCGACGCCGCGCTCGCGCGCCTCGATGAAGGCAGTTACGGCGAGTGCGGGAGCTGCGGCGAACCGATCAGCGCGGCACGTCTCGAAGCAGACCCCGTTGCTGCGCTTTGCATCGCGTGCGCAGCAAAAGCAGAAGAGGAATCTCCATGAAAATAAATACCGGTATCCCACTGGACGATCTTCGCAAAGTCCCGGCCGCCATCAAGCGCGTCGAGGAGCGCGGTTACGACGGCATCACGACACAGGAGAACCGCCAGGACCCGTTCCTGCCGCTGGCAGTTGCAGCCGTCAACTCCGAGAAAGTGGAGCTCGCGACGTCGATCGCCATTTCGTTCGCGCGCAGCCCGATGGTCTTCGCCAACATCGGCTGGGACCTGCAGCGCGCCTCGGCTGGCCGTTTTGTACTCGGCCTCGGCACCCAGGTGAAAGGCCACAACGAGCGCCGCTTCAGCGTACCCTGGTCAGCACCGGCACCGCGCATGCGCGAAGTCGTGCAATTCATCAAAGCGACCTGGCATGCCTGGCAAACCGGTGAAGCGCTGCGCTACGAGGGTGAGCACTACAAAGTCACTCTCATGCCGCCGAACTTCCGGCCGGAGCCGCTCGAGGTGCCCCTGCCTCCCGTAACGATTGCGGCCGTCGGGCCGGGCATGATGCGCGTGGCTGCCGAAGAGTGTGACGGTGTACGTTTGCATGGTTTTGCCACGCGCAAGTATCTCGAAGAGGTTGCCCTGCCCCGCATATACGCGGGGCTCGAGCGCCGCGGCAAATCGCGAGAGCATTTCGAGATATCCGGCGGCGGCTTCGTAGCTACCGGCAGCACTGACGAGGCGGTCGCCAGAGCATTCGAGTGGGTACGTATGCGGGTGGGCTTCTATGGATCGACGCGCGCCTACTGGCCAGTGTTCGAAGCGCACGGATTGCAGGAACTCGGCGAGAAGCTGAACCACATGTCCAAAACCAATCAGTGGGACGCGATGACCGAAGCCGTTTCAGACGACGTCGTGCATCTTTTCGCCGCGGTTGGGCGCCACGATCAGCTGGTGCAGGCGGTTGAGGCTCGCTTCGGCGGTCTGGTCGATGCGATCAGCCCCGGCACACCGGAGGACGAACCCGGAGGTATCCCACCGGATCTTCTGGCTGATCTGCAGCGCATCCCGCGCGCATTCGCGCGCTTCGCCGCTTGACCCTACTGAGCATCGACGTCGGCCACGCGCTTCACCGCGTTGACGACATCACTCACAAGAAACGGCTTTGCCAGAAATCCAGCCAGGCCTTTGCCGACAAACGCCTGCGTGGCGTCCTGTTCGTTGTAGCCGCTCATCAGGATTACACGGACAGCAGGATCGATTTGCCGCAAGCGCGTGAACACCTGCTCGCCATTCATGTCCGGCATGGTGAGATCGAGTAACACGACAGCGCAGGCTTCACGGTTTTGCGCAAACCAGTCCAGCGCATCACGACCGGAATGCACACAGGTCACGTCATAACCGAAACGGGTCAGGATCGCATCGGCTGTCCGAGCCACCGTCACGTCGTCGTCGACGATCAGCACGCGGCCCATTCCATCCAGCTCGCCGAGCAAGTCCGCCGGATCGCTGGCCGCTTCAGTGCCGGAGGCAGGCAGCAGGACTTTGACGGTCGTCCCGACGCCCAGTTCGCTGTAGATACGAATTGCCCCGCCGTGACCGCGCACGATGCCAAGCACCGCAGCCATGCCAAGCCCGCGACCGGTGAATTTGGTCGTATAAAACGGTTCGAACAGATGCAGCTTGGACTCCTGGGTCATCCCGACGCCGTTGTCGGAAACTTCGAGATAAACCGCGGGGCCGGGTTGGATCGAGCCGGCAAAATCACTTTGCGCGAGGTATTCGTCGTCAATTTCCTGGGTATTGGTGGCAACGGTGACCGTGCCCTGGCTGGTACCTTCACAGGCTTCTGATGCATTGATGATCAAATTCATCAGCACCTGCTGAATCTGCGAACGGTCCGCCTCAACGGTTGGCAGGTTGCTGGCGAGATTGGTGCGCACCACGCAGTTGCCCGAGATTGTCACCTGCAGAATCTGATTCATCTCCGCAATGACTTTGTTGATGTCGACAGGCTCAATGACAAACCGGCCTCTGCCGGAGTATGCCAGCAGCTGACGCGTGAGTTCGGAAGCATGCTTGCCCGCGCTGACGATATCTTCGAGACGTTGCCGCGTACCCGGCGGCAGGCCACTGTCGAGGAGCGCAAGATCGGCATTGCCGATGATGCCCGAGAGCAGATTGTTGAAGTCATGCGCGACACCACCGGCCAGCAAGCCGAGACTTTCCAGGCGCTGCGCCTCCTGTATCTTGGCATCCACGGCACGTTTCTCAGCTTCGATCGCCTCGCGCTCGGACAGATCGAAAAACTGCACGACCCGATAGGGTTCGCCGGCAATCTCCACCAGCTGGGCCGCAATCTGCACCGGAAAAACGGTTCCGTCCGGCTGAAACAGCTCCGTCTCGAAAGCCGTCACGTGGCCACTGGCATTGAGCTCTGCCAGAAAACGTTCGCGCTCTTCGGGGTGTCTCCAGGCGCCGTTGGTGACTGCGCCAAACGCATTTTCATCGGCCGTCATCCGCACGAACGCCGGGTTGCCGTCCACAGTGACGTGGTTCGTATGATGCACCAGCGCGGTAGGCACCGGACTCGCTGTCAGCACATCCTCGAGCTTGCGCCCGGCGGGCGTACTCACAGCCTCACGAATGGCCGCTGTCTGCGTGACGCGCCGATCCATCAGCTGCACCAGCGTGACATCGCCCACCACGTCAGCGGTAACGAGTACAGGGATGTCCCCACTCTGCGACTGGAGGTTGATCATGTGATTGGACGTGCGGTCACGCAGCGCATTCTCGATAATCCGCCGCGGCGTTTCTTCGTCGGGCCAGAAATCGCCGCGGACGTCGGCACGCGGTACCGCAATCAGCTGGGCGAAAGAGAGGTTCGCATCGAGCAACCGGCCGGTCGCATTATCAAGCACGACCATGGGGACGACGCCGCGTGTAAACAGCGTCGTGAAGAAGAGATCGTCGGACGTCCGGTGCTCACTCACAACAGATGCGTCTACGGTCAGCCCATCATCAACCGGCATGGCAGTGCCCGCGTGCGGTGGATTACCGCACGCCAAGCGCGAGCCTCAACGGGATAGAATCGTCACACCCGATAACCCGGGCGCCCCGTAGACGTGGGTATAGCCGACTTTGGGATCGTTCGGCACCTGGCGCCGACCAGCCCCGCCGCGCAGCTGCAGCGCAATTTCATACACCTGACGGAGCCCGGACGCGCCGATCGGCTCGCCGTTCGCGATACAACCGCCGTCGGTGTTTACCGGCAGTTTGCCGTCGATTTCGGTCCAGCCTTCCGCTAGCCACTTCTCCTGGTCCCCGTCGGCACAGAACCCGTTTTCGGACATGTGCATGATCTCAGCACCGGACTCGGTGTCCTGCAGTTGCGCGACGTCTATGTCTTCCGGGCCGACGCCGGCCATCTCGAAGGCTGCCCGGGAGGCCTGCACCGTGGGTGCATCAGCGCGTTCCAGCGCCTGGTTCTGGGAAAACACCTCGAACGAGCCGAAATTGCGTGTCTTGACGACGGCGGCTTTCAGGAAAATCGGGTTGGAGGTGTACTCTTTCGCCTTGTCGGCGCGACAGAGAATCATCGCGCAGCCACCTTCCGCAGGCGAGCAGAACATGTACTTGCGCAGAGGCGCGCAGACCATCGGTGATTCCGCCACCTGGTCGAACGTAAAGGCTTCACGGCGCCAGGCGTTTTCGTTCATCGCGCCGTTCTTGAAATTCTTCACCGCCACGCGCGTCAGCGTATCTTCCGAGATGCCGTATTCGTGCATGTAACGCTGTATTTTCATTCCGAAAAATTGTGGCGTGAGCGCCATGCCGACATCGCCGTACCACTTGCCGAGGCCGCTGCCTTCGGGGTCTACGGTGAACGCGCCGCGTGGGTGCTTGTCGAAGCCCACCGCAACACCAATGTCGAACATGCCGGACTTGATGGCCATGTAGGCGGACTGCAGAGCGGAACCGCCCGTAGCGCACCCATTGGACACGTTGATGAACTGCAGGCCGGTCAAGCCGAGCTTGGAAACCATCGTATCGGGTTTCTCCGCAGCACCTGTGCCGCCGTAGGCAAACTGCATGTCCGACCACTCGAGGCCCGCATCCTCAAGCGCTTTGCGGGAGGCAACGACCCCCTGCTCGAGCCCCGTGACGCCGTCAGTGCGGCCAAAGGGATGGATGCCGATACCAATAATCGCTACGTCCACGTTGTTCTCCTCGTTCCCATTAACGTTTTGAAATCAGGTTACCGTAGTCCGCCAGCAGGCATTGCCTACTGAAGTTCCTCTACGGGTTGAAAGAAATAGGAGACGACGTCTTTGCCGTCCCTTTCAATGTACTTTTCGACGACCAGTTCCATCTCCATGCCGACATGGAGCTTTTCGACGTCGTCGCACTTGATGCGCGTCTGCACCCGTGTCTGGTCAGGCAGCTCGACGTACCCTACGCCAAACGGACGAAAAGTCTCCGGGGTTTCCGGGCCGTCGTAGGGCGGCCGATTGGGCAGAAAACACTGGATGGTATATGTCCAGAGCGTGCCGCGGCGGGCAAGCTCTATATTGTCCGTGTCCGTCGCGGAGCAGGCGGGACAGCTCGACTGCGCTGGAAAGGTGACCACACCACAGTTGTTGCACTTACTGCCGATCAAGCGTGGATCGTTCGACGGCCAGGTAAACAGCCCCTCCGCAATCGGCACCTGGTCTGCGATACTGGTTGCCATCCCTTCCTCTCAAGCCAAAATTAGAACCTGTTTTATACCGCAAACGCCTAAGGGAAACTAGCAAGACCCATGAATACCCAGACTGTCGAAAGCGCACACAATGCCGGGGAGATGCGCCTCATCGGACCCGCCGAACAACCCGTCACGAGTGAGCTGAAAGTCATGCAGACGCTCGTGCCGCTGGCGGGAGCAGACATCCTCGAGCTCGGCTGTGGCGGGGCCGAGAAAACCAGGATGCTGGCCGAGCGTTATCCCGAGGCGACCATCACCGCCGCGGAAATAGACCCGCTCGCGCACGAGAAGAATCTGGCCATCGACGATCTGCCGAATGTCACTTTCATCTCGTGCGGCGCCGAGGACATTCCGCTGGCATCGCAGAGCGTCGATCTCGTCGTCATGTTCAAATCCCTGCATCACGTACCGCTCGACAGCCTGGCCCAGGCGTTCGCCGAGATACACCGCGTGCTGCGCGATGGCGGTCATGTCTACATCTCCGAGCCTGTTTTCGACGGCCCTTTCAACGAGATCATTCGCCGCTTCCATGACGAGGAAGTCGTCCGCCAGGCGGCTTTCGATGCAACCGTCGAAGCCGCACGCACAGATGCATTCGATCTGGCTGCAGAGCGCTTCTTCAAAAATCGCATCGCCCTCGAGAATTTTGCCCAGTTCGAGAACGGCATCATCAACGTCACCCACACGGACCATCAGCTCTCTGATGCTTTGCTGCAGGAAGTGCGCACCGCGTTCGAGGCGCATGCCAGCGACGCCGGATACGTCTTCGAAATTCCCAACCGCGTCGACGTGTTACGCAAAGTCGCCCGGCCGGCAGGCTGAGATGGGTATCAACGACGATCTGCGCATCCGGCGGACACGCCCGCTCATCGCACCGGCTATCCTCGAAGAGGACATTCCGCTGAACGATGCCGGCCAGGCGTTGATACGGGAGGCGCGGAGCAACATATCGGCGATCCTTCACGGTCAGGACCCGCGTTTGCTCGTCATTGTGGGCCCATGCTCGATCCACGATCTCGATGCTGCGCGCGAGTACGCAACGCGCCTGGCGCCGGTGGCGCAGGCCCTGCACAAACAGCTGTGCATCGTGATGCGTGTGTACTTCGAGAAGCCGCGCACCACGGTGGGCTGGAAAGGATTCATCAACGATCCGGACATCGACGACAGCTACCACGTGAACAAAGGGCTGCGCGGCGCGCGCCAGCTGCTGGCCGATGTAACCGCGACAGGACTTCCGGCGGCAACGGAGTTTCTCGACACGACCTTCGGACAATACCTGACCGACTTCATCAGCTGGGGCGCCATCGGCGCTCGCACGGTAGAAAGCCAGATCCATCGCCAGCTGGCATCCGGCCTGTCGATGCCCGTGGGCATCAAGAACGCCACCAGCGGCAACATCGACGTAGCCCTGGATGCGATTGTCGCGGCCCAGCGCTCTCATCTGTTTCCCTCGCTGACCAAAGAGGGCGCGCCGGCGCTGCTGGAGACCACCGGCAATCACGATTCTCACTTGGTCCTGCGCGGCAGCGCCGAGCCGAACTTCGATCCGGACAGCGTCTCACAGGCCGTTGCCGCACTTGCCACGCGCGGTATCGACACCGGGCTCGTCGTCGATTGCAGTCATGGCAACAGCAGCAAAGATCACCGACGTCAGCCGGACGTGGCACGTGCGATCATCGAACAGCGGCGCCGAGGTCAAACCAGACTGGTCGGCTGCATGCTGGAAAGCCATCTGGTCGAAGGCCGCCAGACCGAACCCGCCAGCTACGGCCAGAGCATCACCGACGCCTGCATCGGCTGGGAAGAGACGCACGCCCTGCTCGAGGAACTCGCCGCAGCCGAGGTGGCATAACCGCCCCGTTTTTGCTTAGATCGAACGTCATCGAGCCGTAACGAAGTCAGATTGTGAGCGAATCTCCCGAAGCACCCCGCAGCCCGTACGAAATCCTTGGCGATCAGGGCATCAAAGACCTGGTGGCCGCTTTCTACGAAGTGATGGACACGCACCCCGACGCGCAGGAAATTCGCGCCATGCATGCCGACGATCTTGCCCCGGTGCGCTCAAAACTCAGCGCGTACCTGGTGGGCTGGATGGGAGGGCCGCCGGTCTATCAGGCAATCACCGGGACCGTGTGCTTGACCGATCCGCACGCGGCGTTTCACATCGGTCCGCGTCAGCGCGACCAGTGGCTCATGTGCATGGATGAAGCTTTGGAGCGTATCGGCGCGACGGAAGAACTGAAGACGATGTTGAAGATACCGATGCAGCAGATTGCCGAAACCGTGCGCAATCAGGACGCATCGGACCCCGCGCCGCGGGATCCGAACATCATTGCCGCAAGCCGAACCTGATCAGGACCGGCCGCACGAGCGTCAAGCGGCGATGCGGTCCGTGCAATATTTAATGCCGCGCCGCAGGAGTTCATAAAACTCCGGCTTGTCCCACGCGCAGCGCTCGATCTGCGGATAGAACTCCACCATCGGCTGCATGTCGTAGTGTCCGCGACAATGTCCGAGGTTCAGGTAAAGCACTTCGCCGTCGCCAACCTTGTTGATGTAGTACACCGGGTGCGGCACGTCTTCATTCCATTCGTTGTGTACGAATCCGGTAGCGTCACCTGTGAAGCGTGAATGCAGCAGGTGGTGTAACTCGCCGTGAATCCGGCACAGATAGATCTCGTCATCGGTTTCGAACGGTTCGATGCCTTTGACCAACTCGTGATCGGGATCGGAGACATGCACGGTGAACGGTTGTATCGGCGGGTGCCCAAGGAACTGCGTGCCCAGCGTTTCCATCATGATCGGCGCCGTCTCCGGCGCGTCTACACGCCCATCATCGAGAAATTGGAGAATGGCGTTCGTGCCGTGCAGCGCAAACCAACGTTTGCCGCTCTTCACAAAGTCACGCAGCGCTTCCTGCTCTTGCTCGGTTGGCACCAGGTTGCAGGTATAAGTCACCAGCACATCTGCAGCGGCGATCGCTTCAATGTCGTGATAATCGGCAGCAACCGTCACCCTGATCTTATCGTCCTCCGCGAGGAGCTTGAGCAGCTCCAGACGCGCAAAGTCGATGTCGTGATAGTCACCGGCGGCGACCAGATAGTAATTAGCCGTGCGATGTTCTGACATGCCTCATCCCCTCAACAATCTCAAAGCTCAAGAATAATCCGAGAGCAGGCGCGTGGCCACCGCGTAAGTCGTCAGTGTCAGCGCATGACGCTGCTTGAAGTTCTGCTGCGCCGCAGGCGCCGGCTGGCGCGACAGCTCCCAGGAAGCAAACCCGTCATACCACGTCACCAACATCATCCGCACGATCCCGTTGTCATCGGCCGCCGGTTTGAACAGACCCATCGGCTCGGCAGCGTAATCGGCGCCCGTTTCGAACGTCTGCCAGGCTTCCGCCGAAAGCTCGACGACACGCTCGACGTTTTCTTCGCGTACGTGAAAGCGGCGAAAGACGTAAAGCCCCGGGCGTGTACAGGGGATGGGGCTGAGCGGGCGCGCCGTCGGCGCCCACTCTTCCGCCGAGACACAATGCGCGTGCGTCGGTGGCGACAATCCCTTGAACGCACTCACGCGCAAGAGTTCGTTGTTGGCGAGGCCGAACAAACCGGCAAAGAGACCCCATCTTTTGACGCTGCCACCCACCCCGTCATCATCGAGCTTGAGATCGGCCGCGTTGTTGCTGGGGTTACGGAGATGTTCGAAAAGGTAGTCCGTCATAGCGGTTACTCATCTCCGTCCGGCTCGATGCCAAATTCCGCAAACACCTCAGCATTGTGCTCGCCAAGGCGCGGCGGGCGACGATAAAACCCTGCCGGCGTCGCCGTGAGCTTGATGGGAGAGCCTGCGATCCCAACCTCCGGGTTATCGCCGGGCAGCTGAAAGCGCGTGATCATCTGACGCGCGGCGACGTGGGGATCGTCATAGATATCGGCCGCGGTATTCACCGGTCCACAAGGCACGCGGCCGCCGATGGCGTCGATCACCTCCTGCTTGGTGCGCATGGACGTCCAGGCTGAGATGGCCGTTTTGACAAATTCCTGGTTACGCGCGCGCAGGTGCACATTGCGCGAACGGTCATCTTCGATGAGATCCGTCCGCTCCATTGCCTGACAGAGCGCCGCCCAGTGACCCGGACCGGGCGCCGCGATCGCAACGCCGCCGTCTTTCGTCGGGTAGATGCCGAAAGGCATCAGATTGGGGTGATGCTGGCCGCGTGGCCCGAGCTCGGTCTGATTGTAGCCGTAGTTCACGACGACGGTTTCGGTCAGGGCGAGGATCGCGTCGTACATACCGACGTCGAGAAACTGGCCTTCGCCAGTCGCTTGCGCATGGTTGATGGCGGCCAGGACGCCCAGCGCCATGAGCGTGCCGGGATAGATGTCGCCGACACTGGACCCACTGGGATAGCCGGAACCATCCTCGGAGCCGGTAATGTGCGCAAGACCACCCATGCTCTGTGCGACGATGTCGTACGCCGGCCACTCGGCATAAGGGCTGGCGCCGGTGCGCGGGTCGCCAAAGCCGCGTATGGCGGCATAGACAAGCCGCGGATTACGCGCACTCACGGCATCGTAGCCGACACCGAGCTTGTCCATGACGCCCACGCGCATGTTCTCGACGAGCGCGTCCGCCTGCTCGCAAAGCGTCAGCAGTTTCTCCTTGTCACCGGTTTTTTTGAGGTCCAGCACAACGCTGCGCTTATTGCGGTTGATACTCGCGAAATAGCCGCCGTAATCCACACCCGCCGGCACGTCCGCGTTAGCGTTTGCATAGTCCGGCGGCAGCGGCGGCATGGAGCGCGAGCCATCACCACGCGGTGGCTCGACTTTGATGACATTGGCACCAAGATCGGCCAGCAGCGCAGTGCCGAACGGGCCCGCCAGCGCCATGGTGCAATCGATGATCGTCAGGTTTGCAAGCGGCCCTGTACGTTCAGTCATGGTCTTGTCCTCGGCTCAAATGGCATCTGCATCGCGCAATCGCTCGAGTTCAGCAGCATCCACGCCCGCAAGCTCCGCCAGCGCGTCGGCGGTGGCGTTGCCGAGCGACGGCGGATCGGTCAACTCGGGAGGATCGATATCGCGGTATCTGAGCGGTGTGTGAACGCCGGCAATTTCGCCGAACGTCGAGTGCGGCCGCGGCGCCAGCGTGCCGCGCGCGGCCAGGTGCGGATCGTTGAGCACGTCTTCCAGGCGATTTACCGGGGCGCAAATGACGCCGTGTTTTTGGGTTACTTCGAGGATTTCAGCGCGCGGCAGCCGGCTGGTCCAGTTGCTGACAAATTCATCCACGACATCCATGTTGGCGGAACGCTCCGCCATGGTCGCAAAGCCGGGCTCGCCCGCTTTGTCTTCCTGACCCATGGCCACGCAGAGCTTGCGCCAGTGGCCTTCGCGTATGCAGATGATGGCGACGTGACCGTCCGCGGCCGGGTAAACGTTGTAAGGCGCGAGCGCGCGTCCCGGGTGGCGATTGCCCGCCCGCGGAGGCTGTTCCCCCGCGACGTAATACGACCCGAGCGCTGTCGCCAGGGTCGGAAACACGCAGTCCTGCATGGAGATATCGACGGTCGCGCCTTCACCGCTGTGCTCACGCGCGTAAAGCGCGCTGACTATGCCCGCATACAGGTGCGTGCCGGCGATGAAATCGGCAAACGCAGCCGCGGTCTTGAGCGGCCCGCCGCCGTCCTCGCCGGTGATACTCATGACGCCCGTCATCGCCTGCAGGGTGATGTCCATGCCCAGGTAATCACGATACGGGCCGTCCGCGTTGCCGTAGCCGGTACTCGAGGCGTAGATGAGGCGCGGGTTGATCGCCCTGAGCGCGTCGGCGCCAATGCCATACTTGTCCATGGTGCCCGGGGCGAAATTTTCGAACACGACGTCCACGTTGGCCACCATGCGCTTGAGCAAGGCCTGGCCCTCTTCGGACTTTATGTTGAGCGTGACGCTGTGTTTGTTGGTATTGAGGAAACTGAAAGGATAGCTTGCCGTCGTCGCATCACCGCGCGCGCGCAGCGTCTCCCCAATCTGAGATTCGATTTTGAAAACGCGCGCACCCGCTTGAGCCAGCAGGAACCCGCAATACGGACCGTTGTACACCTGGCCAAAATCCAGCACGGTGACGCCGCTCAGCGGCTGTGTGCGCATGTCTCCTCTCCCCGTCGGATAACCAATCAGACCGTCTCACTATACCGGCATCAGCGAAGAGACGCCTTTTTCATATCGAAGAGAGGTAATTCTCGAGCTGCGCGAAGAACAACTGCCAGCGCTCCGCCTGGCGTCGACGGATGTCCTCGCTTTCCAGACCGCTCTGGTGAATCTCGATCCGCGTGCGTCCGCCCAGATCGACGAAACTTATCGAAACCTCGTTCAGCTCGTGTGCTGATGCATCCCGCGACTTGACCACATAGACAACGCGAAGCGGCCGCTCGACTGCAACGATTTCACCTTCCTGCACCACGCTTTCTCCGCCCGGTTTGGACCAGGCAAAGCGAATGCGTCCCCCAGGTTGCAAGTCGACCTCGGCGCGGCGTTCATAACCCTCCCCAGGCGAATACCAGCACACCAGGTGGTCAGGATCTGTCCAGGCCTCGAACACAATTTCGCGCGGCACGAAGATCTCGTGCGTAATGCTAAGACTGTGCATCTGCGACATGCGCGCCTCCGCCCTTCGAGCCCCTATAGTGCCCCGAGCGTCAGCGACTTTCCAGGCGAGGCTCAGCCGGACTCTTAGCGCAGCGTTGCAGACGCATGCGCGTGCCGGCATGCTAATCGAACCAGGGGGAGACAATGACAATCGACAAAGACCTACCCGACATCGCAGGCAACGGTCTGCTGGACCGTCGCACTTTCATGCGTGCAAGCATGCGTGCAGGTCTGGGCACAGCCGCGGGCCTGCTCAGCGCGACGGCTCTCGGAGCGGCGCGGCCGACCCACATGCAGGCACCCGGCGAGCCGATGAGCGGCGCCAGCGCGCCCGCCACGCAGATCGAGCGCACCGGCATCCAGTCACAACCCGGCACGCTCGGCAGCGGCGCATCGCGCACGCCTCTGGAAAGTCTGGAAGGATTGATCACGCCGAGCCGCCTCCATTTCGAGCGCCACCACGCCGGCATTCCAGACATCGACCCCGATGCGCACAGCCTGGTCATACATGGCCGCGTCAAGCGTCCACTGAGATTCGACCTGGAGTCTCTGCATCGCTATCCGACGGTTTCGAAGTTGCAGTTTCTCGAGTGTTCCGGCAACAGCGCCGCGCTCCTGGCGCCGAAGCCGGCGCAGATGACCTGCGGCGAGATACATGGCCTCGTTTCCGCAAGCGAATGGGGCGGTGTTCCGCTGGCCGTGCTGCTGGAAGAAGCAGGCCTCGAGCCGGACGCCCGCTGGGTGATCGCCACCGGCGCTGACGCCGCGGCGATGCACCGCAGTGTCCCGCTGAGCAAGATCATGGACGACGCTATTGTCGCGCTCTACCAGAACGGCGAACCGCTGCGGCGAGCCAACGGCTACCCGATGCGCTTGTTTCTACCCGGATGGGAGGGCAACGCGAGCGTCAAGTGGCTGCGCTCGCTGCAGGTTTCCAGCCAACCCGCGATGAGTCGCCAGGAAACCTCCAAGTACTCGGATCTTGCCACGGACGGCACAGCAGAGCTGTTCACGTTTCCGATGGCCGTAAAGTCTGTAATCACCAGCCCTTCGCCTGGGCTGGCGCTTCATCAACGCGGGATCTACCAGATCACAGGTCTTGCCTGGTCAGGCAGCGGACGCATCCGCACCGTCGAAGTTTCTGCCGATGGTGGTAGCTCCTGGGCGCAGGCTGAGCTGGACACTCATGTGCTGGACAAATGCCTCACGCGCTTTCGCGCGGCCTGGCGCTGGGAAGGAGGGCCGGCCATCCTGATGAGTCGCGCAACCGACGAGATGGGCAACATGCAGCCCAGCCGCAGCGCCAACCTCGAGGGACGCGCAGTCGGCAGCTTCTATCACGTCAACGCAATGCAGGCGTGGGCCATCGACGAACAAGGGCTCGCACGCAATGTTTACGTCTAAGCGCTGTGCCCTGCTGCTTGCGCTCGTCGCGAGCGCGCACGCCGCGGCAGAAACACCGGAACTCGGACAGCCAGTGAGCAGAGACGAGGTCGCCGCGCTGAGCCTGACCGTGTTTCCCGACGGAGCCGGCCTGCCGCCTGGTCGCGGCACTGTGGCTGAAGGCAGCAGCCTGTACGCTCAACACTGTCTTGCATGCCACGGGCCCAGGGGCAAAGACGGCACCAACGACCGGCTCGCCGGCGGTCACGGCACGCTCACCGAAACCGTCCCGATCAAAACCGTGGGCAGCTACTGGCCTTACGCAACCACGGTCTTTGACTATGTCCGTCGCGCGATGCCCTATCGCGACCCGGGTTCCCTGAATGACAACGAGGTGTACGCGCTGACGGCCTACCTTCTGCACCTCAACGGCCTGCTCGGACCCGACGACAGCGTCGACGCGAGAAACCTTGCGGAGATACACATGCCAAACCGCGACAACTTTACCTGGTCGCTATCGGAGAATGATCAATGAGCAAACCGGATCCAGCCGCCTGGATAGACCTCAGCGGCAAAACTGCACACGTGACCGGCGGCGCCAAAGGCATCGGACGCGGCATCGCACGCGCCCTCGCCGCGGCAGGCGCCACGGTCATGGTCAGCGACGTGAATTTAGCGGGCGCGGAGGCCACCGCCGCGGAGATTGGCGGTTACGCCATGGCCCTGGATGTTGCTGACCGCGCGGCAGTCGACCGGGCAATGCGAGAAACGGCCGACCAGTTCGGCGGGCTCGACATCCTGGTCAACAATGCAGGTGTTTATCTCGAGTTTGGCGGTCCCGTGCGCGACATTACCGACGACATGTGGCGCACGCTCTGGTCCGTAAACGTCGACGGCGTGTTCTATTGCTGCCGCGCCGCAGCTGAAATCATGATCGAGCAGGGCCGTGGTGGACGCATCATCAACGTATCATCCACGCAGGCTGTCACCCCCGGTGTCGGCGTCACCTACGATGGCTCCAAAGCGGCGGTGGCACAGATGACCAAAGCGCTCGCGCTCGAGCTTGCGCCGCACAACATCAACGTGAACGCGCTGGCGCCCGGGCCGACCTGGGTCAACGAGGGTCCACCCCCGCCTACCGCAGGCAACCCACCGCCGCCGAGCGGCGAGCCGCTGGCGGACACGGTCGCCGACCGGATCGCGCGTTTGCCCAAAGGGCATTGGGGAGATCCCATGGAGCAAGGCAAGGCGGTTGTCTTCCTCGCCTCACCCATGAGCGATTTTGTGACCGGAATTTATCTACCGGTAGACGGAGGCTGGCTCACACTCTGAACCGCCTCGGGAGAGCGCCTGTTAGGCCGCCTCGTCCGCGGTGACGCCTTTCTCGAAGCTGGTGTAGAGGTAGATCGGAATGTCGACGTCGCCCAGCTGGTTTTCGATCAGCGCGCGCACTTCATCCCAGTCGAGACCACCAACACCCGTGGCCAGGCGCGGCAGCGCAACGCTGGTGAAACCTTCGGTTTCGATGAGGTGCTTGAGGTTGCGCAACGCGACATTGACGTTATGCGAGGTTGCTTTCCCGGGGTTGGCGTTCTTCGAGGGAGGGGGTTCCTGCGTCATCAAATTGACGACACGTCGGCCATCCGCACCCGCCCAGGCCCAGATCTCACCCGGCTTGGGATGGGAGACATGGCAGTAATGCCTGTAGTCTTTCGCCATGGCCGGATACTCTTCGCGCAGCGACAGCGCCAGGCCCTGATTGAAATGATCATCAGGGGCAACACCGTGTGCAATAACCTGAGCCTTGGATAAGAGGATATCGCCCGACACCTCATGCAGCATTTGAACCTCCTGCTGAAACTGCATCTAACCTGATCAGTCTGCGAGTCCTGGCTGCTTCTTCCCATACGGGATATCCGAGCCCGGATGCAGGCACACTGAGTCAGGTGTCGGGAGCGTCAGGAGTTATGACCACAAGCTTGCCATTGAGCCAATCCGGTAGCCACTCGGGTGCGGCAGGCCGTAAGCGGGAGAAAACATCCTCGGTGTAGGCAGGATCGTTCAGCACCACCACCGCCCTGCCGACGACCTCGCGGCCACGGATGTTGAGGGTCACCGGGGCGCCGTCATCGCGAAATTCGCGCCACCACGGCCCATCCGCACCCACGAACACCTTGCCGCCTTCCTCGAGATAGTTGACCGGTATCGTCCGCCCGTCCGCAAAGGTGAGCAACATGGCGCGGGCGGCACGCTCGCCACCGGGATCGGCGCGCAGTTCTTCCGCGACTCTCGGATTGGCTACGTTGATCGTGTACAGCAGGTACCCGGCAATGAGAGCGCCGAGCAGCAGAACACCACCAATCGCGTATTTCATCGGGCAAGTCCGTCCTGCCAGGCGGCAACTTCCGCACGTATCAGCGCAACGACATCATCGGGGCGCTCCATCGGGATGAAGTGAGAACAGTCAGCCCAATGCAGGTCGCGGCCCTGCTTGAACGCGCCTGCAAGGCCGGGCCAGGTCGGCGACGACCCCCAATCCATCAAATTGTGGGGATCCGGCAGCTTGGCGCGCACGACAGTAACGGGTATGTCGAGGGCCTCGATACTTTCGTACACCTGGCCATGCGAGCGTGCCGACATGTAAACGTGGGCTTCGACCTCAGGCTCACAGCACAAGACATATCCGCCCGACTCCGTTGCTTCGAGGCCGTGCTCCACATAGTCGCGCAGAATTCGCGGTTGAAACAGCGGAAAGGAACTCTTACCCGAGATGCGGGCCAACATGTCTTCCGGAGACTCGAACCGATTACGTCTTTTAGCCGCCGGGTGCATCTCATCACCGAACGCGCTCGCGTACTCGGCGGTATACGCTTCGAGCGACGCCACAGTGGGGTCGAGTAGCAACAGGCGACTGAACGCACCGCTCAGCGCAGCGCCTTCGATCATGCCGTGCCCCCCCATCGAGTGACCAATGCCGATCAACTGCGTCAGATTCAGCGCCCTGACGAACGCTGCCTGGTCTTCACCGAATGTGCGCCAGTTATCGACCGCAAGCTTGGCCGAACGCCCGTGACCGCGCTGCTCGAAGGCAATGATGTGCAAATCCGGGAAAGCTTCCGCGTGATAATCCCAGACTCGGCCATGGAAACCCGTGGCATGCACAAACATGAGCGTCGGCGCGTCATCGCGACGCTGACCGCGCTCAAAATAAGCGAGCTCAGCACCATTGACTGTGACGCGATGTAATTCGGGCTCCATAAACTTCTTCCTCAACTTTCTGGATCAGCCGCTGTTTGCGATCGGCAATTCGGCCACTGCCTGCTGTATGCGCGGAATATGGTCGGCGACTTCGAGCCCGCCGCCAAGCGTGCGCAGACACAGGTGGGTCAGCCCGGTTGCATGCCAGTTGGTTACCCGGTCGCGCCACTCCGCCTCGCGCGGGCCGACGACGGCCACGCCCGCTTCCGTGCCGATCTCCTCTGCACTACGCCCGGCGGCCTCTGCCGCAGCATCGATCCGCGCCCGCACTTGCGGGTACTCCTCGGGCGAAGCCAGCACAAACCAGCCGGACGCCCACTTGCCGATTCGCCGCACCACTGCGTCACTCGGCACGGAACGTCCGCCGTACCAGATCGGGATGGGACGCTGCAGCGGCAGCGGGTCTATACCGTTTTCCTCGATCGTGTCGAAGCGGCCCTGGAACGAGACGCTGGTGCTGGACCATAACTGGTGTATCAGTTCCAGCTGTTCATCACAGCGCGCGCCACGTGTGCGGAAATCCACGCCGAGCGCCTGATACTCGGCCGGATTAGCGCCAATGCCGATACCGAGACGCAGCCGGCCACCGGACAGGTTGTCGAGGTCCGCGGCCTGTTTCGCGAACAGGGCGGTCGGGCGCAGCGGTAACACAACCACCGACGGCACGAGTTCTATCCGTGTAGTGATTGCAGCAACGTAGGACAGGAGCGACATCGACTCATGCAGCGCTCCGGAATCAGGGCGAATGATCTGATCGGGAACGCGCAGGTGCGTTAAACCCAGTTCCTCTGCCGCCTGCGCAAAGTCGCAAATCGCCGTGAGGTCACCCGCCATTTCACGTACCGGGAGAGAGACGCCTACTCTCATGATCTACCCCTTTTAAGCTGCTCTTCGCTAGCGCTCATCGCCATGGCTTTGTTACGTCCCTCTAAACCGCAGCGATCTGATCGAGCACGGGCAAAAGGTACTCGGTGAAGGCGACGGGATTTTCCGACATCGGGAAGTGCCCAACCCCTTTCATTTCCGCCCAGGTGGCGCCCGGAATCGCCTGCTGCGCCGCACGGCCGAGTTCCGCCGTGCCGCTGTAGTCGTACTCGCCGGACAGGATGTGCACACCCACCTCGTTCGTATTGATCTCGCCAGCCTTCCCGCGCAGGTCATAGTCCTCGATGTAGTAGTAGAGATCACCCAGGAAAACCGGCGGCCAGCCGCTGGCGTACACGAAACTCGTCTCTTTGCGATAGGGCTTGGGCGACGTCGGTGACATCAAACCGTCCATGAGGCGGGCTTTGTACTCGTTATTGACCTGGGGGTGATAGAGATCACCCAGGTGACTCATCTCGCCCTCGATCTTGAGCGCGCCTTCCACGGAAATGACCGCGCGAAAGACATCAGCATGGCGATGCGCGAGATCCAGCGCCAGCAGACCGCCAACGGAGCAGCCCATGAATACCGGATCTTCGAGCGCCAGCGCTTCGGCGAGCTTGACCGGAATGGCGCGCAGAAAGTCGCCCTTCAGGTTGTAGGGTTCAGCCCACCAGGCTTTCTGTACCGGCGGCACCGACTTGCCGTGGCACGGCAGATCGTAGGCGATGAGGCGGAAGCGCTCAGTAATCTCCGGCACCTCGAACAGGTGACGCCACTGGCTGCTGTGACAGCCGGCAGTGTGCTGCATCAGGAGAGGAATACCCTCGCCTGCTTCTTCAAAGTAGATACGATGGTCATACCCGCCGATATCGAGATGCACGTACCGTCCGACCGGCGCATCGATCCGGCCGGCGGTGCCTACGTCTCCGGGGCGGAGCGGGTATTCATCCGCGGCCGGGCGCAGGAGCTCAACCGCTCGCATGATCGCCGCGTAATACTGCGCGTGCGCGAGGTTGTCGCCGTCGCGGGACAAACCCGCATCCATGGTGAGATTGGCCATCACGTCGTTGTGAAAACGCCGCGGTATTTTCGCGATCACTTCCTCCCAGACGTCTTCCGCACCGCGATATTCGATCACGCCCGACGACCCTTCAGGCGCGCCTGGCTCGAGAACGCCGTCTTCCAGGCGCAGCGCCAGTTCGGCATCGCCTATGCCGAGTCGCAGACCACCCGTCCAATGGCGGCAGGCCTGCTGAAACTCACCGTCCGCGGCACAGGCTGCCGCCCACTCTGCGGATGTGGGTAATGTTATAGCCATGATTCGTCTCCCCTTCTTCCTGGACTCATGCCGTGTTCGTCAATGATACCCGTCTAGAGCGGCAGCGGGTCGACGCCCGTCAGCTCAACAGAGAGATCCCACAAACGCCGCGCTGCCGAGCTGTCCCGGGCAGCCGGCGAAGTGTCGACACGGGTCGCGCCACGGGCAAGCTCAAACCAGCCGCTCGGCCCGAAATACTCACCGCCCTCGACCGTCGCATCTGTCGCCGCACGGAGCGTCGGGAGAGCGCCTTCCGCCGCGCTGTTGAGCACCAGCCTCGCCATCGGCTGGATGAGCGCTGTCAGCCAGGGGGCGATGTGGCGGCCGAGTTCCGTATCTGCCCCGCCTGGATGGCAGGCGACGGCCAGCGTGCCGGCGTCAGCGGCTGCAAGGCGCTGCTGCAGTTCCAGCGTGAAGAGCAGATTGGCGAGCTTGCTCATCCCGTAGCGGGCGCCGGCTTGATAGCTTTTCTCAGCGTGCACGTCGTCAAAGTCGATGCGCCCGAAACGGTGGGCGCTGCTGGCGACGTTCACCACTCGCGAACCAGCCCGCTCGCCGAGCTTCGCCAGCAAGTGCGCTGTCAGAGCAAAGTGCCCGAGATGATTGATGCCAAACTGAGACTCGAAGCCATCCGCCGTCAGGGTTCTGGGCGGTACCATAACCCCGGCGTTATTCACAAGAAGGTCGAGGCGCTCTTCCTGCAATACCTGTTCAGCTGCCGTGCGGACTGACGCGAGATCAGCCAGATCCAGCGTAACCACGCCAACCTCAGCATCAGCGGCGGCCGTACGTATGCGCTGCGCAGCATCCTCCCCTTTGGCGGCATCCCGACACCCGAGCAATACACGTGCACCGCGCTCAGCAAAAACTCGCGCTGCCTCATAGCCTATGCCGGTATTTGCGCCTGTGACGAAAACCGTGCGCCCTGCCAGATCCGGCACGTCTGCTTCGCTGTAATCCACTTAACCCAGACGCTCCGTCATGAATTGATCAAACTGCGACTTGTAATCTTCGTGCCACCGCGACAGCGCCGGGCGGTTGTAAATAACGTCGTCCAGATTCCACTGCATGCGGGCGTTGTCCATTGCGGGCGTCACGTCGTTGTCGGGACAGATCACGTAGAAGTCACCGGCACTCACGCGCGTGAGCAACTCATCGGCCACCTGTTCCGGGCTCCACGCCGCGGGTGGCTGCTCAGGAACATGGGCTTTGATCATGCCCGTATAAGTGAACCCGGGCACGAGGAGATGCGCCGTCACCTGGCAGCCGTCGATGTTGCGCAATTCATGGGCGAGGCTTTCGGTGACTGAGCGAACGCCGGCCTTGCTCACGTTGTAAGCCGCATCCCCGGGCGGGTTGGTGATGCCCTGCTTGGATCCGGTATTCACCACCGCGCATGGGCTGCCCTGCGCGATCATGTCTGCGACGAATGTCTGCAGTCCGTTGATGACTCCCCAGAGATTGACGCCAAGGACCTTCTGCCAGCCGTCGTAGCGTTTGAACGCACCACCACCGCCACCAACACCGGCATTATTCATCAGGAACGCAACCTCGCCGTAACGATCGATCACCGCCGCTTTCAGACGCTGCACATCTTGCAGACTGGCAACATCCGTCACCTGACCGAACACCTCCCCATCAATCGTGGTGACGGCGGCATGTAACCTCTCTTCATCACGGTCGGCGAGGCATATGCGCATGCCGGCGGCTGCCAGGCGCTGCGCTACTGCCAGCCCGATGCCGCTGGCGCCGCCGGTAATGACCGCCACACGATCCTGCTGGATGGCCGGATGCATCCCTTCTCCCCTTCGTCGTTTTCGTGTCGAAAAGCGCCTGACTCTGCCGCTCAATGCCTGGCTTGTCAAAAACACCATGGACGAGACGCGGTTGCGAGCGAATCAGACGGGAGGCATGCTTGGACACAGCCGCGACCCGGGCAGCAGAATGCTGCAGTCCGTAACGATCGCTTGCGGAGCTCACACAAGCGCACAAGTACGTGCAAATCTAGGGATGACCTCAGGAGGAAACATGGCAAGTAAACGCATCGTGATCTGTGCAGACGGCACGTGGAACGACCCCGAAGACGAGATCCCCACCAACGTGTTGCGCGTGGCGCGCGCCATACAGCCGCAGGACAGCAGCGGCAGGCCGCAGGTCGTATTCTATGACTGGGGCGTGGGCAGCTACTACGCAGAAAAACGCGGCGGCATCAGCGGCCTCGGAATGGAGAAGAACATCCAGGACGGCTACCGCTTCATCGTGCAGAACTACGACCCGGGCGACGAGATCTATCTGTTCGGCTACAGCCGCGGCGCCTATACGGTGCGCGCGTTGGCCGGCATGTTGAACAAATGCGGCGTGCTCAAGAAGACCAAAGCGGATCTGATCCCCGACGCGTTCGAGTATTACAAGCGCAAGAAACACAAACCTGGTTCTGCGCAGGCCGGACAGTGGCGCCAGCGAAACTCTGTCGACGGCAGCGCCCGCGGCAAAGTGGCGTACGTGGGCGTGTGGGATACGGTTGGAGCGCTCGGCATTCCGACGCGCTCGCTGGCGTTTGTCGAGGAACGCGACCTGTTCTTCGACCCGCTGCTCGGCAGTAACGTCGAGTGCGCGCGCCACGCTGTGGCGATCGATGAGAAACGCGGTGACTTCAAGCCTACCCTGTGGACCAACGAAGACGCCAAAGACATGAAACAAGTCTGGTTTGCAGGCGTTCACGGCGACATCGGCGGCGGCGCGAAACCGCGGCAGGGCAAGTTCCTGAGCGATGTCGCGCTGGCATGGCTGGTGGCGGAGGCGGACAAAAAGGGCCTCAAGTTCGAGCCGTTCGTGCACGGCAGCATCGCGCAGCACCACAAGTTGCGCATCAACCGTTCGTACAAAGGCTTCTACAAAGTGCTCGGCAAACACATACGCGAAATCCCCCGGGACGGCGTTTTGCATGCGTCGGTCCGCAAGCGCTTCAACAGCGATCCGGATTATCGCCCCAAACCGCTGACGGACTGGCTCGCCGCCAACGATGGGCAGTGGGCGCACATCGAACCCTGAACTTCACGAGGCGCAGATTCATGACAAAAAAACACCTGGTGCTCATCCTGACCGAACCGACCGAAGGTAATGAAGCAGCGTACAACGACTACTATGACAACCTTCACCTCGACGAGGTGCTGGCCACGACTCAACTGACTTCGGCACAGCGCTTCAAGCTGGTTGGCGAGGCCGGCGAAGGCTGCCCGCTGCCCTATCTCGCGGTGTACGAAAGCGATGCAGAGAACGCCGAGGCGGTTTTAGAGGATCTGCATACAACACGCAGCCAACGTCAGCAGTCCGACGCGCTCGACCGCCGCACCGGGAGAGTCTGGGTGTTCGAGGCCATCGGCCCCAAACACACCTGAGCCTTCGCGTTAGTCTGATCGGACAGCGCTGCACAACAACTTCCGCGCGTCTCAGCATGACGCTACACTCTGACGGGTCCTATGAAGCGCGCGACATTCTGGGAGCGGTTTCGAAGCGCCTCAGCGCCGCGCGCTCTTCTACCACGTCAAGTAACAGGAGCGTTTCCGGCTATGGCCAGACTGAACATCAATGGCAAAGACGTCGAACTGGAATTCGACTCAGGCACGCCGCTACTCTGGGTATTGCGCGAGCAGGCCGGGCTGACCGGCACTAAATACGGTTGCGGCATCGCCCAGTGCGGCGCCTGCACCGTACACATCGACGGCAACCCGGTGCGATCGTGCATCTTTCCAGCTGACGCCGTGCAGAGCGACCAGAAGATCACCACGATCGAGGGGCTGTCCGAGAAAGGCGACCATCCGGTGCAACAGGCGTGGGCGGAGCTCGACGTTCCCCAGTGCGGCTACTGCCAGACCGGCATGATCATGGCTGCCGCCGCGCTGCTCGCCAAGAACGCAGCGCCTACGGACGCCGAAATCGATACCGGGATCACCAACATCTGTCGTTGCGGGACACTGCAACGTGTGCGGCGCGGCATCCATCGCGCTGCCGAACTGGCACAGGAGGCATGAACGTGAAAAATAATCATCGAGTCAGCCTCAGCCGTCGCAAATTCCTTGCCACCACCGCTGCGTCCGGCGTTGGTTTGTCGCTGGGATTGACCCTCCCGGGTGCGTTTGCCGACAACCATCCCGACGAAGTGAATGCCTGGGTGGTCGTGCACCCCGACGATACGGTCGTGGTACGCATCGCCCGCTCGGAGATGGGCCAGGGCACATTGACCGGCCTGGCCCAGATGGTGGCCGAAGAGCTGCAGTGCGATTGGGACAAGGTCACGTGGGAATATCCGACGCCGGGCGAAAATCTCAAGCGCCAGCGGGTATGGGGTAGCTTTGCCACCGGCGGCAGCCGCGGCATACGCCAATCCCACCAGTACGTCCGCGAAGGTGGCGCCGCCGCGCGCATGATGCTGATTGAAGCCGCGGCGAACGAGTGGCAGGTGCCGGTGAGTGAGTGTGTTGCGAAAGACAGCGTCATCACGCACAAACCAACGGGCAAACAGACCACCTACGGCAAGGTGGCGACCGCCGCCTCGCAGTTGGTTCCGCCCGGTGAGGTCACGCTCAAAGATCCGAAAGACTGGACGCTGATCGGCCAGCCCGTGAAACGGCTCGACACCGCGGACAAGCTGACGGGCAAACAAATCTACGGCTCCGACATCTCGCTGCCCGGCATGCTGAACGCCGCCATCAAGAAATGCCCCGTGCACAAGGGCAAAATCGCGAGCTTCGAGGCGGAACAGGTCGAAAGCATGCCCGGTGTGAAAGCCGTGCTGCAGGTAGATGACAATGCTGTCGCCGTCGTTGCCGACACCTGGTGGCGCGCAAAAACCGCGCTGGATGCGCTGCCCATCGTGTGGGCCAAAGGTGAAGGCGAAGGTGTCAACCACAGCGACATCACCGCGGCCATCGAAGAGGGCCTCACCGCTGAGGATGCATTTGTCGGTAACCAGGCGGGGGACGTCAAAGCGGGCCTCGCCGGCGCAGCCAAAACCATCACGGCGACATACAGCTATCCGTATCTGAACCACGCCACCATGGAGCCGATGAACGCCACGGCCCGGTGGACCAAGGACTTCTGCGAAGTGTGGGCGCCCACCCAGAATGGTGAGGCCGCGCTGGCAGCTACTGCCGAGGCCGCCGGGCTGCCGCTGGAGCAATGCGATGTTCACAAGCAGCTGCTGGGCGGCGGTTTCGGTCGTCGCGGCGCGCCCGACTATGTGCGCCAGGCGGTGCTGATCGCCAAGGAGATGCCGGGCACGCCGGTCAAATTGATGTGGACGCGCGAAGAGGACATGAAGCATGGCCTTTTCCATCCAATCACCATGGCGCGCATGGAAGGCGGCCTGGATGAGGAAGGAAACCTGACCGCGCTCAACTTCCGCATCTCCGGACAATCGATTCTCGCCGGTCTCATGCCGCAGGCGCTGCAGGACGGCATGGACCCGGTGCAATTCCAGGCGCTGGCGCCTTCCGGGGATCACGCAATCAGCTACAGCATCCCCAACATTCTCGTCGATCACGCGATGCGCAACAGCCACATCACGCCGGGATTCTGGCGCGGCGTGAACGTCAACCAGAACGCGGTCTATATGGAATGTTTCATTGACGAGCTGGCGCACGCAGCGGAGGTCGATCCGCTCGAGTTCCGGCGCCGCCTGATGAAAGACAATCCCAAAGGGTGGGCTGTCCTCAAAGCCGCCGCCGATGGTGCTGGCTGGGGCACACCGGCGCCCGAGGGTGTCCATCGCGGCCTGGCCACCTGTTTTGCTTTCGGCAGCGCCGTTGCCGCGTGCGCCGAGGTATCCGTGGACGACGCCGGCAATCTGAAGATGCACCGGATCGTCGCCGCGACAGACCCTGGCTACGCGGTCAACCCGCAGCAGATCGAAGCGCAGGTCGAAGGCTCGTTCGTCTACGGCCTGTCAGCGCTTCTGCATGGCGAGTGCACCGTCAAAGATGGCGAGATTGAACAGGATAACTTTCATACGTATCCCTCGATGCGCATCAGTGAAATGCCCGAAGTCGAAACCATCGTCATGCCGTCCGGCGGCTCCTGGGGCGGTGTCGGCGAGCCCACGATCGCGGTCGCGGCACCTGCGGTGCTGAACGCCATTTTCGCCGCCACGGGTAACCGTATACGCAACGTGCCGTTGAAGGGCCGTAACCTGCGCGAGGCTTGATGCGCCGCGCATTTGCGGGACTGCTATCCCTGTGCGCTCTGTGGGGCCTGTCCCCGGGTGCAGCCGCAGACACCTCTGTGGCTGCCGACGGGGCAGCGCTGGCGGCGGCTTGCAGCAGCTGCCATGGTAATCAGGGCGCAGTTGAGCAGACGCGCGCCCTACCGCGCCTCGACACGCAGACGGCGGCGGTGCTGGAACGCAAGCTGCTCGATTATCGCAGCGGCGCGCTGCAGGGCACGCTGATGAACCGTATCGCGCGCGGTTTCACTGACGCGGAGCTGCGCGCCATAGCCGCTGCGGTTGCGCAACCATGAATATCCACTCATGAACAGCCACTCATGAACAGCCGGCGCAGCTTCCTCGCTTCGGCAATGACGTTAGGCACCGCAGCCTGCGCAGTCCGGCCCGCGCGCGCGCAGGCACGCGTCGTGATCGTCGGCGGCGGTTTCGGCGGGGCCAGCGCCGCCAACGCATTGCGTCGCCTTGCTCCCGAAGTCGACGTCACGCTGGTTGAGCCCAACGCGACCTACACGGCTTGCCCGTTCAGCAACCTCGTCATCGCCGGTGAGCGCCAGCTCGAGGCGCAGCAATTCAGCTATGCCAATCTCGCCGCGCGCGGGGTGCGCGTCGTGCAAGCCCGGGCAGCCGATGTCGATCCTGTGGCACGCAGCGTGACGCTCGACAATGGCGCTACCCTCGGATATGACAAACTCGTCATGGCGCCGGGCATCGATATCGACTGGTCGTTGCCGGGATACGATGCAGAGGCGGCTCGCGGCATGCCGCATGCCTGGCGCGCTGGCGCACAGACCAAGCTTTTGCGTCAGCAGCTCACGGCGATGCCCGACGGCGGAACGTTCGTCATGGCCATCCCTGAAGCGCCCTATCGCTGCCCGCCCGGGCCTTACGAACGCGCCAGCCTGATTGCCCACTATCTCAAAAACGCAAAGCCGCGCGCGAAGATCCTTCTCCTGGATGCAAAAGACAGGTTCTCGAAAATGTCCTTGTTCCGTGAAGCCTGGGCAGCCATCTACGGCGACATGATCGAGTGGCAAGGCGCCTCTGACGGCGCAACCGTCGTGGAAGTCGATGCCGAAAACAAAATTCTGCACACCGATTTCGATCGCGTGCGGGCAGACGTTGCCAACGTCATTCCGCCACAACGGGCAGGCGTCATAGCGGCACGCGCGGGCGTGGCCGACGCCTCTGGCTGGTGCCCCATTGAACCGCAGACGTTTGCATCCACCCTTCAGCAGCACATCCACGTGATCGGCGATGCCGCAATTGCCAATGCGATGCCCAAATCCGCTTTCGCCGCCAACGCCCAGGGCAAACTCTGCGCCGTGCAGGTCGTGCGCGCGCTCAACGGAGATGCCCCCGTGTCGAGCAAGCTCATCAACACCTGCTACAGCCTCGTCACACCGGATTACGGCATATCGGTCGCCGGTGTTTATGAAGCTGGCGCCAACGCCTGGCTGGACATCGACGGCGCAGGCGGTGTCAGCCCGAGCGGTGCCGCTCCGGCCGTCCGGCAGGCAGAGGCCCGCTATGCAGGCGACTGGTTTGCGACGATCACCCAGGAAGTATTCGGATGAGAGTGATGCGCTTCGCAGCGGCCTGTCATCTGCTGGTGCTCAGCGCCGGCGCCGCCACGGCTGAACCGCCGATCGCGACGCCCGGAGATGCTGAACGCGGGCGGGCGGTCGTCGTCGACCGCGAGCTCGGTCATTGTCTGCTGTGCCACGCCATCACGCAGGTTGACGAGCCGTTTCAAGGGAACATCGGTCCGGATCTTTCCAATATCGGCGCACGCCTGTCGACAGCGGAACTGCGTGAGCGGATCGTCGACCCGACCCGATCGAATCCGGAGAGCGTCATGCCCGCTTACCACCGTACGGCCGACCTCCATAACGTCGGCGCCGCCTACGAAGGCAAGCCCATCCTGAGTAAACAGCAGGTGGAAGATGTGGTGGCATTTCTGGCAACGTTGACTCAATGAACACCAGCAGACGCCAATGGTTCAGCCATGCCCTTACCGCGGGCGCGATCGCGCTCGCCCCGGGCAAAGGCCGCGCCTCGCCCGAAGAGATGGCGATCGCAATGCGCAATGCTTATGGCGACCGCACGATCAGCACCGGCCGCGTCAACGTGAAGCTGCCAGCGCTGGCGGAGAACGGCAACTCCGTGCGGATGCAGATCACCGTCGACAGCCCGATGAGCGATGCCGATCACGTCATCGCCGTACAGGTGTTCGCCGAGGCTAACCCGCTACCCGACATCGTGCGGTTCGAGCTCGGTCCGCTCGCCGGCAGCGCTGAGATCGAAACGCGCATACGCGTCGCCGCGGAACAGCACATCACCGCCGTGGCGGAAATGAGTGACGGCAGCCTGTGGTCCGGCAGTGCCCACATCATCGTCACCGAGGCCGCCTGCCTGGACGCACTCATCTGATGGCCCGCATATCCATTCCACGCAGCGCCAGAGCCGGTGAGATCGTGACCGTAAAGACCTTGTTTCCGCATCCGATGGAGACCGGCTACCGCCGTGACACCCTCGGCGCGCAGATACCAAGGGACATCGTTGCCGAGTTCGTTTGCACTTACGACGGCCGACCGGTGTTTCGCGCAGAGCTGCAGCCGGGCATTGCCGCCAATCCGTTTTTTGCATTCAAGCTGCGCGCCGACCGCAGCGGCACCCTCGAGTTTCGCTGGACCGATCAGCACGGCAATACAACCGTCGAAACACGTGAGCTGGCGGTCACTCCTTAGCAGTCTCCTCACAATCTTCGCCGCGAGTGGTTGCGGCCAGCCGCCGCCTGCGCCGGTCTCAGGACTCGCGACGACGCAGTCGGGGTATGCGTTTCAATCGGCGGACACCCGAGCCCTGCAAGACGACGACTTCGCCAACCCGGGCATGCTGTGGGTCGACCAGGGCGCCAAACTCTGGGCGACTGCACCCGATGCCGGGAACCAGGCCTGCGCCGGCTGTCACGGTGACGGCAGCGAGTCCATGGCAGGCGTCGGCAGCCGCTACCCGGCATACGACAAGCAGGCGAACACCGTGATCAACCTCGAGGGGAGAATCAATGCATGCCGCTCACGCCAACAGGCACAACCTCCCCTGCCATACGAGTCCAACGAGTTGCTCGCGCTGACCGCTTATGTCGGCCACCAGTCGCGCGGCATGCCGGTAGCGGTCGATATCGAAGGACCGGCCAGGCCGCACTTCGACGCCGGCGAGGCCTATTTCCATCAAAGGCGCGGACAAATGAATCTCGCCTGCGGACACTGCCACGACCGCAACGTCGGGCGCATGCTGCGCGGCGACAAGCTGAGTCAGGGCCAACCGGTCGGCTATCCGATCTATCGACTGGAGTGGCAGAACCTGGGTTCCCTGCAGCGGCGGCTGCGCTTCTGTAACACGGGTGTGCGCGCCGAGCCCCTGCCCTTCGGCGCTCAGGCGTACGTGGACCTGGAGCTCTATCTCAAATGGCGGGCGCGGGGACTGGTTGGCGAGACACCGGCGGTGCGGCGATAGTGGACAAGCAATATGTCTGATGTCCCGATCATCAAGGCAATAGACGTTTTCGGAACATCTCCGCGGCTACGACTTACTACAAAATACTGTACATATATACATATGTTGGCCGCCTTGTGATAAACTATGCAACCGTCACTCCGGCAGACTCAGATGCACAACGCCGCCCGCACATTTGATGGCGCACAGCCACCCTCAACCACCGTCTACACAGAACTCACCAACAACATCGTCAATCTCTATGCCAGCATCCAGGCTGCCTCGTATCAGCTGCTTAAGCTCATACGCCAATTCGACGAGGCAGAGCTCGCGCAGGCGCACGGATTCTTCACCACCGCGCAATGGCTTTCCTACTATCTCGGACTCGGCCCCAATGCCGCCCGGGAGAAGGTCCGCGTCGCCCGCGCCCTCGA
The DNA here is from genome assembly GCA_965267275.1 of Pseudomonadales bacterium. Classification (GTDB taxonomy): domain Bacteria; phylum Pseudomonadota; class Gammaproteobacteria; order Pseudomonadales; family Azotimanducaceae; genus UBA4421. The sequence goes on from OZ253950.1 coordinate 2,849,014, forward strand.
AGACCTGTCCCGGATCGACACTGCTTACGCGCAGGGCAAGCTCAGCTACTCCAAAGTGCGAGCGTTGACCAGGGCGGCACACGCCGGCAACGAGGCGGCTTTGCTCGATGCGGCACTCCATGCCACGGCCTATCAGGTCGAACGCATCGTGCGCGACCAGCTGCTGATCCAGAGAGGAACTATGGCAGCGAGCCGGCAACCCGAGCTTGCCTGGCATGAGGATGACAACGGCGATGTCGTCATCAAGGGCAGGCTGCCGCAAGAGCTGGGCCAGCTTTTGATCAAAGCGATCGAACTTGCGCTCGAAGATGAGCCGGCGTTCGATCCAGAGGCCGCGGATGCCGAGCCACTACCAACCCGCCGCGCCAGGGCGCTGGTCGAATTGGCTGAATCCTCTCTATCGCGTCAATCGCCTCAGCCCGAACAACCAAAATCCAGCGCAGACCGGTTCATCGTTCATCTCGACCACGACGATCCGTCACTGTCCCGCTCTGCCATCGAACGTCTCACGTGTGATGGCGCCCTGGTTGTGCATCAGGCGGATAGCGAAGATAACTCGCTCAACGTCGGCCGTAAGACCAGGACGATCCCGTCCGCGTTGCGCCGCGCGCTGTTGCGGCGCGACAAGGGCTGCCGTTTTCCAGGCTGCACCCACACGCGCTTCGTCGATGCGCACCACGTCCACCATTGGGCCGCAGGCGGAGAGACGAACCTCGACAACCTGATTCTGCTGTGCCGCCGGCATCACACGCTCATTCACGACCAGCGCGCGCGCGTGTCGACGCACAGACCGGCGCAGGGTGCTCCGCAGTTTCACTTCCACACCGCCGATGGGAAACGCCTGCTGCCGACCGGCGACGGCTGTGTTGCCAAAGCTGAGGTGACTAATCTCCTCCCAGCGGACGTCAGCGACGTTTCCGCGGAAACGTCCGCGCAGGCCTCACCGTTTGCACCAATCAACCCGACCATGCAGGTCGATTTCGATGAGGTGGCGTGGGTACTGGGGCAATGGGCCACACCGCCTGCCGAAATTGAGACACCGAGGCTCGAATGAGGCACAAAAAAGGCGCAAACAAAGCGTATACGCAACAGAGTTTCTAACCCATGGCGCAGACGACTGATTGAGTCTCAGGAGGCATGCAGTTCCTGACTGCAAAAGCTCGCCGCTTTGCCCGAGGCTCCTGCGGCGGATGGTGATACCATCACGCCGCCGCGGCCAACACCACAAACACAAACAAAGCGATGCCAACTACCCACAAAAACTCCCGGACAGCCTGGCGGGCACGCGCAGGCAAGGTAGTCCGCTGGAGCTTGAACGTCGTGATCGCGTATCACATCGTGGCGTTGGCACTGTTGTTCATCACTGGCGGCTACGAGGTCGAGTTTCTGGACCGCACCTCAACGCGCATGGATCCCCTGCTGATCGGCCTCTTTGTCAGCGCCGCCATGAGGCTGGGCATTCATATCGGTACCGCCAACTTCGCGCTCGTCGCCGTCTCGATGACGGTCGCGGCGGGACTCGGCGAGCTGGCCTTGCGCGCTCTCGACCTGCCGATCAGCGATCCCGCCATGAGCAGCATTCATCAACCTGACGAGCACTTTGGCTTCACCCTGGTCCCCGACAGCGTCGGCAAGGGAAATCTGAGCGAGCACATCAAGATCAATTCCTTCGGCGCTCGCGATCACGAGTTTGGTCAAAAAGATGAAGACAGGCTGCGCATCGTCGCGCTGGGTGATTCATTTACGTTCGGCTACGGCGTTGAGCTGGAAGACGCATTCGTCGAGCAGCTCGAGACGCTGCTTGGTCAACGCGGACGACCCGCAGAGGTGTTCAACCTCGGCGTGGGTTCCTACCAGATGTGGCACCACGTGGAGCAACTCAACCGGCGCGTCAGCGCCCTCGAGCCGGACCTCGTTCTGATCGCGTTCTTTTTCGATGACCTGATCGCCCCCCTGAAACCAGACGTCGTTCAGGTTCAGAATCCTTTCCAGGAGCGAGCAAAGGACAAATTCACCGGCTCCAAACTCTGGAACACGCTGCGCAACATCGGCAACAGCATCGAGTTCTCCTACCGACATCAGCGGGGCTATGACTATCTGAACAGCATCGAAGAACGCCGCGCCTACATCGACGAAAGATTGCTCGATTACCGGGTGCTTCAAACCGGGGAACGCGACGCGCAGATCCGGGCCGGCGTTGTCTCAGCAGCCAGACAGATTCGATCCTGGTCCGTGGAAAACGACGTCCCGGTCTTCAGTGTGTACCTGCCCGACGCTTCGCAAGTCCACCAATCTGAACGGCAGTACGCGAACCGATTGCTGACGGAAGTTTTGTCTCGAGAGGGTATGCCGTGGCTAGACACCACCGCTGCTTTTGAAGCCCAGCCGGAGCTCGAGTCGCTGTTTCTTTTCCCGCTGGACGCACACACCAGCCCTGCGGGGCATCGCCTGATCGCGCGCACCATCGCGGACGACGCGGCCTTCATCGCGTTGCTGGACGGCATCATGGCCGCACGCGAAAACCCATCTCGCGGTGATTGACGGGGCACTTCGGCAGAAGTGCCCCGTCAGCTCAAAATCCGAGCAGTCTCGCGTAACGCTCCCGGTGGAACGCCCTGTTACCGAATGTCGCCTCGAGCGCGCGCGCGCGCTTGAGATAGAAACCGGCGTCGAACTCGTCCGTCATGCCGATACCGCCGTGGATCTGTATGAGCTGATTGGACATCGTGTGCAGGAATTCACCCACCCGGCACTTCGCCAGAGCGGATAGGACAGACACGTCGTCTGCACCGCTGTCGATCGCCTGCAGAGCTGCTTCGCCACACGAGCGCGCCAGCTCCATCTGACTGAACAGGTCCGCAGCGCGGTGTCCCAGCGCCTGGAAGGAACCGATCACCCGGCCGAACTGCTCGCGCGTCTTCAGATATTCGAGGGTCATGTCGAACGCCTGCGCGCCGGTGCCCATCATATCCGCGCATACGCCTGCGCACGCACGGTCGAGCACGGCTTCCAGCAGAGAGCCGCCGCTGGCGACATCGCCCAGCATCGCGTCCGCGCCGACCTCTACGTCCGCCAGCGTCAAATTCGCATAACCACGGCTGTCGAGCGTACTCAACCGCTCACGGCTCACGCCGTCGGCATCCGCTGGCACGACAAACAGCGCGATACCGTCCATGTCGCCCGGCTGACCGTCGACTCTGGCCGCGACGATAAAGTGCGTCGCCGCCATGCCTTCCAGCACAAAGGTTTTGTTGCCGCTCAAGCGGTAACCGCCGTCTGTCGCCGACGCGCTGAGGGCGGTATTTGCCGGATTGTGACGAGGAGATTCGTCGACCGCGAGGGTGAGGATCACCGAGCCATCGACGACGCCAGGCAGCAGCGCCTGCTGCTGATTTTCGCTGCCGCCGAGGAGAACCGCGCTTGCGCCAACGTACGCTGATGCAAACAACGGCGATGCCGTCAGCTGCCGGCCGAGCTCTTCGAGCACGACGCCAAAAGTCAGATAGCCGAGATCAGAGCCGCCGAACTGTTCCGGCACCAATACGCCCGTCCAGCCCATCTCGACAATGGCCTGCCAGGTTGTGTCGGTGAATGCGGCTTCTACGCCGCTGTTGCGCATCTCGCGGAATTTGAGCACTGGCGCTTGTTCGCTGACCCAGGCGCTCGCCTGGTCTTTGAGCATGCTCTGCTCTTCAGTTAATGCTGCCATGTTTCCTCCTAACCCTTCTGCGTGGTTTCCGGGAGACCCAGAATGTTCTTGGAAATGATGTTCTTTTGAATTTCGTACGAGCCGCCATAGATAGAGATGGCCTTACCGGACAGCCATTCGCGCACCGCCGCAAGCTCATCATCTTTGAACTGCTCACCTTCCCAGCCGAGACCCTGGTTACCCATGATCTCGAGGAGGAGCTCCGATTTCGTCTGCGCCACGTTGGTCGCTGAGTTCTTCATGATCGACGCCGCCGCGCTCACCTTCACCTGGCCTCTGGCTTCGGCAACGATACGGGCAGCGGTCAGGTTGTGTGCCTGTGCGTCCATCAGGTGATTGGCGATACGCGTTCGCAGATCCGCATCGGCAATGCGGCCCTCAGCATCCGTGCCGACGTATGCCTTGGCAATGTCCTGCACACCGGCTGTTTTGGCGCCGCCCGACCCGCGCGCCTGAGTCTGACTCTGGCGTTCATGCTGCAGCAGCCGCTTGACCACGCTCCAGCCGTCATTGAGATCGCCCAGAAGGTCTGATTTTTCAGCCACCGCATCATTGAAAAAGGTTTCGCAGAACGGTGAGGCGCCGGCAATCAGACGTATCGGCTTGGTCTCGACCCCCGCCTGGTCCATCGGCAGCATGACGAAACTGATGCCATCGCGCTTGGCAGCGCTGCTGTCGGTCCGCACGAGCGCGCCGCACCATTGCGAGATATCCGCGCCGGACGTCCAGATTTTCTGGCCATTGATGACGAACGTATCGCCATTGTCTTCCGCTTTGGTGGCCAGCGACGCCAGATCCGAGCCGGCATTCGGCTCGGACAAACCCAGACACCAGCGTATCTCGCCGCTGGCGATGCCGGGGAGATGGCGGGCTTTCTGATCTTCCGTGCCGTACTCCAGGAGCGTGGGGCCTACCATCGTTACACCCATACCGGCCAGCAGCGGGATGTGGTTGAACGCACCGGCTTTGCCGATTTCCTGACCAAGGGCCTTGGCTTCCGGATCAGAGAGCCCGGCGCCACCGTACTCGGTGGGCCAGGTCGGCGCACCGTAACCTTTTTCAGCCAGACGCTGACGCCAGACCTCGAGATCGGCATCTTTTTCAGGATCGGTTTCCCCTTCGAAACCAAACTTCATTCCCTGCAGGGAGGGCGGGAAATTTTCCGCAACCCAGGCACTCGCCTCGGCGCGAAACGCGTCCAAATCACTCATTTCGTCTCCGCTCAATTGGTGAACTCCAGCCCGCCATTATACATGACACCCGCGGGCCGGCTGCCGGACCGGCGGCTTTGTACGACATCTGCCGCACCCGACCCGCCAATACGGTTCGAGAAAAACGGCGCCGGGCGCCGCCAATCTCGCGCGCCAGTGTGTTGTAAGTGGACATCAATCTGTGAACCAGTTGGCAGAATCATCAGAACTGGTTCATAAACTTAGAGAACGGTCAAAACAGGGAATTTGTGATGACACAATCCACGCTTGCGAAGCGCTTTGTTGGACGCCTCTACACGGATGAAGGCCGTCTGCATCTCGTCCTCGACGTTGATCTGGAAGCGGGGATCGGCCGGGTGAGCTGCAAAGCCGACGGCGAACGCCAACTGATTGACGTGCCGCTCGACGTGATCGGCTCGCATCTGGCTCTGGGCGGTGAACTGAAGCTCGACAGTCTCAATGCTGGCGCGAAAGCGACGCGCACCGTCGAGAAAACAGACGGCTGGTATTTCTCGACCCGGGAAGGACTCAAGGGGCCTTACCCGACGGACGCAGCTGCCAACGATGCCCTCAACGAGCACATCCTGACTTACCAGGGCGCATCCACCGAACGCGTTGCCGCGATGTAGGTTCAGCGGCGCCTATAGATAGCGCCGCGCTTCGAGCATATTCGTCAAACGCGCTTCAGCTGCTGACGCGGGTTCAGGCGTCAGCGATCCAGAGCGTTGCGAGGCTTTTCAGTTTACATGCACAATGCCGGCATGGAGAGACACCCGGGTGCGGAGATCAGCGCGACGATGAGACGGCTGCCTTGAGCGGCAAGCTGAGCAAACCAACGCTGTTTGCCTACAGCGCGGCCGAGCTGCCGATGTCGATGATTCTGACTCCGGTGACGCTGTTCGTACCGGCTTTTTATACCCAGGACCTGGGCCTCGGCATGGCCGCGGTCGGTTTTCTGCTCATGCTGTCCCGGTTATGGGATGTGTTCACCGATCCGATCATCGGTTTTTTGAGCGACCGTACCCGCACCCCGATCGGGCGTCGCAAACCCTGGATCATTGCGGCAGTGCCGCTGGCGATGGTCTCGATATATCAGCTTTTCTACCCGCCTGCGGACGTCAGCGAATGGCACCTCCTCATATGGATCATGCTCCTCTGGCTCGGCTGGACCTTATTCAACATCCCCTACTTCGCCTGGGGCGCGGAGCTCTCCAATGACTATGCCGAACGCACGCGCATCACGGGCTGGCGCACCATTGCGGGTTTGGCCGGCACCTTGCTCGCCATCGGCATACCCGCAGGCAGCCAGGCCATTTTCGGTTGGGGCGGCCGCAGTGGTGAGATGGTCGCCATCATCGGCGTCATCGCGCTGGTGCTACTGCCCACGCTCATATTGCCCGCGACGGTGATCGTTCCCGAGCGGCGGGAGTTGGTGCCCGCGCAGATTCCCGTCTGGGCGGGTTTGAAAATCATGTGGCAGAACGGTCCCTTCCGCAGACTGCTGTTCGCGTTCGTCTTCAGCTCGATGATGGTGGCCTTGGGCGCGCCGCTGTTCGTCATATTCATAACTCATGTCATCAACGACCCGACCGCGGCATCACTGGTCGTGCTCGGCTACTACATCGGCAATCTGCTCGGTGTACCCCTCTGGGTCTGGCTATCGCACCGGACGGACAAACACATCACCTGGCTGTGTTCGATCTCCCTGATGGGTCTCATGTTCCCGCAGTTCATGTGGCTTGGCGAAGGTGATCTCATCTGGGCAGCGCTGCTGTTGTTCATCTTGGGGATCGGCGGCGGCAACCTGAACGTCGTGCCCACATCGATGAAAGCAGACGTCATCGATCTCGACCGCCTCGAAAGCGGCTCAGACCGCGCGGGCCTGTTTTTCGCCGCATGGTCGACCGCTACCAAACTGGTGATGGCATTTGGCGTCGGCATCTCGCTGCCGGTGCTGGCTTATCTGGGATTCGACCCGACGGTGACGAACGGACCCGATGAACTCTTCGCGCTGCGCGCCTGGTATTCCTGGTCTCCCGTCTTGTTCTGTCTGCTATCGGCAGCCATGATCATCCGCTACCCCATTACTCGCGCGAAGCACAAAGAACTCCGCGCACAGCTGGCCCGGGAACAAGACGGCCAATCCATCGAAGGCGCAACCACATGATCGACCTGACCCTCGCCGGCAACGCCGACGAACGCCTGGCTCTGGAGATTTTCAAGGCCATGGAAGACGGCACCCTGATGCAGCGCTTGCCGGAACTGTGTACCGAGGATTTTGTCTGGGCGAACAGCGGCCTGCCGACGCTCAATGGGCTATCAGCGGTGCACGATCTGATGATCCGCGGAGGCTTTCGGCAGGAAATCCCGATTCTGGCGCAGCAGACCCACTTCAGCGCGGACGTGCTGCACATCGCGTCGCGCGACCACGTCGTGTTCACCGAGCGCATCGACCATCACTGGGACGCCGACGGGCGCGATCTGATGACGCCGCATATCGCCGGGGTCATCGAGATTCGCGAGGGCCACATCTCGGCGCTGCGGGACTTTTATGACATCGCCTGCTATCGACAGACGCCCACTGAGATCCAGCCCGAATACGCGCTCGAGGCGTTTCGCGCAGCGTTGTCGAACCGCACGCCATAGAATAATTAGCACGCGTTTCATTTCTGGTAACATCCTCCTTCGCTTTTCTTAGATCTGGATTGGGAGGAACCGAAATGGCCGAAGCCGTAGACAATGGCGTCCGCACGATGGACGACGCTTTCACCGCGATGCTGGACGCAGACTCCAACGCGGCCAACGTCACAGACGCCATGCGGCGCAACCAGCCGCTGCCACCCGGCCCTTCACTGATTCCGGTCGCCCGCTACATCGATCGCCGCTATCACGATCTGGAGAAAAAGAACCTCTGGAGCCGGGTGTGGCAGATGGCGGCGCACGAAGACGACTTCGAACATGTCGGCGACGTCGTGCCCTACGACATCGCTGACCGCTCGTACCTGCTGGTGCGCGTCGGCGAAGACGAGTACAAAGCGTTCTACAACGCCTGCCTGCATCGCGGACGCAAGCTGCGCGAGGTTCCGGCCCGGCAGCTCGACGAGTTGCGCTGCCCGTTCCACGGCTGGGCCTGGAACCTGGACGGCTCGCTGAAACAGATACCGTGCGCATACGACTTTGCCGGTCTGCAGCGCGATGAGGAGTCGCTGCCGGAGGTGAAACTCGAGCGCTGGGGGCGGTTCCTGTTCATCAATCCCGACCCGGACGCGGCACCGCTCGCGGAACACCTGGGCGACTTCGACTCCCACTTCGAGATTCTGCCGTACGACCGTCGTTTCAAGCAGGCGCATGTGGCCAAAGTCATACGCGCCAACTGGAAGGTCGTGCAGGAAGCCTTCATGGAGTCGTATCACGTGTTGATGACCCATCCGCAGATATTGACCGGCGGCGCCCACGATCTGTGCACCAAGTACGACGCGTTCGGCAATTACTCGCGCGCGATTCGCTGCGGCGCTCTGGAAACCGAAGGGCTGCCGTCATGGGAGCCCTACGAAAACGAAAACGGCGCCACGTGTCTCAGACATCCGCTCAACGGTTGGATCTACGAGCACATCGGCGACGGCGTGGTCGAGGTCACGACGCCCAAGGGGGTGAGTGGCAAATTCACGGCTGAGGCCAAGTGGCTCGAAGGCGAGCTCAAAGACGCCAACCCGCACATGTGTCTGTGGGCCGGCGGTTGTCAGCTCGGCTCCGACGCGGCCACCGCGCGTGCGCGCGACATGTCATCGATACCGGAGGAAGTCACGGCAAAGCTGGGCGAAAACCCGCATCCGCGTCTGCTGATGGCGGAAATGCAGCGCTACATGCTGAAGGACGTCGTGCCCTCGATCGCCGAGGACATTCCCGATGTGGAGCTGCACTCGTCGATCTTTTTCACGGTGTTCCCGAACTGGCACCCGTGGGGGTCGTTCAATCTCATTAACTATCGCTTCCGCCCCAACGGCGACAATCATGAAGAGTGCATCATGGAGTGCATGTACATGGCGCCAATTCCGGAAAGCGGCGAGTACGAGCCGGCGCGTGAAATTCACTGGCTTGGCGTGGATGAAGACTGGACCAACGCCCCGGAGCTCGGAATGCTCACGAAGATCTTCAATCAGGATCTGCGGAATCTGCCTTACGTGTACGATGGGATGAAAGCGACAGCTCGAGAACATCTGCGTGTCGGGGACTATAACGAGCTGAAGCTTCGCCACTTTCACCAACTGTACGAAGAATGGGTTGGCGATGTGGACTAAAGGGTTCCACGGCGGCAGTTCGGAGAGGGGAGGGAGAGAGAAACATACCGCCCTGGAACGATTGCTAAGATAGTGATCTCAGTGTGAACAGATCGTGAACACAACTTCCCGATTTACTCACTTGTTTTTGATCTGACAAAGCCGCCGATCGATGCTTCAGATCGTTTCCGGCAAAGGCGGCGTGGGCAAGTCCGTCGTTGCGGCCGCTATCGCGGAACAGCACGCGCGCGCGGGCAAACGCACGTTGCTCGTCAGCTACGAACAGCTCGGCTCCGCGCATCCGGTCTACGAGGTCATGAGCGGCTACGAACCGAGGCCTGTCGGGGCTTGCCTGGATATCAGCACGCTCGACGCGCACCTCGCGCTCAAAGAGTACGTGAAGCGGAAAATGACCTTCTCGTTTGCGTACCTGCCCATTCTCGAAAACCCTGCCGTCGTTCGGCTGTTCGACGCACTACCGCTGTTCACCGAGCTGTTGTCGCTCGGCAAACTCTATGATCTTACGGACCCCCAATCCCGCTACGAGCGGGTGGTTTTCGACGCGCCCGCGACGGGACACTGCCGTATCCTGCTGCGCGTTCCCGAAGTGGCCTGCAAAACCCTGGTCGCCGGCCCCATCTACGAGAACGCAAAGAAGATTCAGTCCATGCTTACAGATTCCGCTCGCACCGAGCTCATCGTGGTCACGCTGCCGGAGGAAACTCCGTTGCGCGAAGCACGAGAGCTCATGACCTTTGCAAGCGACGAAGCGGGTATTGCGTGTAAGTCTCTGATGATCAACCGTTGCCGCCCGGTTCGCTTCAGTGAGCAGGAACTTTCCGATCTCCGCGCCTGGCGCACCAGGTCAGCCGACGCCGAGACGCTGGCCGCACTGGCGGAGTTCGACACCGAACTCGCGGGCAACCAGCAGCGACAGCTCGCGGCGCTGGATGACCTCAATGTCACGCGCCACGACCTGCCCGATCTGCCGCCGGGCACGCCTGGCGAAATCGCGCAGGCCCTGTCGGACGCGCTGCCATGAGCCCGCACTTCGATCTCGGTAAAGTGCTGGACGAGAACCGCATTGTGCTGTGCGGGGGTACCGGCGGCGTCGGCAAAACCACGACAGCCGCTGCGCTGGGATTGATGGCCGCCGCCCGCGGACGGCGCACGCTGGTGCTGACTATCGATCCGGCACGGCGGCTGGCAGACGCAATGGGCCTTGAATCCCTGACCGCGAAGCCCCAGACCGTGCCGGGCAACCCTGACCTCCATGCCATGATGCTCGACCCGGGCAGTTCCCTGGATGAGCTGATCACCCGACACGCGCGCAACGATGAAACGGCCGCGAAATTTCTCGCGAGCCCCTACTACCAGCAGATATCCCGCACCGTCGCCGGGTCACGTGAGTTTGTCGCGATGGAGAAGATCAACGAGCTTGCGGCGGACGCCAGCTACGATCTGCTGATCGTCGATACACCACCCTCGCAGCACGCGCTCGACTTCATCGACGCGCCGGCGCGGATGCTGGAGATTCTCGACGGCAGCGGCTTCGGCCTTCTGCTGCGCGCCAACAATCTCGCCAACCGCCTCACGCTCGGCCTGGCCGGCAAAGGTCAGAGACAGTTTGCGAAGCTGTTCCAGCAACTCACCGGACACAGCTTGATGCTCGACATCAATATCTTCTTCGAGGCATACGGCGACATCATCGAAGGCTTCAAGTCCCGCGCGCAAGCGCTGCAGGCCCGTCTACGGCAACCCGGCTGCGTTTTCCTTTTGATCATGACGCCGACCAGCGACGTCGCCAACATGGCAGGCAGATATCTGCATCGACTGCACAGCGCCGGTATCCGCGCCGCGGGGGGAATCTTCAATCAGGTCATTCAGACGGTCCCGGATATAGACCGCCGCGCTCTCGAAGTGTCGGCGGATGGGGCCGTCATCAGCGCAGATTTGCTGGACCGTCTGCTTGTCTGTCACGACGAATGGCTTGCACGCTCCCACCATGATCAGGCGGTATTCGAGAAGTGGCAGAGCGGCAGCAACCTGCCCTATCGGGAGGTGCCGCGTCTCGCGCGCAACGTGAGCAGCCAGGCGGATCTGCAGATGATCGTCGCGGCCTTGAGCAGTTGATATGCTTCCAGCGCTGCCCTGCCGCCTGCAGGACAAGCCGCTCGGAGCATGAGGAGGGAACAGAATGACAAAGGTCAAGTTTGGTATCGGGTTGCGGCGCATAGATGCGGCGGCCGCTGACGCCCAGCTGGCGGAAACGCTCGGTTATGAATTCGTCAGCACCGGCGAACACGTTTTCTTTTACGGCCCGATCGGTAACGGGCTCATCCAGCTGGCAGCCGCAGCAGGCGCGACGCAAACAATCGGTCTCATGAGCACCATCACCTTGGCGCCGCTCTACCCGCCGGCATTGCTGGCGAAGCAGGTCGCCACTCTGGATCAGGTTTCGAACGGCCGTTTCCATCTGGGTGTGGGTGTCGGCGGCGAGTTTGCGAAAGAATTCGAAGCGTGCGGCGTACCGGTGCAGGAGCGCGGTGCGCGTACCGACGAAGCGCTGGAGGTGATGGCGCGGCTGTTCCGTGAAGACAATGTCGCCTACGAGGGCAGATTCACGCGGCTGCCGGGCGTGACGCTCGCGCCGCGGCCCGCCGCGCCGCTCCCGGTCTGGATATCCGGCCGCAGCACCGCTGCGAAGCGTCGGTGTGCGAGATACGGCAGCGGCTGGCTGCCCTACATGTACACGCCGGAAATGCTCGAGGAGAGTCTGGTAGAGATCACCGGTTACGCGGCAGAAGTCGGGCGGCAGGAACCGATCGATCCCGGTCTTTTCATCTTCTTTGCGGTCCACGAAGACCGCGACCGCGCAATCGCAATGGCCGCCGAGCGACTGTCCAAACAGTACAATCAGGACTTCAGCAAGCTCGTGCACCGCTACGCGCTGGCGGGCAATCCCGAAGACTGTATCCAACGCTTGCAGGCGTACGTCGCCGCCGGGGCGACGACCGTCATCCTGAATTCAGCGTGCCCTGCGGACTACGTCGAGGAAAATGAGCGGCTCTTTGCCGAGGCAGTGCTGCCTGCTTTCAGGTAGTTGACGCCAGGTCTCCCACAACATCCCAGTACGTCGCCAGGACATCGATGTGATCCTGGGCAGAGCTCAGGCCTTCACCCTGCCCCCGCAGTGCCTGGGCGCGCATGGCCACGTAGTCCGCGCCTTCCGCCTGCCAGGCTGCAATTTCGTCCCGCCACGCGTCCGGACCGGACTGATAGTTGAGCAGCGCTTCGATGCCAAAGTCCTGGCTAGACCGACCGGCCGCTTCGAGCTCCGCCCGCACGGCTGCCAGGGCTTCGAGATTCTGCGCCTGACCGCTGCCGAAAATGAACCCGTCGCCGATACGCGCCGCGCGGCGAAACGCCACCGGCGTAAAGCCGCCGAACCACACCGGTATCGCACGCTTGGGTAGTGGCTTGAATCCGGCACGCTCGACGCGGTGATAGGTGCCGGTGTAGTCGATGACAGGCTCGGTCCAGAGTTTGCGCATCAGCTCTATCTGCTCTTCCTGACGCGCACCGCGATTGGCGAAGTCTTCGTTGAGGCTGTCGTACTCGACATAGTTCCACCCGGTGCCGACGCCCAGGCGCAGGCGTTCACCGGACAGAATGTCGATTTCCGCCGCCTGCTTGGCAACCAGCACGGTCTGGCGCTGCGGCAGAATCAGGATACCGGTAGCCAGCTCCACCCGCTGCGTGCAGGCCGCGAAGTATCCGAAGAGAACGAACAGTTCATGAAAAGCGTCGTCTTCCGTATAGGGTCCCCAGAGCTTCGGATCACGCTGCTCGTGCGCGGCGCCGATGACATGGTCGTAAGCGAGGATGTGCGAGTAGCCGAGATCTTCGACGGCCTGCGCCCAATCGCGGATCAATATCGGATCGTCACCAATTTCCTGGTGCGGAAATACTGCGCCTATTTTCAACCTCTACCCTCCTCGGTTTTTCGACAGTGTCGAGCGCTAGTGTCACCCAATCATGTGTCTGACGCCATGGCGGCGCATTCTGTGTTAGCGTTTTGCCTTGTACTTCTGACACATGAGCACCGAGACCGATGACCGACCTTGCCGACTTCAGAGCCGAAACCCGCGCGTGGCTGGAAGAGAATTGTCCTGCGGGGGCGAAAGGCCCGGGCACCACGCCCATCGGCAGCAGCACGATCGAGCTGGATACAGACACCCGTCTATGGCTCGAGCGCATGGCGGAACGAGGCTGGACTGTACCGACCTGGCCGAAAGAGTACGGCGGCGCGGAACTTTCGCGTGAGGAGTATCAGATTCTCGTCGAAGAGCTCCAGGCGGTCGGTGCGCGCACACCGCTGACCGGACGCGGCGTCAACTACATCGGCCCGACCATTCTCGAGTTCGGCACCGATGAACAGAAAGCCAAGTGGCTGCCCCGCTGCGCGCGCGGTGAGGGTGCCTGGGCAATGGGATATTCGGAGCCGGGCGCAGGATCTGACCTCGCATCCTTGAGCACAAAGGCAGAGCGTGTGGGTGACAACTACATCCTCAACGGCTCCAAAATCTGGACCAGCGACGCGACCTTCTGTGACTACATATTCGCATTGGTGCGCACCTCTCCCGACAAGCCGAAGCACGAAGGCATCAGCTTAGTGCTCGTCGACATGCACCAGGAAGGGGTCAAGGTATCGCCCATCCAGCTCATTTCGGGCGCCTCACCTTTCTGTGAAACCCACTTCGACAACGCAGTGGTGCCTGCCGAGGATCTGATTGGCGGCGTCGACAACGGCTGGACGGTCGGCAAGCGACTGCTGCAATTCGAACGCTCGACCCATGCGGGCATCAACATCTCAGGCTCCCAGGGCGGCAGAACGGAAAAAAGCAATCTCGCGGACCAGGTACGCCGGTACGCGGGCGATGCTGACGGCCATATCGTCGACATCGATCTGCGCCGCTGGCTGACGCAGCATGAAATGAACACCCACGCGCAGCAGCTGACCCAACGGCGCGCCATTGATGAGATGCAATCCCGCGCCCCGGGTTTCACGTCCTCAGCCGTCAAGCTGTCCAACGCGCTCAACATCCAGGACGGTGACGAGCTGCTCGTCGCGGCGATGGGCAGTCAGGGGCTCCGCTGGGACGAGCGTACCGCGAACGCTGACGAACTAGCGACGCTCAAAACCTGGCTGTATCAAAAGTCGTTGACGATTGCCGGGGGCACCAAGGAAGTGCAGATGAACATCATCGCGAAGCGCGTTCTGGGTTTACCGGACTAGTAACGTAACCGCGCTGAAGGTGAAGCGGGCCCGCCCTTGATAGCCGGACGAGCCCTGAACGAACCAGCTACTTGGTGACCGCACCTAGTTGCGTAGCGCGAAGGTATTGCAGGTTTTGCTGCGCGTTGCTGTTCATGGCATCCAGAACCAGCGCTCGCGTAAAGTCTCGCTCAGCCCGAACCGTTTTGCCCTGCCTCGCAAGCACGACACCACGATTAGAGAGCAGCAAAGACTCCATTTCATGCTGCTGACGGCGCGCGCTGAAGTCAGCATAGCTGTTGCTTCGCGGCAATCTTCGCAGAGCTTTCTGGCAACTCGTCAGTGCCTGATCCAGCTCATCCAACAGCAGCTGGCTCACGCAAGCATTAGCCGATGCGGCGTAGTCCCCACTCAGGCGACCCGCCGACTCCGACTGAAACGCAGCTGCTTGATAATCCTTGGCTTCGATCTTCGCGAACCCCGCGGCGTCAGCGTAGGCAGATACGTGAAAGTTCCCCCAGGCGTTGGTGCTCATACTCAGGGCAGCAACGAGCATTAACAAAAAGGGATATCGTAAAGCGGTCATGGGCGTCTCCTTCAGATTTAACAAGGCGATTAAAACATCGCCACGAAATAATCTAGTTGGAAATACACCCGCCGACAAAGTATCGTTTCGCAACGGATGAGTGAACAAATATCATCCGTCCTCAGCAAAAGTTCTGATGATCCATTCCCACAATATTTCAGTTTCCCGCGGGTAGCGGGAGGATGGATTTTTGACCAGACAATAGAAATCTGAAGTTGTCAGCTCTGGCTCGAGCAATGTCTTGAGCGAACCTCTGTCAAACCACACCTGACTCACCGGCATTGGGATCAACGCGATTCCTGCCCCTTGCTCAGCAGCTCGCGCAAGCGCAAGCATACTGTCGAACAGAATCATGCGGCGCGCCTGGGGCGGTTCAAGGCCTGCGTGTTCGGCCCATTGATGCCAGCCGCGCGGCCGTGCCTGGTGTAGCAGCAGCGTTTCTTCCTCCAGTACGCGCGCGCCCCGCTGCCGCCATTGCTCGTACCGAGCCGTGCTGCAGGTTGGCGCGTATCTGATCGGAAAGAGCCTTCGCGATATCGTTGGATCCAGAGTCTTGCGCGTAAGCACTATTCTGAGATCCGCGCTCTCCGAGGGTCGCGCGTTGGGCCCCGTCGATTCGAGGCGGAGGTTGATATGCCGACCGCAATCCGCGAATTCATTCATACGCGGCACAAACACCTCGGTGGCGAAAAACTCTGGAATCTGCACCGAGATGGGGACCTGCTGTTCACTTTGCCGTAAATTGAGACAAGCTCGGTCGATCGCCTCGATATGGCTCTCCACCTCTTCGAGCAGGGTCCGCCCTGCCTCGCTCAAGACTACGCGTCGGGTTTTGCGCTCAAACAACTGCACGCCCAGACTGTCTTCCAAGTCTTTGATCTGATGACTGATTGCGGAAGCGGTGACGCAGAGCTCATCAGCCGCGTTCTTGAAACTGAGGTGTCTCGCCGCTGCGCAGAAAGCGCGTAGCCCGCGGAATTGAGTTCGCATGATAGGTGATTTTACAGGTCCGTCATTTAGCTCACGTTACATAGCAAATTGCGTGCCATGGCCATGGCGTATCAGCACAAGCTGGTGCGTTTAGGCGCTAACCGCTCTGTTAACATAAAGCCAGGAATCACGGGGAGAGAGATTCATGTCACTACTCGAACAACCTGGTCTCGCAGTAGCGGGATTATGGGTAGGCATACATCTGCTGTTAACCCTCGGCCTCGCAATCAACGTAACTCGCCTGCGCTTCGCCCTCGCCAAGGGCGATATCGATGATGCAACCCTGCAGCGGGGCGTGCGCGCACACGGCAACAACGTCGAGTACGTACCGTTTGCGATGCTGGCGGTGTTGGTGCTCGCGCTCCAGGGATACGGCGGCATCTGGTTACACGTCATCTCAGGCGTCCTGTTCATCGGACGGGTTTGCCATGCGCACGGCATTCAGCAGAGCAGCCCTGGACTGCCGCCCACCCGCGTTGTCGGCAACATTCTGACCTGGGCTGTTTTTGCCGTCAGCGGCTTGCTCCTGATATTCGGCTTTCTATTTTGAGGAGATCAACATGACATCTGAAGTCGCACTCATCATCGGCGGCGGTCCCGGCATCAGCGCAAGCTGCGCACGCCTGTTTCGCCAGGAAGGGATGACCGTCGCGGTCGCTGCCCGACGGCCGGACAAAGATGTCCTCAAAAAACTCGCAGCAGACCATCAGGTCCATCTGCATGCCTGCGACGCTGCCGATCCGGAATCCGTGGCCACACTCTTTGCAGAGGTCAGCGAAAGACACGGCGCACCGAGGCTCGTGGTGCATAACATCGACGGGCGGGTGGAAGGCATCTTTCGCAAGTCGATTACCGAGGCAGATCCGCAGCTTGCCCTGCAGACGCTGCAAAACGGCGCCTACAGCGCCTTCCTGGTGGGTCAGAACGCCGCGGCGCAAATGCTGACAAATGCGCCCGACGATAGCGGTAAGCGCGGCACGATTCTGTTTACCAACGCCAGCGCTGCCCACAAGGGCTACCCGTTGAGCGGTGCGTTTGCGATGACCTGTCAGGCCAAGAAAGGACTCGCGGAAAGCATGGCGCGTGAGCTGATGCCTGAGGGCATTCACGTTGCACAAATTCCCATCGACGCCGCGATCGGCTGGACGCAGGAAGACGGCAGCCGCGCTCATCGCCTGGCCGGTACGAGCCAGGACGACAACATGGCCGATCCGGACCGCATTGCCGACGCGTATCTCTTCCTGCACCGTCAGCACCGTTCCACCATGGCGTTCGACCTGACACTGCGACCATGGCTAGAGAACTGGTAGCGCGCGTCACGAGAAGCCGCTGAACCTGAAAGACACCGCAAAACAATTCCCTTTTTACAGCCATGGGCGTCCGCTCAGCGTCGTGCAGCGCGCGCCGGTCGAACGCAAGGGTGGCCTGTGGTAACCTTCGCTTGATTCTTTGACAGGATCGGCAAGCGATTTGGTCGACCACTAACCACCTCCCTTACAGTCCACTCCTCATCGAATACAGCCGGCGGCAACAGCCCCGGATAAACTCTGCGTCTCAATGACGCCCCAACGGCAGCCGCCAGGCAGGGACAAATGAAAGTTCAGGATCAGCGCGTGGTTTCAATTCACTACACGCTCACATCGGACAGCGGGGAAGTCATCGACACTTCACGCGACAAAGACCCGCTCAGTTATCTCCATCGCGGAGGGCTGATCCCCGGCCTCGAGACGGAACTTGAGGGGCGTGAGTCCGGTGAATCTTTCCAGGCATCGATACAACCAGCGGACGCTTATGGTGAGCCGAATCCGGAGTTGGTCAGACAGGTGCCGTTGGACGCTCTGGCCGGGATCGAGAACCTTCGCGTCGGTATGCAGCTGCAGTCCCAGGACGATCAGGGTCGCATGGAATATTTCCTTGTGCAGGCTATCGAGGGCGAGGTCGTCACGCTCGACGCAAACCACCCACTTGCAGGTCAAGTGTTGCATTTCGATGTCACGGTGACCGATGTACGCGATGCGACCACAGAAGAATTGGCAGGCAGATCGTGAAGAAACAACAAGCAGACAGCAGCAGCGCCGCCCAGCGCCGCGTCGACCTCGCGGCAGACGTGGAAGCATTCCTCGCAAAGGGCAACAAGATCCAACAGATTCCCGACGGCGTATCCGCGCAGGACCCTCAGGGCCGCCCGCAACCGCTACGGCCCAATCAGAACGGCGGGAAGACCGCCAAGAAAGCCGATGGCTGATTCACAGGGCAACGCCAATATCGCGGTGTTCTGCGATTTTGAGAACGTAGCGCTCGGCGTCAAGGAAACAAAATACCCAACGTTTAATATCGGCCTGGTTCTGGAGCGCCTGCTTCTCAAGGGCAGCATCGTCGCCAGGAAGGCCTACTGCGACTGGCAGCGCTACGGCGAGTTCAAGACGCATATGCACGAGGCCGCCTTTGAGTTGATTGAGATCCCGCATCGCAGCATGACCGGAAAAAACTCGGCGGACATACGCATGGTCGTCGATGCTCTCGACCTCTGCTACACGAAGGAACACATCGACACGTTCGTCATCATCAGCGGCGACTCCGACTTTTCACCGCTGGTCAGCAAGCTGCGCGAAAACGCCAAAACCGTAATCGGCGTCGGCGTCAAGAACTCCACCTCTTCCCTGCTGGCAGGGAGCTGCGACGAATTCATCTTCTACGACGACCTCGCTGCAGAGGCTGCGCCAGCGAAACCCAAGGGCCAGAAAGCAAGCGCGAAGAAGCCGGCGGAGAAAGCCGAAGACAACCTCGAGCGCGGCCTGCAACTCGTCCTGCAGACGGTCGAAGCTCTCCGCAAGGAGCGCGACGGTGACAGCAAAATCTGGGGGTCGATGGTGAAACAGACGCTGAAGCGCACACAGCCTGGCTTCAGCGAATCCAGTTTCGGCTTCAAGTCCTTCGGCGAACTGCTGGAGGAAGCCGCAAGCCGCAAACTGATGGAGCTGGAAATGGACGAACGATCCGGCGGCTACATCATTCTGGCGCCGAAACCCCCGCAGAGACGCACGCGTCGAAAATCGACCGCTTAGCTCAGCTAAACGTATTCCACGCAACAAGCAAAACAGCCAGCACGAGCCAGCTCTGCCATGTGCGCTTGAGAATCACCGCCGCGCTGGCGCCGGTTTTGTTCGTCTCGAGCGGATCAGCGCCTTTTAAGACCTTGAAGATCTGCGGCAGATCGACAGACAAAGACTGGAAGATAAACGCGAGGCCGCCGACGGCCAGGCCCGCCGTAACCGGGCGCGCGCCCAGCCCGAAGTAAAGCGCGACGCTGATGCCGGCGATGACGAGATAGCCGATGACCCCGCCCCAGCTCAACGCTAGAAACTGAGTCTGTGTATGGCGCGTGACGTCAAAGTAGCCGATCGGAACGCCGCGGTATGGCGCTAACGGCATGTCCGCGCCGCTGGATCTCGCACCGATGAGGTGTCCCCACTCATGGCTCACGTAACAAACGACGTACGCCGCCACAAACCCCACACCGGCGCCCAGCGCATAGGAGAGCCAGCCTGGACTTGCCGCATGCCAGCTACCCAGCACTGCCAGCAGCAGGCTGAAAACAGCAAGGATCGAAAAATCCCGAAACACCCAACCCGTCAGGGTCGGCGCGGTTGCGCTGGTCATTGAGACCAGCGCACGGGCAGCTTGCGTCGCCCCCAGAGAAAAAACGGGGTGATCCGCTCGCCTGCACCCTCTAACGTCAGCGTCGGCATACGCTCAACCAACTTCTGCAGCGCGATCTCCGCCTCCAGGCGCGCCATCGGCGCACCCAGACAAAAGTGCACGCCAAGACCGAAAGACATGTGGCGCTTGCTTTCACGCAGCAGGTCGAACTCATCCGGCCGCTCGAAAACCTCAGCGTCGCGATTGGCCGCGGCGTAGTTGATCAGCACTTTGCTGTTCGCAGGGATCGTGACGTCATGCAGAGTGACGTCACGGGTCGTATTACGGTACAGACCGAGCACCGGCGGGTCGAAGCGCAGGCTTTCCTCGACCGCCGCCTCGACCAATTCAGGATCGTCGCAGACGGCGCGCCACAGGGCAGGATCTTCAAGCAGACGCCAGAGCATGTTCGTAATGAGCGACGTGGTCGTTTCGTTGCCCCCGACCAGCAGCTGAGTCAGCATGGACAGCGCATCGGCTTCGTCGACCAGGGTGCCGTCAGGATAGTGGGCATCGGCGATGATCGTCAGAAGATCGTCCGGCACCGAGTCGCCGTGCGCGATCGCCTCCCGCCGTTGTTGGAGATGCGCAGTCATATAGGTCATGAAGGCCAGCTGGTCGTCCGCGTAGATGGACGGATCCTCAGAGCCCATTGCCGCAACCTGCACGTCGGACCAATGCTTGAAACGCTCGAGGTCTTCCTGCGGAACGCCAAGCATGCCGGCGATGATGATGACCGGCAGCGGAAAGGCAAAGTCGTCATGCATGTCGAACCCGGGACCCGACGCCATGATCCCGTCGAGCAGCTCATCGGTAAGCGCGCTCACCTGCACACGCAGATTTTCCATCGCTTTCGGCGTGAAATACTGCTGCACGATTTTCCTGAGATGCGTGTGTTGCGGCGGATCACAGAGCATGCCCTGCGGATCGGTAAAACGCGGACCCTGCCCGTAGTGAGAAGAAAACGTTTCGATGTCGCGCAATGCCTCTTCGACGTCGGCATAGCGTGACAGCGTGTAAAACGGCGGATCGAATTGTTCGCAGCGGTGCACGGGACAGCGCTGCAGAAGCTCCTGATGACCGGCCGCAGGATCAGCCATGACCTCAGGCGCAAACGGACTCCAGGTCATCAGCTGTTTTCTTTGTCGAACTTCAGATGCAGCTCCAGCGTGCCGAGCATGATGCCGGGCTGATGCAGAAAATCGTTGCCTTCGTCGTACTCGAAGCGTTTGACCCGGTCCAACAAAGCATTCCACGCGACCAGCTGCTCGACGCGGGACAGCGTTGCACCCGGGCACACGCGCGCACCCTGAGAGAATGTCAGGTGACGGGTGCCCGCTTTACGGTCGAGCTTCAGCGTTTTCGCATCTTCCCACTCTTCCGGGTCGATGTTGGCAGCCGCCCAGCGCAGGTGGAGGAACGAGCCCTTCGGCACTTTGACACCCTGAAAAACCTCATCGCGGCTCGTGATCCGCGTGGAGAGACCC
The DNA here is from genome assembly GCA_965267275.1 of Pseudomonadales bacterium. Taxonomy (GTDB): domain Bacteria; phylum Pseudomonadota; class Gammaproteobacteria; order Pseudomonadales; family Azotimanducaceae; genus UBA4421. The sequence continues at coordinate 2,870,251 of OZ253950.1, forward strand.
TGGGTAGGCGAACGCAGACGCATGCCTTCCTCGGTAAAGGGGCGGACCTTCTCCCGATTGGCTTTGATTTCCTTCCAGACGTCGTCGCGATCGATGAGCAGCTGTACTTGTTCCGCCAGCGCATACTGTGTCGTTTCCAGACCACCAATGACCATGGCGTAGACGATGCCGTTGATTTCGTCATCGGTGAGTTTGCGCTTCAGCGGTGAATACTCCACGCCCGTAAGAAAGCTGATCATGTCGTCCTGCGGGTTCTTGCGCTTCTCCGCAATGAGATCGGCGGTGTACTGACGGAATTCGGCAAGCACTTCAAACTGCGATTGGATTTCTTCTTCCGGCAGGACGTTGCGGTGCCCGCTGCCGTAGACAAACGGTTTGACGCACCCATCTCCGTAGTATTTCAGGAGCTTCAGATCTTCGAGCGGCCAGCCGAGAATACAGGCCATCACCATCTGAGGCAGCGGCTGCGCGAATTCCGAGACGAACTCGACGGTGCCGCGGTCGATCCACTGATCGATGAGCTCGTGCGCCAGGCGCCGGACCATGTCTTCGTTGCGCGGCGCGCCGGGCCCCACCCAGGGGTCGGTCAGCTCCTGGCGATGCGCGCGCCACATCTCGGGATTCGGCCGGAGCGTCGTCATCGACGCCATCATGACATTGACGTTCGGTGCCTCGAACGGGTCATTCTCCATCGCACACAGCTGATCGACGAGCATCGCTCCGGGCAGCGGGAAACGGTCCTGATCACGCACGACAGCGGCGATGTCTTCGTGTTTGGTGAGGATAAACGCGTCGGTGCCCGGCTCGAAACCTTCACCGGGAATCCGATGGACAGGCGCTTCCGAGTGCAGGATGTCGTAAGCCTCATACCAGTGCTCGGGCGCGCCGGGCGAAAAAAGATCCACATCCTCGAGATGTACGGGACAACCTACCCTTGTTTCCCGGCCGGGCGTCTCGTCTGCCATGCCCTCTCCCCCTCTCTTCTATTCTCTTCTCGTCTCGTCTCTTCTTGCGCTGCCATCGTTGACAGCAAATTTGATCGTCGTACTATGGTACGGATTTTTGTATTCAGGTACAAAAATTGTCTAGGGCGGACACTAGTAACCGTAGTAACGCAGTGGAGAGACGCGTACGCCCGAGAGCCGTCAGCGATGACATAACATCAAGGGGAGAGAGATGAGAGTACTCGCGCGCGACGGCGTCAGGCTGACCAGCCTGGCGGCCGCGCTATTTCTGATTCTATTGGCACCCACCGCACCCATGGCCGCGGAAGAGGACCAATCCGGCGTTATCGAAGAGGTCATCGTGACCGGCACCAAGCGGGAACAATCCGCGCAGGACGTGCCGATTGCGTTGACGGCAATCTCCGAAGAAATGCTGCAAAAACAATTCCGAACAGACATTCTGGCACTCGGTGAACTGTCACCCGGCGTGGCCCTCGGTCAGGTTGCGGGCTTTCGCGCAATCGCCGGCGGTATCCGCGGCACCGGCCAGAACTCGATCCTGGTGACCCAGGATTCCTCGGTAGTGCTCCTTGTGGATGAGTTCGGTCTTTCGAACGTCCAGGCGCAGTTCGTCGAGCTCTTCGACGTCGACCGTATCGAAGTCTACCGCGGCCCGCAGGGTACGCTCTTCGGTAAAAGCGCCACCGGCGGCGCCATCTCGATCACGACCAAGCGCCCGGAAATGAACGAGTTTTTCGCAGACGCAACCGTCCAATGGGGGCAGTTTGCCGGCGATGACGGCGACGATTCAGCGAACATCAACAAGTACCAGGTGGCTGTGAACGTGCCGCTCATCGAAGACGTGCTGGCCATGCGCCTGACGGGCATCTGGGACGAGGACGACGGCTACTACACGAACGACAAAGACACGGCGGATCAGACCCAGGGCCTGATTCCCGGTCTGTTTGGCGGCGCGCCGCTGCCATCCCCACTGGACGGCCCGAACCGCGGTGGTGGTGAAAACCTCAACAACACCGACGTGTTTGCCGGCAAGCTGAAACTGCTGTGGACGCCGACCGACAACTACGAAGCCTATTTCATCTATTCACACCTGAACGACGATTCCGGCAGCCCGCCCGGTGTCAACGAAAGTGAACCAGCCATGCTGCTGCCGCTGCTCGGCTTCCCGTCGATACAGCAGGCGGGCCAGAGCGATCCGTTGAGCACGGGCGTCACCAATCAGTGCGTGGGCTCGGAAGCGTTCTGTATCCCACAGGGCCACCGCGTGGACGTTGAACAGATCCAGCTGCACCAGACGCTCACCACCGATCAGCTGACGTGGAAGCTCATCTACGGCAAGCGGGATATGGAAGAGATCCTGCCCAGCACCTACACCGGTGAAGCGTTCCTGTCGTTGTTCGACGCATCCCGCAACACGACCAAGGATCAGCAGCAGCTCGAGCTGCGCGTTTCATCTGAGTTCGACGGTCCGTTCAACTTCGTCGCAGGCGCGTCCTGGGCAGAGGAAGACACCGACATGCTGGCCTACGCCACCGTCGGCCTGTCCGGCCTGCTGACCTTTGTCGATCCTGATGGCGATGCGAGCACACCGAACCCGTTCTTCAATCCGGACGGCACGCTGGCGCTGGAAACCGACTACGTCACCGACCCGACAGCAGGCGGTGCAGCCCAGGAACGCGACACCACGGCGATCTACGCCGACTTCACGTTTGACGTCACCGACGCGCTGTCGATCACCGCCGGCATCCGCTACACGAAGGATGAAAAAGACTTCTTCCGCCGCGCCAACCCGGGCGGCCCCTGCACCGCGCAGACGCCGCTGAAGGACCAGGTGCTCGTGAGCGGCACGTGTCTGGACCGGCGCTCCAACGCGATCTCCAGAGTCGGTGGCGGTTTCACGCCGCGTGATCTGCAGAACTTCAATATCCCGTTGCCGGACAGCGCCTTCGAGATTGCGCTGCGTACTGACGAGGAGTGGGACGAAACCACTTATCGCTTCGTCGTGGATTACGATCTCAACGATACATCCATGATGTATTTCAGCTACGCGACAGGCTTCATCTCCGGCGGCTTCACCGAAACCTGTTCAACCGCCGCGACCTGTCTGCCGTTTGACCAGGAAACCAACGAGAACTTCGAAGTCGGCTTCAAGGGTCAGTTCATGGACAACACCCTGCAGACGAACTTCGCCGTGTTCTTCACCGAGTACGAAGATCTGATCCGTTCCCAGGTGGTGCCGTTCACCAACATTTTCGGCAACACCACGCAGGAGACGATCAACGTCAACGCCGGTGTGACCGAGGCATGGGGCTTCGAGACGGAAATCACCTGGCTGGCATCGCCGAACCTGCAGATCGACTTCAATCTGGGTTACCTCGACCATGAGTATGATGAGTTCGACCTGAACGGCAGCGATCTGTCGAACCTCGACGTGCCCTTCTCGCCGGAACTGAAGTACGGCGTCTCGATCTCCTACGAGCATGAGTGGGCGGACGGCCGCCTGTCCTGGAACACAAACTTCAATCACCAGGATGAGGCCGAGTTCTCGGTATTCAATTCGCCACTGACGCAGATGAGCGAGCGGGATCTGTGGGACGCAAACGTCACTTACCACGACGCCGAAGACCGTTACCGCATTACGCTTTGGGCTAAGAACCTGCTCGACGAGCGTTACCGCACCGCAGCGAACTCTGTCGCCGGCCTGTGGAACTTCACGATGTACGGCCGACCGCTGTCGTACGGCCTGGAGTTTGCGGTACGACTGCAGTAGCACCCTGCACCCCCGTGCCTGCCTGATACGCAGGCACGGGGGCATGTCTTGCCGAGAAGGACCTGGGAGGAGAATGACGGCATGACCTATCGCGTATTTCAATGGGCAAGCGGCACCGTCGGCAAACATGCCGCGCGCGTGGCGCTCAGCCGTGACTCTCTGGACCTCGTTGGCCTGCATGTTTACTCGGCAGCAAAAGCCGGGATTGATGCCGGCGAGATCCTCAACCTGCCGGCAACCGGCATCACAACTTCCAACGACAAACAACAGGTGCTGGACACCGAGGCGGACGTCGTCATCCACGCACCGCTGCCTTCAATGGTTTACGACGATGACCCGGAGCAGGATCTCAACGACATCTGCGATCTTCTGGCTGCGGGTAAAAACGTCATAACGGTCGTCGGTTACATGTATCCGGCAGTTCACGGCGATGCGGTTGTGAGTCGTCTGGAGGCGGCCTGCGAGCAGGGTCAGAGCACTTTTCATTCGACAGGGCTGAATCCCGGTTGGATGGGGGACCTGATACCACTGACGATGAGCGCGCTCGCCGAGCGGGTAGATCACGTGCACGTTCTCGAGATCAGCGACTTCGAATACTACCCGTCACCCGAAATCATGTTCGGCTCCATGGGCTTCAATTCCTCGCCGGAGGTTTTCGAAGCACAGAACGCGCGTCGCGCCGCCTGGCTGAATGGTCTGTTTTCCGAAAGCGTGCAGATGGTTGCAGACGGCATCGGGATGGATGTCACCAACGTGGTCAGCACGATGGAAACGGCACTGGCGGAAACGGATCTACAAACCGCATCGGGCACGGTGCAGACCGGCACGATCGCTGCCCAGCACTGGAAATGGGCCGGACAGAACGCGGCGGGTGAAGAGAAAGTCGTGCACGAAACTGTCTGGCGCATCCATCACGACGCCGCGCCGGACTGGCCGCGCGGCAAACACTCGGTGAAGGTCTCCGGCAGCCCCGCGATGAAAATCGAATTCGAGGCCGACTATGTGAATGATGGCCTCCTGGCGACGGCGATGCATGCCGTCAACGCCATCCCCTATGTCGTCGAGGCCGAACCAGGCATCAAGACGTTCCTCGACCTACCCTGGATCTACGCACAAAAATGAGGAGTGGCACTCATGGTTGAACTCACCGGCAAGAATGCCATCGTCACCGGCGCCGCGGTGGGGCTGGGTAACAGCTACGCGCACGCGCTGGCGGCTGCGGGCGTCAACGTTGCAGTCTGTGACGTGCGCGACGAAATCCAGACGCTGCCAGCTGAGCTGGAGGCGCACGGGGTTAAAGCCTGCGGCTGGCAGGGTGACGTGCGCGATCCGGATCACGTGCGCACGGTCGTCGACGGCGCTCGAGCGGCTTTCGGCAGCATCGACATTCTCATCAACAACGCCGGCGTCTGGGGCGCAAGCGTTGCTGACGACAATCTCGATAAAAGCCTGGAGGACTATGACCTCATCGTCGGCACCAACATGAAAGGCGAATACCTCTTTGGCCGCGCCGTCATCCCGATCTTGATCGAGCAGGGTCGCGGCGGCGACATCGTCAACATTGCCACCGATCACATGGTCACCTGCGGCACCCCGTGGCACGTCTGCCCGAAACTCGACAACTGTCCCTGGGGGGACAGTCCGCGGCCCACCGGCGGCGGCGACATCATGGACCTCTACGACGTCAGCAAGTGGGGACTCAACGGCTTTCTCTATGGCTGGGCCAAAGCGCTCGCCCCGCACGACATACGGGTCAACGCACTCTGCATGGGCGCAACAGATTCCTACATGCTGCGCTCGTTCCACAACTTCGACCCCTCCCCCGAGGAGGAGGCGTCCTGGATGCGCGCCGAGGATAACGCGGCGGCGCTGCTGGCGCTGCTGCGCGAGGGCCCTGAAGGCCGCAACGCGCAGAACATCAACTTCTGCGTGGGTCGGCCGGTCAAGCTCGAGCCGCCACTCGAGCATATTTACGTCAAGCCTGAGCACGTGAAACTCGGAGGTGCATCATGAACGTCAGCGGCAAAGTTGCGATCGTCAGCGGTGCCGCCCAGGGGCTGGGAACGGCGTTCGCCGAGAGGCTCGCGAACGAAGGCTGTCAGGTGCTGGCGTTCGACATCAATCCGGCAGTCACCGAAATTCCCAACGTCACCGGCGTCGTTGCCGACGTCAGCCAGCGCGCAGACGTCGAACGCGTCGTCGACCAGGCGCAAGCTCTTGGTGCCATCGGCGTGCTCGTCAACAACGCCGGCGCCTGGAAGCCGACCCCGGTGGACAGCACTTGGGAACAAGCGCTCGCAGACTGGGACGAGATCATGGACACCAACCTCAAAGGCGTGCTGATGCTGTCGCGCGCCTGCGTGCCGCACATGCAGGCGGGGGGTGGCGGCACCATCATCAATCTTTCGTCTTACTATGTGCTGCCTGCCAAAAGCGACGGCACCAACCCGCCGAACACGGATCTCTATAACGCGTCGAAGTGGGCGTTAAACGGTTTCACCGACGCCTGGGCGAAGTACCTGGCCAAAGACAACATCACCGTCAACGGCCTGTGCATGGGCGCAGTGGACACCCCGATGCTGCGCGGTCTTTTCCCGGATGGCGAACTGCCTGCGGAACTGGGCGATGTCATGGCAGCGGACGACATCGCCACGCAGATGATGGATCTCATTGCCAGCGGGCGCAGCGGCGAGAACGTCGGCGCCTGGGTCGGCGAGCCCGTCACCATCGGTGAACAACCGCCTCTTCACAAACGTATTACGGGATAAAGCGAAGTAAAATCATGGGCTTATACGAAAATTTTAGACTGGATGGACAAGTTGCCGTGGTGACCGGAGGCGGCCGCGGGATCGGCCGTGGCATTGCGCTCGGTATGGCCGACTGTGGTGCGGACGTGGTCGTCATCGCGCGCCGCCAGGAAGACGTCGACGCGGTCGCGAAAGAGATCGAAGCTCGCGGCCAGCGGGGCCTCGGCCTCTCGGCAGACGTGATGGACTGGGAGTCGATCCCGGCGGCGCTCGACCGCGTGGTCGAAGAATTCGGCCGCCTCGATATCATGGTGAACAACGCCGGCGGCAACCTCGACCGCAAAACGTATGCCCTGCCGGACATCCCGATCGAAAAATTCGACGAACAGCTGCACCTCAACATGAAAACCAAGTTCTGGGGCTCGCAGCAGGCCGCCAAGCGGATGAACGACGGCGGCAGCATCATCAACATCATCTCCATCGCCGCGCACAAACCGTCGCCAGGGTTCGGCGTGTATTCGGCAGCCAACCTGGGCATGATCAGCATGACGCGGACGCTTGCGGTGGAGCTCGCGCCGCGTGGCATCACCGTCAACTGTCTGGCGCCAGGCATCATCGTCACCGATATGCTGGTGGAGACGATGAACCTGAGCGAAGATCAAGCTAAGGAGATGTTCGACGCGCAGATCCCGCTCGGGCGTACCGGCACGCCGGAAGACTGCGCCGCGGCTGCGGTCTTCTTCGCCGCCCCGGCCTCGCGCTGGATTACCGGACAGTTCATCGACGTCGCCGGCGGCCAACCGAATTAACGAAACTTGGGACTGAGACCATGACCGTGAACGTGCTGATCGTCAGCAAGGGGCACGACTACGTGCACGACTCTTTTCTTGCCATGTTCGCCGCGATGGAAGACATCACGACGACACTGGTCGAGCAGCCCGCAGCGCAGGTGGTGCTGCAACCGGAGAATGCAGACCCGTACGATGTGGTCTTCTTCTACGACATGTGCGGCATCCCGGGCGCAGGGCTTCTGCACGACGGCGCCAACGATACAGGCATTCCGCCCGCAGCTTACGTGCGCGCCATCGAGGGCCTCCTGGATGCGGGCAAAGGCATGGTGCTCGTCAACCATGCCACCGTCAGCTGGCCGCTATGGCCACTGTGGCGCGAGATCAGCGGCTCGTCTTTCATGCTGACCGCGGGCGAGCTCAACGGCAAACAGGTGCCTGGTTCGGGCTACCGCGGCGGTCACGGGCCGCTGGAAAACGCCACGATCGATCTGCTGCCTCAGTGCACCCATCCCGTGCTCGACGGTCTGGAGGATGGATTCTGGATCACCGACGAGCTCTACCTGAAAACGAGCGACTACGAGGCCGGCGTGCTGCCGCTGCTCAGGGGCGCATACGACTTCACCGCGGCCAACTTCACGCCGCCGCCGCTGGCGCCGCCGGATGAGCAGCTCAACTGGGATCATCCCCCGGGCAGCGACCTCATCGTCTGGGCGAACGCGTGCCGCAACTCACCCATTGTGGTCTCGGATGTCGGCGACAGCCCGCTGGCTTACGATGACGGCAGCTTCCGGCGCCTGATGGCGAACGCCATTCGCTGGGTCGCCAGCGCCGAGGCGCGGGCGTGGGCCCGGGAGTTTTCGAGTTAGAACAGGAGAAAATATGCCCGGCAAAGCTTACGAAGCCGCACGGCGTTTCTGGGATGTACAGGACGGCGGTGACTACAACCAGCTGGTGGATCTGTTTACCGACGACGCCGTCGCCGAAGACGACGCGGTGGGACGCTTCGAGGGCAAAGAGGCCATCGCTGGTTTCATGGCGCAGATGAGTAAAGAGATGCCCGCGCGAGGCGTCCATTTCGAGGTTCAGGAGATTGCCGGGGACGACGAGACCGCCTGGGCGCGCTGGCAGGCTGTTTTCAGCGACGGTCAGCGTTTCAACGGCGTTGGCATCTACAAGGTACGCGACGGCAAGCTGAGCTACTATCGCGACTATCACGCTATCAACAGGGAATGAAAGGGAGACACATATGATAAGCAGCGGACCCATTGAAGACCGCCTGGCCATACGCGAACTGGTGGAATCTTATAACGACGCGGTCATGCGCTTTGACGGCGAAGCCTGGGCCGCCAACTGGCGCGATGACGGGACATGGGACACCGGCCAGGGCGAACTTACCGGCAAGGACGTGTTCTACCCCGCGTGGCAGCAGGCGATGTCAGGCTTCTCCTTCGTAGGCTTCTTTGCCTCCGCGGGCCCCATCGTCGTCGACGGTGACACCGCGCACGCCACCTGGTACCAGCAAGAATTCCTGCACCAGAAGGATGGCGGCAAGCTGAACATCACCGGCCAGTACGAGGACGATTACGTCAAAGAAGGCGGGCGCTGGTATTTCCAGAAGCGGGTCTACAAGATCCTCAACATGGAACAAAGCTGAGCTCAGCGGCATGAATCCGCCGGATGAGTTTGCGTCGTCCTGGGTGGCGGCGCACTCGGCCGAGGAAGAGCAGCCGTATCGCGCGTTTCTGAAGAACCGTGAGCCCTTCGCGACCCTGTATGCAGACCATCCCGAGCTCGCGCCGCCGGACCTGAAGGCGCCCCTGCCCTGGAGCACCGGTCAATACTGGGACACCACGGTCGCCAAAAAACATCCTTACTGGAGCGACATTGACCTGCCGCAGGCAACCAAAGACATCCGTCTCCTGCGGCGGGATCTCGCAACCTGGGGTTATTGCCTGATCGAAGACGGTTTGAGCAAAACCCAGTGCGACCGCTTTCGCGAGCGCCTGCTCGAGCAGGCTGCTGGCGAGCGTGCCGCGGGGATCGCAATGATGGCGCCTTCGGGTCAGTACGTGCATACACTGATCAACAAAGGCGCCTGCTTTGTCGGCTGTATCGAGCAGAACCCTGAAGCGGTGCAGGCAGGGCCCGTCATCGAGCAATTGATGGACGAGACGCTCGGCAAAGGCTGGATCTGCCACTCGTTTCTGGCAAACGGCGCCGACCCTGGGGGCTATCCTCAGGGCTTGCACATGGATCAGGGCCCGCTGCTGCCCTGGGTGACGGTCGAGGCCCCGGCGCTGGTAAACACGATGTTCATCCCTCAGGACGTCAACGAAGATAACGGCGGCACCCTGGTCATTCCCGGCAGCCACCAACGCATCGCCGCCGCCGGCAGCGGCGGCAAGCTTGGCGAGCTGCCGCCAGCGATCAACCTGGAAGCCCGTGCCGGCACCATCATGGTCTTCGATGGCCGCCTGTTGCACGGCACCGGCGCAAATCGTACGGATCACCCGCGTTACGTTGCCACAATGAGCAACGTCAAATCCTGGATGCGCACGCAGGAGAACTGGGTCATTTCCGTGGCCCCGGATGTACTCGAAGACGCCAGCCCGACGCTGCAGCACCGCCTTGGCCTGCAGGCGGTGACCTACGGCGCCACCATCGAAGGCTTCGGGATCTCCGCCGGCGGGCGGGCGGCAGACCCGTGGAGCAGCATCAAGCCCTTTCGAAGCGCTTACGACGCCGGGACCTACGAGCGAGTGCGTGAACTCTCACCTGACTCACCGCCCGAGGTCCTGGCAAAACCGTATACCGTCAGAAAGGCGATCGCCGATGCCCGCGAGATGAGGCGGAAAACGGGCGCGCCCCGTTGATCCCGCCATCACAACATTCGTAGTAACATTCTTCGCGTAATTTCATCAGGATTTCCCATGGCCGACGTTGCGACCTGCCCCATCCACGAAATCAACCCCATGCTGCCGGCGAACCTCGTCAGCCCCTGGCTCATGAACAAGCGTCTCAGAGACGAAGCGCCGGTGTTCCAGGACCCCAACAGCGGCATCTTTTTCATCTCACGTTACGAAGATGTCGTCGCGATGGCGCGGGATCACGGGTCGTTTTCCAGCGTCATGCCGGGCGCCACCTCGCGCGCCGTCAACTCGGAGGATCCAGAGGTGGTCGCGATCATGGCGGAAGGCTATCCCAACGTCGCCACCATGCTGACGCAGGATCCCCCGCTGCAGCGCCGCTATCGCAAGTTTGTCGACAGCGCTTTCTCACCGGCCAATCTGAAAAAGCTCGAACCTTATATCGAACAGATCTCCAATGAGCTGATCGACAATTTCGCCGACCGCGGGGAATGCGAATTCTTAAACGAGTTCGGCATACCGCTACCTCTCAACATCATCGCCTCGCAGATCGGCGTACCTTTGTCCGATCTCGACAAGCTGCGCCACTGGACGGAGGCGTTTGTCGGCAATCTGAGCCAACAGCTGGATCGCGATGGCATCATCGCCGCAGCACGCGACATCCTCGAGTTCCAACACTATTTCGTCGAGCGTATGGACGAGCGCCGTGCTGCCCCCACCGATGACATTCTGTCGATGGTCATCAACGCCAGCATCGACGGCGAAGAGAAGCTGAACAACGCGGAAGGCTTATCGATGCTGTCGCAGATTCTGGTCGCCGGTAACGAAACGACCGCGGGCTCGCTGACCGAAGGCATCTGGCTCCTCATCGAAAATCCCGATCAGTACGAGATTTTGAAAAACGATACATCCGAACAGATGATCAGCAACTTCGTCGAAGAAGTGCTGCGCTATTCGAGCCCGTCTTCCAACATGTTCCGCCGCACCACCAGAGACGTGGAGATGCATGGGGTGACGATTCCGGAAAACTCGGTGTGCTTTGCGCGCTTCGCGTCAGCCAACCAGGACGAGCGTCAGTTCGAAGATGCCCAGCGCTTTGACATCACTCGGGAAAATCTCAAGGACCACGTTGCGTTCGGCAAGGGCATACATCACTGCCTGGGCGCCGCGCTGGCGCGCCGCGAGATGAACGGCGGCTTCAAAGTCATCTTCGAACGTCTGGAGAACTTTCGGCTGCAGCCCGGCGCCGACGAGCCGCAATTTGCGCCGAACGCGCTGCTGCACGGGCTCATCAGCCTGCCGCTGGCGTTCGACGTCAAAGGGTAGCGCGGCAGCTAGCCGGTCTCCGGCAGGGCATAGGCCACAATTTGTCCGCCCTGCTCCGCGGCTGCATCCGCGCTCTGCTCGCGGCTGTCCCCGTCGGCGACGCCGCGCCCCTGCCCCGGCACCAGGACCAGCACATACTGCCGCCCGGTTGCGGGGCTGACATAGCTCATCGGCGTGGCACCTGACGCCGCGGCCAGCGGCTCTTTCCAGAGAACGGCGCCGTTGTTCACGTCTATCGCGCGCAGATGTCCGCCCGTGATGCCGGCATGGAAGATGAGACCACCGGCAGTCACAAAAGAACCGGCCGAATAAGGGAAGCCCATCTGCCAGAAGCCCATGCCGCGACGCCACACCGTCTGCTGGGTGGTCAGATCCACCACCGCGATCTCACCATAGGGCGGTTCCAGGCACGGCAGACCAAGCGGGGAAGCAAACATCGTCACGCGGGCGGCATAAGGCGTGCCGCGCTGCGGGCCGCCGATCCCGTAACCGCGTGACGGACCCTCCTCTGCAGCCACCGGGTCGTCTTCACGCGGGATCATGTCGACGACAAAGGGTACATGCAGGGTATTGACGACCAGCAGCTGGCGCTCCTCGTCCACCGCCACGCTGCCCCAGTTCATACCACCCGCCGGGCCGGGATAGAGCAATGTTCCGCCCACCGCTGGCGGTGTCAGCGGGCCCTCGTAACGCAGATCCAGGTAACGTTTGCGACACGCCATCTGATCGAACGGCGATATGCCGAACATATCGCGCTCGTGAATGTAGGGATGCTCGAAAGACGGCATACCGGTGGAAAAGGGTTGCGTCGCGCTGGTGCGCTCGCCGGGGAGATCTGTCTGCGGGACAGGACGCTCCGTCACTTCGGTAATCGGCTCGCCCGTCACCCGATCCAGGACAAAGAGCTCACCGCGTTTGGTCGGCACGATGACAGCCTTACGACGTTCACCATCGAGGGTCAGATCTACCAGCGTCGGCTGGGAGGGGACGTCCAGATCCCAGATGTCGTGGTGGGTCGTCTGGAAATGCCACCGGGTCAAACCGGTTTCAGCATCGATCGCCACCACGGAGCTGGCAAATTTGTCCATCACAGGGGTGCGGTGCCCGCCGAAGTAGTCGGGCGTCGCGTTGCCCGTCGGCACGTAGACCAGCCCGAGCTCATCATCGGCTGAAGTCAGACTCCAGACGTTAGGCGTGCCGCGCGTGTACTGCTCACCCTCCGGCAGCGCACCGGTCTGCCCTTCTCGGCCGATGTCCCAGGCCCACTTGAGACTGCCATCCACAGGGTCATAGCCACGCACGACACCGGACGGCTCTTCGGTCTCCTGGTTGTCCATGACCCAGCCGCCCACAACGAGTGCGCCGCTGGCCTCCGTGGGCGGTGAAGTCACAAAGTAGTAGTACGGTTTGACCTCACCCATCCCCGCAAGCAGCGAGATCTGCCCGTTGTCGCCAAACTCTTCGCAGGTCTGTCCGGTGTCCTTATCCAGCGCAATCATGCGTGCATCGGTGGTGGCGGTATATATCCGTTCCGCGCAGCGTTCCCCCGCCGGACGATCTGGAATCTTGTAGTACGTCACGCCACGGCAGTTTCCGAGAATGCCGTACGGCATCGTCTCGTTCTCCGGGTCGAAGCGCCAGCGTTCCTCACCGGTATCGGGGTCCAACGCCAGCACGACGTTCTGCGAGGTGCACAAATAGATACCGTCATCAATTTGGATGGGCGTTGCGCTGAAACGGCCAACCCGCCCGGTGGGTGTTCGCCACACCTCCTCGAGCTGCGCCACGTTGTCGGTGTTGATCTGCGCATGCGGTGCGTAGCGCGTCCCTGCCTTGTTGCCCCCGTAGGCAGTCCAATCCGCCTCGTTCTGCGGACCGCCATACGTCCGATCGTCGATATCGAGAACCGGGTTCGAGACGAGATTGACGGTCATCGCACCCAGCACGCCAAACGTCGCGACGGCGCAAACCTGGACCGTGCGCATGCTGAAGAGCGGCGGCATGTCTTCGTCCCAGAGCTGACGCCGTATCCCGGGAGTGCAGAGCCTGATCGCGAAGATGCCCACGAGCCAGATGCGTGAACCCACCATCCAGAAATCGGTACCCGCTTCATACACTGCCCAAGCAAGCGTGATGAGTAACGCCGCCGCGTAGAGATAAAATCCACTGCGCCGCGCTCGCCAGAGCTGCACGCCCGATGCCAGTATCAGCAGCCCACTGACAGCGTAATAAAACGTGCCACCCATGATCACGAGCTCGATGCCGGAGACTGCCATCAGCAGTCCCAGCAACAGGATGACCGCGGCAGTTATCCGCAGTGCAACGCTTGGTTTACCAGCCATTAACCCCTCTCTCCGAAATTATTCTTATCTGCCGACCACAGTGTAATACAGGGTCAGTGGCATCGCAGGGCGGTTGTCCGCCGGCACCGCCTGTTATTCAGCAGATCTCTCGCGCAGCGCGGGCACGAGCTTACGGACCCATCCATCCGCTTTGGAGAGAAAGTAGAGTTCTCCAAGCGCATCCACGCCCATCCGCAAGTCGACGCGCTGACCTTCCTGGTAGGTGTTGGCCATGCCGGCAACGTCGGCAAAAGCCTTCTGCTCGCCGTTAAATTCCAGGCGCAGCTCGCGGATGGTGTTCAACCTGCCCGGGCTCACGTCGCGGGCGTCAAAATAAAACACCCGGCCGGTGACGATGTCGGTAAACACAAAATGGCCGCGCAGTTCCGGGATAGCGGCGCCCTCGTAAACGAATCCGCCACCGATGGCATAACCTTCATCGTGGTCATACTGCGCTATGGGGTAAACGTAGTTTTCTTCTTCAACGGGTGGCAGCGGATAAACGAGCCCCGGTTCACCGTCCTCGACCGCGAACGCGGTGGCGAAAGTGCCCTCGCGCAGGCGCCACCCGTAGTTACCGCCAGGCACCGCCAGATTCACTTCTTCCACTTGATTCTGACCGATATCGCTCATAAACATACGGCCGCGGCTGTCCCAGGAGAAATGCTGTGCGTGACGCAGACCGTACAGCCAGATTTCCGGCGCAACCCCGTCACCGGCATTCACGAAAGGGTTGTCGCTGGGGATGCCATAGGCGCGATCGCCGCTCGCTGCCAGCGGCTTGATGCGCATGATCGTACTGTGCGGAACCGCCAGCGATTGCCCATATACACGCGGATCGTTGGCCGCGCCGCCATCCCCGAGGCTCACGTACAACACGCCATAATCCTCGGAGCCCGCCTCTGCAACGGGATTGAAAGCAATGGTGCCGACATTGTGATTCGGCGCGAACTGTCCTATGCGGAATACCTCACGGCTGGTGCCCTGGAACACCTCACCCTGCGGGTTGGCCGTGGTCCATTCGCGGATCACGCTTTCGTGGCTGCCGGCATCGTCTTCGAGGTAATCGGCCACGCCGCTGTCGGAGCTTGCCGAATACGCGGTGTAAAACTTACCGAAGCCCGGCTTGCCGACGCTGTTGAACTCGGGATGAAACGCAACGCCCGCCACGCCCATCTCGTTGGGAAACATCGAGTCATCGAAGCCGACGTCCTGGTCGCGCAGATCGAGATAAACCGACACCTGGCCGCGATCCACTCGGTAAAGAATCCCGCGAGTGTCGTTGACCAGCAACGGGCCACTGGCGTTCCCGAAGGGCATCACATACTGGATGCGCGCCCAAGCCTCGTTGACCATCATGTCACCGGAATCTTCGGTTCGCGGCATGCGGACAAACGCCTCCACGCCGACGATGAGGTCACCGTGCTGGATTTTGTCCGGGATCGGGTCTGCAATGGGTTCAGCCGCATGTGCGGCGATACTAAAACCGCTGGCCAACAATATGGCGCACCATCGATGCATGTATTCCCTCCTCCGCAGGCAGACGCTAACTATACCCGCTCGATGCTGCACAGACATCGCGTGAGGTATCAGCGGCAATTTGCGAACTTTTTGCCGATACTGCCATCTGACACAGCACACAGATTGCGAGACCCCTCACTTTGAAGAGATTGACGCTCACGCTGGCCCTGATTTCCTGGGTATCTCTGAGCCACGCCGCGCCGGACGCAGACGCCTGGGACTTCTGGGCTGACCACAATCCGAACAGCACCGAAGTGCTGACACACGGGGCCTGGCAGGATATTCTCGAAACATTCGTGACCGAGAGTCCAGACGGCATCAACCGCGTGGACTACGCGGCGTTGGCAGAGCCTCGGAACAGAACGCAGCTCAGCGAATATCTGTCATCGCTGACGGCCATCGATCCGCGCTCACTCAACCGCGCCGAGCAGTTCGCGTACTGGGTGAATTTCTACAACGCGATGACCCTTGAGGTTGTGCTCAAATACCCGAAGAAAAAGTCTATCCTGCGAATGGGAGAGAAGCTGCTCGCCATTGGACCGTGGGATGATGTCGTGGCTACGATCGCCGGACAGTCTGTCACGCTGAATGACGTCGAGCATCGCATCCTGCGCCCGATCTGGCAGGACCACCGCATCCACTTCGCCGTCAACTGCGCCAGCATCGGTTGCCCGAATCTCAACAAACTGGCGTACACATCAGCCAACGCGGAAGCGCTTCTCGCAGCAAGCGAAGTCGACTATTTATCCCACCCGCGGGGGGTTAACCGCGAGGGCAACACGCTCACGTTATCGAACATCTTCATGTGGTATCGGGCGGACTTCGCCGACAGCGAAGATGATCTGTTGAACAATTACATTGCTACGCACCGGACGGACGCCGCCGCAGCGCCGGAAGATGGTCGGCTCAAGATCAAGTACAGCTACGACTGGTCGCTGAATGCGCTGACAGACTAGGCGCCGTCTCCGTCCTCACGAAGCGAAATCGCCACCGCCGGACAGACCTCCATCGCCTCTTCCGCGTGCTGGCGTAACGTGGCGTCGTTGATCTCTTCGACCAGCACCTCGGGATAACCTTCGGCGTCCATTTTGAAGAGTTCCGGATGGTTGTAGTAACACTCCCCGGATTTGTAGCACTTCTCCCGGTCGACAATCACTTTCACCGGTCAAACTCCAGCCAGAGTTCCTGCGGCGCCCGAAAGCCGCCCGAGTCGATGGACGGCGCGGTGATGCCGGGATGTTCGGCAAACTTCGGCCGCACGTTTTTGACTTTTTCCGCCAGCAGCTGACAGGCAATCGCAGACTCCTGGCGCGCCATGGCATAGCCCATGCAGAAATGCTGTCCGATGCCAAAGCCAAGGTGACCGTTTTTACCGTCTTTGTAACGGCCCGAACGGTTTTCCCGCCCCATGTGCAGATCTTCCCGGTGGATGTCGAACGTATCCGGGTCCTGGAATGCCCGCTCGTCGCGGTTACCCGCGCCAAGATAGAGAATGACGCCGGCGCGTTCGGGGATGACCTTACCGTGGATCGGGATTTCCCGCGTGGTATAGCGAAACTGGGCGTGTACCACCGGGTCGTAACGCATCATCTCCGTGAAGACGTTCTCCCAGAGCGAGGGATCCGCAACGACGTCGGCGTACTGGTCCGGTCGGGTATACATCAGGTGATACCACATGTTGGCTATGGCCTTGTCCGTGGTGTCTCCACCCGCGGCGAGGAGCAGCGCGACAAACCCCTTGATCTCTTCGGGGGTCATGCGACTGCCGTTCATCTCGGCCACGCAGATACGCGACAGCAGATCTTCGCCCGGATTCTGCGTGCGCTCCTTGATCATGGGATCGATGTAATCCCACATTTCGTTGCGCGCCTGCAGACCCCGCGCAAGGTGCTCGCCGCCAAATCCCAGACCCGCAATCAGCGCCTGGTACCAACCGACAAACGTATCCTCATCTTCGCGCGGCAGTCCCAGCATGTTGGAGATGACCCGTATCGGCACCTGGCTCGAAAACTGGCTGACGATTTCGACCTCGCCATCGTCGATGAACCGATCGACCACCTCCCGGGAGATCTTCTCGATCATGGGCAAAAAGTCGTTCAGCTTCTGGCCAACGAACTGTCCCGCGACGATATTGCGCAGACGCCGGTGCTCGTCGCTATTGCCGTACTCCAGGATGTTCGGACCAAACACGTGACTCGAACCGAAGTCGTACGGCCCGTCCGGCTTGTACATCGCACGATCGAAACTCTCATTGTCCTGAAAGGCACCATCAACGTCCCAGTACCGCGAAACGATCCACCGGTTGTGGAAGCGGTCATGGTAGATGGGATGATAGTCGCGCAGCTGTTTGTAGACCGGGAAGGGATCCCTTTGAAACGATTCGGAATCGAACACCCGCGGGTCCAGATCCGGACCCAGATCAGTTACAGGCTCGGCCATGTCACCCTCCTCTCTCCTCTCTTCTGTTCTCTTCCCTGCTCTCGCCTCTCAAACCGTCACTGGCAGCCGCCAGCACGTATGCATCTCCCCCACGCTCAAAGCACTCAGCGCCGGTTCAGCACCCGCGGCCAGCTTGAGATCCGGCAGCGTTTCCAGCAGCACCATGGACGCGGCAACGGCCGCATCGCGGTTGAGCGCGTAGCGCGAACGCGGCCGGTCTTCCGGGATCGCGGGATGCATCGACGGCTTGCCAAGGCCGAAAGCGATCCCCGACGCCAGACCATCCGCACGATACTGACCGCGCGGCTCGCGCTGGCACATATCCTTGCGATCGACGATGAAACGATCAGCATCATCGAACACGCGCGGGTCGCGATTGGCTGCCGCTGCTGAACACATGACGAGCGCGCCCTGCGGGAGCAGGCGGCCAAACCGCTCTACCTCGTGCTTCGCGAAACGCGCTGCCGACAAGACAGGGGCGGAGTGACGCAGGGTTTCGAGATACGCAAGCTTCATGAGGCGACGCTCGGCGCGCGCCTGGGCAAATACCTCGCTATCGGTCAACAGGTGATACCAGAGATTGGCAAGCGAGCCATGCAGCGTTTCGTGGTCACTCTCGAGGAGCGTTGCGGCGATGTCCGCGCCGGTTGCCGGGCCGCCTTCGATGTCCGCATCTGCCAGCAGGGACAGCAGATCTGCCCCGCCCTGACCACGCCGCGCGTCCAGCAGCGGCGTGAAATAGTCCGCCAGCGCGTTGAGCGCCGCGATCCCGTGCTGTTGCAACTCGGGCTGCCATCCCGCACCGCGCTGAGCCTGCCAGAACCACCTATAGAACCGCTGGCGATCCGCATCCGGCAGGTCGAGAAAATCTGCCAGCAACGTCAGCGGCAGCTGCGCGGCAAAATCTCTCGCAAGGTCCGGCTGCGTCTCGGTTTTCAGCGCCGCCGCCAGCGCTGCCGCGACTCTCTCCACATTCGCATCAACGAAGTTGGCATACGCCCAGGCGACATCGAGCCGCCCGCTCAGATCCCGACCGAAATCCTCCATGCCGTAGAACCAGAGTTTCGTGCGCGTCTCGAAGTTCGCGTCGTCGGTAAACACCGATGTCACGTCGTTGTAGCGCGTCAGCCAGTAACGATTACCCAGCCAGTCGCGATAGCACGGGTAGTTCTCACGCAGGATAGCCAGCAGCGGATAAGGATCGCGGCGGTAAGCATCGCTGACGAGCTGGATGGGCTTGATCTTCTCGGTGCTCTCACCCACCCGTTCACGCTGATACACCTCGTACGTTCGGTATCCACCCTCTCCACGCGTCTCGCGCTTGGTGATGACTACGCCGTTGAGCCCGGCTACGGCATCTTTCGCTTCGGCCACGCCCCTTCCCTCACGCTTTGTCGAATTCTATCCAGAGATCTCGAACGGAAACGATTCCCTGGGGCGCCGGTGACATGCCATCGGTATCGCGCGGCATCATGTCTTCGCGAATGCGCGCATTACGCATGTGCTCGGCAAGAATCTTCGAGCCAACGACGGTCTCCTGATGCGATATCCACGCGCCCGGGCACAGGTGCGGCCCCACGCCGAACGCCATGTGGCTGCACTTGCCTTCCTTGCGATAACCGCTGCGCAACAGCTTTCCGGAGTAAAGGTCGTCGCGGAAAATGTTGAACTTTTCAGGGTCCTTGAAGATCCGCTCGTCGTGATTGGCCGAGAAATCGACCATCTGCATGAGCGACCCTGCCGGGATGTGCACACCGTGCATCTCTATGTCATAGGTGTTGTGGCGCGGCTGTCCGCCGATCGATGACGAATGGCGCAGCATTTCATGAAACGCGCGGTCCCAGTTATCGCCGTCGTCGAGGACTGCGGCAAACTGATCCGGATGACGCAGAAGCAGACACCAGAGGTTCATGATGGCGCCCCGGGTCGTTTCACCGCCGCCGCCGACAATCAGGGCAATGTTGGATGTGATTTCTTCGGTGGAGAGGAAGTCGCCGTCGACCTTGGTTTCACAAAGCTTGCTGATGATGTCTTTGCCGACAGGGTTGCCTTCCTGGTCGTACAGATACGTCGGTTCGCGTCGACGCGCCTCGACGATGCCTTCCACGTAGTCTTCCAGATGCTGGCGGGCTTCGACCCCCTGCTTGTGGGTCTCCGAGCCGCCAAGGCCGGTCATCATGGAGTTGTACCAGTAGTAGAAGTCCGCCTGCGCTTCCTTGGGAAAACCGAGGACTTCGCACACGACGCGGATGGGGAACTCATTGGCGAACATTCTGCCCAGCTCCACCGTGCGTCTGCCGTTTTCGTCGATGACAAACTCGGACCCCGCCGCGGCCGCTTCGTCCCAGGCGCCGATCATCTCGCGCGCGAGACGCTCGATCGCCGGGATGCGCAGCTGCAGGGACTTGCCCACCAGATGCTGACCGTAGAGATTGCGTCGTCGACGATGCTCGACCCCGGAAAGCTCGAGCTGGGTATTGCCGAGTACGCCGCTGGAGCTGCCTTTGGGGATCGTGTTGAACCCCTCGTCGTCGAAGTAACACTCCGAGATGTCGTCGTAGCGGGTCACCCAGTAACAGTTGTGCAGCTTGTCATGGTAGACCGGATAGTGGTCACGCAGGATGCGGTAATAAGGATACGGATTCCGGAAAAACTCCGGTGAGTCGAAAATCCGCGGATCTATCAGCGGCGTGCCATCCGGCGCGGTCCCCATATCGACCGCCTCACCCTCCGGCATCAAGGGAAACGGGCTGCCGGAAGTCTCCTGGTCAGGTTCTTCACCCACCAATTCGTCGAAAAAAGCGTGCATTTTGTCCCCCCGCGGTTTGCTCCGAGCAAAATTGTAGTCGGATCCACTTTTCGATTAGACTACTCCCACCGTTACCGCATGGCAATCCGCAATGGACCGTGCGGACGCGCGGGAGGGTATGTTGGGGAGTTTTCTGGCGGGGTTCAAATGACGTTTGTAATCGGCAGCGCGTGTATCGACGTGATCGACCAGTCTTGTATCGAGGTCTGCCCGGTCGACTGCATCTATATCGAAGAAGACGCAGACCGCATGTGTTTCATCGAGCCCGACGAGTGCATCGATTGTGCGGTTTGTGAGGCGGCCTGCCCGGTGGGCGCCATTTTCCGCGACGAAGACCTGCCGCAGGAAGCAGCCGAGTTTCTCGAAATCAACGCGCTCTACTTCAAAGACAAAGACGCCGCGCGGGCGCGGGTCGAGAACATCATGTCCTCGGGGCCGCTCAGCTTATGAGCACTGCCGCGCGGGCGCTCACGCCGAATCAGCGCGAGCGCCGCGATCGCATTCTGAATGCGGCGCGGGAACTGGTCGCGAAACACGGTTACGACGGCATGATCATGCGCGACGTGGCGACCCATGCCAAAGTTTCTCCCACGACGCTGTACAACCTCTACAACACGAAAGACGAGCTGCTGCTGGAAGCGCTCAGAGACCGCGTTGCAGAGGGCTGGAGCCGGACCATGGAGGAGTTCCAGGACCTCGGTTTCGGCAGATTGCTCGGTCAGCTGCACAACTCCGTTGACCAGACCCGCGAAGAGCCGGCCTATGCCAAAGCCATCACCCAGACGCTCCTGCGCGCGAGCGAGGGGGATCAGATCGTCGACGTGCTGCTCGATGGCAGCATCCGCGCGGCCAAGCTGTCCCTGGACGCGATGCGCGAAAGCGGACAGATCTACGCCGAGGTCGATATACAGGCGTTGGCTGACGCCTTGGTGGCTGCGTTCTGGGCCAACTACATGATGTGGAGCAAAGGTTTGTTCGATCCGGATCGTCTGGAGGAAGAACTGAAGCGCGCCTACCTTGCCCTGCTGCTGCCGGTGACCACCGAGCCGCTGTGCAGCGAAATCGCCAGCCAGCTCAAGACACAGCTCAGACCCTAGTTCCCGCTAGAACTCCCGCAACCCAAAAAAGTGACGCTTCGGCCAGAGAAAGTCGATGCGCGTGCGGTGAATCCGCCAGCGGCCGTCGACTTTCTTATAAACGTCGTCGTAAATGCCGTAGAGACCGAGCGGACTGTCGTTGCCTTCCGCGGTAAAGAGGTCATGCAGATACCAGCGCCCGTTAGCCGTGGTCTCATCGATCAGCCGTATCCAAGGATTGGTGACGGAGTGCAGCACCGCAAACGGCGGCCCCTCCTGCGCGGCATATTGCGCAAAGTTATTGCGGATCTGCTCCTTGCCGACCCAGTCACCGCCGTAATCCGGGCCGAACTCACAGACGGCATCATCGGTGAACAGGTCCACCAGCCCGTCGAGGTTCTTACCGTCGAAGTAGTGGCTGTACATGATGCGCAGCTCTTTGATGGTCTCTTTCTCGAGCAGCTCTTCGATCGTCATGGTCATCGCGTCTCTCCCGTGGTGTCCGCCATACGCCTCTGGCCCCGTTTTTGTACCAAGGTCCACAAATTTAAAGTAGACTACCTGCGTCACCCAACGTTGACAACGCTACGGTTTCTATGGACCTTGGCACCCGGGGAGAATAGAACACAGACATGAGCAGACAGCCGTACGAAACGGTCGTTCCAGCGCAGCTGGATGACATCAATTTCCTGGACTCGAGCCTGCAGAACTGCCCGTACCACGCCTATCAGATGCTGCGGGACGAGGCTCCGGTATGGGTCGACCCCATCACCGGCTTCTACGTGGTCAGCCGTTTCGAAGACCTGCGCAAAATACTCCTCGATACCGAACACTATCTGAACAGCATGTCCGGCGGTCAGGGCGGCAGCCGCGATCGTCTGGACGCTGAGCGCGCGGAACGCATGCTCAATCTCTACAAAGAAAAGGGCTGGGTGCCCGCCCCTACTCTGGCTGGTCGGGACGATCCCAATCACAAAGAGATGCGCACGATGTTCAACGAAGCGTTCCGGCCGAAGAAGATCAATGCGATGGATCCTTTCGTGCGTGACACTGCGTACAAGCTGGTCGATGCGTTTGTCGACGACGGGCGCTGCGACTGGGTCAAGCAGTACGCCGTGCCGCTGCCGCTGATCGTCATCGGCCAGCAGATGGGCGTACCCGAGGAAGACATCTGGCAGATCAAAGCCTGGACGGACGCCTGGGTGCAGCGTCTCGGCATGATGCAGACCGAGGAAGAAGAACAGTGGTCGGTCGAGATGGAGATCGAGGCACAGCAGTACTTCCAGAAGATATTCGACCGCCTGCGCGAAACTCCGGACGACACACTGCTATCAGACATGGTCAACCGGGAGATCCCCGAATGGGGGCGCACTCTGAACGACAATGAGCTGCATGCGGAAATGATGGCGGACACGTTTGTCGGCGGTTCGGAAACCACTACAAATGCCATCGCCTACGGGATGAAGCTCCTGATTGAGAATCCCGACGTCTGGCAGAAACTGAAAAGCAATCCAGACAAATACCTGAAGACCTTCTGCGAAGAGGTCGTGCGCCTGGAAGGGCCGGTGCAGGGTTTGTTTCGCCTGGCCGCCAAAGACATCGAACTGCATGGTGTGACGATACCCAAGGGCGCGATGATCAACGTCCGCTATGCCGCCGCCAACCGCGACGAGCGGGAATTCGACTGTCCCGCCGACCTCGACCTCGAACGCAACAAGCCCGGCCGCCATCTCGGCTATGGGTCCGGCGTGCATCACTGCCTCGGTGCACCGCTCGCGCGCCGCGAGCTGTATTGGGCATTTCGCGCGCTGATCGACCGCATCGAAGAGATGCGCTTTGTCGAGGGGGCCAACGACTTCACCGTGGCGCCCAACTTCTCGTTGCGCGCCCTCAAAGAATTACACATCGAATTCGACGCCAAACCGCCGGCCGAGCGGATTGATCCCACACAGATAGACGCCGCTGCCGGCGCCACAGACCTAGGAGACGAAAATGGCTGAAGCCTATCGCGACCTCGATCCCGACAACATGCCGCGTTCGCCGGGATTAACCTATCAACAACTGCTCGACACGGACTCTCACGACGTGCCGGACGTGCTGCGCATGCAGTCGCCGAAAGACATGGGGCTCGTGGAGTACCCGGTCACCCGCTACACGACAAAAGAGTGGCACGACAAAGAGGTCGAGCATCTGTGGAAAAAGGTCTGGCAGATGGCCTGCCGCGAGGAAGAGATCCCGCTGCCCGGCGACCACATCCGGTATGACATCGCCGGCATGTCTTTCCTGATCGTGCGCAGCGAAGCCGGTGACATCAAAGCGTTTCCGAACGCCTGTCTGCATCGCGGCCGTATGCTGAAAGAGTACGACGGCAATGCGTACGAGCTGCGCTGCGCGTTCCATGGCTTCTGCTGGCATCTGGACGGCAGCTTCAAAGAGATCCCCGCCGACTGGGATTTTCCGCAAGTCGACAAAGAAGGTTTCAATCTGCCCGAACTGCCGGTCGCGATCTGGGAAGGGTTCGTTTTCATCAATCCCGACCAGAACTGTGCCCCGTTCGACGACTTCATCAAAGATCTCGCCGATCAGTTCCAACGCTGGCAGCCGGGCACGCTTTACAAGGCGGCGCACGTTGCCAAGGTGATGCCCTGTAACTGGAAGATCGCACAGGAAGCGTTCTGCGAGGCCTACCACGTCAACGGCACACACCCGCAGATCCTGCGCAGCCTCGGCGACGTCAACAGCCAGGTCGACATCTGGGAAAACTGCGCCCGCGTCATCACGCCCGGCGGCACGTCCAGCCCCTTGCTGGACTATGAGGTCTCCGACCAGGAAGCGCTCCGCGCCAACATGGACCTCGGCCCCGACGACGAAGTACCCGAAATTCCGGAGGGCATGAATCTGCGCGAATTTCTCGCCAACCGCACGCGCGAAAATCTGCGCCCGGTGGCCGGCGAGCGGGTCGACGAATACTGCGACGCCGAGCTCGTCGACAGCATCGACTACACCCTCTTCCCGAACTTCCACCCCTGGGGCGCCTTCAACGGTATTGTCTACCGCTTCCGGCCCAACGGTAACGACCACCGCAGCGCGATCATGGAATGCATCATGCTTGCGCCGTTCGAAGGCGAGCGCCCGCCGCCGGCGCCGGTGCACTGGCTCGAGGAAGACCAGTCCTGGTCTACCGCGCTCGGCTTCCTCGGTAAAGTTTTCGATCAGGACGCGTTCAACATGCCGCGGGTACAGGAAGGTCTCGAAACCACTTATCAGACCGGCGTCGTCCTCTCGGGCTACCAGGAGTCGAAGGTCCGCTGGCTGCACCACAAACTGTCTGAATGGGTAGGTGAATAATGGCAAGCCTGACGCATCCCTTTGATCCGGACACGCTGTACGAGCTCGACGCTGACGGCAACATCAAGGTCACAAACGGCAACAACGTGGGCATTTTCACCACGCGTGGCCAATACATCTCCGGCGAGATTAAACAAGCCGACCCACAGCTTTGCGTGTGGGTTGGCAACAACCCGGGAGATGCGGCGCAGCAGATGAAACAAGGGCGCACGTCGATCATGGCCAAGCGCACCTGAGACAAGTCTGCGAAAGAGACTGGGACAACGTTCAGAGGAGCTTCTCGTGCCTCAATACATGCTGATCGGGTTGTGTGAACCCTTGAGCGAAGACGATCAGGCTGCGTTTGACGAATGGTTCGTCGACCAGCACATCGAAGACACCACAAAATGTCCCAACTTCGTGCGCGGTCGGGTGTTCAAACTGTCCGGGCCGCACCTCGACATCGAAACGCCGGTCCGCTACATCTCGTTTTACGAAGTGGAAGCTGACAGTTACGAAGAGGCGGAGCGCGTGCTCAATGCCTGGCAGGCGGACGAGAACGCCTGGCCCGGGCGCGCACGGCATCTACAGACCATGCAACGCCTCGGCGGCGACATCCCGATGAATATCCTCGGCGCCGGCTGGTACGAGCAGATGGGTGACTATGAGGGGCCCGGTCCAGCGTCCGACTGAGGTACGGCGAATACCAGCAGCGCATTGCCCGCCATGCGGTCGCCGAAGAGGTAGCCCGAATTCACGAGGACGTGGCCGCGGTAGACGACCGGCCCGTCTGATTCGATGCTGCCACCTCGGGCAAGCTCACCCGATACTGACGGGAAATCGCCACTCGTGCCGAAGTCCCAGATAATTTCACCGGTAGCACTGTCGTAAGCACGCAGATGACCGTCGAAAGCGCCGGCTAACACCACCCCGGGGATAGCCGTCACTGCGGCGGACAATCCCGGATCACATGCCGGTTTATCTTTTTCGGGACAGACATCCGGTGCAGGCGCGTGCCACAAAACCTCCCCTTTTGAAGCGTCAATGGCAAACAGGCCTGGTTTGCGCGGGCCAGTAAATCGCCCGGTAAAGATGGTATCCGCATTGGGCGCGAATATGACGCCGTCTGCTGCGGCCATACCCCAGTGTATCCCGCCGGCAAAACCACCGCGGCCGATTTTGTTACGCCAGAGCAGGCTGCCATCCGCCGGGTTCAGCGCAAACACATCCCCGGACTTCTGACCGGCAACCACGACATCGCGGCCGTCTACAGTCAGCAGCATGGGCGGCGCCCCGATATCGAGATCCGGCCCGTTTTCTTCCGGGCAATTGGCGCCACCGCCAATGAAACACGCCATGTTCCATGCATCCCCGGCCAGGGCCTGGTAATGCCAGACGATGTCGCCTGTCGTGAGGTCGATTGCGAGCACCGAGTCGCTGGTCTCCGCCGCCGGGGAGGTATAGGCCTCTCCCGTCCCCACATAGAGGAGATTACGTTTTGCGTCGATTGTCGGTGAGTTCCATATCGGCGCGCCGGCAGGATGATGTAACGGCACGCCGAGTTCGTTGACCTCTCCGGTCGGCGCCGGCGCTTCCGGTATGGCATACGCGGTCCAACGCTTCTTACCTGTCGCCACGTCAAATGCCGCAACGCCGCCGCGGAACGTGCAGCAGGGGTAGCCGGGATCCGCCGCACTGCCCCACTCCGATGAGGACAACGGGACGTAAAGCGTGTCCTGATAGAGCCGCGGCGAACCGGTCAGCGTCGTGTCGGGGTGCGGGTCTGCCTGCGCACGCCAGACTTCCGTACCGTCGCGCGGATCGATCGCGTAGACGGTACCGCGAATGTCGCCGAAGTAGGCACGCTGCCCATCGTCACTCAACGCAATGGCGCTGCGCACCTCGGCATCAGCCTGGAATTGCCAGAACGCACACCCGCTGGTCAGAGCGAGCGCGTACACCACACCACCCTGACTCCCGACCAGAATCGCATCGCCATAAGGCACGGGCTGACTCCGCGCTCGTGTTGCGCCCGGATAAGCAAATACCCATTTAAGGGCAAGGTTCGGCACTTCGGCGGCGTCCAACCCGGCAACGTCAGCCCCGATGAAACGGGTACCGGTATGGGTAAGGCTCCAACCCTGTGTTACCGGGGACGCGGGTTCGAGCGTGGACTCGGCGCATTGCAGAACGGGCTCACTGGCCGCCACCGCCCCGCCCAGAAATGCCGCCAGCTGGGAGATTTCCGTTGCGCTCAAGCCCTGGGCATGCACTGCCATCGCGCCATCGGTCATCGCCGTCTCAATCGGACCTGCGCCAAAAAGTTGGAATTTGATCTGATGGGGCGCCCTGGGAACACTCCCGTCATGACAGCTGGCACAGCGTTGATCAAAAGTTGCCTGAGGGTCGAAGGCTTGCGCCGTCTGCGCCTCCGACAGCGTAACTTCTTCAGCGTCCTCGGCACCGCTACACCCAAGCAGCAGCAGCGCAAGCGCAACCGTCAGTATTCTCAATGTTCTCCCCTTATCATCCTCCGCATCAGCAGTGGTATGGTATCCGTTCTAGCAGGGAGAGAGGTAGAGAGAGGTAGAGAGACATGAGCGATCCAGGTATCGACAAAGACGCTGCGGCAAAGCTGGCACGACGCGGCCATCTGGCATTCAACTGGGAGGATCTGGATGCGATCGAGCTGCCGTCCGGAATCGTCACACGCATGTACCGGCTGACGGATGCCGAAGACGCGCCCACGGTATTCAACGTCTGGTATCCGCCAGGATGCCGTGTGGAAGCCCATACCCACGATACGGACTACACGGAAATCATCCTCGAAGGCACGCAAAGAGTCGGCGCGGAATGGCACAAGGCCGGTGACGTGCGTATCGGTCTTGCCAACCGTGGTTACGGCCCCCTGGAGGCTGGCCCGGAAGGCACCCGCGTGCTCTTCATGTTCAAAGACGGCCGCTGGCCCGCCATTGCGCTCGGCGGCAAGAATGACGGCAGCTCGCTCGGCAGCGAGGTGATCGAAGCCCACATCGCCGAGAAAGCGGCCACCTAGCTACCAACGCTTCAGGACGCGGGACCAAACCCCGGCGGAGGTTGATAGCCGCCGGCAACTTCCTTGATGAGGCGGGCGAACGATATCGTCGTGCGGTCCCGATACGCCCCGCCAATAGCCTGCAGCCCGACGGGCAGCTGCAGTCGCGACAAGCCTGCCGGAAAAACCGTTGACGGCAGATACGCAAGCGTCGCAAGCCCTGCCCAGAACACGTGCTCCCAGTAGCCGCGCGCCTCGCCGTTGATCTGAAGCGTACGCGCCATGGGCTCCGAGTGATCATGCGGAAACGCCAAACTGGTGTGAGCGGGACACAAGAGCACATCCCAATCCTCGAAGAAGGCCTGCCACGACAGGCGGATGGCGCCGCGCGCCTGATGCAGCTCGAGCCACTGTGGATAGGTGATCTCGCTGCCCGGCATATTGCTCACCGCCATCACGAGGGAGCGATAGGTCTGCCACAGGCGTTCCGGATCCACACCGGGGCGTGCACTGTCGGAGACAACCGCTCCCGCCCTGGACAGCTGATCAGCAAGTTCGGCCAGCCGGCTGCTGATGTCCCGATCCACAGGGGCACCCGGATAATCCGCCCACACCGCAACACGGAAGTCCTTGAGCGATGTCTGGCGAGCCGGCGGCAGGTCCAGCTGCCAGCCGTCACGGACGATATCGTCAGGACCGGCCAGGACGCCCAGAAGCAGGTCCAGGTCCTCGGCGCTGCGGGTCATCATCCCGCCGACCGCCATATCCATATCCTGCGGGACGGAAAGCGCACCGGGAGCGCTCTGCGATCGGAACGGCAAGATGCCCCACGTCGGTTTATGTGCATAAAGGCCGCAGAAGTGTGCGGGACAGCGCAGCGACCCGCCCATGTCGGAGCCCACATCAAACGCGCTCAATCCTGCCGCAACCGCAGCAGCTGAACCCCCGGAAGAGCCCCCCGGCGTGCGCGCCAGATCCCAGGGATTGTTCGTCTGACCGTAAACGTCGTTGTAGCTCTGAAAGTCACCGATGCCCGCTGGCACATTGGTTTTACCGAGCAGAATCCCACCTGCCGCCTTCGCTCGCGCGGGTAAAACCGCGTCAGCCGCCGCGACGTGACCCTGCGCCTCGCTGAACCCCCAGCAGGTGACCAGGCCGGCCACGTCGAACGCTTCCTTGACTGTAAACGGCACGCCGTGCAGCGGGCCGAGCGTACGGCCATCACGGCGCTCCATATCCGCGAGCAGCGCACTATCCAGCGCGCGTTCGAAATCGCGGACGACGACCGCGTTCAGCCTGGCGTCGAGATCTTCGATGCGCGCGATGTAGCGCTGAGTGAGTTCATAGGAGGAGACAGCGCCACGAGCGAGCGCGTCGCTGATCGTCACTAACGAATCGGTAAATTCCGGCATGACATGCTCTGACAAACGTTAGCGCCAGAATAAAAAGCTGGCCCTGACGATACCAGTCTGCTAAAACGTCAGCTCTTGTGGACGTGCGCGCCAGTGTTATCTGGGTACGCGCACCGCCGAGGCAACGATCTCGTAGCGCTTACCTGCCGCCACTTCAGCACCACCCAGATCTTCAGAAAAATGCCGGGCTTCGGCTTCGCTGACTTCCTTGCGCACGAGTTCGCCAAGCAGCAGCACTTCCTTGCCGCCGCTGTCGGTCGGCACGAAAAACCCATAGTCCTTGAACGAAACGCGCACGCTAAGCGCGCCCTGCTGAGCGATGAAGAAGCAGCCTTTCTTCTGACAGACCTTCGCGACCCGGGTGTTCACAACGACCGATTTGCCGAGCAGAGATTCCGCGCCGTCGAGGAGCTCGGCCAGATCGACTGCCGTGGTTTCGTCAATCTCAACGGGAGCGTTGCCAAAAGTCTCCGTCAGTTCGTTCGCGGATACGGGCTCCGACAGACGAATCACCTCTGCGTGTGCCGCGGGAACCACGAGCAG
Organism: Pseudomonadales bacterium; assembly: GCA_965267275.1. Classification (GTDB taxonomy): domain Bacteria; phylum Pseudomonadota; class Gammaproteobacteria; order Pseudomonadales; family Azotimanducaceae; genus UBA4421. The sequence continues at coordinate 2,900,220 of OZ253950.1, forward strand.
CAGCAGACAGACGAGTACAGGACGCATTACTCTTCTCCCCCGCTGCTGGCGACCGGCCCTTCGTATTCGCTCTCGAGCAGACGCGCACCACGCAGGATGTTGCCCATCGCGTAATTTCCCTCATGACAGGCGTACTCATACACCTTGTCTTCGTTGCGCGCCTGCCACACGTACTCACCGCTCCAGGGCGCGGTCCAGGCGCTGAGATCTGTGACCGTAAAGTTATAGAGAATGTTGCCGTCCGCCATCGCCGTGTAACGCTCCACCACTTCGAGATTTTCGGTTGCCCCGGCAAGGCTCGACATCCCTTTGAAGTGCCTGGTGTTTACCACCAGCGTATCGCCATCCCAGTGGCCAACGGAATCACCCATCCATTTGCGATTCGTGGCAGGGCCATGCTCTGCGTTCATGCGCACGACGCGGGCGTCGTGCACCATCTCTTGCAGGATCATCACGTTGTCATCGGTCTGCACGATGCGTTTGTAGTTGTTATATAGGCTCGGGAGGGTCGGCACCGTAGAGCCGAAGCTGATCAGGCAGCGCTCAGACGGTGCGAGGCTCTCGGGACCGTCAAACGGACCCGGGCCGTTGTAGGCGAGCCACGACGCCGTTCCGTCATTGTCATGCGCAAAAGACCCGTAAGCACTGGCCATTCTCGCCAGCGATTGCGGTGTGCGCGGCGGCTGTCGGCCATTGCTGGGTTCGTAGATGATCGAGGTGCGGAACTTGCCGTCGATCATGAAGGTGTCTTGCCCGGGATCAATCCAGAACGCGTTGTAACCACCGACACCGCCCGCGCCAGCCGTATTATTGCCGTCACCGCCCTTTACCGGCGCGCCACGATCGGGATCGCTTTCCCGATTGGCAAAGTCGAAACGAGCCTTGCTGCGCGCTATCACCGCATCTGCCTGTTCCTGCGTCATGAACTGATGTTCACCGAACTCCTTCGGGCGGTTCAACGGCGTCAGCGTGCCTGTGTCATACGTTCCGGACAGATCAGGCTTACCCGAAGCGGTTCGTTTGATCTCCGCATGGGTTGCCGGGATAGAGAAAGCGGCAAACAACAAGACAGTCGGCAGGCTGATGGCCAGAACTATGGCGCGCATGAGGGCTCCTCGTTCGAGAACGTACGTTGCAAATCAGCCCAGCACTGTAGCGGGAAGGTCATCTGCTGGGAAGCAGGCCAGCCCCGGCCAGCCTGCTTCCGTGCAGATGAAGAAAGATCTTTTTAGAGCGACGCGCGCAGCGTGATGCCCCAGGTCGTCGGCTCAGTGTGATAGGCGGTCAGAGACCCTTCACGGATAACGGAGTTGAACCCACCATCGCGGAAGTCCTCATCGAAGATGTTCTTGCCCCAGACCGACACGTCGTAACGGTCGCCGGAGAAGCGATAACCCAGACGCAGATTCACGAGCGTATAGCTGTCCGCGAATTTGTTCGGATCGTTGTCGGTGCCGCTGGGATTATCGTCTTTCCAGTTGGCGTCCAGGCGGCCGTAGAACAAGTTGCCGCTGTCGAGACGGGTTTCGACCATTGCCGAACCGTACACGGTCCATTCAGGCGTGCCGCCTACGGTGTTACCAGAACTGTCGCAGACAACCGGGAAGGCCGGTTCGCTGGCATCTGGCTCGTTGCCGAACGGGGTGCGGATGCAGGAGCCGCCCTCAAAGGATTCGTACTCCGCGTCCACATAGGCCACACCCGACTGCAGCGTCAGCCATTCGGTCGGCAACGCAAAAACTTCTACCTCAAAACCTTCCGTCTGAATTTCACCTGCGTTTTGCAGCACGAAGCCGGTACCGACAAAGGTGTTGGCCTGGAAATCATCGAAGTCAGTACGATACAACGCAGCGTTGATGCGCAGGCGCTTGTCGAGAAAATCACCCTTGAGACCAATCTCGTAGGAATCAGACGTCTCCGGGTCGAACAGCAGCGGTGAACCGGTCAGCGCCGGATCGATACGGTCGATGTTCGTACCGCCCGACTTATACCCACGCCCGTACGAAATGTACGTCATGACCGCATCATTCCAGTAATAGGTCAGCTTGGCCGTGCCGGTCACGGTCTCGTCCTCGAACGTGATGTCGTCAACATCAGGCACAAACGGAGACAAGGGCGTAAACGCCGCCCACACCGGGTTGAAGATGCTCTCGGTGAAAATCACGTTCATGTCTTTCTCTTCTTCGAGATAACGCACGCCCAGCGTGGCAATCAGGTCGTCGGAGAGATTGAAGTCAGCCTGCGCAAAGACCGCCCAGCTGGTCTGCTCCTGGGACGAAAAGTTGTCCGAGCGACCGCCATTCGGGAATGCGGGATCGTCACAGATGGCGGTAATGCCGAGAGCCGCACAGACCGCAGGTCCGCCGAGGAGCGCGCCGTTGGTTGCGCCACCGGTGAGCAGCGCGTTAGCGGTCGAGCCGAGCCGCAAGGCTGTTTCGTTGTCCAGATCCTGGTCGAAGTAGTAGACGCCCGCAACGTAGGTCACACTCTCGCCGAAGCCGCCGGTCACGCGAAACTCCTGCGTCAGGGTGTCCTGTTCTGCGGTGCCGCCGGACAGGCTCAAGGTATCGAGGGAAGTGAAGTCGGCGTCGACGAAGTTTGTGGCTTCGTAGCTCCGGTATGCCGTCACTGAAGTGAAAGTCAGCTCACCCACATCCCAGTTAATCTCGACCGAAAGACCGCTCTCTTCAATCTCAGCGAACGGGTCGATATCCATGGCGGCGACGTCGTCATCAAAACGATCGGCAAGCACGAGGTCTGCACCCAGGAGTTCAATGGGCTGGACGTAGCTGGCACCCGGCAACGGCGGCGTGCCCCCCGCGGCAAGGAAAAGCGCCAGCGTGTCGCCCGGGCCGTCGAAAATGTTGCTGGCGGAACAGCACTTCTCGTCGAGCTCCGAATAGTCTGCAATGACGCGGACTTCGACGCTGTCAGAAGGCAGGAACAGGAGCTGGCCACGCACGGTATAGCGGTCACGGTCGTTCAGCTCTTCGCCGGTTGTCAGGTTGTCGACCCAGCCGTCGCGCTGGGTAACCCCGGCTGATAGACGCGCCGCGGCAACACCCTCAGCAAGCGGTATGTTGATCGCCCCGTTCACGTTACCGTAGCCTTCACTGCCGCCGTTGGCTTCGAAAAAGCCGCTGAACTCGTCGATCTGCGGCGCCACGGTCAGGAACTGGACGGCACCGGAGGCGGTGTTCTTCCCGAAGAGCGTGCCCTGCGGGCCCTTCAGAACCTCCACACGTTCAACGTCGATCAGATCGCCGATCGCGGAAGACTGACGCGCGCGATACACGCCATCCACATAGACACCCACGGAGCTTTCCAGGGAGAGGCTGTTACCTGCAGTACCCACGCCGCGAATGTTGAAGTTGGTTTGCGCCGCTGACTGATTGTTGTAGATCGTCAGGCCAGGCACGAAAAACTGCAGCTCGAGGACATCATCCACGCCCGCATCATCGAGAAACGCGCTGTCGTATGCGGACACGGCAATCGGCACGTCCTGAATACTCTGCTCGCGCTTCTGCGCGGTAACCACAATCTCTTCGATGACATAGTTTTCAGGTTGGGTTGCGGCATTCACGCCACCACATAGGGCAACGGCAACCATTCCCCAAAACATCTTGGGAATGCACTTCATACTTTTACCTATTTGTAGTGAAAGAGGTTCAGACGAACCGATGACAAGTGGCATGACTACTTCTCCTGACCACCCGTGAGCGCGCGCAATCTAGGGCTTTAACTACCTCTAATCAAGCTGTTTTTGCTCGTTTTGCGGTGTGTGCAGTCCTACACGTCAGGCATAGACGGTAAATCCGCCCGGGGAGACGTCCAGCAGTTGTTGAGCCTCGTCCGGCAGTGCCAGAATGTCCTCCGGCGCGTTGGTGACGAGCTGGTTTTCTATGGGGCGCAGCCAGCTCACGATGTAGCCGAGATACAAACCTACCCGGGCTTCATCTTCGCTATTGGCGCCGCCCGAGTGGACCGCATTGCCGGAATAAATCAGAGCGGAGCCTTTCGGCATTACCGCAAGGCACACTTCATGCGCTTGCGGGTCGCGCACATCGGTCCAGCGATGACTCCCAGGTACGACGCGCGTGGCGCCGTTTGTCGCGGTGAAGTCGGTCAACGCGCAGTTCGCGCTGATGAGGATTTCATGGTGGTCCGCTTGTTCACGCTCCTGCACCCGACGCCAGGAGACGGCATCCGTATGAAAGTCCTGCACGTCCTGATCTTTGTTGAGCACCATCAGCTCCGTGTTGCTGAGCCTCACCTCTTTCGACAAACCCGAATCGATGAACAAGCTCTGTGCAAGAGAGAGAAACAACGGATGCGTCAGCACATCCACCATGTGCGAGGATTTGCTGAAGAGTCCATGCAGGCGTTTGGTCTGAGCGCCATAAAACTGATCTCTATAGCCGAGATCATCGGTCCCCCATTCGACGTCATCGAGGTGCCCCTGAAAGTCGGCCAGCAGCGCATCGCAGAGCGTCGGCGGCAACACATTCAGCGCGATACACGCGCCGTCTTCTTCAACGGCTTGCAGAATTTCCGCAACCTGGGACTGGTCAATGTGTTTGAGTTGCGCCACCGTCAGTTTCCTTGTTGCGGCGCGATAGCCGTATCCGCCGGCTCACGAAACGGCATGATCGTTTTTTGCCATAGCGTAGGTTCTGTAGGACCCGTGCCCGTCTCCAGCGTCGGGCCCGGCTCGAAGGTGCCGAAAAGTCGGTCCCAGACTATGGCGGAGCAGCCATAGTTGGTGTTGCTTTCATCCAGGACCATCGAGTGATGGTGGATGTGATATTCGTTGGTCGTAAAGAGCCAGCCGATGACTTTCGAGTTGAGCCTGATGTTGGCGTGCGCTATGGACGCCTGCACGACGCCGAGGATGGTCGCTCCGGCAGCAGCGATGCCGACACCGAACAGCAGTTCTACCAGCGCCGACGGTGCAACGAGCCAGAAAAACTCCAGCGGATGGTTGAGTCCGAAGTTGAGTGCACCGAGTTTTTTGAAAGAGTGATGCACGCCATGTCCGGACACCCGCCACACCGCTGCCCACCGGTGTTCCGCCCGGTGCACCCAGTACCAGATGAATTCACTGGCAAAGAACACCAGGAACACCTGCGCGAGGAGCGGCCACGTGTGTGGCCAGATGTCGAGGCCGAGGTTCGTCCGCACCTGCGCGAGCGGCTCGCGCAGCAAAACGTCATACCAGCCGGCAACGACGCCGACGCCAATGGTGAGGAAGAAAACCAGAAGCACGTTCAACAGCTTTTCCGACGCAGGCTGCAGCCAGTCGGGTCGCGCCGGACGCCAGTACTCGACACCGCCCAGGAGCAGGTGCACGCCGACCAGGACCAGCGGATAGACCAGCGGATTCGTTGGGTCGGACAGCCAGAACGCCATCACTGCGACCAGAATGCACGGCTGCAGTCCGTACTCAATGACGGGGGAAATGGGTTTCCCCGGGTTGATCGCTGCCTGGCTCATCCAAACGTGTACGGTTCCAGCGTTTCCTGGGCGCGCTTCCGCCACTTGTGCCAGAAACCACCGCCATAGTAAGCAAGGCTGCCGGGCTCAGCGTCACCATGCCCGTTGTAATAGGTGATGCAGTCCCGCAGCGGCGCCGTAGTGATGTCGGCCTGCCGGCAATGCTCCGCATATTTGTCTTCCGGCTCTTCTTTCACGTCTACCACGGTCTCGCCGCGCTCGCGCAGCGTCTCCAGCATCCATACGATGTAGTCGGCATGGGTGTCGATCGCGTCGGTAAAGTTGAAGCTGCCGCCACCGCCTTGCGGACCGGAAACGATAAAGAGGTTCGGGAAGCCATGGCTGTGGATGCCCAGGAAGGTCTTTGTGCCTCCGTCCTGCCACTTCTGGTTGAGGGTGACGCCATCACGGCCTTTGATCATGTTGAACGTGGAGGTGGCCATCCACTGAAAACCGGTTGCGTAGATCAGCACGTCGAGTGGGTACTCCACGCCGTCGTGGACCACGCCGCGCTCGTTGATGAGCTGGACACCGTGGGGCGCCGTGTCGACCAGATGCACGTGCGGCAGGTTGAACGTCGGCAGATACTCATCGTGAAATGTGGGTCGCTTGCAGCCGTACGGATAAAACGGCTTCAGCGCCGCGGCCGTCTTCGGATCTTCAACAATCGCGTCCACGCGGGCGCGGATTTGTTCCATGATGCGGAAATTCGACTCGAGCTGTTTCTGCACCATCTCTTCCGCGGTCAGCTCGCGATCATACTCTTTGCGTTCCTTGAAGTCGGGCACCTTGCCCGCGAGGTAATCGTCGTTGGCCTTGATGGCGGTACGGCCCGCGGAGATGCGTGAAAAGCGCTTCCGCCGAGCGCGCGCCCAGCCCGGCTCCTGCTTCCAGGTTTCAATCTCTTCCTCGGTCGTCGCCCGCTGATCGCGCACGTCGATCGACGAAGGTGTGCGTTGAAAGACATAGAGCTCACCAACCACTTTGGCGATTTCCGGGATCACCTGGACGGCTGTCGCCCCCGTGCCGATGATGCCGACACGCTTACCTTCAAGATCAATGTTGTAGTTCCAGCGCGAGGTATGAAACGCATCACCCTGAAACGTCTCCATCCCTTCTATACGCGCCAGCTGAGGGGTGGTGAGAATGCCATTGGCGAGCACGACATAACGGGCTTTCATTGCATCGCCGCGATCGGTGTAAACCGTCCAGCGCTGACTCTCTTCGTCCCAGTCCGTGCGCTCGACCGTCGTATGGAAGAGGCAGTGGTCGTAGAAGCCGAACTTCTCCGCCATGTTCTGACAGTATTCCATGATCTCGAAGCCGGAAGCGAACTTCATGCTGGGGATGTACCCCATCTCTTCGAGGAGCGGCAGGTAGCTGTAGGCCTCGACATCACAGGCGATGCCCGGATAGCGGTTCCAATACCAGGTGCCGCCGACGTCGCCGCCTTTCTCACAAAAGCGTACGTCTTTGAATCCCGCCTCGCTCAGCTTGTGCCAGAGCAGGAGGCCGGCAAAGCCCGCGCCAACCACCAGAATCTCGCACTCGTCGTCCAGCGCTGCGCGCGGTACCGGATCGTCCGAGTAAACGTCCTCGAGATACTTGGCGAACTCCCCTTCCATAGCCATGTAGTCGGCAGCCCCGCGGCGGGCTTCCTTGAAGTCCCGGTAACGCGCCTGCTCTTCGGCATTGAAAGCCGCGCCTGCCGGAGGCTCCGGTAGCGCTTTGAGCTTTTCGTCATCAATGATGGAGTAGCCCTTGCCTGCAATTTTGTCAGAGGCAAGGCCGGCCCGGGTGTCGAAAATTTTCAGCCCGGTGGCAGGATCGATGCTGATAGCCATGCGCGTGTTCTCATCCCCTTGAAGTACAAGCTCCAAATGGTCCCACATTGGTGGGGGGATGAGAACACGGCCGCACGGATGCCCACTCAGGCAGAGGGCTTCTCGGGATCGTCCGTTTCCGATGCTTCGCCTGTGTCAGCGGCTTCCGACGTTTCGCTATCGGCGGAGGGCGTTTCGCTTTCGGCGGAGGGCGTTTCGCTTTCGGTAGAGGGCGTTGTTGCTTCGACAACCTCCGGCTCAGTAGTCTCTCGAGATGCTTCGGCCTGGACCCAGACGTTGTCCTCAGCCGGAGATTCATCCGGCCAGTCGTTGAAGGGGAACGGCAGGAACTCGCTGTTGAACGTTTCGAATTGCACGATCTGATAGATGTACACGCTCAGATTTTGACCAAACCGCAGCGCCGCTTCGTTGGCCCGGCCGGTGACCAGTACAACCACCGCTTGAAACAGCGCGACGAGCCAGAACAGCAGTTCCGCGACGCCATAAGCCAAGGCAAAAAACACCATATAAAGGATGCGGACCCACTTGGACCGATCGGTGAGGTTGTCTTTCGTCGATGACTCCATTTTCTATCTCTTTATCAATAAAACACACCTACCCTTGAGCAAGAATGGGGCCAACTGTCGAGACCAATAAAATCAATGACTTACAGGTGAGTCCGGCGTCGAAGTTGGCCAATTTCGCCAACTCCTAGCGGGTTCACTGCCGCTCGAGGAGCATCGCGCGTGCCTGCTTCAGCGCGCGCTCGAGGTAGAACGAGTAGAAGTCGTTCTGCCGGTAGCCAACCATGCGCGGCTGCAGCAATTGCCCGGTCCCGTCGACAATGAGCAGCGTCGGCGTCACTTCAGCTTCGAAGTCGCCGGCAACGGCGCGTGGCGACCGCAACTGCCCGCCAAAGTCGACGATCGGCGTCGCCTGATCCAGCACCAGCTCGCGCACGATCACACGCTCGAGCTCGCCCGAATTGACGAGCGGGCCCAACACATCGTTCTCGAAGCGCTTGCAGAACGTGCAGGTGGAGTGGGTGACATAAAGCAGAATGGGCTGAGCCTCGCGAGCGGCGCGCGCGCCGTCACGCGATAGATCCTGCGCCAGCGGCACCAGCCCCAGAACCGCAGCAAGCCACACCGCCATCACGGCGCGGGTACCAGAAGGTCGAGAACATCCTCGAGATAGAGATCTCGAAAGAAGTGCCCTGCGCCCTCGATCTGATGCAGCGTCACATGGTCGGCAGACCTGGCAGCGTCAATCTCCGGGTTCGTCCAGCGCGAGATCTCGTCGTCCGCGCCCAGGTACACGGTTACCGGCACCCCAATCGCCTCGAGCAGCCGCGGGGTATGCTTCTCAGGCACCTCCCCGTAATAGCTCATGAGCGTGGTCAGCGCCACGCGCACGTCTTCGCACTGCAGGAGGCGGACCGGTCCGACGTAGCCCGCCTCGTCTGTTGAGGCTGCGGCCGCCGCCAGACTCATGCCGTTCTCCTCGGCAAAACGCGCGCCCTGCTCCGCACCGCGGAACACCATCGGCGCCAGCAGCGCCCCCGCCACCACAACCGGCGCTGGATCGGTCAGATAAGACGCCACCTGAGCGCCGCCACGGCTGTGCCCGACAACGATGACTTCGCGATGCCCCCGGGCCGCGAGATAGTCGACCCACGCGCCGATCTCGCCCACCGCGTCCTGATGCCTTGGGAACGGCGGACGGCAATCACGGAATCCCTGACGGCGATCGAGCCCGAGCGTCAGGTTGGGCGCGAGGCTCGCATAGCCTCGATCCGCAAGGCTTGCCTGCATCGCGGCGATGAGCTCCATGCCGTAGTGCGCCCAGGTGCCGTGCTGGATGAGATAGACCGGAGCCGCCGCCGTCCCGGACTGGTAACTCGCGTACGCCGTGAGGCCATCAATTTCGAGACTCACCTGCTCGGCCCGGGCCGTCAACGCCAGTAGAAAAAACAAGCAAGTCAATACAAGGCGCATCAGAATAACGCCCACTCGAGCTGCTGATAGACCCGACCTGCGTTCTTTGCAGCCAGCTCATCGAAAGTATCGAGATGGGCGTACGCCGATTGGTCAATCGCATAAGCTTCCGCAAGGTCGCCATCACGCTCGAGAATCGCGCTGACCTCGGCAACCAGAAACTCGAGGTAATTGAGCGTGTACTTCTCGATCGCGGCTGCGTCGGTAGGCCGTCCATGCCCGGGGACGAGAATCTCCGGCTGCATCGCCAGAAGCCTCTTCAGCGAGGCAATCCACGCGGCAACGTCGGTGTCAGGGAAAATGCCGAGAAGACGTTCGTGAAATGCGATGTCTCCCGCAATGAGCACATTCTCATTAGCAATCCAGACCGAGATGTCTCCGGGGGAGTGGGCATTGCCGAACCAGATGAGCTCCGCGCTGACGCCGCCGAGGTCGAGCGTGAGTCCGTCTGTGAAAGTCCGATCCGGCGCCACCACGTGGGTGCCTTCACCCCGCGCCCCGTTGCGCTCGAGCATCGCCTGCAGACTTTGCGCGCCATGCTCCTCGATCTCCTTCGCTGCGTCGGCATGGGCAATGATCGTCACCCCCTGCTCGTGCCAGTAAGCATTGCCCAGAAACGCGTGTCCCTGACCGTTTTCGTCAACCAGCCAGCGCACCGGCAGATCTGTCAGACGGCGTATCTCGGCATGGAGCGCCTCCGCCAGGCGATAGTTGTCGCCGCCATTGACGACGAGCACACCGGCATCGCCGATCACGAAACTCAGGTTGTTGTTGTGCCCCCAATTCTCACGGCTCGGCGGCAACGTGGCCCCGACGGCCGTGTAAACCCGTTCAGTAACAGGGGTGATCTCGAGTGCCGGCCGCTCAACGCCAGCAGCCGCAGCGCTGCACAGCAGAAGTCCCAGCAAAGCGCCGCTCAACGTCGTCTGTCGACCCTGGTATCTGGCCATCCGCAACCCGGTCCTCATGAAGCGATGCGTTATCAAAAGCTGCGTTATAACAAAATGGAACTTGCTTAGAATATATTAGTTTTAATGTATATTCAAAAATGCTAATGTTTCGGCACGCTTCCGCGAGGACTGTTCATGAACGACGATTACATCATCTCCTGGAAGGTTGCCGGCATTGCCCTCGGCCTTCTACTCACCCTGGCGACCGCGCTCGTCCAACCTCTGGGCGTCTCGACCCAGTTTGTCGTCACCGACGCCATCGTCACCCATCAGGTGGCCCCTGAATTCGCCGAAAACAACGCCTACATGGCGAAGTACGGCGAAAAATCCGACTGGGGCATCGGCTATGGCTGGATGGTCGTGTTCGGCATGCTGGTTGGCGGCGGGTTGACCGCGCGTCTGATGCGCAAGCGCCAGCCCGCTCAGGACAAAGGCTCAATGCCTGCCATGTGGGTCAACCAATTCGGCGCCTCCCAGGCCAAGCGCTACGCGGCCGCGTTCTTTGGCGGGGTGCTGCTCCTGTTCGGCGCGCGTCTGGCGGGCGGCTGCACCAGCGGGCACATGATCAGCGGCATATCTCAGCTGGCACTCAGTTCTTTCATATTCGGTGTCGTCACTTTCGCCGCAGCGATCTTGATGGCCAAATTTCTCTACCGCGCGAGGTAACCCGGATGAGCACTCTGATCATCGGATTTTTCGTCGGCTGCGCTTTCGGCGCCATTCTCTATCTCGGTGGCGCGACCAGCTACCGCCGCATCATGGGGACGCTGCTCCTCAAAGACATGTGGATCATCAAACTGATGGCGACCGCCATCGGCGTCGGCACGCTGGGTGTCTATCTCTTAGACCTCGGCAACATGGCGAACCTTTCCATCAAGCCGGCTTATATCTGGGGCGTTGCGCTCGGCGGCGTCATCTTCGGCATCGGCTGGGCAATTTCCGGTTACTGTCCGGGAACCTGCGTGGTCGGAACATCCGAAGGGAAGAAAGATGCGCTCTTCACCCTGCTTGGCGCCTTGGCCGGCGCGTTTATCTTCTCCCTCGTCTATCCAACGGTGGAGAGATTGCTGATCCAGCATGCCAACTTCGGCGCGCTGTCCATGCCGGAGTTGTTCGGCATCAGCGGCATCTATCTCGCTCTGCCGATGAGCGTGATGCTGATCGCGCTGGCGTTCTTTGTTCTCAAGGATCGCTACGCCTGAGACTCGGACAGGACCCCGCCAACAAAAAAAGCCCGGCTAATGCCGGGCTTTTTTTGTCTCTCACTACGCGTGCGCCTCAACAAAAGTGCTTCCACCATCAGGGGTGCACATGAACGTAGCCGTTCTGGATCTGCTCCACCATGTAGGCGACCCCGGTCTGCACTATTTCGACCCCCTTCAGAATCTCCGGGCGCCTGCGCTCGCGACGCTCGATGGTATCGAGCGTATTGCCGCAACCGTAGAATCGCACGCCGTGCGCCAGCAGGCTGGTGATACGAACCGCGTTGGCGTTGCCATCGGCGTATAAGAGGGAAACGCCGGGACCAAAGGCAACGATCTGAATGTCGACCATGTCCTGACTGCCATAGTGTTTGTTGAGATTGTTGGCAATGTCGAGCACCAGGCTCTGACGCGCGGTGTCGGCATCGCTGATCTGCAGGAGAATGTGCGCGTCGGCAAACGGTTTGTCGTCGCTCAGCGCCTCGCCCCGGGCTGTCGGCGAGAGAGAGGCCAGCAGAACCCCCAGCCAGACAGCACCAGCGGCCGCCAGCAATCCTTTAGACATAATCGGCTATCCCCTTGTTCCCGCCAACGCCGCGCAGCGTTGGTTGATTGATGCGCTCGAGCACCACGGTTTTCTTGTCACGCAGATGGTCTGCAACGACCTCCCACACGGGCGCTCCGGGCGATTGAGATGCGACGGTCGCCCAGCCCGCAACCTTGTAATTCTTGTTGGCCTGCAGCGGCGAGCCGTCCGGCAGGCGCGTCTCCAGAATTCGCTCCCCGGCGGGCGCCAGCGGCGCGCAGGCGAATTCGAGACCACCAACACGCACCATGTCACCGCCCTGCTGCAGATAGGGGTCGGGGTTGAACAGATTGTCACACACGCTCTCGAGCACGAACTTGATCTGCTCCCCGGACATTTCGCGCACGTACGTTTCCGGATAAGTCATGGCCGTCTGGTCCATGACCCGCTCCATCGTCACGGTTTCGCCGGGCAATACCGTTGTGCCCCAGCGGAAGCCGGGAGACAGACTGATTTCGGCATCGAGCTGTTCGCGCAGGGCATCGCAGATGATCTGGTCGAAAGTGCCGTTGAAGTTCCCGCGCCGGTAAAGCAGCGACTCGGTCACCGCCAGCGGCTCATTGAGCTTGGCGAGATATGGCGCCCGCGACCGCTCGATGAGCGCCTGCATCTCCGGGGCAGCCGGCAGCAGGTTGGCGAACACCGGCAGCAACCGATAGCGATAACCGCTGACGGCGTTGCGGGCAAAGTCGAGATCGAGCACGCCGACAAATTTGCCGTTGGAACCCGCGTTGGTAACCACGGTCACCCCGCCCGGGTTCTTGACCTCCATGGCCAATGGCACGCCGTCGTGCGTATGTCCGCCGAGAATGAAGTCTATGCCGCTGACGCGTGAAGCCAGCTTCATGTCGACATCCATACCGTTGTGCGACAGAAGAACAACGGCGGCGACGCGCTCGCTGGCGCGTATCTCGTCGACCAGTTCCTGCAAGTCGCCTTCCTGTATACCAAAGGACCAGTCGGGTATGAATCGCTGGGGATTGGCTATGGGGGTATAAGGAAACGCCTGGCCCACCACGGCAATGCGCTGCCCGCCGATCGTCTTGACGGTATAAGGCGGGAACACATGGCCGGTGTCTTCGTCATGCACCTCGATGCCTTCAAACAGCGCATCCTCGGTCGCGCGTACGTTCTGGGCGACGAAATCACCCCTGAACTTTTCAACGTTCGCGCGGGTTTCATGGTCGTGGTACGTAAACTCCCAATGGCCCGTCATGACATCGACGCCGAGCAGATTGCAGGCGTCGACCATGTCTTCGCCGCGGGTCCAGAGCGCCGTTGCCGAGCCCTGCCAGGTATCGCCGCCGTCCAGCAGCAGCGCTTCCCCGCCGACTTCCGAGCGCAGCCGTTTGATGAGCGTGTGCAGGTGCGCAAAACCGCCGACTTTGCCGTATATCTGCGCTGCGCTGCTGAAGTCGACGTAGGTCAGCGCGTGGGCCAGACGCGGATCAGACACTGGATAACGATCCAACAAATGCCGGCCGACCAGGTGCGGAAATCGCCCCGCCGCATCAGCGATCCCGAGATTGACGTTGGGTTCGCGGAAATAGATGGGTTCGAGCTGGGCATGCGTATCGGTGATGTGCAGGAGCCGCGCCTGCCCGTAAGGGGACATCGTGTACAAGTCCCCGCCCTGCGCACTGACACAGCCGCTCAAACCTGAAGCCAGCGCCGCTTTCCCCAGGATGTCGAGAAATTCGCGGCGGTTCATGAGCCGCTGCCAAACGGCGCGCGCTGCGACCAGGCCTCCGCTTCGAGCGCAGCCTGCGCGAGCGACGCTTCGGCCAACGCGATCGCCAGTTCCGCCTGGTTTTGCGCGCCGGCATAGTCTTCGAGCGCGAGCGCAGATGCTGCGGCCTCGAGAGCAAGCTTTGCATTGCGCCAGGCGAATCCGGCTTGTGCGGACTCGGCGTATTTCTCCTGAGCGATTGCCAGCGCGGTTTCGGCCTGCGCCCGGGGAGAGTCGCCCGCGCCTTGCGCGGCACACCCCGCGACCAAAACCACCATGGCGGCGGCGACACCTCGATAAATGGTTCGTTTCATCTGTCTGCTGCTCTTCTCTCTGCGCTACTTGCGTGTTCCGGGCCCATTCCAGACCAGGCCATTACTCATGATCGTGAGGAAGTACTCGAGGTTGCGGTAAGCATCGCTCTGCTGATCCAGCGGTTCAGCGCCAACCTGACTGTTACATTCCTGGAAACGCTTGTGCAGCGTGCCGACTTCCTGCCACTTGAGGCGATAGACCGGCCAATGGCTCACATGACCGAGGCTTGCGCTCAGCATTTCCGCACGCAGGTTGTTGCCGACAATCTGGACGTGACAGTGGGAACAGGCGAAGTCCAGCTGCCCGCGACGGGATTGATAAAAACGTTTGCCGGCCTGATAGGCGGCCAGGGCCGCGGTGCTCTCGGGCAGCTCGACGCTGATGACCTCGTCCCGCGATTGCATGGCGAGATAGGCCATCATCGCGGCCATTTCTTCGCCATCGTAAGCAAGCGCATCCTCACCATGAGCGAGGCGGCAGTCGTTCAGTGCCATCTCCAGGGTCACCACGGACCCGCGCGCGTCGTCGAACATCGGATAGTTGTGTTTGATCCGCTCCGAGCCGAAACAGTCCAGATACCCTGAACCGTCCGCGAACGTTTCGGCGAACAGCGCTTCACCTTCGTCCACTGCGAACTCGTAAGGGGGAAAATCCTCGAGCTCCAGCCACTGTTCACGCGCATCGGCGTTCAGCGCGTAGGCGCCATCCACGTGGGCCGCCAGCGGCACATCCGGAAACCGTTTGGCGTAAAAGTCCCGCATGCGTTCACGATCGGCTGCCGGGTCAGCCAGCACCGGGGAGGCGATCAGGATCAGCATGAGGCTGAACCACCTCACTTCAGCACAACCTCGCCAGTGCTCGTCTCCCCCAGGTTGTCCACCCAGGTGACTTTGACGACATCACCGGGTGCCGCGCCTTTGACCTGGAAGGAGAAAAACGGATTCTTGGAGACGGCGGGGCCCCACTGCGCCTCGATCACCTGCTCGTCATTCATGAAACAGGTCACCGTTTCGATGAAGTGTGCCGGAACGAGATTGCCGTCAGCGTCACGGCGGGTACCGGTCTCCATTGGATGCGGCATGAGGGATTTCACTTCCGCCACGCCGTTCTTGATCTTCGCGCGTATTTTTACCTTGGCAGCCATAGTTAACCTCCACATCCACCGATGGTGACTTTTACTTCCTTGCCCACGGTCAGAATTTTGTCGGGCGTCTCGACGTAAACACGCACGATGGAGCTTTCACCCATCTTCACTCTCGTCGAAACATTCGCCACCGCGTGGGGAGATATGTCAAAACGTGCCGTCAAAGGATTGGGATTGTTCTCTATCACGATGCTGATCGCGGTCACATCCGGTACGTCGGTTGATACGGTGACGGGCACGACCGCGCCGTTCTCCGCGATATCCGGTATCTTGAAGTTGATCTGATCGCTCTCCTCAACCGGCCGGTCCGCAACGATGGCCGCCAGCGCCCCGTCGACGCTCTCTGCCTCGAAACCCGCGCGGATGCTTGCCCACACCTTGAGCGGCGCCATTGCGGCCGCGCCGGCGAGGCTCACCACGAACCCTGTCAGAAGTTGTCTTCGCTTCACTTGTCGTTCCTCTCTTTACTTCTCTTGCCTATAGCGAGTGGACGTAGTCCACCACCAGCTCGAGCTCTTCTTCACTCAGAATGCGATGCCGTCCATACGGCGGCATCACGGTGTCGGGGTTGCGCTTCGACGCATCGGCAATCTGCGCCTTCAGCACGGCACGATCCGGAAAACGCGCCTGCATCATGAAGAGCGGCGGGCCGGAGTTTCCCGGCAGTTCTCCGTCATCCATCATGTGGCAGGACAGGCAATTGCCTTTGTTACGGTCGTACGCGATGGCTTTGCCCGCGGCTAAACGCTCATCTGCGAACGCACCCACGCCGCAAAGGCAAAGCAACATAGCCCAAATGATTCTCATGACGATTCCTCCACCATGAACCGCACGGCTTCAGCCACTTCCTCATCCGAGAGCTGCATAAAACCGCCTTTGGCCGGCATCACGCCGCTGTCCGAACTGACTCCGTTAATTGCGTTGTCAATGAGCGACGGCAACCCTGCATCCAGACGGCCGGCCCAACTGGCCGCCTCACCGACAACCGGCGCGCCGCCGACGCCAACCTTGTGGCAGATGCTGCAGAACTGCTCGTACGTCGCCGCACCAGGATGCACTTCGCTTGCAGCAGGTTCCGCGAGTGCGACTGATTGCGGCTGAAACGCTGCCACCTCCGAATGCACCTCGATGGGCGCCCCACCCCGGCAGTTGCTCATGCAGCGGACGTTGGCAACGTCCGGGCGTGGATCCGGGACAAAATTGGGCTCATTGGGCAGGCGGATGGTCGCGAGGTTGTCCTGATTGAGCACCAGGTCGTCCTCAATGAGATCGTTGAGGTAGAGCACGTATGCGGTGATCGCGTACGTCTCGTCCACGCTCAGCGATTCCGGCTGCGTAAAAGGCATGGCGCGGTAGATGTAGTCGAAGAGCGTGCTCGTATACGGCCAGTAACTGCCGACGGTGCGGGTCGGGCGATCGTCCGTAAGACTGCCTTCGCCACCTGCGAGCACCGGATAACGCCCGACGCCCTCGCCAAATGAGCCATGGCACTCGGCACACTGGGCCTCATAGAGGTATTCGCCGTCCATGACCGAGCCGCTGCCCTGCGGCAGGCCCACACCGTCGGGACGAATGTCGATGTCCCACCCGGCAATCTGCTGAGACGAGGCCGGCTCACCGAGCTCAAAGTGACCGATGCGGTCCCCCACGTAACCACCGCCAGCCTGGGTGTCCGACTGCGGCGTCGATACCGGTGCGCAGCCAGACAACACCAGCAGGACGAAGGCGCTAAGCGATCTGCACATTGCTGACGACTCCCTGCGGTGACAATTTCCAGGTGTGGATGGCGTTTTTGTGATAAATCGAGTTGGTGCCGCGGGCCGCGCGCAACTGGCGATAAGTCGGCTGCACGTAGCCGGTTTCGTCAACAGCGCGGGATTGAATGAGGGCTTCGCTGCCATCCCAGTCCCATTCCAACTCGAAGCGGGTGAGCGCTTTGGGCAGAACGTCGCTGGTAAAACGCGCTTCACGCCAGCTCCGGCCGCCGTCGACCGAAACATCAACATGCCTGATACGGCCGCGACCCGACCAGGCCAGCCCCTGGATCATGTACTTGCCGCGTTTGCGAAACGGTTTTTCCGGGCTCGGCGCGGTAACGACGGAGTTGCACTCCTGGACATAGGTGAACTCACGTGCCGAGCCGTCCGCCATGAGATCGGTATATTTGGACGTCTCCTCGCGGTGGTGCCAGGGCTTGTCGCCCACCTCGAGACGGCGCAGCCACTTCACGCAGGTATTACCTTCCCATCCCGGGTTGATGAGCCGGAGCGGATAACCCTGCTCGGGGCGCAGCATCTCGCCGTTCTGGGCATAGACCAGGAGGGCGTCGTCAAACGCTTTACTCAAGGGAATGCTGCGGCTCATGTGCGCGCCATCCGCGCCCTCAGCCAGAATCCAGGCAGCGTCAGGTTGGATGCCAACTTCCTCGAGAATGGTCGACAGTCGCACGCCGGTCCATTCACAGCAGGAGAGCATGCCGTGACTGAACTGCAGGCGATCCATCTGCGCGCCGCGCCATTCCATGCCGCCGTTTGCAGGACATTCAAGGAAACGTATGACACTTTCCGACGGAAACCGCATCAAATCATCCATAGACAAAATGAGCGGGCGCTCGACAAGCCCGTGCACCATGAGGCGGTGCTGGTCCGGCGGAATTTCCGGCACCCCGGCGTGGTAGCGTTCGAACACCACCCCGCTGGGTGTGATGATGCCGCTGAGATCCGCCAACGGGGTAAAACTGATACTCGCAATGTGGTCGGCGGTGAGCCAATCGACGGTACGGCGCACGACATGAGCCTCGTGCGCGGAAGGCACGCCATAAGGGTTACTGACAACCCCACGGCCAAGGCTTTTTGTCCAGGGCGGCACGCTGGGCGGCACCCCGACGCTGCCTGCGGCTCCGGCAGCTGCGGTGCTCGCCGCAGCCGCACCAGCCATGACCAGACCCGATTTGAGAAAGCGTCTCCGCTCGGGGACCGCCAGATCCGCCGCGGACTCTGCGATCGAACGCACTAAATTATCTAACTCTCGTTGACTCAATACCGACTCCCCAGTAACTTCGTCTCGCGTCTCCTGATATGTTTGCATATTATAATTTTTGAACATATAAAGGATCTAATATTTAGGCGCATACCGTTATATGCTTATTCCTTTATGGAATATAAGTGCTGTGAGGGTATCCGCCGGTGGTAGAGGAAGTAGTGATGGCAGAAAAACTCGCACCTGAACCGGATATGGAATTTGCGCTGATGCAGGAAAACGCGTCCCGCGCCAGCGACCTGATGAAGCTCCTGAGCCACCCGCACCGCCTGATGATCCTGTGCAAACTGAACGAAGGAGAAAGCTCGGTCGGCGAGTTGGCTGAGAAAATCGGCATCAACCAGTCGCCGCTGTCTCAGCATCTGGCGCGGATGCGTCATGAAGGCGTCGTCGAAGCGCGCCGCGAAGCGCAAACCGTCTACTATTCCCTCGCCGGGGAAGAGATCCGCGCGGTGATCTCGCTGCTCTACGATCTATACTGCAAACCCGCGGCTGACTGACGGAGCTGCGACTAACAAAGCGACAAACACTCTCTGCAGGATCGCAGACTGCTCTGCTAGACTGTCGCAGTGAGTGAATCCGCGACATCCGCCGACAATAGCCGTTTCTTCTACGGATACGTGCTGCTTGGCTACTCTTTCGTCATCTGCTTCCTGGCATCGAGCTTCTTTCTCCACGCGAGGGGCGTGTTCTTCCCGCAATGGATGGCAGACTTCGATGTCGGACGCACGGAGCTTTCCCTCGCCGTCAGTCTGACGCTGTTTACCGGCGCTTGCTTCGCGCCGCTGGTGGGTTATCTGATCGACCGCTTCCCATTGCGCTACATTACGACCATAGCCTCTTGCTGGCTGGCGGTTGGCTATGTGTCGATGCAATGGGTGGACAGCTACATCGCCTTCCTGTGCATCTTGATTCCTTTCCAGGGACTGGGCTGGCTCGGTGTCGGGCCACTGGTGCACACGAAGCTGATGGTCAACTGGTTTACCCGCAACCGTGGCATGGCGTTGGGCATTGCCATCATGGGCATCAGCGTCGCCGGTGTGATCGTACCGGTCGTCAATGCCTACCTGGCCGAAACCCTCGGCTGGCGCAACAGCTACCTCATTTACGCAGCGCTGCTGGTTGGCGTGGTCATACCCGCCGCCATGTTTCTGGTCCGCCAGGAGCCCGGCGACATGGGCCAGCATCCGGACGGCGACCCCGCACCCACACCGCCGGCGGCAAACCTTTCGACGCCTGCCGTCGAACCCAATGCGCCGGAAGCAACGGGCTTCGTTGCCACCTACCGGGAGTTCCTGTCCTCAGGCGCTTTCTGGAGCGTTGTGCTGACGTTTGGCCTGATGAACGGCGTGTACTCTGCAATGGCAACGCATCTGCCTACGTACGTCACCCAGGAGTTGGGCCTGGATCTGTACGACGGCGCCTTCCTGCTGACAGTGGCGGGAGGTTTCGCCATCGCCGGCAAGGTCGTGTTTGGCAGGATGATGGATACGCTGCCAGCGAAAGTGACCGTCATGGCGGGCGTCATCGCCTATCTGCTGTCGACGGTGCTCCTCATATTCGTCGAGGCTTACATCGGTCTGCTTTGTGCAGCCGCCTGTTTCGGCCTTGGGTTCGGCGGCATGCTGCCTGTGCGCTCCGTGTTGATCTCGCGGCTCTTCGGTATCGCCAAGTTTTCGCGAGTCAACGGCCTGCTGTCTTTCTTCATCGCGCCCGCGACGTTCTGGGTTTTGATCACGGGCTACATTGTCGATACCTGGGGTACTTACGGCGCAGCGTTCAAGGTGTGGCTCGTGGCGTTCGCGCTGGCGGGCGCCGTCAGCTTGATCGTGCGCCTGCCTAACCAGGAAGATGCGGTTGCCTAGCAGCCGCCCCTCAGTGATTCCACCAGGCTAAGTCGCTAAACGAGCGCATGTCGAGTTCATGCGTCCAGGCAGAGCGATGCTGCTGAGCAAGGTGAAAGTACGTATCGGCGATTCTCTCCGGCAGCATCAAACCGTCGTGCTCCATGCCCCGGGCTTCTCTGAGCGCCTGAAACCGCTCTTCGCCCAGCATCTTACCGAGCGTGTCGGGGGCATCCACGGCGCCGTCGATCAGCACGTGCACGACATGTATACCCTTCGGACCGAACTCGGCGTTCAGCGACTGGCACAGCATACGGCGCCCGCCCATGGCCGCCGCGTGAGAATGCTGGCCGGCGTTACCGCGCACCGCCGCCGTGGCTGACGTGATGAGGATCGTGCCCTTGCCGCGCGCCTCCATCAGCGGGCATACGCTTTGCGCCAGGCGGAAGAGACCAAACGTGCCGAGGCGCCAGCCCATCTCGAATTGTTTGTAGCTCGTCTCCATGAGCTTGCGGTCGCCGATCTGGGCGCCGAGGTTGTAGGCAGCCACCTCTATCGGACCGATGTCGGCTTCCACCTGAGCGATGCGCTCTTCGATCGCGCCATCCTCTATGGCGTTGAGAATGTATCCGGAAGCTGAGCCACCCGCCGCCTCAATCTCCTCCACGAGTTTCTGCAAACCGGCTTCGTCGCTGCGCCTGCAGAGGACAGCGTGATAGCCCTCTGCCGCAAAACGTTTGCCGATGTTGCCGCCGATGCCGGCGCCGGCGCCGATGACCAGACAGACTGGTTTCATAACGAAGCTCTCCCAGACAGATGCAAAGACCGAAAGGACAATTGTGCGAGGCGCCGTGCGACAGGTCTAGCGCGCCTGTGCACCGCGCATGGCGCTTTTGCACCAGGCGCCGGGGGACTGGGGGGAAGCGTTGCTGCGATGTTTTTCAGGAAAGTAGCGCCGAACGGCGCAGGACCTCAGGAGTGACCGCCACCGCGGGCGATTTCGTAGACGCCGCCGCTGCCGAGACTGTCGATCTCATACTGCAGAATGCTGCGGGTCCCTTGCGCGCCCCTGGACGCTTTGAGCGCCTGGACCAGCATGACGAGCGTCGCCTCCTGGACGTCCGTGCCATCCAGGCCGGCGGCCTGCGCTTTCTCCGCGGCGGCTGCGACGAGCTCATTGGCAATGCTGTATTTCGACATGACGGATCCTGCAACTGGTAGCCCGCCCAAATTGCCTGCTTTTCGTCACCTGCACACTACGTAATTCTACCGAGCGGGCGACCGCTCCAGCCGTCCGCTAGGCGCGCCAGACCCGTTTGTTCACGGAACCAAACATCTCCGACAACTCAACCCGCGTCGGGGTTATCCGTATCGGCAGGAAGTTCGGGTCCTCGGGACCCGTGGACCCGAACTGCGTCAGATCGTAGTCGATCGCGTCCCAGGCATTGTTCTTGGTGTCCTGGTCGGAGATCAGCTCCGCCGTACCGCGGACCATGACGTGGACAAACTCCGGCGGCGCAACCTGGTACTGGATGTCGACATGAGGATTCTTCCGCAGATGTCCCGCTTTGGGTGACTCCGGGCCGGTGGCGAACCACAGGACCTCGCCGTCCCAGGTCGGATGCACGATACGCACACGCGGCTGATCTCCGTCCACCGTGGCGATCGCGCACCAGACGGCTTTTTTACAAGCGGCGTCCACGTCCGCAAAAAACTGCGCTCTGTCTGCATCACTGACCCTGGTCATACGCACCTCTCTCTCATTCCATTGTCTAGAAAAAACAGCATCATCCGGATTACCCGAGACTTCAGCAAGCCTCAAGGTTGTCGGCAGATCTTGCGCGGCTCCAGCGTCTGCGCGGCACACTATCTCCAACGCAAATCGAAACGTTAGCTATATTTTGTTTCGATTGTTTTATTTAGGCTGATTCCCAACCATACAGGGGGGTCGGCATGAATCGTCGCACCGCGCTGAAGCGCAACGAAATCCTCGATACCGCATCGCAGCTCTTCGCCCGCAACGGCTACCAGGGCACCAATATGAAGCTGCTCGCGCAGGAAGCCCAGGCATCCACATCCACGATCTACAGCTACTTCGAGGACAAGACCGATCTGTTGTCCCAGGCCATCGAGCATCGGCTCGAGACACTCGAGCACCGTCATCTGACACGCATACAAGAGATCGAAGATCCGGTCGAAGCGCTGTTACAAGGCGTCAGCCTGCTGAATGAAGGCGTCGCCGAAGATCCCCTGCTGTCGAGCCTGCTCGTGTACGAATCACGCGTTGCGGATGTCCGCCTGAGCGCCCATGCCCGGCGCGTCCTGCAACGCGTCGACGAGCACAGCGTGGTGCTGATCAGAAAAGCCATCGACCAGGGTGTCATCAACTTTGAAGACCCTGAGGCCCTGGTGACGGTGCTTCGGCTGGCGTTCCAGGGTTGGCTGCTGAATCAGCGCCATGGCGAGAAGCAGATAGACCAGGCGCAGCTGACGCTGACGATCAAGCGCCTCATTCTGGAGTTGATCAACGATGAATAAAGCAATCCTGGAAGTCACTACGGACGTCGTGATCATCGGCGGCGGACCCGTCGGGCTCGCCGCTTCGCTAATGCTTGCGGAACATGGCGTTCGCTCGGTCGTTCTAGAAAAGAACGCAACGACGGCAACCCACCCCAAAGCATCAGCATTCAACACGCGTACGATGGAGATCCTCCGACAGCTCGGCATCGCCGACGAGGTGTACGCGAGCACCGGCGCGGTCGGCGGCGTTTCGTTTTACACCAGCTTGACCGGCTACAAGCTGGGCGAGATTGCCATGCAGGACGCTCCCGACTATGTCGCCAACCTGCTGTCTTCCACACCATCACCGCTGACGATTTCGTCCCAGATTGTTCTGGAAGCCGTCCTCAAACGCCACGCTGATGCCAACGCACTGATCGACGTCAGGTTCAATACGCATAAGACGGGGCTTCGGCAGGACGCCGCCGGTGTCACGGTAACGGCAATCGATCGCGCCAACGACGAGCAGTTGGCTGTGCGCAGTGCTTACGCAATCGCCTGCGACGGCGCCGCCAGCCCGACACGCAAAGAAATGGGTCGGGCGCTCCTGGGTCCTCCTGCCTTCGGCCACCAGATCAACGTCTATCTGGAAGCGGACATCGAGAGCCTGCTCGAAGCAAGCACCCACCAGGCGCTCTACTGGATCGCCAACCCCGACGCCGCCGGCGTTTTCATCGGCCTGGGCGGGGACTGGAAGAAGTGGTGTTTCAACTTCAGCTACTTTCCGGACAAAGGCGAATCCCCCGGCGACTTCACCGAGGACCGGTGTCTGGACAAGATCCACAAAGCCCTCGGTACCGATCAGCTGCCCGTCAAAGTCCTGAGCATCGGTGCCTGGACTCTGTGCGGCCAGATCATCGATCACATGCGTGACGGCCGCGTGTTTTTCGGCGGCGATGCGGCGCACTTGAACATTCCTACCGGCGGCTTCGGCTTCAACACCGGCATGCAGGAGATACACAACCTCGCCTGGAAGCTCGCTTACGTGATCCAGGGGCGGGCCGGCGATGCGCTGCTCGACAGCTACGATGCGGAAAGGCGGGACATCGCGGTCTACAACATCGAGCAGAGTCGCGAGAACGCGTACAACATCCGTCAGACCGGCGCCGGCATCGGCACAGAGATTCTCGACGCCGACGAAATCGAGCTCGACACGTCCAGCGGTCGCCAACAGCGCCAGCGGCGCAGCGAAGCGATCGCCGCGCAATCGTCCCACTTCATGTTTCTCGGCCAGGAGATCGGTTTCGGATACTGGGATTCACCGTTGGTGACCGGCGACGGCAGTCCTCACTACGTCGACGAACACAATGTTGAAGACCCGGTTTACACCTACGTAGCCAACGCTCGTCCGGGGGCACGCGCACCGCATTGCTGGCTGACCGACGCAGGGCACGACGAACCGGTTTCGACCATCGATCTCTTCAGCACCGGTTTTACTCTGCTAGTCACTCCTGACAACCGATTGGACGTTGAAGAATTGAATACTTCAACGCCGATGGCCACCTACACCATCGGACCACCGGAATCGAGCGCCGACTTGATCGACGCTGCCGGTGATTGGCATCGGCACTACGGTATCGGCGAATCAGGCGCCGTGCTGGTCAGACCCGACGGTCACGTTGCCTGGCGCGGCCAGGGCCGTGTGACAACCGCGGAGATCAACGAGGCCCTGACACGCAGCCTTGCCCGGTAATTTTCATCCCAACGGAGACAGCACATGACTTCACCGATAAAACTCGCCCACATCGCTCTCAAAACCAACGACATATCGACCGCCAGCAATTGGTACCGAAACGTGCTGGAAGCCGAGGTCGTATTCGAGAACGACATGCTCTGCTTTCTGACCTATGACGACGAGCACCATCGCGTCGTGCTCGCCCAGGATCCCGGCTACGAGCCCGGCGGTCCGTCGGCCGGGCTGCACCACGTCTCGTTCACCTACGAGCAGCTGGATGATCTTATGGACACCTTCGAACGGCTGCAGGCGCTCGGTATACAGCCGCACTGGTGCATCAATCACGGGCCCACGCTGTCCATGTATTACATGGATCCGATGAACAATCAGGTGGAGCTGCAGATCGATACCATGTCGGCTGCAGATGCGGTGGCATTCGCCGCGAGCGAAACTTTCCGCGCCAATCCGCTTGGTATCGAATTCAATCCAGACGACCTCAATAGCAGGCGGAAAGCCGGAGAGTCGACTGCGTCGCTGACGGCGTACGCCCCATGAGCGTATCAGACACCACCGCACACCTCGCTTGTCAGCAACTGATGCTTCAGACCTACAGACTGATCGACGAGGGTCACGCCAGCCGCGTGACAGAGCTCTTCACGGAGGACGGCCGCTTTACGATTGCGGGCACCGTTGATGCTACCGGCAAGGACGCCCTGTCCAGGATGTTCGCCGCCAGGGAGGCAGACAAGGAAAGGCGCACCAGACACTGCCTGACGAATCTCTCGTTTACGGCGAGTTCGGCGAGCGAAGCTGTCATTCGCGCAACCTTACTGGTGTATGTGCTGAATGGTGCCGACGCAACGACGCCAAAGGCGCTGGCTGATGTGGAAGATGACTACCGCCTGGAAGGCAACACCTGGCGGATCGCGGCGCGCACTACGACGCTGGTCGCGGGAGGCGCCTGACCGGCCAATCGTTCATAATTACCGACATGAGCGACTGCGGCTGCGGCAATACTCTCGAGACCCAGGCGATGGAGGCGCGCCAGCGCCGCGTGCTGCTGTGGGTGCTGATCATTAACCTCTTGACCTTTGCGATGATGGTCGCGGGGTCGGTTTTGAGCGGCTCTTCTGCGCTGCTGTCCGGGACGCTGGACAATCTCGGCGATGCCCTGACCTACGCGTTGAGCTTTGCCGTCGTCGGTATGGGCGTGGCGGCCAAAGCTAAGGTAGCGCTCGTGAAGGGGGGCCTGATTGCTGCTGCTGCGGTCGTCGTGGCGATCCACATCACCTGGCGCCTGACCCATCTGGACGCCCCGGTGGTCGACATCATGGCCGGCGCCGCCATCCTCAACCTTCTCGCCAACGGCGTGTGCCTGGCGCTGCTGACGCCGCATCGCAACGCCGATATCAACATGCTGTCGGTATGGGAATGCTCGCGTAACGATGTTGCGGAAGGTATTGCGGTCATCGCCTCGGCCGCAGCCGTGTGGTATTTCGACTCCGGCTGGCCGGACGTCATCGCCGCCGCGGCTCTGCTTGTCCTCTTCATCCGCTCGGCCCAGCGTGTGCTGCGCAGAGCCTGGGCGGACTATCGGACGAGCAGGCTCGTTCAGCCGGTTTGATGGAACACCGGCCAGTTCGCGACCACCTCCTCACCCTGAAAGACCAGCAAATCGCCAAACTGCAGCATGACGTGCTCGCTCTGCGTAGGGCGCAAAAACATATAGTCGTCCACCTCTAGATCCACCGACTTCGACGTCATGACCGGTGACTGATTGGTGCTGTGGTACATCCAATCCTGAGCCCCCGGAGGCGAAACGATGTTGGCTTTCCAGTACCCGCCGTAGAGGAAGTAAAGCCGCGCGGTGTTGGGATCCCAGAGCGGCAGCGTGTCCGCCAGCAGATCCTGGCCGGGGATCGTGAGCTTGTCGTAGCGTTTGAGTATCGGTGCGGCGATAAACACGCCGGGCTGCTGCTCACGCAGATTCAACGTGTCGAAATCGGACGGCTTGACCAGCCCTGACCCGGCGGACAGATCGTTCATCACATCGTCCTTGTCATACAGACGGATCGTGTGACTGCCCGCACCGTTGATGGTGAGAGAGGTAAGATCGACGCCGGCAGTGCGCGCACGCCCGAGAAAAGAACGATATACGTCCAGGACGTTCTGGACGGCTGGATGGGACAGTTCGTCAGTCACGCCGGCCAGATGCGGCTCGTATCCCATGAAGCCGGCGAGCGACAAATGCTGTGAATGCAGCGCGATCTTCGCGAGCACCGCGTCGAAACGCTCGGGCTCGGCAAACCCGCCGCGGCGCAGACCGACGTCAAGCTCCAGATTGACCCGCATGTGAACGCCAGCCGCGCGCGCGAAGGCCAGGTACTGATCCAGCCGCGCCGGGGTGTCGACCAGCCACTGAACCTGCTTGTCGGCCTGGAATCGGGAATGGCGCGGACCTTTGTAGAAAGCGCGAACGGCATCCACGGGCATGGGCTTTCCCAGCAGCACGTCGCTGTCCGGCAATGTTGTCGCCACCGCGTTCAGAAAAGGCTGATGAAACACCATGAGCGCCTGTGTGCCCGCGCGCGCCATCACATGCTGTAACAAAGGCAGCGACGGCAACGACTTGACCACCACACGATAGGTCTTGTCACCGATGCCGGCGGTCAAGGTGTCTATGTTGTGATTCAGGCGGTCGAGGTCTATCACCATCGTCGGGCGGCCGTTGCCGTACTTGCGCAGCAGGCTGTTCATGCGCGCGAAGTAGGTGTTATGCGGACCACCCTGGTCACCCGGCTTCCACAGCGCCACACCGGCAAGGCCAACCCCGGCGGCGCCACCCAGAATCAGACTACGGCGCTTCATACTTCCACTCCGAACAGCTTGCCAAGATGCGGATTCAGCATACGTCCGCTGGGGTCGAGCTCTGCACGCACGGCATTGAAGTCGTCAAAGCGCGGATACAGTGCACGCAGCTCCGCCGCGCCGAGCGTATGGAGCTTGCCCCAGTGCGGCCGCCCTTCGTACTTCCAGAAGATGGGCTCCACCGCGTCGAACAGCGGCCGGTAATCGTGGCTGGCTATCTGATGCACGGAGATCGCGGCATGGGCTTCGCCCCCCGTTGACATGCCGAGCCAGGTGTCATCGCCTTTCACCCAGCGGTACTCGAGCGGAAAAATGACGTCGATCCCCTGGTCTTTGATCGTGTCGAGCACCTCCATCAGGCATTCATGTCCGTGCCCGACCGGCACCGAATACTCCATCTCGTTGAAGCGGGAATTACGCACATTGGTGAGCGCCTTGTAGGAGACATCGACCACGGTCGACGACGGGGTCTCGCCGAACAACATGTCGATGACCGGACCGCGCAGAAAAGCGGGGCCTGCCATCAGCAGCTCGACGAGACTCAGGAAAGTCTCTTCGTCGTCGCCGGC
Organism: Pseudomonadales bacterium; assembly: GCA_965267275.1. Classification (GTDB taxonomy): domain Bacteria; phylum Pseudomonadota; class Gammaproteobacteria; order Pseudomonadales; family Azotimanducaceae; genus UBA4421. The sequence goes on from OZ253950.1 coordinate 2,928,013, forward strand.
GCCGTCGGGGTAGACCGTCGCTTCGTCCGTTTCCTCGATCGCAAGCGTGAGGGTGTAGGTCGAATACGGAATCGGGAACATCTCGTAATGTCTGTAACGTCGCGCATTCGCATCGAAGCCCGCCAGCGCATCGGCGAGCGGCATTACCTCGGTGACGGCCTTCAGGCGGTACGTCTCTCTATTCCGGGTCGTAATCTCGGTGACGATGCCGAGCGCGCCCAGATTCACCCTGGCCGCCTGAAAGACATCGGCGTTTTCCTCAGCGCTGAGGTTCAAGACATCGCCGGTGGGCGTGACGAGCCGCATATGGGTGACATAGTCGCTGATGCAGCCGAGCGAAACGCCCGTGCCGTGCGTGGCGGTTGCCACCGCCCCGGCAAACGTCTGACGGTCGATGTCGGGCATATTGAACATCGCCTGCCCCAGAGCTTCGAGCGGGGCACCGAGATCGCTCAGCCGCGTACCGGCGCCGAACGTTGCCTGCATGGCTCGCGCGTCATGTCGTATGAGCCCCGCCAGCTGATCGATGACGACGATATGTCCATCCGTAGGCACGAGCGGCGAGAAAGAGTGCCCCGAGCCCACCGGCCGCACCGGACCGCTGGTCGAGGACAGAAAGCGCATGAGCTCACCTTCAGAACCTGGCCGGAAGCGGCCCGCCGGCACGCAGGACAGCGCGCCAGACCAGTTGTACCACTCGGTAGCGGATGTTTGCGCCTGACTTCTGCCGCCGAAAAGACCGGCAAGCAGCCCCCCGGCAAGGAGCTGGCGTCGGGTGACGCTCATGAATCGCTCTCCAGCTTGACCCCTGCCATGAACTCGATCATCAATTCGAAATCACGCGTCTCACAGGCCATGCAGTAGCCGAGCGGCGGCATCATGTTGAACCCTTCGACGGTGTGTCGCAGCAGCTTCTCGCCGCCCTGCTCCAGACGCGGCTGCCAGTCTGCGAAGATGCCCGTGCGCGGCGCGCCCGCCTCCCCGGCAACGTGGCACAGCGCGCAGCTTTCGGACCAAAGCGTCATGGCGCGGGCATCCAGCGGCTCCGCCGGGTCATAGACAGGCTCAGCGCAGGCCGCCGTCAAGGCGACTACCGCCACGATGCAAACGCTGCGCAAGACCCGCCTTCCGATCACGACCAAAGTGCCCTCCCCGAGCAATCGATGGCACTCCTTATACCTCATCCCCGCACGGGCTGCAGGGGGACGGCGCGATAAGCGGATGCGCCCGAACGCCCCGGTCGTTTACTATTGCTGGCTTGGAGAATCCGGGGAAGACATTTGAGCTACGACAAACCGATCCCTAAACAGGGCACACACACGAAACCATTCTGGGAGGGCGCCAAAGCAGGCAAGCTGATGCTGCCCAAATGCGACGACTGCGGTCGCGTGCATTGGTATCCGCGCCACATCTGCCCGAGCTGCCATTCCATGAACCTGTCGTGGATCGAAGCCAGCGGCGAAGGCACGATCTACGCCTTTGCCGTACAGCATCTGACGTTTGGACCGTGGAAGGAGGAAGCGCCTTACGTCACCGCCTACATCGATCTCAAGGAGGGCGACCGGATGCTGACCGTACTGCGCGGCGTGGATCCGGAAAAACCCGAAGACATCAAAATCGGCGCCAGAGTGCAGGTTGAGTTCGAGCCCGCCAACGACGATACCCACATCCCCTTCTTTCGCGTGGTGGAGGAGTAAACATGCCCGGACCGTTATACAAAGCCGCCGCGATCGCCGGCGCTGCCGAAGCAAACGAAATCGGCTTTTCACCAGAACCGGTCACGGCGCTGCAGCTGCACATCGAAGCCATCAAGAATCTGAGCGACCAGACCGGCATCCCCATCAGCAAAATCGACGGGGTGTTTTCGACCGGCTGGTCGACCGAGCTGTGTGAGCATCTCGGCATCACCCCGAAATACATCGACACCACCGCCGTTGGCGGCTGCTCTTTCGAGATGCACGTGCATCACGCGCTCGCGGCCATTTACGCCGGCATCATCGACATCGCGCTGGTCAGTCACGGCGAGAACGGTCATTCCGCCAACCAGCTCGGCGGACGCGGTGTCTCCAACTACGCAGCCGGTGCCGGCCCGCACTCACCGGCGCACGAAATGACGATGGCGTACGGTCTGGGCTCCGCACCGTCCAACTATGCCCATGCGATGGTGCGCCACATGCATCGCTACGGCACCACCCGGGAAGACTACGCGCACATCGCGAAAGTGAGCCGCGATTGGGCAACGCTCAACCCCCGCGCGGCGATGTACTCGAAAGAGAAGCATCCGTTCGGCGGCCCTATCACCGTCGAGCAGGTGGAGGAGTCCCGTGTCATCACCTGGCCATTAACGATTCTGCACTGCTGCATGGTTACCGACCACGGCGGCGCGGTGTTCGTCGTGAGCCCCAAAGTTGCCGCGAGCCTCAGAACCAAACCGGTCTGGATTGCCGGTGCGGGCGAGTCGATGAGCCACGGCAACATGCTGGAAATGGAAGACTTCACCAAAACCTCCGCGCGACACTCCGCGCAAGCCGCCTACACGATGGCGGGCCTCGGACCTGCGGACATGGAGATGGCCATGGTGTATGACTCATTCACCATTACCGCGGCCATGACCATCGAGATGCTGGGGCTCGCTGCGCCCGGTGAGGGACACCTGCCCTGGAAAGACGGCCGCGCCGCGCCAGGCGGGTCATTCCCGATCAACACCAACGGCGGCGGCCTGTCGTTCAACCACAGCGGCATGTACGGCATGCCGCTCTTGATCGAGGCTTACCGGCAGCTGTCGGGCACCGCTGAAGACGGCGTCCACGGCGACCCCGGCAAACAGACCAGCGCACGCACCTGCGTCGTCAACGGCACGGGCGGCAGCTTATCCACCACAGGCACTCTGGTGCTGATCGCGGACGACTGAGCAAACCAAAGGACTGATCAATCCAGAGAATTAGAAGGAGACCACTTTGAGCGAAGCACAGGATCTGCGATACGTAGGCACCCGGCCGGTGCGCCCGGACGGCGTCGAGAAAGTCACGGGCAAAGCCAACTACGGCGCTGATGAGAACCGCCCCGGTCTCATTCACGGCGTTGTCATCAGAAGCCCGCACGCGCACGCCCGGGTAACCGGCATCGATGCAAGCGCCGCCCTCGAGATGGATGGCGTGTTTGCGGTGATCACGGCCGACGACTTCCCCAGCCGCGAACGCATCTCCGTGGGGCGCAAACGGTTTTTCGAGAACATCATCGCTTCCAACAAGGTTCTCTACCAGGGGCAGCCTGTGGCAGCCGTTGCCGCAAAGACCCGCGCACTCGCGGAAGCTGCCGCAGCAAACGTTCATGTTACGTACGAAACGCTGCCCGCCGTTCTCGACATGCGGGAAGCGCTGACGCCGGACGCCCCTGTGCTGCATGACGACATGATTACGGGCGACGCCACAGAACCGTCAAATATTGCTGCCACTACAGCCATCACCAAGGGTGACGTCGAGGCGGGATTTGCGGATGCAGATCTCATCGTCGAGCGCACATTCACCACCGCGATGGTGCATCAGGGGTATATCGAACCGCACGCCTGCACCGCCGACTACAACGCCGACGGCAAAGCAACGGTCTGGTGCTCATCCCAGGGGCATTTCGGTATTCGCGACATGGCGGCTCTGGCGCTGGGCTGGGATACCGGGGATATCCGCGTGGTCCCGCAGGAAATCGGCGGCGGTTTCGGCGGCAAAACTGTCGTATATCTCGAGCCGCTGGCTCTGAAACTCGCGGAGAAGGCCGGCCGGCCGGTCAAGATGGTCATGAGCCGCGAAGAGGTTTTCCGCGCAACGGGCCCTGCTCCCGGCACCATCAACCGGGTGAAGATCGGCGTCAAGAACGACGGCACGATTACCGCCATGTACGCCGACTTGTTGTATGAAGCGGGCGCGTTTCCCGGCAGCCCGCTGGGCGCCGGCGGCATGTGCATCTTCGCGCCGTACGACGTGGAACACATCAAGGTCGAGGGCAAGGAAGTTGTCGTCAACAAACCGCGGGTAGCCGCCTATCGCGCGCCCGGCGCGCCGCAGTCCATGTACGCCGGGGAATCGGTGCTTGACGAAATCGCGCAGAAGCTCGACATGGACCCGATCGATCTCAGACTCAAGAACGCCGCAAAGAAAGGCACCAGCGCCGCCTACGGCCCGCGCTTCAAAGACATCGGATTCGTCGAATGCCTGGAGGCGGCCAAGGCCCATCCCAACTACCAGGTCGCCCTGGAGAAAAACCAGGCGCGCGGCGTCGCGGCCGGCTTCTGGTTCAACGCGGGAAACAACTCCAGCGCAGAGGTGCACGTCGCGGAGTCGGGCATGATTCAGGTCGTCGAAGGTAATCCCGACATCGGCGGGAGCCGCGCTTCGATGGCTCTGATGGCAGCGGAAACGCTGCAAGTGCCCTACGACAGGATTCGCGTGCGCGTCGGTGATACCGACAGCACCGGTTTCAGCAACACCACCGGCGGCAGCCGGACCACTTTTGCCACGGGCATGGCGGTCATCAACGCGTGCGAAGAAGTGGTCTATCAACTGCGTCAGCGCGCCGCGCTGACCTGGGGCGTCGAGGTCGACCAGGTCGAATGGGTAGACGGCGAAGCCCGCCCCTTACCCGGCGTCAACGTCGAAGCGGAACCTCTAAAGCTTGCCAAGCTCGCGCGAGCATTTCCGAAGACCGGCGGGCCCATCTCCGCCAGGGCATCGCTGAACGCGCAGGGTCCCGGACCTTCCTTTTCCGTCAACTTCTGCGATGTGGAGGTGGATCCGGATACGGGCCATACCACGGTGCTGCGCTTCACGGCGATCCAGGATGCCGGTCGCGCCGTGCATCCCGACTATGTCGAAGGTCAGATGCAGGGCGGCGCCGTGCAGGGCATCGGCTGGGCGCTCAATGAGGAGTATGTGTTCGATGCGAATGGCAGTTTGGAGAATCCCGGGTTTCTCGATTACCGCATCCCGGTCGCTTCCGACCTGCCCATGATCGATACGCAGATCATCGAGATTCCCAACGATACGCATCCGTTCGGCGTCCGTGGCGTCGGCGAAACGCCTATCGTGGCACCACTCGCCGCGGTGGGGAATGCCGTCAGCCGCGCCATCGGCAAACGCCTGGATGAATTGCCCATGTCGCCGCCGAAGATTCTGGCGGCGATAGACGGCGAAGCGTAACCCCGCCGGTCATCCTACCGCTTGTTGAGGATGCCCCGGACGGCCGCGTGCAGGTCGGACCTATTGTAAGGCTTGGCCAGGAAAGCATCGAAGACCTCGCTCGCCGCCGCGTAAACGTCCTCAGCGGCGTGACCGCTGCACAGAATCAAGGGCAGGTCCGGGGATATCCGTTTCAACGCCTCGGCGGTATCGCGGCCATCCATGCCCGGCATGGTTGCATCGATGAGGGCAAAGTCGAAACGATCCGGCGTCTGCTGAAGCTGCCTGATGGCCTCTTCACCACTGACCGCACTCGTGACGTGACATCCCGCGGCCTGCAAAAGCTGCTCGGTCACCTCCCGCACCATCGCCTCGTCTTCAACAAGCAGGATGGCTACATCCAGCGCGCCTGTGTCGACGCTTTCCTCGACAACGGAAACTGCCTCAGGCACCGGAGCTGAGGATGCGGGCAACGTGATCTTGAATAGGGCTCCCTGCTCGGATTGAGCAAGTTCGATTTCGCCACCGTGGGCGCGAACGGTTGTCGAGACCGACGCAAGGCCCAGGCCTCGACCAGAAAATTTTGTCGTAAAAAACGGATCAAACACCCGGCTACGAATATTCTCTGGAACGCCCGGGCCATTGTCCTCGACCCACAAGAGGACCCGGCCCGGTGTTTGCTCCGTTGCGAGCTTTCTGACACCAACCGTGATACGCGGGCTTTCATGATCCAGCAGCGCTTCCTGAGCGTTCTTGAGGAGATTCGTGCACAACCGCTCCAACTGCGTCGGATCACCCTCCACGAAACACTCCGCGCCTTCACGCTGCACTTCGATCGGCGCTGAATGGGCAACTTCCGCAATAGACACGCAATCCTCAACAATCGCTCCCAGATCAACGACACGCTTGCTGAGGGGCCTTCCTCCAGAGAGTTCGAGCATCTGACGGCACAGCGCCTGTGCCGACTCCGCCGCCCTGCGAATCGTCCCCAGGCTGGATTCAATCGCTTTGGGCATCTCTCGATTGGTTTCGATCAAATCCAGCCCACCGACAATTCCCACCAGCAGATTGTTGAAGTCATGGGCAACGCCGCGAGCCATGTTATCCAGACTCTCCCGCTTCTCTACTTCCGCAAGCCGTTGACTGACCAACTGCCGCTCGCGCTCACTCTCCAGCAGCCTGTCATTGAGCAGAAGGGTTTGCCGCAAAGAGGCCACCCTGCCGAAGTGGACGCCTATGCCGGCAAGAAAGAGCATGGCCAGGGTGTTGGTGATCTCCTTCGCCATCGGGTGCGCCGGGTAGTGCAGAAGCGCCGCACAGCTCCAACCTATGGTGACCACTGCCAGCACAAACAACAGCCGCCTATCCACGAGAAAGAAAGTAGCGCCCATCCATATGGCGGCCTGCACCAACACCGACGGGAAACGTTCCTCGAAAATTACGAAGGTGCCATTCATCACCGCTATGTAGACGGCGCTGAACAACATACACATCTGTGCTGCCTGCGGAGTTCGCACGCACCAGTACAAACCGAGGGCGGCGAAACAACCGTGCGACAAGGCGGCAAAGGGGCGAAAAGAATCAGGAAGTTGCAGGGCGTTATAGACAACCCCTGTCAGGGCAGCCAGGCCGGCGATCAACGTCAAAGGACCCACCGCTTTGGCCGCCAGTTCGTTCGCAAGGCCCGCGATCCGCGGATCAAGAAGAAGCTGCATTGGCATCAGCCGGCCAGACTCATTCCCACGCCAGGAAAAGCTGCCGGAAAGTGCCGACGATTTCTCGAAACTCGGCATGACTGGTACGCGTATTGGTCAGGCGCGCCACGGCAATCATCAGCGTTCCAGCCAGAAGGTCCCCCGCAATTTCCGCATTCACGTCGGCAGGCAATGCGCCGGCAGCGACCGCGCTGCGCACAATATCGCGAAACACCTCGTCCACCTGCTGCTGCGATTCGATGATCGCGGCAAACCGCTCCGGCGCCTGGACGGCCTCGATTTGCGCAACCCCACCCAGGCGCTGCAGCACCGCGTCTTCCCGATAGAGCTGCGCGGCGATCTCGAGCACCATTGTCACCCGCTCCTCCCACGTGCCCTCGAGATGAATGGCTTGCGCGAAGCCCGCCGCAATCTCATCGAACATCTGGGTTACGGTAGCGATGAACAATTCGTCTTTGGATTTGAAATGATTGTAGATTGAGGGCGCCGTGAGGCCCGCGGCCCCCGCCACGTCCGCCATGGTGACGCCCGCCAATCCATTTCGAGCAAAAAGCGTCGCCGCTATCTGCAACAGACGCGCGCGGGTTTTAGCGCCCGACGAGCCTTCCGGCCTGCCGAGGTTTTTGACCAGCGTGGCTTGTGACACGTCTCAGCCTGTCTGGAAAAGCTTGGGCAGATCTTCGTCTGAAGTTTCGAGGATGGTGTCCACCCATCGATGGAACGCCTGCCCCCCTCCTTCGTTCTGCCCGAACAGCACGTGGCTTTTCGCGCCAACATCCAGGTTCTTCTGCAGCGCTATGCCAGTGGCATAATCTTCTTCCCTGACCACATACTCGAGAAACGCAAACTGCTCGGCCGCCTCTTTCTTCAGCTGCTCCGTGTCAGGCTCTTTCTCCATCAGAAATATCTGATTGGTGTATGAGGTTTCCGGCGTATCTCCCGGAAAAAGCTGGGATATCATGACCGAACGCCCACCGCCTCCGAAGCTCGCGATGGAGATGTGCGGAAAGATGGTCCACACGCCCGCGACGAGCTTTTCGATGGGCCAATTTTCCTCTGGCTGACCTTCAAACTCTTCCCAGGTGGTATCGGGACGGCCGAGGTGCGTATGCGGACCCCAGCTGTAGTAGTTGGCTTTGTTACCGATCTCAGTACCGAAGGTCTCCCGATGCAGAATGGGGAGATGGTAATAGTCCAGATACCCGTCGTAGGCCACTTTCCAGTTCGGACCGTCGACCCGCTGAGTATGCTCGTGGTGCCAGGTATCGAAGCCGAACTCGCCCAGGAGCGAGTCGTAGCCGGATAAAAACTCATTGATGTCGAGCTTGCTCTCAGGGTCCAGCGTCACCCAGATCAGTCCCGCCTTCTCGAGACACTTGAGCTCGGTCAATCCGTATTCGGACTTGTCGAGGTCACCAAAATCCTCCTGCGAATAGATCGCCACCAGGTCGCCGTCCGGGCTGAAGGTCCAGGCATGATAGGGACAGGTGAATTTGTGCGCCTTACCGCAGCCGTCATGGACCAGGCGAGCGCCGCGATGACTGCACATGTTGACGAACGCTTTGACTTCGCCGTCGCGGTTGCGGGTTATGAGCACCTGCACCCCTGCGGCTTCCATCGCCTTGTAATCGCCCGGATTCTGAAGCTCAGCCGACGCCGCCAGCATCAGCGGAATGCGCCGGAACACCAGGCGCATTTCCTTTTCCCAGCGCGTCCGTTCGAAGTAATACTCGACCGGCACCTTGTAGATTTCATCTACTCTGTCCATCGTGCCTTTGCGGCCGTGCTCCAGGTCCTGACGGGCCATTTCTATCAGTTGCGCGCGTGACATCGACAACCTCCCTGCTCTCTATGGGTCCTGATCGATATTAATGAACGGTGGTTAATATATCAATTTGGCGGCGCGCCACACCGATGCTCCGGGAGCGAGCCGCTGCATTGGCAGGGCGTTTGAATCCAGCCAGCTAATCACCTAGGCTCGACGACTTTCTCAAGGGGGAGCGATCATGAGCGAATTCAAAGACAAAGTTGTCGTCATTACCGGCGCGGGCGGTGGTCTGGGCAAAGCCCACGCCCTGGAGTTCGGACGCCGCGGCGCCAAAGTGGTCGTCAATGATCTCGGCGGCAGCGGCGACGGCGTCGGTTCGAGCGACATGGCGGATGTCGTCGTCGAAGAAATCCGCGCAGAAGGCGGCATCGCCATCGCCAACAAAGCGAGCGTTTCCGACAAGGCAGGCGCCAAGTCGATCATCGACGATGCTGTCACCGAGTTCGGTACCGTCGACATCCTTGTCAACAATGCCGGCATTCTACGCGACAAGAGTTTCAAGAAGATGCCGCTCGAAGATTGGGACATCGTCATGGATGTTCATCTGAACGGCACGGCTTACGTTACCCACGCCGCCTGGCCGATCATGTACGACAAAGGCTACGGGCGGATCGTGATGACGTCCTCGACCTCGGGCATTTACGGCAACTTCGGGCAGGCCAACTACGGCGCCGCCAAGATGGGCATGCTCGGCCTCATCAACGTGCTGGCGATCGAAGGCGCCAGCAAGAACGTGCGCGTCAACGGCCTTGCACCCGGGGCCGCGACACGTCTGATCGCTACCATTCCGGGTCGCCAGGATCTCGACCCGGACAATCCGGATCCGGCATCGCATCCCCGGCTGGTAACCCCCGCTGTGCTGCTCATGTGCGGCGACGACGCGCCCACCGGCAAAGTCATACAGGCAAGCGGCGGCCATTTCTCGATGTGCGCGATCTACAACAACGCGGACGTGGACCTCGGTATCGACGTGACTTACGAAGACCTGCTGGCCCGCAAAGACCAGCTGATGGACATGAGCACCGCCCAGGAAGGCTGGAACCGACGTCGCGCGAGCGACTGAGCCTATAGAGCCGGCGGGGAGCGGTATGAGTTACGAACACATTCTGTATGACATCGACAACGGCGTAGCGACCATCACGCTGAACCGTCCGGAGCGCTTGAACGCTCTGACCCCGACGATGCGGCGCGAGATGCATGAAGCGGCGCTGGCCAGCAACGACGATCCCGAGGTACGCGCCGTCATTGTGACGGGCGCGGGCCGTGGCTTCTGTTCCGGCGGTGACGTCAAGGCGATGCAGGAAGCCAACGAGAAGCGCCAGGTCAATCCTATCGAAGAGCGCATGGCGCCCATCCGTGACAGGGTACTCCTGGCCATGCGCGACAGCAGCAAACCCTACATTGCTGCCGTCAACGGCCCTGCGGCCGGTGCCGGCTTCAGTATTGCACTCGGCTGTGACATACGCGTTTGCGCCACCAACGCCCGTTTCGGCATGACCTTCTCCCGGCGTGGCCTGCATCCGGACTGGGGCGGGACCTATTTCCTGCCCCGCATCGTTGGCACCGCCAAGGCGGCGGAGCTCATCTGGTCCGGCAGGATGATCGAAGCGGACGAAGCGCTGCAGCTCGGCATCACGTCATATCTCACCGATCCGCAGGAGCTGATGGCAACGGCCATCGAGCTTGCCCGCACGTTCGCTGCCGGGCCGCCAATCGCTATCCGCATGGCCAAACGCGCGATCTATCACAATATGGAATGTGATCTGCGCGAAGCGCTCGAATTCGAAACATTCGCGCAGAACATCTGCGCGGCGACCGACGATGCCAAAGAAGGCATACGCGCCTTCAACGAGAAGCGTGATCCGGTGTTCGAGGGTAAATGACCGCCCGACAGCGGCGGTCAGAGCTCAGCAGATGACAGGCGTCCGATCATGCTAGAACCAGAAAACAATCCCAACGCATCCATCATGGTGGACCCGCCCGCCATGCTCAGGCGCCTGATGGCCTGGCAGTTTGCCCGCAAGCACGGCACCGCGGCGCGGGCAAAACAACGCGTCCGGGCGGAGGCCAAGCGTAAACGCGATGGCGCGCCGCATGTGGTGGAGTACTTTCATCAGCTCGACGATCCCTATTCCCATCTGACGGCGCAGGTCCTCGCCGCTTTCGTCGAACGCTACGACATCGAACTCAGAACCTGGCTGGTACGCGCAGCGGGCGGTAAAAATCAGCCGGAGCTTGAAAAGCTCGCGGTGTGGGCGCGACGCGATGCCGCACTGGTCGCACCGCACTACGAGCTATCTTTCCCGGAAGCCGCGGCAACGACGCCGGATCCGGATCTCGTCCTGGGCGCGGCCCGCGTGCTCGCCGATTTGCCGCCGTCGGATTTCGTGAGTGCGATCGACGAGATCAGCTCCGCCCTCTGGGAGGGCAGCCTCGAAGCCGGAGAAAATGCCGCAGGTGTCTCCGCAGCTCTGGATCAGGGCTCAGCGCGACGCGCTGAGCTCGGCCACTATTCCGGCGCGACGTTCTTCTATGCCGGTGAGTGGTATTGGGGGGTCGATCGACTGTTCCACCTCGAGGCCCGACTGCGAGAGCTCGGCGCATGCCGCGAGCCGGACACGCCGTTTCTGGCGCCGCGGCCCGACATCGACGTCAGCGATGTGGATGCAAGCGCCCTGCAGCTCGACTTTTACCCCTCACTGAATTCGCCGTACACATCGATCATTTACGACCGCACGATCGCCATGAAAGACGCCTGCGGCATCCGTTTTAATCACAAACCGGTATTGCCGATGATCATGCGCGGCGTGCCGGCAACGCCCACCAAGGGCAACTACATCATTTTCGACACCCAGCGCGAAGCCGACTATTTTGGCGTGCCGTTCGGACCGATGATCACACCCATCGGAACCCCGACCCGGCGCGCCTACGCACTGCTACCGTGGGCAAGCGATCAGGGCAAAGACGAAGCGCTGATGAGTTCGCTGCTGAAACACGCGTTTGCGTTGGGTGTCGGGCTGCACACCACGGCGGGAATGCGTAAGGCGGTCGAAGCCGCCGGTTTGGACTGGCAACAGGCACAGCGCTACTTCGCCGACGACACCTGGAAAATGATCGTTGAGCGTCATCAGGACGAGATGGTCGAAGGTCTGGGTCTCTGGGGTGTGCCCAGCTACGCGCTACGCGGCGGCGGTGAAGACCTTGCGGTCTGGGGCCAGGATCGCTTGTGGCTGATCGCCGCGGAAATCAGACGGCGCTGCGCACCGGAATCTCAGTCTTCCTCGAGCCAGTAGCCGAGAAACTCTTCAAAGTCGATAGAGCCGCTGCCGTCACGATCTATCTCCGCAAAACCTATGGAGACATCTGCAGGCGACATGTCAGAACCCAGATTCTTGAGTAGCTCGGCAAACTCTGCCTTCTGTATACGGCCATCGCGGTCCAGATCACAGCTCGTAAAAAATTCCGCGAGCTCCGCCCGCTCTTCTTCGTCTATCTCTCTGCCCAAAAGCCGTCTCCGCACACATCCTTCAATCGCTTGAGTCTATGGTTTTTGAAACCGTCATCAAAGCGCAAATCTAGTCTCTCACCTGCATCTCACGACGCTCCTGCGCGAATCGCACCAGCGCTGCAAAGCGATAGATGCCATGTACGAATTTGCTGAACGGCAACATCACAAAAAACGCGAGCACGAACCCGAGATGGACGATCAGCAGCAGCCCCATCGCTTGCGTTTCCCTGAACGCCAGGAGCAGCAAGCCCGTGACGCTGACGAAAAGGAGTGACAGGAGAAACGCGTAATCCATCCCTGAACTGGCCACACGCCGCGGCCGCGGATCGCTCTCCAGTTTGTCATAAAGGAGCCCGAGAGGCCCGATCACGAGCCCCAATCCACCCCAGGTACCAAGCTGCACGGGTACGCTCATGAACGCATAGGGCGCCGCGAGCCCGAAGCCAACGTCATAAAGGAATGCCACGCAGGTTGCCGCAAAGCACAGCAGAAACCCCCACATCGTGAGCTGGTGGAAGTAACGGCGCCGATTGGAGAACCCGTCGTCTGTTGTGCTGCACCCTTCGCCGTGACCGCCATCGAGGTACTTCATGGTCGCCGCGGATTTCAGCGCCTCCACAAAATCGCTACCGCGCGGCAGCGGCGCATCAGCGGCAATCCCACGCCAGAAACGGGCCAGGCTGATAGCCATGGCGAGCAGGCTGAACCCAAACGCCGCACCTGCCACGAAGACCATCAGCGCATGCCCAACCACTTCGTAAAACGCGCCCGGGCCGACATGGCGGCCAAATAGCGTATCGCTCGAAATAAACGCAAAGGCGAGCGCCATGAGCAAAGTAAACGCCAAAGTGTTGGCAAACAGAACCACAACACCATTTTTCTGAAACAAGCGCCCTAACGGACGGGGCCATGCGTAAACAGCGTATGAGTCGACGCGCGTATCGGCAAGGGTCAGCGGCACGTTTACGTCAAACTCGTGCGGCGGCACATACTGGCAATCGTGGTAACAGGCCGTGCAGTTGTGGCAAAGGTTCGCAAGATAGTCCGCGTCGCCTTCGGCGAATCGGCGACGCCAGGTCATAGCCTGAAAGGTTGCACACAAGCCCTCACAATAACGGCATGCGTTGCATATCCCCAGCACGCGCTCGGTTTCAGCGAGATGTTGCCGGTCGGTCGCGATGATCACGCCAGACTCCGGCAGGCCGCGGCGCCAAGACCCGCGATGCGGCCAAACACACCGCCAATGGTCATTCCGGTGCCGGCACAGTAACCCTGCCCGAGAACGTTGCCCGCCATGACCTCTCCGGCAGCAAAAACATTCTCCGCAGCACCGTGGTCCTCGAACGCGACCCTGGCATCTCTATCCACTTGGACCCCAAGATAGGTGAACGTTATGCCGGGGCGCAGTGGAAACGCCTCATACGGCGGCGTGTCGATAGGCAACGCCCAGTGGGATTTTGACGGCGAGAGCCCTGTTGTGTGGCAATTGTCTCGGCGGGTCGGATCGTAATCACCGGGCACTACCGCGGCGTTGAACGCAGCGACGGTCTCTTCGAGGCACTGCCCGTCTATGTCGATCATGGCCGCGAGCTCGGAAAGGCTGTCTGCACGAATCGCCGGGAACACGGACGGCATGAAATTTTCCGCTACCTTGGCATCGATGATGGCGTACGCAATCTGCTCCGGCTGCTGCGCCACCAGCCTGCCCCAGATTGCATAGCGCTTGGGCCAGAAATCTTCACCTTCATCGTAGAAGCGCTGCCCATCACGATTGACGACGACACTGAAGCACACGCAGTCGAGGCGCGTCACGATACCGCCATCGTACTTCGGCCCGCGCGCGTCGATCGCGACGGCATGACACTGAGTGGGATCACCGGTAGCGAGCGCGCCGCGATCCAGCAGGCAGCGGAGCATGGTCCCTGTATTGTAGGGCGTGCCGCGTATCAGGAAGTTGTCTGCAGCACTGCCCCAGGCATCACGCATCCATGCCTCGTTGGCCTGAAAACCACCGCTGGCGATGACCACGGCGTCCGCCTGCAACAGAAACTCACGCTCAGAGTAAACAACGCGCGCCGCAGAAAAGCGGCCGCGTTCGATCTCGAGATCGCGAACCTCCGCGTCATAAAAGATCCGCACGCCGATCCTTTCCGCAGTGCGATACAGCGCGTTGACAAGGGCCTTACCGCCGCCGAGAAAAAACGCGTTGGTACGGTCGAGGCTCAGGGTGCCGCTGAGCGCTGGCTGAAACCGTACGCCCTGCGCTTCCAGCCAGCCTGGCAGCGCGGCGCTCTCACGAATCATCAGGCGCGCCAGCTGCGCGTTCATATCACCCTGGGTCACTTCGACGAGATCGGACCAGAACTCCTCCTCCGGATAGCTGTCCGCGAGCGTGCCGGCCGGCTCCGTGTGCATGGCGCGGAGGTTCCGTGTGTGTCGGGAGTTACCGCCGCGCATGTGTTCTGGCGCATGCTCTAAAACGATGACATCAGCACCTTCTTCGCGCGCGGTTATGGCAGCACAGAGCCCCGCGTTACCGCCGCCGACAACGAGCACGTCGGTTTTGCCCGGCAGCATTACCCTGCCATCTCAGTGCTGGTCAATTTCCTCTCCTCGCACGCCCGTGTGTAGAGCGCCTCGTGGACTATACAGGCTTGCAGCGCAATGATCGCACCGCCCACCGCGACAGCCTACAATAAGCGGTTCAACGGGGGAGATAACTCATGACTACCAGCCTGCACATCACTCTGGTCACCGCATCAATTCTCGGATTGATGTTCATCTGGCTGAGCGCGCGCGTCATTTCCGGGCGGGTGCGCATCGAGTCGCTGATCGGCGACAGTGACAATACAGAGATGCTGTTTTTGATTCGCACTCACGCCAACTTCTGCGAGTACGCGCCCATCTTTCTGATCATTCTCGGTCTGCTTGAATTCATGGGCGCCAACAACATCGCGCTCGTCGTCATTGCGGCACTATTCGTGAGCGCCCGTCTCTCGCACGTGGCCGGCATGGCCGAGGATGCGAATCTGAAATTCCGTCAGGCGGGCATCGTGGGCAGCTTTACGGCGATCGGTGCAGCAAGCGTCTACGGCCTGGTCATCGCATTCGCCTGAACCACCAATATCCGCATACAAAAAAATCGGAGATAAACATGTCGGAAGCCTTTTCACTGCAGGAAGCCATCTACAACTGTCGCGCCATGCGCCGGATCAAAACGGATCCGGTACCGCAGGAATTGCTTGTGCAGCTCATCGACGCGGCAAACCAGGCGCCATCGGGCTCCAACTCCCAACGTGCACGATGGATCGTGGTGCAGGACCCCGACGTTAAACGACAGCTCGCGGAACAGAACCGCAAACACGCAGCCCCGTACATCGCCGCCGACGTCGAAAACCCGGCTTCGGAAAAGCAGAAGCGAATGCTCGACGCAGTAATCTGGCAGATGGAGCACATGCACGAAATCCCGGCGTTGATCGTCGCCTGCTTCGACTACCCCGAGAAAGTAGAAGGCCTGGGCGTCTATCGCAGCGCGGGATCGGTGTGGCCGGGCATTCAGAACCTGCTGCTGACAGCACGCTCGCTCGGTCTTGGCGCTGCCCCGACCACGCTTGCGTTGCGCGATCAGGATGCCGTGCGGGAGATTCTCAACCTGCCGGAGACGTTTGCCGCGCTGTGCCTGCTACCGGTCGGTTACCCGATGGGCAAGTTCGGGCCGGTTTCACGCAAACCGGTCGACGAGATCATGCGCTTCGATCGCTGGGACGAGTGACGACGGCTATTACCAACAAGGTAATTGGCAGCATTTCTCCGCGCGTAAACAATGGTATTACGCACACACCGGAGAACACTCATGAACCGTCGCACGCTCGCCATCGTTTTGCTCATCCCTTTTCTGTTGCTGACTGCTTATGCCTTATGGGACGTCGGTTACGTGGGCATTTTCGACTATCACCGCCATAGCTCCGCCGGATGGCAGGTCTTCGCCGACCTGGTCATTTCTCTGATCCTCGTGCTCACCTGGCTGGTGCCGCAGGCGCAGAAAGACGGCCGCAATCCGTGGCCATGGGTTGCCGGCACCCTGTTCCTGGGCGCGATCAGCCCATTGCTATATCTCGCTACCGACAAAGCTGAGGCTGCCGAAGGCGGCCAGGCCGAGGGTGTATAGCCGAAAGTAAACCCGCCGACGCCGGGCACGCGCCTTCAGAACAGGCGCAAAGCCTGGCTCGGACGACTTACCGGAACCGCCAGCCGCACAAATCTGCGCCTGCTTTCACTTCCCGCTCATCCGCTTGTGGCATAGTAGAGAATCTCAATTATTCGACACGAGCCGTAGAGAAGATGTCCGAACGACCACAGCAACCCGACTTCGACCGTGAGATCTCCAATGCCGAAACCCGCGACAAATGGCGAATTGCGACGGACACCAACCCTGCCGACGTAGACCTTGCCAAACTCGATCCAGGCAATGGCTGCTGGTTCGAGCAGGACAAAGAGTTGCAAGTCTTCGATCGTCTGCGCGTCGAGGATCCGGTGCACTTCACCGAGGACAGCATGTTCGGTCCGTACTGGTCGGTCACCCGATTCGATGACGTGAAATACGTCGATACGCACCAGCAGGTTTTTTCGTCAGACATCATGAACGGGGGTATCCGCCTGGGCGGCCGCCCGCTGGAAGAGCCGCCACCCGCCATGTTCCACCTGCCGATGTTCATCATGCAGGATCAGCCGCTGCACGATGAGCAGCGTAAAGTGGTTGCGCCGATGTTCACACCCACCCACCTCGCAGAGCTGGGTGTACTCATCCGCGAGCGGGCGCAGGACATTCTGGACAATCTACCCCAGGGGGAAACGTTCAACTGGGTACGAGAAGTTTCAGTCGAGCTCACCGGACGGATGCTCGCTACGCTATTCGACGTGCCGCAGGAGGATCGTCACCTGCTCATCCACTGGTCGGATACTGTGGAGCGTATCGGTGATCCGGACTACTTCGAGACGCCTGCGGAAGGTTTCGCGGAAATCTGGAAGTGTTTTGAATACTTCAACGAGGTCTGGCAGGCGCGCCAGAAAGCTGAACCCGGCAACGACCTCATCTCGTTCCTGGCCCACGGTGAGTCAACCAGAAACATGGCGCCCAACGAGTTTCTCGGCAACGTGCTCCTTCTGATCGTGGGCGGCAACGACACCACGCGGAATTCGATCAGTGCGGGCGTGCAGGCGCTCAATCAATTTCCGGAGCAATACGACAAGCTGCGCGATCAGCCGGCCCTCATTCCGAACATGGTTTCGGAAATCATCCGCTGGCAGTCCCCGGTGGCGCACATGTGCCGCACCGCCCTCGAAGACGTGGAGATCCGCGGCAAGACGATCAAAAAATGGGACAAGGTGGCCATCTGGTATCTGTCCGGTAACCGCGACGATGCGCACTTTGAGAACCCCAATCAGCTGATGATCGACCGCCCGAATGCGCGGCAGCACCTGTCATTCGGCTACGGTATCCACCGCTGCCTCGGCAACCGGCTTGCGGAAATGCAGCTGCGCATCCTGTGGGAAGAGATCATGGCGCGCTTCGAGCACGTCGAGCTCGTCGGGGAGCCGAAGTTCCTCAACTCGAGCTTCATCCGCGGGATTACAGAGCTGCCTGTACGCGTGCACGCGCGCTGAGCTTCAGGCCGGCGCTGAGCCTCAGGCCGGCTTCGTGCCGGTGATACGCGTCAGCGTCCCGGGTATGAATTCGCTGGCAGACACCTGCTCGAAACCGGCTGCCTGCAGGTAGCCGATACATTCACGCTCGGTGTGGGCGAGACCTGTCGAATGGCTGACCGCCTCCGCCAGACCCCATAGCGCCGGCGCCAGCGGACCGCTGCGGTCGTCGTCTATCGTCTCACCGATGAGATGGAACTCGCCGCCCGGTAACAAAGCATCATGTACGCGCTGCACAACAGCAGAGATAATCTCGCGGCTGTACTGGGGCAGATTCGAAGCCATGATGGCAACGTCAGCGTCCTCGGGCAGCGCGTCTCTGGTGAAATCACAAGCCGAAGCGCTCACCTGTTCGGCGACACCGTTCTCAGCGACGAACTCCCGCGTCACCTCCACGACCGCGGGTAAGTCAAGCACCTCCGCACTCAGGCCGGGATATTTCTGCGCCCCAACGATACAGTAACAGCCAGACCCGCCGCCAAGATCCATGATTTTACGCCGGCCCGTCAGGTCTACCTGCTTGTGAAATCGGCGTGCCGCGCCCATCCCCACCGAGTAGGTTGCTTCGTGGTAACGCCGCGCAGCGGGTACGTCGAAACTGTCGTCGTAGCGCCCGAGAATACGCTGATCCGCCGCGCACACCTGGAGATGCTCGGTCAAATTGCCCCAATCCGGCCATCTGGGCTTGCTGAACAGCATCCACGCACCGGCGTAGCTGGGCGAGTCCTGCACGAGAAATCTATCGACATCATCGGCGTTGCGCAGCTTGTCACCTTCGCGGTGCAGCAGAGTCATGGCCGTCAGCACGGTGAGCAGACGTTCCGCGTTCACCGGCTCAATGTCGAGCTCGGCGGCCACTGCTGCAACCGTGTCGTGTCCACGCGCAATGACGGTAAATACACCGAGCTCAATCGCGCTGAAGAGCGCCGCCGACTCCCAGAACGCTTTGCTCACCTGCTGCAGGCGCACGGTATCCACTCGTGGTCTCGATTCCGCCATGATCCTTCTCCCCTGTCTGCTCATGCCGCTAAGACGTATTATCGAAGCCGATTTAGCGGGAGGAGGCAACCTTGGGATACCAATCCGGATTTCGACCAGAACTGTTTGCGGGCAAATCGGTCTTCATCGCCGGCGGCGGCGGCGGTCTCGGCCGCTGTATCGCGCATGAGCTCGCAAGCCTCGGCGCCGCGGTCGTTCTCGCCGGCCGTACCATGGAGAAACTCGAGAGAACCCGTCAGGAAATTGAAGCGGATGGCGGTGTCGTCAAAGGGTGTTTCACGGCGGAGCTGCGCGACGAGGCAGCCGTCAAAGACCTGGTGGCCGCAGGTTTTGACTGCGCCGGCGGCTTCGACGGTCTCGTCAACGCCGCCGGTGGCCAGTTCCCGGCGCATCTCGCGAACCTGAGCCTCAACGGCTGGAACGCCGTTCTGCACAACAACCTCACGAGCTACTTTCTGCTCGCCCGTGAGATGTACACACAGGGCCTTCGAGAAACCGGTGGCAGCATCGTCAATATCGGCGCCGACTACGCCAATGGAATGGCCGGAATGGCACACAACGGCGCCGCGCGGGCCGGCCTTGCCAACTTCACTGCCAGCGCTGCCACCGAGTGGGGCCGCGACGGCGTCAGGGTGAATTGTGTCATTCCGGGGTTCATATCCACCGCGGGGCTCGACCGCTACCCGGAAGAGGATCACGCATCGATTGCCAGCGTGACTCAGAAAATCCCGCTGGCACGCTTCGGCGTTGCCGCGGAGATCTCCGCAATGGTGGTCTTCCTGCTCTCCGACATGGCAGCTTACGTCACCGGCGCAGATTTTCGTGTCGACGGCGGCATTCACAACGGTGCTTCGAGCTTCGTGTTCAAACCGGGTCCGGCGCGTAATACCCGCGTTTTCGACGGCTTCCATCGCGACGAGCCGGCACAACTGCCCGGCGCGCAGTGATACCGACTGAAGTCACGCTTGACTTCCCGATCCGGGAGCCGTTGCATGGTCAGTGGGCAGAATCTGGGGAGATGGGCATGCTGATAAATCTGAAAAACCGGGGGCTTGTGGTCGCGCTTCTCGCTCTGTTGGCGGCGTGTCAGCCGGCGTCGGACGCGAGCGATCCCCAAGTGTCCGAAGCAATCCCCGCGGCCGTACCAACAGCGCCGCTCGCGACAACTCAATACGGACCGGTGCGCGGCTTCATGGATGGCGACATCCAGGTATTCAAAGGCGTTCGCTATGGCGCTGATACGCAAACAACACGCTTCGCGCCGCCGGCGCCACCCGCGCCCTGGACAGAACCCGTTGACGCGCTCGCCTTCGGCAACTCTTCACCGCAACCTCCGCGCGGGGGCTTGAGCCTGTTTGATTCATGGCTGCCCGATCCCAGCCCGGGCACAAGCGAAGACTGTCTGTTTCTGAACGTCTGGACACCGGCCGCTGACGATGCCAAGCGCCCGGTGATGGTCTGGTTTCACGGCGGCGGTTTCACCACCGGCTCCGGTTCATCCAACGTCTACAATGGTACCCGTCTTGCCACACGCGGTGATGTGGTGGTCGTGACGGTCAATCATCGCCTGAACGTTTTTGGCTATCTGTATCTCGACGAGTATGGCGACGCGTTCAAAGGGTCCGCCAACGCAGGGATGCTGGATCTGGTTGCATCGCTCGAGTGGGTGCGTGACAACATCGCAAACTTCGGTGGCGATCCGGACAACGTCCTCATATTCGGTGAGTCGGGCGGTGGCTGGAAGGTCAGCACGCTGATGGCCATGGAAGCCGCTGCCGGCCTCTTCCACCGCGCCGTGGTGCAGAGCGGACCGGGCCTCGAGATCATGGACGTCGAAGATGCCAGAGCCGGCACTGCAGCGCTCCTCGAAGAGCTCGGGATCGATGAAACCAACATCGATACCATCCGCGCGTTGCCCACCGAGACAATCGCAGATGCGGCGATGACGGCAGCCCAGAAGAGCGGCATCGCCATCGGCAATCGCCCGGTGGTAGACGGCGTGCACAACCTGCGCCAACCCTTTACGCCGGACGCGCCGGTTGTCTCTTCGGCAGTGCCGCTGATGATCGGCAGCACGCAGACCGAGATGTCGATGCTCTACGGCGCCGCGCGCCGCGAGCTTTTTGAGCTGACCTGGGAAACCCTGCCCGAAGCCATGGCGACGGCCATTCCCGGCGCAGATGCAGACGCCATCATCGCCGGCTATCGCGAACTCCACCCGGACCTGAATGCGCCGCACCTGCTGTTCGAAGCTCTGACCGATCACGGCATATTCGGACGCGGGAGCTTCACGCTTGCTGACCGCAAAGCCGTCCAGGGCGGCGCCCCCGTTTATCAGTACTATTTGAGCTGGGCAACGCCGGTCGATGACGGGATCTGGGGGGCCACCCATGCGCTGGACATCGGTTTTGTTTTTGACAACGTCGCCCTGTCAGAGTCGATGTCCGGGCTCGGCGAGTCGCAACAGGCACTGGCGGACGTGATGTCCGAGGCATGGCTGGCGTTCGCACGCACCGGCAACCCCAACCATGAGGGCCTGCCCGAGTGGCCACAATACGACCCTGCGGCCAGGGCGACCATGGTATTCGACGATACGCCGATGGTCGTCAACGATCCGCGCGGCCGCGAGCGGGCAATCATCGATGCGGCGCTGCAGAGCGTCGGCGGAGACTGACTGGCAGCATGAAAATATCAGTCGTCTTTCCGAGCGTGCTGTACCGCGAGGGCGCCGCCGGAGTAACCAGGCTCATCAAAGCCATAGAGGACATTGGCTTTGACGAGCTGGACATGTTCGATCACGTCCTGATGGGCTACCCGACGGAAACGCGCCGCAAGCCGTTCTACTCGCCCACGATGCCGATCATGGAAGCGTTCATGCTCTTGTCTTACGCCGCTGCGGTGACGGAACGCATCGGTCTGGGTACCGGCGTCCTGGTGCTGCCTCAGCGCCAGCCAACTCTGGTTGCCAAGCAGGTCAGCACGCTGGATACCCTGTCCGGCGGCCGGGTGCGCCTCGGTGTCGGCATCGGCTGGCAGCGCTCGGAGTACGAAGCGCTCGGCGAAGACTTCGAAACGCGTGGTGCGCGGTTGGGCGAGTGTATTGCGCTTCTGCGGTCCTACTGGCGCGACACGCACATCAGTTTTCAAGGCCGCTTTTATCAGATCGAGGAAATGGCCATGGAGCCCAAGCCGCCGCAAGGGGAGCGCCTGCCGATCTGGATCGGCGGGACGCACCCCGCAGCGCTCCAACGGGTAGCCGAACTTGCTGACGGCTGGATGGGCATGCACGCGCCGGGAGATGCACCGCTGGAAACTAAACTCGATCAACTGAGGTCCTTCTGCGAGGCCGCCGGCCGCGACCCGGCGACGCTGGGGCTGCAGATGTCCCTCTCGCCGGACGCGCTCAACAAAGAAGAGCGCAAAATGTTTTACGCGGATACCGATCTGATGAAACGCCGCGTGGCAGAGCTCAACGCGCTCGGCTTCGACAGCACGGTCATTGACTGCGTTCCGATTTTTCAGCATGGCTTTCGCTCCAGCGATGCAATGATCGACCATCTCGGCACGATCTACGAGGCGTTGGCGCCCGAGCTCGACAGGCACACCAGGGAGAAGGCATGAAGACCGAACCGCGCAAAGGCCCGCTCGAAGACATCACCATCATCGACTGCACGATGGCTTACGCCGGCCCGTTCGGGACCGTGCTGCTGGCGGATCTCGGCGCCAACGTCATCAAAGTAGAACCCCCAGGCGGAGACGGTTTCCGCATGGTGCCGCCCTTCCCCCCGGACTATGGGCACGCCAGCAGAAACACTGACGCCGGAGCTGATTACGGGATGTCCTTTGCCGGGGTAAACCGCAACAAACGCAGCATCGTTCTCGATCTGAAAGATCCGGAAGACAAGTAGATCCTGCTCAAGCTGTGCGAGCAAGCTGACGCCGTCGTCGAGAACATGCGCGCCGGGGTCATGGACGAGCTTGGCTTGAGCTACGAGACCATAGCCGCCAGAAATCCAAAGATTGTCTATGGCGCCGTGCGCGGGTTCGGGGATCCACGCACCGGCGCCAGCCCGTACTCGGACTGGCCGTGTCTCGACGTTGCCGGTCAGAGCTTCGGCGGCCTGGTGGAAGCTACCGGCGAGCTCTGGCCCGTGGCGATTGCCGACATCTATCCGGGCACGCTGATGGCTCTGGGCCTTCTCGCCGCCGTGCATCGCGCACAGGCAACGGGCACGGGAGAGTTCTTCGACGTCGCGATGTACGACGGCGTGCTTGCGCTCCTGAAGTCGAACGTTGCCGCCTACGGCCTTACGCAGAAAGAGCGCAAAGCCTCGGAGCGCGCGCTCGTGCCGTTCGGCATGTTTCCGACCAGCGATGGGCGCATTGCCATCGCCGCACCCGTCGAGCGGCATTGGGCAATTCTCTGCAAGGCGATGGGCCGGGAGGACCTGATCGATGACGAGCGCACGTCATCCAACTTGCGGCGCGCAAAGAACCACGAGTTCACCGAAGACGCAATCACCCAATGGACCAGCGGGCAGACGAAAGCGGACCTTCTCGATGCAATAGGCGGCCAGGTCCCCTGCGGTCCCGCCAATTCCATGGCGGAAGTGTTTGCCGATCCGCACGTCGCGGCCCGCGACATGCTGAACGCCTTTGATATTCAGGGCGACAATCCAAGCAGCGTTCTATCCGGCAGCCCCATAAAATTCACGAAGTCGCAAACGACCTTCTATCAACGCCCGCCCACGCTCGGCGAGCACACGGACGAGGTGTTGGCGGAATTCGGCCTCAAGCGCGAGCGCTGAGACACAAACCGTATCACTGCAGCGGCAGGTAAATGTCAGTGATCATGTCCGTCTCCCTGACATCAGGACCGACGTTTACATAGTGAAAGAAGAGCGGAAAGTCCCTCGGGCTTTCGCCGCTCTCCGGCAGCCACTCCCGGACCAGATAGTCGGGCTCAGTCATCCAGTCGCGGCTGCCTGTGTGACGTATCCGCGCGCAACGACCGCCTGGAATGACTTTGGCAACAACACCGTGCGGGTTCGGCGCCACTTCGCGATCGAAGCTGACGCAGATGTCGAGGCGAAAATCTTCCGGCAGCGTGGTTCGCGGATCCGAGAAATGCACACCCAGCGTCATGCCCTCCCCCGGACCAACGCCGTTTTCTCGGCGCCACGCAACCAGCTGCATGGTTGCGGCCGCTGACTTGTGTTCCGGCCCCTGATACTCGACAGCGGCAACAGCCGTCTCCGGAAATTCCACAATCTCTACTTTTCTTTCCACGATGTCGTTTCCGTTAGCGCGTACCCATGCATAGGTCCCCAATCCTACAAGAAGTCCGCGGCTGCCTGCGGATCTCTGCTAAATTCGCGGCATCCAGAGCGAGGAGGACACCATGTCCAACGCCTCTGCTTTCAATGTGGATCTCGAGCGACCGCGGCGATCGACCGCGCTATCGATGCACGGCTGCCGGAGATCACTGCCAAGCCGGGCGCCTCCCTGCTATCCGTCCAGGTGCAGGCCGGACTCACCGAAACGCAGAGACGCGCCAACGTCAAACTGGCGATTTCCGGCGGCCAGAATGAGCCCCGCTCTGCAGGTTTTCGAGGAATACGCGCGCGCTGGCCCTGCCCTGCGCCTGGGACGCTATCCGCGCTTAAGCGCTGAGATTGACGGGCGGATCGCTCGGCACGGAATTCAACACCTGTTCGTCCGTGCGACTCATGATGAACTCGTACGCACCTTCCGGATAGTTGGTCATATGCGGACCCGGTGCTGAAGTGACATCGGGCTGCGCCACGCTGCCGCCCTGACCTTCGAAGGCTGCCGGGCGCTTGTAGCGTTCCAGCTCTGCTGCGCTGATGCCGGCCAGCGCCACGACTTCCGGATCTATCCACTCTTCATTGTTGATCGGCTCGTTAGAGTAGCTGAGCTCCAATGAAAGGTTTTCGGGTCCGGCGAAGTAGATAGAGCAGCACATACCGTGCTCGATGGGGCCCATGACCGGGACGCCTTTGCTGCGCAGGCGATCGCGCATGTTCATGAGCTCTGTGTGGTTAGCCACTTTCATCGCCAGGTGCTGCATCGTGCCGCCGGCAGAGTTGGCCGCTGGATTACCGGCATGCGAAGCCCCGAGCACCCGCGGAATATCCTGTATGTCCGGGTTGCAGACGAACGCGATCGAACTCTCGTCATTGAGCCGCAAGAATCCGTGCCAGGTGTTCTCCACGCCATGCATCCAATAAAGCGCCTGCAGCTCCATGCCGAGCTTGTCGGTAAAAAACTCGATCTGCTCTTTCATATTGGCAGTGCAAACTGCCAGATGGTGCAGACCTTCGACCTTATTGTGACCCGTTGCGGTAGCCATGAGCGTTCCTCCCGTTGAGCTCGCGCTCAAGTAAACCGCAACGTCACGGTATTTTCCATCCGCCGCTATGCAGGCCCCTCACTGCCCTTGACCCATCGAGAACCCCGGCTTGCCGTCGAAGTCGTAAAGGTGCTCCGTTTTGATGATGTCGACGCCCGCTTCGTCGAGGGCCATCGCCAGTCGGAACACATCAGCGTTCGCCAGCTGGCCGGCTTCTTCTGCCAGGCCTCTGAAGCGGCAGCGCCAGTGGTCCGTGCAGAACGTTTCGGGCGCGCCCTGGGGCCAGACCTGGACACCACGATTGGTGACCATGGCCAGTTCGAATTTGTCATTCGCTGCCGCCAGCACCTTGTTGGCCACCTCCAGAGGCGTCGAATTTGCCTGCACGAACATATCCACGCCAACGAGCTTGCGCTCGGCATCGCTGGCGCGACTGCGGGGCTCGATCCGAAGCTTACGGCGCGGGTAGTGTGCTGCGCCAAGGTTACGCGCACTTTCGCCAAGACGTTCGATGACGGCGCCGGCAAACGCCTGCGTACCCACACGCATTCTGCTGTGCTGTGATCCAAAGACGTCCGGTGTGTGTATGCCGTCTTCGATGGTGCGCAGCCAGGCGTTGTGTATCAGCTCAGCAGTCTCGCCGAGGCCGAGATGGGCGAGCATTTTGACCGACGACAGCAGCAGTCCCGACGGGTTGGCAATGTCCTGCCCGGCGATGTCCGGCGCCGAGCCGTGTATCGCTTCAAAGACGCTGATCGAATCTCCGATATTGGCAGAAGGCGCGAGGCCCACCGAGCCCGTCACTTCGGCGGCAATGTCGGAAACGATATCGCCGTATAGATTGGGGGTAACGATGACGTCGAAGGCTTCCGGCTCATTGGCAACGCGCGCCATGCCGATATCCACGATCATATGGTCCGCTTCGACATCCGGGTACTCGGCAGCAACCTCATCGAATACTTCGTGGAACAGACCGTCGGTCAACTTCATGATGTTGTCTTTGGTCATGCACGTCAGGCGCTTGCGCTTGCGCGTCATCACGAATTCAAAGGCATAGCGAATGATGCGCTCGCATCCCGGCCGCGAAACGAGCTTCAGACACTGCACGACGTCCTGCGTCTGACGATGCTCTATACCGGCATAGAGATCCTCTTCGTTCTCGCGAATGATCACGAGATTTGCATCCGGATGATGCGATGCGACATAGGGAACGTATGCGCGCACAGGACGCACGTTGGCGTATAGCCCGAGGCTCTTACGCAGCGTCACATTCAGGCTTTTCATGCCCGAGCCCTGAGGTGTGGTCATCGGCCCCTTGAGCAGAACACCGCTATGACGAATGGCGTCCCAGCTCGCCTGCGGCACCCCTGAGCTCAAACCCTTCTGCCAGCACGCGAGCCCCATCTCGATGGATTGAAATGCGAGCGGCGCCTTCGCTGCCTCGAGCACCCGCAACGTCGCAGAGGTTATCTCAGGCCCTATCCCGTCGCCCGCGGCCACACTGACGAGATGAGGATTTTGCAAATGCACGTGTTTTTCCGAATCGAGCAACGCTTCCGCCATGACGCTAACCTCTGTTACTTATTGCGCTCCCGCCGACAAGTGGGGGAAACCGTTTCATTTTAGGAACCCGGCGATTCAAGAAAAATCTGATTTAGAAAGGCTTATACATCGTATATCTCGATGTCAAAGATGCAGGCGTTCGTAGCTTTGTTTCACCGGTTGCGGCACTCTATGCCAGCTTCACGAGGACTTGACGAGAGACCCGTAAGCTTGCACTTTCAGAAAATCAGAATTAGATCCTTGCAGAAGTGAACGACCATTCGAGTAAATCG
This sequence comes from Pseudomonadales bacterium, assembly GCA_965267275.1. Taxonomy (GTDB): domain Bacteria; phylum Pseudomonadota; class Gammaproteobacteria; order Pseudomonadales; family Azotimanducaceae; genus UBA4421. Next base: position 2,955,142 of record OZ253950.1, read on the forward strand.
AAGCAATATCGGCGCAGCTTGAGCGCTGTATTCATCCTCTGGCTGACCTCCATGACGGCCGTCGCCGCGGACTTTCGCGAAGCGTCATGGGGTATGAGCCTGCGTGACGTCCTTGCTCTGCACGAAGGAGAGATCCCTTCCGACCGGCGTATCGGCTACGTTGCCTATGAAGCCAAACTTGCCAATCTGGACGTCTACATCTTCTACCGGTTCGATGAAGAAGGCTTGCTGCACCAGGCGGGCTACCAGGTCGCGGCTATCCCCGAAGAAGGAGACGCCGCCATTGCCGACTACGAGCAACTGAACGATCTTCTGCGCAAACGTTATCCGGAAGCAGGTGAACCTGAGCAGAACTGGCGCAACCGTCTGTTCGAAACCAAGCCTGATGAATGGGGGCGCGCAGTGAGAGTCGGACACATGTCATACGAGTGGACGCACACCATACAGCGCACCAACATCAGCCACACGCTGAGCGGCAACCGGCGCGAGGTGTCGCACATCCTCCTCTACGAAGATGCGGTCGAAGAATCCGAGCAAGGCGTTTTAGACCAGCTGTGAACGACTAACGCGGCCTTGCCCCGCCGCCGACACGAATGATCTCGCCGCTCACCCAGCTGGCGGCTTCCGAAGCGAGATAAATGCAACAAGCAGCGATGTCTTCCGGCGTGCCCAGGCGCTCGAGCGGGATCTTCCATTCGGCCAGCAACTCATCGAGCTGGTCAGCCGTTTTGCCCACCGCCTCCAGCATGACCTCTGTCGGAATCGCGCCCGGCGCCACGGCGTTGACGCGTATATCCGGCGCAAACTCCGCGGCCAGCGTCCACGTCAGCGAATTCACACCGGCTTTGGCCGCGCCGTAATGGGCGCTGCCGGGTACCGGACCGGTACCGGCGCCGGAAGTGATGTTGATGATGGAACCACGCCGCATGAATCGTTTCGCAACGAGCGAACCTTCGTAAACGGCCGTCAGGTTGAGCGCCAGCGTGCGGTGCCACTCGTCCCGGGGCAGTTCCTCTGATGGCATCCGCATGGGCGAGCCGCCGGCGTTGTTGACCCAGACGGAGAGCTTGCCGAATTCGTCTACCGCGGCTTGAGCGACCTGTTCCAGGTCGTCGAGCGAGGTAACGTCGGTGGCAACCGCCAACGCGCGCCCGCCGCCGTCGCGGATCTCTTGTGCGACGGCTTCAATTTCTGCAGAACGGCGGGCAGCCACGACAACGTCGGCGCCCACCGCAGCGAACGCTTTGGCAATGCCCGCGCCGATGCCCCGGCCGCCACCGGTGACGACGGCAACCTCCCCATCCAGACGAAAACGATCGAGAAATTCAGCCATTACGCACGCCCCAGAAAACGCGCCGGATTGGCGCCGACAATTTGTTCCGCCGTTCCGGCACCCTGCGCCTCAAACGTCTCGCGCGCCTCAGCATAAGCGCCGGGGTACGTGGAGTCGAAGTGCGGATAATCCGACCCCCAGAGAATGCACTGGCCAAGGCCCATATCCATCATCCAGCTCAATCCTTTCGCCTCGTCAGCCTCCATCGAAACGAAACACTGCTCGGCAAAAATCTCGCTCGGACGCCGCTTCAACCAGGGCGTGTGGTGACCCATCACCTCAAAATGCTCATCCAGGCGATCCAGCCAGTACGGTATCCAGCCCAGGCCACTTTCGAAGAAACCGACCCGCATTGAAGGAAAGCGATCCAGGACACCACCTGCGATGAGATCCATGACCACAGCCATCTGTCCAAACGGATGCGCAATCATGTGGTCATAAAAGACGTTGTCTTCATAACGTCCCGTGGAGAATCCGGCCATGCGCGAGCCGAAGCTGCCATGGATACCGACCGCAAGGTCATCGGCGACCGCCACGTCCCAGAGCGCGTTGCACGCTTCGTCATAGAGCGCCAACCCATTGAAACGCTCCGGACGGCTGACAAATCCTGACAATCCTATCTCGCGCAGCCGTTTTGCTTCGGCCACGGCAAGATCCGGATCCTGCAACGGCACAATGCCCATCCCAAAAAGCCGCTGCGGGGCTTCCTTGCAGAAATCGCTCATCCAATTGTTGTAAGCACGACAGGTTTCGGCTGCCACCTCGGGGTCGCGGACATCGCCCCACAAGAGGTGGATCGAAGGGAAAAAGAGTGCGTGATCGATGCCCTCCTCCGTCATGACCTCGAGGCGGGCTGCGGGATCATAGCTGCCTGGCAGGATGTCGGACCAGGTCAGCGCCTGGTCTGGCGCCATCCCGCCAGGTATACAGGCTTGCGCCGGTCCCGGTCCGACGCCGCGCCGGGAGTGACCCTCTATCGAGACGAAGCTTTCGCCGTTTTCAGTTTTGACCTGCAGCACCTGATCGCGCAATGCCGCGCGGGTGTAGTCAGTCCAGACGGACTCCGGCTCGCAGATGTGGCCATCGGCGTCGATAACAATGGACATTCCCTCTCCCCCAGGAAAAGCATGTCCATCCTATGATACGCGGCTACCCCGGTGTTGCCAGACGAATCGGCTTTACAATCCACCCAGCTCGCAGCCGCGTCGCTCGAGAATCGGCTTCAGCTCGCGGTACGCCGCAGGTGTCAGCGCAAGCGGGATGCGCGGATAGAGGTGATGGATGATGTGATACTGCATGCCCATCGACACCACGTTGCCAAACCGACTCTTGAAAGCGCGCGTGTCACCATAGCGGCCCGTTTTGTCACCGGGATGATGCGGCGCCCAGGACAGGTAGTAGCTGATATACATCAGCGCCAGGTGCCGCGGCAGCCACCACAGGAGGGCGGCTTCCAGCGCGTACCCGGTCCAGGCGAGGGTGAAGAGCACGCCCAGATAAATGACCTGATAGACAATCGCATCCACGAACAGGGCGCTCTGACCGACACGTTCGAGGGTTTCACCGTACGCGCTGTCGTTGGTACCGCGGCCAGCCAGGCGGGCAAGCACCTGGTTGCGCCAGAACGTCCAGTCCGACGGCGCGTGGACGCCGTAGTCGGGATCGAGCTCGGGTTCGTTGCAGTGCGCATGATGCTCCATGTGCGTGGCGCGCAGCACACGGTAGGGATAAACCAGCGGCACGGTGGAGACATGGCCTACCAGCTCATTCAACCAGCGCAACGGCTTGCCTTTGCCAGCGATGATGTTGTGCTGGGCTTCATGGGACGGCAGGTAAGCCGCGGCGATACTCAGCGTCGCCAGTACAAATCCCAGCCACAGCGGCACATAGCCGAGGATCGTGAGCGGCAGCAAGGCGAGAAAGAAGAGGCAATTGCCAATACCCCACGCCACCGCACCCCAGGGCACGATGCGCATGTATTTGTTGGCGATCTGACGCTCCAGCACATCGAGCTGGGTATCCGACAGATGATCAACGTTATTCGGGTCGACTACTTGATCCATATCCAGCTCCCTCTGATTTGCGCCATGACACCCCACGGAATCGCGATCGCCGCGCCAATGGCGATGGCCGTCCAGCCCGACGGCACAACGGCGCCGGCGACCAGGAGCTGCGTCGTCAGCGGCCAGAGAAATCCCAGCGCAAACGCGAACGGTGAAAAGAGAAATTTGATGAGTTGTTGCATAACCGGTTACTCCCCAGTAATGTAGACACCGTCTACTTCGCCATTAAACGCAAAGATGTAGACGCTGTCAACTTAAAAACTGTGAATTCATGACCGCCACCGCAACACCCTACCATCACGGCAATCTGTCCGCCGACATCCTGCGCCGGGCCGTCGAAATCATCGATACAGAAGGTCTCGAAGCGCTGACGCTGCGCGGTATCGCGCGGGACCTCGGCGTCTCACACGCCGCGCCAAATCGCCACTTCAAGAACAAAGCAGCTCTGCTGGCAGCGCTTGCCACTGACGGCTGGTTAGCCGTTGCAACAGCTACGTTGGACAGCGCAGATGCCACCGGCAGCGATGACCCGCAAGTGCGCCTGAACGCCATGGGCCGTGGTTTCTTGCGCTGGGCCCTGGAAAACCCGGCGCTCTTTCGAACCATTCTGCACCCCGACGTGACCCGCTTCGCCGACGACAAGCTGAAAGACGCGATGCACGAGTTCAGCGATGTCATACGGGTCGAGGTCGAAGCGACGCAGAACGCCGGGCGCCTTGCCAACGTGCCGCTGCCTCTGGTTTCTCTGTACACCAACGCAGTGCCTTTCGGCGCCGCGATGCTGTTGATCAACCCGCTGCTGAGCACCGACCATGAGGGATTAGCCGACTACGACAAAGAGCAGCTGATCGAAGATGTGATCAACCTGGTGGTGCCTCTCTGAAATCGCGGAACGCGCCTCCTCTGTCCGGAAACAGACGCAGTGAACGCCTGCTGGCCGTCGCCCTGATCATCGTCGCCATTTGGCTATCTTCTTTTCTGGGGTTTCTGTTTCCCGAAGTCGTCAGCCGCGGTGCGCTGATTCCGCGGCTGCCCCAGCAATGGTGGGGAATATGGTCCGCACCGTTTTTCCATGGAGACGTCGCGCACCTGTCCGCCAACACCGCACCCCTGGTGATCTTTCTGCTGCTTCTACAGAGCCGCGGCGGCCGACACTTTTTCTCCGGCGTTTTCCTATGCCTGACCACAGCGGGTCTCGGCTTGTGGCTGTTGGGACGCTCGGGCGCGCACATCGGCGCGAGCGGCCTGGTCTTTGCCTTGTTCGGCCTGTTGCTGGCGAACGCGATTTTTCGCCGCGGTGTCGTCGACATTCTCATCGGCGCGGGGGTTGCGCTTGGCTACTGGGGCCTTCTGTTCGGGTTGTTCCCGACCGAAACCCGCGTCTCCTGGGACGGCCACCTGATCGGGTTCGTCGGCGGCATCTTGACCAGTTGGATATTGAGTCGCTGGGACAGCCACAAGCGGCTGTCAGGCTGATACGTCAGATGACGTCGAAGTCGACGACCACTTTGTCACTGATCGGGTGCGCCTGGCAGGTGAGCACAAACCCCTGATCTATCTCGTCCGCCGAGAGGGCGTGATTGAGATCCATGTCCACCTGACCTTCGAGCACCTTGGCCTTGCAGGTTGCACACACACCGCCTTTGCAGGAGAACGGCAGCTCGAGACCACTCTCCATCGCCCCGTCGAGGATGTTCTCGCCGTCAGCCGTGAGGTCGAACACCACTTCCCGGCCACCCGAACGTACGCGGACCTCCGTGGTCAACCCGGCATATTCCCGGGCACGGGCCTGATGCCGCTCTATTGCCTGGCGCGCATCCTCGGGAGAAGCGAAGAAGAGCTCATAGTGGATGCGCTCTTCGTTCACGCCCACCCCCCGCAGACCGCGGGAGACTTCCGAGATCATGCCTTCGGGACCGCAGAGGAAAAACTCGTCGTAGCCGACGATGTCGATGAGGTGCTGGTTGAGCTCCCCGCCCTTCCTGTTGTTGATACGGCCGTTGAGAATGGGCGCTTCCTGGGTCTCCTGGCTGAAAATGTTGATCCACTGCAGGCGCGTGAGATAACGGTTTTTCAGCCACAACAGCTGGTCGCGAAAGATGATGTCCTGAGAGCGGCGGTTGCCGTACAGCAAAGTCACCTCGCTGTCCGGCTCGCTCGCGAGCAGTGTCTTGGCGATAGAGATGATCGGCGTGATGCCGCTGCCTGCGGCAATGAGCAGGTATTTGCGCACCGCCTCGGGATCAACGTCTGGACAAAACTCCCCCGCTGGCGGGAGCGCCCTGACGGTCGTCCCTGTTGAGAAGTTACGATGGGCATATTGCGAGAACGCACCGCCGTCTATCTTCTTGATGGCAACCGCCAGCGGCTCGCCGACCGCCGCGCAGATGGAATAACTGCGGCGCACCTCGTCGCCGTCAATCTCCGCGCTGAAGGTCAGATACTGCCCCGCCTGAAATGAAAACGCGTCACGCGCCTCCTCAGGCACATCGAAGCAGACGTGAATGGTGTCGTTGGCTTCCTGGCGAACATCAGTCACCGTCAGCGTATGAAAGTCAGCCATCGCAATCGTTCCGTTAGAGCCGCTTGAACTGATCGAACGGTTCAAGACAGCTATTGCACTTCATCAGCGCTTTGCAGGCAGTGGAACCGAACTCGCTGATCACCACCGTATCGGTGCTGCCACATTGCGGGCAGGCGGCACTTTCCGGCCCCGCGATGCCGTACTCGCGCAGTCGTTTACGTGTCCCGGCGTCCATCCAGTCGGTTGTCCAGGCCGGTGTCAGGCGCTGAGTGATCTTTACTGCTGGAAAGCCGGCCGCGCCGAGACAGTCGCCGATGTCTTCACTGATCTGCGCCATGGCGGGACATCCCGAATAAGTTGGCGTAATGATCACCTCGATGGAGCCGTCTTCAGCGCGCTGGATGTCCTGCAGAATGCCGAGGTCCCAGATACTCAAGACCGGTATCTCCGGGTCTTTGACCGCATCGAGCATATCGAAGAGCTCGCGACAGCGTGATTGTTCACGCCGCTGATTCAGCGCAAATCGCGCCTCCGGCATCAGCGGAATGGACGCAGCAGCCATCACCAGGTCAGACCCGGGTAGCTGCGCTGCAGAAACTGCATCTCGGTGAGCATGTGGCCGAGATGTTCCGTGTGGACGCCGGCGCGACCGCCGCTCACCTGCCATTCGTCGCCTGGGAGCTGCAGGTCCACCGCGGAGACGAGGTCTGCCACGCGGTCACGCCAGATGACTTCGAGCGCTCGCCGATCTACCGCGACACCCGCTACCGCCAGCCGCTCATCCAGAGTGTCCATCTGAAAGAACTCGTCGACGTAACCCCAAAGCTCATCCAGAGCGCGTTGCATACGCCGGTTGCTTTCCGCGGTACCGCGCCCCAGACGGCGCATCCACTCGACGCTGCGGCGATGGTGATAACGCACTTCTTTGACCGCTTTCTCGGCAACCGCAGCAAGGGTGGCATCCTCTGACCGGGTCAGCGCTTCGAAGAAAAGCAGCTCATACTCGTCCAGCAGATACTGACGCATCATCGCAAACGCAAAATCGCCCCGCGGCAACTCGACGATCAACAGATTCCTGAACTCCGGCGCGTCGCGCAGGAACGCAAGCTCATCTTCAGTTTTGCCCAGGAGTTCGCCCGCATATTGCAGCAACATGCGGGCACGCCCGAGGTAGTCGAGGCCAACGTTGGCAATCGCTATGTCTTCCTCCAGGAACGGAGCATCGGCAGACCATTCGCAGAGCCGCTGGCCATGCACGAGCGCGTCGTCGCCGAGACGCAGCGTGTATTCAGCAATGTCTTTCTGGTCAATCATCGCCGCCCCTACATGTTGTCCACGCCTTCCGGCAGCGCGTAGTGCGTTGCGTGCCGGTAGGGTTTGTCGTCCATGGGATCGTAGAAGGAGGCCGCATCCGACTCCTGGGAGGCGTGTATGTGGCGCGATTCGACCACCCAGATACTGACCCCTTCGCCGCGGCGGATGTAGGACTCGCGGGCATACTCGAGCGCCTGTTCCGCGTCATGTGCGTGCAGGCTGCCGACATGGATGTGGTCAAGACCACGCTTGCTGCGTACAAAAACTTCGAACAGGGGTGTGGCGTCAGACATCATCACTCTCCCGCTGCTTGCGCGCGTACGCAGCCATGGCCTCGCGCACCCATTCGCCGTCCTCGTGGGCTTTACGGTGCTGCCCCAGACGCTGACGATTACACGGGCCGTTCCCGCTGATCACCTGCATGAACTCGTCCCAGTCGATTTCGCCGAAGTCATAATGGCCGCGTGCTTCGTTCCACTCGAGGTCAGGATCCGGAATGGTGAGCCCGATGATCTCTGCCTGAGGCACCGTCTGGTCGACAAACTTCTGCCGTCCCTCGTCGTTACCCATACGCTTGATTTTCCAGAGCGTGGACTGCGCAGAGTGCGCCGACTCGGCATCATGAGGGCCAAACATCATCAGCGACGGCCACCACCAGCGGTTCAGGGCGTCCTGGGCCATGGCTTTCTGTTCCGCGCTGCCCTCGGCGAGCCGCACCATGATCTGGTAACCCTGGCGCTGGTGGAAACTCTCTTCCTTGCAGATCCGCACCATCGCGCGGGCATAGGGCCCGTAAGACGTGCGCTGCAGAGATATCTGGTTGACGATCGCTGCGCCGTCGACGAGCCAGCCGATCGCACCGATATCCGCCCAGGTCAAAGACGGGTAGTTGAATATGGAAGCGTATTTGGCGCGCCCCTCATGCAAGGCGTCCAGGAGTTCCTCGCGGGTAACGCCGAGCGTCTCGGTCGCGCTGTAGAGATACAGACCGTGTCCCGCTTCGTCCTGGATTTTGGCGAGCAGCACCGACTTACGTTCGAGCGTGGGCGCGCGGGTCAGCCAGTTACCTTCCGGCTGCATGCCGATGACTTCGGAGTGCGCGTGCTGAGACATCTGGCGGACGAGGTTCTTGCGGTACGCTTCGGGCATCCAGTCTTTTGGTTCGATACGCTCTTCGGCGGCTATCTTGTCCTCGAAGCGGCGCTCCAGGTCGCTGGCTTCACTCATGCGGGATTCCTTCACCAGAAGAGCCGACAATATGACACATAATTTCTCGTTGAATCAAGTTTTGTGTATCATTTAAAGACCCGAATCTGCTGAGGCCTGCCGTGCCGTCGCCACCAGACCCACTCAACACTGCCACGCAGGCGCTCATGCGCGAATTCAAAAGCCGCACGCCCATCCGCACCGGCAGCCTGATCGTCACGATTTTCGGCGACAGCGTGGCGCCACGCGGCGGCAGCGTCTCGCTCGGCACGCTGATCGACGTGCTGGCCAGGCTCGACATCTCGCATCGGCTGGTGCGCACCGCGGTCTATCGTCTCGTGCAGGACGGCATTCTCATCAACGCACAGCTTGGCAGACGCAGCTTCTACGCTTTGACGGAAAACGGCGCGCAGGCGTTCAGCGAAGCCAGCAGCCGCATCTACGCGGGGCAGAGTCCCGCCTGGGACGGGCAATGGCACCTGCTGCTGCTGAGTCAGGTTACGCCGGCCGAAAGGACGCAGATCAAGAAAGCGCTGAAATGGCTTGGCTTCGGCAGCTTCGGCAGCGAACTGCTGGCGCATCCGCACCCGGATGTCGCCGCCACCCTGGGTGAGCTCAACCAGCTCGAAGCCGGTCAGAACGTGGTCTACGTGCAGGGCCAGCTGCCCGAAGGCGGCAACACGAACACGCTGTTGAAGCTCAGCTCCGAGGCCTGGCAACTGGAGACGCTCGAGACGAGCTACCGACAGTTTATCGCCACGTTCGAACCCATCGCCGCCGCGGCGCGCGGTGCGGTCGTCGCAGCCGAAGAGGCGTTCTATCTGCGCACGTTCCTGGTACACGAATATCGCAAGATCCTGCTGCGCGATCCGGGACTCCCGCAGGAGCTGCTGCCGGCGGGCTGGCAGGGTCACGCCGCGCGGATGCTCACGAGCGCTCTTTATCTCGACCTGGCGGAATCTTCAGAGCGCTTCATCGACGCGCACTTTGCCAACAAGGACGGCCCGCTGCCACCGGCAGATGCAGGGTTTGCACATCGCTTCAGCGCCTGATGCATTCAGGCGTGCCCGCAGACGACGCCGTTGCTGACCGCGGCTTCGCCCTCGGCATTCAGCGTCCGAAAGTATACCCGCTTCTCGCCGCCGCTGATCTCTTCGGCCAACGCCTCGACGACAATCTCGGAATTCATCAACACCATACCCCGCAACTGACCGCAGAGCCGCGTGACACGCCTGGCATCACCCGCAAACGCGGCATCGACGACCGCGGACAGTGAGAGGGCCTTGGTGGCGCTGCCGTGCAGGATCATGTCAGGCAAGCCGGCAGCTTTGGCCACACTCGGCTCGGTGTGAATGGGATTGTAGATCTGCGCACACTCCGTGTACTGCTGACCGGCATGTAAGGGTACAGACACCACCGTGCGCCAGAGCGGATGAGCAGCCGCCTCGCTCAATGCCGGCCACGCAGGCTCCTCTTCGAGCACAACGTCCGGGCCTTCGAGCGTCGCGCCGCGGGTGATGCCGTTGTAGTAAAGCTCAGCAACCAGGTCGCCGTTGCTGGCGGTCATCTGATATCGGTCGACGGTGTACACGCCGGGTTTGATCTGTCTCTTCTGCAGATACTTACCCTGGGTTGTGATCGCTTCACCCACCTTGAAAGGACGATACAGGCGCAAGTCCGTCGTCGCATGCACGCCGAAGGGGGCTGCGCGCCAGTTGATCGGTTGGTCGGGGCGAAAACGGCTCGCCCACTGCAAGGTGAAGGCAAGGCCGGGATGCACGGTCACGCCGCCCTCTTTTTCGTCGTCGAAGTAGGCCGGATTGGCATCGTTGATGCCCGCGGCGTAGGCCATCGCCAGACGGGTATCAACCACGGTGGTCCTGGCAATCGAGAGCACGCCCACATCGTCCGTGGCGATTGCGCCTGGCCCGCTTGCTTGCTCGCTCATACAGCCGGGAAGCTAGCGGGTGATACCGTCGATGGAGAGAAACGTGCCGTCGGCTGCACGCATAACCGCATGCTTCTCGAGCACGGCCGCAGGGGCGATGCCACCCAGGATATGCGGAAACAACTCATCGTCGGCACCCTCAAAGTCCGGCTGCTTGTCGCCAACCGGCGCGGTGCCTTCAAACACCGTTTCGACACCCGTCTGCTTGAGGCTGTCGACCGTCATACGCAGACAGTACCAATCGCCTTTCACGTCGGGATAGAAGTGATTGGCCACATTCAGAAGCTTTGCGGGATTCGATGTGCCATGGGTGAAGCCATCCGCTTCATAGGTCGGCGGATAGTAAACAGTACCCTCCGCGACCGCCTGGTCCCAGAGATGCGCCTGCACGAGATGGAATACATAGGGGTGGTTTTGATTCACCGGCTCACCTGCCTGCGCAACCAGCGGCGCCCAGAGTAACGTCCAGAGTAAAAGCAAACTGCGCACTTCATCCTCCCTCGATACGCGGCATCAGGAACACCTCCGCACCTGCCGGGATCTTCTGGGTCCAGTCGTCCCGATAGACGACGCCGTCGATGGCCACCGCGATGCCGCGGTCCAGATGATCCTGCATGCCGGGGAAGCGCTCCACGAGCTTCGTGAGAAGCTCGCGGATGGTGGCCGCCTCAATGTCTATCGAGGCGGCACCGCCTGCGCCCGAGCGCAGCGCGCCGTTGAGGCTAACCTGCACTAACCTGCTGTTCCTCGGCTGCTGCAGCGTCCAGAGCATCCAGCACGCGCACCGGCGACATCGGCGCATGCGTCATGCGCACGCCCGTTGCGTTGGCTATCGCGTTACCAATAGCACCCAAAGGCGGCACGATGGAGGTTTCACCGACACCGCGGATACCGTAGGGGTGGTTGGGATTGGGTATCTCCAGAATCTTCGTATCGATAAACGGCAGATCCGAAGCGACCGGGATACGATAATCCAGGAAGCCCGGGTTCTCGAGCCTGCCGTCCTTGCCGTAGACATATTCTTCGTTGAGGGCCCAACCGATACCCTGCACAGCCGCGCCCTGCATCTGCCCTTCGACATAGTCAGGGTGGATCGCCTTCCCGGCATCCTGCACGACCGTGTAACGCAGGATCTTGCTGTGACCCGTTTCCGGATCTACCTCGACGTCGACGATGTGCGCCGCAAAGCCCATGCCGGCGCCATCAGCGACGACCTCGTTGTGTCCCGCAATGGGGCCGCCGGTATTCGCCGACTTCGCCGCAATGTCCTTGAGTGACAGTCTCGGGAGATTGCTGTAGGCCTTGCCGACAGCAATGGCTTCACCTTTCTCCCAGGCGACATCCTGCACCGGCACGTCCAGCATCTTCGCCGCCCGCTCCTTCAGGACGTTGATCGCATCGCGTGCAGCGAAAATCGTCGCCATGCCCGAGGAGAAGGTGCCGCGGCTGCCTTCGGTCGTATCGTTGTGGCCCAGAGAAGCGGTATCGGCAACCACGACTTTCACGTCATCGTAAGAGATGCCCAGCTCCTCCGCGGCAATCATGCCCATGGACGCCCGCGCGCCGCCGACATCGACGGTACCGACAGCGAGATTCACGGTGCCGTCCGTGCCGATGTTGAGATCAACACAGGTTTGACCGCCGATGTTGAACCAGAAGCCGCAGGCCACGCCGCGGCCCTGCCCTTTCTTGAGTTTGGCTTTCATGTGCGGGTGCTTCTTGACCGCTTTCAGCGCCGCCTCGATACCGATCGGACCGTAAATGGGACCATATGGCGCTTGCGTGCCCTCTTTGGCGACATTCTTCAAACGCAGATTCACCGGATCCATGCCGATTTCCTCGGCAACCATGTCGAGCGTGCTTTCCACCGCGTAAGCGGCCATCGGCGCAGACGGCGCGCGATACGCCGCCACCTTCGGCCGGTTAACGACGACATCCCAGCCCACTGAGCGCTGATTGGCGATGTTGTAGCAGGCAAAACCCGTCATGCAGGCAAGCTGCGCCCACGGCATGCCAACGAAGGCGCCGCCTTGATAACGCAGTTCCAGGGTCGCTGCGGTAATCGTGCCGTTCTTCTTCGCGCCGATTTTGACGTCGATGGACGTTGACGCGGTCGGTCCCGTGGCACGGAACACTTCGTCACGTGTCATGACGAGCTTCACCGGCTTGTTGGCCTTGCGCGAGAGCGCGAGCGCCAGCGGCTCCATCCAGACATGAGTCTTGCCGCCAAAGCCGCCGCCGATTTCAGAAGAAGTGACTTTCAGCTTGGCGATGTCCATGCCCAGCAGCGCCGCACAGACAGACCGGTAGCTGAACGGACCCTGGGTGGTTACCCAGAGCTCTGCCTGACCGTCGGGGCTGACCGAGGCCAGACACGCATGCGGTTCGATGTAACCCTGGTGGGTCTGCTCGGTTTTGTATGATTTTTCGACGATGACGTCCGCTTCTGCAAAACCCGCATCCACATCACCGTGCCCCATCTGGGTGCGATTGATGATGTTGGATGGCTTTTCAGGCTTCGGATCGACGCCTGAGGTGAAGAGCCACGGGTGCAGTACCGGCGCGTCGGGCTTCATTGCCTCGTCCACATCGGTGACGTGTGGTAGCTTCTTGTAGGTGACCTTGATGGCCTGCAGCGCTTTCTTCGCCGTCTGCCGGTCTACGGCAGCAACCGCTGCTACCGCATGACCGTCATACATCGCGCGTCCACGCGCCATGCAGTTTTCGAGCGTCTGCGCCAGCCCGGCGTCCCCGCCGGTGAGATCCGGCAGGTCTTCAGAAGTGATGACAGCTTTGACCCCCGGCATCTTCTCTGCCTTGGAGGTGTCGATTTTCTTGATCAGCGCGTGCGCGTGGGGAGAGCGGAGGACAAGTCCGAAAAGCTGACCGGGCGCGCTTGCATCCGCACCGTAACGTGCCCTGCCGGTAACCTTGTCTACGCCATCAGGGCGCAGGAAGCGATTCCCGACGACTTCGAACTTCTGTCCGGTATAACGATTGTCGTGAGCCATTGTATGTTTCCCTTAATATGCCTGGTTGATGAGCGTTACTACTTGCGCTTCTTGGTTTTGCGCATGTCCTTCGCCGCGTCCTGGACCGCACGTATGATCTTGTCATAGCCCGTGCAGCGACACAGATTCCCCGCCAGCGCGTAGCGGATTTCCGTCTCGGTCGGCTTGGGGTTGTTGTCGAGGAGCGCTTGCGCAGCAACCAGGAACCCTGGTGTGCAGACGCCACACTGCAGTGCCGCGTGCTCGATGAACTTCTGCTGCAGCGGATGCAGCTCACCGTCGGACGTCATGCCTTCGACCGTGCCGATCTCCCGGCCATCCGCCTCGACGCCGAGAACGAGACAGGAGCATACGAGCTGACCATCGAGCGTGATGCTGCACGCACCGCAGTCGCCCGTCCCACAGCCTTCTTTCACGCCAGTCAGGCCGACGCGATCACGCAGCGTATCGAGCAGTACCTCATCCGTCGGACAGGCATACTCGACGACGTCCCCATTGATTGTCGTAGAAACTAGAACCGCGTCGCTCATGCTGCACCTCCCGCGCGCTGATAGGCAATTTTGGCTGCGCGACGTGCAAGCACGCCAGCCACTCTTATTCGATAGGCGGCCGTGCCGCGTTTGTCGTCAATCGGATTGCACGCTTTTGAGCAGGCAGCGGCGAGCTTCTCGAGCGCCTTGTCGTCCAGCTTGGAGCCAACCAGCGCCCTCGCCGCAGCGGGGACGAGAATCGCCGTGGGCGCAACCGCACCAAGGCAAACCCGCGCTTTCTTGATGACGCCGCGCTCCAGAGTCATGCTGATACCAACACCCACCACGGCAATGTCCATTTCGGTGCGGGGCGTGAAGCGAAGGTACGCATCACCGGTCCGCTTGGCGGGCTTCGGCAGCGTTATCGCTTCGATGACTTCACCTTTCTTGAGGCACGTCGCGCCAGGGCCTGTGACAACTTTCTCCACCGGGACAGTGCGGCGTGAACCTTTGCCCACGATCACTGCTTTCGCTCCTGCGGCGACCATCGCGGGCACGCTGTCCGCTGCCGGCGACGCATTACACAGGTTGCCGACCATCGTCGCTCTTCCCTGAATCTGGTCAGAACCGATGAGGTTCGTCGCTTCCACCACGCCCGGCCAGGCTTTGCAGAGCGCTTTGTGTGCGCTCAATTGTGCGCCGGACACACCGGCGCCGATACGGAAAGCGTTTGCCGTGGTCTTGATTGTGGTCATGTCGGGAATGCGCTTGATATCGACGACCAGCGCCGGATCGCTCAATCCCGTTTTCATCCGCACCAGCAGGTCGGTCCCACCGGCCAGGACGTGCGCCGGACCTTTCTCTTTCGCCAGCAGCGCAACCGCCTCTTTGGTTGTCGCCGGAGATGCGTATCTCATCTACTCCCCCTCAGTGAGTTGTTGTTCAATCCGATCGGATAAGCACATCCTATCTATGCGCAGTCATCGCGGCAATCACCCCGACACAGATCTGGAGATCCGGTGAAGCGTCCTGCCCTGATCCGCTGCAGACTCTGCGCATCACCCACCCGCAGGCTAAGGGTTTTCCCTGGCTGTAAACCGCCCGTGGACGCGATAGATTCCGAAGGTTTGGCGCTGCGGGAAGTTGACGCTGAAATGCTGCAAAAACAGGGGATAAAAGCATGAGCGAAACACACATCATAAAACCCGAGATAGAACCCGAGAAAGAACCCGAGCAGGGTCCAGTTCTGGTCGACCGCGAGCCGGCTTCAGGCGGCGGCAACGCATTGTCTTCCGAAGAGAAGCTCGTGGGTAAAACCCTCAAAAAGACCGCGCAGCTCACCACCGAGGAGCTGGATGCGGTCAACAGCAAACGCGGGCTGCTGCAGCTCCTGTCAACCAAGAACGTCGACGTCGAGAAAGCGCTCATCAAGCTGCGCTACGAACAGGAGCTGGAGAAGCTGCAGATCGAACTCGTGAAGCTCCAACGCGCGGTGCAACTCGAAGGCCGGCGCGTGGCGATCATATTCGAAGGCCGCGACGCGGCCGGCAAAGGCGGCAGCATCCGTCGCTTCATCGAGCACTTGAACCCACGCAGCGCGCGTATCGTCGCGCTGCCCAAACCCACGGAGGTGCAGAAAGGTCAATGGTATTTCCAGCGCTACGCGGAGCAGTTGCCCAACCCGGGTGAAATCGTGTTCTTCGACCGCAGCTGGTACAACCGGGCCGTGGTCGAACCGGTCATGGGTTTCTGCACGGAACCGCAATACAAAGTCTTCATGCAGCAGGTTCCTGAGTTTGAGCACATGCTCTACGAAGACGGACTGGAACTGGTGAAGTTCTGGTTTTCAATCAGCAAAGAGGTGCAGGAAGAGCGGTTCAATTCGCGCCGGCTGGACCCGCTGAAACAATGGAAAATCAGCCCTGTGGATGAGCAGGCGCAGGAACATTGGGATATCTACACGAAGTACAAAGAGGAAATGTTCAGTAAAACGCACACCTCTTACAGCCCGTGGATCATTGTGGCCGCAAACGACAAAAAGAAAGCACGCCTCGAGAGCATGCGCTATGCGTTATCCGTGCTCGACTATCCAGGCAAGGAAGACCCGGGCACCCCGCTGAGCCCGGACCCCGATGTCGTGCGGCGCTATCATCGGGGCAGTCACAGTCTGGATTAGATCAGCGTAACGGATGAGAAACAGGCGCCTTATCGGACAGCGTGTCAGAAACGCACTTCAATACCAAAACGCAGTTGCTCGAGGTAGAGATCGTCTTTTTCTCCGTGACTCAGATACTCAACGAACCATCTCTTACCCCGAACCCCCACCCCGAGAAACGGCTGGGTAAAACGCTCATCGAGCGCGGACTCGCGAACCCGGGAATCGGGGTCCAGCTCGAATGCGGCAACGCCCAATCGCGCGTATGCCGAAAAGTCTTCTGCTAGCGGCCATATGGCCCGCGCTGACAAGCCTGCCCAGTATCCGCCAAATGCCGTCAAAACACCGAAGTCGTCATACTCTCGTGCGACTTCGATACGCGATACTTCTGCATCAACCGCCCAGAAACGCGAAGCCTGATAACCGAACATGAGACCGTAATTGACCTCATTGAGATGGGGATCATCAGAACGGTCCGTGTCCACGTCGAAGTTTCCTACCGCGAGACCAAGCGTCCAAGGCGTCTCTGCTGCGTCCTGAGCATTCGCGGGGTTTGTGCAGATACAAACCACCAGGAGCAGTACCCACCGCATCACTGCTCGATCTGAGTGAGGACTTGATAGGGTTCACCCCCGCCGGCGGCTTCCGCAGCGACAACCAGAACCTGCTCGCCGCCACCAGGGAAGATCCTCGCCGGCCCGGCCAGGATCGACTGCGTGCCCGCGGTGGTTACCACGAGATCATAAGCGGTTGCCGGCAGTATTCTGCTGACGCCTTCCAGGAAACCAACGCCGCTCGCGGCCGGTGCAATGTCTGAAAGCGATTCCCCTAATGGAAGCGCGTAGAAGTCTACCTCGCTGATGTCTTCGTCATCCGTCTCTCCCAGGGTATTGACGAGATGGACGTTGATGGAAATCGCAACTGTCCGAAGATCAAGCTCGTTGACTCGCACGGCGACATCGTCCTCCAACAGAGAGCCGCCCACAATAAAGGTATACGCAGTATCTTCGTTCAAGGATGCGGTCACAGAGGTCACGTCCGACGCACCAGAGGGTGCGCTGATTATCGCGTCCACGAAGGTCGGGAGCGCGACGGTCAGATCCGTAGCCTGCCCGAACAGCAGCGTCGCATCCGCTAGCACTTCGCCCGAGGAAGAAATTTCAATGCCCGCCCTGATGTCACCGGCATCGGACAGAGCGTTGATTACGCGAAAGCCGGAGCGCGCCACGCCGTTGGCGTAAAACTGAGTGCCGGCATCGCTGACGACAAAAAGTGACTTGGTTGCTGGATCTGGACCGGTGGCGTCGGTGACAACGAGGGTACGGCGCGTGGCTTCCGGTATTGAAATCGTACCTGAGTCATAAAGAATGTCGCTATCGCCATCCAGCGTCACCCGTGCCGTATAGCTGGCATCATCATCGAACTCGACTACAACCGGATCCGACGCAATGCCAGCCGCCACGGTGGCGACGAGGGTTTCTGCATTCAGCCCGTCGTCCTCATCGCCGAGATAAACGGACACCGAATCTGAAGAGAGATTCAGCGCCTGTAGTTCTACCTCTTCGTCGTCACCTCCAACAACGTCACTATCTGGCTTGTCGACCCAGGTAAACTGCGGATCGGCAAAGCTGCCGCTGAGGATGCCCAGATGGACGGTATTCCGTTGCACGTCGATCTCGGTCGCCAACAGACGCTCATTAAAGCCGGTGTCCGGATCTTCGAAATAAAGGTCGACTTCGTAGGCGCCACGACCGAGCGACAAGAGCGAAGAAGCGCCGCGGAACCCCAGGTTATTGACCGTTTCCAGGAGATCTCCGTCCTCCTCAATTTCCGCAAAGAGCGTCGGCGAGTCTTCCATGCCGTTGATTATCTGCACGAAGCCAGAGCTGCCGCCGGAACCTCCGCTGCTACTGCTGCCACAGGCACACAAGAGACAAACACTTGTTGTGTTCACTAACAGACGAAGAATGCATCGCGACATAGAACGAACTCCTGAAACTATGGAGCCGCGATTTAATAGGTATCAACCAGGAAAGACTCTTTAGATACATTAAGAAGCCCAAAGTTTTGTAACGCGCGCAACATTAAGAAACATTAAGTCGATAGCGTGGGAGAAAGTGCGCGGTGTAAAGTTGCCCTTCGTTTCCACGAAGCGATCACGTTGGAAGTACTGATTATCGACGATGACAGTGAGCTGACCGGCTCACTCCAAAGTTATTTCGAGAAGCACCAGATCAAATTGGACGTTGCCAGCGACGTTCAAGCAGGCAGCGCTCGCATGCGAGAACGGGTCTACGATGCAGTGCTCCTCGACGTGATGCTACCGGGACAAAGCGGCTTCGACTTTCTTCCAAGCTTGCGCCACAACAGCAAAGTCCCGGTGCTCATGCTGACCGCTTTGGGTGAAGAGGATCACCGGGTCACTGGACTGAACCTGGGTGCTGACGATTACATCACCAAACCATTCAGCGCCAAAGAACTCGTTGCTCGTCTGCGGTCGTTACAGCGGCGGCGCGCATACGATCGCAGCGCACCACGGCTCAAGTTAGATGACCTTGAGCTTTTTCCAAACCGACTGCTCGCGATGGTGGACCAGAGCGAGATTCCGTTGACGGGCGTCGAGTGCGGTATTCTTGAACAACTCATGCGAGCGGAAGATCGCACGCTGACTCGCGAAGCGCTCTACCATCGAGTTCTCGGCCGAGCGTCGACTCCGCTGGATCGGAGCCTCGACGTGCACATCAGCAATCTGCGGCGCAAACTCGGAACGCACCCGCAGCGAGGCCAACGCATTCGCGCGCTGCGCGGCATTGGCTATGTATTGACGGCATGATGAGCAGGCTCGTCTGGAAATTCTGGCTGGCCATCTGGGTCGCCGTTGTGATCATGGTCGGAGCAAGTTTTCTCACCATCTTCCAGTGGCAGCGCTTCGAATCTTACAGCCAGGCACAAAATCATCCGCATGCTCTGTTGCAGCAATTGGCAGATCGCATCGAGGTGGCGCTCCAACACAATTCGGACATCGGCGCTCTCCTTGAAACCAACGAGATGAGCGAATTCGGAACACTTTATCTCATCAATCCGCAAGGCGCCGACTATCTAAACCGTCCGCTGCCGAGCGCCATTCTCAACAGTGAGCCCGAGCTCAGCCCGCCGACGACCATCAAGGAGCGGGCTCCGGTGTTTGCCAGAGCCATAAAAGTTGATGAGTCGCAGACGCACTTCATGATCTTTCAGTTCAGCGCTTCCGCCAATCCGATGTGGCTTTTGTTCCGGCGTATCGGTCTGGGTTGGGTACTTGCGGCGAGCCTCATCATTGCAGGCCTGATCTCGGCATTGCTCGCCCTGAGTATCGTCAGGCCTTTAAACAAGCTAGCTCTGGCAAGCGCTCAACAGGAAACCGGCAGCCGCAGCCTCGATCTCGACGAAAGCTTGTTGCGCAGAAGGGACGAAATCGGGCGTCTTGCACGCCAGCTCAAAGCCTCCGCCGAACAGACGGGAGAGACAATCCAACGCCAGCAGGAATTCATCCGCGACGTCTCGCATGAAGTGCGGTCCCCCCTGGCAAGACTGCAGGTGGCGAGCGAAACGGTGTTGTTGGACCCGTCCGACACACAGGCACTGGAATTGATAGAACGCGAGGTATCGACAATCGATCAGCTCGTTGACGACCTGCTGCAATTGTCTAAGGCGGATGCGGGCGTTCGGCCTGCGGTCGGGCTCGTCGACCTGAACGAACTCTTGCTCGCGTGCCGCCGCAATCTGGCAACCGCTTTGACCGCCAAGCACGTCGAAGTGATGCAGACCACGAGCATGAGCGCGATGGCCGTACCGGGTGATGCTCGGCTTCTGGAGCGTGCCTTAGACAACGTCCTGTCCAACGCCGTGCGATACGCCCCACACCACTCGACGATCAGCGTCAGGGCATCGATAGTCGAGGACAACTGTCGAATCAGCATACAGGACTGCGGGCCCGGTGTTCCGCAAGATAAGATACAGACCATCTTTGAGCCTTTCGTCCGCGTGGACAAATCTCGTCATCGCTGCACCGGCGGATTCGGTATCGGCCTCGCACTGGTGAAGAAAATCATCGAACTGCACGGAGGGCGGGTTCGCGCACGCAATAGCACAGCGAGCGGGCTTGCCGTGGACATCTATCTACCTGTGGAGCGAGCGACGTGCGCTGTCTAATTTTTACGATCATAGTCACGCTGGGGGCGCACACGGAAGCGCACGGTGAGACTCCCGACAACGCTCCGCAAACCCATCCACGCCTGGAGACCATACCTATAAAACCGAAGCATAGTGCCCCGTGCAAAGAAGAGAATTGCCAGCAAGAGCCTGCGTATCGCCTATCCGATCAGCAGATGGAGCGGCTGCGGGCACTCAACCGACAAGCGCCTGGCGAGATCATCCAGCTCGCCCCGCTCCCCAGCCGGGAACGAACCACGCCGCCCAGAAAACGCTTCTGACTTACAATACGCGCCATCCGAAGACGCATCGTTTAGGCGATCGTCTTTCGGACGATCCCCCACTGACCAACCATTGTAGGCCAATGCAACGGCTTAGGCGCTTCTACCACCTCGCCAATTACCAGCGAACGCGTAATATGCGCGTCTATCTAGATATCTAAAGAGAGCATTAATGAGACGCCATCTCGCGGTAGCTGCTGCGCCAGCGGTTTTCACAGGTCTACCAAACGACATCCACCGTTGATTCGAATGCTGCGCAATCTGCAATTCGTTCTGCTGCGCCTGCTGGCACACTTGCCCTTGTGGTTCCTGCACGGCTTTGCCAGCCTAGCCGCTACGCTGGCCTTCGACGTCGCCCGCTGGCGGCGCGCCAGGATATCCGCGAATTTGCAGCGTGCGTTCCCAGAACTTTCGAGCAAAGACCGCGAGGACATCGCAAAAAAACACGTTACGGGCATGCTCGACGTCGCCCTGGAAACGCTGAAAGGGTCGACGCTTTCAAACGCCGCGCTTGCTGAGCGTATCGACATCGTCAACCTGGATGTACTCGAGGCATTTAGCGACCGCCCTGTCCTGCTCGTCGGCGGTCATCAGGGCAACTGGGAGTGGCAGATGCTGGCGCTGTCTGCACGCAACGTCATGCCTCTGGAGGCCGTCTACGCCCCCCTGCCGGTGGCGGCGGTCGATGAGTTTCTCGCGAAAACCCGGTCACGCTTCGGCATTACGCTCATCAAACAGGAAGAAACGCTCAAAGAAGTCGGTAAGCGCCTCAAACAGCCACGCGCGATCATCATGCTGGCCGACCAGAATCCACGCCGGGATGCAGAGCGCTGCTGGCTGAATTTCTTCCACCAGGATACGGATTTCGGCCTGGGGCTGGAAAAACTCGCGCGTCTCACCCGCTATCCGGTGATCTTTTTCCAGGGTAAACGCACGCGCCGCGGCCACTACCAACTGAGTTTCGAACTGATCGCCGAGCCGCCTTACGACAAGGTAGGACACGCAGTTACGGAAGCTTACGTTGCGGCGCTTGCACGCTCCATCGAAGCCCAGCCGGCAGACTGGATCTGGTCATATCCGCGCTGGAGCCATCCCAAGCCGCTTTACGACTGATCCGCAGCCTCCAAACGCGCCTGCAGTACCGCCGCCACCTCGGCGATGGTCTGATTTTCCAGGTAGTCATCGAGCGCCAGAACGTCCGGATATTCCGCATCGACCGCTTCACTGATCTCGGCAAGCGAAAGGCTCGACACGCCGAGGTCGAGGAAATTGTCATGCACATCGATCTGCACATCCGGCAACACCGCGTTGAAGATCCCATGCAGACGTAGGGCCGTGTCTTCGCTGGCTTCCCCGTCCGCCATCGTCCCTGCGGACAGCAGCGTCGCCAGCGCATCAATTTCAGCATCGAACTCACCCGCTTCCAGCGCCCGCGCAAGTTTGAAGCGCTGGATCTTGCCGCTCGTCGTTTTCGGCATCTGCCGTACGGGCACGACAAAAGGGACTTCGAGCTGCGTACGCTCGGTGATGGCGCGGCGCACCGCCTGCGCGGTTTCCCGGAATGCCTCCATATCCTGGCGATGCGTGACAAACGCCGCCACCGATTCGCTGAGCGCGTCTTTACGAACACCAGCTACCGTTATCCTGCCTACCTCGAGACCCACCGCCTCCTGACAGATACGCTCCAGATCATTGGGGTGATAGTTCAAGCCGTTGACGATGATCGTATCTTTGGCCCGCCCGACCACGTACAGGTCACCGTCGACAAAGAAGCCCAGATCACCTGTGTCGAGCCAGTCATCAGCATCGCGAAAAACCGCGTCCCCGTGATATCCCGCGCTGACGATCGCTCCGCGGATGAGGACGCGGCCATACTGCCCGTCTTCCAGTGCGCAATCGTCAGCGTCGGCGACTATTACCTCACAGTTCTCGACGGGCGCACCCACGCAAACCACTTCCAGGGCATGGTGGCCGCCCAGCATCACGACCGGCTCGCCTATCGTGAGGCGAGCCCTATCAATTTGCACCGACTCGACCGGCGTGCCCGGCGCCGTCATGGTCACCGCGACGCAAGCTTCCGCAAGCCCGTACGCGGGGCGAATCGCAGTCGCCGGGAGCCCGGATCCCGTCAGTCGGCTTGTGAACTCATCACAGACCTTCCTGGCAATCGGCTCACCGCCGTTGAAAATGACGCGCACGCGATTGAGATCGAGATCCTCCTGCGGGCTCTTCGCCAGGGACTTGAGATAGTGGTCGTAGCCAAAATTAGGTGAGCAAAGAATCGTCGCGCCCGTGGCGCTTGCCGCCTGCAGCCATGCCAGCGGCCGCCTGGCAAACCGCTGCGCGGGCATCAGGTATTGCTCGACGCCGAGGACCAACGGCAGCAGATGAAACATGACCATGCCGAGGTCGTGAGTCAGCGGTACCCAGCTGAGGTGCCGGTCGGCCGGGGTCATGTCGGTACGCTGGATGATGGCGCGGATATCGGCCAGGACGCCAGCATGGGTCAATACGACGCCTTTCGGCACGCCAGTGGAGCCGGAGGAGTATTGAAGATAGGCAACGTCATCGGGCTGGACATCATGCGGCACACCTTGCGGCCCTGCAGCCGCCATCTGCGAGAGATTGAGCTCACGCTTGAATGTTGCGGCGAACTCATCGAACCGTTCGTACCGGCGCGCATACTCCCAGAGCCTCTCGGGATTACGCCCCTGGGTCACCAGGGTTGGATGATCGAGCTGGGCGAGAACATTGAGGGTCTTGAGCTGATGCTCGTCGGTGCCGCCGACCGCGATGGGTACGGCCACGTAGCCGCCCAGCTGACATGCCCAGAACGCGTCTACCAGTTGCGGGTTACCGTCGAGCAGCAGCAATACGTGTGCCCCCGGCTGCAGACCGCGACTCTGTAATTCACCGAGAATCCTGAGCGCCCGCTGCTCGAGCTCGGCGTAGGTCACACGGCTCTCCGCGGCTTCCAGGTATGTGATACCCGTTTCCAGGCCCGCGCTCTCAGTGAGCGCGTCCTTCAGCGTCCCAGCGGGCATATGTTTCGGCTCCAGACGGTAAAAAGAGAATTATATCGGCGTCAGCGACCTGAGACGCCTGTTTTGCGCCGCCGGATCGGCGTCACCGGTGAGGCGCACTATGGAATCTCGCGGGCCGAAACGCCATGATTGTTCCTTCTTGTTCATCGGCGAAGGGCGATGCAAAACCTGGGAACCGGACCGATGCTGGCGGCCCTGAATGACGGCTCAAAACCGGCGCCGGGCAGCGAAGTGACCGGCCGGACCTCTCTCATCGCATACACCCTATCCGGCGCATGAAAAATCTCGCCGCCAGCTTACAGACCGCCGAAGGTCCCGGTTACGTGCTGTTTCCAGGCTTCGCGGATACCGAACTCACCGAGGACATGCTGGATGACGTGATCGGGATTGCGCGCGCATCGGCTGCTGGCAGAGCCGTGGACGGCGCGCTGGTCTTACCCGAAGGCCAAGGCGGCATGCAGGGGGCAAACCCTGAAGATCTGGTATCGAAGATTTTCCGCCTGCACCGGCGGCCGGCGTTTCAGGCGTTCCTCAGAGACGCGCGCGTCCGCGATTTGCTGCTGTCAGCGATCGGGCCAGACGTCGACTGTTTCCTGTCCCAGTTCATTTTCAAGAATCCCGGCGCATGGGGCCAACCCTGGCATCAGGACTCTTATTACTTTCCGTTCGAGCCGGCGCGCCCCGTCGTGGGTCTGTGGCTTGCGGTGACGAAAGCAACGCTCGAGAACGGCTGCCTGCATATCCTGCCGGGATCACAGCTCGAGCCGATCCACGAGCACATCCCGGACCAGCGTCCCAATGCCAACATCGGCTATGTGGAAATTGTCGACCATGACATGTCCGAGAGCGAACCGTGCCTCCTCGAACCCGGTGATCTGATGCTCTTCGACAGTCACCTGATGCACCGCTCTACAGACAACGTCTCCGACGGCATCCGCGCAGCGATGGTGTTCCATTGCGCAGCCGCGGGCACCCACGACCCTGGCCGCCAGCTTGCTGACGGCAGCTACGCGCCGAACCCCGTGAACGACTGGATGCCGCTCATCCGCAGCGGCGAGCTTGTGCTCTGAGTCTGGCTATCGGTCACCCACGCGGCGCACGGGATCCTCGCCCTGCCAGCCCAGCGACGCCTCTCTGACCATGCTGTAAAACCCCAGCAGGGCATCGCTGCGTTCGTAAACTTCGAGCATGTGACCGAGCGTGGCTGTCTGGTCGATGAACGCAAACTCGGTACCCGTCAGCGTTTCCGCCCGGGCCGCAATTTCAAGGCCATGCTTCTCGCAATAAGCGTAGGTCTCCGGCAATGAGTCCACCATCAGCGCCATATGATGCAGGCCCTCTTCACCCGGGCCATACATCTCCCGAAACGGTGACGGCCCTTCTTCGTCCTGCTGCACCAGCTCCACCATGACCTCACCCCACTGACCATAAGCAGAGGTATGGAGGAACTTGACCGATTCACCGCGGACCTCCCCCCAGGCGAGCTCTATGCGTTCGACGAGAAAGAAAGGCCCCGCGCCGAACCGCTCGGCAAAACCGGCGGCGGCTTGGGCAGAATCCTCAACGAAATATGCGATCTGAACGACGGGTTTATCGAGCATTCAACCTCCCTGGGCGGCAAGCGAGCGTTCCACCGCCATTGTCATGATGTGGCGATTTCCGCGGTTCCAGAAAAGCTTCAGCGTGACCCCGCAGATGAGCCAGCTGCCCTCCCTTCGAACCAGCTGGTCGGTGTAGTACCCGCCCAGCGCGAAGTCGTCATTGCCCTGATCGTTCTGAAGAAAGTGCTCAGCTTTCATGTACATACGGCAGGTTGCGCGATCACCGTCGATATCCACCAGCGGATTCGTCATGACATGCTGGGTACCATCGAGACCGTCAAACAGGACTTTACAGTTCGCCACCCAGTCGTCAGCCCGCATCGTGCTCGCCGGCTGTCCGCTATAGTCCTCGAAGTCCATCGTGATCTCGTCGGTAAAGATCGAACGCAGGAGCGCGTAATCGCGAGTATCGATGCCAAGCGCATACTGGTAGCGCCGCGTGGTGATGGCATTAAAATCTTCGAAAGTCATACGCTCTCCCAAATCGTATTTTTGCAGCATGCCAGAAATCACCGTGCGCGTGTGCACTGACCATATCTGGCAACCAGCGAAACACTGTGCCACGATCTGGCTCTCAGTTTCCGGGGAGATCCGTCCATGGCGCAACACGCAACCGACTCCGCCTATGTCCCGCCGTTGCAGCTGACCGAAGGGCAGCCGGCACCGATCGCTGCCAACGGCGGCCTGTCGTACATGTCATTCGACATCGATGGCGACGCCGGCACGGCCGCCGCGACCGAGGCAGCGATCGAGCTCATCGATCAGGGTGACGGGCAGGCGTTGATCGAGATGATGGAAAACGCGCCGCCTGGACCGATCCAAACCAAGTGGGGGCTGGGTTTCCGCCGCTATTCGGAGTGCCTCGCCTACATCCGTGAAAATGACATCGAGGCGCCGGAAGGCGGGCTTGCGCTGCCGCTGCGCTACTCGATCCACGAGCAGCCGAGCTACTCAATCGTGACCTCCAACGCGCTGTGGCACGATCCCTCGCGCGCAGCCGATGCAAAGAAGCTCAAGAAAGAAGAGTATGACCAGAACCGCCGCTGCCTGTATTTCCCGCAGATACTCAGGGACGCACGCCGGATCGCCGAATACTATCCGGGGCTCGACCCGATGAGCGCGGAATGTATGGACAAACTCGGGGTATCGCTCGCGCACTGCGAATCGAAGTGCCAGAACTTTTACGACGCGCATGAAGTCGAACGCGTCTTTTATCCGGAGATAGAGAAACTGCTCCTGGAGTTCTTTCCCGACGCGACAGATGCGCTCGTTTACAACCATGACGTATTCGACAAAGACTACGAAGGCGACCGTACCGAAAACCAGGAAGACAAAAACCCGGGGGTCAACGCCAATTACGCCAACCTCGTTCACAACGACCTGAACGATAACAGCGGCAGAGTCCGCTGCCGCGAGCTGCTGACGAAGAACCTCCGCAACTTCGGCCGCGAAGTGCACTACACGGAAGCGGAAGCCGACGCCAAAATGTCGCGCCGGTTCATGTCCATCAACCTCGCGAAGCCCATGGAGACTGTCGAGCAGAATCCGTTCGTGCTATGCGCATGGCCGTCATTCGCCGACCAGCCGTACATCACAAACTATCGCGTCTACGATGATCGCGTAGGCGAGACGACACGCTTCACGTACAGGCCAGAGCATGAGTGGTACTGGTTTCCTCGGCAGCAGCCCCACGAAGTGTCCATGCTGAAGTGTTACGACTCCGTCACCGACGGCTCAGTATCACGCTGGTCGTTCCACACGGCTGCGATCGACCCGACCGCGCCGGAAGATGCGCGCTGCCGCAAGAACGTCGTCGTGCGCTCGTTTGTCTTCTTCTAGGAAGCGCTTGCCCCGATAAATTCGAGCATCCGCGCCCGGACGCTGTCCTCATGACGACCCGTCATGAGCAATATGACGTTGCCATGGGTACGACCGACTGCATCGAAAAACTCGATGTTGGTGCGCTCAGCATCTGACGCCGCCTCTGCCAGGCGCCGGGCATAACGCTGAAATCCCGCCTGATCTTCGACCACGACAAGCATCGGCACATCGGACGTGCCGAGATAACGCGTCGGCGATGCATCCTGCCAGTTGCCGCGATCGCGCCCGAATACCGCATGGATGTGCGCCTTACCCAGCTCCGGATCGCCCTCGACGAGCGCTGCGTGATAGTCCTCGATATCGTAGGCTCCGCCAATCGGCAACGCGCCCGCCACTGCATTCAAGGGCAGTTCCCGCGCCTGCAGGTACCTTGCATCGCTTGCAAGGAGCGCCGCCAGATGGCCACCGGCAGAGTGCCCGCCGACAAACAAGCCATCGGAGTCCAATCCATAGCGATCCGCTGCGCGCGCAAGCCAGACGAACGCATCCGCGACGTCATTGATATGCGACGGGTGCGTGACGCCCGTATCCGAAAGCTCAGGATCCGCCCAGGAGGCGGCGCTCAAACGGTAATTCATGACAGCGACGGCGACGCCGCGTTCGGCAAAACGCAATGCGAGGTTGCGCTCGTTCTCTTTGCCGCCCAGTGACCAGCCGCCCCCATGTATCCACAGCAGAGCCGGAACGTTTCTGTCGGTCTCCGGCAGATACAGATCGAGGCGGTGACGCTCCGCGTCCGCTGCATCACCGTCACGGTAAGCAAGGTCCGCCAATTCACGTACTGCCAGCAACCCGTCGGCGGCGTCCATCTGATCTGCGTCCTGCCATGGATTTGCGGTAAGACGCACATCGATTTCGTGTTCAGCGGCAGATCGCAGATAGTTCACGCGCACTTTGGCGCCGGAGCCCGCCTCTCGAAGATACGCGGCAAGTTCCGTGGGACCTGCGGGCCGCTCGCCATCAACCTCTACCAACACATCACCAGCGCGCAAGCCTGCGCGGGCTGCCGGGGATTCGGGAAGCGCAGCGACGATGACAACACCCGCATCCGCCGGGCCAAGCTGCGCACCAAAGTAGCCTTGCACGGCAATGCCCGCCGCGAACGCAGTTGGAACGCAAACCCATGTGAGAAGAAAAACAATGAGACGCATGTTGAAGCTCCGTTCAGGTGTTGAGCGCGCGGGCAAAGCGCGCGGCCTCTTCACCAGCGAGTTTGCCGAAGACGATGCACGGGCCAAACGAACCGCCCCCGCCAATGTAGCGGTCGCCATGCAGGTTCCCCACGGTTTCCCCCGCTGCGTAGAGCCCGGGCACCGGATTTTCGTTATGGCCGAGCACACGGGTACTGGCGTCGATGCGCAATCCGGCGCCGGTCCAGCAGACAATCGCCGGCCTAACCTCGACAGCATAGAAGGGCGGATCCATGACGGCCTGCATACCCGGCGCAGGCTTGAAAAACGCCGTGTCGCTGCCTGCAGCGACGTCGGCGTTGTAGCGCGCAATCGTGCCCTCCAGGCCCACGGCATCCACGCCGGATAGCACGGCAAGCTCGGCAAGCGTATCCGCCCGGTAGATGAAGCCCTCGTCCGCTTTACGCGCGAGCACGTCATCCACCCAGTACGCCTGCGACATCGGGTTGGGTTTTGCGCCTGCCCGCGCGCTTTCATCAAAAATTGCGAACACACGCCCGCCCTGGTGGCGAATCAAGCCGCCAAGGACCGTGTACGGGGCGGACTCGTTGGCAAACCGCCTGCCGGCTTCGTTGACGAGGATGAGCCAACCCGGCAACAGCACTTCCAGGTCACGACTGAACCCCGGCGTGACCAGCAGCAGACCACGATTGTGGCCTGCCATCGTGCCGCCAACCGCCTGACCAAGCTTGATACCGTCGCCCTGAGCCCCTTCGGTGCCGATGTACCAACGCCAGTCACCGGTCTCTGCCGCCTCGGGATAGAACTCCCGAATCATTTCTTCGTTAGCGCCAAACCCGCCGGTAGCGAGAATCACCGCCGCCGCACTCGCTTCGTCGCTGCCGATACGTATGCCAGTCACGGCGCCATCATCATCTGTGACAAGATCAGTCACGCGCGCATCGAGAACGACGTCCACACCCCGCTCGCTGCGATGGGCGTCCAGCACGTTGACCACGCCCTCGCCCGCACCCTCAGGTTGATGACCTCGCGGCGTCGAGCCCACCCCCGAGACGTACACGCCCTCACGAGGAAAATTCACCCCAAGGCCGCGCAACCACTCGAGAGTCGGGGCGCTCAAATCGCAATAGCGGCGCACCACCGCAGGATCAACCAGCCATTGGTTCAAGGTCATGTAGTGCTCGAACATGGCGTCGGCGGTATCGTCCGGAATTCCAGCATCCGCCTGAACCGAGGTCCCCGCTGCATAGAAGTGCCCGCCGCTGAGCCGGGAACTGCCGCCGACACGCTTATCCCCTTCGACGAGAAGCACGGACGCGCCAGCGTCCGCGGCGCTGACTGCAGCCGCGAGGCCCGCTACGCCGGAACCCACAACAATGACGTCGTAATCACGCACTTCCCTGAGGCCCTCGCTAGAACATCGTATTGTCGTTTTTCGCAGACGCAGGAATGACCTGCAGCACATCCCAATGCTCTACGACTTTGCCATCGGCATCGAAACGGAAAATGTCGATGCCGGCGTACTCCAGATCGCCGGGCCACTCCTGGTGGCAATGCAACACGACGTGATCTTCCTCAGCCAACGCGCGTTTGAAGGTCACTTTCTTGCCGGGATACTCGGCGGCCATACGCTCAAAATACGCGACGAATGCTTCTTTGCCATCCGCAACGTCCGGATTGTGTTGTATGTATTCCGCACCGGCATAGCGTTCTATGGCCTCCCGCGGTTTGCACTGATTGAACATCAGGTCGTAGAACGCCATTGCGTTCGCCTTGTTAGCCGTGGGATTGCTCATGCGTCCCACTCGACCATCAATGCCCTGGGGCCGCGGAACGTCATATTCGGAGAAAAGTCGAGCTTCTGATCGGGCACCAGGCGAATACCCGGCAGGCGTCTGGTCAGCGCTTCGATGGCAATCTGTCCTTCCAGCCTTGCCAGGCGTGCGCCCAGGCAGAAATGGATGCCATGGCCAAACGATACGTGACGATTGGCGTTACCGCGGTCGATGTCGAAATCACCAGCATGATCGAAAAGCTCGACGTCGTGATTTGCCGAGCCAAGGCTCACAAACACGCGCGTGCCTTTGGGAATCTGCACGCCCTTGAGCTCCGTATCCTGCGTCGCAACCCGGCGCCAGCTGGTCTGCGGCGAATCGAGTCGCAGCACTTCCTCAAGAGCGTTGGGTATGAGCGCGGGGTCGTCACATATCCGCCGCCACTGTTCCGGATTTCCCATGAAGCTCATGAGGGCCAGCGAGATGAAGTTGCTGACAATCTCATGACCGGCAAACGACAGTCCGTAGATCACCGATTCCACTTCCCGCAAAGTCAGCTCATCCGGGTGTGCTTTGTGGGCTGCGAGCAGTTCCGAGGTGAAGTCATCCGCCGGCGCTTCGTATCGCGACGCCACAAACTCACGGCAGTAGCGCCAGTAGTTGAGCATGTTGCCGGCAATCTCGACCTGCTGCTCCGGCGTCGGCTTACCCCAGGTAAACACCAGCCGGTTGGATGTCCAGTAGATCAGCTTCTCATCGTCCCCTTCGGGGAAACCGATGAAGCGAAAGATCACCTGGCCCGGCAGAGGATGGGCGAGCGCGCTGACAAACTCGGCCGGGCTGCCGTCCGCCAACATCTCATCGATGAGCTTGTCAGTCGTCTCCCGGATATAAGGTTCCAACACTTTCATACGCCGGGAGTTGAAGCCTTCACGGGTAAACTTGCGGATGCGGGTGTGATCCGGTTGCTGACAGTTGGACATGACAGCCTGCGGGTTGTAATCCGCAGCGGACATGACATCACGCGCCGCTTCGCAGATCGGAAACACCGGATCCTGAACGTTCTCTGACGAGTAGAGCTCGTGATTCTTGAGCACCTCGACCACGTTCTCCATGCCCGTGACGACGAGATAGCCCAGCTGTTCCGAATAGAAAATTGGCGTTTGTGCGCTCAAAGCCTCGAGCTGCGGATACGGGTCGTCCAGGTAATCCGCATCAAACGGGGTGAAGTCCGGATTGAACGGGCAACCGCTCGGCTCAGCCGCAGCCGGTGCGGCGATCTTGTGATAAGCGTCGGACTCAGACATACGCGCTCCTGTTTCCTTTCCTGCTGCCTTTCCCGTTTCCTCGCCCGTCTCCTCTTCGCTCCCGGGACGGCTCGCACACCCAATGTACTATCGGGCAGCCGTCGACGCACGCCGAGGGTCACCGACACCCGCTGGACGGTATCCGCTCAGCTGCTTTCGGGGAAATTCAGGGCGTTACTTGGCGCGCTGATTTCACCCAGCGCCTTGGCGCGACGCTTGCGATGGCGCTGTGCCAGCACACGCATGTCTGTGGTCGCGTCCGTTTCATCGACGATCTCGAGGCCGAGCAGCGTCTCTATGACGTCTTCCATCGTAACGATGCCCGCCATGCCGCCGAAGTCGTCCATCACCACCGCGATGTGCTCCTGGCGATCACGCAGGGTGCTGAACAGGTCAGTGATACTGAATGTCTCACCCACCGCAACGATGTCCCGCTGCAGGCTGGCAATCGGATCGGCACCGCGACCCTCCACCAGCGCGGTCAGCACGTCCGCCTTCATGACATACCCGGTGATGTGATCTTTCGACTCACTGAAGGTGGGTATCCGGGAAAAACGCTGGCGCTTGGCCTGCGCGTAGTAGGTTTCGATCGTTTCGCTTTCCGAAGCTACCGCAACCACGGTACGCGGCGTCATCACATCACGGGCTTCGACCGTCTTGAAGCGCAGGAGATTGCCGATCATCTCGCTTTCTTCCGCCTCAATGACGCCTTCCTCGGCGCCCATCTCCGCCATCGCCAGAAAATCAGTGCGCGTCAGGATGGGCTGCTGGTTGGCATCGCGCTTGAGCTGACGCGTTATGAATTGGCTCATCCAGACGAACGGTGTCAGCACAACAATGAGGATACGCAGCGACAACACGGTGAAGACCACCAGACGCTGCCAGTAGAGCGCGCCTATGGTCTTGGGGACAATTTCCGAGAGAACGAGAATGGCGATCGTCATGCCGACCGGCACGGCAAACATCGTGATCCAGGGATTCGTTTCCGCCCAGATGGTGGCGGCCTGCTCACCCACGCCGATAGCGCCTACGGTGTGCGCAATCGTATTCAGCGTCAGTATCGCCGCGAGCGGTCGGTCGATGTTGGCTTTGAAGTCGGCGAGATAAGCCCCGACGCGGGTCCCCTCCTGGCTTTGCACCCGCGCATAGCTGGGGGTTGTGCTGAGCAGGACCGCCTCCCACAACGAACAGAGGAAGGAGAAGATCAGCGCCAATAAAAAGAAGGTGACGAGCAGTGTGTACATTAATGTTTTCGTGCGGGTTCGCCGCCAGTGCAGGCTAGCACACCTGGCCGGTGGGGATAAGGCCGCGACCATCGCGACTTCCGAACCAACATATCGTCATAAATTTGCCAAGACTGCAGGACGCGCGCCGGCGCCATGGCGCCAATATCGTAATCATGCCTGAATCCATCGACAGATATCGGCCATTGGCAGGGTTGGCGGCAACCGTCACCAATCGCCGTGCGTGGTTCCGTCAGCTTACAGTGGTGGCGGGGCCCCGATGGCGCAGCCAGGGCCGCCGCGCCGTTTCTTCACACACACACTACAAGTAATCCGGGTATACTACGCCGCTCAAATTTGCACGGGTTTGCAAAAAACCCATAGATAAGAACCACTTAGCCAGGATTCAAATGACCGACCGTAAGCTCAAAATCGTATATACCCTCACCGACGAGGCGCCTGCGTTAGCCACCTATTCGCTGCTGCCGTTCATTAAGAAATACACCGAAGCCGCTGATGTCGACGTTGAGCTCAGCGACATCTCACTGGCCGCGCGTATCCTGGCCGCGTTCCCGGAGAATCTGACCGACGAACAACGCGTGCCCGACGCCCTGGCCGAGCTCGGCGAGCTGACCAAGGAAGAAGGCGCCAACATCATCAAGTTGCCCAATATCAGCGCCTCCGTTCCGCAGCTGATCGAGGCCATTGCGGAATTGAAATCACAGGGTTACGACCTGCCGGATTACCCGGAGGAACCCGCAAACGAAGAAGAGCAGGCGATCCATGATCGTTACGGCACCGTCCTCGGCAGCGCGGTCAACCCGGTACTGCGGGAAGGCAATTCAGACCGCCGCGCACCCGCATCCGTAAAAGCCTTCGCGCGCAAGAATCCTCATCCGATGGACAAATGGAGCCAGGCGTCGAGCACCCACGTCGCGCATATGCGTGAAGGTGACTTCTACCACTCTGAAAAGTCCGTGACGGTTGAGAAAGCCGGCAATCTCAAAATCGAGCTGATTCAGGACGACGGCTCGACCATCGCGCTGCGTGACGCAGTGCGGGTGGAAGACGGCGAAGTCGTTGACGCCATGTTCATGAGCGCTGCCAAGCTGCGTAAGTTCCTCAACGAGGAATTCGAAGGTGCGCGCCGCGCCGGATTGCTCGCTTCGCTGCACATGAAAGCGACGATGATGAAAGTCTCCGATCCGATCATCTTCGGCCACGCGGTAGAGGTTTACTATCAGGACGCGTTCGACAAACACCGCGCCACCTTTGACGAGCTCGGCGTCAATCCCAACCTCGGCCTCGGCAGCGTGCTCGACAAAGTCAGCACCCTCACCTTCTCCCTGCGCAACGAAATCGAAGCTGATCTGCGCAAGTGTCACGAGAGCCGTCCGGGCCTCGCGATGGTGGATTCCGACAAAGGCATCACGAACCTGCACGTACCCAGCGACATCATCGTCGACGCGTCCATGCCAGCCATGATCCGCGTTGGCGGCAAGATGTGGAGCGCTGACGGCAACCTGCGCGACACCAAGGCGATCATCCCGGATTCCTGCTACGCGACGATCTATCTCGAGGTCATCAATTTCTGCAAGCACCACGACGCGTTCGATCCCACGACGATGGGCACGGTCCAGAACGTGGGCCTGATGGCGCAGAAGGCGGAAGAATACGGCTCACATGACAAAACGTTCGAGCTGCCGGCCGGTGGCACCGTGCGGGTGACCGACGAGGCAGGCAATGTGCTCATCGAGCACACCGACCTCGAGAAAGGTGATATCTGGCGCATGTGCCAGACCAAGGACGTTGCGATACGCGACTGGGTCAAGCTCGCAGTCAATCGCAGCCGCGCCTCTGGCATTCCGGTCGTTTTCTGGCTCGACAAGTACCGTGGCGATCCGGAGCAGCCCGGCCACGATTCGCAGATCATCGAAAAAGTACACAAGTACCTGAAAGAGCACGATACCGAAGGTCTGGACATACGCATCGAAAAGCTGACGCTGGCCATGCGCCATACACTCGAGCGCGCACGCCATGGCGAAGACACCATTGCCGCCACCGGCAACGTGCTGCGGGACTATCTGACAGACCTATTCCCGATCATGGAACTCGGCACCAGCGCCAAGATGTATTCCATCGTGCCGCTCATGGCGGGCGGCGGGTTGTACGAAACCGGCGCCGGCGGTTCCGCGCCGAAGCACGTGCAGCAGTTCGAAGCGGAAAACCACCTGCGCTGGGATTCTCTCGGTGAGTTTCTGGCGCTCTGCGTGTCTCTGGAAGACATCGCGGCGAAAACCGGCAACGATCGCGCCAAGGTCCTGGCTGATGCGCTGGATGCGGCGACTGCGAAGCTCCTGGACAATAACAAGTCACCTTCGCGCAAGACCCACGAGCCGGACAACCGGGCCAGCCACTACTATCTGGGCATGTACTGGGCTGAGGCGCTGGCGGCACAGGACAAGGACGCTGCCCTGAAAGAACAGTTCGCACCGCTGGCAAAAGCGCTCGCCGAGAATGAGGAACAGATCCTCAAAGAACTGGTGGAAATTCAGGGCGGCCCCGTCGACGTCGGTGGCTACTATCACCCGGACCCGGCTAAGGCGGACGCCGCAATGCGCCCGAGCGCCACGCTGAACGCCATTCTGGAAGGCTGAAGCCCCTTCCCGCTGCGAGGCCCGGCGTTAGCCGGGCCCGACAGCGCCGCCCGGTCATCGGGTGCGGCGAACCTCAATCGTCAACGTTCACCCCGCCCGAGAAGTCGTACTTGAAGTGCGGTTCTCCGGTGATGCTGCCGTCTCCGTGCACGATGTGCGTCTCCGGGCTCGCGATATCGATGAAATCCTGCACGGTGAGATAGCCAATCACTTCGCTGTGCGGATCCGGCTCGGCATGATTCTGTAACAGGACTTCCGTGTCGCTTTCGAAAATCCCGCGTGCTTCGAAGCCTTCCGGACAATCGCTGAACGGCGTATGGAACGATCCCGCCGCTTCATAGGAGAACATCCCGTTCGCAACGCGATTGGTCCCTTCCCGATAACCAAACCAGCCTTTGGTCGTGAAAGACATCGCACGGCAGATATGAAAGTGCGACGGAAAATCCGGTGCGCCCGGATCCATGCGAAACGCATATGCCACGGTGTTGGTCGGCACGTGTACGGTCAGCGCTTTGAAGTAAGAGCCCTCCGCCACTTCCACCCAGGCGAGGTCGTTCGCCTGCACATCCGCCGTTATGCGCTCGAGCTCCGCTAAACCCAGCCTCATCGTTTACCTCCCCTGCGTCGTGTGTCGTCGCTATCTGCTCGCTTCAATGTAGTCCGGATTGATCTCGAAAGCAGCCACAAAGTCATAAGCTGGTCCCGGCATTTCATCTTCCCCGCCTTGCCAGCCGTGCCATGGATATTGCACGGCACCATTGTCACGCAGGCGCGGCCGCCCCAAAGGGTCCCTGTCATAAAACGGCCCGTGCTCGTCCCCGAGTTGCATGACATAACGCGTCCGCTCCGCGGCATCGGGCTGCGGCGTCCGATACATGCCGCTATTGTCGGTCGACGCAGCCAGCACCCAGTGCACCTCGGCAAAGGCCGGCGCCCGCGGTGACGGTGCGTGGGCGTGGTTGTGGGTGGAAAGGTCAACGCCCTTTCCACACGTCCACGGGTTGATGTAAACCACTTCGATGCCCTGGCCATCCAGCACGTGGATGCCGTCCGCCATGTAACAGTCCTTCCCGTCGAAGAAATCGGTGCGACCGGCAAACTTGGCGTCGAACCTCTGCCAGGCCAGGTATTCCGCCAGCGGCCCGGCAAATCTCAGTGCTGCCATGTTCGTCAAACGCCGCGGCGCGTCTGCTGCCAGCGTCATCAGCACGAAAAGCGCGCCGTCGTCGCCAGCCAGAAGCTCAGAAGTTGGTACCCTGGTCGGTCGCACGGTAAATGGCGGCGCCAGGCAGGTTCGATCGATGTTGATCAATGCGCCCAGCACCACTTTGACGTAATGGTCGCCGGGCGCGAGCGTCAACGTTTGACCAGGCGCCAGACGGAAGATCTGCAGGACGCGGCCGGCAGCCGACCAGCAAGGTGACTGCTGCAGCGGTACTTTCGCGGACAGATCGAAAAAGACGTTTACTCCGCCGCGCGGATTGTCCGCCGTCAGCATGGTGTTCGCGCTTTCAAGTTTCTGCATCAGCCCCCCTGCCGGGCATCAGGCCCTGATTCCCCTCACGTTGCTCATTCGCTTTGACAAACGCTTTCGATATTCGCACCTGCCGACCTCGTCGCCCTGCATCGTTGCGCTACCCGTCGATCAGTCCGATTTCCTGAACCGCCGCGAGAATCTCCTGTGCGCCGGGCAGGTAGAGATCCTCGAGAAGCGGCGCAAACGGCACGGGTGTGAACGGCGCGCCAACACGCTTGACCGGTGCATCCAGGTAATCGAACGCTTCATCCGCTATGCGCGATGCGATCTCGGCGCCGATGCCGCACGTACGTACCGCTTCATGGGCAACGATTGCCCGGTTCGTTTTGCGGACGCTGGCGAGGATCGTATCCATGTCCAAGGGCGACAGCGTGCGCGGGTCGATTACCTCAGCTTCCACGCCTTGCGCAGCGAGCGTCTCGGCAACCTCGAGGGCATCGATCACCAGGCGGCCGGTGGCGACAATCGTAAGGTCGCCGCCAGCCCGTTTGATCTCGGCACTGCCGAGCGGCACTGTGAACGGTTCGTCCGGCACTTCGCAACTGGTCTGCATACATCGCTTGTTCGAGACGAAAACCACCGGGTTGTCGTCTCGAATGGCAGCGATGAGGAGACCCTTCGCATCATAGGCATTGCTCGGCATGACCACCTTCAGGCCGGGAATGTGGCAGAACCATGCTTCCAGGCTGCCGGAGTGCTGCGCGGCGGAGCTGCTGTCGATCCCGGCATGTGTCGTGATCACGATGGGCAGTCGTGCCTGGCCACCCAGCATGTATTTCATCTTCGCCATCTGATTGACGATCTGATCCATCGCCACGGTGACGAAGTCCATGATCATGATTTCGATGATCGGCCGAAGCCCCACGGCAGCGGAACCAACCCCAAGCCCGGTGAGCGCGAGCTCAGATATCGCGGTATTCACGATACGCTTGTCGCCGTATTTGGCATGCAGGCCCGCCTCGGTGCCGAATGGTCCGCCGACACGTACGTCCTCGCCCGCCACGAACACGCGCTCGTCGCGCGCCATCTCCTGATCGATCGCCTCGTTGATGGCTGCGGTCATTGTCTTGTCACTCATGCGCTGCCCTCCGAGTAAACGTCT
Source organism: Pseudomonadales bacterium (assembly GCA_965267275.1). Lineage (GTDB taxonomy): Bacteria > Pseudomonadota > Gammaproteobacteria > Pseudomonadales > Azotimanducaceae > UBA4421. Next base: position 2,992,916 of record OZ253950.1, read on the forward strand.
GTATACAGCGCTTCCGGCGATGGGTCGGGCTGCGCTTCCGCCCACTCGATCGCGGCCTCCATCTCAGCGATGACTTCCTGCTGGATCGCGTCGAATTGCCCGCGATCGATGACCTCCAGTTCCATGAGCCGGTCGCGCCAGCCATCGATGGGATCCCGCGCGCGCCAGTAGGCGATCTCCGCTTCATCACGCTGCAACACGCCAAAGTCGCGGCCCACATGATCGTAAAAACGATAGGTTTTACACTCGAGGAGCGTCGGCCCGCCTCCTGCGCGCGCGCGCTGCACGGCTTCTGTCGCCGCCTCGTGGACCGCCATGAGGTCCATGCCGTCGATCACCACCCCGGGAATACCGTAGGCGACAGCCCGGTCGGCAATGTCATTGATTGCGGTCTGACTGGCCGTCGGCGACCATTCGCCGTAGCCGTTGTTCTCACAAACGAATACCACCGGGGCTTTCAGCACCGCTGCCATATTGATCGCTTCGTGAAATGCGCCTTCATTGGTCGCACCATCGCCGAAAAAGCAGATCGTGACCCGCTGGTTGTCCTGGTACTGGCTGGCATAAGCGACGCCAAGCGCTATCGGCGCGCCGGCAGCGACGATACCGTTAGCCCCAATGATGCCGAGGTCGAGCGCCGCCATGTGCATGGAGCCGCCCTTGCCGCCGTTGTAACCCGACGCCTTGGCGAAGAGCTCAGCGTACATGAGCCTGGGATCCCCGCCCTTGGCGAGGAGATGCCCATGTCCGCGATGGGTCGAGGTAATGTAGTCGTCGGGATTGAGCGCTTCGCACACGCCCACGCCGATCGCCTCCTCCCCGCAATACAAATGCACCGAGCCTTTGACCCGCGCCTGCTCCATGAGCCGCGCTGCCCGTTCATCGAACTCACGCATGCGTATCATCTGGCACAGCATATGCACCATCTGATCGTTAGATAGATCTGAACTCATCCTCTCCCACTCTCCTCCTCTCACTCTCTCAAAGGCCAGACCTCTGCCTGACCAGACAGAGAGGTATGCAGAATTACGCGGGCGTTGTCAATTTGCCCCGAAGAAAGTGCGCAAAAAAAACGGGCGCCAATGGCGCCCGCTTTTGATTGCACTGTGGATCGCGCAATTAGTCGAACTGATAGGTGAACTCCAGCCCATAAGAACGGGGCCGGGTGACGGTACCAACAGCAAACAACGTAGCAATCGGAGTTTGCGTCTCCGTCTGGTCGTCTGTCAGGTTACGGCCGAACGCAACCAGCGACCAGTTGTCGGTGTAGTAACCCACTGTCGCGGTGAGGATTTCCTGCTCGTCAGCTTTACCCAACTGAGTGTTCAATAGCGCCGTATCCAGCTCGTCGATCTTCGTATACTTCGCAAAAACCTCTACCGAGCCTTCACCGAACGGGACGCTCAGCGTGCCGCCAACGGACCAGGTGAACTCCGGCGCGTTACGCGGGTTCAGGAAGCTTGCATCCGAAGATGATGGGTCGCCGTCATTGGGATTGAGATCAGTCACAAATTCGTCGTACTCGGCATCGAGATAACCGTAGTTGAAGAAACCACGGAGGTTCTCATTGAACACGTACTGCGTCTCCAACTCGATACCTTTGTACTCGACGCTTGCCGCGTTACGGAAAATCGTCGCAACCGTGTTGGTGGTGTTGTCGATCTCAACCACAGATTCCTGCTTGTCTTCGAAGTCGTTCCAGAACGCCGTGACGTTCAAACGCAGACGGTCATCCAGATGCTGGCTCTTGTAGCCCAGTTCCCAGGTCTCGGCAAACTCCGGATCGTACTGGTCACGCTCGAAGTCGGCGATGTTCTGGTTGACGCCGAAGAAGCCGCCAGACTTGAAGCCTTCCGCGTAAGACAGATACACCATCGAGTCGTCATTGATCTCGTAGGTAACACCCAATTTCGGCGAAAGCTCGGTCCAATCGTTGCTCAGGTCGGCAAAACCCTGCGGGAATACGCGCAGGCGCTGGCGTTCCACGTTAGACAGATACGCCTGACCGGCAATGAAGTCTTTCTCTTCACGGGTCCAGCGCAGACCGGCCGTGATCACCCATTGCTCGGCAACGCGCCAGTCCATTTGACCAAAGGCCGCATAGGAAGTGGTTTCCTGCGTCTCGTAGAGAATCTGCGTGACGTTATCCCCTGCCGGTACGAAAGGGATGCCCGGGTCGCAGGACAAGGCGCCGAGCGCACCGCTCTGACAGATACCCCATGCGGTGGGATCAGATGCGGGGCCTATCCCAAACGATCCGAAAACGCCGTTCCAGAAACTATCGCCGGTGACCCAGTCCTGCTCGAATTCATTTTCGAAGTAATACAGGCCTGCGGTGAAAGTCACGTTCTCGAAGTTCGCGTCAAGGCGAAGTTCCTGACTGAACTGGTCGTATTCGTTCCACCGCTCAATCGTGATGTACGGCACCGCTGAACCGTCGAAGTCGTAAATACGGTATTCGTCAACTTCCCGATAACCCGTCACTGAAACCAACGACATATTGTCATCGATGTCGTAGACCATCTTCAGGGTGTAGGCATCCGTATCCAGCTCAAAGTCATTGTCCTTGTCATTCTCGGAAGATGAAGGTGTCGCCAATGATGTACGGCATGCACCAAATACTGTACATGTAACGAAACCCCCACTGTAGTCAGCATCCGGGCTACCCGGCGGTGGCGGTGAAACCACGCCTGGCGCGAGGTTGTAGTTGGTGTGGAACGCGTTCAGGGTGCCATCATCGCGGAACATTTCCGCCGTGAACGACGCCTCGAACTTCTCCGTAGGTTGCCACAGCACCGTGGCGCCCACGTTATGATAGTCGCGATCACCAACATCGTTGCCGGTGGTTCGGTTTGAATAGTAGCCGTCGCTCTGAATACTGGTGCCAAAGAGCTTCACGCCAAAGTCTTCACCGTTGCCCATGTTGACCACGGCGCGAATTTCCTGCTGGCCGTCTTCGCCACCCGTCAGCTTGAACTTGCCGCCCAGCTCTTTGGTCGGACGGCTGCGAACGACGTTGATCACGCCACCTACCGTATTCTTACCGAAAAGGGTGCCCTGGGGGCCGCGCAAAACCTCAATCCGTTCCAGGTCGAAGTTTTCGATCACCTGGCCTGAAAGGGTGCCCAGGTAAACGTCGTCAATGACCACCGCGATGGGGGCGTCGAACGAGTTGTCGTCGGTACGGGTCGGGCTGATGCCGCGAATGTTGATGTTGGCGCCACCGCCGCCGCGACTGCCGTCTTCGGCAAAGATCAGGTTGGGCGCCCAGCCGGTGAGGTCGGTCATGTTGCGGATCGTCGCGTTCTCGAGTTCCGTCGTCAGCGCCGTGACCGCAATCGGCACGTCCTGAACGGATTCTTCCTGCTTCCGCGCGGTGACCACAATCTCTTCGATAACGGCCTGTCGTTCCGCGGTTTCCGCAGAGACGTCCAGCGGCAGCGTGCTGGCAAGCAGAAGTACGGCACCACCGCTCAAGGCGTGGGTTCTACTACTCATACAAAAATCTCCCCAATTTGTATATGTATCTGAACATGGCGTTTTTTCGCCAAACTACATGTTGGTGGCGCGCGAATCTGTAGTCAACTACAAATTACGCCCGTCAAAACGCGATTTTCGCGTTGTCGAACAATATTTTTCGAGCGGCATCAGCGCATGCAAAACCCGATTTTCATACCAGTTTGTATCCTTCAGCACTCAACGGCATCGATCGAATACGCTCGCCGGTCGCCGCGTATATGGCGTTCGTCACCGCCGGTGCAAGCGGTGGCAATGCCGGCTCGCCGAGACCGGTGGATGGGTTTTCGCTCTGTATGAAGTGCACGTCGATCTCCGGTGTCGCTGCGATGCGCATGACCTGGTACTGGTGGAAGTTGTCCTGTTCAATGACACCGTCCTCCATTGTGATCTGCTGCAGCGCCATTGTGCTGAGACCATCCACGATCGAACCCTGCACCTGACTGATCGCCCCGCTCATGTTGATGATCGGGCCGACGTCTACCGCGACCGTGACTTTTTCCACACGGAAATTGCGATCGGCATCAACGGAGACCTCCGCCACCTCGGCAACGTGCGCGGCGTGGCAAAAGTAAAACGCCAGGCCCAGACCGCGGCCCGCCGGCATTTTTCTGCCCCAGCCGGCTTTCTCTGCGGCCAGCTTGATGACATCCATGGCGCGGCCCGTATTGAGCGCGTTGACGTCGCCCTCCTTGGTCCAGCGCGGCTCTCCCATGAGCTCGAGGAGAAATTCGAGATGGTCCCGACCCGCCAGTTCAGCCAGCTCATGAATGAAGCTCTGTTCGACAAATGCGTTGGTGTTCGACCCCGGAGCCCGCCAGGCGCCGCACGGGGTCACGAGGTCATACATGCTCTGTGTGACCCGCGCGTTCGCAAACGCCACCATGGGCAACTCGTTGCCGCGCAACCCTGAGCCGACCGCAAACCGATCCGGATACTTGAAGCCGATGTAGTGCTGGTCCCAGGCGGCAAGCTTACCTTCGACATCCACCGCCCCCTGCATGTTTTGAAAGCCACCGGCTCGGAAGAAATCGTTGTGGATGTCATCCGTGCGCGTCCACGTCAGTTTGACGGGATAGTCGACGCGGTGTGCAATCGCCATGGCCTCGGTCGCGAAATCGTGTATCGCCCGCCTCCCGAAACCGCCGCCAAGGCGCTGCGGATGCACCGTGACATTGTCGGGCTCGATATCGAGCATATTCTTGGCAATTTCTTTGACCTGGCCCGGAAACTGGCTGCCCATCCAGATTTCCATGGCGTCGGGCTCATCCCCGCTGCCTTTCTGGAAATGCGCCGTGCAGTTCATCGGCTCCATGCAGACGTGCGCGACGAAGGGAAACTCATAAAACGATTCGACCGCACGGTTGTCCGCACTTTCGAGCGCGGCGTCGACCCCGCCGCTATCGATGGTGACGCTACCGCCGCCCGCTTTCGCTGTGCTCTTCGCACGCGCGACCATCTGCGTCCAGTTGTCGTCTGACGCGCCGTCAAAGTCCCACGCGACGTTCAGTTTGCGCTTGGCCTCGAGAACCGACCAGGTGTCCTCGCCGATGACGGCCACACCGCCGCGCAGGACCGCCATGCCCTGAAGAAACACCATTGCCGCCTCGCCGGCGCGGTCATCCGGCTCGAGAATGAAAGCATCGATGACGCCCGGCATCGCTTTGATTTCCTTCTCGTTGAAGCTGACGGCTTTTCCGCCAATCCGCGGGGCCCGTGTATAGCTGGCGTATTTCATGCCCGGCACGTCTATATCGATCCCGAACTGTGACTGACCGGTCGAAATGACAAGATTGTCCACGCCACCGACCGACGTACCTATGATCGTATAAGCGCGCGGATCCTTGAAAGAGAGAAACTCGGGGTCAGGCACCGGCTGCTCGGCAGCCAGCGCGGCGAGTTGACCGAAAGTGCGGCTGATACCGGACTTGTGGATCACCTGACTGCTCTCGGCCACCAGGTCTTCGCGTTCGACTTCCATCATCAGCGCCCCGGCGCCAATCAGCATCTCCCGGGCGGTCGCACCCATTTCCCGCATGGTCTGAAAATTGCGGGGAATGGTGGTCGAGCCACCGGCCCCCTGCATTCCGAATTTCGCGGCGTCCAGCGGCGCGTCGATGACCCGCACGTCCTCCCAGCGCGCGCCCATCTCTTCAGCAATGATCATCGGCAGCGAGGTTCGCACACCCTGCCCCATTTCAGGCATGGCGGAGTAAATCGTGATTTGACCGTCAGCGTCGATCTGGACGTACACGTTGAGCTCTTTCGAGCGCACGAGGGCATTCTTCTCCTCGACCGCAGCCGCCACAGGGAGCGTCATCTGCAGCATCAAGCCACCGCCGGTCAGTGCAGACACTTTCAGCAGGTTACGTCGATTTAGTTTCGCGATGCTCATCTTCAAGCCCCCTTCTGCGCATTGCCGGAAGCATCGTAGAACGACGCCGCGCTGTGTATCGCCTTACGAATCCTGACGTAGGTGCCGCAGCGGCAGTAGTTGCCTGCGAGGGCCGCGTCGATGTCCTCATCAGATGGTTTGTTGTTGTCCGCAAGGAGCGCCGCCGCGCTCATGATCTGACCCGCCTGACAATACCCGCATTGCGCCACATCATGCTCGATCCAGGCCTCCTGCAGGGGGTGCAAACTTCCGCCGTCAGCCAGGCCTTCAATGGTCGTCACCTCTCCGCTGACCGCGGATACAGGTAAAACACATGATCTCATCGGGCGCCCGTCGACATGCACAGTGCACGCGCCGCATTGGGCGATACCACAGCCATACTTGGTACCCATGAGTTTCAACTTATCCCGCAACACCCACAGCAACGGCATTTCCGGACTGACGTCCAGCTGATGCAGCTCCCCGTTGACGGAAAGTTCGACCTTACTCATATACGATCCCCCTTTTACAAACTGTTAGTCACCGCCTGCACAGCAGACGGGAACACGGCAATGAAAGAAACGGTACCCGATAAAGCCCACCCATGACCAGACGCGGCGGGCATTTTCGCTCGGCAACCGCTATCGAATTGCAGCGCGCAACCGTCTACGATGCCGCAACATAAGCGCCGCAAGATAACAAAGATATGAAACTCGCAATCGAAATCGGCACAGCCCAACCGGATACGCTGCAGCTGACAACCGAATGGGTGCAGCTGGCCGAGCGCCTGGGCGTGGATATGGCTTTCTCCGCGGAAGCATGGTGGAGCGACGCCGCCACGCCGCTGGCTTACCTGGCTGACAAAACCGAGCGCATCAAGCTGGCAACCGGCATCATGCAGATCACTGCACGCACCCCCGCCATGACAGCCATGACTGCGCTCACCCTGCATGACCTGACCGGCGGGCGGTTCGTCCTCGGTCTCGGCGCGAGCGGACCGCAGGTTGTCGAGGGCCTGCACGGTGTACGCTACAAAATGCCCCTGACCCGTCTGCGTGAGAACGTCGAGATCTGCCGTCAGATTTTCGCTGGCGAGAAGGTAAAGTACGACGGCAAGGTGTTTCAGCTGCCCCTGCCCGACAGCGAAGGCAAGGCGATAAAGATAGCCCATGATCCCACCGAGATACCGATTTATCTGGCAACGCTCGGACCCAACGCGCTGCGCTATACCGGTGCCGCCGCCAACGGCTGGCTCGGCACCTCGTTCTCGCCCGACCACCCGCATGCGCATCTCGATTACCTGCAGGCAGGCGCTGCCGACGCCGGCCGCTCGCTGAGCGATGTCAACCTCTGCGTGTCCGTGCGCGTGGAGATTGGCGAAGATGTCGAGGCGATGATCGACCGGCGCCGCCAGGGCGTTGCCTTCAACATGGGCGGCATGGGCTCGGCGGAAACCAATTTCTATAACGACGCGTTCAAACGGGCCGGCTACGAGGACGACGCCCGTGCCATCCAGGCCTTGTGGATCGAAGGCAAACGCGAGGCGGCCGCGGCACGCGTGCCCGATGCGATGGTCACCGAGTTTCAGGCGCTCGGCACGCGCGAGATGGTGGCAGAACGCCTGCGTAAATATCGCGACGTGGGCGTCAACACAATCAAGCTGGGGCTTGATAGCGCGGGACCCGTTGGTCCCAGGCGTTTCGAGCTACTCGAAAACATTGTCGATATCGTCGAGAACCTCTAGGAGAAACTCTGGATGAAGCTATACATGGTGCCGCTGGCGCCCAATCCGACCAAGGTGATGCTCTACATCGCCGAACGCGAGCAGCTCGGCACTGAGATGGGCATCGAGCAGATCGTCGTGAACACCGTGAAGGGACGACACAAGGAGCCTGAGCATCTGGCGCGCAATCCGTTCGGCACGGTACCCACGCTGGAGCTCGACGACGGTTCGTTCCTCGTCGAGTCCCTCGCCATTATCGAATACCTCGAAGACAAGTTCGCCGACGGCGCCCTCATCGCCGGCAGCCCGGAAGAAAAGGGCCATGCGCGCGACGTCGAGCGCATAGTCGATCTGCGTCTGGCCGGGCCGATGGGCGGTTACGGCCATGCGGTCAATTCCCCCCTCGGCTACCCGAAGGACGAGCAGAAGGCAGCCCAGCTTGAAGCGGCCATGGCAGCGCCTCTGGACTATCTGGAAAGCCTGCTGGCTGATGATCGCCCGCTGCTCCTGGGAGAACGCGTTTCGGTTGCCGACTGCACTCTGGCGGCGTCCCTGCAGTTCGTCCGCTATGTCGAAGCAGACGTTTTTGGCGCGCGGCCGTTATTGCGCGCCTGGGACCAGCGCTACCGCGAGCGCCCGGCCGCGCAAGCGGTGTTGAAATGGTAGGCAGACCCGAGTGACTAGGTGACGCGAATGTCGTGGGTCATGCGCACGGCGCTTTCGCGGCCGAAGTAGTAACCCGGGATGCGCCCCACCACGCGATAACCGCAGGCTTTGTAGAATTCCCGACCACCGAGGTTGTCCAGCCGGGTTTCGAGGTTGACCCGTTCGAGCCCCGCAATCAGCGCAACCTCCTCGAGCCAGCCAAGCAGCTCACGGCCGACGTGTTTGCGGCGTAGCGCGGGATCGACCGCAAACAGTGACAAGTGTGCGTTTTTGGCGCCATATTCCATGATCCCAAAGGCGATGACACGGCTGCCGTCTCGAGCGACGGCGACGTTACATTCCGGATTCTTGATGGCGTGCTTGATACGGTCGCGGTTCCAGGACCAACCGAGACCGTGCTCAATCAAGTCCCGCGACATTTCGGCAATGCGGGTGGAGTCGCCCATGCGAGCGAGCTCTATGTGTTGCTGCCCGAGCATGGTTTTCCATCCTCGGCCGAAAGGACGCCGAGTGCAAGGGTTATCTCGAAGAAATCACCCGAACTCACTGAACTAAGGTAAACGCGACGAGATAGTCTCCCTCACCGCCAATGCCTGAACGCGCGTCACCGCCGGCGGCCACGACGACATACTGCTGCTCCCCGCTATCCGTCTTGACGGCATAGCTCATCGGATTGGCGTTGGCCGGAAACGGCAGCGCGTGTCTCCACAGTTCTTCACCGGTGTCGAGATCGTATGCCCTGAACGCCTTCTCCGAGGCGGCACCGATGAAGATGAGGCCCGTGGACGTCACCAGGGAACCGCCCATGCCCGGCGCACCCCAGTGCAGCGGCACGCCGACGACCTCGCTCAGCGTGCCGTGAGGATGGCGCCACAACTGTGTCTCACCCTCGATGTCGATGACCATGATCTCGGCCAGCGGCCTACCTGCACAGGGGATACCAACCGTGGGATCCAGATACGCATGGCGCGACATCAGGTAGTCGACACCCATCTGCGGAGCCAGCTCTGCACCCGGCGGCAGGTCGAACCGCTCAAACATCCGCCTGCGGGCGTCGCGCCGCTCTTCGATGTCGGCCTCGACATTCATCATCACGTCCAGGAGATCCTGCGCCTCGCTGCGCGCAATGAGCTTGGTGCGGAACGGTACGCTGTTGGTGTTGACGACAATCAACCCGCGCGCCTCGTCGACCGCCACGCCGCCCCAATTGGTTGCGCCCATATTGCTCGGCAACCCGATGGTCCACTGCTCTGTTATCGGGGTGAACACGGGGCCGGCGACGCTGTCGGCGTCGAGCCCGTCACAAAGACCCAACAGCGATTCACCCTTTTCATAAGAGCGCGACACTTGAAACGCAGCCGGCGGATAGGGCTGTACGTCTGACAACTTGTCAGCCAACGGGCCGTGCCGCGGCACTTCCCGGTACTCGACGTCAACGACTGGGGCGCCGGTATCCCGGTGCAGCACGAATATATGCCCCATCTTGGTCGCCTGGATGACGACCGGTACGCTCTGGCCGTCTATCGTGAGATCCGCAAGCACCGGCTGGGAAGGCACGTCGAAGTCCCAGAAATCTTTGATGACCGTGTTGAAGTGCCAGAGCAGCTCACCCGTGGAGGCTTTGAGCGCAACCACCGAGGCGCCAAAATGCGCCATGTCGGCCGCACCCTCTCGATAGTAGTCAGGCGACGGGTTCCCGGTCGGCAGGAACACCATATCACGCGCCTCGTCTACGACCATCGGCGCCCAGACATTGGGCGTGCCGAGCGCATATCCCGCCTGGCTGACCGCGCCGGTACTGTAGTCGAAATCCGGTGGCGCAAGATCAAACGCCCACACCAGTGTGCCGGAGCGCGCGTCATAGCCGCGCACGACCCCGCTTGGCGCCTCCACGCGACCGCCATCACTAACGGCCGAACCGACGACAACGACATTGCCGGCAACCGCGGGTGGCGAGGTTACCTGGTACTCCCCCGCCCAGTTGATCTGACCGACATCGGTATCCAGAGCAATTTCCCCATTCTCGCCAAAACCGGTGCAGCGTGCACCGTTGGTCGCGTCCAGCGCGATCAACCTGGCATCGTTGGTGGCCATGAACAGCCGCGAAGGACACTCGGCCGCCGTGCCGCGCCAGGGAGTAACCGCGCGGCAGTTGAACTCGTTGGCGGGGCGCATGTTCCGATCGATTTCCGGATCGAACGTCCATAACTCCCCGCCAGTCTGCGGATCAAGGGCAATGACTCTGTTGTACGGTGAGCAGAAGACCAGCTGGCCGTCCACCACCACCGGTGTCGACTGAAACACCGTGTCCACAGTACCTGTCTTATAGACCCAGGCGAGCGCCAGATTGCCGACGTTACTCTTGTCGATGCCTCCCAGGTCAACGAACTTTCTGCCGCCCGCCGCGCCATACTGCGGCCACGACGCAGAGGTTTCCCTCGATTTCGCATCCGCTGGGACGTAACTGTCGAAGTCGGGCGCGCACCCAGCGGTCACAAAAACGGTGGTGAAAACGGCGATGGCGAAAGCTACGAGACGTCTCAGACGCATGGTGACAATCTTCTTTCTTCTATCGTGCAGGTTCTTAGTTGTCGCACTCTGCGCCCAAATAGTTGTGCCGTACAACACGGGATAGTCCTTATCCTCAAATCATCCTGCACGGATGGCAGCCCGGCGTTCGACGACGGGTTGCCAGACACCCCGCCCGCTGACACGATAACCATCGACCAAGCACTCAGAACACGGGGGAATCGTGAAGGATCTGGCGGGCAAAACAGCATTCATTACCGGCGGCGCGAGTGGCATCGGCTACGCGATGGCGCAGGCCTTTGTCGCAGAGGGCATGAACGTCGCGATCGCGGACGTGGATGAGGCTGCACTCGCCACCGCCGCGGAATCCCTGCGCGGCAGCAACGTGCGCGTTGAAGCCTACACGCTCGACGTCACCGACCGCGGGCGCTACGCGGCCGTCGCCGACCAGGTCGAAGCGGACCTCGGCGCCGTGCACGTCGTCTGCAACAACGCCGGGGTCTACCGCGGCGGACGCATGGACGCCGTCAGCTACGAAGACTGGGACTGGGTCATGGGCGTCAATGTCGGCGGCGTCATAAATGGTGTGCAAACCTGGATCAAGCGTATCGAAGGGCACGGTGAAGGGGGACACATCGTCAACACCGCGTCCATGGCCGGGGTGACCACCTCCCCAGGCTTGGGTGTCTACAACACCAGCAAATTTGCTGTCGTCGGCCTGTCAGAGGCGCTGCGCGACGACATGGCCGAGCAGAACATCGGCGTCTCGGTGCTGTGCCCGGGCATGGTGAACACGCAGATACTCAACAGTGAGCGGAATCGTCCTGAAACGCTGGAGACGGACGATGCCGTCGCCGTCGCAGCCGCGGCTGAACACAATGAGGTCATGCAACTGGCGATGAACACCGGCATCGAAGCTGACGAGGTCGCCCAGATGGTCGTGAACGGCATCAAGGAGGAGCAGTTCTATCTGTTCCCACACGCGGAATTGAAAGAAGCCGCAGCGCTCAGAGCGAACGAACTTCTGGATGCTTTCGGAGAAGCGGACCCGGAACGCGTGCGCGCCCAGGAAGCGTTCCTGGCTGAGCTTCTGAAACTGTCCTGAACCGATGAAAGCGCTCATTGCCGGGGGCGGTATCGGCGGGATCACAGCCGCGCTCTGTCTGGCCAGGCATGGTCACTCCGTCGAAGTATTCGAGCAGGCCGACGCCTTCGGAGAGATCGGCGCCGGCATACAGCTGTCGCCCAACTGCACGCGGGTGTTGCACCACCTCGGTCTCGAAAACGCGCTCAGGGAATGCGGCTTTCTTCCGGAAGGCACCGAGTTCAGACAGTGGCGGTCGGGCAAGGTCATTGCGGCGCGACCGCTGGGAACGGCGGTGCTCGAGCGCTTCGGGATGCCCTACTACCACATCCACCGGGGGGACTTGCTACGCCTGCTGGTGGACGCTGCGGATCGGGAAGAAGCGATCTCTTTGCATACGAACGCGCAGGTCTGCGGCTTCAGTCAGACTGATCGCGATGTCACGCTGCAGGTTAACGACACGGCGCACGTCGGTGATGTCCTCATCGGGGCCGACGGGATTCACTCGAGGATCCGCCGGTCCATCTGGGGAGACGAAGCTCCTCAATTCACCGGCAACATTGCGTGGCGCGCGCTCGTGCCTGCGAACGAATTGCCCGAGGGATTGGTACGACCCATGTCTACCGTCTGGTGGGGACCGCACAAGCACTTCGTGCACTACTACGTCCGTCGCGGCGAGTTCGTGAACTGTGTCTGCGTCATCGAAAAAGAGGGTTGGGAGATCGAGTCCTGGACGGAGCCTGGCAGCTACGAGGAACTCAAAGCCGACTTCGCCGGCTGGCACCCGGACATACAAACACTGATCGACACCGCTGACCGGAACTCGCTGTTCAAGTGGGCGCTCTATGATCGTCCGCCGATGCCGGCCTGGGGACAGGGGCGCGCCACCCTGCTCGGCGACGCCTGCCACCCGACCCTGCCTTTCATGGCGCAGGGCGCCGCCATGGCCATCGAAGACGGCGCGGTGCTCGCGGCGTGCTTGAACCTGGACAGTGACATACCCGCCAGACTGAAGCGCTATGAAGATCTACGCCGCGACCGCACCGCCGGCATCCAACGCGGTTCGAGGCGCAACGCAAAGGTCTTTCACATGACGGGCATCCAAGCCTGGGCGCGCAACCGCGCCGCGGGCCGTGCTGGCGCCGCCGCGATGGAAGGCCTGTTCAGCTACAACGCGCTCGAAGCCGAGGATGGCTAAGCTGACGCCCGCTGACCGCGCAACTCTTCGAGCTTCGCCAGGATCTCAGTGTGCCGCGAACGATCGAGATCGTGTTTCGCAAAACACCACACGGCGACGACAAAAAAACCTGCCACGATCGGGCCGTACAACAAACCAAGCCACACAATGGACTCGGCAGGCACGTCTGCGGCTGTCTGCACCGCCGCGCCGCGCGGCCAGTTGATGAGATCGAGCGCGATGCCGCCGACGGTCGAGCCAATGCCGGTCGTAAACTTGTTGGAAAAGGAAGCGGCAGCAAAAAAGATACCCTCCTGGCGCCGACCCGTGGTGAGCTCATGCTCGTCCACCATGTCGGGAATCATGGAATTGAACGTCACCAGCGACTGAATGACGGTCAAGCCCTGGATGAACTTGACGCCTATGAGTATCCAGGCGAGCTCCGGCTCGTGATTCTCGGGGAACCAGCCCAGCAGACGCAGAACCACCGGCACAATCTGACATAGCGACCAGACCACCACGCCGAAAATTACGCAGGGTTTCTTGTCGAAGAGCTCGTTGAGCTTACGCGCGAACGTAGCCCCGATCAGCGCGCCGATGGGCATGGCAGCGAAGAACAGGAAATTCTCACCGCTGTTGAGCTCCCAGAAGAACGTGTTCATGTAGAGGTTCAGCGAGGCATCGACCCCGACCATCATGAACATGATGAGGATGCCTATGAACATCCAGCGGAACGAGCGATTGCGCAACGCTATGCGGACTTCGCTGAACATCCGCACAAGCGCGCCCCAGGCGCCTACCCGCTCTGCTACCCCACCGGGTTTCGGCAGATAGGGGATGCGCGAGCGCGTGCCCAGGGCTGCTATGAGAATGGTCGCCACCATGAGTACCGCAAGCGTCATGCCATAGGGGCTGTAGGCTTCGACATTGAACTGGCCCTGAGGAAACTCAGGCGTGTCTTTGAAGAAAATGAAAAAGCCGATGGCATACGCCGCGAACACACCCAGGTAGCTTGCGGCATAGCGGTAAGCCACCACCGTCGTACGCTCGTGAAAGTCGTTGGAAAGCTCCGCGCCCAGCGCCACATGCGGCACGTGATAAAACGTCATCGCCGTGCGTGTCAGCGTGGTAAATACCGCCAGCCACAGGAACAGCCCGAACTCGGGCAGGTCCGGGGGACTCATCAGCGCAAAAAAGCACAGGGCCATCGGCAGCATAGACCCGTACAGGAACGGGTGCCGGCGGCCGCGGTCGGAGCGCCAGTTGTCGGAAACCGAACCGACCAGCGGATCGCTGATCGCATCGAAGACCAGGGCGATACCGACGGCGAGACCCGTGTAGGTGCCGGAGAGACCCAGCACCTGGTTGTAGTAGAAGAACAGGAAGACGCCGAAGGCGCCATTCTTCATACCTTCCGCGCCCTGCCCTATGCCGTAGGTGAGCTTATGGACGAACCTGAGCGGTGGCGCCGCCCCTGTTGAATTCACTGAATTAAGACGTCTTACGTGTCAACTTCACTGGCATGTAAGTGTAGCCTTTAACAAACGAAGAAAACGTTCGGCTCGGCTCCTCCAGCACTTCGATTTTCTCGAATCTGGGCAGAATCTCTTCCCAGAGAATTCTGAGCTGCAGCTCCGCCAGGCGGTTGCCCATGCAGCGGTGAATACCGAAACCAAAAGCAAGATGCTGACGCGCGTTGTGGCGCTCGATATCCAGAACATCGGCGTTCTCGAACACGTTTTCGTCGCGATTGCCGGAGACGTACCACATCAGCACCTGGTCGTCTTTCTTGATCTGCTTGCCGCCAAGCTCGATGTCGCGCGTCGCGGTTCTGCGCATGTACGACAACGGTGTCTGCCAGCGGATGACTTCCGCCACCATCTTCGGGATCAACTGAGGATTGGCGATGAGTTTGTCGTATTGCTCGGGAAACTTGTTGAGCGCATAAACGCTGCCCGACATTGTATTGCGCGTCGTATCGTTGCCGCCGACGATGAGGAGCAGCAGGTTGCCGAGATGCGCCATCGGCGGCATGTCCTTGGTTGCCTCGCCATGCACCAGCATGGAAACCAGGTCATGGCCGGGGTTTTCACGCCGCTCGTCCCACAACCGGGAGAAGTACTCCAGACACTCGAGCAGCTCTTCCTGCTTCTGCTTCTGTGACTCCACGACGCCACCCGGTTCCGGAATGGCAAAGACGATATCGGACCAGCGGGTCAGCTTGCGGCGGTCTTCGAAAGGAAAGTCGAAGAGCGTCGCCAACATCATCGTCGTGAGCTCGATGGAGACCGTGTCCACCCAGTCGAAGGGTTCGTCAACCGGGAG
This sequence comes from Pseudomonadales bacterium, assembly GCA_965267275.1. Taxonomy (GTDB): domain Bacteria; phylum Pseudomonadota; class Gammaproteobacteria; order Pseudomonadales; family Azotimanducaceae; genus UBA4421. Next base: position 3,008,310 of record OZ253950.1, read on the forward strand.
CGCATCGAGGACGCTGGCAGTCCGCTCGCGAATCAGCGGCTCCAGATTCGCCAGGTTACCCGGGGCGGCCACGCCTGCGACCGTTTTCCGCTGTTCGTCATGGCTGGGCGGATCCTGGGCAATAAACGGGCTTGCATTGGAAATCAGCCCCTGAGGGACGTCAGCCCCGATACGAAAACCGAGAGAGATACCGTTGGCCGAGGAGAAATTCTGCCAGTCGGTATCCACGCGTTTGATGTCATCGTACTTCGTGAGCGACCAGTATCGGCCCGCCGACTCGATTTCGTTGAAGTGAATCGGGTCCTCTTCACGCAGCCGGGCAAAAACCTCCTGCCAGCGGTTCTCTTTGAAGAGATGTGCGTTGACCGGATTAATCTCTTCCAGCGGCATCTCGTAAGCCCCAGGTACGCCTGCGCCGCGCGCAGCCTGCTCCTGCTCGGGCGTGCGATAAATGTCATTCTGTTCGCCCTGTTGATGATCCTTTTGTTGATCAACCGTCGCTTCACTCATACCGCGCTCTCCTAACTACGACTCGAGAAAGTATTGAACCGTTTACCATAACACTTGTAGAACCCACCTCAACCAAGCGCGGCACACGGAATTGTACGTAGCTGTAAGCCCGCGGAGGTGGCCGCGCCGCGGGCAGAAATGCTCAGCCGCAGGGGTTACCATCATCCGTTGAGTGATTCGAGGAAGGAAAGGGGATGTCGAAAACCTGTCTGATCACCGGCGTTGGTCCGGGCACCGGAGCTGCACTGGTACGCCGCTTTGTCGAGGGAGGCTACGACGTGGCCATGCTCGCGCGCAACGCAGAACGTCTGCAGATGCTCAGCGATGAGCTTCCAAAGGCACACGCCTACGTTTGCGACGTCAGCGACGAAGACGCGCTGACCCGCACGCACGCACAGGTGAAAGCTGATCTCGGCGCGCCAACGATGGTCGTGCACAACGCGGTCACCGCGGAACGCGGCTCATACATGGAGATCAGACCGGAGCGCCTGCGTCTGGCCTTCGAGATCAACACGATGGCATTGCTCAATCTCGCGCGTCTCGTCACAGAGGACATGGTCGCGGCCGGCTTCGGCGCGATCGTCTGCACGGGTAACACCTCCGCTTATCGCGGACGCGCCAAATTCGCAGGGTTTGCGCCCACCAAGGCGGCACAGCGCATTTTGATGGAATCGATCGCCCGGGAAGCCGGACCGCAGGGCATCCACGCAGCCTATGTGGCGATTGACGCAGTCATCGATCTCGAGTGGACGCGCGAAGCGTTTGCCGGTAAACCCGACGACTTCTTCTGTCAGCCGGCGGACATTGCCGAGGAGTGCTACCGTCTGGCGCACCAACCGAAGAGCGCGTGGACCTTCGAGTCAGTGATCCGACCGTTCGGCGAAACCTGGTAAACATCGAGCAGGCTTCGACCACAGGAGGCACAGTCGTTGAGTCCGAATATTCTGTTCATCATCACCGACCAGCAGCGCGCAGACCACAATGGCTTTGCCGGCAACACCGTGGTGCGCACGCCCAACATCGATCGTATCGCGAATAGCGGCACCGTGTTCGAGAACGCGTGGGTCTCGAACCCGGTATGTATGCCCAATCGATCGACAATCATGACCGGGCGCATGCCCAGCGCCCACGGCGTCATATTCAATGACCGCTCACTTGACTGGCACGCCAACACGTTCGTGCGCCAGTTTCGCAAAGCGGGCTATACGACCGGACTGATCGGCAAGTCCCATCTACAACACGGTACATCCCGAAACTCGGTTGTGCCGTTTCGAGGTGAAGGCGCGACGTTCGCCGAGCTGCCGGCAGGTTGGGACGAGGTCGAAAACTTCGAGCGCTACCTCGACGGAGCGCCCGTCGATCCCGAGGACTTCTACGGTTTCGGGCACATCGAGCTGGCATCCGACCACGGCGCACGCGTTACGGGTCACCACCTGCAATGGGCTCTGGAAAAAGGCGGTAACCGAGAGGATCTGTTCACTGACTATGGTGACGCAGTGCGCGGTCAGCACGTATCCGGGAACTGGTGGCAGATATATCAACCGCCTTACCCGGAAGCGCTTCACTCCACCAGCTTCGTAACGGAACGCACCATCGACTTCATACGCGGCGCGAACGACGCCGGTCAGCCCTGGCTGGCATGGTGCTCGTTCCCCGATCCGCACCATCCGATGACACCGCCCGGCGAATGGTTTTTCCGCCACAAACCGGCAGACATGGTGTTGCCGGAAACGCGCCACGATCCGCTGACCGACGCCCCGGCTCACCTGCGGACTTTTCAAGAAACGCACCCACGAGATCAACGCAACTGGGTAGCACCCTGCGGATACGGGGATGACGAACTCCTGGCAGAAGCCATTGCCGCGACGTACGGCGCCATCGAAATGATCGATGACGGCATCGGCCGCGTTCTCGACGCGCTGGAGACACTTGGAATCCGAGACGATACGATCATCGTTTTCACGAGCGATCACGGCGACATGATGGGTGACCATGGTCTTTTCTTGAAAGGATTCATGCACTATCGCGGCACCCTGCAGGTACCCATGGTCATCGACGTACCGGGGAAGCCGGCAGCACGCACGGACGCGCTCGCCGCCAGCATCGATCTGGGCGTGACGCTGATGGATTTGTGTGATCTACCGCCTTATTACGGCATTCAGGGTGAGAGCCTGACCACGTTGCTCGACGATCCGTCCGCGGAGGTCCGCGATGCAGTCCTCATCGAAGACGATCTGCCGGACATCACCGCTGAGCTGACCCCGTTGCCCGGCAAAACGCGCACCCTCATTACCCGGGAGCATCGCTACACGCGCAACATCAAAGGCGAAGAGCAGCTCTTCGACCTGCGCAACGATCCCGACGAAATGCACGACGTCAAAAACGACGATCAAGATGCTCGCGTGCGCATGATCGAGCGCTTGATGGCGGCGCTCATCGAAACGGACGACGCCGTGCGCGGCGCTCCCGTGACAGGAGGAACCCGACATGCCTGAGATAACTACCTATACGGCCGATGTCTCGATCTGCTCGCAAATCTGCCGGCTGGCGGTGCAGGAGCACCAGCTCAGCGACGCTCGGGACGTGCATGTCGACATCGAGCATGCAATGGAAAACTACGACCCCTGGTTCGTACGCATCCAGCCCGCCATGACCGTCCCGGTCATGCGCTACGGCGACGAGTACATCGGCGACAGCAAAGAAATCCTCTATTACCTCGCTGACAAACACCCGGAAGCAGGCCTCTACCCGGACGCCAGGCAGGCCGAAATCGACGAGTTCATCAACGCCTTCTACGACAACTTCATGGCCATTGGCATATTCACGTTCGGCAACCTGATCACAAGCGGAGAGAAGCTCAAGCAGTTCATCCTGCACGGCAAAACGGACGTCACCCAAAGCAAACTGACGTTACTGCTCAACGACCCCGAGCTTGCCGAAGCGGCGAAATCGAAACTCGAGGAGGTAAAGCTCCGGGACTTCAGCCTCCTGGCAGACCCGCAACTGCTCGGCAACATCGATCAGCAGATTCAGAATCTTCTCGATAACCTGAACGACAAGCTGGCGGACGGACGTGTATGCGTCACAGGGTCAACGTACACGCTGGCCGACGTGGTTGCGACTGCGCTTCTCGCTCGTGTGCACCTCATAAAGCAGACAGAAATGTTTGCCCCTGCGGTCCTCGACTATTGGCAACGCGTGCAGGCGCGTCCTTCGTTCCAGGCCGCCAACGTGTGCGCTGACTGGGAAGACACGTTGATGGCGCGGCAGTTTGAGGCGTTCGAGACCCCGGTCTGACGCGCTCAGATACAGCGGTAAAGCGCTTCGACCAGACGCTTGTGCTCTTCACCCAAGCCGTAGCCGCTCGTATGCCGGTTGGGGGTAAACCCGAAAGACAGGTGATTTTCCGGGTCGGCGAACGCGCTGTAGCCACCCGCGCCCGCAGTGCCGACATTGCCTTCTCGGCCCCAGAAGTTGAAGTCGTTGTCCAATAACAGACCCACCGCGACCCGGAAGTCGTTGCCGAACATCGAGTCTACATGGCGCCACTGCTCCTCGGACGCTGCTGCGATCGTCTCCGGAGAGTACAGCTCGACGCCGTTGTAAGCGCCGCCGTGCGCAAACGGCGCAAACAACGTCGCCAGGCCAAGCGCGTGCGCCACACCACCACCGGATGGAAACCCAAGCCGAAGAAAGTCATCGCTTCCCATGAAGTCCGGGTCGGCCGGGAAAGGTTGAAACTGAACGGCCGTGGTGTCGTTGATGAGACCGCCGTTCATCAGCTCGTTTGCTGGATTGTGTACGTGTGCCACTACGCGGGGCAGATCCTCATCGCCACACCCGAGCACGTAGTCAGCCTGCAGCGGTTCACAAAGCTCCTCACGTATGAACTGATCAATGGACCGACCGTCAATGCGTCGCACGAGTTCGCCGGTGATATAACCTATGGTCACCGAGTGATAAGTCTCGTCCGTTGCCACCGGCCAGTTAGGCGGTTGCGCGGCGATTTTCGAAACGAACAGATCCCAATCAAGGACGTCCCCGGGTTGCGCGGCATCGATGACGGCAAGCGACGCGCGGTGTGACATGGCCTCGCGCACCGTGATCTGCTCTTTGCCCGCCGCGCCGAACTCCGGCCAGTAACGCGCCACCGGGGCGCCGTACTCGAGCAACCCCCGCTCGGCCAGCAGGTGCGCGGCAAGGGCGACTACGCCTTTGGTAACGGACATGCAACAAACAAGTGTGTCAGCGGACCACTCAGCGTCCTTTGCTTCGGTCTTATAACCTCCCCAGAGGTCAACGACGACTCGCCCTTCATGGATGACGGCTACGCGTCCACCAAGCTGACCAAGGTCTTCAAAATTGGATATGAATGCTTCGCGCACGCGCGCAAAGGGTTGGTCACACGTACCATGTATCGGCGTATTCATCCGTCTCTTCCTACCCCATCCGGCGCGCTAAATCGTACAGCAGAATTCTGCAATGCTGGCCGCGGTGGCATAACTTATGTCCGGGCATGCTGCTGAGAAGATTTCGATCCCATGGCTGGTGCCCATGACCTGGACACATCGGGCCGGCACACCCGCACGCATCAGAAGGCGATAGAACTCGATACCCTCATCCCTGAGCGGATCACACTCATTGACGCTGATGACAGTGGGCACGAGCCCGGCGACATCTTCCTCTGAGGCAAAGAGCGGCCAGGCCAGAGGATCTCGAGCCTCGAACGCCTCGATGCCGTATGCCATGCGGCCGCGGTTGTCGTGCAGGTCGAGCAGAATGCCATTATTTTCGACAGACGACGGCAGCTGGTCCTGAGGCCACTCACCGGCGATATACGGGCACAGCGCATACAGCCCCCGGATTAGGGCGAGCTTACCTTCCTGTTTGAGCTTCATGCCGGTGGCGAGGGTCAAATTACCACCGCCGCTTTCGCCGGCAACGATGACCTGGTCCGGGTTGATGTTTAGCTCACCCGCGTTTTCCAGAACCCACTTCAAGCCACTCACGCAGTCATTCAGACCGGCGGGATAAGGTGCCACTTCCGGCGCCGAGGAGGCGCGTAGCGCGTTGCGAAAGTCGACCATGGCTACCGCCACACCCTGCTGGGCGATAATGCGGCCCCAGGAACGATACATACCGTCAAAACACGACATCACCTGCATGCCGCCGCCATGAATGTAGTACACGCAGGGCAACACCTCGCTGCCTTCCGGGCGTATGAACTGGAGTTTCACCGTGTTGGCGTCAGGACTCGACGTAAACTCGCGGGTGGAGATTTCCAGACCAGCGGACGGGGCTATCTCCTCATTGTCGAGCATTTCCATCATGGCAGTCATGGCCGCCTGGGCTTCGAGCGCCTCCGGCGTGTTGGCTTCTGCAATCAGCACGTCGCGGGAACTCACATCCCCCTGCGATGCTGCTGCGGGAAAGCCACCCATGATGGCTTTGATGCGCGGGTCCAGACGCGGGTCTTCACTGATGGTAGGCATAGCAACTCCGATGAATTTGGGCCCACTCTAGCAAGGATTGCCAACACGGCTAGCCATTCAAGACCATTTCCGACATGTTCGACGGAGCTTCGGTTTTGACGATACGCCCCGGGAACCCCTTGAAGTGCGGAATGCCCTGCTCCGGATCGAGATACTCGTCCTCGTCGGAACATAGCACTGCGTCGGATGAGATGAACGCACCGGCAAGCTCGACCTGTCCGCGCAGTTCCGGATACCACCAGCCATGAGGCACTCTGAGGTGGCCTTCTTTCATTGACTCCTGGACGAGCACTTTGGCGGTGACGACGCCATGCTCAGTCTCGAGGTTGACCCAGTCGTCATCGACCACACCTTCGCGCGCGGCATCCGCAGGATGCAGAAACACCTTCGGTGACGGCGTGCGCTGGCGCAGCGAGGGAATGTTGCGCTGCCCGGTCTGAAAGAACGGATCTTCGCGAACGCCGGTGAACACGTGATACGGATAGTCCGCTGATGGTGCCGGGCCTTCGCGGTAGTACGGCAGCGGATCGAAACCCAGGTCTTCCAGAACGCTCGAATACAGTTCCACCTTGCCGGAGGGCGTGGCAAAACCGACATTGCGATATTTGTGCAGATTCGGCGGCGGCGCTTCCATGTAAGTTTCTGCTTCGAACTCCGCAAACGTGCGACCTGAGCGCGACAAGCGGTGGTCAAGCACATCTTCGATGCTGGACCATGGGAAGTGCTCACCGAAGCCGAATCGGTGCGCAAGATCGCGCCAGAACTGGAACGTGCTCGACGCCTCGGCAGGCGGCTCAACCGCTTTCTGCGACAGCGACAACCGCGTCCCCCAGCTCCAGGCATCAGCGACATGGTTGCGCTCGCTGAACACGTCTCCCGGCAGCACGTAATCCGCCAGCATCGCGGTCGGCGTCATGAAAATCTCATGCGCCACGATCAGCTCCTGATTTAGCAGTCCTTTCAGGATCTGATGCTGATTGGGATAGGACAACAGGGCGTTGTTGCCGAGGGCAAAGAACGCTTTTACCGGATACGGGTCTTCGTGGGCCATCGCACGAAACACGCTGGTCGGGTTCGCCATCTGGCAGCCCATCACGATGTCCGCATAGGGAAACCCCCAGACGCGCTCCGTGGGCGCCTTCAGCATCTCGGCCACCCGGTAGGTGAATGCGGGATGATCGTCATAGCCGAGCTGCTTGGCTTTCTGCTCGGGCGGCAGCATCTCATGCAGACCAAGCTCGGATTCGGGTATGTAGCCCGGATTGAAACCACCGAGACTTTCACCGCCGGGCGCATCGAGATTGCCGGTTACCGCCCGCAAAATCGAATGCAGGCGGATAGCCGACGTGGAAGAGATCTGCTGGTCAGTGATCGGCGTCCAGGGAATGACCGCGCCTTCGGCGGTCGCGTACATGCGCGCCGCCTCGGCAATGAGCTCGCGGTCGACCCCGGTGATGGCTTCAACCCGCTCGAGAGGATATTCATCGACCCGGGCTTTGAGTTCCGCGAACCCGGTGCAGTACTCTTCAATGAATGCCGCGTCGTAGAGACCTTCGTCGAAGATCACCTTCAACCAACCCAGACACATGGCGGCATCGGTGCCGGATCGCAGGCGCAGATGCAGGTCTGCGGTTTCCGCCTGGTCGGAAACACGCGGGTCCAGCACAATGACTTTCGCACCCTGGGAGCGCGCGAAATTGATGGCGTTGTATATCGGCGTCCAGGAGTGTTTGCGGGGGTTGTGACCAAACAGCACGATGCACTTGGTGTTGGCAAAATCCGGCTGCGGAAACCAGCCGTAGGTCAGTCGGTTCACCGCCGCGGTGTTGCCGGCGCATAGGGCTACCCCGCTGATCCAGTTGGGCGAGCCCAACAGATTCATGAAACGCCGATCCATGCTGTGCGTGCTCTGCGTGTTCCAGCCGGAGGTGGACACCGCAAAACTCTCGGGGCCATATCTATCGATGATCCCATTGAGACGCTCGGCAATCTCATCGAGCGCCTGCTCGTATGAGATTTCCTCCCACTGATCCGCACCGCGCTCGCCCACGCGCTTCAGCGGGACGCGCAAGCGCTCGTCGTGGTTGTGGATTTCTGGGGCAGCGACGCCTTTGAAACAGATGTTGGCGGCAAGCATCGGATTGTCGTGCGCGATGACGCGCGACACCTTGCCGTCTTGCACTTCCGTACGCAGCTGACAACCAATGTCGCAGATCGTGCACACGGAATACTTGGTTTCGGTCGCTTCGCTCATGCTGCCCCCCTGACAGTGTCCGGTATTGATTTGAGATCGGTCAGCAGCTCTTTGAGGAGCGCGTGTTTCTCCGCGCCGAGCTGCCGCTGCATTTTTTCCTGAATGCCAATCCAGAGCGGCACCGCCTTCTTGAACGCGGCCCTGCCCTTGCGCGTCACTTTGACGATACGCGTACGGGCATCCGGGCCTGGCTGCAGGGTGACGAGCGCAAGCGACTCCAACACACGCATGTTGCGCCCCAGCGTGCTGCGGTCGAGGCGAGTCGCGCCGGCCAGCGCTTTCAGCGTCGGCTCAGCCAGAGACTGAATCGTGTGCAGCTGGGAAAACTGCGTAATGGTGATGCCGGCCGGTGCCAGCGCGTCGTCATAGAGATGGGTCAAGTGATTTGCCGCGCCCCGCGCGTCGATGCAGAGACAAGGATTGGTTTCCCGCATATGGGTATCTACCCGGAAAAAAATGTGTATATACCCCTAAATACAGGGGCGTGCAAGCCCAGGGCGTTTCATCATAGAGGAGATATTCGGCGGAACCGGGTGCAGCCAGAGCGGCTGCACCCGAAACGCGCGGTTATTCGAAGAGCTCTCCGCCGCACGCAGAAGCCGTGGTGCCGTACTTCTCGAATGCTTTGACGACGTTGGCGCCGGTTCGCCAGCGGTGCACCTCATCCGGCCCGTCGACCAGGCGCTGGGAACGGATGCCGATGTACCAGCGCGCAAGCGGCGTGTCGTGGCTGTAGCCCAATGCCCCGTGAAGCTGCAGAGCCGTGTCCACGACCTGATGCACCATGTTGGCGAGGAATACCTTGGCGATCCCGTTCTCCTGGCGCAGATCCATGCCTTTCTCGGCCTTGTACGCAATGTGCAGCAACATCAGACGCGCCTTGTAGATCTCCGCAGCGCAATCCGCAAGCATCCAGCGCACGCCCTGCCGGTCGGCGAGCCGCTTGCCAAAGGTTTCGCGATTGACCACATGTTCAGCAGCCAGATCCAGCGCGCGCTGCGCCATCGCCACGTTGTGCATGCCGTGGCGCAAGCGACCGTACGCAAGTCGATGCTGTCCCATGTTGAAACCCTGACCGCGCCCGCCGAGGATGTTGTCCCGCGGCACGCGCAGGTTGTCGATTTTGATCTCGGAGTGGGACGCACCGAGCTTCAGACCCAGGTCGGTGTGCGGCTGCATCGTCTCGATGTTCCGCACAATCTGGTAACCGGGATTCGGCAGCTCGACAATGAAGGTGCTGTAGCGCTCGTGGCGTGGCGCGTCAGGATCGGTTTTAGCCATGACCACCGCGATGTCTGCGACATCCGCGGAAGAGCTGTACCACTTCTCGCCGTTCAGGACCCACTCGTCGCCGTCGAGGACCGCGGTTGTCTGCATGCCGGTTGCGTCGGCGCCAGCAGCTTTTTCCGTCATGGAGTAGCAGATCCGCTTCTCTCCATTCAAGAGCGGCTTCAGGAATTTCTCTTTCTGTTCCTCAGTACCGTGCTCGAGCAACGTCAGCATGGTGGCGTCATCGGGCCCCTGGGTATTGAGCGCCAGCGCACCGAGGAAACTTTCACCGAGCTCCATCTGTACGAGCGCATTTGCGAGCGGCCCCAGACCCATCCCGCCATGCTCGGTCGGTACAAACGGGCACCACAAACCCTGACCGCGCGCTTTCTCACGCAATCCGGCCAGCGTCTCTTCAAAGTTGTCCGCCGTACAGACTTCTTCCGCAGGATGACACTCCTCCCGCACGAAAGTGCGCACCTTGTCGCGTATGGCTTTGGTTTCTTCCGGGATTTCAAATTCGATCATGTTGCGTCCTATGTCTAATGCAGCAGAATAAAGGTGCGACGCGCGGGTGCGCGCGACTCTCCCCGGACGCATTCAATCACTTAATCCATAGGCAGACCAGTCGTCGTGTAAGACAGACGCGCAGGCAGGGAACGGAATGGGAATGGGCGCCGCGGCTCTGTTGGCCGCGGCGCCGGTGAATGCCGGCGTTACTTCTTGACCGGTTTGCCGTTGGACTTCGGGGTGGAAATCTGCAGCGGCAGGAGGACGCGATTGATCGGATGGATCAGGCCGTTGTCCGCGCGCAGATCGCCCCGCATAAGAATCAAGTGCGGGTTTCTAACCCCCCGATCCGCATCTTCGAGACCGAACCCCTTCGGCACGAGAACTCCGCCTTCCAGAAGCGTTTCGATTTCCTCGCTCAGAAGTACGGTATTCAAGCTCAAGGCGCCGGGCGCCACGTGATACAGCAGCACGTTGGTCAGCAGCGGAATCGGGTCGCCTTCACCGAGCACAGTGAGCGCATCGACGATTGCAAGGAATACCGCCTCTTCATCGTACGTGCCCTCGTAGCCCAGCAGACGCGCGAGGCGGAAGAACGCACGGTCATCCGGAGCAAAGACAGTCAGCGCCGCCGTCTCGTCGGCCAACGCGCCGTCCAGACCAGCCGCGAGCACCGCATTGAGCAGAATGTCGAAATCGCGCCAGTTGTAATCGAAAGTACCGCCGCTGGCAGCCACCAGGCTGGTGATCGTACCCACGTCGGGAAAGCCGTTATCCAGATCCACCGGTATGAGCACCCGGTTGATGGGTTGAATGATGCCGTTGCTCGCTTTGATATTGGCGGGGCGGAACAGCACGGGATTGCGAAAATCCGGGTCTGCATCAATCAGCAGACGCTTCCAGCTGACGATGGAGGCGCCTTCGAGCAGCGTTTCTATCGGACCGCCCGCGCGGATCTCGCGGCGGGTTTTGCTGCCGGGACTGACGTGGTAGAGCAGCACGTCCGTGAGCACCGGGATCGGATCACCGTCGCCAATCTGAGTCAAAGCCATGACGATTGCATCGAACGCACCCGCCTCGTCGTAACCTGTATAGCCAAGGTCGCGAGCCAGACGTATGAATGCTTTGTCGTTCGGCGCGAAGACCGTGAGATCCGCATCGGGATCTGCGAGAGCCCCAGCCAGATCAGCAGCCAGAACTGCGTTCAGCAGGATGTCAAAGTCGAGGCCTCTATTATCAAACTCGCCGCCGCTGGCAGCCACGATGTCCGTAATGGTCTGAGAGGCGGTGTTTTTGGCCAGAGCGGCCGCGGGCAGCAGCGCGATGATGGCCAGCCAGCCCATCGCGAAACCACGTAATACTTTCATGAAACGATCTCCTCCGAAAAATGGTGTGGAGAAGCTAATTTCACAAACGTCAATCGGGCGTCAAAAACGAGAAAGTTTTTCGCGTCTCGCCGAATTGTTGAACAATTCAGCGCCCGGCACGGGCCGGGCGCTGGCTTGTTAACTGGCTTGTTAAATTGTCGTTACGTTCCGGTCCAGTTCGGCGCGCGCTTCTCAGCAAACGCAACCGGTCCTTCTTTGGCGTCGTTCGAGCTGAACACTTTTTTGGAGAGCGGTTCCTGCATCTTCCAGAGGGTGTCTTCGTCGTGGCCTTGCGCCGCTGCGCGGACAAGCTGCTTGGAAGCCGCGACTGCGAGCGGGGCGTTTTCCGCGATACGCTCAGCCCAGCCGATGGCAGCATCGAGCGCCCCGCCCTGCTCGGCGAGCTCACTCAGCATGCCGGCGTCCATCGCCGCCTCAGCCGTGATCGGCTCACCCGTGATGGCCATTTCCATGGCGCGCGTGTAGCCCACTCGCGCAGGCAGACGGAACACCCCACCAGCCGCGGCGAACAAACCAACCTTCACTTCGCGGATACCGATCTTGGCGCCCTTACCCGCAACGAGCAGATCACAGGTCAACGCGATCTCGCAGCCACCGGCCAGAGCAAAACCTTCAATCGCTGCGATGAGCGGCTTGTTGCAGCCCTCGCGGATGAACGTGGTCAGCGGACCAATGTCTTCACCACGTGCGAACGCCTTGAGGTCCATGCCGGAGCAGAATCCCCGACCCGCGCCGGTAATGACCCCGGCAGTCAGCGAATCGTCGGCGTCGAGCTCTCTCACCGCATTCAGCAAACCGTTCGACAATGCACCGTTGATGGCATTCATTGCCTCCGGGCGATTGAGCGTGATCACCATCACGCGGCCACGCCGCTCCACCAGTACCGCTTCTTCATCGCTCATCGCGTCTCTCCTCTCAATTGATTATCAGAACTCGTATTTTTGTCCGTCACAGTCCGATGATATTGACCAAGCCGCTTCAAATCCAACGCAAAACCGCTAGGATGTGACGATCAAAATAATCAGGAAGGGACCATGGCTGAAAACATGATGGCTTATCCCGAGTTGCGGCATCCGTTTGCAGAGACGCCCATCCATCCCGAGGGCCACACCACCATCCTCTACCAGGGTCGGAAAATCTCTCTCGCCGAGACAGGCGGCGGTGACGACCTCCTCATCCGGCCAGAAGATCTAACCGCCGTGAACGGCTTCGAGGTCAAACCGGAAGGTGCGTGCTTCGACGACATGTGTATACCCTTGAACGACACGCTCCTCACAAAGAAAGACGGCCAGCACTGGTTCAACCTCACCGCTTTTGCCACGCTTCTGGAGCAGCCGTTCGTGGCGGACACCGAGGCGCGCGTCTGGAGTTTCGCCGAGATTCCCGCCAAGCGCGAGAACATGATGGTCGATGCGATGGCGCCGGACATCGAATTCTCCGATCGTCAGGGCAACGTCATCCGTCTGGCGGACCTCAAAGGCAAAAAGGCGCTGATCGTCACCTGGTCTTCGTGGTGAGGATGCTTTCTCGACGTGCCCGTGTGGCAACGTGTCTACGAAGAAATCAACGACCCTGACTTTGTACTCATCTGCGTGGCCGAAGACACTGGTGGCGAAGCGGCTGCCGGGCCGATCTTCGACGCCGCCAATCCGACCTACGTGCAGGTGATCGACACTGATCACATCATCAGCAGCGCGTTCAATTTCGTGAACGTGCCTTCGTCCGCCTGGATCGACGAGGAAGGCCGGATCGTGCGCATCGACGAAGGAACTTACTCGCAGATTCACGAGTTTGGCGAGGGGGATCAGAAAATAAGCTTCGGCAACGATGTCTACACTCCGGCTCTCAAAGACTGGGTCGCCAAAGGTGCCGACAGCGTCCACGTGCAATCCGCGGCGACCGTCACTGGCAATATCAGAGCGCACAGCTTCGATCAGCAGAAGGCGGATGCCGCGTTCAGGCTGGGCAACCTCTTCCGTGAACACGGTATGGGCGCCAAAGCCGATCAGTACTGGGAGCTGGCCAGAACGCTCAACCCCGACAGCGTCAACTTCATCCGCCAGAATCTCACGCTGACCGAAGAAGGCTCGGCGGGAGAAACTTTCCAGCAGATGATGGGTGAGTACATCAGCCAGGGTAAAGATTACTACCGACCGCTGGATATCGAGTCGAGCTGATCTGAGCCCGACGAGATCAGGAGGCTGGCGGCACCTCGTCAGCCTCACTACCCGCCTTGGTGCCATGTGCGATGTAAAACTGCACATCCGCATCCGGCGGGTGGTATTCGAGCTCGAAATCGTCGGCGGCAGCCTGCAGCGGCTCGAATCCGGGGCGCTTGGCGTCCGCGGCGAATGTCCAGCTCAGGAACCACAGCCGCAGTGACGGATTCGGCCAGTAGTTGTCCATCGTCACGTAGCGTCCACCCGGTTTCAGAAGCTCGAAAGAGGCGCGAAACACTTCGCGCCAATCGGGCACCACGCTGAAGATGAGCGTGCCGACAACCACATCCGGCTGGATGCTGATCAGGTTCTTGAGCTCGCGCAAATCGCCGAGAATGAGCTCCAGCCGCTCCCCGTAACCCTGTGTATCTGCTCTGGCACGTGCCTGCGCCAGCATGTTAGCGGAAGCGTCCACGCCAATGACCTTTCCCGACGGCCCAACCGCTTCCGCCAGTATCGGCTGGTTGAGCCCCGTACCGCAGCCAATATCAAGCACGGTTTGACCGGGTTTGATGTGCGCCCGCTCGATACAGATCTTCCGAAAGTCTTCGGTGATCTCGGCCAGCTCGCGATCGTAGCGGCCCGCAATGAAGTGATCGTACAACCACGACTTGATCGTCATTTTCCTCTCCAGCCTCTTCTAGACGAACTGAATCTTACTGCGGCCGAGCCGTTCGTTAAACTTCCATGACAATATGAACGAAATTGACAAGCCATTCGACACATAATGTCGTGCGTAGTGACAAACGAAATAGAACTGTCATCTTTCTCCCATATTTTGTCGCCGCCATCAATCAAGTTTCCAGACAAGGAGATACACGTGGACAAATTGGGGGTCAGTCATACCAGCGGTGAAGCGCTGGACGCTTCCGAAGACATCTCTTCCAACCCTTCCAACAACCGCAGTTTTTACGACGTCGTCCGCGGCGCGATGTCGCGACGCAAAATGGTCCAGGGCTCGCTGGCTGGTGCGGCAGGAACTTTCCTCGCCCCGGCCGTACTTGCCGGCAACGGCAATGCACCTGCGACACCAGGGAACGGCGGCCTGTGCGACTTCGACCCGGTAACGATCGAAGACGTGGCCGGGGATTACGTGAACTCGATCATCGTCGATGCCAACGCACTGGTCGAGGCAGGCTTTATCGACGCTGACGAAATTGACGAACTGCCGACTTCTGTCAAACCGCAGCCCTCCATATCGAAAGACTACCGTTACCAGGTCATCATCCCCTGGGGAACCCCCATCGAACCCGGCGCGACGGAAGAATACAAAGGCGATCCGTCTTATCGCCCCACCCCGGAACAGGCGGAGAAGCAGATTGGCGTCGGTCACGACGGCATGTGGTTCTTCCCGATGGATCTCAAAAAGTCTCTCAAATACGGTAACTACGGCTATCAGATGAGCAGCCGTGACGGCATGCTGTGCATCAATCACGAGTTCGGCACGAACCCGCACGTGCTCGGCAAGCCGTTCCCGGAATCGCTTGAAGATGTACGTCTTTCGCAGGCAGTGCACGGCGTTTCCGTCGTCAGACTCCGTCGCAACGGCCGCGGCTGGCGCACGGCAAAAAGCCCGTACAGCCGCCGCATTACCGCCAATACGCCGGTCAAGTTCTCCGGCCCTGCGGCTGGCTCGGATCTCCTGCAGAACGCGAACGGCAACATCCCGCTGGGTACCGTGAACAACTGCGGCTCCGGGCCGACGCCATGGGGCACCTACCTCACCTGCGAAGAAAACTTCAACGGCTACTTCGGCTACAGCGACGAGACATACGAGCGCACCCCGTCGCAAGCGCGTTATGGTTTCTCGTCAGGCGGATTCGGCTACGGCTGGTACGTGTTCGACAAACGTTTCGACATCTCGGATCCCGAGTATGCGAACGAAAGCAACCGCTTCGGCTGGATTGTCGAAATCGACCCATTCGATGGCACGCAGACGCCGGTCAAACGCACCGCCATGGGGCGCTTCAAACATGAAGCCGTCGCCATCGCAACGACCGATACCGGCCGCGCAGCCTGCTACATGGGCGACGACCAGCGCGGGGACTACTGCTACAAGTACATCTCCGAGCGTCCTTGGAAGGACGTTGTGGAAGAAGGAAAGAGCCCGCTGGACGAAGGTGATCTCTACGTCGCGCGCTTCAACGAAGACGGCACCGGTGACTGGCTGCTGCTTTCGATCGAGAACTCAGCTTTGAACGGCTTGTTTGCCGACCAGGCGGAGCTGCTCATCAACACACGCCTGGCGGCAGACGCCGTGGGCGCGACCAAGATGGACCGCCCCGAATGGACCACCATTGGTACGAAGGGTGACGTTTACTGGACTCTGACGAACAACGACCGTAAGCAGCGGACACCTCCGCAGGGCGAAGTTAACGCGGCCAATCCGGAGGATCCGAATACTGACGGTCACATCATCCGCACGGTGGACGGGCTCGGCGGTGACAGCGACAGCTTCAGCTGGGAGATCTACATTCTGGCTTCCTCTACCCGGGAAACGCCTGAAGTGTTCACCGACCCCGACGCTGCATACGCAGACCCCTACGGACGCCTGTTCATCGGCACCGATGGCGGCCAGCCGGACGGCCTGCAGGATCAGGTGACGGTATTCGACCTGACTGCGGACACACCAACGCCGAAACGGCTCTTTGTCGGCGTTTCCAGCGACGAGGTAACCGGCTGGGCAACCACTCCGGACTACCGCACCGCCTTTACCAACATGCAGCACCCCGGTAATGGTAATCCGGTAAATACGAGCTTCCCGGCGAAGTATGACGGCTACACCATCCCCAGGGATGCGACCGTGGTCATCGTGCGCAAGGACGGCGGCATCGTCGGTTCCTGACCAGACGCCTCGAACTGCGGCCCCGGCAGTGTCGGGGCTTCAGCGTGTCACGCAGGACAAGATGACTGGCCGTAGCTCCGGCGAGTAGGCAGGGACTTTGTCCCTGCCCTACCGGTCCTTCAACACCTGATCTATCACTTTCAGGCGCTCCGCCTTCGTCGGGCTGTCGGGCAGCACATGCTCCCAGCGGTCGGGCGCGCGGCCGCGCCGAAGCCACTTCTCCGGAAACTCCGCGGCTTTCGATCGATCGGGGTGGCGGAAGACTGCCCCCTGATTGAACTTACGAGAGTACGGAATGGTGTTGGTGCCTGCGCGATCGGTTAGAGCCGCATACAGCTGCTCGCGCATCGCAACTTTCACCTCGAGCAGCGCCGGATCCTCGATGAGATTGCGCTGTTCTCGCGGGTCCGCCTGCAGGTCAAAGAGCTCCTCCGTGTCCCACACGCCATGGTATTGAATATACTTGAAGCGATCGGTGCGCAGCGCAAACGTCGTCGGCGTCTGCGGGTAGTTGAACTCCCAGTAATACTCGTAGGTCAGCGTGTCGCGCCAGACCCTGTCCGCCCCGGGATACTTGGGCGCCTCAGCCGCGGACCTCGGCAGATGCGCAAAGCTCATGCCATCGTAGTGGGTCGGCGCAGACAAACCCGCGAGCGCCAGCAGTGTCGGCGCGATGTCGATGTTCGCAACCATCTCCTCCACCACCTGCCCCGGCGCGTAGCGCCCGGGTGCACGCACGAGCAGCGGCACCCGCATCGACTCTTCGTAGGCATTGCGTTTGTCGATCAGGCCATGCTCCCCGAACAGAAAGCCGTTGTCCCCCATGAGAATGACCACGGTATTGTCGTCGAGCTGTTCCGCGGCCAGCCAGTCGAGCAGGCGGCCGAGGCTGTCGTCCACAGCGCTCAGAGTGCGATGGTATTGCCGCTTGAACTCTGCCAGCGGCAGATCACTGTGGTAGGGAAACTCATCGCCATGCCAGCTGTTGCGCTGGTTGAGCACCCACATCGGCACATCGCTGTCCGCCGCGCGGGGCTGGCCGAGCTTGATCTCGGCGTCTTCATATTGGTCGGCGTGACGCTCGGCGGGCTCGAACGTCAAGTGCACGGCTTTATGCGAGAGGTAGACGAAGAACGGCTTCTCTGTCTGCCGGTTGGTCAAAAATTCGAGGGTATAGTCGGTCAGCTCGTCGGTGATATAACCTTTCTGCGGCACCGTCTGGTCGTTGACGGTCAGCATGGTGGTCTGCCCGAAAGCGTTGCTGGGGTAATACGTGCCCTGCCCGGGGAAACTCACCCAGAAATCGAATTCAGGACGCGGCTGCGAGATTTCACCCCCCATGTGCCACTTGCCGAAGAAAGCCGTTTCGTAACCTGCCTGCCTGAGCCTTTCCGGGAACAACTCGAGGCCTTCCGGGAGCGCGCGGTTGTTATCGATCACGCCGTGGTTATGCATCATCTGCCCGGTCAGGATGCTGGCGCGGCTTGGCGAGCAGAGTGCAGTCGTCACAAACGCGTTCTTGAAATGAACACCCTGCTGCGCCAGCGCATCCATGCTGGGCGTCTCGAGAACAGGATTGAGGAAGCCGACCTCGTCAAAGCGCTGATCGTCCGTGAGGACGAAGATAATGTTGGGCCTATCAGCAGCAAACGCGGATAGAGAACAGAGCGCTATGACAAGGGCGCAAACCCACCTGTACATATTCACCTCCCTTACGCCGGCTCGAAGTAAAGGAGCGTCTGCTCGCCAAGATCGGAGACGAACACCGGCCGAAGTTCGAGCCCGACGCGCAACGCACTTTCTTCAACGTTCACGATGACCGAGTTGAGACGCACGCCCTCAGCCAATTCCACAACCGCGATGTACTGCGGTTCGAGGCCGGCGAACTGCGGCGCTGTTGGTCGGCGCGCAATCGTATAGCTGTAGATACGGCCTGCGCCGCTGACCTCACGCCAATCGAGGTTGGGGCTGAGGCAGCCGGAACAATGGCTGCGCGGGTAAAACACCCAGGTGCCGCAATCTGCGCACTGCTGCAGGCGCACCCGCCCTTCCGCGAGCCCCTGCCAGAACGGCGCGGACGTTGGCGTCGGTTGCGGCATCGGCGGTGTGGCAACGTCGTTCATCAGCCCCCCTCCAGAATAATTGCGGATTGCTCACTCATGATGCCCCCGGTCCCCGTTACCAGAGCGGTATCACAGCGGCTGAGCTGACGCGCGTCCGCTTTGCCCATGACCTGGCGCGCCCCTTCGATGACCTGAGACATGCCACCGGCAAGCCCCGCCTGCCCCGCGCCGAGCTGGCCGCCGTGCGTGTTGACTGGAAAATCGCCCTGATACGTCAGGTCGTGCTCCTGCACGAACGTGAGCCCTTCACCTTTGCCGCAGAAACCGGAGTCTTCCAGCGTCAAAAGCACCGTGATGGTGTAACAATCGTACGGCTCCACCACGTCGACATCTGCAGGCTTTTTGCCGGCCATGGTGAACGCGCTCTGCGACGCCGGCCCGACCGGCGTCGCCGTCATGTCTTCCTGGTAAGTCGTGGATTTGGTTGTCAGGCGCTCGCCAAAGCCCGTGATGTATACCGGCCGGTTTCTGGATCGCGCTGCCAGCTCTTTGTTCGCGACGATCACGGCGCTGCCGCCGGCGCAGGGCATCACGATCTCGAGAATGTGCAGCGGATCGGCAATCACCGGGCTGGCGAGCACATCATCGACAGTGATCGGCTGACCATAGAACGCAGCCTTCGGATTACCCTGCGCGTTGGTGCGCTGATCCGCCGCGATCTTGGCCAGCGCCCGCTCATCGTAGCCGTAGGTCGCGGCGTAACGGTTGGCGATGAGCGCGTACCCTGCGTTCTGCGCGACGTTGCCGTAAGGGACATCGAACTCCGCCTGGGGCGAGCCCCAGTTCGCGCTGGTCGATCCGTAAAACCGGCTATCGTCTTTCGCGGGCGGATTCGGATTTGCAGGCATGGGGCGTGCCGGCGCGGCACAGACAACAGCCTGGCAGATGCCAAGCTCAATGGCAGCGGCGGCCCGCCAGACCATCCCGACGGGCGATGCGCCGCCAAGATCCACGCACTCCGCAAAATTCACGTGCAAGCCAAGATATTCCGCGAGCGTCGCCGGCGCGAACATGTTGGTCTCGCGGATGGCATTGCAGCAGATGCCGTCGATGTCTTCCTTGCGCAACCCGGCATCTTCGAGCGCCAGGCGCGTCAGATCGGCAAACTGCTCCAGGAAAAAGGCGCGCGGCCCCTGATACTTACGTTCGTTCTGGTAGTCCGCCACGCCGACAATCGCAGCGTTTCCGTTAAGCCCCATGTGTCTCCCCCCATCGTAGACCGGCCTAGTGTAGCGCGTCTGGCCGCGCCTGCCTTCTGCTGCGTAGAATGCACGCGGGGAGAACAAAACTATGCACACCTCTAGATTTCTCGCTGCCGCGATCCTGGTCTTCGGCGCGGCACACGCGGTGGCCGACAGCAGCCTTGCGATTCTCAACGGCCGGGTCATGGACCCGGAAACCGGTCTGGACGCCGTCCGGCACGTGCTGGTGGCAGACGGCCGTATTGTCTCCGTCAGCGAAGAAGCCCCGACCGCAGACCGCTCCATCGACGCATCCGGACTCGTGGTGGCGCCGGGTTTCATTGACCTGCACGCCCACGGCCAGGATCTTCCCAGCAATCGTTTTCAGGCGGCTGACGGGGTCACCACCGCGCTGGAGCTCGAAATCGGTACCTGGCCGATCCAGCGGTTTTACGAATCGCGCCAGGGCAAAGCGCTCATCAACTATGGTTCCACGGTCAGCCATGTCGTCTCCCGCCACGCCGCGGTAGAGAAACGCGAGGATCTGACCACACCCCTCATGCCCTACTTCCAGTCCGCCTTCGGCGCGGCATCTGCACGCAGACCCATCTCGGAGGCAGAACTCAACTACGCGCTTGCGCTCATGCGGGAAGGCATGCGCCAGGGGGCGCTGGGGTTCGGATTTGGTATCACCTATACCCCGGGGGCATCCCACGCTGAAATCTTCCAGGCGTTCTCCGCCGCCGCCGAGCTGGCTGCGCCAGTATTCGTGCACATGCGCGGCGCCAACCACATGGGCGGCGACCGGCTGGCGCCCATCCAGGAAGTTATCAGCAACGCGCTGGCAACCGGCGCTTCCCTGCACATCGTGCATCTCAATTCGAGCACGGATGAATCCGCCCGCGACGCGCTGGCGTTGATTCGCGGCGCGCGCAAGGCCGGCCTGGATGTCACCACCGAGTCATATCCCTACACCGCCGGCTCGACGCTCATCGAAAGTGCGCGCTTCGACGACTGGCAGGGAGACTACGGTCTGCTGCAGTGGGCGGAAACCGGCGAACGGTTGACGCAGGAAACGTTCGAGAAATACCGCGCGCAGGGAGGCCCGGTGATCATGCACGGCCGCTCAGAAGACACCAATCAATGGCTCGTGAGCCAACCGGATGTGATCGTCGCTTCCGACGGCATATCCTTTGCCGGCGGCCCGGCCCATCCGCGCGGCGCGGGGACCTACGCGCGAATCCTCGGCCGCTATGTCCGGGAACTGGGCGCACTGGACCTCATGACGGCCCTGACCAAAATGACGCTGGCACCCGCCCGGCGCCTCGAGGGCATCGCCCCGCAAATGGCGCGCAAAGGCCGGATACAAGCCGGCGCGGACGCGGACATCACCATCTTCGATCCGGACACAATCATTGACAGAGCAACGTACACAAACTCCATGCAATTCTCCTCAGGCATCGAGCACGTCCTCGTGAACGGCGTCTCAGTCGTGCGGGATGGGCGCATGGTCGTGGACGTGTACCCGGGCAAGCCCGTGTACGGGCGCTTGAAAGAACCTTAACCCACGCAGACGGAGCGATCGTTCATGAACTCGAGAACCGCAGCCATCCTGGTGCTCGTGCTGGGCGCATTTTCGCCGCTGCTCTACACCGCGGTGCATGGCCGCTGGCCGGCGTCACATCCGGCCAGCAGCTGACCCCGGGAGCACTACCAGCGATAGTCCAGCCGGGCAAAGAGGCTGCGGCCGTATCCCGGCAGCCGCTCACCGCGTGCAAGATCAGCATTTCCCATCACACGGTTGATCCCGCTGAGATGATCCGCGTAATCCCGATCCATCAGATTGGTGACGCCCATGCCCAGCCTCAAGCCTTGCGCCACAAGCCAGTGTCCCTGCACGTTTAACAGCGCATAGCCACTGCTTGGCGTTTCGCTGCTCGTCTCTGACACGTTGTCCTGTCCGTCGTAAAGAAAGCTCTCGAGCGTCACGCCCCAGCGATCATTCGCATAGTTGATGGCAACGAAAGCGTTGCTCGGCGCGACGCGATAGAGATCGTCATCCACATCATCGCGTTCGGCGCGCACGAAATTGAGCACGCCTTCGACGGACCAGCGGTCGTTCAAATGATAGGACCAATCCAGATCGATCCCGTAGAACGTTGCGTCGACGTTGTTGAACTCCAGCGGCACGGCAATGCTGGTACCGTTCATCATCTGCACGAACATCATCGCGGGCACGTTGCTCGAGGTGGTGCCCTGCACATAGTCCGAAACTTCACGGTAGAACGCGCGCGGCGAAACTGTGAAAGCACCAGGGCGCCAGTCGACGCCAAACTCCACTTCGTGGGCCACTTCGGGCGAGAGATCCACATTGCCCGTATACGTGCGCCCATCCGCAAGCCCCGCAGTCGCCTGCAGCGGCAACCAGAGGTAGCGCTCCTGGTAAGACGGCGAACGAGTCTTGCGGGATATCCCGGCATAGTAGTCGAGCGACCTGCCAGACGCGTAGTTGAGTTTGACCACCCAGTCGACGTTGTCGTCGCGCCGGGATCGATCCGCGGCGTTGAACGCTTCACGCAGCGCCACCGCGGGCGGCATACCCATGACGGCGGGTGTTGCGTCCACCAGCCCGCTGTCCATATCCACGCGGTTGTAACGCAAACCGGCTTCAACGACCCACGCGTCGCCGAGAGCAAACTCGCGCTCGACGAAGGCGCCCAGAACGCGGCGCTCGGCATCGTTGAAGTTGGTCACGAAGAACATCGGATTATTGGGATTGCTGATGTCCGAGAAGTGGATTTCCTCATGCCCATCCAAGCCCATGCGCCAGGCGCCGACATCAACCACGATCGCAAAACCCTGATTGTCGCTGCCAGCCACATTCTCACGCCACATGGCATTTGACATCGGCGCCGCGCGCAGATGGTAGTTGGTCATGCCATGCTCGATGTCGCTGGTGTGGACTCTGGCGCGGACCTGCAGCGGCTCGCCATCGTAGTTCCAGCTGAGTCCAAAGAGATCGGCATCGATGTATTCGATGTCCATCGGCAGCGCGGGCGTGCCCGCGTCACCGGTCTCGTTACGCCCGTAACTCAGGCGCACGGTGTGCGCGCCGCGCCGGACGCCGTAGCCGACGTCATAACGTTCGCGTTGATACTCGGTCGGCAGAACCTTGCCATCGGCAAACTCTGCATCATCCGCAGTCTCATGCAGCGCGGAGACATGCAAAAGATTTGATGCATTGGCAATGGAGCCGGCAAAACTTGCCAGCATCCCGTTGTTGACGGTCTGGCCCCCCGTGCGAACCCGTCCGGTAAACAACAGGCCATCGTCACTGAATTCACCCTGCCAGGTGTTCGCGCGAATGACGCCGCCCAGGGTTTCCTGTCCTGAGCTGACCGAGGCGATTCCCCGCAACACTTCCAGTGATTCCAGATGCGCGGCCGGTGCGTAAGACAGCGGCGGATCCATCCAGTTGGGCCCGCCCGGGCTGACGACAGCCCCGTTGATCTGGGTGTTGAGGCGATAGCGGGACATGCCGCGGTACTGGGCAATCCCGCTCAAAGGCCCGTTGCTGACGACATTGGCGCCGACGGCTTTCTTCAAAAGCGCTGCGGAGTCCGGGACAACGTCCAGCGTCTCGGCCAACTCGAAAATGCGCTTATCCTGCTCGGCAACCACCACAACTTCTTCGAGTTTTTCGTTTTCGGTGCGGTCAGCCAAGGCACTCTGGGCAACTAACGGCAGCACCGCACACGCGGCACCCGCCAACCCAGCGTTTAATCTGTTCATGTAACTCTCCTGATTTTGAACACCGACGAGAGCCGGTTCGAGGCCCGCAGCACGGGCAGCAGTCAATCAGGCGTGGAGGGGAGGTGCGCGGGTATCGTGGAATCTGTCGCGGGCCGGGAGGACAACGCTTGCAAGCCGCACAGCGTGCCAGGCGTCGGGCCGACTCTCCGGCAGTTTCGCAGCGGGATCGAAATCCGCAAGCGGCTGCTCGACCGCGTTACCGACCTGACAATCGCCCAGCGTTTGATTCTCGGCATGATCGCCATGGTGTCCGCCGTGCAGGCCCAGGCGATGGGCGAAAGCCATCGGCAGGCCTTTAGGGCAAATCGACGCCACCCAGCCATCGCCGAGCGCGCCAGGCATAATCCCTGGTGGATAGAGGCTCTGCAGCAACAACGCGAGCAGCGCTCCCCAGAGCAGCTTTCGCCCTGGCCGGCCAAGCCTATTTTTACTTTCCAGCGCCATTAAAGAATCGCTGTCTCGGATCCCCCTGCAGATGCGCCGGAGTCTAGCCCGGATGAGGGGCATCGTGCCAGAGAACGCGGCTGTGACATGTACGTAGGCAGGCTGCGCAGCGTTTGACCATCGGCAGTTTTCGATAGGCAAGCAATTTCCGGGTGTTCGCGAACGCGCGGGGCTGCTAGTCTATGCTGCATTGCACAATATCTGTTCGAGGTGTGGTATGGAAAGGACAGAGATTGATCCGCGGGTCAAACAGCAGCACAGCCCGCCCTGGCGTTACGCGTTGCCCGACGAGCGTAGCGTGGAGCTTACCTTTCTGACGGCGCACGACCGCGCAGACCTCCGGGCCGGCTTTGCGGGCCTCTCCAGGCAATCGCGCTATCTGCGCTTTTTCTCCGCCATGCCGGAACTGCCCGACTTCATCGCCGAAGGCCTGCTGCAAACGGACGGGCACAATCACGTTGCGATCGGCGCACGCCTGGTCGAGCACACTCGACGCCGGCCTGAGCTGATCGGGGTGGCGCGCTATTTCCGCAGCGGCAGCAACGAGCACATCGCCGAACCGGCCATCGCTGTGGTCGATGACCTCCACGGACTCGGTCTTGGCAAGACCCTGCTACGCAGGCTCTCCGCCGTGGCGCGCGCAAACGGAGTCACCCACTTTCGCGCCCAGGTGTTGACGAGCAATCGACGCATGCGCGCGATGTTGCTGGACGCGCATGCCGCTTTCGTCGATCAGGATGACGATGTGCTCACCTACGAGATAGACATTCGTAAATCCGCCAACCCGCCGCGCGGCGTGCTCGCGCGCCTGCTGACGGTGATGCAGCCCCCGGACTGAGGCGTCGCTTCCCAATCCGCCATTTACCGCTATGATGGTGGTCAGGCGCGGTGAGCACATGCCGGCTCACAGGGCCAGATCATAGGCTGGGGCACACGTCGGGTCGGGGAGAGATTTATTGAACACCAACGCCGTATCGCTGGCAGGCACCCCTGCGGCTTCACCGCTCGGCTACTTCAGCTGGACCTTCGGTCAGGGCGCGCGCGATCCCTACTACATCCTGGTCATCATCTACATCTTCTATCCGTACTTCAGCAATACGGTGGTCGGCGACCCGGTGCGGGGGCAGTCGCTGATCGGTTATATCACCGCGGCGGCGGGTTTCGTGCTGGCCATCACTGCGCCCTTTCTGGGCGCCATAGCGGATAAGGACGGAAGGCGGAAGCCCTGGCTGGTCGGCACAGTGGCGGTGATGACGCTCGGCGCACTTTCACTCTGGTTCGTCGAACCCGAGGAACGGGGTATGAGCCTCGCCATGGCCGTGGCGATTCTCTTTATCATCAAAATCTGCTTTACGGTATCCGAGGTGTTTCACAACGCCATGCTGCCGTCGATAGCGCCAGTCACCCGGGTCGGGTTGATCTCAGGACTTGCCTTCTCGCTCGGCAACGTCGGCGGTCTACTGCTGATGCTCTTTGTGCTGCTGGCTTTTTCGATGCCTGGCACCCAACCGTGGGCATTCCTTCCTGAGGTGCCGCTTTTCGGCATCGATCAGGCTGCACACGAGCACAACCGGATCGTCGGTCCGATCGCGGGCATCTGGATGCTGCTTCTGACTCTGCCGGTGCTCTTGTTTACGCCGGACGGCAAAGCGTCAACAAGCCCGATGACACAACTGGCGAGAGAAGGCATGCGCGACGTGCTGCAGACGCTCAAGCATGTCCGCCACTATGCCAACATCGCGCGCTACCTGCTGGCGCGGATGTTCTTCATCGACGGCATGGTGGGGGTCCTGACCTTCGGCGGCGTCTACGCGTCCGGCACGTTCGGCTGGGACACGACGACGCTCCTCATTTTCGGATTGTGCACGAGCGCATCGGCGATGTTCGGCGCCTATGTCGGCGGACGGCTGGACGACCGGGTCGGCTCCATCCGCGCACTGCAGATTGCCATCGGCACGAGTTCGGTGGTGCTATTGACCCTGGTCTCGGTTCAACCCGACACGATCCTCTACGTCGTTGAAGTCGGCACGGCACCCGTATGGGACTCGCCCTACTTCGCGACGCTGCCGGAGCTTTTCTACTTCTGCACAAACCAGGTATTTGCGATGTTCTTCGTGACAGGGCTGTCGGCGTCGCGCACGCTGATGGCGCGCATATCGCCGCCGGAGATGGCCACCCAGTTCTTTGGCTTGTTTGCGCTCTCTGCAACCGTGACCGCATTCCTGGCGCCGTTGCTGGTTGCGACCGCAACGGATCTCTTCGACTCTCAGCGAATTGGATTCGGATCGCTGGCACTGCTGATGATCATCGGCGCGATCCTGCTCCTGAAGGTGAAAGAGGAGCAGGCAACAGTCGCCGGAACGAGTTGAGGCCGGTGCGGGCGCGCTAGTCGTCTCCGAAGGAAACTTCCCGCCCGTCCTCTTCCGCTTCCTGCAGCCGTGCGCCGCGCAGCACGCCGCCCATTGCATAGTTACCCTCATGACAAGCGTACTCAAACATCTTGCCGTCGGCGGGCTTGAGCGTCATGGCAACCGTAAACGGCGCAGTAAAGGTCTCGAGGTCGGTGAGCGTGTATTCGTACTCGAGGTTGTCGCCGTCTCGTGTAAAGCGCTCCACCAGATGCAGATTGGAGCCGGTGCCGACGGCACCGCCTTCAGCCGCATTGGCAAGCGTGGCCGGCAACATGAACGAGGGCACCTTGTCAGAGAAATTGGACGTCTCGACAACCAGAGTATCGCCATCCCAGCGGCCCCGCGGGACGCCGGACCATTGGCTCCAGTCCTCCGGCACAGCGTCGGTTTCGACGAGAGGCACAACCCGGGCGTTATGAATCATCTCCGTGACGAGAAGCACATGTTCCCGGGTCTGCACGATCCTGAGATTGTTGTTGTAAGCGCTGGGATTGAGCGGTGGGCCGGCATTGAACCCAACCAGACAGCGCTCAGACAGACCAAGCCACTCGGGGCCCAGCGGGCGGTAAACGTGCACACCCGCAGCGTACGAGAACATGTCACGAACAGGCGGTTTGCGCTGGGTGTTATTGATCTTCAACTGCGCCCGCGCATGTTCCGTGAGGGGCGGCAGGCGGCCGTTCGGCGGATCGACGATCAGGGACGTCCTGACATCGATGTTGCTGCCATAATCGAACCAGAAGTCGTTGTAGGAACCCTCGAGGTCCACGGCGGTGTCGTCACTGCCGCGTCCATCACCCTTCAGGCCAGCCGCGATTTTCTCTCTGAAGGCGGTAGCCTCCGCGGGGGTGAGCACCGCCTTGTCGCCGAACTCTGCGGGTCGCTCTAAAGGTGTGAGGGTTCGGTAGTCCCATAAACCGTCGATGATGGGATCACCCCACGCCGTTTTGGCAGGTTCGGCCCATGCGGAAGTTGCAGCGATCGCCAGGACGGCACCGCTCACCAGGCTGATTACTCGCGCGCTCATCTCTCTCCCCTACGCCCGTGTGGAAAGAACGCTATACCTCCGCTTTTACTTTTGCAAACCGCCTTCAGATGTAAAGTGGATCAACCGGCGTCATTACCGGATGCCCAGAACTTCCACCACGGCTTCTTGCCTTTGACCTTCTCAGTATCTCCAGACTTGCGCGCTTCCTGGTACTCCTCCTGGATCTGCTTGCGCTCCTGTCGGCGTTCCTGCATTTCTGCCTTCTGCTCAGCACCGGCAGCATCACCCATTCGCGCTTTTTCGTCACGGATACGCCGCTCTTCCCGTTCCGCATCACCCTTGGCGTCGTCGCGTTTTTTTTGCGATTGCTGTTCCATGCGCTTCTGCGCCTGGGGCTTTACCTGTTTTTTCGACTGATGGACTTCGGGCTTACCCTTCCCGGGACCTTCGGCCAGCGAAAAATCGGCAAGGCCAACGAGTAAGAGCGCGGCAACGCTCAATCCAAGTAACGTTCGTCTCATATCATTTTCTGCTCAGCACTTTCCCGCTTTTTATCTCACACCAAGGAGGCATGCAGTGCGATACGCAGATTCCGAACCCTATGAAAGAACGGTCGCAATCGCCGTTCGTGCAACCAAGAACGCAGTTCCGCGACGACAGCACATTCAGCGTGTTTACAGCGCCCAGCCATATGGGCCCGATCGCATCACCGTTCGACTTCGAGCCTCACTTTAGGCAAGAACTCGGGGGCCCGGCGCGCCTGGGTCTTTTTCTCAAAGGCGTAGGCGTACTGAATGAGATTTCGTTCATCGAAGGCCGCACCGACAAAGGCGATCCCGATCGGCAACCCGTGCACAAATCCAGCCGGGACCGCCACACTCGGATAGCCGCTCACCGCCGCCAGGCGGGAGCTCGACAGCCCGAAGAAGTCGCCGTTGACCCAGTCAGTTTTCCAGCTCGGTCCGTTCACCGGCGCAACAATGACATCGAGGTCGTGCTCCGCGAGCACGCTGTCCAGGATCACCTTCATGCGCTCGTGGCTGTTCTCGAGGGCTGCGAGGTATTCCGGCGATTGCAGATCGCCTTTGCTCTGCGCCAGCAGCCATATGTCCTGCCCGAAGATCGGCATGGTGCGCTCTGCGTTCGCGGCGTTGTACGCGATCAATTTCTCCAGCGTGCTGACCGAAGCGTCCGCCCCACTGCTCTCGAGATAGCGGTTTAAACCCGCTTTGAACTCATACAACAGCACCTCGTATTCAGCACCGCCCAGTTCGGCAGGGACTTCGATCTCGACCGGATCGATGAGCTCCGCGCCAAGGGCGCCAAGCGCCGCGAGGTTACCGTCAAACACTTCTCTGACCGCCTGGCTGCCAGCGCCAAAGTAGCCGCGCCACACCCCCACGCGCACGCCTTGCAGGTCGAGCTTCGTGATGTCCGGCAGGTAACGCTGCGGGCGAGCGACGCTGGCCGCATCAGCCGGATCCTCGCCGGCCATGGACTCGAGCAGCAGCGCAGCGCCGTAAACCGTATTGGCCATGGGCCCCGCCGTGTCCTGAGTCTGCGCGATCGGGATGATGCCGCTGCGGCTGACCAGGCCAATGGTAGGCTTGATGCCGACAATGCCGTTGATGCCCGCCGGACAAACGATGGAACCATCCGTTTCGGTGCCAACCGCCAGCGGTGCCAGCCTGGCGGAAACGGCGACGGCTGAGCCGCTCGACGAGCCGCAAGGGTTCCGGTCCGTGGCATATGGGTTTTTAGTCTGCCCACCCAGACTGCTCCATCCACTGACCGAGGCCTCCGAGCGGAAGTTGGCCCATTCGCTCAAATTCGCCTTACCCAGGATGACGGCGCCCGCCGCGCGCAGCTGTTTGACATGAAACGCATCCGCTTCGGCATGATGACCGGCAAGCGCAATTGATCCCGCACTCGTTGCCATGCGATCCCCTGTGTCGATGTTGGCCTTCAGGACCACAGGAAGGCCGTGGAGCGGCCCGATTGGCCCGGTCTCCTGCAGGCGGGCATCCAACGCAGCGGCAATTTCGAGCGCATCGGGATTGGTTTCGATGATCGCATTCAGGCGCGGGCCGCTGTCGTCCAGACGCGCTATGCGCTGCAGAAAAGCGCGCGTCACTTCTTCCGCTGAGAGTGCGCCTTCCGCCAGGGCTATCTGCAGCTCCTGGACGGTCAGAGACGCAATGGCTGCAGGCTGCGCCTGCGCAATCGCGCCCGAAGGCAGAGCGAGCAAACAACACACGATAAAAACGCGCATGGGAAGTTCTCTCAGTCAGATGTTGAAGAATCAGCGTCGTCGAGTATCCGCTGCATGTTGACCGCAGCTTTTTCGGCCAGTGCCTGCATCGACTGCATCCGTTCGGCGACTGCCGGATCACCTGGATCCGGCGCAGTCTCTGGATCGCTGAAGCCATCGAGCCTCGCGTGCAACAGCCACTCCGACAAACCAGGCTCCGCGGCCCAGCGCGCGGCATTTTTATTGTTGGCCAGATTGCAGCGGACAAAGTCTCGATTGTCGTCCGGGTGCGGAACAGGCGCGCAAAGCTCATTCTTGAGCGCATCATCATCGTACGCTGCTTCAATATGTCCGATGAACGCCGCGCTGAAGACCTGCTGGCAGGTACGCACCGATTGCAGCGTTATCCGATCGTCCCGAAACACGGGCACCGCCGGCCGCCGCTCCAGGCCGTCAGCCGTGCAATCGACGTGCAAGGTGCGGTCGTGCGTTGGCTCCGTGCCCTCATCGAGCACAATCTCCGCAGCGTCTATCCGCTGGACGCGCCCCTTGCGGACGATGCGCTCAATTTTTCGCAACTGCTCGAGCTCTGCCGAGGTCACCGTGGCGCAACGCCACATCGTTGGCCACACACGATCGTCGAACCGCATGATGAAGCCGGTGGCCGCCACCTTTTCCAGAAGATCCTCCAGGCTCTCGGCTTCTGCCGCAGCCTCAGTCTGCGCGGCAAAGTTCCGATTGATCGCATCGGCAAAGCGCTTTCCGGGCTGAATGAAAGCACGATCAAACACCCATGAATCCCGCGGCATGATCCAGGAAATGGCATCCGGCGAGACGCCGTTCTTCAACAAAAACAGACACGCATCCATACCTGTTTTCCCTGCCCCCACCACGACATAGTCATCGTACTGCCCGGTGACACCCGGCAAACCGTTCGGCGGCACGCAAGCCACGCCATCGGCAACCGGATATGGCGGCGGTCGCATGGAAGGCACCGTGACGTGCATGTAAGTGGCATCGACGACTTTGCCCGCCTCCACCTCGTACACATCACCCGACATCAGCGAGGTAAAGGTTGGCTTTGCACTATCCCAGTCGAACTCCGACATCGGGAAATACTGCACCCGTCCGCTCGGCAGAAAACGTTGCTGCATGACTTGATCAAAGTACGCGCAGACTTCACTGTTTGTGGCGAGTTCGTAGAGACCCGCATTCCAGCCGGTCTGATCGATGGCGTTGCTGCCGAGGTGTCTGGAGTTGACGCCATAGAAGGCTGACGGCTGATGCAGGCGCACGAAGGGGTATGCCGTATTCCAGTGCCCACCGGGCTGGTGGTAGCGGTCGACGATAATGACGGAGGCATCCGTATCGGTGATGAGCTCATCAACAAACGCCATGCCCATTGCGCCTCCACCGACCACCAGGTAATCCGCCGCTAAGGTAGACATTTTCGCTCACTCCCTCTCGCTGATTCGGTCCTGATCTCGCAGGCAGAGCGCCGCGCGAACAGATCCAGGTCGCTGCATTATGTCACGCCTGGAAAATCGGGATCACACCGAGCGTCTAACGACCAGCCTTTGCCCGGAGCAGGTGCAGAGCAAACCCGATGGCGCATACCCCCATCAGCAGCAGCACCGTGACGCCCAGGTGACTCAAAAGCTCCGGTTTGAGCACGAGCAGCGCGCCAAGGCTGAGCATCATCAGCCCCGAGAGAAGTTTCAGAAGCCGACCCTCCGCCTCGCTGAGTTTGCGTCGACCGAGCGTCCAGGCAAATGCGCTGACGATCACGAGCAGCGGCATCACATAGACCAGACAATACAGCGCAAGGTAAGCGTAATAGCCAGATGTGGGCAATGCCTGCAGCGTCAGTATGCGTGTAAACACCATTGGGAAACCCGCCGTACAGAGCAGTTCGTAGGCATTGGCAATAACCGCAAGCACCAGCGTGCCTGCGAGCATCGCCGTCAGGCTCTGAGCGCCAACCAGACTGCGCATACGCTTGAAGAGCCCGGGCCTCACGCTCTCCGGCATACTCAGGGTCGGTCCGTGCCCCGGGTAAAAGAAGTCTTTGACGTTGAGCGCGCCGAGCACCAGCGCCAGCAGACCGGCGGCCAGCGTCACCCAGGCCAGCTGACCGACCAGCAGAAAGAGGTTCAGCCACGCTGCCATGAACAGAAAATAGACGATGCCCGACACCGCAACGAACAAGCCGCCAACCAGCAGCATGCGGGCACGGCTCTTCGCGTTGACAAGCACGCTCAACAGGAACAACAACACAAAAAAAGCGCACGGATTGAACGAATCCAGCAGCCCCAGCGTGAGCGCGACCGCGGGCAATGACCAGGTCGACAGGTCCACTTCGCCCATGCCCGGAAGGCGCGCACGCCCGTCTCTCGGCGGCTGGCCTATCCGCGGCTCAGCGCCGCTGTCGAGCTCTGCTTTGCACGCGCGTAACGCCGCGCGCAGAGAGTTTCCCATGCCCGCAGCGTTGTCATAACCCGTAAGCATCTGCCCGCAAAACAGACACGCGGGCACGCTCTGCGCACGCTGTCCAGCGCGCCGGGCCAGATCCGCATAACGTCGGCCATGTGCAGGATCAGCGGTCAGGTTATATGAGCGCAGCTCGACCCAGGGAAGCTCGTCAGCAAGCGCGCGCGCGTCCGGTCGCGCGCGGCGGCAATGGGGACAGGTTTCGGTCCAGAAGAAATAGAGGTTTACCGTGTAGACGCCCTCAGCGTCCTGCGACCACCAGACATCGTCATCCGCATGGCCGGGGGTCGCCAGAAAGAAAAACAGCAACCCCGCAAGCAGAAGGGCCACGCGTGGATGCGCGCGCTGCACGGGTTTCACGTGCGGATCGTATCGCCGCTAACGCGGACCATCGGTTGCCGCGCCGATATGAACCAGCAGCTTGCCGACGTTGCCGCCGCTGAACATGAATTGCAGCGCTTCCGGATAACGCTCGATCCCTTCCAGCACCTCTTCAGCCATCTGCAGCGAACCGTCCAGCAGCCACTCGCGGAGGTCGCTGGCGGCCGCTTCGAAACTCTCCGGAAAGTGGAAGTAGGCAAAGCCTTCCATAGTCGCCTGCCGCTCTGCGAGCCGCAGGTACATCGCGGGGCCGGTCACCTGATCCATATGGTCATACTGGGACACCGCACCACAGATGATGACGCGCCCGCGCATGGCGATCTTGTCGAGCACGGCATCGAGCACTGGTCCGCCGACGTTGTCGAAAAAGACGTCCACCCCTTCAGGGGCGAGCGCCTGGAGACGCGCCCCCACGTCTTCATTCTTGTAGTCGATCGCAGCGTCAAAGCCGAGATCATCGAGGAGGTATCGGGTTTTGCGCGCACCCCCGGCAATGCCAATGACACGCGCGCCATCTCTCCTGGCGATCTGACCCGCGATAGATCCAACGGCGCCTGCCGCGGCGGAGACGACAAATGTTTCCCCGGGGCTTGGCTTGGCCACACGGCGAATACCTATCCAGGCGGTGATGCCTGTGGAAGGCCCCAGAGCGCCGAGGTAGGCGCTCAGCGGCACCTCCTCATCATGCGGCAGCACCTGGATCTGATCGACGGGAACTGTCGCCAGGGTTTGCACACCAAGACCGCCGGCCACAGCCTGGCCAACCGCGACACCGTCCGCACGCGAGGCGACCACACGGCCCACGCCGCCGGCAAGAATGGTATTTCCGACGCCTACCTGGTGATGAAAACCTTCACCGTAGAGCATGGTACGCGTCCCTGCATCAACCGAGACGTATTCCACCGCAACCCTTACCTGGCCAGGCTGCAGGTCCTGGATCTCTTCCTGCTCGATTGCGAAGCATTCCGGTCCTGCCGTGTCGGTAGGGCGTTGCACCAGGACCACTTTGGTATTCGTTGAAGTCATGAACAGAGCTTACCACGGGCCTGTTTCTGCGCTGCCCCTTCACCTTTCAAGCAGATGGCTGATGCCGCACAATCAGCGCGATGGGAGAGACATCTAATCGCCGCGTGTTCTACGGCTACTACCTCGCGGCGCTGACTTTTGCACTGGGCTTCACCGGCGGCTGCATCTATCTCTACTCGCGAGGGGTGTTCGTACGCGATCAGATCGTCGACTTTGGCGCAACGCGCACGGAAATCTCGCTGGTGTTTACCGCGGTCGCCATCATCAGCGCTTCGTTCGCGCCGGTGCTCGGCTACCTGTTGGACCGTTTCGCAATTCGTAACGTGATGGCCTGGGGCGCGGTTTTCGTCACGCTGGGCTTTTTTCTGCTGGCGCAGGTGGAGACTCTGCTGGAGTTTGCCCTCGTGGCGGGGATCTGCCTCGGATTCGGCATGGGCTGTATCGGCACTACTGCCAACACGAAGCTCATGGTGAACTGGTTCAACCGCCGCCGCGGTTTTGCGCTGGGCGTCGCCATCATGGGATATTCCGTGGCGGGCGCGGTGATGGCGCCTATCGCGCTCTTCATGCTGAATGAGCTCGGTTGGCGGGGCTCTTATCTCGTATTTGCCGGCGTCGTGCTGTTAATCATGCTGCCCGCGATCCTGCTGCTGGTCAAGCAGCGCCCGGAAGACATGGGGCTCGGCGCGGATGGCGACCCGCCGGAGCCCGGCGCCATGCCACCACAACGCCATGTCGCCCCCGTGATCGAATCCGGACGCTGGCGTGCGTTCACCGCGCAGCTGCAGGTCTATGCCTCGTTCGTCAAATCAGTGCCGTTCTGGGGCGTTGTCTTCACCTTCGGCCTGATGGCCGGGACCTTCGGCGGCTTCAACGTGCACCTTTTCCTGTATTACACCGAACTCGGCATCGCCGAGTACTGGGCGACGGTGATCCTGTCCTTTACCTCAGCCATCGCCATCGCCAGCAAACCGATGTTCGGCCTTTTGATCGATCGCGTGAATCCACGAGTCGCAACGATGACCTCATGCGGCTGCTGTCTCGCTGCGATGGTCTGTTTTTCGATGTTCTCGACCACGCCGCTGCTGTTCGTTGCGGGTGCGCTTTTCGGTCTCGGCTTCGGCGGCATGGTGCCGGTGCGCGCTGCCATCATCTCGCGCCTCTTCAGCGTCGACGAATACGCCCGCGCCTACGGCTCGCTGCGGCTGTGCATGTTTCCGATGACGATATCCTGGCTGCCGCTCATCGGCTACATCTACGATACCAGCGGCAGCTACGTGCCAGCGTTTCAGCTGTTCGCCGGCTTGTTTACCTGCGCGGCCGTCATCGCGTTCTTCCTGATCCCGACCCGAATCGAAGAACCTGCGCAGCAAAGCGCTCCAGGGACCGACTAGCCAGGCTGTTTTTCCGTCGTGTGGTCTTCGATCGCATACAAGTCGACGAAGCCGGCAATCTCGTCCAGATCGCCGTACAGCGCAAATACTTCGGCCGCGTCAACACCCGTCGTGCCGGCTGCCTGAAAACTCTCGAACGCGTCTTTGACCGCCCGCAGCGCGAGCACCTGCGGCGTGAAGGGGTCGATGACGAGGCTGACTCCGAGACTGTGCCAATCGTCCGCGGAGCGGCTGCCCAGGGCGGCAAACGTTGCGATGGGCGCCGCCACCGTCTCCTTGAGCGCGAGCCACTGCGCCTTCGTTTCAGGCATGATCAGCACCATGTCCGCGCCTGCTTCTGTATAAGCGTTGGCGCGCTCACACGCCGATTCAAACGATTCGTTCTTGACGCCGCCCGTGCGCGCAACGATCAGAAAATCATCACGGCGCCGCGCGTCGACGGCAAACTTCACCTTGTCGACCATCTCCGTCAGCGAGATCAGGTGTTCGATACCGCGGTGATGGCTGACCCGTTTGGGCGCGACCTGGTCCTCGATTTCGATCCCCGCCGCGCCGGCCGCTTCAAATTGCTGCAGAGCCCGGGTCAGATGCACGGCGTCACCGAAACCGACGCCACCGTCCACCAGGACGGCGAGCGACGAGCGCGCGGTGACATGGCGGACCACGTCCGCCAGCTCGTCCACAGACAGCAGCGCCTCACTGACCGCGTGCTGGTATCCCAGCGCGCCGCCGGAGACATAGCCCCACGTGAACCCTGCCTGTTCGGCGACGCGCGCGGTCAGCGCGTCCAGGCAGAGCGGCGCAAAGACGGGATTTTGATCAAGCCCTTTCATTATCTCTCCCCAGCTGTCCAGCTATTCTCTCACGCCGATCGACCTGGCTGGATTGCCTGCAACCACGGCGTAGGC
This sequence comes from Pseudomonadales bacterium, assembly GCA_965267275.1. GTDB lineage: Bacteria > Pseudomonadota > Gammaproteobacteria > Pseudomonadales > Azotimanducaceae > UBA4421. The sequence goes on from OZ253950.1 coordinate 3,044,207, forward strand.
TTCGACATCGCGGGTAACCTGCGCGTTCATGCCGATAATCGCGCCGTCGCCGATGGTCACGCCGTCGACAACGCCCGCCTGGGCGCCGATCCAGACGTCCTCACCCACAGCGATGCCGCTGGACGTGACCGGTTGCTCGCGGACCAGCGCTTCGCGCGCCGTGCCGTGGTTGAAGGCATACAACGTTGCGTACGCCGCGATACGGGTATGCGCGCCGATGCGGATGCCGGCCCGGCCGCCATCCATCGTGACATGGTGATTTACGGAAACATGAGCGCCGAGCGTGATTGGTCCATGCAGCACACAGTCGGCCGCTATCCGGACACCGTCGCCGACACGAACCGTGCGCCCTGGTTCGGCGAAGATGCGTGCGCCGGGGGCGATGAACACATCTTCACCGATCTCGACGGTTTCCAGCGCCGCGAGCCCGGCCTGCAGTTCCGCCTGCCAGGCGCGCACCCAGGCGCGCTGTTTCGGTTTGAGAGCATCGTACAGCCAGGGCATGTAAGCGAGCCGCTGCTTATGCTGCTCGCGATAGTCCTCCTCAGTCACGCCCTACCCCGACAATCGATCTTTACTCGATCATCGTACCTTCTGGCTCCGGCACCACAACGTTTTCGATATGGCCGAGCTTCTCGATCTCGACCCGCACGACGTCACCTTCGACCAGCCACTTCGGCGGTTTCATCGCCACGCCAACACCGCTGGGTGTGCCCATGAACAGCACGTCCCCGACATCGAGCGTGAATGCCTGCGTCAGGTGTTCGATGGCATCGTAGCAGTCGAAGATGAGGTGTCTGGTATTCGAATGCTGACGCTCCTCACCGTTGACCAGGCAGCGGATTTCCAGATCATGAGGGTCGCCAACTTCATCAGGGGTCACCAACCACGGACCCATCGGCCCATGGGTGTCGAACGACTTGCCGATCTGAAACGTCGGCACGCGGATCTGCCAGTCACGCACGCTCACGTCGTTACCGCAGAAGTAACCGCCAATCACTTCGTGCGCGCGCTCGCGCGGAACGTGCTTGCAGCGCTTGCCGATCACCAGGCAGAGCTCGGCTTCGTAGTCGAGCTTGTCCGAGGCGATGGGCAGGTTGATGCCTTCGTAAGGTCCATTGGTGCAGTTGTGCTGCTTGTTGAACCACACCTGATGCTTGGGCGCTTCACTGCCCGTCTCCTCGATGTGGTCGCCGTAGTTGAGACCGATCGCAAGGATTTTGCCCGGATTCGTCACCGGCGCCGTCAAGGTGACGTTGGCCAGCGGCAGACGTTCACCCGCGTCCAGCGCCGCTTCGATGGCTGCGGTATCGATACCTGCAGCCAGCAGCGACTTCATGTCGACGGGAAAATCTCCGCAGCTCGCGAGATCCACAATCTCATCGCCAACCACAACCCCGACACGCGGCGAGGTGTTATCAGCGGTCGTGAAGGAAGCCAGTTTCATCAGTCATCTCCTCTCTTGTGTACTAATTCGTCTTCGGACTCAGCGCGAGCTCATCGAGCGGCTGGTGCGCAATCTCTGCCGCCTCTTCGACATCCAGCCCCACCGTGCGCAGCAACAGCTCAACCATGGCGTCGATCGCCTGCCCGGCGGCCGCTTCATCTAAATCCATACATCCCAGCAGCGTGCTGACATAGGCCCCCAGCATGTATCGATTGCAGACCTCGATATCCGGCACCTGGAACCGGCCGGATGCAAAACCGGCGCGAAAGTCACGAGCGCTGAATCGGCCAATCGCTGCACGCATGTCTTCTACGGGCACACCCGAGTGCGTGAGGAACCAGCGCCACAACGGATCGCGCAGCGCCGCCCGAGCCATGTGTCTGGCGGTGAACGCCACCACCCGCGCGGGATCATCCTTTGCCGACAAATGCCCTTGCACGAAAGCATCCCAGGCGGCCGCACGCTCCTGTATGACCGGAATCAGCACCTCGTATTTTGATTTGAAGTGCAGGTAAAAACTGCCGTGACCGACATCCGCTGCCCGCGTGATGTCGGCAATCGTGACTGCATCAACAGACTGCGCCTCCATGAGCGCTTCGGCGGCCCGGATGATGCGCAGGCGCGCATCGCGGCGCTTACGCTCGACACGGCTCAATTCCTCGTTGCGGAGCTCACTTTCCAGCACCGCGATCTCTGTGCTCATCGTTAGGCTCTTGTTGACTGACTCAATTCAGAAATGATACCGTTCATTTCTGAACGCAGTCAATATTTGATTTCCATGACCTCAAAAGAGAGTGCAAAAACCCCCGATTTCGACGTGCTCATCGTCGGCCTGGGTCCGGTTGGTGCCACCGCGGCCATCCTTTTCGGCGAAGCTGGCTTGACGGTCGGCGCTATTGAGAGGGATGAAGAAGTCTACCGACTGCCGCGCGCGGTCAATCTCGACGGCGAGATCGTGCGGGCGCTGCAGCGCGTCGGGCGCGGCGCCGCCGTCGATGCGATCATGCAGACCGTGCGTCCCGGCGACCGCGCGGGTTTTGCCAACAGCAGAAGGGAATGGCTATTCGGCAGCGAGGCCAAAGACTTCGGCGTCAACGGCTGGCAACCGATGAACATGTTCGACCAGCCGGAGCTCGAGGGCTATCTGCGTGACGAGGCGCTCAGGCAACCCAACGTCACCGCCTTCGTCGGTTACGAAGCGTCCGCTCTCGAGGACAGCGGCAGCGCGGTTTCGATCACCGCCACCCCCAATGACGGCGGCGAGGCGACGCGGCTCAGCGGCCGTTACCTCATCGCCTGCGACGGCGCTTCCAGCAGCATCCGCCGCCACTTCGGCATCGAGTGGCAGAGCCTTGGCTACGATCACGATTGGCTGGTGGTCGACGTCACCCTGCGGGAAGGGCATACGCTCGACAACAGCACCGTCCAGGTCTGCGATCCTGACCGCCTGTCCACCTACGTCTGCACCAAAGATCCTTACCGGCGCTGGGAATTCCGCATGAATCCCGGCGAGACCGCGGAACACATGCTCGAGACTGAAACCATCCAGTCGCTCATCGATCCGTGGACGCCGCGCGATACCTACGAAATACGCCGCGCCGCCGTCTATCAGTTTCACGCAGCGACGGCCGATCGCTGGCGCGTCGGCAATGTATTCATTGCCGGGGACGCGGCACACCAGACCCCACCGTTTCTCGGGCAGGGCATGAATGCCGGCATGCGTGATGTCATCAATCTGTGCTGGAAGCTACCGATGGTCATCCAGGGAGCCGCTGATGCAAAGCTGCTCGACACCTATCACGCTGAACGGGATGCCCATGCGCGAGACCTCGTTGAATGGGCTGTTTCTATCGGCCGATTGATGGAACACCTGGCAGACGTCGAGCGGGCTGAACGGGAGAACAGACAGCCGCCGGAAACACCCCCTGCCCTGCGATCGTCGGGTTACGGGCAGGGCCGCGAGCAGCCGCCGCTGCGCGATGGCGCGGTGATGCTCGACCAAGTCAGCGATACCGGGTCCACCGGCTACCTTTTCAGCCAACCCATCGTCCGAGACGACGATGGCAACGAATGTCGCATGGACGAACTGCTGGGCGCAGGTTTCGCGCTGGTGGCGCGCAGCGAAGCCGATGTGCGCATGAGCGATGCGTCCCTGGCCGTATTGGCAAAGCTCAACGCGCGCATCGTCACGCTGGATGGCCTCACCACCACGCGCGGTCACTTCGACCGTCTGTTCGAAGCGCATACCGCGGCCCTGGTGAGGCCGGACCGCATTGTGTTCGGTCACACGACGGAGACCACCTCGCTCGATGCGCTCACCACAGCGCTCGCGCAGCAACTCCACCTCACTTAACGCTCAAGGAAACTCACATGAAACTATCCTGGTCACACGCCGTGTTGTACGTCCGCGATCAAGAGAAGATGCTCGATTTCTATACCAACGTGCTCGGATTTGCGGTCACCGACCGCGGCCCGCTGGGCGAAAACGCGCCCGAGATCATCTTCCTGAGTCAGAATCCGGACGAACACCACCAGATTGCGATCGTGCAGACCCGCCAGGACGAAGACCCGCCCAATTCGGTCAACCACCTGGCCTTCCGCACACCAGCTTTCGAAGATGTCAAAGCGTTGTTCGCAAAACTCTCGGAGATCGACGGCATCAACGCCGGGCCCCTGTCCCATGGCAATACGTTGTCGGTTTATTTCAACGATCCGGAAGGCAACGGCATCGAAGTGTTCTGGGACACCCCATGGCACGTCGCCCAGCCTCAGGGTAAACCCTGGGACGTATCGATGAACGAGGCGGACGCGCTGGCCTGGGTCAAAGAGAACTTCGGCGAAGAAGCATCGTTCGAGCCCCGCGAAGTCTATTACGAGCGCCGGCGCGCAGCGGGCGTCTAACCAGCGGCAAGGTCAGCCAGTGCCTGGGCCCGCATGCTGAGCTCCGCCGCCTTGAAAATGTGCGCCTGCGTCATGGCGCGCTCGGTGCCATTCAACGCGTCGAGAATCAACTCGCCAAAAAACGGGTAACCCACCTGATCGAGACAGTCGATGGTCTGCACATCGAGGCCGTCGGCCTTGATCACCAGGGACGCCGGCGCCTGACGGCCGGGGTCGACGTATTTGCGAACCTCGAGGGATCCCGCCGTGCCGAGCACAAACGTGCGCCCATCACCCCAAACGGGTAAGCCGTCCGGCGTATACCAGTCGACGCGGGTATAAAAAGAAGCGCCGTTGTCACCAGTCAGCGAGCACTCACCGAAGTCTTCCAGACCCGGCTTGTCCGCATGTTCGAAATTCGCCACGCGGGCAAAGTTCACCTCGGCATCGTTGCACCCCGCATAGGTCAAAAACTGCTCTACCTGATGCGAGCCGATGTCCGTCAGGATGCCTCCATACGCAGCCTTGTCAAAAAACCACTCGGGGCGAGAGGCCTTCGCGAGACGATGCGGCGCCAATGTGACGACCTGCAGCACGCGTCCGATGTCGCCAGCAGCGATGATTTCACCTGCATGCCATGCGGCTTCGTTGTGAACGCGCTCCGCGTAGTAAACGAAGTAGCGTTTCCCCGTGGCGGCGCACACGTCACGCGCAGACGCCAGCTGTTCGAGCGTGGTAAACGGCGATTTGTCGGTAAAGTAATGTTTGCCGGCGTGCATGACCGCTTCGCCGATCGCCGCGCGCTCACTGGGCACAGCCGCCGCCGCGATCATGTGCAGGTCGGGGTCGTCGAGCAGTTCCGCAAAATGCTCGACCGGTTGCGCGTCCGGATAGCGTTCGACAAAGGCGGCCACGCGCGCAGGCTCGGGATCGTAGACGTGCGTGAGCGTCGCTCCCGCGCCGAGCAGGCCATTGGTCTGGCCGTAAATGTGCCCGTGGTCCAGATAAGCCGCGGCGAAGCGAAATTCACCGGGTGCAACGACATGCCGATGCCGTGACTCGGGCGCGTAATTGGCCCCGTCTTTAATCGACATGTTGCTTGCCCTGCATCAGCGGTACGAGGCGTCCATATCGATGTGCGCGTCGATATTCGCCGGATCACGGAGCTCGGCCCCAACGACACGGGCATCGAGACCGGCCTGATAAGCCGCCGCATCCAGGGGCAGCCGTACCCGACGGTCCTCCCAGGCGGACATCAACATGGCATTTGCAAGCTCGATGGAGCCCACGCCTTCCTGCAAGGGCGTCGCCAACGGCACATCGTCAAGCACCGCGTTGACGACGTCCTGCAGCACGCAGGCGTGCTGATTGAGGTCAGGGGCGAGCGTCACGTCGGAGCGATGGAAGTTTGGCATGCCGAACATCTCCCGCGTCGTTGCGCAGTGTTCCGCCACACTCTCATCCGTCTGCGCGAGAGTAAGGGCATGACCATCGTAGCTCAACGATCCCCGCTCGCCGACAATGTCCAGACGGTTGATGCCGGGCGCCTCCCCGGTGGAAGCCACCACCACGCCAGTTGTGCCATCGGCATAGGTCAATATGGCGTTCACCTCATCCTCCACTTCGATATCGTGGAATTTGCCAAAGCTGACATCGGCCAACACCGTTTCAGGCATCCCAAAGAGCCAGTAGAGAATGTCGAGATTGTGGATGCACTGATTGAGCAGCGCCCCGCCCCCCTCGCCCGGCCAGGTTCCGCGCCAGCGACTGACAAGAAAGTAAACGTCAGGCCGGTACCAGGCAGTCATGATCCAGTTGAAACGGACAATCCGCCCCAGCTCGCCATGCGTAATGAGATTTTTGATCTCCCGGTACGCCGGATGGTAGCGCTGATTGAGCATGGCGCCCGCTATGACGCCTTCGGGTACCGAGGCAACCAGCTGCCTGGCGTCCCGGACCGACATCGCCAGGGGTTTTTCCATCACCAGGTGCCGCCCGGCGTCGAGAACCTGCCGTCCAAGCGCGGGATGGGTCATGGTCGGGGTCGCCACGATCACCGCGTCCGCGGCGTCCGCTGCCAGCGCTTCTTCCAGGGAAGCGTAACGCGCGACATCGCTCGGAAGCGACGCATCAGCACTGGTCACGACTGCCGACAAGCGCCCACGCTCCACCGTGCCGCCGGCCAGCGTCTCGACATGGGTGCGTCCGATGTTTCCGAGGCCAGCCACGCAGAAACGTACATCTTCCATCACGGCACCCTTGGCAGCTCGACCGCGCCCTCGCCGCCGTCCATTCTGACCGCCGGCACCGAGCCGTCGTCGGCGATGACGAACTCCAGCTTGATCTGACGCGGCTCGAACAGAAAGTGGTCTTCTCTCGTTTCCACAAGAGGACCGCTGAATATGCCGGCATCGAGCATCAAAGCGCGGCCATCGTAAGTAACAGCCATGGGCGCGTTCGGGCGGCCATAGCGGCCTGCATACTTGGCGAAATGGGTGTTGATCGCCAGCGTTTCAAGTTCGGCGACCGTCCAGAGCGCAGTCCGCTCGGGACTGTCCGCACGCACCGCGGCAATGAACTCCGGATCTATCGCGCGACCACTATGCCCCCAGGAGCGGCGCAGATAGGTCAGCAAGCCGCTGGCCACCTCATCGTCAAAACCAGGAAAGTCTTTGTGTCCAGGCATCGCTGAGTTCCAGGTTTTGCCCGCCACTTCGATCGGCCCTTGCAGACCGTGCAGGACAATGCGCGCGAGTCGCTCAGGCGCCTCGGTGACCCAGGGCGAATCTGCCAGCGGCGGCCCCATGTCCCCGACCCCGGCACCATCCGCACCGTGACAGTTTGCGCAGCTCGACGCATAAAACGTCTCGCCGCGGCTCATCAGCTCTGTCTGGCGAGGGGTCAGCGGTTTGGCGTCAGCCACGAGCGTATCCCCCGGCCAGGTGAAGCCACGCCGCGCCCGCGCGACCGCTGGCCATATGGTCGCGTCGGTCGTGCTGAAGATGGCATGAGGCCGTTCGAGCGACGCCCTGACAAAACCCGGTTCCCGGGTGGTTTCGAACAAGCCGTTCAACACAGCCTGGCGCACCCACAGATCGGCAGTTTCCGTCACGAAGTCCAGCAACGCCGCCGCACCAGCCTGTTCGGCGCGAAAATACTGTTGCGCCAGGCGGCCGAGCACGCCCCCTTTCTGTTCCCGAGCCTCAGTCCAGCGTCCGTCAGCCACCAGACGCCGAATGAAATCGGCCTCGACACCACGTAGCGCTGCGAGAGCGAACGCACCGACGTGGCCGTCCGCCTCCGGCGCCAGCAACGCTTCCTGAATCGCGCTCAACGCTTTGTCTTCGCCCAGGTGGAAGCGCAGCGCAGCCAGCGCGTAAAGCGCGCCCCGAGCGCTGGAGTCAGCGTCATTCATCACTGCCAACAGGTCTTCGACGGGCAAGAGGTCACCACCCGCCAGCAGGGCCGCTTCAGCGAGCCTGGGGTCGCGACGCAACGCCGCCCTTACAATATCCCTGGAGAGCGCATCGCGACCTTCAAGAATCCACAACGCGTGCAACCCTGAACGGACGTCGCCCTCGGTGATCAGCCCGATCAAGCGGTCCTCCAGGCCTTCTGCTTCGATACGCAGCAGCAAGCGCTGCGCGGTGGCACGCCGCCAGACATCGTCAGCGCTCAGATACGACACCAGAGCATCGGCATCCAGGGCCGACCAGTCCGGAATGTCCTTTGTTGCGCCGCCATCGATCGGTACCAACCGCCATAGCCGCCCCATCCCGAGAGGGCGGTCCAGTCCCCGCTCGCGGGCCTGAGTTTTGAGCTGCTCAGAGAGATAGATATGGTCCTGGATGATGCCGCGATAGAAGTCGACGACGTAGAGAGCGCCATCCGGGCCGTTCAACACGTCTACGGGGCGAAAGCGCTCGTCCGTGGAAGCCAGAAAATCCCGCTGCCCCCAGGTTTCATCAGGGTAGAGACGTCGTTCCGCACGGACGGACAGGCCGTCTTCCACCAGGCGCATAGCGGCAACCACGTTGGCGGCCGGTTCGGCGACGAAGACGTCCGGCTCATTCGCGGCGAAGCGCCCGCCGCGGTACACCACCATCCCGCTCGCGGAAGTTGCGTTGCGCAGCCTGCCGTCATCCCGCAAAACCCCGGGCAGGTAGGCGCGATTCACCCCAGGATTGACTCGTACCGAGAACACCTCGTTGTCAGGGCTGACCCGCGCGTTGAGTCCAGGCGCCTTGCGGTTACCGGCGGCAACGATCGCCTGAGCGTCGTAGTAATCGCCAAGCAGCAGGTTCGAGTTGGTGTTATAGAAAAGCCGGCCCGTATCGTCCTGCGTGATGCCCCACTGGCCGCGAAAGGCGGTTGGTTCCTCGACAAGCGCTCCCTCGACAAGCCGCAGACGCCGGGCAGACTTGGCGCTGTACAGCCAGTTATCCAACCCGACCAGCAGACCGTTTTCAGCGTGCTCGACTGAACCCTGATGCTCGCCGTAAGCGCCAAGATATCGTTTTCCGCCGCAATCAATGTCCCGCGACCAGCCGGAAGCCGACGGACACAGCCAGAGTTTCCCCATCTCCGCGATCAACAAGCCTTCGTTGACGATCCGCACCGCGCGCGGCAGCACCAGGCCGTCGAGGAGCACTTCGCGCTCGTCAAAAACCCCGTCACCGTCGACGTCGGTCAGGCGCACCACAGTGCCAATGGGTGCGTCTTCACCGTCGCCATCCACGTTCGGCATATACGCCCGCATCTCTGCAACGTACAGACGCGCGTCTTCGTCCCAATCTGCCGCCACGGGGTCTTCCAGCAGCGGTTCCGCCACCGCGAGTTCTATTCGGTAGCCCGGCGCAATCGCAAAAGCCTCGAGCGCCTCCGCGGGGCTCAGGATGGGCGCGGGCGGCGTTTCCAGGGTCTGATAAAAGGGGCGATCATCGCTTGCGCCAGTCTCGGGCGCTTCGGGCTCCGCGCAGCCAAGGAGCGCAAGCCCGGCGCACACGGTCATGAGTCTCACGGCGCTCAATACGTCATCTGCTCGAGGTAGGCATAGGCGCGCTCCGCCGTCTGCAGCGGTTGCGGCGGATTGTCACGCTCGACGAAGTAGAACTCCGTGCCCGCCGCCATCGAGGCGCCGACAAACTCAGGGAAGTCGATGTTGCCGTAGCCCACGTCGGCAAAATCGCCTTTGTCGTCGATATCCTTGAGATGACAGCTGGGAAAGCGCCCGGGGTGAGCAGCAAGGTACTCTAGCGGATCACGCCCCCCCTTTGTCACCCAGTAAACGTCCAACTGGTAGGCCATGAGGTCAGGCGCGATCGTCTCGAGCATCAGGTCGAACGGCACGATGCCATCGACCTCTTTGAATTCCCAATCGTGGTTGTGATAACCGAACTGCACGCCGGCAGAGGCGCACAACTCGCCCGCCTGGCGCAGCAGATCCAGGCTCTTTTCGACCGTGGCGCGGTCGACAAAGTTGTCCGGCATCAACGCCGGCAGCACCAGGTGTTTCTGACCCAATGCTTGGACGGCTTCCAGACCCCAGCGCACGTTATCGAGAAGATAATCGGGTCCTGCAAAACTACGGAAAGCCGCGCGCTGTTCCTCGCGTGTCAGGGTGGCGAAGTCTGTAGACAACCGGGGCGAAACCCGCCCTACCGGCGCCGTCAGCCCATTCGTTTCCAGCAACTCTGTGACTCTGGCAGGCGGACGGCCAAGAAAACCGAGCGCAGAGAACTCCACCTGCCGGTAGCCAATGGCCGCAACCCGGGCAAGCGTGCCTTCGAAGTCCGCCATCAGCAGCGGCGTTATTGTGGAGAGTTGCAGACCGAAATCCGTGAGCTTTCGTCCTCCGGCAGCCGGCGCTGCTCCCGCCATTTCGATCGTCTCCGTATCAGCCGGGGCACATCCGCCAGTCATGAATGCGAGCGCGCCCAGTGGCGCAGCCGCCACCAAGTCTCGTCGTTTCAATGCCACTCCCCTCGCTCAACAGCCGCCCGCCTGACGCGGCGGGCACTTGCAACCGAAGCCAGCCTCAGCTCGCCGCCTTCGCGAACTCCACTTCGGGGAAGCCTCCATCGGCCGACTCGCGCAGCTTGTCGTAGTAGACGTTGGCGCCGCCGAAATAGATCAGCACCCGCGGATTCCGATTCTCGAGGTTCGCACCCATCATCCAGGAGTGGACTTTGTCACCCTGAGCCATGAGCGTCTGCTCGTGAATTTCCGCCACGTGCGCCGTCCACTCGTCTTCCGCATCCTGGCGCGGCTCGCAGAGATCGAGCGCTTCGCCCTCCATCTTGTTGATGCAGTCGATGATGTACTTGATGTTCTCTTCGATCGAGGTCGGCAGGTTGGCAAACGGCGCCTGCGGGCCGGTGACCATGAACATGTTGGGGAAGTCAGCGACAAATACCCCCATGATTGACGAAGAGACTTCGTCCCACTTATCGCGCAGGAGCTTGCCTTCGCGTCCGCGGATCGCCAGCGCTTCCTGCGCGCCGGTGTAGGCCTGGAAGCCGGTCGCCAGCACGATAATGTCGAACTCGTATTCGTTTTCGGTCGTGCGGATGCCGGTTTCAGTGATCTCCACGATCGGCTCGCGCTCGCCGACATCCACGAGTTTCACGTTGTCACGGTTGTACGTTTCAAAGTAGCCATGATCGAGCGGCGGACGCTTGGCGAAAAACGGATACCCCTTCGGCGTCAGCATCTCTTTGACTTCAGGATCTTTGACGTTCTCCAGCATCTTCTTGATGACAAACTCGCCCGCAATGCGATTCGATTCAGCGTTGCTCAACAGATCATCAAACGTTTCAAAGACAAAGCGGAAGCTGCCGCGCGGCCAGTGCTCCTCGAAAATCCGCTGCACCTCTTCCGGCGGGGTCTCTTCGATCGTGCGCCCGACCGGGCTGTCGAAGGCCATGCCGAAGACATGGTTACGGCACTTGGCGATGATCTCGTCGTAGTGTGCCTTGATGTCTTTTTCCCATTCTTCCGTCATGGGCTGTTGCACGGCAGGCATCACGAAGTTGGCGGTGCGCTGAAAGACCGTCACCTGCGCTGCGTCTTGCGCCATCACCGGCAGCATCTGCACCGTTGTCGCGCCCGAGCCGATGATACCGACACGCTTGCCGGCATAGTCCAGACCCTCAGGCCAGCGCGCCGAATGGAACAGAGGCCCTTTGAACGTGTCCATGCCTTTGATTGTCGGTATGACCGGCTCGGAGATCATGCCCATGGCGCTGACGAAGTACTTACAGGTGTGCACCTCGCCCGCGGCGGTTTTGATCTCCCACAGTCCGGAGTCTTCGTTGAACTCTGCGCCAACGATTTCCGTGTTCAGCTGGATGTGCGGCCACATGTCGCACTTGTCTGCGACAAAGTGCATGTAGCTGAGATTTTCCTCCCAGCCCGGGTAACGCACTGTCCACTTCCATTCCTGCAGCAATTCTTTGGAAAAGGTCAGGCAGTAGTAGTAACACTCGCTGTCTGATGCCGCACCCGGATAACGATTCCAGGTCCAGGTACCGCCGATGTCCGACGCCTTGTCGAAAACGCGAACCGACAATCCTGCCTCACGTGCATAGTGAACGAGTCCCAAACCGGCGAAACCTGCACCGATGCCGATCACATCGTAGTCTGGTTGTTGCGCAGCCATCTCTAACCTCCTCTTCTTCCAACCGCTTAGAGTAGCGAAGATCTATCTTGGCGAACAGCGCAACACTGCCCGCCAAGGCTCCGTGACCCAGCTAGCTGATGACCTCTTCCGCAAGCTTCTGTATGCCCTCAATCGGATTGGCGCCCAGTGCAAAGATGGGCACGACCAGTCTGTGGGCGCCGGCCTCAGCCATGACTTCCACGGCTTCTTTACCGCCGCGTCCAGGCCACATCGTCGTAATTTCAATCTCTGACATGTCGCGATCGTGCGCATCGCAGGCCGCGCGCAGTTTGGTCAGCGCTTCTTTGAGCTCCGCTGGATCACCGATCGGCGCGAACCAGCCGTCGCCGAATTTGGCGATACGCTCATAGATTTTGCCCGCGGCGCCGCCCATCACCAGCGGCAGCGGCTTCTGCACCGGCAACGGGTAGCTCTTGAAGCCGCTCCAGTTGATGAAGTCGCTCTGATGTTCGACGACCTCGCCGCTCCACACTTTGCGCATCGCCACGACATAATCGTCAAAACGTGCCCCGCGCCGTTCGAAAGGCACGCCAAGCGCTTCAAACTCTTCCCGCAGCCAGCCGATCCCCACACCCAGCATGAAGCGACCCTGAGATATGAAATCCAGGCTCGCAGCCTGCTTGGCCATGTAGAGCGGATTGACCTGGGAAAGGATATTCACCCCGGTACCGAGACGTATCGTTTTTGTCGCAGCGGCCACAGCGGTCAACGCGAGCAGCGGATCCACGAACGGAGACTCAGGCGCGGCGCCCATCTTGCCGCTGGCGTCGTAGGGATACTTCGACTCGTAATCGACCGGCACGATGACGTGCTCAAACGTCCACACCGACTCGAACCCGGAGTTCTCGGCCAGCTGCGCCGTGCCGACGAGCTGTTCAACTGATTCAACGCCGATGTTTATGGGAATTAGTCCGAATTTCATGTGCTCTCCTTCAAGTGAGGCGCCATGATAGACCAACTGATCGACCTACGGCTCCCTGAAGAGAGATTGGAGAAAAGGGAGAGAACGGAGAGATCAGCGAAGCTGGAGCCCCCCAGTGCGTGCGCTACGCAACGCGGACGAGTCGGTAGCCACAATCCATGACATCGTTTTCGAGAAGCGCGCCATATGTATCGGTCCATGCGCCGCTGGCCAGGTCGTCTTCGAGCCGGGCAAGGCCCGCCGACAAGTCGCCGATGGCCCAGAAGGACGATATCGCAGCGCGCACCCGCGCATCGAGGTATGCGGCGGGACGGCGCCAGTAGGCGCAGAGAAAGCCGTCGGAGCAGTCGTGTGGAATGGGGACAGGTGCAATATCGACCGCGCCCAGCCAGGCCGCGTAATCCCCCATCGGCGGCATCTGCCCCTCATCCAGGGTGACGAGTTCCGGAAAGTAATCGGCAAGCCAGAATCCGCGGAAAGCCGGATCATAGGTCAGGATGACCATCGGTCCCCGGGTCACACGACGCATTTCCATGAGACCGCGCGCTTTGTCATCCCAGTGATGCACCGTCAACACCGCCATGGACGCATCAAACGCATCGTCGCGGAACGGCAGCGCTTCCGCCCGCCCTTGCACGACAGGCCCGGCGATCTCCGGCCGCTGGCGAATCATTTCCAGCGATGGTTCCAACGCAATCAGTGTTCTGTCGTCGGGTTCGTATGAACCCGCGCCGGCGCCAACATTGAGGACTGTTTCTGCGGAGCCGAGCGCAGACCATATCGCCGTCTCGATGCGAGCATCCGGACGCCGCAAGTCTGCATAATTTATCCCAATTGTGTCGTACAGCTTGTTCATACAGCAGTTGCACCCGTTTCCAGCGTTGCTTTCTCGCATTCATGTCCGGGCTGAGATACAGTCAAACGCACTCAACGCATCGCAGCAGGAGGGCGCATGCGGCATTGCGGATGGTTGTTCCTGTTTCTCACAGTATCGTCGACCGCTGAGATCGAACCGGAGACGATCAGCGTCTCTACCCTCGGCACACCGACACCCACCTGGCTCATGGTGCACAGTGCTCTGGGCCCTGCCTACATCTTCGACAGCGCCACCGGCGACATGCAGGGCCTCCTGTCGTTGTCCGCTTTCACCCCTGCGGTCGAGACGAATCTCGACGCGAACGAGCTCTATGCGGCCGAGTCATTCTACTCGCGCGGTCCTCGCGGCAAACGGACCGACGTGCTCACGATATACGATCTGCCAACGCTCAGCCCGGTCGACGAGGTGGAAATCCCGCAGAAGATAGCCGCGCTGCCCTTCGCCCAATATATCGAACTCATGGACGACGGACGTCACGTCATCGTCTTCAATATGACGCCGGCAACGTCAGTCAGCGTCATCGACGTCAAAGACCGGCAGTTTGTCGGCGAGATCTCAACACCCGGTTGCGCGCTCATCATGGGCACAAAGGATCGCGGATTCCTGCAGATGTGCGGCGATGGCAGCCTGCAACTCATCCGCCTGGACGCCGACGGTGCTGAAGCGACGCGCGTGCGCAGCAAAAAGTTCTTTTCCGTCGAAGACGACCCGGTTTTTGACAAGCCGTTGCCAACACCTGCGGGATGGCTGTTGACCTCATACTTCGGGCAGGTATTCGACGTCAGCGTTGCGGGCGAGAAGATATCCATCTCGAAGCCGTGGTCGCTGCTGACAGAAGACGACCGCGCGGCGAACTGGCGCCCGGGCGGCGGCCAGCTCATCGCCTACCACGCCGGTCAGGATCTGTTGTTTGTTCTGATGAATCCAGACGGCGAGTTTTCCCACGATAACGCGGGCACTGAAGTGTGGATCTTCGATCACAGCGCACAGCGGCGTATAGCGCGCCTGCCCCTGACACATAAAGGCACCAATCTCCACGTCAGCCAGGACGACTCACCGCTTCTGACCGTGACGGGTGAGGATACTCAGCTGCACGTTTTTGACGTCGCCACGCTGAAGCTGGTCCGATCCATCAGCGAGGTAGGTACTGCGCCGGGCCTGCTGCAGGGCTTTTGAGCATGAACCGGGATAACGGGAGAAAACCATGACCATATCCGAACGGCTGCTCATCTGGCTGGACGACACCATCGTGCAGTCCAGCCGCGGCATCGCCAGGCGCAGCTCGCGCCGTCGATTTATCGGCAAACTGGGTGCGATGCTGGTCGGTGCCAGCACGCTGCCTCTACTACCGGTATCGCGCGCCAATGCGGAAGGCCCGGCGGAACTCGGCGATCCGCAAAGCTGCGACTATTGGCGCTACTGCGCCCTCGGCGGGTCCTTGTGCACCTGCTGCGGCGGTTCGGTCACAACCTGTCCACCAGGGGCCGAGCCGTCGCCGATCTCCTGGATCGGCACCTGCCGCAATCCCGTGGACGACAAGGATTACCTGATCTCGTACAACGACTGCTGTGGCAAGGCAACCTGCAGCCGCTGCTGGTGCCACCGTTCTGAGCGCGATACGCCCGTGTACTCGCCGTCCAAGGCGAACGATATCCTCTGGTGTTTCGGCACCGAGAGTCGCACCTACCATTGCACCGTCGCGATCGTCCTGGGCGAAGCGACCTCCTGAATCATGCATTTGCGCGCCTGGTTGCTGATGCTCACCACCAGCCTGGGTGCGGTCAGCGGTTATGCGGAACAGCGCGCCAATTACCTTCTACACTGCGGCGGCTGCCATCTGCCCGACGGACGCGGCAACCCCCCGGAGGTGCCTAGCCTGCGTGACGAGCTCGGCAGAATTGTGACCGTCCCGGGCGGGCGAGCTTATCTGGTGCAGGTACCGGGATCTTCGCAGGCGCCTGTAACCGACAGCGAGCTCGCCAACATCATCAACTGGATTCTGGCCGAGTTTAACGCCGATACGCTGCAGCCTGATTTCAAAGCCCTGACCGCAAAAGAGGTGGGTAAGGCGCGCCGGGACACGCTCGCCGACCCGCTCAAACACCGCGCTGCCATCTGGCGCGCTTACTCCGAATAGCCCGAGGAGAGATTCATGCGCCGTCTCACGCTCATCGCTGGCGCGATACTCAGTTGCCATACTTTCTACCCTGCTCATGGGGAACCGTCCGCGCCGGGTCCGTTTCTGGACGCGGAAGAAGTGACATGGAAGGTCAACGAATTCAACGTCGCGCGCTGGAAGACGCTGGTTGGCGGCATCGAAGGCGGCCAGATAGAGGCGAGCGACGTGCAGTTCGGCGTCTGGGAGCTCGCGCCCCGCGCCACCTACCACGGGCACAAACATGCGGCTCCGGAAATCTATTTCATTCTCGGCGGGCGCGCGCTTTGGAGCGTCGGGGATGAGAGCCGCGAAGTGGGCGAAGGCAGCACGATTTATACGAAACCCGGCGAGGTCCACAAAATGGTGAACCTGACGGACGAACCGGTACGCGCTGTCTGGTTCTGGTGGGCGCCGGGCGGCAACGCGGAGGTGTTTCGCGCGCCTTACGAATTCACCGAACCCGCACCGGACCAACCCGCCGGTGCGCGCTTCGAAGACCCTTCCGAACGCCGCTACTGAAAACGGCGGCGCAATCGGTTCAGTGCTTGGGCCAGGCCGCCAGGGCCTGTTCTATCTCGGCATGTTCCGCTGCGATGTCCGCGCAGGCGGCGATCACACCCGGCAGCATGGCCGGGGCTCGATCATGTAACGCGCAAAAGATGCCTTTGAGCTCGGGTGCGCAAAGGTATGCGGGCTTCCCTTCGTGAGGCGTCTCTTTTAACGCCCACTCCTGCTTGCCGCGCTTGGCCGGCAGTTTGAGGAAAAAGCCGGCCGCTATCTCGTGCCACGTCGAGGCGCGTTTGGTGCCACACGCCTCCCAGGAGCCATCGCCCGAAAGCGCGGCAAGCCACTCGGTCACCGGGTCCGCAACCGGGTGCACGCGCTGCTCAATTTCGTCGGCCAACTCGCCATAACCTTTCGCTTTGAGCTCATCGAGAAGACCCGGCGCAAAGTCGAGCCCGAAAGCGACGCGCTCTTTACAGAGCTCAACGTTCTGAATCGTGCCGCTGGGCCCGCGTTTATCGCGCACGACCACCTTCAGGTGAGTGCCATCCGTATAAAGGGTGGCTGTCGAATTCGGCCAATGCAGATCGAAACTGTCCATAAGCTACTCCGCTCGTACGACATGAAATCAGTATCTGCCGGAGGCGCAGCAGAGAAAGCGACCCGATTCACGCTTCGGCGCGGCTTATTTTGTCAAGATAGCTGTCATACTTTGTCATAATCGCGGCGGAATGATGGGTGGCGCGGCGTTCAGCGTATCGCGAGAGGTACCGGCGGCGACCTTGTAAGCCGCCATGAACTCAGCAACCGCCTCCTCGTCGATCGCGTCCGCCACCGCCGCGCCCGCGGCGACACGCGCTTCAATGTCGAAAAAGACACCCAGCGGCCCCTCACCACGGTTACGCAGCACAAGATCATTGACCGGCTGGAGCAGTTGAGTCTGGTAGGCCTGCAACGCCGCTTCGGTCGCGCCATGATGCGCGAGGCAGGCACCCAGAACGCGCGTATCCACCACGCCCTGACTGGCGCCGCCCGAGCCATGCGGAAACATCGCGTGTGCGGCATCGCCCACGAGGGCAACGCGCCCCTCCACCCAGTGATCTACGGGATCGCGGTCGACCATCGGATACTCCCAGATCGCATCCGCGCGCCCGACGATATCGGGCACGCTTAGCCAGCCGAAATCCCAGTCGACAAACTCGTCGATGAAAGCATCTGGCGATGCGCGTTGATTCCAATCGCTCTGGTCCACTTCGGCATCTTCGGGCCGCAACTCCGCAATCCAGTTCAGCAGGGTCGTGCCATCCGCAGCCAGCGGTTCCACCGGATAACAGACGAAACGCTGGGCGATGCCGCCGATCAGCACAAACGAGTTACTGGTGCGCGGCGGCACGGTTCTCGATACGCCGCGCCACATGATGGCACCGTTCCAGTTCACGTCGCCCTGACCGGGATGCATCTGCCGACGCGCGGCTGAATGGATACCATCCGCGCCAATCAATAGCTCACCATCCACCGCAAACGTCTCACCGGAGGCCCGCTCAAACCAGGCAGTGACGTGATCGGCTTTGTTTTCATAGCGAAGCAGGCGCGCATCGCATACCACCCGGTCCTCGCCCAGCCGCTCGCGCACGCGCTCGAGCAGACGATACTGAAACTGCCCCCGGTGCACCGAAAACTGCGGCCACTTGTAACCAGCGAGCGTGCCCCGCGGTTCTGTCCAGATGCGGTGCGCGCCGTAAAAGAAAAGCGCCCATTCCTCTGCCTCAATGCCGATCTCTCGCAGATCCGCCTGCAGGCCGAGCTGGAAAAGCTCTTTGACCGCGTTGGGCTGCAGGTTGATGCCGACGCCCAGCGGCTTCAGCTCGCGCACGGACTCGTACACACGAACGTCGATACCAATTTCTTGACAAGTCAACGCAAACGTCAGACCGGCGATGCCGGCACCAGCGACGACTACGGTCATGCTTCCTCCTCAATCCACAGAGCCGTCCCACCTACTTGTGCATCTTAACGACCAGTATTAAGTTCTGCATTGCATCGATTGCTTACCTGGGAGAGGGAACATCATGAGCGAAGCCAGCGAACTCGATATCAACAGCATTCCGCTGGACCAGATAGACGTCAGCAATGCCGCCCTGTTCGAAACGGATACCTGGCAGCCCTGGTTCGCGAGACTGCGGAAGGAAGCGCCTGTGCACTTCTGTGCAGAAAGCCCGGTTGGGGCCTACTGGTCAATCACCACCCACGATTTCATCAAGCAGGTGGATACCAATCACCACGTTTTCTCTTCCGCGAAGGGCATTACCATTCCCGATATCCGCGAGGGTGATGAGCAGCTGGAAACCGATGTGCCGATCGAGAACTTCATCACGATGGACCCGCCGGGACACGATGTTCAGCGCGCGACGGTCGCACCCTCGGTCTCACCGAAGAATCTGGGCAATTTCGAACCGCTGATACGCGAACGGGTGGTCGACATTCTGGACAATTTACCCGTCGGTGAGACATTCAACTGGGTTGATGCCGTCTCCGTCGAGCTCACGGCGCGCATGCTGGCGACACTCTTCGACTTTCCCTACGAAGACCGGCGCAAGCTCATCTACTGGTCGGACATCACGACCAACGTGCCGGAGCTGACCGGCATCGAGCTCGACATGGAGCAGCGCCAGGCAGACCTGATGGAATGCGCGCAGACTTTCATGCAGCTCTGGCAGGAACGCGCCGCGGCGGAACCGAAGTTCGACCTGATCTCGATGCTGGCGCACGGCGAGAACACCAAAGACATGATCCAGAATCCAATGCTCTTCCTCGGCAATGTCTTGCTGTTGATCGTCGGCGGCAACGACACCACGCGCAACAGCATTTCAGGCGGCGTCGTTGCGCTCAACCAGTTCCCCGACGAATACGAAAAGCTGAGACAAAACCCGGGGGTCATTCCGAACATGGTTGCCGAAATGGTGCGCTGGCAGACACCGGTGATCCATATGCGCAGAACTGCAAACGAAGACTTCATTCTCGGCGGGCAGAAGATCCGCGCAGGCGACAAAGTGGTGATGTGGTACCTCTCCGGCAATCGCGACGAGAACGTTTTCCCCGACGCGGACCGCCTGATCGTCGACCGCCCGAACGCGCGAAGCCACGTTGCTTTCGGCTTCGGCATCCATCGCTGCATGGGCAATCGGCTGGCAGAGATGCAGCTGCGCGTGCTCTGGGAAGAGATCATGCAGCGGTTCGAAAAAATCGAGCTTGCGGGCGAGGTGAAGCGCCTGCCCAACAACTTTATCCGCGGTATTGCTGAAGTGCCGGTGCGTTTGATCCCGAAATAGGACTTTTTTGTTCGACAAATCATCGTCCGGGCCGACGCAATGCACGTTCCAGATTCGGCCCGGTCGGCTTACAATGCGCCATTAGAACAATAAAGAGCAGTAAAGCTTTTGATTCAGCGGTTCCAAAAGCGCGACCTATTCCTGTACTCATTCATGGCGATCATTCTGGTCAGCATCTGGCTGGCCATGTTTCAGATCGACCGTCAGTGGCAGTTCATCGCCCAGACCCAGAACAAGATTGACGAACAGACGCGGGACATTGCAGATCTGCGCAGGCAGCTGCGCCAGGGTGTTGCGACAGTTTCGAGCAACGCCACGCCAGGGGCGGCGGCCGAGTCCTGGCGCGGCTTTGCGCGCGCGCAGGCAGCATCGGAGCGGCCAGGCTTCGCGAAGGGTGACTGGCTGGTTCAGTCGTTCCCGTCGCAGGTGCCGACACTGACCCCGTTCCTCTCCAGCGACACCTACGCAACACGAGTGCACGAGCGGGTCACCGACACGCTGGTGACACGCGATCCATCGACCCTGGAATGGCTGCCATTGGTGGCCGAGTCCTGGGATGTCGCCGAAGACGGCCTCAGCATTCGCTACACGATTCGTGACGGGGTGGTCTTCTCCGACGGCGAACCCCTGACCGCGGAGGACGTCGCATTTACCTGGCGTTTTCTGATGGACGAGAAAATCGCGGCACCCAGGCAGCGGTCGTACTTCGGTCGCATACGCGACGTGACCGTCGAAGGCCGCGACGTCATTTTCCACATGCGTGAACCCTACTACGGCTCATTCACGATTACGGGACAGATGCAGATTTTGCCTGAGCACTTTTACGGGCAATACCTGGAAAGCGTGGCGAAAGCAGAGGAGTTCAACACGTCTACCGGCTTGCTGCTCGGCTCAGGGCCGTATCGCCTGGTCTCGCCCACCGACTGGAAACCCGGCGACCTCGTCGAACTCGTACGCAATGAGCGCTACTGGGGCTGGGTGACGGCACCATTCGACCGGATGATCTGGAAAACGATCCAGTCCGATACCGCGCAGCTCACCGAATTCAAGAATGGCGGCATCGACGTCTACTCTGCCCTGCCGCTCGAATACCGCGATCTGATCGCCGATGAAAAGATCACCTCGCGGGCGGACTCGTTCGACTACTACAATCCGCGCGGCGGCTATGTCTACATCGGCTGGAACCAACAGCGCGACGGCGAGCCCACGCCGTTTGCCGACGTCCGCGTACGGGAAGCAATGACGTATCTGACCGACCGTCAACGCCTGGTGGACGAGATTTTCCTCGGCTACGCGCAGCCGGCAAATGGCCCGTTCAACCCACTCGGCAATCAGGACAACCCGGATCTGCCGGTGCGTACGTTCGACCCGGACAAAGCCAAAGCGCTGCTTGCAGAAGCGGGCTATATGGACCGCGACGGCGACGGCGTCGTCGAGTCTGAAACGGGTGAACCGCTGCAGTTCAAGATCACCTACCCTTCAGGCAGCGACAACTACAAACGCGCCATGCTGCTCCTGAAAGACCTGTATGTGCGCGCCGGCGTCATCATGGATCCCGATCCAGTCGACTGGCCGGTATTGATCGAGGCCCTCGACAACAAGACTTTCGACGCCATCTCTCTGGGCTGGAGTGCAACGCTGGAGATCGATCTGTTCCAGAACCTCCACTCATCCCAGACAGAGCCGGGCGGGGACAACTTCATCAATCACAAAAGTCCTGAACTGGACGCCGCGATCGAAGCGGCGCGCCGGGAGCTGAACGAGGAGACGCGGATGGGTTTGTGGCAGAAAGCCCACGAAATCATCTGGCGGGAGCAGCCCTATACGTATCTTTTCCGCAGCAAATCGCTCGTTTTCGTCGACAAGCGCATCAAGAACGTGGAAGTCCTCCGGGCAGGTATCAACATAGGCGGTATCTGGCGCGTGCCCATCGAGTGGTACGTCCCGAGCGCTGAGCAGAAGTACACTCGCTAGGATTCTGACGCGTGCTGAGCTACGTCATACGCCGCTCCCTGCTGATTTTCCCGACGCTGCTGGGCATCACTATTCTCGTTTTCTCCATCATGGCTCTGGCGCCCGGCGGTGTAGGTGCAAGCCTGCTGGGGGCTGCAGGCGACATGCGGCCCGAGGAGCGCGCCGCCATGGAAGCCTATATCAACGCGCGCTACGGCCTCGATCAGCCTCTGCCGGTGCAGTACCTGCGCTGGCTGAACCGGGTCTCACCGATCGGCATGCGCACGGACGAAAACATGCAGCCGGACGGCTTTGGTTTCAAAGTGCCTGAGCTCGGCATGAGTTTCGCCAAAAACAGGCCGGTAACGGAGCTCATCAGCGAGGCGCTGCCGATTACGCTGCTGCTGAACGCGTTGTCGTTACCCATCGTCTTCATCTTGTCGATCGTCATGGGCGTCTATACGGCACGCTTCCGCGGACAGGCACTGGACGTCGGCATCAGCACCGTCAACCTGGGACTGTGGTCGATCCCCGTCATCTGGATGGGCGTGATGCTGATCGGTTTGCTGGCGAGCCAGGATTATCTGAAGCTCTTCCCAACCTCGGGGTTGGAAAGTCTGCGCGCCGACCGCTTTACGTTTCTGCCGTCGACCTCCGATCAGGGTTGGCAACACGGCTATCTGCTGGACGTCTTGTGGCACCTCGTTCTTCCGGTCGTGTGCCTGACTTACACAGGGTTTGCTTATCTGACCAAGCTAACGCGTTCCGCAGTGCTCGAGAACCTGCAGGCAGACTACGCGCGAACAGCGCGCGCAAAGGGCGCTTCCGAGACCGCTGTTCTGTGGAAACATGTTTTCCGCAACAGTCTGCTGCCGCTCATCACGGTCGCGGCAAGCATTCTGCCGGGGATGCTGGTGGGGTCCGTGATTGTCGAGTCGATCTTCTCGATAGACGGCATGGGACGCCTTGTCGTGGAGGCGGTTCAGCTGCGCGACCGTGAGGTTGTGCTGTCGATCACTCTGATTACCGCGCTCCTCACGTTGATTTCTTATCTCATCACCGACATTTGCTATGCCGCCGCGGATCCACGAGTGAGTTTCGAATGAGCAGCGTCATCGAACAGGCTACTGATCATCGCAACTCGTTCTCACGCCAGGTGCTGCGCGATACAGCCAGTCAGCTTGGCGCCAAGCTCGGCTTTGCCTGGGTGGCCACTGTGGCATTCCTGGCGGTATTCGCGCCGGTCCTGGCCAACTCCCACCCTTATTTGATGCGCACCGCCGAGGGTTGGAGCAGCCCTTTTCTGACCCACCTCACGTGGTTGGATGTCACGATGCTGGTCGTGTTTACAGCGGTGGTCGTCTGCTGGTTTCTGCGCGACAAATTTGCGGCAGGGCGGCTTCTGGTCGGGGTGATTGCGGTCGGCGTTGTTACCAGCGTCATCTCCCAGGCGACAGTAGAGCCTCCCAGAGCCGTGGTTTTCGACAAATATCGCGTAGGCCTGGTTGAAGGCTCTATCGAGACGGCATTTTTTGCGCCCATCCCCTTCTCTCCCACGGACCGGTCGCGCGACAACCCGGTGCCGCTGCAGGCACCTGACAGCGTCCACTGGTTCGGCACGGACGAAGACGGTGCTGACGTCTTGAGCCGGATGATTCACGGATGCCGCATCGCGCTCAGCATCGGCCTCATCGCCACCGGCATCGCCTTGTTGATCGGCATTGCCTACGGCGGAGTCATGGGATTTTTCGGCGGCTGGCTCGACATCGCGATGATGCGGTTTCTGGAGATATTCGAATCGATACCGCAGCTTTTTCTGCTGCTGACCGTCGTCGCTTTCTTCGGCCGCAATATTTATCTGATCATGGTCATCATCGGCCTCACCTCCTGGCCGGGTTATGCAAGATTTCTGCGCGCGGAGTTTTTGAAGCTTCGCGACCAGGACTACATACAAGCGGCGCTGGCCAGCGGCCTGCCGCTGACGTCCGTGCTGTTCCGTCACATGTTGCCGAACGGCGTGGCCCCGCTGCTGGTCGGCGCAAGTTTCGGGATCGCAACGGCGATCCTCGCTGAGGCGACATTGAGCTTCCTCGGCCTGGGGCTCATTGACGAGCCCAGCTGGGGCGGCATGCTCAACCAGGCAGTCGGACCGAGTGGCACGTTCGCTTTGTGGCTGGCGACATTTCCGGGCCTCGCCATTTTCTTCACCGTGTTTGCCTACAACCTCATCGGCGAAGCGCTGCGCGACGCGATTGATCCGAAGCTGGAGCAGAGTAAATGACCACGCTCCTACGGGTCGAAAATCTGGTCACTCAATTCGAGTCGGCGGACAGCGTGACCACCGCGGTGCAGGACGTGAGCTTCGACATTCATCCTGGCGAAACGGTTTGCCTGGTCGGCGAATCCGGCTCGGGGAAGAGCGTTACCGGACTGTCCATTCTGGGTCTTCTCGACGAAGCCGCGGTGCACCCTTCCGGACACATCACCCTGGCCGAACAGGACGGCACAGGGGAACTGTCGCTGCTGGGTGCAGAAGAAAACCAGCTGCAGAAGATCCGCGGCGCTCATATCTCGATGATTTTTCAAGAGCCGATGACCTGTTTGAACCCGGTGCTCACGATCGGTGAGCAGCTGATGGAGCCGATGGAGCTGCATCTGGGTCTGGTTGGCGAAGCCGCGCGCACCCGTGCGTTAGAACTGCTCCAGGAAGTCGAGATGCCGGACCCTGAGCGGCGCCTGGACGAATATCCGCATCGACTTTCCGGTGGGCAGCGTCAGCGGGTAATGATCGCGATGGCGCTCGCCTGCGAGCCGGATCTGCTCATCGCCGACGAGCCAACCACTGCGCTCGATGTCACGATCCAGGCGCAGATTCTCAAACTCATGCTGGAGCTCCAACGCCAGCGCAATACCGCGCTTCTGTTCGTCACTCACGACCTCAGCGTCGTCTCCGAAATTGCGGACCGCGTGTTGGTCATGCAGAAAGGCCGCATCGTCGAAGCCGGCAAGAAAGAGGACGTGTTGAGCAACCCGCAGCACCCGTATACCAAGGAGCTGCTGGCCGCGTTACCGAGCCACCTGCCGAAGCTGCCGAAGTCCGCGGACGGACAACACGAGACGCTCATCGATATCCGTAACTTATGCGTGTATTTCCCGGTCCGTGCCGGTGTGTTGCAGCGGCACGTCGACGACGTCAAAGCGGTGGACGATGTCAGCCTGGAAATCAAAACGGGCCGCACCCTCGCCGTGGTCGGCGAATCGGGATCGGGTAAAACGACGCTCGGCAAAGCCGTGCTGGGACTCATCGCGTCGACATCCGGGGTCATCGATTTCGAGGGCACCGACTTGACCGGATTGTCGCGCCGCGAGTTCAAACCGTTCCGGCGCGATCTGCAGATGATTTTCCAGGACCCACAGTCCAGTCTGAATCCGCGGCTCACCATAGCCTCGATCCTGACCGAGCCGATGGCTGTACACGGCATCGGCGAAGACCGCGTTGATCGCCTGGAGCGCGCCGCGGCCTACATGGAAAAGGTAGGGCTCGATGCAAGCATGCTGAACCGCTATCCGCACGAGTTTTCGGGTGGACAGCGACAGCGCATCGGCATTGCCCGCGCCATTGCTCTGGAGCCGCGGTTTATCGTTTGCGATGAGGTCACGAGCGCCCTGGACGTGAGCGTGCAGGCAAAAATCCTGCAACTTCTCGACGAACTGAAGCACGAACTCAACCTCACGTATCTCTTCATCACGCACAACATCGACGTGGTGCGATACTTCGCCGACGACATTGCGGTGATGCATCAGGGGCGTCTCGTTGAGACGGGCAAGGCGCTGGATGTGTGCGACTCGCCGGCACATGAGTACACGCAGAAGCTGCTCGCGGCTGTGCCGAAATTTCGCTACTAAAGCTGCGGCACCTACGCCATCAGGCGGCCTGGATCGTCTCCAACTCCACGCCATAGTTGATCGTCTGCATCTCACTCTGCATCCACGCGCAAAAAGCAGAGACCGCGACGCTGTCCGCCTTCTCTTCGTTCCACAGCAGATAGTAGGAACGGCTCAGCGCCAGTTCTGGTCCGAACGGACAGACCAGACGCTCGGTGGCGACATCGGGATGTGCCAACACTTTCCTGCCGAGCACGACTCCCTGGCCCGAGACCGCTGCATCTAACGCATGCCCCGCATGGTAATTGAACTTGATAGCGGGGTTGGTCTGCTCGAATGGCAGCGAAACCTCCGCGAACCAGCTGCGCCAGGTCGGCGTATTGCTGTCGATGGCGGCCAGGCTCTCATCAGAAAGCAGCTGACATTGCAGGAGGTCTTCTGGCGACGCGACGTTGTGTTGTCGCAGGTATTCTGGGCTTGCGAGCGGCAGAACAGACTCGCCAATGAGTTTTTCACTACCATAACCGGCCGGCGGCTCGTTTTGCACGGCGATGGCAACGTCAAAATCGCCCGGCTGATAGTCTGCGAACAGCACACGGGCATCGATACGCACGTCGATTTCAGGATAGCGCCGCAGAAAACCGCCGATACGCGGCGACAGCCACTTGGCGCTGAACGACGGTATGGTTGCAACCACAAGTTCTGTGGACGTATCCGGCGCGAGCACCGCATCAACGCCGTCTCTCAACATCGAGAACGCGGAGGACAGCTGATTGGACAACATTCGCCCCTTATCGGTCAGCGAAACGTTGCGGTTTTCCCTGACCAGCAGCTGCACGTCCAGGTCTTCTTCCAGCTTCCGCACCTGTTGAGACAGTGCCCCCGGCGTCACCGCCATTTCTTCGGCCGCAAGTTTGAATGACTCGAAGCGCGCAACGGCTTCAAATGCCCGGAGGGATGCCAAAGGCGGCAGTCTTCTAGATCTCATGGGACCAATCTAAGCAGACTCATGTGAATATTCTGCGAAGATTGTCCGACGATCATGCGAGTTTCAAGGTTTTTCGTCGATTTCCCCGAACGTGCCCAACCGCGTCTGGATTACCGGCTGGTTTTCGAGGGTGCGATGGACGGGACAGCGGTCCGCAATGCTGAGCAGCCGCTCAATCTGGGCCTCATCGAGATCGCCCTTGAACGAGACCGTGCGCGATATGACGTCGATCATCGATTTCGGGTTGTCGCAGTCGTCACAATCTTCGGCATGGACGCGTTTGTGGTCGAGGAGAATCTCCACATCTTCCAGCGGCAGCTTTTTGCGGTTGGCGTACATCCGTATCGTCATCGATGTGCAGGTGCCGAGCGCCGCTAGAAGGTGTTCGTACGGATCAGGGCCGAGATTGTCACCGCCCACCGCTTTCGGCTCATCCGCAAGCCAGGCATGCTCGTCGGCGGCCACCTGACGAAGAAACTTCTGATTGATCTCGTCAACACGGACATGACCGCCAGGCGGTGATGGCTTGTCGGAATCTTCGCTCGCGGGCACATACCGCTGCACCCAGGCGGCTATGGTCTCGGCCACATACTCCGCGTCTGCCAGACGCGTCAACAGATGATCCGCGTCATCCAGGGAAACGAAACTCTTGGGATGTTTGGCGGCCTGAAAGATCTTGCCCGCCTCATCGATGCTGACAATGTCGTCAAACGGCGCATGAAACACCATGAGCGCCCGTTTCAGCGACGCCAGCCGTGTGGAAACGACGTCCTCGCTGATCTTCTCGACAAAGTCCGCCGCGACAGGAAAGTCTCGCCCGCCAATCGACGCGATGGATTGGCCTCCGCTACTCGCGAGACTGATGTTCTTGAGCACGTGGGCAGGTGTCGCCGGCGAACCGATCGTCGCGACAGCACGAACTTCAGGAATCTCCGCGGCTGCGGCGATCGCGGCAGTCCCCCCGAGACTGTGACCGATGAGCACGCTCGGCGCTGCCAGTTCTTCCCGCAGGAAGTCTGCCGCCGCAACCAGGTCCGCGACGTTGCTGGCAAACCCGGTGTTGCCGAAGTCACCCGCCGAGCCGCCCAGCCCCGTAAAGTCGAAACGCAATACGGCAAACCCGCTCGCGGCCAGAAAGCGGGCGATACGCGAAGCTGCCGCACTGTCTTTGCCGCAGGTAAAGCAGTGCGCAAAGAGCACTACCGCTTTCGGCTGGACCAGATCCGGTATGGCCAGAGACCCGGCCAGCTCATTGCCATTGTGTCCGTCAAAAGTAATCCGGCGATTGAGCATCCTGTCTCCGCTCTAGACGAATATCTCTGTCATCAGATCAGGTGCCTGCGGTCAAGGCAAGCTGAGTGGTGCCAGGTAATGATTGACTACCCGTCTGCCTTCGAGCAATGCGTCAATCTGTTCCTGAACGCGACGCTCTTCCTCGGTGACCCGCTCATGCTGGCGCAAGTGCTCGAGCCAGGAAGCGACACAAAACACCTCGACGTATTTGTGCTTATCCTCGGAATGCTCAAACACTTCCCAACGGTACGCCCCGTCACGCCGGCGACTGCGGCCCAACACCTGCATGCGTTCGAGAAATTCCGCAGTGCTCGCAGGCGACACCGTGTATTCGATAGTGACCATGACGGGTCCGCGGTCATGGTCGACCTCTTCATGCGCCACGGGAGCCGGCCAGTGCATGGACGGCGTGAGGTCGATGTCCTCAATTCCGGCCAGCTTCCAGCGCCAGGTCAAAAGCACCGCGACACACGCGCCTATGCCAGCACTAATGAGGGCGGTCTGAATATCGCTGACTTCCGCAACCCGCCCCCAGGCAAGGCTGCCGAACGCCATCGATCCCATGAATACCGTCATGAAGAACGCCAGGCCGCGCGCTCTCACCCAATTCGGCAACGCCATTTGTGCCGCAACCTGCAGAGACGAAAGGACGCTGATCCATGCTGCCCCGCTGATGGCCATGACGATACACAAGAAGGCCAGTTGGTCGAGCACCGTCAGCAGGATCATCACCGCGGCATATACCAGAGTCGCTCCCGCGACCAGCGCATCACGGGAAATCCGCGCGCGCAGTTTCGGCAGGAAAGCCGCACCCGCAACTGCACCCCCGCCGATCGAAGCGACCAGGAGCCCGAACGTGCCCGGTCCACCGCCTTCGAGCTGTTTGGCAATCAGCGGTAGCAGGGCCCAGGATGCACTGGCAAACAAGAAAAATCCGGCGCCGCGAATCACTGCGGCCTGTAGCGCGGACTGGTGGCGCGCGAATCTGAGCCCGGCCCGCATGGCGCCGAAGAAACGCTCCGACGGAAGGTCCGAGAACGTTGCCTGACGACGCCAGAAGTACAGCACGACGATAACACCGATGTATGAGATCGCATTGAGGGCAAATACGACCTCTGTGCCCGCAAACGAAATGATGAACCCCGCTAACGCAGGCCCTATGGCGCGCGCAACATTGATACCCAGACTGTTCAATGCCACCGCGGGCTGCAGATAATCTTTCGGGACGAGTTCTGGAGTAATGGCTGCCCATGCGGGCAGCATCAACGCAGTGCCGAGGCCCATACCAAAGGTCATGGCAACCAATATCCACGGCGTGACGACACCTGTGGCCACCACCCAGCACAGCAGCGCCGCCACCGCCGCCATCCAGCATTGTATCGCTATGAGATAGCGTCGCCGGTCAACAATATCCGATAGTGCTCCAGCCGGGATTGCCAGCAGAAACACCGGCAGCGTGGTGGCAGTCTGCACGAGCGCGACCATGGTCGGCGACTCGGTGAGAGAGGCCATCAGCCAGCCGGCTCCCACGTCGTGCATCCAGGTACCGACGTTGGAGGCGAGCGTTGCGATCCAGAGCGCACGGAACACCGGCAGCGATAGTGGCGACCATGCTGACGGCTGTGCGCTCGACTGAGTGTCCGAAACTGCCGCGGTCATTTAATACGCAAAGCAACCGCACAGCGGAGAATCCCAGGGATTTCGCGTGTGCACATGGTGATGCGTATGCCCATGAGAGCACACCGGGCTGGCTGCAACGCCGCTAACACCAGGCTCGCCTCCAGCGGAGGGAGACCAGGACGGGCTTGCCGGCGGCAGCGGCGGCGCAAGACCTGCATATGGACCGTTGCCGTGAACCACTTCGCCACCGACCATGGTGAGCACCGAGTGGATATCCTTGATCGCCTCATCCTCGATGCTGAAGTAGTCCGCGGAGAGCACCGCGAGGTCGGCAAACTCACCTACTCTGAGTGCGCCCTTGTACTGTTCTTCACCGCTGAACCAGGCGCTGCCCTTGGTCCACAATGACAGCGCCTGCCGGCGATCCAGACAACGATTCTCTGGATAGAGCGCCGTGCCGCCGACGGTCTTACCCGAAACCAGCCAATACAGCGACACCCAGGGGTTGTAACTCGCGACACGCGTGGCGTCCGTACCGCCACCAACCGGCACGCCGGCTGCCAGCATATCGACAATCGGGGGCGTCAGCGCGGCTTCGTCAGCGCCGTAACGCTCGATGAAATACTCGCCCTGGAACGCCATCCGATGCTGAATCGCTATACCGCCACCGAGCGCCTGGACCCGCTCGATACTGGCGGGACGAATGGTCTCCGCGTGATCGATCACAAAACGGAGGCCGTTAAACGGCACGTCGCGATTCACTTTCTCGAACACATCCAGAAAGCGGCTAATGGACTCGTCGTAGGTGGCATGTATGCGGAACGGCCATCGGTTCTCGACCAGCAGGCGCGCAACCCGCTCGAGTTCTGCTTCCATGCCGTCTTTGAGATGAGGGCGCGGCTGCAGGAAATTTTCAAAATCCGCCGCAGACCAGACCAGATTCTCGCCGGCGCCATGTAAACGCAGCATTGAATCGCCCATGCCAGGCGTGACGACGCTCGCCCAGGTGGAATAATCGTCGAACTCGGAACCCGCCTGCTGAGCAAACAGGTTATAGGCTATGCGCACCGTCATCTGATCCCGCTCTCTGAGCGTTTCAATGACGCGGTAATCCTCAGGATAATTTTGACCACCGCCGCCGGCATCGTTGACGCTGGTAATCCCGAGACGATTGAGCTCCCGCTGAAAATGCCGCGAGGAAAGGATCTGGTCTTCGAGCGGCAGCGTCGGGCCTTTGGCGAGCGTCGAGTAAAGAATCAGCGCGCTCGGCTCGGCGATCAACAGCCCCGAGGGTTGCCCTTGCCGATCCCGGAGAATCACCCCGCCGGGAGGATCGGGCGTATCTTTCGTGTAACCCACTGCGTTGAGGGCCGCTTTGTTGAGCAAAGCGCGGTCATAGAGATGCAGAATGAACACAGGGGTATCGGGCGCGGCCGCATTGATTTCTTCGAGGGTCGGCATGCGCCTTTCCGCAAACTGAAACTCGGACCAGCCGCCGACGACGCGCACCCACTGGGGCGGCGGCGTACGCTCTGCCTGACGTTTGAGCATACCCAGTGCATCAGCCAGGGAAGGCACGCCTTCCCAGCGCAATTCCATGTTGAACGACAATCCGCCGCGTATGACGTGGGTGTGCGAATCGTTGAGACCAGGGATAACGGTGCGGCCTTCAAGATCGATCACTCGGGTAGCCGCATCCGCGCGCGGCATGACCTGAGCGTCATCGCCTACAGCTTTGACAACGCCCTCTTCAACCAATATCGCCTGCGCTCGAGGCGCGGCAGGGTTCAGCGTGGCAATCTCACCATTGTGGAGAATAGTTCGAGACATGACTCTTACCTAAGGCAGGAACCGGTGGTCCGACAGGACCACCGGTCTCAATGGGCTCAGCTGGCTTGAGCAACCGGAACAGGGTCCAGCGTTTCACCGTGCGCCGAGCGTTCGTCAGCTTTGTGAACCATCGTGTACGCGTAATCGACACCCATGCCGTAAGCACCAGAGTGTTCACGCACGATGTCCATGACAGCGTCATACGTATCACGGTGGGCCCAGTCGCGCTGCCACTCCAGCAGAACCTGTTGCCAGGTAACCGGGACGACACCGGCCTGGATCATCCGCTGCATGGAGAAGTCATGAGCTTCTTTAGACGTGCCGCCTGACGCGTCCGCAACCATATAAATCTCGTAATTGGCATCGTGCATTGCCGACAACGCGAAGGTGTTGTTGCACACTTCGGTCCACAGACCGGAAACAACAACCTTACGGCGGCCATTTTCTGCCAGCGCTGTGCGCACTTTCATGTCATCCCAGGAATTCATCGAGGTACGCTCGAGCAGGGGATGGTCTGGAAACACGGCCAGCAGTTCCGGATAGGTGTAGCCCGAGAAGCTCTCGGTCTCGACCGTCGTGATGGTTGTCGGGATATCGAAGACCTTGGCCGCTTTGGCCAGGCCGACGACGTTATTCTTCAGAACCTGGCGATCGATAGACTGCACACCAAACGCCATCTGCGGTTGGTGATCGATGAAAATCAATTGCGAGTTCTCCGGGGTCAACACTTCAAGTTTCTCTTTGCTCACGAGCAAGCTCCTTTGTTACAAATTGATGAACGCCGCGTTGTCGCACATCCGTGCGACTTCCTGCTCACGCAGCAGCAGATCAGACGGCGCGCATCTTGAAGTGAGGTCAACGGAAGAACAAACGAGTTTTTGTCGACTTCAATTTAGCAGGGCTATTCCCAAGCGATTGGCTCTAACATTATTACGTTTACCTCCTTGTCAGTCTTTTCACAAATCTTTCACGCCGACTTAGCGGGCCTAAATCGACCGCGATAAAAACTCGTTTGTCTTGCAACGGCGCGCTCGTCAGTATGCGCGCCGCAAACGAAGACAGGCGTCGGCATCCAGACCGACATATCAAAAGGAGAACTACAGTGAAGAAAGAGCTCACCGCACTGATGGCAACAGCGGCGCTCAGCGGCTCCATGGCGGCCCACGCTGACAACCATATAGAAGCACCGAGCGGGACGTACGTGAACGACCCGGCACATACCCGCCTCCTGTGGAAGATCGAACACCTGGGACTCTCAAACTACACCGCCCGAATCAACGGCGTTGCGATCACCCTGGAGTTTGATGCCGCCGATCCGGCCAGAAGCGCTGTAGCTGCCCGCATTGACCCACTGTCTATTGACACCGGCTTCAAGGGTGACAAGGACTTCGACGCAGAAATTGCAACCGACCCGAAAATCCTGAACGCCGGCGAATTCCCCAGCATCGAGTTCACATCGAGCGCTGTCACGATGACAAGCGCGACGACTGCAGAAATTCAGGGCGAGCTGACGCTTCTCGGAATCACCCTTCCTGTTGCGCTCAACGCCGTACTCAGCGGCTCCACGGCTTCGCATCCGTTTGCCCGTGTACCAGCGCTCGGCTTCCAAGCAACAGGAAGTTTCGATCGAACAGATTTTGGTCTCACGTTCCTATCAGGTTCAGCGCTGGGCGATACGATAGAGATCGAAATCCAGACCGAGTTCATCAAGCAGTAAAGATGATGCGCGCGCTCCTGACGTTACTCGGCATCCTGACCGTGAGCCACGCCCAGGCAAGCACCGCGGAGGACTTTGGTCTGACGCTGGGCGGTGAACTGCGCGAGCGTGCAACCTATGTCTCGGCGATAGATTTCGACGAGAACACGGATGAAGACGGCTGGTTCTGGACGCAACGCCTGTCCCTCGACGCGACGTGGTTGTCAGCCGGGGGTTTTAAAGTCCACACGACGTTCCTAAGTGCCGTGCAGGAGGGAAACGACACCAATCCGGTGGATAACAACCACCTCGACTGGCAGCAGGCTTACGTTGCCTGGCAGAACGATCATGTCGAACTGCGCGTCGGCCGCCAGGAGATGATCCTGGGCTCGCAGCGGCTGGTGGGTTTGCGGGAAGGGACCAACGTGCGTCGGACCTGGGACGGTGTACGGCTGAATTTTGCGCGCGCCGAATGGCAGGCTGACGTCTTCAGTCTGTACCGCGTCGAGGTCGAGCCTACCGGTACGTTCAACGACTCTACCGACCGTGACGAGCAGTTGTCCGGCATCTATCTCACGCGGAACTTCCGGCAATCCAGCTACGACATTTACTACCTCCACAGCGATCGCAAGGAGCGCAGCACAGTCGAGGGTAATGCTGAACAGGAACGTCACACGATTGGCGCGCGCGCGTTCGGCGACCACGCAAGCTGGTTCTGGAACTGGGAAGCCGTGTATCAGTTCGGTGACCACGGCGATCTAGACATAGAAGCGTGGACCCTGGCGACCAATACCGGCTATCGGTTTGCCGCGCCCTGGTCACCAGAGCTCATGCTCTCAGCAAACGTTTCCAGCGGCGACAAACGCAGCGGTGATGGCAAGCTCGGCACTTTCGATGCGCTCTATCCCCGTGGTAACTATTTCTCCAGCCTCGCCCTGCTTGGACCTTCGAACTTTTATAACGTCAATCCTTACCTACGCCTTCAGCCGCGCCCTGACCTGGCCCTGGCCCTGGACGTCAATTTCCACTATCGGCTGGAAGCCGCCGACGGGATTTATGGACCGCCGGGCAATCTGTTACGCACGCCAGACGGCGTGAGAGAAAAATCCGTAAACACGGCCGCATCTGTCGAAATCGAATGGCAGATGAATGCCAACTGGGTAACCAGCCTGATCTATACCCATTCCGCCCCCGAAGCTTTCATCGAAGCAACCGGACCCGCGGATGACATCAATTTCGTCGAACTCACCCTCAAAGCAAATTTCTAAGGAATCGAAAAATGAAGTCTAAGCAAAGAAGAATCAGCGGCCTGTCCAGGCGCGCGATGTTGCGCGCCAGCGGCGCTGCGGTTGCAGCCGCGGGTATTGCGCCCAGTGCCGCCTTGGCCGCAGCAAAAGAAAAAGCGGACTTCATCGTGACTGATGCCAACGTCATCACCAACAATCCTGCGATGCCGCGAGCGCAGGCTATCGCCGTCAAGCACGGCCTCATCCAGCAGGTTGGCACCAACAGCGACATCAGGGCGCTGCGCGGCAGCGATACCCGAATCCTGTCCGCCAGCGGCAAAACTCTGATTCCTGGCCTGAACGACAGTCACATGCATCCGACACGCGCCGGCAGATTTTACGCCACCGAACTGCGCTGGGACGGACTGTCGTCACTCGAGCGCGGCCTGCAGATGATTCGCGAACAAGCGGCGCGTACGCCCGCGGGCCATTGGGTCCGCGTGATCGGCGGCTGGTCCCCCTTCCAGTTCGATGAAAAGCGCATGCCGACGCCGGCGGAGCTGACGTCAGCAGCGCCGGCAACGCCAGTTTTCGTGCTCTTTTTGTACAGCCAGGGTTTTCTCAACAAAGCGGGCGTAGTGGCGCTCGGGCTGACACCTGAAACACCCACGCCACCAGGTACCGCCTATGAGTTTACCGCCGACGGGGGGGCAATCTTGCACGCCATCCCGAACCCGGATCTCTTGTACGGCACGATCGGCAAGCTGCCGCCGCTCTCAGCGGCAGACCAGGCGCTTTCCACCAAGCACTTCTATCGAGATTTGAACCGCTTCGGGCTGACCAGTGTCATCGATGCAGGCGGTGGCGGCCACAAGTTTCCGCACGACTACAAAGGCACTGATGTGCTCGCTGAAAGTGGCGAGCTGCCGCTACGGATTTCCAAATACCTTTTCCCACAGAACAAAGGCCAGGAGCTGGCTGAATTTCAACAATGGACCAAAGAATGGGAAGTTGGCGTCAATAGCGCGAAATTCCTCATGAACGCCTACGTACTGCGCGGCGGCGGAGAGTTCCTCGCATGGGCTGCGGGGGATTACGAAAATTTCCTGGCGCCAATGCCGGATATCACAACCCGGCCGGCATGGCGCGCCCAGCTCCTAGGGGTAACACGTCATCTGCTCAGAGAACGCTGGCCGCTGAGAATTCACGCCACGTACGACGAGTCGGTCAACCACATACTCAACGTGTTTGAAGAAGCGCACGCGCTGGAAGTGCGCGACGGACGCCTCGGCTTCGCAGGCATCCGTTGGGCTATCGATCACGGTGAAACGATGACACCCGCGACTATGCAAAGAATCAAAGCGCTGGGTGGCGGGATGGCGATGCAGGCCCGCATGGCTTACGCCGGAGAATATTTTCTCGAGCGTTATGGCGAGGACGCCACCCGTAACGCACCACCGCTGCGCGACGTCATCGACGCCGGTCTGCCATTGGGACTCGGATCAGATGCCACTCGCGTTTCGAGCTATAACCCATGGCTGACCCTGTATTGGGCAACGACGGGCAAGAGCGTTGGAGGTACCGAACTGCACGGGCCGAAACAGCGTCTCACGCGCGAGGAAGCGCTGTTCTACCACACGGTGGGATCCGCCTGGTTCAGCCAGGAAGAGGTGCTGAAAGGCCGCCTCAAGCCAGGCCAGTTCGCCGATTTCGCCATCCTCAATGCACCCTATCTGGAAGTCGATGACGAAGACTTACGCCACATCGAAAGCGAGCTGACGGTCATGGATGGGAAGCCGGTTTACGCGAGCGGCGACTTCGCGAAGCACGATGTCGAGTTGCCGAAAATCGAACCTGACTGGTCGCCTGTGAACTTTTACGGCGGTTATCAGAGCTCTTAGACAATGCAGGCCGCAGCACAGTGTTCCCGCTGCCGGCTTGATGACCCGCTTCATTCAACTGGAAAACAAACATGAACGATATCGGTGAAACCTCGTCCGGGCAGTGCCCGGTCATGCACAGCGGCGCATCGCCAACGGCGACGACGAATAAAGACTGGTGGCCAGAGACGCTGGATCTGGGAATTCTGCATCAGCACGACACCAAAACGGATCCGACCGGCGGTGCCCTCGACTATCGCGCCGCTGTCGAAGCGCTCGATGTCGACGCGCTCAAAGAAGACCTGAAGGTGCTGATGACGGACAGCCAGGCTTGGTGGCCGGCAGACTGGGGGCACTATGGTGGCCTGATGATCCGCATGGCCTGGCATGCCGCCGGCACGTATCGCACGTCTGACGGACGCGGCGGCGCCGGCACCGGCAATCAGCGCTTCGCCCCGCTCAACTCATGGCCCGACAACGGCAACCTCGATAAAGCCCGCCGGCTGCTATGGCCCATCAAGAAAAAGTACGGCAACCAGGTCAGTTGGGCCGACCTCATCATCCTCGCCGGAAACATTGCTTATGAATCCATGGGCCTGAAGACTTTCGGCTTCGCGTTCGGCCGGGAAGACATCTGGCAACCGGAAAAGGACATCAACTGGGGTGCCGAAACGGAGTGGCTCGACAGCGCGCGTTACGATGGCGACGATCGCGAGACGCTGGAGAATCCGCTCGCTGCGGTACAGATGGGATTGATTTACGTCAATCCCGAGGGCGTGAACGGTGAGCCCGATCCGCTGCGGACCGCGCAGGATGTGCGCCTGACATTCGCCCGGATGGCCATGAACGACGAGGAAACAGTCGCCCTGGTCGCCGGTGGCCACACCGTCGGCAAGGCCCATGGCAACGGCGATGCCGCGAGCGTCGGGCCAAGCCCGGAAGGCGCGCCCATCGAAGAGCAGGGGCTGGGCTGGCTCGGCGGCAACGGCATTGGCCGAAACACCGTGACGAGCGGGTTGGAAGGCGCATGGACCAGCAACCCGACGCTTTGGGATGCCGGCTACTTCGACATGCTGTTTGGCCATGAATGGGCGCTCAAAAAGAGCCCGGCCGGCGCATGGCAATGGGAACCTGTCGACATCGTCGATGACGCGAAGCCGGCCGACGTCGAAGATCCGAACGTGCGCCACAATCCGATCATGACGGACGCCGACATGGCGCTCATCAAAGATCCCGCCTACCGCGCAATTTCGGAGCGTTTTCACAAGGACTTCGAGTACTTCTCGCAGGTCTTCGCCCGCGCGTGGTTCAAGTTGACCCATCGCGATATGGGTCCTAAGGCTCGGTATCTCGGCCCCGATGTGCCACAGGAGGACTTGATCTGGCAGGATCCGATTCCCTCCGGACCGGACGGCTACGACATCGATGCCTTGCACGCCAGGGTCAAAGCGCTGATCGCCGGAGGCGAAATCTCCATAGCCGATGCCGTCGCCACTGCCTGGGACAGTGCCAGAACCTTCCGTGGATCGGACATGCGGGGCGGTGCTAATGGCGCCCGCATACGTCTGGCGCCGCAGAATTCCTGGGTTGGCAACGAGCCAGAGCGCCTGCAGCGCGTGCTAGGCACGCTCGAAGCTGTCGCCGCCGAAGCCGGCGCGAGCGTAGCAGACGTCATCGTCATGGCCGGCAATGCCGGAATCGAGCTCGCGGCGCGGGAGGCAGGATACGAGGTTGACGTGCCGTTTACGCCTGGCCGGGGTGATGCAACTGAGGAGATGACAGACGCCGAGTCGTTCGCGGTACTCGAACCGAGCCACGACGCGTACCGCAATTTCCTGGTCCAGCAAGCCTCAGCCAAACCGGAGGAGCTCATGGTCGATCAGACGCAGCTGCTGGGGTTGACGGCTCCGGAGATGACCGCGCTGATTGGCGGTATGCGAGTGCTCGGCACCAACTACGGCGGCTCGCAGCACGGCGTATTCACTGAGCGCAAGGCAGCTCTGACGAGCGACTTCTTCGTCAACCTGACGGACATGGCCAATACCTGGGAGCCGGTCGGCGACAATCTCTATGAGGTGAAGTGCCGCAGCACCGGCGCGGTCAAGTGGACGGCAACGCGTGTCGACCTGGTATTCGGGTCGAACTCGATCCTCCGCTCATACGCCGAGTTTTACGCTCAGGACGATAACAGCGAAAAGTTCGTATTGGATTTCGTCCAGGCATGGAACAAGGTCATGAACGCCGACCGGTTTGACGGGTGAAACAGTCACGACGGACGGCTTCCTGATCGGTGCGCTGAGTTTCCACCCTATTGCAGAACTCGATTTCTTCAACCACCCAGTCGTGAAAAGCAACTGTTCTCGATAAATTCTGCCGGTCCTTTCGACAGACGAACTGGTATCGCACACCGGTCCTCAACTCAGGCCCAAACGGCGCCACCAGACGCCCTTCGGCGATATCGAGCGCAGCCAGGATGCGCCTGCCCAGCACAACCCCCGCACCGGCAATAGCTGCGTCGATCGCTTGCTCTGCATGGCGGCCGAAGTTCACGCCGCGGAAGGTGCTGCCCTCAGGCAAGCCGACGGCGGCGAACCAGTCCTCCCATCCTGGAGCCCCTTCATGGATCCGCATGCTTTCCTCAGACAACAGCGGCACGCGCATCAAATCGCGCGGCTCGCGCAGATTTTGCCGCTCTATGAACGATGGTGAGGCCAGCGGCACCACGGTTTCTTCCACCAACCACTCGAAATGAAGATCATCTGGCTCCCGCTTGGTAAATCGGATGCCGACATCCGTTCCCTCAGTGCCATACTCCAACTTGGTGAAATTCGCAGCCACCTGCAGATCAATCTCCGGATGGCGATTGAGGAACTTGTTGAGACGCGGCACCAGCCACTTGGCGGCAAAAGGCGGGCCACAGGTGACAACCAGAGCGCGCTCCTCATTGCTGGGTCGAACCGATTCCACCACTTCTCTGATCCGCACGAACGCGTCAGACAAACCCGCTTTCAATATGAGCCCTTCCGATGTGGGCTCTATGACGCGGTTGTGACGGACAAACAGCGTTACCCCCAGATCCTCTTCCAACTTTTTAACCTGTTGGCTGACGGCTCCGGGCGTGACGTTGAGCTCTTCCGCTGCAGCCTTGAAACTGCCATGCCTCGCGGCAGCCTCGAAGGCGCGCAGGGATAACAATGGGGGCAGGCGTCTAAAGGGCATGCAACGGCGTATTCAATTGACCAGCTCGAATAATGGCCGGATCGAACATCATTCGCCACCCACCATCCGGCAGGTACGGTAGGATGGCCGACGTAAGAACAAAGGATATCGAACCGCGATGCGATGGACAGCCCTGCTATTTCTACTGACCGTGCTTCCGGCTCACGCTGAGCAAATCAGCATCATGGCCTTCAATGTCGAAAACCTTTTCGACAATACCCACGATGCGGGCAAGAACGACGAGACGTACCTGCCCAAGGACCAGAAAACGTCTGAGCAGCACATCGGCAAGTGCAAAAAGATCGAGGTGAAGCGATGGCGCGACCAGTGTCTGTACTGGGATTGGAGTGACGCCGTGGTCGAGCAGAAGCTCAGGGTCATCGGTCTTGCCATCAGGCAGGTGAACGACGGTCAGGGCCCGGACATCATTGCCTTCCAGGAAATCGAGAACGTGGGCATTCTCGAACGCCTGCGCAATGAGCATCTTGTCGGCATGGGGTACAAGCCGTCGGTGCTTCTCGAAGGCAATGACGTGCGCGGCATCGATGTGGCCTTTCTGTCCAAGTTTCCAGTGCTCGATGCGAGCCTCCATGGAATCCAATTTAGTGCCGCCGACAAACGCCGTGTCGGAGACACCCGCCCTATCCTGCAGGCGACCTTCGCGCTACCGAACGAAGAGCGCCTGACGGGATTCGCTGTCCACTTTCCCGCTCCGTTCCACCCCACTTCCATGCGTGAAAGCGCGTACGAGACACTCAACGCGCTGCTGGCCAGGCTGCCGCCAGACCGCGCGGTGTTTGCCGCCGGGGATTTCAACACGACCCGCGAGGAAGACGCGGATAAGGACATGCTCGAGCGTTGGGTAAGACCGCTATGGGAAGTGGCTCATGATCTTTGCGTCGGCTGTCCCGGCACCAGCTACTACCCGCCCAAGGACGACTGGTCCTTCCTCGATATGGTGTTGTGGCGCGCGGGTGGCGGCTGGACCATGACAGGGAGCTATCTCGCCAACGAAACCCCCGCACAGGTCACCTCCGCAGGTACCCCATGGCGCTTTACGCTGCCCGAGGCAACCGGCGTATCAGATCACTGGCCGCTCGTGATGGAGATTGAACAGCGGCCTGATTAATCGGGAAATGGAGGTCGGCAAATACGTTTCCGTGTGGCAGAAGACCGACGGCAAGTGGCTGAACGTCGCGGAGATGCGTAACCCGTTCGGCAGCTGAACCGAAGCGCTGCCCGACTGCGCTACTTACAGACCGACTCCTGTACAAAGCGCGAGAACTGTTTGCCGATCTCTTCAGCTGAATAGCTGCCGTCCGCGGAAAACCAGAGTTGGGCGTGATTGCCGGCACCGAGCACCATCAGTCTCAGCAGGTGCTTGTCGACCCAGGGCTTGAGGGGTAAGCCGTCGATCAAAGCGCCGAACTTCGCTTCAAAGGTATCGCGAAACGCAACGAGTTCAGCGGTGTACTTCGGCACTTCGTCCGGCGTGACCTTGAAGATCACGCGCGTGTACGAGCTCTCTTCCGTCACGGCAGCAATGAGCGCCGCCATCCCCGCCTCCAGCCTGCGCCAGGGATCGTCCAGCGGTTCAATGGCTGCCTCAAAGGTCTCGGTAATCTGCGCGACACCGGCTTCGTAGATTGCAAGCAGCAGATCGTCCTTCGACGGGAAGTGGTAGTAAATCGATCCCGGGAGCATGTCTACGGCTTTGGCGATGTCGCGCATGCTCGTCGCCTTGAATCCCTGGGTTGCAAACAGCTCCGCAGCAGCCTGGACCAGGGCCACGTTCCGACTATTGGATCTCTGCGCTTTCACACGGTCAGCATAGTGCCCCTTGACTTACCAAACAAGCGTTTGTTTAATTAGCCTAACAAGTGTTTGTTTAAGGTTCATGATGGACGTCTCCAATCCCGCGCTCTTCGAGGCGCACACTTTCCATCCGATGTTTCGCGAGCTGCGAGAGAACGACCCCGTGCACTATGTCGAAGACAGCGCGTTCGGCCCGTATTGGGCCATCACCCGATATCAGGACATTATTGCGGTCGACATGAATCACCGCGTCTTCTCCTCGGCCGCTGGCGGTATCTCCATTTTTGACACGGCCGTCGACAGCAATTCGAGCTTCATCAACATGGACCCGCCGGACCACAAAATGCACCGCAGCGCGGTGACGCCGGTGTTCAGCAGTGAAAATCTGGCGGCACTGGAGGACGAGGTACGCGAGCGCGTCGATCAGATCCTGGACCAGGTGCCGATCGACACTCCTTTCGACTGGGTGACGACCGTCGCCAACGAGTTGCCGCTGCAGATGCTGTCCACGTTGTTCGGTATTCCCGAAGAAGATCGCTACCACATGTTGTACTGGACCAACGCCCAGGTCGCGATTGTCGGCGGCCTGCCCCGCGATGAGGAGGAGGCAAAGAAACACCCGTCGTTTACCGAGTACTTCACGAACCTCCGACAGCAACGCGCGCGCGAAGACGCGTGCAAACCCGACCTGGTCTCGCACCTGGTGCACAGCCAGGCTGAGATCTCAGACGAGATGTTTCTCAATCACCTTCGCCTATTGATGGTCGGCGCTAATGACACCACCCGCACCAGCATCGCGGGCGGTATGGAAGCCGTCATCAAACAGGGTCTGTACGATGAGCTGCGGGCGCATCGGGAACTGCTGCCCACCGCCGTCAACGAGATCATTCGCTTTGTCTCACCCGTGGTCCATCAGCGGCGCACGGCCCTCAGCGATTTCGAACTCGGCGGCAAGACCATCCACAAAGGTGACAAAGTAGTGATGTTTTACGTCTCCGGTAACCGCGACGAGACGGTCTTCAGCGATCCGGACAGACTGGTGCTGGACCGCACCGAACCGCGCCTGCTGTCGTTTGGTTCCGGCATTCACCACTGCATTGGTTTTCGCCTCGCGCGTATGCAGCTGACGCACATGTGGGAAGGCATCCTCGACCGTTTCAGCGGGCTTGAGTTGCTGGACGAGCCGACCCGGCTGCGCTCCAACTTCGTGCAGGGCTATCTGTCGATGCCCGTCATCGCACGAGGCTGAACAAACACCACACCAAATGCGCGACATAGGAGCTGAGCAATGAAATTCATCGTAACTGGCGGCGCGTCGGGCCTGGGCGAAGCGCTGGTTCATCGACTCGTAGATCACGAAGTCTGGATACTCGACCGCAACGCGCCGGACACGCTGGCGGACACCCACCAGTACATCTCCGTTGATCTCGTCGACCCGGACGCTATCCAAAGTGCCGTGGAGGCCTTGCCCGCCTCGATCGACGGTCTTGCCAACGTTGCAGGCATGGCGCAAGCGCCCTCCCCCCACACCGTGCTGTCGGTCAACTTCCTGGCCCTGCGACAGTTGACGGAGAGTCTCGCACCGCGGCTCGTCAGCGGCGGCCGTATCGTCAACGTCTCATCCATTGCCGGGCGCGACTGGCGCGCCAAGTACGAGCGGCTGCAGCCGTTGCTGGAGACGGGCTCCTTCGACGAAGGTCTTGCCTGGGTGGAGGCGAACCGCGACATGCTGGCGCGCGATCCTTATACGTTTTCTAAACGGCTGGTCACCGCATACACGTTACGCACTGCCCGGGAAGGCGTCGCAAACGGCTTCTCCATCAATTGTGTCAGCCCCGGCCCCATCGAAACACCGCTCTACGTCGAGTTCGAGTCTCTGATGGGTCAGGCGCAGAGCGAATGGACCAAGGCCCAGACCGGGCGCGCGGCGTCTGCCGAGGACATTGCCGAATTTGTCGATCTCCTGCTGACCGGTGACTGCAAATGGCTGAACGGCGTGGACATCCCCGTGGACGGCGGCTACAGCGCCGGGCTCGAAACAGGCTGGGTGGATTTCTCGCAGTCGCCGGTGATGCGCGACCGTTCGAAGTAGCGCATCAGATTGTTCGCGCAATCCGGCGATCCTACTGCAGTGGAGACCTTACAACTGGATACCCATGCGCCATTCCGGAGGCACGCCGTGCGTTTCGGGTTTCGGCGCGCGGGACTCCACCAGCAGCTCGAGCCCCATCGACTGATAGAAGTTGACCGCCGGGTTATCGGACAGCACATCCAGCTGCAGCGCGTTGTAGCCCTGCTCTTGCGCAGACTGCATCGCTCTGGACAGAAGCTGCATGCCGACGCGTTTGCCGCGTGCCGCCGGCTTCACGGATAGCGCGTGCACGTAATACACGCCTTCGTGCACGACCGGATTCAGCCAGCTGGCATGCTCCGAACGTTCGAGCACCTCGGCAACATCCGCTTGCGTAAGTTCCCCATTTTCAAGCATGTCTGCCCAGAGAGGTCCCAACGCTGCCTGCCGCGGGCGGAGCTCAGGACCGTCAAAACCGATCTCGATGCCAAGCAGCTCATCACCGTCAATGGCCAGATGAGTCGCTTCCGCAGCGAACAGCGTGCCGCCCACGCGCCAGGATCGGCTCACCAGACCGTCAAAGACAGCTCGTTTGGGAAAGTGGTAGTCGTAAGAAACCGGGCCGGTCGCATGGACCAGCTCACCGATGTCTGCCGCATGCTGCTCAACGAGCTCGGCGGTAGCGGGCACAATTTGCATATCAACTCCTGTACGGATTGGATCGAGAAACGCGACCAACGCGATCGCTGCATGGTTTACTGCCCATTGCGGATACGGTCGGGCTTGAGGCGCAGCAGCACGAAAGCATCTTTCATGGCGTGCCACTCAGCGAGGGTGCCCTTCTTTTCTTCCACGTCCCAGTATCTGGGCGCTACCCGCTCGACCAGCGGCCAGGCATCTTCGTCTTCACAGATCTCGACCTCGCCTTCAAAGCTCACCCAGGCTTCCACTTCGCCAACGCGATTGGTGACGAGCACCATCGCGCGCGG
This sequence comes from Pseudomonadales bacterium, assembly GCA_965267275.1. Classification (GTDB taxonomy): domain Bacteria; phylum Pseudomonadota; class Gammaproteobacteria; order Pseudomonadales; family Azotimanducaceae; genus UBA4421. Next base: position 3,088,470 of record OZ253950.1, read on the forward strand.
ATCGTTCTGCAGACGCTTGATTTTGGGAACACCGGGCGCGGAAAACATCAGCACCTCACTACCCGTCCATTCGAACCAGACAGGCACTCCGATCGGCGCACGGTCCGGCCGGTTGGTCATCAGTATCGCCAGACGCGGTTCTGCCAGAAACGCATCCCGGTCTGCATCATTCGTGAATGCTTGCGCCACGAGTCTTCCCTCAGTTAAAGTGGATCGCATTATTAGGTCGTCGACCTATTATGTCAACGACCTATTTTTTTACGACCACCCGTTTTCTGGACGAGGAAGCTATCGATGTCTACGGAAGCAATCACCGATAAAGGCGGCGCCACCAGACAAGCCATCATCGATACCGCGCGCAACCTGCTGGTCGAAGAAGGCTACGAACGCCTGGCCATGCGGCAAGTTGCTGAGCGCTGTGGCATCAAGCTCGGCAATCTGCAGTATTACTTCGCCACCCGCGAAGCGCTGCTGACCACAATTTTCGAAATGGAAGCCGACAAAGACATCGCGACAATCAACGCATCCGTGGACGAGAAAGAGGACGCCGAAGCGCTCCGCGCCATCGTCACAGACCTCTTCAGCCGCTGGCGCGGCGAGAGCGGAGTTGTGTTCGCCACGCTGAATCTGCTGATGCAGCACAACGACACCTACCGCGCCGTCTATCAGCGCATTTACCGCAACTTCTATGCCGCGACCGAAGCAGCCATCCAATGCGCGCTGCCTGAGTTCGATGACGCCGAATGCGCATTGCGCGCGCGGATGCTGACTGCGCTCGTCGACGGAGCGGCCATGCAGATGGGTGTCAGCCGCAAACCGGCCTTCAGAGAACGCTTGATCGAGGAAGCCTGCCGGATCGCTCTGAGCAAATGAACCGTGCGCATCGCACCTGGTTGTCATGCGCACGCCCCTTTGTATGATGGTTGACAGGAACGGGAGAGAGACATGCAACACGCAACCCAGGTCGAGATCTTAAAAGAACTCATGCAACAGCTGGACGACGGCAAAAACATAGATGCCGGCGTGCAGTACAAAATGCCCACTACGTCATACGTCTGCCCGGAGATTGCCGCACGGGAGCAGCAACAGTTTTTCCGCGACCACCCGCAGCTGATCGGCCTGTCCGGCGACCTGCCGGAGCCTGGCAGTTATCTCACGATGGACGATTTCGGCATCCCGATACTCGCCACACGGGACAAGCACGGCGAGTTTCACGCCTTCCTGAACGCCTGCCGCCACAGATCCGTCAAAGTTGCCGACGAGGCGCGCGGTAAGAAAACGGTGTTCATGTGCCCCTTCCACAGCTGGAGCTATGCCAATACCGGGGATCTGATCAATATCCCGGACGAAGATCACTTCGGTGCCATCGACAAGTCCTGCCACGGCCTGATAGAACTGCCGGCCGTCGAGCGTGACGGTCTGCTATGGGTGCACCCGAACGTCGACGGTCAGCTCGACATCGATGCGCTGCTGGGCGAAGAGCTCGCCGCGGAGCTCGCTTCGTTCGAAGTCGGCCAGCACAAGCTGGTCGGCGAGAAATCCATCGAGATGAATCTCAACTGGAAGTTCGCCAACGACACTTTCGGCGAGACTTACCACTTCGGCAAGCTGCACAAAGACACCCTCGGGCGGCTCTACTACGGCAACAACCTGCACTTGAAGGAGTTCGGCCGCCACCATCGATTCGTCACCGCCAACCACGGCATAGACGCCATGCGCGAGATGCCGGAAGCGGACTGGAACATTGCACAAGGCACCTTTGTCCTCTACCACCTCTTTCCGAACATCCAGTATCTGGTGGATCGCAACACAGCCACCCTGATCCGCATCTATCCGGATGAAAACAATCCGGGACGTTCTATCACACGCATCAGCTTTTACTACACGCAAGCCGCCATCGACATGGTGGAGGCGGAACAAGCGGCCGGGACGAAAGTGGGAGACGTTTACGACTACGAAGGGCGCGAAGGCATGCTCGGCGGCGTAGAGGCATCACTCGAAGTGTTTTACAGCACCGTCGAGCGGGAAGACTACGTCATGGGTGAAATGCAGCAACGCGCCGCGGAAACCGGCATGCTCAAAGAGATCATCTTCGGCCGCAACGAACCGGCCCTGCACCACTTCCATCGCAACTACCGCGAAGCGCTGGGGCAGCCGCCGCTGGAGCCCGTTGCCTAGCGACAGCCGCCCAGCCCTAAGCGCCCGGGTCGACCCGGTGCGCAAAGCGCACGAGTGAGCCCAGCGTCTCGAAATAGAGATCGGGCGCGAGATCGGGAAAGCCGAGATCCCCTGCATGCTGGGTGCCGTGCACGGTACGCGCGTTGGCGTTAACCCCCGCGGCATTCAGCTTACGGTAGTACTCGAGCCCTTCGTCACGCAGCGGATCCAGCTCGTTCACAGAGATCACGTGCGGCGGGAGACCGGCCAGGTCATCAACTTCCGCGGTTAACGGCCAGGCGAGAGGATTGTTCGCGTGCTCCCCGTCGGGGTCGTAAACCCGGACCAGCGTCGCCATCTGCGGGCAGCTCAACGAGTACTCGTCGTTTTCAACGAGCGAGACGAGCTCGGGCGGCGGCTCGGCATAACTACCGGAGATGTACGGACAGCAGGCATAGACACCTTGTATCTGGTCGAGCCAGCCTTCCTGCTTCGCCTTGAGGGCTGTGGCAATAGAGAGATTACCTCCGCCCGATTCGCCGGAGATGACTATCGACGTGATGCCAAGCGCGTCCCGATTTTCATGCACCCACTTGACCGCGCTCGCGCAGTCGTTGAGACCGGCCGGGAATGGATGGTTGCCCAGCCTGCCACCGCCGTTTCTGAATTCGACGCCAACCGCGCGCAAACCTGCATCAGCAAGATCCGCCCGCCAGCGGCGGAACGCCGGATCCTGCGCGGTCATCAGGACCATGCCGCCGCCGTGGGTGTGGACGACGCAGGGACCAGGCGGGGTACCCTCTTTCGGCAAGTGCACATAGAGATCAACCGCATTGTCGTCCACGCCGGCAATCGTTTCCTGATAAGAGGTCAGATGATCGTAGCTCGGCATGGTCTGCTCCAGAAACGGATTCATCTCTGCCATCTGCGCTTCCATCGCCGCACAGTACGCCAGGCACGCTTCATGACTCGCGCCGGGTGGCGGCACCGGGAGCGGCGGTTGCAGCTCGGCGGCGGCGGCCATTGCCTGCACGAACCGCGGGTCCGCGCGACGGTCCGTCATGAATGTTTCTTCAGGGTTACCCAGTCGGCCATGTTTGTGCATTGCCCTCTCCTTCTGCTGCACTAATCTATTGGTCATCTACCTTAGCAGACAACGATATCCCGAACTCCGCCAGAACCTCAGCAGTGTGTTCCCCGTGGGTGGGCGGCCCCTGATAAAGCTGCGTCGGCGTGCCGCTGAACTTGATCGGATTCGCAGCCAGGGTGATTTCCGGGTTATCCCCGCGCGGCTGCCAGGTCTCCAGCATCTCGCGCGCCACCACATGCGGGTCACGATAGATGTCTCCCATATTCTGCACCGGGCCGATCGGGAAGCCGCCATCCACCTTTTCGAGAATCTCCGCGCGCGTGTGCTGTGTGGTCCACGCGCAGATCTGCGCTTCCACCCAATCGACGTTTTTGAGCCGGGCCCCGTTGGACGCGCTGCGCTCATCAACCATGAGATCGGCGCGGTCCATCGCCGCACAAAGCAGATCCCAGTGGTGCGGCTGCACCGCGGCGATCGCAATCCGCCCATCCCTGGTGGGAAACAGATCAAAGGGATACAGCGTCATTGCGCGCTGGAGGCCAGCCGGATTCGGCTTGCCGGTAAAGCCGTACTGCGCGACAGCACTCTTCTGAAACGACAGCATCGCATCGTACATCGACACGTCGAGAAACTGCCCCTTGCCCGACGTCCTGGCGTGGTGGACGGCTGACACGACACCCAAAGCCATCAGCGTGCCGGGGAATATGTCCGCCAGTGCAGGGGTCACGAGGTTGTCGTTCGCGTGGACGAGACCGCCGAAACTCTGGGCAGCCGCGTCCAGACAGGGCCACTCGGCATAGGGGCTCTCGCCGGTGCGTGGATCGCCAAATCCGCGCACACAGGCGTAGACGAGTCGGGGGTTCCGCGCAGCAAGCACCTCGTAGCCCAGACCCAGGCCGTCCATCACTCCCGCGCGCATGTTTTCAACCACCGCATCCGCATGGTCACAGAGCTGGAGGAACGCGGCTTTATGGTCATCGTCCTTCAGATCGAGACACACGCTCTGCTTGTTGCGGTTCACCGCAGCAAACGGCGCGCCGAAGTCGGTGGCTGCCAAGCGGTCCTCGTGCACGCCGGCATGGTCGGGCAGAAAAGGCGGAATGTTGCGGTACCCGTCTCCCTCTGGCGCTTCGACTTTGATCACGCGAGCGCCCAGGTCGGCCAGGAGCCCCGCTCCGAACGGACCGGCAAGCGCCCGCGTGCAGTCGATGACGGTGATATCCTCCAGCGGTCCACGCCGCGCGTTGTCAGTCATGTCGGCTTTCCAAAAATCAGGGAGAGCAAGTACAGAGCTTTGCGGAGGCCCGCGTCAAGCGCTTGCGTACAATACAACACTGGTTAGCGAAGGAGATTGATGTGAGTGAAGCGATTGCACTCGTAACGGGCGGCGCCCAGGGCATCGGCTACGCGTGTGCCCGAGCCCTCAGAGACGACGGCTTCCGCGTCGCCATCGCGGACGTCAACGCCGAAGGCGTGAAGGCCGCGGCCGAGCAACTGGGTGCGCTGGCCCTGGCATGTGACGTCTCCGATCCGGAGCAGATCGATCGGGCTTTCGACGAGATCGAAGCACAGCTAGGTCCGGTATCGGTACTCGTCAACAATGCCGGCATCGCGCTCGCCGGTGATTTTCTCGAAACCCCCGTAGAAGACTTTCGATCCGTCCTGGAGGTCAATTTGATCGGCGCGTTCGCAGCCTCACAGCGCGCGGCAAAGCGCATGATTGAACACGGTATTCGGGGCGCAATCGTCAACATGTCGTCCATCAACGCTCAGGTGGCCATCCCGTCCATCGCCGCGTACTGCGCCAGCAAAGGCGGCATCATGCAGTTGACCAAGGCGGCCGCCCTGTCGCTGGCCCCGCACGGCATCCGCGTCAACGCTGTCGGCCCGGGATCCATCGACACCGCGATGATGGCCGGCGTCAATGCAGACGAAGCCGCGATGGCACGCGTCATGTCGCGCACGCCGCTGCAGCGGGTCGGGACACCGGAGGAAATTGGCAACATCGTCGCCTTTCTTGCTTCAGACAAAGCGAGCTACATCACCGGGGAGACAATTTATGCGGACGGCGGACGGCTGGCGCTGAACTACACCTGCTAGACGAGACTGATACCGATGGCGCCCGGCTCGAGCAGCGGATGCCCGGCAACACGCTCCACTTCGCGCCTGGCCTGCGCGGGCGTCAGGCCAAGCAGGCGCAGGATACTTTCACAGGTGCGGCTCATGACCGCCGCTTCCCCATCTTCATCGAGCGTCCTGCGCAGCGCCGCCATCATCAAGGCCGCTATCTGCTCGAGCAGGAAAGCATCCACCTCAACATCCAGGTCTCCCTGCGCAATCGCACGCTCGATGTCCGCCCGCATGTAGTTGAATGCCGACGCCTCAGCCCTGGGCTGGCGTAAATACTGACCCACCAGCACATGCGCCCAGGGTGCCGCGCTGCGCGCAACCAGTAAAAACGCCCACGAAGCAACGATGATACGAGAGACACCCTGCTCAAGATCGCTCATGCGCCCGTCGAGGGTTTTCGCAATTTCGAGGGCGATCGCCTCGGACGAGGCCAGCGCCAGATCGTCCTTGTCTTTGAAATGGTTATAGAACGTCCCGTTGGCGAGACCTGCAATCGCGGTGATCTCATGAATGCTCGCTTCCTCGATCCCCTTCTCTGAAAAAACGTCGATCGCACTGTCGATCAGCGTGCTACGGGTACGATTGCGCTTGTTGGAGCCAATGGCCTGGCTGCGGAAGTAGTTCTGCATGACGGCCATAGTATCGACAACATTTGACATGTCAACTATTTTTGTATTAACTCTCATTTTTCCACGAACTCTCATAAAACGAAAAATGTTATCCACACAAGTTCTCATCATCGGCGCCGGCCCGGTCGGCATGGTTGCCGCCCTCAGTCTCGCGCAGTCGGGCATACGCTGCGTCTTGGTCGACAAACGCCTGGAGCGGCTGGATGCGCCTAAAGCCCACGCGGTCAACGCGCGCACGCTGGAAATCTGCGAGCGCCTGGGCGTGTCCGCGGACGATGTGCGCGCAGCCGGCGCCAGCATTGATGACGGCGGCGAGGTGCACTTTGTCGATGTGTTGAACGGGACCTGCTTCGGCAGCCTGCCCTATGAAAGGCAGGACGACGGCGCTAAAGAATTCACACCGTGGCCTCTGGTAAACATCCCGCAGCCGAAATTCGAGGAGTTTTTGAGCGCACGCCTGACGCACTGTGCCGGCGTCTCATTGCTGCGCGGTGTCACCGCCCGGGAAGTGAGCGAAGAGAGCGACGGCGTTGTCGCGTCGCTCGAAGCAGACGGCTCCGCTGCGCCGCTGGCCATCCGCGCGGACTACGTCATCGCCGCCGACGGCGCCGGCTCGCCGACCCGCGAGCAACTTGGGATCGGCATGACCGGACCTGAGGCGCTGCAGCATCACATGATGATCCATTTCGACGCGGACCTTCGCGCATTGACGAGCGCACATCCGGGTTTGCTCTACTTCTGCCTGTCCCCCGAAGCGGGCGGCGCCTTCATCGGTTACGAGCGCGACCGCACATGGGTGTTCATGCAGTCCTACGATCCGGTAACACAAAGCCGGGACGACTTTGACGAGCCCGCCTGCCGACAACTGATCGAAGCCGCGGCGGGTGCGCCCATCGAAGACTTCAAGCTCAAGAACGTCAGCCCGTGGACCATGTCCGCACAGGTTGCTGATGCTTATCGCAAGGGACGCGTGTTTCTCGCCGGCGATGCCGCGCACCGGTTTCCACCCACGGGCGGTCTCGGCCTGAATACTGGCGTAGCCGACGCAGAGAATATCGCCTGGAAGCTGGCAAAGGTGCTCCAGGGGCAGGCGCAGCCTTCACTCCTCGACACCTATGAATCGGAACGGCGCGCCATCGCGCAGATCAACACCCAGCAGAGCCTGATGAATTCAGCCAAGATCATGCATGTCTTTGCCGCCGTGTACGGTCCGGATCCGAAGAAGACGGCCGAGCATTATGCGGCCATGTGCGCGAACCCCGATGATCCGGGTATTCGCGAGGCCGTAGAAATCCAAAGGCCGCATTTCGACAGCTTCAACCTGCAGCTCGGTTATCGCTACGGCGCGTGCGTCGATCCGGAAACCATCGACATCAGCCGCTATGTGCCCAGTTTTGAGGTCGGCGACTACCTGCCGCTCGTCAAACTCACGGACAGTCCCTGGCTGCTGGGGCTTCTGCCCCACGACGACTTCGCGCTGGTCACCGGCCCGGACGCGGCGGAATGGGCCAACGATCAGGTCGCCGTTTTCAGCGAAGACGCCGATTTCGATCCCACGCAACCTTTTCACACCCGCGCCGGCTTGAGTACAAGCGGGGCGTTGCTGATTCGCCCTGACGGACACATCTGCGCAAGGTGGATCGCAGCGCCAGAAGATCCGCAGGCGGCGCTGGGTGAGTGCCTGACCAACGCCCTCGCCGGAAACACCGTCCAACAAACTCAGGAGCATTGATATGGACTTGGGACTGACCGGACGGCATGCGATCGTCTGCGCCTCCTCACGCGGCCTGGGTCGCGCATGTGCCGCGGCACTGGCCCGTGAAGGCTGCAACGTCGTGATCAACGCCCGCGACGAAGCGCAGCTGAACGCGACGGCCGATGAGCTACGCGCTGCAGGCGGCGGCGAAGTCACCGCCGTTGCTGCCGACATCAACACGGCAGCAGGTCGAGAGGCGTTGCTGAGCGCCTGCAGCGAGCCTGACATCCTGGTCAACAACAACGCCGGACCGCCGCCAGGCGAGTTCGCCAACTGGGGGCCGGATGACTGGCAGAGCGCGCTCGATGCCAACCTGCTGGCGCCCACGTTCATGATTCAGGGTGTCATCGAGGGTATGAAAGCAAGGCGTTTCGGCCGCATCGTGAACATCACTTCAGCGATGGTGAAATCTCCGCACGCCGCGATGGGACTCTCGACCGCGGCGCGCAGCGGTCTCACCGCCCTGTGCAAGGGCCTCTCCAACGAGGCCGTTGCGTTCAACGTCACCATCAACAACCTGCTGCCCGAGCGCTTCGACACGGATCGACAGAAGTTCATGGCCAAAGTGCTGATGGAACGCCAGGGAATCACCTTCGAGCAGGCACGCGAGGCGATTGCGAACACGATCAACGCCAAACGTTTTGGCCAGCCGGAAGAGTTCGGCGATGCCTGCGCTTATCTCTGCAGCGCGCAGGCGGGTTTTATTTCCGGTCAGAATCTACAGATGGACGGCGGCTCTTATGCGGGTCTCATTTAGACTGGTGCTCATACGCGTCGGCCTGCTGCTGGCGTGTCTGGCTTGCGGCTCCACGGCGCTCGCGGCCGGGCCGAACATCGTCGTGATTCTTGCAGACGATCTCGGCTGGAATGACGTCGGCTATCATGGCAGCGAAATCCGCACCCCGACCCTCGACACGCTGGCGGCCAATGGCGTCGTGCTGAACCAGTTCCACAGCCAGCCCACGTGCACCCCGACGCGGGCGGCGCTCATGACCGGTAAGTCACCACAACGCCTGGGGATTTATCGCCAATTCGCCAAGAACGCCACCCACGGCCTGCCGCCGGGAGAGGACACTATCGCTGACGTGCTCAAGCGCGCCGGCTATCAAACGTGGCTGGTGGGCAAGTGGCATCTGGGTCATGCGCGTCGGGAGTACCACCCCAACGCGCGCGGATTCGACCATTTCTACGGGCACGTCACCGGCGGCATCGGTTACTGGGATCACGTGCATGGCGGCGGGCTGGACTGGCAGCGAAACGGCGTAACGCTGCGCGAAGAAGGCTACACGACACATCTCCTCGCCGGCGAGGCGATTCAGCTCATTGCGGAGCGGGACACCAACCGACCGTTCTTCCTCTACGCCAGCTTCAACGCACCGCACCTGCCGAACGAAGCACCGCCTGAGGCAGAAGCCGCCTACGCAGACATGGCCAATCCCAATCGCCGTCTGCACGCCGCCATGGTCACCGAGCTCGACACGGCGATCGGCAGGATCGTCACGACGCTCGAGCAGGCAGGCGAGCTCGATAACACCCTCATCTGGTTCATGAGCGACAACGGCGGGCTGAACCGCGACGCTGGTCTGGGTGGGTTTCTGGCGCTGGCTGAGACGCTTGCTGATTGGTTCGAACCGCCGGTGCCGATCACGATGCTCGAGTTCATACGCACGAACGCGCTGGACGGCGGCTCTGACAACACCCCGCTGCGCTTCGGCAAAGGATCCGTCTACGAGGGCGGCGCGCGTGTACCCTCATTGGTGCACTGGCCGAACGCCCTCGCACCGCAGAAGATCAACGCGATGATCACCGTGCAGGACGTCCTGCCTACCGTGCTCGGCGCGACAAACATGGCCTCCCCCACGGACTTGGATGGCCGCAACCACTGGCCGGTACTTGCGCGCGGCGAGGCACCCTCTCCCGGCCCATACGTCACCATGGGTCAGAACGGCGAACAGGCTTACTACCAATGGCCCTGGAAGCTGATCGCCCGGGAAGACACCTACGAACTCTACAACCTCGAAACGGATCCGCTAGAGAGCAAAAACCTCGCAACGATTCAACAGGAACGCGTCAACACTCTGGCATCACTGCTTGACGCCATACCGCGAGCAGAGACCCTGCACATTCCGCTATACAAGGTGTTCTGGGATCCCGACTTTTTCGGCGGTGTGGAAGACCGACCGCCATGGGCCGACATCATCGAAGGCAACCCATGAGCCCGCCACGAATTTAATCCAGGAGATTCAACATGACCGAGCCAACCATCAAAGCGAAGCGCCTGGCGTATGTCAGGGTCACCGCAACTGATCTGAACAAAGCCGAGACTTTCCTCGAGGAATTCGGGCTGCAGGTAGCCGCCCGCACCGAAGATGCCGTATACCTGAGGGGCACCGACCCCGAACCGCCTTGTTATGTACTGAGCCAGGGCGACGGTAGCGTAACGGCCATTGCCTTCGAGGCGGACAGCGCTGCAGACCTGGAAGCCATCGCACAGGTCGAAGGCGCTTCCGCCATCGAGGACCTCGACGAGCCAGCGGGCGGACAGGTCGTGCGCCTGCGCGACCCTCAGGGCATGCAGGTCGAGATCGTGCACGGGCGCACCGCGCTCGACCGCCTGGACCCTGCACCGGCACATGTATTCAACATGAACGGACAACGCGAACGGGAAGGCGCGCTCCCCGCCATCCAGCGTGGCCCCTCCCGTGTACGACGCATCGGCCACCTTGTGCTCGAGAGCGGCAATCCGGGAGCGGTATACGAGTGGTACAACCGGCACCTGGGATTGCTGACTTCCGACGCTGTCCGACTGCCGGACGGCGAAGCGCAGATGGTTTTCAGCCGGCTCGACCGCGGCCAGGAGTACGTTGACCACCACGTCGTCGGCTTCCAGTTTGCCCTGGATGAAGGCGCACGCGTTCAGCACATCGCTTTCGAGGTTGGCAATCTCGACGACCTGATGTCCGGCCATGAGCATCTGAAACGAAAACGCCGCAAGCACGTCTGGGGCATTGGCCGTCACCTTCTCGGCGGGCAGATCTTCGATTACTGGAAGAGCCCGTTCGGCGTAATTCACGAGCACTGGACTGACACAGATCTCGTCAACCAGGATCATCAGGCGCAGGACTGTGGACTCGCCGACGTCAACGACTACTGGGGGCCCGGGCCCACGCCGGGGTTCCTCATATCGCGGTGGAACTGGAAGGTGTTTCGCAACATCGTGCGCTTGCTTCGCGCCCGATCCCAGGCGGCATGACAAGGAGGTCGAGACGTGGGGATAGCTATCGTCAGATTCGAGCGTGAGCGCTGGGGAATACAGCTGGGCCAGGAAATTGCGGTGCTAGAGAAATCTTATCCCTCGCATCGGGAATTGATGGCGGACTACTTCGAGGATCGCCAGCTGTTTCGAACAGACAGACTGGAGCGCCTCTCAGCTGATGACGTCACGCTCCTCGCGCCTGTCACGAGCGACATTCAGATCTTCTGTCAGGGTCTCAACTACGCCTCGCACAGGGAAGAAGGCGGCGTCAAAGTCGACAAAGGTGAAAACCTCATCTTTTCCAAGCCGCCTTCATCCATCTGCGGGCCTTATGACGACATCGTCCGGCCTCAGGGATGTGAGCTGCTGGACTATGAGATTGAGCTGGCGCTCGTGCTGAAGAAAGACTTGCCACCCAACGCGCAGGTCACGTCAGCCAATCTCCTCGACTACGTCGGCGGCTTAACGCTCACAAACGACATTTCGGCGCGCGACTTCATGTTCGGTGCGCCAATGATGCAGTGGTTCAAAGGCAAGGGTCAGCGCACATTCTGCCCGACCGGCCCGATACTTTATCTGCTCGAGCCAGACGAAAAAGACCTCATCAACAATCTGCATCTGACGTTGAAGCTCAACGGCGAGGTGAAGCAGGACGCAACCACCGATCAACTCATCTTCAAGCCCGAGGAAACATTGACCGAACTTGCCGGCTTCGCCGACGCGCATCGCGGAGACCTGCTGCTCACCGGCACGCCGGGCGGCGTAATATTGAACGCCACTCCGAAGGTCGGCCTCGCCATCCTGCTCAACTTCACCAACGACGCGCGGCGCCGAGCAAAGCTGATCAAGACCCAGAAGGCGGTGCGCTATATGGAACCCGGCGATCGGCTGGAACTCGAACTGCGCAGCCGGGACGGATCCGTCGATCTTGGCCGCCAGGTAAATTCTGTTACCGACGCACCGACGTAACCGGGGGTGACCCATTCGGATCTCGCCCAATCCACCATCCGCACTCGAAAGCATAGTGGCAGGCGGGTTTAGGCCAATAGGCTCTCAGGATCGTTTGAGCAAATCAGAATTGAAGACATGCCCGACAGAGCTTATCTGCCTACAGACAAACAGCAAAAGATCGCCCCACTGAGCGCGCTGTTGCGCTCAGTGATGCGATTTGTATCAGCCTGAAAAGCTAATCTCGAGTTTTGGTCGTGATCTTGAAGTTGTCGTAGGTCGCAATGACGCCTTGACCGAAAATACGATTCTCAACCGGTATCGAGACGGAATATTCAGGCGCGTCCGGATGCTGGAACGGAAACTCGTCCAGCAAGCTGAAGACACCATGCGCCATAGTGAAAAACTGCATCTGGTCCTTCAACAACTCTCCAGGACCCAGCGCTGGATAATTGAGAAACTCTTCCCGATTATCGAGCGGCACACCAATGCCTTCGTAGCTGGTCATGACTTCGCCGTCGATGAGAAACTCAACCTGGTCGCCATCCTCGCCTCGACTGTACCGAATCGCGTACGTATGCGCGCCCGGGGAGATGTCGAATTCACCAACAATCTGTGTGTATATCTCGTCACGACCCGCGCCAGGGCTTCCGGTCACTGTTGTCGGCAAACGCTCTGTCAACGCCAACGCTTTGTTTCCCGAAACCAGCCAGTCGAACAACTGACCAGAAGCAAAGTCAATCATATGTAACGTCGCGCAGGCCTGCTGACCCTCCAGCGCGATACCTTTGTAAGGCTGCCCACTTTGCACATACGTGCCCTCGATGATCCGCCCGGGTACCGTCCCAGGGGTCTGGGCGTCGATTTCAGCAGAAAAGGTTATGCTGCCATCCTGGGGTATCGCCACGGGTGTGGGATTGATGGCGAAGTATTTTATGTGATCAAAAACGCTGAAATCGGCCGAGGTCTGAAACGGGGCGGCATCTATACGAAGCTTGCCTCCTTCAAACGTTCGGGTGTCAGCGATGGCCATTTCACCAAGACCAAACGGATTGATCCACTTAGCCTCGTAGTCAGTGAGCGTGTACCCTCCGGGTGCTTGAAAACTGTCGTATTGAATGACATCCGTTTGCGCCTGAGCAACTCCACTTAGAAAAGTCGTCAGAACCAGTGCCGCTATTACCTTCGAAAACATAGGAATGATCCCCCTTCACTTTGTCTCGTCCCTGCAAAGTAAGTTAACCAAACCGCGAGTGAGTTATGCAAGAAGATTACGCACTGTGTGGCCGTCATCACCGACGCTGGCGCTGGCGCAGTAAATCGGTGCGACCCCGGCGAGAACCGACAGGTCAGCCATAGCAATCAAGATTGAATATCGATGCCTCGATAATTGTCCGCCATCGCGTCCTTGAACAGTTTCGCAAAGCGGGCCCCGCCCCCCTGGTAAGCAGGAAAGCGGTTCTTGCTCGTTTCGTGGCCTTTGACATTGGAGTTGTAGCCTACAAACCAGCCTTTGCCCTTGCGCAGGAGCAGCTTGGCGTAGCTCTGCTCGACCTGCTCCACCCAATCCTGCTCCGCTTCCAACTCGGCTTCCAGGCGCGTCCAGCCGTTTGTCAACGCGCTGGCGATCAAATCGGTTGCGCCGTCTACGTTGACCTCGATGGCGCGCGGGAAGTTGGATGAGCCTGACGCGCTCTGCGGCCCCGCAATCATGCAAAGGTTAGGGAAACCGGCGACCATGAAACCGAAATAGGTCTGCGGACCGTCGCGCCACTTGTCTGCAAGCCGCTGCCCGCCCGCGCCGCGAATGTCGAGCCGATCGTAAGCGCCGGTAATGGCGTCGAAGCCGGTCGCATAGATCAGGATATCCAGGTCGTAGTGCTGAGCGGTGGTTTCGATCCCGCCCGGCGTGACGCGCTGCAGAGGCGTCTCTGAGATGTCCACCAGGTGCACGTTGTCGCGATTGTACGCTTCGAAATAGTTGGTCTCTAACGGCAGACGCTGCATCCCGAAGCCGTGATCTTTGGGGATGAGCTTCTCGGCTGTGTCCGGGTCGTGTACCCGCCGACGTATGCGGTCAGCTATGTAATCAGAGATTTCTTTGTTAGCCGCTTCATCGGTGTATATCTCCGCAAAGTTAGCGGCCAGGATGGCAAACCCGGAGGTCTCGTAAAGCTCATCCCAGAACGCCAGCCGTTCCTCGCGCGTGACATTCCAGAAGCCGCGGCGGTCGGGCACATGCTCGAATCCACTCGGCGTGGCAGCACAGTTGGCAAAAATCTCGTCGTAACGCGCACGTATCTGCGCCATCTCCTGCACCGAGATGGGAGAGTTGTTGAGCGGCGAGCTCCAGTTGGGGCGTCGCTGAAAGACCGTGAGCTCACCCACCTTGTCGGCAATTTCGCCGATGACCTGAATGCCGGTTGCCCCGGTCCCGACGATGCCGACGCGTTTGCCGTCCAGCAACACCGGCTCTTTAGGCCACCAGTACGTGTGGAAGGACGCCCCATCGAAGCTTTCCATTCCCTCGATGTCGGGCAGCGTCGGCGCTGACAGAGGCCCCATGCTCGAGATGACAAACCGGGCACGGAACTCCTCCCCGGAAGCCAGCCGTAACGCCCACTGGCGCGCCGCTTCATCCCAGCTCATCGCTTCAACGTAGGCGTTGAAACGCATGTGGCGTCTCAGATCGAACTTGTCCGCCACATAATTCAGATACCGGAGGTTTTCCGGCTGCGAAGAGAAGCGCTCCTGCCAATGCCACTCATCGAGCAACTCCCGGGAAAAAGAATACCCATACGTATAACTCTCCGAGTCGAAACGACAACCCGGATAGCGGTTGCGATACCAGGTACCGCCGAGGTCATCGTCACCTTCGAGGAGAATGGCGTCAAAACCCAGATCCGTCAGTCGCTTGATCTGGTAGATCCCGCCCACACCGGCGCCTATGACAATGACGTCGTGTTCGTTACCACTCATGTACGCCTTTCCTCAGCCCTATCCGTTTTATGCTACAACGTACACTTTAACCGATCTCCAGCATCACATGACGGAACGAAGAAGACTGCCCGGCACCCCGGAACCGATGACGATGCTCCCCGGCGATGGCCTCAAGATTGCTGCCGACCACTGGGGCAGCGAAGAGGACCCGTTGGTGCTTCTGCTCCACGGTGGCGGCCAGACGCGCCACGCCTGGAAAGGTACCGGAGAAGCCCTCGCAGCGGCAGGCATGCGCACCTACTCTCTCGACGCGCGGGGTCACGGCGACTCCGACTGGTCCGCCAGCGGCGCTTACGAGCAGGACGCGATGGTCAGCGACCTCGTGGCGGTGACTCAGGCGTTGAACGATCCCCAGCCGGTGCTCGTCGGCGCGTCCATGGGCGGCGGTGTGGCGCTGTGCGCCGTCGGCGAAGGCAGCATCGATGCACGCGCGCTGGTGCTGGTCGATATGGCGCCGCAGATCGAAAAAGAAGGCGCGGAAAAAATCCTTGCATTCATGGCGCAGAAGCCTGAAGGCTTCGACTCTCTGGACGAAGTCGCCGATGCGATCGCAGCTTACCAACCACATCGTCAGCGGCCACGCGTTCTCGATGGGCTGAAGAAGAATGTGCGCCTCGACGCAAACGGGCGCATCCGCTGGCACTGGGACCCAGACTGGCTTGGTGGCAAGCGCCGCATCGGCGAAGTAGACGCGCGCTGGGAGCGCCTGCAGCAAGCAGCGGAAAATCTCGCAAAGACGGAAGTGCCGACACTCCTGGTCCGCGGCGGTCTTTCCGATGTGCTGAGCGAACAGGGCGCGCAGGCTTTCCTCGCCACCTGCCCCCACGCGGAGTACGTGAACGTCACCGACGCCGCCCACATGGTTGCAGGTGATCGCAATGATCTGTTCACCAGCGCTGTCGCCGGGTTCCTCGATAAGCTCAGCTAGCGCCTGACGCCCCCGCCGTTACAATAGGGTCATCTGCGTCGCGTCGGGGGGAGCCGTAACATGACCAACAGCGCTGAAGAGATCGGCATCATCAAAACCATGCTCGACTACTGCGAATCGAGCACCACGCACATGGAACCGGAAGTCATGTTGAATCCGGTCTCCAACTACACCGACCCCGAATTGCTCGAGCGCGAAATCGAAACGCTGTTCCGCAAGTTTCCCATTGTCGTCGGGCACATCGGCCAGCTGCGCGAGGCCGGCCAGTACTTCACTCATGACGACACCGGCATCCCGATCCTGGTCACACGCGGTCGCAGCGGCGAAATCAAGGCGTTCGTGAACGTCTGCCGGCACCGCGGCGCCCGCGTCGCAACCGAGGCTTGCGGAAAGTCAGCCACAATTTCCTGTCCTTACCACGGCTGGACATACGATCTCGACGGCAAACTGCGAGGCATCCGCCAGCCCGAAGGCTTCAGCGGTCTCGACAAAGATAGTCACGGACTTGTCGAGCTCCCCTGCTTCGAGCGCTTCGGGCTCATATGGGTCCGCCCCAGCGCCGGCCACGACACCCTGGACATCGATGCGTGGCTCGCCCCCATGGCCGAGCAACTCGCTTCGCTCAAACTCGAAAGCCACGTCATCTTTCGCGAGTGGACCCTCGACCGCAACATGAGCTGGCGGATTGCGCTCGAGGGTTTTCAGGAGTCTTACCACTTCTGCTCCGCGCACAAGCACACCGCCTGCTCTTCTTATCTCGACAACCAGTCAGTTTTCATCAACCAGTATCCTCACGTGCGGCACGCGGTGCCGCTGACCAGAATCACCGAACTCAAGGACCAGCCCGAAACGTCCTGGGACTACCGCGCGCTTTTCATGACGCAGAACTATCTGTTCCCCTGCAACTTCATTCAGGTGATGACCGACCACGTGTACGTCCACACGATCATCCCGACCGGACC
Organism: Pseudomonadales bacterium; assembly: GCA_965267275.1. Taxonomy (GTDB): domain Bacteria; phylum Pseudomonadota; class Gammaproteobacteria; order Pseudomonadales; family Azotimanducaceae; genus UBA4421. Next base: position 3,105,326 of record OZ253950.1, read on the forward strand.
CGGCAAGTGCGTGTTCAAGTGCATCATGCTCATCCCGGAACCCCCAGCGACGGAGAAAGCCGAGCGCTATTGGGAAGCCAACTACAACGTAGTCCGCACCGTTTTCGACGAAGACTTCGAAATCGGCGAGGGCATCCAGCGGGGATTTGCTGCGGGTGTGAACGAGCACTTTGTCATCGGCAGCTTCGAGACCAGCGTGCAACTCGGCCAGAAAGCCATAGACGACGCACTGGCGGGACGTTTGACCGCATAAGACAAAGAAAGGAGTCACGACGCGATGCTCGAAGTGAGGGTCGGTTCGCTGGCACGGTAGGCGCGCGCTTTAAAACGAATACCGCGGGTAGTGGCGCGCCGCGGTGTAATGTATGAGAATCAAACGCGAGGGAGGAAATTGCGCAGCGCACTGAAGTGCCTGTGCGGCAGTCGTGCATGTTGTCTTATCGACCTCATAAGAAAATCGACAACGAAAGAAAGGACATGCCATGCGACATCTGACTATCACGTTAGCCCTGCTGTTCCTGGGCGCACCTGCTTTGGCCGACTCACATGCAGCCGGCCCCGGCATCACCGAAACGTTCACCTGCGAGTTCAACGAAGGCAAAAGTGCAGACGACCTGTTCGCTACCGCGGACTTCTGGGCCAAGCAGGTTGCGAAGATCAACTCTAAAGAAATGGACGCCTACTTTGGCGCCGTGCTGCTGCCGTTCCGCGCGACCGTACCCACCGCCGGTTACGACGACTGGGCATGGATCGGTTATTGGCCAAGTCTCGACGCCATGGGCAAAGGCTTGACCGACTACCTGAACAGCAAGGAAGGACAGGCAGCAGACGCGCAGTGGGAGGAATTATCCGATTGCCGTTCAAACCTGTGGCTGCGCACACCGCTGGTTTCCAATTACCCGGAAGAGGACGCAACTCCGAATGCAGATGCGGTGGAGCTGTACTTCTGCACGCTTCGAGAAGGTACGGATATGGCTGCAGTTGAGGCAGCCGAGGCTGGATTCGTGAAAGCGAATGGCTCAGCGCCGATCGCCACCGAGCGCTGGACGCCTTTCCTGGCGAACACCCCGTTGGATCTCGTCTATCTCGTGGCACACGAGGACCTCGCAAGCTTCACGAGCTTCAATTCAAAGTGGCAGTTTGGCGAGACCGGGCAAGCCAATCTCGCGCAGTTCAATGAGATCATGAACTGCGAAGCGGGGATATTTACTGGCCGCGTCATCCAACAAGGCGAGGGATAGTCCGCGGAGCCTTTGCCGCGCGCCCGCGCGGCAAAGGCACTGATCTGCAAATTCTCACACGCTGACCCGCGCGAGAGGCGGTCACGCTTCGCGCCAGATTCTGCCGCGCTGCTGAACGCGCTCCAGCAGCGACCAATCACCCTCCTCCACTTCGAAACCCTGCGGATACGGTGCGCGAGGCTCCATGCCGAGCGAGACGAGCACCTTATCGGCGCGGTAGTAACACTGCATGACCAGCACCACCACCGGGGCCATCACTTCGCTGGCCTGCAGCGCCTGGACATTGTCCTCGAGCGCACCGCCGAGCGTCGCGGCAAAGTCGAGTGCGGCCTGTATCTCCGCACGCTGCTTCACGGCGCTCGCCAGGATGTCGCCGAAAATCGGTTCCTCGTCGGCGCCTGGCACGTCGTATACGCTGCTTGCCGGTACGATCAGACCGGCTAGCTCGCGCAGCAACTGCTGCTGTTGCGGAGAGAAGGGGTGGTCGGATGCGATTGTCGTACTCATGATTCCTCTCAGTCGAACAGGTTCGCCAAACGCTTTTTCATCTGGTCAGCGATATACAGCGCCAGGGTTTGAATCGTGCGGGTCGGGTTCACCCCCGCGCTCGTAACAAAGATGCTCCCGTCGACGATGAAGAGATTTTTGACATCGTGACTGCGTCCCCACTCGTTGACCACGGAGCGGTCCGGATCGCGCCCCATTCTCGCGGTGCCCATCAGGTGCCAGCCGCCGACGGCCAGGGGCGATTCAACGAGGAGTTCATAGGCGCCCGCCGCGCGAATCGCTTCGCTGGCCCGGGCGACGGCAAAGTCCAGCATGCGCTGGCTGTTCTCGCTGATCGTATAGGTCATCTTGGGCGCCGGGATCCCGTGGGCATCCTTGAGATACGGATCGAGCGTCACCGTGTTGTGCGCTTCCGGCAGATCTTCACAAATGGCAACCACGCCGGTCATTCGATTATGGAGCTTGCGGAAAGCGGCATGGTGCGCCGCACCCCAGGGTATCCGTCCGGAAAAAACGCCGGTCAGCGCCGCCGCAACCGGGCCGCGTCCTCTGTTGAATTCGTAAGTAAATCCACGCACGAAGTCACGCGCCTCATCCGTTTCGTAGAATTCCTGGCTCCACAACGAATCGTGCGGTCCGTGATGACCGTCCAGCTCGTCCTCAAAGAGTCCCTGGACGGACGCGTAGGGATGCAGCATCAGATTCCTGCCGACCAGCCCGCTGCTGTTGGCAAGTCCATCCGGGAAGCGGTCCGAGACGGAGTTCAGCAGGATGCGCGGCGTGCCGACACCGTTGCAGGCCATGATGACGATGTGCGCCGGCTGAAACTGCTCCTGGTCGTTCTCGTCAAAGTACACGACGCCATTAGCGAGCCCGTCTTCACCAACGGTAATCTCCTTGACCCGACACCAGGTGCGAAGCTCGACACCACGGCGTATCGCTTCTGGCCAGTAGGTGATGTCGGTGCTCGCTTTTGCACCCTGCGCGCAGCCGTGGATGCAATTTCCGAGGTTGATGCACTTGTCACGACCGTTGTAGGGCTGCGTTGCAATCGCCGAGTCCGAGGGCCACCAGTGCCAGCCCATCTCGTTGAAGCCCCTCGCCAGAGTCTGTCCGGACTTACCCATGGGCAGCGGCGGCATCAAGGACTGCTTGGCCGGATAAGCGGGATCTCCGGCCAGACCCGACACGCCTGTTTGACGGTCGTTCTCAGCGTAGAAAGGCTCGAGCGTCTCGTAGTCGATGGGCCAGTCGTCAGCCACGCCATCGAGGGATTTCACCTTGAAGTCCGATGGATGAAAGCGGGGGTAATGCCCGGCATACAAAACCGTACCGCCGCCCACCCCGTTGTAGTTGGCAATCTTGATCGGGCAGTCGTCATCGTTGACCGGGTAATCGCCGCGCAGCTGTCGACGATTCGGATTGATGCTGAAGTCGGCATGGCCGCGCGCCTCCCAATCACGGCCGGCACTCGGGTATTCCTGCGGGTTGTTCCACCCCCCCTGCTCCAGACAGACGATGCGCATGCGCGTGTCCGTCAGGCTCCACGCCGCAGTTGCGCCCGACGCGCCCGCGCCAATGATCACCACATCCGCCGGCGAGAAGTCCACCGAAGCTTCGCTAGCTGCCACAGGCCCCACCCCTGACTCACTCCAGCCGCAATTATATCGACCTCTTCGAGCGTTGCCGATTTGTGTATCGCGAAATCCCGCCAAGCTCGTTGACGCCCCGCAGCCGCACTTCTACCCTGATGTGCAAACGGAGTATGGAGGGAGAGATGATCGATCTGGATCTTACAGGCCGCCGGGCCGTGGTGACCGGCGCCAGCCTCGGTATCGGCGAAGCCGTCGTCAAAGAGCTCGCCGACATGGGCGCGCAGGTTGTCTGCTGCGCGCGCCAGGCTGACGCGCTGCAAACACTGACCGCTTATTCGGAAAGCATTACCGGCATCACAGCGGACATGAGCGATCAGGCCTCGACCGAGGCGTTTCTCGACGAAGTCGAGGCCGGCGGCGGCATCGACATCCTGGTCAACAACGTCGGCGCATCACCGTCGAGAAACTTCCTCTATATGCAAGACGAAGACTGGGCCGCCCTGCACGAACTCAACGTCATGTCCGCCGTGCGATGCACGCGCCGTCTGCTGCCGCACATGCGCAAACAGAAGTGGGGCCGGGTCGTCATGATCGCCAGCGGCGCGGCCAAATATCCAAGCGCCGCGCTGATCGACTACGGCGCCACCAAAGCGGCGATGATCTCCATCAGCAAATCGCTCGCCAAGAAGTACGGCGGGGACGGCGTGCTGGTGAATTCCGTTTTGCCCGGTCTGATCCACACCGCCATGTGGGAACGCGCGGCAACGGAAATTGCCGAAGCCAACGACACCACGATGGAAAAAGTCCTGGAGCAGAACGGCCGGGGCGTTCCGGTGGGCCGCTATGGCACATCCAAAGAAGTGGCGGACGTCATTGCCTTCCTTTGCTCGAACGCTGCGTCATACGTCAACGGAGCCGCCATCGAGGTCGACGGCGGCACATCCGCGCATATCTGAAGACGTGTCAGACAAAATCGCGTCGTATGCCGGCATCAGGTGCAAGGGTGCAGGTTGTATGTTAACAACGCTTTGTGCAGGCAAACCCAGAAAAAACTAAGGAGAAGATATGAAGCCACTCGAGGGCGTTACCATTCTGGAGTTTTCCACGATGATTACCGCATCGTTCGCGGCCATGCAGATGTGTGAGCAGGGCGCCAGGGTCATCAAGGTCGAACCGCTGGATGCCGGCGATCCGATGCGCTACATCGGGGCCGCCAAAGGCGGCATATCGTCGCTCTTCGCCAACTGCAACCGCGGCAAAGAAGCCATACGGGTCGACATCAAAACCGAGGCAGGCCAGGCGCTGATCCGCGATATGGTGCCGGAAATCGATGTCGTGATTCACAACTTCCGGCCCGGCGTCATGGACAAGCTCGGTCTCGGCAGCGACGCGTTGCGAGCGCTCAATCCGCGTCTGATCTATACCGCAATCTCCGGATTCGGCAATTCCGGGCCTAAGAAAGACGCGCCGGCTTACGATCCGGTGATACAGGCACAGAGCGGCATCACGGCCACGCAGGGCCGAGAGGAACCCGCCTTTTTCCGCACGCTGATCTGCGACAAGATTACGGCCTACACCGCGTGCCAGGCAGTCACCAGCGCGCTCTACATGAGAGAGAAAACCGGCGCAGGCCAGCATATCGACCTCTCCATGCTGGACGCCGGGCTCTTCTTCATTTTCCCCGACGGTTTCCAGAACCACACGCTGCTGGATGACGACATCGAACCGCAGCCGATGCTGATCGACATCCTCTACGACCTGACGGTCACCAAAGATGGCGCCGTCACGATCTCTGCCGGCACCGCCGATCAACAGATGCGATCGCTCATTGCCATGGGGATGGAACACCTGCTGGTGGACGAACGCTTCAACAGCATGGAGAAGCTGATTGCCAATATCGACGAGTTCAAGTCTCTGGTCGCGGCTGAATACTTGAACTACACGACCGACGAAGTCATCGCGAAAATGAACGAGGCCGACGTGCCCTGCTCGCGCTGCCTCAATCGCGACGAAGTGCTGGCACAGGAGCAGCTCCAGGCGAACGGATCAATCGAGATCATCGATCACCCGCTGATGGGCTCCATGCGCGTCGTGAAAGCGCCGCCGCGTTTCGGCGGCGAGGCGCTGACACCCGGCGCACCCAGCCCGGATCACGGCCAGCACACCCGCAGCGTGCTCGAATCTTTTGCCTTCGACGGCGAACGGATCGAACAGATGTTTGGCGACGGGATCGTCAGCTGACGGCGCTAGATCTGGTCCACATGACGTAACCAAAGGCCCCCGCCGAGTTGGGGACGGGGGTCGTAGCTTCTGTGCCCGAGGAGCCGCTGCACGCGTTCGGATCGACTGGCAAGCTCAGCGCCCGTGTAGTCGATGGCGGACGATTCCTCTGGCACCAGCCACCCCAGCACGAAGCTGAGATGCATGGCCAGGCGCCAGCGGTCTTCGGTTTGATTGGCGCCGCCGCCGTGCACGGTTTTGCCGGTATACACCATCGCGTCTCCCGGCTGCATCTCCGCAGGCACGGATTGCTCGGGTGCGCCTCGATCGGCAAAGTCGGCCCATCGATGGCTGCCGGGTATGACCCGCGTCGCGCCCAGCTCCTCGGTGACCTCATCCAGTGCAATCATCGCGCTCAGCGTCAGCTCAGGCCCGTCCGGCCAGTTCACCAGCGACATTGCCGGCCAGTTTTCACAATCGCGATGCAGCGGCTGGGCGGGTGAATCGGGGCCGATGAGCATGGCCTGCCCCGTGTTCACCCAGTACGAACCGCAGTTGGGTAACAGGGTTGCATCGGCGAGCGCCGCGTAAAGGGGATTGTCGAGCATGTCGAAAAAGGCTTCGCTGACCTTACCCAGACTCGAAAAGCGAACCGTGTTGTGGCCTATGAAGTCTTTGGCGTCATCGCCCAGGCCCTGAGTCGCCGCCCCCGGCTTGAACGCTTCCGCAGCTTTGAGCACATCCTCCCGCATCCGATCGATGACTGCGATCGGGAACATGCCTTCGATCATGACCCCACCATCTTCCTCGAGCACCGCGAGGATCTCATCGACCGGACTGGTCGCGGCCAGACGTCTCAATCCCATGGCTTCCTCTCATCCCTCACCAGGCAACTCGACAGAGTCTACTGATGTTTCGCCGCGCGGGCATCCTCGCGTCATCGCGGTATCTTGCAATATCTTGCAATTCTCGGTGCAACACGGGATAACGACCGATCAAACCAGTAAGAGTATCTGCAGGCGAGGCCCCGGAGACGGGGGTGCCATACGTTACGCGGAAGAGGAGAGAGTTGTTATGAGTGGAGTAAAAGACGCGTTGTCACCCGAAGCCCTGGGTTTCGACCCTCAGCAGTTGTCTGAGCGCTATCGCCATGAACGGGACAGGCGCGTGCGCGACGACGCGGAATCTCAGTTCGTCGAAGTCACCAACGACTCCCCTTTTGCCAACAAGTATCTGGCAGAAGACCCGTACAGCGAGCCGCTGGAGCGCGACCCGATCAACGACGAGCGGGAAGTGATCATCATCGGCGGCGGCTGGGTTGGCATGATGACGGCAGCGCGCCTGATCCAGGCGGGCATCACGGACGTACGGATCATCGAAAGCGCGGCGGACTTCGGCGGCACCTGGTACTGGAACCGTTATCCCGGGGCGCAGTGCGACATCGAATCCTACAGCTATCTGCCGCTGCTGGAAGAAACCGGCTACATGCCGAAGCTACGCTATTCGTTTGCCCCGGAGATATACGAGCACGCACGACGGATCGGCGAGCATTTCGATTTGTACAAGGATGCGGTCTTCCAGACCTGGGTAACGGGTCTGCGTTGGGATGAAGACGCATCGCGCTGGATCGTCTCCACCAACCGCGGCGACGAGATGAAGGCACACTACGTCTGTCTCGGCACAGGACCGGCCAACCGCCCGCGGCTGCCGGGCATTCCCGGCGTGGAAGACTTCAAGGGTCATACGTTCCATACGTGCCGCTGGGACTACGAATACACGGGCGGCAGTCATGAGGGAAATCTGGACAAGCTGGCCGACAAAAAGGTGGCGATCATCGGCACAGGCGCGACGGCCGTGCAGTGTGTGCCCGCGCTTGGCGCCGGCGCACAGCAACTCTACGTCTTTCAGCGCACGCCCTCTTCGGTTGACGAGCGCAACAACTCGGAGACCGACCCTGAGTGGGCGGCCAGCCTGAAGCCGGGGTGGCAGGCGGAACGTCAAAAACGTTTCGGCGAAACGCTGCTCGGCGGTCCTGTTTACCCGGAGTTCGAGGATGAAGGCTGGACGCGCATGGTGCGCAACCTGCAGGGATTGATGGCTGACGCGGGCGATACGCCGCCGGAGGAACTCGGCAACCTCGCCCAGCTTGCCGACTTCAAAACCATGGAGCAGATCCGCAGCCGCGTTGACGAAACTGTCAAAGACCCCGAGGTCGCAGACAAGCTGAAGGCTTACTACAACCAGTTCTGCAAACGTCCGACATTCAACGACGACTATCTTGCCACCTTCAATCGTCCCAACGTCGAGCTGGTCGACGTCAGCGATGCCAAGGGCGTCGAACGGATTACCGAACGCGGCATTGTGGCAAACGGCAAAGAGTACGAGGTTGACTGCATCATTTACGCCAGCGGCTTCGAAATCACGAGCAGCTACCAGCGCCGTGTCGGCATTCCGATCTATGGCATCGACGGCGAGTCGATTTACGAGCACTGGGATGGCGGCATGCGCACGATGCACGGCCTGATGTCGCGCGGCTTTCCCAACATGTTTGTCTGCGGCGGCTTGTTTGTCTTCCAACTGGGCGCAAACTACTGTTACGGCGTTGACGTGCAGGCGGATCACGTCGCCTACACCGTGAGCGAACTCAACAAGCGCGGCGTCAAGGCTGCCAACGTTTCCGCCGAGGCAGAGCAGAGCTGGGTTGACGACCAGATGAGCGCCGAGTCCTCCCAGGCTCAGCTGATCCTGGGTGGCTCGCCCGAAAGCTGCACCCCCGGTTATTACAATCAGGAAGGTACCCATGAGCGCTATCGAGACGTGCGTCTCGAGTCTTATGGCAAAGGTCTGGGCGCTTATCGCAAAGTGCTGGATGGCTGGCGCGCCGCTGGCGATCTGGAAGGGCTGGAACTGACCACCTGACCGGGTCGCAGGCCGGCACCCGACCGAAGCCGGCATCGCCCGGCATCCGCCGGACGCGTTATGATGCGCGCTAATAAGTAGTCAAAGGCCTCGAGAGGACACCATGATCATTCACTCCAGCCCGCTGCCCGCAGTGGACATACCCGACGTCACGATAACCGCGCACGTGCTGCGCAGAGCTGACGAGCTTGCCGACCAGACCGCTATCCGGGATACGAGCGGCAGCAGCGCATACACATACGCCGAGCTGAGTGACAAGATCCATGCGCTGGCCGGAGGCCTCGCCGCGCGTGGCTTCGCGCCCGGCAAAGTCGTGGGGCTCATGGCGCCGAACCTGCCGGAGTACGCAATCGTGTTTCACGGTGTCGCGGTGGCCGGCGCTGCGGTCACAACCGTGAATCCGACCTATGGACCGGAAGAGGTCCGGCATCAATTGTCCGATGCCGGCGCAACGATGCTGATCACCGTGCCGATGTTTGCGGAGACTGCGCTCGCGGCAATCGAAGGTACCGATGTCGATGAGGTGTTCGTCATCGGCGACGCCGTGCCAGGCACGGTCGGCCTGGCCGAGCTCTACGGCGATCCCATCGAGCAGGTGCCTGTCGACACCGCGACCCATACTGTGGTTCTGCCCTACTCTTCCGGCACCACCGGCTTGCCCAAGGGCGTCATGCTGTCGCACCGCAACCTGGTTGCCAACATCGAGCAATGTCAGCACGCCATCATTTATCGGGACAACGAGGTAGCGCTGGCTGCGCTGCCTTTCTTCCACATCTACGGCATGCAGGTACTGATGAATGGCCTCCTCGCCAACGGTGTAACCGCCGTCACCATGCCCCGTTTCGACATGGCCGAAGCGCTGCAAGCGGTACAGGACCTCAAGATCACGCGCTTTTTCGCCGTACCGCCCATGATCCTCGGCCTTGCCAACGCGCCGATCGTGGAAAACTACGATACATCGTCGATCCAGCAGATTTTCTCGGGCGCGGCCCCCCTGGGCGCAGAGCTGGCCGCCCAGGCCTCGAAGCGTCTGGGCTGCGAGGTCGTACAAGGGTACGGCATGACTGAGCTGAGCCCGGTCAGCCATTCCACCGTGGAGGGCGACTTCCGCCCGGGCACAAGCGGCGTCACGATATCAAATACAGAATGCCGCATCGTCGATCCGGAGAGCGGCGAAGATCAGCCGGTGGGCGAACGTGGCGAACTCTGGGTGCGCGGCCCGCAAGTGATGACCGGTTACCTGAACAACGCGACGGCCACCGCCGACACGATCGATGCGGACGGCTGGCTGCACACCGGTGACATCGCCATCATCGACGAGCATGGGCACATGTCCATCGTCGATCGCTTGAAGGAGCTCATCAAATTCAAAGGCTTCCAGGTGGCGCCGGCGGAGCTGGAAGCGCTGCTGATCACACACCCTAAAATCACCGACGTTGCCGTGATCGGCCTCCCCGATGACGAAGCCGGCGAGATTCCCAAGGCGTTTGTCACGGTCGCGCCGGGTGAGACCCTGACGCTCGAGGAAGTGCAGGCGCTCGTCAGCGAGCATCTGGTCAGCTACAAACAGATCAAAGCGCTGGAGATCCTGGACGCAATTCCCAAAAGCGCGTCGGGCAAGATACTGCGCAAAGATCTGCGCAACCGTTAGAGACGCTCGCCACCGGGCAAAGGAACACGGAGAAACGCATGCATAAGCCTCTCAATCGAATTTGCGCGCTGATAGTGCCGCTGGTGCTGACGGGGGCGCCTGCATTCGCCGAGGAAGCCGAAACCTCCGGTCCTGTACTTCTGTGGGGGGACACGCACCTCCACACAAACAATTCCTTCGACGCTTTCTTGAACGGCAATATGTCCGTCTCGCCCGCAGACGCTTATCGTTTCGCCAAAGGTGAGCCGGTTGTCCACGCCTATAACCGCACCCGCGTACAGATAGGCACTCCCCTCGACTTTCTGGTCGTCACCGACCATGCCGAGTTTCTCGGCGGCATCAAAGACATTTACTACGAAGGCATTGGTCTCGAAGATCCAAACCTCATCGAGCGCATCGTGCTCTGGTATCGTGAGCGTGAGATCAGGCAGGCGATCGACAGCGGCAACGGTCCCGAATTCTTCAACAGCGTGCTGCCGCAGACGGGCGATCCGCGCGAGCTGGCCGCCAGATGGAACGAGGAGCTGCCCGACCCGATACCAGGCGCGGATGTTTCCCAGCGCGAGGCCTGGCATCGCCTTCTCGAGACGGCGGACCAGCACGACGATCCCGGCAATTTTACCGCATTCGCCGGTTGGGAATGGTCTTCCCAGCCGGGCAGCGCCAACCTCCACCGGGTCGTCGTGACCAACGCGGACTCGGAATCCGGCAGCACCTTCCTGCCGTTCGGCTCCACCGACAGCCCGTTCCCGGAAGACCTCTGGGCGTGGCTTGCAAAAACCGAAGATGAAAGCGGCACCCGCTTCATCGCCATTCCCCACAATCCCAACGTCAGCCGCGGTCTCATGTTCGACACCCGCACCCTGCGCGGTGAGCCCATCGACGCCGACTACGCAAACCGCCGCCTGCGCTACGAGCCCATCGTCGAGATGACCCAGATCAAGGGCGATTCGGAAACCCACGAAGACCTGTCACCCGATGACGAATTCGCCAAGTTCGAAACGTATGCATACCTGTTGGCCGCCGAGAGCGACATCTACCAGGCGCAACCCGGCGATTATGTGCGTTCAGGACTGAAAACCGGCCTCGTCCTCGAGCAGGACATCGGCGTTAACCCCTTCAAGCTGGGAATGATCGGATCGACAGATTCCCACACGGGACTCGCCACTGCCGAGGAGCCCAACTTCTGGGGCAAATTTGCCTACGACTCCGTGCCCGAAAGAAAAACCTCTCATGGCCTCGGCAGCGCTTCGGGCTGGACGATGTCCGCCGCCGGCCTCGCCGCAGTGTGGGCTGAAGAAAACACCAGAGACGCCATTCTGGATGCGATGTTCCGGCGCGAGGTGTATGCCACCACTGGCCCACGCATCCGCGTCAGATTCTTTGGCGGCTGGGGCTTCAGCGCAGACGATCTGGCCGACATCGCTGACAACGGTTACAACAAGGGCGTTCCCATGGGGGGCACCCTCGACGCCGCAGAGGGGGCCACGGCGCCCACCTTCCTGGTGCAAGCCAGCCGCGACCCCGCAAGCGAAGCCCTCGATCGCATCCAGATTGTCAAAGGCTGGGTAGACGAGGACGGCAATACTCAGGAACGGATCTACAACGTTGCCTGGTCGGATGACAGAACGATGGCAGCAGACGGCTCGCTGCCGGCGATACCGGATACCGTCGATCGCAGCACGGGCAAGACCAACGGCGAGCACGGCGAGTCAGAATTGATGACCGCCTGGACAGACCCTGACTTCAGCGCGGCACAGCCGGCGTTCTATTACGCCAGGATCCTGCAGGTGCCGAGCGCGCGGCACTCCCTGCTCGACCGTATCGCGCTTGGTGTGGAAAACGCCGAGGACCACCCGGACGTCCTGCAGGAACGCGCATACACCTCACCGATCTGGTACACGCCTTAGGCGCGAACAGCAGCGATGAACACCGACTATCGTCTTTTCGCCTGGGACTTCAGCTACTTCTCGGCCAAGGCGCGTGCGTACTTTCGCTACAAGGCACACCATGGCGCCTTCACCTACGAAGAAGTGCTGGCAACACAGGAAATCATCCAGGGCTACATCATCCCCGCCACGGGCTCCAACGTCGTGCCGCAGGTCGAAGGCGCGGACGGCACCTGGCTCCAGGATACGAGTGAGATCATCGACGCGCTAGAAGCGCGCCATCCCGTCGCGCCGGTCATCCCTGCCACGCCGCGCCAGCGGCTGACCACTTATCTGATCGAACTCCTGGCGGACGAGTGGATGCTGCCGTGGGCGTTCTGGGAACGCTGGCATTATTCGCTCAGCGGCATCGAGCCAAATCATGAGCCCGCCAACGCACAGCAATGGGGCCGAATATTCGCGCCGGGGCAGACGGGTCTCGAGAAACGCGAGGCAGCCCGCTTCGTGTTCCGGGAGCTCATGAAAATAGACGATCCGCAAAACGCCGAAATGGGACCATATGCCGGCCTCGTGCAGCTCGGCGTGACCGCTGAGACGGAGCAAGCCTGGACGGACAGCATGCACAACATGCTGTCTATCCTCGAAACCCACTTCAACAACCACGACTACGTGCTGGGCGGAAACCCGACCCTGGCCGACTTCGCGCTGATGGGACCGCTCTATCCCCACCTCTACAAAGATCCGGTCACGGGCTTCATGATGCGCACCGAGTATCCGCTGATCTGCGAATGGATCGACCGAACAAACGGCTCAACGGAAGCTGGCGCACACAGCTACAGACAAACAGCATACAAGGCCGTCGACGGCAAGCTGACGCCAACCTGCGGCGCCACTGACGGCGGCGAGATTCTGCCGGGCGATGAAGTCCCTGAATCTCTGCAGCCGCTCCTGTCGGTTTTCTTCGACGAGATGTGGCCGGTCCTCAAGAGCAGTATCAACGTGCTGTCGGCCTACCTCACTGAGGGGCAGCACGATCCCGAGACGCCGCTGCCATTCAAGAGCTTCTATTCGCCAGCCGAATTCAAAGACCTGCAGGAAAAGGGCGGCGCGCTATCCCATGCGTTCGAAATTGGCGGCATTCACGGGACCCGCATGGTGTCACCCTATCAGGTGTGGATGCTGGGGCGCTTGAGTGACGCGATGGCGCCACCCTCCAGCAATACCAATCAGATGGCTTCGCTGACACAGTTCCTCGAGGACTTTGCCAGCGGCACAGAGCTGCTCGAGCTACCGGAACGCCTCAAAAACTGCCGAATGCGAAAACAATTCGAACACCTCTACGTCGACACGGCCTGACACCAGAACAGCATGCAAAAAAAAACGCGTCCGAGAGGACGCGTTTGAGGTGTTGCCAGCGGTCACACCAGAAAGTGCAACCGCTCAACGTTACTTGGGGTGCGTTATTCGAAACGCCCCATGATGTCTTCACCGAAGAGGTCCGCGTCGCTGGGAATCTCTTTGGTGACCGCCAGCGGCTTGGATACCCAGGTCTCGTTGATGAGATCACGCCAGGTGATGTTGTTATTGGTGCCGTTGCCACCCCATGAGCCGCAACCCAGCGAGAAGGTCTGGCGCATGCCGTTCCAGAGGTTGCCGCTGTTCGAGGCTGCCTGGGGCTGGTTGACCATCACCCGCGAGGTACGCGTGCCATCGGCGAATGCGCGGATGTTGTCGTCACTGTAACTGTACAGACCACAGGAATGCCCCTGCCCCTGATAGGCCTGGATCTCATTGGTGAGCGCAATGGCGTGGTCGATGTCGTCCACTTTGTAGAGGGCCATCGTCACTGACAGCTTCTCACCGGAGAACGGGTACTCTTTACCGGCGCCGGTTTCCGGCACGATGAAGAACTCCTTGCCCTCGGGCAGATCGAACCCGGCCATGCCCGCAATTTTCTGCGCCGGCTGGGCAACGATGTCCGTGTTCAGGTGCCCATCGTGCCAGATCGTGTTCTGCAGCTTTTCTTTTTCCGCATCGCTGACGATGTAGCCGCCTTCGTGCTGGAGCTTCTCGAGCATGTCGTCATAGATGCCCGCATGCAGCAGCACCGAGTTGTCGGAAGAACAGGATGCCGCGAGGTCCAGGGTCTTGGAAATGCGGATTTTCTCTGCCGCTTCATCCAGATCCGCGGTGTCGTCGACCGTGATGACCGCGTTGCCCACACCAACGCCGAGCGCCGGGGTGCCGGATGAATACGCTGCGGTAACCATGCCCGCGCCGCCCGTGGCGAGGACGCGGTCGCACTGACGCATCAGCTCATTGGTCAGTTCCAGCGAGGGCGTTTCGATCGCGATCACCAGATCGCGGGGCGCGCCCATGATCTCGAGCGCGTCGCGCATGTAGTCGCAGATCTTCTTGTTGGTCAGCTTCGCCCGCGGGTGCGGCGCGATGATGATCGAATTGCGGCCTTTGATGGCGGATATCGCCTTGATGACCGGGGTCGCTTCCGGATTGGTAGACGGCGACAGTGCGCCAATCACGCCAACCGGCTTGGCGATCTTGTAGATGTTGCGCTCCGGATCTTCCTCGATGACGCCAACGGATTTGTCATCGATGATGTCCATCAAGGTTGCGCGCGTCTTACGATGGATCTTCAGGTACTTGCCATCGTAGTTGCCGAGCTGCGTCTCATCGACGGTGAACTGAGCAATTTCTTCGGCCCGGTCCTCTTTTGCCACCGCATAAACGAGGGCGCGGATCAGGTTATCCACCTGCTCCTGGGTATAGTTTTCGATCTGTGCCTGAGCGGCCCTGGAACGAGCAATCATCTCTTCCATTTCCTTGCGGGCGCGTTCTTCAGGCTCGTGTATATCGGTAATCTGCTGAGCTTCGGACATGGTCTTTCTCCCCGAGTGGCTGGCGTTCAAAGGTAAAACTCGATCAGTTTACCCTAGCAAACGCGCGGCGGCATACACATTGACGAAGTTGCTGACTTTATGGACTATATTGCGGTATGAGCGCCCCATCCAAATGGCCCCTTCCGGACACCGGCGTGCGCTTCATCACGCCGGCCTTCATGACGCGGTTCCTGGCAAATCACCAGCTGACTTCAGGATGTTATCCCACCGCGATGGGATTTTATCCCGGCGCCGTCGGGCACCGCATGGAGCGTAAAAAACATGACGACAACCTGGTGATATATTGCGTATCAGGCAGGGGCACGCTCGAAACCCGCGGCACCAGTAACTCGATTACGGCTGGTCAGCTGGTTGTCCTGCCCCGGGGACTCGCGCACGCCTACTTCGCAGACGACGCGGCGCCGTGGACGGTGTACTGGACCCACTTCCTCGGCACGGACAGCACCGTCCTCCTCGAGCACCTGGGTTATCGCGAAAACGAGTATGTCGTCGACGCGGGTATGTCGCCCACCTTGAGCGCAAGCTTCGAATCGTTAATGGAAGTGCGCTACACCGGATATGCCGCGAACGCATTCATCAACGCAGCCAACCAGCTGCGCCAGTTGCTCACCCAACTGGCTTTCGATGTCGGGATCGAATCAGGTCGCACGGCGCGCGGTTTCAATGTCGAGCTGGTTCAGTCTTACATGCGGGAGAACCTCGACAAGCACCTGAGCCTCGATCAGCTGGCGGCAAAAGCCAATCTGTCCAAATATCATTTCACGAGCCGCTACAAAAGTCTGACCGGCTACTCCCCCATCAAGCACTTTCTCAACATGAAAACCGAGTACGCCTGCCGGCTGCTGGACTCGACCGATCTCAGCGTACAGGCCGTCGCAGAGGCAGTGGGTTACGACGACCCGCTGTACTTTTCCAGGCTCTTTCGACAGATCATCGGACGCTCACCCAGAGACTACCGCGCGTCGATCAGGAAGTGATTTCAGCCCCGTGCTCGGATGATCACTGAATCAGAGCAGCTCCGGATTGAGCTGCCACAGCGTGAAGTTGAGCACCGCGGCGAACGCGACCCAGAGCAGATAGGGCACCAGCAGAAGACCGGCAAGCGGCCGCGCCCGCCAGAAGAGGACCATTGTGGCAGCGATGGCGAGCCACAACAGAACGACCTCGAGAAAGGCTATCCCGCCCAGATGCCACGCAAAGAAGAGCCAGCTCCACAAGGCATTCAGCACAAGCTGCCCCACGTAAAGCCCAAGCGCCGTCCCATGCGCGCGAAAGCCGCCGCTGCGCCAGACGAGCGCGGCCGCGATCGCCATCAGCGTAAACAACGACGTCCAGACCGGCCCGAACAGCCACGCCGGCGGCGACCACGTCGGCTGCACGAGCTCAGCATAAAAAGCGCTGGCCTCTATCGACGCGGTGGAACCCAAAGCAGCAGCGATGAACGTGACGGCAAACCACCCCAGCCAGCCGACAATCTCGCGTGATATCGTACCCAGCGCCATGACAAGCTCCTCTACACGATCGATACAGTCAGTAGTCGACCCGCAATTGCTCAACAAACTGAGGCGCTTCATTTTTCAACACCGCCGCTATCCCGGTACACATGTTGCCCAGCGCCATTTCCAGAGCGCGCCCGGTTTCTTCTTCGTCCAGACTGCCGTCAGCCGTCATCTTGCCCGCCCAGCGAAGGGTGCAATGATCTTCATCCACCGGTGTAACCGTCGCGACGACAACATATTCCTTCATACCGAGCGGCTTACCACCAGTGAGACTGTATGAAAAGGTCCTGGCGTCGTGATCGAGCATCTCGAGCCGATGCTGGACATAACCCATGGTGGCAAGCTCGATGTCGCGAATCATGCCGACCCCGCTACCCGTGACACTGATCGCGCTTTCCTCACCGCGCGGCACCCAGTTGAGCACGCGATCGAAGTGACGCACCTCTTCCCAAACGACCTCAGCCGGAAGGTCTAACTCGCGGACGCACTCAATCTCGATCATGGTTAATCCTCCTGACGCGATGCATGCCGGGCTAGTCGGCGAAGATCCCTTCTTCACGCAGACGTTCGACGACACGGACAGGGAACAGCATAGCCTCTGTAAGGTCATCACCCAACCGGGATGCGCGCAAGAAAACGCGATCAGAAACGGCGGATTTACCAGCATTTGTCACCATTGGTAACGTCAGCAATTGCCTTTTAAATAATCAGTACAAAATAGCTGTCCCGGCGCCGCGTATTACATTCGACTCGCACTAACCAGCAAGATAAACTGCGCTCGCAGTTCAGGATTCTCGAAGTTTTGGGAAGAACTTTGTGATGTGGGTTTTTACCCAGCTGGAGTGCCACAAACAGCGCTACCGGCAACGGAGAGGCCGCAGCGTACATTGGAGAGTCTTGAACGGAGGGGATATGCCTGCAAGACACACCGCGGCCACTATGGCTGCGCTCGCACTTGTGTGCGCGTCACAGCTTGCGCTGGCCGCACAAATCGAGGAGGTGATCGTCACCGCAGAACGCAGAGAAGCGTCGGTGTCTGATACTTCCATTTCAATCACAGCCTTTACCGGTGAAATGCTCGAAGACTTCGGCATCCGCAATCAGTCGGATCTGCAGAACGTCGTTCCGGCGACCACCATCCAGCCCTATGACTCCGCCATCCGCGGTGTCGGCCGCTCGTTTCGTAACCTCGGCGGCGATCCGGGTGTCTCAACCTACATGAACGGTGTGTACTCGGAAGACCTGTACACGGCCACCATCGGCTCGTTCTGGGACATCGATCGCATCGAGATCCTGCGCGGTCCGCAGGGTACGCTCTACGGCCGTAACGCGGTCGGCGGTGCCATGAACTTTCTCTACAAGAAGCCGACCGAGGAGTTCGAAGCATCCGTAAAAACCATCGTGGGCAGCTACGGCACCATCGACGGCTACGGCATGATTTCCGGCCCGCTCATTGACGGCGTCTTGAATTCGAGACTGACGTACTCCAACCGTCGCCATGACGGCTGGGTAGAAGAAGAGTCCAATGGACCGGATCTCGACAGCGGCGACGAACAGAACGTCGCGCTGCAGTTCGAATGGATCATCAACGATAACATGTCGTTCAACGTCCGCGGCAACAAGGCCAAGGTCGACCGCACCATGGGCGGTGCTGACGGCGGCGGTCTGATCGTGCTTTCCGGCGAGAACACCGTTCTCCCGGGCAACGATACGAGCCGCAACTATACGGCGTTCAATCACGCCGTACGCGACGTCGATCCAACGCAGGCCAATCCACTGGCTGACAACTTCCTCGATCCGACCATGCCGGTGTACACCTACACCAATCCGGTGACGGGTGCTGACATTCTGGCACAGCGGGCGCGCCCCGGCGTTGATCCGAGCTCAGATACTCGAAATGCCGGACGCGGCCTCACCCTTGACCCCACCCGCTGCGTGGTCGAGGACAAAGAGGACATGGACAGCGATGACCTCTGCGCCTTCACCAATGGTCTGAACGTCGAGATCTTCGACCAGCAAGCCGTACAGGCGGAGTTCAACTGGGACATCAACGAAAACCTCTCGTTCAAGTACATCTTCGGTTACAACGACCTGTTGTATGAACGCATCACGGAAGACGACTCCACCGCCGCATTGGTGGATGACCGTCAGTTCTACGTGAACCATGAGGCTGAGTACGTCTCCCACGAGCTGCAGCTCTTCTGGGATCTGGGCGAATCCATGACCTTTACGTCGGGTATCTTCTTCTATGACTCTGTCATCGATCAGCGCTACGACTTCTTCTCGTCGACCGGCTCGCAGTACTACACCGATCCCACCTGGGCACTCGACAACATCCTGGCGACCGTTGCTCCGGGCGCGGTCCCCGGTGATCCGCCGCTGACGTTCCTGGCTGGCACGTCTCTGATCGACGTGAATTCCGGTCAGCGTGCAGCAGAGGCAGCCGGTGCCCGCCCTGGGGACTTCACCATCGTGACAGGCCCGTGGCTCGGCGATGATTCCCTGGGCAGCATTCAGCAGGGTATCCGCACCCTGGGAACCGACCTTCACTCGACGAACAAGACCGAACGTGAAGCGTTTGCGGCTTACACACAAGGTGTGTGGGACCTCAACGAAGACTTCACGCTGACTGTCGGCGTGCGCTACGCGTACGACGACATAGAGGGCAGAGAAAACCTGGCGCAATACACGGAGAGCATGGCAATACCCAATGCCCTGGGATTGAACCTCGCCACCATCAACATCCTGCGCGGCGCGATCGATCCTGCAACGCTGCAACCGACCGGTCTCGTTGCGCCCTGGCTGGGCGGCGTGCCGATCCAGTTCGGCGCGTATCGTTACCTCGAGCGTAAGGACGAAGAGGTCACCTGGCGTGTCAATCTCGACTGGAACCTCAACGATGACTCGCTGCTGTACTTGAACGTCACCACGGGTTACCGCTCCGGCGGCTTCAACCTCGCGTTCTTCAGCCAGACGCCGGAATACGAGCCGGAAGAGCTGATCGCCTACGAACTCGGTTACAAATCCCAGTTCTTCGATCGTTCGCTGCAATTCAACGGTTCGGTTTACTTCTACGACTATGAGTCCATCCACACGAGCACCGAGGAAGCCTGTCCTCCGGGTGATTCACCGGGCGATACGCCGGAAGACCTGCAGAGCGCGTGCGCAGTCGTGAACTCCACCGCATCCGTCCAGGCAGCGCCGGGCGCGGAGATGTGGGGCGTGGAAGCGGAAGTGCTGTGGCTTGCCACTGACCGGCTGACGCTGGGCGGCAATCTGAGCTACACCGACACGGAATTCACGGAGTCATTCCTGGTCGTTGACGGCGCTGACCCGACTATTCCGGGCGCAATCTACACCGGTCAGAACAACCCTGACCGTGTGCGCGATCTGAAAGGCAACGCGCTGCCGCGGATCCCGGAAATGAAGTTCAGCGCTTATGCGTCGTATCAGATCCCGATGGGTGACAACGGCAACATCGACCTCTTCGCCAGCTACGCCTGGATCGATGAGGTGTACTTCTCCGCGTTCGAGACTGAGCTCGACCGCGCGCCGGAGTACCAGCGTGTCGACCTGCGTGCGACATGGACCAGCGCCGATGAAAGCTGGATCGTGTCCGGGTTCGTCAACAACGTCTTCGACGAGATCGGTATCCGTCAGATTCTGCGTCACGGCGCAGCAGACGGCTATCGCCGCACCGCGCAGACGACCGAACCCCGGGTTTACGGTATGGAGTTGACCTACAACCTGAACTAACCCTTTCGGTTAGCCGTGTAGAAACCCGCAGGCTCGCAAGAGTCTGCGGGTTTTTTATTGCCAATGTTTAAGTTAAGCCGCGGCTTTCCGTCGGCGAGGCCTGCGCCGGCGACGGCGCTTGCGGCCATCGCCGTTGGCGCTCTGACTTTCCTGCCGTTTGCGCTCGCCGTTCGCTTCCTGCTCGTCACCTGCGCCGCCGTTCTCCGCAATGGCGAGTTCGAGCGGCGCCGGCTTCACCTTCGTCAACCGCTCTACTGCCTTCAACCGCTTGAGCTCAGAAGGATCAACCAGAGACCACGCAACGCCGCTGGTGCCCGCGCGGGCGGTGCGGCCTATGCGGTGAACATAACTTTCGGGCTCGTGCGGCAGTTCGAAATTGATCACGTGGGAAATCCCATCGATATCGATACCCCGTGCCGCGATATCAGTAGCGACCAGCACCCAGGCATCGCCGCTCTTGAAGTTTTCCAACGCGCGCGTTCTGGCATTCTGTGACTTGTTGCCGTGAATCGCCTCAGCGGTGATGCCCGCCTTGTCGAGCTTCTTGGCGACGCGATTCGCACCATGCTTGGTCCGAGTGAACACAATCGCGCGGGTGACGCTCGGATCCAAAAGCATCTGCTGTAAAGCCGCCTGCTTTCGCTCGTTTGTCACGATCAGCACGCCCTGGTCGATTTTCTCGACGGTGACCTGCTTCGGCGTCACTTCCACACGTGCTGGGTCATCCAGAATCTCGGCCGCAAGGTCGGCAACTTCCCGAGGCATGGTTGCTGAGAAGAGAAGCGACTGCCGGTCGCGCGGGAGCAGACGAATGATCTTCTTCACGTCACGGACGAAGCCCATGTCGAGCAACCGGTCCGCTTCGTCGAGCACCAGGTGCGTCACGGCGTCGAGCGCAACGTGGCCCTGATCAGCCAGATCCAGTAATCGCCCGGGCGTTGCCACGAGGATTTCGACACCGCGCGCCAGCGCCTTTACCTGCGGATTCTGGCCGACACCGCCGAAAATGCAGGTGTGGCGCAGCTTTGTGTGCTGCGCAAAGTTGTTGATTTCATCACGTATCTGCGCCGCAAGCTCACGCGTTGGTGCAAGAATCAGCGCAGCCGGGCGCCTTGACTCCGCTTTCGCTCGATCCGCGAGAAGCATTTCGAGAATGGGTAATGCAAACGCTGCCGTCTTGCCGGTGCCCGTCTGCGCTATCCCCAACAGGTCTTTACCGTCGAGGAGTTCAGGGATCGCCTGAGATTGGATAGGCGTCGGGTGTTCGTAGCCAATATCGGCCAGGGCACGGCACAGGTTCGCGCCGATCCCGAGGGACTTGAATTCAGTCGTCAATGTATTTCCTTGGACGTCCGCAAGGTCGCTGACCGCGGACATCGTTGCCGTAACTGCTAACGCGCTGGAGCGATAAACGGCGTGTATGAGTGAGTCGAGATAGTTATTTCGAATGAAACAACCGCGCGTTCGACACGCGGGGCGCACAGTGCGCTTGTCAGCCGACAAAGTCAAGGACGCTGTTCGCACCCTGGCGCAGCACATTGACCTGCATCCTGCTTTGCTATGATCATCTGCACAGCAAATCGGGGAGCCCGATCATGGAACACGACAGCTATCTCGAAGGCGTGCGCAGCGCCTGGTTAGGCGAACTTTTCGGTGAAGTATTCTTCAAGGCGCTTGCTGAACGAAGCGACGATCCCTCCATGAGCGCCAAGTGGCGCAGGCTTGCGGAGCTCGAAAACGTCACTGGGAAAAAGATGGCCGCGCTGCTCGAGTCTCACGGTGAGGCCGCAGTCACCGAGGAAGCAATCGAGGTTGGCGACGACGTTCTGAGCCGCTACACCGACACCTCGCACCACGAATCGATGATGCATATGAAAGACGTCATCGAGAATGCAATCGCCCGCTTCGATCAACTGCTGGCCACAGCGCCGGAATCAGACATACCCGCCATACAGTTTCTCGTTCGCCATGAACAAGCATTGTTGACGTTTATCGAGTGTGAGATGGCCGGTGACGGCGAGCGGGCTCTCGAAGAAGTGGACAGTCTCTTAGCGTAATCCCAGAGAGTTTGTCGATTCCGTCTGGATCACCCTTCTTTGGCAGCCAGATCCGCGCCCGCTTGCACTGCCGCGCGATGCTCACTTTCATCCAGCGAGAATCTGGTGAGCAATAGAATCGCACAGATATGCAGCACACAGGGCAGCGCAGAGGCCGTCAACGAGATGCCGAGGAGCGCCTGCTCGCTTTGCTGAACGTTCGGCACAAACGCGGTAAGCGTCAGGACCATGCCCACCAGCCAGGCCGCGACACCGGCCGCGGCTTTCTGCGCGAAGTTCCACGCGGCGAAATAGGTGCCCTCCTTTCGCTCACCCGTGCGCGCCTCATCTGCATCGATGACATCAGCCTGTAGCGATTGACCCACCACTGAACCGCAGCCATTCATCAGCCCGAAGGCCATGCTGGCGAGCGCCATCACGACGACGTCACCTTCACCAAAAGAAAGTATCGACCCGAAGATGAACACTTTGGCACAGAGAGACCACAACCAGATGCGTTTCTTGCCGTATCGCCGCGACAGGATTACCCAAACCGGGATCGACACGAGCATCGCCGCGATTGCACTGAAGAGGTAAATGGCAGTGCGCCCGGGAGACACGACAACGTAGTCGGACAGATAAGGCAGCAGCACGACGAGCGCGCCAAAGCCAACCTGCTCGATGAAGTACACGCCAATCAACACCCGCGCGTTGGCGTTCTGCAGCACGTCACGAAACGAGCGCAGAGGGTTCGGACCACCCCTGCCCTGAAACTCCGCGCGCTCCCGCATCAGCCACACCGGCAGGAGCATGACGACTCCCGCAAACACGCCCATGAGGACCGACAATTGACGGGCAAACTCCCGGGGATCGTCCGCGGATTCCAGTAGAAACAGTGCACCCGCGGCGGAAAACATGCCAACGCTTTCCACCATCTGCAGAACGGCGAACACACGGGTGCGCTCGTGATAGCCCCGATCAAGCTCAGCAGCAAAAGCCAGGTGGGGAATGCGGAACGCCGTGTACGCGGTGTAGAACAGCAGAATTGCAGCGCCCACCCAGACGGTAAGCGCGCTACCTTCGAGGTTGGCCGGCGGGCTCCACAACATGACAACAGAAGCGCCGAACGGCAGTGCTGCGCCCAGCAACCAGGGCCGGCGGCGTCCCATGCGGGTCCGCGTGCGATCCGACAACCAGCCCGCCAGGGGATCGGTGAAGGCATCCCAGAAACGCGCAAGCAGCAACAGCGTGCCAACAACCGCCGGCGCTATCATCAGCACGTCGGTGGAGAATTTCAGCAGGTAGAAGCTGATCAGGGTGTTGGCCATGAACACACCGAGCAGCGGTGAGCTGAAAATCAGGAGCTTGGATGTTGAGGTGCGTTCGATGACGTTTCTTGAAATTCCGGTAGTGACAGAACTTTACTGGCAATCGCCCCAACCATGTAAGTGTGTTTCACCCTCCGTCGACCATAGTGAATCAACCTGCCAAGCAGAAACTTAACCAAGGTTTATCGCGCGACGAGGTACGGTATGCCTGCCCGAACGCAAACCGCGTTGGATTTCTGCCACGTCACTTTCTCCTCATGAAGTTGCGGATCGAGCTCGGTACGTACGCGGATTCAACCCTGTTCTCTTCTTGAAGCATGCACGATCGCCGCAGGTTCGGAGTAATCCGGCCGCGGGGCAATCTGCGTGATCGGGATACCTGAACTCTGTAAGCCGGCGCAGCACCTATCTCTCAATCGCTGATCCCCTAGCGCAGACAATCTGTGATCGCCTGCGCGATCCCGTTAACTATTAAGCCAGCGTTCAGCTAACCAGGGTAAAACTTCTCCTCAAGGTGTGAGAGGGGTTTTCTTTGCAGTAGCCCGGCTACAACAAAGTTACTCACGCTTTCCCCAGGCTGAGCCCTGGGAGGGATTAGATAAATGGGAACTTACTAATTAGGGGAAACGAGATGGAACACTCATCCACAGATGACTTGTTGGAAGTCGCATTCGAGGGATGGACTTTCGTAGAAGAAGATCACCCTCTGCTCGAAACCGGCGTCTATGCGACAGAGCTCCGACAGATCCGCAATGCACAAGAAGTGCTCGCAAGTTTGAGCGAAGACGCAATCGAGCCTGGCGAGCTTGACGAGATCAGGCACATCGTCGCCTTCAACGAACGCAGAACGTACTTCGGCAACTGGGGCGTGCCTTTGATTGTCGGCCTGGCGGGCCTGCTCTTGATGACCACGCGCGATCCCGCCGGTGGTTTCTTTTTCGTGGCATCCAGCGCCCTGTACGTATTCGCATCTTTCGTGCCGAACTACATCGTCAACCGCCATCTGCTCGTTGGCAACGAGTACAACGACTTCGGCTGGATTGCCGATCGATTTCTGGATGACGAGAGCAGCGTGATGAAAGGCATCGGACTGCTCCTGATGTTTGTGCTGCTGCCTTACTACGCCGTCATCAACACCTACAAACACTGGGGTGATCGCATCCGCGAACTCCTCGGACAGAAGTTGCCATCAGTTCAAAAAACCGAACCCGAGGCCGCGTCTGTCGCAACCGAGCCTGCGCCTGAGCTGGACATCAATGAGATGCCCGAGCCGGCGGCATTGGCGCGGGAGTAGGATCATGGAAGAACAACTCGAATTGAGCGCCGCCGTTGAGATCCTCGAGATACAAGACCTCAACGCCTTGACTGAGAGCGACCTCAAAAAAGTGAAGCGCAGAGCGCAGCGTCGCTGGCATCCGGATCGTATCGCGCACAGCAATCCTTCCGAGGAGCAGATCAAGAAGTTCGAACGAAACTTCGTGCTGATCGACGATGCTCTGGAAGTCGTTCGCGCGTACCTCTCCGGCGAAGCCGCGCCCGCACCGAAAAAGCAGGCCGAAACTGAAGACTTTGAGACGCCGGAAGACATCGCTCGCGACAACGTGTTCGAGAATCAGAAAATTTTCGCGCAGTACTGGGATCGCGCCAGAGGCAGCAGCTTCGAGGTGCAATACGAAGATGCCGTGCTTGCCGAAGGATTGACCCTCGGCGAAATGCTCGATGAGGACCTCGCGGATGATGTGCCGATGACTGCGCTCATGTCGCTCTGGGTCGGTCTCGTTGTCTACTTCGTATTCGGCCTGGGTCTCATGCTCGTCGGCCTCGTCAGCCAGCAACTGGCCGGGATTCTGCTCGTCGTGCTGACCCTGGCCTGGATGACACATGCCCTCGCCTCCTTCGTCGTGCTCGTCCCCATGGCGCGCTTCTGGCTGCCGGAAGTTGTGCTGGAAAAAGTCGGCTACATGATCGATCTCAGCATGCGCACGCTGTACCACTACGAGCACCACGACTGGGCGATCTGGGTCTTCGGCATCCCGTCTATGCTGGTCATGGCCACCAAGTGGGTGATCATCTGGCCTATCTACAAGCTGGTGGGCTTGCTCGGCGGTGACAGGAAATTCGGTCGGGTCGTCGTGAACACCAAATACCACGCCGGCCTTTCCGAAGCGTACTGCGAACACCTGGCAACCTCCGACCCGCACGGGATGTCGCTCGAAGAAATGTGCGATCTTGCTTACGCAAGCAATGCATTCAGAGAAGCGTGATGAAGAACCCATTCGACACGGAGGCCGCCATGGCCATATGAATCTGAATCCGCTTACTTGACCAAACCAACATTCAGCAAATTAAGGAATAGCAACATGAGCAAGGAAGTCGTTGAAACGTTCTACGGAAAATACAGCCGGTTCGACGTGGTCAAAGAGACGTCCACCTTCGGCAGTCCAAAGTTCCACGTTCAAAAAGATGGCAAGCGACATAAAGGTTCGTACTCGAGCCTCAGTTCAGCCGTGAGCGTGGCCGAACAAGAAGCGAAACACTGACCGAACCTGCAACAGGACCACACTGACTCAAAGTTGGTGTGGTCCTGTCCGCAGCCCACCATTCCACACGCAGCCACCACGCACCACCAGACAACAGACAACAGACGCAGACAAACCGTGATGCTAAGATTTCGCTCCGGCAAGTGGAGAGAGGAATCAGAGCATGGCGGAACCCGCAAGCCCGGTGGCGACTGAGGACGCGCCGTTCGAACTCGCGCATCTCACGCCCAACATCGGCACCGAAGTACACGGCATAGACCTTTCCAGCGACCTGGACCAGACGGTCATCGAGTATCTTTCGCGCCTGCTGGTCGAGCGGAAAGTGATTTTCTTCAGAGAACAGCACATCACCATGCAAGAGCACGTGGCCTTTGCCGCGCGCTTCGGGGAGCTGGAGGTGCATCCCTTCACCGACAACAATCCGGAACACCCCGAGGTCATCCATCTGAACAACGATAGAGACCACCCACCGTATATCAACGTATGGCATTCCGACGTTACGTGGCGGGCTGAACCTTCGCTGGGTTCCATCCTGCGCGCGCGCGTGGTGCCCGAGAGCGGTGGCGATACATTGTTCGCCAACATGGAAACGGCCTACGACGCGCTCGACGATGACACTAAGGCACAAATCGAAGACCTGCAGGCAATCCACGACAACGAGACGTTCCTGCAGGCGATGAAGGCCAACGGCGCGAGCGAAGAGGCGGTCGCAGCCAAACGCGCCGAGTTCCCCCCGTCCACACATCCCGTAGTGCGCACGCACCCGGTGAGCGGGCGCAAATCCATATACGTCAATCGCACCTTTACCCGACGCATCGTCGATATGGATCCTGCCGAGTCGGAAGCGCTCCTGCAGAAGCTTTACCTGCAGGCCTGGATTCCCGAACACCAGTGCCGCTTCCGCTGGCGACCTGACAGCTTTGCGTTCTGGGACAACCGGGCAGCGCAGCATTACGCCGCTGCCGACTACTGGCCGGAACGACGCCAAATGGAGCGCGTGACTATCGTCGGCGAGCGCCCTTACTGACTGCCCGCCGCCACCTCTTCGATTCGACCTGAATCGGTGCTACTGTCCCCGATCTTGAAATTACCGGGGACTTACCGCCATGCATGATCTGGTTATCCGCAATGCGTTGATCGTCGACGGATCCGGCGCCGACCGATTCAGCGGCGACGTCGCGATCGACGGCGGTCTCATTTCCGCAGTTGGTCGCGTGGGCGACGAGCCCATCGGCGCGGGCCGACGCGAAGTTGATGCTGCCGGCGACCTGCTCACCCCGGGCTTCGTCGACATCCACACGCACTACGACGGCCAGGTCTGCTGGGACAAACAGGTGACGCCGAGCTCCTGGCATGGCGTCACGACCGTGGTCATGGGTAACTGCGGCGTCGGCTTCGCGCCCGTACATCCGGGCACCGAGGATGAGCTGGTCTCACTGATGGAAAGCGTAGAGGACATTCCCGGCACCGCCCTGCATGAAGGTATTCCGTGGGGCTGGAAAACTTTTCCCGAGTACCTGGATGCGATCGACACGCCCTACGCGGTGGATGTCGGCACCCAGGTTCCTCACGTCGCGATACGCCACTACGTGATGGGGGAGCGGTGTTACGACGACGCCACCGCGGAGGACATGGCCGAGATGCGCCGCATCACCCGGGAAGCTCTGGAGGCAGGCGCCCTGGGTTTTTCCACCTCGCGCATCTATCTGCACGTCGACAAAAACGGCAACCTGGTCCCTGGCACCCGAGCCGCCGGTGAAGAGATCAAGATGATCGGCAGCGCCTTCGAAGGTCTGGATCACGGCACCATCGAGTTCGTCTCCGATCACTTGAGCGACCCGGACGAGCTTTCCTGGGTCGAGTACATCGCACGCACCACCGGCCGCACGGTGACGCCGCTGACCACCGCCGGCTTCGGCCCGGTCTGGGATCTCGCGGAAACCCTCGCCGCTGACGGGTTCAATCTGCGCCCGCAGGTTGGCGCCCGACCGGCTTCGATACTGATGACGCTCGACGGCACGATCAATCCGATGCGCCAGTTCCCGGCGTACCGCGAAATCATGCACCTCCCGCTCGACGAGCAACGCGCCAAACTGCGCGAACCTGAATTCCGCCAGCGGGTCATCGACGAAGACGTGATGCTGCCCGGCAACAAGGACACCGCCCGCTTCCTGACGGACTACGAGCATCAATACCTGATGGACGAGCGGCTGACGTATGAGCCTTCGGCAGAAGAAACGGTCGCTGCGGCGGCTGCCGCGTCGGGCCGCAATCCACGCGAAGTGATCATGGACACGATGGCGGACGGCAACCCCATCCTGATTCTATTCGGGCGATATGCGGGTGATCTGGAAGGCCAGCGCGAAGTGATCGAGCATCCCCTGAGTGTTTTCGGGCTGTCTGACGGCGGCGCCCATTGCGGCGTGCTGGTCGACGCGAGCGTCCCGACCTACATGCTGAGTTACTTCACCCGCGACCGCGAACGCGGCCCGAAGATGTCGCTCGAGTTCGTCGTGCACAAGCTGACGCGGGATACCGCCGAGGTATACGGGCTGCACGACCGCGGCTTGATTGCGCCCGGTCACAAAGCGGACCTGAACCTGATCGACTACGACGCCTTGAAGCTCGACCGACCGCGCATGGTTCACGATCTGCCGGCGAACGGCAAACGCCTGATACAGACAGCCTCCGGCTACCGCATGACCATCAAGTCGGGCGAAGTGACCTATGAGGACGGTGAGTTCACCGGCGCCCTGCCCGGACGACTCTTGCGTGGCGGCCAAACAGCCGTTGTTTAAATATGCCGATCGACATCAATGCCGGCGGGCAAAGCGCGCCTGAAGGCAATGGGTAAGGAACAACTCAATGGCTGCAGCTGCAGATATCGTCACAGAAGCATGCCAGGTCATCTGGACAGACGGCGACACGTCGAGAGTCGGCGAGTTTTACGCAGAGGACTTCCAGGCCGACTATCCCATGACCGATTGGGGCCAGGGTCTGCCGGGCGTCGCCGCGCTCGCGGAGCAGGTGCGCATCGACCTGCCCGGCTACGCTGAAGAAATCGAAGAACTGATCGAAGCAGGCGACGAGGTGGTCGTGCGTCTCAAGATCAGCGGCCAGAACCGGCGCACCGGCGAGACCGTGAGCTTCCGCGATGTCTCCATGCTGACGGTTAAAGACGGCAGGATCACGCGCCAGCGCGGCGTAACCGACTATCTCTCCCTGTATCTGCAACTCGGCGTCGTTGAGCTCCCTGGCCGTGAATGACGCCGCGCTATCGCAAAGGCGTTTTACCAGCGCACAACTCGATGAATGGCGCCGCGAAGGCGGCGTGCTGCTCGAACGTTTCTTTACGCCCGAAGAGATGGCGCCCTGCCAGGCAGACATGGACGCGCTCTATAGCGAGCGCCGCGAGGCCGACGCGCCCGCACGTAATGACAAGCAGGCGGGACAGGTAGGCGTTTTCTCCCGCGATCAGTTCCGCAACTTCGACGACATGCCTTTCGACTGCTCGCCCGCGCTGAACCTGCTTGCGCTGCACCCGGCGCTGATCGAGCTGGCGCGCGCAGCGCTGGGCACGGATGACGTGCACCTTTATCAAAGCCATTCCTGGGCGAAATTTACCGGCGAAGCCGACTTCGATCAGACCTTTCACTGCGACTTCAAGAATCACACGCTCACGGTGCCTGCGGAGGCATACCAGGCACGCACGATCAACTGCATGATCTACATCACCGACGTCGAAGACGATCTCGGCGCCATTCACTACGTGCCCGTATCCGAGAGCGATAAAGTGTGTGGCGGCGAGCGCGATCCGTTCGGGCCGGAAGAAGTACAGGCGCCGCTAAAGGCTCTGGAGCGCTCGGGCGCGGGGCCCCAGGGTTCTGTTTTTGCGTATGGCATCGACGTCTACCACCGCGGCACCAACCTCACGCGCCCGGGCGGCGTGCGCTACACCCTTACGGCAAGCTTCAAAGCAGCGGGTAACGACATGATCGGCTGGAGCGCCTGGCCGGTCAGCATCATGAAACCCTGGCACATCTATTTTGAGCACTGCACCCCCGACCAGCTGAGTTGTCTGGGTGTGCCGTCGCCGGGCAGCGCATTCTGGTCAAAACAGACAATCCAACGCACAGCAAAGCGCTGGCCCATGTGGAACGCGCGACCCTACCTCGACGCCTTGTAAGAGGGCGTAAGCTCAAAATATCCGGCAAGCTTCTCGGTGAGCCGGGTGCGTTTCAGCCTTCCTGATGGTGGTGGTGATCATCACCCCCTTCAGCACCGCCGGCATGATGGTGATCATGTTCGTTGTCATGCCCATCCACGCCGTGGTGATGCTCGTGCTCGCTGGCGTGGCCGTCGTCACCGTGGTGATGCTCGTGTTCATTCGCATGCCCGTCGTCACCATGGTGATGCTCATGTTCGCTAGCGTGCCCATCATCGCCATGGTGATGCTCATGTTCGCTGACATGTCCGTCTTCCGCATGGTGGTGCCCATGTGCAACCTGATCACCCCCGTCACCATGGTGATGCTCGAACTCGCTCACATGCCCGTCTGAGCCGTGGTGATGTTCATGCTCATTGGCATGACCGTCGTCGCCGTGATGATGCTCATGCTCATTGGCGTGCCCATCGTCACCATGGTGATGCTCATGTTCATTCGCATGCCCATCAGCGCCGTGGTGATGATCGTGTAAGGCTTTGCCAGCGTCGTCAGCCAGCACGGGCAGACTCAGAGACAGCGCCGCAAACAACACGGCACCAGAAATTCGATTGATCAAAGACGACGGCATCCGGAACTCCTGATTTCGATGATTGGGTGATTCTGGTTGATCGGCGAACTCAGACAATCAGAATTTTCACGTACACTGTTCATCAACTGTTCGGCGTAAGTCACCTTGCGCATCGAAAGGGCCGGCCAACGCGTAGCCGAGCAACTCTCGCCGGCAACCTGGATAAAGGCGTGTGCGCAAGGTCCCAAACTGGCATGCCGTGCGGTTGCGGGATCGAGCGAGCTGGCTAAAATTTCCTCAACCCAAAAGGAAACGATGATGAATACAACGGCAGACCAAGACATCAGCGCCATCCCTCTCGAGACAATCGACGTGAGCAGACCAGAGCTGTTCATGAACGACACCTGGCAGCCCTGGTTTGCACGCCTGCGCCAGGAAGCCCCGGTGCACTTTCTGGAGGACAGCGTCAACGGACCTTTCTGGTCGGTGACGTCACACCAGCTGATCAAAGAGGTCGATACCACCAATACCGTTTTTTCCTCAGAAAAGGGCGGCATCGCATTGCCGGACCCAATAGCAGTCGAAGGTCAGATCCAGGGGCGTAGCTTCATTACCATGGACGAGCCCGAGCACGCGAGGGTGCGTGGTGCTGTTTCGCCAACCGTCGCGCCAACGAATCTGGCGGAGCTCGAACCCCTGATCCGCGAGCGTGCCGCTGACATTCTCGACAACCTGCCGGTCGGCGAGACCTTCAACTGGGTACAGGAGGTTTCCGTAGAGTTGACCGCCAGGATGCTGGCGACGTTATTCGACTTTCCTTACGAAGACCGGCGCAAGCTCATACATTGGTCCGACATCACCACCGCCGTTCCCGAGGTCACCGGGGACGACAGCATCGACATGCAAAGCCGTTACGACGAGCTGATGGAGTGCGCCGGTGCGTTCTATCAGCTGTGGATGTCGAAGGTGGGCCAGCCGCCAGCTTTCGACCTGATATCCATGCTGCAGCACAACCCGGAAACGGCCAAGATGAATGAAGACCCCGAGCTTTTTCTCGGCAACCTTCTCCTCCTCATCGTCGGCGGCAACGACACCACCCGCAACAGCATCAGCGGCGGCGTCGTGGCGCTGAACAAGTATCCGGACCAGTATCAGAAGCTGCGCGACAACCCGGGATTGATCCCCAACATGGTTGCGGAGATGGTCCGTTGGCAAACGCCCGTCATCCACATGCGCCGTACCGCCCTGGAGGACTACGAACTCGGCGGTCAGCAGATCAAAGCCGGGGACAAAGTGGTGATGTGGTATCTCTCCGGCAACCGCGACGAAACCGTGTTCGAAGATCCGGAGAAGCTGATCATCGATCGCCCCAACGCGCGCGCGCATGTTGCTTTCGGCTTCGGCGTCCATCGCTGCATGGGCAACCGCCTCGCGGAGATGCAGCTGCGCATCCTCTGGGAAGAGATCATGAAGCGTTTCCACATGGTCGAAGTCGTCGGCGATGTCGAACGCCTGCCCAACAACTTCATACGCGGTATCAAGGACGTCCCCGTACGACTGCATCCCCTCTAGGGGAGAGTCGGTTCGCATGACCCGCGTCAGCGGGTCAGCGCTGCGAGTTGGTCCTCAATGAAATCCATACGGTCTTTGCCCCAGTAAAGCTCACCGTCCAGGATCATCGTCGGCGCCCCGAATACACCTCGATCGCGGGCCGCATTGGTCGAGTCGATGAGCTTCTGACGTACGGCGTCACTCTCACTCAGCGTCTCAAATTCGTCCGGATCCACGCCGAGCCGCGCGGCCACTTTCCGGAGCTCTGCGTATTCGCCGATCTCACCGTTATCCAGCTCCCAGTATTCGGTAAATATCGCTTCGATGAAGGGTAGCTCCAGGTCTTTCTCGCGCATGGCAAGCGCCCCCCGCAACGCCCGCGCGGTCTTGATTGGAAAACGCGTCGGTCGCTTGAACGGCAGATCGTACTTCTTTGCCCAGCGCTTGAGATCGTCGAGGCGATTGTTGAGCTTGTCTTTCGGTTCTTTCATCAGCTCGTACCGATTACTCTGAAAGACGTAACCGAGATTAAACGGGTGCCACGCAATGTCGGCACCGTAGCGCTCGGCAATAGGCGGCAGCAGCTTGAGCGCAAAGTACGTATTCGTGCTGCCGAGGTCCCAGTAAAACGCTATCGTCGGCCTCTCACTCGACTCAGACATCGATCATCTGCCTTCTCATTCCTTGAACGACGCCGCATTGGCTGTAGCGGCCGTTTTCATGTCGCCCTCTCCGAAGCGGCACCGGGCCGGGTTTGTAACCGCCGATGCTGCGGCACCCCATGATCACATCGTCGTAGCTCATCATGTCCTGATGCCCCATTCAATCAGCCCCCTCGGAAAAAAACGGCACTATAGAAGCAAGTTAATTCAATACACAATGGAAGGACGATATCACCGCGAGCACGCACCGGAGGAAACCAATGACCATCGAAGAGAGATTGGCCGTTCTTGAAAGCGAGCTGACCGAGCTCCGCGACCGTGAAGCCATCCGCGAGGGCATACACCGCTACTGCCAGGCGGTGGACAGGTGTGATCTCGAGATGTTGAAGTCGTGTTACTGGGAAGACGGGTACGACGATCACGGCTTCTTTGCCGGTAACGCGCATGCGTTTGCCGAGTACGTCATCCCTTGTCTCAAAGCCGTGGATTCGAGCATGCACTCGATTACCAACACCCGCTTCAAGTTCGACGGCGCCCGCTGCGCCTGTACGTCGCAATGGCATGTCGTTCACAGACTGGCCCACGAGGTTGGATTCACGGATTTTCTGCATCAGGGACGCTATCTGGATGTCTGGGAGAAACGCGAGGGCGACTGGAAAATCCTGCACCGTGTCATCGCCGGAGACTTCGATCGCTGGATACACACCGCCGACATACGCTCGGCCATGGATGGAGAAAACTCACCGCTGAGCGGGCGCCGCGGCGCCGACGATCCGGGCAATCTGTGGTTCGAGATTCTCGAGCACAAACCAACACGGCCGGCGATGGACGACCTCTGGGCAGGCTTCCATATGTTGAGCGCGATGGATCGAAATGCGGTGTCTTGAAGCAGTTGCGCGCTAAAGCGGCTGCAGGTGCCAGCGCGCCTCCAGACCATCCCGCTCGACGCTCAGGCGCTTCATCGTTCGTTGAGAGCGTGCGGTGCCTTTCCAGATCTCGGCCCAGCAGTCAAAGACGACGCCGGCCTCCTCTTCAGGCAGACCGCGTATGACACGCAGACCGCTCTGGCTGATGTCCACACCATCGGCGGTCTGCGTTACCGTGACCTCGTCACCCATCCCGCGGAACATCGCCGCCAGATAGTCCGCACAGTCCTGCAGGTCGCCGTCTCTGGCGCCAACAAGCTCAGCGGTTTCCGGGAAGTACTGTAGCCCGATGAGCCCGGCGGCACGTTGCGCGAGGGTGGCGGCTTCTTCCTTGTCCATGACCTGCACGAGCTCCGCAAGGCCGTTGCGGATGTAGTTGAGCGCGTAGTTGCGATTCGCCTTCTCGAGACGCTCATCGTCCCATTGGTCCTGCGGCACGCTCGGCTGCGCGTCGGGATCAAACGGCGGTGGCAACTCACCCTTGGCAAACTGCAGCCGCTCTTCCGGTGCAAGATCATGATCGTACTCTTTGAAATAGCCGCAGAGACCAAACTCGCCAGTCATGTCCTCGGAAACGCATACGTAGCCCAGCCGCGGATTCTTCAGCGATACGCCATTGTGCGCATACCAGCCATTGAGGAAGCCGCGGCTGACCTCCACCGGGACACCACAGACTGTCGGACCGTGATACATCCAGCGCGGGTAGCGAAAGCGAACCCAGGCCTTCTGATCGGACTCGTACATGTACTCCACACCCACGCCGCCCAGATTGTTGGAGAGCACGTGGTACTTGGCGCAGGCAACCGCATCCGGCAACTCCGACAGCCCCAGCTTCTCGAAACTCGACAGAAACTTGTCCAGGTGCTGCCGCCGAAACAGGCGAAACATCCAGTCTCCAACAACCTCGTTGGACTCGTTCGTCGAAATCATCAGCTGCAGCCCGAGCAGGTAGGCGTGGTGCAGGTGCGCCTGCGCTCTTATCGCGGCAACGGGGTCGGCGGCGTCGTTCATAGGGTTAACTCACTGCGTCTGCGGGGTTGCTCGTCTGCCGGACCCTGGCTGTAGTCGCCAAACGGTCCATCGCGTTTCTCTATCACCGAACGCACGCCATGCTCACGCGCTTCATCAATGAACGCAACACCTTCCGGCGTGAAGCGCATGATGCCATCAAGGATCGGCCCGAGTGTCTGCGTACTCTGCAGCCCCATGTTGTCATAGGCCTGATTCACGATCAGCTTCATCGCCGCCAGCTGTGTGAGCGGGATTGTCGTGAGCCGGTCCGCGAGACTTGTCACTTCTTCATCCAGCTTTTCGAGCGGATACGAAAAATTGATCAGCTCGATCTCGGCAGCTTCTTTGCCGCTGATCCACTCACCAGTCAACGCGTAGTACTTCGCCTTGGCCAGACCCAGGCGCTGCACCCACATGCCGCTCAGATGACAGCCCCAGACGCGGGAGTAAGGTGTGCCAAGACGCGCACAGTCGGAGGCAATGACGAGATCGGCACAGAGCGCAAGCTCCGAGCCGCCGCCCACGCAGTAGCCGTGCACTTTGGCGATCGTCGGCTTGAGGCCACGCCAGAGACCCATGAACGTGTTCATGTAGCTCGTATACCGACTGGTGACGTTGTACATGTCCATACCCGGATCACGCTCGGACTGCGAGGTGCTGCCGTAGCCGTCGCCGGAAAAGTCGAAACCGCCGCAGAACGCATCACCCGCGCCCTCCAGCACGATCACCTTGACGTCATCATCAGTGTTGGCTTTTTGAAGCGCCTCTTCCAATGCAGCAAGGACATCGCCCCGAAGCGTGTTGAATTTGTCCGGTCGGTTGAGCGTGACGGTGGCGACTTTGTTGCTGACCGAGTACTTGACCACTTCTTCCATCTCTCTCTCCTGATCTGTGTGTTGGTATACGTCTGCCCCGCGGCTAAGCGAGATAGCTGTCGATTGAACGATTGAACTGATCCAGCGCGCCCTCAAAACGTCCGAACAGCATGTTGTCGTTGGCGCCGCTGTCCGTTGCCGCTTGAATGCTCTCGCCGATTTCGAAGTCTTCATCCAGCGTGGTTTTGGTGATGAGGTGGTTTCGCTTCCAATGGCTGACGTCATCCAGGGCATCGCGCGGCGCCAGCGTAACGAGCCGCAACCGCGTTTCTGAGGCGGATATCGGGGTCTGCGTTATCCACACGACGTGATCCTGCTGCACGAGCAACTGGCATGTCGGGAAAAGCGTATACAGGATGTTGGCGTGATCACGCAGGCGCCACTCGTCCCTCGCCTCGGCAGTCAGTGAACCCATGCTGGTGCGCGGCAGTATCGAGCGCAGGTGCGGGCCGAAGGTTCGGTAAGACGAAAGGTTGTTCTCAAAGTGGGGGCCAATTGTGGTCCGATGAGCCACGCGAAAGTGGTAAGCCTCGATGCCGCCTTCCACCAGCGTCTTCCAATTCGCGTTCCGCATTTCGGAATGCTCTTCCGCAATACCCATCTCCTCGATCCCCAGCGCGTCGAGATCGGGTCCCAGACCCGCCAGAAACGCATCCAGGTCCAGGTCGACATCCGGTGTCGGCATTACCCAGATAAAACCGTATTGCTCCCGACAATCGAGCCGCTTCAAGCCCAGCGCGGCCCTGTCTTCCTCCGGAAACCCCTGATCAAAGTGCGGGGCGCCAACGAGTTCGCCGGTGTTGGCATAAGTCCATGCATGATAGGGACAAGAGAAACGGCGCTTGCAGCCCGCTGCATCATCAACGAGCCGCGTGCCGCGATGACGACACACGTTGAGAAATGCGTGCACGCGCGACGATTCATCCCGCGTCATCAACACCGGCAGCCCGTTCACTTCGCGTTGCACAAACGCATTCGGACCGTCCAGCTCACTGGATTGCGCAGCAACGATCGGCAGCGCGCGCAGGATCCTGGCCTGCTCACGACGGAAGTGATCATTGCACGCGTAGTGCGCCACCGGATTCCGTGCGACCGCTTCGTCGAGGAAAGGTGACTGGTTGGCCTTGAGGTCCAGGAGCTCGTCGATGAGCGTCAGTTCTGTTGCGCGATCCATTCTTCTCTCCTGATGCGTGCAGCTCAAAATTACTTACCACTTGGTAAGGCGACAAAGAGGCGCATGCTACCTACCATGTGGTAAGCTGTCAAATCCAACCAGGCGCAGACATGGCAAGCGATACGAGAGAACAGTTTCTGGACCAGGCGGAGCTTCTTTTCGCGGAACGCGGCTTCTACGGCGTAAGCATCGCCGCGATCGCAAGCGAGCTTGGTCTCACCAAGCAGGCCCTCCTGCATCACTTCGGCAGCAAAGAGAAAATTTATGGCGAGGTGCTGAAGCGGGTTTCAGAGCGCTATGACTTCTTGTATGCGAGCGCAGACGCCAGCGATCCCGCGGAGCGATTCAAGAACTTCATCATGAATCTGCAGAGCAACGCTCGAGATCACACGCAGCAGACCGCTCTGCTCATACGCGAATTGCTAGACAACAAACGCCGTGCGGACACGGCAGGCACCTGGTACCTGAAGCCCTTCCTCCAGCGTCTCATCAAGATGGTGCAAGCGATACCAAACTGGCAGACCGCGAGCGACGCCGAAGCCCTGGCGCTCGTTTACCAGCTGCTTGGCGCGATGAACTACTACCACATTTCCGAACCCACGCTCACGCAGATCTTCGGTTCGAAGACATATGCCAAGTTGGACAAGCAGTTCGCTGGGCAGCTGGAACAGCTGATCGATGCAACGCTGGCAGCTCGCGTCTGACCTCGCAGGGGCGCAGCCAGAATCCTCTTCCGACAGCACACAGACGAAACGTTCGCCGCATCGCCTCTGTAAGAGGCATCGACTATTCCGCCAGGTTATCGAAGGTGTGGTGGGCAGTCGCGAATTCGCCCAGGTTGAGATCCTCACGAACTTGTTGTCCAAGTTCCGAGGTCGTGTCGTCGTAGGGAATACCGATCGAGTCGGCAATGCGGACCATCCGTTGGAAATTTGCCGCCACGCCGGCCGCATCCACCAGGACTTCCGGGCCTGCCGCGTCAAACAACGCCTGGCGTGCCGCGGGCAGCGCGTCCTCGTCGCGCCTGGCCACCGCTTCTGCAAACTGCATCAGGTGGGCACCAAACTCGATTCCCTGATCTGCGCTATCGGCGTCTCCGCCGATGCCTTGAATGTCGATATCTGTTTCGCTGGTCTGTGCGCTCACACGGAGCATCGATGCATGTGCATTAGTTCAGTAGAAACACTCGTTCACTGCGGACACACGCCCCGCGACCAATTCCATCTGCAATCGATTGATCGAGCGGCTGTCGTCCTTGAAGTAGTCCCGCATTTTCTCGAGCGCAATATATTGAACCGCGGCAATGGCCCGCCATTCGCGCAAGGCATTCGGCACCAGTGTCAGCGCACGCACGACGTTCGCGGCAAAACCCGTTGGCCACAGATCCGCTTCCTCGCCAACAGCGCCTTCTGGCGGCACCGTGGGCACAAACCCGATGTCTTCGCTGAGATGGACCGGAGCGTATTGGCTGGGCGCGCCAGGCCGGGCCTCCGGCAAAGTCTCGACGGGGATACCCAGCGCTCGATGGAATTCATCGATGCTGAACACAGCAACCACAATACCGACGAGCTCAACGTAAGCACCCTTGCTCAGTCCTTTGGCCGCATTATCGTCGACATACGTTTGCGTGATGCGCGTCTGATCGGTCACCACTCGATGCACGGCATCGACCACCAGCTCAGGCAGCCTGCCGCTATGGGTGTGCTCACCAGGGAAGGTATACGGTGAAAGCGCATTCTTGCGCTCCGCGCAGAACTCACAAGTGAGCGCATTGCGGCTTTCCAGAGCGATGGCTGTGCGTTCCTCTCCGGTCCACCAGGTCCCGGGCGCGGCCAGCTCGTCCCAGTAGGCGCGATACGCATCTGCGATGTCATCTCGGATCGCGTGGGGTGCGTTTTGAAAGTCAAAGTGCTTCATTGAGCTTCCCTAACCGCTCCGTCTCAGCCAGTAAAATACTTTAACTAGAACGATCATTCAGGGTATCCGGCAACTTCCTTTCTCCGGGGCCACTGGAAACCCGCTCCTATCTTTCAGCCGTGTTCTCAGCCGCCGGGTTAGAGCTCGCGATACGCCTCGTGGCCCGGCTCGCGGATATGAAGGATGTTCAATGCAAAATCCTCCGGCGTCATGGCTTCAATCGCATTCGGAAACTGTGTGCTCCAATCGAGCACATAAGTTCGCTTGCTGATGCGCCACTCACCATCGCGTTTTTCGAATTCATCCAGATAGCGGCCGCCGTACATGTTATCGACGAGTTCGCCGGATTCGCTTTTCTGCGTGCCGACGGCAATGCCGTAGCACTCACCCGTAGCGCGGTCACCGTCCACGTCAATGATCACGCTGGTACTCATGTGCCAGCGGCGGATTGCTTCCTGTTCATGCGGCATGACCGTGGCGACCCAGTCCGCGCCGTTGCCTTTGAAAAAGCCAAAGTCGATGTCCGCATCCGGCCAGAAGCAGCTCGATTGCCCCGGCGTATCCAACCAATCCTGAGTGCGGCCATAGCGCACCACCAGATCTTCGCAGGCTTTGATGTCCAGCAATTCTTGAAGCTTCGGATCCATTTCCCCTCCCCTCTGGTCTTGCTTCACGCGACAGAATACGCCGCCATCGACCGGAAAGTCACGGGCGCGTAGTCCGCACTACTCAGCCTTCGTCCATCTTCAACATTCTGCGGATCGATTGTTCGATTTGACCGCCACAATAAGCATCACCGTATCTTGCTTCTTGATCCGCCACGCACTCTGCCAGCGACGGCGTCGAACCAATTTTACGACACAGCGCATGAACACCAGGCGCCTGCTTGATGACATCCGCTTCCAGCTGCGGAAGACATCGGGTCATGTTGCCCAGCAGCGCGAAGACAGCGATGTCTGCAAAAGTGCCCGAATCTCGATCCAGAAAACCTCGATGAAGCGATTCCTCGAGCACGCTCAGCCAACGCGGCAGCCGCTGCGAGCGAAACTCGACCCACTGATCGCGTTCCCACATGCTTGACCCGTTGTATCGACAGATCTCCATCAGGATGTCGTTGCAATCCATGAGTATTTTCATGCTCATCGCGGCAGCAAACGCCTCGCTTGGAATCAGGTCGAGCTCGCGGGAGGCGTACAGAACGATGGCGGGCATCTGGCTCAGCGCCTGACCAGATTCACGATCTCGGAGCACCGGCGGGCCCACGAAAGGAACCGCCTGTTCACTGGGGTGACGGTTCATCAGCGCCCTGATTTCCTCGAAATCTGAAATCTCGAGCAGGGGTACATTGCGGTAGGCAAAGAGGTAGCTGACGAAGCAGCCTCTGAAAGGCAGCGGCCAATAGTAAAGTTCAAACCTCGGATACGGCATGTGCCTGCCCCGCAAACTCAATTCGTCTGAGTCTACCCGATAGACGACTGGCCGCGACGCATTGGAGCCTGGCCGGGAGTTCCTGGCAGCCGGTCAGAAAGCGAAGAACGGCCAGTCCGGTTCTAAACCAAACATGGCCTGCCCCACCGCCTCCAGCCTCGCTTCTGACACAAACGCATGCTGAGTGATCACATGCACATCGCGGAAATACTTCTCGAATTGGTGACTCTTTCTGATGCCCGCCGTGCCAACGCATGCGTGCACCAAGCGGACGGCCTCCGCAGAGGCTGAAACGGCATTCGTCGTAGCCAACTGGCATTGGGCCTTGTCCTTCAGCGATAACTCCCCCGCGGCTTCTATCTGTTCCCAGGCATCAGCGTACGCCTGGTGAAAGTAGAGCCGCGCGCTGTTCAGCTTCGCTTCCGCCTGGGCAAGCAGCGTCTGGTTCCTGGGCTTGTTGCGAAGTGAATCTTCTGTATAAGCGGAAACGCGCTCGCTCAAATCAACCAGGTCATTGATTGCTGCACGGGCAATGCCGAGCGCGACAGCCGCATGCGACGCGGCGGTCACCCAGATGGCCATTCTGGCAAGCACACCGTCATATTCCGGCCCAGGTTTCACACTCGGGGTAAACGGCACGACGCGATGGCCGGGAACGAACACTTCGCTGATCGCGACGTCATGGCTGCCCGTGCCACCCAGCCCCATGGTGTCCCAGTTCTCAACGATGCGGCATTCCCCGGTCGGCACCAGAGTGAGCATGAGTCCCGGCGCGTCGCCGTGCTTTTGCACCGGCTTGCCTGCCTCGTCGCACTCTACCGCGACGCCCATGAACCAGTCAGCGCCGTGACAGTTACTGTTGAACGGTGTCGTTCCGGTCAGAAGATATCCACCGTCAGTCGGTACCGCCTGCCTCGGGGGGTTGAAAGAACCTGCGACGATCGCTGCGTCATCGGAGAACACCTCGTCGATCGCTTCCTTCCCAAACCAGCCGCCATAGAGGTCACCCGCATTACAAACCTGGATATTCCAGGCCGCAGCACTATCCACCCGGGCCAGAGCTTCAGCAATTCGAAACTCAGAGACCGGATCGAGCTCCAAGCCGCCGAGGGCCTTGGGTCTGAAGAGGCGATACAGCCCCGCGTCGCGCAACCCATCCACCACGGGCTGTGGTAAACGCTTGTCTTCCTCAGCCTGAGCGCTCGCGCCGATCAGGAGTGCCTCCAGACCATCAATGTTGGCCATCACTGCTTGATATGGATTCGTCGCTACCTGCATCCGAGTTCCTTAGATGGAGAAGAAATCAGATTTTCACGATCGAATCAGATTGGCACAATGACAGAAACACGAAGGATTCTGCCAAAAGAGGAACGCAACCATGCCCGTCTACAAAATCCCGAAGGTTGAACATCTGCCTCCACCGGGCACCCCTCGAAAGCGCATCGTTTTCGTTACAAATCCGAATGCACGATCTCTGGAGTACTTCGGACCGCTTCAGGTGTTTGACGAAGCGCGCATTTTCTTCGAATACGAGAAGCGTCTCGACCTCGCCTACCAGATCGAAGTCGTCAGCACCGGGAGCGGCCCTCTATATGAACGAAAAGGTTTTTCGATAGAAGCACCGGTGCCCTACCACAGACTTCGCGGCGAAGTCGACACGCTGATTCTCCAGGCCGCAGACGAGGGCGATGCGTGCTTGCGAGACGAGAATTTTCTCAATTGGGTGAGACGCATGTCCGGCCGCGTGCGGCGCATGGTAAGCATCTGCACGGGCTCGTTCGTCCTGGCTGAAGCCGGCTTGCTGGATGGCAAACGGGCCAGCACCCATTGGTGTGCGTTCGACGATTTTCGCGAGAAGTACCCTCAGGTCACCCTCGATCCCGACGCCATTTTCGTCAAAGACGGACATATCTATACGTCCGCCGGAGCAACCTCCGGCATGGACCTTACCATCGCGCTTATCGAAGAAGACTACGGCGCCGCGTTCGCGCGTCGCGTTGCGCAGGGGCTCGTCATGTTCCTGCGTAAACCGGCGTATCAATCCCAGTTCAGTGTCCACGTTGTTGGCGAGTCGGAAGGCGCAGATGACCTGAAGCCGATCATCTCTTACATCTCGGAAAATCTGGGCGGAGACCTGCGTATAGAAACGCTGGCGTCCCGCTTCCATATGAGCCAGAGAACATTTGTCAGAACGTTCACTCACAAGACGGGCTCATCCCCGGGGCGATACATCGAACAATTGAGAATCGAGCAGGCTCGTCAGCTGCTGGAGGATACAGATCGCCCGATCTCAAAAGTCGCCGCCGCCTGCGGCTACAACACGGTCGATGGCTTGCGATTGGCGTTCGAACGCAAACTGGGCACGAGCCCGAAACAGTACAGAGACCGATTCACGTCGGCGATCGTTCTGAACGAACGTCGAGTCACAAACGCGACCAGATAGGCAACGTCGCCAGCGGATGCCCTGACATCAACCATTTCGGACACACATCTGAGCATCGATCAGCTTGTCAGACGCTGACCGCAGATCGAAATGGGCACTCAGGCGTGGAGCTTCACCGGTAAGTGGGTGTAACCCCGGACAAAGTTTGATATCGCGCGGACGGGCGCACCCGTCACCTCTATGCGGCTGTATCTTTCAAGCAGCGCCTCCCAGAGGAGCTTGAGCTGCAATTCAGCAACGCGATTACCCATGCAACGGTGCACGCCATAGCCGAATGAAAGGTGCTGGCGCGCATTGGCGCGGTCTACGTCCAGACGATCCGCATCCTCGAAGACTGCTTCGTCTCTGTTGCCGGAGGCGTACCACATCAGCACGCGCTCACCTTCAGGTATGACTTTGCCGCCGATCTCGACGTCCTCGGTGGTCGTGCGGCGCATGAAGGCCAGCGGCGTCTGCCAGCGGATAATTTCCGCAACCGCATGAGGAATCTTCGAGCGGTCCGCTTTGAGTTTTTCGAACTCTTCCGGATATCGATTCAATGCCACCACACCTCCGGAGATGGAGTTCCGCGTCGTGTCGTTGCCGCCGACAATCAGTAACAGCAGATTGCCGAGGAACATGCGTTCCGGCATGTTGCGGGTATCTTCGTTGTGCGCAAGCATGCTCAGCAGGTCGAAGCCACCGGGGTTGTCGACACGCTCATCGCGCAGCCGCGTCATGTAGGCAAGGCACTCGTTCAGCTCGCGCTCCCTTTCTTCGAGCGTGTCCCACAATCCCGCCTTTCTGGGTGAGGTGGCGATATCGGACCAGCGCGTCAGCTTGTAGCGATCTTCGAACGGAA
Source organism: Pseudomonadales bacterium (assembly GCA_965267275.1). Taxonomy (GTDB): domain Bacteria; phylum Pseudomonadota; class Gammaproteobacteria; order Pseudomonadales; family Azotimanducaceae; genus UBA4421. Next base: position 3,148,986 of record OZ253950.1, read on the forward strand.
AATCGAACAGCGTGGCCAGCATTTGCGTGGTGAGTTCTATGGATACCCGATCTACCCAGTTGAACGTCTCTCCTATCGGCAGACTGTCGAGAATGCCGTTGACTCGCTCGCGGATGGTTGGCTCGAGAGCGGCTAGATTACGCGGACCAGCCACTGGCGCGACGACTTTGCGCTGGGCGGCATGCTTGGGATCGTCCATGGAAATGAAACTGGACGCGTTGTCCTGCTCGGTGGTCACGTTGAGACCAATCGTGGGCTCTGAGGAGAAGCGCGCCGGGTCGGTATCCACTGCCTTGACGAGGTCGTAACTGGTCACAGACCAGAACGGCCCGGCGATGCTGTTTTCGTGATAGAAAACCGGCGATTCCTTGCGCAGGCGCTCGAAGTAAGGCCAGATCGTGTCAAAGCGCATCAGGTCCCAGTGCGCGACATCGAGTTCACCCAGCGTCATCGACGCGACGCGGTCACGGGCGGCGTCGAGGCGGTGTTCCCGCTCCAGTTCGTATTGCTGCCAGTCCATCATCCCTCTCAAGTAAGACGTGCCTTTTACATCATAGCCCGGAAAACGCCCCACCCCAATCGGCAGAACGTCCACATTGCTGCCGTTGCACCAGCTGGCGCAGCGCGCCTGGCAAACTGCTTGCTAGGCGGAATCCGCTATACGCACTCTCGCAGCCGCCTGCTAGCTTGAGGTGAGTCAGTGCACAGAGGTCTTCATGAGAGTTACAACGGTTCTGCTGAGCCTGGTTCTGATCGGGTGCGCCAGCACACCCGAAGAGATTGAGCGGCGCGAACAGGCCGACCGCGACATCGAGGCGATTCTCTCCCAACCAAGCGATGCCGCAGAATATGTGGAAACCAAACGCTGTTTGCGCGAGACGGAATATCGCAACTTTCGGGTCCTCGACGATCAACACATTCTCTTCGAAGGCAGCCGCGGGGGCCTGTGGATCAACAAGCTGCCCATTCGCTGCTCCGATCTGCGCCACGCTTCAGCATTGCGCGTTCACTCTACGCTCAGTCTTGGCCGTATTTGCCGCCACGACTCCTTTCAAGCAGGCGACTGGTTCGACTGGCCGTGGTATCGGCGCTCACCCTGGCGGTGGACATCGAACTGGCATACCGGGATGAGCTGTTCACTGGGTGATTTCCAGGCCGTCACAGCGGAGCAGGTCGACGCGCTGGAGCGCGCTATCCAGTCTAAATACAAATAACGCCGCATGGTGTGTGCCCGGATAAGGGTCAGTCCACTCCGGCCACCTGGCCGCCGTCCGCGACCAGATGTGTGGCGTTCAGCCACAAGCCGGCGGGCGAGGCGGTAAACGCGATGATCCGCGCGATCTCCTCGCCGGTGCCCAATCTACCGAGAGGAATGCCTTTTTCCACGGCGGCGTAGAACTTGGGGTTTTCCTGCTTGCGCTGGTCCCACGAACCACCCGGAAACCAGACAGCGCCCGGTGAAACGACATTCGCCCGTATACCGTCTCTGCCATAACTCTGCGCAAGCTCGTTGGCATAGGTCCGCATGGCCGCCTTCGCAGGCCCGTAGGCAGATGGGGGTCGACCGAAGTGATATTTACTCGCCATCGAGCCAACGAAGACGATGCTGCCTGAACCGCTTTCCTTGAGCGCGGGCAGCGCAACTTCCACCGCGCGTACGCCGGCCATGATGTCGACCTCGAAACTGCGCTGCCAGCTGTCTTCGTCGTTGCCGACACCAAAGCCGCTCGCGTTATGGATGAGGATATCCAGGCCGCCCAGTTCTGCGATTGCATCTTCGACGAAGCTGCGCGTGGCTTCTGCATCCGTCAGATCAACGCTACGGCCGTAGCTGCCGCCCGCACCACTGTCGTTGAGTTCGGTAACAGCGCGGTCCACGCCCGCACCATCGCGCGCACAAAGCGCCACGCGACAACCTTCAGCGTTCAGCAACTCGGCCGTGTACCAGCCTATCCCGCGGCTGCCACCCAGCACGATGGCACGCTTACCTTCCAAGCCCAGATCCATAGCTTTCCTCCGTTTCTCAACCGGCTACTTCACAAATCGGCCGCCGCCTCCATCCGCGCCTTTTCCGCCGCGTAAGGCCTGGCACCCAACCACAGCAGCAGCGCCGCCACCGGGCCCATGCACACGCTGACCAGCGCGAGGGATTTCGCGACCGCCTGCGGATCCTGGAACAGGAAATCTGTAGCCGTGGCGACCAGGGTCGGACCGAGCGCCAGGCCCATCACGTTGGTGGTGACCACATACATGCCAGCAACCACACCGCGCATGTCGTTGGGCGTCACTTCCTGCATCGTCGTAGTGATCAGCGCCAGGGGGAGCGTGACACTGAAGCTCGCCCCGGCGATTGCTACCAGCGCGGCTTCGCCACTGTCCAGCCAGGGCAGCCCGACCAGAAAGCACGGCGCAGCCAGGGCGCCAACAACCGCAACCCGCAGCGGCGCATCCACACGCCCGCGGCGGCGCAACCAGTTGGCAATGAACGGACCGGTCAGAACGCCCGCAGATCCGGCAAGCAGGGCAATGACGCCATAACGGCGCCCGGCATCCGCGAGGTCCCACTCATAGACGCGAACGAGAATTGTGGGCACCCACGCCTGCAGCCCATACAGGATGACCACAATGAAGGGGACGCCCAGATGCAGCGCGGCATAGATGCGGCGCTGGCGCCAGACAAAACCCCACACCTCGCGCCAGTTGGGCACGACACCAGCATCCGCGCTGCGCCCTTTTCTTGCCGGCTCCCTGAGCAGCGCGATCAGCGCGGCAATCAGGATGCCGGGTAAACCAACCACAACAAACGTAAATTGCCAGGGCGCCAACTCGCCAACGATGGGCGTGTCGACCGTATCCATCTGACGCGTCCAGTCGAGCACCTCGGCGCCGGCGATCATGGCGAGACCCGCACCGAGGTAAGGCCCCATCAGATAGACACTGATGGGGCGTGCCAGCCGGTGCGGACGAAAGTAGTCCGACAGCACGGACCATGCTGCGGGCGACAAGGTCGCTTCACCCGCGCCTACGCCCATCCTGGCAACCAGCAACTGACCGTAAGTGCGCGATAAGCCGCACGCCACCGTGGTGGCCGACCAGAACAGCACACCGCCTATCATGATGTGCATGCGGTTGTAACGATCGACCAGGCGACCCAGGGGAATGCTCATCGCAACATAGGTGATGACGAAAGCAAAACCCTGCAGGAAGCTGATTTCCGTATCGCTGATGCCGAGGTCAGCCTGGATCGGCTCCACCAGGAGGTTCAGAACCTGACGGTCGACGAACGAAAAGGTAAACCCCAGCAGCAGCGTGAAAGTTACGAGCCAACCGTATGTTTCGGACGGCCAGCTTTCCTGCTCGGCAGCGCTCACGCAGTCGTGTCCAGCTGACGGAATTCTTCGCTGGTATAGACCAGCGTCATATCAACGATCTGCCAGCCGCTATCGGCCATCCATCGCACGCGATCCACGTAGGTGCCCAACACCAGACGCATGCGCCGGTCCGGCCAAACATGCGTCGCCTGCAGATAGCTGGACATATCCGCGGTACCGGCTGTGATCTCAGCCGTTTCTGCAGCGAACTCTATCTGATCAAAACTGACCAGCTGTGTACCGATCAGATGCTGGGTGGCGGCATAGTCGCGCAAGGCATTACGGGCCACCTCCCCCCAGCCATCGGGGCCGCAGGCACTCAACAACGTCGCACCGTCTCTCGTCACCCTGACGTCAGCATCCGGCGCGAAGATACGATGGTAAATTCGCAAGCCGTTCGCCTGCGCTTCGGCATCCTCGACCAGACCAAGCTGGTCTGTGGCCAGAGCGTAACCGCGACGGAGGTACTCTATCTGCAGACGCGAACGCAGTAACGCCTGCAACCGCGCGGGGTCTGTGGTGATGTGACTGTCGTCCTGCATCCAGCGGCTCAGGAATCCAGATAGCTGGCGCCGGACATGACCTGCTTGATCTGCGTGAATTCCAGAATGCCCTCCGGACCGCACTCGCGCCCCCAGCCTGACTGTTTGTAACCGCCGAACGGCTGCGTCAGGGAGACGCCGGCACAGTTGATCGCCACGCCACCCGCGCGTACGCGTCGCGCCATGTCCAAAGCTTTGTTTTCGTCACGCGAGTAGATGGAACACGCCAGGCCGAAGCGGCTATCGTTGGCGATATCCACTGCCTGATCCAGACCATCGTAGGGTATGACCGCCGTAACGGGACCAAACACTTCCTCTTGAGCGATGGTCATGCCGTTGTCGACATCGGCCAGCAGCGTCGGCTCGTAGAACCAGCCACGGTTCAAATGGCTCGGCCGGCGCCCGCCGGTGACCAGCCGCGCGCCCTCAGCCTGCGCCTGCTCGACGTAGCGCTCAACCCGGTCTCTGGCACGCAGCACAGACAACGGGCCCTGATCGCTGGCCGGATCGAAAGGATCACCGATGTTGATCGCCTGGTATCGACCCGCCAGTGCATCTACGACTTCGTCGTAGCGCGAGCGCGGCGCCAGCACTCTCGACAAATTGACACACACCTGGCCCATGAAGCCGCTGCTGCCCGCCGCAAGGGTCTCCATCACCTCGGCCAGATCAACGTCCTCGTCGATGATGGCCGGAGACTTACCGCCGAGCTCCAGCGCCGTGCGCGCCAGCCGGTCCGCAGTACTCTTCACCACCTCGACACCAATCGCGGTCCCGCCGGTGAGCGCAACCATATCGATGTCCGCGTGACTTACCAGATACTGGGTTACAGGCGTGTCCGCGGCCAGCACGCTGACCACACCCGCCGGAAAGCCGGCCTCGGCGATGGCTTCCGCAATCAGCCGGGACGTCAGCGCAGACTCCGGCGCATGTTTGACGATCACCGTGCAGCCCGCAAGCAACGCCGGAATGATCTTCATACCCATGAGCACAATCGGACCGTTGAACGTCAGCACGCCGAGCACAGTGCCGATGGGTTCGCGCCAGATTCTGGTGCCATCGCGATTGTCTTCCCAGGGCAACTGCGGCGCGAGCTCCAGTGCCTGCCGCCAGACCGCAACGCCGGCGCCATCATTGATCATCTCGCCATGGGCAAGGGTCGGGCCGGATTCGAACGTCCACGCGCGATTGAGCTGTGGCAGACGGCACTCGAGCGCATCACACAAGCGCGTGCATACACTCACCCGCTCCTCGATCGACATGCGCGGCCACGGACCTGTGTCGAACGCCTCACGGGCGCGTGAGACCGCCAGGTCAGCGTCAGCGCGCGTCGGCAAGGCAACCCGGGTGATGACTTCCTCGGTGGTTGGCGATATCACGTCAAACGCGGGCGCCTGCGCATCCCGATGCCATTCACCGGCAATAAATTGCGCGTCCAGACCCGGCACGTCGACATCCAGCGCCGCGGGATGATTAGCCATAGTCGTCTCCCCTCTAGCAACATACAGCGGGCTTCAGTGTATCCTAGGTTTGTACCAAACGCGCGAACCTCACCGCCATGTTCAAAGTCTACGCGTTCCTGAAACGCAACCCGAATCTCAGTCACGACGAGTACCGCGCCGGTCACGTTGGTTATCACTGCGGTCAATCCCGTCGCCTGAAGAACATACGTGGTTACCTCGTCAACATATGGGCCAACGAACCACTGCGCGACAAGGTCGGGTCCTGGCTCGACGACGTAACCCGCAACGAACCGGACGGCTTTCTGGACATCTGGGACGGCTTCCCCGAGGTATTCTTCGATGACCGCCAGAGCTGGACGGAAGCGCGCGAAGTGGAACCAAACCGTGCCATGGCGGAGGGTCTGGTGGTGGACCCGGACTGGGATCTCGGCGACAGCCCGCACCTCTTTAGACCCGCGCCGGACGATCCGGGTCAATTCTGCGCGCACCATCTGCATATGCTCGAGTTCGTGGCGCTCCCGGTGCGGCGGCCGGAATTCAAAACCACCAAAATCATGCACTTCTTCAAGCGCCGGGCGGCGCTCGAGGAAACAGAGTTCGCAAGGATCTGGGAGCAGGAGTACCTGCCGCTGGCGGCCTCGATGCCGGGGCTGCGCGGCTATATCGGGAACCTGCGTGATCCCGACCAGGAGGCCGCGTTAGTTAACTTCTTCGCGGACGACGATTGGGTGTTCTCCGCCGACGGCACCGCCGAGCGGCGGGCGTTCTGCAGCCTCTGGGACGGCGCGAGCGAACTCTTCTTCAACCACGCTACCGATTTCAGCGCGGCGCGCGGGGATGCACGGCTCGCGGGCAAACTGGATGAGATGGAAACGGCGCTCTTCGACGCCAGCTGGTACGTCGAGGTGGATGAAAACCTCATCGTCAATCCCAATCGGGATCCCGCGCCCGACTTTTACTACAGATAGGGGAGTAAACCGTGCTCAAGGTTTTCGGTTTCGTGCGACGCCATCCAAGTCTCACCCACGATGAATACCGCACCGCACACGTCGGCTATCACAACTCGTTTGGCCGACGGCTGCCGAACATCCGCGGTTACCTGCTCAACGTCGGCGCGAACCGCAAACTCGGGACGGTGCTGGGAGACGCATTGGTGGCACGGCTGACCCATGATGAACCTGCCGACTTTGATGAGCTGTGGGACGGCTGGGGACAGCTGCTGTTCGATTCGCTGGAGGACTATCTCAGCGCACGCACCCCCTCCCGTGATCGTGCCGGCCCCGGCGGCTTGATGGACGATCCGGGCGTCGCCGAGGTCGGCGGCGACTTCGACTATCTCTACGCCGGTTCGCCCTTCCAGTTTCATGTTGAGGAACAGGTTGTGGTTCCGGTAGAACGCCCGGAGCGGAAGCTCCTCAAGCTCGTGCAGTTCGTCAAACGCCCGGATGATCTGGCGCCGGAACTTTTCCGCGCCTATCTCGGAGGACGCTATGCGAGCCTGCTCGCGACAAGCCCCGGCATATGCGGGTTGGTCGTCAACCACAGGACACCCATCGACGTGATGACGGGCTTTTTCAAACCAGACGCTGAAGGCTTCACGGCGGCGGGTACTGAACGGCGCGAACGCTTCTTGAGCTATTGGGACGCGATGGTGGAGATCTGGTTGTCGTCTGCAGACGGCCTGGTCAACACGTTCGAGCACGGCCGCACCGCGGAAGATCTGTCAGCCTGGCAGGGGCGCCTGGCGGCGCGCAGTTTCTGGCGCGAAGTCGACGAGACGGTGGCGGTTCTCCCCAATCGGGCGCCACCGCCGGACTTTTACCACCGCTAGAAGCGCTGCCGCTTCAACAATCCGCCCGTCACCGACACGCGTAGCTATCGGCTGCATCAACATCCCCTGATCCGGCATATACTGCCGCCTGCGGATAGGCGCACACCGGGCGGGTAAACCCACCCGTTTCTTCCCCAGGCATTGCAGGGTGTGTCGCCGCGCGCATAGCCTGTCCACAAATTACGATGCTGGACTCGGCCCGCGCGGCGTGCTGTAGTTTCGACGGCGCGAGCGCTCGTGAACCTGATGAGGCACGCGCTCGCCAATCAGCACAATTGACGGCAACAAACGGGGAAGGCAAACATGGTTCGTTTGAGTGACCTACCGGAGTACGAACGCGAGCATCTGATCAGCAAAGCGCTGCCGCCGATGTCGCCCCCCCAATGGGTTCAACAGACAAAGCCCCTGCGGGAAATGCGCATCGCGCTCATCACCACCGCTGGCTTGCACTTCCGCAACGATCCCGCGTTCGATTTCATGGACGCGGGCTTCCGGCCCATTCCGGGCGAAGCGGACGCCAACGACCTGATCATGTCCCACAGCTCAGCCAACTTCGATCGCAGCGGCTTTGCCGAGGACGTCAACCTGGTGTTCCCCATCGACCGGTTCCGGGAACTCGCCGCGGAAGGCAGTATCGGGTCCGTCGCCGATATCCATTACAGCTTCATGGGCGCTGGCCTGCTACCGGAGTCTTATGAGGAGAGCGCCGGGCAGGTCGCGGGCCTGCTCAAGCAGGATCAGGTCGACGCGGTCTTCCTGACCCCGGTCTGACCCAACTGCACCCGCGCCGTGTGCGCCCTTGGTTACTTTCTCGAGCGGGCTGGCATCATGACCACGAGCATCAGCCTCGTCCGCGAGAACGCGGAGAGCCTGCAACCGCCGCGCACGCTGTGGGTAAGCTTTCCGCTCGGCCGCCCGCTGGGTGTGCCGGGCGATCCGGCATTTCAACATCGAGTGATCGCAGCCGGCCTGCAACTCCTGAATGAAGACGCAGGCCCCGTGCTCGCCGATTATCCGGAAGATGCCCCGCAAGTGGCGATCGATGACGCGCCCGTCTGTCCGGTTTCTTTCCGCAGCGATGAGACGACCTGGCTGGGGCGTTTGAACGCAGAGCTCGCAGAGCTTGCGCCCTGGTACCAGATCGGCAAACGCCGCCGCGACGGGCGCACACTGGTGGGCGTCTGCGAGTCGACCATCCCGGAGATCGTCAGCCGTTTCGCTGAGGATCTCGACACCAACCAGCTGCCGACCGACCTGCGCTGGTTCAAGGCAGCCATCGAGGATGCCAAGTCTTTCTATCTGGAGGCATTGACCGCGCAGCCCGGCAGCTACGACGAACGCCAGACCTATGCCATCCTCTGGCATGAGACACAGCTCGGCGCCGCGCTGCGACAATTCCACGACGGATTTCTCGAACACCCGAAGCTCGCCGGATTCGCACGCATCGTGCTACCCCGCGAAGCCGTGGAGGGAAACACAGGAGACAGCGAATGAAAATCACACCCGTAAACGACGAATTTGTCGCCGAAATCGAAGGTTTGAACGTCGCGGAGATCACTGCGGCAGAGTTCGATGAGCTCTACCAGGCGTGGTTGAAATATGGCGTGCTGCGCGTGCGCGGGCAACAGCTCGACGAGGACGAGCTGCAACGCTTCAGCGCCAACTTCGGTCCGCTGGAGGAAATTCCCATGGGCCGGCTGCCAGAGGAGATGCGAAAGAAAATCAAAAACCGCTTCGTCACCCAGCTCTCAAACATCATCGAGAATGGCAAGCCGATCGGCGGCCTGGGCAACGCCGAGGCGAACTGGCATTCGGACATGACCTATGTCGATGTGCCGCCGCCGGCGAGCGTGCTGCTTGGCGTCGAAATACCGGACACCGGCGGTGACACCTACTTCGCCGATCAGAACGCCGCCTACGAATCTCTCCCTGATCCGTTGAAAACGCGCATCGAAAATCTCTGCATCAAACACGATGCGGCACACACGAGCGTCGGTTCGTTGAGAGCGGGATTTGAACCGTTCGACGACCCGCGCGAAGCCCCCGGCGCGGTGCATCCGATCGTGATGATCCATGAGGAAACCGGCAGTAAAACGCTGTACCTCGGCAGACGGGAATGGGCCTACATCCCCGGTTTGTCCCTCGAAGACAGCGAAGCTTTGCTCGATGAACTATGGACGTATGCAGCGACGAGCACCAACAGCTGGCGTCAGGTCTGGCAGCCCTGGGACCTCATCATCTGGGACAACCGCCGGGTGCTGCATCGCCGCGACGATTTCGACCAGAATGCTCGCCGGCTGATGAAGCGCTGCCAGGTGTTGAAGAGAGCCGCGGCGTAATCCGTCAGACGGCCGGAGGCTTCCCCTTTCCGGCGACGAAGACTGATTCGTCCGTCCGCGTTTCGAGTGCGCAAACCGTTGATCGGCAGCCGTGTTCGACCGGGGATATCGTGGGGCTCGAGAACCCCTTAAGATCAGGCCATCATAGAATTCAGCGACTGGAAGGATCGGCAAGTGAACAAAACGGGTTTTGTCTGGCAGGAACGCTTCATGTGGCACTTCAACGGTCCTGCTTCCGGCACTTACCCGGTCAGAGGCGATCTGCAACCAGGGGTTCACCTGGAGAACGCAGAAACCAAACGCAAACTCAAGAATCTGCTGGACGCTTATGATGTCACGCCTGAGCTGCACGCCCTACCGTTCGCGGCAGCCTCTGACGAAGACCTGCTGAGATTTCACACACCGGAGTACATCGCAAAGGTTCAACAACTCAGTGACCAGGGCGGCGGCGACACCGGAGAATATGCGCCCGTCGGCGCGGGCTCCGCAGAAATCGCCCGGCTTGGTGCTGGCGGTACGATGGCAGCCGTCGCTGCCGTCGCGAACGGTGAGATGGACAACGCCTACGCTCTGGTGCGCCCGCCGGGTCACCACGCGGAACGGGATCAAGGCCGGGGATTCTGTATTTTCAACAACATCGGTCTGGGTGTGCTGAGCGCATTGGACGCCAAGCTGGTCGACCGTGTTGCGATAATCGACTGGGACGTGCACCACGGCAACGGCACCCAGCAGGTTTTCTATGATCGCGCCGACGTCCTGACCATCTCCCTCCATCAGGAGATGCTCTATCCGTCCGACCTGGGTCAGCTCGAAGAGATGGGAGAGGCCGCCGGAGCGGGCTTCAATATCAATGTCCCGCTCCCCGCAGGCTGCGGCGGCGAGGCTTACCTGGCGGCAATGGACCAGGTGGTGCTGCCTGCCCTGCATGCGTTCAAACCTTCGATGATTGTCGTCGCCTGTGGATACGACGCCGCCTATTTTGACCCGCTGAGCCACATGATGCTGCTGGCCAATCATTTCCGGCAGTTCACTCAGAAGATGATGACGGCAGCAAACGAACTGTGTGGCGGCCGCCTGGTGGTCAATCACGAGGGCGGCTATTCAGATTTTTACGTGCCGCTTTGCGGCATCGCGGTCATCGAAGAGCTCAGCGGCGTCACTACAGCGGTGCGCGATCCGTACGCCGCAACAGAATATGTCGCCAATCAGGCCCTGATGCCGCACCAGCAGGATTACATCAATCGAGCGCACGAAGGGCCGCTCGCTGCCCTGCTGGCGAAACGCTAGCGGGACTATCTTCGCAGAGCTGTCGGCAGAAAGTTGCGCCATGCGTCGGCGCTCACCAACCAGTTTCCATGTTTGCTAAAGAGAAGTTTCATGACACATCCACTTGACCCGTTATCCGCGGCCGAAATAGAGAAAGCTGTCGGTATCTTTCGTAACCAGCATGCCGAAGCGCAGGCTTTCTTTTCATCCGCCGGTCTCGTCGAACCGCCCAAGGACAGCGTCAAAGCCGGCGCAAACGCGCCGCGCGTGGCACGCCTGCTCGGGTGGGACCCGGCACCGGATGGCGGTTTTGCTGCCGACATCAATCTCGAGAGCGGCGAAGCATCGATCTCACGCCTGCCGGGTAACGCCCAGGCGCCATATGGATTTGCGGATCTGGGCTTCGCGGTTGTGCTGTGTAAAAAGCACGACGCCTGGCTGCAGGCTGTTGCCAAGCGCGGCGTGCCTGTTGCTACCGAAGAAGATCTGGAGCTGATACAGATCGACCCGTGGCCGGCAGGCGGGTTTGCACACCCGGATGTACCTGCGGGACATCGAGCCGTGCGATGCATTGCCTTCGTCCGCGAGGATAAAACCGACAACGGCTACGCCCGACCGATTCACGGACTCATCGCCCACGTCGACATCACGGCCGGCGAAGTGGTCGCCATCGAAGACAACGGCGTTGTGCCCATGCCCACCGCCAGCGGCCGGTTCGATACCGCAAGCCAGCCAAGCGTCAGAACCGATCTCAAAGAGCTCGCAATCACGCAGCCTGAAGGGCCGAGTTTCAGCGTCGATGGTTATCAGGTGCGATGGCAGGGATACGAATTCCGGGTCGGCATACACCCGGTCAACGGCCTGGTGCTGCATCAGCTGTCCCTCCACGAACGGCCCATCCTCTACCGGGCGGCGCTCTCCGAGATGGTGGTGCCCTACGGCGACAACGACCCGATGCACCGCTGGAAACACGTCCTGGACGCGAGCGAATACAACATGGGCCAGCTGATCAATTCGCTCAAGCTTGGCTGCGACTGCCTGGGTGAAATCCACTACTTCGACATCGATCAGATCAACCATGAGGGCGCGGCAAGAACAGTTGAAAACGCCATCTGCATGCACGAGGAAGACTACGGCATCCAGTGGAAACACTACGACAGCGAATCGAAGACAAGCGAGGTCAGGCGCTCGCGGCGGCTGGTGATCTCCTCCATCTTCACCATCGGCAACTACGACTACGGCTTCTACTGGTATCTCTATCTCGACGGCACCATTCAGATGGAGATCAAGCTGACTGGTATCGTGGGGGTCAGTGCCGTCACGGATGGCAAGGTGAATGCTGCGCAGTCCCCGCTGATCTCAGAGGAGCTGTCTTCGCCCGTGCATCAGCATGTTTTCTGTTTTCGGCTCGACTGGGAGCTCGATGGCGGCAACAACGCCTTGTACGAGAACCAGATCGAGGTGATGCCGATCGACGATGCCAACCCAGAGGGCACGCAGTTCCGCTCGATTTCCCGCCAGCTCACCGACGAGGCGAGCGCCAAGCGCAATATCGCGCCGGAGGTGTCCCGCTATTGGAAAGTCACCAACCCGGAGTCTAAAAACGGGCTCGGACAACCCGTCGCCTACAAGCTGCTGCCGCAGGCTTCGCCATCGCTCTTCGCCCACCCGGACTCCCAGGTTGTGAAGCGCGCCGGCTTTGGCAAGCACCACCTGTGGGCGACACCCTATGTCGACGGTGAAATCCATGCTGCCGGTCCTTATACAGTGATGCACGAGGGCCAGCAGGGCCTGCCGGAGCTGACCGCGGGCAATCGCGACATCAGCGATTGCGACCTGGTGATGTGGCACACGGTGGCGATCACCCATGTGCCGCGCCCGGAGGACTGGCCCGTGATGCCGGTGGAGTATTGCGGTTTCCACCTCATCCCTGTGGGCTTCTTCGACCGCAATCCGACGCTCGACCTCCCGTCGTCATGCCATGCCGGCTGAGAAAGCCATACGCAACCGCACACCGAGGAAAACGATATGCTCATCCCCGAATATCCGGCAGGGACACCAGCCAACGAAATCGCGACCGCCCTGGGCGAAGCGGGGTGCGTCGTCGTGACCGGCGTGATGGACGATACGCTGCGGGCGGCCGTCAGGAACGAGCTGGCACCCCACATGGCGGACGCGCGAGTCGTCGAAGAGGACGACCCCGAAGAGTTTTACCCTGGACACACGCGGCGCGTATCGGCCCTCGTCGCCCGCTCATCAAGCGTGACCGATCAGTTGATTGCACATCCGCTGAGCAAACACATGTACGAGACGCATCTTGCACCAAACGCCGAGTACGGCTGCCAGCTGCATGTCTCGGCCGCGCTGGAGGTTGGTCCGGGCGCGCGCGAGCAGATTCTGCATCGGGAGGAAGACCCGTTCAGTTTCTTCCCGCTGCCGCGCCCGAACATCATCGTGGCCAGCATGTGGGCCATTTCGGACTTCCGTGCCGACAATGGCGCAACGCTCCTGGTACCCGGCAGCCACACGTGGGCTGCGGACAGAAAGCCCGAACCGAACGAAATTGTCAGCGCAGAGATGCCAGCGGGTTCTGTGCTCTTCTGGATGGGCGGGCTGCTGCATGGCGCGGGCGAGAATACCTCGCAGGACTGGCGCTACGGGGTGATCCTCACCTATTCCCTCGGCTGGGTACGACAGGAAGAAAACCAGTACATGGACGTCCCGCGTGAACGCCTGGCCGAGCTTTCGCCGGAACTCAGGCGTATCGTCGGCTTCGACATGCATGGCGCTTTGGGATTCTACGACCCCACGGTGGGTTAACATTACAGGCCGGGCATTCGGGCCTGAGATTGCGCACTAGCGGGAATCCACAATGTCGGGCGTGTACGCCCTTCCTAGAATGAACAAGATGAGAATTGAGGGGTAAACCATGGCTGAAGCCTACGAGTTTCATGACGATGATGTGATCGCACCGGAGGTCTATGGGCGCATCGGCCACCCTCACGACGCGTTTGCCTGGTTACGCAAAAACGACCCGCTGCGTCGCGTGGCACCGGCAAACTACCGGCCGTTCTGGGCTGTCACCAAACACGCCGACATCATCGAAATCGAGAAAAATCCCGAGGTGTTCGCGAGCGAACCGCGGCCCATACTGATACCCGAACAAACGCAGCCGGAACTGCGCGAAGAGATCCTGATGGAAATCTTCAAACGGCTTCAGGATCGGCCGAAGCTTCTGGAAGTGCTGGCGACTGCCGGCGATCAAGGGCTAATCAGGTCGCTGGTGCAGATGGATCCGCCCGACCACACAGCCTATCGCGGGCTCGTGCAGCCCTGGTTCAAGCCCAGCAATATCAAGGCGCTCGAAGACCGGCTGAACGTCATCACGAAATCGATCATCGACGACATGATGGGCGACGGCAGCGAGCGGGAGCTGGATTTTGTGCAGGATGTGGCCGTATGGCCGCCGCTCAAGCTCATCGTCGAGCTGCTCGGCGTGCCGGAAGAAGACGAACCCCTGATCCTGAAGCTCACCAACGAGCTCTTCGCGGGTGAAGACCCTGAGATGATGCGGGCCGGCGATGATCCGTTGTCGGGCATCGATACCGTGAAATCTCTGTACGACTATTTCACGACACTGACCGACGACCGCCGCGCCAACCCGCGCGAAGATCTCGCCTCGTACATCGCCAACGGCAAGATCAATGGCGAATACCTGCCGTACAAAGAACTGATTTCCTATTACATCATCGTCGCCACTGCCGGCCACGAAACGACCCGCACGTCGATCTCCGGGGGCATGCATGCACTGCTGCGGAACCCGGATCAGTTGCAGAAGCTGAAAGAGAATATCGGAGATGAAGATACCGTAAAGCTGGCGGTCGAAGAGATGATCCGCTGGACCACGGCTGTGAACCAGTTCTGCAGGACCGCAACGCAGGATTACGAGCTGCGCGGGCAGAAGATAAAGAAGGGCGACAACCTCGGCCTCTTTTACGCCTCAGCCAATTTCGACGAGGAGGTGTTCGACGACCCGTTCAAATTCGACATCACCCGCAAGCCGAATCGGCACCTGGCATTCGGCACCGGCCCGCACCAATGCCTCGGCCTCCTGCTGGCACGCATGCAGATGCGCATCTTCTTTACTCAGCTGGTCCCGCGCATCGAAGAGATGAGCCTCGTGGGTGAAGGTGAGTATCTGCGCGCGAGCTTCGTGCACGGCTTCAAGCATCTGCCCGTCCGGTTCCGACTCAAACCGGCCGCGTGAGCAGGGAACTGTCCGCGCAGTCTGTCTTGATACCGCGGGTTTAGTTGCCCGACGCGAACAGCTCGACGACATCGCCGACCGCACGCACGATTTCTTCCTGCTCACCACCAAGCAGCGAGCGCGTCAGGAAGACCGACCGGATGAGTACGGGCGCATCTGGCACCGCGTGGAGGCGACCGGTAGACAATTCGTCCATCACGAGACGCCTCGGCAGGTAAGCCGAGCCGCCAGACGCAAGCACCGATCTCAAAGCAGGCTCTGGGGTATCGACGCGCATCACAGGCACCGGCGCGACGGGCAGCTCCAGTTCGTGACTGATGGCAAATGACGTGCCCCAGTCCACGTAAATATAGTCAGCGACCTCTTCTACCGATCCACATGGCTCAGAGGCAACCATCACCAACTCCACGTCGGCAATCTGTCTGGATTCGAGGTCCCGCGCACGCGGCGGCTCATAAACCAGGCCCATGCTCAGCGACTGCTCGCGTACGCGTGACATGATGGCTGCCGAATTCAGCTGCTCGACCTGGATCAGCACCCCTTCGGCGCCGCGGAAAAACTCGAGAATCTGATCGAGAAACATTTCTCCGATGGATGGCAGGCATCCGATCGTCAACAACGGGGCATCATCCGGGCCCGAAACTTCCGCTAGCGCGCGATTCCAGGCACCGAGGATCGTTTCGGCGTGCGGCAGGAGCCGATGGCCGGCAGCCGTGAGTTGAATGTTGTTTCGCGCACGAGTGAACACCCGCGCACCCAGCTTGTTTTCGAGCTGCGCTATGCGTGCGCTGACCGCCGCCTGAGTAACGAAGAGGTTGTCCGCGGCCTTCGCAAAGTGCCGGGTATGCGTGACCTCCACGAAGGTTTTCAGCGTTTCAAAGTCCAACTTATCAACAAACTATGTTTATCAAAATAATCAATTAATTTTGATTTATTTGTCGCCCTTTTGGAACTAAAAAGCGCGCCTCACAGCATGGGCGGAGCATCGAGATGACCGAGGATATCGAGGACGATGTGATTGAAGCAGCTTTCGAGTTGGAGGCGGAGACGCATCTCAACCAGAAAATCGAAGGCCTTAAACAAGCAAGCAGACAACGCAAATACCAGATCCGACGCGAAATCGAGGAGGCAGCAGAATTGCGCCGATTCAATGCCTTATTCGACGATCCGGATATCTAGTGCGCTTGAGAGATTCGTAGTTTTATACAGATAGTGAGGATACTTCCCCTGTGATTCCCGCCTTGGTTCGCTTGACCAGTGTGTTCATCGCGCTCTCGATACTGCTGACCGGGCACGGACTGCAGCAGACGGTCCTGCCGATGGCGGGCAACCATATGGGATGGTCAACCGCCATTGTCAGCCTGCTGGGTGCAGGATACTTCTGCGGCTTTATCTTCGGCTGTTACCGCATTCCGCGGTGGATCAGGCGGGTGGGCCACGCGCGCGTGTTTTCGGCCTGCGCCGGCCTCGCGGCCGTCGCGGTGCTGTCTTTCGACTTCCTGAACCAAGCGCCTGCATGGATCGCTCTGCGGGCCCTGACTGGCTTCAGCTTTGCCGGCCTCTATATGGTCATGGAAAGCTGGTTAAACAGCGCTACGCCAAACGAACGCCGTGGCTCGGTGATGTCTTTGTACAGCCTCATCTCGCTCTTCGCATTGACGGGTGGTCAGTTTCTCGCGCCGGTGGATCTGTCGACCGGCGTCGTTATCGTTGCAATGGCCTTCTGCCTCGCCATATATCCGATTGCGCTGACCGGCGTCGCCCAACCCGATGTGCCCCACGACGTGCGCTTGAGCTATCGAGCCACTTACCAGGCATCGCAGGTCGCCCCGATTGCATCCGCGATATCGGGATTCGTCATGGGTCTGGCATGGAGCGTGGGCGCGGTCTTCGCGACGGAGACACTGGCGTCATCCACCGCCGGTTCCGACTTCATCACCTGGTTATTGCTCGGCGGTATCTGCAGCTTGATTCCTCTGGGTCGCCTGTCCGATAAGATCGACCGCCGAATCGTGATACTAGGCATCAGCCTGATCGGCGCGGCCGCCGGTCTCTTCGCCTGGCTGGAGCAGCCAACCTACACCACGCTGATGTCAGCAGCATTCGTCACCGGCGCAGCCGCGATGCCCCTTTATTCTCTGGCAATCGCACACGCCAATGACAACGCCCGCACTGACTTTCTCGCGGTCGGCAGCACCCTGCTCGTAGCAAATGGCATAGGCGCCGTTGCCGGACCGCTCATATACTCCGGGCTAACGGCAACGCGATGGGATCACGACATATTCTTTTTGTTTGTCGGTCTGGGTTTTCTCGGAAATACGCTCTGGACGGCCTATCGCCTCACCGTTCACTCAGTCGCCAGAAAGTACTTTGAGCCATACCAGGCCGTGTCACGGACGACACTTGGCGCGGTGGAACTGGATCCACGCGCCGACCATGACGAAGAGCAACACGAACACGTCGAGCACGAACACGAAACCTATATTGGCCATGAAGGAAGTAACAGCCGATGAAACTAGCCATTCTGTCCAGAGCGCCCAATTCATACAGCACGCGACGTTTGAAAGAGGCGGCTAACCAACGCGACCACACAGTCAAAGTGCTGGATACGTTGAAATTCGCCATCGACCTGCAGCGTGGCGTGCCCGACCTCTACTATCGTCAGAAACCGCTATCCGACTACGACGCCGTGCTGCCTCGAATCGGCGCGTCGATCACGTACTACGGTATGGCGGTCGTTCGTCAGTTCCAGGAGATGGACGTGTTTTGCGCCAACACCGCCCACGGTATCGGCGACTCCAGGGACAAGCTGCGCAGTCTGCAGATTCTGAGCCGTCACCATATCGGCATCCCGAGGACCACCTTCGTACGGGACAAGAAAGACGTGCTCCCTGCGATAGCAAGGGTGGGCGGCGCGCCTGTCATCATCAAGCTGATCGAGGGAACTCAAGGCATTGGCGTCCTTCTGGCCGAAACCACGCGCGCGGCCCATTCCATCGTCGAACTCCTGCAAAGCCAGAAACAGAACGTGCTGATCCAGAAATTCGTCTCGGAAAGCCGCGGCAAAGACATACGCGCCCTTGTTGTTGGAGATCGTGTCGTCGCTGCCATGCGTCGTGTTGCTCAAGGTCAGGAGTTTCGCAGCAACGTGCATCGTGGTGGCATCGCCGAGCCGGTGGAACTGGATGAGGAGTATCAGGCCACCGCGGTCCGCGCGGCCCAGATCATAGGCCTGCGCGTCGCGGGCGTCGACATGCTCGAGTCGGCGGACGGCCCCCAGATCATGGAAATCAACTCATCGCCCGGTCTCGAAGGCATCGAGACCTGCACGGGTCTGGACGTTGCCGGAGCAATCATCGACTACATCGCGGCCCAGGTTGATTTTCCCGAGATAGATGTGCGGCAAAGGCTGACCGTCAGCAAAGGCTACGGCGTGAGCGAGATCTACATTCCGGAGGGCTCTAACTTCGTCGGCATGACGATCGCAGGTACAGAATTATCTGAGCAGGACATCAACGTCCTGACTTTGTATCGTGGCAACAAGGTCATTCCGAATCCAAAGATGAGTCGCACCCTCGAAGCCGACGACAAGCTGCTCTGTTTCGGCAAACTGGAATCGATGCGCGGGATGGTGCCCGCGCGTACCCGCAGGCGTCGTCGGCCCAAGATCAAAGACCTGTCGGATATCAGTTCGTGAAAGCGGCGAAACCGCCGGTCGGCTGGCGTGAATGGGTCAGTCTGCCTGAACTGGGCATAGATCGTGTTAAAGCCAAAGTCGATACCGGGGCACGTAGCTCAGCCCTGCATGCCTTCCGCATAAGAACCGAGCAACGCGGAGACGATCTCTGGGTGACGTTTGAGGTCCACCCGAGGCAACGCTCGAAGACACCTGTTGTCCGCTGTGAGGCCCGAGTCATCGATCATCGATCAGTGCGCGACTCCGGCGGCAATCAACAAGAGCGATACGTCATTGAAACAACGCTCCGCCTTGGAAAGAGCGAGTGGCCGATTGAGGTTACATTGACCTCCCGCGACGCCATGGGATTTCGTATGCTGCTCGGTCGCACTGCGATCCGCCGCCGCTTTCTCGTCGACCCGGGTCGTTCCTATCTGATTGGCAAACGTGATGGCTGAGAAAAAACGCATCAAGAACGAACCTTTGGAGCTTGCGGGGCACACGGTCCAACCGGGAGAGCGAGTGCAGTTCGATCTTCCGGCCGCAAATCTATATACCCATACGCCACTCGACATGCCGATCGAAGTGATTCACGGACGCAAGCCCGGGCCGACGCTCCTCGTATGCGGAGCCGTCCATGGAGACGAGCTCAACGGTCCGGAAATCATACGTCGTCTGCGTACCTTCCGAGGCCTGAACCGCATCAACGGCACGCTCATTCTCGCACCGGTGGTCAACTTGTTCGGATTTATTCATAAGTCGCGTTACCTGCCGGATCGTCGCGATTTGAACCGGTGTTTTCCTGGCTCGGAACGGGGCTCCCTCGCTTCGCGGGTGGCGCACTTGTTTTTCAACGAAATAGCCATCCGCGCGACTCACATCATCGACCTGCACACCGGCGCGGTGCACCGGGAAAACCTGCCGCAAATCAGAGCAGCCCTGGGCGAGCCTGGCGTGCGGGAAATGGCAATGGGTTTCTCCATCCCGGTAATCATCGATGCCGGCCTCATCGAAAATACGCTGCGCTTCGAAGCGGGAGCGCGCGGTATTCCAGTCATCACGTACGAGGCCGGCGAAGCGCTCAGACTGAACGAGCGCTCGATCGTTACCGGCGTCCGCGGCGTGGTCAGCGTCATGCGTACGCTCGAGATGCTGCCCTCCAAACGCATTACGACAGTCAAAGCGGAACCGTTTGTCGCAAGCGCCACGCGTTGGTTCCGAGCGCCAATCGACGGCGTTTTCAGACCTCTGGCGAAACTCGGGACACGGGTGCGAAGCGGTGACTCCCTCGGCGTCGTATCCTCACCGTTCACGTCGGAAGAAGAAGTGCTGACGGCCCCGTTCGACGGCATCATCATCTGCGTCAACAACCTGCCCCTCGTCAACGAAGGAGACGCGGTGTTCCATATTGCGCGGTTTGGCGCGACCGCGGCGGTTGAGGAAGAAATTGCCGAGCATGAGAGCAACATCGAAGAGGACAGATTGTACGAGATCGGGGAGGTTCCTCCGGTCGACATCGACTTAGGGGTTTAGATCGCATCGGCGACCCAGGCGACAGACCGAGGCCAATCAGGTCAGCGAATCCGCGTACAAGTATCGAACGGCTTTCCAGCTATAATCGTGCTTTTTTGAGGTGACAATCGTGTCCACCATCGCAAGGCTGCCCGCTGATGCGCCCCCTCAGACTATTCAACAAACCCTCATGCAGGACGGTGCGTTGATCGTTGAAGACGTTTTGCAAGCAGACGAAGTCGCTCAGGCCGCAGCAGAGTTGCAGCCTCACTTCGACGATACCCACGAAGGGCGCAACGAATTCGCCGGATTCAACACCAAGCGTATCGGTGCATTGCTGGCACGCTCGGAGTCGGCTCGTAAGCTCGCGCTGCATCCGCTCGTGAACGGTGCGTGCGACAGCATTCTGTCGCCCTTTGCCGACGGCTATCAGCTGCACTTTACCCAGGGCGTCAATATCGGTCCGGGCGAATCCGCCCAGGCGCTGCACCGCGACAGGAATCTCTGGGGCGGCCACATACCGCGCAGCATCGAAACACAGGTCAGCACGATCTGGGCCATCTCGGAATTTACCGTCGAGAACGGGGCGACGCAGGTCGTGCCGGGCTCACACACCTGGGAAGATGAGCGTGCGCCGCAACCAGACGAAGTCTGCAGCGCAGAAATGCAACCAGGCTCTTTATTACTTTATACCGGCAGCGTCATCCACGGCGGCGGCGCAAACACGTCGCAGGATGATTGGCGTACAGGCCTGCTGATTCACTACACGCTGAACTGGCTGCGACAGGAGGAGAATCAATATCTCTCTTGCCCGCCCGAGATTGCACAATCGTTATCGCCGGAGCTGCGTGCACTGATCGGTTATTCCCGAGGCAATGGGGTGCTGGGATTCTATTCTTCGCCGACACCTCCCGGCACCGGCGGTGTCGAACTCGCCGATCCGCGCAAACTTTTCGATTGAGCCGCAGGTTCGCGCTGCTCGAGCATCACTCCCAGCGCCGCCGGTCATACGCTTCGATGCCGATGGCTTCGACGAGAGCGAACTCCTCGAGGGCTTGCATGGCCGTTTCCCGTAGCTCAGTCGGCATCGTCTCATCGTCTATCACACGCTGGATGGCTTCCCGAGCACGCGGGTGACCGGTCAGCGCGAGCCCGATGACGGTGTACTCGATCAGCTCGGAGATCGGCGTCCCCTGCCCTTCGGTGCCCGACAGGCGCTTCTGCCATACCGCGTTGGACAAACCGTCCAGGAGGTAGTCCAGAGCCAAGGGGCCACCCTCGCGATTCACCGCATATCCCAGCGACAACAACGCGTTACTCCGCGCCCAGGGGCTGAATTCGGCCGTCTCGGGCCGGACCGGGCGCTCGATGAATTCGATGACGGCAGCCACACCGGCAGGCTCGCCAATCATCGCCAGCGCCGTTGCTGCTACTGACCAGCGCACGGCTTGCGTCTGATCGGAGAGGATACGTATCAGAGTCTGCGTCGCCTGGGGGCCCAAGTTACGCGCCGCTGCGAGCGCGACGCCATTGGGGTGCGGCCGGTCAACGAAGTCGCCAATTCGCGCCTCAAACTCCGCGTCAGCCTCCGATCCAGTCTGCGCAACAGAAGGTTGCACGCAACCCGCCAGCGTCGTGACAACGACAAAAACGACAAAGCCCGGCAAACACCGGGCTTTGCACCGCAATCGAAACGATCTACTGACGCGGCCTGGCATTGTTCGAAGGCGCATTACCCGGCCGTTCATCAGCAGCTTCTTCCTCGCGTTCAGGCTGGCGGCCAGGGCGTTCGAGCGCTTGACCAGACCGCTTCCGCTCTTCCGCCTGTGAGCGTTCCAGCGCGCGCGCGCGCCGATCCTGGTCATATCGCGCCAAGCCCACTTTGCGCACCTGGGCGTGCTCAAAGAGCGCCGTTTCAACGAAGTTTTTCATCTCCGCGCTACGCCCGTTGGCGTTCGCAAATTCCCGCAGCCGCGGTTCCGCGGCAGGCTGTCCGGACAGAGCCAGCCCGGCAACGGCGTATTCGGTCAATTCTTCGTCGACGCCTTCTTCGATCTCCATATCCGGCTCAGCACCTGTCCGAAGTCCCCGCGCGTTCCTGACGCCACGCTTCTGCCACGCGTCATCTTCCAGGCTGTCCATCAGATATCGCATGGACTTGGGATTCTTACCTTTCGCCGCGGAATAACCGAGCGAAAGGACCGCGTTCGCGCGCGCACGCGCGGGCAAGGAATTCTGATCACCCGCATCCACCTTGTCGATGAAGTCTATGACCGCATCAACGCCGCGCGGATCATCCAGCATCGCGAGCAGCGTCGCGGCATTCGACCACTTCTCTGCCTGGTTCGTATCACGCAGCATCTTGATCAACTCCGGCACGGCCTTTTTACCGTATACCTCTGCGGCTTCATAAGGAACGCCGTGGAAAAACTGCTTCTCGGCAAACTCATCCAGCGACATGCTGCTCAGATCGTGCTCTTCGGCAGGCAGGAAGCTGAAGAAGAAATTGGTGACCGGGTTGTTGAAGGCCCCGCACTCCGCGTTGTTCAACCGACCGCCGTTGTTTATCGAGCTGTTCATGATGTTACCGGTACCGTCACGGTGCCCCAGCGCCCGTGTATGACCGAATTCGTGGGCCCAGAGCTGACTCGTCGCCGCGCCTGCCGCCACCCCGGGCACCATCACCATACAACCCGGCCGAGCGCAGCCCACGATGTTACTGCCGAAACCACTGCAATAGGTGATACGGCTGGTGACCACTGCGAATCCCGGAAGCCCGCAAGCACGGTTCATCTCGCTGCCGCTGCTGATGTTCCACATCCCATTGCTGGGTTCGATATTGACGCGACCGGAACGGTACAGGCGCGTGTCGCAAGACACGTCGCTTGCGCCGCTGTCGGTGCGCAGAATGTTCGTTGCACCGCTCAGCGCATTGTTTATTTGTGACGTCGTCATGACCGGCGAATTCGTCTCGCAGGCAAGCTCGAAGGAGTGAATATACGCGCTAGCCGTGCCCACCATTGCGCGTGCCGGGCGGCTGCAGCGGGTCGTGGAGAAGGCGCTGCCACCACTGCCGCCTACGCTCGGCAGGACCTGCCGCTGGGTTGTAATGGTGCCGTTGCTGCCTAAGCGCGAGCATTCGAATTGCAGCCGGTCTATGAAAGTACCCGATCTTCCGGAGAACCCGCTGATCGCATAATTCTGGGGACACATGCGCGTGCGCGTGCTTCCGCCGCCGCCGCCCGCACGCCCGGTACGGGAGGTGGCGCCCGTCCAGTTACCGGTCGAGGTGATACGCGAACAGATGCCTCGCACACTGTCCACCAGAGAGCCGGCGCGCGCTTCTATCCCAATCAGCACCATGCCCTCGAGGCAGGTCTGGTTGAAGAGCGGGCCGCTCGTGTTACCGCGACGCGCCGTTGAACTCGGCGTCATGCGACTGACTTTGATGTAGTGATTCAATGCAAATGCGGGCTCTGCGGTGAAGGGGGCCGTGCCCCCGCTGATCGCAATCGCGATGACGGCCGCCAGGCCGGCACGAAACAGAACGCGCAGGGCAAAGGGCGACCCTGTGTACGTGTCTGATGCAGAAAAACGGTGTCTCATAACAGCTTCCTCTTTCCATCACTTTGTAGGCAGCAACCTTGCGCCTGTACCAAGCGGGCGGGAATCCTCAATTCTAGTGATCTTCGGAGTCCCGCCGGCCGCGTCGTGCGGCGGGCCGGTCAGAACGGCTGGATGAGGTTCATCCGCATCGCTTCGAAAACCGCTTCGCCGCGTGATCCGACACCAAGCTTGCGGAACACGTGCCTGAGATGTGTGCTTACGGTATTCGAAGACAGGTGCAGCGCCTCGGCTATCTCGCTGGTTCGCAACCCCTTGCTCAAAAGACTCAAGACTTCCGTCTCGCGCGGCGTGACGAGAGGCAGATCCTGAGGGGCCGCTGTATCCTGGCCTTGCAGATGCTGCAATGCCTGATTCATCTGCGCCGCGCTCTGCGCAACTAAAATGACCTCCCCGTCCCCCTCGCCCAGCGCGCGGCGCACCATCGACTCCGCAAGGTCGGCGGGCGCGGCGACCGCGGCCAGTAGATAGACATAACCCGGATCTGCAGCAGATTCTCTCGTAGATTGCGCAGCTAGCTGAGTTTTCATGTGTACTCCTCCCTGTCTTGTCTTGCGACGAATGCGGTATGTCGTCAGATCTCGATCATCAGTATCGATAGGCTTTGCTGAGATACTTGAAAGATGTCTGAATCATTCTGAAAGCCAATAAAATCAACGGGTTGCAGGCGCTTTCGGCAATCCCATGAACGCCTTTTTGGGCATCGTGGACCGCGCCGGATCGCGCCGCGTGCAACGGTCTTTACCCGGTTTTGTCTCAAGCTCGAAGGTGTCGCGACAGCGCGGCAGCAAGGCTGCCTGGTCGACCGTGCGAACACAGCGGTCTTCCTGGCCGACATGATCGATAGCGAGGAAGGCGCTCAATTCAGCGCACGATTCGACAGACCGGTAGGTTTGGCTGGGCGGTGCATCGCAGCGCGACGCTTCGGCGTTGAACTCAAATCCGGGAGGACAAAGGCGGGGCGCTTGACCGCCGGGCTTGGTCGCCATCCCCGCGAGCATGGCGACCGCCGCGAGCAGCAAGGGTATTCTGGATTTCCTGATAGAGAGCATCGTGTGCAACGCTTCGTTTGTTCGAGCGTCGTTATCGCCGATGCAATTCTGAATTGCGTGAATTCAGCCTGAAAGTTTCTGAAAGTTCGCTTAGGCGTCCTGCCCTGAGAAATAGTTGAAGGCCAACGTGCGGCCAGCGGCGACTGAGGCTTCAAACAGGTCCAGATAGACCTCGTGTGCCTCTGTCCAGGCCTCGGCCATGTCTGCCTTCACCGCAAGCGCGAGGTTCACCGCCTCCGACAAATCGCCGCGCCGGTGTGCATAGCTTGCTGCCAGCAGCGCGAAAGAAGGCCTCGGGTCGGCCCATTCGGCGCCTTCGACCTCGGCAATCAGTTCGGGAATCGGCCCGAACCTGTCTTGTTTCAGATAAACATGAACCAGGAGAAAAGCTGAATACGAGCGCACATAGGTGAAGGATTCACCCGCACCGTCGTAAGCACGCTGCGCGTGCGCTTCAGCGGCCGCGAGATCCCCCGTATCCAGAGCAAGCCCGGAAAGATTCGTCGCGACGAACAGCTCCCCTTCGACGTCACCCGCTTCGCGGTACAGCTGACTGACCCGCTCAAACTGTTCTTCCGCTTCGGCAAACCGCTTGCGCGATCGATTGATATCGCCCAGACCACGCAGGGCGTAGGCGAGATACGTGTTCGCATTGCAATTCAAAAATGTGGCGGCGGCAACGCGATAGAGTTCCGCTACCGTATCCAGGTCGCCACCACCGACCTGGATCGCATTTGCAAGGTTGAATTGCGCCTGCGCCTCGCGCAGCGCAAATCCGTTGCCACGGAAAACCTCGGCGGCCTGGCTGAGGTAGGCTCGCGCCGCATCGGCATTGCCCATGGCCGTGTAGCTGGTCCCGGTATTCATGAGCGCCATGCCCAGCCTTTCCTGATCACTCAGGGACTCTGCCAGACCTACCGCTTCCAGGGACAAATCTTTGGACGCCTCGAGCTGTCCCAGGCCGTAAAGCAGATTCGAACGCAGCCCCGTTACCTCGTACGCCTCATACGAGGTCAAGGCATCCGTATCGATTTCGTCCAGGAACGTTTCCGCCTCTTCATAGCTACCCATGCGCATGAAAGCATCCGCCAGAAACAGCTTGGCCCAGAAAAACTCCGGCCGGCGCTTGAGCGCCAGCTCCAGATATACCCGAGCCTCCGAATAATCAGCGTGATAGAGACTGTTTACACCCAGCGCCAGGTTCCGATTGGCAACCGGATCGTTGGTATAGAACGGCTGAAGATCCAGCCGTTCACGGCTGTTCGGCATCAACTTTGCCGCCAGATGTTCACTCAGCATCTCGGCTGCATCCAGGGCATCGTTCGAAACGAAGCGGTACACAGGAGACCGCTGTTGATCACTATACAAGCGGTACTGCAGGACCAACTGATTACTCTCCATGGTGAGGTGCATGGACACGAGTTGGTCACAGCCAAGCGAATCACAGATCGTTGCAACCTGATCTTCACCCAGGGTGCTCGCATCCGTACTTAGCCCCATGGTTTCATAACCGATATCCGCCAGACCGCGAATCGTCGATCGCACCCCCATGACAGAAAGACTGGGATACGCCTGTATCTGCTGCGCGACCATGGTCATGATGCCGTATTCGACCCACGCATCCTGATCATCGCCGGTGGTGACCTGCACAGGAAGCACCATCACCGTCCCGGCAGTGTTCGTCTCGTCCGCACCGGGCCACAACCACCACGCGCCGAATACCAGCCCGACCAGCAGGACCACCGAAGCAAGTGCAACCAGCATGACGCGGAATGGTTGTGCCGACTGCGCTGCAACGTCGCCTGTCGCCGCAACGCTGGTTGAGACCGTTACCGGAACGCGCAGGCGGAACCCGCGGCCGCGGATGGTTTGAATCAGATCCTGATCGGGGTGATGCTCGGCGAGCAAACGGCGCGTGTCGGATACGAGACGAGACAACGAAGCTTCTGTGACGTATTGCCGCGGCCAGAGCTGGTCCATGAGGTCGTTTTTTTCGGCAAGTTCGCCATCGAGAGAGGCAAGCGTCCACAGAAACTCGAACATTCTGTCGTTGCCATGCAGCACTTCACCCGCGAACGAGATGGACCGGGCCTGTTCATCGAGAGCAAAGCCGGCAAATTCGATGCATCGATAACCGTTGTCTGAGCTACCCGCCAATCGACCTTCGTTCCTTCTGAGTTGTTCTGGCCCGTCCTACGGAAACACGAGGTGCCCCATCCCTGTTTCTATTATGTAGAGCATCCGAATTCACTTGTAAAGAAGCCTGAGGATGCGCTGCAAGCACTTGTTTCTGATGGATAAACAAGGGACGTCACTAATAATGGGGATACCCAACGGGACTTGAAGACTTGCACAATGTTCGCTCGTGTCGCACGCCGCGTGTGCGTGACAGTATGTCGTTTTCCCGATGCACCATCCGCGGCCCTATCAACCGGGATTCTGGACATGTTGCATCGCCTCTCTTATACCGCGCTTCTTACAGGCTTGTGCCTGACACTCATCTCTCCCGCGGGTTCCGCGGAGGATGCCGCAGCCGACCAAATGCAGACGCTCAGAGCGCGCGCGAATGCGCAACTCGAAGACCTGGCGGGCATGTTGACGCGAGAGCTGGCCTATCCCGGGCTGCGCGGCCAGTTAAGGGCAGCGCTCGCGCGTTCCAACCATCACGAAGGGTCGATCACGGTGGGCCGGCTGATCAGGGCCGTAAGGGACTCCGGCAGGGTCCCGCCGGGGCTGCAACGCCTCGCTACCGTTGCGGACCAGACCCGTCGCAGCCTGAACGGCCGGGCGGGAGAAGGCCTCGCGGATCTCGATCTGTACTTCCCGGTCGATGCACACCGCAAACAGTGGAAGGGACAGGCAGATCTGATCGTCGCCTACACGCCTCTCGTCGGCGACAACACAATCGATGCCCTGCGCGCCTTTTCGGTCAAGACCGGAAAACGCGTTGCGCTGTCGGTCGATGAGCCTCCGGAAACCCCGGTGCTCGTGATCAGCACAGAGGAACACTCGACGACCGAGTACCCCGAACAACCAGCGAACATTGAACCGCTCGGCCCCATACAACCAGACGCCGTAGGGCGAATTCTGGACGATCAGCCCGTACCCCAGAGCCCGGGCAATTCTTACGTCGGCGTTCGCTACATCAACCTGGCCGGCAAACTGGAGAACTGGTGGGAAGGAGATCCGGAGATCTACCTGTTGTTCGGCCAGCAGCGCGGTAACGACTGCGTGGCTCGCAAGCTGTACCTGCATGAAGTCAATCGAATCCAGACCTGGTACAACCTGTGGAACAGATCCGAGCCGGCCCGATGGTACTTCGATCGGAGTTACAGCGGAGAGATGGTATTACAGGTGTGGGAATATGACGGCGGTTATCGGCGCACGGTGCTATGGGGCGCGTCCAATTCCTCAGATTTCACCTGCGAGTGGAGGCGTTTTTCGGAAGACGACCACCTCAACTTCGGGGCGCTCAACCGCGCCAATTTCAACTACGACCGGAACTATTGGGTGACCATGCCTGGCGGTGATGATCCGGGGCCGTTTGAAATTTACATTCCTGCTTCCCTTGGCGGCGGCATCGAAGTGAGGTTAGGCTGGCGCAAGGAACATTGAACCGAGCAACACACACGCTCCCGGCTTCGCCACACGATCCTGCGCCCGGGCGGTCGTGATCAGGTCTAGAGGATCAACAGGACATGCAGCGATAAGTCCAGCTCCGTACAATCTCCCCTCCGTTTTCTTCGAGCTGAGGCACCGCTATGAACATCGCCGTTGTTACAGGCACAAGCACAGGCATCGGCCTGACCACATCACTGCACCTCGCGCGCAACGGTTATCACGTGTTTGCGGGTATGCGAAACCTCGCCAAAGGGGAAGCGCTCCAGCAGGCAGCCGCGGCGGAAGACCTGCCGGTGGAAGTGATTCAACTCGACATCTGTGATCAGGCGTCAGTCGATGCCGCGTTCGCGACCGTTCGAGCCAAAGGCAAGGTGGACGTACTCGTCAACAACGCCGGTATCGGCGGCGCAAGCCCCCTGGAATTGACGCCGGAGGACGAACACAAACAGATGTTCGAAACAAACTATTTTGGTGCCGTTCGCTGCATTCAGGCTGTGCTGCCCGACATGCGGGAGCGAGGATCCGGGTGCATCGTCAACATCACTTCCGCCGTCGGCCTGCAGGCCACGCCCAATCAGATTGCGTACTCCGCGTCGAAGTGGGCACTCGAGTGCCTGGGTGAGGCTCTGGCGCACGAGGTCTATCGGTTCGGCGTACGCGTCGTCAACGTCGAACCCGGCGTCATCATGACGAACATTTTCGAGAACTCCGCAGAGCAGACCCGCTACGACAAAACGTCACCCTATCAACCGATCATGCGCCGCAACGGCAAAGTGTTTTCCGCCGGATTCAAGCGCGCGGTACCGCCAGACCTGGTGGCAGAGACGATCCTGGAATCGATCCAGACCGACGATTACAAGCTCAGGTGGCCCGTCGGTCCGGACGCGGAAGGTTTCATGGCCGCACGCAACACCGTGGCGGCAGAAGACTGGATCGCGATGGGCGCTGACCTCACGGACGAGGAGTACAACGAAAAGTTTGAAGCGTACTTCGGAATCTCGCTCTAACGAGATCTCTGGCGAGAGACGAGCGCCATCAAGCAGTGCTTTCCGCGCCACCGGCCCGGGATCGCCGATCTATGCGCAGCAGCGACACCGCAGCGAGCGCAAGCACGTAACCGACCAGGTGGACATAGAAGACGGGTAGATATGTGCCGGTGGTGTCGAAGATCAGCGTGGCCAGCGGCAGTCCGATGATGTTGAACGGCATGATCATCGGCATCATCGCCCCCATGGCCGATGCGAAAGCCGCGCGGCCGAACCGCTCGGCGATCAGCACTGCCCATAGTGGCGCCATCCCGCCATAGCCCAGACCGAAGAGAAAGCCGCCCGCGATCAACGTGATCTGATCGGTCGCAAACAGCAGCACCGACACACCGCTGGCCTGCAACAAAATGGCGGACGCAACGACCATGCGCTGATTGAAATGATCCGCGAGAATGCCGAAAGTGGGTTTCGCAAGCGCCCCCATGAAGGTCGTCACCGCCACCACGCTGGATGCCTGCATGGCCGTCAGACCCAGATCCGTTGCGTGCGACGGCATCGCCAGCACTACCGAGGCGATGCCCATGAAGCACGGCCCCATCGTCAGCGCGATGAACCAGAAGTCTCGATTGCTAACGGCGCGTACGAACGTCCACTCGACAGCCTCGAACGGTTCCGGCGCGAGCGGCGCGGCGCGGCCATCCGGATGCAGCCCCATCTCCTCTGGACCACGAACGGCAAATAACCAGATCACCGGCAGCAGCAGCACGGCCGCCCCAATGCCACAGACGATAAAAGATATCTGCCAGCCATATGTGAGCAGCAGCCACGTCACGACGGGCACCAACACCGTCGCGGAAATGGTGATACCGAACTGCGAGATGCCCATCGCAGTGCCGCGGCGCTGCGCAAACCAGTTGGCCAGCAGCATATTGGAGGGGATCGTGCCGAGCAGCACCAGGCCGAGGCCGACGAGCCCGCCGTACAGGACATACAGCTGCCACAGAGAGGAGATCTGTGACAGGAGCAGAAATCCCGCGGCCAGCGCACCGACACCCAGCGTCAGGAGCCAACGCACGTCAAAACGCGCGAACATCCGACCGGCAAGCGGGCTCAGAACGGCGACAAATATCGATTGTATGGAGAGCGTCAACGCGACGTAGAAGCGGTCTGTATCGAGCACCTCCGTCATCGGCTTGAGATAGACCCCGAATGCGTAATAAGCCAGACCCATGCAGACAAACTGCAGGACAAACGTAAACGCGACGATGATCCAGCCGTAGAAGAACGAGGGGCGCGCCATGTTGGTGCCGTTGCTCAAACCACCTAGCATATACCCGCACAGGAGACTCCGGAAGCTGCGGACCCAACCGCGCAGCACACCCCTCCGGCAAGCCCTTCAATTTCCGGGTTCAAGCCCCCACAATGACCCTAGTCGTTTGAGGGTGAGAAAAATGATGATGGCAGGCATACCAATTCTCGGGGGGCGAGCGGGCACGGCCAACCTGCGCGCTCTCGTGAGCGTCGTGGTGATTGCTGCAGCGCTGGCTGGCTGCTCAGACTCACAGACAGAAGATATGGGTGCCGACATCAAACGCACCCCTTCCGGCAAACCGGATTTCAGCGGCGTGTATGACACCGGCACGCTGACCCCGCTGCAGCGGCCGGAGTGGCTGGGAGAAACCGAATATCTCTATCCCTGGGTCGCGAATACGCTCAACTGGGCATTTGAAGTCGCCGCCGACTGGGCCCGCACGAGCGAGAGCGATCCGGACCGCGAAGCGCCGCCTGCCGGCGGCGACGGCAACAATACCGCCGGTGCAGGCGGCGTCGGCGGTTACAACCTGTTCTACATCGATCCCGGCAGTTCTCTCGGAGAGATCGGAGGCCGCATACCGACATCGATCATTTACGATCCACCGGATGGGCGCAGACCGGCGCCGCTGCCGGGCGTAGAGGCACGCATGGGCTCGGTGTATCAGAGCTTCACGCACGAGAACACCGGCGCTGCGACCTGGCTCGATTACGACGGGCCCGGGCCTTTTGACGGGCCGGAGAGTCTTGCGCCATCAGAGCGTTGTCTCATTTCTTTCGGTGCCACCGTGCCGACAATTTCGAGCCTCTACAACAACCACAAACGCATCGTGCAAACCGACGAGTACGTGATGATTCTCCAGGAGATGGTGCACGACGCGCGGATCATCCGCATGGACCGCGAACACACCCCCATCGAAAATCGCAAATGGCTCGGCGATTCTATCGGGCGCTGGGAAGGAGACACGCTGGTCGTCGAAACGCGCGGCTTCCGCGAGGTGAGCAGCCTGCCGGGTGCCGACGAAAATCTGCACGTGGTCGAGCGCTTCTCGATGATGGCGGACGGCAATATCCTGTACGACTTCACCGTCACCGACGAGACTGTCTGGGAGGCCCCCTGGAGCGGACGTTACGTCTGGCAGTCCAAACCACAAGACCACGTATACGAATACGCGTGCCACGAAGGCAACTACGCGATGGGCAATATTCTGCGCGGTGCACGGTTGCTCGAGAGCGAATACGAAACACCATCGGCCCCGGTCAGCGGCGGTAACTAGCAGTCGCGCACGGCAAGCCCGGTTCGAACACGAAGGAGATGTCTATGGAACCTCATGCAGAGGCGCGTGATGCCTTGTTCAAAGCTTTTGGCCGGGCCTTCTTCAAGCAGGACCTGGATGCGATGTATCAGGTCGTGACTGAAGACTTCACCTATTCCATCCTGGTGGGCGACCGGCCTCGGCAGATGAACACGCGCGAGCAGGTGGCGGCGTTTTTCGAGGAACGCCGCGGCATTCAAAAGGACGTACGCTTCGAGGACGTCGTTTTCCACCACGCGCCCGAGGCCACCTTCATGACCTATCGCGTAACCGGTACGGACGTTGCCAGCGGCGAGCGTTTCGAGCGCATCGGCGTGGAGCGTTACACGTTTCGCAACGGGCGCATCGCGGAGAAGGACGTCTACAGCCGCCCGGTCTTCGAGGCGGCAGCTTAGCGGCAACCGACCTTTTTCCGCAGCGAAGACCGATGCTCAGCGGTCGGTACCTCCAGCATCGCGGCCACCCCACACCCATTCCCTGACCTTGGGAATAAAGAGCGGGACCACGAAGAGCACGAGCAGAACGCCGGTTATCCCCAGTGACTGGGAAATCGTGAGATCCAGCACGGCTGTGCCTAGAAAAGCATAAGGCACCGCCCGGATCGGCGATGCCACCGCCACAACGACCGCAAACGGCACGGCATTCAGACCCACCAGGCCCGCCGCGAGATGGGCGGGCGTCAGCAAACCAAGCGGATGGGCGGTGACCGCAAAAATGGCGGCGACGCCCACTCGCTGAATGCGTTCGAGCAACGACGTGTATTGATCACCAAAGCGGCGCTGCACCCAGTCCGCCCCGAGCAGGCGCGCCAGATAGAAAAGCACCAGCGCTGATGCCACGAGGCCGATGCTGCCCCAGAGGATGCCTCCGGTCACACCAAATGCGAGACCGCCGAGGATCAATATCAGATGGGAAGACAGGCCGATGAATAAGCGGAATATGACCAGTACGACGAACACGGCCGGCCCCCACCATCCAAGCCCTTGTACCCACCGCCGAAACGCCTCCAACCCGTCGAGCGTGAAAGAGATCCCGAGGTGTTCCTGGGCAGTGGAGCCCAGCAGAAAGGCTGCTGTGAGAAACAGCAGCACAAAGAGACGGCGTCGCCAGCGTTCAGAGATCAATCAACTTCACCTGTTCAGATCGAGCCCAGGCTGACTTCTCAATCCTGTATCGATTCCAGATAGTCGACGAGCGCGTCTATTCTTGCCTGCGTCTGCATGCCCGGGTCACGCATGTCGTTATCAGCCCGCCGGAACTGCCACCCCCACACCGGCATCTCGCTCGAACCGTGCAGCGCGATCGAATCCCGACCGTCAATTTGTCGTGTCACCGCCAGCCGCGGGAACTGACCGTTATTCAGATCACTCAAAACCCGCAGATTCGACGGCGGCGCTGATAAGTGCGGCACCATAGGCCCATCCCCGGCGCCCGTTTGACCGTGGCATGAGGCGCAATTCTCCCGATACAGCCGGGCGCCGTCATATGTCGGTATCGGGCTCCCTGCCTGGGGTGCGTAGCAGCCGCTGAGGCTCAGGCTCAACAACACTGCCGATAGCGAGACGACTTTTGAGGTTCGCTGCATGTCTGTCACCTTAATCTCCGAACCTCCATATTGGCTCAGGCATTCTGACGGTCAAGTGTCGCGGCAACAACGCATGCCCATCGGCTCCTCTCCCGATCGCGACCGCTGCCACTGCCGCGTTGAAATCCCTAATGCGATGCATTAGCGTTTCTGGAATCATAGGAAAAAAATCAGAGCTACAGGCATTGGTCAGTGAGACCCCGCTCAAAGTGAATTCGGCAGAAAGTACCTCCACCCGCGAGCAGTTGCTCGACGTCGCAGAAGCGTTGTTTCTGGAGCATGGCGTCGACGGCGTGTCCCTGCGCGCAATCGTGCGGGCGTCGGGACAGAAAAACCAATCCGCGCTGCAATACCACTTCGGCGGGCGCGACGGTCTCATCATGGCCATTCTCCTGCGTCGCGCCGGGCAACTCGAGGCAAAGCGCCGCGTCTTGATGGAGGAGGTGCTGCAGGCCGGTGAAGACCCGGACCTCAGATCGATCTGCGCCATCCTGGTGCGCGCGCCGTTTACGCTGTGTCGCGAGCAAAGGGCGTTCCGGGCATTTCTCGGACAGTTCGGACAACGGCTGCTGGCTTCTGATCATAACCTCCTCATGTCCACGGAGGTCGAGCGTTTTCCGACCCGCCGGGATCTGCGCTCGATGATCACCCGCTCCCTCAGCCACCTCGATCCAAAGATCCTGGCACTACGTCTGGAGCACACCCAGGCGTTTGGTCTACTCGCCATGTCCCGTCGCGCCAGGAGCGGCGAGAGCTTCCGCGGCGCGGAAGCTGAGCTTTTCTTCAACAATCTGGTCGACCAGGTTGCCGGGATGCTGGACGCTCCGGTCTCCGCAGAAACCCGGGCGCACCTCAAAAAACCGAGCTAGCCGGCTATACCCTGTTGGCGGCAAACCGCCAACTGAGCGCCAGACCGATCACGCCCAGCATGAATGCCAGGAGCAGGCGTGGGTCACCAAAGTGGAACCACGGGTCCAGCGGAAAGGCGATCGTCTTCTCCATCGCGGCTATCTTGAATTCGTGCGAGCCCTGAAAGGCAGGATTGCTGGAAATTTCGAGCATGTCGCGTCGGCTGCGGTAGCGCATAAGCGCGCCGCTGTCCCAGCGCTCCATGCCCGGCGCGTTCATCAAGTCCATGGCCGTGTTGGCCGCCGCGCCAAACGCAACCGGATGACAAGCACGCGAGAAGAGTGCCGGGTACATGTACGCCATGTACTTGCCCAGCACGTCGCCGCTGCTCTCGCCGGGCTCGACGCCTTCGATTTGCTGCGGCACCTCGTACATGTCAATGACGTTCAACATGACGAAGTCGTCACCGGTATCCTCTTCCATGAATCGGCGCAATATCACCTCACGCTCCGGCGGGCCGGACGGATTGCTCTCGGCAAACTTCGCGAGATAGTGCTCGATTTCCTCGTCCGTCAACGGTCCACCAAAGGACGTGTACCAGCTGAAAAACGCAAGGTACAAGGCCCCCAGAATCAGCCAAACCCAAGCTGTTCGCGACATCGTTCCCCTCCTTCCTGTTATGAACCCGGCGGCGCAATCAGCGCCTCACAGCCGGTACCTGCGAGCATCTTGTCGACCCGCGTCCGGTCCGTCTCGGACAGCCGTGCGTACTCGACACGCAGCCATTGCAGGCACTTACCCTGGTAAGGAAAAGGTTCCTGCGCCCAGGGCAAACCCTCCACCACAGTCTCGACTTTATCCTTACCCTGATCGAGCGCGTGAGCGTTCGCCAGCATTACGGGAACGTAGGTTCGCCCCACTTCCTCGAGCAGACTTTTCAGAGTTACCGGCAGGTCGTCCGCATCAACGAAACCATCGTCGGCCATCTCCAGACCGCTGAGATCTTCCATCTTGCTGACCCACGCGTGGACGCGGGGGTAGCTTTTAGCCGCAACCGCAGACGGCGTCGGGTCAAACTGCACGAGCTGGGTCAGCTGTCCAAAACAGGCAAAGTCGGCAGACCCCGGCCGGCGCCCCATAATGAAAGGCAGAGACATCAGATGCTCGTTCAAACAAGCAAGGAAACGTTTGTAGCTGTCCTCAATGACAGGTGCTGTCGTGTCGTTGGAACCCACGACATACAGGCGCGAGATCTGCCTGTCTGCGATGAATTTCTTCATCTGCAGAAACTGTTCGTCCGAAATGGCAACCCCCCGGTAGAACGGCAGCACCGAGCTCGCCATCTCGATGTCCGCGTCGTAGTACCAGCGATAGTGGAACATCGCCTTGGTCAGCCATTCATCGCCGTAGTCCTCCAGGAGGTAATCGAGAAAGGCAACCGCCGGATCAGCGGGGACGACCGAACGGCCGGGATATTCTTCTTCCAGCCGCCGGATGATCGGCGTGCTGTCAACCTGAGCAGCGAGGTCGCCGTGTTCGTCCTCGAAGTAGAACACCGGGATCAGACCGACTTTGGGTTCAGGCAACCCCTGCGCGTCGGCATCCCGCTGCAAAAACCGATAAGGAATGCGGCGGCAGCGCAGCACGGCCAGCATTTTGCGGGTATACGGTGATCCCGGCGCACCCCGCACCGGCAACAGATCGTTCATGATGGCACCTCTCGACGTCCTGCATCCGAGTCTAATGCGTTGCATTAAGCGGTTCAATCCAAGACCATAACGGCATCATCGATTGAAAAACGCCCCGAGGAACCGCTGCTAACCGCCATGAAACGTATCCTGATCATTGTCTTTGCGCTCGCCGCCGCCGGGTTGATTGCCGCCCCTCTGATTCTCTGGGCAGGGTCCTACGCGTCGCTGGATCACGAGTTGACGCACACTCAACAAACGGCTGGGCTCAGCGCGTTCAAACCAGAAAGCAGCAGCAACACCACACCCGAACTGTCTCTCATCGATACCGGCGACCTGGTGTTCAGAGCGCGCAGCGCCGGGTTCGGCAACAGCCGCGGCAACGTCATCCTGCTGCATGGCTTCCCCGAGTCATCGGCGATGTACACGCCCATGATCCCGGCGCTGGCACAGGCAGGGTTTCAAGTGGTGGCATACGACCAGCGCGGCTACAGCCCCGGCGCAAGGCCCGACGAGGTCGAGGCGTACACCACCGACAAGCTGGTCGCCGACGTCTTTACCGTGGCCGACACTGTTGGTTTCGATCAGTTCCACCTGGTCGGCCACGACTGGGGCGCAGCGGTCGGCTGGGCGCTCGTGTTCGAAGATGCATCCCGCGTCAAAAGCTGGTCTGCTCTATCTATCCCGCATATGGGAGCCTACGCCGAAGCCATCGCCGTCGATGCCGACCAGCAGGAGCGCAGCGCCTACGTCGGCTTTTTCCGCACACCATGGCTGCCTGAGGCCATCTTCAGCTTCAATGGTTTCGCAATGATGCGAAGCGCCATCTACGCCGAGCACGGTAAAGAGATTGTTGCCGAATACCTCAACATCTTCTCGGAGCCGGGTGCGCTCACCGCCGCGCTCAACTGGTACCGCGCGTCCGGATTGGCGAGCCCTGGCGGGCGGATGCACGTCACGACCCCCACCGCCTTTATCTGGGGAAATGCCGACCCGGTGGTCGGTCAGCGCGCACTGGAGGCACAGCGGCAGTACTTCGACGGCAATCTCTGGGAAACGGAGCTCGATACCGGTCACTGGCTGATGGAGACCAAACCCGCAGCCGTGAGCGCGGCCGTGCTTGCACACCTCGAACGCGTGCTGGCGTCCAGCAAAGACTGAATGCCTAAGACTGGTTGAATACCGGCTTGCGTTTCTCGAGGAAGGCCCGCATGCCCTCTTGCGCATCGGGCGTGCCGCGATTGGCCGCCGCCGCGCGCATCTCATCCGCCATGGATGCTTCGAGCGTCCTGGTCTCGAAACCAACGACTGTTTCCAGCATCGACTTGACCGCGAGGCGCGGCTGCGCCGCCAGCTCCTCGCCGAGTTCCTGCGCGCGGGCTTTGAGACTCGCGAGCGGCACACATTCGGTCACGAGGCCTATCCGATACGCCTCTCCGCCGTCGATCTTGCGTCCGCGCAGGATCATATCGAGCGCATACGTGCGTCCCACCGCACGCGGCAGGCGCGCCGAGCCGCCCCATGCGGGGACGCTGCCCAGATCCATCTCGGGCAGGCCAATCTGTGCACCGGCGTCCGCGGCAAGGCGGAAGTGACAAGCGAGCGGCAGCTCCAGGCCGCCGCCCAGGCAGAATCCGAAGAGCGTCGCGATGGCCGGCGTGCCGCCATTCTCGATCATGTCGAGCACCCGGTGGCGCTGACCGAAGAACGCCTCAGGACCACCCGCGCGCTTCATGCCTTCCGGCAACTGCTTCAAATTCATCCCTGCCGAAAAGTGATCGAGGCCCTCCCCAGTAAAGACCATCGCGCGCACGCTGTCGTCGGCAAGCACTTCCGGCAGCTGCTCCTCGAGGCGATCGATGTACTCGAGACTCATGAGATTGAAAGGCGCATCGTTGATGCTGAACGTCGCAACATGGTTGCTGACGGTATAGAGATAAGGGTCGGACATGCCATCACCCGGTGTCTGAAGAAAGACGCCAATAAATCACGGTTGCGCGAGCGCCTGCAACCGCCAGGCAACATAGCACCGCGCCGGTTCTGCTATATTCGATCGAGTCGCACGTCGGGGGATACCCGTGAATCAGGATACTGCCAAGGCCGAGTACGTCATCCACGGCGCACCCCTGAGCTTGTTTACTCGCAAACTGGAAGCCGCTTTCGACTTCTACGGCGCGCCCTACCGGCACGAACGCAAAGGCTCACGCGACGGCAGCGAGCTGGAGGGACGGTCTGGATCCCACCAGATACCGATACTGCTCACACCGGAAAACTGGGCGCTGGCGGATACCACGCCGATCATTAGCGTGATGGACGCGCGCTACCCCATGCGTCGCATGGTCCCCACTGGATTGACAGGATTGCTGGTCCACGTCGTCGAGGAAATTCTCGATGAGTGGGTCGCACGGGTGATGGTGCACTATCGCTGGCACTATCCGGAAAACACCCGTGACGTTCTCGCTACCGGCTTCGGAGTCGAGCTCAGCCTGGAGGAAGCCGTCAAGCACCCGGTGGCACAGTGGGGACCGCGAGCGTGCAGGGCAACCGGAACGGAGCTCATCGAGCACCAGCAGGCGGCTGAGAACGAGTACATCGCGATGCTCGACGCTCTCGAAGCGCAGCTTGCCGAGACCTCATTCGCGCTCGGCAACCGGCCGTGCGCGGTCGACTGCATGCTGCTCGGCGGCTTACGGGCGCACACGCATCGGGACCCGATACCCGACCTGTCTCGATTTTCGCGTGTGCTCGAGTGGAACGCGCAGCACGGCTCAGCCTGGCAAGGCGACGGTGACCTCGCCGATTTCCCAACCAGCACACCCTTCGCTCAGTTCGTTCTCGAACTCGGCCGGGATCACTACGCGCCTTTTCTGCTCGGCAACGCCGCGGCGCTGGCAGCGGGGCAAAAATCGTTCGTCGTGGACACCTACGGCGTACCGTGCAGCTACCTCACGCGGCCTTATCCGGAACAGTCGCGGCAGATGATTTTCGATCGCATCCGCCATCAACTCGACGACCGTGAACGAGCAGCCGCGCAGGCCTGGCTGACCCAGACAGGCCTCGCTGAGTGTTTCTGGCCGCCTGAGTTGTAGGAAAGTCTCAGCCGCAATCGGCGTAGAGGCCGTTAGACCGGCGCTTTGCGATCGAGGCGCGGCGCTCGGGCCGAAGGTATGGCCTCATACAGTTGCGCGACGAGTTCATCACGCACAGCCGTCTCACGGGTCCAGAGGTTGTCGCGCTGCTCGGGGTCGACGTTGAGGTTGTAGAGTTCCCCTTCCGTGCCTTCGTACAACGCGCTCTTCTCGTAAGCGGTGCACAACCAGCCGTCTCTGCGGTAGATACTCTTCTGATGCATGTCGACGGGCCCGTGTTCCGAGTCCCACTCCGTGAGCACATACTCGCGGTCCGTTGCCGCGTCTTCCGATCTCGGCAACGGCCTGCCTTCCACATAATCCGGCGTATCAATGCCGGCGATCTCGCAGAACGTGGCCGCCAGATCCAGGTGGCCGACGGGGGCGTTGACGACAGCAGGGGCATCGCAACCTGCCGGCCTCCAGATGAACGGCAGGCGCATGAGCGCGTCGACATGATAGGGGCCCTTGAACAGAAGGCCGAAGTCGCCCTGAAACTCGCCGTGATCGGTGGTGAAGAACACGTCGGTATTCTCGAGCCTGCCGGTGGCTGCCAGCCAGTCGATGACCCGGCCGCACGCTTCGTCAATCAGCTCATTTTCGATGTGCGTCATCGCGTTGATCTCGCGCACCTGGTCCGGCGTCATATCCGCCGGCACAAACTCACGCGGAGACTCGAGGTTCGTCCACAGACTGCCTTCGTAGTAACCCAGCCAGTGTTTTGGCTTGTCAGCGAGCAACGCACGACGCTCTGCATCTGTCTCACGATAGAGCGAGGGCAGCGGCACTTCCCGCCAGTCGATACGTGACATCTCCGAGGCGGGCACATCCCAGGGGTGGTGGGGATCGGGAAAGCTCATCCAGCAGAACCAGCTGTCGTCATCCTGCAGACTCTGCAACCAGCTGAGCGCCCGATCGGCCACCCAATCCGTATGGTAGAGCGCCTTCGGCACGTCCATCGGCCATACCTGACAGGCCTTGGTGGCGCCGGTGCCGACCGTGTTCTGGCCTTTGTCCGTGACCATCGGATAAAACCGCGCTTTGTAGTCCGGATGCCGCTCTGCCATCCAGCGGTCATAGTGGCTATGCCCCTCGAAAAAATGGTTGGCAAGCTCCATATGATCAAAACCGCGATGCGGCCCGGTGCTGTGCTCGCGGGCCATACGGTTTTCGAAAAACTCATCGGGATTGCCGAGCCAGGGCTCGAAGTGCGCTTTGCCGAGGAGCGCCGTCTTGTAACCATGGGCCTGGAGCCAGTGCGCAATCGTCTCCTGCTCTTCCGGCAGCGACACACCATTCATCCACACGCCGTGGCTCGCCACATGCTGACCCGTGATGATCGTCGCCCGTGCCGGCATGCACACCACATTCTGGTTGTGCGCGCGGGTATAGTTGATGCCCTCCGCCGCCAGCTGATCGATGACGGGTGTGCGCGCAACCTGACCGCCATTACAACCCAGCGCATCAAAACGCATTTGATCGGTAGTGATGAGCAGAATGTTGCGCCCCATTTGAGAATCTCCCTTGAACAACCAGCGGCAACCCTAACTGCCTCTGCGCCATCGGAGACCCTCAGCATCGCGTCGGGTCTTTCTTTTCCAGAGCTGAGACGCCACAATTAAGCCAATGCATTAAACGAATGTCGAGCGGCAAGGAGATCAATCATGACGCGATCGAACCGAACTGGCTGGCTGCGCGCTTTACAGCGCTCGCTCATCGCCGGCGTTTTTGCGGGCTTCACTCAATTTGCGTTTGCGGAATCGGAGTACGCAGCCGCCTGGGGGCCCGGCGTCGGCACTAAGGCGCCGATGATTGCCGCGGATGACCAGGCCGGCAACCGGCAGACGCTGGAAACGCTCAAGGGATCCAATGGTTTGCTGTTCATCTTCAATCGATCCGTCGACTGGTGACCCTTCTGCATCCGTCAGTTCGTGAAACTGAATGATCTGAAAGACGAATTCGAAGCCATTGGCGTGGGCATTGTTGGCATGACCTACGACAAACCGGAAATCATCCAGGAATTCCACAAAAAGTGGGAAATCCAGTACCCCGTGCTGAAGGACGTGGATCGCCAGCACGTCGAAGCCTGGGGTATCCGCAACGAAGAGTATGGCCCGGGCACGTTTGCCTACGGCGTGCCGCATCCCGGCGTGGTGCTGATCTCCCCCGAGGGAGAAATTCTCGCGAAATGGGCAGAACGCGGCTATCGGTCGCGCGCGGACTGGTCGTCCGTCCTGGATCAGGTCCGCGACATGGTGGGTGGCGAATAGCCGCCCCGTTGCCCCATGAGTAAGACTCGAAACATCATCTGCTGGGTGGGCATCGTCATTCTCGGCCTTGCCCACGGCTTGTTGGAAGACCTGCTGTTCATCTCCATTCTGGTGCCCTACATGCCCATCAGCTGGGACCTGACCGGCGACCTTTTCTTCATCTTTACCGTGCCGCTGGCACAGCTGATGGCGTTCGCGGTCACGGGCACGATCGGCTGGTTTCTGCTGGACTTACGCCACACGCCGCGCCTGATTACGTTCTGGTTATGCTGGAGCGTCGCGCGAACCGCCTTCTTACTCGCAGTCTACAACCC
The DNA here is from genome assembly GCA_965267275.1 of Pseudomonadales bacterium. Classification (GTDB taxonomy): domain Bacteria; phylum Pseudomonadota; class Gammaproteobacteria; order Pseudomonadales; family Azotimanducaceae; genus UBA4421. Next base: position 3,190,997 of record OZ253950.1, read on the forward strand.
GATACAGGACATTCTGATCTATCTGTTGTGGATCGCATTCTGGTGCGCCCTGTATGGCCTGCTTGCTCGCGTCGCCGGAAAAGGACGCGATCTCGCAAGCGGGAGCGCAGTCTAGAGAACAAACGGTCCCGCCCCATCGGGCGGGCAATTCGTGTCTGGTCATCGCCGATCCGGGTAAACTCTCCCTGACCGTAACGACATGTTGTATTTCCTATGACCGCCAATGAGGCCAGCTTGTCCGGGGAGCTCCACTTTCTGGTACCGGACACCGCATCTTCGCTGTATCGAAACGATCGCGTGCGTATGACACGGGACGATCGCGGCAACTTCGTCGACAGTGAGGGCGTCGCCACCGAGCCGCACGAACTGCCAATCAAAAACGCCCGCCAGTTGTCGACGGCGGATGCGATGACGCTCGAGAACAACGGCTTCGAACTGCGCGATGCACCGGTGGCGGACTATGACTTCCTCGACCATCAGGAAGTCATCCACAACTACTACCGCGACTGCGAGCAACTCGTCGCCCACGCTACCGGCGGGCGCGTGTGGGCCTTCGATCACAACATCCGTTCGGCTGGCGGCCTGGCAGAAAAACGTCAGGTCAAAGGCGGACAGGACGTCCAGGGACCCGCGCACATCGTGCACGGCGACTACACGCTGCGCTCAGCTCCCGAACGGCTGATGCAATTGACGCGCCCACCGAGCATCAACGATACGCTCCGGGAAGTGATACCGGACGGTCAGGGGCTGATTCCGGAAGACGCGCACGACCAGGCAATCGCGGCTGGCGGCCGCTTCGCCATCATCAACGTATGGCGCAATATCGACGCCGTCCCGGTTGCCACGCATCCGCTGGCACTCTGCGACGGCCGCACCGTCGAACCCGAGGATCTTGTCGTGTTCGAGATACACATGCCCGATCGTGTGGGCGAAAACTACTGGGCCAAGTACGACGAACGCCACACGTTCTATTGCTATCCCGAGATGACGCGCGACGAGGCGTTGCTGATCAAGCAGTGGGATTCTGCAGGCATCCTGGCCCGCAGCGATGGCGCGCAGGCTGACCGAGCCGCCGATGGACCGTGCACGTTCAGTTTTCACAGCGCGTTCAACGACCCGCGTACGCCGGCAGATGCGCCGGACCGCTGGAGCATCGAGGTGCGGTGCGTGGTTGTCTATGAACAGGAACCGTCTCTGTGACCAGCGAACTCACACATTTACACGAGGCGCCCGTCGACGCTTCTGAAATCGACGAGCTCGGCCACCTCAGCGTGCCTTTCTACGAGCAAAGAGCCATAGCCGCCTGCCACAAACTGGCCCAGCTACATGGACTCGATATCGCTGCCTGGCGGAGCCGGGGTATCGAGTTTACGCTGGTTGATGCCTACCTGCGCAATCTGCGCGAACAGTTTCTGGGCGCGCCGCTGCTGATGCGCGGCGGGGTCCTTGCCGTCAGCGAGACGCGTCTGCAGTGCTATCAGGAGCTCGTCAATACGGAAACCGATGAGCTGTCCGCGACGTTCGTCTACACGTTCGAGCTGCAGCGCCATGCTTCCCGCGAACTTGTACCCTTGCCCGAAGAAACGGTGCAAAGCGCATCCGATGCGATCATCGCCTGGCCCGAGCATGGGCGCCCGCGCAGCATTGATCTGCAACACGCGCCCGCCGAGCCGGAGCTTGCGACCCTGCAGCAACTGGATCTCGCGCTGACCCATCCGCGCGAGGTTGAGGCGGAGGAATGCGACGAAACCGGTTCCTATCTGGCCGACAAGTTCCTGCACCTGCCTTACAGCGGTGAGCGGGTGGACGATCCCGCCGCGCTGTGGGTGTTCGAGACAGAAGATGGACACACGCTGGGCATGGCTGACCTCGAGTCACGCCAACTGCTGCTCCACCTGCCGCGGGTCGGCGAGCGCATACAGTCTTTCCGCGCGGAGGTGGAAATCGGACGCAAGACCTTTTATCGCAATCACTGGGTATACAGCCTCGATAGCGGCCGGCTGATCAGCATTGCGTCGCTGGTTTCCGTTGCGCTTGACCTGGACGCGCGCCGCGCTGTTGAGATTCCGCCGGATATGCGCGCGGCGCTCGAGAAACGATATCACCCGAATTACCGGTGAATCGAAAAGACGAGACTTCGCGACGCCGTCAGGCTCAACAGTACCGGTCGTAGAATTCCGCGTAACGGTCGTAGGTGAACGTGACAGCCTCGGCGCTGATCCCCGTGTCCGCGACAATGTCGAAGCCGTGAAAACAGCCTTCGAACTCTTTGAAAGCAACCTCCACGCCGGCATCACTGAGCGCCTTTGCGTAGGCCACGTCCTCCGGGTAGAACGGCTCCATGGTCCCCACAAAGCTGATCGTCGGCGGGAAGCCGGAGTAGTCCATGTTGCGGGCAGGTGCCGCGTACGCAGGGATCGTTTCGCCACGCGCATGCAAATCAGCCAGGTACGCACCCCACCCGATGCGATTGAGCTCCGTGTCCCAGACCGGCGATTGCATGGCGCGCTCAGGATCGTCCGGCTGCTGATCGTCGATCATCGGGTAAATCGGCATCTGAAACGCGAGATCGACATCGCCAGTGTCCCTCGCCTTCAACGTCACCGCCGCCGTAAGTCCACCGCCGGCACTATGTCCCGCAACGATGAATCGATTGTCGTGGATGCCGAGTTCTGCCGCATTCGCCTTTGCCCAGAGCAACGTGTCGTAGCAGTCATTGAACCCTGCTGGGAAACGCGCCGTGTGCGCTTTGCGATAGTCGGGCGCTATGACGACGCAGGGGCGTTTGGCGATGAAACGCTCGATGATGTCGTGGGCGATTTCCGGGCTGCCGATGATGTAGCCGCCACCGTGGATATAGAGCAGCGCCGGCAGCGGCCCGGTAACGCCTTCCGGCCGATAGATGCGCGTGCGTATCTGCCAGCGGCCATCGCTGCTCGGGATCATGCGTTGCTCGCAGTCGAGCCCGTCGATGTGCTTACCCTCGAGCGCCACCCTGGTTAACCAGGTCGAGAATTTTCTAAACCACGCCTTCTTCATCAAGCTGGCCATCACGCTCAACGACCCGTGCCTGGATCGTAGATCCGGATGAAGCATGTCTTTTGTTACCTGCACGCCGCTCAACTCCTTAATGTTCGGGTAGGTGTCGGATCGCAGGGAACAGTGTCGCGGAAAGTACGCCGAAGCAACAGCTTCGTGTAAGAAGCTGCTGCGCCTGTGGGGCCTCGCTGTGTCTAATTCGACCAGTAGGCAAACTCGTCTTCCGGCTGATCTTCCTGTGATAGATCGCGGTCGACGTTCTGGGCTGTCGTTGCAGTCCAGGGCCACCGCGGCTCGGCCTGCTCAGCGTTGTGGGTCTCGAGCTCGCCGCGCAGCCTTTCTGCAACTTCCGGATGCTGTGCCAGGAGGTCGGTCCATTCCCCGTCCGCGGTGAGATCAAAAAGCCATTCTTTGCGCGGCAGACCCTGGGGTGCGCTGACCATGAGCTTCCAACGCTCGTCTCGAACCGCCTGGGCGGCACCGCTGCGGAAAAACAGGTAATCGTGGGGCTGCTCTGTCGTCTCGGCGCCGGCGGTGTATGGCATCAGGTCAACGCCGTCCATGATCCGATCCGTCGGCAGATCCGCACCTGCTGCTGCCGCGGCCGTGGCGTACATATCAAAGTGATGTACCGGCGCATCATAGGTGACACCCGCGGGTATCTGCGCCGGCCAGCGCGCGAGGAACGGGACCCGGATGCCCCCCTCAAACAAGGTGATCTTCCAGCCCCGGTAGGGGTCATTCACATCCGGCAGGCCGATGTATCCGGCACCACCGTTATCCGACGTAAACATCACCAACGTGTTTTCATCGAGGCCGTTGGCTTTCAGCGCTTCCATGACCCGGCCGACGCCCCGGTCGAGGGAACGAATCATCGCGGCATACACACGCTCGCGGTGGAGCTCGATATCCGACAGCGCTTCGTAGTCTTCGCGTGTGGCCTGCAGCGGCGTGTGCGGCGCCCAGTGCGCGAGATACAGAAAGAACGGGCGATCCTTGTTGGCTTCGATGACCTTGACGGCCTCGTCCGTGTAGTAATCTGTCAGATACTTCGGCGGTTCGAAGGCGGGGCCGCCGTTAAAACTGGCGGCAAACCTGAGCGCAGCCCAGAGAAATCGGTCTATCGGGTCAAAGTCCTGCCTTGCCTGGATCACATTCTCATCGTCCAGCCGACCGTAAAGACCACTGGCCATCAGCAGGCTTTCGGCAAAACCCTGGTCATGGGCGGCCATGCCATTTTCACGGCCCAGGTGCCACTTGCCGATGTGTGCCGTGTGATACCCCTGCTCAGCCAGCAGTTCTGCCAGCGTGATCTCCGAAGGCGGCATGCCCATTTCGCCATAGCTGAGACGGCTCTCCTCGGAGTTAATCACCCGGGGTGGCACCAGCGGCCGATCCTGCATATCACTGACCATACCGACAACCGGCATCATGCTGTCAGGCGTCGGCGTAAACTCGAAACCAAAGCGGGTGCCATACCGCCCTGACATCAGCGCCGCCCGTGAGGGTGCACAGGTGCCGTTGGCGGCGTAACCCTGGGAGAAGGTCACGCCTTCCGCCGCCAGTGCATCAATATTCGGAGTTTGCACCGTTGGGTTCGGACCATTCATCGAGATATCGTTCCACCCCAGGTCGTCGGCCAGGATCAAAACGATATTGGGCGGGCGACTGGCTGGATCGCGTCCTTCGCTGTCCGTACCCGTGGACCAGCTGACTTCCTGCGTGGGGCCAATTTCAAGTTGCGACGCCATCATGCGGTTGACGCCGAAAAGGGCTATCTCCGCCCTGAATATCCAGCCGAGCCCCAGGAGCACGACCAGCGCCAACACGATTCCCGTAAACCACTTCACTCTGACCCCCTCGCTTCGAAATCCACCTGTTATCTCGTTGAAACCTGGGCAGGTTTCTTCTGTCAATCCTGCTGCTGCATCAGCCAGGCGCCCATGGGCTCGACCAGTTCGATGTTGAGCTGACCTGCCAGACCCGCGGCCCGATGCACGGCGGACGCCTGATAGTCCGGCGAACTCATCATCTCCATCATCGCCTTACGAGATGGGTACATGGCAATGGCCACCGTATCCCAGAGCTCTTCCACCTCGCCCAGCATCAGGCGCTCGACCCTGGCCGAGAACATCGGCGCGCCGCCTACTTTCGCCAGGTGTGCGACCACTTCCGCACCATAGATCGCGTAAGCCTCGGCGCCGGTGAGATCGGTGTCACGACCGTCCTCGTACTCGGCCCGTTCCTTGAACTTCAGAAGATTCAGCATGTAGATCGGACCATCGTGGCCAGGCTCCATGAACCCCTTCATCTGCACCTCATTGGGCACCACTTTGTTGATCACTTCCATAAGGCTCTCTCCTATTTGTCTGCTTATGCCGCGGTGACGCTAGTCGACCAGAATCTCGCTACTGCCAGCCGGCAGCATGAACCACATACCATCCTCCGTGAGCAGCATGTTGTCTTCAATCTCCCGTTTGAAGATGTTCTCCATGAGCGCGTTTCGGGGGCCGGGCACCATATGGTAAAGGGCTGTCATACCCACTCCGCTGGTGCGGGTGAGCTCAGCGATGTCGGTGACGGAAGCATGGTAGTCCTGAATATCGAACAGGATCTTGGCAAGACGCGGCTGTCTTTGCTCTGCAGCATTTTGCAGCGTTTGCACAATCGGGAGTGACAGCGCATCCGAGATCAGGAGGTCAGCGCCATCCACCATCTCACGCAACCGATCCGTGACAATAGTGTCCCCGGTGATCACTAAAGAGCGGCCCTTGTAGTCAAAACGGTAGCCCACCGCAGGATCAATCGGAGAGTGGTTCACTTCAAACGACGTGATGGTCAGCTCACCCAGATTCTGCACAGACTCCACGGGCTGCTCTGCGGCCTCGAGCACGCCGTACTCGATGGGCATGAAATCTTCACCGTGATGGGCCGTTCGATACTGCCGATCCAGCGCATAGGCTTCGTTGAAGCCGTTGACAATGCGATCAACACCGGGAGGGCCGTACACTTTGAGCGGTCCCGGACGGCCGGCAACCCAGGAGGTCAGGTTAAAAGTCGGGATCGCGGCAATGTGATCAGAATGAAAGTGGGTCAGCAGCACTCCGTCCAGGCGCTCACCCGGCAAGCCCGCGAGCCCGATGGTGTTGGCCGACCCGGCGCCGGCATCGACGATGAAATAGTGATCGGGCGTCAGCACCGCCAGACATCCCTGTTCACGGCCCTCCGTCGGCAGCGGGGCAGCGCTGCCACAGACGAGCACACGGATACCATCCGGCGGAGGCTCGCTCGGGCCGGCCCCTGCGGCCACCGCCCGCGACAAAAGGAAATCCTGGCCCGCGGCCGTGTGCATCACCGTGAAGTAGCCGAGAGCGCCGAGGACGGCAACCACGGCAACGACGGTCATGAGCATTCTTTTCATAAGTTTTTTCCTTGTCCTGAATTCGGTCCCTGCTCAAGCGGCCAGGCGCGATGGTGTCATGGGATCTCGGCAACCCGACCCCAAACGACGGTCCGACTCCTGAATCCCACCTTAACCACTATCTGCATACGCGAGGGGTCCAACAAAGTTATCACCGCGTCTCTGTACTCACCCAAACGGGCGGCATAGATCTGACCGCGCCAGACGTCGGGACTGCCTTCCGTCGGAGTGAGGTTCTTGAGAAGGGTTCGCCCTACCGCGTCGGCATTCACGTCATTGCGGCGCACAATCCCATTCGTCGACTCGTCATCGGCCTGGATTTCAATCCATGCCGGTTGATCGTCAACTTTCCAGAATCCACTCAGGCCATTCGCATAGGTGAGTGTCGGCAGCAAGATCCCGCCCACGAGCAGCATCATTCGAAACGTTACGCTCATACGTATTTCCTCCAGTTTGTTACAACGCTATCTGTGCAACCACGCGCATGACGGCATCGGCAATCTCACGGGGCACCTCTTCCTGTAAAAAATGTCCGGCCTGCGTTTCGGTGACCGGCGCCGCCGGGAAATTGGCCTGCATTTGCGACAAACCCTTTCCGAGGATCGGATCGTTCATACCCCAGACGATCTCCGCCGGGATATCGAGCCCTGCCACGTATTTCTCGATGATCCACATCTGCGGTGTGCTCGGATGATCCGGTCCATCCGTCACCATGCGCATCAACGCAAGCGGCGCCTTGCTGTTTCCACTTTCTGTCACCGGGCGCCCATACAATTCTGATACTTCCGGCGGGATTGAACCTGGATCACCCTGCATGTTTGGCAGCTGCTCGAAAACGGAAACGAAGGTCTCGAGCATCAGCTCGCCAACAATCGGTGTTTTGACCGTGGCGTGGGCCTGGGAGAGGTCCCGCTGTTCCCGGGGCGCGTTAAAGCCGGTGTTCATCAGCACTGCGCCTTTCAGCAATCCCGGCTTCAAGGCGAGCGCGCCCATACCGACCGGCCCACCCCAGTCCTGACCGACATACACGAGCTCGGTCAAATCCAGCTGCTCGAGCACGCTCGCCATCCAGCGCATGTGGTTGTCGAGAGTATGCTCGCTGGCGGGCACTTTGCTGGAGAAACCAAGGCCTACCATGGTCGGCATGATCACCCGGACCCGATCGGTTGGCAGCGCCGCCGCCACTTTGCGGTAAAGAAAACCGGAAGTGGGATTGCCGTGCTGCATGTAGACCGGCAAGCCGCTGCCGACCTCGAGCACGTGAATCTTGATGCCAGGCTCCACCTCGACGAGATAACTCTTGTAATCGTCGCTGACAAACCCGGCAGCGTAGTCAGGCAGAGGGAAAGCCTCGAATTCGCCGGCGTCCAGAACAACAGTGCCCTGCCCGTTCGTCATGACCCGCGCGCCGTCGCGGGTGACAAGCAGCGCCGTTAGCAGCGCGGCGGCGACCAATATGCCGACTAGAGCCAGAAGAATCCTGCTTGCGGTCATCTGGAATCAGCTCCGCGCCAGCCCGTACTGATCAAGCCGCCAACGCAGCGTGTCGATACGGTCCTGGCCAAAGAACGGCTCTTCGCGCAGGACCATGGTCGGCACACCCCAATGGCCCGCTTCCGCGAGCGCCTGCTGATTACGTTCGACCTCCTCGAGTTGATCCCCGTTTTCAATCGCGGCGTCGAGCTCAGCGAGATCAAAGCCCGCCCGGGCAACGGCCTCTTTGAGGTGGTCGCCCTGATCCCAGCCCTCCGTGCCGCCGAAGATCAGCGCCGACACCTCGGTGACGAACTCGACGCCACGGCCACGGCGTTGTGCTTCGACCCCAAGCGCGCTGAGCCGGTGTATGTAGGGCTGCTCCTCGGCGACGGCCATGGTGCCAGGCTCCTGCACGATCGGATCCGGGCGCGGCCACGCCAGCGGCATACCCAGAAATTCCGCGCGTCGACTCGAGTCGCGGACGATGTAAAGCGCTTTGTTGCGATTGGCAGGATCGAAAACCAGCGATGGATCACGCACGGCTATGGGATAAACGATCCGCATACGCACATCAACGTCATAGTCATCCCGCAAACGCTTGAGGTCGGGCGTCACAAGATAGGAATACGGGCTACGAAATGACCAGAAAACATCCACAGCATCAGTCATGTGTGCTCCTCCCGGATAGGTTTCAACTGTCGACTTGATAAATTACTGGCCAGCATTATATTAATTCATTGCATTAACACAAGATTCCAGGCGGACACAGCGATCAGGCCCGGCAGCAATTCGACTGACGCGCCGGCTTTGACTGCGGATCGATGAACGGCCGGCGAGGCTGCGCGGTCGCATCGTCACGCCTCGCCCTCCTGAGCGAACTGGCATGCCCGAGCCGTTAAAGCGATGATTCAAATACAGCTCATCTGAAAGACACATTTGCGAGAGATATGAAATTCACTAAAAACGAGGCAGACAACGCATTTCGACAGGAAGTCCGCGCTTTTCTGGATTCCGCGCTGACCGATGAGCTGCGCGAAGCCGGCCGCAAAAAAACCAGCATCTGGCAGGAGCCGGAGTCCGCCGCAGCCTGGCAGGACATCCTCTTCAAGAAAGGCTGGCTGGTGCCTGATTGGCCGGAGGAATATGGCGGCACCAACTGGTCGCTGACGCAGCGCTACATCTTTGCCCAGGAATGCGCGCGTTATGACGTGCCCGGCATCGCGCCCATGGGGTTGAAAATGTGCGGACCGATGCTCATCGGCTATGGCACGGAAGCGCAGAAAGCCCGCTACCTGCCGAGAATTCTGTCCGGTGAAGACATCTGGTGTCAGGGCTATTCCGAACCGGGCGCCGGCTCAGATCTGGCGTCTCTCAAAACCTCCGCCGTGGCAGACGGCGACGACTACATCGTCAACGGCACCAAAATCTGGACCAGCTTTGCCCAGCACGCCAACATGATCTTTGCCCTGGTACGCACCTCAACCGAGGGCAAGGTGCAGCAGGGCATCTCCTTTTTACTGATCGACATGACGAGTCCCGGGATTACCGTCAAACCCATCATCAACCTGGAAGGCAGCCACGAGCTCAATCAGGTCTTCTTCGACAACGTGCGCGTGCCCAAGGCCAATCGCGTGGGCAAAGAGAACGACGGCTGGTCGGTGGCAAAATATCTGCTGCAGTTTGAAAGGTTCTCGATGTCTTCAATCGAGCTGCGGCGTCTTTTGACACGCACGCGAACTATGGCGGAAGAAACCAACGATGACGGTGTAGCCCTCGCGCAGTCTGCCGAATTTCGCAGCAAGCTCGACGCGCTGGAGATCGACTGCCAGGCGATCGAAGTTTCAGAGCAACGCGTGCTGGCCCAGCTCGACGCCGGTGAGACACCCGGCACGGTGTCTTCGGTCCTGAATGCCATCAGCTCCGAGACGCTGCAGCGGGCCGATGAACTCGCCCTGGAAGTCGCCGCATATTACGGCATGGCCTATCAGCCGGATGCTTTGAAGGTTGCCGGCGCAGCCCCCATAGGCCCCGAAGGCTTCCTGCCGCTGATGCCAAGCTTCCTCAATAATCGCATGCGCACCATCGCCGGGGGCTCGGCGGAAGTTCAGCGCAACATCGTCGCCAAAGCCATTCTGCAGCTTTGACCCAGGAGATCTCCCGCGATGACCATTTATCTGTACGGTTCCTATGCATCCTACTGGACGGCAAAGACGCGCTGTTACCTGCTGAAAAAAGGTATCCCTTTCGTTGAACGACTGCCGGGGCACCCGCGCTTTCGGGAGCACGTGCGCGCCAACACGCTGAATCATCGCATTCCCCAGGTGGAGATGGCTGACGGCACCGCGATTCAGGATACCGTGGCGATCATGGATGCGCTGGAGAAACACTATCCGGAGCCCGCGATTTATCCTTCCGGCATCAAACAGCAGCTGGTTACCCGCCTCTTTGAGGTGCTGATACACGGCCTCCTCGGCCGCCCGGCGTGGCACTACCGCTGGAACTACATGGAAGAGAACTACGGTTTTGTCGGCCGGGAATTCGGCCGTTCCTTCAAACCCCAGGGCAGCAACGAAGAGCTGGATCACTTCGGCCGGCTGATCGCCGATCGCATGGAAGGCAAGCGCAAGGGACTGGGCGCCACCGAAGCAGCTCTACCCGTGTTCGAATCGCTTTATCTCGACACATTGGATTTGCTGGAAGAACACTTCATCGACACGCCGTACCTTTTCGGCGGGAGACCCTCGGCTGCTGATTTCGACTTGATGGGCCCGCTCTTTGGGCACCTGGCACGTGACCCCCAACCAGCCATGATCATGAAGCAGCGCGCGCCGCGCGTCTTCCGCTGGACAGAGGCGATGAACACGCCGCAGATCCAGAGCCCGGAGTTTGCCGATTTTCCGGCGGAATTCGCACCTGACGACGAGCTCCCGGGCAAAACGCTGGACCTCTTGAAGCTGTGTCTTGAGGCCGCTGGCGAAATCGTGCCGCGCACCGCGGAGATCTATAACACGTGGGTAAAGGACAAGGCAGACGAGCCCGAGAACACCATGGTGTCCAAAGAGATGGATGAGGCGGTGATCGGCCGGTTCGAGACAGTCCTGCGCGGTGTCGAGCTGGAGAACGGCGCGAGTTTATACAACCTCTGGGTCCACCAGCGCACGCTCAACTGGTTCAGGACCCTTTCCCCGGTAGCGCAGCAGCAAGGCCGTGATCTGTTGCGCGAGCTTGACGGACAGGCATTGGTCGATATCGAGCTCGCGAGACCTTTGACCCGCGCGCACAGCCATATCGCCCTGGGACCCGTCTAGCAATCAGCGCGGGGCGGCGCGCGTGCGCCGCCTTTTGAAACTGATGACTGAGATCAGTCGTACATGCGCACCATCGATGGCGTCTGCGTGTCTTCACCCGAGCGTATGACTTTGCCGGGCAGCGCATGCGTGTGTTCACCGTCGCGAATCGTCTGCACGCCGTTCACGAACACATGGTCGATGCCAAACGCGTCTGCGTAGACCCGCGGTTCGTTACAAGGCAGATCGGACTTCATGTAGACCGGGCCTGAGCCTACCTCGCCGGGATCGAGCACCACCAGGTCTGCCTGCCAGCCTTCTCGAAGCACGCCACGCTCTTTCAGACCGAAGGCATCGGCCGCCACCTGCGTCATCTGGTGGACCGCCTGTTCGAGGGAGATGACGCCGTACTTACGCACGCCGTTACCCAGAACCTGCGTGGAGAAGGCAAAGGTGTCGATCATGTCGAGATGTGCGCCGGCATCCGACGCGCCTATCAACGTTCGGTCGTCCGCCCAGAGTTTGCCGCGGGTCTGCCACAGCGCTTCATCCCCGCCGATGGCGGGCGGCATGAACGACGTGCGCAGCCCTTCACTCAACGCCAGATCGATCATGGCATCAAACGGGGTTTTGCCCTGCTCTTCTGCAATCTCGCCAACGGTCCTGCCTTCCAGGTGTTTGTTGGCCTCGTCGAAGACCGCATGCACCGTAAGGTCTTCCCAGACCGCGAGATTCCGCATCGGGCCACGCGAACGGGCGCTGGCATCCAGGGCCGCGCGCTGTTCAGGATCGCGCAGGACTTCCATGCGCTCTTCGACCGACATCTGAAAGAGGTCCGCCCAGCCTTCCATCGCATCAAAGACGAAGCCGCCATAAAGATTGATTCTGAGCGTGATCGGCTGCGGCACCGTCAATGCAAGCACTTCACCGCCTTTGGCCCTGGCGACGTCCGTCGCGGACAGCTGACTTTCCATGACATGCTGCTCTCCCGCTGCCAGCACGTTCCAGTTGAGCGGCCGCTGTGCCGCTATGGACAGATCCGCCATCAGCTCTTTGGTTTCCTGAGAAAAGGAACCTACCCCTGGCAGAAACTCGAGCGACGTGCCTTCATGCTCGCGGCAGACACCGGCCAGCTCCACGAGCTCTTCGCGGCTGGCATGACGTGAAGGCACCGGCTGGCCATCCGCATCGTTGTGGGTTACGGAGACCGTAGACGAGAACCCGACAGCGCCCTCTTCCAACGATCTCGCCAGCAGCGCCTTCATCGCCTCGAGCTCTTCCGGAGTCGCTTCCGAACCGACAGCCCGTTCGCCCATCACCACGCGGCGAATCGCGCTGTGTCCGGCCATGAAACCCGCGTTGACGCCGAGATTGCCGTCCAGCTTGCCGAGGTACTCCCCGAAACTCTCCCAATCCCAGGGCACGCCTTCGGTGAGGCTGGACACCGGCATACCTTCCACACGCGCCAGCATGTGGAGGAGATAAGGTGCCGCGTCCTTGGACAAAGGCGCGATGGAGAATCCGCAGAAACCGCCAAACACTGTGGTCACGCCGTGGTAACAGGACGGGCTGAGCGTCCCGTCCCAGAAGACCTGAGCATCGTAATGGGTGTGTACGTCGATGAAACCGGGACACACAACCCGCCCCTCGGCATCAAGTACCTCACGCGCCTCTTCGGTGACATCGCCGAGGGCGGCGATGCGTCCGTCTTTGACCCCGACGGAACCGTCGTACGCGGGCGCACCCGTGCCGTCCACGATCCGCGCGTTTTTGATCACCAAATCCAACATTTCGAATTCCCTCAAAATCTCACCCCGATGCTCATACTATGCGCCCCAGCTGCTGCCATCGACAAGTAGAACATCAAGATCAAACCCTGCCGCCTGAGCCGAATACGGTCCCTTCCAATCCGCGGGCCGCGTGCCTATTATGTACCGATTGGTACATAACGGATGTGCAGATGGCCCGACCCGTGGAGATCGATCGCGACCAGGCATTTCGGAAAGCTGGAGAATTGTTCTGGCGCCGGGGCTACACAGCGACATCGCTGAATGACCTGCTGCAGGCAACCGGCATGGGCAAAGGCAGTTTTTACGCCGCTTTCGGCAGCAAAGAACGATTGTTCGAAGCAATTCTGGACTGGTACGACGAGACCTCAGCTGCAGCGAGACGCAGGGTCAGTGAGACCCACAAAGGGTTAGGCGCATTACGCCAGTTTCTGGACTCTACGCTGATCGACCTTTCCGACGCGAAGCGGCAGCGCGGCTGCCTGCTGGTCAATTCGGTCGTAGAACTCGAAGGCGTGGAACCGAACCTGCACCAACTTGCCAGCCGATACCTGCAGGCGCTCGAAGATCGGTGTATGCAATATATCGAAGAAGCACGCTCGGCCGGGGAGATCAGAGAAGACGTCGGGACAACAGAGCTCGCCGCGCTCACGGCAACCCTGTTGCAGGGACTGCGCGTTGACTCGCGGATGGGCCGGACCCGCGAATCTCTGAAGCAGCGCATCGATGCCTTCTTATCACTCATCTCTTTATCACCCATATCTAAAAACACTCAAAGGTAAGCACCATGATGGAACTCTGGACCTCGCCGACGCCCAACGGTTGGAAAGTCACAATCATGCTGGAAGAGCTCATCGAAGCCGGCGTCGACATCGGCGAGGTTGATGTCCGCGTCATCAACCTGATGAAAGGCGAGCAATTCGCGGATGATTTCGTCGAGCGCAACCCGAACCAGAAAATTCCGACTCTGCGGGATAACGGCAGAGACATCATCGAAAGCTGCGCGATTCTGCAGTACCTGGGCGAAAAGTACCCTACCGGCCTGCTGCCTCTCGATGAACGCAAGTGGGACGTCATGCCGTGGGTCTACTGGCAGGCAGCAAACGTCGGCCCGGTCTTCGGAAACAAGCTGAGCTACACGCGGTACATGGACGACGTGCCTGACGAATTGAAGCAGCATCCGCTCGAACGCTTCAACAACGAAGCGCTGCGCCTGGTCTCGGTGCTCGATAGCAAGCTTGGCGACAACCCCTGGCTTTGCGGCGATGCCTTTACGATCGCCGATATCGCGCTTTACCCGTGGATACGCGGCTGGAAGTGGAGCAAGGTCAATATCACCACCAAGCCCCGCGTCATGGCCTGGGTGGATCGGGTCAGGGCGAGACCAGGTGTCGAACGCGGTCTCGGTTATGGCGTGCCGAAAGACGAAGTGGATCAGTGGAGCAAGGAGCGTAAAGCCAGCTACGCAAAGAGCGGTGCTTCCATCGCATCGAACGATAACGTCAAGAAATCCATCACTTAGGAAAGGGCATGTCTGTCGCAATCGAAATGCAAAACGACGTCGCCATCATTGGCATCGATGATGGGAAGAAAAACGTCATTAACCATGAAGTGCTGGACGCGCTCGAAGCGGCTTTCGATCAGGCCGAGGCGGACGGCGCCAAAGCCATCCTCTTCAAAGGCCGGGAAGGCAGCTTCTGCGCCGGGTATGACCTCTCCGTGATGACCGGGGGTGATCCGGACGCATCCAGCCGCCTTGGCAAGCGCGGCGGCATGCTGGCCAGGCGTATTTACGCGAGCTCTGTACCGGTAGTGGGGTTATCGCAGGGCCACGCCTTCACCATTGGCGCCGTCTGGCTCGCCTGCTGTGATGTGGCCATCGGTGAAGAAGGATCATTCAAGTACGGCATGACCGAGGTGGCGCTGAACGTACCGCTGACTGGCTGGGCACTCGAACCGCTGCGCGCCAAATTGAACACGCCCCATCAAGTGCCTGCGCTACTGCACTCAACCATATACGCGCCCGAAGGCGCGTTGGCGGCGGGCTTCATCGACAAACTCGTTCCGGCGGGTCACGGCTTGCAGGAGGCAACGACCGCGGCGGCGGCACTGGCTGAATTGCCGAATCACGCCTACAGGCATACGAAGATGGCGATGCGCCAACCCATTCTGGACAGCATGGACGCCCAGTTGGGATAAGCGCCTCGATTTGAGGGATGCGGGCCGAGGGGCGCTCCGAAGCGTCACCGCGTCTCATCGACCTCGTCGGTTCTGCCTGGCGACCAGGACCGTTCGTCCGACCTGCCCTTGAAGTTTTAAGCGGACTTCATACCATCCGCCCTCTCATCAGGTAGTTTCACAAGGGACAGACAAGCCGTGATCCGTGTAGTTCTAGCGATCTTTTCTTCCGCCTTAGTGTTGAGCGCCTGCGGTGGCGGCGGCGGTGGCGGAGGTGGCGGCGGCAATTCACCGGCGCCGACACCCGCCGCGCCTGCGGCTCAAACCGACTTCGAGCAGGGCATTTTCAGCCCTGCAGCGACTTACAAAGATCTTTGCCTCGCACCGCGAGCAGGTTCCGGCGACATCCAGGGTTCCACCGAGGACGAAAACGACTGGCTGCGCGCCTGGAGCCACGATTTGTATCTTTGGTACGACGAGATTGTCGATGAAGACCCCAGGAACTTCTCTACTCCGGCGTACTTCGACCTGATGAAGACCTTCGCAACGACACCTTCCGGCACGCCCAGGGACCAGTTCCACTTCACTTTTGACACAGAGGAGTGGATTGCGCTTTCGCAATCCGGTGTCTCCGCCGGCTATGGCGCCGAATTCGTCTTGATCAGAGCCGCGCCGCCGCGCGAAATCGCGGTGGCATTCGTCGAAGCCGGATCCCCGGCAGCAGCGCCGGGTGTGGATATGATGCGCGGCACCCGCGTGCTCGAGATCGATGGCGTCGACGCGATCAACGCCAACACCCAGGCGGAGGTCGACATCCTGAACCAGGGGTTATTCCCGAGCGACGGGGAGACCCATGAGTTTGTCCTGGAAGACGTCGGCGGCGCCAATCGTCGCACGGTCAACATCACCGCTGCCGAAATCACACAGGATGCGGTGCCCACTGCGGCAGTCATCAACACGCCCGCCGGTCCCGTGGGGTACATGCTGTTCAATACGCACATCGCTCCGGCGGAACAACGGCTGATCGCAGAAATGACGACGTTTGAAAACGCCGGCATCGTCGACCTGGTACTGGACTTGCGCTACAACGGCGGCGGCTTCCTGGATATCGCCAACGAGCTCGCGTATATGATCGCGGGACCCGCCGCCGCGGGACGGGTGTTCGACGAAACCCAGTTCAACGACAAACACCCGACCATCAATCCGGTGACCGGACAGGTCCTGGGACCAGACACCTTCCACACGACGGCCCAGGGATTCAGCGTGGCCAGCGGCACACCTCTACCGAGCGTGGACCTGCCCAGAGTGTTTGTTCTTTCCGGCCCCGGCACCTGCTCCGCAAGCGAAGCCATCATCAATGGCCTGCGGGGCATCGGCATAAACGTCGTGCTCATCGGCGAGACGACGTGCGGCAAACCGTATGGTTTTTACGCGACGGACAACTGCGGCACGACCTACTTTTCCATTCAATTCCGCGGTGTCAACGCCGTCGGCTTTGGTGACTACGCTGACGGCTTCGTACCGACCACGACGCCGTTAGAGGCCTACGAAGTGAACGGCTGCGTCGTCGCTGACGACTACGACAACCCGTTGGGAGACACCCGGGAGGCTCGCCTGGCGACCGCGCTTCACTACATCGAAAACGACGAGTGCGGCCCGCTGGCGACACCGGCGCCAGCCACCGCGGCCAGCGCAGTCAAAGCCGTCGCGATCGAACCGGGCGGTCCCAGCTTGAGCAAACCCCGGGGCATGCCGGGCATGGTGCGGCAATGACACCGCCCACAGCTCGCTCCTGGCTCGTGGCCGCGGTCCTGATACTTGCCGCGTGCCAGACATCGAACGGGGGAGAATACGTTCCCGCAACAGCATCCGAGCTGTCTGCCACCGAGCTTGAAGAGGTCCGCGGCGTCCTGAACACCGCAACCGGTCAGGCGGAGATAAGCCTGGCGTCAACGGCGTTCAGTCGCAGCCACATCCTAGTTCTCGAACCCGCAATCACCCGGACACCCCAGGGGCGTATCGCCACTGGCCGCACCTCGGCCAGACCCGAAACCTTTCACCTGCTCACCAACGGGCGCAGCTGCGTGATCGAGCACATCGGAACCGGGGTACGTTACCCGGTCAACTTCCAGTGCAGCGCCGCCGACTGAGAAGTCTCTGCAGATCGCTTTGTTAGGATTTACAATGCGGCTTGGCGTCGTTAGCACCTGCGCCTGACGATCGTTTTAGAATTCGCGGACGGGGAGACTAAATTGAAAGAAGAGCTGATACAGAAGCGCAATGAGTTAATGCAGCGTTTGGAGGCAATCAAGGCGGATTATCGACGCGGCCTCGATGCAGATTCAGAAGAGCGCGCTGTGGAACTCGAGAACCGCGAAACCCTGCAGGAGATAGAAAGGGTTACCCTCGAGGAAATTGCCAAGATAGACGAGCAGCTCAAAGCGCTGGACTGAACCTGGTCCCTACTGCACCGTTTCCCTGGATCACCGCTGACGGTTATCGATCTTCAGGTCGACGGCTGACGAGACCGCGCCAAGCCCCAAACCCTCGTCCGTTATCAGCCCCACACCACCTCCATGACGGCACAATAAAAAAGCCGCCAACGGAATCATCCATTGGCGGCTTCGTCTTGCGCCACGCGCGTCTCAGGCGGCCGTCTTGAGACCTTCCCGGTTGTGGGGCCGATCGTAGTCCAGCTGCGGACCCACAGGCACGACGCGTGTCGGGTTTATCGTGTCATGACTGTAGTAGTAATGGGTCTTTATGTGATGGAAGTTGACCGTCTCGGCGACACCGGGCTGCTGGTATAAGTCCCGCAGATAGTTCGAAAGGTTGGGATACGCTTCGATCGTCCGGATATTGGTTTTGAAATGACCATAGTAGACGCTGTCGAAACGGATCAGAGTGGTGAACGCACGCCAGTCCGCCTCCGTGATCTGATCGCCAGCCAGATAGCGACGCTGGCCCAGACGAGACTCCAGGTCATCCAGCGCTTCGAAAAGCGCAACCACATGCCGCTCGTAAGCCGCCTGCGTGGTGGCAAAACCAGCTTTGTATACACCGTTGTTGATTTTGTCATACACCATGGCGTTGATGGCATCGATTTCGCCGCGCAGAGCCTCGGGGTAGAAATCCGTCTTGACCTCGGTAAACGCATCGAACGCCGAATTGAGCATCCGGATGATTTCCGAAGATTCGTTATTGACGATGGTTGCCGTCTTCTTGTCCCAAAGCACAGGCACGGTCACCCGACCGCTATAGTCCGGCGCCATGGTCGTATACACCTCATGCATGTATTCGATGCCTTCGATCGGGCTGGGGTCGCCCTCATCGGACAACACCCAGCCGTGCTCGAGCATTTCCGGTTTGACGACGGTGACGCCGATCACGTCTTCCAGCTTCTTGAGCTTGCGGAAAATCAAAGTGCGGTGTGCCCAGGGACACGCAAGCGACACGTAGAGGTGGTAACGCCCCGGTTCCGCTGCGTAGCCATCACCGCTACCGTCGGCTGTAATGATGCTGCGGAACTGCGCATCCGTGCGGATGAATTCGCCGTCAGTAGACGCTGTGTCGTACCACTCGTCGTGCCACGTGCCATTAACCAGTAATCCCATGATGAATCTCCCTTCTGAATGCTGTGCGTTGGTTCAGGCCGTAACCGAGACGGTTCGGCGTGCGTTTCCCTGTTGAGAGGCGATGAGTTTGTCGACTGACAAAGCGCCGCCACCCTGGAATGCCAGAGAAACCGAAGCGGCGAGCAGAACCAGAGCGAATTCGTAGCCGTTGTTGCTGACGAAGAGACCGTTGCCAAGATGCACGGTCATGGCCATTGCCATCGTGAAAGCAGCCACTGCGGCAGCAGGTCGAGTCAGCAACCCCAGTATCAGGGCGATCCCACCAAAGAATTCAGCACTGCCCGCCAGCAGCGCCATCAGATAACCCGGTTCGAAGCCGACCGACGCCATCCATTGCCCGGTGCCTTCCAGTCCATAACCGCCAAACCAGCCGAACAGTTTCTGCGCGCCGTGGGCGGCGAGGACGATGCCCACCGGTACACGCAATGCCGTGGCGCCCCAGCCTGCCTGGGTGCCGATGATGTTTTGAACGTTGAGTTTTTCTGAAATGGCCATGATTAGCTCCTTTAATTCAGCATTGTTGAATGAACGAGAGCATTGTATTTATTGGTTTCGCGGAAAAAATCGAAATAAAATAACCCAATAGTTCAAATATTTTGAATATTAAGAATGACCAATAAACTCACGCTCGACGCCCTGCAGGTACTGGACGCGATCGACCGCAAAGGCAGCTTTGCGGCGGCGGCGGCAGACCTTTATCGAGTGCCGTCGGCAGTGACCTACAGCGTACGGCGGCTGGAAGAGGACCTCCGGGTGACCCTGTTTCGCCGCCAGGGCCGGCGCTCTGTCCTGACCCCGGCGGGTCAGCTCCTGCTCGCCCAGGGCCGCGAGTTGCTGGAGGCGGCTGACCGGCTCGTGGAAGCGACGCGGCAGCTGGACAGCGGCTGGGAGTCCACGCTCGGTATCGCCGTCGACTCCATTCTTGCCGTAGACCTGCTCTTCCCCCATCTGCGCGCGTTTTATGCAATCCAGGCTGACACGGACATTAATATCAGCGAGGAGGTTCTGGTTGGCGCCTGGGAGGCATTGATCGAGGGTCGCGCCGACCTTGTCGTGGGTGCCACCGAACCCTCCATCCCCACGCAAGGGCTGCGCTTTGAACCCATAGGCCGCGTGGAATGGCTGTTCGCCGTGGCGCCTGACCATCCCTTGACGCAGGCAAACCGCCCGCTGACCGCTGCGGACATAGAGGTGTACCCGGGTGTCGTGGTTAAGGACAGTTCCCGGAATCTACCGCCGCTCACCCGTCGCGTCTTTGACCGCCAGCCCTTGCTGCGGGTGCCGGGCTTGCGGCCAAAGGTCAAAGCACAGTGCGCCGGCCTTGGAGTTGGCTTCCTGCCACGTCACCGCATCACGGCCGAACTGGACAGCGGCGCCCTGGTAGCACTGGAGGTCGAAGAGACGCCGCCACCCGAAACCCTCTATCTGGCGTGGAATTCCGGCAACCGCGGGCGCGCGCTGCGCTGGTTCATCGAGCGGTTACGAGAGGCGGGCGCCGCCACCGCGCTCTAAGCTCGGCGAACGGAGTCATACGTGGATATGTGGTATAAAAAACGATCACGTCGGGACCCACCATGACCTTATTCTTAAGCGAGCAACCTCTTGAATTGCCAAACGGTATAACAGGCCGGCCATGGCAGGTGGCAACCGGTAACCCGGAGAGTTTCTTTCAGGCCATTTCCAGGCCTTCAGAAGTGCCGCCGGAGACTATATGGGCGCAGACCTTTATCCCTGAAGAGGTCGAACTCGCGGCTGCCGTGCTGGTTGTTCCCGGCAGCCTGGGCGTTGCCGATTCCCACATTTACAAAGCGCAGATCCTCACCGACGCCGGTATCGCGGCATGCGTTCTGGATCCGTTCGGTTCACGCGGTGTGACCTCAACCGTCAGCAATCAGGCGCAGTATTCGTTCGCCGCCAGCGCCTGGGATGTGCTTGCCGCCGCAGATCAGCTTTCCCGACACTCCGGGATAGATCCCGCACGGCTCGGCGCTCAAGGCCACAGCCGCGGCGGTTCCGCGGTGCTCTCGGCGGCCTCCATGCTCAAATTCTGCAACTTCGAGACCGCGCTCACGGGCGTGTATGCCGCCTACCCCTGGTGCGGGATGCAGTTCCTGAACCCGGCGGTGGGCGCCACCCGGGTCCGTTCGATTGTCGGCGACCAGGACGAGTGGTGTCTGCCTCAGCAGGTCCAGGGGCACATGCAGGCGCTACGGCTCACCGGGGCCGAAGCCAGCTGGCGCATCGTGCCCGGCGCGCATCACAGCTTCGATCGCTTCAGCGAAGTTGAGCTCACGCCAGACGCATCGGTCGCCCCGGGGTCGCCGACGATCTACATCGAAGACAGCGGCGTCTGCATACACCCAGGCACGGGCACCGCGGACCCGGCAGCGGACGAACGATCCCTGATGCTGTACGGCATCAAGGCAGGCTACGGCAGACGCGGCGCGCACATCGGCACAGCCGAAAATTATGCAGACATTTTTCATCAGGACATGATGACTTTCTGGCAGAAGCTATTTACATAACCGATAGCCGTTGGCCGGCTTGAGGGAGGGCATATGACAACGACAGACGAGTACTTCGATCTCGGACCGCACGCGCGCACCGTGACCACCACCTCGGACGATGCGCAGACCTGGTTCAATCGCGGCTTGAACTGGACTTACGGCTTCAATCACGAGGAAGCCATTCGTTGCTTCGAAGCAGCGGTAAAAGCTGACCCGGCGTGTGCGCTGGCCCATTGGGGCATCGCCTACTGCATCGGCCCGAATTACAACAAACACTGGGAAATGTTTGCGCCGGAAGAGCGCGTCGTGACGTTGCAAACCGCGCACAAAGCCATCGCGGATGGTCTCGCGGTGACCGATTGCACCGAAGCAGAGCGAGCGCTGCTTACCGCGTTGCAAGCACGCTATCCGCAGGATCCCGAGACCGAAGACTTCGGCCCGTATAACGACGCTTTCGTTGCGGCCATGCGCCCAATCTATGAAGCGCACCGCGACGATCTGGACATCGCCAGCCTCTTCGCCGAATCGCTGATGGGCAGAACGCCCTGGCAGCTCTGGGATCTCGAGACCGGCGAACCCAACGAAGACGCGTCCACCGAGGAAGCGCGCGAGGTGCTGGAACGCGTTTTCGACGCCGACCGGGCTGCCTGGGCCCACCCGGGTCTGTTGCATATGTACATACACCTGATGGAAATGTCGCCCACACCCGAACTGGCTCTGAGTCATGGCGACCACCTGGCCAGCCTCGTACCTGACTCCGGGCATCTGCTGCACATGGCGACACACATAGACGTGTTGTGCGGCGACTATCAGAACGTCATCTCCCGCAACCACGCAGCCGCTCTGGCGGACCTCCCATACACCAGCCTGCGCGGGGCAGAGAACTTCTACACCGTGTACCGGATTCACAACGTGCACTTCGAAGCGTACGGCGCCATGTTTTTGGCACGCAAGAACGTCGCGCTTACCGCCGCCCGGGAACTGCAGAACCTGCTCCCCGAACCCGTGGTCGCCTTTCTGCCCGATTTCTTCGAAGCGTTCTGGGGCATGAAAGCCCACGTTCTCGTCCGCTTCGGCTTATGGCAGGAAATCCTGGAAGAGCCGCTGCCCGAAAATTCGGAGCTGTTCAGCTTCACCACCGCGCTGCTGCGCTATGCGCGGGTCGTCGCCCTGGCAAATTCAGGCCGGCAGGAGGAGGCGCGCGCCGAGCTCGATCTTTTCTTCGCGGCCAAGGAGGCTGTGCAGGACAGCCGCTACATGTTCAATAACCCCGCCGCGGACGTTCTGAACATCGCGGCGGAGATGGCGCAAGGGGAACTGCACTACAAATCCGGCGATATCGAAACAGGCTTTACCCACCTGCGCAAAGCCACCCACTTCAGCGACCACCTGCTCTACGATGAACCCTGGGGATGGATGCAGCCACCGCGTCACGCTCTGGCAGCCCTCCTGATGGAGCAACAGCGGTTCGACGAGGCGGAAGAGATTTACCGCGCCGACCTTGGGCTCAGCGATTCCCTGCCCCGCCCCTGTCAGCACCCGGGCAACATCTGGGCACTGCACGGTCTGCACGAATGCCTGACCCGCAGAGGGGAAACCGGCGAAGCCGTCTATGTGAAACGTCAGCTGGACAAAGTCGCCGCCAGAGCAGATGTGCCGGTCGGCGCTTCCTGCTTTTGCAGGATCGCCTGATCGCCTTGCAGTAACCGTATACAGAGTGCCGCAAGGCTGGATTGCAGAGCGCTGGCGGCGCCGTCGGCGTTGCCGCTGAGGATACCTGTGAGCCAGAGGCACCAGGCAGGCATGCTTCTGCCCGGTTCGGCACACAATCAACAACTGTCCGCGTCGCTCGAGCGACGTTCCGCCGAATATATTGAGGAAGAGCCATGACAGCGTGGGCCCGTCGACACCCGATCCTTACCCTCTTCGCGCTGCTCTTATTGATGCTGCTTGGCGCGCTCGGGGCCGCTTACCAATCCTGGTTTGCAGCGGGGCCGTGGCAGAAACTGCCGGATACCGAGGCGCCCACATACAGCAATTTGTCGGATGCGGCGTTCGAGCAAGCCGCTGCGACAGCGCTCGACGCACTGGTTGAGCATCGCCGCGAGAACGGCTTCCCGGGCATTACCGCCGCGGTCGCGCTCGACGGCGAGCTGCTCTGGAGAGGCGGAGCAGGCTGGCAGAACCTGGCGCCACGACAAGCCGTTTCACCAGATACACAGCTGCGCATCGGTTCGACCTCCAAGGCGGTGACCGCGACGGCTGTCGCCAGACTGATCGACCGTGGTGAAGTTGCGCTCGATACCCCAATCAACACCTACCTGCCCGAGCTGCCGAACCCTGCGTGGCGTGGTTTTACCCTGCGACATTTGTTTTCCCACACGGCAGGCCTGCCGGGCTACGAGGAAAACACGGACATGGCCGGGGCGTTTCTCACCCTGTGCGGCTGTCGCCATTACGAGTCCGTGCTCGCGACTCTCGAAATCTTCGACAGCAGCGACCTGCTTTTCGCGCCGGGTACGGACTTCCATTATTCGAGTTTCGACACCAACCTCATCGGCGCCGTGATCGCCAGTCAGCAAAGGCGCAGTTTCGCAGGCGTGCTGGCCGATACGGTATTCGAACCGTTGGGCCTCTCTGCGAGCGGCCTCGATAACGACGGTACTGAACGCCCCGATCTGGCGACCTTCTACGAGCTTCGCCCGGGTGAAGCCGGGCGCTGGCCGGACTTCGATCTGTCCCAGCGCTGGCCCGGCGGGGGCCTCGTGTCGACGTCCGCGGAGCTTGCCTTGCTCGGCAACGCATGGCTCGACCCCGACTTCATCAGCCCGGCCGTCCGCGAGGCGATGTGGACCCCGCAGGTCCTCGCAAACGGCGAAGTGAATGAGCAGAGCTATGCGCTTGGCTGGCGTTTCAACCCGGACCGGGAAACCAACGGCCGCGTGCTGTCGTACGCGCATCATGGCGGCGTATCAAAAGGTGCAATGAGCTGGCTGGTCGTTTACCCCGAACACAAGCTCTCGATCGCGGTGAACATCAATTCACGCGCCGAGACGTTCAGCGAATTTGCGCGCGTCGAATTGGCGCTGCGCGAGGCGTTCCTGCAGGCATTGGAAACACTCGGACCGGAATCGCCGTCGGGCATTTGATGCTGTAACAGATCGGATTACAGACTCTAAGCAGACTGTTGGAGAGCCAGCTCAGTCCGCGCTCAGCATCCATTTTGTAAGGCAATCGATCCCACCGCGCGACCCCGGGGTACCCGCAGGCCACACTGGTGGTTTAATCTACTGGGTTCGAACCAGAAGGGAGAGTTACGCGAATGGCACAAGCGCTTTCAGCGCAGCGCAAGAGCACGCTGCCGCAACCTGAAGACACCTGGGAATCCATCGCAGCCAGGGAACTGCCGGAGCTCGATCTGGCGGAAGCCACCAGCGCTCTACAAAGCTGGAACCTGCACGTATTCATGCGGCCGGCAGCACCCGAAGGCTCACCGCGCGCCGGCAATCCGATTCTGCCGAGCGACGTTATTTTTCTAGAAGCGCCTTCAAGCCCGATGCGGGGCATTTTCGGATCCACCGACGAGTAGCCCCGATTGTCGCAAGCAACCATCAAACAGGCGCGGCTGGCGGCAGCACACGATGGCGTCGCTGAGCTGATCGTGTGTCTCGAGTACGCGAACGGGGGCACCAGCGAGATCAGTCTGGATCAGACCGCCGGCGCTGCGCTGATGGAGCTATGTTCAGCCAATTCCCTGGCTGAACTGACCGGGCAGTCGTGGGAGCGCGTCAAAGAAGCGCTGCAGGTTTCCTACAATCGGTTTCAATAATTCAAATTGGCATAGAAGCGGAGAGAAAGTTGGACATCATCATCAAGAATGGGCTCATCGTCGACGGCTCGGGTTTGCCCGCGTATAGCGCAGACCTCGGCATCGAAGACGGCAAAATCGTCAGCATCGGCAACGTCAGCGGCGACGCAAAACAGATCATCGACGCCAGCGACAAGGTCGTCTCACCCGGCTTCATCGACCCTCACACGCATTTTGATGCGCAGCTCTTATGGGACGGACAGGCTCGGCCGGCGCTGGCGCACGGCGTCACGACCATCGTGCCTGGCAACTGCTCGCTGTCACTGGCGCCGCTGAAAGCCGAGCATCGGATGAAGCTCGTCGGCATGTTCAACCAGATCGAAGAGATGCCGATCAAAGCGTTCAAAGAGGGTGTCGAATGGGATTGGGAGACGTTTGACGAGTTTCTGGTGCGCATCAGGAAAGGGCTTGCCATCAACGTGGCACCGCTCGTTGGCCACAGCGTGCTGAGGCTGTGGGTGATGGGCGACGAGTCGATGCATCGCACCGCAAACCCCCAGGAGATTTCCTCGATGCAGGAACTCCTCAGGCAATGCCTGTCTGCGGGCGCGGTCGGCCTGTCGACCAGCTTCGTGGATATGGATGAGACGCTGCAGCCGGTGCCGAGCCGCTACGCGGACTCTGCCGAGCTGGACGCCCTGGCTTCCGTGCTCGGCGAATTCAACCGCGTGCTGCAGATCGTGCATGAGTTTTACGACATCGATCTCACCATCGCGCGCATCGACCAGCTGGCCGAGCTCAGCCTGAAACACAAGATCACCACGACATTTTCCCCGTTGTTCGTAAACGCGGAAGACAGCGAGCTGCCGAAACGCGTGATGGCCAGGGTGGACGAGCAGTTCGCACGGGGTGCGCGCGTATGGCCGCAGGTGCAGACTCGCCCCGTCGACATCAGTTTCTGCTTCGAAGTGCCGAGCCTTCTGTTTATCCGCCTGCCGAGCTGGTATCAGGTGATGCGGTTCGGCAGTCACGACGACATCGTCAGCGCGTTTTCGGATCCCGAGCAGCGTGCCGCCCTGACCGCGGAAGCGCAGGGACTCAACAGCATCTGGGAGTCGCTGATCCTGCGCCAGGTCAACTCTGATGAAAACCAGGCACTCGTGGGCAAGACGCTGAAGGAGATCGCGGAGCTGCGCGGCAACAGCGCGATCGATGCAATGATCGATCTGTCGTTGGAAGAGGATCTGCAGGCACACTTCTTGAGCGCCAACATGGGGCATATCGATGACGAGATCATCGGGCCGTTGCTGGCACACCCCCACGTGCATATCGGCGCCAGCGACGGCGGCGCGCACATTCTTTCCTTCGCCACCTATGGCGATACCGGCTATCTGTTCAGTCACTTTGTCAAAGAAATTCAGGCCCTCAGCCTGGAAAGCGCCGTGAAGAAAATCACCTCGGATACCGCAATGATATGGGGCATGCCCGACCGCGGCTTGTTGCGCGAAGGGTATGTCGCTGACGTGACGGTGTTCGATCCGGACACGATCGCGCGCGGCGAGGAATATTACACTCAGGATGTGCCAGGGGATGGGTCGCGATATGTGCGGGACGCTCTCGGTATCGACACGGTCATCGTGGGCGGCAGCGTGGCGTTTACCGGCGGCGGCTACACCGACGCCGCCAACGGCGAGATCATTCCAGGCGCCGTTTGATCGGCTGGCACTCGTGAACTGAAAAGGCCCGCCTTGTGCGGGCCCATCGTTGGCGCAGCGCGGCATACCCTGTCTGCGGGGGATGCCGCCTACCTCGAGGGCGCAACGCCAGAAAACAATTGTGTATAGTGGTCCAATCTCAAGGGGAGCGAGAACATGACCACCAGACACCTACTCACCGCCTTCCTGGCGCTATTCCTTTCCTCTCCCGCATTCGCGGAATTTCCTCGCACTGAAGGCGGTCACCCGGATCTGTCCGGCACTTACAACGGCGCGACGCTGACACCGATGACGCGCCCGAAGGAGTTCGGCGACAATCTTTACCTCACGAAAGAGGAAGCCGACGCGATCACGGCGCGCGCTCGTGCGATGAGCGAAGCCGCATCGGCAGCCAGCGACCCTGACCGGGAAGCCCCGCCGGCTGGCGGAGACGGATCAGGTGGCGCGGCAGGCAACGTCGGCGGCTACAACTCTTTCTGGATCGATCGCGGTGAAGAAGTATTCAGCGTGGGCGGCAAGTTCCGCACCTCGGTCATCGTCGACCCGCCCAACGGTCAGCTACCGCCATATACACCCCGAGGTCAGAAAACCATGGCGTCGCTCATCGGTGGGGTAGTCCGTAAAAACGAGGGTATCGCCTGGTGGGTCGATCAGGAGGGCCCGGGGCCATACGACAACATGGAACAGCGCAACAATGCGGAACGCTGCCTCACGAGCTTCAGCGGCGCCGTCCCCTCGATTCCAAGCCTCTACAACAACTTCAAGCGCGTGGTTCAGACCGAGGACACGATCATGATTCTGATCGAGATGATCCACGATGCGCGCATCGTGCGCATGAACGGCGAACACAAGGCGCCGCACCTGCGTTCCTGGCTGGGGGATTCCATCGGCTGGTGGGAAGGCGACACGCTGGTGATCGACACCACCAACTTCTACCCCAATTCGCTGGGCTACATGGGGGGCACCGAGGAGATGCATGTCGTAGAAAGACTGACACCCATGGCAGACGGCAACCTCCTCTACAATTTCACGGTCAACGATCCGGGCCACTGGACCAAACCGTGGACCGGTGAGTACGTCTGGAAAGCGAGCTCTGACAAGGTTTACGAGTACGCCTGCCACGAAGGCAATTACGCCCTCGGCAACATCATGCGCGGCGCGCGTATTCTCGAGAACGATCTGCTGGAGGGCCAGGCCGGCGCCAGCGGGCAGTAGCGCGCGCCGGATCCATTCAACGTTGTCGGGCACTGAGACTGACAAATGACCGACCTCAGAAACAAAACGGCTTTCATCACCGGCGGTGCCAGCGGGATTGGCCTCGCGCTGGGCCGCGCGCTGCTGGCAGCCGGCGCCAACGTCGCGATCGCTGATGTGGAAGCGGACGCACTCGAACGCGCGCGGCAGACGCTGGACGCACCTGCTGATCGCCTGATGACCTGTGTGCTGGACGTCACTGACCGCGGCGCTTTCGCCGACGCGCGTGACGCCGCCGTGGATGCGATGGGCGGGGTGCATCTGCTGTTCAACAATGCCGGTGTCAACGCCGCGGGACCTGCCCAGGCGATGACCTACGAAGACTTCGACTGGGTGCTCGGTGTGAATCTGGGCGGCGTCGTCAATGGCGTGGTGACCTTTCTGCCGGAATTGCAGCGCCACGGACAGGCGGCACATCTGATCAACACGGCGTCGGTTGGCGGTTTGCTCGGCATGCGTAGTCTGAGCATCTACAACGCCAGTAAATTCGGCGTGGTGGGTTTCTCGGAAGCACTGCGGGCCGATCTCGAAGGCACCGGCATCGGCGTGTCGGTGCTTTGTCCCGGCATCATCGATACCGCCCTCGCCTCCAGCGAACGTAACCGGCCGGCACATCTGCGCAATACGGATGCAGCCCGAGCGGCATCCCCTGCGGACAGCGAAACGCCGCCGGCGAACCCGTTAGCGATGTCGGCAGACGATTTCGCGGCTCTTGCGCTGGACGCCATTGTTCAGGACCGCTTCTGGGTATGCAGTCATCCGGAGTTCGAGCCTCTGGTCACGCAGCGCAATGCGTCGGTGCAGTCGAGTTTCATCGGCGAGCCCGACCCCGCCAGGGTAGAAGCCATGGGCCAGTTGATCCTGCCTTTCGAAACCTGACGGCTGCGGGAGAGCGGGTTACTTCTTACCCTTCTCTTCCCGGTACGCTTCGATGTTCTTCAGCGTCTCCCGCGCCGACTCATGGAGCTGGCCGCTGGCCCGGCGCCTGCGCAGTTCGGGATCTGCGATTTCCGGCGCCACGTAGCCGTCATCATCCCGGCTGACAGTCACACCCGGCGGCACGACCGCGTCGATTGCGTCCAGCGTAGCGTCGTCCAGTACCCGGTCGGCGGCGGCCAGAAGCCCTTCCAGTTGCTCGGGCGTCCGCGGACCGATAATCGCGGAAGTGACGGCCGGGTGCGCGACCGTGAAGGCCATGGCCATATCCAGCAACGGCATGCCCGCCTCATCTGCGATGGCGCTCAGCCGTTCCACCAGGTCGAGCTTGCGCTGGTTATCTTCCCGCGTCATGTCATACAGATGCGGCTGCAGATTCTGGCGGTTGGTGTCATTGGGTTTCTGGTTGCGGCGCCACTTACCCGTCAGCCAGCCTTGAGACAGCGGACTCCAGACCACCACCCCCATCCCATAGCGCTGACAAGTCGGCAGAACATCCGCTTCCACACGACGCGCAAAGATGGAATATGGCGGCTGCTCGACCCGAAAGCGTTCCCGTTGACGACGCTCCGCGACCCATTGGGCTTCGACAATCTGCTCCGCCGGAAAGGTGGAAGAACCCAGCAGCCGGACCTTGCCCGCGCGGACGAGATCCGACAGCGCGCCCAGCGTCTCGTCGATGTCGGCGCTCGCATCCGGACGATGCACCTGATAGAGATCGATGTAGTCGGTATCCAGCCGTTTCAGGCTGGCTTCCACCTCTCGCATGATCCATCGCCGGGAATTGCCGCGATGGTTTGGATTGTCCGTCATCGGCAGACTGAACTTGGTCGCGAGCACCACATCGTCACGGCGGCCCTTGAGCGCCTTGCCGAGAATGGTCTCGGACTCTCCGTGCGAGTAGACGTCAGAGGTATCGAAATAGTTGATCCCGGCGTCCAGCGCACGGTGCACCATCTGCCGGCACTCGGCCTCATCGCTGTTGCCGAAGTAGCCGAACATACCGGCGCCGAAGCAGAATTTGCTGACGGAAACACCGCTGCGCCCGAGTACGCGCATTTCCATGGGCTAACTCCTTCTGTTGAATATCATCCTCAGTATGCGCTCACGCTGAATCGCTGGTTGCTCGGCGTACAGGCCGACTTCGCGCCTCAGTCACGCGCCTCAGTCGGACAGGCCTTGCGGCGGTAGATTAATCGGATCGCCAAAATCTTCAGCGGGCACAGAAGTGCCGAGGACAATCCGGTACCCGTCATGACTCGTTTCCGCGTGCAGAGACCGGGCCGGTACTTTGATACGGCTGCCGGCTTTACATTGATGTACCTGACCGGTCGCTGTGTCGGTGAATGCCAGAGTGCCGCTCAGGATATGAAACTCAGCGTCGAAATGGTGCCAATGGCTGTCGTTGTCCACAGGCTCGACGTCCAGGGCCATGACATGTAAGCCCTGATCGCGCAGCGCCGACAGCGCCGCCTGTTCGTCACGGATGCCGTCGGTGGTTACTGTGATTTGCATGATCTTTCCTCCCGCGGCTAACCATACCAGAGTGGCGGCCGACTGCCCGGATTCTGATATCCTGAGATTTCTCTGGTAACGGATTAAACGTCCTGAGACGCCAGGGAACACACGGGGAGGATCCCGCACACAGCGTACTTGGGGAAGACGCACATTGACTCATCTTGATTCTCCGGCGGCAGAGCCGCCGTGGCCGAATGCCCGCTATGCATGGTACGTAGTGGGCGTGCTCTTCATCGGGTCGGTGTTTTCTTTTCTCGACCGGCAGATCATTGCGCTGCTGGTGGAGGACATCAAACTCGATCTCGGCTTGAACGATTTCCAGATCGGCCTGCTGCAGGGGCCGCCGTTCGGCATATTCTATGCGCTGATGTCCATCCCCATCGCGCTCCTCGCGGACCGCTCCAACCGTCGAAACATCATCATCGCGGGCGTGACGTTCTGGTCCCTGGCGACAGCTGCGTGTGGATTAGCGAGCCAGTTCTGGCATCTGTTTCTGGCACGTATCGGCGTCGGCAGCGGCGAAGCCTGCCTGTCGCCGTGCGCCTACTCGATGATCAGCGACTATTTTCGCCGGCACCAGCTGCCGCTCGCCATGAGCATTTTCACGATGGGCAATCTGTCCGGAGTCGGCCTCGCGATGGTGGTGGGCGGCGGCATCATCGCCTATGCACAGAGCCTCGAAGAAATCCGCATGCCGCTGGTGGGCGTGATTGAGCCCTGGCAGTACACCTTCATCGTCATCGGCTTGCCCGGGCTGTTGCTGGCACTGCTCCTGCTGACCGTGCGAGAACCGCTCCGCCGAGGTTTGAAAAAGGACAGTGACAGCACAACGCTGCGCGCATTTGGCGGTTTTGTGGCAGGCCAGGGCAAGACCTTCGCCACCTTGTTCGGCAGCTTTACCATGCTGGTTATGGTGGCTTACGGCAATTTCGCCTGGGTGCCGACGTTTTTCATCCGCACGTTCGGCTGGACCGCCAGTGAAGCCGGGACCATCTACGGCACCATTGTTGCGGTATTCGGTACCACGGGCGCGCTGTTCGGAGGCTGGCTGGCCAGCTGGCTGTCCCGGCGAGGCCACCTGGATGCGCCTTACCGGGCCACCATGATCTGCTCGCTGCCGTTAGCACCCCTTGCAGTGATCGTTTTCATGGTCGCCCCGAGCGGCGAGGTGGCTGCCTGGTTTTTTGCGCCTTACCAGTTTTTGAGCGCCGTCCCGGCGGGGCTTGCGGCGACGGCCATGATGACAATTACGCCGAACGAGATGCGCGCCAAAATTTCTTCTGCGTATCTGTTTTTCAGTAACTTCATCGGTTTGTCGCTGGGTGCTGCCACGGTGGGATTCGTGACGCACTATGTGTTCGGCGATGACGCTCGGGTGGGAGAGTCGCTGACGCTGGTGAATTGTGTGGGTGCGCCGCTGGCGGTGCTGTTCATCGTCTGGGGAATGAAACCTTTCCGGCAGAGCGTGTCGGCGTTGGATACCGCAAGTGCCGGATCAGGCTGACTGACCAGCCTGCAAGCCCAGCTTATCCCGCACCTCTTCGTGCGCTTGTTTGTCCAGCGGGTAACGAATGAGCGGGATGAAAGTCAGCAGGTAAGCGCTGATCGGCGCGAGGCAATAGACAACGAGCACACCCTGCATCACCTCCGACGAGTTGTCGCCGCCCGCCTGGAAGCCGACCATCTGCTCGAGGACGAAGAACACGGTGCCAACCGCAATAGCGCTGCCCAGTTTGTCGATGGTGTTGAGAAGCGCAAAGAAGAGCCCGGCTCGCTTTTGACCACTCTCCAGTTCGTCCACGTCGACAATGTCCGCCATCATCGATCGCAGGAGCGTCGGCGTCGCGCCAAACGCCACACCGGTCAACAACGTGTATGTCCAGAACAACGCCACGTTCCCGGGCTCAACCACAAAGAAGATCCCTACCTTGGCGACGATGCCATAGGTCAGCGCCACCTTTATCGCGCGCTCTTTGCCTTGCGAAATAGCCAGCTTCATCCACACCGGCATGGCCAGCGTACCGGCGAGGAAGTAAAACAACAGCGCCAGGCTAGCGTGCGACGGCAACTCAAAAATATAGCTCGCAAAGAACACATACATGCTGCCCGAGGCAGTCGACGCGAAGTTCGAAAAGAGTACCGAAGCCAGAAGGCGCCAGAGAATCCGGTTGGCAACCAGGATCTTGATCGCCGCGGCCCAATCAACTGCAACGTTGGTCGTCGCCCGCTTGTCAGGGACAAACAGAAGTGTCGGCAGTATCGCTATAGGAAACAGCAGCAGTACAAAAACGCCCATGCCGGCGACTCGATCGGCCAACGCACCTGAACCGAACTGTTCGATGACAGCGGGTATGGCCAGCGCGACCGTCATGCCGCCCACCACGAAAATCTCACGCCAGCTGAACAACCTGGATCGCTCATCGTAAGTCGTCGCCAATTCCGCGCCCCAGGATTGGTGCGCAATGGTCAGCATCGTGTAACCGATGTAGAGGAAAAACATCCAGGTGCCCAGATAGAGCACCGATACATCATCGCCCGGCAGGAAGACCATATAGACCGAAACCATCAGGATGGGTGTGCCTATGGCTATCCAGTGTTTGCGCCGCCCCCAACGCGTGCTGAACCGATCAATCACCGCACCCATGATCGGGTCCGTCACCACATCCCAGATTCGGGCAAGCGTGAAGATCAAGCCAATGCTGGCGAGACTCAAGCCCATGGCTTCCGCATAGAACGGCGGCACGTAAATGGCGATCGGCAGACCCATCGCCGCGAGCGGCGCTGCCGTCGCGGAGAAGCTTGCAAGAACTCGTACTTTCAGGGTGGTCACAGATGCCTTGTCATTTTTGTGCGTTCAGATTTATGCGTTCAGATTTATGCGTTAAGAGGCGCGCTCGATCGCTGACAGATTCAGGTCTGCGGCGACGTTTTTTATCGAGCTTGGCGAGCAGGATCCCACAATGCAAGCACTACTCCCAGGTCGACAAATCGCGCACACTCACGCCCGACACCACAACGCAATCCCGGAGACCATGACGATGAAAGTGCTCGAACATCCGCTGTCGCCATACGCACAGAAGGTCAAGCTGGCGCTGCACTTCAAAGACATACCGTTTGATGTCGAAACACCGGCAATCGGCGCTGACGCGGAGGCCTTCATGGCCGCCAGTCCGCGCGGCGAGGTGCCGGTATTGCTGCACGGCGACATCGCCATCTACAACTCCGCCGTCATCGGCGCTTACATCGACGAAACCTGGCCGGAGCCCGCCTTGCTGCCTGACGAACCTCTCGCACGCGCTCAGATCCGGCTCATCGAGGACGTGATGGACACGCACTTCGAAGGCAATACCTGGGGCCTGGGCGAGGTACGCATTTTCGGCCGCGCACAGGGCGACGAGGCCGCACAGATGTGTGCATACGCAGAAGCCCAGATACAAGGCTGGTACCGCTGGCTCGAACCGCAGATTTCAGCCTCCGGCTGGTTCAACGGCTCGGCTTACGGGTGGGCTGACATGTGTGTGGTGCCATTTGTCAACGGGGCCGGCCGTTTCGACATCACGCCACCTGCCGGCTCCGAACTCGCGAAGTGGTTGAAGCGCGTCAACGAGCGCGCTGACGTGCAGCAGGTGACCGCTGCTGCGCAGGCGGCGGAGCTCGATCCGGAGGTCATGCAGGCCGCAGTGGCGTCAGGCTTCAAACGAGAATATCGCGACCATCGCCTGGAGTGGATGATTCGCGCAGGCGGCGTTGACATCGTGGCCGCAGGCATCGCGGCAGACAATATTCGCTTCAACGGCAGCTTCTCTTGAGCACACCGGCTCGAGGCATGCGCTGAAGGCGCAACCGAATGTCACGGCGGCGCCGACGACGCCGCCTCCAAGTGTTTTGACGAAAATAGTACAGGCCTGTATTATTTTCGTTCGCAAACTGGAGACTGCCCTCATGTCCGAAGCGCTTGACCAATGGCCCGAGCCAGAGATTGGTTCGCACCGCATCCAAGGTTACCGCTACACCTCGCCCGACTTCATGGAGCAGGAGTGGGAAGGTATGTGGACGAAAGTCTGGCTCCTGCTGGGCCGTGAAGCCGAGCTGCCAAACCCCGGCGACTGGCAGATGGAGCCCGTGGGCCGCGAGGAGGTGCTCATGGTCCGCCAGACCGATGGCAGCATCAAAGCGTTCTACAACGTCTGTCAGCACCGCGGCAATCCGCTCGTCGAGGACAACAAAGGCCACATCCGCCAGCGTTTCGTCTGTAAGTATCACAGCTGGGCATTTCTGCCCGACGGCTCGCTGCACTTTGCACCCGACAAAGACGATTTTCCGGCGGGCAATCCCTGCGACAACGTCCGTCTCGAAGAGCTCCGCTGCGAAACGTTCGCCGGCTTCGTCTGGGTGAACATGGATCCAGACTGCGGCGATCTGAGATCGTTCCTCGGCCCCATCTGGGACGAGTGGGAACGGCGGGAGATCCACCGGTGGAAGCGGACCATGGCCAACACCGCCTGGATGCCCTGTAACTGGAAGATCGTGATCGACAACTTCAACGAGTCCTACCACGTCCCTACGGTGCACATGCGCGCCAAGCCGGGCTCCGATCGCAAGAAAGTCATCGGCAACGTCAACACTTACTACAAAGAAACACGCTTCGACCTCTCCGAGGAAGGGCACAACCGCATGGTCATGAAAGGGGGCTATGCCGCCGGTAATACCGATGAGGAAGGCCGCATCGCGGAACCGCTGGCGAGCCTGCTCAGATACTGGGAGGTCGACCCCGACGATTTCACGGGCCGGCCCGAAGAGACCCGCGACGCCCTGCAGGCGGCCAAGCGCCGCCTCGGGCCCGAACGTGGTTATACACACTACGCCAAAGTACCCGACGAACAGCTGACGGATGCATTTCACTACACGCTCTTCCCGAATTTCGCCGTATCGCTCTGGTCCGACGGATTTCACTTTCTTCGGGTGAGGCCACATTACAAAGATCCCGAGCAGTGCCTGTTCGACAACTGGTGGTATTCGAGCCCCGCATCGCTGGAAGAACCGATGACCCTGGCACGGTCTCACGACAAGGCGGAAGTGGACGAGGCAACGGGCGAGGCCAAGGTGCGCTGGATCAACTTCCCAGAGGAGTCCATCGGCCCGGCAATCGAAGAGGACGTCGAGGTATTTCTCACGCAGCAGCGCGGCTTCCGCTCGCGCGGTTTCAAAGGCGTATACCTGTCCAATCAGGAAAAACGCATCCGCCGCTATCATGAGCTGATCGACCAGTACATCACGACCCATATCGGTTCCGTCGTTGAGCGTTGAACCCGTCTGGCACGACGAAGCAGACGTCGTTGTCCTCGGTAGCGGCGGCGCCGCGCTGACGGCAGCGACCACGGCGCGGGATTTCGGCGCGGATGAGGTCGTGATTCTCGAGAAGTCGAACATGGTGGGCGGGACCACGGCCATGTCGGGCGGCATGCTCTGGATTCCTAACAACCACCATCAGGCGGAAGCCGGCGTCGAGGATTCCTGGGATGACGCCGTCACTTACCTCGACTCGCTGGCGCCGGATCAACTCGACCCCGTGACCCTGGATGCGTTTCTGACCGGCGGCCCGGAAATGGTGCGCCATCTTGCCGAGCACACGCCGGTAAAGCTCCGCACGCTGCCCGGCTTTCCCGACTATCAGCCGGAGGTTCCCGGCAGTCACATCGAAGGCGGCAGATCCCTCGACAACGACGTCTACCCGTTCACCGAGCTCGGCAACTGGGCCACCCGCGTGGTCCCGCCGAAGGCCGGGGCGCCGCGGCTGACGAGCTACCACGAAGACCTCAATCTGGGTCCGCGCGATCCTGAGGTGTTAGAGGAACGCCGACGTACGGACAGTCGCGGCCGCGGCCAGGCGCTGGTCGGCGCGCTGCTGCGCGCCGCGCTCGACCGGGATGTGGCCATCTGCTTCGAGCATCGCGCCGTCAAACTTCACAAAGACGGCCAGCGGATCGTCGGAGTGCAGGCGGAAACCCCTGACGGCGAGCGCAACATACGCGCCCACCGTGGTGTCATTCTGGCCACAGGCGGTTTCGAGTGGAACAAGGATCTAGTGCGAACGTTCCTGCGCGGACCGATGACCGGTCCGGTGAGCGTCCCGGAATGTGAGGGTGACGGGCTGATCATGGCGGTGGAGGCCGGCGCCAAGCTAGGCAACATGTCGAACGCGTTCTGGATGCCGTCGACACTGGAGTGGCAACAGCAGCATCGCGACGCCAAGCCGAACTACCTGCTCTGCCAGCACGAACGCACGCTGCCAGGATCGATTCTGGTCAACCGCGCCGGCAGACGGTTTGTCGACGAGGCCGTCAACTACAACGCGCTCGGCATGGCCTTGCATGCCTTCGACGCCAACACTCACGACTATCCCAACCTGCCCTACTACCTGGTGTTCGATCAGCGCTATCGCAGCCGCTACCCGGTCTTCGGCATCAAACCCGAAGCGCCGTTGTCCGGGATGTTTCAAGTGGCAGACACGCTCGAGCAACTGGCAGAGCTGATTGGCATCGACGCTCAGGGGCTGGTGGAAACGGTAGCGCGATTTAACAGTCACGTCCGTGCGGGTCATGACGCGGACTTCAACCGCGGCGCCAACGCCTACGATAACTACTGGGGTGACCCCGCGTTCGACGCCCCTTTCCGCACGCTCGGCGCCCTCGATGAGGGACCGTTCTATGCCGTGAAGATGGAAGCCGGTGTCCTCGGCACCAACGGCGGCCCGAAAACCAACGAACATGCCCAGGTACTGGACTGGCGCGATAAACCCATCGATGGGTTATATGCCGCCGGCAACGTCATGGCTGCGCCACTGGCGATGATTTACGGCGGCGGCGGCGGCACGCTGGGCCCAGCGCTGACCTTCGGATACCTCGCCGGGAGGCACGCAGCACGCAGCGGCGGATAGTCACCACCAGCGAAGCGCGTCATTTCCACCCGACCTTCGAGCAAGTAAAGAGATTTCGACCAAAGGTCGCCAGCGGATCTGGCTCGCCAGCAACTCAGATCTGTTGCGCGAGTTCATACGCCTGACGCGTCGCAAACCAGACACGACGCGGGGCGTAAGCATCGCCAAGCACATGCAGCGCGGCATGCTTGCCCTGCAGCGCTCGGTACAGGTCATCATTCGCTCGCCCCCCGGTACTGAAGACGACGCTATCGAATCCCGTCAGTTCGGAAGCAAGTCCCGAGTAGACGTGCTTGAGCGTCAAGCGGCCCTGCTCTAAGCCTGCCACTCTTTCCATGACCTGAATTGCGACCCCGTCGGCGTTCAGACGGCTGAGGGTGGCGCCGATCGAATATTTGCCGACCAGCGGGGCAACAGCATGCGTCTGGTACACGATCCGCACAGTCTTCCCGGCATCTCGCAGATGTCGCGCCACGACCAGCGGCTGCATGTGATCTTCCAGAGCAATGACAACGACATCCTGACCCAGCGCAGAGGTATCCCGGAGCGCCGCATGACTGTCGTAGACAAAAGGTAAATGTGTACCCGGCACGTCCGGCACACTACCCACCGCACCCGTGGCGAGCGCCACCACATCCGCTCCAGCGGCCAGGACACCCGCTTCGTCAGCGGTCGTCCCGGTGTGCACCGCTACACCCAGCGATTCGAGTCGACGCGCTTGAAACTCGATGAATCTCAGAAAGCTCTCATGCTCGGGTATCCCCCCAGCCAGACGCATTTGCCCGCCCAATTCGTCGCGCGCCTCCCAGAGCTCAACCGTATGCCCGCGCTCGGCGCAGCTGGCTGCAAGCTCGAGACCAGCCGGGCCACCACCAACCACCAGCACCTTCTTCGCCTGCCGAGCGGGCTGAGCCGGCTTCAGCTCACGCCCGGTCTCAGGGTTGACGGTACAGCCGAACGGCAGGCCTTCAACGACGCGCGTATGCAGGCAGTCGTTACAGCCGATGCACGGACGAATGTCCTGCAGACGGCCGCTCCTGGCTTTGGAAATGATGTTGGGTTCGGCGAAGTTCGCCCGAGCGATGCCGACCACATCTGCATGGCCAGCCGCCAGCACCGCCTCGGCTGCCTCAGGACTGTCGATCCTTCCGGCATACACGACCGGCACATCGAGCGCCGTTCGGTACCGGCCTGCGAGCTCAGCCCAGTGCGCCTGCCCGTACTGATGCGGCTGAATATAGCTGGGCGCGCCCCAGTTATTGCCCATCACACAGTGCAGGTAATCGACATTACCCGTGGCCACGAGCGCACGGGCTATGGACAGGCCCGCCTCGAGGTCGTAACCGCCCTCGAAGAGCTCGTCCATGTTGAACCGCACGCCAATGGTGAACCCATCGCCGGTCCGCTCGCGTATCCCGGCCAGGATGTCGCTGACAAATCTCAGACGCCGCTCCGCATCTCCGCCGTATTCGTCGTCTCTGTGGTTCGTTGCCGGTGACAAGAACAGTTGCAGCACGTCTTCATGATTGGCATGCAGCTCAATGCCGTCCAAGCCGGCTGCCTGCCCTTCCGCGGCGGAAAACGCATACTCGTCAATCAGCCAACGCACCTCATCTGCTGTCAGCACGTGGGGTACCGTGTTATCCGTATAGTTTGGTAACACCGTCGACGGCGCGAAGGGTTTGCCCGCCTGCATGATGAGCTGCGCCGTGGCCACAGCACCCGCTTCATGCACCGCGTCGGCATACATGCCTGCGCGCTCGCGAAAGAGTGGTGAACGAAACACGCCGTGCGCCCGAGCGCCGACGCCAGTAGGCAGAAAACCAGGAACAAGCGGCGGCTCGACAAAACCGTTGAACCCATTGATCCAGGCGGCGCCATCCCGTGCACGCGACGCCCAGTAGGCGACGTTTGTACGCGCTTCTTCCTCGCTACCCCACAGGTTACCGATGGGCATCCCGTGCGGCGGCAACATCACGCGATTGCGCAGTGTCAGCGATCCCAACTGCAGCGGTGAGAAAAGTTTTTCGAAAGCCACCTCAGGCATCCGTTTACAAGGCCGTGCCGCCGTCGACAGGCAAATTCGCGCCTGTGATCCCGCCGCCCTCCGCGGAGGCGAGCAGCAGCGCAACGGCGGCCACTTCTTCGACTGTATTCAGACGCTTGATCGAAGTTTCCTGGGCGTAATTGTCCTTGAACTCTTCGTAGGTGATACCCATGGACTCTGCCGCCACCGGACCGGTTTCCGTCATGAGATCCGTCTCCACACCCCCGGGGCTGATGGCATTGCAGGTAATGCCCGCCGCCCCATACTCGAAGGCCACCGCTTTCGTAAAGCCGTTCAACGCATGCTTGAAGGTGATGTAGTGGGACGCGGTCGCCTTGTTCGCCTGGCGCCCCTCTACCGATGAGATATTGATGATGCGGCCGTAACCGCGCTTTTCCATATCTTTGAGCGCCAGTCGAGTTGCCCAGAATGCTGAGTGCAGAATCCACGCGGCAGCCTGCTGCCAGGCTTCGTCGGACATGTCCCCCACCAGGGCAAACCCGGACGAGCCGCCAGCGTTATTGACAAGAATGTCTACTTTGCCATAACGCTCGATCGCAGAATTGACGATGTTTTCGACGTCTTGTTGTTTCGTGACGTCGCCCGCGACAAAGAGAACCCGATCACCAGCATCCATCTCCTTGACCGCTTGCGCACCTTTTTCGGGGCTGCGCCCGTTGACAACAACGCTGGCACCTTTGGCGAGATAGGCTTCGGCAATACCCCTGCCGATACCACGCGTACCTCCTGTGATCACTGCAACCTGCCCTTCGAGCATCTCTCCCCCTTGTTCGCCTGTGTGAATTGGCATGTTTTTCGGCAACACGCCGACCAAAATACCGCCCCGGGCATTCCACCAGAACCACTCCGGACCGCAGCTTTGCCATCTAGAAGCGGCCCATCCGCAGACGTCCCGGCGCGCCCGAAAATTAGAACAGCGGTGTACTATAAAGACAACCCTGTCCGCATCGAGTGTTCCACGCAGCAGCCCGTCCGAACACCAAACTTTTTTGACAGCCCTGCCAAAAAGCTTGGACAGCGCCAAAACGTCTGGTAGCTTTAGAGGTGCTGTCACAGGGGGGAGGAATACAGCATGGGGATTTATCGTCATTTGGCATGGCGTGGCTTCGGTCTGGCCTTGGGCGCACTGTGCGTCTTACCGGCGCAGGCAGCCACAATTGAAGAAATTGTCGTCACGGCGCGAGCCGTAGAAGAGTCGGTGCGGGACATTCCGGTCGCATTAACCGCGGTCGGCGAAGAACGCATGGAACAGTTCAGTCTCGAGAGCATGATGGATCTCGAAGCCATCACGCCACAGCTCAGTATTGGCCGCGCGACCAGCGGCAGCGGCACATCCATTTCCATTCGCGGCATCGCGTCCACACCGACGAGCATCGGCATCGAGCAATCGGTGGCCGTGGTCATCGACGGGGTTTACTACCCGCAGGGCCGCACCATCAACGAAGGACTGTTCGATACCAGCACGGTCTCGATCATGAAAGGTCCGCAGGCGCTCTATTTCGGTAAAAACGCAACGGCCGGCGTGATATCGGTCGTCACCAACGATCCGGGGGACGAATTCGAGGTTGACCTGCGGGTCAATAACGAATTCGAAACAGACGACCTCACGGTTGAAGGCATCATTTCGTGGCCTGTGAATGACAAATTCGGGCTCCGCCTGGCCGTGCAGGCTTCGGAGATGGACGAAGGGTGGATCGACAACAACGCCTCGTCCGGCGGAGATGTCTACACCACCTTCGATGTCGCGACGGGCAATCTCAATTCGTTCCCGAACCCGAAAGCAGTGGAGTATTTTCCCAAGGAAGAGACCCTGTATGTGAGGCTCACCGCGGCTGGCGATCTGTCGGAGCAATTCAGCTACAACGTGAAATACTCGCACAGTGAGTTCGAACAAGCCTACACCGGCGGCGGCGAGCTCTTCGACTGCCCGACTCTGAATGGCGTCGCACACGCCAGCACGCTGGTCGACCCGCAACCACCGGGGCGGCAAACGCCGCTATTCGAACCCACGCCGCTACCATCGGTCGACTGCAACTTTGACGGCTCCCAGGGATGGAACGACGTGCCGCCGGGCGTGGCAGCGGTCAACCCGCTGCTCAACCAGTTCGGCAGCGGAAATTCCGGCGAGGAGTACGAATCCGATATTGTCACCGCAAAGCTCGATTGGACGGCGGAGCGCCTGGATGTCAGCACGATATTCAACTGGCACGAGCAGAACACGAAGTGGGTCGGTGACCAGGACGGCGGCGAAATCACGTCCATATTTGCCGGTGAGGAGAATAACTTCGAGAATCTGTCTCTCGAAGTCCGGGCGGTTACCCGCTTTGATCAGCCGGTCAATTTCGTCTTCGGCGCCTACTACCAGGACACGAACCTCGAGTTCGACCAGGACGTCATTTTCGCCAACCTGCAAAACAGCGCGGCGCCAAACCCGCACGATGAGTTCACCGCCTACAACAAACTGTCGGAAACAGATGGCAAAACGCTGTCTTTCTACGGCGAGCTCGTGTGGGACATCGCGGAACGCTGGAAACTCACCACAGGCGTGCGCTATCACGACGAGGAAAAAGATTCCTGGTTCATACAGCCCTACGTCAATCCTGCGGTGCAGGGACTGTTCACCCAGTATGTGCCCGGAGACCCCAGCACGCGGCCTGACTTCAGCCAGCAATGGGATGAATGGATACCGGAGCTGACGCTGAGCTGGGACGCCACCGACAGCGTCATGTTCTACGCCGCTTACAAGGAAGGTTTCAAGTCCGGGGGCTTCTCAAACAGCGCCATCCTCTCCAATCTGTCGCCGCCGGGCTTCTTCGACTTCGTGTTCGAGCCCGAGTCCGTCGAAGGCGGCGAGATCGGTATGAAGGGCAACTTCTTCGATGGGTCGATGCTCGCGACATTCGAGATCTTCTTTTACGACTTCGAGGATCTCCAGGTCGATTTCTTCAACTCGCAGCAGTTCGCATTCGTCACAGAAAATGCCGGCGGTTCCGAAACCTACGGCGCGGAGCTACAGGCGGATTGGGCAACGCCGATCGAAGGCCTGACGCTGTCTGGCTCTCTGGGCTATCTCAAGTCCGAATTCACCGAGTTCGAAAATTTCTGCTACACCGGCCAGACCCCAGCCCAGGGCTGCGGTCCGTTGCAACCAGGCCAGGTGGAAACCGATCTGCGTCAGGATCTCAAAGGAAACACGCGCCCCGGAGCGCCGGAGTGGAGCGGATTTATTGCCGCCAACTACGAGCGCGAACTCGGCGCCGGGCTCATGTTCGGGATGACGGCAAACCTCCAATAC
Source organism: Pseudomonadales bacterium (assembly GCA_965267275.1). Classification (GTDB taxonomy): domain Bacteria; phylum Pseudomonadota; class Gammaproteobacteria; order Pseudomonadales; family Azotimanducaceae; genus UBA4421. The sequence continues at coordinate 3,233,858 of OZ253950.1, forward strand.
AAGGACGAAACCGTCTTGTCCTCATCGGATCCGAATGCGGTCTATGAGTCATACACGACCTGGGACGCCAACGTGCGCATCGGCGGCGCGGACGGCAAGTGGCAACTTGCGCTGATCGGCAAGAACCTCTCTGACGAACTTGCGATCAGAGGCGCTGGCCTGACTCCGGGCACCGGCGGGAACACCGGTACGCCGGAAGGTTTCCGGTCGGATTTCCGCGGCGGAGCCATCCGGGGACGCCAGGTGGAACTGGAGTTTCGCTACAAACTCTTCTGAGCCGGAACGTGGACGGAAGCGCCGGACGGCGCTTCCTGACGCTGGCTGAGTTACACTGGCTGTTTGCTGTCGAGAAAGCAGTTACTCGTATGGAAAACACAAGGGATAGCGTTGCGACTGAGTTCCCTGACCCGACCCGCGTAGGCAAGGGAGAGTTCGCAAAAAGCGGAGCAACACGGACACGGATCCTGGAGGCTGCGGTGGAGCTCCTCGCTGAGAAGGGCTACGCCGCGACAAGCACCCCCGCGGTGGCGCGACAGGCGAGCCTGAGCCGTACCGCCATGCTTTATCACTTCCCTTCCCGTCACGCGCTCATCGAGGCAGTGGTGCAGTTTGTTACGCGACGCCGAGTCGAAATGCAGGAAGAAATGCAGGCCCACCTGCCGCGCGACGAAACGTTCCGCAGCCGTTCTGTCGACTCGACCTGGGAACAACTGCAGAGCAAAGAATTCAGAGCGTTCTGTGAATTGTCGATGGCCGCGCGCACCGACGCCGAGCTTGCCGCAGTCTTCGAACCGGCGATCGCCGCGTTCGACCGGGCACGGCGTGATATGGCTTTGAAACTTGCAGAACCCGCTGTCGCGGAATCACCGGGATTCCATTTACGGCGCGACCTTCATCGCTTTCTGATGGAAGGCATGGCCCAGCAGAACGGCATCACGTTCAACAAAGATCAGCGCCAGGCCGAGCTTTTTGCATTCCTGAAACTGCTCTGGTCCGAAGAGGGCGACGCGTTCATCAATCGCGCCGTTGAACAGGCGAAGAGAGAACATGACAGGTAACGGGCGGTTTGTGCCTGAGAGATCAACGGGGTTCCAGACGATATAACCAGACCTCATCGAGACCATTCGGATCACGCTGAAACGCGGAACGGCTCACCCATATCGCCGCGAAATCGGCAATCTCCTCAATACTCGTCACGCGCTGCGCCTGCGCACGATAGACGGTGTCACCCACGCGAATCCGAACCAACGGGTTTTGCTCAATGTGCTGCACCCAATTGGTCCGGGTATCCCCCGCGTAGACATAGAAACGGCCGTCCATTTGCACATAAGTCAGATTGATCGAATACGGGTCCTCGGGGCGGGTCTCCAGCTGTGCGAGGCCCGACACCTCGTCCAATGCCCAGACGGCCGGCGCGTCCGCGGCTGCGCCGCTCAGTTCTCCACCCGACATGAAATGAGGTGGACCATCGCAAGCCCCAGCTAAGAAACAGCAGGTCACCAACGCAAAATTTTTGATCAACGTGCCCATGTTCAAACAGAGTTACCTGAAAGCTCGTAATTTAAAAGCTTAGCCGTGGCATAGGCCAGCGGGCACTGACTGTTTAAACATCACTCAGCGACGAAGCGATAGAACGCCTCGAGCAGTCTTACCCCCACAAAGACCAGGGGCACGCTCACAGCGAGCAGCCCCAAAGCCCAGGGCCTGGACAGCATATTGGCTTTCCAGAGATAGGCCACCACCAACGGCCCGCAAGCCAGTAGAAGGCCTGAGAGCAGCCACAGCGCATACATCGTTTTCGTTTCGCAGCGGTTAATTCGGGGCAAATTAGCCTTTCCTCTGCAACACCAGCGTGAAGACGCTGACGGCAGTTTTGACATGTGGAAACCGCGTATTGCCCGTCGGGCAGGTTTCAGGTTTATCTGGCTGCAACGCTTGTTGAAGAGGCAACCGCCATGGCCCTGCACTTACGAGAGGCGCGCCGCGCGATGCAGACAGTGGACGCAGATCCGGACAACACCGAAGCTGCCATCCGGGCGATCGCCGCCATGAGCGGCAACTCTCAACAACGCTGTTTCCGTCGATTTCGCCGCACGCTCGCCGGCCGCGATTTGTTGATGAGACGTCCAGACCTATACGATCGCATGAGCGACGCCGCCTACCTGCTGAGCCTGCCGGAAGGCTCCCTCGGCCGCGCGATCGGCGAGTTTTACGCGACAGAGGAGATCAGCGCTGAGGGATTGAGAGCGGCCAGCGATGCCGCAGCCGACGGCCACCAGCCCAGAGAAAGTGACTTCGAATGGTTCACCCGCCGCACCCGGGATCTGCACGACGTTTTTCACGTTCTGACGGGGTACGGTCGCGATCTTCGCGGCGAAGGCGCCGTGCTTGCATTCACAGTTGCCCAGACCTGGCATACAGGCCTTGGCTACCTCGTGTTCCGCTCGCTCAGGAATGCCGGCTGGCATTCCGTTCAAGGCCGACTCATCCGGGAGGCATTCCGGCGCGGACGCCGTTGCCGCTGGCTCATCAATGCAGACTGGGAAACTCTGCTTACGCAACCCCTGGAGAAACTCCGCGCCGAACTCGGTGTCGGACCGGCTCCGGTCTACGAGCCCATCCGATCAGCAGGCGCCCCCGCACTTTCGAGTTGACCCGTTCGCGCCGCTACGCCTCTTTAGCTACGGACGCATTCGTCAGCAAAGCGCGGCCTTATAAAGCGCGTTCAAACAACGCCAGCGTACGCGCCCAGGCTCGCTCGGCCTGCTCATGGTTGTAAACACGTGAATCGAGCACGCACCAGCCGTGCATGGCGCCTTCATACACTTCGATCTCGGCCTCGAGGCCATGCTTCTCGAATGTCTCCCCGAGGACAACCTTCGCATCCGGTTCTCGCTCATCGTCGTTTTCTGCAACCGCAATCAGGAACTGCGCCTTCATCTCGGGTATGAGCAGGTGCGGACTGTCCTCTTTGTCGGTTACCAGACCGCCGCCATGGTAAGAACAGGCGGCGCCGATCCGGTCCGGCACGGTTGCCGCGGTACGCATGATGATGGGTCCGCCCATGCAATAGCCCATGGTGCCCACTTTCTTATCCGTATCCACCGCGGCCTGCCCATCGAGCCAGGCAACAAAGGCCTTGGCATCTCTCATATGCGTTTCAGCCGACAGGTTGCGGTACATCGGGATCACTTTGTCACGGGTAGACTGGTCCTGGAAGCTGTCCCCGATGGCCACTACCGGCGCCCGGGCATCCCGATAGTACGGATTCACCACAAGCACCGCGTAGCCGTTCTCAGCGAGGCGCGCCGCCATCTGCCGAAACGCAGGCCGCAGCGCGAGAATGTCCGGCCACATCAATACCGCGGGATGTTTACCCTCCGTCGGGTGCACGAACATCGCGTCGCACACGCCATCCGGCGTCTTTATCTCCACGTCGGTGCTGGTCAGCGCCAACGCGTTTGCCGCGCGCGGCAGCACCATGGCCATCGCAGCGCCGGCGGCCAGCGTGCCGAACTGGCGACGGGACAGGTTGGCCAGGTAATCGTCCGATTCTTTTACGGTATCTTCGTCACACATCTCGCTGCCTCCGGGGAAATTCCTGCAATGACGACATGGTCATACGGGGGCAGAAGCGGGTCAAGAAGCAGGCCATCGTGCACGGCGTCCTCAACGGCTGGCCGCTGAGGACGCGCCGCCAGTCAGAATTCCGTATGATGGCTCATCAACTTTCTATTACCGGAGCAAACACATGTCGGAAGCCTGGATCATAGACGCGGCCCGCACGCCACGCGGGATTGGCAAACAGGGCAAAGGCGCACTTTGGGAAGTGCACCCGCAGAAACTGCTTTCCACAGTGCTGAAAGCGCTCGCCGAACGCAACGACCTCAACACCAGCGAAATCGACGATGTGATCATCAGCTGCAGCAGCCAGATCAAAAAGCAGAGTAACTGCATCGGCCGCATGGCGGCGCTGGACGCCGGCTACTCCATCAACGCTTCCGGCGTGGCCCTGGACCGCTTCTGCGGCGGCGGCATCACGGCGGTCAACATGGGCGCAGCGAGCATCATGAGCGGCATGGAAGACCTCGTCATCGCCGGTGGCGTCGAGATGATGTCCTATGTGGCAGCCGACGGCGTGCCAACACCGCTGGATGCGCACAACGAAGATCTTCGTGAAATGCACCCACAAACCAACGTCGGTCTGGCAGCGGACATCATCGCCACCGAAGAGGGGTTTACCCGCGAAGAACTGGACGCATTCTCCGCAGCCAGTCAGCACCGCGCAGGCGCTGCATTGGCATCCGGCGCTTTCAGCAAAAGCCTGATCCCGGTCCATCGGCCGGACGGCACGCTCGCGCTGGATAATGAAGAGTATCCGCGGCCGCAGACAACCGCTGAGTCTCTCGCCAACCTGCAACCGGTCTTCGGCAACTATCTCGACCTGCCGTTTTTCGATACCGGCCTGACCTTTCGCGAAATGATTCAGAAAAAGTGGCCAGATCTCGAAATCAATCACGTGCACCATGCCGGCAGCTCATCCGGCGTCGTCGACGGCGCCGGCGCCCTTGTCCTGGCCTCCCCGGAGTACGCCAGAGCAAACGGCTTGAAACCAAGAGCCCGCGTCAAGGCAATGGCCAACATGGGCCACTCGCCGGAGTACATTCTCAATGCGCCCGTCGATGCGGCGAAGAAAGTGCTGGCCAAAGCCAACATGACGCTCGACGATATTGACCTCTTCGAAGTAAACGAGGCATTCGCCGTCGTGCCGTGCAAATTCATGCGCGACCTCGGCGTCGACCACGACAAGGTCAACGTCAACGGCGGCGCGATTGCCCTGGGTCACCCCATCGGCGCAACCGGTGCAATGCTGATCGGCACGGCGCTGGACGAGCTGGAACGCCGCGGCCAGCAACATGCGCTGATCACCATGTGTGCCGCCGGCGGCATGGCGCCCGCGGCAATCATAGAACGCATGGAAGCCTGAGCCATCGACTTCAACCGATACCCGGTAATCCGGGTATCGGTTTTTGGGCGCGGCCCGCAGAATTGATTTCGAAAGGGAGCCTCGGGGCGAACTCGAGGCTACTGCACGCGCACGCCGTCGAGGTAAAACACGCCGTTGATGACGACGTGCCCGGAGCCCGGCATCGCAATCACATTTTGCGGCTGAGCTAAGTCGTGCCAGACCGTCGGCCCGTTGTGTATGTACACATCGCCATTGAGATTCAGCGAGTTGATCCACCAGTTCCGCGAGTAGATATCGAAATCGCCTGGCACGTTGTTGGGCGAGTCGGTTGAGATACAGATCGAATGATCGTTGTTCGGTTGCCCGCCAACGAATTCCCAGCCCATATGGGCAAGGTCATCCGTCGTACCGGGGCGCGACTGAATGGTGACGTCGGTACCATCCGCTGGATCAAGAATGCCGTACAGAACCGTATCCCAACCCGGACACACGTGATTCTCGTTGCCGCCGCGGATGTTCGCGGGGAAAACCCAGCCCGCCGGTATGCCGCTCCCCGGCGGCGGCGTGGGATCCGGATCGGGATCTGGATCCGGATCCGGGGTCTGCACCGGCGGCGTTGGGGCCACATACAAGCCTTGCGCCACCAGCGGCGCTATTTCGGCTTCAAACGTTTGCAGCGCTTCCGTCTCGCCTATCCACGTCGCGCGGTTCGTTAACCGTCCCACCAGACTCGCATAATCGTCTCTGGCAATGATGCTTGGAAACGTGTTGGCTTGCGGGCGCTCATTGACGTAGTCCCTGAGTTCCGCGGCGCTCAAACTCGTGAGTTCAATCCCGTTCGTCAGATCGCTATCCATATCCAGCGACTGCAGGAAACTCATCAGCGCGACCTGAGAGTCATGATCATCAGGCAAGATATCGAGCGGGGTCAGGATGCCTTGACCCGGCGCCTCACCCAGCTGCACGCCGCCGTACTCGAAGCGGACGACCTCACCGTCTACATAGAGGAATTCCCCCGCTGCGTTGGTGACACCAGATTGTGAGTCTGTCGAATAGGACAATCCTGCGACAGGTGCGTCAACAAAAATACCCGTGGACGTCTGCACGGGCGGGCTGTTCGGCGTTGATCCGCCGCCACCACCACCGCCACCGCCGCAGGACATGGCAATCAGACCAATCGTCGAAAAAACCAGGACACGTGCAAAAAACATTTGTCGACTCGACTTGAAGCTAATCACTTGAATCGTGACACCCATTACGTGTTAGTTGTTTGAAATAGCGCGCAAAATGGATACAACGATAGAGATGTTTACCATGCTGCCCGGTGCTGTGGAGGCAAAGTGGACGTTTTCGTTCCATTCCTTGAAACGACAGGCCTCCAAACCCGCGCATGTTAACGGCTACATTCTATCTGTTACAACCCAAATGTCCGTGACCGCTCAATGAAGTCGTCATCAAGCGACGGACCCTCACTGCAAACGCCGGCCGCTCAGGCGGCGGAGCGCAATACCGACTCCAACTCAGTCGTCAAACCCCAGAAAACGGGCAGCTTCATCGACGCTTTTACGCTCGGAAACGACCGCGTTAGCGGGGAAACTCTCGTCGGGCCAGCCAAGCGCAACCGCCTTCATGATCACCTGGTCTTCAGGAATCTGAGCATGTTCGCGCACTACGGGTGACTGCATGATGCCCTGGCTGTTGATCACTGCGCCCAGCCCGCGGGACCAGGCGGCATTCACCAGTGCCGTGGTGACCGCACCGCAATCGAACGCCGTGTCATCGCTGTCCGCCAGGACGCGGTCGTAGGTGATGATCACGCACACCGGTGCATCGAACTGACGAAAGCCGCGCAGCACCCAGTCCTGACGCCCCTCTTTGTCTTCGCGCGCGATGCCCATGGCGGCGAACAATTGCTTGGCCACCCCAACCTGGCGCTCGCGATGCTCTCCCTCAAACGCTTTACCGATGCGGAATTCTCGAGAATGCGGCACGCCGGCAAGATTTCGCTCCGTGTTACCGGCGCGGATGCGATTTAACACGTCGCCGGAGACGACGGTGAAATTCCAGGGCTGCGTGTTCATCGAAGATGGTGAGCGCATCGCGATGGTCAGTATTTCTTTGATCAGCGCTTTCGGCACGGGATCGGGTTTGTAGCCTCGAATGCTACGGCGCCCGAGAAGGACGTCATCAAACTGCACGTTGGATCTCTCCGTAAAATCAATCCGATAGTGTAAGTGAATGCGGCCGCTTGCGGGGACTTGAAGGCGGACAAAAGTATATCCGCCGCGTCGGCACTGAACAGGCCGCACCAACGACTTCGCTCTTGAACGTCCCAGCACTAAACTCAAAGCTCCGGAACAGATGAGGCTCTGAGCATGGATTACGAAACTTTGATACTCGAACGCGAAGGCGCGATATCGACGCTAACGCTCAACCGGCCTGAGTCGCTGAATGCCATGACGCGTCAGATGGGTGTCGAACTGAACGATGCCTTTGCGCAAGTGCGAGACGACACTCAGACCCGCGTTTTGATCGTCACCGGTGCCGGGCGCGCATTCTGTGCCGGAGAGGACGTGAAACAGCGACCCGCGGATTCCGCGGAGATGCGCGAACAAAGCACGCCGCTGGGCAAACTGGCGCGAGGACCGATGGCACCCATCGATTTTGCAGCCACGTTTCGCAACATGCCCAAACCCACCATCGCTGCAATCAACGGGCCCGCCGTCGGCCAGGGCCTCAGCCTCGCGCTGGCGTGCGATATCCGCCTGGCGTCCGAAAACGCCAAACTGGGCGCGGTGTGGACTTTAAGGGGCATACCGCCGGAATCAGCTGGCGCTTACCTGCTGACGCAGCTGGTCGGCCCGGCAAAGGCCTGTGAGCTGATCTTTGGCGGCAAGATCATCGGCGCCGAAGAAGCCAAAGACATGGGGCTCGTTAACGCCGTCATCCCGACAGCGGATTTCGCCGAAGCCTCCCGCGCTTTTGCCACGGAGATGACCGCAGGCGCACCTGTCGCAAATGGCATTTCGAAGATGATGATCTACCAGGCCCTGGAAACGAGCCTCGAGGTGCACAGCCGCTTTGACTTCCTCGGGCAACAGTACGCATTCAATACGCAGGACCGCGAAGAAGGCATACAGTCGTTCCTCGAGAAACGCCCGGCAGAATTCAAAGGGCTGTAGACCAGCGCCTGATCAGAAGTCGACGCCGCGGCAGAACGCGCCGTCGACACGGACCGTGGCCCCATTCACCCAACTGGCCGCTGGGCTTGCAAGGAAGGCGACAACGCGAGCGACTTCCTCTGCGGTCCCCATGCGTTTCGTCGGGTGCCAGTCACGATCGCGCTCATACAGCGGCGCGGCGTTGTCTTTGATGTTATTCCAGGCGCCGCCTTCGATGTAGATTGGACCTGGCGCCACCGTATTCGCGCGTATCCCCTTCTCCCCCCACTGCAGGGCGCGTTGCGCCATGTGTCTGATGGAGGCTGCCTTCATGGCGCCGTAACTGGGACTGATGGGTACGTCGTGATGCTCTATGCCGGTAATGGAGGCGATCTGCACCATGGCCGCACGCTCAGACTGCTCGAGAAAGGGCAGCGCGCCTTCGCTCATGCCAACCATGCCCAACACATCGACCTCAAAATTGCGTCGCCAGGAATCCGGGCCGCCATCTGGCTGACCACTCGCCGTGGCGTTGTGCACGACGATATCCAGGCCGCCCATGCGGTCCGCGGCGCTCTTCATCCACGCGACTGTGGCGTCGTAATCCGCAACGTCACACACATATCCGCTCGCCGAACCAAGCGCGCTCAATTCGGTGACTGCGGCCTCGAGCGTCGCTTCGCTGCGCGCCGCGATTTGGACTTCCGCACCTTCCGCGATCAGTGCTTTCGCAACGGCAAGCCCAATTCCTTGACTGCCACCGGAAACCACGGCCTTCGCGCCTTCTAAACCCAGATCCATGCCCCGCTCCTGTTACAAAAGTTGATGCGTGAGATCTTAACAGCGGTGTTCAATGGTCGTCAGGACATATCCGGCAAGAACATGAACGTAACCGCGCCGACGTGACTGCGAGTGGTCGCGCTACGACAGGGGAACCTGATCATCAGCAAGAACGACGGCACGTATGAGCGCATATGCCGCATCCTGGACATCGCCACGAACACCCTGCTCGCCAGTATTCGACACAACGGCGACGCTCATCCCGAGCTCCGGATAGATCGCCCAGAACGCCACGCCGCCCAACTGGGTGCCGCCGTGATGGATCAGCTGCACCGGCCGGCTCTCTCCCAACGTCCGCGTTGAGACATCAATTCGCCAGCCGATGCCATAATTCTGCGGGTTCGTATCGACGCCAGGCAGAGCTAACGGAGACCATAAGCGCGTGCGTGTCGAAGGCGTGACAAACGTATCGCTCATCAGTGCCTGGCCGATCCGCACCAGATCCGAGGGGCTGGCGACCATACCGCCACCAGCCCATTTATAGCTTGGGTCTGCAGGAAAGGCAGGGCCCCATCTGCCTTTCGCCGTCGTGTAGATGACGGCACGGTCAGGCATGTCGATACCCAGTTCATCCAGCCGGAGATCGACACCCAGCGGCACGTTGAGGTGGCGATCGAGCAACGTGCCGAAGTCTGTGCCAGCCGCGCGCTCCATCACATATCCCAGCAGCGAATAGCCGAAAGTCGAGTAATTGAAGTCAGAGCCGGGGGCAAACAAGAGCGGATCATCCACGAATAGTGACAGGCCGTCTGAAACGCTTGCGTAGTTCCGTGTGGTAATGGACTCATGATTCTGCGGCAGCCAGGTCAACATGCCGGAGTAATGCCTGATCCCGCCCGTGTGGGCAGCGAGCTGTGCCACCGTGATGTCATGCAGATGCTCTGGCACATCGGGCGCATAGTCAGCGACGGTCGCATCGAGATCGATCACATCCGAATCCATCAACCGCCCCAACATGGTCCCGGTCAATGCTTTCGACGTGCTGCCCAGTCGGTACAAGGTGCTCGGTTGCGCTGGCGCTTCCGATTCGATGGACGCAAATCCGATGGCGCCTGCCCAGAGTAGTTCTCCGTTTCTGGAGACTGCCGCTGACAGAGAGGGCGCAGCCGATTGGCTACGCTGCTCAACGAGTATCCGCTCGAGATCCGCCGCAAGATTCGGCTCCGCCGGAACCTGAGCCGAAATCTGCAAGTCGATGTTCGCGGGAAAGCCGTTCGCAGGCATCATCCACTGAAACCAGAACAGCCCCGTGGGCGCAAACAGAATCAGGAAAACAAGCAGAAGGGCTGCGAGCCCTTTCAAAAGATATCGGGACATTCAGGCACTCCTGACGCTGAGCGCAACGCCGAATCTGTTTCGATCAAAACGTAGGACTGGCGCGCGCGGATGAGTATACATGGGGCGTATGAGCGACCAATCCGATTCCAGAGACTCTGCTGAGGTTTCAAGCGCAATAGGCGTCGATCAACTGGCCCGCAGTAGCCACCGCATTTTTTGCGTGTTCTTTCGTGCCGTCGACCCTGGATATGAGATGCACACCCTGGAGCAGCGTCATCAACATGCTCGCCAACGCGTGCGGTGTTGGCGCCCCCTTTACCAACGGAAGCTGTTCCAGGAGGACGGCCAAGTAATCGCGTATTTTGTCGAGGTGCTTTGTCAGGGCACGCGAAAGCTCCGGGTCATCCTCCAATTCAGCAGCTGCAACGCCCAGAAGACAACCTCTTGCCGGGCCTTTGGCACTCTCCAGAAGGAGGTTTCTGAGGATACGGTCGAGCGCTTTTCGCGGCGGGTGCTTCGCCCTTTCCACATCGAACATAACCGGCAGCACGGTCTCGCCGTACCGGTCCAGGCAGGCAAGAAAAACCTCCCGCTTGCCACCAAACGTATCGTACATACTCTTGGCGCCCAGACCGGTCGCTTCCCTCAGGATGCTTACGGAAGTTGCGGCATAGCCCCGCTTCCAGAACTCGACCATGGCTTGATCGAGCACGGCATCCCGGTCAAATGACTTTGCGGGTCCTCTGCTCATAAATTCTCTATATCCCGTTCCGCCAATCTGCAATCGCCTGACCGATCTCGTCAGGTGAATCCTCCTGAATGAAGTGGAGTCCCCGAACTGTGACTTCCTGTTGATTGTTCCACGTTCTGGCGAACTCCCGCATCGGACCAACCAGCACAGAACCCGGCTCTGCGTTTACAAACAATTTCGGCACCTCGCTATTCGGCAACCAATCGGCGTAAGACTGCACGATCTCCACGACATCTGCAGGCTCGCCGCCGAGCGGTATCTGCCTTGGCCACGTGAGTGTCGGCCGACGCGCTTCACCGGCTGACATGAACGGCCGGCGATACGCATTCATTTCCGCCTCTCCCATCTTGCGCATTACCGATGCCGGCAGGAGCCTGTCAACGAAGAAGTTCTCCTCGAGGACTTTCTGTTCTCCCGCTGCCGAGCGCATCATCCGGAAAGGACGGTGCGACAGTTCAGGCCATTCATCCCAGGCCATAGGTTTCACAATGGCCTCCATATATGCAATACCCTTGAGCGCGTCCCGATGGCGATTGGCCCAGTCGAACCCGAGCGCGGAACCCCAATCATGAATCACAAGCGTGACATTCTCTGTCACGCCAAGATGCTCGAGCAGCGCATCCAGGTATTCCCGGTGTTCGGTAAATTGATATGAGCTTTCGTCAGAGCCATCCAGCTTTTCCGAATCTCCCATGCCTATCAGATCCGGCGCTATGCAACGGCCCTGGTCCAACAAGTGGGGAATGACGTTGCGCCAGAGGTATGACGACGTCGGATTTCCATGCAGGAACACGATTGGATCGCCCTCTCCCTCCTCGACATAGGCCATCTTGCGCCCTTTGATCTGTGCAAACTTCTTCGCGAAGCGTTCCGCACCCGAAACCTCAGGAACGTCACCCGACAGCGCGGGCTGCACATACGGCGCCGCATCAGAGGTGCTCTCTAAACGTATCGGGACAATGTCTCGATAGTCACTCGAGTCCCACCACGCTTTACAGTGCTGAGTCGTCGGGAACTGAATGATCACGTTATGCGATTTCGCGGGCTCATCCCCTTCCAGACGCTCCGCAGGTCCTGCAGCCAGGATCCAGCCCCCGAACGGTTTCATCGTTCCCACAATTCTAGTGGTGTACTCGTCGAATCGCTCCCGATCGTGCACATCCACGCTGACAACAAAATACGCTGGCATCGGCCACCTCTCTCAGTTTCCGTTGGCCAGCGATCCTACATAACATAGAACGTTCGTTCAAGGTATATTGAATGCCGCACGCGACGCCAGATCGCAATGAGGCATGAGGTTGTTGCGCCAGTTACCCGACTTCGAACCAGCTTAAGCTATCAGCAAACATTTCAGGTCGTCGCACAACCTCAACGCGACAAGGCGATGTCCAGATTCTCCTCCGCTCGGCTCATGATTTCGTCGAGTATCTCCGCCTGCTGGCTGGTGAGACCTTGCGCCATCAACTCCACCACGTCGGCGTGCCGTCGTACCGCCTGCTCCACGACCTCGCGGCCGGTATCGGTCAGAAACAAACAGTGGCCGCGGCCGTCCTGCGGGTCGCGCTCGCGCCGAATCAGCCCGTCCGCTTCCAGACGCTGAGACAGCACAGTCACGTTACTCTTCGCGACCAGTAACCGTCGGGCCAGACGTTGTTGGGAAAGGCCTTCGTCCCTGTAAATGGCGTGCAGGACTTCATATTTGGCCACCGACAGGCCTACTTCGCTGAGCCCCATGGTCAGCAGATGCTGGCATTTCGCATCGACACGACCCACCAGCAACCATGTTTTGTAATGCGTCAAATTGTCCAGTCGGGGAATTTTGCGCATGAGTTGGCCCCTCTATTTAGTTCGCTTGCTAACTATAACATAACGAGGTATGGTTCATATATTAACTAAACGCCGACCAGGAGGCCCAATGAGCTCTGCTGCTGTCCCCGCCCGGGATCGGGCCGAACGTTTTGGATTGAGATCGCCGCCCACCGGCGCCGGCTTCTTTGAGGCACGGGCTCTTTTTGAATTTTCGAGCCTTCTGCCCGCGATACCCGGCTTGTTGTCACTGCCGCGCGGCGACGGGCGGCCCGTAATGACGCTGCCAGGCTTCGGTGCAGACGATGGATCTACCTGGCCTCTGCGCCAGTTTCTGCGGAGCCTCGGCTATCGGCCAATGCCCTGGGGCCTGGGCATCAACGACGATCCCGAAATCATGGCGAAACGCCTGATAGAACGGCTCCCCTCCATGCAGACCGCAAATGAGCCGATCACGTTTATCGGCTGGAGCCTTGGGGGCATCGTGGCGCGCCTTGTGGCACTCCACGCGCCATCGTCGGTCCGTGAGGTGATCACCATGGGCACACCCGTCGAGGGAGGCCCCAAATACACCAGCATGGGCAGCATGTACGCACGTGGCCGGGGCCTTGATCTGGACGACTTCGAGGCGCGCGCTCACAGCGTCAACGCTCGCGGCATCGAGGCACCGCTTACGGTGATATTCTCGCGGAGCGATGCGGTTGTCGGCTGGCGTGCAGCGATCGATCGCTATAATCCCCACGCAAGGCACGTGGAAGTACGAAGCTCACACCTGGGACTGGGCGCCAATCCCTCGGTATATCGAATCATTGCGCGCACGCTGGCCGGCGAGCGCGTTCCGCTGGCGAGACCAGACCTGACTGAATAACTCTGGCGCGCGAAATAGACGGCTCTGTCTGCTTCACGGATAAAGGCCATCACTCAAGGAAAACCGAATGAATCATGCTGTAAAACTCCCCTTCTGGCTGAAGGACAATTTCGCCCCTCTCGAGCACGAGAACGAGCTGTCAAACCCTGCGATCGAGGGCGCGATCCCGACTGATCTCAACGGCCGATATCTGCGCACGGGCCCCAATCCCATGTCTGGCCCGACAGAACACTGGTTTCTTGGCGATGGGATGATTCACGGAATAGAACTCTCCGGAGGTTCGGCCAACTGGTTCAAGAGCAAGCTCGTTCAAACACCCATGCTGAACATGAGTGGTGACACGGACTTCTTCACAGAATCCATGGCCAGCCTGAAGAACGGCCTGGGCAATACCCACGTCATCGAGCACGCAGGTAAAATCCTCGCTTTGGAGGAATTGCACTTCCCTCAGGAATTGACGCCTGATCTCGAGACCGTCGGCGCCTACGACTACAACGGCAAGCTCAACACCGGCATGACCGCCCATCCAAAGGTCTGCGCCAAGACAGGTGAATTGCTCTTCTTTGCTTATGGCCTGTTGCCGCCTTATCTGACCTACCACCGCGTCAGCGCGGAAGGCGAGCTGATACAGACAGAAGTCATCGACGTCGGTGCCGCCACGATGGTTCACGACTTCAACATCACCGAAAACTACGTGATCTTCATGGACCTGCCGTTGATGTTCGAGATCGACAGAATCACGGAGGGCGGTATTCCATTGGCGTGGAGCGATAACTATGGCGCCCGCCTCGGCGTGATGCCACGTGACGGGTCAAACGCGGACGTGGTCTGGTACGACATAGATCCTTGTTACGTGTTCCACCCGTTGAATGCCTACGAGGACGGCGACGAGATCGTCATCGACGTTTGCCGTTTTGATCACTACTTGAAACCGGGCACGCCGATTCCGCCGGAACAGCTGACGCGCTGGATAATTGATACGAAGGCCGGAACGGTTGCAGAGAAGAAGCTGATGGAAATTCCGGTGGAGTTCCCGCGCGTACCAGACAGCCTCGTGGGTCGTAAGCATCGGTTTGGTTACATGGCCCACATGAACAAGGATTTCCCGGCAGGTGTGGGGATCGTCAAATATGACTTCGAGACGGACCAGATGACTGAATTTGCACTGCCGAGCGGTCAATTCTGCGGTGAGCCCGTGTTTGCACCACGTGAGGGCGCGTCTGCAGAGGACGATGGTTATCTCATGTTCTATACCTACGAAGAAGCCAGCGACACCAGCGATTTTGTCATTCTGGACGCTCGTGATGTTGAAGCGGCGCCTCTGGCGCGCGTCAAACTCGGTGTGCGCATACCGTTTGGTTTCCATGGGAGTTGGATTGCCGACTAACCCTGCTCCGAAGAGCAGGGCCGGGCTTCGTTGATCCCGGCTATGTCTAAGTCGTTGAAGATATTGATTCGGTCAGCTTCACATGGTTTTCGCCAACCATGATCATGACCTTGGAGACAAAGTCGGCGAGGAGGAATTTCGCGAGATCTTCGACTAATTCGCAAACGAGCGCAGCATAAGGACGCGTATGCCGCGACCCATGCCGCGCGCGTTGTCTCATACGCGACAAAACTCTCTAGGTGTTAACAGGTCCAACATCCGCGTTTTTGTTTCAGGCCATAGCCGCCTTGTATTCGAGCGATTTCGAAAGCGTTTCCCTGAGCACGTTGATTTGTAAAGGCTTGCTTAGATAGTCATCTAAACCTTGGGATAGAAACTTCTCCCGGTCTCCGGTCAGCGCGTTCGCGGTTAGAGCGATGATGTAGGGCCGCGATGCTTGTGACTGGTTTTCTCTAATGACTTTCGTCGCTTCGATCCCATCTATCTCGGGCATCTGCATATCCATGAGGATGAGGTCGTACTGATTTTCGCTGCTCATATCAATGGCTTCGGCGCCGTTGTTTGCCACATCAGCGGCATAACCCAGCTTTTGAAGCATTTTCAGAACAACCAGCTGGTTCGTCTCATTGTCTTCGGCGACCAGTATCTTTAATCCCGGTTCCGGGACGGTTTCGTCCGTATGAGGACTTGTTGGAGATATCGGGTCAGAGGCACTTCCCGAAGATTTGTCTTGCGCGGATTCGGGACGCAACACTGCGGCCAAGCGTGACTCTCGCAACGGCAGGGCGACAAACTGGAAGTCTCCGCGCAGTAAATCGGAGGAACTGGCGAGAGACGAGCGCCCGTACACCACAATTCTGCACTCCGCCTCTGCTACGCTTGAGGGCAGTTCATTTACGACGCTCTCATCGACCAGCATGAGCGAGACCCTCGGGAAGTCGCTTTTCAGAGAGGGGAATTTCTCGACAACCTCGTACTCGATATTCCAACGAGAAAGCTGATTCACGATCTGGACGGTTCTATCTGGGCGGTCGGTGACGATCACAACCGTTCCGCTGTCCTCAGCAGGCGTAGCGTCTTGCGGCTTAGGATAACTCTCAGGGACAGGTTCCAACGGCAGTTTCGCTCGGAACGTGCTCCCACGCCCTACCTGACTGGATGCCGAGAGTTGCCCTCCCATGAGCTCGCAAAGCCGTTTGGAAATCGCCAGGCCCAGACCTGTACCGCCATAATTCCTTGTTACAGACGCATCGGCTTGAGTGAATGGTGTGAAAAGTTGGCCGAGCTTGGACTCTGGAATGCCGATACCGGAATCTTCGACGGCGATGAAGATTTCACCGCCTTCCGAAACTGCAGAGACCTTGAGGACGACGTGGCCTTCTGCTGTGAACTTGATCGCGTTGCTGACCAAATTTGAAGCAATCTGTCGAATTCGGACAGAATCGGCGTTGAACCAGCGCGGCGCGCTTCCATCATAGTCCAGGTAAACGTCCAGCCCCTTTTCCAGCCCCTGCGGTGCCAGGAGATCCAGCACATCTTCCAAACATTCCTGAAGGTCGAACGGTTGTAAATCCAGTTCGATACGGCCAGCTTCGACTTTTGATAAATCCAAGACATCGTTGAGGATGGACAAAAGCATCTCGCTACTCGAGCGCATGGTTCCAAGTAACGACTTTTGCTCGGTATCGAGCTTTGTCAAGCTGAGGAGACTCGCCATGCCAATCACGCCGTTCATCGGCGTGCGTATTTCATGACTCATGTGAGCCAGGAATGCACTTTTGGCTTGATTAGCTGACTCGGCCATCTGCTTAGCCTTCAGGAGCTTGTTCTGTGTGCTTTCTAATTCTTCCAGAAGACCCTCGGTTTTCTTTTTGAAATCGACCTGGAAGCTCTCATAGGATGACGTCACAAAAGCCGAGAAGAAAAGTGCAACGATATAGGAGGTCACAAGAATCAGATCGGGTTTTGCCGGTATCACTTGTCCGGCGAAGGGTAAGGACGCTGGTTCAATGTAAAACCAAAGGACCACAGCGACGACGATCAGGCTCGTTGCGAAACCTGTTTTCTGACCAAGGATGAAAGAGGCGCCCATCGGCCAGAGAAAGAGGATGATCAGGGTTGGCGCGCTCAGACCACCCATAGCCATCGCCATAACAATCATCATCACACCGGTCTGCACATAGAAAACCCAGCACACAAGCGTGAACCGTTGTGTGTATTTGAGAAACAAAGGATTCAGCAGTGTGATCAACCCGTAGCAGCCTACGCCGATACGTACAGGTGAAAAGTTATCGCTGAGGGTGCCCAGAACGATGGTCGAGACGACACTACTGAAACCAGCAAGCAGGCAGAAGGTCACTAGAATCTGTGCTTTTCGATAGAGGTTTGCGCTGTCCACATCACTTATCGGAAACGCTGGGATGAAATAATTAACCGAAAACATCTAGCTATCTGCGAAGACCAATGGGTTGTTTACGCGTGATGGTGCGCGGTTTGCTTCAAGATTAAGCGTAGCTGTTACTTGGGATTCGGCAATCGGAAAGAGAACACATCCGAGCTTTGCCGCGAGCTCCGCTCAACGCCCTATCACGAGATCCGTAGAGCAGACCTCAACGCGGATGACTCGCGCCAGGCAACGTTGTAAGTGTTGGCAACCAGTCGGGGCCCGACCAGCTGGGTCAAGCAGGGCCCGATGTTCGGCGGCTGGCCAGCGCGCCGTGCAGCCATTGAAAAATAGCGTCTTCAATCAAAGCGTGCAGGTCCCGCTCGGGATGCGTGAACCAGTAAGACACCGGCGCCGCGATCTGCACCAGCGCAAGCGAACCTAGAAGACTGCTGGGGAGACTGGCTTTGATCTCCCCGCGTTCGACCGCATCGTTGATGACTCTAACGATGAGCCGCAGCAGTTCCGGGTGGCTGGCGTGCAAACCCCGGCTGCCGGCCATCTGTGAAAAATCCTGGGCCAGCGCGGCTGCGCTGCGCGTCGCTTGTGTCCAGGTATCGGCAATTTCTGTCCCGACAGCAAAGAGCGCAACGCCGACGTCCGTTGGTTCGGCTTCCTCGAGGCGCCTTTCGACCCTGACCGCAAGGCGCCGGTTAAACTCCAAGAGAAGGTCCGCCTTGGTCTGGTAAATGCGGAAAAACGTTGCCCTGCCCACACCGGCGCGCACACAGATCTCTTCAATGGTGATGTCGTCGTAGCTCCGCTCAGCCATCAGCGCCATGGCCGCGTCGAACAAGCGCCCGCCGTTTTCGAGGCGCCGGCGCGTTCTCCCGTCGACCTCGGTTTCACGCGACTCGCTCATGCGCTTATGATCCTCATCCGTGAATGCTCGACTTCAAGTGCAGTCCAGACCGTCAAAATTGTCCGCTTCCCGCCAGGCCGCCATTTTGCGGAAGAACGGGTTGGGGCCTCGGCCGTAGCTGCCGTTCTGGATACTGCGAGGGTTGGGCTGACCTTCGTTGTTGTAGTATCCCGGCGTGCAGGAGGCGAGGAACTCTTCGTTGTATCTCGACAGAGATATGATCTCCTCGACCCAGGCATCTTCAGCTTCCCTGGTCGGCTCTATGGCGTTGATACCCTGGTCAAAACATTTGCGCAGGATATAGGCCATGTGTTTCGCGCTTTCATCCATGGCGTGCGTGAACGCAGTGGTAAAGGCGGATTGGGCGTTGCTCATGATCAGGAGGTTGGGAAAACCACGGGCATGCAAGCCGTGCAGGGTTCGCACGCCATCGGCCCACTTTTCGCTCAGACGAAGGCCGCCGCGCCCCACCGTGTCGTAACCCACACGACGGCTGAATTCCGTGCCAACCTCGAATCCCGTGGCAAATATGATGCAGTCGACCTCATATTCGACGCCGTTGGCGACAACTCCTTTTTCGGTCATCGCTTCGACGCCCCGCCCTTCGGTATCTATCAGATGCACGTTGGGACGGTTGAAGGTCGGCAGGTACGCATCGTGGAAACAGGGGCGTTTGCAGAACTGTCGATACCAGGGCTTCAGTTTCGCCGCGGTTTCCGGGTCGTCAACAAGTTGATCCACGCGAGCGCGGATCTGCTCCATCTTTTTGAAGTCCGCCAGCTCCATGAGCTGCGGAACCATTTCCCGGGGCGTGTCGGTGCCGCGATAGTTGGCCATGGATATCAGGTTACGAATGATTTCAGTCCAACCGTCTTTGACCAGATCTTCTTCGACGATGCCGCCCGAGGTCAGGGTATTGAAGTTCTCCAGACGCTCCCGGTGCCAGCCGGGTTCGAGACCGGCCGCCCACTCGGCGTCTGTTGGCCGGTTATCGCGAACATCGACCGAAGACGGCGTGCGCTGAAACACGTAGAGCTCCTTGGCGGAAGCACCAAGATGGGGAATGCACTGGACAGCGGTCGCGCCCGTGCCGATGATCCCGACGCGCTTGTCGCGGAGGTTTTCCAGATTGCCATCGGCGTCACCGCCGGTATAGGCATAGTCCCAGCGACTCGTGTGAAAGGTGTGTCCTTTATATCGATCGATACCCGGGATGCCGGGCAGCTTCGGGCGGTTCAACGGCCCATTCGACATCACCACAAATCGCGCATTCATTCGATCGCCTTTGTCCGTCGAGATGACCCAGCGAGCGGCTTCCTCGCTCCAGACCAGCGACTCAACCTGTGTCTGCAGACAGGCGCCGCGATACAGATCGTAGTGCTTTGCGATATTGCAGGCATGCTGGCGGATTTCTGCGGCGAAAGAATACTTGTGCGCCGGCATGAAGTTCAGCTCTTCCAGAAGCGGCAGGTACACGTAAGATTCCGTATCGCACGCCGCGCCCGGGTAGCGGTTCCAATACCAGGTGCCGCCGAAGTCGCCCCCCTTTTCGATAATGCGGATGTCCTCGAACCCGGCTTCGCGGAGCCTGGCGCCGGTGATCAGCCCGCCAAACCCGCCGCCGATGATGACAATATCCACGTCTTCCCTGACCGGCTCCCGGGAAACCGGGGCGTCGACGTAGGGATCGTCAATGTAGTGCGCAAAGTCGCCTTTGACTTCGATGTACTGCTGGTTTCCATCTTCGCGCAAGCGCTTGTCCCGCTCCTCGCGGTACTTATCCCTCAGCACATCGGGATCAAAGCCGAGCTCTTCCGGCGTTTGCAGTCTTGTTTCCGTCATCGCGGTGATATCCCCTCGAGATCAACCCTTGATTTGAGACTAGAGTATCAATTACTCTGAATTTTGATACAAGAGTCTCAAAACAACCCAAATCAACACGCGTACGCCGCCCCGCTCAGGAGATTTATGAAACCCACGACTATACCCGCGAGCACTCCGGTCATCGTTGGCGTCGGGCAATTCGTCGAGCGCCTGTCAGCGCCGAACTATCAGGCGATGTCTGCCGTGGACATCGCCGCTGCCGCAGCCGAGGCAGCCTTGCAGGATACGAACAAGGCTCAGTCTTTGGCGGGGCACATCGACCTCGTGGCTACAACGCGGACTTTCAACGACTCCGCACGGCACCTGAGAACCCCATTTGGCGCGTCCAACAACTTTCCGCGCTCCATTGCCGCTCGTCTCGGCGTTAACCCGACCGAGGCCATCTGGGAAGACTCCGGCGGCAACACGCCACAACAGCTCGTCAGCGAGGCATGCGAACGCATCGCCAACGGTGAGTTTCGCGCCGCTCTCATCGCCGGGGCAGAAAACATCTCGACGGCACGGAAACTGCTCAAAGAGGAGAAGCAAGTCGATTGGTCCGAGACGGTCGAGGGTTCGGTAGAGAACCGTCACGGGCAGCAGACCTCCAAAATCCTCTCACGCCATTCCTTCGAGCACGGACTGCTCGCCGCACCGCCTCTATATGGGATGTGCGAAAACGCCAAACGTTTCCGTATGGGTGCGAGCCGTGAGGCCTGGCGCCGGGAAATGGCCGATTGGTTTGCGCCGTTCACAGCCGTCGCGGCGGCCAACGTTTATGCCTCTGCTGACAATCGGGCGTACACCGCAGAGGAACTGGCCACCATTGGCGACAGCAACCGGTTGATCGCTGACCCCTACCCGCGTCTCATGGTTGCCAAAGATCAGGTCAATCAGGGCGCCTCTATTGTGGTGACCAGCCTGGCTGTGGCGCGTGAACTGGGCATAGATCCGGAACGCTGCGTCTATCTGCATGGATACGCGGCAGCAAGAGAGAAGATCCTCGAGCACAGACCAGACCTCGGCGTCTACCCCGCGGCGGTCAGTGCTGCCCAGGCGGCTCTCTCCCGCGCGCATGTTACGACCACAGACCTGCAACACATGGACTTCTACAGCTGCTTTCCGATCGCGGTGACAAGCGTGGCTGAACCCATTGGCTTGACCAGCAACGACCCGCGCGGCTTGACGGTCACCGGCGGGCTTCCCTACTTCGGCGGCCCGGGCAACAACTACTCCATGCACGCAATTGCCAGCATGGTCGAGCGCCTGCGGCTGGATCCCGGGGCACCCGGTTTTATTGGCGCCAACGGCGGTTTTCTATCCAAATATGCCGTGGGCATCTACTCAACCACGCCACGTGCATTCGTTGCCTCGGATGACCAGGCGCTTCAGCAAGCGCTGGACGCGGAAGTGTCCCCACCATTTACAGAATCGCCCTCCGGTCAGGGTGAGATCGAGTCTTTTGCCATCGAATACGCACGCGACGGCAGCCCTGGTCGGGCAATTGTCATCGGCCGGCTGACCGACAACGCCGTACGCTTCATTGCACGGACGGCAGACGACGACACGACGACCTCCTTGTCGATGGCCCGAGAAGAACCCATAGGCGCGACGATCCAAGTTCAGCGGACCGCAGACGGCAATCGATTCACGATGGGTTGAGACGCTGCCACAGGCGACAGCCTGTCGTTGGTTAGGCCAAACCAGTTGGTCGGGACCGCAGGGTTTTACTGGCAACCACCTTGGCGCTGAGTCTCGGCTGAGACCACTTGCCCCCTGGTTATTGAAGCCAACACCTGCCAATACCTCACAACAAACCACAAAGATGGCTCAAGAGTTGTGAGCACAAGACCGCGAGGTTCAACGGCCCGATTCGTTGAGAATTATTGCAACAGGCATTGCAACACGGGTATCGCTCCAATCATATGATAAAATCATGAAAATTCATGACATTTCAGGAATATCATGGCTACCGTAAAAGTGAGCTCTCAGGTCGAGGAACGTACCTGGGAAGACCTCAAGGCGCTGGCTGCCGAGTCGCAACAGAGCATCTCTGGTGTATTAACCGAAGCCATCGCTGAATACGTGCAACGTAGGCGCGTTCGTCCCGAGGTCCGATCCGCTCTGGCAAAGTCGATAGATGCCAATCGCGAGTTAGGAGAACTGCTTGCCAAGTGAGGGGCAATCGCCACCTGGCTCTGTTGCATTCCTCACGCTTGAGGAGGTGCTAGAGATTCACACCACGCTCCTGCAGGAGTTTGGCGGTCCACCCGGTGTTCGAGATTTGGGGCTTTTAGAGAGCGCCCTGTTTCGGCCCCGTACCGGTTACTACGCAGACCTCATCGAAATGGCGGCTGCGCTCTTCGAGTCACTACTAATGAACCATCCATTCGTCGATGGGAACAAGCGTGTCGCGTTCTTTGCAGTCGATATTTTCCTGCGGATCAATGGCTTCCATATCGCGGTGGACGCAAACAACGCGCACCGAAAGATCATCAAAATCATCGAAGAAGGTACTCGCGTAAAGGACTCACTGGAGACCTTTCTCCGAAAACATACGGTAAAAAGCTAGACCAAGCTGTAAAACATGTCGCCGGTATCAGGTGTAAACCAAGTATCCAGTACGGACCCAAATGGAAATGGTCGCGACGGCAGGAGTTGAACCTGCGACCACTTAACCCCCAGGACAGCGAAGACAACAACTGCCAAGACTTCACAACGGACAACAACAACTTGTGAGACCGGCGCGAAAGTTCGCGGCTTAAGAATGTCCGGATTGTTGAGGGTATTGCAACAGGAAGTGCAACACGGAAGGCCGCTTTCGCATAAAGGTGGATACAACAATTCTCACCACCAGCTGTAGCAAGCCTCCTAAGAGTTTGTGACCACCGCTAATTCCAGTGTGTCCCGTTCCAACGGTTGAAGCTGTTCATCAGGATCAGGAGATGGGATTGCAGACAACAGCAATCGTGTGTAGTCATGAGCTGGCTGGGTGAACACACGCTCAACTGGACCCTGGTCGACAATGCTGCCCGCATACATCACCAATACGTCATCGCAGAATTCCCGCACCACTCGAAGGTCGTGGGCCACAAAGAGATAAGTCAGTCCAAGCTCTTTCTGCAGGTCATCCAGAAGATCCAGGATCTGCGCCTGTACCGATACGTCCAGCGCGGAGACCGACTCATCGCATACGACGAGTCTAGGTTCCAGGATCAGCGCACGGGCTATACCAATACGTTGGCGCTGCCCTCCGGAGAATGCATGGGGAAATCTGGAGGCCGACTCAGGTTCGAGATGCACACGTCGTAACATCTCGATCACTCGTTGCCTGCGACTCGCTCGATCACCTAATCCATGGATAATCAACGGTTCTTCGAGGATCTCCTGTACCGTCATCCGCGGATTCAACGACGCAAACGGATCCTGGAAGATCATCTGGATCTCTCGACGCAGCGGCAGCAAAGCCTTCTCGGAGAGTGCATGAAGTTCCTGCCATCCATTGCTGCTGTGATAGCGCACCGTTCCCGAATCGGGATTGATGGCACGAAGGATGGATCTCACCAAGGTTGTCTTGCCGGAGCCTGACTCCCCGACAATCCCAAGCGTGCTTGCCTGTTTCACGTCAAACGAAACCGATCGGACAATGGGCTGGCCCGCGAAAGACTTACACAGACGCTCAACCGACAAAATCTTCGTCATCCTTTGAACTCCCGAACCTGGTGACCGTCACTGGGTCCGGTGAGTCTCGTTTCGGGACCTACGGGCGCGTTTTTCAACCAATCATTCGAGTGCCGCTGCCCAATATCTTCCACGCGGGTCCCGGGAAGCGATGCCAGGAGGTGTGTTGTGTACGCATGCTTTGGGGTCTTCAACACCTCTCGCACAGTGCCACTTTCCACAATCTGACCTTTGTACATAACGATGACCCGGTGAGCGATCTGCGCCACTACACCAAGGTCATGGGTAATAAAGAGCACAGAATTGCGCTGCTGTTGTTGCAAGGATCTGATCAGGACGAGGATCTCTGCCTGAGTTGTAACATCCAAAGCGGTTGTTGGTTCGTCGCAGAGGAGAAGCTGCGGGTTGCATATCAACGCCATGGCAATAACGACACGCTGTCGCATGCCACCAGAAAACTCAAACGGATACATTTGCATTTTGTTCTCCGCATCTACGATGCCGACCCGCGACAACATATTCGCAGTTTCCGCCAACGCTTCTTTGCGGCTGACATCTCGATGGCACAAAACGGCTTCCGCGACTTGATCGCCCACACGGTGGACGGGAGACAACGCCGTCATCGGCTCTTGAAAGACCATGCTGACTAACCTACCGCGCAGGTCATGGAGTCTGGAATCACGCTTGTCTAGAGACGAGACCACAACCGGCTCAGCATCTTGTGGATGCAAAGTGATCGTGCCCGACGCGCTGGTTGTATCCGGTAACAAACGCATGATGCTGTTAACCGTGACCGACTTTCCCGAACCGGACTCTCCAACGATAGCCGTGATGCAGTTACGCGGCAGATCGAAAGAGATGCCATCGAGCGCACGAACCGCGCCCAGCTCGGTTTTGAATTCAATGACCAGGTCACGGATGGAAAGCAGTGGCTCGCCCACGATCATCTCACACTACTATAAGGATCAGCGGCATCGCGTAAGCCATCCCCCAAGAGATTAAACGCAATCACTGTGATCACAATGAACGCACCTGGCAACAGCAACCAGGGTGTCATAACGATGACCTGATAATTCTGCGCCTGCTGTAATAGCACTCCCCAGCTGACCACTGGTGGACGGAGACCGATCCCTAAAAAACTGAGCGCAGTTTCGCCCAAAATCATGGCCGGTACGGCAAGGGTCGCCGTCGTAATGATGTGGCTGGTGAAACTTGGCAACATGTGCCGAAACACAATGCGGGTATCGCTGGCGCCCATCAATCGGGCAGCAACCACGAAGTCCTCTTCGCGCATCGCCAGAAATCGGCCGCGAACTTGCCTGGCCAAAGTCGTCCAACCAAAGAGCGACAAAATGAGGGTGACGCCGAAGTAGGTTGTAATCGGTGACCACGCTGCGGGCAACGCAGCGGAAAGCCCCATCCACAAAGGTAGCGACGGGATAGATTGCAGCACTTCTATGGATCGCTGTACGGCGCTGTCGACGAGGCCTCCCAAATATCCCGCAAATCCCCCAAGCAACAAACCCATAAAGAGCGTAAGCGCAACGCCTATGATGCCAATGGATAGAGAAACTCTGGATCCGTACAGGATCCGCGAAAATATATCCCTGCCTAAGGAATCAGTGCCGAACCAATGGAAATATCCAGCCCCATTCGGATCAACCCCAATCAAGCGTCGCTCCAGAGGAATCAGCCCCCAAAGCTCATAAGGCTCACCTTTAGTAAAAAAGCGGAGTTCAAATCGAGCATCGGCATTTTCTTGGTACTCGCGCATCCACGTATCCGGACTGATCGATAGATCATAAGAATAAACAAAGGGACGCAGGTGAAACGTGCCCTCTGCGTCGATGAAGCGCACGCTCATGGGCGGTGCGTTTATCGCTCTGACGTTACGCTGCTCAGGTGTATACGGACTGATGAATTCACAAAAAATCGCGAGGAGGTAAAGAAACACAAGTACTCCACCTCCTATCATCGCCAAACGATGGCGGCGGAAACGCAACCAGGCGAGCCGACCAGGAGACAGATCCTCAAGATTGCTCATATCGAATCCTTGGATCTACCCAGGCGAGCAACAGGTCAGATAACAGCATACCCAACACAGTCAGAACACTCAGCAGCATGATGAGACTTCCCGCAAGATACATGTCCTGCGAGATGAGCGACTGCACCAACAGCGGCCCGGTTGTCGGCAGGTTGAGCACGACCCCTACAATCGCTTCGCCCGATAGCAGCGCCGGCAACAACAAGCCGATGGTGCTGATAAACGGATTGATCGCGATGCGCACCGGGTACTTCATCAACAGCTTGAGGGGCGGCACACCTTTCGCACGGGCAGTTGTCACATAGGGCTTCTGCAATTCATCAAGCAAGTTCGCTCGCATCAACCGCATCGTGATCGCCATACCGGAAGTGCCAACAACGATGATTGGGATCCAGATATGGGCGAGCAAATCGACGAAACGCGCCCAACTCCAGGGCGCATTCACGAACTCAGGCGAGAACAAACCCCCTATGCTCACACCAAATGCTGTATGGCCCAGGTACATCAGCACGAGAGCGATGAGAAAGTTGGGCGTAGCCAGCCCTAACAATCCTATCGTTGTAAATGTGTAGTCCGCAGCCGAGTATTGGCGGACGGCGGAATAGATGCCAATGGGCAGTGCAAGCAACCAGGTAAAGATGAGCGCACCAACAGTAACAAGCAACGTGTAGCCCAATCGCTCCCAGACCAGTTCATTCACAGGTCTGGCAAAGAGATATGAGAATCCCATATCGCCCGTAAGAAAATTACCAATCCAGTAGAGGTATTGCAGCGGCAATGGCTGGTCCAGGTTGTACTGCGCACGCAGGTTCTGGATGCGCTCATCACTCATGTCCACGCCGCTGGAAGTGAGTTGATCAAGCGTTGCGGTCACAATGTCGCCAGGAGGCAGTTGAACGACAACAAAGACGATGACCGAAATCACGCCTAGTGTCGGGATCATCCCCAACAAACGATGTATGACATATTTCCTCATCGTGCGATGTACCAGGTCGAGGGGTGGTACGGCATAGTGCCTCTGACATCCCACCCCCACAGCCCTTCGTCGGCAACGTTTCTCAGCCGATCGGACACCACAATGGGCTGCGGAGCGAGTCCTACCGTACCGATCGTCCACAGGTTTTCAGCATTCGCCGCGAGGATCCGTTTGCCAAGTTTCACCCGCCGGGACGGATCCATGGTCGTGCCGAATTCATCAGCAATGCGCTGCAGCTCGATGATGTGCGGCGGCGGGCGTTCCCCCCTTTGACCATCGGTGAGATACCAGCGCGACCACTCACTCCACATGGCTAGGCTGGCGGCAATCTTACGTGGCACCCAGAAATCAGGATTACCCGGAAACAATATGTCCGTCGTTCTGTCCGCGTGCCAGAGAGTCATGACGAACTCGTTTGACATCGCCCTCGCCAGTTGCAAACCACGATCAATCAACCGAGGACGTACATCGACGCCGACTGCATTCCAGTAGCTGGCGACCAACTCCATCGAGATCTGTTTGGGTGTCTCGGTATCTACATACTCAACAGTGGGAGTGAACTTGCTTCCATCCGGGAACTCGCGCATGCCATCACCATCGGCATCAAGAAGCCCTATCTCGTCGAGCAGGCGTTTTGCTTCAACAGGATCATGCTTGATGTAGGCAGTTGCGAACTCGGGCTCGAAGTAATCGCTTTCAGGAATGACCGTCACTTGCCTGGGGACACCACGACCGAAATAGATGATTTCGTTCATCTCGTCCCGATCAATCGCCAGCGATAAAGCGCGCCGAAACTTCACATCTTGAAACAAAGACCGCAACCGCCGATCTTTGTGATTCAAGTTAACCTGGAGGGCAAGATCGCTACCGTGCAGGCGACGCCAGATCTTGACCTGGATACCGCTGTTCTCCTCACCAAGTTTCAGCAACGGAATATCCTGAGTTGGCAGGCGGAATCCAGCAAAATCGAGTTGGCCGGTTGATGCTTTCGCCACGGCAACGGCTGAATCTCCAACCACCTCTGCTTCGATAGCATCAACATATGGAAGTTGCTGCCCCACCGGATCGACCTTGAAGTAATACGGATTGCGCTCATACACGCTCTGCGTCGGCGTGAATTCTATGGGCTTAAAGGCTCGCAGCGTCGGCTGGTTGATCAACTCCGGAATACGGCGTTGTTGCACAGCTGCTGAGATGAACGTTTGCCAGTTGATGAAGCCCATTTCTTCAAGCCGGTTCGCGAAGGCGTTTTGATCCGAAAAATCCGGATGAAACTGCTCCAGATAGTGCTTGGGCGCGACATAGCGTTCCGGCTGTTGCGCCATGTTGTTGATGAAGAAGGGGCTCGGTTTAGGGAAGGTATAGACTAATGTCCATTGGTCCACAGCATGCAGGGTCAAACCTATCAGTTCAGGCGGCGTGACCGGTTGGAAAAACGGGTTCAGCTGCAGATCATTGGTTGCGAACAAAAAATCAGCGGCGGTTAAGGGTTGTCCGTCCGACCACTTCAATCCTCTGCGAAGAGTGACGGTTAGCTCACGACCGTCTGCGCTGTACGCGTAAGTCTCCGCCAGGTTGGGCAGGATAGTCTTGTGATCGGGCGCAATGGTAAAGAGCCCCTCGGGGCTCCGCAGCATGGGCACATCCTCAACAATCACGCGCGCAGTTCCACCGTAGCGCCCAATCGAATCGTATGGCGCGATCACTACAGGATCATCCGGCAAACGCTGCTCGACAGGAGGTAGATTCTGCGTCTCGAGTATAGGGCTTTGGCTAAACGACCTGAGATCTAACTGCGAGGCTGTCCGGGCCGGTTCGAGCCATGCTTGCGGATAGCGCACTTGTGCCTCAACGGGCGTAGCCACAGCGCCCCCGGGAAACAAACAAACAAGCCCGGTCACGCTGACACCAAGTGAGCGTTTAAATCTTCCGCAAAGCGATTGCCCCTTCATCCGTTTACCTTACAGGAATGCGAATTTGACCTTCCAGTCGGAGTCCTTTGCGAACGATAAGAGGCGGGATCGCTCGAACACCGAGCGATCCCGTTGGAAATTGATTTTAGAGCTTGGCCTCAAGCGTGAAGCGGTAAAACCGATCCGGCCCCAAGTATTGGATGTTCGTTGTGCTATCGAACAATCCATAGATAGACGAGCCTACGTAGTGAACATAGTCTTCGTCCGTGGCGTTCTCGACAGACAACTTGAGGCTGTATTTTTCGGACGGCGATGTGAGGCCGACCCGAAGGTTTAAGAGACCGTAAGAATCAATGTCAAACCTCGGGTTGGGAATAACGCCGCCGGTTGTGTTCTTTTCGTCTTGCCAGCTGTATTCAACGCGAGTAAACCCCCGCCACCCGCTATCGCCGAGGTCAAAGCGGTAGCTGCCAATAAACGAAGCAGATTTTTCGGGAATAAAGGCCAGGTTCGTACCTTCCGCAGCAGGCTGCTGGACGAACTCCTCATACGCCACGTCTATGTAAGACAGCGCCGCCGAGACGGTTAGACCTTGAATTGGCGTCACATAGCTGATGTCCATCTCAAACCCTTGTGACTCGACTTCATCAATACCCAGGTTCTGAGTAAAGCTGGCGTCCTGATTCGCATTGATACGCTGATAGTCTTCTACCGTCTGGTGGTAGATCGCAGTGTTTATCGATAGCGTGTTGTCTAAAAAGAGGCCCTTGATGCCCAACTCCATTAACGTCGGGATTTCGGGATCGACGACGGGGAGACCGTCGCCCGGTGCGATGTTGCCAGCGCGAATGCCTGTCGTCACATCGATACCTGCTCCTTTGTATCCTCGAGACCACGTCAGATACGTGTTGATTTCATCGGTAAGTGCAAATCTGGCAATGACGCGACCGGAAAAGTCAGTATCGTCCACAGTTTGAGCACCGGAAATCGAACCGCCGACAAAACCAAGTGTGTTAAAACCAAAGTTCGGGTCTACCGCAAACACGGTGTAGTCGAGCTCCGCATCCTTCCTCTCATCGGTGTAACGCGCGCCTAGAATCAACGAGAAGCGTTCCGTGAGATCCCACGTTACTTCACCGAAAGCCGAGATGTGTCTCGTATCCACCGTTCTAACAGCGCGATTGCGGAAATTCAGCACGTCACCAAAGATTGGATGCGCTAAAGCAATGTTAATGCTGTTACCACCGTCAGCGGATTGCTCTTCGTCGAAGTAGAAAAGTCCAGCAACGTAGCTCACCGAGCTACTCATCAATCCCGCCAAGCGGAGTTCCTGGGTGATCTGCTCGGCGGTTGCTGCAGCGCCGCTGAAGTTTAAAAAGTCCGATTCCCCCAGGATGTCCTGGTCATTGGTTTCATCAATTTCCCAGTCTCGCCAAGCCGTGATCGACGTCAACGTGGTCTCGCCAAAACTGTAGTCGATCTGGAGCGACGTACCTTTGGCTTCGGATTTCTGGCGGACATCCCTTTCAAAAAGGGCAACATCGCGATTACTTGTTCCAGGTCTGATCCCCGCATTCGCGAGGGCGTCTTCCAGATGAATCACGCTGCCTGGAACTTGCTGAAACAGAAACGGATCGTTTCCACCGAAGAGCCCCCCTAGCGGACCTGAAATGAGGTCCTGGGCACTACCCGCCTGGTTGTAGGTTGCCACGCAACAGTGGTTGTCTTCGTCGGTGTAGTCGACAGTCAGCAATGCAGAGAGCTGATCGGTCGGCTCATAAAGAAACTTGCCGCGTAGCGACCAAGTATCCTTGCTATTAATATCATCTTCACCCGCTAGCTTGTTATCCAACATACCGTCATTTTGGTGCATCGAGCCGGTGATGCGGTATGCCAGTTGATCGTCGATCAAAGGTCCGGTGACGGTGCCGCGAACGCGCCTCTCACCACGACTACCGATGGTCACGTCGCCACCCATGTCTAGTTCGTATTCGGGATTCTTAGTGACAATATTGATCACACCCGCCGACGTGTTTTTGCCGAATAGCGTCCCTTGCGGCCCTTTCAGTACCTCAACGCGTTCCACGTCATAAAGATCGAAAAATCCCTGCGCCTCACGCCCCATTGGCACACCATCAATCACCGTGGCAACGCTGGATTCAAAGCCTTCGCTGAAGCTGAACGTGGAGATACCGCGAATCGAAGGTGACGCGGCGCGTGTTGTCGTGATCGGAGAAAAGTCGTATCCCGGCACAAACTTCACGATTTCCGCAATCGTGTTAAATCCGCTCTCGTCAAAGAACTCATCCGTTAGAACGGACACAGCAATAGGGGTTTCTTCAAGAGACTCAGTGGTCTTTCGGGCTGTGACAACGATTTCCTCTAGAACGGCAGCCGCGGCTGTCTGAGACATCAAAGTCATCGCACCCAATAGGATTCCTGCTGCAGCCGTTAGATTGAACTTGCCGCGTGTAGTCATGATCTCTCCCACAATATTTCGCGCTTATTGTGGTTGGACTATAACACAGTATTATAGTTGGGCAATAATATAAGAGCGGCTTTTAGGGCAGCGGCTGACCCATTGACGCCTCGATGATCCGGTATACGTCCGATCGATCTAGCTGCACTTCAAGCGCGCGGGTGGCGTGAGCGATACGCTCAAGATCGATACTGCCCACCAGGGCAACAGGCCGCACGGGATGCGCCAGAGCAAACGCGAGACTGATGGTCGCCCTATCCACACCTTCTCTATCGGCGAGCGAATCCAATACCTGTACGAGAGCCGGAGGCAAGCCTTTCTCGCCTGCCAATTTCCCTCCTGCCAGCGGGCTCCAAGCAAGAACAACCAGTTTATGCTGCATACACTGATCAAACGTACCGTCAAAGATCGGAGCTAGATGCAGCGCGGAGTATTCGGGTTGATTACTGACGATTTTTCCCGGCAAGTAGGCCATCAGCGCCGCCGTCTGGCTGGGCGAGTAGTTTGATACGCCTACCGTTCGTACCTTGCCGCTTTCAACGAGGCGCGACAAGACAGCGGCAGTTTCTTCGGGATGGGTAAGCAGGTCCGGCCGATGTACCTGGTAGAGATCCAGCTGCTCTACGCCAAGTCGTTGCAGGGAAGCATCGCATGCCGTTTCAAGATAGGCTGAATCATACGGCACGCCAGGTACGATGCCACCCTTGGAAGCAAGCACCATCTGCTCGCGCAAATGCGGAGCGTCGACAAGTACCTGGCCCAACAGCGTTTCCGCCGAACCAAATGCCGTCCCGCCCCAGTCGAGGCCATAAACATCCGCTGTATCGATCAGGTTCATGCCATTCGCGAGCGCTTGTTCTATGCGTGCACGAGCTTCTTCAGCCGGCATGTTGACCAGCCTCCAGCAGCCATAGCCGAGCGGACCGATGCTGAGTTCATCACTCAAAAGGCGTGGTGTTGTATCAACGAGATTTTTCA
Source organism: Pseudomonadales bacterium (assembly GCA_965267275.1). Classification (GTDB taxonomy): domain Bacteria; phylum Pseudomonadota; class Gammaproteobacteria; order Pseudomonadales; family Azotimanducaceae; genus UBA4421. Next base: position 3,266,157 of record OZ253950.1, read on the forward strand.
TGGCAGCTGCCTAGTCTTGCCTAAATTTGAAGCACCCAAGTGCTCGATATGGAAACCATCAGGCAGTATTTCTGCCACATCGACCGCTTCCCCACGTTCGATTGATAGCTGTGCAGCAGCGCCAACCACGACAGACCAGAAGCCATCAGCCAGCGTCGGTCCGGCATGTTCGCCACCTGATAGCTGCTCCACGAAACTGAGGTGCTCAAAAAAGGTGGATCCATGGTGGCCAGCCTTTTCTATGTAGCCCGGGTAAGAGGGTGAACGCACATCCGAAGCAGCATTTTCTCCGCGCCAGAGTTCCAGCCGGTTTTCATTCTCACCCCCCAGTACTGCGGATTCCGAAGCGTGCAGACGCCCCGCCCCTCCACAAACGATCAGTTCTTCTCGAGTGCCGGGTGCGAACATGCACAAAGAGAAGCCACCGATAACGCCGCTTTCATACTGAATCGCGACCTGGGCTTGGTCGAGGCCGTCAGCCTTTCTGTTGTCGTGGGAAAAGCTCTTGAAGTTGACCGCCTGGTTACCGATTGCAAACACCTGGTCAGGCAGGCTGTCAGCAAAAAGATTCATCAGATCAAAGTAGTGACAACACTTCTCGACCAGCGTCCCCCCGGTATTAGCGCTGAATTTGTTCCATTGCCCGACTTTGTCGAGAAAAGGGAAGCGATGTTCAAGCATGTTGACGCTATGAACCTCCCCCACGCTTCCGCGCTCAACCACTTCGTGTATGGCTTCGGCATAAATCGACTTGTAGCGATACTGCAATCCAAAGCGAAACGGTCTGGAGTGGCTGGCAGCCAGTTGGCAGAGTTCATAAGCGTCCGCGACCGAGGTTGCGATTGGCTTCTCGAGTAAAATGGCCTTGCCGGAGTTAACCGCGGCCCTTACGACATCCAGGTGCGTGTGATTGGGCGTGGCGATGATCAGCGCATCGGTACTCGGGTCGCTGCAGGCTTCTTCAATCGAGTCATAAAGCCTCGGCTGCGCCTGCTTCCCGGATCTCTCGATTATTCTCAGGGCGTGGTTAGCACTCTTGTCAGAAGGATCGAATATACCTCCAATGTGCGCAAGCCCGACAAGCAGGGTGTTATGAATATGTTCCTGACCCATCATGCCACAGCCTATGAAGCCGAAACTGTACTCAGTGGGGCGGTGCGCAGTCAGATGACGATCTTCGTCTGACAGATAGGACAAGACGTCACGACGTTTGAAGACCCGGCTTTCTTCAACTTTTTTATTCACTTATCACCTCCTGTATCAGGGTCCATCTCTTCATCGAACTACCGCGCGAGGCATACCACTACCCGACGTTTCTTATCGCCACTGTATGGGTAACGGCCGTGCATCACCCGGTAGTTGTCGACGAGGGCGACGTCACCATCCTGCCACTCGGCCGCATAAACAAACCGGCTGGACAGCTCTACGATGGCGTCTAGTATCTCTTCAGGAATCAGATCGTCGTCGCCAAAGGTGAGTACCGGAAGACTGCTGTCGTCGCGTCGCTTCCAGCCGCAATAGGCAGCGATGATCTGGTTAAAGAAGGACTCACTGCCGTCATCCAGCTGTCGCACTGCCGGTAATTTCGGGCTCGTAGTAAGAAGCGAGCCGTCCTCCTGCCAGCCCCAGGAATAGCCAAGTTCGCTGAGCCGTGCTTCCGCTTCAGCCCGACCCGAAACACTCAACGTACTCTTCCAGCTACGCCCCTGCCCAGACCGCTCATCATCAACAGCCGGCATATGGGTGTTGTACTTGAGGCCCCGCTCAACAAACATGGCTGCCCACTTGGGGTGTTCAGATTTGAACGAGGCGTAAAGCAGGTCCGATCGACACAATGGTGTTGCGCCACCTTCAGCAGCCGCGCTAAGACAACAGAAGAAGATTTTTTGTGGATAGATGGGCGTCTGCGCCATTTCATGATGCAGAAAGATCTCGACATCGGGTGGCGCCTCGTTGGCGGTAAAGACCCGACGCGTCAGGTTGATCCTGACTGCATTCGATAGGGACTCCTGGTAGGTAAACTCGTCGTAGTTGAATACCTGGGTGAACGCATCGAAGTCTTCGGCGCATTTTACTGGGAAACCCCGAAACAGGATCGCACCAGACTTTTCCAGGCCAACTTTGATGGCATCGGCTTCAGAGCTCACCCAATCCAGAAAAGATGACATTGAGTCGAACGCGTCATCGTTATTGATGAGAAGTGGGAATGTCATATGTGGTCTCTTTCTGTGTACTCATTTGCGTTACGCCTTGCCGGCGTTCAGGCAGCCTCTGCATTGAGAATGTGATCGATCAGTTCGTCCTGCTCTCGGTCAGGACTGTAACCACCTGCCAGGCGTTCTCGGACACTGTCGGCAGCGCGCGCGATGCCCTCGCCAAGCTCGACTCGACACTGCCAGCCGTCTATGACGGATCGAATTTTGCTGTTATCAAAAACCAGTGTGTTCGCCTTGTCCCCGAGTAACGGGCCTTCCAGCAAAGGGACGTGGGAGATCAACTTATTCGAATCGATACATCGCAGGTCTGCGTCATATCCAAGTACTGCAGCCACTTGGCTCAGGATGTCATTCCAACTGTGCGCCTCGTCACTGGTAATGTGGAAGTCTTCACCGAGTGCTGCCTCATTTCCGTGCAATTGCACGAAGGCGCGCGCAAAATCGTCAGCGTGTGTCAGGGTCCAAAGAGACTCCCCGTTGTCATGGACAATCACAGGCTTGCCTTGTGATAGCCGCCAGGCGAGGTGATTGCCGTCGATGACGGTGCTGGGAAGACGCTCGCGATAGGTGTGGCTGGGCCTGACAATGGTTGATGTGATTGACGCGTCCTGCAACAGGCGTTCACAAGCGGCTTTGGCTCGGCTGTAAGCCCAGTAGGGGTTTTCGAGCGGTGTAGATTCGGTAATTCGGTTGCCAGCATCGTTTTTCTGATATGCGGATGCAGTAGAGACAAAGACGTACTGGCCACACCTGCCGGAGAAGAAGTCGATGTCGCGCTCGAGCGTCTCCGGCGTGAATGCCAGAAATTGACAAACGACATCAAAGCCTTGATTTGACAGCGGTTCATAGGGCGCTGGATCACTCAGGTCACCCGCAACATGTGCTGCTTCTTCGGGTAACCGGTCGCGACCGTTGCCACGGTTAAAAACGGTTACCTCGTGGCCCCGCGCGATGGATTCTTTCACGCAAGACATCGAGATCTCGCCGGTTCCACCGATGTAGAGAACTCTCATAACAAACGGACCAACTGAGCGTACATCATTGACCTGCTGACTCCTCGAGAACGCGGGCTCCACCAACCAGATGCGCATCAACGGTGTGATCGAGCTTGTGGACAAATCGGACATTGCGGCCAATGCCGTGTTTCGAGGGGTGCTGTTCAAAGACTTCCCGGGCGCTCTCCTCGAAAACAAGTCGGCCATCGCCCAGCGTGCCATCATCCATCACGCGCAATGAAGGATCCGCCTCGCACCGCGCGATGTCTTCCGGGGAAAGATCTCGCACTCGAATGCCACGCCAGTGATTGCCCAGCGCCGCATGAAACGTCATGGCAATCATGGGCCTGAGCTGGCCCGACGTATTGGGCATGCCCCGGTGCCACATGCGCGGGTCTCTGAAACAGATCCCACCAGCAGGGATCTCCATACGGGCGGGTGGCCCCCACTTCTGGAGCAAATCCGGATGGGTGCTGGGACGCTCGCCCCTAGGCCAGCTGGCTACGGCCGTTTCGCGATGAGAACCCGGATAGATTTCCGTAGCGGCGTTACGAGTAGTGATTTCTTCCAGCGCAATCGAGCAGGAAAGAGTCGTCGCCCGCGGCGGCCAGCTCTCGCCTTCTGCTTCAGCTTCTTCCTTTGTCTTCCAGGTAAACGGGCGGTCAAAGTGAAGGGGCTGACTGGTACTGCCCGGCATGTTGACGTTGCCGTTATAGAACCCGAGCCAGGCATGCTCGCCCAGCACTCCCGCAACGATATGTTCGATCAGCGGGTTAGTTAACAGATCCGCTCGTACGTATGGTGCTCGGCGACGTAAACCCAGCTGCAGATGCCCTTCGCCGGTGTGTTTTTCGTGTGGAGTCAATTCGTCAGCGGAATAAATGGCTTCAGCGTCTTCGCGCACCGATTCCATCAAGAGCCGCCTTGTTTCCTCGGACACGAGGTCAGCGACGACCGCGTAACCTTGTGTGTTTATGTCGTTGACAATGCTGGCGAGCTTGTCGGGATCAAGCCTGCCCTCGGCTTTTTCTTCGCTTGTAATGGTGTACATGCCGTTCTCTAGTTGTCTCGAGTATTAGTATTCAAGTTATCTCGCCAGCGATGTGGTCGATCTTCCGGCCACAGCTGAATCATGGGGGAGCCGAGCACCCCGGATATCACGAATACGCGATCTGTACCTTCGCCGGTAACAACCGCGCCGTTGGCTTTCAAAACTTCAGTAGCGGCAGAGAGGTCAGCCACCTTCATGGCTAGCACGTACAGGCCTTCACCCTGTTTTTCGATGATGCGTGCCACGGGAGATGCGGTCGCTGTCGGAGCGAGCAGTTCGATGAAAGTGCCATCTGGCAGCGGCAAAAACGCCTGATCGACGCCGTGTTCTTCACTTAAGGTACGAAACTTGAGCTCAAGGCCGAGCTGGTTTCGCCAGAACTCAATTGCCGGCTCCATTTCTGCAACGACAAAAACCTGATGATCAACACCAGTAAACGGGCTGGACATGCTCACCTTGCTTCCCATCGATACAAAGGCGGGCGATCCCGAACCTTATCGAGCAGTGACCAGTCACCCTGAATGACGTCGTATCCTTCCGGGAAAGGCGGACCCGGCCTGCGTTGGTATATTTGTTGAACGCGGTAATCCTCGTAGTAAGCCTGCATCAGGAGAGGAACAAGGCGGGACAACAAGTTTCCGGCTTCGGGCGTCCACCGGCTTACGAACTCTTCACACCATGCCTTCAAGGCCGTCTCATCGGCATCCGTGTCTACATCACAGGCCGCCATTAGTTGCGACAGGCGTATCGCTCGCGGCGTTGCCTTGCTCAATAAACGGTCGAATATGACCTCGTCATCACCCGCCGGAAGCCCTCGGAGGGAGTCAGCAGGAATCGCAGCGCCAGCAAGATGACGCATCAGCTTCAATTCGTGTTCGTTGAATGCCATTTCATCCACCTCAATCAAACAGGGTCGCGTCGCTGAGGCGCTCTTTGATTTGATGAGCGATATAGAGTGCCAATGCCTGGATGGTGGAAGTTGGATTGACGCCACCGCTGGTAACAAAAAGGCTGCCGTCAATGATGAAGAGGTTCTTGACGTCGTGCGTTCGACCCCAATTGTTCACAACTGATGTATCAGGATCATCGCCCATTCTTGCGGTACCGAGATTGTGCCAGCCCGCACCTGCCATAGGCGATTCAGTGCGGATGACCTCAGCGCCTGCGGCTTCAAAGAGTTCCCGGCCCCGTTCTACAGCGTAGTCCAGCATCTTCCGGCTGTTATCGCTGACACGATAAGCGATCTTTGCGGCGGGTATTCCATCGGCATCGGCAAGGTCCTCATCCAGGGTCACGCGATTCGAACTTTCTGGCAGATCCTCGCAGACAGCCGCCACAGCCATTACACGATCAGCCAGGCGGCCATAGGCCTCATGATGAGCGGCACCCAGCGGAATATTGCCTGACAAGACACCGGATATGGCTGTGTTGACCGGCCCGTGACCACGGTGCATCTCGAACGAAAAGCCCCGCACAAAACCGCGAGACCTGTCGGTCTCATAAAACTCGTGGCACTGAATACCCTTGATGGGGCCTCTACTGCCATCGAGCATGTCCTCGAACCGCGCTTCGATTGCGGCATAGGGATGCAGCATGAGGTTCCTGCCGACCAGCCCGCTGCTGTTAGCCAGGCCGTCCGGATAGCGACTGGATGCGGAATTCAGCAGAAGCCGCGGCGTGCCGATGCCATTACATGCAAGAACAACCATCTGCGCGGTTTGACGATGTTCGACGCCATGTTCATCAAAATAGACGACGCCAGTTGCCATACCATCGTCACTCATCGTGATTTTTCTGACACGACACCTGGTTTTCAGACTTACGCCCTGGCGCAAAGCTAGTGGCCAGTAGGTCACGTCAACGCTGCCTTTAGCGCCCTGAGCACAGCCGCCGCCGCAAAAACCAAGGTTGATGCAGCGCTCACGACCTTCGTACTGACTGGTATTGATGGCGCAGTCAGATGGCCACCAGTGCCAGCCGAGTTCGTTGTAGCCTTTAGCGAGAGCCATCCCCGATTTACCCAACGGAATCGGCGGCATGGGCGGCGTTTTAGGTGGATAAGCCGGGTCCCCGGAAAGACCGGAAACACCCATCATGCGATCGTTCAACTCATAAAAAGGCTCCAGCGTGGAGTAGTCCACGGGCCAGTCATCAGCGACGCCGTCGAAGGTTTTGACTTTGAAATCTGATGGATGCAGCCGGGGGAAGTGAGCTGCATAGAGAATCGTTCCGCCACCCACACCATTGTAGTTAGCAATGGCAATATCGGACGTATCGTTGTTGACGGGATAATCGGCCTTGGCCCGCCTGACGTTGGGATTGGCGCTGAAGGCACGATGCGACTCCCAGTCCGGATACAACGCCGGGTACTGCGCGTGATCCACCCAGTCACCTTGTTCCAGGCAAAGGATGTTCATCCTGGTGTCGGCGAGGCTCCAGGCAAAGGCCGCAGCGGAAGCACCAGCCCCTATGATCAGCACATCAACTTCGTCCACGACAGCGCAGCCTAGCCGTTGTTGACCCGGTGCTGCTCGAGCACCAACTCATTCAGCTCGATACCGATACCAGGTCTGTCGGGGACCAGCAAATCACCCTCTTCCCAGATAAGCGCGGTAGATAAGATCTCATCGAAGAAACCTCCAGACTGACCAATACTCTCCTGGATCAGGAAGTTCGGAATACTGGCATCAATCTGCAGCGCGGCTGCCGTAATGACCGGACCTCCCCAGACATGGGGTGCCATAAGCACATAATGTGTCTCTGCGATTGCCGCAATTTTTTTAACAGCGGTAATACCCCCGGCACTGCCGAGGTCAGGCTGGGCTATTGCACACGCACCTGCTGCAAACAGACGTTGAAATTCATGCGGGGTCACAAGACGTTCACCAGTGGAAACGGGAATGGTGGTTGCTCTTGCAACCCGCGCCATCTCCTCACAGTTCTCCGGCGGACAGGGTTCTTCCAGCCAGAGCGGATCAAACGGCTCTATGCGCCGTGCGAGGCGTATCGCGGCAGCGGGTGTCATCTGCCCGTGCGTGCCTATGAGGATGTCAGCCTTCTCACCGACTGCATCGCGGACGGCTCCGACGGTTCGCTCAGCCATGCCGAGCTCTCGCTGGGACAGGTCCCATGGCATCTGGATGTTCAGCCGCTCTTTGCTTTGTATCAAAGGATCGAATTTGAGACCGGTAAATCCCTTATCAACGTAACTCGCGGCGAGTTCCGCTAGACGCTCCGGGTCAGCTGTCCAGGCAATAGCTGTAGCACGCAGACTGTTGTCGGGGTCAGCATCGTCATAAACATAGGTGTATGTCCTGATTCTGTCCCGGAACTTGCCACCCAGCAGGTTGTAGACCGGCGTGTTGTAGTGCTTGCCACAGATATCCCAGAGCGCGGTATCGAAGGCGCTGATGATGCCGAACGTCGAGTAATCTGGATGCAGGTGCGTCAGTTTCTGGTAGAGCTTCTGATACAGTCGTTCGCGGTCCAGCGCTTCTTCACCTTTCAAATGGGTATCAAAGATGTCCTGAACCAGTGCTTCGTAGCCGTTCTCGAGGCCGGTGAAGCAACCCAGCACTGCGGTTTCACCCCACCCCTCGAGCCCGTCATCTGTCTCGAGCTTCACGAAATACCAGAATCGTCCGCCTTTGTGCGGCGGCTCAGTCTCAATGACGAAGCTGTGTACGGCACTCAATTTTGGCATTGCGTTCTTCCCTCCACGTCGCAAGTCAGGAAAAGCGACTGATCACCCGACGAGCAATTCAATTTTAGCCATACTTATTATAGTTGAACAACAATAAAGGTTTGGGCAGATTAACGCAATCGCCATCGAAGTTCGGCGAAGGAGCGCTATAGTGGTCGTCAGGCAATCGGTGTGTACGAATTAATATGGCCGTGAAAAACAAAGAGACACGCACAAAGAGAACCAGGCTCTCCCCGGAGGCGCGACGGGAGCAGATTCTGGATGCTGCAAAGCAGTCCATTCTCAAGAATGGGTTGCAGCAACTGTCGCTGAAAAAACTCGCCGTCGAAGCGGGGGTCAGCGAGCCTCTACTGTTTCACTATTTCTCTTCACGCAATGAAATGCTGCAGCAACTGCTGGAACGAGACTTTACGCGTTCAATCAATTCGCTCAACGAATCTCTGGACGGCGCTGAGTCGCTAGCTGAAATCCTCAGAATCTATGTGACAAGAAACTACGACCAGTGTGACGAAGAGAGTGTCATCGACATACTCCTCGCAGAAACGGATATCGCCAGCGCCATCGAGGAGCAACGCGACAAGAATGCCAGACACCGGGAACAGTTGCTGATAAACACGATCTCAGAAGCGCTGGGCATCACCCGTAAGAAAGCAGCCCTGATCGCGCTCATGGCATCCGCGGCATCCATGTCAGCCGCGAAGTTTGCTCATGACAGCAACTTGGGCAGAGACGAGACTGTCCAGACAGTCATTGAGTTCGTAACCGCTGGATTCGAGTCCCAGGCGTCTAGCAAGAGCTGACGAGATTAAAGGGATAGCTAACTCACGACTTTTATGGACGACTACAAGGACCATTATTTCGAAACTGGTGGATGCCGCCTGCATTACGTGACAGCCGGTGAGGGCCCGCTGCTCTTCTTCTACCATGGGTTTCCTCTTTTCTGGTATTCGTTTCATCACCAGATGGACTCGCTCAAAAACCATTATAGAGTCGTTTCTGTGGACGGACCCGGCGTCAATCTGTCATCGAAACCCGAGGACTTAAGCCTCTACAAACTCGAGAACCTCGCGTTTCAGATTGACGAACTGGCAATGCACATCGCGGGAGATGAGAAGTTTTATCTCGTCGGCCATGACTGGGGGGGTGCGCTTGCCTGGTCTTATGCACAGGCTTACCCCGAACGCCTTGAAAAAGTAGTCGCCATTAATGCACCCCCCACCAACCAATTGCTCGGATTACTCGAGACGCACGAGGAACAACAAAAGCGGTCCAGTTACATGTGGAGCATGCGTAGTGGCAAACGACACGCCGCTATTACCGAAAACGGCGCTCATTTACTCTGGCAGAACGCCTACGCTCCATTTCGTAAACTGCCGCATTACACCGACAAAGATGATGAGATATTTCGTAAAGGCTTGGCTCAACCTGGTGCAATAGACGGTGGTATCAATTGGTACAGGGCTAACATTCCGGATCTGGACCAGATTACCGACAACGACTATTGGCCTTCCAAATCCGCGCGCACCGAAGTTCCCGCGCTGCTGATATGGGGCGAATCCGATCAGGCGTTCGTAACGGATTTCATCGATGATCTAGATAGGTATGCAGGGAATAGTGAAATTGTACGCCTACCCGGTATCGGTCACACGCCCATGCTCGAAGCTCCGGATCTGACCAACCGGATCCTACGAAGATTCCTCGAAAAGAAAAGCAGATAGCCAGCCGGCATATCGCGCCGTTACCCCTGTATGGTCGGGAAGGCAGGATTTTTCTGGCAACCACGTCGCGCCAACCGCGTTGTTGCGACCAGTTGGCCCCAGCACCCGAACCCGACCAACAGCGCTCCTTCAACTGCCGCCTGCAGCCCGAACGCCAACGCTTCCAATCAGCCGGGAAATTCGCCTCCCAAAATTCCGCGTGGTTGTAAGCCGTCGCCCTCCTACCCATATTCGCCGAGCTCGGATCGAAACAACTGCTGACCGCAGCCGGGCAATATCGATAGTACCCGGGTAATCCCCCGTTGGGTCGCTGCCGGTGCTCTAAATTTCAGCCGCGCACGCGCAGACCGTCGATTTGCGGACGGAATCGGAGAAGGTCGTTCGCCCATGAAATCAAGGCCCCGCCTTACCCAACGTCGCGCCCGCGCCCTATGCGCGCCATCGACTGCCACCGAACCTGCCTAAAAATAGAGGGGGCCATGCCCTGGCTTGACCCCCTCTACATATGCTGAGTCCGGGTAAAAGTGCACCTGACAGGCTGCACATGAGGAAACACAAAAAAGGGGAGAGAGGTGCCCATGAAATTTAGGCGACATTACATTTGTGCATTATCACTTGCTGTTTTGTGCATACCACCGAGCGTTCATAGCCAGGACACCATAGAAGAAATCGTCGTTACCGCGCAGAAGCGGCAACAAAGTCTTATGGATGTTGGAATCAGCGTCGCTGTTGCGAATGAACAAGAGATCCGGGATCGCCGCATCAATATGATGACGGATATCCTGTTGTTTGCGCCAGCCACCAATATCAAGGAAAACACGCCCGGTATAAAGCCGATCATCTCGATTCGAGGTGTCGGCTTGAATGACTTCAATGCTGCAAACAACCCGGCTGCAGGTGTCTATATCGATGAAGTCTCCCTCAGTTCGCTTGCCCTGCTGAGTTCTGACTTTTACGACCTTCAACAAATAGAGGTTCTCAAGGGCCCGCAAGGTACGCTCTATGGGCGTAACTCTACTGCCGGAGCGATCAACATCGTTACCGCCAAACCGGATTTCGATTCCCAATACGGTCGTTTGAGCCTCGGCGCTGGCGACTATGATCTTTATGAAGTCGAAGGCATGTTCAATGTTCCGCTTTCTGATACGGCGGCATTGCGACTATCAGGAAAAAGCATCCAGCAACAGGAGGGCTTTTATGAAGATCAAAATGGTAACGTCGGAGAGCGAGAGGTGCTGATGGCGCGCGCCCAGCTTGCGCTAAAGCCGACCGATGCTGCCGATGTGTTGTTCAAAATCGAGCACCAGGAAGCGGACAACGAAACTGGTCAGCCCGATTTCTTCGGGGCGTTACCGACCGCCACGCAATCGAATTGCCCGGGTCTCCCGACCTGTTCCAACTTCCTGGGCTACGCCGACACCGATGGCGACGAATTCGGTGGCAGCTATTCAACCCCACACGATTACGAGTTTGATCAGTTGATGGCCACCCTCCGGGTCAATGTTGATTTTGATATCGGAACCTTGACAGCCGTTACCGGTTACATCGATTTCGATCGCACTTACATCACTGACGTGGACGCCAGCCCAGCTCGCATTCTGGATTTCTACAATTTTGACGATGTCGAGCAGATATCGCAGGAGATTAGACTGGCAGGCGAAAGTGATGCGTTGATTTGGCAAATTGGTGCCTACTACGCGAAAGATGAGATCAAAACCACATACGCTGGCGACCTCCAGGATCTGCTGAACACGACGACATTTTCTGAATCAAATATTGAGGCAGAGTCCCACGCGCTTTTCGCCAACGTGGAATGGTCTTTGGCAGAAAACGTTGATCTGATACTGGGCCTTCGCGCCACCAATGAGGATAAATCCAACTTTGGATTTACGGATGATCTGGTCAGCGAAGCCCCGATCAGCTTCCTTACTCTGGTACCCCAAGGTACGGGTCCGATCAGGATAGCGGCGGTTGACGACGAGATCAGCGAAGACAGCGTCGATTGGCGCGTAGGCGTTAACTGGCATCTGGATTCTGCACTCGTGTATGCGGTTGCCTCTCAGGGCACCAAGAGTGGTGGTTTCTTCACTGGTGTCGCCACAACAAACGCCCAACTGATTCCCTACGACGCCGAGGAACTGGTCGCATTCGAGGTCGGTATCAAAGGCCAGCTATCCGATCGTGGTTTCGCTTACGAGGTTGCGGCTTACTACTACAACTATGACGACGTGCAGACCCTGACCACTGATAACTCGGGCGCGGTCACCGTCATTCGATTGAACAATATTGACGGTGCAACCATCTACGGATTGGATGCATTCACAAGGTGGTCGCCCCCATCCGTCGAAGGCCTGGACTTAACCTTGGGTGTGGCTTTTCTGGATACTGAACTTGAAGCCTTTGATGGCCCGGCGGGTCCGATCCCCAAGGGCAACGAGCAGGCAGATTCGCCAGAGTTTTCTACCAATATTTCCGCAACCTACGCCTTCGGCCTGACTGATTCGGTGACTGCCGATGTTTCTGTCGACGGCCGCTTTCAGACCGAAAGTTTTACCAATGCATCGAACATCCCCTTATCCGAGACCGATGACTATTGGGTGATCAACGCCAGAATGTCGCTGTACATTGAAGAGGATTGGCAGGTGACTCTGTGGGGACGAAACCTGGCTGATGAAAGATACATGGTAGAAATGTATGACGGCCTTTCTCTCGGAAATGGCTACAGGGTCTATGGACCGCCAAGAACCTGGGGCATCACTGCAACACGATTTTTTGAGTAACTGATAAGGGCACCTGCCTGACCAAGGCAGGTGCAATATGTTGTGGTGGAGATCAGACCGTTAACGCTGGAAGCGGACGAAGCCGTCATCGTGGATCTGAAGGAGCGGCTCGCGAGAACCCGCTGGCCCGAGCCCGAAACCGTTGATGACTGGCGCCAGGGCGTTCCGCTGACCTACACGCAGACCCTGGCAGACTACTGGCGGACGTCTTATGACTGGTCTGCGCGACTCGCTGGCCTTACGAAATTCGATCACTTTCTGACGAACATCGACGGCCTGGACATCCATTTCATTCATCACCGGAGTGATGTGCCTGGCGCACGGCCATTGCTTCTGACTCATGGATGGCCGGGATCGGTATTTGAGTTTCTTGGGGTGATTGATGCGTTAACGGATCCCGTCGCACACGGCGGCCAGGAACAAGACGCGTTTCATGTGGTTTGCCCCTCGCTTCCTGGATTCGGATTCTCGGGCAAACCCGGCACAACCGGTTGGGGTGTCATGAGGACCGCCGAAGCCTGGAATACGCTCATGGTGAGACTTGGCTACGCACGTTACTTTGCTCAGGGTGGAGACTGGGGTTCAGTCGTCACCACTGCCATCGGCATCCAGGATCTCGGTCAGTGCGCCGGTATTCATCTGAACATGATGGTCGCGATGCCGCCGGCTTCGGTTTTCAAAAATCCAACACCTGAAGATCAAATAGCACTTGCGGCTGCCCAGAAGCATCAAACCTGGGGAACGGGGTATTCGAAAGAGCAATCAACGCGACCACAGACAATGGGATATGGCCTCGTTGACTCGCCCGTGGCCCAACTCACCTGGATTGTCGAAAAATTCCGGGACTGGAGCGACTGCGATGGTCATCCCGAAAACGCGTTCAGTCGGGATGATATGCTGGACACGGTGATGATGTACTGGCTGACAGCCAGCGGGTCTTCGTCAGCACGCCTTTACTGGGAAAGTTTTGCGAACCCGTTTGCAGACTCGGAGCTCAGCGTGAACCTGCCGTCAGGTTACTCGAAGTTTCCGAAAGAGATCGTTCCCGCGCCAAAGGCCTGGGCCGAGCCTTTTTTTCACAACCTGGTTTACTTCAATGCACCGGCGAAAGGCGGCCACTTCGCCGCTCTGGAACAACCAGGGCTCTTCGTGGACGAGCTCCGTGCCTGCTTCCGGCTGATGGCGCTTTAATCAATGATATTAACCTCAAGGCCCCTGAACAGGAGTGTACCGGCGCCATTCATAAAATTCTGTTCGTCTTCAAGGATTTCACCCGCCGCCTTCTTACCCGACTCCGATTGCAGGTGTTCTTTCATCGCGACGTGACTCTCATACCAGACTTCGGCAATACCGTCGTACTTTGCGTGCTGTGATTCGTGAGGCGGATGCAGCTGCACATACCTCACGATACCAAGTGCATCAGCGTGCCTCCGCACAAGATCTGCATGAACCTTGTGCCAATGGGTCTTGAATTGTTCCAGCGATAGATCTTCCCGCCGGTTTATCCCCACGATCGTCTTGTACACGTGGCGAACTACCCCCGTGACGCGTACACGAACTCTGACGAAGAGAAGTCCAACTCCGGCAGAACGTCTCTCTCCCACCAATAGTCCTGGCTAAGCTGCCATTCCGGCTTGTCTCCGCACTTGGGCAAGCTGTCGAGATGCCTTAACAGAAGTCCCGGATTGAAAATTTCAGGGTCGATCAAAGGTCCCAGTTCCATGTCCGCATCTTCTGGGCGAAGGGTCATTTCGACTGACGTCGCACCCGTCTTCTCCATGTGATTCAGCAACTTACACACGGCGTCCATGACCAGGTCTACTTTAAGGGTATAGCTCGCGGCACGCAGATAGCTGCAGAACATGGCCGCCATATTGGGAATGCCGGTGTACATGAACCCTCGATAGGTCACCACATCCGCGAAGTCCACGACATCACCATCGACTTTGACCTTGATGTCTCCCATAACGCACATGTTGAATCCGGTCGCCGTGATCACGATGTCAGCTTCAAGATAGCGCCCGGACTTTGTGTGGATACCTTTTTCGTCGAAGCGCTCGATATTGTCGGTGACCATTTCGACCTCGCCGTCGCGTACTGCTTTCAGCAGGTCACCATCCGGTATTGCCGCAATGCGCTGGTGCCACGGGCGATAGCTTGGGGTGAAGTGTTCATCGATTTGTTCCTGTGTCAGGTATTGCCGCAGCGGCCCCAGTAGATCCTGTTTCGCCTCTTCGGGATCTGTCAGAGTTTTCTGCAGGAACAATCCCTGGTCATGAACGTATTTCTTGCGGACGACATCGTGCACAGTCTGGTCGTCGCAACCGATTTCGCGAAGCATATTGGCGAGGCGATTTTTGTTCGCTGACGGCGCGAAATAGGTTGGCGAGCGCTGCAACATCACGAGCGACTTACAATCCGGCGCTATATTGGGTACGAGCGTTGCCGCGGTCGCTCCGGAGCCGATAACGATGACGCGCTTGTCCTTGTAGTCCAGATCCTCGGGCCAGGTTTGCGGGTGTACCACCGTGCCCTGAAAGTCTTCGAAGCCCTGCCAGTCCGGCGTGTAACCTTTTTCATGTCGATAATACCCGGGGCACATCAACAGGAAGTTTGCAGTGAATGTCTTAACCCCAGCCCCGTCATTGACCTGCAGGGTCCAGAGTTGGGTGTCACTGGACCATTCGGCCGAGTTCACCCAGTGGCCATAGCGAAAGTTTTTGGCCAGATCGTATTCTTCTATGACTTCGCCCAGGTAATTCAGAATGGATTCGCGCGAAGCAATTGGATCCCCGACCCAGGGTTTGAAGTGATAGCCAAATGTGTAGAGATCGCTGTCTGATCGAATACCTGGATAGGTATGGCACTCCCAGGTTCCACCAAAGCTCTCCATCGCATCCAGCACTACATAGGACTTATCCGGACATTGGACCTCTAGTTCGCGAGCAGCCGCGATGCCGGCAATCCCGGCACCGATGATCAGAACATCAAAGTACCCTGTGGAAGCTTCGGATGATGGATCGGCGTTTGATGTCGTGTCTGTGCTCATGTTTTTTACTCCCGCTTATCTTATGAATCCAGCTTACGCAGCTCTCTTTTCTGGCCCGACGTGCCGTAAACCATGCCCGAAAACTGTTTTGATTTTTCTGCATCGCCATGTAATCGATGGAGGTTCAACAGACCATTCGCCAGGTATCCGCCATCAATGACGTGCGACTCACCGGTTACAAACACACTGTCGTCACTTGCCAGGTAAAGGACAGCGTTCGCGATGTGCTCAGGTTCTCCACGGTCAGGCCAGGGTTGAACGGTTTTGTAGACAGCTGTTGCCTGCTCTTCGCGCCCCTGATGCATCAGCGGAGTGAAGATGATGCCCGGGCAAATACAGTTCACGCGGATGTAAAACTCCGCAAGCTCGATCGCGCAGTTTTTTGTCAGACTGACGACGGCTGCTTTGGCTGCGGCATAAGCGACAGGCGGAACGCCCCCTGCCAGACCTGCAATGGATGCAGTGTTAATGATCGATCCGCCGCCTCGTTCCTGCATGTGGCGGGCAGCATGTTTGACGCCCAGGAAGACTCCTCGTGTCAGCACCGCAAACGTCTTATCCCAATGGTCTGCATCCACTTCCGTGATTGGCCCAATGGCACCGCCAATTCCAGCGTTATTGAAGGCAATGTCGAGGCCACCGAAGTGCGTTTTGGCGTCGTTCATCAGGGCCTCGACGTCTGACTCGTTTGCAACGTCTACCCTGCGGTAAACAAATTGGGAGCCGTATCCTTTGGACTTGAGCATCTCAACGGTATTTGCAGAAACTTCTTCGTTCAGATCACCGATGACGACACTCGCCCCGTGCGCCATGAACTTTTCCGCGGTCGCAAGACCGATGCCACTCGCACCTCCGGTCACGACCGCGACCTTACCTTTCAAACGATCAGAGCTCATAGTTCTCCCTTTTTCTGGCTAGACTTTTCGACCGTCAGAGACCGACCATCCGCCATCGACGGGAAGCGCTATACCGGTTACGAACGACGCATCGTCACTCAGCAACCACGAAATCGCTGCAGCCTGTTCTTCCGGGGTACCGAAACGATCCATTGTCGTGCGCGATCGCGTGATGTGGAGGGCTCGTTCCACACCAGCTTCATCGAGATAGTCACCCATGCGCTCAAAGATCGATGTGTCGACGGGACCCGGACAAAGGGCATTCACCCTGATTTTGGCCGGAGAATAGTCAATTGCGGCGTGCTGGGTCAGGCTGATAACGGCAGCCTTTGTCATGCCGTAAGGCGAATGGTTTCTGTTGGGGCGAATACCCGCCATGGAGGCGACGTTTACAATCGACCCGCCATTCTCATGCATGGCAGCGTAGGCGAGCTTCATCCCGTACCAGACGGGCCTGAGGTTGACATCGATGATGCCCTCGAACTCATCGAGGTTAACGGCATCGAATCGCTTCATGTAGCCACCAAAGCCGGCATTGTTCACCAGCCCATCAAGCTGGCCGTAACGACTCTGCGCAAGCGCGAACGCCTGATCAATGTTTCCAAGATCTGCAACACTGCCGCAGAGAATTTCACAGCTTGTGCCCGCAGACTCGAGCTCGGCCTTTAACGTATGCAGGTGCTCTTCGGACAGATCAAGAGCCACTATGTTGGCGCCTTCCAGCCCCAACCGGACTGCAGCCGCACGACCAATCCCCTGTCCGGCACCCGTAATCAGAATAGACTTGTTTTTGTGGCGTTCTGGAATATGTGGTTCGGAGATCATTGTGGCCTTAGTGGGTTTGAGACATGTCCTTACTAATGATGGGATGAGACTGGAAACTGGCCCCCGATTAGGGGTCCATCTGGTCTGTTGGACCGCTCTCATATAACTGTGCAAGTCATTCTGAGAACGAACAGGTAGGCTAACAATGAATAACGAAATTCTTGATTCGATCGGGGAGCGTCTCGGCGAAGCCGTAGATCGGCAAATGATTCCCGGCTACGTCTCGATGGTCTGTCATCAAGGGAACCTCGTTCATGTGTCCTCGAAGAACTACGGCAATGGTGATGACGAGGCCGCAATCCGAACCATCTTCAGATTCTTCTCGATGAGCAAGCCGATCGCTGCGGCGGCTACGGTCAAGGCGCACGACCTCGGGCTCATTGAATACGATGATCCCATAGCCAAGTACCTGCCTGAATTTGGTGAAATGCGAGTTAAACAGGACGAGGGCGACGTGCCCGCGAAGGGTCCGATCACAATCCGACACCTGCTCACTCATACATCCGGCATCGGCTACGGAACCGTACCGTCGGCTGTTCAGGAAGATTACCTGGCAGAAAATCTGTTCGCGATTATCAACCGCCTCACCGAAACGACGGAAGAGCACGTCAAGCGTCTTGCAAAAATGCCGCTCATAGCTGAACCCGGGGAGGCCTGGAATTACGGCGAGTCGCTGGGCGTGCTGGGCAGGATGATCGAAGTGGTCAGCGGCAAGAGTTACGGTGAGTTTTTGAGCGAGCACTTTTTTGAGCCGCTCGGCATGGTCGATTCCGGCTTCCACGTACCTGCCGGCAAAGAGGATCGCCTTGCTGAACTCTATCAGGAAGAACCGGACGGAAAAATCGTACCTGCAGACCCGGCCCTATTTGGTGGCAGCTACCTCGAGAAACCGTCCCTGGAATATGGCGGCGCTGGCGTAGTAGGGACCCCTGCGGACTATTTAGAGTTTGCAAAGATGCTCCTGAACAAGGGTATGCATAACGGCACTCAGATACTTTCTGCTTCCGGGGTTGAGGAACTGATGACGAACCAACTCAATCCGGCGATGGGAGAGTACCCCCTGACAACCATTGCCTCGCCCATACTCGAGCAAAAGGGACTGGGCTTTGGCTTCGGTGGATTCGTGATCGTAGAAGAGCCCAGTGATGGCTGGGTCGGCTCAGTCGGCGAATACAGCTGGAGCGGCTGGGCCAACACGCACTTCTGGGTAGACCCAAAAGAGCAAATGGTTGGTCTTGTTATGACGCAACTTGTACCGCAGCCAGATGAACAATTCGATATACGGACCACCTTCCGCAACATCGTCTACGGCGCCCTACGAGGTTAGAGGTGAGATTTTGAGCGATGCCAGTTTCCCCAGCTTAGAGAATGCCAGTGAGCATGGCATGCACCTCGCTTACCATGCGGCACGGCAACCGCATCAAATGGCAGTCCATACCGAGACGGGTTCCAGAACATTTGAAGCGCTGAATCAGCGGGCAAACCAACTCGCCAGAGCTTTCTCAAAAACCGGCCTTGTCCCTGACGATGCGGTCGCCGTTCTGTTAAGCAATCGCTGTGAGTTTCTGGAGGTGTTCTATGCCTGTTGCAGGACGGGTCTCCGGTTTACGCCCATCAACTGGCACCTGACTGGCGATGATGCGGCTTATATCCTCAACGACTGTGAGGCCAAGGTCTTCGTGACCGAAAGCCGATTTACCACAAATGCAATAAAAGCCGCACACGATGCATCCAGGGTGGTAATGGCTTTGGACGTCGATGGCAAAATCGAGGGATTCGAAAGTTATTCTGACGCCATTGAATCTGAGTCGGGTTCCGATATTGAATCTCCGACCATCGGTTCTTACATGCTCTACACCTCTGGAACAACTGGGAGACCCAAAGGGGTCTATCGAGACAGAGGACATCCTGTTTTTGTCGACCCGGTGCCGCCTCCTTCACCTCTGATTTACGATCCCACTTCGGATGTCGCGTTGTGTACCGGGCCTGCCTACCACGCAGCGCCGCTCGTCCTGAATATCATTGATCCAATCAATAAGGGTGTCGGCATTGTCTTGATGGACAAGTGGAATGCTGAGAAAGCCCTGCAGCTGATCAGCGAATTCAAAATCACTTATTCACACATGGTGGCCACCATGTTCAACAGGATGCTGGACCTGCCTGTTGAGGTTCGTGACAAGTACGATGTTTCATCGATGAGATTTCTCCTGCATGGGGCAGCACCCTGCCCCGTAGAAACCAAGCGGCAGATGATTGATTGGTTCGGCCCTGTCATCTTCGAATACTACTCGTCCACCGAGGGTGGTGGCGGCTTCCTGATAGGATCAGAAGAGTGGCTGAGCAAACCCGGCAGTGTGGGGAAATGCCACGACCCGGCCAGCACAAAGATACTTGATGAATCTCATGAGGAAGTGTCGCCGGGAGAAGTGGGCACCATTTTCTTCAGAGCACCGGATTCTGGCAGATTCGTGTATTTCAAGGATGAGGAAAAGACGTCAAGCAGTTACCTCGGCGAGTTCTTCACGCTTGGCGATATGGGTTACCTTGATGGAGACGGCTACCTCTTCCTGACAGGCAGGAGTGCAGAAATTATCATTTCCGGCGGCGTCAACATCTACCCTCAGGAGATCGATGATGTACTTCAGCGACACCCCGCCGTTCTGGACGTGTGCACGGTCGGCGTGCCAAATGACGAATGGGGTGAAGAAGTTAAATCAGTCATTCAACTTCAGAACGGGCACGCAAAGAACGACTCCCTGATTAAAGAAATCCTGCAATTCGCCGAAGAAAACATCGCATCGTTCAAGCGACCCCGTTCGGTGGAGTTCGTAGACGATCTCCCCAGGCTCCCGTCTGGCAAGATCCAGAGACGGCTTGTTAAAGACCTCTACTGGCAGGGACGCGACAAAAAGATCTGAGAGGCTAGGCCCACTGCATTCTCACTATAGACTAGTCGGATTCGGAAAAGCGCTCGGGGAATCGTATGGTAGAGAAAGTTGGCATCATCGGCCTCGGCGCCATGGGCGGCGCGATTGCGAATCGATTGCTTGAAACCGGACATGAACTAACGGTTCATGACATCGCTGAAGAGCGCACGGGAGCGTTCTCCTCCTTAGTAACCGTCGACGTTGTTTCTTCACCGGCAGAAGTCGCTGCCAGATCTACGCTGATCATCGCCAGCTTGCCGGGAACGACCGAAATCAGAGAAGCCGCCCTGGGTAACAGCGGTGTCGCTGAAGCGATTCAACCCGGTGCAGTGCTGATCAACATGGGCACCTGTGCACCAACCGTTATCAGAGAGATCGAGTCCATTTTGAAGGCCAAAGAAGCCGGCGTCATAGGTGCGCCGGTTAACGGCGGACCAGCCAAAGCAATCAGCGGTGAACTCGCAATTGTTGCTGGCGGGGACGAGCAACTGATTGAACGGTGCAGGCCCGTTCTCGAGCAGCTTGGTCTGGTGCAGCACGTCGGCGACACAGGCGCTGGAGAAACCGTCAAAATCATCAACAATCTTCTCCTCGGGGTAATCGTGCCTGCGACGGCTGAAGCGCTGGTGTTAGGCGTAAAGGCTGGCATTGAACCCTCCACTTTGGTGGATGCGATTGAGAACGGCGTCGGTGACAGTCACGCACTGCGCAAGCACTACAAGCAGCACGTGCTGAAAAGGGACTTCAGCGAGGAAGGGCTGTTCTCGGTGGACTATATGCGAAAAGACCTGAAACTCGCGATGGACATGGCTGACGAACTCAAGGTACCGCTAGTGTTTGGTGGTTTGGCCGATCAGCTTTATCAGATGGCGAGGGCAAAAGGTGCTGAGAAAAATTACCATCCGGTCGTTGTGACGTTGCTGGAAGAACTTGTTGGAGTACAGGTTAAGGGCGACCCTTAGCGCTGTGTTAACCAACGGCGCGAGGCGGCAGTATGTTGGACTGAAGTCTCTCTGAAACGACGTTCGCTGCCCGGGTCACCATTTCGATGGTATTTCCGAGATTTTCGGTCAGGAGTTCTGGGGTCGGTCCAGCCACTCCGACACTCCCAACGATCAGGTCATTGTCGTTGAAGACTGGTGCCGCGACACCAGTAATATGCGGACGGAATTCTCCAGATGATACCGAATAACCATCCCTTCTGATTTCGTTGAGCGTCTTTTTAAAGTCTGACCAGTTTTCTCCAAGATTGGCTTCGGAAATGGCCGCTTCGCTTTTGGCGAAGATTTTCTTCAGTTGGTGGTATGGAAGGTAGGGCAGAATGATCTTAGACATTGCGCCTCGAAAGAGTGATCGGCTTTGTCCACGACTGAATAGTTTGTCAGCGGCCGGCTTGGAGTGGCTCTCTCGAATGCATAGAACGGAACTGCTATAGAGCATACAAAGCAACGCGGATTGGCCAGAATCCTGTGCAAGCTGATCAAGCACACCGTCACCCGCAATATGCATGGGATCACCGGTTCGTATCTGGTAATCAAGTTCGATGATTTTCGGGCCCAGTACGTAGTTGCCATTCCCTACCGCCTGAATCAAACCCGAGTCATTGAGGTTCTGGATGTATCGATAGGCAGTGGACCTAGATGTGCCAAGTCTGGCAATGATTTCAGGCGTGGGAATAACCGGAGTTTCCGGTGTAAACATGTCGAGAATGGTGAGCATCTTTCCAAGGCTGGTGCCTTGGACGTCCCTCTTTGATGCGTCCTGCCCTTCGCTCAATCTTGCTTCTCTGAACCTTTTACCCTCATTTCGGATTGTACTCCATCGCCAGCGCATCATTCATCTTCTGAAAAAGTAATAACTAATTATTACTTTCTATTATGGATTTATTCCACAAACATATAGAAAACACTTCTATTTTGTAAAAAATACCATATATTGGGATTTTATTTATATTTAGCAAGGCCGGTGCAAGAATGCTCGCCGTATGCGATAAGCCATGAGTGTGTTGAAAGGTCTTCGATGCGACACCTGACGCTCGGCTATCTGACTCTGAATGCATCGCCTCTCGATACTGTTCACGCAGCAGCCGCGGCGGGATTCAAGTCGGTGGGATTGCGCATCGCAACAAGAAGAATCCACGAACATCAGCCGCCCGAGTTCGACTTCGGGCGAATGACCGACGAGGTGAAATCGAGCCTGGATCGCACCGGAATAAGGCTCGCCAGTGTTGCTGGTTACCACCTGTACCCGGATGTAGATCTGACACATCTCGAGAGCATGGTGGAAGTTTCCGCTGCCTTGGGCGCGGATTACATCCTCACCATGTCGTATCAGCCAGATCAAAAGAAATTCGAATATCTCTTTTCGAAGTATTGCGAATACGCAGAAAAGCGTGGGCTCATCGTTGCGCTCGAATTCTCACGCTACTCCGAAGTGAAGACGCTTACTCAATCAAGCGAACTATTGCACGGACTAGGTCTCCCGAATGCGCGCCTGGTCATTGATGCCCTCCACCTCTTTCGATCCGGTGGCACAGAAAAAGAGCTTGGTGACGCAATGCTGGATGACGTGATCTGCCTGCAGTTAAGCGATGCGTTGCATCTGGATGCGGACATGACAGACGAAGAGCTTATCCAGGAAGCACGCCACTCCAGATTGGCACCAGGTGATGGTGAACTGCCACTAAAGGATCTCGTCGGTAAGTTTCCTCCAGATCTGGAAATCGAATATGAAGCACCGATTTCCGGTGCAGGAAACTTATCTTTCGAACAGCAAGCGATGTTTGCCCACCAGAGACTCGAAGAATTCTTGCGGTAACAGATACGAAAACAGGGAGATTGAGGATGGGGACGGATGAAAAGCGATGCGAACTCGCCGCGCTCTGGTACACGCATTATCAGAGAACGATACGCTCTGCACTGGCCACTCGCGTTAAACGGCATGTTGACATTGACGACCTTGTCCAGGAAGTCTATCTGCGATTGCGCAAAGTGCCTGACCCAGAGTCGGTTGAGAATCCTCAAGCCTACATCTACCGGGTAGCATTGAATGTTGCTGAAGAATGGAAACAACGAGCCATTCACAGACTAACGCATTCAAGCGACCCACTCCCGACGCTGAAGGGAGACTATGAGCCGGAAGAAGATATACGAATGCATGAGCGAGAGGCGATAGTCAGAAAAAAGCTGGCTGGCATCCCAGTTTCCAGTCGAACGGCAATGGTGCTTCATGTGCGTGACGGTAAAACCTACGAGGAAATCGCAGCTCACATGAGCGTCACCCGACGAGCGGTCAAGCGATTCATGTCCAACGGCTATGCCGCTCTACGTGAAGAGCTCGCAGAACTTGCCTGACCAACACTGGTGCAGGCAGGTCGCAAGCCCATGCGTTATTTGACACGATAGTTCGATCCCGCAAACAGAGAATGACCATGAGCGGAAAAACTATTGTCGTCGTGGGAGCGGCGTCCGGCATGGGGCTCCGTTCAGCAGAACGCCTGATATCGGAGGGATGGACTGTTTGGGCACTAGACAGATCCGAGGAAGGTCTGAAAAAGGCGATTGACCAGGTTTCAGACGCTGATGCCTATCGACCTTTGGTCTGCGACATGACAGAACCAGACAGCCTCCGGTCCGCGTTTCAGGCGATCTCGGAGCACTGTGATGCCATTGATGCACTGCTGGTTTCTGCCGGCGTTACGATCGTAGGGATGCTGGACGAGATCAGCCTCGAGAAAGTAGACGAGTTGATCAACGTAAACTTCAAAGGTCCGTGGCTCACGATCAAACAAGCGATCCCCCTACTCGAGAAGCACGCGACACCCAATGAACCCTCGCGAGTAATCGTGATCGGCTCTGTCTCTGGCCTAAGACCCAAATATGGAAACGGCATGTACTCAGCAACTAAAGCCGCCGTCCACGTGCTGACCAATGTGTTCGCATCGGAGCTTGCTGAAAGAGGCATTATCGTAAACGCGATTGCACCGGGCACTACGGATACACCGATGATGAAGGAAACGGCCAGTCAGAATTCAAGCAGCTTCAGCTTTTCGGGTGAATCACCACTAGGACGTATAGGCACGACCGACGACGTTGCTGATGCCGTTCTCTTTTTATTGAGCGAAGGCTCAAGGTATATCAACGGAGTCGTACTGCCCGTTGACGGGGGTTCAAGGGCGGCCTATGTCAAGAAGTGAGCCGATGGGAGCGCACTCGATGGAGGGGACGTTTCTACCTGATCTCCGCCGGCTACCCGTTGATTAGGTGGGTCCGCCACCTGTTCCGGTCTGACGATATTGAGGGGCAACAATTGCTACTCGATGCCTCTATGTTGGTTGTATAAACAATAAAGTCGATCCGCTATGGTCCGATTTGGAACTCTGGGTGTTGCGAACATCACCCCACGTGCATTGATCTACCCGTGTCTGGATGAACCCCAGGCCAATGTTGTTGCCGTCGCTGCAAGAGATGTATCCAGGGCCAGGAACTTTGCGCGCCATGCAGGTATCCGACACACGTTCGAAACCTACCAGGCAGTTCTGGATTGCGACGAAGTCGATGCTATCTACATTCCTCTGCCCATCAGTCACCACAAGGAATGGGTACTGAAATCCCTTGAGGCAGGCAAACATGTGTTATGTGAAAAGTCATTCGCCTTGAACGCCGAAGAAGCTGAAGTCATGGCAGCGGCGGGCGCAAAGACTGATCGTGTCGTCATGGATGCCTATCACTATCGTTATCATCCTCTATTCAATCGAGCGAAAGAGATCGTTGAAACCGGAGAGCTCGGAGAGATCCAGCAGATCAATGCGAGCTTCCATATCGATGGGAAACACATTCCAGCCGACAACATTCGCATGAATTATGAACTTGGCGGAGGCGTCACTATGGACATCGGCTGTTACCCGATATCCTGGGCCAGACACCTGCTTGGGTCGGAACCTGTGGCGGTTGAGGCGAGTGCTGAGGTCGGTGCGCCCAACATTGACCTATCCCTGGAGTCCACTTTGAGCTTCCCCGATGGGGTCACTGCGAAAACTTCGGGAAGTATGCAACCGGGTGCAGACACCAAAGCGCTGATTATCGTCTCTGGCACAGAAGGGAGCATGCGCGTTGAGAATCCGTTGTTGCCACAAACCGGGCATCAATTGGTACTGAATACCAATGGCCGAACCCGGGTGGAAACTTTTGATCGACGCGCCACATACGCTTATCAACTCGATGCGTTCCTCATGGCAATCAATGAAGGCCACCAACCCATCACCGACGCCGTTGATGCAGTGAAGCAGATGGAGGTCATAGATCGCTGCTATGAGGCCGCGGGCCTACCCCGTCGAGGAGAGAATGTGACAACCTAGACTCACTTGATCAACAGCGCTCCTCAATCTTCGGGCTACAACCCGGATCCCAACACTTTCAATTAGTCGCTGATTTCAAGCCCGAGGTGTCTGTACGACTGGAAGCCACCCTCTGCCGACCCATATCCGACCAGTTTGGATCGAAAAGCCCGCTGATTTCAGGCACGTGAACCATTGTCTGGACTGTCCGCCATCGCCTTGAGCCATGTCCGCACGATTCCGGTGACTCGGGTGTCCAGCTCTCTGGCGCTTATGCCCATGCGCTTGGCAATTGGTCGGCGAAAGATCCGATAGCCTCGAGATAGCGCTGTCAGTGTTGCATGCAGCGCTTCAAGATCATGGTCGCGGTGGATGTCTCCATCGATGACGTCCTGGCGCAGGCGGCTGATCGCACCCTCGTATTGGGGCATCGGGTCGACCGAGTCGTCGCCATCCAGTACAAGCAAAGCCCGCAGTTGGCTGTCGTTAATTGTGTCTTTCGCACGAAAAACATTTGATCTGCGCTCAACAAAAGGCACATTCCGCTTGCTGGCAACGAGGGAGTCAACAACAGCATCAAACCTGCGATTGATCGCCGTACGCAGGAGTTCCTGTCGAGAGCCGAAATAGTGGTAAATGTTCCCGCGATTGACCCCTGCTCCTTCTGCGACCTCTCTGAGATTCAGTCCAGCCAGCACACCGTTCGTGCGGATGAGCTCAAGGGCAACATCGATCAGTCGCTGTTCGGTTTCGGCTCTGCTGCGTTTTTTCTTCGCCCTCGGTTCCTGATCCAAATCGTGGGTGGTCTTGGGCTGTGCCATCAATCAGTCCTTTTAATCACCATATTAATCACCGTACTTCTTTGCTTGCGAGGCACTTGTGCGTCGGTCATAATCCTAACCAATGGATTAGCATAATGCTAATTTATATTATTAAAACGATAACTTTTACCAAAGCGAAAAGAGGGGAAGGCAGTTTGCGCATGTTGAGCCGAGCGAGACATGAATGGATCGTACTCATACTCATGTCGGGGGTGGCCGCCACGTATCCGATGTTCGCACTCGCGGAAGCCGACGTGACCGGGGAACCGGCGGCGTTGCTCTCCGCTTTCTTTGGGCTAGATAACAGCCTGCCGTACCGAGCAAATCTGCTTTGCCTCGGCGCATCCGGCATGGATGGCATGCCGGTCGTGTTGTCACGCACTATCGACCCGGAAACGCTACAGGCGGAAGACTTTCAAGTCGTTACGGTCTCCGGAGCCGAACAAACCCCGCATTGCGTCACCCTCAGGCCTGCTCAAGATCCAGGTGAACTCCGAACGGTCCTTCTCATCGGCGAATTCGGTAACGCGGAAGATGACCCGCCTTCATACGTGCAGGTTGTTGGCGATCTACTGTCTGAAGGCAGACAACCGCACAATGGTGAGCGAGCCAACTTTCGAGGATCGCGCACAACCGTGATCCCACTCAGTGCTGGCCCCTCGTTGGTGTTGGCGGAGCGCATACCCGTTGCCAACCTGGCTACAGAGACAAGGGGAACCAAGTGCCCGGAGGGCATTCAGCAGGTGGTCCGAGTCACCTGGGCAGGCGGCGTGCGGCGACCTGGCCGAGAGGAACCGGGTGACGCAGAGCGCCGGCTTTACCGTGTGACGGTAGAGCGAGAGGACGGCTCGATCGGAGCGGTTGTGCCCGCGGCGCTCGCAGACCTGGAGGACGGCGACAACAATCATCTGCTGTGCCTCGATACAGCTGACAAAGCGCTCTCCGTCAGTTTTCCCGCAGGACAACTCGTTGACCCCAATCAAGACTTGAACCCGGATACGCAAGTACGCGTCAGCCAGGGAGTGAACTGATGAAACAAGTTCTAACAACTGTCGGCTGCATTGTTGTCTCAGCAGTGTTGACGGCTTGCGGGGGTGATGATCAGCCGGATATAAACCAAAGGCCCGCCGGATTCGGAGACCCATTGTTCGCGACCGATCACACAATTGTCGACCGCAGAGTCGAAACAGCCGTGAATCCGGATCGCAACGCCTACTTCGGCGACCTCCACGTACACACGACTTACTCTTTTGACGCGTACGCGTTTGGCACGTTAGCCACGCCTTACGATGCCTATCGTTTTGCGCGGGGTGAAGCGATCAAGCACCCTGCCGGCTTCGACATGCAGCTCGATGAGCCGCTGGATTTCTACGGCGTCACGGACCACGCCATGTTCATGGGTGTCGCACCGGTTGCTGCAGACACGAGCAGCGATATCGCCAAGTATCCGTTCACCGAGGTACTGCATGATCTGAATACTCCAGACAATATGGATCGCTGGAGCTTACCGGGTCGCATAGGCAGCTTTGGTGGTTTGTTGGCAGGGCTGGTGCCTGGCATTGCCAGCGGGGAGATCGACCCGGAAGAGACATTGTCGATTACGCGGCGCGCATGGGCGGATACGATCAATGCAGCGGATATGTTTAACGATCCCGGCCGATTCACAACGTTTGTGGCTTACGAATACACCACCGGCTCGGACGATCAAGGCAACCTCCATCGAAACGTTGTGTTCAAAAGCAGCGATCGGGTCCCTGAGGTGCCCTTCTCCCGATTGCATTCAAACAATCCTGAAGATCTTTGGGATTGGATGGATACTCTACGTAAGGCAGGCGTGGAATCCATGGCGATCCCACACAACTCAAATGGTTCGAACGGACAGATGTTCAAGCTCGTCGATTGGGCGGGCGATCCCATTGACGACGATTACGCCGTGCAACGGATTCGCAACGAACCGCTGGTAGAAATCACCCAGATTAAGGGCACATCGGAAACCCACCCCGCGTTGTCCACCACCGATGAGTGGGCCAACTTCGAGTTGATGGAGTTTCGCGTCGCCACCACGTTACCCAGTCAAGCGGAAGGCAGTTATGTGCGCGACGCCCTGCGCCGTGGTCTGACGCTCGAGGCACAAGGCATCACCAATCCATACGCGTTCGGCGTGATCGGTTCAAGTGACACGCACACGGGCGCCGCGCAAAATGACGAATCGAATTTCAGCTCCAAGCTGGGCATCCTGTCTGCCGACGGGCAACTGCGTGGTTCGGTGCCGTTTGGCGCCGTTGACGGTCTGCTGTTCAACACGGTTGCGCCCCAGGCGATGACAGAGGTAGATGGTGACACCTTTATCGGCGGCGCGGGACCTACGTATGGCGCGTCAGGTCTCGCAGCGGTATGGGCCGAAGAAAATACACGCGAGGCAATTTACGCGGCGTTTCGGCGCAAAGAGACCTTCGCGACCTCCGGTCCCCGCATGCGGCTGAGGTTCTTCGCCGGGTATGGCTTCCCTGATGATCTTCTGGAAAAGGCTGACGGCGTGGCGCGTGCCTATGAGACCGGGGTCACGATGGGTGCCGACCTGGCCCCTGACCTAGCCGCAACAGGAACACCAAGCGAACCGCGCTTCGCCCTGTGGGCGCAGGCAGACGCCAACAGCGCACCTCTGCAACGACTGCAAGTCATCAAAGGCTGGATAGACAAAGATGGCGAAACCCATGAAACCGTCATCGACGTCGCCTGTGCGGGCGGGGTCGAGGTAGATCGCACCACGGGACGATGCCCGGACAATGGCGCGAGCGTTGATTTGAGCGATTGCAGCATCAGCGCGAACACAGGTGATGCGGAGCTACGCACGGTATGGACCGACCCGAACTTTGATGCCAGCCAGCGCGCGTTTTACTACGCGCGAGTACTGGAAAACCCCACCTGTCGCTGGAGCACATGGGATGCCATCCGTGCGGGCACCGAACCGCGCTCTGACCTGGCAGCGACGCTGCAGGAGCGGGCGTGGTCTTCGCCAATTCAGTACGTGCCGCAAACGGGAGGCGCTGAATGATGTCGGATCGTAATATGTGTTTGCTTGTCGTGGCGATCCTCGCCGCTGCATGTGGCGGCGGCGGGAATCAGCCGACAGAAGCCGAGCGCGCAGCGTTGGCCAAACCGCTCTTCGAAACCGAATACACGATCGTTGAGCGGGGGCATCAAACCGATACGGGCCAGCCAGGAGGCGATAAGGCGGCGGCCAACCCGGATCGCAACGCCTACTTCGGTGATCTGCACGTCCACACCAGATACTCGTTCGATGCCTTTGCCTTCGGCACGGTCGCATCGCCCGACGATGCGTATCGCTTCGCCAAAGGCGAAGCCATCAAGAATCCTGCGGGATTCGACATGCAACTGAATGAGCCGCTGGACTTCTATGGCGTTACCGATCACGGCCTGTTCATGGGCGTAGCGCCGATGGCGGCCGACACGAGCAGCGACATCTCCAGACACGCATTTGCCGAGGTGGTGCACGACTTGAACGAACCAGGCAATACCGGACGTATGAGCATCCTGGACCGGATGCGCAGTTTTGGCCTTGCTCGCGCGTTGGCCCTTGCGATTGTTAAGGGAGAAGTCGAACGTGAAGAGCCATTAGCCATTACCAAGAGCGCCTGGGCAGATTCCATCAGAGCGGCGGATGAGCACAACGACCCGGGGCGATTTACCACGTTCGTTGCGTATGAATACACCACCACATCGGATGACAACGGCAGCCTGCACCGCAACGTGGTCTTCAAAGACAGCAATCGTTTGCCTGAAGTGCCTTTCTCGCGGGTGCATTCCAGGGATCCTGAAGATCTGTGGAACTGGATGGATATACTGCGCGAAGACGGCGTGGAATCCCTGGCCATACCGCATAACTCAAACAAGTCCAATGGCCATATGTTCAAGCTCGAAGACTGGGCGGGCGACCCTTTCGATGATGAATACGCAGTCAAGCGTATCCGCAACGAACCGCTGGTCGAACTCACGCAAATCAAAGGCACCTCAGAGACCCATCCGGCTCTTTCAACCCGTGATGAATGGGCAGGATTCGAGCTAGTCAGCACTCGCGGTGTAGGCATGGGCAAACCGATGCCCAGCAAGCCCGAAGGCAGTTATGTGCGCGAAGCGTGGCGACGCGGCCTGGAACTGGAAGCCCAAGGCATCACCAATCCGTTTGCTTTTGGCGTGATTGGTTCCAGCGATACACATACAGGCGCCGCACAAAATGACGAATCGAACTTCTCCTCCAAGCTGGGGCTGCTGTCTGCAACACCCGATCTGCGTGGCTCGGTGCCCTTAGGCATTGTGGACAGCATGCTGTTCAGCGTTCTCCCGGGGCAGGAAGTCGTCGAAGTCGACGGCGAGAGTTTCATGGGCGGCCAGCAACAAGAGTTCAGTGCAGCCGGGCTGGCAGCCGTCTGGGCTGAAGAAAACACGCGCGAGTCGATCTATGCCGCTTTTCGTCGGAAAGAAACCTTTGCGACCTCCGGCCCGCGTATCCGAGTACGCTTTTTTGCAGGGTACGATTTGCCAGAAGACTTGTTGGAAGCGACAGATGGCGTGGCACGCGCCTATGCCAATGGCGTGACTATGGGTGCTGAACTCACGCCTGATGTTTCTGGGGCGAACCGTTCACCCACCTTCGCTGTCTGGGCACAAGCCGACGCCAACAGCGCCCCTCTTCAGCGTCTCCAAATCATCAAAGGGTGGATCGACGCTTCCGGTGAGACGCATGAGGCCGTGATCGACGTGGCCTGCGCAGGCGGCGTGGCTGTGAACCCGGCGACGAAGCGCTGTCCGGACAATGGCGCCACGGTGCATTTGAGTGACTGCAGCATCAGCGCAAACACCGGTGATGCGGAATTGCGCACAGCGTGGACCGACCCGAACTTCAGCGCCAACGAACGAGCCTTCTATTATGCCCGGGTACTGGAAAACCCAACATGTCGGTGGAATACCTGGGATGCGATCAAGGCTGGCACCAGCCCTCGTTCTGATCTCGCGGCGACGCTTCAGGAGCGAGCGTGGTCTTCGCCGATTCGGTATAGACCTGCCATCGCAACCGAGTAATCGGGCGATTGGATTCCATACTGGCAGGATTCTGACAAAACCAACGTCTACCCATATCCAACCCGTCGACCAGGAATGACGATGCGCGGACACTGAAGAGTTGCTGGATCAATTTGCCTGCCTGGAACGCGCATCATCTGCCGCGCACGCCAGACCATCGGCTTGCAGCTATGCGCTCACCTGAGTTGCTGATTCACGGGTCACCTGACGCATTCGTACCGAGACGGATACTCCAGTGGTTCAGCTGTCCATCAAAAACGACTACGACCCTGTCACGCACTTTGAGGCTGGCAAACCCTAGCTCTCTATGCCTGCTGCCTTTTTTGCCTGCTGCAGAGCAGATGCGAACAGGGTTGTATCGGTTGTCATGCTGCAGAAATTAAAACCGCGCGCATGCTGAAGGGCTGCATTGTCAGGATTAAGCCCAAAGATGCCGACGGGTTTATCAGCGCGCCGGCCCACCTCCAGCACCCGGTCGAGGGCATCCGAGAATTCCTGGCTTCCCAGGCCCGCTACACCGCCAGTCAAAGAGAAGCTCAGATCAACAGGCCCGACAAACAATGCATCCACACCTGGCTGCGACGCAATCTCCTCTACATTTGCGAACCCTTCTGCGGTTTCGATCATGACAACACAAATCACGTCGTCGTTGGCATGGGCCAGGTATTGCGGGTCATAGGCCATAGCCCTGGTTGGCCCACAGGAGCGTGAACCGATTGGTGGATAACGGCAGGCCGCTGCGGCGGCGGCAGCCTGTTCCGGGGTGTCGATCATTGGCACAATGACACCATCAGCCCCCAAGTCCAGAATTCGGCCAATCTCTTCTGGCTGATTACTCAGCACGCGCACCATTTTGAAAGCATCGCTCTTTTCGATGATCGGCAGCAGCCTTGGAACGTCTGCCATTTCCGACAGGCCGTGTTGCAGATCGATGCAGATCCAATCAAAACCGGCTGCGACCGACAGCTCGGCAATCTGACTATCCGCGGTATTGAGCCAAAAGCCCAGACTCTGCAAATTCTGTTTATATCGTTCCAGCAGGTTACCCATAGGTCGCGTTCTCGTTGGCAGTTGTACTTAAACTGGTTGGCGCCCTACTCTCAGGAGACTGGCCATATCTTTGGAAAAAGAGGACCCGATAGAGGTTCCCCATCCTGTAAATAGTCGGCTATCGGCGTGCTTTCCGGCGGAATACCGGGCGGCAGGTGGTATGTCACGTCATCGCCGGTGTAGCGCAAGCCGACGCTGCGCCGATAGCGATCTGATGTCGTGTTACCCGTCGAGCCGTGCACAGTTTTGACATGGTGTACGATCACGTCGCCCGGTTCACAGTCGCAGTAAACGACCCCATATTTTTCTTCGTTGGCCTCAATGTCAGGCAACATCTCACCTTCTTGTCCAGGAATCGCCTGACGTGCAACGAACACATTGGCTTTGAATTTCTCCGTCCACAGGTGAGAACCGGGCACATAACCCATCGCCCCATTCGAGCTGTCCACAGAATCAATCGGTGTCCAGAACGTGCAAATCTGATCACCCTGACAAGTCCAGTATCCAAGGTCTTGATGAAACTGGGTTCGCAGCAAAGATCCGGGCGGTTTTATGAATGTCTGGTCAAAATAGAACTTAATCTGGCTCGCACCCATCAGCGCTGCAGCGCACTCCGCTAGCGGCGATTCAAAAGCAACGCGACGCAGCTCGTCGTTCCAATCCCATGCATTGTGCGCCAACAGGTAGTCGCTTTTACCTTCTCGGACGATCGGGCCATCAATTCGCGGCCGCTTTCCTGCATCACTCATCTCTTTCATGGCAGACATGTTTGCAACGCGGGGACGCTCTTCGGCTTCACGCACCACACGGTCGATGGCGGCTTCGAGTAGTTCCACCCAGGGTTTGTCCAACACACCGCGCAAATGAACGAAACCCTGCGACCGATATGTTTCAATATCCAACTGTGATATCACCACGTTGCCTCCCCGTGAGCTGAATCAAATATAGAGCCGACCTAACGCT
Organism: Pseudomonadales bacterium; assembly: GCA_965267275.1. GTDB lineage: Bacteria > Pseudomonadota > Gammaproteobacteria > Pseudomonadales > Azotimanducaceae > UBA4421. The sequence continues at coordinate 3,299,586 of OZ253950.1, forward strand.
CAAGCGCTCGACCCAAATTTTCGACCGTTTTGGCCATATAGGGCGGCCGCAAGGAGTAGATCACCGTGTCTACCCCCACCGCTTCCAGCGCAGCAGCAATATTGACCGCCTCTGCCGCGTCGCTGTCTGCGCCCCAGGCCACCTGAACCGAGCACTCAATTGTGTCCGCAGCCCTCCCCACCTTCTGGCAATGCTCTAGCAACACGTCGTGCTTGTGTCGAAACTGCTCCGGCGATGCGAACGGCAGATTCCAATGATCAGCAAAACGGGCAACGATGCTCAGCGTACGCTTTTCACCGCCGCCTCCGATGACGATGGGCGGCCCCCCGGCTTGCAGCCCCTTCGGTTCGCACCGGGCATCTTTCAACGCGTAGTATTCGCCCTGAAAGTCCGTTTCTTCCTGCGAAAGCAAGCAGCGGATAATCTGAACCGCTTCTTCGAATCGATCCATACGCTGGCCAATCGGCAGCAGGTCAATTCCGTAAGCATCGCACTCGGGCTCATGCCAGCCTGCTCCCAGGCCCAGGTTCAGACGCCCATTTGAAATGATGTCCAACGAAGCCGCCATATTCGCCGTAAGGGCCGGATGACGGTACGGCGCGCCGTTTACCATGCACCCCACCCGCACTCTGGATGTGTGCGCGGCGAGCGCAGTGAGCGTCACCCAGGCTTCCATACATGAGCCGTTGGTGTCTCCGACAAGCGGGTAGAAGTGATCAAAGTTCCAGCAACTCTCGAAGACATCGATCTGATCAGTAACCTGCCAGACGTCCAACATATCCTGCCAGGTGCAATGTTGCGGCGGCGTTTTAATTCCGTACCTCATCGACTGCGCGCCTAACCAGACTTCGTAAAACTCACCGGCATGCGGATAATCGCGTTAAACCAGATCGAGCGCAGCCATTGCGGCTCACTGACCGGGTGAATATCCGGCACACGGGTAAACAGCTGCCTCAGCAATGCACGCAGTTGCAAGCGTGCAAGGCGAGCGCCTGTACAGACGTGAGGACCCGTACCGAACGCCAGGTGCTTGCGCGCGTTTTTTCGAGTGATATCGAATCGGTGAGGATCGGCGAATACTTCGGGGTCACGATTCGCCGCCGCGTAGGACAGCACAAGTTTGTCTCCGCGTTTCACCGGGTAATCGCCAATGGTGCTATCGCCTGTCGCGGTACGGCGGAAATTGGTGGTGGTCGAAGTAAAACGCAGAACTTCTTCGATTGCGTTCTCCAGATGACCATCGAGATCACTCAAGAGCAATTCGCGTTGCTCCGGGTGCTGGCTCATCAGATTGACGAAGTGCGCGGCTGTGCTTCTTGTCGTTTCGTGGCCCGCAATAGCAAATACCTGAAAGAAGTGATCAATCTGATTCTGCTCCAGCGCGAGATCAGTGTCGTTCACTATCGCACTCATCAACGAATCATCCGGCTCGCGTCGAAGCATCTCCGTAAGCTCTCGGGAAATGATTGCCAGGCCCTCCCGCGGGTCGAAGCTCAGTTGATCTCGCGTCTCAACATCAGCCATGGCATTGCCGCACTCCACAACACGCTCACGAAGAGCTAATGGCACACCCACCAACTCGCAGAAGGTGTATACCGGCAACTTCGATGCGACATCGAAGACGAACTCACAACCATCACTGGCGCTGATTTCATCCACGATTTGCTCCGCCAAACGTTCGACCTTTGGCGCTATATCCAGCATCGCCTTAGGCGAGAAAGGCGGCGTAATCACGCGTTTGACCGCTGCGTGCTCGGGCGGCCGCATGCCCATAAAATTGGCGCGCATGTTCTCCAATCCCGGACCTTCCTGATCCCAGATCAAAAAACCCTCATCGTAGGAGCTGAATCGTTCCTGATCGCGCGATACTTCATAAACATCCTGATATCGCGTCAAGACATAAAACCCTTTCTTCATTGAGGAAAACGGTACTTTGGCAACGTACTCGGGGTTCGGAGGGTTCCAGTGGAGCCCTGTTTCCTGTCGCCACTGATCGAACAGTTCGTGCGGCGGCCCCTTTAGCTCTGGAAACAGGTCGGGGTCGATTAGATTGGTGTTTATATTCATGTCGTCCCTCACTCCACTCGCAGTGTGACTTCACCGAGTTGATCGAACAGCGCGACCAGCGAGTCGCCGGCATCGAACGGCACTGCTTTGATGAACGACCCAGACAGAATGACATCGCCAGGCTGCATGCTCGTACCAAACTGGTGCAGAGTGTTGGCCAGCCAGGCGACAGCGTTTACCGGGTTCGCCATAACGGCGGAGGACGTACCCGATTCGATGATCTCACCATTGATCGAAAGCGAGGCACCTATGCGACGTACGTCGACTTCGGTGAGCCTGACCGGGTTAGCCCCCAGTACCAGGCCGCCACACCACGCGGTGTCGGAAATGCTATCTACTAACATGTTAGACCCCGGCTTCTGATACCTGGAATCCACGATCTCCAGGGCAGGAAGGATGAAATCCGTCGCGCGTATCACGTCAGCAACATGTACAGAAGGCCCCTTGAGCTCATCTTTCATAACAAAAGCGAGCTCGATCTCAACCAGCGGGCGGTTCATTTTGGATCGTTGCACAACATCGCCCTCCATAACGAACCAGTCGTCATAGATGAAGCCATAGTCAGGTTCTTTGGCACCCGTCATATCGCGCATCGCCTTGGATGTGAGGCCAATCTTGTGGCCTTTCACGCTCCGCCCTGCCGCCAGCTTCAAATCGCGCACCGCCATGGCAATGGCATAGCCATCCTCAACCGTGACGTCAGGGTGCCTGGCCGACGGCGCCTCCGCTAACTCGCCCGTCTGCTCCGCATGCCAGATATCGGCAGCTATTTTCTTAACTTCGCTTGCCTCAAGCATCAGCTCTCGCCTTTTTCGGCGGCCATCTTGGCATCATGTTCAGCCCACCAATCACCACCAAGCGCAACCCGGGTTACCGCATCGGTGTCTGTCGGATCATGCCCAACGTCATGGGCAGGTGCCGGTGTGTCCTGGACGGTATTGGTCAAGCGACCAAGGCCGGTGACTTCAACCTCGACGACATCCCCCGGTTGCATGGGTCTCGAATTGGCGGGCGTGCCGGTCAAGACGATATCGCCCGGCATCAGGGTGATATGGCGACAAAGATCAGCCAATTGATAGTCAATGCCGAAAGTCATCTCTGCAATGGCGCCTTCTTGAACAACTTGGCCATTGATATAGGTCTTCAGGGTCGATTGCCGTACGTCAACGCCGCGCACAATACCCGGCCCCAGCGGGCAAAACCCATCCATACCTTTGACTCGGGTCATACCACCCGCATCGGTTTCACGAAAATCCTGCGCACCCACATCATTAGCGGGTGCGAAACCAGCGATGTAATCCCAGGTATCTTCTGGCGCTACGTTTTTCATCGGTCTACCGATGATCGCCGCCACTTCTCCTTCGTAGTTCAGATACTTGCAATTCGCCGGACGATTGAGCATCCCTCGGTGCGAGTTGACCGCTGTGACTGGCTTCTGAAAATACGTCGGCGTCACCAGGTTAGGCGCACGAAATTCAATGCGGCGCGATTCAAAATTCAAGTGGATGCAAAGAATCTTGGTGGGGTTGCACGGCGGCAGGTAGTTCACCTCGGCTTCAACAAGCCTGCGGCCGTCCATCAGCACCAGCTCTTCACCGTCGACGGTAGTCCATTCAGGTCGCCCCTCATGCAGTATGCGGCGCTGCTCAAAGCGCTCGCCTTCCAATACATTCATTATAAATTCCTTAGATAAACTGTTAGTGGCCGGCGGAGTGATTACCACGCGGCGTGAGAGGAAAAGACGCGAAACGCGTTTCAGTGAAAAACTCACGGCTCAACGCTCCGCCTTCGCGACCAAGGCCGCTGTTTTTCATGCCACCAAACGGTTGTCGTAAGTCGCGGTCAAAACCTGAGTTAATCCAGATCATGCCGGTCTGCAGACGGTGGCTGACGTAGTGAGCCGTATCCTGCGAACCCGTCCAGATATATCCAGCCAATCCGTAGTCTGTGTTATTGGCGATCGCAATTGCTTCATCCCGGTCACTGAACGGAATGATCGTAGCTACCGGACCGAATATTTCTTCCTGACAGATGCGCGCGTCAGGGTCCGCATCGACAATAGCTGTGGGTTCAACAAAGTAGCCTTTGTCGAGACCCTCTGGGCGCCCACCACCAAAGAGGATTTTTCCTTCCTCACGCGCAAGGTCCAGATACCCCGTGACGCGTTCGTACTGCGATTTCGAGACCAGGGGCCCCAGGCGTGTGGTGCGCTGAGTCGGGTCGCCAGGCGCCCACCCCGCAGCCACTTTCTGAAATTGCTCGACAAATTGATCGTAGATTTCTTGTTGAACGAGGATGCGGGAGCCGGCAACACAGACCTGGCCGGCGTTCATGAAAATACCCATCGCCGCTGCGGGCACGGCCTTGGCAAGGTCTGCATCAGCGAAGATGATGTTGGCTGACTTGCCTCCCAACTCAAACGAGGTTCGCTTCAGCCCCTGAGCTGCTCTGGTCGCAATGTCCCGGGCCGTCGCGGGCGACCCTGTAAACGAGACGCCGATGACGTCTTCATGCTCCACGAGGGGAATGCCGGCTTCCTTACCGTAGCCAAGCACCATATTGTAAACCCCGCCCGGCATGCCTGCTTCTTCAAAGATCTCACACAAAACACCAATCGACAGCGGCGACATCTCCGACGGCTTGTGTACCGCTGAATTGCCGTATGCAAGGCAAGGCGCCATTTTCCAGGTCGAGAGCATAATCGGACCGTTCCAAGGGGTGATCAGACCAAAGACACCGGCAGGATCGGTCATCGTGTAGGTCAGCAGAGAATCGTCTCTATTGAACGCATGATCTCCAGCTTGTTCCTGCTCTTCCGCAAAGAAGCGCAAATTCCAGGCAGAGCGTTCGATCATCGGATGCGGACGCCCTCCAAAATCGGGACCAATCGGACCCCCCATTTCGGCAGTCTGCCTTTGCAGAAATTCCTGTGATCGCGCCTCAATCAAGTCGGCGGCCTTGAAAAGCACCTGCCTTCGAAACGATGGCTTCGCGCGCGACCAATCACCGCCGTCAAATGCTTCTTTAGCGGCCCTCACTGCCAGATCAATTTCCGCAGCACCACCTCGAGCCGCCGTCGTCACGACCGCTTCCGTCGCCGGATTAATCACATCGAAGGTATCTCCGGATGCTGACCCGACAAACCGGCCGCCAATGTAATGCTGCTGATCCGCAATCTTCATTAAAACTGCTTCACTCATCTTCAGGCTCCTGGATTGAATTGATGGCCATAGGTGTCTTGCACAAAGTACTCCGACTCGTGCGTCGCCGGACGCGCACCGCAGCCGATCTCCACCAGGAAACCCGATGGCGATACACAATAGAAAGAAAACATGTGATCGTTTGCGTGCTTGCCCGGCGAAATAGCGATGTGGTGCTTGTCTTTAATTCGGTCGTGGGTAAACAGCACGTCGTCGAGATTATCGACCTCAAACATGATGTGATTGATGCGTCCTTTCGGTGCCATGCCAAACGCGAGCGTGTGGTCACGCTCGTTGCAGTGCATGAACATCAGCTCCATCGCATTGCCATCCGGCGTCTGCATGAGGTACTCGATGCCACCACGCATGCCAAGAGCTGTGTAGAACTTGTGAGCCTGCTCAAGACCGTTATGGGCCACGATCATATGTCCAAGCCCGCCCTTGCCCGTGACAAACTTGCCAAACATGCCGCGGCCAGGGTGGAAAGGAAGATGCGTGTCTATTCTGGGCCCATGGAATATCTCCAAAGGATTACCCGCCGGGTCCTCCAGCAACATCAGTTCGAGAACACAACGCTTGCGCGCGAGCTCGACATCGGCGGTTCGGTAACTGATGCCATGCTCATCAAGATTGGCCTGCATGGCGCGAAACTCTTCCGCCCCCGCAACCCTCAATCCGATACCGATGAGATCATCCGAGCCGTCCGGCTCGAGAATCACCCGATGATGCCACTGATCGAGCCGCAGGAACGTCGCCTCTTCGGTACTGTCTACGCCGACTTCCATGCCCAGACCATCCGACGCGAACGTCTTCCACGCGTCCATATCGGATACACCGATTCGCACGTATCCCAACTCAATAATTGCACTCATTCCCCGTTCTCCATCGGTTCTAACAAAAAGCGATCAACAAGACAGTCCGCGCGAGTACGATCTGCGGTGTCCTGTGCAATCATGAAATTCCTTGAAGCAGAAGCCAGATAGAATCGCTCATACTGCTCATTTCGCGATGCCAACCCGCTGCCTGCGAAATCCCACCCGAGCCGGAAGATCCGTGCCCGCGATTCAGCGTCCACTTCACCCGCACCGGTTAGATATCGGTCAATCAGAGGCCGAAGCTTTTCGTCCTCGAATTCCTGTTTAGATGGTGTGCAAAAGATGTTGTGCGACCCGATCTGCTTGATGATCTCGTTAGTACGCACCATCCACGCAGGCATGAGTGCCCTGATCGCAGAGAACGGGCGCGTATCCGGCAGCCACACACCATTACCCGTATCCTGAGCACCCTCCACCGCAGCCTTTAGAGCAGCCCGGGTCAGCTCGACAAAACAACGGATTTCGCCAAGCATCTGTAATGTGGGCGGCTGTTTTGCGTTGATTGCTTCCACCATTCGCGTGGCTATACCCCATGCAAACTCCAACTTGGTCAGCGCACGCACTGTCGTTTGCTGCATGATGTTCGGCCACCAGGAGGTGCGCATGACGCTGTTATAGACGTCCAGATTGCAGTTGATATGCAGCCGATCCCAAGGCACCTCGACACGGTCAAATATGACAAACGCATCCTGCTCATCAAATCGAGACGACAGCGGATGGTCGAATCGATTGGTGTTTCGGGACTGGGAGTCTCGGCAGATGAACTTGAGACCTGGCGTGGACATCGGAATGCAGAAGGCGAGCGCATAGTCATCGGCACCCTCCGGTAACGGAGCACCCGGGTACACCGCAATTTCATCGGAAAATGGCGCCAGCGTCGCCAGAACACGTGCACCAGACACAATCAGCCCGTTGGCGGTTTCTTCCACCTTGTGCAGTGCGACTTCGTTTCCTGGTGCCGGGGCATCTCCTGCCGCCTTGTCAATCGTAGGCTGAACGATGGTGTGGGTCAGAGAAATATCCTCACGACGCAGGCGCTTCTGGTACTCAACGAGGTTTTCAGCACCTGCCTCATTGCCTTTGATCGCCCACTCTTCTGCCCGACCAGCAAAACCGGCGTAAGTCACATTCATATAGTCAGGGGTGCGGCCCATCAGGCCAACCGAATATTCTGAGATACGAGTCAGCCCCACCTCCCGACGCTTGAGGTCTGCAAGAGAGCGCGGAATCAAGTGGGAGACATTGATGAGTTCACCTGTTTCAGGATCAGGCATCAAACAATCTTCCGGATGGGAATGCTGAAGATCAAAGACTTCCGCGAGCGCCTTGGCAGCGCCATTGAACGCGGCATGATCGACAATCGACTGAACCCGCTCACCTTCCAGCCAGACTTCTCGATCTGCCTCGAGCCCGGCCATAAACTGCGCCCCGGTACGTGCCGCCATATCCCCACCTCCTTTCAGAAAGGACTGAAGGCTAATACCGAGAAGACCAATAATCAATAGGTTTTACTATTTTCTATATATTTCGATATAAACATTTTTTCTATATATAATCGTCCGCATGACAGGACTAAGACATAGAAAAAAAGCCGAAAGCCGACAGAAGATGTTGGACGCCGCGAAAAGACTCTTCGTAGAGAACGGCTACAGCAGAACGAACATGGAGGAGATTGCCGAGCGGGCAGGCTTCGGTGTCGCAACTCTATACAACTATTTCAAGACCAAGGAAGGCGTGTTCGCGACGATGGCGCGCGAAGACATGGCCGTGCTCAAGCAGCGCGGAGAAGACATCCTCTCACAGCACAATCCCAACCCCATCGCGGCAGTCTACGATCTGCTCCGGGTATACAACCAGGTATTCGAGTTCATTTCTTACGGCGCGGTGCAAGAGTTTCAGGATCAGGCTAAAACAAGCGGACCGTTACATGACGTTTCCGCGTGGGTTCATGATTGGCAGCATCAGCAAGTCACCCGAGCTCTGCGCTTCTGTCAAAGCCAGGGGACTCTCTCTGAGAGACTTGACTGCGAACTCGCCGCAGAGATTGTGATCGACCAGCTCGTACGTCACAGCCAGCGCCTGAGACACATTTCTGTATACCCTCCGGATATCAGTCATTTGAAATCCGTTCTGGAGTTGATGTTGGAGGGTTGGCTACGCCGCGATCAGCTTCCCCAACAGTGAGATCACAAGATGTGTGAACCGAGCGAAATCTAAATCACACTACTTAACAAATCGCTGAGGAGGAAATGATGGAACTTAAGAAAAGCTCAGGAAACATATTCGAAGACCTTGGTTCTGACCCCGCCGAGGCGGAGGTGCTCAAAGTAAAGGCGCAGCTGAAACTCGATATTGAGAAGGAGATCTGCTCAAGAGGCTTGTCGCAAGCAAAGGCTGCGCAACTGGTGGGCATCGCTAGGCCTGCGCTCAATCGCCTAATGAACAACAAGCTGGAAGGCATCAGCGTAGATAAGATGATTCACATGAAGTACCTGCTTGGACTTGGTACGGAGGTGCGTACCGTCAAGATCAAGAAAACAAGAAAGAAAGCGGAGGCTGCGTGAGAATTGGTCGGGACGGCAGGATTTGAACCTGCGACCACTTGACCCCCAGAACTCCAGTCGCTAATTCTTGGTGCCAGATAGGCGTTCTATCTGGTTCGCATATTGCGTCAAAGTCAGTATTTTTGTTGACGTAAGTCACAAAACATCTTTCGTTTTGATTCTTTGTCTTTCATTCCGATTCATCACGTGGCACATTCGTGGCACCAAATTGTTGCCAGATATGGTGTCAGATTGAAAGCCAAGCTCAACGACCGTGTGGTACGTGATGCCAGCAATACGGCTGTCGCAGAAGGTCGTGAAGTGAGAGTGTGGGATACAAAGCAGGACAGGTTACACGCGCGCGCACTACCTGGTGGTTCGGTGACTCTCGCCATTCGCTATCGCAATGAGATAGGCACACAAAGAGTTCTACGACTTGGTAAGTGGAAGCCTCACCATGATTGGACGGCCACACGCAAGGCTGCTGCTGACGCGCTTGGAAAGATTCAGGGCAATGGGGTTGACCTGGTCGCCGTCAGACGAGCAGAAACTCTGGCGGCACGACGAGCGGCCCAGCTTGCAAAAGCCTCAACACTCGGAAATTTTCTTGAACATCACTACTTTCCGCTGATCACGCAAACTCACGTAAGCCACGAGCCTGAAACGCGAGCCATGCGCAAACGGTTCAAGTGCTGGTGGTCACGCCCGATGGATTCGCTGAAACCGTCAGACATCACCCTTTGGAAGGCCAGCAACGCCGAAATCGCACCAGCAACGCGCAATCGACTGTTAAGTTACCTCAAGGCGGCCCTCAACGTCGCATTGAAAGAAGAACTGATTCTACGCAATCCCCTGGCCGATTGGGGCACCAAAGACTCAACGCATCGTCGCGAGTTCGAGGGGGATAACCACGGGCGAGAGTTGACTTCCGATGAGGAGGCACGCCTTCTGTCTACTCTTCGAAAACGCGATGCCGACAAAAGAGCGCGCCGAGTTCGAACAAACGACCACCGGCAAAAGCGGCACAAAGAATCATTACCCAAGCTGCCACAGCACTTTGTCGACCATGTAGAGCCGCTCATAATCACTCTCCTTCATAGCGGTATGCGTTGGGGCGAAGCGGCCGGCTTGCGGTGGTCAGAGGTCGATTTCGATAGCGGCTTCATCAGACTGCCAGCGGAGGGCACCAAGGCGAGACGCATGCGGTCGGTTCCCATTGCAGACCCGCTGATGCTAGTGCTGCAAAAAACCTGGGAGCAGCGTACAAGCGATGAACTCTGCTTTCCCTCACCCCGTACAGGCAACGTAATCGACAATATCAATAAAGCCTTCAAGGCTGTTAAGCGCGACGCCGAGATCGCCGAGCCGTTCCGAATACACGACTTTCGTCACACATGCGCTCGTCGCTGGTTGGACAAAGGAGTCAGCGTACGCAAAGTTGCAGCGGCGCTTGGACACGGAACCACATACATCACTGAACGTTACCTCGGCTCTCCTGACGAAGCCGATCTCCGTGAGCTTGTTGCATGAGTAAGCAAACCGACTTTGCAGATGCGCTCGGCGAGGTTTGGTTGGCGCTTTTCAATGTGTCTTTGCAGCCTCGAACCTACTATGGGCCTATGACTCTTGCGGAGCACAAGCGCGATGAGGAGTTACGCCGGATTAGCAGCCTCTCGGTTGACCAGCACATCGCTGCAAAGAAGGACCACAAGGTTGCCGAGGGGGTGCGACTCGGCGGCCGCAAAGCTGCAGCAGCGACTAACAAATCACCCTGGCTGCGTGGAGAGCCAGAGGCTAAAGAGTTGCGCACTTGGCTTCTTGAGCTGGCTGACAGGTACCCGTATTTATTTGCAAGCGGCCTGATCGAAGAACTCCGCGAACGGCTCGACCGTAGTAAGAACCCAGAAAAACCATTCTCAGGCTCATCCGACAACCTTCGCAAACACTTCACTCGCATCTGTGGCGAGTCTCCCGCAGCAACGGTGCGAGCCCACCGCAAGAAATAAACTGCCGGCGCCTCTCGCGGGCGTTTTTTCTCAGCCAAAGTGTCTCCATTCAACACGGAGACAACTAAACGAAATGGCTAAGAGAAGATCACCAGAGGACATCGCACATGATGTCTACCATCTCGGCAGCATCGCTATCGCCGTGCATAGATTAGCAACCGAATCAGATTCGCTCGGGATAGACGGTAGGGCTCATTTGTCTGCGCAAATCGCCGGCAGTATCGCGTCGGTCCAACGGCGCATGCGGAGTGTTGAAGTCGATCATGCAATTGATCGGCTTTTTCAAGAGTACACCGAGAAACTCGAAGAAGGGGCGCTGCTGCTATGAATGAGCAACTCTTTGTTATTCGAGGTATGAAGGCGATTTCTAAAGCCCTTGGGTGGTCGCCCAGTACGCTCTATCGAAAAATTGAGTCGGGCTATCCGCTGACGATCTACTACGACGAGGCCGGCAACGCATTCACCACGCCGGAAGCAATTCGTAGTGCTCTGGCCCAAGAAATTTCCGACGCTGGACAACACGGGCCTCGTCAGGTGGGCCGCTTGCGATGAGTGCTTGTAGCAGTTCGCGCCGCCCCGTTGGTCTCTATACCATCGCGACCTATGACTCGCTCACCGAGACTCGACCAGAGCGAATAGCCGTCACGTTCGATGAACTGGTTCAAATGCTTGAAGAACCGGGCGGTATGTTGTCTGGCGGTCTTATGCATGTCGATACGACGCGTTCTGATGCGAACTTTGAAACGATGAAAGTGTTGTTTCTCGATAAAGATGAAGGTGAGCTGACAATTGAGCAGGCAGCCGAGGTCATTAAGACGCATTGCTGGCTTGCGATCATCGTGCCCACAAAAAGCCACAATATCGAGAAGAACGGGATCGTGTGCGAAAGGTTCAGAATCGTAATGCCATTGGCACGCCCCATCGGGACAAAGCAAGAACTTGAAGGCGTCTTTTCGAAAATGACGCAGATTTTCGGCCCACTGGACCCGTGTGGGAAGATACCTTCACAGGCTTACTTCAGACCTCCCCAGAAGGTCAAAGCGACTGTAATCCAAGGCACAGACCTGCTCGACCCTCACATATTCTTTTCGTCCAATTCGCCGTTAAAGGGCTCCACAGCACTTCAACTGCCAACCCCACATCCGCCAGCTCGCTCGGAGACCAACTTCGGCCATGTTCTTGAAGGACAGCGTAACCAAACACTTGCGGCTAATGTCGGAGCCTGGATTCGTGAGGGGCTCACGCAAGCGGAGGTCCTCGGGCGAGCCCAGCAATGGAACATGGAGTACAACCACCCGCCCCAACCGCAGCACGACGTGTGGAAGACGGTGGAGAGCGTAATCAAGACTGCTGAGCGCAATGGGAACTTCGTTCCTCTGGTGCAGAAGCAAAATGAAATCACGCCTTTGAATCAGATTGATGGTCAGAACGGTCTCGAAATGGCGCTCTCACCACGCGAAGCTCCACCCTGGGCTGTGCCAGGTATCGCTCGTAATGGTGACAACATAGTTGTTGGCGGTCCCGCAAAGAGCCAAAAGACGATGCTCATGACCGATATTGCACTTGGTTCAGCCCTCGGCGAAGACATTCTCGGCTTTGGCGCACCTACGCCAATGCGCATCGCTGTTGTTCAGGCAGAAATGCCGCTCTGGCTGTCTGGCGAGCGCCACAACCAACACCCATTTGTTCAGAAGGCGTTGGAAACGGAAGAAGGGCGATCCCGTTTGAGCAACAATCTGTACGTTACAGACCGCCTCGCAACTATGCTGCTCGATCCCAACGGGGTGAGGTGCATGATTCAAGCACTGGCGACGCAGTTTCCCGATGGCCTCGACGGCCTCTGGATCGACTCGCTTTCAGCGGTATTCGACGGGGATGATGAAAACGCCAATGCCCAAATGGCCGCCTTTCTCCGGGACCGCGTTGGTGCCTTTCGAATCGCTTTTGGTCAAGAGCTGCTGATCGGCCTCGTACACCACGCAGCCAAGGTTGATATGAAAGTGTTGCAGAACGATCCATTCCTCGCATTACGCGGTGCCAGCTATCTGCGTGGCTGGTACACAACCGGGCTCGTGCTCCACCGTGACCCACGTGATCGGTACGCACCCCGCCATTTGCATTTCGAGATGAGGGCCGGGATTGAACCCGAGCCAATAAGGGTGTGCCTGGAAGATGGAATGATGCGACGCGTAGACCTTGCAGAGATTGACGCTGAAGCTCTCTTGCCAAAAGCAGTGACCGGCGCCGAATGGGCGGCAATCAGACGACTCATCGAGAAGGACATTAGCTTCGGCGTATTGCACACAATCAATAGCTTCGTTTCTGACTACGCAGGCGGGAAGAATAAATCCGGAATCACCGTTGGCGTGAATCGGCTGAGAAACCACCTCAAGCACCAGATCGGCGCAGGGCGCGAAGGCGCCTCGTCAGAGGTCATCGACGTGCCGAATCCCTGGCCCTCGGGGCACCGTAAACGTGGCAGAATTGCTCGCGTATTGTGTTTACCTGGATACTCGCTGGAACAAATTGATGGCACGGACCGCGTTCGCCTCACCAAAGTCACCGGCAGCATTCAGCGAGAAGAAAACTCACGGCTCACACCGTGAGTGTTAGTCATGCCATGAGACATAATCCCGTATGGCTACTGCTCTGCAGGCCGATATACGACTCATCGCAATGAAGACCTATACGTAGCAGAAAAACCCAGTGTTACAGCGGCTTGGACAAGACTTACGGCTTACCCCCTTACAGGGGAGGCGTCGGTCTTCAGTTCGACGCACTCCCAAAACTAATTAAACAGCCAACTTTTTGATCAGATTCGGTCGATAAGCTTAAAAAAACTAGCAATTTTGCGCAGGAAATGAACCCGGCGGATTGACTCATCGACGGGAGTTTTGAGCCGTTGCAAAGGCGACAATAGTCGTAAACATCAAGTTGTCGCGACTGCATTTGACTTTAAAATCAATGAGATGAGGCTCGTTCAATCCAAGCGTTAGTTTCTGACACCAACACTGGCAGATTTGCTCGCTGAATCCAGTATGTGGACATATTGGACGCATCGCGCGCGCGAGAAAGCAATTGGCTACCCTTTCTATCTGAAGATCAAAGTTGAGGGCCACTCAATCTAAAGCCTTATCAATAAAACCGAGCGTATTGGCATTTTCGAGCAGTGTTCGCGACTTTGCCTTGTCAATGCCACTCGGGACCTCAGCATCAATCTCAAGCTTGATTTCGACAGTTGCACCGGGAACGGTAGTGAGCTGCTCAATCACGGCTTCAACAACCTGATGCATATCTCGCGCTGGGCGCTCTGATGAGATCATGACAGTGCCTTGAAAACGAGTGGGGAATTTCTCCGCCTCTGCAGGGACGCCCTTTTCAGCTTCAGCGCTCCCGCCACCGATTGGGGGCTCTCCTGGCCCTGGTTCTCTTACCTCCTGCCCTTCACCTGCTGGTGCAGGGGCCGGCCGGTATCTATCGGCAACGGCTGGCCTCACGATCACGCTATCGTCGTCAATTGTAACTGCAACGTTCAACGCACCCTCGATGGCGAGACCAACATATGTTTGCGCTTTGTCGTCCCATCGTTCTGCGTACGCAAACGAGCCAGCAACGATACCTGAGATAGCAGTCTGCACAGCCTTTATCAAAACGTCGCGACTCTTAACCCGTGGCAGGTAGATATAGCGGTTCAAATATTCCCAAATCTCTTTGAGAGAAAGGTGATCATTGTCGTTCCAGACATACTTTTCGAGCTGACGGTTTAGGTTGTCAGGTCCTAGTTCTGGCCAGATACCTTGATCGCTTACCAGCTTCTTGCTGGCGCGAGAGAGCAGTCCATCCTGAGCGGGAACCTTTGCGGACGCCCACTCGACATCTGACTGAGCAGTCTCCTGATGCGGGTAAAGCAGGTAACACCACGTCTCTTTTAGCCGTGTCTTAACTGTCTCCTTAAACTCAGCAAACTTTGCTTCGGCAAGGGCACTATCGCTCTGCGTCAAGTTTAGGCGTTTCGTATCCCGAACTATCTCCCCCCATGCAAGCGAGGTACGCATCGCTTCCTTGAGATTATCAAGTTGGCGTCCTTCAGCTGCCAGAAAGATCAGCATGTTGCGATAGACACGCGGCGTGTTGCCTCGCTGTAGAAGAATGTCGCGTGCCTCGGCCATCGCTTCCGAGCCTTCTCGGCCCGTATGGGGGTATGCAACACCCAATACGATGGCTCGAACACCACCCGGCTCGTCGGGTACATCAGCGGAGGTACCTGGAGTTGTCTGTACGGCGTCAAAATGACCGCGATCTGCCAAACCATTTATGTATGCGTTTAGCGCTTTGTCTATCTCTAGGAGAACTAAGGCTTCCTCGATTTGACCTGCCCGATCAGCCGCTATTCGATTGAGGCTCGCAGACATGGAATACCAGTAACGGCCAAGATCGCTGTGCATAAACTTTGCCTGATTGGTCAATCGTCTAAGCGCATCACCGAATATTGCTGGACGCTCGCCCGGTTGTACCACCCCCAGGTTGATCTGTTTGTCGTCAAGCCCTTTGTTTTCCTGGCTGTGTGTCGGCGCGGTCCCCATAAAAACGGTTCGTGCGACGCGCCTGGTCGCGGAGTATCGGTTCAAGTTCGGCGCGGACTGGTCAATCTTGTACGGAGTCGAAGTGGTCCCATCCACATCTGCGGCAATGATTGATTGCCAGGTTGCGTCGAGATAGTGCAAGAGTTCGGGCTCCACTCGTGCGGAACTGACCACCACGTTCCCAGGCATGATCATGACCGAAGGATCACTGCCCATCCATAGCTCATGGATTACCTGGGCCATCAGACGGAGTACGCCACGAGTCCGCTGAAACTTTTCCAACGATCCCCAACTCGTATAGAGTTGGTCAAACAGCTCTGGATGGATTGGGTAGGCTTTCTCAAGCTTGCGACGATAGTCTTCGTCAGCACAGCCCTGCGGAAAGTCATTCGCATTCTCACGATAAAGCTTGGCAAACTGTTTCAACGTATTGTCGCGATGGTGGAACTTGTCTCCAGGAATTTCCTTGAAAAGGCGACGGCGAACTATCTCATAGCTTTCTTCTTGCGAGGCCGGTCGCCATGACGACTCAACTCGACTGAAAGTCTGCTTCAGACGCGCTAGTGCCTCTTGACCCCCTTCTCCTCCAACTTCAATCTGAGAAGCTGGCAACGACGCCACAAGAAGCGTGCCGGGGCTTGCCTTTACAGCCTCGGTAAGCGACTGCACGAAGGATAGATTCGCATCAAACGATCCGGACGGCAGGCCATCCACTTTGTATATCTGCCGTAAATAAGCTACCCATTCGTCGATTAAGATCAAGCAAGGGCCACACTTTTTGAAAATTTCCTCTAAAAGATTTGACCCCGGCGCAATGCCGCGATCATCGTTCTCCGCAATCAGGTTATAGGCATCTTCCCCACCCAATTGCCATGCGAGCTCACCCCAAGTCGTACGGATTTTCCGTCCACCTTTTAGGCTCAGCTCGTCTTGAGGACCACGAGATGTACCGACTAGTACAGCTCGGTTGATCTTGGTAGGGACGCTAAGGTCGTTACTGGAAAGGAGCTGATCGAGACCCGGCAGGTCCTCTGTAGGTGTTCGTCCGGCCATGTGGTAAAGCGCGAGCATCGAGTGGGTCTTTCCACCGCCGAAATTGGTCTGCAGTTCGACCACAGGGTCCCCCGAGGCACCGGAAAGCCTATTTGCTGCCCCAATTAGCAGGTTGCTTAGCCCCTCGGTCAGGTAAGTACGAGTGAAAAATTCAGTTGGATCTCTATATTCTGAGGGCGCGCTACCATTGTGCACTTTACCGAGATCCGCGGCGAACTCCGCCTGCTTAAACTCGCCGGTGGCCACATCCTGATGCGGTTCGACCACCTCGCGCCAAGGCAAGATTCCAGCAACGGTATCTACCGATATATCCAGACGCTGCGTTTTTCGGCGCTCTTCGTTGCGCTGAAGTTCAGTGAACTTGGTCCGAAGTATGGTATCCCGCATCTTACCAAGTTGATCGGCTGTATCACCGGCGCTGATTGCTTCCATGAGACGCCGCATCGAATCAAGCGCGCGCTCCGCATCGTCGTAAGTAAAGCTTTCGTTGTGAGAAAGCTTATTCCTCACATCGACCAACTCATTAACAATCGAACGTTCAGCCCTACCCAAAACCTCCTTAAACGCGTCCATCCAAAACCGATCCATCGCGTTAAATAGTGCTGCCTGGTCCCAAGTGATCTGGCCGTCACTATTTGTCTTTAGTGCTGGTAGTTTCTCCTGAGTCTTCACTTGCCAGTGGCCGGTAAGCGAACTTTCAAGCCTTTTTTCAACAAAAGGTGTCAGCGCCTCTGGCAGAAGTTCCATACCTTCGAACACGTATTGGCGTGTGCTTTTGGCCATCTTCTCTCTCCCTTCAGAAGTCCATCTGCGTCTGGCCATCATCGCGCGTCTCATGGATTGCCCCAGCCTCTCGTGTCAGGTCAGTCCAGTCCGCAATCAATGCGTTGTAAGCCGTGGCTTCCTTGGCATCCTTACGCTTGTTCGCGCAAATGTCGTAAAGGCAATACGCGAGATCCTTCACGGCGTCGGCCTTGTCGCCGATCATCTTGAGCAACCGGACGGTGTCATGAGATATCCCATCCTTCTCGTGGTGGCGCACCAAGTGCTGCAAGCATTCCCAGATCGTAAGGCGCGTGTCTTTTGCCGGCTCCCAATCCGAGTCAAGCTCTTCACGTTTTAGGATACGCACTTTCCCCGCTGAGCTTTCCACGATTCCGGCGTGCTTCGCACTCTCTACCGTAACGCCACGCGCTGTCGCGATGTTGTTCGCTGTGCCATACGCACCAGCCTTAACGCCGTTCTGTTCGAACCAAGTAATGGCAAATCGAGTATCAGCATCGAACTCACCAACAATACCGCCAAGGTATTCATCTAGCTGGTGATTGATGAGCTGCAGCGCAGTTTTCACCAACATCCGGCTATCGTCAGCCTCTAATACGGCCTTATATCGGGAAAATATTCCCATGCCTGGGCCAATAGCAGATTGAGGCATGTCCGCCGGAGCAATGTTGGCTAATTGAAGTTCGGCAATTGCCGGTGGAAGCTCACGCTTCAACGCACGGATGAATTCGGCGCGAGTAATGATCTCTGCCGTAACCTCCCGCCGCCGGCATACGAGAACGACCGAATTAGCGAGGGCATTTGTACCCGACGCAACCATGCGACTAGCCATTTCGGTGCGAAGCGGCCAAGTTCCCACAACCGAGTACCCAGCTTCGACAACCGCTTGCAAAAAAGTAGCCCAGCCGGTCGAGCTAATTCCCTCTTGGTCAATTTCACTTTGTTTAAAAGCGTAGTAGATCGTTGCGGGATATTCACTATCAGTCGATTGAGAAGCCATATTGGCTATGGCTTTTCTCATACCATCTAGAAAGAAAGAGTCAGCTGCTTCCTGCCCACCATGGCGGTAGCGCGTTGCTACAAGTTCCTCAGATTTAGGTGAGGACAGAAATCCAAAAATATCTGGAAAAATATCCCCAACGGACTTTTTAAGCCATACGTAAAAGAAATCGGAAAGGTCGGCGTATTCTATATTGTCGTAATATGGGGGATCGGTTGATATTACTACGTTGTTTGGATAGTTCATCGACTGGGCATCATGCTGTTGCACGTGACCTTCTTCAGTGAATACTAAATTCGACAACGACTTCCAAACCCAATCTCGCATGGCAATCCAGTTTCCAGATGATGATGAAAAGGGGTTTGCTTCAGCAAAGTCCCAGGCCATCGGAATCGCCTGGCGACCAAAAGTGTTTCTCATCTTCTCGCCAGATGAATGCCAACTACATACAGACGACCAATAATCAGCGCATTTATCCACGACAAATCCCAAATACGTACTGACAGCCTCAGCGTATGCTTTTGAACCATCCCCCCCCTCCGACAATGGAGTTTCGTTTTGAGGAATGCTGGAAGACAAAGCATCCTTTTCGATTTGGATTCGCGCTTCGTGCACCAACTCACTAAACGTGCTAAGCGCAACGAGTTGACGCTCTAGAAAGTAATCTTTGAATGTATTGAATCCGTAACGGCGACCCTGCGCGTTACTTGCAAAAGTCCCCCTGCAGGGAGCCTCTAGATGTTCTAAATCCAACTTGGGAACAAATGTTGCCGCGGCGGCAGTGGCATCCAATTGATCGCTTTGGTTGGGGGAAAGATAAACGCGCCCATGCTTGGTATCGACTACAATTCCGATCAGTTCTCTGCCCATTCGGCCTATTGATGCTTGTTGGTCGACGTACTCACCCGATATTGGCGCATCAGAAAAGAGACAGCGAAACATTGCCCTTCCCGCCTTTGTACCCTTCTTTGCCTGGGCAATTTCATCTGTCGTTCCGTCCGTTCGAACATGATACGAGATCGTCTTTCTACTTTTATCCACCTCAGGCTCTATCCATGCCTCCTTGTTCTTTTTCGAACTAAGTAGGAAAGTTGAGGCTACCGGCACTAGCGCATCCGCAAAGGCAGGGTCGGGGCTTGGTACTGTCCGCGTCCAAATCCAAGCAATCACCGTACCCTTGCCTCCGCCGTACTGTGTCGGCAAGTCCGCATTTGGGAAAAGATACCCGATTCGCTCGAAAGCCCTTTCACGAACCCATTCGCCGTAATACTTCACGTCTTCAGCAAGCCCTTGGGCGTTTCGGTAGTGATTCTGCTCTTTCCCACCAGGGTGAATCGGCGGCTGGTTTTTGAATTTCGGCGGTATCTCGATCATCGCCTTCCCAATCATGACCGCAACAGGGTTCAGATCTGAGCCGAAGGCGAGCAATCCAAGGCGTTGAGCCTCCAATGGGATGGACCCGCCGCCCGAGAAGGGGTCATAAATTGGTGGCATTACACCACCACAGCTCCTTCGGATCTCGGCTCGAGCGCGCTCGAGCACTCCTTCGTTGGTCGAGTTCTCCCACTTCACTAAATCCTCAACGATCTGAAACAGCCGTTTGCGCTCGATGTCAGCAGCGCAATCCGAAAGCGTGGGTTTCGGAGTGTTTACCGCGTGAGCCTCTGGCTCCGTCTGGCGCTTCTCCCAGAGGTCCAGTCGCTCTGCTAATTCTTCTTCAGCGGCAGATCGGATTCTGGGATCATCAAGAATTTCGTCCGCATGTTCGGAAGGATCATCAACCAGCTGTGCGAACAACACAGCGCGGCATGCTGCAAGTGGGCGTCGTGCCCACCACAGGTGCAAGGTCGAAGGGTGCCCGTGTCGGATGGATTTTTCTCTTGCAGACGCGGCGTTGATCGCCTCAAGCGGAAGTGCGACTTCAATGAGTTTCTTTTTGTATGTCTGATCTGTCATCGCGGAATCTCTGCCCGCTCAAGCAGACGTTTAAGGTTGTACTGAATCGCAGTCTGTTCAAATGCTGGTTCGTGATCCGAGAGGGCGCCATGTACATATAGGGGCTCATGCACCGCCTCATTGCCAACCTGAACGATGGCCAAAATGTAGTCATTCGGCTTGTTTAGGGAGGTGATAATCTCATTACGCGTCAGCATGACCGAGTCTGCATCTTCAACCCGTCCCTTCACCTCGATAAACCGTTGCGCTTTATGATCTGGGTCGAAAGAGAGGATGTCATACCCCACCTTTTGATCTGATACGTCCGTCGGTTCGTTGCCCAGGGTACGCTCCGTCTCCATCACGGCGCTCATTGCCTTAATCTCTATCTCACGGCGCGCCTCCGCGCTCTCTGCAAACCCCGTTGGCACAGACACCCCGGCCCGCCTTTGACTCAGGAGACCTTGGGGTACAACGATGAGCCCACCACGGACCACAGGGGCTGAAGCTGTGATACTTCTTTCCTGGGCGAGCTGGTCCATACGTCGCTTTAGCCGATCTGCAAGGTCTTCTGCACGGCGTTGCGCATTCTCCCAGTTAAGCCGGGTCTTCTTACCCGACTTTGCTTGTTCCTTCAGTTCGAACGCGCGCGAGTCCCAGAAATTGATCTCCTTTTTTAGACGCGCTTGGACTTCGCGCTCCGTCTTCTCTACTTCCGGCAGCCGGCGCTCCCTGACTTCTTTCAAATGCCCCTGTGCCAATTCAATAATCGCAAACTGCTTTACCTTGGGTTCAAGATCGTCCGAAAGCCAGTTGCTTGTGAGCTCATCCCGTACCGCTACTACCTCTTCTGGTGTGGCCGCTCTCAGGTTTAAATGCGGAGCTATCCCGGCATTTTTGATAGTCCCGTCTTCCAGAATGCTGGCAAATTGAAGTCGTTGAGACACTATCTGAGGCGCCCCGGAGCTAGTCGTGCGCCCATCCTCAATACTGTGCTCCAAAAGGAATACTGCCTGGATGTCCGATCCTGGGTCGCTTTCATCAATCATGACAGCGCCAAGCTTCATCAGGTCGCCATACTGCTCACGGATTATGCTTATCACGGATTCAAGCAACGGATGACCTGGGCAAACAAACTCAGCAATGGGATGCTGGTTGATAAACTGTTTGTCGAAGCAAATGCGTTCAAACTTCTTTTGTACTGGCGCGCCCGTGCCAATCAACCTATCACGCTCCCGAACCCGCACGGGGACATGAGTGATCTCAAATCGTCCTTGCTCTCTGTCCTTGATCCGACCACCGAGGTGCTTGAATGCCTCGATGAAGAAGCTCTGGATATGGTGCGGTTGTAATCTCTGAGCTTCGGCGCGTTCCATCTCAAGACGAACTTGCTCGACAGCAGATTCCGGCATCATGTCGTTCGTGAGCTTACGTTTTTTGATCAGCTCTTCGATGTGCTTGTAATCCACAGCGCCGTCAATCTTCTCAAACAGCTTCGCTCGTGTTTCATCTCGTTCGCTATATTGAATGGCCTCCCAAAGTAGGTCCTTGAGCGACGTGCCTTCGAACAGCTCCCCCAGCACGTCATACACGCGGCCCTTGAGAGCATCGCGTGCGGTTTCCAGCTTCTCCAGCAGCCGTGCGTAAACTTCACCTTCTCTAGTGTCAGCTGCAACGAGATTCCATAAATGACACACCTCTGTCTGACCGATGCGGTGGATACGACCGAATCGTTGTTCTAATTTGTTCGGATTCCAGGGCAAGTCATAGTTGACCATAAGGTGGCCGCGCTGAAGGTTCACGCCTTCACCAGCGGCGTCATTCGCCACCAATATCATCAGGTCGCGGTCTTGCATGAACCGGCTGATTACTTTTCTGCGTTCCTCACGCGTAACACCACCGTGAATGACATCAACATTCTCCGGCTTTCCCATCCTTGTTCGAATCTTGTCGGCCAAGTAGTTCAGAGTGTCTTTGGCTTCGGTAAAGATGATCAGCTTGCGGCGGACTCCGTCACCGTCAATCATTAATTCGTCATCGAGAATCTTGTTTAGTTGAAGCCACTTGGTGTCATTGCCAGAGCGAAGCACACCAAGAGCTCGTTTTTCCAATCGCTTCAGGGTGTCGACTTCAATTTCTAACTGCTCAATCGTTTCCGCAGAAGTCGCGGTCGTGGATATTGTTTCTTCAAATTCTTCGACCTCATCCTCACCGTATTCGTCAATGTTTTTAAGAACCTCCTCGCTGAGCAGCTCCGAGGAAGACGACGGATCGAATTTTTTCCCCCTCGCGATGAGGCGCGCCTCCACAAGTTCGTTCTCTAACCTTTCGCGTCGTCGTTTTAGTGATTGGTAGATTGCTGCCGGAGATGAGGCAAGGCGGCGCTGCAGGATTTGAAGTGCGAAACCAACGTTGTTCTTTTTTCGACCGTCCTCTTCCGTGAACCGTTGAACGCGGTTCATCTCTGTTCGCACATATTCTGTTACCGCCGCATAAAGCGATGCTTCCTCGTCAGAGAGATCGTATTTGACGGTGTAAGCCCTGCGCTCTGGGAAAAGCGGCGTGCCATCAAACTTCAGCAGCTCTTCCTTCGTAAGGCGGCGCATCATGTCTTCCGTGTCGGCGTAATGCACACCGTCCCGAAAACGGCCCTCAAAACGGTCACCATCGAGGAGTGCCATGAAGAGTTGGAAGTCTTCTTCCTTTCCGTTGTGCGGTGTCGCTGACATTAAGAGAAAGTGTCGGCAGATTTGTGCGAGCTTTTGACCAAGCTGATACCGCTTCGTGTACTTCACCTCTCCGCCGAAATAGCTTGCAGACATACGGTGCGCTTCGTCAGAGATAATTAGGTCCCATTCATTTGAGCGAACGATTTTTTCCTGGAGTTCCTCATTCCGAGAAAGCACATCGAGCCGAGCAATCAGATGGTTTCGATCATTGAAAGGGTTTCCGGAACGAGAATTCTCGATCATGTCCCGACTGAGGATATCGAACTCCAGGTTGAACTTTTCGCCGAGTTCGTCCTGCCACTGCTCGACAAGTCCGCCAGGTGCGACTACCAAACATCGTTCCAGATCACCTCGTGCGATAAGTTCTTTGATGAGTAGCCCCGCCATAATTGTCTTACCGGCACCAGGGTCGTCGGCCAGCAGAAAACGCAGTGGCTGTCTCGGGAGCATCTCGCCGTATACGGCTGTAATCTGGTGCGGCAAGGGTTGGACCAAGCTCGTGTGAATCGCCAGGAATGGGTCGAAATGATGCGCAAGCTTGATTCGGTTGGCTTCTGTAACTAGGCGAAGCATCGAGCCATCTGCATCGAATGACCACGCCCTTCCTGCGGAAGCAATCTTTAGCGAGTGCTCTTCGTCCCTGTAGATGAGGCGATCTTTTACGCCACCATTCGGGTCCTCAAAAATGACCTTTACAGCCTGATCGCCATACCACTCAACGTTGACGACCTTAGCAACGCCCGACGGCGTCAGACCTTGAACTGTAGCGCCAGCTTTCAGGTCCTCAAGCCTTGCCTGCTTCATCTCGGTCATCACATATTCCTGATTTACGCTGACTGCTCACTTCTGACTCATCTGAGTTCACGCTTCCGATGCGCACCAGCATTCTTCTCTTTATCGACATGGTCTTCGAGCACCAGACGGACGTAGTCCGCAAGGCTACGCCGCTCCTGCTCCGCAAGACGCGCGAGCCGCGTTTTTAGATGGGGGGCAACTCTAACGGAGAGGCGCGCTTCTACATTCGCGTTCTGAGTCATCGAAACTCTCCAGTGTTCCAAGGTACGAGCGTATCGGAAACTGGGTGCCAATGGCACCCGTCTGACTGTAGACTCGAAGAATACCCATCGACTCCAAATAGGTTGTGTGGGGAGAGGCTATCGAAGTCGAGGGAGATGTCGAATGAGCGAGTCCGAAGAAAAGCTTGAAACGCAGCTAGACAAGACAGTCGGCGCGATCAACAAAATCAAAGAGTTTGATCCGAATGACCTAGCCCAAACCTCACGACTCGGAGCTGAAATGGCGTTCGACGAGGCAATCGAGCCGGCTAAACGAATTGTCGCGCTTTATGGCCAGATCAGAGTGGACGCGCTTGAGGATTTTCCAGAAAAGCTACTAGTCCAGATAAAGAATCAAGCGGACCAACACTTCACTCTATTCGGGAACATTCTTAATTTCAGTTCATCGCAGGACAACCCTTCCCAAGCACGCACCCAACTTCTAGGCGAGTTGCAGAACGGTTACGACAATATATTTAGTCAGCTACAACCAATCATTGCCTACACGGCACAACGAACGACTGACTTCGGACGCCTTGAACAAGAAGGCAAACAGGCTGCAGAAGCAATCGAGGCAAAGACCTCCAAACTGGTCGGCAAAATCGAAAAGTCAGAACAAGATGTTCAGATCATGTTGGAAAACGTTCGTCAGGCCGCAGGCGAACTAGGGGTGTCACAACAAGCTGTGGCTTTTGATGAGTCCGTTACCTTTCATACAGAGCAAAGCGAAACGTGGCACAAACGTATTCTTTGGACTGGCGGCGTACTAGGGGCATACGCGATCTCGACGATGTTTTTCCACTTAGTACCTTTCTTCACCAAAGCGGACCCGATCCAACTAACTGTTTCGAAGGTACTTCTCTTCGGCGTTATATCGTCTTATCTCTATATCTGTATTCGCAACTACACATCGCACAAGCACAACGCGATAGTCGACAAACATCGGCAGAACGCACTCCGCACCTTCAAGGCGCTTATGGACGCGGCTGAGGGCACTCCGCACAGTGAGGTAATTCTAGTACACGCAGCAGCGTGTATTTTTGGACCACAAAATACTGGATATGCGAAGGACAATCCCACATCTACGAGCCCGATTCAGCAAGCAGTCGAGTTATTTTCGCCAACGGTCAGACGTGATTGAGTAGGCTGGGATAATGTAAACATGAAGTACCTGGCCAGCATCACATTAGACGGTTTAAATGATCAGCGCGAATCGGCTTCGCCTCAACCGCTCATAGAGTTGCTTCGATCTGGGGAAAGGTTTGTTGGCACGATTCAATGAAGTTGTCCTGGCTCAAGGCGGCCCTACAAAGACTACGCTATTGGCTCGCGGGAAGGTGCCGCACCATGGCTGAATCTGACCGGGAAACTCTACGGCAACAGCTCGCAAAACTCGGCCAAACCCTGGGCTCAGAAACACAGTCTGCGAATGCACACTTAGCGACTCGATGTCGAAATGCCATTTCATACTCCGACCCTGACACGCGCCAAAGAATCCAATCTGATCTAAACCATGCTGTCGGCTTGTTTTCTGTAGCGCACGTAATGACAGTTCTGGAATTGGGTTTCCCGCCTCATTGTTGGGACGAACTGCTGGATCAAGAGGACATCCTCACGCTTCATGCATTGCAACACCTCAGAGCCAGCGCCGGCAACGGTCTCAGTGGCCTTCGAGCAAAGGAGTGTCATGAACAATTCGACGCAGTCATGGCTTCGAAAGACCCAATTCGCGGCGTGAAATCCTTCGACAACGCAAAGGTGAGGTTGGAGGAACAGGTCGGAATGTATGCCGCGACGACACTACAACAAATCGTGAACAAAGCCCTTGTGCGCGCTCATGCAAGCACCTGACCGGACTTTCGTAGGATTTTGGCCGGCAAGCACCCAGTTCGGAGAGCCAGAGTGTTTCGCTTTAGACGAGTGCTCCCTGCCAGACAGAGATACGCAAAGGGCATTACGAGCAACTCTGCTGAGCTACGACGGCCCTGGGTGGAAGATTAAGCTGTGCGCCGACTATCTGCTCCTACTTCACCTAGAAACCCTGGAAGAGGCGCTCCAAGAGGAGAGAAACCAGGGGCCGGATCTGGTGAACTTTTCCTTGGGCGCGACCAGAAAAGCTAGGACCGCCTACCTAGAGGCATTGAACGCATTGAATTTTCTCCTCTTTGCCGCTGCACGAACAGGTCACAATCATGTCTTCTTGCACGACTTCCGCGAAGTGAGCATTTGGGATTGTGCGCGCATTATGTATGACGCCACCGGTAATCCTCTACGCCATGCTACGTACGGTCGATTTCCGGACACCGCGATTCGACGTGAAGGGAAAAGGCAGTTCTCCCAAATCCCTCAATTCAATTCGGTAGAACACTCGATATTTAGTGATGCAGCGTTCTACTGGGGTTGGTTTTACGAGCTAGGCTTGTTACCGATGGCGGCCGTTGGCGCAAAGATCGTCAGCGAACATAGGTTGCAGAACTATGGGACAGCAATTGCATTGGCTTGGTTTGAGATCGAAAGCTGGATTTATCAAACGGCGGCAATATTGGGATTAAGAACTAAGAGTAAGCGCGGCCGCTATTTATTCGTCAGTCAAGTGATAGACCAGTTTCCCGCAGGCACTACTGTAGCGAACAGAAAGGGAGATTTGGATACGCTGCGCGAAAAACGGAATCAAGTGGCGCACGCAAATGCACAAGCATCGCGGGAAGATTCTGCGCTGGCAATTGGAACATTTCTATACGTCCTGACGACAAGAACCGGGCTTAGTCTGGAAGTCGATTTGCACGAAATACCCACTCTCGGATTCTAACGCGATGGTGCCAGTTTGGTGTCAGACGAGAATTTCTGGCACCAGACGACCACGGCCTTAAGCCATCGGCCTTTAAGTGATTGTTTTTTTAAGAGTTTTTGGTCGGGACGGCAGGATTTGAACCTGCGACCACTTGACCCCCAGTCTGACCTGCAAGTCAATAATTTTGTCTTTGAAATCAATGCGTTATACTGCCATCCCTGTACCCCTTTTCATGTTGGTACCAGGTGATTCCACCGCTTTATCGAGTTCTTCCCCAATTTGCGTACTACGGCTGTGTAAGGTTGTCCCCGTCGAAACTTGGCGGACAGGCACCACCCCCCAACAGCGAACATGTTCAAACCTAAGGATATGACGTGACGATGAACCCCTACCCTCCCCTCAAACTGATGGGCGAACACCGAATTCATCGTCAAATTCGTAGAGGTCTTACGCCAACCTAACTGAGTCCAAAGCTCGTCCATTTGTCCAAGTCTCTAGTAGGCCATCGCACACATTCTTGTCGTGACTGATTTTCTGGGGCCACATATCTTCCGGAATCCTCTCAGCCAATTAGCACAATCCTCGCGACTGGGCTTCACCAAGGCTTCCTCCATACCAATCGCAGCGAGTCTTGATCGCAAACTACGTTGGTCCTCAATCATGCCGGACACTATAGGGTCACTTATGCCGTCTACGGATTCGAGAAGACGCAGCCAGAACCCAGGCGATTCTTCTCTCTTCACCTCGCCCGGTTTCAGAGCAGTTTCCCCGGACAAAGGTTCATATGCCACTACACAAGGAGCTATCGCGTGGGCTGAGAGCTCGTCAAAAGCGAAAGCGTAAGGAGTCACCACCACGATAGAAGACACCAAGACTAGCAGGAAATTTCTATACAAATGGAGCCCTTCGTAGGTAACTCGTCTTTGGCTATCACCCGCCAAACCCGATTTCCTTGTAAAGAGAACTTCTCGCTCGATTCCACCATTCCTCGTTGTCTATGGCTATGAGATCTAGAGCTTTGATCAGTAAGCTAACACCGTCGGATTGTTCGCCTGTAGCGATTAAGCATTCTCCATGCATAACCATGGCTTGGTTGCGCTTGCGTCGATATTCGTTAGCAGCAGCTTCAATAGGAACAAGTTTGCTTACTTTAGCGTAGGGATAGTCTTTCCTCTTGTCGTATGAAGCCCCGTAATAGGGTTCGATACCACCTGCAATGAGATTCGCCAGCCAGTTTGCTTTCTTCGAGTACTCCTCTAGTACTGGGATTGCGGCTCTACAGTTCGAGAGCAATGAGGTCGCTGATTTTTCAAGAGAGGCGACTTCTTGTACCGTTGGAATGCCCAGTTCTTCGATTTGCTTGTCAGTTTTCGAGGTATCGAAAGGGTTGAGGATTGAATCCTCGGACGCATACGAAACTGATCCTATAAGTAGTAACGCGAGAGAGATTAGTATTTTCATCGTAGATTCTTTTCCTCCTGGTCTCGCGCTTCACACTACAATCGTATTCCTCTATCGCCAAGCAATAGCTAACCGTCGATTGCATTAGCAAAGAAGAGGAAACTAGATTGCTCGGCGTCAGTTGGTATCCATAATCAATCGCGCCAATCCTGAGCAGAGGCAGCTATCGGCCAGCCAACAAAGGACGGATACGCTACTTGGAGGGGTACTAGAGGAAAAAGAGTAATCCAAAATCTAATTCACACTACTTACCGCATGCGGATGGGTTAGCTAGACTAACTCACAGCGCATCTCTTCAACCTTGGTCACTAGCATGCCTTGGAACTGGGCCAATTATCGACAACAAATAGTCACGCCGGTGATCGTCTCTACTATTGCCCTCATAACATCTGGCAAATCCGTATTTGCCGCAGATGAAAAGTCAGATTGGCGGCAAGTCTGTTCTGCACTCTCGGATTTTGCAGAGTCTGTGATGACTAACCGCCAGCTGGGTGGTTCTATGGCGGACGCAATTGAAGTCGCAAACGGAGATGAGACGTTAGAGAGCATCGTGATCAGTGCTTACGAAGTCCCTAGATATGGCACCGAAAGAATGCAGCAAAGGCAAATTGAGGATTACAAAAACGAGGTTTATCTGACCTGCGCCAAAGCGGCACGAAACAATACGATTCCAAAGTTCTGAAACGTAAGTAAAACGCCAGTTTAATACAAGCAGCAAAGCCTAAAGCTGCGTAGGCGCTGTTGTTGTTTGCTTATTATGTTCGCGTCAGCTTCACCTCAATCGCGATTTGCTACTTACTGAACTCATCATTTGCTCTCGCCAATACGTAGGGAACAACCGCTGACGCACATGCTAACCCCGCAGCAGCACCCTGCGCTGGAGCCGCCTCGGCGGTAAAGGCTACTAAACCGAGAAGCCCACCGATGACCGCTCCGAATCCGGCCAATGCCCACAAAAATTTCCGCATGTACTTACCCCTTCTACCTGTTCTACTAAGCGTGCGACTAGGCTAAGTACATTGCGCTACTTTGATCAACTACCAGATTCATTTGTTGCTGGACAGGAAAGCTCAGGCGTGGAAAATTCGAGTTCCAACCTGGAAACAATTACAGCTTCGGACATCCAACCACCCATCTAGGAACAGATACACGATGCCCAGTGAGGCGAGCAAGCCTACCAATCCGGTCCAGTCGAGCTTCCGACGAAGTTTGCAAACAGAGTGACGGTTAGCACGTCAGCTCGAACGGGTTGTTAGGCGTCTCTCGTAAACTCTCAATCGAAATAATGCTAGTTGCCATCTATGCCACCTAAATCGATCTCTCTTGCGACCTCGGACATGTACATTAAGTGCGCGCTTCTTCTTAACTGAAAGCAATAACGAGCGAATTTCTTCGTGTTATGTCGTTTTGTGATAGAAGCGTCGTTGTTTTGGTCTAGTCCTGGAATGTTGTTCCACCAGTTGTCAATTTCAGAATAAACATCGGCAAGAGGCCTCCTAAAAGTTCGATACCAGTTTAGGAACCAGGTTTTGTCCTTCAAGTAATTGTTATTGCTCTTGAAGGGGGCAGAAAACACCCAATCTTCCCAATCTAAATTTGTCTGCTCTCTGACTAAAGTAGTGGTTCGCACTAGGTTTGTAATCGTCGAATGATGTAATCCATCATAGTTTGGGAGGTACAAAAAACCTCCCATCCAATCTAGAGCCGGTTCAAGGGTTCTGAGCGAATCCCAGCCAGAGCCGGTAATTGAGAGCCCCTCTGTATCGGGATTGCCGATCTTCAAGTCACCTTGGGTTACTGCGACGCGTATCGGAATTTGAAGATAGGAGGAGTTAGCTATAAGACGGGTAAGCGCTTTGATAAGTGATTCCAATTCGTCTGGATTGTCACTAGCACTATGTATGACATAGCCATCACCATAGCGTAAACACGTGAGATCGTTTTTGATGTATGTGGACGTGAGTTGATCCAATTTCGCGAATACATCGCCAAGTAGCGCAGCTGATGCGGGGGAATTGGTGGTGTCCAGATGGCTCTCAACTGCAGAGTATCCGAGGATATCTACCATGGCTATGTAGGAAGATCTAAGGGACTGGATAGTCATCCAGAGACGCCTAACACTGCGTTAACCGGCCGCCGTCAAGCTCAGCGCGGAGCTTGGGGTGACCGAAGGGAGCCGAATGCAAACGGAGTGACGAGTAGGCGGTCCGGTTCAACGGAACGTTAGGCGTCTTTAGTAAGGCGCCGGTATTCGTCCTCAACATCGTCGTCGATCTCGACGCCACGGTTACCTCCATAAAGCCGATCGTTCTGGTCTTTCCTTGGTCCTGAATCCAATATTCGTCGCCTGTCTCCACGTCGAAATAATTGGCTTTGTAGCCGCCTTTGAGGCTCCGAAATTTCTTGCCCCGATAGTAGAGAGTTTTCCCGGATTTCGAAAAGAAAACGCGACCGATACGTGCGGGTCCCTCGAGTCCTTCTGATTTGTCCTCGACGTACATGATCCTGGAGTTTGAGATTTTGTATTCGCTGGGCATCGCTTCGTCGTCCATGACCTTTAACTTCCGTGAATCTCGCTTAGACGCCTAACAACTAGTTAGGCGGCAGCGGTTAGTCGCGATACTGTTGAATGTCTGTGATAAACCATTCCATCGTTGCCCATTTGTCTAATTCGGTCTGGTCGTTGCCCATGCTTCTTCTTATTTCAAGGAGGAGATCCGCTACGAAACCTAGTAGCTGATTTGCTTTTTCCGTGTCCGTAGGATTGTCGGCGTTCTGGAACAAGAACTGCATCATATTGTTGTATGCAGTAACGACCTCATCTGACCCGATCAAAATGAGCTCAAATGACCTGCGTTTGTAATCGAGAGACAGCGCTTTTCGAATGCCAACATCGAATCGGTCCCGGCTTTTGTTTTTTGGATCAGATTTCCACGCTGCTTCGGACATAAACATGATGATGAATGGCTCTAGAATGTCTAGATAGATAGCCGTGCGTTCATCGCGCATTTGGTTTTCGAGGTTGAGTCGGCGCTCATACTCAGCGCGAAACTTCCAGCCAATCGCACCGAGGGCAATAACTAGCAATGGCGTTGCGATTGAACCAACGGCAGTTATGTATTGAATCCAGTTAGGTTCGGTGGTCATCTCAGTTCCAGAAAGTGCCACGCGTTAATATCTCGGATAACCATTCTCTGCCACCTAACACTGCGTTAACCGGCTGCCGTTGGCCGGCGCGATGTTTGCGTTGAGCGCAGCGAACTGCAAACAGCGTGACGGGTAGGCAGTCCGGTTCAACGGATCGTTAGGCGTCATCTGATTCCCTAGTCGCAGGATCTTCAGCGTTTTTCTTGGCTTTAGAGCGCTGGGTTGCAGCTATGGCAACGACGACCACGATAATCACGACAACGACGCCGCCAATGCTCGAATAATCCACAGATCTCTCCTCTCAGCACGTCAGCTCCAACGGGTCGTTAGGTGTCACCATATTCGTCTAAACGCCTCGCTCCAAGTTAACGAACATGTTTCGGATGGCTTCAAAATACTCGTTGCTCGGTAATTCTTCTATTCCCGCTAGTTCGTCAGCATCAAGCATGTACTGTGCAATTGTCTTGGTCAGGCTGGAAGACTCCAGGGTGACATCCGAAGCTAGATCTTTGAGTTGGTTCCAATAGGCTGGGTTATCCCGTCCTCCAAGCCCATTTGATAAGACGAAGCGATGGATGAGCGTGTGACGCTTTTGGATAAGTTCTTCAATTCTTACTTTTAGATTTGGATCGATATCTCTCGACTCAGCTAGTTGTCGAATCAAGTTCGCAATCGGGTTCTTGAACTTTTTTGGGTCGATCATCCCTTGGGTCAATTCCCTATACTGACTCTCAGTAATCATCCTTCGAGCCTCGAACGCCATAAGTAGGATCTGCTCGAAAATCTGAGTTTGGTAGACGGCTTTGCCGACTTCTGTGAATGCTTGGGTGGCGCTCACGTGACGCCTAACACTGCGTTGAGCTGCGTGCGTTAAGAACGGCACGAGTTTGCGCCGACCGAAGGGAGGCAAATGCAAACGGAGTGACGGTTAGCACGTCAGCTCCAACTGCTTGTTAGGCGTCATCTTTGGCTCGCGAAACCCTCGAAGAGTGGATTCAGTTTGCAGTGTAGAAACGACTCGAGCAAGGAAAGGACGTCTGGGCCTAGCCGAGCGGGCAGCAAGAAATTGATCCTGTCGGTGTGTTCCTTTATCCAAGGACCAACGGTATCGATGCTTAGGTCAGCTACACCGATTTCATCCCCGCGCTTCAGGAGCGTCGCTGCAAGTGTGCTTGGAGCGCTTGAGGGATTGTAGTGCTGGCTAGTATACCTCGCCTGGCTTTTTGCTCCGACTTTCCCGACTTTTAGCGCCTTACCGTCGTAGAGAAACACATATACAGCCATACTCAGCTCTGGAAGTTTCGTCGGCGCGGCGTGCGGTGCGGGTAGGGTTTCAGTTTTCAGGTCAGAATCTGCTAGAGAGATGGACGCAAGGGACGCCACCTTCTTGAAGTCCTCGCATATTTGGCTGATGTCTAACTGTGCTGACATGACGCCTAACACTGCGTTGAGCTGCGTGCGTTAAGACCGGCACGAGTTTGCGCCGACCGTAGGGAGGCAAATGCAAACGGAGTGACGGTTAGCACGTCGGCTCCAACGGGTCGTTAGGCGTCTGACTGATCATAGCCGCAGCCCGGCCCTCGGTGGTAGATCGCGCCTCAGGCTTAGCACGAGGGTCCACCTGTTTGCATGGGGATGACTCTTCCTTGGGCGAGTATTGAAGAAGGAGCACTCCATAGAGTAAGTATGCGACGAGAGAGATGACATAGTTCTTCTGCAAACCTGGACGATCTTTCGGGAAGTACTCAGGAAACAGATACCATACAGGGTTTATCAGAATAGAAACTCGCCCGCTGACGGAGTAGCAGTAAAGGGTGAAGATGAACATAACAATGGACATCAAGATCCACCCGATTACCCCGATCGCATATATCAAGGAAAGATCTTTCACTGGACGCCTAACACTGCGTTAACCGGCCGCCGTTAAGCTCGGCGCGGAGTTTGCGGCGACCGAAGGGCGCCGAATGCAAACGGAGTGACGAGTAGGCGGTCCGGTTCAACGGATCGTTAGGCGGCACTCTGAATGTTGCCACGATCAATCCTCCCGAGAGTCGGTTGATTCATCTTTGCCGAGGTGGCGCTCGGACGCTTCGAGGAGCAACGCTGCGGCAGTCGCTCCAAAACCGATGACGAGCAGCGCGAACCCAAGGTAGAAAAGATATCTGCCTAGCTCATGCTGACCAGATAGAGCGAAACCGCATACTACAAGAGCAAATCCTGTCGATCCAAAAGCGAATCCAGGGTTAAAGCTTTTCGGAACAGCCGTTCTCAATTTCGTGCGAAAGCTAGGTATCACCTCGGGACTTGCTCATGTTTAGGTAGGTTGCTGACGATGATTATGTGCCGCCTAACACCGTGTTGAGCGGCTGCCGTTAAGACCGGCGCGTGTTTGCTTGGAGCGAAGCGACATGCAAACAAAGTGACGGTTAGGCAGTCCGCTCCAACAACTCGTTAGGCGGCGACTGAGAACAGTCATGAGCCCACACCTCGAGTGACGCGGACTGACTGAGTCTTCTGCACTGCTAGAGCATTCACGATACCTATAACTACGGCGATGACTATTGAGAGTGCCTCTAAGGCGCTGATTCGACCAGTGTCGAATGAGCCGATAGTCCAAGCAATAGGATAACCCGCTCCAATAGCCCACAAGATATAGTTCTGGAGCTTTGCTCCAGTCCAGGCTCGCCACAAAGAGGTGATCGAAATCATGGCAGTTAGCGCCAGTACAACGGCGCTTACCTCTTGGAGCGTCGACAGGGTTTCTGCGGTGAAAAAGAAGCTTAGGAAGCTCGCTGCTCCGAGGGCAATCAGCAAAACGATAGAAGACCAGAACCACTGCACGATGTTTGCCTAGCCGCCTAACACTGCGTTGAGCTGCGTGCGTTAAGACCGGCACGAGTTTGCGGTGAGCGTAGCGAGCCAAATGCAAACGGAGTGACGGTTAGCACGTCAGCTCCAACGGGTTGTTAGGCGTCAACTGAATCACGTTTGTTGAAGGTCCAATACGTAGCAGCACACAACATACCCAATGCTGGATAGAGAATCATTGCCTCCATCGTTGGGATGCCACGCAGACGTGCAATGTGGATAAAGGCAAAAAGTAGCCCGCCGACAGCGCCCGCCAGCAGCAGCGATGTCCAGTTTGCTAGTCCTTTCTTTTTCAGGAGGTACACGGTTGGTAGGCCGAAGATCGCTAACCATGCAAAGGAGTAGATGTAGGCAAGACCTAAGTAGACCGCGACGCTGGAGAGGTCGTATCTATTCAAGAATGTGAGTGAGACTAGCGCGGGAGCCGCTGGTGGAAGAAGCACCGCCGCGATGCGCTGCAAGCTCCTCA
Organism: Pseudomonadales bacterium; assembly: GCA_965267275.1. Classification (GTDB taxonomy): domain Bacteria; phylum Pseudomonadota; class Gammaproteobacteria; order Pseudomonadales; family Azotimanducaceae; genus UBA4421. The sequence goes on from OZ253950.1 coordinate 3,334,151, forward strand.
TTTCAAAAAGTGCTTGATGTCGTTCACCGGGAGGATCTTCCATTGCCGCCTAACACTATGTTGAGCCGCGCTTGACGGCTGGGACGGTTTGCGACAGCAAACCGGACCAGCGGTCAAGCGCGGCTCCAACTACTCGTTAGGCGGCTGCGGAAGATGTCCATGGAAGGTCTCCTTTCGGCCAACAGCGGACGCACGAAGCCCACGCTTATTGTTCACAGAAGCTCTTGAGCTTTTTCAGAATCCCGGCATATACCACTTTATGGGAACTAGCTCCGGATAGTCTGAATGTCATCCTGCTTAGCCCGTTGTTCCCTTTAACCTGGCAATGAAAAGCCGCTTTAGTCCGGCCATTTGATTCCTTAAAGTGCCAGGTACCTTTTCCAACAATGGCGCCTGATATGTAGGATTCTTCCAGCCTCTCTGGAGAATCAATCTTGTCGATTCGCCGAACGAAATCACTTAGAAGAAACGGCTTGTAGCCATACTGATGCCTTATCTCTGAACCCTCTACTACTTCTTGCGTGTTCAGCAACTCACACTTGTATGCTGGATTCCACTGGGTCCAATTCGGATAGTCTTTAACAGCCTCAAACACGGCTTCTATGGGGGCGTGTATCTCAATTTCATCGATACAATCAATTGAACTCATTGTTACTCCAAGAGCGACGTCGTCTCGCCCGCCCATTGATTTTAAAGACGGCGTTGCGTCCCCAAGAATCTTAACTGGTGATGTGGTTCATGTCCGCTTTGGGTCGAACGCAGACGTTCGTCCTAGGACGCTCGCTCTCGGCCGCCTAACACTGCGTTAACCGGCTGCCGTTGGCCGGCGCGATGTTTGCGGTGAGCGGAGCGAACTGCAAACAGCGTGACGGGTAGGCAGTCCGGTTCAACGGTATGTTAGGCGTAGCTCTGAGTCTCATTTGATTTCTAGCGATGACATAAGACTGTCGTAAACCCGACCCTCATGCGCGAAAACGATCATCCAAGAATACTCGCCGTTGAGCTTGGGAGGAATTTGCTGTTGGATTTCGCTAAGGATTGTTTCTCTAAGTGAGGCGCCCAGGATAAGTTTTTCTGAAGCTGTTTTGATGGTTATTAGGAGAAACTGGCCGTCGTCCTGGAGTTCGTAGCTGACATCAATCCAGCCCGGTTGGTTTATAGCGTTGAGATAGCCTACTGCTTTGAGAATTGCTGACTCTGTAATCACTGAGGATCTTGCTGCGACGCCTAACACTGCGTTGAGCTGCGTGCGTTAAGACCGGCACGAGTTTGCGGTGAGCGGAGCGAGCCGAATGCAAACGCAGTGACGGTTAGCACGTCAGCTCCAACGGGTTGTTAGGCGTCTGCATAGGTTTCTCTCCAATTCTTTGGTGCATCCTACAGCAACTGGCTATTCGGCTCAGAATACTAGAGGCACAGAACCTAGGACCAGAATTAGCCATATGAAGACAAAACCAACACTCACAAATGTGTCGCGACGTGATTCGATCTTGAATAGCGCAAGGTAGGTCAGACCTTTGAAGCCGATAATTGCACCGAGCCCGATGTAGCCCATTGCGATGGGAGAGGAGTACTTCTGTGCAATTTTCGTCAAAAACTCGGAGTGTGAAGCCAAGAGCAGCATCGCTAACGCAAACGTGCCAATTACCAGAATAACCAGAGCGAAGTACATCGGAGCGCTCGCTGTTTTACCGGTATTGCGGCCTGCCTCGACTCTTGGTTTCAACGTGATCGGACGCCTAACACTGCGTTGAGCTGCGTGCGTTAAGACCGGCACGAGTTTGCCGCGACCGCAGGGAGCGAAATGCAAACGGAGTGACGGTTAGCACGTCAGCTCCAACGTATCGTTAGGCGTCTGACTGAACGATGCCGCAGTCCCATCCTCGATGGTTTGTTGCACTTCGTAGCTGAGCTTATACGTCTTACGCCGCTGCATCGCGATCCTTTATCTCCGTATGTTGTTTCCGCAAGTTCTTGAGGTTTTGACGTCCGGAGACTCTCCAAGCTAGCAATACTAAATAGGTAGGCAAGAGTGCGACGAGCCCCACGACACCCCAAGCAAACATACCTTCGCCAAGAGGGATCTCTAACGCAGCCAGCATGAGGCCAAGAAATCCAACAATTGTCGCCAAAAACAGAAGCCACAGAACAACTTTTTCAGGAGCCTTCATCTGCAGCATTCGGCTCATTGATGAATTCCTGAGGAAAAATCCAAGACGCCTAACAAGGAGTTAGCCCGACCCGTGGACCGGCATAACCAGGTAGGACCAATTCGATAAATCTGACATTTCCGCAATATATCAATGATTTAGGACAAATGGCCATCTCGTAGCTTCGGGAAATTGCTGATCGAGCAGTTTTTCGGCAAAGTCAGCCTTTTTGGAGATCGTTATGGGGTAATTCACCGTTCCTAAACTCTGTTCGCACTGAACTCCAGAGACGCCGCTACGCCCGCTCTACGATTACCAGTTACCTGAGCTGGATTCGCCGATACATCCGTTTCCATCAACTGGCCCACCCCAAAGATTTGGGCGAGAAAAACGTAACCGAGTTCCTGAACCACATAGCGGAGATCGACTTGTCTCCTTCATCTCAAAAACAAGCGCTCTCTGCACTGGTCTTTATGTACAAGCATGTGTTGGGCCAACAGCTTGGTAACCTGGACTTCTTGTGGGCGACACGACGGGAACGTCGATTGCCCGTTGTGCTCACGCCCTCAGAAGTCAGCTACGTCCTTGGTCAATTGCAGCAGCCAAATAGGCTGATCGCTGCATTACTCTATGGCAGCGGTATGCGTATAAATGAGTGTTTACGGTTAAGGGTGAAGGACGTCGACTTTGAACGTGATCTGGTTGTTTTGCGGGATACCAAAGGCAAGCGAGACAGAACGACACTAATCCCGGCTTCGGTGAAGCGCACGCTTAAAACACAATTGAATCGGACAAGAAAGCTGCATGAGCGAGATCTTAGGGCCGGGGCAGGTTACGCCCCACTACCCCGCAACCAAGGCAAAGCGAGTAGATCCTTGGGTTGGCAGTTTATTTTCCCGTCCGGCCTGAAACGTCAGAACAGACTAGGACAATGGGTCCGATGGCATCAAAGCCCCGCAACGTTACAGAAAGCGTTTGCACAGATGCCAGGTCGCCTCCACAAACGGGTCACACCGCATGTGCTCAGGCACAGCTTCGCCACCCACTTGTTGGAAGCCGGGGTCGATCTCCGAACGATCCAGCAGCTCCTGGGGCATAAATCTGTTGAAACAACTCAGATCTACACTCATGTCACGACGTATCGAGGTCGCGTCACCAGTCCATTGGATCGGTTTGTTCAAAGGAGGTAGTAATCGACCGCTAACGGATCCGGGACAAACCTCGTCGTTTGAAAGATCGAATGGCGAGGTTGAGTCGTAAGCCGTGACTGTGGGGTCTCCCCAAATAACCCCCCCTACGGTTGAAGCAGCACTCAAGTGTATGATGAGTCAATGCATAGAAAGCTCGACCAAGCCCTAAAACGTTGGCGTGACTCAGGCCCCCTTGATGATCATTCGACGAAACTTTTGTTCGACCTCAAGGAGGCTAGCATGAACGGTCAACCTGAAGATCTAATCTGGGCAGCGTTTGCGCGAAGCCTAACGGAGGATCAACAAGCAGCTCTAAAGGTATTAGTGGAGGTCGTAGGCCGAGACGGAATACTGAATTCAGAGTAATTCGAACTAGACAACGCAAGCAACGATTCAACGGATTCATATCAACCGTTGTACGTTTCCTCAACTCTCCAACCCCTTGCCTGCAAACAGAGCTTCATGCGATCCGCGATCATGAATACATTCCCAGGCGATCCCCAGTTGTCCGCATAGGCTGCTGCCGCCCCCTCACATTCAAATTTATCAGACTCAAAATCGCTCGCGTTCTTCGTGGGATGCACCCACGTTACACCCGCGCACGCGTTGAGAAGAAACACGACCAACAGCACAATCAACTTCCTCACTTCACTTCTCCAAACTAACTCTCTTCCAGTCTATGTCGGGTCAAATCCGGTGTCGGGCTTCAAGAGCACACGTTGCGGCCAATAAACCGAAATGAATCTCCACTGAGACTGGCTGAGGTGATGCCTGGCTGTTTTTACATTCACAGCAATACGTGGAGTCTAGTTAACTACGAAACTACATCAGGCAATGGTAGGTTGGCTCTGGCATTACACACTCACGGAGCTCCATCCATGGATCAGAAGAAAAGGTATAACTACAAGAACTGCCAATCTTTGTTCGGATATTCCACAGAGGTACATATCCGATGCTCAGGAAGGTGCCAACTTTGCGGCTGCGGTGGTGAGCCTCTCGACTTCGATCTTTGGCGCCAAATGACAGTCGAACACCTAATTGGAAAATCGCAAGGCGGTTACATCAAGGAAGTACGCGAGGAAGTAAGACGTAAGTTTCCGTCCTACTCAGGTGTTGAAGTCGAGTCTTTAGCTCGTGAGATCGACGCACTCAACACCGTAACCGCGTGTCAATTCTGTAACTCGACGACCAGTCGGTTCAAATCCAGAGTGAGCATGTACGAACTGATTCTAAGTTCTGAGCCAACTCGTGAATCCATCATCCAAAACGCTACCACGGTATGCAACGAGGCTTTGAAGGAAAAACAAAGTGCCGTGAAATGGAAGATCGAGTCAGTGAAGGAAGCATTTGACGACTTGGTTGCTTCGAGAATTCAGGCTTACTAGAGGCTGGAGCCTTACATTAGGCGCATCTGACCTACCTAAATATGTCGGCCAATTCTCAAATGTAAGGGCAACTAATCCGTCAAAAACCTACATTTTTGACTACACTTTTCCTACATTCGGCTCGCTCACCAGACGACGAATCAGCCAGGAGGAACCGGGGAGACAGCACAAAGCTTATAGAGCACCCAACCTATTCTTTACGTGCCAATGCGTCTCTCCCCAAAGCCTCCTGAGGCTAGCACTTCGTTTCCGAAAGAAGACAACGCCTTCACATAAGGTTTCTGAAATCTGGATGAGACTTTTTAGATGGCAAGACCCCCCAACAGCGAACATGTTCAAACCTAAGGATATGACGATGAATCCCTACCCTTCCCTCAAACTGATCGGCGAACCACCAAATTCATTGTCAATTTCGTAGAGGTCTTACAACGTAGATTCCTCTAGCAAGGGAAATTGGGGCTGGCACCGCATGATCGAGCTGCGCTTGCACCAGGGGGAGTCGGCACTCGACATAGGACTTGAGTGGTGCGACTCAAGAGTCTTAGTAGTTCTCCTAAATAACGACACCCTTGTATCGCAAAGGACGTAGCGCGCTAGCACTCCCCAATTTTGCGCTCCCCTTTGGCACCATTCTAATTCTTGCTCCAGACTTAGCGAATGCGCCACTCCGTATCATCTTCCTGAGCTCTGCCTCGCTAAAAGCTTCGAAAGCTGTGTTATCCCAACTCAATACCGCACTGTAGAACCCCGCCTTTGGTCCCTTGATTAGCTTATAAGGATGGCAAATCTGGCCTTTCATATTTACCCCTTCGATATCTCTAATAATCTCTGTTTTCAAAACCATGGCAGCAATAAATGAACGAATCCGCAATTCTAAAGCCATGTTGACAATAATTGGTATCCATAACCAAACGTATCAACACTACCGCTAACAACAAACACCTGACAAAACAATAACTTAACCATGCCACCGCGATGATAAGCGGTAAAAGCTAATCGTTGGGCACGACCTGGGCACACTCAATCCGATTTTCCGCCGAAACAACCCGACACCGAATGCACGGTGCAATAGGATTTCTGTATCGAGGCTCAACACGGGACAAAGTGGCAACCATTCGAAAACACAGATCCAAGTGGCAAGCACAGGTTCGGATCAAAGGGGTGAAATCGATCACTCGCTCATTTGCTAAAAAGTCAGAAGCGATTACTTGGTCGACAATTACTGAGTCTGAAATTAGACGCGGAAAGTTCATCGATCCAAGACTAGCCGAGTCCATAACAGTCGCTGACGCCATCGATAGACATCTATCCGAACTCAAGAGCGTAGACCCAGCTCGAGTCTCTCGTTGCAAACGATTAAAAGCGCTACTAGGCGCTTACTCGCTGGCCAAGCTCTCAAACAGTCATCTAGCCAAATACCGGGATCAGAGAATGAATTCTGTTTCACCGATGACCGTAATCCATGAGCTAAGTATTCTCAATCGGGTACTCGTACTTGCCAATACGGAATGGGGTGTTCAGATTCCGGGAGGTATCCCCAGAGTACAATTGCCAAGAAAACCTCCTGGGCGCGAGCGACGTTTGAGTAAAGAGGAGGAATCTAGATTGCTCGCGGCGCTGGAAGAAGAGCCATTGGTTAGCGATATAGTCATCGCGGCTCTGGAAACAGGTATGCGTAGAGGTGAAGTGCTGAACATCCAGACCAACGACTATGACTTAGAGTCACGAACGCTTTTAATCCCAACAACGAAGACCGGCGTTCCGCGAACAATCCCACTCAGTTCACGAGCCGCCCCCGCGCTAAAGAGAGCTGAGACTTCAGAAGGTCAGAAGTGTTTTCCAATAGCGAGCGACAGATTACATCGCATCTTCAAAAAGGCATGTCACGAAGCCGGCATCGAGGACTTCAGGTTTCACGACCTGAGACACGAAGCAACGTCACGATTCTTCGAATTAGGGTTGAACACGCTAGAGGTCGCAGCCATCACCGGCCATCAATCCATTGAAATGCTGAATCGATACACACACCCGAATCCTAAAGACTTAGCTGCCAGGTTGGGTTAACAGCAAAATCTCATGATCTCCCATGACTATACTTAGCCCCTCCCATACTTGAGATTGTCGCTGGGCTTGGGTTCTTCAATCGAAAGTAATCGAGAACGGCGGAGTGAAGGCATCGGCCGGAATGACTTCTACTGGCGACTCAACTTCAATCACGCCATACGATTGATTCTCGCACCCACCGTACGGAAACCTTGCTGAGTTAACTTCCTGCTCGAAGATGACGCCGTTTCCAATAGCTATCGCGCCGTTTGTGAGGTTTGATCCACCCGTTACTTCCACGAGCCCGACTATCGGCCTCCTCTCACCGGCCCTAAGAACCTCAACACCCTCGCAATCAGGCAACGAGTAATAAGTTGCAGCCCACCCACCAGCACGTTGTCTGGAGACTTCCAATTCTAGGAACCGTCCGTCTTTAATCGGATAGAACACGTAAGCAAACTCGGTGTTCCAGTCTCCTCGCAAAATGCCTAGTTCAACGCCGTTTGCATCCACCAATCGAGCGCGAGAACCGCTACCAGAAGGGCGCGTTTGTAGTTCGTCTATGGCAGCCTCGAGCGAAGTGACTCTCTGTTTTAGACCCGTGTCATTCTGGTGGTCGCCAGCGTACGCAGAATTGAGCACGCAGATCAGAAGCAGCGCCGATGCTAGTGAAGGGACGGACCATCATGGCACTACGCAGATTGAATCTGCGCCCTCGAACTCGCTTCCGTCATACAAAGAACCTGACAGTATGGCTTCGCCATCACCTGGCTCCCAGTAATCAGATGAATCCTCAAATTGACAAACGAGGTCAGGCATTGAATCAGAGTCCACGTAGTCAAGAGAACACAGCGGACCTTTGTTGCCCCGCACCCCTACTTCTAGACCACCGAATCTGAGCGTCTCAAGATCAATGTCTTCAACAGAGAAGTCTTCCGCACCGAGAACTGCCACAGGAATTACTCCGTGACCGTTTATGTTAAAACAATTGGGGTCGCTGCCTGGTTTTACGTCGATCCGAATTGCTTGGCGGCCTTCGATGACAAGCGCAAAACCAACGGGCTGGCCTACAAAGTTACCCGTATCATTCGGAAGAACGAATGTCCGACTAGCACCGTTGATTTCAGCCTTCATGATCGCGTTCGGGCCCGAATCGCTCCAATAGAGTTCACCGTTTGTATAATCGACGTTCATGTCTAATGGCCGCAAATTGGTCAAAAAGACGGACGGTGCAGAACCCGCGTAGTTGGTTCGGAATACGCTTCCGGCTGCGACATAGATGTATTGTCTTATCGGATCGACTGCGATTTGCGCCTCTGGGACCGCAAACCCTCCTAGGATGGTGGCGACTTCTTGAACTTCTTCCCCACTGAGTGCCGAGCTGAAGACGCGCGGCCTACTATCTGAGAAGTCCTCCTCCATCCAAAAGATTCGGCCGTTAACACTATCAAGGTCGAATGTTTTGACAGTTCCAGCTCCAGATCCGGTTACTTCCACAACTGTGTCAATCGTGGACCCATCGAAACTTGATCTAATTATCGGCCCCTCATCCGTACCGTCCAACCAATAGACATCTCCACTTGCGGGGTCAACTTCTATGTCTTTAGCAGCGCCTTCAGCGAAAATCTCCAGATCAGAACCATCCAAATTCGAGCGATAAAGGACGGGCGGACCTCCTAGGCGTTCGCCCCAATAAATCTTCCCGCGACCCTCGTCTGTGGCCAACGGACCTCCAGAACGTTCTGCCGGAACCAAATTGACTGGGCTTGATCCATCTAAATCAACGCGCTGAACACCGCCTCGGCCGCCCGAGCTGGCCAATTCGTCCTCGTCGGACCAGTAGATGGAGTACCCAGGTTGTAATATGGGCGTTGACCCTGGTCGAACGTCCGATAGATATCCAAGAGGGACGGTTGCGTCGTCAATCAACCTTAGATTGCTTATCGTTGCCTCGAACTCGCCCAGTTGGAATACCTGGCCAGGAAAAGAGATGGCTATATTGAGAAGGTCATCAAAGCTGCTTAGGTCAATCGCTAGGGTGCCGTCGAATGTCCCTTGAACAGTCCTGAATGCGGACCCTTCAACTCCCACGTTCACGTTTCCGAGAAAAGGATTGTGCCCCGTGTAGACGGTCGAGACGTCGAACAATAGATAAGTAGCCGCCGCGGACACAGAATAGTCAAAGAACCGAAGCCCGGTGCCGTTGGTCGCCAGATCATTCGACTCAAACGTAACACTGGACGGTGTCAGTTCCGTTACGTGGCTAAAATCGCCCGATACGTCCGCACCCGTTAAATCAATCGTAGCAATAACCGCAGAATGACTGAGACTGGATAGGGCCGATAACAAAAATACAATCACATGACTAAGTGTGGCTCGATACTTCACCTTAGCTGCTCCCCTATTGTTCGCGAAATTAGTCAGTTACTTGTCATACCTTAGCGCTAAACCTTATTGGATTCATAAGGGATCATACCTAGCACCGAATGAGGACCAGCGGTAATACAGTTGCGAGCACAAACAAGCGAATTGTTTCTGCAACAGCCTGGTTTGGGATCTTTTAAGGAGGGCCTAAAAGTAGTGGTCCAGCGTGGATTGTGCAGCACTAGCGGCCGGTGGCGCTTGCAGAATCATCCCGGCCTGCTCCTGCTGCCCAATCTTCAAGGCGTGCGAGTAGACGGGAGTATGAAATGTCGCAAGCTTTCTTTCTTTAAAGACAGCTCGCGAGAACATGCATTCAAAACTCTACGCAACGGCCTCCTTCAACAACATTGCTGTCCGCATAACTATTCCCAGTATGCTCATCTGGAAAACCAGAAGCCTCACGGTTCCATAACGGGAATGCTGGAGGTGTTTGGTAGATATAATGAAACACTCTCTTACCGGACTGAGACCAGCTTAGTTTGGAGCGATTAAACCCAGTTCCATCTACGTCACACTCCTTCTTATCGTACAAACACCAGACTTCGGATTTTTCACCTGATTTAACACGGGTCATTGTGTAGCACGCGTCATCGGGCCTAACCCCGTAGGTCTCGACTATGGAATTCATAATCTCCCGCTCTTGGTTCCGCCTTACCTCGCAGAAACCAATGTACTCGAGCTCGATAGGGCCACTAACCAACGAGAAAGCGCCCAACTCATTAAACCGCGTACTTTTGTATTTCTCGGTTTTTTGATCCCAATGCAAACCCGCTGAGGCTTCCGGAGTACACAGCAGTCGCGTTTCCGCTTGCGCGCAAACCATTGCGAATACGAGCAAGAAACAAGTCAACCGCATAGCATGTACCAACCACCCTCTCAGTATCGATGATAACACCCGGTAAGAACTCGCAACTAAACCAAGAGTCTCCTAACGGCCATTTGCTGACAACTGCAACTGTCGCTGATAGCGTTTCACATATCGTTTCGTGGGAGGGAGAGTAATCGATAGGCGTCACCTAAATCTCCATGTACCAAGGTCAGTAGCCGGCTTTCTGTTGTTAACCAACTAAAAAAAACGAATCACACCCGCAATCGCACCCAGCACACCCGTGACGGCTTGCAGGTTTCGAGTACTTCTCTCCAAGCTCTCTTGCTCATCCTTGACCTTTGCTGTCACGCTATCCAATCTCTCAATAGCGTTCTCAAGAGCAACTGTTCCTTCCTTCAACGCGTTTCGCGTGATCAAACTAGTGAGGTCGCTAATGCTCTGCACCAACCGATCACGTTGATCGGCACCTTCTCCATCCAGCTCGAGATCGACCAAACTGTCCGATAGATCCGCTAAGTTCGACAAAAACTCTGCCTTGCTCATCTCAGGCCTCCAACTTAATCAACAAGTCTTGCAAATCGTTAGCGGCCTTGATGTAGGCAGAGATCGATTCTCTAATCAGCTTCTTGTCAGCTCCGGACGCTTTCTTTGTTAACGATGCATGAGCTTTAGACATCGCCTCCAACGCATCCTGGATTTTCGATGCTCTATTCGGCACCTCCTTACCCTGCTCAACTAGTCGGTTCATTTCCAAAAGCAGCTCGTTCGCACGAAGGTTTTGAATGGCATTACATTGGGCTGGGCAACTCAAGTCTCTATGGGCCTTGTTTATTCGCGTGAACCTAGCGTTGAGATTTGCCCGAATCGTTGGGCCAATCAGAGCAATCTCATCGCTTAGTTGTTGGGCCAGCGCCTGGACAGAGGAATCTGCCTCTCTAGCCAGACTGCCAACTTTGGCCCCAACTCTCGCGTCAGTGATCAAGCTAGCCAGCTTTCCAACGATCTTGCCGTAGGTCTCCGCATTATCGGAGCCAGTTTGCTGCTTGATCGCGCTACCCAAAGCAGTCAAAGACTCACCGTTCGCCTTCGCGCTCCCAATGGAAGCCAAACTTCCTAATGACTCCGCGTATAGCTTTAGTGCCGTCAGCGCCATCATTCGGGCAGCCGTGTCTTCATGACCATCGTACTTAACCGCGGCCGAGACCTGCGTTCTGGTTAAACCAGCCGCCTGATTTGCATTGGCGGCCTGCCACATTTGTTCTCGGTCATAGTCCGCCAACAGACTTTCGGCACCTTTGACAGCGCTCTGCGTTGCTTTGTCAAAACTAGTGGCGGCCTGTTTGATTAGGGAGCCCTGGCATCCACTGACCAGCAAAGAGGCAAGAATAGCCACCAACAGTTTCTTTGCTTGAGGCAACCGACCTCTTGCGCGACCTGAAGCAAACTGTTTTTCAGCAGCCACTTTTGTCAACTTCAACAGACCAAAGCACGCAGTAAGTAAAATGGAAAGGAAACGTAGCGAGAAAGGTTCGGACATCTTCGTTCCTTGAACATGACACTGCGATTGAACGTACATCAACTCGTCAACACCAGCAAGCCAAAGTAAGAGCGGAAAGCCCGGGCGTTCACAAATCCTGCGTAGCGTTGACACCCCAATCTGGGGGAGTACATTTGTACAGGGAATCTGACTCTAAGGAGGGAGGTCATGGTCCTACGCATTTCTCTCGTAGCTCGCTTACTCCTCTACGCAACCCACACGCCTGCCGCTTACACGAAACACTCACGCGAACCGTAGAATCAGGGGACAGCAAAAACTTCAAACGATTAAACAGAGGGAGATTGCAATGGATCAAAGCGAATTTGTACGGGTGATCGAAGACTGGCAAGACAGAATCGAACCCTTCCAGGAAGAGATGGGCAAGAAGGCTTCTAAACTGCAATCAACGCACTATCTGCTTGGCGTGCCAAGTATCGCGCTTAGTACTACCGCATCCGGAACAATGCTGGTATCCCCGGGAGATACCCCGCTCCTTCCAGATACGGTTGTTGGATTGATCTCGCTAGTCGCCGCAATTCTGGCCGGCGTCATTACCTTCGTAAGTCATGCGAAAAGAGCTGAGCAACATCGAAGTAGTGCGGCTCAACTAACTAGCATTCGTCGTTCACTGGACATTGAAAAGGCGTTTCCACCATCAAGTGCGGAAGAAATGAAAACGAAGCTTATTGAACTAAACAATGTCATCAGCGATGTCGCAATGAAAGCCCCGACGATCCAGTTTTCTAGAGGTGATAGCGGTGACTCTGGGTCCGGAGGCGCATCAGTCATTATGCCGACGGTTAGATAGTGTCGCGGTATTTCAATTTATTGACCCCTTCCCCGCTTTGCCGCATCGAGAGGCGAAGCCCACAATTGTGGCGGGGTCCATTTGGTGGGGCTAGCAAAGGTTCTCTGCTCTTCAGATGGAACTTGCACCTCTAAACTTTGCGATGATGTCCAAGCCCTGTAAGGCCTGTGATAAGGCGTTGACAGAGCATCTCTCAGGAGTAGATTTAAGTTTAGGAATCGACTAAGGGAAGGAATCCGATGGTTCGATATGCTCTGCTACTGACTCTCGTTGTTTCGGCGTCTGCCTATTCCAATCAGTACGTCGTCACCCCCAAACCTGGAATCAACTCGACAGCGGTTTATGACACTGTCGGTGGCGCAGAAGTTCAGCGGCTAAATCACGGAGAAACCTTGCCGTGGTTCAAGAACATTCCTTGGTACTACGAAGTGAGGTTGCCAAACGGGAACCCGGCATATGTGCGCAAAGGTTATGCGCGGAGAATGCTTGCAACAACAACCGATACGAACGAAATGAGAATTCATTTCTTGCATACCGGTGCTGGCTCTTGTGCCCTCGTTGAGTGTCCAGCTTCCGAGGAAGTGATGATGATCGATTGCGGATCGTGGAGTGGTGATGTCGACACGAACTTTCACAGAACCGAAGCGGAAACGGCCGCACGGGTAAAGCAGATACTAGGAGACACTGCCAATCAGCGTCCGATGAACGTCGTTCTTAGTCATGGAGACTACGATCACTACAGTGAGATCAACACCGTCTTGAAGGGTTACAACGTGGGGCACTTGTGGCTAGGCGGTTTCTCGAACTACTACTCGAGCTCAGGCTTCCCCACTTGGAAGGCGGATATGGTTTCAAGTGGGACCACAGTTCATGAAGACCTAGAGATCGATTTCCACAATGTTCCCGCTCAACCAGAGCCCAACCTTTCATGCGGGGCAGCGAGCACTTTCATTCTGACCAACCGTGCGAAGGGCAACACACAGCCGAAGAAGTCTGACAGGAACGCCAACAGCATGGTCGTCATGATTGAGCATGGAGACTTTCGTGTGATTTTCTCCGGCGATGCTACCTCCGTGACAGAAAAGGAGGTAATGGAGAACTTCCCTGATGTGAGTGCGACAGTCGTTGCAGCGTCCCATCATGGTGCGACTTCTCATGGCAGCAACCACATCGATTGGGCAAAGAAGCTGAAAGCGCGAGCGGTGGTTTATAGCTCAGGACATAGGTATGGCCATCCTAAGTGTGGAGCAGTAGAGAGATTTGCGCCATATGTCGCGAATGTTCCGAATCACCCTGGTATATGCGATAGCAGCGAAACCAAGCCGTTTAGCGCATACGACAAAGCGCACTACATGACCGAGGCTGTTGGCGACGTAACCATCAAGACGAATGGAACCAGCCCTTTTTACGTTGAGTGCCAACGCGAATCTTGTGCAGCGGAGATTTCACACTAGTCAGGGAGGAGCGAGTGTTAGAGATTACGGTTAAGAATGGACTGCGTTCGCAAAAAACATCAATCGATCAGGGCATAACCAATACCCATATTTATCAGGATCAGCCAAGTGATCCGATAGAGGTTATTGTACATTCTTCGAACAGGACTGAAGTCCAAATTAAGTGCCTAATCCGACCTCCTGAGCCTCCTAGTTATGGCCCATGTGATGCCTGCGGGTCGTTCGTAATCGATGCAGGTTCCTATGTCCAGCTAGATTTTAGTGTTACCGACTTCGTGTCTGACGACCGGCAAGGTGGGTACATCGACATACAAGCCCGGGACCTAGATGACGGTGAGTTTTATCAGCACATTGTTCACGTTGCGTAGCGCCCGATGCACTTCTAGGAGAAAGCAACATGACCAGTATTTCGAAGGAACTGGCTGATGCCCTGACGTTGAAGCAGGAACAATGGGCAGGGATGCGCCAAATGGTTCTCGAGAGGAGCCAGAAGTTAGATCGCGAGCAAAAAATCCGAAAAGTGATCGCCGTTGTTCTAAAGATTGCAACGGTGGTTGCCGGCATCATATTGGCGTCTGGTCTGACCGATTCGGTCGCAATCAACATAGGCACTGTGGAAACCACCCTTGCTCAACTATTGGGTATCGCAATCTTATTGGTCGTAGGTGTTGAGCGAGCGGTAGCGAACTATGATCGTCTAATGGCGGTGACAGCCGCTAGAGATACCCTCGAACGTGTTGCGCTTCAGGCAGATCACCAATTTGATGCGAAACATCATGAACTTGTGAGAATAAAGAACAGCAGGCCTGAGGAGAGTGCCGAAGGCCAGATCAAGCTTCTTGAATCTTTACGACTAAAGTTGGCTGATGCCCGGGAAAAAGTCGAAGAGAGCTTGAGGAAGTCTGATGCAACAGCAATTAATCGCCTGATGCTAGACGAAAAAGAATAGCGCTTATTGAGTTTTCGCGGCCGTGTTTCTCTTCAACTTACGAGAAATAAGTAGATCTCCTAACTATTCACATCCGCGGAATTTTTGGAGGATGCAAACGCACAAAGGCAGGGAGTAATGGTATGCGAGTTTTCCTTCTAGTGGCGTGCGTAGGTATCGGGCTGATGCTACCTGGCGTCGTAACTTCACACCCGGGACGAACAGCAGCCGATGGGTGTCACTATTGCCGAACCAATTGTGATCGTTGGGGCGTCCCTTGGAATGAGCGACACTGCCACAACCGAGCGAGGATAGAGCTTGGGTTGACGAGGGCGCAGCTCGACGGTGAACGACGTATGAATCCGTTAGAGTTCGAACAAGCTCGATCGGGGGCGTCCGCTGAGGGCTCCCATGGTGCGACTGAGGCAAACGATACTCCTTCGCGCGACCGAGCCCTCTGAGCAAGCAAAGGGTAGTTGACTATGGCCAGGGTGGTCTGGGCGTTAGCTATTTGGATTGTTCCCGCAGTTAGCGCTGCCGAAACTTATTGGAATATAGCGGACTCCCTCAATCGTCGAACTTGTCCTAACCCCACATGTGGCGTTGTGGGAAAGCTCATGTATCGGGAGAAGGCCGTGGTGCTCGAAGTCCGTTGGTCATATCGGTCATCGCGATTTAGCGTAAGAAACTCGCACATAAAAAACGTGTATTCCTACCAGAAACCACATTTTGTAACGTTTTAAGTAACGTTTTTGCAACACAACAACCATCGTGCGACGACAGGCAGGAGGGGATTGGTAGAGGAGGTTTCGTCTTACAGGAGGCCCAGTTGGTTATATGCAAACAATCCTCGCTCTACCCGGCACGTCCGGCGTCTGAGTGGAATGCTCACATAAGGTTTTCAAGTTTTCGAGATGAATTTTTCGAAGGCTCGTTCCTGCTAGGGAAGCACTTTGATGCCGCTAAATGCGTAACAAAGAATCCGTAGCGTATCGAGAACTCACGAAACTCGACCCAGCCCCCAGCTGATCGCCAGATTCATTAGTTGTGTATTTCCCAACCCACAATATCGACGTCTGTGGAATACGGTCTACCCTCACATTTCATCTCTATATAGCGATTCCCCCACCAACAGTCCCCTGAAACAACGATGCGTTCGTCTTTCGAGAGGAAGCCCGCGCTGTGCCCCGCATCAGCTCCCGGGCAATGAGTACCTGGAAGCCTGATAGCCGCTTGTTCTGCGCACAGTCGATAAACAAACGCTATTTTATCCGGAGATCCAAGACGAATTCTCCGCTCCATCCTGTCCGCTTCTTCCTGCTCCAATGGAGACAATGACTCTGAAGCGCTCGCCTCAGAGCGGTCCGTAACCTGCTCTTCTCCATCGTTTTCAGCGTCGTTACCGTTGGGCAAAACCCAATATATGATGGGTGCTAGGCAAACCACCACCAAAGCAAAATCCTTGATCGCTCTTTTGCGCTTGTCTCGCTTACGCGCTTCAATTACGTCTGGTCGGGCGTCAAAGGGAACATGAGCCATGGCTATCCTGTCGAACATTAAGTGTATTGGGCACAGAGTGTGTCTAGACGGTCACGCGATAGTCAATACGCTAACAATCATGGCTTCGCTCAATGCGTAAAATTAGTTCCCACACTTAGGACGACTCGGGGAGAGGCTATTTCGAGCCGACCAATTAGAAAGGGTAGCGGATAGTAGCAGCGTGCCCTTCCCCGCCTGTCCCTGCGCTGTGAGTCTTATCTCATCGAACTGACCCTAGGCCGCAGTTTCGCAGTAGTCATCATCGTTCGCGGAGGCACTTTCGAATCGAGAGCAGTTACATAACTTTGCTTCTGCGATTGCCGAAGCAATGACTTCTCCAACGCGACGAAACTCTGCCACAGCTTCTTCTAGCCCTTCCGCGTCAGAAGTTCGCACCATGAGATGAAACAGTTGTTCAGCCGCCATCTCAAGAGTTGGGTAGTACTTCCTCGACTCCCATTCTCTGTGTAGCACTCCGTTTTTCGTCCTTTTTCTGGCGAACTGTATTGCCCAGTCATATTGGTTGGATACGATTCGATAGTCTTCGTTGATTGGGATGATCATTCTTAGTCTCCTAGTTAGTTAGACAGTATCTCCATCGGAATGGAGAGTTCGATAATTCGGTTATGGAGTCGCGCTGCCAGAGTCACTCAGCATTCGCATACACTCATCGAGTGTTGCTTCGGCACTCGATTTCGCTATCGCGTCGTATCCGTTGACAATCTCATCAACTCGCTTCAACAAGGCGGGTCGGACGAGGTCACGGGTTTGAACAATTTGATCCCGAGCTTCGGTGTAGAAAATCTTGGCAGCACACTTAACTGGATTCGTTGCATACAATAGCTGGCTACCCAACAAGTGAATGCTTGTGCCGAATAAGTCTTTGGTGGCGTAGCTACCCCAACCTGCAGCGCACTTTCGGGAACGGGATCGAACTATCGCCCGACGTTTAAATGCTGGGTCATGGTACGGCTCATTAACAGAGTGGATAGCTTGTCTAAAGAGTTTTTCCTCAGAGTCGCGCAATAAGAAATGTCCATGAAGGTGAGGACTTCCCGGAAAGGAGATAGCTTTCGGCTTTGAATAGGAGGAGTAGCTTGGATAGATACGGCCCGCCGGAGAGATCTCCACTACCTGCCAATAGTCGACACTTCTTCCAATCGTTCGTCTTATGCTTGAGTTGAATCGATCTGAAACGTAGGAGAGAAAATTTCTTCCGTCACCGTTGTGACTATTAACTGCTCCCTCGATCAATGTATTAGACAAACGTATCGTGAAGGGAATCAGATTCAACTCTGAACTTCTGCAAATCTCCTTCATTGCAGCGATATAGCACTGCACTCTTTCTCTCTCCCGCAAGAATTCCCATGACGGAGGTCGAGAGTAGACATTAAGACACGTCGAAGCAGTCGCTTTGATCTCTGCAGCTAGCATCTCATCCCAGTTTTCGTCCAGTGTGAACGCTTTTAGCTGCTTGTGCGTGTGGTCGATTACTTGTTTGTTTATTACTACTAAAGTCGACTCTGCAATACGTCGGTCGTTACGTGCACTATCCTCAAGGATTTGCAACGCTACCGCACGTTTCGGGTAGCGATGACAATCAACGTGGTGTCGCTTTTTTCCCAGTCTCCTCTTCAGATTCGGTTCCGTCTGTAGGTTTTTGCGACTGCGATTCAAACTTATCTTACTCCTCTTCATCCTTCCTCCTATTTAAGATCCAAGTACAACCTAGTTGGCCAACCAAAGCGGATAGATTTAGGCTTGTCAGAAATCAGACAACCGACTAAGGCCCTTTCCAAAATGGACGCCCCAGATTGGTTCCATCTCGACGACTACGACTCGCTCAAGTCGCTGGAAGTACACGAACTTCAGTTCCAACTAAGACAGAGACAGATTCTTAATGGTTTAGCGGAATCTGATCCTGAGCCTTCGCCACTAGATCTCGATAGGATCAATCATTGGATTGAAGAAGGTCCGATTCTCAAACTCCCGAGAGTAAATACGTTCGCCGATCCCTCGCGGGAACCGCGTCCTTCTGAACGCTCTTTAGTAAAAGACCTCAGTCCATACCAAGCATTCACTATCGTGAAGCGAATCGAGCCTTTCGCCAGGCAACACCCAAATAGCTCCTTGCGTGAACTGTTCACACTTGGAAGCCATGAAAACCAACCCGCTTTCGTGGAAGTCGATCTTCATGCCCGCAAGAGCGAGATTCTGCGAGCTTTCGAAGGTTGGCTTAACGATCATCACTCAAAACCAAAAACCGTTGGCGACAAGCCTCATACCATTCTTAACAAACTGTTCCTCTACAAAGTGTTTCCCTATATCGATCTAAAACTCATTTGGGGCAGCGCCAATGGCATTCGAGTACCTGTAAAAGACTTGGCAGATTGGATAGATCTAGATATCCGCCATGTCGATGAGCAGACTCGAAAGTATGCGTCCGACGCTCTCTCCGACGCTTTTATCAATTCTCTCTCGATTCGTTGAAGAGTCTCTCCGCTAAATTTCCTCAGAATTTCCGGGATAGCTCAGAGCTATTCCAATAGCAGAACTCTTTCACACACTTGAAAACAAATACGTTCGACGCTTCGTTGAACCCAAGAGCGCCTGTTTTCTGCGAAATCTCTCCGAAATTTCGCAGAGAGTCTGCCCAAGCTATCTCTATATATTGAGTCACATCACCGGATGTTGCGGTCGAGTAGTTGTCAGCAAGCCCGCAATTTTCCCGACCGTTTCGTATAGTCAAAAAGAGGAGTAAGAAGACTGGCTATCTTGTCTAACAGAAATGTCTCAGCGCAGACACGTCCCACAACTTCAGCAGGCGTTGCTTCAGAGCCACCGGTGAGGAGACCAAGCCGCACTGGCGTAGCGCCCCGCATGCAACGAAACGACAAAATCGTTGAAATTAAAAGCCATAAACAGGTCGAACGCGTTTTACACGTGTGGGACGGATCGGACCTACCTAAAGAAGGCTTCAATCCAGAATCTTATAGGCAAGACGACGCCAAGCCTGGTACGAAATCACTCGTACTCTCTCCCCAAGAGCTTTTCGAATTAACAGACTACCGGCATGCCAAGGGCCAGATGAAGGTACTTGAGCACATGGAAATCCCGTTTCGAGTCACTCCCGCCGGGAAGGTGAAAGTCTTACGCGAGCACGTACTTCGCTCACCAATCGCCCCACCATCAACGCAGGAGCCAAACTATGACGCACTCAGACCTACCTAAGCGCTGGCGCATCCTCCGCGGTCGCTACTACTACAATGTGCCTCCGCACTCTAGATATCAGTGGGATGGAAAGCAGACTTTTAAACTCGGCGATACGGAAAAAGAAGCCTGGCGAACCTGGTTCGAACGCACCGGGGAGTTGCCCACCGATTCACAAGTCATAGACATGAATTACGTGTTCGACTCGTGGTGGGCCGAGTACGTGATCCCTCACCTCGCTGACGGAACACAAGACAGCTATCGACACTATCTTAAGAAGTTACGCTTAGTTTTTGGTCACCTCCCACCCGGCGCTCTTAAGCCGACACATGTGTTCCGCTATAAAGACAGACGCCGAGATCAAAACGGCAACCACCTAACGATTACTGCCAATCGAGAAGCGGCGGCGCTTTCATCAGCGATGAACCACGCAGTCCGCAAAGGATGGATTGAGAAGAACGTCATCCAACCTGCCTGCACCAAGGTCGGTCCTTATAAGGAAACACCAAGAAAACGCTCACCTTCTCAGGAAGAACTGGAAAAATTCTGTGACATCAACCCACACCTCAGAGGGTACGTTACCCTTAAGAGCATCACAGGATTGAGGCAGGGGCAGCTATTGGCAATCGATCTGACTCGCCACTACGACGGGCGCTACCTCACACCTCCAACATCGAAGGGAGGCCGAGAAAACCAGTACGAAGGCGAAAGCCTAGTGCACACCATTAATGCGATCCTTGATAATAGAATCCCTAGAGGTCCGCTGTTCCTTAATCGTAATGGGAACCCCGTTACCTCTTCCGGATTCAAGTCTTCATGGAGACGCGCCATGAAAAAATTCGTTGATCAAGGCGGCGAAAAATTCAACGAACACGACATCAGGAAGTATGTCGCCAACAAAGCAAGCACTCTGGAACACGCTCAGTGCTTGCTTGGTCATCAGGATCCCCGAATCACAGCTCAAGTTTACCGAAACGGACCTCAAACCGTTCAAGTACTGGAATAGTATCTGATTCGCACTCAGACAAAAGGTGTACGAAAAGTGTACAGGGGTACAAAGTGCTCGAGATACAGTAAACCTATCGAATCGCAACACGTTGATTTAAAAGGTAAATATGGTCGGGACGGCAGGATTTGAACCTGCGACCACTTGACCCCCAGTCAAGTGCGCTACCAGACTGCGCCACGCCCCGATCGAGATGCCGATGTGAAATCGGACGCGCATGATAGCACCGTCGCACCGGGAAGAAAGCCCAAAAACCAACCCAATCGAGCGTCAGTCAATCTGCCCAACCACGCTAAATGCCTGAGATGGCAGTCGGCCCTGCCAGGCACCTTCGTTCTCAGCCGGCGAGTAAACCAACCGGAACCGTTGGCTCCAGTCGTCGACCAAAACACCCAAGTCGCCGTTTTGATCGTCGATGCGCACCTGCCAGAGTGGCAACGCAAAGTCGACTTCGTAGCTTGCCTCCTCACCCGGCGCCAGTTGCCGAATGGTCAAAGCAGTTCCAGCTCCACATCTCTGCGGTGTCGGTATGGGCGCATAAGTCGGATCAAGCGCATCGACTAACACAAACTGGCATAGCTCATCGGATTCCAAAATGCCGACCGGGCTATCGGATACGTTAGTCAGCGTATAGCGCAGCTTGGGGCTTACCGGCATTTCCGGATCCTGGGCGGCGCCATCGGGCATGCGGCGATTGCTGCGCAGGACTTCGAGCCGCCCCCCAAGGTCACTCCAGCGGTAATCTTTGATCACGCCCGTACCGTCGCCGCCAACCGCAACTAAGACTTCCATCGGCACCTGCGTCTGGTTGCGGGCGCCGCGCCTTTCTTCTATTTCACGCCCACGTCCCTGCTGCACGAAGAACTGCTCGATGCCGTATTCGATAGAGAGATGGTTGGCACGCCAGATCTGCCCGGACGCTCTTCCTTTGAGGAACACCCCTGACGACGGCGGATTGGTGGATAGTGCGACGAATTGAAAAGTGCCGCGTGCGGCCTCCTCCAATTGCGCGTAAACGACCGCACCTTTGACGGACATGTCTTCGCCTTGCAGATCTGCCGGTGCCGGGACGTTGTTAATGGCGTATTGCAGACGCACGAAGTCACCCCGGAATGGATCACGAGGATCGATCGGCGCGGTGGGCAGCCAAATCTCGTCGCCATACTCACGGATGTATTCGCGATTGCCCGCCATATAGGCCAGCACGACGAGCTGCAGCGCCACACACAGAACAACGGCGAGCTTACGCATCGATCACCGCCACGTGCTGTTGCTGTCTGCGCTTGCTGAACAATTGGCCAACGACAAACAACCCGACCCCGACTGCCACGAACACGGCGGACCGCGCCAACAAACTATCGAACAGGTCCAGGAAGCGTGCGAAGACAAAAGCAGCGAGCATCAGCGTGCCGAGCGCAGTCAGTCCCCAGCGCACCTCACTCAAACCTCGGCTCAGGGTGACAGCGCCGAAAGCAAGAAATGCCATATTGAAGATGGCCCAGGCGAGCCCTTCCATATCGGTGCTGACGTTCACAATCAGCAGCACCACGAGCACCACCACAATGGCGGCCGATTCCACCTTTTCCAGTGGGTTAGCACCGCTCCGACGTGTGCCGTAGACCCAGACCCAGGCCGCCACTGCCAGCAACACAGGCGCGCCCCAGAAGACCCAGCTCCAGAACAGAGTGGGCAGGTCGTTCATGTCGCCGATGTCAGATCGCGCAAACGTGCCGACAAACACCAAGGCAATCCAGAGGATCAGCCCCAGGCGGCGCAGAATGACCTCAGGCTGAAAGTCGTCCACCGCGCTTTCTTCAACCAGCCTGGCCACTCCCAGCATTGCCGAGCCCAGCGTCAGCATGGCGGTGAAAACAAGATCATCGTCTATGTTGACCAGACTGAATCCATGCAGAAGAACAAAGGCGACCATGGCGACAAACAGCAGGACATTCGACCGCAGCCATGCCGCCAGCGGAATCGTGCCGAGCGCCACCAGCCAGCTGGCCGGATGTTGCGCATGATTGAAGTCAAAGATTTCAAAACACCCCCACAGGAAGACGAGGGCTACCGACAGCAGCCCATGCGAGAGCGAGGGCAGCGTCCACGCCATGGCAAGCGCAGCCAGGCTCCAGATTAGAAACGCGTTCGGGTAGTGCTCATCGATGTGGTAGATCTGCGCGACTAACCAGATGCCCGCGCCGAAGAGCATGGTCCCTGCGAGGTGCAGGCTGTCGCTCAGGGCATGGCTGCTCGCTCGATGCCGATAGTAGAAAGCGGCGCCGTGCAACGCCGCCACAGAGAGGCCAATGAAAGCGAGCTTCACAAACCGGTGCATCGCTTCCCAGTTGTAGGCAAAGAAGAGAATGATCCCCAGCCCGAAAATGACGGCGCCGGCCGCCATGGGCACAATCCGGCTCCATTCCCTTGCGTCGCCGAGCGGATAACGCAGTCGCAGCGCGTCAGCCTGGTCCTGAGATATCAGACCCTCATGCTGCCATTGATCGATCTCCTGGCGGAGCCGTCGATTGTGTCTACTCACTGGTCTATCCGGCTAAAGCTGCGCGCATGGCCTGACGCCAATCCTACTCCGCTGCCTGCGAACATTCGATACGGGGTTGCTCGTCGCCTGCCTCAACCAGGCGTCAAGCATCGACAGACTTTGGCGGCTGCGCGCGCAAGCTTAGCGTCGAGCGTAGCAAGCCTCGCATCGAGACTCTGCGCCAGCGCGGCATAAGCTGCATCGTAGCTCGCGAGGTTGGTTCGGAGCTGCCAGACTCCCTCGGCCAGCGGTTCATATGGAAAGATCTCAATGTCCGCGCGCAGCAAATCGCGATGGGCTGACGTCGCCTCGAGCTGGGTTATGTGTTTCGCGCGCTCCAGGCGACGGAGCACATTGGCGGTCTCTATCAACATGAGCTCGGGCGCTGCGATGTCATCCGATCCGAGAATGCGCGCAGACCACTGCCCATCCGAGTGCCCATCGACCAGTGCCGCGACCATGCAGGACGCATCGACCACTATGGTCACAAGCTACCGCTACCGGCGATCCGCATCCCGTGCCTTGAGAATATCTACAGCGGATACTCGCCTGTCCGCATCTTCCGCGCGCTGCCGCACCTGCGCCAGCCAGGTTTGTTTGGAAGGTTTGTCGACCAATCTGAGCAACTCCGCACGCAGATATTCCTGCATGGATTTCCCTGCCAGGGCTGCGCGCGCAGCGAGCTCGTCCCGCACGTCATTGGGAACATCGCGAATGGTGATCTGCACTGCCATGCTGCCATTTTGCATGCACTGACCTCAATCTGCAATCAACTCCAGATGCGAGTGTGCCAAACCTGAAACGTTGAGGTCATAGCGCATATCTGAGTTTGCCGCAGGAAGGTCGCCGACCGCTGGAAGAGACCTCTCAGGTCGCCAAGCTCAGGGATCGACGGGAACCAACCTGCCGCGTTTCGGTACACCCACCAGATCCCGCGATGTGAAGAAGGCTTCGAGCACCTCGGCAAACGGCCGCTCGAGAAAAGTGACAGATTTTGCGTCACGAAACTGGACGTACGCATCGCCGCCTTGAGCCAATATTTCGAGCGTCGCCACGACATAGGTCGCTTCCGGGTCGAGCGGGCGCTCGTTGATGCGCACATCTACCAACCGTTGTCCGGGCGCTTGCGTTGGATCATAAGTCGCCACCAATCCGGAGACCTGCAACAGCCCCCGCTCCAGCGACAGACCTTGTTCCAGAATCGCGGCCAACACTGCGCCGGACACCGCGACAATCGCCACATCGTCTTCGAACGGAAACGCATCCAGCAGATCGACACGCCGCACGTCCCCGAGCGGCAGATCCTTGCGCAGCGCCCCGGAAGGCATCAACGCAATCTGCGCATCGGTCTCCGCGCGCAGGATGTCCGCAAACAAATTACCGAGGTCCGATTCGTCGTAGTAGCGCCGGCTGAGATAGCCCCCGCTGCGGCCTATCCGCTCATAGATGTCCGGATGCGCGCCCCGATAGTGCGCGAGCTTGGCGGCAATTTGCGGATCCGGTGCGAGATTGTCGCTATCCACTGCGACCAGTTGACCCTGGTGCCCGATACGCCGCCCGGTCTCGTCCAGATCGATACGAATGACGCCGAGGTGCTGACCCTGGCCAAATGTCTGCATGACCAGCGTGCCCGTGTCAGGATGCACAAGCGGCGCGCGCGTACCCGCGTCGGTGTGCCCGGCGAGAATGACGTCGATGCCGGGCACCGCGCCGGCGAGCGCCAGGTTCTCCGCATTGCCTCGCTGCACGTTCGGATCCGCCTCATCGTTGGTCTGCATGGGCGCGGTCGGTCCCTGGTGGGTGAGCACAACGATCAGATCAACTTCGTCGCGCAACGCCTCCACATGCTGGCGAACGATCGGGACCGGATCACGCACCTCTACGCCTGCAATGTTGGAGGGAATCAGCGCCGTCCCTGCATCTTGCCCGAGAATGCCGATGACGCCGATGCGAACGCCGCCACGTTCGATGATGGCATACGGCTGGGCATAAGGATGATCGGTACCGCGGTAAAACAGGTTAGCGCCAAGCACCGGAAACGGCGCGCGGTTCTTCTGTCGGGCAAACTCTTCCCAGCCGTACTCGAACTCGTGATTGCCGATCACCATGGCGTCGTAACCCATGGTCATCAGGAGCTCAAACGAGAGCGCACCCTTGGTGCGCTTGGCAAGCGTGCCGGTAAAGATGTCGCCGGCGTCAAAGAGGAAGACGTTGCGGTCCGAAGCGCGGTACTGCTCGACAAGCGTGGCGAGCTCGCCGATGCCGCCGATGCGCTCGATGTCGTCTCGCCAGTACGCGGGAACCGGGTCGTAGGCGCTCTCAAAGTCGTTGGTGAATAACAAGGTGACGGTGCGCGTGGCACCGAAGCCGGGCAGTGCCGAAAGCAAGAAGCTCAGCACCAGAAGCCATATGAATGCGCGCACCGATTCCCCGCGAGCGTTAGATCAGCCGCAGCATATCATTCGTACGCGAGCGCGTAAGCGGGGCGCGCAAGCGCCCCGCTTTCAGCTAGTCGGATTCGGCGGAAATGAAGCTCGCCGCAAAACAATCGCCGTCCTGCTGGCCATACGCTTCGATCTCGACACCATCGCCTATGAGATCAGCAAGTTCAGCCAGCGTTATCGGTGTCGACTCGGCATCGGTGCCGAAACCAGTCAACAGCTGAATTTCGGTTTCGCTGTCCGTTGTGACGCAAACCTGGCCTTCGTCGGTGTCCACTGTCAGCACATCACCTTCGATGCTGAGAAGATCACCTTCGACGGAGTCTTCGTCGCGCGGATCGCGCGCCTGCACGAGGAACGCCGGAAAGACACCTTCAGCGGCACCATCGAGCACCAGCTGCTGTGCCCATGCTTCCGCTTCCTGGCCGTTCGCTACTCCGCCCGCCAGCGGATCACCCAGCGCGTCGAGCACTTTGGCGCCTTCGACCAGGTCTACGAGCGTGGCCGGCTCGCCCTCCACTTGCAGGAGATCAAACGCGCCGTCCAGCTGATCAGACGTGACGTCGCCGTTGATCTGCTGAACCGAGTCGGCGTCGCCCATGACGAGGACCGCAGTTTCAAATAGCGGGACGCCGTTGCCTTCCCCGTCATCGTCAATCACAAAGTGTCCGAACGCGTTCGCCGGCATGCCGATCAAATCAGCAAGCTCAGCGGATGAGCCATCTTCCTGCAGAAGCAGCGCATCAGCGTCCAGATTGAGGTCGTAACATACGGTCGGGTCTTCGAGATCACAAAGGTCCGCGTCGGAGGTTACACCCGTCGTATCTTCTTCCACAGATCCGACAAGGCGCGTCAGCCGGAGCTCATCGAACACTTCGATGAACACCACCGGGCGGAAGCGATAACGGCTGTTACCCGTCCGCACCAGATGGATGGAGCGCTCGAGATCAAAGTCGATCTGCACGATGAGGTGTCGCGCCGCCGAAATTTCAAAGGGCCCCTGAGGATTGAGATCGATCTTGCCGTTGGCGGGTAGCTGGACTTCCACCGGCGTGGCCGGCGTTGTCGCGGTCGCGCTTTCGACTACCTCGAGACTGTTTATGAAGAGGCGGATCTTGCTGTACGAGCGCGCGGGCAACTCACCCAGCGCGAGCACCTGGGTCACGTTGCGCAGATCGAGCAGGTTGACGACCCCGATGTCGTTCCCTGCCAGTTCTTCCTGGCCGCCTTCTCCAATCAATACGACCCTGTCGATATCGATATTGACCTCATCGATACCGTCGAGGTCCATGTCGCCGGCGAGCAACGTGAACCCGCCGGTTTGCAGCGGTGTGTTGTTGACACCATTACCGCCGGAGCCGCCACCGCCGCCACAGGCAGACAGCAACAACAACGCGGAAAATAGGATAGTGAGATGTCTCATGATGACCCCCTGTTAGTTCCGTAACGCCCAACAACCCGGGTTGAAGGAGATCCATTTCACGGCGTGAATATCCGCCAATACTAACAAAATAGCGCTCATCGAGGTGTCCGTACTATCCGCAGGTTTTGTAAACTGCGGCACACTTTCACATGTTTCTAGAAATGCTTCGGCATATCGCCGTTCAGAATCGGGCGATTGGTTGGATACGGCCCAGACCAAAGCTTTCGAACATCGTACGCAAGGCAGCGTCATGAATAGCCACGAGGTCAAATCGAACGTCACTGAGCCAGCGGCAGATATCCGCGGCGCCGCGGTTCGACGACCAGCACAAGCTGCCTCGAGACTCGAGGTAGGTTAAAGCGGTTCGATCTGAATGGCCGTGAAGCGCTCTGCTCGCGCAAACCGTTCAAACACCAGCGCTTAAACACCAGTCAGGCGATCTCAACGCCGCCTGCCGGCAAATTGCGGTGCTACTGCAGCCGCGCATACCCGGGATGCACTGTTACTCGGCGGGCACACGTCTCACAAAGATCGCGCCCAGAAGCATATGACCTCCCCCACGTCGAGCTTCCCCTTTCCCAGGAAGGTGGCACCGCTAACAAGTCAGCAAATCTGTTGATCGAGATCACACCTTTTTACGGTATTTATCTTTTCCCCGACGCTGATGCGCGCTCAGTCACAGAAAGCGCGGTCTCGGTTTTCTACTTTAAGCGTGGGACATCGAGAGAGATATTGGCATGCCACGTTACGCCGTATTGGTGGTCGCGGGACTGTTGTGCCTCGCACCAGCAGTTCACGCAGGAAAAGTACGCAGCGAGAGCAATCTGTTTTTGAGCTTCGACGCCAGCGCGACTCGTATCGCGCCTGGAGAGACCGTTGTGCTCAGTTGGGCCACCAGCGGCGCAACGCAATGTACTGCGCGCATTGGCTGGGATGGCAGTCAACCGCTGCAGGGTTATCACGAAACGCAACCTTTATGGGCATCGACCCGCTACAAGCTCATATGCCGCGGAGACGGTCGCAAAGTCTGGTCGCTCGTGGACGTCGTGGTGGATCCGGGAGCAGCGACATCGCCGGAGCCGGCACCAGAGCCCGAACCTGCACCGGAACCTGAGCCTGCGCCGGAACCCGAACCCGCGCCGGAGCCCGAACCCGCGCCGGAGCCCGAGCCTGCACCGGAACCCGAACCTGCGCCGGAACCCGAACCTGCGCCGGAACCGGAACCTGCACCGGAACCCGAGCCTGCACCGGAACCCGAGCCTGCGCCGGAACCCGAACCTGCACCGGAGCCCGAACCTGCACCGGAACCCGAGCCTGCACCGGAACCCGAACCTGCACCGGAACCCGAGCCTGCACCGGAGCCCGAACCTGCACCGGAACCCGAACCTGCGCCGGAGCCACAGTTGCCACCAGCCGTCACGCTCAACGCCGACGCTCAGGAAATCGACGTCGATGGACGGGTCACGCTGAACTGGGAGAGCGAACATGCCGACGCATGCACGGCATCAGGCGACTGGGCGGGCAGTCTGGCAACCCAGGGGTCGACGACGTTCAGCCTGCAGAATCATTCAACGTTCGTGCTGACCTGCAGCAACGCCGAAGCCTCCGTCACGCAGATGGTCAGCGTCGGGGTGCGGAACATCAGCATCTCCTGGCAAGCACCGACGGAGAACGTGGATGGCACGCCCGCGACAAACATCCAGGGGTACCGGATCTACGTGGCCAACGGGAATAACTATGACATGGCCATGGATGTACCCGGAAGCGCTACGACCAGCGCCGCGCTCGCACTACCGCCTGGCAGCTACGAGATGGTGGTCACTGCCTACAACACGCTGGCTGAGGAGAGCGGTTTTTCAAACCGGATACTCAAGATCTCACCCTGACCAGTCGCTCCGCAAGGGCGTCATGACCCAGGAAGGGTCGTGGCGCCCTTCTCCTCATACCCTTCTCCTCAGACCCTTCGCCTCAGACCCTTCTCCACACACCCTCAGCATTTTTCTTCCGCCTTATACGCCCCGCTTCATACCTCCCACTTCATACCAAAGCATTCATTTCCTCTCCTCAACAGATCCTCTTGACGACACCCCTTTTATTCGTACAATAATTTCTGTCATTACAGAAATAACGGATACATCCGTATGATTAAGATCACACCCATCATGGAGCGCTATATTCTCCACTGGGGTGAAATGGGCACCCGCTGGGGAGTAAACCGCACCATCTCACAGATCCATGCGCTGCTTTATCTGAGCGAAGCCGCGCTCAACGCCGAGGACATCTCGGCGCTCCTGTCGGTCGCGCGCTCAAACGTGAGCACCAGCCTGAAGGAGTTGCAGAGTCTCGGACTGGTTGAAGTCACTCATCGGCTCGGGGATCGCCGCGATTACTTCACGGCCAAGCACGACACGTGGGAGATGCTGCTGACCATCGTTGAAGGCCGCAAAGCCCGGGAAATTGATCCCACCCTGTCGATGCTGCGCCAGTGCATGCTGGACATCGAGGAAGACAACGAGACTCCGGAAGTGACCAAAGCGCGCATCGAACAGATGCTGCAATTCATGACCACGATGACCGACTGGTACGATCAGGTGAAAACGCTCTCCCGCCCTACTCTGATTGCACTGATGAAAATGGGTAATGCGGTCGGCAGCCTGCTACCGAAAGGCAGAGTCGTCAGCACGAAAGGGCGCAAGCGCACGGGTTCATGAACGCGCTGCTCCAGTGGTGCAAACGCCAGCCCACGCTGGCAATGCTGGTGTTGGTCGGCATCTTCGCAGTCACCGTGCGCTTACTGGCCGGATTCGACCTCGATCATACTGCCTTGCTTTATGCAGGCTGTCCTTTTCTCATCGCACTGGCGCTTGCGACCTTCACCCAGGAAGGCACGCACGCCCGCTGGTGGCACGGCTGGTGGAACGTCACGCG
Source organism: Pseudomonadales bacterium (assembly GCA_965267275.1). Classification (GTDB taxonomy): domain Bacteria; phylum Pseudomonadota; class Gammaproteobacteria; order Pseudomonadales; family Azotimanducaceae; genus UBA4421. The sequence goes on from OZ253950.1 coordinate 3,363,985, forward strand.
CGGCAGCTTGATCGCGCTGCTCGGCAGCTCCATCATCTTGTTTGAAGGATGGTTGTGCGTCGCTTTGTTTCTGCCGATCTACCTGATGTTCATCCTGATCGGCTTTCTGTGCACGCTCTTGTTCATCAGCGTCAAGCGGCGCGGCAAAGGCATTTTCTCAGCTTCTCTGATCCCGCTACTCGTCGCTGCTGTCGCCCTCGAAGGCACGATACCGGCGCTCACGGTTGATCGCGAAAACGCGGTCACACGCACTCTGATTGTCGACGGAAGCCCACCCGATGTTCTCGCCCGTCTTTCCCAGCCGCTCGCGCTGCCGCAGGGAGACGGCTGGTTCATCAGCTGGTTCCCGATGCCCTACGCGATTGATGCGGGCTCGCTGGCGCCAGGGCACATCCACGAAGTTCATTTTCGTTACAAACGCTGGTTTGTGACCAACACCCATGAAGGCAGCTTGCGCCTGCAGATCATCGAGGCAGGGCCCGAGCGGATCAGCACCCGGATCCTGTCCAACTCGACCTACCTTGCGAACTACATGACCTTTCACGGGACAGATATCGAAATGCGCGCGCTGACAGATGGACGCACCCGGGTCTCCCTCACCGCGCACTACAGCCGCGACCTCGACCCTGCCTGGTACTTCGGACCGCTGCAGGAGGCCGCCGTCGGCGAGGCGCTGACGCACATGCTCAAGGAATTCATCGATGCATGAACCCAAACCCTATGACAACCCGCGCGTCGTCGGCCGCGCCGACCCCAGCAAGGGGAAGGTGCTGTGGGCGCCCGCGCAGTCAGTATTCACGTTTGTGATGTACGGCGGCGCGGTCGCTGCACTTTTCCATGTGACCCCAGGCGCGATACTGCTGTTTTTAGTGACGTCTTTCCTGACCCTGTGTTTCGGTCACTCCCTCGGCATGCACCGCCGGCTCATACACGCTAGTTATGACTGCCCCGATAAGCTCGAAATGGCGCTGGTGTATCTCGGCACGCTGGTCGGCATGGGCGGTCCATTCACAATGACCAGAACACACGACCTGCGCGACTGGGCTCAACGGCAGAACGCGTGCCACGACTTCTTCGGCCATCGACAGCCGATTTACCGGGATTGGTGGTGGCAGATGCACTGCCGAATAGAGCTTGCCGAGCCGCCTGAAATCCGCTGCGACGCGACGGTGGCCAACAATCGCTGCTATCGCTGGCTGGACGCGACCGCGCGTTGGCAGCAATTACCCTGGGCGCTGCTGTTTTATCTCGTCGGCGGTCTACCCTGGTTGCTGTGGGGTGTCTGCGCTCGCGTTGCCGTCAGCCTGACCGGCCACTGGTTGGTGGGCTATTTTGCCCACAACAGCGGCGGACGGCACTTTCACATCGCCGGCGCAGCGGTGCAGGGATTCGACGTGCGAGGCTGCGGCCTCATTACCTTCGGCGAATGCTGGCACAACAACCATCACGCCTACCCGGGTTCGGCCAGGCTTGGACTCTTTCCCGGCCAGACGGATCCAGGCTGGTGGATTCTGCAATGGAGCGCTCGGCGAGGATGGGTGTGGGACATCAAGCTGCCCAGGGATTTACCGCTCCGGCCGGAGCTGTTGCCGGCAAGCTCCGCCGAGATCAGCGACAACTATTGCGCGGCGAACACCGCGGGCGCCGGCTGAATCACCGGCGGCATACGCAGCTTGAAAACGGCGTCGGGCAGCACCGGAATCTTGGCGCGGAGCTGCACCGCCACAGTGGTATCACCAACGTCAGCCAGAGAGACGATGACCCGGCGCTTGCGGTCTTTGTGATCGCGCACTTCATAGTCACAGTCGACGACCTCACCTTGATAGTACCCACGCGCGCCGTTCAAGGTGCGCGTGCGGCTCGAACGGAGTTTCAGACGATACGCATCTTCTCCGTCATGGACCGTCTCGCCCTGGTAACAGGACGGGCTGAAGAAGAGCGCTGAGATCAGGTCGACCCCTTCCGGCTTCTCGATCGTTTCGAAATCACCATCCGGACTGTCCAGCAAACGGGCGCCGTCCTCGGTGTTCAAGACAATCTTCAGGTCGTCATCTTTGCCGGAGGAACGCGCGAGATAGGCTCTGGTTACGGGCCCGTTCATATGCCAGATGCCGGTGGCTGCAAATACACCGTTCCAGGTGTAGTACGTGCTCATGGCGCGGGAGGTCTGAAACGCACCCGCAACCTCATACTCGCCATCAAAGCGATTGAGGCTGAGCGCCAGCTCGCCGGCTTTCAGGAAAGCCATGCGGGCATCGTAGACAAACGCGCCGCCACCGCCCGCCCAGACAGGCGTAGCGCAGGCGAGCAATACAATTATGAGAAGGGTTCGGCAGGGCATCTCAGAATTCGCTTCCGGCATGTGTGCCGGGTGGGTGTCAATCTTATGATTTTAACACACGCAGCACGTCTTCCAATTCCACGATCATTTGACGCACGAGTAACTTGAACTGCGTCTGATCCTCTTTGGCATCTTCGCTGGTCAAGCGCTGGCGGGCGCCACCGATGGTAAAGCCCTGATCGTAAAGTAACCCGCGGATCTGGCGAATCACAATCACGTCCTGACGCTGATAATAACGACGATTGCCTCTACGTTTGACAGGACTCAGCTGCGGAAATTCCTGCTCCCAGTAACGTAAAACGTGTGGTTTTACATCACAGAGTTGGCTCACTTCACCAATCGTGAAATAGCGCTTGCCCGGAATCGGCGGCAGTTCGTCGTTGTTACTCGGCTCCAGCATCTAAAACCACACCACCCGAAGGTTAATATTCCGTTTCGTCAGGACCGGCGGCTTCTTCCTCGCCGGCGTAGGCTTCAACTCGCGCTTTCAACTTCTGCCCGGGTCTGAAGGTCACCACCCTGCGGGCGGTAATCGGGATCTCTTCTCCGGTTTTGGGGTTACGCCCTGGGCGCTCACCTTTTTCCCGGAGATCAAAATTGCCGAATCCCGAGAGCTTCACTTGAGTATTATTCTCCAGCGAATCTCGAATTTCGTCAAAAAAGAGCTCTACTATCTCTTTGGCTTCGCGCTTGTTGAGGCCCAGTTCCTCGAACAATTGGTCTGCCATTCTCGCTTTCGTCAGCGCGCCCACAAACTGCCTCCCTTGGCCGGTGTTTGCGACAGCTCAGCCTGTCGTCACGCAATCCCCTACTTGATCAGACTTTTTGTCTTAGTTTATTTGTCTTGTTTCGATCCAGTAGCCACCCTGTCAGCGCAGGCGGGCGTTGAACGCCTCTTCCAACGCAGCCAGAGCGGATTGCGCATAGTGTCCTATTTCTGCTTCCGTAAGGGTGGCTTCTCGACTCTGCAACGTCAACCCTAATGCGAGACTTTTTTCATTAGAATCAATACCTTTGCCCTCATAGACATCAAATAACCTGAAGTCAACAAGTATCTCGCCGAGGGTATCGCGCACCTTAGTCTCCACCGCGGCAGCGCTGACGGATTTCGCCACAACGACCGCCAGATCCCGGCGCACGCTGGGATATCTGGAGATGCCGCCGTAAATTCTGCGCGGTCGGCTTAAGATCGCCTCCCCTTTCAATTCAAAAACAAAAGCCCCACTCAAGTCCAGACGCTTTTCAACTTCCGGGTGTAATCGGCCGAGACGGCCGACAGGCTGTCCGGCTACCTGCACAACCGCGCTCTGACCCGGGTGCAGCACGGGATCATCGCTCGGCACGTAACTCACATCGTGCAAACCGGCCCAGTCGAGGAGCGCTTCGACGACCCCTTTGACGTCGAAGAAGTCGACGCTATCCGCGCCAGTCAGCCAGCCTTCCGCCTGGCGACGGCCCCACAGCAGACCACCGAGAAATTGATGCTGCTCGAGGCCTGCAGCGCCCGGTACAAACGTGAGACCGAGCTCGAAGAGCTTCAGGCTATCCGCCTGGCGGGCAACGTTGCCGCGCGCGGCATCAATCAGGCCGGGCAGCAGATTGGTACGCATGACCGATTGCTCGGAGGACATGGGATTGGCAAGTGTCAGCGGCTCATGTTTCGGGTCGAGCAGGTCCTGCAGATTCGGATCAATGAAGCTGTAGGTGATGACCTCGGCAAATCCCATGGAAGCCACCTGCTGCTTGAGCGCTGCTTCGGGGCTCGCCTCCAGCTCTACGGCGCGCAGAGAGAGATCCGTGTCGGGCGTTGTGAACGGTACGTTGTTGTAACCGTAGATTCGGCAAACCTCTTCCACCAGATCGGCTTCGATGCTGATATCGAAGCGGTGACTGGGTGGTATCACCTGCCAGGTGACCTGCCCATCCGCTTCTTCGCGGCCGACGATCTCGAGATCGAGCCGGGCAAACGCCTCATCCACCTGACCGGCATCGATATCCACGCCGAGTAGCTCCCGCAGGCGCGCCTGGCGCAAGTGCACGGTCGGCGCGACGGGCAGATGCGCGGGCTCAGAAGTGTCGATGACAGGCCCGGGCTCACCGCCCACCATATCGATGAGCAGCCGTGTTGCGCGCTCGACCGCCGCAGCCTGCAAGTCGAAGTCGACGCCGCGCTCGTAGCGGTGCGACGCATCGGTATGCAGACCGTAACGGCGCGCCGTGCCGGCTATCGCAAGCGGTGCGAAAAACGCACATTCGAGAAAGACATCTTTCGTATCGGGTTGCACCCCGCTGCGCGCGCCACCCATGACACCCGCCATCGCCACCGGCCCATTGCCATCAGTGATGAGCAGCGTGTCCGCGTCGGGCTCGACTTCCGTGCCGTCGAGCAGCGTCAGCTTGTCACCCGGCGCGGCTTTCCGCACCACAATGCCGTCTTTGAGCTGATTGAGATCAAACGCGTGCATCGGTTGACCAAGTTCAATGAGCACATAGTTGGTCACATCCACAACGGGGTCGATGGAGCGCAGCCCGCAACGGCGCAGACGCTCCGCCATCCAGTAAGGCGTGGGCCGGGAAAGATCGACGCCGCGAATCACTCGGCCGAGATACCGCGGACAGCCATCCGGGTCCGCGAGCGCAACCGGGAACGTCTCGTCGTGGGTGGGCGCAACCGCGGGTATCTCGGGATAAGCAACCGCAAGGTTATTCAAAACACCGACTTCGCGCGCCAACCCTTTCAGGCTCAAACAGTCGCCGCGGTTGGGCGTGAGATCGAGGTCGACCGTGACGTCGTTGAGCTGCATGACGTCATTGAGGTCCGCACCCACCTGCCAGTCTTCCGGCAATTCCATGATGCCGTCATGGTCGTCGCCGAGACCAAGCTCTTTGGCGCTGCACAGCATGCCGAAGGACTCGACGCCACGCAGCTTGGCTTTCTTGATCTTGAAATTTTCCGGCAAAACCGCGCCGACGCGGGCAAACGCGGTGACCAGACCGGCGCGCGCATTGGGCGCACCGCAAACCACCTGCACACGCTCACTGCCGTCAAAAACGGTGCACACAGACAGCTTGTCCGCATCCGGATGCTGCTCACGGGCTTCTATCATGCCTACGCACACACCGGAGAAACTCTCCGCTACCGGCTCAATACCGTCAACTTCGAGCCCGGCCATCGTGAGCTGCTTGAGCAGGTCGTCGCGACTCAGATCCGGGCTCACCCATTCGCGCAGCCACGCTTCACTGAATTTCATGTCCCTTTCCTTAAGTGAATTGGCGCAGGAAACGCACGTCGTTTTCGAAGAAGAGGCGCAGATCGTCCACTTCATAGAGGAGCATCGCCAGGCGGTCGCCGCCAAAGCCGAACGCAAAGCCGGAATAGACTTCCGGGTCGATGCCCGACATGCTGAGCACGTTGGGATGCACGAGCCCGCAGCCCATCACCTCGAGCCAACCGGTGTGGCTGCATACCCGGCACCCTTCGCCCATGCAGTGCACACACTGCACGTCGACCTCCGCAGAGGGTTCCGTGAACGGGAAATACGACGGGCGGAAACGCACGTCGAGATCTTTCTCGAAGAATTTGCGCACGAAGTCGATGACCGTGCCTTTCAGGTCAGCAAAGCTGATGCCCTTGTCCACCACCAGACCCTCGACCTGGTGGAACATCGGGCTGTGCGTCAGGTCAGAATCGCGCCGGTAGACCCGGCCGGGGCAAATCACACGGATGGGCGGCTCCTGCGTTTCCATCGTGTGCACCTGGCTCGGCGAAGTATGTGTCCGCAGCAACGTGCCATCCCCGAAGTAAAACGTGTCGTGCATCGCCCGCGCCGGATGGTGCGCCGGAATGTTGAGCGCTTCGAAGTTGTAGTAGTCGTTTTCGACTTCGGGGCCCGCCACGACGCCGTAGCCAGCGCCGACAAAAATCTCCTCTATGCGATACATCGCCTGGGTGACCGGATGCAAACCGCCTTTTTCGGTACGCCGTCCCGGAGCGGTAATGTCGACGGCGTCCGCCGCGAGCTCCGCCGCCAGCTGCGATTGCTCGAGACCGCGCTTGCGCGCCTCGATTGCATCCTGCAGCGCGTCTTTCGCCTCGTTGATGAGCGCACCTGCCTTGGGCCGCTCTTCGGGGTCGAGCTTGCCGAGCCCCTTCAACAAACTGGTCAACTCGCCTTTCTTACCGAGGTAAGCAACGCGCACGTCGTCGAGCGCGCGCAGATCGGACGCTTCGCCCACCGCGCTCAGACCTTGCTCGAGAATGTTCTGTGTATCCATCTCAGTTCCTAAACGAAAAAAGGGAAAGACCGCTGTCCTTCCCTTTCTTTATGCGCACGGCTGTACCGCCTCCGAGAAGGACCCCATTAAGGTCTCCCGAAAGCAGCACGTTGAGGTGACGCTTGGGTCAGGCTGCCTGAGCAGCCTGGGCGGCTTTAGCGCGCTCGGCGAGCGCCGCGAAAGCTTCCTTTTCGTGCATGGCAATGTCAGCCAGCACTTTGCGATCCACTTCAATGCCTGCTTCCTTGAGACCGGCGATAAAGCGCGAGTAGCTCAAGCCGTGCTCCCGGGCGGCAGCATTGATACGAACGATCCACAGCTGGCGAAACTGACGCTTACGCTGACGACGGTCACGGTAGGCGTACTGGCCGGCGCGTATGACCGCCTGCTTCGCAACTTTAAAGGTACGGCTGCGCGCGCCGTAATAACCGCGCGCTGCTTTTAAAACTTTTTTCCGGCGAGCTCGGGAAGCTACGCCACGTCTTGTTCTGGGCATGCTTCTCTCCTATCGAGCTTTGGTGGGCAACATTCGACGCAAGCCTGGCACGTCGGCAGCAGCGACGTCCTGGAAGCCGCGCAGCTGGCGCTTACGCTTGGTGCCTTTCTTGGTCAGGATGTGATTGCGGTTGGTTTTGCGGTGTTTGAAGCCGCTGGCGGTTTTGCGAAAACGCTTCGCAGCACCACGATTGGTTTTGAGTTTAGGCATTTGCCATTTTCTCCACGCGATTGTTATGCCGTGTCGCCACGACCTCTAATTCACCGTTACGGAAGTGGGGGGCTTGGGCTTAGAGCCTTATCCCTTTTTCTTTTTTCTCGGCGCCAGCACCATGATCACCTGACGACCTTCAAACTTGGGCTCAGCTTCTATCTGAGCAAGTTCGTCAAGGTCTTCAGCAATCCGGCCCATGAGCGTCATGCCAATTTCGGGGTGAACCACTTCTCTACCGCGAAACCGCAACGACACCTTGGCTTTGTCGCCTTCTTCCAAAAAGCGCCTCAGGTTGCGTAGCTTTACCTGATAATCGCCTTCTTCCGTCCCGGGACGAAATTTCATTTCTTTGACTTGGATCTGCTTCTGCTTTTTACGCTGAGCTGCTTTGGTTTTCTTCAGCTCAAACAGATGCTTGCCATAGTCCATCACTTTGCAGACCGGGGGTTCAGCCTCTGGTGCGACCAGCACCAGATCCATACCCGAAGCCCGCGCTTCTGCCAACGCTTCCTCACGGGAGACGATACCGCGTTGACCGCCGTCAGCACCGACCAATCGTACGTTTGATGAGCGAATTTCTTCGTTCAACAAAGAACGTTCGGCGCGCTTCATACCTTTTTTAATAGGACTCTCCCGTCATACTGACCCTTAGTCTCCTTAAGCCAACATTTTTCGTACTGACAGCAAACGGCCGAACACTGCCTCAGCGTCCAGCCATCTTGCTGAAATTCAAGCACTTCCTGCCCGAAACTCCAGCAGGCGCGCATTCTACTGCCGCTTTTTCAGGGCTTCAAGCACGGTTTTTGCCCCTTTCCGGGAGCATTTGCTACGATTCGGGCGAGTTTGGAAGGCGGATTGGAACACATGAACATACCCGGCAACGACCAGGATTTACGCAACGCCCTGGAAGACGTCAATTTACCCAACCTGGTGGTGGTGCTCGCCTGCATCACCGGCAGCGACGAGTGGCTGACTGAGCGCTATCGGCCGGCGGCCATCGAAGCCCCGGAGGGTTCGCTCTTCCCGGACGACAGCGGACGCTACAGCGACGAGGTCGCACAGGAGATCAAAGACGCCGCGGTGCAAATCATCGGTGAGGTCCGCGACGGCAAGCGCGAGATCGCGCCGCCGCCAGATCAGGCACGTCTGCAGCGCCTGATGACCTTTTCGATTGCCGAGGACGTCGACGCGGGTTACGCGGCCATGCTCATGGAGGAGATGTCTTTTACCGATCGCGACGACGTCTGGCGCGAGCCGGTCACGCAAGCCGTGGCTGACGGCAAGGCGGACGCCTTCAGCGTCCTGATCATCGGCGCCGGCATGTCCGGGCTCGGCACCGCGGCAAAGCTGAAAGCTGCCGGCATCAACTTCAAGATCCTCGAGAAAAACGAAGAGGTCGGCGGCACCTGGTACGAAAACACCTATCCCGACTGCGGCGTGGATACACCGAACCACTACTACTCATTTTCTTTCAATCGCAATCCGAACTGGTCGGGCTACTTTTCCAAGCGCGATGAGCTCTTCGCCTATTTCGACAGCTGCGCCGATGAATTCGGCGTCCGCGATCACATCCAGTTCAACACTGAGGTCACCCGCGCAGCTTACGACGCGGACACGGGCCGCTGGCGTGTGAGCTATCGCGATGCCAGCGGCGACCACGAAGAAACCTTCAGCGTCGTCGTGAGCGCGGTCGGTCAGCTGAACCGCCCCTCCCTGCCGGAGATCGAAGGCCTCGACAGCTTTGCCGGCGACATGTGGCACTCAGCGCGCTGGAATCATGAGGTCGACATCAGCGGCAAGCGGGTCGGCGTGATCGGCACCGGCTGCTCGTGCGTGCAGCTTCTGCCGAAGACGGCCGAGGCGGCCGCGCATGCGACAGTCTTTCAGCGCACGCCGCACTGGGTGGCGCCGGCTCGGGACTACTACCGCCCCGTCGAACCCGGCCAGCTCTGGGCGCTCAACCACATCCCTTTCTATGCAGAGTTTCATCGCGCGCGCATGATCATGGTGTTCGGCGACCGCGTCTGGCCCGCGGTCGTCGCAGACCCAGAGTGGCAGCAGACGGACGTCTCTCTCAATGAAGCGAACCACGGCATGCGCGAGGCGCTGGTCGAATTCATCAAAGAGGGGCTCGGAGACAAGCAACACTACGTCGACAAATGCGTGCCCGATTTCCCGGTATGGGGTAAGCGCCTCATCGTCGACAACGGCTGGTACCCGACGCTCGCGCGCGACAACGTCGATCTGGTCGACGACGCGATCGTACGTGTGCTCCCGGAAGGCGTGGAAACGGCCGATGGGACAGTGCATGAACTGGACGTGTTGATCCTCGCCACCGGCTTCCACACCAACCAGTTCCTCTGGCCGATGGACGTGGTGGGCAAGAGCGGCGCAACCCTGGAAGCCACCTGGGGCGACAGCGCCAACGCTTACAAAGGCGTGTCGGTGCCGGATTTCCCGAATCTGTTCTGTCTGTACGGCCCGAATACCAACATCGTGCACGGCGGCAGCATCATCTATCAGGTGGAGTGCCAGATCCACTACGTGATGCAGTGCATCGCGGCGATGCTCGACAAGTCTGTCGACGCAATGGAAGTGCGCAGCGACATCAACGACGCTTACAACGAAGAAGTTCAGGCCATCAGCAAAACGCTGGCATGGGGCCATCCGAACGTCGAGAGCTGGTACAAGAACAGCGAAGGTCGTGTAATCAACAACTCACCTTTCAGTCTGCAGCAGTACTGGCAAGTGACGCACGACGTGAACCTCGAGGACTATCACCTCAAGCGCGCGGGTGACAACGAGGCGGCATGATGCCGCCTCGCGATCTCGCTATCGGGTGACCTTACTGATGCGCGCGGTCGGCGTATCTGACCGTCGGCCGTGAGCCGTTCTCGTCGTAGAGATCGAACTCGTCCACCAGGTCCTCAACCCACTGAATGGTGCCGGTGCGCTCCATCAGGTTGTCCGCGGTGAGGAGCGCCGCCACTGAGCGGCCCACCAGAAGCGGTGTCTGCGACTGCGACAGATCCATTTCCCGCTCCTGCGCCGCGTCCTGAATAAATTCAGTTGCCACAGAACCCGGATAGATCACGATCGCCGGTATGTTCTTGGGCTGTAGCTCCACCGCCATGTCGGCGGTCAGCCGGTCGAGGCCCGCTTTGCCCGCACCGTAAGATGAGCTGAAGTGATAGCTCTGGCCACCGGGCGAGGATATGTTGATCATCGCGGCGCTGTCGCTCGCGAACATCAGCTTCGCGGCGTGCCAGCTCGCAACGTAATGCGCCCTGAGCCCGATGCCCACCTGATCATCCCAAACCTGGATCGGATGGTCCCAGTAACCGCCGCCCCAGGCCGGCGGATTCGGGATTTTGTAGACGTTGTTGACGAGGATATCGATGTGATCCACCTCCTCGCCGATCTTTTTAAACAGCGCCTCGATCTGGCTGTCGTCGCCGTGATCACATTGGATCGCACGGCCTTCGCCGCCGGCTTCGGTGACGAGACGCGCTGTTGTATCGATGGTGCGCTCGCCGTCGCCCGTTGAGCGGCCCGTAACGTAAACGGTTGCGCCCTGCTCACCCAGCGCTATCGCAATGCCTTTGCCGATACCCCGGCTGGCTCCGGTCACGACCGCAATCTTACCTGTCAGTGTCCCCACTTATCTTTCCTCCAAATCTGGACGGACGAGACTATCACAGGGCGCTTGGCCGGCAGAAGATACTCGCGCGACGAGGCGGTATTTCGGCGGTGAAACGTTAGAAGTACAGGCAGGTCGCACGCACCTCGATGCTGCGCCGGTCCGGCGCATTGTCGTAGTGCGGGTCACGGAATGCCGAGTGCGGAGTCCAGAACGGCTCTTCCGTGCCGGCCCGCTCGCTGTCGAACGTGCGGAACGCAACCACCTCGTCCACCCGCATGTTTGGAAACACATACCAATCATGGCTACTGCCGTGGGCGACGCCGAAAGCGTCGAAAGGCAGACCACTGTCCGCATAGTTCGGCACGTGGATCGCCTGCATGTCACTGCGCGGCACCGTGCTGGCATCGCAGAACGCCAGCGGCAGATCCATCGCCTCGGGACCCACATTCCGCCAGAACTGCAGGATGACCAGGCGCCTGGCGCGCCGGAAATCATCCGCACTCATGCCGGCGCGTTCGAGCATATAAAGATGTTCTGGATCTTCCTGCAGGTAGCGGTTGGTGATCAGCTCCCCGTAGTTATCGGTGAAATCCGAATGGACGTACTGGATCGGTGCGTAATCGGGCTGGCTGAGCGCGGTGTCCGGATTACGGCTGATGTGCCCGCCGATGATCGCATGATCAGAACCTGTCAGGGTCTTGGCCAGCGCTTCCATCTCGGCGTAGTACCGCGCTTTGATCTGGTCATCGTCATCCCAGTCCCGCACCGTCGAGGCATGCTGCATGAGCTCAAAACCCTGCACCTCCCAGCGCAGATCGTCCGCGGCGCGTCCATCCTTGATGGGCACCTGCACTTCGGCAATATTGTCGAGGCCGTCCATGTAGTAGAGGGGCGCCTCACAATAGATTTCGACTGCTGACATGTTCTCTCCAGTGTCGACCAGCACTTCCATGAGTGTAACCGACCCTTGGTCAAAGGTCGCAACCCCGCTATAAGTAGGGTTCGCCCACTGACTGCTGAGTTTTTTTGGCCTACGCGCTCACCGCTCTCGTATTCGGCCTGAGCCTGCTGCACGAACCGCGCGCATCCGCGGGTTGGGCATGGGACGCCGCCAACGCCGTCGGGTTTCTGGCTTTCGCCGGCATGCTGTATCTCTTCATCGATGTCGGCACCGGGCGCCGCAATCGTATTCATCAGTGGGTCAGCTATAGCGTTGCGGGGGCCCTGCTCATCCATGTCCTCTGGCTCATCGCGACAGACCCGACGGTATGGCATTACCTCGCGTGGGATGCGCCCTGGTACATGCACACGGGGCTCGCGGCCATCATGCTCGTCATCGCCGTTATTGTCCTTGCACTGCCGATGTGGCGGCGCTGGTGGGGGCAGAATCGCGCGGCGTTTCGCAGCTGGCACTACGCCTTGTCGGCGCTCGGCGTCGGGCTCGCTGTGAGCCATATCGTCGGAACGGGGTTTTACGTCAGCAGCCCGGTGGAGGTTGGGCTGTATGCTGCGCTCTGTGCCGCTGTCGCGCTGGCAAGCCGCAGGGCATCGGGCATGACCCCGCAAATCACACCCGCGCAGCTTAGCGGCGTGATCGCACTCGCGGGGCTTTTCATCGGCATGAAAGCGCTGCCGACATGAAAGTGGGCATGCTTGTCATCGGTCTCGCCATGGCAGTGGTAGCGGTTTTGACCACAGGCACCCTGATCTCGGAAAACCCCGACGCCGAGCAATTCGTGGCGCACCCCAATGGCGCGCTTCTGGCCGTGACGTTCGCCCATGCTGACCACACAGAACAGAACTGCATCGCCTGCCATCACAATTTCGTCGACGATACCGGCATGGGCCTGTGCTTCGACTGCCACAAAACCGATCCGGAAATCGCCCCGCTGATCGAAACGCAGTTTCACGATTTGTGCCGCGGCTGTCACCTGAGCGAGCAACTCAGCGGCGCAGACCACGGCCCTACCCGCGCCTGTCTCGACTGCCATCGGCGCGACACGGCACCGTGATCAGCGCGACTGAGGCCAAGTGCCCCGCCAGGTCTGTGCCGCGACCTGACCGGCACACATTGCTGTCTCATTGTCGAACAGCGACTGGATGGGTATTTTCGTAACACATTGTGCTCTATACACTCCGCGCTCCTTTTTTTGACCAAGAGCACATCTCTATGAAAGCAACTCTCCCGAGCGTTCTCGCCGCAGGCCTCATCGCCGTTGGCGCCTCTGCGCCTGCTATGGCCGGTCCTTCCGCCAGCGAAGCGGTCACCCTCTGCAAAAACGAAGTGACCGCCCGCTACGGCGAAGAAGCGCGCACGAAGATCCACCGCATCCGTGAAGGTCGCGTCACCCGCGTCTCTCTGAACGTTCGTGGCGTAGCTGACGGCGCGTTCCGCGTACAGTGCAAGATCGACGGCAACCTGCAGGTCACCGAAGTGACCGACACGCTGGAAAACAACCAGGTGTCCAGCACCGTCGGCCGCTAAGCCGGTACGACGCCAGGCTGGCTACCGCGCCGGCCTGGCGTTTCTCTCTTTAGCCAGCCCCGCCTTTCACACCCCGTAGGTGTCCCGCAAATACGCGAGGATATCTGCAGACTCCGCCAATTCCTGACCCGTATTCGGATCGACCAGGTACGGTATCGAGATCATCCCCGCACGCTGCAGGAGCGCACGCCGGTTACGCGTGCCGGGTGTCATCGTGCCGTTCGAACCACGCAGCATTGGCGGCACCCAGTCGCCCGGCTGGGTGCGCCCAACCGAGCGCAACACATAGGGCAATTCCATTTCACACAGTAGATCACGCACCGGGCGCGCAAACGGAGACGCTTCAAAGCTGTACAGTTCGAGGGGCAGATCGGGGGCTCTGGACGCCTTGACCAAGGTGCCCGCCCCAAGGCGCGTGATGCTCGTCAGCACCGAACCCAGGCGCTGCAGTTCCACCAACCGCCAGTGCCAGGCCGGCTTGCGCTGGCCATAGGTCTCGAACAGATATTCGATGATGTCCGCCGATTCATACATCTCAGCGTCGGTGTTGGGATCGACCAGATACGGGAACTGAGCCTTACCGCCGCGCTCGACCGCTTCCGCGCGAAACCGCTCACCACCTTTAGGGCATGGCAGCACCAGCGCGTCCAGATCGAGTTCGGTCAAGACCTCGCGCACCAGGCGGCAATGGGGACAACCCTCAAACTCATAAAGGCGCAGGAGTTCCGCCGGCTGGTGCGCCGCAGGTGATGCCTGCACGCCGACACCGGCTCGCAGAACGGTCGACGCCAGCGATGTGGCGATGTTGAACGGATACAGGACAGACATGTTCGCTCGATCTGATCAGGGACGCTGATGTTACCTCAGGTAACAAAGAACTGCTCGCTGAACTGGGCAATCTCAGCGACCGAAACGCCGTTCGCGGCGCGCAAACCAGCGCAAGGCATCCAACCAGGCGTCGCGGTCGAAATCCGGCCATAAACGATCGTCGAAGCGGAGCTCGGCATTGGCGCACTCCCACAGCAGAAAGTTGCTGAGGCGTCGCTCGCCACCCGTGCGTATCAGCAGATCCACCGGCGGTCCGAGCGCGTCATCGAGGTCACGTACCGACACCTCGCCCTCACCCCGACAGAACTTCTCACCAACAGCGTCGACAATCGCCTGCTGCGCGGAATAATCCAATGCGATACGCAGCTCGCGTCCGCCGCAGGAAGTGCGTTCTTCGGCGAGCGCCATCAAACGCCGAAGCGTGCGCGGCAAACGCTCGCGCCTGCCGAGGAACGTGAGCCGCACCTGATGTTCCACCGCCAGCGGCGTAAAACGGCGCATGGCGCGCACGGCCAGCTGCATCAGGTCGACGACCTCGCGCTTGTCGCGCGCCCAGTTGGCCGTGGCGAACGCAAACAGCGAAACGCACTGCACCGGCGTGTCACGACACCAGCGCAGGACATCCACCGCACGTTCGAGTCCCGCCGCGTGACCGCGCACTGCGGGCAGATTGTGGCGGCGCGCCCAGCGTCGATTGCCATCCATGATGATGGCAACATGGCGCGGGCTCGTCCCGCTTTGAACGTCAGATAGCGGCTGCTGTAACTGCTGCATTTCGCTCCTCCAGATGAGCGTTCACGATAAACCAGGCCATCGCTCGCACAAGCGGAAGGTCTGTGCAATGTTTTTGCAAAAACCGCGACAAGACAAAGAGACGCGACAAAGAGACGCGACAAAAGACCGAGACAAAAGACGCGTACCGCACTGAACGCCCGCTTCCGCTCATGGGAATGCGCGGCGTATACTCGGGTGATAACACAAACCCAAACCGGTCAGAACTACGGTCGGTGAGTACTCGCTGGAGGTTCAAAAGACACCCGGCGAGGAAAGGAGCTGTCGACGTGCCGCGCATCAAATTCACCAAAAACCACGATTCTTCCGGCCTGCGCTTCTGGACGTGGCGAGACCTCAATCGCAAGCTGCAGGCCGCGCGCAGCGAAGACGAGACGCAGGCCGAAGAGTTCACTCAGCGCGCCAACGAAGTCAGAGAGGAGGTGCAGTTTCTCCTCGGCGCCGGTCTATCCGAAGGCGCAGAGCAGGCGCTGAATAGCCTCGCGGAAGAGGACATGACTGACTTCTGCATCCTCGTCGACCTGGCGGAGCCATTGGATCTGCCCGGCGTAACGCCACTGCCTGAAGAAACGCGCAGACACCTGCATCAGTTTCTCGACCAGGAGCCGTGGCACTCGCTGGCCATCGACAATGACATCACTGTCGCGCTTGCCCTGCTGGACAGCGTCGGTGCAACCACGACCAACCGCCCCTGGTACGAATACGCACCACATCTCGTGGAACTGGTGGCGCGCCTGATGGACCAGGTCAACAAAGAACAATTTCTACGCTTTGTCGGCGAGTACAACGCGCTGGCCGAGCGTGACAACCTGCACCTGCCGCAGGAGCTTCCGCAGGTATTCGAATCGCTGGTGCATGGCGCCGCGCAGCGTCTGGGCGTACAGATGCCGCAGATCCAGACTTGACCAGGAGTTCGCACCAACCATGAAGTCGCTCATCACCGTCATCGTTACCCTGGTCGTGCTGCTCTATGTCGCGGCGCGGGTGATCCCGCTCGATCCCGACGAGCAGCGGCCCGGACTGTCATTGAGCGGTGCGCTTGTCGACAACCCGCGTCCGGATTGGGGATTCGTTGCGGAGCGTCAAAAAGTCTACGTGCAAACCAACACCTGGTACGGCATCCCGCATTCGGTGACCACCATCTCTTTCGTGGTTGATAACGACCTTTACGTACCGTGCGGCTGGTGCGACACCAAGCGCTGGCCCAAGAACGTCGCTGCGGATCCTCGCGTGATGGTCAAAATCGGCGAGCGCCTGTATCCGCGCACCGCTGTGCGGATTGACGATGAAGCCGCCCGCCGCAGCATCTTGAACGTGCCCGACGGTGAGCCCACACCGGATTGGGCGCTCTATCGCATGGATCCGCCTGCGTAACATCCGCGCCGCCGCATTCAACTTGCCCGCGCCATAGCTCTTCAGTAACGTCTGTCGCGCAATTTTCATAGGGGGAACTATGCGCGCATGGCAGCTGACAGAGCTGGGTGATCCATGGGAAGTCCTGCAGATCGATGAGGTCGACACACCAGCGGCCGCGCCCGGACAACTGCGAATCAAGGTCCTGGCGGCCGACATCAACTTCGCCGACATCCTGCAGTGCCAGGGGCGTTACCAGGTCAAACTGGACCCGCCCTTTGTGCCCGGCATGTACGCGGTCGGTGAAGTGCTGGAATCACATGATGACAACTTTGCCGTGGGCGATCGGGTGATCGGTCCCACGGTCGACGGCGATGGCGCCTTCGCCGAGCAGGCACTCCTGCAGGCACATCAGGCCACCCCGGTACCCGAGGCGGCAGACCCGGTGAAGATGTGCGCGATGCATGTGACCTACGGCACCTCCTGGTTCGGCCTGCATTTACGCGGGCAACTCAAGCCCGGGGAAACGGTGCTGGTGCTGGCGGCAGCCGGCGGCGTCGGTTCGGCTGCGGTCGAGTTGGCCAAACTGCACGGTTGCTGGGTCGTCGCAGCTGCCGGCGGTCCGGAGAAGGTCGCCGCCTGTAAATCTCTCGGCGCAGACGAGGTCATCGACTACGCTGACGAGGATCTCTACGAACGGGTCATGGCGCTTACCGATGGCCGCGGCGTCGACGTCGTCTACGATCCTGTCGGCGGCAAGTACTTCGACATCGCGCGCCGGCTGGTCGCCTGGGAAGGCCGCCTGCTGGTCATCGGGTTTGCCAGCGGTGACATTCCAAGCGCACCGGCCAATCATATTCTGGTCAAAAACTACTCCGTCGTCGGCGTGCACATGGGCGGCTACCATCAACATGACCCCGCTCCGTTCAAGCAATGCTACGCCGAACTGGCCGACCTGCTCGTGCAGGACAAAATCTCACCCCTGGTGGACTCTGTGGTCGCTTTTGAAGATCTGCCCGACGCGCTGATCCGTCTGCAAAACCGCAAGACCGTGGGTCGCGTTGTCATGAGACCATGAGGTAAAAACCATGAAGGTACGACAGCTGGCGCTCGCGGCAAGCGATCTGGCCGCTACACGATCGACGCTCTTTTCGCTGCTGGGCGTTCCGGATGACTTTGCGGACCCGGGCGTCGGCGAGTTTGGCCTGGTCAACTCGGTCATGGCGCTTGGCGATACGTTTCTGGAAATCGTCAGTCCCGACGCTGCCGACACCGCAGCGGGACGCACCCTGGCACGCTATGACACTGACGCCTGCGGTTACATGATGCTCTTTCAGGTTACGGACTTCGCCCGTTTCGACGCGCATCTCGACGCCCTCGGACTGCGCAAGGTGTGGCAGACCGAACGGCCCGAAGTCTCCGCCTGCCATGTACATCCGAAAGACATTGGCGGCGCGATCGTGTCCTTCGACGAGATGCGGCCCCCACAGTCCTGGCTGTGGGCCGGCCCCGACTGGGAAACCCGCCGCGCAAGGCACGTCACGCGGATCCTCGGTTGCACGGTAGCGGCGCCCAACCCGGAGGCGCTCGGCGAGCGCTGGGCGGAAGTGCTCGGCGAACCGCTGGTAAACGGGCGTATCACCTTCAGCGACCAGACGTTTGTCGACTTCTCCGCAATCGACGGCGATGCGCGGATCGTCGAGTTTACGTTTGCCAGCCACGACCCGGACGAATGCCGGGCACGCGCGGCTTCCCTGGGGCTCGGTGCGCCGGCAAAAGTCGGCGAGCTTACGCTCAGCTTCGTGGCAGAGCCGGACCTCTAGCCGACAAAGCGCTCAGGACACCGCGGCCGCGGCCGCGCGCATGGTCGCTTCGGTGACCGCAAAACGATCCTCCCCCCAGGGCATCGGCATCAGCACCGGGTGCTGCACGCCGGCGTCCACGTACGCGCTGACAAAGCGTGTCACCTCGTCGGCGCTGCCTACAAAGTTGATCGCCTGAATCATCTCCTCCGAGATCGCGGCCATCGCGCCGTCGCGATCGCGCTCGGCAAAGCGGGCGCGCAACTCATCCACTTCGCCCTCGAATCCCGCCGCGCGAAACATGTTGGCGTAGCCATCGGCCATGGCGTAGTTGAAAAGGTCTTTACGCGCCGAGCGCGCGGCGTTCGCCAGTTCGCCCACCGCTGCATGCACATAGGCAAAAATCTTCGCATCACCGCCGCGACGCACCTGTTCGATCGATGCCGGCACGTGCGTCACCGGGATGTAGTTGAGCAGAACGCCGTCGGCAATCTCACCCGCGAGCTTCAACATCTGCGGATTCAACGCGGCCATCACGATTTTCGGCCGGCGCTCGCCCAGCCGTACAGCCAGGCGGAAGCGTTTGACCTGCCAGAAGTCTCCTTCGAACGTCACCGCCTCGCCGGACAGACACTCCCGCAGCAGCGCCACGTACTCGCGCATCATCGCGATCGGACGATCGGAAGTCGCAGCCCCATGCTGGCGCAGAATCCCGGGGGCCGAGACGCCAACGCCGAGCCAGACGTCAGCGTCCGGACTGAGACTCTGCAGCGTCGCAGCACTCATCGCGGCAAGCGGCGGCGTGCGCACCTGTATCGGCACGATGCCCGTGGCCAGGTCGAGGCCGGGGGCCACAGCGGATACGGCGCCCAGCAGCGTAAAGGCATCCGTACCTGTTGCCTCAACAGTCCACAGCGAGCGGTAATTGAGACTTTGCGCAAGCTTGGCTATGTCGATGACTCCGCGCGGGCCGAGCACGGCCAGGCTCCCGAAGGTCACACCCAGAGGCACTGAAGTTGCGTTCATATTGGTTCTTTCCCCCTGCTGTTCTGATCAGATCTGCAAACCAGGCGCCGCCGAAGCGACTCGATCGCCTGCCGAAACGGTTCCAGATTCAAATTGCAGCGGAGACTTTAGCTGCGCCGCGGTGCGGGTCAAGTCGTGGGAGTGCCCGGCTCGAATTGTGGCAGTGTGCGACGAAGACACCCGGCTGCGGCTGAAGCCAGCCGGATGTCGCTGCGGCTAGGCCTCTTCCTGAATGCCGTGTTCCTCGAACTTTTCGTGAATGACGTCGAGGAACAGATCACGCAGCGAAATCATGCCGATGGCTTTGCCTTCTTCGACGACAGGCAGGTGTCGCACGTGGTGCTTGCGCATGAGGGCCACGCAATGCACAACGGTATCTTCACGGGTTACCGTGACGACATCGCGGGTCATGACCTCAGACACTTTCAGGTTTTTGGCGCTGTGCGTATCGAGAATGACCTTACGGACGTAGTCGCGCTCCGACAGGATGCCGACGAGGTACTCGTCGATCTGCACGAGCAGCGCGCCGACATTACGTTCATTCATCATTTTCAACGCGTCGAACACGGATGCGAGCGGTTCTATCCAGACTACCGGCTCACCTTGTCGTGCTTCCAGCAAATCACCGACGTGATGCATGCGTCCTCTCCCCCGATTAGCGCAATATCGTCAACCTTAGCGAAGCACGCGAGCGGGGTAAACCGACAAAATTCAGGCAATTTGTGAGTCTTTCCGGGCCTGTATGAGGGTGCTGTCACAATGCCGGTCCGCGTCGCTCAGCTGCCGCCAGCGCGATGCGAGACGTTCGATCGATAGGGCCGAATCCGCGCGTCGCTGCAGGTTGCACACAACGGTGAAGCTGTTTTTCTCCATCAGACGGATATGTTCCGACGGCGGCGTGCGATTGATGAGATACGGGCGCTTGCCGCGCACGAGCCACCACAGCCAGTCGGGATAGGATCGATAGCCGTCCCAGGAACGGCTGATCGCGTGGGCAGTGAGATCTATCTGGTGACTCATCAACCCCCCCGGGCGCAGCCACCGATGGAGGGCAGCGTAGGTCAGCTCCAGGTCATCGACGTGCTCGAGCACAGAGTGCGAAAGGATGACGTCTACCGCCCCTTCTTCCACCGCTTCGTACCAGGGCACGCAATAACGCAGCGAAACCTCAGACACAGTCTCGCCCGCGATGACCCGGCGGATCGCGTCCAGCCGCTCGGGGGCGAGCGCTCGCTCCAGAACATCATCGCTGAGCACCGCGGAGGGAAACAGATTCGGATCGAGATGTTGATCAAAGTCCGGCCATCCGCGCGTCGGCCGGGCAGCCTTCTGCTGGAACATTGCCACTAGCTGCTCGAACACGGCCAGGTCCCGATCGCTGGTTGCGTACGGCAACATGTCCAACGCGACGTAGTGATTCACACCGCTCAGCATCGCAGCGAGCCCTACGCCCAGCGAGTGCCCGGGGCCGAGCTCGCCCAGGCGATCGGGCACCGTCTGCATCCCGCCGGCGTGGAGCAGCGTCAGGTGCTTCAGCCAGACCGAGTAACAGTAGCTCGCGGACGCTGTACCTTCGCCCCCGCGCTTGCGCCACAGGCGTTGCCAGCCCGGTATCCGGGTGATGCTGCCTTTGACAACCTCCCGGAGGAGCGCGCCGGAGACCTCAATCATTGCTGCGGATTGATCACGGCTCCCGCATCGATGAGCGCCCCGATTTCGTCCTCGCTATAGCCGAGACCTGCCAGCACTTCGCGGTTGTTTTCTCCCAGCGCCGGTGTGTGCCGATGTATGTTGCTCGGTGTTTCAGAGAACTGCGCCGGCGGGCGCGGTGTGCGCACCTCCCCGGCAGCCGGATGCTCGTAGGTCCACAGCGCCTGCATGGCCTCGATCTGCGGATCCTCCGGCACGTCGTGGCGCGCATTGACTCTCGAATAAGGCACATCTTCCGCATCGAAGCGCGCACAGATTTCGTCCGTCGTGAAGCTCGCGTAGGCGTCGTCCATCATCGATTTCAGCAACGCGCGGTTGCGCGCACGATTCTCATAGGTCGCAAACCGTTCATCGCCAAAGAGATGTTCGAGTTCGAGCGCTTTGAACGCGCCCTGCATTTCCGCCTGCTGGACCGGCATCGCGGCTATCCAGCCGTCCTTGGTCTTGCGCATGAAGGTGCGATGGTCGAGATACGGGGCGGTTTCGATGTCTTCCTCGAGAAACGTGAAGTTGGCCATCACATCGGGCCATTGAAAAAAGAGATTCGCATCGAGCATCGAAAGCTCGATGCGCTGACCCCGGCCCGTCCGCTCAGCCGCAAAGAGGGCGGCGACGACCGCTTCCGCCGCGGTCAGCGACGTGATCTTGTCACACACGAGGCTGTTGACCATTGCCGGATCGCCATCGATGTTGAGCGCGGTAAATCCCGTAATCGCCTGGATGACCGCATCGTACACCCGCCGCTTGGCATACGGGCCGACCGGCCCGACACCCGATATCGACAGATAGACGAGCTTCGGCTGTGCCTCTTTGAAACTGTCGTAGCCGAGCCCGAGGCGATCCATCACGCCGGGGCGAAAGTTCTCCATCACCACGTCGGCGCCCGCAACGAGCTTGCGCGCAACCTCGAGGCCGGCCTCCGTCTGCAGGTCGAGGCAAACGCTCTGTTTATTGCGGTTCATCGTCGCAAACGGGCTGCCAAGACCATTGCTGACAGGCAGACCGCGACGCATGAAGTCGCCAGACGGCGATTCCACCTTGATAACGTCGGCGCCCTGGTCGCCGAGAATCCCCGCGGCTATCGGCCCGGAATAAACCGCCGTAAAGTCAACTATACGCACACCGGCCAACGGTCCCGTCGGCTCACCGCCCAGGTCAACTCTCTGCGTCATCGTCGTATTCCCCAATCCAAGAACAAGCGCAAGCCTACTAGACTCGCAATGCCGGTATAAGGCCCCGGATCACCCGGCCGCGAGATTAATGATCCAGGCCAGCAGGAGGACCTGGGGTAAAGCAAGCAGCGGCAGTCCGAACGCCAGCCGCCAGCTGCCGCTGGCTTCCTTCAAGACCATCACCTCGGTGTAGTCCGTGGCCACACCGCCCATCAGAAATGCAAACCCGTTGCCAGGCGCGCCCGCACGCTCGACGATGTCGACCGCCAGCGGCGTCGATCCCTCAGAACACACCTCTATGATCGTCGCGGCCAGCGTGGTTGCTGCGAGACCCAGGAGCGTCGGCCCGAACCAGTTGGCAAAAGCATCCATCGGTACAAAAGCACGCACGGCGCTGGCCAGCAGGATGCCAAACAACAGCCAGCGCACGACCATGCGCGAAGACTTCACGCCGTCCCACACCACCTGGCCAAACCAACGCGCGTCGAAGCGGGTCGCCTGAAACGCGCGCTTGGCTTCGCCGCGAAAGTCGAAGTCGGGGTCGTGTGCCTGCCGATGCGGATTCTCAGGGAGCTGCCCGCGGCGCGTGAGGAAGTCAAACAACAAGCCAGTGCTGATGCCCACCAGCATAGACAGCACGACAAACATCACAGTCCAGCCCAGACCCAGCATCGCTATGAGGATGAGGGTCAGAGACAGTGAATTCCAGGGACTGGCCAGCAGAAAAGCCACCACCTGGCCGTTACTGGCGCCGCGCTCATAAAGCTGCGTGCCGACCATCAGAATGCCGTGGCTGCACATATCGAGGAGCACGCCCGCGGATGTTGCCCGCAGCACGGGTTTGAGCCCGCCGCCCGTGCCAAGAATGTGCATCACAAATTCACGCGGCACGCGGCCGAGCAAACCGATGGTTACCATACCGAGCGCCACGCCCCACCACATCGTAAACACCATCTCGGCCGCGCCGGCAGTGGCCATGGTCAGCCAACTAGGCAATCCGTCGGGTGCCGCCAGATGGCCGAGCAGCAAGAGCGCAACGAGCGTGACACAGACCCGCAGCAGCCAGTCGGGTTTACGTTGCGGGGTATCGGCTTCAGCGTGACAGGTAGACATGATCCGCAGGACATGCAGCAGCAGCGCATGAGCCGAACATAAATTGACGAAGAATGGTAGGCACGACCAGATTCGAACTGGTGACCTCTGCCATGTCAAGGCAGCGCTCTAACCAACTGAGCTACGCGCCTACGGTACGCGAGATTCGAGCGACAAGGCTCCGGGTTGTGCATCCATCCACACCCCGCCCTCGCCAGGCCGCAACCTGCGAGGGGCGCTAATGATACCCAAAAGCGCCACCAATACCACCGCATCGAGCGTGTGACGCAGTGCACTTGTAACGCGTTTCTAAAGTGCGCCGGTTCGCCGTTTTTTCAGCTGATTCCGCCGTTTTTGGAGAATCGGCGCCGTTTTTACGGCGAATTTTGTGTCATGTAAAACGCCGATTTTCCCAAAGCTCGGCTAACCCTTTGATTTTACGGGATTTAATTATTCTTACGATTGACCGCGCCGATTGGCACCGCAGTTGCACTTCTTATGCGCACCACCGCACACGGTTTATGCGAACCCGGGAACAACACGATGAATTTGCGACTCACATTGGGATTGGCGACCACCACACTGCTCCTCGCGGGGTATCTGTGGGATGACAAAAACAGCGCCACCAACAACCGTATTGATGTGCAGACCGAAAGCCCGGTCTTTGCCAGCCTGGACCCCGCTGATCGCGGCGCGGAGGCGACCGCTGCCGCGAGTCAGGTATCTGCCGATCGGACATACGCCGATGCCTCGTCTGCCGGTCTTGCACAAACCTCGTACGGCGCTGCGGAAGCCGCCGCTGCCACGGACGCGGTCGAGACTGACACAACTCGCCCCGGTCAGGCGCTGCCAGCGTTTGCCAAGGCCCGCATGACGCCAGCCGTGCAGCGGCTCGCACGCGCGGCCGGTGACGACATGGTTGATCTGGTCGTCGCCTACCGTGGTAACAACACCGCCGAGGCGGCCAGAGTGCAGGCCCTGGGCGGTGAAGCGCTTGCCAACTATGAATATCTGTCGATGCGCGCGTTGCGGGTGCCCGCCAATGCCATGGTCGACCTGGCTACCCACAACAATGTACGCATTATCGATATCAACGGCGAGGTACGCGCAGCATCCGTTGCCGCGAGACAGACCGCGAGCGCCCCGCACACGGTATACGCAGACGCCAGCAGCGGTCTGGTGGCCGTTCAGGGCTTCAATGGCAGCAACCTTGCCGGTATCGGTGTGGCCGTGATCGATTCCGGAGTCGCCGCACACCCGGACCTGAACATCGCTGCAAGTTACGATTGCCGGGCTTTCACCGTCGCGTGGGGCGGCAGCCAGCAAAGCCAATCGTTCTGCGACTTACAAGACACGCACAGCGACTACTTCGGTCATGGTACGCACATTGCCGGAGCGATCGGCGGCACCGGCGCTGTCTCGCAAGGTCAGCACGTCGGTGTGGCACCGGGCGCTTCGATCACGTCGCTGCAGGTCCTGGATCACCATGGCGCAGGTTCCGTGCAGGACGTCATCGCCGCCCTGGACTGGATCCTCGCGAATCAACAGACGCACAACATACGCGTGGTCAACATGTCTCTCGGCAAAGTCGTCGAGACCACTGCAGCGACCGATCCGCTGGTGATCGCTGCCGAGGCCGTCTGGGACGCCGGCATTGTCATCGTCGCGAGCGCCGGGAATTACGGCGAGCACGGCGGTCTGACGATCACGAGCCCGGGCAACGCCGCCAAGATCATCACCGTCGGCTCAATCACTGACAACATGACCGGCACCGACTTCAGCGACGACTACCTGTCCACGTACTCGTCACAGGGTCCCGCGCCAATGGACCTCACCCTGAAGCCCGACCTCCTGGCACCGGGTAATCGCGTGATTGGCGCGGCGGTCGGCCATTCGTACCTGAAAGGCGCGGTCGGTAATCTCAACGTCAACTGCGGCCAGGGCTGCGACGAAAAGTATGTCGAACTCGCCGGCACGAGCATGGCGGCAAGCCTGGTCTCCGGCGCCATCGCCATCATGCTGGCAGAAGATCCGAATCTGAGCCCTGCCACTATCAAAGCGCGGCTGATGAAATCAGCCCGCAAGATTGCCGGCGATCCCGTAAACGTGGGTGCTGGCGTGCTGGACATCGCAGCGGCAATGGCCGCGACAGGCCAGGTCACAGGGGACGCGTTGTCGCCCAAGTTGATTCCTTCAGCGGATGGTACGCAGGTCCTGGTCGAGGACATCAGCAGTCTGTGGAACACTGCGGAATTTGACGCAGCCGCCATCTGGCAAGCGGCAGGAAGCTGGGTATCGGCCACCGGGCAGGACATCCCGGCCGGCTATCTGGACACCGGCAGCGCCGTGTGGACCGGCGCAAGCGCCTTCATCAACGACCTCGACGTCGAGGCGAACAGCTACCTCTGGGCAAACAGCTATCTCTGGGCCAACAGCTATCTGTGGGCAAACAGCTATCTGTGGGCGAACAGCTACCTGTGGGCAAACTCCGCAGCCACTGCCGATTAACCGCAACCCGGCAATGGGTTGCGAGGTCGGTCAGGGGTTCGGCCCGGGCCTGCCGAGCACGGAACGCGAAGCCGTCCCTATGAAGCCTCGGATTCTTGAGAAAACGGCAGCCTGAGCGGTTCCCGTATCGACGTCGTAATCTGTGCCTTGCCGCTTTCCAGCAGCAACTCCAATTGATGACTGACATGTTCAGCATCCGCCTGCTGGAACGTCGGCGCGCCGTGCATCACCGCCCAGCCATCGCGGCCGTTGTTCTTGACCACATACGCGCAGGTGTCAGCGAGATTCAGCGCCTGTTCCCAGTTCATGAGCTCAGGCCGCATCGGCACAAACGGATACGGCACCGCGCCGATCGAGCAGGAAAGTCGCGCAGTGCCGCCTTTACCGACACGGTAAACCTGCTCGGTCACGGCAAACCGAATCCGCTCGGCAAAGTTGGCGATGCCCGCGATGCCCATGGTCTGGCCGACGATGAGAAACTCGTCGCCGCCCCAGCGGATGACTATGTCCGAATCCCGCACACAGTCGATAAGCACGTCGCGCACCTGGAGGAGCGCCTGGTCGCCCGCAGCATGTCCGTGCGCATCATTGATCGCCTTGAAACCGTCCAGGTCGATCATCATGAAGCTCAGCACAGTCTGCTGATAACGTGAATAATCCACGTCCTCCGCAAGCCGCTTGCCGTGACTGTCGCGATCGATCGCGTGGACCTGCTGCTCGATGAATTCGTTTAAGTAACGTCGGTTATAGAGATCGGTAAGAGAGTCTTTGAAGCTCGCTTCCAGAAGGCGCTGATTGAGACTCTCGAGTTGCCGGTTTCGCTCCCCTATTTCTGCCGTACGCTGACGCACCTGAGCTTCGAGCAACTCGCGTTGGCTCGACTCACGCTTGCGGCGCGAGCCATACCAGCGCAACCCCATCATCAGTAGCACGCTGAGGAATACACCGTAGAGCGCTCGCGCATAGACGGTCTGCCAGGGTGCAGGGTGAACCACGACCGCGAGTTGCGTGCTTTCGTCGCTCCAGACACCGTCGCTGTTGGCGGTTTTCACGCGAAACACATACCTGCCCGGGGATAAGTTGGCATATCGAATGCGGCGCACCGTGCCCGGGTCCTGCCACTCCTGATCGTCGCCTTCCAGCATGTAGCGGAACCTGTGCTTGTTGGGGGAGGCGTAATCGAGCGCGGTAAACTCGAACGCGATGTAGTTGTCCGTGTGTTCGATCTCCGCCGGATCGGGCGAGGGCTTACCGGTATAGCTCACCGCCAGACGCTTGAGCGGCGAGTAGGCACGCACCACCGTGGGGGGCACGCTCCCATCGTCCCGGATCTGTCCGGGGACAAACGAAACTACCCCTTCCGATCCGCCGAAGAGGAGTTGGCCCATGCGGCTGCGGTAACGCGAACCATGGTTGAACTCATCCCCAGAAAGGCCGTTGCGCCGATCGTAGTGACGTACGTCGTATGTCTTCAGGTTGAAGCGGGTAATCCCCCGGTTACTGGATAGCCAGAGACGGCCGAGATCGTCCTCGAGAAGCCCATAGATCGTATTCGAAGGCAGGCCATCCGCCTTGGTCCACTTACGGAAAACACGCCGATCAGCCGCACGGTCGGCAGCCTTCCACTGATTGAGACCGCCGCTCAAAGTGGCTATCCAGAGCGAGCCGTCGGACGTCTCCGCGATTTCCCACGCGGTGTCGGCGCTGATGGATTGCGCATCTCGCGGATCGTGGCGAATACGTTCGAAACTTTGTGATTCCGGCAGAAAACGATTGAGCCCGCCCTCTTCTGTGCCGACCCAAAGCGTCCCGCGCTTATCACGTATGATGGCCAGCACCCGGTTGCTGCCGATGCTGCTGCGATCGTCCGGATCGTGCTCAAACCAGGCAATCTCGCCGTTCGGCGTAACCCGGTTCAGTCCCCCGCCGAACGTGCCGACCCAGAGCGTTCCGTCATCATCACCCCACAAGGCTGAAATGGAGTCATGACTGAGATCGGGTTTCTTCAGATGGAAGATCTCGCCGGTTTCCGGATCATAGCGGTTCAATCCGGCCCGCCGCGTCCCCGCCCAGACTTTGTCATCCGCGTCGGCAAACACCTGCATGATGAGATCGCTGGACAGAGAAGTCGGATCGTTCTCATCATGACGCAGTTCCAGCACCGTACCGTCACGGCGGTCTATGCTGGTCAAACCGCCGCCGTAAGTACCTATCCAGAGCACCGCGTCCGAGGTTTCGCCAATGTCGGTCACCACATCAGCGGCAAGCATGCCGTTGCTCTTATGGTAGTGCGTGAACGCGTCACTCATGTAGTTCCAAGTGCTGACACCGCGGTACGAGCCGACCCAGAGGACGCCGCTCGTGCTTTGGAAAAGCACTGACAAGCGGTTCGTGCTGAGACTCGCTGGATCCGTATCGACGGCGAAATACTGGGCAAAGCCGCCCTCATTCGGCCGCCATTCGTTCAAGCCGTAGTCGGTGGCAATCCACAACGTGCCGTCTCGATCCTCAAGGATGTCACGTACGTAATTGTTGCTCAGAGAGTTGGGGTTGCCGGGTTCGCGTTGAAACGCGCGCCATTGGCCGGTTTCGGTATTGAGACGCAACAGACCCGCTTCGCGAGTGCCCACCCACAAAGCCCCGTCACGGTCTTCGACCACAGCGGTGACCTCGAGGCCATCCCTGTCGACGCCCTCGATCTCCATAGGGTCCGGCTGATACTGCACGAAGCGATCGCTGGTTGGGTCAAAACGCGCCAGACCGCCACCCTCCGTCCCTATCCACAGGCCTCCGTGGCGGTCCTCGTTGATTACGAGAATAGAGTCATGCGGCAGCGAGTTCGGTACATCCGGATCATGTCGGTAACGCTGCACTCCGCCCGTGATCGGATCGATACGGTTGAGCCCCGCGTCCATCGTGCCGAGCCAGATATTCCCAGCGCGATCTTCATAAACGGCGCGCACACGATCGCTCGAGATCGTATGGGGATCTGCCGGATCATGGCGTAACGCGCTAAAAGATTCCGTCTCCGGATCATAGATGCTGACCCCGCCCCCGTCGGTAGCAGCCCAGAGCTCGCCGCTGCGCACGACATAAAGGTCGTAGACAAAATTGTTACTCAACGAGTCTTCGGTATTGGGTTCTTTCTCGAAAACCAGGAGATCCTGACTGTCGTAGCGGTTGAGGCCTTCCTGTGTGGCAATCCAAACGTATCCGTTGTGGTCCTGAGCGATTGCCAACACGCTGTCCTGCGACAAACCGCTGACCGAGTCGACGTGATTGAAACGCATATTGCGTTCGGTGATTTGTGATGAGACACGCTTCGAGCCCTCAGCGCCGAGCACCGGCTGCGGCAGAAACAGGACACTAGACGCGAGTAGCAGCAACCAGACAGCGCGCTTCATCGCCCCACCCCATAATCGTATGCCGGCGGAGCAGGTTCGGATCGCACCAGTTTATCGACCCGGCGGGCATACGTCGGCGGTGTCACGCCAAGGAGCGCAGCTCCGGCGTCGCGATCACCGCCAACCGCTGTGTCTATCAACTCCAGGAGGCATCTTTCGAGCGCCTCGGCCAGCGCTGACGGGGCTTCCGCCTGACTCATGATGCCGCTCAGCGCACCTTCCAGAGCATCGAGGCTGCCCTGCCAGACAGCGCTACGCACGGCCAGCGGGTTATCAGCGTTCCGCCGAGCCTTGCCAAGCTGGCGGCGAAACGTAGTTTCCGGCATGCCAAGCAGCCGCGCTGCCGAAACGACCACCCGGTCGTTCAGCGCCCAGGCGCGCAGCACGACAGCTTCGCCAAGCCAGCGACCAATCGGACCTACTGCCTGCTCGGCGAGCATCCCATCGATGGCATTGCTCAGGAGCTTGCGCAGTTTCTCCCACGGGTCGCCGGCGGCGGGTTCTTCCACAGACCTCCGGATCGCCGCGACCGACTGGCGGTCACTGCCCGGCAGCACCGCCTGCTCATTGAGTTCGAGGTCATCGGCCGTTAGAAGACCCTGCTGGGTCATCAACACTGCGCGCATCAACGTGTTCTGCAGCTCACGCACGTTTCCCGGCCAAGGATAGGTGCGCATCTTCAACCACGCCGCATCCGTCAAACCCTCGACCTCAGCATCAAAGTCCCGATTGAACTCGCCGATGAAATGCTCGACCAGCGCCGGCAGATCTTCGACGCGCTGCCGGAGCGGCGGCACCGTGACCTGTATGGCCTGCAGACGAAAGTACAGGTCGGCGCGGAACGCACCATTGCGCACTTCTGCCTGCAAATCGCGGTTGGTTGCGCAAAGAATGCGCGTATCGATGTGCTGCGTTGTGGTCGCCCCTACCGCAACCAGCTCTTTTTCCTGCACGAAACGCAAGAGCTTGGCCTGCACGTCCAGCGGCAGCTCGCCGATCTCATCCAGAAAGAGCGTGCCGCCATCAGCCATCGCAATTCGCCCTTCAGACGCGGCGTCGGCGCCGGTGAACGCGCCTTTGACGCGACCAAACAGCTCACTCTCGATCAGGCTCGGGGCGATGGTGCTGCAGTCGACAATCACCAACGGCTTGTCAGCCCGATCGCTCGCGCGGTGTATCGTCCGCGCCATGACCTCTTTGCCTGCGCCGCTTTCGCCCATGATCAGCACTGACACATCGGTCGTTGCCACACGATCCACAAAATCCATCACGGCCTGCATGCTGGCGGATGGGTAACGTTGCAGCGGCAAACCGGATTCGGTAGCAGCGTGCAGATCGTTCAGCTTCGCACGCAGCGCCTCGCTTTCGCGTTCGTGGATAGCCAGGCTGTGGATAACGAGCTTCGCGCGGTCGACGGCGCCCGCCACCTGGTCGGCAAGCGCGCTCAGAAACATGACGTCCGCAGCATCGAAGGCGCCGGGAGCAGCAACGTACAAACACCCCTGGAGCTGGTGACGGGCAATCAAAGGGATCGCGAGTCTTACGCCGCGGGCCGGCTCTTCCTCACGCACGAGCTTACGGTCACGAAACGCGCGCAGGATCTGCTGTTCGACCTGGCGGGATACACTGAAACTATCGCTGGCACCACTCAGGAGCTGAAGCTCCCCGGCCACCTCTTCGACGATCATCACACTGTCGGCCTCGAGATGTGTCTGCAACAGCCGGCTGAATTCCGCCGCCACGATTGCCGGCTCTGTTTCCGCCGCGAGCAGCGCCAGCGTCTGCCACAAGATGTGGTTGTTGCGATAACCCCGCTCCGGATCCGTCAGCAGACTGCTGGCGAGATGATGCTGACTCAATTCACTTTCCGGCAGCGCGTCGCTATACATCACGCACTGCTGGCCGCCGCGCATCCGCGCATGATCAAGCGCCTGCTCGGCGGCCAGGCACATCGCCTGCGCGTCGAGATGGGCTACGGAAGCCTGTCGCACATAGCCAACGCTGGCGCTGACGCCCTGATATTCCGGCATATCGGCGAGCGGCGCGAATGCCTGCAACAGCTTGTCAGCCAACAACTGGCCGCCGTGATCATCCTGCACTTGACCGATGAGCGCGAACTGCGCTTCCCGGTAACAGAACAATCCATCATCACGTCGCACAACGGCTTCGAGACAGCGCGCTGCGTCTTTGAGTAACTTCTCCGCCTGTTCCTGGCCGTGGCGTTTACGCTGCAGGCTGTAGCCATCGATGCTGATCAGAAAGAGCGCCGCAGCGGGCACAGCAGCGCTGCGGCGCAATCGGGCGCGAAACGCCTCGGCGCCAGGTAAACCGCTGACCGGGTCGGCATTGAGCTGTCGGCTCTGATAGAGGGTCCATGAAATTTGCGCGGCGACGCCAATCACGAGTTCGTTGAGCGCTTCCTGGCCCGATTCGTAGTCGAAACGCCGGCGCAGTTCGGCAGGTTCGTTGAAGGCGAGCGCCAACCAGACGGTGCCGAGCGACTCCCGCGCGCTGCCGCGCTTATCGAATGGTTTGAACTGACTGGGCATAGCAGCAAGCAGCTGATCAGAAACATCCACCCGCGCCAGCACACAATCTGGCCGGAAGGAGAGACGCACGACATCGGGCAGTCCAAAGAGGTCACGCAGCTCAGCTTTTGCCGGCGGTTCAGCCAACCCTTCGTCGCCGCTCCAGCCCAGATTTTCGAGGAGCGCGGTGTCGCCTACGGCAACCTCCAGCGGCTGCCAGGCCGTGCCGCCGGGCACAATTCGCAACGCCGCGGCGTGCGCACCGAACACCCGCAAACTGCTAGCAAGAACATTATGTAGCGGTACCAGCCGCATCCCTCAGGCCCACGCATGATCCGTCACCAGTCAATATAGCGGCGTACCTGACAACAAAACCGGTGGTAGCTCTCATTGCCGCCACAAAAGTGGCGGGACAGCGCTGATACACCAATTTATGTGAACTATTTTGATAATTAGCCGTCGGTCACGCGTGCCCGCTGCCATTGGCTGAGTTGCGCCAGCGCCGGAGCAAACTCGGGATGGAACGCAACCACCTGCTCCAGAACGTCGATCGCGCTGTCTTGAAACCCGTCCCGGTATGCCGCCTGAGCTTCGCGCAGAAGGTCAGAGACCAGCGCGTCACGGAGCGCCAGCGCCCGGGGATCACCGGGCGCCAGACGCAGGGCGTCGCCGATGACCGTCATGGCATTGACCTCAGGCCAGGTCAGAAACCCCTCGCTGATCAGAAATTGCGCCTCACCCAACAGCCGTTCGAGTTCGACTTCGTCATCCACGGCAGATTCGGCGGCAGCGGTGGTCACGTCGGCGTTCGGGCTGAAGGGTTCGGTGCTTGCTGCTGCAAACGGGGTTTCATCCGCAGAAGGTGCCGGGCGTTCGATCGGCGTGACCACAACTGACGGCGTCTCATCCGTGTCCAGGCGCGTACCCCGATCATCCAGGATGCCAGCGTCTGATCCCGCCCCGGCATTGACACGCGCGGGATCGACACCAGGCAAGGCGACCGGTATCGCCGAATCATTCGCTGCCGATGCGCTCGCTCCTGGCGGCTGCCCGGGCTCGCCTGGCGCGAAACGATCATAGAGCAGTACGCTGAGCGCCGCGGCCAGCACCACCAGGGCGACGCCAACCCACCTCCCGGTGTGGCGCCGTGCCGGCCGAGCGGCTGGCTGATACCTGAGCGCCTCGGGAATACCGGGCACCGTCATCACATCGTCATCGCGCGCCTCGACAGACGGGTCATCGCTCAACGGCGGTGATGCCGCTGCCACGCGCGCGGGCGCACGCTCTGCTGGCGCTCGCTGCGCAGAGGGTGCGGGAGGCGGCAGAGCCGGTTCGGCCGGCGGCAAACCCACAGCATCGGCATCGCAACGCACCGTCACCCGCATGTTGACGACACCGCGATGCAGCGACTGACTGATGTAAACATCGTTATTGGGAAATTCGAGAACCGTGCCGCGGGCGAGGACAAGACCACTCGCATCGGCGCTCCACGCCCCTTCTTGCGCCAGCTGCACACCGCTGCCCTGCTCGCTCACCAGCAGATGATCTTGATCAACGCTGAGTGTCAGCCAGCGGCTGGCCTGATCACGCGCGTCCAGGCATAGCCCCCCGGCTTGGTCTTCGCCGAGGGTTACACCGCCGCGGAGTTTGATGGCCAGCCCGTCTTGATTCGCAATCAGGTACCAGTCGTCATGCTGGTTACCGGCGGGGCTCGTCAAAGGCAGTCCATAGCGGGAGAAGGCCCTTTACTATCGCACGTCCACCCCCGCATGAGTAGCATCAGCCGCATTGCCGCAGGCGTTGCGAACAGACCTTCATCCGGGACGCGGCAGAGGGTCTCGACTTCCTGTCCTGCGCCTGGCAGTTGCAAGGCGCGGAGCTAAACCGTATACATCTCACGAGGACGAGAGGGGAAACAATCACTCATGGCAGCACATGAACTGGAGGCAGCCGTCGCCAACGGCATGCTGATCGCCTATCACGCGGAACGGACGCCGGACGCTTCCGCGGTCGTGACTGAGTACGGCACCCGCACTTTTGCCGAGCTCAATGCCAACGCCAACCGCCTGGTGCGGTTGTTTCGCGAACACGGCATCGGCCCCGGCGACAGCGTGGCAGTCGTCAGTAAAAACCGCCCCGAGTTCATCGACGTGCTCGCCGCGACCACGCGCAGCGGCATCCGTTTCACCCCCATCAACTTTCATCTGAAAGGTGAAGAGATCGGCTATATCGTCGCCAACTGTGAAGCCAAGGCATTCGTTGCGGACGCAAGTCTCGGCCCGCCAGTCGCGGAGGCGCCCGGCCACGCCCCTGCAGCGACGCTCAAGCTTGCCGTGGGTGGGGATATACCGGGATTCGTCGACTATCACGCGGCCATCGCAGATATCGATGGCAGCGACATCGACACGCCCGAACTCGGCTCGCGCATGTTGTACACCTCAGGCACCACGGGTCGCCCCAAGGGCGTGTACCGCAAAGACCGTTTGCCTGAGGCACCCATCTGGGACGATACCCCGGCCGGGTACAAGCAGGGCCGCGATCGCGAACTGGTAACCGGCCCCGCCTACCATGCAGCCCCGCTGCTGATCGACATCGTGCAGCCGCTCTGGTCCGGAGTCGGCATCGTGATGATGGACAAGTGGGACGCGGAGGAAACGCTGCGGCTGATCGATGAGTACAAGATCACCCACACACACATGGTGGCGACGATGTTCCATCGTCTCTTGACCCTTCCGGACGAAGTGAAAGCCAGATATGACATCAGCTCCATGCGGTTCATGATTCACGGCGCCGCGCCCTGCCCCGTGCACGTCAAGCACGCCATCATCGAATGGTTCGGCCCGGTCGTATGGGAGTACTACGCGGCAACGGAAGGCGGCGGCGGCTTTCTCGTCGGCTCGGAAGAGTGGCTGACCAAGCCCGGCACCGTGGGCAGACCCGGCCCTGAATTCGATAACAAGATTCTCGACGACGACGGCAACGAAGTTGCGACGGGTGAGATAGGCACCATCTACATGCGGGCCCCGGAAACCGGTCGTTTCGAGTACTACAAAGACAAAGAGAAAACCGGCAAATCGTATATCGGCGACTATTTCACGCTGGGCGACATGGGCTACTTCGACGAGGACGGTTATCTGTTTCTCACCGGCCGCAGCGCAGAGCTCATCATTTCCGGCGGCGTCAACATCTACCCGCAGGAAGTCGATAGCGAACTGCTGAAGCACGACGCCGTGCTCGACGTCTGCACAATCGGCGTGCCGAACGACGAATGGGGCGAAGAGGTGAAGTCGGTCGTGCAGCTGCAGCCTGGACTGTCGCCGAGCAAAGCGCTGACAGAAGAGCTCATCAACTGGGCCCGGGAACGCCTCGCCAACTTCAAGTGCCCGCGCAGCATCGACTACGTCGTCGAGTTACCGCGCTCGGCGGCCGGCAAAGTCCAGCGTCGTACGATCCGCGCGCCTTACTGGGAAAACTGATGCAGATTGATCTCTTGAGCCCGGCAACTTTTGCCAACGGCCATCCGGTCGAGATGTACCGCTGGCTGCAGGATAACGCACCGGTATTCTGGCACGAGGAGCCGGACGGCCCGGGCTTCTGGGCACTGACCCGCTATGCGGATGTGGCCGAGGTCGGACGCCAGCCACTGATCTTTTCGTCCGAGCCCACCATCATGATCGCCGACCCGGAGGGCAGCGGTATCGATCTGCCGCAGGACGAGCACAAGATGATGCTGATGATGGACCCGCCCCAGCATACCCAGTTTCGCCGCATCATCAGCCGGGAGTTTACGCGCGGGCCCGCGGCGGAGCTGCGGCCGCGGATCTCCGAACTTGCCGCCCGCATTCTCGACCGTGTCGCCGAGCGCGGCGAATGCGAGTTCGTATCGGAGGTCGCCGGGGAGCTGCCGTCTTACGTGATCGCGGAGTTGACGGGCATCCCGCTGGACGACGGGCGTGAGCTCTACAAGCTCACGGAGATCATCCACACCGCCGCCGAAGCGCTGCCGGAAGGCGCGCAGGCGGAGGCCGTTATGAAAATGTTCGGCTACGCGCAGAACGTCTACCGCCAGAAGCTCGAGCGTCCCGGCGACGATCTCGCCAGCCAGATTATCCACGCTGAAGTCGAGGGAAGACGCCTCGATGAAATCGATTTCCAGCTCTTTTTCATGCTGCTGATCGATGCCGGTGGCGACACCACGCGCAATCTCGTGGCCGGGGGATTACACGCGTTGATCGAAAACCCGGAGGTGCTGGCGGAATGGCAGGCGCATCCGTCGGACTGCGCGGCGACCGCCAGAGAAGAACTGCTGAGGTACGTGAGCCCGGTGATTTACATGCGGCGCACCGCGAAGAAAGACACCGAACTGCATGGCACCACCATCAAGGCCGGCGACAAGGTCGTGCGCTATTTCGGCGCCGCCAACTACGACCCGCGCCAGTTCGAAGATCCGGACAAGCTCGACATCAACCGCTACCCCAACGAGCAGATTGCCTTCGGCACCGGCACCCATGTCTGCCTCGGCCAGCACATTGCACGCGTGGAGATCGACTGCATGTTCAGCGAACTGCTACAGCGTCTCGGCAGCTTCCGCCTGGCCGAACCGCCGCAGTGGTTGGAATCGAACTTCATCTCGGGCATCCGTCACATGCCCATCGAGTTCAGCGCTTGAGCTGACTGTCGCGAATCGTCTGCAGCTGATCGCGGATTGCCGCCGCCTCTTCGAATTCGAGATTCTGCGCATGCTCGAGCATCTGCTTTTCCAGGCTATCGAGCAGCTTGCCCAGCGCTTTCGGATCGGTCGGCACCTCGACCCGGTCTTGACCACGGTTTGCCTGACGGCGTGACCGCTTCGGCGCGCCCGGCGCAACCCGTGCACCCTCCATGACGTCAGCGATTTCTTTCGACACCGAACGCGGCGTGATGCCGTGCTCTTCGTTGTGGGCGATCTGCTTGGCGCGACGGCGATCCGTTTCGGAAATCGCGCGCTGCATCGAACCGGTCATCTCATCCGCGTAGAGAATCGCGCGGCCCTTGACGTTACGCGCGGCGCGCCCGATCGTCTGGATGAGCGACCCTTCCGAGCGCAGGAAGCCCTCTTTGTCCGCATCGAGAATCGCCACCAGCGCCACTTCCGGCATATCGAGCCCTTCGCGCAGCAGGTTGATGCCGACAAGCACATCAAACTCGCCCAGACGCAGATCGCGAATGATTTCCATGCGTTCGACAGTATCGATGTCGGAGTGGAGATACCGCACGCGGATCTTGTGGTCATCTAGATACTCGGTAAGGTCTTCCGCCATACGTTTGGTCAGAGTGGTGACCAGCACCCGGAAGCCGTCGTCAACGACCAGGTTGATTTCACCCAGCAAGTCATCCACCTGCGTAGAGGCAGGCCGGATGATGACTTCCGGGTCGACCAAACCCGTGGGCCGCACCACCTGCTCGACGACCTGACCCCCTTTTTCTGCCTCGTACGGGCCAGGGGTGGCGGAAACGAAAATCATCTGCGGCGCGAGGCGCTCCCACTCGTCGAACCTCAAGGGCCGGTTGTCGAGCGCGGACGGCAGGCGGAAGCCGTACTCCACCAGGGTCTCTTTACGAGACCGGTCTCCTTTGTACATACCGCCGATCTGCGGCACCGTGACGTGGGATTCATCGATCACGAGCAACGCATCGTTAGGCAGGTAGTCGAACAACGTCGGCGGCGGCTCGCCAGGCTGACGCCCCGACAGATAACGCGAATAGTTCTCGATACCCTGGCAGTAGCCGAGCTCGCTGATCATCTCGAGGTCGAAACGGGTGCGCTGCTCCAGCCGCTGCGCTTCGACCAGCTTGTTGTGATCAGTGAGGTAATTCAGCCGGTCCTGCAGCTCCTCTTTGATGTCATCGAGGACGGCGAAAATACGCTCGCGCGGCGTCACGTAGTGGGTTTTCGGGAAGACGGTGTAACGCGGCACGCGGTTGATGACCTCACCGGTCAGCGGATCGAATATCGACAGCTCTTCGATCTCGTCGTCGAAGAGCTCTACGCGCACCGCTTCTTTCTCCGACTCAGCCGGAAAGATGTCCACGACGTCACCGCGCACGCGGTAGGTGCCGCGCTGGAAAACCTGGTCATTGCGCGTGTACTGGAGTTCAGCGAGGCGGGTGAGCAGCTTACGCTGGTCGATGCGGTCGCCGCGATCCAGGTGGATCACCATCTTCAGGTAGGACGCCGGGTCACCCAGGCCATATATCGCGGAGACCGATGCGACGATCACCGCATCCTTGCGTTCGAGCAGCGCCTTGGTCGCGGACAGCCGCATCTGCTCGATATGCGCATTGATGGACGCATCTTTTTCTATGTAGGTATCCGAGGCCGGGACGTAGGCTTCCGGCTGGTAATAGTCGTAGTAGGAAACGAAATACTCGACGGCGTTGTGCGGAAAGAACTCGCGAAATTCTCCGTAGAGCTGCGCCGCCAGGGTTTTGTTGGGCGCGAGGACCAGCGTGGGACGCTGAACCCTCTCGATGACATTCGCTATCGCGAACGTCTTCCCTGACCCGGTCACGCCAAGGAGAGTCTGGTGGCTCAGGCCTTCGCTGATGCCTTCCACCAGCGCATCGATCGCATTCGGCTGGTCGCCAGCCGGTTCGTAACTCGACACCACCTCGAGGGGGCGAACCGCCTGAACCATGTCTACTCTCTAGCCGTGCCAGCCGATGAGTCTATGCCAAGCGGCGGGCAGCGCAAGGGCATGGCGCAAGCCTGCTGCCATACCCCTGCCATCTGCAGTTTCGGACTCAGGCTTTCTCTTCTTCTTCGTCGCCTGCGTCGCCGTCTTCTGCGGGCGCTTCGTCCGCGGTCTCGGCTTCGGCTTCCGCTTCGGTTTCTTCCGCA
This sequence comes from Pseudomonadales bacterium, assembly GCA_965267275.1. Lineage (GTDB taxonomy): Bacteria > Pseudomonadota > Gammaproteobacteria > Pseudomonadales > Azotimanducaceae > UBA4421. The sequence continues at coordinate 3,402,533 of OZ253950.1, forward strand.
GCTTCGGCTTCGCCCGCTTCTGCGTCAGCCGCCTGCGCGTCAGCGTCTTCAGCAGCCGGCTCTTCCTCGGGCTCAGGCGCTTTCGGCTCGGGCGCGACGATCAACTCGTGCTTGAGCAGAATGGCCACCTTCGCATCACCGTTGACTGGCCGCTTGCTGGCATCTTTGACGGCGTAACGACTGTCACGGCGCTGATAAATGGTGTACTCGTCGGTACTCGCAATCACTTTCATGACTTTCTCCTGTATATGAATCTTTGCGCTTCCCGTTCGACAATCCGGCCTGGCCAGCCCTGTCGAACAGGTGGATGCGCCACCCGGCGCAGATAAGCCGCCGCACTCTACTTGCTGACCCGGTGGTGTCAATGCCGGAAGACGCATGCCCGCGGCGCCCAGGCAGGTCTCACCGGACGCTTTCTTCCGGCTGTTGATGACGCTTTCTGCCTATATCCATGACGCTTTCTGCCTATATCCATATAGCTTCTACGTCCAATACACGACTCGCATAACCCACCAGATTCGCTACAATGCGCGGCTCTTTACGCAGAGAAAATTGTAACGTGGTACAAGAATCTCAAGGCAAAGTCAGTCAGGTCGTCCGCTTCGCCGGCGATTCTGGTGACGGCATCCAGTTACAGGGCCAGCAGTTTACGGTCGCCTCCGCGATGGCCGGTCATGATCTGGCCACGCTGCCTGACTTTCCGGCAGAAATCCGCGCTCCGGCGGGCACCCGCTACGGGGTTTCAGCCTTCCAGATTCAATTCGGCGGTGATCGCATTACGACCCCCGGAGACGCGCCAGATGTGCTGATCGCGTTCAATCCGGCAGCGCTGATCGTCAATCTGTCCCACCTGGCTTCCAATTCCCTGATTCTGGTGGACGAAGCCGCATTCACCGACCAGCGCCTGAAACGCGCAGATCTCGACTCGAATCCTCTCGAAGACGGCACCCTGGACGATTACGAAGTCGTGCCGATCGACATCAGCCAGCTGACCCTCGAAGCCGTCAAACCCCATGGTCTCGGCACCAAGGACGCCGGCCGCTGCAAAAACTTCTGGGCACTGGGCCTGGTGCTGTGGATGTTCGACCAGCCGCGGGAACCCACCATCCAGTGGATCAAGGCCAAGTTCGCCAGGAACGAACAAGTCCGCGACGCCAACCTGGCCGCGCTGGACGCAGGCCACATCTATGGCGAGTCCACAGAATTCAAGCATGTGCTGAAGCACGAAACGATGCCGCAGGCGCCTCTGGAAGCCGCCGAATATCGCACCATCACCGGTGCCGAGAACCTGGCGCTGGGTCTCGTCGCCGCGGGCGAACTGGCCGACACCGAGCTCATGTTCTGCTCATATCCAATCACCCCGGCGTCCTCGCTGCTGCACAATCTCGTCAATCTCGAAGAGGCCGGCGTGTCCACATTCCAGGCCGAAGACGAGATCGCCGCAGTCTGCGCGGCGATCGGCGCCTCTTATGCAGGTAAGCTCGGCGTGACGTCTTCGAGCGGCCCGGGTGTCGCGCTGAAAACCGAAGCCTTGGGGCTTGCGGTTGCGACCGAGCTGCCGCTGGTGGTCGTCAATTCCCAGCGTGCCGGGCCGTCCACCGGTATGCCGACCAAAACCGAACAGAGTGACCTGTATCAAGCCGTTTACGGGCGCAACGGCGACACCCCGATGCCGGTGGTCGCAGCCCGCTCCCCGGCAGATTGCTTCGATGCCGCCATTGAAGCGGTGCGAATTGCGCTCAGGCACATGACGCCGGTCATCCTGCTGACTGATGGCTACATCGCCAACGCTTCCGAGCTCTGGCCGCTGCCCGACCTCGACAGCTATGCCCCCATCGCAACGAACAAACCGGGCGAGGACACCAACCAGCCCGTGTTCCAGCGCGACCCGGCTACCCATGCACGGCTGTGGGCGGCACCCGGCGACGACCGCTTCATCCACCGCGTGGGCGGCATTGAAAAAGACGTGACCACCGGCAACATTTCCTACGATGCCGACAATCACCAGGCGATGACGGATATCCGCGCCGACAAAGTCGCCAGCGTCGCCGACTTCATCCCGGCTCAGGCACTCGACCAGGGTGTCAGCGGCGGGCTCGCCATTGTCGCCTGGGGGTCCACTTACGGCACCATCTACCGCGCCGTCAAAGACGCCATCAACAAGGGCCTCGACGTCGCCCACATACATCTGCGACACATCAATCCGCTCCCGGCGAATCTGGGAGAGCTGCTCGCAGATTTCGACAGCGTGCTCGTCCCCGAGCTCAACAACGGGCAGCTGGCCACGCTGCTGCGCGACAAGCTCTGCATCGACGTGATCCAGCTCAACAAGGTGACCGGACAACCGCTGACCGTCGCTGAGGTCAGCCAGGCCATCAGTGAACACGCCAAGCCGCGCATCCAGCAGGTAGGAGGCTGATATGAACGCATTGACCTTCAAAGACTTCGCCACCGATCAGGAAGTCCGCTGGTGCCCCGGCTGCGGAGATTATTCGATCCTTAAGGGTGTGCAGCGCGCGCTCGCCGACGGCGGGTCCGATCCGGCAAACACCGTGTTCGTCTCAGGCATCGGCTGCTCGTCGCGCCTGCCCTACTACGTCAATACTTACGGGTTTCATACCATTCACGGGCGCGCCCCGGCTTTTGCCACGGGTGTCAAGCTCGCCAATCCGGAGCTCGAAGTCTGGGTGGTTACGGGTGACGGTGATGGGCTCTCGATCGGCGGCAATCATCTGCTGCATACGCTGCGCCGCAACATCGACGTCAACGTGCTGCTCTTCAACAACGAGATCTACGGCCTGACCAAAGGCCAGTACTCACCGACCTCGCGCCCGGGCACCGTCAGCCCGACGAGTCCGAGCGGTTCCATAGAGACTGCGCTGCAACCCGGTCAGTTTGCGCTCGGCGCCGGCGCCACCTTCTTCGCCCGCTGCGTCGATATCGATCAGAAAACCATGCCCGGGCTGCTCAACGAGGCGAAGTCCCACCAGGGCACATCGTTTGTGGAGATCCTGCAGAACTGTATCGTCTACAACAAAGACGTCTTCGACGACGTCGCCGCCAAGAAAACGGCTGCGGACACGCAGATTCACGTCGAGCACGGCAAGCCGCTCGTTTACGGCAAAGAACAGGACAAGGGGCTGCGTCTCAATCCGGCGACCCTGGCCCTCGAACCCGTCACCATCGGTGCTGACGGGGTCTCCCTCGACGATATCGCGGTCCACGACGAAACCAATCCGATGTTTGCACAGCTGCTCATCAACCTGAAAGGTCCGATGGCGATGGGCGTGATTCTGCGCCGGGAAGCGCCGGCTTTCGAAGAGAATTACTGGCAGCTGCACCCCACCGAGCGGCGCAAAAAGGTCGTCGAGCTGATTCACACCGGCAACCTGCTCGACCGACGCGCTTAGCACCGCAACAGACAGACCGCGCGGCGCGACGCCTGTCGTCCCGCGGCCCCTCTGCACCCCACATTTAGGCAAATTTCCTGCCTTAGATTGTGTGACAATCCGCACACTTCGTTACCTGACGTAACAGATTGCTTGCTTTTTACCCACCAGCCCCTAAAATTGCCCCGACCAATCTGGTCAGACCAAGCCGGACTGACCACATTCGAAGTACCACTACCGCAAGGGAAAACGGCTTCCATTGAGCAAACACGATCAAATCGCTGGCAGTCTGATCGACGACATTTTGTCCGGGCGCTATCGCCCGACGGAACGGCTGCCCTCCGAGCGCGATCTGGCGAGCCGCTTTGACGCCAACCGCGGCGCCGTCCGCGAAGCGATGAAAAAGCTCGAGCAGATGGGCCTGGCCAACGTGCAACCGGGCGGTGCGCGGGTGCAGCCACCCGAGGAGGCCAGCCTCGAAGTCATTGGGCACATGTTGAGCCACGACGCCTTGCCGGATCTCGACCTCCTGGATCAAATCATGGTTGTGATGAACGGCTTGATGACGGTCGCCGCCGAGCAGGCACTCAATCTCGCCGACGGCAGCGAAATCGCCGACATACGCGCCTTGATCAAACCCCTCATCGACGGCGGTCTCGACCGCGAAGCGCACACACTTGCGCGTTTTGAACTCATGCACTCCTTCATGTTGGCGAGCCGCAATCTGCCCCTGCAACTGACCGCGCGCACCTTGATGGAACAAGTGCTGCCCAACATGAGCCGCGTACATCCTTACACCCAGCTCGACGCCGCCGCTTACAGCAGGTTCGGACGTCAGCTCGATGCTGCCCTGGAAGCGCGTGACAGCGTTGCACTGCGTGCGGCGTTCAAGTCTTTCAACGAACTGAATCGACAAACCATCGTGCGGGCCATCGATGCCGCCCGTGCTGACCTCGGCCAGGAGGCCCATTCCTAATGATGCGCACGCTCGTAATTCCATTCATCATTCTGCTGGTGTTCATCTTCGGCGCCGTGACGCTGATGGCGACCGCGCCGGTGCTGGAGCCCGCCGAGCAGACGCCGGTACCGATCACCGTCCGCATTCAGGAGGTCGCGCCCGAGTCCGTTAAGCTCAAGGTCCACTCGCAAGGCACGGTCAAGCCGTCCACGGAAAGCCAGCTCATCCCGGAAGTCTCGGGACGCATCCTCTGGATGTCGCCCAACCTGGTTGCCGGCGGATATTTCAAAGAGGGTGAAGTCCTGGCCCGCGTGGATGAACTCGACTATCGCAATACCAAAGAGCGCGCCCGCGCGACCCTGGAGCGGGCGCAGGCGGAACAACAGCACGCTCGTTTCGAATACGAGCGCCTGCAGAGCCTGGCGGAGCGCAAGCTGACGTCCCGCTCGCAGCTGGAAAACTCGCTGCGCGCCGCGCGGGTCGCGGACGCCGCTCTGCAGGACGCGCGCGTCGGGTACGAGCAGGCGCAACAGAACCTCGAACGCACGGAAATCAGAGCGCCCTTTACCGGTCTCGTACGAAGCGAAAACGTCGACATTGGCCAGTTCATCTCCCGCGGCGCAGCCATTGCCACACTCTATGCCAGCGATCAGGTTGAGGTGCGCCTGCCCATCGCCGACCGGCAGCTTGCGTTCCTGAACCTGCCTGTGACGATGCGCGGCGAGCTGCCTCCGCAGTACCAGCCCGACGTGACGCTTTCCACCCAGTACGCCGGCCAGCGCCTGGTCTGGAAAGGCAAGATCGTCCGCACCGAAGCGGAGATCGACATTTCCAGCCGCATGGTGCAGCTGGTGGCTCGGGTCCCCAACAATGCTGAGCAGATGCCGCTCGCCGTAGGACTCTTCGTCGAAGCCGAAATTGAAGGTCTCTCGGCAGACGATGTCGTCGTGCTGCCGCGCTCGGCGCTGCGGAACGACAATCAGGTGCTGATCGTCGACACCGATAACAAGCTGCGTTTTCGCGACATCGAGCCGTTGCGTCTCTATCAGGACAACGTGCTGGTGCAACAGGGCCTCGACATTGGTGAACGTGTGATCCTGTCACCGCTGCAGACCGCCGTGGACGGAATGACCGTTAATCCGATCGTCGAAGACGCCTAAACACCGCCATGCATACTGCAATACGCTGGTTTGCGCATAATCCAGTAGCGTCCAACCTGCTGATGGTGCTGCTGCTGCTCGGCGGCAGCTTCGGCGCGATCACGACCAATCAGGAAGAATTCCCCAGCTTCGAGATCAAAGTCGTCAACGTGCGCGTGCCTTACCTCGGCGCGGCGCCGGTTGAGGTGGAAAAAGGCGTATGCGTGCGCGTCGAGGAAGCCATCGAGGGGCTCGAGGGCATCGACAAGATCCGCAGCACCGCCACCGAGGGCATGTGCAACGTGACCTCGGAACTGTTCGACGACGCCGACGAAATCAGCGTACTCAACGAGATCAAAAGCCGTGTGGACGCGATCAACAGCTTCCCGATAGAAACCGAAAAACCCGTCGTCTCCAAGGTAGCCCTGACCCGGCGGGTCGTGCAGATCGCCGTCTCCGGCAACACTGACGAGCGCACGCTCAAAGAGATCGGTCGCGAGCTGAGAGACGATATTGCGGCCATCGAAGGTGTCTCCCAGGTTGCGGTCGACTACATCCGTCCGTACGAAATCTCCGTCGAAGTGTCAGAACGCGAGCTCAGACGGTACGGCATGACGCTCGACCAGGTGAGCCACGCGATCCGTTCCAGCTCCCTCGATATGCCGGGCGGCACTATCAAAACGCGCAACGGTGAAATCCTGATCCGCACCACCGGCCAGGCGTACTGGGGCAGGGAATTCGAAGACGTCATCGTGCTCACGCGCAGAGACGGCACGCGGGTTGCGCTGTCGGACATCGCAATCATTCGCGATACGTTCGAGGAAGGAGACCTCCTCGCGCAATTCAACGGCGCACGCGGCGTGGTCGTCAATGTCTCCCAGGTGGGCACGGAGGATCTGATCCAGATTGCCAGTGACGTGCGCGCCCACGTGGAAAAATACCAGCAGGCGGTGCCCGAAGGCATCAGCCTCGACATCTGGATCGACACCTCGCAGGAACTCCAGGAGCGGATGTCCGTTCTGCTCAAGAATGCCGGCGGCGGCCTGGTCCTGGTGCTCGTCATCCTCGCGCTTTTTCTAAAATTCCGCATCGCGATGTGGGTAGCCATCGGCATACCCGTCGCGCTGCTCGGTACGCTGGCGGCGTTGCCTTTCACCGATATCAACATATCCACGATGACGGTCATGGCGTTCATTCTCGTGCTCGGGATCGTCGTCGACGACGCGATCGTGGTGGGCGAACGGGTCTACGGCCACGAGCAGATGGGCAAAACACCGCTCAACGCCGCGGTGGACGGCACCTGGGAAGTGTCGGTCCCGGTCATTTTCGGCGTGTTGACGACAATCGCCGCGTTTCTACCGCTGATTCTCGTCCAGGGACGGATGTCAGGTTTCTTCGCACCCATCGGCTGGGTGGTCATCTTCGCCCTCGTTTGCAGCATCATCGAGTCTCAGTGGATCCTGCCGTCCCACCTCGCGCACCGTAAACACGGCGAACCCACCACCGGCCTGTCAGCGGCGTGGAATCGCTTTCAAGGCCGCTTATCGAAATGGTTAGAGAGCGTGGCGTCCCAGCGCTATATGCCGTTTGTGCACAGAGTGCTGCGCTGGCGCTACGTCAGCTCGGCGGTTGGCCTGGGCGTGCTGGTGCTGGCGCTATCGCTGATCGCGAGCGGGCGCGTGGTGTTCGGCTTCTTCCCGGCCATTGAAGGCGATCGGGTATATGCCGGCCTGGAAATGCCGGAGGGCGTGCCGGCAGAAACGACCATGGCCGCCGCACGGCGGATCGAAGCCGCAGCCGCGCAGCTGAACAAGGACATGACCGAAGAGCTGGGCCTGTCCAAGCCGCTCGTCCGCAACGTGCTCTCGAGCGTCGGCCAGAACGTGGATCGCGACGGGCCCGGCAACCCCATGGCGGCCGGCCGCTCCAACATCGCTGAGATTGTCATCGATCTGGCGCCACTGGAGGAACGGGCGGAGCTCAGCTCCAAGGTCGTCGTCGCGCGCTGGCGCGACTATGTCGGCTCGATCAGCGACGCGGTGAAACTCACGTTTGACGCCGATACTTTCTCTGCAGGCTCGCCAATCGAGTATCAGCTCAAAGGCAAAGACATCGACATCATGCGCGAGGCGGCCGAAACGCTGAAGGCGGAGCTGACACGTTACCAGGGTGTCTTCGATATCAGCGATTCCTTTCGCTCCGGCAAGCAGGAGATCCAGCTGAACCTCCTGCCGGAAGCCCGCAATCTGGGGCTCACACTGGCCGATCTCGCCAACCAGGTACGCGCAGCGTTTTATGGTGCTGAAGCGCAACGTGTGCAACGCGGCCAGGACGACGTGCGTGTCATGGTGCGCTTTCCGGAACAGGAACGCAGGTCGATCGGCAATCTGGAAGACATGTACATACGCACGCCGGATGGCAACGAGGTGCCTTTTTACAGCGTGGCCAAGTTCGAGCTGAGCCGCGGATACTCGAGCATCAATCGGGTCGACGGGCGACGGACGGTAACGGTCCGGGCCGACGTCAACCGGGCAACCGTCTCACCTGAAGAAGTCGCCGCGAGCATCCAGGCCGAACTGATCCCGCGGATTCGCGCCCAGTTCCCAACCGTCGACATCGACGTCGGCGGCGAACAGGAGGAACGCGCCACCGCCCTCACCGGCCTCATCGTCGGCGCGCTGTTTTCTCTTGTCGTGATCTACGGGCTGCTGGCCATACCCCTGAAGAGCTACCTGCAACCACTCGTCATCATGAGCGTCATTCCGTTCGGCGCAGTCGGCGCCATCGTCGGTCACTACGTGCTGGACGTGCAGCTCATGTTCTTCTCGGCACTTGGCATCGTCGCGCTTTCCGGCGTGGTGGTGAACGCCTCCCTGGTGCTCGTCGATTACGCCAACCGTCAGCGGCGCGAAGGCAAGGAGATCATGGACGCCATGCTGTCCGCCTGTGTCGTGCGTTTCAGGCCCATCATGCTGACGTCGGTGACCACGTTCGTAGGTCTGATCCCGCTGATGTCGACATCAACACCGGCAACCGCGCCGTTCCTGCCCATGGCGGTGTCCCTCGCCTGGGGCGTGTTGTTCGCTACGTTCATCACGCTCTTGCTCGTGCCATGCCTTTACCTCATTGTTGAGGACTACCTCCACCTGCTGGCACGTATACGCGCGTGGCTGAACCGCCAACCTCCACCACAACCGGACCCATCGCTCGCACAGCCCTCCTCCGGCGGCTGACGCTGAGGTGAGCATATCGCTGCCAGACACGCCAGGTCAGTGGCACCAGCGTATCTGGCAGCTGACCTGGCCGGTAATTCTCGCCAACGTGACGATCCCGCTCGTCGGCGTCGCCGACGTGGCCGTCATGGGACGCTTCCCCGACCCCGCGCTCATCGCCTCAGTCACGATGGGCGCTGCGATGTTCAGCGCGGTCTACTGGCTCTTTGGCTTCCTGCGAATGGCAACCACCGGCTTGAGCGCACAGGCCTACGGCCGTGGCGAAATCGCCGAAATCGTCCGGGTTGGTCTGCGCGGTGCAACCGTCGCGGCGTTGCTGGGCATTCTGATCGTGGCGCTGCAGGCGCCGCTCGCCACGCTGCTGTTCGATCTATTCGACGCCTCGCAGCGCGTTGCGGGCCTCGCGGCAACCTACTACGACATCCGCGTTTACGGCGCGCCGGCATTGCTGATCTACCTCGTAGAGCTCGGCATCCTGTTCGGATTACAGCGGACACGCGACACGTTGTGGCTGAGCGTCGGCCTCAATCTGACCAATCTGATCCTCGACGTGGTGCTGGTGCTCGTCTTCGATCTCGGGGTCGCGGGTGTGGCCAGCGGCACGGTGATCAGCGAATGGGGCGCCGCGCTTGGCGGTTTCTTCCTGGTTCGACGCGCGCTCAAACATAGCGGCTGGGATGGACACGCGCCGTCCGCACTCTGGCCGCAGGGGAGCGTCCACGCACTGTTTCACGTCAGCGGCAATCTCGTGTTGCGCACGTTCTTTGTGCAGCTGCCATTTTTCGCCGGAACCGTGGTGGCTACCCGCCTCGGCGACGTCACGCTGGCAGCGCACGGGGTACTGATGCAGCTCTTTTTCGTCATGACTTACAGCCTTGACGGATTTGCGCACACCGCGGAGACGCTTGCCGGCTTCAGCTACGGCGCGAAGTCACCCAGAGACCTGCGCAAAACAACCGTTTACTGCGGCTGGTGGGCGTTGGGCCTCGCTATCGTCACGGGGTTCATCTACTTCCTCGCCGGTGAATTCTTCGTTGCCTCGCTGACCAGCGCACCAGAGGCCCGGGCGCTGGCGACGGGTTATCTGGCCTGGGTGGCGATCGCTCCGCTGCTGTGTGTCTGGGCGTTTCTGCTGGACGGCGTTTTCATCGGCACGACACACATCAGCGAAATGCGCAACGCGATGATTGCCGCCGCCCTCCTCTGGGCCCTCGTTCTGTGGTCGACATACGCAAGCCTGGCTTACGACGCGGTATGGCTCGCGATGAGCGTCTTCATGCTGAGCCGCAGCGCGCTGCTCGCGCTGTACTACCCGCGCATAGAGCGGAACGCACAATGACTGGTTCAGCTAAGATTCAGCTTGGTTAATTTCTACTACTTCAATCCCTGCGGAGCGGAAGATCACACCATGCAACTCAGACTCAACGCCATTCCGGTCATCTGCGCCAGCGTCCTGCTCGGCGCATGCGCAAGCCAGCCGATCATCGATACCCGTGGCGTCGACATGCGTAAATACAACCAGGACCTTGCCGAGTGCCAGGCCTATGCCGACCAGGTGGATGTCACTCGCCGTGCTGCAGGCAGCGCAGCTGCTGGCGCCGTCGTTGGCGCCGTGATCGGCGCTGCAGTCGGCAACAGCGATACCGCCCAGGCGGGCGCGGGGGCTGGCGCGGCGGGCGGCGCGGCCAAAGGCACCGCGCGCGGTCTGGCGGAACGCGAACGCGTCGTGCGCAACTGTTTGCGCAATCGCGGCTACGCTGTCCTCAATTAGGCCGATATCACCCGGCACCGGGCGCTTAGGGGAAACTCGCTAGTGCCCTCGCCCCACGAATTTGGGTACACTTGCCCTCTTACTTTCGTGACCGAAAACGTGGGGGAAACATGGCTGAAGCCGCTCTGGAGAATCCAGATCTTTTTGATTTGACGATGTCAGACGAAGCACAACCGCTTCTGGATGCCGTCAAGAAACACATCCAAGAAAACGTCGCACCGATCACCGAGGAGTTCTACAAACTCGGTGAGGGCCGCGCAGACCGCTGGAGCTGGGCACCCGGCCAGCTGGAGCTTCTGGACGGCGCCAAGCAGAAGGCGAAAGACGCAGGTCTATGGAACTTCTTTCTGCCAGACGCCGACACCGGCGAAGGTCTTTCGAACCTCGACTACGCCTATATCGCGAACGAGCTCGGCAAGAACCCGCTCGCCTCTGAAACGCTCAACTGTTCCGCGCCGGATACCGGCAACATGGAAGTCCTCGAGCGTGTCGGCACGCCGGAGCAGAAAGAGCAGTGGCTGAAGCCCCTGCTCAACGGTGAAATCCGCTCCGCATTTGCGATGACCGAGCCGAACCTGCCGTCGTCAGACGCCAAGAACATCAGCACCCAGGCGGTGCTCGAAGGCGACGAATGGGTCATCAACGGCGAGAAGTACTACGCGTCAGGCGCCGGCGACCCGCGCTGCAAGATCATGATCACGATGGTCAAGACGAGTCCGGACGCGCCGCCGCACAAGCAGCAGTCGCAGATTCTCGTGCCCATCGACACACCCGGCGTCAACATTCTCGAAGGCATGGAAGTGTTCGGCGATGACGACGCGCCGCACGGCCACATGCACATCAAATTCGACAACGTGCGTGTGCCGAAAGAGAACATCCTGCTCGGCGAAGGCCGCGGCTTCGAGATCTCACAGGTACGCCTCGGCCCGGGTCGTATCCATCACTGCATGCGCTCCATCGGTGCCGGTGAGCGGGCGCTCGAGATGATGATCCGCCGTGCCTCCAGCCGCGTGGCGTTCGGCCGGCCGATCATCCAACTGGGCAAAAACATCGAGGTCGTTTCGCGCGCGCGCATCGAAATCGATGCTTGCCGCTTGATGGTATTGCAGGCTGCCAAGGCCATGGACGTGCTCGGCAATAAGGAAGCACGCGTCTACGTCAGCGCCGTGAAAGCGATGGTGCCGGAGAAGATCTGCAAAATCATCGACCAGGCTATTCAGATGCACGGCGCGACCGGCGTCTCCCAGTGGACACCCCTGGCGAAAATGTACACGGGTCAGCGCACCCTGCGCATCGCAGACGGTCCTGATGAGGTGCATCACATGGTTGTGGGGCGTGCCGAGGTACGCAAATACGACGCGATGTAAAACGCATTCCGTCTGTAACGAGAAAGCCCGCTGACGCGGGCTTTTTTGTGTCCGGGAATCTCTAAGTCCGCCTCGCTCAGGTCTGGAAAGAGAAACGTACGCCGGTCCGCACTGGAATCGGTCGGCCGGCGTCGCGATACGGTTCAAAACGCCACTTGGTGACGGCACTGACCGCCGGGTCGTGCAGGCTCTGGCTGCTGCTTTCAACGACAGCCACGTCCTCGACGTCGCCCTCTTCGTTCACCGTGAACAGCAGCTCCACCCAGCCGCCCGTGGCGTTGCGCGGCAGCACCGGCGCAGACTGGCGTTTTGCAATCAGATCCCGGATCGGCAGAACGTCGCTGAACACACCGGCACGCGCCTGAGCACGACGCTGCAGGAAGTCGAGCTCACCGCTGAGATCGGCAAGCTGGGCTTGACTCGCGCCCGCACTCGCCGCTTGCGCAAGGACGGTCTCTACTTCGTCGACACGGTTGCCGCGAGCGGCCGTCCAGCCGCGCTCCATGAGCCCTTCGATCACGAGATCGATGCCGGACTGCGCGGCGGCCGAACTCGGGTCTTTCTTCAAGACCGACTGATAGTGCTCGAGCGCGCCGATGCCTGAGGGGCTTTGCGTGCCGACAAGGTGGCCTGCCTGCATGGCTCGGGCGGCAGCGAGCAGATCTTCCTTCACCGCCTGGTCTTTGACCATGTCGGTCCACTGCAGCGTGAGCTTTTCTGTCTGGGCAATTCCGGGGGCGTTCGGCGCAATGCTCTTAGCCAGGGCAATGAGCTCTTTCGCGCGCTCATGGTCCTCTGCGAAGGCGGCGGTTTGTGCAATCGTTGCGAGGCGCTGGGCTACTGATTCGACCCCCTGCAGCGCAGCAGCGTTGCCGGGATCGATGCGCAGGATTTCGCGGTAAGACGCCAGCGCGTTGTCGTTGGCTGGCCGCGTCAGGTTGCCGGCAGCGATCTGCTCGACCGCGCGGTCGTTCAAGCGCTTGATGCGCTCGTACCGTTCAACCCGGGAGATCACCGACTTGGCCGCGATATTGGTTGCACTGACGCCGAGCACCTGCTCCGCGAAATCTGCCGCGGTTGCCCAGTCTTCTTTTAACAGCGCGCTTTCGGCGCCGTTGATGAGATAGCTCATGACGCGCTGCACGCCTTCGAGGGCAGCGGCGTTCTCGGCGTCACGCTCGAGCATTTTTTGATAGAAATAGAGTGCGCTGTCGCCTTCGGGACGCGTGATGCGGCCGGCGGCATAAGCCTGCTCAGCACGCTCCAGGAATGAAACCTCACCGACGTCCTGGATTGTCGTCAGCGTAAAGCTCGGAATCTCGGGCAGATCGGCAGCCACCTGGCCGGCACCCTGCTTCAGATAAACCCAACTCACCATCACACCGATGATGACCACCCACGCAGCCAGACTGAAGCTCTGCCCCAGGCTCATGGCTTCGCGATTGAAGGCGATGTTCATCCTTCTACCCCGAGGAACCAGTTCTTGAAACGCGTCCAGGCGCCACGCTCAGGCGCGGCCTCGAGCGCCGCCAGCGCTTCGCCGCCGCTCTCGGCAAACCGGCGCAGCGCCGAGGTCAGCCAGATCTTGCACTGGCCCACCTGCAGCGGTTTCAGTAAAAAACGGAAGATCTGACCGGAGTTGATCGCCTTGATGAGGACGCTCGCATCCGAGCGATCGCTCGCCAGAATGATGACCATTTCCGGCACGACCTGGCGTACCGCACGGGTCATTTCAGAGATTTCGCGCTCGTCCACACCGATATCCGTGACCAGCACCCCGACCGGATGCGCCTTGATAGCCTCCAGAGCGTCGTCGATATGGGCAACCCGATGGAGCTTGTGACCGGCGCAGGCTTTCTCGACGCCGGCGTAAAGCGCGGGATCGCCGCTCAGCACACAGATGTGCACGCCATAGGCGAGTTCCTCGACCGGACGTGCGGGCTCGACAGCTTCCACCGCCGCCGGCGCAGCGGACTGCTCGTCGCCGACGCTCGCCTCGGTGACCCTCACCGGAGCAGCAAAGCTGTCGGAGCCGTCACGCATTTCGAGCCCGGCTTGCACCGCGCCCCGAACCTCATCGGCCGGGCACGGTTTCATCAAATACTTGAAGACTTCCGCGTCATTGATCGAAGCTTCGACAGCCTCGAGATCCGCATAGCCCGTCAACAAGATACGGACGGTGCGCGGCGAGCGCTCCTTGATCTCGGTAAGCACTTCGACACCCGTCATCTCAGGCATGCGCTGGTCCGAAACCACCACGTCGACATCGTGCTGTGACAGGATTTCCAGCGCTTCCGCGCCAGAATTGGCCAGGTGGACTTCATAATCTTTGCGAAACATTGCACGCATCGATTTCAATACGCGCTGCTCGTCATCTATGAACATGATGACCGGCTGCTCAACTTCCATGTTCTGCGCCGCTACCGCCGACATTAGGCTGCCTCCTCTGCATCCGTGTCCGCATCATTGAAAGCCGTACCCGGTCCTTCGACCGGAAAGCTCAAGGTGATGCGGGTTCCATGGTCGACCTTGGAGTCGACAAATATCTGCCCGCCGTGCTGGTCAACAATCTGACGCACGATGGATAATCCGAGACCCGTGCCCTGACCAACCGGCTTGGTGGTGAAGAACGGGTCCATGATCTTGCTCAAATGTTCCTCTGGAATTCCGCAGCCGGTGTCTTCAAAGACAATCTCTACGCAATCTCCAACCTCGCTGTGAACGAGCGAGGTTTCGATGGAAAGCAGACCTTTACCATCCATCGCCTGCACCGCGTTGGTGACGATGTTGATGAAAACCTGGTTGAGGCGCGAGGGCGAGCAGTAGATCTCCGGCACTTCCTTCAGATCCTTACGGACCTCAACACCATACTTGAGTAAGTTTTTGGTAATCGTCAGGGTCTTCTCGATACCCTCGCGCACGTCGAAGCGATCGTCTGCGACGCGATCCAGGCGCGAGAAGTCCTTCAAACTCTGAACGAGCTCGCTGATCTGGTTGAGGCCGTCGACGCTGTCCGCGGCCAGCGACTCTACCTCGCTGATGTTCTCGGCCAGCTCTTCCGCGTCAAACTCGCCACGGTGAGCCAGGAGTTGTTTGATCGCCTCCTTGCCTTCATCCGACGTTTTCGCCGTCAGTATCGGCAGGGAAACCTGCAGATAACGGGAGATGTCATCCACCGCTGCAGCAGTCACCGTGGTGTTGTTCAGCACATACAGCAGGGGCGTGTTGATTTCGTGCATGACCCCAGCCACCAGCTGTCCCAGCGACGACATCTTTTCCGCCTGTACCAATTGCACCTGCGACTCTTTCAAGTCTTCGTTTGCCTGTGCAAGGTCCTCCGTGCGTTCCTCGACGCGCAGCTCGAGATCATCGTGCGAGCGGTTGAGCGCACGGTGGCTCGCCTGCAGACGCAAACCGAAAAAGGCGAGCACAATCAGAAGCAGCACGGTGTAAATGTTCAGAAGAACCCGCGCATCGTTGACAGCGCCGAGGACATAAAGCTGATCATTGGTGGTCTGGTCCGTCAGCACTTCGAGCTGGTCGAAAACGCGTTCGGCGTTCATCGTGGCCACCGCCTGGTTCATGGTCCGGCGTAACGAAATCATTGTGTACGTGGAGTTAATCAGCTGGCGCAGCTGACCGCGCTCAGCTATGGCGACGTCGGCTTCCACCTTCTCCAACTGATCGACAATCTCGAGCACGCTGTTGAGGTCCCGATCCGCACCGGTCTGCAACAGCTTCTTAATCTGCTCGGTTGCGACGTAGACGTTGTCGGCACGGCGCTCCTCGCCGCTTTGTCGGAATGAGCCAACGAGCTGCTTGGCCGTCTTGTCGAAGGCGTCGTATGCGCCGAAGAGGTCGTTCTGCCCGGCACCATAGTTAATGAGCTGCTCACGCATCAGCCCTACGCTGGAAACAACGGCCGTGCTGCTTGCCACAACGTCAGCCGCGATCGTCAACTCGCCCGCATCTGTGTCAATGATGTTGAGCCAGGTCATGACCGGCCAGCGCGCGGTATCCAGTAACCCCTGTGGCTGATAGGTGTCCTGTATCGCCAGTTCCAGCGACTCAGCGCCGTAACCAAGCGCCTGATCAAGCCGCACCACGGACTGACCCAGCGCCTGGTGCTGCGAGTCCGAGACAGCAATACCCCTGGTCACAGAGGTGGTCGCTTCATGCAGGTAGACCGCATGCGCGTTTATCTGGCGTAACTTTTCCGGCGTCGTCGCCGTTGCTATCAGCAACAGAATGACAAGTACACCTACAGCGGTGATGACGCTGAGGCTGGTCATTCCTACGCCTAACAATCTGCGGTCTTGCATCCGCACGGTATCCTACTCTGTTCGCTCCTCAGGTTTTCCAGGGGCGCGTTAACGCCACGCAAAAACCTTACGTATGAGTAGGATAGCCCTGCCCCGCGGGCAACACCGTGCGCCACATCACAGCGGAAAAGCCACCCGCGTCACCCACCGATTTACGCGCTCGGGCACCTGACGCAGGGGTTACGGCGAGTGTGAAGGACGGTAACAGAAGCGCCGCGGAAGCCAGTCAGAGGGACTCTGGATAGGTGGCGGCCTCGTCCAGCGGCCACAGTCGCCGCCGGGTCTTCTGCCGCGGAAAACGCTCGATGCGATGGGTCATCAGCCCGGGTGTATCCGCGGTAACGATAGCCCCTGCCAGTTCTTGAAAGCCGGCGCGAAAGTGATTGCTGCTCTTGAGCGCCACGTACTTGTACTTGTGCACGTCTATCCCAACCGCAAGAAAGGGTTCCTGATCGAAAGTCTGGCTGCGGTTGGTCGCGACGACGACATCCATATCTTCGATCACAAGCCGCGCCATCGGCCCCAGATTCAATGGCGCACCTTTAAACATGGCCTGCATGATCAGACGTCCATCATGCAGCGCCTTTACGTAGGCGCGGCACTCGAGCGGGGCACCGTGCAGCTCGTCAGTTTTGCCCCCGAGACGGATGGCGATGACAGCGCCAACACCCGCGGCATGCGCCTGGGCGGCAACCTCGGGATCCACGAGAAACGCAAAGCAAGCCTCCTCGCCCAGACCCGCGTTCAACATGCTGCGCAATAAATGTGTACCGTCTCCAGGGGAGCCGCCGCCGCAATTGTCAGAGGTCTCGTGTATGACTACCGGATGGGCGCCGGCACCGCGCGCTGCAGCCACCGCCTCATCGCCGTCGAGGCTGACAACGCGGAAATCTTCGCGCGCCGCCCACAGCTCATCCGCAAACCGCTGAGCGCTGGCTTGAACTGTCTCACCGTCACCAAAATAACTGGCTGCAACAAAGCTACCGACGTGTCCGACGTCTGTGTACGGAAATCCATGAAACCAGCCAATGTCCAGACACTCAGCACCCGCGCCGCCTTTGATTTCCAGCAACCTGTGCAACATGCGCTCACCGATACCCGTGTAGGTCGTCGTCGTCGGCAAAAGCATCGGGAGCTGCCAGACCTGACAGCGGGCGCGCTTGCCATTCTCTGCCATCGACTTCACAGCAGCTACCGCTTCCGCCGCGCGCAGGTGCAAATCCACATGCGGATAGTGATGGCAGACAAAAATCCCGTTGAGCTGATCCGCCATGTGTTGAGTCACGTTGCCATGCAGATCGAAACTCGCGGTAATGGGTACATCGCCCAGAAGCGCTCTGACTGCCGCGGCCAGATCTCCTTCCAGGTCTTCCAGGCCATCGACGACACCAGCGCCGTGCAGCAGCAACACACAGCCGTCCACGGGGCCAGCGGCCGCCAGGCCTTCGAGGATTTCCGCCTTGAAATCCTCATACGCGCTGCGCTCGATCGTGCCCGAAGGTTGTGTCGACGAAAACAATATCGGCACGATCTCGCAGCCCAGGCGGGAACAGGCATCTACTGCGCCGCCAAGGTCGGACTCCTGGCCCGCAGCCCGCAACATCTTCGCCCCGCGGTAGACGTAAAACGCCGACGCGGGCGTTGGTGCCGCACAATAGGTATTGGTTTCATGCGAAACGCCGGCGAGGGCTATGCGCATCTCGAACTCCCCTTCTCCGTGACGATGCTCAGTGTGCCGGCATCAGTCGGCTGACTCCGTCGGCCCCCAGCGCCACCACCACTGCTCTGGCAACTGACGTTTCTGAGGCCAGACCTGATCCAGCGTGTCCGCCTCATAAAGCTCACCGCCTTTCATGACATATTCGAGAGCCGTTGTCGCCTTGATGTCGTCGAGCGGATTGGCATTCAGAATGACGGCATCCGCCAGCTTGCCAGCTTCGAGAGATCCCAGATCCTGGCTGAGACCCAGCATTTCAGCCCCCATGATCGTCGCCAGGCGGAGCGCATCCGCATTGGCATAGCCGCCGCTTGCGACAGCCCAGAGTTCCCAGTGATAGCCGAGCCCCTGCAGCTGTCCATGCCCCCCGATGCCCACCTGCCCGCCGGCTTCGACGACCTTCCTGGTCGACGCGGCAACTTCTCGAAACGTGTACTCGCGCTCGTGAAACCAGCTGCGCCGCAGGGTGCGCCCGGACAGCTCATGATAAGGCGTAAAGCGTCTGAGCTTGACGTCGTCGTGGGGCGACTCAGTGACATAGTAGAAATTCTCAGCGGATGGCCCGCCGTAGGTCACGAGCAGCGTTGGCGTGTACGCTATCCGCGTTTGCGCGGTGATCTCGACCACGTCTTTGTACAGACGCGGCAGCGGATAGTTGTGCTCGAGCCCGCTGAACCCATCAATCGCATGGGTCAGGGATATCTTCATATCCAGATAACCCTCGGTGGTTGGCATGATCTTCAGCTCGCGCGCCGCCTGTAAAAGCCACTGCCGCTGCTTGCGGGAACCCGCAATGTAAGCCTTGATGTTATTGACCCGGTAGTGGTCCTTGTAACGGGTCAACACAGCAAGCGCTTCTTCGTAAGACTTGAACTCGTTGTTGTTGAAAACCGCGGGGCCCGTCGAGAATGCGCGCGGACCAAGCATCAGGCCCGCATCCACCCGGTCCTGCGCCGCCAGCAGATCGATGGTTGAAGGTTGCACGTCCATGCCCGTGGTGACTCCGTAGGCCAGGCTCGCAAGAAAGGAGGCGTTGCTGGTCGAAGGGACCTCACGCGCGACGCGAAAGTGCGCATGCGTATCGACAAATCCCGGCAGCAGGTACTTGCCGCGAACGTCGATGACCTCAGCGTTCTCAGGAATTTCGACGTCGCCGGCAGCGCCCAATGCGGCAATTCTGTCGTTCTCGATCAGCAGCACGCCATCCTCGATGACACCCGCATCGGCCATCGTCAAAAGCGTACCGTTGACCAGCGCCACGGTTCCGGCAGGCTGGCGCCGCGGCAGGTAGACGTCTACCACACTGAGTTTGACGTTTTCGTCTGCTTCCAGGAGCGCCTTGGATTCTTCGTCAGCGCCAGCGTTATCACCCGCGGCATCCTCAGCCGCCGCGAGCTCTTCGTCCAGCTCATCGATCTCGCCGGGACTTTCATCGTCCTCTTGCGCGCCGTTTTCTTCAGGCTCAGATCTGAAATCCATGCCGTCGAGCGCGCGCTGATAAACATGATTGCCGACGCTCCACATCACCCCGTCGCCGGCAGCGTTCCAGCCCTGAAAGTCCGCGCCGACATCCGTGAGGCGGACCAGCGGCAACTGCGGTTTGGCGAGCTTCAGCTTCTGTCGCTGCAGCCGCGGCAGCAGCTTCGTCACGTACAGCTGCGCGGCATGCTTGAAGAGCACATGGCGGCCATCGGGAGAGATCTGCATGAATTCCGCCCCGACGTTCTCACCGCGGTTGAACGTGCCAGGACCGCTGACCGTGAGGATGTCACGGCGATCGGTGCCGTCGAAACGGATGGACACCAGACCTATCGACGCATTGCGTGGTGTCGGTCCGGTTACCGCCTGCAGATAGACGCGATCAGGCTCCGGCCCGAAATGCGGCTTACCGAATGACCGCGCGGGCGAGATCACCGTCAACGGGCCGCCACCGGCAGACAACCACACAACGTCCGCCCCGAGCCCGGGACCGAGCCAGGATTCGCGGATCAGCCGATCCTGCGTTGCGGCACGCAAAGCGACGATGCGCCTGCCGTCGGGAGACCACGCCGGATACTGATAGTACGCCGCATGTTCGGTGAGCTGGCGCGCACGCGCGCCACTCCGCGCACGAACCCGCATCAGATGACCACCGGTATCCGACCAGCTGACGTAAACGAGCTCGTTACCCTTTGGCGACCACGCGGGATAAGCGGCCACCGAGCCATCGTCCGCGGATGATACGGCGAACGTTTTACCCGTCTCGAAGTTGTGCACGTATATCCGCGCGAAAGCGGCAAACGCCACGCGGGTGCCGTCGGGCGACAACTGGGTGTCCATGAGCACCCGCGCTTTGACCGGGGCCAGACCCGTGCGGTATGCAAAGTCCAGACGCCCGGCCACTTCCTTCTCGATGTTGACGCTCAAAGGAATCTCCGCGACGGCCTTGTCGGCAAGGCTGACGCGTATCAGGCGGCCGTCCCTTGTCGTCACGAGGGCCGCACTGTCGGGGGTAAACGCGTAACCCGGCAGCAGATCCCGCGAGAAGCGCGACTCCTGCTCATCGCGTTGGATCGGATAAACCAGCCATTCGTCATGACCGCTGGCAAGCTCACGGATGCGCAGCCCCGTCTGCTGCTCATAGCGGGTCCCGTAAACGAGATAACGGCCGTCCGGCGACAGTAACGGGCGGAAAGCACTTCCGGGCATCCGCGTAATGATGTCCTCCTGGCCAAGCGCGACGTCGCGGCGGGCAATCTGCCAGAGCGGCAAGCGTAAGTTGTAGCCAAAACCGCCGTTTTTCCTGGCATAGTAGAGATAGCGGCCATCCGGACTGTAAGCCGCGCCCAGGGCGTTGTGCCGCGAAGCACGCGGCGTGTCGGTTTTCGGCTTGGCTCTGGTGATCTGATAGCCGGTGCCGCCGTCAACCGGATACGCCCAGAGTTCGTAGGTGCCGAGAAAAAAAGTACCCTGGGAAACGACAATATGCCCCCCATCAGGCGACCAGGTCGGCGAGACGAACTCCATGCGATCGTTCGCCCGGGTGAGCTGGCGCGCATCGCCGCTCGCCAGATCCATCACCCACACTTCTTCGCTGCCGTCACGGTCACTCAGGAAAACCAGCTGGCTGCCGTCAGGCGAAAAGCGCGGCTGGCTATCGAAGTGCATACCTGTGCTCAGCGGCTCGGCGACACCTCCGCCGATCGGCAGGCGGTATAGATCACCGAGGACCTCTATCACCATCTCATCACCCGACGGTGATATATCGATGCTCGGCCAGGTCACCTCATCGGTATCGATCACAATCGTACGATCCGGCTCGAGCGGTAACCCCTCGTCCGCAGCCGCCGCGGGCATGAGCATGCAGCCGGCCAACAGCCCGACCAAAGCTAAACATCGCATCTATCAAAAATTCCCAGTGTGTATCGTTCAGGCAGCGAGCACGCGCGGATGCCGCGGTTAAGCCAGCAGCGCGACATATTCGGTCAAGCGCCGGTGTTTTTCCACACCGCCGAAGTGCGCGATCTCGTCCGCATCCATTTCGCCAAGCGCCGCGCGGAGATCAAGCGCAGCGCGAGGGAAGCGCTCCACGTCCTGCAGCGGCTCGCATAGCACTTCGATGGTAAACAGAAGAAATCGTTCACTCAGTTTGCACAGGGTTTGTCTTTCGGACCGTACGAACCAGCGCGCAACCGGGGCGTCGAGACTGCCCTCGGGCACCAGGTGAAAAGGCTCGTCGTCACCATGCAAAAACCAGTTACGTCGCCCAAACGGCTGCTCGAGCGGCATGCGGTTGACAAAACGCTGCACGTTGAGGCCAATTTTGGCGTTCATCCCGTCGACCGGGGCGTGCACGTCCCACAGCGGCAATCCTACCTTGTCGCGCAACCGCCAGTAGCTCGGCGCGCAGACGCAACCGGCAACCAGACGCTGCTCGTCCTGTACGTCCAGCAGACACAGATCCTCATCACGGCACGCGGCCGCATTGGCAATGACATCCGGATAGTCTTCGGTCGCCGCAGGACCGGGTAGCGATCGCAGCAATTCGGCCGCATCGTCGGCCGCATCGTCTGCCGCGACGACATCGGCATAGCGGTCGTCGAGCAGTTGTCGCTTGCGGGCCAGTACGCTGGCTCGCGGCGTGACGAACCAATCGTCCGGATCGACCGGCCGCAGGCCCAGCCGGTGTTTGCCGCCCACGCCCCGCCAGGGCGGATCCCGCCAGAACTGCTCGTTTACCTCGCGCACGGGTTGCCTGGAGTAAAAAACGCAGCATAGACTCCGAAGGGAAAGAGGAAAAGAGACTCCGAAGGGATGGAGAACAAGAGACAAACGCATCGAGGGGGGATGACGACATGAGTGACATCGAGTGGGGCGTGCACCTGCCCCATCTAGGCCGGCAGGTGGATGCCAGCACGTTGACACATTTTGCCCAGGCCATCGAAGCCATGGGGTGCGCATCCGCCTGGGTCAGCGATCATGTCTGCTGGCCGGCAGAGATCGATTCCAAATACCCCTACACCGACGACGGCTCATTCGCGCCATCGCCCGACATGGGCTGGCTGGACCCGATCGGCACACATCTGTTCGTTGCCGGCGTGACCGAACGTTTGCGCCTCGGCTTCTCAGTGCTGATATTGCCGTACCGACAGCCCGTCACCACCGCGAAACAGCTGGCGACCCTGGACGTTTTATCGAACGGACGCCTCATCCTCGGCGCCGGTGTCGGCTGGATGCGGGAGGAGGCGGAAATTCTGGGCATGCCCTGGGACAACCGGGGCAAACGCAGCGATGAACAGCTCGCTCTGTTTGCACACCTCTTCAACGACGCGACGCCGCAGTTCGACGGCGACTTCTACCAGCTGCCGGAAGTCGGCTTCGAGCCGAAGCCGCTGCAGCGCCCGCTGCCGCTCTGGATAGGCGGCTCTTCACCAGCCGCCTTCAGGCGCGCAGCGCGCTTCGGCACCGGCTTTCATGCCGCCTTTCAACCTCTGGACGTGGTCACGGACGAATTCAATCAGGTATGCCGGGAAGCAGAGCGCCTCGGTCGGGACCCCGGCGAATTCACGTTATCGCTGCGCATATTCCTGGATCCCGCCGGCGTGATGGAGCCGGCAAAAGCGATCCACGGCTCTGCCGGGCAGATGCAGGACCGCATCGGTCAGCTCGCTGCGGCCGGCATCCGGCACGTCGTGCTCGACCCCGTCGCGCGAGGCGGCGTGGACGGTCGCCTCGAGGCCGTCGCCGCGTTCATGAATCTCGTGGAATAAAGCGGCGCATGCCGCAATCTGCGGCAAAAACTGGTAGCGTTAACAACGAGAGAGGGAGGGAAGATGCCGATTCTCGAGCGCGGCGATGCGCAGATCTACTATGAAAGCAAAGGCGAGGGCCCAGCGATCGTGTTTGCCCACGGCGCCGGCGGCAATGCGGCCATCTGGTTCAATCAGATTGCGTATTTTGGCGCGGGTCATCAGGTAATCACGTTCGACCACCGCTGTTTCGGCCGCTCGACCCCCAGCGAGACAGTCCACGTAGCCGAGTTCCGCGACGATCTCCTGGCCCTGCTGGACGAATTGAACGTCGACCAGGCGCACCTCGTCGGCCAATCCATGGGCGGATTT
Source organism: Pseudomonadales bacterium (assembly GCA_965267275.1). Lineage (GTDB taxonomy): Bacteria > Pseudomonadota > Gammaproteobacteria > Pseudomonadales > Azotimanducaceae > UBA4421. The sequence continues at coordinate 3,426,029 of OZ253950.1, forward strand.
ACCGTGCTGCGCTGTGCGCTGGATGCCCCGGCGCGCGTGCGCTCGCTGACGTTGAGCTGCACGTCCGGCGGGATCGTCAATCCGAATCCCACCCCTGCCATGCAGGGCCTCACTTCGTCGAGCGGCCGCGACAGCAGCGGTATCAAAGCCACGATGTCCGCCGCCACGATGGCCAACCCGGCGCTGATGCAGCTCTACGAGTCGATCAACAATTTCAATATCCACTTCGGCTGGGAAAAACTGCGCGGCCTCCTCGGCAAAGAGGACGTCGTGGCATTGGAGACCCTCGCGAATGTCGCCTGCCCGACGCTTCTATTCGCCGGCCGCGAAGACCCGCTGTTTCCGCCGGCGCTGTTGGAAAGCTATGTTCCGCACTTTGCCAATGCACAAATCGAGGTGGTCGACGATGCCGGCCACTCCCCCTACTTCGAGCAACCGGAGGTTTTCAACCGCCGTCTCGAACAGCACATCAATCAAGTCTGAAAAGGAGACAAACCATGGCTGATATTCTCATCACCGGCGCAAATCGCGGCATAGGACTCGCTCTGGCGCAACAGTACGCAGAAGCAGGCCACCACGTGCTCGCTTGCTGCCGCAACCCGGACACCGCTGACGCGCTGCAGGCGCTCGCCGGCGAAAATCTGAGTGTGCATAAGCTCGACCCCAATGACACCGACTCCATCGCGGCCCTGGCGTCGTCGCTCAGCAACGTCGATATCCTGATCAACAACGCCGGCACGCCGGGGCCCGCACCGGACCAGCAATCTGCGATGTCTATGGACTGGGACGGCTGGCTGGAGACCTTCAACGTCAACACGCTGGCGCCCCTCAAGGTCCTGCAGGGTCTCTACCCGCTGCTGAAGGAAGGCACAAACCCCAAGGCGATCACGATCACCAGCCAGATGGGCGCGCTCGATCTGAACTGGCCCGTGATGTATGCCTACTGCTCATCCAAGGCGGCAGTCAACAAAGTGATGCGCATGATTTCCGTAGAGCTTGCTAAAGACGGCGTCGCAGTGGGTTTGATCCACCCCGGCCACGTACAGACCGACATGGGCGGGCCGCAGGCGGAGATCACCGCCGAAGACAGCGCCGCCGGGATCATCAGCGTGATCGACGGTATCGACATGGATAACACCGGCTGCTTCATGAAGTGGAACGGCGAGCCCCACGCCTGGTAAGGAAAAGCCCTTCCGGGACTATTCGCTGATGCTGCAGTCTGCCGGCGCTGCGCGCGGATTGCAGCGCAGCACCGGCGCCACCTGATAATCCGTGCCAAACGGATTGGTATCGAGATAGTAGTCGGTGCTGATGGCCTGCCGGGGCGTTGGTGAACATCGGACGGTCGCGCCACCCCCGCCAGTAAAGCTCACGCTTGGTGCCGCCTTCGTCGAGAACGAGCAGGAACTTGCCCCTTGCCTGCGCGACCTCAGGCCAATTGAGCCCCTCAACATCTCGCGGCCGGATCAAACGATCGCCCAGACTCGTCTCGAGCACGCGATCAAGCCGATCGAGCGCTTCCGCATCGAACGGAAAAGGATCAGGCAGCCCTGCTATCTGCTGATCTTTGGCGTTGAAGCTGATCCATATGGGCACGTGAGTGGGGTGCTCATCGGACCAGGCGCGCAGCGTCCGCAGGCAATCCTCGAGCAGCTCGCAATGACTGTTCATATCAATGATCTGCACGTGCCCGACGACAAACCGATTGGCCGCTTTGTCGAAGAAGACATCGAGCTCGAGCTTACGTAGTCCGCGGTCGAGCTGCTCTTCGAGCGGCACGTGCGCGTACTCCAGGCTGCGGGCAGCATCCGGATTCCGCGCGCGCAACGCGTTCATGTGTTCATCCGACATCGCGAGCTTGTAGCTGTTGTGGCTGCCGACAAACTGCAGCTGGTTGATACGCAGAGGTTCCGCACAGCCCGCCAGCAAAATCAGCACTGCGGCTGCGGTGATTCTCACAATTCGATGTCCGCGTCATCGAGTCTGTGGCCCCAGCCCTGCTTCGCGTGCAGATAGCGCTTGTTCCACTCCGTGACGCCGGTGACGTGTTTCTCCTGCGTGATGTCCGTCAGCCCGAAGCCCTTGAGGTCTTCCACTTTCTTCGGGTTGTTCGTCATCAGACGAAACGGTTCCCGGCCAATGAAATGTTTGATGAGCACAGCGGCATCGGTGAAATCGCGCGAGTCATCCGGCAGGCCGAGCGAGCGATTGGCTTGATAGGTGTCTTCGCCGCTGTCCTGCAGGAGATACGTCGCCGCTTTGGCCCACAGCCCGATACCGCGGCCTTCGTGGCCGGCCATATATACGAGATAGCCGCCCGCCGGGTCCGCGGAGATGCGCGCGATCGCCGCATCGAGCTGGGGTCCGCAGTCGCAGCGTTCCGAGCCGAACACATCGCCGGTGAGACAGTTGCTGTGCACACGGACCAGCGGGTTCTCTGTTGGCTCGCCGATGACCAGCACGCTATTGACCGCAAGCGGTGACACCAGATGGGAAAAGAGGTGCTGCCCGCCGCGGGCACGCAGATCAGACGCCAGCGACTCGACCTGGGAGAGCTCGGTGCTGCGCACGGCCGCGTACCAGCTCACCGTCGTGTGGATCGACGGCAGCGAGATCGGCATCGGTATCGGCCCCAGCAGATTGATCGCGAGCTCGCCCGGCGCGACCTGGCCATTCACGTCCACAAGGCTGCCTTCGGTGTCTATACGCACCAACTTACCTTGCGCGACCAGACGCTTGCGCACCTCTGGATTCAGGTAGGTGAACATCGAATTCCAGCTTTCTCCAACGGGGGGCTATCTTGCCTCAAATCCACATTGCAGCCCATAGGGCCCTCCACTAGCCTATTCAAGATCACTATGAGGGAGACTGTCGTGGGGGAGTTCAACACCATCATCTACGAAACCGGCGGCGGCCGGGCGCGCATCACGCTCAACCGTCCGGATAAGCTCAACGCGCTGTCGCTGGAATTGCAGGCCGAACTTGCTGATGCGCTGTGGGAAGCAGACAACGATCGCAGCGTGCACTGCGTGATCATTCGCGGTGCCGGGCGCGCTTTTTCGGCCGGTTACGACCTTGCCGGCGGCGGCGCGCGGGTGCCGGTTTCCAGAGTCCAGGACGACAACAAGTCTTATCGCGGCGCGCGCAGCATCGACGACGATGCCTGGCAGCTCGAGCGCCAGCAGCGTTACCGCATGGCCATCTTTGACATGCATAAGCCCGTCATCGCACAGGTCCACGGCTACTGCCTGGCGGGCGGCACGGACATAGCGCTCCTCTGCGACATGATCATTGCCGCCGAGGATGCCACTTTCGGCTTTCCACCGGCACGGGATCTCGGCGCGCTGCCGAACAACATGTGGCTCTATAACGTCGGTCCGCAGTGGGCCAAGCGCTTGACGTTGACAGGCGACACGGTCACAGGCGCGGAAGCGGAAGTCATTGGCCTCATTTTGAAAGCCGTGCCCGAGGACCTGCTCGAGCAGGAAGTCGAAGGCCTCGCGGCCCGCATGGCGCACATCGATCCCGATCTGTTATCCGCCAACAAGCGCATCATAAACATGGGCCTGGAGCTGATGGGCGCCCGCACATTGCAGCGCATGGCCGCAGAAAACGACGTACGCGGCCACAACACGCGTGCCGCGGCGGAGTTTCGGGAATCCGTCAAAGCACACGGCTTGAAGGCGACTTTGAACGCGCGGGACGCCAAATTCGGCGACGGCCGCGCACGCGTGCGCGGACCGGAAATTCGCGACGAGAGCGGCAAGCTGCTGGATTGATGCTCAGGCGATGGCGAGCCTGCAGCTGGCCTTCAGACGTCCGTCCACCTCAACCGGCTGCAGGAGCAGACCCTCGGCATCCGGGTTCTCCCCCAGCACCGCATCGTTGACGAAGTTATACGGCGACAAGCCATACGGTGCATAGTCCGCATGCGTGCCGTATACGTCCTGGGTCAGGGCCTCTTCGAAGTACAGCTGCGTCGTTGCATAACTCCGGTTTTCCACAAATACCTTCACGTGGATATGGGGCACGCGCGGCTCATACCACCCGGGCAGGATCGTGCGAAACGCGAGGTGTCCGTCCGTATCCGAGGTTTGCACACCCCGCAGATAGGTTTTTGCATTGGTCGGCTCAACGTGGGCATCGGGACCACCGACAAGCATGAGTGTGCCCAGCGGATCGCGGGCGAGATCTTCCGGATAGCCGCTGTAGCGGCCGGCAGCGTCACAGTGCCAGATTTCCACGGCTGCGCCGGGCACCGGCGTGCAGCCATCAACACGCACGATCCGCAAATTGAGATCGAGCTGCAGACCCGGACGGTCTTCGCGAATGTCCTGCCGGTTCGGCCCTTTGAAGAAAAACGGGCCATCTACCTGATCCGGCGTCACGGTGCAGATCGGATCATCAAAACCCGCGGCCGGGGTAAGATTGACTCCTTCATTCACCCGCCCCGTCAATCCACGCCGCAGAATGTTGTTGCGCTGCCACCAGGCAATCGCACCAAGCCCGACGATGCCGCCAAGACCGATCATTAAGTTTCTGCGCTGCATACTCTCTCCGAGCTAAACGTTGGGCAGGATGTCTGTCGCCACCCGCTCGAGCACGTCGAAGCGAGTATCGAAATTCGGCAGGATCATCACCTGATTCAGCCCCGCCGCGTCCATGCCGCGCAACTGTTCGATGAGCTCGTCCCTGGTGCCGATCATGTTGGATGCAGCCAGCACGTCCGGCGTCAGAAAGCGCTCCTCTTCGGGCAGGACCCAGCAGTTGTGGCCTGCATGAATACGCTGGTGGCGGCGCTCCGCCGGGAATTCCTCCAGCAGCCGCGTGTAGTCTTCCCAGATACCCGCCAGCGCGTTGGGCGGCTGGTGACCGAAGTTGCGATACTGATCGTAGGCATAGTGCACGGCCGCCATCGCCATGGCGCCACACTCAGCCTTGACGCGCTCTGAGTCAGGCGCTTCGCCATCGTCCAGAACGACCATGGCAGTCAACGCACTCGTGTAATACTCGCCATGGGGGCCAATCTCGCGGCCAACGCTGCGCGCACCCTCCTGCATCATGTGCCAGACGCTCGCCATCGCGGCGGGGTTACCCACCAGAGCAAGCACCGCGCCGTCGCCGTACTTTCCGGCCAGAGCCAGGGACTTGGGACCAAAACCGGAGACGTACAGCGGTATCGGATCGTCGAAGTTGACGAAACCCTTGTCCGGCATGATATGCCGGATAGGGATCATTTCCTCGCCATGACGCATCTCCGCCTCTTCGCCTTTGAGCAGAGGTGAAATCTCCCGCAGATAGTGCTCGAACTCTTTGATGCGCTGCGGCGGCAGGCCCATGACACGGCGCGCGGTGTTACCCGCGCCCACACCGAAGAACGTCCGCCCGGGCGCCAGTGCATTGATGGTTGCGATGCCGGCGGCGTTTACCGACGCCGGACGCGTGCCGCTTACGGCGACGCCCGTGCCCAGATGGATGCGCGATGTTTTGTCAGCAGCCAGCGCCAGAGTGGCGTAACAATCCGACCACAACATCTGCGAATCGGCGAGCCAGGCATGGGTATACCCCAGCTCTTCGGCCCGCACCACGTAGTCGACATCGGTGATGTGCGATGCCACACATATGCCTAAGTCCATCTCTCCCCCTCGCTCAGGCTCTGGTTCCGGGTTCTAGAAGACGATACGCAGCACGCTTTCCGCAACGCACGCCGGCTTGTCCTGGCCTTCGATCTCAACGGTCAGCTCGTTGATGACTTCAAGCATCGGACCTTTGGGTTCCACGCTTTTGAGCTTGCCTACGGTGCGGATACGGTTCCCCACCGCCACCGGCGACATGAACCTGACTTTGTTCCAGCCGTAGTTGATTCCCATCTTCATGCCTTCGAGCGCGGGCAAGCCAACGCCTTCGCCTCCGGGCAGGAAGCTCATGATCGACATCGTAAGCTGGCCATGGGCAATCGGTGCGCCGAACGGACCGGCCTTGGCACGCTCCGGGTCCACATGGATCCACTGTTGATCGAGCGTTGCGTCCGCAAATGTGTTGATTCGATCCTGAGTCATCTCGAACCAGTCGGTGGGTACAGACGGCTGGTCAATTTTCGCAGACAGGACTTCGACGGCTTTTTCTAATGCTTCGTTGGACATGGGTTCCTCCTCCAGAAAGTTTTGACCCGCCAGGTTATCATGGCGTCTTCACGTAAGGGAGAGGCTTAAGCATGGCCGAGCGCTACAGCGGTTATACGCACCTGGACTTCGAATACCCGGAAGACCGGGTGCTCAAAATCACCATCAATCGCCCGGAAAAATACAACGCTCTGGACAAAACCGGTCACCGTGAGCTGACGTACGTCTGGCGCGATGTCGATGATGACCCCGACATCGACGTCGTGATCCTCACCGGCGCCGGCAAAGCCTTCTCTGCGGGCGGTGATTTCGACATGGTCGAAGAGATGACCGAAGACTTCACGACGCGCGCCAACATCTGGAAAGAGGCGCGCGACCTGGTCTACAACCTGACGAACTGCGGCAAACCCGTGATCTCGGCAATCAACGGGCCCGCCGTCGGTGCCGGCCTGGTTGCGGCCCTGCTGGCCGACATTTCAATCATCGCCCGCTCAGTGTCGATCACCGACGGGCACACGCGCCTGGGCGTGGCTGCTGGAGACCATGCAGCGATCATCTGGCCCATCCTCTGCGGGATGGCCAAATCCAAGTACTACCTGCTGACCTGCGATCGTCTGGACGGCGCAGAGGCGGAACGCATCGGCCTCGTCTCTCTTTGTGTCGATGACAAGGATCTGCACGACAAGGCCATGGAAGTGGCATTGAAGCTCCGCGCCGGAGCGCCTACCGCGATCCGCTGGACAAAATACGCGCTCAACAACTGGCTGCGTATGGCCGGGCCCATCTACGACACTTCAACGGCGCTCGAGATGCTCGGTTTCAGCGGCCCGGAGGTCAAAGAAGGGGTTGCCGCGCTGAAAGAGAAACGCGAGCCCAACTTCCCGCGCGGGCCGAATATCTGACACGGTGTTGTAGAACGGCGCGCCCTGGCAGCCCGTGCTTCAGTTTACGGAGCGCTCCTGGCCTTCCCAGAAGGGCGCCCGCAACTCGCGCTTGAGCACCTTACCGGGCCCTGACTTGGGCAGCGGCTCCTGGCGGATCTCAATACCCTTCGGCACTTTGTAGCCGGCAATCTGCGAGCGGCAGTATTCGATGAGAACGTCCGGGTCGACGTTGCTGTGCTCGGCACGCGGGACGACCGTGGCATGCACCGCCTCACCCCACTTCTCGTCGGGAATGCCGTAAACCGCCGCTTCCAGAACCGCCTCGTGCTTGTAGAGCACTTCCTCGACCTCGGTGCAGTAAACGTTTTCACCCCCGGAAACGATCATGTCTTTGCTGCGATCGACGAGAAAGACATAACCTTCATCGTCCATGTAGCCGAGATCCCCGGTCCAATACGCACCGTCTTTCAGCACTGCCTCCGTCTGCTCCGGCTTATTCCAATAGCCGACCATCACATTGGGGCCGCGCACGACCACTTCGCCAATGTCCCCGCGCGGCACCTCCACCCCTTCAGTATTCAAAACCCGCACATCCGTCCCCGGAATCGACTGCCCGCAGGACCGCGCGCGGTCGTCGTCGAGCAGCAGTTGTTCGTTGCGGAGCGCTGTCGTCAGCGGTGAAAGCTCGGTGGCGCCGTAAACCTCGATCATTTCCGCAGTCGGAAAAGCCGTCCAGGTGCGCCGCACGACCTCGGTGGCAATCGGCGAGCCGCCATGAGCAATCGCGCGTACCGTATCGACTTTGCGCGGGTTGGCGTGCTGTTCCTCGGCCATTGCCGCCAGCATCGTCGGTACACCGAGCGTCAGACTCACGTTGTGTTGCTCGATGAGATCGAGCACTTCTGCAGGATTGAACGCCGCCAGCGTAATCTGACAGCCGGTGGTCCAGATGGAAGCCAGCACCCCGTTCGATCCGGCAGCATGGAAGAGCGGTGCCATCACGAGAGTGACGTCTTCGCCCGACTGCGGCACGGACGTCAGCCAGTGGAAGGTATTGGCAATGAGATTACGATGACTGAGCATCACGCCCTTGGACTTGCCGGTAGTGCCGCCTGTGTAGAAAAGGCCCGCGAGGTCCGTCTCAACGACGCCTTCACCCAGCTGCACGGCCGGCGCGTCGAGCAGCGCCTCGTATTCCGGGCCGATCGTGATGATGCGATCGACGATATCCGACATGCCCGCTGCATCGCGGTCAGTGATGAGCACGCGTGTGCCCGAGTCCTCGAGCGCATAGCGCAGCTCCGGTTCGGCATGCCGCGTATTGAGCGGCACCACGACGAGTCCGCCCGCGGGAGTGCCCACATAAGTCTCGATGTATTCATGGCAGTTGTCCGCCCAGATGGCAACACGATCGCCTTTGCTGAGACCCAGTTTGTGCAACCCGCCCACCAGACGCGCACACCGATCCTCGAGCTCGGCAAAAGTAAAACTCTGATCTTTGTCCAGCAGTGCGGTTTTGTTCGCGGCGATCTGTACCGCGCGCGCCAGCGGATCGGCGAATGTGTGCATGTCCCCTCCAAACTCTCAGTCCAGGAGCATCTTTATACCTGGGACGCGTGCGCCGCTCCACTGCCAGATAACCCGCCCTTGCATTGGCGGGGCGAGTGGCTATGGTAGCCGCCGAAAGCACAGGGACGTCCATGTACCGCCAGATCCACCGCATCCTGAGACAGACACTCATCTTCGCCGCTACGACAATCCTTGCCGCCTCCGGGCATGCAAAGAGCGTCGTCAACCTGTTGGTGGAGAACGACGTGTTCGCCGGCACTGACCGGAACTACACTTCCGGCGTCATGCTGAACTGGGTGAGCGGCATTGACGAAGGCCCGAAACGGCTGCGCGATCTGGGCATCGCGCTGCCCGGCATCGAACGCGACGACCACATGCACGTCGCGCTATCCCTCGGCCACGAGATTTACACCCCGACGGACATCGCGGCGACAGAGCTGCTCGAAGACGATCGGCCCTACGCCGGCCACCTGTACGTCGCCGCGGGATTTACCGTGCAGAGCACAGACGAAATCGAAACGCTGCGGCTGAGCCTCGGCATCGTGGGACCGGGTGCGCGGGCGGAAACCATACAGAACAACCTGCACCGCAAGATCGGTGAGGACGAAGCGCTTGGCTGGGACAATCAGCTGAAGAACGAGCCGGTGCTCTCACTCGCGTACGAGAAGAAATGGCTGAGCCTCGCGCGCAGCAAAGTGTGGGACAACAGCCTCGAGCTCGATCTGCTGCCCCACATGAGCGCTTCGGTGGGCACGCCGCTGACGTATGCCGGCGGCGGCGGCATGATCCGCTTCGGCCAGGGGCTCGAGCACGACTACGGTCCGCCACGCGTGCGTCCGAGCCTGCCGGTGTCCCAGTACTTCCAGCCTCAAAAAGGGCTGTCCTGGTACTTTTTCGTCGGGGTTGACGTTCGTTTCATCGCGCACAACCTGTTCCTCGACGGCAACAACTTCAGGGACAGCCACTCAGTCGACCGGGAGGACTTCGTCGCCGACCTGCAGTCCGGCTTCGTCTGGAACAACAGCCGCTGGCGTCTTGCTTACTCGATGATCTATCGCACGCGCGAATTCAAAGACCAGGAAGAACGCGACCTCTTCGGCTCGCTGGCTATGTCAGTCCATTTCTGAAGTCACCAAGGCGCGCAACGAGATCCGTCATCATCCCGGTGTCATCGGCATGCAGCGACGCGCAGAGATTCGCCGCGGCGAGCGGTTGCTCGAGCGCCTGACGCAGGCTCGCCAGGGCTGGCCCGGGCTGGTTGACGAGCTCACCGACAACGAGCGGCGAAAGAGCCCCGACCCGCTCATCGAGTTCGAATCCAACCAGATTGTGCAGACTGGTGAGCAGCTTCGGCCCGACAAATTGCGGCGCGATATGGTCAGGATCGACACGTTTGACGAGACGCTGCACGGCATCAATGAGAAACGGCAGCACTACGCACCCCTGACGGAAACCGCACCAGGCGTTGTGAACATTGCGATAAGTGCGCACACGACCCGCAGATTCCTGAACCCACAACTCACGGCCAAAGAAGCAGCTCGTCTGCGGCGCGACGGCCAGAAGTTCCGGCGCAAAAACGAGCACGTCGGCATCAACCCACACTACCCACTCGGCTTCGCGCTCCGCCAGGCAGCGGTTCATCCACAGCAGCCGCGCCAGATCGGCGAGCACCGGCGTGCGTTCACCCACCTTGTGCCGATACCAATCAGGCAACAGGTCGAACAGCGCATCTCCCTTGAAGCGGTAAGCGTATCCACAGCCGTCCGCCCAGGCGCGCACCGATTCCAGACAGCGGCTGACCCAGGGTGTCACTGCCTGTTCACGAAAACTCTGCAATACTAAAACTTCTGTCACGAAGGGCTCTTTAAAACATGTATAAACACGCGTGGTTCGCCGCCGTCATCCTGATTTCAGGGGCCTGTCAGAGCATCGATCCCAGTTCGCGTCCTCTGATGCTCGCAGCAGAACTTGGCGACTCCAACTTAAAGGAAAAGCTGCTGAGCTGCAGCAACGGGCCGTTCACTCGAACTGCCTTCTCCATCGCCCACCGCGGCGCTCCTCTCGGCTATCCCGAGCACACCGAGGAAAGTTATCGCGCCGCTGCCCGCATGGGCGCCGGCGTTATCGAGTGCGACGTGACGTTCACCAAAGATCTCGCGCTGGTCTGCCGCCACTCTCAGTGCGATCTGCATCGCACGACCAATATTCTGCAAACGGAGCTGGCCAGCACCTGCCGGAAACCCTTTCGCGGCGCCGCGGGCACGGACAAGGCAGACGCGCAGTGCTGCACAAGCGACATCACGGCTGCCGAATTCAAATCTCTGTGTGGTCGGCGCGATGTGGTAAACGTCGACGCTACGAGCATCGAAGCGTACCTGAACGCACCGCCAACAAAGGTGCCAACGCCTGACACGGCATGCGGAACGCTGCTGACACACGCGGAGAGCATCAGCCTGATCAACACGCTCGGAGCGGACTTCACGCCGGAGCTGAAATCTCCGATGGTCGCCATGCCTTTCGCTGGCATGTCGCAGACGGCGTACGCTGATCGCCTGCTGGCAGAGTACCGCGACGCGGGCATCAGCCCGACGCGGATCCACCCGCAATCGTTCAACATCGAAGACGTCAAACACTGGATCAACAACCATCCGGAGTTTGCGGATCAGACCGTTTATCTCGATCCACGCGGCCGTAACCCGGAGTTCGAACCGACGCTCGAGAACATGCAGGCGCTCAAGCGTGCCGGGGTGACGACGCTGGCGCCCCCCATGCCGATGCTGCTGACGCGTGGCGCAGACGGCAGCCTCGAAGCAAGCCCCTATGCGCGCTTCGCGAAAGCGGCGAACCTCAGGCTCATCACCTGGACCTTCGAGGCGGGAGACGCCACTGATCCGAAGAACTGGCTCTATATGAACTTACCCGGCTACATGCGCACGGAAAGTCAGATGCTGGAGGTGCTGCACGCGCTGCGGGAAGAGGCCAGGATCGACGGCATCTTCAGCGACTGGCCGGGCACGGTCACGTACTACGCCAACTGTTACGGCCTTTAAAGGCTTACCAACGGTTTACCAGACGGGCACTGAGCTCGTTTCACCGCGAAGAAAAGCCTGGATCTCGTCACTGCGCGCGGCGGTGTCTTCTTCACCCAGCCGGATCAGCAGGGCCAGATATTCCGGCTCGAAAATCACCATGCTGAGCGCATCGCTGGAACGCGCATTACGATTGTTGAGACCGCGCTCGAAGAAGCGGAATGCGCGCGGCATGTTGAGCTCATGCTCCGCCGCGAGCACACCCAGGTCTTCACGCGGGCGCAGCACCATGACCTCTACCGGGCGCAGCGTGCCGCGCTGATCTTCCGGCAGCCCTTCGACCAGCCGATTGATCCTGTTCATCTGCAGCGCGTCGTAATCCAGCATATCGAGGAATACCGCGTTCATGAGCACGCCCGCAATCTGCGCCGGTGACGGATACGGTTCACGCAGATCCGGCGGTATGGACATGGTGGGTTTCGCCCGCGGCGAGACCGCTAGAATCCGCGTCGCGCCGAGATGCAGCGCCGGTGACAGCGGTGCGGTCAGGCGTATACCGCCATCCCCATGCCACATATCCTCGAGCTTCACCGCCGGGAAAAACATCGGCAGCGCGGCAGATGCCATCACGTGGTCCAGCGTCATATCGACGTCCCGGGCCCGCAGCTGACCGCGCTCCCAGAGCACGTCGCTTTCACCCTCGACCCAGGCGACCGACCGGCCCGAGCCGTAATTGGTGGTGATGATGGCAAGCGACTGCAACACGCCCTGAGCTAGATTTTCTTCAAGGCCGAGAATCCGGTTGCCTTCAATGGGCAGGTTCGCCTCCAGAAACTTCCGCAGCGGGCGATTGTCCACCATGCCGCGGATTTCCGCGTGGCCGAGACGCCCGCCGCTGATGACGCGCAGCCCCCATTTCATCACTCGCGACATGATGCTGCTGAATTCGGTCGAGTAAACCCGCTCGGTCTCGAGGCTGAGCCAGATATCGCTCAACCTGGCCACGGACTCTGCCCAGCTGCCACGGGAGGACGCGAGATGCACCGCGTTGATCGCACCGGCGGAAACGCCGGTAAGGATCTGCGGTCGGTATTCGGGCATGACTTTCGCAATGTGACGCAGGCAGCCCACCTGGTAAGCAGCACGGGCACCGCCGCCACTCAGAACCAACGCCTGTTTTTCCGGAATTGCGCTCATCGTCTAACCCGTGTCTCGACCGTCCTCGCCGAGACCCGCAACGATCTCGGCCAGCTGTTCCTCGTCCGCTGCATTCCGCACCGGGATACCCACCTCTATGCGGCTCAACAAGTGACCAAACCTTTCTTTTATCGTAGCAGCGAGATCATCGTAAAGGGACACGATCACACACTCGCGCAACAAATCATCGTCCACCAGCGCCGCCATCTCGTCCCAGCGTTGCGCTCGGGCCATTCCCGCAAGCTCGGCACAGAGGTCTTCCAGGCCAAAGACCGCGAAAGCCCCGGCATACGCAGGCGTCGATATGTAAAACGCCAGCCGCTGCCGCGCAATCTCCATGCGCGCTTCCAATTCAGCTTCTGTGCCCGCCGCGGCTATCAGCGGTTTCAAGCAGACTTCGAAGTCGGGCCGCCGGTATGGCGCCATGGCCGGCATGATGACGGTTTCAATGTAGCGCGCGCTGCACACGGGGTGCAGGCGCACCCCGTCAGCGACCTCGGCAGCCACGGTTGCCATGTAGGGATTCACGGCGGCAATCTGTATTGGTATGCGCGGATGCTCTATCGGCGCGGGCACAAAAAGCGGCACATGCAGATTCAGCGTGTAGCGCTGTGACTCATAGGCAAGCGGCGTCTCCGTCTGCCAACTCTGCCAGATGGCGCGCAGCGCGCCGACATAGTCGCGCATCCAGGGTCCCGGCGGATGCCAGTCCAGACCGAAACGCCGGCGGATGTGGCCTTTCACCTGCGAGCCGAGACCCAGTTCAAAGCGGCCGCCGCTGATCTTCTGGGCCGTCCATGCAGCCTGGGCCGTCACGTAGGGTGAACGGGCAAACGCAATCGCCACGGAGGTGCCGACCCGCACCGTTCGTGTCGCCGTGGCAGCCAGCGCGAGTACCTGAAACGGGTCGTCCTTGGTTTCCTCCATGAGCACAGCGTGATAACCCGCCGCCTCCGCCAGGCGCGCTTCCGCGCCAACGTCGGCCATGATCAACGGCGTATCCGGCGCACGCAGGCCCGGATCCAGTTTGCCCAGGGGCAGCAGGGTTTCAGCGCGCATACGGCGCTCTCTATGAGGAACGGAAACCCAAATATAACAGGCGTTCGCGTATCATGGACGCATGCTTCAACGATTGCGGACTTTGAAGCCGCGGATGAACGCCTTGTTTCGTCCTCGTGGCAAGGTGTTTTATGGCTGGTGGATAGTCGCCGCCTGCAGCGGCGTGCAATGGCTCGCCGCGATGACATGGATGCACTCCTACGGCGCTTATGCGGTTCTGATGCAGGAGGAGTTCGGCTGGAGCATGTCGGTCTTGTCGCTGGCATTTGCCCTGACACGGCTGGAAAGTGGTCTTCTCGGCCCGCTACAGGGATGGCTGGTGGACCGCTTCGGGCCACGCATCATCCTGACCATCGGCACGCTGATTTTCGGGCTGGGCTTTTTCGCCTTCAGCCAGGTCGATTCAATCCCGACCTATTTCGTCGCTTTCATTCTGATCGCGCTGGGCTCGAGCCTCGGCGGCTTCGCCACCCTCATGGTGTCGTTGGTGAACTGGTTCGACCGGCACCGTGCCAAAGCCATCGCCTGGTCGCAGATCGGCTTCTCCCTCGGCGGACTCTCGGTACCCATCGTCATCCTGGGCCTGGAGGCCTGGGGCTGGCGCACGATGGCGATCGTCTCCGGCGTGATGGTCCTGGTCATCGCCGGTCCGCTGGTGCAGTTGGTCCGTCACCGGCCCCAGGAGGTGGGTGAGGTGCCTGACGGTCTCATCCTCAACGAGGACGGCGCCCATGCCGAGCACCACGACTATGTTCCCCAGGTGAGCTTCACCTGGCAGGAGGCGGTGCGCGAACCTTCTTTCTGGCTGATCTCTCTGGGACACGGTCTGTCGCTTCTGACCGTCTCATCCATGCTCGCGCACCTGATCCCGCACCTCATCACCAGCCTCGAATACTCCGCGGTTGCCGCGGGCGTCGTCTTCAGCTTCATGACAGGGGCTCAGCTCCTGGGGCTTTTTCTCGGCGGCTATCTCGGCGATCGCATGAACAAACGCTTCCTGTGCGTTCTCTGCATGCTCGGTCACTTCATCGGGCTCATCGCGGTGGCTCACGCAACCAACGCGCTGTGGCTTGCGGTGTTCGTCGTGTTCCACGGTCTCGGCTGGGGAATACGCGGACCGCAGATGGTCGCGCTCAGAGCCGACTACTTCGGCCCCAAGTCGTTTGGCACGATCATGGGCATATCGTCACTCATCGTCATGATCGGCATGACCGCAGGGCCAATCTTCTGCGGGGTCATGTACGACGTCTACGGCAACTACCAGCTCGCGTTTACGATCATGGCGTTCGTTTCGTTGACCGGGCTCTTGTGCTTCTGGGCAGCCAAACCCCCGCGAAAAACCCTGGCCGCCGCTTAGAGCAGCTCAGAGACGGGCACGCAGATTCGACAGGGTTTTGATTGGCCCGTCGACGACAAAGCGGTTCACCATCCAGGCCGGCACGCGCGCTTCGGGATCAGCATTGTAGAAGTGGGTGACGTGCGTGCCTTCCGCGTTGGGCTCGAGCCACCACGACCCATCAGCAACCGACATCCTCACCAGGCCACGCACCTCAGGCACGCGTTCCGGCTGACTGACGAGCCGGACCAGCGTGCCGTCTGCCCGGGGTTCCACGGTCACGAAATTCACAGCGTCACGATTCGCCAGCGGGAAAGGGGTTTTTATCGTCACGCGCACCAGCGCACTCCGGGCATCACCCCATTCGATGACTTCGGTGTCTTTAATGTTGAAATACCACTCCGGGTAAGCGGCATGGTCCGTCAAAACAGAGAGAATCTCGTCTACGGACGCTGCAATCTGCGTTTCCGCGCGGAACGCGATAAATTTCGATCCGGCAATCTTGGCCGTTGCCACGCGCACGCCGTCAGCTTCTTTGGCGGGCTGCCAATCCGCTTCCATGGCACTGGCGGAAACCGTCACCGCCCAGATCAACACAGCGCCCATCAAGCTATTTCCGTTCATCTATGAACTCCACTATCTATGAACTCCGCTTTTGTAAGATCAATCCCTAGTTCGCCACCCTGCGCATGAAGCAGGTCAACCGCCCCGCTCTCTTCGTAGACCGCAGGATCAGGCAACTGGTTCACGCACCCGAGGTGATGCGCGCAGCGACGGCATCAGCAAAAGGCCTGGATGTGCTTGGCGATGCTCTGAAGCAGGCCTGCCTGAATGGACGGCCCGTCTCCGAGGCCCGGGACTTTGACACTGCCAGCGATCGCACGCCCCGTGATCACCCAGCGCCTTATTCTCAGCATCCAGGCCCTGCTCTCGAGCATCCCGCGCGTTTGCGGGGCGCTGAGTGTACCTGTTTTAATGCGGAGCGAACGATCGAGGGGAGCCGATGAAGGGAACATCCATACGCAGCATGCTGCTGGCGGGCATGGCGCTCATGCCGCTGGCCCCGGCACACGGTGCTGACGCGACCACAACCTGGCCGGCCTATGGCGGCGCGCCCGGTGGCGGGCACCACACGACAGCAACGCAGATCAACGCGGCAAACGTCAGCAGGCTCGAGGTGGCCTGGACCCATCGTTCGGGCGACTACGTGGCCGGCACCCAATCTCTCGACGAAACGGTCACCGAGGACGTGATGCGCACGCGCCCGACGAGCTTCATGGTGACGCCCATCATGGTCGAAGACACCGTCTTTTACTGCACACCGTTCAACCGCGTGTTTGCGCTGGACCCGGCAACGGGTGAAGAGAAATGGATTTTCGACCCCAAGGTCGACATGTCCGAGGAAGGGATCACCAACTGCCGTGCCGTGAGTTACTGGGTAGATGAGGGCAACGACAGCGGCGTGTGTGAGACACGCATCATCCTCGGCACCCTGGATGCCCGGCTGATCAATCTGGACGCGGCCACCGGCAAACGCTGCGCCGACTTTGGCGAGAATGGTGAAGTCAGTCTCGCCGCCGGCCTCAACCCTCACGAGGCGTTCGAGTACGGGATAACCAGTGCCCCGGCGATCATCGGCGACAAGGTCGTCACGGGCGCATACGTGCAGGACAGCCGACGCCCGGACATCCCCTCCGGCGTGGTGCGCGCATACAACTTGCGAACCGGCGCTTTCGAATGGGGCTGGAACCCGGTCCATCCGGAAAAACCCGCAAAGGACGCCGCCGGCAACTATGTGCCCGGTACCACCAACGTCTGGTCAACCATATCCGTCGATGCTGAGCGTAATCTCGTGATCGTACCGACCGGCAACTCTTCACCGGACTACTACGGCGGCGACCGCGCAGGACACCTCGACTACTATTCGAGCTCAGTCGTTGCGCTTGACGGCGACACCGGTGAGGTCGTGTGGCACTACCAGACCGTGCACCATGACATCTGGGATTACGACATTCCGGCACAGCCGACGCTCGTGGATCTCAACATCGATGGCAAGACGCGTCCGGCCGTCGTGCAGGTGACCAAAATGGGCCTCACTTTCGTGCTCGACCGCGAAACAGGCGAACCGCTGCACCCGGTCGAAGAGCGGCCGGTGCCCCAGGAAGGCGCGGTGCCCGGCGAGTATCTGAGCCCCACTCAGCCATTTCCCGTCAAACCCCCGCCGCTGCATCAACTGGGCATCAGCCCCGACGACGCCTGGGGGTTTACCCCGTGGGACGAAGCCAACTGTCGGGAGCAGTTGGAGAACATGACCACCGGGCCGATCTACACGCCCCCGAGCCTCGACGGCACCGCCTTTTATCCGTCGAACCTCGGCGGCAACAACTGGGGCGCGCCGGCGGTGGACCCCGAGCGTAAGATCATGGTGGTCAACACCAAACACATGCCCATCAAGGTTCAGCTGGCGGAGCAGGCCGACTGCCCGGAAGGCCTCCCCTTCCCGCAACACGGCTCGCAATACTGCGTGATCATGGCACCAATCACCTCCAATCTCGGCGCGCCGTGCACAAAGCCGCCGTGGGCGACGCTCGCCGCGGTGGACCTGGAACGCGGCGAAATTCTCTGGCAGCAGCCCTTCGGCACGTTGGAGAATCTCGCGCCCTGGCCCATCTACCACTTCATAGACGGCGGCATCGAGATGGGTGGTCCGATGGTGACCGCATCAGGCCTGATCTTCATCGCCGCCAGCTCCGACGCCTACATTCGTGCCTTCGACATCGAAACGGGCAAGGTGCTGTGGGAAGACGAGCTACCCACCACCGGCAACGCGGTGCCGATGAGTTATACGTACAAGAACCAGCAGTATGTGGTCATCGCCGCCGGCGGACATTTCACCTCGCCTATGCCCGCGGGGGACTACGTCGTGGCGTACCGGCTGGGGGGATCATGAGCGAAGTCGAGCTCGCCTGTATCCTCAAATACCTGGTCAAAGGTGTCCGTCCCGAGCGGGACAGGCAGCACGATCTTCAGAAAGAGCTGCATGACCTTCTCGAACACGCTGTATCCGTGGTCGTGCTCCCCGTCGTGGACGGCTATTCGGTGGAAATCGAGATGACCGACCTCAAGCCATTTTCCAGGAGCAGCTTCGAACCTTATGTCGCCGAGCATGTATTGCCGGACGCCGTGCAGATTTGCTGCCGACCAGAGAGCCGCGTCCAGGTACAGTTGCTCAAAGCGCACTACGCCTGACTTGGGAGATATTATGACTGGGCCACTCAAGGGCATACGGGTACTCGACTTTTCGACGATGGTCTCGGGACCGGTTGCCGCGCGGATGTTGGCCGATCAGGGCGCCGATGTGATCAAAGTGGAGTCGCCCCGCGGTGACGAGATGCGCAAGATCGGCAATCAGCGCAACGGGCTCACCGCTGGCTTCATGTCATGCAACCGGGGTAAGCGCGGCGTCTGCCTGGACCTCAAGCGTGACGATGCGAAGGATGCGTTGCGCGACCTCGTCAAATCGGCAGATGTCCTGATTCAGAACTTCCGCCCCGGCGCGATGGAGCGCATGGGCTTCGGCGAAGCGGCAGTACGTGCCCTCAAACCAGACATCATCTACGTCTCGATCAGCGGTTTCGGTGAAGAGGGACCTTACGCACACCAGCGTGTTTACGACCCGGTCATACAAGCGCTGTGCGGCGCTACCGATATACAGGCGGACCGCGACACCGGCCGACCCAAGATGTTCCGCATCATCATTGCCGATAAGGTGACGTCGCTGACCGCCGCCCAGGCGGTGTCGAGCGCTTTGTTTGCGCGCGAGCGCAGCGGCAAGGGCGAGCACATCAAGCTTTCCATGCTGGATGCAATGGTTTCGTTCTTCTGGCCGGAGGGTATGTCGGGGATCACTTTCGTCGGGGATGAGATCGACGTCACCAAGTACCAGGGCACCATGGACCTCATCTATGAAACGGCCTCGGGCTACATTACCGCCGGCGCCATTTCCGATGCCGAGTGGCGCGGCATGTGCAACGCGCTCGATAAGCCCGAGTGGATCGACGATGAGCGTTTCAACAATACCACCGTGCGCTTCAGGAACGCTGAGCTGCGTAAGCAATTGACCGCGGCAGAGCTCGCCAAGTGGGATCGGAACGAGATTCTCGCAAGGCTCGACAGCGAAGGTGTGCCGAGCGCCCCGCTGCTGACCCGGCTCGACCTGCTGGAGGACGAGCAGATTGCCACCAACGAGACCATTGAGATCTACGAATGGGAGGGTCACGGGCAGATCAGGCAGGCGCGCCCGGCGGCGGTCTTCGCCAGCAGTACCCATCAAATCGAGCGCGCGGCGCCACACCTGGGCGAGGATAACGCCGCGGTGTTCGCCGAAATCGGCTACGACGGCAGCGCGATCGACCGTCTCATGGCGAGCGGCGCCTTCATCCAGGACTAGGCTGCGGCGAGTCGCTCCGGGCGAGCTTTGCGGGACTGCGGTAAAAGCCAACCGCCATAGCGGCCAGCAGGTACAAACCCAGCAATACCTGGAACGCGAGGGCATAAGATCCCGTCACATCATAAATCCAGCCAGCAAAAGGCACCCCGAGAATCTGGATCGGAAACATGGCCGGTCGCATGAGTCCCAGCACAGCGCCGAATCGCTCCCGTCCGAAGGTCTTCCCGACAATGGTGCCGTGCATCGGCACCACCCCGCCAACGCCGTACCCGAAGAGTGCTGCCCCCACTGCAAAGACCCATAGCGTCTCACTCAGGTACATGACGAGCTGCCCGCTGAACTGGATGAGAATGATCATCAGCATGATGCGCCGCATCGGCAGCTTATCTCCCAGCCAGCCGAAGCTGAGCTTGCCCAGGACACCAAGGCCCGCGCACAACGACATCACCAGCGACGCCCGCGCCAACTCGTGCCCCATGTCCGTCAGCCGCGGCACCATGTGTGTCAACGTTGTGCTCATACAACAGAAGATGAGCGAAAAGGTCAGGACGATGACCCAGAAATTGCGTTCACGCGCGGCTACCCGCATGGAAAGCCGCGGCGGTTGCGACGCCGGAGTGCCTCCGTTCGGGTTATCGAGGTGCAGCGCACCGTCCGGCAGCATGCCGATGTCTTCGGGCCGGGAGACCACCAGCCGCAGCACCAACGGCACGACCACGAGAAAAGTGAAGAGCCCATAGACCATGAACCCGTTGCGCCAGCCGTAGCTATCGATAATCTCCGCGCTGATATAGGGCATGATGACCCCGGACAGCGATACACCAGTAGCGGCGATGCCGAGCGCAGTGCCGCGACGCGTCTCGAACCAGTTGGCGACGAGCTTGGAGGTAGCAAGATTTCCCATGCTGCTCGCGCCGAAGCCGATGAAAAGCCCAAGCACGAGATAAAACTCGAGCGGTGTGCGCACGAAGCTCAGGCAGAGAAAGCCGAGGGCCATGGACGTTGCCCCAACGCCGATGACCCGCTTGAGCGGAAACTTGTCCAACGCACGGCCAACCAGCGGCGCCGCGATGGCCCCTACGGCGTTCGTCACGGTCAAGCCCAGCGCAACGCCGAGGCGCGAATCGCCGAACTCTGCGGCTATCGCCTTGAAAAAGACGCCGTATGAGTAAAAGAAGAAACCGACTGCGACAAAGTCGACAAAAAAGGCCACGCCCACCATGCGCCAGCCGAAGAAGCGTCGAGACATGGCTAACGCCTCATCGGTTGATGCGGGCGCACTACAGGCGCTTGACGATCTGGCTATGGCGCAGGAAGCCGCTTACCGCGCCCGTCTCGTCGCGCTGGAACACCCAGGTTTCGCGCTCGTCACCGGCCTCGGTAAGCCGCACGAAAGTGTCACCATCCACACGCTTGAGTTTAGCCACATCGTCGATCTCGTCCTGCGGCAGCGCGAGCACTGCAAGCTTGTCGCCCCAGACGCGGACAGCCGTTTCGCCGCCCCAGATGGTGCCGCCGTAGTTACCCGCGTAGGGTTCAAGATTGTCCGTTTCCGCGGAGAGTTCAGCCGACGCCTCGCCCGCCTTTGCTTGACCGGCTTTGCGCAGCGCGGGACCAACCGTGCGCAGAACGTTCGTGGCAATCTCATAGGCAGGACCGTCACCGGCATTGGTCAGCGCGATCACGGCGATCTTGTGCTTTGGCACCATCAGGAACGACGTGATGTAGCCGGGACAGCCGCCGCCGTGACCAACCATGGTGGAACCCTCGGCGTTGCCCACGACAAACCCGAGCCCCCAGGAAGCTTTCCAGTCTTCATCCACCCAATGCACCCGGTGCATTTCCCGTAAGGTGTTGGCATCCAGGACACCCGCATCATCCCCCTGCCCCAGCACGCGAAATTGCCACTGCGCAAACTTCGCGAGATCGTTGACCGTGCTCGTGAAACCCGCAGCCGGCGCGATGGCCCGGGTATCGAACGCCGGCACCGGCGGGCGCCGCCCGTCGCGCCCACGTCCGGCGTAGCCGATGGCCATCTCCTTGCCGCGCAACTTTTCGGGAAAGTGCGGGCGCGTGTCCGCCATCTCGAGCGGTTCGAGAATTTCCGCCGCGATGTACTCCGCATAACCGCGTCCGGATACCGCAGAGACAATTTCACCAGCAAGCGTCAGGCCGAGATTCGAATACTGGAAGAGCGTGTCTGCCGGATAGAGGGTTTGCTGCTGCTTGATCTGTTCGATCATCGCCGCGCGATCCGGAAACGGAAAATTGCGTTCCACCCAATAAGGAAAATCCACTTCCCGCGGCAGTCCCGAAGAATGGGTCAGCAGAGCCTCGACACGTGCAGGCCCAGCCTCAGCGTACGTCTCGTCGATATCGAACCACGGCAGATGCTGCGCGACCGGATCCCGCAATGACAGCCTGCCGGCATCGCGCTGCTGCATGACCCCGATGCTGGTGAAGAGCTTGCTGATACTGCAGATGCTGTAGATCGTGTCGGCATCCGCCGCTACCTGACGGCGCAAATTGGCGTAGCCGTAACCTTTCTCAAACAGGAGATTCTGGTCGACCACCAGACCCAGAGAAATACCGGGAATTTTTTCGTACGCCTGCACCGCATCCACCCAGGCATCGACGACGGCGAGCGCACCCTGCACTTCGGGATGGTCTTGTAGCCTGGCAGCGTCCTCTTCAGCCCCGACCGCGCCGGCCAGCATGGTGACCAGGAGATAGGCAGACAGACGATGCGCCATGTGATGCTCCAATGGGGGAAAACCGCTATTCTATCAGCTTCTCCCGCAGGGCTCGCTGACGATTCGGCTACTTGGCGCAGGAGATGGTGGGGAGGATTCTGTGACAATCAAGAAAGACGTCAGCATGGCGGTCCGGGAGGTCTGCCTGTCGTTTCCCGAAAGCGAAGAAGTGATGGCACATGGCTCACCCGACTTTCGCGTCGCTGGCAAAACCTTCGCGACTTACGTCATCAATCATCATGGCGACGGCCACCTTGCACTCTGGCTGCGCTCCCCTCCGGGCGCGCAGGCGCTCTATGTGGACGCGGAGCCCGAACACTTCTACATCCCGCCCTATGTGGGGCCCAAAGGCTGGCTGGGCGTCGATCTCGACAAAGGCTTGAGCTGGCTGCGTATCGCCGATCTGGTTCGGGAGGCTTACGCTGAAGTTGCGCCGAAATCTTTGGCGGCAGAGCTCGGCCCCACCATCGAGATCGAGCCGCCTACCACGACGATCGACCCGGCAGAATTCGATCCTTTCTGCGCACCGGCAGCCGCGGCCAAGCGGCTGGAGATTGAAGGGTTTTGCCTGAGCCTGCCCGAGACGAGCGCCGACACGCAGTTTGGCAACCCGTGTTTCCGCGCGGGCAAGAAAAATTTCTGCACCCTGTATTTCAGAAAACGGCGCCTGCAGCTGTCGGTCTGGGCAGGAAAAGAGGCGCAAGCGACGCTGACATTCGACGAGCGCTACCAGATCCCGATGTATACGGGACACAACGGCTGGCTGGATCTCGATATTCATGACGATCTGAACATGGACGAGGCGGCGAACCTGATCGAGGACAGTTACCGGCACTTTGCCCTGAAGCGCATGCTGAAAGCGCTGGACGGACTGATATGATGGCGGCTTTTGCACGCCCGCAAACACACTAGGGAGAAATATGTCTGCACCCTTGGAAGATATTGTCGTCGTTGAGGTCGACAGCTACATGGCCGCGCCCGGCGCCGGCGCGATCCTGGCCGACCTCGGAGCCAAGGTCATCAAAGTCGAGCCGCTGACCGGTGATCCGATGCGCGGCTTGTCGCGCCCGCTGAAACGGGATGACGCGAGTGACGCGATGCGCGCATACGACTTTCAATTCGACGTCGACAATCGCGGCAAGCAGTCCATAGCTGTCGCCCTGGACAAGCCCGAAGGCGCGGAGCTTGTCCGCAAGCTTGTTGCAGGCGCGAACGTTTTCATGTGCAACCTGCTGACGAACCGACAGAAAAAGTTCGGGCTCGATCCGGAAACGCTTTTCGCCATCAGATCCGATCTCGTGCATGCCACCCTGACCGGATATGGCACGACAGGTCCGGACGCACAGCGACCCGGTTATGACGTCACCGCGTTTTTCGGCCGTTCTGGACTCTATGATGCGTCCCGGGAAGGCGACGACGGTGTCGTACCGATGGCCCGCCCCGCGCAGGGAGACCACACGACGAGTCTTGCTCTGGTCGGCTCGATTCTCGCTGCGCTGCGCCTGGCCGAACGCTCCGGCGAAGGCCAGGTCGTGGAGACTTCGCTGTACGAAACGGCAGTCTGGACCCAGGCCTCCGACTATGCGGTAACCGCGGTGGACCATGCGCCGGTAAGGCGCCGTGCCCGCAAGCAGATGCTTGCCATCACCGCCAACCGGTTTCCGTGCGGGGACGACAAATGGGTCGTGTTCAACATGCTGCCTGACGCGGCCTACTGGGCACGTATGTGCCAGGCCCTCGACATCGAGCATCTGGCGGAGGACGAGCGTTTCGTCGATTCGCGCTCGCGGTACAAGAACATGGCCGAGCTCATCGACATCATCGACGAAACGCTGTCCCACAAGACCCGCGACGAATGGGGCGAGATATTCGACAAAGCCGGCCTCATCTGGGGTCCGGTGCTGGGTCTGCACGAGGTCCCGCAGGATCCGCACGCCATTGAGCTCGGGATCTTCCCGACGATGGAGCATCCTGAGGTAGGCACGTATCGCACCGTGAACGCACCGATGCGGTTTGCGACTGCGGACGTACGCCCGCGCGGACCGGCGCCGCGCATCGGTCAGCACACCGAGGCGCTCCTGGTCGACCAGGGCTACAGCGCTGGCGAGATATCCGCGATGATCGACAAAGGCATTGTCGGCAGCAGCGCCGAAGATTAGCCAGTCAGGTAGAGAGACTTTTAGAGAGAGACTTTCATAGAGAGATTAAGGGATGGATAACATCGTTGTCGTCGACTGCATACGCACCGGCCTCGCCAAAGCCCACCGCGGCACATTCAATCTGACCCGATCGGACGATCTGGTAGCGCACTGCATAGATGCTTTGCTCGAACGCAATCCCGAGCTCGACCCTGCGGCGGTGGACGACGTCATTCTCGGCTGCGGCCGCCAGGTCGGCGAACAATCCGCCAACGTGGCGCGCCATGGCGTTGCGCTCTCAAACCTGCCCATCACGGTGCCCGCGACTACCATCAGCCGCGCGTGCTCGTCGGGACTGAACTCCATCGCGTTTGCCGCCACGCAGCTGATGAGCGGCTGTGCTGAGATCATTATGGCGGGCGGCGTCGAGTCAATCACGGGATTGAGCCGCGGCAAGCCCGCCGAATTCGACGAAAACCCTCGTCTGCTGGAAGAGAAGCCGGACATCTTCATGGCCATGGGCAACACGGCCGAAGTTGTCGCGCGTCGCTACCAGGTTACCCGCGAAGCGCAGGACGAATATTCGCTGCAGAGTCAGCAGCGCTATGCGCGCGCAGCCGCGGCGGGTTACATATCCGAAGAGATCGCGCCGATGAGCGTTAAGTGGTCGAAAGTCGTCGATAGAGAGACTAAGGCAACCGAGATCGTCACCGGCACTGTCGACAAAGACGAATGCAATCGACCAGATACGACGCTGGCGGGCTTGAGCGGGCTCGGCCCCGCGTTCGAGGAAGGCGGCAGCGTAACCGCCGGCAACGCCTCCCAGCTCTCAGACGGCGCTGCGATGGCACTCCTGATGACAGAGCGGAAAGCCGAGCAGCTGGGTGTGTCGCCGATGGGCTACTTCCGCGGCTTCACCGTGGCCGGCTGCGAGCCGGACGAAATGGGCATCGGCCCGGTCTTTGCCATCCCCAAATTGTTGGACTACACAGGTTTGTCACTGGACGACATAGACCTGGTTGAGCTTAATGAAGCGTTCGCGAGCCAGTGCCTGTACTGTCGCGATCGCCTGGGCATCGACAACGAAATCTACAACGTCAATGGCGGTTCGATCGCGATTGGCCATCCGTTCGGTATGACAGGCACGCGTCTGACGGGCACGCTGTTGCGCGAACTGAAACGTCGCAATGGCAGGTACGGCATCGTTTCGATGTGTATAGGGAAAGGCATGGGCGCTGCGGGATTGTTCGAAACCATCTGACGGTTCGCGCAGCCGGCAAGCGATCAACCTGCGACCAGGGAATTCTCAATCTGAAGGAGAAGGGAAGATGGACAGCAAGCGTAGAACGTTTTTGAAGACATCCGCGGTGGCGGGCAGCGGCATGCTGATCGCAACGAACGCCGCCGGAGCGCAGACGCCCGGCACCCCCGCAGAAGTCCGCGCATATCGGCGCCTGGGACGCACGGGGCTCAAGATTTCCGATATTTCCATGGGGACAAGCCGTCTTCGAGAGGGCGAAGAACACCTCGTTCACCACGCTCTGGACCGCGGCATCAACTACTTCGACACCGCCGAGAGTTATACGCGCGGCGTTTCCGAAACCGTGATCGGCAAAGCGCTCAAAGGCAAGCGCGAAGACGTTTACCTCGTGTCGAAAACGCTGACGAGCTCGGGGACCAGCGCTGCGAGCATGATGGCGGACCTCGACGGCTCGCTGCGACGGCTGCAGACGGACTACGTGGACATATACATGAACCACGCGGTCAACAGCGTCGAGGTGGTCGGGAATCCGGAATGGCAGGCGTTCGTGGAAACTGCCAAAGCCCAGGGCAAGATCCGTTTTACCGGCATCTCCGGACACGCCGGACGCCTCATCGACTGCCTGGACTACGCGCTGGACGAAGACCTCATCGACGTGATGCTCGTCGGCTATAACTTCGGTCAGGATCCGGCCTTTTACGAAGGGTTGACCCGCGGCTTCGATCGTATCGCCACCCAACCCGATCTCCCCCGGGTGCTCGAGAAAGCGAAAAAGCAGGACGTGGGCGTCGTTGCGATGAAGACGCTCATGGGCGCGCGTCTGAACGACATGCGCCCGTACGAGCAGGCTGGTGCGACGACGTTTGCCCAGGCGGCGTTCAGCTGGACGCTTGCCAATCCCAACGTGGACGCGCTGATCATCTCGATGACCGGCCGCGAGCAGATCGACGAGTTTCTCGGCGCGTCAGGGGCAAAGTACGTGAGCGCACATGCGCGCCAGTTGCTGGATCAATATGCTTATCTGAACGGCGCCAACTACTGCCGCCACGCCTGCAACCTCTGTGAAGGCGCATGTCCCGCGGGCGTGCCGATTGCCGATGTACTGCGCACGCGCATGTATGCCACCGACTATCAAGATGTCGCCTTCGCCCGGGAGGAGTACAGCCTGCTCACCACGAACGCGGCTGCCTGTCTGGGCTGCTCCGGTGAGCCTTGCGCAAATGCCTGTCCCAACGGCATCGAAATCAACCAGCTGTGCGCGCCAACCCACCGCATGCTGGCCACCCGTCCGGGCGAGCAGCTCGCCTAGGTACTCGCTTAGGGAAAAAACGTGGCAGTAGAAGACGTTCTCAACGCATTTAAGGATGGTGAGGTCGAGCTCGCCGATGCCGTTGCGCAGATCCGCAGCAGCTACTTCGAAGATATCGGCCATACGATCCTCGATTACGATCGAGAGCGGCGCACCGGTGCCGGGGAAGTGGTCTTCGGATCCGGTAAAAGCGCCGCACAGATCTCCGATATCGTCGGCAATCTGGTCGCAAATAAAGCCAATGTGCTGGTGACGCGCCTGGAGCCGGAAAAACACGCTGCGCTCACGGGCCTGCCCGGGGATGCGGTTTATCACGCCGAAGCGGGTCTGCTGACCTGGCACGCGACGCAGCCGGATACGCCGGCAACCACCATTGCCGTGGTTACTGCCGGGACCTCCGACAGCAACGTCGCCGAGGAGGCTGCACTGACCGCTGAATTTTTCGGTAACAAAGTCATGCGCATCAACGACGTCGGCGTGGCCGGCCTGCATCGCATCCTGGCGCGTCTCGATGACCTGCAGACCGCGCGCGTGCTCGTTGTGGTCGCGGGCATGGAAGGCGCGCTGCCAAGCGTGGTGGGGGGCCTCGTTTCAAAGCCGGTCATCGCGGTGCCCACCAGTGTCGGCTACGGCGCGGCATTTGACGGGGTTGCTGCGCTCCTGGGCATGTTGACGAGCTGTGCCTCCGGCATCTCCGTCGTCAATATCGACAACGGTTTCGGCGCCGGTTTTCTGGCGAACATCATCAATCGTTTGTAGGATCGCGGCATGGATCCAGCGATAGCGGAAAAATACGACACGCTCAAGAACAACCTGGCGCAGTTCAACAGCGTCATCGTGGCGTTCTCGGGCGGCATCGATTCGTCGCTCGTAGCCTATGTTGCCGGCGAGGTGCTGGGCCAGAGGGCAACGGCGGTCACCTCCGCCTCAGCCAGCCTCAAACGCGCGGACCTGGAACTCGCCGAGCGCCTGGCCACAGACTGGGGCATCCAGCACAAGGTCATCGTCACAGATGAGCTGTCGAAGCCGGAATACCGGGCAAACCCCACCAACCGCTGTTTTCACTGCAAAACGTCGCTCTACACCTACCTCGACGAGATGGCGCAGACCGAAGACATTGAGGTCGTGCTGAACGGCACCAACCTCGATGATCTCGGCGACCATCGACCCGGCCTGGTGGCCGCCGACAACTTCGAAGTTCGCTCACCGCTGGTGGAAGCCGGGTTCCACAAAGCCGATATCCGTGCGCTGGCGCATGAGCTGGGCCTGGAGAACGCTGACAAACCGCAGGCGGCCTGCTTGTCGAGCCGTTTTCCTTACGGCACGCACATCACGCTGGAGCTGCTGGCGCAGGTGGAGGCTGCCGAGGAAGTGTTGAGCGACCTCGGTTTCACCCAGTGCCGCGTACGCCATCACGGCGACGTCGCGCGTCTGGAAGTGCCCGCCGATGCGCTGCAACGCGCGGTCGAGCTGGGCGCCGAGCTCGAAGAGCGTATCAAGGCGGCGGGTTATCATTACGTCACCCTCGATCTGGGCGGTTTCCGCTCCGGATCGTTGAACGCAACCTTGAACGCCTCAGACGTCCAGATCGTCAAACTGCATACCCCCTGACACCCTGGCCTGCCCGGCCACACCATCCAAAATGTGACCTGCGCCTCGCTTTCGCGGGGCATGAGCTATGGCATCGCGGTCCCGGCCTAGGCTTAAAGGGATGGATAAGAATCTGTACAGGGATGTCGACTAGCTTCGCCACAGAAGAGAGCACGCTCGCACCCCGGCTCCTCATGGCTCTGGGCGGTTTCGGTCTGCTCGGATTCGAGGCGCTCTACTGGTGGCTCGGCGAGCCGCGCGGGCCGCTCTGGCTGCGCATTGCCGTGGTGAGCCTGTGTCTCGGCTATGTCTTCTTCACGCAATTCGTTCCCGGCACCCGCCGCTATGCGTTCAGCGCAGCCGGCATCATCGCCGCGATCGTAACCGCGGAAAACATCTACCGTATGCCTCTGGTGAGCTTCACCTTTACACACTCACTACCCATGCTGATTGTAATCGCCGGTTGTACCTACGCGTACCGCCAGCACGTGCATATGGCGCTCTATCTGATCGGCACTGCCATCGCTTTGACAATTGCGATGCTCCTCACGCCCGCGCCGGAAGTCTCCCCGGTCATCTACATCGCTTCATGCTGGGTGTTCTGCACCCTCACCTTCATGGTCTTCGGCACCCGCGTCAAAGAACACAACCAGGTACGCGATCACGAGCAGGTGTTGAACGGCGTCTTCGAAAGCTCTGCCGGAGGTCTGCTGCTTTTCCGTGGCGACGAGATGGAACTCGTTCTCGCCAACGATCGCGCAAAGCAGATGCTCGGCAATGCGACGGAGGACGCGCTTCTGCCGGTGCTGATGAAGAACGTGAGCACCCACCTGAACATCCCGCCAGCGGAGGTCATCGAGCAGGCCAACGATGTCGATTTATGGCAGGACGAGGTCCCGTTCGAGATCGCCGGAGAACGCGCCTGGATCGACATGTGGATGCGGCGCATCGAGCTCGGCGGTGACACCATGATTCTGGTCGGCATCACCGACGTGACCGAAAGACACCGTGCTATTGCCGCACTGACGCGCAGCGAGCTTTTCCTCGAGCGATCCCAGCGCATCGGCGCCATCGGCAGCTGGGACGTCAACCTCGATACCGGGGAACTGACCTGGAGCCCGGAGATGTTCCGCATCTACGGTATCGAGGGCGGGGAGCAGCCGAGCGCCCAAGCCTCACTGGCGATGCTGGACCCGGAAGCCGAAGCTGCCTGCCAGACAGCCTTCGAACGTGCGGGGCGTTACAACGAACGGATAGACCTGGACCTTCACACACGCATAGACGGCGGTGACCTCAGGTGGCTGCGCCTCGCCGGCGAAGTCGTCGAGTACCAGGGCGAGCGCCATCTGCTCGGGATCACTCAGGACATCAGCGCGGACAAACAAGCAGAGCTCGAACTCGTGCGGGCCAAGGAAGTCGCCGAGCAGGCGCTGGCAGTGAGGAGCGCATTCCTCGCCAACATGAGCCACGAGATCCGCACGCCGATGAACGGCGTCATCGGCATGACCAGCCTGCTGCTCGACAGCGAGCTCAAGGCAGAGCAGAGAGAGTTTCTCAATACCATCAGAGTAAGCGGTGAATCTCTGCTGCGCCTCATCAATGACATTCTGGACTTCTCCAAAATCGACGCCGGGCACATCGAATTCGAAGATCATCTCTTCCCCGTCGAGGACCTGTTCGCCGGCACGCTCGATCCTCTGGCACTCCAGGCTGCCGACAAAGGCGTGGAGCTGACCCTGGAAATCAGTGAACGCACACCGCGGTCGGTTTCTGCTGACGTTACCCGCATCCGTCAGGTGATCACCAACCTGGTGAGCAACGCGGTCAAGTTCACAGCGAGCGGCCAGGTGGCCATTCGCGTTGAAGCTGCGCCGCGCGCAGACGCTACAAGCCTTGTCTCAATCGAAATTGCCGACACGGGCATTGGCATACCCGAACACGAAATAGACCGGTTGTTCGAAGCGTTTGTGCAGCAGGATGCATCAACGACCCGCAAATTCGGCGGCACCGGCCTGGGGTTGTCCATCTCCAAACGCCTGGTAGAGCTGATGGGCGGTGAGATCACCGTGGAGAGCGTCCTCGGAGAAGGAACCACTTTCAGAGTGGATCTGCCGCTCGCAACGCCGCGTCCCGAGACCTTCGGCGTCGCCTCTGAGTTGCAGGACCTCAGCGTACTGGTCATCGAACCGTTTCCTGCCAGCCGCGGCATCATTCTGGACCTGCTGGCGCGCTCCGGCGCACATGCCGACATTGCGCATACGCTCGACCAGGCCGAGACCCTGCTGCAGACACAGACGTACGGCGCGGTGTTGCTGGACGCTGCAGCGCATGAGGAGCTGCGTTCAGTATTAAGCCAGAGGGATTCGAAGCCAAGAACCGTCCAGCTCACGCAGGCGGGTTGGGGTGGCAGCGCTGACGCTGTGCTGACGCGTCCGGTAAGACGCTCAGCGCTGGTCAACGCGCTGGTGCCTGACAGCACGCGCGACCGTCGCCACGCGCACACTTCTGACTTCACAACAGAGCCGGGCAGAGATCTCAGAGTTCTGCTCGCCGAGGACAATCGCGTCAATCAAATGGTCGCAACCCGGGCACTAAGCAAACTGGGCTGCTCGGTCGAAGTCGTCGATAACGGCCAGGCAGCCGTCGACGCGGTACAGACGAACCGCTACGACGTGATTCTGATGGACGTGCAGATGCCGGAACTGGATGGCCTGGAAGCCACCCGTATCATACGCGCGATGCCGGAAGTACCGCAGCCACGCGTCATCGCGCTGACTGCAAATGCCATGCAGGAAGATAGAGGCCGTTGTCTCGCCGCCGGGATGGACGACTTCCTGTCTAAACCGATCACCCTCGAGCGCCTTGCCGAGTCGCTGGCCCAGGTCCAGCAAACGCATTGAGGCTGCGCCTTCACACGCGCCTGACCCCAGTTTCACAGGCCTTTGACAAACACGTTCACGATCCGATCACAACGGATTTACGCGCGTTTGACGAGCCATAGCGCAATCTCCTCGCCAACGTTAACGCGCCAGGCCCATGCCAGGCGCAACTGATCCGCGAGGACGTCACGACATGAAGACTCTACTGAAATGCTCCACATTGTTGCTGCTCTGCGCCTTCACGGCCGCAGCTCACGCCGCACTGCAGGATCCGCTGGAATGGAAGTTCAAGGTATATCTCGACGATCGCGAGATCGGCTTTCACGACTTCACCGTCAGCAACAGCGCCGGCAGGACGCGCGTCGACATCGACGCGCGTTTTAACGTGAGATTCCTCTTCATCAATGCCTACCAGTACCAGCATAGAAATGCCGAAATCTGGGAGGACAATTGTCTACAGGAAATCAAGGCAACGACCAACGACAACGGTAAGCGCCTTACTGTGCAGGGCAATGTCGAAGGCGATGGCTTCACGATACGCTCGAGCGTCGCTGAGGCCGAGTTCGGCGCCTGCCCGATGAGCTTCGCGTATTGGAATCCGGAATTGCTCGGCGCCACGCAGCTGCTGAATTCGCAGACCGGCGAGCTGCAGGACGTTGTGGTGACCGCACGAGGGGAAGATGAAGTGCGCTACGGCGGCGCGACGCTTCCAGCACTCCGTTACGATCTGGAGGTCGACGGGCAGGAGATCAGTCTGTGGTACGGCGCAGACGACCACCGCTGGCTTGCGCTCGAAGCCCCGGCCAGGGGCAATCGCCTCCTTCGTTACGAACCCGTGCTGCTGCCGGCGGAGCCGCTCGCTGATACGCACCAGGGAGGATTCTGAGCCATGGTTCGTTCAACTGTCATGGCCTTCGCCGCGACTCTGGCGCTGGCATCCGCAGGTTGCCAGACCGGGGGCGGACCGGCGCCTATCCGCACGGCCGAGTACGTGGACCTCAACCGCTTCATGGGTGACTGGTATGTGATCGGCAACATCCCGACGTTCATAGAAACCAGGGCGTACAACGCCGTGGAGACCTATGCGCTGAACGCAGACGGCACCGTGGCGACGACGTTCGCTTTCAACAAAGGCGGCTTCGACGGCAAGCGCAAAGTCTACAACCCGCGCGGGTTTGTGCGTCCGGGAACGGGTAACGCAGTCTGGGGCATGCAGTTTCTTTGGCCTTTCAAGGCCGAGTATCGGGTGCTGTACGTCGACGACGACTATCAGACGACCATCATCGGCCGCACAGCAAGAGACTACGTCTGGATCATGGCGCGTACACCCTCGATGCCGGAGGCGGCCTACTCGGAACTGGTGGCCATGCTGGCAGCGGAAGGTTACGACATCAGCAAGATACGCTCAGTCCCGCAACGCTGGAATTAGCCCGCTGCCAGCAATGACGGCAGTACGATGCTCTACAGCCTGCCGAACGGTCGTCAAGCCGCGGAGTCCTGGTCAGCCCGGCCTTTCAGATACAGGGCCAGCTGCCGGTCATGCCGGCTGGTCGCCGACAGCCGCCCGGGGCGAACGTACGGATCGTAAGCCGGCGCTTTC
Source organism: Pseudomonadales bacterium (assembly GCA_965267275.1). GTDB lineage: Bacteria > Pseudomonadota > Gammaproteobacteria > Pseudomonadales > Azotimanducaceae > UBA4421. The sequence goes on from OZ253950.1 coordinate 3,459,205, forward strand.
GCGGCGCTCACCTGATCGCCCATGACGGTGACCCGCTGGATGATGCGTTCTCCATCGAAATCGTTCAAAACGAAATGCTGGGTGCACCGGTTATCCCACATGGCCACGGTCCCCTCGCTCCAGCGGTAGCGCACAGTAAACCGCGGGTTCTTGACCCAGTTTGTCAGATACGCAAGCAACGCATCACTCTCGGTAGCGTTCATCTCGACCAGGCGGCGCGTGAAGTGTTCGTTGACATAGAGCGCTTTGGCGCCCGTTTCCGGATGCACGCGGACCACGGGATGAATCGCCATTTTGTCGGGGCGATTATGGGGCAGCGCATCGTGGAGCGCGGTGAGGTTTTCACATAAGTCCTTCATCGGCGCAGACAGTTCGGCATACGCCTGCTCGAGACTCGTCCACATCGTATCTCCGCCTACTTCCGGGCATTTGACCATGTGCAGGATCGACATGACTGACGGCTGATCCTCGAAAGTGATGTCCGTATGCCACTCGTCGGCGACCCCGCCATGGGTCGCGGCAAGCTCGAAGATACCCGGATGGTCCGTAAACGGGTTCTTCAAGTTCGGGTGATTTTCGATACGCCCGAACTGTTCACCCAGGGCAACATGTTGCTCAACGGACAGCGCCTGGCCAGGGAAGAAGAGCACCTTATGATCCAGCAACAGCTGTTTGATCTGATCAATGTCCTCTGGTCTGAATTGGTCGAGATCGGGGCCCGTTATCTCGGCGCCCAGTGCCCCCGCCAGCGGTTTTACAGTCCAGTCGCTCATCTCATTGCTCCAGTAGTACGTCGTCGGAAACGTCCCGCACGAACAGCGGCTCGACGCCCAGCATCCTCGCATCAGCAGCCAGGAGATCCGCATCAGGCGCCTCGAGCGGCGCGGTGGCAGCCCGCATGAGGACGTCGAAGAGTGAAGCATCACTCGATGTATTCAGAAACAGCCCCGGGCGCGCCAGCACATAGTCGACTGCACGCTTCAGCGCTTCGGGCTCACGGATTGGCCGATACCAGCTGAAATGTTTCTCGGGATCATCGTCCCGCCAGCGGCGCTGCGCGATGCTTTTGATGGTCTGCATCGCGACGTTACGCTCCTGGCAGAGGGCGTAGAGCACTTCGAAGTCCTCCGCGTATTGCGGGTTCTGCATCATCGCGAAGTTGTACGGCACCAGGATCGAATCGAATGGGAAATGCTCAAGACTTTTCGCATGCATTGACGGCGCATAGGTACCGTGCCCGGTTACACCGATGAAGCGCACCAGGCCTTCCTCTTTCGCCTCGATCAGCGCTTCCAGGGCGCCGCCGGGGCCCATGGCGACTTCCCATTCCTCGGCCTTGACGAGGTTGTGCATCTGTATGAGGTCAATCTGCTCGACCTCCATGCGCTCGAGGGATGCCTCGAGCTGCTCGCGCGCTCTATCCTTCGTGCGCAGGCCCGTTTTGGTGGCCAGAAAGAAGTCGCTGCGGCGTGTTTTCAGAAACGGGGCCAGACGCAGCTCCGCGTCGCCGTAACTCGCCGCCACGTCAATGTGATTGATACCGTAGAGATCGAGCTTGGCCAGCGTTTCGTCAGCGCGATCCTGGCGCATCGCACCCAGCGCCGCGGCGCCGAATATCGCCCTGGAACTATCGTGTCCGGTGGCACCGAACGGTGTCTTATCCATCATGCTGACTCCCCTGATTAGCCTCAACAGACTATCCCAAGCCGCGCACGTGTGCCAACGCCGGGCACATCCGCTAATATGATGCGGCTTACTTCAAGGAGATCCGCGTTGCCCAATACCGTGCATACGTTTGCCGGCAACCCGCTCGACCGCGGCGAAGTCCTGCGCCGGGACGAAGCCAACATCGAGGCTCTGGCGCAGGACCCCACCTCCCTGTTTCTGCCTTTCCACCGACTGAATGTCGCCACCGCCGAAGCGGACGCCCTGGCATGGCACAGCCGGACGGACATCGAACAGTTCGACCACAGCCACATGGTTTTCCTCGGTTTGCTGGACGGCGTGGCGCGTTTTGCGGTCACCGTGGAAAGCGCCGCAGACCCGGACATGTTCGTCGATTGTCGCGCGATGGCCGCGCAGCTACCGGTGGAAGAGACGGGCATGCTGGCCCAGGCCAGAGCGCAACTCGACTGGCACCGACGCAATAAGTTCTGCGTCGAATGCGGGCAACCGATGCGCGCCGAACGCGGCGGGCAGATACGCCGCTGCAGCGGTTGCACCAAGCACATTTTTCCACGCACGGATCCGGTCGCCATCATGCTGATCGTCGACAAACCCGGCGGCGACCGCTGTCTGCTGGGTCAATCACAAGGCTTCATGGCGCGCACCAACTTCTACTCGGCACTGGCCGGATTCCTGGAGCAGGGAGAATCTCTCGAAGAAGCGGTGCGCCGGGAAGTGCGCGAGGAGTCCGGCGTGCGCGTCGGTCACGTGCAGTATCACTCGTCGCAACCCTGGCCGTTTCCATCGCAGCTGATGATCGGTTGTCACGGCATCGCCGAGACCCTGGAGATCAACATCGATGAAGAGGAAATGGCAGACGTGCGCTGGTTCGAACGCACCGAGATCATTGAGGCCTTGAACGAGCAGAATGGCGAGCTCCGCGTACCCGGCGCGCTCGCGATCGCGCATCACCTCATCCGTGCGTGGGCGTTTGAGGAAGTGACGCTGTGAGCGCCCTGCTGTGCTGGAACTGCGGCGAGAATCTCGATGACGTGCCGCGCCCGATCAGCCGCCACGCGTCCTGCCCTGCATGCTTCAACGAGTTGCACTGCTGTCGGATGTGCAGACACTACGACGCAACGAAAACCGCCACGTGTCACGAAGATCGTGCAGACCCGCCGCTACAGAAAGAGAACGCCAATTTCTGCGATTTCTTCACGCCTCGGTTCGGCGCCTATGCGGAGGAAACCACGCTCAAGAGTGACGCCGCGCGCTCCAATCTCGACGCGCTGTTCGGCGGCGCTGACGCAAGCGAAGCCGCGGCTGGAGACGGCCAGGCAGACGAAGCGGAAGATACGAAAGGCGCGGATCCCGCCCCATCGAAGTCCGATGAAGCGCGCCGCAAGCTGGACGATCTCTTCGGCTGATTTCAGCCGCGCGTCTCAGTCACCCAGCCAGACCGCCAGGCGCTGGATAAAGCCGCCGCCCTCACCTTCTTCCTCCTGCAGGCGCGCGCCGGCGAGGATACCCGGCATCGCGTAATTTCCTTCATGGCAGGCGTATTCGTAGATGGCGTCGTCGCTCTTGCGCAGAGGCAGTTCGCCCCGCCAGACTTCGGAGTAAGCGTCCGGATCATCCATCTCGAACTGGTAAAGAATCTCGTTATCGGCGACGCGGGTGAAACGCTCGGTGACCTTGAGGTTTTCGCTGGCATAAAGCAGGTGTTTGATCGCCGCGCGCAGGCTTTGCTGAGGATGGAAGTTGGTCGTCTCGACGACCAGAGTGTCACCCTCCCACCAGCCGATGGAATCGCCGAGCCACTTCTTCACATGCGCCGGCGGATGCTGCCCGCCAAGCCGCACCGTGCGCACATCATGGTTCATTTCCACGAGTATCAAAACGTGATCGCGGTTCTGCACGATCTGATAGTTGTTGTTGTAAAGCACAGGCAGCATGGGCGGCCCGCCGGTAGAACCGAAGCCGACAATGCAGCGTTCGCCGAGCGGACGCACCTCGGGACCGTCGAACCGGGTGAATTGCAACATGCGTTTCATCATGTTCCAGCGCCCGCGAAGACTATAGGGCACCTCACCGTCTTCGGGATACGTGATGATCGAAGACCGATATTCGCCGCCAACCTGCATCAGCCGGGTGCCCGGATCCATCCAGAAGGTGTTGTAGCCGCCAACGTTGGCGCCGGCCTGGAGCTGGCCGCCCTCTTTGTCCGGGTTGTCTATCTGCTCGAAGCGCTCTGCGTTCTGCTCAGCCTGAAGGGCGGCCTCCTCCGCTGATACGACCAGGCTCTTGAACTGCTCGGGCCGCTCGAGCGTGGTGATCGTGGCACTGGTCCAGATACCCTGCAGATCAGGCTGGCCGTCGTGCGTCCGTGGCGCCGCGTAATCTTCGGTGGCGAAGGCTGCCGGTGCGCCCCACAAAACCATCACCAGCAGCGCGCTCGATTGCAAGGCGAAACGCATCCTCATCTCCTTCTCTCGATCTTCCGTCAGACTAACCCAGAACGCGGAACGCTGCAGCAGCGCCGTTCCGGCAACGTTGACCCCGCCTGGACATAACGCAAGAATACGCGTCTCTATAACGACAACGAGAGAAACGTATGAGCATTGCGAGCCTGGATGGGATTCTGAAGATCTTCGGGGGTTCAGATCCTACACCCGAAGAACAGGCGCAGCTTGCCAAGGAAGTCATGCTCATGACGCTGGCGCGCGCAACAGCAGCTGATACCAACATCAAAGCCATCGAAATCGAGACGGTCCGCGAGGTGCTGCAGGCGCACACCGGGGACGATTTCGCCGAGGCAGATGTCCGCGTTGCCGCAAAGTCGGCAATTTTCGAGAAGGCGCCCCTCGACAAGTACCTGTCGAGCTCAGCCCGCAAGCTCACTGACGATGACCGTCTGGAAATCGCCCGCGCCCTCGGCGAAGTCATCAATGCGGACGGACGGATCAGCGAATACGAAATCTCGTTCTTCAATATGGTGGCAAACTCCCTGGCGCTGACACCCGCGCAGCTGATGGGGCTCAAAGCGGAAGAATAATTCCGCCGCCGCGCCATGGTCATGCAGCTTCGCGCCGGCACCAGCGGTTACAGCTACAACGCGTGGCGCGGCAACTTTTATCCTGAAGATCTGGCACCGGAAGAATGGCTCGCCTTCTATGCGAGTCAGCTACCGGCCGTGGAGATCAACAACACCTTCCACCGCATGCCGAAAACCAGCGTGGTGGAAGGCTGGCGCGACGCCACATCGCCCGACTTTCGCTTCGTGATCAAGGCATCCCGCCGGATTACCCATCAACACCGCCTGAATAGCTGTGCGGAGCCGATGAAGTATCTGGTGCAAAGCGCCCGCACCCTTGGCGACAAGCTGGGGGCTGTATTGTTCCAACTGCCGCCGTACATGCCGCTCAATCTTTCGCGTCTGCAAACTTTTCAGGATTTGCTGCCAGAAGACATCCCCGCAGCGTTCGAGTTTCGCCACGACTCCTGGCTCGATCACGACGTGGATGCTGCCCTCGCGAGCCGCGGCCATGCGCGTGTCGTGGCGCATGACGAGACAACGGGAGACATCGAGATACCCGACGGTGGCCTGGTCTACCTGAGGCTGCGCGCCTTCAACTATTCAGCGTCGGCGCTGCGCAAATGGCACGGCCGCATTATCACCAGCGGCGCCAGGCGGGCATACGTCTTCTTCAAGCACGAGGAAGCCGGTGCCGGGCCCGCCATGGCTCGTGCATTTCTCGACGTGGCTAAAGCAGCCACACCCGCGCGTGCTTCGCGCAAGGCGACGCGCGCTAAAAAAGCGCTGCCGGCAGCAGCACAAGCCGCGTCCACAAAACCACGACCCGGGACAGCCTCCCGCAGGCAGAAAACGCCGTAAGCAGCCCCCGCTCGCGAAGCCCTAGACGGCTTTAAACACCTCCGCCCATTCCTCGATCGCTTCTTCCTGGCCATGCACGAGCTGCACGACCACCTGACCGTAACCGGCCTCAGCCAGCGTGCGCATGTTCGCGACCAGTTCGTCATGGGTGCCGCTCATCGTGGTCGCCCGCACCAGGTCCGGGGTATACAAGGGCGCTTCTTCGGGACGAACGAACATGAGGTGGCCGCGATGGTTCTGCAGATACTTAGCATCCGCCGGTTCGTAACGGGCATGCTCTTTGAGATAAGCCTGGTGCAACTGTCCTATCGGGCCTTCCGGGCGGGTTCCGCCCATGGGGCCGACGTCATCGGAAAGGTTGTGCATGATGACGGCTGTAGATGGTGCTGCCTGCGCCATCAGTTTGGCTTTGTCGGTTTCCTCGTCTCCGGTGAGCACCGCACCCAGGAAAAATAACGCGGCGTTGAGTCCCCCGGGCTCGCGGCCAGCGGCCTGCCAGTCTGCCTGCATGTTCTCGAGCGCCTCCACTGCCCCGCTCATGGCACTGAAGTTGAGCCAGCCGGCACCCAGCTCAGCGGTCATACGGCGCCCCTTGGGACCAAACGCCGATATCCACACCGGAATCTCATCTTCCACATTGATGAGGCCGAGGTCGGGATTCAGGAAACGGATTTTGCGGTCCTCGCCCTCAAAATCCCAGGAGACGGTGTCCCCTTTCACGAGAGCCTGGACCCGCTCGATGTAGATGCGCGTTTTGTCCAGAGGTATTGCCCCAAGGCCCATGGTGCGACGTGCGGTAAATCCCGTGCCGACTCCAAAATCGATCCGCCCGGGGGCGAGCTTGTTGAGCGTGGCAAGGGCGTTGGCGGTGACGGGTTCAATACGGTTCGAAGGCACCAGCACGCCGGTGCCCAGGCGGATGCGTTCGGTCTGCTGGGCCGCGAGCGCCATGCAGATGAACACGTCCGGATTCAAGAGCTGCGTGTCGTAGAACCATGCGGCGCTGAAGCCGAGCTCTTCGGCACGTTTGACCCACCGCCAGCTGTCGGTTTCAGACGCCAGTGCTATGGCATATTCCATGATCTCCTCCCCGATGAATCGTCAGGGATGAGTGTAACAGGCCGGATATGAGGATCGTCGGGGAAAGCGCAGAGGGCAACAGAGAGCGGGAGGAAGATGGCAGCCGGCGCGAGGCCGGCTGCCGCGAGCACTTTAAAACGCGTAGCGTACGCCGAAACGGATTTCGGCACGCGAGGCGTCGCCTACACGTGCTTCCGCCGGCCGACCACGGCGCGCCGTGTTCGGGAAGTCGACTTCACGCAAGATGCCCCACTCGTCGTTCAGGAGGTTGGTCAGGTTATCGATGACCATGAACGCGGAGGCTTTGCCCGGTCCAACCGGGAACTCCTGCTCGATGCGCAAATCAACCTTACCCCACCAGGAGCCAGTCTGGTCGTTACGATCATCCTGGGGTTCCAGCACATTGTCGGCAAAGTCGAGGAACGGCGTGAACCCATAGGGATCTATGGTGCCGTTGAACGCGATGCTGTACGGCTGGCCTTCGTTGGCCGACGCGTAGAGCGAGATAATCGTGCGGTTGTCACCCCAGAACATCTTTTCGTAGTTCATGACGAACGTGAAGCGATGCTCGATGTTGTAGTTGGAGCGCGACAAGGTCTGCTCCTGCGGATTGAAGAACGCGCGGTTCACATAGTTCGAAAACGCCACGGAACTCGTCATCGGCTGCACGTCCTCAGCGTCGGAATACGCGTAACCCAGACGCCAGTCGAGGCCGTTGTCGTAGGCCTTGGAGAGCGCAAACGAGACGACGGTCGAGCGATTGCCCTTGCTGCTGTTGGTCAACGTGAAAGACGGCTCACGAACGCTGTCGAAGATCGGATAACCCTCAACGGTAGTACCGGTGCGTTCCAGGTCGCCGCGCAGCACGATGGCCGAATCTTTACCGCGGGTAACGAGCAGATCACCGGACAGGACCCAGTTTTCGCCGAACTCGTAAGTTGCACCCAGTGAGTACTTCCACTCGGACGGGATTTCGAAGTCGGGATCGAGGAAGTTGATCTCGAAGTTGTCGCCCGTGCCGCCGGAAACGGCGTTGTAGAGCTCAGACGGTACACCGTAGCCGGGACCAGCCGGAACGCCGTCTTCCAGGCCGAGGTAAACCACGTCCGGATCAAACAGCGAACGCGTACCGTCGGTGTAACCGAAGGAGCGGCCGCGCTGACCGAACTGCAGGACGTTGTTGTTGGAGAAGTTATTGGAGAGCCAGACGTTCGGATCCCCACCGGAATAGAGGCCCACGCCACCACGAATCGTTACGGATTCATTCAGGTAGTAGGTCAAACCCAGACGCGGCTGCAACAGACCTTCACCGTCGAGATTCTGCGCGTTAGAAAAGCCATAGTCCGCGCGGAAAATCGGGTTCTCTACCGGCTCGTCGTCGGTCTCCCACCAGTCGTAACGCAGACCGATCAGGACGTCGAGGTTGTCACCAATGGAAAACTCGTCCTGCACGAAGAACGTGTTGACGGAGTATTCCCAGTCCGCCGCAGCGTCAGAAGGATTATGCGACGGCGCGTTGTTGTAGTAGATCGAATCCGCAAAGCCATCGCGGAAGTTCTGAATACCGTCGAAACGAATTTCCGTTTCAACGTGCTGAATGAAGAGGTTGAACACTTCCAGGTCTTCACGCTCGTAGCCGAAGCTCAGGCTGTGGTCACCTACCTGCCAGTTTGCGGTCAGAGAAAGATTGAACACTTCGTAATCGAGCTTGTTGGCCTGACGGCTGTCGTCACCGCCGAGGTAGACGTCGACGTTCTCGAGCTCTACGCGGATCTCACCGAAGTCGTTGCCGCCAATGGTTTCCTGCCGGTTGTCGAGCTCCAGCTTGCCGAGGCGGAACTGCGTGGAGAAAGTGTCGGTCCAGTCTGAGTACAGCGTACCTACCCAGCTTTCGAGCTCCGCACCACGCTCGTAGAGGTGGTTGGAGAATTCAAACTCATCGAGATCGCCGTCGGATTCGACGATGTTGAAGCCGTCGTTGTAGTTGTAGGTCAGCGCTGCGCGATGGTTGTCATTGATGTACCAGTCGAGCTTGACCAGCAGCTTCTCGTCTTCGTTGTCGAAGCTGGAGGGCACGAATCCGGGATCGTACTGATACAGCGTGCGCGCGATATCGAGAATCTCGTCGATCTCCGCCTGGGAAACGTCGACTTCGTTCACCGCGCCGGAGCCGATCGCGCCGCGATCGAAGAGGTTGGCACCTTCGAGCTCTTCGTACGCGACGAAGAAGAAGAGCTTATCTTTGATGATCGGGCCGCCGACGTTGATGCCGTAGCGTTTTTCGTCATAGTCGCCAGACTCGATGCTGTCGCCTTCGAGCTTGTCCGTGCGCAGATCATCGTTGGTGTAGTCGTAGAACAGACCGCCAAAGAACTCGTTACCGCCGGACTTGGTCACCGCGTTGATGTTACAGGCAGTGAATCCCCCGTAGCGGGCGTCGAACGGCGCCAGTTCGACCGAAACCTGCTGGATGGCGTCGTAGGAGAACGGCATGCGCTCGGTCGGGTAACCGTTGGAGTTCAGACCGAACGAATCGTTGGTGCGCACACCGTCGACGGTGAGGCTGTTGAAGCGGCTGTTTTTGCCGCCGCACTGAATCGCGTTGATATCACCGCGCGATTCATCAACGAAGATACGCGGGTCGATGCGCAGAACGTCGGCGATGTTGCGGTTGATCGCCGGCGAGGTTTCCAGCTCTTTCAAGCCGAAAACGGCATTCGGGCCGGTTGCGACCTGCACGGGTAAGCGCGAGCCGGTCACGACGACCTCTTCAATGGCTGCATCAGAGCGCAGCGCAAAGCCGAGCGCGGTGACCTCACCCAGCGCAAGTACCACACCGGTCACGGACTCGGCGTCGTAACCCGTGCGGCTGGCTTCTATCGAATAGTTGTCGCCAACCTGCAGGTTACGCACGCTGAATTCGCCATCAGCGTCGGTTTCAGCGACGCGTGTCAGCGACGTCGTTTCATTGCGAATGGTGACGGTCGCACCAGAGAGCGGATTGCCGGCCTGGTCGGTGACCACTCCGCGCACGGCGGAAGAGGTTTCCAACGCCACGGCAAGCGCGCTGGAGAGCAGAAAAACGACGGCAGTCAGCGCCTTCGTCATCCACGACAAAGAGTAGTTCATTCAATCCCCCTTGGATATTTTTCTTGAACGGCACGCACGCGCCGTTGGCGGCGCGCACTATGCGGCTCGTTTGTGACGCGTATATTACACACGTCATAAATGGAGGGGGAGTCTGTCCGACGAATAGTTCGCAGGCACGATTTGTCCAGCCGCATGGCAAACACCCTCCTGAGACGTATCCCAGCAGGACCCGACGCTGCAGGTTGGCGAGATTTAGACTTTCAGACCACGCGGGGGCGTGGTGGATTTCGTCTTCTTCTGCGGCTGGCGACCGTTGCGGTTGGCCAGATTACGGCGTTCTTTAGCAATCAAACGGGATTCGTTCCGGTTTATCACTGGACTGATCTCTCGGCAGGTACTTCCTTGATGCAAGATAGACGAAGCCGGGCATCAACCCCTCAATACCAAGTCACAAAAAATTAATATTCGTTGGGAGCGCGCTGGCCGAGTGCGTACTGGGTCACAGATCGTCAGGTCAATTGCGCGCCTGGACGGTTTCCAGCAGTGCGAGAATCTCCCTTGCCGAGCGGCACACGCGATGCCCAAGGGCGCGCACGTCGGGGTGCGGCGCCAGTTCATCAGGAATCTGGAACACCTCGAGGCCGGCCGCGTGCGCGGCGCGCACGCCATTGTCGGAATCCTCCACAGCCCAGCTCGCGCGTGGCGCGACACCCAATCGCGCCACCGCTGCCAGATAAGGGTCAGCCGCGGGTTTCCCGGCAGGGGTTTCGCCGCCGCAGACGAGACTCACGAAGTAGTGGTCGAGACCCGCAAGATGCAGCTTGGCTTCCACGGTCGGCCGCCGGCTGGAAGTGGCCACCGCCATCGGTATGTCCGCCGCTTGCAGCCACTCGAGCAGGGCGTCGACCCCGGGTTTCAAGTCAACCGGTTCATGGTGAACGTGCGCGTGGTAGCGCGCTTCCCACCGTTCCGACATACGCTCGTACGGAAAGTCCGGGCCATAACCTACTCGGATAATCCGCTCGGTCGCCTCCCAGGTCGTGCCGACACAGCGATCGTAAACGGCCATGTCCGCCTGCCAGCCTACGTCTTCACAGGCGCGGGCAAAGCAGGCCCGCGCCAGCCGCTCCGTATCCAGCAGCGTGCCGTCCATATCGAAGACAACCGCTGCCGGCATACGCTCTGCCATCGCTAGCTCGCGGCAGCCACCAGGTTGTTGAGCACGTACTGCAGGATCCCGCCACTCTTGAAGTAGGCGATCTCGTTGTCGGTATCGAGGCGGCTATCCACCAGAATCTCCTGACTGGTGCCGTCGGCCCGCTTGATGACGACCGTAACCTCCTGGCGCGGCGTCTCCACGGCACCCGCGGGCAGCTTGATGTCGATGATCTCATCGCCGGTCAGCCCCAGCGTCGTGCGGTTCTCGCCGGTTTTAAACTGCAGCGGCAGCACGCCCATACCAATCAGGTTGGAACGGTGGATACGCTCGAAGCTCTCGACCAGCACGGCTTTGACACCCAGCAGGCGCGTACCTTTGGCCGCCCAGTCACGAGATGAACCAGTACCGTATTCTTTGCCGCCGATGACCACCAGCGGGGTGCCCTCCCCTTCATAGCGGACAGCAGCATCGTAGATGCTGAGCTCGTCACCGGACGGAATGTGCTTGGTATAACCGCCCTCGACGCCCGGCACCATTTCGTTGCGGATGCGGATATTGGCAAACGTGCCGCGCATCATCACCTCATGGTTGCCGCGGCGCGAACCGTAGGAGTTGAAGTCCGCGACGTCGACCCCATGCTGCTGCAGGTAGTGCCCCGCAGGCGAATCAGGCTGGATGGCGCCCGCCGGGGAAATATGGTCCGTAGTCACCGAATCACCGAGGAGCGCGAGGACGCGGGCACCCTCCACGCCGATCGACTGCTCCAGGTCGCCGCCAACGCTGAAGAACGGCGGCTGTTTGATGTAAGTCGAATCTTCCCAGCTATAAGTCCCGCCGGAGTCGACTTCGATGGCGCGCCAGGCTTCCGGGCCCGTGAAGACGTCCTGGTACTGACTATCGAACATCTCGCGCGAAACCTGATCGACAACGGCACGGATCTCCGCGTTCGATGGCCAGATGTCAGCCAGCATGACGTCGTTGCCCTCTGCGTCCTGACCGATCGGCTCCTGATCGAGGTTGATACGCGTCGTGCCCGCCAGCGCATAGGCGACAACCAGCGGCGGTGACGCCAGCCAGTTGGTACGCACTTCCTGGTGCACGCGACCTTCGAAGTTGCGATTCCCGGAAAGCACTGAGGCCACCACCAGATTACCCGCGTTGATCGCGGCTGAGATGTGCTCGGGCAGCGGTCCGGAGTTGCCGATACACGTGGTGCAGCCATAGCCGACGAGGTTGAAGCCAAGACCATCCAGACTGTCCTGCAGACCCGTCGCTTCCAGGTATTCGGTCACGACCTTGGAGCCGGGCGCAAGTGAGGTTTTGACCCAGGGTTTGACGGTGAGACCTTTCGCCAGCGCTTTCTGCGCAACGAGGCCGGCACCCAGCATCACTGCCGGATTGGAGGTATTGGTGCACGAGGTGATGGCCGCGATGACCACATCACCATCCTCGAGCTCATAGTCTTTCCCGGGTACCGGGACGCTCGCAGGCTGCTGGCGGCCCTGCAACTCGAGGGCTTCGTTGAACGCCTCTTTCATGCCGCTCATCGCGACGCGGTCCTGCGGTCGTTTCGGACCGGCGAGGCTTGGTACGACGCTGCCGAGGTCGAGCTCGAGGGTATCCGTGTAAACCGGGTCCACGGTATCGGCATCGCGGAACATCCCTTGTGCCTTGGTATACGCTTCGACCAACGCCACCGTATCCGGGTCGCGGTTGGTGAGCCTCAGATAGTTCAGGGTTTCCGCATCGATCGGGAAGAAGCCGCAGGTGGCGCCGTATTCGGGGGCCATGTTGGCGATCGTCGCCTGATCCGCCAGCGAAAGGTTGTCGAGCCCATCACCGTAAAACTCGACGAATTTCCCGACGACCCCCTTCTGGCGCAGCATCTCGACGACCACCAGCACCACGTCGGTGGCCGTGATGCCTTCGGCCACCTTACCGGTGAGCTTGAAGCCAACCACCTCGGGAATGAGCATGCTGATCGGCTGACCCAGCATCGCGGCTTCCGCTTCGATACCGCCCACACCCCAGCCGAGCACGCCCAGGCCGTTGATCATCGTCGTGTGGCTGTCGGTGCCGACCAGCGTGTCCGGATAGGCAACTGTGCGTCCACCCTCCTCTCTGGTCCAGACGGCTTTCGCCAGGTATTCCAGGTTCACCTGGTGGCAGATGCCGGTGCCCGGCGGCACGACGCTGAAGTTCTCGAACGCCGTCTGGCCCCAGCGCAGGAAGCGATAGCGCTCGGCGTTGCGTTCCATCTCAATCGCCACGTTGTCCTCGAACGCCTCTTCGTTGCCGAACTTGTCGACCATCAGAGAGTGGTCAATGACCAGATCCACGGGCGAGAGCGGGTTGATGATGCTTGGATCAAAGCCGGCATCGACAACGACCGAACGCATCGCGGCAAGGTCTGCTACCCCTGGCACGCCGGTGAAGTCCTGCATCAGAACCCGCGCCGGGCGATAGGCAATCTCTTCCGCCGCCGGCGGATTGTCGACCCAGGCGCTGAGCGCCTTGATGTCTTCCGCTTTGACGGTGTTGTCGTCTTCGAACCGCAGCAGATTCTCGAGCAGAATCTTCAGCGTCACGGGCAGGCGGCTGATGTCTCCCAGACCCTCGGCCTCCGGCAGGCTGTAGTAATCGTACTCGCGGTTACCGACGGTGAGGGTTTTCTTCGCGTTGAATGTGTTGAGGCTCATAGTTCCGGGTCTCGTGGTAAACAAAAAATCGAGCGGCAGCGATCATGGCGGCAATAAAACACTCGCGCGCGCAATAGTCCAGAGTCCCGCGTCTGACGACAGCGATCTACTGGTCTGCGGACCCCTCGCCGGATGCGGGCTCGTCAGCACGCTGCCCCTTGCGGTAGAGATGCTCGCCGCAGCGCCAGCAGTAAGTCGCTTCCCGGGAGTGTCCTTCGGCGGAGCAGGCCGGACACGTGCGGGTATTCGCGCGTCGCCGGTTGGCTTCGTTGAGCTCCATCGTGACAATGCCGGTCGGCACGGCGATGATGCCGTAACCCATGATCATGATGAGGGTGGCGAGCGCTTTCCCGACGGTCGTTGTTGGCGTGATGTCACCGTACCCGACGGTGGTCATGGTCGTAACCGCCCAGTAAACGCTTTCCGGAATACTGCCGAACTGATCGTTGACGCCACCTTCCAGCAGATACATGAACGACCCGAAGATCACGACCAGCGCCAGCACCGAAGAGATGAAAACGGTGATCTTGCGGCGGCTGGCGATGAGCGCCTGGGTGATGAGCTCAGCCTCCCCGACATAGCGCACCATGCGCAGCACACGAAAAATGCGCAGCACCCTGAGCACGCGAATGACGAGCAGGTATTGGGAACCCGCGACCCACAGGCTGATGTACGTGGGGATGATGCAGAGGAGATCGATGATGCCGTAGAAGCTGCGCGCATAGAGCCAGGCATTCTGGATCGACCAGAGTCTCAGACCGTACTCGATGGTGAAGGCAATGGTGAAGAACCACTCAACCGCATACAGGATGTCGCCATACTCGCGGTTGATCCTGTCCACCGAGTCGAGCATGACAGCCAGCACGCTGAGCAGGATGAAAACGATCAGAACGACATCAAACGCCTTCCCTGCTGGCGTGTTGGCTTCAAAGATGACGGTGCGTACGGTGTCTTTGTCGAATGCCATATAGGTGCCGACACGAGAGCGCCGACAGCGTCACCCGCCTCCCGCTGGTCTGCGGTGGCGGTGAGGTCCATGGACACCAGAGGACCCCGGTTGCGCTGTCGGCGCGAAAGCGTCGGTTAAATAAAACGCGTACGCATTAGTTTACGCGGTTGTCAGGAGACCTTCACCTCGATGGTGCGCGGCATCTTGGCAGCCGTCTTACCGATGCTGAGGTACAATACGCCATCCCGGTTGGTCGCCGTAATCGCTTCCGCATCCGCATCTTCCGGAAGCTGGAAGTTACGCACGAAACGACCGAACCGTCGCTCGGTTCTGTGCACCCGGCCTTTATCTTCCTCTTTGGCGCTCTTGCGCTCGCCAGAGACCGTCAGCACGCCTTCCTGCACACTGACTGACAAATCCTCAGACGCGACAGCAGGCACCTCCACATCTATCTGGTAGTCGTGATCGGTTTCGCGAATGTCCACCAGCGGCAGCCAGTCCGCGCGACGCATCGGTGCGGCGGCAGGCCGCTCGAAACCCTCGAAAAAGTTGTCAAACTCCCGGAACGGGCTCCAACGTACAACGTTCATTTCTATCCTCCAAAGTCTAAGTTCAAGGCGACACCGCGCCACGACTACATAGGTGGCGGTAAAAAGATGAAATCAAAGGTCTTGAAAAAAAGACGTTTACCCCCACAACATGCGCTTGCGCCGGAACAACTTGCACAAACACAACTTGCACAAATTCAAAGAGGGATACCGATGACGCAGATGAGCCAGGCCGAAAAAGAAGCGTTTCTTGCAGACCTACATGTGGGTGTCATCGGTATCAACGATCCCGGCCGCGGCCCGCTGACCGTGCCCATCTGGTATGACTACACCCCGGGCGGCGAGCTCTGGGTGATCACCGGGGCCAACTCCCGCAAGGGCAAGCTGATGAGCGAGGGCACGCGGCTGAGCCTCGCGGCGCAAACCGAAACAGCGCCGTACGTCTACGTCAGCATCGAGGGCGTGGTCACGAGCATTGAGGCCACAGATGCCGAAACGCTGCTGAGCATGGCCGTTCGTTATCTCGGCGAAGAGCAGGGCCAGGCCTACGCGGCAGGCAGCACGCTCGAAGGACAGGTCACGGTCCGCATCCGCCCGGAGCGCTGGCTCGCGGTGGACTACAGCAAGATGTAGAAGCGGGTTACTCCCGTTTCTCGATGAGATAAACGCTCTCTACCGCCTGCCCTATGCCGTGATCGGCGAAACGCGGCGGCAGGGCGGCAGTAACAATCGATTCCAGCAGCTCAACCGAGCACCGCGTGCCGTAGAGCTCTTCGACCTCTTCCGGATGAACGGCGTGCGGCGGACCCGGAACGCGTTCCTGATCGTATTCGAACGTCAACAGCAGAATCCGCGTGCCATCCGGAATGATGCGCAGCAGGTGGTCAACATAACGAAATCGCATATCGGGCGGTAACGCCACCAGCGCGCCGCGATCAAAAAGGCCCCGCACGTCCGTCACGAGACTCGCGGTCAGATCGAAGAGGTCACCCTGGTAGATTTTCAAACCGTCGGCCTGATGGCAGACGAAGCGGTCGACGACATGCTGCTCGGCACAGACTTCGTTCTCGGCGAAAAATGTCTCCACCGCGATTTGCGCAAGCTCCACCCCGACCACCGGATGCCCGGCGTGATTGAGCCATCGCATATCTAACGATTTGCCGCAGAGCGGCACAAAGACAGGATCACCGGGCTCGAGGCCCATACGCGGCCAGAACTCCAATAAGAGCTTGTTGTGTTCAGCCTGATGAAACGCTATCTCATTCTTCTGCCAGCGCTCCAACCAAAACTTCGCTCGCATTTCCCCTCCCCAGGGTGATACAGGCGTGCCCCCAATATAACGGTTTTCACGGAGAACGGAATCCTTCGCCGCGAGCCCGTTTCTTACGGGACCGGGACCACCTTGCCCTCCCGGCGTTTGTCCGCCGCGCCAACGAGACCCTCATCATCGACGAGAATCACGTGCAAGCCGGAGTTTTCACCTTCGCGCTCCTGCACCGTGTAACCCGCTTCTTTCAGGAACGCCGCAATCTCCGGACCAGCATCCGTTGAGATTTCGACACGCACCGTATCTCCGCGCGCGATGATATTGGCGTGGTCGAGCGCGGCCTGCGGGGACAACGACCAGTCGAGCACACCGAGAATGGACTTGGCAACATACGCCGGTATGGAATTCCCGCCGGGAGAACCGGTGACCATCAATAGCTTGCCGGATGTATCGAAAATCATCGTCGGGGACATCGACGAACGTGGACGCGTGCGCGGCCGGACAGCGTTTGCCTGCGACGGGGCGTCAGGATCGTACTCGCGGGCGAAGTCGGTAAGCTCATTATTGAGCAGAAAGCCGTGGGCCCAGCGCGACGAGCCAAACGGCGCTTCGATGGTTGCGGTCATGCTCACCGCGTTACCCTGCCGGTCAACAACCGACAGATGCGTTGTGCCAGCGGCTTCTTCGGTCGTGTCAGGCGCAAAGACCCGAGAGGCAGCGCCGCGCAGCACGAGCCCTGGATCTCCCGGTGCGACAGGTTGATCCGGAGCAAATTTGTGCTCGGCGCGATGGCGCAGATAGACCGGGTTCAGCAGATCCTGAAGCGAGATATCCACCGCATCCGGATCGCCGAAATAGTGGTCACGGTCAGCGTAAGCAAGGCGTTGGGCATCCACAAAAGCGGCTATTCTCGACATACGATCGGAGGCATCGTCTACCAGGTGGTCATAGATACCGGCAATCATGATCTGCGCGCCACCGGAGGACGGCGGCGTTGTGGTGCATATCCGATTCGTGCGAAACGCGCCACACACAACCGGACGCTCGATTACACGGTAGTTTTCAAGGTCATCCAGCGACAGTCCCCCGCCGTTCGGCGGTTGCGCTGCGGCGGTGACAATCCGCTCGGCAATTTCTCCAGCATAGAAAGCGGCCGGACCTTCCGCGGCAATCCGCCTGAGGGTGCGCGCGTAGTCGGCGTTCACGAGCAGATGACCCTCAGCCAGTGGCTTCCCCCCGGGATAGAAATAGGCCGCTGTCTCCGGATTGACGCTCAAGCGGCCGATGTTCTGCAGACGAGCCAGCCAGAACGCCAGACGTGGCGAGACCTCAAAACCGTTTTCCGCCAACTCAATTGCGGGTGTGAACAAATCCGCCCACGGCAGCTGGCCATACTCATCATGAGCCCGCTTGTACAATGCCACGACGCCGGGCACGCCTACGGACAACCCGCTCTGCCATGCATCGATGAAGCCCATCACTTCACCGTCCTGCATGAACATATCCACCGTGGCGCTGGCCGGCGCCATTTCACGTCCGTCGAAAAACCTGAGATCGTCCTCACCACGCTCAAAAGCCAGCAGAAACGCACCGCCGCCGAGGCCGGAGCTCTGCGGTTCAACCAGTCCCAGGACAAGATGGGCAGCAATGACGGCATCCACGGCGTGCCCACCACGCGCCAGCATGGCCGCCCCGGCATCTGCCGCATGCGGATTGGCAACCGACACCATGCCGCCGTGGGGCCAGGGGTTCGCCGCAGCGGTATCGCTCGCCTGACTCTGGCAGCCGAGCGCCGACGTCACCGCCAGAACGGTCACGGCGAAAACGAGCGTAATTCGGAAACTGAACCTCGTGAAAATCATGAACTCTCTCAACCGGTGGCGCGTTTCGCAGGTGGCGCTGTTTAAAGGTGGCACTATAGAGCAGACGCCGTAGCAGTACATCCGTGCCGTCTGACTACCGAGCATCGACGGCGCTCCGGACCTGCATCCTCACGGCGCGACAACGTATGATGGACAGACCGCCGCAGGGATGGGACCACGCTTGCACACTGTCCAGATCAGAAACGCCCCCGATATGGGGCGTCTTCGGCGCTTCGCGCTCGGCGCGCAGGGCCTGCTGCAGCGCGAGCCATTTGGCCGCGGGCTATCCGGCGCACGCAAAGCGATCGCCCATCTGGGCTATGTGCAGATCGACACCATCTCCGTGGTCGAGCGCGCCCACCACCACGTCTTCCGCAGCCGCGTGCCGAATTTCACCCCGGAGATGACCAACAAGCTGCTCAAAGACCGCAGTATTTTCGAATACTGGGCACATGCGGCGGCATTCCTGCCGATGCACGATTTCCGCTTCTCGCTGCCCTACAAACAGATGTACGCAGCCGGCCAGACGCACTGGGTGCGCAGCCGCGACAAAAAACTGATGGGCGAGCTCAAGCGCCGGATCGCCGCGGAAGGTCCCTTACGCTCTCGGGACGTCGAGCAGACGCGCGGCAAGAGCGGCGGCTGGTGGGACTGGAAACCCGCCAAGAAAGCGCTCGAGCAGTTGTTCATGGAAGGCGAACTCATGGTCACCGCGCGCGATGGTTTCGAGAAGACCTACGATCTTGCCGAAAATGTGCTGCCCGCCGATGTCGACACGCGCCACCCCAGCCACGCGGAATTCGCCGAATATTTGATCGACCAACAGCTGAAGTGCCACGGTCTGGTGACGCTTAAAGGCCTCACCTACCTCCGGCGCGATGCCGCGCTCAGAGCTGCGGTCAAGCAAGCCGTGCAGACGCGTCTGGCCGACGGTCAGCTGCAGGCCCTGCGCCTGCCGACCGGCGAGACGTTTTACGCGTCCGCCGGCTTGTGGGACAGCGCCGCGCCCCGAGCGCCGAAGGCGCTGAGAATCCTGTCTCCTTTCGACAACGCGGTGATCCAGCGCGACCGCCTGCAGAGCCTTTTTGCCTATGACTATCAGATCGAGTGCTATGTGCCGGAAGCCAAGCGGGAGTTCGGCTACTTCTGCCTGCCGATTCTGTTCCAGGACCACTTCATCGGCCGCGTAGACTGCAAAGCGCACCGCGCTGAACGACGCCTGGAGCTGAAAGCGCTGCACTTCTGCGAGCATCCTTTCCGTGACGACGAGCTGGTCGACGCGCTGCGCGTGACGCTGCCCGACTTTGCCGCATTCCAGGGATGTGACGATATAGACGTCTCCCAGGTGAGCCCGGCGCGCCTGCACAAACCGTTGAGGCAAGCAATCAAATGAATACGCTGGTCGACGCCATCAGCACACGCGTCCGCTCGATCCTCTGGTTCGCAGCTGTTGTCGCGGTACTCCTCGGCACCGGCGCAACCGCGGTGTACTGGTCAGCCGACGGCTATGCCTCCTTGTTGGGCTTCCAGAGCGACCTGCACCTGATTGGCACGCTCGCGATGATGTCCGTGCAGCCTGCATACCTCTTGAGCTGCCTGCTCTTCATGTATCGACAGACACTCACGACGCTGGAGGCCCTGCGACCGATTGCACCTGCGGCGCTGGTCGACGAGACGCTCGCCGCGGCCAAGGCGATACCCCCGGTATGCGCACTGACGATCCCGCTGGGCGTCGTGTTCGGGCTGTATCAGAACGCGCACATATTTGATGCCGTCGATTGGGCAACGCAAATCACCGCGCGCGATTACGGGATTCTGCTCGGCAATACGATTATCTGGTCAAGCGTGGCCCTGGTACTGACCTGGGTTGTGCCGACGATGCTCCGGCTGAGCCGCCTGGGCGCCGCGCTGACGGTTGATCTCTATCAGCTGCACAAGACAAGGCCGCTGCCGATGCTGGCGACAAAGTTCGTATTGATCGTGGCCGGCGCCCTCGCCTTCATGCCGCTGCAATCGCTGGATGCAGAATTCAGATGGGTAAACTATCAGGCAGGTTTGACCATAGGCTTGCCGGCCGCAGCGCTCCTTTTTGTTGTCCCAATCTGGGGTTTGCGTGCCGCAATCAAGCAACAGCGCAGCGAACGGCTTTCTGAGCTCGAGCGCGAGATGGCCGGCATGAATCGATCGGATACCGTGCGGCTGGAAGCCGTCGCTGCCCACATCGCGCGCATCCAGGCGATGCCGAACTGGCCCGTCGACGTCGCGCTCGTTCTCAGGATTCTGGGCTACGTGATCATCGCCCCACTCGCCTGGGTCGGCGCGGCGCTGGTGGAGGGACTCATCGACGACATGAGTTTCTGAGCAACGATCGCGCCCTCGGATCCTGACAAGCCGCGCGACGGCATCGACGACATCAAAGGCATTAAAGGGAAAGCGCGCTGCTCGACTGCGCAAACTGTCGCGCAAACCGTTCCACCGCTGGAGACAACGCTGAGGCTTTACGCCGAACCAGCCCCAGCCGCCGGGTAATGTCGAGGCCCGTGACATGGATCCGACGAACCAGATCCTGATTCTGGACACCCATCTGCGAAACAAACGCAAGCGAACCGGTCGTCGCGACCATCTGCACGATGGCAGGGATAGAGCGCAGCTCCATGACGACATTGATTTCGACGCCTGCCTCACGCAGCGCGCTGTCCACAATCTGGCGTATGGCGCTGCCCGCCTCGAAGCCGACGAAGTTGCGTCCGTCGAGCGCTTCGACGTCCACGTGTTCCAAAGCGGCCAGAGGATTGTCGAGCGCGGCAATCAGCACGACGTAGTCCTCAAACATCGGCTGCACATCGAGCTCGGTCGCGCGCACCGGCAGCGTCACGAGCCCAAGCTCCAACGCTCCGCTGGCAACGTCCGCGGCAATCTCGGTCGAGCTTGCCTCTTTGACCTGGAAGTGGACGCCGGGATAATCCTGCTGAAACCGCGCAATCGCGTCGGGCAGGATGAATGATACCGCAGCCGCTCCGCCGCCTATCCTGACCGTGCCCCCCTCCACGCTCTGCCGGCTGAGGACCTCCGACTTCAAATTCTCATAGCGGCCGATGAGGATGCGGGCTTCACGGTCTACCAATTGCCCCATCTCCGTCAGGCGGGCGCCTTTGCGGCTGCGGCTCAGCAGCTCGGCGCCAAACTCTTCCTCGAGCTGCTGGATGCGCCGCGTCAGCGCCGGCTGAGTCAGCCCGAGACGGTTGGCCGCCTCGGTGATCGCGCCCGCATCGGCGACCGCAACGAGCGACTTGAGCAAGTCCAGATCCACGAAATATCTCCTGTTCAGGCGACACACTGAGCCTATGCATTAGACCATGCAAATATCTTATGCATAGCATCAAAACTATACATTTTACGCATACATGACAGTTTCGCTATAGTGCGCTCAACTTGAGGGGACCCCGAAGAGGTAACTTATGCTGGAAGAATATCGCGCCCACGCTGCTGAGCGTGCGGAACAGGGCATTCCGCCCAAACCACTGTCTGCCGATCAGGTCACGCAGCTCGTCGAGCTCTTGAAGAACCCGCCGGCGGGCGAAGAGGAATTCCTGCTGGATCTGCTGACCAACCGCGTACCACCGGGAGTCGACGACGCGGCCTACGTCAAAGCGGCCTTCCTCGCGG
Organism: Pseudomonadales bacterium; assembly: GCA_965267275.1. Lineage (GTDB taxonomy): Bacteria > Pseudomonadota > Gammaproteobacteria > Pseudomonadales > Azotimanducaceae > UBA4421. Next base: position 3,481,085 of record OZ253950.1, read on the forward strand.
ACATTGCCAAAGGTGACGCCGATTGCGGCTTGATCGATCGCAACAAAGCAACGGAGCTCCTCGGCACGATGCTCGGCGGCTACAACATCATGCCGCTGGTCGAGCTCCTGGATGATGACGCCCTCGCCGAACTCGCCGCTGAGCAGCTCAAATACACGCTGCTGATGTTCGATGCGTTTCACGATGTGGCGGAAAAAGCCAAGAACGGCAACGCGCATGCACAGGCCGTGCTGCAGTCGTGGGCTGACGCTGAGTGGTTTCTCGCCAAGGACGACGTGCCGGAAGAGATCAAGCTGACGGTGTTCAAAGTCACCGGCGAGACCAATACCGACGATCTCTCGCCCGCACAGGATGCCTGGTCGCGGCCCGATATCCCGCTGCACTCTCTGGCCATGCTGAAGAACCCGCGCGAAGGCATCGACAACGCCATCGACCAGATCGAAGCGCTGAAAAACAAAGGTAACCCTGTCGCCTACGTCGGCGATGTGGTCGGCACCGGCTCATCGCGCAAGAGCGCAACCAACTCGGTGCTCTGGACGATGGGCGACGACATTCCCTTCGTACCGAACAAGCGCCAGGGCGGCGTCGTGCTCGGCGGTAAGATCGCGCCGATCTTCTTCAACACGGTTGAGGACTCCGGCGCCCTGCCCATCGAATGCACGGTCGACAAAATGGCGATGGGCGACACGATTACGGTGAAGCCGTACGAAGGCAAGATCGTCAACGAAGCGGATGAGGTCATCAGCGAGTTCGAGCTCAAGACCGACGTGCTGCTGGACGAAGTCAAAGCCGGCGGTCGTATTCCCCTGATCATCGGCAGAAGCCTGACCGAGCGGGCACGCGAGACGCTGGGACTCGGTCCCACCGACGTGTTCCGGCGCCCGGAAGACCCGTCCGATTCCACCGCGGGCTATACGCTTGCACAGAAGATTGTCGGCCGCGCCTGCGGTCTGGGTGAGGGCCAGGGTATCCGCCCGGGCACTTACTGCGAACCGCGCATGGGTACGGTCGGCTCTCAGGACACCACCGGTCCGATGACGCGCGACGAGCTGAAAGAGCTCGCCTGCCTCGGCTTCTCCGCGGATCTCGTCATGCAGAGCTTCTGCCACACGGCGGCCTATCCGAAACCGGTCGACATCGAGACTCAGCACACGCTGCCGGACTTCATTCACAACCGCGGCGGCGTCTCGCTGCGCCCCGGCGACGGCATCATCCACAGCTGGCTGAACCGCATGCTGCTGCCTGACCAGGTCGGCACCGGCGGCGACTCCCACACCCGCTTCCCGCTGGGCATATCGTTCCCCGCGGGCTCGGGTCTGGTCGCGTTCGGCGCGGCGCTCGGCGTGATCCCGCTCGACATGCCGGAATCTGTACTGGTGCGCTTCACCGGCGAGATGCAGCCCGGCATCACGCTGCGGGATCTCGTCAACGCGATCCCCTACGCGGCGTTGCAGCGAGGACTGCTGACGGTCGAGAAGAAAGGCAAGAAAAACGTCTACAACGGCCGCATCCTGGAAATCGAAGGATTGCCGAACCTGACTGTCGAGCAGGCATTCGAACTCTCCGATGCTTCCGCGGAACGCTCGGCCGGCGGTTGCACCATCGAGCTTTCTGAAGAATCGGTGGCCGAGTACCTGCGCTCCAACATCGTCATGCTGCGCTGGATGATCGCCAGCGGCTACCGCGACGTGCGCACCCTCGAGCGGCGCGCCCAGGCGATGGAAGAGTGGCTGGCAAACCCGCAGCTGCTGCGCGCCGACAAGAACGCGGAATACGCCGAAGTCATCGAGATCAACATGTCAGAGATCACCGAACCGCTCCTGGCGTGTCCCAACGACCCCGACGACGTCAAACCACTGTCCGAGGTCGCCGGCACGAACATCGACGAGGTGTTCATCGGCTCCTGCATGACCAACATTGGTCACTTCCGCGCGGCCGGTAAGCTCCTCGAAGCTGCCGGTGAGGTGATACCCACACGCTTGTGGATCGCCCCGCCCACGCGTATGGACGAGCAGCAGCTGATGGAAGAAGGCTATTTCAACATCTATGCGCAAGCCGGCGCGCGCACGGAGATGCCGGGCTGCAGTCTGTGTATGGGCAACCAGGCACGGATCCAGGCAGGCTCCACCTGCGTGTCGACTTCCACTCGAAACTTCCCGAACCGGCTGGGCCAGGGTTCGAACGTGTTCCTGGCATCCGCGGAGCTAGCCGCCATCGCCTCGGTCATGGGCAAGCTGCCGACACCGGCGGAGTATCTCGAATACGCCACCAAAATCGATTCCATGGCGCCGGAGATCTACAACTACCTGAACTTCGATCAGGTGCCGGAGTTCCTGGAAGCGGCACAGGAAGGCATGTCGATCGCCCGGGAAGTCGTGGTGCAAGCGTAGTAAAACAACGCTCGGCGGTATCGCTGATCAGCGAGCCGGCACACTACGTGTGCTGGCTCGTCAGCGGTGGCTGCCCCTGCTCCTCCGCGATCTTCATCTCGAGGTAGGTCTCGATCACCCTGATTTCCTTCTTGCCGCCGATCAGGCGCAAGATGCCCAGCGCCATGTTCATCTCCTTCGACCGTTTGAGCTCGGCAAAGCTCGCAAAACGGCGCTCTTTACCGTTGACGGTAACCTTGGGCTCCGCGTACATCTCGCGCATTTTCTGGAGGTCTTCCGGCGCAAGCTCGAACGCTTCATCCTCGGCCTGCTGACGCTCATCCTCAAAGTGCCAGAGATCAAACAACGTCTTGAGCACCACCAGCAGCACCAGGCCCGCAACCGGCTCTTCGAGGGCGCCAAGCAGGAAACCGCTGGCAATAATGGTGATGTGCAATACGACGATGCGGCGGTACGGGGCAACCATCAAGTCTTTTACCGAGTCCGCGCCAAAGCCGTGTTTCGCCACGTCACGCTGCCAGTCGAAGAGCTGCAGGAAGATCAACGAGCCCAGGGCTGCCAGCATCGTCGGCTCAGCAAGCACTTCGAGCACCGCCGGCACGAGCTGCATGCGATTGTCGAAATCACCGAACAGCGAGATGACAAAAGTGCCGTGACCCCAGCAGAACATGCCGTAGTGGAACAGGAAGAACGGGGCCAGAAACAGCGGAAACAAAAGCTCAAACGGTGATGCGTAACGCCGCGCGACCATTCTTAGGATCATGACTGCGCCGATGACGACGTTTTCCATCCAATACAGGAATATCAGATCGAAACTCTGCCAGTCCCAGAGAAAAACACCGCACAAGGGCAGCAGATTCAATCCGCAGATGATCAACAGATCCCGCGGCGGTATTTTGCGCATACGTTCGGCCAGGTTCATCGGAAACGCTCCAAATTGCCCGTCCATTATCTCTGAGCAGCCCGGTGCAAAGCCGGGCGCAGATCAAAATCGGATGCGCGCCCGCGTGACCTGCGTCACGTAGTTTCCAGATTCACTGCATTCGGTCATCGTCGCCGAAAGTGTTAACGTGGCGCCCGGAATACATGCGCATGACTACAGAAACCAACGATCCCGGACAGGCCAACGCGATCCAGGCCGCTGTCGCGGCGCTGCGCCGTGGCGCGCTCGTCGGCATGCCTACCGAAACCGTTTACGGACTTGCCGGGGATGCCGGCAATCCGGCGGCGGTGGCACGTATATACGCGGCCAAAGGGCGGCCGAGCTTCAATCCCCTGATATCCCATGTGGCGTCGCAGGAGCTGGCCGCGATCGAAGGCACGCTGGATGCACGGGCTTTGCGCCTCGCCGAGCATTTCTGGCCCGGACCTCTGACGCTGGTCGTGCCAGTCGCTGCAGGCGGCCGCACCGCGGAGCTGGCGCGCGCCGGCCTCGACTCCATCGGCCTGCGTGTGCCCGCGCATCCGCTGGCGCTAGCGCTCCTACGTGAATTCGGCGGACCGGTGTCGGCACCGTCAGCCAATCCCTCCGGCAAGCTCAGTCCGACGCGCGCTGCCGACGTCGAGCGTGAACTCGGGGACCAGGTCGAACTAGTCCTTGACGGGGGTGAGTGCGAGAGAGGCATCGAGTCATCGATTGTGGCGGTCATGCCCGACGAACCGCCGCGGCTGCTGCGGCCCGGCGCGATATCGCGGGCACAGCTCGAAGCGATCGTCGGCGAGCTCGCGGCTGCATCCAAGAACACCATCACAGCGCCGGGCCAGCTCGCATCCCACTATGCGCCGCGAGCCGCCGTGCGCCTGAACGCAACGAGCGTCGCTGACGGCGAGATCCTGCTGGGATTCGGCGGCGACGCTGCTGATGCCGCGCTCAACCTCTCAGCCTCCGGCGATACCGTCGAAGCCGCCGCCAATCTGTACCGCATGCTCCGTGAGCTGGACGCTCGCGGCGCAGGCACGATCGCCGTCTCGCCCATACCCGACGCAGGGCTCGGCGAGGCTATCAACGACCGCCTGCGGCGCGCGGCTGCACCGCGCACCTGACCCGGAATCGGTGACTTCAACACCGTCAACCAGAGCAATCGAACTCCCCCCGCAGCCGCGGTATAGTGAAACGGCCCCTGAGAACAGGGACACATTCTGCCGTCTGCCAGACGCGCCGATGCCGCAGATGACCCACTCAGAGTCCGCTTCCCGAATAAGCGCCCCGAGGAATACTGATGGAATACGCTCACCCCGAATACCTGATAGACGCACAAACGCTGGCTGCGCGGCTCGAAGATCCGAATCTGCGGATTTTCGATTGCGCCGTGTACCTCGCCCCGAAGGCCAGCGGCGGTTATGCCGTTACCAGCGGGCGCGAGCGCTACGAGGAGGGTCACCTTCCGGGCGCAGGTTTCATCGACCTGACCAGGGACTGGGCAGACAACGAAGGCGGCCTCAACTTCACCCTGCCCGGCATCGAAGCGCTCGCCGCGGCGATGGGCGCAAACGGCATCAGCCGGGACAACCAGGTCGTGCTCTATTCCAACGGCCATCTGATGTGGGCGACCCGTGCCTGGTGGCTGCTGCACTACGCAGGGCACGAGCACGTGGCGATCCTGGACGGCAATCTCAACGCCTGGACCGCCGCGGACCTTCCCATGGAAACGGGCGCCGCTGCCTATCTTGAAACCACCTTTAACGCCCAACCGGTAGCAAGCCGCTTTGCGGACACTGATGCCGTTGCGGCAGGCATGCACGGGCAGGTCTGCACAATCAACGCGCTGACCCAGGCGCTCTACGAAGGCACCGGCGACTTTTACTACCAGCGACGCGGGCACATACCGGGAAGCAAGCTGCTCCACTACGACGACATTCTCGACAACGAACACTTCCTGCCCGCCGCCGATCTCGAGGCCGTGCTGGAACGCCAGGGCATGCTGTCGGCGGATCGGGTGATCACCTATTGCGGCGGCGGCATCGCCGCCACGCTCGATGCGTTCGCCTGCAAGTTAATGGGGCAGGACGAGGTCGCGGTATACGACGGCTCCATGTCGGAATGGGTGCAGGACCCGGCGCGGCCGCTGACGGAAGGACCGCAGCCCTAACCTCGTCGCACGCTCGTCAGGCTCGGCTGCGCGCCAGCCGCAGCAACCAGCCCGCGCAACTGGACAGATCTCAGATCTCTACTAGATTTAGATCAAACGGATGTTGCGCGTGGTCATGGATGACCGATTTCATACGCGCAACGGTCCGTAAGCCCGTCCAGACACGTTCAGCATCCATTTAGTTTCGGTTCACTTCGGATTCAGCGCCGCCAGACTATCGTGACTTCACCCTCAATCGAACAGGAGGATGAAGATGAAAGTCCTGACCACCCTGATACTGTCGACCGCCATTCTGGCAAGCACGCCGGCTGTTGCCGACGACCACCGTTACGGCAAAAAGTACAAACACGGCGACCACTACGAGCAGCACCACGACTACTCGCACAAGCGCGGCGATCGTTATAAAAAGCACAAGAACGATTCGAACAAGCGTTTTTATGGCGACGATCAGCGCTACTACGACAAGCACGACAAGAAACACGGTCACGCCGGACATCACGGCCGCTACGCCAACAGCGGTGAAGTTCTGCGCCTCGATATCCCCGTCCGCGTACGCGGCGATGATCGCATCGCGCTGCGCCGGCTGGTGCGGGAAGCCTATGGCGTCAATCCGCGCGACTACCGCCTGCGCAAGGTTGTCGTCACCAATCGCGGCAACCGCCATGGCGCTGCGCGCCTGCGCATCGGTGACGACTATTCCCGCGTGACTTACCTGAATCCGGGTAAGAACCACATTCGCGCGCCGCGCGGTGCGCAACATGGCCGCTGGGTTCTGGACGTCGAGAACGCGCGCATCAACAAAGTCCGCGTGGTGCTGGAGCCTCGCAATCAGTGGGCATACCACAACGATCCGACGCCGCGACGCCCCTGGTACTACGACCGCTGGGCCAGCTGGATGGATTGGAACTGGTAACCGGCACGCGACTCTCGTCCGCGCAAACCAACCCCCGCCAACGGCGGGGGTTTTTTATGCCGACGTTTCAGATGCCCCGCTTGTCGGCATCGATTTCTACTTCGCCGCCATGCTGACTGCGCAGATACAGGCCGCCATCCCGCGCAAAGAGGGCAAGCCCATCGAGGAACTCCACATCCGGACCGCTGAGATCTTCGAGCCCCACCGCGTGACGCACGGTGTACACCGTGAAGTCGTGGGACACACAGAGATCGAGCTGCCGCGCCTCACCGGGCGCGCTCAGCGCGGAGGTCAGCACACGCAGGATCATCTGCACGGTGAGATCTGCGGGCATCATCGCATCTGTCGGCACCGCGTCATCAAACCAATCACCGATATACGACGGCATGCTGTCCGCCGCCATCATCCCCTTCCAGACTTTCTGCTGATCGAGGGCATAAAACATGCCAAGCCCTTCCACCGGGCGCACGCGTCCGATGCTGCCGCCATGATGATCATGGGCCTGCAGCGCCAGCTCCGCGGTTTCGACACAACGCGCCGGGGGACTCGCAAATCCGCGCACATGCACATCTTTCGGCAGAGATTTGCCGAACTCCCGGGAAAGATGGCGCCCATGATCCGTCAGCGGATTTGCGAGATCATGGATCGAGCGGTCGAAAGTACGCGCGGAATGGCGCATCAGTAAGACCACGCGATCGGCGCCGCCAGCGAATATCTCGTCGACCAGGCGCACCGTCTCACGGCCATAGTGCAAGCTCTCTTCCGCATCGTCTGCGCTGCTCATGGGACTCCTTGGTGTGAATTGCAGCGGTGTATTAGTATCGAAGCGGCAAAGCAGATCAAGGGGAGAGACATGGGACGCTTGGACGATCGTATCGCAGTGGTGACGGGTGCCGGCCGCGGCATCGGCCGCGAAATAGCGCTGTTGATGGCCGCAGAGGGCGCAAAAGTCGTGGTCAACGACCTCGGCGGCGCCACGGACGGTTCGGGCACCACCAACATCGCCGAGGAGGTGGTTGCCGAAATCAGGGATGCAGGCGGCGAGGCCGTGGCCAATACCGAAAGCGTCGCGGAGGTCAGCGGCGGAGAATCGATGGTGCAGACCGCCGTGGAAAACTTCGGCGGCATGGACATCCTCATCAATAACGCCGGCATCCTGCGTGACAAAACCATTTTCAATATGGAAGAGTCCGACTGGGACGCGGTCATGGCCGTGCACCTCAAGGGTCACTACTGCTGCTCGCGCCCGTTTGCGAAATACATCCGCGAAAACAACCGCACCGGCGCACGTATCATCAACTTTTCGAGCGTATCAGGGCTCTTCGGGAATTTCGGCCAGGCAAACTACGGCGCCGCCAAGGCGGGCATTGCCGGCTTTTCGCGCGTACTGGCACTGGAGCTCGCCAAGTACGGCTGCACGGTCAATACGATTTCACCCGGAGCGCTCACTCGCATGACGATTCCGCTCAGGGAGAACCGCGGGGAAACCGTCGAACAAGACGATCTCGACGCCCAGGGCCCTCAACACATCGCCCCCATCGTGGCGTGGCTTGCCTCGGAAGCAGGCGCCGGTATTACATCCGAGATCTTTCACGCCGCGCGCGGCGGCGTCGCGATCATGCAGCAGCCGCGCATCATCAAGAGCTTCCGGAAAGCGGGCGGTGTGTGGCGCCTCGATGAGCTGGACGACGTGGTCCCGCAATTGGTCGAGGCGCGCCGCGCCAACGTCGAAGCCGCCGACCGCGACGGTATCGCCGTCGAAATCTAGGCCGCGGACGAGGTCGCCGGATCGGCGGCCTCTATCCTCGCCGCGAGACTTTCGCCCAGACGGGAGAAAAGCGCCTGCATCTGGTGACTGTCGCGCACTTCGGGACGCGCCACGAGCCAGACTTCGAGATCGATCACCTCATCCATCGCGAATACCGATTGCCAGCCCGGCTCCTGCTCGGCCATCCATACCGGAAACGCTCCGATACCCCAGCCGGCACGGACGGCAGCGCGCCGGCAGGCGATGGAATCGCTGCGAAGCACGACGTTGTCGGCATCGATGACGAGACCCCGGCGCGCCGCGCCGCGCAAGAAGTGGTCGTGCGTGAGGCCATCGATGAAGCGATGTTGATCGAGATTGTCTGCGGTCAGGTTGCCGAAGCGGCTGGCATAGTCGCGTCGCGCGAAGATGCCCATCTCCAACGCGCCGACCCGACGGCAGATCAGCCCCTGCTGCTCGGGGCGCGCGTGTCGCAGCGCAATGTCAGCCTCGCGCTTCAGCAGATTCAGACTGTCGTCCGTGACCAGCATGTCAATTGCGACGGTATCTGCCGCCGACGCACCCATCTCGGTCAACATCACGTCCGGCAGCATCTCCGCGAGAATTTCCGCAACTGAAACACGCACGCGGGTCACGGGCGCCGCCCGGAACGAGTCGGAAACCGCGCGCAGCTCCAGCGCGTTTTTGTGCATCACCTGAGCGGTATCGAGGAGCGCCTGTCCCGCTTCATTGAGGAGGAGTCCCTGCGCGGTGCGGCTGAAGAGCGCGAGCCCCAGCGCTTCTTCGAGTTGCTGTATATGACGCGCCGCGGTGGGGTGGCTGATGCCCAGCGATTTGGCGCCGCGGGCCAGGCTGCCCGCCTGGGCAACCGCTACGTAGGTTCTGACGAGATTCCAATCCAGTTCGAAGGCCGGGTGTCCTTGCATGAGTGCTCCTCAAGGGCGCGTGAAGATGCATCACGCCACCCTGCAAATTTATGCAATCCCCCTTCTCCGTTACTTATCTTCCCTGATTGCGAAGCTAACGTTACCTTAGGTAACACTCATAGACATAGAAGAAATGTCTATAAGTAACCGAACTTTAAGGCTCAAACGGAATAGACTTCAAGGACACCACCATGAAAAAGACCGCCATCGTAACCGCCGCTTCAGTTGCCCTCAGCTTCAGCGCCGTCGCACAAGCCAAAGTCAGCTCTGACTCGGAATTCCGCGGCTATCAGAACTGCCTCGCGGCAGCCGAGGACGTCAGCAACGGTCTGGTGGCCAGCCGCCAGTACCTGATCAACAAAGAAGGGGAATCCAACCTCTACTTCGTCAACGCCACCCGCTGGGAAAACGGCGAGCGTAACGCCATCCGTGTTGCCTGCGAAACGAACCGTCGCGGCAACGTGCTCCTGAGCAAAACCATTCAGGACGGACGCTACGACAAGAGCGGTGCGCGCGTCACCGTAGAAGTTGCTCAGCAGTAATTTGAGCCTGGGCAGCGATCGGGCGACCGGTTGCTGCCCAAACTTCTTCTCCTCGCCTGATCACAAGTAGTACACCCAGCGTAGATAGACGCGACTGCCGCCGCCGGTCGTCAGCGCATCGGCCAACAACGGCACCCCGCCGTACTCATCGCCCGCCCTGCCCAGCGGTTCTATCCAACCCAACTGCATCGACTGATCGTCGCTCGGATTGTAGGCGAACGCCGTCTGCAGCAGGCTGCTGCCGTCATCCAGATTGCCGATGACTGTCAGGCTCTGACTGATGAGGGGGTGCCACTCAAACGTCCCGCCGGCCGCGAGATATTTCTGCATGAGATTGAACAGTTCACCGCGCTCGAGCCGCTCCTGGAGCGCAAGCGGTAAGCTCAGAGCACTCACTGGCAGCTCGTCCACACCCCAGTCGTTGTAAAAGTACTCCGCAAAGACATACGCATTGCGCTCGTCCAGGACAAAACTGTAATCCGCATTGATGATTCCGGAGACCCGCCAGCCGTCATCATCACCGAACAGCGGCTCATGATCCGTCGCAACCACGTCGGCTCGCAGGAGCGCCTGGCCGAGCGGCACGCGCAGACTCAGCCCCAGCACCCGCTCGTCGTAGTGCTCGGCGACAACCCCTTCAAATTCCAACTCTCCCGCGTAGCCATGCCACTTGAGGGCGGTGCTCGAGACATCTCTGGTGACGTGCCCCTCCCGATCGCGACGCAGCACATGGAGCAATTGCAGGTCCTGCCCGTTGGCCAGCAGCCGATCGATGAGGACGAGATCGTCGCCGGCCTTATAGTCTCGATCCACCACCGTCGGCGAAAACGGGCTGAACAGATCCAACGGCTGGAAAACGATGCCGCTGCCCCAGCTCACCGCCTGACGCCCTGCAGTGACACTCCAATCCCCCTGCTGCCATTGCAGGGCAAGGCGATCCAGCCGGTGAAAGCTGGAGTGCCGATTGCCGTCTTCGATTTCCCAGGTAAGGTCCTGCCAGCGACGCTCATCGCTGGTCACCGTCTGATCCACCACAGCGCTGGGATCGAGACCAAGCTCCGCCGTGTCGCCACTCAGCAGAACCGTGGAATGGTCCGCGATGAATCGCACAGGACCGGCCTGGTGGCTGAACATCATGCGCAGATCCAGCGTGTTGTCATACGCCGGTGTCTCCAGGGCCTGGCGCTGCACATCATGACCAGGCAAAGCGGTCACCGTGGAAAACCACTTGAGGCGTAAGTCCGCCTCCAAGGCGGCAGCTGGCGCTGACAGAAAAATCGCGCAGACACCCAACAGCGAGAACCCGAACAAAGCGCGTCGCGCGGGTTGTTTCAGGGGCGCGCCGCAAAACATCTGAGAAATCCGCCTAGACAGGAGCCGGCGCTCCGTCGTGCTCTATGGCGCCATCGCGCAGACGAACCTGACGGGTCGCATAGCTCATCACCATCGGGTCGTGGGTCGCCGTGACGATCGTCATACCGTTTTCTGTGTTGAGACGCTTCAGCAGCTCGAGCAACTCCTCGGTCGTGTGCGAGTCCAGGTTGGCGCTCGGCTCGTCCGCCAGGAGCAACACAGGATTCGAGACAATCGCGCGCGCCACCGCTACCCGCTGCTGCTGACCGCCGGACATTTCACCGGGCCGCCGATTGACCATATCTCCGAGACCGAGCGTTTCGAGCACCTCGCGCGCGCGTTCACGCCGCTGCACGGCGGGTACGCCCTGCAGCTGCATGATGAATTCGACGTTTTCAGTTGCGCTCAAAACCGGTATCAGATTGTAGGCTTGAAAGACGAAGCCGAGCTTGCGCAGGCGCATGTCGGCCAGTTCGCTCTCTGAAAGATCTCCGAGCTCGATGTCGTCGACCACCACGCTGCCGCTGTCCGGGCGATCGAGGCCGCCGATGATGTTGAGCAGCGTCGACTTACCCGACCCGGAAGGTCCTGACAAACTGACGAACTCACCGGGCTGAACGTCGAAATCGACGCCGCGCAGGGCGTGCACCGGCACCGACTCCTGTTGATAGGTTTTCGCCACGTCGCGGCAGACGACCACGGCCTTACTCATGTTTTCCTCCATGACTTCAAATCAGACATGCAGCGCATCCAAGGGCTTGATACGCACAACACGCCAGGCCGGATAGAGGGACGCCAGCAGGCCGAGCACAACGCTCATCCAGGCGACGAGCCACAGGTCTGATGGCAGCAGCACAGGCACCAATAGCGTCGACAGACCAACCATCTCCATGCCCCGAGCCCAGGCCGAGAGATCAATGCCATCCGCTATCCACAAAAAGATGAGAAAACCCAAGAGCGTTCCGAGCAGCACACCGGCAATCATCATGATCAATGATTCAAGGATGACCTGGCTGATCACGGTGCGCTTCTGCATACCAAGCGCCCGCATCATCCCAAGCTCACGCACGCGCTCCATGACCGCTGCGACCAGCGAGTTTACGAGCCCGAACGTCAGAGCTCCCATCATGAGCAGGAACCAGATGTAGATGGTTGCGTCAGCAAAGATGTACATCTGCGCTGCGACCGGCTCGAGCTCCTGCCAGTCCATGACCTCGAGTTCGCTGAAGCTCGCATCAACCCTCGCCTTGGCGGATTCGCGGTAGCGTTCCTCGGTCAGCCGTATGGAAAGTTCGGTGACGGCTGCGCTGTCCAGCGTCTCCTGCAACCTGGCAAGACCAACGAACACATAGATCTTCTCCAGACCGATCCCCTCGGCATCATAGGTGCCCGCTATGCGATAACCGCGCTCGCGATTGAGGCCGTCCGCGCCCTGGGTGATGATGACCAGCCGCCGCCCGATGTCCGTCTCCAATTGACGGGCGAGCTCCTTACCGATGACGACCCTTTTGTCGTTCGCCCCGTCCAGGAACTCACCGTCGATACCCGCAGTGTCGAGAAAAGAGATGCCTTCCGCAGCGGGGTCGACGCCCACCAGCTGCACCCCACGCGTTTCGCGCTCACTCATGATGACCGCGGGCAGCCGTACCCGTGCCGCCCAGCCGAGGAGCTGCTCCTCCGGCACATCCGGCGCGTACTCCGCGGCGAGCTCAAAACCTCGTTCGATGCTGGGGTCATCGCGGTAGCCCGGCGCGTGCACCTTCACATGCCCGGTGAGGTTGCTGACCGTCGAATTCAGCATGTCCATCTGGTAACCGCGCAGCAACGTGTTGGTCGCGTTCACCCCTGCCACGGCCACGGCGATTGCAACGAGCAGCATCCCGTTGCGACGCTTGTGACGGAACAGATTGCGTAAACTCAGCTGCAACAATAACTTCATGTTAACAACCCGCTACCTTATTCAGCCCGCAGCGCGACCACAGGTTGCAGGCTCCGCACCCGCAGGGTGACCAGAAATGCCGCCAGCTGGGTGCCGACGAGCAACACCAGCGGCGCCAGCGTCAGACTCGCGACGGATATCGCCGGATACAGGCGGCTTGGCATGTAGTACTGCGCCGCCATCTCCTCCATGCCCGCCAGCGGTATCCCCTGCGCTGCCGCCCAGCCAACAATGATATTGGAGAGCACCAACCCGATGAGCGTGCCAACCACCCACATCATGAACGCCTCCGCGAGCACCTGCCCCATGATGATCACCGGCCGCGTACCGAGCGCCAGCAGCATGCCGAACTCACGCGTGCGCTCGAACACGATCATGATGAACGTGTTCACCACGCTGAACGTCACCAGCACCAGAATGACGCCATAGAAGAGCACAGCGCTGACGCGATCGAGCTCAATGCCCTGCACCACCTCAGGCAGGAGCTCCTGCCAGGGCCGGTAGACGGCCGTCGACGGCAGCAACGGCGCCACGTCTGCCTGCGCAAGACCGGCAGCATCGATGTCGGCAAACTTGAGAACGAGCGCATGCACCTCGTCGCCCAGCTCGAAGCCGTTCTGCACGGTGGGCAAGTGAGTAAAGACGAGCGTGCGGTCGAGCTCTACCTGCCCCGAGCTGAAGAGACCCGTAATGTTGAGCGCGAGCGCGCCGATACCTCCTTCTTTCGCGGTGCCAAGCAGTACGAGTTCATCACCCACCCGCGCGCCGAGGTTGCGCGCCATGGTTTCCCCGATGACCACATCGTTCGCCGCGACCGGCAGCGTGCCCGAACGCACCGTATCGAAGAAGCTCACCACGCGTTGCTCGCGCTCGAAGTCTACGCCCACGACAAGCGCGCCAAACGAACGCTCACCGACCGAGGCAAGTGCAAACGCCTGGGCGCGGGGCGCGACCTGCACACCAGGCAAACGTTCCAATGCAAGCATCAGCTCCGTCGCGCCGGTGACCGTCTGCTCGAGCCTTTCCTCGATCTCGAAATCCTCATGGTTGATCTGCGCCTGGCCGACGTAAAAACCCGTGGACGCGGAGATCATCGCGCCGTACGAGCCTTCCTGCAGGGCCATGCTCATCGTGACGAGCATGGAGGCAAACGCGATGCCACCCGCCGTGAGCCAGGTGCGCCGCGGGTTGCGCCATAAGTTGCGCCACGCCATGACGAGGGTCAGACCCCGCGCCTTGCCGAGCTCAGCGGGCACCGCGGGTTGCGTCACCGTCTCACTCATCGTCATTTCGCGCTAGCGCGTGCGCCCCGACTGCAGCGCAAAGACGGTGAAGAGGCGATCTTCCAGCTCGACATCGAAAGCCATGTCGTCGTAGGTCACCTCGGTGAAGTGATTGGGCTCTTCCAGGTCCACCATGCGCAGCGTGCTGGCAACCGCGCGCCCATCCCACTCGGATATCGCAAGCGTCTGCATCTGCTTCAGCGGCTCCAGGTCCTGATCGAAATAAGTGAGCTCGAGCAGCACGAAGTCGTCGCGGATGACCATCTGCTCTTTACCCCAGACGACGGGCGCATCTTCCTTGGGAATCGCGTCGATGGTGTAGACCTTGCGCTCGCCGTCCAAGGCGCTGGCAACGAGTTCGAGATCGTAGTCGCGCAGCCACTTGTCGCTGCGCGACAGGTCGTTGTACGAAAAATCCGAGCCCGCCCAGCTTTGCGACATCATGGAGTTAGGCAGGCGGATGTTGCGGTTCAGCTTGGGATTGAACGTCCACATCCTCTCACCCTGCTTCAACAGCGCGTTGCCCGCATCCTTGGCCGGCGCGGTAAAGCGGATCAGCGCGTCTTCGCGGCCGCGCGTCCAGGCCACCAGACTGGAATTACGCTCCCAGTCCGGGCGCTTGATGTGCATGCTCATCTCCGCATAGGAAGACAGCCCGCGGGTTTGATCAATGGCGTTGGTCACGAGCTCGACGACGTCGATCTCCGGCTCGGCCAGATCGCCGACGGCCAATGGCGGCGTAACAAGCAGGCAGCAAACCAGAGCCAGGCTGCATAGTCGCATCAACAACTCCTCAACAGACGTTACCGAACGTAACACCAAGATGGACAGGCGGCACTACGGGAACCCGCTTAGTGGCCGCGCTTGATCTCGATACAAGTCAAATTTATACTCGCTCAAAATTTAGATCATGTCAATTTATGTCGTTGCGCCAACAGAATAAAGCCCGCACCCGCGCCAACATCGTCGCGGCAGCCGTGGATCTCATCCGCGAAACCGGCCTGGCGGCCACGACGACAAGAGAAATCGCGACCCGCGCCGGCGTCAGCTACCAGACGCTGTACAACTACTTTCCGAGTAAAAGTCAGGTGGTGCAGGCCATCCTGGCAGAGGATGTGGCCGCGTGGAGCGACGCGGTGGATGCGTGCATCAAGCAGTACAACGGCGATCTGCTGGATTCGCTGATGGCGATCAACCGCATCGGGCTTGCTCAGTTCGAGGGCCCCAAAGAGGAGCTGTGGCGGGAAATCGGCGCCGGCATGATGAGCGGCAGCTTCAACACCGAGCAGCTGGAGACGCTGAACCAGGTGGGCCACGATCGTTTTTACGCGCTCCTGTCCATTGCTCAGGGCACTGGCGAACTGCGCGGCGAAGTCGACCTGCACCTCCTTGCCCACACGATCTTCTGCCTCTGCGATTACGCGCTCCTGCGCCACTTCGCATCAGCACCCGCCAGCGGCGAGCGGACGGTCGACAATCTGCAGGAGCAGCTCGCGCTCCTGCTGGCGCCTTATCTGGCAGCCAGCCCGGGGGAGCCGGGCTAGAAGCGGCGCGTCAGACGCAGCCCGTCTTTCGACAGGCTGACCTGACTCTCTTCCTGCTGCCAGACCAGCGTCAAGCCGGAGTCGAGCCCGTCCTGGCGCCCGAAGAACCAGTTATCCCGCAGCTGCCACCCGATGATCTCGGTATGCGCATCCACATCGTAGCGATCGACCCCCAAGGCATAAGTCGTGTCGACGGGCAGGCTGTAGATGCTGCGCTTCACTTCGTAGTTGCCGGTATAGGCGACATCGAGATCGTTGGCATACGCGGGAGACGCTGCGAGCGCGCCAAGCAACAGGCAGATCGCGACACCGCGGACGCGTGTCTCTCCGCCGCTGTGTCTGAATTTGTCTGTCGCTTTAGCTGGTACGTTCATTCTCCGGCTCCATACTCTGGTTCCGATTCCGGCTCCGATTTCCGGCTCCGATTTCCGGCTCCGAGCTTCCCTCTTTCGTCATCTCTCGTTATCTCTCGTTATCTCTCGTTATCCCTCGCTGAGAGAAGCCTTCTGTCTGGTCGAGCGCCTGAAGCGCCAACCCGCCATGACAGAATGCCCTGCACGGCTGCAGACTGGGTGGGGAAAAAACGGAGAAAACTTGAGAAACAGTGAATCGAGGCCCAGCGCACACTGAAACAGGAAAAATGCACGTTTCCGGGGTGGATATGGGCCGCATCCCGCTTTTTTACGCCCGCCGCGGCACTAACATGGCACTATCTGAAGCACCCGATGCCATGGAGGGTTGTTGTGAAAAAAATTGTCATATTTATGTTAATCGGCGTCGTCGTCCTGCTGGCGCTACCCCCCGTTGTGGGCGGCCAGGCAGAGCGCCGCATCAACGCCAGCCTCGCCAATGCCAACGAAACGACCGGCGCGTACATGGCCGTGACGCTCGAAGACTACGAGAAAGGCTGGTTCTCGAGCACCGGCAAACTGCGTTTCCGCCTGACCGATGCCTATATCGAAGCCAACCCGCTGTTCCAGGCTCAGGCGCCGGATGGGCGCCCGGTGGCGGACGTGTTCGCGGAAGGTCTGACGCAGGACATCGTCGTCAATCACGGGCCTATTCTCCTGGGCGACAACACAGGCCTCGGGATCGGCGAAGTGATCTCAATCTGGGACGGTGGCGACGAGCCTGAGCTCCAGGCGCTGCTGGCAAAAACCGGAAACGACTTCTTCCTCCGCTCGCAAATGACCATCGGCCTTGCCGGCATGGGCGACCTCCGTCTCGACGCCCCCGCGTTCACTGTTCGTGACGTGGGTAATGACATCCAGGAAATCGTTTTCGCGGGTGCCGGCGCCAGCGGCAGTATCGACCTGGCCGACACGCACGTCGTTCTGACAGGACAGATGAACGGTTTTTCCGTAACCGGCATGGACGGTGAAGCGGTCATCGAACGTCTGCGTGTCGATCTGGACGTCAGCTATCCAGAGTCCGATCCTTACGGTCTCGGCACTGCAGAGATCGTAATGGACCGCATTGTCGGAATTTCGGCCGATCAAACCGCCATTGACTTGAAGCAGGCGAAAATCGGCTACAGCTCGACTAAGGATGCCGACGGCAAAGTTGACGTCGACATGACCTACGCCATTGGCGGCGTGTCGGGGCCCGGCCTCGACATCGCGGACATGCAGGTCACTTTCGCGATGAACCAGCTGGACCCGAACGCGCTCAGCACCCTGCAGGCGCTCAGCAATGAAATGATGCCGGCGGGCACAGACGGGGCGGATCCGCTGGCGACCATGTCAGCCTTGAACGACCCGATCTACGATCTCCTGGCCGGCGGCATGGGCATGCGTTTCGACCCGATGCGCTTCACTTACGATGACCAGGCGTTCGATGCGAGGCTCGATATCCAGACCAAGTCCGGCAACCTGCCGCCAAAGAATGCGTTCACCCTCGACAATCCGCTCATCTTCCTGAACCTTTTCGCTGTCGATGCCGACCTCAGTTTGCATAAGGATCTGGCTTTGCTGCTGGCCATCCCTCAGGTCAAGCAACAGCTTGCCGCCGGCATTCCGGAAGGCACTGAAATAGACGATGCCCAGCTCGAGGATATGGCGAGATCCCAGGCACCGATGATGCTGGCCGCAATGGTCGCGCAGGGGTTCATCCGCGACGAAGGCACAAACTACGGCGTTTCCGCGAACTATGACAACGGCGCGCTGACCGTGAACGGCAAGCCGATCTCGCTCGGCGCGCTCCTCGGCGCCGGCGGCTGATGTAAGCCGGTCGAGCGTAGGACGCGCGGTGGGTTGCCACGCGCCGAGCCTCAGCCTATGTTGCGTCTCCACTTCATCTTGTGAGACGTACCCATGACCACCCGTTGGGGCATTCTGGCAACCGGTAACATTGCTCGGACATTCGCCCGCGCGGTCGACCAATCCGCAAACGGCACCCTTGCTGCCGTGGGCAGCCGCAGCGAAAAAGGCGCGGCAGACTTCGCCGCAGCCTTCGCCGGGTCCAAGCTCAACCTCCATGCCAGCTACACGGGCTTGATAGAAGACCCCGACGTCGATGCGGTCTACATCGCGACGCCGCACCCGCAACACGCCGAGTGGGCCATCCGCGCGCTCGAAGCCGGCAAATCAGTGCTGGTGGAAAAACCCATGGGTCTCAACCACGCCGAGTGTATGGCCATCACCACCGCTGCCGCGCGGCTTGGCAGGTTTGCGATGGAAGCGTACATGTACCTTTTGCATCCGCAGACGCAGAAGTGCCTCGAGCTCATCGCCGACGGCGCCATCGGCGACATTCGTCACATCGACGCGAGCTTCGGATTTCAGGTGCCCGTGGATCCGGCTTCCCGCCTTTTCGCACCTGCGCTTGGCGGTGGCGCGATTCTGGACATCGGTGGTTACCCGATGTCCATCGCGCGCCGCATCGCAAACAGCGAACCGGCGTCAATCAGCGCCGAGACGCGTCTCAGCGACACCGGGGTGGACGAGATCGCCGCCGCCCTGGTGAAATTCGACAACGGCATAACGGCTAACCTGACCGTCGCGACCACCCTCGAGCTCGCCAACACCGTCAGGATCAGCGGTACCGCCGGGCACATTGTGCTCGACCAGCCGTGGCTGCCCGAGGAACAGTGGTCGCTGCTGCTTACCAGAGGCGCAACCGCAGAGAAGATCGCCGGCACCAGTCAGCCGCTGTACGTTATCGAAGCCGAGCACGCCGCTGATCACATCCAGGCAAACGCGCTCGAGTCTCCCGCCATCACCTGGCAGGAGAGTCTTCTGAACAACGCCGCTCTGGATGCGTGGCGGCAGGTAGCAGGCATCACCTATCCCGCTGAGCAGGCAGCCAGCATGACCCCGCTGGCCATACCGGCGGCCCGTACCGGCCTCGAAACCGCCGCGCTCGCCGGGCTGGATAAACCGCTCTCGAGACTCGTCATGGGCTGCGACAATCAGCCTTCATACGCACACGCGAGCGTGGTCTGGGACGACTACGTCGCTGCGGGGGGTAATGTTTTTGATACTGCCCACATCTACGGCGGCGGCAGCATGGAAACTCTGCTCGGTGATTGGCAGCGCGCGCGCGGCCTGCGCGAAGAAATTGTCATCATCGGCAAAGGCGCGCACACACCCGACAACTTTCCCGACAGAGTGCGCCGGCAACTGGACGAGTCGCTTTCCCGTCTGCAAACGGACTACGTGGACATTTACTTTCTGCACCGCGACAACGCCGAGCTACCCGCCGGTGAATTCATCGATGCTCTGAATGAAGAGCTCCGCGCGGGCCGCATCAAGGTTCTCGGCGCCTCGAACTGGACTCTGGAACGCATCCGCGAAGCCAACGCCTACGCCGCAGCCAACGGCCTCCAGGGCTTTACTGCCATCTCCAACAACTTTTCTCTAGCGCGCATGATCGACCCTGTATGGCCCGGCGTGGAGTCGGCCTCGGACGATGAGTTCCGCACGTTTCTCGAAGACACGAAGCTCGCGCTATTCCCGTGGTCAGCACAGGCGCGCGGCTTCTTCACCCCGTGGGCAGAAGCGGTGCTGGCAGCAAGCGAGGACGAACAGGTGCAGCTCACGAGCGCGCAACCCACCGTCGCGGAACTGAAACGGGTGTGGTTCAGCGATGAGAACCTGGAGCGACGCCGACGCGCGGCAGAACTCGCCGAGGCGCGCGGGGTGGAGACGATCAATATTGCGCTGGCCTACGTGCTGCGCCAGCCGTTCCCTACATTCCCGCTGATCGGCCCGCGCTCACTGCATGAGACGGCATCCAGCATGGCAGGTCTCGATGTGACGCTCAGCAGTGACGAGCTCAGCTGGCTGGACTTGCGCGACCAAAGCTGAGCAAGGCGGATCAACGGCGGCGCAGCGTCACCACGTTGTCGCCGCCAACCACCTGTTGTTTCGGCCGGAAGAGGACTTCCCACGTGCGCGCCCCTTCACCTTGGCGTAAAAATCCGCGGCAGCCAACGCCATTACCCGTTACGAACAAGGCAATAGACACGCTTTGCGTCCCGCCTTCGTTCCAGAGCAGGCCGAGATTGGGTTCGCTCTCGAGTTTGGCGACTCCATCCAACGCAAAGCGCGCAATTCTGGCATCGAGCACGTACGTGCCCACCTCATCCGGCGCCACCCGGATCGACACGTCGCCTGAGAAGTCACCCAGCAGACGCCCCTCCAGGGTCAGCCCGCCATGGTCTTCGGTCACGGTGAGATCTACCTCGACGCTCTCGCCGATGCTGGCGCCATCCACCAGCACTTTGCCTTTACCAAACCAGTGTCCGGGGCGCAGGATCATACCGGCTCCTCCGTGGTGGCAGAGAGATGCACGGGCGTACCGATCGGCTGGACGCAACGCGCGTCTTTATGGCGCGCATTGTTGACGTGCGTGGAAACCGGTATCGCGTCGAGGGACATCGGCAGGCGTGAAGCAAACAGATGCTCGAGCTCGCGGGTGGGGATATCCATGTCCAGCCACTGACGCGCTTCTTCGATGGACAACATCACCGGCATCCGGTGATGCACGAACTTCAGCGAATCATTGGCCGCGGTCGTTAATATGGTGAAGCTCAGCAGCGTCTCACCTGCCTCTTTGTTACGCCAGGCGTCCCAGAGGCCGGCAAGCAGCATGCCCGGTGATTCCTGCGGGGTGATGAAATAAGGCACTTTACGATTGTTCTCCCGACACCATTCGTAAAACCCGGTCACCGGGACCACGCAGCGCCGCTTCTGGTAAGGCTCCTTGAACGCCGCGCTCTTGTGGGCGGTTTCCGACTTCGCGTTGAACATACTGTATTTGGTGGAAAGCTCTTTCGCCCAGAACGGCGTCAGCCACCAGCGCATCGGCACCAGCTGCGGCTTGCCGTCTTCGCCGATGCGCAGCACTTCAACCATCTCCGTTGGCGCCAGATTGAAGTTGTCGCGACCCGTATGCTCGAGCCCGACGAGATCGAGCAACAGCTGCGTCAGCGGGTCGGAGGTCACATTAAAACGTCCGCACATGGTCAGGCTGCTTCCACAGCGCGTTCTTGGAGCATTGCAGACACGCTACGCGGCCGTGTGTTTGCCAATCTGCCAACCGCCCAGGGCGGCTTGCGCAAATTCGATCGGCGTCGCTTCGAGCTGCGTCGCCATCGTGTCGTTCCAGCGGTTGAGGAAACCGAACAAAGCGATCACCGCAACGATCTGCACGATCTGGCGGGTCGAAAAGTGCGCCTCGAGCGCAGCAAAATGGGCGGGCTCAGCTGCATTCGGCACCGCGCCGGCCGCCAGCGCTACGCCAATCAGCGCCTTCTCGGCATCGCTGAAGTGCGCCGACGTCTCATAGCGCAGCACGTCGTTGAGCTGTGCCTCGCTGAGGCCGAACCGATGACCGTTGTGAGATGTATGCGCCTGGCAATACCGGCAGCCGGCAGCGAGGCTCACGCTATACGCGATCAGTTGCACCTGATCCGGTGTCAGCGCCGACCCTGCGTCCGCATCGTCGGGCACGATATCGGCAAAATTCTGCATCATGCCCTTCAGGTCCCCGCCAAACACCACGCCTGCAAGCATGGAAAAAGCCATGGTGAGCTGCGGCATGTGCGCCATGGTCAGCATGCTGTTCGGCACAAATCCCATCGCCGCTTCGGCATTGGCGAGCACCGGCTCGAGCTCAGGCAGGTCCGCGCGTTCGCGCGCCTCGACATGGGCCATAGATCTCTCTCCCTCAAGCGTGGTTGAACAACTAGTGTAGAGGTTTGCGTTTTGACGTTCATTAAGGAATCCTTGCCGGCCGTTTACAGCCCGATCGCATTGGCCCGAATTGCTGCGATTGCGGCGGTCATACGCAGACTTACGTTCTCCCGACCACAGCGAACTGCCAAGGAACCCACCATGCAGTCCATTGCCGTACCCCCGCGTGCCGCACAGAAGCCCCATCAATTCAGCCGCCACGGCATCACCGTAGAAGATCCGTATGCCTGGCTGCGGGATCCCGGCTACCCGGAGGTCAACGACCCTGAAATCCTGGCCTATCTGGAAGCTGAGAATGCCTACTTCGAGCAGCACATGGCGCCGCTCGAAGGCCTGGTGGAAGAAATCTACACGGAACTGAAAAACCGCCAGCCGAGCGAAGATGAGAGCGTGCCCTACACCAGGAACGGCTATCGCTATCAGCGGCGCTACGAGAAAGACGCCCAGTACCGCACTTGGTACCGGGCGCCCACAGACACGCCGGAGGCCTGGACGGTGCTGCTGGACGAGCGCGAGCTCGCCGAGGGCCTCGAGTATTTCGCGCTGGGCGCGCTATCGGTCAGCCCGGACGGTATGCGCCTTGCGTACTCGACCGATACCAACGGCAGCGAGCGTTATACGCTGCACGTCATCGACATCGCCAGCGGTACACCCCTGACACCCCCCATCGAGGCAACCCTGGGCAGTCCGGTATGGAACGCGGCTTCGACCCAGGTGGCCTATACGATCGTCAACGAACAGTGGCAGCCGTTGCACCTCTATTTGCGCGACCTCGACAATCCGGCCCCACAGGACGATCTGCTCTTCGAAGAGCAGGATCCGGCATTTCGCGTTGGCGCATCGACGAGTCAGTCGGAGAAGTACATCTTCATCACGACCAGCACCCACACGGCTGCGGAGGTCTACTTCGTGCCGCGCAACAATCTCCGCGCAACCCCGCAGCTGATTGCAGCGCGCAAGCCCGACTTCGAATACGAGGTCGACCATCGCGACGATGAGTTCGTGATTCGCGCGAACCTGCGCCAGCAGAATTTCGACATTTTCCGCGCGCCCGAGACCAACCCTGAGCCGGACAACTGGGAAATCCTTGTCGCCGGGGACGAGGACCACTACATCACCGATTATCTGACCCTGAAAGAATATATCGTCGTCGAGCTGCGCGAGCAGGGTCTCGATCAGATGCGGGTAATCGACAATGCGGGCAACGCCCACGACATCGAATTCGGCGAAGCCGCGTACGCGGTGGGTTTCGGAGCGAATCCGAACTACGACACCCACACGGTTCGGCTCAGCTATACATCGATGGTGACCCCGGCAACCGTGTACGACTATGACATCGAAAGCCGTCAGCTCACCACCCGAAAAGTGCAGGAGATCCCGTCCGGCTACGACGCCTCACAGTTTGTCACCTCGCGCCTGCAGGCGACGGCGCGGGACGGCGCGATGGTACCGGTCAGCATCGTGCATCATCACAGTACACCCATCGACGGCAGCGCCCCGCTATACCTCTATGGTTACGGCGCCTACGGATTGGGGATGTCGCCAAGCTTCTCGACCGGGCGCATCTCGCTGCTGGAGCGCGGCTTCGTGTTCGCGATTGCGCACATCCGCGGCGGCGATGAGCTGGGCTATCACTGGTACAAGCAGGGGAAGCTCGAGGCGCGGGAAAACACCTTCAACGATTTCGTCGACGTGGCCCGGCACCTCATTGACGCCGGTTACGCCAGAGCCGGCAACATCGCGATTGCCGGCGGCAGCGCCGGCGGCGAGCTGATGGGCGCGGTCGTCAATCAAGCGCCGGAGCTATGGGGCGCGGTGGCAGCGCACGTACCCTTCGTCGACGTGCTCAACACCATTCTCGACGCGAGCCTGCCGCTCACGCCACCCGAATGGGACGAATGGGGCAATCCCATCGAAGATCCCGAGGCATTCAAGCTGATCCAGTCCTACTCCCCATACGATCAGCTGCAAGCCGGCGCGTACCCGCCCATGCTGGTCACCGCCGGCCTGAACGATCCGCGGGTCACCTACTGGGAGCCGGCCAAATACGTTGCAAAGCTGCGCACGCTGAAAACCGACGACAACGCTCTGCTGTTGAAAACAAACATGGGGGCCGGACACGGCGGCAAAACCGGTCGTTTCGAAGCGCTGCGGGAGCAGGCGGAAGAGTATGCGTTTTTTCTGAATGCGCTGGAGGCGGACGCCCCCAGCACCGGATAGCTGCGGAAAAGCCTAGCCGAGCGCGGCGCGCTTGGCTTTTTCTTCGTTGGCCTGGCGCAGACGCTTGCGAATGATGTTCTGGACCACGTTTACGGTCGTCCAGTCGTGCAGCATGGTACGACCACAGCCCTCACAGTCGACGTGGGTTTCTTCCATGACGCGGTTCAGCAGATCGCTGTAAGGCAGCCGGGAGATGTGTTTGCAGCTGGAGCATTCCAGGCCTACCGCGGGGTCGATGCCAATATAATCCATGGCGCGAGTTGTCCTTATCCTCAGTCCATCGAGCAATCATTCTAAATAAGCCTAGACCCTCTCGTCCGAACGACAACACCAAACCGTGAATCAGCGCACACTGATTACGTGATAAGACAAGGTTATTGCGGGGCGTGCGCGGACAGCTCGTCGCGAAACGCTGGTGCGGCAATCTCGATCAGAGCCGCGGCGCGCTGCCGCACCGGCAGATGCTTGAGCTCGGCAATCCCGAATTCGGTCACGACGATGTCCACATCGGTACGCAACGCCGTTACCAGATCGACCTTGGGCACAATCCGCGACACCGTGCCGCCTTTTGCCGTCGCGTTGAAGGCGACGATCGATCTGCCGCCAGGCGACGACTTGGCCGCGCGCATGAAGTCGACGGAGCCGCCCGTGCCGGAGATCTGCCGGCCGCCGGCAAACTCGGCATTGATCTGACCGTAGAGGTCAATCTCCACGGCCGAGTTGACTGACACAAAGTTCGGCAGTTGGCGGATCGCCGCCACTTCGTGCGTGTGGTTGGCGCCCCGAAACGCCACCGACGGCGTGTCCGCCAGCCATTCGATCAGCGCCGGGCTGCCGAGCGCCATGCCGGTCACGTGCAGCCCCCGATCCAGGGGCTTCTGACTGCCGTTGACGTTACCTTGCTGGATGAGCGACATCCCGCCATCGTCGATCAGGCCACCATGGAGGCCGAGATCGTTTTTGTCGCCGAGACGGCTCAAGATCGCCGCGGGGATCGCCCCTATGCCGGTCTGCAGACAATCTCCATCGCGGATGAGGTCGGCGACGTACGCGCCGATCTGCCCGGCTGCCTCGTCTATTTGCGGTGATCCGTAAGGCGTCAGCGAGCGCTCGGTCTCATAGAGACAGTCGATGCGGTCGGGACTGATGAGCGGGGAGCCCGCCGGAGCGACGAAGCTGGT
Source organism: Pseudomonadales bacterium (assembly GCA_965267275.1). Classification (GTDB taxonomy): domain Bacteria; phylum Pseudomonadota; class Gammaproteobacteria; order Pseudomonadales; family Azotimanducaceae; genus UBA4421. Next base: position 3,506,430 of record OZ253950.1, read on the forward strand.
ATTGAGCTCGGCAATCACGACACGCGCCGAGGACAAGACGGCGTCGACAAAGTCGACATTGGGGCCGAGGCGCAGGTCCCCGTTACGGTCCCGCGCCACCTGCAGCAGCGCAACGTCCACGTTCTGCGACAGATAGTCGAACACCCAGCGCATCTGCATCGGCAGAAAATTGAGCCGCGCGGGATCCGCGCCACGCAGTGCGGGCGTCATGAAAAAGGTCGTGAGCGAGGCACTTGGATGCCACTGCGTGAAATCGACGTTGTTCAAGCCCCCGATCGGGAACTGTATGAACTCGAGATCGGCGGGCAGGGCCTGCGCGGCCAGATGTTCCAGGAGACCAGTCGGCTCATTGCTGCTGGCGCCGACGAATATGCGCTGTCCAGGCGCGAGAAGACTGACGGGATCAACCATTTCTATTCCGCGTATAAAGAAAAGTGATGTAGCAATAGGCACCGACGTAAAAGGCCGCCGGGAACCACAGCGGCCACAGCGTGACGAACGTGTTGTCGCCGAGACCGATGTCCAGATAGACGTGGCGGACCCATAAGAATCCGAGGCTCAGGAGCACGCCGCTCGTAAAAGCCATGACGATCGCCTGACGCACCGAGAAGATGGCGCTCACCACGCCTCCCGCAATGCCGCCCAGCCACACCGGGAACAGCACCCCCAGCAGCGTCTGCGGCGTCTTCATGATCACCACGAGCACGTACCAGACGAGGAATGCCACCCCCATACAAATAATCGTGCGCAAGCCCGACAATACTGCCTGCATGTCGTTTTCCTCACCCTTCCCGGAAAGCGCCGCCGCCAAACAGATCTCATGTCCCCGTGGCGGCTGGCTGTCAGTAGCCATGATAAACCGAATTCTGCTGTAATCCGTAGATGCTTGCCGACTTAGCTTTCCATCCCACCATCGGACAATGGTTTCGCGACTGCGTCGGCACGCCCACGGAAGTGCAGGCTGCCAGCTGGCCGATCATCGCCGCCGGCGGACACGCGCTGGTCACCGCGCCTACCGGCAGCGGCAAGACGTTGACCGCTTTCCTCTGGTCGCTGAGTCAGTTCGCCGAAGGCGCGCTCGTGACCGGACGCACCCAGGTGCTCTATATCTCGCCACTGAAAGCGCTCAACAACGATATCCAGCGGAACCTCTTGTCGCCGCTGGCAACGCTGCGCCACGCCTACGGCATGCCGGAAGTGCGGGTCGAAACCCGTTCCGGTGATACCAGCGCCAGCGACCGTCAGCGCCTGTTGCGGCGCCCGCCGGACATCCTGATCACGACGCCGGAAAGTCTCGCGCTGATGCTCACGACGCATAAGGGCCGCCAGGCGCTCGGCCACGTGCAGACCCTCATCATGGACGAGATACATTCGATCGTAGACAACCGCCGCGGCGCTCAGCTGATGGTGAACATCGAGCGTCTTGCAGAGATTGCCGGCGAGTTTCAGCGGATCGCATTGTCTGCGACCGTGGCGCCGCTGGAGGCAGTGGCGGACTACATGGGCGGCCGCGACGCGGACGGCAACCCCCGCCGCGTCGACATCGTCAATGTCCCCGGGGACAAACAGATCGAGTTTCGCGTGCGGTTCCCGGAAGCAGCACGCACGGCCGCCGAGAACGGTCAGAAAATCTGGGACCCGCTGGCAGATACGTTCCGCGAGGTGATCGAGGGCAACGATGCCACCCTCTTTTTCACCAACAGCCGGCGCCTCGCGGAGAAAATAACGCTCAAAATCAACGAGCCCAGCCACGAGCCCGTGGCATATGCACACCACGGATCGCTCGCACGGGACGTGCGCACGGAGGTGGAAAGCCGCCTGAAAGCCGGTGAGCTCAAAGCCATCGTCGCCACCAACACCCTCGAGATGGGTATCGACATCGGCCACCTCGATGAGGTCGTGATGGTGCAATCGCCGCCGTCAGTTGCGGCGACGTTACAGCGCATCGGCCGTGCCGGTCACGGCGTTGGCGAAGTCAGCGTCGGGACGCTGTTCCCCAGTCACGCCCAGGACATGCTGGAAGCGGCAGCGCTGGCCGACGCTGTCCAGGACCGCGACATCGAGCCCCTCGCGCTCATGCGCGCGCCGCTCGACGTGCTCGCGCAGATCATCATCTCCATGTGCGCCACCGACGCCCAGCCCGTCGACGACGTGTTCAAGCTCGTCACCCGCGCCACCCCGTATCGCGATCTCAAACGCGAGCACTTCGATCTCGTGGTGGAGATGCTCTCCGGCCGCTATGCAGGCTCGCGTATCCGCGAGCTGAAACCCCGCCTCGAGCACGACCGGATCAATCACACCATCAAAGCCAACCGCGGGGCGGTGCTGGCGATGTACAACTCCGGGGGCAACATCCCCGACCGCGGCTACTTCCAGATGAAGCACTTCGAGTCCGGCGCGGTGCTCGGCGAGCTCGATGAAGAGTTCGTGTGGGAAGCCACCGTCGGCCAGACGCTGACGCTCGGCACCCAGAACTGGCAGGTCCATCGCATCACGCACAACGACGTGCTGGTGCGGCCGGGGCGTCCCGACGCCGCTGCCCCGCCCTTCTGGCGCAGCGAGTTTTTCAACCGCTCCTACCACTTCTCGCAGCGGATCACCCAGTATCTGGAAATGGCCGACACCGAGCTTGCCGCCGGCGGCGCCGACACGCTGCAAGAGAACCTCGAAGAAGAGGCGAACTTCGAACCCGGTGCCGCGGCGGAGCTCGTCGACTATCTGAAGTCCCAGCGTGAGCATACCGAGGCGCCGCTGCCGCACCGCCACCACCTGCTGCTCGAACTCGTCAACGCCGGCCCCGCGGGATACAAAGGCCCCAATCAGCCGCGCCAGCTCGTCATTCACACCTACTGGGGCGGACGCTTGAATCGGCCCTGGGCACTGGCGCTGCAGGCGGCCTGGCAGGATGCGTTCGGCTACAAGGCCGAGATCCATGCCGACAACGACGCCATTGTCGTGCAGTGTGCCGAGCCGCCGGACCCGCACGCGCTGCTGAGCTTGATTCGCCCGGATCGCGTCCCGGATCTGATCCGCCAGAGTCTCGAGGCAAGCGGTTTTTTTGGCGCGCGCTTTCGTGAATGTGCCGGGCGCTCGCTGCTGCTGACCAAGCAGCGCTTCAACCAGCGTCTGCCGCTGTGGATGAGTCGCCTGCAGGCGAAGAAGCTGATGAGTCAGGTCAAAGCCTTCAACGAGTTTCCGGTGCTGCTGGAAACCTGGCGGACCTGCCTCGACGACGAGTTCGACATTTCGTCCCTCATGGCGCGTCTGGCGGAAATTCAAGACGGCACCATCACCTGGACGTTCACGACGACCGAAACGCCGAGCCCGTTCGCGCGCAACCTCACGTTCGGTCAGGTCAGCCGGTACATGTACGCTGACGACACCCCGGATGACGACACGGTCAGTAGCCTGTCCAGCGATCTGATTGCCGAGGCGCTGTACAACCAGGCGCTGCGCCCGAAAATCCGTCCCGAGATCGTTGCCGAGTTCATCGCCAAGCGGCAGCGGCGGGCTGAAGGATACGTGCCGACCAGCGCCGACGAATGGGCGGAATGGCTGAAAGAGCGCGTCCTGTTACCCGAGGCTGAGCTGCCCGCAGATGCCGAGCTGCCGCCCGAGGCGGTATGGATCGAGGCAGGCGCCCGGCGCTGGCTCACCCACCTCGAGCTCGTGCACGGATTGCGCGACGCAGGTCTGATCGCCTATGCCGACGAAGTGCCGACTGTCGAAGACGCGCGCGACGCCGCCCAGTATGCGCGGGAGGTCCTGTCTTTCTACGGACCGCTGTCCGAAGAAGAAGTGGCTGAGATCCTGCCGAGCGTGCCCGACGACCTGCTGTTCGAGGACGAGCTGCTGATCCACGGCGTGCTGCTCGAGGGTGACGAGCGTGCGCTCTGGTGCGATGCGGAAAACTTCGAAGCCCTCATGCGTTTTCAACGCGCGGCGCAGCGCGCGCAGCTCGAGCCCCAGCCGGCAACGCGTCTGCCGCATTTCTGGGCTGCCTGGCAGCGCTTCGGCAGCAGCGCCGATGACGATCACGCACGCCTGCAGGCACTCGAGATACTGCGCGGCTGCAACGCACCGCTCATCACCTGGCTCAAGGATCTGTTGCCCGCGAGGCTCGCAAACTTTCGCCCGCACCAGTGGGATGAGCTATTCAGCGCGTATGGTTTCGGCTGGCTGGGCACAGGACGCGAAGCCATCACGATCAGCTATCCCGAAGAAATGCCGCTCTATATTCCGGCGGCAGAACCGGCGCCCTTCACGGACGCGTTTGCCGACCCGGCGGCGCGCTATACCTATCCGCAGATTGCTGACAACCAGGCGCAGGACCGGGAGGCGTTCAACGCCGCATGGTGGCAGGCGGTCTGGCAGGGGCAGCTCACGAGCGACTCGCTCACTCCGCTGCAGCAGGGTCTCGATCGAAAATTTACGGTGCCGGATCTTGCGGCAGCCGCTTCCAGCCGCAGGCGTCTGGCCCGCGTGCCGTTGAGCTGGAGCGGTTTCTGGCAGCTGACGCCGCGCCCGGAACCCTCCGATCCGCTGACACGCCTGGAGAATGACAAGGAGCGGGTACGCCAGCTGCTCGACCGTTTCGGCTTTGTCTGCCGGGAAGTGGTCAATCGCGAAAATCTGACCGGCGGCGTAGGCCAGGCCTGGCGCTGGCGCGATGCGTTCAGGGCGCTGCGGATCATGGAGCTGGCCGGCGAGGTCACCACGGGCCACTTCTTCGAAGGTCTATCGACCCCGCAGTTCGTCACACCGCGCGCGCTGTCCGCGCTGCAGAACAATACACCGCCGCCGGCGCATTTCTGGCTTGCCGCCCATGACCCCGCCGGCCCATGCGGACTGAGCCTCGATTGGGACGAACTGCCCCAGCGCCGACTCGGTAACTTCCTGGCATTCGCCGACGGCGCGCTGGCTCTGGTCGCGGAAAACCAGGGCAAAGACCTGACCTATCACGTGCCATGGGACCATCCGGACATGGACCAGATCAACGCGGTGCTCGTACATCTCGTTGCTTCCCGCCGCCAGCGGATTGCACTGCAGACCATCAATGGGGAGCCGGCGACAAAAAGTCCTTATCTGGCCGGGCTCGACCGGTTGTTTACGGTCAGCCGCGACCACAAAGCCTGCTATCTGGAAGCCAGCTTTTAGACGCCCGCTGGGGCCCGGTTTTGCGCGGAGGTTCCCGGCAAAACGCAGATCGCCATCTAAACTGAAAGATAAGTTACCGATGTCGATCGATCATGCCTGCGAACATTCTGATTTGCGCCTATATTGCCGACCGCAACACCGCGGACCTGGTATCGCGATTGTGTGCCGCCCAGGGTTGGTCTGTGTGGCTGCGCGACGGCGAAAAAGACAACGCGCTGGACATTGCGCAACTGCCGAAATCACCCGAGATCATCATTTTCGACCGCCCTGACCGCCAGAGCGCAGTGACACTGGCGCTGGATCATCTGCCCGCCGCCCACGCCATTTACATCGGCCCCGCAGACGCAGGCGCCCTGCCCGGCCGCTTCTCGCGTGTTGCGCACTCGGACATCGCGGCCATGTTGTGCAGCGCCGTCACCAAGGCGCTCAACATCGCCCGTTTCGACCATCAATTTTTTCAAGCCCAGGCTGCCGAGCCCATCACGAAGCTGCCACACCACCAGGAACTCCTGGAATTCATGCTGCGCCACACCGGCGACCCGACCGGGCTCATGGTGGTGCAGATCGATCACGCCGAACACCTTTACGCCAACCTCGATCCCGTGAGCAAAACTGATCTCCTGAGCGCCCTCTCGGATCATCTGTTGCACAGCCTGCCGGCGAACGCACGGCTCGGCATTTACGACGCCGCCTCTTTTGTCGTCTGGTGCCCCGGCAGCGAACTTGCGGCGATGCAGAGCATGGCTGACGAGTTGGTCGCGTGCGGCAAAACGCCGCTCAATTTCCGTGGCGGCCTGCTGCATTTTTCTTTCAGCATCGGCTTTGCCCATGACAATACGCTCGCCGATCCTCAGCACTTGTACCAGGTCGCTTGGCAGGCCATGGAAAAAGCGCGCGCCGACGGCGGCAACACGGCCATCGCCGCCGCAGGGGAATCCGACGTCAGCCGCCGCATCCCCGTGGCGCTGAACCGGGACGAGTTTGCGCTGGCGCTGCAGCCGCAGTGGGACATCACGGGCACGGAACTGCGCGGTGTGGAGGCGCTGCTGCGCTGGGAAGGGCTCGAGGTCGGCAACCTCGATCCGGAACACTTCATCCCGATCGCAGAGCGCAGCGGCCAGATGGCGCGCGTCGGCGACTGGGTCCTGGAGCGTGCGTGCTGTGAGTCCGCCACCTGGCTCGAGCACCTGATCACCCCGATACTGCTGGGCATAAACGTTTCGCCTCAGCAGTTCGTCAACGGCGCCATCGTCAACCAGATCGAACGTTTGAGCCGCGACCAGTGGCTCGACCCGAGCATTCTCGAGCTCGAGCTTTCCCACGACAATCTACTGCACCTGGTCGACCGGCACAGAGCGGAGCTCTTCAAGCTGCGCGACATGGGGGTGCGGGTCGCCATCGACAATCTGGGGACGGGGGTCGTGGACACCAACAAGCTGCTGCGCTGCCCCGCCGATACGCTGAAAATCGATCGCGCCTTGATCCATCAAATCGAAGACGACGGCGACGCGCGCACTCTGGTCGAGCAGATCTGCCAGGTGGGCGAACGCTTCCGCCTGCGCATTGTCGCCGTCGGCGTCGAAACCGAAGGACAGCGCGCGATGCTCGAGCACATGGGCTGCACAGACGCGCAGGGCTATCTGCTATCAAACCCCGTGCCGCTCAAAGAGTTTCAGAAGTTCCTGGGCGAGGCGATGAGCGATATCGCGCGGCGCGCGAGCCACTGACGCCAGAACTCCGCAAACGATTCACCTCTGCCGCGCGGCCGGCGTCTGAGGTTACAGCGGGTTGGCGCCGTCCCGTTGCAACAGCCCGTCTATGTGACGCACGAGCTCTTCTATCCGGAACGGCTTATGTATGAAGCCGGCATGCGGATCGGCCCCGCTTTCCCCCGGCATACCCTGGCGATTGAAGCCGCTCATGAAAAGCACCGGCAATTCTGGAAAGCTGGCACGGATGCGAAGATAAGTATCGCGGCCACTCATATCGGGCATGGTCAAATCGAGCATGACGATATCGGTCGGTGTCACAGCATTGGCCAATGCCTTCAGCCCTTCTTTCCCGCCTGCAGCCGTGGTGACCGTACACCCGAGCGCGACGAGGATCTCTTCCGCAATCTCGAGGATCGCCCGCTCATCGTCGATGACCAACACATGCCATGCAAGCGAAGATGACGTGGGTTCCGGCGCTCTGGCGCGGGTCGGCTTTGGGGATGATTCGACGGCGGGCAGCGCCACCGAGAAACAGCTGCCGCGACTCTGGCCCGATGGCGGCGATTGCACCTGCATGAAGCCACCACACGCGCGCACGACGCCGGAGACAGCCGCGAGCCCCATGCCTCGGCCGTGGCCTTTCGTAGAGTAGAACGGCTCGAAAATGCGGCCGACGATGTCCTCGTCGACCCCTTCCCCCGTATCGGCGACTTCCAGCCACGAGAACATGCCCGGCGAGACGGGCTCGGACCATCCGGATCGTTCGATCATGTCCCGGGAGATCGGCCCGGCATGCGTCCGTACCGTCACCCGGCCGCCATGTTGTGGCAAAGCCTCCACCGCGTTGAGGATCAAGTTCATGATGATCTGATCAATCTGCGTGGGGTTGGCCATGACGTCAGGCAGAGCCGGATCGAGCTCGCGTTCGACCAACGCGTTGCCCGGGAGCGTGCTCCCCAGCAGGTCCATGAGACTCTCTGCCCGTGAAGACAGATTAGTCGCTTCTCTACCCAGCGAACTCTTACCCGAAAACGCCAGCATCTGGTCACAGAGGTTAGCCGCACTCTCTGCACTGCGCACGATACGGTCGACATCTGCCCGCAGGGGACTGTCGGGAGGCAGCTTGGCGTTGATCAATTCCGCATGCCCCATGACGCCGGTCAAGAGATTGTTGAAATCGTGAGCGACCCCGCCGGCAAGCAAACCCAGACTTTCCAGATTCCGTTTTTCCGCGATCCGCTGCGTCAGGCGCTGCCGCTCAGTAATGTCGCGGCCTACGCACAGAGCGCCCGTGGCCGTACCCGCGTCGTCCCGGGCAATCGTAATCGCCACCTCGATCGTGAGCTGGCGTCCGTCGGGCGCGTTGGCGTCCAGGACAACAGTGCGACGACGATCCGGCGGGCGTCCGCCGCGGTGTTCAAGTGCAATTTCACGCAGCACGGCTCGATTGACGGGGCGAAAATCTGCGACGCCATCCAACGTTGCCAGCGGATCACTCAACATCTCCTGGGGATCTATGTCGAAGTGACGCGACACGGACGGGCTGACGAACGTGACCCTGCCGCGCATGTCGGTGGTCCAGATCAAGTCGTGGAAATTGCTCGCCAGCAGCTCGTAACGGGCTTCACTCTCGCGCAACGCTGTCATGGTCAGCCGCAGTCGATCCAGCTCCTGCTGCAGGCTGGCGTTGAGTTCCTGAGCCGTATCCTGTTTCGTAAAAAAACGCATTACGAACCAGCGTGCCCGCGTCAGCCAGCTCGTATGGTCCTGGTGGTCGATCAGATACCTGACACCGCCGGGAATCTCGACCATGTCCACTGTCGCTCTGGTGAACCCGAACAGTTCCGGCACTGCCGATATCTGCCCCCACATGACGAGCTTGAGCCCGCGCGGGAAATCGAGGCCCTGCTGGGCAGTCACTTCCACTCGCAGACGCCCATCGTCCAGGTCGAAAGTCGCGCAATTCAACGCAGCGTAGGTTCGGGCCACAACCCCGGTCTCTGCCCGATACCCCCAATGGTAACCCTCCCGCACGCTGAGCAGCGTACGGGCCGCGAGAGAAAGAAGACGATTGCGGGGTGCGTCGAGGGAGGTCTGCGACAAAGCAACCATCTCGGGTTCAGAGTACATCCCCTCCAGATTGCTCATCAGCCGACAGAGAACGGCCCACTCAATTAACTGATCAGGGTCTGACAGCTCGTCGTAGCTGTATGGTATATCGGCCAGCAGCGGCGAATCGTGCGTTTCGTGGACATGGCAGGCGTCCAGCAGCCACGTGAAATAACGCATGGGCAGCGGATAGTCGGCTGTCTGACTCTGCGAAGGGGGCATGAAGTTCCCGGCTCGATCCTTGTGGTTCTTCGACCAAGCAGTGGTCTGCTTTTGGACCCAGTATATAGGATTGCCGCGGGCATCAGCGCTATCAGCTCAACTCTCAAACAACGCTCTATACGCGCCCCAGAGAGGCCGTTAGCCGAGCCGCGTGTAGGCGTCCGTATCCCAGGCCACCGGCAGACTGCGTATACCCTGCAGCACGGGTATGCGTTTTTCCATCTCGACCTCGCCGTTCAGGCGTAGATTTTTCAGGCGAGGCAGGATCGCTTTGAGAAAAATCTCTCCCTCGAGGCGGGCCAGCGGTGCGCCACGGCAGAAGTGGGTACCGTAGCCAAAAGACAGGTGCCGACGCACCTTGGAAAGATCGCGGTCGAGGTTGAACGTCATCGGGTCTTCGAACACGTCGGGATCCAGATTGGCGCCGGCCCAGAGCAACATGACCTTGGTGTCGACATCGAGCGGACAGCCGCCGAGATCAACCTCTGAATCGTTCGTCCGGAAGAGGCCCTGCACGGGGGCATCTATCCGCAGCGTCTCCTCGATCGCAATCGGGATGAGCGACGGGTCGTTGGCAACGCGTTCGTAGGCGCCCGGCTCTGTCAGCAGCCGATAGACGATGTTGGACAGCATGATCGTCGTGGTTGCGCTGCCGGCGGTTTCGAGAAAGCCCATGAAACCCATGATCTTCTCTTCTGAAAGAAACGTCCCGTCGGGACCCGGCGTCGTCAGAAAACGACAGACGATGTTGGTATCGCTCTGCCACTCGCCGCTCTCAAGTTTCTCTTTGCAGATCGCAAGGTGTTCCGCATACATCTGCTGCGTGCGCATGGCACCCTGTATGCCTGGATTGTCCGGACCGAGGCGGGCAAAGGCAGCCTCACGGCCGCCCTGCGGCTCGAGCATCGTGCCTACGGCGGTGATGATGCCGTCGCGAATCCACGGGATACGGCTGATGCCGTCCGGATCCTCGAGCGGGAAGCCCAGCAGCTTGTGAATCACAAAGAGCGGCAACGTGACGGAAATGGCTGCGTGCAGGTCCATCTCGCCGTCGTCGAACACCTCGTCGAGACGGGCCTCCATGAACGCTTCCATGTCCGGGATGAGGGATTCGAACACCTCCTTGGAAAAACAGTCGGCGACGATGCGCACCTCGAAGGTGTGTTCCGGCGGGTCGACGCTGACGAGCACGCCGGGTGTTTCCAGATACTCGAGCGCCGGTCCGTACTTGCTCTTCCAGACGTCGTAGCGCTTGAGAATCGACATGATTTCACCATGCGACGCTACCGCATAATGGTCACCATTCGTCGAGTGGGCATAGGGACAGCCGCTCGCGTGCATACCCTCATACACGTTTTTAAAGTTCGTCAGGAACGGCTCGGCGTTGAAGTCCACTTCCGGCCAGCCTTCCTGGGGATGCGTTTTGCGATCTGTCATATTCTTTCCTCGAGCTAGCTCAATTCAGCGGCGTACTTTTTTCGGGTTGCCGGCGTCATGGCCGGCGCCAATACGAAAAGAGGGGCGCGGCGGTATTCCCGCGCGAACGATTCATCGGGGATCAGGCCTTTCATCCACAAGAGGATCGTCGACCAGGTGCAGATGCCGAGATTGCGCGCCAGCGCATCAGAATCAACACCGTCGTTGATGTGTTTCGCCGCGCGCATCTCGTCAATCCGTGCATGGGCTTGTGAAACGTTGTTCGCCAGAAGCGCCGCAACGATCGGCGAGCCCGGCTCCCCGTTGAACAGCATCAGCGCCATCGCTTTGGCGTACTTCGGCGTCGCTAGAATCTGCTCCGCGACGACGGCTGCGTTCTCGAGCACGAGTTCGATCCCGGTACAGCCCGACGACGCCGCTTCTTCGCCAAGCTCCGCCAGCATGTCCTGCAGGGCCAGAAGGATGAGGTCGTCTTTGTTTCCGAAACGGTTATAGATGGTCATGAGAGAAACGCCCGCCGCTTCGGCCAGCGTCCGCATCTGCAAGCCCTCGTATCCCACCTCGGCCAGCATCTGGCGCGTGCTCTCGAGCACACGCTCGCGCTGATCCGCCTGGCGTGGTGTCAGCGGTTTCGCTTCCGACATCTGCCCTTTGAACCTCTCCGTAATCCCTGCTGTGCGCCAAATATCGTTTGCAACAAAACGGTAATTGCGCGATATTTAGAACGCGTTATAAATATTCGCCGTTCAAAAAGCAAGGGGGAGGCACGCTATGGACGCTCTGGAAGCCATGGAAACTTGTACCGCGATGCGGTATTTCAAAGACGATCCGGTCCCGAAGGCGGAACTCGAAAAACTGATCTACGCGGCCACCCGGGCATCCAATCCGGGTAACAGCCAGGGCTGGGAGTTTCTTGTCATCGATGATCCGGCAATCAAAGAACCTGTCGGTGAGAAGGTTCTGGCCGGCATGGCGCCTTTCTTCGCTAACCGCCCGCCTGGTCAGGACGGCGTCGAAGAACGGATGCTGGCGGGCGCCGAGCATCTGGCGAAGAACTTCGCCAAGGTACCCGCCTGGATCGTGTGTATGGCCCGCAAGGTATACCCACCCCACGATCCGCAGGAGAGCTTCATGCACTCGACCATCTATCCTGCGGCGCAGAATCTCATCGTCGCAGCCCGCGCGATGGGTATCGGAACCTGCTTCACCACGTTTCCCGGCAATGCGGAACCCGAGATCCGCGAGCTCTGCAATGTACCGGAAGACCTGCACATGTTCGTCTACGTCGCGGTGGGTTATCCCGAACGAGCGTTCATGCCGGTCAAGCGCAAACCGGTTGAAGACGTGCTGACCTGGAATCGTTTCTAGCTGGGGGCCGCTATGTACGAACATGTTCTGAGCCCGATCAAGATCGGCGGCGTCGAGGTTCCGAATAGGGTCGTGCGCACCGCCCATGCCACGGGCATCGGAGCCGGCCGTATGAGCGACGAGCTGATCGAATATCACGCCGCGCGCGCCCGCGGCGGTGTCGGCTTGACCATCGTGGAGATCCTTTCGGTACATCCAACCAGCCCGGCTTCCCTGAACGCGTTCGACCCGAGCTTGCCGGCAGGCTACGAAAAGCTCATGGCGGCTTGTGCACCGCATGGCATGAAAGTTTTTCAGCAGATCTGGCATGCCGGACACAACGGCACCCCGATGGATGGCAGCGCGCCATGGAGCGCGTCGGACATTCCCAGCCCGCAAGTAGGCATCGTGCCGCGCCCGATGACCAAGGGACAGATCGACGAGATCATCGAGGCTTACGCTGACAGTGTGAAACTCTGCAAAGACTCGGGCCTCGATGGCGTCGAGATCCACGGGGCGCACGGCTATCTCCCGCAGCAGTTTCTTTCCGAGAACACAAACAAACGCACGGACGAATACGGCGGCAGCCTCGAGAATCGCATGCGTTTCCTGATGGAGATCATGCGCGCCTGCGCCGCCCACGCGTCTGACGGCTTTGCCGTCGGTGTGCGCCTGGCGGCAGACGAAACCGCCGGCGGCATCGGTCCGGCTGAGAACATTGCTGTCGTCGAAGCCCTCAAAGCAGAGGGCCTCACCGACTTCGTCAACGTCTCCCTCGGTAACTATCACAGTTTTCCAAAGCTCATCGGCGGCATGCACGAACCTGTGGGTTACGAGCTGGAGACGGCCGTCCCGGTGACGCGGGAAACAGGCGACATTCCCTCCATTGTGACGGGCCGCTTCCGCACGATGGAAGAGGTCGACCAGGCGATCCGCCTGGGCCAGGCAGATATGGTGGGCATGACCCGCGCCACCATCGCCGATCCGGACCTCGTCAACAAAACCAGAGCCGGTCAGGAGTCCCGGGTGCGCCCCTGTATCGCCTGCAACCAGGGCTGCGTGGGCCAGCTGCTTGGGCCGCAACGCAAAATCGGCTGCGCGGTCAACGCCGGCGCCGGCTTCGAAACCCAATGGGGTGACGACAAGCTCGTGCCAACGGACGCCGCCAGGAACATTCTCGTGATTGGCGGCGGACCTGCGGGCATGGAGGCCGCACGCGTTGCCGCCAGACGCGGCCACAACGTCACCCTTGCCGAGGCGATGCCCGACCTCGGCGGCACGCTCGATCTCGCCAGCCGTGCCCCCACACGCCAGCAGTTCAAGGATTTCATCGCCTGGCTTCAGGATGAGGTGTATGAAGAGGGCGTGGACGTGCGCCTATCCACCTACGTCACCAAAGCGGATCTCGCTGCATTCAACGCCGACCATGTCATTCTCGCAACCGGTGCCGAGCCGCGCATGGATGGTCTACAAATGTCCCACCCCGGCGAACCCATCGAAGGCATCGAGCTCAGCCACGCAATTTCCAGCAACGATCTGTTTCAGGACACATCCGGCACCAGGGCAACACACGCACTGGTGATAGACGACGTCGGGCATTACGAAGGCCTGGCAACCGCAGAGCATCTGATCAATGCCGGCACCAAAGTGACCCTGGTGACGCGCCTGCCGACGCTTGCCCCGGACGTGCGATCCGCGCTGATGACCGATCCTGCCTTGGAACGCCTGGGCAACCAGGACTTCACCTACCATGTCGGCACGCGCGTGCTCAAGACAGACGGGCAGTCCGCAACGCTACAGCCAACCACGGGTGGCGCAACATGGTCGGTCAACACCGATCAAGTGGTCTTCATCTCTCTGAACCGGCCGCGCACCGAACTGGTGGAAGCGATTGAAACCGCTAACCTCCCCTACAGCGTCATCGGCGACGCCAACACTCCGCGGTTTCTGGTACGAGCGGTCGCTGAGGGTAATGCCGCAGGTCGATCGGTGTAACTGGCCACATATTTGGATGGGGACAGAGCGGGTTATGTCCGCTTTAACCAGAAAACTGATCTGAGAGGTGCAAGCAGAGTTTCTAAGCGACCGTCTCAATAGTCCTTGTTAAGCGCAACGCATGCTGTAGTATCTGTCCAATAGCTTGCCATGTTGTGTGGCGCCTCCGTCGCGAGCGAGCCTGGGAGTTTGATACCTCGAAACCCATGGACCTGGGAGGGCACATGCGTATTCTCTACGTCGCCGGGCGCAAAGTTCGGTTTGTTTTCTCTTTTATTCTCTTTTTGTTGTTGCCGGCCCATGCAGTCGCTGCCGAAGGTTGGTTAATGCATGGTCATGGCATTGAGAACAATGCCAACGGCAACTCTGAAATCAATAAGAACAACATCGACAAGGTCGTTCTTAAATCCATCTACAACATCGACACGACCACGGCTGGTGGAAAAACCCGTGCGGAAAACGCAGTTGGCTCGGGTATTGCGCTGACCGACAAAGGCATCGCCTATGTCCCTACGACGGACGGCAGGATTCATGTCCTCGACCTCAGATTCGTCGACGGGACGAACCCGGACGGCACCCCCGTTCCCCGCGTGCTTGACGTTTACGACCTGGTAGCCGATCCACGCTACACGGGCGCTTCTGCAAGCGATGGCGACGATATCGTGGTCAACCGCATACATCCGACGCTGATCGGCAAAAACATCTACGCGGCCAATTACAATCTATTTGTAGGATTCGATGCCGGTGGGTTCTCCAACGACCTGATGGGCGTGCCGATGCTGACCAACGGGCTGGCGTTTCAGTCGCAAGGTGCGGTCTTGCATTCTATCGACGCGGATTCCGGTGAGCTCAATTGGAAGACAGTGCTCGATGACAACCCGCATAGCATGGTGACCAATAATCCGACGGTTCACGATGGCGTCGTTTACGCGGCGCTGAGCACCGAGATGTCCGGGAGCATGGGCCTCGTTCCCTTCAGCTATACGAATCCTTTCCTGAACCCGGCAGGTGTGGATCCGTTCCTGGGGCTGGGTTTGCCCGTCGACAAGAGCGGGCTGATGTACCGCAATGCCATGGTCGCACTCGATGAGGATACCGGCGAGATACTCTGGAAGAGCTACGTCATGCCGGACCAGGAATACCGGACATATGAGGACATTCTTCTCGCAGGCGGTATCGACCTCTGGAACGGCGCTTCGTCCTGGGGCGGGGGCAACTTCCCAATCGATACCAAGCGAGGCTTGATCTTCATGTCCACCGGCGAAGCATACAGCTCGCCGCTGGAGGCGGACGCGTGCGAAGCGGCGCGCCTTGCGGCGGGTCCTTTCGTCAATCCATTCAGCAATGATTGCATCGACATCGATCAGGACGGCAATCCCATCGACGGGCCCATCGGCAGCACACCTAGCTCAACAGCTGGGGCGTTGGCATCGACGCACCCACTGCCCGATTCGGTAATTGCACTGGACATCGAAACCGGCCAGATCAAATGGGCCCGGCGCCTGCAGGGTTTCGACGTCTGGAACCTGGCGTGCATCGGCTTCATTCTCGGCGGCCTTGGCGACAACTTCGACCAATCCTGCCCACCACACCTGCGCGGCAACGGCCCGTTCGACCCCTCGCCGCTGAATTTCTTCGCCAAAGACCTGGATCTTGCAGAGCAGCCGATGCTTGTGCGAAACGTGAAAATGGGCCCAGGACCCGGCAAGGATCTGCTTCTCGTCACCGGTAAGTCGGCAAATGTCTGGGCCCTTGATCCCGATACAGGCGAAACCATCTGGGATTCTATTGCCACCTTCGGGCCGGGCAGTCTGTTCGGCGGCGGGATCGTATGGGGGTCGGCCACCGACGGCAAGCGGATATACCTCACCAGCACGACGTCGGATCTGAACATTGCGGATCTGAACGATCCAGCGAAAGGCGTGGTGCCTGGATCCTGTCCGCCTGAAGCGTTCGACGCGGCCACCGGGAATCTGAATGGGGGCATTTACGGCGCGCTGGAGCTTGCGACGGGCGAGATCGCCTGGCAGCGGTGCCTCACCGCCGAGCTCGTAGACCCCAATACCGGCGAGCCAATTCTGGAAGACGGTGAACCCGTCATGCTCCCGGGGTTCAACGAAGCGCCCGTGTCCCTTGCGGAGGGTGTGGTATACGTACCGGGTCCCGTGACTGGCTACGGCTTCAATCTCGGCCCCAACACGCTGCGTGCGCAGGTGGTGGCACTGGACGCCGACACCGGTGAGTTGTTGAAACGATTACCGTTCAACGCAGACGACCAGCCAAGCGCGACTCTGTTGCGCTTTACCAGAACTGCCGTCAGCGGCAAGCGCATCGTCATCGGCAATGGCCTGAAGGACAACTTTGCTTCACCGCTGGCGCGCCGTGTCGTTGTGTACGAACTGGACGAATAACTCGCGACAGGAGCGCTTATTCCATCTCAACCCCGGCTTCGGTCGGGGTTGTCATTTCTGGATTAGGGAGATAAGGCAGTTCGATGGGATTTACAAAGTGGGTTTACCTGGCGGCGGTTACGTGTGCGCTCAGCCCTGCGGCCGGAGGATCTGAAGGCGAATCTGAAATGAGCCATATGGACGGCTATGCCATCGGGCGCGCGCTTTCCGGCTATTACACGGAAGATGAGAAAGAAGGTTTCGTTACAGGCCTTCTGCTCGGTCTGCGCGAAGCAGCAGACACGACGTCGCTCGACATCGCGTCAACCAAAGGAGCCTGGTTTGCGAATCCGGCGCTTTCCGAACGGGAACGCGCATCGTATGCCGCCGGGTACCTGAATGGCGAGACCTACAGCTCTCCAGATCTTCCCTATTCCGCACACGCCTATGTGCAAGGCTTGATGGATCGCCTGCAGTCCCGGGGACCGGGATTCATCGACCTGGAGAGCGCGTCGCGGATTGTGGCCGATTACCAGCGTAAGGAATTTTTCAAACTGAAGCGGCAGGTAGGCGAGCAAATTCAGGCGAACGTGCGCGCGGGCAAGCGATTTCTGGACGCGAATGCCCTCGAACCGGAGGTGGTAAGCACCGCCAGCGGGCTGCAGTACCGGGTTGTTCGCGAAGGAGACGGCGACAGTCCGTCACTCGACGACTCGGTGGTCGTCAACCTCGTGGGCCGCAAAATCGATGGGAGAATATTCTTTGACTCGCGGACCGAGGGTGACGGCAAACCCGTCACCGTAAAAGTCCGTCAGACATTGAAAGGATGGCAGGAAGCGCTCGTCGAGATGTCGCCGGGCGCCACATGGGAGATCTTTATGCCTTCCACGCTGGCATATGGAAACGCCGGCTGGCAGAACATAGTGGACCCGGGCGAAGCTCTAATTTATCGAATCGAACTGGTCGGCGTAGAACGAATCGAAACAGAGGCGTCGCATTCGCCGAAGTCTTAGCGACTAACTCGCAGTTGCTTTCGACTCTGATTGACACGCACCGAACGCCTGTTGTCTGTTAGAACTGGAAGTTGCTCGGGAAACGCCGAGAGGCAGCTTCAGGCCAACGACGGCCATTTAGAACCTTGCGACAATGAGACCGGCCTCCAACGGTCGCCGCTTCGAGTTCCGCCGAAGCGTGCGCCTGTTGCCAGTCGCTATCGGCCTCTAACTCATCTGCGCACTATTCGAGAAAGGCAGTAAGTTGTCTCAGTCGCGTAATAACCATTCAGCCCCTGGAATTGCACGGAAATCACCAACCTGGGTGCTACTGTTTCTCGCGCGTTCATCCTTCAAGCCACTCAGGCCAGATTGTCTCAATGTACCTTGTGCCAGTAGACATAGGCGTTGCCCATGTCATGCCGGTAGTCGGCCTCGAAATTGAAATTGCTCTTGTAGATCGTGCCCGAATCGATGTAGTCGTCGTCAGCCCGTCGACTCAACTCGCACGTGACCCCGCTATATAAGCTGAAGACCGCATTCGCCGGAGGGGCAAAAGGACCGTCATCCTCATAGATGTAGACACGGACTTTGTTGTAGTAGTCGGAGGAATTGAAATACGCACAGGTTGATCTTGCAGCGTCGTACAGCCCGGAGTCGCCGCACCTGGCCCGGTGGTCACCAGGGATACTCCAGGTTGTACGCCAGGCCCGAGGCGTATCGAAGTACTCGAGGGACGAATTGATATAGAAGATCTTTGTGGTGGCGCAGTAATTGCCTTTGCGCTGAAACATGGTCGCCTCGATTTCCGGCGCGCCGAGCCACCATGGCTCCTTGACATCGCGGATGTACATGCGGCGCATCCCGATGTATGAATTGCCGGGGTCTTGTGGAACGGGACGTTCCGCTATCTCCTTGCCCGTCACATGAGGTCTCGGCAGAATGCGATCGTCCGCCGTGATCTCAGGGGCGGTGCCAGTGACTTCATGGCTCTCATGCTCGTCCGCCGCCAGAATCAGAACGACAGTGTCCGGCTCGGTGCGGGCGTCGAGCTGCACGGGTGCTCCGCTGCTGACCGAATAACCCTTGATGGTGTTCACGGCGTCCTCGTCGCCCAACGGTGCAAACGCCACGACGAAATCTTTGCCGCCCTTCCATTTCTGGCGGTGCGCTTGCACGGGAATATACAAGTCGTAGCCGCGCAGCTGGTCGGCCGTTTCTCTTCCCAGGCGGCTTCGAGCGCGGGCATTGGTTTGCCTGAGCTTGGCCAAACCGGGAGGCGGATTTTTCTGCCGCGCCGCCCGCTCCAGGAATCTGTCCAGCTCGAGGATGTTTTCCCGGTTCTTGGACTTTGCTATCTCAGAGCGGAGAAAGCCGCGGAAACCAGGTGTGCCAGCCAATTCGGCCAGCGCCTTGGTCATCTCATCCATGTCGGCGTTGGCGGCGGCAACATCGACAGCCCATGACGGAAGCGTGAAGCCCAAGGCGATGCAGAATGCGCCGACTTTCAGAAAACGTGCAGCGGATAGCGCCATGCTATGCCTCCCCTGTGTTGGTATTGAAAAGTTTTTAGCAAAGGCAGGCAACGAACAATCACCAGAATGTGGGATACAGTTCCGTCAAGGCGCGTGCTCGCCGCCGCAGTCGAAACACGATGTGATGAACTGCAGCTTGGCTGACTACGCCGTTGGAGAAGGGCGCAGCTGGCGCATCAACGCGCCTTTGACATTTCGGATATGATCCATTCACTGGGATCAAAACTGAATCAGTGGCAAGAAGAGGATTCGAATGAGTCGTGTTGGCGCAGGAATAGCTATCGGAACCGCAATCGGTGCAGGCATCGGTGCCGCTACGGGCAATCTCGCCGTAGGGATCGCTGTCGGCATTGCCATAGGCGCCGGACTGGGCGCGGCGACACAAACACGTAACGGCCGTTCTACTCGGGAGAGCGACGACGAGAAAGAGAACGAGCTTTAAACCTTCATATCCTGTTCGTCGGATGGCGCCGCAACGGATGGGCTTAGGATCAAGCGCTCCAGTTGCCGTTTCCAAGACGCTAGAGATTCCGATGGAATCCAAGCGTTCCCAGACGTCAAATGACTGAGAAGGAGCGCAGTCAGAGAAGTCCGCGGAAACGTCTAACCGCCTGCGATCTGCCACCAGCGGACGGATTACACCCCCTACTCCGGACCCTCACACGCTCGGCCTCTTCGAGCTTTGCACCGGGAAATGAGACTGTTAGCCTCATAGAGCCCCACGGTGAGTCGCGCGTTTGCAGATGAGTGATCTCGAATACTCAGCGTTCATCAGCTACAGCCATGCCGATGCGCAAACGGCGGCATGGCTCCATCGTGCTCTCGAGAGATACAAAGTACCCCGCCGTTTGGTCGATGCGCTCAAACTCGATCGTTCCAATATCGGAAGAGTGTTCCGCGACTTCGATGAGCTCGGAACCGCCACCAGCCTGACCGCGAAGATTCAAGAAGCGCTGGATGCCTCTGCGACGCTCGTTGTGATCTGCTCGCCTAACGCTCGCGTGTCACCATGGGTTCGCAAAGAGATCGCCTATTTCCGCTCCCGGCACCCTGAGCGCAGCGTGTTGCCGCTGATTGCGCAAGGCACGCCGGACGAGGCAATGCCTGACGAGCTCAAATTCCGCATTGCGCCGGACGGCTCGTTGACCGGCGTCGCCGATGAGGCTTTAGGGGTTGCGCTAACGACTGGCCGTAAGACAGCGCTATTGCGAATCGTAGCGGGTCTGCTGGGCGTGTCATTCGACGACCTGCGCAGACGCGAGCAGCAGCGCAGGCAACGTCGGCTTGTAGGCGTAACGGCAGCATCGCTGACAGCGGCTGCATTCTCCATCGGGCTCGCCATATTCGCGCTGGAGCAACAGCGTCGGGCGGAGCAGGAAGCTGCGGTCGCAAAACAAGTGACAGAGTTTCTGACGGATCTCTTTAAAGCTTCCGATCCGTTCGCCGAGAGGAACGCAGATGTCAGCGTTAGAGATGTTCTCGTAAGGGGCACCGAGAATCTGGAGCAGCGGGATGGGCTGGATACGAGAGTGCGGATGCGATTGCTCGGGACCATCGGCGATGTATACACCCAACTGGGTCTCTACGAGCAAGCACGAGCACACCTGGAAGCGGCTTGGAGTCTACATCAGGTGGATCCAGGCGCGACCGATCCGGCAGAGGCATTGGATCTGCAGACAGCGCGGGCATGGATTGCAACGGAAACTGGGGATTCCGAGCTGGCGGTCGAGATCTATCGTTCGTTGCTGCCGCCGCTGAGCGATGTCGCAAGCTACGCCAGCGATCTGCCGCAAACCTCCGACTGGGCACGGCTCGTCAACGACTACGGTGTGCTGCTGCGCGATATGGCGGCATATGGCGACGCTCGAGCAGTACTCGAGCAAGCGGTCGCCTTGTCCCAGGCTGCGAGTGGACCGGTGCACGGCGACGTCGCGGTGACTTTCAACAACCTGGGGCTTGTGCTCCTCGACAGTGGGGATTACGAAGGGGCCAAACGCCAGCTCGAACGGTCGCTCGAAATTTCCACCGAAGTCTGGGGGCCGGACCATCCGAACCACATCTACACGTTGCAGAACCTGGCGTCCACGGTGCGTCGTCTGGGCGACTTCGACGCGGCCATCGAGTATCTCGAGCGCGGCATTGCAATCGCGGAACGGCACTTTCCTGAAGAGCACCGTTCGACCGTTGGACTCTACAACGGTCTTGGCATCGTTCGGCTGGCGCAAGGCCGTCTCGCGGAGGCACGCGAGCAACTGGAATACGCAGGCCGCCTAGCCGTTGCGGTCTTTGGTGACGGGCACAGCATGGTGGTCTCCAACCTTCAGCACCAGGCGCGGGTGGCGAATGCCATGGGCGATTTGCAGAACGCGCGCGAACTGTATGAAAAAACCGCGACAGTCAGCGGCGGCTACGGTCCCGGCGTAGCGTCAGAGTTGGCGTCCATTTTGGAGCAGTTGGGTGATTTCACAGGGGCGGAAGAACTACATCGCTACGCTTTACACGGCGTCGTCGAACAATACGGCGCAGATAGCCCGTTGGAAGCAAGATACCAGGCTCGTCTGGCCGACTTCCTAGCGCGTAAGAGCGGCTCGAATCCCCCAACGCAGCGTGCCAAGCTTTCGCGTGAATAAGCCAAACCGTTTTTGGATAACCTCACGAATAGGAGTCCGACTAGATGCCAGTTTGTCACACCCTTAAGTCGACCAAAGCAGGTAAGTTTCGTGGATAAAGCGAGTCCCGATTGGATCTACCCATACGCTGACCCTGAACATCGTTTCCATCTCCAACATGTTCATCTATTCGCGGCAGATCTAGACGCCTCCATAGCGTTCTATGAATACTGGTTTGATGCAGAAGTCATCTACGATGGAGAAACGGCTGGCGCCCGAAATGTCTTTATGAAAATCGGACTCGGCGCCATCCATTTCTATGATCAACCCCCCAAAGCTTTGGGCAAGAATGCGGTTCATCACCTGGGCATGCAGGTTGTGGGTTTGGATGAACTATATACCCGCATGAAGAACGAAGGGCTGAATTTGCCCAATCCTATCCGAAGGTTTAGCCGGCAACCAAATAGTGGTGGTTATTTCATGCTTGAAGCCCCCGACGGCGTGTTGTTGGAGGTATTTGAACCAGGGATTTCAAAAATTGAGGCGGTCCGAGACTACTATGGCTTCGGAAAGGCCTCGCGTCCGGCAGAGTAGATTCTTTTCATCAATTTCAGGAGAGGCCAATGATCAACTGGGACGCGCTAGGTGCTTTGGCTGAGCTTGCTGGTGCTGTCGCTGTCGTGTTCACGCTCGCATATCTCGCAAGGCAAATCAGCCAGAACACCAAAATGATGCGGGCTCAAGCTTATCAGGCTAGATCAGACACCTTGATGGACCTCACGATGAGGGTAGCCGAATCAGAATCTCTTTCTTCAATTCAAGAAAGAGTGGTGGACTTTAGCGACGGCGGATTCAGCATCAACGAAGATGGAGTTGCATCATTGGACCCAACTGAGCTCTCCCAATACCGAAACTACCTGACCGCTCATGTCCACAGAATGGACAATCTGCTCAAGCAGTATGAATTGGGATATTTGGATGAGGATTATTTTGAATGGGGTATCGCTGGAAGCGCGCAAAGGTTTTGGATTCCAATATGGAGGCGCTTTGGTGTAGTTCTCGCGGAACCATTCATACAGAAATTGAGCAGCCACATCGATGACCCATGATCTGGAGCGGAGCCAGACATGCCGCACTCGAATGACCAAATCGGGTCTCCAACGGACGGTTGCTCAAAAAACGTCTTTGCGTCCGCCTCCGGCCGCAAGCGGAAAGACTTCTCCGCCTATTCGCGGCAGCAAACACCATTTCGATCAATGGTGTAACCTCTGCTGAAGGGATATAGGGAAAAACAAAGGGGAGAAACTATGGCTGAGGCAAAAAACCTGGAGGCACCTCAATACGACGCCATTGTCATCGGCGCCGGATTCGCAGGGCTGTACCAACTGCACTGCCTGCGTGAAATGGGCCTTGCCGTGACAGTTCTGGAAGCAGGCAGCGACGTGGGCGGCACCTGGTATTGGAATCGCTACCCTGGCGCTCGGACGGACTCACCGTCAAATGTGTATCAGTTTCTATTCTCAGACGAACTGGTGTCGGAGTGGCAATGGTCAGAGCGGTTTCCCTCGCAGCCGGAAACTGAACGTTATCTGCGCTGGGTCGCTGATCGCCTGGATCTCAGACGCGACATTCAGTTCAACCAACGCGTGACCCGCGCTATCTGGTCGGCAGACGACTCCTGTTGGGTAATCGACACCGAAGACGGCGCCCAGCTGTCCGCCCGTTTTGTCGTCAGCTGCATGGGGCCCCTCAGCAAACCCGTCATCCCTGATTTCGAAGGTCAGGACGCGTTCACCGGCACCATTGTGCACACCTCCCAGTGGCCCAAGGAAGACATTGACCTCGCGGGCAAACGGGTTGCCGTGATCGGCACGGGGGCAACGGGCATACAGGTCATTCAGACCATCGCCTCTGAAGTGGCAGAGCTGACCGTGTTTCAGCGCACCGCCAACTACACCATCCCCATGAGAAATGACCGCTATTCGGAAGCAGAGCCGCTCACCGTGCACCGCGAAGAATTACGCAATCGCACCCGTGAAACCTTTGGCGGCTTCGACTTCGATATCGAGCAGCGTCTGTGGGCCGACGTGGACCCAGCAGAACGGCTTGCCAACATGGAGCGGCTTTACGCTGAGGGTAACCTTGCTCTCTGGGTAGGTTCTTTCGCGGAACAGCTCATGGAGCCCGAGGCCAACGAAGAAGTCTCTGAGTTCGTGAAAGAGAAAATTCGCGCGCGCATAGATGACCCCGTGTTGCGCGAAAAGCTGATACCCAACGATCACGGTTTCGGCACCCATCGCGTGCCGCTGGAGAACGGCTACTACGAGGCGTTTGCCCGCGACAACGTGCAGCTGATCGATGCACACGAAGAACCCATCGTCGCGTTGACTGCAAATGCGATCAAAACCACACAGCAGGAGATTCCCGTCGATGTGGTGATTTGCGCCACGGGCTTTGACGCGGTCACCGGAGCATTGACGAACATTGATGTGCGAGGGCGTGACAATCGCTCGCTAGCCGAAGTGTGGGGCCGCGAAATTCGCTCTGCTATTGGCATGCAACTGCATGGCTTTCCGAACCTCTTCCTGACCTCGACCCCCCTGTCGCCTGCAGGCGCTTTCTGTAACGCACCCACCTGTGTACAGCACTCTGTGGAGTGGATCAGCGAGTGCATTGGCTACGTGCTCAATCGCGGCGCAGCCATCGAAGCCACGGCCGAGCTTGAGGAGTCCTGGGTAGCACACCACGATGAAACGGCGGCGGCAACACTTATCGCCAAAACCGCAAGCTGGTACACCGGCGCCAACATCGAGGGCAAGTCCAATCGGCTGATCGGATACCCCGGAGGCATTCCCGCCTATGTGGAGGCTTGTGACCGGGTGAGAGACAACGGGTATGAGGGCTTCGTGATTTCTTAATCCGTCGACGGTCTGTTGTCGTTGCAGTCCTCACATGGATAGTGGTTGGTGATTCTGTCGGGTTCATGAACGGCCGCTAAGCGGCGTAAGCAGGCGTTTCCCGCGTAAACGTCTCAACGCCCGCTATCGGCCAGCTGCGAACATAGGAATAGATCCTTCCCTATCCGAGCATCTTACGCGCGGCTTTGTCCGCTACGATCAGCGTGGGCACCTGAGTATTCACGCATGGAATTTCTGGCATCACCGAAGCGTCAGCAATGCGTAGCCCATCCAGCCCAATGACTTTCAGATCTGGATCCACAACCGCATCGTCATCCGTACCCATACGACATGACCCGGCGTAATGCCAGTAGGTGCCAAGGTTCGAACTGACGTACGCCAACTTGTCTGATTTTTTGCGAAGCTCCTTGGGCCCAATCCTGGATTTGGCGAACTCACGAATTGGGTCAGTTTCGACCATAGAGATTGCGATCTCAAAGGCTTCTATGGCGGCATCTCTATCGAATGATGAGTTCAGATAGGCAGGGTCAATGCGTGCGGGCTGGGACAGATCGCTTGAGCTGATTTCCAGGACGCCTCGGCTCGTGGGTTTTCCCAGTCCAAAACGCAATGTGAACGCACCACTTTCGCCTACGTCATACCCAACGTCGTTCCGATGCCCCGTCAGAAAATGCAGGTTCGGGGCCTCCGAAACCGGGTTTGTCCGCGCGAAGGCTTCGGTGGAGTAGCCTGATCCCAGAGGTGGCTGCAGGCCCGGCATCGCCATCATATCAACACCACAAAGCCAGTGGTCGTGTAGGCCTTTACCGACGCCGGTTAGAGGGTGACGCGTCGTCACACCCGCTTTCGCGAGGACACTCGGCGGACCAATGCCGCTGCGCTGGAGAATTTCTGGAGAGCGCAATGCGCCAGCGCATAGAAGCGTCTCTGATTCCGCCACAAACTCCCGCTCTTCACCGTCGACGATGACTCTAACACCCTCTACTGAAGTTCCCCGCAAAACAAGTGAGGTTACGGTAGCACCCGTCAAGACCGTAAGGTTCGACCGCGCCATTGCGGGTTGCAGCAGCACCTGAGCGGGCCCCATTCTACGTCCGTCGCGGATGTTGAAATCCAGAACGCCAGTACCGTCCAACCTGCCGCCACCGTTCAATTCGATTTCTTCGAGCCCAATAGCCGCACCCGCCGAAATCCAAGCCTCCGTCAATTCGTGCCCCTCAGCGGCCTTGGTGACAGAGAACGGCCCGTCACTTCCACGCGCAGAACTCGGATCAGACAGATAGCTCTCCAAAGCGAGGAAAGACTCACGGCAGCTCTCGTAAGACCAGTCACTCCCGGCGGCTTGTGACCAGACCTCATAGTCTCGCGGGTCTCCCATAAGCCAGATCATGACGTTAACGCTTCCCGACCCTCCTAACGTTTTGCCAGACAAAACGGGAAGAGAACGATCGTTCAAATGCGGTTGAGCAGTGGTCATTGGCGTCCAGACTCTTGATGATCCGAGGTTCTTGTACCACTGCGAAGCAAATCGAATCTCTTTGTGGTTTAGGTCATCATTTCCTGCTTCGAGGAGCAGGACATTCGCATTGCCGCCCTCGCTCAATCGATTGGCAAGCAGGCAACCGGCGGAACCCGCACCAACGACGATATAGTCGAAGTTCGTTCGCCCTTGCGCTCGATTGAGCGCCTGATTTCGTGCCGACGCATTCGAATGGTGTGCAGTGTTTGCAGCGAGAGCAGACGGGACCCCAAGCGCCGAAAGCGCCAAGAAAACCTCCCGTCGGGTCAATCCACCCTTGTAGCCCAGACTGGAGATTCGATTTATTGCGTCGCCTCTTTCGATCTCATCCATCGTTCCTCACCTAAGCACAAGCGAACCAACCCGACATGATGCCAATATTAATTGATTTCCGGCCACGGAAACTGCCCGCTCGGGGTCGGATACAGACGCACTCTGCCAAAAGGGCCCGCCTAAAAACGATCACTCCAGCACCGAGGAATGACGACTCAGGCTCTAACCCGCGCCCTCGCTGAGGTTGGTTTTGCTAATCCAGGCATCAACGCGCCGCTCAACGAACTCAATCGGTATCTGTCCGCTACTTAAAACGAGATCGTGGAAGGCCCTGATATCGAATTTCGTTCCGAGCGCTTGTTTCGCCTTTGCGCGGAGGTCTAAGATTTTTTGCATACCGACGAAATAGGAAGTCGCCTGCCCCGGGTCGACTATGTAACGCCGCACTTCTGACCTGGCCTGTACCGGTCCGAGATTAGTATTTCCAACGAGGTAATCGATCCCCTGCTGTTCAGTCCAGCCGAGAGCATGCAATCCGGTATCCACAACGAGTCTTGCTGCGCGAAAAAGAAGGGATGAAAGATGGCCGATCTTCGACACATCATCCTGGTAGGTCGTGGACATTTCGCCAGCTAGCACCTCTGCATACAAAGCCCAGCCTTCGCCATACGCAGCGTAATCCGACCGTCTTCTGAACATAGGCAATCCGGTGAGATCGACTCTAAGTGGCGGCTATCGGCCAAAAGCGGCCAATTAGATGTAATCTAAACAACTTAGGAACCTGTGTGAGTTTGCGAGCAAATGAAAGCTGCAGATAAGTACAAGAAAGTTTTTGGAGAGATTCACAGCATGTCAGACTCAGTTGCTTGGTCTACTGGGCTATCGAATATGCTGGATTGGCTCACTTGGAGTACAAATGATGTGCTGGGTGTTTCGAAAACAACCTTTGCGAAGCGAATTATCGAATGGACTTGCGAAGCTACGGAGACGCAAGGCGACATAAAATCAATACAGCAATATGTCAAAAAGCAGCTAAATGCGGAAATGGCAAGGAGTGAAAAGTTAGAACGATACGACAAACCAGAATCAAGCCTTGCCTCACCTAGAGAAGCGCTTAGGCGTGCTAAATATTTCTCCGAGGACTATCTGAACAAAGAGTTCGATGTATTCATGAGTCTTGCTAGTGATCGCTATCTCGATGCTTACTACCATCAGTTTACAAACATCAAGATGGGCGGTTCCTGGGCTGTCCACGGAAATGGGCCGCTTTTTGTATGTAGTGTTGGTATATCAGAAATGCAGATGGACAACCTTGCTTACAACGCTTCAAACAAACTATTAGTTGCGAACGAGTTGAAACTGGGTGGAAAAAAGAACGCTGACCAAATTCTCAAGTACGGCTTGATGTTTGAGCTACTCAAGCAAAGAGGGTTTGTCGATAGCGATTCTCGATTCTTACTACTATTTCTTGGCGACAGAAAAGGTAGGGATGATTGGTCAAATCTGATCGATGAAGAGATTGAGTACTGTCGCAAAACCTCCAAGTCGACAGCAAGCTTAGCGCTTGATTCTGAGGGTGCGGCAAGGAGCGCAGTTATTGCTTCGACTACATGGCACGATCTAGTTGAGTTTAATTACAGCTACCTTTCCAAGTTAGACAAAAATGAGCAACAGGTAGAGATTAAACTGATTGAAGGATTCAACGAATCATTGCTGCACAAAGCTTTTATGGCCACGTAGGGTCGGAAAGAGACGTTCGCTAACGATATTCTCAAGGTCGGCTATCGGCCATAAACGGCCACTAACGCTTTACGAATGACAAACACATATCGTTATCTAGCCAAGAGTAGGCATACACCCTTCAGGTGGAAGGCAGGTCCCCGAGCGTGCACCAGTCCGGCGCCCTGCCGGCCATGTGGTTGGCGGCTGGTTGGAAGTGACTGCGGTCATCGAGGGCGAGACCGTTGACGCTGGCCATACCCATTTCCTCAAGCACTGCCCAGACGCGGGTGCCACAGGTCGGGCAGAAATGCCGCGAGTTGATCCGGCCAGAGTCAGCCGTAACTTCATAATGAGCAGGTTCGCCCTGGGTTACGTGGAGACTGTTGAGGGGCACCACGTACGCAGCGTAGGCCGCCGCCATGTTCGCATGCCATGGCGGCCTACTTTCGTAGTTCAGCGTTGCCATTCGACTGCCTGTGTAACCCGAAACTTCATCTTATAGAGCGGACAGACGTCTGTCTGGTTCGAGCCAGAGGCGCGTCAGGCGTTTGCGGACGTTTGTCCAAGCCAACTACTTCTGCCCCCTAACGGTTGGATTGAAGGTAAGCGGTAAGCGCATCGACGTAACCTGCCGGGTTATCCAACGTGACGTGATGGCCTGCGTTTTCTACGGTGGTGATCGTGATTTCCGGATGTGCCGCGGATAACTGGTCGCGAACGTTTGAGGTGATGCGATCGCTATCGCCACCGGCGACAACCAACGCTGGGATCTTTGCATCCCACACCTTCGACCAGTACGCGTACCCGTCAATGGGGTGACGTCGCGCATAAACGTTTCGATCGAATTTATTGCGCCACTGGCCGTCCTCAAATTCACGGCATGAAGATGCCGCCATATGACGCGTGACTTCAGGCAAAGCCGACACGGTCTCCGGACGAATCTTGAACCCGGCAACATATGCCGACATGGATTCAAAACTCCTGCCTTTACCCGCGCCAATGCCTCTCAATTCTGCTGCCCGCGCCTCAGACATGCGCATCATCGAATCAATCACCACCAGCGTACCCACTTCATCCGGGAATTCGGCCGCAGTGACGATACCCACCATGCCGCCCATCGAGTGTCCCGCCAGCAACACCGGCCCGCTACCGAGCTTTTGGATGAAGCCACCGACGTCCTTCGCAAAGTCGAGGTAGCTGTACTCATCCGGCGGGCCCCAATCACTGTCGCCGTGTCCCCGAAGGTCCAGTGAAAGTACACGATAATCATCAAGAAACGGCTCAACGACAAAATCGAACCAGTGCGCTTGAGCCGCGCCACCGTGAAGACACAGCATCTTCGTGCGAGGGTCTTCACCTGGCGGCAGGCTCGTGTCCCCAAAATCCAGGTAGTGGAGCCTGAGGTTGCCGACCTCGACAAACTGGCTGGTGCTTGGCGTTGGCTCGAGCGTCATGAGATGGCTTTAACCCAGGATGTTTAACCATAAACCGGCTCAGCCTAAGCGGTGAGACGCTCAATACCAAGCCAATTACATGATTCTTCGGTCACTGCGGCTTGCTCGACGCTGGCTTAGCCGAACGCGACCCGGTAGACATTCGTCGATGACTGCTTTGGGTCGCAAGGCGACGTTACTGCGTTAACGCGTGAGCGGCAGCTTCCGGCCAGAACCGGACATCTACGCGAATGTCTCCGAGTACAGTTCGTATCACGATTGTCCCCGCCTGTTTCTAATCACTCGATCCCTGGTCTCGCTCCAAAATCGTTCATCGGCATCGGTGGAGCGAATAGAAACAACTCGAGTAGGTCTGTCTGGACGCACGTGCGCTTGTACCTCTAGCACCCACATGCCCTTTTTAAAGCGGCGAACAGCATGCTTGTCTTTGCCTGGTTTTCCAGACAATCCCGTGTAGTTCCAGGATGCCAATTCGTTTTGGCCAACACGGTCGCCGATTTCGAATGGCGCTTTGGTCATCGCGTTCTCCAAATCCTGTATTCGGTTAGGCTATCGCGCTTCGCAGCCGGAAGTTGTTCTTCTGTATGGCCGATTGCACGTCCATTCATTGCCAGATGGACTCAAATGAGCATTAGTGGGTACGTCGACGGCGACGCACGCTTCTGCAGTTGCTCTATATCCTCGATCACATTTCCAACCTGAGCCGCGGGTTGTGTCAGCCAGATGCGCGTTAGGCGGAACTATTATCGCGATGCAGGCGTCTCGCAATTGCCGATAGCCTCGTTCGCATTCCCAACCCGACTCGGCCAAATATCCATGGTCGGGAATCTCAATAGCGATACAGCGGTTCCGAACCTTCTCATAGCCGCGCTCGCACTCCCATCTATCGCCGTATTCGAGATAGGCATTCTGAGGTATGGGAATCAACTCGCAGCCACCATTTGCCTCTCGATAACCCCAGACACATTCCCAACCGCGGCCGTAACCTCGGTCGTTTAGATAAGCGTGGGGCGGCACGTTGATCAAAACGCAGGTGTCTTCAGACTTTCGATAACCTGCTTTGCAATCCCAGCCGTTACCGTATGACCGTGCGGTTGCATGGTCGGGCAACGTGGCACCGGATTCCTCTGCTACAACATAGTCCGGCTGCGCGAGCAGGCTGGCAATCAGCACCATCAAGCCGCTAATTTTCATGTTCTATCTTAGGCTGTAAGGTCGGACGTGGCCTTGTCTTCGCATAGTTCACTGCATCGCTCAACCGTTCGTATCGGTGTCCGGCAAAGTGAAATATGGTCTTCGCTTCTGCGGCAATGCCATACTTCTCCATGAGCGCTTTGTCTTCGCTGTTCATGTGTTTTCCCCCTGAGTGACGGGGCGCAATACGCTGCCCCGTCGATGGCCTTGTTGCTAGAACCGACCTGAGGCGCGCGGTTTTGATTGCGCTTCGTTCACGCGCAGTTGCCGCGAATCGATGGTGTGCCCATTGAGTTTTGCAATGGCCTGACTCGCATGCTGCGCAGCCATCTCCACGAAGCCAAAACCACGTGAACGTCCACTGTCTCTGTCAGTGACGACTTGCGCAGAATCAACATCGCCAAAGGGTTTAAACAAGTCCTGGAGATCCATGTCTGTGACGCTCCAAGGGAGGTTTCCAACGTATACTTTCATCTTTTGTTCTCCGACCGATTAGGCCGTCTGTGGCGCGCGGTCAGTTAATTGCGCGCACGTGTGTGTGCCCTGGCAAACGCTGCCAAGGCGGTCATGATCTAAGAATTAATTGCCGAAAAAACTGGCGAGGTGCAAAGCTCGGAAGAAGAGTCGGGAACAGAGTTCCTCAATCAGCCGCAACCATACACACATTCCATACGAATAGCTCGAACTAATTCTCACTATCTATCTAAGTGAACTTCGACTGCTATCAACTAGTCACTGGTCAACGGAACGAGGACGTCCGCGAACCAGGCGCAATTGAGGCCCAAAGCCTCATCTACTTGCAGGTCTCTTGTGCCCACGTCGAGCCTTGCAGAATGGATGCCGAGCAACGTCCATGGCAAATCTAGCTGTGGATCGCTTGACCTCATTACTACGCAAGCGCCACTCGTGCCGCGATGGGTTCTCGCATCAGTGAGGAAGTAACCCATGCCTTGAAATCTAAAGCTAAGGGGAGAGGCGTTGATGGCATGTCTCGCCACGGGAAGATGGTGGAGCGTATCGTGGAATCCCAGTGGGTATCCGACAATCAACATCGGCGATCCGATTTCCACGTCTTCAAGCGAGTCGCAGATGTTTTGTGATGAGAAAGCAGTGTAAACAGCATTTTCAGGGAACGTGTTCAGGTCAATTTCGATCACCGCCACATCGACCTCGCCGGACAAATCAGCAGCGTGGCGCCAGAGGCTGGCTCCATCGCGATAGAGGGGAATCGAGTAGGTCACGCACCGGGCCAGGTCAGCGGCGTCAACGTGCACATCGACCGTGATGCGATCCGGTGCGTGATCACTGGGCTTGTCAAAAAAAACATGGCGGCTCGAAACGAGAAAAAGCCGATTCTCGTGTGTAAAGAAAAAGCCAGAAGCGTTCGTGAGTTCGAACTCTCCGGTAAACGTCTTTACCCGAACTGTACTGAGGAGCAGGGTTTCTACCATTACCCAGTGTATCAGTAGCAGCCCGTGACTGTCGGCTCAGGGTCGCTAGCGGACGCTTGCTCAAAAACGTCTTTGCGTCCGCCTCCGACCAAAAGCAGACATTCGATACCTTGTCGAAAGTGGGGACCGCAACCGTGCAGATCCCCTTTCGTTCTGCAGTCAACCCACGGCTGCGAACCCAATCTCACCGTCATTAAGAAAACATGTCTTGTCGAAAACAGTGAGATCCAATGGGTTCGGCAAACGAACGTCCTTGAGTTCAGGTAAGGAACTACCCGAACTGTCGTAGGAGCGATGGATTTGCGAGATAAACACCAGTATCAGTTTACGTTCCTTGGCAAAAGCTCTGAGGGATTTGACTTGTTCAATCAGGTCAGGGTTGTCGCGCTTCTGATCCAACAATTGCAGGTAGTCGACGACGACTAGAGTACCCGCCGGCGCAGACGCAAGATGGTTGATCATGTACGAAGCACAAATCTCGTCCGACCCATCAAACTCGAATCTACCCTTGTATTCTTCTAGATCCTGCCCCAAGTCGGCGATCCGAGCGGCAACGTCGGCTAGACTGTATTCCAATGAGAAAAACACACTTCTGTGACCGTTTCTCATAGCTTCGATTGCTATTTCCAGGCTAAGCAGTGTCTTTCCCTGGCCCGGGCGAGCACCTACCAGCAAGAGATCGCCGAGCTCCAATTCGTTGAGCAAGGATTTTCCTGCGTGACTCGCTGAAGCCCGATTGGCTAACAGACTCCAGGAATCGAAACCCTCCCGCTGTGCAACTCTATCGAGAGCCTCATGGTGCGGAATGTTCTCGCTTCGCGAAAGGATGCGTGCTTGACGCTTAAGACGGTATACGGGTGCGGATAACCTCATGTCGAACCTCCAATTGCGAGCAATTGTCACAAC
The DNA here is from genome assembly GCA_965267275.1 of Pseudomonadales bacterium. Lineage (GTDB taxonomy): Bacteria > Pseudomonadota > Gammaproteobacteria > Pseudomonadales > Azotimanducaceae > UBA4421. The sequence goes on from OZ253950.1 coordinate 3,539,372, forward strand.
CCCTCCTTATGTGCATAGCTCGAATGGCGCAATGTTCGATTGAAGTTCAGCCCGGCACGTGAGGTACTTTCCCAACGGAGGGAGGGGGGCGTGGGCGCGACGCCGACGATGAGTATGCACCATTTTCTGATCGGTCAGAACCCTGTGCGTGCGCAGCGATTTCTTTAGCAGCTGCTGTGTTCTCTAAGCGCATCGATATTCGGCGTGCTTATGGAGGTCTGCGCGATCAGGGATTGAAACTCTAATGCCAGCTCGGACATCTCATCTCGCGCAGATGCGGCATGCATCGCGAAGGCGACCTCAGCAAACTTACTCTCGAGCATTTTTTCCAGAGCTTTCGCGCTCATAAACTCCGGCAACCACTTCATGAGCTTGAATTCCGATGGTTCGCTTTTCTTGAATCCGAGCGCGTTAAGCACTTTCGCGCCCTCATCGGCAGCTCGTACCAGCATTCGAATGGCCTCTCCGTCCCTGGCCAGCGCGTAGTTGTCGCAATGATGCTTATAAAGCGCGCCAACCAGCGGGCTGACTAAAGCGACGTGATACCTGAGCCAACCATCGATATTCGGTGGCATATCAACCGGCACGCCGGCTGATTCAAAGAGGCCTTTTATACTCGACAGCCTGTCTGATTGGATGCCGTCGATCTCACCGAGAATGACTGGTCTCTGCTTACCTTTGAGTGTCTCTCTATCGGCGTAGTGCACGATATGCTCACGAAAACCACCACCGGCGCCGGGAAATCCAAACAGCACTCTTTCACGCGGCAGCGCACTGAGGTAATCAGTGAAGCCAAGGGCGTTATTACCCATAAAGAGGATATTCAGAATGTTTGGACATGACGCGAGCGTTTCAAATACAGGCGTCAGCTTGTTTCTCCGGATGAGAACTATTGCAAGGTTGTACCTGTCTTCTGGAGCGAGTGTATTGATCAGTTTTATTCGAGAGCTAGCGTTTTCTCCCGTCACTTCGTTCCGCAGAACCAGACCGTTCTCAGACAACCATTCGTATCGAGCGCCTCGTGCCAGCAGGGTTACGTCGACGCCCGCCTCATGCAGCAGGTGCCCATACAGCGAGCCCAACGGCCCTGCACCAAAGACAAGCACTTGCATGACAGACTCCTTAGATCAACCGGCGATAGGATGGGCTTGAGCAATAAGCCACGCGGCCCTAAGTACCTTGTGCGCGCAAAGACTCTTCACCCTTGAGCGCAAGTCAGGCCCGAATCGAAGGCTACCGCGCTGCTAGCTTACGTCTGCAAAGCGTCGGAAACGAGCACATTGCCTAAAAGTGTTAGTGATCCGCTATCGGCCAGGAACAGTCAATCGGCCTTTATCTCATAGACTTTTACGGGCCTTTTGCAGCTTGGGTCCGTCGTCTCCAAATACAGAGACATGCCTATCTTCTCCATAATTCGACCCGAAGCATCGTTTCCTACTTGATGAATACTAACTACACGATCTAGTCCGCGGTCGTTAAAGCCAAAGTCTAGAGACGCTTTAGCAGCTTCAGTCGCGTACCCGTTACCCCACGAATCGCGAGCAAAACGCCAACCAATTTCTATCGACGGCATTATCTCCGGAAGAAAGTCAGGAATCGCCAATCCTGTGAAGCCAATCAGCTTCCGATCATTTCGCAATTCAACGGCAAACAAGCCAAAACCATTTTGCTCCCAGGCGTCCTCAAACTTTGCTATTGTCGCTATGCATTCATCTTTCGTCCTAACCACGCCGGATCCTATCCAACGCATTACTTCTGGGTCGGCACAAAGTTCTGCATAAGGGTCGACGTCTTCGGGTTTCCAGCGTCGAAGAAGCAGTCGATCCGTTTTCAACAATTGAGCGCTCACGACAGGCAGGATAGAAAAAATTTGGTGGCTTCATAAGGGGCAGCCTTGAGCCTCTTTCAAAACAGACCGCCAGCCAAGCCTTGAGAGACTGACGCCAGGTCCTAGAATGAGGGTCCGGTTTTTTCTGGACTCCGTTGTGACCCGACTCAAAACGATACTCCCCGTCCTAGCGAGCACTCTTTTGCTGGCATCCACCGCGTCAGCCGAAGCGCCGATTGTGCAACCCGGGGCACCCGGCGAGGGCGCAAAGACGCTCGACGCAGAACAAGCAATCAATATTGCCAACACAACCTATTCGCCGCATGACGTCCGCTTCATGCAGGACATGATTCCCCATCACCACCAGGCGATCGAAATGGCGGCGTTGGTAGAAGCCCGGACCAATCTGCCGGAGGTGTTGGATGCGGCGGGCCGTATCAATGCTTCACAAGCTGATGAGATCGAGTTCATGCAAGGCTGGCTGAGAGAACGGGGCCAAACTGCGCCAGATCCCACCGCTCACCACGCGATGCACATGGACCATGAGATGGCGGGCATGGCTTCACCGGAGGAAATGCAGGCCCTGGCAGACGCTCAGAGCACGGATTTCGATCGACTCTTTTTGAGTTTGATGATCGCCCACCATGAAGGTGCGGTGACGATGGTTGAAGAACTGTTGAAGCAGCCCGGCTCAGCCTACGACCCTGTCCTCTTCGAGTTTGCCAACGACATCACCAACGACCAGAAGGCAGAAATCGAACGCATGAGCGCCATACTCCTGGGTCTTTCGAATGACCCACGCGCCGGATTGAAAGCCGGGTTCCTCGACGCCGAGCAAGCCATCCTGAATATGGAACTACGGGCAAGCCTGCCCAAACCCGCGGGATTCTTCGACCCGGAAAATCCGGCCGAACTTCCTGCCAAGCGTTACCTGAAGCCACCTGAGGACGAAGCAGAGGGTGCAGACGACAAGACCGCAGACGCACGCAGCGAGGGCGAAGATGCGGACGAAGAGGAAGCAGAGAACAAACCCAAGGACGAAAAAGATCCGCGCCCCCCACTCCTGAGCTTTTCAAACACGGATATGGCGTTTGCCGGCAACGTCATGGTCGCCGGCAGCTACCACGGCTTCAATGTTTACGAACTCGACCAGGAAGGCTTGCCTGAGCTCATCGCATCCATAGTCTGTCCGGGCGGACAAGGCGATGTTTCCATCGTCGGAGACATCCTGATCATGTCCGTTGAAGAAACACGCGGACGACTCGATTGCGGTCTGCAGGGTATATCCGAAGATGTAAGCGATGAACGATTCCGCGGCCTGCGTATCTTCGACATTTCCGACCTCACCCGGCCCGTACAGGTGGGCGCAGTGCAAACCTGTCGCGGCTCCCATACTCACTCTGTCGTTGCAGGCCCGGGCAAGGAAGGCAAAATTATCGTCTACAACTCCGGGACTTCGCGCATACGCGAGGAAGAGGAGCTTGCCGGATGTTTCGATGAATCACCCGGCGACGATCGCACAGCGTTGTTTCGTATCGACGTCATAGAAATACCCGTGGATGCGCCCCACGAGTCTCGGATCGTTTCCAGCCCGGCAGTCTTCGCCGATCCAGAGACCGGCATCCTCGCGGGCCTCTGGCAGGGCGGCGATCACGGCGATCTGACCCAGGATACTTCCCGCACCGATCAATGCCACGACATCACTGTGTTTCCTGCCGCAAAAATCGCGGCAGGCGCATGTTCCGGGAACGGCATTATTTTCGACATTTCAGACCCGCTCAATCCACAGCGCATGGACGCCGTTGTGGATAAGGGCTTCGCGTACTGGCACTCGGCGACGTTTAACAACGATGGCACCAAAGTCTTGTTTACCGACGAATGGGGCGGCGGCAACCGGGCACGCTGTCGCGCTTACGATCCGCTGGATTGGGGTGCCAACGCAATCTACGACATCGTAGACGGCAAGCTGGAGTATCGAAGCCACTTCAAAATTCCCGCCCCGCAAACCGACGAAGAGAACTGCGTTGCCCACAACGGATCCATCGTGCCCGTACCGGGACGGGACATATTCGTACAGTCCTGGTACCAAGGCGGCATATCGGTCATCGACTTCACCGACTCGTCTAACCCGGTCGAAATCGCTTTTTTCGATCGCGGCCCCATAGACGAAGAGGACCTGATCCTCGGAGGTTTCTGGTCCTCTTATTGGTACAACGGGCTCATCTACGGCACCGAGATCGTGCGCGGCATAGACGTCCTCGATCTCACGGTGAGCCCATACCTGACTGCAAACGAGCTCGCCGCAGCAAAACTGGCGAACCAGGGCAGCGTCTTTAATCCGCAACAACAGCATCGTGTCACCTGGCCTGACGAACCCGTGGTGGCACTCGCTTATATCGATCAATTGAATCGGGCCGGCGCGTTAGACGACGAGATGAACACTGATCTTGCAGAAACCATCGCCGCGACCGGCGACAAGTTAGCAAACGATTCAGACGACCCGCGCACGGCAAGAAAACTGCGGCGCCTGGCCGCCAACGTAGAAAGATTGAAGACGGGTCACGTGACGCAAAGAACCGGTCTTGCGAGCACTCTGCGCGGACTGGCGCAGCGGCTCTAGTGGGCAGTCATAGCATGTGTATGACTGTTTGTCACACCTGTGCAACTGATTTACATTCTCCAGATACCAGCAATTGGCCGGGCACAGGGAAAATGAAAATAGCATGCGATTCGTGAACTGATGGCCAACCGCATCCGTTGGCTCCGTCTTTTCGGCGAAGGCGCAGTGATCGTTGGCTCGATACTTCTAGCCTTCTTTCTAGATGCCTGGTGGGACGACAACAGCCGCGAACGAGACCTCAGAGCTCAACTCGAAGTTGTCGCGGATGAGATGCGGACGACGCGAGCAAGTCTCGAGAGCGTGTTGCGTGCGCACGCCTGGAACGTTCAATTGTCGCAGAAGCTGAGATTGAAACTTGCTGAAGTCGAGGCGGGGTCGACCATATTGGTGCCTGACGAAGAGATTGGCCCGCTTCTTCCCCAGGTTACTGCCGACGTCACGACCAGCGCCCTGGATGCATTCGTCGCCGAAGGCGGGTTGAAACTGATTGACGATCTTGACGCGCGCGCAGCGTTGCTGGCCTGGCCGGCGCGTATGGAGGATTTGCTGGACGACGAGATCTACCTCAGGAACTTCGCCGCAGCGGCGCTGGTCAGCTGGTTACGAAACAACGCCGACATAGCCAATGCTGAACTTCTGAGCACCTCAATCTTGCTGGGTCACTTTGGCGTGGGGCCGCCCCCGGATCCATCGCTGCTTGGCACGTCTACGTTGCCACGGGATACCGTGTTGCTAAACCTCCTCGCCGCCCGTGAATCCGGCGAGCAAGCGATACAGTCGAACTTGGAACAACTGCTGAAACTCGCAGACCAGCATATCGCCGCGCTCGACGCCTCGAACTGAGCAATTGAAATGAGTCGAGCGCAGTCATTCTGACTGTCGCGCCCGAACGCGCTCACTCAGCCTGGTTCTTATCCGAGCTTGCCAATCGGACAGGGCATCCGGATCTACCCGCCTTATCGCCGTGTTGGCGGCTTCATAGAACTCTTTGTGCTCCAGCCATCCTCCAGATTCACTCACCACATCCCACCAGGCCTGACTGACCTGGTTGCCGAACACATAGTTCAGGTATGTGTCTTCGGTGGCCCAATACTGGTCCAGTCGCCAACGGTCTGCCGGCACCAGCCCCATATCCGCTTGAATCTTGATTTGAAACCACTGATCCAGGTAGGAATTCAGGTAGCTTTCCAGGATGAATAGCTCTGCCGTCGAAAGCGACTCGGGGGCATCGGTAGCTTTTGCAATGATGTCTGCCGGCGACTCACCCAGCATGTTTTCAGACAGCCGTTGGAACCCCAGACTCCACTCCTGCTCCATCTGCAGCCTTAGCAGTTCTTTCGATTGACTGATCTGCACGACAACAAGAATCAGCCCAGCCAAAATTCCGACCGTCCCCGCAAACTGCAACCAATTCAGTAGTTTTTGTGATTCCATCGCAGACTCTCCCGGTGATCAAAATCACTCTACTGCCCGACGGTAGGCGCAGCAACGGCTGGCTGCCAGGGTACGCGCAGCCTTTTCAACGGCCGTATGTTGCTCACAAACTCGTTGAAAGCGCGATTCGGCCGTGGATACTTAAGGCTGAGGATCTGTTGGGGGGAGCAGCATGTCTTCGGTTCTGAGTCACACTGACCAGCGCGCGTCAGAGGATACCCTGGGGCGATGGTTCTTCACCTTTATCGCCGCTGAGTTCTTGATCGTCAGCATGATCGGGTTTGCGCCGAACTCGATTGCCATTCTTACCGGCGCGAAGGCCAACCCGCCGCCGATCATTCACGTACATGCCGCACTGATGTTCGGCTGGATGGTCGGGTTTCTCGCGCAAGCTTATCTAATCAGCGTGGGCAAAGTACGTCAGCACATCCAGGCTGGCCGGATATTGTTCGGCATCGGCCTGACAGTACTGCTCACGTTGATCTACTTTTCTCTGTTCTGGCCAGGGGAAGGCTTCGGCCGCATCAATACTGCCATGACCATCGATCGGGTCGGATTCTTTTCTCTCTTTCTTTTCCTGGCGTTTTTCAATCGGCGGCGGGACTCAGAGTCCCATAAGCGATACATTCTTTTGGCGACGCTGGTGCCCCTGGATGCCGGCCTGAACCGAATCGCCTGGCTGCCTTCGTTTGGTCTTGCGTGGGCAACCCCGCCGTGGATGTTGCTCGCGTTGTCGCAGCTGTTTCTGTTCGACTGGCTAAGGCTGCGCCGTATACACAACGCAACGTTGTTCGGAGGCGGTTTGATCGCCGTCTTCTGGCTTGGAATGATCGTCTGGCTGGTGTTTTTCGCGTAACGCCAGCACTGGCAAGGCAGATGCGCAAACCCTGCTGACGCAGGGTTTGCTACCTTCGAGAACTACTATTCTTCTCGCTCACTCACGTAGATATCACCTCGCCCCACATAAAGACGCTGCAGATCCACTGACAGTGACGCCCGGGTTTCATTCGCCAGAGTGTTTACGTTCGAGCCTGCATTCCGCGGCTTTGACCACCAGAATGGCAGGACACGTGCCTGTGCCCAATAGGCATCCTGGCCGCCATATGCGGGATTATCATCCGTCCCCGGTCGATCCGAGTTGAAGGTGATCTCGAAATTCGAGTGGTTTCGCTTACGCACGGTGGGCATCTGGTCCTGATAGCCGGTCGTGCTCAGTCTACGCACCAGCTCACCCGGCCCAAAGCTGCCATCTGCTCTCGCGGTGCTGACGAAAATGTCGTCATCACCTGCTTCACCAGCCGTAGAGAAGAAAAGGAAAGTCCCCCGCTTCGACTCGATGAGAGACGGGCTACGCTCAGTCGCTGCCGTGTTGGGACCCTCCGGCGCACAGGGCAGGTGCTCCGGCTCAGACCAGTCTCCCGCCGGGCTTTGCCGAGACACATAGATGTCGGCACCGCCACAAGCACCGGCGTGGACACGCGTAGAAACGAAATAGAGGGTTCGGCCCAAAGGCGAAGGACAGAAATCGGCGGCATCCGAGTTTATGGGTTCAGGCAGGTTCTTAGCCACACTCCACTCTGCACCCACTTCTGATCGGTCGACGGTCCAGATATCGATGTTACCGAATCCGCCCGGTCTTCCCGATGCAAACATCAGGCTTCTGGCGTCGGGTGTTTCGATCGGGCACCCGCCACCTTGGAGCGCCAGCTGCCCTGGCCCCCAGGACGGGCCCTTGGCGGCGGATGCGTCTGCCAGTGCGGCAGGCGTTTGCAGAAGCATCGCCATGAAGCTGGCAGCCAGAAGCGCAAGACTCCGACGGCAGAACCCATAGCGGAACGGTCGATCAAGACTCTGTAGGCAAGTTTTCATCTCAACTCCCTCATTGGTGGTCCCTAGAGACTGCCAATCGGAGTGAGCGCAATCCTTCGCGTGATCGGAAAAACTTCGGAAAAAGATCTGAATCCTAAGCAGTCCGGGCTTCTTGAGGCTTAAAACCGATGCGATTGAGAAACGCTTCGAAGCGGACATCACCGCGCAAATCATCCCAGATTGGTTCAATGCGCAGGTAGATCATGCGGAAGTCCCGTTCGCCGTATGCCCGCTCGAGCCAGGTAAACGCCTGGTCCGTGTTGCCGAGACCGTGATGTACAAGGGCAAACCCATACGCCGTATCCCGACCTTCCAGCGCCATCGCCTCCAGAACAGAGAGCTGCGCCAACGCCTGATCGGTTTCACCTGCGCGGGCGTATGCGTAGCCAAGTTCGCCGACCACCCCGGGGCCGCCGCCCAAGACGTGAGCTCGCTTCAGCGACGCGATCGCTTCACCAGCCTTACCGGCTTGCAGATACACCAGTCCAAGCACCCGGTGCGCTTCGGGATAATTAGGGTTCAACGCCAGCGCATGCTCGAGCTGCGTCACCGCTTCTTCATATCGGCGCGCGTAGTGAAAACGCTGCCCAAGGGCCACGTTCAGGCTCGCCGAAACCGGATTGAGCCGCAAGGCTTTGCGCGCCCAGCCGATACTTTCGCCAAACCGTCCCTGAGTCATCAGGCTGTAGGAGTAACGGTGGATAGACAGCGTGTTGTTCGGATTGAGCGCCAGTGCTTGCAGAAAAATCGGCTCTGCCGCCTTCGCATCGAGATCATGGCAGAGTAAAGCGCCCGCGCGCACCACCAACGCCTCTGCGTCATTACGGTCCAGCGCTATAGCCGCATCCGCGGCCGCGCGCGCCTTCGGCCACAACTCCCGGCTGGGCCCCTGCCAGCTGGCGAGCGATAGATAAGTGTCGGCTTTTGCCGCGTGGGCACGGGAAAAATCAGGTTCAGCCTCAATCGCACGATTAAAATAGGCGATCGCCTGCTGGAGCGAATCGGCCGTTCTTTTATTCTTGAAAAAGCGGCCCAGCAGGTAGGCTTCATGCGCCGTTTCGTTCACCGGGGCCTGGCGATTGAGACGAAGCGCCTGCGCAGCGGGCAGTTCGATGCGGAGCTGCTCCGCCAGCTGCACGACGATTTCCCCATGCATCGAGAAAGCGTCCGAGACCTCGCGTTCAAAGCCTGCAGACCACAACGACCGGTCAGATTCAGCATCGATGAGCCGCACTGACAGCCTGACCCGATCCGCGGATCTCACCACGCCGCCCTCGATGATGCCGTGGACACCCAGCTCCCTTGCGATCGCCGGCAGGGTCTTATCGCTGTCGCGATATTGCATGGATGACGTGCGGGAGGTCAGATCCAATTCCCCAATGCTGGCCAGAGTTGCAATGAGTTCCTCGGTCATGCCGTCAGCGAACCAGTCCTGCGCAGGATCACCAGAAAGGTTTTCGAATGGCAGAACCGCCAGCGCGCGTATCTCTGCAACGTTTGGCGCACCTGCAGCGCTGCTCGGGTTCGCAGGGGAGATAAAGAGCGCGGTTACGGCAACGGCACAGACGACCAGACCCGTAGCCACGAGCGCCGCGAATCTGAACCCGCGATTACCCGGCGCTGATTCAGGCAGCGTGTCAACTGTGGCCACCGGGACCTCAACTGCGCCTTCTTCCGTGACTGCGGCGACGAAGCGATACCCTCTGCCCGCGGCAGTCTCGATGTAACGCGGATGCTGCGCATCATCGGCGAGGATCTTGCGCAGATTGGATACGTTTCTGGATAGATTCCCTTCCTCGACCACGCGTTCTGGCCACACGCGATCCAGGAACTGCTGCTTGGCCACCACTTGTCCCGCATCCTCGACGAGGGTAAGCAGTATTTCGAGCAACGTCGGTGGCAGGACGACACAATGGCCATCCGGGATGTGGCGCAACCGGCCGTCGTAGGCATGCAGCTGGAAGTCGCCGAATATGAAAGTTTTGCCTTTGTAACTACTGTTCACCTGTTCCGCCTCCTCTTCCTTGGACTGCTGCGGTAAACGGTAACCGTCCCTCAATTTATGCTCTTTTCCTGAATGTTTCTACACCAGCCGCTGTTGGTGCTCTACCGCCATTGCGATTCTTCTCGGTTAAGTTCCATGACAGCGCACTCTGACTGGTTCGCGTGACTGCGATGGTCGATGTGGCAGCCATCCTACGTAAGCGGACTTATCAAAAGCGTTCAACTAACATGCAAACACGGTCAGGCAGAGGATGATCATGCAAACAGAAGCGCCTCACGAGGGCGGCTGCGCCTGCGGCTACGTCCGATACCGGATGAATTCGGAACCTCTGGTGGTGCACGGCTGCCATTGCAGCTTGTGCCAGCGCCAGAACGGATCGGCTTTCGCGGTGAACGCGCTCATCGAAGAGGATCGAGTGCAGCTTCTCGAAGGAGAAGTTGTGGGCATCAAGGTGCCCTCTCCAAGCGGCGAAAGTCAGGAGATCTTTCGTTGCCCGAAATGCCAGGTTGCGCTCTGGAGCTACTACCTCGTCTTCCACGACGAAGTTCGTTTCATTCGCGTAGGCACGCTTGACGATCCAAGCCGCCTGCCGCCCGACGTGCACATTTATACGGTATCCAAACAGCCCTGGTTCGAGCTGCCGCCCGGAGCACTTGCGGTAGAGGAATACTACGTCACCAACGATGTCTGGCGGCCAGAGAGCCTCAAGCGTCGCGACGCGTTGCTCCAGCGCGGCGATTGAAACAACCGACGGCCGGCGCCTTGGTCTGAGCCTCTGCTGAGTCTCTGAGTTACTGACTCAGCGTCGTCAGCAGATGACGGACATCGTATTCTTCGTCACCGTCATACCTCGGGGCGTAAGTTCTGTACGCCTCTTCGATCTCTGCATAGCGCCTTTCAATATGCACCATGTTGTAGGCGTGCGAGACGATATAAAAACGCCCATCGGCAATCTGTTTCAACACAACCTCCGCAAATTCATCCGCATTCATTGCCAGGTGCCCGACAGCTTCCGTCATCCCGGTGCTGACGAACCCGGGAATGATGAGCCCCACATGTATGTGGTCCGGCATCTGCTCGCGCAGGTTGTCCGTCAAGCCGAGCACCGCGTGCTTACTTGCGAGATACGCTGCGTTGTTCGGCACGGCGTTGAACAAGGAATTTTCGGATCCGGTGTTGTAGATGCCGGCTGGTGTGCCCTGCTCCATCAGGCGTCGACCAAACACTTTGCATCCGTGCCACACACCAAAGAAGTTGACGTTGAAGACGGCGTGCAGATCTTCGATCGAGGTATCGACCACAGGCGTTTGCCCTATCCCGATGCCGGCGTTGTTGAAGACCATGTCCACACCGCCGAACGCCTGCCACGCACGATCCGCAAGACGCTCCACCTCGTCGAGATTCGTGACATCACAACTTTGGAAAGTGGCCTCAATCCCCGCGGCGCGCAGCGTCTCAACCGCCGCCGCAAGACGTGCTTCGTCCGGTTCCGCAATCATGATCTTGCAGCCTCGCCGCCCAAGCCCTTTGGCCAGGGCAAAACCAATTCCGGATGCGCCGCCTGTAATGACTACCCGCCGATTGCCGAGTTCAAATGTTTCACTGCTCATAGCTGATCCTCCAGACCCTTTGCATGTCGATTCGCGTTGCAACGCCAGAAAAGGATAGCGTACCAATTTATTGATTGACAAACCAATAAGTTATTCGGTACAACATGAGCATCTGTGTGAGAGGATTTCATGAGCGAATTTGAAGAGATGCTGCAATCCGCCGTGCTGCGGAAACGCGGCCAGGGCTTTCACGACTTCGAAGTCGGAGAGACGATCCACCACCACTGGGGGCGCACCATCACCGAGGCAGACGCGATCCAGTTCTGCCACCTGACGCTGGCCTACAACCCACTCTACTTCAATCGCGAGTACGCCAAGGCGATGGGGCATCCGGATATCGTCGTGAACCCGCAACTCGTGTTCAACGTCATTCTCGGCCTGAGCGTCGAGGTGTGCTCCGAAGGTCTGGGCGGACCGTTCCTGGGTGTCTATGACCTGAAGTATCTGGAGCCGGTGTACCCGGGCGATACGCTCACTGCAGTTTCCATCACCGAAGCCAAACGCGAATCTGAGTCTTCCGAAGGCCGCGGCGTGATCACCTGGTTCAACGAAGGGTTCAACCAGCACGGCCGCAAGGTCATCGAGTTCCGCCGCTCCAATCTGGCGATCTGGAAAGGACAGATGGGCGGCGCGAAGGTGAAAAAGGAGTCTAAAGATGGATAAAGCAGCTATCGCCAGGCTGACGAGCTCCGACAACTACTTCGAAGATTTCGAAGTCGGGCAGACTATCCGCCACGCCCGCGGGAAAACCATGACGGCGCTCGAGAACGTCAACATCACCAATATGGTGATGAATACCGCGCAGGGGCACTTCAACGAAGACCAGATGTCGAAGACCCCACTCGGCAAGATCCTCTGCTACGGCGGCGTGAACTTTTCTCTCGTCCTGGGTCTGGCTTCTCAGGATACCGTCGAAAACGCCATCGCCGAACTGGGCCTGCACAACATCCAGCTGAAGACCATGGTGTTCCACGGCGACACGCTCTACGCCTACTCCAGAGTGCTCGAAAAGCGCGAGAGCGATCGCGAAGACGCCGGGATCGTCGTCTTCAAGCACTGGGGCGTCAATCAGAACAAAGAGCTGGTGGCCGAAGTCGAACGCACCGCTTTGATCAAGAAGAAGAGCCACTGGCTCACTGACTGACACACGCTTCAGGAGACTTCAGATGACGATGTTGAACGGTCACGGTCAACCCCGCCGCCACCGCCGCTGCCAGCTGTCGGTACCCGGCAGCAACACCAAGATGATTCAGAAAGCTTCCGAAAGCGGCGTGGACCACGTTTTCCTTCATGGGCGGCGCGCGTCTCCGACCGACTGATGGGTAAAAGCTGACGTCTGGACGCGCACGGTGCACGCGCCATACAGTCACTCTAGAAGCGAACAGCACAGGAGAAGCAGATGGACCATCTAGCCGCTTGGGACAAATACGGCGCAATGACCTACGACGATCTACCCGATCACGTCGTGCAGGTTGCGAATCAATGCATCCTGGATTGGTTTGGCTGCGCGCTGGCCGGCAGCACCGAGCCGCTTTCAGAGATCCTTCGCGGCCAGTTCGGCAAACGTAGCGGTGACTGCACGGTGATCGGCTCCGACCTCAAGCTCGAAGCACCCACCGCGGCGCTGCTGAACGGCGCCAGCGGCCACGCGCTCGATTACGACGACACGGGCTCCAGTGTCGGCTGCCACTCCACCGCACCGGTGCTGCCCGCAGTGCTGGCCGTTGCCGAAGAGATCGGCGCGAGCGGCAAAGAGATGATCACGGCATTTGTGGCGGGCGTGGAGATCGAGGGCCGCATCAACTACGCCATGGGCCGCGATCACTACCCGCGCGGCTGGCATACGACAGCCACCTACGGGACCTTCGGCGCGACCGCGGGTGTCGCGCATCTCCTGAAACTCCCCAAAGACCAGTACGCCACGGCCATGGGCATGGCTGCCTCCCACGCCTGCGGCGTAAAAGCGAATTTCGGCACGATGACCAAGCCTTATCACCCGGGGCATTCCGCGGAGAGCGGCGTCAACTGCGCCCGCCTCGCTGCCGCGGGCTTTACGGCCAATCCGGAAGCTGTGCTCGGCAATCAAGGGTTCGTTCAGGCCGCCTCCAATGCCAGCGACGCAACGGACCGCCTGGACGCCATCGCTGACGACTGGCTGATCCTGGGCACGCTGTTCAAATATCACGCGGCCTGTCATCTGACCCATTCAGCGATCGAGAGCGTGCTGAAACTACGCACCAGCCTGAATGTCGATGACTTGTCGTCTCTCACGATTACCGTGCATCCGATGCTGCTCGACATCTGCGGCGTGGTTGAACCGAAGACCGGCCTGGAAGGCAAATTCAGCCTGCGCGGCACGGCTTCGTTGGCACTGAACGGCATAGATACCGCCAACCCGGAGACCTACGTCGACGATGTCATCAGCAGCGATGCGGTTCAGGCGCTGATCGACAAAGTCACCGTCGAAACTGACGATTCGCTGACCAACTTCCAGTCCAGGGTGGTGTGGGTGGATGCGGATCAGAACGCCCACACGGAGTTCAACGACCTGTCTGAACCCGTCTCCGACTACGACGCTCAGGGCGCAAAGCTGCACAGCAAGTTCGCCAGCCTGTGTGAATTTGCCGGCCAGGACAGCGCGGCTCAATTGAAGACTGTGGCGGCACTGGCAGACGCAGGCAAGGTCAGCATCGGATAGCGGGGAAAGAGAAGCAGTGAACGTCAGCGAAACAATCCAGGCCCAGCGCACGATACGCGCCTACAAAGACGAACCGGTGCCGGAAGACGTCATTCGCGAAGTGCTCGAGCTGGCACGGCTGGCGCCGTCTAACAGCAACACCCAGCCCTGGCGGATAGACATCGTCTCCGGCGCAGCCCGCGCTCGTTTGCAGGCCGCGATCTTCGAAGAGATCAATTCCGGCGTAAAACCCTACCCCGCCTTCCCTCCCGGCGGCACGAGCTTGCAGGGCCGCTACAAAGAAAGGCAGCGGGAGTGCGCGTTCAAATACTTCGGCGCCGTGGGCATAGACAGGGACGACAAGAGGGCGCGCCGGGATTTGTCGATGAAAAACTGGGAGTTCTTCGGCGCGCCACATGTGGCGTTTCTGTCGTACCCGGAAACCATGCACCGGGCAAATGCGATCGACATCGGTATTTTTCTGCAGACCATCATGTTGCTCTTCGTCGAGCGAGGCATCGCCTCGTGTCCTCAAGGTGCGTTGGCCACATATCCGGGACCGGTCAAGGCGATGCTGCCGATACCCGAGGGCAACGCCATCCTGTGCGGGCTGTCTTTCGGCTATCCGGACATGGACGCGCAGATTAATTCCAACGCAGCGAAAATGGACCGGGAGCCGGTTGATGTCTTCGCCAGTTTCACCCGCTGAGCGTCATTGAGAAAGGATGAACCGACGCATGAACCAGCCTCGTTCGCCCAGAACCCAAGAACAGCGCCGCGAGATGTCGGAGAAGCAGATGCTGAAGGCCGCCATTGCGCTGTTCGCCAGGCAGGGGTACTTGAAAACGACGCTGACCGAGGTCGGTCGAGACTCCGGATATACCGCGGGTCTTGTGAGCCATAAGTTCGGCTCCAAAGAAGGGTTGCTCCAGGCCGTGGTGGACCACATCTCCAAACGATTTCTGGAAGACCAGCTGGGCGAGTCCATCGAGCAGGCGAGCGCCACGGACTCGCTCAACAACTACATAGAGATCTATCTGACGGAAGTGTCGTTGCGCGAAGGACCGATGCGCGCCTTGTACGTCATCATGGGTGAAGCTTTGGGGGCGGTACCGGAGATCCGGCCCGCCATTGCCAATCTGAACGCAGGTGCACGCGCCAAGCTGATGGCGATTATCCAGCGCGGTATCGAACAAGGTGAGTTTCGCGAGGACACGGACGTAGAGGCCGCGGCAGCCCTGATCATTGGTGCTCTGCGGGGGCTCGTGATGCAGCATCTGTTCGATCCGAAGAAACTCAATCTCAAAACCCTGCGAAAAACAGTGCAGGCCACGGTCATCGCCATCCTGCAGTAAATCACGTCACCGTCTAGCCTGCCGGCTCTACCAGTTCGATGACGTTGCCCTCGGGATCATCGAAGAAGCAGAGCTTGATACCTATCGCGCCGCTCGCGAGCTCCCGGTCTGAGCGCAGCGTTGCACCGCTGGCTTCAGCTTTGGCGAGCACCTCATCGAGGTTGCTGCAGTAGAACGTCAGATAGGCGATACCGGTACGTTCAGTCAGAAAGTCGACACGCGGTGCACGGCTTGCGGGCACCGTCGGATGCATCAGCTTGATGACTTCGCCATTGGGCGTCTGGAGCCAGACGTTCACGTAACCCGCCGCGCTCGTGGTCAGCCCTTTCGAGAGTTCCGGCGCAATGTCCGCACGACGCAGCTCCGTGCAGCCCAGCACGTCACAGTAGAATGCCTGCATCGCCTCGAGGTTGAGCACCGGTATCCCCACCTCCATCGCCGCTGTCTGATCCATGCGCCCTCCTGCCGAGCAAGTTTGTAACGTGTTATAGTTTATGGCTCACGGGATTGAGGGGACAACAGGCAAATGGCGCAACAGGTATCCGTCAATCAGTTCGTCCTGGACGTTGACGGCGAAGAACCGCGCCTCGTCGGCGGGCGCTGCACAGATTGCGGCAACGTTACGTTTCCCCGTTACGCCGGCTGCCCTAAGTGCGCAGGATCCAACATCGAACCTGCCGTGTTAGGCACCGAGGGCACGCTCTGGGCGTGGACGGTGCAAGGATTCCCTCCGAAATCACCCCCCTACCTCGGCGCCAACGACCCGAAGGATTTCCAGCCATTCGGGGTGGGCTATATCGAGCTGCCGGAAGTCATCGTCGAAGCGCGCCTGACAGAATCCGAGCCGGCCAAGCTCAGGGAAGGCATGGCGATGGCGCTCACCCTGGAAACGCTGTACCAGGATGAAGAAGGCAACGACGTGGTGACCTATGCGTTTGCCCCGACCGAATAAAGCGGAGATTACCCATGCAAAGTGACGTAGCCATTGTCGGCATCGGCATGCACCCATTCGGACGCCACGAAGGCGTGACCGGGATGGAGCAAGGCGCCTACGCCGTACGCGAAGCCTGCAAAGACGCAGGCATCTCCTGGCAGGACCTGCAGTTCGCCGTCGGCGGCAGCTCGGCCTCCGGTAATCCTGACACCATGGTGTCCATGCTGGGCCTGACCGGACTGCAATTCGTCAACGTCATGAATGGCTGCGCCACCGGCGGCACCGCGCTTTCCACCGCCTACAACACCATCAAGGCGGGTATGGCCGATCTGGGTATTGCCATCGGGTTCGACAAGCATCCGCGGGGGGCGTTTGCCAGCGACCGCCCCGTGCACCCGGTCGACGGCGGACGGGACTGGTACGGCGGCAGCGGCATGGCCATCAACCCGCAGTTTTTTGCGATCAAGATCAACCGCTATATGCAGAAGCACGGGATTTCGCACCAGACGCTCGCGCGCGTTGCCGCCAAAGCCACGCGCAACGGTTCGATGAACCCGATGGCATGGCGCAAACAGCCGTTCTCCGAAGACGAGGTTCTGCAGTCGCAGATGCTTGCGTATCCGCTGACCCAGTACATGTTCTGCTCACCAGGGGAAGGCGGCGTGGCGTTGATCCTGGCGCGCGCCGATCAGGCGCACAAGTACACCAACACGCCCGTTTACCTGAATGCGGCGGTCATGCGCTCGCGCCGTTTCGGCAGCTTCGAAGTGAAAGCGTCCTGGCTGCCCAAGGAAGAGGAAGTCGGACCAACCGTCGATGCATCCATCGCTGCCTTCGAACTTGCCGGCATCGGACCCGAGGACGTGGACGTCGCCCAGCTGCAGGACACCGAATCCGGCGCTGAGATCATGCACATGGCGGAAAACGGCTTCTGCGAAGACGGCGAGCAGGAGTTCATGCTCGAGCGTGGCGAGACCGAGATCAACGGACGTCTGCCCATCAACACCGACGGCGGGTGCATTGCCAACGGCGAACCCATCGGGGCTTCCGGGCTGCGGCAGGTCTACGAAAACGTGTTACAGCTGAGAGGCGCCGCCGGCGCGCGCCAGGTGCCGAACGACCCCAAGGTCGCCTATACCCATGTCTACGGTGCGCCGGGCATCAGCGGTGTTACCATACTTTCAAAATAAGCTTCGTTAGAGGGGAACCATGGACAAGCAATTCGGTGACGTTCACGTCAGCGACGCTGGCGACTTTGTCGCTATCGCAGAGATACAGCGCGGGCCGAACAACTTTTTCGATCAGGACCTGATCGCCAGCCTGGCGGATGCTTTCGAGGCGCTCGATGAAGACCCCAGCTGCCGTGTCATTGTGCTCTGCTCAGAGGGCAAACACTTCTGCGCCGGCGCCAACTTCGGCTCACGCGAGGGCCAGGAAGAGCGCGCGCAGCGGACAGCCGAGGACGGCAATCCGCTCTACCGGGAAGCCGTGCGTCTGTTTCGCAACAAAAAGCAGGTAATCGCCGCGGTTCAAGGCGCGGCAGTGGGCGGCGGTTTCGGTCTCGCGATCATGCCGGACTTCCGCGTTGCCTGCCCCGAAGCACGCTTTACCGCCAACTTCGTGAAGCTCGGATTCACGCCCGGATTCGGGCTGACCCACACCCTGCCGCGCATCATCGGTGAACAGGCGGCAACCGACCTTTTCTACACAGGGAAACGCATCGGCGGCGAAGAAGCCCACGCTCTGGGTATCGTCGACCGCCTGGTTCCGCAGGATCAGGTGCGAGACGCAGCCATCGCCTACGCCAAAGAGATTGCAGAGAACGCACCGCTTGCGCTCATCTCACTGCGAGCGCAGATGCGCGGCGATCTGGCAGATGCGGTGCAGAAAGCGACCGATCGCGAAGGGTTCGAGCAGTTCCATCTGCAGCAGACCAGCGATCACAAAGAAGGCGTCAAAGCGGTTGCTGAACGCCGCCCCGGGAACTTCACCGGCACCTGATCAAACGTCTGGAGAGCGCCGCTTCCGAATCGAAACGGCGCGCGCCCCTCTACGGCGGCAAGGCGCCAATCCGGCTCTGTTAGTGGAAAGTGGATTGAGCAAATGCCTCGATCGCGCTCTTCTGCTTGTCCACGTTTGATGACGAGACGTGCATCACGAGGTCGGTCACCCCTTCCCGCTCGTAGGCGGCAATCGTCTCCGGATCCACCCGGTTCATGTCGAGGCGGACCTGAACAGCTTGCGGGACATGCGCTCTGCCGGATTCTCGTGTCTTTTCGCGGAGCGTCTCCATGCGCCGCTGCACGCCGTCCGGGGCAACATTCATGGGATGCCAGCCGTCGCCAAACCGGGCTACCCGCGTCAGCGCCGCCGGGCGGTTGCCGCCCACAACCATCAATGGATGCGGCGTCTGCTTTGGCTTCGGTGACGAACAAAGGTTTTCGAAAGAGAAAAACTCGCCATCGAAGCTTGCGTTGTCCTCCGTCCATAACAGTCGCAGGACCTGCAAAAACTCATTGCAGTAACGGCCTCGTGATTCGTAAGGCACGCCGAGGGCGGCGTTTTCCTCCGGCAGGCTGCCAGCCCCGAGCCCTACGATGAGACGGCCTTCACTCAACTGATCAAGCGTGGCCAGCTGTTTGGCTAGCGCCATGGGATGCATGTACGGCATGACCAACACACTGGTACCGAGACTGATTCTGGAGGTCGCTGCCGCCAGCCAGGTCAGCGTCACGAGCGCGTCCTGGTAAGGATCCGTACCAAGGCGCTCCTTGACGTAGCCCACGTGCAGAATGTGGTGATTGACCCAGACGGAGTCAAAGCCGAGTTCTTCGGCGAGCACGCCGAGCTCGATGAGCGCATGTGAATCTTCTATACCGACATTGTTCGGTATGACAAATCCGTATCGCATGAGGTGTCTCCTGTTATTGTCGGCAAGTTTGCGAGTCTGCCAGTACTGTAAAACTTATCCGTGTGTTTGATGGTCCTGCCCTCATACCAGCAGTCCCAGCTCTCGTTCAGCGCTTCGTTCATCGCCTGCATCTGTCTGGCCGGTTGGTGTCAGCGCGCCAACAGGCCGCCGCGTTTACGCGATATCTCCGAGGATCTTCAGAATGTGCTCTGTGTGCTCTCCCATATGCGGAGATTCTTCATAGATCGTGAGCGGCGAGGCGTCGAACTGAAACGGGAACCCTTTGACCATGGCGCCAGAGTGCGTCGCCGCAAACGCGCTGCCCGACTTGATGGCAGACTCTCGAGCGGCTTCCGCGCCGGTGTTTGCCTTGAAAGTCGCGATGCCCAGCGGCCGCAATGCCGCGATCGCGCCAGCACTATCCTGTTGGGCCAACCAACGCGTCAGCTGCGGCTCGACATTGGCGAGATCACACGCCAACAACGCCGCCAAATCGCGAATCCGGGCTTCGTCCTGCACGGTGACGCAGAGCCATCCATCCGTGACCGGAAAAATATCCTGCAGCGCCGCGTTCAGACTGGCGTTGCCGGGGAAACCGTCGTCACTGCCGTATAGACTGGCGGCCGCGACCGTCTCACCCACAGCAAGCGTCGTCACCTCGCGCTGGGACACATCGATATGCATGCCGCGCCCGCTCTCACGCACTTTGAGGAGTGCAGCCATCACCGCACCCGCACCATAAAGACAAACAATCTGATCTGGATAATTCAGGTTTCGTCCGCTGATGTAGCAGCCGGCGTCCGGGTAACCCGTCAGCGCAGCGACCCCGCCGATGGCCTCCAGCGTCGAGCCGAAGCTGACATGGCCGGAACCGGGTCCCGAGGCGCCCTGACCCGATATGGAGGCGAGAACGATGCCGGGGTTCGCGGCCTTCAGCGCCGGGTAATCAATCCCGAGGCGTTCGAGCACACCCCGGCGGAAATTTTCGACGACGACATCGGCTTGAGAGACCAGGCGGAGAAATTTCGCTCTGCCTTCATCTGTCTTGAGGTCGAGGTTCAGCCCGAGTTTGTTGCGGTTGTTGAACGTAAAGAGCGGCGAATCGCCCTTGATGCCCGGCCAGATCCGGAACGGATCCGAATAGGACTCGGACTCGACTTTGATGACGCAGGCACCCAGATCAGCGAGCAGCGTCGAGGTGACAGAGCCCGCCGTGAATATGCCGAGGTCCAAAACCAATTTGCCAGAC
This sequence comes from Pseudomonadales bacterium, assembly GCA_965267275.1. Classification (GTDB taxonomy): domain Bacteria; phylum Pseudomonadota; class Gammaproteobacteria; order Pseudomonadales; family Azotimanducaceae; genus UBA4421. Next base: position 3,559,864 of record OZ253950.1, read on the forward strand.
AGAGGAAGTGCGGTCGGGGTGTTTGCAGAAAATCGTATGCCGGCAACCGGCCGCACATCCTCCTCGGCAGTGTCTTCTACGGTCAGAGGCAAACCAGGCACCTTGATATCGACCGCGCCCGCTTCGCCGACGTGCTCGGCCTCTGCAAAGAAACTACGGTGCTGATAAAGCGGGTCTGCCAATAGGTCCGCGCCACGGAGCACCGGCCCACCCGGAATCGCGCATCTTTGACAGAATTCATACAGGCTCGACCAGGTTTTCTGCCGAGCCCACTCAGCGAGAATCTCATTCAGCGCAGCGGCATTCTTCGCTCGACGCCCGGGTCTGGCGAACTGCTCATCCGCGAGCCGGGGATCGTCAACCTCAGCGCAGATGTCCGCCCAGTTGTTGGGCATGTGCAGAAAAGCAAAGTAGCCGTCCGCACATTCGAGGACCGGCGCTTCCGCGCCCTTCCCACCCCTCGCTATCGGAAACCCGAGCGCACCTGCGGCAACCCCTTTCCAGTTAACCCAGGCCAGTGCATCGACCGCATTGACCCGGGCATTGTCGACCTGATCGAGGCACTTTGACCTGGTCAGGTTCGCCATCGCGGCAGTGAACACGGCATAGCCCATGGCATAGGCGGTTTGATGGCCGCCCATCATGAGCGGCTGCTGCCCGGGCTCGCCAAACAGATCCGTGAGGCCCACCAGCCCCTGTATACCAAGCTCTGAAACGGAGACGCCGTCGAGCCCGGCATCTGCGGCAACCGCAGTGGCGGTGACTGATGAGATCTGGCTGTCGGACGGCAGCAGGTCCGCCGCCCCCAGAATGACGAGGTCGGGCGGGCTATCCCCGCTGATCAGCGCCCCGACGTCGTCCGGGTCGATACCGGCTTTGTTTCTATAGAGGTAGGTGGCTAATACGCTGTTGCCGCTCACTGTTTCGTTTACCGAACTCCTGAGCCTGGCAAGCGGTTCATCGGCTGTTCTGATCCGAACCACTTCAGCACCCAGATCCGCCAGCAACCGTCCTGCAAATCCAACCGCGATGTGCACGAGTTCGGGCGACGCGTCGGGCACCCATTCCACGACGCTGTGTCCCTGCAACAATTCTTCCGGATTGGCCATGCGCGCTATCGTCAGCCCCGGAGGGGTTCCTGTAAGTAACTCATCATCCTCTAAGCGGCATCTCCCGCGACCACCCGATCACACGCCAGACGCAGTCGCCGGGCCGCCTCGGCGAAGTCCCCTTCCGACGTCCAGGGATACGCGATCCGTATATGCTCCGAATCACCCAGCGGTGTGAAGCCGGCGCCGTTGTTAACCGCGATGCCTTCGCTGACAGCCGTGCGCCAGACGGCATCGCGGTCAAGGCCCGGCTTGAGATGCGCCCAGATATAGAAGCCGCCATGCGGCGGCTGCCAATCCATAAACTGGTCCAGGCCTGCCTGCAGCATCGCTTCGTGCATCAGATCCCGTTTGCGTTTATAGATTGCGCGCATTTTCTCGAGATGCGCATCGTAGTGCCCTTGGATCAGAAACTCGCCGAACGTGCGCAGGCCAAACTGATTCTGCCCCATCGCAAAGCGCATGCGGCCGAACAGCGCCAGCAGATCCGGCCGGGTGTGGATGTAGCCGACCCTGATGCCCGTCGCGACCGTTTTGGAGAAGGAGCCCACCGTGATCACTCCCCAGCCTTCGGCCATCGCCGACAGCGCCTGAGGCGGCGGCTCGTCAAACCAGAGCTCGCGGTAGGCTTCGTCATCGAGCACGATCGCATCATGCTGACAGGCGAGTTCCAACAGCCGTAAGCGCCTCGCCTCGGACAGCGTTACGCCGGATGGATTCTGAAAGGCCGAGATCGTGTAGATGAGTTTCACCCGCCGCCCTTCGGCAGCAAGCTCATCCAGCAGCGCCTCCAGCGCATCTACATTGAGACCGTCCTCGTCCATCGGTACACAGCGCACGTCTGCGCCGACCCCACGAAAATTGTGCAGCGTGCCCATATAAGTAGGGCTCTCGGCAATGATGACGTCGCCGGCGTCGATCAAAGAGCGCACCACCAGGTCAATCGCGCCGGCAGAGCCGTTGGTCAGTTGAAACCAGTCGGGCTCCACCGGGAAGCCTTCCAGGCGGGACCGATACTCGGCAAGCCATGCCCGTATCCCCTCGGGGCCCTGGCCGAAACCATAACGCAACGCCAGATCGCCGGGCCGCGAGAGCACCATGTCCGCTGCGTTGGCGAGCGCCTCTTTGGGCAGGGAATCTGCGTCCGGGATGCCGACGGCAAGATAGAGCAGTTCGCGCTTGGGCGTGACGTCGCTGGGCAGATCCCACTCCCCGGCCGTTCCGTACAGGGGGGCTGCAAAGCTGTTCGCCACATCCAGCGGGGTTCGTGCACTCCACTTGGCGGCAAGTTGCTCGGCGATAGGCCTGTCGGTCATGAGATCCTGCTCCCGGTGCGTCATGTCTTCTGTTTAATGTGGCACACTCTACACCACCTGCAGGGGGCTTAGCGGCATGCCTAAAACCATCAGCGTATGTCTGTCATTCGACTTCGACGCCATTTCCATCTGGGTTGGACCGAAACAAACGCGCTCACCCAACCTCATTTCACGAGGTGAGTTCGGCGGCCGCGTTGGCGCCGTGCGTATGTTGCGGCTCTTGAGCGACGAAGGCATACCAAGCACCTGGTTCATTCCGGGGCACACCATCGACACGTTTCCCGAGATCTGCCGCGAGATCGCCGATGCTGGCCACGAGATCGGCTACCACGGCTACTGTCACGAAGCGCCGAGTTCGAAGCGACCCTTTGAAGACGAGCGCAACATCCTCACACGCTCCATGGAATGCATAGAAAAGATCAGCGGCCGGCCGCCGGTGGGTCATCGTCTGCCCGGCGGCAATCTGGGCGAACGGTGGACCCGGCTGCTGCTCGAGCACGGGTTCAGCTATGACAGTTCCATGGCGCCCCATGACTTCGCGCCGGTATACCACCGCCTTGGCGATGTGCCGCGAACGGATGCCGCGTATGAATTCGGCACAGAGGTGGATCTCGTGATTCTGCCGTTCGACTGGAACATGGACGATGCGCCCTATTTCAACTACGAGCCGGGGGCCGGCAGGAGCGGCCTGCGCTCACCGGCGGAAGTGCTGGAAATCTGGAAAGACGAGTTCGACTATCTATACCACCAGATCGGCGACGGCGTGTACGTACTGACCATGCATCCGCAGACCACCGGCAAAGGCAGCCGCATGCTCATGCTCGAACGCCTCATTGCCCATTTTAAAGAGCACGAGGGCATCGAATTCAAAACGCTGGAAACGGTGGCGGAAGAATTTCGCCAGAACCATCCTTTAACCTGACCGCTACTATCAAAACTATGCATATCTACAGCCACACCCAATTCTCTGCGCATGAAGTCGCTCCGGGCCACCCGGAACGCGCGGAGCGTATCACTCACCTGCTGGCGCACCTCGAGCAGACGGGTTTTGCAGCGGACCACACCTGGCATACGCCGGCACCGGCCGGCAATGACGATCTTGCGCGTGCTCATGTCGACGCGCATCTCAAGTTCATCAACGACATGGCGCCTGACGATGGCGTCGTGCCTCTGGACCCGGACACCTGGATGGGTCCATCGAGTCTGGAAGCGGCCAAGCTCGCAGCAGGTGCGCTCTGCAACGCGGTGGACGATGTGACGAGCGGCGCCGCGAAGCGGGTCTTCTGCGCCGTGCGCCCGCCGGGGCATCACGCCGAGCGCGACGTGGCGATGGGGTTCTGTATTTTCAACAGCGTTGCGGTTGGTGCTTTGAAAGCGCTGGCGGAGACCGACGTTGCGCGGGTGGCCATCCTCGATTTCGACGTGCATCACGGCAACGGCACGGTGGATATCTTCCGCGACAACCCGGATGTGCTCGTCTGCTCGAGCTTCCAGCACCCGCACTACCCGAATCGGCTTTACGACATCGAGCGGCCCAATATCGTCAATTCACCATTGCCGGCTGGTGCTGACGGCAACCGTTTTCGCGCGGTCATCGAGCGCGACTGGTGGCCCGCGATCGAAGCACACAAGCCAGACTTGATTTTCGTCTCAGCAGGGTTCGATGCCCACGCGCGCGATCCGCTCGCCAACATCAACCTGGTGGAAAACGATTTCGCCTGGGTGACGTCGGGCATCGTCGGCATGGCGAACCAATTCAGCGACGGCCGGATCATCTCCACGCTGGAAGGCGGATATGATCTGCAGGCACTCGCCGGCAGCGCCCAGGCGCACCTGGAGGCGCTGGCCGGTTAGCGGCCGCTATTCCCCCCGAAACTCAGCGTCGCGCTTCTCGAGAAACGCAGACACACCTTCTTTGAAGTCGTTGGAGCTGCCCGCCTCGTTCTGCAGCTGCGCTTCGAGCTCGAGCTGCTGTTCGAAAGAATTGCTCCAGGTCTGCCAGTAGGCTTTGCGGATCAGCGCCAGCGACCGCGGACCGTTGGCGAGTTGATTCGCCACCTGCATCGCGCCGTCCAGGAGCGCATCGTTGTCGTCATAGAGGCGATTCACGATGCCCCACTCATGGGCCTGCTCCGCGGGCAGGCGCTCTGCCAGCATGGACAGCTCCATTGCCCTGCCCCAGCCGACCAGGCGCGGCAGCATGAACGTCGAACCGCCGTCCGGAATCAGCCCGATGCGGGCAAAGGCCTGCAGGAAGTAACCCGCTTTAGATGCGCACACGATGTCACCCATCATCGCAAAGCTCATGCCTACCCCGGCAGCGGCGCCGTTGACGGCCGTGACGATGGGCATCTCGAGGCCGCGCAGCTCGAACAGCAGCGGGTGGTAGCTGTTGCGCAACGCCGAGCCCGCCTGCCGCGGCCTGCCGTCGTCATCACCGCCGGCGTCGTCCTGCAGATTGGCACCGGCACAGAAACCGCGGCCGTTACCCGTCAAAAGCACGCAACGCGCGCCATTGGATTTGTCTTTGATAGCCGCCATCGCGTCGGCAAAATCGAGGAGCATCTGCCGCCCCACCGCGTTCATGACCTCAGGATGATTGAACTTCAGTACCGCCACGCGGCCTTCGAAATCCAGTTGCATACGACTCATTGCTTGCTCCTCTCTGCTTCTATCTATCTATTTACTTTTTGCGATTTGCTATTTATCTGATGGCTCAGCGCCACCGTGTATACCAATAGTCAGGTGTCCGTTTGTATCGATACTGCCCCGGTACATGCCCTCCGTGTTGAACGGCGTGGCAATGTTGCCGGCAGGATCCATGATGATGACACCACCGGTGCCGCCATTGGGTAACAATTCGTCAAACAGAACCTGGCGCCCTGCCTCCGCAATGTCCAGGCCTTGATAACGTACTCGCGCGCAGATATCCGCGGCGACGTTGTAGCGTATGAAATACTCGCCATGGCCGGTCGCCGAAACCGCGCAGCTGCGGTTGTCGGCATAAGTGCCCGCACCAATCACCGGCGAGTCGCCGATGCGCCCCCAGCGTTTTGCCGTCATACCGCCAGTCGACGTCCCGGCAGCGAGATTGCCTGCACGATCCAGCGCCACCGCGCCGACCGTGCCCCATTTCTTCGGCGCCACCAGATCATTCAGTGACGCCCGCTCAGAGAGGGCCCGTTTGACACGCTCCAGCGATGCCCGCCGACGCTCTGTTGTGAACGTCGCATTGTCGACGACAGCCATACCCGCGGTTTTTGCAAACGCCTCGGCACCCGCCCCGGCCAGCATCACATGATCGGACGCTTCCATGACCTTGCGCGCCAGCCGGATCGGGTTTTTCACCGTCGTCACGCCGGCAACCGCGCCAGCGGCGAGATCAGCACCGGACATGATGCTCGCGTCGAGCTCGTGGGTGGCGTCCCAGGTCATTACCGCCCCAACACCGGCATTGAACAGCGGCGAGTCCTCCAGAATGACTATCGCTGCGGTGATCGCGTCCAGGCTGGCGCCGCCGTTGCTCAAAATTTCATGCCCGGCTTCGAGGGCTCGAGTGAGCACGGCCCGATAAGCGTCACGCTCAGCCGCGGTCATCCTGCTTTCGTCGATGGTGCCGGCACCGCCATGCACGACGATGGCCACTGGGGCCGCGCCGGCAACATCCGGCCAGCTGACACCGGGCAGGCACAACAGCAAAGCAAGCGAGAATGCTAACCTTGGCGCCATGCGGAACTTGCTCACCGTGATCTCCCCACCCTTTGGTCGTATCGGCCGGGCATTGGCCGTCGTCATCTGTTTCTATGCAGGCGCCGTCTCGTCAAACGCCGTCCCGGCAGCCGTAGCCACTCCCTTCCCGGCGGAACTCGCCGCGGATCTGACGCGCCTGCGTCAGGCGCATAACATTCCCGTATTGGCGGTGGCTTTGCAACACGCCGAGGGTCCCAGAGTTCTGGTCATGGGTGGCGATGACACCACGCCGTTGCGCTGGGGCTCGATCACCAAAACCGTGACAGCGCTCACCGTGTTGAATCTATGGGCCGCAGGCAAGGTTGATCTGGAAGCACCGCTATCCCGTTACGTACCCGACCACTTCTGGGGAAATCCCTGGCGGCAGGCACATCCGGTCCGCGTCATCGATCTGCTGGAGCTGCGCGCCGGCTTTCCGGACCTGTCCATGGCCGAGTTCAATTTCAACGACCCCATCGATCTGCCCGCCGCGCTCGCGCTCAACCCGGCGCATCGCGTCACACGCTGGCCGCCCGGTTTGCAGCATGCCTACACGAACCTCGCCCCGGGGCTCACGCAGCTGCTGATCGAACAGGTCACCGGCAAATCGTACGCCGATGCGGTGCAGGCGCTGGTGTTCGACCCCATCGGCATGTCGAGCGCAAGCTTTGCGCCGGACCCTGGCCTGCCCGGTGGTTTCAAGGCAGACGGCAGCACGGCAATCCCATACTGGCACATGACGTTCCCGGCTTACGGCGCCATGAATGCGTCAACCGGGGACATGCTGAAACTGGTTAGCGCACTGCAGAACCTGCCCGCCGGTATCGCCGAGAGGGTGTTCCGCCCATCGGGGCGCAGAGCCGCGCCGGAATTCACCTTCGACTACGCCGCGGGTCTCTATCCGCGCGTGCGCCGCGGGCTCGTCTGGCACACGCACGGCGGCGACGCCGACGGCTACCGCTCGCGCATGGCACTCATGGCCAATACGCCGCGCGCCTACCTCGCCAACATCAACATCGACGATCCCGCCGTGCTGCGTCGTATCGAACGTCTGCTCGAAAGCGCGCTGAGCAAGGATGTCGAGAAACCATCTCCGCCAGCTGTCGCCGCCACGAAACTCGACGCTTTCGTCGGGACCTACTACCCGACAGCCACCCGTTTTGCCATCGAACGCTGGCAACGCGGGGCGGCTTCTACCGCGGAGATCCGCCTGGAAGATCAGCAGCTCGTGTTTGTCCGCGGCAAGCGACGCACGCCGCTCGTTGCAGTCAGCAAGAATCAGTTTCGCCGCGAGGATGACCCGGTGGCAACGGTGGTGTTCTTCCAGCGCGGCGGATCGCTCTACCTGCAGGGAGAGCTGGGCAACTTCGCGCGGACCGACCGCTGCCCGGATTTCATGCGTGCAATCCCGCGGTGCGATCCTTAATAATGACGCACGCTTAGAGGAGAGCATTTTGGACGTCGTTGCCACCACCCATAGTTTTGCCGATGCCATAGAAGCTGCGGCCCCCGGCATGGAAGCCGCCAGCCGCATGGATCCACAGCTCGCGGCAGACATGGCCGGCCAAGGCCTCTTCCGCCAGCTGGTGCCGGAGGCTTACAAGGGTCTACAGGTACATCCGCAAGCCTTCTTTGACAGCCTCGCCGCGGCGGCCTACCACGATGGCGCCACCGGCTGGTGCCTGATGATCGGCAACACCACCGGGCTCTTGAGCGCCTCTCTCGCGCCGGAATGGGCCCAGACCATCTATGGGGACCACCCGGATGACATTACAGTCGGCGTCACCGCCCCCATCGGCAAGGCCGAAAGCGAGGCCAACGGACTTCGGGTGAGCGGACGCTGGCCGTTCGGCAGCGGCAGTCAGGTTGCTCAGTGGATCTGCGGCGGCTGCACGATTTACGACAACGGCGAACCGCGGATGGGTGAGCGTGGCATCGCGGAGACGGCGCTCGCCTTCTTCCCGGCCGCCGAGGTCACCATTCATACCGACACCTGGGATACCTCGGGTTTGCGCGGCACCGGCAGTCATGACATCGAGGTTTGCGACGCGAAAGTGCCCGAAGGCCGCTGGGTCACTCTGGGTAAACGTCCCCGCGTCGATGCACCGCTGTATCGCTTCCCCACCCTGGGTTTACTGGCCCTGGGCGTGAGCGCGGTTTCCATCGGCATTGCCGAGCGCGCCCTGGACGAGTTTGTGGCGCTCGCCGGCAGCAAAACCCCGACCGGATCGAGCCGCGCGCTGGCCAATCGTCCTCTGGCGCAGCGCGATCTGGCTGTATCGAGAGCGGAAATCGCCAGCGCCCGGGCACTGACCCGCGAGTACATTGACGCCGCCTGGACGCAGGCAACCGACAGCGGCCGGCTGAGTCTGGAGACCAAGGCGCAACTGCGCCTGGCAGCGAGCAACAACGCCTGGTCCGCTGTCGCCGCCGTGGACCGGCTGTACCATGCCGCCGGGGGGACCTCGATCTATCGCAAATCGAAGCTGCAGCAATGTTTCCGCGACGTGCATGTGCCGACACAGCACATCATGGTGGCGCAGCCGATCTATGAGGTCGTCGGTAAAGTTGAGCTCGGCATGGAAATCAACCAGCCGCTCTGAGCCCCGCAAGCGCTGTTGAAGGCTCAGTGATGCCGTCCGGGATAGTTCGACGAGCGGCAGCGCGCAGGCGACTATCTGCGCGATGCCGCTATAATCACCCTGACGATCTACTTGTAGGGTTTTCGCGTGGGTCACGACCACGGCCATAGTCATACACACGATTCGCGCTTGTTGGGATGGGCGTTTTTCCTGATCGCCGGCTTCATGTTCGTCGAGCTTGTCGCCGGGTTCTGGACCAACGCCCTGGTACTGCTTGCCGACGCAGGCCATATGTTTCTCGATGCCACCGCCCTGGGATTGTCCTGGTGGGCGGCACGCATCTCCGCGCGCGGCTTCGACCAGAAGCTGAGCTACGGCTACCACCGTTTCCAGGTTCTCGCCGCGTTCATCAACGGCCTGACGCTGGCGGCGCTGGTAATCTGGATATCCATAGAAGCGGTCAGCCGCCTGGCAAATCCGGAACCGATCCTGCCCCTGCCCGCGCTCGGTGTTGCGGCGGCGGGCTTTGTCGTCAACATCATCGCCTATCGCTGGCTGCACGGTGCTTCGGATAACGCCAACGTCCGCAGTGCCGCGCTGCATGTGCTCGGCGACCTCCTGGGATCCGCGGCGGCGATCCTGGCCGCGCTGGCGGTCTACTTTTTCGGCTGGCTGTACGCCGACCCGGTGCTGACGCTGCTGATTGTGATCATTCTGAGCCGCGGCGCGTACCGCGTGATCAAAGAGTCCGCGCATATCCTGCTCGAAGGCGTTCCCCACGGCGTCGATCTGGCAGAAATCAAGCGTGAGCTCAGCGCCCTGCCGCAGGTCATGGAAATCCATCACGTGCACGCCTGGGCGCTCACCGCAGAAAAACCTCTGCTGACGCTGCATGCGCTGGTTGCGGAACACACACCGGTGCACGACGTCACGCAGGAAATCAAAGTGGTGCTGAACGACAGCTTCGGCATCGACCACTCCACGATCCAGGTAGAGACTGGACCCTGTCCAGACGATCATTGAACTGGCGGGTCGTTGGCTAAGTGAGGTAGATGAGGTAATCGATATGGCAAAACCAGGCTATACCGGCTTCACGCGGGTCATCAAAGCAACAGGCTATTCCTGGCAGGGGTTTCGCGCGGCCTGGAAGAACGAATCCGCCTTCCGGCAGGAGTGCACGCTCGGCGTGCTCATGCTGCCACTGGCGTTTGTCATCGGTCAGACGATGTTCCAGGTCGCGGTGCTGATCGCGGTGCTCGCCGTCGTGCTCATCACCGAACTTCTAAACTCCGCCGTCGAGGCGGTCGTCGACCGCGTCGGCCACGAACATCATGATCTGGCCGGGCGCGCCAAAGATATGGGATCCGCGGCAGTGTTCGTAAGCCTCGCGCTGGTCGTCATCGTCTGGTCGATGATGGTCATCAAGAACTTCTTTATGCCGTAGAATCGGCTGCAGACGCGGCTGCGCATAACGCGCCGCCGCCGTCTCCTCACATCGGGCCGGATCAGACCGGCGCTTTGTCCGGAAACTGCTCGCGCAGCACCCGTTTCAGGATTTTGCCGCTCGGATTGCGCGGAATTTCGTCGATGAACACCGCCGCTTTGGGTTGCTTGTAACCCGCAAGCTTGCCCTGGCAATAGTTGATGACGTCCGCTTCAGTGAGGTCCGGGTCGGTTTTGACGACAATCGCCAGCGGCGATTCACCCCACTTGTCGCTCTCCTGGCCGATGACCGCCGCCTCGGATATGCCCGGATGCGAAGCCAGCACGCCCTCGATCTCGGCCGGATAGACGTTCTCGCCGCCGGAGATGATCATGTCCTTGATGCGGTCCTGGATCGCGACAAAACCCTCTTCATCCATGGTCGCGACGTCACCGGTCCGCAGCCAGCCGTCGACCAGGGTCTCTGCGGTCGCGTCCGGGCGATTCCAGTACTCGCGCATGATGTGTGCGCCTTTTACCCAGACTTCGCCAGCCTCGCCGGAGGCACATTCGTTACCATCCTCTCCGACAATCTTGACCTCGGTGTGGAAAAACGCGCGCCCGGTCGACTCGGGCTTACGCAGCGCGTTGGCCGCATCCATCAGACAGGCAGGGCCGCAGGATTCGGTCAGTCCGTACACCTGCAGAACGCCAACCCCCATCTCATGATATTTCTGGGTCAGTGTCACCGGCACCGGCGCCGCGCCGGTCATCATCCAGCGCAGCGTCGAGTAATCGTACTGGTCATACGGCACCTGCAGCATGAAATTGAGCATGGCAGGCACGGCGAGGCCGGTGGTGATCTTCTCTTCTTCGATGAGCTGCCAGGCGCGGTTGGGGTCGAAGCTGCGCATGACAATGTTGCTTGCACCCCGCCAGACGTTCACCGCCAGCGGCGTCAGCGCGCCGACATGAAACATCGGCAGGCAGGCGAGATAGCGATCTCCGTCCTGATATTCCGCGGTGGCGCCAATGGTCATCAAACCCCAGATGGCCGTGTTGTGCGTGTGCACGACGCCTTTCGGCAGACCGGTCGTGCCGGAGGTGTACATGATGTAGAGCATGTCATCGTCAGACCCGCCCACCGGCGGTTCGGCATCGCTGGCAGCGTCGCGAAACGCGCGGTAGTCCGTTGCAAAATGCGCCGCTTCACCGCTATCGACCACCTGCAGCCATTGCTTGATGTCGGTCTTGTCGCCGCGGCTGTGCAGTTCGGCTACGGTATCAACAAACTCTTCGCCGAAAATCAGACGTTCGGTGCCGGAGTCTTTGAGAATGAATTCCAGTTCGTCGGCCACGAGCCGCCAGTTGAGCGGCACGACAACGGCGCCGACCTTGGCCAGCGCAAAATACGCTTCCATGAACTCACGCGAGTTCATCAGCAGAAGGCCGACCCGTTCGCCCTTTTTGATGCCATCAGCCAGCAGCGCGTTAGCCACCCGGTTAGAGGAAGCATTCAGCGCCTGATACGAAAGGCGATAGCTGCCGTCTCCTTCCACATAGCCATCGATGTCCGGAGAAAGAAAGGCACGTTTGCTCAAGAAAAGACCGAGGTTATTCCGCATGTCGAGTTCACAATCCTGGTTCGAGACAGACGGTTATTGTCCGGGCGCACCCGCGAGTTGCAAGCTTTGCAGGGCCGCCCTGAGGGCTTGCGCACAGAACCCTCGTTGACGGTACAATGCCGCGCCATGACTGAACTCACCCCCGCCCAGGCAGCACTGGAAAGACTGAAGGCCGGCAATCGGCGTTTCGCCACCGACCAGCGTCTGGACCACCCGCTGGCGCAACATCGCAGCGACACCGTCGACGCGCAGCAGCCGTTCGCCATCATTCTCGGGTGTTCTGACTCGCGCGTCCCGGCTGAACACGTTTTCGATCAGGGCCTGGGCGACCTCTTCGTCATCCGCGTAGCTGGCAACATCGTCGCCCCCTCGCAGATCGGCAGCGTCGAGTTCGCCGCGGCGCAGTTCGGCAGCCCCCTGGTGGTTGTGCTCGGCCACAGCAACTGCGGCGCAGTGAAGGCGACGATCGCAGAACTCCGGCAGGAAGCTGCGAGTCGCTCGCCAAATCTGCGTGCCATCGTCGACCGGGTGCGTCCGGCAGTCGAGCCGCTGTTGGCAGACGCCCGCGACGAAGAGGAACTGCTGGATCGCGCAGTCCGCGCCAACGTCATGACGACCGTTCATCAGCTGCGTCACGGTTCGGAAATCATCGAATCGCTGATCGAAGCGGGAAACCTGAGCGTCGTCGGCGCCGAATATTCTCTGGCTACCGGTGAAGTCGACTTTTTCACTGAATGAGCCAACCTAACCATCGTTTCTAGCCGCGCGGGCTGACTGAAACAATTGGTTACGACTTTTTTACCGCCTGGCTATTGCAATCAACAACTTTGCCAATAGAATGCGCGCCATCTTCCGCTGGCTCGTAGTTTGAGCAAGCATTCAGCGGCAAGACAGGGCGTGGCGCGGTGTTCTCTCCCCTTCCTCCCATACCGTGACACGCCCCACTCTTTCCTTATCTCCACGCTGCCTGGCTAATGCGTCCTGTCGCGCCACGACTTCTCGGGCGACGGCACTCGGCATCGCGATCGATGTCGAACGAGCGAGATATTCAGCCTCCAGCGTGGCGATGCGACGCGCAATCTGAGACTCAGATGCACGATGGATCGCAGCGCCGGCGCGCAAGTCACTGTCTTTCCAGTGTGACGAGCCGGGGACACAACGACCTGGACAAGCAGCCTGAATACGATAGACTCTGTACAGACTTTGTATCTGGACAGCCCTGCCGTGGATCCAAATCAAGACGAAGACCTGTACCGCATCGGTACAGTCGCCTCGCTGACCGGCATTTCCGTAGAACGCCTGCGGGCCTGGGAGCGTCGCTATGACCTCAGCCCTGCCCACAAAGCCGGGAAAACCCGCTTCTACAGCCGACCGCAGCTGGAGCGGCTGAAACTCATCAAACACCTGATCGACCAGGGCCATCCGATCTCGAGCCTGGCCCCGCTGGACGAAGCCCAGCTGTCTGAACGCATCAGCGCGGCGCCCATCGAAAATGTCGTCGTATCGCTGCAAGCGCCGCGGGTAGGCCTCGTCGGCCCCAACCTGCTGATGCTGGAGCAGCAGGCGAGCAAAGCAGACAGCCGCCCGCGCATCGACGTCGTTTCCCGCTGGGCGAATATCGAGGCGTTCTTTGCCGAGCAGACCGCCACCGACGACCCTCAGGTGCTGATTTTTCAGCTCCCGGTCCTTTCCCTACAAACCATTGAAAATATTAAAGAAATCTACCCGAACACCAAACTGGTGGCCGTCTATCAGTTTGCGACGTCGGCGATGATCTCATCGGTGCAGGAAGCCGGCACGCCGACACTGAAGTGGCCGGTGAACTGGGGTGAAATCGAGCACACCGCGGTCAGCGAAGCCGGCTTCCCGGCGCGCGCCGGGCGCCACACGCCACGCCGCTACAGCGATGAGGAACTCATTGCCATCGCCGCGCAGAGTGACGACGAAACAAACTGCCCGGAATACCTGATCGAAGCGATCCACCAGCTGAACGCATTTGCCACCTACGCCGATGATTGCAGTCACACCGTGGCGGCACCGGCGCTTTATCTACGTGTCGCAAGCGACGCGAGTCAGGCACGCGCGCAGCTCGAACTGGCCCTGGAAACGCTGCTCGGCGGCGATGCCGACTGATGCCGACTGGTACCTATACAAAATATGAACAAATCGGGAAAAAAGTGTTGACAGTGCATATTTGTACTGTACACTGCCTCCCCAGTAATCAGTTTCAAGGCGTGCAAGCAACTTCGTGCAGTCCTCCCTTTCAAGTGTCCTTCCCCCAGAAGAGAAGTTGCATTCAGGCGGATCCCTCCGCCTGACACGCCATTTTTATTTTCCCGCTCCCTAGCTGCTGAAACTCAACCGCTCCCCACAATTTGCACACATCTGGACACGGGTCTACGGTGCGAACCTTGCTATCATTACACGCCGATTCTGACCAGCATTCCTGCCTGCTTGAGACGCCGTAGTACCTTGATCAATCTTCTCAAACTCCGCACCCGCTTCTGCTTTTTGATTCTCATCAGCGCCCTTTCCGCCGCCTGTGGCGGAGGTGGCGGAGGTGGCGGCGGTGGCGGTGGCGGTGGTAGCCAACCACCTCCGGCACCCGTCAATCAGGCACCGACGGCAAGCTTTACGCTGAGCGCGACCACGGGAGATGCGCCGTTCAATGTTACCGTCGATGCCAGCGCCTCGAGCGACAGCGACGGGCAGATACTCTCCTACGAATGGGACTTCGCGGGCACGCCCGGGCTGGGCACGGTTGCGCAGCACACGTTCAACGACCCCGGCACGTTTACCGTGGCGCTGACGGTCACCGATAACGAGGGCGCCACCGCCACGACCAGCCGTTCGGTCACGGCAAACGCAAGCACTGTGAGCGCCACCCTGAGCGGCACCGTGCGCATCTTGAGTTCCACGGCAGTTGATTCGGACGTCAACGACCGTCTGACGATCCCTCGTGGCAACAATACGTTTGCAGACGCGCAACCCCTGCCCTCCCCCGTTACCCTGGGCGGTTTTGCCAACATCGCCGGAACCGGTGAGAGCACCGGGAACCTGTTTGCCAGCGGCGATAACGAAGATTTCTTTCAAATCAGTCTTTCCGGGACCGAGACCATTGTGCTCACCATTGCGGAAAGCAACGCGGACCTGGACCTGCGGTTATGGGATGCGGACTTCAATATCGTCGACACGTCTTTGAACGTGAACTCCGCAACCGAGACGATCGAGGTCGATCAGGCAGGCACCTACTACATCGAAGTGCTGCCGTTCAGAGGCGCCAGTAACTACGTGCTGTATGTCGGGCAGAGCCTCTCCGGTGCCAGCTTGCCGCGCACGGCTGCACGCCTCAGCGATCCCTTTGTACCTGGCGAGATCATCGTGAAGCATCGCGCCGGGAAAACACCTGACGCACCGGGTGGTATGCAAACGCTCGTCCCGGCCATACGCGCAGACAATCGCATAAACGCGGCTGAACCGGCAGGCCTGCAAGCGCCCGGGTTGTACCGTGTGCTGGCGGACGCAATCTCAATTCCGCTGCCGAAGGGGGCTCGCCTCAGCCATACGCAGCGCCTGCGGCTGGCCACGTTGTACCAACTGAAAAACCTGCAGCAGGTGGATACATACGAGTATGCGGAGCTGAATGTCCTGCATCAGCCTCATGCCACGCCGAACGACACCTTCTATTCGAGCCAGTGGCACTATCCCGCCATCAATCTGCCGCTGGCCTGGGATTCTGTGCTGGCCAATCCTGACCCAACCAGCGAAGTGATCGTCGCCGTGGTAGACACGGGCGTGCTGCTCGACCATCCGGATCTGAGCGGTCAGCTGGTGCCTGGCTATGATTTCATCGCGGACAACGATCAGTCCCGCGATTGCCCGAATCCATCCCTGGCCAGCTGCGAAGACGGCATCGACGACAATCCTGACGACCCCGGCGATCTCGAATTCGGCGGCTCCAGCAGCTTTCACGGCACCCACGTCGCCGGCACGATCGGCGCAGCGAGCAACAACTCCATCGGCGTTGCCGGCGTCGCCTGGACAACACAAACCGCTATCATGCCCATGCGCGCGCTGGGCAGGGACGGCGGCTCGACGTTCGACATCGTGCAGGCTGTGCGATGGGCCGCAGGGCTCTCCAACAGCTCAGGGACAGCACCCGCGAGACGCGCAGACATCATCAATCTGAGCCTGGGCAGCACGTTTTCATCGCAGAGTGAGCAGGACACCTACACCGCCGCAATTCAGGCCGGCGTCATCATCATCGCCAGCGCCGGCAATGACGGCACCGATCTGCCGTCCTATCCGGCCGCCTATGACGGCGTGATCAGCGTTGCCGCCACGACGATCACCAATGAAATCGCCAGCTATTCCAACTCTGGCGCCAGCATCGACGTTGCCGCACCCGGCGGCTCCAAGATCACCGACCTGAACGGCGACGGCATCGGCGATGGCGTGATTTCGACAATGGGCGACGACGGCGGCGGGAGCCTGGACTTCGGCTATCTCGCCCTCAGCGGCACCTCCATGGCCGCCCCTCACGTGGCCGGTGTCGCGGCGCTGATGAAAGCCATCCACCCGAACCTGACACCGGCTGAGTTCGACGCCGCGCTCGTAGCGGGACAGCTGACGGACGACCTGGGCCAGCCCGGGCGCGACGATGCCTACGGCTACGGTCTCATCAATGCCCAGAAGGCGGTTTTCGTCGCGCAGCAGCTGGCCAACGGTACCGGCATTGACCCCGGACCTATCCTCACAGCCTCTGCAAGCATCATCAACTTCGGCGGTTTTCTCGATGACCTCAACGTCACTTTGCAGAATGTCGGCAGTGGCACGATCAACATCACCGATGTCAGCGCAGATCAGCCCTGGGTGAACATCGCCGGTCCCGGAACGAGCGACCGGCTGGGTGAATACACCATCAGCATCGATCGCACCGGGCTCGCGGATGGCGCCTATCAGGCTGATGTCACGTTCACGTCGGATGCCAACGACGTGATCGTCGGTTTGATCATGCAGGTTTCCAGCGTCAACTTGACTGCAGACGCGGGACTCTTCTACATCATTCTCGTTGACGAGAACGGTGACGTGCTCAACTCGCTGACCGAGCTGGTGCTCGCTAATCAGGGTGAGTATCCATTCACCATCACCAACGTACCCGCAGGACAATATCGTCTCTTTGCGGGTACCGACGCAGACGACGACGCTCTCTTGTGCGATGCCGGTGAGGCTTGCGGCGCCTTCCCGACCCTGGACGCGCCCGACTTCCTGGTCATCAACAGCGATCGCGGCAACCTCGATTTCGAAGCAGGTTTTCGCGTGAATCTGACCGCGACGACGACATCTACCGCATCGTCGAGCGAAGCTGAAAACTCACTGCCTATCGACAAAAACAGGGCCCGTCGTGGACTACGCTAGCAGAGCGGCGCTTGCGTTCGCTTGGCTCGCGGCGTTGGCAGCGTGCCAGCAACAACCACCGGTCGAAGTCAGCGAAGTGCTGAATCACAGCATCTGTCAAAAACTGCGCACCGGGCTGACGATTGTCGAAGAAGCGCGGCTTCCCACCATACGCGGCACGCGGATGTTGAACGCCCCGGCACCCTCACCGCCGGCAAACCCGGCAGACTCTGGCGATGTGCTGATCGCAGTGTCGAACGGCTCCCAGCCGACGCCCGGTTACGCGTTCAAGCTCGAAGCGGCATCTGCCGAAGATAACGAGATTGTTCTGAGCTACCTGTGGATCACGCCGGCTGAAGACGCGGTCCTCGCGCAGATGGTGACTTCACCCTGTTCCGTTGTGCGTATCGCCCACGCCGGGCGTGCGCATGCGGTTTCCGCAACGCTGGATGGCCGCGACATCGGCCGTGTCGTTCTTACTCAGCAGGCTGACGGGAGCTGACGATCCGGTTCAGCTGAGCAGCGCCAGAGCCGCTTCGGCGCGCGTGCTGACACTTTCTTTGTAGGCGTCCAGATCCATGTCGCGATTTTCTCCCATCGCGCCGACCAGATAGCGCTTGTAGACCCCCTGACCGATGGCAGCAAGACGCCAGTGTGAAAAAGCCCGGTAATAGTTGATGCCGCTGAGATCACGCCCGGTGGCCGCAGCGTAGCGCTCGGTCAAGACATCGCGGTCCACAAATCCGCCTGCTGCTGTCGGCGCCAGATCCTCTTCAACTTCGCCCGGCTGGATCCATGAGTTCAGGAGATACCCGACATCAGCTAACGGATCGCCCAACGTGCAGAGCTCCCAGTCGAGCACCGCCTGAATGCGCCCATCACCGACAATCATGTTTCCCAGACGATAGTCGCCGTGCACGATCGCGGTGCCAATCTGCTCAGGCATGCTCTCCGCGAGGAGGCGTGACGTTTCGTCCATTGCCGGAATCTCATGGGTTTTAGACGCTTCCCATTGTTTGTTCCAGCGCTTGAGCTGCCGCTCGAGATAAGCTTCCTTTCGTCCGAGATCACCCAGACCCACGTCGTCCGGATCGATGCGATGCAGATCAGCCAGAACATCGATCACGTGCAGACCGAGGTCATGGCGCTCCGTCTCACTCAGAGCGCCTGCGACATCGGCATCGTGCAGCACCGGCCCCGCGACATATTCCATGACGTAGAAAGGCGCGTCATTGACATCAACATCCCGGCACAGGCCGATCGTCTTCGCCACCGGCACCGCGGTGTCGACGAGAGCGCTGATAATGCGGTGTTCGCGGCCCATGTCATGCGCGCTTTCGAGCACGTGGCCAAGCGGCGGGCGCCGCAGCACATATACCCGCCCACTGGCATCAGTCGCCGAAAACGTCAGATTCGAGTGCCCGCCGGCAATCAGAGCGAAGTCGAGCGGTAACGTCACGCCTGGCACGTTCGCCTCGAACCAGGCACTCACATTCGCGCTGTTTATTCCTTCGATGTGCTGCTGGCTATCGTTGTCCACTCGTCGTTCCCCCTGTTTAAAGATGTGCTCAAGTCTGGCGCTGATACGGCTCAGGCTCGTCGGTTAACGCGTTAGCGCTGGGTTTTACCGCGAAAGCTCTTATACTCAAAGGACGTTGTGCCGCCCCAGCCGACCAGAACAAGAGGTTACCCTGTCCCTGCATGCCCCCTCAACACTAGCTCCAGGCCGGCTTTTTCTGCTCGCGGTCGCGATGCTGCTTGCGAGCGCCTGCACGAACGTGGATGTCGGCGGACCCAAGGCCTCCCGCAGTGATGACAGCGCCGGGGTACTCGTTACCGAGAGCGGACGCACGGTTCGCATCCTCCCAGAGAACTTCAATTACACCGGCCCGGGCACCTACACCCGTCCTGACGGCACGAGGCAGGAAGGTACATTCAGCGAGGGGGTTCTCGAAGGCATGGGCAGCGAGCAGCGCGCTGACGGTTCTGCCTACACGGGCCAGTGGCGCGAGGGAGCGCGGCATGGCCACGGGGAATTGGTTTACGCTAACGGCGATCGATACGTTGGTGATTTTGTCAACGGCAGCGCAGAAGGCAAAGGCACCGCAACAACAGCGGCCGGCGTTTACCGCGGCACCTGGCGGCAGGGGAAGTATCACGGCAGCGGTCAGCTCAACGCTGCGAACGGCGATCTGTACCAGGGCCAGTGGCAGGACGGTGTGCGGCAGGGTTCCGGCAGGGAAATCTACGCCGACGGCAGCACGTACGAAGGCGCCTGGTTCAAAGACGCGCCGAACGGTTTCGGCCGCATGGTGGATACCACCGGCACCGAGTTCGAGGGCAGCTGGATAGACGGCGTGCTCGATGGTTACGGGGTGGCGCGGGAGCCGTCCGGCGTGATCTATGAAGGCACCTGGCGGGAGAATCGCAAGAACGGCTACGGACGTGAAAACCGCCCGGACGGCAGCTACTACGCCGGGGAATGGCGTGACAACAAGCGTCACGGCAAGGGTGTAGAAGCGTACCTGGATGGCAGTAAGCACGAGGGTGTGTGGCAGGACGATCACATCGCCGGCCAGGGCACACGACGCAGTGCCAACGGCATCAGCATCAGCGGTCACTGGCAGGGCGACGAAGTGGCTGCGGGCGCGCTGAAGCTGCCGAGCGGACGCGAGTACCGAGGCGCTCTATTCAACCAGCGAGGCAGCGGCATCGATCGGAAACTGCTCGCCTGGTTGGATACAGCGGCAGCTGCGGGGGACGCAAGCGCACAATATTTTCTTGGTCACGCTTATCTGGATTACCAAGACCCGGCGCCTGATGCCCGCACCGCCCGGGTGTGGCTGAAGCGCGCCGCCCGGCTTGGCCAGGCTGATGCCCAGTTCCGCCTGTCGCAGATGCTCCTCGAGGAAGACGTCAACGAAGCGCTGCGGCTCCTCACGGCCTCTGCCGACCAATCACATCCGCAAGCGCACGCCACGCTGGCGGAATACCACCATCTCGGACGCTACCTGCCGCGGGATTACGCCGCAGCCATAGGCCATTATGAACAAGCTGCTGAACGCGGCAGCATCTCGGCGATCAACAACCTCGCCTGGCTGCTTGCGACCATAGAGGACGAACAGCTGAGCGACCCAGAGCGCGCTGCGCAGCTGATCCGTCCGCTTGTGCTCTATCTCGGCAGTTGGCAGCACGTGGATACGCTCGCCGCAGCCCATGCAAGGCTTGGGGAAACGGATCTCGCGGCGCGGTTGCAGAAAGAGGCCCTGAAAATAGCCGAAGCCTATGTGGACGATCTCGAACTGGCGCAAATGCAGGCGCGGCTGGACTTGTACCGAGCCGCGCTTCCCTACATCGAAACGTCGCAATGAGACAGCATCAACGCATACCGCCGCGCAGGATCATGTCCGTCGGTTGATCCGCTGACCGCGGCGATCCAGCTTATGATCGACGCGGCTGCCGCGCCGGTCCAGCTTATTGTCGACGCGTTCACCGCGACGATCGAGCTGCCGATCTACGCGGTCGCCTTTGCGATCCAGTCGCGCCGCTGCCTTGTCGTGCCCGCGCGCCGACGCCCGGTCCGACTTACGATCCAGGCGATCGTTGATGCGATCGCCTTTATTGTCGAGTCGATCTTCAACACGATCGCCGCGATGATCCAGACGGTCCTCGATCCGATCACCCCGATGATCGAGACGCTCTTCAATCCGGTCACCGGTATCCGCTGCGGCATGGCCGCACGCAAGCACGCCGCTTAACGCTACTACATATCGAAATTTCATCGTCCACTCCTCATATCTGACGGGTCGATAGGAATAAGAACGCGCGAAACCGGTTTCGGTTGACAGGAGAATCGCTCCCGAGAAACGCAGAAATACAGACAGGCCGGGAGATCAGGCGCGCAGCGTGCGCCTGGCCAAGGTGAGCAAGGTCTCGGCCGTACAGCGATTACGACCGAGCTGCTTGCTTTTATAGAGCAGCTCGTCGGCACGGCTCATCATCAGGTCGAGAGGCGTCTCGCTGGTCTCGCAGGTCACACTGCCGGCACTCAAAGTGATGCTCAGCTGCGCCTCCGGCAGATCTATCGGCGTGCGCTGAACTTCGCGCAAGATCCGCGACGACAGGCTCTGCGCCCCATCCTGGGCCGTGTGCGGTAAGAGCAGGATGAACTCTTCCCCACCGAAGCGCGCGAGCACGTCGGATTCGCGTATCACGCCGCGTATGATCTCGATCGCATGCACGAGGGCCTGATCGCCCGCCGCGTGACCATAACGATCGTTAACCTCTTTGAAATGGTCGAAATCCATCAGCACGATGCTGGTCGGCAGGCAATGCCGTTGCGCGAGTGACAGCTCGCGCGTCGCCGCTTCGACGAAGCTGCGACGATTCAGCGTGCCCGTGAGCGGATCGGTTTCGCTGAGGGCGCGCAGGCGCTCGTTGGCCAGACGCAGGCGGTAGGACAGTGAGATATTGAGGTAGCTGGCACAGGGCGCAATGAGAAGCGGTGCGAGGGCAGCAATGGTGAGCCCCTTGGCATCGGGCAGCCAGTTACCGGCCAGCAGATAGCTCAACAGGCAAGTGATCAGCAATGAGGCAACGACGGCAGCAAGCGTAACGCCGGCGACGCGCTTTATGATCTCACGTTGGGTGACCTGGGCTTCTGCCTGCAGGCGATCCAGTTCCTGTCCGTCCAATGGTATGCCGCTGGTGGTGTCCTTACAGCCGTGCACCTTAGCAATATGGGTAGGACTTAATGCGGCAGGTTTCGACCGTTTAGACTAAAAACCCCCGATCTGTCCGGGAAATGATCAAAAACGTGCGCCAGCGCACATCTAACGGTCGCGCTCCAGCCAGAGCTGCACGCGCCTGTAGAAAAAACTGTAGCCATCTTTGCCTTCATCGCGATGTAGCTGCACGCGACTGTAGGTGACGGTCGCCGACCAGGCGATCAAGGAGAGGCCTACCAGCGCCTCCGAACCGGTCAGCATCCGCACGCCTTCGCTCGGCACGAGGTCGCCAAAGCCGAGCGTCGTGTAGACCACGGCGGAGTAGTAGGCATAGTCAAACAACGAGGACGCGCCGTTCACTTCACCGAGCGCAAAGATGTCACACAAGTAATACGCCACCGCGTACATCCAGATCTCGAACACGTGCGCGACCAATAAGCCGCTCCAGGTAAAAAGCAGCGCCACGCGAGCGCTCTTGATGCGGGTAGCAAGACTCTCCACCAGGACCAGAGCCTCAAAGTGCACGAGTATGCACAAGAGCGCCATGAACATCGCCAAAACCAAATCGAGCAAAGTGCTGTCCCCCGGCTACAAGCGCCATGGTAGCAGCATCACGTGATCCTGAAACGGTGGTTTTTACATAGTCGGGGAGTAAGATGAGGGTATGCGCTTTCTTCGACTTCTGAGCATAGCCGCTCTCTGCGCATGGCCGGCGCTCGCTTCGAGCGCGTCGACCGCGCCGAGCATCTGGGTAGTGGACCTGGAAGGCGCGGTGGGTCCGGCAAGCGTCGACCTCGTGATCCGAACACTGGATGACGCTGTGGCACAGGATGCTGCTGCGCTCGTCATCCGTATGAATACGCCAGGGGGACTCGACAAAGCAATGCGCGACCTGGTGCAAGCAATTCTCTCGAGCCCGATCCCCGTCATCACCTATGTCGCGCCCAACGGCGCGCGCGCGGCAAGCGCCGGCACATACATCGCCTACGCCAGTCACATCGCGGCGATGGCTCCGGCGACCAACATCGGCTCGTCGACCCCGGTAAGCATGGCGCCGACGAGCACGCCGGCACCTCCGACCGCGCCGGCAGACGACGAGGCAGAGGCAGAACCGGTGCCTAGCGCCATGGAACGCAAGGTCATCAACGACGCTGTGGCGTACCTGCAGGGTCTTGCGGAGCTGCGCGGACGCAATATCGAATGGGCGGAAGAAACGGTTCGCGAGGGCGCTAATCTGCGCGCTTCCGAAGCCCTCGAAGCCGGTGTCATCGATCTGGTGGCTGAAGATCTCTACGGACTCCTCGCGGCGCTGGACGGCCGCACGATTACGGTCGGAGACACCACGGTGCGCCTCATTACCCGGGATGCAGAGCTCGTCTTCGTAGAGTCCGACTGGCGCCATGATCTGTTGGAGATCATCACCGACCCGAGCGTCGCCTATGGTCTCCTCATCATCGGCGTGTACGCCCTGATTCTAGAGTTCTACAACCCCGGATTAATCATCCCGTCGGTAACCGGCATCATTCTCATTCTGCTCGGCGCCTACGGGCTGCAGCTCCTGCCCGTCAACTACGCAGGGCTGGCGCTGCTGCTGCTGGGCATTGCGCTCATGATCGCGGAAGTCGTCACGCCAACCTTCGGCGTGCTCGGTATCGGGGGGCTCGCGGCATTTGTGCTCGGCTCTCTGATACTTTTCGATACCGAGTCGCCGGACTACCAGCTGCCCGCAGGCATCATTGCTGCTTTTACGCTCGCCACAGGGCTCACTGTGTTTGCCGTCATCGGCATGGCGCTCAAGGCCCGTCGCGGCAAAGTCGTCAGCGGCGTGGAAGCCATGATCGGCGGCAGCGCGGAGACAACCACCGATTTCACCGAGCATCACGGCGCCTACGTCGGCGAAGTCTTCGCATTTGGCGAACACTGGCAGGCGCGCACAGACGAAGCCCTGCCTTCCGGCGTCGACGTACGCGTCAATAACGTCGACGGTCTTGTTCTCGAAGTCACCAAGGAGCCTTAGCCATGGAACTCGCGACACCTATCACACTGATCATCCTTGTCGTCGCCTTTCTGGCGTCCGCTTTCCGTATACTGCGGGAATACGAACGCGGCGTCGTATTCATGCTGGGCCGCTTTTATAAGGTCAAGGGTCCCGGCCTGATCATCATCGTGCCGATCGTGCAGCAGATGGTGCGGGTTGATCTGCGCACCATGGTTGCAGACATCCCCAGCCAGGACCTGATTACCAAGGACAATGTTTCGGTGAAGGTGAACGCGGTGCTCTACTATCGGGTTGTCGACCCCGAGCGCGCCATCATCAACGTCGAAAACTATATGGACGCCACGGGACAGCTCGCGCAAACGACACTACGCTCGGTCCTCGGCCAGCACGAACTCGACGAGCTGCTGGCCGAACGCGAGCGTCTCAATCGTGATATTCAAGCTATCCTCGACCAGCAGACCGACCAATGGGGCATCAAGGTATCCAACGTGGAGATCAAGCACGTCGACATCGACGAGAGCAT
The DNA here is from genome assembly GCA_965267275.1 of Pseudomonadales bacterium. GTDB lineage: Bacteria > Pseudomonadota > Gammaproteobacteria > Pseudomonadales > Azotimanducaceae > UBA4421. Next base: position 3,584,293 of record OZ253950.1, read on the forward strand.
GATCCGGGCCATCGCCAAGCAAGCCGAAGCCGAGCGCGAACGGCGGGCGAAGATCATCCACGCAGAGGGTGAACAACAGGCCGCATCAAAGCTCGTCGAGGCGGCAGGTCTGCTCGCCACCCAGAACAACTCCATGCAGCTGCGCTATCTGCAGACACTGACGGAAATCGCCAGCGAGAAAAGCTCGACGATCGTCTTCCCGCTGCCGGCCAACTGGATGGAGGGTCTCAGCAATTTACTTCAATCGGATACTGACAAAGGAGCATAAGCAGTAATGGAAAAACTCTCAGGCCTCGCACTCGTGTTTGCGGCATGCCTACTCAGCGCGTGCGGCGAAGCGCCCGCACCCGCCCCCGAAGAACCGCCAGCGCCCGAGGCGACGATGAGCGAGGCGCCCGAACCGGCCGCCGCGGCTCCGACTCTGGCCGATATCCTCGCTGCGCAACCTGAGCAAACCCAGGCGCGCTACGTCTATCGACATCCGCAGGAGACGTTGGAGTTCATCGGTATCGAACCAGGCATGACGGTGGTTGAGGCCCTGCCCGGCGGCGGCTGGTACAGCAAGATCCTGCTGCCGTATCTCGGCGGCGAGGGCCGGCTCGTAGGCGCCGACTATCCGATCGACATATGGCCGCTGTTCGGCGGTTTCGCCACGCCGGAGTTCATCGAAAGCAAGAAGACCTGGACGACGGACTGGACGGCAGGTGCCGAAGAATGGCGCGGCGAAGGCGACGCACCGGTTTCGGCCTTCGTCTTTGGCGGTCTGCCGGAAGATATGCGCGGCAGCGCGGATGCGGTGCTGCTGGTACGCGCTCTGCACAACCTTGCCCGCTTCAACGACCAGGGCGGCTTTCTCGACAGGGTCATACAGGACAGCTTCGACGTGTTGCGGCCGGGAGGCATTGCCGGTGTCGTCCAGCATGAAGCCCGCCCCGACATGCCCGACGAGTGGGCCAGCGGCAGCAACGGCTATCTGAAGAAAGATTTTGTCATCGCCGCCATGCAGGCAGCAGGCTTCGAATATGTCGCCTCGAGCGACATCAACGCCAACCCGGCAGATCAGCCGACGACAGAAGACTTCGTCTGGCGTCTACCGCCGTCCTATCAGACGAGCCGGGACAACGAGACGCTGCAGGCAGAAATGGCGGCTATCGGTGAGTCGAACCGAATGACGCTCAAGTTCATCAAACCGGCAAGCTGATACCCCAAACCACCCCGGGCGCCTGGCGCCCGGGTGCATCCTGACGACAGCTTCAGGCCGGATCAGGACGCCAGTTGCCGTGGAAACCGAACGGCACACGATGGTCGAGATACGCTTTCGCCAGCGGACCGGCATCGACATTCTGCGCATCCAGAATCACCAGATGGCTGGCTTTGCGGTTGGCGTCGTAAACATTCGCCAGCAGATAGCCTTCGCCTTCCGCTGCATCATCCGCGGCTGGCACGAAGATCGGCTCGTTCGTCGCGCACGCTTCGCCCACGTCATAATGCTTGATGCTGCCCGTCTGGTGGTCGACGTGCGCAATGCCGTTGAAGCCCCCCACCTTGAATTTGGGGTTCGTATCACACGCCATGAACCCGTGGCGGTAACTCAATCCCGTGCGGCGCTCATCAAGACGCGGGAACTCGCAGGCCAGGTCATCGAGACGCTCCCACTTGTAGTCGTCCGTGTTGCGGCCCATGTCGAACGTCCAGCGCGTCAAGCGCGGTACCGCCTTGCTCGGATCGCCCGGTGTGCCGTCCGGAGCCGGGAACAACGGCGCCTCCTCGAACTCACAGACGTCACACGTGACGACGTCACCTTCTGAGTGCGCGTTCATCGGATGGAATACGAATCCCGGCTCGCCGCGGAACCAGCGCAGGTCGTCCACCGTGCCGTTGCGCGGCATGATGCCGATATGCACGCCTTTCTCGGGTTCCCACGCGTACACCGGTGCCCCGCTCATCGCCCGCTCCATGGAGCCGGTCAGCGGCATAATGGGAAAGATGACGTGATCCCGCGTCACCATGAAGTCATGCACCATGGCAGCGTAGGGCGCTTTGAACGCCTCGGAGCGGGTGAGATTGCCGTCTTTGTCCACGACCTGGAACGTCATGTGCTCGGAGATCAGCCCGTCCGCGTTGTAACCAAAAAAGAGCATTTCTCCGGTTTCGTAGTCGATCTTCGGATGCGCGGTCATCGGCCCCTGCAGCTTGCCGTCGAACGTGTGCGGACCCACGGACTGCAGCGTCACCGGGTCGAGCTCAAACGGCGCGTGCGCTTCTTCCAGGGCAAGCAGCTTGCCGCCATGCCAGACGATGTTCGTGTTGGCGAGACCGTCGGTTTCGACACCCGCTACGCTCGGATCATTTTCCAGCGGGTTGAACGCGCCGAACAGCGAATGTCCGGCTTCGTGCTCGAGGTTCCACTTGACCGTTCTGACCCAGCGGTTTTTGTAGCTGACCCGGCCATCGGCGATATGGAACGCGTGGATCATGCCGTCGCCGCCAAACCAGTGATAGCTGCCGCGCGGCGCGTACTGCGGGTTGGGCCCATTGCGATAAAACGTTCCGCGCAGCGCCTGCGGGATTTCTCCCTCCACCACCATATCGGCGACGTCACATTCCATCTGCAACGGCGCAAAGCCGTTGCGCAGGTTCGGATGATCCGGAAACGGAGCAGCCATAGTATTCCCCTTACAAAAAGTGTCTCGAGGTAGATTATGTAAACAGGCGCGCGAGCGCCAGACCCGGAGCGCCCGCCAACACCGGTGTCAGGCCCGGTGTCAGGTAAGGTCCACACCGACCGGGCAATGATCTGAACCCGTGTCGTCCGGCCATATGAACGCATCTTTGACGCGCTTCGCACCGCCAGGCGACGCCACGACATAATCGATCCGCCAGCCGACATTATTCTCCCGAGCGCCGCCGAACTGGCGCCACCACGTGTAGTGACCTTCCTCTCCCGGGTGCTGACTGCGAAAAGTATCCACCCAGCCCGCATCGAGCCAGCGCGTCATCTCAGCACGCTCTTCCGGCAGAAAGCCGCTCGATTTGGTATTGGTCTTCGGGCGCGCCAGATCAATCGCCTCATGGGCTGTGTTGAAGTCGCCCGTCACGAAGACGGGTCCGCGTTTCTTCAGTTGCTCGACCCGCTCGAACACCTTGCGATAGAAACCGAGCTTGTAGGGCACGCGACTGTTGTCGCGATCCTTGCCACTGCCCTTGGGGAAATAGACCGAGGCCACCGCCATGCGCCCGAAGTGCGCCATCAAAAAGCGGCCTTCGGCATCATATTCGTCTACCCCGAGACTGGTCTCGACCTTGCCCGGCGCTTTGCGGCTGTAGATGGCCACACCGCTGTATCCCGGGCGCTCCGCCGGGCTGAATGCGACGTGCCAGCCGGCCGGGGCGCGTACCTCTTCCGTCAGCTGCTCGGGAAACGCGCGCACCTCCTGCAGACAGACGACATCGGCACCGGACTGCTCGAGCCAGTCGAGAAAACCCTTTTTCGCGCAGGCGCGCAGCCCGTTGACGTTCCAGCTCACAATTCGCATGTCATCTCCAGTTCGTTGTCACCGGCGCAACAGGAGCGTCGCCCAACGCGCGAGGTTCAAAATATCGGCAAGCGCCGCGGCGACATAGGTCAGCGCCGCCGCGCGCAGGATTTTGCGCACCGTCGCCTCTTCACCCGGCGCTATGTACTGGCCTTCCACCAGAGCGGGTAACGCTTTGCCGAAGCTGGCATCCCACTCTGTCGGCAGCGTGACTAGGTGCACGAGCATCCGCCCGATCAGGCCGCTGATGCCGACCAGCACCAGCACCGAAAACGGCACAGGGGTACGCGTAATCAAACCCACGACCGGCGCGGCCCAGATGAAGCCTGCGCTGAGGCGCGCGATGCGGTCCACCACAGGCACGAGCGCGGTGCGGGTGGCGAGATGCGTGTCCGCCTGATGATGTTGCAGCGCGTGGCCTACTTCGTGCGCGGCCACCGCTATTGCGGTCAGTGATTTGCCGTCGTGATTGTCCGCAGACAAACGCACCATGCGCTCAGCCGGGTCGTAGTGGTCACCGATTTCGGTTACCTCCACCCCGACGCCGTCAACGTGGTGTTGTTCCAATAGATGCTTGGCCAGTTCGCCGCCCGTGCCGGGCATGCCTTCGATGTGCCCGCTGTGCGCGCGCATGACCCAACGCACCCAGATCGCGGGGCCAAACACCAGAGCGAGAATCACCAACAGGAGGATTACCCACATACGTGTACTGCCTTCATCCGTCTCCTGTCATTCGACCACGGGCTGTGCGGAGGTTCAGTAGCCGGTGCTCTCGCGCTGCTGCTCCTGGGTGCCCCGCGCGGCGGCAAGCTCGCGCGCCGCGTTTTTCATCATGTGTCCCGACTCGCTGCCGAGCGTCACGAAGTTGAAGCCGAGCTCGAGATATTTCTGCGTGTACTCGAGACTCGAGGTGTGGATACCTATGGCGATACCCGCATCCCGGCAGGCAGCGTGGATGTGTTTGACCATCTCGAGGTGCTCTTCCTGAGGCTGGTCGCCGGATACGGGCAGACCCATCGCCAGGGCAAGGTCAGCCGGTCCGATGTAAACCGCGTCGAGCCCGGGCGTGGAGACAATCTCGGCCACGTTATCGATGCCTTCGCGCGTTTCGATCATGGCGATGCAGGCGAGCTGATCATTGGCTTCCTGCGCATAACCTTTGCCGCCGTAAAGCGCGCCACGTATCGGTCCAAACGAGCGATTCCCCGCCGGCGGATAGCGGCATGCGGCAACCGCCTGCTCGGCTTCGGCGCGGTTGTTCACCATCGGAACGATGACGCCGTAAGCGCCCGCGTCCAGCACCTTCATGATTTCGTACGGCTCGTTCCAGGGCACGCGCACGATGGGCGTCGCCTCGCTGGTGGAGATGGCCGGCAGCATCTGCGCCAGGTCCGTGTAGTCGATCATGCCGTGCTGCAGGTCGATACAAACCCAGTCGAAACCAAGCTTCGCGATCGCCTCCGCCGAATAGGTATTGGCCAGCGACAGCCAGCATCCAACGGTCTGTTCGCCGCGCCGCCAGGCACTCAAAGATTTGTTTTCGCGCACGTTCACTCCCCAAGGCTATGTCCGCATCATTCTTCTAGATGCTATGCGCGCCTTCAACCCCGGCGCGTGTCGGACAAAAAAGACAATTGCCGGCAGCGGGGAAGCTGGCCATCATGAGCGTATGAAACGCGCCTTTGCCATCACCGCGGCTTTGCTTGCGCTCGGTACGAGCATCAACGCGCGCGCCAATGTCTATCCGTTCGATGAGCCGAGCGATTTTCTGGCGCCTGCGGTCGCGCTCGACGGCTGGGCGGCAACGCTGAGCAGACACGAGGCGCAGCAGGCGGCGCTGTATGCCTGCGCGAACGACAAAAAAGCCTGCCGCGGGCGCCTCAGTTCGTTCAACAAAGCCATGGTGCGCGCGCAGGACCTGAAAGTAAAAGAGCAGATTGAGCTCGTCCACTTCTACATCAACCGCACCAGATACGACGACGATCACGTCAAAAGACTCTACGACGACGACGGCAAGAAGATTGGTGTGATCCGCAACCATTGGAGCACGCTGCGCGAATTTCTGGTCGGCGGCGGCGACTGCGAAGATTACGCCACCGCGAAATACTTCATGCTGCGCGAACTCGGATTTGCCGCGGACGATTTGCGAGTGGTCGTCACCTGGGAGCGCAAACTGCGTGGCTATCACGCCGTGCTGGCGGTGCGGCACGCTGACGGTATGGTCTGGCTGTTGGATTCCGACAACTTCATCCGCCGCAACGGCCACCGCGGCTATCGTTACGTTTACGCGATGAACGAGAAAGGCATCTGGGACCACCGCGAGGATTTTTCCGGGACGACCCTTCCCACCGCCGATTAATGGGGGGATACTGTCGGCTCGGTTCTTGCGAGGAGTAACCCATGCGGATGACGGCAGCTATTTTCGCCACCTTCTTTTTGACAGGTTCAGCATTTGCCGACCAGGCCGATAACGTGGTCGCGGTAGACAGCCTCAGCGTCAAAGAGCGGATCAAGAGCATCGAGCAGATCAACGTGACCGCCGACAAAGCGATGGTCGACGTCGCCCCCGACAGTGAGCGCGTTGCCGCCTTTCTCGACACGCTGGAAGAAAGCCCGGACAGCGTTCGCACTGACGCTAAAGCGGCGCCGGCGGTTCAGTCGGACTGACAGACACCGTATTCGACGAAAATCGACTCACCGCCGTCGGCCCCCTCGCCGGCGGCGGCAAACGTCCATCCGCCGATGGATGTGCGCGTGAAGCGCAGGTTGTCCAGGTTAATGAGTAAAAGCTGTGCCGGCGGGTTGTTGCTGCAGCTCAAACCCGGCGCATCGCCTTCGCCGCGCACCCGCACACAGCTGAGTTCCACCAGATCTCTGTCTTCATCCTGGCGCAGCGTCACGTACACATCAATGGGCGTCGTGGCCGCCAGATGCCGCGTCAGCGCCTGGTTGACCTCCACCACAAAGCGACTTTCAAAAAACTCCACCGCTTCGTACGCTTCCGCGTTGTGGGGATAATCATGCAAACCAACGGTCCGATCGGCGGCGCAGGTCATGCGCGACGGAACGTCAGCGAGCACTGCCGCAGCTGCGACAACCATCCAGACAGACAAAAACGGCTCCTCGAAATATTGGTGCTGGCTGTGATGTTGCACTGTCTGCCGGTGGAGGTCCACGCACAGTGGCATCGCGTCACGGGCGGAGGGTTCGACATCACTAGCGACCTTGGCCTTGCGGAACTCAGCGAGACCGTGGCGGCCATGGCGGCGCTGCAGCGCGCCGTCCAGAACATGCCGGGGCTGCAAACCAGCGCAAACCTTGAACGCTATCCGCCAATGCAGGTGCTGATCTTCTCCCGGCGGCGCGACTTCAATCGCATCGTCAAGCGCCCGATATTCTCAGCCTTTACCCAGCCTGGATTGCGGCAGACGCTGCTGGTGGTTGCGCCCTCGCGCGGCAGCGCCCGGGAGAGTGCGCTGCACGAATTCACCCATTACTTGTTTCGTCAACAAGCGGGCAACCATCCCCCCTGGTACGAAGAAGGCTTAGCCACCCTGCTCGGCCATTCCCGCTTCAGATTCGACGATACACACGCGCATGTTACCGTTCAGCTGCCAGACGCCGGCAACGCGCCGATGCTGCCCGCAGCAGAGCTCCTCGGCGTGCGCGCCTATATCGACCTGCCAGGCAGACGCTTGCAGGCTTTCTATCGTTCATCAGCCGAGTTGGTGAACTTCCTGCTCTTCGCCCGCGGCACACGCTGGCCAGACTATCGCTCCGGCCTGGCCGATTACCTCATCAACCGGGATTTCGACGCGTGGAGTCAGGGCAGGTTTACCCGCTCCGATCTGAACAGACATGTCACAGCTTTTCAGCAGCGCCGCGATCAGGTCAGCGCCCGTTTACGCGTAGCTCATGCACCGGTCCCGCTCGACGCCGAAGTCATCGACCGAAGCGCCGCTGAAGCCTTGATGGCGCAGGCTGCGGAGCTCGTGAATCCGGAGAAAGCGGCCGAGATTTACCGGAAGCTCCTGCGGGACAAGCCGACAGACGTCAGCCTCCACAGCGGCCTGATCAGCAGCCTCCTCGGGTTCGACACCGCCGCAGCCACCGCGGCCCTCGAGCAGGCCAAGGCAGCTGCACCGGAAGCGCCGGAGCTGCTGCTGAGCGAAGTTTCGATCATCACCCGGCAGTGTGTGTTGCGGGCAGACGTCGATTGTCGCCAACAATGGCGCCGGGCGACGAGCCTGCTGCGACAGGCGCTGAGAGCCCTACCCGATCGCATTGACGCGGTGATGTTGCTGGGCGTTGCTGAGCTTTACAGCGGTCATCCGGGCCGCGCGGTCAACTACCTGCGCGCAGCGCATCAGCGGGTGCCGTGGTCACCGATCGTCAATTTTTACTTCGGCGAGTGTCAGCGGCTGCTGGGCATGAGCACGGCACGGCAGCATCTGCAGAATGCTCACGACTGGGCGCTGCAGCCCTTCGTTCGCCAGCTTGCAGAGGCTTCGTTGAGCCAGTTCCAGAGTGGTAATCTATCGACAGGAGAGGAGTGAACAGGCAGCCTCGCCCGGTTCGCGAACGTGTGAAACGTATGAGAAGAGAGTAGGAAAACGTGATGTCAGACGCCGTTGTCGAATCGTTGAGCCTTTGCGAAGAGGATCTCAGCCAACCCGTGTACGACCGCTTCTTCGCCGCCAGCGCAAGCGGGCGAGAACTGATGGGTCACGCAGACGAATACATGCGCGGCCGCATGCTGCAACAGGTGTTCGAGCTTTTCACGCTCGATGAAGCGGAAGCGGACGACTATCTGGCCTGGGAGGTCGACAACCACATCGCGTCGTACGGTGTGCATGCGGACATGTACAGCGACTTTTTCGACGCCTTACAGGTATCCGTCAAGGAGAGTCTCGGCACTGCGTGGACAGCGGAGTTCGATGCCGCCTGGAGCGCGCGCATCGAATCTCTGCTCGGGAAAATCGCCGTCGCCGAAGCGAACCTGGCGCGCTAGCGGGGGTCCATGCCGCGGCGTTCGCGCTCGCGGTTCATCCGGACCTCGTCACTTTCGAGGCGCTCGCCGAGATTGGCTTCGTCCACCGTACCGGCCATGTGCTCACCGGCCGTCTTGCCGTTGTACATGATCTTCTTGACCGGGGTGACCGCAAGGATCGTACGCAGCGGCGAATCGAGGAGGTTGTAGAAAAACTCTTCACCCGCATCGTTGTCGGGATTGAGCTTCTTCGACAACGCACCGTAAAACCACTTCTTGGTGTCTTCGTCATCGAAAAACTCGCCGTGCCCCTTAAAGGTGATTGCACCCTGCGGCAGCGTGTCATCCGGCACCGCGTAACCTTTGGAGCTCACGTTGACCGATACGCGGTTGTCACGGCGAATGGCGCTGGCCCGGTGGCGATGCGAGGCAAACGTGATCCAGATTTTGCCGTCATGCCAGACATAGGCGTGGGTAACGCCAACGGGCCATCCGTCCTTGGTGCCCCACATGAGCACACATTCGACGGAGTTATTCATCAGGTCGTCCACCTCTTGGTCAGTGAACGGGTATATCGAAACGATTTCGTGATCGAGCGTTTGTGCCATGAGTCCTTCCCCAGAGTTTGTAATCGAATAAATCAGCTTAACCGCGCCCGGGCAAAACCAGCAAGCCTGCCGGTTTTCTCGTCAGACCATCGCGATCAAGCGCTCGGGCGTACGGGAGTAGATGAGCCCATGACAATGGTACCGATCGGACTTCTACCCGATGCCACGCTGGCCGACCGGCGCGTGTAGACGCCCGTCGTCACACCATGTCAGCATTTCGGCAGCGGGTACCGTAGCGCGGTGATTGCTCGACAAGCTCCTCCCAAAGCCGACCAGCCGACCCTCTTGGTCATACACTCGCTATGCGCTTCCGCCTCTCGAGGCGGAGATACCATCGTCAAGGTTGATGTTGCCGTTAAGCGGCACTAACTCAGCACCGTTAACTGCTCTCTCCCACAGATCCGCTAACCGGGTCCTATCACCCAGCGAATGGCAACATCGTGGCTCGCGGTGTCTCCCCATTTGGATAAAAAATGTAGTTAACTACAATAATTTTCGGCAATCAAGACACCAACGCCCTGTCAGTCAGTCGACCAGAGCCTGGTAAACCCGGGTCCGGAGCTCGCGCCGGATCGGATACGTGGACGACGGCATGAGCTGTGTAAAGAAGATCGTGTACAGCGCCTCGGCAGGATCGAGCCAGAAAAAGGTGCTGGCCGCGCCGCCCCAGTGATGCTCTCCGGGAGAGGTGACGATGTGCGCTTTCACCGGATCGATCACAACCGCAAAGCCGAGGCCGAAGCCGATGCCGTCATAGGACGTTTCGCTCCAGACCGGCTGGCCCATCGCGGCCATATCGCGATTTTCCGGGAGATGATTCAAGCGCATGTACTCGACCGTTTTGCGTCCCAGAATCCGTTCGCCGTCCAGCGTCCCGCCGTCCAGAAGCGCCTGACAGAAGCGCGCGTAGTCGCCGATCGTGCCGGTCAAACCTCCGCCGCCGGAGAACAATGACGTCGGCTGCAGGAAGCGGCTGACGCCAGCGCTTTCCTGGAGCTTGAGGCCGCCGCGCGGCGCCGTCTCCGCGCTCTGAACTGCACGACCCACGCTGCTCATATCGCCGCCGCTGGCGGGCACATAGAGCGCGGCGAACCGATCGTGATTTTCCGGCGCAACATGAAACGCGGTATCGACCATGCCCAAGGGCTGCAGCACCGCGTCGGCCAGATACGCCGCCAACGTCTTGCCCGACCAGACTTCGATCAGGCGTCCCAATACGTCGGTCGAGACACTGTAATTCCAAGCCGCACCCGGCTGACAGATGAGCGGCAACCCGGCAACCCGCTGCACGAGTTCTTCGAGGTTGGCCGCGCTGCCGGGGAATTCTATGTCTGCTTCCCGATAAGCCGCGTCAACCACGTTTGCCCGCATGAAGCCGTACGTCAATCCCGACGTGTGTGTCATGAGATGACGTATGGTCATCGGTGCCTGCTGCGGCATGACGGCGTCGAGACCGTTGTCGCCACCCAGCCAGACCGGTGTGTCGGAGAATTCGGGCAGGTAGGCGCTGACGGGATCGTCGAGCTGGAACGCACCCTGCTCGTAAAGCGTCATGGCAGCAACGGTCGTCACCGCCTTGGTCATCGAGTAAATCCGCACGATGGTGTCTTCACCGAACGGCCGCCCGATCTCGAGGTCCGCTGAACCCACCGCTTCCAGATGGGCTATTTTGCCCCGCCGCCCGATCAGCACGCTGCAGCCGGCGAGACGCTCGCTCTCCACCTGCGCTCGCAGCCAGGTGGAGACACGCTGCAGACGTTCGGGGCAGAGACCCACCTCTTCCGGGTTCACTCTTTCCATATGCGACAACCCTGTGTTCTCCCATTCAGCAGATCGCGACTATACCCCAAGGACCCCAGCCACCCCAGGCAAGACGCGGCTTGAGTGCAGACGCGTGCGAAGGCACACTCCCCATGGGACAGGGGGAAGCTGCAGTTTATGAATCAGTCCGAAGCAGGCGCGTTTACGCCCGCCTACCGCGCGTACGCGCTTGGCCTTCTGGTCGTCGTTTACATCTTCAACTTCATCGACCGATCCATCCTCGGCATCCTGGTGGAACCGATCAAACAGGATCTCGGCGTCTCCGATACGATGATGGGCTTCCTCGGCGGGATCGCGTTCGCAACCTTTTATACGTTTCTCGGTATTCCGATCGCCCGCCTGGCCGATAACGGCTCACGCCGCAACGTCCTGGCGGTTTGTCTGGCGCTCTGGTCCGGCGCCACGGCGCTGTGCGGCATGGCGCAGAACTTCTGGCACCTGTTGGCAGCGCGCATCGGCGTGGCCGTCGGCGAAGCCGGCGGGAGCCCGCCGTCCCACTCGATGATTTCCGACATGTTTCCCGCGGACAAACGCGCAACTGCCCTCGCGATATACGCGCTGGGTATTCCGATAGGCACGATGCTCGGTAACCTGGGCGGCGGCTGGATCAACGAAGCGTTCGACTGGCGCTCAGCGTTTCTCGTCGTCGGTCTGCCCGGGGTCATTCTGGCGATCATCGTGCGTCTGACGCTGCGCGAACCGCCGCGCGGTGCCGCAGAGGGCCTGGAGATATCGCGCGGTGAAGCCCCGCCGGTCGCCGAAGTGTTCAAGTACCTCTGGAGCCGCCGGAGTTTCAAACTGATGGCGCTGGGCGGCAGCCTGCACGCGTTCGTCGGCTACGGTGTCGGCTATTGGATACCGGCAATGTTCAACCGCAGCCACGGCCTCACCACCGGTGAAATGGGGGTGGCGCTGTTCTACCTTGGCTTTGCTTCCATCGCGGGCACCTTTCTCGGCGGCTATCTGGGCGACAAGTTCGGCAAGAAGGACGTACGCTGGTATCTGTGGCTGCCGGGCCTTGCCACATTGATTTCAGTGCCTTTCAGCACATTCGTCTATCTCTACCATGCGCCTTACGTGGCCCTCTGGGTGCTCTCCGTCTCCTACTTTCTGGGCGCATACTATCTGGGACCGACTTTCTCCCTCACGCAGGGTCTCGTCGGCCTGCGCATGCGCGCGCTTGCGTCCAGCATTCTGTTGTTCATCCTGAACATCATCGGTCTGGGTCTCGGGCCACAGTTCACCGGCATCGCGTCAGATGTGCTGAACGCGACAACGGACCTCGGCCAGGACTCACTGCGTTGGGCGCTCGTCATCAGCCTGATCTTCAACGTGCTGTCAGCGCTTTTCTATCTGATGGCAAGCCGCACCTTGAAAGAAGACATGGAAGCAAGCGCGCAGATGAGCTGACGCGCTTGCCGCGCCAAACGGGAGATGCGATGACAACTTTGAAATGCGATCTGTGTGACGCAACCGCCGAGGGAGAAACCTTCGAGGACTGGATGCAGGCCCTGCGACCCCATTACATGGAAGCGCACGCGGACTTCATGCAGGACCCGAGCCGTGGACAGGCGGACATGGAACGATGGATGGCGGAAAATCGGGCGCGCTTCGAAGCCGCCGCTTCGATCTGAGCCAAGCCGCAGAGCCGCGGCGCAGAGACTAGCCGTCGATGCGCGTCCCCGCGCCTCCCGCGACCGCGGCGACAATGTCTTCAACGGCACAGATGCAGGCCGGCTTACGGGTCTGCCGGGCAAAGGCGACGGCGCTGCCCAGCTTGGGCGCCATGGAACCCGCATCCAGACCCTCGGCAAGCATCGCCTCAGCAACGGCGAGGTCCATCGTGCGCACAGGTTCGTTGCGGCCCGCATCGAAATCCCGATAAACCGCCGGCACGTCAGTTGCAAAAACGAGCATGTCCGCTTCCAGGGCAATCGCCAACCGGGCAGCCACCCAGTCTTTATCGATGACCGCGTCGAGTGGTTCCATGTCCATGTTCAGCGGTATCCCGCCGCCGCCGCCCGCAACGACATGATGTGTCTCGAGCAGTTCAGCGATCGCCGCGGTCTCCAGCACGGCCCCTGGCTGCGGCGACGGCACGGCGACCCGCCACCCGTCGCGCGCCGGCAGGCTGTCGGCGTCGGAAGGCCGGGTTTGATAGACAGGTCCAATGGGTTTCACGGCCGGACCGAGCTCGTCCCCGACGGTGACTCGCGTCAACAACGCAACGGCCGGCGCGGGAAGCGCGAGCGTGAGCAGATAACCGAGCTCGCCTTGAGTCTGCGCGGTGTGTATGTCCAGATCCCGGACCCCGCTTCCATTCAACAACCGGCCCACCTGAGGGCCGTTGCCGTGCACAACGAGGAGACGATATTGCTCGGCCAGCGACGCGAGGGCCGGTCGCAGCTCACGGATACGGCGCCGTTCCCCTGCATAATCCCGTTCGTTCGGTCGACTGAGACCGTGCCCACCCACAGCCAGCACCAGCAGCGGATCGTTCACGCCAGAAACCGGTGCACATGGGACATCAGACCAGGCGCGGACACGTCTGCATACTCGTAGAACACCCGCGCCACCGGCACATCCAGCGCCAGCGCGCGCGCCAGATCGATGGGCGAACCGGAGACCACGACTTCCGCCTCGCAATCGGCAATGGCCTGACGCAGGGCTGCACGCTGCCCCGCGCTGTACCCCATCGCAGGCAGTACCGGGCCAATATGTGGATAGCGTTCATACACAGCGGCAATCTCCCCGGATACCCGTCCGCGCGGATCGATGAGTTCGGCCACGTCTGCATCACGAACGGCCTGATAACCTGCGCCGTGGGGCATGCCGCCATGGGTGATGGTGGGACCATCCTCGACGATGAGCACCCGCTTACCCGTCACGCTGTCCGGATCCGCCAGGCGCACCGGCGAGCGCGCGAGGATCCGCGGCACGTCGGGGACGAGCGCGTCGAGGCCGGATTGCAGCTGACTCAGCTGATCCGCGGAGGCTACGTGCACTTTGTTGCAAATGACGAGATCAGCACGCAGCAGTACCGAGTCACCCGGGTAGTGGCTTTGCAGCTGGTCCGGCCGCAACGCGTCGACAACCACGATATTGAACCCCGGCTCGATGAAGGGATGATCGTTGTTCCCTCCATCCCAAACGACAACGTCGGCTTCCGCCTCCGCGGCTGCGAGAATCTGTGCATAGTCGACCCCGGCGAACACCACCCCGCCGCTGGCGATGTGCGGCTCGTACTCTTCGCGTTCTTCAAGCGTGCAATCGGCAGCTTCCAGGTCGGCCGCGGATGCGAAGCGTTGGACACCTTGTTTTTCGAGATCGCCATAGGGCATCGGATGCCGAAGTACCGCGACGCGCAGACCTTCCGCTGTGAGCTGCCTGGCAATGAAACGGGCAACCTGCGATTTACCGCAGCCGGTGCGGACGGCGCACACTGCAATGGTGGGTTTGTGTGTGGGCAGCATGGTCGCATCGGGTCCGAGGAGACTGAAACTCGCACCGGCCGCCAGCGCCGCGGCGGCAATACTCATGACGTGCTCGCGCGTGACGTCGCTGTAGGCAAACACCACCTCGTCCACGCCCGCATCGCGGCAGAGCGCCGCGAGCTCCGCCTCGGCGACGATTGGGATGCCCTGCGGATAACGCGGCCCCGCCACCGAGGCGGGTACCCGACGCGATTCGATGCCGGGAATCTGCGTCGCAGTAAACGCCACAACCCCAACCTCAGGATCGTCGCGATAGACAACGTTGAAGTTGTGGAAATCGCGGCCGGCAGCACCACAGATGACAACTTTCTTTGTGCCTGCCATCAGAGATCCAACCCTCAGGCCAGCGCGGCAAGAAGGTCCTGCCGGCCTGCCCGGGCAGCATCGTCCAGCGCCAGCAGACGGAAGAGATCCCGCTGCGCTTTGCTGCCGCCGATGAGATGAGACTGTGAAAAGCTCTGCGCGAGGCGCTCAGCCGCCGCCCCGGGCGCAGCCGGTGACTGCGCAATAGCGTCCGCGAGCGTGACGCCAACCTCGGCACACACCCTGTCCTGATCAGAATCTTTGCCTGCCCACTGACGCAGCGTCTCGACGAGCTTCGCAGCCTGCGCGGAACCCTGCACGACCAGCGGGATGAGGTAGTGGAGACTCGCAAACACGAGTTCCTGATCGCGGCTGTGTGCTTCGCACTGATCAACCAGCACCTGCCAACGTTCGCCCACATCAAGGCCAAGGAACTCCAGACGCCACAGCAACGCCGCGTTGTTACACACATCCAGATAGAAATCATCGGCGACGCTGGCAGCCAGCCGCTCATCGTAGATGCGCAGAGCCTGCTCCGGCTCGCCCAGACCCAGCCAGTGCAAAGCCTCGTGCCAGATCACGTGGTAACGAAAATTGTTGGTGCCTTCCCACTCATGCTGCAGGCCTGTGAGCCACTGTATGCCCGCCTCATGCTGGCCCTGCATCTGGTGGACATGGGCGACGGCGTGGGTGGCCCAGATATCAGCCGCATTCGCCGCCACAGCCGCGCGGCCATACGCGAGCGCTTCGTCGTACTGGGCGGATTCTTCGAGACCGAAAGCATGCATGCCTTGCAGATAATCGTAGTGCGGATGGTTCGCTGGCCAGGCAGACAGCACACGCCCCGTCGAGTCACGCATGCGCTCGCCGCGGCCGTTGTAGAAGTGCAGGTAGTGCGCGATGCGCAGCGCCAGCATGTCGAGCGGGTGACTCTCGAGTATAGATTCAAGCGCGCCAAGCGCTGCGCTGTCCCGACCCTGACACCACAACTGCAGCGCCGCCGCATGCGCGCGCTCCCGCGGGTTACAGCGCCCTTCGTCGGCGAAGCCCTGCAGGCGCTCAAGACACCCCTCAATCGCGCCGGCGAACTTCGGGTGTGCCGCCAGCTTCAAGAGATAACCTTGAAAACAGACGGCCATCGGCATGTCGGGATCTTGCTGGACCAGCGCCTCCAGCAGCGCCATCGTATCCGTGCGCGCGGCGAGGTAAGAGGTCACCGCCGCCTCGAACGCATGCACGCTGTCCGCACTCGCCGCCGTATATGCCACACCCCACTCGCTCGGATGTACGCTCATTCAAAATCTCCTTGACCGTCAATCCCGCACCGCGCGAACGAACGTGTCCAATGCCGTCCCCGCGTGTTCCCGGCCGTGTCCCGGTTCCGCCGACACCGGCCGCTCCGTCACTTCGGCCACAGCAACAGTAAAACCGTCAAGCTGAGCGGCAATTTCATCTGCCCCGGGCAGGAGCGCGGCATCCTGAGGTCCACCCACGCCGTGTTCAATATTGCTCGGATCATGGCCAATGTAGATGAATAACCCGCCCGGCCTGACGGCGTCGATGACCCGGGGCAGCCATACTGCCCTCTCCTGCGGATCCGTATGCACGTAAGCAACGAGCACCAGATCGAAGGCGGCGGATGGAATTTCCTCCGCGGTGATGTCCGCCACCCGCCAGGTCACCTGTACACCGCGGCGTTCGGCAATCTGGCGCGCCTTGTCGATGGCAACACCGGAGAAGTCGATGCCCGTGACCTGCCAGCCACGTTCTGCCAACCAAAGCGCGTTGCGACCCTCACCGCAGGCAACGTCGAGGGCAGCCCCCGGATTCAGGTCTTCGACCTGCTGCGCGAAAAGCGCGTTCGGACCCGCAGACCACACCAGGTCGCTGGCCGCATAACGCTCATCCCATTTCTGCTGACGGTTCAGAGTCACGCTCCCCCTCAGTAAAGAGGCATTCTGCATCAATTTCTCCGCCTGAGAAGATACAGGCTCAAGACGGCCGATTGGACTAAGGGCTTTCT
The DNA here is from genome assembly GCA_965267275.1 of Pseudomonadales bacterium. Taxonomy (GTDB): domain Bacteria; phylum Pseudomonadota; class Gammaproteobacteria; order Pseudomonadales; family Azotimanducaceae; genus UBA4421. Next base: position 3,601,068 of record OZ253950.1, read on the forward strand.
CGTAGCGACCGGGTCGAGGGGCCGCCCGTCCGAGCGTTTGCCCCCAGACCGTCATTTCGACTCGAACAAGCCAAACCATGTCGGCTACCATGGCGGCCAGTTGAATCGATCTGGAGTTGTTCTTTGAGTGCCTATACAAAGCTGGCGGAAACGCAGTCCGAGCTGAGCCTGTTCAGCGATCTGAATTCCCTCGCCAGCTGGGATGAAGCCTGCATCATGCCCGCGGGCGGCGGCGAGAGACGCGGTCAGGCGATGGCAGCGCTCAGCGCGTTGATACACGAGAAACGCTCGGATCCGGCAGTGGCGGAGCTGATCACCCAGGCCCGCAATGAACCGCTCGACGAGTGGCAGCAGGCCAACGTCGACGAAATCGACCGGCGCTGGCAGGCGGCCAATGCGCTGCCGCGGGATCTGGTGAAAGCCCGGTCGATCGCGACGACGCGCTGCGAGCAACGCTGGCGCATCGCCCGCGCGGACAATGACTGGCAGGCCATTCTGCCGCTCCTCGAGGAAGTCGTCAGCCTCAGCCGCGAGCAGGCCCATGCCTTGGGAGAAACCAAGGGCCTGGACCCGTACGATGCGCTGCTCGATGGCTACGAGCCGGATCTGCGCAGCGCGGACGTCAGCGCGGAGTTCGACGCGCTCAAAGATTTCTTGCCGCCGCTGTTGGACGAAGTGCTTGGCCGGCAGCAACCCGCGCTGCCCCTCGAAGGACCATTTCCGGTCGCTGCACAACAGCAGCTGTGCGAGGAGACCATGAAAATTCTGGGGTTCGATTTCGAACGCGGGCGTTTTGACGTCAGCCATCACCCGTTCTGCGGTGGCGTGCCCGACGACACCCGCATCACCACCCGCTACGAGGATTCCAGCTTCTTCGAATCGCTGATGGCCATCTGCCACGAAACCGGTCACGCCCTGTACCAGCAAGGGCTGCCGGTTGATTTCCGCGACCAGCCGGTGGGCGATGCCCTGGGCGCCGCGACGCATGAAAGTCAGTCCCTGCTGATGGAGCTGCAGGTCTGCGGCAGCAAAGACTTCATGGCGTTTCTTGCGCCGCTGGCGCGCAAGGCGTTTGGTAGAGACGCGCAGGACCCGGCCTGGTCGGCGGATAATCTGTACCGACACGCGACCCACGTCGAGCGCAGCCTGATACGGGTCTATGCGGACGAAATCACTTATCCGCTGCACGTGATTCTCCGCTACGAGATCGAGCAGCAGCTGATCAGCGGCGCGCTGGCGGTCAAAGATCTGCCGGAGGCATGGAACGCAGCGATGCTGAACTATCTTGACCGGTCAACCGACGGCGACTTCGCCAACGGCTGCATGCAGGACGTGCACTGGTTTGCCGGTCTCTTTGGCTATTTCCCGACCTATACGCTCGGCGCGCTGGCGGCGGCGCAGTGGTACGCCACCGCGAAGCAGGCAGACCCTGGCATTCCAGCGGGTATCGCCCGCGGCGATATGCAGCCGCTGCTGCATTGGCTGCGAACCCACATTCACGGCCAGGGACGGCGCCTGACGCTGCAGCCTCTGCTCGTCGAGGTTACCGGCAAGCCGCTGGACAGCAGCGACTTCCGCACGCACCTGCAGGCCCGCTACCTGGCCTAACCACTGCCCGAAGTTGAGCCCGCCAACCTTCGATCCAGACAGGACACTCGAGGTAAGCGATTTTGCAGACATGGTTTAAATTTCTATTTGGTTCACTGATCGCAACGACGGCTCTGGCCGCAGCCAATGCCGGGGAGACGAGCAACATGTCGCCGTTGGAATTCGTCAAGCAATACGAAGCCGCTCTGGGCACTCAGAAGTGGGAAAAGGTCAGCCCTTTGATTCACGAGAACGCGAGCGTTGTTTTTTCGAACGGCTCCATCCATAAGGGTAAAGTCGCTGTCCGGGCAGCATATGAACGCAACTTCGAGGCGATCGAGAACGAGAACTACCAGATTGCCAACGTTCACTGGCTTTTCGAATCATCGGAGAGTGCCGTCTACATGTTCGACTTCTTCTGGACAGGCATCATCAGTGGGCAGGCGGCGTCAGGTGCAGGAAGGGGGACAGCCGTTCTGGTTTTCGACGATGACAGGTGGCAACTGCTGGCAGAGCACCTGGGGCCGTTCCCCCAAGATCGGAAGTAGTCGTTCAGGGTCTATCTCGGGCCCACCTTCTTCCAACTAAGCGCCCGGCGATTTGCGCTACGAACCGAATCGGTAGCGAATCTTGAAGACCAGGATATCGGCCAGCGGCTCCTCCCAGGCGTTCTGCAGCAGGTCGCTGAACTCGTCCTGCCCCAGCGCAGTACGCAGATCCGCCTGGCGGGTATAGACGAGGAAAATATCGGACAGCGGTGCAATCTCCCAGCGGTACCGCGCCTGCAGCGCGTACTGGCTGACCGAAAAGTCGTAGTTCGCCCGCGCGCCGGGCCCCGTCGGCTTGGCGGTCGGAAGCAGGTCACCCGGACGCCCGGGGATGCGATAAAAGTCGCGCTCTTCGGCTCTGATACCAATCCACTGCAGGGACAGCCGCATCTGCTGACGCGCGCTGATGTAGTACTCGACCGAGAGCTTCGGCTGCCACTGTTCCGCATCGAACGTGGCGAAAAGATCACCGCCCTGGTGCAAGAGCCACTCGTCGCGATCGAAGTATTTGACTGCAAACTCCACCGCAAAGCGATCACTCGGCCGCCAGTTCAGCGACGCATCGTAGTAATAAGAATCGCCGCCGAGGTTTTCGCCTGCATAACCGGCACCTGCGCCATAGCTCCAGACGCGCGTGGAATCGCTGACCCAGTTGAGACTCGTGTCGACCTTATCTTCGATCTTGAACGTGCCGTTGCCGAAGCTGTTGAGATCGTCATACACGCTCAGGAAATAATTGAAGCGCGCGATCACCGTGGAGAGATCGTTCAGCCGCAACCGATCGGAGAAGAATATGCCGCCGCCGGTAGTGAGCGACTCGGTGACGCTCTTCTGATAGAACCCCCGCACATCAAACTGGTTTTCCCGCGCCCAGCCAAGGTCGGCACGCGTCCACTGCAGCGAACTGCGCAACCGGTACTCGTTGTTACGCTGCAGGAAGCCGAGATCGTTGATGTCGAAATTTTCGTCGAAATACTCGAGCCCGATACGGTGTTTCAGACCCTGCCGATACGTGAGCTCGAAATCGAGAAAACCGCCGTAGCCCTTCTCTTCGACGTCGTCGATATCGGACATCATGTACTGGCCGTCAACCTTCAGCCCGCCTCTGGGCGAAAGGTAGTGCCAGTCGAGCCCGTGGGCTACCGCGTCCCGTTCGGGATTCAGCACTGCCGTCGACAGGACGCCGACTGCCCGATAGCCGCCCCCGACGTTGTCTTCGTAGAGCAGCCGCGCGATCCCGTAATCGTTACCGTCCTGCTTGAGGTTGCGCGGCTGCGTGCCGTCGAGCACGTCGAACTTGACCTCTTCCTCCTGGGCGCCCAGGAATCCGTACCGAAAACGCCCCAGCTGCCCGGTGGTTTTGAAGGCGCCAACAAGCTCGGTCTGCTGTCTCAGCTCACGCTCGGGAACCGTGATACCGGGACTGACCTGCGGTGTACGCGGTACGCCGCCAATTCGCCGCGTGTTGACCATCGTGTAAGGCAGGCCCTGGTTCCCGACGCCGCGGCCGCGCGTGTCCGCACGCGGAGAAGCCACAAAGATCTCCTGGCCTTCGAGGAAAAACAGGCGTTTTTCCGGAAAAAAGGTCTCAGTCGCCGTCAGGTTGATGTCCACCTCATCCGATTCGACGTTGCCGAAATCCGGATTGAGGGTCGCATTCAACTGGAAATTGCTGGACGGCCGCCAGAAAACGTCGACACCCGCACGATACAGCTGCCGCTCGTCGATGCGATCGTAGGCTGTGGCCATGAACGGATAAACGCTGTACTGCTGGCGCGGCTGCACGCCGCGCATGTTCACACTCTGCAGCGCTGACATGAATTTCGCTTGCGTGGGCGGCAATGCCGGCCAGCCCCAGCGCTCATCGAGGTACGCGACCTTGCGGGATGCGTATATACCCATGTTGCGCTGCTCAGACGCGGCGGGCATCGAAACCACACCCCACGGGATGAAATACTCCGCGGTCCAGCCGTCCGCAGTCTGCTGACTGCGGCCATACCAGGGGCCGTCCCAGTCGCTGGTAAATTTGCGCTCCGGCAGCACCGTGCCGTCCATCAGGGAGTCACCCAGATTGATGCCGAACCAGAATCCGTAGCGCCCCTCCCCGGAGGTATCGAGGGTCACGCTGAAGCTGTCACGGTTGTCACGCATGTCGCGGCCGGAGAGTCGCTGCACGAGCGTATCCGTTGGCTGCTTCATATCGGCGCTGATGTGCAAACCCTTGTCACTGTAGGCGACGCGCAGATAGGTCTCATGCGCGCCCGGAACAAGCGTGTCGGGTTCCAGCACGAGAAACTGATCTATGGCGGGTATGCGCTGCCAGAACGGCTCATCAAGATGCCCGTCTACCTTCATCGGTTCGCGCTCGAGGTCGATGCGCAGCAGCGTGATCGCCTCACCGCCCCGGGTGGAAAGGGTCAACGTTTCGGGAAGCGTGTCTGCGGACGAGACCGTCTGCAGGCGCGCATCGTCTGCAATCCGAGGCGCAACGGTCGATGCGGCGACCGCGTTTGGCGATTCTTCCAGGCTTTCTTCGCCTGGGTTTTCTTGGTCTGAGTTTTCTTCTCGTCGGCTCGCTTCCGGCGCCGGGATAACAGCCGTTGCGGCGGCAGTCGCAGGTTCTGCAGGCATCGTGAGCAGCCAGGCCGTCGCGAAGCCGCTTGATCTGGCCGCGTTGACGGCCTCGCGGGCACGCTGCTCATCTGCTTGCGGCCCCACCAGAACACGGAACATGGGAAGGTCTTCCACCAGCAGGCGTTCTATGGAGGCGCCCTTGTCGAGCGTATGCACGGCGGCACGGAGGGCTTCTTCGGCATTCTCCAGCTGACGATAGCTGCCAATGCTGACCCAATATTGCTCGGCGTGCGCGTAAGGCAAGCAAACGGCAAGGAGCGCGAATGTGAGCACTCGCGAAATGACCAGTACCTTTCCTAGAAAATCACTCTGAAGTTTAGCCAAACCCTCAAACCTTTGTCGTACGCAGTTCTGCGTAACCCGGAAACCTCATTTTGCCTACGGTGCGTCCGGATCGACGACAACCAGGGTTTTGCCGAAATTACCACCCGTCACCATGGCGCGAAAAGCTTCAGGGGCGGACTCCAGGCCTGCCCAGCGATCCTCGCGGTAGCGCACGGCCCCGGAGCGGACGTGCTGGGCCATTTCCTCCAGAAACTGCGCCTGATATTCCTTCACAAAGTTGCCCACAAAAAGATCGTGGACCTGCACACCCTGGCGGTCAAACACGGCTTGCCCCGCAGCCTGCCACGCCGCTCGCGGATCACCCCCTTCGGCACCATATTGGGATATGAACCCACACAACGAGATGCGCGACGCGCGGTTGAGCAGGGGCAGGACCGCTTCGAAAACAGCGCCTCCCACATTCTCGAAATAGACGTCACAACCATCCGGACACGCTTCAGCCAATGCAGCACCCAGGTTTTCGTCTCGGTGCGAGACACACGCATCAAAACCAAGCTCGTCAACGACATAAGCGCACTTCTCCGGCTTGCCGGCAATGCCCACAACGCGACAACCCGCCAGCCTGGCCAGTTGCCCGACAACCTGGCCCACACCCCCCGACGCAGCCGAAACAACAACCGTCTCCCCCGGCCGGGGTGCACACTGAACAATGAGGCCTGAGTAAGCCGTCAATCCCAGCATGCCCATGACCCCGACCGCGGTGGATACCGGCGCAATCTCGGGATCGAGCCTGCGCGGGAACATATAGCCGAACACGTCGATACCGTCACCCGAAAGGCCGTAGCGCTGCCAGCCGTTGGTGTTGAAGAGGTAGTCACCCTCCGCAAAGTCCGCCGTACGGCTGGCAATGACCTGGGAGACCGTACGTCCATGACACACGGCGCCGACCGGTTCGACGCCGTTGCGCCGGCGTACCCACTGATAGGGGTCGAGCGAAAGATAAAGGGTTTTCGTGAGCACCTGCCCGTCCGCCGGTTGCGGCACGTCCTCCGATGCCCAGGCAAAGTCTTCCATCTCCGGCAGCCCCGCTCCGGGTTTGCGCGCCAGACGCCACATGTCGTTCTGCATAACTCTCTCCCCGGACTGTCCGGAACAACCCGCACAACCTCTGGTACGATCACGCCTCACTTAAGAGGATTCAAAGTTATGCCATCGCTTGCCGAAACACCAATGGCTGCGGACACCGTAGGTTTGCTCGAAGGCCTCGCAAGCACGCGCGCCATCCGGCGCTATGTCGACGAAGCCATCCCTGCCGGCGCGCTGCGCGACATTCTCTTCGCTGCCACCCGTGCACCAAGCGGATCAAATCGGCAGCCTTTCAGATTCGTCGTTCTGGAAAACAGCGCCAGAGCGCGCGCCGCCAAAGCGATCATTGGAGAATCCGCGCGCAAATTCTGGGCGGAAAAACGCGCCAACGACCAATACGATAAAGGCAGCGGTGCCGATCCGAATTCCCCCAAATCGAGGATGGCACGCACGATGCAGCACTACGTCGACAACTTCGACAACGTGCCATGCCTGATCCTGCCGTGCCTCGTGCGCTATCGCGAGCCAACACCGAGCGAGGGTGCTTCGGTGTATCCGGCGGTCCAGAACCTGCTGCTCGCGGCCCGCGGTCTGGGCTACGGCGGCGTGATTACGGGCTTCCACGGCGCGGTAGAGGCGGAGCTCAAGGAACTGCTGGAGATCCCCGAGGAGGTTTTCATCACCTGCACCGTGACCCTCGGCAAGCCCGCCGGGAAACACGGACCGGTAAGGCGGCGCCCCATGGCTGAGCTTGTCTTCGGTGACCAATGGGAGGCGGCGCCCGCCTGGGCCGATGATCCGCCGGGGACCAGGCACACCAGTGCCGGGCCGCCCAAGAACGTGAAGGTCGTCTAGATGCAGATCGTCTGCTGCGAGACGTTTGGGCCACCGGCTGATCTCCTGCGGATTGAGCAACCCGCACCTGAGCCGCGCCCTCACGAAGTACAGATACGCGTCACCGCGGCGGGTGTCGGCTTCGTGGACGGGCTGATGATCCAGGGTTTATATCAGGTCAAGCCTCAACTGCCTTACTACCCCGGCAGCGAATTTGCGGGAGAAATCAGCGCGCTCGGCGCCGACGTCTCGCATCTGCGCATTGGCCAGCGCGTCATGGGGCTTGCGCAGAGTGGCGCCTACGCCGATTACCTCTGCGCGTCCGCGCAAAGCGTGGTCCGCGTGCCGGACAAACTGGACGACGCCACAGCTGCCGGTTTTTTCATCAACTACGCCACCGCCCTCTACGGCCTGCGCGATTGCGGCCGCCTCGCGCACGGCGAGGCTGTTTTGATCCTCGGCGCTGCTGGTGGCGTGGGTTCCGCGGCGATAACGGTTGCCAAAGCCATGGGCGCGTACGTCGTGGCCGCCGCTTCAACCTCGGAGAAACGGCAGGCAGCACTGGACTTTGGTGCTGATGCCGCTGTCGACTACACCGCGCCTGAATGGCGCGATGCGCTCAAGACCCTCCTTGCCGAGCGCAGCTTGAACATGGTCTACGACCCCGTCGGCGGCTATGTCGCGGAGCCCGCTTTCAGGTCCTTGTCCCCGGGTGGACGCTTTCTCGTGGTCGGCTTCGCTCAGGGAGAAATTCCCAGGCTGCCGCTGAACCTTCCACTTTTGAAACGCGCCGCCATCATCGGCGTCGACTGGGGCGGCGAGTCACGCGCCAACCCGGCCATCAACGCAGAGCTGATGCAGACACTGTGCGGGTGGATCGAGGAAGGCAGGCTGACCTGTGCAACGGTAGCGGAACGGCCCATGGCGGACTTTCGTGCCGCACTGGAAGATCAGCTGGCAGGCCGGGTGATCGGCAAGCTGGTGCTCACCAACAATTCAGTTAAGTAGGCAAGAGGACGCCAACGCGGGTAGACTATGCGCGTCGGCAACCACTGGCCCTTAAACATAGCAACACCGCTTTACGAAATTGACGTCGAAGACGGTATCGTCCGGGTTGCGTTTACCGAACGGCCGAGCGTCGATGAAATGATGGCTTCTTTTAGACCCGTCAATGCACTGGCAGACAATCGGCTACGCCTGTGGGTCTTGCACGATGGTCTCGACTGGACCCCCGCAGAACTCCAGACCATTGCCGAGTTTACCCGCATGCAACAGCCGCAACCGGAGAAGGTGGCCGTCGTTTCGCCCCATGACCTCGGCTACGGCCTCATGCGTATTTTTCAAGCCTACCAGGAGTCGGACACAGGCGCGGAAGTCCGGGTGTTTCGCGACGAGGAAAGCGCACGGGCCTTCCTACTCTCCGCCGCGGACGGCGGAGCCGACGCTTAGGCCGCTTCTACCACTTCCTCTCCCAGGGCTCTGGCGCGCTCGACGCGCGAGGATTCGTCTTTCGGCAGGTGGCGCCAGGCCAGCGTAAGGAACACGAGCGTCACCAGGAACATCAGCAAAGACACGGATATCGCAGTCTGCAGACTTGCAGCGGAGTCCATCCCGGTAGCGGCAAACACATCAGACAACTGACCCATCACAAACGGACCCAGCGCCAGGCCGATCATCGTATTGACGAGGATGTAGTAGGCGCCCGCGATAGCCCGCATACGCGGCAGGACGAGATCTGCGGCAGTACTTGGCGGGATGCCGGGCCAGCACGCGCTGAAAAGGTGGTGTGCGAAATTCAGGAAAAACGCGAGCATCAGGCTCGGCGTGTAAACCATCCAGAGCACCAGAGGCGCGGTGCCGAACACCGCAACATAGCCGATGATCAAGCGTCCGGCGCCGTGACGGGCTTTGAACCGGTCACCGAAGTAGCCCCCCAGGGTCACGCCGATCAGACCGCCAAGAGCATTGCCGAGACCAATGTACATCCCCACTTCCGTGGCGCTCGTATCATGCAGCCTGAGCAGGAGGGGCGCCGTCCAGTAGCCGACGCCATAGGTAACAAACGCGATGGTCGGAAAGGCGATCATCGTGTAGACCATGGCCTTGGTCTTGAAAATCATCTCGAACGTGGCGTTGTCGCGCGCTCTGAGGGATTGCGCCCAGGAGAAGACGACGTAAACACCAAGACCCAACGCGACCCATTGCGGCACGTTGTCGGTCACGATCATCAGCAGCCACGAGACGGCGGCAATCACCAGCGCAGCGATGCCGTTGACCTTGAGCGATGCGCCCTGGCGCTTGAGCGGCACCAGATTGAATATCGGCAGGACGGCGGAAAGCTCGGTCGTCAGCACCGAGAACGGCGCAGGATGCTCCTCGGTGACTATGCCTTCACTGATGCCGCGCTTAGGCTCCTTCAGCGAGCGCACCCAGAACGCCATCAGCAATCCGGGGATGCCAACCGCCAGGAACGCGGCGTGCCAGCCTTTGAGATTGAGCGGCGCGTTCACCGGGTCAGGGAACGTCGCGTTCCACGTCTCCATGATGAAGCCACCAAGAAAAAGGCCGATGCCGCCGCCGATATACACACCCGATGAATAGATCGCCAATACCGTTGCGCGCAGGCGGGTCGGATAGTAGTCGGACAACATCGAGTACGCCGCCGGCGAAGCGCTCGCTTCGCCGATGCCGACGCCGATGCGAAACGTTGCCAGCACGCCGAAAGAACGGGCAAACCCGGACAGCGCGGTCATCAGGCTCCAGAAAAAAAGACCGACCGAGATGAGACTGCGGCGCACCCAGACGTCGGCAAAGCGCGCAAGGGGGATGCCGAAAACCGCGTAAAAGACGGCAAACACCGTGCCGTACAGAAAACCCATCTGCGCGTCGGTGACACCCAGATCCGCCTGTATGTCCTGGGAGAGGATCGACAATATCTGCCGGTCGATGAAGTTGAAGACATAGACGATCACGAGCACGAACAGCACGTAGTGCGCGTACGGCCCGCCTATGCGCGATTTTTTCGCCTCGCTGGTATCTCCAGCGGACGCAGGACTCCCTTGCGCCCCGCCCGGGCTGTCGTTCGGCTCGCTCATGTATCTCCCCTGCTCCTGCGCCCGAGCATACAGCACCAACGCCGATTTAGAACCCCATCCCCGCCTGGTTACGACCAATCGACGTACCGCATCCGCCGCATGTAACCGCAGAATCGCTGTGTCATCATTGCCGCACCGAGACTGGGAAGAGAAGCATGCGAAGAAGGCATTTCCTGACGAGCGCCGGGTTAACTCTGGCTGCCCCTCTGGCAATGAGCAGCGCCGCCCCTTCAGACACCCTGAACGTCGGCGTCATTGGCTGCAAAGGCATGGGGTTTTCCGACCTGTCGTCCCTGCTCAAGGTGCGCGGGACGCGCTGCGTTGCGATGTGCGACGTCGATGCGGCAGTGCTCGCCGAACGCGCGGCAACAATCACTGAGCGCACCGGCGGCCGGCCTGCCCTGTATGAAGACTATCGCGCGCTCCTCGACAATCCCGACGTCGACGCGGTGATCATCGGCACGCCAGATCATTGGCACTGCCTGCAGATGATCGACGCCTGTGACGCCGGCAAGCATGTCTATGTCGAAAAGCCGCTCGCAAATTCCGTCGAAGAGTGCGAGCGTATGATTAAAGCACAAACGCGTCACGCCAAAGTTGTCCAGGTCGGTCAGTGGCAACGTTCGGCGCCGCATTTCCAGGAAGCGATCGACTACGTCCACAGCGGCGCTCTCGGCAGCATCCGCACGGTACGCGCATGGGCATACATGGACTGGCTGAAGAACATCGAGCCGGTGCCGGACAGCGCGGCGCCACCCGGCGTCAACTACGATCTATGGCTGGGCCCGGCGCCGGCAAGCCCTTTTAACACCCATCGCTTCCACTTCACGTTTCGCTGGTTCTGGGATTACGCCGGCGGCCTGATGACCGACTGGGGCGTGCACCTCATCGACATCGTGTTGTGGGGTATGCAGGCTGAGCGGCCCAATCGCATCATGTCGTCGGGCGGCGCTTTCGCCTACCCGGTAACGGCCATGGAAACACCCGATACCCAGCAGGCGATTTACGAGTTCGACGACTTCACCATGATCTGGGAACACGCGGTGGGGATTGGGCTCGGACCTTTCCAGCGTTCACACGGCATCGCGTTTGTCGGCAACAACGGCACGCTTGTCGTCGATCGCAATCAATGGGAGCTCTTTCCTGAAGCTGAACGCGCGGCGACGGGACCCGGTAGCTATAAGCTCACTCCGCAACCCGTGCGCAAGGCACGCACAAGTGAGCGCGGCCTCGACCAGCACACGGCCAACTTCGTCGACGCGATTCGTAATGGGACATCGCTCAACTGCGACACGGCGACCGCAAGCCTCGCGGCAGTAAATGCGCACCTCGGCAACATTGCGCTGCGTACCGGAGAGACGTTGAATTGGGACGGCGAACGGTTCCCGGGAAATCGTGAAGCAAACCAACTGCTGACCCCGACCTACCGCAAACCCTGGTCGTTGCCAGGGGGATAGCACAGAAAAAACTCAGCGCCTCGAGCGAGGCGCTGCCAACGCCACCACCTTGCGTGGCAATCAGTAGACGATCGACGCGAGGGTCTGATTGAGGCGGTCGAGTTCATACTCTGCCGTCGCGAGCTCACGCTCCAGCTCGGGTATCTCGGCAAGGATTTCCTCGCGCTCACTGATGAGCGATTCGAGCTTGGCGACGAGCGCAATGCGCTCTTCCGGCGTCAGGTCCGGCACCAGCTGCGCGGTTGTGGCGCCGACAATTTCCTGCTTGATCTTGTCGAGGCGCGTTTCGTGACTGTGTATCCGCTTATGCAGGCGATTGACCTCCGCGCGTGCCAGATGGAGCTGACGCCCGTCGTGATAAGCCGTGGCGAACGGTTCCGGCATGTCCTTGGCGCAGACGTTGTTGAACGATGCGCCGCGATTGCCGAGATCAAAACCGTTGTCGGCGGTGCAGTACGCGGTCAAGCCTTCGCGCCATCCCGCGAGGTAGCTCGCCCGTTCCGGCACAATCGTAAATTCACCGCAGGCTTCCTGATGCGCAAGAAGACGGGTGCTGGCCCAGCCGTTAGCGCCATCGCGATAGCCTATCGTCTGCCAGTCGCCGGCACGGCATTGGTTTTCTGAAACGGTGGGTTTGCCGGCACAGCCTGCAAGCACCAGCGCGCCAAGAAGGAAAAAGATACGGATCATGTCGAACCTCATGTTCGCCGTTTAAACCACGCGTTAGATTAGGCTTTCAGCCACGGTCAAACGGTGAACAGGCTCGCATATTGTTGTTTTTCTTTACTTTTTGGCGCTCGACGCTCGAACCAAGCGCGGCGCGACGGACTCGTGATGGTGCTCGGTCAGGTAGTGCTGGCGCAGCAGGTCCTTCCCGTAATCGTTGCCGTTCGGCGTGCGGATCACGACGTGGATGTGATTGCGCTGCGGACCGTCGGTTTCTGCGATATCGCTAAGGCCTATCGCGCCCTGATGATCGAACTCGATGAGCACCACCGGACTGTGGATGCGGTAGTAGAAAACAGCGTCCTCGGATGTGGCGCCGACCCAGCTGAAGTAAGTGTCGCTGAGGTGACGCGCGATCTCGGATAGCTTCACCTCAGCGTGCGGCTCCCGCAGATGACCGATGAACGTGTTGGCCAGCGCCAGCAGAGCCAGACGCTGATCGGCGTTCAGCTGATCGCCCCGAATGCCCTGATACGGCACGACGACGTTGTCCGAATAGAATTCGCCCACGGCGTTGTTACCCGTCTTGACATCGGCCAGCACGGCCAGCGCACGCTGCTCTTCGTTCAACGTGTTGACGAACGCAAGACCCTGATCCTGCTCAACCTGCAGAACTGCCGTGCCAGCATGCTTGCCGCTTTCTGCAATTACCGGCTCGGCACCGAGAAAGACGGGTGACATCACCACCTGATTGCCCAGCACAAAGTAGTTGATCACCAGATGGTGGCCGTCGATCTGCCAGCCCCAGGGCTGTTCATGATCAGGCTCACCCATGAAGGTCAGCCAGAACCGCTCTTCTCCGTACCAATCGAATTCACCACCGCGAAGCTCGCCCAACGTGGTGTCGAGCTTCATGATGTCGCGCGCCTGTGCGTAGCCGCGCTCGCTCAGACTGGCTTCGAGCAAACGGTACCCCGCAGCCTTCTGCGCGTCGTCCATATCCAGGAAGCCGACGCCCCGGCGATCATAGAGATGAATATTCATCCAGCGCCGCCACTCGTCATCATCAACGGCAAACCGGGCAGCAAGCTGCTGTTCCTCATCGAGGCCGGCGAGGAAGTCTCGCGCCGCCTCCACCACGCCGTAAGTGCTCGGGCCGGAAGGCGTCAGCGTAAAGAGCCCATCCTGCACCTGACCCTCTGCGGTCACGCCGACAAACGGCTCGGAAAGCCCCCAGCTGTCGACGACGGCGGTAAGCACGGTGCCACGGTTGAAGTAAACGAGTACGGCAGCGAGCGCAAGCACCGCAAACAGAACAATCAACACACGTTTCATTTCGTTTTTCTCCCGCGATCTGCGCGACCGACGCCGTCAGCATGACGAACGTGCTGGGTGCGGAACCGTTTCCCGCGAGGCGTCTGGTCTCGCCCGCCCCGGCCTTCACCCGTGCCTTTCGGCTGATAGGTCGGGACGAGATGTTTCTTGCCATTGCCTATGAGGTCTTCGCGCCCCATGCGCTGCAAAGCTTCGCGCAGGAGCGGCCAGTTGTTCGCATCGTGATAGCGAAGAAACGCTTTGTGCAGGCGCCGTTGCTTGGCCCCTTTCGGGATGTAGACATCCTCTCCATCCCGAGTCACCTTCCTCAAGGGGTTTTTGCCGCTGTGATACATCGCTGACGCGGTCGCCATCGGACCCGGCAGAAACGCCTGCACCTGGTCCGCGCGGAATCCGTTGGCTTTCAACCACAGCGCAAGCTCCAGCATATCCTCGTCCGTCGTGCCGGGGTGCGCGGCGATGAAATAAGGAATCAGGTACTGCTCTTTGCCAGCCTCTTTCGAGTATTTGTCGAAGCGCTCCTTGAAGCGGTAGTAAGTGTCCATGCCCGGCTTCATCATTTTTGAGAGCGGACCTTCCGACAATGCCTCTGGCGCGATCTTCAGATAACCCCCGGTGTGATGCTGGGCGAGTTCCTTGATGTACTCCTCCGACTCGTTGGCCAGGTCATAACGCACGCCGGAGGCAATGAGCACTTTCTTCACGCCAGGCAATTCGCGCGCCTTGCGGTAAAGCTGCACCAACGGCTTGTGATCCGTGTTGAGGTTGGGACAGATCGAGGGGTAGACGCATGATGGGCGCCGGCAGGCAGCTTCGATGGCTTTGCTTTTGCAGGCGAGGCGATACATGTTGGCCGTGGGGCCGCCCAGATCCGAGATGACACCGGTAAAGCCCGGCACCCGGTCCCGGATCTCCTCCACTTCACGCAGGATCGAAGCTTCCGAGCGCGACTGAATGATCCTGCCTTCGTGCTCAGTGATCGAGCAGAACGTGCACCCGCCGAAACAACCACGCTGGATCGCGACCGAAAAGCGGATCATCTCATAAGCCGGTATGCGCGCATCCCCGTAGACGGGATGGGGGACGCGCGTGTACGGCAGCTCGTAAATCGCGTCCATCTCCTTGGTCGTCAGAGGTATTGGCGGCGGGTTGATCCAGACATCGAGATCACCATGGCGCTGGGTCAACGCGCGGGCGTTGCCAGGGTTGGACTCCACATGCAGCACGCGCGAAGCATGCGCATAGAGAATGGGATCTTCTTTCACCGCCTCGTACGACGGCAGACGTATGACTGACGTCTCGCGCTGCGCGGCAGGCACGTCACGCACGAACCGCACGACCTGGACATCGTCAGCGGCAGGCACTTCTTTTGCGGTCGTCTCCGTCGGCCCCATCGCGTACGGATCCGGGTGCGGGTCGACGCGCCCCGGCGTATCGAGGTGGGTCGAATCTATCTCGACCCAGCCGGCTGGGGTCTGGCGGCGGCGGAAGGCGGTGCCGCGCACGTCGGTAATTTCGCGCACCGCTTCGCCGCGCGCGAGACGGTGCGCCACTTCCGCCAGCGCCCGCTCTGCGTTGCCGAAAAGCAGCAGATCGGCTTTCGCGTCCAGCAGCACGCTGCGCCTGACTTTCTCGGACCAGTAGTCGAAATGGGCGATGCGCCGCAGACTCCCTTCAATACCACCGACGATCAGCGGCACATCGCCATACGCTTCACGCAGCCGGTTGGCATAGACGATCACGCTGCGGTCAGGACGCCTGCCGCCCTCGCCTCCGGGGGTGTACGCGTCATCTGAGCGCACTTTGCGATCAGACGTGTAGCGGTTGACCATCGAGTCCATATTGCCCGCGGTGACGCCGAAAAATAGATTGGGCTTGCCCAGCGCCTCGAAGTCATCGGTGCTGCGCCAATCCGGCTGGGCAATGATGCCGACACGGAACCCCTGCGCTTCGAGAAAGCGCCCCACGATCGCCATGCCGAAGCTCGGGTGGTCAACGTACGCGTCTCCGGTGACGATGATAATGTCGCAGCTGTCCCAACCGAGCGCGTCCATCTCTTCGCGGCTCATCGGCAACACGGGCGCCGGGGTCAGCCGGTGGGCCCAGTGTTTGCGATAGCTCATGAGGCTCTTGGGAGACGCCTGTGGTGCTTGGGGATTACTCATAGCGCCCCATTCTACCTGTCTCTATGATAGAGCGCGTCACAAGCAGGAAGATTTTGGGGGAGAACCATGCGGACATTCGTATTCGCCATTGTGCTCACGTTCAGCGTCGCAGTCTGGGCGGACAATGACGGCATGCTCTACGAAATGCGCGTCTATACCACCAACGAAGGCAAGCTGGACGCGCTGCAGGACCGCTTTCGCAACCACACGATGGGCATCTTCGAAAAACACGGCATGCAGAATATCGCTTACTGGCTGCCTGCCGATCAGGCGGACACGCTGATCTACATCATCGCGCACAAAGACGAGAATGCCGCGAAAGCCAGCTGGGAGGCATTTGTGTCCGACCCTGAATGGCAACAGGTGTACGCCGACTCGATTGCCGACGGACGCCTGGTCAAGAACATCGAAAGCACGTTCATGACCAAAACCGACTATTCGCCGTAGGCGGCACATCCTGCGTCTGAGGCACTGATTTGTCGGGGCGCCGGCAGATTTAGCCCGTCCGGCACCTGATCTCAGACAGGTGACGTCATCATGATGCGATCAGACACGGTAAGCGCGCGCCGCCTCAGTGCTCAAGCTTCAAGCCCGCCGGTTTCCGGGGCAGGCCGCGCACGCTGGTTGTACAAGAGCTTCTTGAGCGCGTCGATCTCCTCGGGCGCAAGCTTGGAATAGTCGTTGCTCATATCGCTGCCCACGGCCATGCCACGCTGCACCGCCGGCCGCTCGCTCAGCTCCTCGAACCAGCGTTTGAAGTATTTGAATTCGTTGATATCCTGCCCCTGACCTTCCCAGTTGACCGTCCAGGGATAACAGATCATGTCGGCGATGGTGTATTCATCACCGCACAGATAACGCTGGTTGTAGAGCTGGTTGTTGAGCACACCGTAGAAACGATTCACCTCGTCGGTAAAGCGCGTGACGGCATAGCTCTGATCACCCTCGGCATCGCCAAGGCGCTTGAAGTGCCCGCACTCACCGGTTTTAGGACCTTGATTGGCCATCTGCCACATGACCCATTGGATGACGTTGTACTTGCCGCGCATGTCGCTCGGCATGAACTGTCCGGTCTTCTCCGCAATGTAGAGCATGATCGCGCCGGACTCGAAGACGGACAGCGGTCCTTTGCCGTCTTCCGGGTCATTGTCGACCAGTGCCGGCATGCGATTGTTCGGGTTGATGGTGAGAAACTCGTCGGTGAACTGGTGGCCCTTCCCGATGTTGCATTCGACCACGTTGTATTCGATGCCACACTCTTCGAGCTGGATGGTGACTTTTTTGCCGTTCGGCGTCGGCCAGTAATAAAGATCCAGCATGTCGCGCTCCTCCGTCGTCAGTGCCCATTGCAGATCGGCTAGTGTGCCACCGAAACCGGTGTCCCCGCCATCACGCTCGCCTCCACAATGACATTTATGTATCTTGACGGCATCGAAGAGGGGGAGGGATACATGTCACTACGCGGCAGCGTTGCCATTGTCGGCATGGGGGAAACGCCGGTCGGCGCTTTGCCGGATCGCGGCTCCACAGAGCTCAGCGCCGAGGCCGCCCGCCTGGCGCTCCTCGACGCCGGCATGACCAAGAACGACGTCGACGGGCTGATCACTTGCAACCCCTGGGTGGAACCGCACCTGTACCACGCGGAGATGTTCAGCGAGTACATGCAGATCTTTCCGCGTTTCTGCATGACGCTCAACGCCGGCGGCGCGACCACGCTGACCGCGGTCCTGCGCGCGGCGAGCGCGATCACGAGCGGCATCTGCGATACGGTCCTGATGACCCACGGCGACAATCCGCGCACCGGCATGAGCGGACTCGAAACCCTCGCCAAGATGACCACCACGATGAACCCGCAATTCGAACTGACCTACGGAGTACCGCTGACCAACGGCTACGCGATGGCCGGGCGCGCGCACATGCACGAGTACGGCACCAAACCCGAACATCTGGCCCAGGTCGCGGTATCCGCCCGCGCACACGCGAGCTTGAATCCGGCCGCGGAAATGCACGAGCCGATCACCGTTGAAGACGTGCTGAACTCCCGCGTAGTTGCCGACCCGCTGCACGCACTGGACTGTTCCCTCTGGTCCGACGGCGGCGCGGCAGTGATCATCGTCGCGGCAGAACGAGCCAAAGACTTTCCCAACAAACCGGTATACATGCTCGGATGTGGTGAAGGCCACTGGCATGAGCATTTATTTCAGGCCCGCTCGCTCACGACCACCGCCGCGACCGAATCCGCACCCCGGGCATATGAGATGGCCGGTGCGAGCGCCGCGGACATGGACTTTGCGCAGGTTTACGACTGCTTTACGCCGGTGCTCTTGATGGAGCTCGAAGACCTGGGTTTCTGCGCCAAAGGTGAAGGCGGACCATTCGTAGAAGGCGGCAACATCGAACTCGGCGGCAGCCTGCCGGTCAACACCCACGGCGGCCTGCTCTCGCATTCACATACGGGCCACCCCGGATCGATGTTTGCCCTGACCGAAGCCGTGACCCAGCTGCGCGGAAGCGGCGGTGACCGTCAGGTCAAAGACGCGGAGATCGGCCTGGTCCACGGCCAGGGCGGCGTCCTGTCGAGTCACTCGACGCTGATTCTCGGAACGGAGGCGACGCTGTGAGCAAACCCATACCGAAACCGACACCGGAGACGAAACCCTTCTGGGAAGGTTGCGCGGTCGACGAACTGCGGTTACAGCACTGCAGCGATTGCGGCCATGTGCAATTCCCGCCCCGCAAGCTGTGCTCCGCCTGCTTCAGCGAAAACGTGGAGTGGCGCGTTGCCAGCGG
Organism: Pseudomonadales bacterium; assembly: GCA_965267275.1. Taxonomy (GTDB): domain Bacteria; phylum Pseudomonadota; class Gammaproteobacteria; order Pseudomonadales; family Azotimanducaceae; genus UBA4421. The sequence goes on from OZ253950.1 coordinate 3,619,550, forward strand.
GCGCGGCACGATCCGCAGCTGGAGCCTGGTCACGTTACCCGGCGCGCCGGGTTTCGAGGCGGAGGTGCCGTACATCAGCGCGCTGATACGCCTTGAGGAGGGCCCCACAATGCTTTCAGTCCTGCGCGACTGTGAGTCAGACGCGGTGACGTTCGACCTCCCGGTGGAGGTCATTTTCGAGCCGCGCGGCGATGAACTCAAAGTGCCTTACTTCAAGCTGAGTCCTTCAAGCTGAGTCAAGAAGCGGAGTAGAAACGTGACGACAATGACAGTCGACCATCAATTCTTTGACAGCCATGCGGACGTCATGCGTGATATCGCCCGCACCGGGTTCTGGCCAACGACTTACGTATCCGGAACATCGCCGGAGTTGCCGGTGCACTATCACAACTACGACATTATCGGCTACGTGATGAGCGGCAGCACCTACGTGCTCGATGCCGACGGGCAACGGATAGAGATACAGGCTGGCGACCGGCTCAACATCCCCAAAGGCGCGTGGCATGCAGAGGGTGAAGTCAAAGAGACCGTCACTTATGTCGTCACGGTCAGTGCGCCCATCGCCTTCCTCGAGGCGCTGATGCCGATGGAACCAAAAGGCCCGTGGCCGGAGATGCCGACTTAGGTTATTTGTAGCCCCCTCTGAGGAAGCGATAGAACGGCGCATTGACCTGCACCCGGTCGATGCGCACCGTCCAGGAAGCGCCGGCCAGGGCAGCAAGCACCTCCTCCGCTTTCTCTTCGAGCACCGTCAGCGTCGCTTCCACATCGCCCGCAGTGACCACGATCAACGCGATCGTCTCGAAACCCGGCAGATCACCCATGCCATAGTAGAAAGGCTGCCACCAGGCATCGGCGATCAGCCCCGGCTCATCCGCGGTGTCCTTCTTTGCATACTGCGTGACCAACGCATGAAACTTCTGCCGATCGGCAACGTCGTCGAATTCGAAGAGCGTCGCCATCTCCCGCGCCTGAATGACCCGCACACCGTCCGCCAGCGTGACCACGTTCTCGCCGGAGCCGCCCCAACCATCACGGTACAGGAACGCCGAGACCTTCGGCGTGACGGACACCCAGCCGTTCACATCTTCACTGCGCAGGAGCGTGATCAGCTGACGCAGATGCCGCCAGCTGCTATGAGAGTAGATGAAACTACGCTCGGCCGGTGCATGATCGTAAACGCCGCGGGCACGTACGTCGTATCCGGTAATGACACCATCCGCCAGCAGCGCACCCAGTTGCCCGAGGAACTCCGTTGCTGCCAGAAGCGCGGTATAGGTCTGCTCCGGCTGCATGGCATGCAATATCGACTCGTCGCGTATTCTGCCCTTACGCCCGGGATGCGGCGCTCTGATGAGGCCAGCGTATCGAGCCGAGGAGGCCGGCGGTCGGGAGATGTCTCGCGCCTGCATGGCTCCGGCGGCAATCAAAACGGCCGCGGCGCGGCGGTGCACATCCGACAGATCCCCACCATACCCGGCAAGCAGCTCCGTCGTTCGCGCCTCACTCAAGACCGGCACCAGCTCGTCCAGACCTAACGCGGTGACTTCATCGCAGAAACGATCCGCCAGCGCTGGAAACGGCATCAGGCAGAACCAGGCCAGCGCGGCCCAGCGCGGAAAATTGAGCCTATCGAAAACTATGACACGCACCTCCATCGGGCATTCGTTGAGATTCCTGACCGCACCCTGCTGATTCCAGGCAAACTTTTCGTCAGCCGCGGGCATTGGTCGTGTCTAACACATCGTCTATGCTTAAAGAGATCATACGTAAAGGCAACGCTCTTGAGCGCAGACCGTTTCAAAGCATTCCTGGAACGATCACTGGATGCAACCTACGGCTGAAGCTGCGCCAGACGCTCGATCAGGGCTGACACACCTTCGCTATCGTCGGCCGGACGCTCCCGCCTCCCTCTGTGTCGTGTTGATCGGTTAACATCACCTGCGCCAATCAATGGGGAGAGACGAATGAAAATCGGAGTTTTCGGCACCTTCATGTCACCACTGTCGACACCGGATGTCATAAGAGAAACAGCCACGCGCATCGAAGCGGCAGGCATCGACTCTCTCTGGATGGGCGAGCATGTAGTTCTGTTCGACGAAATGGAGTTCGGTTATCCGGCCTCCAGAGACGGCAAAATTCCGGTTCCCGAGGGCGGCGGCATGCTCGATCCCGTCGCCACGTTCGGCTTTATCGCCAACGCAACCACCACCCTCCGCCTTGGCACCGGCATTACGCTCATCTCGCAACGCCACCCGCTCTACACCGCCAAGGAGTTTGCAACCCTCGACTGGCTGACGCAGGGCCGCATCGATTTCGGCGTCGGTGTCGGCTGGTGTAAAGAGGAGGTGATCTCCAGCGGTTTCACATGGGAGGATCGCGGCGCGCGCGCCGACGAGTTTCTCGATGTGGTCAAACGGCTGTGGAGCCAGGAACTGACGACGTACGAAGGCGAGCATTTTAAGCTGCCCTACCCGTGCCGCCTGGATCCGAAGCCAGCACAGGGACAGATGCCTTTGCTCGTAGGTGGTCACAGCAAACGGGCTTTGCGACGTGCCGCCGAGTACGGCACGGGATGGTACGGCTTTGCGCTCAACGCTGAGATGACCGCGGACCTGCTGGGAAAACTCGACCAGGCGCTCGCAGCGGCGGGACGCAGCCGCGATGACTTCGAGATCGTCATAACGCCGCTGGAAGAATCGCCTGCCGAGATGGAGGCGTTCGCAGGCTTGGGTGTCGACCGGCTCGTGTTACACATGGGTTCGCAGCGACGGGAAAGGCTCGAACCGCGTCTGGAAACGTTGGCACAAGCCGCCCAACGCGTTGCCTGAGGAGAACCTGCAGACAGAATGCCTACCGGTATTCAGGACAAGCGCTTCAGGCAGTATCCGAGGCGGCATACTTGCGCCGCCAGCGTCTGCCGCTCCAAACGCATAACGCTGCGGTAACGGCCAGGGTAGCGCCGGTCGCCATCCAGAATGACAGACCCAGATCGCCGGCAAGGCCAATCGGGGAAAACAGCAGGTACGTCAGCACGATACCCGCTGCGAGCGCGATGGCAGTCGCACCGGCATGCCGCCAGGGCGTCATGTCGACCACGCTGTGAGGCGTGTATGCCCAGGGTTGCGGTCGCGGCCGCCAGGCGCCTATCGCCAGCATGATCGCAAGCTCCACCACAAACAGAATGGCGTAGATGTGGATGAAGTTGATGTCGACCTCGAAGACGAACTGCAGAAGCGCATAAGCGATCACGTGAAAAGCAACCGCGACCTTGGCGGCCAGCGCCGGCACGCGCTTTGTAAACAGACCCACTAACACCAGGGTAATGATCGGGATGTTGTAAAACCCGGTGAAGATGCGGATGACCTGCCACAGCCCCTCCGGCGCATACTGCAGGAGCGGCGCCGCGGTGAATGAAAAGAGCGCAATCACGAGGCTCGCGATCTTAGCCACGCGGATCAGGCTCGCATCATCCACCGGCTTGCTGCGCAAAGGCTGATAGATATCGAGACAGAACAGGGTCGCCGCGCTGTTCAGCAATGAGTTGAACGAACTGAACACCGCACCCAGCAGAACCGCCAGGAAAAACCCCGCGAGGTACACCGGCAACACATCCGCCACCAGCGTCGGGTAAGCGAGATCCATGTGTTCGAGACCATTGGCGTAGAGGTGATACGCGATGATGCCCGGCAGCATCATGAAAAACGGCACCAGCAGCTTGAAGAAGCCCGACAACAACACACCCTTCTGCCCTTCCGCCAGGCTCTGCGCACCGAGCGTGCGCTGGATGACGTACTGATTGGTACCCCAATAAAACAGATTAGCGAGAATCATGCCGGTAAAGAGCGTGCCGAACGGCACCGGGTCGGAGCTCGCTCCGATGGCGTTCAGTTTGTGCTTATCGGTATTGAGGATGATCCTGAAACCTTCACTCACGTCACCCTGCCCCAGCGCAAGCAGACCGAAAATCGGCACCAGGGCGCCAACAATTAGAAGCCCGAGACCGTTGATGGTGTCGGAGACCGCGACCGCGCGTAAGCCGCCGAATATGGCGTACATGGAACCGATGGCGCCGATGACGAGGATGGTAATCAGCAGCGCTTCGGAAAATCCGATGCCCAGAAGTCCGGGCACGTCGAACAGCCGCAGCACGGCCAGCGAACCCGAGTAGAGAATGGACGGTATGGTGATGAGGCCGTACCCGAGCAGAAACAGAACGACGGACAAACGGCGCACACCGGGGTCGAAACGGTCCTCCAGGAACTGCGGGAGCGTCGAAAACGCGCCGCCCAGGTATTTAGGCAGAAACACCAACGCCATGACGATGATGGCTATCCCCGCGGTCACCTCCCACGCCATCGCCGTCATGTTGAAACCGAACGCAGAGCCGTTGAGACCGATGAGCTGTTCTGCAGACAGGTTGGTGAGCAACAGCGATCCCGCGATGAACGTGCCTGTCAGTCCACGCCCGGCAAGGAAGTAACCTTCTTTGGTGCTGACCTCACCACGCGTCTTGACATAGGCAATCCAGCCGACGAGCGCCATGAAGGCGACACAGCTGACAAAGGTAAAGACGATATTGTCGGCAGCCATCAGCTACTCGCTCGCAACCGCTGCGGCATGAAGAATCGCGCTATTCGAACTCGTCCGGTATGTCTTTTACAGACATCTGCCACTCGGGCGGTCGTTTCTCGAGAAACGACATCACGCCTTCTTTGGCGTCAGCCTGGTTGCCGAGCCATGCAAACGCCGGCCCTTCCGCCCGCATCATATCCGCGGGATTGGAATCGAGCCCCTGCCACAACAGCCGTTTGGTAATCGCTACAGACGCTGGCGCCGTGTTGACGTAATCCTGAGCCATGGCCTGCGCGGCTGGCAGGAGCTCTTCCTTCGGCATCACTTTGGAAACGAGCCCCATCTGCAGTGCTTCTTCAGCAGTGAATATGCGTCCTGACATCAGCAGATCGGCCGCGTTGGAAAATCCCGCCGCGCGCTGCACGAGCAGATGTGCGGCAAGCTCCGGCATCATGCCGCGCCGCGTGAAAACAAACCCCATCTTGGCGCCCGCGGCGGCAAGGCGGATATCACAGAGCATCGGATAGGTCATGCCAACGCCCACCGCCGGCCCGTTGATCGCGGCTATGACCGGCTTGTCGATTTGATGCGGGTATACATCACGCACGTTGCGGCGGCTGTCGTCACCGCCCTCGCGGCCCGCAAACGTATCACCACCGCGCTCGAGATCGGCGCCGGCGCAGAACGCACGGCCAGCACCCGTTATGACAATCGCCCGCACGTCATTGTCGTCATTGGCCGCGGTTAACGCATCGCCGAGCTCAGCGGCCACGACGGCATTCCAGGTGTTCATCTTTTCCGGCCGATTCAGCGTTATCGTGGCAACGCCTTCGTTTCGCTCTACCAGGAGCGTTTCGTATGCCATATCTTTTCCTATTTAGTGAGCCCGCCTTTCGAGAGACACCGGTCAGGCCTGGCCGACAAGCGGAGCCCAGGCCAGCAACGTATCGTCACCGGCAACTTTGCTGCGTACGAGCTCAACACCCTGCGCATCCGCCAGTTCTTTGTACTGCATCCATGACTGGACGGCGACGATCGGCGTACCGACGCCGCTGTCGAACTGGATGGGGCCATAGACGTTGGCCGTGTAAATCAGATCCTCATCGCCGAGACGCTGGGTAGCCTCATGCCGCGCACCGGCGGGCTCGTAAAACCACACCCCCGGGCCATAGCCTTCCGGCGGGCCGGCGCGATAGCCGATGCGCCCGTTGAGGACGAGGAAGTCGGCAGCGCCAAGATGATAGTGCGGTCCCGCCACGCCGTTGTGTCTTACGATGAGCGAAACGATCCCTGTTTCCTCGCTGACCCGCAACACCTTGAGCGCGATATCCGGCAGGTCCGGGTTCACGATCCAGGGCAGCGCGCGTGTATCGATGAAGTGTGGATTAACGGGTGCGGCATCCGCATCACCTTCGACGAGATCGTTGTCGGGCCCTGCAGCAAAAGCGAGCGGTTCGACAGCTTGTTGCTCAGATGCCGGGCGCGCCTGCATGCATTCGGCCAGCGTATTGGGCACCAGCGTCTGGTCAGCCTCGGCCGCCAGGCGCGCGATGTCGAAGGCGGTGACTATGCGCGCTACCCGTCCGCCGGGCGCGTCCAGCACCGCTATGGGACCGTAACAGTTGGCCAGAAACTCACAGTCTTCGAGCGCGGTGGCGTTGATTCGACAACTGGCGGGCACGTATCCCCAGATCCCGGCAGAAAGCTCGGTCGCCAACGGGCCGTCCATGATGCGCATGCGGCCACTCAGCACCATCAAATCCATCGCGCCAAGAAAGACGAGCGGACAAACCCCCGCGCCGGCCTCCATGCGCATCACTGCTGAGAACATGCCGCTTTCCGCGCTCGCGCGCAGCGGCTTGATCTGCAGCCCTTGCACTCCCGGAAAAGACAACCAGGGCACTGTGAGGGTATCAATTCCCCCTTCTATCCCGGTTGGATTGAAATCAGGATTGTAGCCAGTGTTCATACCTCTCTCCCCAAGGGCTCCCCAGAACCACAGACACCCTGCACTTTGCCCGAATCCTGCGCCCAAGCAAAGCCGCGGCGTTCTCTCTAGAATGCACTCTGAGCCAGGGGAGAAGCATGAGCATAGAAGTCAACGGCATCGCGCACATACAGCTGACGGTGCGCAATACGGACGCGTGTATCGAGTTCTGGGAAGCGCTCTGCCACTTTCTGGAGATGGAAACGCTGATCAAAGGCGCGGACGTGCTGTACTGCATCGGCAGCCGCACCGGGATACTGGTGCGCGGCGCGCCGCCCGACAAACGCGATCACGCATTTGATCAGGACCGGCCGGGACTGCACCACTTCTGTTTTCGGTGCAGATCCGAGGCTGACGTCGATGCGATCCACGCATTTGTCGCAGACTTGCCGGGCGTCAACATCGTCCATGGCCCCGAGCTTGGCGAGCACTTCGCGCCCGGTTACTACTCCATACTGTTCGAAGACCCCGACGGTATACGCGTCGAATTCAACTACGTCCCTGGCAAGGGCCACTTCGGGGACCGCGGCCGTCTCGGACCGGAGGGTCGCGGGCCAGCCTCGCGCTATGGCGACGATGGTCTGACAGATGCCTGAGACAAATACGTGGCACAGGTGGCAAGTCGGTGCATGAAATGCTGCGCGGCATGAAGGGGTGCGTTCGCAACCGCGAGGCCACCTCCGCGGCAGATTCGGGTTAACATTACGCGACAGACAAACAAGGGGAGCGTTATGAAGGTAGGATTGGCCTTTGCCAGCAGCGTAGGCATCAACGGCGCAGAGACGCTGGAGATCTGCAAACGGGCGGAACAAGCGGGATTTGAATCCGTGTGGGGAGGTGAGCACGTGATTCTGCCGGACTCGATCGCATCGAAGTATCCCTACACCGAAGACGGCAAAATTCCGGCAGAGCCGGACACACCAATACCAGACCCGCTGATCTGGCTCGCATTTGCGGCGGCTGCGGCACCAACGCTGCGTCTCGGCACCTGCATCCTCATTGTCCCCCAGCGCAATCCCCTGATTCTTGCCAAGGAGCTTGCCACGCTCGACCAGCTGTCGGGCGGCAAAGTGGAGCTGGGGCTGGGCGTCGGCTGGCTGAAAGAGGAGTTTGATGCGCTCGGCGTGCCGTGGGAACGGCGCGGCGCCAGAAATGATGAGTACATCGCTGCCATGCGCGCGCTCTGGGAGGCGCCTCACGCCGAGTTCCACGGCGAATTCGTCGACTTCGAACCCGCCACCTGCAGCCCGCGACCGGTAAACGGCAACATTCCCATCATCGTCGGCGGCGATACCGATGCAGCGATCAACCGTGCCGTGCGCCTGGCTGACGGTTACTTCCCTGGCGAAGGTGACCACGAACGCCTCGGCGCGCTGCTCACTCGCCTGCGTCAGGCTGCGGAGGATGCGGGGCGCGACCCCGCCAGCATTCAGATCAATGCGATGTTTGGTGCGCAGATGATGGATCCGAAGCTCGGCATCGAGCAGATGCAGTCACTCGGCGTCGATCGAATCATGGTCCCGGCATTTTTCTTTGCGGGAGACGGCGGCCTCGATCGCATGGAAGAGTTCGCGTCGACGATCATGCCGCTCACCTAAAGTCGAGCTGCGTCTGGATCCAGGCGCAGCACGATTCGACCTTCTTCAAACTGCGCCAGCACCGCGTCGTCGTCTTCCGTCACGGCGCGTGCGGCGTAGATCTCTTTTTCCCCGTCAAAGCGGATGCGGATCCGGGCATCGTCGGCGATATACCGGTACCAGCGACGCTCCGCCGCGGGATCGACGTAAACACTCCCGCCGATCAGGCGAAAGCCCACATTGACCGAGTAGGGCGCGGCAGGATTCGTCTCCAGCTGTATCACCCCTTCCGCTTCGCGGGCAGGCCAGGCGCTGTCAGCCAGCGACCCTTCGAGCGCCCCGCCCGGCAGCATGAAGAACGGGCCTGAGCAACCTGCGGTCAACAGAACGATACTGATGAGCACTGCTCTTCGCATGACAGCCTCCGACATTTAATTTAAAGTTAAACTATATTAGTTTAATTGTAAACTACAATCTAGACTGTCTTGATGAATCAATCCGCCGACACCCTGTTTGCCTTCTTCAACGAGGTGGGCATCGTGAATCAACTGGCCAGCAATCGCTTCGAACGGGTGCTGCCGGACGGTCTGACGCTGTCTCAGTTCAGCGTGCTCAACAACTTCGCCCGCCTCGGCGGCACCCGCACACCCGCGCAGCTGGCGAACGCTTTCCAGGTGACCCGCGGGGCGATGACCAATACGCTCAAAAAGCTGGAAGCGCGGGGCGCGATAACCATCGACAGCGACCCTGAGGACGGGCGCGGCAAGATCGTCCGCATGACGCGCAGCGGTCTCGCGCTGCGCAACCGCGCCATAAAATCGGCGATGGCGGAGCTCGAACCCCTGACCGAGTTTGTGGATCTGGCCTGGGTGGAGAAGGTATTGCCGGAGCTGCGACGTCTGCGCGCTCATCTCGATCGCGCCCGCGACGGGGAAAAGGCTTAACCGCCTCTTTCCCGAGCTATCCCAGCACTGCTCTTAACTCAGAAAGCGTCCGGCTCATTCTGAAACTGCCGGTGGATCTCGATGAGCCCCGGCGTCAAAACCAACAGCCAGATCACTGCCGCAAGACCAACCCAGGCCGCCGGTAAAAGAACGAAGGCCAGCAGCCAGGCGCCGACAAAGACATAGACCCGACGCATGGCATCTACCGGCGAGACCGCGTCTTTATCGCCGTCCCGCAGCAGGGGAAACGCTTTTGGGCGTAAAAACCAGCCGTGGGCCGTGAGGATCAACAAAAACTTCAACCACGACAGCTGTGGCGCACCCATCTGCGGATCCCGGTCGAGGGCGGCGTCTCCAGATCTCGCCAGCGCGCTCTGCATCGCATCCCAGGTGTACCGCGCTTCCGGACGCGGACCGGCACCGCTCATGTTGCTGTACTTCGGGACACACCGCCATCGGTAGAGCACGCGGCGCGACCGGTCCAAGGCGATGACGGCTGGCTGATAGTACCCGTTCGGGTGGCTCGCCCAGGCTCGCTCTCGCAGGTGGCCGTAATCTTCGTTATAGAAAACGTCGAGCCAGCCGCGCTCTGCCAGTGCCTGGCGAATTTCATGATGGGGATCGCCAACAACCGGGATACTCATCTGCCAGGCGCTCTCCGCCTCCTCTGCCAGTGACTGCGGCTCACTGGTGATGCCGTAGACCTCGCCACCGGCGGCCCGGATCTCAGCAACGACACCGGCTTCTTCATAGCTTCGCAACTCGAAGCGACACGGAGGTCACCAGAGACCGCGATAGAAGAGCAGGAGCACAAACTCGTGTTTGTCTAAGACCTCGTCGAGCCAGCGACTGCGCAGCCCCGCTGGCGGATCGAGTAGCGGCGGTATGTCACGCTCTGCCATGTCCGCGTAGCCGACGGCAAACTGGCCATCCGTTGGCTGTATCCGGACCTGCTCGCGGGCACATATCTCCCCGTCACACAGCACCAGACCCAACTCAAAGCTTTCGCCCTCACGCGCGGCAAGTGCCTGATCGATATCGACCAGACCGGTCAGCTCATACGTCTTGTCCTGGCTCGCATTTATCCACGCCAACGCTGCTTGCACGGGCGCCTCGAGATCCGCGGGTATCTCTGTCTGCATGACTTCTCTCCCAGGACCGAATATATCTCGCTGTCAGGCGCAGGGAAACGGTTTGATCTGCCGCTAAACTTTTTCATATGTCGTTACACTAGAGATTCACGCCGGGAGAAGAGCAACATGGACGACAACGCGCGCTGGCTGGATCCTGAAACCGCTGCGGACGGCGTTCTGAGCCCCACACAGATTGCCCAGTGGCGCGACAGCGGCGCCGTCCTGGTGGATGGCCTCATCCCGCAATCCCTGCTGGCCGAGGTGATTGCCGATGCTGAAGCCCACTTCCCCGCCGCGGGCAGCACCGCCGCGAAGGGTATAGAAAATTTCGGCAGCAACCAGCACTTCGTGTTTCCGGCCGCATCCGCGGCCTGCAACCAGGTGACGCTGCACCTCAACCTGTTGAGGGCCGTGGCGGATCTTCTGGGCGTTGCCGTCGAAGAAATCCGTCTGAGCCAGTCGGACCTGTGGCCCAAGTACGGTAGAGCCCCCTCGGCCAACGACTTCTCCAACGCTGACCAACGCATCCACTGCGACTACCCGAATCACATGCTGGTGCACCCGCCGCCCTGGGAACACCCGGCAGCCGTCGAAATCATCATCTATCTATCCGACATGAAGGACACGGCCGGCGGTACCGCAGTCGTGCCCCGCACAGGCCAAGACGATCCGGCTTACCCGTGGCCGATTGTGCAAACGCCCGGAGTAGCGGGTATGCGCTACGTGAACGATCGCGCACGCGCTGAAGCCTATCTCGAGGAGGCCAACCCGGAAGCGGCCGAGTTTCGCCGTACCCACCTGTATCCGCGCGAAAGGCTGACACGCTATCGCACGGGAACTGTCCTCTTCTATCGCCACGACGTCTGGCACCGCGGCACGCCGCTGGCGCCCGGCAAGCTGCGCTTCGTGCACAACCTGACCTTTCGCCGCGCGGACTGCGAGTGGATCAACACGCTGCATCCCGGCTGGTCCTGGTCGATGTACCGTCCCAGTCAGTTCATGGAAAAGCTGGTGGCAGATTGCACGCCCGCGCAGCGCGCGGTGCTTGGCTTTCCGCCGCCGGGGGCAAGTTACTGGAGCACGGCCACCATAGACGCCGTCGAGGCCCGCTATGAGGCCCACGGCATCGACATGTCACCTTATCGCAGGGCGCTCAGCGCCGATGAGGCCTAGCCGCCGGCCTGAGCAGCCGCTATATCGTGGAGACGCTGCGCGCCGCCGTGATCGAGCGCAGCCGTAACGTGGCGCGTCGCCATGGTGACACAGAGCTGCATACCGCGGTCGTTGCTGAGATCCATGCCGCCGCCCACCACCATCGATGTCGCGAGGCCGCCCATGAAATGCGCAAGCGCATAGTCGTCAGCGAGAGCATCGCGGCTGTAGCCGGTGATACCCGCGCTGGCCAGGCCGTCCGCGTAGCGGTCCAGCAGCTCGCTTTCATGCGCGCGGCGCAGTTCCGGCTCCATGGAACCGCCCAGCAGATATGCCAGATCATAGGCGCCGGGACCACGACCTATGCCCTGCCAATCAAGCACAACCACCTTGTTTGAGTCGTCCGCCGCGAATAGCAGGTTTTCTACACGGAAGTCCTGATGGACCAGCGTCCACGGGCTCCTGCCCGCGATGGTTTTCGTGACGTTGAGATAATTGCCGGCAAAGGCGCGGAAGACATCCAGCCCGCCAGCCGGCAGATAGTCCTGGAACTTGGCGCTGAAAGGCTCAAGCAGATCAACGAGCAGGGTATCGACAAACTCGATGCGCGGCCCGACCTGAGTCGGAATCCACTCGAGCTCGGACGTTTGCGCTTTGTCCCACCAGACCGCGTGTATCTCGGCCAGCACGCCGACCGCAGCTCTGGCCTGTTCTATCGTCAGTCCAACGTGCTGATCGACGAGAATCATGTCGCTGAGGTCTTCCATGACGATGACAAATTTCGCAGTCCCGGACTCAATTGCCGTCTGGTAGATATGCGGCAGCCCCGTCGGCACCTGCCCCGCAAGCTCGTTATAGAATTTCACCTCCGCATCGAACATGCCGAGGGCAACCCCCTGCTCACGGTTCTCGGGAAACGAAGACGGCAGCTTGACGACCACGGAGGCTGGACCGGCGTCCTCACCTGCGTACTGCAAGCCAACTTTGAAGATGTCGCCCATGATGCCGACACCCTGCCCGATCTGCGTGAGCTCAAAACCGATCACTGGCGCGCAAACCGCCTCAGCCAGCCAATCGGCAGTTACGTCATTTATGCTGTCCGGGATCATCTGCTCTCCTTGTTCAGCCAACACTACAGCACTGTTCCGTGATCATCGCAACGTGGCTACACTGCGCAGCTTGCAACTGATTGGGCGGCGACATGTTTGATTTCAAAGGTAAGAACGTGCTCATCACGGGCGCGTCCTACGGCCTCGGTGAACAGTTTGCGTATGCATTTGCCGATGCCGGTGCGAACCTCATTCTTACGGCGCGCACTGCAGATCTCCTGGAAGGAGTCGCCGAGCGCTGCCGCGAGCGTGGCGTCACCGCCGTTGTCACCGCTGGCGATGTGTCCGTGGAGACGGATGTCAAAGCCGTCGTCCAGTCGGGCCTCGACCAGCTCGGACAAATCGACGTGTTGATCAACAACGCCGGCATCGCCGACCCGCGCGGCGTCGCGGCCGAGCAGTTCGATGCGGAAACGTTCAACCGCATCATCTCCGTGGATCTGGTGGGTGCCTTTTACTATGCGCGGGAGTGCGGCCGACATATGCTGGAGCGCGGCGCTGGCGCCATCGTCAACATCTGCTCGATCCTCGCGAGCGGCGGCAATGAGAACAACGTAATCGGCTACACCGCGGCGAAAGGCGGCTTGCTCAATCTGACCTACCAGCTCGGCGTCGAGTGGGCCGACCGCGGCGTGCGCGTCAACTCCGTCTCTCCGGGTTTCATCGTTACCGAAATGACCCGCCCGATGCTCGAAGCGATGGGTATCGATCGTTGGATTGCCAGTCGCACGCCCATGCGCCGGGTTGGTGAGGCGCAAGAGGTCACCAACGCCGTGCTGTTTCTCGCATCGGATCTGGCCAGCTACATCACAGGCGTGGATCTGCTGGTCGACGGCGGCACCAACGCCAGCAACGGGACTTTCCAGATTCCACCGATCCACCATGAGTGGAACGTGGACACGCCGATGGTGCCAACGAGTTACGAGCCGGTGCAGCCGCGTCCGGACTGGTATCAAGCGCTGTCGGGCGGCGTGCCGGGCATTCACTTTCCGCTACCCGACGAGGAAAGCTGACGAGGAAAGCAGACGCGCAATCAGCGCGCCGCACCCCCTCCTTTCGAAGCTAAAACAGGGTATAAAGGGCTGCGTCCCAACTTCCATACTAATAAGGGCACCAACTTGTCTATATCTTCCCAGCCGCTGGTCAGCGACAACGTCAAACGATACACCCTCGGTGTTCTCGTGGTCGTCTACACCTTCAACTTCATCGACCGGCAGATACTGTCGATTCTCATCGAACCTATCAAAGCTGACCTCAACGTCACTGACTTCGGTATGGGCCTTTTGTCAGGGACGGCGTTTGCGATCTTCTACGCAACGCTCGGCATGCCGCTCGCTTTGATTGCCGACCGCTGGAACCGACGTAACCTCATTGGCCTGTCGCTCGCGATCTGGAGCGGCATGACCGCGCTGTCCGGCCTGGCGCAGAATTTCTGGCATCTTGCCGCCGCACGAATCGGCGTCGGCATCGGCGAAGCAGGCTGCAGCCCAGCCGCGCATTCGATGCTGGCTGACCTCTATCCTGCCAAGGAGCGGGCCACAGCGCTCGGGATCTACTCGCTTGGCATTCCCATCGGCATCATGTTTGGTTTGTTTGCCGGCGGCGCTATCGCGGATGCGTACGGCTGGCGCCTGGCGTTTTTTATCGTCGGCATACCCGGACTCCTGCTCTCTTTTCTGGTTTTTGCCACCGTCAAAGAGCCGCAGCGCGGTCTCGCAGACGGCCACGTTGCTGCGGCCGGCGAAGATCATCCCTCAATTCTGGAAGTGTTCAGATATCTTGCAACCCGCCGCTCGTTTATCCATCTGGCCGTTGGCGGCGGTTTGACCGCGTTCGTCGGGTATGGACTCATCACCTGGGCACCCACGTTTTTTGTCCGCACCCATGAGATGAGCCTCACGGAGGCTGGTTTCTGGCTCGGCCTGGTACTCGGTGTCCCCGGTGGCTTAGGCATCGTTGCTGGCGGCTGGATATCCGACCGCTACGGCGCCAAGGACACGCGCTGGTATCTCTGGGTCGTGGCCGTTGCCCTGGCGGTCGTCGTACCGGTCGGCGCAGCAGCCTTCCTGGTAGATGCGTGGTGGCTGTCGCTCATTCTGCTCTGCGTGCCGGTGATGCTCGGAAACTTTTATCAGGGCACCACGTTCGCCCAGACCCAGGGGCTGGCACCCGTGCGCATGCGCGCGGTCGCTGCTGCGATACTACTGTTCATTCTGAACTTCATCGGTTTCGTCTTCGGCCCCCCGGCAGTCGGCATTCTGTCGGACGTCCTGGCGGGCACCTTCGGAAACGACGCGCTGCGCTACAGCCTCTTCACGTGGGGCTTCGTCAACCTGTGGGCAGCGTTCCACTACTGGCGTGCCGGCATCCACCTGCCGGGAGACCTGAAACGCGCGGGCAGCGAGCCGGACGCGGTTCCGGCAGCGGACGCGTAACGCCACATGCGTGAGGCTTGACGCCCGCTTCACCGCCTGGCACGCATCGTCGCGCCATGTTCGGCTTTCTGGTGATGAGCGTCATGGCCATCGCGCACGCACACGACGACACGATCGTCACGGCTTTCGACGCCGAGACGGCCCTCGACTGGTATGTCGTCAACGACAACGTCATGGGCGGCCGTTCAGACGGCGGCTTCGAGATCAGCAACGATCGACTGACGTTCACCGGTTCGCTGAACACGAACGGCGGCGGCTTTGCATCCGTGCGCACTCGCCCGCGCAACCTCGAGCTGAAGCGCACCACCGCGTTCGTGGCGCGAGCGCTCGGCGATGGCAGAACCTACAAGCTGCGCGTGATGACGCGCGACGATGACGTTGCCTACAGCGCCACCTTTGCAACGAGCGCCGGCAGATGGGAGACACATGTCATAGATCTCGCAGGCTTTGTGCCCACCCGGCGCGGCCGTGTCATGCAGCGCCCACCGCTGGCGCCAGCCGAGATCGTCGCCGTCGGATTCATGATTGCGGATAAAACGGATGGCCCTTTCAGGCTCGAAGTCGACTGGCTGCGCGCCCGTCCGACGTAATCAGCGCGCAAGACGCTCGAGACATTCCACCACTTCCGCCTGATAGGCCTTGCCCCGCTCGTTGACGAGGTCGAGGACATTCAGCGACGTGGGCACATAGGCGAAGCCGACCTTATGCTCCGGGTGCCACTGAAAGATCGAGCCGCCGAGGCCCATCCAACCGTAAAAACCCTCCCGGCCGCGATTGAGACCCGCGTCGATCGGCCCCTCCTCCGGGCTGGAATCGAATCTTGCCAGGCCACCCTGCGTAAAGGTGGTATTCAACGCCATCATGTTGCGCTGTACCGGTTTGTCGTGCAGCGTCGCGTGGGCCGCCTCGCTCATGACCTCGTGTTCTCCGAGACGGCCGCCGTTGGCCATCGCCGCAGCGAGCTTCGCCAGCCCTCTGGCGGAAGCTTTGGCGCCGGCGGAGGGCGTTTCTCCTTTCGCGACGGCCGGCGAGTCGATGATCGTCAATTTCTGCATCCCTTCGATCGGCGCCGGAACACGCGACCGCGTGCGGCCCTTGAGACCACCGCGCAGGCGCCAGATTTTGGCGATCATCTGCGCAATGTTGAGCTCCATCTTGCGCCCCAGGGCTTTCGGCACGAAACCCTGGCCGAACTGATACCCGAAACCCAGCATGGCCACGGGGTTCAAGCGCTCGAGTTCGTCGTCCTGCAGCCCGATGTAGATATCCGCCCCCAGGGCCGTCGAGATCTCATCGCGCAGAAATTGCCCCATGGTGCGTCGATCCGGCTCCACGCGCCGAAACACCTCGTTGGCAATCCAGCCGCGCGTGATCGCGTGGTACTCCCGCTCGTTGCCGGAGCCGGGACGGAACTTCTGGTCATGCTGCTCGATGACCGCGCCAATGGCGTTCGCCTGAATCCGCTCAGGGTGCAGGTCCTCGGGCTTCAGCGACGTTTCGAACGCAGCCATCCCCGCCTCGTGGCGCATGAGATCGGCGACCGTCGTCGCGTGCTTGTCGTTGGCGGCAAACTCCGGCCAGTAGTCGGCTATCGGCGCATTGAAATCCAACAACCCACGGTCAGCGAGCATCGCGAGCGTGATCGCCTCGAGGCTCTTGCCGCTGCTGAACACGTTGACCAGCGAGTCGCCGGAGAACGTGGGATCGTCTATTGCGCTGGCCCAGAGATCCACGACACAGGTATCCCCGACATACGCACAGAGCTGTGTGTTGCGCTCCGCCAGACGCTCCATGTTGTTTTCGTAGAGTGCTTTGACCGGTTCGAAACCCGGCGCGACATAGCCTTCAATGATCATGCTTGCTGCATACTTCCATCATATGACCGAACCGTCTTCGCTCGGCAAAAGTAAAGATAATCAATGATTTAGCCGCACAGATCCAGCGCTATCGAGGCTTCACGCCATCATAATCATTACCTATCGCTACGGTAGATATAAACGATTTCAGCTATGAAATAAGAAGGCGTAGCCTGATGAATGCAGTACCCGAAATCGAGAGATAGGAACCAACATGATTACGAAACCCCACAGCCTGACAGCCAGGGCGGCAAGCTTCGCGCTTGCGGCTTGTCTGGCCATCAGCGTACACGCTGAGGAAATCAGCAAACCCAAGGGCGCCATGGGCAGCGGCGACGTCGCCGCTGGCGAAGCCAAGACCAATCAATTCTGGTGGCCCGACCAACTCAATCTCGCACCTCTGCGTGATCACGACGCGCGCTCCAACCCGCTCGGTGAAGACTTCGATTACTCAGAAGCCTTCGCAAGCCTCGACCTTGCCGCCGTGAAGCGGGACGTCGATGCCGTGCTTACCGATTCTCAGGATTGGTGGCCGGCAGACTTCGGCAACTACGGTCCGTTTTTCATCCGCATGAGCTGGCACAGTGCCGGGACATACCGCACCCTCGACGGCCGCGGCGGCGGTGACGGCGGGCAGATGCGCTTCGATCCGCTCAACAGCTGGCCGGACAACGGCAACCTCGACAAGGCACGACGCCTGCTGTGGCCGATCAAGCAGAAATATGGCGCGGCCCTGTCCTGGGGTGACCTCATGATTCTCGCCGGGAACGTGGCGCTCGAAAACATGGGCTTCGAAACCTACGGCTTCGCCGGCGGACGCACGGACGATTGGGAACCCGATCTCGTTTACTGGGGCCCCGAAGTCGAAATGCTCGCCAGTGATCGCGAGGACAAAGACGGCAAGCTCCAGCGCCCGCTGGGCGCCACCCACATGGGTCTCATTTACGTCAATCCCGAAGGCCCGCGCGGTAAGCCGGATCCGGTCGGCTCCGCTAAAAACATCCGCGTCGCATTCGGCCGGATGGCGATGAACGATGAAGAAACCGTTGCGCTGATCGCCGGCGGACACACGTTCGGCAAGATGCACGGCGCGCACAAAGCGGGGGACTGCGTGGGCGTAGAGCCGGCTGGCGGCGCTATTGAGCAGCAGGGCCTTGGCTGGAAAAACAAGTGCGGCAAAGGCCACTCTGAAGACACCGTGACCAGCGGTCTGGAAGGCGCCTGGACACAGGCCCCGACCCAGTGGACGACGCTGTATCTGTCCAACCTCCTCAACTTCGAATGGCAGCAGAGCCGCAGCCCGGCCGGCGCGATCATCTGGATTCCCACCGACGAATCGCTGCACGCTGTCGTGCCCGACGCGCACATTGAGGGTAAGTTCAACCCGCCGGTCATGACGACCGCCGACCTGGCACTGAAATTCGACCCGGAATATAAAAAGATCGCCGAGCGTTTTCTCGCGAACCCGGAAGAATATCGCCTTGCGTTCGCGAAGGCCTGGTACAAGCTCACGCACCGCGACCTGGGACCGCGTGCCCGCTACCTCGGCACGGACGTTCCCGCTGAGGAGCTGATCTGGCAGGATCCCATTCCCGCCGTTGATCACAAGCTCATCAACGCGCGGCAGGTCAAGCAGCTGAAGCGCGAGATTCTCGACAGCGGGCTGACCGTGTCCGAACTCGTCCGCACCGCCTGGGCTTCCGCGGGCAGCTTCCGCGCAGGTGACATGCGCGGCGGCGCGAACGGCGCCCGGGTTGCCCTGGCACCGCAGAAAGATTGGGCGGCCAACAACCCGGCCGAGCTGAGCCGCGTGTTGGGCGTACTGCAAGGCATCCAATCCGAGTTCAACGACAACGCTTCGCGCGGCGTGCAGGTTTCTCTGGCGGACATCATCGTCCTCGGCGGTGCCGCGGCCGTGGAGAAAGCAGCCGCTGACGCCGGCATCGATGTGGAAGTGCCGTTCACTCCGGGTCGCGGTGACGCAACCCAGGCACAGACGGACGTTGTCTCCTTCGGTCTGCTCGAGCCTGCGGCGGACGCTTTCCGCAACTACTTCGACGTGGCGCGCAGCTACCGCTCACCCGCGGAGATGCTCGTGGATCGCGCCGATCAGCTGAACCTGACCGTGCCGGAAATGACAGTGCTCGTCGGCGGCATGCGCGCGTTGAATGCCAATAGTGGTGGTGTGTCCCACGGCGTCTTCACGGCCCAGCCGGGCACGCTGACCAACGACTTCTTCGTCAACCTGCTGGATATGGCCACCATGTGGCGGCCCTCTGCGACAGAAGGTATCTACGAGGGCGTCGATCGCGCCAGCGGCGAGGTGAAGTACACCGCAACGCCGGTTGACCTCATCTTCGGTTCCAACTCAGAGCTGCGCGCCGTTGCCGAGGCTTACGCCTACGACGACGCGGGCGAACGTTTCGTCGAAGACTTCGTCAACGCCTGGACCAAGGTGATGCGTCTGGATCGGTTCGACATCTAGACCTGATCCCCCTGTCTGCGGGAGTCCTCGACTCCCGCAGATGCTTTCTTCCGTCATCGGGCTACAGCGGGAAGCCGCTGACTCTCCGCAAATGCCTCTCCATAGCGCCCGTCGTTGTTCTGCACCGCGCTCGACCAGTCCCGCCACATGTCGTCGCCGGGTGGATCTGCCCGGTATTCATCCAACGCCAGCTTCCAGAAATCAGCCAGCACCGCCTGGCGGATGGTGTCCGAGTAATTGTGGCCCGCCATGTGCGCAAGCCGGTGATGCCAGAAGACAATGTCGCCTGCCTGCCCCCAGCACTCCACCGGCTCGACTTCGCCATCCAACCGCTCGACCTCTTTGAGATACGCGTCCGTGTGCACAATGCCTTTGAAGGTGGGCAGGTGGGCATAGAACGGGATGCGCGGCTGGTCGTAGCGCAACTGGAACGTCGGCCATAGGCTACGGTGCGACGCGGGCCATACCTTGAAAGCACCGCCGCCCTGAGGCACATCGTCGATGAGGCCGACGACACCCAGTTGAAACGGATGACCGTCGGTGTGGCAGGCGTCGGGCTCCCGCGGCCTGTCCCCGTACGGTAGGGTGCAATACACACCCCGTGCACCCTCATTGCCGAGCGCGGGATCGGTGGGCCCGCCGGGCCAGGCGGGACCCTGGCTGCCCATCGGCGTGCCATGCACCTCAGCCTGGCGCAGCGGTCCGCCCAGCAGCTGCTCGGCCATCGCGCAGATGTGTTCCGAGTAGATGAGCTCGACGACAAGCGGACTGACACCAAGGGCGCGGTTCAGCCAGCGATAGCCGTCCCGGACATGCAGCGTATCGTCGCTTTTCTCAGCCTCCGGAAAAGGACCCTGGTGGGTGCAGGGATCGTCGCGGCGCAGCGTGGATGTGTCGGGGAGCGCCGCCCACATGGCATCCCGCACGCGCTCACACAAGGACGTATCCATGGCACCGGGCACCAACAGATAACCCTGACTTTTGAAAAAACCAATCTGCTCCGCGCTGAGACTCATGCTGCTTCACCTCCCCCCTTGCGCTCTGCCTGCGCGTTTCATTCTAGCGTAGCGCGGTTGTGCCCACTAACATCGGCACATGTCTGACTATCTGATCATCGGCGCCGGCTCCGCCGGCTGCGTGCTCGCCAATCGTCTGAGCGAAGACCCGGCCTGCGAGGTGACGCTCCTCGAAGCCGGCGGCAGCGACCTGCGCCTGATGGTCAAAATGCCTTCGGCCTTCTACATGCCCGTCAGACATCGAAAGCTGAACTGGGGCTACGTCACGGAACCTGAGCCGCATCTGAACGGCCGCAGTCTCCTCTGCCCGCGCGGCAGAGTGCTCGGCGGGTCGTCTTCGATCAACGGCATGGTGTACGTGCGCGGGCACCGCAACGACTACGAACGCTGGGCGCGTCTCGGCGCGGACGGTTGGGACTACGCGGCAGTTCTGCCCTACTTCAAGAAAGCGCAGGCCTTCGCAGGTCAGCTCGAGGCACACCCTCACAAGGGACACGACGGTCCGCTGGCCGTCACTGACGGCGTGATGGAGAGCCCCCTCTATCGGACCTTCCTGGCTGCGGCCCGAGAAGCAGGCTACCACATGCGCGAAGATCTCAACGATGGCGAGCAGGAAGGTTTCGGCGCGCTGCCGATGACCGTCGACCAGGGGCTCCGCGCCTCCGCCGCACACGCCTATCTGCAGCCCGCGCGCGGGCGCGCAAATCTCACCACGCTCCCCAACAGCCGGGCGCTCAGGCTGATCGCCGACGGCACACGCATCAGAGGCGTCGAGGTACTGCGAAAGGGGCGGACAGAGCTGTTGGCAGCGGAGCATGTCGTCGTCTGCGCGGGCGCGATCGATTCTCCCGCGCTGCTGCTGCGCTCCGGCATGGGACCGGCCGACGAGCTTCGCGCGCTCGGTATCGAGGTCATGGCAGACCTGCCGGGCGTTGGCCGCAACCTGATGGATCACCTGGAAATCTACATACAGTACGGATGCACCCAGCCTGTGTCCCTCTATAAACACCTCACCCCCTGGGGACGTCTCAAGATCGGCCTGCAATGGCTGACAACGCGCACCGGACTGGGCGCCACGAATCACTTCGAAGTTGGCGGGTTCGTAAAAAGCGACGCGACGCTCGAGCAGCCGGACATCCAGTTTCACTTCCTGCCGGCAGCGATGCAGTACGACGGCAGCGCCAGAGCATCTCAGCACGGCTTTCAGGCGCATGTCGGGCCGATGCTGTCACCCAGCCGTGGCAGCGTCACGCTGCGCAGCGACAAACCTGACGACACACCGCGCATTCAATTCAACTATATGTCTGATGAGAAAGACTGGCAGGTGTTTCGGCAGGCCATCCGCACGGCGCAGGAGATCATCGCGCAACCGTCATTTGACGGCTATCGGGGTGAAGAGCTCCGCCCCGGCGCCCGGGACGATGATGCCCTGGACGCTTTCATCCGCGCGCACGCTGAATCCGCCTACCACCCGTGCGGCACCTGCCGCATGGGCACTGATGCCGACGCGGTGGTCGATCCATCAGGTTACGTGCACGGCGTGCAGGGCCTGAGCGTCGTGGACGCGTCCATATTCCCGCACATCACCAACGGCAACCTCAACGCGCCGACAATCATGCTGGCCGAACGCATGGCCGATCTCATGCGCGGCGCCGGTCGTTAACGCTTCGGCAACACCCAGATCGGCGAGGACCAGGCGCGCTCCTGAAGCGTCACCGGCATCGCCGGATTCGGCGATATGCCCGCACGCAGCGCATCCCATGTCGACCAGCGGCAGGTCGGGTTCTCGAGCACCCGCACGTAGTAAAACGCGCGCTGCGCCGCATCGAACGTCGGGTCCTGCCACACGCTGTGCAGCTCGGCATCACCCTTGGTGAAGTCCGGCTCGCAGGTACCGAGATCGACTCGTGCCGCATTGGACGGACAACGGTGCGTCTGCGGATCCGGCTTCCCGCCGTCCGAGCAAGCCACGTCGAACACCTGCTCACGGCTCTCGCCGTCTTCAATCCAGCCTTTGACGATCTGCAGCCGCTGCAGCCACGCACTCTGTGGATCGCGGGTGGCCCAGGCGACAAAAGTCGGCGCGCCGCGCCGCTCGGCCAGGAGGTCCGCACCCATGGGCACACCACTGGTGTAGTAGGCGCTGACCGCTTCCGCTGCTTCGTGATCAACGGCGTCCAATCCGTATCCGGCAAAGAAGCGTACGCGGATACGCGTACCCGAAGTGGCAAAAGTCTCTTTACGGCGCAGCGCATCGTAGATCGAATCCCGCGTGTTCTCTTCTGCCCAGACCCCGGCTAATCCGGAGGCGCTCCAGTCGCCGAGATAAGGCTGCGGTTTCTGATCCGCCGGCAGCTCTGCATAGCTTTCCCAATCCGCCACTCCCTCGGGCGGCACGGAACCGCGGCGTTCCGGCAAACCGTCGTTGACGCCGGTTTTGGAGTAGAAGTGCTCTTCTTCATACGGCGCGCCGGCGTTGTGGGTGTCGCTCGAACCAATCAGTCCGAACCGGTACGGGTTGAAACCTTCGTTCTCTTCGAACTCGAGACCTTTGAGATATGCCTCTCTCACATAAGAGCCTTGCAGGGAAATTTTGATTTCCTGGTCCGCGCCCGCGAGGTTCAGCGCGAGGGGGGTGTCCGCAAATATCTCGAAGTCTGCCCATTCGTCGTTCGGTGAGAGCAGCGGATGGGTATCGGAAGTGCCTTTGACCTGAGTGATCTCGACAATGGGTTCGTTGCGGAGACGCTGCTCAGCATAGGCTTTGTCCAGCGGATCGCCCTCAAAAGTCGTGCGCTGAAACATGAGCCCGTTCGACCAGTTGGCATTGTGCGGTATCGCCATAGCCTCGATGCCGTTCTCGCGATTCTCATCGAGCCAATCCCAGAGGTCCTCGGGGTTCACGGAATCAGTGGCGGCAAATGGCTTTTTCGGTGCCTCCGCGGTTTTGAAAACCACGTTTCGATGCAGGTTGAACGGCGGTGACGGCGTGTACTCGTAAGCCACGAAAGTCGTAAACGTGCCGGGCTGATTGTGCCTCTCCGCCGCCGCGATCTCTTCCTGCCAGGTCTCCTGAATGACATCGAGATGCTCGAGCCGCGGATCCGCTTCGCCGGTTACCACCGAGCGCGCGACCTGACGAAACGCGGTAAACACTTCCGCAAGATTGTCGCTGATGAGTTGCTGCGCGAGCTCCGTTTGCGACAGGCGATGCTCGGGGTTGCCCATGGCATTGAGCACGCCCATGTACATCGCATGATCGGTGACGGCCATGAAATCGAGCGGTGCACCGCGCAGGCGAATCGGGTAGCCATAGGCGTGTTTGAGCGGCGCGCCCTTGGCGTAGTTGTACGCATCGTCCGGCGTGGCGCGAACGTTGAAGATGTAGGCGTCGAAAGAGTAGCGTGTGTGCACATGCAGATCGCCAAAGAGAGCCTGCCGTTCAGCAGCGTGCGCGGCGCTGCCAGCAATCGCCAGGAGCAACGCCAGCCCATGAATCATAGAGCGCTTCATCATCCCTCTCCTGCCTCAGCGAATGGCTATCGGGTTGATGAACATCTGCACAGCGCCGCGTACTTTCGCGTGGCCGAGAACAAACAGGAATTCATACGCGCCGTCGCGTACCAATGGCCCGGTGTTCATCGTCTCGAGAATGTAGATGCCGTTCTCCTTGAGGTAGGTCACGTGCCCCTGAAACGGTCGCTCCGGATTCTGCGAAGGCACCACGTCGAGACCCCAGGTATCCGCGCCGACGGCAACCACGTTTTTGCCCGCAAGATAGGTGGCGACTTCCTCCGACTGTCCGGGCTCGCCTGACACCCAGGCCTGCGGGTCACTCTCCAGCTTGTTTTCCGTCCAGCCGGTGTGGAAGAGCACGATGTCCCCTTCGCGGATCGGCGTGCCCTGCTTTTTCTCCATCGCCTTGACGTCCTCGACGGTGAAGTACTCACCGGCATCGAGAAATTTCTTGCCGTAATGGGCGGCGACGTCGAACACGACCCCGCGGGCTACCAGCGGCGGGACTTTCTCGATGCCAAGCTTGGTCAATCCGCTGATATCAGCAAAGTCATGCGCGTGGTTGCAGTTGTAGTACATGCCTTCGTAACCGAGATGCCCGAGACCGTCGAGCTGCGAACCGATACCGAACCAACCCTGGAAGATATCGTCGTTGTAGGTCATACCTTCATTGGGTCGGGCACTCTCCTGCTGGCCGGGCTGGACCACCTGGAGCGACAGGCTGCGCGGCGCAAACGCCGGTGTGCTCGAATCGATGGTGATGCCGAGGCTGTATACCTTGCCCGTGGTAATGAGGCTTGCGGCCTTCAGCACCGATTCGGCTGTTATGAGATTCGCATTGCCGATTTCATCATCCGGCCCCCAGCGCGACGTTTCGCAGCGTTCCTCCGCGTAAGCCGAACCACCAATGACGCAACCCGCCAGCACAGCCAGCGCTAGATGTGTAAAGCCCCGCATATCCCCTCCCATGACTTGCTTGTCGGACAATTATGCACGTGGCAGCCAGACTCTGCACATGTCGGCAAGGTCAGATCCAGGTCAGGGCGGATTAGAGCTCAGCGGGCAGGCACACCCTCACGGTGGCGGGCCAGGTCAAGACACCGAAATCTGGTCGAGGACGGGGGGCAAGGCTGCCACGTAGCGTTCGACGTCCTCCATTAATCCCATGCTGACCCTGGACCACCGGGTGTAGTCACGGTAGATGCCGCGAATGAGCACCCCGCGTTCCGCCATGGCCTGGCGAAACTCTTCCGCATTGCGAGCGCCGAGATCGACGAACATGAAGTTCGTGCTGGAAGGCAGCGCGCTCAAACCATTTTCCTGCAAGGCGGCGCTGAGCATTTCCCGCGCGGCGACGATGTTTGCTTTCGAATAGGCGAGGAACTTCTCATCGCTGTAACTGGCCACCGCCGCGGCCACGCCAGCCTGATTGAGCGCATAGTCACCCAGGCTGTACACACCCGCTTCGGCAACCCGCTCGGGTAAACCGATGAGATAGCCGACGCGCATGCCAGCCAGGCCGTATATCTTTGAGAAGGTGCGTGCCACCAGCACATCATGGCCTTCTTTGATCAACGGGATCATCGTGTTTGCCGCCGGATCGTCCGTCAGCTCGTTGTACGCTTCATCGAGCAGCACCGTCACTTTTTTGGATGCCTTTCTACAGAACGCGGCTAGCTTCTCCGGCGGCAGCACCAGACCCGTCGGGTTGTTCGGGTTGGTGACATGGACCATCGCAACGTCATCGTCGATGGCAGCAGCCATCGCATCGAGATCTATCTGCAAATCTGCGGTTTTCGGCAGGCGCAGCATTTCACCCCCGCTCTGCCGCAACGCCATGCGGATGGTCGTATCCCAGAACAAATCAGGGCCGACAATCTTCCCCTTTTTCGACGCGGCCACCGCCAGATAGGTCAGCGCGCCGCTGGATCCCGCGCTCAGGAGAATGTGGTCCGGCGTGAGGCCATGTTGCTCCGCGATCATCGCTTTCAGCCTCGGCACCGACTCGTTGACGTAGTAAGCGCCGTTACGCGAGGCATCCACCATCGCGCGCAGCGCAGCGGGGCTGGGACCATATGGATTCTCGTTGGCATTGAGTTTAGCGATTCCGGGGGCGGGACCGTACGCAGGCGGCGCGATGCCGCCGACAGACGGGGTGCCGCCGACGGCAGAAGCGTAAGGCAGCGAACCGGCAAGCACCGAAGAGCCGATCATGAAAGTGCGACGATTGAGGTTTGACATGTGTGTCTCCTGAAGGTCAAACGTACATCGACTTGTAAAACATCGATGCTGACACCAGCACGAGGTATACGCCGAATATCCGTTTCAAGTGGTTGTCGTTGAGGTTGTGCGCCCAGTTGGCGCCGAGCGGCGCCGTGACCACGGACGCTGCCGAGATCGCCAGCAACGCCGGGATGTTGATGTAGCCAATCGACCCGAAAGGCAGACCCTCTTCACCGAGGCCCATAAGTAAAAAACCAAGCGCACCCGGCACGCCGATAATGAAACCGACGCCTGCCGCGGTGGCTACCGCCTGATGCACGGGTCGGTTGCAGAGCACCATGGTCAACACGGTGATCGTCCCGCCGCCAATGCCAAGCAGGGCTGAAAAGCCACCGAGGAACGATGCAAGACCGGCGCGGGCTGCGCCGCTCGGCATCGTCAGCGAATTGGAAAAGCCGCTGAACAGGTTGGGGAACAGAAAGTAGACGGAGTACAACAACACGCCAACAGCGAAGACGATGAACAAGCTTTCGCCATTCGTCACCGACGCGATCAGCAGACCTCCGCCTACACCGATGACCAACCAGGCCGCCCAGGAGCGCAGCACCTGGAAGTCCACCGCCCCCTTGGCGCTATGCGCCTGCACCGAGCGAATGGAAGCGATGACAATGGATGCCAGCGACGTGCCTATCGCGACGTAAATCAGCTGACTGTCCATATCGTAAAATGCGGAGAAAACCGCGATCAGCGCCGGCACGACGACAAACCCGCCGCCGTTGCCAAACAACCCCGCGGTAATTCCAGCGATAGACCCGGCCGCGATCAGCGCCGGGATCAGCACCAGCACTTCCGGCGCAAAATTCACATGTCACTCCGTGATGGGCGGCGCTGCATTCAGGCTCGCCTCGTGCACTCTCTGCACACTCTCTCTGCACACACAGTTCAAGGTTCGTGCCAATCGGCAGCAGGCACGAGCAAGCGTCGGCCAGCCAATCGCTAGCTTCTGTTTTTATTGAGTTTTATTGGCTATCCAGAGCGATTCACGGGCAGCAACCCGGACCGCCGGCGGTCGCAGGACTGCACACACAGGCACCCATTTGGTGCGCCGCGATTTGAAACGGTGCAGACGAAAGGCGTTGTGAATCAGGCGGGCTGGCTGAGCCTCGCGGAGCGCGCAAACCACGCGATCGCCATCAACATGACCAAGAGCGCGGGCACCGCGGTCCACAGCAACACCTGCCAACCCAACGCGAACAGGATAGAACCCGCAAGCAGGGACGCCAGTGCGGATGCACCAAATACGCTGAAATCGTTGAAAGCCTGGGCACGGAAACGTTCCGCCGGACGATAGGCCTGCACCAGTTGTGTCGTACCGCCGACAAAAAGAAAGTTCCAGCCGAGGCCGAGAAGCACCATTGAAAACCAGTAGTGCAGATAGTGATGGCCGGCCAGCCCCACGATGACGGTCGCGCCCATCGCGAGCACGCCGATGGTCATCATGCGTGGCAACCCCAGGGCGGAGATCAACCAGGGCGTGATCAGCGACGGCAGATACATTGCAATGACATGCGCGCGTATGACGTCAGCGGTGACGTTGAGTGAATACCCCTCTTCAACATTCATACTGATCGGCGTGGCGGTCATGACATAGGTCATCACACCCTGGCCGACCACGCCGGCCAGCACCGCGGTGACGAATATCGGCTGGCGCAAGACGGTCAGAAACGGTCGCGCATCATGACCTGCATCCGTTGCGCCGCTTGCGGGTTTGAGTTCGCGCAAGCCCAGGAGGAGCACGCCTGCGGCGATGTACAAGCCAATCAGCAGAGCAAAGGCCAGGTCGTAGGGCGCGGCGGCATCTGCACTGGCGGACACCGCAACAAGCTCGGGACCGATGAATGCGCCGGTGATGGAGCCAAGCAGAATGAAAGAGACCGCGTGGCTGACTTTGGCAAGCTCAACGCTCTCCGCCGCCGCAAACCGGAATTGCTGGGAAAATCCGAGACTCGCGCCGATGAGTGCAGTCGCAAGGCAGAAGAGTTCGAAGCTTGCCGCCTGCAGTGCCCACGTCGCGAGCCAGGCGCCGCCGGCGGCGATCACTGTCGCCAGCACGAATCCCCGGCGTCGGCTAATACGTTGCATCGTGAAGGCCGCGGGCACCGTTGCGAGGGCCGTACCCACTACCATCAGCGCGACCGGCAGGGTGGCAAGCGTCGCGTCCGCTGCAAGCTCGTGCCCGACGATACCGCCGACGGTCACCAGGAGAATGGAGCCGGAAACAAAAACCGTCTGCGCGACGAACAGCAGCGCGAGATTGCGGTTGATGAAAGAGAGCACGCTCCAGCGTCAGCCAGCGGAAGGCTCGTCATAGATCGACGGCTCCGCAGCACTCTCTTCCGTAATTTTGCGCCCCAGCGCCGGGAACACGGGTATATCGGCATCCGGCAGCGGACGCATGCGTTCTTTCCGCGCCAGCGCAGCCTCGATGTAGGGCGCAAGCTCAGCCGCTTTGGCCGCTTCGCGCTCCGCTTCACCTTGCTTGAATTCGGGCATCACCTCGCGGGCAAACAGCTCCAGCGAATGGCAGATGTCTTCATGCTTGTTGTTGCCCGCTTGTTGAATGAAAGTCACCTGGTCGACGCCGACTTCCGCAAACTTGCTGAGATGCTGACGGAGATCGTCCGGCGTACCGATACCGCCGGCGCTGCCGGACAGGGCGTTGTTGTAGTCGGTGTCGTCAGTCCCACGCTTAGCCGCCTGCGCCTTCTGGAAATTCTCCCACAGGTTGGTGCGACCCGGTTTGTGCTCGCCGAAACCGTAAAGGCTGCCAAGGGCGTAACCAAAGAACTCGAACCCTTCGAGCCCGTTCCTGATCGCAAGCTCTCGGTCTTCATGGCAGGAGAAGCTCGACACCATACAAATATTGGCGTTTACCGCGTGACCTATCGGCACGCACGCTTCGCTTTTGATGATGCTGTAGTACTCATCCACCCAGGACTTGGCTTCCAGCGGGTCAACAAACGCGAAAGTCAGCGCGCCTATCCCCAAACGCGCCGCCATGCGGATCGTCTCGCGTTGTGAACAAGCCACCCACAACGGTGGATGCGGTTTCTGCACCGACTTGGGCACGAGGTTGCGACACGGCATGGAGAAGTACTTGCCTTCATATCCGGGATAGGGGTCCATCGCCAGCATGTTGGCGATCTGCTCGGTGGCCTCGAGATAGATATCGCGCTTTTGCGCGACCGGAATGCCGAACCCGCCAAGCTCGAGCTCCGCGGAAGATTCACCTGTGCCGAATTCCACACGGCCGTTGCTGACGAGGTCGAGAGTGGCAATCACTTCTGCCGTTCTCGCCGGATGGTTGTACTGCGGTATGACCTGGCGTATGCCTTGACCCAGACGAATGTTCTGAGTCCGCTGCGAGCAGGCAGCTAGAAATACTTCCGGCGCTGATGAGTGCGAGTACTCTTCGAGAAAATGATGTTCAACCTCCCAGGCAAAATCGATACCCAGCTCATCCGCAAGCTGCACCTGATCGAGTGCTTGGTTGAACAACGTCTGTTCGTCACCGTCGTGCCAGGGCCTCGGCAGCTGGTGCTCGTAAAAGATTCCAAATTTCACTGATACGCCCTCCCCGCGTAAGAGCGTTCATGTTGCCGTTCGGAACAAGCCGCGGTCAACGGCCAGGTTAGTTTACGTCGGCAACGTCAGCCGCGGAACGTGAGCCGCAGAAGCGTGCGCACCGCGACCGGTTCACCATCAATCACAACCGCTTCGAAGCGCCATCGGCTGACCGCATTGATGGCGGCCCGGGCAAAGTAATCTGCCGGGTCGCCCTGGACTTCGACATCGGCGACCCGCCCTGCGGGGGTCACGGTAAACGCGACATCAACCACGCCGCTGGCCCCTTCCGGAGCACGCCGCGGGTAGGTCGGCGCGCGCTGTCGTATCACCGTCAACTCGGCATAAGGGAAGTAGTCGTCTTCCGCGGATGCAGGCTCGGCGGTTTCGTCCGGCATCGGCGTCAGCTGATCGGCAAGCGCGGGCTGCACTTCCTCTGCGAGAAGCTCCTGAGCAGGGATCAGGCCGCCGTCGTCGAGCGAGGGCCCCACGAGCGCGGCAAGCAGCGGCGCGTCATCCTCGGCAGGCTCGGCCGAATCTGCAGATTCCGGCAAGGCGAACCGATCATCTGCCCCTGCAGCAGCAGGATCGCGCGCCATGAGGGGTGCGGTCTGGATGGCAGTTTCGCCGTCGGCCAGCGTGTTTGCGACCGGCTCCGTCTCGAGCGCCGGCGTTTCCGATCCAAAACCCGCCTGCACCACCGCAGGGCCATCGTATATCGATGCACGGTCTCCACGATCGGCGAGAAGGGCTTCGTCCACCGTCACCAGGCGCGTGTCAACGGCAGCCATATCGGACTGATTGAGCGCTTGCGGATCATCCTCCGTCGCAAGGTTCTGCGCTCCCGGACTGGCGGCGAGAGCTGCGGTCTCATCCGGCTGCAACAGGCCTCTGTTCGGAGTTGTACTCGAGGAGGGTAAGCCAGTTCTGATTGTCGTGCCGGGCATGTCAGCCGAGGGTAGTACAGCATCCTCGGCATCGCTGACACCGGGTGCTGCAACATTGTCCACCGTCGTCGGTACATCTTCTGAGTTACCGGCAAGGGAAGGCTCGCGGGTTTGCGCGGCAGCATTCTCTTCGAGGGGCGGGGCTATATCTATCTCACCATCGGCCATCTCACGATCGGCCATGTCCCGATCGGCCATGTCTCGATCGACTATCGCGGACGCATCCGCAGCCGATGCGTCCCCTGCGAACAGAACGGCAGCAGGCTCCGAATTTGACTCCGACGCGGCGACCGGCAACGTTGCAGACTGCCGCTCACGCGCAACGACGCTGTCGCTGGGCTGCGCCGACATTGCCGATACCAACGACGCCTCCGGAGCTGACGGCTCCACGTCGAGCGCCGCCGGCGTTGATTCAACCGAGACATCCTCGATCGCAGCGGTATCCGTCTCTGCGGCCGCAACGCCTGAACTTTCCTCCACCGCCGGGCGCGCGTTCATCTGCCAGACGACGAGGCAGGCAATCACCAGCACGGCGACCAGAAGCGCGCCAACCGCCTTCTCGGGCAGTCTGGGAGGTGTTTCGCGCAGCGCATTGCGGTTATCGTCTGGCGTCGCGGGTGCCTTCTCAACGCCGGGGTAGGCCTCCGGGCCGGAGGCACTCTCTATGTCGCGGGCACCCTCTACGCTGGCAGCGGCCTCTCGCTCGGGCGTTCTGCCAACCCGGATTTCGATGGTGTCCGCTCGCGCCGAGCCGTTCCCCCACTCGGGATCAATGACGAGCACATCGTGCGGCAGCGTGATGCGGACACGGGTCTGGTTATCGACGTAAATGGGTGGAGAGGCGTCCTCATCGCCGCGACTCAGCAGCCGCACCACCAGGTGCTCATGGTGCAGATCAAGCTCGACCAGCGCGTCAGCCGGCGTGAGACTGAAACACCCCTGCGCATCTTCACCCAGTTGCATGCCGGGGTAGACCAGCGCCGTCAAATCTCCCGCTTGCGCGACAAGATGCCAGTGGCCGCTGGCCACCGTGTTGTCTGACTGCGTCCCCTCTGTTTCTGCCATCCCCGCTCGCCTGGTCGTGAAAGACCGTCCATTCCGTCACCGGCGTCGGATGAGTGTACAAGCAGCATTGTTAGGAAAACAACTTTACGAAGGCCCTCGCGTCAACCGTTGCCGCCTCGTCGAATAGTTGTTACTTTAATTGACGTTGATCGCGATTCGATAAAGCGCAGTACAGCCGTGATTCGACCTGAGGATAAGGACACTGTCGCCGCCACTGCGAACGGACGCGCGGACGGTACGGGAGCGCCAGATGCTTAAATCTACACAGAATCCAATCTCCAAAGAGCAGTTCACTAAGCTGCGCGATGCGCGCAACCTCATCAAAGAACAGTTCGACGAAGATTTCTCGCTGCAGGCAGATGACGTCATCCAGGAACTGTACGCATTTGCGGTGCGCTCCGAAGGCAATGAGCTGTTTCGCCTGTTCACCAATCTCAACGCAACCGCACAGAACCCGGTGCAGAACCCGCTCAACGAGGAACAATTCATTCTGCTGCGGGAAGCAGGCAGGCACGTCGAACAGGAGTTCGATCGGCTGCTACTCCTTACGGACGTCCACGTGCTGGATGAACTTTACGCGCTGGCGCTGCAATCCAACCGCGAGGAACTCTACGACATCTTCCTGTACCTGCGCTCGCGCGAAGGGCAAAGACGCTCGCGCGCAACCTCCGGTTCGCATTTCAAGATGTTGCGCCGCGCCGGTCTTCTGATCGAGAGCCAGTTTGGTGAAACTGTGGTCCTTCATGCAGACAATGTGCTCGAGAAGCTGGGCGGCTTCGCCGCGAGATCGAGCGACCAGAATTTGCTCGACACCGTGAGCTGGCTGGAACAATGGCAGCCCGAGACGCTGGGTGATACCGAACTCATGTTCGAAGAGCTTTCCGCGGCAGACTTCGAAAGACTGCGCGAAGCCAAGATCGAGATTCAGGAAGAATTCGGCGAAAGCCTGTCTCTGCACTCGGCGACAGGCCTCGAGGATTTATACGACTTTGCGCTCCGATCCAGTAGCGACAAGCTCTTCGAACTCTTCCGCGATCTGCTCGGCCCGCAAATGAACCAGCGTCGAGGCGGCAATCAACACACCTGGTTTTCGAGAGAGCAGTACATGCTGTTACGTTCCGCGCGCGAAGCGATCAAAGCGGAATTCGACGCCGTTCTGGAACTACAGTCAGTGACGGTAGAAGCAGAACTGTTCCAGTATGCGCTTCATGCAGAGGAAGAGGACCTCTTCGATCTGTGCTGGGAGTACCAACACCTCGAGCCCCGCGGCGAGAATGGCATGCAGCTGCCATCGAAGGAGGAGTTCCGCATGCTGCGCGGCGCGCGCACGCTGATACAGGCCGAATTCAAAGAAGACTTTCAGCTGCAGTCGAGCGCCGTGGAATACGACTTGTACCGCTACGCGGTGCGCTCCGAAGCGGATGATCTTTTCGAGCTGTTCACGCAGTTAATGTCCCTGCCCGATAAATCTAAGGCCAACATGCCGAAAGACGCCCCGCCATTACTGTCGCGTGATGAGTACGTGGCTTTGCGCAAGGCTCGTCGCCTGATCCTCGCCGAATTCGGCGAGCAACTTCCCCTCGATCAGAATGACGTGCTCGACAGGGTCTACGCATTTGCACTCGAATCCGAAGGCGTGGAGCTATTCGACATTCACGCCGAACTCCACGCCTGGGCAACCGCTCCGCCCGAGCCGCCGGCAGAGACGGAAAACAAGGTGGTAGAAGAAGAGGTCAAGCCACCCGAAACTGAACCCGAAGCCAAAGCTGCGCCCACACCTCTACAGAAACTCATGCGCCGCTGGAAAAAGCGTCCGCCAGAGACGCAGCACACGGAAGATACAGACACGAACCCGCCGGCAACAGAGCCCGCCGCCGTCACGAGCAGAGCACAACCCACAGAAGCAGCCGAAGAGGGTGTCGTTAAGGAACAGGCCGCTAACGCACGTTTTGCCGATCTGGTCGTCCGCGCGGTCGAGCAGTCACAAGGCAGCTCAAACGACGCGGCTAGCAAGCATCCCGACGCCAGGCCGGCCAGGAGCCAGGGGCGGCCACCGCGCGGCCGGCGCAACCGTGCGCATAACGCCGCAAGCAGCAACGCCACCCGGCAGGATAGATCCCGAACCTCCTATCCACAGGTGCGCGAAGTCACGCTTCCCCCGACTCACGAAGAGCGACCGGAGCAAACGCCGAGCAATGACAACCCCGTCAAAGACTGGTACGTCGGGACGCTGGACGATCGTCTCAGGGTAAGGCTGTCGCGTCGTTTGAGTGTCGGTCCCGAGGGTGAGCTCATGGTAGCGGCGCCGGAGTCAGCGCCGGCAAGCGCGGTCATTGAGCTGGTCACCGACAAGCCGGTCATCTTTGCGCGGAATGACAAGCTTTACGTCAACGATCAGGCAGTCGCCCGGAAACGCGAGCTTGCCGAGGGTGACAAGATCGCCATTGCGGGAACGGTGCTGCAGATTACTCAGGATTACGCCGGGCCGATCGACAGCCAGGTCCCCGCGGACACGGAAGAGAGCTCAGCCTGAGGGCTACTCACCGGTAAAATTCGGGGCGCGTTTTTCAAGAAACGCGCGTATGCCCTCTTCCCGGTCTTTGATCTCCACGTCCTTGATGAGCGGCGCGGCAAACGCCATGAACTCCGCATGGTCCATGCTCAACCCCGCATACACCTGACGCTTCATCAAACCGATCGCCTTGGTCGGCGCGGACGCAAGCTTCTCCGCCCAGCGCGCGACCTCCGGCGCAAACTCCCCCGCTGTGGTCGCACGATTGACCATCCCGAACTCGGCAGCTTCCTGTCCAGACAGCGGCTCCCCCATGATCAGAAACTCGAGCGCTCTGGCCACACCCATTGCGCGCGGATGAAACCAGGCACAGCCCGTCACCGCGTGCATGCCGCGCTCCATGACCCGCTGGTCGCGCAGCACAGCGTCTTCCGTGGCGATACGGAAATCGCAGGCCATCGCGAGGTCGAGCCCCACGCCGAACGCATAGCCATGAATGGCCGCAATGGTAGGCTTGGGTAGACTGCGCAACGCTGTCTGCAAAGCGGCATGCGTTACCGGCGCCGCGGGCATGAACAGAAAGTCTCCGGGCAATGGGCCCATGCCGCTGAGATCGTCACCCGGACAGAAACCGGGGGATGCCCCGGTCAGCGTCACAACCCGCACCTCAGGGTCTTCGGCGCAACGCTCGAGCGCATGGATGAGCTCTGCCAGCATCACGGTGCTGATCGCGTTGCGGCGCGCTGGACGGTCCAGGGTCAACGCGGCGATGCCGTCGCGCACCTGAAAGCGAATATCAGCGTATTCAGTAGCACTCATCCGCTCATCATACTTGAACCCGGCGCATCACATCGCCGAAAATCGTCCGAGGACACGTCAACAAGAGGACCGAAGACATGGCCAAGTCAGTCGACTGGTATTACTTCCGCAGCGGCTGAACGAGCTGCACCAAAGCATCCAAGTTTTTGGAAGCCCGTTCTATCAACATCAAAGAGCAAATCCCTGCCAGCCGCAAACTACAGCGCGCCGACGCTGAGGCGCTACTCGCTCAAGCGAGCAGCATGACAGTGGCCAAGGGTAAGAAAGTCCAGGAATTCAAAGGTGGCAAGAGCGCCACAGAGGAAGCCGTGGACGCCATGCTCGGATCCACCGGCAACCTGCGTGCGCCGGCTATCGTCAGCGGCAAAACGCTGCTGATCGGCTTCAATGAAGAGGCGTATGCCGGCATCTTCGGCTGAGAAATGCGCGTCCCGGCACGGGACGCGCACTCGCTAATAGTCGACGGCGGTATTCTCGAAAGAGAAACCGCCTGGCGCCATGACGAGACGATGCCGCTGTCCATCGACTTCGGCATCCCAGGCATCATACCCGGCATCCCCTGCCCACATCGCCACACGCTGACCATCGGCGTTTTTCACGACACGAGTCTGATAGACCCGTGGTTCCCGCTGAGCGAAGTTTGCGAGTATCGCGCTGGTGGGTGTGTATAGCGAAAGATGGTGCAGCGTCACCCAGGTGGGCGGCACCAGATCGATCTCACCTCTGGCATGGTTAGCCAGCGCTTCGCCTGGCTTGATCCAGGCGTGATCTTTGATTTCGCCGTCGTCGATCACGACATCTTCTGCGTGCTGCACATGCGCTGCAAAGAACCACGTGGTAAACCGCTTCTGCGGTCCGGGAGGCGGGGTCCAATGCGCAAACCAGGAGAACGTTTCGGGTTCCAGAATCAATCCCGTTTCTTCTTCGGTCTCCCTCGCAGCGGCATAGCGGGCAGCAGCGTTCGCATCCGCATCGCCACGATAGTCTGCGGCATCGATCTTCCCGCCCGGAAACACCCACATGCCACCGAAGGAAATTTTCGAGTTCTTCTTCAACATCAGCACTTCCGGGCCAGCCTGCGTATCGCGCAGGAGCACGACGGTGGCAGACGGTATCGGCGCCTCGACACCCGCCTCGCCTTCGCTGCGGGCATCGATGTTGCCGTACATGTCGTTTTTGTGCTGACTCTTGTCAGACGGCGTCTCGGGCATCGGTTTAGAGAACCTCGAAGAGTCCTGCCGCCCCCATGCCGCCGCCGATGCACATCGTGCAGACGACGTACTTGGCGCCCCGACGCTTACCTTCTATGAGCGCGTGACCGACCATGCGCGAACCGGACATGCCATAAGGGTGGCCCACCGAGATCGCGCCGCCGTTGACGTTCAAAAGCTCATCGGGAATGCCCAGCGTGTCGCGACAGTAAAGCACCTGCACGGCAAACGCTTCGTTGAGTTCCCACAAGCCGATGTCATCCATCGTCAGGCCGTTCTTCTCGAGCAGCTTGGGCACGGCGAATACCGGGCCAATACCCATCTCATCCGGGTTGGTACCGGCTACCGCGATGCCGCGATATGCGCCCAACGGCTGCAGCCCGCGCTTCTCTGCAAGCGACGCCTCCATCAGCACGCACGCAGAGGCACCGTCCGACAACTGTGACGCGTTGCCCGCGGTCACGTGTTTTCCTTCTTTGATCACCTGGCCGTTGCTGAAGACCGGCTGCAAGCCTGCCAGCGCATCCGCGGTGGTGCCGGGACGGTTGCCTTCATCTTTGTCGAGCGTCACTTCCGATTCGCTGACTTCACCCGTCTCTTTATTCTGAAACTTCATCGTTGCAGTGAGCGGCACGATTTCATCGTCGAATTTACCCGCGGCCTGAGCCTCGGCGGTCCGCGCCTGGGAATTCGCCGCAAGCTGGTCCTGAGCTTCGCGGCTGACGCCGTAACGCTCGCCAACCACCTCGGCCGTTTCAATCATGGCCATGTAGAGGGCTGGTTTGTTTGCCAGCGCCCAGGGGCTCGGGATGGTGAACATATCAGCGGTCTGGTTCATCGAGATCGACTCCACGCCGCCGCCGACAGCCACATCCATGCCGTCGGCTATGATCTGCTTAGCCGCAATGCTGATGGCCATCATCCCGGAAGAGCACTGACGATCGATCGTCTGACCGGACACGGTATCCGGCAGGCCGGCTTCCAGGAGACACTGACGGGCAGTGTTCATCGAACCTGAACCCATCTGGATGGCTGCGCCCATGACCACGTCTTCTACTTCGGCAGGGTCTATCTGAGCGCGCTCAACGGCATGCTTGATGACGTGCGCGCCGAGCGCCTGGCTCGGCGTATTGTTGAAAGCGCCGCGATAGGCTTTGCCTATGGGCGTACGGGCGGTAGATACGATGACAGCTTCGCGCATGAATGCACTCCTTCGGAAAATTATGGGCATAGTGAGTAAAGCGGCGCGCAGGTTACCATAGGGCGCAGTATTTACCCATGACACGTCAAATGACCGAATTCTATGACCCGAGCCACCGCCAGCTGCAGGACGAGTTCGACTCCCGCGGCCTGGCCGACCGGCTTACAGACCTCATCGTGCGGGAAACCTTCGACGAGGCTAGCCGCGAATTCGTGAGCGCGGCAGACTTCTTCATGCTCGCAACCGTCGATGCACAGGGTTTTCCCACGGTTTCACACAAAGGCGGCGACCCGGGCTTCGTCAAGGTCACGAGCGAGCGCTCACTGGTGTTCCCCTGTTATGACGGCAACGGCATGTATCTGTCGATGGGCAACATCGACGCTCATCCACAGATCGGCATGTTGTTCATCAGCTTCGAGACGCCCCATCGCCTGCGCGTGCAGGGCAAGGCGCGGCTGGTACGCGACGCGGAGACGCTCGCACTCTGGCCGGAAACCGCACTCGCCGTCAGTGTCGAGGTGACCAATATGTGGGTGAACTGCCCGCGCTATATTCACCCAGGCACGCGCACCGGGCAGTCAGAATATGTACCGCGCGCAGGCGTACAAACGCCGGAACCCGAATGGAAATCTCTGGAGATGCTGGCCGACGTCGTGCCAACGCCTGCCCACGAACTCAACCTTAAGTCTTAAGGATCCCTATGAACGTTACCGATGCGGTCAACAGCCGTACTTCAATCCGCGCCTTTCTCGACCAGCCCGTGGAAGCTTCCCTCGTCGAAAACCTGCTCACCAAAGCCGCCCGCGCGCCGTCCGGCGGCAACCTGCAGCCATGGCGTGTGTTTGTCATCACCGCGGAGACCATGCCGCGTTTTCTCTCGTTTCTGGGAGAAACGGATATCAAGGACGAAGCGGCCTATCAAATCTATCCGAGCGAGCTGAAGTCACCTTACCGTGATTCGCGCTTCAAGGTGGGCGAAGACATGTACGCGCTGCTGGGGATCCCGCGTGAAGACAAAGCCGCGCGCTTTGCGCGGCTGGCGGAGAATTACACCTTCTTTGGCGCACCCGTCGGCTTGTTCTGCTTCGTCGACAAGCAGATGGGGCCGCCGCAATGGTCAGATCTGGGCATGTTCCTGCAGACGTTCATGCTGCTTGCCGAGGAAGCCGGACTCTCGACGTGCGCCCAGGAAGCGTGGGCCATGCGGCCGAACTCCGTGAGCGCGTTTGTCGACGCCGATCCGGATCTGATGCTGTTCTGCGGAATGGCCCTCGGCTACAAAGATCCGGACGCACCGGTCAACCACCTCTACTCCGACCGCGAACCGCTGGACGTCTGGGCCAAGTTCCTCTAGTCGGAGCGCAGCTCAGCGCCGGCAACGTACATCAGCCCCGCCATGATCGCGAGGTTCTTGATGAAGTTCTGGGTCTCGTGCGCCTGTTGCAGGCCTTCTTCCATATTCCAGAAGTCGTGCATGAAAACGCTGATGACGAGCGTGAGACCCGCGAGCAGGAAAGCCATGAGCTGGGTCTTAAAACCCGCCAGCAGGCTCAAACCGCCGCCGATCTGAATCACGATTGTGACAACCAGCAACACCGGGATCAGCGGCACACCGTGCGCCGCCATATACTCGACGGTACCGGACCAACCGGTGATCTTGGTGATGCCGGGAACAATGAAATAAAGACCCAGGAGGCCGCGTCCAACCAACAGCAGGACCCGCTGACCTTTTTCGATACTTGCGTCCATCTCCCCTCCACATTCTTGTTGTTGAGGACAAATCTTGCCACATCCTGCCAGATACCACCCGGACATTGCACAGATCCGTCGACGCCTGGTCGAGTCTACGGGCACTCACAAAAAGTCTCACGTCACCGGCGATGAATCTCCACAGGCGGCAAAGTGCCACCGCGATAGACTCTGTATGCGAGCGGAAATTCGATGACAACCGTGAGAGTTGCCAGCAACAAGCCAATACCCATCGCCACACGACCGGAGAGTGAGTCGAGCGGCAGCCAGAGAGCAAACACCAGCAGAAAGATGCCGGTTGCTGCAAAGCCCCAGAGGCTGACGCTCAGAAACTGCGCCCGGCTATTGAGTTTCGAATCCAGATCAAAGAGAAACGGCGACCACATCGGTGCCGGGTGCACGACCGCCCCCGAGCGATAGGCACCGTACAAGTGCCCCCACTCATGAAAGAGCAACGCACAAACACCCGTCACGCCGCCTGTCGCAATAGCCCAATGCTCCGCCGCAGGCGCAAGCAGCCAGAGCAGGATGGCGGCGATGAGCACGGCCGCGTCCCGCAGAGCAAAGCGGGCAAATTCAGCCGGCAAGGTGTTTGGTGACATACCGGTCTAAAGCGTTGGCAAACGCCTGGACCTCTTTGTTGCCGTAAGCATCCGGCCCCCCGCTGACCAGACCGCTTTCGCGCAGTTGCTCACGCATGTCACGCCGCTGCAGATGGTCACGCACGTTTTCTGAAGTGTAGAGCGTTCCGCGCGGATTCAGGGCCGCTACGCCCTTGCTGATGAGTTCGTCGGCAAGGGGCACGTCAGCGGTGATTACGAGATCACCCGGCTCCGCCCTGCCAACGATCTCGTTGTCGGCGACATCGAATCCCTTGGGCACGACGATCGCCCGGATGTGGGGCGACGGCGGCGTTTTCAAGTACTGGTTGGCAACCAGCGTTACTTTGACGGCGCGTCGATCCGCTACGCGGAACAGGACGTCTTTGGCCGCCCTTGGACAGGCATCGGCATCAACCCATATCTGCATCGCGGCGCGAATTCAGGCCGCGGAACGGGCATTCTCCTCGGCGCTACCGTCCGCCCTTGCCGGACCCTTCGCCGTGTCGGCAAGCGGTCCGAAAATCAGCGCCCCATCCTCGAGCGGCGCATGTCGGATGAGCTTCTTGTCGAGGTCGAAATCCTGGGTATTGCGCCACGGGTCTTTGTGCCCCTGCTTGGGGAAGAGATGCATGACGCGCTGCATGTAGCCCGCCGAAAAGTCTTCTATCCAGGGACCGAGCTCCATGCCCTTGTCTTCATCGCGCAGCCGGGGCGTGACCTGAGTCGCCCCGACCTCGTCCATGTGATTGATCACGCGACAAGCGTATTCCGCCGTCAGATCCGCCCGCAGCGTCCAGGAGGCATTGATGTAGCCGAAGGTCTGAATGAGGTTCGGCACGTCCGAGTACATCATCCCCTTGTAGGTGACGGTCTCCGGAAAATCGATTTTCTGCCCGTCCATGGAGAACTCCATGCCGCCGAGTAAGAGCAGGTTGAGGCCCGTTGCCGTCACGAGGATGTCAGCCTCCAGCTCTTCGCCGGTTTTCAATAACACGCCTTTGGCGGTGATGCGGTCGATCTCTTCGGTGACCACCTCCGTCTTGCCGGAGCGTATCGATTTGAAGAGGTCAGCGTTGGGAATCAAGCACAGGCGCTGGTCCCACGGGTTGTAACGCGGCGTAAAGTGCTTATCCACATCGTAGTCCGGTCCCAGCGCATCGCGCACGAGGCCCAGCAGCTTCTGCTTGACCTTCTCGGGTGCCGTGCGGGTCCGGTTATAGATGTATGCCTGCATCTTGGTGTTCTTGAAGCGTGTGATCGCATACGCCCACTTTTCCGGCAGTATCTTGCGCAACGTGTTGGCAATTTTGTCTTGATCTGGTCGCGATACGACGTAGGTCGGCGAGCGCTGTACCATCGTCACCTTCTCTGCGGTGTTCGCCATCGCCGGGACCAGCGTCATGGCGGTGGCGCCACTGCCGATGACCACAACTTTCTTCCCGCTGTAATCGAGGTCTTCAGGCCAGTGCTGAGGGTGGATCAGCGTACCTTGATAGTCGTCGAGCCCGGCAAACTCAGGCGTGTAGCCTTTGTCGTAGTTGTAGTAGCCCGAGCACATCATCAGGAAGTTGCAGGTGAACTGGACTTCACCGCCGTCATGCTCGGCAGTGACGGTCCAGCGGGCATCTTCACTCGACCAGGATGCAGACTTTACTTTATGGCCGTAGCGGATGTTGTCCGTTATGCCGTATTCAGCAACGGTCTCCTGCAGATACTTGCGGATCGAAGGGCCGTCGGCGATGGCCTTCGCCTCACGCCAGGGTTTGAAGTTGAAGCCCAGCGTATGCATGTCGCTGTCCGAGCGTATGCCGGGATAACGGAAAAGGTCCCAGGTCCCCCCCAGCGCTTCGCGGCCTTCCAGGATCGTGTAGGTTTTCCCGGGGCATTTGTCCATCAGATGGACCGCGGAACCGATGCCCGAGATGCCCGCACCGACGATAACCACATCAAAATCGTTCACTTCTCACCTCTCAACGCCAAAGCGTTCTGCAAAGACTAAACCGTGCATTTTGACAGCTATCGAGGCACCGGGAAAGGCGCGCTGCCTGTCGCGATTCAGCCTTCCGCCGAGATGTATTTGAGATTGTCCTCCGGATTTCGATCGATCAGCTTGTTGTACGGGTCGACCCCCACTCGTCTCGGCTCGTCAGCAACCCGCACGACGAATTCCGTCTCACCCGCCTTGATGCGCCTCTTTTCAAAGTGCAGGGGCGCCGGCAGCTGATAGTCCTCGAGATCATCGCCGGCTAGGGGAAAGACCGCGAAGTCGACCCAGGTATCCAGCGGCACCTCGGTTTCGCGACCCTGACCATCCACGTCGTATTGAGTGGCGGAAGCAACAAAACGGACCTCCCACTCATCCTGCACCGGCTTTATCTCAACGTCGCCGACACGCAGGTCGTAGACTGTAATTTTCTCGAAGAGATCGGTAATGAGATTCTGGTGCTCCTCGTCGGCAACTGCACGGAACTCGTTCACCAGATCCTGCGCCGTGGGGAAGGGTCCGGTGCCGTATGCCCACTTGGCGAGAAAGCTCCGAAGCGCCAGATTCACTCTGTCTTCGCCGATGACGTCCTTGAGCGCGTACATGACCAGACTACCTTTCTGGTAATGGATGTACGGCTGATTCTCCGAAAGCATCAACGGCAGCTCTTCAATGAGCTCGCCCCCGCGCCGCTGCAGATAGCGGTCGAGTTCGTAACGCAGGAAACGGCGCATCTTGTCGGGACCGTATTCTTTTTCCATCACCATCAGCGCCGAGTACTGCGCCAGTGTTTCGACAATGACGGCCATACCCTGCACGCGCGCGCCCGCAACCTGATGCCCCCACCATTGATGCGCAAGCTCATGGGCGGTGACATAGAAAACCAGATCGAGCGAGTCTTCGTCCCTGAGGTCCGCAACAAAACCTATGGCTTCGCTGTAAGGAATCGTGTTCGGGAACGACTGAGCGAAGCTCGCATAGCGCGGGAACTCGAGTATCCGAAACTGGCGATACTGATAAGGCGAGAACTCGCGATTGAAGTAGTCAAGGGACTTCTTGGTACCCCGAATCATCGGCTCTATGTTGTAGGGATGTTTCGCGTCGTAGTAAATCTCTATGACAACGTCGTCATGACGGTCGCGCGCCACCTCGTAACGCGCCGAGACGAACGAAAAGAACGGCCAGATCGGCTCATCCATCTCGTACGTGAAGTAACGACGGCCGTTGCGTTCTTCCATCTCACCCACCAGGTACCCCGGCGCCACGGCAATCTGATCAGCGCTGGTGCTGAAAGTGGTTTTGAACGCCGTGCGTCTGGTCAAACCCAGCTGCGAGCGATTGAGCCAGAAAGGGTCGCCGATGTCCGGCAGTCGCTGTATCGGCGGCAGTTCATGATCGCGTCTGGTATTCGGATCCGTCAGTTCGAGGCCGCTGTTGTAACCCACCGAGGGCATGATCTCAGAATTATTCACGAACGTGCCGTTGGCCACGACCCGGTTGTTGGCGCCACCGGTGACGGCCGCCTCGTTCGGGTTGGCAAACCCGTTGTGATCCCACGTGAGATCCCAGCTGAGCTGAACCTCTTCTCCGGGTTTGAGCGCGGGCTCAAACGTGAAGATGTGAGCACCGCTCGGCTTGTCCTGTGACGTGATCTCGGCACGGTCCATTTCCAGCGCATTGACCACAATCAGCGGGTGGGTGCTGATGAGCAGCGTATCTATGGTCTCGGCGGTCTCGTTGACCAGGCGCGCAAGACCTCGGCTTTCGAGACGCCGCTCCGCCGGAAAAAGATCAACCTCACTATCCACGGCAAGCATCTCCGGCAGAGGTGCTTTCTCGTGGTCTGCCTTGAAGGTCTTTTCGTAATCGGCGCGTTGCGCCTCGGCGCTGTCGGTCGTTCGGTAAGTATTGATGACGTTCGTGTTGACGAAGACCCAGATGCCCGTGGCAACAAAAGCGAGCAGCGCCACACCGCCTGTCGAGATCACACCCAGCGATGTCCGCGCCCGGGCCACACGCAACCGCTCCTCGAAACCGAAGGTATTGCCCCGTTTGAAAAAGAGGTGCGCAACGAGCGTGAGGAGCACACAGAAGAAACCCCAGTAAACCGTAAACGCCACGAGCGGCAGCCAGTAGTGGCCGTAACCGTTCATGTCCGAGTGCGGTGCGGGCGGTGTTCCGAAACTGTACAAGCCGTGCTGAAGATCAATGCTGGGGAGCGTTTGGAAAACGATGAAGACGACCAGCATGGCCAACATTCCCAGCCACTTATTGCCCGCCAGTACCTGCACAAACACCGCAAGCACTGCCAGCAGGTAGAAGAACCCACCCTGAACGAAAAACAGGGATTGCAGGTAAAGACCAAGCTCGAAGTTGGTATACCCCTCACTGAGCTGCCGCAAGATCGCCGCAGCCATGGCGAAGAGCAGCAGGCAGGTGACGATGAACCACAACGCGCCGATTTTGCTGGCAACCATGACGGTACTGGGAAACGGCGCGCCATCGATGACCTCCGCCACCCTGGTTTGACGCTCACGATGCACGAGCTCGCCTGAGTAATAGATGATGATGAGCAGAATGAAAAATACGTAGCTGTTGGCAATGGCGAGCAACAGTGCGCTGGTAACGGGCAACAGCGGCGTGCCGAACGCATGGCCCACAGAGGCAAACCCACCCCAGACATTGAGCGCGGCGAAGCCCAGAATGGCATAGAACGGCACGCTCTTGACGATGCCGCTGAGGTCGATACGAAGCTGCGAGGTAAGCTGCTGCCTGTAGGTTGCGAAGCTGAAGGTGCGATGGATACGCGCCGGGCGTATCCCCGCTGGTGGGGCAACTTGTCTGACGTTCCGCTTGCGTCGGAACTTGAACGGGCTGGGATTCAAACTGAACCGGTACCGCCAGGCGGTCAGGGCAAGCATGGCGAGACCGATACCCACCCAAAGCAGACGGTTGAGCA
Organism: Pseudomonadales bacterium; assembly: GCA_965267275.1. GTDB lineage: Bacteria > Pseudomonadota > Gammaproteobacteria > Pseudomonadales > Azotimanducaceae > UBA4421. The sequence goes on from OZ253950.1 coordinate 3,664,231, forward strand.
GAAACGCGCCGTCAACCGGCACCAGCTCGTAGTTGCGCTCGTAGACCGTCCAGTAACGCGACACCTCGCCGAACGCGGTCTGGCCGAACGGGTCGAGCACGGCGAAGAGATCAATCTGCTCGGGATCCACGATGTTGCTGACCACGACATACAGCACCAGAAAGCCAACGGCCGCTGTAAACGCCGCGAGCATCGATCGGAACAGCGCGGCGACAGAGAAGAAGAGCGCCGCCGAGAAAAACAGGTTCGGCAGCGTCACGACTGCAAAGGCGTATACGTACGGCGTGAGCGTAAACGCACCCGTCTTGTCAGGGTCCTGCCAGGGCATGACCGATCCGGCCAGCGTGCCGAGGATGGCGGCCACGCCGACCAACAAGCCAAAGAGGCCTGCACCGAAGAATCTGCCCAGGAGAAACTGCCGCGGGCCGATTCCGGTTGCAAACATCAGCTCAGCGGTTTTGAGCTCGTAGTCCCGCGTGATCGCCTGCGAGACGATGGCGATCACCGCCAGCATGCCGATCAGGCTGAAAAAGAACTGCATGTATACGATCGACCAGGCGGCGTTGACATTCAGATTGCTGCTGATGCCGCCGAGTTGCACGTTCTCAACGGCGATGATCAGAAACGCAAACAGAAAGAAGACGAGCGCCAGCACGATGAACAACGGCGAGCGCAGCTGGTAATGGCATTCGAATTTAAAAACTTCCAGCATCGGACTAATCCACGTCCACGCTGAAACCCGCTTCGCGCAGCGTCGCGAAGTAGACGTCCTCGAGACTCGGCGTCGTTGGCTCGAATGCCGCCGGTGCCGCGTCTGCGCAAACTTTCAGCTCCGTTTTGCCGGCAACGCGCTTGCTGGTCAGAACGGGCACCTGCTCGCGGACCTCGTTGACTTCGTTGTTCGCGACGACGCGCCGCCAGAGTTTGCCTTCAAGCGTTTTGATGAGGTCGTGCGGCTCTCCTTCATCCAGAATTGTGCCGCCCGCCATGATTGCCATGCGCGAGCAGAGGTCGGAAACATCCTCGACGATATGCGTCGAGAGAATGACCACCACCTCTTCGCCGATGTCGGCGAGCAGATTGTGGAATCTGCGCCGCTCCACGGGGTCAAGACCCGCGGTTGGTTCATCGACGATCACGAGCGAGGGATCCCCGATCAGCGCCTGCGCAATGCCGATGCGCTGTTTCATGCCGCCTGAAAACGTCGTCATGCTTTTTTTGCGCACGTCCCACAAGTTCGTCTGTACGAGCAGGTGCTCGACCAGGTCTTTGCGCGTCTGCCTGTCGACCACGCCTTTCATGATCGCCACGTGATCCAGAAACGTGAGCGGCGAAGTCCGCGGATAGACGCCGAACTCCTGCGGCAGATAACCGAGCGCACGGCGGATCTGGTCAACCTCGGCAAGTCCATCGACGCCATCAAGGGAAAAGCTGCCGGTATCCGGCGCCTGCAGGGTGGCCAGCGTGCGCATCAATGTCGACTTGCCCGCGCCGTTAGGCCCGAGAAGCCCGAACATGCCTTTCGGTATGCTCAGGGAGACGTCGCGCAAGGCCTGCACACCGTTGTCATAAGTTTTGCTGAGATTGGAAATTTCGAGCACGTTTATCCCTTAGCGTTTTGTTATCGGTTGTCTGACATATAGTCGCAGCCCAACCACTTTTAGTTCGCCCACGACGCATTCAAACGGCAATTACCGCTCATACTCTTAAGATGCACGACACAGCCAGACGGTTGCATGCGGCGCCCTCCTCGACCACTGTAGCGGCAACGGTTTCACGGGGAGAAAAGGCATGGATATCGAGGCGCTCGCCGAGCGCATCACCCGGCTCGAGGACATCGAAGCCATCAAACAGCTGAAAGCGCTGTACTGCGAGATCTGCGACGATGACCACAATCCCGACCGCATCGTGCAGATCTTCACCGAAGACGGCATCTGGGAAGGCCGCGGCATCGGCACCGCCCGCGGACGCGCGGAGATACGGGCACTGTTCGAAAAGTTCCAGACCATGATGAGCTTTTCGCAGCACATGACGATGAACCCGCGGATCGAAGTCGACGGCGACAGCGCCAGCGGCACCTGGTATTTCTTCGGACCTTTCACGTTCCGCGCAGACAACCAAGCCAAATGGCAGGCCACGCGTTACCACGAGGAATACGCCAGGGTCGACGGGGAATGGAAGATCCGACACCTGAAAATCCGCGGTCCGGGCTTCAGCGCCGACTACGAAAAGGGCTGGGCTGCTCCAGACTGACATCCAGGCAACCCGTCCGACATCAGGCCCGCGTGAGGCTCTGGTCCTCGTTGAGCGCATCGAGCTGCTTCTGCAAGGCTTTGGACCAGCGCGGATGTGTCAGTATCCAGAACTTGTCTTCGGCGATGGAGCGCGCAACCAGTTCGCCGACCTCGTCGGGCTGCATCCCGTCCTCCAGTGACGCCTGTATGTTCGCGGCAAGCTTGCCCGCTTTGTCTCCGTCAGACGCGGGCTTCGCGCGATTGGGGCGATAAGTCACCGAGTTTCTGGAGATGTTGGTGTTGATGGGTCCCGGACACAACACTGACGCATGTACGTTGGTTTTCTTTGCCCGCAGCTCCCGTTCCGTGGCCGCCATCAACGCGACGACGCCGTGCTTCGCTACGTTGTAAGCACCCATCATCTGGCTGGAGATGAGCCCCGCCATCGAAGACGTCGCATTGATATGCCCCTCATCCTGCATCTCCAGGAGTGGCAGAAACACTTTGACGCCGTAGATCGGCCCCCATAGGTCGACGTCGATGATCCATTTCCAGTCTTCGAGCTTGAGATTGCGCGCGGACGTGGGAATGCCAACCCCGGCGTTGTTGCAGACGACGTGCACAGCGCCGTAACAGTCCATCGTTGCAGCCGCGAGCGCCTCCACCTCTTCGAGTTTGGACACATCACAGCGCCTGGCCTCAGCAGTAACGCCGGCCTCACGGAGTTCCGACACCGCGCTGTCGAGCGCATCGTTATCCATGTCGGCCAGCATGAGCCGCATTCCGCGCGCGGCAAACGCCCGCGCCATGCCAAGCCCAATGCCGCTGGCGCCCCCGGTGACGACCGCTACGCGGTCACGAAATTGCTGCATAATTCCCCCTCCAAGTGCATACACTATAACCAATTCAACGCGGCGGGAGGCGAGCGATGGCGGTAGGCAGACTCGAGGGCAAGGTAGCGATCATCACCGGAGGTGCCAGCGGTATCGGCAAAGCCTGCGCGCTGCGTTTCGCCGAGGAAGGTGCAGACATCGTCATCAGCGACATCGGCGCAGAGCGCATTGACGCCGCGGTGGCGGAGGTCCGCAACACGACCAACGGCCAGGTGCTGGGCGTCGAGGCCAATGTCTGCTTCGAAGAAGAGATCAGCGCTCTCTTTCAGCGCGGCGTAGACGAGCTCGGCCGTGTTGATTGCGTCGTGGCTGCCGCGGGCGTCGCCAGCGCGGGATACGTCAGCGGTGTTGCTGATGCGAACCAGGGACCGGACCATCCACTAGTCGACCAGCCGCTGGAAGACTGGAACCGGGTACTGCAGATCAACCTGACCGGCGTCATGCTGACCGACCGTATCGCCGCGCGTCACATGCTAAACCAGGGCGGCGGCGGTAGTATCGTGAACATCGCTTCCACCGCCGCCCGCGTTGCTCTGCCGGGCGCGGTCGACTACTGCGTTTCCAAGGCGGGGGTTGCCATGCTGACTCACGCGTTTGCGATGGAGGTCATCGAGCACAACATACGCGTCAACGCGATCGGCCCGGGCTTCATCGAGACGCCGATGACCCAGGGGATGCAGGACGACCCGGAAGGCAAAGAGATGATGCAGGGCATGACGCCCATGGGCCGTCTCGGCACGCCGCTCGAGATGGCGAACACGGCGCTCTATCTCGCCTGCGACGAATCTAGCTACACCACCGGGGCTACGCTTTATCCCAACGGCGGCATGTTCGTAGGCTAGGCTGGCCCGTAGTACAGAATGGATCCCATCAGCCAGGGCGCCATCGGCGCCAGCTTCGCGCAGGCGACTTCAAGAACCGAATACATCCGCGCCGCGGCCATCTTTGGCTGTCTGGCGGGCATGGCGCCGGATCTCGATGTCTTCATCAATTCCGATACGGATCCGCTGCTGTTTCTCGAATATCACCGCCACTTCACCCACGCGCTGATTTTCATTCCCGTCGGCGCGCTGATCGTGAGCGCAGCTTTATACCGCCTCTTCAAACATCCGCTGACCTTCCGCCAGGCGTACGTCGCCTCATTTGTCGGTTACGCCACGCACGGACTGCTGGATGCCTGCACGTCCTATGGCACGCAACTCTTCTGGCCATTCAGCGACGACCGCATAGCCTGGAACAACATCTCGGTCGTCGATCCGGTCTTCAGCCTGCCGCTCGCGACCCTGGTCGTGCTATCGCTGATACGACGCAGCCGCGCGCTCGCGATCTGGGGGATCATCTGGGCATTAACCTACCTGGCGTTGGGTGTCGTACAGCACGTGCGCGCTTACAGTGCTGCAGAACGTGCGATCCAGGCGCTCGGTCAAGAACCCCAGCGTCTCAGCGTTAAACCCGGGTTTGCCAATCTCCTCGTCTGGAAAGTCGTTTACGAGCTCGACGGCGTGTATCACGTCAACGCAGTGCGAGTCGGCGCAAGCGCCAGCTGGTGTCCCGGGGATCAGGTGGAGAAACTCGATGTCGCGAAACACTTCCCGGATCTGGATCCGCAAAGCCAGCAGGCCAGAGACATCGAACGGTTTCGCTGGTTCTCAGACGACTTTTTGGCGCCGTATGGACCTCCCGGTGAGGTCATCGACGTGCGCTACGCCGCGGTGCCCAATCAGATCGATCCGCTCTGGGGTATCCGCGTCGACACGACAGCGCCCGACACACACGCGGACTTCGTGCCCAATCGTCGCGCCTCACCGGAGCAGACCGCGGCGCTATGGCGACTCATGCAAGGCACGGACTGCCAGCCGATCTAACGAGATTCCTCGATTGCTCTGGCGCGTTCCGCCGCCAATGGATGCATGACCCCCGCGCCCACCGGGACTTCCCCCGGGGCAGTCACGACGCGGCGGGCAACGTGCTGCGCATGCGGCGAGAGGTTCTGCCAGACAGCGTGCGGCATCGTAGGGGTCAGCAACGGTGAGTCGAGCCAGGGCGCACAGTATTCGACGTTAGGCAGCGCGCGCACCGTGCGGCTCAAGTTGGGCGTGGCGCCATGCCACGCGCGGCTGTCCCGTATGATGCCGGCGCCCGCGGGAGCGCCGACCAACGCGCACATGCGCATCCACTCGGGCTCGTTCAGCTGGTCCGGCGCGCTGAAAGGCAACGCATGCGTGCCCGGAATGTGCCGAATCGGCCCGTTCTCCCAGGTGAGATCGCTCATTGCAAAGTTAATCGTGATGATCGGTGACGTCTTGATGAGCATCAGCTGTTGCGTCCGCGCGGTCAGCGCGCCACTGTCCGGGTCGCGCCGCGCCTCGACACCCAGACGCTCGGCTTGCGCGATGCGTTCCGGCGGCAAGGCATGATCCTCCACGTGGTCAACGTGCAGCACTTGATACTCCACGGCACCCGGCAGGCAGAGGTCGCCGCCTGCACCCAGCAGCAGATAGTCGGACGTCGCGAACAAGCGCTCGAGAATGGGTGTTGTCGTCGGCAGATCGACCATGTCCGCCCAGACTTGTTCATGCAGGAGCTGTCGACAGGCCGACGACGTGCCATAGCTGTACCGATGCGGCAGACGTTCCGTTTCGGTCACGTACTTGCGTCCGTCCGGCCCGGGAATGCACAGGAGCGCCTTGAGCACACGCACACACGCGTCGCGCCAGCGCGCCAGTTGCTCGGCATCGAGCAGGTCGCGCACGACGACAAAGCCGTCCCGATGAAATATCCGCGCGATCCGCTCGAGCTCATCAGGCTCGCATATCTCGAGCCCCGTCAGGCCATTGTGTTGCCGCAGATGCTCACGCAGCGCGTTCACCTCAGGATCATCATAGACGCGCCGCCGCGGAGCGCGCGGGTCGTGTTGCGCAAACCCCGCCGGCGCGATGCTCGGAACGCCGTGCGCGTCCATGGTTTCGTTGGCCGGAGTCGCCGCACACCAGCCCGCCATGCCGGGCTCATGCACACTCAAACCATCCATCTCATCCGCTGTCTTCTGCATCGGGCTACTGTACACGGTCCGCACAAAGAGGGCAGGCGTCACTGCATCGATAGATCAGGTGGGGCATCATCATCGACACTATGCGCCCGACCGTCATCTACATCGCCTGCACTGCCTTGGGCATGACTCTGGCAACGAGCAGTTTTGCCGCCGAGGTATACCGCTGGGTGGATGAAAACGGCAAAGTGCACTTCAGCGATAAAAAGCCTGTCGACGACGGCGCCGAGACGGTCGACATCAAAGCACCCCCCGTGCTGCCGCCGGACGAAGGCGAGCTGCGCCGGCGCGAGCTGCTGCGCCGCGCGGAAGAGGACTTCGCCTATAAACAGCGCCGCGCGGCCGAAGATCAGGCTGCCGCCGCGCTCGAAGAAGAGACCACCGCCGCACGAAGCGCACAGCAGAGTAAGTGCAACAATGCCCGCATACGCCTCGGGGTGCTGGCGGCAAACATGCCGATCTACTGGACGACGAGCGGCGAGATGCGGCCAGCCTGGTCCAACGACATGTACCGCGGTGCGCGCCGCTACATTGCCGACAACGAACGGCCGGCGCTGCGCACGGTTGCGGAGCGGGACATCCAGACACACTGCCACGACCCCGATAATACCGATGCGCAGTACCTCACCTACAGACGCTGGGAACATCAGCAGTGGTGCCAAGCGCTCCGCGCCGATATAGACTTCACCCGGCAGGCGCGCGCGCGAACGCCCAGAGAGGACGTCGAGGCGTTGCAGGCGCGCTATGCCAGGGAGTGTTCCCAAAACTGAGCAGGACTGAGCAGGACTCAGCCTGCCCACAACGCGAAAACGGGGGAGAATCGCGTGACCGCACCAAATCTGTACTGCGCCGTCGCGAGCCACGACCGTGCACGCCTGACATCACTCACGGCTGAGCACCAGGGACGTTTGTTCGTCGACGAGCGTCCGGATACCAGCCGTCTGCCGTTTGCCGCCCTCGCCGTCGTCGCGAGCGATAATCTGCAAACGCTTGAAGACGCGGCTGACGTCGGCCTGTACCTCGTATGCGAGCGGGTGATCAAGCCCGGGACCGCCGCAATCTACGGGCTGTTTCCAATGCTGGCGCATCCCGATCTCGGCCACGCGAAGTCTGATGCGCACTGGCGCGATACGCACGCGCCGCTCGCCCTGAAGCACCATGCCTACATGACGCAATACAGCCAGCTGAGCGTTCTGAAAACGCTGCAGGGGGAGCCATTCGACGGGTTTGCCCTGTGCGGTTTCGACAGCCTCACGGATCTGAAAGAGCGCTTTTTTTCCGAAGCCGACAGCCGCGCCGTCATCGAAGCCGACATCCAGAAGTTTGCGGACGTGAAACGCTCCCCAAGACGATTGATCGCCACCCCCCTGACACATGCCTGATCTCGCGACATACAGCGCACAGGCGGCCGCAGCACTCCAGGCGCGTGGCGAGACCGTTGCCGTGGCCGAGTCTTCGACCGCCGGTCTGATCTCCGCCAGCCTGCTGGCAGTGCCGGGCGCTTCCGCTTACTACGCCGGCGGTTCTGTGATCTATACCCTGGCTTCGCGCCGCGAACTGCTGGGCATCCGCAAGGCCGACGTTGCCGGGCTCGAGCCCCTCACCGAGGCCATGGTGATGCGCTTCGCGGAGCGCGCCCGCCAGCAGCTCGACGCCACCTGGGGTATCGCCGAACTGGGCGTGGCTGGTCCGACGGGTGCACGCTACGGACACCCGCCGGGCATCAGCGTCATCGGCATCAGCGGCCCGACGGATTCGAGCATCGTTATCGAGACGGGCAGCGCAAACCGTGAAGAGAACATGTGGGCGTTTACCCGCGCCGCCCTCGAGCTACTGGCGGCGGCCATCGAGGCGGCCTGAAACGAATGTCATACCGCGTTCAGTCTCGTGCATCATCTTGAGTTACCCGTTCGCGCCCGGACCTGGGAAGGACGCGCTCGGCACCATTGTGATTGCCCCGCTGCAGCCACTACGACTGACAACAGCGCCATCAGAACCGTCTGTTTCATGCGCTCTCCCCCGCAGAGCTTCGCGCATAGCACTTTCGCGGTCCGGTGTTAGCATGACATCCCACGCCACTAAGCCTGAAAAACATGCGCATCGACGCCCCGGTAAACGCCACGCTCGACAACATCGCCGAAACCGCAACACGCATCGAAAGATCCGGTTACGACGGTCTGCGGCTGGCGGAGACGAACCACGACCCTTTTCTACCGCTGACCATCGCGGCTGAGCATACCGAGCAGCTGGAACTCGTCACTTCGGTCGCCGTGGCATTTGCGCGTAACCCGATGTCCATGGCAGTGCTCGCCCACGATCTCAACGCGTTCTCCGGCGGCCGGCTGGTGCTCGGGCTCGGCTCACAGGTCAAGCCGCACATCGAGCGACGCTTCAGCATGCCCTGGCACAAGGCAGCCGCGCAGATGCGCGAATTCATCGAAGCGATGAACGCCATTTTCGATTGCTGGTACGACGGCAAACGCCTGGAGTATTACGGCGAGTACTACCGCCACGATCTGATGCCGGCGACGTTTACGCCCGACAATGTCGATGGGCCGCGCCCGCGCGTGGTGTTATCCGCCACCGGCCCGCTGATGACCAAGGTTGCGGCGCGCGTGGCCGACGGCATGATCATGCACCCGTTCTCCTCCGAAAAGTACATGCGCGAGGTGACGCTGCCCGCCATCGAAGACGGTCTCGCAGCCAGCAGCCGGTCGATCGATGATTTCAGCCTCGACTATGCACCGATGATCGCAGCGGGCAACTCCGACGAAGCGCTGGAGAAAGCCGTTGCGGTATTGCGTGGTCGTATCGCTTTTTACGGTTGTACGGTGGCGTACAAACCCGTGCTCGACATTCACGGCTGGGGAGATTTACAGGATGAGCTGATCGCCTTGAATCGCGCGCACCGTACCGCAGACATGGCGGCGTTGATCACCGATGAGATGGTGACGACAATCGGCATCGTCGGCCGCCCGGCCGAGGTGATCGCAGAGATGAAAAAGCGTTTCGGGGGCGTGATCAGCCGCACCAGCTTTGCGGGCCTCGACGTGGCCGATGAGGAACTCGGCGCTCTGCTGGCGGAACTGCGCACCGGCCCGGCCTGAGAAAAGCGGGCGGCGCGCAGCTTTTTGGGGTCGCGTTTTAGAGCTCGTTGAAGCGTCCGCGGCAAAACGTCGCGGCGCCGAGAAACAGGACGCCCAACACGATGCCCATCCACAGCCGATAGTCGCCGAGCAGTGCAAACTGGCCTAGCACCTGCGTGCCACTGCCTGACTCTGAGCCCTGCCAGAGCGACATGTGCGCGCTCAACATCCGTGCCAGACCTTCGGTGCCGAACACGATACCCTCCAGCAACGACAGTACGATCGGCACACCAAAGACCCAGAGGATCGGCAGGCGCGGCGCCGCGGATGAGACGAGCATTGCCCACCCTGCCAGTGGCAGCACCCAGAGCCCCATGACGAGGTAACGGCTGATGAGCTCGAAGGGACGCAGCCAGATGTCGCTTGCTGCCCAGATACGCCCGCCCATGCCGCTTTCGACGAAGAGCGCGCTCACCAGCACGGCAAAAAACTGCGCAGCAAAGATACCTGCAATCGTAGCGAGCGGAGCGAGCCAGAGCACAAAGGTGAGCTTGCTGAGCACCGTCTGCCAGTCTGCGACGGGCATGGATTTCCAGAAGAGGATCGACTGGTCGCGCCGCTCTTCGTAAAGACATCCGATCAGCGCAAAAAACGCGACAATGACAAAGACGATATGAAAAGGCTGAGCGATCCCATCCAGGAGCTTGTCCATCTTGCTCTCGAGCTCGGCATCAGTGCTGCCCGCCACGTCCAGCGTCACGGCGGTGAGCGTTTCAAGAAGACCAGCCTGTTGGCGTCGCTCACCAAGCTTGTCTTCGAGTTCTTCTATCTCGACGTCGCTGACGTCGGCCTCGATATTGTCATTGAGCGTCATCGCGGAGATGCCGGCCAGCAGGATCAGCGCGAGCACTATGGCGGGAGACCACAGGAACGCCGCGCGATGCTCACGCCACTCACGAATGAGAAGTCCAGGAAAACTAGTCATGAGCACCCTCCACGACAGCGACAAAGAGTTCAGGCAGGTTCGGCGTTGCAGTTTCCCCGAGAGGCTCGAGCGCATCGCGCGGGACGCCGCGGAATATGTATTCAGTCCCCGCCAGCGAACGCCGCTGAAAGAGCGGCGGCGCCGGCGGTTGTATGTTTTCCGACGCTGTGAGCTTCACATACTGGGACGCAATGTCGCTCATAGACAAGGTAAGACACGCACGCCCATGGTTTATGAACACGACGTCGGTGAGGATGTGTTCTATCTCCCGTACCTCATGCGTGGTCACGAGAATACTGCGATCCTCCGTGAAGTAGTCGTTCAGCACCGCGTCGTAGAATTGCTGCCGGTAAAGAATGTCCAGGCCGAGCGTCGGCTCATCGAGCACGAGCAGCTCAGCTCCGATGGCCAGCACGATCGCCAGATGCAGCTGCACGTGCATACCTTTCGACAGCACGCGCACTTTCTTCGAGAGCTGGATGTCGGTGCTGGCCAGCTGCGCTTCGGCAACCGCCCGGTCGAAGTTGGGATGCACACTCTGCGCATAGTCGAGAAGGTCCACCACCCTCATCCAGCGCGGCAGAATGCCGGTATCGGCTATGTAGGCCACCTTTTGCATCAGCGCCGACCGCTGCTTCGACGGGTTGCAGCCGAGCACGTCGAGCTCTCCGTCGTCGAGCTGTGACAGGCCGAGAATGGCTTTCAATGCGGTCGTCTTGCCAGAGCCGTTCGGCCCGATCAAGCCGACGATGCGTCCTCGCGGGACTTCGAGATCGAAGCCATCCAGTGCCCGCACGTCTTTGAAGTGCTTGCGCATGTTCTGCGCGCGTATGACTGTATCGCTCATGATGGCGTCCCCAGGAGTGCCTGCACATCGAGTCCCAGGCCCTCGATGCGGGCGCGGATTTTCGGCCATTCCTGCTCGAGAAACAGCGCCCGCTCCTGCGCGAGGGCTTTGGCCTGAGCACCTTCCTTCACATACATGCCGAGACCACGGCGTTTTTCGAGAAGTTCTTCGTCAACCAGCATTTGATAAGCCTTCGAGACAGTTAAAGGATTGATTTTTTCGTCCGCCGCCACCTGGCGTACAGAAGGCACGGATTCCCCCTCTGTGAGAAATCCCCGCACAATCCGCTCCACCACCATGGCTCTGAGCTGCAGGTAGATCGGTATGTTGTCGTCCCATGTCTTCATAGTGTTTGTCTGCACCACCGCGGCTTGATTGCCGACATAGTGTTATAGTTATGTATAACACCACATCAGAAAGGCTCTGGCAAGGGGCAACTCGAAAATATTTTTACGGTTTAGATGGGGACTGGCTGCAGCTCAAAACCCGATTGGCGGCGCGAGCGCCTGAGCGGCAAGCGCGCGGCCGCCGTACGGGCTAAAAGGAACGCTGTTCGCGCTTGGCGCGACGCGCGCGCAGCTCCTCCCCTTTGCGGGCGAGCGCTTCACGATTGGCTTCGGTCACCGCCATATATGCCGATTTCCAGCCATCCGGTCCCCAGGGTTCTGCCACTGCAAGCGTCGTGCGGGGCTCTGGTGCCTCAGAGAAGAGGGCTACTCCCTGCGCAACGATACGGTCCTGCATCGCCCGGTCGCCGGGCGTTCCGCAGGGATTGCCGAGCGGTGCATCGAAGAACAGGAACCTCGGCACCCCGCAATGCTCGACGATGTCCCGGGCGGAGCCGATGATGGCGGTCGGGATTCCCTGTGCCTCGAGATACCTGGCGATCAGACTCACGGTCTGATGGCACACCGGTCACAACGGGACGAGGAGCGCAATGTCTGCGCCGTCAGCCAGGAGACGCTGATGTATCTCAGGTGCGTCATGTTCGAGCGTTGCGCGGTGACTGTACTCCGTCGGCGCGCAGTGAAATCGTGGCGCCAGACCGCCCAGCACACCTCCGGCAACGAGCGCGCTGAGGCTCGCTACCGGGAAAAAGCTGTTGAGATCGTCAAGATGAGTCGCCTCTTTGTCCCAGGACAGGTCGTCCGCGTAAAGCGTCACGTCTTCGGAGAGCAATCCTGTGTCGACCTTGCGCGGCTCGAGGGATGCGCGATGGTAAGTCGCCGCCGTTGTGACCAGCCCGAGCGTGGCCTCCTCGAGAGGTTTGTCGAGCGGCGCGAACGGCACGTCCTCGAAATGCGCATAGCGGTAGTCATCGCTGAACCCCTGGGCGCGGTAGTAGCGATGCGTGCGATCGATGTAGGCCACTGGTTCACTCATCTTCTTACCTCCCTGCCGCGTACCTCTATGACCGAATAGGTGCCTTTCTCATTGATGAACGCTGAGGCTGCCCAGCTGACCAGGCTGACGACAATCGCGCCGAATAACGAGCTGAAGAAACCCTCCACGTGAAATCCGTCGACAAACCAGCCGGCCAGATTGAGCATCGCTGCGTTGATGATCAGAAGAAACGCGCCGAGCGTCAGCAACGTGATGGGAAACGTCACTATGACCAACAGCGGACGGATGAATGCATTCACGAGGCCCAGCGCTATCGCGGCCCAGACGAGGGCACCGCTCGTATCCGTGGCTATCCCCGGAATGAGCGCCGCGGCGAGCCAGATCGCAAGCACATTGATGAGAAGACGCAGGATGATGCCTCTCATGTCGTTGACCTCATAAGCCGTCCAGAAGCCGTGACCCTAGCAAATTCCGCCACCCGATGAGAACCGGGTGGCAACCTGGATCCAACGCTCTGTTGGTCCGGCATGGGTTTGCCTCATAATGGGTGCAGGATCAAAACCAGCATGGAGACGATAACGACGATGGACGAACAGGCTTTTCGCGCAGAGGTAAAAGCGTTCCTGGACACCTCTCTATCGGAAGATCTCAAACGCGCCGCTCAGCAGGGCTTCGGCATTCCCCGGGAGGCCGGTGCGAAATGGCACAACCTGCTCTACCAGCAGGGCTGGGTCGCCCCCAACTGGCCGACGGAATTTGGCGGCACAGGCTGGAACGAAACGCAGAAACACATTTTCGCCGAAGAACTCGCGCTGGCGGGGGCGCCAATGCTGATGCCGTTCGGTCTGGGCATGGTCGGACCGGTCATCTATACATTCGGCACCGACGCGCAGAAGGCGCAACATCTCCCGGGTATTCTCGACGGCAGCGTATGGTGGTGTCAGGGTTACTCGGAGCCCGGCAGCGGTTCGGACCTTGCCTCGCTGAAAACGAGCGCGGTGCGCGACGGCGACGAATACGTCATCAACGGCCAGAAAATCTGGACCACCAACGCACACAAGGCCGACTGGATCTTTGCCCTGGTCCGCACCGACGCGGAGTGCAAACCACAGCAGGGTATCAGCTTCGTATTGATCGACATGCGCAGCCCCGGTATCGAAGTGCGCCCGATCGTCTCCATCGACGGCCTGCATCACCTGAACGAGGTGTATTTCACTGATGTGCGGGTGCCGCTGAGCAATCGCATCGGCGACGAAAACAAGGGCTGGACCTACGCAAAATATCTGCTCGGCCACGAGCGCACCGGTATCGCCGGAGTTGCGTCTTCGCGCCGCGCGGTCGAGGCGCTCGCTAGCTTCGCCGCCGACGCCACCAATTCGGCTGGTGCGACGCTGGCCGACGACCGCAGCTTCATGAGCCGTCTGCAGGCTACCGCCGTCAAGCTCGACGCGCTGGCGCAAACCGAAGCGCGGGTGCTTGCATCCCTCGAAGCGGGCGGTAATCCAGGCGACATCTCATCGATGCTGAAAATCATCGGCACCGAGGTGCAGCAGGAGTTGGAGACGCTGAGGGTCGAAGCCGTGAGCCACTATGCCCTGCCCTTCGACCTTGCGCAGATCCGCGGTGAAACCAATGAACCCGCACCCGGGCCGGATTACGCCGTCACCGCGGTCAGCGATTACAACTTCGGACGCGCGGCAAGCATCTACGGCGGTTCGAACGAAATTCAGCGCAACGTCATCGCCAAGGCAGTGCTCGGCCTCTGACGCCAGACGGCACCAGGCGGGCTATGCGGGGAGCAGCGCCCGCGCTTCGGTCTCTTTCAGCGTGGCATCGATATAGCGGCTGACCGCAGTACAGTTGCGGATCATCTCGATCTTGGGCCAGGTGGCGTTTTCGCCGGCCTGGATCAGCGCGAGCGTCTCGTCCCGCGACAACACCGCCAGCAGCTTGGCTGGATTGAAGAAACGCGTCGACGGTGAGATGTTGATATCCGCGGTGTATTCCTGAGTCAGCAGACCGAACCACATGCGGGTGAGCATATTGACCGGATAGACATTGCGCACGAGGTTCATCGTGAACGGATAGACGGCCCGTGACCAGTCACGCACGGCGGCCTGGTAGACCGAGGTCAGCTGCGCGACCAGCGAGGTCGAATGCGGATCCTGCAGCGCCCACAACACCACCGGGTTCGCCTGACTGCTGATGAAGTGATTAACCCCGTACAGGCGGGTAAGACGCCGCGCCGGGAGATCGTCCGTAATCGAACCGTCCACCCACTTGCGGCTTGCGATGTAAGGTTTGCGCTCCCCGGAGACCGTCTTCGCAGCAAGCGTCACCGGCGGGAAAATACCGGGTATCGAGCATGAGGCGATGACCGCTTCGCGGATACAGCAGTTCGGCGAGATGATCGCATTCAGCAGACGCGACCGCTGATTTACCTCGGTAGGCGCCACCGAAACGTTGATATAACGACCGGTTTCTTCGACGGCTTCCTCGAACGTCATATCCGGAATGACTTCATGCACCAGGTCAACGAGGTCCTGACGCCGAACCCGGCTGCCGGTGCGCGGCGGGCCGCTGTCCATCGTCAGCGCCGACAGAATGGTGTCCGTGGACAACAGATGCGACAACTCATCCTGATGCCGCGTCCCGGCGATAGCGGTGACTATCGAACCGGCGCTGGCGCCGGAAATCACATTCGGCAGCAAATGCTGCTCGCTCAGCGCTTTGACGACGCCCAGGTGGAACGGGCCCAGACTGCCGGCGCCGCTCAGCATCAGTGCGCTCCGCCCGAAACAATCAGCCGCCCGGCGATAAAAGGCGAGCTTTTCCTGCAGGCTGATTTCAGAGTCAGGCACCGCGTCCAGATCTTTGAGCGCGCCAACCATCTCGCTGATGTAGTTGGTGATCAGGTCTTTGGTGCCGAATTCGGTGCGGTTGTAGAGCGCCGGCGAGCCCATGCCCGCCATGTTGCCGTGGAATCCCTCGTGCAGATAAAAGAGCAGACGATGCGTGTCTCCGGAAGCCCGCACGTCGCGGATCTCGTCATAGCGCCGCCTGATGACACGGTAGTCGTAAAGCGTGCTTTCCTCACGCCGGCGCCAATTGGCCGCACCTGACAATTCATCCTTGCGCAGGGCTTTTTCTTTCCAGTCTTCGTAGTTGCCGAAATCTGCAACGGCTGCGCACATACGTCCGGTCCTCTTGTCTCTTCAATCTGCTGGCAGTCTTCGTTCTGCCCTTCGCTTACCTGTCTGTCGGGTTTTCTATCACTATCCATTGGCATTGTGCGCTGCACAACATCAACTTTCAAGCCGTGACATGTAAACCGCTCGCGACCGGTTGAAACCCAGACCGTAAAGACTTTCGCGCCACCGTCATAGTAAGGCAAAACCCCACGAACGGACTCGGCGCCCGCACAAATCTGTGCGGCAGTGCTTGAGATAAACACACAATCGGGTTATATTTCTATTCGTTATATCGTTATTCCATTAACTGATAAGCCCAATGCAGCCCCTTCATCCGGCAGCGGGCAAACCCGAAAGAAAAGGACAACCCCACGCATGGCCCTGCTCGTCACCCCGTTTTTCGATCCCGACACGTTCAGCTACTCCTATGTGGTGGCCGCCGACGGCGAAGCAGCGATCATCGACCCGGTGCTCGACTACGATGCCGTTGCCGGGCGTACCAGTACCGCGAGCGCCGAGCGCATCATCGCGCATGTGCGCGCTAACGACCTCGAGACGCGCTGGATCCTCGAGACACACGTCCACGCGGACCACCTGAGCGCCGCCCGCCACCTGCAGGCCGAGCTCGGCGGAAAGACCGCAATCGGGCAAGCCGTCACAGCGGTGCAGGATATCTTCACAGGCGTCTTCAACGCGCCGGAAGTCGCTACCGACGGCAGTCAGTTCGACCACCTCCTGGAAGACGGCGCCGAGCTGCCGCTCGGCGACACGACGATCCGCGTCATCCACACCCCGGGACACACCCCCGCCTGCGTGACTTACGTCGTCGAAGATGCGGCGTTTGTCGGCGACACGCTCTTCATGCCGGATTACGGCACCGCGCGTACGGATTTCCCGGGCGGTGACGCGCAGACGCTCTACGAATCCATCCAGAAGATCCTCGCGCTGCCGGATGCCACGCGGCTATTCATGTGCCACGACTACGGTACTGCGACACGCAAAACGTTTGCCAACGAAACCTCCGTCGCCGAGCAGCGCGCACACAACATCCACCTCGGCGACGGCGTCGACGCGGCAGCGTTCGCGGCTTTCCGCAACGGGCGTGACAAGGACCTCTCCGCACCGCGACTGCTTTATCCCGCTGTGCAGTTCAACATGCGCGGCGGCGCGTTTCCCGAGGCCGAGAGCAACGGACAGCGCTACTTCAAGATTCCCGTGAAGGCTTCCTGACCATGGTGTTCGCTCTGACATGGCCCGGCGCGCTCGTCATTGGTCTCAGCCTCGGGCTGCTCGGGTCCGGCGGCTCGATTTTGACAGTGCCTGTGCTGGTTTACCTTGCCGGGCAGGAGGAAAAGCTGGCCATCGCGGGATCCCTCGCGATCGTGGGCATGATCGCCGCCGCAGCGGCGCTCCCTTACGTACGCGATAAGCTGGTCGATTGGCGCACTGCGGTCATGTTTGGCGTGCCGGGCATGGCAGGCACCTACCTCGGCGCGTGGTCCTCCGCTTTTGTGAGCGGTGAGGTGCAGATGGGGGTGTTCGCCCTCGTCATGCTGCTGGCATCGTATTTCATGCTGAGACCACCGCAATTCGAAGCACCCACAGGCGGGGTCGCGCGCAATCCCGTCAAAGTCACAGCTGACGGCCTGATCGTCGGCATCATCACCGGCTTCGTCGGCGTCGGCGGCGGTTTTCTCGTCGTGCCGGCGCTGGTGCTTCTTGGCGGGCTGTCCATGCAACGCGCGGTCGGGACGAGCTTGGTCATCATTGCCGCAAAGTCACTCACGGGTTTCTACAAATATCTCGACGTGCTCGAAGCCGAAACGCTCAGCCTCGATTGGCCGTTGATCCTGACGATCACCGCGGTCGGCATCATCGGCAGTTTCTTTGGCAGCCACTGGGGTTGCCGCATTTCTCAGGATAAGCTGCAGCGCGGGTTTGGCTGCTTTCTGGTCGGCATGGGCACGTACATCTTCCTGCAGCAGGTCGTTTAAGCGCGCGGCTGCGCAACCGCATAATTGTCCCGCATCCAACCCTGACCAATGGCTTTCGCGGGCAGCTGTAATCCGAGCTCGGGCACTTCGAGCGCAATCCAGGCTATGAACGAATTGCTGTTCGGACCCGGCCACATCGTATATGTCTCCGACCAGGGGTAATCCGCAACCGCCTGGCGAATCGGCTCAACCAGGGCTTCGGCACGCGCCCCGGTCATCTCATGCAGCAATATCGGCGGCGAGCGGAACCATGGACGGTCAGGCATACCTGTCGTCACACTGACTTTGCTGGTCTCACGACGCCAGCCGATC
Organism: Pseudomonadales bacterium; assembly: GCA_965267275.1. Lineage (GTDB taxonomy): Bacteria > Pseudomonadota > Gammaproteobacteria > Pseudomonadales > Azotimanducaceae > UBA4421. The sequence goes on from OZ253950.1 coordinate 3,682,166, forward strand.
ACCTGATAAATCGTATAGGTGGCCGCATCTCGCGGCTTCACTGCGAGCCATGTGTGAATGGCAAAATTACCCCGAAATCCCCACACGTCGGCGCCATAAACCTGCACGACAGCCTCGCTGTGCTCACCAGGCCGCGGCGCTTGCGGCGGGCCCGCCGGCGTGGGTTCGAGCGCAACCGACACCGCCCAGCCACTCGCCACCAGCGCGACGCCGATCATCAGGAGATATTTGAGAAAACGCATCCGCTCTGCTGCCAAAATTGCCGTTGTGCTGGTCGCCGTATCGTAGCGGGATGCCGGACCGGTACCAACCACCTGCAGCCCGCTGTAAGTAGTATCGCTACTGGTCGCGCGCCCGCGGGCCTGGCAAGCTCGACCACAGTATGAATGACCGACCCTCCACGAACGCAGGCCTTCTGCGCGCTGCCACGCGCGCCTCGGTGGCAGTGTCCACAGGCCTCGTCGCCGCCAAACTCGTCGCGTGGCTGACGACCGGATCAGTGAGCGTGCTCGCGTCTCTGCTCGACTCCGTCATGGACACTGCAACGTCATTAATCAACATGTTTGCGGTGAACTACTCTCTGAAACCGCCGGATGCCAATCACCGATTCGGGCATGGCAAGGCAGAGGCTCTGGCAGGCCTGGTGCAGGCGATGGCCATAACCGCATCAGCGCTGTACCTGCTTTATCAAGCAGCGGGACAACTCCTGAACCCCGAGCCGCTCTCGAATCTCGGCCAGGGTCTGTGGATCATCGGCCTCGCCATTGTTGCAACCCTTTGTCTGGTGAGCTTCCAGCGCTATGTGATCGGCCGCACGCGCTCGACCGCGATAGCCGCCGATTCACTGCATTACGTCACCGACCTGCTGACCAATACCGCGACGCTGCTCGCGCTTTATCTATCGAGCTTGGGCTGGCTCAGTGTAGACGGCTGGATCGGTCTCGGCATTGGTGTCTTTGTGCTTTCAAGCGCTGTGCGGCTTGGTTACAACGCGGTGCGCCTGTTGATGGATGAAGAGCTCCCGGAAGCAGAGCGCGCACAAATCATCGCAGCGGCAGCCGATATCGCGGACGTGAGAGAGCTGCGTTCCTGGCGCTCAGGACAGACGCCAATCATCCAACTGACGCTCGCGTTTCCCGGCAGCATGAGCCTCGAGGATATCGACCAACAGGCGCAGGCCGTGCGCGCACGCGTCGCAGCTATTGCGCCCGACGCCGACGTCACGGTGCAACCCGTCCCGACCTCGACGCAGCAGACATTGCCCGGGTAAGCTAAGTGGATGTACGGATGGGTGGGAACACAGGCCCGCGTCATGGTACACGCAGCTACATCCACGCAGTTCTATGAAAAGAGAGGTCCACATGCAGGGACTTTCGTATGCCTTGGTTTTCTTCTGCGCCGCGTTGCTCGGCAACGCGGCTCAGGCTGACGAGCTGACCGAGCGCGGTAAGTATCTCACCAACATTCTCGGTTGTGGCGGCTGCCACACGGAAGGCGCCCTTCTCGGCAATCCCGACGGGGCGTGGCTGGCTGGCTCCAGAATCGGCGTTGCCTATACGCCTGAGGACGCGGGCTCTCCCGGCATCGTTTTCCCGTCCAACCTGACGAGTGATGACGAAACCGGACTGGGACGCTGGCCTGCAGTAGAGATTGTCCGCTTCCTCAAAACCGGCATCGATCACTACGGCAAAACCGCAAATCCGGTGATGCCATGGCCCAACTATGCGCTGCTGCACGACGAAGATCTGCAGGCGGTCGCGCAGTTTCTCACCACCCTGCCCGCCGTGCGCAATCAAATCCCTGAACCCATCGCAGCGGGCGAAGCCTTGACCGAGCCGTTCGTGCGTATCGGCGTATATCTTTTCGTCCCCGAAGAACAACAAACACCGGAAACCGAGGAAGGCGAATGAGCAATAACAAGACAATCCTGGCAGCCATTGATCTTACCGAAGAGGCTCCGGAGGTCGTTGCCGCGGCGGCCGCCGCCGCCGCGGATGGCGCGCTGCATCTGCTGACGGTCATACGTCCGCTGACGCATGCCTACACCGGGGTCGAGATGGCGGGTCTAGCTGCCGCCGCTCTCAATTTCGAGGCAGAAGCTGAAGCCCAGGCCAAGGCAGCCCTCGCCGCCCTGGGCGAACAGGCCAACGTGCCTGCAGAGAGCCAACAAGTTACTTTCGGGGTACCGGCCAACGAAATTAAAAAACACGCAGAAAGCATCGGGGCAGACCTCATTGTCGTCGGCTCTCACGGACGCCACGGGCTCGGGCTGCTGCTGGGCTCGACGGCCAATGCCGTGTTGCACGGTGCGCCTTGCAACGTGTTGACCGTGCGCATCGACAACGAGGCCTCGTAGCCAGCGAGTGGTGTGCGTGAGCCTGCTACGGTAGGCTCACGCGCAAGAAAAACAACAAGACAGCATGACATGACCGACGTCAACGCCGCGCCGCAGGGTTTGACCTATCGATTCCTGGCCGCCGTCGAACGGCTGGGTAACAAACTCCCCGATCCAGCGCTGCTCTTTCTCTTCGCCATGTTCATCGTCTGGGCTGTTTCATGGCTGCTGGCTGACCATTCGTTTTCGGTGCCCGCCCTGGATGGTGACCGCGCGCTTGCGGTTCAAAACCAGTTGACGGGTGAGAGTCTCGCCACCTTCCTATCCAGCATGGTGGCTACCTTCACGGGTTTCGCGCCGCTCGGCGTCGTGCTCGTTGCGATGCTCGGCGTTGGCGTCGCTGAGCAAACTGGATTCATCAACGCGGGCTTGAAGAGCCTGCTGTCCAAAACGCCTCAGCGCCTCCTCACCCCGATGCTGCTGCTGGTCGCCATCGTGAGCCATACGGCCGCTGACGCAGGCTACGTTCTGGTCATCCCGCTTGGCGGAATCATTTTCTACGCCGCCGGACGCCATCCGCTGGCGGGCATCGCCTGCGCCTTTGCCGGCGTTTCGGGCGGCTTCAGCGCCAACTTCATCCCTTCCGGTATTGATCCGCTGCTGCAGGGTTTCACCCAACAGGCGGCGCAGATCATCGACCCGACGCGTGAGGTCAACCCGCTGTCAAACTGGCTGTTCACCAGCGTGTCCTGCATTTTTGTCGTCGCGGCAGGCTGGTATGTCACCGACAAAGTCATCGAACCGCGACTCAAGGGCACGCAGCTCGACGGCAACGACGTTTCCGCGGACGAGGTCGAGGCTTTGACGCCGGACGAACGCAAAGGCCTATGGGCGGGCCTCGCCGCGATGGGCGTGGGCATCCTTCTCCTGATCGCCGCGGTCTATCCCGCCGATTCCCCGCTGCGATCACCAACAGGTGACCTGACGGCATTCAGCGCACCCATCATGCAATCCATCGTCCCGCTGATATTCCTGCTGTTCATCATCCCCGGCACGATCTACGGCTACGTCGCAGGCACCGTCAAGTCACATCGCGACATCATTGCGGGCATGACCCAAAGCATGTCCACCATGTCCTATTACCTGGTGATGATCTTCTTTTGCGCACAGTTCACCTATGCGTTCGCGCAGAGCAATCTGGGCGCCCTGCTGGCGGTAGAAGGCGCTGACCTGCTGCAGAGTCTGGCGCTGCCTGGCAGCGTCACGCTCCTCGGCATCATCCTGCTGACGGCCCTGGTGAATCTGCTGGTCGGTTCGGCATCCGGTAAGTGGGCCCTTCTGGCACCCGTCTTCGTGCCTGTGCTGATGCAGGTGGGATTATCCCCCGAACTCACCCAGGCGGCCTATCGGGTCGGCGATTCCTCCACCAACATCATCACGCCGCTGATGCCTTATTTCCCCCTGGTCGTGGCCTACTGCCAACGCTGGGTGAAAGACACCGGCATCGGCACCGTCACTGCCTTGATGCTGCCGTTTGCGCTGACTTTCCTGATCGGCTGGAGCCTGCTCCTGGTCGGCTACTGGGCACTGGGCATACCCCTGGGCCTGGCGTCCACCTACGTCTATCCCTGACAAAGGACTGAACGGTTAGCCCGTGAACTGATCGAGCAGAACTTTGAGCTCATCGAACCCGAAAGGTTTCTGCAGAAAACCAAGGAGCGCGGGCGAGGCCATGTCGTCGTCAAAACCTTTCCCGCTCATCAGGACCACTCTGGCGGGATGATCGCTCGCCTCCACGTGTGCCAGCAGATCGTAGCCTGATAGTCCAGACAGGGTGACATCAAACAGGCAAAGGTAGGGCGCGACGTTCGCATCGAGATAGGCCTGCGCCGCCTCGCCATCCGCGAGCGACGCGGCACGATAGCCATAAAACCCCAGCACACTTTCGACAATGCGGCGCATCTCCTCATTGTCATCAACCACCAGAACGGGCAGCTCGGACGCATCACTCACAACAGATGCGTTCCGCTCAACTGCAGTTCCAGCCGCGTCTGCAACGCACGCATCTGCTCCTCGACGCGCGCGTTCAGTTTGACGAGCGTCGCAAGCGCCCGGCTCAACTCGTCATCCACTTCCATTTCCTGTGGCGCCAGCAAACGCTGCACGAGCTCACCGTTCAAACGGGCTGCCGCAAGATCATTACTGAGGTCATGCAATGCCTGACGGTACGCTCCGAGCACCGCCTGGCTGACCTCTCCAGGCACAATGACATCTTCGAGCGATTGCAGATGAAGACGCGCCCCGTCCGCGCAAGGCTCGATGGACAAGAGCGCCAATGCCCCAGTCTGCAGCAACACCAGCGCTTGAGATGCCTCACGCATCGCCAGCAATTCCTGCACGAGCCCCCTCTGTTCCGCAACCAACATGTCGCACAACGCGTCAGCTTGCATGACGCGGAGATCCGATGGCGGCGTCACCGACTCATGGTCCGGAAGAAAGAACGTGCTTGGCAAACGATCGATATCAGACGTCATGGGCACTCACTCGGTTCGCTGCCAGACAGGATGATTTCGCGCGCGTCCATACACGTTCTCCCAGTGACTTCCTTTGTGCGCCGCTGACCGCAACTCAGCGGTCTCATCGCGACTGCGTTCAAACAGGCAATGTAGCGGACAGCTGAGATGCGAAACATAGGACAAGACGCCCGGGTTTTGTAGGACTGTCAGGAACGCCTGCAGGACGGCGCATCTAGCGCAGATCTTCGAGAAGGTTGTTCAAGCGGGCGTACGAGCCGATCTCTTCATTGGAGGCAAGATCGAGCTTATCGAGGATACGTTTACGATAGGTGCTGATCGTCTTGACGCTGAGGTTCAACTCCTTGGAGATCGCAGTGACGCTGCGATTGCGCGCCAGCATGAGCATGACCTCGTGCTCACGCACCGACAGCGCTTCATGCGGGGCCGTTTCGTTCTCACCAAACGCCTGTCTGGCCATCATGCGGGTCAGCTCATCGCTGATGACCAGGCCACCCCCATTGACCTTTTCGATGCTGGCGATCAGTTCATCCAACGACGCGCTTTTGTGGAGGTAGCCGGTTGCGCCCAGGCGGATCAGTTTGATGGCATATTCATCCTCCTGATGAGCGGAGAGAACCAGCACCTTGACCTCCGGATAACGCTGCTTCAGGCCAAGCAGCACGTCCCCGCCGCCGCGACCCGGCAGCGAGAGGTCGAGAACAACCACATCCGGCACCTGTCGCGAGAGCGCCTCCCAGCACTCTGCAGAATTGCGCGCCTCAGCAATGACCGTGATGTTCGTGTTGGCCTGCAGACTGTTCTTGAGCGCGTCGCGCAGCATGTCATGGTCATCGACCAGCACAACGCGGATTTTGTTCTCTGCCACCATTTGTTTCGCCCATAGCGCGGGGCACTCTGCGCCGGATGAACTGTCCTGAGTTAAAAATGCATCAAGCGCAGCAGCTGATCTCCCCCTCTGCACTATTAGTCCAGCCTTGCTGTGCCAACGCTACCGTCTGTCCGACAAAAAGTTCTACGAGTTGCGGATCGAGTTCGCGCTCGCGACGCGCGCAAACGATATCCAAAGCCGCGAGATGCGCTGCAACGGTCGGCGTCGGCGGCAGGTTCTCGACATAAGTCCGAACAACAGCCCCCATGCGTCCGATGAGCGGTATGGCACTGGCCGATGGGCCAGTCTGGCCATGCCCGTCCCAACGATAGCCGCCGTAAAGAACAACCTGCGCAAGCACCTGCGCAAACGGTTTTGTGCTGGGGCACGCGGCTCGCAGACGTGCCAGGTCAAGCTCCGCCGCTGGCCAGGATGCGGAGCTGAATCCCGCACAGTAGGGAAACCAGAACATCTCGCGATAGCTGAGCCGGTTGTCCAGGTAGTCTTGCTTGACGAGCGCGTCAACGAAGGTCTCTGCCGCGCGTTGCGCTACCACACGCGCCGCGGAGACAACCGGACTATGACTGCCGCAGAGCGCTTCCAAATCTTGGGGCCATGCCACGCGCAGATCCATGCGTCTTCCTTTTCTCTCTTACCCTGTGCCTTGTATCGGCAGCGTCGGACAAAACCTGAGCCGCAGGCGCTTTACTCGAGCCGCAGGCGCTTTACCCGAGCCGCAGGCTAACCGCAGGGCCGTTCGAACGTCCGACGTCAACCGACCGGGAATCAAAGCTGCACACGCGGCGGCAATTATCGGGCGCAACGATGGACTTTGGCCGACAACGTGTAGATAGTTGACTTTCGCCACGGGGGAGTCGTCAGTTGCGTTTATCCACTACAGACGCGTCTTTTCTTTATCTGGAATCAGCCAGCGGGCCCATGCATATCTCCTCGATCACGATCGTCGAAGGGGAACTGGCGTTTGCAGACATTTTTCAACACTTTGCAGACCGCATGCATTTGCTGCCAGCCTATCGACGCAAGCTCGCACAGGTGCCGTTCAATGTCGCCCACCCCACCTGGGAGGACGATCCCGATTTCGACCTGAGCAATCACCTGCTGCACCACGCCATACCAGAAGGCTCTTTGCTGACAGATGCGATCGACGCTGCGGTCACTCTCAACGAGCCGTTGCTGGACCGCAGCCGGCCGCTGTGGCAGACCTACGTCATTACCGGGGTTCCCGGCCAGACGCTGATTCTCCACCAGACGCATCATTGCATGATCGACGGCGCATCAGGCGTGGAGCTGCTGGCAATCATCTACGACTTCGAACCAGACCCAGCCCCGCCACCGCCCGCCGCAGAACCCTGGGAGCCCGAGCCTGCGCCCAATCCGGCAGCCCAGCTGGGTGCAGCACTCAGGGAGAACATGCAGGCGCTCGGAAAAACCGATTGGCAGAAAACGCTGTCCATCGGCGCTCAATCCGGATTGCTGCAGCGCGCGGCTAAGGTCGTATCCGATTTCGTGACGAATCCCGTCATGACCGCGCCTTGGAACGCCGGCCTGGTCGGACCGCACCGGCGTCTCGCCTGGACCAAACAATCCTTTGGTGAAATACGCGAGATTCGCCGCGCTCTGGGCGGCACCATCAATGACGTGGTGCTGACCGTCGTCTCCGGTGCCATCGCGGATTACCTCGAGGGCCGCGGTGAAGACACCGCAGACAAGCACATCCGCATCATGTGCCCGGTCAACGTGCGCACAGAGGACCAGCAGGGCGCTCTTGGCAACCAGGTTTCAGCGATCTTCCCGATTCTGCCGGCGTGGACAATGTCGGAAACCCAGCGCCTGACGACAGTCGTCGCTGAAACGCAGCGCATCAAACAGAATCAGGAAGCCCAGGCCCTGACCCTGCTGCAGGAGTCCGCGCCGGAGCCGTGGCCAGTGGCCATGTGGGCCAATCAGCTGATCAGCACGCCGTTCGACCCGACCGCGCTCGCGGCAAGGTTTCCGATGCCTGTGTTACCTGCCGGCGTGCGCCCGCCCAACGTCGGGTACAACTTCGTCTGCACCAACGTACCGGCGGCGCAAGTACCGCAGTACATCCTGGGACACAAGATCACCGATCAGATCGGGCTTCTGATCTTGACCGGGAACGTTGGGTTCAGCGTGACGATCTTGAGCTACAACCAGGAACTCTTCTTCGGCTTCATCAGCGAACCCAGGCTGATGCCGGATGTCGAGAAGATTGCCGCCAATGTAGATGCCGCGTTCAATGCGCTGCTCGACGCCGCGCGCGAGCATGCCGCCAGCCTGACCAAAACCGAATAAAGCGAGACGACAAGCCATGAGCGAATACCCCACTAACGTCCAGCTGCCAGACAGCACATCCATAGAATTGCGCCGTATGGCGGATGCCGACCGCGACGCCATCCTTGCGTTTGCGCAGAGCCTGCCGCAGGAGGACCTCCTGTTTCTACGCGTCGACCTGACCCAGGCGGATGTCGTCGACGACTGGGTAAACAATGCGGTCAACGGCAATTCGGTTGCGCTCGTTGCTTATGACAGCGACGGTCTGGTTGGCTACGCCGCTATACACCGCAACCCGACGTCATGGACCCGCCATCTCGGCGAGGTGCGTGTGAACGTGAGTCCGGCGTATCGCAGCCGTGGTTTGGGCCGGGCGCTGACTTCGCATATTTTTGATCTCGCGGGAGAGCTCGGCTTGAAGAAGCTGACCGCGCACATGACCTCGGATCAGCGCGGCGCGCAATCGGCATTCCGCCGCCTGGGCTTCGTGCCCGAGGCGCTGCTGGCGGATTACGTACAGGACCGCAACGGCACGACTCACGACATGGTCATCATGTCCTTCGATCTCGATGGCCACACCGACCAGGCCATGGGTACGGTAAAGATCTGACGGGGCCGTTTGTGGCAGCAGAAGAGTCTTCTTTCATCGATCAGTTCGACGACAATCCGTTTCATCGGATGCTGGGCATCACGCTCGACGAGCAGCGCGCAGGCTACGGACGTATCAAGCTCGAACGCACTGAGAATACGCCCACCGGGATCGGCGGCAGCGTGCACGGCGGCGTGCTGGCCAGCATGGTCGACATCGCCATGCTGGTGGCTGTGTTCGCCGAAATGCGCGAAGACGAGGTGCCAGCCGGCACGGCTGAGCTGGGTATCACCTACCTGCGCCCCGCCATGGCGGACGAGATCTTCGCCAACGCCCGAGTCATCAAACGCGGGCGCCAGCTGGCGATGGTGGAAGTCGAGATCACCGATGGCGACGGCCGCCTGTGCGCCAAGGGGCGCGTGCTCTACGCCTTTCGCGCTTAGTCGGCGTCCGGATTCTCCAGCGTGCCGAGCTCGCGCCGCTCGGAAGAAACTTCACGCAACACCATTGAGGCAATCTGCCAGCCCTGTCCGGGGTTGAACACGAGCTCGTCTTCGTACGTGCCGATAAACACCCAGACGTGGCCATCCTGATGTTCATGCCACGCCTGCAGATAGCTCGTCATAGACGCTTTGCCGGCAAGGATGGCCCCATCATCACCAACTTCGAGCGCATCGAATTGGACCAGCTGCGTGCCGATCAGATGCTGGGTGGCTACGTAGTTCGCGAGCGCATCCGCCACCACATCACGCCACGCCGCAGGACCGGTGGCCTCAAACGGAACAGATCCGCCAAGCGTCTTGATGTCGACATCCTGCGTGAAGATCTGCTGATAGATGGCGTCGCCTTCCGACACGGCAGCCGCTTCGCCGGTGCCAATCAGATCCGTGGCGCGCGCATACAGCCGGCGCAGGTACTCAATCTCGATTGTCGCTGAGATGTTTTTATCCATGGAATCCCCCTCTGTTAGACCACGCGACCTGCGCGAGCGGCGGTATAGTCGCCGCTGTCGTAGGTCAATTCTCCGTTGATCAGCACCGCGCGATAGCCGCGTGAACGCCGTACATAGCGCCGCGCCTCGCCGGGAAAGTCGTCGACAAATTCTTCGCCACCCACGCTGACCTCGCTGTCATCAAAGAGCACGATGTCCGCTGCTTTGCCGACCTTGAGCTCCCCTCGGTCATGCAATCCCCAGTCGTGCGCCACCTCGCCGGTCATGCGATGCACCGCGCGCTCGAGCGACATCTGGCCGGTTTCGCGCACGTAATGTTCCAGCAGATGTGTCGTATCTCCCGTGCCGCAGAATTGGGTGATGTGCGCACCGGCATCGGAAGCGCCGAAGTGACAAAGCGGATGGTCGATGAGTCTGGCGACCGCCGCCTTGTCGGCATTGATGACGTTTTTGAGCTGGAATTCGGTCTCGAGGTCATCGGCTACGGCGATATCGAGAATGACTTCACCAATCTCCTTACCCTCCGCCTGCGCAATCTCCGCGAGGTGCCGCCCCACATATTGCTCGTTGGCTTCGCTATGCACGGAACCGACGGTCAGGAACGGCAGCGCGCCGCTCATGCCTGCCGCCTGTTTCATCTCCGCAACCAGACTGTCGCGACGCTCGGGATCGGCGAACGCCTCACGACGGACATCCACCGGCTGATCCATGATCGCTTTCCATTGCGGCAACGCAAACAGCAGCATGCTGGTTTCCGACAAGCGCATGTTGAGATCGAAACAGCGCGGCATTACCTGTCCGTAAACACGCGCGCCGCGGGCCTGTTCGGCTTCCAGAGCGCCGATGATCTCCGCGGCATCGGGTGAGGTGGGCGAACTGAGCACCGGCTGCAGACTGCACGGGACGCCCGCCGCCAGGCTGATTTCGCCAAGTTCGCGGATGTTGTCGAGCTCGCGTTCCATGTCCGGAAAATACGGCACGATCTGCCAGATACCGCGACCGCTCTTCGCCATCGCCTTGGCCAGCGCAATCTTCTCGTCGAGATCCGCAAACTGGCTTGGCACCGGACGGCCGTTCTCATCGATGTCGACGTAGGAGCTGGAGATGCCCAACGCACCTGCCGCCATGGCTTCTTCCACCAGAGCGCACATCTCCTCAATTTCTTCCGCCGTCGCGGTGCGCTCCTGGCTCGCCGCGCCCATCACGAAGAGTCTGATCGCCGAATGGCCTATCAAGGCGCCGACGTTGATGGCGAGATCGCGGCGGATGTGGTCCAGGTACTCCGGGAAGCTCGACCAGCTGAAAGGCACGGCCTCATCGAACGTGCGTTTCTTGATGTCTTCGATGACGCCGAACATGCTGACGATTTTGTCGGCCCCTGCCTGGTCGCGTATGGGCGCAAGGCTCAGGCTGCAATTGCCCGTCACCACGGTGGTGATGCCATGCTCGATGGAAGGGGTCGCGTGCGCATCCCAGCAGAGCTGCGGATCGAAGTGGGTGTGGATGTCGATGAAGCCGGGCGCAACGACCAGGCCTGCGGCGTCGATTTCGCGCTCCGCGTCCCCGCTGATCGCACCGATATCGGCAATCAGGCCGTCGCGCAAAGCGATGTCGGCCTGCTGCGCTGGCGCTCCGGTCCCATCAATCAAGCGCCCACCACGGATGATGGTGTCGTAACTCGCCATGGATCTTCCCCTCATGTCAAAAAGCAGTTAAGGATAATCAAGAATGGTGAGGCGGCACAGCCCCGTCCGACTGGCATGTCCAGTGCTCCCTGGTCGCCCCATCCGCGCTGCGGGTGCATACTGCCGCCGTCAATATTCGAGGAACGGACCTTGCCGATAGAACTCAACCCCGAAGAAGCCCGCGTGATTGGCTGCCTGATGGAAAAATCGGTCATCACGCCGGATCAGTACCCGCTGACCCTGAACGCCTTGACCAACGCCTGTAATCAGAAGTCCTCGCGCGAACCCGTGATGAACCTGTCCAGCGGCGACGTGCAGCACACGATCCGCAGCCTGCAGGACAAGCACCTGGTGCGCGTGGAGGAGAACTTCAAATCCCAGGTTGAAAAATACACGCACCGGCTGTGCAACACGCCGTTCAGCGATTACCAGTTCGACGAAGCACAGTTTGCGGTCGTGTGCGTGCTGCTGCTGCGCGGACCGCGTACACCGGGCGAGATCAGAGCCAACAGCGGACGCCTGCACACGTTCGCCGATAACGATGAGGTCGTCGCCACCCTGCAGACGCTGACAGCGGGCGAGATGGGGCAGATCGTCACCAAGCTGCCGCGCACGCCGGGACGCAAGGACTCGGAATACATGCATCTGTTTGGCGATACGCCGCCAGCACCCAGCGCACCGGCACCCACAATGGAGCGGAGCGCGCCGGCGCCGCAGCGCTCTGCCCCACCCGGCCAGGCATCAAACGCAGAGGCAACCGGACTCGAAGACCGCGTGGCCCGCCTCGAGCAGGAAGTCGCCGATCTCAAGGCAACGCTTTCGCGTATGATGGAACGATCTGACAGCTAGGGGAGAGCTATGGATACGTTAACCAGGTTGTTTGGCCTCGAGGGCGAGGTTGCCATCGTCACCGGCTCCGGCCGGGGTATCGGTGAGGGTATCGCCAAAGTCCTCGCCGGCGCTGGCGCCCACGTCGTCTGCGCCGCGCGCCGCAAGGCGGAAATCGATCGGGTCGCCGAAGAAATCAACGACACCGGCGGCAGCGCCATAGCCGTGCCCACCGACGTGACCAACCCGCAGGCCATCGAAGCCCTGGGCAACGCGGCCATCGAGAAGTTCGGCAAGCTGAACATCTGGGTCAACAATGCCGGCGGATCACCGCTGCAGGTGCCGCTCACGGAGCTGCCGTTGGAGGAATGGAACGCGACGCTGGCGCTCAATCTGACCGCCATCTGGGAATGTACCTGCACAGCCGCGCGGCTGATGGAAGACGGCGGGCGCGTCGTCAACATCTCTTCGATTGCCGCGCAAATGGTGGTGCCCGGCAGCGGCCATTACAGCGCGGCGAAAGCCGGGGTGAACATGCTGACCCGCACATTTGCTCAGGAGCTCGGCCCGCGCATTCGCGTCAACTGCATCATGCCCGGCGCGGTGCCTACCGAGATCATGATGACGGCAATGAACCTCAAGGACGAAGACTTGCCCGGGCTCGAGAAGATGCTGCGCCTGCCTGCAGGCCGCCTCGGCACCCCCGAAGACCTGGGCGCTGCGGTGCTGTATCTCAGCTCCAAAGCCTCGGAGTGGGTGACGGGACAGTGCCTGAACGTGTCAGGCGGGCCCTGAACCCCTCACTCCGCGGGATGCCTCGCGAGATCGCACACCGCCATGGCTCAAGGTTGGCAAGATTGCCTGCCCGGGGTAATTTAGCTCGAAGGGGTGGGAACACATGAACATCGGCAGTATCACGGCCAAATGGGCCAACCTGGAACCAACGCGACCGGCGCTGGTGGATGTACCCAGCGGGCGCCGCATGAGCTTCGGCGAGTTGGAGAAACGCGCCTGCCAACTGGCCAATGCGCTGAGCGCAAAGGGCTTGAGCAAAGGCGATCGGGTTGGCGTGCTCTCGAAAAACTGCATCGAGTATTTCGAAATCTACTATGCCTGCGCCCGCGCGGGCTTCATCGCACAACCTCTGAACTGGCGCCTGGCAGAGGTTGAAATTGCGCGCATCATCGAAGACGGCGAGCCCAGCGTCTTCGTCAGCGAGCGTGAGTTTCGCGACGTGCGCGATGCTGTGCGCGAGCGTGTCACGCTGGACGTCACCTACCTCGAATACGGGGCCGACGCCGACGGCAGCTACGAAGCGCTGCTCACGAGCGGCAGCACGATACCGCCCGAGAACGACGTGGGCGGCAACGACCCGGTCCTGATTCTCTACACCGGCGGTACCACCGGTTTGTCCAAAGGCGCGCTGCACACCCATCACAGCCTCTACATGGGCATGCTCAATCAGACCGTTGCCGAGCGTATCGTGCCGAGCGATGTCTACATGCTGACCGGACAGATGTTCCACATACCCGTGGCGCTGGCAATGAACTACATGGCGCACGGCTGTCCGGTCGTGCTGATGAACTTCGAAGCGAAAGAAGCGCTGGAGATCATCCAGGCCGAGCGCGTGTCCGCGTTCCTCGGCATCACCACGATGCTGAACTGGATGATGGCGGTGGAAGATTTTGATTCCTACGATCTCTCATCGCTGCGCAACATCCAGTACGGCGGCGGACCCATGCCCGCCTCCGTGGTCAAAGCGGCCCTGGACAAATTTCCCTGCACGCTGATCCAGGGCTACGGCCAGACTGAAGGCATGACCATGACCTTCCTGTCCCAGGAAGACCATCACGACGCGGTCAACGGCAACCGTGCCGAGCGCCTCAATTCCTGCGGCCGCGAAGGTTTCGTGACGCGCATACGCGTAGTCGACGAAAACGGCGTCGACGTGCCGAAAGACAGCCATACTCCAGGCGAAATCATCGTGCAGTCCGAGGCCAACATGGTGGGTTACTGGCGCAAGCCCGAACTCACCGCCGAGACGCTGCGCGATGGTTGGATGTGGACCGGCGACGTTGCGGTCTGGGATGAAGACGGCTACGTTTTCATCGTCGACCGTGCCAAGGACATGATCATCTCCGGCGGCGAGAACATCTACTCGACCCAGGTGGAGGCGGCCATCCAGGAACACCCCGGCGTGCTGGAATGTGCGGTCATCGGCGTGCCCGACGACGAATGGGGTGAGGCGGTGAAAGCGGTGGTCGTCATGAAGCCCGGGGAACAGGCCACCGAGCAGGAGATCATCGACACCGCGCGGGAACATCTGGCGTCTTATCAGAAACCCCGCTCGGTGGACTTTGTCGACAGCCTCCCAAAGGCGCCTACCGGCAAGATCCTCAAGCGCGATCTACGCGATCCCTACTGGCAATCACAGGATAAACAGGTCTAACCATGGGTCTACTGACACCGGAGCTCCTCGCCAACATCGGCAAGCAGGCGGAGCCGAAAACCGAGGTGGTCACGCGCCGCGATATCCGCAAGTATGCGGTGGCCACAGGCGCCAAGCTCAAAAAATATCAGGATGGCGACGAAGCGCCCCCGCTTTACCACGTCGCCCTCTTCTGGGACGTCGTCAGCATGGACGAGCTTTCACCGGATGGCGTGTCGATCGACAAGCTGCTGCCGAAGTTTCCGCTGGAGCGCGCCATGGCCGGGGGCCTCGAGATCACTTACAACGGCAAGATCCGCCCGGGTGATGTGCTCACTGCCAACCGCACCCTCACGGACATTTACGAGAAGGAAGGCCGCAGCGGCCCGCTCATCTTCTACGAGGTCGTGATGGAAGTGACGCGCGAAGACGGCAGCGTGGCCGTCACGGAAAAAACGACGAGGATACTGCGATGAGTGGTCCACAAGATGCCAGGGTGGGCGATCCGCTGCCGAGCCACGAGCATAACTGCGACAACGTGCAGCTCTTCTTCTACAACGCCGTGCTCTGGAACGCCCACCGCATTCACTACGACCTGCCCTATGCGACCGAGGTGGAAGGTTATCCCGGGCTGGTGGTCGCAGGTCCGTTGCTCGGCGACTGGCTGTCCCAGGTCGTGGATGCCTGGATAGAAGGCACCGGCGCGACGCTCGAGCGTTTTGACTACTCCAACCGCCAGGCTGCCTACGTCGGTGACGATCTCGTTGCCGGCGGCGAGGTCACCGCGGTGGACGGTGATACGGTATCGGTGGACCTCTTTGTGAAAAACGCGGACGGGGACGTCATCGCCCCCGGCGCTGCGGTCATACGGCTGGCATGAGAAAGCTCGTCATCGCGCTGGTGGTGGTGATTGCCCTCGCCAGCGCCGCGGTGAGCGAGCGTCACCGGCTGCTGTTCGGCTTGACCGAGGGCGCGCCGCCCGAACTTGGCCCGGCGACCGCAGAGGGACCCGACGTCGCGTGGTTCGACGACTATTACACCGTCGAACAGATTGCACCCGGCACCTTTGCGATCGGCGAACCGCGCTACTATCAGCAGAACTTCAACTACCTCATCGTCGGCCGCGACGAGGCCATTCTCTTCGACGCGGGTTCAGGTTTGCGCGACGCCGCTGCGGTCGCCGCGCGCCTCACCGACGTTCCGATTACTTTCGTACCGTCGCACTTCCACTATGACCACGTCGGCAACGGTATCGACTTCGCGCGGGTAGCCATCATCGATTTGCCACACCTGCGCGAGCGCGCCTCCGACAACATGCTGCGCCTGGAATGGGGTGAACATCTGGGAACCGCCGAGGGGTATGCGCCAAGCGTTTTTCGCGTCGACCGCTGGCTGGCCCCTGGCAGCGCCATAGACCTTGGCGGGCGAACGCTGCGCGTGCTATTTACACCGGGACACACATGGGACTCCGTCTCGCTGTACGACGCAGAGGCGGACATTCTCTTCAGCGGCGACTTCATCTATCCCGGCAACCTTTACGGTTTCCTGCCTACCAGCCGCCTGGGCGACTATCAGCACGGCGTAGCCAGACTGCTCGATACCATCACGGCAGACACGGTCCTTTACGGCGCCCATCGCGTCGCGCCACCAGGCGCCCCAAGGCAGAGCCGCAGACACGTGGAAATTCTGGGGCAGACTCTGGCAGACCTCGAGGCGGGCCGGATCAGAGGTGAAGGCATCTATCCGGTGGCATACCCGGCGGGCGAAGACATGGTGCTTCTCGTTGAGCCGCGCTTCCTGCACGACTGGTCACGGACTTACCCCGAGCTGGAGCCGACAATCCAGCCTTAGTCCTGCACGATGTTCACAAGCGCGGGCAGACCCTCGATTCGTACAGTGACTTCGTCGCCGGGCACAAGGTAGGGATGCTGGCCGCCGTGGGCTACACCACCCGGCGTGCCGGTGCAGATGATGTCGCCGGGGGCCAGCGCGAGCTTCGCGGTGACCGCTTCGACAATCGCCGGCACGTTGAACACCATGTCAGACGTACGGCCAAGCTGGCGCCGTTCCCCATTCACCCAGGTCTCGAGGCCAATGTCCAACGGATCAGCAAACGTATCCGGTGTTGCCAGGGTCGGCCCGATGGGTTTGAACGTTGGAAATCCCTTGGCTTTCGCCACAGCCTCCAGGTTACCCGCCGCCTGCACATCGCGCGCCGATACATCGTTGAGCGGCACAAAGCCTGCGATCACACGCCAGGCATCCCGAGCCTGCACCTGTTTGGCCGGGGCGCCGATGACGACTCCGAGCTCGCCTTCGTAGTCGACCTCGCTCAACGCCTCAGGCGGACGCCGGATCGGCGCCCTGGCTGCCGACACAGCGCTGCCGGGCGCTGTGCCGAATACCAGACGCTCCGGTACGGGGCGGCCGATTTCTTCGCAATGCGCACGGTAGTTGAGGCCGGCAATGACAAACTGTCCTGGCTCGACAGGCGGGAGAAAAGTGACCTCATCGAGCACGACGCCACCTCGCGCCGGCAGAGCCGCGAGTTGATCCAGGCGCTCGCCTTTGATCGCGGCATCCAGAGAGAGATCGGTATCGAGTAATTCAAAACCGTCGGCACTGTCGCGCAGAATGCCGATATCGGTCTGTATGAGCTGCATCGCGTTTCTCCCCTTGATCGCTTGCCCCTGATCGTTCGCCAAGCTTGGTAGACCCGCACCCATTTGCCAAGCCCGGCCCCGGGAGCATCGCAACACGTGTATCCGGAACAGGAGAGAGGATCGGCGACTGCATGCAAGCGCTTATCTCCCGCATGATCCCTGCGCTCATCGCGAAGGGCATGCTGTTCGTAAGTTCAGGGTTTCGGAGGTTCGGGCAGCCGCCCGGCAATGGACCAGCGCCGGAAGCGAACCGGACGTGTCACACGCTAGAGCGTATCGTGCAGCCCGCACTCACGCTTGAGGCCGAAGAAACGCGTCTCTTCCACGCTATCGACCTCGTGCACGGACCGGGTCGTATGCACGTCGCCAATGGAGATGTAACCCTTCTCCCACAAGGGGTGGTAAGGCAGGTCGTGGGCTTTGAGGTACCCATAGATATCCCGATCCGACCAGTCCGCCAGCGGGGCTACTTTGAAATACTCATCGTTGTACTGCACGAACGGCGTCTCGGCGCGTGAACTCGCCTGGTCGCGGCGGATGCCCGTGAACCAGGTGCCGACATCCAGTTCTTGCAAGGCACGCTGCATCGGTTCAACTTTGTTCTCGCGGTTGTAGGCGTCCAATCCTGCCTCACCCTGCAGCCAGCGCTGTCCGTGCATCGCTTCCTGCCACGCGGGGCTTTTGTCGCTGCGATACACGTGCAGATTCAGATCGAGGCGATCGGCCAGCTCATTGACAAACGCATAGGTCTCGGGAAAGAGGTAACCCGTGTCGATGAAAATGACCGGGATGTCCGGCACAGCCTTGGTCAGCATGTGCAGGCTGACCGCAGACTGGGCGCCAAACGAGGAGGACAGAACGTGGTTGCCCGGCAGCGTTTGCGCGGCGCAGGCGACACGCTCTTCAGCACTCAAGCGCGCGAAACGTTCGTTCCAGGCAGCGAGATTGTCCGGCTGCGTGAAACGGTCCCAACTGATGGTGGTGGAATCAGGACATCCCAGTCCTTTGCTGCGGCTCATGCCTGCGCGCCCGTGTTTATTTACAACGGGACTAGTTATAACGCTATTTATAACAATTCATAATATTAAATCGCGATACCCTTCCGCCCAGATGTTATAAGGCGCCTCGCCCGCTCACTTTTTGAGCCGCTCGCGGAAACGCCGCATGCCGCCGAGCCAGCGATCGTAATCCGACGCTTTGCGCTGAAAGTACGTTTCCACTTCCGGATGCGGCAGCACCAGAAAGCGCTCTTCCGCCATCGCTTCGATGCAGGCGTCGGCAACGAATTCGGGCTCCAGAATGCCGTCTGTCGCGGCCTGATTGGAATTGGTGCGCCCCTTCTTCAACGCATCCGGGCCGAGGATGTTGGTCCGCACCGCCTGTGGACAGAGGACAGAGACGCCAATCCCCTGATCGCCGTAGTTGATCGATACCCACTCGGCAAACGCGACGGCGGCATGCTTGGAAACTGCGTAAGGACCCGAATCCATCTGCGTCAGGAGACCCGCCGCAGATGCGGTGTTGAGCAAATACCCACCACCACGGGCAATCATGCCCGGGATGACCGCACGGGCAGCCGCCAGATGCGACCAGGTATGCACCCGCATCATTCGCTCCCAGTCTGCGGTGGCCAGATCCAGGCCACCTGCCTGCCCGTAACCCGCGTTGGAGACGAACACGTCTATACCGCCAATGCGCGCTTCAACGTCCGCGACGAGCGCTTCGATCGCTGCTTCATCACCGACATCGAGCGCGACTCCCTCGGCTTTGTCACCGAGCCCGGCCGCGGTTGCGGCCGCCTCTGAACCATTCAAATCGGCGCAAACGACGTAACGCGCCCCGCGCGCGATGAATCGTTGTGCCAGTGCGCGGCCGATGCCCGAGCCCGCGCCGGTGACCACGGCGATTTTGTCTGTCAGCTCCATGTTTTCCCCTCTGGTGTTGCTTGATGCTGCGCCGGCGATTCTAGCGAAACTGACACCGGATAGTGATCCGAAGCTGTGCGCGCCATATGGCCGATATGAATACACGGATCGGTCACCACCAGCCGCTCCGGGTCTGCCAGCAGAATGTGATCGATGCGCATGCGCCGCTTGGGCCAGTAGGTCGACGGATTGCGCCCCTGCGCTTTGAGCGTCGTGCCGAGCGGATCGGTCACCGGCAGCGCTTTGAGCGGGGTAAGGCTCTCGCTGAGCCATCGATCATTGAAATCCCCCGCTACCAACCGCGGCATCCGTGGATGCCGTTCACCGTAGTGACGCAGAACTTCGACAAGCGCGCGCACCTCGGCCGCGCGCATGTCCTCAGCGGCCAGACGCTGCCAGGCGCGGTTGGTGCGGGACTTCAAATGCACGACAAAGGCCGCGAATTGACAGTCGCGCCAGCGCCCTTCGACCTGCAGAATATCGCGCTGCATTTTGAGGGGCATCGCGCGCCCCGCTGCGGCCGCTTCCTCGTCCGGATACCACTGTAACGGCTGCCCATCCCCATCGTGCAGCACCAGCTCGCGGTGCGAAGTCAGCGTCACTGCCTCCCGACTCAGGACACCAAGATGGATGGACCGGTTGCTGTTACCGGGGACCACGTGCACGTGCGGATACGGGGCGGCAAGGCGTGCGTTCAGCGTCTCGAGCGACTGTTGCGAGCCGGCTTCCTGAACCACCAGAAGATCCGCTGCCACGAGATCAATCATCCGTGCGAGAGGACGCGTCTCGTGCGCGGGCTTCTCGGGCCCCTCGTCGTGCAGAAACAGATTTTTCAGGTTGTAGGTTGCCAGGCGCACAGTTGCTCAACAGCGTTTGGGCTGCACAAAACGGTAAAGAAGCGGTTATGATCCATCAATTGGGACTGCAGTAACACGATTGGGGGAATTCATGTCAGATCTGGAAGCTGATCTTTTTGAACTTGCGATGAGCGAAGAATCACAGCCGCTCATGGATGCTGTGAAAAAACACATCCAGGATAACGTCGTACCGATCCAGGACGAGTTTTACGCGCTGCACGCGGAGAAAGAGGACCGCTGGTCCTGGCATCCGCGCCAGCTGGAGCTTCTGGACGGCGCCAAGACCAAAGCCAAAGAAGCGGGATTGTGGAACTTCTTCCTGCCCGACGCCGATACCGGCGAAGGTCTGAACAATCTGGATTACGCCTACATCGCGGCGGAGCTCGGCAAGTATCCGCTCGCGTCGGAAACGCTGAACTGTTCCGCGCCGGACACCGGCAACATGGAGGTGCTCGAGCGGGTTGGCACGCCGGAGCAGAAAGAAAAGTGGCTGAAACCCCTGCTGAACGGTGAGATCCGCTCCGCGTATGCGATGACAGAGCCTGCGCTGCCCTCTTCCGACGCCAAGAACATCAGCACCAGCGCGGTGCTCGACGGCGACGAATGGGTCATCAATGGTGAAAAGTACTACATCTCCGGCGCCGGCGACCCGCGCTGCAAGATCATGATCACGATGGTGAAAACCGATCCCGATGCACCGCCGAGCCGGCAGCAGTCACAGATTCTCGTCCCTATCGACACACCCGGCGTCGAGATCCTGGGTGGTATGGAAGTCTTCGGCCAGGATCACGCCCCGCGCGGTCACATGCATCTGAAATTCGACAACGTCCGCGTGCCGAAAGAGAACATTCTGCTTGGCGAAGGCCGCGGTTTCGAGATCTCCCAGGTGCGCCTCGGCCCCGGCCGCATCCACCACTGCATGCGCTCCATCGGCAAAGCCGAGCAGGCGCTCGAGCTCATGGTGAAACGTGCCGGTACTCGCGTGGCATTCGGCAAACCCATCGCGAAGCTGGGTAAGAACCTCGAGGTCATCTCCCGCTGCCGCATCGAAATCAACGCGATGCGCCTGGCAGTGCTGCAGGCGGCCAAAGCCATGGACGTTCTGGGCAACAAAGAAGCGCGCGTCTATGTGTCGGCGGTCAAAGCCATGGTGCCGGAGAAGGTGTGCGAAATCATCGACGCTGCGATCCAGATGCACGGCGCGACGGGCGTGTCCCAGTGGACGCCGCTCGCCGGCCTCTACACCGACATGCGTCACCTGCGCTTTGCAGACGGCCCGGACGAGGTGCACCACATGGTGGTCGGCCGCGCCGAGTTGCAGAAGTACGACCTCTGGTAGCGGCTTTAGGAGACCACTGGTGACCGATCATGACGAAAGCCTGGGCCCGGAGGGGTACCAGGTCGACGCGGTGGAAAACTGGATCGCAGCGAATATTCCGTCGCTGCAGCCACCGTTCAAATGGACACGCCTCGAAGGCGGTCATTCCAATCTGACCTACCAGCTGGACGACAGCGCCGGTAAACAGGCCGTCATTCGACGCCCGCCGCAGGGAGAGCTGTTACCCAAGGCGCACGACATGAGCCGCGAATGGGCGCTCATCTCAGCGCTGGGGCCAACCCCGGTGCCGGTGCCCGAGGCACTGGGTTTCTGTGAGAACCCGGACGTCACCGGTGCGTGGTTCTACGTGATGGGTCTCATCAACGGCCACCCGCTCTACAACAACGAAGACACCGAAAAGTACGTGCCCGAAGATCAGCGCCGCAAAACGGCGATGTCGTTCATCGACGTGCTGGCCGCGCTGCATTCAGTCGACCCGGACGACGTGGGCCTCGGCGATCTCGGCAAACGCGACAGTTACGTCGGCCGACAGCTGAAGACCTGGTACCGATCGTGGACGTCTTCGATCGAACCCGCGAATTACGATGACCCGCGCGCCCACGAGCTGCAGCAGTTTTTCCTCGATAACCTGCCCGATCAGGGGCCCATTCGCGTCGTGCACGGTGATTACGGGCTGCATAACGTGCTCATCGGACCGGATTGCACGGTCGCCGCCGTCGTCGATTGGGAGATCTCCACGCTCGGCGATCCGCTGGCAGACCTCGCGTACGCGTTGAACTGGTTCTGGGATCCATCGGATCCGGAGCCGCCGCTGCCGGAGGCCACCACCGCACCGCCGGGCTTTCCGACCCGGACCGAACTGGCAGATCGCTATGCGGAGCAGACCGGCCGCGACCTTTCGATGATCGACTACTACATCGGCTTCAATCGGTGGAAAAGTGCCGCGATCGTGCACGGCGTCTACGCGCGCTACTGCGAGGGGAAAAAGAGCACGGACGGCATCGACCTGGACGAAATGCGCGAACGGATCGGCCGATCACTCACGCTCGCTGAGCTCGCGGTCAACCGCCTTACGGGTTAGGCGGTCTGCCTAGGGCCTCGAGTTCTGCGCGGCTGAACGCCCCGCCGCGCCGGAAGCGCTTATCCACGCCCGGCGTTATCAAGCGGCCGCGAATCGCGTAGTTGAAACTTTCACGGTTCGGCATACCCAGCAACTGCCGCACGGAATCGAGCACACCGCTGCTCACGTTCACGCGGGCGCGCCCCTCGCTCAGGGCCGGTATATCAATCGGTTGTGCGCTGACCCCGCGCGCCCACTGGCGATCATTCAGATCGAGGCGCACATCGATGCCGCTGGCGGCTATCGGCTTTTCACTCAGATTCTGAATCCTGAGCTCGAGCTGCACGCGTTGCTCGAACAAGGTCGACGGCAGCGGCTTGAGGTCAGTAACAAAGACTTCCACTGAAGGCTGGCTGACGCAGCCGCCGAGACTCAACAAAACAAAGCTCAAACCGATGAACGTGCGCATGCGTAAATCTCCCATGTCTGGAGCAGTGTACCTCCATTCGTTGCTCACATCGTAAACTTCGCTCCAGTGCCGGTGTACTTCGTTTACTGCCGACATACCGGTACAGTAGTGCGCGATCTCGACCCGGTAACCCACCTCATGACCAGACGCGTTGCCCTCATTACCGGCGGTAGCCGCGGTATCGGCGCAAGCACCGCCCGCCTGCTGGCCCGGCAGGGATACGCCGTATGCATTTCTTATCGCAAGGACCGCGCAGCTGCAGACAGCCTCGTCGATGAAGTGCGGGAGACGGGGGCAGAGATCGAAGCCTTACAGGCGGACGTCGCCGATCCCGGCCAGGTTGATGCGCTGTTCCGGCAGTGTGACTCGGCTCTGGGCCGCGTCTGCGCCCTCGTCAACAATGCCGGCATCGTTGGCGACAAGGCCCGCCTCGAGGAGATGGCGACCGATCGTCTGGAGCGCATGTTTGCCGTCAACACCCTCGGCACGATCTATTGCTGTCAGGCAGCCATACGCCGTATGGCCCTGCGTCACGGCGGCAGCGGTGGCGCGATCGTCAACGTGTCATCGGTCGCTTCCCGCATCGGCTCCCCGGCAGAATATGTCGATTACGCCGCCAGCAAGGGGGCAGTAGACACTTTGACCCTCGGTCTTGCGAAGGAGCTCGCCGATGACGGCATCCGCGTCAACGCGCTCCGGCCAGGCATCATCGATACCGACATACATGCTTCAGGCGGCCAGCCCGACCGCGCCGAGAGACTGGCGCCGCTCATCCCGATGCAACGCCCGGGCAGCGTGGACGAGGTGGCGCAAGCCATTGTCTGGTTGTTGTCGCGCGAGGCCTCCTATACCACCGGCGCCATCCTCGACGTCTCCGGCGGGCGTTGAGTTCAACCGGCACGGATCTCGCGGAGAATTTCCGCGTGCCGCGCGCGGCTGATGCCGTAAAACCAGATGCACGCTATCGAGAGCGCTGAGAACACGAGGACGCTCGGACCCGCCGCCCAGCCGAACCGCGCGATCGCTTCGGGCGCCACATCGCTGGGCGCACTGCCGGGCGCTATGCCCGCCATGTCGATGATGAGACCCGCGACAATCGGGCCAGCGCCGCCCACGGCTTTACTCGCAAACGACGCGGCGGCGTAGTAAATGCCCTCCTGGCGCACGCCGTGCCGGCGCTCATGCTCGTCGGTGACGTCGGCAATCATGGAACCGATCATCGGTATCGCCACGCCCAGGCCGACCGCTGAAATGCACCCCGTACTGATGAACATCACGGCGACGATCGGGTCTTCGTTACCCGGAATGAGATCGAGCAGGCGCAGAATAATGATGCTGCTCGTCCAGAGCGCGTACCAGGCGGACCCGGCGATGAAGAGATTGCGTTTTTCCTGGATGATCTCCGCCATGGGCCGACTCAACAAGCTACCGAGCACTATGCCGGTGATCGCGCCCGCAAAGAGCAGCGTAATCTGGGTGCTGGATAGCTCGAAGAAGTAGGTCGCCATATAGAGATGCAGCGCCTGGACCATGCCCTGATTGATACCGAAAAGGATGCTCGCCCCTACAACGGCGACAAACGCCGGTATGCGGAACGCTGTTGCCACGTCCGACGCAGCGGCCCGCAGCACCGCCGGACGTCTGCTTTCCGGGGCGGCACTCAAGCTGGATATGCGGTCATGCGTGCCGAGCGCCGCCACCCAGATACCGGCCAGCATCAACGGCAAACAAGCCAACACAAACGGTAGATAGGCGCCCGGGTCGAGCTGGCCGTTGGCGTAATCAGGCGTAGCGCGAAAGAAAAGCAGGTTGCCGCCAATCAGCACCGCGAACATGCCGAAGAGCTGGAAGACGTTGCGAAACGCGCTCAAGAGTGTCCGCTCGTCGTAGTTGTTCGTGAGCTCCGCGCCGAGCGAGAGATAAGGCACCTGGTAAAACGTCATCGTGGTGCGCACCAGCACCGACATGATCAACAGCCACCAGAAAAGCCCCGTTTCGCTGAGGCCCGCCGGCGGCACGAAAAGAAAGAAGAAACTGAGTGCAAACGGCACCGCGGCCCAATACATGAAGGGATGCCGGCGACCCCAGCGGCTGCGGGTGAAATCCGAGATGGATCCCACCAGGGGATCGCTGACCGCGTCGAAGCAGAGCGCCACAAAGAGCGCGATACCTGCCAGCGTGCCCGAAAGCCCGAGAACCTGGTTGTAGTAGAAGAGCAGAAAAAAGCCGAACGCCGCGGTCTTCACCCCTTCCGGCATCTGACCGACGCCGTAGAGAATGCGCAGACGCCACGACAGCCGCGCTTCAGACATCTCGTCCGGCGCTGCGATCACCATCGAATTCGGTGTAGGATCGTTGCAAATCAAGCATCGGGGGGAGTATGCATAAGATCAGCGATACCGAGAAGACGGTTTTTTCGACACACGCGGCCGGCATGAGGGATAAAACATGCGGCATGAGGGACCAATCATGCAGATAGGTTTATCGAACTTCCCCACCGCGTATTCCATGTCAGCCGTGGATCTCGCGCGCGAAATGGAGGCGCGCGGCTTCGACGCGCTCTGGGTGGTCGAGCACACCCACGTCCCGGCATCGCGCCGCACCCCCTACCCGCTCGGCGGCGACCTGCCGAGTATCTACTGGGAGGCGTACGAGCCGTTTACGTATCTGGCCCAGGCCGCCGCGGTGACCGCCAATCTCAAAATCGGCACAGGCATCTGTCTCGTGCCTGAGCACCATCCGATCGCGCTTGCCAAACGTGTCGCGTCGCTGGACGCAATCTCCGGCGGGCGCTTTCTGTTCGGCGTCGGCGCCGGCTGGCTGGCGGAGGAACTCGAGAACCACGGCGTCGCTTACCAGGACCGCTGGAAGGTGCTGCGCGAACACGTCCTCGCCATGCAGGCCTGCTGGACCGAAAAAGACGCCGAATTCCACGGCGAATTCGTGGACTTCGATCCGGTGTGGGTAGAGCCGAAACCCGTGAGTCAGCCGCATCCGCCGGTCTACATCGGCGCCACCTCGACCTGGACGATGGCGCGTATTGCCGAATACGCGCAGGGCTGGTACCCGGTGCACGTACCAGAATTCGAAGCGCGTCTCGCGCAGCTTGCCGAAGAGTGCGCGAAACGCGGCCGCGACGTACGCGACATCGACATCGCACTGTTGACCATGCCGAGCTCACAGGAGCAGATGGCGGAGCTTGCGGACAAGGGCGTCAATCAGATTGTCCTGTCATTGCCTACCGCCGACGCTGACGCTTGTCGTGAGACCATGGACGGCTACGCCCAGATCGTCGAGTGGGCTGCGGAACTGCGCGCCTAGGAGAAAGAACATGCGACAGATATTGAGCGCACTGCTGCTGACCGCGGTTCTGCAGGGGCAGGCCTTCGCCCACGAGCAACCATCGAACGCGCTGGTGATCCAGGCGGACTTTTCCGGTGTCGTGATGACCGGCGTCGCGTACTCGGTCAGCCGCGACCTCGAGATATTCAACATCCGCCCGTTGATACCGCTGTATGACATCGCCGCTGCGAGCGCGAGCCTCGCGTACAACGCACAATCATGGCCGGCAGGCACGGTTTTCGTGTCGGTGGTGGATCCGGGCGTCGGCACGCCCCGTAAGTCCGTTGTCCTGCGCACGGCAAACGATCTCTATTTTGTCAGTCCGGACAACGGCTCGCTGTCCGGACCCGCCAACGCCTATGGAATCAAGGCAGTGCGAGAGATCGACGAGCGCGTCAATCGCATCCCCGGTTCAGAATGGTCGCATACTTTCCACGGCCGGGATGTTTACTCTTATACCGGCGCCCGTCTGGCCGCCGGCGTCATCAGCTTCGCCGAAGTGGGTCCGTTGCTGCCGGCAGAGGTCATCCACCTGCCGACCTCTGAAGGCGCTTATGAGGACGGCGTGTTCAGCGGCAAAGTTGCCGGCGGCATCGGCAGGCTCGGGAACGCTTATTTCAACATTGACCGCAATCTCTGGTCACAGGCGAACCCTCAGTTCGGCCAGACGTTCGTTGTGACGATTCGCCAAAACGAAAAACCCATCTGGCGCGGCGAGGTGCCCTATGTCCGCTCGTTCGGCTCGGTGCGCGTGGGAGAAAACCTGCTGTTCATCAACTCTCAGGGGCAGCTCGCGCTGGCGGTCAACCAGGGCAACTTCGCCAAGAAGTACGGCATCAGCGCAGGCGCGGACTGGCATGTGGAAATACGGGCGAAATAACATGAACAAGATGGCGGTTTGCGCGCTGTTGTTCTCGCTGTGCGGCTGCGCGGTGAGCGGAACGAGCGCCGTTGTGAGCAACGATACGGTCGTTACGTCACGCGGCGTCGAAGTTCCCGTTACGCTCGTCACCCCGGCCGGATCCGAGTCTGCACCGCTGGTGCTCCTGATTCACGGCCATGGCGGCACGCGGCACGAGGCGGGCGGGTACACCCGCGTGGCGGAGGGCCTCGCGGCCAACGGCATAGCCTCCATCCGCATGGATTTCCCAGGCTGCGGCGACAGCACGGAGACATTCGCAAATAACAATTTAACCAACATGTTGGCCGATATCCGCGCGGCCGAGCAGTTTGCGCTGCGCGAAGCCAACATCGACGACAGCCGTATCGGCCTGCTGGGTTTCAGCATGGGTGGACGCCTGGCGATCACGATGGCGCATACCAACCCGAGCTATCGCGCTATGGCGTTGTGGGCGCCCAGCGCGAGAAACGGGGCGGATACCATGATTCGCTACGTGGGCGGCCCGGTTAAATGGGCGGAAATGAAAGGCACCGCACAGGCTGAGGGTTTTGCGCCGTTCACCACGTTCTGGGGTATGGATCAAAAACTCGGCCATCAGTGGTTTACCGACCTCGAATTCTCGACGCCGGCAGATGACATCGCCCGCTTCGAAGGTGCACTGCTGGTGTTGTATGGTGATCAGGACGACGTCGTGCCGCCGTTCATCAGCGAAAACGCGTTACGCAACGCGCGGCGCGCGGACCCCGCGCTGCGCCATGTCGTGCGCGGTGCTGACCACGGCCTGGGACTGTTCAGCGACGAGTTTGAACTCTCCGAGGAGGTGGTGCGCACAACCGTGAGTTTTTTCACCGCGCACCTCTAAACAACTCTAGATACCTCTCACACCGGTTCAGGAAGACGCCGCGCAACGTTCACTGCAGAATTGGATGTTGCCGGTGGTGCCGGACCTGCCCAACGTCATCCCGCTGCCGGGCATCGGCCACTGCGCGTAGCAGGAAGCTTCCCCGGAAGACAGCGGACACCCGGCGCAGCGCCTGAACGCACTCGACCCCGCCGGCGGCTAAACCTTGCTGGCGATCAGGAACAGGCTGTTGGCGCGGCCGTGCGTCCAGTGCTCCTGCGCCGCAAAGCCTGCCGCCGCGATTTCCTCCAACACCTGTTCCGCCCGGAGGAAATTCACGTACGGCGCTTTGCCGAGCCACTGCATCACCGGTATGACCGGTCGCAGGAACCACATGCGGTCTGCAAGACAAACGGTGCTGGAGACGAAGAGACCGCCGGGCTTCAGCAGCCGATGGATCTTGGTCAGCGCCGCCGCCCGCTCGGGCAGCAGGTGCACGAGATTCAGCGCCAGCACCATGTCATAGCTACCATCCGGCGCTTTGAAATCTTCAACGCCGGCCTGCTCGAAGCTGACGTTGTCTATCCCGGCTTCCCTGGCCTTGTCACGGCCGATGCCCACCATCGCGGCGGATACGTCGGTGGCCACAATGTGAGCGACGTGCGGCGCATGCTCGAGCGCGGTCGACCCTGTACCGCAGCCGAACTCCAGAACCTGCATATCGGGCCGCATCAGCGCCTGCGTTGCTGCGAGCTTGTGCGCATAGCTTTCGGTGTCGGCGATGGGTTGTTTGCTGTAACCGGGCGCAACTCGGTCCCAGAAGTCGGCGGAAGTAACGGCCACGACAGGTGCCTCCTGTAATTGATGTGAAGCTATTTAGCCATACGCCTATCGCATATAGAATGCCTATTTTCGATCATTAGATATACGAAGATAGATGAACTGGGACGATATCGCTTTCGACTGGAATCAGGTTCGGGCGTTCCTGGCGGCTGCCGAAGAAGGATCACTTTCCGCGGCCGCCCGCGCGCTGCACCAGACCCAGCCGACCTTGAGCCGCCAGGTGACCGGTCTGGAAGCGTCCCTCGGCGTGACGCTTTTTGAGCGCGGGCACCGGAGACTGCAGTTAACCACCGCCGGGCTCGAACTGCTCGAACACGTCCGCGCGATGGCGGAAGCGGCCAACCGCGTCTCACTGGCAGCCTCCGGGCAGTCTCAGGCCATCGCGGGACGCGTGTGCATCACTGCAACGGAGATGCTCGCGACTTACTACCTGCCGCCGATGTTGCGGAAACTCCGCGAGCAGGCGCCGGGGATTGTCGTCGAGGTGGTTGCTTCCGACGAGGTTCGCGATCTCATCCGGCGCGAGGCCGATATTGCGATACGTCATACGCAACCGACGCAACCCGATCTCATCGCCAGGCGCATCGGATTTTTACGCGGGCGGATATACGCCGCCCGCCGCCTGCTGGAGGAAGTGGGCACGCCGCAGAGCTTTGATGATCTGGCGGATAAGGACTTCGTCGGCATCGACGACACCGGGGGGCTGATCTCAGGCCTGAGGGAACAGGGGCTGGTGCTCAGCCCCGAACAGTTCCGTGTGCATGCCGCCAGCGGCAACTGCATGCTGCAGCTCATCCGCGAAGGTCTCGGCTTCGGTTTTCTGCCAATGGATACGAGCGGGCTCTTCGACGACCTCGTGTGTGTGCTGCCGGAAAGCTTCGACCCGGAAATTCCGGTGTGGCTCTTATCGCATCGGGAACTGCACACCAGCCGGCGCATCCGTGTCGTCTACGATCTTCTGGCTGAAGAGCTCGTTACTCTGACCGCGGCGGCCGGTTAGACCGCCAGACAAGCTCGCGAGACTGCCGGCTCTCTTACCGATCGCAGAGTGTGATCTGCCGCACGTAAGCGCGCCGTCGAGCCGGGAGCGGCCTACCTATACTGAAGGGGTACGTGTGGAAGGATGCGGTATGGAAACCCCGATCAATCAGTACCTGCAGGTGCTCGCCGAGCAGGATGGTTCGGACCTTTATCTCAGCACCGGCGCGCCGCCCTGTGCCAAGTTCCAGGGCAAGCTCAAACCATTGAGCGAGACGCCCTATAAACCCGGCGAAATCGAAGCGATCGCGCAGGCGATCATGGACGAAGAGCAGCGCGAAACGTTCATGCACGAGTTGGAGATGAACCTGGCCATATCGATGCCGGGCGTGGGCCGCTTCCGGGTCAACATCTTCAAACAGCGCAACGAAACCTCCATCGTTGCGCGCAATATCAACACAGACATCCCCAAGTTCGAGGATCTTGGTCTACCGGACATCCTGCTGGAAATGGTCATGGTGAAACGCGGGCTGGTGCTGTTTGTGGGCGGCACGGGTTCTGGCAAATCGACATCGCTTGCCGCGCTCATCGATCACCGCAACGCCAACAGCGGCGGCCATATCATCACCATCGAAGATCCGGTCGAGTACGTGCATCGTCACAAGAAGTCGCTGATCAATCAGCGCGAGGTCGGCGTCGATACGCGCAGCTTCAAAAACGCGCTCAAGAACACCCTGCGCCAGGCGCCCGACGTGATTCTCATCGGCGAGATTCGCGACCGCGAGACGATGGAACATGCGCTCGAGTTTGCCGAAACCGGACACCTCGCAATTTCGACGCTGCACGCCAACAACGCCAACCAGGCGCTGGAGCGCATCATCAACCTCTTCCCGGAAGAGCGGCGCCCACAGCTGCTGCTGGCACTGGCGCAGAACATGCGGGCGATCATCTCCCAGCGCCTGATTCCAACGGTCGACGGCAAACGCTGCGCCGCGGTGGAAGTGCTGCTCGGCACGAAGACCATTTCCGAGCTCATCCTCAAGGGCCGTCTGGAAGACATCAAAGAGATCATGGAGAAGTCGGAAAATCTCGGCATGCAGACCTTCGACAGCGCGCTCTACCGGCTGCTGAAGGAAGAACGCATCTCCCTCGACGACGCACTGGCCAACGCCGACTCGGCCAACAACCTGCGGCTGCGCATGAAGCTCGATGATGCCGAAGCCGAACCCGCCGCAGCGCCGGAGCCGAAGGAAGCAAAACCCGCGCCGCGGAAGTTCAGCATGGATGAACTGTCGCTCGAGGATATCGAGGAAGAGCCGCCGCAGGAAGAAGGCCCGACCCACGGCTGAGATTTGCTCAAGCGCGGGCACCGGGGTACTTTGAGGCGTCCAGGTATCCCGGAGCCACCATGAGCCGCCTCGAACGCAAAACCTATGCTGAGCTCACCGCAGCCCAGCAAGCCACCTTTGATGACATTGTCGCCAACCGTCCTGTAAAACCAGAAGACGGGCACATCGGCGGACCATTCGACATCTGGTTGCGCAGTCCCGAGATGGGCAAACGTCTGGTCGGCCTGGGCGGCTTTTTCCGTTTCCGCACCGAAGTCGACCGGCGCTATATCGAGCTCGCCATTCTCGTCACCGGACAGTTCTGGCAGGCGCAGTTCGAATGGTGGGCCCACGAACCGATGGCGCGTGATGCCGGCGTGCCGGAAGACGTCATTCAAGCCATCAAGGTCGGGGAAACGCCCACCTTCGCAGACGCAGGCGACGCCGCCGCCTACGCGGTTGCGCATGAACTCTACAACACCCGCACGTTGACTCAGGAAACCTTTGATCAAGCGGTCGCCGCATTCGGCGAAACGGGTACCGCGGAAATCATCGGCGTGAGCGGCTTCTACGGCCTCGTTTCAATGACCCTCAACGGTTTCGACGTCGAGCTGCCGGAGGGCGCCAAAGCGCCCTTCCCCGCCTAGCTACTCAGCACCCGCTGATTCGAGCCAGGTGAGCGCCAGGCTCGCGAGCGCCTCGACGCCAAAGGGCAGCGCCCTGTCGTTCACGTAAAAGTACGGCGAGTGGTTGGAGGCGCTCTCTCCGGGTTTCGCGCCGTCTTTGGCGACCCCCAGACCGACAAAGAGCCCGGGAATTTCATTGGCGAAGTATGAAAAGTCCTCAGCGCCCATGATCGGCTTGATGACAACGGCCTGCCCGCCCGCGGATACTCGGTTGAGCACGGGTGTCATCTGCGCGGTCAGCGCGGGATCGTTGTACGTCACCGGGTAACCATGCCCGATTTCCACTTCCGCCTCGGCGCCGGCAGCCTGCGCGACCAGCTTGACGGTCTTTTCGATCCGGGCGTGCACGTCGTCCCGCATGGCCGGATCGAAAGTGCGGATGGTGCCGGTCATCTCGACGGTTTCGGGGATGATGTTGCCGCGGTTGCCGCCATTGATGGAACCGATGGTCACCACTGCGGGCGCATTGGAGATATCGATCTGGCGGCTGACGATCTGCTGCAGGGCTGTCACGACTTGTGCGGCCGCGGCAATCGGATCGACCCCACCCCAGGGCATCGAGCCGTGAGTCTGCACCCCTTTAATCTTGATGCTGAGACCGTCGGAAGCCGCAAGCATGCCTTCCGGCTTGTAAGTAATCACGCCGGCCGGTGCCGGGAACACGTGCAAACCGAAAATGGCTTCCGGCGCGTATTCGCCTTCGAGCACACCTTCTTTGATCATCAGATCCGCGCCGCCCTCTTCCCCCGGTGGCGCGCCTTCTTCGGCGGGTTGAAAGATGAATTTCACAGTGCCCGGTATCTGCTCACGCATACCGACCAGCACTTCCGCGACACCCATCAGGATGGCCATGTGCGCGTCATGCCCGCAGGCGTGCATGACGCCGGTCTGCTGCCCGCGCCATTCCGTCGTCACCTTTGACGCGAACGGCAGACCCGTTTTTTCAGTGACCGGCAGACCGTCCATATCCGCCCGGAGCGCGACGACCTTACCCGGTTTCCCACCTTTCAGAATGCCGACGACCCCGGTATGCGCGACGCCGGTTTCGACGCTGTCAAAACCAAGACGCTCGAGATGCTCGGCGATATAGGCAGCCGTCTTGAATTCGCGATTACCGAGTTCGGGATTCGCGTGCAGATGATGGCGCCAGGCGACCACCCGCTCGTTGACCGAGGCGGTGCGATCCTTGACCAACGCCTCCCAGCTCTCCGCCTGCAGCGAAGTCGCACAAAACAAAACAAACACACTAAAAACCAAGCGCATACCCTTCCCCAACTTTGCGATGTCTTACCGGAGGAGATTATGCACAAGTCCGCCCGGAAGCTGCACCAACCGCGCGGGCGGGTTACATTGATGGCGAGCAAGGCAAGGGAACAGAGAGGACACATGTCGGAGCATTTATTCAGCGGCCTGAAAGTCATCGACTGCGCGACCGTGATCGCCGCACCGGCGGCGGCCATGATTCTCGCCGACTATGGCGCCGATGTGATCAAAGTCGAAGCCCGCGACGGCGACATGCTGCGCATCCTGTCAGAGGTTTCGACCACACCCTACGCAGACAACAACTGGTTCTGGCAACTCGACGGCCGCAACAAGCGGAGCATCGCTCTGGATCTGAAGCAAGACGATGGCATGGCGATCCTGAACCGACTGATCGACGAGGCGGACGTCTTCATCACCAACCACCCGTATCCCGTCCGGGAGTCTCTCGGCATCACCTACGAGGACATCAAAGCGCGCAACCCTGCAGTCATCTACGCGTCGCTCACCGCCTACGGTGAAGAGGGCCCGGAACGCGACCGCCGCGGCTTCGATCAGCTCGCTTACTGGGCCCGCAGCGGTCTGATGGAGCTGATGCGCGAACCCGACACCGTGCCCACGCAGGGGTTACCCGGCATGGGCGATCATCCCACCGGCGTCGCCCTTTACGCCGGTATCGTCACCGCGCTTCTGCACCGGGAGCGCACGGGCGAAGGCGGCATGGTTTCCACTTCACTCCTGGCCAACGGTCTCTGGTCCGTCGCCGGGGTCGCACAAGGCGCTTTTGCCGGCGGCGACATGCCCGCATACCGGGAGACCAACCGCGTCAACGCCGCGATGTTCCGCGTCTATCAAACCGCCGACGATCGCTGGCTGCAACTCAACATGGTACGCAACGAAGAACTTCTGTCGCTGGCGCTGACGGCAATGGAAGCCGTTCATCTGCTTGTCGATGAACGGTTTTCGACGCTGGAGGCCATGTTCGAGAATCGCGAAGCGCTCGGCGACGAGCTGCAGGCCATCATCGGCACAAAAACCTCAGACGAATGGCTCGAGACATTCGGCGCTTACGGTGTGCCGGTGAATCGGGTAGCTACGGTCGAAGAGCTGCTGGAAGATCCACAGGTGGCCGCGAACGCGATGGCCGCACCGCCGGCGGATCCGGATATCGAGACCGCTGTCCTGATCAATCATCCGCTCAAGATCTCGAGTGTTGCGCAGACCGGCGCGAAACGCGCGCCGGAGCTTGGCGAACACACGTCCGAGATTCTGACCGCGCTCGGCTACAGCGCCACTGAGATTGAAGACCTGGCAACGCGGGGAATCATCTAAACTCTACCGAGGAACAAACGCAGAGAAACACATGCCGCAATCCCCAACGGTATCCCTGGTACTCAGCAGCGGCGGCGCCCGCGGCCTGGCGCACATTGGTGCAATCCGCTGCCTCGAGCAGGCCGGTTACGACATCCAGCACGTCAGCGGCTCGTCCATGGGCGCGCTCGTCGGCGGCATCTACGCCGCCGGCCAGCTGGACGAATTCGAAAAGTGGGTGTGCGCCCTGCGCCGCACCGACGTCGTGCAGCTGCTCGACTTCGGCTGGTGGTCCGGCGCGGGTCTGTTCAAGGGCGAACGCATCATTGAAGTGCTGCGCGATCTGCTGGGCGAACACAACATCGAAGACCTGCCCATCGGATTTACCGCGGTCGCTACCGAGCTCAATCGTAAAAAAGAAATCTGGATGAGCCAGGGCTCGCTGTTCGAAGCGATCCGCGCTTCCATCGCCATCCCCATGGTTTTCACGCCGGTGCGCCGCGATGCGCAGCTCCTGGTCGACGGCGCAGTGCTCAACCCGCTGCCGATCGCGCCGACGCTATCCAATCAGACGGATCTCACAGTGGCGGTCGATGTCAACGGCCAGGACGAACGGCCGCTGAACGTGCGCATGGACCTGGGCCATCATCCGGAAGAGATTCCAGACGGAGACAACGAGGAAAGCAAGGACGAAGAGGACTCGATCCGCCTGGCCGTGAGCCGTTTTGTCAGCGAACTCTTCAGCAGCGCCGACGACGCAGACGAGGAACCGGACCGAGGCATGATAGAAATCGCCACAGAGTCCATGGATACGATGCAGGTTGCGCTTTCGCGTTTGAAATTGTCGGTTTACTCGCCAGACGTGCTGGTGCAGATCCCGCGCAACGTCGCGCACTTCTTCGATTTCGAACGCGGCGTCGAGCTCGTGCAGCTTGGCTACGACTCGATGTACGAGACCCTCTACTCGCCGGATCGGCCTTAACGGATCGGCCAGCCAAACCCGATGGCGGGCCGCACGAGCGAACGGCAGAGACGTCTCCTGGACACCGATCGGGCAGCCACGATGGAACTGAGGAAACGCGAAGATTGCTTACAGACCGCCAGCGTACTTTCGCCTCGCCGGGCAACATCGATACCATTGACGGATCAAAGACGCCGGCACCGCCGGCCGAAGAGAACCGCATGAAGACAACCATGGATCAGAGCTGTTAGGCATGGCTAAATTCATCCCCTACAACGTGACCACGACATCGGGCAATCAATTCGAGTTCGAGTTCGAGCTCCATCCGCAAACCGAATCTGCGGTAAACGTCTCCAATCTGCTGACGAGCGTGCTGAATACCGTCAGCCGGGAGATAGAGCAGATCGGACCAGTCGGGAACGGCGACGTTTTGCAGGCCCTCGCCATGGCACTGGCCGTGCGCACGCACATGCTGGAGGGTGATCACGATATGCTGGACCAGCTGGCGCGCCAATTGGTGCAGACCGCGCTCCACTCGCCCCACACGCCGCTGGACGGGAACCTCCCGCCTTCATCTCCGCGCCACTAGGCTGTTCCAGCCGCGGCCAACTTCTGGTGCTTCTGACCAACTCGAGGCATCCCTGAAGCCATAACTCTCTGTTTCGAATAGCTTTTTCTAATTGGCTCGCTTGTTGCAGTAACGAATAAGACAAAAAGACAATAAAGACGAATCAGTCGATATAGACCATACAGACACTAAACACCGCATCAGATGGCCACCCGCATGAACAGACTCCAGAACAGAATCCACACCAGTCTCAACGTCATCGTCGGGTTTTTATCCATAACCGGCATCGTATTTACTATCTCGTTCCTGATCAGGGGCGGCGCCAACGAAGGTTTCGCTGAATACCCCACAGTGACTCTCCTGCACGTCGTACCGGGTTTGATTTATCTCGCGCTGGCGCCGCTGCAATTTGTGAGCAGCATCCGCACGCAACACCCCGGCTACCATCGCTGGAGCGGCAGGATGCTCGCCGCCATTGGCCTGATCCTCGGCGCTGCCGGCCTCTTCATCTCTCTCGTCTTTCCCTACTCAGGCCTCTCCGAGCAGATCATCGTCAGCGCTTTCGCAGTGTTTTTCCTGGTTTCGATCGTCAACGGTTACCGGTCAGCCCGCGCCAGACAATTCATGGAACACAGGGAATGGATGATGCGCGCGTTCGCGATTGGCCTCAGCATCGTGACGATGCGACTCGTCTTCATACCGATGCTGATTGCCACTGGCGGTCCAACCCGCGAAGAGGCGGAGTTCTTTTCGATCGTCGCATTCACGATCGCGTTCGTATTGCACTCACTCATCGCGGAAATCTGGATCAGATACACGCGGACAAAGAATGCACTCAAACAGCCGGGCGAATCCCGCGCCGATCAGTCGATACGGGTAGGCGTCTGAATGCCGGCCTCTTCCCGGCTCCGCAGGAAAGGAATCACACAGAGCGGTATCAGAATGACCGCGGCATCGATGTAAAGCACTGTCGCGTAGTCGAAACGCTCAGCCACCTGACCCTGCCAGAAGTTGGTGTAGCTGACGGCCAGATTGCTCATGGCCATGAAGGTCGTGAACATCGTGGCACCTACCGCCGGGTTGACCGACCCCATGAACACAGCCGCGCGGACACCAAACGCAGTGCCGAACAGCAGCCCGTGCATGGCGATCAAGCCCACAAACGCCGTATAGCTCACGCCGGTGAGCCCGTTCTGCGCGATCAGCGTCGCCAGAGTCAATGCCGGCAGCGTGGTCGCCAGGCCCGCGCACCACAACGTGCGTCGCACGCCAAACCGGTCACCAAGAAAACCGCCGATGATACAGCCGGCGGCTCCTAACACGGTGGTCAACGCTACGACTTTGGACATCTGCGCCTGGCTGAGGCCGTAGTCGACCTGGATTGTGGTCAGCGTGGCATACGACAGCGCCATCGCACCAACTGGCAGAACGGAATACAGCAGCGCCAGCAGCGGTCCGCTGCCGGATCCGAAGAAACCGATCTTGAGCTCACGAAAGAAGTTCTTGATGACATCCCATAGCCGCCCGGCGGGATTCACCCCGCCGGCTTCAGGGTCAACCACGAAGAGGACAATGAAGAGCAGGTTGAGCGACAACAGGGCGCAAACGACCAGCAACGCGTTTTCGAACCCGATCATACCGAACAGCGCTATCGCACCGGCGCCGCCGAGGGCGATGCCGGCATACTGGCCGCCGAACATGAAGCCGTTACCACGCGCGCGCTCATCCGGCTTGAGCGTGCTGACGGCAAGGGAATCGATCGCCACGTCCTGGGTCGCCGCAAAGACGTTGTTCGCCACCAACAGGATGAGCAGAAGCTGGAAATTCGTCGAGACGTCCAGCAGCAGGATCAGCATCAGTGTCAGCACCATCATGGTCGTGCAGACCACGATCCATGCCTTGCGGCCGCCGTACTGATTGAAGCGGAAGAGATCGACCAACGGCGCCCACGCCCACTTGAACGACCAGGGCAGGAACAGCACGGCCACCAGCAGACCAATGTCGTCCAGCGCCAGGTCCTGGCGGCGCAGATAGGACACGATTGCCGTGCCGGTAAAACCGAACGGAATACCTTCGGAGACGTACATCAACCCGAACGACAGGAACCGGCCGTTACGGGTTTCGAGGAGATTTTTTACTGCCAATTCGTTCTTGTTATTGCGTGAAGGTTGGTCCGCAGTCTAGCAGGCTTGTGTTGATCTAGTCCGAACGCCGCCTGGGCTCCACGCCCGCCACGCTCATCAGCGACTCTACACAATCACGTATCGAATCATCGAGCGGCCGGAACTCGATGCCGGTCGCTGCGCGCATACGGTCATTCCGGAGTTCCACCGATGCCCAGATAGAGCGGAACTCGGCCTCGCGCTCTTTGATGCGATCGGGAAACTCATCGGTCACCTCCGGCGCATCGAAGCCGAGCTCCGGCAGCAGCCGACCGATACTGGCGCAGATGTCTTCGACGTTGCGGGTATCGGTCGACCAGGCGATGTAGCGCTCACCGTTCTGGATATCGACGCTGTCGAGAAGCGCCACATGACAGGCGGCATCGTCACGCACGTCCACGGTCATCCACGGCCGATACGCCTGGGTCTGGTAGTACTTCCCCTTGAGCATGCCTTCGATGATGTGCTGCCAGGGTCCCATGTTTTTCTGGTGCGCTGACTGGATCGGACCGACGTTGTCAGCCGGGCAGACGGTGATGGCGTCCCAGCCGCCATGCTCAGCGGCCGCGTCGGCAAATATGCGTTGCGCGAGCAGCT
Source organism: Pseudomonadales bacterium (assembly GCA_965267275.1). Lineage (GTDB taxonomy): Bacteria > Pseudomonadota > Gammaproteobacteria > Pseudomonadales > Azotimanducaceae > UBA4421. Next base: position 3,720,792 of record OZ253950.1, read on the forward strand.
TGCCCATCGCATAACCATGGCCGCGCTCGGGCGTCCGTTTCGGATTCGCCTCATCGGGGCTGCGGTCTTCGTAAAGGACCGGGCGGCGCACGAGCTCTTTGATGTCGCCCTCGGTAAGAATGGCGGCGATGCTCGAAGTGACGATCACCCGATTCACCGTGCCTGATTTGTTGATGCTCTCGATGATGTGCTCGCACACCCGCCGAACGTAGTCCTGGTCGTCATAGTCACTCACGTGAGAGACATGACACACCCCGTGGCAGCCGGCAAAGATGTCGTCGAAGCAGCCGTTGTCGTCCAGATCCGCGGTATGCAGGGTCAGCCTGCCGGAGGCATGGCCGGGCATGTCTTTGAGGAAAGCCGTCTTCGTTGCATCGTTCACGTCGCGCACACATGCGCGCACCCGGTAACCCCGGTCGAGAAGCTCGCGCACCACCCAGCCGCCGATGAATCCAGCTGCACCCGTGACCGCTACCGTGCCGCCCTTTGGTACTGGCGCCATCGTCTCTCCCCCTGTTAGCTTTACGAGCGTCAAGATAAATCACCGGTAAGACCATGACAAACCTCGCCTCTCTGGTTGCCGATCTTGCCGTTGAGCTCGAAACACGCGAGCTGCGGCTGGCCGCCGCCGAGTCCTGCACAGGCGGACTCCTAGCCGCGACGCTCACCGGTATGCCGGGTAGCTCGGCGTGGTTTGTCGCGAGTCTGGTCACCTATCAGCTGAGCGCCAAGACCGCCTTGCTCGGCGTACCCGCCGACCTCCTTGCCGCTGAAGGTGCGGTCAATCGGCGCGTTGCCGAGCTGATGGCGGCCGGCGCCCTCGAACGCACCGGCGCAGACCTCGCAGTCGCCACCACCGGCCTTGCAGGCCCGGATGGGGACGGCACTCAAGTGCCGGTAGGTACGTTGTGGATTGCTTGGGCCGGCCGCAATCCAGAATGGACCGAGGCACAGCGCTACGAGCTGCACGAACCACGCCTGGATTTCCGTGAGGACGCGGTAGAGGCCGCGCTGCGCGGCCTCATCGCGCGTCTGCAGAGCCCCCCGACTTAGGCCACACTACCCCGAGGGGCGCCCGGCACTCAGTCCCGGGCGATCCACTCGTCCAGCAGCTTGTGAAAGTGGCGCGGCTTGGTCTCGCCGTAGTTGGCAAAGATCACTTCCGGCACCTTCATACTCTTAAGACCCTGCTGCACTTCCGGCATGTTCACCACGTCCTGGTTGAACACCTTGGCCAGCATGCCGAGCTCCGGCGCGTCCACCCAGTCATCGTCGGGGCCAAGATGATGGATCGGCGCCGCGGGACCGCGCGGCTCCCCCTCGGCCACCGGCGCCAGGTACATGCATTCCATGATGCACTCGTCCGGATTATCGCCGTTGGGACGGAAGCGATAAACGATGCGGTGGAAGACACCCCACGGATGAAAGTTCGGGAACACGGTGAGGTAGATCGAATCCAGGAGCTCTGCATCGCTGACCTTATCCATGACGTCGCCCAGTTCCTGGCGAAACTGCTCGCGTATCGGCTCCGCCGCAACCTGGCGCAGGTTTTTACCCGGCGGTACTGCCGGGGCCGGCGCCAGCGGCATGGTTTCACCGCCGGGCAGCTGCTTGCCGCCAATCCAGTTGATCATGTTCGTATCGGCATGGGTCATGGGTCCTTCCACCCACGTGCCGTCGACGTTGAACTTGCTCACCTCACCGCGCGCATTGGTGACATGGACCAGACCGTCCGTCATCTTTTCATAGACATGTCCGGTCAGCGCATGGCGCAGCTTCGTGAACATGCGGCCGTCTTCGAGAGGCTCGAACATCTGCTCGACATGCGGTGACGGCGTGTAATTCGGAGAGATGGCGCGGCTGTAGTTGCCGAACACATCGTACTGCGTGTTGGCGTCCCCAATGCTGCCGAGAATGGTCGGGTGGGTAGCGATGACATGATACGCCTCGCTGAACGCCTCCTGGGCGACCTTCCAGTTGCAGCGCAGGATTTTCGAAACATGCGCCACCTTGCGCCGGCGCTCGTAGGGCAGGTTCGGAAACTGGTCGGAGAGATTGCCAAGGAAATCTTCGAGCGATTCGGACTCAGGGTCGGGGTTGATGAATACAAAACCGCCCCAGCGGCCTACTTTGACTTCCGGCAGGCTGTGCGTCTTGGCGGACACGGTCGGGAAGTCCCAGTGACACGGGACTTCCTTCAGCTGCCCGTCAATGCCCCACGCCCAGCCGTGGAACGAACAGCGGAATTCCCGCGCGCGCTTGCCGTCGTGGGACTTGAGGAGCCGGCCACGGTGCAGGCAGACGTTGTAGAAGGCTTTGAACTCTTCTTCGCCGGTGCGCACGATCAGAAACGAAAGATGCGCAATGTCGTATTTCAGATAGTCGCCGACTTCGGGGATGTCGTCCTCGTGACACACCATCTGCCAGCAACGCTTCCAGACCTTCTCGACCTCGAGATCGTGGAACGCTTTACTGAAGTACTGCTCCGCCGGGACAACCGTCGGCCCGGGCGGCATGGGGGACTCAACGCGAAACAGCTCGGGGACCGGATGGCTGTCCTGATCCAGAAGCTCCTGATAGGTAATGCCCGCCGAGCGGTCCGTTGCGGTTGCTGTTTCCACCATCGCCCTTCTCCAAGTTATATCCCGAAGAAATATGGAACGTGGTACAAAATATGGACATACGTAATATCCGCTAACACCGGGGCGGCGTTAGACTGGATGCAGAAACTCACTGCACGGGGACAACCATGATCGAGCTCCATACCGCTTCGACGCCCAACGGCTGGAAAGCTTCCGTCATGCTCGAGGAGGTTGAGCTCGACTACACGGTCGTGCCGGTCGATCTCGCCGCCGGTGAGCAGAAGACCCCAGCATTCCTTGCACTCAATCCCAACGGACGCATACCGGTGCTCGTGCACGATGGCTTCCCGGTTTTCGAGTCGGGCGCGATTCTGATTTACCTGGCCGAATTGACCGGCCGGCTTTTACCTCAGGAGACTCAGGCACGCTCACGGGTGATCCAGTGGCTCATGTTCCAGATGGGCGGTGTAGGGCCGATGATGGGGCAGGCGAACGTTTTCTTTCGCGCGATGGAAGAGAAGATCGAACCCGCCATATCACGCTATCAGAACGAAACCCGGCGTCTCTTCGAGGTATTGAATAACCAGCTCGAGCGCGGCGAATGGCTGGCCGGCGATTACAGCATCGCCGACATTGCAAACTGGTGCTGGGTGCGCCTCTACTTCTGGTCCGGCGTGCCCATCGAGGATCTGCCCGCGCTGCATGCCTGGCACGAGCGCATGGCCGCGCGCCCGGCATGCGTGCGCGGTATAGCGATCCCCGAACCGCTGGAACTGCCTACCGATCCCGATGGCGTGGAAGCGGTATCCCAGACATCGCGTGCGATTCTGACTCGTTGAGCGGTGGCCAACCTGCGACAATGGCCGCACAACACCGAGGGGAAGCATCCATTGACCGCCGCGCCCGCAGGCTTTGAGCTCGACATCGGCACAGATCCGGCAGAAGACCACATCGGGCCGTTTTACCTGCGCCGCGACGCCACAAATTTCGCCGCGGGTCTGCGCGTCGAGGCGCGCCACTGCAATAGCCTCGAAACGGTCCATGGCGGCGTTCTCATGACCATGGCCGACTACGCGCTGTGCGCTCAAGCCCGCTACGGAACCGACGACACCAATATCGTGACCGTCTCTTTGCACACGGAGTTTATCGCCGGCACTGGCATCGGCAGCTGGCTGCACAGCGAAGGCAACGTCGTCCGCCGCACCGGCAGCCTCGTTTTCGTCCAGGGCTGCCTCAAGTGCGAAGATACAACGCTCCTGACCTACAGCGGTGTCGGCAAACGCTGGCAGGCAAAATAAGGCGTCAGATTCATGCCCTCCTCTCGACAACTCTTCGAACGCGCACAGCAGGTTTTGCCCGGCGGCGACACACGCAGTGCGCGCTGGTTCGAGCCGTACCCGTTTTATGTCGATCGCGGCAACGGCAGCCGCATCGTGAGCGTCGACGGGCGGGAATATCTGGACCTCGCCAACAACCTCGGGGTCCTCATCCACGGCCATGCGCATCCCGAGGTGGTTGCCGCAGTGCAGCACCAGGCAGCACGCGGCAGCTGTTTCGCCTTGCCGACCGAGTCGGAGATCGCATTGGCTGAACTGCTCTGCGAGCGCGTTGACGGCTTTGAACGGGTGCGGTTCATCAACACGGGCAGCGAAGCGGTTGCGCTCGCCATCAAGGCTGCGCGCGCACATACCGGCAAAAGCAACATCATGAAGCTCGAAGGCGTCTACCACGGCTCCTACGACTATGCGGAAGTCAGCAACTACTCTTCACCAGACAACTGGGGCAACGAACCGACCGCCGTGCCGACCGTGCCGGCGACACCGGACGGTGTGCTTGACGCGGTCATCGTGACCCAGGCCAACGACATCGACATGCTGGAGCGGCGTATCGCAGCCAACGCTCATCAGCTTGCCGCCGTGCTCGTCGATCCGGTGCCGCCGCGCTGCGGCATGCGGCCGCTGGCGGCTGAGTATCTGCAGGCCCTGCGCGATCTGACGCGCGAACACGGCATCCTGTTGATATTCGACGAGGTTATCGCGCTGCGCTTCGGCTATGGCGGCGCGCAAGGGCGTTGGGGCGGCGAGCCGGACCTGACTGCGCTCGGCAAGATCATCGGCGGCGGTTATCCGGTAGGCGCTGTCGCCGGGCGCGCAGACGTCATGGAAGCCACCGCCCATTCCGTCTCCTCGAGCGGCACGTTTACCGCCAATCCGATCACAATGAGTGCCGGTCTTGCCAGCATGACGCTGCTGACCCGCGAAAGCTTCGACAACCTCGACGATCAAGGCGAGCGGATCCGCGCAGCGTGCACCGCGATCATCACCGAACGCGGCGCCGACATGCAGGTATGCGGCACGGGCTCGATCTTCAGTATCTACTTTCACCAGCGCGACGTGCGCGACTATCGCAGCTACTACAAGACCGCTGACGAAGTTGCCGCCACCAAGGCATTTCACCTGGCGATGCTGGAAGCGGGGGTGCTGCTGGCGCCCACCGCCACCGCATTCTTGTCAACGGCAGTGAGCGCCGCCGACGAAACCTGGTTTCTCAATGCGTTTGCTGCTGCAGTAGACGCTCACATCAAGCGCGCCGCCTGACGTGGCGAGTTTTCTGCGCATCGTCGGCACAGCCGGTTTTCTCGCCGCTGCTATCGCCGCCGGCTGGCTGTACTACATTCTGAATCAGGCGCTGCCGGTCGAGGTTCAGGAACTCGCCACCGACGTCTCCTCCCCGGTGGAGATTCGTTTCGACGCCTACGCGCGGCCTTACGTCAGCGCGGCAACAATCGAGGACGCGCTGCACGCACAGGGTTGGCTGCACGCCAGGGAACGGCTGTGGCAGATGGAGATGTTCCGGCGCGCGGGTCGGGGACGGCTGGCGGAGGCGCTGGGATCGGACATGCTGGCCACCGACGTGGAAATGTGGCGCGCCGGCGTACCGAAGCTCGCCGAGACGCTGGCGGCGAACGCTTCGGATACGACCCGGCGTCGCATTGACGCTTACGTTGCCGGCGTGAACAGAGCGCTTGCCGAAACCCGGGTCATGCCAATAGAAATCAGGCTCACCGGTATCGAGATCGCCCCATGGCAGCCGGCTGATGTTTACGCAATGGGCGCATTGCTGGCCTTTCAATCCGCGCGCAATTACCGCAACGAACTGCTGCGCATCGCGCTACTCCAGGAACTGGGCACGGACGCCCGCGTTTTCATCAGCCAGCCGCTGACAGCGGACTTTCCATACGTTGTCGGCAATCTGGAAGCCGCCCTCGAAAAGTCCGAGACAAGCCTCGCAACGTCGCAGCCGTTATTGCTGGGACCGAGCCTCGGCAGCAACGGCTGGGTGGTCGCGCCGGAAAAGTCAGCAGACGGGCACGCGCTCTTCGCATTCGACTCCCACGACGGCTTCACGATGCCGAATCTCACCTACGAGGTACACCTGTTCTTCGGGGAACAGGGGCAGATACGCGGCACCTCGGTGCCCGGTTTGCCAGGGGTGATCAATGGCTACAACGAGTTCATGGCCTGGGGTTTCACTAACATAGGCGATTCCCAGGACCTGTTTCTAGAACGCCGCGATCCGGACGATCCGCGGCGCTTCCAAAGCGACGGCGAGTGGTACACGGCCAGCGTCGAAACCACCCGCATCCCCGTTGCCGACGCCGAAGACCATGAGCTCGAGATCGTCATTACCGCCAATGGCCGGCTGATCCACGAAGCGCCTGCCATCGCACTGCGCTGGTCGGCCCTGGAAGCGGGTGACCTCGGCTTGGATGGCTTGTTTGCTCTCAACCGCGCGACCAGCTTCGCCGAGTTCAACGCGGCGATGGACAATTTCGCGGCACCCAGCGCCAACGCCACGTACGCAGACGTCGAGGGCCGTATCGCTGTGCGCACAACCGGCAAGCTGCCGGTGCGCGGCACCGGCAACGGCCTCCTGCCATTACCCGGTAACAGCTCGCGCAATGCCTGGCGGGGCTTGATTCCCGCTCAGGACATGCCGCGCGACGTCAGCCCGCAGCGAGGCTTTCTGGTGGCTGCCAATGCCCGCGTGCACGACAAACCACCGCTCATATCGGCCGACAACGCACCGGGATATCGCGCCCGCCGCATTCACCAGATGCTGGCGGAGCGCAACGCTCTCGACGCGGCCGCCATGGGTGAGATGCAAGTGGACTGGCACAACGGCCAGGCAGCGAAGCTGCTGCCCAATCTGCTGGCCTGGGTGGACCAGGGCACCCTGACGGCACGCGGCCGGGAGGCCTTTGCGCTCTTGTCCGAATGGTCGTCGTCACCGTTCGATCAACCCGACCGGCCGGAACCACTGCTCTACGCCGCGTGGTATCAGGCGCTGGTGGCGGAGCTCTTTGCTGCGCGTGTGCCGGAACACCTCTATCAGCGTCTTCTGCGCGCGAGCTATCCGCTCAATCACGCGGTCGACCGCCTGGTGCTCACCGATGCGCAAAGCCCCTGGTGGCAGGACCGCCGCAGCGAAATGATCACCCAGGCACTCGAAAAAAGCCTTGCTGAGCTGACCGGAGATCTGCAATCGAATCGCTGGGACGACGTCCACGGTGTCCTCTTCCGCCACGAACTGGCCGGCCTGCCCTTGCTCGGCGGCTGGTTGAGCAGCGGCCCGCATCCCTGGGGTGGCGGCAACGCCACGGTCGGGCGTGCGCGCTACAATCACGCGCGCCCCTATACCGCCACCGGTGGCGCAACCACCCGTCTGGTGCTGGAGATGTCGAGCCCGATCAAAGCCTGGAGCGTCATGCCGGGCGGCCAATCCGGGCATCGGCTGAGCCCGCACTACGACGACCAGACAACGGCCTGGCTCGCGGGAGAGTTGCTGCCGGTGGCAAACAGCTACGAGGACGTTGTAAGTCAGTCAATTGTCCTGAAACCCCTGCACTGACCGACGGGAAACCGTCTTACCTGCGTATAATCTTTCACCTTCATTTCACCGCCCGGGGGTCAGATTGCCGGCATGTTCCTGAGAGTTCTCCTCACCGCAGGCGTATTGGCATGCCTCGGCTGCTCGGCCGTCCGCACCCCTGCGAGCGTGCCTGTCGCGACGCCGGCAGAGTGGCAATCAGGTACGGCCGAAACCTCCGTCGATGATGCCAGCCCCCCCGCCGCGTGGCTGCCAACCCTCACCACTCCCGCGATCACCGCGCTGGTCGAGCAGGCCGTGGCGCAGAACTACGCGCTGCAGCAGGAGGCGCTGCAGGTCGCGATCGCTGAAACCCGCGTGACACAAGTGCGCGCGAACCGTTTACCAGCGCTGTCCTTGACTGCCGGCGGTCAGCGCAGCCGCGCCGGCGACGGATTTCCCATCAACGAACGCGTCGACGTGGGCGCAAACCTCAGTTTCGAGATCGATCTGTGGGGCAAGCTGAACGATGCCCAGCGCGCCGCCCAACTCGATCTTGCCGCCCAGCAAGCCCGTTTTCTCGACGCCGAGCGACGGCTTGCGGCAGATGTCGTCAGCAGCGCCTTCAACGCCATCTCGTCAGCTCAGCTGCAGAACCTCTTCAGCCAGCGCCTGGACAATCTCAATCAGGGACTCGACATCATCGAACAGGGATATCGCAGCGGCTTAAACGAAGCGTTGGACGTTTATCTCGCCCAGAATACTGTCGAGCAGGAGCGCGCCAACGTCGCGAACCAGCAGCAGGTCAGCTTCGAGAGCACCGCGGTGCTGGAACTCCTGATCGCCGAGTACCCGGCCGCGGCCAGGGATCTCGGCGATGAGCTGCCGCCTCTGCCCGCGCTGCCGGCGGCGGGCGTGCCGAGCGAGCTGATCGAGCGCCGCCCTGATATCCAGGCTGCATGGCTCGACCTGCTCGCAGCCGATGCGGATCTCGCCGTCGCGCATAAAGACCGTTTCGTGAGCCTCAATCTGACCGGCTCTGCCAGTGACAGCGACAATGCGGTGAGCCGCTTGCTGGACGGCGGCAGCCTTGCCTTCAGCGCAGCCGCCAGCCTGTTACAGCCCGTGTATGCCGGCGGCCGCTTGCGCGCATTGGAACGGCAGGCAGGATTGCGTGTCGAACAGGCAGAGCAGCGTTATCTGCAGGTGGTCTTCGCCGCCCTTGCGGAGGTCGAGACCGAACTCTATCAGGCACACACGCTGCAACAGCGCTACGACGCCTTCGTCAACGCGCGTGACAACGCCGAAGCCGCGCTTGAACTGGCCTTCGATCAGTACCAGCGCGGGCTCGTGACGTTCACTACCGTGCTGGAGTCACAACGCCGCGCATTCGACGCGCAGACGACCGTCGTGCAGCTGCGCAATCAGTTGTTACAAAGTCGAATCGCACTGCTGCTGGCTCTGGGCGGAGACTACTGATGTCCGGCAGCCTGGAGATGTCCGTATGACAAAATTTGTAGTACCCGTCGTCATTCTGGCTGCGTTCGCGGGCATCGGCTTCCTGATCTTGAGCAATCCACCGGAAATCGAGCGGCGCGGTCCGCCCCAGGGTCCACAGACCGTCGTGGAAACCGTGACGCTCACGCCGCAGGACTATCGCATCAACGTCTCGAGCTACGGCACCGTGCAGCCACGCACCCAGAGCATCCTCGTGGCGCAGGTCCGTGGACAGGTCGTTTCCGTCAGCCCGCAGTTTCGCCCAGGTGGTTTCTTCGCCGCCGGGGATACCCTCATGACGATCGACCCGCGCGATTACGAGGCCGACGTCAAGATCGCCGAGGCGACGCTGATGGATGCGTTGCAGGCGCAGGCCCAGGAGGAAGCGCGTTCCGAGCAGGCGCTGATCGATTGGCAACGGCTTGGCGGCGCTGACGAAGCACCTTCCGATCTCGTACTACGCAAGCCGCAGCTCGAAGCCGCGCGGGCGCGCGTCAGCTCAGCCCGTTCAGCGCTGACCAAAGCCGGGCTCGACCTCGAGCGCACCGCGATCACCGCACCTTTCGCCGGCCGCGTGCTGCGGCAGATGGCGGACCTCGGTCAGGTGGTCACCGTCGGCGCCCAGCTCGCGGAAGTTTACTCGACCGATTTTGTGGAAATTCGCCTGCCCGTGCGCAACGCCGACTTGCCGTTTGTCGATCTGCCCGAGGGGGCACAGAGCCCGCGCCCTGACGTCACGGTGCAATCCGAGCTCGGCGGCAGCCAGCTGTGGCAGGGTGAAATCGTGCGCACAGAGGGCGCCATTGACGAGGTCGCCCGGCAGCTGCACGTGATCGCCCAAATCAACGACCCGTTCGTCACTGGTGCAGGCGTCGACCGCCCCCTCAAAATCGGTGAATACGTGACCGCGGAGATTACCGGCCGCTCGCTCGAGAACGTGCTGGTCGTGCCCGCAAACACCGTCTATCAGAACACCTACGTGTACATCGTGGAAGCCGGGCTCCTGCAGCGCCGCGACATCGATATCGCCTGGCAGAACGGCAGAGACACGATCGTCACCGCGGGCCTCACCGCCGGTGATCAACTTGTTACCACACCGCTCGGACAGATTACTTCAGGCACGCCGGTCCGCGTCGTCAACAGCGACGAGCAGGTTGCCGGGGAGAAGCGCGATGTGAAGGCGCCGCCGGCAGCCGGAGTAGGCCTGTGATTGCGTGGTTTGCGCGCAACGACGTCGCTGCCAACCTGCTCATGATTACGGTGCTGCTGCTCGGCGGGTATGCACTCCTCTATGAGACCGCGGTGGAAATTTTCCCCACCACCGATCCGGAGACGATACGCGTCAGCGTGCCGCTGCGCGGGGCCACCCCGGAAGATGCCGAACTCGGTCTCGCGGTACGCATCGAGGAGGCCATCGAAGGCCTCGACGGCATCAAGCGCATGACCAGCACGTCCGTTGAGGGCAGCTCGACCGTATGGATCGAAGTCGACGAGGACAGCGATCCGCGGGTTGTGCTGGATGAGGTCAAAACCCGCGTCGACGCCATCAATACCTTCCCTGCCGAAGCGGAAAAACCGGTCATCAGCCTGGCGCAGAGGACGCGCGCGGTGATCGACGTCGTCGTGGCCGGCGACTACAGCGAAGAGGAGATTCGCATCTATGCGGAGCGTATACGGGATGATCTTCTGCGCATGCCGGGCATCACCCAGGTGTCCCTCGATGCGGTCAGAAATTATGAAATTGCAATAGAAGCCTCCCAGGATCGCCTGCGCGAATACAACCTGTCTCTTGCCGATCTCGCGCAGGCAATCCGCGCAAGCTCGCTGGACATTTCCGCCGGGAATCTACGCACCCAGGGCGGAGACGTGCTGATCCGCTCCAAGGGACAGGCGTATCGGCGCTCGGAGTTCGAGCAGATCGTCGTCAAAACCAATCCCGACGGCAGCATCATCCGCGTGGGTGATGTGGCTGACGTGAAAGACGGCTTTCAGGAAGATGCCGTCAAAACGCTGTTTGACGGCGAATATGCGGCGGTCATCAAAATCAGGCGTGTCGGCAACGAGAGCGCGCTGCAGATTGCCGACGCGGTCAAAGCCTATCTCGATGAGAAGCAGAACACACTGCCGGTCGGGATGTCGCTCACGTACTGGGATGACGACTCGCAGCAGCTGCGCAACCGTCTCGGCGTGCTGGGCTCGAGCGCGCTCCAGGGCACGTTCCTGGTAATCGCACTGCTCACACTGTTCCTGCGTCCCAAGATTGCGCTCTGGGTGTTCATCGGCATTCCAATCAGCTTCATCGGCGCTTTTTCGCTGATGTCGCTCTTCGGCATCACCCTCAACCTGATGAGCGCCTTCGGCTTCATCGTCGTCCTCGGCATCGTGGTGGACGACGCAATCGTCACCGGGGAGAGCGTCTACAGGCGGCTGAAACTCGGTGATGCCGGCGTTGACGCCTCGATCCACGGCACCATGGACGTCGCCGTCCCGGTCACCTTCGGGGTGCTCACAACGATGGTGGCGTTTCTGCCGCTCGCATTTGTCGAGGGCCGTTTCGGCACCATCATGGGGCCCGTGGCGGCCGTGGTGATGTCCGTGCTCTTCTTTTCGCTCATCGAGTCAAAGCTCGTGCTGCCCGCCCACCTCAAGGGCATGGGCAAGGGCGTCGAGAAGGAGTCGACCAACCGGTTCGCCGTCTGGCAGCGGCGCTTCGCCGATGGCTTCGAGCAGAAAATCGTCGACCACTACAGGCCTGCGCTGGCGTTTCTAACCGAGCACCGCTACGCCACCCTGGCGGGCTTCCTGGGCGCGCTGTTCATTGTCGTTGCGCTGATATCGAGCGGCTGGACCCGCTTCACGCTCTTCCCTTCCATCGAAGGTGAAACCGCCACCGCCAGCCTCAGCATGCCCGTCGGGACACAGTTTGCCGTCACGGATCGTCATATCGAACGGATATTTCAGGCGGCCCGGACGCTGCAGGACAAATATACAGACCCCGACAGCGGCGAGAGCATCATCAAGCACATGCTCTCGACCTCCGGCCCGCAGTCCGGCCGCGTGCAGTTCGAGCTGGTGCCGCCGGAAAAGCGTACGCTGAAAGTCACCACCGGGCAGCTGATCGGCGAGTGGCGGCGCCTGATCGGGCCGGTCCCCGGTGCTGAGAACCTGACCTTCCGCGCCAACTTCTTCCGCGTGGGCGACCCGATCGACATACAGCTGTCCGGTAACTCTCTGGAAACGCTGTCGACGGTCGCGGACAAGGTCAAAGAGCGTCTGGCCACTTACCCCACCGTTTTCGAGATTGCCGACACCCTGTCGGACGGCAAGGAGGAGCTGCGCATAGAGTTGAGCCCTCAAGGCTACGTGCTGGGTTTGACGCGTAACGAAATCGTTAGTCAGGTCGGCCAGGCATTCAAAGGGTTCCAGGCACAGCGCATCCAGCGCGGCCGGGACGATATTCGCGTGCTGGTGCGTCTGCCTGCCGAGGAGCGAGCAGACTTTGCCACGCTCGACGAGATGCTCATCCAGACGCCCGCCGGGCGGCAGGTGCCGTTATCACACGTCGCCACGCTCAGCCCCGGCAAGGGCCCGCAGCAGATCAAACGCATCGATCGTTATCGCACGGTCAACGTCACCGCGGAAGTCGAGAAAACCAGCACCAACATGACCGTATTGCAGAACGAGATACGCCAGTTCGTCGATGAGCTGTTATTGCAATACCCGGACGTCCACTACGACATGGAGGGCGAAGCCCGCGAGCAGCGGGAGTCGTTCGGCAGTCTGCAGAGCGGCTTGATCATGGTGCTGTTTGCGATCTACTGCATGCTGGCGCTGCCGCTGCGGTCTTATACAGAGCCGATGATCATCATGTCCGTGATTCCGTTCGGCGTCATCGGTTCGGTCATGGGACACTGGATCATGGGATACAACCTCAGCATGCTGAGCGTCATGGGCATGCTGGCCCTGACCGGGGTCGTGGTGAACGACTCCCTCGTGCTGGTGGACGCGGTCAACAAGCAGAAGCGCAATGGCGTGACGCTGCGCGAAGCCGTGCTGAACGCCGGCGTCATTCGCTTCCGGCCGATCATCCTCACCTCGCTGACGACGTTCTTCGGCCTGATGCCGCTGCTGCTCGAAGAGTCCACCACCGCGCAATTCCTCATTCCAATGGGCATCTCTCTCGGTTTCGGCATTCTTTTTGCGACAGCGATAACGCTGGTGCTCGTGCCTACCCATATCCTGATCGGTGACGATATAAGCCGCGGGACGAAGCAGCTTTTCAACAAACTCAAAAACGCAGCCAGCCCGTCTACGCAAACCGGGTAATTGCTGTACCATCTGAACACACTCAGGGGCGAGACACGACGTGAGCGAAGACACCGGAGCGAAAGAACCGGCACAAGACCCGGCAGCGGATACGATTGAGAAGAATGACGACGCGGTAACCCCGCCGAAGAAAGGAGGCTTCCTCAAAAAGGCCATCCCCTGGGTCATCACGATTGGCTGTTTCGCGTTTCTGTATACACGCATCGCCGGACCTGCTGCGGCCCAGGACATGAGCGTCATCGGCTACCTCGCGAGCGTCTTCGCCAGCGTCAACTGGCTGGCGTGGCTGGCCTTGATGGTGCCCTACTCGCTCTTTTTCTTTCTCATCGACTCCGCGATCGTATGGCGAGTGATAAACTGGTTTGACGCCAAGGTCGCCTACAAAGACATCCTGCCGGTACGCGCGAGCACCTACGTCATCTCCATCATCAACGAACAGGTCGGCAAAGGCGCGATGGCGCTTTATCTCAACCGGCGCGAGGGCGTGCCTGGCTGGAAACTCGGCTCCTCCATGCTTTTTATCATGGTGTGTGAGCTCTTGTATCTTTGCGCATGGGCCAACATCGGCCTCTCTCTGCAGTGGGACAACCTGCCCGAAGTCTTTCGCGCCCTGCCCTGGGTGGGCATGGTCATCGTGGCGGTGTTCGCCGTCGCGTTCCTGTACTTCAAAGGCAAGATCCTGCCGAACTTCAAACTGCGCGATACGCACATCATGCACGCGTTTCGCGAAGCCAGTCTCTACCAGTATCTCGTCATTCTGCTGATGCGCTCACCAGCGCTCCTGGCTGCGGTTGTCGTCTACGCCGAAGCCCTGGAACTTTTTGGTGTCGAGTACAGCTATCTGCAGATGCTCGGTATTCTGCCGGTCATCTTCTTCGGCGCGTCCATACCTGGTCCCTTCCGCGCTGTGGCAGTGTCGATGTGGGTGATCCTATTTCCGGAATATCCGGCGGAGATGTCGGCTTTCGGTCTCGTGCAGCACAACTTCTTCATCCTGTTCAACGCGATGTTCGGGCTGATTTTCATGCGCCGAGTGCAGCGGGAGCTGTTCGACTGATCAGGCGTCCAGGCCGCCCATGCAGAGGTATTTGATCTCGAGGTACTCGTCCATGCCGTACTTCGATCCCTCGCGGCCATTGCCCGATTCTTTCATGCCACCGAACGGCGCCATCTCGTTGGAAATGAGCCCTTCGTTGATGCCGACAATGCCGTACTCGAGACCTTCAGCCACGCGCCAGATGCGGCCAACGTCGCGGGCGTAAAAGTAGGCGGCCAGACCGAACTCGGTCTGGTTGGCAAGCTGGATACCTTCAGCTTCGGAGTCGAATTTAATGAGCGGCGCCACGGGACCGAAAATTTCTTCGTTGAATACGCGCATGTCGGGAGTGACAGAGGTCAGCACGGTCGGTATGACAAACGCGTCCCCAAGCTCCCCCCTGGCGCCGCCCACGGCCACCCGCGCGCCGCGTGAGACCGCGTCTTCGACCATCCCCATGACGGTGTCCGCCGCTGCAGCGTCGATGAGCGGTCCAATGACCACGCCTTCGTCCAAGCCGTTGCCTACCACCAGCTCTGCAACCCGCGCAGAAAGCTTCCCGGCAAACGCATCGTAAACCCCGGACTGCACCAGCAGCCGGTTCGAGCAGACGCACGTTTGCCCGGCATTGCGATACTTCGAGGCGATGGCGCCATCCACGGCCGCGTCGAGATCCGCATCGTCGAAGACGATGAACGGCGCGTTGCCGCCAAGCTCCATCGAGGTGCGTTTGACCGTGCCCGCGCAGGCGCTGATGAGTTCCTTGCCAACTTCGGTGCTGCCGGTGAACGTAATCTTGCGTACCAGCGGATTGGCGGTGAGTTCTCCACCGATCTCGCCCGTTTTGCCGGCGAGCACGTTGACCACCCCGGCAGGGATACCCACGCGATCGGCGAGCTCGGCAATCGCCAGTGCGGACAGCGGCGTCGCCCCGGCAGGTTTACACACGACCGTGCAGCCGCTGGCCAGCGCCGGTCCGATCTTGCGCGTCAGCATCGCATTCGGGAAGTTCCACGGCGTGATGCAGCCAACCACACCCACCGGCTCCTTGGTCACGACGATACGCCGGTCCGGCGCCGGCCCAGGAATGGTGTCACCGTAGACTCGTTTGGCTTCTTCAGCGAACCACTCCAGAAAGTTTGCGCCGTAAGCAATTTCACCCCTGGCCTCCGCGATCGGTTTGCCCTGCTCGAGCGTCATGATCAGCGCCAGATCATCCTGGTTTGCGATCATCGCTTCGAAGAGATCGCGCAGATATCCGGATCGGATTTTGGCGGGCAGCCCCCGCCATGCGGTCTGAGCCGCGTGCGCGGCTTCGATCGCGCGCCGGGTTTCAGCCTGGCCGCAGCGGGCGAATTCCGCCACCACGCTGCCATCAGCCGGGTTGTAGACGGGGGTCGTGGTCCCGTCGTCCGCATCCACCCAGGCGCCATTGATATAGGCGCCAGTCTTCAGGAGTGTTTGGTCTTTGAGGTCCATGCCGATCTCCAGAACGCTGAAACGAATCTAGTAGATCAGCCGGCAGCGCCGAGCACAATTCTCAGCGGACGTGCGCACCCAGTTCGTTGAGAGCTTCCGGCTCGAGAATCTCGATATGCTCCGGCGTGGCGCGGACGACCCCCGCCTGGGTGAGTTTCGAGATCACCCTGGACAAGCTCTCCAACGTCATGCCGAGGTAGCTGGCGAGATCCGTGCGGCTCATCGGCGTTGGCAGGAACGTGGCGTTTCTGCCGAGATGGCTCAGCCGGTCAGCGTAGAGCAGGCAGAAACCTGCAAAGCGAGCCTGCGCAGATGTCAGCTTCAGATTGAGATGATGGTGTGTCTGGTGCAACGCCTGCTCAGCATGCTGACGAATCAGCAGGCCCGCAAAGCCGTTCTCAGCGCACTTACTCACACCATTTTCAGTGAGTTCACAGACGGAGGCGGTCTCGAGGGCAACGGCGGACTCAACATAACGCCTGTCCTGCTGCACGTGGCCGAGCACGTCGCCCGGCAGGTAAAAACCGGTAACGTATTCGTCCCCTTCTGCGTTTACCGCATAAGTTTTGAATGAACCCGAGCGGACATGATATTGCGCGCGTACCGGGTCCCCGGCTTCGTACAGGTGCGTGCCTTGCGGCAGCGGATCGGTCGTCGCGAAGATAGCTGGGAGGAGCTTGCGTTCGTTGGGTTCGAGCCAGGCCGCCAGACAGGCCACCTGCGTGGGACAAGTCGCGCATCGCCCAAGCGGCACAATCTTGTCGTCTTCCGTTTTAAAGTCATAAGCGTGCATGCCCACACTTTGGCCGGCAGCCTGCGGGCAAACCATCAGTAGTTCCACGTAACGAAATCGCAGGCAGAACGTAGTCCCCCGGATCGTGCCGGGAGGAGGCGCAGTGCATCACATTCTCAACGCCAGAGGTTTGATTGCGATCAAACGTGTCATAGAACGAACCACGTTTGATTCTGATCAACCCGGATACCGCAGGCAGACTCTACAGTGCGCGCCGATATCCCATTTCATGGCGAAGGAGAAAAAGAGCAATGCGTATCAAGCAGTTCATTACGGCCCTGATCGTGGTCTTTGCGTGCGGACAGGTGTACGCGGAAGCCGGCGACTGGCTGTTCCGTATCGGTGGCTCCAACGTAGCCCCGAAGTCGGACAATAACGACATCGTGGAAGTCGACGACGGCACTCAGCTCACCTTCAACGCCACTTACTTCTTCACGAACAATTGGGCGGTTGAGGTGCTGGCAGCGCTGCCTTTTGAGCACGACATCAAGCTCGACGGCGGACCGCGCGTGGGTGATACCAAACATCTGCCGCCAACCGTCACCGCGCAGTATCACTTCATCCCCGATGGGGCGGTGCGCCCGTACGTGGGGCTCGGCCTCAACTACACCATCTTCTTCGAGGAAGGCACGACTGGCCCGCTGGCCGGCACCGATCTCGAGCTGGACCCGTCGTTCGGCCTGGCCGCACAGGTCGGTGTCGACTTCGACCTGACCGAGAAGTGGTTCTTGAATGCGGAAGTGCGCTACATCGACATCGAAACCGATGGCAAGGTCAAAATCCCCGGCGCTCCAAACATCGATGTCGGTACCGTGGAAATCGACCCGTGGCTGTTCGGCGTCAACGTCGGCTTCAAGTTCTGAGATCCAATCTCCCCGATCTGCCTTTGTGGCCCGCCCACTTAGGCAGATCATCCTCCACATCCATCACCCGCGCGTCATAGAAGATGTGACAGCTTGGCCGGAACGCGGCCGGCACCCCGCCATCGAATTCGAACAACGTCGGAAACGCGAGCCACATGTTACGTCCGTCGTCGGCAATGGGTGTTCCGCAGAGACCGCATGACACCTTGCAGGGCAGCGTCCGCTCCCGCCGCCGAGTCTCACCGTTGTAAAACGTGAGGAATTCTTCCCCGGCTGTGAAGCGCACGTCGGTCTTGTGAAAAATTGCGGCCCACTGCATCGGCGCGCCGTGCAGACGTTGACAGTCCCGGCAATGACAAACCTTCACGTCTACCGGATCAGCGGTGACCTCGTAGCGCACCGCGCCGCAGTGACAGCGCGCCCGGTATCTGGCCGGGAGGTCGGCTATGTCGGTTTGTTCTTCCAGAGGGGTTCTCCAAACGCCGAGTTCTGCCATGCTATGTCATGCTGGCAGCAGTGGAAAAGGTAGAGGGGGAACATGGGCTTCGATATCAGACCCGCGCGGGCTGAGGAAATGGGTCAGCTCGGCCTCATGGGCGCTTACTCATATGCAGGCGCGTTCGGCGACGGCGCCGACAACGTCGTCAGCAGTTCCCAACGCCCGGAGTGGACCCTCTGCGCATTCGACGGCTCGACCATGGCAACGAGCTTCGCAGCGTTTCCTTTTACGATCCGCGCCAACGGCAAAAGCCTCGCCTATGCAGGCATCACCGCGGTGGGGACGAGCCCCGAATACAGACGCCGAGGCCTTCTGCGCAAGATCATGACCCGGGCGTTCGCCGACCAGCACGAGCGCGGTCAGAGCGTCGCGGGGCTCTGGGCGTCGCAAGCGGCCATTTACCAGCGCTACGGATTCGCCGCTCTCGGCGCGATGCGCTCTTATCGTGTGGACACGGTCGATCTCCATTTCCACGACGGCAACAACGGCACGCTGCAAGTGCATCGATTGACAGCCGCTGAGGCGATCGACACCGCGAAGGACGTCTACCGCCAGTTCGTTGAGCCCAGATTCGGCTATCTGCACCGCGCCCAGGTCATGTGGCGGGATACCGTGATGGCCGAGACGGAGGCCAGCGGCCCCATATGGGCTGCTGTCGCTCATGACGACAACGGCGCACCTCGCGGCTACGTACTCTATACCCTGCGCGCGGACAAGGTCGACCACGCAGCGCGCAGCCAGGAAATTACAATCCGTGACCTGGCCTGGCTCGACGCCAACGCGTACCGTAGCCTGTGGGCCTATCTTGCACAGCATGATCTCGTGGGCAGAATTGTCTGGGATAACGCGCCAATCGACGATCCGCTGGCTGAGTTCGTCGCGGAGCCGCGCATGCTGCATCAACGGGACGGCGAGGGCTCCTGGTTCCGAGTCATCGACCTGGCGGCTGCCGTCGCCCAACGGGGTTACCCGACAGCCGGCGAGGTCACGATCGCGCTCGCGCCCGATACGCTGACACCCTGGAACGACGGCATATGGCGCATAGCCGCCTCGCCTGACGGAGCGGAGGCATCGCGAGTGAGGACAGAACCTCAGGCGCGTATGGACAGCCGCACATTCAGCGCGCTCTACACCGGGACCCGCAAGGCGTCCGATCTCTATCACTGGGGCCTGATTGAAGGCGAACGCACAGCGGTCGACACGCTCGAGCGGATGTTTCGCACCGAATACGCCCCTCACTGCCCTGATCACTATTGAGGAAACATCATGCTGAGCCAGGAAAACTACAAATCCATGCAGATCGAGCGCCGTGACGACGGCATCGCTATTCTGACCCTCAATCGCCCCGAACGCCTGAACGCCATCAACGGCACCATGCATGCAGAGCTCGCGACATTCAGCCGAGACTTCGCCAACGACCGGGACCTGCGCGTGCTGGTCGTTACCGGAGCCGGACGCGCGTTCAGCGCCGGCGGCGACTTCAGCCCCGAAGATCCGGTCGGTTCAAACCCCACGGGACCGAATCTATGGGTCGAGGCGCGGCAGATCGTGGATCACATCCTTGAATGCGAGAAACCCATCATCGCCGCGGTGAATGGTTACGCGATGGGCCTCGGCGCCAACCTTGCGCTCTTGTGCGACGTCGTCATCGCGGGACCGAACACCGTTTTTGCCGACACCCACGTCAACATGGGGCTGGGTGCCGGAGATGGAGGTCAGCTCATCTGGCCGTTTCTGATGGGCGTCAACCGCGCCAAATATTTCCTGATGACGGGCGATCAGATCAAAGGGCGGGAAGCCGTCGAGATGGGGTTGGCCAACTTCTATGTCGACGACACCGCTGACGTGCTGCCACGCGCGCTCGAGGTGGCCGAGAAGCTCGCGGCGGGGGCACCCAAAGCCATCACGGCCTCAAAGATGGCGGTGAATGCCTACCTGCGCTCGGTATCCAGCATGATCATGCCGATCTGCCTCAAATATGAGGAAGTCACGATGGCAAGCGACGATCACCGCGAAGCGGTTGCCGCCTTTCAGGAAAAGCGGCAACCCAAGTTCACCGGAAACTAAGCTTCGTTGTCGGCGGCAAATTGCGCGTAGGCGGCCGCGGTGCCCTGCGCCATCTTGTCGCCATCGAACGGAATCGACATCTCCGGCGTAAACTCGAGCACGACGCGCTCAGGGGTATCGAGAAACTTGACGAAGAGGTCCGGGTTCAAGCCTTTCGTAAATTCGTTACCGTCGTCCTGCGACGCCGCCATACCCTGCGCCAGCAGGTTGTACATCCAGAGCTTCGTTTCCGGATCATCGTGAATGACGGTATGACCTTTGTAGGTGACGGTCTTGCCGCCGCCCATATGCGTGCCCTTACTGGTCATGACGACGGATGAACGCCCATCGCGGGCGATGGCCTTGACGCGCACACGCTCACGCGTCGCCGTCATCCAGATTTTGCCGTCAACGGGCACGTAGGCGGTGATGACGCCAAGCGGGTGGCCCGCCTTGTTAGCCCAGCAGAACACGCATTCACCGGCCGAGTTGACCAACTCCTGCTCGCGCTCCGGGTCCAACCGATACTGTTTGACGTCATCGTAGTTGGTGTTCTGTTCGGCCATGCCAGGCTCCCTTTCCCTAAAACTCAAGAACCGAGACTCTACCTCACACACACCCTCGCGAGCCACCTGCGGCGATGCAACTTCTCCGCGGGAAACGCGTTAAAGTAGCTCGCAATCTTGAAGCTAGACAAACCATGACCGACGCACTGCGCGGTATGCGCATTTTGGAACTGGCCGCGGGACCCGCGGCCGGCCTCGCGACCATGATCCTCGCGGACTTTGGCGCCGAGGTGATGCGCATCAGGCACCCAGACGGCAACCTCGATGACACCCTGCCCGCCGCGACGATGTACCGTCGCGGCAAAGCGTCGCTCAGTCTGGACCTCGACAAAGCACCTGACCGTGAGCGCTTCGAATCGCTATGCGCCAACGCCGACGTGCTGGTCTGCAGCTGGCGGAGCGCCGCACTTGCGCGCCGCGGCCTCGATTTCGAGGTCCTCCAGGCACGGCATCCACACCTGTCGCTTGCCCACATCTCTGGTTTTGGCAGCAGCGGCCCGCTGGCTGAGGTGCCCGGTTATGAACACGCTGTGGCCGCGTACGCCGGCCGCATGCAAACGTTTGCGGGGATCGTCGACCGCCCGGGTCCGGTATTCTCCGCGCTCCAGGTGGCTGTGCATGCCTGCGCCCAGGCAACGGCTGCGGGGATCCTGGCGTCCCAGTACGCACGCGGCGAGCGCGGCAAGGGGCAGCTGGTCGAAACGAGTCTCCTGCAGGGTCTGCTCGCTTACGAGCAGGGCGCGATGATCGGCCACCAGTTCGCCGAGCATCTGGGCAGCCTGCTGCCGGCAATGCAGATCCCGCCGGAGCCCC
The DNA here is from genome assembly GCA_965267275.1 of Pseudomonadales bacterium. GTDB lineage: Bacteria > Pseudomonadota > Gammaproteobacteria > Pseudomonadales > Azotimanducaceae > UBA4421. The sequence continues at coordinate 3,742,161 of OZ253950.1, forward strand.
CGCCGCCAAGCCTCTACTACCATCCGGCGCAGGCGGGTGACGGCCGCTGGATGCAATTCGGCAACCTGCTGCCGCATCTATTCGACAATTTCCTGATCGCCACCGACCTCATCGACGTCATCGCCGACGAGGGTTTCGATCCGAAGCAGCTGCTTTTGCGCCCGGAGGCGAAACAGGAGGCGTTCCGCGAACGCATGCTCAAGCGCATACAGGAACGCTCGGCCTCCGCGTGGATGGAAACTTTCGTAGCGGACGGAGGCATCGTCGCCGCGCCTTACCAGACGACCCAGGAGGCGCTCGAAGACCCCGACATCGTCGCCAACGGCCACGTCATCGCAAGAGGCACGGGCCGCCGAGAGCTTGGGCCTCTGGCGCGGCTCACCGCAACGCCGGCAAAACCCGGTGCGGACGCGGATGCTGCGGCCCTGGAGCAAAGCTGGCAGGCAAGCGGGCCGCAAACCACAGCGACGCGCGCCAACGCGGGCTTACCGCTGGCGGGGGTGCGGGTGGTCGAACTTGCGACCATCATCGCCGCCCCCATGGGTGCCTCGTTGCTCGCGGACATGGGTGCAGAGGTCATCAAGGTCGAACAGATCGGCGGCGACCCGTTCCGCAGTATGTTGAACGGCATCGGCGCAAGCCGCGTCAACCCCGGCAAAGACAGCATCAGCGTCAACCTCAAATCGCCCGAGGGACAGGCCGCAGTGCAGAAACTCCTCGCGAGCGCGGATGTCGTCATCCACAACTATCGCCCCGGGGTCCCGGAGAAACTCGGCATCGACTACGATCGAGTAAGCGCCGACAACCCCGGCGTCGTCTACCTGCAGTGCAACGGCTACGGGCCTGACGGTCCTGGCGCGCTGCGGCCGAGCACGCATCCAATTCCGGGCGCCGCGATGGGCGGCGTCATGTATCAGATGGGCGAGCAGCTTCCCGAAGCGCTGCAGGACTTCGCGAGCCTGCGGCTCTGGACCAGCCGCCTGATGCGCGCCAACGAAGTCAACCCGGATCCCAATACCGCGATGGTGATCGCCAGCACGGCCATGCTCGGCCTGTCTGCACGCCAGCGCACCGGCCAAGGCCAGCAGATTCTGGTGGATATGTTCGGCGCGAACGCCTACGCCAATCATGACGACTTTTTCAGCTATCCGGGTAAACCGCGCCGCGCACTGCCGGACACGGACCTCTTAGGGCTGCACCCGACCTACCGACTGTATACATGCGCCGACGGGCAATGGGTGTTTTTCGCCGCGCCATCGCATCGGGAGAGGGCTGCTTTTTCGGAAACGCTCGCAGCAGCAGGGATAGAGCCCCCCGGAGAGGCGCTGTTGACGGCCAACGATGAGCAGACCGCGGAGGCTCTGGCGCAGCTCTTTGCGACACGCGATGCCGATAGCTGGCAGGCGCTTCTGAGCAGCGCAGGCGTCGCCTGCGTGCGCGCGGACGCCGACCCTCCCAGCACGTTCTGGCTGGAGAGTGCGCAGGTGGCCGCCAATGGCTTTATCGCCGACGCCGAACATCCGCGCTGGGGGGCATATCAGCGGCACGGCCCGATGGCAAAGTTCGGCGGCATGACCCAGACCCTGCATGGCCCGCCGCTGGCGGGCCAGCACAACAGCAAGGTCCTCGAGAGTCTGGGTTACACTGCCGCAGAGATCGAGCAGATGACCACCGACGGCATCCTCTGGCGCGAAACGTCCTAGCGCTCGACTCCTGGCCTAGTCAGCCACCCAGGCTGCGTGGAATCCGTGCGGCACACGCTGCGGCAGCTTGATCCGCGCAACCGGCTCCGCCGTGAAATTCTGCGCATCGACGATGTGGCACTCGCTGCTGTCCGTCTTTTTGTCATAGACAAAGCAGATGACGTAGCCGTCGTCTTCGGCGCTGGCATTCTGGCGCGGCGCAAAGACGGCCTCACCCGATTCACAATCCGGCCCGAAGGCATGCACTTCGATCGCACCGGTTTCGTTGTCGTATTTCATCTCGCCATCAAACACCGGCATATCCGCAATCCGGAAGCGCGCAGCGTAGGTATAGCGGTTTTTACGCCCCACCAGATCGTCGTGGATACGCGGGAAATCGCAGTAGAATTCACGATCGATTGCCTTCGACGCCACCTCGCCGGTGGACATGTTGAAGCGCCATTCGTGCAACTGGCCCAGCTGATCGCGCACGTCCGCGCCCTCAGCCGTCACAATACCGCCGCGGTCGGAGCGGCAGGCCTGGAAGACCACTTCGTCCCCTTCTTCCCACGCGTTGGCAACGTGGAACAGGAAACTCTCTTCAATGTCGAACCAGCGAATGTTCGTATCGTCGCCACGACGCGGGACAATGCCGATACGGCAGCCGTTGTCCGGATCCCAGTTGACGAAACCGCCGCCGGACATCATCTTCTCGAAGTCGAAGACCAGCGGTAGGTCGGGAAAGATCGTGTAATTCTCGGTGATGGCGCAATCGTGCATCATGATCGGCTTCGGGATCGTAATTTCCGTCGTGTGCCGCGCACGCCCGTCCGGGTCCACCACGGAATATGTGAGGTACGGCGGCGTGATGCCGTAGCCGAACGTCATCATTTCACCACTCTCGGCGTCGACCTTGGGATGCGCGGTGAAGTGGTGGGTGAGCGTGCCGTCGAAATCGTGCTCGCCCTCGGTGCTCAGGTCCGGCAGCGATATACGATACGGCGTGCCGCCTTCCATCATCGTGTAGAGCTGTCCCTGGTGGAACACCATCGCCGTGTTACCGGTGTTCTTCGAACCCGGCATTTCGCCTTTCGCGATGTAGTCGCCGAACATGTTGAGGCCGGGATAGATCCAATGACCGGCCGAACGCTCTTCGCGCAGGCCGGCGGAATCGACGAAGCGGTTGCGGTAGGTGGCCTTGCCGCCCGAGATATGCACACCGTGCAGCATGCCGTCGCCATCGAAAATGTGATACCGGGATTCATCCGGCACGTAATACGGATTAGGACCCGTGCGCAGGAAATTGCCGCTGATGTCGGCCGGGATTTCTCCGATCACTTCGAGATCGGCCGCCGTGACTTCTTCGTATACCGGCCGGTTGTTACCCTGCAGATGGGGGTTGTTCCAATCGCGATCTTCGGCTTCTGACATCTTTTCTCCCTCATGTTGATTCACGGCTCGTTGACACACGTGGCCTTACCGTCGTTGTCGACTTGCCTGAGACGCGTAGATTTACAAATTGAGTGGCACTTTGTAAAGTACCACTCAACAACGTTGCGAAGTCAATGAACGCAAAACTGGCACCCGGCACCTATACCCGCGCTCCGGCGCAAAAGCGCGAGCTGCTGCTGTCGGCCGCGCGCGAGCTGTTTACGGAACACGGTTTCGAGAAAACGTCGACGCTGCAGATTGCCAGGCATGCCGGCGTGTCGGAGGGAATTCTCTTCCACCACTTCGGCTCCAAGCGCGGCCTGTTCGAGGCGCTGGTGGACGATTTCGTGCGCTCCGGTACAGAAGCGACGGTGCCTGCGGGCGCAACGGAGATGACTGAAGAGATGGTCGTGCGCGGTGCTTTCGACTTTGCCGACGCCAACCCCGCGCTCTACAAGATGCTCACGCAGATCGGCATGGCGCTCGGCGACGCCAATCGCACCGCGCGCAGCGGCGTGATCGTCTCAGCCATACAAGCCCAGCTCGAGCAGGCGATGGCGGACGACGCGATACGCAAGGGCAACGCGCGGATCATGGCAGAGCTGCAGTTTGCGGTTGTCGATGCCGCCTATAGAGCCTGGCTGGCCAGGGAAGATCCGGACTTGCGCGAAGCGTACATAGAAGAAGCGATCAACTGCATGAAAGCCATGCTCGCGCCGTAACAGATTTAACGACATACGATTTAACGACTCATAAGGATACATCCGTGCTCAATAAAAAAGTGGTTCTCGCCTCGCGACCGGAAGGTCAGCCGAAAGTCTCTGATTTCAAGATCATCGAAGAAGAACTCCCCGCGCTGACCGATGATCAGGTACTGGTGGAAACTGAACACCTCTCCGTGGACGCGTTCATACGCACCACGCTGGACGGCGACGACGACGCTTATCACGGCACGATTGCCATCGAGACCCCGGTGATTGCCCTCGGTGTTGGCCGCGTGGTTTCAAGCCACTTCGAAGGCCTCAATCAGGGGGACGTCGTGTTCGGCCCGCTCGGCGCACAAACCCACGTCGTTGCACCCGGCAACATGTACCGCAAGCTCGAAAACGACAGCGTGCCCGCGCGCAGTTACCTGGGCGCACTGGGTATGACAACGGGCCTCACTGCCTACGCCGGCATTCACAAAGTGGGTGAAGTCCAGGCGGGCGACACCGTCGTCGTATCCGCCGCGGCAGGGGCGGTCGGCTCCATGGCCTGCCAGATCGCCAGAATTGCCGGCGCGAAAGTCATCGGCATCGCTGGCGGGCCGGACAAGGTGAAATATCTGACCGATACTCTCGGCTGCGATGCGGGGATCGACTACAAAGCGGGCAACATCGCCGCCGATCTAAAGGCTGCGGCGCCGGACGGGGTGAACCTGTTTTTCGACAACGTCGGCGGCGAAATCCTGGACATCGTCCTCGATCAGATCGCCCCGGGTGCCCGCGTGGTCATCTGCGGCGCGATCTCCCAGTACAACGACCGTGCAAACGTTCGCGGCCCGAACCTCTACCTGCGACTTGCCGAGCGCAACTCCAGCATGCGCGGCTTCACCGTCGACACTTATTCGGCGGACTTTCCCGAAATGGAGGAAAACATCAGCAAGTGGCTGGCATCAGGTGAGCTCAAGATGCCGGAACACGTTGTCGAAGGCATCGAGAATTTCCCGGAAGCCCTGGTGATGCTCTTTACCGGCGGGCACATGGGTAAACTGCTGGTCGCACCCTGAGGCCAAACGCCAGCAGGAGTGCTCGTCAGGCGAGCGTCGGCAGCAGCACGTCCAGGTAGTCGGCGCTCGAGGTTTCGATCGCCGACAGCTCGTCCATCGCCGCCCCGTGCTCGGGGTATGCCGCCTTGAGATTCTGCCAGGCATTCGCCCCCTGCCGCTCCGCATTCGCCTGGATCATCATCTGCTCGGCCGGCGTATAAGGCTCGAAGGCTGAATAGTAGGTCGCCTTGGCTTTGGGAATGATCTCAGCGACCAGGGCGCGATGCTCGTCAGAGGGCGGAAACAGCGCCTCCACGCGATCGGCGATATCGTCTTCCCGCGCGGCACAGGCCAGCAGGCCTTCCGCATGCTCCGGCACATCTTCAGCCCAGCCGCGATAGCGGGCCGCTGCGGTGCGTTCGAGCTGCGACAACAGATACGGATACGCTTCCGCGGGCACCCCGCCCAGATGTTCTGCGAGGAGCTCGCCGAAATTGGGAATGACAACGTCACTCATAGTCTGTTCCTGCCATATCTTTTTTTACCATCGTGAGCCAGGCGCGACAAAACTTCAACGCAACACCGTCCGACAGCAATCGCAACGCACCCGCGCCAGGTTAAACTGAACGTCAGGCTGGAGGTGGCATTTGAAGATACTGCAACGCGCTTTTCTCGTGCTGGCGCTCATCATCGGGATCGCCGCGTTTTTCCTTTTCACCGGCGATCTGCCGGCAGCCGAGGTCGATGCCAAATACACGAGTCCGGCGTCACGGTTCCTCGAACTGCCGAACGGCATGCGGATTCACTACCGCGACGAAGGCCAGCGCGACGCTGCCGCCGTCGTGCTGATCCACGGTGCGATGGCCTCCCTGCACGCCTGGGAGCCCTGGGTCGAGATCCTCGGCGCAGAATATCGCGTGGTAACGCTCGACCTGCCCGGCCACGGCCTCACCGGCAGGGTGCCGGAGGCTGCGAATGGACCGCATGCCTTCAGCGACACCATCGCAGCCGTGACCAATGCGCTGGGCATTGAACAGTTTGTGCTCGGCGGCAACTCCATGGGCGGCGGCGCGACCTGGCGCTATACCATCGACAACCCTGAGCAGGTCATGGCCATGCTGCTGGTCAATTCGGTCGCTCCGCGCAGCTGGCAGCGCGCGCCTGCCGACGTGGAGCCGCCCAGCGGCGCGCTCGGCTTCCGTCTGCTCGGGCAGGACTGGTTTCGCGCGATCGCCCGCTATCTGAACCCGCGCTGGCTCATCGAACGGGGGCTGCGGACCGCATACAACAACTCACCGGTTGTCGACGATCAGCTGGTCGACCGCTACCACGAGCTGATCCTGCGCGAGGGCACGCGGGCCGCCATTCTCGAACGGACACGCGCTATGGGCACACAGCAGCCGGAACCGGATCTGTCGTCTCTGTCACAGCCCACGCTGGTCATCTGGGGAAAACATGACGCGCTGATCCCGGTCGCCGTGGCGGATCAGTTTGCCGCGCGCCTTGCTAACGCAGAGGTGATCGTCTACGAAGACCTGGGCCATGTGCCCATGGAGGAAGACCCGGCAAGGACGGCCGCAGATGTGCTGGCGTTCCTGCGCTCACTCAACCTCGGGGCCGGGCGCATCGCCGACTAATCGGGTAGCTCTACGGTCGCTGTTCCCTCGAGAGGATTCGGCGTGCCTTCGCGGTGCAGCCAGATGTCGCAGTCTGCCAGACGCTTGCCGTTCTCCTCCCTGACGGCGGTGACCTTACCCATGGCGACAATGTGATCACCGTCGAGCACGACTTTCGGAAAGGTCATGTAGATACGGCGGATGCTGGACGGCCCGGTCCAGGCATGCAGCATGTTGATCATGTAGCTCAGGCCCAGCGGCCCCTGGTTGATGGTGTGCTCCCCGTAACCAAGATCATCTACGACCCGCGGATCCCAGTGCACCGGGTTCGGATCCCTGAGAATCGCCGCCATCGTGCGCATGCGTTCGCGTGTCACGCAGGGCATGTCCCAGGAAGGTATCTCGTCGCCTGGCTGAACGTTCATCCGAAATTCCTCCGATAGTGCCAGGTCACGATGGTGCTGGCCGCCGGGGAACCGTCCGGCTCGGTCAAATCAAAACGAAACTGAATGCGGTCGAAGGTGCGCCCGTCTTCTTCGCGACGGTCGGCTTCGACGATTTCGCCATCCACCCGATACTCGAGCTCTTCGCGCAGCGGACCATGAAACTCCCAGACATAACTCTCAATGCCTATGGAGAAGTCCGATTCCGCCTGCCCCAGCGCGAACATCTCAGCAATGCTGGTCTGCGCCCCGAGAAACGGCACGTGGAAGAGCGCCACCGGATGGGCGATACCGTCAGCGAGCGGCTCAGAGCCGGTGCACTCGGTCAGCAGGAAGTTTTCCCAGTGTGCAATCGTGTAGTGACCACCCGGAAAGCGATGCCCCACGAGTGCGCGTATCTCTTCTACCGGCGGTATGTCGGCCATGCCTCTCTCCCTCGAGCTCATCCAGATGGTAACAGCGCATCGCGCACACGGCGACAGCGTGCCGCGTCATGTGCAGATCACACGCGTAGCGTGAACCGCGTCAAAGTATTGACGTATCCCCCTCCCTAAACTGACGAGAACTGATCAGTACAAGCACAAGGATATGCTGCAATCCGCGCGCCTGGCGGGAATACTGCTTGGCGTCTCGTTCTGTTTGATGGGTGCACCGACGATGGCCGATCCGGTCAGCACGGTGCCGCGTATCGCCCTGTCCGGCAACATGGACTTCCAGGTTGTGGGCGGCACGCTGCGAACGGCGGCAAACGCCAGCAACGCCTGTTCAGTCGCGACCACCGACACCGCCACGCTGAGCAGCATCCCAGCAGGTTCTACCGTGGTCGCCGCCTACCTTTACTGGGCCGGCTCTGGTCCGACACCAGACTATGACGTGCGCCTGAATGGCACGCCGATCAGCGCCGACCGGACATTTACAGAAGCGTACACCGCGGGCGGCTACAACCTGCAGTATTTCTCAGGCTTCGAAGACGTCACTGCAATCGTCAGCGGTAACGGCACCTATACGTTTTCCGATCTAACGATCACAAACACCAACCTCGGCGGCGGTCAGAACTACTGCTCCGTGCAGGCTGTCCTCGGCGGCTGGGGCCTCGTGGTCATCTACGAGAACGCGAGCGAACCGTTGCGGGTCATAAACCTCTTCGACGGCTTCCAGCAGTTCCGTGGTTCGCAGATCGACCTCACGCCCAACAACTTCGTCATCCCGACGAGCCCGATCGACGGTAAAATCGGCGTCCTCAGCTGGGAAGGCGACGTCGAAAACTCCGCCCCGCTGGGTGGCGTTACGGAAAACCTGGTCTTCGACGGCGAGAGCACCGCTCCGGCTGCGCTGACGGACGCGTTGAACCCGCTCAACAATCAATTCAACTCGACCATCAACGATGCCGGCAGCAGTTCGAGCTGGGGTATGGACTTCGATACCTACGACATCACGCCGTATCTGCGCGCTGGTGACACGTCCGCAAACACGACTTACGCATCCGGCGGCGACCTGGTGTTTTTGAGCCTGCAGCTCGTCTCGGTCACGAGCGTGGCCGCGGCTGACCTGGCAATAGCGGTTTCACATGCAGGGGACTTCAGCACCGCGGCGACCAACGAGTTTGCCATCGACATCACCAATAATGGACCCAGCACCGACGCGGGGCCGATCACAGTGACTGACACGCTACCCGCCGGCCTGACCTACACGGGCTTCAACAGCACGGACACGAACTGGACCTGTGCGGCGGTTGGTCAGGACGTAACCTGCAGCCACCCGGGGCCGGTCGCCTCGAGGACCGCTCTGACGACCCTGAACCTGGAGGTGGACGCCGACGCCTCGACGCTACCGAGCGTCACGACGACGGCCAGCGTTTCCAGCCCGACATTCGACTATCGCGCTGCGAACGACAGTGCTACAGACACCGCCAATGTTTTGATTCCGGACATCAGCACCTCGAGCAAAACCGTGGTCGACATCAACGGCGGCACGGCTGCGGCCGGAGATACCCTGCGCTACACGATACGCATTACCGAATCCGCCGGCGCAGCCATCGATAACGTCTCGCTCACCGACGTTCTGGACCCGCTGCTCGCCAACCTCGTCGTCATCGACGCCGCGGGCGGCACGGACAGCTCCACGGGCACCAGCGTCGACCTCACCGCCATCAGCGTGCCGGCTGCAGGTTCCGTAGACGTGATTTTCGAAGCAGACATTGTCGGCAGCGCCACCAACGGCGACGTGATTGCCAACAGCGCGGACCTGACAAATCCGGCCACCGGTGCTGTAACGACGGTGACCTCGACGGATGTCGTCGTGGGGGCCGCCGGTGCGCCCGCCAGCGGTATCAAGCCGCTCTATTTCGTCGATTTCGCGGGCAGTTCCAACAATCCGGTCTTGCCGATGCCCATGTCACGCACGCCGCTCACATCCCCAGGATCACCCACGCGGGTCCGCATACGTCGCCAGGACAACAACCGTTTCTGGAACCTGACACCACCCTTACAGGCTGATCTCGGCATCGACGCAGCGGACATACCCGTGTATCTGCAGATGCGCCGCAGCGGCAACAGCGCGACCCGCAACGTGCGGGTAAGCATCGATTACACCGGCGCCTCCACCGGGTTTTTCGGCTGTGTCGACGTGCCGCTTTCGAGTGCCGGCGCGGCCGGGTTGAGCAACAGCGTGACCCGCGAATTTCTGTTCACCGTGCCACGCACCGACACGAGTTGTAACCCTACCGGCGCCGCGCCTCTCACCCTCGCCGCGGGCACCACGATACGCGTGCAGGTCGACAACGAACCCGCGGCGGGTCCCGGCGGGCAGGCGATCTTCGTCTACCCGTACAGCGACGCCGCCCCCCTGTCTTCGCGGGCAGAGATACCGGCCACCACGGTCATCAACATCGACAGCGCCGCCACATACGCCACACCGGGCGGGAGCGTGCAAACGACGTTCGCACCCGGCGACACCGTATACTTCAGCGCTGACGTGAGCGACCCTTTCGGCACCTTCGATATCGCCGGGGTGGACTGGCAGCTTTCCGATCCTTCCGGGGCCCTGCAGGCGAGCGGCAGCATGTCCGTGAGCAACGATTCTGGTGGCGCCGTGCAGACGCTGGAAGGCTCCGTAGCGCTGGACGGCGCGATACCAACAGGTTTATGGACACTCACGCTGACCGCCAACGAGGGCACCGAAGGCACCGTATCGCATACCATAACGCTGCCTTTCAGCGTTGCGATCGTGAATATTCTGCTGGAGAAACTGGTGTCCACGGTATCCGACCCGGTCAGCGGCACCACGCTGCCGAAGTCGATTCCCGATGCCATTCTCGAATACACGATCCGCGTCACGAACGACGGGCCCACCGCGGCCGATCTCGATTCCGTGTTCATCCGTGACGCCCTGCCCGCTGAGATGCGGCTGTTCTTCGGTTCTCCCGTGAACCCGGTAACCTTCCTCGACGGCGTCACCGCCAGCGGCCTGACCTTCACGTTCACCACTTTGTCTGACGGAAGTGACGACATCAGCTTCTCGAACGACGGCGGCGCAACGTTCATCACGCCTTCGGTCGACCTCAACGGTTTCGACATTACCGCACCGCCGATCAACTACCTGGAGATCAACCCGAAGGGCGTCTTCAACGCGCCGAGTGGGAGCAGTTCGCCCTCGTTCGAGCTGCGATTTCAGATGCGCTTAGAGTGATTTGGGTTGGCTTACACAGTCGCTGATCCGCTTTCTCACCTCCCGCGTTGGACAGGCGCGTAGCCACAAACTCATTCTGCGCACGAGAACTGCTAAGATTCGACCAGTATCCCTCCGAACATGAACGGAACTCTCGATGAGCGGTGATTCGCGCTTTAAATATGACGTTTTCCTGAGTTACGCGAGCGAAGACCGCCCTCTGATCGCCCCGATCGCAGACGATCTCACTGGCGCGGGCCTGAAGGTGTGGTGGGATCAGCGCATCAATCCGGGCGCAGAGTTCGATCGCACCATCGAAGACGCGATCGCGGCGTCTCGAGTTGTTGTCGTTGTATGGACAAAGAATTCGATCTTGTCCGAATGGGTCCGTGCCGAGGCAGCCGAAGGCCTGCGACGCGGGAACCTGGTACCCATCAGCATTGACGGCTCCGAACCGCCATTGGCATTTCGTCGCCGGCAAACGTTGTCAGATACCGATCAGCTGCTTGGCGCAATTCAGAATACCGAATCGCAACAAGATCTCTCACCACCCTCTTCGACGCTACGTGCACGACCACAAGCCAACGCGGCTCGCCTTCACGTGATTTACCTGACGATCCTGGGCTGCATTGCCCTGGCCGTGGCCACAGCAGCCCTGTGGACAAAAGATGCTGCAGAACAAGCAGTTGCATTCACCCATACGGCTTTCCTCGACAGCTTCCGCGATCCAATACCGTATGCCCAGGGTCTGCTGGCCATATCTCCCAGCGGGGATCACTGGGCTTATGCCGGCAGCGATCCTGCAATCGAGAACAACACCATCAAGCACCTCTACATCAAATCCCGCCAGCAACCACAAGGTGAAAGAATCGCAAACACCCAAGGCGCGATGTCGCCATTCTTCTCCTGGGATGGCGAGCAAGTCGGCTACTACGCAAGGGGGGCTTTGTGGCGTGTATCTACAGCGGGAGGTCGCCCGAGTGAGGTTGCGCGCATTCCAGGGGCCATCATGGGCAGCGCATGGTGCGAAGATGGGTACGTCTATTTCTCTAACGGATACCGGTCTCCTCTGCGTCGCGTCTCTGTTGCGAACGGCACCATAGAGACGATCATGCAATTACCTGACGAGGTGGCGGCGATGCGTCAACCGACCTGCCTGCCGGGGAATCAGGTTGCCTACATGCTGAGAACCCAGGTCGGCAGTGGTCGTGCCACCGGAAAAATATGCCTGCTAGACCCCGTCTCGAAGGCTTCACATTGTCCGATAGAGGGATTCAATCCCCGATATACCAGCACCCGCCACGGCATCGTCTATCGCCGCGACGCCCCTGACGGACCGCTCTGGTTTGCGGCGCTTTCCGCCGACAACAGTCAATTCGTTGGTGCGCCCCAGTTTATCGCTGAGGAGATCGGCCAGGATTATCAGATCTCGCAAAGCGATGAAATGATCTGGTCCAACAACTTCGAGTATTTTCTGATGCGGGGCGAAAACGTCAAAAACGAGCTAAGGCTTCTAAACGAAGGCCGCGAGGCATGGTCAGTAGAGAACACAGCCCCAGGTTTTGCACGCATCTCCAACGGAGGGAACCACGTCGCCGTCGCGGAGCGCAAACAAGCGGGATCAAACATCTGGATCTACAACTTTACGACGGGCGTGTCTCGACAAGTCACTTTCGAAGGGGCAAGCCAGCCCATCTGGTCACCCACAGACGATGCGCTCGCGTACTGGCATCCGGGCGTCGGCATCAACGTGCTCAAACTACAACCAGGGGCAGAACCCGAAACCATCGTTCACTTCCCTCATCACCTCGCGTTTCCCAATCAGTGGACTGAAGCAGGCATTCTTTACTCCCTGGTAAACACGAATACGAACGGTGATATCTACTTCCGGCGCAACGATGGAGAGACGGTGCTCGTTGACGGCAGTGACGCCGCGACGACGTCAGCAGAGATTTCCCCGGACGGTAACTGGATTGCCTTCTCCAGCGAAGAGACCGGACGCATGGAGGTATTCGTCAGGCGGTTTCCCGACGGCCGCCAGCGCTGGCAGGTTTCACCTTTTGGCGGCGACTATCCCCGGTGGGCTCTAGACGGCAATCGCCTTTATTTCCAGAGCGGCCGTGATGTCGTTTATATCGATGTCGACACAAAGGAAGAGTTCGCGAGCTCCGATCCCGTGCGTGTCGCCCGCGTCGGCATGCCAGGATACTGGCTGCTCAACACTTTCGATATCAGCAAAGATGCCCGCAAAATGGTTCTGCTGGATTACGCACCGAACCAGGTCCCTACTGTGACTTATCGCCGCGGCTGGGAACATCTTATCGAAAGACCGTAGATCTCTATCGGACCAATCAGGATCTCGGCGGGCAAACGGCAGACACCTGAACCGATTTTTCGAAACGCGTACACTGGATCAACCCGATTATCCGCAGGATGCCGCATGACTGTTCTCATCCGCCAGGCAAATCCATCCGACCAGGATCGTTGCATGGCACTCCTGCAATCCCTCATGGACTTCACCGGCGGCACCGTTGATGAAAATGCCAGCCGGATCTTTGACACGCACATGAACAAAGAGCGCGGAGAAATTTTCGTCGCCGAGGAAGATGGCACCATTCTGGGCATGGCTTCCGTGTCGTACGTTCTGGCGATGCGTTACGGCGGCGAATACTGCCAGCTGGAAGAACTGATTGTGGCGCCCGCAGGACGCGGTAAGAACATCGGCGGGCAGCTGGTGGAACATACCGTCGAGCGCGCCAGAGCAAGGGGATGCGCGGAGTATGGGCTATATCTCGTGCAAACCACCGAGCAGAACCAGCCGTTCTATGAGAAGTACGGTTTCGTCAAGGTTGGCTCGGAAATGCGGCAGGTGCTCTAGCAGCCTCGAGGACCTCACAGAAACCATTCACACGAGACGGGATTCTCCGGCTTCAACCCCGGGCAACGACATTCCTGAAACGCAGGCGCTTCAGCGCGGCAGAGTGACGAGCTTATTGCCGTCTAAACCCAGACGTCCGACAGACGCCATCTGCCGGCGCACGCCCGGCACAGGCGCCAGCATGAACAGGTCGCCGTTACTGCCGCGCAGCTGGCGCGGCACGCCGACCTCTGCGGCCAGCTCCGCATTGGCCCGCATATGCTCTTCTTCGCCGTGCACCGGAATCGCCAGCTTTGGGCGCACCCATTCATACATCGCAGTGAGCTCTTCCCGGGCCGGATGCCCCGACGCGTGTATCGGCTGATTGAGCGCCTCGTCCTGCACAATCCGCACACCCATCTCACCCAAACGCGACAGCATGTTGGCTATGGACTCCTCATTCCCCGGAATGGCACGGGAGCTCAGAATGACGGTATCTCCTGCCTCCAGCTCCAGATCCGGATGGGTGCCTGCCGCCAGCCGCTGCAGCGCGCTGCGCGGTTCTCCCTGACTGCCGGTGGCGATGGCCATGACCTCATGGCGCGGGAGATAGCCGAGATGCGCCGCATCGGCCAGCGAGAGGTCTGCGCGCCATACGCCCGCCGCGCAGGCGGCCGCAAAGTAATTGTGCAACGAGCGTCCCAGCAGCCCGGCATAGCGCCCGGTCGCCTGCGCCACTTCGGCAAGGGTGCGCAAGCGAGCGACGTTGCTGCCGAAACAGCCGACAATGACGCGCCCCGCGCAGTCGGCGACAAGGTCACGCAGACCCGGAAAGAGCGCGCCTTCTGAAACCGAGTGCCCGGGAACCATGGCGTTGGTGGAGTCGCATACCATCGCAACCACGTCTTCGTCGGCCAGCGACCGGAGCTTTGCTTCGGAGTAGTCCGCGCCAACGACCGGCTCGCTGTCGAGCTTCCAGTCTCCAGTATGGAAAACGTTACCGGCAGGCGTGCGGATCATGAGCGCCTGGGATTCGGGCGTCGAATGCGTCAAGCCGATCCATTCAATATCAAAAACATCGAGCGTGTGGCGCTGACCTTCGGCCACGATCTCGAGCGGAACCGCATGAAGCAGCTCAGCTTCGATCAGCTTGCGGCGCAGGATTGCAGCTGCAAACGGTGTTGCGTAGACGGGACATTGGAGGCGCGGCCAGAGGTGCGCGACGGCGCCTATATGGTCTTCGTGCGCATGGGTAATCAACAACGCACTCAAACGCTCTTTGCGCGCTTCAATGAACTGCGGGTCCGCCATCTGCACGTGGGGCTCGGCGGCCCCCGGCTCGGCAAACGTGATGCCGCAATCAACCATCAGCCAGCAGCCGTTATGGCCGTAGAGATTCAAGTTCATGCCGATTTCGCCGCAGCCGCCCAGCGGCAGCAGCCAGAGGTCCTCCTCAGCGGGCAGGAGTTTGGGCTCAGCCTTCTTAGATTTTTTTATCATACGGACAGTTTACCGCCTCATCGCGTTTGACATCGCCAGACTTTCGTCACGCTACCTTCATACTCGCGCTCTAGTTTGCGCCCAAGCCAACCTTTGGAGCGCCCATGCACGTTGCGGCTCAGTCTCATCTCTCTCCGGAACAATTGAACGAACGCTTTAGGAGCGAGACACTACGTTCGACCTGTCACGTCGACTATCAGAGCGAGCGCCAGCCACCGAAGTTTTTCCTGCAGGGTGCCGTACCCACTCCGGCACCCGCGGCAGAAGTCCATGTAGAAGCCACCGATGCCGGATCCAACATCGTCCTCCGCTTGATGTGGGGGCCGCTGCCCGCGCCTTTCCCGCGGGCCCTCGCTGTAATCTGCCTGCTGGCAGCCATCGCCATGCCGGCGGTCATTGGCATCACTGTGGCGAGCATCAGTGTAGCTGCTGTTCTCGGCGGTCTACCGCTCGCAGCGCTCGCTTATCAGAAAGTCGGCGAGCGACGCCTGACAAATCGACTTTCGGAGATATCGAGCGCAACAGCGTTCGCAGCCGTGCCGCACTGACGGGATTGCCGGCCGCATGGCCAGAGATACTCATCAGTATGCGCGCTTGAGCGACGGCTTCTGCCACTACCGCATCGACGGGGCCCGTGACGCACCGCTGGTCCTACTCATCCACGGGGCCACGGTGCCGATGTGGGAATTCGAACGCATCATCCCGCACCTGACCGCCGCGGGCTTCGCTACGCTGTGTCTCGATCTCTTCGGACACGGCTTCTCCGCACGCCCGGACACCGCGTACACGCTCGAGCTGTTTCGCAGACAGATCGTAGAGCTCCTGGAAGTGCTCGAGCTGGGCATGCCTCAGCACCTGCTTGGTCACTCGCTCGGCAGCGCCATCATCGGCGACCTCATTGCCACGGATGAGATCCGGCCGCAAACGACCGTGCTCGCGGCGCCGCTCGTGGACTTTCAGGCTAATTTCCCGATCAGCAAACTGCTGCACCTGCCCATGCTCGGACAGGCCCTGATGCCTGCACTCGTCATACCGATGCTGAAGCGCCGGCGCGCGGAGAAATACAAGGCCATCGAGGACGGTCGCTTTGTGGGTTTCTTTGAGCGTCAGCTCGAGGAACCCGGGTTCGACCGTGCACTGTTATCCTTGTTCCAGAGCGGTACCCTGGGGTGCCAGCGCGCAGTTTACGCAGCCGCCTCGGCTCGATTGCCAGACGCTTTGATCGTACGCGGCGCCCTCGACCACATCGTCACCGAGCGTCAGGTTACCGATATGCGCGCCATTCTCCCCGAAGCTGAATACACAGAGATCCCCGGCGCCGGCCACCCTTTCCTCCTGACCCACCCGGCTGAGGTGGCCCCCGCGCTGATCGAGTTCATGCAGAACGCAGACAGGCGCACCGGCAATCTGGCCGCGCCCGTCACTCTCGGAGATAATGCGGCCAGCGCCAATCACCGGAACGCCCGTCATGCCGGACCCCCTGCCCAGTCGCGATGACATCACCGAACTCTTCACCAGACACTCATCCCGTTACGCCACCGTTGCCTTTGTCGATCTCCAGGGTCAGCTGCGCGGAAAGACGGTAAACGCCAAGAAGCTGCTGGAAGGATTTCCGAGCGGCCTGCCGTTCTCGCCGCTCAATTTGATGCTCGATTACGGGGACCACACCTTGTTCCCACGCGGGTACTTAACGCCCGACCTGGACGTCGCCGACAACGATTGCGACATAGACTGGCAGCACCCCCGCACGCTGCCCTTCGAAGACGATGAATCCGCCCTCTTTTTCTTTGCCCAGTTTGCCGACGGCACTCAGGGCTCAGACTGGGATCCGCGCCGGCTCTACCAACGGGTCGAGCAACGCGCACAGGCAGCGGGCTTGATGCCGGTCTACGGCATGGAGTACGAGTATCGGCTGCTGGCCGAAACACCCGAAACACTGCGCGGGAAACACTTCACCGATCTGCAGCTCGTCACCGAGGTATCGACCTACGGCGGCGTCATGCACCAGAGCATCTGGTCGGAGTTTTTCAAAGCCATGCGCACGATGTGTGACGAAATGGCTGTCGAGGTATCGAGCATGCACTGGGAGGTGGCTGCGGCGATGGGCGAGGTCGCCCTCGCGCATCAGCCGGGCATCAGCGCGCTGGACGACGCGGTGCTCTTCAAAACACACGCTAAAGTGCTGGCAAAGAAACATGATCTCACGATGACTTTCATGGCGCGGCCGCTGGCTGACGATGACGGGCAGAGCGGCCACGCCCACCTGTCGCTCCTGAACGATCAAGGCGAGAACGCGTTTTACGATGCAGATGCCGAGCACCACGTCAGCAAACGTCAGCGCCACTTCATCGGCGGGGTGCAGAAGTTTCTGCCGGAGCTGCTCCTGATGATGGCGCCCAACATCAATTCGTATAAACGCTTCGTGCCGGGCATATTCGCGCCGATCCGCGCTGACTGGGGAATCGAAAATCGTACCTGCGCGCTGCGGGTGATTGCGGGTTCCGCCAGGTCACAGCGCCTCGAGCTACGCGTGCCCGGTGCGGACAGCAACCCCTATCTCGTCGCCAGCGCGCTCCTGAGTGCGGGCCTGCATGGCATCAGTGAGGGTCTCGAGCCAACCCCGGCGGTCAAGGGCGCGAGCCACCTCAACAAAAAAGCGCCCGCGAACCTCAGATTTCCGTCGAGCTTCGACGAGGCGATCAGCCGGTTCGAAAAGTCAGAGTTTGCGAAAACATGGTTCGGCGAAGACTTCGTACGCATGTATGCCGGCACCCGCCGTGCGCAGCTGGAAGAATTTGCGAAGATGGTGACGGACTGCGAGCTCAAGCGCTTTCTCGAGCACGCCTAGACGCCCCCAGACGCATAGTCCCCGCGCCAGGCGATCGTCGGGACTGCCACGGCCAGCTACCAGCCCCCGCCGCCGCCGCCACCACCACCGCCGCCACTGAAGCCGCCAGAACCCGAGGAAGAGCCAGGGGGCGTCGCCGCCGAAGAGATGGCGGAGCTGAAGCTCGAGCCAACCGAACGCGCAAACATTGCCGGCTGCGCTGGATAGAACGTGCCGCTGTACCAGCCAGGCCGATAAGGCTGTCCGTCCGCCTCGAGGCGGGTAAACACATCGGTGAACTGCTCAGCCCATTCGTTCTCCACGCCAAGCGCCAGGGCAAAGGGGAGATAACGCTCAAACAGCTCCGGCGTCTTATTGGGCGGATGACGCGTGTTCAAGTCGTCCTGCTCAGCGACGGACAGGTACATTTTGAAGCCGTCCAGGTGGTCGAGCAGGATACGCCCTTTGACCGTCGGCGCTTTCAGAAGATAGCCGAAGATTCCGTGCATGACACCGTTGATGCCGTAGAGCAGAGCGCCTAACAGAGTGACCGGCAGCTGGATGGCCGTGACAATCAAAACCACCAGGGACAGACCCATGCTCGGCCAGATATAACCGGTGTTCTTTTTGAAGTAACGCCCGAGGTAATCTCGGCGCAGCGCTTTTTTGTGCGCACTGCGCGCCGCCCCGACGGTAGCATGGTTATCGTTGGTGACGGCGAGGACGGGCGCACTGGCAAACAGCCGCGCTTTCAGCGCCGCTTCGCCAGGTGCCAGCGGTTCGTCTGACGGCAACTCTTTGAGCGTGTATTCATCGTCGTCACGCTGGTCGATTTCCAGGTGCCCTTTGACCGCGAGGTTGATGACGGCCGCGCTGAACGTGGTAGCGTCGTATGCCATGCGGGAGATATAGCGCGCGGACGCCGGTGAATAATCCTGCGGCGGGTCGTACTGCGCGAAGATGACACCCGCCTCCGGGTCGCGCCCTACGCGGCGCCACATCCAGAAGAGGTAGACAAACGAGAGCACCAGCATGATGCCGTTGGCCAGCGCCATCGCATTATCCGCAACAAAAAAGCGGAAACGATCGGCACTCGTAGGCTCGGCAACAATCCCTTTGGGCCACTCCACGACCACGGATATACCTTCACCGGGAGCAAGGCCTCGTGTCGTGACGATGCTGGCTTCGTTGCCAGACGCGCTGGCCTCAAACGCCTGTTCGGTACTGCCCTGCCGGCCAACAAAGCCGAAAACGCGATTGACCGAAGCCCCCGTTGGCAGGACAACCCGCGCGGAGGCGCGGTCTATCGGGAAAGCCCAGCCATTGCCGGTAACGTTCCAGAAGAGCTCGTCGTGATCGACAAAGAAGCCGAGCTGCCGGTTCGTGCGATAACGTATCTCGTACTCGTACTCTCCTGGCGCAAGCATTACCTCGCGGCTGCCCACGTAGACGCGCACACCGTTGCGGCCGCGCTCGGCAAACCAGGGTTCTGTGCGCCCATCACGCGTTACTGACAGCGGCTCGAACGCGACGCGATAACGATTGCCGAAGGCATCTTTGTAATCCGTAGGGAAATCGCGATAGATGCCACGACGGATCTGATTACCCTCCGCGCGCACGCGAATCCTCTCGCTGACCTCCATGCCGCCGTCGGCCATGACCGAGATGTCGCTGTGGTAGCGCAGGATGCGTTCGTCCGCATGCACGGCGGACACGGCACTCATCGCGACCGCCACGACCAGCGCTGCGAGAACCCTCATCGCTCGAGGCCTATCGTCACAGAGGCCTCCGCCGCAGCTTCAGCGTCGAAATACTCTGCCAACTTGAAACCGAAGAGGCGCGCGACAATTAGGTCCGGAACCGACTGCACACGCGTATTGAGTTCGCGCACGGCACCGTTGTAGAAGCGTCGCGCATGCTGCAGATAGTCTTCCACCTCCGTGAGACTGGTCTGTAGCTCGCGGAAATTCTGATCTGCTTTGAGTTCGGGATAATCTTCGGCAACGACAATGAGGCGCGCGACGCCGTCGGCGATCGCCGCTTCGACCTGTGCTTTGTCAGGCAGATGAGCGGCCGTCTCACTGCGCGCACGTAGCTCGGTCACCGCGGTCAGCGTCGCCTTTTCATAGTCCGCGTACGCCTGCACCATGGTCACGAGCTGAGGAATCAGATCGTGACGGCGTTTCAGCTGCACGTCGATATCCGCCCACGCGTTACTGACACGATTTCTGAACCGGACGAGACGGTTGTAGAGCCACACCGTGCCGCCGACCACCAAGCCCACAATGAAAATCGTCAGAAGTTCCAGCATGCCCGCATATTCGGGTTTCTGGACTCAGCTGGCAACCAACCCCCGACAGAGGCTCTATGACGCCGCGCACGAAATGCAGCGGGAAAGTAACGGCGTTCCTCTTTCACACGCGCCGGCCCGTCAGTCCGAACCACGGTGCCGGATCCAACCCCAATTCAACACGCACGATACGATAGAGCAATACAAGCCTGACAAGCTGCCCGGTCGCTGTTGCAACGGCTGCGCCCGTCATGCCAAACGGCGGTATCAAAAGGAGATTCAACACAATGTTCAGCACAGCGGTGAAGCCAAGTACTTTGAGCGCGCGGTTCTCACGGCCGGTCATGTAGAGCAAAAATCCCACGGAACCCATGGATGCGCCGATAAGCTCGCCCGCTGCGAGGATGGCCAGCGGTACATGGCTTGCTGCGAACCCGGCGCCAAACACCAGGGCCGCCAACGTCCCGCCAAACGTCACCAGGACAACCGCCACCGGTGCCGCGATGCCAAGGATAGCGCGCGCGCTGGTCGTCAAGAGCGCCTGCAATCGCTCTTTGTCCTGCTCCGTGTGAAAGCGCGCAAAGTACGTCGGCAGAACCGCATTACCCGCCTGCAGGCCAAACGCAACCAGCATCGCACCAAGCACCGCAACCCGGTACAGCCCGACATCGGTCGCCTCACGGAAGATACCGAGCATGATGAGGTCGATCTGCGAGTTCAGCAGACTGACGCCGCCAATCAGCGCAAATGGCAGAGCCTGTTGTAGAAAAGACAAACGGGGGGGATTGACCGTGGCAGCCGATCTATTCTTCACAAGCATCCGCCACGCGGCCGGCAACACCACAACCGCCACGGCAAACCCGATGACTGCCTGCAATGCGATCGCAACGGTCGGCGTGCGCCAGGCCTCATCGGCCAGGAACACACCCGCGACCGCAGTCAGAACCACTACGGGTATCAGCACGTACTCGGTAAATTGAGCGATGGTCGTGAATCCGGCGCCGCGCAGGCTCGCGCAACCATAGCGAACAGCGAGCGTACCGGGCAGCATCAGGAACATCGCGCAGAGCGCTTCCAGCTGCACCCCGGAAGACAATAGCGGCGCAGCAAAGATACCGGCTGTGGCAACCAGGATGCTGACCAGCAGCGTGATCTGACCACCAGCAAGGAGATGTCCCTTCAACGCGCCCCAGTCACCGCTGGTGCTCAGTCTCGCCACTTCACGCACCGTAAGCTGCGGAATGCCAACATCCGCAAAAGTCGCGAGCGCACCCAGTATCGCCAGCGCAAAGGCATAGACGCCGTAGGCTTCGACCCCGAGACCGCGGGCCAGCGCGACGCCCAACGCCAGCATCACAATTCGGTTCACGATCTGGATCGAGAGGCTCGCAAAGCCCCGCTTTGCCAGGCTCCAGATATCCGAGGCAGTATTCAAAAAGCGATGTCGTCAATCAACGGGAGTGGGCGCTGAGTCTAGCGGCCGGCAGACACGGTGGCTAGCGAGCCAGGTGATGCCCGATAATCGCAAATATCTCGGGACGATGCGTCTGCATTTCCTCGATGGAAAGTCCCTCCAGCGAGTAGGGATATTTCAACCACCGGTCCGTTTCATGCAGGTAATAGTCGGGCACGAGGTCCGTCTGATTGCGCGTCGGCTTGTAATACGGCACCGCCACGCGGATGTCTTGCGGCGTATTACGCCGCAGTTTGGCGCGTATCTCATCAATGATCGCAACCACCGTGCGGCCAGTGTCGAAGACGTCATCGACGATCAGCAGGCTGTCGTCATGCGTCAGATTCTTTGTCAGGTAACTCGTCCCGTACACCGCCACCGAACGGCTCGATTCGTCGATGCCATGGTAAGCGCTCGTGCGTATGGCAATGTGATCCGTGGCGACACCCTGATACGCGAAGTACTCCTGCACGGCGATGCCGATGGGGGCGCCACCGCGCCAAACCGCCACGATAAACGTTGGCCTGAATCCGCTGTGATAGACCTCAGCGGCAAGCTTGAACGAGTCTTCGAGAAGCGTTTGCGCATCGAGGTATGTTTTTTCACTCATCGCTGATGGGTCTGATGTTGTTATAGTGGAAAGTCTGTTGCAGCACGGAATTTACCAACATCGACGCCAGCACGAAAATTTTTGTCAGCGAAGCTGAACAGATTCTCGACGGCTTCCGTCTCGGCGAGCAGATATTCGCGAGCGGTTTCCATCCCACATTTATCGTCGGGTTGTGGCGCGGCGGCAGCTCTGTGGGCATCGTCGTGCAGGAGTGTCTGGCCACGCTGGGTGTCGAGACAGACCATATCGCGCTCCGAACCTCGTATGGGGGGATCGCCCAGTACCAGCAAGCCGCCGCCTCCAAACAGCCGATCCGCGTGCACGGCAAACAGTACCTGCTCGAGAACCTCAACGCGGACGACCGATTGCTGATCGTCGACGACGTCTTCAGCAGCGGGCGTCACACCCAGGCGGTCATCGACCAACTGGGCGCGGGGCTGAAGCGCAACCTGCCCGAAGACATCCGCGTTGCCGCGCTCTGGTATCGGCCAACCGGAGACGCCAAACCCGACTTCTACCTCCACGAAACCGACCGCTGGCTGGTGTTGCCTTATGAAGTCAACGGCCTGGACAGAGAGGAAATCGCGGCCCACAAGCCGTTTCTCCTGCCGCTCATCTGACATGACGAGCCCGGGCATCACCACGTTCGCGAGGCTAGCGGCCTTGACGGCGCTGTGCCTGACGCTGCCGGTGCGGGCAGAGACGTTGACGGTGGCGGTGGCTTCGAATTTCATCAACCCGATGCGCGCGCTGGTGCAGAAGTTCGAGGAAACGGACGCTGCAGAAGTGCGGCTGGTTCCCGGCTCGTCGGGCAAGCTCTACGCACAGATCATGAGCGGCGCGCCGTTCGACGCCTTTTTCTCGGCAGACCAGATCAAACCCGCCGCCCTCGAACAGGCCGGTAAAGGTCACGATCGTTTCACTTACGCCGTCGGGCAGCTGGCGCTATGGTCAGCCGACCCGACGCTGGTCGAAGACGGGCGCGGACTGCTTGCCAGCGGCAACTTCACGCGTCTGTCGATAGCCAATCCCAAGCTTGCCCCCTACGGTCTGGCTGCGGTGGAGACCCTGGCGCATCTCGATCTCGACCTTACCGACAAGTACGTCATGGGCGAGAACATCGGCCAGACCTATCAGTTCGTCGCAAGCGGCAATGCTCAGGTGGGTTTTGTTGCCCTGAGCCAGATCAATCACGGCAACGGCTCGAGCTGGCGCGTGCCGGCCCACATGCACAACCCGATACGTCAGGACGCTGTCAGTCTGCATCCCGAGCACCCCGCCGTGCGCCGGTTCATGGCTTTCACGCGGAACGCCGCGCCGCTTCTGGCTGAATTCGGCTACCTGCAGCCGGAGGCTCCGTAGCCCGTGGACTGGGGGCCTCTCTGGCTGACGCTGCGTCTGGCGACGACGGTTACGCTGATCCTGCTCGTGCTCGGCACACCTCTGGCATGGTGGCTGGCGCGGACCCGCTCAGTCTGGAAAGCGCCGGTGGGCGCACTGGTCGCAATGCCCCTCGTGCTGCCGCCCACCGTGCTCGGATTTTACCTGCTGATCGCCATGGGCCCCGACGGTCCAGTCGGCGCGTTGACCCAAAGCCTGGGCCTCGGGCTCCTCCCCTTTACCTTCTGGGGTTTGGTCATCGCATCCGTGTTCTACTCACTGCCGTTTGTGGTGCAGCCTATTCAAAACGCGATGCAGGCCCTGGGAGACAGGCCCCTGGAGGCAGCGGCGACGTTGCGGGCAGGCCCTCTCGACCGGTTTTTTACGGTCGTGCTGCCGCTGTCGCGGCCGGGATTCATCACCGCCGCGGTCCTGGGGTTTGCCCATACCGTCGGCGAATTCGGCGTCGTGCTCATGATCGGCGGCAACATTCCCGACGAAACGCGCGTGGCGGCCATACAGATCTATGACCACGTCGAGGCGCTGGAGTACACCGAAGCCCATATCCTGTCGGCAATCATGGTGGCATTCGCGTTCATCGTGCTCGTGGCGTTGTATCTGTTCCAGAACAGGCACCCCTCCTCTCCCGGGTTGTTCGGTCGATCCTGATGAGCGAGATCGACATCCGCCTCGAACTCGAGTTTGGCGCCAGCGCCGCGCGCGCCTTCACGCTCGAGGTGAATACCCGCCTGCCGGGGCGCGGCATCTCGGCAATATACGGCGCCTCAGGATCGGGAAAAACCACGCTGCTGCGCTGCATCGCAGGCCTCGAGCAGGCGCGTGGCGACCTGGTGGTCAACGGCACAACCTGGCAGAACGACACGACCTATCTGCCAGTGCACCAACGCCCGCTCGGCTATGTGTTTCAAGATGCCAACCTGTTCGCTCACCTGACGGTGCAGGGCAATCTGGATTACGCGCTCAAGCGCCGCACCGAACCGGAAACGCCGGATCAATTCCAGCATGTGCTGGAAGTCCTGGGTATCGGCCAGCTGCTGGGCCAACCGGCCGCCGCGCTGTCGGGCGGTGAGCAGCAGCGCGTCGCCATCGCAAGGGCATTGCTGATACAGCCGCGGCTGCTGCTGATGGACGAGCCGCTCGCTTCGCTGGACACGGCGCGCAAGCAGGAGATTCTGCCTTATCTCGAGGCTGTCCACGCGGAGTTCGAGCTGCCGATTCTCTACGTGAGCCACGCGGTCGAAGAGGTCTCGCGGCTGGCCGATCACATCGTGGTTCTCGACGAGGGCAAAGTCGCTGCCGCAGGGCCAGCAGCAGAGCTCCTGGCAGCGATCGGCAACCCGCTCGACGCAGGCGACGACACCGGCGTCATCATTGGCGCAAGCGTGGTCGAGCGCGACGCGGACTGGCACCTCATCAAAGCCCAGTTCTCCGGCGGATCCTTGTGGCTGTCGGACAATGGTGAAGCGGTGGGCGCATCCATCCGCATCCGCATTCTGGCCCGCGACGTGAGCCTCGCGCTTGCGGAGCACACGGACACCAGCATCCTCAACCGCCTGCCGGCCACGGTGACCGACATACAGACCGCGGCAGAGCAGGCGACCGCGCTGGTGCAGCTTGCCGCTGGCGACGAACGCCTGCTCGCACGCCTGACACGGCGATCGCTCAGCCACCTCGGCGTTCAAAAAGGCGCGCAGGTGTGGGTGCAGGTGAAGTCTGCAGCCGTCATGCACTGAGCGAAGACCGGCCATGCCTTCCACCATCACGCATCTGCAAAGCGCTATCGACGGCACGATTTTGCCGGCAGGAGAAATCCATACCACCCACGCTGACCGGCCTCTCTGGGTGCGCTACGACCTCGAACGCGCAGCCCATTTGATGGACAAGAGCACTCTAGCGCAGCGCGCGCCGTCCCTCTGGCGCTACCGCGAGCTCCTGCCTCACACCGACACGCAGGAGATCATCACCCTCGGCGAGGGCATGACCCCTCTCCTGCCGAGCCCCCGGCTCGGCGCGCACCTGGGGCTCGACAACCTGTACATCAAAGATGAATCTCAGCTGCCCACCGGCAGCTTCAAGAGCCGCGGGATGACAATGGCGGTCACAATGGCCCACGGTTTCGGCATCGACATGCTCGCGCTGCCTTCAGCGGGCAATGCCGGCGGCGCTGCTGCGGCCTACGGTGCCCGCGCCGGCATGCAGACATTTGTTTTCATGCCGGCCGACACCCCCGTCGTC
Organism: Pseudomonadales bacterium; assembly: GCA_965267275.1. GTDB lineage: Bacteria > Pseudomonadota > Gammaproteobacteria > Pseudomonadales > Azotimanducaceae > UBA4421. Next base: position 3,767,919 of record OZ253950.1, read on the forward strand.
AATCAGCTGGAATGCGTCGCTGCAGGGGCTCACACCTACGTCGCCGACGGGTTGATCAATGACTGCGGCGCGCTGGTACGCGCGGGGAAAGACCCCATGGGCTGGTTTGATCTCTCCACGCTGCGCGAGCCGTATCGGCTCGAGGGCAAGAAGACCATGGGGCTCGAGCTTGCCGAGCAGAGCGCCTGGCAGCTGCCCGATGTCATCGTCTATCCGACCGGCGGAGGCACGGGTCTGATTGGCATGTGGAAAGCGTTCCAGGAACTCAAGACAATGGGCTGGCTCGAAAGCGAGGTCATGCCACGCATGGTGGCCGTGCAGGCAGAGGGATGCTGCCCCATCGTTACTGCATACGAGGCAGGCGAACGCTTCGCGACACTCCATGAAAATGCCCACACCATGGCCAGCGGTATACGCGTGCCCGCTGCGGTCGGTGATTTCATGATTCTGGACGCCCTACGCGAAAGCCATGGTTGCGCCATAGCGGTGCCCGAAGCTGAGATCGATCCATGGATGCGCACGAGCATGGCCATGGAAGGCATCGCCATCTGCCCGGAGACCGCCGCGTGCATCGCCGCGCTCGCCGAGCTCACGACACGCGGCTGGGTCGGGCCGCAAGAACGCATCGTCGTCTTCAATACAGGCGCAGCGCAGAAATACGTGGAGGCACTCGACGTCCCGCTCCCCCGGGTCAGCCTCAGTGAGCCCATCGACTGGGGACAGTTTCAAACAGACCTGCGTTGACACTTTCTTCATTGCGCGTGCCCTACTTTCAGGCCAACCGCAGTAAAGAAATCACATGTATCACCTCACGGAAGCTTATTTGATGGCGTTCTATGCCTGCCTCCTCGCAGGCTATATCGGCGCTCTGGTATTCGGCGGCATGGCCGTGGCGCCGCTCGCCGTCAAACTCCTCGACGAAGGCAGCAGCGCCATCCTGCTGCGCCGTTTCTGGTTGCGCTATCACCGCTTCGCGGTGGCCTGTGGGCTCGTGCTCACCGTCAGCTGGGCCGTGGGCTCGGCGTTCAGCGCCGTGCCGCTGGTTTATGCGACGGCATTGATTGGACTGGGTGCAATCATGACTCTGAGTTTCTGGGCGGGCCTGCAGATCATTCCGGCCATTAACGCTGCCCGCGACCGTGGCGAAGACCAGCGGTTCATGCGCCTGCATACGATCGACATTGTGCTGGTCGCGCTGGGCCTCGTCGCCTCCTGTCTGCTGCTTGCGGGTCTCGTCTATGTGCTCCCGGGGCAGTTCACTTTCTGGCCGACCGATGATCTGGGTGTGCTCGTCTGATGGCGAGCAGCATCAGCATTTCCGACCTGACCACCGCGGACTACCTGGAAGTGCACGCCGTGGATCCAATGATTTATCTCGTTTTCCACTGTGTCGGCAAAGATCTGCAGCCGGTAACAGACGAGCGCGGCGCTACCTTACGCTTCCGCAGCCGCTACGCGGCGCTTACCGCGCTGCGCGATGCCGGCGTGCTCGAAGTCGACTTCGTCCACAAAAGCGCCTACGGCGAGATGGTCGGCATCGATGACAACACCGGCTCCAACGAGTTGCGCGAACGCGTGCGGCTGCAGTAGCCCGTGTAAACCGCCTTGCCCCAAATGTGAACCGCCCGCCCGGTGGTCGTGACCTACCTGGAAACGAGCCCGGGAGGTCAGCATGTCCATCAAAGAAATTCTGTTCTGGAGTCTCATTGCATACAGCGTCGGTGCGTTGCTGCTGTTCGGCCTGTGCCTGCTGCCGTTCGCGCTCCTCGCCCGCTTCGGGTTTGCGCTGATCTGCCGAAAAAGTTTTGAACCCGATGCGCTGGAGGTGTGACCCATAGGTACCCCAACAACTCTCCTATTCTCCTATTCTCCTATTCTCCAATTCCCCAGATCCCCTACTCCCCAACATCCTCCATTCCCCACCATCCCGACAGCGCGGCGGCGGCGCAAGCCAAAGCCGCTTCCCGCCGTTTCACGGGCACGTTTTACACGCATTTTTCATGTGTAACTCAGCCCTTACATATCCGTACACCTTACTCATCGTTTACCGGACGGCGGGTGCCTAGATTAGCGGCTCAGAAACAACCAGCATGGATTCGAAAAACCCGTGAGAAGCGTCGTCGTCATCTTTCTACTTTTTATCGCACTTGCCCCCTCTGCCCTGGCGGAGACAACGGCGCCAGATCAGCAAACCGTCACGGTGGTATCCACGGAAGAGCAGGTAAAGAGCGAACTGTCTAAAAAGCACTGGTACTGGAAACACAAAGCCAAGCAAAAATACGTGCGCTCGGTACCCGAAATCGATGGCGCCACCGCGCCGCTGGCCCTGTCTCTACTGCTCGTTCTGCTTGCCTATGCCCGGGAAAAGAAGGCGGCCTGACCGCCTGGCCCTGAGACTTTGACTGCCAACGCCCGTCTCACGGGCACGCCGCCATCCATTCAGGTCTGGCTGATCGCGGGATTACCTCTGTTAGAGGTCTTTTTCATCGCACTTTCCTACGATGCCCTCACCCTGTCCGAAGCGGAAGATGTTGGCTGGACAGCTTGGTTCGCCTACAGCGGCTACGTGCTGAAAACCCTGCTGGCGATGAGTGCAGCTCTCCTGCTCGGCATCGGCCCTCGCTTCGCCGACCATTGGGCACAACTCGGTCAGGAAACACGCAGATACCGTTATCTGGGCCTGCATCTCGGTATTTTTGTCGCGCTCTGGCTGACTACGGGCGCAATTTTCAGTCCGGCGAGCGTCGCCGCGCCGCCACCAGTCTGGATACCCGTGATTTGGGTCATTCTGATTCTGCTGACGTTCGCGAGCTGGATGGCGACGCTGGCAAACCGGGACTACTGGTACGCCGTCGCGCGTCAGGAACGCGCCTCCCTGCTCGTCGCGCTTGCCATGGGACCGCTGGCGCTCATCGTCGCGATGAGCGCGCAAACGCTCTGGCAGCCATTCAGTGCGTGGACCTTGAGTCTCAGCGCGTGGCTGCTGCAGCTGGTCACGCAAGATGCCTACATCAACTACTCAGAGGTGCTGCTGGGTAGCGGGGACTTTATCGTGCGTATTGATCAAACCTGCTCCGGCTATGAGGGCGTGGGTTTGATTACTTTCTTCACCGCGTTTTACCTTTCTCTTTTTCGCCGCGATTTTCGATTTCCACACGCCTTGCTGCTCTTTCCGCTGGGCATCGCCACGATCTGGTGCTTCAACGCCATTCGTATCGTTGCCCTCATTCTCATCGGCGCAGAAATTTCCCCCGACATCGCCATCGGCGGCTTTCACAGCCAGGCTGGCTGGATCATGTTCATTGGCGTTGCGTTCGGATTACTGCTGAGCGCGGATCGGATCAGATTCTTTTCGAACAAGCAGAGCTCCGCACCGGTCGAGGCGGCGAATCCCGCAGCTGGCCAGGCAACGGCAATGCTCATGCCGCTTATCGTGCTGCTCGCGACGACGCTGCTCACTCAGGCATTTTCCGCCGGGCACGACTGGCTGTACCCACTGCGGGTCGTGGCGACAGGGTTCGCGATCTGGTGGGCATGGCAGCACCTTCGACCGAACCTGCGCTTACCCAGTCTTTCGGTCTGGCCTGTCGGAGCGGGCGTGCTCGTATTCGCGCTCTGGTTGATCATGGTTCCCGCATCGTCCGCCGACAGCGCCAGAACGGCGGCCGCGCTGGCAGAGGCACCGCTCTGGCTGACCATCGCGTGGCTCACACTGCGTTCGATAGGTGCAGTGCTGACCGTGCCGATTGCCGAGGAACTCTTTTTTCGCGGATACCTGCTGCACCGCCTGTCCGGCGCTTCGTTCGATCACCGTCTGCCATTCAGCTGGCTGGCCTTCCTCACCTCGTCCGTCCTGTTTGGCCTCTTGCACGATGCCTGGGCGGCAGGCATGGCCGCGGGCCTGGTTTATGGCGCCGTCCGTTACTACCGGGATAATCTGAGCGACGCCATCATCGCGCATGGCACGACAAATCTGCTGCTTTCCATCTACGTCATGGCAACCGGCACCTGGGCCTTGTGGTAGCTGGCCTCTCCTTCGCGCGGCAATCGTCCCCCACGACACCCTCGACAATGGTCCGCTAGAATGACGCCCGGAGGAGAGGAATATGCGATCAACACTCATAGGCGCTGTCGTACTGGGCAGCACTCTCGCCGGATGCGGCGATAGACCGGAAACCAACGCACAATCCGCGGAGGTGACGACAGAAGTCGCCGCGGTTGCCACTGCAGAGGCAACCGCCGAGCAGGGCGAAGCCCGACGCTTTGGCGGCGCTCAGCTCGAGATGCCGACCGACATCATCGCCGGCAGCCCGGCGCGTAACGCGACGCGGATGGCGCTCTTCGGCGACCTGCATGTGCATACCGAGTATTCGTTCGACGCTTATGCGTTCGGCACCATCGCAACACCTTATGACGCCTACCGGTACGCGCAGGGTGAGCCATTGCGCCATCCCGCCGGCTTCGACGTGCAGCTGAGTCAGCCGCTCGATTTTTATGCGGTGACCGACCACGCCATGTTCCTGGGCGCTGTGAAAGCCGCCGCCGACACCTCGACGCCCTTGTCGCGATTACCCCACGTCGCGGATCTGCACAACCTGAACGCGGCGGACAATCTCAACTTTGAGAGCATCCCGCAACGGGTCACGGCCTTCAGCACGTTCCTGCCCGATACGGTGCGTGGCATCGTCGATGGCAATATCGACGCAGACATGGTGAACCAGATCGCCAAGGACGCCTGGGCCGACATCGTGGCGGCGGCGGAAGCCAACTACCGACCGGGTGAATTCACCACGTTCGTCGCGTACGAATACACCTCATCGACCGACGATCGCGGCAATCTGCACCGCAATGTGATCTTCGAGGGGGCCGACAAACTCCCGGCAATGCCGTTCTCCCGTTTTCACAGCCAGAATCCCGAAGGGTTATGGGATTGGATGGACGGCTTGCGCAGTCAGGGGATCGAAGCGCTGGCCATACCGCACAACGCCAACGGCTCGAATGGCCAGATGTTCAAGATGGTGGACTGGGCGGGCGACCCGCTCGATGACGAGTACGCCGCCCAGCGGATCCGCAACGAGCCGCTGGTGGAATTGACCCAGGTCAAGGGCACGTCTGAGACACATCCGCTGTTGTCGGATACCGATGAATGGGCAGATTTCGAGATCATGCCGTTCCGCGTAGCGACGCAGCTCCCGTCTGAGCCCAGCGGCTCCTACGCGCGCGAGGCATTGCTCAACGGGCTCAAGCTGCAGGACGGAGGAATCATCAACGCCTACCAGTTCGGCTTCGTGGGCGCTTCCGACACGCATACGGGCGCTGCCTACGTCGAGGAGGACAACTACTTCTCCAAGGTTGGCCTGCTCGACGCAGACGGATCGCGGCGCGGTTCGGTGCCCATCTCAGATGAGGATGCCGAGGTCATCCGCGCTGCCGGCCGCGTGAGTCTCAAAGAGGTCGATGGCAACAGTTATGCCGCCGGGGCGTATGAGACCTGGGGCGCTTCGGGCCTGACGGGCGTCTGGGCAGAGGCCAACACGCGGGAAGCCATTTACAGCGCGTTCCGCCGCAAAGAGACATTTGCCACTTCCGGCCCACGAATGCAGGTGCGCCTGTTCGCCGGCTTCGACATCAAAGCAGACATGACAGCAGCCTCAGGCGACCTCGCCGCGGCGTACGCCAACGGTGTGGCCATGGGCTCCGAGCTGCATGCGCGCGGTGCCCAGACACCACGTTTTTATGCGTGGGCTGCGCGGGATGCCAACTCCGCACCGCTCCAGCGCCTGCAGATCGTCAAGGGCTGGACCGTTGACGGCGAGCACAACGAGCAGGTATTCGACGTGGCTTGCGCGGATGGCGGTGAGGTAGATCCAGCCACCCACCGTTGCCCCGACAACGGCGCCAGCGTCGATCTCGCGAACTGCGCCATCAGTCAGGACCGCGGCGCGGCAACGTTGGAAACCGTGTGGCAGGATCCCGCTTACGACCCGGCGCATCGCGCGTTCTACTACGTTCGCGTGCTTGAGAACCCGACGTGTCGATGGTCCACCTGGGACGCCGTGCGCGCGGGCGTAGCGCCCCGTTCGGACTTGCAGGCAACGATTCAAGAGCGCGCCTGGTCATCACCCATCTGGTTAATGCCTTGACGAACCCTCAGAGGAGGTCATCGATGCAGATCGAACCGATCACCAATACCACGTTCGGCGCCATCGTGACCGGCGTGCGGCTGGCAGACCTCGACGCAGAACACTGGCAGGCGCTGTACGCGGCCTTTCTGGAATACGGTCTGCTGGTCTTTCCCGGACAGCATCTGAGCCGTGACGCGCAAGGCGCCTTTGCGGAGCGCTTCGGCAAGATCGAAAAACTCTCACCCAAGCAGAAAGGGTCAACCATTCCCATTTCTAATCAGAAAGGGGACGGCACGCTGGCGCAACCGGACGAGTACCAGTATCAGATCCTCAAAGGCAACGAAGGCTGGCACACCGACAGCACCTATATGCCGCTGGCCTCGAAGGCCGCCATGCTGAGCGCGATCACGCTGCCGCCGAGCGGGGGCGAGACGGAATTTGCGGACATGCGCGCAGCGTGGGATGCGCTGGATCGCGATACCCAGGACGAGCTCGAACGGCTTTCCGCCTATCACTCGCTTTACTTCTCCCAGGCCCGGGCTGGCTTTGAGCACACGACGGACAACCTGTATGGGCTGCACGACAAAGGCGCACCGCTGCGCCCCCTCATCAAGACCCATCCGGAAACCGGCCGCAAATCGATCTACACCGGCCGCCACGCGTATGGCATACCGGGGATGAGTGAAGAAGCGTCAGCCGCGCTGCTCGACAAGCTGCTCGAAGATGCTTGTCAGCCGCCGCGCGTGTACAAACACCAGTGGCAGGTCGGCGATCTCGTCGTCTGGGACAATCGCTGCCTGATGCACCGCGCCTGCCCGTACGATGCCAGCCAGGCGCGCGTGCTGCGCGGTTCGCGCATTTCCGGCGACCCGGCAACGGAGCTTGCACCGACCCATCCCGACGCACGGGCAGCAGCGTTCAAGCCGAGCGAAACCAACGCAACGCGCTGAGGCGCCCTGCGGCGCGGCGCATCATTCGATCAGATTGTCGATCTGCACCTCCGGCAGATCGCCATGCGGGGTGAAGCCCAGAACTCGGCCGTAGAAGTAGAGCTCCGACTGCAATGCCGTCACATTGTTTTCGGCCTTTCTGAAACCATGCTGCTCACCCTCAAAGGGCACGTACGCAGTCGGCGTGCCCCGGGCTTGCAGCGCGCTGTGAATCTTCTCGGACTGAGCGGGCGGTACCACGCGATCCTCGAGGCCCTGGAAGGTGATGAGCGGCGCGTCAAAACTCTCCAGAGCGTTGATGGGAGAGCGTGCTGCGTACACCTCGGCGGCTTCGGGATAAGGACCCACCATCGAATCCAGGTAACGCGACTCGAACTTGTGCGTATGCTCAGCGAGCGCCGTGAGGTCGCTTACGCCGAAATAGTTTGCGCCCGCGGCAAACACGTCGGTGAACGCCAGCGCCGACAACGTCGTGTATCCACCCGCGCTGCCACCGCGAATGAGCAGGCGTTCGGGATCCGCCTTACCCTCCCTGACGAGATAGGTGGTCGCCGCAACCGCATCTTCGAGGTCCGCCACACCCCACTGACCGTTCAACTGCTGGCGGAAGGCACGGCCATAGCCGGTACTGCCGCGATAGTTGACGTCCACAATCGCAATGCCGCGGGATGTCCAGAACTGCTTGGCGATGCTGAATTGGGGTCCGGTCGCGCCCGTCGGTCCGCCATGCATCAGCACCAGCAGCGGCGGCAGTTCACCATCGGGCGCTTGATGATTCTGATTCACCGGCGGGTAGTAGAAGCCGTACGCTTCACCCCCGCCGGCCGTCGGAAAAGAAATCGCCTGCGCCCGAGAAAGAAAACCCGCATCAACGACGTCTTCACCGGAGCGATGCAACACGGTAGCCGTGCCACTGGCCAGATCGTACTCGACGAGCTGTCCCGGACCGTCTTCGCGACCGGCAAGGAAGAACAAACTGTTGCCGCGGCTCGCGAGCCCGGCGTAACCCGCATACGGCAGATCGAGGACTTCCAGCGCGCCGCTGCTGAGATCGAGGAGGCCGAGACCGCTGATCTCGGCGTTGCCGAACTCGACGAGCGCCTGGTTGCCCGCATGCAGGGCAAACCACCTGGTGCCAAGCGACCAGAGCGGACCGCCCAACTCCGCCTTCAGGTCATGCACGGCGACAATCTCCGCGCCATCGAACCGGTGCAGGTTCCACCAGCCAGACCTGTCGGTAAGAAAATAAAGGGTGCCGTCCGCGGCCCAGGTCGGTTGCAACACAGATTCGTCGACGCCCACATTCAGTTGGCGCACGTTAGCCAGGGCGCCATCGGGCGTGACATCCGCAAGCCAGAGCGCGAGGTTGTCCCACGGCATGTTGGGGTGATCCCAGCTGATCCAGGCCAACTGCGTACCCGCCGAATTGAGACTCGGATAGCCGACAAAATCGCTGCTCTGCCAAAGCAGCTCGCCATCGTTGGCGCCACCGCTGAGATCAACCGCGGCCAACGCATTGACCGCCTCACCCTCACCACGGTGATCTTCGCGCACGCACAGCAGCCGGTTCCGATGATGATCGAGGGTGCAATCCGCGTAGCGCAAATCTTCTGATACCGTCAGTCGCTCCGGCACCGCGCCGCCTGCCTGACGATAGAGCGCCTGGTCAGCGAAGTTCGAAAAGTAGACAACGCCGTCAGCAACGAGAAATGACTTGCCGCCATACTCGTGCACGCGCGTGCGTACATTGAACTCGGCAGGCGTGATCTCATCACCGCCATCCGCGGTATGGCGCATGAGCACATAGCGGCCGCCCTCGGTCGGGCGCATCTCCAGCCAGTACAGATCTTCACCATCCAGCTGTAAGTCGAGAAGCGCATTGCTCGCGCTGGCGGCGAGCTCAGCGCTGATCGGGGAAGCCCACGCGCCGTAGGGTGTTGAAGTCATCGGTTGCTCCTTGTCCTGCTGCCGGGGATCTTCCCTGACGTCTGCATCACTGCCGCAGGCCGCTGCCATCAGGCATAGCAATACCCAGAGGCAACGCCCCTTCAACGTGCGTCTCTAAGCGGCGGGCGGCGCGACAAGCGCTTCGCAACCCGTGCCATCGAGAATGCCGTCGACGCGCTTGCGGTCGTCCTCACTGAGGCGCGCGTATTCGATGCGCAGCCACTGCAGACATTTGCCCTGATAAGGGAACGGCTCCTGTACCCAGGGCTCACCTTCGACAACCGTCTCGACGCTCGACAAACCCTGATCGAGAGCGGCAGCGTTGGCGAGCATCACCGGCACATACGTACGGCCGATTTCGCTCAAGATTGCTTTGACGGTCGACGGCAGCGCATCCGCGTCGAGGTATAGATCATCCGTCACCTCGAGCCCGGAGAGATCTTCCATCTTACTGACCCAGGCGTGCACCCGCGGATAACCGGCAGCCGCCACCCGGGCCGGTGTCGGATCGAATTGGACGAGCTGTGTCAGTTGTCCGAAACAGGCGAAGTCGCCAGCGCCCGGACGGCCGCCCATCAAAAACGGATGATGCTTGAGATGCTCGTTGAGCACGCCCAGAAAACGCTTGTAGCTGCCTTCGATCACCGGCGCGGTCGTGTCGTTGGAACCCACCACATACAGACGCGATATCTGCCGTTCGGAGAATACCTTCTTCATCGCAGCCATCTGCTCATCCGGCTGGGATACGTCCGCATAATGCGGCAGAACCGATCCGGCCATCTCGATGTCATCAGCGTAGTACCAGCGATAATGAAACATCGCCTTCGTCAACCACTCGTCGCCATAGTCCTCGAAAAGGTAGTCGAGAAATGCCAGCACCGGATCTGAAGGGATGAGCGAACGGCCGGCGTACTCGTCTTCCAGGCGACGTATGATCGGCGTGCTGTCCACCTCGGCGCTGATGCCGCCGTGTTCATCGGGAAAGTAAAAAACCGGTATCAGCTGAACCTTCGGCTGCGGCAGATCGCCCGCACCTTCGTGCGCGCCCTGAATGTAGCGATAGGGAATGCGCCGATAACGCAGCACCGCGAGCATCTTGCGCGTGTAGGGTGAGCCTGGTGACCCTCGTACCGGTAATAGATCGTCCATCCCTGCTCCTGTTCGTCCAACTGCCGAGCGCGACACTATACGACTGCCCGAACGCGACCAGCAAGGTCGCAACCGGAGGCAGGCACAGCTTATGAGCGCGGCAGGCCGATGGTCATACCGCCGTCGACGACCATCTCCGCGCCGGTCACATAAATACTCTCATCGGCACCGAGGTAAACCGCCATATTGCCGATATCACGGGCAGGATCGCCCATGTAGCCGATCGGCAGCGTCTTTTCGATACCGGCGCGCAACGCTTCTGGATCGGACGTCGCAGCAAACATCGGGGCCATGATCGGCGTATCGATGACGCCCGGGTGAATCGAGTTACAGCGTATGCCAAGGGCTGCCGTCTCAACCGCCACGGTTTTGGTCAAGAGCCTGACGCCGCCTTTGCTGGCGCTATACGCAGCACCGCCCTGCTGGCCGCGCAAGCCCACGACCGACGATAAATTGATGACGGACCCCGACGCACCGTCCGGATTCGCCTTCATCGCCCGCACACCGTGCTTGCAACCGAGGAATACGCCGACGAGATTGACGTCGAGGACGCGCTGAAATTCGGCCAGCGGTGTTTCGTCCACCGGGCAACTGGTGAAAATACCCGCATTGTTGACCAGCACGTCGAGACGGCCATGATCTGCGATGATCCCGCGGATCACCGCCTCCCAGGCGGCCTCGTCGGTCACGTCATGCGTCACGCCGGTGATCCCGAGCGCCGCAGCCTGCGCATCAAGCGCTTCCGTGTTCACATCCGCGGCGATCACCACCGCACCCTCTTCCACATAGCGCTGCGCGATGCCCGCGCCGAGCCCGGAAGCTGCGCCGGTGATCAAAGCCACTTTGCCTGCTAATCGCGTCATGTTTTCCAAAACCTCTCGTTGAACTAGTCCGGGAGACCAAGCACGCGCTTGGCGATAATGTTGAGCTGCACTTCGTTGGAGCCGCCAGCGATGGAGATCGACTTTGCCTCGAGCCACAGCCGCGCCATCGCCAGCTCTTCAGCGGTGAAGGCATCACCGTCCCAACCCACGCCCCGACTACCGCGGATACGAAGCTGCAGCTCGAGCTGGGCTTTGACGTACTCGGCCTCGACGAACTTGAAAATCGACGTCGCCGCCCCTGGTGTCTGCGCAGCGCTTTCCTCGACCGCGCGCTGCTGCGTCAGGAGGTAGGCGCGCTTGAGCATCTCACTATCGACGATGTCCCGCCGCAGCCCCGCTTCGATCTGTCCGTCGCCATATCGCATGGCAAGCTCGCCCAACGGCAGCTCCGGGCGGATGCGTTCCAGCGGTCCTGCAGTATCCGCACTGGCGAGAGACGCAAGCCCCGAGCGCTCGTGCTGCAGGAGCCGCTTGGCCACCGTCCAGCCTTCGTTGAGGTTATGTACGAGGTCCTCTTTGGGAACTTTGACGTCGTCAAAGAACGTCTGACAGAAGGGCGACTTGCCATTCAGCATCTCTATCGGTTTGACGCTCACGCCGGGGCTGTCCATAGAAAAAAGGAGAAAGCTGATGCCCTGGTGTTTCGGCGCCGCGGGATCAGTGCGTACCAGGCAGAAGATCCAGTCCGCATAGCTCGCGCCCGATGTCCAGATCTTGGAGCCGTTCACGAGGAAGTGATAGCCCCTGTCTTCCGCTTTCGTTTGCAGACTGGCGAGGTCGGAGCCTGCGCCGGGCTCGCTGTAGCCCTGGCACCAGGCAATTTCGCCACGGGCGATGCGCGGCAGGTGGCGCAGCTTCTGCGCTTCGTTGCCGTATTCGAGCAGCGTGGGACCGATCATGGTCACACCCATGCCGCCCAGCGGCGGGCGGGCGTTGATGCGCTGCAGTTCATCAAGCAAAACGAGAAACTCGTCTTTCTCGAGACCGCCACCGCCATAGGCCTGCGGCCAGGTGGGTACGGTCCAGCCGCGCTCAGCCATACGCTCCAGCCACAGGTAAGCATCGGGATTGCTGCTGCGGCGCTTGCTGCCGCCATTCACCTCTTCCCCAGGCACAATGCGCGTGCGCATGGACGCGGGGCAGTTTTCTTCGAGCCACGCCCGCGTCTCGGCGCGAAAGTCCTCCAGACTCATATTCCCTCCACAAAGATCCGGACCACAATACGATATTGCACATAGACTGCCCAGCCGATAGCGTGAAGGCACATGTCTTTCCGATACCACCCTGAACCGGCCACGGGGAATCCGAGTTGAGCGATTCCCCTGCAAAGCCGCGAATCCTGTTTCGCCGCGCAGAACAACGCGAGGGACGCGTGCCTGTCATGGTGAAGCTCCGCCAGGGTATCGGCGCCCTCCCCGGACAGCACAAAGACTGGGCATTCAGCACGCTGCTGTTGCTCTACTACTCGCAGGTCCTCGGTTTGCCGGCTAGCTATGCCGGGACTGTCCTCGCGCTGGCGCTGGTCCTGGATGCCGTATCGGACCCGCTGATGGGCGCTTATTCCGACAACTTCAAGTCCAGATACGGGCGTCGCCACCCGTTCATGATTGCGTCAATACTTCCGGTGGCGCTGAGCATGTACGCGCTCTTCGCGCCACCGGCCAGCCTTTCATCCACCGGCCTGGCGGTGTGGATGTTTACCGCCACAGTAGCCGTGCGCCTCGCGTTTACGTTTTTTGTGGTGCCCTGGAACGCCATCGCCGCCGAGCTATCCGAAGACTATCGCGAACGCACCAACATCATCACTTATCGGATGGCCGTCGGCTGGGTCGGCGGCGTAATCTTCATTTTCGCCATGTACTCGCTGGTGTTTCCAACCTCGGAAGAGTTCAGTAACAGCCTGCTCGACGCGTCCCGCTATCCGCTGTTTGCTCTGGTCATCAGTGGTCTTGTCCTGCTCTGGATGTTGTTGACCACCTTCGGCACGCTGGGGCAGATCCGTTACCTGCCCCAACCCACAGCAGCGGCGCCGCCGCAGACACTCAGAGACATCTTCGAACGCACCGTGCTCGCGCTCAAGAACAGGAACTTCCGCCGACTCTTCCTCGCGACGCTGATCAGCTCTGCCGTGCTCGGCACGGGCCAGGTTTTCGACGTTTACATGAACCTTTACTTCTGGGAGTTCAGTACAGAGGACATACGCTGGTTCAGCTTCGCGGTCGTTGGCGCTATCGCATCTTTCGTGACCGCGAGTCTCTGGCAGATACGCTTCGAGAAAAAAGAGATCATGCGGTGGTCGCTACTGGCGTTCACCGCGCTTGCGATGATTAAAGTATTGTTCCGCTTCGCCGGCTTCTGGCCGGAAAATGGCGACCCAACGCTGGTGTGGTGGTTTGTGGGACATGCAAGTCTGGGCGCCTATACCGCCTCGATGGTGCTCATCATGTTTGCCTCCATGGTCGCGGACATCGTCGATGAGCAGGACCACGAGCAGGGACTGCGTCAGGAAGGTATCTTCTCTTCTGGAATCGCGTTCGCCGCCAAAGCCGTCACCAGCATGGGACTGATGCTCGGCGGCTTTCTACTGGACTTCGTCATCCGGCTGCCGCGGGACGGCATACCGGGAACGTTCGCTGAGGACACCCTTTTCCGACTGGCAGTCACCGATGCGATCGCCATACCGGCGTTCAACCTTCTGGCGTTCTGGCTGCTCGCCGGGTACAGCCTCAACCGGCACCGATTGCAGGATATACAGACCGCTCTGCGCTCGCGGTCATGATCTCCGGATAAGCGGATCCCACGCAAACCGCTCAGTCAGCGATCACGACAGCCGTCCAGTTAAGCGCCGATCTCTGCAAGCTTGGCTTTCAACGCTTTGAGCGCGCTGATGTTAGCGTTCTTGATCGTCTCCATCTCCGGCGCTTCGACGCTGATATCCCCGAGTTCAGCCAGCACGGTGTGCACGGTGTCGTGTTCGGCAACCTGTTTCATCGTATCCAGCCAGCGTGCGACGTTGGGAAAATCCGAAAAGTCGTAAACGTTGGTGAACTCGCTCCGCAGCTGGCCGATCTCGACGTATGCCGCAAAGTCGGCAATCGTGAGGTCATCTCCAGTGAGATAAGCGTTGCCCTCGAGCCAACCGTCATTCAGTGCCCGGAGCGCGTTGGTCAGCGTCGCGCGCGCCTGATTCTGCACCACCTCGGGAATATTCAGGTCCTTGCGAATCTTCGGCGCTACCAGACCAACCGATGCGTCGCGCACGTTCCGGTGATGAAAGTTCAGGTACCAGTCCACCCTTGCGCGCTGTTCAGGCTCTGCCGGGTAAACGTCATGCCAGCCGTGCTTGTTGCAGAGATAACACATGATGGCGTGAGCCTCGCCGAGCACAAACCCATTGGCCTCTTCGATCGTCGGTATCGTGCCGGCAGGGTTTTTCGCGAGAAATGCGGGATTACGGCTGCCGTTATCACCCTTCGAGCCCGGATTGGTGAGGATCATCTCGAATGGCTCCCCCTTATACAGCATCAACCACATGACGGCTCTGACAGGTTGCGAAAACGGAACCCCATACAGTTTCAGTGACGTGTCGCTCATGCTTCTCCCCAAAAAATGCAGGCCGCATTATAAGCACAACACCCGGCCCGGTAGCATGGTAGGCTCTACGCCCAACCGCTTTTCTGCACAAAAAAAGGAACATCACTGTGGCACGAATCAACCTGCTCGCAGACGAAGAGCTGCCGCAAGACAGACTCGAACAGATCCAGGCCGTGGAAGCCAGCGGCGCCGACGCGTCGGTGCTGCGCGCCACGGCACACCGACCGGAAATGTTCGACGCGTACTTTTCTTTCTACTACCCCGCTCATCAGGGAGGCCTGGTCGAACCGGATTTGAAAGAGCTGGTGCGCCTGAAAATCGCCCGTCTCAACGATTGCTTTACGTGACTCAACGCCCGCTTTCCATCGGCGATGGAAAAAGGCCTGACTGAAGACAAGATTGCGCAACTGGACGCTGAAACAAACACATACACGCCGCGGGAAACACTCGCGCTCGAATACGCTGAACGCCTGGCTGTCGACCACCATAACATCGATGACGATTTCTTTGTCCGGCTCCGTGAAGTTTTCAGCGACGCGGAAGTGCTGGAGCTCGGCATGATGATCGGCCAGTACATCGGCTTCGGACGGCTACTGAAGGTGCTGGACCTCGAACCCAGGTTCTGCCCGACCGACTGATTCAGCGCGCGCGCAAGTCGAGAGAGAGAGAGAGAGAGAGAGAGAGAGAGAGAAAGACATGCAGACCCGCCTCATCGCCGACATACACGGCAACCTGCCGGAACACGATGAACACCCTTACCGCAGCGGTCCATGGCAGCCGAATACCCGCGAGTACGACGTCATCGAGCCGAAGGTAACCGGCGACCTGCCTGCCGACCTCTGCGGCATCTACATTCGCAACACCGAAAATCCACTGCACCATGCGCTGGGCCGCTATCACCCGTTCGACGGCGACGGCATGTTGCACAGCGTTTACATCGACAGCGGCTACGTCGAGTATCGCAACCGCTTCATCCGCACGGATGGATTCGAGGCAGAACTGGCTGCCGGCGAACCATTATGGGCGGGCTTGCGCGAAAACCCCGACAAGTCCCTGCGCGACGGCTGGGGTGCGCGCACACGCCTCAAAGACGCATCGTCCACCGACGTGGTCGTGCACAACGGCGTTGCCGCCACGAGCTTCTACCAGTGCGGCGAGATCTACCAGCTCGACCCGCGTACGCTGGAAGGGCGGGGCAAAGCGTCGTGGGTCGACGGCATCACGCCGGGTTGGGGCGTGTCGGCTCATACCAAGGTGGACGAAGCGACCGGCGAGATGCTCTTCTTCAATTACGGCAAGCAGGCGCCGTATATGCACTACGGGGTCGTCGACGCCGACGGTCAGCTTGCCCATTACATTCCGATTGAGCTGCCGGGCCCGCGCCTGCCACACGACATGGCGTTCACAGACCGGTACGCGATCCTCAACGACCTGCCGCTCTTCTGGGATCCGGAAGCTTTGCAGCATAACGCCCACGCCGTGCGCTTCTTTCCAGAGCTACCGAGCCGATTCGGCATCGTCCCGCGTCGTGGCAGCAGCAATGAAGTGGTCTGGTTTGACGCGAAACCGACCTATGTCCTGCATTGGATCAACGCGTACGAAGACGGTGATGAAGTCGTGCTGGACGGCTACACCCAGGACCCGCGCCGCGGCCGGCGCACGAAGAACCTGCCGGACAGCCTGGCGCCGTTCGCGATGCTCGACATCAACGCCATCGGCGCGCACGCCTACCGCTGGCGCTTCAACATGAGAACAGGGGCGGTCATCGAGGGTCCGCTGGAAGACGGCCTCTCCGAGTTCGGCATGATCAACCCGCAGATCGCCGGCAAACCTTACCGCTATACCTGGGCGATGACCGCGAAGCCGGGCTGGTTCCTGTTCGACGGCATCAGCCGCCTGGACGTAGAGACCGGCACAACCCAGCACTACCAATTCCCGGACGGCGTTTACGCCAGTGAATCACCGATGGCGCCGCGGCAGAACAACGCCGGCGAAGACGACGGCTACGTCGTAACGATGGTCACGGACATGAATACCGACAGCTCCGCGTGTCTCGTGTTCGACGCGGCGGACATCAGCGCGGGTCCGATGGCAAGCATCGAGCTGCCGCAAAGGATCTGTGTCGGCACCCACTCCTACTGGGCCGACAAGAGCAGGCTCTAGACCGGTTCGGCGAGAAAGACCGGGATTTTGCGCTCGGTTTTGGCTTTGTACTCGTCGTAGGTTGGAAAGGCTTCTACGCAGGCGGCCCAAAGACGTTCCCGCTCAGCGTCGTCGGTGACTTCGCGGGCGCGCATCTTCGTCACTTCCGTCTCATCGCGGATCTCGCAATCGGGGTTGGCGCGCAGGTTGTATACCCAGACGGGATTCTTGGGCTGACCACCCATCGAGCCGACCAGCACGTAACTGTCATCCACCTTCACCCGCATGAGCGGAATCTTGCGAATCCCGCCGGTCTTGTTGCCCATATGCGTGACGATGATGCACGGCAGACCGGTATCGAGCAGCGTCGTGCCCTCTGTACCGCCGCTCCCTTCATAAAGCTCTACCTGCTCACGCACCCAATCCAGGGTCGGCGGAATGTACTCAGCCATCTGTTCTTCCTCGAGTATGTTTGATGACAGCATGCGTGCGCGCCCTGATGTTTACAAGACGAGTTGCCGCTACAATTTTCGACGAGACATCAGGGGAGATCTGTATGACAACCCGTCAGGCAGGGTACAGCTATGGATAAATCCGCGTTTTACAAAGAAGCCCGCAGCGACGTCAAAGGACCGCTCGATGGAGTGACCGTGGTCGAAGCGACCACCACGTGGGCAGGGCCCATGGCCGCCTGCGTACTGGCCGACTTCGGCGCAAGAGTGATCAAGCTGGAGCTGCCGGAAGGCGAGATAGCGCGCGTGCTGCCGCCGCAGATTCCGGACACGAATCTCACCGTCGCCAACGAGACAGTCAATCGCAACAAAGAGTCGCTCACACTCGATCTCAGAACATCCGAAGGCCGCGGGCTTGCGCTCGAGCTCGCCGGCGGCGCTGACATTTTCATCGAGAATTTTCGTCCTGGGACGCTGGCCTCCTGGGGACTTGGTTACGACGACCTGAAGGCGGCAAACCCCGCAATCGTCTACGTCAGTATCAGCGGCTTTGGTCAGTTCGGCCCGCTGTCGGACCGGGTTGGCTATGACCCGCTGGCACAGAATTACTCGGGTTGGGCAGCCATGAACGGTGAACCCGACGGCGGCCCGGTGAAAGCACCCACGTTTCTCGGTGACGATCTGGCAGGCCTGCACGGCGCGCTCGGCGCGATGGCCGCGCTTCGCCACCGCGATCAAACCGGCGAGGGCCAGCACGTCGACGTCGCGCTCGTGGACAGCATCGTCTTCCAGAGCAACGGCCTCGCCACGATGGGCGCTCTTGGCGTCAAGCCCGCACGCATGGGCAATCAGTTTGCCATCGCCGCGCCGGTCAACAACTACGCCTGCACCGATGGCCACGTCTTTGCCGGCGTACTGCTCGACTCTCACTGGCAGGTTCTCGCCCGGGAGCTCGAACGTGAGGATCTCGGCGGCATGACAGCGGTCGAACGCATTGGCGGGCGCGAGACCGTGGACCCGCTGCTGGCGAAATATTGCGCAACACGCACGGTTGCCGAAGTCGTGGAACGGTTTGCCGAGCTGGGCCTGCCGGCAACGCGGGTCAATGACCCCGAAGATCTGCAGCACGAGCCGCAGATGGCCGCCCGCGACATGTTGATCGACACGGAACTGAGCGACGGCACCCGGGTGCCGCTGGTAGGGCCGGCAGCAAAGTTTTCGCGCACCCCGACCACCATCCGCAAGCGGGCGCCGGCGCTCGGAGAAGACAACACAACGATTCTCGATGAGCTCGGCATCGACGCGGACGAGCAGCAGCGCCTGCGAGACGCTGGCATCATCGGCTGACCAACGGGAGGATTTCTGCATGATTGCCTTCACAATCGAACCGCTGCCGAACAAAGTCTTCGGCGCCAGGATCACCGGCGTAAATCTTGCCGATCTCGATGACGCGACCTTCAACGAAATCAACGCAGCGCTGCTCGAGTTCGGTTTTCTGATTTTTCCCGGTCAGTTCTTGAGCGAAGCCGACAACATCGCATTCGGCGAACGTTTCGGGAACCTGGAGTTCGGCGCGCTGCCGATGGCGAACCTGGACAAAAACCCGGACGGCTCCTACGGCGAGGTCATCGATGTCGATAACCGGCGCATGCGTACTAACGTCGGCAACGAAGCCTGGCACACGGACTCGACCTATATGCCGATCAGCAGCAAATGCGCGATGTTGTCAGCGGTTGTCGTACCTGAAGAAGGCGGCGAGACAGAACTGGCCGACGCTCGCGCTGCTTATGACGCGCTGGACGAGGACACCAGAAACCGCATCGAACACCTGAGCGCTTATCACTCCACTCAGTACTCGCAGGCAAACGACATCGGCGATTTTCCAGCGGCCAGAAGAGACACGATTTATCACGGCGAGGCGTATCTCAGGCCGCTGGTCAAAGTACACCCGGAAACCGGACGCAAGAACCTCTTTGTCGGCCGCCACGCGTTCGGTATTCCGGGGCTGGCCCGCGAAGAAAGTCGTCAGTTGCTCCGCAAGCTTGTCGACTTCATCGTGGCAGAGCCCAGCCGCGTCTACCAACACAGGTGGCAGCCGGGAGATACGTTGATCTGGGACAATCGCGCGTTGTTGCATCGCGCGCGCCCGTACGATTACGCAAAACCGCGTTTCCTGCTGGGAACGAGGATTGCCGGAGACCCGGAAAGCGAGCTTGCCTATTACCCGGACGACCCTGAGGCACAAGCGGGGCGCGAGGCGTTGGCCGCCGAACTCGATCTGCTACGCGAGGAGTCGGCAGGCAAGATGTACGGCTGACGGCTTACCCTGGCGGCACGTGCAGCCTTAAGGTTTCACCCCTTCGATGTAGTCATCGATGAGCTCATGGTAGCGGCGGATACGCATTTCCTGATTCGCCAGGTAAACACCCTTGAAACCGCGCGACCTGAAACCACGCTGCTGTGTAACAAATACACGCACGTCATCTTCAATCGCGGGCCCGATGGACTCTTCACCGCCGTAGGTCAGCATGCGCTTGGGCACTTCACCACTGTCATCCGGTTTGCCCTCCGTATCCACAGCGCCGCGTTCCAGACCCGCCTCGATAGAGGCGGGACTCGCGTACCACCAGTTGTCGAACAGGCACTGTTCAGGGTCGTTGCGATGCGGCCGCGCGCGCAGGAAATGAAATCCGTCTGACCAGACCGAGACCGCAAAATTCGGGAATAGCGTGTAATGGAACGCATCCGTGAACTGCTCATCCGGGATGCTCGCGTAATGTGTATAACCACGCTCCGGACCAAGACGGCGCTTGGCTTCCTGAACAGCCTCGCGCGTGTCTTCCGGACGCCCCTTGAAGTCTTCCGGATCCAGATCCCAGTAACGCAGCTGGCTGGCCAGGGGCTCCAGAATGTTGCCTTCTTTGTCCGTGGCGCCGACGCCGTAGCCGCCTTCCATGATCATCCGGTTGTGGCCTTCGTCTGAAAGGTCAAAACGCGTTTCTTTGAAATAGGTATTGATGTTGCCGCGAATTTGTTTGCGATTGGTTTCTGTCGTCGCGCCCATGTGCACGGTCGGCACGTGATAGGACTCGTTGAAGTTATCGAGCACAACTTTCCAATTACAGGGCAACCACATCGTGTTGGCCATCGTGCGCTTCCAAGCGCCGATCTCACGCGCTTCCCACTCATCCCAGATCGGCCCGAGAAACTCTTTGAGGCTCGCGCACTCCGGGTCCATGTTGACCCAGACGAAACCGGCGAAAGTCTCACAGGCGAGTTCTTCCAGGCGCACTTTGCCGCACGGGTTACCTTCCGCGAAATCTTCCCGGTCGGGGGCAAAATTGAGCTCACCATCCGGCATGAACGCCCAGCTGTGATACTTGCAAACGAAGCGTTTGACGGTGCCCTTGTCGTCTTCGACGAGCGGATTGCCGCGATGCTGACAGACGTTGTAGAACGCTTTGACGCCCCCGTCGTTCTGGCGAACCATGAGCACTTCTTCCGGGCCCACCGGCTCCATCTGCCAGTCGCCGGGATTGGGAATCTCGGATTCGCGGCCCAGGAGCAGCCAGACTTTCGTCCACATATGCTCCCACTCTTGTTCCATGAAGTCTTTGGAGGTGTAGCGAAACCCTTCCAGCTTGGAGTTACCCGTCGTTTGCTCCGGGTAGCTTTGAATTTGACGTACTTCAGCCATCTCGAACCTCACCCCTTATTGAAGTCAGCACGGCATTTTGTACCACACACCACTTTTTGACAACGCTCACCCGTCAGACACGGGCCGCCAGTAGTACCGGACACCACCCGGGGTGTCGCATGGTGACACTTGCCACGCTGCGCATGGCCCGAAGAGTAAACAAACTTAGTCTGCGGCGCGTGATAACCACGGGAGCTCATCATGTTACAAAGAATCTCAACGATAATGATCCTGGCCGGCTGCCTCAGCGGGTGCGCCCTGCTCGTCGGTCCCGGACACGACCAGACCACCCGCCAGCAGGTCACGCAATCCGCCCTGCGTTACCTTTACCCGGATGCCAATGCCCTCGATATGGCGCAGGGGAGCGTGACGCACCTGCAGCTGCCGCTGCGCGTCGGTATCGCCTACATTCCTGCCGGCCACGACGGCGCGCCGAGCTTTGCCACACAGGAACAAACCCTGGACCTGCTGGCGGCACATCTCGATACGCAGGACTTCGTAGACCGCGCTGTCGTCCTGCCGCCGGGGGCGCTGACTCAGTCCGGCGGCTTCGAAGAACTCGAACGGCTGTCGTTTCTTCATAGAGTCGACACCATGATGCTGCTGAGCTATGAGCAGCAGGCGTTCACTGAAGACACGGCTCTTTCGGTCCTGGATTTTACGGTTGTCGGCGCGTTCGTCGTTCCAGGACATCGCAATGAGGTGCAGACCCGTCTGACCGCGACCACGGTTCACATTCCGTCGCAACGCTACCTGTTCAGCGCCAACGCCCGGCATGCGCTGGAGCAGCAGGCCACGCTCGTCCACACGCCGACCCAGATCAGAGCAGGACAGGCAGACGGGCTCGAACACGCGGCCCGCTCATTGATCCCCGCCCTCGACGCCGCCCTGATCGACTTCAAAGCCGACCTCGAGCGCGATGCCACGCTGCAAGTCGCTGGCGGCAGCTTCGGTCTGCCCATGCTGGCGCTGGGACTTCTGCTTCTACGCAGCCGGTTCCGGCCATGAAAAACGCGGTTTTCTTCATCACGGCCCTGTGCGCGGGATTTGTTGCCGTCACCGCGGGGCTCGGGGAAATCAGCTGGGGCATCAACCCCACGACGCCCACGGCGACGACGCTCGTGAGCGCCCATTGGGCGCACATCAACACCAGCCACGCACTCCTGAACGCGGCAGGTTGGACGTTGGCCGTAGCCCTTCTGTACCGGCAACCGCGCGCATTCCTCGCCGTGGCCGTCTGCAGCGCCGCCCTCATCAGTTGCTGGTGGGCCGCCTTCGGGACGTCGGTTTACGTCGGCCTTTCCGGCGTGTTGTACGGTCTCTTTGCATACGCTGTCACGGCACAGACGATAGCGAGTGGGCACAGGCTTGCCGGCTTGATCGGCATTGCAGGTCTGGCGCTGGCCGCAGGGACCGGCCTGACGAGCTCGTTCGTCAACTTCGCCATCGCCCACGAAGCGCACCTCCTTGGCGGCGGGGTCGGGGTGACCGCAGCTGTCAGCCGGGGTTCAACCCATCACCGGGGCGCCGGCGAACCTGCACCGCAAGCGAGCTGATGGTCGGATTCTGCAATACTTAGGCCGGCCATCCGTTTAACCAGGACCAACCAGGTCTCGCGCCGCCGATCTCACTCCACAGGCGAACCTCAGGTGGGTTAGCATGTTGCGCTTACTACGCAACCACGCATCCGCATGTACTCAGCCCCCGGCAAGCACTCGTGCTGACCTACCGCCCCGACATCGACGGCCTGCGGGCGCTGGCGGTACTGCCCGTGGTCCTCTACCACGCCGGTTTTGCGACCTTCAGCGGCGGCTATGTCGGCGTCGACATCTTTTTCGTCATTTCCGGTTACCTGATCACATCGCTGATCTACAGCGAGATCAACGACGGTAGCTTCCGCTTTCGCAACTTTTATCTGCGCCGGATCCGCCGCCTGTTCCCGGCGCTGTTCACCGTCGTCCTGCTGACCTGCATTCCAGCGTACTGGCTGCTGCTGCCCGAGGAACTGGAGGACTTCGGACAGAGCGTCGCGAGCCTTGCCCTGTTTGCGTCGAACCTCCTCTTTTTCAGCGAGTCAGGATATTTTGCAGGCGCTGCCGAGATGAAACCGCTGCTGCATACCTGGTCGCTCGCAATCGAAGAGCAGTACTACCTGCTCTTTCCCGTCCTCCTTCTGCTCATCAAGCGGACGCCCGGCAAGCCTTACTTTGCCGTGGTGGGCCTGCTGTTCGCCGCTTCGCTGACTTACTCCGCAGTCGCGGTGTACACGGCGCCGGAAGCGGCTTTCTATCTGCTGCCGAGCCGCACATGGGAACTGCTGCTCGGATCGATCATCGCGATGACCGGCATTTCGATCAGCCGGGCATGGCTGCGCGAGAGCCTGGCAGTCTTCGGCCTGCTGCTCCTGGGTTTTGCGATATTGACGTTTACGCCAGAGATGCCGTTTCCCGGGCTCGCCGCCCTAGCCCCCTGCCTCGGCACGGCGCTCCTGATCGTGACCGGCCGCGAGCAAGCCACCCGCACCGCACGCGTGCTGAGCGATCCGCGGCTGGTGTTTTTCGGCCTCATCTCCTATTCCTTATATCTCTGGCACTGGCCAATTCTCGTGTTCGCCAAACACTACTTCGTTGCCCCTCTGAGCCTGACGGTTACCTGGATTCTGATCGCAATTTCGGTGCTGGCTGCCTATCTGTCCTGGCGTTTCGTCGAGCGCCCTTTCCGGGGTCAGCAGGGCATTCTGGGCAGCCGCAGAATTTTTCAGGCCACGGGCGCGACGATCGCGCTGCTCATTGCTGTGGGCCTGCTCTTCGACAGCCAGGAGGGGCTGCCAGGAAGACTGGATCCCGGGATCTCAAAAATCCTCGCGGTCGCCGACGACAAGCCCAAGCGGCGCAAGCTGTGTGAGGGCATCGCACCAGGCGAGGTCAGCATGGAGCGCTTGTGCCCGGTAGCCGAGAACGACATCCCGCCGTCGTTCCTCGTCTGGGGTGACTCGCACGCCAACATGCTGATTGCCGGCATCGCAGCGCAAGCGCAGGCACGCGGGATCAACGGGCGATTTGCGGTAGCTAATGGCTGTGTGCCGCTGCTGGGCGTCAGGCGCGTCGTGCAAACAACCGATGTCGATTGCGCGGAGTTCAATGAGGCAGCCATCAATCTCCTCCGGGACAATCCGCAGATCGATACCGTCATCATTGCCGCCCGCTGGGGCCTGCACGCCGAAGGTGTGCCGTTTGCGCCGGATTCAGGCCGCGCTTTCTGGCTGCAGGACGCCATGCAGGCCGCTGACGACCCTGCTGGCAATCGTGCAATCTTCCAGCGGGCCTTCGATCGCACTCTGTCCCGGCTTGCTGAGCTCGGCCGCAATGTCGTCATCCTCGGGCCCGTTCCCGAGGTTGTCGCGGACGTTCCCGGTGCATTGGCAAAGGCGCGATGGCGGGAGCAGGCGCTCAACCTGGACGTGCGCACTGCCGACTTCCTGGCGCGGCAGCGTGGGTTTTTTA
The DNA here is from genome assembly GCA_965267275.1 of Pseudomonadales bacterium. Lineage (GTDB taxonomy): Bacteria > Pseudomonadota > Gammaproteobacteria > Pseudomonadales > Azotimanducaceae > UBA4421. Next base: position 3,792,362 of record OZ253950.1, read on the forward strand.
CGGCCGTCCAATCCCTGGATGCGGACACGCGGCACCGCGTCATCCCGCTCCATGAGCGTCTATGTAATGACGCAACGTGCCGTCTGACGAACGGCGACCTGCCGCTCTACTTCGATGACAATCACCTGGCGAGCGCCGGTCTGAGCATGATTGCACCCGCACTGGACAGCATATTCACGGCGCCACCCGCAGCGCCGTGACGCCACCCGCGATCAACCCATCTTCAGGGCGCCCAGAAAATCGCGCTTGCCAAGCGGTACACCCTTCATCCGCAGGATGTCGTATGCCGTCGTCGTGTGGAAATAGAAATTAGGCAACGAGAAAGACAGCAGGAAGTTCTCGTTCGTGAAGGGTATTTCATTCCCGCCAAGCTTGAACACCATGCGCTGACCTGCCAGGGCATTCACCTCGTCTGCGGACATCGCCTTAAGTGCCTCGAGCGTTTCCCGGGTCATGGCCTGTAAGCCCGCATAGTCCGTCTCCGGATAGTCCGGCGGACTGAACTCACCTTCTGTCATCCCGCGCAGCGCTCCCAGCGAATGGTGGGTGATGCAGACCACCTGAAAGTGGAAATTGGACATGTCCGGATAAAGCCGGGTCTCTACCAGATCCGGCAATGCGATGCCGCTCGACTCGCAGTGTTCCTGACCCTTCGCCAGAAAGTTGACCGCCGCTTCGACGATTTGCGTGTAGGTGCCGACAGAGGTGTCGTAAAAACTCAGCGCCATGGTGTGCTCCTGCAAAGGTGTGATCTGAAGCAGCTGATTGTGACAGGTTCGTCGTGCACATCCACCCGGCGGGTCGCAGCCGCCGCGAGCGCCAGGGCGGGATGACTGCAACCCCGCATACTCAGCGCAGCAAACTAACACTATTTGGACAAATAATGGACATATGCTCTATTTATCGATCTATGGATACTATCATCCTTTATGTCCACTTTTTTATTGGACATTATTGATACATATCACTATAATAGCGCCATGGAAAAACGACACACAAAGCCAAATCGCCGCCGGCCCACCGCTGTCGCCGCACGCCTGGAACGTACGCGCCGCGAACCGCTGTTTGCCGCTGCCGCAATCGCCGCCGGTCTGGGTCTCTACGCAACGCTGATCACCTGGCTGCTCGTGTAGGTACTGCGATGACCGCCTGGTACCCATCACGCGACGCGGGGCTTGCGCAGCTCCAGCGCTTCCTGCCGCGCGCTGGACGGGACTATCGTAAAAACCGCAACTTCGACAACGGCCCCGGCGACCGCAGCAATGTATCCCTGCTATCGCCATACATACGGCACCGTCTCATCCATGAACAGGAAGTGGTTAACGCGGTGCTCCAGGAGCACAGCCTCGTCGCCGCCGAAAAATTTATCGACGAAATTTTCTGGCGCACGTATTGGCAAGGCTGGTTGGAGCACCGCCCCAACGTCTGGCAGCGCTATCTGGAAGATGTGGACTGTCTGTCCGCGCGCCTGAATACACAGAACCCCATGACGCGCCGCTACAGTGCAGCGACCACCGGCAACACGGGCATAGAGCCCTTCGACGCCTGGACCGACGAACTCGTCAACACCGGCTATCTGCACAACCACACCCGCATGTGGTTTGCCTCAATCTGGATTTTCACGCTGGGCCTGCCATGGCAACTCGGCGCCGACTTCTTCATTCGACATCTGCTGGACGGAGACCCCGCGTCTAATACACTGTCCTGGCGCTGGGTAGCGGGGCTGCATACACGCGGCAAAACCTACCTTGCACTGCCTGACAACATCGCCCACTACGCGCAACGGCGCTTCGCAGACGATGAGGCGCTCGCCGGCCTGGAGCAACTGAGTGATCAGGCAACGCCCTGCCGGGAACCTGCGGTCGACAACCCGCAGACCATCGCCTGGCCGGAAGAAAACCCTGCAAGCGGCAACGTTGGCCTGCTCGTTACGGAAGAGGACCTTTCTCTATACACCCCGGTCGAACCAAGCGCAGTCGCCGTTCTCAAGCCGCGCAGTCACACACCGATGCCCACTGCTGACGCGGTACTCGCGTTCAAGCGCAGCGCCTGCGAAGACACTGCCGAGCGCGCCCGCGCGCTCTGGCCCGACGCCACCGTCACTTTGCTCGACCTGCCAGAGGTGGGACATTGGGCAAGCACACACGCCCTCAACAGCATCGCCAGCGCTTACGTGCCGCGCGGCTTCGTCGCCGCCGACATCGAGCGCTTACATAACCACCTGCAGAGCGTCGAATGGCTGACCTTTGCACACGCTTACGACCGGTTGGCATGGCCGCACACGCAGAAAGGCTTTCACCACCTGCGCAAGCACATCCCCGCCATCGTCGAGGCGCTGATACAACCCTCTCTCCCGCTGTCCGCCTAGCGCGCGAGCTTTCTCAACAATTTTGACATGAAGGGCATACATACAGACGACGCGACCCCACTTCGCGTCGCTGTATTTCCCCTCCACACTCATAACAAGCCTCACCCGCACGAGAAAACACGGCAAATCGATAGCGGCCGTATGACATACCGCCGCGCTTGAGCTTTTGCGCCCGGGACAACCTGTTCGTCACCCCTTTTGTTGCCAACGACTGACGCGTCAGATCGAGCGTCGCGCGGGCGAGCCGCCCCTTTTCCCCGCGCCCGAGATCAACGGGACGCGCCTTCGGGTCGAGCTTCGCAGCGTGAAGAATCTCCGAGCGCAGATAGTTGCCAATACCGGCAACGAAGTGTTGGTCCAGATAGAGACTGGCCAGGCTTCTGCGGCGAAAGCGCGGATCGTCCATCCGCGCCACGATGTCGCGCCATACGACGGCATCATCGAGCGCTTCCGGCCCGAGCCTCGCAAGGTAGGGGTGGTGGCCGAGGCCGGCCTCGTCAAGCACCTCGATGTCGGAGGCACTGTATAGCAAAGCGCTGTGCTCAGCCGTATGAAGCCCGACGCGCAGCGTGCGATTGGTTTTCGGCAGCTTGTCACGGCGCACGATGTACCAGCGCCCGTACAATTGATTGTGCGAGTAGAGCGCTAGACCGTTATCAAAACGAGTGACGAGCGCTTTGCCTCGGGCGGTGACCGCAATGACGCGCTGCCCGCTGAGCGCGTTGCCGTAGTTGTGTAGACGCTTCTGCGTGAACTCAGCGCGCTCGACCTCCCGACCGTCGAGCACCCGCGCAAGCCCCTGCGCTGCACGCCAGATTTCAGGACCTTCGGGCACGGCTCACTCGCGCAAGGATAGCGCTATGCCGTCGGCGCTGGCGACGGCCACCAGCGCGTCTTCAAGGAGCCCTCTTGCCTCGGCCGAGATGCTGGCCAGCCGCTGATGCAACGCCTTCTCCGCCGGATCGGTGTCGACACATTCGTTGCTGTATTTCTCAAACGCCGTGATGTCCATCAGCAGCTTGGCGATGTGGTTGGGACACTCGCACTGCAGACCCGGATTCAGCGCCGCGATGCGGGCGAGTTCCTCATCACTGAAGCGCTGGCGCCGCACGGGGCGCTCTTCCTCGAGCGGCAGCGGCTCGAGATAGCGAAGCAGCTGCTCTTCATCAACCGGCCCCTGAATCGGAACAATATCGGCATCGCGCAGCCGCGTCAGGGTTTCGCTTGGCGTGTATCTGTAGACGACAAACAGCCCGGCCATACCGGGCCGCGCGCTGATGAGCGCATCAATCAGCGCATCCGGCAACGTGACGCTTTCAACGACGTACGCCATCGCTTCATCAGTCGGCAAAGCTGCCGCGAGGCTTTCCGGCAGCGGGTCGGTCGAGCGGAAGCGTACCTGACGATGCCCCGCAAGCAGCCGCGCAACGTTCGGCCCGATCAGCCCGATGCGCCCCGCGCGCGTGCGCTCGAGACCCGCGTCATGCATGCCCGCGAGATCCCGCAAGGCGTCGAGATCGAGCTCGGCGAGGTGCGCAAGCGCGTGACCGCTGTTCACGAGCGTTTTGATCAGGCGCAAAACTTCAACATGCGCCTCGGTATAGACCCGCCGACCAGTGTCGGACCGCAGCGGCACCGCGATGCCGTGGCGGCTCTCCCATTTACGCAGCGTGTGGGCCGGAATCTGCGTGAGCTTGGCGACTGCGCCTATCGACAATTGTTGCATGGTTCATTCATCCAGGGATTTCGCAGGGCGCTCGAACGACACCTGGCAATGCCGCCGTCTCGCCTCATTTTTGCGAGAGTCTGACAAACGCATGGCCCATCGTCCACATTTTGTAGATAATTAGCGTCCAAAACGGCTTCTGCGTCGAAATTAGTTCTATATTTCGACGATCCAATATGCAAAACGTTCTCATTGCCGGGGCAAACGGCGGCATCGGCCGCGCGATGCTCGAACAACTCGCAGCGCGCAGCGCCGCGCTTCGACTGTTCGCCACCCATCGTCGACCGCTCGACAACCCGCTGCCCGCGGGCGTGACGCCGCTGCCGATGGACTACGCCCAAACCGCAAGCGTTTCCGCCGTCGCGCAGACCGTTGCGCGCGAGTGCGCAGCGCTGGATACGCTGATTGTCGCCACCGGCAGCCTGCACGGCGACTTCGGAGGGCCGGAAAAAAGCATGGCACAGCTCGAGACCGACACCATGCAAACGGTGTATCTCGAGAACGCAGCCGGCCCTCTCACGCTTCTGGCGGCGTGCGAGCGGTCGCTCAAGAACGCCGAAGAACCCCGCGTCATTTTCCTCTCCGCGCAGGTCGGCAGCATCGGCGACAACGGTCTCGGCGGCTGGTACAGCTATCGCATGGCGAAGGCCGCATTGAACATGGGCGTCAAAACCGCCGCTATCGAAGCCTCACGCTGGCGCAACGAAGCTGCCATCGTCGCGGTGCACCCGGGGACCACGACGACAGCGCTATCCGAGCCGTTCATCGCGCGCCGCAAATCACCCGTCAGCAGCGCCGCCGCAACCGCTGAACGCATCCTGGCACTGCATGATCGGCTGACCGGCGCCGACAATGGCGCATTCCTGACCTCGCGAGGTGAACCGCTACCCTGGTAGCGCAGTGCGCGGCCACAAAGTAACCCAGCGCCTGCCTTCAACCCTGTCGAACACGGCGTTATGGCCTCCCGGCCGCAGCTTCATGTAGGGTAGCCCTCATACCCGGCGCGCACGCGCCGCCGCTTGTGAGGGACCATGCGAACTTTGATTACCGTCCTGGCGATGACTGCGATGCTGCTCTCGGCCGCAACCAGTTCTGCGGAAATCGCAGCAGGCAGTGGCGCGGACAGCGCCGCAGATAATTCAGTCGACGCAGAAGTGTCGGAACAAGCTGAGGCGCTGATCACGCGCGACCCGACTGTCGACGACTACGGCGGCTACGAGCGATGCATCGATATGAAACGTATCCGCACGACCAAGGTGCTGGACGAACGCCACCTGGTGATCGAGATGCGCCACAAAGACGAATACTTCGTGATACAACTGCCGAACCGCTGTCCGGGTCTGCGCAAGAATCGCCCTGTCATGACTGAGCCGCGCGGGCGACATTTCTGTGTGCACGACACCATACGCCCGATGTACAACAACGGCTTCGGCGGGCTGGAACCGGGCATACGCTGCTCCATATCCGGTTTTCAGGCCGTGACCAAAGAACAGGTCGTGCAGCTCCGGGAGTCGTTGGAAATCGAACGCAAACGGGAGCGCCAGGAGCGGCGCGAGCGGCGCCAGAAGGAAAAGGCCAACAAGGCTGCGAGGACCTCCTAGCCACCCGCTTGCCCGGGCGCCGCATAGCGCGTACAAAGAACGCAAAACGCATCATGGTGGGAGCGTAGCGTGAGAATACTCAAGATTGTTCTAGGGGTCGTGGCAATCCTCGTCATCGTCGCAGCAGCCGCGGCGCCGCTCGGCCCGCTGCCGGGCTTCTTCATCGGCGGCACCGAGACCGCAGCACCGGAAAGGTGGCCCGACACCTCATCGGTCGATGAGATCAAGCTGAAAATACCGGGCACACTACCGCGTGTCGTCATCATCTGGGTCATCGAGCACGCCGGCGAGTTGCACGTCGTCGGCGCCAGGGATAGCGGGTGGACGAGCATGATCGGCGCTGGCAGCCCGGTGGAAATGCGCCTCGGCGATAACACGTACGCACTGACGGCCACGCCTGTAACCGATGGCTGGCAGGACGTACTCAACGCCTACGTTGCCAAGTACGAAGCCGATTATCCGGACATCGTCGCGGGCTTTCCGTCAGTCGAAGATGCACGTGACCTGATGAGCATCTATCGCCTGGATCGAAGCTGACCGCGGATCTCAGCGTGTGATCGACACGGGGATCGACTTGAAACACGGCGTATGGCTGCGCGGATCTGTCGCTCTTGAAGCCAGGACGTTGGCTTCTGGGAAGTAAGCGGCAGCGCAGCCGCGCGGCAGGTCGAAAAGTTTGACGCGAACGTCCGCCATGCGGCCATAGTCCGATTCGAGATGAACGGGCTCACCCTCGGTGAAGCCAAACGCCTCGGCGTCCTGAGCGTTCAGAAACACCGTCCAGCGACTGTCCACATCCCGGTAGCTGTCGCTTTCTTCATAAACAATGGTATTGAACTGACCTTCGCTGCGCAGCGTCAGCAGGGAAAACGGCCGGTCGCTCTGACGGGTGCTCTGTTCAGGCGGCAGCACGAAGTGGGCGCGCCCGTCGACCGTGTGAAATTCCGGCGTATGCAGCAACCGTCCGCGCACGTGAAACTCGCGCCGCGCAACGTCGATGTCCTCGAGGTCCTCCATGCCCGGCACGACACGGGCGATCGCCTGGCGTATGCGCTGGTGGCCGCGAAACTCGGCAAAATCGACCCCGCAATCAGGCAACAGACGCGCCGCTATGTCTGCCAGAATCGCGCTTTCCGAGCGCACGTTGGCAATACGTTCGATGCCGCCATCGCTCAGGCGCACGTAGTTGAACATCGATTCCTGCGTCGTCGCTTCCGGCTCTTCGTCACGCGCGCACACCGGCAGGACCAGACACTCCCCCTGCCCCAGGCCGCAAACGTGCCCGCGATTGAGGGTCGTCGTCAGGTAAATCTTGAAACCCACACGCTCGAGCGCCGTTTCCGCCCAGGCGGAGTCAGGCGTCGCGCCATAGAGGTTGCCGCCCAGCATCACCGCCGCGTCGATCGCGCCGGCATGCGCCGCCTCCAGGGAAGCCAGAGTGTGCATGCCTGGCTCAGTGGGCAACGACACATCAAACGCTGTCTCGATATTGTTGAACACCGCCTCAGGCAGCACGGGTTTGACGCCTATCGTGCCAATCCCCTGGACGTTGCTGTGTCCGCGCAGCGGCAGCAGGCCAGCGTATCGCTTGCCGACCATACCGCGCAGGAGCGCGAGGTTACTGATCCATTCGATGTTGTCGACGCCGTGCTGGTGATGGGTCATGCCCATACCCCAGGCGAAAATGGCATTGCGCGACTCACAGTACTGTTGCGCGGCGTGCATGATCTCCGCTCGAGAGACCCCCGCTTCGGCGCAGAGCGCTTCCCAGGACTGTGCCGCAAGATGTGCTCGCAATGCTTCACCACCAACCGTGTGGGCAGCCACGAAGGTCTCATCCACTCCGCCGAGTTCATCAACCGCCTTCGCGAGCGCTGTAAAGAGCGCAATGTCGCAACCGGTACGCGGCTGCAGGTAAATGCTGGCAACCTCATCCCCACCTTTGATCAGCGAGCTCAACATTTTTGGCGCGGCAAAACGCACAAGCCCCGGTTCGCGCAGCGGATTGATGACGATCACCGTACCGCCGCGGCGGCGCAGTTCGATCAACTTGTGCAGCAGCCGCGGATGGTTGGACGCGGGATTGGCGCCGATCAGGAAGAAAAGGTCTGCGCCGCCGAGATCATCGAGCTCGACGGTCGCGGTGCCGGTACCGATGGTGCTCGCCAGCGCTTCGCTGGTGGCCTGATGACAGTAGTACGAACAATTGGAAACGTTATTGGTGCCGTACAGGCGCGCAAGCAGCTGCAGCAGAAACCCAGCCTCGTTCGAAGAGCGGCCTGAGCTGTAGAAGAACGCGCGGCGCGGATCGGTCGCACGCAGCCCTGCTACCGCCCGTTCGATGGCAAAGTCCCAATCGACGATCCGATAACGCTCTGCACCAGCGGCTTTGTACAAAGGCGCACCAAGCCTGCCGAGATGCTCCAGCTCCCGGCCCGAGAGCTCTTTGAGCTCTGCGATTGAATGCTCGAATACCGCCTCGGGGATAGGCGGCTGGATATCCGTCGATTGTGCTTGCACACTCTTGTTGCAAACAGAGGGAAACTCACCCAGCTCGTTGGTCATCCCGCCGCGCTGGCCGCCCATGCCGAGACCGCAGGCTTTACAGGCATTGTGAGACTTCAGCGCCTTGGCGGAATTGAGCAGACCCATACGCTGCGCGGTTTGCAGCGTATAAAGTACTTTCTTCGGCCCGCCGCCGGTGGTTGTCATGTCCTGCTTCCGATGTAACAAGCGCTTGCCCGCATGTTAACCGAAAGCGCTGCGCACTACTCGCGCGCCCAGAGCGTCTCGGCCATCACGCCCACGTCATCTTCGATCACCTGCAACGCATCGAGGATCAGGTCCTCACGAAAGCGGCGCCCGACAATCTGCACGCATGAAGGCGCCCCGTCGGCATACCCGCCCGGCACCACGCCCGCAGGCAAGCCGAGATAGTTGAGGCCGTAGCTGTAGATGGCCGCGTCGAACATGTCCTTGAGACCAGCCTTCGTCTCGTCGAAATCGTAGTCGTAGCTCGGGCGCATCAGAAACGGCGTCAGCACCAGCGGATACTCGTCCAGGAACTCACTCCATGCGCGCACCATGGCTGTGCGGGCGGCGATGCCGGAGAAATAGCCTTCCAGATCGACCATGTCGGATATGTCGTAGAAGTCTTCGAAGATCTGCTGGATCGTCGGGCTGCCGACCTGCTTTGCCACCGGATCCAACGTGAGTTTGATCTCGAGGATCGCTACGCTGAACCACCCGTGGGCTGGCTCGGTGATGGGCGGCGGCTCCACCTCTTCCACCACGTAACCGGCTTGTTCAAGGGTCCGCGCCGCCCGCTCGAGATTCTCGACGATGTCTTCGTGCATGGCGTAACCATGGCTGTTCTTCGTGAAAGCAACCTTGATCGGCCCTTCCAACGGCGGCCCGGCAAAATCCATCGGCACATGCCAGGGGTCGCGCGGATCGTGGCGTACGATGCTCGGCATGGTGTAGGCGACATCGGCCACATCCCGGCAGATGACACCCTGAACTGACATCAGCTGTGAGAGCATCCCGCGCTCGGCGGTCGCCGACGGATTGTATGCGGGCACCCTGCCGAGGCCAGGCTTGACGGTGGCAACACCGCACATGGTCGACGGGAAGCGCAGCGAGCCGGCAATGTCGTTACCGTGATGTATCGGACCGAATCCGGCGGCGGCCGCGGAGCCTGCTCCGCCCGATGACCCGCCAGGGCTCAAACGCTCTCCCCAGGGGTTGCGCGTTAGACCATAGAGCGGGTTATCGGTCGTGCCGCGCATCGAAAACTCAGGCGTATTCGTCATGCCGATAATGACGGCACCCGCGTCGACGAGGTTTTTGACAATCGGTGCATGGGCGGGCGCGATGATCTCTTTGAACGCCTGTATGCCGTTGGAATTGGGCTGACCTTCGACATCGACATTGATTTTGATCGTCACCGGCACACCATGCAGCGCACCCAGCGCTGTGCCATCGGCAACGCGTTGATCTGCTGCTGCGGCCGCAGCGTAGGCCTGATCCCGATCCTGCTCGACAATCGCATTGAGATGCGGATTGAGCGCATCAACCCGCGCGTAAACCGAGTCCAGCACTTCCTTCGCCGACCAGTCTCCGGTGCGCACGCCGGTGGCAATCTGCACAGCGCTTTTGCGCCACAATGCTTCTGACATGTCTCCCCCAGTGCGTATGCATCGATTGCGGACCCGCAGTATACACACCGCGTTTCAACCCCCCACGCCCAGTTACGGTCAGCTCGCTTGCTGCAAACACCCGCGACGTCATCTCCTTCGAGAGCCTGCCCCGCAACGCCATGGGCATAGTGCTCAAAATTGAGCTCCGCGACGTCTTGCAGACCTAGAGACCCGCCAGCAGCAACGCCCCCGCCAGCGGCAGCGTCGCTGCCAGAAACATGATGAAAGAGAACGGCAGCACCTGATTGGCCCGGAGCCCGGTCATGATCAGAAGCGGAATGATGACGAACGGATGGATGATGTTCGTCCACTGGTCGCCATATGCGACGCCCATCACGATGAGCTCCGGCGCTGTGCCGAGGGTTTCCGCTGCTTCCAGAAAAGCCGGGCCCTGCACAGCCCATTGCGCGCCTCCGGAGGGGATGAACAGATTGATGAGGCCGCCGGCGAAAAAGGCAATGAGCGGCAGCGTCTGGGCTGTGCCGATCTCGGCGAAGAATCCGGCCAGCTGCGCTATCAGGCCGGTATTCAGCATGATGCCCATGATGCCGGCGTAGAGCGGGTACTGCAGCAGCGTCGGGATCACGGCGCGACCACCCGTCATCAGCACGTCGCTGAATTCGCGCGGTGAGCGGGCGAGCACCAGGCAAAGTGCGAGGAAAGACCAGTTCACCAGGTTCAGATCGAGACGGACACCATTGGTGTAGAACCAGTAACCCACGTAGCCGAACAGCAGCACCCCGAGGAGCGAACTCGGCCAGCGCGCGTTCTCTATATAGCCCGCAAAACCAGGGCGCACGATGGCCGGGTCGGTATCGTCATCCAGCATGCCCGTGTTGGCCGCTATGTCTTCGGTGATGGGCGTTTTGGTCTCAGGCTCGAGGCGCGTCGCAACCAGCGCAACAACGGCAAGCGTGGCGACAATGGCCATCAGGTTGAACGGTGCAAACATCGTCTCCGTGACCGGCAGCAGCCCGCCCAGCATGCCTTCCATCGCGTTGCCCGGCGTCGCGACGAAGAGCGGCGCTGAGCCCGTGTAACCCATGTGCCAGACGACAAAGCCGCTGAACGCGGCGCCACCCAGCAGCGGGTAGTGAATCTCTATGCCGCGGGCGCGGCAGGACAACGCCACTTCTTTGGCCATCAGCCCGCCAAGAATGGTGCCAAGCGGCCAGCAGGCAAGGCATACGATACCGGTGAATATCGCGCAGAAGGCGTAGGCCGTCGTGCTGGAGCGGGGTATCGCCGCGAGCCGCGCAAGATACCGCGGAATTGGACCCAGGTGCGCCAGCGCATAGGCGAACATGATGGTGAGGCACACCTGCGTAATGAACGGCAGCAGCATGGAGAGACCATCACCCCATGCGACAACCACTTCCACCGGTTGCGCTTCGGTCGCACCCCAGGTCAGCAGCATCGCCACCAGCGTCATCAATACTCCGAACGCAAAGGGTTCGGGCATATAGCGATCAAAAAAGCTTATGATGCCGTCGACTACTTTTTGCATTTCTTCTCCTTATTCTCCCGGCCAAACGGCTTATGCGTCGCGGGACATACGGCCTTCACACTGGCTACACAAGTTCGCGCCTACAAAGCAAAGCGACGTTTACAGATACAAGCACTGCGTGGAAAGCACAATGACCAAACCTATCAAGCTGACCGTTCATGCATTCGCCCTGCTGCTGGCCGCAACGATGGCACCATTGGGCAACGCCGACGACACCGCACCAGCGCATCACGCCGAGGATGGTTTCAAGAATGTTTACGCCGACCCGCGCCCCACCAACGTATTCAGTGTACTACGCTCGCGCTTTTTCTCCGGCGAATGGCAAAGCTACGATCGCGAGCGGGACGTAGTGCCGACAGCCAGCGCGGACGTTGCCACAGCAGCCACAGACAACGCGACGGTCACCTGGATCGGCCACGCCACCGTGCTCATACAGCATCGCGGGGTCAACGTATTGTCAGATCCGATGTTCAGCAAGTTCGCCTCGCCTTTGTCGTTCGCCGGCCCGAAACGCATCACAGAGCCCGCAGTCAGTCTCGAAGACCTACCCCCCATACACGCTGTCGTCATTTCACACGATCACTACGACCATCTCGACACCCGCACCATCAAGGCCCTCGGCAATGCGCCCAAGTACTTCGTCCCGCTGGGGGTAAAGCGATGGTTTGTCCGCAAAGGCATCGATGCAGAACGCGTCATCGAAATGGACTGGTGGGACGAGGAAGTACTGACGGTTGGGGAGGAGTCCGTCACGATCACGGCGACGCCGTCACAGCATTTCTCGGGACGCACGCTGACCGACCGCAACAAGACCCTGTGGGCTGCATGGAACGTCGCCTGGAGCGATTTCACCACCTGGTTTGGCGGCGACACGGGTTATAACGACACCCAGTTCAAGGAAATCGGCGCACGGTTTGCGCCAATCGATCTCGCGATCATTCCCATCGGCGCTTACAAACCGAGACAGATGATGGCCGTCGTGCATGTCGATCCGGCCGAGGCGGTCAAGATACACCAGGATTTGAACGCGAGAGCGTCGATGGCCATCCACTGGGGCGCATTCATTCTTTCCGCCGAGGGCGTGCTGACGCCCATCGAAGACCTGGCTGCGGCCCGGGAAGCAGCGAACATTTCCGCCGATGAGTTCGTTGCCTACGCTGTCGGTGAAACCCGCCACTACCCCGCGCGGATCACGCCGCTGCAAGCATCTACGGCGCCCTGAAGACATTACGACACCTGCCGTGCTGACGATCTCCGTGACGAGAGGGCTGGACATTGCCGCGCGTTCCCTGGATGGTGGCGTGCAGTGGCAATCTCAGGGGGAGCACAATGACCGATACAGACACCAATATGGCAAATGCGCTGGCGACGCTGCAGCAGCAGATCGGCGAGCCGCGGCCGCCATCTGACTGGTTCGAAATCACGCAGGACCGCGTCAACGACTACGCCGATGTCAGCATGGACCATCAGTGGATACACGTGGACGTCGAGCGCGCCAACGACGGTCCCTTCGGAGCGCCGATAGCACACGGCAATCTGACCATCGCGGTCATGGGGCACCTGCCGACAAGCGCGAAAACGGAAGCGCCAAACCTCGAAGGTCACAAACTGTCCATCAACTACGGCTTCGACAAAATCCGCTTCCCGTCGCCGGTTAAGGTGGGTGCCAGGATACGTGCGACGAGCACGCTGAAACGCGCGGAAATCAAGGGCGGCATGATCGAGACCATGAACGAGATCGTCGTCGAGGTAGAAGGCCAGGAGAAGCCGGCCCTGGTTGCCGAAAGCCTCGGCCGCCTGGTTTTCTGAGGACACGCTATCGTGCAGATAAGACTCTGGCTCGTGGTGCTGGCTGTCAGCGCAATGCCGGCATTTGCCGACCCGATAGACCTGACCCGCTACCTGGCAACTTTCGAAGCAGATGCCCCTGCCCTCACCCGGCACACTTTCATGGGCGTCCCGGGCACGGCACAGCTGCTGGTTGATGGCGACACGGAACGGCTCGCCAGCCTGACGCTGAACGGGGGGCCGCTGGTAACCCGCACAGCATCAATCTCCCTGGCGGCTGACAATACGCTCGAGGTTCGGCTACGCGATACGCCGGGCCGGGTGGGGATACGCGTCAAACAGAATGCGGATGTCGAGCTCCACGTCGAGTCACGGATCCACTTCAACACCAACGTCAGCAACTTCGAGGCCGCGCGCGCGTTCTACGGCAAGCTCGGCTTCGAAACACTGAGCGGTTTTCCGGATACCAACACGCTGGAAATGGCGCAGGCGATCGGCATCGATACGCCCACGGAGTACGACGGATCCCAGGGTGAAGCTGCCGGCGGGTACCTGCTCCACGGCGAGCTGATCGGCGTCAACGGCAACAGCGGCGGTTTGATCGATCTCATCGAGTTCACGATACCGCGCCGCGAGACGCCGCCTTACGCCAACATCAATCATCTCGGCATGGCCAGTGCCGCCATGCTGACGGCCGATCTGGACGCCGACATGGCGTCAATGCGGGAGGCCGGCATCACGTTTGTCGGTCCCGCAGCGACCGGCGCCGACGGTCGAAGGTTTGCAGTGTTCAAAGACCTGGACGGCACGTTTTACGAGCTCATCGAAGCTGAGGGCGAGCCGGATGCGGACAGTCCGACCAACATCTTCGCGCTGGGCCATGTACGGATCAACGTGAGCGACTTCGAGCGATCAGCAGCCTGGTACCGCATGCTGGGTTTCGAGCTCACGACGATGCTGCCGGAGCAGGAGTCAGCCGCAGTGGGTCAGGCGTTCGGTTTCAGTGGCCCGATAAGTGTCAGAGCCGGGCGGTTCACCCACCCGATAGACGGCTCGGAACTGCTCATCGCGCAGTGGCTCACGCCGTATGATGCGGACCCGCCGTACACCGTACCGGTCAATCACTTCGGCATTCACCGCATGGCGTTCACGAGCACGGATATCGAAGCAGACGTCGCACAACTCAAAGCCCAGGGCGTGACCTTCGTATCCCCGATCACGCCGTGCTGCTCGGGGCCGGATTCCTGGGGCGGTATCGTCGCGTTCTACGACCCGGACGGAACGGTCATGGAGTTCGCCGACCAGCCGCTCATGAATATCATGATGCGCATCTTGCGCTGGTTCTCCTGAGCGTTAAACCGGTTCTTCGCAGAAGCGCCCTCTCGCCAGAAACAGCACAATCGCAAGCACGGCCAGAACCGTGTGCAACACCATGCCGAAGGCCTGATCACCCGCCGCCGTCAGCGATATGGCGACGGCAACGTGAAACACCAGAAGAATTCCGAGCACGGCGGTCACAACCCGACGATCAGCGCGATAAGGCCACACCCACACGCTGGCGCTGGCTATGGCAATCACCGCAAAGCCGTAGTGCATGGACCATTGCCCGCCCATACCGGCCGCCGCCAGACCTTCGGGCCCACCGATCAAGGTCACCGCAGCCATCGTTTCCGCGAGGAAATTCAGCACCAGAAAAGTCATGAATAGGTATTTCATCGCTCTGCCCCGTTTGTTCTCGTTGGGTAACGTCTTTCGTTCTAATGTTTGACGCGCACGACCACCGTTGCGCATATCCAGTCATGCAGACAGCGTCGCCGCTTGCCGAAAATGAGAAGATGATCGATCAGCGGTATCAGCGCGTACGGCGGCACGAGGAGAAAAACCAGGAGTGGAAAAAACCAGGCCCGCAGCAGGATCATCTTCCACAACGGTGCCGGCACCACCTCACCCTGAGGCGCCTGCCCATCGTCCGCCGCGGCAACTACCGCGATGCCGAGAAATTTCTTACCCAGAGTCTGCCCGCCACGCCAGAGCGCGTAACCGTTCAACAGGAGATAGCTGGCTATGGCCAGCAACAGCACCCACAGCATCCAGGTGTTGTCGACGTAGTCTTCAGCGTCTTCGACGACATCGGTGACCATGATCAGAATGATGGTCAGGAACGGCACCAGTAACATGTCGATGGCAGTCGCCGCCAAACGGCGGCCGCGCCCGGCTAAACCGTCAATCTGCACCTTTCACCTCGAAAACCAGAAAGGCGTTGCCGCCGCGTTGCTGCCCGACATAGGCGTAACCCGCACTCACCATCAGGAGATCGTCTGCCAGCATGGCACCATGCGCATCGAATCCGCCGCCAGCGGCAGTTACACCGTTGACCGTCGTAAATTCCCGCCAGGCGTCAAACGCCCAAAGACGCTCACCGCGCTCGGCGTGGATGATTTCGAGATAGCCGTCCATGCTGCCGGTCACGACAACATCGTTCGCGGCTATGATGGCTGCGGACAGGCCAAACACACACTCCTGCGTCTCACAGCGGGACTCCCGGCTGTAATGCCAGCGCTGTTCGCCGCTCGCCACATCGAGCGCATACAAACCCGGCGCAGGCTCACCGGGTGACGGAAATCCGAAGATCTTCTTGTCGCTGTTGGGCGCGTAGATGAGCCCCAGCGTTTCGTTGACCGCAAGCCCCCAATGCACACCGCCAATGATCCCGCCACGGCCCAGGCGCTGGCTCCATACCCGCTCCCCCGTCACCGCGTTCATCGCGTGTACCTCCGCAGATTTCTGCCCGGCGACAAGGAGCCGGTCCCCGGCGGCCGTGTCCACGAGCATCGTCGGCGCTCCGAAGTCGACGTCAGGGCCCATCGGGTCCGGGCAGTTGGGGTGATTGAGCGCTTCGATGTTGCAAGCCGCTGTGTAGGCGTCATTGGCGGTGAATTGCTGTATCCAATCGACCTCCCCGCTGCCGCCCTCTACGGCAAAGATGGCGTCGCTGGTATCAGTCGTGGGATGGCTGTAGTTCTGACCGGTACCGAAATAGACGCGATCGCGCGTCTCGTCATAACTTGGCGTTCCCCACACGGCAGCGCCGCTCGGGCCATACTTCTGAACAAACAGAAAATGCGTGTCCGTCGGCTGCGCTTCCTCCGCGATCGTCGGCCGGAACCACAGCTTCTTGCCAGAGCTCAGGTCAAACGCGGCCAGCCCGCCCCGGGTGGTACAACAGCCGTAAAACGGATTCACCGCCACGGCAACCTCCATCGAGGAAACCGGCACATACACCGTCTCCCCCACCACAATCGGCGATCCCGAGTACCAGGGCAGTGGCTCATCATCCACCTGCGCATGCCAGATGCGCTCGCCCGATGATGCGTCGAGCAGATAGATCCCTTGAGTGCGGTCGCCAAACAAGACACCCATTTTGTCACCCACGCGAACACCCACCAGCGCCGTGCTGATTTGTCCCGGGTGCGGATGGAGCCAGCGTTCACAACCGGTGTCGCGATCGAGCGCAACGACGCCGCGCCCGCCATCGCCAAGGAAAATGGTGTTGGGCGTTACGAGCGGATAAGAACGTGGGGTGTTGGAGGCGAGGCCATAGACCCACTTGAGCTCGAGTTGGTCTACGTTGGCCGCATTGAGATCGCTCCGCTGTTGGTAGCGGGTATTGCGCTGATCGAGACCCCAGCCGTTGCCATAAGGAAATTCGAACACGATGGGCTCGACGGATGCGTCGCACTCAGCAGCATGCGCCAGACCGCCACCCATCCAGAGAAGCGCCGATAAAAACGAAACCAAGAACGTACGCAGGATACGCATGACTCCCCAATCCACAGTGACAATGCGGGACCCGGAGATCTCCGCACACAAAGCCCACCACCATACGCGACTTACACGGCGCAGGAAACTTACCAACGGAAACGACGCAACCGAAGCCGGCGGAGATTGAAACCGCTCTCACAGACAGGCCCGGGTAAGGCCCGGTCAGGCGTCCAGCTTGAGCACTTTGCGCGCGTTGTCGCGCAGAAACTTCGGCCAGACCTCATCCTTGAAGGGTACATCCCGCATGTCGCGCATGATGCGATCGACAGTCAAACCCATGGGAAAGTAGCCCGCATAGATGATCTTGTCGGCACCGCGCGTATTCGCATAGTCGATGATTTCCTGCGGGTAATGCTTGGGCGCAAACGCCGAGGTCGAATAATAGAGATTCGGCCACTTCAGCATGAGCTTGACCGCCAGATCCTGCCAGGGCTCGCAGCCATGGCGCGTGACAAACACGAGCTCGGGAAAATCGTACATCACCTGATCTATGCGGCTGACCTCCTGGGGCCACATCGGAAAGCGCGGCCCGGGCACACCGGCGCAGGAAAATATCGGCACGTCGAGTTCTACACATTTCGCGTAAATGGGGTACATCTTCGCGTCATCGATACCGACCTGAGGGTTGTAGCCGGCGTTGAACGCGCCAAACGAGCGGACGCCAAACTCTTCATACTGGCGCACCATTTCGCGGATACCATCCATACCCTTGTTAGGGTCCACAGCGCCCTGCCCTACGAATCGATCCGGATGATCTTGCAGCGCTTTGCGGGAAACATCGCCGCCTACGCCGATGAGACCCACTTCTATCCCGTGCTTGTCCATCTCGTGCAAGGTGATGGATATCGGATCTTTAGCGCCATAAATCTCTTTGGGCACCTGCTTGAACATGTATTCGACAGGAAAGTCGAAGTCCGCAGAACCGTCTTTCAGCTGCTCACGTATGAAGTCATACATGGCAAAGTCATCAGCGGGAAAGCCGATCATGCAATCGACGATGCCGATATCTTCCGGCATACCCATATCAGCCTCCGTACAGCGCGTTCTGGAAGAGATAACACATGGAGTCACGGGGTATCTCATCATGCGGAAGGGGCGTATTGACCGCCGAGGGCTTCGGGCCAAACTCCGCCGCCAGCGGTTTGAGGGCCGCAAGATCGAAGTTGTAGAGCGCCGCTGCGTTCTCGCCGAGGATCTTCCGCCGGACATCTTCCGGCACGTCGGCGAACGTCAGGCGCAGCGATTCGAGGTTGTAGGGGAACGTGCCTTCATAGTGGGGATAGTCGTTCCCCCACAAAACACGATCCGCACCGATCTCATCGATGCCCGCGAGATCAGCGAGGCTTGGAAAGCTCGCGCCGTACCAGACGTTGCGCGCAGCGTACTCGCTGGGCATGTCCTTGAGCACCCACTCCATACCCTCGTAGTTCATTTCGCCAATCGCGCCGTGCTTGAAACCCATGTGAATGCGGTCCATCTGCTTGAGGAGCGCCGGCGCCCAGGCGCAGCCGGACTCCGTCAGCACATACTTCAGGCGCGGAAACTTTTCGAACGCACCGCTCATGATCAGATGGCGAAAGCCCGCCTGGCAGTAGTACGTCACCTCGGTGATCCAGATCGCTTCGGCAACAGGACCGCTACCGTAGTTCGGTGATCCCTGACCAGAGTGCTGGTTCATGACGAGGTCGTGGTCTTGAATCGCGGCGTAGACCTTGTCCCAAGCCGGATCGTAAAGCGGCTTGAGCCACGTGCAGTCCGGCGGTATGAGCGGCAACAGGACACCGCCGCGCAAACCGGCCTCGGCGATGAACTCGATGTCTTTGACAGCTTCGTCCAGATCGTTCGGCAGAATGAGGCCGATGCCCGCACGGCGCAGCGGATCTTCGGCGCAAAAGTCTTTCAACCAGCGATTGTGTGCGCGGATGCCCGCCAGCGCGTGCTCATACTCTTCGGGTCGCGGCGGTTGCGCGGTGACGATGCTTTTCTTGTAAAAAGGCGGCACAGTGTTGGGAAACACGACCTCGCCGACCACCCCCTGGCTGTTCTGGTCGCTGGTGCGTATCTCCAGATCCCAGTTGCGCATTTTCTTCGAACCGTAGTGTTCTTCAGAGGGGTTCTTGTACCCGCCGCGCCAGGCGTCAAACGCGTCCCGATACGCGGGATCCAGGTACTCCCGGTACTGGGCGTGACTGCCGCCGGCATGCGTATCGGCGGTTATCAGAATATATGGCTCATCGCTCATCGTGCTCTCCCTTCATCCCCTGGCGAGCTTACAAAAGAGCGCGGTAGGAAGACACCTTGGGGTCAGACTCTGAGCGCCTGCAGTTTCTGCAGACGCTCATCATCCGCACCGAGGTATTCCGTGAGAATCGCCGTCACGTGGCGGACGTCGAGAGTGCCCGCAGCCTGCATGGCTTCGAGATCCGCCCAGTCTTTGGTGCGATTGAAAAAGGCTTTGAAGACGGCAAGATCAGGGCAGCTCAAAAAGGGCAGTTCACCGCCGGCAAACTGCTCCCAACGTATGCGCGTCTGCACTTCCTCGTGATAAGGCGTGCTGTTCAAGAAGATATCCACCGGAGTCGCGTCCCACCAGAGACGAATCTGCGTGTCGCGCACCAGACGTTCGAGATCCTGCGCTTCGTGCGCGACACCCTCGGGCAACGCCGCCAGCGCCCTTTCGGCATCCGCGACCTCTACAAACAGGTTGATGTCGATGTCGATCGTGCCGCGCGCCGCCTGCGTGCACCAGGCGAGCGCCAGCGCGCCGCCGAAAGCATGCGGCAGATCCGCGGCAGCCAGACTGTCGTGACACGCCACGATCTTTTCGACAAGACCGGTCACGCGCCGAACCGCGGAAATTCGAGCGTTGCCCCCGGGTTGCTCGGGAATTGGTCAGCCAGGCGCAACACTTCCACCAGCTCATCGCCGCGCGCCATGCCGTTGCGCTCGCGTATGCGGCGGCGCAGCGTGACGTCCACACCATAACCACAGGCTTCCAGCAGGCGCATGAACACGCTGGCAGAAGGCACCTTGGCGTTGTGCTCGTACTGGCTGAGCGTCGCATGAGAAGTCCCCGCGCGACGCGCCAGCTCGCGTAACCCCAGGCCAGCCGCAAGCCGTGCCTGGCGTAGGGTTAAACCGATGGTTTCGTTACGCATCAAACGGTCCGTTTAGCGGGTGACACGAACATACATGGTATCTGATCGGATACCATTGTACAAACCCACTTCATCGCTCGCCCCACGCGTATTCGGCAGAAAAGCTCGCCGCGACAGTTGCGTCAGGCCCAGATCAGGACGCCCGGATGGGGCCGTCATCCGCGTCAAATCACGCCAACGCGAGCCCTACCCTGGACACCGTGCTACTCTCGGCGTCTCTGAAGGGGAGACGTATGGCACAAACACATCGTTGGCTCGTTACAGGCGCATGCTCCGGGATCGGCGCAGCCGTGGTTGCCAGCGCAACCGGCAGCGGAGATCAGGTTCTGGCACTCGACATCAGCGATACAGCTGGGGCTGAGCTCGCAGCTGCCACCGGCGCCGATTATCTCAGCTGCGACGTCAGCGACGTGAATGCCTGGCAGACCGTCGTCGAGCATTGCCGCGCAGCCGGCGCGCCGGACCGCGTGCACCTGAATGCGGGCATCCAGATCGCGCCACCCGACGCGCCGCTGGAGGATTATCAGTTCGATGCAATGACGCTGCCGCGCTATCGCCGCATGATGGGCGTAAACGTAGACGGGGTAGTGTTCGGCCTGCAGGCGTTGCTGCCGATCCTCGAGCCCGGTGCAGCGATTGTCGTGACGGCCTCACTTGCCGGTATCACACCGTATGGCGTGGACCCGCTCTACGCCATGAGCAAGCATGCGGTGGTCGGCCTGGTGAGAAGCCTCGGACCCACCCTGGCCGAGCGCGACATACGCATCAATGCCCTCTGTCCCGGCGGCATCGACACTGCAATCATCCCGGAAGCCCAGCGCACCGACAGCGCCGTTTTCATGACACCAGAGGCAATTGCGCGAGAGGTAGCCTACCTGATGGAGGTGTCTGAAACCGGCAAATCCTGGGCCAAGGTGGCTGAGGACAAGCCGGTTTTCATCGTCCGCGCGCCGGGTGACCGCGAGCGCTAACGCCCGTCCAGGTCTTTCCAGTGGCGCAGACCGCTGCCCGGGGTGCGCGTGAGATGGATCCAATATTCAGCCGCCGGGATATTGATCGCTGCGGCCATCCAGAAGGTCACACCGAACAGCACCGCGATATCCACCTCGGTGACAGAGAGAAAGATCCCGAGCAGGATGCGCTCGGTCGCGATGCCGAGCATTGCGGCCCAGCTGCGTATCACCCATTCGCGGTGCCGCGCGAACGCTTTCTGCCGGACGGCGCCATAAGCGTTGTAGAGGCAGAACAACGTCCAGAGCGAAAAGAATATGGTGGCCATCGCTTCATTGATCCCCGGGCCCTGCCAGCCGCTGAAGGGATGCACCGCGCCGAGGTAAAGCCCGCTGCAGGCCCCGATGACTCCGCAGACCAGGTACACCCTCCCGCTGACGCGATGCAGCTGGCGTCGTTGGGTGCGGATACGCCGCACAAACTGCAGCGGCCCCGTTGCGGCGATGAGCAGGGCGGGCAGGAGATGCAGCCAGGTCACCCAGGGATTGAGCGCATAGCGGACATCAAATGCGTTGAACGTCTCTGCCGGATTGCTGACGTCGGCAGCCTCGCCCATGAAGCCCATGCGCGCGAAAACCGAGCTGAGACCCACGAGCAGCAAAGCTACCATCAGCACCCAGCCAACGCGCTCCAGCACCGTGCGCCAGCCGCGCCTGGCTTCAAACTCATCAGATATCGGTAAATGCGCCTGCGCTTCAGCCATGAGGGATTCCCTGGTTCATCCCGCAACATACCTCCGGCGCAGGGGCTAAACAAGCAGATCGCGCGTCATGGCAAGCGAAGAGAGCGGATATTCGCGACGCTTCGAGACCAGCGACCCAGACAAGAGACCCAACGCTCACAGAATTAATCCGCCGCGACGGCCCGAAAATGTGATTCGCACCTAAACCGTGTCATGATACCGGCCACCAAAAAAAGGCCTGACGCGCCGACATGGCCAGCACCGAGAAGGAAAATCAGAAACTCGAACAGGGGACGCAACGGCGTCACCTGACGGTGCTGTTTGCCGACCTCAGCCGCTCGACCGAGATCATCGACGCGGTTGACGAAGAAGATTTCAACGAGTTTCTGCCACGCCTTTACGATCTCTTTTCTGAAGTCATACATCGTTACGGCGGGACCGTGGCGCAGCTGCAGGGTGACGGCGTATTCGCGATCTTCGGCCTCGAGCCACACGAGGACGAGGGCAGACGCGCCGTGGCTGCTGCGCTCGAGTTACATCAGAAGGTCAAAGAGCTGCCGCTCAATACCGCTCTTGCCGCATGGGGACCCATGACCCTGCACTCCGGCATACACGCAGGTGTCGGCCTCGCGGTGCCCGGCAACGCCCTGACCGGTGCATACCGCGTGGTGGGCGCTCCGGCCAACGTGGCCTCACGGCTTTCCGCAATGGCCGGCGCTGATGAGCTCCTCGCAAGCGCGGCAAGCCTCGGCAGCGACATCAGCTTTTTTGAAACCGGGCCGCCGCTGACGATGCAGCTGAAAGGATTGAGCGACGCAGTGCCTGCCTACTCGATCCTGGGCACCTCGTCGGTGCAGTCACGCTTCCAATCCCGCCGCCGACAAACACATTCACAACTGATCGGCCGTGCGGCGGACCTCGACATCCTGCTTACGTCTTTCCGCGCGGCAACCGGCGGCAACGCGCAGGTGATCACTCTCGTCGGCAGTCCGGGTCTTGGCAAAACCCGTCTTGCAGACGAGTTCCTCGGCAGCATCGAAGGCGACGACTGCGCCGTGCTGCGCGGCTACTGCGAGAGTTTTTTGAACGCCGAGCCGATGCAGGCAGTGGTGCAGCTACTGAGGCAGGTTCTGCAACTGCCTGCCGGTGCGGGCATCGACAGAGAGGTCGCCGCAGCCCGTCTCGCTGAGATAAACGACGAATTGGCGCATTACGCTGAGACGGTGAGCGCAATGCTGTCGTCGTCGCTACCCGACGAATCCAGCATGGTTAGAGCAATGACCGCCATCACCAGCGCGCTCGCGCAGTACCGACCCCTGGTCGTTTTCATCGACGACTGGCAGTGGGCGGATAACCTCACCCGCTCGGTGTTGCGGCCGTTGGCAAACTTCGACGAAGAACGCCTGCTGTTTCTGCGAGCAAACCGCGAAGACGAAGGCGAGCGCGGACAGACCACAATCGCCCTCGAACCGCTCGCCGTCGACGATTGCTCGCAAATGGTCAAACGTCTTCTGCCTGATGCCAATCCGCGCCTTACCGAACGCGTGAGCCAATCATCAGGCGGCAATCCGCTCTTCATCGAGGAGTTGTGTCACGATGTCTCCCACAAAGTGCGGGATGGCAGCGACACGCCGCCCGACACGCTCGAGGTCAGCGGCAGCCTCAATAATCTGATCGATTCGCGCATCGATCGAATTGCCGCCGATCTCCGCGACCTGCTCGAAACGATAGCCGTGCTGGGCAACGTCGTCCCGATCTGGCTGATTGAAGCCACCTCGGGCAGCGCAGATCTCGTTCAGGAAATACACCGCCTCGGGCAGGCAGATCTCGTCTACTTCACCAATGACGATCAGGACACAGTGCGCTTCAAGCACGGCATCACCCGGGAGGTGGTGCTGCGCACCACCAACCGCGAGAGACGGCGCAGCCTTCACCTGAAAGCGGCAAAAGCGATCGAGAGTCGGACTCCGGACGAAGCGCGCGAAAGCAATCTGGAAGCGCTCGCTTATCACTACGGGGGCACCACTGACCATCTCATGGCGGCAACCTATGCTCAAAGCGCCGGCGACAAAGCATTCACCGGAGCCGCCATGGACCGGGCACGCCTGCAATATCAGGCGGCGCTGGAGGCGCTGAGCCGTATCCACATGGAGACGAAAGAGCTCGATTTCGAACGGTGGGTCAAAATCACGCGGCGATTTGCACAAGCGTGTCTGTTCGACTCGCAACCCAACCAGTGTCTCGTCTTCGAAAAGACCGCAGAGCTCGCGGCTGAACGCGGAGCGCTCAAGGAAGTTGCACGCGCCAAGCTGGGCCTCGCCAATATCCGCTACGCGCTGGGTGACCCCGGCCTTGCGCTCGACGCGATCGAAAGCGCGATTGCTCTGAGAGGTGAACTGCCGGAGAGCCTCGTTTCGCAGCTAATCGCCTGTCGCGGACAGATACACGGTCTGGCAGGCGCGCACGCCGCTGCCTGCCAGGATATCGATCACGTGCTTGCACAGCAGGAAGAACGCGGTCCGGACGTCGCCTACAGTCTGGCGGCCAAAGGCATGGTTCTGGGCGATCTCGGCCGTTTCCGGGAGGCGGCCGAGTGTTTTGCGGAAGCTGAGCACATCACGCGCAAAGGCGTACATCAGATCCAGGGGTCGATTCTGTCGATGCATGCCGGGGTGTGCTGCTGGCAGGGCGAGTGGGACGATGCGCTGCAGTACGCTGAGCGCGGCATCGACGTCGGTAATCGCACCGGCAGCCGCTACATCACTGCCAGCAGCGAAGCGCTGGCGGCCTACGCGAAGTGGCGCCTCGGCGATGCAAACGCCTTGACCGACATGGTGCGTGCCACCGCCTGGATCGAAGCGGCGCATCAGGCGATCTGGACGTCGATGCACTTCAGCTGGCTGTGCGAAGCGCTGGTGGAAGCAGGTCAGATTGGGCAAGCCAGACATGCCGCTGCTTTTGCGTTGAACCGCAACCGGCGACGCGAACCGCTGGGGGCTGCGGTCACTCTCTGCGCGCTCGCTCAGGCGAGCGACGAAGCAACACGTGCCAAGCGCTACCTGTCGCGCGCGAAGCGCACTGCGGCCGCAAGGGGTTCAGCAAGAGAACAGGCGCTGGTCGACTTCTACCTTCTCAAACTCAACGGAGCTGACACCGCTGCCTTGAAAGACAACGCAGCGACATTCAGAAGTATGGATATGAATTGGCACGCACAACAAGCCGAGGCGCTGGCAGCCAATTAATCCTCAAGCGCCCTGGCATTGTATTGCAGCGCCATCGGCGATGAGGCACCCCGCAGATAACCGCCCGCTTCGAACAAGCCCGCAAACATCCCGAGCAGGGTCCCGATGCCAAGCTCGCGCCCGGGGCAGGCGTGAATTGCCTGTTTGCTGCCAGACCCTTCGTACCAGGGCCCACCGAAAACATACTCAATGTCCGTGAAGCCGCCTTCGGCCGTCGCGCTGACCAGCCCAACCACGACGCTCTGCCCCTGCTCAATGATCACGTCACCCAACCGCACCCGCTTGCGCGCGGTGCGATGGATCAGCGACGGCACCGGACGTATGGCCATCGCACGTATCAGACGGGGCAGCAGGACTGCTTCGGCAGCAAGCCATGGGTCTGCTCCTCGCTTGCGGCGATCGAGATACAGATTCTGCACCGTCCAGAAATCGCCGCTCCGCAGCCAGTCTCGTCCCGCTTCCAGAAAGTTACCCTGCACCGTCGGCATGAAGCCCAGGAGAGCGCCGAGGAGTACGTCCGCAAATTCACCTTCCGGAGTCGCGCCGTGCAAACGTTTCAACCGTTTTTTCGTGGGGTCGTCGCCTTCCAGCGCCGCACAGCCGTTGGCCTCCATCAACGCCACCAGCTCGTCCACGCCGCGGCGCAATGTGGCACCCTGGCTTTCCGCCGTCTGCATGACATAAGAAGACGGCGCCGGTTGAAAAACGGCGCGGGAAGTCGATATGAAGTGATAAGGGCAATGTACCGTGTCGGCCAAACCCTCCGCTTGCGGGTCCCACATGGGTTCTCCGCCGCTTTTGATGATCTCGCCGTCCGGCATGCCGAACCAGAACGCGGCCACGTTGGCCAGCAGGAGATCGGCATACTTCGGCAGCGGCAACGTCACCGAACCGGCGATACCGCCAACGCCCTGCAGGAGGCCCGCCGCAACTTTGGTCGCAGCGGCAAATCCCTGTCTGCGCGTAATCCGCCGGAACTGCGCATTGGGACCATCGGCGCTGCGGCCATGGTCGGGCTCGTCCATGCCCAGATAATTCTCTTTGACGCCTTTATCCAGACGTTCTTTATATGCCGAGACTGAGAACTTCGTGTCATCAGACAACACCTCGTCGATCAGATCCCGGCGGCCAACGAGAACGCCGAAAGGTGTTGGTAAGACACCACCGTAATTCTCACGCACGGCGGTCCACACAGCGCGGTGATCCTCGGCGTCACGCGACTCTTTCTCTTCCAGCAGACGCTTCCACGCATCATGTGCCTGCTCGAACTCGCTGGACGGAATGGCGCCCAGAGCATCGATGATCTCCTGGCCACGCGCGGCGTAGTCCGTCGTATCCGGCTCCATATCGGCGAGGGTCTCCAGCCCGACACGCGACGGCACGAAGAGATACGCACCCCAACGCAGGGTAACGAACGGCTCGTCGCCGAGATCGAGCCGGGTCCCGTCCGCCAGCCAGAACGTGCGCGGCTCGCCTTTTTGCGGCACGCCGAGAAAAGGGTCGCTCAACTGGCTGTAGGGCGCGGTGCGGTTGTCCCCGCTGATCCACTGCTGCACGATCTCGAATTGCTCCGCCAGATCGGCGTTGAAACACTGGAACACGAGACCACGATCCGCCGATCCGTCGGCCGGGCCGAAAGACATACCGGTGCGCATGATGCGCGGAATGACCTCCTGGGTCTTCAGATCCCGCGGACCGGGCGCTCGATCGCGGGGATTAGCGCGACGCACGTGCGCCCACATGGGACACACGCCGCCACTGTCTTCGCCATAATCGAAGTCGTTGCCGTCCGCCGCGGTGCGCGCCGGTTCCACCAGAGGATCGCCAACCTTATTACGCCCCATCATGTACGTGAGCAGCGCCTCCGGATCGCGGCCGGAGGCCTCGGCATTGCGTTTCACGCAGCGCTCCAGCCGGTCGACATGCTGAGCAAGCTTACGCACGACCTGGAAAGTACCGTCTTTAAAAAGCGGCTCCGACCAGTGCTTCGCCAGAGGGCTGTTGGCGCCACGCGGGTAGCCGATGAAGAGTTCACCGGAGGGGACCTGATTCGGTTTGGACGCTATCGGCGGATTGCTGATCTCAGGCTGACTCAGGCCATCACGAAAACCAAAATGTTCGCGCTTTCCAGGCAGCGAATATGTGGGCTGCACCGCGGCGATGAGAATGCCGCCCTTGCCCAGCTTCTCGAGCTTCTCGAGCTCCCGGACGAATGCTCTGGCGATATCCGGGCCCGGCGATTTCGTCTTGTGGCGCAGCTGTATGATCATGTCCACGGATTCCAGATTCACCCGTTGTGCGGCGACTCGCGCAGCGCCGTCGACGGGCCAGTTCCGCTCCGGCAGCGTCCAGCGGTCCGGATGGTTGGTACGTAAATCTCCGATCAAACCCGCGCGGGACGCCATGCCTTCCAGGAACGCGCGCGGAAACTTGTCCAGCTCGTCTTCCGGAAGCCCCAGGCGTCGCAGACCCTGTGCAGTGAAGCCGATGTTTCTATACATGTCGGCTTTGCGCTCGGGGAGCCCGAAGTTCACCTTGTCCGAGAATTTGCGTAGAAAGCGTCTGGCTTTTTCGGGATCAACGACCTGCACGAGCGCGAGGCAACCCTGGTTGACGCCGCAGCGTTCGCTGTAGCTTTCGCTGATACCACTCTGCACGTTGTCCGGATCGTGGGCCACGTGCCTCGGTCGAGCGTAACGCGGCGCCGGTTCGACAAAATTCTCGAACCAGTCGAGCTCGACGGCAAAAAACTGTTTCACAGACGCCAGCGACGGGTCGTCCGCAAACAGCCAGGCGTCACGGCGAGGAAATTCGTCTCCGGGCAGGACCGAGCGTGCGGCGTTGAGAATGTACTGGTGGTCCGGACTGTCTTTGGGGTACATGTGGGTCAGGGCGTGGAAGGCTGAAACTGCCTGCACGCCGAGCTTGATGTACTCGACGTAATCCGACTGCGTTTCGGCAGCTTCCTCTCGAACGACGGCCGCCACGGCCTCCGGCGTCGCGAAACTCTGGCCCGCCAGCGCTTCACCATCGATGGTGCCGTCACGACGCACCCGCCGCTCCAGCTGATCGAGATAGATGACGTCCGATACCGTATGCGCACTGTTCATATAGAACGTGTTGGTATTCAGCTGGTACTTACGAATCCACGCAGCGAAGGCTTCATAGCCGAGTTCGTTGCGGTTGTTTTCGACGTAGCCTTCGCAGTTACACAAGATCGCGTCGAAGATATGGCCCAGTTCGCGCCAGATCACCTGGATATAGGGCTCCCAGGGCTGGTCGAAGTGCACCGCCAGAAGCAGCTGCTCATCAACGATGGCGATCGTGACACCGTGGATGGTGCGGATCCTGTCGACGATATCGGAATACGGCCGCACCAGGCGACTTTCCCGTGACAGCGCACGCAGATCGGAAAAGAGCTTGGTAAAGCTGCGCAGCCGGCTCTCGTACGAACGCGTCTCGAGGCCGTCGGCAAACCCCTTCCGTATGGGCATGAGCATGCAGATTTCCGAAGGGCCCGCCAGGCTCTTGCTGATGACACGTTCCCGCATGCTTCCTCCCTGATGCGTGGCTTTGATTGTTAAGCCAGTTAAGCGAACTCGTCAGGCACAGTCAACCGTAGCCGAGCAAATTGGCCCGCATCAATTGTGGGCGGCTGGCGCGCCTTCTGTACAATTTCGCGTAGAGCCTGCAAGCTTCCCTCCGCGCGGTCCAATCGACGGCACGGAGAACAGGCGTGAAAGATCCGATCACGAACACCCGACGGCCATTCAGCTACCACACGCTGCGGGGCATGGTTGGCCTCATCGCGCTATCAATCGCGGCGGCTACTGCCATCATCGCTGGTGAAAAGCTCGGCTCCATCAGCGCGTCTTACCATACTCAGGCGCAGGATCTGTTTGTGGGCTGGCTGTTCATCGTCTCGGCATTTCTGCTCGCATACCGCGGCAGCCCCAATACGCCGCAGCGCAACTGGCTGGAATGGGGTGCGGCCAAAGCCGGCGCCTTCGCTGTCTTCTGCGTCGCGCTCTTTCCCACCAAGGCGGCGAGGTGTCCCATCGACGCCCCCAACTGCGCCGCGCCCGACTACGTCGTGCAGATGGCCGCTACATTCGGCACCAGCCCTGCCGACCTCCACGCCATCGCGGCTATCGTCTTCTTTGCGGCTCTGTTTTTCATCATGTGCGTCTTTGCCTGGCGTGCCTGGCACAAACCGTCCGGCGCCTGTCGCGCAATCATCTACGCGCTCTGCTGCATCGGCATGCTGGCCTCCACGAGTTTCGTGCTCGTGCAGCGTGACGCCATGGCACCCGATTTTGGCGGCGTTTACTGGGCCGAATTCTGGGCGCTCGTGTCGTTCGGCATCGGCTGGTTATATTCCGGCGTGTACGAGTGGCTGGGACTCAAAGGGGTCCGCGCGCCTTGCCCGGGCTGGCTGAGCGGCCTGCAACCCGCGGTGACCCGCACTCAGTAGAAGAAAGCCCGGCCGTGACCCGCACCGGGCACGCCGTCAACCCATCTCTTTAGCAAGCCAGGCTTTCGCGACTTTCAAATCTTCGAACACAGTGGTTTTCGATACGCCGAGCACCTGCCCCGCCTCGTCGTACGAGAGTCCCCCAAAGAACATGAGCTCCACCGCCTTGGCGGCGCGTTCATCGAAACCGGCAAGCTTCTCCAGCGCTTCGTCCAGCTCCAGCACCCCATCCGCAGAATCAGCCGCAACAAAGGCCGACTCATCGAGGGTGACCTGCAGCTGATCCCCGCCACGCTTGTCGCGGCGCTTGGCGCGAGCATGATCCACCAAAATGCGCCGCATGTTCTGCGCCGCGATCGCAAAGAAATGTACGCGGTCGTTGGGGGCCACATCGCTCGCCGCCAGCTTCAGATACGCCTCATTGACGAGCGCCGTCGCCTGCAGAGTGTGGCTGGCGCGTTCCTGGCGCATGTAGCTCGCCGCTAAACGCCTGAGCTCGTCGTAAACCTTCGGGAACAGCGCCGCATGAGCGGCATCGTCCCCTGCCGCTGCCGCGGACAACAACACCGTGATGTTTTCTTCCATCTGTAGAGCCGCTTTTGTGGGTTGGCCGATTGTGGCCGAAAAAAAGTACACCGCAAACCGAACGATTCGAATCTGAACAGCGCTTTCTCAAGTAGCGGGAATGAACCCGCACAGCAAAACAATCAGGAGAACGATATGTTCAATACCAAACGATTCATCGCAACCGCAGCGCTGCTGCTCGCCGCCGCTGCGCAAGGCGCTCAGGCCGAAGTCCGCTGGGCACCCGAGCTCGAACGCGGCAAGGGCGCAGGCTATAACGCCAAACACTACGACCGCCGGGTCGCCCAGCCAAAGAGCATCCTCAAAAACAGCAGGGCCAATCGAAACGTGCATCGCGAACAGCGCTTCTACCGGAACCTGGGCTCAAAAAATCGCGCCACCATGACGCATCGCGGCCAGATCGATCGCCATAAGCGCATGAACAAGCGATACAAGAGCACGCTCGACCGGACCGGCCGCAGCGCAACCACCCGCGCCCCGGCGCAGGTAACGCGCAACACCCACGGCGCCCGACAGGCAACGCGCAGCGGGCACGAGATCAGCCACAAGTCACGCCGCGCGAGCCATGCGCACAGCGCGAACCGTTCCGCCAAACATGCCCGTACCGGCGCGCGCACGGCCAAGTCTGCTCGACAGGCCAGAAACACAGCGAAAGTGGCGCGTCACGGCAGCAAGCTGCGGACCGCACGCAAAATAGCGGGTGGCGGTGTCATCGCCGCAGCCGGCATCTATGCCACCGAGCAGACGCTGGGCGTCGACGTGCCGGACCCGTTCGAAGCTGCGGAGTGGACCTACGGCACGCTGAAAGATCCGAAGAACGCCGGACGTCGCTTCGAAAAGCTGGGCAGAGACTCCGCAAGGGAGTTCGACAAGGGTGTACGCACACTGACCAACCCGAAGCAAATGGGGCGCAACATAGAGCGCAGCGCCAACAAAACGGCCAAGAGCATCAACAAAATGGGTAAGAAAGTCGGCAAGTTCCTCGGGTTGTAGCCAGAGGCGCAAAGCCGCACAAGGGCAACTTCGGTTGCCCTTTTTCTTTGGGTCAGACTAAAAGCTGATGATGCGGAACTGGTCGTCGTCTTCCGCGCTTTCCCGGTTAAGCTCCGCCGCCTCGAGCTGCTCAGCGTGGCGTCGTGTTGCATCCAACAGCCGCTGCACCTCGCGCTCCCGCGGCGTCTGTGCCAGAAGCTGCTCGAGGTCAGCCGTGAGGGCTTCGTACACTGCATCAAGCGCCGCTTCGTCATCACCCACCCAGGCATCCACCCGCAGCGCCAGCGCGTCGATCCTGTTGCTCAGCTCAGCACGGGCTGCGGCCTCGTCCTGCATGTCGAGAAACGCCTGCCGCGCGCGGGCGTTGCGGTCTTGCAGACCGGCAAGACCGTTATGTCCGGCATCAATCGCCGCAATCTGCTCGAGATACGCATCCGCTACGTCGAAAGCGTTGGTGCTGATGGCGTTGGTGGCGTTTACCACCAGCGTATCCAGTATGTTCGTCAGCCCGGCTCGGGCAAGGCTGTTGTCGGCATCCATGGTGAGTACCTGCCGGAAGATTCCGGCAGCACCTGACTCGCCCGTCAACTGGCCTGCGGCCACAGCCGCTTGCGCCTCGGTGATGAGACGGTCGACGCGTTGGATCCTGCGTTGCCGCGCCGCCGCCGTCTGCGCAGCCTCCCGAGCCGCACCAAGCTGCTCGAGCACCAGGCCAACGCGCGCTTCCTCCGGCCATGCGCCTCTGAGCGTAGCGAGCAGCGCCGCTGCGGCGTCGAGGTCGCGGTCGGCAATGCGCGCCTCGGCGCGATCAAGCGCCGTGTCGAGCATGCTCTCTATGCGCGCTTCGGCATGCGCATTGGCGGGCTCAAGAACGAGCGCTGCGCGATACATCGCGAGGGCTTCCTCCTCGCCAAACCAGCGATCCAGCGCAAACGCTTCATCCGCAGCAGCGAGCGTCAGCTCCAACTCGCTCGGAGGCTCGGGCTCGAGCACGATGGGCGTCGGTTCCGGCTGCATGACGAGAAAGCCGACACTACCCGCCAGTGCCAGCATCACCACCCCGGTCAGCGCGAGGACCGCCGGATTTCGCCGCCGGTGTTTCTTGAGCGTCGCAGCAATGGAAGCGCGCTGCGGCTCAGCGCCGGTATGCAGCGTCTCGAGCGGCGAATCGAGGTCCGCCGACCAGGTATCGCGCAAACGCGCAAGCTCGAGCCGCAACGCTTCGGCTGACGCAACTCGATCTGCCGGCTTCTTCGCGAGCAGGCGGTTGAGCAGCGGTTGGAATCGCTGCACGTTCTTCGGCAATGGTTCGGGCTGCACGGTCAGATGCTGCAACCCGGTGCTCAGCACGTTATCTCCCTGAAAGGGCCGGAAACCGGCGAGCGCTTCGAAGAGCACAACCCCCAGACTGTAGAGGTCCGCCCGGGCATCTATGGCTTCGCCAGCGACCTGCTCCGGACTCATGTAGTCGGGCGTACCGAGCATCGCCCCGGTCACCGTCATCTGCGTCAGCGAATCCGTCTGCCGCGCTATCCCGAAGTCTGCGAGCAGGGCTTCCTCAAGGGTGCGGAAAAGGATGTTGTCCGGTTTGACGTCGCGGTGCACAAAGCCCTGGTCGTGGGCGCAGGTCAGCGCCGTGCAGATCTGATCGAGGGTGCGGAACAGATCCGCAAGCGTAAACTCGGGCAGACGATCGCGCAGGCTCCCGCCCTCCAGATATTCCATGCTCATGAAATAGCTGTCTGAATCGGGGATGCGCCCAACGTCGTAGACCGGGACGATGGCGGGATGATTCAGGCGAGCGACAATACGGCCTTCGCGCAGGAACCGCTCACCCTGATCGGCGGCATATCCATGCAGCACTTTCAGCGCCACACGCCGGTTCAACGATTTCTGCACCGCCAGATACACCGCGGCGCTGCCGCCCCGCCCAAGCTCGCGAACGATGGTGTAATCGGGATGACTGACCGCCACGGCGTATCAACCTGCTGCCACAACAAGCCCGTGATTGTACACTTACACGCTCACTAAGGATGTGGAGAAGACAGTGCGGCAAGATGGCGTGCTCTGGATTGCGGCGGGATTGCTGGTGCTGATGACGACCCCCGTGCGGGCAGCGGAAGAGGCAGGGGTCGAGTGGGACATCGTCGGCGGCGTGGGCCTCGGTGTCACCGAGCTCAAATTCACCGAGAAGCTCGACGCCGACCCGAGCTTCAATACCTATCAGTTTTTTGGCTCCATCGGCTACGACAAAGCGTATGCCACCCTCAACTATGCGGACACGCTGAGCGATGAGAACGTCTCCGAGGAAGATGAGATCGGTGAGGCTTCACGAAAGGACATCGACCTCACCTTCGGCTATCGGCTGACCGATCACTGGACCGTATTCGCCGGGTACAAAGACGGCGAGACCGAGCTCGATCTGCGCGTGCGGGATACCGACATCGTGCAGAACGAGTACTACCGCGAAGATGGCTGGTACGCAGGCGTCTCCCGCGCGTTCCGCCTCGGCCGCGCGGGCACGATCAACCTCAGCGCCGCTTACATCAAATTCGACTCAGACCTGCGCTTTACAGAGGGCGTCGAGGATGACGAAGAGGAAGAAGAGGACGAGCCCACCGAGTTCGACGACCTCGAAGGCAAGTACTCGGGCGATTCCGACGGCTACAGCGTCGGCGTCAGCTGGGTGATACCGGTCGGGCAGAAAGCCGCCGTGCGCGCACAGTACAAAATCAACGACTACGACCTCGAAGTCCGGGCTGACGGGCAGAAGTTCACGCCGGATCAGCGCCTGTCCTATTTCGATCTGACCCTGCTCTACGCTTTCTAAGGCTGGCGCAGTTCGCGCAGCTCAGCCAGAACGCTCTCCGCGTCGGCGCTGCGCGCCTCCTGGTCTTTGCACAGCAGCCGCTCCAGCAGCGGCGCCAAATCAGCCAGCGCGTGGCCATCCACCCCCTGGTCCGGCAACGCGTCCGGGGTATCGTTGAGGACCGAAAGCGCAACCGCACCGAGATCGTCGCCTCGAAACGCCCGCCGGCCGCTCAACATCTCGTACAACAGACAACCCAACGCCCATAGGTCGGTGCGCTTGTCCATCCCGGCACCCCGCCACTGCTCCGGCGACATGTAGTGAGGCGTACCGAGTATCTGCCCGGTTGCGGTGAGCTTCACGTCGGCGAACTTGGCTATACCAAAATCGATGAGCTTGACCTCACCTGTATCGGACAGCAGCACGTTGGAGGGTTTGAGATCGCGGTGCACGATGCCCTGCGCATGCGCGAGACGCAGCACCTCCGCGAGCTCAATCGCGATGGCAAGCGCCTGCGGTCGCGGCAGCGGTCCTCCCCGTAGCCGTTCGGTGAGTTCGGCACCCGCAACCCGCTCCATGGCGATCACCGCCCAGTCGTCGTGCACGAAGCATTCAAACACGCGACAGAGCGCAGGGTGTCGCAGGTTGGTCAGCGCTTGCGCTTCGAGCTCAAAGCGGCGGCGGGCCGTGGCTTCGGCCACCGTGATCAACGGCAGCGTCTTGAGTGCCACTTCGCCATGCAGGGGGTGTGTCGCCCGATACACGGTGCCCATGCCGCCACTGCCGAGCACGTCAGCAATGGTATAGGCGCCGATCGTCTCGGGTGTGCGATCTTCCGCCACCTTGCCCCAGGGCGGCTCATCGTCCAGATCATCGTGGGCTGCCAGCAACGCCTCCACCTCAGCGCGCAGGTCCGGCTCGCCGTCGCACACCATGTCGAGGTAATCGCGACGGTGACTCGGGGATTTGTCCGCCAGATGATCGAATATCTCCCGCACCCGCACCCAGAGGGCTTTGTCCATACGTCTACCCGCGCAGAGTGAAGCCGCCAAAATACACGAGCGGGCACAAAAAAGGGTGGCCGCAGCCACCCTTCATTCATCTGTTCAGCCGATCAGTGCCAGGCGGTGCGGCGCAGATTGATGATCAAGTTGCGCTTGTCGTTGCTGCGCCACTGTCCGTTATGGATGGTCGAGAACTGGTAAGTCGCGCCCTCACTGGATTGATAGAGGTTCAGTCCGACCTCGCGGTAGTACACCGGACGGTTGCCGTTGGCAGGAATCACCATGATGCCGCCGTCACCGTGACGGATGCTGTTGGCGTTCGTTTTGCCCTTATGCTGAAAAGACCATACGCCGGTCAGGTCAATCACCTCATCGTGGCCGGGATAGATGCCCGTTTCGACCTGACGCTGGCGCTCGGCGTAGTGATCGTTGATCTCGGCGATACGCTGCCAGATGGCCGGATCCTGCAGATTCTGGGAAAGATTGGTGCAGGCACTGGAACCGGCGACGAGGATCAGGATGAAAAGGTTGCGAAAGAGGGTCATGGCAGTTGCTCCTGTGGGTGTTCACAGGAGAAAGCGCTCTATGAGGGGCGAGCGTTCGGAACTTATCTAGACGAAATAGCTATTTAAAATAGCTGTCAATATTCCATTTCGATCTTATTTTTCTCCGAACGATTGCCAACCCCTCGGCGCTTTCCTGGGTGAGACACGCAATAACCCAATCGGAGCAAGCTCATGAACAAACTCATCATCATCACCATCACCTCTCTCGTTCTCGCCACCGGCGCTGAAGCCGCACATGCCGACCGCGGCGGTCTGGTTCGCTTTCTGTCCGCGGTTGCACAGGCTGCCGAGCAGGGCCGCCAGG
The DNA here is from genome assembly GCA_965267275.1 of Pseudomonadales bacterium. Taxonomy (GTDB): domain Bacteria; phylum Pseudomonadota; class Gammaproteobacteria; order Pseudomonadales; family Azotimanducaceae; genus UBA4421. The sequence continues at coordinate 3,828,201 of OZ253950.1, forward strand.
CACATCAGGCGCAGCAACAGCGCTACTACGAAGAGGAATACCACTATGCGGACGACGGCTATCAGCAGATCGGCTACTACGAGGAAGGCCCTGTCATTTTCGACATTCGCGGTGACTGGGTCATGCGCAACGGCAACGTCAATCGCTTCCAGAAAACCCATCAGGGCTACTACGTGGCACCGGTCGGGCGCGGCCGCGGTGTGCACTATGTCGAGATCGGCGAAAACCTCTACCAGGATGCCAACAGCTCCGGCACCTACGAGGTCATCGACGACAATTACATGATCTGGACCAGCAACGATCGCCGTAACAAAACGATTGAGCTCTTCCGCCGCTAGCGGGACCTTGCATCCCATGAGAGCCGGGCGCGACGCGCCCGGTTTTGTTTTGGACAACTGAACCCAACGCGACTAAGCGCGTTCCAGCAACCCCCAGACAAGCCCGAGGCGCTCGCTCGCATTCTGCATCTCCAGCACGTCCTGCATGATGTCCGCATCGAAGCGCAGGAACTGAAAAATCTTGAAGCTGTAATCGGCCGGCGCCATGTCTACCCAGGCAGGCGAGCCCAGGATGCGCGCCACCTCGGGATTCTGGCCGCCCACCAGCTCAATGAGCTTGTCGTTGACCGCGCGCTGCAGTTCGACCGCTTCAGCAGAATCGACCGGCTCGTCGTCCAGGCGTTCACATTCGACGATTCGGTAAGGCAGCGACTGCACTTCCCCGACCGCATGCACCCGCATGGTCATCTCGATTTCGGCAATGAGGCGGCCGTCCGGCAGTGTTTCTGTAATCTCACAGGTGCCGGCGGAGAAGATCTCCCATGCTTTGTAGGTTGCCTGGTTGGAGCTGAGTGCTTCCTCCAGCGTCTGGTTCTTGCGTGGTTCGCTGATGGTCTTCTGGGTATGACTCACGCCCAGCAAACGATCGTTTTCCACACAGTCGTGCACCAGCTTCCGGTAGCGCGGTTCAAACACGTGCAGCGGCACGATAGTGCCTGGAAAAGCCACCATGTTGGGAATCGGAAAGAGCGCAACTTCGATGGTGCCTTCGTCTGCCAAGACCATCTCCTCAACTAAGCTGCCTCCATTGTAGGAGCCGGGCGACGCCCGCCCAATCGCTTTAGGCAGATTGTTCGACGCTCGGCATCAGCGCGCCTTCTGCTTTGCCACCCAGGCGAAGTGGCGCGCAAGATCCGGATCATTGCGCAGCTGTTCAGGGGTATTCAGCGTTTTAGCCAGCTCCATTTCCGTATACCGTTTATGCACGCCTTTGTGACAATCACGACAAATGCGGACGCCCTGATTCAGCGTTTCTTTGTCGTAGCGCTTCTTGAAGTGGACGCGCCGGTGAACTTTCTTCGGAATGAGATGATGAAAAGTCAGACTGAGCGTGCGCCCACAGAATGGGCACTTGCCGCTACGCTGACCACGCCGATTGGTCTCAACTTCGGCCGCCACTAGCTTCGCTTCACCGCCTGGATGAAGACGCCGCTGGTGGTCAGATCCGCCTCGTCCATGTCTCTGAATCGAGGCGCGAGATCATCCGCCGTATATGTCGATGGACTTGTGACCCGCTGCTCTTGCACCACCGTAAAGCCGCTCTCCGCACAGAGCTCCAGGTGTGTGGAACAGGGCGCCCGATTCAACAGGTAAGGACTGCGCCCGCGGATCAGCCGCCAGATCAGGTCACCGTGCGCCCAGTGACCATTCCACTCGGCAGCCGTGCCGTGACACTTGAAGTCGATCTGGTGGGAGATATAGCCGTCGTCGCTGAGCCAGTCCGCCATCGCGCGATACGCACTGTCCAGATCGTCGACATGCTCCATCACCGCCTGGGAGTAGACGATGTCCACGCTGCCGGAGCCCATCACATCCGCGCCGAACCAGGGTACCTGGTAGGCAATCATCGAGTCCGGGCCGGATCGCTCCAGGGAGCGCCTGATCCGCGCAATGCGCTCGGGCGCAAGCGTTTGTTCCAGGCGCGAATCCGGCAGGATTTCAGCTGGAAACGCAAAGTCGCCGACAGCCGGTTTCATCTCGGGAAACTCATCTTCACCGGGCAGCGCCGCACGCTCACGAAAGAGCGCCACGAGTCCATCGAGAATATCCAGATTGCGGGACAGATCTGCATACGCAACAGCGTCAAAAGCGTAATAGCGCTCCGCACCGGCAAGGAGCGCCGCGAGCCCTATGCCAAGCGAATCTCCGGGACCCAGCTCGGCCACCACCTGCGGATTCGTATTCAAGCCCGCCTGCGCCGCCATTTTCATGTGCCGCAGCCACACGCCATAACAGTAGCGCGCGGAAGTCGTGCCCCCGGTCGAGGCGATCCAGAGATTGCGCTTGCCGGGCAGGTAAGTGGCTGCCCCGATAGCCAGCTTTTTCAGAGGAAAGTGCACTTCTATTGCGCGAACCGCCGCATTTGCAACGCCGCGCACTCTAGCACAGATGCGTAGAGTCCCTGATACGCAGACCCGTCCACCCTACCTAAGCTCTGCACGATGGAAACCGCGCAGTTTTTCATCCAGCTGGCCGGCATTCTGATCGCCGCGCGCCTGGCCGGTGAGTTCGCGACGCGCTTCGGTGCGCCGTCGGTCATCGGGGAGCTCGCCGCGGGCATCCTGCTCGGCCCGAGCGTTCTCGGCTGGGTGGCGCCTACCGAGGTCATACGCCTGCTGGCAGAGATCGGCATCATCCTGCTGCTGTTTGAGGTCGGCCTGGAAACAGACATCGGCCGCCTGGCCCGTTCCGGCGGGCGCTCGATCGCCGTCGCGCTCGGCGGGTTTGTCGTACCCTTTGTGCTGGGATACGGCGCGAGCCGCTACCTCTTCGACCACGAGGTATTGCTGGCGCTCTTCGTCGGCGGCACGCTGACCGCAACCAGCATCGGCGTCACCGTCAGAATCCTGCGAGACGTCGGCAGACAGAACAGTCGCGAAGGTCAGATTGTGCTCGGCGCTGCGGTGATCGACGATCTGCTCGGCGTTCTGCTGCTGGCCGTCCTCTACGAGTTCTCGAAGAGCGGCGAGATCAATCTGGAGAGCCTCGGCAAGCTCGCCATCTTCATCGGCATCTTCTTCGTCCTCGCTCCAGTCGCGGCGAAGCTCGTTTCCTATCTCATCGGCCACTACCAGCGCGCAACGCAAATTCCCGGCCTCGTCGCGACGTCCATCGTTTCGCTGGTGCTCGTATTCGCCTGGCTCGCTCACGCTATCGGCGCGCCGGAACTGCTCGGCGGTTTCGCCGCGGGGCTTGCCTTGTCGCGACGTTTCTTTCTGCCGTTCGGCGTCGCGCTGGCGCGCAACCCGCAGTTCGCCGATGAGGTCGAGCGCGACATGAAACCAATCGTGCAGCTGTTTACCCCCATATTCTTCGTCACTGTTGGCTTGTCGCTCGATCTGCGGGAAGTTGAGTGGACCTCCTGGTTCATCTGGCTCTTCTCGCTGAGCGTCGGTTTTGTCGCGATCGTCGGCAAAATCGCCGGAGGGTATCTGTTGGTGCGCGAGCACTGGCTGATGCGCAGCGCTGTCGGGATGGCGATGGTGCCGCGCGGGGAAGTGGGTCTCATCTTTGCTGAGCTTGGCCGGTCGGCAGGTATCTTCAACGGCGAAACGTACGCGGCAATCGTGCTGGTCGTCGCCTACACCACGCTGTTCTCCCCGTTCTGGATCAAGCTGTTCTATCGGCTGTTCGGAGACAGCGAAGCACTGGCAGATCCGCCCCAACAAACGGATACAAGCAACTCCCGGCAATGAAAAACCTGGTTCTAAGCGCAAAACGTTCGTAGCCCGCGACCGCACCAGGTTCTAGTATGAATGTGCGCCCGTCGCAGCTTCTCTGAGGAGAATGGCCACAAGCCAAAGCCGAGTTCATGCCCGGCTTGCCTTTGCGTAGAGGCTCAACGCAGCATCGCGCTGCCATGGCTGCACCTTAGACCTGCAGACCGAGTTGTTTACGCATGGGTTGGATAATTTTTTATCCCGCTGCGACGGGCGCCTGATCCGCCCTCCGAAAGCTTGTGTAGCAGGCGGGTAGCGAGACGCTGAACGAGCGTTTAGCATGCCGTTCCATGCCTGAGAAGTCCCACCCTTTCACCTGGCCCGCGAGCGGGGCGATGCCGTTGGAGCCGAGTGCGTCAGAATGGTCAGCGCTCACCGAAAGAGTGACGGAGTTTCTGCGCCAGGCGCTGCTCGATCTCGAAACGACCCCTACCTTGAGCGAACATCAGACCGGCGCGCTCACGACGTCAATCTCTCCGAACGAGGACATCAGGGCATATCTGGAGGACCTCTTCGACAGCGGCTTCAACGCCGCGCACCCGGGCTTCATGGCGTACATTCCCGGCGGCGGCCTGGTCACTTCGGCGCTCGCCGACTGGGTCATCAAAACCATGAACCGCTACGGCACAGCGTACTTTGCCGCCCCGAAACTCGCGGAGCTGGAGTATCAGGTCATCCGTCGCTTCGCCGACTGGGTAGGCTATGGCGACCACGCTGGCGGTGTGCTGACGACGGGCGGATCGCTCGCCAACTTCACCGCCGTGGTGACCGCACGCCGCGCCATGCTGCCGGAGAACTTTCTGCAGGGCGTCATGTACTGCTCAGACCAGGTGCATCATTCAGTTACCAAAGCCGCCAACCTGGCAGGCTTCTCCGCGCGCAATATCCGAGTTGTGCCGAGTGACGATAAATTTCGTATACGGCTGGACGCGCTCGCGGAACAAATCGATACGGACAAAGCCGACGGCTACACGCCGTTTCTCATCATCGCCTCCGCCGGCACCACCAATACCGGCAGCATCGACCCTTTGCCGCAGCTTGCCGAGATGAGCGCGGCAAACAACCTCTGGTTTCACGTCGACGCGGCTTACGGGGGTGCGTTTGTCATCACCGAACGCGGCAAGGTAAAACTCGACGGCATCCGCCACGCAGACTCCGTGACGCTCGACCCGCACAAAAGCTTGTTCCTGCCGTACGGCACCGGCGGCATCATCGTCAAAGACCGTGACAAGCTGATCGAAGCCCACGAACTGCGCGGCGACTACATGCCGGATCTCGAGCGCGAGCGCGCGCATCTGGACCCATTCAGCCTTTCGGTGGAGCTATCCCGCGAGCACCGCGGCCTCAAAGTGGCGCTGCCGCTGATGCTGCACGGTGAGCAGGCCTTTGTGGATGCGCTCGATGAGAAACTCGACCTGGCTGCATACCTGCACGAACGGCTGGAGGCGATGCCGGAGATAGAAATCGTGAGCGCGCCCGAGTTATCCACCGTGGTCTTTCGCAAACGCACGAGCGGCGACTCGGAAGCGGAAAACCGGGCCCTCCTCGACCGCATCAACGCGGGCAAGCAGGTTTATCTGTCGCCGACGATTTTGAAAGGTGAGTTTGTTCTGAGAGTATCGATACTCAGTCATAGGACACATCGAGCCGAGGTCGATCAGGTGATCGCGGAGATAATCCGGTCCATCTGAAAGGTTTGGCAATTCGTTCCAGCTTACCGAATCGCTCTCTCACACGTCGTGCAACGCCGCCTGCCCACCGTTAACATAACGGCAGCGCATGTGGAGACACACGGTGAGCCAACCATCCTGGAGCGAGTTCTGGTCTGAGCTGCAGCGCCGCAAGGTAATAAACGTAGCCGTGTCTTACGCGGTGGTTACGTTCGTGGCGATCCAGATAGCCGACGCAACCTTCGAAGCGCTTTCCATTCCCTTGCATGCCATTCCCTGGATGTTGGCTATTCTGTTTTCTCTGTTCCCTCTCGCGCTGTTCGTTGCATGGCGCTACCAGGTCACACCCGGAGGTTTGGTCCGAGACCATCAAAGTTTGCCCGGAGCCGGCGTCCTGGCCACGATGTTATGGACCAGCATGCTGGCATTATCACTTGGATTTGCAGCGTTTTTCGCCTGGCTGGGGACATCAAGCGGCGCAAGCGAACGTGCAACTCTGGTTCGTTCGGGCACACCAACTGTGGCTGTGCTGCCGTTTGACGACTTCAGCCCCGGCGGCGGCGGTAAGTATCTGGGCGATGGCATTGCCGAACAGCTTCTTCACGTGCTCGACTCCTTATCGAACTTCAATGTCGTTGGACGAACCTCGTCTTTCATCCTGCACTCGCGCGGTGTCGGCATTGGCACGATCGGCGACACACTCGGCGCAGATCATGTCGTTGAAGGCAGTGTTGTCATCGAAGATAAGGACGTGCTGGTAACCGTCCAGGTAATCGATGCTGAGAGTGAACTGCACGTCTGGTCTAAGGCGTATCGTAAGCAAGTCGACAACGTCATCGATCTCGAGATGAGCATTGCCAGCGAGATAGCAAACTCAATGTCCATCGTCCTCGGCGAAGGAGAACTCGAGAAGCTGCAGCCGCCCACAGAGGACTCAGAAGCGTACCTGTTTTATCTACGCGGAAAAGAATTCCTGCGACGGCCCACCAGCGCAGAAAACCTGGAATCGGCGGACCGGCTTTTCAGCCTCGCACTGCGTGAAGATCCCAATATGATGAGCGCAGAGATTGGCCGCTGTCAGGCGCAGCTCGCAATCTATCGCATCAGACTAACGGCAGCACTGCACAGCGCCGCCATGGCCACATGTCTCAAAATTTTATCTGTTCATGATGGTAGCGCCGACGCACACATTGCGATCGGCGACTTACAACGAATGGTGAGAAATTTCGAGGAGGCTGCAGTTTCTTTCGAATCCGCCCTGGCGTCAGATCAACAATCGGCTGTGGCGTGGCATGGTCTCGCAAGGGCTCAGTACGGCATGGGCAAGCTCGATGACGCGGAGCGCGCCTTTCGTTCAGCAATCGACGCGGATCCAGGCTGGGCCTTTACACATCGAGGTTACGGTTTTTTTCTCGCACAGCAGCGCCGCTTTGATGAAGCGATAGAAGCTTTCAAGCGAGCGGTAGAACTCGCGCCGGATGACTTTAACGCACTGGCAAACCTCGCCCTCGTATACTTCGACGCAGGTGATTGGGACACATCCCGAAACACCTACGACAAGACGTTGGCAATTAGTCGATCTCCCCTCGTTCTAGCGAACTACGCATTGCTCGAGTATTACTCGCACGACTTCGACGCCGCCATAGCGCTGCTTGAGGAGGCTAAGGCCGGGGAAACGAACAACTATTGGGTCAGCGCGAAGCTGGCTGCCAGCTATCGGGAAGCAGGCCGCGAATCCGAAGCCACGGCAGCTTTCACCGAGGCTTACGAGCAGGCAACTGCGTTACTGCAGCAGCGTCCGGACGACGCTGAACTCATTGGCTATATCGCGACATTCGAAGCAAACCTCGGAAGGGCTCAGGAGGCGGAGAGGCGTTTGCGTAAAGCGTTATCCCTCTCAGACAAGAGCGCCATCATCACCTACTACGGAGCTGTCGTACATCGGCTCAACAACTCCGCGGAAGCCGAAGCTTTCATCCGGGACGCGATCAGGCACGGCTACTCGCCTGATTTGCTGATGACTGACCCCTTGCTAAGCGAGACTTACAGGAGAACAATGGGCGTTCAGGGGGGATGAGGGGATTCTCATGACAATCGCCCGGTTACTCTGTTTGACTTCGTGTATTGTACTTTCGACAGCTTGTCAGTCTGTCCGCTGTGGGCCTGGAACGATGGCCATCGACCCAGATGGTCCTGGACGCTATATCGATCAAGATGGTCTGGGCAGATATATCGACCAAGACAGTCCGCTCGGCTGGCTTTTCCCGATTAGAAAAATAAGGTGTGTTGACGTTACTCCGCCAACCGCATGCGGCGTGGGAACGGTCATCGTTGACGGCGATACCGGATACCTGATCGATCCCGACGGGGGCGGATGGTACGTCGACCAGGACGGTACCGGTCGTTACATTGATCAGGACGATCGGATTGCCGCACCACGAGCCTGTCTGCTGGGTGAACTCGAGGAAGTGATCGAAGCAGGCAACTGAGACTATGGGATCAGGTTGATCGCCATCGCGGCTCGCGCTTTGTAAAGGAACTCAATCCGATTCTGCTGGAGCATGACGAAGTCAGCCTGCGAGATCGAAAACTCGCCGCCAGTCTGAGCAGCAAAGCCCTGCAACGCAGTCCATTGGGCTTCAAACTCAGTGGTGCGGTCAACAAGGAAAGTGGTGTCGCCATCCACTAGCGCCTGGAGTTTCAATTTGGCTGCGGCCCCCGACTGAACGACCCGACGCAGTTCGCCCCCCGTACACTCATAGCAGTTCAACCATGCCCGGATGTATGAATCGAGCTTGGCCGCGTTCGGCGCCACAGTCTCTTCCGACAGAACAATCGGATATGCCAGATCTTCGGCCTTAGCCTGAGATGGAAGAAGCGCGACAAAGAAGAGCCCAATAACAAAAAGCAGATTATTCATAATGTGCTCCGAGGTAAGGACACGACGAATCGAAGATGTAATCAGGACAGGTTCGCCTCGGCTCACTCGTGGGCCGGATGGATGGTGTCGTCGTATTGATGAAACTTTTGTCATTCACATTCATACGCACGGCCTGACCAAATGAGAATTTATCCCGCGGGCCGTCAATGCCGGCACGCATGATATTTTGGGCGTGGTAATCGCAGTCGCCCTCAAGGTAGTCGTAATGCCCATAGGCAATGCAGTACGCACCATACTGTTTGGTAACAGGTTCACTGCCCTCGAAGTTCACATGCCCAAGGCTGAACGCGTGCCCGATCTCGTGGGCCAATGTCGAATTAGTCGACAAAGCGCCCAGCACGATCAGTCCAGTCGAAGAACCGTCACTGTTTCGTATGTGGAACCCAACAATTTCTGGAACGTTAACCACGTAGACGTTCAGGGACCCGATGTTTGGTGGCGCAACCTGAGTCAGCACTTCCGCAACGTCGGCTCCGCTCAATTCACCGCGGAAAAGAGCGTCTACAGCTTCGACGATATCGTCATGATTGGGTCCGCCTTCGATCCATTCGAAGCTCGGGTCCTCGAACTGGATCCCCGTCATGCTTTGGTTATAGGCAAAGTTTGCTTCTAAGACCTGATACTCAAAGAGCGCTTCAGTTGCGTTCCGGTCGCCTGGCGTTTCGGGCCAAACCATCCAGAAATGCATCGGCACCGATAGTGGATCTCCGAGCGTCACGTTTACTACGTTGTTTCCGGCATCCAAGGAAGGGTTCTCCAGAACCTTCATACCTCGGTCCGGACTCGCAACATAGATCTCGCCTGGACAATCGGCAGTGGCCTGAAAGTTACCGATGTTGACCGGCGAAGCGCTACGAAAGAACTGATCGTTGAGGCAATCTGCATCCTGGCCGTCGACCATGACGACAGGCTCGGCGACGGCGGGGTCAGAAACAACGACAGAATCAGCTGACGTTGCTAGCGGAACTAGACAAAGGGCGACCAAGAGCTTGGTTGCCTGCGAAAAGGTGCATCTGTCCATAACAAGCCTCCCCTTTACTCGACGATTTATACTCCTCTGCCACAGATAGCGCCACCTTTCAGTTTTGGAGGAAGCGACGAACGACGTAAGTGAAACTAGATGAGGTGACGAAGTATTAGAGCGCATGCCAAATGATTGGACGCGGTTGCTGGATCAGGCGTTCGTCCATCGCGCTTCTGCGCATCAGAAGTTAGCCTTTCACTGCAAGAAGAAACGTCTAGCGAACTATCGACCCCTCCAGGTGATCGATGTAGTGGGCCTTGAGCGCTAGCAGAATCTCGTGGGTTATTTTGTCGTCCGTTGTCAAACTGCTACCTACCGCAAGTCCCTGCATAGCAGAAATCAAAGCACCAACTTCAATGACCAGTTTGTCCACGCTTGCCAAGCCGTTCGCCTCAGCTATTTCATGGATCTCGGTGCTGATGCGCTTGTTGACTTCTTTAACTGCCGGACGCAGCGCTTGCTGCAGCCCCTGCTCCCATCTCGACGCCAGCTGCAGCTCAGCGAACGCCCGCGCCGGCACATCGTTCTGCACTTCCCACAGCACGTTCGGATACTCACGCAACGCCTGTATGGGATCAGCGATGCCCGCCAAGCCCTCCTTGGTACCCGCAAACATCCGCTCCACCGCCTCCAGCGCGGCCGCAACCATGAGGTTCTCGCGCGTCTTGAACTGATGCAGCAACGACCCGCGGCTGATGCCTGAGTGATCAAGCACCGCCTGGGTCGTGGTTGCCGCGTAGCCGGTTGAGGCAATCAGCTCTATCGTGCTATCGAGCAATGCTTTGCGCGTCGCGTTACCTTTCTTGGTAAGCGCTGGCGCGGCCGCATCCGTCGCAACGCTGCTCATCGGACGTCAGCCTGCACTCAGGTCGAGACCGCGCATCAGCCCTTCTTCGCGCCACTCATCCAGCACCTTGAAGAACGCCACCGGCCCCGCGCCGTAGTTGGCGTCCTGCAGAGAGCGCTCTGAAGGTTTGCCTTCGTTGTTGTAGTAGCCGGGCGTGCAGTCGGCGAGGAACTGCTCGTTCATGCGTGCGAGGGAGATGATCGTCTCGACCCACTCCTGCTCCGCTTCGGCGCTGGCCTCCACGACATTGTGGTTGCCCGCCTGGCAGCTCGTGATGATGTAGCCGATGTGCTTGCTCTGTTCGCTCAGAGCGTGCGGGTAGTTGGCGGTGAATCCAGTTTGCGTGTGGCCCATCATGAAGAGGTTCGGGAAGCCGTGCACGTGCAGGCCGTGGAAGGTGCGCGCACCGTCGTGCCAGTGATCGCTGAGGCTCTCGCCGTCTCTGCCATGGATTTCGTAGCCGCAGCGGCGCTGGTAGTCGGTGCCGACTTCGAAGCCGGTGCCGAAGACGATGCAGTCGAGCTCGTACTCAACGCCGTTCGCGACGACGCCCTTCTCAGTGATGCGCTCAACGCCGTGACCGTCGGTGTCGACGAGCGTGACGTTGTCGCGGTTGAACGCGGGCAGGTAATCGTCGTGGAAGCAGGGCCGCTTGCAGAACTGACGGTAGAACGGCTTCAGGTGCTCTGCCGTATTCGGGTCCGCAACAATGTCGTCCACGCGGGCGCGGATGGATTCCATCTTCTGGAAATCAGCAAGCTCCATTTTCTTCTGCAGCTCTTCCATGGACAGGCCGGAGTCTTTTTCCATCTGCACGAGCAGGATCAGGTTGCGGATGATTTCAGTCCAGCCGTCGTTGACGAGGTCCTCCTCCGCAAAGCCGCCGGAAACCAGCGTGTTGAAGTTGTCCATCCGCTCCTGGTGCCAACCCGGCTCCAGGTTGTTCCACCACTCCATGTCCGTCGGGCGGTCATTGCGCTCATCGATGGAAGATGGCGTGCGCTGGAAGACGTATAGCTCTTTGGCGCCTTCTGCGAGATGGGGCACGCACTGCACGGCTGTCGCGCCGGTGCCGATGATGCCGACCTTCTTGTCGGCCAGCCCGGTCAGGTTGCCGTGGGCGTCCCCACCGGTGTAGTCGTAATCCCAGCGACTGGTGTGGAAGGTGTGTCCTTTGTAGGAATCAATGCCGGGAATGCCGGGCAGTTTCGGCCGGTTGAGCGGGCCGTTGGACATGATGAGGTAACGCGCTTTGAACGCGTCGCCGCGGTTGGTCTGTATCTCCCAGCGGGAAGCATCTTTGTCCCAGTGCACTTCCTTCACTTCGGTCTGAAACAGCACGTCGCGATAGAGGTCGTATCTGCGCGCGATGAGCTTGCTGTATTCGAGAATGTCCGCCCCGTCGATGTACTTCTTGGGCGGCACATAGCCCGTTTCCTCGAGGAGCGGCAGGTAAACATAAGACTCGATGTCGCAGGCAGCGCCGGGATAGCGGTTCCAGTACCAGGTGCCGCCGAACTCGCCGCCCTTCTCGATCATACGAATGTTTTCGAGACCCGCCTCGCGCAAACGCGCACCGGCCAGGAGACCACCGAAGCCCCCGCCGATGATGGCTATCTCAACTTCATCGGAGAGCGGCTCGCGCTCGATCTGCTCATCGAGATAAGGGTCTTCGACGTAATGGGAGAACTGTCCGGTGACTTCGACGTACTGATCATTACCGTCATCGCGCAAGCGCTTGTCACGCTCTTCGCGATACTTGTTGCGCAGCGCATCCGGATCAAACCCGAGATCTACGGCTTCGGACATGGTTCACCTCTCGTTACTCGATAAGAAAGGCACCATGCTGCCACAACTAGTCTCGCCTGACTAGTCAGACCTGACTATTCTCAGAACTGATCTACTTCCACGCGTTTCACCTCATCCATCCGTTTGCTCAGGATGCGGGTGACACCGTTACCCAGCGTGTCCGGCGCCACTTCGACGCTCAAAAACTTGATGCCGAACCAGCGCGGTGAGTCTTTCGCCCAGATTTCGATCGAGGTGCTCTCTCCGGCCGGGATTGTGCGGCTTTCAGGCGTTGCAGACAGAATCTCGTAGTTGCCGCCGCGGCTGGTGGTGGCCTTCAGCCGTCGCGTCAGATCCCCAGGGACGGCAAGCGCCTCGCTCGTGCGGTTGTCGACCTGCAGAACGAAACGCATACGCGTCTCGGAGTGTTTGGATTTGGAGCGCTCAATGACCCGCCGCACGATGCTTGCATCACTCAGAAACAACACCGGCTCCCGGTCGAGTGCAGCCACCGGGGTCGGAATCCCCGGGCTCGGCGCCGGGGCGACACCGGGGGCCACACTCCAGGTGCCATCCGGGTGCAGACGTACACGCTGTCCCGCCGCGTTGGTGGCAAAGCGATCCTGGGAGAGCTGTTGCCACGTGCCGTCAGCATTGAGTTTGATCTGGCGACCATCATCGCTGATCACCACCTCTGACGCGTCCGCAAACGCATGCATGCTGAATACCATTAGCGCACCGAGGACAGCCTGCCTCACCATGTCGACTCCTGTTGTACTTCTCATTTGGATTTCTGAGTATGGCGCAATCCTGCTTCAGGTTCGATCACGACGCATGAGTTCTATAGACAAACGCCGGGTGTTCTTTGCCGCCCGGCCCGCCAGGGCCGAACGCGACGCGATCGAGCAGGCGTGCGCAGATCTGATCTTCGACCCCGAGGATGCACCGCGCCTGCGCTGGCTCGATGCCCAAGGCTGGCATATCACCCTGCGCTTTGTCGGTGATGTCGACGCTGAGTTAATGCCGCAACTGCTGGCCTGCATAGGATCCATCCAGCCCTTCACCATCGAGCTGTCCGCAATCGAAGTGTTCCCGTCTTCCAGACGACCGCTGGTGATTGCCGCCACCGGCATCTCGGAGCCGGCCGGCGTGGAGCTCGTGGAGAGTCTGGAAGCAGGCTGTCGAGCGTTGGGCCTGCCACCGGAAAGACGCCCCTGGCGCCCGCATATGAGCCTGGCCCGGATACGCGGCCGCAAGCCGCTGGCTATCGAACCTTCACCGCTGTCCGCGGCGCTGAGGGTCGATACATTCGTTCTCATGGAAAGCGTGCGCGGAGAGCGCGGCAACCGTTACGTGCCAGTGCGTGACGATTAGATTTCAAGCTCCAGCATTACAGCCCGGGAAGATCGAGGCGCGTTGCGCATCTCCCTGTTGATGCCGCAGCGCATGCGAATTAGATTGCTGGCAAGCGCATATCGCGAGACCCTCACGCATGGCTGCAAATCGAACTGCACTCATCACCGGCGCGTCTGCCGGCATCGGCACGGCTTTCGCCCGCGAGTTCGCCAGGCACGGCTATGACATCGTGCTGGTCGCGCGGCGGCAGGACAAACTCGAAGAAATTGCCGGCAACCTCCGGCGGGACTTTGACGTCGCCGTCCTGGTAATCGCCGCCGATCTCGCCGCAGAAGACGCCAACCCAGCGATCGTTGCTCAGCTCGAAAATAATGGCGTGCACGTTGACGCGTTGATCAACAACGCCGGTTACGCGCTGACCGGCGGTTTCCTCGAGCCCACCTGGGACGAGCACCGCGCCATGCTGCAAGTCATGCTGAACGGCTACACCGAGCTGACCTATCTGCTGCTGCCCGGCATGCTGGAACGCGGCTTCGGCAGAATCATCAACGTCTCTTCCTTGTCCGCCATGGCGCCACCCAGCAAAGGCAGTCTGTACAGCGCCATCAAACGCTACGTGAACGACTTCAGCGCAGCCGTGGACTTCGAGTTCCGCGAGCGCGGCATTCACTGCACCGCGGTCTGTCCGGGTTTCACCTATACGGAGTTCCACGATGTCATGGGCGTGCGGGAGGCGACCAACAAGTTTCCGAAATATGTCTGGCAGAGCGCAGAAGCCGTCGCCGCCGAAGGATATGACGCGGTAATGAAAGGAAAGGTGATCAAGGTCACCGGCAGGCTCAACCGCTTCATCGCCGCGCTGCTTGGGTTGATGCCGAGAGCCCTTACGCTGCATTTCGGCAGAACCAGCCGAACATTCGAGGACTAGCGGGCCCGCCGCATCGCCGCAGACGCTTCCCAGGTTAGTGGAAGCCGGACGCCAGGCTAGACGCCCGAGCTGTCCACGGAATACCAACCCTCAACGAACGCGGTGTAATCCGGCACCACTCCGAAATGCGCGCAGTCGTTCTGGGCATTCAACATCTCGCTCACGGACAGGCCGTCCTGGCGTGCGGCAACGCCGCGTTCATACCAATCGGCAGCAAAGCAGGAATCTGAGCTCACGGACGCGCAGCCGCTCGCGGAAAGCAGCAGCAACAGGATCATTGAACGATAAGAGGTAGGCTTCATCATGCATCCTTGCAAGGCTCATCTACTCTATTGCGATCATCACAGCTGTTCCGAGAAGCAGTTCCGCTTCTGGAAAAGTCCCATTCCCGCCATAACCCCCATAAAAACAAAGAGTTGCAAGCCTTGTTTCGAGAGATCGGCACACCTACACTGGTGGTCTCACTTGTTGAGATAAAGCAGCGCAGGACGCGCTAGAAGAATCTCGAGGGCTCGTGTGATTGACCTGGGGGACAATGCACAAGGCGAGTAGCCCGCTGGGGTTCATAAAAAAACAGGACAAGCAGGCATGGGGGGTCACCGGTTCACTCGAACCTTGGTGCAGCAGACTTATCTGTGGGCAAAGTGCGCACTGATTGGTTTGCTATGGATTGCCGTACCCGCGTTCGCCGTCAGTGACACAGACAGTCACCCACCCAAGGGCAATTGTGCCGATCTGACAGTCGAAAAAGACACAGACTGTTCTTCTGCCCCGAGCCTGGCGCCAACGCCCGACGCAAAACCTGGCCCAGGCTCTGATCAAACGAAGGATCCGGCACCAAAACCTGGCCCAGGCTCTGATCAAACGAAGGACCCGGCACCAAAACCTGGCCCAGATCCAAAGCCCGATCCAAAACCAGATCCCGATCCGGGTCCTAAACCTGACCCCGGTCCAGATCCTGATCCAGGCCCAGACCCAGACCCCGGTCCCGACCCGGATCCCGGCCCAGACCCAGATCCCGGTCCCGATCCTGATCCCGGTCCTGATCCGGATCCCGGTCCAGACCCTGATCCCGGCCCAGATCCTGATCCTGACCCCGACCCTGACCCCGGACCAGATCCAGATCCTGGCCCTGATCCTGACCCCGGTCCCGACCCTGATCCCGGCCCCGATCCTGATCCCGGTCCTGATCCGGATCCCGGTCCTGATCCTGGCCCCGACCCGGATCCCGGCCCTGATCCTGATCCTGATCCCGGCCCCGACCCTGATCCTGGCCCCGATCCTGATCCCGGTCCCGATCCTGATCCCGGCCCTGATCCGGATCCCGGTCCAGACCCTGATCCCGGCCCCGATCCTGATCCCGGTCCCGATCCTGATCCCGGCCCTGATCCGGATCCCGGTCCAGACCCTGATCCCGGTCCAGATCCTGATCCCGGTCCAGATCCTGATCCCGGTCCCGACCCTGATCCAGGCCCCGATCCTGATCCCGGTCCCGATCCTGATCCCGGTCCTGATCCGGATCCCGGTCCCGACCCTGATCCCGGCCCTGATCCTGATCCTGGCCCCGACCCTGACCCCGGTCCCGATCCAGATCCTGGCCCTGATCCTGACCCCGGTCCCGACCCTGATCCCGGCCCCGATCCTGACCCCGGTCCAGATCCTGATCCTGGCCCCGACCCGGATCCCGGCCCTGATCCTGATCCCGGCCCCGACCCTGATCCCGGCCCCGACCCTGATCCCGGCCCCGACCCTGATCCCGGCCCCGACCCGGATCCCGGTCCCGATCCGGATCCCGGTCCCGATCCGGATCCAGTTCCCGATCCAGATCCCGGCCCCGACCCGAGCCGTGAGGTTATCGGTCTTGCCAAACAGGCCAGCGAGACCACGTCCGTCGGTGACGGCAGGTTCCGGACCAGGCTGACGTTCAATGTAGAGAACCTTGGAAATGTCGCGCTCACCGGCATCCAGGTCACAGACGATCTCGACACCACGTTCCCGGCGCCCGTCGAGTGGTCTGTCGTGCAAGGATCCATCGTCAGTTCAGATCTGGCGGTCAATCCCGATTTCGGGCGGGACAACGCACAGACGCTACTTACCGGCACCGACGTCCTTCCGGCAGGCGCAATCGCGAGTGTCGAGGTCATTGTCGAGTTCACGCCGGGCAGTGCGCCCGGCCCCTTCTTCAATACGGCGATTGCCAGCAGCGCCGAGGGCGCCTCGGACGAGTCGACGAGCGGGACAGATCCGGATCCGAACGGTGACGGCAACCCGAAAGAAAACGAACCGACCCGCATCAACGTGGCCAGCAACCCGGCTATTTCTCTGGACAAAGCCATCACTGACATCCGCTTTGTCGATCCGGGATACGAAATCGACTTCCTTCTGAACGTGGCGAACGCAGGCGACGTGCCGCTGTCCAGCGTCCAGATCGTCGACCACCTGCGCGATACCTTCCCGGAACCCATTGGTGTTCGAGTGCCCGCGCCCCCTGCGGTGGAAGGCGCGCTCATGCTGGGCAACGACGCTTTCTCGCCGACCGACAGCAATCTCTTGCGCGGTACGGAAACGCTGGCAGTTGGCGCAGAGGCTCATATTCGTTTCACCGTCGAGCTCACGCTCGGTGAGATCGAAGGCCCGTTTACGAACCAGGCCACTGCCCGAGGCACGGCACCGAACGGCACGGTCGTCTCGGACTCGAGCAGCGCAGAGTTGGACCCCGTTGCCGAGCAACCACCCCCCACACCGCTTCCCGGCGGCGTGAGAGGCACGGTTTTTCTCGATCGGAATCACGACCGCACGCTCGATGAGGCTGATCCGAGGCTTGCCGATTGGCGGGTAGAGCTGCTGGATGCCGACACGGAGCTATTGGAGGAAGTGATTGTCGGAGCGGACGGCAGCTATCTCATAACCGACTTGCCTCCGGGCAATTACGCCGTGCAGTTTCGCCATCCGGAAACCCAGGTGACCTGGGGGCGCATACCGGTCACGATCATCGCCGAGCAAATTGTCGTAGTCGATCTGCCGGTCGATCCGCAGGGGGTCGTCTACGACGCCCGCACACGCCAGATCGTACCCGGCGTCAGGGTCGGATTAGCCGATGCCGAAGGTATGCTGCTGCCGGACGCCTGCCTCCTGCCGGACCAGCAGAGCCAGCCCGTCGGTTCCGATGCTGCCTACCGATTCGTCATTCTGCACGGAGCGGCAAGCGCTTGCCCGGCCAACCCCAGCGACTACCAGCTGACGATTGAGGAAGCACCGGCGGGATATACAGATGACTTTTCTACGCAGATCATTGCCGAGGACGCCTCTTTTGATCTGATCGGCTGCGCAGCGCCCTGCCTCATCCAGGCACAGGATGCGCCGCCGCCGGAAGATGCGGACACGACGTACTTCACCACCTACTCGGCCAGCAGTTCCACGCAGGTGATGATCAACAACCACCTGCCGATCGATCGCCGGGCCGAAACCGGGCCACGCGCCGAGGGCGAGATGGCAATCGATGTCCGCCCCACTCGACGGACAGTCCGCGCAGGGGGCGTGCTGGGCTACATCATCACGTTGACCAACTTGTCCGAAACAGTCATCACGGACTTGGAGGTGACAGATCAAACCGCACCCGGCATCCAGGCGATGGACGACACCGCCGTGCTCGTGCGCCCGGGCGCAGATGGTCTGCTGGGCACCAGCGACGACGAGAGAACGCCTCTCGCAGCGAGCGGCGCCGGGCCCATAGACTTCGCGCCGTTCACCCTGGACCCCGGCGCTCAGGCGCAGATTGAATTTGCGGCGCGAGTCAGCGCGGGCGCGCGGCTCGGACCGCAGCGCAACACATCTTTCGGGTCGGCCGTGATCGTCGGCAATCCGGTGACGGTCGACGACAGCGCGGTGGTAAACGTCATCGCAGATCCGATGACCAGCAAGGCCACCGTCATCGGCAAAGTGTTCGTCGACCACAATGAGGATGGCATACAGCAGACCACCGACGAGCATGGCGAGGAGCGCGGCCTGCCAGGCGTGCGTCTTCTCACGCCGGAAGGACTGCTGATCGAAACGGACGCCAACGGCCGTTTCCATATCGCAGACATCGATGTCACCCGGCAGGCGGGCATCAACTACGTGGTCAAAATCGATACCTTTTCCCTGCCCGCACCGGCTGAAGTCATGTCCGACGTGCGGCAGGTCGTCCGCCTGCTGCCCGGAGATATCGGCAAAATCAATTTCGCCGTGCGTCACAAAGTGACCGACAAAGACTGTTGCGGCGAATACGACAAGCTGTACTCGTACGATCCATTCCGCGCGGAGAAGAAGCTCGACGTCAACTTCATCCGTGTGGCGCAGGCACCCGCCAAAGACAGCAAGCAGTGGCAGCTCGATTTCAAAGTAGACCGCAACTACAGGCTGCAGGCGCGCTATGCTCAGCTGCTGGTGCGTAAGGCAGATACCAGGCACTACGACGATGCGGACGCCGCCTGTTTCGAGCTGAGGGCAGACCAGCAGATCCAAAGCGTTACTGTCGATGCCGATCCAGACGAGAAGCTCGCGTTTGTGTTGCGCGTCTTTGACGCTTCGTCTTGTCTGGAGGGTGAGGCGCCGCCCGCTGATGCCGACTTCGATCAGACCAGCGAGCAGTTGCTTGACCTACGCAAACTCTCCGAGGACCGCACAACCCGCGCACCCCCGATAGGGAGGTCCCTGCTGGAGATCGACGACCTCACGCTCAACAACGGATATCGCGACCGTCGCGTACATCGGCACAATGCCGTTACCAAAGCGCAAGACACCATCATCAACCAGCCCGCGCAGATCACCCTGGATCCTTTCCCCTGGTACGTCGACCCGGTAGACGAAGCGCCAGAAGTGATGCTGCCGTTTGGGCCCGGCCTCGAGGTCAACTTCGAACCGCTGGGCGTCGAGCAAGCGGAACCACCACCCCCGCTGGCAAACCCGCTGACCAGGCAGCCGATCATTGTCGAGGACAGGGGCGCCACCGAGTTAGCGTACCGCGACGAGCAGGGCCATCAGCACCGCCACACACTGATTTTTGCCAGTAGCCTTTCAGAGTTGAAAGACACGTATGACTTCGATTTCGAAGTCACCGAAACCGATGCTGGAGAGGCGCACGTATACCAGATTGCCCTCTTCCACAATCGTTTCAGCTTGTGGGAACCGCTGGAGACCGTATGCCTTCGCGCCGACGCAACAGAGAGCGTCGGCATCTCCATCCCCCGCATCGATCTCGAGGCGCTGCGGCGAGAAGATGAAGAACTCACGTTGCTGGTCGATGTGCATGTCTACACGGGACCAGATTGCGGTCTGCTGCCTGGCACCCGGGTAACCAGAGATTTCAAAGAGCCCAGGCAGACCAATTTCCGTGCAGACAACACCACGACCCATATGACCTGCTGCGGGATCCCGATTGCATTGCGGACCTTCGTCGACGAGCACAACGACGTCACCACGGTCAGGATCGATAACCTCGCCGCACCGGAGTCCAACAACGCGCTGAGCATCGTCAAGGAGGTGGTCGACGGCACGCAGCAGGATCAGAACTGGGGACCGCTGCCGCCCAACACTTCACGCGAATACTATCTTGGCGAGTTTGACGTGCGCGGCACCAAGTCCGTAGACGATTGGTCGAGGTTGCGCATCATCCTCGACAACGGCCTGACCGACGGCGAGATGTACTTCGAGCTCAACCGGGAGCGATCGGAGGGCAACGAGTACTGGCGCGCCCCCAGGATAACGGCACACTGCTTTGGTGTGACGGCAACCCCTCTGATAGAAGACGATGGCGTTGCTTCGATCGCGCACCAATCGGTTGAGACACCGCTGGTGCGCAAGCCGCCGAAACTCGTGGACAGCATCAACTACGGGGTAGCCGTCGTGGATCTCACACTGGGCGGCTACAGCAGCTCCGGCGGGCTGGACGCGCTGCTCGCACAGAATGGTCTGGACGATTCAGATTACGCCGCAGGTCGTGTCGCAGGCTACTGGCGGGGACGTGTGCCACACCATGACCAGACGCTCGAATGGGTCGTACAGCTGGACACGACCAAGGACGACCTCAGCAACCTGGGGGACAATCTGCGCCGCGAAGATCCACAACGGCTGTTCCGTCAGCTCGACAGCGACCTTTTCTATTCGACCTACGGCGACGACTCGACCACCATCCTGGACACCAACAGTCAGGGGGCTTTCTACGGCAGGGTCGATTACGGCGACTCGCACGCGCTGTGGGGCAACTACAACACCGGTCTCACCGCAACGGAATTCGCGCATTACAACCGCACTTTGTACGGACTGCAGGTGGACTACCGCGATGGACAGATCGCGAGACCCGGGGAACGCGCGTACCAGCTGAGCCTGTTCGCTTCCGAGGCGCAATCCGCGCTCGCACATGCCGAGTTCAATGCGACCGGAGGCTCCCTCTACTACCTCAAACACACGGATATCGTGATGGGGTCGGAGAAAGTCTGGGTAGAGGTGCGCCGGCGCGACTCGGAGCAGATCGAGGAGCGCGAGATTCTGATCGCAGGCCGGGACTACGAGATTGATCCCATTCAGGGGCGCATTCTGCTGCAGCGGCCGCTGTCGCAGGTACTGCGGGACCGATACGCGAGCATCATCAATTCCACACCGCTCGACGGCGACGAGGTGTACCTGATCGTCGACTACGAGTACGTGCCGGCGAGCTTTGCCGCGGAAGATTACGTTTACGGCGCCCGCGGGAAACTGTGGCTCACGGACGATCTGCAACTGGGGGTCACCCACGTGACGGAAGAAAACGGCGCCGGCGATTACACGCTCAGCGGTGTCGACGCAGTGTGGCACTACGGCAGGAACAGCTACCTGAGCGCGGAGTATGCAGACGCGGACGACGCACGTCTGGGGGCGGACGTATCCAGCTTCGACGGAGGCTTGAGCTTCGACCTCAATGGCGCGCTCCCGCAGAATACGAGCGGTGGCGCGCTCGGCTTCGAGAGCTATACCGACTTGAACGACCTCGGTCTGGGAGACGGCACCCTCAAAGGCTGGTGGAAAGAACGGGAGGCAGGGTTCAGCTCGGGGCGCTTCGCGCTGGGACCGAAGGTGACGGACCTGGGCGTGGATCTCGACATAAAGCTGTCCGAGCACATCCATCTTTCGGCAGGCGCAGCGGAGTTGGAACGCGAAGGCATCGCCCGCAGCCAGACCGCCCGTGCGCAGGTGAGCAGCAAGTTGTGCGGCAACGACGCACGGTGCACTTATGCCGACGTCGAGATGCGCTACGAAAACGTGGACCTGCTGAGCCCGGACAGCGCACCGTGGCACCCCGGCGCCGGTCAGGCACGCCTGCTCGGCGGCCGTATCGGCCGGGACCTCAACGCCACCACGACGCTCTACGCGGCCGCGCAGACAGCTGTCGACCAAGACGACGTCTACGCCAACAACGACCGCATGGCCGTTGGCGTAAATACACGCTTGTCGCATGACATGTTAATGAGCGTCGAAGCCAGTGATGGCAGCCGCGGGGAAGCGCTGATCGCGGGTGTCGACTATACGCTCGATGAAAAGGCGAGCTTCAACCTCTCCGGCGGCGTCGGCAGCGGCGCGCTGACGCAGTTTGCCACACGCTACCAGCTCTCCGAAGGCCACGATCTATACGGCAGCTATCGCGTTGACCCCGATCGTTCGGACACGGAGCGCAACATGCTGACTTTCGGACAACGCCGTGATCTCGGCCGCCGCTCGCGCATATTCACCGAAACGCAGTTCGGCAAGGCACCGCGACAAGCGAGCACCACGCATGCGCTTGGCCTCGAGTATGACGCACTGCAGAACTGGGTGGTCGCCACGACCCTGCAGCATGGCACCGTCGAGCGCGCCGGTGGCGAGTTCGAACGATCCGCAGCGAGCATCGGCACCAGCTTTCAGAATGAGGACACCCGCTTTTCGGCACGCATCGAATACCGCACCGACGAAGGATTGGGGACGGATCTGGAGCAATACATTTTCTCCTCCGCGCTTTCCCGCAAGCTCGCAGGCGGCAACTCGCTGCAGGCAAAACTCAACACCGCGTGGCTGGAGGACACAACGTCCGATCGCGATACCGGCAGGTTCGCAGAACTCGACATCGGTTATGCACACCGGCCCGCGCTCTCCGACCGTATCAACTTCATCAGCCGTTACGCATACCTCTGGGATGTCGGCAGTGAAGGACAGCGCGATGCGCCAGGTGACGAAAAGTCGCATCTGCTGTCCACTGAGGGGATATTCGAAGTTCACAAGCGCGTGCAAGTTGGTGGTAAGCTCGGGTATCGCCATGGGGAGGTGAGGCTCGACAAGGGACAGGGAGACTGGATAGATACGCGAACTGCGCTGGCCATCGCCCGCAGCACGTTCCGTTTCAATCTGCCTGGGAAAGACAAGACCGACATCTTTCCCGACCCCCTCGAACTTGTCGTGGAGTATCGCTGGCTGAAAGACCTGGAAGGCAAGAGCCGGCAGCACGGTGCATTGCTGGGCATCTATAAACAGATCGACGGCCGGCGCCTGAAGCTGGAAAAAATTCTGGAGCCGAGCATACGCATCGGCGCGGGCTACAACTTCTCAGGCTTCGACGACGACATGCGTCGGGACAGCTACGAAGCGCACGGCTGGTTCATCGACATCATGGCTTTGTTTTAGGGGGACGGATGAAGATTCTGTATGTTTCTGCCAATCCAGAGTGGGTAAAAAATCCACAGGAGCCAACGCTCGACGAGAGCCCGCCCGACAACGATTTCTCGGAATACACCAAGCTCGATCTCTGGCCCGAGCTGCGCGAGATTACCAACGCGCTCTTCGATGATCGGATGAGCGGCAGCGTCCGGCTCGAGGTCGTTCCCGAGGCCAACGCGGGTGACGTCATCCGCTACGTCGACAAGTTTCAGCCGGACATCGTGCACTTCAGCGGGCATGGTGAAAAGGAACGCCTCGTCGTCGCCGACCCCGAGTACTTCGACGGTGAAACCGCCTCAGCGCAATGGCTGAAGTCTGCACTTACCGACAAAGGCGTCGACGTTCTCGTGCTGAACTGCTGCTGGTCGTCCACGTTCCTCGACGTGCTGGAACCCAGCGTGGGCATGGTGGTCGGTGCGGAAACACGCTTGAGCAGCGAGCTCGCACAGGAGTTCAGCAAGCGTTTTTACACCTGCCTGCGCGATGGCCTGACCGTCGGTGAGGCTTATACACAGGCCGCTAAGGTGAGCCAGCAGTACAAGGCAGCGCCACAAGCCGGCGATGCCCTGGCCATGAAGCTCCAGCGCGAAACCGCGCCGGACGAGTTCACCGAAGCGTTAAACGGCTATGAAGGGGAGCTGAAAGACCTGGAGGCCAATCTGTGGCCTGATTTGAAGTGGGACATGATGAAAATCGCAGGAGGCCTGTTCGTTGCGGGTTTCTCTTTTTTCGTACTCTCGGCAGACGCCGAGAGTACGCTAGGCCTTCTGATCCCGAGCGAAACGCTGGCGAAACACAAAGACTGGTTGTCAAAAGAACCCTTTGCGCTTTTTCTCATCCTCATACGTGAACCCCTCGCCCGTATCTGGAGCTACTCGTCGGCAAAGGCGGCCATCGGTGACGGGCTCGAAAATCTCTCCTTTGCGCGCCTTTCCGAGGATCTCAGCGGCAGGCACCGTTTCAAACGGCGGGCAGAGCTCGTCATCGGCTGGCTAAAGGAGCGCGATCGCAATGAGTGAACATCAGCCCGATCAGAATCCACATTCCAAACAGTCGGAAACCGTATTCGCCGAGCAGATTGAAGCGATGGAACGACGCGCGCACAAGGCAAACGTGCTTTACGTCGGCGTGCGCCGCGCCGCGCTCAGTATCGGCCTGGCATTTGCGTTGATACTTCCGCTCGCCCTGCTTCCCTCGCCAAGCGATACCGCTGACACGCCGCCTGTCATCAACACGACGATCACCCAGACCTCAACAGAGAGCGAGGACGGGAATGAGAACCGCGCAAAGCCGGACACCATAGACACGCACGTGTTCGTGACCGTCCCGATCAGCGTCGACACGGCTGAAACGGGTGACATGACTATCATCGGAGTGCCGCCCATGACACGCGACTGGCACAGGTCCGAATTTGGCGTGGGCGACGAGCTATGGGCACTGCCAGGCGGCGAGTTCAAGCTCCTCCTGACCGAGCTCACGGGCAACTGCCGCGACCGGACCACCGCGTGCGGCGCCAAGTTCACCCTGCTCTCCGACGAGTTTCTGGGCAATTCGATCACAATTCCGAATGCGTTCAGGTTCGGAGCGGAATACGACGACAACTGCAACGATCCGGTGCTGCCGGGGCGCTGTATCGGCATCGACGAATCAATTCGCGCCGACAGTTCGAGTGTCGCGCACCGACCCGGGTGTGAGCTGCGGCAAACGCCACTGACACCTACCGCCGTGTGCCGATTTGACCATCACGCCTCGGCACAGGGGAATGACGACATCTGTTTGTGGGTCCGACGCAGCGAACAACCTGAGGTCGAAGGCGGCGCCAACGGCCGGCCGCATATAGCGCTGGATATCAAGTGGCGCACCCTGCCGCCGGGGCAGACCGCGGATAACAGATGTCCGGATTGGAACCGAGACTACCGGGAATAGGGAGACAGACATGGCAGCTAAAGGCAAAGCGCTACTCATCGGCGTCAACCAGGTAAACCCTGACGAGTACAAGGGCTGGGACGGCAAACTCAATTTCTGCGAATCCGACGCAACGACCGTCGCCGGCATCGCGGAAAAACAAGGATTCGAAAATACGGTTCTGCTGACCGCGGATGCGACCACCGAAGCAGTCAGACAAGGCATCAAAGCCGCCGCGGAGTCATTGTCCGAAGGTGACTTTTTTCTTCTCTATTATTCGGGCCACGGCAACTCGGTCAAAGACCGCTCTGGCGATGAGTGGGGCGACAAGCGTGACGAAACGTGGTGCCTGTACGACGATCAGCTCCTCGATGACGAGCTGTTTGCGCTCTGGCCAGAGTTTCAGGACGGCGTTCGTATCCTTGTTTTATCAGACTCCTGCCACAGCGGCTCTATGACAAGGAGCGGATCCGATGACGACATGGTTGCCAAAGCCATGCCGACGCGCGCTGCGAAAAACATCATACGGCGCGATCCGGAGCACTACACCCGTCTGCGCCAGAAGCTCCCGCAAAGCAGCGGCCGCATCGGCGCCACCGTAAGGCTGATATCCGGGTGCAAGGACCACGAGCAGTCATTCGAAAACAGAAACGAGAAGCACGGCCAGTTTACCCTGGCGCTGACACAAGTTTGGAACGATGGGCAATTCGGCGGCAACTACACCGAGTTTCATCAGAAGATAACGGAAGCGATGCCGGAGTATCAGAATCCGAACACGTTGGTGATCGGCGCGAACAACGAGTCGTTCAACGCCGAGTCACCATTCAAGATTTAGTTAAAGCAATCGTTTTTATTGTTCGTCCATGCCCGGCGGTCCGGGTTTAGGGTCCATGCCCGGTGGTCCGGGTTTAGGGTCCATGCCCGGCGGTCCGGGCTTGGGATCCATGCCCGGCGGTCCGGGTTTCGGATCCATGCCTGGCGGCCCTTTCTCATCCAGATCATCGTCACCCTCGGCGGTGAACGTGAGCCACTCTCGTTTTTCCTGTGCTTCTTCCAGCACTTCTGTCTGCACTTCTTTCTGTACTTCTTCCAGCGCGTCTAACATGTCTCCTCCCGTCTTGTTGAGCGGTCACAAAAGTGTGCGCCCGGCAAGCAGGCGATTGCAAGACATATATTCCTGCGCTCAATAGCGGCTCATGAGATCGTCAAAGCGCGGGCCATGTGCCGTGCGCAACCCATCCAGCGCCGGCTCGTCGACGATGAACCGCTTTTGTTGCGCAAATCCCCCCGCGAGCGCTTCGTCGAGGTGGCGGAACGTCGCGTCCACGTCCCCCGCTTCATAGGAGACCAGCGCCGCCCAGTAGTGGGTCATCGGGTCTTCGGCTGGATTCAGCGCAAACATCCGGTCCAGCTTAGTTCGGGCAGTCTCATGTTCCCCCACGTAGGCGTGATAGAGCGCGAGAAAACCATGTACCTCCCAGGAGTTCGGGTTGATCTCCCTGGTTTGCTCTGCGAGAACGATGGCTTTGCGGAAAACGCCCACAGCCTCATTCTTGCGCTCTGGAATGAGGCGCATCGACTCACCGAGCCGACCGTGCAACAGGTGATCTTCGGGCGAAACCCTGATCCCTGACTCAAAGTAAGTCACAGCGCGCGGATAGTCGCGTTCATAGTGATAGAGAATTCCCAGACCGGAGTAAGCCCAGCGGTTGTCCTCACTCACCTCGAGGGAGCGCAGCCAGAGGTCGGCTGCCTCTTCCGTATGTCCCTGTCGGTAGTGAACCCCGGCGCTATTGTTCAGGGATGCAACGCTGGACGGTTGGAGTTCCAGCGCTTTTCCAAGTTGCGTTTTCGCTTCTTCCAGCCGGCTTTCCGCTGTTAGAAACGTTGCATAAGAGTGATAGGTAAACCAGTAGCGCGGCTCGACGGCAATGGCCTCCAGGAAAGCCTGCTCGGCACGAACCCGATCGAGATCGTCTTTCTTCAGGTTGAAACGATCCGCCAGGGCCTTGGCGAACTCGAGCTTCGCGTCTCCCGACTGCGGGTTGAGGCGCGTTGCAGCCTCCAGCTCGACCAATGCATAGTCCAGAGCGCCGATTTCGACATAGTAACTTCCAAGCGCCAGACGAACGTCGAAGAGCCCCTGCTCGTAGCCGATGAGCGCTTCGCACGCGTTCTCGACACTCGTGAAATCACCGGTGCGTTCCTGGTACGCCAGCCGATGACTATTACACAAACCGGCGCGAGCCCAGGCGAAATCGGCGTCCAGTTCGAGCGCTGCTTCAAATAGTCTTATCGCTTCCTGCATCACGGAAGAATCGTCGAGCGGACGGCGCAGCAGTTCTTTGCCTTGCAAATAGAAGTCATAAGCTTGAGGTGACGAAGTGGACAAGCCGGCAAGGCGTTCTTCGGTTTCCGCTGAAACGCCTTCCGGGAAGAAAGCCTGTGCAATCTGGCGCGTCACGTCTGTTTGTATGTTGAGCATCTTGTCCATCGTCTGATCAACGTAACTTCTGCTCCACTTGACGATCTCGGTGCCACTCGTGACGTCGATGAGCTCAAGACTGAAACGTATCTGATCGCCGCTTCTTCTGATGTAACCCACCACCAGAGCGCCGACTCCCAGCTGAGCAGCAATATCCGTCAGCGGTGTGCTCGCCTGCTGGCTGAGGTCGAACGCGAACGACGCCCGCCGTGAGGCCACTTTCAAGCCATCAATGGCAACAAGACGATTCAACAGATCTTCGGACAGACTTTCCGGGTAATAGCTCTCCCGCTCGAACCCGCCGCGATCTTCAAACGGCAGCAGCGCCACGGTGTTGGCAATGAACGCTGCGGGCGAGGCATCCTCGGCGGGCGCGCTGCTCTGCCGCCATCCCCACCAGCCTGCGGCAAACACCGCCAGGGCAGCGGCAACCGCAATCATCGGCATCATTTGTCTGCGACGCTTGTCAGGCGCCGGCGGCCCCGCTTTCGGCCTCATGTTCGCGCGACTTACGCCGCCATCCGCCGGGGCGTTGGCGATCGCCTCGAGAATGAGTTCCAGGTGACGAGCCTCGTCGTGGTGCCCCTTTTCTATCGCGTGCAGCGGACCCAGCATGAGGTCGAGTCCAGGCGGTAACTCCGTGGGTTCCAGATAAATGATGACAACGGCTTTGTCGTGCCTCAGGGCGTATTGAACTTCATCACGACAGTGTTTGGAGTCGACAGATCTCGGCGTGGCAAACAGAAGCAGGGTTTTACACTCACGGATGGCATTGGCGAGCTCGTCAGTCCATTCCGCGCCCGGCCGGATACCCTCGTCGTACCAGATATTGACGTCCGCTTCGTGCAGCCGCTGGATTTCCGGGTAGACCAGCGCTGCGTCGCGGTGCGAATAACAAATGAATACGAAGTCTTCGTCACCGTTGTATGCTGGAAAAGGAGTTTCCACCCTGCGGATGTCCAAGCCTGCCTCGCGTCAGTGTACAACAACTGAGGATGCGAACCCCTTCCAGATACAGATGCTCGCAGACGTGAGGTCGAGCGTCAGGCAGAGATGTAATCGCAATAGGTACAGGCCCGTGGACGTTTGGCGCACAATTCAGTTAAGCGCGTCAGAAGCCACTCCGGGAACAACGATCAGGCCGCGTTGGCGCGAGCTCGGTATACCGATGACAACCTCGGAGCGCGGGGAGCCTCTCCTGCAGAGCGCGGACGCGTCGCATCAGTCCGCTGCCGCATCCCAGAGCGGCGAAGCCCCTTTCAGCAATCGATCCATCTTGATCATGCGGGCGACTTCTTCATCCGTGGCCGGGTCGTGCAGGCTTGCCGTGTACCAGATGATTTCTGTTTTCGGACTGTCGCTCAGCGCGAGCACGCGCCCGCGAGCAACGTACTCGTGTTCGGCCAACACAGGCCCGTTCAGATACTGCACCTCTATCGCGCCAAACATACCGACGTACGCGCCGCGGATCGGCGCGATGTCGGGCTCGACCACGCGAAAGGCATGGATCAGCGGTGCAACCGGCAAGACCCGTCCGCCGAAGCGGTCGGCGTCACGAAAAACAGGCAGATCTTCAGTGATCACCGCCAGGCGCTCATCGACGCTGGCGGCGGGGATAGTGACAACGTGATCGTTGGATACTTGATCAATGATCACATCGGCGAGCATCCGGATGTCCGCCGGCGGACGGAGGGCGCTCAGACGTTTCTGAATCTCGGAGGCATCGTCGGCACCCAGCGACGCGGTGCCCTCCATGACCAGCACGCCTGCTTCATCCTCCATCCAGATACGCGCCCGCGCAGGCGCTAGCGGCTCCAGCAGGCAGCGCACCGGCGCGGAATCGAGCGTCGCCGCTTTGAAGTAGAGCGACATACCGCCGCGCTGCCACCAGGCGTCGCCGAAATGATCGGCAAGCAGCGGAGTGAACTGCTCCATGTGGATCGATCCAGCGATCGTGCCGCCCTGGAACCCGAGATTCTGGGCCGTGGCATCGTCATGAATGCCGCCTTTTTCGTTCGCCGATGTGTTGGTCGGCCGGCGCCACGCGCCGCTGATCACATTGTCCATAGCTCTCTTCTCTCGCAATTCTGCTAAAGTCGCGCAAGACCTACACTTTAGCAAGCCGCGCCGCTACGGCAGCAACAGCAAGGAACGTCTCATCAGCACCTCCGGCGTCGCCACAGACCAGGTTGGCGCCGCCGATCGCCTGCCGTTTTCGACGAAACTGCTGTTCGGCTCCGGCGCCGTGGGCGAGGCCGTCTATCTGGGTCTCTTCAACACGTTCATCACCATCTACTACAACCAGGCACTGGGGCTATCCAATGCGCTGATCGGCACTGCAATCATGCTGGCCATGATTGGTGACGCAGTCACCGACCCGCTGGTGGGTATCGTTTCTGACCGCTGGCGCTCGCGCCACGGCCGCCGCCATCCCTTCCTGCTGGTCGCCCCGCTGCCCCTGGCTGCAGCGCTGTACTGCATCTTCAATCCACCCGATGCGTTCGTAAACGGCGCAAACGGCGCCGAGCAGATGGCGCTGTTTCTGTGGCTGAGCGTCTGGACCATCCTGAGCCGCGCCTTTCTCACATTGTATTCGGTGCCGCATCTTGCCCTCGGCGGGGAGCTGTCAAAGAATCAGTTTCAGCGGGCTCAGCTGTTCAGCGCCAACACCGTGGTGAGCTATGTTTCCGGGGCGTCGTTCGCTTTTATCGCCTGGTCGTTCTTCTTTGCCGGTGAGCGGGTGCGCGCGAGCGACGGTCAGCTGGTCCCCGGGCACCTGGACGCGGCCGCTTACGGTCCGTTGATCCTCGCAGCGTGTGCGCTCATCGTCGTCGCAATATGGCTCTGCGCGGCGGGCACGTATAAACACGTCAAAAACCTCTCCGTCGCGGAGGTTCAGCTTCAGCGCCTCACGCTGTGGCACTTTTTCAAAGAAATTCTGGCGACGCTCAAGAACAGCAACTACATCATCATCCTCATCGGCTACTTCTTCTTCATGATCGCGAGTGGCATCTACGACACGCTCAACATTTTCATCAACACCTACTTCTGGGAACTCAAGCCTGAGGAAATTCGCTGGCTTGGTCTGATCGGGGCACCCGGCGCGATGGCCGGCGCCCTTTGCTCTCCCATCCTGATGCGCCGCTTCGACCGTAAGCCGGTGATGCTCGGCTCGCTCGCCGGGGTCACGCTCTTTGCACAACTCGTCGTGAACCTGAGACTCCTCGAGTGGATGCCCGTCAACGGCGATCCGCTGCTACTGCCGCTGCTGCTTGCCAATGCGGCAGCATTCACCTTTACCCTGGGCGTCGGCACGGTCGCCATCATGTCGATGATCGGCGACATCGTCGACGAAAATGAGCTCACCACCGGTAAACGGCAGGAGGGTTTGTTTTACTCGGCGCGCGCCTTCTTCGCGAAAGCCTCTTACTCTTTCGGGCACTTCTTCGCCGGCGTGACGCTGGATCTTTTCGTACGCCTGCCGTTCGAGGCTGTCCCGGGCCAGCTGGCCGACGGCGTGCTCGTGCGGCTCGGGATCACCGCCGGCCCCATCATGGGGCTTGCGGCACTCATCGCTCTCGCTGTCTACAGCCGCTACAGCCTGACCCGTGAACGGCATGCAGAAATCATCCGCGCGCTGGGGAATCGCGGACCCGCCTGACATTCAACCTTTCTGACATTCAACCCGCCCGACATCCAGGGCAAATCTATTCAATTGAACCTTTCTCCCGGGCCGCGTGACTGACAGTTCGTCAGCCCGCAATTTTTTTCGTCCTGTGTGGCGGGAAACCACGCGGCTTTCCGATTTAGTTAATAAGCGAGAAAAATACAAAGGGAGATTGGCAGTGAACCTTTATTTACGCCTGCTGCTGGCACTGTGGGCCGGAACACGCGCAAACCGCATGCAGCACGACGGTTTGTTCAAGAAAGTGTTTCGCGTATTACCCCACGATCTGGACGCCTTCGGCCACATGAACAACGGCCGGTACCTGCAGATCATGGACGTGGCGCGGGCGGAATGGATGGTCCGCACTGGCGTATTCGGCAGCATGCGCACCCAGGGCTGGAGCGCGGTCCTCGGCGGCGGCGTCACGCGGTTTCGGCGTTCGCTCAAGCTGTGGCAACGCTATGAAGTGCGTACCCGTCTCATGTGCTGGGACGACCGCTGGTTTTACTTCGAGCATACGTTCGTCACGCAGAGTGGCGACACGATCGCCGTTGGCGTCAGCCGCGCAGCGCTCAGACGCCCCAGGGGCTGGGTGCACACCGACGAAATTGTGGCGCAGGTCGCGCCCGGCGCGAGCTCCCCCGCTGCACCGGACTACCTCAATCAGTGGCTGAGCCTGGACGATGCCATGTTCAAACATGCCGAGCACGACCAGGTCGACGAAGCCCTGCTCGCGGAGGTGTCGTCATGATGAGTCGCGCGAATCTGGAGCGTTTCTTCTACGGCCTGACCGCACGCCCGTTGCTCTGCGTCATTCTGGGTGTCTGTCTCATCGCAATCACCGGCGCCGGTCTGTTGCGGCTGGTAAAAGACACATCGGTAGACGCATTTGTGCCGCCGGGGCACCCGGCACTTCAGGCCAACGACATGACCAAGGCGCTTTTTGGTTTGTCGGACCCGATTGCCGTGGCTGTGTTCAGCAAAACCGACAGCAGCGTCTTTACCCCTCGTATGCTGGGCATCGTCAGCGATCTGACCACCGATATCCAGGCGCTGACCAATGTCCGCGAAGACCGCGTGGCCAGCATCACCACCGAGGCTTCCATCATTGGCGCAGACGGCGCCATCAACGTCGACGACTACTTCGATCCCGACTACGCCTCGGCCGCCGCAATCGCCGACAGTGCACAGCGCTGGGAGCGCATGCCACCGCATGTCAACACCCTGGTAAGCGCGGACGCCCGCGGCGCTGTCATCATGGCGGAGCTCGAAAACTCTGACCTGTCGGCGGAAACGTACGCGGAGGTCAAAGCCCTGGCGGCGGAATATGCCGCGGAAGACATCGAGATTCTGGTTGCCGGCCCCGCGGCGGTGAGCGGGTACCTCTCGGCTTACATCGACGCCGACGCTCGCGTGCTGCAGCCGGTGGTCTTTCTGATCGTGCTGACCTTCCTTTACCTGGCTTTCATGCGCGGCTCAGCGCTGCTTGGACCAATAGTCGTCCTGCTCGGCGCCGCGGGCGGCGCGCTCGGCATCATGGCGTGGCAAGGTGTGCCCTATTTTGCGATTACGAACGCCCTGCCGGTCATCCTGGTGGCGATCTCCGTCGCCGATGCCATCCATATCCTCTCCGCCTACTTCGAACGCCGCGCGCGGCTGCCGGAGCACCCGATCCGCGACGTCATCGTCGACGCGATGGTGGTCATGGCGCGGCCGATCACGCTCACGACGGTGACCACCATGGCGGGCTTTTTCGGCATCGCGGTCATGTCGATCATGCCACCGATCGCCTACTTCGCCTGGTACGCGATGCTTGGCGTATTCCTGGCCTGGCTCTTCTCCCTCTTCGTGCTGCCCGGCGTTCTGGTGCTGGTCAAACCAAAGCCGAGCCCGCTCTTTGCCGCCTGGGGCACGAGCGCGCCCGACGTCGTCGGCGCATGGCTCGGCAACATCAGCCATTTCGCCGCCCGGCATCCGCGCAGCGTGCTGGTCACGGCCGGGGTCGTGCTCGCCGTCGCCGTGATCGGCGCGGCGCAGCTCAGGGTAGATCGCTCGCAGGTCGACAACTTCGCCAAAGACGAACCGATCCGCATTGCGGATGAACGCATCCATGAAGCCTTCGCCGGCACCGCTTTCCTCGACGTGATCGTGCACAGCGACGGCGGCGATCTGCTCGAACAGGGCCGCATGCACAAGATCGCCGATCTGCAGCAGTTCCTGGAGCAGCAGTCTCACGTCAGCAAGACGGTCAGCATCGTCGACTACCTGACCCTCCTGCACGCGGCTGTCAACGAAACGGCGCCTGGTCCGGCGCGGGAACTGCCAGCCGAGGACATGGCGCTGGCGCAATACCTGATGGTGTACGAAGCATCCGGGGATCCGACCGATTTCGAAGAGGAAATTACCCCCGACTACCAGTCGGCGCTCGTCCGCGGCGTGTTGGACTCCCACTACTTCTCTGACAGCAGGGAAGTCGTCGAAGCGCTGCAGACCTATCTGGAGGATGACTTCAACGAACCCGGCCTGCACGCCTACATCGCAGGCGACGTCAACGTGGCATACCACTGGATGTCCGATCTGCAGGCGTCGCACTTCGCCGGCGTTGGGTTGTCCCTGCTCCTCATTCTGGGCGTGAGCATGCTCGTCTTCCGCTCGGTCGGTGTCGGATTGATCGCCGTGATCCCCGTCAGCGTGACCGTGCTCTGCATCTACGGCGTGATGGGTTATCTGGACATCCATCTGGAGCCGGCCACCAGCATGTTTGCCGCCATATCCGTCGGGGTTGGCGTCGACTTCGCCATCCATCTGGTAGATCGCCTGCAGACCGAGCTCAAACAGTCCGCAGACGACGACTTTGCCCGCGTCGTCATTCGCGTCGTGCCAAGCACCGCGCGCGCCTGCTTCTTCAACGCGGCTGCGCTCGGTGTCGGCTTTTCGGTCTTGTTGATTTCCGATCTGCCGACCCTGCAGCGGTTCGGCGGCTTGGTGACAGTCGCATCGCTCGCTGCCTTCATCGCCGCGCTCATCCTTGTGCCTGCCTGTTACGCCTTGCTGGAGGGCCTGCGCCGCCGCACGGTCAAGCTGTCCCTGCCGGCGACCAGCGGCTCTATTGCCCTCTTCTGCGTCGCCTTGCTCGGTGCGCCCGGCGAAGCCCAGGCCACCACCGGCCTCGCGATCGCCGAAAAAGTCGCGGCCAGAGTCGAGGCTGAAGCAGTCACCAAGACCATCGACATGCAGTTGACAAACAAGCGCGGCCACACGCGGCAGCGTCAGGCAGTCGTCTTCAGACACAACGAGGGCGAGCTCAAGCACACACGCATTACCTACCTGGCACCGAAGCCGGTGCGCGAGCTCACTTTTCTGAGTCGCGACTTTCAGAATCCCGATCGCGCCGACGAACGCTGGCTGTACCTGCCCGCCGCCCGCAAAGTGCGACGCATCCCGGCATCGGACCGCGGCGACTACTTCCTCGGTACCGACTTCACCTATGAGGATGTGCAGTCTGATCTCAAGTTCGAGGTGACCGATTACGAGTTTGAATATGCAGGCGAAACCGAATTCGAAGGCGAAGTCGTGCACCGGATCAAAGGCCGCCCGAAGACAGCCGCGCTGGCGCGCCAGCTCGGCCACGGCGGTTTTACCGCGCTCATAGAGGCGCGCAGCTGGTTTCCACGCCAGATCGTCTTCGTAACCACCAAGCAGCAGCCGCTGAAAACCATCGTCGTCGATACCCTGGGACAAATTGACGGCATCTGGACCGCCGAGCGCATCACCGCAAAACATCACCGCACAGGCCATACGACCGTGTTCGACTACACCGATATCAAACACGACGAGGCGCTGCCGGAGGCGCTTTTCGTATCCGGCCAGCTCACGCGCGGTCTGCCGGAGAAGTGGTAATGACCAGACAGCTGACTCTTCTCGTCTGCGTTGCCCTGTGGTGCAGCAGTGCCGCTGCCGAGTGGCTCACCGACGGCGAGCTCGTCACCCGCATCGGTTACGGCC
Source organism: Pseudomonadales bacterium (assembly GCA_965267275.1). Classification (GTDB taxonomy): domain Bacteria; phylum Pseudomonadota; class Gammaproteobacteria; order Pseudomonadales; family Azotimanducaceae; genus UBA4421. The sequence continues at coordinate 3,863,295 of OZ253950.1, forward strand.
ACGGCGCCAACCTGGACGAGACCAACGCCGCGACCCTGGAGCTCGCGCCCGACTTCGGTTTCCAGCTGACCGACTCGGTCACGGCACGCCTGTCGGCGCGCGTGCGCGGCGACGAACGCGACCTGCTGACCCCCGGCAAACCCCGTTTGACGAACTACGACCATCCTTCACGCCCGTACGCGATTGGCGACGACTGGCTGGCCGAACTGCGCGACGCCTACGTTGATGTTCGCCTCGAGAGCGGCATCGTCAGGATCGGCAAGCAGCAGATCGTGTGGGGCGCACTCGACGGCATCAAGGTGCTGGACACGCTCAATCCACAGAGCTTCGAGCATTTCATCTTGGAAGACTTTGACGAATCACGTATCGGTCTGTGGAGCGTTTACGCAGACCTGTCACTGGGCGACTGGCGCGTCGAAGCCGCGCTCATCCCTGACGCAACGACCCACTTCACCCCGGAACAGGGCGCCTGGTTCGAGCTCAGTGCACCGCGCTACCGATTCGGCCAGACCGACCCCGAGGCTACGCTGCCGGTTGTACAAAGCGATCCCGAGGACGAAAGCGGTACCGCGGCGCTGCGCGTTTCGCGGTACGTCGGCGGCATCGATATGCAACTCATCGCGATGTCCGGCCTCGAGTTCGAACCGCTCGGCCGGTTGATCGCCCGGCAAGGCCAGCCTGCTGTAGAGACTTACCACAAACGCCGCAATCTCTACGGCTTCGGCCTGGAAGGCTCGTTTGCTGCTTTCGCGCTGCGCGGCGAGTTCTCTTATACGCCGAAGCGTTGGTTCAACACCCGTGCAGGCAATGCACTCGCGGATGAGGCGCTGGCGCACTGGCGCGGCGGCGTCGGGCTCGACTGGAACGCGCCGCTGGGCCTGTTCGTCAACGTGCAATATCTGCACGACCGCGTGATCAGCGCGCCGGAAACGCTGATTCGTCCTGAAGAAGACCGCATCGCCACCGCGTTCGTGAAACGGCGATTTTTCTACGACACGCTGGACTTCGAGCTGCGCTGGTATGAAGGCCTGGAGGAGAGTGATCGTCTGTTTCGCGTGCTGATGAGTTATCAGCTGTCGGATCACTCGACGATCAAGTTTGCGTTGGACGATTTCAAAGGCGACCCGCGCGGCGTCTTCGGCCAGTTCGAACAACGTGACCAGCTAACCCTGACATTCGAGCATACGTTTTGAACAAGAAAAACGACTTTGCGGCATCCGCACTGGCTCACCTGACCCCGGGAGGCGGCACCGTGTTATTCGAAGAGATTCATCAACGTGCACCGGCAGCGAGCGGGCGCTACGTCATCTACCGGGCGCTGGCCTCCATCAGTGCCGCAATGCGCTCGCGCGCGGATGACCACCAGCGTTCCGCCGTGCGCGGAGACACGCCCAACACTTCCGCAGTTTCGGATGTGGAAAAACCGGCGAAGTAACGACACTCGAACACCTGGGCTAGGTTTGGATCTTCCTCGGCCAACTGCTCGAGGATCTTGTCCACTTCGAGAAGGAATTCGGCTTTCTCATGCGAATCACCCGCCATCTCGGTATCCGCATAGGTAACGGCTTCGCCGCTGCGCTTCTGTGCAGTCACGTAGCGGACCTCATCAACGATGACCTGGCGCATGATCGTGGCGGCAAGGCCGAAAAATTGCTGGCGGTCTTCAGAGGTGAGCTGACCGCCGGAGAGAAGCTTCACGAACGTCTCGTTGACGAGTGCTGTCGCGCCCATGTCCCCAGCGCCACGGGTACGCCGACGCGCCATGGCTTTGAGCTCGGGATAAATCATCTGCGTCAGCGCATCGAGCGCGCTGGCGTCGCCCTCATTGTATCTGGCGAGCAGTAAAGTAACGTCGCTGGGCATGGTCAAAAGGATAGCGAATCTCGCCCATCAGGTCATGACAAACGCGTCCGGAGGCGCGCCGAACAGGGCAAGATCCCGGCTGCAGGCGAACACATCGGCGGGTGTTAAGGTTTGACGATAAACGCCGTCGATGCAGGTGGTCGCCCGTTTACGCCGATACTTCCTCTATGAAATCCTCCCGGGTTTCCTCGGCCTCGTGACCTTCCTGCGAGCCGTCTTCTTCGATCAACGAGTGCACGATCGGTCCCCGGCGCCGCAACACGATGCTGTGGTGACAGCGGGAAATACTCATGTCATCACCCAGTTCGCGAAACACCAGACGCTCGACCTCGGTTTCCGGGTCGAGGGCCAGCTTTATCTCATTGCCAATGACGGTAATGGTGCCTTTCACGTGTCTCTCCTACGTCACTCAGGTACTGCCCGTAGCGTGACGCGCACACACACCGACATCCAGACGCGGCATGTGAGCAAAGTGTCAGTAAAAAAAGAGGCGCGGATTACAAAGGGGTAAAGCCAAGGGCCCAGGGGAGAGAGGTGTCAGGAAGCCCCGACTGTGCGTGTACAGGGCTTCCTCTAAACCCGCTCGGCTAGAGCCGCCAGCCGAGACTCACCTGATAAACGAGTGGGTCGATCTCGACATCGGTGGTGACGCGGTTAGCGGGGAATCTGAACTCCGCATCGGTCTCAATATCGATCCACCTGACGCTCGCGTTCAAGAACATCGTCTCGCTCAGATCGTAGTCAAAACCTACCTGTGCCGCCCATCCGAAAGAAGGATCGAGCTCGAGCGAGCCGCGACCGAGCACGCCCTCGAGCTGAGCGTTGACGTCTTCACTGAAAAAGAACGTGTAGTTGAAGCCAGCGCCGATGTAGGGCTGGAAACCGCTGCTGTTGTCGAGCGGGTAAAACAGCAACGACACGGTAGGCGGCAGATGTTTGGTTTCACCGGCATTTACCGTCCCGAGGCCAAGCGCTCCCGTGAACGCGGAGACATCGTGCTTGAACGGCGTGGATGCCAACACTTCCACCGCCAGATTGTCTGTCAGCATGTAAGCGCCGGTCAGTCCGATCTGGGTATTGTCGTCAACGTCGGCTTCCGAGCCGGCAATTGCCGCACCGTCCAGCCTGAGCGGGGAGCTGCTGGCGTCCGGGTTGACGTTGGCAAGACCTGCGCGCACGAGCCAGGTGCCCTGTTCGTGAGCATAAACCGGCGCGCTGATGAGCAGGCAGAACACAGCGGCTGCAAAGTACTTCGTCATAGTAAAAACACCTTAAATTCGAGGCGGGCAATGTACGTCCGGAACAGGCCGCGCACCATTCGCGAAACTCGTCTACAACCCTCGAATTTTTGTGCTCATTTGTTAGACAGCGGCAGCGGCTGGGTGCGGCTGCCTGTTTCAGCCGCGCGCGCCCGCGCTTTCCAGACGATCCGCATCCGGCTGTTCACCAAGCGCTTCGTCGAGCTCCCGACTGGTCGCGAGCGGCGATGTGCTGCCTTTGGCGATCAGGCGATAGGCCACGGGCACGATGAAAAGCGTAAACAGCGTCGCTACGGAAACGCCGCTGAATACGACGACACCAATGACTTGACGAGTCTCCGCACCAGCGCCGCTCGCCAGCATGAGCGGTATCGTGCCTGCCGCAGTGGTCAGGGTCGTCATCACGATGGGTCTGAGACGCGTCTCGCACGCTGAGATCAGCGCTTCGGTGAACTCCACACCCTCGTCGCGCAGCTGATTGGCGAACTCAACAATCAGAATCCCGTTTTTCGCCGCCAGACCGATCAACATCACCATGCCGATCTGACTGTAGATATTGATCGTCATGCCGGTGAGCCAGAGACCGAGAAGACCCCCGGTCAAGGCAATGGGTACCGTCAGCATGATGATGAACGGATGGCGGAAACTCTCGAACTGTGCCGCCAAGGCGAGAAACACGACCGCCAGCCCCAGAAGCATCACAAAGAGAATGGAATCGCTGGATTCCTTGAGATCCCGGGTCTGCCCTTTGTAGTCAATGACCGCCGTGTCCGGCAGCTTGTCTCGCACCAGCTGCGTCAGATGCTCTACCGCTTCGTTGAGGGCATACCCTTCAGCAAGGTTCGCCTCGAGGGTAATCGCCCGCACGCGGTTGTACCGCCTGAGGGCGTTGGAGTCGGCAAATTCCCGGATGCTCACGAGATTACCCAGCGGTATCAGCTCACCGGTGGTTGTCGAGCGGACATAGATGTTCTCCATCGCAGCCGGCGTGCGCTGGCTGTCGCGCTCTCCCTCCAGAATCACCTCGTACTCTTCACCGCGCTCAATATAGGTCGTGACTCGGCGTGAGCCGAGCAGGGTCTCCAGCGTGCGCCCTATGTCGACGATCGGTACGCCAAGATCCGCCGCTCGGTTGTAGTCGATCTGTACTTTGAGCTGCGGCTGGGTTTCCTTGTAATCCCAGTCGAGCCCCACCAGCCCGGGATTATCGGCATTGATTTCATTGACGAGAATATCCCGCCACGTGCGCAACTCGTCGTAGTCGCTGCCGCCAATCACAAATTGCAGGGGTTTATCCGCACTCGAGCGAAAGCCCTGGCGCATGACCGGGAACGCAAACACCCCAGGCAGATCGGCGAGCTTGGCGCGCACCTCATTCAGGATGACATGCCCCGGACGTCGCTGGCCGAACGGCTCCAGGACCACAATCAGGACGCCGGTGTTGAACCGCTGCACACCACCGAAACCGCCGGGAGAGCGCACCAGCAGGCGCCGCACTTCGCCGGCTTCGACCAGCGGCAGGAGCCGGCGTTCGATCTCGTCCATATAGGGCACCATGTACTCGAACGTGGCGCCCTCCGGTCCGCGCACGAAAGTGAAGAAGCTGCCACGGTCCTCGTCCGGCGTGTATTCCTCCGGGATGACTTTGAAGAGCCAGCCACTGGCAGCAACGAGCACCAGGAGCGCCGCCAGCGGCCACAGCGGACGTTTCAGAATGAACGTCAACATGCGCCGATAGAGCGAATTGACGAGGGCAAAGTTGTGGTCGATCTTGCGGGTCAGCCGGTTTTCACCCTCGCTCGAACGCAGGAGCTTCGATGCCAGCGCCGGTGCCAGCGTCAGCGCGACGAGGGAGGAAAACACCACCGCAGCAGCCATCGTCAGCGCAAACTCCGAGAAGAGGCGGCCGATGTCGCCCTGCAGAAACGAAATCGGCACGAACACCGCCAGCAGCACCGCTGTGGTGGCAACGACCGCAAAGCCCACCTGCCGCGCGCCGCGAAACGCGGCAACCAGCGGCGTTTCGCCCAGCCGGTCGATGCGACGGTGGATGTTCTCGAGTACGACAATGGCGTCGTCGACCACCAGCCCGATGGCAAGCACGAGCGCCAGCAGCGTAAGGAGGTTGACGGAAAAACCCAGGGCGTAAAGCGCTATGAACGTCGCGGTAATCGCCACCGGCACCGTGACGGCAGGCACCAGCATGGCGCGCACGCTGCCAAGAAATAGATAGATGGTGAGAATCACCAGGGCTACCGCAACAAAGAGCGTCTTGTAGACCTCGTTGACGGCGCCTTCCACGAAAATAGAAGAGTCATAGCTTTGCTTGAAGGCCATGCCCTCAGGCAGATTGGGCCCGAGCAGCGCCATTTCCTGTTTGGCCGCGCGCGCAACATCCAGGAGATTGGCATTGGATTGACGCACCACGCCGAGACCCACCTGGGGGATGCCGTTGCCGCGGAATATCGTGCGGTCCTGCTCGGTGCCGCGTTCGACCCGGGCAACGTCGCCGAGCCGGACGAGATACCCATCCGCGCCTTCGGCGAGAACCAACTGGCGGAAGTCCTCAGTGCGCTCGAACGCGCGCTCTACGCGCACGGTAAAACGCCGCTCCAGGGACTCGACTTCACCGGCAGGCAGCTCGACGTTGCTGGCGCGCAAGGCGTTCTCGACGTCGGCGACGGTGAGGCCGCGCGCCGCCAGCGCCTTACGGTCGAGCCAGATGCGCATCGCATAGCGCTGGGCGCCGCCGACGAAAACCCGGGCAACGCCGTCGAGTACCGAAAACCGGTCGACGAGGTTGCGCTCGGCATAGTCAGTCAACTCGGGGACGCTCAGACGGTCGCTGACGAGGTTGATCCACATGATCGGCGACTGATTCGAGTCGACCTTGCGCACCTCCGGCGGCTCGGCTTCCTCGGGCAGGTTGTTCAGGGCGCTGGAGACGCGGTCACGGATATCGTTGGCAGCCGAATCGACATCGCGGGAAATGCTGAACTGCACGGTGATGTTGCTGCGTCCGTCTTCGCTGGTCGATTCGACAAACTCGATCCCTTCGACACCGGCAATGCGATCCTCGATCTGCTCTGTGATGCGCGTTTGCACCACAGAAGCCGCGGCACCGCGGTAGAGCGTTTCGATACCAACCACCGGCGGATCGATGTCCGGGTATTCCCGGAGCGGCAGGCGATCGAACGATATCAGTCCAAACGCGATGAGCAGCAGAGAAATGACGGCGGCAAAAACCGGCCGGCGCACCGATGTATCGGAAATGATCATCCGTTCGAATTGGATTGCGCGCGCAGCATATCGGCGATGGAGCGGCTGCCGTCATCTACCGCCTTGATTGCAAGCGGCGCACCCGGACGGACTTTCAGAGTGCCGTGGGAGACGATCGTCTCATCCGCCGCGAGACCCGCGCGAATCTCGACTGAACCGGCAAAACGCCGCCCAAGGATCACTTCGCGCTGCTCGGCAACCGGCGGCGTCGCTGCGGTGTCGACCACCAGCACGTGCGTCTTGTCGCCGCGCGGAATCAGCGCCTCCTCCGAGACGACCACTGCGTCGCGCGAGTTACGTTCGAGCTCGAGGGTCATCAGCATGCCGGGCACCAGCGTGCGCTCCGGATTAGGGATCACGGCGCGCACAGTAATGGAACGCGTCGCCGGATCCACGGTGCTGTCGACGGAGCGCACCACACCACTGAACTTGCGGCTCGGAAACGCCGGCGTCGTCGCCGTGATCGGCGTGCCCGAGGCAACGGTGTTGAGGTACAGGGCAGGGATCGTGAAGTCGAGCTTCATGCGCGAGTCGTCGATCAGCGTCGTGATCACATCCCCAGGCGACAACAGCGCGCCGGGGCTGACCTCACGCAAGCCGACATGCCCGGTAAAAGGCGCCGTGATCATGCGATCCTGCAGACGCGAGCGCATGGCGCGTTCGCGCGCGGCGGCGGTCTGCCACTCCTGGCGGCGCTCGTCGAGGAGAGACTCCGACGCGGCGCCCTGCCCGACGAGTTCGCGTATGCGGTCATACTGACGCCGGGCTTCCGCCGTCAACGACTCCGCCTCTTCCAGCAGAGCCGCCTCTTCGGTATCCGTCTGCTCTACCAGCAAGTCGCCGGCGACCACGGCTTCACCGTCCTGAAAGTGAACGGCACTGATGGTGTCCGCGACTTTCGCGGTAATCTCCACGGCTTCGTAGGCGCGCAGCGTGCCGAGCGCCTCGAGGTTATCTGCGATGCGTTGGACTTTCGCCCGCTCGACGATCACCGAGGTGGGCGGCGGCGCCGCGGCGGCGGCAACTGCCGGCAGTACCAGCAGCACAGCGAGATGGAGAAGCTTGGTTAGACTCGACATTGTCAAACTACTTGGTTCACATCGTCGGACAGTTTCGCGTACGCGGAGTGAGGAGCGTGTGAATGCCTGCGACGCTCACACAGCGCGGAACGCGGAAGAGGTGCGCGAGAACGGCACGCGCGGCGTCCCGCATTCGTCCGCGGACACTTTTTACCTCATCCACACAAGCGGCGGGCTGGCCGATGCTATGATCCAAACCTCTTGATTCAGGGTTACGACAGTGACTTATAGCGTGGCCGTCAGCATGGCCCGGAGCAGCCTATGCATCCGGGCAGGCCGCTCATGAGCTCTGACAAATCAAAGACGTCAGACATGAGCTTCATCGTCGATCCGGCAGGCTATCTGCGACGGCAGCCGCGCGTACGCAAACGGCTGATCCGAGCGGCATGGCTCGCAGTCGTGTTGCTCGTCCTGCTCACCCTGCTACCGATCGCCGCAGCGTGGTACGCGGAAGACTGGTTGCGCGCCAACGGTGCAGACAACGCGGTCATCGACGACATCGATATCAACGTGTTTACCGGCGAGGTCCGGATTACGGGCCTGGACGCCAGCGTTGCCGACGCGCGCCTGCATGTGGGTTTGCTGGAAGCCAACGCGCGCTGGTGGCCTCTGGCCTGGCAACGCGTGCACATCCAGGAGGTGCATCTCACCGACAGCCGCATCGACGTGCGGGCAGGCGCAGACGGCAGCTGGCAGATCGGCGGGCTGAATCTCGCGCCAGCTGCCACTGAGAGCGATCCGGTAACCGTCGCGAACGACGAGAGCTCGCCCTGGCACTTCGGCTCGGAGCGGGTGCACCTCACCGACGTGGTGCTCACCTATCGCGACCAACTGGTCGAATCCGAGGTCGACATCGACGAGATTCTGCTCGGCAGCCATTTCAGCTGGGACCACGGCCTCACCACCGACCTCGATGTGGACATGACCGTGGATGGCGCGCGGCTGCGCCTGTCGAGTGAAGTGCAACCATGGGCGGATGAGCGCAGCATCGCCGGGACGCTCGATCTCGATGCGCTCGATCTCGCAGAGTATCGACGCTTCTCGAGCGCGCTGCGGGCATCATCGAACCGCGCGGCACCATCAACATGGATCTCGAACTGCATGTCACTCACGGCAGCGGTGGCGAGCTCAAGCTCGGACTTGCCGGCCCGGTGCAGATCGATAATGTCGGATTCACCCTGGGCGACCTGAGCGTCGAGAGCGAAAGTCTGCGCTGGGATGGCGAGGTCAGCGCGCAGCTGCCCGCGTCGGTAGACGCGCCTCTGGTTACGGCAGACGGCACACTCTCAGCGCGCAACGGCGAAGCCCGCCATACCGGGCTCGGCGTCGTGCTCGGCGCTTACGAACAACTCGCTTTGAACGAGCTCGCTGTGCAAGACGTCGATCAGGTTTCCCTGGCGCAGATCAACCTGCAGGCACTGCGTCTCCTCAGCACGGGCACCGCGGACGCGTCCGACGTGTTCACTCTGGACGCAGCCATTGCGGAACGCATCGACTACTCCGCCGAAAATGGCCTCGTCGTTGACCGCGTCCGCCTGCAACAACCGCGTGCGAACGTGCAGCGCGACACGGAGGGCAAGCTCGTCAATGTCGACGATGTGCTGGCAGCATTCACCTCTGCCGAGGTCCCCGAGACCGCTCCGCCAGAGACAGTTGCCACGGCCGACGCGGACACAGCGGCAGAAACAGAGGCGGAGGCAGAGACGGAAGCTGAGACAGAGACAGAGGCGCCAACAGACGACCAAGCCGCAACTCCAGATGACGAGCAACTCTCCCCGGAAGCCAGCCCGGAACCGCAGACCGCGACACCCCCTTTCCGAATTGGCCGCGTGGAGATTCGCGCAGACGAATGGCTGAGCTTCGAAGATCGGGCCGTGAATCCAACGGCAGTCGTCAATCTGACGGGGCTTACGCTCGATGTCGACAACATCGACAGCCGCGGCGAGACGCCGGCAAATCTCGAGCTCGAGACCGGCAACGACACCTTGAAGATTGCCGCTGCGGGCACGGTGGACGGATTTTCGGAAACGCCAGGGGCAGTGCTTTCGCTGCAGATCGCCAACCTGGATCTGCCGCCCTTCTCGCCCTACGTACCCGGATACAACATCGAGCGCGGGCGCTTTGCGACGGATACCAGCATTCGCATCGAAGGCGACGCCCTGGACATCAGCAATGCGCTCGTCATCGAACGCCTGCAACTGGCCGGCAAAGCCGCCGAGGGGACGGACGTTCTTGCCGAGGGGATGGCCATGCCGCTCGACGTCGCCCTCGATCTGCTGCGCGATGGCGAAGACCGGATTCAACTGGAATTACCCGTTACCGGCAGCTTGTCTGATCCAGAGTTCGGCACCGGCGACATCGTGCGCAAGGCCATGCAGAGCGCGGTGCAATCTGCCGCGATGTCCTATGTCAAAAACGCATTGCAGCCGCTGGGAACGATTCTCCTCGTCCGTGACCTTGCTAAAAAGGCATCGCGCCCGCGCTTCGCGCCTGTGGAAATGACGCCGGGCAACGCAACTCTGCCTGCGGTCGGCCGCGAATACTTCGATAAGATCGGCACGCTGCTCGCCGAGCGGCCGGGGTTGCAGCTGACGCTGTGCGGCGTGGCCGCGCCGGCGGACCGGGAGGCATTGCTCGCCATGCAAGCCGCCGCGTTGGCAACCGCTACCGAAACAGAAGAAACCGCCGGGGCAGAACCGGTCGCACCCGACACGCCTGTCGCTCCAAGCACAACGCCACCCGCCATCACCGAAGCCGAGCTGATTACGCTGGCAGAGGCACGGACAACGGCGGCAATCGACTATCTGGCAGACAACGCCGACATTGACCGCTCGAGACTCTTCGCCTGCAGAGCAACCTTCGCGGACACTGAAGAGGCGTTGCCATCCATCGACATATCGCTTTGAGTTCCCGCGCAGCAGGCAAATCGTCCGGCGGGCTCAATTGCGGGCGAGTTCCGACGCAGCCGTAAAACCCGACATCCCTCGCAGCCTGCCGAAGCCGAGTGAGAGGCGCGAGAGCGCTGGATTGAAGGCAGACACTCGCGCGGCGCCTGCTAGCTGGTCCGGTGCTCAGCCCGGCAGGCAATCCGGATCCTGCTGGAACTCCATGATGTTGCCTACCGGATCCAAGATCCAGATGATGCGCGTCAGGCCTTCCCCCATGACGCGCATCTCTATGCCGTTGTCTGCGAGCTTGGCGGCCGCGGCATCGATGTCCTCCACGTACCAGGAGACGTGGTTTTGCGTGGGGTCGGGGGTGCCGCCCATCGGTTCGCGTCCGATCACATGCAGCTGCACGCGTTCCTGTTCGACCCAGAAGCCGAACTCGGAATCCGTGACCGGCGCCATGCCGGGCAGTTGGATCGGGACCTGGGGCAGGCCCAGCAGGTCGACGTAAAACGCGCGGGCTTCCTCCGTCTTCCCGGTGACGTTTACGGCGGCGTGATTCATACGAGTGATGTGCATATCGGTTCCTCCCGGTTCTCTATCTCAGTGCGTTCAGTCAGGCCTGCGCATCGCGAGCGCCGATCCAGCGGGCAACGAACTCCGGTTCGTACGCTTCTTCCGGCGTCAGCCTGACCTGCTCGTCGAGCACATAGGCGTCGCGCCCGATGAGAATTCGCCAGCGCTCATTCTTGACGCCGTCGAGGATGATGCCGGCCGCCTCTACCGCGGTCGTGGGGGCGTTGTCGCGAAACGCCTCGCCGATCGATTCGGCCAGCGTCACCACGTCGTCATCGCTCATCTCGTCCACCGGGTGGCCCATCATACGCAGCAGCGTGCGGGCCCCGGCAGCGCTGGACTCCCCGGCAACATCGGTATTCAACATGATCGAGGTGCCGACGTGTCCTGGAAACACGACAGAGGCTTTGACATGCGGCGCGTTGAGCCGCAGGTCCGTGATGAGCGCTTCGGTGAATCCGCGCACCGCAAACTTGGCGGCGCTGTAAGCGGTGTGCGAAGACTGCGGTCCCGTGCTCGCCCACAGCCCGTTGATGCTGCTCGTGTTGACGATGTGGCCTTCACTGCTCGCCACCAGCAGCGGCATGAAGGCGCGCGCGCCGTTGTAGACGCCGCCCCAGCAGACGTTGAAGGTCTTTTCCCACTGGTCGCGGGACTCTTTGAGGAAACTGCCGCCACCGCCAATGCCGGCGTTGTTGAAGAGAAGATTGATGTGGCTGGTGTCGAACGTATCCCGCACGTGGTCGGCGAACGCTTCCATCTGATCCGCGTCGGATACGTCACACACAAAGGCGGTGGTCCGGACACCCTGCGGGGCTTCAGCCTCACACAACGCGACACTCTCAGCCATGTTCTTCGCGGACACGTCACACATCGCGACATCACAGCCCTCGGCGACAAGCTGACGGGCAAGCTCTCGACCCATACCCGTGCCGCCGCCGGTGATCACGGCAACTTTTCCCGCAAATTCTTTCATACGTTCCTCCCTCGCATTTCGTTCGCAACCCCTGGAACCCAGATTAACACCTGAGGGACCCATCAGGGACCTCACAGACAAGCACTGCTGGTGCATCTGGTTTCGAGCCATCTACGCAACGCGGAGGCGATCAGCAGAGGCTTAAGGCGACTCCGCCACGGGCATCGAGACAAAAATTCATTTAAATGTAATTACATATCTATGTACTTACAGTAATATGGCGGCCGCTGGGGCAGGTCCGAATCACCGGCGATCCGGCCGCACGGACAATCAGCATTCGTTGTGAGAACCAAAACCAAGAAATCAGGAGCTAATGGATGAGCATCATCACTACGGCAACCACCAAGGGCGGCGCTGGCAAGACGACTGTCGCGCAGATGATCATCGGCGCAGTGCACGATCTGGGTTATTCCATAGGCGTGATCGACACCGACGAAAACCAGACGCTGTCCAACTGGCTGAACAAAATCAGCAATATGGCAATCGAGTGCCGCGTCGTTCTCGAAGAATCAAAAGTCGTCGAAGAAGCGCAGAAAATGAACCGCAAGTACGACCTGGTGGTCATCGACACACCTGGCGCGCAGTCTCAGGGCACCGTGTTTGCGATCGGCTGCGCAGACCTGGTGATCATCCCGCTGCAGTTGTCCAAGGGCGACGTCGTCCAGGCAGAGAAAACGCATCGCCTGGTGCAAAGCACCGCTAACATCACCGGCCGCGACATACCCGCTCGCCTGTTATTCACCGACTACACGCCGAAGACCAAAATCGCGAAGAAAGTCCGCCAGCGGGTTGAGGACTATGGCTTGCCGACCTTCAAAACACGCCTGCACCACCTCGTCGCGTACAAGGAACTGACTTTCTCCGGCAAGGTGCCGAAGAAAGGCCGCGCCGGCGCGCAAGGCCAGCTCCTCGTGCAGGAAATTGCGCAGATGGGCATTCTGCCGTTCATGCAGGAATTCAAGCGCGCTTCATGACAAACAAACGTTCACGACAGAACGTTCAGAGCGAACGAAGGTCTCGGACTTCACGCCCGAGGCCTTCGCCGCCTGCAGAGCATGGTGAACGCGTGTCGCAGGTGACCCTGCAGATGCGCGAATCACTGCATAATGAGCTCGTTCGCAAGGCTTTCGACTCGGGCATGACGATGCGGGGCTATATCATGCGCGCCCTGAAGCGCAGCGGCCTGAACGTGACGGAAGCAGATCTGATCGACCGTCGACGACGGCCCTGATCCCGCGAGCCATAGCGGTCGCCAGACACGTCCGTAACTTTCCGCCACCCGCCTTCCAGGAACTTTCTCTCGCCGGTTATCCTGATACCTTTGTGTGTGTAGACTTGAGATCGGCCACAAGCACAACCGATCATTGAGGATGACCATGCGCAAACTGTTCTGGTTCTCAGCCTTCACTCTGCTGCTCGCCTGCAGCGCCCAGGAACCGCCCGCAGAGGAAGCCAACGACGCAAGCGATGCCCCGGCTGAGATAGAGCCGGCAGCGGCTGAGGAAGCCGCGGGCTACACCCCGCCGCCGCAGACGCAGATGGCCCCGCAGGTCGAGTTCACATCAGACCAGGACATCGGCCTCGTCGCCCGCGTGCACTTTGCGACGCATACGCCTGACTTCGATCGCGCCTGGGCGTTTTATCAGATGCTTGGCTATACAACCGGTAGAAGCGGCTTTCCGCTCACCAATACGCACATGATGGCGCGTGCCCTGGGCATGTTCGATTTGTGCCAATACGAGCTCGTCAAAGGCGCCGTCATCGATATCCCCGGCAGCCTGAACACCGTCAACGTCGATCTCCTGCAGTTCAAAACCCCGTTCAACGACGCGCCGCCCTATGAGCTGCCGAACCACCTCGGCATGGCCTACGCCGCGATGCTGACGACGGATCTGGACGCGGATTACGCGTTCCTGACGGGCAACGGTGTCGACTTCCTGTCCGCACCCTACGGCGAGCCCGGCGAGCGCTTCGCATTCTTCCGCGACGTCGACGGCGTGCTCTACAAACTGATGGAAGACCCTGCGCACAGCGCCCCCGCCGCGCCCGACGCCACCACCGCGCACGTGATCGCCATGCCCTACATCGGCATCAACGTGAGCGACCTGGATACGTCGCTCGATTTCTATCAGCGACTCGGCTACACGGACGTGACCCTGATACCGCAAAGAACGAGCACGCTGGAAGAAGCCCAGGCCTACGGGCTCGATGCACCCTTCGAATACAAAGGCGCCGACGTGACGCTCGGGCGCGGTGACCGTCACAGCCTGCGTCTGCTGCAGTGGATCACCCCGTTCAATCCGGAACCGCCCTACCCCGCGCCCATCAATCGGATCGGCATACATCGTATTGCCGTAGTGGTCGCCGACATGGAGCGGGCCGTGTCGATTCTCAAAGGTCAGGGCGTCGAGTTTCTTTCGGAGATTGCGCCCTGCTGTTCCGGCACTGAGGAAGACGCCATGGCGATTGTGCATGCCATCGATCCGGACGGCGTGTTTGTCGAGTTAGTGGGCCCCATCACACCGCGGCCGCCCGCTCCGCAGCCCGAGCACTGCCCGCCGCTCGAGATCAAGCTGCCGGACCCGGAGGACATCAAGGACTTCGATCAGGGGCCGTAGGCCGTTAACCGCATTTCCCTGCCCGGGTGCCTGACAGCGCCCGGGCGGCAGCTGTCCAGAACCGCGGGGCCCGCTGGCGACTACTCCGCCTGCATCCCCAACTGCTGGAGGACGCGGGCGCGATGCACTTGCGCGGCCTTGGCGACATTGCTGCGCGTGCCGGTTTCGAGGAACCGGCGTATGCGGCCTGCATCCCCCAGGGGTGAACGCGTACCGAGCGAGTTCAGGAGCACCAATCCCACCTGGCGGCCGGCCATTTCCGTCACCATCATCAGGCAGCGGCCCGCTTCGGTGAGATAACCCGTCTTGGTCAAAGCAACGTTCCAGCGCGCGCTGCCGGTAAGCGGATTCGTGTTGCCGTAGTACAGCCGATATCGGGGCTGACGGAAGTTCACCGTGAACTGGCGCGTGGTGGAGTATTCGTTCAAAAGGTCATGCTGATGCGTCGCGACCACCAGGCGGGCGAGATCCGCCGCGGACGACCGGTTCTCCACATCCAGCCCGGTCGGGTCGGCAAAGTGGGTGTCGTGCATCCCGAGACTGCGCGCCCTGGCATTCATCGCATCGACAAACGCCGCCACGCCGCCCGGATGATGCGCCGCAAGGTTGTACGAGGCGCGGTTTTCCGACGACATCAGCGCGATGCGCAGGAGGTCCTTGCGCCGCGCCTGCGACGTCAGGCGGATCCGGGAGTACGCATTTTTCTCGGTCTTCTGCGCCCAGTCCCTGATGGTCAGCCACGCATCGAGGTCTTCACCGGATTCGAGGACCACCAGCGCCGTCATCAGCTTGGTCAACGATGCTATCGGCAGCACCAGATCGGCGTTCTGCGCCAGCAGCACCTCGTTGTCCTGCACATCCACCGCGATTGCGCCCACCGACGCGAGCGCCAGATCCTGCGCGTCCGCCACGGGCGCCAGGCTCTGCAACGTGAGAAAGATCAGCGCGGCAAAAAACGTTTTTCTGAACATATTGGGCATCGGCGGCGACATGACCCGGATCTTACAGCGCAACGACCGAGGTCTGAAGCGCCCCCGCCCGCGGATCCACCCGCAGCGACACGTGTCCCCTTTTTTGGCAGACTCCGCGGGCTCATGGAGAACCTACTTTCAGACCATGCCGCAATTGCGCAGTACCTCGAGCGCAACATGTACGTGTACCGCGCGCTGACCGGCGCGGAACAGGCGATCGTGGTCGATTTCACCGACAACTTCTGCCGCAACACCGAGTTCCTCATCGCCCCGGGGTTGCGCTTCGGGCCGGAGATTGCCTGGTGCGTCGGCGCCAACGCGGCGCTGGTCGGCGCGGCGCAGAAGACAAACTACTTCGAGCATGTGGAGTGGGTGTATCTCTGCGATGACGACGATCTGCCGGTCGCGGGCGACGCGCTCGGCTACAGCACGGTACGGCTGAACGCACACGCGTGCCTCGAAGAATCGCGAACGCTCTTTGCAGGACAGAACCTGGTCGTGCACGAGTTTGCCCACGTCCTGGATCATTTGCTGACGATCTGCGGCAATCACGATGAGCTGAATCGTGGCCTGGCGCTCGCGCTCGACCGTGTCGAGCACGGCGAGGACGTGCTGCTGGACGCGTGGCTTGAAGATTTGAGCGCTACGCACGAACCGGACGAGCTCGAGTTTTTCGCCTACTCGTCAGAAGCGTTCTTCACCATGCCAAACGCCCTGCGCTCGATGTACCCGGAGCTGACGGACTTCTACGTCGCAATTTACGGTCTCGACATGCCCGCGCGGCTGCCCACCTGATGAAAACTACGGGACGAACCATCAGCCTGACGATCGCGGTGCTGCTCCCATGCGTTACCGGGCAGGCAGCCGAGCCGCCGGATCGACGTGCGATTTACCAGGCCACTAAATTCGGCATCAGCGTCAACTACGATCTGCAGATACGCAGGCAGGCGTATGACGCACCGGCGCTCGCGTGGATGCAGCTGCCGCCCGACGCTCAGGCCGAGACGCGCACCCACACACGCGGCGCGCCGTGGATACACATTACGCTGCAGCATCGCGTCCTCGGCTCGCTGACCGCAACCGACGTGCTGCTCGAACCGGCCCAAGCGCGCGCACTCCAGCGGATCGTGCGCCGTCAGCGGGCCGACTATGTGAGCTACAAGGTGACGCAGCTGGGTGATGCCGGCGTTCGCCGTCTGCGCCTCAGAGACAGCGGCGCGCGTGCGGATATCGACTGGCGCAGAGCCAAGTCCAGCGTTTTACCTTATCCGAAGGAGTTCGAGACGGGACACCGCGTTTCTGACGCCACCGGGATATTTGTGCTGCTCGGCCGCGATGCTCTGCAGCAACCGGGGCAACGCCTGCAGCTGCCGGTCTACAGCAACGACCATCTCCTCGGGGTTGAGCTTTCGGCGGAGAACTTCACAAGCGTCATGAGCAAAGTCATCGAGATGTCCGGTGATGGTGAGCGGGAAATTTTCGAGAAGCGGGAGGCGCTGCGCGTCAGAATCCACGTGACGCCTATCGATGCCATCACCCGTGAGGAAGACATGGTGCTGCTCGGGATGCAGGGCGGTCTCACGATGCTGGTGGACCGGGAATGGCGCACGCCGCTGCAGATTTCAGGGCGGCTGCCTGACATCGGCGACCTGGATCTGCGGCTGACGCGGATCGAGCTGCTCGACCCTGAGGCGGACAAGCAGCCAGCCCGCTGAGTCGGTAACGCCTGACGCACGACGACCTAGGCTGGCGCGTGCTCGCGGATGGTTTTCAGGAAGGCGTCCCCGTACTTCTGCATTTTGGCCTGCCCGACGCCGGACAAGCCCAACAGCTCCGCGGCGCTGGACGGCTGCTCGCGGGTCATCTGCAGCAGCGTCGCGTCGTGAAAGATGACGTACGGCGGCACGCCGTTCGCTTCGGCAAGCTCCCGCCGGAGGCTTTTCAGCGCTTCGTACAAATCCTCTTCTTCCAGCTCCAGCTGGATGTCGACTTTACTCACCCGCTTACGCTTCGGTTTCGAGGCATCTTCCCGCAGGGTCAGCTGCGTCTCACCGCGCAACAGCCCGCGGCTGGCCGCGGTCAGACAAAGCGCGCCAAAGCGCCCGTGATCGACCTCGAGATACCCGCGCACGACGAGCTGGCGGAAAATGGAGCGCCATTGCTCCTCGCTCACATCCGCACCGATGCCGAATGTGCTGAGTTCGTCGTGGCCAAACCGCGTCACCTTCTCGGTGCGCTGACCGCGCAAGACGTCGATGACATGTCCCGCACCGAAACGCTGACCGGTGCGGTAAACACACGACAGCGCTTTCTGGCCGGCCTCGGTGCCGTCCCAGGTGACCGGCGGACGCAGGCAGACATCACAGTTGCCGCAATCCTCGGTCATCGTTTCGCCAAAGTAGGCCAGCAGATGCCGGCGACGGCAGGTAGTCACTTCGCACCAGCCAAGGAGTGCATTGAGCTTCGTCTGCTCGATGCGTTTATGCGCTTCATCCGCCTCGGACTCATCCGCCATGCGCGCAAGGCGCACCACGTCCTGCAGACCATAAACCATCCAGGCGTCCGCCGGCGCGCCGTCGCGTCCGGCGCGCCCCGTTTCCTGATAATACGCCTCTATGCTTTTCGGCAGATCCATGTGCGCAACGAAGCGCACATCCGGCTTGTCTATACCCATGCCAAACGCGATCGTGGCGACCATGACGATGGCGTCTTCGTTGAGAAAACGATGCTGATTCGCCGCGCGTTGCTCCGCGTCCATGCCGGCATGGTAGGGCAACGCGGCAAACCCCTGCTGATAAAGCCACTCCGCTGTAGCGTCGACGCTTTTACGCGAAAGGCAGTAGACAATGCCCGCCTCATCCCTGTGCTCGCTCAGAAACTGCAGCAACTGATCACGCGGCGAATGCTTGTGCTGGACGACATAGCAGATGTTCGGCCGATCGAACCCCTGGACGAATATCCGCGGATCATCGAGCGCCAGCCGCGCGACGATGTCTTCCCGAGTGCGAGGGTCCGCGGTGGCGGTAAGCGCAACGCGCGGTGTCTGCGGGAAGGCATCGGCCAGCCGGTGCAGCTCGAGATAATCGCGGCGAAAGTCGTGGCCCCAGGCAGACACACAATGCGCTTCATCGATGGCGATGAGGGCAATGGGGCAAGCCTTCAGCCAATCGAGCGTGTCTCCCTGCAACAGACGCTCCGGCGCGATGTAGAGAAGATCAATCTCACCGCGCTGGACCTGTTCGACGACGTCTGCCTGGTCGGCGGCAGCAAGCGATGAGTTGAGGAACGCGGCGCGCACGCCAAGCTCTTTGAGCGCCTGCACCTGATCCTGCATCAGCGCGATGAGCGGTGATACCACTATCCCCACGCCTGGCCGGATCAACGCGGGAATCTGATAGCAAACCGATTTGCCGCCCCCGGTAGGCATCAGCACCAGCGCGTCGGCGCCGCCGCTGACGTGTTCGATGATCTCCGCCTGGCTGCCGCGAAAACTGTCGTAGCCGTATACGTTTTCGAGAATCTCCCTGGCTCGGGTGGGGGCTTCGGGGTTTGGTGCGATTTGGTTTTGCAGGTCTTTCACAGTCCGGCCAGTTTACCCGCCAGCGGCCCGCCATATCACCCGCCGCGCGCCTGAAAACGAGTGCGTGTCTCCCCACAACCAAAAACCGGACGTCAAACGCTACACTCCCGGCAGAACTTTACGCGAGAGAGGAGAAGCCCATGAGCGAGCCCGTCTACATGATCGGCATGATCGACGTGAAAGACTTTCAGACCTACGCAGAGCAGTACGGTATGCCGGTCGGCGCGATGTTCGCCGAAGTCGGCGCGGAGATTGTCGTTGCCAGTCAGAGCGTGGAGGTGCTGGAAGGTGCATGGCCCGGCAACTGGACCGTGGTGGTCAAGGTGCCGAGCGCCGAGATCGCCCGCGATCTCTACAATTCCGAAAAATATGCCCCCTTCCGGCGCGCGCGGCAGGAGACACTGGCCAACTCGACCACGCTGGTGATCGCGCCGGGACTCGAGACGCCAGCGTAATGGTCTGAACGCTGGCGCCGTTCAGGTACGCGCCGCGAAGCCCGCCAGACACTCGAGTGTGTCGGGGTCCAGCAGCGCATTACCGCCGAGCACTTCCACACGGTAGGACTGGCCGGGCACGGCGCCAACCGGATCTTCACCCCGCGCCACCTTGGCCGCCTCCTGACGGAAAAAGCGACGCGACAGCGCAGTGCCCTTGTCCCCTGCCATCAGGTGCTCTTCGCTGTGCAGACTCACGTCACCCTGGCCTTTCTGCGCCACGTAATCCGTCTGCCAGCGCTGATGGTCCTCGAGCGACCACTCGACGAATGGCCGGTCATGATCCGGCCCCCAATCGTCTTCCATCATCGGGATGGGTGCCGGCTGTTGGGGATTGTCCTTGTCGACACGCGCCAGGCCGAAAATCGAATAGTTGGTGTCGTCGTGGGCCACGGTCCAGCTCAGATTCGCCCGCCCCAGATCGTCATCGGTCACCCCGGCAGTCGCGTTCATGTTCGGCATCATCACCTGACTGAGACGCTGCTGCATACGGCCGTCCGGCAGCCTGCGTTTCTGAATGGAGATGACGCCGTCGTCGGTTTCTTCGAATTTGACCTCGGGCAGGATGCCCAGATTCGGCGAGAACTGCGGGCCGTTTATCGAGTAGTGCAGCACGCAGACATGGAATGGATCCATCCAGTTGTCGTACATCTGAAACCAGTTGTAGTCGCCGCGCGCGGCCAGCTTCGGCACAGGCGGTCCATTCGGCCCGGTATCCCAGCGGTAAGGCATGAGAGCCTCATTGGGGCCCAGATTATCCTCGATGGAGAACGTCGGGAACGCGGGCTGCTTGTCCGGCGGCCCCATGTACACCCACAGCAGGCCGTACTTTTCGACGATCGGATACCACGGCTGGCGGACCCGATGACGCAGCTTGTCGTTGCGCTCCGTGGGAATCTCGAGACAGTGGCCTTCCGCGTCGAATTTCCAGCCGTGGTAACAGCAGCGGATGCCGTCCTGCTCGACCTTGCCGTAGATGAGATCCGTGCCGCGATGCATGCAGCGCGGGTAAAGCAGGCCCGGCACACCGTTGCCGTCGCGATAGAGCACCAGGCATTCATCGAAGATCTTGATGTGCCGCGGTAGCTCGGCCGCTTCCTCGGCAAAAGCGAAAGGCTGCCAGTAGCGCCGCAGGAGCTCACCGCCCTGGGTGCCCGGGCCCACCCGCACCAGCTCGTCATCGCTGGTTGCCGGCGGCCGGCCGTAAGCGCGCCCCGCCAGGTACGCCTCGTTTGCGTCGTTTGCCGTCTCTCTTGCCTCTGCCATGTCTCCCCCCAAGGCGACTCGAGTACCGCCATTCTGGCAAATTTTCCTCCCTCAACCCAGACCATGGATGCCGGTCGAGACGACTTGTCGCGCCGCCGCTGCCGGTTAGAATCAGGACACGGCTTTTGCAGCGGTGCAGCAGACACTGCAAACCAACACATCGAAGGGGAACAGCATGGAATACGATCTGATCATCAGCGGCGGCCAGGTTATCGACGGCAGCGGCGCGGACGCCATACACGCGGATGTGGCCATCAAAGACGGCCGCATTGCGCGCATCGGCGATCTTTCGGCCGATAGCGCGGCACGCACGATAGACGCCGCGGGCAAGGTGGTCACACCCGGCTTCGTCGATCTGCACACGCATCTCGATGCGCAGATCGGCTGGGACCCGCTCATGAGCTCGAGCTCGTACCACGGCGTCACCACCGCCCTCATCGGCAACTGCGGGGTCACATTTGCGCCGTGCAGTGAGAAAAACCGGCGGTATCTTGCGGAGCTGATGGAATCCGTGGAAGACATCGCCGCTGACGCCATCATGGACGGCCTGCCCTGGAACTGGCAGAGCTATGGCGAGTATCTGGATTCGGTACAGAGCCTCGAGCCCGCTCTGAACATCGTTGGTCTCGCCGGGCATTCGGCGATTCGCTACGAGGCGATGGGCGATCGCAGCATGGACGAAGGCGTGCAGGCGAGCGATAAGGAGCTCGAGCACATCGTCGCCATGGTCAAAGCCTCGGTCGAAGAAGGTGCGGTCGGTTTCTCCACCTCACGCTTTCTCCCGCACACGGTCCCGGACGGACGCTGTACGCCCGGCACCTGGGCAGACCTGCGCGAAACTCGAGCGATACAGGAAGCGGTGGTTGCCGGTGGCGGCATCGGCGCAGTCTTTCAATCCGCCAACGATTTTCAGACCCGTCGCGACACCGAAATGGAAATGTTTGAGCAAGGCACGGAGCTCGGCTGCCAGGTGATCTTCTCCGGCGGTGCCGGATCCAAAGGGGATGGCGGCGTAGCCAGCTGGCGCGAACACTTCGAGCGTTTGAACGAGGGCGGCCGGCGCTTTGCCAGCATCTGCCACACGCGGCCAAGCGGCGCGTTTTTCGGTCTGGCGCAGCTGTCGCCGTTCACCAGATCATCCCAGGCCTGGAAAGATCTGATGGCACTGCCTTCCATCGCCGCGCGGGTGGATGCGCTGCGTGATGACGCCACCCGGGCACGGCTCATCGCCGAGGGCATCGAGGCCGGTGACATGCAGCGGCTCGCGTCGATGCTGCATCCGTTCGGCACCGACGAAGTGCCGAATCTCGACTTCGACCGCAAGGCGAGCCTCGAGCAGCTGGCGCAGGCCGCAGGCAAAGATCCCGTGGAGATATACGTTGATCGGCTGCTCGCCTCCGAGGGCCGCGAGTACTTCAACCTCTGGGCTTTCGGCGGCGCACTCGAGAATCAATGGCAGTTCATGCAGCTGCCGTGGGTTGTCCCCATGCTCGGTGACGCTGGCGCGCACGTTGGCTTTTTCACCGACACGGACTCCCCAACGGTTCTCTTGAGCGAGCTGACCCGGAAGCAGAGCGTATACACGCTGCCCGAGGCTGTTCACCGTATTACGGGCAAGTCCGCGGAGATCATCGGGCTCAAAGAGCGCGGTGAGCTGAGGGAAGGCTGGCATGCGGACATCAACGTCATCGACTATGACAACCTGCATACGTGCCAGCCCGAGTACGTCAACGACTTCCCGCACGACGGCGGCCGCTTCATCGTGAAGAGCAAAGGCTACCTTGCCACCATCGTCGGCGGCGAAGTCGTCGTGGAGAACGGGGAGCATACCGGACAGCGTCCCGGCCAGGTGATCCGCGAGTTCGTAAGGGGCTGATATACCGCGAGCGCCGCAAGGCGCTCGCTTCCGCTTGCGGCTGGCAGCGTGTAGGAACGCAAGCTCCAGTAGAACCTCAAGCGACCCGATGAGGTATTTTCAAGATGGGCCGCGGTACCGCCCCCGACAGGCTGTCATGTGTAGGGCCCCCTTTGCGTGGGCTCATGCGTCACCAGACGCACGCCACCCGGTATGACCCGGCCGAAATCCGTATACAATCCAGCTCGGGAGGTGACTGACACTTGGATGCACAAAGGTTCGCACGCATGGAGGAGCTCTTCCATGCGGCTCTAGAGCTACCCAAAGATCGTCGTGAACGCTTCCTGCGGGATTCCTGCGGCGACGACAATGCACTCTACGCAAGCGTCACCGAGCTCCTCGACGCCGAACAGGCCTCGGGCGACGGCCAGCTGACCGGGATTGTGCAGCAGGAGGCGCGCAACCTCAGCGAGCCTGCCCTGCTTTCGCACGGCGACAAATTGGGTCAGTACGTCATCGACGCGCACATCGGCGCCGGCGGGATGGGCGATATCTACGCGGCGGAGCAGCTCGAACCCGTGCAACGCAAGGTGGCGATCAAGGTCATGCGCTTCGGCGCCAACGACCCCCGGGTGCTGTCTCGCTTCGAAGGTGAACGCCAGGCGCTGGCGATGATGAGCCACCCTTCCATAGCCACCGTGCACGATGCGGGCGCGACCCCGGCCGGACAGCCGTTTTTTGTCATGGAACTCGTTCAGGGGAAACCCCTCGACGCGTTCATGAGGGAAGAGAAGCTGGCGCTCGAGGCACTGCTCGAGCTATTCGTGCAGGTTTGCCGGGCGCTCGAACATGCGCATCAGAAAGGCGTGATCCACCGGGACTTGAAACCCGGCAACATCCTCATCGAGAACGCAGACGGCACGATAATTCCGAAGATCATCGACTTCGGCATCGCCAAGGCGACCCTCGAGCCTTTTACCGCGACCGCGGTCGAAACATACGCGCATCAGATGATCGGCACGCCGCTCTACATGAGCCCCGAGCAAGCCGACACCGGCGGTGCGGACATCGATACGCGGAGCGACATCTACGCGCTCGGCACGATCCTTTACGAACTGCTGACCGGCGCTCACCCGCTGGATACAGACAAGCTGACGTCCGGCAGTTTCAGTGACCGCCAGCAGGCCTTTGCCGGGGTGATCGCGCGCCCCAGTATGCGCCTGACGACCCAACAGTTGTCCGGTCGTCAGCGGCGTCTGGTTGCAGACCTCGACTGGGTAGTGCTGCGCGCATTGGAAAACGACCGGGAGCGACGCTACTCGAGCGCCGGTGACTTTGCCGACGACATCCAGCGGGCGCTTGCCCAGTTGCCCGTTCTAGCCGGACCACCAGGTGAGTGGTATCGCCTCAGCAAGTTCGTTCAACGCAACAGAGTGCCCGTGCTCGCAGGTGTGGCCGTCTTTGTCGCCCTGGTGGCTGGCCTGTCTGCCGCCACGATGGGTTTCGTGCGGGCCACCGCTTCAGAGCAGGTCGCGCAGGAAAAAGCGGCGACCGCGGATGCCGTGACCGGATTTTTGATACAGCTCTTTCAGGCATCCGACCCGACCGTCGACAATCTCGCCGATATGACGACCAGAGACCTCCTGGCGCGCGGCATGAACGAACTGGATCAGGAGCTCATCGGGCAGGAGACGACCAAAGCCGCCATTCATTTTGCCATCGGCCGGGTTTACGGCAATCTTGCCCTGCACGATGAGTCTTACGATCAGTACAGCAAAGCGGTGGCACTGTACGAGTCGATGCCAGAAGCTGAACGACCTGCGTTCGAACTCGCGGATGCGCTCACCGGGCTCGCTGGTGCGACCCGACGTAAGAACGACGCAGAGAACGCGCTGGCCTTGTCTGAGCGTGCACTTGCCCTGTACGAAGCCATCCAACCTGAAGACCAGCTACCCGTCGCGGACGCGATGCGCGCCAGAGCACAGGCACAGCGCGCGCTCGGACGCTACGAAGAAGGCCGCGATCAGATGGCAGCAGCCGTCGACATCATCAGTCAGGCGGCACCAGGCACGATCGATCACGCTGCGAGCCTCTATGACCTCGCGGGCATGCTCTTCTACACGGGCGAAGACGAAGCGGCGTTAGCCAATATCCGTACGGCAATCGAGCTTTTCGAAGAAATCGACCCGACCCTGCCCCAGGTTGCGGATGCATACTCCGGCCTCGGTGCGATTCTTTCGGTAAGCGGGGATCAGGAAAGTGCCCTCCGCGCCATGGAGAGCGCGCTCGAGCGGCGCATCGTGGCGCGCGGCGACAACCATCATACGGTCGCAGAAGCACATCAGAACGTCGCCGGCGTGCTCTTCGAGCAGGGCGAATATGAACGCGCGTACGGCCATCTGAGTACTGCCGCACCCATAGCGCGCGATGCGCCCGGCACCAATGAGCAGAACTTCGCCAACATGCTCGAAATGCTCGCCCTGACCGCGGCGCATCTGGGACGCATGGACGAGGCCGAGCTGGCCATCGAAGAGGCAGAGATCTTCCGTGCAAAACTTCCGGACGATCATCCGACGCGCATGCATGCCCTCGACGCACGCGCCGTTGTTGCGATGATCGCGGGCGATATTGACACCGCAAGGCGTCTCTCCCGCGAAGTTCTGGATCAGCGCGCCAGCGTGCTGCCCGCCGACCATCGCGAACTGGTTAAACTGGTTAACCGCCTGCAACAACTCGACGAAGCCGCAGCACCATGACTCGATCACATGTCTGAAGGCAACGTTACCCAGCTTCTGATCCAGTGGCGTGGCGGCGACCCCGAGGCGCTGAACGACCTGATGCCGCTGGTCTATGCCGATCTCAAACGCGTGGCCGGCAACCGCGTCGATCACCGTCAGTCACTGGGCGCTACGGCGATCGTGCACGAGGTGTATGCCCGGCTCGTTGACGTCAACGTCGATTGGCAGGATCGAGTGCACTTCTTTGCAATCGCCGCCAACATGATCCGCAATATTCTCGTCGACCATGCCCGCGCCCGAGGTCGCGCCAAGCGCGGCGGAGACTGGGTCGGTGTCACGCTCCACGAGGAGAATCACCTGGCCGGTGATTCGGCCGAAGATCTGCTGGCGTTCGACCGGGCGATTACCGAGCTTGGCACCATGGATGAACGCAAAGCCAATATGGTCGAGCTGCATTATTTCGGGGGGTTGAGTCAGACCGAAGTGGCAACGGCACTGGATGTGTCCATCGCGACGGTGGAACGGGATCTCAAGATGGCGCGCGCATACCTGCACAACGCGCTGAACTGAGCCTCAACCGCACCCGGTTGAGGCGATCCAATGGGAATCCCCACACCCCACAAGAGGCCACAAGAGGCCAGGCCAAAGGCCTGGGACATCTATGCTACGCTGGCAGATTGCCCGCGCAGTTAAATCATCCATGCCATGACCGACAGCCCGCATCCCGACCCCGCCGCTTTCGACGCCGTCAGAGCGCGACGCACCCTGCTGGTCTCGCTGGTGAGCGTCGGGATGGGGTTTACCGTGCTCTTTCCGGTCCTCGCGCCGCTCGGCCGTGAGATCGGCCTCACCGAAGTGGAGATCACGTTCATCATCGCGGCTTCCGGCCTGGTGGTTTTTCTGTCGAGCCCGGTGTGGGGACGCCGCAGCGATCGCTGGGGCCGCAAGCGCGTGCTGCTGTGCGGCCTTTTCGGGTTCAGTCTCGGAACCGCGCTATTCAATTCGGTCCTGTATCTCGGCATGACCGGCGTTTTGACCGGCACGATACTTTTCATCGCTTTGGTGCTCGCGCGCATTACGCACGCGGCGATGATGTCCGCATCGATGCCCGCGGCCAACGCCTTCATGGCGGACATCACCGATACCGAGAACCGCACGCGCGGCATGGGCGCAGCGGGCGCGGCCAACAACCTGGGCTCCATCCTGGGCCCGGCGGTTGCCGGCCTCGCAGTCATATCGCTGCTGACGCCCCTGTGGATCATGGCCGCGGTGGCGTTTCTGAACGGGCTCTTCGTCTGGCGGTTTCTGCAGGAGCCGCCTAAACATCTCGACGCACCGCCGCCACGTCAGCGCATGAAATACAGCGATCCGCGCATCCTGCCGTTCATCATCGTCGGCGTGGCGATGTTTACCGGCATGGGGCTCGTACAGCAGACCATGGGCTTCCGCTTTCAGGACGCGCTGGGCTTGAGCGCCGCCGACACGGCGAAAAGCGTCGGCATCGCGATGATGCTGTCCGGCGCCGCATCGCTCTTCTCACAGGCGGTCATCGTGCAGCGCCTGCGCATTCCGCCATTCAATCTGCTGCGGCTGGCTCTGCCGCTGCTCATCGTGGCATTCACGATAATGGCGACGCTCGAGTCGCAACTGTGGCTCACTGTGGCGATGATGATCCAGGGACTCGGCATGGGGCTCGCCGGTCCGGGCTTCATGGCCGGCGCGTCACTTGCGGTCGCGCCCGAGGAGCAGGGCGCTGTCGCCGGTGTTGCCGGTTCCTGCGGCCCCCTCGGTTTCACGATCGGGCCGCTGGTCGGCGGCATCATGTATTCTCTCGCGCCCACCCTGCCCTATGCGTTTGCAGCAGTGCTGTTCCTGGTGCTGCTGCTGTCGATGGGCTGGCTCGGGCGGCGCGTACGCACACACGAGGCGGACTGACTCCGCGGCCAGGATCGTGCCTCAACACCAGGGTTGAGGTCACGTCATCGCCGCTGGTGGAACCCGCGCACAAGTCCTACGTTGCAGCGAGCGCCTGATCCAGGTCTTCCAGAATGTCGTCGATGTGCTCGATGCCGACCGACAGACGGATGCTCTCGGGCATCACGCCACCCGCCCGCTGCTCTGCTTCCGTAAGCTGCCGGTGCGTGGTCGAGGCCGGGTGGCAGGCAAGAGACTTCGCATCGCCGATGTTGACCAGCCGTTTGAAGAGCTGCAGCGCGTCGTAGAATTTGACGCCCGCTTCATAACCACCCTCAACGCCGAACGTCAGAATCCCGGAGGCGGTACCGTTCATGTACTTCTGCGCCAGATGGTGATGCGGGTGGTCTTCGAGACCCGCATAGCTCACCCAGGCGACCTTGGCGTGGTCCGCCAGGTGGCGGGCAACGGCCATCGTGTTCTCACAGTGGCGCTCCATGCGCAGCGGCAGCGTCTCGATGCCCTGCAGCAGCTGGAAAGCGCTCTGGGCAGAGAGTGCTGAACCGGTGTTACGCAACGGCACCGTGCGTGCCCGGCCGATGTAGGCGGCCGGACCAAACGCTTCGGTGTACACCACACCGTGGTAGCTCGGCTCCGGCGTATTCAACATCGGATAGCGGTCCGCATGTTCAGTCCACGGAAACTGGCCGGAATCGACAATGACACCGCCCAGCGTCGTGCCGTGTCCGCCCATATATTTCGTGAGCGAATGGATGACGACGTCGATACCGTACTGGATGGGTTTCAGCAGGCTTGGCGTAGCGACCGTGTTATCGGCGATCGTGGCGACCCCATGACTGCGCGCCATCGCAGCGACCTGCTCCACATCGATGATGTTGCCCGCCGGGTTGCCGATGGTTTCTACGAATATCGCCTTGGTTTTGTCATCGATGAGCTTTTCGATCGCCTCAGCCGTATCGTTTTCGGCGAAGCGCACCTCGATGCCCTGCCTCGGCAGCATGTGCGCGAAGAGGGTATAAGTCCCGCCGTAGAGCTGCGGCACGGTGATGATGTTGTCGCCCGCCTCGGCGATGTTGAGGATCGCATAGTTGATCGCCGCGCTGCCCGCAGACACCGCCAGACCGGCGACACCGCCCTCGAGCTGCGCCACGCGCTGCTCGAGCACGTCACAGGTCGGGTTCATGATGCGGCTGTAGATGTTGCCCGGGACGGCCAGATCAAAGAGGTCGGCGCCATGTTGCGCGCTGTCGAACTCATAAGCGACAGTTTGATAAATCGGCACAGCGACGGATTTCGTCGTCTCTTCGGTGGTGTAGCCGGCGTGCACGGCGATCGTCTGGTCTTTCATCGAAGCTTCCCTAATTTTCCAGTGTGCGGAGCTTACGAGCCTCCGCACCCGGGTCAAGGGCGGACGCGCCGGATTACCGCCTCTGTATGCCCGCCGTCAGCGCATAACGCATGGCCATTTCGACGGACATATCGGAGTCATGCACGCGTGTCTGGGGCACCAGCACGGTGTAACCGCCCACGTTGTAGCTCATGGGGAGATACACCGCGATCAGATCACTGTCCTGACTGATCGGAAACTCCGGATTGTTGTCGGTCACGAGGCCAATGACGCTCATCTCGTTGCCGAGGTCGATGGTAACCACCCGGGCAGCGTCCGCATCGATACCGCTGTTCGAGAAAAATTCGAGGAAATCCCGGATCGCGTTGTAGATGGTTTTGATGAGCGGGATACGCGCAAACAGGGACTCCATCCATTCCCACAACTGTCGCAGCAGAAACACCCGCACGAGCAGTCCCGCGAGAAACACAAAAACGACGCCGAGCAGGACGCCCAGCCCCGGCACGTAGACCTCGTGGGGCAAAAACCATAAGAGGACGCCGCTCAACAAGCGCTCGGTGCTGGTCGCCAGCCACACCACCAGCCAGATGGTCAGGGCAACCGGCAGGATCACGCTCAGACCACGAAAAAAGGTGCTCACCAAAGACTTCATCATCACTCCAGTTTCCAGCCACCCAGTGTACTCGGATAACGTGACTGATCCGCCAGGATTCACGCGATTTCGCCAGAATAGGTAAATACACGGCGCTCGCTTAAACTAGACCGCTGCACAGTCATTCAAGCGCCCATTGATCCTCCGAATTACCTTAACGCTGATCGTCATTGCCCTCGTTGCCGGAGGCATATACACCCTGAGGCAACAGCAGAACGCCGCGCGCGCGGCCGGCATGGCCGGTGGCCCGCCGCCGGCCACCGTGACCGCCACCCGGGTCGAAGAGACGCTCTGGGTACAGCGGATCGAGGAGGTGGGCGATCTCAACGCCATCGACGACGTGAACGTGGCTTCCGAAGTGCCCGGCACCGTCGCCGCCATCAACTTCGAATCCGGCGCTCCGGTGCAAGCGGGCCAGGTGCTGGTCAGGCTGGATGCCACCGAGGAAACCGCGCAGCTCGAAGCGCTGCGGGCTGAACTCAAGCTCGCCGAGCTCGAGCTCGAACGGATCACGAAGCTGCGCCGCACGCCGGCATTCTCCCAGGCGCTGCTGGACCGCGCGCAATCGCAGATGGCGAGTCTCAGCGCTCAGGTGGAACGTCAGGCGGCGCTCGTGCAGCGCAAAACCCTGAGCGCGCCATTCGACGGCATCCTGGGTATCCGTCAGGTGAGCCTCGGGACCATTGTCGCCCCCGGGCAACCCATCGTGCGCCTGCAGAGCCTGGACCCGATCTATGTCGACTTCACCGTGTCGGAAAAGCACAGAGGGCAGCTGCAGCCCGGGCAGGCGCTGGAAATTTCGGTGGCCGCCTGGCCGGGAGAAGTCTTCAAGGGCGAGCTGACCGTCGTCAGTCCGGACGTCAATCTGCGCACCCGCACCCTCAAGCTGCGCGGTGAGCTCGCCAACCCGGACCGGCGCCTGCAGCCGGGCATGTTCGCGAGCGTGCATCTGATCCTCAGCGGCGCCGAGCCGGTGCTCACGCTGCCGCGTACCGCGATCAGCTTTTTTGCCTATGGCGAGTCCGTGTTCACGATCAAAGAATCGGCCACAGGCCTGACTGCCCACCGCCAGCAGGTGACCGTCGGGCGCACCCGGGACGAACGCGTCGAGATCCTCGAGGGTCTCGCTGCAAATCAGCAAGTGGTGCACACGGGCCACCTGAAGCTGCGCGAAGGTCAACCGGTCACAATTGTCGAGGGGGTGGTGATGCCGGAAGGAGTCCAGGACCAGTGAAGCTGACGGACGTCTTCGTCGAGCGTCCGGTGCTGGCCTCGGTCATCAGTCTGTTGATTCTGCTGCTTGGCGTGCGCGCCCTGCTGGAGCTCGAAATCCGCGAGTATCCGAAAACCGAACAAGCCCTCGTCACCATCACTACAGCCTACCCCGGGGCCGATGCGGACCTCGTGCAGGCGTTCATCACCGAGCCTCTGCAGCGCGCCGCGTCCGAAGCCGAGGGCATCGACTATGTCACCTCCAACTCGCGCCAGGGGGTTTCGATCATTCAGGCTTACATGGCGCTGAACTACGACCCCTACGACGCGCTTGCGGAGATCCAGGGCAAAATCGCCAGCGAGCGCAACACGCTCCCGCGCGAAGCGCTGGACCCGGTGATAGCGCTCTCCACCAGCGACGGCTGGGCGCTGATGTATCTGGCGCTGACGAGTGAGACGATGAACACGGCGCAGATGACCGACTACACGCTGCGCAGCATCGTGCCGCGCCTGCAGGCACTGCCCGGCGTCGCCAAAGCGGGCATCAACGGCGATCAGTCGATGGCGCTGCGGGTATGGCTGGACCCGGTGCGGCTGACGGCGCTGGATATGACGGCAGCAGAGGTGCGGCGGGCCCTGCTGGAGGAAAACGTGCAGTCCGCGGTCGGTCAGACCAAAGGCGACAACGTGATGATCAACCTGTCCGCCACCACCAACCTGACCACGGTGACGGACTTCGAGAATCTGGTACTGCGCACCGAAGGCACTGCAGTCATCCGCCTGAAGGACGTCGCCGAGGTACGCCTGTCGACCAGCAATCCCAACCAGGAGAGCTGGTTCAGCGGCCGGCCGGCGGTGATGCTGGCATTGACCGCCACACCCGGGGCCAACCCCCTGACACTGTCCGCGGAAGTGATGGCGCTCTTGCCCGACATCATCAATCAGCTGCCGCCCGGACTGGCCATGAACCTCGTGTATGACGGCAGCCTGTACATCGAGGACTCCATCGAGGAGGTGTACACCACGCTCATCGAAGCGGTGGCAATCGTGCTCCTGGTGATTTTTCTCTCGCTCGGCACCTGGCAGGCCGCAGTGATACCGGCGCTGGCGGTGCCGCTGTCGCTGGTTGGCGGCGCGTTTCTGATGCTGTTGATGGGCTTTTCCATCAATCTGCTGACGCTGCTGGCGATGCTGCTGGCCATCGGTCTCGTCGTCGACGACGCAATCGTCGTCGTAGAGAACGTGCACCGCCACATCACCGAAGGTAAAACGCCGTTCCAGGCGGCCCTCGCCGGCGGGCGTGAACTCGTGCTGCCCATCATGTCGATGACGACAACGCTGGTGGCCGTGTATGCGCCGATCGGCTTCATGGGTGGGCTAGCCGGGTCGCTGTTCACGGAATTTGCCTACACGCTGGCAGGCACCGTCATCGTCTCAGGCATCATCGCGCTGACGCTCGCGCCGATGCTGTCGGCACGGATTCTCCCCGACCGCGCGCACGGTAACCGGTTCGAACACTTCGTCGACACGGTTTTCGGGATGCAGGTGCGCGTACACCAGTGGCTGCTGCGCGATGCGCTCAGGTTTCTGCCGGTGCCGCTGATGGTTGCGGTGGCGGTGACCGGGTCCATCTACTTCCTGTACGCGGACAGCACCCGCGAGCTTGCGCCCACGGAAGACCGCGAGGTGCTCAACGTGCAGATCTCAGCCCCGGAGACCGCGACGCTGGAGTACACGGCCGCGCACACGGCTGAGGTCGTCAAAGCATTTGAAACCTTTCCAGAGTACCTGCGCAGCTTCCTCCTGATTGGCGGCGGCGGCACACCCGCAACCAGCTTCGGCGGTTTCCGCTTCGTACCGGTCGCGGAGCGCGAGCGTTCACAGATGGAGCTCCACCCGCTGGCGCAGCAGCTGGTGAGCCAGATTGCCGGCGTGCAGGTCGCGGTATTCACGTTCCCCTCTCTGCCGGGGGCGGCGCGGGGCACGCCTCTGCAGTTCGTGCTGACGGGCGATGCCCCTTACGAGCAACTCGTCGACGCGGCGGATCAGCTGATCGGCGCAGGTTACGGGAGCGGCAACTTCGTCTATCTGCGCAAATCCACCGAGATCGCGCTGCCGTTGACGCGGCTGCTCATCGACCGCGACCGCGCCGGGGATCTCGGTGTCGACATGGACGAATTCGGCAGCACGTTGTCCACGTTGCTCGGCGGCGGCTACGTCAGCCGCTTCAACCAGGGCGGACGCAGCTACGAGGTCATCCCTCAGGTGGCGCGGCGCTATCGTCTGGACGAAACGCTGCTGGAGGATTATCACGTCCGCGGGGGCGATGGTGAGCTGATCCCGCTCGATAGCTTTGTTTCGCTGGCGCATGAGATCGAGCCAACCCAGCGCGCGCAGTTTCAGCAATTGAACAGCGTCACGATCAGCGGCCTCATGGCACCCGGGGTCTCGCTGGGCGATGGCATGAGCTTCATGGAACAGTCGGCGCGCGAGCTCCTGCCGGAAAACATCGGCTACGACTACATGGGCGAGTCGCGCCAGCTGATGCAACAGGGCAACGCCCTGCTATACACGTTTTTCCTGTCGCTGCTGGTGATTTATCTCGTGCTGGCCGCGCAATACGAAAGCTGGCGCGACCCGCTGATCATCATGGTGTCCGTGCCGATGTCGATTGCCGGCGCCATGCTCTTCATTTACCTCGGCTTTGCCTCGATGAACCTGTATACGCAGATTGGTCTCATCACGTTGATCGGTCTGATCGCCAAGAACGGCATCCTCATCGTGGATTTCGCGAACCGTCTGCAGGAAACGGAGGGGCTCGACAAACGCGAGGCCGTCGCGCGCGCGACCGCTACGCGCTACCGCCCCATTCTGATGACGACGGTTGCGATGCTGATGGCCATGGTGCCGCTACTGCTCGCGACAGGCCCGGGCTCGGTCAGCCGTTTTCAGATGGGCCTCGTCATCTTCACCGGCCTCGGGCTCGGCACGATCTTCACCCTGTTTGTCGTGCCGGCGGTGTATGTCCTCCTCGCGCGGGATCGCAACGCCGAGATGCACGAGCTGCAGGAGGCCGCGCGCTCGACCCCGGCGATATAGGCGCCGCACGAGGCGCGCCCGGCCGCCATCAGGCTATCTGCAATCCGGATTTCTACCCGCGCTGCGCGCCTGCAGGGAACGCTGAAATGCGGCGGATGCCCGCGCGTTGAGCTCGTTGATACGCCGCTCACTAGAGGGATGCGTCGACAGGAGCTCCGGGGGCTTCTGCCCGCCCGCCGCCGCCATGTTCTGCCAGAGCCGGGCGGCTTCGCGCGGATCAAACCCCGCGTCGGCCATCAGGTCCAGGCCGATCAGATCCGCCTCCGCCTCCTGGGTGCGGCTGAACGGAAGGAGCACGCCCACCTGAACCCCGAGCCCCAGCGCGCCAAACAGCTGCTGCTTCACCGGCGAGTCGACACCGGCAGCCGCCTGCACGAGCTGCAAGCCGGACTGGGTAACAAAATTTGTGGATACCCGTTCATTCGAGTGCTGGGCGCGCACATGGCCGATCTCGTGACCCACCACCGTGGCCAGCTGGTGCTGATTCTCGGCAACATCCAGCAACCCCGTGTAGACGCCGATTTTTCGGCCAGGCAGCGCAAACGCGTTGACGGCGTCGTCTTCGAACACCAGCACCTCCCATGCGTCGGGGCGTTCGCCGGGCATCGCGCGGAGGATATTGTCCGCGACACAGCGGACATAAGCGTTTTTAGTGGCATCCGCGCTCGCCGGCGTCTGCTGCTGCATCTCCTGGAACGCCGTGGCGCCCATCTGCGCCATCTCCCTTTCGGGAAACAGGATCAACTGGCTGCGGCCCAGCGGCGAGGTGGCGCACGCTGCAACAAAAAGCAGCAGCCCGACACCGACAGCCAGCATCCGCCCAATTCGAGTATTCAGTTTTCTCATACCATCCACCTCTGCTACATGGGATAAGCATCGAGCCCTTTGCCGCGCTTGTCCAACGTTATTCCATGTCAGGCTCGATTCGATCGAACGACACCCGCAGTCCTGCTAGCATCCGCACCCACACAAATCTTGCTGAAATACCATGACCCAGATGCAACAGATCGATGCGTCCCTGGCGGAAGTTCGCTGGGACCTGACCGACCTTTATACCGACCTCGACGACCCCGCACTCGACGGCGACCTGCAGGCCCTGCTGCAGGCGATGCAGGACTTCCACGCCAATTTCGAGGGCAAACTCGACACCAACCTGGGCGATGCGCTCGAAGCCGACGCTGAAATCACCTGCGCCAGCGACAAATTGATGGTCTACCTGTTTCTCCGCCGCAGCACCGATGCGACCAATCAGCGCATCCAGCAGCGCCTGGCTCAGGTGCAGGAAGCGCTGGCGGAAGCGAGCGCCAACTACATGGTGTTCTTCGAGCATGAGCTCGCAGCCATGACGGACGCTACTTATCAGCAGTTGCTCGACGACGACCCGCGCGTAGCCCGCCACCGCCCACTGCTGGATCACATGCGCGAAAACCGGCGCTACCTGCTGACCCAGGACGTCGAGCGGGCCCTGGCGCTGCGCGCGCCTTTCAGCGCATCGGAATGGTCGGACTACATCGATGAGCGCGAAGCGGAACTCCGCTTCGAGCTCGAGGGCAAACAGCTGACGCTGCCTGAGATTCTCCACGTGGCCAACAACGACACCGACGCCGACAAGCGCGCTCGGGCGCTGCACGAATTCAGCACCGGTCTCACCGACCAGGGATTCGACAAACTGATGGCGCGCACGCTGAACGTCGTGCTCGGCGCCAAATCCGTGGAAGACCGGGAGCGCGGCTACGACAACCCGATGTCGGCCCGAAACATATCGAACCACGTCGATGACGATACAGTGGAGGCCCTGCACAGCGCCGTCGCCGAGGTCGGCGCCGTACAGAGTCAGCGCTACTACCGCCTGGTCGCAGCCCACATGGGCAAAAAGCCGCTGCTCTGGTCCGACCGCAACGCCCCGATGCCGTTCGCGGCCAAAACCGAGGTGCCATGGACGGACTGCGTGGACACCGTGCTTTCGGCGTACGAGTCTTTCAGCCCGACGCTGCGGGACCTGGTCGCCAAGATGCTGGACCGTAAATGGATCGACGCGCCGCCTTACGAAGGCAAAGGCGGCGGCGCCTTCAACTACTCAGTGCTGCTGCCGAACGGCGAATCGCGCGCGTACAACTTCTTGAACTACATGGGCTCCAACCGCGACGTGATGACCACCGCCCACGAGGTCGGCCACGGCGCGCACGGCATGCTGGCGGCAGACACTCAGGGAGCCCTGATGTTCCGCGCACCGATGGCCTATGCGGAGACCGCCTCCATCTTCGGCGAGATGACCACGTTCCGCTACGTGCTCGAGCAAACCGCCAGCGATGAAGAGAAGCTCGCGCTCTTGATGGAAAAATCCGCCGATCACGTCAACACCGTGGTTCGCCAGATCTCTTTCTCCAACTTCGAACGTCGCATCCATGCCGAGCGCCGCAACGGCAAGCTGGTCGTGGACGACTTCAACGACGCCTGGATGCAGGTGACCCGGAACTTCTACGGCGAGGACGGAGACCTGTTCAGCTACCAGGACGTCGACAACCTGTGGTCGTACGTCACCCACTTCCTGCGCCCCTTCTACGTTTACGCTTATGCGTTCGGCGAGTTGTTTACACAGTCGCTGTACGCACGCAAAGACCAGTTCGGCGAGGATTTCGAAGCCATGTACCTCGATCTTCTGCGCGCCGGCGGCAGCAAAAACGCGGTCGAGCTGATGGCGCCGTTCGGTCTGGACCCGCGCGAACCGGATTTCTGGCGTCAGGGGATCGAATCGAGCATCTCAACCTGGCTGGATGAGGCGGAAGCTATCAGTGCCCGGATGGGGGTGGTGCCGGACGCTTGAAGCGCGGGCGTGACTCTCGACCCGCGTCGGCGGAGCACTGCTAGAAACTATAGCGGAGCCCGAAGCGCGAACGCGCCCGCGGCGCAGGAAACCCCACCACCTCCTGATAAGAAGCGTTTGCGGCGTTGTCGAACGCCGCCCACATCTCGAGCGCTTCACTGACATCCCAGCTCACTCTGACGTCAAGCCGGTCGTAGTCGTCGAGCCACACGCCGCCCGTGGGGATGGACGAGTCGAAGGATTCGCCGACGTGCAGCCAGGCGACTCTGGTCCGCAGGCGATCCGAGAACGCGTAGTCCAGCGCCATGCCGCCACGCCATTGGGGGCGTTGCCGGAGGGTCGTACCAGGCGCATCGAGGTCGAGGTAGGAAACATGTACGTTGAGCGTGCCGCGTGCCGCCACTGCCAGTCTGGCTGACGCTTCTGCACCCTGGGCCGTCACGGTGCTGCGGTTGACGTTCGTGAAGAGCTCGAAGTCGAAGTCAATCAGATCTTCATAACGCGTGCGAAACGCGCTCGCCGTGAAGTCCATACCTTCGTTCGGCGCATATCCCGCGCCAACGGACCAGCCTTTGCTGGTCTCCGGCTCGAGATCAGGGTTTCCCACCAGCCCATGCCCCAAAGCAAAGAAGCTCGGCAGCTTGAACGCTTCCCCCCAGGTGGCAAACACTCTGCCTTCCCCGAAGGCATACTGAACACCGACGTTGACCGTGGTTTCGGAGTCACGGGTGTCCGGATCATCGACGCGCAAAGACCCGGTAATGGTCAACGCGTCGGCCGGTACAAACTCGAACTCCACGAACCCGCCCAGGGTGTCCCGCTCCAGTTCGAAATCCGTGGGTAGACGAAAACCTGGCGCAAACTCCAGATAGCCCGTCTGGTCGCCCTCTTCTCTCTGCCAGTCCACACCCGCCACGACCCGCCACTGCTCGGAGATGCGACCCATCACGTAGGCGCTGGACCAGAAGCGCTCATAGTCGCTGTCGGAGCCGTTCGGAGGAACCGGCGAGAGGATGCCCGGCGCGATCCCCGGTGAAATCGCCGATGCGTCCTGATCGAGATAAGCGCTGTGCCACGTCACACCCCAGGCATCCCCCGGACGGTAGTCGAAACGCGCCGAAGCGGTCAGCAGTTCATATTCCCGCTCGTCGGTATCGCGGAGCACGGCAAGATCCGGCCCGCCGCTGTCCTCGGGAAAAGCCTGCGCGTCGGCTTCGTTGTAGCGCCCGCTCAGCTCGTAGTAAAACTCATCACCGCCGGAGAATTTCATGGCGACGCTGCTGTTTTCGAATTCGTCGCCGGGCACGCTGTCTTCGTCTCGCATGGACGTCGCTGTCAGCGTCACCTCCTGGCCCGAGGCGAACGTGTGGCCAAGGTTGATACCGGCGCGCACCAGCTCGTCACTGCCCACTTCGGCCAGCAAGCTACCGGCATCCGCACCGCCCCGGGTCACGATGTTGATGATGCCGCTGAGACCATTGGAGCCATAGCGAACGGACTGGGGGCCGCGGAGGATTTCGACCCGCTCGATCTCATCCACGTTGAGCGTAGCGAAATCGTAGGAGCCGCCGCGGCTGTTGGTCGGGTCGTTCACCTTGACGCCGTCGATCATGATCGTCGTGAAATTCGGCTCGCCGCCTTGAACAAAGAGCGAGGAAACGCTGCCGAGGCCGCCGGTCTGGCTGACGTGTACGCCCGCGACTTCGCGCAGCAGGTCGAGCGTATTGGCTTTGCCGCGCGCCTCGATGGATTCCCGGTCGAGAACGGTCACGTCGCCGGGTAGCGCTTCGGCGGAAAGATCCAGCCTCGACACCGTCACGACCACCGTTTCCAGCCCATCTGTCTGGGCCGCTGAGAGATGTTCTACCGGGGCAGTAAGCGCCGCCATCACGCAAAGCAGAATGCTACAGACTCGCACGTTCGACCTAATCGCTAAAAAAGCAATTTTCACCGGACGATGATACCGATGCAATCTCCCACAGGCCCCGGGCCGTCCAGGACGGCCCGGCAGCCGCCCTGGAAGCCCCTTCAGAGTCGCATCAGTGGATCTGCAGGTTACCGCCCGCGATCGCCTGCTCGACGGATTGAGCCCCGTTCCAGTTCGAGGAGAACAGCAGCGTGGCGCCGTCCCAGAGGGTGAAAGACACCGTATCGTTGTCGATACCCGGCTCGCCGT
Source organism: Pseudomonadales bacterium (assembly GCA_965267275.1). Lineage (GTDB taxonomy): Bacteria > Pseudomonadota > Gammaproteobacteria > Pseudomonadales > Azotimanducaceae > UBA4421. The sequence continues at coordinate 3,901,983 of OZ253950.1, forward strand.
TCTCCGTCATGCGCAACTGCAGTACCAGATTGCCGCCCAGAGAAATCGGGTTGTCCGGATCGGTCAGATCATGCAGGTTCGCCTTGAGGTCCATCTCCGCATACATCGGCGGCTCTTCCACACCATCTCCGTCCGGGTCCCTCTGCACACCGAGCGACAGGAGCGCGTTGCTCTTGACCTTGTACTTCCGGCCATTCGCCGCGCGGATGATGATGGTCATCCTGCCCTTATACTGGGTGTTGTTGCGTCTCACGGTGACCGAGCCCTTGAAGCCGTAGTTGATGCGCGTCTCCATGCCAGCAGCGTAGACCCCTGCCGAATCTTCCTCGATCAGATATCCGCCGCCGGTAATGAAGCCTTCCTCCGGACGGGCCACGATGATGACCACCTCGTTATCGGCGTTGTCTATGTAGTGACCGCCGACCACCGTGGTCACGTCGATGGTGCGCGACTCCTCATTGTTGCCCAGGCTGTTCGTGTAGACACAGGTCGCCACGCCCGCGGTCGGGTCACCCGGGTCGGAGACGACCACTTCGGGTGCGGCGCACAAGAGCGCCCCATGCTCGTCACGGAACTCGACCGTGGCGTTGCTGATATCGCCGGCGTAGGGATCCGTCGCGGGATCACCCGAGACAGCGCTGATGTCGAGGACCCGCGCGGTCAACGTGATGGCAAACTCATCGATATCGGGTCCCGGCGTCAAAATAGACGTCGGACCGATGTACGTGGCGCGCGCGTCTTCCTGCAGCACGGTGAAGGTAAATCCGGTGTCGTCACTCAGTACGGTCGGATCGCCTGTTTCGCCGTTATCGTTTGCGACCAGACGCACCTGATAGGTACCCGGGCCTTCCTGCACGTTGCCGCTGACACTCCAGCTGCAATCCACCGGCGGCGCGCCCGCTGCACAGCTCGCTGCGCTCAAGCTCAAGCCGCTCGGGAGACCCGAGGTCCACGTTACGCCGCCATCGCCGCTCCACTCGGTGGAAACGATGCTCAACGCGGTCGAGTCGACGTCATCGCCGTCGATGGTCACCGACAGCGGATCGGAGTACTGCACGTCCGCGATCGGCGACGTCGCGACCGTCAGCGTCGGTGGATCGTTCACGGGCTGCACATTGATCGTCACGGTCGCCGAGGTTGCCGCGCCTTCGTCATCAACGGCGTTATAGACGAAGGTGTCTACTCCGTTGAAATTCAGGTCAGGCGTGTAGACGAAGGAGCCGTCCGCATTAACCACAACCGAACCGTTCGCCGGCGGCGTTGCCAGCACCGACGTCAACAGATCCAGACCCGGATCCACGTCGTTCGCCAGCAGGCTGCCTGCGGGTGCGCTCAGAGGCGTATCTTCCACTGCGCTGAACGCATCGTCGCCAGGCAACGGCGGCAGGTTCAGCACGATGAGCTCGAAGCTCACCGTCGACGAGGCGCCGTCGCTGTCGACCGCCGTGACTGTCACGGTCCGGCTGTCATCCGGACCGTCCAGGGTCTGCAGAGACCAGGACCACGTGCCACTCAAGGTGCCGGTCTGGATCAGCTCGCCCGAGGAGACCGATAGAACGACGCTGTCCGTACCCACATCCTGGAACGTACCGCTGTTGAGGGCTATGTCCCCTTCACCCACCGTCACAGACGGCGCGTTGACGTCGACCTGCGGCGGCGCGTTCTCGACCACCACGGTGACCGTGTCGGTGCCCACACCGCCCACGTCGTCGGACACCTGCACCGTGATGATGTAGGTGCCGTCGTCGGCATACAGGTGGTTGAGCTCGAAGTTCATGCCGCTGAGAGTCAACGCCTGCACGCCGCTGCCGTCACCGTAGTCCACGGTGGCGCTCCACATATCGGGGTCGGGATCCGTGAACGAACCGGCCTGCACGAAACCATCACCTTCCGTGATGATGGCGTCGGGTCCGGCATCCACTGCCGGCGGTGTGTTCACCGTGACAACCAGGGTATCGGAGCCGACCCCGCCGTCAGCGTCCCGCACTGTTACCGTGATGGTGTAGATACCACCGGTAGCATAATCATGGCTGCCGCTGACGGTGCCGCTGCCGCCAGTCTCGGCGACCACACCGGCCTCGACCGGCGAACCGTCACCCCAGTCGATGGTGGCCGTATGGATATCGAGCACACCGGCATCAGTGAACGTCGCTGGATCGAGACTGACCGCTGCGCCTCGAGGCACGCGGCTCTGATCCGCACCCGCGTCCACAACCGGCGGTGCGTTCGCAACCGTCACTGTGGCCGTGTCGACGCCGACACCGCCGTCGTCATCGACGACGGTGACGGTGACGGTGTAAACACCGTTCTGCTCGTAAAGATTGTTGAGAGCAAACGACCCGCCGCTGAATGCCAGCGTCACGGGTCCGGCGCCCTCGCCATAATCGACGGTGGCGGTGAAGGTATCCGCACCCGGGTCGGTGAAGACGCCGGCGCTGACGAAGGTGTCTCCCTCGATCAGCGCTGCGTCCGGACCCGCATCCACCGCCGGCGCAACGTTATTGACCACCACGGTCATCGTGTCCGCACCAATGCCGCCGTTGCCGTCGTCCACGGTGACCGTCACGGTGTATACGCCATTGTCTACATAGGTATGGCTCAGGCTGAAATTCTGGCCGGCCAGGGACAGGGGCTGCGGGCCGGAGCCATCGCCATAATCCACCGTCGCGGTCCAGACGTTGGCATCCGGATCGGCGAAGAAACCGGTTCCGCTGAAGGTGCCGCCTTCGTCAATGGTCTGGTCAGGTCCAACATCGACCACTGGCGGGGTATTCACGGTGACCGTGAAGGTGTCGGAACCAGAAGCGCCTTCGTCGTCGGTGACCGTCACCGTGACCAAGTAGGTGCCGCCGCCGGCATACCCGTGGCTGCCGCTGACGCTGCCGCTGCCGGCGCCCTGAACGACGTTGCCAGCCTCACTGGTGCCGTCGCCCCAGTCGATAGTGGCCGTGTGGGTATCTTCCACACCCGCGTCGGTAAAGGTTGCCGGGGCGAGGCTGACGACACCGCCGGTCGCAACACCAAGCTGATCCGCACCCGCGTCCACCACCGGCGGCGCGTTAGCGACGGTGACCGTGGCCGTATCCACGCCCACGCCGCCATCGTCGTCCGTCACCGTCACGGCGACCGTATAGGTGCCGTCTTCCTGATACAGGTTCGACAAGGCGAAGCTGCCATCGGGATTCAGGGCCAGCGGTACCGATCCAGCGCCGTCGCCATAATCGACGGTGCCGGTGAAGGTATCCGCACCCGGGTCGGTGAAGACGCCGGCGCTGACGAAGGTGTCTCCCTCGGTCAGCGCTGCGTCCGGACCCGCATCCACCGCCGGCGCAACGTTGTTGACCGTCACGGTCATCGTGTCCGCACCAATGCCGCCGTTGCCGTCGTCCACGGTGACCGTCACCGTGTACACGCCATTGTCTACATAGGTGTGGCTCAGGCTGAAATTCTGGCCGGCCAGGGACAGGGGCTGCGGGCCGGAGCCGTCGCCATAATCCACTGTCGCAGTCCAGACGTTGGCATCCGGATCGGCGAAGAAACCGGTACCAACGAAGGTGCCGCCTTCGTCAATGTTCTGGTCGGGACCCGCATCCACGACAGGCGGGGTATTCACGGTGACCGTGAAGCTATCCGAGCCCGAGGCGCCTTCGTCGTCGGTGACCGTCACCGTGACCAAGTAGGTGCCGCCGCCGGCATACCCATGGCTGCCGCTGACGCTGCCGCTGCCCGCGCCCTGAACGACGTTGCCAGCCTCACTTGTGCCGTCGCCCCAGTCGATGGTGGCCGTGTGGGTATCTTCAACACCCGCGTCGGTAAAGGTTGCCGGGGCGAGGCTGACGACACCACCGGTCGCAACACCAAGCTGATCCGCACCCGCGTCCACCACCGGCGGCGCGTTGCCGACGGTGACGGTGGCCGTATCCACGCCCACGCCGCCGTCGTCGTCCGTCACCGTCACGGTGACGGTATAGGTGCCATCTTCCTGATACAGGTTCGACAAGGCGAAGCTGCCATCGGGGTTCAGGGCCAGCGGTACCGATCCAGCGCCCTCGCCATAGTCGACGGTGGCGGTATAGGTATCCGCGCCCGGGTCGGTGAAGCCGCCAACACTGGTGAAGGTATCCCCCTCAGTCAGGGCTGCATCCGGACCGGCATCCACCGCCGGCGCAACGTTGTTGACCGTCACTACGGCTGTATCGACACCGATGCCGCCGCTACCGTCATTGATGGTCACGGTCACGGTGTAGATGCCGTTGTCCTCGTAGACGTTGGACAGCGCAAAGGTGCCATCCGGATTCAAGGCCAGCGGCACCGGACCCGCGCCTTCACCGTAGTCCACCGTCGCGGCCCACACATCCGGATCAGGATCCGCAAACGCTCCGGCGCTGGCAAAAGTAGCACCCTCATCGATGATCGCGTCCGGACCCGCATCCACGACAGGCGCAGTATTCACGGTAACCGTGAAGCTATCCGAGCCCGAGGCGCCTTCGTCGTCGGTCACGGTCACAGTGACCGTGTAGGTGCCGCCGCCGGCATACCCATGGCTGCCGCTGACGCTGCCGCTGCCCGCGCCCTGGGACACGGTACCCGGATCGCTGGTGCCGTCACCCCAGTCGATGATGGCGGTGTGGGTGTCTTCCACACCCGCGTCGACAAAGGTTGCCGGCGCAAGGTTGACCACACCGCCGGTTGCTATGCCGAACTGGTCGGGGCCAGCGTCCACTACCGGCGGCGCGTTGCCGACGGTGACAGTGGCCGTATCCACGCCCACGCCGCCGTCGTCGTCCGTCACCGTCACGGTGACCGTATAGGTGCCGTCTTCCTGATACAGGTTCGACAAGGCGAAGCTGCCATCGGGATTCAGAGCCAGCGTGACCGGCCCAGCGCCCTCGCCATAGTCGACGGTGGCGGCGAAGGTATCCGCACCCGGGTCGGTGAAGACGCCGGCGCTGACGAAAGTGTCTCCCTCGGTCAGCGACGCATCCGGGCCCGCATCCACCGCCGGCGCAACGTTATTGACCGTTACTACAGCGGTATCGACACCGATACCGCCGTTGCCGTCATTGACGGTCACGGTCACCGTGTACACACCGTTGTCGGCATAAGTATGGCTGAGGCTGAAGCCCTGGCCGGCAAGCGGCAACGGCTGTGAGCCGGAACCGTCCCCATAATCTACGGTAGCAGTCCAGATGTCCGCGTCCGGATCGATAAACGATCCGGCGCTCACGAACGTCGCGCCTTCGTCGATGATCGCATCCGGACCGGCATCGACGACCGGATCGGTATTCGCATCCTGAATGACCGTAACCGTGAACGTATCGAAGCCGGAGCCACCCGCGTCGTCGGTCACTGTGACACGCACCACGAAGGTGCCGTCTGTCGTGTAGGTGTGCGTGCCGGCAACAGAACCGCTGCCCGCACCCTGGGTCACGGCACCAACATCAGCAGCCGTACCGTCACCCCAGTCGATAGTCGCAGTATGGACGTCGAGAATACCCGCATCGGTGAAAGCCGCCGGATCCAGGCTGATGCTGCTGTCGATCGGCACATCGATCTGGTCCGCACCTGCCTCCACCACTGGCGGCGCGTTGCCGACAGTCACGGTCAGCGTATCGACACCAACACCACCGTCATCATCGGTGACCGTCAGCGTCGCGGTGTACACCCCGTCGTTCTCATAGGTGTGGGTCGGCGTCAACGTACCCGTCTGCGTCGCAGAGCCGTCGCCGAAGTCCCATTCGATGGTATGCGTGTCCTCGACACCAGGATCGGTAAACGAACCGTCGAACGTCAGTGTCTCGCCCTCGATAGCGCCGAGGTCGATGCCTGCTTCAACGATGGGGGCGACGTTATTGACCGTCACCAGAGCCGTGGTCGTGTCTGCCAGCAGCGTATCCGTGACACGCAGCCCAACGGTATAGACGCCGTCGTCAACACCGAGATAGTTGGGATTAGCGCCCAACGCATCGTCGTAAACGCCATCGTTGTCGAGATCCCACTCGTAGACCAGGGGGTCACCGTTGGGGTCGGACGAGCCCGCCGCAGAGAGAAGCGTAACACTGCCCTCATCGACCTCGTACGGACCGTTCGCATTTGCGGTCGGCGGCAGATTCGCCTCGGCCGTCACAGTGGCAAAGTCCTGATCCGTCAGGCGTTCGTTTTCGTCGACCTCACCGTCTCCATCGAGATCGTTGAGCACGCCGTTGTCATAGACGCGCAGACCGATGTTGTGCACACCCTCTTCGAACACGGGTGTCGGGTTGACCCCGGTGGCGTCCGTGTAATCAAACGGGAAGCCATCCAGATCCCATTCGTAGCGCGCGATGAAGTCCGTCGGGTCGATGTCGAACGAGCCCGAGCCATCCAGCTCGCAAGGCAGACCCGCGGTACAACTGTAATCTCCGCCAGCTTCTGCAACGGGCGGATGCGGCGGCACCGCGATAATGATCTCCACCGTGTCGTTGTCCGTCAGCGGCGGGATGTTGTTATCAGTGACACGCAGACGCACGTCGATGGCAACCGGCAAGGTATCTTCCGGATAATCCTCCAGCGAGTACGTGTATGTGGCAAATGGCTGATCGCTCTGGAAGTCGAAATTGCCATCGCCATCAAAATCCCATTCGTAACTGACAATCTCGCGGAACGGGTCGAGATGGAACGAATTCGAGGCGTCGAACTCGAGCGGAATGTCCACACCCCAGACCCGGTCGCGCCCGGCATCCGCCACCGGCGGTTGCACAAACAGGGTACGGCTCAGAATGATCACGCCCCATGCGCTGCGCAACTGAGCTGTAATCCATTCAGAGCCCGGGAATTGCCCATTGGGAAGCTGGTCATCAATCAGCGTGCGGGCCAGCCCCAGCTCGGGATCACGGAACCAGTCGAAACCGTTGGCCGCGAAGGTCTCGACCGCTTCCGGCAGCGCCAGACGCATGGCCTTCGTCAAGGCGTAGTAAGGATAGTAGGGCCGGTTTCCTGGATTGATGATGTACTGATTCGTCCAGTTGTTGGCAATCCATCGCTCTGACGTCTTCCAGCGGTAATCGGACGTGTCCAGCTCGTCCATGATGAGCTGCACCATGCCTGACGGCGTACCTGCCCGCGAAGTGCCACCCGTTGTATAGCCAAAACCGGTCTGCAGCGCGGCGTAGCTTCGATTCAGCCACACGATGTTGCGCTCTTCGACCCACAAGGGATAGGGAATCCCGAAGATGTCCTGTGCCGCCAGGAGACCGATCGCCCCCCACTGCGCAGCCGAGTTGTCGATGGAGCTGTTCCAGGCGTAGCGCCATGCGCCGCCGCTGCCCTGCTCCGTCTGTCCCCAGGCGAACGCATCCGCCATGTCGGTCAAGATGTCGAAGTAGCTGCGGCCTTTGATGCCGGGTCCGCCTGTCACGGCGATGGTCAACGGCGAGCCGCTCGACGCAATGGCGTCCATGACCTGACCGCCCTGATAAATCGGCTGGCCGCCGGAGCTATTCACCCCGGTCTGTATACCAATGCCGTTGCCGTTTGAGTCCGGTTCTCCGTACGTCTGCGTCCCGATGCTGATGGTGCCGAGATCCCTGAAGAGCTGACGCAAACCGCGCTGCACGGTCTCCGCATACGGATCCACCTGATGGTCAACAGATTCCAGATGGCCGTTGATCTCGAAGGCCTGAATGGCGGACGCTGTCGCGCTCGCCCTGGCGTTGCTTGTCCAGTACCCCGTCGCAAACCCTTCTGCCGTACTACGCGTCTGCGTCTGGTGCAGATACCAGAGGCCTTCATCGATGGCGACGTTGATTTCCGTCGTCAGGTTCTGGGGCTTGACGATCACCGGGTAGGTTGCCGAACCCTGGTTGCCGGCCGCGTCCGTGACCGTCAAGGTCGCGACGAACGGCGTGCCGTCGGGGGCGTTCGGATAAGTATGCTCTACCGACAGATCAAACGGGTTGGTTACCGTGAGCACGCCAGATTGCGTGCCGTCGCCGAAGTCCCACTCATACGACACCGGGTCGGCATCCCGAACGATACCTTTCAGGCGTATGGGCTTACCGTTGTAGGTTTCGTGCGGAACCAGGGGATCAAACGCCACCCATGGAACCGTCACGACATGCGGCGGGAGTTCCTCTGTCACCGGGACACGGAATTCCGTCGTCGATGTCTGACCGGCGCCGTCCACTACCGTCAACGCCGCCGTGCGATCCGCCGGAAGCACCACTTCGAAGTTATCGAAGCGCCACGTGCCGCTTGTCGCGACGGCGTGTATCCGCAACGGCGTAACCGTATTGTTTGCGAGCGGGGTGTAGCCTGTCAGCTCGGTCCAGTCGTCCCCGGAACCCGCAACGCGCATGTAATAGCGCGCTCTCGCTGTCTCCGTGTCCACGCGCACGTCGTAAAGGACACCCGGCTGGTAGGTGAAGTTGTTCACCGCGCCCCGGTTGGACGCACGCTCATAGATGCGCAGCACGCCATTGTTGAAGTAAATCCCATGCTGCAGTGCGGTGTAGGACGTTGTTCCCCCCGTGTCCTTCACGCCCCACATCATGTTGTGGGTTTCGGCTGCCGGCAGAATGACTTGCCCGCGGAAAGAAGTTCCCGGCCGCGGAAAATCGCTCAACGACATGAGGTAGCGGGCACCCCAGCCACCGGCGCCGACAAGTTCCACCTGACCGGCAACTACGGCGGCACCGGCTTGCGACCACTCGCTGCTGTCGAGCGGCGTGTCAAAAGTCTCTGAATAGATGATCGCGTCGGTATCACCCCCGGTCGCCGACGGGTAGGTGTGGAACGGGGTTTTGCCGACACCATCCAGATCGTTGGCGGGATCACCGTCGCCGTCGCTGTCTACTGCGATGTCGAAATCCCACCGATACTGGACAATGCCGTAGTCATCGGTCGAAGCATCAGCATCGAAGTAAACCGGCGGACCACCTGCTGCACCCGCCCGGGCAACGCTCGCTGCAGCCGTGGGCGCATCGCCCACGATCACTTCCACGGTGGTCGTATCCGACGCGGACTGCTCGAGGTTATCGAACACTTCCAGCGTGACGTTGAACGTACCCACCGACTTATAGAAATGCCGTGGCGTCGGGCCTTTACCCGTATACGGGAGATTTGCGGAAGCAGAGCCGCCTGCACCTTCGGGGCCACCGGAGGTTTCACCGAAGTCCCAGACATACCGCGCTACCGCATTGTCGTCCGCGGATCCGGAACCGTTGAAGTTGATGAACGAGCCCACCTCTGCGGTCAGCGGTCCACCTGCCTCTGCCACAGGCGGATCGCCGGACTCGAGCGTGAGGGTGGTGCTTTCTGTATTTGACTGCAGCGCGTTGTCACGCACCGTCAACGACAGCGGCTGATTCGTTACGGGTGCGAAATAGGTTCGCTCCACACGCACGCCATCGAGCAACAGCGGATTCACTGTCGGGTTGTCATAGGCAAACGTGCCATTCAGAACAGTGGCGCCTACGCGAAGATTGGTTTGCGTGGACGCAAGCGAATTGACCGGACCCAACTCGTTCCATGCGGTGGTGCCCGCTTCTCGATAGTAATAACGCGCCCCCGTCTCTCCGAGAACGATGCGCAAATCCCAGGTCAACCCGCGCGTGTACAAAGGTCCAGTGAAACGATTGCTGCTGTTCTCGTAGACATTGAACCTGCCATTGTTCATATAAATGGCGTGCGTCATCTGCGTGTAGTTGTATCCGGACGGTGACGACGAATAGAGACCCCACATCATGTTGCCGGTGCCGGGCGAGTCGGTCACCGTGGTAATGACTTCTACGCCTTCCGCGCGACTGATGCGTTCGTCTGCAAAGTACCCCCGGTTCGTCCAGCTGCCGGTGCCCGTGACCGGCAGCGTCCCACCGCTGGCTGAAAGCCCGGACGACGTCCACACCAGGCCGTTCACGGGCCCGTCAGATTCGAAATCGTCCAGGACGACAGGTCCGAAGTTCCACAGATAGTCGAAGATTCCGGCATCATCAGTGGATCCGGAGCCATCAAAACCGACTACCCAGCGGCCGTATTCCGCCGACTCCTCACCGAGCACATAAGGTCCGCCCGAGTCAGCAACCGGAGGTGCGCCAAGCGAGACGACCACGCTCTGGGTCGTCGTGACGGATTGCCCGGCGTGGTCGGTGACCGTCAATGTGACTTCGTAGGTGCCCGTGGCGCCGAACGCATGCGTCACCTGCGCCCCGGTAGCGGTGTTGCCGTCCCCGAAGTCCCACTCGTAGGTGGAGATCCCGAAATCGTCGCTCGAGCCCGACGCATCAAAATCGACGCTCCACTGGCCGCCTGTGGCAAATGTCTCGTCCGCTTCCGCGGGCGCATCGATCAATGGCACAGGCACGTCGTTGGCGAGGACGTCTACCGTCGTCGTCGCAGTATTGGTCTGCCCGGCACGGTCCACCGCCGTTACGGTCACCGTATAGTTGCCCGTGGCCGCATAGCGGTGCCGCGTCGTCGCGCCGCCGATATAGGTGCCCAGGTCGTTCAGCACGTTCGCAGTGCCGAGTGTCTGGATGACCACAGGCTGCGACGTGACGATGCGGTGCACACCATTGTTGCCGCCAACGAGATCGGCGGGGGCGTAGACCCGGTAATCGTCCATATTCAGCGTATCGACGACGTTGCCGTTGATCTCAACCGCGGTGCCGTTATTGACCCCGAACATGACAACGCCGCTCGCCAGCTCGTGGAGAAGGAATTCGGTGCCCTCACGGCCACCAGCAAAGGAAAGATCGTCGCCAAGGAATTGCGCAGTCGCGCCGCCCTCGTTGTCGCCAGCCCAGACCTCGACGTCGCCGTCGCTCACCAGCCGCAGGCGCCGGTTACCCACCGGGTTCTGGAACCAGAAGTCTCCGGGCGCGAGGCTGGTCGTATAGAGAGACACGCCGGTGTCCATGTCGAAAACCTCGACGTTGGCCGCGTCATAGGCAAATACGCCCAGGGAACCACCCGAGCCGGAATTTTGCGTCGCAAAGTAGAAGAGCCGGCCAACACCAGCGCCGCTGGAAGACGGTACTGTGGTGTAGCCAGTGTTACCGGTTGTCTGTATGGCAATGCGTCCGGACGAGACCGCTCTATAGGTGGCGCCCGTGATCGGCAGCGTCGTATATGTGCCGGCGCGCACGTTTCGATTCAGGACCAGAGTGCCTGACGTGTTGTAGAGCCGCACGCTTGCGTCTTCGTACGCGTACACATACAAGCCGGAGTTCACATCAAAATAGCCGATGAACTCACGCCCCACGGGGGTGCCGTCCATGGACGGCAGAAACGCATTGTGCGCGGCGAAGTCCGTGTAGTAACCCACCACCGGCTTCGTCGCCCGCACTTTGAACGCCACGTTGGTGCCGGGGTTGAAGCCGTTCAGCGTCTGTAAACGGTTCAACGTCAATGCTTGCAGAACACTGCCGTCTGCCAGATTGACTATCTCTATGTCGGTGCCGTCTTCCAGGCCAATCACCCGTCCGAGCGTACCGTCACCCGGGTCATATCCGTAGAGGTCGGTGCCGACGGAGAAGTAAGTCGCCGCAGCACCGCTGGGCTGTCCGGTCGAATAACTCGTCCCGTCACCAAAATCGACGATGAAGCGCTCGACCCCGACGTCATCGGATGACGCGGTGAGATCCAGCGGCAGCGTCCAGAAACCGTCCAGCGCCTGCCCTTCGTCCAGAGTATACGGGCCACCCGCAGCGGCAACGGGCGACGCGTTGTTCGTCACATCCACCGCCTGCGTCACGGCATTGGTTTGTCCAGCGTGATCGGTCACCGTCAGCGTCACATCGTAGGTTCCCGGATCCGCAAAGCTGTGCGCAACGTCCGGCAGCGCGAACGAGCTCTGCGTCCAGGTGTCATCCAACGGCGTGACTTTGACGTTATCGAAGCGTACCCGCTGAGTGTGCGTGAGGAGGCCAATCCCGCCTCGCGGATGCGCCGCGCTGCTGAAGGTCGCTATCAACGCTTCGCTGCCGCCTTCAGGCGTGACGTACAACTCGATATCGTCGCCCACCATCACGATGCGCACGTGATACCACTTGTCTTCGTCCCAGCCCGGACCGTTGTTGACGAGGGTCGTGCCTGTCGACCAGTCATAGATGGACCAGGTCTCCCAGGAGTCACGGGAATAGATCAGGAACGAGTTCGTCGACCGGGCTGTATTCGCGTTTCTGAACACAAAACCGACGTAGCCGTCACCGCCGGTCGATTCGGCTTTGAAGTCAGCCTCCAACTGGAAGTCGCCGTACACCCGATTGCGGTCCTGCATCCAGTACCACGTTGCCGCCGTAGACGAAGACAGCAGTTCCTGGTTGTTGACGCTCCAGGCTCCATTGCCAATCGTCCAGCCATTGAAGTCGCCATCGTCGAAGTTGTCGGTCATGGGCGAAAGGTTGAACGGTGAAGAACCATCCCCCCAGTCGACGCTGTAGCTTGCCACCGCCGAGTCGTCCGTCGAGCCCTGCAGACCGTACCAGCCCGTAAATACGCCCAGGCTGGCATCGTTTTCATCCAGGCTCGCTGCCCCTGTGAGACCGGCTACCGGTGCGTCCTGCGGCGCTACCGTCACCGTGGTCGTCACGGTCGTCGATTGCCCGCCGCCGTCCGTAACCGTCAGGGTCACCGTGTAAGTCCCCGGGCCGTAGTACGTCACCCTCGGGAACGGTTCCGTCGAATCCACACCGATGCCGTTGCTGGCGTCAAAGTCCCACGCATAAGACTGTATCGACGTTTCGGCATCCGTCGATGCAGTGCCATCCAGACCAACGCGCCAGCGGCCGTCTATCGCCCGCTCTTCGCCAAACACGTACGGGCCACCGGCATCGGCCACAGGCGGCGCCCCCTGGGCGCGGACCAAAATCTGCGCGCGGTCCACGTTGCCTTCGTTGTCCGTCACCGTCAGCACGACGGTGTACGGGCCTTCAGCGCTGAATGTGCTGCTGGCCGTGACGCCTGCTGCCTGTTCGCCGTTACCGAAGTCCCAGACGTAGGAGACGATGTCGCCGTCATCGTAAGAGCTCGAAGCGTCGAAGTTGATGGTCCCGCCTTCGGGCGTGATGTCGGTGTCCACGTCGATGAACGCAAACGGACGGCCCACAGCAGCGCCTTCGGGGGCCGCTACGGCCACAACGTTGGATGTGCTGGTGGCGCCCAGTAACACCGGCGCCTGGAAAGTACCGTCGCCATTGCCGCGAATGAAGTGAATCTGCCGGTTTGTGTAGGTCGAGGCCACGACGTCGACGTTACCGTCACCGTCGAAGTCACGTGCGCCAAAGGACGCATAATTGTTGAAGTCGAGGTTCGGCACCAGCAGCGCGGGCTGATAAGTGCCATCGCCGTTGCCTCTCGCAAAACCGGTGTCGCCGGATCCATTGTTGTTGCCGATCAGGTCCACGATGCCGTCGTTGTCGAAGTCATCGGCAACCAGGCCGTAGGTATCGTTACCGAAGTCGATCACGGACCCGGTCGCCGTAAAGTTGCCGTTACCGTCGCCGTAATAGAGGAATACGGCTGCGTCGGATCGCGCCCGCGCGAAATCGAGGAAGCCGTCGCCGTTCAGATCAGCCGAGTCCATGCCTCGACCGTTGCCGCCTGTGCCGGGCACCTGGGTTTCGGTGAAAGCGTTGACAATTTGCGGGCGCGTAATCTTGAAGTCGTCGAAGTAGATCACGTCACCGGGCTGGGCGTTATCGAAAGTCTTCCATTCCAGCTCCGACAGCGTGTCGGCCACCGGGTCGACCTCTCTGGTAATGGCGTAGAGGTCCAACTCCACCGTACGCCAGGTGTCATCATCGATCAAAGTCACGGCACCGGGTGCCACGGTGTTTGTGCTTGTCGTACCGGCCGCTGAGGTCGCCACAAATATCCAGCCGTAACCGGTGACATTGACGCGAATGCCCGCGGGCACGCCGGCGGGAATGCGATAAGCAAAAGAAACCTTCGATCCGTTCTTGTAAAACCAGCTCGACGGGTTGATGTCGATGCTGAGATCCGAATCCACACCAGTCGCCTCGAGGCGCATGGAATTCACGCCTTCAAAGCTCGTTGAGCTGTCCACCGCCAGGCCGGAATTGTCAAACGCTCCGCCCCAGCCTTCCGCGGTTCCGGTTTCGAAATTGGTGGAGAAGAAAACCTGCTCGGTCTGGGTGAACGGGCTGTTGTTGCTCAGATAGAGCGTGCGAGCGGTGTTCGTGTTGATCACGAGGTCCTGATCACCGTCTTCGTCGAAGTCGCCGGCGGCGAAGTCCATGGTGTACGAGGGATCCGCCGTATCGTAGCGCCCCATGAATACAGGCGCCTTGAACCTGCCCGCCTCGCGCTGATGCAGGTAGAGCTCGACGCGAGGCGACGATGACGTGCGCTGACCCGATATGATGTCGAAGTCTTTGTCGCCGTCGAAATCGGCAATCGCAAGACCGCGGCTGCGGCTCGAGCCATGAATATCCATGATTTCGGTAAACGAATCCCAGCCGGCGCCGGTGCTGCGCGCAAACCACAAACGGCCCGAGTCTCCAAGGGCCGCCACGTACACTTCCGGCCCGATCGCGATCGTGTAAGCTTGCGACGCGCTCTCACCCAGGGAATCGGTAACCGACACTTCGACGTCATACTGATTGGCGCCACCAAGCGGCGGCGTCCAGGAAACCAGGCCGGTTGCGGTATCGATGGTCATGTCGACCGGACCGCTTAGGAGCGCATAGGTCAGAGTGTCGCCGAAAACGACCTGGGGATCGTCTGCGACGATCTGGTAGGTATACGGCACCCCTTCTGAAGCGCTGACGTTAGGCGCTGAGACGATCGTCGGTGCCGTGTTGATGTCACCGACGACCACCGTAAATTCTGCGGTGTCGGTGTTGCCGTCATCATCCGTCACTGTGAACGTGCCTTGATAGATACCCGGCTCGTCGTAGCGATCGAACGAGATCAGCGGACCGAAACCGATGAAACCGTTGTTGAAATTCCAATCATAAGAGGCAATGCCGACATCGTCGCTGGACGCCGAACCATCGAAGAGGAAAGCCTCCCCAGGCGCCAGGCGGATGAAGCTGTCCTGCAGAACCGCGACCGGTATCCCGGGCTCAGCGAGCCTGACATCGTCAATCAGGACGGCCGAATCGCGTCGGCCGTCGCCGCCGTCGCTGATACGCAGGATGAGCGTCAGCACTTCTCCCGTGCCGGCGACACCCGTCACATCGGCCACCATCGTGCGGAAGCCCGTTTGTTTGTCGTAGCCGGTCCACGGCGCGTCACTGAAGGAGTCGAAGGTATCCGAAGCCAGCAGCAATTCCTCGCCTGCCGACGTTTGCAGGATGAGTTCAACGTCGAAGGAGTCGTTTGCGAAGCTTGGTTCCGGTTCGTTGGTCAGAAAGCTGTAGTCCAGGCGCAGGGTCGCGTACTCAGCGCCTATCGAAAAATCGGCGATCGTCACAGAGGAAACCGTGGCGTCGCCTGCGTCGGTGCCGCTGTCCGGACCGGTCGTCAGCAGCAACGCCTGCGTCCCCTCTGTCGGCTCGAGCACGCCGAGCCGGTCGATCAGCGACACGTCGCCGCTGGTCGGCAGCGTCCCGAGACCGGTCTCGAAGGTGCCATCGAGTGGTCCGACCTGATTGGTGACTGCGTGGGCCAAAGGCGTCGTCATGGCCGCAAGCAGAAGCCATGCGGCAAAGTAAACGTAGGTGCGAAGGGCGTTCATCGTGCTCGTGTGCTTGTTAACCATGACTAACTCCCGCCTCCGACTGAGCAGGCGGTATCGCCTGGCGAGGCATCCTCCACTGGCTGGGGTAATGCCTCAGAATCAGAAACCGTAGCGCTGACCAGCGACAGGAAGTTGAAGTAAGCAAGATATGCGGCAATGACATTGGCAGCCGTCTGGAAACGTTTCGCCGCAGACAATCCGGTTATCCACCCCAACGTGTAGGTTTTCTGAACGTAGTTATTGAAACTGCAATCGACGTAGTTTCCTGGAATTTCCTCATGCTGAGGCAGGTACTTCATCCACTCCGCCGAGTTTCGGGCATGGATCAGCGCAACGACCTGCCCCATGGTCGTGGACATACCGTAGACGATGTCATAAGACTTGCCGACGATGCCGTCACCCATCTCGATAATCTGGGTGAGGTCCCAATCAGCCAGAGCACCGCTGGCAGACGCCAGCGTCAATCCCAGTTCGTCCCGCTTGGCCTCTTTGTTCAGCACACCATTCGGTATTTCCTGGGTTATGTCGATGATCTTGTCGTAAACATCTTTTGCCGGCTTATAGACCTGCGTATACGCGATGGTCGACAGAACGGAGACTATCGAGATGGATATCGACACGCTTACCAGACCGAATTCGCCATTCGGGTCCACCATGTTCAGCGGATTGTTCGTCACGTAGGCATATCTGTTGAGCGTCTGCGGATTGAACAAGTCGGCCGGCACAGGATCGGGACTGATGAAGCGCGCAATCTCCGGATCGTAGTAACGCGCGCGCAGATAAGTGAGACCGGTCGACGGGTCGGTCTGCTCTCCCGTGAAGAGGAACTCGTTGGTCGTGCCCCCGGATCCACCAACCAGGTTGCCGTAGGCATCGTAGTCATAGGTGTCCGTTACCACACCGGCTGCATTCGTCAAAGCACGCGTGCTGCCGAGCGCGTCAGGATGGAAATACGACGACGTCGATCCGCGCTCCATGCGTACCGGACCATGGCCTCTCGCATATGACGCCGCGAGCGTGCCGACATCGTCGCGCTCCTCGAGAACCTGAGCGACACCGCTCGAGTCGTTCCGATCCAGCACGTACTCGGTGCGCACGCCGTCGACAACCCGCGCTACGCGATTTCCTTCAGCGTCATATTCGAAATCCGTGATCGTGCCGTCAGACTCGGTGCGCCTGATCAGACGATTCAAATCGTCGTAGAGAAATACGGTCAGCGCGCCGGCATCGTCGATGAGCGTGATGTTGCCGTTGTCATCGTGCGTGAAGGTTCGCCCACCGGCGGTCAACACGCGGTTGTTGATATCGTAAGTGGCCGTCGCCGTCCCGCCAGGCAAGGCGATCGTCAAAATATTGCCTGCGGCGTCGTACGTGTAGTTGCTCGTGAGCGCGGCGCCGGCAGGGTCTTCGATCACCTGCGTCAAACGATTGAGCGCGTCATAGCTGAAGTCGAGCGTCCGGCCTGCGGCTTCAATGACCTGCGTGCGATTGCCCACGGCATCCAGGCTGTATTGATAATCCGCGAGAACCGGCGCACCACCGGGGCCGGTGTGCGTGACCCGCACCGTACGATTTCTGACGTCGTACGACAGGGCCGCGCTCGTGCCGTTCGGGTAAGCGATGGACGTGACGTTACCATTGAGGTCGTAGCCGTATGAGGTAATCCCGCCATCCGGATCCGTGATCGTGGCGATGCGGTCACGCGCATTGTGGGTATAGGTGACTGCACCGCCCGTCGCGCTCACCGACGTCCGGTTACCTGCGACGTCGTAGGCGTAGGTCACCACAGAACCGTTGGGATCCGTCGATGTCAGCATCCGATCCAGCGCATCGTAGGTGAAGCTGCTGGTACCCAAGGCATTCGTCGCGGTCGCAAGCATGCCGCCAGTGGTATACGTAAAAGTATCCTCGCTGGTATCCGGGTAAACGCGCCTGACCAGCCGGTCACGGCTGTCGTACTCGTTGGTCACGGTGGCGCCGTTGTAATCGGTGATGCTGACGACATTACCCACCAGGTCGTAGGTCCAGGTCATGCTGTCCCCGCTGGGTAACGTGCGGCTCACCCGCCGCCCCAGAGCATCGTACGTGTCGACGGTCGTTCGCCCGAGGGCGTCGGTTTCCGTCAGGCGGTTACCTACTTCGTCGTAGGTATAGGTCGTGATGTTGCCGAGCGCATCCGTGGCGCTCGCCAGGTTGCCCAGGGCATCGTAGGTGTAGGTGGTCGTATTACCGTTTTCGTTGGTCTTCGTGGTGAGACGGGAATTCGCACCCCAGGTCTGGGATTCGATGGCCGTATCGGCATAGGTCTTCGACAACAGATTTTCGGTCCACATCATGGATGTGTCGTAGGTGTAGGTGGTCACGTTGCCGAGCGGGTCCGTAACGGTGGCGGGCCTGACCTGATTACCGGCATAAGTGAACTCCGTGGCGCTGCCGTCGGGGTCGGTCCGCCTCGTTACGCGGTCAGCCGCGTCGTACTCATAGGTGATGGTGTTACCCCGGGCGTCCGTCTGCGACAAGACGTTCCCCGCACCGTCGTAGACGCGGATGACCGATGAACCATCTTCGAAGATGGTGCGCGTCAGGCGATCGTTTGCGTCGTAATCGAAGAACCGGGTTCTGCCGCCGGTGTCGGTGAGCGCCGTCAGACGCCCTTTCAGGTCGTAGCCGAACAGTTCGACAGTACCGTCCGGATAGTCGGTACGGACCCGTAGATTTCGATCGTCGTACTGATGCGTCGTGACCCGGCCCAGCGCGTCCGTTTCAGAGATGACGTTGTCGTTACCATCGTAAACATAAGACTCAACGCCGCCGAGAGGATCCGTCACCGTGAGAATGTTGCCCTCACCGTCGTAGGTGTACGCGGTGGTTTCGCGCACAGTCGAGCCGCCGACCGTCCGGTCTACGCTCGCTGAAATGCGGCGATTCAACGCGTCATACGTGTATGTCCGCAACAAACCGTTCGGTTCGGTCTTCGTCAGCAGATTGCCCTGGGCGTCGTATGTCATGGTCGACGTGCCTGCGGCCGTGGTCAGCTCTGTCAAGCGTCCATCCGGCGTCTGAACCATACCTTGTATCAGGTTGCCGCCGGCATCCCTCTGCTCGCTCAAGTTGCCGTTGGCGTCATAGACGAAATTGAGCTCGTTGCCGAGCGGATCGCCCACCTGCAGGGGGCGTCCCTCGGAAATGTAGCTGTAGGTCATGGTGTTGCCGAGCGCATCGGTCTCCGACAACATTTGATCATTGGCATCGTAGCTGAACGTCGTCGTGTTGCCGTTGGCGTCCGTTTCCGTGAGCTTGTTACCGTTGGCGTCGTAGGTGTACGTACTCTCCTCACCGTTAACGTTCGCCGCGGTCAGGTTGCCGTCGTCGTCGTATTGCAGAATGCTGACCGTACCGTCGGGCTCGGTGATGGTTTCGGTGCCCAGATCCACGTCGCGTGAAAACTCGGTACGGTTCCCGTCGGCGTCCACCTGCGCCAGGAGGCGCCCGTCCGCGTCGTACTCGTTCGTCAAACGGTCGTTGCCCTGGGGATCTACGACACGCTCCAGATAGTTGTCCGCTGAGTAGAAAAACGTCGTCGCGTCGTTGTCGCGATCGGTATGTGATATGAGATTGCCATTGGCATCGTATGCGTAAGCAATCGTCTGATTCAGCGGGTCGGTAATTCGGGTGATGCGGCCGGCGCCGTCACGGGTGAAGAGGACCTGCGCGCCCGTGGAAGAGATCACGCCGTTGGCGTTGATGAAAATGGAGTTGCCTTTGCCGTCCCCGAGCCGCTCGAGGCCCGTGCTTAAATTCAGGTCGTATTCGCGTCCGTCGAAGGTGGTCAGACGCACGTCCTCGGGGTTCCAGACATCCCCGAACCGCACATCACCAATATCGTAGGTCAGGAAATTGCTCGCGTTCTGCCAGAACACGTCGATGGAGCCGAGAATATCCAGCGTAGCGCCGGGGTTGCCCCCGACCTGGGTGAACGAGACCTGGCCCGTGCAGCCTCCGGAGATCGAACTGGCAAGCCCGAAAAACTCCGCCTGGAGCGCAAACTTGTAGAATTCCGTATCCGAGATCCTGATTTCGGTGATGTGATACTTGCGTTCGTCAGCGACGCTGCAGGGCCAGTTGAAGAACCCGCCTCCGCGCGCCACGAACCAGCCATCACCCAGCGCACGGTTGTTCGTATACGTGGCGTTGTCCACGACCCGCAGCTGCCAGCCGTTGCCAAAATCGTCGGAAATATCCTTGCGCCGTGAGTCGTACTCCCGGAAAACCGTCACGGGTATGCCCGCGAGCGGCAGCGAGATGTCCTGATAGGACAGCGTGAACATGCCGGGTTTGAAGCCGCCGTTGGCGCTGTACGTGCGCACGATGGAACTGCTTGCGCCGTTGATGTCGATTGCGGACAAACGGATGTCCACCAATCCGTTTTCGAGGATCGTGGTGTCGAGAGAGCCCAGCGGTCCGTTCTCCACCACCTGCGAGCCGGAATCGAATAGCGTAAACGGATCAGTGGTTCCGCTCATGCGATAGGACATCTCATAACTCACGAGGGTGAGATCTGTCGCGGTGCCGACAAACGTCGTGACGTTCGCGATGTCTGAGCCTTCGCTCGGTGACGTGATATCGACGACCGGCGGCTCCGTGTCCGTGGCAGGATCGACCACATCGAACACGACGCTGTCCGTGCCGACGTTACCTGTCGGATCGGTGGCCGTCGCGGTTGCGGTGTAGACGCCAAGGGACGGCGGAGAGAAGGTCGCCTGATTGGCGGCGTCGAGCGCCTGCGGCACACCGTTCACTTCCAGCGTACGGTCCAGCACGAATACGTTATCCGTGGCTTCCACCGTGAGGGTCACCGTAGCGCCGGGAATCGTGGTGCTCGGCGTCGCGGTCACGGTCACCACAGGCGGTTCATCGTCTGGAATACCTTCCGCCTGCACCGTATCGGTGGCCACGGCAATGTTCGCCGCGTCCTGAGCGGTCGCCTCGAACGTATAGAGACCCGGGATGAAAGGTGTATAGGTTGCCGTATAGGTGTCGCCGCCCACGTCGGTGAGGGTCAGCGGCTCATCGACCGGCCCGCCCGCAGGGCCCGTGACGGTGAGCACCAGATTGGCGAGCGCAATATCGTCCGCCGCGACCACGCTGATGCTGACGGACTGGGTAATGTCGACGGGATCCGGCGTTGCCGTCACGGTGACGGTTGGCGGCACAACGTCTGCGGCCACAGTCAAGGTATCCGTGGCCACGCCGATGTTGCCCGCCGCATCCGTCGCCTCCGCGACGACCGCCAGCGAACCGGTAGCGCTGGGCGTGAACGTCGCCTGGCCCAGTGAATCGAGCGGTACGTTTACCCCGCCGACGCTGAGCGTCAGGCCCACCACGCCGCGATCATCGGTCGCCGAGACACTGAAGTCCGCGCTCTGGCCCTGGATGATGCTGGGCGGCGTGATGCCGAGCGTGACGACCGGGTCCGTCGTGTCGTTCAACTGCACCAGAAAATCACGGGTGCGCACAATGGTGTTGGCGGGACTGTCGTTGTCTGTCGCTGTCACCTGCAGCGTGTGGATACCATCCTCTGACGGTACAAACGTGTACTCGCCGCCGCCGATATCCGTGGGTGTAGCCGGACCGGAAGCGGGCTGCACCACAAGCACGTCGAGCGCGCCGATACCGTCCTCATCAAATGCGTTCACAGTCAGCGTGACGGTGTCGCCGATTTCGATATAGTCCGGAGAAACACCCAGCTCCACACGCGGCGGCTCGAAGCTGTTTTCGTAGTAACGGTTCTGACCTTGCGGAGTGGCCGCAACGAGATCCAGGTCCAGGTCAGCGTCCGCATCAAGCAGTTCGGAACCGAACGTCCGGCGGGTATCCACAGGCATTTCCGTTGCGGTGGCGTCGGCGAACGTGCCGGCGCCGTCGTTGAGCAGCACGTTGTCCTGCCCCAGCGAACTGACGAAGAGGTCCGTCGCACCATCGAAATTGATGTCCCCCGCGCTCACCTTGACCGCAAAGGAAGAAAGGGCCGGTGTCTGGCCGGGCGCACCATCCGCAAAACTGCCGCTGCCATCGTTGATCAGGAGAGTCGCGCCTGCCGGGCCATCTGCTACGGCGATGTCCTGATCGCCATCCGCATCGATGTCCAGGAAGACTGCGTCTCCCGAGCTGCCCACGCCGGCAGGCAGATTGGTGCCGGTGACGTCCGTGAAAATGCCCAGGAAATTGTTGGTGTGCAGGCGGTTCTGACCGGAGAAGTTCGCGAAGAAGATATCCGGTGAGCCGTTCCCATTGCTGTCACCCAGCGCAACGCCGTACGTAAAGTCGGTGTCCGGGCTTAGACGCGCAGCGCTCTCGTCGGCAAACACGCCGCTACCGTCGTTCATCAGGATCTGATTGCTGGTGCGGCGATTGCCGACGACGATGTCCGCGTCACCGTCGCTGTCCAAGTCTGCAACGGCCACTGCAAGGCTCGTGTTGATGCCTTCCGGCAGGCGCGCTGCCGTTTCATCGGCGAACACGCCGGTGCCGTCGTTCATGTAAACGCGGTTCTGGCCGTCACCGACCATGACGATGTCGACGCCGTTGACGCCATCCACGTCAGCAAAAGCCGCATCCAGCGTCGTATGCAGGGACGCGGGCAGCCGGGCAGCCGTTTCGTCATCGAATCCGCCGAGCCCGTTACTCAGCAGCAGAACGCTTTGACCCCGGTTGGCGACGATCAAATCGTGTATCCCGTCACCATTGATATCCGCAGCGTCCAACGCATAAGAGTTCGCCGAATCCACCGGCATGTTGAGCGACGTCTCCTCGACATAAGCCGCGTGCGCGATACCCATCAACCCCCATGGTTGGGTCACCGCCACCGCGAGCACCCAGCTCAGAGCTTTGAGTTTTTTGCCCGGCTTTCTAAAACCTTGGAGATGAACGACTCTCGCGTTTTGATCTTGCATTACGTTTCGCCTGGATTGCTGAGTTCGCGCAGATACTCTTCTTTCAGAAGGTGTGCGGTGTGCAAATCGATGTCTTCGGGGATGTCCTGGGGACGCGTCTCATACATTTCCCAGAACTGCGTCTCGTCGAGCCAGCCGGTCTGCGGAAAATAAATCTTGCCGTCCTTGCGGTGCGGTCCCAGCGGGGCGGTGGGATCAGGTGCAGGAGGGGCGGATGCGGTGACTGCCATCTCCGCAGAATCGGGTGGGTGATTTTCCATCGCCGGGTCGGAACGCGGAGGTTCCGGATCAGCACCACAGCCGATCATCCCCGCGGTAACCAGGAAGATGAGAGAAACGGTGAAGGCAGAACTGATCGCCGCGCGCGCAGTCCGGCGCCGCACTGACGCAACGCGTCCGTTGCGCCCCATGCTCAGACCGCGCGCATCCTCCCCGATCCGCAACGGTTTAATCGCACACGCTTGTGCTCGCATCGACAGCACCGTTCCACGCCTCCCTTAGGCTCTGCTGTCAGTCAGCGATACGCCCGCTTGCGCAGGCCGTTGTCCTATTCTTTGTATCGCCCCCTGGTGGGCGCGGTGATGGGCTTGCCTGTGTCGGCAACGCTCTTTTCCCGAGATTTCCCCCGTTTTTCAGACACTTACCTGCTCTCTGCCCAGGTTTCTCGCCCGAAAAACTTTGCCTTTAGCTGACCATTTTTTGTACAACCGATTCAGCTTTCACGTAAGGCATTGAAAGATCTTGAAAATTTAGACTTATCTATCACCCTCCCACTGTACGACATTTCTACACCTACAATTTTCGGTCGTCAATCAAATTTCCTTGTATTCGGTGTAGAGTTTGTAAGCGATGGATATGAAACGGTCTCTAATCGTCATCATTTGCGCTCTGATCGTGCCTATCGTGCCGTTTGTGGTCGTCGGCGAACTGCCCGGAGAGCGATGGTTGCAAACCGCCGATGAGCAGGACTTCAGGTTTGCGGTCACCGGCGGCGCACTATTGGCGGTCGACGTATTTCTGCCGGTGCCATCCAGCATCGTCATTACCCTCCTGGGTGGACGCCTCGGATTCTGGGCAGGCTGGCTGACCGCCTGGCTCGGGCTGACTCTGGGAAATCTTGCCGGGTATTACGCGGGGCGGCTGTGGCCAGAGCGGCAGGCGCCTGAATTTGCGGCGGACACAGCCGCTGCCACCATCGTCATCTCACGGCCGGTGCCTATCGTCGCGGAGGCCGTCACTCTGGCCTGCGGCGCAGCGCGCGTGCCTGTCAAACATATGCTGGCCGCCAGCTTCGTCGGCAATGGCATCTATACGCTGCTGCTCGCGCTCAACGGCACGCTGCTCGCGGAGACCCATCTGGGCTTCTGGGCAATTCTGGTTACGCTGCTGATACCCGGCTCAGCCTGGTTGGCCTGGCACCGGTGGCGCGTCCGCTGACAAGCGGCGCACGATCAGGGTAACTGCCGTCCCGGGCTGCGGGGCAACCTCTTGATTGACGACAACCTCGCCATACGCATCCAGCCCCAGGCCCACTCTGTGCTGAATGATGCTTTCAGGGTCGTGAACGAAACCCACCAGCGTACCGAAATCCTGAGCCATATAACGTCCGTCGCTGGAAAATACGGAACCGACATATACCCAGTCATGCGCCACTTCCCCGTCGGAGTGCTGTATCAGGGCTTCCCCAGGAACCGTCACGGTCTCGCCTTCCCACTCGAACTGAACGAGAACGTCCACGGCGTCGCCTTCGGCTTCCGCCGGATCGAAGTGATAGGTGGGCGGCTTCGCATTGTCGACGTTCAAACCAATCAGGATACACGCAAGGTTGAAATCGATCGCAGACGTATCGAGCTCCAGCACGGCTTCGTAATCCTTGACGGCGCCTTGCGTAACGGCCACGAACTCCATTGGCGCATCAATCTCCTGACGAATGACGCGGCCGGGCAGCGAGAAACTTGCCTCAGCCGGATCCACGATGATGCGCCCCACCTGCAGTTTCCCGTCACCCAGTTTTTCAACCTCGGACGGCTCAGCACCCGAGGACGACAAACCTGCAAAAACGCAGAAAGAGACCAGGCAGAACTCGCGCAGGCACTTGATCATCACGGCTTTCTCCCAACGATTACACTGTGCGGCATCGGCCCGGGAAAGGCTATTGGTGCCTCCACCTCGAACCCGCGCGCGGACATCCAACCCGACATATCCGATTGAGCGTGCACGCCGCCGTGTTCGGCCGTTAACGCCATATTGAGCCCGAACAATGTTGCGAACTCAGGGCCGGCGCCCCCGGCGTTGGTAAAAACATCGCTGACGATCAGCAACCCATTCGAATTCAAACTGTGCCAGGCCTTGTCGATCAGAGTCCTGCTGCCGGTTTCGAGCTCGCGGTGCAGCACACCGGAAATCAGAACAGCATCCATGCCGCGCGGAAACTCTGTCGCGTGGAAATCACCAGGCAGCATTTGCACGCGCTCATCTACACCCATATCCGCAAGTATCTCGCTGGCGTGCGCGACAACGCCGGGCAGATCGAGCACCACCGCGCGCAGTTGCGGATAGCGCTGCAGAAACAGAGCCGCGTAGGTTCCGGGACCACCGCCCACGTCGAGCAGACGTTCACATTCGGCAAGATCCACGAGCTCCGCCAGCACGCGCCCAACGCCCAGAGCGCGATCATGCATGCCGTAGACGAAGTCTTTGGTGAGACGCTCCTCGCTGCCCGTGTATTCCGACGCCTCGAGCCCCGGCACGCCCTTCTCGATCGTGCTCTGCAGATTCCCCCAGACACCATACAGGTTATCCGCATAACGCAAGGCATTGCCCAGATAGCCAGGCTGCCCCGCTACCAGAAACGCTGCGCTGGCGGCGCTGTTGGCGTATTTGTCACCGTTTTTGTCGAGCAGCCCCAGCGCGACCAGAGCATTCAGAAACAGCGCCGTCGTGCGCGGATCGGCATCCAGCCGCTCTGCCGCGTCGTGCGCATTCAGCGGCTGTTTGGCAAGGAGATCGAATAGACCCCAGCGATTCGCTGTGTGCAGCACCTGGGAACCCCAATACGCGGTGGACAGCGCCATGATGCCGGAGGGGTCACCGTTCAACTCTGGGCGCGCCTTTCCGCATCGATGTCGCATTCCATCTGCATGTAGGCACAGCGCCGACACATGAATCCATCCCAGATGTCGAGACCATGACGTACGCGGACCTCCTCGTATCCAAGCATCAGGCGCTCGAAATACGCGCGCAGACGATTCAGATAATCAGGGTGGTTGCGGCCGCCAACAGGCCAGTAGAGAGAATAGATCGGTATGATCCCGCGGGAGCAGAGGTCCTCGGCTCCCTGCACGGCGAGATCGGCTGCTTCCTGCCACGATAACTCGAATTCCGGCTCCAGCTCGATGCCCGCAACCATCGCGGTATACACGCGCTCCCGGCCAAACCGCGAAACGCCGTGCTCGAGCGCGCCTATCCACCGGTCGTATCCGACGTAGCGCTGCTTGCCAGGGCAAATGCGCTCAAAGAGACCAGGCGACCAGACTTCCAGGTTAAAACAGACACCTTGCACGAGCTGTTCTGTATGCAGCTGGTCGATGACGTCATCCGGCAGCGCACCAGAGCCGCACATCACCGGTACTTCGTCGTGATTGACCTCCTTGACCACGCGGGCAATCTCCAGGAACCGCCGCCCTTCCTGATGCCAGTCCGTCATCGAGCCGCCAACCAGGTAGAGATGCCGCAGATCACATTCCGCCAGAGCCGCCTGCAGCGTTTCCTGTATCCGATGGTAGGTTCGATCGGGTAAAGAAACGACACCCGCCACCTGGCCGAGATCCTGCGTGCGCCGATCAGGCGCCCCGTATGCGCAGAACGTGCAGCGCATAGATTGCTTGTCGACCTTCTCCAGAAAGTATTCACACCCCGGCGCTATGTTGATGACGCCCATGTCACCATGCATGCTCAGCCCGGTCTGCGCCATTGGAAAACCATCACTGGTCTGGGACCGCATCCAGTCCGGCAGGGGTTCAAAGGCAATCGCAAGCGTTTCATCGCTGCCGTCTCTGTGCAGCGTATAGCCGTCATCACGAGAGCCTTCGACAAACCAGGCCGAGTGCCCGGCACCCTGCACACGTAACAAGGTTCCATCGCGAGTGGTCAACAAATAAGGAATTTCCGCTTTCCCGTTGCCGGTCGGATCGTGCTCACCTTCCTGGAATCGGTACGGATAAAAATTCGGAAATGAATGGTGGGCGGCTGCGCCAAGGGCTTCGCTGTAACGTATACCCTCGAACATCAAGTCCAGCTTGAAGCGTGCGCTCGGACCCAATGACTCCCCTGCTTCTGCCAGGACTGTTCCCCTTGCTGTCGCGCTCTCGGACCTAGTGTACACTAGCGCTCAGATCGAACACTAGGGACGCAAACACGGCCTGAATCGTGGCCCAGACATCCGTTTATCGCCGAGTTTTCACCCCGTTCGTCATCGCCATCTCGACGGGCTCCATCCTTGCCTGGTGGATCGCCACCACGCTATTGATCAACTCGCTCGAAGCCCGTGTGCAGGAGCAGAGCGAGCACGCGCTGAGCGTGCTGGCTGACGGTCGATTCCCCCTGACGCAAGACCTGCTGGATGAACTGGCTTACCTCCAGAACACTCACTTTGCACTCATCGATAAGGACGGCAGGATCGCGCTGCGGTCCGACGGACTGAGCGAACTCACATGGCGGCAAGCCATTGCCGAACAGGCAAAAATGGCCACGACCAGTGTCCGTACGGAAAACGGTTTTTTGCTCCATATCAGAGCACTCGACGCGCAACGTGCGCGTCCCGACTACGCCGCCATCGCAGGCCTTACCTCAACCGACGACCTGCAGAACGCATCAGCCAACGCCGCCCTCGCGCTCGGCGCCATCGCGGCATTCAGCATCATGGGATTTGCATGGTGGGGACATCGCATCAGCCTGTCCTTGACGCGGCCGATCAACGAGCTGGTATTTACCGCACAGAACATTGCAGCGGGCGCCCGGAGCGCCGAGCCACACACCACAGCCATCCGCGAAGTCGCGAGACTCGATCTGGCCATCAACGAAATGGCGCGGCAACTGCAGGATTTCGAACGGGATATGGAGGAACAAAGCCGGCTGAAAGGCCTGGGCGAGCTAGCCGCCCATGTCGCGCACGAAATCCGTAACCCTCTGACCGCCATGAAGCTGCAGGTCCAGCTGCTTTGCGAGAACAATCAGGACACGGAAACCAGCCGTCTGGGCGACCAGTTGCTCAGCGAAATCGAACGCCTGCAGCTCGTCGTGGACAATGCGCTCTCGCTGGGACGACCCCTCGAAACGAAACTTTCACGCGGCGATCTGAACGCCGTCGTCAGCGAGGTCCTGGACTTACTGGAAGCACAGCTGAAACACCGCCAGATTGACGTACATACGCAGCTCAATGAGTTACCCTCAATCAACCTGGACGCAAACCGGATTAAGCAGGTCATCTTCAATCTCGTCATCAACGCAGCAGACGCATTGCCCACCGGCGGCCGGATTTCGGTGAGCAGTGGCGTCGACGGCGACTTCGCGAAACTGACGGTAGAAGATTCCGGGCCTGGCTTCAGCCGCGAGTCCCAGCCCGACGAACAGCAACGGCCTAAGCGCGCGAAGCCCAACGGTCTGGGCCTGGGCCTGAGGATCAGCGATGAGATTGTCAGCAGACATGGCGGGCAACTGTCGATTTCGAGCAGCGCCTCTCTGGGCGGCGCCTCTATCACCATCAAATTGCCGAGCCTCGCAGCCGCGCACCAGAACGCAACCGGTGACCGGGCGTAAATATGGCCACTATCCTGGTTGCAGATGACGAACACGCAATCTGTCTCGCGTTCGAACGCATTTTGAAAGGTCAAGGCCACGCTGTGATCACCGCGGCCAGTGCCGAAGACGCCATGGAGAAAATCGCGGCAAGCGCGCCCGCAGCCGTGTTTCTCGATAACAAGCTGCCAGGGCAGACGGGGCTGGAGGCACTGCCTCTGATCCGCGATCGCTGGCCAGATATCCCCGTCATCATGATGACTGCATACGGCAGCGTGGATACGGCATCGCAGGCACTCGACAGCGGCGCTTTCGACTACCTGGGCAAGCCGGTGGATTTGTCTCAGATCCGCCGAGTGCTGAGCCGCGCTCTGCGACCTCCAGAGCAGTCCGACGCATCCTCCGCAGAGCGCGTTCACCAAGACGCACTAGTCGGCACCAGCGCCATCATGCAGGAAACATTCAAGATGTTGAGCATCTTGTCCGGCAACGATCTAACAGCTCTAATCAGCGGCGAGAGAGGAGTAGGCAAGGAGCTCGCCGCGCGCACGATACACATGCGATCAGACCGCGCAGGAGAAGACTTTCTGTTTCTGGACTGCGCCTCGACACCGGATCCGGTAATTGCGGCGGCGCTATTCGGCTCGCCCCAGGAGACCAGCCCACCTGCACTCGCACAGCCTGGAACGTTGTTGCTGAAAGACGTTTTTGCGCTTTCCGCGTATCTACAGTCACGCCTGGCGCGCGCGCTGCAGGACAAGCGCTTCGTCGACGAAGAGCGGGACGCACAATGGCAGTTGACCGCGCGCATCATCGCAACCAGCGATCCGCGCTCCAACGCGGCAAGCGCGCACGACGACCTTTATCACCAGCTCAGCCTCCTCAATCTGACCGTTCCACCGCTGCGCGCGCGCCTGGACGATCTCCCGGTTCTCATCAAACACTTCATCGCCAGAGCAAACGTCGAATTGGACAAATCGGTCAGTGATTACAGTGACGCCTGCCTCGAACATTTGACCGCCCACCACTGGCCCGGCAACGTGGCCGAGCTGGAACAAGTCATCACCCGCGCGGTTCTCCTGGCACACGGCACACGGCTTTCGCCCCCCGACCTGCAAATTCAGAGTCCGTCTCCCGAACATACCGCGGACGCGTATGGCACGGACGATATCGCAGCGACGTCGCGCCGGGCGTTGCGCAGAGCTCTGAACCCGCCCGAGGGTGAGACCGCCCCGGACAGGCCGTTTTACAAGATCGTCGAGCAGGTTGAACAAGCACTGATAGACGAGGCGCTGGCGCAGGCCGACGGCAATCAGGTTGCTGCCTCCGAATCGCTGGGCATCAGCCGCACCACGCTGCGTTCCAAAAAAGGTCAATAGCACGGGTTGCGGCGCAACATCCTCCTAACAAACCGCAACTGGACTTAAAGGAACGCCGCGGCAATCATCCGGTGTGGGCAGGTACACGCCGCGAAAACAAGAAGACAAGGGGAGAACCGGGGTGGATGTGATACACCGTATCTTCAGTCACCAGATCGCCGGGCAACTGACGCGCTTTCGAGCATGCCATGAGCAGGAGTTCTGAATTGCTCACGGGACACGCTGCCACCATCTTCATATGCGCCGCGATCGCTTACCCGGCCGCGCTGATGGCTGACCATTGGGGTGCGCCCGCGGTGCAGATGCTCATCGCGTTCATCGTGATTGCAGCGGGAATGACGACTCGCACACCCAGCCCGGATGGGAGCTTCGCGGCATTGCTGATCCGCCCTGCAACCATCGCAGGCGCCGCGCTGCTGGTCGTTTCCGTGAGCCAGACAGGCAACACCACTCACCTGGCGTATTGCGGCGCAATCGGTCTGATCTGCGCAGCCTGGGGCGCTGTGAACCTCCACCTGAATGAACAGCAACGCTGGATACCCCTGCTCGGCTTTCTGACCCTGTGCACGGTACCCCTTGCACTCGGCAGTTTCTCGCCGCCGCCGGGTCTCGGCCGGGACGCGCTGTCTATAGTCATCGCAGCAAGCCCGCCGTCTTTCATTGCCGCAGCTATCGATTTCGACTATCTGAGAACACCCTGGTTTTATCAGTACGCCCCGTTCGCATCGGAAGGCGCGGTTCAACCCGGCGCGTGGATGATTGCGTCGGTATATGTTGTGATTATCAGTCTGTTAACAATAACCACGCAGCGCGTACGCGCGCTGATCAACGTTGGAGAAACCACATGATTCGACGCAATAGCAACCGTCTGATCCTCCTGATATTGAGCATTACAGGATGGCCGCTGGCAAACGCCGAGCCCGTCGACATGAATGCCCAACTGCTCGAGCAAGCCCGGCGCGCAGTGGACGCCGGCATTCACTATCTGCGCTACCAGCAGGCGGAAGACGGTTCATTGTCAGGATCCGTGGGGCTCACGGCGCTGGCGCTGCGCGGCATTCTCGAAAGCCATCGCGGCTATAACGAGGGGGACGGCGCCTTCATCACGCGGCCGGTTCAATTCATCCTGTCTCACGTGAGAGAAGACGGCTCGATCAGCGAAACCAATCAGAATCGAAGCTACAACACCGCCGTGGCCATGGTCGCCCTGCAAGCGACTAACAACCCAGCCTACGATGACGTCATCTATGGAGCGCAGCAGTTTCTCAAGCATTTACAGATCGACGCCGACGAGGGTTACGATCCGGACCACAAGTACTACGGCGGCATCGGCTACGGCGGCGACGAGCGCCCGGACATGTCGAATCAATATCTGGCACTCGAGGCGCTGGCAAGGACTGAAACCTCTCTGGAAGACCCGGTGTGGCAACGTGCTCTCGCCTTCATCAGCCGCTCCCAGAACCTGAAAGCCACCAATGATCAAAGCTGGGCCGGTAACGATGGCGGTTTCACCTACGCTCCGGGTTTCAGCCCGCACGGCGGTACCGAGTCATATGGAGGAATGACACACGCGGGATTGATCACGCTGCTGTTTGCAGGCGTCAATAAGAACGATCCGCGCGTCAGCAGCGCCTATGACTGGATACGCGCGAACTACACGGTTGACGAAAATCCGGGCGCCCCCAACCGGCAGGGACTGTACTTCTACTACAACGCATTTGCGAAGAGCATGACCGCCTTCGGCGAAACACAGGTAACCGATACCCGCGGCGCCGTGCACAACTGGCGGGAAGATCTCGCGGCGAAGCTCGTCAGCCTGCAGAGCGCCGACGGCTCATGGGTCAACGAAGACTCGCCGCGCTGGTGGGAGGGTAATCCGCATTTGTGCACGTCTCGTGCCGTCATAGCGCTGAACATGGCGGCCGGTTCGGTTACGTATTAGGGAAACCATGCGCATACCAGCGTATGCACTTGCCGTGTTCGCCGTATGCCACGCGGCCGCTGCATCCGCGTCGCCGGACATCCAGAGCAGCCTCGTCTGGCAGAACCTCGTCAAAGCAGGTCATTCGACTGAGCTGCGGGTCACTATCGATCCGCCCCCTTCCGGCCCAATCGAGATACACGTCAACCAGGCCGGCCAGGTACGGCACTTCGTCCCGAAGACAAATCCGCAGGGAGCGTATGACCTGCCCATCATGTTGGAATCCGCTGAACCCATTGAAATCACCGTTCAAGTCCGGGGCTCCAGCCAACCGCCGACGGCCATCCAGCCGGAACCGATTTCCGGAAACATGGTGGTTTCAACCCTGCCAATCACTGCATTTTCGCGAGCGCAGGTAAAGAATCTGGTGATTGCCGAACCCGATCAGTTTCCCAACGTGCTTGCCGGTTACGGGAACGTAGATCTGGTCGTACTCGACATCAGCGGCTTACGGCAAATGAGCGCTGCCCAGCAACACGCGCTTCGCCAGTATCACGAAATGTGCGGCCGCATGATTACCATCGATTTGGATCAAGATCAGTTCACAGCACTTTCGGTTTGCGCAGAAACGCGAATCGCGCTGACCGGCTCGAACAGCTCGGGTCCTGCTGTTCTGGCAACCGCTCTGCAGACACTGCTTTCGCAACCTCCATTGAAAATGCCTGCAGCAAAAGCCATCGCCGAACTGCGACCAACTGATGTTGCGCCTGCACTACAAACTCTGGCGTTCGGACTGATACTTTATCTGGTGGCGGTTCTCGTTCTTGCCCGCTGGCGCGGCCGTGCGGGCTGGCTGATGGGCATGCCCATCGTCGTCAGCGCGCTGATCGTGCTGATGCCCGTGCCCAACCACAAAGTGACCCAAACCAAGTGGAGCGAAACGGTTTCGGGCAGCCAAACGTACCGTTTTGTTTCCGCCGCAGACACTCTCGGCTTGCATCGCGGCAGCTTCACGTTTGAGGTCGAAAAATCGCCGATGCCCTGGCGGGCCATATCGCGAGGCGTTGAATACTCTGTTACTCACACCGCGGATACGAGCCGCAACCGGATCGAAATCCGAACGCGTCTGCTGGAAAGACAGGCATTAACCTCAACCGGTGTCGGGGAACTCGCTGCGCCGCTCACCATGGATGTGGACGCAGGCTCCCCTGTAGTCGCGAACAATACGGATCAACCCAGCTTACCGGCCGAACTGATCTGGAAGGGCACCAGGTACGCAATCCCGGCGCTTCCGTCCGGCACCAGGTGGACGCCTGAGACCGCCGATCCGGTCGTCTGGTCGGACACACCACGAGACAGATTGCTCCGGCAGAGAACCGCGTTGATCCCGGGCGCGGTGTTCATAGAAAACCGCTCGTCACCTCAGGCGCGGGAATATCTGTTGATACGGCCATGAGCAGCAGCACGCGCAATCCGTTTGTCGTGTGGGTACCAGTAATCCTGATCCTGCTCGGCGGTCTGTGGCTAATCAGCCAGCTGCATCAGACGGCCCAGCCCAGCGCGGAAGTTGCGGCGCGGGCGATCGCCATGACGGCGATTGCGCAGATCTCATGCGCCTGGCTGTTCGCGCCTTGGGGATTACATGCCCGTTGGTCCGAACGTGCCGTCGACGCCTGCATCTACACGACTCTGTTCATGCCACTTTTCGCGTTGTGTCTTCAGATCGGCGATTTCGACCTGCTACAACTGGCCGCGCTGCAAGTGATCTCTCTCGCAGCATTTCTCGCGCACGCTTGGATTTCCGCCACCCTTCGAGACAAAGTATCCAACGAGTTGATCCGCCAGGTTAGTGCGACAGGACTCCACTGGTTGCCGGTGTTCCTGTTCTGGTTACACTTCTGGCCATGGTCAGGCATTTCGTAACGATCGACGGGTGTGAACCGATGTTGCGGAAGATGAAAAAGAGCTCGACGCGAGAAGACAGAGATCCGATTTACGCTGGGGTGGCAATGCGCGGTTATGGGTATCGCCGCATGCTGAGCAGGCACGGCATGGCGCTGTGCTGGCCGTTGATACTCGCGGGGCTGAACGCTCCCGCATACGCGCAGGCGCCCGCTCCGGAAACGATGGTCGTCACAGGTACCCGCCTGACTCAAGAACCGTTTAACCAACCATATGCTTTCTATCGCGCGACCATCGAGGACCTCGACGAGCGGGTCGGCAGAAAAGCGCTCGACAGAATGAACTATGGGCCCGGGGTTTTTCTACAGCGGACCGCGCCTAACCAGGCCAGCCCTTTCGTACGCGGACTGACAGGCGAACAAACGTTGTTGATGCTGGACGGCATCCGTCTGAATCACGCTTTCATGCGACCCGGACCCAACCAATACGCCGCCCTGGTACCGGACCTGAGCTTGAGCGCGATCGACGTCATTCTGGGCTCCTCTTCCACAGTCAACGGCTCAGATGGTTTGACGGGCGCGCTGGACTTCCGCCTGGCGCGTGCCGGCCGCGGCACAGAGGAAGGCCAGTCCGTGTGGGCTAATACGCGCTTGGACACCGGCAACGGCACATCGCTGGAGACAGGCATAGACGGCACGCACAGTACCACCAGCTATTCGATCGAGTTTGGCAGCAGCAACTATCGAGATCGCAAAGGGGGCGATCGTTTTCGAAGTCACCTTTTCGGGTCTGCCCTGGACGGAGACAGAATCCCGAACACCGCATATGAAGCCTACACGGGCGGGTTACGCATAGACCACCGCGGGATCCGCGATCACAGACTGCAACTGAACGCGGGACACAAGCGCCAGGAGGATGCGCCCCGTCCCGACGGCTACTTCGAGAACTCCGGCCGACCGGACCGAATCAGCCGCTATTTCGATCCGCAGCAATTCACCTATGTCCATCTCAAAGACTCGTGGCGTATCGACAACAATCTCATACGTCGGCTGGACACCAGCCTGTGGTCGCATCAATTCGACGAAACACAGCTGCGCTCGACAATCCGCAACCAGGGTACCAGTGACGCGCTCCTGCGCCGGCGCGAGTACCACGACAAGCTGGACGCACGGGGTATCGACATGCAGGCGACGACACTGCTGGGCGCAACGTCGCAGCATGAGCTGGTATGGGGCGCGACGTACATCCACGAGCGCACGGACAACAGCTTTCGGGAATTTCGCACACCCGCCGGCTCGAGGAATCCCGCTGAACTGGCTCCGCACAGAAGGGAAGATTGGTCGTTCCGAACAACGGTCCCGGACAACAGTACTTACGAAACAATCGGTGTATTTCTGCAGGACAACTGGCGAATCAATGAGCGCTTCAGTCTGTTGCTCGGCTTGCGGTTCAGCGACTTCGCGTGGTCTTTCAATGACGTCGACGGTAACACGCACGCCGCCACACCGAGCGCCCGCTTGCTCTGGCAGGTCAACCCCGGAAACCGTATTTTTGCGGGCGCGTCGCGCGGGTTCAGAGCCCCCAATCTGACGAATCTCAGCGGCTTGTACGATCGCGGATCGAGCGGCAACCTGGCGACCGGCGACCGGGATCTGGAACCGGAAGTCAGTCTCACCTATGAACTCGGTTGGAAGTGGCGCGGCGCTGGCAACTCATTCGGATTGTCCATTTTCCGCACCGATATCGATGATTTCATTCAACGCGACTTTTCCGTAACACCGGCGATCACGAGGAACGTCGCAAGGGCTTCGCTGCACGGCTTCGAATCCCTGTGGGACTTCGGCATTGAGATCGGAGAGGGCCAGCGGGTCGCCTTCTTCGGGTCGGTCTCTCTGTCGGACGCAACCCGGGATATTCCGATTGCCGGCGGCGGCACGTTCCAGGACCCGATTTCGCGTGCGAACCGCCTCTACGGCCACGTCGGCATCAAGTACGAGCGCAATTCTCGATGGTCGGGGCTGCTGCAGCTCCGCGCGCAGGATACGTACGATGACGTCGCCACGCACCCGAGCGACGCCGATGCTGACGATGTTCGGCTAACCGCAGCTGGAGGCCCGGATGGCAGCATGCCCGGATACGGCGTCGTGGATTTGGTAGTCGGCTGGGCGAGCACTGGAGGCAATGTGAAGGCAAAACTATTCGTCGAAAACCTCGCTGACCGCACCTGTCGCGAGCCGGGAAGCGGCGTGGACGCCGTCGGCAGAAATGTAGGCCTCACCGCCCGCCTGAGATTCTGACATCCGGCAGAAAGACCGGAGCGCCGACTCAGCTGGCTGCCGCCTGCCTGAGAATTCCGGCAAGATCATCCATGCGTACCGGTTTGGCGACATAAGCATCCATGCCACACGCCTCGGCTTTCTCGAGGTCCACGTTCAAGGCGTGGGCGCTCAAACCAACGATCATGCCGACCCGGTCCGCAGCGGAACCTCCGCGCAGGGCGCGCGTCGCCGCCCAGCCGTCCAGCACGGGCATCTCGATGTCCATAAAGATGAGATCGTAGCTGGCTTCCGCGGCTTCGCAACGATCGACAGCCTGCGCGCCGTCTTCGGCAAAATCCGCTTCGATGCCGAAGCGCTTGAGCATGCCTTTAACCACCATTTGGTTGACCTGATTGTCCTCCGCGACCAGCACACGCAGGTGCGGATACTGGGTCGGGGCGTCAAGCGCGTCCGCTGATTCTTCCTCAGCCTGCACGGCCGGCTCTGCTGCATCCAACAGAACGTGGAAGCTGAACGTCGTACCCTGCCCCGGCTCGGACGCCACCTCGATCTGCCCGCCCATCAGCTCGACGAGCTGTTTGCAGATCGCAAGTCCGAGACCTGTGCCACCGAACTCACGCGTGGTCGACTGATCTCCCTGACTGAAAGACTGAAAGAGCTTTGTCTGCTGCTCGCGGCTGATGCCGATGCCGGTGTCGACAACCTGGAAGCGCGCACGCATCCGCTTGTCAGCAGGCGTTACTTCAACCTTCATCGCTACAGAACCTTCTGCGGTGAACTTAATGGCGTTGTTCAACAAGTTGTCGAGCACCTGGCGCAGGCGCGTGGGGTCACCGACAAATCGTGACGGACCATCGGACACAAACGTATGAGGCAGGCTCAGCCCTTTGCGGTTCGCGCCGACTTCGGCAAGGGCGGCACAATCGTCGACAAGCTTGTGCAGATCGAACTCGATGTGCTCGAGCTCGAGCCGGCCGGATTCGATTTTCGAATAGTCGAGAATGTTGTTGATCACCGCCAGCAGCTGCTGGTTGGAGCTCATCAACACGGACAGGTACTGATCCTGCCGGGTACTGAGCGGCGTCGACGCGAGTAGTTCCGTCATGCCGAGCATGCCGTTCAGCGGT
This sequence comes from Pseudomonadales bacterium, assembly GCA_965267275.1. Lineage (GTDB taxonomy): Bacteria > Pseudomonadota > Gammaproteobacteria > Pseudomonadales > Azotimanducaceae > UBA4421. Next base: position 3,939,022 of record OZ253950.1, read on the forward strand.
GTGCGCAGCTCGTGACTCATATGCGCGAGAAACTGGCTCTTCGCTGCGGATGCCCGTTCGAGCGCCTCGACAGTCGCTTCGAGGCGCTCTTGTCGTTCTGCAATAGCGTTGTTCTTCTGGATGAGCGCGGACTCCAGCTGATTGACGCTGATCGCCACGTCGCCCAGCTCGTCATCAGTGTGGAGCACAGCCAGGTTCTGCGCCTGCGAGCGCGCCGCCAGACTGTTGTCCGGATTGATGCGATGAATCGCGCGGGTCAGCACCCCCAGCGGCCGTGCAACCACCCGCACCAACACGTAGTAAATGATCAGCCACAGGATCAGCGTTTTGACGACTGCATTGGCGAGCGTGAACAGAAAGGTGCTCGTCGCCCGCCGCGCGACGACGTACGCGCTGGAAGCGAGGGTGAGCTTGCCGACCGTCTCATCGCGACCGGCATCGTCGGAGAAGCGAATCTCATAGACGTACTCATAACGCGGCAGGTCCCAGCTGCTGGCAAAGCCTTCAGCCGAGCGCACCTGCTCCGTGATGAGCTCACCCAGGTCATCGCGGACCGTGAGTTGCCAGATGGCAGGATTGACCCACATACCTTCGCTGGTACTGCGCACCTGGTCGTTGTCGAGGTTCCAGAGCGCCGGTGCGAGCGCGGGTAAAAACGCTTCGGCAACCTGATCGATCTCGAGACGGAGGCGACGCTCTTCGTCCTGATAATCCAGCACCAGCTGCAAGCAGGTAATCGCGAAGGCAGCACACAAGTAAACTGACAGGACCGTCCGCAGCAGCTTGGACGCCAGCCGGGAGCGGCCATCGCCTGCGTGGCCAGGCAGAAATCTCGAAAAACCGGACATCAATCTGCGCGGATAACCGTATGGATCTTATCTCTTTAAACCTAGCACACGGATCGCAACGCCCCGGGAGAAGCGTGCGATTCCGTGAAGCTTGTCTAGGCTTAACAAAGTTCGAACAAAACGGGAGGCGCAGCATCCGCATGCTTCGCCGCATATTCAGGAGATTGCCGCGCTCAACGGCGTGGCGCGCAGTGCGCAGCAGCGTCCTGCTGGCGCTGTGTTATGCGTTTAACGCCGGCGCACATAACGCCGGGGATGGCGAAGCCAACCTCCATCTCTACACTGAACCCTTTCCCCCATTCAGCATGACCATCGATGGCTCGGCACACGCAGCATCGGCCGACAACATCACGGGGTTTGCTGCCGAAACCTTCAAAGAGCTGACACGGCGCGCCGGCGTATCGTCGACAATGGAACTCGTGCCCTGGGCACGCGCTTACGCGGAGGCGCTCGAAAACCCGAAACACGGGGTTTTTCCGACATTCCGCACACCGGAGCGGGAAGCGCTGTTTCAATGGGTCGGTCCGCTCGTCGAAAACGACTGGGTGCTCATGGCCCGAGCCGACCGTAAGATCGAACTCGAAACGCTCGCCGACGCCGAGCGCTATCGCATCGGCGCGTATCTCGGCGACGCCCTGGCTGAATATCTCGAAAGCCAGGGTCTGGTGCTCGACTATGTCACCAACGACGTACTCAACGTGCGTAAGCTAGGCAGAGGGCGCATTGACCTCTGGCCCGTCGTGGAGGTTGACGGGCCGCCGCCGCTGGCGCAGCAGGAAGGTGTTGCCGTGCGAAAGGTGTTTACGTTCAAACGCACGCAGATGTCGCTTGCCCTGAACCCGGACACGGACCCGGACCTGGTCGCGCTACTGCAGCAGACGCTGGATCAGATGCACGAAGATGGCACGGTCGCGCGCCTGGAGGCAGAGTTCGCCACGCGTTGATTGGCAAGCGTATACCGATATAGAGGCATAGTCGCGGAACCCGGGGACCGCCTAACCCAGCGAGATATCGTCCGGAATTTCGATGCCATAAAGCTCGAGGTAATCCTCCAGGTCTTCGCCGTCGTAGTTGACGATGCGGGGACTGGCCCCAGCCGCCAACAGTGCCTTGACGACATCCCACCGGCCGGCGGCCGCCGCTTCCATCAAAGCTGTGTTCCCGAGTTCGTCCTGCCCATCGAGATGTACACCGGCATCAAAGCAACGCGCTATGCAGGAGACGTCGCCTTCGAGACACAGCCAGTGCAGAAACTTCTGCCCCATCGGACCGCGAAATCGCTCCGCTTCCGCTACGAGACTCGGGTGCGGTTCGGCGCCACGCACCAGTAGTTGGTAGAGTCGCATCCAGATATGTTCGTGCCGGGTATCGCTCATGGCCGAGTCCTGAGATTTGTTGCAAAGGTAGCCGCGCTGACGTCGAGAACGAGTGAAACCGGACACCGCCACTGAACCGGCTTCAGGCGAACCGCGTCTCAGGCAGGCAGCAGGTCTAAAGCTCTACGATCGTCTTCCCGAAATTTGCGCCGGCGAACAAGTCACAGAACGCCTGCCCCACATTCTCGATGCCGTGCAGGCGGTGCTCGTGGACGACCAGGTGGCCCTGGTCGATCCAGTCTCCCAGGGTCGCGCGGGCCTCATCGTACCGATCCAGCTGCAGGTGGGTCATGAATCCGTGCATGTGCGCATGCTTGGTCGTCAATTGGAACAGATTGCTCGGCCCGGGCTCCGGTTCGACATTGTTGTAGGTCGCAACGGACCCGCACAGAAGTATGCGCGCCTCTTCGTTGATGTGGTTGAGCACGGTTTCCAGCAGTGGCCCACCGACATTGTCGAAATACACGTCGATCCCATCCGGACAGGCGGCCGCCATGGCCGCCTCGAGGTCTGCTGCAGTCCGGTCGATCGAGGCGTCGTAGCCAAGCTCCGTCACCAGGCGCTGACACTTCTCCGCACCGCTGCTGATGCCGACGGTCCTCGCGCCGTAATGTTTTGCAATCTGGCCTGCAATGCTGCCGACGGCTCCGGCCGCCGCGCTGACGAGCACCGTTTCACCCGCCTTTATCTCGCCATAGTCCGTGAGACCAAAATAGGCTGAAAGACCGGTGTCGCCCATCACACCCAGATAGTAGTTGAGCGGATATTGCGCATCCCCAAGCGGCGAGATGAAATCACCGGCATCGGTGACCGTAAATTCTTCCCAGGCAAAGCGCGCCATTAAAAGATCGCCTTCGCCGAAATCCGCGTGTCTGCTCTCGAGCACCCGGCTCAGCGTCAAGCCCATGACCGGCTCGCCCAGGGGCATCGCAGGCAGCACGTTGTCGCCGCTGCCCTCATCCATCCAGTTACGAAAACCGGCATCGAGCGAGATGTAGAGGTTCCGGCACAGGATCTGGCCATCCGCCAGTTCCGGAACCGGACGTTCTTCGACACGAAAGTTATCGACCTGCGGCATGCCGTCCGGCCGCGATGCCAATACAACACAGCGATTCGTTTGCACTGACTCTGCTCCTTAAAGATCTGTTACCGCGGTTTGCTTGCGGGCAGACGATCAGAACATCTTCCACGGCCCGTAACAAGGCGCGGGCCCGACAAGCCATGCGGTTGTGGGAATATTATTAAATGAACATGTTCATTTTATTTACCGGATCTGTTACGATGCCTGCAAATTCGGAGGCAAACAGATGAATATGGACCCTAAAAGAGAACCCATCGTCGATCGACAGTTCGTAGAACGCTTCATGTGGGCGGTGGACCGCCCCATGGCTTATGGTGTGTACTACCTCTTTCACGACTGGTGGGCCGAAGCGCCCCAGAATGCGATCGACGCCTACATGGAGCAGCTGCACGCGATTCCCGGAGCGGAAGCGTTTCTGAAAGAGAAGCACATACCGGAACCGATCGAAGTCGAGCGCCTGGCGTCGTGCGCGCCAGGCACCCTGGGCAAGGGCTACTACGACTTCGTCGTCGAAAATGACTTGATGGACAAGTTTGCCGTGAACTATCGCGCCTTCAATGAGACGCTGCACAGCTCCGGCAAGCTCGATCGCCTGCCTGAAGACATGAGCTATATGATGGTCCGCGGTACGCAGATTCACGATTTTCAGCATGTATTGACCGGCTTCGACTCTTCCCCTTACGGAGAGCTGAAGCTCGCCGCGTTTTACCTGGCGCAGCTGCGCTTTCCCTATCACGCGATGCGCATGGCCGTGACCTTTGCCCACGCTGCTTTCGTCAACCCGGACATCACGGTTGATGCCATGGACGCCGTCGTGGAAGGGTGGTCCGCAGGCCGCGCTTCCGGCAACCTGAACTTCGCCCGCTGGGAAGACGAGATCGACACGCCGGTCAGTGAATTGCGTGAGCGATACGCCATCCGGGCGGCGGCATAAGGCGACTCTATGCCGAGACCCCCTGCCACCCAGGAGCACGTCGACGCCGTACGTTCGAAGATTCGTCACGCGGCAGTCGATCTCTATCGCGAACAGGGGCTGAATAACCTGACCGCCCGCGCCATTGCCGTACGCGCGGGCGTGTCAGTCGGCACGATCTATAAGCACTTCGGCAGTCTGTCGGAACTCGCGCGCACCCTATGGCAGGGACCGGTCGAGAAGTTCGAGCAGGGGCTGGCAGCCACAGCTGCCCGTTACCAAGACCCACTGGAAAGAATCAAAGCCCTGCTGGAGGCGTACCTGAGCTTCGCCCGCAAGAACGCCGACCTTTACCGCGGCACCTTTCTTTTCGTGCGCCCGCCCAATCAGGACGCGCCCCCCAGGACGCAAGCCACCGCCAGCGTATTCGCAAAGCTCCTGATCGAAGCGCTCGAGGAGGGGCAGCAAGCGGGACAGGTCCTCGCCGGCGATGCACAGGTCCAGGCGCAAACCCTGTGGGCGGGACTGCACGGCGTCATCGCGCTGCCAGTCAATCTGGACCGGTTGAAGTGGAAAAACAGGGCCATAGAGCGAGAGATGGTAGAAGGATTGTTACGAGCGATCTCGAGCTGATTCCTGTCTAATCCCATCCAGCAAACTCAGACGCATACATGTACGCATTTCTGAAACGGAACTTCCGCTGGATCGCGGGCGGGTTCCTGTTGACCTACTTTTCAAGCTTCGGCCAGACGTTCTTCGTCTCGGGCTCGGTGGCTGAGTGGCAGGCCGCTTTCGAGATGAGCCACGGCGAGTTTGGCAGGCTGTACATGCTGGCGACGCTGGCCAGCGCGCTCTGCCTGCCCTTCGTCGGGCGGCTTGTCGACGTTATTCCGGAGCATCGAACCATACTGATCTCGATGCCCATCCTGGCTGCGGCAACCCTGCTGGCTGCTTATGCGCCATCCGTCGCCGTGCTTGCTCTCGCCATCTTCTTATTGCGCCTCTTTGGCCAGGGCATGATGACGCATATTGCGCTGACCGCGACCGGGCGTTGGTTCTCGCGGGAGCGCGGGCGCGCGGTCTCCCTGGTGGTACTTGGCCATCAAGGCGGCGAGGCCACGCTGCCGCTGATCGTCGCGAGCCTGTCGATCGCCTATGGCTACCAGGCCGGATGGGTATTCGGCACGGTGGCGCTGCTGCTCGTCGGTTTGCCGGTCTGTTATTGGGCCTACAGCAAACCACGGACACCGCAACAGACCGAGACGCAGACGGAGGAGCAAAGCGCCACGACGCCGGATTGGACGCGCGCGCAGATGCTCAAAGACCCGGTCTTCTGGATGCTGTTGTCAGGCGTGCTCGCGCCGCCATTCATCGGCACAACGCTTTTCTACCATCAGGATTATCTGGCCGACCTCAACGACTGGCCACCCACTGCCTTCGCGCTTTCCCTGTCGGTGCTTGCCCTGACGACCCTCATCTTTGCGCTCATCTGCGGCGCGCTGATCGATCGTTTTCGAGCAGCCAATGTGATGCCGTTTTTCCTGATACCGCTCGCGGGGTCCTGCTTCATGTTCAGCGGCAGCACGCCGCCGGAGACCTTGTTTGCTGCAATGATTCTGCTGGGCATCAGCTACGGATTCTCGTCTACGCTGTCGGGCGCACTGTGGCCAGAAATCTACGGCACCCGGCACCTGGGCGCGATCCGCTCGTTGATCGTCTCGACCATGGTCTTTGCCACAGCGGCCGGGCCGGGTGTCACCGGCACGCTGATCGATCAAGACATACCGCTGCCGGCGCAAATGACCTGGCTCGGGATCTACTGCCTGGCAGCAATCGGCATGATGGTGCTGGCGTCCCTGACCCTGCGCCGACGCAGGCGCGCCTATTCAGGTTAGCGCGCCTATTCAGGTTAGAATGCAGCCATGGGGAAACTTCCGACCGCCGTCTCGTGAGCGATCGCCTCGGCGAACCAGGCGCATCAGCAAACCCGCCTGCCAGCCCGGGCAAGCCATACCGTGAGCTGACCCCCGCAGCGGTCGTCTTCGGCATCTGCATCGGCGCTCTGATGACCGCCGCTTTCGTTTACATCGGCCTGAAGCTCGGCTTCACCATGCCCGGATCGACGGTGGCCGCGATTCTCGGCTTCGCCGTGCTGCGCGGCTTGCTCCGGCGCGGCTCCATCATCGAGAACAATCTCAATCAGACAGTGGCTTCGGGGGTGAACAACGCCTCGGCAGGTATCGTTTTCACCTTGCCGGCGCTCTTCATCATCGGCGCGGCCAATCCGGAACTCGCCGGCTTCAATCCTGTCGCCGCTCTACTCGCAGCGGTTGCCGGATCTTTCCTCGGCATCGTGGTGATCATCCCGCTGCGCAAACAAATGATCGAGTTCGACCGCCTGCGCTTCCCCAGCGGCATTGCCGTGGCGAGTCTCCTGCGTACCCCCGGAGCGGGCCAACGCCAGGCGCGGCTCCTCGCCGGAGGGTTCGGCGTTGCCGCAGCCCTGCACCTGCCCGCGTACTACGGAATCATTCCCGACCAGCTCACCCTCGGCGCCTGGGTGGGCCTGCCGCCCTGGCTGCCGGTGACGCTGGGCATTTCGTTCGCCAGTATCGGCGCGGGCCTGCTTGCCGGTCGCGGCGGGCTGCCCTTCGTTTTCGGCGGCATGCTGGCCTGGTGGGTGCTCTCACCGCTCGCAACCAATCTGGGTTGGATGCCTGCCGCTGCCGATATTGGCGTCGAACGCACGACTGAGTGGTCGACCTGGGCGAGCGAGGTGCTCTACGCGCAGATGCTGCGCCCGCTGGGGATCGGCATTCTCATCGGCGGCGCGCTCTCCGGCGTGATTGCTAGCATGCCTGCACTGAAAGCCGCCATCGTGAGCCTCTCGCGCGCGAGCTCGGTGCCCGGCGCCATGCAGGAGCTGTCACCCAGAGTGCTGGTGCTCGGCATCTTGGGCGCCCTGGTTGTGCTCTTTGCCGCGGCTTCTCTCGCGGATCCGGACATGGGCGCCGGCCGGGCCGTGCTCACGGCGCTGGTCGGCACGGTGTGGCTTGCGCTTGCCGGTCTCGTGGTGGCACAGGCAACCGGTATGACCGACATATCGCCCATCTCCGGCATGTCGCTGATCGGGGTCACCATCATGTTCTTCCTGACCAACGGCAACGTCGCTACATCCATCATTCTCGGCGTCGCAGTGAGCATCGGCATCGGTCAATGCGCCGATATGATGAGCGACCTCAAATCGGGACATCTCGTCGGCGCGCGACCGCGCCTGCAGCAGCTGGCACAGCTGTCCTTCTCGTGGATCGGCGTACCCGTAGCGATCGGCGTGCTCTACCTGCTGTGGAACGGCCCCGGCTTCGGCCCGGACAACCCGGATCTCTCTGCGCCCCAGGGCGCAGCCCTTGCCGCGGTGATGGAAGGCTTGAGCGCGGGTGCCGCTCCGATCGACAAATACCTCGCGGGGCTGGGCATCGGTCTCGCAATGGGGATCTTCCCCATCAGCGGCATGGGCGTGCTGGTGGGCCTTGCCATGTATCTGCCGTTCTACATCACCCTCACCTACGGCGTGGGCTGCTTCAGCGCGATTGCGCTGGAGCGCGCCAAAGGCGCTCACTTCATGAGCGCGACAGTGGTGCCGGTTGCCGCCGGATTCATCATCGGTGAGGCGCTGGTCAATCTGACGCTGACGATCGTGACGCTGGCGACAGGGTAAAGGGAGAAGCGCAATGACCAGAACCCTCGGCATGCTCCTGCTCACTCTCGGCGTCATCGTTGCCGCATCCGCCGGCATCCGCCTGGGCGAGACAGAATACACGGCCACGGTTGCAGACGGGCGTGTCGCGCTTGCAGATGCGCCCGGAGACATCGACGCGGTACCGGTGCCGGCAGCGACGCGGCTGGATGACTGGATAGACGAAGCCGGCGCGCAATTCCTGGCGGGCTTGCTCCTGCTGACCATCGGCGCTTTTCTCGGCCGCGTCGCCATCAGCCGCGAGGGCGACGCAGAAACGACGGCCGATGGTCGCGATTTCGGCGCGACCCTGGCGTCCCTCCAGGAGACGATCACCCGCATCCGCGATCTGCAGGACGAGGAAACGCCGGAGGAAATCCGCGCACGGATAGAGGCAGCACTGGAAACGCTGGTACTGCCGATGATAGACGCCCGCGGCGTGCTGCAGCACCACTACGGCCTGGGGGGCAGCGCCCTGGTGCTTGGCCCGCTCTCCGGCGCCGAGCGGCAGCTCAATCGAGCGTGGTCCGCACTGGTGGATGAACACACGCCGGAGGGACAACAAAGCCTCGCAGCAGCCATCGTGCAGGTGGAACTCGCGCAGCAGGCTTTTGAGGAACTACACCAGCATCCAGCATGACCCCGGCGATCGGCAGATCGCCATCACGCGGGCTGGCACCGCACCATCAAGCGCGGGAAAATAAAGGTTTGGGCTGGATAAACCGATGATTGAAGATTACACCGACCGCCATCTGCCATTCGAAGGCTGCTTCAACTTTCGCGACGTCGGCGGTTACCCTACCGCCGACGGCCGCCGGGTGCGCTGGGGGCGCTATTTCCGTGCGGGTCGCCAGGACCGTATGACGGCCCGCGATCTGGAGCAGGTGCAGGCCATGGGCATCTCCACCCAGATCGACCTGCGTAAGCCGGAGGAAGCCAGCGAGCAGGGCCGCGGACCGCTGGAAGCCATGGGCGCCACCTACCATAACCTCCCGGTCATTCCGGACGGCGGCACGGATGCGCTGGCGCGCCTGGTGGGCGATACCGGCATCTCCGGACGCCGCTATCTCGGCTACCTGGAATTCGGACCAGACGCGTGGCTGCGCATGTTCGAGATCTTTGCGGAAGCCGACCGTCACCCGATATTGATCCACTGCACGGCAGGAAAAGACCGCACCGGCGTATCGACCGCGTTTCTGTTGTCCGTGCTCGGCGTCGACCGGGCGCTGATCGAAGCCGATTACATTCTGACGAATCGCGACGTGAGCCGGCAGGTGGACTTTCTCGAGCGCGAGGGTTTGCTGCCGGAAGGCTTGAACAGAGGAGAAATGATGCACGCCGCGGGTGTGCCTGAAGACGCCATGCGCGATTTCCTCGACGGCCTGGAGGAAAGGTGGGGCGGCCCCCTCGAGTATCTGCGCAGCATTGGCATCGATGACAGGGCGATGGAAGCCGTGCGCGCGGCCTTCCTGGAGGACTGAGCGTTTTAAAGGGAGTCAGCGACGCGTTCCCTCACATGTGCGATCTCGATGAGCGCCGCGCTCAGATTGACGGCGTCTCCCACGAACAGGCGCGCCTGCCTTGCACCGCACCAGGAGTTCAGGCGTTTACGGCAGTCGCCCCAAACGACGGCAGGTGCAACGCTCACGATGTGAAGCGCAGGGAATTCTAAAAGCGCGTGATGAACGCGTATCGCGGGCGGAGTATGCTTGCGCAGATGAGCGATGAAACAGACACGGGCCAAGACCTGAAACACCTGGACGCTCCGCTGCGCGATGACGTTCGCCAGCTCGGCTGGCTGCTCGGCCGGGTGATTGCCGACGACCGGGGCGAGGCTTTTCTAGAGCAGATCGAAACCATCCGGGCGCTTGCCAAGGAGGCCCGCAACGGCGGCGCCGCAGAGTGGGCTCAGCTCAGCAGTTTTCTGGCGGACGTGCCCGCCGACAACATGGTGGACGTCGCGAGGGCCTTTAACCAGTTCCTTAATCTGGCCAACATCGCGGAACAGCACCACCTTACGCGGCCCCACCTAGACAACTCGGCAGAGTTGATGCTCCCCGAAGACAACCGGCTCGAGGAGACGCTGGCGACGCTGGATATCGAGCTGGTGCTCACAGCCCACCCCACGGAAGTTCTACGCCGAACGCTGATTCAGAAATACGATGCCATCGCCGCGGTGCTCGCCGAGCGCGACCAGACTCCGCACGGGGATAGCGAGCAAACTCTGCGGCGGCTGATCGCTGAAGCCTGGCATACGGACGAAATCCGCCAGACGCGACCTACCCCGCAGGATGAAGCGCGTTGGGGCTTTGCCGTCGTTGAGAGCTCGCTCTGGCAGGCACTACCACAATTCATGCGCGAGCTGGATGATGCGAGGGCCACCTGCGGGCTACCGCCGGCGGGACTGGACGCTGCGCCCATACGTTTCGCCACGTGGATGGGCGGTGATCGAGACGGCAACCCCAACGTCACCGCAGAGGTGACGCGCGAAGTGCTGATGCTGAGCCGCTGGATGGCCGCGGACCTCTTTCTGCGGGACGTCGATGCCCTGCAGGCTTCGCTGTCGATGCGCGCCTGCAGCGAAGAGCTGACCGCGGTTGTCGGAGAGGTCGCAGAGCCGTATCGGGAACTGTTGAAACAGGTGCGCGGCCGGCTGTTGCGGACGCGGGACTGGGCCGCCGAACTCGAGCTCACACCACCCTCCGACCCGGAAACTGTGTATCTGACCAACGCCGAGCTGTACGAACCGCTTGCGCTCTGCCACCGCTCGCTGGTGGCATCGGGCATGGCCGTGATAGCCAACGGGCCGTTGCTCGATACGTTACGCCGCGTGGCCGCATTCGGTGTGCACCTTGTCCGCCTGGACGTGCGCCAGGACGCCGCCCGCCACACTGCCGTGTTGGATGAGCTGACCCGCTACCTCGAGGTATCCGGCGACGGCACGGGTTACGCCGACTGGCAGGAGCCGGAACGCCAGCGCTTTCTGATTGCCGAGCTCGAGAACCGCCGGCCGCTGTTTCCAACTCGCTGGCCGGTGAGCGAGGAAGGCGCCGAAGTACTGGCGACGTGCCGGACCATTGCAGAGGGAAACGGCGCCGGTATCGCGCAGTACGTCATCTCCATGGCCGAGGCGCCGAGCGACGTGCTGGCAGTGATCCTGCTGCTGCGCGAAAGCGGCCTGACGCGCAACCTGCCAGTGGTACCGTTGTTTGAAACTCTGGCGGATCTGGAAGGGGCGGCCGCAAGCATCGATGCATTACTGTCCATACCCTGGTATCGCGAGTACGTCAGCGACTATCAACAAGTAATGATCGGCTACTCGGATTCGGCCAAGGATGCCGGCCAGTTCGCCGCGGCATGGGCGCAATACCAGGCACAGGAGCAACTTGTAGAGGTTGCCCGGCAGCATGCGGTCAGGCTCACGCTATTCCACGGTCGGGGCGGTGCCGTCGGACGTGGCGGCGGTCCCGCCCAAGCGGCGATCCTCTCCCAACCACCCGGATCCGTGGCCGGCTCTCTCAGGGTCACCGAGCAGGGAGAGATGATCCGCTGGAAGCTGGGTCTGCCGGAGCTTGCGTTGCAGACCCTGCGCCGCTATCTCACGGCGACGCTGGAAGCAACGCTCAGCCCGCCGCCGGCGCCGACGGCGGCATGGCGAGAGGCCATCGCGGACATGTCGCAGTTAGCGCTCGCATCCTACCGGGCGGTCGTCAGAGAAGATCCGCGCTTTGTCGGGCTCTTTCGCAGCCTCACGCCTGAGCAGGAACTCGGCATCCTGGCATTAGGCAGCCGGCCGTCGCGGCGCAAGCCAACCGCCGGCATTGAAAGCCTGCGCGCCATACCCTGGGTATTCGCCTGGACTCAGGTACGGCTGATGCTGCCGGCATGGCTCGGCACAGATACGGCGATGCACGAAACCCTCGAGCACGACAAAGCGGACGTGCTGACGGAGATGCTGGACTGGCCGTTCTATCGCATGCAGACCGACATGCTGGAGATGGTGCTCGCCAAAGCGGACGCGACGCTGGCGCGATACTACGCGGAGCGGCTGACGGACGAATCACAACGCGCCACTGTCGCAGCCTTGTGTGAGCGGCTCACCGGATTGACCCAGGATCTGTTGCGCATCACCGGGGCACCCCACCTCCTCGCCAACGACCCGGCGCTCGCAGAGTCTCTTAACGTGCGTAACACGTATCTGGATCCGCTACATCTGCTGCAGGCAGAACTGCTTGCGCGCTGGCGTGACAAGCGTATGGACCAGGACGCGGTGGAGCAGTCGCTGCAGGTGACGATGGCGGGTATAGCCAGCGGCTTGCGAAATACGGGTTAACGGTGCGCGCCAGCAGACCGCCGACGCGTCTAACCGCCTGCAAACCATCGGGCATTTCGCTACTCTTCCCAGCTCGAAACACCGCCGGCTTTCATCCATGATTTCATCCCGATCACTTCGCGCGTGCGTCGCTGTCATTTTCACCTGCCTGGCCATCGGTTGCGGTCCTTCTGCCCCAGAAACTCCGCCTGCCGTGGGCAAAGGCAGCACGGCGCCCGCGTGGACGGGCGTTGATCTCATCGACGGGGATTCGATCAGTTTTCCAGAGGTGCTCGAAGGTAAGCCGGGCGTGCTGATCTTCTGGGCCACCTGGTGCGGGTACTGCAAAGCCTTCATGCCATACGCAAAGGACATTGAAGCCGAGTACCAGGATCAGGGCGTCAAAATCGTCACCTTCAACGCAAAAGAACGGGGACGCGGAGATCCCAGAGCATACGTCGCAGGGCTGGACTTCCCCATGATCGCCATCGAAAACGCAGACGCCATCGCCGAGCAATACGATGTCGAATTCATTCCAGGCCTCATGGTGGTCGACGGCACGGGTCAGATTACCTACCGGCGCGGCTGGACCGATTTGCCGGCCGGCAGGACCGTCGCCGAGCAGTGGGACAGCGAGGTACGCGAAGCGTTGGATCTAATCGCGGGAAATGCGCCAGAACTGGTCAGCGCCCGATAGTCTGTTCGGAACCAATAGCGCTAAAACACCCTTTAGTTTTCGAGCAGGTCGATCAGGTCAGTTCGATCAGGATAGAGAAGCTGTATGCGCTGGTAGACGCCACCCGCTCGACGTGACGCCTCCGGTCCGTCGCCCTGGTGCCGCGCCAGCGCAACCCCGAGCGCGGCATGGAAAAGCGCATCGGGATGATCAGGCGCCATTCGCAGACCCGCCTGCGCTTGTTCCCAGCGCGCTGTCGCACACTCGACGTCGTCAGTTTCCAGACAGAGCCTGGCCAGTTCGGTCAACGCCCCGGCATCGCCGATGTACGCATAGTCGCGGTGTTCGCCGATATCGACTACGAGGTTCTCCAGCAGTCGACGCGCCGCCTCGAGTTCGCCGTTGGCGCGCGCGACACGCCACCCTGTGTAACTCCAGCTGACGACCCCGGGATCATCCGGCCCCGACGCCTCGCGCATCTGTGTCATCGCGCGCGCGAACAGCGCCTCAGCCTCTGCCGCTCGACCGCGCCGACCCAACAGATTTGCCAGGTGGATCATCGCCTCGAGTGTCGGTTGACTCTCTGCCCCGAAGACTCGCGTGCGCGCGTCGATCGCTTCCATGTACAGGCGTTCGGCCTCTGCCCATCGCCCCAGATACTCGTTGGCACGCGCCTGATTCCGAAGCACGACCGCCAGCGCCCGCCCGCCGGGATCACCCAGCTTGCGCGCTGTTTCAACACTGATGGTGTAGTGCGCCAGAGCATCCTGGATACGCCCGCCGTCTAGCATGGCCGTTGCGAGATTCGAGTGTGCTCCGGCCACATTCAAGTGCGTATCACCGTAAAGTCGCGCCGCAATGTCGAGGCTCGCCTGAAAGTGTTCGATGGCACTGACCATATCCAGCTGACTGTACGCGATGCCGCCCATCGCGTTGTGGGCTTCCGCGACTTGCGGGTGCTGCGTGCCGAAATTTGCCCGTGCAATCCGCAAAGATTTCTCGAGATGCGACTGGGACTTCTCCAAGTCACCCAGAGAACGGTAAGCCCAACCCGCCGCGTTGTGCGGTGCAATGAGCTCATAGGTATCTTCCGAGAAAGTGGACTGCGCAAGCTCGATGGCCCGCGTTGCCCACTTGAGCGCCTCGTCGAGACGCTTCAGCACGTTGAAGTGAACGCTCAGCTGGTTGTACGCATCCAACCTCATGCGATCCGAAACTTCCCGATGTTCCTCGAGAAAACGAATCACCTCGGCGTAGCGTTCGTCTGCCGCATCATGGTGCCCGCCGGCTGATTCGTTGGCCGCACGGACCAGCAGGAACCTCACCTCCTGATCCTGCGACACCGAATGTGTGCCTACGATCTGAGCAGCTTCGGCAATCAGCTCAGTCCCGCGCTGCGGATTACTTCGCTGGCCATAGAGCTCGGCGAGACTCAACTGCATTTCCAGAAGCAGCTCGGCCTGAGTGTCCGGGTCCGCCGACACCAACGCGTTCAGCCAGGTTTGCTCAGCCGCATCGAGATTGCCGAGCAGCTGCTCGATGGCAGCCTGCACGTTCAAAGCTTCGGCGCTTGCGTCGCTTTCTTCCGCAAGCTGATCGCTCACCACCTGGGCAGTATTCGCCAACGCCGAGCGAATAAACTGATTGGGGCCATCGACGTTTTCCCGCGCGCTGGCGCGAACGAGTTCCGTGAACGTATCCTCTATCAACGTTGTGAGCGTGCGTGTGACGCGGGTGGCAGTTGCCGCCTCCCGCTCAGCAATCTGCCGCTGAATCTGCGATTCGTTGCGCTGGACGAAGGCAAAGACCGCAAGCCCGAGGGTCACCAACATGCCGAACGTTGCTCCCAGCGCCACCTTCGCGAAGAAGCGCTGACGACGATGCGCTTCGCGCTGAATGAGATCATCAAAGCGGACCCCGAGCAGCGTCGCCACCACCTGGATGAGCGCGCGCCGTCGATCTTCCCCGGGGCGCAAATCCGACGCCAGCGGCTCGATCGGCGCATTGCGATCGAGCTCACCATCCGGCGTCAGCTCATACAGACACGCTTCGGGAAACGTGGATTCAGGATCGCCGGGATCGCCGTCGGCGAGCACACACAGCACATGGTCCGCACGGCCGCTGCGCTTGAAGCGCAACACTTCCTCGTTCACCCAACGCGATAGCGCGGCAGCAGGTGAGCAAACAACGACGAGGAACTCAGCTTCGCTGAGCGCTTCCTGTATAGCTGCGCTCAGATCGCCGGAAGTTTGCAGCTCGTCGCGATCGAGGAAGATCGGCGCCAATCGCTGCTTATCAGCGGGCAATCCCGCCGCGACAGACCTAGGCGGGCGATAGCTTTCGAGCGCGCGGTGCAGCCAGGCCGCGACACGCGTGTCGCTATGGCTATAGCTGATGAAAGCTCGGTAACGCATCTGCTGATCCATGGCCTCCTACCGCAAACTGAGCCAACAATTTTCGAGACGCAGCAGTGTCGGCAGCTGGCCTAATCTCGATCTCGATCGATTCTGAATGATGCAACAAACGGCAAGTGGTCCGACACCTGTTCCCGGAAGCGCGCGCGGCCCATATCCATGGTCCAGTGCATCTGAAAAAGCCGCAGGCTGCCCTTGATGTACTCTTTGTTGCGGTTTCGGGAAATCGCAAATCCGTCCAACAGGTTTGCTCTGCCTGCTTCCAGGATATGCGAATAGCGGTCTTGCAGATCCCAGGACGAAAGAAAATCCATCATGTCCGCCCCGCCAAGGAAATGGAAATTGCTGACATCCTGCCCCGGGATCATGTTGAAATCCCCCATCAGCAATATGTCCTGGCGCGGGTTGTCGTCGAGCACGCCCGTGATGAATTCGCCGATCACCGCACACTGCCGGTCCCGGACGCGTTGGTCCGGGTCGGCACGCCCCGACTTCAGGTGCACGCCGATGAGCATGAAATCGAAGCGCCCGACGCGCATCTTCAGATGGAACGCTTTGCGATGGCGAGCCAGGCCGAGATCCGACCCGTCGATAAAGGCTGGGTTTTCCGCTTGTATGCCCTGTTTGTAGATGACACCGATATTCAGATCGCTCGCCTGAGGCAGCATCTTGAATTCATAGACGCAACCTTTTGCGGCGAGACCGGCGAGAATGCGGTCGAGATAGTCGAACGGTTTCACCTCGACGAGGGTAACCACCTCAGCATCGAGGATGGCCAGCCCGTCGACGATGCGCGCCAGTCTGTCATCACCCAGATCGTTGAAGTTATTCGCGATGTTCCATACCGCGATCTTCGCGGTCGTGTGTGTAAACGTACTCACCAAAATCTCCCGAGTTATTGCCGCGCCTCAAATCCAACCACCAGAGTATTACGACATGCTGAACACGTCTGTCAGGATGTTGACACACCGAGAGCGCCCGTTGGGGGGGGCTCGAGACGGTACGCGCCACGCAACGCGACCGCCGCTTGTCGGCAATTGCTACTGGGTATACCCTTGATCCAAGGGGAGGCGTTCATTGAATGCGACATAGGTTGCAACTGCTTATTGCTGAATAAGCGTTGGGACTATGGCGCGTGTTTCCTTTGCAGCGGATTCCCGGTGGTCTAAGCAACCGATTGGGGGTTCTCATGTCTGAAGTCACCCAGGAAAACGCAGCTCAGTTATCCTCACGTTTATTACTCGTTTCTCTCTTCTCCAGTTTCTCCTTAAGTGCCTTTCTGCCGATGCAGGTCTGGTCCGCCGAAGAGGCTTATGTCGAAGAGGTCATCGTCACAGCGCGCAAACGCGAAGAACGTCTGATTGACGTTCCAGTGTCTGCGGCAGTCCTGACAGACGAAGAACTGGATCGTTATCGCACCCGGGATCTCGCAGAGTTAACCCAGCGGATACCGGGCGTGCAGATCGCGCATGCTGCCGGCGGCGGCCAGGGGGGCAACATCAGCATCCGCGGTGTCGGTAACCTTGCGGTCGACTACGGCACCGACCAACCGGTGTCCCTGGTGCTCGACGGCATGTCGTTCCAACGCAGTCACGTTCTCGACGTTGGCTTTTTTGACCTGCAATCCGTGGAAGTGCTGAAAGGACCGCAGTCCCTGTACTTCGGCAAGAACAGCCCGGCCGGCGTCATCGCGGTGACGAGTAAGTCCCCGGTCATCGGCGCTGAAATGGAAGGTTTCATTCGGGGCAGCTATGAGTTCGAAGCGGAAGACCCGGTGTTCGAGGCAGGCCTGTCTTTTTCACTGAGCGATACGCTTGCCATGCGCATCGCGGGGCGCTTCCAGGACATGGACGGCGGCTGGCTCGATAACTCCGCACGCGCAATCGACAACGCGCTGCCGGAACCCGTGATCGGGCTCACGCAGTATTCGACAGCCTTGCCGGTTCGCGGCCCGTCTTATGACAAATACCCCGGCCAGGAACAGACCGTGGTGCGCTGGACGACCGTCTGGCAGCCCACCGAGAACTTCGACGCAAATCTGAAGCTCTTCTATTCCGAGTCTGAGCAGAATGACGCGGGTGTAACCGTGCTTTACGCCTGCGCGGACGGCCCAGGCAGCAATCCCTATTACGGCGCCGGACCCTTTCTGTGGCCGGACGTTTCGCAAACGTGCGGCAGCGGCGCGCGGCTCGAAAGAAACGGCGCGCTACCGCCGGCGGCAATCGCCGATGCGCACCCTTTCATCAACGCCGGCGACCGCTTTTTCAATCGGGTGGAAAACGACATCTACACGCTCGAGCTGAACTGGGATATGGGTGACTATCTCTTTACGTCGCTCTCGAGCTATTGGGATTACAAACATCGCGAATACACGAATTACGACTACACGAGCTTTGCGGTCGTCGTCTCCGAACAGGGGGAGTCCGGGGACTCGTTTACGCAGGAGTTCCGCCTGCAATCGACCTACGACGGCGACTTCAACTTCATGGTTGGCGTCTTTTATGAAGACCTCTTCCGCGACCTCGATGCGCCGGTGCAGATTCTGTCAGAGAACCTGAGCAATCTGTTTGGTGCCAGCGTACCTGCCGTGGGCGCACCGGCGCCGTATACGGGCTCGTACATCAATTATCACCAGCATTGGGACAACGACGTGGAAAGCTTCTCGGTTTTCGGCAGCGTCGACTATCGCATCAATGAGCAGTGGACCGTTTCCGGCGGCTTGCGCTACACCGAAGAAGACCGTGAAGCGACCGGCGGCAATCTGTTTGAAAACAGTGGCGCGCTCGGATTCGGCCCTGCGGGTTTCGTCT
This sequence comes from Pseudomonadales bacterium, assembly GCA_965267275.1. Classification (GTDB taxonomy): domain Bacteria; phylum Pseudomonadota; class Gammaproteobacteria; order Pseudomonadales; family Azotimanducaceae; genus UBA4421. The sequence goes on from OZ253950.1 coordinate 3,957,188, forward strand.
TTAATCCTGAAGACACCTCAACCAACGTATCGCCTGAGTTGACGCTGAGCTATTACCCCCGCGAAAACATGATGCTGTACGCTGCGTACAAAGCCGGCTTCCAGTCTGCGGGCATTTCAAACCCGGGTACGGTTCCTAATCTGACGGCGCTGCCCATCAACGTCGCGAATGACTCGCTGGTGTTCGACGAAACCGAAGTGGACGGCTTCGAGCTCGGTATGAAAGGGCGGTTTATGGACGGCCGTCTGACTGCGGAACTAATCGGCTTCTATTTCGAATCCGAAGATCTGCAGGTAGGTATATTCAACTCGAATACGACGAGCTTTACGCTGCAGAACGCTGCCGTTGCGCTCAACTACGGTGTGGAAGCCAACACGATTTATCAGATCAACGCGGCATGGCAGGTACGCGCCTCACTGTCGTACGCCCATCTCGAGTTCGACGAATGGGAAGACGCGGGCTGCCATCCCGTCGATGGCGCGCTGCCCGACCTTGCGAGCCGCACCGGACCCGGCTGCCACATCGGCCCTCAAGGCGCGCCGATTCAGGATCTTTCAGGCGAGAAGTACGGCGGCCCGCCGCTATCCGTCAACGTTGGCGCGAGCTACTACAACGAATCGCTATTCGGCGATTGGGGTCTCCAGGCGTCGTTCGACACCATCTACCATTCCGAGGGCGAAAGAGTGCTCAACCAGCCGTTCACGGAAATTCCGTCCCGCACGGTGACGCATCTGACCGCCACCCTGTTCGAGAACGACGGCCCGTGGGAAGCCAAACTGAGTTGCACCAACTGCTTCAACGAAATCTACGTCACGTTCATCGGCAATAAACCACTCGCCAAGATCAATCCCGGCGTGAACGGTGATATGACCGCGTCTATCGCACCGCCGCGGCTGGTGACGCTGTCGCTGACGTACAACCTCAATAAGTAGTCGTCCGGGCAGGGCGGCCGTTCACTGCGCTGAGCGTTAAGGGGGCTGATGCCCCCTTAACCTTTTGCGCGCTCCACAACTCAACAGGCTGAAGGACGCCACTCATGCTGTATGCCATCAAGACCGCCCCGCAGTACACCACCTGGGACGCCATGTTGTCCGTGTGGCAAGCTGCCGACGAAATGGAAATTTTTCACTCGGCGTGGAATTTCGATCACTTCTACCCGATCAACGTGCCCGACACGACCGGACCCTGCATGGAAGCGTGGACGACTCTGTCAGCACTTGCTCAGGCAACAAAACGCATCCGCATAGGCTGTCTGGTGAGCGGCGTCGTCTACCGCCACCCTGCGGTGCTTGCCAACATGATGGCAAGCCTGGACATCATCTCGGGCGGGCGTCTCGAAATCGGCATCGGCGCGGGCTGGAGCGAAGAAGAATGTGATGCATACGGCATCGAGCTCGGCACGCTGACCGAACGTTTCGACCGCTTCGATGAAGCGTGCGAGGTCATCGTCGGGTTGTTGAGTCAGGAGCAGACGACGTTTGCAGGTAAGTATTTCAGTCTGACGAAGGCACGCTGCGAACCGCCCCCCATGCAGCGCCCTTACCCACCCATCTGCATAGGGGGTAACGGCGAACGCCGTACCTTTCCCAACGTGGTGAGATGGGCGGATCACTGGAACTATGCAGGATTCGATCTCGACGGATTCATCGCAAAACGCAAGGTGCTGTTTGATCAGTGCGCAGCCGCGGGCAGGTCCCCGGACGACATACTGACAAGCATTCACCAGGCGGTGGATGCGCAGGCGTTGGACAAGCTGCAAGACGACGTGGTTGCGTTCAAGGAAGCGGGGCTTGGCATGATGGTGTTCTACCTGCCGCCGCCACACGACCCATCGATTCTCGAGCCGCTCGCCGAGATTGCCGAGGCTGTATGACCTGCAGAGGAAAACTCAAATCTGCGCGCGCAGACCCGCTTCGACCAAGCGCGGCAGCAACAACTCCTGGTATTGCTCTATGCCAGCCAGGTAGTCGACCCAGCTGAGCGTCACGCCGTCCAGGCCGGCGTTTTTGAACTCGAGCAGACCGTCCACCACCTGATCGGGCGTGCCCACCAGCGGCAGCGCACCGTAGCCGGCAATCATGTTCGCCGCCATGGCCTCCCATTGATCGCCCAATGCGCTTTGCGAGTTGGGGATCAGAATGTCGAGCAGGTTGCGAACCCCTTCCCAATCTCCAAGCTCGTGCACGTAGTGCTGAACATACCGTTCTGCTTCCGCTTTGCTTTCGCGACACACGATATAGGCCTGGCCGAACACCTGGATATCCCTGCCCTGCTCCGCAGCCATCGCTTTGACGCTGGCAGCGTTCTCGCTTATCGAAGCGAGATCCGGTCCGACGACAAAGTTGAGGTCCGCCTGCTTGGATGCGAACGCCAGTCCAGCCTCGCTGTTACCGGCGCTCATGATCATCGGCGCCGGCTGCTGCACCGGTTTCGGTTCGGAATAGGCGCCGGGGCAATCGAAATAAGGGCCGCTGTAGTCAAACGCTTCGGTTTCCCGCCAGAGCGCTTTACACAACGAGATCCAGTCGTCCGCGACTGCGTACCGCTCATCATGGGGCAGCTGGTTCACGCCGAACATGCTCATTTCCTGTTCGTTCCAACCGGCGACAATGTTCAAGCAGAAGCGACCGTTGGCAATCTGGTCGATGGTGGCGACCTCTTTGGCAACCCGCACCGGATGCACGGTAGGCACATGGCAGGTCGCAAAAACGGCAATGCGTTCGGTGACGGCGGCTACGGCGCTCGCCCACGTAAAGGTTTCAAAGTTGCGGTGATTGAAGTTGGTCTGGCCGCCCATGCCTTTCCATCGAGCCACCGGAACTAAAGCATCGAAACCGGCGGCTTCTGCGGCAAGCGCTATGGATTTCGTTTCCGGCCAGCTGACCTCCAGCGTGCCGGGCGCGCTCGTCATGGAGCAACCCCCACTGACATTGACGCCAAAAATCGCAAGCTTCAGCGCATGCTGGTCACTCTTGAGCGGATTCTCCATGGCCTCACTCCCCCACCTGACCCGCACCAGAATACACCAAGTCGCGCAGCTACCACCCGCCTTAACTGGAGTTGCCAGCCTTGTTATTCAAACAATACGCGTATGCGCCACCTACTCCGTGTTGCTCGAGCTCTTGAGCTTCCGGTAAAAAGTCGCACGGCTGATCCCAAGAATTTCAGCTGCCTTCGATCTGTTCCCCCCTGCAATTTCAAGGGCTTCAGCGATTGAGAGACTTGTCTCGGCGGGCGCCGATTTCAAACTGGGTCCAGCCTGGGCAACCTCGGGCGGTAAATCAGCAAGCTCAATGAATTCAGTGTGGCAGTGAATGGCGGCATACTGGATCGCGCTTCGAAGCTCGCGGACATTCCCAGGCCAGTTGTGCGTATTGATTGCCGTGATCGCTCTGGGGGAGAACGCGGCGATGGCCTTTCCTGTCGCGACTCGGGCCTCCGCCAAAAAGGACTCCGCCAGAATCGATATATCCGAACCCCTATCGCGCAAAGGGGGGGCTTCGATTCTTCCAACACGCAGGCGATAGTGCAGATCCTCCCTGAAAGTGCCGGTTTTGACCATCGCGTTCAAGTTCCTGTTTGTCGCGGCGATGACTCTGACATTCACTTTTTTAGCCTGAGTATCGCCAATCGCCAGGACTTCATGACTATCCAAAGCCCGGAGCAAGGTCGTCTGCACCTCTTCGGACATGTCACCCACCTCATCGAGAAACAAAGTGCCGCCCCGTGCTGCTTGAAAGTACCCCGCTTGATCAGCAACCGCACCGGTAAACGAACCGCGTCGGTGGCCGAAGAGTTGACTGGCCAGCAGGCCATCGCTGAGCGCAGCGCAGTTCACTGCGATGAACGGACCCTCGCGCCGGCTACTTGCCGCGTGAATTGCCCGCGCGATCAATTCTTTCCCGGTACCGGTTTCACCTTCGATCAAAACCGTCCAATCGCTGGGAGCGACGTCGGCAATCACCTTGTACAGACGCCTCATCGGCGGGCTGCTGCCGATCAGTTGGCCAAACTGACTGCGTTCGAGCTCATGCTGAAGTTGTTCCAAGCGGCGCCCGCTCTCCGCGACTTCTGACAGGTCCCGCACCATCCCGGTGAACAAACGTCGTCTGCCCGCGTGCACTTCGTTGATTGTTAACTGAATGGGAAACTCGGACCCATCACGGCGCACACCGATGACATCCCTGCTGCTCCCGATAATTTTGGCTTCGCCGGTTTCACGGTAGTTTTTCAGGTATTGCTTGTGCTCGCTGCGCATCTGGACAGGCATGAGCACTTCCACACTCTGCCCCAGAAGGGAATCGCGCCGGTGGCCGAACATTTCTTCGGCTCTGCCATTGCAGGAATCAATGATTCCGCGTTCGTCGATTGTGATGATGGCTTCGTAGGCGCTATCCAGAATCGCGCCGAGCCGCTGCCTTTCCTCATCCAGTTCCGTCAGGGCCTGGTTGCGTTCAGTATCTGCGCGCAACGCGAAGATCGCATTTGCACAGGTTTGAACAAACGGCCGCAGCGCGGAAAGTAGTTGCTGGTCGTAACCACCCGGGCGGTTTGCAATCCCGGCCATGCCGATCATTCTTCCGCCACTATGAAGCGGAATTCCAAGAAATGCGTTCAGCGGCGGGTGCCCCTCCGGCAGACCGCCGCGTCTGGGGTCACGGGCTGGCGCATTCGCGATGACAGGTTGATGGCCGACCAATACCGCACCAAACAGCGTTTGAAGGTTGTGAAACTCGAGACCATCGCTGATGTTCTCGTCGTAAAAGTTTCGTGTTGCCTCATCCCAGGCGATGTTGGTGATGGCATGGGTTTTAAGATAGGGGGTGCCATCCGATTTGTGCCTGACTTCCCCGATAAACCCGTATTCGCTGTCAGACAGTTCGAGCAACGCATTCAGCAAACCCTCGAAGAGGTTTTCGTGACGCGCAATGCCGAGCAACTGCTCTTGTGCAGATGTGATGGCATCCAGCAGACGCGAATACCAATCAGCCTCCAGGTGTGTCATGGGTGTCTCATGTTCCGTTGAGATTGTCTCGTGAGACAGTTTGGCAGCTCGCTTCAGCTTCTGCAAACCTCTAAAGCATTGAAAAACATAGATTAATCAGAGTGTCTCAGCTGGCACGTCGCTTGCACTCATGTGCGCACCACTCAACAAACAGGACAAAGAGAGGCACCAGAGGGCCAGAAAATCTGTGTGACTCTAGAGGGATGAACCATGCTGATATTGACGCGACGGATCGGAGAGAGCCTGGAAATAGGCGCGCCGGGGGACAAACTGCTGGAAACAGTTAAGGTCACAGTGCTGGGCGTGAAGGGAAATCAAGTGCGCATTGGCGTCTCTGCACCCCACGACATTCGAGTAGATCGAGAGGAGATACGGCGGCGGATCGAAGCCGAGGTGCTTGCCACGGGCGGAACGGTGACCCGCGTTTCCGATCTCAGGTTAGAACTGTGATACGCACGGACGTTGATCCGGCGAGCAACATCGTCTACCAGACGGCGCTCAACAAGGTCACGTGGCCGATGATCCTGGAAGCCATGGGTAGAGCAATGCAACATCCAGAATCCGGGCGGTGTGATCGGAGTCTGTGGGACTTCACAGGCGCCAAACCGGAAATCAGTTTCGCAGAGGTCGATGCAGCCATTGCCGGTCTGCACAACGCCATTTCTGGCCGTCTGAATCGGCGGCGCATGGCGTGGGTGGCCTCCACGGAGTTGGATAAGTCGATTCTCGAGATCTTCCTGGGCATGTTCGACTGGGGGGTTGAGTGGCACGTTTTCAGGACGCAGACAGAAGCCTTCCTATGGCTCGACGTCACCGACCGGCCTACACGGGCTGAAGTCTCACGTCGCACCCATTAGGCGAGCGTTCCGCCAGGAGCCTTGCGGCTGCTGCTCACACGAGGCTCGCGCTACCAATCTGCAAGTACCTCGTCCGCCGACGCAGCGCTTTCGCAAAACCGCCACACCTGTCGCCCCCCAGAATCCGCCGCCATACACTAAGACGTCATTAAAAAAGAACCAGACGCCCTCCTGCTGCGACTCTAAGAGTTGGAACGCTCTAAAGGGTATGCCCTGATCACAGGGAAGGCGTTCAGATGGTCCGCACAACGGTTTAGCTGACGTGCCAACGCGTTCGGTTGATTCCCCGCGCCGCTCGCGGCCTCTATTTCAAAAAAAACGCCGTGAAGAATCACGGCGCTTTCAATGTCAGATCGCAACGCCTGAACTAGAAATTTGCTCTCACTCCAAGCATATATCGAGCGTCCTGTTCGTTTTCGAACAGGAAGTGGTTGTCGTAACGACCGGTTTGCTTCTGATCCTCGCCAAAAACATTCAGGACTTCAAAGTAAACGGTTACGAAGTCCGTCGCATACCATGATGCACTCAAGTCAACTTGCAGGTACTCATCAAAGTAAACCGGCTCATTGGTTGCTCGCAACTGACCTGTAGCAAACAGAAAATCATCACGCCAGTTGGCCGCTACCCGCACTGAGAATGCATCGTTTTCGTAGAAGCCAATCAGATTCCAGGAATCACTGAGACCAATCAGGATTGACTGTTCGCCAAAATCGTTCGTGTCATAGTCCGCGTCGCTGTCCACCACCGTATAGTTGGCTTGCAGACCAAAGCCCGAACCACCAAAGAGGTGCTGCACGGCAATCTCAAATCCATCTACCTCACGCTTCCCGCCGTTGACCAGACGGGTGACATCAAACGTGACAACCGGATCCGTTGCCTCGCTGGTCACGGGCACAGCTGGTATCAGATTAGGATCAAATCGAGCTTCTGGCGTGCGCAAAGGTTCACCGTTTACGTCGAGGATCGTGTCCTGCACTACCGATATTCCGATGTAGTCATCCACTTCTTTATAGAAGTAGGCCACGGAGACATAAGAGCCTTCCGCGTAATACCACTCATAGGACAAATCGAAGTTGTCTGAAAGATACGGGTCGAGATCCGGATTACCCGATGAGGCGGTTGCGATACCCGGTCGGTAGTCACTCACCGTCGTCGTGGGGCGCAGGCCGTTCAGATCCGGACGCGCAATGCTCTTACCATAAGAGGCGCGGGCAACGTGCCCCTCCCAGGGCTCCATCCGAAAATCCAGGGCCGGTAAGAAAACTGAGTAGTCGCCTTCGAGAACGAAGAACGTTTCCTCCGGGCCCGGATTAACCACACCTTCAGTCGGTGAGATCACCGTAAGACTTAGAGGAAAGTTCTGGAACGCCGAACCTTCCACGTCCGTGTCTTCATAACGCAGACCTGCAGAGATCCTTGCCGGGATACCGTTCATCTCGAAATCCGTGGCGACGTTGAGGTACAGCGCTAAAGACTCCTCGGAAGCGCCAAAGAAGGTCGGTGGGAAGGTCTCAATGAGGAGTGAATCGGGATTCGGCCAGTTGCCGCCGCCCACCAAGCCTTGAGCAAAGCTGAGGTTGGAGAAATCCTGGCCCAGAAACGGTTCTCGCGTCGCGTTGAGGAACCCGTCGATGTTCACTATGTTCACCGTCTGAAAGGCACTGGGCGCTCCGGTTCTCACGGGTTGTGAAATGTGGACATCACATTCAGCGCAGGGGTACAAACCCTGGAACTGAAAACCCGTGTTCACCGCCAGGGTTTCTACCTGGTAATCCGTCCAGGAAGCACCGACATCAACCGTGGTCGTCTCAAAGTCAAACTTGGCGTTCAACTGGTACTGATCAACCTCGTTATCGATCCCGATGGTTTTAAAGACACTGCCGAGAGGAGAAAAGCCAACTGGGTCAAGGAATCCATCTGCGTCTATGCGGCCACAGCCGAAGTCGGTGGCGCCAATCTCGCCCACGAAACCGAAGCCGCTCGGATCATCAATCCCGTACTGGCACGTGCCGCGATATGCCCCGGAATCATCGATACCGATCGCCACGCCGCTGCCGCTATAGGTATAGTCAAACACACTACCCAACGCAGCGTTGATGATGTAGTTGCGGTCGTTCAGTTCACCATCGGGCTGGCTTTCCGCGTCTGAATTGTGAGCATCGAACGTGAGTTCGAGGTATTCGTTGACCTGCCACTTGACGTTCAGTCCGACCGAACCGTTTTCGACCAGCAATTCATTGTCATAAGCCTGCGTGTCAGGCGCGTGACCTGCACGCGTGTACCGAGTAACCGTGTTGTTGTCATCCAGACCGAGATTGGTCACGGTGTTACCGTCAACGACACCAAAGGACGCTGTGATGTTCCTGCGTTGATCGTTCTCGAACTTCGAGTACACATAGTCCAACGTGACTTCGATCTGATCATTCGGTGCAAACTGCGCGACAAACTGAGCATTCGTACGTTTGCGTTCGTTGTGCTGTATTTCGCCGACGTTCGCTACGGGCCGATAGATGAAAGGCACATCCGTGCAATCCGCATTGGCGCACCAGGTATTGTAGTTGCCCGTTCCGGCATCATCCCGCAGCCAGCCGTCCAGGTGTGCAGAAGGTTCGCTGAAATTCCGCTCGGAGATTGAGAAATTAGCTAAAAGCCCGATTTTTCCGTCAGCGAGACGTGTAGAAAAGAGACCGCCATATTCTGGCGTCACATCATCACCATCTTCCACGGAAGAATCGTGAATGCCGGCCACGTTGAACAGCGCGATCGTGCCCGGATAGTTGAAAGGACGGGCTGTGCGGATATCGATGGTTGCTCCAATGCCACCCGGCGTCAGATTTGGCCTTGCGGTTTTGTAGACGTCAACGCCGACAACGGACTCCGAAGCAATCTGGGCAAAGTTGAAGGCGCGACTTTGCGTGGCAGACGAGATGCTCTCCTGCTCCGGTGAGGACGCGGTCGGCATCTGGCGACCATTCAGAGTCACCATGTTGAAGTTCGGCCCCAGGCCGCGAACGGTAACCTGATTACCTTCACCACCCTGACGGTCAATCGATACCCCGGTGATTCGCTGCAGCGACTCTGCGAGGTTAGCGTCCGGGAATTTTGCAATGTCTTCTGCGGAGATTGAATCAACCACCCCATCAGAGTCGCGTTTTGTGTCCATTGCAGAGATCACCGAACTGCGTATGCCAGTCACGACAACCTCTTCGATATATTCCGGCTCCTCGGCAAACACGCTGCTCGTCACGAAAACGTTAGCGAGCGCGAATGCTACCGATACTCTAATCGTACTGTAGTGTTTATACATTTTTCCCCTCTCCAGAATCGCTTTTACCCGTGACCCATCACGCGCATCACGATCTCATTACCGGCGGCACCTTAAGTGCCCCGCGAGCCTTGCAGCCCGCCTCCAATCATCCCAGCTGGGATTATGACAACGTTGTCATTTTGCTATTGATAGTCAATCCCGACAGCGTTGTCAATGGTTGCTTTATATCAACCTCGATTGTCAGACCATACTGCTCCGGAAACCGGCTCCTTAGGCTGCTTCACCAATAGCTCGATAGAATCGGTCTCAACTAAAACCAGCCTCAATTAAAAAAAGAACCAGAATCCCACCTGCTGCGACTCTATGAGTTGGAACGCCCTAAATTGGGGGCCATACTTAGCCAACTCATTTTGGCTGACCGTTTGAGCAGGTTACAGCTATGCCCGGAAAGACAACGTTGCACACGGCTCGCGCACTGAGCCTGTCGGCTGCCTTAGTCGCGGCCAGCGTGGTCATGGCCGAAGAGAAAGTCGACAAAACGCTGGCCGTTGACCCGCTCGGCAAGGTCCGCATCCACAATCCACGTGGCGATATCGAGGTGGAAGGCTGGGACCGCGACGAGGTCCGCGTCCAGGGCGACCTCGACGACCTCGCGCAGAATCTCGTATTCCGCGTCGAGGGCGGCGTCACGTTCATCCGTGTCGAGTTGCCTCGCAAAAACGCGAACTGGGGCGACGGGTCAGAGCTCGACATCCGCGTGCCGCAAACGGCCACGGTTCTGGTGGACGGGTTGTCCTCCGATGTCGACGTGCGCGGGGTACAGGGTGAGATCGCCATCCGCACCGTCAGCGGCGATGTGGACGTCGACGGGATCGAGAGCCGGACCCGTATAAAGACAGTCAGCGGAGACGTGGACGTGTCCAATGGGGCCGGGGCTCTCGGCGTGACGACCACCAGCGGCAACGTCGACATAAATGTCTCTGCAAGCAAGGTGGTCGTGGACAGCATCACCGGTGATGTCGAACTCGAGCTCGAGCGCATAGACCGGTTGATCGCGACCTCCAAAACCGGCGCGCTGCGCCTCTCAGGCGAACTCAATGCGGGCGGACAGCTGGTCGCCAATACCGCGGGCGCGGACATCAATCTGGAATTACGCGAGCCCGTAAACGCACGGATACGGGCGGTCGCCATGGGCAACGGCAGCATCGACAACGATCTGACGGACGACCGGCCGCGCAAGGTAGAAGGGCTCCGCGTCCTCACGACGGTCGCCGGTGACGGCTCCGGCGATGTGCGGCTGACCACTGTAAACGGCGCAATCGAAATCGACTGATGGCAGAAGAAGCACAACAGAGCTGGTGGCAGGGCTTTTACGGCGAGTTGAAGGATCGCCGCGTCATGCGTGTGGCAACGCTATACGTCGTCCTCTTCTGGCCAGTGATCCAGATCGCGGACATTCTTTCGCCGGCTCTCGATATCCCGCCCGACGCTATGCGCTACCTGCTCATTGCTTTCGCGCTCGGCCTGCCCGTGGTCATGGCGCTGTCGTGGCTGTTTGACCTCAACAAAGGCGGCATCGTGCGCGGCACCGGCGACGCTGAAGCGGCGTCGAGCCCGGCAACGACGCCAAGCCAGGCCCTGATGGGACGCACATTCGAACGCGGCCTCATCGCCGTGCTCCTGTTGATCATCGCGGTGCTCTTCTACGTGCAATACGCGAGCGACGACGCGGTGCCTGAGGTCGCGTCTCTGGACCAGGCAGGTCCGCGTGCGATCGCCGTGTTGCCGTTCGCGACGTTCAGCCAGAATCCGGACGATGAGTTCTTTGCAGACGGCTTGACCGAAGAGCTGCTCAACGTGCTCTCGAGGTTCCAGGACTTGCGAGTGATCGCCCGCACGTCCTCATTCGCCTACAAGAACGTGAGCAAGCCGGTGCAGCAGATTGGCTATGAGCTGCAGGTCGACACCATCCTGGAAGGCAGCGTGCGCCGCAGCGACGTCGGCGACACCATCCGCGTCACCGCCCAGCTGATCGACGTCGACAGCGGCGGCCACCTCTGGTCGCAGACCTACGACAGAGAGTTTCGTGACGTCTTCGCCATCCAGGACGAGATCGCGGCGGCGGTCGCGGACGAACTCGAGATCACCCTGCTGGCGAGCGCACCGGCGGAAGCAACGTCCAGCAACGCAGAAGCGCTGGTCGTGGTCAGCATGGGTCGGGCCGAGCTTGCCAAGCGGACCGAGCAAAGCCTGCAAGACGCCGTACGATTTTTCGAGCGCGCCGTTGCGCTCGATCCGACCTACGCCGAAGCCCACTCCGGTCTGGCACGCAGCCATGCGCTGATGTACGAGTACGGCGAGGCGCGCGATGAGCATCTGGCCCAGGCGCAGGCATCCATCGACAGAGCGCTCGAGCTGAACCCGCAATCCTCGGATGCCTACGCAACACTCGGGCTCCTCGAGATGGTCAAAGGCGAGAAAGCTCAGGCGCGCGACATGTTGGCCCGGGCAATCGACAGAAATCCAAACAACGCCATGGCCCACATGTGGATGGGGCAGCTCGTGTCCGATCAAGCCGAAAGCCAGAGCTACTACGCCCGCGCGTTCGATCTCGATCCGCGGTCAGCGGTGGCCGGTTACAACCTGGCCGACTCCCTGTTTTCCGTAGGGCGCGATGTCGAGGCGCTCGACATATTCGGCCAGATCATCGAGGCAGATCCGTTCTACGCGCGGGCCTACGACCTCGTCGCCCGGATCAATGCCTCCAACGGGCGGCTCGCGACCGCGATCAGCAACTACAAGCAGAGCTTCGAGTTGGAGCCGCGGGCGTGGACGGCACTGAACCTTTCCGAGCTATACATCGACATCGGCCGCTTCGACCGCGCGGAGGAATGGCTCGCTTCGGCAAGCGGACTCGCTTCCGGTTCAGAAGCATCGCGCCTCTTCTGGGTCGGCGTATCGATCCTGGCTGCGCGCGGTGAGCGTGCGCGAGCGGAAGAGCTGATGCGCCCGATACTCACTGAGGCGAGCAACGCGCAACAGTTACTGGACGCGACCCAGGCCGGCTATTTCCTCGCCCAACCCGAAGCCGCCGTCGCTGCCTGGGAGCGGGTGCTCGATCTGACAAAAGATAAGGTTTCCGAGGCAAAGCCCTTTGGCATAGCGTCCCTCGGGATTGCGATACACGCGGCGCACGCCTACCAGGCGCTGGGTTCCGCAGAAGCGGAGCCGCTGCTTGCCAAAATCGATACCGCCTTGAATCGCTTACTCGCAGACGACCTGCGACACGATTCGGAGGTCTGGTATGCGAAGGCCCAGGTGGCCGCCATTCGGGGCGAAAACCGTCAGGCGCTGGTCGATCTTCAGCGAGCGATAGACGCCGGCTGGCGTCAGCACTGGCGCCCTTACCTGGAGCCCTGCTTTGCCGAAATGATCGAGCTCCAGGACTTCAGCGCCATGATGGACGGTCTCGCGACGCGACTGGAGCTGATGGCCGATGAGCTCGAGTTCGATGGCTTCTTCGCTTCAACCAATACCGATCGGGGCACACAGGCGGTTCAGCGGATTTAGGTTTGAAAAGTGCGCGAGCACCGGCGCACGTGTCTTGTTAAAGTTGGCCCCTATCGAGTCGCCGAAGGTGCCGCCATGAAATTAACCCTCAAAATCATCCTCATCCTGCTCGCCGTTTATGTGGGCCTGGTGGCCGCGTTCGAGACCTGGCTGGGCTACTCGCAGCCCCGGGGCGAAGACAATCTCGTCATCACGCTGACCGAAGACGACGGCACCGAAACCAAGCGCGTGCTGTCCCTCTTCGAAAGCCAGGGAGATCTGTACCTGGCGGCCAATCACTGGCCGAGAGCCTGGTTCCGCCAGATCCAGCGGAACCCCGAGATACACATCGAGTTCGGCGGCGAGCGCGCGGCGCAGAGCGGCAACTACACGGCCGTGCCGGTAGAGGGCGCGCTGCACGACCAGGTCCTGGAGGACAATCGGCTGCCGCTGTTTGCCCGGGTTCTGATGGGATTCCCACCCCGGGAGTTCGTGCGTCTCGATCCGCGCTGATGCTCGAGAAACGCCGCTCACAGCGTCCTGCTTGAAATCGGCTGAGCCAGGCTCAGCCGTTGCCGCCAATGCCGCCCAACCGACCGGCTTCGTAGGCGGCTTTGATGTCTGCGATTTGTTCTTCTGATCCCATGACAAAGGGGCCGTCCTGAACATAGCGCTCATCAATCTGCTCACCATCGAACATGGCGAAGTGCGCTGTCTCGCTTGCTGCATTGCGCAGACGCACTTCAGCGGCACCATCAGCATCGATCGCAAGCGCTTGTCCCGACGCCAGCAACCGGACTTCCTCACCGATGGTGACCTCCAGACTGCCCTCGATCGCGTGGATCCAGATGCCTCGGTTGGACGCTGCCTCATGTGAGAAGCGACCGCCCGGCTGAAGCGTGCCGTCCAATATGGTCATCGGCAGCGATGGGGATACCGCGCCGCGCACACCATTGGACTCACCCAGGGCAACCTTCACGCGATAGTCGTCGGTACGGATTACCGGCATGTCCTGCGCGCGCACGAGGAGGGAAGTGGGCGCATCAAAACGTTGCGCTTGCGGGACGTTGACGAACACCTGCAGCCCGTGAGTGCGGGCATTGTCTCGCGGAGATTCATCGTGCACCGCGCCGCCGCCGGCCCGGAGCCAGTACAAATCCCCCGGGTGCAGATCGAAATCGTTTCCCAATGAGTCACGATTGTGGAACAGCCCCACGCTGTCCTCGAACAACAGCGACACGGCAGACATCCCGGCGTGGGGGTGCGCGCCGAATGTGGGTTCCGTCATGACGTAGTGATCGACCATCACCAGCGGATCCATCGCGGCGCCGATGTCGCGAGCCCGAAAGCTCTGCGCTTCGAAGCCACCGCCCACCGAAAGAGAAGCCCCGTCCAGCGGCTCGGATACGACTGCCGTATCTCGTTTGATTGCGTCCATTTGATCACCTGCTCCTGTTGCGTTGAATTCGAAGCAAGTATAAAAACGGGACAATATGGGCTAGAAGAGTCACTTTTCGAATATATAATCCTATTTATAGGACATTCGAAGGACTCTCCGACAATGGCATCCATCGATCTGAACGACTACTACTATTTCGTGCACGTCGTTGAAAAAGGCGGCTTCACGCGCGCGGCCGAAGCGCTCGGGATACCCAAGTCACGCCTCAGCCGGCATATCCAGCAGCTGGAGGCACGGCTGGACGCAAGCCTGATCCAGCGGACAACCCGCCAGTCCAGGGTCACCGAACTCGGCGACGTCTTCTACCGGCACGCCCGCGCCGCGCTCGACCAGGTCGAATCCGCTGAAGAAGCTCTGAAGCGCCAACAAAACACGCTGTCCGGAACCGTCACATTGAGTTGCTCCGTGGGTGTCGCCCAGTTCGCCTTGAAAGCGCTGGTGGCCCGCTTTCTGAAGGACAACCCGGAGGTTACCGTGCTGCAGCAAGTGACCAACCAGAACATTGATCTCATCGCCTCGGGCGTCGATATGTCCGTCCGTGGTCACGTGGACGCATTGCCGGACTCAGGATTGATCCAGCGGCGCCTGGCTGTTGTCGCGTGGCACTTGTTTGCCGCGCCCGACTATCAACCCGACGGCAAACCCATCGCAACCCCGGCGGATCTCCCAACCCAGCAAACACTCGCGCTCGGCTGGCAAGCGCCCGGCGACAGCTGGCGCCTGGAACACACGTCCGGCACCAGAGCAGACGTTCAAATTACGCCCAGGCTGAAGAGCGACGACATGGCCACTTTGAAAGAAGCCGCGCGCGAGGGGCTCGGCATCGTCGCGCTGCCTGCGTACACCTGCCGGAACGAGCTGGCCTCGGGTGAGTTGGTGAAAGTGTTACCGGAATGGCATGCCGGGCAGGCACATCTCAGCCTGGTGATGCCGCGCAGAGGCGGCGTTACTGCGCCTGTGGATGCGCTGCGCAGATTCCTCCAGGCGGAACTCGCAGACTTTGTCGACATGCCTGGATAGAGCGTTGCGCAAAGCGCAGGGAGTCCGTAGGCTGCGGACCTTTTGCGAGACGCCATGACCGCCCTGCTCAGCCCCCTGGATTTTCCCCGCGGGCCCAGCATGAAGAACCGTTTCATGCTGGCGCCGCTGACCAACACCCAGAGTTTCGATGACGGCAAGCTATCGGACGATGAATACCACTGGCTGACCAAGCGCGCCGAGGGCGGGTTCGGGTTGACGATGACCTGTGCCGCCCACGTCCAGGCCCAGGGTCGCGGGTTTCCCGGGCAGCTCGGCGCTTTCTCCGACGAGCACCTCCCCGGGCTTTCCCGCCTCGCGGAAGGGATCAAGGCCAACGACAGCGTCGCTAACATACAGCTCCACCATGCGGGCATGCGCTCGCCGGAGAAACTGATCGGCACAACCCCGGTCTGCGCCTCCGACAATGACGAGACCGGCGCACGCGCCTTGCAGGAAGACGAAGTGCAGCAAGTCATCGAGGACTTCATCGCCGCCGCCGTCCGCGCTGAACAAGCCGGCTTCGATGGCGTCGAGCTGCACGGCGCGCACGGCTACCTGCTCTCTCAGTTCTTCTCGGCAAAGATCAATCAGCGCGAGGACAGCTACGGCGGCTCGCTCGAAAACCGATACCGCATCCTGTTCGAAATCATCGACGGCATCCGCGCACGCTGCGATGAGACGTTCCAACTGGGGGTCAGACTGTCTCCCGAACGGTTCGGGTTGCAGCTGCCGGAGGTGATCGAAGCGGCGCAGGCGTTATTGCACGGCGGCAAGATCGACTTTCTGGACATGTCGCTGTGGGATGTATTCAAAGAACCCGGCGACCCTGATTACAAAGGCCGCTCGCTCATGAGTTATTTCACCGAGCTCGATCGCGGGGACACCCGCCTTGGTGTCGCCGGCATGATCCGCACGCCCGCTGACGCCGAAGCGGCGATGGACGCCGGCGCGGACTGGGTGATGCTCGGACGCGCGGCGATCCTGCACCACAACTTTCCCAACCTGTACGCCCAGGATCCGGGATTCGAGCCCGTGTCTCTGCCTGTCAGCCGCAGTCATCTGGCAGCCGAGGGGCTGTCGGAGCGATTCGTCGATTACGTGAAGGCCGGGTGGCCGGATTACATCGAGGATTGAGGGCATCTGCAGCGGGGCAGGCAGGAGCGCGCCCCGCTGCTCGCTAGAGCGCCCTCAATCCGGCCCCCTCACTCTGGCCCCCTCACTCTGGTAAAGACAGTCGGTAAGCTCTCGCCGCCGTCCCGCTGAAAACATCGCTCTTTTCTGATTCGGACAACCCCAGCTCGCGCGCCATCTTCTTGAACAGATTCCACAGCGTGCGGTAAGAAATACAGTCTTTGTCCACCGGGAAATTGCTTTCGAACATGCATCGCTCAGGACCAAACGCCTCCAGCGCGTATTGGTAGCGAGGCAGCAGCGCCGCCATGAACTGGTCAGAGCTCCAGGGCGTGGCAGCACGGTGCATATGGTACGGCGGTTCCCAGTCACCCACTCGCATCTGCGCACCGCCAAGCTTCATGACCGTGTTGGAACACGCGGCCACCGCATCGATCGCTGCTTTCCATGCGCTCAGCTCAGCCTCATCGGCGTCCGGGTCAATCCTGCCACCGAGGTGATTGACGATGACGGTTACGCCGGGGAACTTGTCGGCAAGCGCCGCCAGCCGCGGCAGACGCGTGAAGTCTGGGGACCAGTTGTCGTAGCTCAGGTTGTACTTCTCGAGCAGCGCAAAGCCCTTCAGGAACTCATCGTTCAGATCGGAAGGGAACGCCGTGCGCACACCGCGGAAATACTCGCTGGCGTGCAGGTGGGCCTCCAGGACGGCCGCGGCACCATCGCCCAGCCGCAGGTCAGCCGTGCTGAAGATCCCGGTACACAATCGGGTCGGCCCATAAACGCCCGAGCGGCTCATGGCGGCTATGCCATGCACAAACTCCGTTTCACCCACGCAGCGCATTTCCTCGGGCCCGTCAGCGCGATAGAAAGCACCGCATTGCGCAAACACGGTCTGGATGACGTTGTGTCCGCTGTCAGCGATGTCGCGGCTGATCTCCTCACACAGATACACCTCCTGCCGGAAACCCAAGGCGTTGCGCGCACCGCGCAGATCCCACAAGTGATGGTGCGGGTCGATGATGGGCAGATCGGGCTCGAGCACTTCCTCGGGGGTTTCTTGCGCGATCCAGTTTTCGATGTCTGCGTTTGCGGGAATACTCATGCGGCGCCTCTCCTCATCCAGCCGTTGTCAGACGTTTATAGCACAGAGTCCTGGCGGACCTGACCGCGCACGTTGCGGGCGCCCAGAGCACCAACCGCTAAAACAGGCTGCCCGGCGGCCAGTAACTGATCTGCCTTTTGATATCCCACATGAGACGATCCAGCATATCCCGCGCGGCGACGTCCGCCGGGCGCGAGTTGGCCAGGGCCGCCCAGCCAAAACCATCGTGAGTCCGCACCAGCACGGAAGAGGTGCCGGGCAGCGATCCGCTGTGCCAGTAGTTGGGACGGCCGTTGACCGACCAGCCGCGGGCATAATTGCGGTTGGCAGCGGAAGGCGTAAAGAGGCGCTGCCGCAACACCGGCCGCAGTTGGTCCGGCACCGCATCAAACCCATCCACATGGGACAGGAAGCGCAACAGATCCCTCGCCGTGGCGATCCACCCGCCGTGGGCATCCATGCGTTCAACGTTCATGGCATAGCTGGCGGCTTCAGGGTAATAGCGCACCTCATCCTGCTTCCGATCCCGCAGCGTGTTGCCGCCGACGGCCATCTGGAAAACCCCCATGGGCGCCAGCACCTGTCGCCGAACATAATTTTCATAGCTCAGCCCGGTACGGCGCTCGACGATACGGCCCAGCAGCGCATATCCAAAATTCGAGTAATCGTAGCGGCTGCCGGGGGCAGCCTCGCGGGGGTAAGTGTCCAGAGTATGGTTGATCAACCGCGTCAGCGACCAGTTTCTCTTGAGGAACATCGGGTCATTGTGGCTGTTCCCCCAGGCACCTGAGGTGTGCATGAGCAGGTGCTCAACGTTCAGCTCGTTCAGCCAGGGACGGTAGGGCTGGCTGCCATATCGGGTACCGAGCATGCCGTGGCGTCCGAATACCTTGCTGTTCCAGGCCAGCTCGCCCTGTTCGATGATCTTCGCGATGGCAACGGCCGTGACGGGCTTCGAGATACTCGCGATGCGGAAGCGATGCTTCGGCTCAACCGGTTCAAGACGTTCCACGTCCGCATAGCCGTAACCGCGGGTCAGCACCAGTCTACCTTCGACGCTGAACGCAATGGATATACCCGGGGTGCTCGTGGCGTCCATCCATTCGAACACCAGCGCATCCACGGCCTCAAGCTCAGCCGGGATGAATCCAGGGTTGGCGCCGCGGACCGGGTATTGCGCGGCGACAGCGTTGCAGGTCCAGGACGCGAGCCCCAACACGAGCAGGACCGCTGCAACGGACGATGTCATTCGATGGTGCATTTCGTTACCTCCTGCACGGGTAATCGTCGTCTCCCGCCCTGTCCCCTCACGCCGCGACAAAAAATTTTGACCGGGCCATGCGGGGAAGCGCTGGCCAATGTCGATATCTCGAGTAAGACACACGCGCGAGGTGAAACATGCACAATAAAATCAGACCCTTTGCGCTGCTGCTCATCCTATGGACTATCCCGGCAGCCGCGCAGCCTCTGTCTTCTTCGTCTTCCCACTATGCCGTGCAGTTCGACCCCGACAAGGTCCTCTGCGTGCCCACGCAAATGCACTTTGCCCTCGATCGGGTCTCCGACACCTTCTGGCTGACCGTGCGGAACAATCCGCAAGGCGTTTTTCTGGCCACAGACCACGAGAATCAATTGTATCTGCTGGAACAGATAAGCCAACGCAAACTTCTGCATATCGATGTGGCAGGTACTTTCATCGAGATGGTTGCGGTAGCGAAAGACGACGACGGGTTACGCATAGAGGCGATGTTCCAGACGGCCGGTGGGGCCAACCCGCACCAGGTGGCGCTAAGGCTATCGCCCACAGCAGACGGCTGGCAGGCGCAAATCGTCGATACCCCGGCATCGCATCGTGCAGATTCGGGTGTACGAGACGCCCGCGGCGTACTACGTCAGCTACGCCATCAAGCGCCCCCGGATCGGCAACACGAGTATCCGCTGGACAACCCCCTATGCGGTGCTCCCGGCAAATGGTAAGAAGGTGTTCTTCGCGGAGCGCGGCAAGCGCGGCGTCAAAGAAGTTCCCGGAACGGCCGTGGCAACCAGCGCGGGCATTCTGCAGAAAAAAAAGAATCCGGTTTGAGGGGTTGCAGGTACCAATGGCGATATACCTCGTAAGACCCAACTCATACTGACTAACAGGGTACGAAAACAATGAAGACATACGCTCTGCACACTCATCCAACCCGCTTCGCGCTACTCGCGCTGCTTTTCTGCCTGTTGGCAGGCGCAGCCCAGGCTGCCGAGTACGCCCCTGCAAAGTCCCTGGGCAAACCCGACGGTAAGTTTATGGGTTGCCCGCAAGGGAGCTTCTGGGACCCCATCAACGGCGGTCAGTGCTGGAGCTGCCCAACCGGCAAGCGCTCGGTGTTTCCGGTGAACGGCCCGAAAGCCTGCACGGTGGAAGGCATCACCACATTCGCGCCCGCCAAGCGCCTGGAAAGCAACAAGTCGCAGTGCCCCACCGGTTCTTTCTTCGACGTGGGCAAGGGCAGCTGCTGGACCTGCCCGAGCGGCACCAAGCGCACGGTCTTCGCGGTGGACGGCGGTAAAGCCTGCGAACGGATCACCCCGCGGAAGAAGCGCAAGGCCGACTACGTTTACAAGGTCGACAGCCTGCTGAAAAGCTGCCGTAAGGGCACGTTCGCCAATGCCGGATCGCGCAGCTGCTACACCTGTCCCAAGGGCTGGAAACACGACCCGTCGAAGCGCGTCAAAAGCAACGGCGTCTGCTACAAGCCGAGAAAGGTCTCCCACGATCGCGCCAGCGAAGTGCAGGACTTCTCGCTCAGCTGCAAACGCGGCTTCTTCGATCCGATCGACGGTGGCAGCTGCTGGACCTGCCCCGCGGACTACGTACGCCAGGCGAGCTCGGTGAAAGACGCGAAAGCCTGCATGAAAGTACAGAAGCCGAGTTTCACGAAGGCGAGCTTCGTGCGCCAACACAAGCCCAAGCCGAGCACAGTCATCAAGGGCGCGAGCCAGCTCGGCTGCGC
The DNA here is from genome assembly GCA_965267275.1 of Pseudomonadales bacterium. Taxonomy (GTDB): domain Bacteria; phylum Pseudomonadota; class Gammaproteobacteria; order Pseudomonadales; family Azotimanducaceae; genus UBA4421. Next base: position 3,977,575 of record OZ253950.1, read on the forward strand.
AAACAAGGGTGCCAATGCATTCTTCGACCCCATTCAGGGCGGTTCCTGCTGGTCCTGCCCCGCCGGTAACCCTGTGCGCTCGCTCTATGGCGTGAACAGCAACAAAGCCTGCATGTCCAAAACCTGTGGCAAAGAAGGCGGGCGTCCCTGCCTGGTATGGGAACGTGTACCCTCCTGCGACGCAGGCCTGGTGGAAGACTTCCTCAACAACGAATGCCGCCGGCCCAAAAATCTGGCCTGCAACGCCTACGTGACCTCCCTCGCCGGGTTGTCCCGCGCGGTGGATGAAGCCAATGCGGCCGGTGAGGCACTCTCCAAAGAAGCCATCGAGCGCATTCCCGGCGCCAAGCTCCTGCTGCGCAGCATGGCCCGCAAGATGCAGGAAGTGCAGGAAGAAGCCGGCAAAGTCGCGAACAGGCTACCCCTGGATGACGCCATGGCGCCCGTGGATCGGTTCCTGGCATCCCACCAGGACCAGGTCCGGATCGTCAGCAACCTGGTGGAACACGGTAAGCGTGTGCAAAAGGACCTCCGCAAGGTGTTGCTCGATCCCGCCGTCGTCTGCAGCGGGGACATCGGCAAGCTGAACTATCAGTTGAACCGGCTCGGCTTCAGACAGCTGACCCAGCCGTCGCGCCGCACCGGCATACAGATGAGCCAGGCCCGGCCCATCGGCGGACCGCCGCGCGCCATGATGGTCGCAGCGCGCGCGCAACCCGTGGCGCAGCAACAAAGCCAGGGGCTGTTGCGCCACAACCGTGTGACCTTCGATTATTCACTGTCGCTACCGGCCGAGAAGCTGTTGCCCATGATCGGCATCACCCCGCCGGAAAATTTCAATATGCCGCTCACTCTGGGCATACAGGTAGCCACCAATTTCCATGGCAGCACGCACCTGTATTTCTCCCACGGCTTCGGCGTGGGTGCCAGCGAGAGTGACGACTTCATGACCAAGGGGCTGTTGGGTAAGTTCTTCGGCAGCACGGATCTCAGCGTCGGCTATCAATACAACGGTCCGGAGGATAAACCCTGCACGGACGACAGCGCCTACGGCTGGGGTTTCGCATTCGGCTTCACAGACTGGCTGAGCATCGGGATAAACCCGCAGAGCCGTCCCATGTGGAGCGGTTTTGCCATCACCTTGCCCAAGCCCGGATACGGCTGGCCGAACCAACAGGCGAGCACGCTGACCAAACCCTCGTTCAGCGCGCAATACCCGAGCATGGACAGCATCGGCTTCCGGTATGACGCCACCCTGGAGATTAAGCCCCGGGGCAACAGCTGTGGCCCGATAAACTAAGCGAACGGTCGGAGGCAGTACATGAAATCAATCGTTCAACACGCACTGCTGCTGCTCATGCTCGGCATCAGCAGCAGTGCTGACGCCGAGACGCCGGATAACATCGACGCCTGCGCGAGCGAGTTTACCCCGGAAGCGCTGGTCAACCCGGCCAACCACGAGCAGCAGCCGCATCTCGCGCTGTATGGGTGTAAAGGCGGCCTGTTCCTGATCGATACCGACCAGCGCCGGCCGCTGCTCCGCATCAACCAGAGCTGGTGGCTGGACACGCTCGCTGACAGCAGCTGGAACACCGACGGCACGGCGCTGACGGTCACCGCAAGTTTCATTACCGGCATTGGCCCGACCGGAGCCCAGCCCTTTACCTGGCAGTTTGCCGTCAGCCAGGACGAGACCGGCGCGTGGCAGTCCCTGGAGATAGAGCCAGGGTTGTCCGAGTACACTGTGGAAGCTGACGGCATGGTCGAGATCACGCGGCCCGAGCAGCTGAGCGCGCTGGGACTGACGGCGTGTGGCAAGCCATACGACATCGACGTCGATTTCGACGAGGAACGCCTGATCGTGAAATCCGTGTGGCTGACCTCGAGCGACCTCGAGATCAAAAACGTGCGTGTACACCGAACCGAGCGCGCCTACTTTGTCACCTACGGTGTCAAAGGACCCTCTCTCGTCAGCACCGACATGCAGCACGCCGTCATCTACCTGATCGTGCCGAAGGACGTGCGCTACGTGAGCTTCGAAGATCCGGAGTACGGCGCGCGGCGCTTCGACGCGCAGACAGGTGTCATCCCTCGGGGCAACTTCGTCGGACGACAGACACCGTGAGGAATTCAACTATGTGCCTTTCAGCCATGCGTCTTCCCATTTTGCTTGCAACCCTGGCGCTGTCTGCAAGCGCGCAAGCCGACGTGATCACATGCCACTTCACGGAACCTTACATCACGGTCGCCCACGACACGGCAGAAGCCACTGTCGTGGTGAGCGGTCTCGGCATAGAGACCACAACCTACCAGGATGTAGGGCTGACGCTGACCGGCGTGAACGCGCTGACCTTGAATTGGGCTGATACGCGGCTGGATCTGCGTATCGACTACCAGGGCTCGGATCAAATGAGCGATCAGGTCTACCCGATCTCAGCGCACATGGGGTACGGGGAGCAACCGGCAACGCGCCATGGCGGCTGCAGCAGCACGTTGCTGAAGAGGATCATTCCGGCAGACGAATAAAAACGATTTGTCGTCGGTCGGGCCGTTGCTCTACACCACCCATCCCTTGTGACGACCCCGGCACAAACGCGGGTACACTAGCGGGACGCCACTGGCAGAGATGGGAATGGACAAGCCGTTCAGCGCGTACCAGGGAGAAGAACCCTACGTTTTCGTGATTTACGCTCACGAAGACGCGCCCGTGGTGTATCCAGAGCTTCAGTGGCTGCGCGACCAGGGCATCAACATCTGGTACGACGAAGGCATTCCGGCCGGGGCCAACTGGCGGGCCAGGATTGGCACCGCGCTGGACGGCGCCGCCCGCGTGCTCTTCTACGTGTCCAGAGGGTCCATCAACTCCGAGCACTGCAACCGGGAAATCAACTACGCGCTGGATGAGAACCGGAACATCATTCCAGTGCTTCTCGATGATACGCCTCTGTCCCCGGATCTGAAGATCGGTTTGACCCGTATCCAGATGATTCACAAGGATGAGCTGTCACCGGCGGTACACCGCACGACGCTGGCCAACGCCCTCGGAGCGTCGGTCGAGCGCCAATCGACCGTTGAGGCGCAGACAAAAGAGCGGCGTTTCAGATGGCAGATACCGGCGGTGGCCGGCGTTCTCGTCGCGGCAATTGCCGGCGTTTATCTCGGCACGCAACCGCGCACGGACGACGCCGCGCCGGACGTCACCGAAGCGCAAATGCAGACAGATGCGCAAACCGAAGAAAAACAGTCCATCGCCGTGTTGCCTTTTGTCAACATGAGCGCGGACCCCGACCAGGAGTATTTCTCGGACGGCATGTCCGAAGAGGTGATGAACCTCCTGGCAAAGAACCCTGAGCTGCGCGTCATTTCACGAACGTCGGCCTTCGCCTTCAAAGGCGAAGACGTGGACATCCCCACCGTTGCAGAGCGTTTGAACGTCACCCACATACTCGACGGATCGGTGCGAAAGTCCGGCGACGACCTGCGCATCACGGTGCAGCTCATCGACACGCGGACCGATTCCCCGCTCTGGTCGGAAAGTTACGATCGCAAGCTCGACAACGTCTTTGCGGTCCAGGAAGACATCGCAGTACACGTCGTGGACGAGCTCAACGTGGCGCTGTTCGGAACTTTGCCAACGCGCACCCGGGACGCCGAGGTCTACACGCTCTACCTACAGGCGCACCATATCCTGCTGCAGCAGGACGAATCGACAATCGGCGCCGCAGAAACGCTTTTGAAGGAGGTTCTCGAGCGTGATCCCACCTACGTGCGGGCCTGGACCGATCTCTCGTTGCTCTACTCGTTCCGCGTCAGCTTCGACATCGAAAATCAGAAAGAGCTTTGGCAGCTCGCCTGGCAGGCAGATGAACAGGCGCTGGCAATCGATCCGCAGGATGCGCTAGCGCACGGACAGCATGGGTGGCAGTCAATGACGGCCGACAACGACCTTACCGCTGCTGCGCATTGGTACGAACGCGCGCTGGCGCTGGAACCCACCAATCTGCGCAACATGAACGGAGCTGCGATGCTCGCGATCAGCCTGGGCCGGTTCGCCGACGCGGTGGCGGTTGGCGAGTATGTGACGGCACGCGATCCGTTATGCGCGATCTGTTTCGGCAATCTCGGGTTGGCGCAGCTCTTTGCCGGTAACCTCGACGCGGCCGAGAGCGCGTTCAGGACCCAACTCGCGCTGGCGCCGGACGTGCCGAACCTCGTACCGGTGCTGGGTTACATTCTGACGCTCAAGGGAGACCCCGCGGCCGGGATGCTGGCCACGGAAAAGGCGGAGCCCAGCATTTTCCGCATGTTCTCTGAAACCCTGTCTCTTCACGATCTCGGCCGCGAGCAGGAATTCCAGGATCGCTTTGCAGCGCTGGTCGAGCAGTACGGCAATGAGTGGCCGCGCTTTGTGGCCCGGATCCTCGCGTGGACGGGAGACACGGAAGCCGCATTCGAGTGGCTGGAGAAGCCGGTCGAGCGCGATGCCGGTCCACTGGTCTTCAGAATCTGGGACTACCTCGACCCGGCTTTCGAACCCCTGCACAGTGACCCGCGCTGGCTACAATACCTCGATCGCCTCGATGCCTCGCCGGCGCAGCTTGCCGCCGTGAATTTCGAGATCTCCCTGCCCGAGTAGATCTCTCTAAACAGCCTTTTCGCACCTGCCAACTAACACGCCCGCTAAGGTTTTCGGCCATGTCTCTTCCCCTGGGACCGGGCCACGTTTATCGTTGGGGCCATGGCAGACATTTTCTTATCCTACGCATCCGAAGATCGGGATCGCATCGTTCCCCTCGTCACGGCACTCGAAAGCGCCGGCTGGTCGATATGGTGGGATCGTGAGCTGCTCACCGGGACAACCTACGCTGATGTCATTCAGAGCGAGATCGAGCAGGCTGCCTGCATCGTCGTTGTGTGGTCGCAGCACGCTGTCGCTTCCAGCTGGGTGCGGGACGAGGCGCAGGAAGGCCTCGATCAAAACAAACTCGTGCCGTGCAGTATTGACGACGCGCGCCCGCCATTGGGATTTCGCTCCATCCAGACCACAGCGCTCCGCAACTGGCCGCGCCAGCAGGACCAGCTGGGTCAACTCATAGACGGCATACAGGCGACGCTCGCCGCTGACGGGGACGCAGCCCCCGCATCATCTGCGTCATACCTGGCCAGGCGCGCGCAATCCGCAGCCGAGGCAGTGGAAAACTCGATCGCGGTGTTGCCGTTCACCAACCTCAGTTCCGATGCCGAACAGCAATACTTCTGTGACGGTCTGGTGGAAGACATCATTACCGATCTGTCCTGCATCAAGCTGCTGGTCGTCATTTCTCGAAACTCTTCGTTTTCCTATCGATCAGATTCGCCTGACGTCGGGGTGATCGCGAGCGAGCTCGGCGTCAACTACGTGCTGCTCGGCAGCGTGCGCAGATCCGGTGAACGGGTGCGGGTTTCCGCCAGGCTCGTGAGCGGACGCACCGAAGAGACGCTGTGGTCGAAGCGCTTCGACGGCACAAACGACGACCTCTTTGCGCTGCAAGACGATCTGACGCGACAAATCGTCACCGCGCTCGATGTGAAAATTGCATCGGGAGAACCCGCCCGAAAATATCAGCGCTACCGCAATGCTGATTCGCGAGAGCTGCTTTATCGCGGCATCTTCGAGTTCAGGAAGTTTGAACACACCGCGAGCCTCGCTGCGCGACGCTATTTTCTTCAGTTCGCCGACGCAGAACCCGACTCTGTCGAGGGTTACAGCTGGCTCGTCACCACCGTTGCATTTGCGATCGTCGTAGGTTGGGAACCGCCCCAGGAGGCCCTGCCCCAGCTGCGTCAATGGATAGACCGGGCTCTGGAACTGGAACCGGACAATGGCTACGCCCTGGTCGGAGACGGCATCTACAAGGTGCTGGCCGGCGACCTGCACGAGGCCTTGAAGTCGTCGGATCGTGCGGTCGAAGTAGAGCCCAACCTGGATGAAGCCTGGATGTTCCGCGGCTGGAATCTCATGTTTCTGGGTGAGGCAGACGCGGCGGTCGAGAGCCTGGAACGCGCCATCCGCCTGTCGCCGCTACCCAACAGCACGCGCTACGGCGTGCTGGGGACCGCGCTCAGAAACGCCGGCCGCTATGAAGAGGCCGTCGCGACCCTGAAAGCCTGTTTGCGGCGTTTCCCAGACTTTTTCTACGCCCACACCAGCCTTGCGATCGTGTATGGGATGATGGGTGATGAGGCTGCCGCCCGTCGTGAAGTCGCGCGGACGCTCGAGATGGATCCCAGCTACACCGTGGCGCGATTTGTGAATCCGAATCTCTATCTGGACCCCGCAATCATGGCCCGCTGCGGCGAAGTGCTGAAAGCGGCAGGCATGCCTGAAAGTTGAGCACGGCCGTACCGATCAGCGACAACGTTAGGATACGGTCGTCTGCTTAGCTCTCATTGGTTCGCTGTTATGCCGGTTTTTGTAGCTCATCTCCGGGATACGCCCATGCAAGCGCATCGTCATACCTCCTGAAGACGCCGACTTCTATCGGCTTGCTCCCGATCCAACCCGCATACGCCCGGCACAACCCGAAAAGCAGATCCGTCTCAGCGATAAACGCCACCTGAGGATAGGCTTGACCTGGATCTTCCCTGAGGCCGAGCCCTAAGGCAGGCAAGCAGGATGACCGGAAGTTCGAGCAATCGACTTCTTGAAAATGCCAGAACTGCCTGAGATCGCAGCGAAAGCGCGTATCGCTTGCGATGGTTTCAAACAGGTTGCCCAGTATTTCCAAGTCCAGAGCCCCGTTGACGAAGATATCAATCTGCCCCGCTGAAATGTCATACCGATTCACAAACTCACCTCCATGCGAGTGACCCAGCGCTTGCCGTGCCCCAAGGCGCGGTCAACGCCACTATCTCCTCGTTTGAATTCCTGGATTAAATGCCTGGTTAGAACGGTAACCCGGCGCCTCAGCCGACTTCAGCCGTTGCGGTGAGGTAGCCGATGCCTCGGCCTGCGCCTGTTATCAGCACGTCCAGATCAGGCTCCCGTTGCCGATGCGGCGTCCAAGCCGAGCGCATCTGCCCACAGCTGATTCAGCTGCCAGATCGACTTTTCGTAGGGGCTGAGTCGACCCTGGGTCGTCATAGCCCCATTTAAGCCGAGCCAGGGGCCGCGATTAGCCTCGATGTCTTCCTCGTGAACGTCGCGCAACATGGCCATCAGCGCCTCACGGCTTGCATCATCCAGGGCTGCGGCGGCGGCGGGTGTGGTCATTGCGTGAATCCTGAGCGTCATCTGATCGTGGGCGGTCGGCTCCAGTTGATACCACGCCGCACCGGTGGCCGACGCCGCGAACAGCAGCGTCGGGAAAACGCACATGGCAAGGAGTTGATCCTTCTCGTCATTCTCTAGCTTCGGAAACACGGCGTCTTCGGTCGCATGCTCGGGCTTAGCCGGCATGCGCAGCAGTACCCAGGGTTCGCCACCGTTGTCCGCGACGCTCGACATTCGTGCCGGATACACCGGTTCAAACGTCGTCTTATGCGTGCCAATGTGGTGGTAGGCCTCCATGAAGTTCTCTACCAGGATCTTCCAATTCCAGGGGCTGTCGAACTCGATGGTGTCAACGATCACCATCTGATCGAACTCGTAGTTGGCAATCACTTGCGTCAACCCGGTCAACTGCGGCGCAAGCAGTTCTGCTTCCGGATCACCGTTCACGAGGACAAAACCCTGCCAGATTTCAACGGCAAGCATGGGCAACCGGCACTGCTTCGCATCGAAACCGCGCGCGCCCTCCATCATCGGCGCGCTGCGCAGTTGACCGGTGAGTTCGTAAGTCCAGTTGTGATACGGGCACACAAACCGGGTTGCGTTGCCGGAACCCTCGGCCACCGGCATCGCACGATGCAGGCAGACGCGGGAAAACGCGCGGATTTCATCGTCACGCCCGCGCACGACCACAATCGGTTGTGCCGGCAAATCTATGCAGCGGTAGTCGCCCACCTCGGCAAACTGCTCCACCCGTCCGACACACAGCCAGCCGGTGCTGAACAGGGTGTCACGCTCTTTCTCAAAAATCTGCGCCGATGTGTAGGCGTCGGGCGGCAGGGTCCACGCTTCCTCCAGGGGGTTGCGGATGCGCTGCAGCGCATCGGTCTGGATCAGCGCCTGGGCAGTATCCGACATGGTTCTTCTCCTCACGTTGCTCTCTTAACTTTCTTTTCTCTTAACTCTACTTTCTCTCTTCACCTGACCTGCCTCTTGAACTCTGTCTGGGCCTGGTCGGCGCGCGCGTGTTCACCGCGGCCGTTGGCGGGCGTCTCTACTTTTTATTTCTTTCTATCAATTGATAGAAACTAGAGTCTGCGTATAATGGACGACCTTGTCAAGCACAGGCATCGCATGGCGAAGAAGGCGCCACCAATAGACACGCCAAAACCTCGGGTCGGCCGGCCGCGCGCGAACCCGAGCGAAACAAGCCAGCCGGCGGCTGAGGAAATACTGGCCGCAGCCCGGCGGCTCTTTCGCCAGAAAGGATTCAAAGGCACCTCCACTCGCGAAATTGCCGAAGCGGCAGGGTTGCGCCAGCCTTCGCTGTTTCACTACTTCAAAAATAAGAACGAGATCTTTCGCGCTGTCGTCATCCGTACGGTCGAGCCTGTGATCGCGTTCATTCAGGAGGAGTCCGAACGGAACGACCCGGTTGACGTGGCGTTGCATCGGCTGATCCGGCACGACACCCATCACCTGTGCACCAACGAGAATGTGCTGGGTTCGCCGTTCCAATTCCCTGAACTGACCGAGGATTCACAACCGGAATTCTGGATGTTGCGCGAGCAGATTATCGATGCGTATCGCCGACACCTGCGCGCAGGTAAAAAGCAGGGATTGTTCGAATTCGACGATCTCGAGATCGTCACCCACTTCCTATTCTCACTGGGAGAATCGACGCTGACCTGGTTTCAGAAAGATCGCGGCCGCTACGACCCTGACGTCGTGGCGGAAACCGCTGCAAACCTGGGCCTGCGGGCCGTGTTGACTGACCCGAACGGGCTCAGCAGAACGCGCCAGAACTCCTGACGACAGACCCGCTGCAGGAGGGGCAGCACTGCTTTGTGTCCATTCGCCAGGTTCTTTCAACGGCCACTCCGATTATAGAGAATGGTGACACTCGCCAATCAAAGAACAGAAGAACACGTTATGGAATTCACACCCACCGAAAGATCTCTGCAAATCAAAGAGGCCGTCGTCGACTTCATGGACAAGCATGTCTACCCCATGAACAAACACTATCAGGAGGTCGCCCATAGCGACCGCCGCAACGATGCGGAAGCGCTGGCGTTCGTCGACGACCTTAGAGCCAAAGCAAAAGGCCTGGGCCTGTGGAACCTGTTCTTCCCGCACCTGCGCGAGGATGAGCCTGGCACCGGGCTGACCAATTTCGAGTTCGCGCCGATTTTCGAGGAGATGGCCAAGCTGCCCTGGGCACCGGAGGTGTTCAACTGCAACGCCCCGGTGACCGGCAACATGGAGCTGCTGGGTGCTGCGGCCAATGAAGAGCAACGCCAGAAGTGGCTGCTGCCGCTGCTGGAGGGGGAGTGCTACTCCTGCTTCGCCGCAACCGAGCCCGAGGTCGCCTCCTCCGACGCCACCAACTACCAGACCACCATCGTGCGCGACGGCGACGAGTATGTGGTGAATGGCCGCAAGTGGTTCATTTCCCTGTCGATGCACCCGAAGTGCCGCTTCATGATTCTGATGGGCAAGACAAACCCGGAAAACCCCAACCGCCACAAACAGCACGGCGTCATCATCATTCCGTTGGACACGCCCGGCGTGCAGATTCTGCAGGACACCACGGTGATGAACGCCTACCACACGGGCGGTCATCCCGAGATCCTGCTCGAGAACGTGCGCGTGCCCGCCGAAAACCTGCTGGGCGAACCTGGTGACGGCTTCGCCATCATGCAGAAGCGCATGGGCCCCGGCCGCATTCACTACGGCATGCGCTGCGTGGGCATGGCTGAAGTGGCGCTGGGCTTACTGATGTCCAGGGCCAAGGAACGCGTTGCCTTCGGCAAACACCTGCATGAACACGGCAGCGTCGCCAATGACATCGGCCGCTCCCGGATCGAGATCGACCAGGCGCGGCTCTTATGCATGCACACCGCCAGAACGCTGGATGAAAAAGGCCCGAAGGGCGCGCGCAAAGAAATTGCGATGCTCAAAATCGTCGGCACGGAGCTCTTGCAGAACGTTTCCGAGCGCGCTCTGCGCGTGCACGGCGCGATGGGGGTATCCAACCAGACACCGCTGGCTGCCCTCTTCGGACTCGGCATGCACTTGAGCATCGCCGATGGCCCCAGCGAGGTGCACCTGCCGGGTATCGCGAAGATGGAGCTGCGCAATCACGATCCGGTCGATTTCGAAAGGTTCTACGACATACCCATGCGTTGAGGATGTCAGTGACCCTCTGACTGCCGCAATCGGCTGAGACATGGCAGCGTGTTGCGGTGGTCAGATGTCAGGCAGGTGACATCGAACTTCGTCTGGCAGCAGCCAGGGCGCCTGATTTCCCGCCATTCCCGGGATAGCGTGACAGAGACGCTGCAAACCTCGTTTCCTCAATTGTTCATCTACACTTTATGGAGATGACGACGCGTTCTCTTCAACAACTCTTTGTGCCAGTTCAATCATGTCCGAGCAAACACAGCCCGAGGATTCAGCCACCCCGGAAAGCCAACTCATCACCATCGAGCTGGTTTGCGATCCGGCGACGAACGTGCTGTCTGCCGTTGTGGGGGACGCGGAAACGCCCGTCGCGGTTGACCTTGCCTACCTGCGCGATCTCATCGCTAGCCACGGCTACCAGGAATTTTTCTTCGAAAACGATGCGCTGCAGACGCTGCTCGAACATATCATGGCCGGCGGGCGCGACACCTATGCCATTGGCGAGCGTCGTGACGCCACCATCACGATAGACATCGCCGATGACGCGATGAAGGCGGTTGCCCACACCGAGCCGGCCTATGGCGGAGCGCCTTTGAGCATCGAGCAGGTGCAGGACGCGCTGCGCGAAGCCGGCGTGGACCCCGAACGCTGGGATCACGACGCGCTACAGAAGCTGGTCACAAAAGCATCGGTCGTCGACTTCGAGATCGCGCACGGCAAACTTCCGACACACGGCACCGACTGCAAGTTCGTCAGCCTGGTGCAAGGCATCGTCAGACGCCCACCGACCGAGGATGAACGCGGCAACGTCGATCAGTACGACGTGTTCGACTACGTGGTCGTGGACCCGGGCACGCTGCTCATGCGCCGCGAGCCGGCCACACCGGGCGAAGACGGCGCCGACGTACGCGGCAAACTTTTACCCGCCACACCGGGCAAAGAGGTGGAGTTCGCCAAAGACATGCATGGTGTCATGCCGGACGAAAGGGACAGCGATCTTCTGATTGCGACGACGAACGGGCATCCGATCGTGCTGACGAACGGCGTACGCCTGGACGACGTCTTGAATCTGTCGTCTGCCGACCTGCGCACGGGGCACGTGAACTTCGACGGCTCACTGTTCATCAAGGGTGATGTGGCTGCCGGTGTCATCCTGAATGCTACGGGCAATATCGCGATCAAAGGTACCGTTGAAGACGCGACCATCCAGGCCGGCGCCGACATCACCATTGGCGGCGGGGCCATCCACCCGGGGCCGCAGGACGATGTCGACGGGTCGTCCCTGCGTTTGGAGGCCGGCGGCGATATTCAGGCCAAGTTTGTCAGCGGCGCCTACCTGCACGCCAGACGCAACGTCATCGTCAAAGAGTACATTGGTTTCTGCCAAACTGAGGCGGGCGACCAGGTCCTCGTCGGTCAGTCCGGCGGTAAGGGCCGCATTTACGGTGGCGCCTGTTACGGCCACAAGGGCGTCGTTGCGAATCGGTTGGGCAGCACTTCCAGCGCCCCTACCCTCATCTGCGCAGGGCTCACGGCATCACCCAGCGAAGATCAATCCGAGCTGAACGATGCGCTCGCCTCGCTGGACGCCCAGTGCAAGAAAGTGCAGTTGCTGCTGGAAAACATGGGCTGCAATCTACCACCGGATGCGCAGACAACATCCACAGACGAATCGAGCGAGCCGCCGGACAGCGACACCTGCGCAAAACTGAACAACACGCTGGAACTTCTCGAAAGCCAACAGGAAGATCTGCGCCGATCGCTGGCGGATCTGCTGGCACAAACAGGCGCCTACAACACCGCTTCCATCCAGGCCGCCAAATCCATCCGCGCAGGTGTTTCCATGCGTATCAACGGCGTGCAGCGCAATTTCGGTAACCGCGATGCAGGCGGCATCTTCACGCTGCAGGGAGGTGCCGTCGTCAGGGTGGAGTAGAAAGACAGCTTGGATCGTCTCCATCGCCGTCAGCCGGAAGCCTGCCTCCGAGCGTTGAGCTCAACCTGAATTTCGGCCACCCGTTGCCTGTCCAGACGATAGGACAGGTAAAACAAGAGGATCCCAAGCCCAATCACCGACGTAATCGGTCCTGCCACCAGCCCCAGCCGAAAGACGACATCAGCCGGCACTTCGCCGGCCGCTGCACCGCGCGGAAACTCGATGAGATCCAGCGTGACCCCGGCGAAGACGCTCGCGAGCGACGCGCCGGCTTTGAAGGCAAAAGAGCGCGCGGAGAAGATCACGCCTTCCTGCCGCTCGCCGGTGATGAGTTCCTGTTCATCTGCCACGTCGGCAAACATGGCGTTGACGGTAATGAGCACCGCCGGGCTGCAGCAGCCCGCGAGAAACAGGAATGACAACAACAGCATGAGGAGCTCCGGTGTACCGTTGTCGGGCGTCCAGTCGGTGAAGAGTCGCAGGCAGATCATGATGTTGTTGCAGGTGATGATGATGGTCGAGAGCATGATCAGCGTGTAGCGCTTATCGAGATACCGAGTCAGCACCGGCGCGAGGATCACGGAGAACGGCAACGCGGCCAGCGCCGCTGGTCCGATCCAACGCATCTGCTCCGTTTCCATCCCCCAGAAATGGATGTACATGTACACCATGAACGCCGCTTCCACGCCCAGCAGAATGATCGCGCAGAAGAGACCGCACACGAGCATGCGATAGGAGTGATTGGTGAACGCGGTTTTCAGTTCGCGGAAGAGACGGCGCGGATGCAGCCGCTCGGCCATCTTGAAGCGCACTTCCGGCAGGAACGGAATTTCCTTTTTGGTGCCCCAGACGCAGAGCGAGATGGAGACGGCGATGCCGAGCGCGGCAACCATGGAAAGCACCGGATACCCGTCCGCATTCAGCATGCCGTGACTGAACTCGGCCGTGGTCGGGAACACGAACGTCAGCATCAGAAAGCCGAAGCCCCACTGGCCGAGCGTGCCGAACAGCTGGCTGTAACTGTAAACGCGGGTGCGGTCGATATAGTTCTGCGCCATCTCCGCGCCGAGCGCGAGGTGCGGTATGTGATAGAGCGTCAGGCACAGACGCGTGAGCACGGCAAAGATCACCAGCCAGACGAAGTAGAAATACTCCGACATCCCCGCGGGCGGGTTGAAGAGCGCCACTATGCTGAGACCCATCGGTATCGCCGCGCCCGCCATGAGCGGGTGGCGCCGGCCCCAGCGGGTCTGTAACCGGTCGGAGATCGAACCCGCCAGAGGGTCGGTGACGGCATCGAAAAAGAGCGCAATGCCGAGCGCAATGCCCGTCAGCGTGCCGGGCACCCCGAGAATCTGGTTAAAGTAGAAGAGAACAAAGGTATTGAAGACCGTAAGCGTTATGCCCTCGGCCAATTGCCCCACACCAAATCCCAGCTTGGACGTGAACGGCAGGAGGCGTGCCTCCGGTGTTGTACCAGCCAAATCCTGGTTCCTCTCCCCAACCAGAAGCTTTCGAGCATAGAGGTTTGTGCGACGGGCGGGAAGAGAACAGAAAACAGCTTTTGGGGCTTTGGAGTGACAGGTGCAGCACACCCATCACCCACCCTGGCAGATGCTACTTCTGCTGCCAGCCGCCGTTCTGCCTCACCCAGTGTCCCGACTGTGTCTTCTCGATGGTCTTCTTGCCAGCGAGCGCCTCCACCTCTTCCAGGGAGAGATCGTTTTTCGACGCAATGCGCTCGTATTGGGCTTTGCGCTTGCCGTTGATTTCAGCGACCAACGCACGCACGTCATCGGCCGCGCTTGAGTCGACCAGGCCGAGATAACCATCCGCACGTTCACCGATCAGGCCGTCGTCTTTGGCCTGATCAAGGTCCGCTGCAAACGCGGGCACGGTGACAAATGCAAACACCAGAAAAATTGTGTGAATAAACTTTTTCATATCAAAACAGGGGGCTGTCATCGTCGAACATTTCCTCGAGGTCCTTGTCCACTTTGACCAGAATCTCATGCTTGATGTTGACGTTCATGTTAATGGTGATCGGCTCGTCGGTGGCCACCTTCAGAGTGGGCGTGCAGCCGATGAGACCGAGCAGGATAGCGAGCGATAACGTACGCACTTGGGCAGAACTCTCTACGTGAGACACACGCAACCTAACCCATTATGACCGGCACCGCCATTCACTGGTTCAGCTTACGTTCAATGCGCGTCTGAACCTCATCCTGCAAACGCAGCGACTCGAGCAGGGTCGGCAGGTTTTCCGTGATGTTGAGGTTGTATTCGATCGCCCGACCGCCTTCCACGGCCGGATTATTGCCCTTGAGCTTTACGGCCAGGACCATGTCGCCGTTTTCTGCGTAGTCGATGTCGCCGGTCAGCGCCGAGAAGCGAAAATCCTGCAATGCAATCAGGGCAAAATCGAGCCCCGGCTGACCCGTGCCGCGCGCGAGCGACGGCGACAGCGCGATGGTGCCACCGGGCGCCAGCGCGCGTACCGTGCCATTCTGCATGGAAACGGCGTTGTCGCGAATGGTCACCGGCAGCGTGCCTTCGAGCGTCCCCGAGCCGGATACATCCTCACCCTCCAACGCCAGCACTTGAGCAAGGTCGAGCGCTTCGAGCGTGAGCGCAATGCGCGCGTTGCCCGCGCCGAGGTCGTAGTCGAAATCCGCCGCGCGCGCACGACCGCCGAGGAGCCTCGCCTGCGTATCGGTGATGCGCAGGGTTGCAAGGTCGCCAGCGACAGTCATCTGCAGATCTTCAATCGGAAAACCTACATCCACCGTCCCGACCGTGAGGCTCGACGGCGCAAGCTGCCAGTTCGCTGCCGCCACATTGTCGGCGCTGAGTTCTAGCGTGCCGCGCAGATCGGTCGCGAGATAGTCTGCGTAGTGCGCAGAGATTCCGTCCAGCGCAACGTGCACCTGACCAGCAATTTTTTCCGGCGTACGCCAGGATGCGCGCGCCATGATATCCATCACGCCACTGTCGACATCATAATCCTCAGCCCACCCGGGCATCAGCGATGCAGCCAGGGGCTTCTCTACCGTGAGCTCGTTTGTGATATCGGCGCGGCCCGCTCCGGTGGCGAGGTCAACCGCCAGATTGAACGCGGCGCCCCGCAACTGAGCGACAGTGAGCTCGCCGTTTACCGCAAGGTCGTCCCCGTCCAGCTGATACTGCGCCGCCAACTGACCGGACTGCTTCACGTCCTGGACGTCGAACTCACCCGCATAAGCCAGTTCACCCCGGGCAGGCGCGACCTCTCCTGAGAGTTGTCCGGTCAAATTAAGGTTTTCTGCTTTCGCGGTGACATCCGCCGCAAACGCGAGCGGCAAATCCGCGGCCGGTTCGAGGCTGAACTGCTGCACACTGGCGTTTAGCTCAACGCCATCCATCTCCACATCGAGCTCAGGACCGCCAGCACCGCGCAACGTCCCGTCGTGATAATTCAAGGCGTAACCGCTCGGCAGCACGAGCCGTCCCTGCATGTTTTCGCGAGAGGCGTCCGCGGTGCCGCTCACAACGGCCTTCACCGACCCGCCATCGGCCGTCAATGAGACAACAGACAGATCGAGCGCCAGGTCATCGGCGGCAGATTTCCAATTCACCTGAGCATCTTCCAGTGCCCCGCTCAGATCCTGCCAGCTGAGATCCGCCACAGGCGGCCAGGGCAGCGTCGTTTCGAAGGCACCGCTGAGCCGACCCTCGCCGGCAGGGAGCCCGGCCAGGTTGCTCACCAGCGTCAGTGCATAACCGTGCAGGTCAATACGACCATTCAGCATCAGATCGCTTTCCTCCAGGCGGCCGGCGGCGCGCAGAATGTCCCCGCCGTCAGCCCCTGACTCGCTGAACCTGGCATCGAACACACCCGCTTTGGACAGCGTCGCGTCAAGCGCAAACTGGCTGGCGGCCTCGGGGGCCACGCCGCCAAAGTTGAGCGACAACGCTTCAGCAGCCCAACGCGCCGCACCGGCGCCGATGAAGCCGAGCTCAGGCACCTCGAGCCGTAGCTGCGCAATGTCGATGGATTCAACAGGCAGCACCGGAAAAAGCTGCTCGGGAGACAGATTCGCTTCGTCTGAGCCCGCATCCGCACCCTCAACCTCGTCAAGCACCAGCGTGAGCGCCTGGACCTGGATCGTCGCAATCCGGCCCTGCAGGAGCCCGGATACTGTGTACGCAATCCGCGCGTTGGTGCCGGTCAGCCTGAATCCCGGCGCGGACAGCTGCACGTCACGAACGAGCACATGCCCCAGCCCCGGCCTATCGACGTCAATCACGACCTCGCTCACGCCGTAGGCATCCGCTGCTGCGAGCGCCGCTCGCTGCACCAGCCAGGGTGAGGCGAGGTACACCCCGACTAACAGGCCCACAACGAGCACCAGGGTTATGGCGAGGGCGCGACGCATGTCAGAAGCAGGAACGGCGGATGGGTGGGGACAACGCTTGGATCTCTAATGGTCTTGCGGTCTTGTTTATACGTGCCGGTGACACAAGTCCACTGTAGCAACAGAAGCTTGCACCCGATTACATGCGGCTGGTGCTGATCGCATCGCGACGGCGTCTCGGCATCAGCCAGTGATGCACGCTACGGCTCAGCACAACCGTATCAAACAGACGGCGTGGCCGCGGCCGCATCGTCCGCTCGTTTCCAGTAAACGCCGGTCATCCAGCACACAAACACCTGCAGCGTTGCATCGATGTCCTCGGCAAATCGACATTCGCCACGCCGGCGAAAGAAACCTCTGGCTTGGATGAAGGCAACTTCGCATTCCTTTTCCAGAACCCGGTAGCTCGCGCCGAAGGTCGACGCCGCCTGCAGATCTAATCTGCGGTTCGAGGTGGCGAGAGCGAGCTGCGTTCGACTGGAAAATGCGCTCGGTTTCGTGGCGCGGCAGAGTTCGTGACCGTCTCTCGAAAGCACCCAGTCCCCCCAGCGCGGCTCGCGTTCGATGCTGTAGGTGACGCCGGCCAGCTCGAACTGGCTGTGCTTCTCATTGCGGCAATCGATGGTTGTGAGGGCATCATCGCTGCTGCGAATCTCAAAGCAGTTCGAACGCGTCGGCTTCATGTTCAGCTCAAACATCGGCTTCGCCCTCCAGTTCTGTCGGATTGCGACGCTGGTAGCTGCGCAGAAGCCACCGTCCCACCAGCAGGCCGGTGAGGATGCCGACCACGCTGATCTGCAGGTTTGACCAGGGATCCGCCCGGAACAGCAGAAGCGAACACGCAAAGCCGAGGCCCGCAGCGGCCAGCAGCGAAAGCCATGCGGCAGTCCGTCTGCGGAGGAACAGAAATTCCATGATCAGTCCGCACAGGAAACCCGGCACGCCGACAAATCCATAGGCGAAGAGGATGGTGATCAAGAGCCCCTTGGCATCCGCAGTGGGTTCAAAGTCCGAAAAGCCGCCGCTCAGAAGATACGACATGTAGAGCAGCACGGTCGCGATGGGTGCCGGAGTGAAGAGCGCCAGGGCCAGGCGTTGTAGCGTGCCGCGATGATGATTGGGTTGCATTGGGGTGATTCCGTAAATTCTGTCGTAGTTCTGTTGGTCTCACCCGGGAAAGCGCCGTTTGGCAGCAAAGCGTTCGACGATTTATAGATCTGTTTGGAATATGAAACCGGGTATGCAGTGCGCCTCCTGCCTGCCCCGCCGGGAAATCACGTCTGCCCCGAATAGCGTGGGTCAGCGCGCCAATGCACCATCTTGGGGAGCCTGGAATGCGCATGCGCCATTTGAGGTAGCCGGCGATGCGCTTGCCGGGCGCAAATACGCCGGGAACAGGCCTATACCCGCTATCCCCAAGGGTATTCAGCATTGGCACTAATCCTGCTGTAATCGAGTGCACACCGTTGTCTACACATGAGTCGATCGATCAACCATCAGCCCGTCACCCTCCGCCGTCCCCGGACTCTCCTTAACGGGTGTGCAGGGGTCATCCTGATGGCAACGGCCTCGACGTACGCCGCGGCCCCGCAGACCACCGCGTCGGTCGACGCTGCCGTGTTCCTGGATACCTACTGTTCCCGTTGCCACAACGATGAGCGCATGTCCGGCGACTGGTCCCTGTCGATGGTGGACCTCGAGGACGTGCCGCGCGGGGTCAATCTGGATGCCTGGGAAAAGATCTACCGCATGACCGACGAGGGTGCGATGCCGCCGGCCCACCGCGACCAGCCCACACCCGCCGAACGCAGCGCGTTCACAGGCTGGCTGGTGGCGAACCTGGATCGTTACAACGCTGCGCATCCCAATCCGGGGCGCGCGACCCTCAGAAGACTGAACCGCGCTGAATACAGCAACGCCGTGCGCGATCTGCTGAACGTCGATATCGACATTGCTGACCAGCTGCCCGCGGACGACTCGGGCTACGGCTTTGACACGATCGCCGATGTCCTGAGCGTCTCTTCGACCTTGCTGGATCGTTACCTCACGGTGGCGGGCAAGGTGAGTCGTCTGGCAACGGGCACGGCCTCGACGGACCCGGTGCTCGTGACCTATCAGGTGCCGAAAGATGGTTCCATCCTGAACCAGGGCATCCCTGCCTATGACAAAAGAATGAGTGCGCACCTGCCGCTGGATTCACGGGGCGGCGGCGCGTTTACCTACTACGCGCCTTACGACGGACGGTATGAGATCGCCGGTTATCTCAACGCCAACACGAACAACGAGGTCGATCGACTGGAGGAAGCACGCTACACCCAGGTCGTCGAGCTGAGCGCCGGGGCTCATGTCATCGGCATGAGTTTCCGCAAAAAACTGTCGCTGGATGAGTCAGTCCAGACGCTGCGCAACACCACGGACATCGTACCCCTGCCCGCTACGCCGCCCGAGCCTCTGCTGCTCGACTTCATTGTCGATGGTGGCCGGGCCGGTACGGTCGAGGTGCCTTCCTACCATATGTCTGAGCGCTTCGCGCAGACCAACTTTCCGCGGGACGTGCTGCAGATTGATGTGACCGGGCCGCTCGAGGTGGCCGGACACGAGAACACCGCCGGGCAAGGAACCGTCTTCATCTGTAAACCCACGTGGTATCGCTCTGAACGAGCCTGTGCGCAAAAGCTGCTCGCGAATATCGCGCAGCAGGCCTACCGGCGGGCCGTGAACGACAGCGACATGCAGCCGCTGCTGGAGCTCTTCAGCATCGCCAGGGAAAACGGCACCTTCGACGAGGCGATCGCCACCGCGATCCAGGCCATCCTCGTCTCGCCAAGCTTCCTTTTCCTGGTCGAGGAAACACCCCCGGGCGTGCTGCCGGGTGAAGATCATCGGATCAGCGATAGCGAATTTGCTGCCCGCATGGCGTTGTTCCTGTGGAGCAGCCTGCCGGATGCGGAGCTGCTCGACCTGGCCCAATCCGGTCAGCTGCGTGAACCATCCGTGCTGCAGGCGCAGATGGCGCGCATGCTGGACGACCCTCGCGCTGCCGCGTTGACTGAGAACTTCGCCGGTCAATGGCTGTTCCTGCGGAATCTGCAGCATCATCGCCCGGATGTGTTCATCTACCCGGACTTTGACGTGCGGCTCAGGGCCGCGATTCAGGCGGAAAGCGAACACTTTTTTTCAAGCCTGATCCGCGACAACGGCAGTATCCTCGACCTGATCGATGCCGACTTCACCTACCTCAATGATCGCCTGGCGCAACACTATGAGATTGCCGGCGTCTCCGGCACGGAAATGCGCCGCGTTGCGCTGCCGGCCGGTCACGACCGCGGCGGCATCCTGGGGCAGGCCAGCATCCTGACCCTGACTTCCTACGCAAACCATACGTCTGCCGTCAAACGCGGCCAGTGGATTCTGGATCACCTGCTGGCGGCACCGCCGCCACCGCCGCCCCCTGACATTCCCGCGCTGGTCACGGTCCGGGACGGCAAGCCACTGAGCGCCCGCGAGCAGATGGCGATGCACCGGGAGGATCCTGCCTGCGCATCCTGTCACGTCAAAATGGATCCGCTGGGGCTTGCGCTGGAAAACTACGATGCGATCGGCGCCTACCGAACGGAGGATGCCGGCATGCTGATCGACGCTGCCGCGAGCCTGCCCGACGGCACCGAATTCGAAGGTCTGCCCGGTCTGCGCGAGATATTGCTTGCGCGCAGGGATCAGTTTGCCCGGGCTATCGCAGAGCAGCTGCTGATCTACGGCCTCGGGCGCGGCATCGAGGCCACGGATCGCCCGCTCATCAGAGCCATCGCGGCGGAGGCCGCCGAGGATGAATATCGCATCCAGACAATACTGTTTTCCATTTTGAACAGTTATCCATTCAACTACAGGAGAGTGCCGCAATGACGGTGGGGCGTAGAAACTTCTTGCGGGGACTGGGGGCCGCGCTCGCTCTGCCAGTCATGGAGTCGCTGTTACCGCGCGAGGCGCTCGCGGCAATCGAACAGCGGCCCAAACGCCTCGGCGTTTTCTATTTTCCGAACGGCATGCGTATGGACAGCTTCACGCCTCGGGAAAGCGGCCGGGATTACACGCTGAGTCCGATCCTCGAGTCTCTGTCTGCCGTGAAAGACGAATTTTCCGTGGTGACCGGCCTTGCGCACTACAACGCACAGGCGCTCGGCGACCCGGGCGGCGCGCACGGCCGTTCGTGCGCAGCGTTCCTGACCGGCGCACACGCTAAATCGACCGAAGGCTCCGATCTCTTCAACGGTGTATCCCTGGATCAGTTTGTTGCCGCCCGTCTGGGCGGCGACACGCCGTTTACCTCCCTGGAGCTCGGCATCGAACCGTCGAGCCTGCTGGGCAGCTGCGATATCGGCTTCAGCTGCACCTACACCAACACCCTGTCATGGCGCAGCGAAACCCAGGCGCTGCCTGTCATGGTGAATCCGCGGGTCGTGTTTGAACGTCTGTTTGGCGACGGCTCGATGACGGATGAGGCCGCCCGGCAGCGCATGCTCGGCCAACGCGCCAGCATCCTCGACTTCGTCAGAGAGGATGCAGCGCGTCTCGCAGGCAACCTCGCCGCCAATGATCGTCGCAAGATGGATGAATACCTGACCGCCGTCAGGGAGACGGAGCGCCGGATACAGAAGCTGGCCAGCCAGCCGCTGGATAATGACAATCAAGGTATGGCGCTGCCCGCAGGTATTCCGGACAGCTTCGAAGAACACGTTCAGCTGATGATTGACCTGCAGATACTCGCCCTGCAGACCGAGATGACACAGGTCAGCACGTTCATGCTCGGCCGCGAATTGAGCAATCGTACCTATCCGGAAATCGGCGTGGCCGATTCTCACCACAGCCTCAGTCACCACGCCGGTGATGAGGACAAAATCGCCAAATTGGTGAAAATCAGCCAGTTTCACATGTCTCAGTTTGCCTATTACCTGCAACGGTTGCGGGAGACGCCGGACGGCGAGGGCTCACTGCTCGACAACTCCGTCATTCTGGCAGGTGCAAGCCTCGGCGAACCCAACGAGCACAACTGCATGGACCTGCCCGCTTTGGTCGCCGGCGGCGGCGTCACCGGCAACCAGCACCTGCAGCAAGAGAAGCACACCCCCATGTGCAACCTGATGGTCTCGCTCATACAGGCGATGGGCATCGATGCGGACCAGTTCGGCGATAGCACCGGCGCGGTACAAGGGTTATTCGGGTGAGGCTCTCATCCCTGCTTCTGCTGCTGCTTCTTCTGCTGGGCGGCTGGTGTACTGCCGCCGTCAGCGAGGCGGCTGAGCCGGACTGGCAATCCCTGCTGCGACAGAGCGAACCAGCGAAACTCGCCGTGCTGCTGGAAGGCGGCCTGGACCCGAATCTGCGTTTACCGGATCAGTCCCTGCCGCTCGCCTGGGCGGTTGAGCTGCACGCAACAGACAGCGTCCGTGTGCTTCTCGAGCACGGCGCGATGACCGAAGACCCGCGACCCGGGGCGAACCCCTTCCAGCCGCTGATCGTCGCCTGCCAGCACGGCAACGAAGACATCCTCCGCGTGCTGCTCGAAGCCGGCGCTGACGTGAACGTCACGGGGCCTGAGGACATTCCCGCCCTGTCGATCTGCGCGGGACACTCGCCGCCCGGAGTCGTCGCGCAGATGCTGACACTGGGCGCTACCGTCGATCGCACGGACGCGAACGGCCAGACACCGTTGATGTGGGCAGCACGACACGCGCGGGCGGAAACCGTCGACTTGCTCATCGAGCGCGGCGCCGAGGTCAACAAAACCACATCGGCAGGCTTTACTCCGCTTCTGTTTGCCGTCAAAAGCGGAGACAGCAGTATCGCCCGCGCGCTGGTGGAAGCCGGCGGCGATACCGGCCACACCACGCCAGACGGGACAACCCTGATTCAGCTGGCCATGTACCAGGAAAACTATGAATTCGCCGAGTGGCTCATTGAGACCACCGCGGATTTCGAGAACAGTCCCGATCTCGAGGCCTATGATCTGAACGGACGGCAGCTGATACACGCAGCGGTGCTGGCCAACCAGCCCCGACTGGTTGCGTTGCTGCTGGCGCAAGGCGCTGACGTCCATGCCCTGACCACCCCTTCCAGCATCAAGTGGAAGTACGAAAGTAACTTTCGGCCGGGAGCCTACGAGTTCCCACCCACGCCCCCGCTGGCGCTTGCTGCCCAGCAGAATGCGCCCTCATTGATGCAGGCACTCGCGGACGCCGGGGCCGACGCCAACTGGCGCGATGCCGAGGGCAACAACATCGTTTTGCTGGCCGCGCGACAATCACCTGAGACCCTTGAAATGGCGCTCGCCCTGGCGCCGGATGTCGACGTGCAGAACAACTCGGGACAGACCCCGCTGCATGTTGTGCTTCGCGGATTTGCCGGCCCCGAAACAGATGCGCGCCTGCAGCTGCTGGCGTCCCACGGCGCCGACCCTGAGATTGCAGACAAAGACGGCATCACCGCGGCGGAGATGGCAGCAGCCGAAGACTTTCGCGCCGGCCCGCTGTTCGCGAGTCTCTTCAACAAAACCAACCTGCAGGAACCCGGCATATGAATTGTCCCTCAGCCCTCCGACCTCTTTTCCTCATCGCCGTGCTGCTTACCGGCCATGCGGCACTCGCCGATCAAAACGCCGCTCTGATTGAAGCCAGGCAGGAGAAGTTGAAAGAAATGGGCGCGGCGACGAAGGTGTTCCGTGAAGAGCTCAAAAGTGACGCCCCCGACCTTCAGCGCATGGAGCGCGCCGCAGCGAGAATCGCCAGCTACGCGCCTGACCTTGAGTCCTGGTTCCCAGCAGGCACCGGACCCGACAGCGGTGTCGACACCGATGCGCTCGCCTACATCTGGAAAAACACCGACAAATTCACCCGGGTGAGCAAAGACCTGGTCACCGCAGCCGACGCGCTGGTGATCACCATCGGCAAAGGTGAAACGGCAGCCATCGTTGAGGCAGTCGGTACGCTTGGGCGTGCCTGCAAAGCGTGCCACCAGAGTTTCAGGGCGGATTAGGTTTCAGGGCCAGATGGATGCGCGGAAGATGAAGCAAGGCGATCAACGCCTCACGCCGGACGAGACCGTCCACGACGCGTATTTTCCAACGCCTTCCAGCCAGTAACTGAGGATTACCTGACGCTCGTCTGCCCGCCGTCGACCGGGATCAGCTGACCCGTGATGAAGTGCGACGCATCGGACGCGAGAAATACCATCACCGGGCCGAGGTCCTTTTCCGGGTCGCCATACTCTTCACCGAGGGCGATGGTGCGGCGGTTCTGCCAGTAGGCTGCTGTGCGCTGCTCCTCCGTCGCGCGTGCCATCGCCTCCTTGTACATGGGTGTCGCCATGGCCGGCAGAATCGCATTTACACGCACGTTGTGGGCGCCCCAGGTGCCCGCTGCGGTGCGCGTCCAGGAATGTACGGCACCCTTGGCGGCTGAGTAGGCGGCGGCAGACACTTCCGGCCGTTGGCCGGAGATAGAGCCAAAATTGATGATCGAGCCACCGCCGGTATCTTTCATATAGCCGAACGCCGCCTGATTGGTGAGCATCGTGCCGCGCACGTTCACCGCGAACATCTGATCCCATTCCGCTACGCTCACGCTGCCGGCGTCAGACGAGCGTTGAATGGCGGCAGGATGGGCCAGCGTATCCAGACCGCCAAGCCACTGCACGGACTCGGCGAATGCGGCCGCTACGCTGTCGGCATCAGCGATGTCCACGTGGATATAGTGAGCCTGCGGCCCGTTTTCAGTGTCGTTTACCTCAGCGACAACGGCCGCGCCGCCGTCATCTTCGATATCCATGCCCACCACCCGCGCGCCGGCCTTGATATAGGTGCGCAAAGTGGCTTCGCCCATACCGCGGGCGCAGCCGGTCACTATGATGCGCTGACCCGTGAGTTCTTTTGTCATCCTACCGCCCTCTCTTGTGTGCTCGCTGCGGCAAAGTCTAGCGCCAGTCTAATGACGAGGGAACGGCGGAAGCTACGGCGCGGTGACTGGGCTTTCTGGCCAGAATCGAGACTGCGACCCATATCCCCAATTTTCATGATACCGGCCTGTCCCCCAGGCTGGCAGATTGGTCGGAGAAGCTACGATTGAGCCGGGGTAACACATGCTGAAGGTACATAACGTCCAGGTTGGTCTTGCACTCCTGGTGCTCTTTCTGACCGCTCATGCGGTCGAAGCCGCAGAATTCAAATTCGAGAAAGGCTTCACCAACTATCAGCGAACCTATTCGACAGTCAAAGCGACGCGTCATGGCAACGTCTGCGTACTCAGCGGTCTCGCCAAGACCACCAGCGGCAAGCCGCCAGCCAAAGCAACCGTCGTCGGGCGTCTGTCCACAGACTGCCGCCCGTACGCGCCTTTGATTCTCGAGACAAACAATCACACCGACCGCGCTCGCATCAACGTGTGGCCGGACGGTCGTGTCGAGTGGGCTTCGGGCTTCAACTACCACTGGGTCAGCATGGACGGCGTAACCTTCGCCGTGGGTAAGACCGCCAAGGGATTGCCGCTGCAGAAGGGCTGGTCTAATTATCGTGGCTGGCAGGGTGCTGCCTGGTATCGGCAGGGTAAACAGTGTTTCCTGAGCGGGCTGATCCGGCCCAGCGGGACGGTAAAGCTGCCCGCGACGGTCGCAACGCTCCCCAGTGAGTGTCGGCCGTCCCACCGACTGGTGTTCCGCCAGCAGAACGCGAGAGTTGATGTGTATCCGACCGGCCAGGTGCAGTTATGGAACGGTCGAGTGGGCTCCTGGGTCAGCCTGAGCGGGATCGAGTATCACGCGGGCAAGACCGGCGGCAGTCTGCAGTTTCTCAACGGATGGCGGAACTACTCCCGCACATACAAAGCCGCTTCTTACTACGTGGACAGCAACGGCATCTGCACCTTGAGCGGCTTAATCCGGGGGTCGGACTACAGAGGCATGGTGATGCTGCCCAGCAACTGCCGGCCAAAGGAACGCTTGCTGATGAACGTGCAAGCGGCGAGCGATGGACACACCCGGGTAGACATCATGCCCAGCGGTGAGTTGCGCTGGATCCGTGGGGGCAAGGGCGGCTGGGTGAGCCTGTCGGGGCTGGTCGTGCCGACTCAGCCGAAGCCGGCGGTTGCTCCGGCGCCGACTCAGCCGGTGATTACCGCAGCCAACGGTATCGTGGCCTCGCACCCGAACGCCGCGGTCCGGCGTGCCAAGTACCTTTGCGGGTTTTCGCAGGTCGCCCAGTCTGCGTGTATCGACCTCGCCGTGCTCGAACAGACCTTCGAGTCCAGCAAGCAGGACTTCAGCGCCTATCTGTCAGGCAGAGAGGTCCTGGCGAGCCTCGACAGCTCAACCAACGCAGTGCACGAGTGCATGGGGTCTTTGATCCCGGTGCAGGTCCCCGACCAGGCTTTCTCCGGCGGCTCATCGGCCCAGAGCAGCCTTTCCGGGGGAACTGTCCAGGCCGGTCTCTTCAGCGATCCGTTCACCCATAGCGGTGTCCTCAACGCCTGCGCTCAGCGCGCGATCAAGGCGACCGGAAGCGCGCTGTCCCAGGGCAATCTGCTTCCTTCCTCGTCCGGCACTGCTCAGGTGGGCAACTTCATCCAGGCCGTAAACGACCAGGTAGGACAAGTATGCAGCACCCGTAACCAGAGCTATGTCTATGGCAAAGGCACGGCGTCGGTTTCTCTTGGTCTCGTCGACACAGTGCTTTCTGGCCTGCAGTCGTTGAGCGCCATCTTCACCAAAGAGACTGAGGCAGACGACCAGACGACCGGCCTGGCCACGGATTACGAATACACCTCCAAGAGCTTCGTCATGGTGCGGGATTCCAAGGTCATGGACGTCTGGAAAGGCACGTACACGGAACGAACCGCCTCCGGGGCCGTGATCACGCTGACGGCGCAGCAGGTAAAAAGCACAGATGGAACCGTGAGTTCTGCGAAGCGGACATGCACCAAGACCACTGCGCAGGGCACGACAAATTGTGATCAGAATGACAAGGAGGTCATCAACGCGAGGGAGAATTTTGATGCGAAGGTCAGGGCAACGTTCAGAACAGACAATGCGGACGAAGATGACGCAGGTGCTGAAACTGAAGAGGAGCGCCAGACCGAGGAAGGCGCCGAAAGCTGTGACCCCGATGCGGGATGCACCGACATGTGTCAGTACGCCCAGACCTGGTGGGCCGCGACGCAGATTCGTTGCGGCTCTTCCGGCTGGCAGGATTCTTACTGTCAGAAGTTGATCTCCATTCAGCAGGGCTGCCCCGACCGAGGACTGATCATGCCCACGCCCGACGGTGGCGAAGTCGCCTGCGCATTTCCGACCAGCAGCAACGATCAACAGATGTCCGAGGTCCAGTGCGAGGCGCAGAACGGTATCTCGTATTGCACGGACAGCGGGTGTTTCTGCCGGACGGCGGGATTGATCGAGCTGAACCGGGAGATACTACCCGAGACCGACCCATGTAATGATCCTGCCGCAGAATGTTTGCCTGACGACGGCGGTACGCCGGAAGGTGGCGGTGCGCCGCCGCCCCCACCGCCGCCGAGCGGCTAGTTTGAGTCCCTCACGCTAGCGCTCGTCCAACAGCAGGCTCATGTTCTGCCGTAGCTCCTGACTGCGGTCAGGCCATTGCGGCATGTGCATCGACATCAATGCATCAAAACGTCGCGAGTGATCATGGTGGCGCAGATGGCAGATCTCGTGCAGCACGACGTATTCGATCAGGTGCCTGGGCGTACGCACAAGATGCGTGTTCAGCGAGATCACGCCTTTGCTGCTGCAACTGCCCCACTGGCTCTTCATGTATGCGTGCTGCCATACGGGCAGCTGTCCGTTGAGCCATGGCAGATGCAGATACCCGGCAATCACCTCCGCAAATATGTGATCCGCCTGCTCGCTATACCAGTTGCGTATCAACCGGCGGGTTTCGGACTCGTCACCAGCAGGCACATGCAGCACGCCTTCGTCCAAGGTGACCCCGGCACCGTCACCGTGCTCGAGTCGCAATGCGTCCCCGAGATACAACACCAGCTCTCCGGGTTTAAAACCTGCGCGGCCCAGATGCGCCGTTTCTTCTCTGATTCTGTCCACTCGGAAGCGCAGCCAACGCGCATGCTGGCGCACCAACTCCTCGACCTCAGCGTGCTGAGTGCGCAGAGGCGCGTCGAGGACGACGTGTCCCGCGGGATCGATATCCACGGCGATGCGCGTGCGCCGCTTGGCGTTGAGGCGCACTTCAACCGGAATATCATCGATCATCAGCAGTTCAGGCATCAGCAACAACGGTTTGGGTGAACTCATCATGGTAAGGGTTGCCGCTATGTCGTGGCATCCATATTTTTTTGTTGAGGAACCGCCTCTATGCTAAGTGACTCAAAGAGATCGGCAGAAAAATGGACTTCGGAAGGTCATGAAGAAATTCAAATTTTGTCCCATGTGCGCCGCGCCTTTGACCGAGCGCGTCAAAGATCGGATCGAGTGCTCTGCACAGTGTGGGTTTGTGAATTACGACAATCCCACGCCCGTTGCCGCCATGGTCGTCGAGTATGAAGGGTGCGTCGTTCTTGCCCATAACCGGGCCTGGAAAGGCGATTTTTACGGGTTGATCACGGGTTTCGTGGATCATGGTGAAGGACCTGCCGAGTGTGCGGTGCGAGAGGTCAAAGAAGAGCTTGATCTCGATGCAGAAGCGCCGACATTGATCGGCGTCTATGGTTTTGAACAGATGAATCAGGTCATCATTGGGTATCACGTCCGCGCCACCGGCACGATCACGCTCAACGAAGAACTGGATCGGTACAAACTCGTCGCACCGGAAGAATGCCGCGCATGGCCAACGGGAACCGGCTATGCGCTGCGTGACTGGCTGGTGTCCCGAGGCGTTGAACCAGAGATGATCAAACTCCCCTGACGCTTTAGAGGACACGGTATCCGCATCCACTAAATCTCAGATTCGACGCGCTTTCACCGAGCGGCCCTTTATCTTTCCTTCTGAGAGAAACGCCAGGGCGGTTTTCACCGATTCCTTCTCGACAGCAACGAAGCTGTTCATGTCGAAAATGTCGATCTTTCCGATGGCGCTGCCTGGCAACCCTCCGGCGCCGGTCAGACCGCCCAATATGTCTCCCGGGCGAAGCTTCTGCTTACGCCCGGCGTTGATCTCCAACGTGACCATCGGCGCGCGCAACAAATATCCAGAGAAAGGATCCAGCGATGCATACACATCACAGATACAGGGTTCGCCGAGATACCTTTCAATGTCGTTCAACCGGGCCTGCTCCGATTGAGTGACAATGCTCAGCGCCAACCCGGATTCCTGAGCGCGGCCCGTGCGACCGATCCGATGCACGTAGGTTTGCGCATCGCGCGGCAGCTCATAGTTAATGACGGCCGGCAGAGATTTCACGTCCAGGCCGCGAGCCGCCACGTCTGTCGCAACCAGAACGGCACAACTGCGATTGGCAAACTGCAGCAACACGCGGTCACGTTCGCGCTGATCAAGATCGCCGTGAATCGCCAACGCCTGGATGTGATGCTCACGCAGCAGCGCCGCAACCTGACTGCACGCAGCCTTGGTATGGCAAAAGACCAGCGCCGAGGTCAGCTTGTAGTGATTAAACAGAGCCAACAACGTTTTGTTACGTTCATGAGGGCTGACCTCGTAAAACAGCTGCTCGATGGCTTCATCGTCATGCTCAGTATCCACATTAACCACGGTCGGATTGTGCTGAAAGGCAGCGCTGATCGCCTTGATCTCCGCGGGATAAGTCGCTGAAAACAGCAACGTCTGGCGCTTGCGGGGCACAAAATCCATGATTTCCCCGATCGATGCGGCAAACCCCATGTCCAGCATGCGATCCGCTTCGTCAAAGACCAAAGTCTGCAAGGCGGCCAAACGCAAAGTGCCGCGCTGCAGATGGTCGAGCACTCGGCCCGGGGTACCCACAACAATGTGAGCGCCATGCTGGAGCGTGGCTTTCTGGGGGCCAAAAGGTTTGCCGCCACAGAGAGAAACCAGTTTGATGTTGGCCACAGCTCGAGCCAGGCGACGTAATTCCCGGCCGACCTGGTCTGCAAGCTCACGCGTCGGGCAAAGCACCAAGGCCTGAATGTCTTGCCTCGCCGGGTCGATGTTTTCCAGAACACCGATACCAAACGCCGCGGTTTTGCCACTGCCGGTTTTAGCCTGGGCGATGAGATCCCTGCCCGCCAGAATGGCAGGCAAACTGTGGGCCTGAATGGGGGTCATGACGACATAACCCAGGTCTTCCAGATTCTTCAGCTGCGTGGACGCAATATCGAGGCTGGAAAAGTGACTGGCGGTGGTCGATGCCATGTTCGGCGCTCACAGGGATTCGGCGCGGCATGATACCCAACACGACGAGTATTTGTTGAACAGTCCTCTCACACTTGATCAGCGCTACTGGCCGTCGCCCATGCGCGCCGATACTATGCCACTCAGCCACAACTGCTCTATCCATGCCGTTACTGCAACTTCGCGACGCCTGCCTGGCGTTCGGCCACATTCCATTGCTGGAAAACGTCAACCTCGTGATCGAAGAAAGAGAACGGGTGTGTCTTATCGGCCGCAACGGCACCGGTAAGTCGTCGTTGTTGAACGTGCTCAACGGCCAGCAGGCGCTGGACTCGGGTTCCCTCGAGGTGGGTGATGGGATCAAGATCGCCAAACTGGCTCAGGAGGTACCATCCGCGGCAAGCGACACACTCTACGACACGATCGCAGCAGGCTTGGGCGGGGAAGAGGACGGCATCGAAGCGTGGGACAGATCGCATCGGATAGAGGCGACGCTCAGCAGGCTCAGCCTGCCTGCCGACGCGCTCATGTCCGAAAGCAGTGGCGGCATACGCCGGCGCGCCATGCTGGGACAGGCGCTGGTGAGTGAGCCCGACATCCTGTTGCTCGACGAACCCACCAACCACCTGGATATCGATTCGATCACCACGCTCGAGGCGGCGTTGCTCAGCTTTCCAGGCGCCGTGCTGTTCATTACCCATGACCGGAGCTTCATCGATGATCTGGCGACCCGCATCATCGAACTGGATCGCGGCAACCTGAACTCATACCCCGGCTCGTATGCACAGTATCAGAAGCAGAAAGCCGCTGAGCTCGCCGCAGAGGCACAGGGGAGCCGCAAATTCGATCAGGAGCTTGCCGCTGAGGAGCAGTGGATACGACAGGGCATCAAAGCCCGCCGCACGCGAAATGAAGGCCGCGTACGCCGCCTGGAAGCGATGCGGCAGGAACGCAAACAACGCCTCGAACGCCAGGGGAAAGCGAAACTGGCGTTAGATTCCAGCAAAGACTCAGGAAAAATTGTCCTGCAGGCGGAGAACGTAAGCTTCGCGTACGAACAACAGGCCATCATCAGCGACTTTTCCACAACGATCCTGCGCGGCGACCGGGTGGGTTTGATAGGCCCGAATGGCAGCGGCAAAAGCACGCTGCTGAAGCTTTTGCTCGGAGACCTGACACCCGCCTCAGGCAAAGTTCAGCAAGGCACACAGCTGCAGATTGCCTACTTCGACCAGGAGCGCCTGCAACTGAACCCGGAACAATCCGTCCGCGACAATGTTGCGGATGGCACTGATCAAATCCGAATTGGTGACAAGACGCAGCACGTCATGAGCTACCTGCGTGACTTCCTGTTTCCACCGGAGCGTATCAATTCACCTGTCAGTGCCTTGTCCGGCGGGGAGCGCAACCGGCTGCTGCTGGCCAAGCTCTTCTCCAAACCCGCCAACCTGCTGGTGCTGGACGAACCCACCAATGATCTCGACATTGAAACGCTGGAACTGCTGGAAGAACTGCTCAGCTCATTCACCGGCACGCTGCTGTTAGTCAGCCACGACCGGGCATTCCTGGATCAGACCGTCACCAGCACCCTCGTCATGGAAGGCCAGGGGCACGTGGGTGAATACATCGGCGGATATTCCGATTGGCAACGCCAGACGCAGAAATCTGCGCCAGTCGCCGTCAAAAAACAGAAATCCGCAGAGAAAGAAAAGAAGACTGAAAAACCTGCAAAGAAGGCAGACAGGCTCTCCTACAAGGAGGAGCGCGAACTGCAAATGCTGCCGGATATGATTGAGAAACTGGAAGAGACTCAGCAAACACTGACGGCAACCACTTCCGAGCCGGACTTCTACCAACAGGATCAATCGATCGTCGCGGAGACTATGAAGTCGCTGGCGGAAGTGAGTGATGAGTTGGAACAGGCGTACGAGCGGTGGTCAGCGCTCGAGACGCTCAAGAAATAGCAGGTGGCACACGCTCGTACCTTGAGTGGAGCTTTCCCAGCGCCGACGCGCGTGACAGAAACGAGGCCGGCACGAAGGCTGCCTTGTTGCAGGCTGCCTTGCAACGGCTCCAAACGAGCTCGAATCAGGAGGTATCAGCTGGTGGTCATGATTCCGTGGCGAGGGCGCGCTTGCCACCTTCCAAAGCAGACCTGGCCCCGCAAAAATCCCACACCATCAGCGGTCATCTACGCTTGCAGACAACCCGCTGTGGTTGCGAGTCTTTCCGTTATACCGAACAATTTAACGGGGCAATCACTACCATCGAGGATAGACATGATTGACAACGCGTTACCTCTCCACCCCGGCAAAGTGCTTGCCGAAGTCTACATGGCGGAAATGGCCCTCAACCAAACCGATTTGGCGCGCCGCTGTGAGTGCTCGCCCCGTAAGATCAACGAAATCGTCAATGGCAAACGCGGCATTTCTCCGACGTTTGCGATCGTTCTCGAGTCGGTGCTGGGTACGAGTGCAGAGATGTGGGTGCGGATGCAAGCCGAGTATAATCTCTGGGAAGCACGCCAAGACGTCGCTTGACCCATGCTTTCGGGTTGCACCTGGCCTCCCCAGTTCGACACGCCACAGTGCGTCGACTTGAAATATATATCTAGATATATATTCTACAGATGAAACCAATTGTGTTTCTCGGTAGCTCACTGGCGTCCATTCGGGCGTTCCCCGCTGCCGTGAAGCAACAGGCAGGATACGAGCTGGACAAAATACAGCGCGGCGCGGCGCCTAAAGATTGGAAGGCGATGCCCAATCTTGGACTTGGCGTGAGGGAAATCCGGATCCGGATCCGTGGAGCCTGGCGTGTGGTGTACGTCGCCAATCGAGAAGAGGCGGTCTATGTGTTGCACGCCTTCCAGAAGAAGACACAGCGGACCTCGCGGCGAGACATCGCCACCATCGAGACCGCTCTGCAGGAATTGCGATGAACACTAAGAAATTTGAAAGCGTTTGGGACGCCCTGGAAGACGACCCAGTCAAGCGTGAGATCTATAAGCTACGCGCTGAACTGATGCACGTGATCACGGCGCACATCAAGGCGAACAAGCTGAAACAAAGAGAAGTGGCGCAGCTACTCGGCATCTCACAACCGCGCGTCAGCACTTTGATGAAAGGAGATTTCGAATCGTTCCGACTGGATACGCTGGTCGGTTTCGCATTGAAATGCGGTCACACGGTGAGCATAAACGCAGCCTGACATGGGCCGGTGCGCGTAGAGTCCCATTAAGAAATCGGCCTACTATAGTGACCACTTTCTAGATCATTGTTGCTTATGAAATTCGTTAAAGTTCGCGACCTCCGCGGCAAGACATCCACAGTTTGGAAGGAACTCAAGCAGGAGGGAGAACTGGTGGTCACCCGTAATGGCAATCCGATTGCGATCCTGAGTGCCACAGACGAAGCGTCTTTCGAGGAATGCCTTTGGACGTTGCGGCGCAATCGTGCAAACGGAGCGTTGGCCCGGCTGCAGCGTGATGCTGCTGAACGTGGGCTGCGCGGGCTGAATCCCGCTGAGACTGACGCAGAAATCCAGCAATCGCGACTGAATAAAACCGAGACCTAGGACTAAGACGCCAACTGCTCCAAAACCTTCGGATGGCTTTGCGCAATCTTTAACAACGTCCTGGCAGCGCCACGCGGTGAGCGCCTGCCCTGCTCCCAGTCCTGGACGGTGTCGATGGAGACGTCGAGCAGTTTTGCGAATTCGCGTTGAGTGAGGTTGACCGACTTTCGCGCAGAGATCGCCAGAAGTTGTTCCTTGCTATAGGTCCGACCCTTCTTGCCTTTTTTCATTTGCTCGACAGCTTTGAGCAATTCAGCGCCTTCATCACTCATCTTTTTTTTAGTCACGCTCAATAGATTACCGTGAACACCGATTGAGAATACGGCAATGCCGTACTACGCACAATTGACTGAATCTACGTAAGCTGTAAGACAGCGCCTCTCGCTGCAGCGGTCTAAAGCTCAGACCAGATAGTCGGCCGCACAGATCACACGCTGAACCTGATGCCTGCCCGCGCCATCCCCCCGCCAATCCCAATCGGCGTGCCGTCGGCGCGCCAACAGCTGGCACCCGTCAGCCGCGCGCCGTCTTGCGCAATCATCCCCATTCCCGCGCCGACGATGGGTTGTTTGCTGATCTGATGGCCGCGCTGAGCGAGCTCACTCAGCACCGCATCACTGAAGCCGGGCTCCACCTCCAGTTCTTCGCCCAGCGTCCAGATGCGCGGCGCCTCGACGGCTTCCTGGGGAGTCATGCCGTGATCGATGACATTGACGATTGCCTGCAGGGCGGAGGGGAATATGCGGATGCCGCCAACGAGACCCACGCAGAACACTGGCCGGCCGTCCTTCTCGACGATGATGGGCGCCATGCTGGAGGTCACCCGCTTGCCGGGGGCAATCGAATTGGCCATGCCGGGGTGCGGATCAAATATGTTCATGGTGTTGTTCAAGATCATCCCGGTGCCCGGCACGGTGGCTTTGCAGCCAAACACCGCGTGAATGGTGTGCGTGGCCGAAATCATGTTGCCGTCAGCATCTGCCGTCGCCATGTGGGTGGTTGCGGGTGATTCGGCAACGTAGGCGGTCTGCACGTTTCGTACGCGCTGCATGTCGATCTGTTCGCGCCAGGTATCGGCATGAGATTGGCTTATCAGCATGTCGACCGGCACATCAACAAACGCGGGATCACCCATGTATTGGCGCCGATCTTCGAAGCCGATCTTCAACACCTCAGCCAGGAGGTGTAAGCCGTCGGCCGTGCCAAACCCGAGCCCCGCGACATCGAAACCTTCCAGGATGTTGAGCATTTCGATGACATGCACGCCGCCGGCAGTGGGCGGGGGTGGCCCGACGATGTCATAGCCGCGGTACTGGCCGCGAACCACATTGGCGTGGGTTGTGGTGTAGCTGGAGAGATCCTCCATGGTGAGGATGCCGCCTTCTTTCTGAATGTAATCGACCGCCGCTTGCCCGATAGCCCCTCCGTACAAGGCGCCGACACCTTCCGCAGCGATGGTCTTCAGCGTCTCGGCGTAGTCGTGCTGCACGACCAGTTCGCCCGGTTTCAGGGGGCCGCCACCCGGCAGCCAGGTCTTCGCAGTCTCGGGAAACCGCGAGAGGTCTTCTGCGTTCTTATGGATGATCTCAGAGAGGTAACCCGTCGCCCGGAAACCTTTCGCGGCATAACGGATCGCAGGTTGCAGGACCTCTTCGAGCGACAAGGTTCCCCACGCAGACAGCGTCTCCTGCCAGCCGCGCAGCGTGCCGGGCACCCCCGTTGCCAGCACGCCGATGTCATTCTCACGGCCTTCGACGACCTGGTAATCGGGCCAGGTATCGGAAACCGGTTGGTACATCGTTGCTGTGGCTGCGGCGGGCGCTGTGGTGTAGTTGTTGATGAATTGATGTTCGCCTGAGGCGAGGCGGACCGTCGACATGCCCGCGCCGAATATACCAACCATCATGGGTTCGACCACGGTGAGCGCAAAGAGCGATGCGATCGCGCCATCAATGGCGTTGCCACCACCGGCGATCATCTCGGCGCCTGCGGCGGAGCCCAGCGGGTTGTTGGTCACCACCATGCCCAGAGAACCAACGGCGGAAATCTTCTCCGTCGCAAACGGTGCAGCCGAGCGTTTGCGCCAATCCTCCATCGTGTCACCCGCCACTCATGAACAACGACTATGGCACAAGCGGCGCAGTTTTACCGGCCCTGGCTTAGGGCGGATGAAACTGTTTTCCACATCCCGGAACAAGCCGGACAAAACCCACTGCCTCCAGAGACGCTGCTGGAATCTACCTGTCAAAGTCAATATTCTCGGGCCGTATCCGTCGAGTGTACTTTGTAGGCGGCTGAGCTCGGCCACCGCGGGCGTCCGCATACTGGTATCTTGGCTCTGTCCCGCGGATTGAAATCCTGAGATCAATGCGAGACCTCGAAATGCTGCGACATGGCTAGATCACAAGGTCCACGTTAACGATGTCCGATGTCCACAAATCCGATCAAGACCTGCCGATCAGCGTATTCCTGAGTTACGCCAGTGAAGATCGCGAGAGTGCGGGACTGATTGTGGCGGCACTCGAGAAAGCCGGGTGCAACGTATGGTGGGACCGTCTGATCTCCGGAGGCGAAGTTTACGCCCGCACCATCGAACAGGCGTTGACTGACGCATCTGTGGTTGTCGTGCTCTGGTCCGCACACTCCATCAATTCTCACTGGGTTCGCGATGAAGCGGCACATGGGAGAGACCACAGTCGTCTTGTGCCCGTGTCGCTGGATGGCTCCGAATCACCCCTTGGTTTTCGTCAGTTACAGGTCATCGATCTCCAGAGTAGCGTTGGCAAGGTAGACGCACCGGCTCTGTCGGCCATTGTCGACGCGGTGACCGCGGCGCATCACTCGCCGACCGTGCCGCCGGTGGCCGATGGGACACCCGCAGCAGTTCAAACATCCCGTCGCCGTCTCATGGTCGCGGGTGGGCTCGCCGGCATTGCAGCCATTACAGGCGGCGGTTGGCTTGCCTGGCGCCAGGGGCTGATCCCCGCTGCCAGCGCTGCAATCAACAGCATCGTGGTCCTGCCGTTTACAAATCTCGATCGTGATCCTGACAGAGACTATTTTGTGGATGGGTTGGCAGCCGAAGTGCGAGCGGCGCTTGCGCGCAACAACAGTCTGCGCGTTATCGCCGGTGTGTCTTCGGAGGCGTTTCGTGAGACCAGCGACGACGCCGTCAGCATTGCGCATCAGCTGGGCGTTGCGTTCCTGCTTGGTGGCAACGTACGCGTGTCTGGCACCACTGTCCGCATCGCTGCAGAGTTGATCGACGGCAAGACCGGCTTCAGCCGTTGGACGCAAAGTTTCGATCGATCAATAGACGACGTCTTTGCGGTGCAGAATGAGGTTGCCACCTCCGCGGTGCTGGCGCTGGCCAGGGAAATGGCGTTGACCGGTGATGCTGACGATGGCGTCGGCAACAGCGCCGAGCACGTTGGCGGCACCACCAGCGCGCCGGCTTATGATGCCTACCTGCGAGGACGGGCACTGTTCAAACTGGCGGAAAGTGAGGCGACCGACAGGGAAGCACTGGCACAGTTCGATGCGGCGATTGCCGAAGACCCTGAGTTTGCCGCGGCGCATGCAGCACGATCGCGCACGTTGACGATCATCGGCAACCACTATGCCGAGCCGCAGAACGCCCCGTCGATTTATGACGACGCAATTGCCGCTGCTGAAACCGCCACCTTGCTGGTTCCGGCATATGCGGACGGGCACTCGGCGTTGGGCACGGCGTTGTCTCAGGGCCGACTCGACATGCGCGCTGCCCGAGCGCCTTTTCAGCTCTCTTACGAACTCGGTCGAGGGGATGCATCTGTGCTAGGGCGGTATGCGTTGTTTTGTGCGTTGACCGGCCGCCAGAGTGATGCGGAACCCGCGATGGCTCGAGTGCTGGAGCTCGATCCGCTCAATCCTCTGGCCCATCGTTCGATGGGCATCGTCCTCTACAATGCGCGGCGCTATGCCGAGGTGATTCCCCGGGTTGAGCAGGCATTGGCAATGAACCCGAAGATGGGCGACGCGCATGCCATTCTCGGCAACGCGCTGTTTCTGTTAGGTCGCAACGAAGAAGCACTCAAAGAATACGAGGCAGAGTCCTACAGCCTGGTGAGGCTGCCCGGCATTGCGGTGATCGAACACAAGCTCGGCAACGCGGCCGCCGCTCGTGCAGCGATGGACGAGCTACTGGAAACACATGGCGATTTCGGGCTGTATCAACAAGCCCAGGTGCTGGCGCAATGGGGCGAGCGCGAGTCGGCCATGGCGAGACTGTTGCGCGCGCGGGAGCTTGGCGACTCCGGCTTGATGTATGCACGCAATGACCCGATGCTCGATCCGATCCGCCAGATGCCCGGTTTCCCGGCGTTGCTTAACGACCTGGGATTCAGCTAGGCTCCTGACATGACAATCAAAAGGATCAACTGATGAGCAATCGTCTTATTTCGATGGCCGCTCTCCTTCTGGGCGCGATGATGCTGTCTGCTTGCGGGCAGTCACCTGACAACACCGGGGCTGCAGAGCCTGCAGCGGAGCAACCTGCTGCTGAGACTGTGGTGGAAGAAGCCGCCGGGGCTGCCATGGAAGAAGCTGAGGCTGTGATGGAGGAAGCCACGGCCGCCGTGGAGGAAGCTGCAGCTGCCGTGGAACAAGCCGGGGCTGATATGGAAGAAGCTGGGGCCGCGATGGTAGAACAGGCAGCGGACCTTGTTGATGACGTCGAAGACGAGCTTGACGATGAGGACCGCGGTGGTGGTATTCGCCACGACTGAGCGCAATAAACCGACACTCCGCCCTTTTGTCTGGCCTTTTGTCTGCCCTTTCGTTGCCAGTGCGGCGATGTGACATCGCTTTGCAGCCCGTCTGCCCGCTCTAGCGTCTGGTATCAGGAGAACTGACTTGTCAACGAAGAGCCGGGCCAGACGCTATGCGCTGCAGCTGGTCTGCAGCGCGGTCCTGTTTAGCGCTATGCTGGCGCGCGGTGATCAAAATTCGACCGTCAGCGCAGCGGAGCTCACCACCAGAAATATCGTCACTCAGCCAGCGGCTGCCGTAACGCCCGAACGAACGCTTCGACCCACTGCATTTTCTTATAAGAAAGACCTGGCTCTGCTGAAAGCAATTGGTCAATCAGGAAAGTACGCATCACAAGCTCGCAGCAAAGAAGACGACGGCCGTTTGGTGCAGGTGTCCACCGAACCCGTCAGTCTCGAGTTGTCCGAAGCATACCTCGACGAAATACAGGCTAATCTCGACACTCTTTCCAGCGATGAGTTGCCCACTTACGCGCTGTTCCATCACATCGAAGAGTCCGGATCCCTCTCTGCATGGCTGCTGGCGCCTGATGGCGGAATCGTCCACGGCAATTCAGGAGAGACGTACACAGATCTGGGCATGCTGAATGAAGGACTGGGCGTCACTCGGATGGCGGCGTTCCGGGGTGCTCGAGCAAAAGGTACACCTCCGATATCGGAAGCTGAGCAAGAGGCAATTCGAGCAGCGGATCGTTCCCCGGCATCGGTCGCAAAGCGCTCCGCAAGTCTGGCTCAAGTCACGAAGCAACTATTGCCCGGCGCCGTGGGAGAAGCGCTCGGTTCGCGAAGTGGTCGCCTTCTGATCATTGCAGCGAAGGATACCGGTTCCGCCCCCTATGCAGCCTTACCGCTGAGCAACGGCATGGCTGTCGAAAACTGGTCGTTTGTTGTCATGCCGGACATCGGGACACTCTTTGAAAACAATCCAGTCTTTGACCGCGACGAGATAGACATCAGCAACGCGGTGATCGTTGGTGATCCGGACCTGTCCGGCGATGAGCAATATGACTGGTCCCCGCTACCCGGTGCTCGAAGAGAAGCCAAAGAAGTCGCCGAGCTTCTTGCCATCCAACCAGAGCGTCTTCTGCTCGGCGCGTCCGCGACGCGGCGCAACCTTACCGCAGCGCTTAAGAAAGACCCAGATATCGGAATGGTCTATCTGGCCACGCACGCCGTGTCGGATCGCGACAACCCGCTCACTCAGGGTTTTATCGCGATGTCAGGACCAGGCGGACACTACTATGCAGGACATGTACGGCAGGAAGCGTTCCCAGGCTGGGACGAACATGATCCGCTGGTGGTGATCAGCGCTTGCCAGACCGCGTTGGGACGCGTCATGAATGCGGGCAACTTCGGAGTGGCGCGGACGTGGACCAAGATTGGCGCCGGTCAAGTGGTCGCCAGTCTCTGGAATGTGAGCGATCGTGCCACATATATCCTCATGACCAACTTTATGGAGAGATTGAAAGCCGGCGACGTACCCGAAATTGCCATGCAGAAGGCGCAGATTGCCACGTTGCACCACAAAAGACGCAACGGCGCTCAGCCCTATCTGAACGACCCGAAAATGTGGTCGAGTTTCATGGTGTATGGCAAACCGTCAGAGGTCTGGTAGTAGCGAATCTGTGGACAACGCAGCAGGGTGTCAGGTTGCAGGCTGCTGAATCGCTTTCATAGCGAGTCACTCTCGGCGGCGCGCGGGTGCTTACTCTGCGCCACCCCATCACCTCGGCGCCCACAAGTACCAGTAAGCCTCTTCCCGTCACCCGCGCATGGGACTCGCGGATTTTGCGAGCTCATTATCCACGTCTTTGCGAACTAAATTATTGTGTGTGTCCTTTGACTGTCCTATAGCAAACGGTCTGAATCTCTCATTGCTCGGCGTTCACTCACGACTCGATACTGGGCCTGCGCGCGCACATTCTCTAAAGGCTCGGCCGAGCCCATTTAGCGATCCCATTGGCCTGAAGCGTATCCACTCGACCGCTGAAAGCAACGAATTCGCTGATTATATGAGCCAAGCGGGTCAAGCCTTCGCAAGATACATCCCCTTACAAACAATATTTTCATGATTCTCAAGGCACTTCGGTAGGATCTTAAACGGGGTAGATGTTGGTGTTTCCTACGGAGGTCAATTGCGTCCAAAATTGCTACTAGTCGCCTGGATTGCTTTGATCCTCCTACCGGTCGAGATTAGCGCAGGGACTACTCCACCTAACCTAGTCAATCTCTCGTTTGATCCGCAAGTCGACTTAACCACAGGACCAAGCGAACTGACTTTTTCGATTGAAGCCATCGACAATCTATCCGGTATCAATTGGGGGGAACCCGGCACGCAGATTTCCATTCGCAATCCATCGAACGCAGTCTATTCAGCTGTTTTTACCGGCAACAACAACGCCGGAGAAGCTACCTTTTCCTTTGAAGAAACCGCTGCGCCAGGCCTCTGGCGAATCGGTCTAATCATCCTGCGGGATGTGGCCGGTAACCAATCCACATATTCAAACAATGATCTCGCCAGTCTAGGGTATGAGACCACCTTTGAAGTCATCAATCCAAACGGAGATGGAGTCCCGCCGAACCTGCTCAACCTCTCATTGGATCCGCAAGTCGACTTAACCACAGGACCAAGCGAACTGACTTTTTCGATTGAAGCCATCGACAATCTATCCGGTATCAATTGGGGGGAACCCGGCACGCAGATTTCCATTCGCAATCCATCGAACGCGAGCTTTTCAGCTGTTCTTACCGGCGACAACAACGCCGGAGAAGCTACCTTTTCCTTTGAAGAAACCGCTGCGCCAGGCCTCTGGCGAATCGATCGAATCATCCTGCGGGATGTGGCCGGTAACCAATCCACATATTCAAACAATGATCTCGCCAGTCTAGGGTATGAGACCACCTTTGAAGTCATCAATCCGAACGGAGATGGAGTCCCGCCGAACCTGGTCAATCTCTCGTTCGACCCGCAAGTCGACTTAACCGCAGGGCCAACCAGCCTGACCTTTTCAATTGAAGCTACCGACAATCTATCCGGTATCAATTGGGGGGAACCCGGCACGCAGATTTCCATTCGCAATCCATCGAACGCGAGCTTTTCAGCTGTTTTTACCGGCAACAACAACGCCGGAGAAGCTACCTTTTCCTTTGAAGAAACCGCTGCGCCAGGCCTCTGGCGAATCGGTCGAATCATCCTGCGTGATGCGGCAGGCAACCAATCCGTATATTCAAACAGCGAACTCGCAAGTCTTGGATTCGAAACGGATATCAACGTGACGAGTGCAATGTTTCCCGGTGCCGACCTCGCGCTCTCGGTCTCACAAAACACCCAGAACGTTGAACGAGACACACGCGTTGAGTCGCAGTTCACGATCAACAACCTAGGACCAGAGCCCAGCATTCAACCGATTTTCGAGTTCCAGCTAGATCAGACGCTCGAGTTTAACGCTGTTTCAATTATCAACTCGGGCGCGCTTTCGTGCGCGATAGTAAACACCTTTGGAACATGTTTTCTGACCGACCTCGAGCCTGGCGAGGCTTTTGGCTTAACACTAACCTACATCCCACGAAGCGCCGCTGATACACACATTTCGCTTTCGACTAGATCGTCTACCGCGGATCCAGATCTATCAAACAATCAGTCGAGTATTGAGCTGACGGTGTTTGCAGACACAGATGGAGATGGGCTCACTGATCAGGAAGAGGAGGATCTTGGTACCAACCCGCTGAATCCAGATAGCGACTTCGATGGGCTCTCGGACGGCTATGAAGTTAGCTTGGGATTGAATCCTCTCGACCGATGCAATGGTCGTTCACGAGCGCTTAAACTTCGGGGGCTTCGGCACAGGTTAAGCTGTGAATCAAACTAAGGCCACAAACCGCCACGGGCCCCGCAGGAGCAGGGCCGATTTCATCCACTAGTCTACCCCTAGCAGAAGAATCGGCTCCTCTTGCTCTTCGTTGATCGCTCGCATGTAAGCTGCGCCCTCGATGCGCCGATCCATCAACGTCTCCAATAGGTAAGGTTTGCTCATGGCTGAGTCCTGGACATCTCTCAGATTGCTGACAAGGACCTTCATCCCCGCGGTTCTTTGCTTGATTTCGTGACTCAGCGGTTGGTCTGTATTTCCAGGATTGGCAATTGATCTATGAGCAAGCTCTGTCGGGGTCAAAGGGTCAAATAATCGGTTGTAGTCGATGGATTGATCTGAAGAAACTCGGTGCGCGGCCTTCAACTCCCCAGACAACACCAAACACTCAAGACGACCGGCGTTGCACAAAACAAGCGATCTCGTCAGCTCTTCAAACAGATCGGCTTCGAATACGTCCTGCGTCAGCACGTATCGAACCTGCGTTTCGAAATATGAACTTTCGTCGGCCAGTAACCCTGAAATTCGTAACCATTCAGACGCGGGGCTCGACAGAGTGTGCGCTTGATCCGCCTGGCGAAAGAGTCCCTGAACTCTGGCGAAATGTTCTCTCAGATCTCTCTCCCAGAGGTCTCTAAAGCCAGCGCCTACTCTATCGGCAAGTTGGCCCAAATGGCCTTGCAGCTTGTTCAGCTTGCTGTTGATAAGGGCGAAACCGATTGCACTGACGCCTATTCCGGCAGCTGTCGCCCCAAGGTTCGCAAATTGCAACATCTCCAATCCCTGCACCATCGATTTGAGTTGGGCTAACTGAGCGTTCGCCACTAAAGACGAGGGCGCACTGATGGCGTTGAGAGGCGAAAAGGGTGAACCCAGTGCCGTATTGAGAAGTTTTTGGGACAAACCGGTTTCCTGAAGGTGAGCAACGATTTGACCGCTGGCGGTGTCTTTGAGCAACGTCCCCGCCCTGATCAGATTACCTGCTGCCAGTTCACCCGCAAATTTCGCCGGCACTTCAAAAGGAATTGAACCGATCATCGATCGATCTCCAGGATTATCTGAGCCGCGGTGTCGCTTATGTAAGCTTGCAGCCGAGTCCGCAGACTACTTTCGCCAGAGTGATAACTTAGAACTTCTTCCGCGATTTTTTTGGTCGTGCTCGTGTGCAATCTCGAAATCGCACTGTTCCTCATAGTCGTGGCTTTGTACCCGCCGAGAGTAAGCAATCCAGCAGCCGTTACCACGGCTACAGCAACTACTGGCCAGGCAACCGTCGTAACACCAAAAAAGCCCAATATGCCTCCCGCTGACACCGTCGACATGGACACAAAAGCTGGGATGGAGCCGACTCCAGCGCCGGTCGCAGCTACCGCCATAACCGCGTCTTTGGAGCTCTGAGCGTTTAGTTCCTGGTCAATCGATCTCGAGACTTCGGCATACTCGAGTGAGTGGGCAAATATGCTCGACAGCTCACCTTGTGCCTGGTCGATGAGGAGCGCAACTTCTCGTTCGCACCATTGGTCGTAGATGGGTTGCAGATTATTGTTGGCGAATCTTTTCTGGTTGAGCAGA
This sequence comes from Pseudomonadales bacterium, assembly GCA_965267275.1. Lineage (GTDB taxonomy): Bacteria > Pseudomonadota > Gammaproteobacteria > Pseudomonadales > Azotimanducaceae > UBA4421. The sequence goes on from OZ253950.1 coordinate 4,021,489, forward strand.
TCGGCCCAGGACATCTTTCGTAGCTGTTGATCGAGTTCCTGGTTAAGGCTGATCAATTCGCGGTCAAGATGACGTTCGACCGCTTCTATGTGTCGGTCTCGCCATTCGAGCACTGCACGACGCAGGTCCAGGTTAGCCTGTCGCACATGACACACTTCAGCCGCCGTGTTAGAGATTTCGGTAGTCGCAGCTGGTGTTTGGGATCTATCTTTCTTCCGCTTCCAGAACACTGTTGTTCCTACTTGTTACCGATCGTAAGACTAGTGACGTGCACATGCATCGGCCGGAAACTGCACAGGACCGGCTTAAGAGTGGAGCATAGCTCTGTAGGTCGTCATGTGCGTCCCGCTGTGTTCCAACCCATGTAATGTATTCCTCGTGCACGCCTGCCCCAAAAAAGGCTACCCCGTACTGAACACCGCGCGACAATCCAAGTGATCCAATTTGAATGTCTGACCCTTGATCTTCTATCCGGAAGTTCACCTAGTCTACAGCGCTTCTGGAATAGTCCGAACGCGGAGATGCGAGGGCACCGGGTAAACCATCTCCATCGGCAGCCCAAGCGCATCTCTCTCCGGTTGTTCTGGGAGTGTTAATGCCCGTCCCAACAAACACTTTCGAGCACATACCGCTGCAACGAGCGCATCAAGGATGTCGTCGTCCGCCACCTCTTTTTTCAGGTACTTCGCTCGTATGGCGTCGACTACCTGATCAGTTTCGGGCAGGTGGTGACTTAACAAGTCTTGGCGCTGTGCTTTCCCTATACGGCTCTTTTTCCTATTCGGTAACGGAACCCGTTCGTTCAAACTCCAGAACAAGATTTCGGGATGCACTTCGCGGAGAATCCCAACCGCAGATGGCTGATTTGCGAGAAAAACATCAACTTCAAGGATCTTGGCTGCTATCCCCCATGCCTGACGCGAAAGATTTTTCCCGGATCGTTCGAAGTTGTGAGCGGACGCCTCTTCGTAGGTCGAACAACTCAGAGCGCCGCGCAGCGGCGGCGTAAAGACCGTAGAGCTCCTTGTGCCAAGTCTTCTCCTGGCTTCCACTTCGCAAAGCCTGGGTTGCGCTCCCTCATCCCTGAGTCCAATTGGGATATCAATGTAGATCGCACGCGCTTTTCGATAGCGCTCCCAAGCAACGTCTATGCTCGAAGCGACGAAAGCGCTCCAACCGTTGTCATCGGTCAACTCGATGCAACACCACCCGATCCTGCAGCCATCTATCCCCACGAAGCTCATCCGTTTGGTTTCTCTGGGTCGAACTTGGAAAGTAGATCATAACCGCAACTAACCCCATGACTTGATTCCTTGAGGCAAAGCCACTCCGCTGGTTAGATTTCCCGAAGTAGAAAAGCCTGCACAACAGCTAATGCAAGCATGAGAAGCGTCTGGGAAAAACTAGAAGGGATCGCTGATTCCACTTTCGATTTTGTGAATCAACTCTACGTGAGGTATCTGGGCGAGTTGAGCGCTATGGAAATCGGGGGCATCGGAGCCATCATCCTGATCTGCGCGCTCGGCATCGTACTTCTAAGACGGACTCCATCTCGCCTGGGTCGTAAAGGTGAAGCGAAGCTCAAAAGGGAACTAACGCGAGTCTTTCGCGGCTCGCCCCATCAAATCCTGCACGACGTGACACTCCCTGATTACGATGGCACAGCTCAGATCGACTTCATCTTGATTGCGCCGTCTGGCGTTACAACCGTTGAGTGCAAGAATTTGAGCGGGTGGATCTACGGCAGAGCAACCGATCGCCAGTGGACGCAAACGTTCCGTCGAACACGCTACCAGTTTCAAAATCCACTGCACCAAAGCTACAACCACAGGAAAACCGTGCAGACAATAGCGGGCCTGCAGGATCATCAAATATCCTCCCTGGTCGTCTTTACCGGTAAAGCTAAGTTCAAAAGCGAAGTGCCCGCGAACCTGATCCACCTTAGAGGCGTGAGTGGATACTTCCGACAGCCTGCGTCAATCGTGCTCCAGGAACACGAGATCAATGAGCTGGCGGACACAATCAAAGCGGCAAGTCTCAGAAGAGGCCTCGTCACCGACCTGAAGCACCGCAAACATATCAAACAGGTGAAGAAGAGGCCCAAGTGCCCCAGATGCGGTTCACGGATGATTCGCCGCACTGCCAAGAAGGGCAAAAACGCAGGTAGCGAGTTCTGGGGCTGTTCACGGTTTCCAAGGTGTTCTGGTACGTTGAACATCGACAAGTGAACTCTATTCGTTGGCAATCCCATGACACGAGAAAGCCTTACCGACAAGTCCACAAAATTGCGAGTTAATCGAGCCGGAGGTGTGAGCCCTCACTGCTGTGAAGCGAGGAGGATGGGAGCCAGCTATAGCTGTTCTTAAAATCTCGAGCGACCGCTATTCATACATTTCGCTAGAGACTTGCGCTAGCTTAGAGTCGAGCACAGAAAAACACTCTCTCTATGAAACTCAAGATACTTCCTCTGTCCCTCGCTAAATCCACCACAATCCGTCCCTTCTTCAGGCACTCCCATTTTCCGCAGCGAATCGGCATGCGCGACCGGCGAAATCAACAACCGCCCGCTATCTTCAAAGGAGATAAATCCTCGATCAAATAGGTGATCAATGGACGGCGTCAGCAACAGTCCATTCTCACCATCAAGCCGTGTTTCATTCTCTTCGCAATCTCGCCATGGGCGAATATGGCTAGCCCGAAGATGTTCAGGCCTGTCGACGTGGGTAAGGCGACATCTCGGCTCAATCAAACTCACGTTCTTTCTAAAACGACCTTGACCCCTTCGGGCAAGAATCAGCTGTTCTTTCTCTGTTCGATCGATCGAGGTGTCCTGCTCAAGCGTGGCTCGTAAGCGCTCTTCCCATTCCAATAAGCCGTCAGTTCTTGGCTCCATAGACATTGGCTCGTCAGCCACGTGTCCATCAAGTAATTGTGTAATTTCCCGGCCAATCAATCCTGCAAGCGCGTGCATCAATCCCTGGGGAACCGCAGTGAGATAGACGCTCTGCAATCCATGCCCATTCTTCCGCAGCGGGGAGTATTTGGCGGGCAATTCACCCCGTAAGAGGTCCATGTGATCAGCCGGTTTGATTTGGTGCCGTAACGCCGTGAAGTTAACGTCCACCCGCCATCCAATGGCGCTCCAGTTCAGTCCCGCGTTACCGAATTCCGACGGCTTCGGGCTTTCGTACGCAAAAGAACGCGCTATTCCAACCGCGCGAATAAACGTCCCTTGAAACGACAACACTAGATCGCCTGGTGCCACCTCGCGCATGTGTTCGTAGAATGGATTACGCGCGCCATTAGCATTGCGTTTCGGAGACCACAGGTAACCGCCCTCAATCTCCTGCTTGAAGGTCTGATTTTGATTCACCCACCAAAAACGCATCAGCTACTCTTGATCGAAATACATCGCCACAAACTGTGCATCAGCAGGCGCTAGCTCAACACCGTGCATTTCATCCACGGTAAACCACCCCATGTCCTGATGTTCGAGCATCATTGGTTCGCCTTGGATTTCAGTTTCCACGAAGTGTAGCGACATCGCTATATCACCAGGCACGGGAACTTCACCAGGAATCGTCAATCGGGGTTTCGCCTTGACGCCTAGCTCTTCATCGAGCTCTCGCCTAATTGCATCAAACTGAGATTCTCCCTCCATGACCTTACCCCCGGGAAATTCCCAAAGCCCACCGTGACGCTTATCAGACGGCCGCTGGCAGAGTAGATATCGATCACCTCGTCGGATGACCGCAGCGACAACATCCAGCTTCAGAGTCGTTCCTCCCTTGCCTCTTTTGAGACGCAGTTTACCTTTTACCGTGCCGATGTTTGGTCTCGACATCAGCCAGCGAGTATTCTGTAACCATGAGCTATGGAATCTGGATGTTCCTACAACGCCGCTCACAGCCGAAAGGATGCGCCGATGCGAATCAAGAATGACCGACTCTCACTCGCCCCCACCGACCTAGCCGGCTACCTGAACTGCCAGCACCTGACCTCCCTGGACGTGCGAGCAGCACGCGGCGAATTCGAACGACCCAAGGTCTACAGCCCGGTCATCCAAACCCTGCAGGAAAAAGGCCTGGAGCATGAACGCGGGTACCTCGAACACCTGAAGACCCGATACCCCAACGTCGTCGAACTCCCGGAATACGCTTCCCTCGATGCCACCAAAGAAGCCATGGCCTCCGGCGCCGACATCATCTTCCAGGCCAACCTCTCCAATGACACCTGGTCAGGCTACGCAGACTTTCTGATTAAAGTCCCCAACCCGGACAACACCTGGGGATGGTCCTACGAGGCTCAGGACACCAAGCTCGCCCGCAACACCCGTGCCGGCACGATCCTGCAACTGTGCGTCTACAGCCTGGTGCTGGAAGAGCTGCAAGGCACCCGCCCCGAGCACATGCATGTCGTCGCACCCGGCCGTGACTGGCAAGCTGAAACATATCGCTGCGATGAATACAGCGCCTATTTCCGCCTGCTGGCCAACGGTATCACCACGTTCACAAACGCACCGCAGGCGACTTACCCGGACCTCGTCAGCCACTGCGACCTGTGCGCCTACTGGCAGCAATGCGAGAAAGTCCGTCGCGATGACGATCACCTCTGTTACGTCGCAGGCATGTCTTCCGGACACATCGAGCAGCTGCGCGAACAGGGCATCAATTCGCTGGCTGAGCTGGCCAACGCCCCCAAGCTCATAGCGACCTCCGCCAGCAAGCAGGAGACACTCGAGAAGCTTCAGGATCAAGCCAGCATCCAGCTCAAAGGGCGGGATACCAATACCAACCACCACGAACTTAAAACGCCCTTTGACCAGGAACACGGCTTCCAGCGCCTGCCCGCGCCGACACCAGATGACATCTATCTCGACTTCGAAGGCAGTCATTTCACCGAAGGTGGCGTGCAGGAGTACCTGACCGGCTACGTCACGGTGAACCCGGACGGCAGCTATGCCTACACAAGCCTGTGGGCCGATACCCTCGCCGCCGAGCAGGCCAATTTCGAGGCATTCATCGACGCCGCCATCGCCACGCGCGAACGCAACCCACAGGCGCACATCTACCACTTCGCGCCCTACGAACCCGCGGCCCTCAAACGCATGATGGGGCGTTTCGCGAGCCGCGAGCGTGAGCTGGACATTCTGCTCATCGAAGAAGCGTTCGTGGACTTACACAGCATCGTCCGGCGCAGCCTGATTGCGAGCGTCGAAAGCTATTCCATCAAGAACCTGGAACCCTTCTTCGGATACGAGCGGGCGCAGGATCTCCGCCAGGCGAGCGCCAGCCGCCGCGCGATCGAGGCAGCACTCGAATACGGCCCGCTCGACTCCGCCATGGACGACCACAAGCAGATCGTCACCGACTACAACCGGGAAGATTGTGAATCGACCCACCGGCTACAAGTGTGGCTGGAAGCACTGCGCGCAGAGGCGGAAGCAGAACACGGCCCCATTCCACGCCTGACCCACACCCAGGAACCCGCCGGCGACCCCAACCCGCTGGACGTGGAACTGCAGGCGTTGCGAGAGCAGCTCATCAAAGACATCCCCACCGACCCCACGGAACGCACACCCGCACAACAGGCACAGTTCCTGCTCGGCCACATGCTGGAGTTCCACCGCCGCGAGGAAAAAGCCACCTGGTGGGAATTCTTTCGTCTGCGCGACCTGCAGGAAGACGAGCTCTCCCTGGAGCGCAAAGCACTCACCGGCCTTGCCTTCCTCGCCGTGACCAACCCGAAAAAAGCGCCCGTCATTCAATACGCGTTTGCAGTACAGGACGTCGACGCACGCGAGGGCGAAGACGTGTACGACACGGACGGCAGGAAGATTGGTTCGGTGGCGTCCGTCGACCACAACGACCACACCATCGAGATCACCCACCGTTCCGACACCGCGGAGGAGCGGCCCTCGACGGTGTACTTCCACAGCTACATCAACCCGAAAGAAATCCGCGAGTCATTGAAGCGCCTGGGCCAACACGTCCTCACCCACGGTCTGGCGCCCACCTCGCCCTACACTTCCGCGCTGCGCCTCCTCACCCTGCAGGAACCCGGCACACCCAGTGAATCACTCCGCAACGAAAACGAAGACACCGTCGCGGCCGCGAAACGCCTTGCACTCGACCTCGACGGTGACGTGCTCGCGATCCAGGGCCCACCCGGTGCAGGCAAAACCTTTACAGGCGGCGAAATCATCAGCGCGCTGGTAGCCGCGGGTAAAACCGTAGGCATCACCGCCGTGGGACATAAGGTGATTCACAACCTGCTGGAGCAAGCCGACGAGTCCGCGCAGACCAACGGTATGAACGGCATCCAGCTCTTCCACCGCCACAGCACTAGCGGGCAGTACGACGGCGACGCGTCGATCAACAACATCAAGGCCTACAACCAGGTGCTCGACGGACTGCAGGATGGCAGCATCGACGTGATCGGCGGCACCCAATGGATGTGGGCGCGCGAAGAATTCCAGCAGGCGGTGGACGTGCTGATCGTCGACGAAGCCGGCCAGATGTCCCTGTCTAATGTGCTCGCGGCCGCACCCGCAGCAAAGAGCATCATCCTGCTCGGCGACCCGCAGCAGCTCGAACAACCCATACAAAGCAGCCATCCGGAAGGCAGCGACGTCGCCGCCCTCAAACACTGGCTGGGCGACCACGAGACCATGCCACCGGACCGCGGCCTCTTTCTCGACGAAACCTGGCGCCTGCACCCGACCATCTGCGACTTCACGTCCGAGATCTACTACGAGAACAAGCTGAAGCCGCGCCCCGACCTCATCCATCAGCAACTCAGCGGCACACCACCGTACGATGGCGCTGGGCTCTTCTTCTTCCCGGTCGAGCACACCGGCAACACCGCGCGAGCCAACGAGGAAGTCGAAGCGATCGCCGACATCGTCAACACGCTGACCCAGTCGGGCGCCACGTTCACGGACCGCCACGCAGAGACTAACAAACTGACCGAGTCCGGCGTTCTCATCGTCGCGCCCTACAACGCCCAGGTGGGCGCCCTGAAAGAACGACTGCCGCGATTAAAAGAACGCATCGGCACCGTCGATAAGTTCCAGGGTCAGGAAGCCGCCGTCGTGATCTACTCCATGACCTCCTCAAGCCCTGAAGAGGCGCCCCGCGGCATGGAGTTCCTGTACAACCCCAATCGCTTCAACGTCGCCACGTCCCGCTCCAGAGCGATGTGTATTCTCGTCGGCAATCCGAAGCTGCTCGCACCGCACTGCAAAACGCCGAAGCAGATGCGCATGGCCAACGGGTTCTGTCGCTATGGTGAGATGGCATCGACGATTGAGGGAGGGAGCGGTTAATGAACCTAAAACAACTGGAGGAGATCGGCCGCATTCGGTTATCGAAAAACTTCTTCATGCGCGACTTTCTGTACTCAGAAATCTCACAAGTCGAACAGATACCCAACGTGCCGGAAGACGTGGACCTGGCAGTTCAGGCTGGCAGAGGGCTGTGCGAAAACATCCTCGAACCCATTCAAGAGGCGCTCGGCAGAGTCAGCATTCGCTCTGGCTACCGCTCACCCACGGTGAACGACATCGGCAACAAGAAGAAATACAACTGCGCAAGCAACGAAAACAATCGCGCCCATCACATCTGGGACTGGCCCGACGCCAGCGGACACATCGGTGCCACAGCCTGCATCGTTGTGAATTCGTTCGTGGACTACTACGAGCGAACCGGCGACTGGCCGGCACTCGCCTGGTGGGTTCACGATCATGTGCCGGCTTATCGAGAAATGATGTTTTTCTCCAACCTCGCGGCGTTCAACATCAACTGGTACTCCGGCGCCGCAGCAGAACAGAAGATCGCCAGCCAGGTGCCAAACCCGCAAACGGGAAGGAAAGGGATCTTGACGCGCACCGGCATGCCGAACTTCTCATGCAATCACAGTGCGTACTACGCCAATATCTATCCTGGAGCCTGAAGACTCCACTTGTTGATTGAGTTAACACCCCCTACTCCCACGGTTTGTTAAAGTCGCCAGCAGACAAAAGGACTTGATGCTAGATATGGCAAGACACTTTCTCATCGAACCCCCGGTTCACAGCATTCCCACACTCGAGGACTACCAGGCTCAATGGCCGCACTTGCAAGCACGCCAGTCGGCCGTGGCCCAGGACGAACGCGTCATCGAGATCATCCTGGGGGCGCATCAGTACTTTGATTTTCACCTGATGCTGCTCGATCGCGTAAAGCACAAGCATCTGGAAAAAGACCTTCCGCCGCTCGATCTCAACTTCACCATTCGCGCGGGCTCCGTAAAAAGCGCGATCATCGCGGGCGTGTCCGTCATCGAAGGTGTACTGCTCTTCCACGCCCAATCAAGAAACATCCGCACTTCTGAAAAGGCCACCTTCGGCAGCCTGATCATCGCCTGGAAGGATAACAAGCAGCACTGGAAAGACATTCAGCCCATCAACGGCGAGCTTTCTCGACTATCGAAGGTGCGCAATCGCGTACACCTTTATGCCGACCCGAACCTCAACTGGGAGGGCGTGCTCAAATCAGAAGAGCAGGACCTGGAGAAAGTGCATAAGTGCATCTCGTTCTTACAGAAACTGAAGACGCGAGACCGCCGTTTGCCGAAGCGGGTGAACAGCTTTCATCGAGGCCCGCAGTCAAAAACCAAGAGCGCGGAGCGGTAGCCGCAAGGACGTCTCAGCCGACGGCTTCCATGTCGAAGTGGCCCGTGTAACTTTCAAGCGCCCCTAGCGCATCTTCAGGCGACACGCGGAAAAACTCTTTCCGGCGATTGACCAGGTTCACCCGGCGATCATCAAAGTAGTTGTGGAAGTACTTCTCGAGCGTGGGTGCATCCTCGGTATAGATGAACGCGTGCACCGTAAAGCGTTCGGGCACCGACGCATCGCCCAGTTCCTTAACCCGGTCATTAGGATCCAGGCGCCGGGTCATCCCAATCTTGCAGATGCCTTCGCCAAACGACGTTGTGTTCGAGATGACGTACACGAAACCCGCGCGCGTCTGCTGCGCCAGGGACATCGCCCTGGATTCTTTCGCTTTCAACAGCTCGAGCTCTTTCTGATGTAGCGCGAGCTTCTCCTTCTGAGCTTCTGTCGCCTCGCCGATCTTCGCGAGCTCTTCAGCCACCAGCTTCTCCATACGCGCGCGATTCCGTTCTGCCTTGGCAAGCTCCTTTTTCACACGTTCCGCATCGCGCTCTTCTTCCCGGATGCGCTGGCGCTCCTCCCTCTCCTCTTCCTTGAGGCTCTGCTTCAGCTGCTTGATCTCATAGTGGAGACGGAGCTCGAGTGCTTTGAGGTCCAGGTACTTCTTCTCCAGAAAAATCTTGACCAGCTTGCTTTCATCGTTGACCTCCTGAAACTTCGCGCGCACGCGCTCGATCAGCCGATTGATGTTGTTCCACTCCACCGCAGCGATCGCCGCCTTCACTTCGTTATCCAGGCACCGGATACGCAGCCTGATTTCGCGGTTAACAAACGTCTTCGCAGCACCCTTACGGCCATTCAGCGTCATGTTCTCAGGCAAACGCGATACGCAGGCGCGTTTTGCGCTGACCAGCGCCTTGGCCTGTTGCTTCACCTTCGCCAGTTCCACCTCCAGCACGGAGATATCCCGTGTGTCGTGGAGCGGCTCGTAGGCACTGACGTCGACGGTGCCTACCCCCAGGCTGTAGGCATTGATGACACCTTCGAACGTTTGCAGGGCACCGCGCTTTTCTTTGTACTGCGCCTGTAGCGCAGAGTAGTCATCAGACAGACTGGAGACTTCTCTCTTCAAAGCGTCCACAGGGCCATAGTCGACCATCAGCAAGATGTGCTGCGCCTTATTACTCATGAACCAGCGGACGCTCGCAACCAGAGCAGCGACCGCGGCGATGAGAACAACTATTGAGATGACGGTATCCATGGTTTGTCTCTCCGCTAGATCGCTTCCGGCAGTGCCGCGGAAGCAGATTTACCGCTGCTTCTCTCGCCGAGCATCGCTTCTCGCAACAGTTCCGACTCCCGATATTCACGGGCATCGCATTCGAAATACCAGGAAGACTTGATGCCCACATTATCCATCAGGGTCCTGACTTCCTCCGGGGAGACAAAAAAGAACTCCTTACGCGGATTCTCTTTGTTGACGCGCCGAGAGTTGAACGCTTTGTGGAGCGCTTTTTCGAGCTTCGGTGCGTCATCGACAAACGCCAGCGTGTGCACATCAAAACGGTATGGGACACTGGCATCACCGAGCTCCACCACCCTGGCCATAGGTTCCAGGCGCCGGGTCATACCGATCTTGCAGACCCCTTCGCCAAAGCTGCCAATGTTGGAAATGACATAGACGTAACCAGCCCGAGTAATCTGCGCCTGCGCCGTCGCACGCTCGAACTTGGCGGCAAGCTCGCGCTTTTCCTCTTCGATCTTCTCGATTTCCAGTTCCAGCTTCGCTAACTCATCACCCGCAATCTGCTTGGCCCGCTCGCGGGCCTTCTCGAGTTCAGCGGAGCAGATCGCAAGCTGATTCTCGATCTCGTCTTCCTCATCGTCTTCGTCATCTGAGGTGGCCCCGAATTTCTTGTTCTGCTCTCGAATGATCGCCTTCTGCTTCTTGCGCGCCTCTTTTTCTTCGTGCCTGCGCACCAGGTCGGCGTGCCAGATCTCGAGCTCTTCCTCTTTCGAGGCAAGGTATTCGGAAGAGATCATCACATTGACCGTTTCCCCCAGTTTCTCCAGGGCATTGACGCTCGAATCGAGCTTGTTGATCGCGGCGTCGAAGCTGTTGTGGCGCATTTTGTCCCTCGCCATATCAAATTCGGCGTTGAACGCGCTGATCATCAGCTTGTTGTAGGTCTTCAGAAGTTTGTTCCCGTCCGACTTGCTGCCAAACCACTCCCAGGTAGACAGAGACGTCGTTGCACCTTGCCCCGTAATGATTTTGAGTTGCTTACTGCGGGCTGCACGGATGGCGGATTTCAGACTCTCGTCGTCGTCGATCTTGAAATTCGGCGGCGGAAGGCCGGCTTCGATCTGGCGCACTTGCGCTTCAGCAACCGCATGGGCTTCCTTGAGTCTGGACATGACGGCTTTGCCGTTTTCGAGCTTCTCGGTGACAGACGACTTCTCTCTCTCGAGCTCACCAACCAGCTCCGAAATGGGCTTCTGCGCCATTTCTGCCGTCATGGTGCCGACCTCCTTTTTTAAGGAGAACGCTCGGACACAAAGGGCGATCGCTACTGCACCCAGCGAGATTGAAAGTGCGGTAATCAGATAAGGCAGCTGATCTGAAGAGATATCCATTTCTAATCCAGTGCTTTCTGCTTCAGATCCTAGCTGAGCGATTCCAAAGCATCTGTGATGAACTAGGCTGAACGGTAAAGTCGCAGCCAGTTGTCAAACTGCTTGCAGCGACAGTTTTCTTAAACTACGAGTGGAAGAGTAGTGCGACAGCCGTTGTCGATACTCTCTAGGAATGCGCCGTGCTGAAGCTGTCGCATCAGCGAGAGGTGGCGAGCACAGCACCAATGGCCCACACGGCAGCCTGCTCGAGTGGGCTGCGTTGAGCGAGCCAACGCCATGAACATGTAAACGACGCCAAGGGTGGCTAATAGGTTCGCCCAGGCAATCCAGCCAGGCTTTCTGCGAGAGAAGTTGCTGGGCAGCAGTCCCATGCAAAACGCATCGGCCCCATCCTACAGAGCCTAGACACCCTAGTGGCCACCGCCGCAGGGTTCACGCTACACACCTTGTTATTGATTCGGTATCGTGGCCTTCAAATAGATCCACGGGCCGGGTATGACGTTTCGCCGTTTGTTGATTGGATTCATCAGTGTTTCTTTCGCCTGCAATGCCACAGCTGCCGAGATAACAGCCGTCGAGATAGAAGATCGATGTCCCTCGCAGGATGATCCCGCGTGGGAGGAAATACCTTATGCCGGTCCGGTTGAAGATAGGTTCTGGGGTCTCAATGCTCACAATAGGGGGCGGGATCAGCAGTTAATCCAAAACCGTTTGACATCAATTCGTCGAGCTTGCTGGGAAAACATTATTGGCACAGACACTATTCGTGAATATGAGAAGTGCCACGATGTGGCCACACCCACTGAAGATCAGTGGTACCGACTGAGCGAGTGCACCGCATATAGCACTATAGGTCGGTTGTCAGAAATCTATCAGAGCGCCAACTCGGGAAATGAAAGCATGCCGATCGCCAGTCAGGTCAAACATGCAATAGATGCGTCCACTCAGCTCAGAGAGCTTGTAGAGGAATATTTTGCACAGACTGGATCTTTTCCGACTAACAACGAGGAAGCAGGAGCCCCCCTGCCTCAATATATTTCTTCTCACTACGTGAGAAGCGTAGCAACGATCGGCAATGGGAGAATTCGAATTCGCTTCTCTGACTACTCTGGCGACGCAATCAATGGTGCGGAACTACTTATCGTACCCGAGCCGACAGAGAGCGGATTGAGGTGGCGCTGCGGAACTGCGTCTTTCGATGCTTCATTGCTTCCAGACTCTTGCAACGATTTGCCTTCACAGCTCGCAACATACTGGGTAGACCGCATCGTACCGGGTGGACGGATCGGAAACGGTTACCAACATGGTCAATACCCATCTGAAGGAGACACAACACATCCCGGAGCGGACATCGGTGGCGGCTGCGGTCTTCCGGTACACGCTGCTGAAAAAGGAGAGGTCGTTCGTATCGTGACCCAAAACGATCCACGATTCGACGCGGTGGGAAATGCCGTCGTCATCCGCCATGGCCTGCCGGGCGATCATGTTTATACCGCATACTTTCATATGCAAAGTGACCCACTCGTTACGCTTGGACCGCTGGGACGAGGTGTTCAAATCGGAGTAACTGGTTCAACAGGATTTGCATATGGATGCCACCTACATTTTGAAGTGAGACGATTCGAGGGCATAGATGGTCTGTTCCATCCAACCTTCCGAAATATTTACCTAATTGGAGACCAGCGCGGTACTCGCGAGCTCAATCAAGACTGGCATGTGCCATCCTTTTGGGTTCAATCCCGATATGGCTTGAGAGAGACCCCAGTGTATTACCCTTGAACCCTTGGTTGCGTCTAATCCATTCGCCTTCCCGATCAACTTTCAGAAGCCCGGCGCACGCCTCTTAGACACGCACCTCAGACTGCACTGGCGTACCAAGCATACTCTTCCGGGTTTCAACCCGACCGTGCCATGTCCGAGTGCACCTTTGCGTGCGGTCACCCCCTTCTTGAGGTAACTACTTACTTCCTTCCAGAGATCTTCCAGTTGCTTCTCGGAGTCAATGTTCCTTGCCCCCACAAGCCGTCTACGATCTCGCAGTTTTCGGAGATCGGGAAAATCGCAGGACCACGATTTCTTTCTATCCACATACCTGTCAGGCTTTGCAAATCATCTGATCTGGTCAACTCAATACGCTTCTTACAATTGGCGCTATAACAGCAAGTGACAGACTCACCAGATACCGAACAGTCGAGGTCACCATATTGGGAACCATAAACACCTGCTAGGCTATCAAGCGTGCACTCACTTATTTTGCTTGCCCGGGCAAGTTCTCGCTCTTTCTTTTCTCTCTCCCGCTGTTCATTTTCTCTTTGAATACGTTCAGCCTCTGCGCGGCGATAACGCAATTCTTCCTCTACGTCAGTATCCCGCTGGCTAATTTCGGCACTACTTAGCGTGAACGGGTCAGATGCAGTCTTCAGATTGACTTGGCTGACTCGCCATCCATCGTCATAAAGTCGCGCTAATGCAGACCCGCTTCCGCCTGCTCTCACATAACGTCGTGCTAGATTAGGAATCTCTGCATACTGCCATTCAAACTCCACAAGCTTCGCGCCGCTACCAGACTCGGCAAGTTCCGCGATACCAGTGACCGAAGTGACTCGGCGTGAAGCCGGCGCACCAAGAGTGATGCTTTGTTTGGAAACTTTGTCAATTCCCAAGTTCGCATCAATTCTTAGGTCCCCTTTGACAGTCCACTTTCCTTGCTCAACTCCCTGATCATACCCGCCTTCTGCAAACCTCAAGCTCTTCACGGGCGCAATCATCTTTTCGCTCTCATTTAGAAGTTCTTCCGCATGGCTGCGATCGAGGTCGGCTTGGCCGCAAGCAGCGAGCGCAAACACGAACGAAACTCCAATTAACATCCTCGACATAAATCCTCCCCTATTTGCGCGTAGCACATCTTGTCTAAACAGCGTCATATTGCTTGTCGTTCCATGAATCTTAACTGAATTGGGTACCAATAATCGCTCGCAGAATCGCAGAGCTTGTGGGGATTCGGGCGGCGTTCGGAGGGTCCAAGCGGTTGTCCGCGAGGACTTTTTCTTGTCGCTTCCTGCCAGAATTAGTAGATCTGGATTGTTGAGAAAACTGATCCCGTTGTCGGCAAAGGACACTCACAGTTGTCGAAGTCCATCGCCATGTCGAAAACATCAACCCCAATATCGAGTTTGGCAATAAAGCGAGTTTTGTATCGCCTCTGAGACAGCTATATCGCCTTCCGAATAGGCGTCGATCGTGTGAAGCAACTAATACCTCAGCTTGAGGAACGCCAAGTCGCCGACAGCGTACTGGTTAGACCTTTATCGCTGGGTACGAAAGTATCGTCCGTCGCTCTGCAGAATCTCCTGCTCGACCATCGCTTGAATACTCGTCTCGAGTAAATCCCTGGCTTTCTGCGTGGCACGCTGGAATCCAAACCTTTGTAGCGCTTCGCTCACAAGGTCATCGAGCTCCACATCGATATTGCTAGCGACTACCTCATACAGCGCGGAGCTCAACTCTTCCGGCGCGACATACTCGATCTTTCGCTCGGCAGCTTCCACGGCGTCGCGATTCCGATATGGAAATTCGGATTGGCCAAGCCGATACAAAAAGTCACCGTTTCTTCGAAGGACCTCTTGCTTGACTCCCATCTCAACTGCATTTTCTATCGCTTGAGCGATGCGAGCACCAGCTCTCGTCACGCCATACGAAGCCATCACGCGCCTGGTGACGATATCTATATGGACAGGAGACTCAGTTTCGGTGACCGCTTGAACAAACGGCAGTAGTTTAGAAGTCGGAGTGGCGTGAATCTCGGCGCCAGGTGAGGGTACAGGCATTCCGGCGAATTCATAGCCGCGCACAGGTCTTGCTTCATCCTGCACGCTAAGCTCCGCCCGAACGATCTTCTTTACTTCAGGTTCCGCAACCGGGTTTCGTAACCGGCCTTGTTTCGCTTCCTCAATTGCGGCAACCACACGCTGTAGTTCTTTTGCAGGGTTTCGGAACCAGTCGGTACTCCAAATTCGATGGAAGCGCCAACCAAGTCCTTCGAGCACAGCCTGCCGGAGTCGATCTCTATCTCGTGCTGAACGCGCACTATGGTAAGCCGCACCGTCACATTCAATTGCAAGGAGATACGAGCCTGGGTTTTCAGGGTCTCGAATGGCAAGGTCAATAAAGTAACCGGCAGAACCTACTTGAGGTTCTACCAGGTAACCTTCGCCGCGCAACGCAGATATCACTTCCTCCTCGAACGGCGAGTCTGGGTCCTTCCCAGTTTCCCGGGGGATTTCAAGTTCGCCCGTTTCGGCGAACTTCAGAAAGTGCTTTAACGCCCTGACACCAAACGCATCGGCATCAGTCAACGGCAGCTCGTCCGCCCTAAAATTCGAGAACACATGCATGACCTCTTTGGCGCGCGAGATCAAAACGTTCAAGCGTCGATGGCCACCGTCACGGTTAAGGGGTCCAAAATTTTTCGTTAGCTTCCCATGAACGTCTCGACCGTAACCCACGCTGATGAAGATCGCGTCACGCTCATCGCCTTGAACGTTTTCTAAGTTCTTTACAAAGAAAGGCTCTTCTCCGGTCTCCACGAAGAAATCTTCCAACGAGTCATCCGCTCTACGCAGCTTTTCCAAGTAGAGTTCGATCATGTCCCGCTGGGCCACGCTAAACGCCACGACCCCCAAGCTCATCTCCGGGTGAACGCGGGCGTGTTGCATGACTTGTTCTGCAACGGCTCGAGCTTCACGTTCATTCGTCCTCGACTTACCACGATCGAATATGGAATCGGGTAAATGGTGGAAGTGAAGACCTGTGGCGCGTGGATTGTTTCCGGAACTCGGAAAGACAACTAATTTGTTGTCGTAAAACTCGTAATTCGAAACTGCGATAAGGGAATCATGCCGGCTGCGGTAGTGCCATTTGAGCAGCGCTTCTGGAGCGCCCTTGGCGAGAAACAATCCCAAAATACTCTCAATATCACTCGTCTCAGAATCTTCATCAGGATTGTCGTACGCGATGCTAAAGAAGTCTGTTGGCGGCATCTGCTTTGTGTCTCCCACCACGACCACTTGTTTGGATCTGAGAATAGCGCCAAATGCATCCACTGACTTAACCTGTGACGCCTCGTCGAAAATCGCGACATCAAACTTCAATGAACCGGGGGACAAGTATTGCGCGATCGACATCGGGCTCATCATGAAAACAGGCTTAAAACGCAGGATCGCTTCACCAGCTTCCTGCAGCAGCCGACGAATCGGCAGATGTCTGCGTTTCTTATTGATCTCCTTACCCAATACACCCATTTGCCCTGCCCCCGATATCCGAGGTATCGACGCGTGATGTTGCTTGGCGAGCTTTCCTTGCGCATGAAGGAGTTGAAGTTGGTCGAGCTGCTTGAAGTCCTTTATTCGTTGCTCGTGAGTTGTACGATCAAACATGTTCAACGCGGCTGATTGGTCATAAGCCGAATCGACGAGGCCCTCGTAGTAACTCAATGCAAAGGCATCCGACAGCGCATCACCGGATTGCTGCCAGGTGTCTGCGACGGCACCTACTTCCTGCAAACCTGCCGCTTCTAGCTCCTTCTGCAGCTGACGATAGCGAACAATCAGGTAGAGCGAGTCAATCTCTCGGATCCATTCACCGACAATATCGATCAGATCTTCTATCGACATTGCGGATACGGCCGGCAATGTGAGCTTGATGGACTGTCGCACTGCCGCCAAATCCTTTACGGCAAGCGTCATACTCTTTTCGACGCCCCCTGCTTGTTCTTTAAGTCCGTCGCGCTCCATCGACGCATTGAGAAACTGAATAATCGAGGGGGAGATGGCACCCTCACCGATCTCGTCATATAGAGCCACCACCCAGTCCGCTATGGTCTCGAGCACGTCCCAATCTGAATTCAGCTGTTGCCATTGGCTGCCGTAATAGTCCGCGCCGAGCTGCTGCCTCGCATCGAACTCGGTTCGCGCAGTCTGCGCGTCCATGACCTGGTCTAGGTGTGCGAGTACTTCAGAATCCGCCGGCAATTCATCTTTGGCCAACCCCAGCATGTCTCGCCGCGCTTTGCGGTACACACCCGAGAAGAAGCGCCACCACTTTCCACCCGCAGCCTTATACGCTTGGCGAACATGAAGCAGGTCAGCATCCCAGACATTCGCAATATAGATGCTCTCTAGCGCCTCCCTAGTCTCTGCGATTTGCTTACCCGCCGACAGGAGCGCGCGAATATCATCCCGACTCTGTTGCCAATCGTCTCGCGTTAAGGCGATGCCATCCAAGCGTGGTGCGTCAGCCGCTCGTTTCGCACCTTTGATGTAGACCTGAGCTTGCTTCAAGGACGAGGGAGCTTCAAAACCCAACCTCGCAGAAAGCTCGCCCATACCTTTCTTGAAATCTTCGAGTCGGCTTTTCGTCTGGTGCAGCAGTTGTTCAAGCTGCGTCTGTTTCGCTGGAGAAAAGCTATCCAGCTCGCTGAGAAAGAATGGATTTTTGTCAGGCGTTCCATTTTCATCAATGAAGCGTGCGACATCGCCTACTAACGCGGAGTTCTTTCGGAAAGTGGGACGGTCCCACGCGAGCATGGACGCAGCATCGAATCGGTGCGTGGCCTGCGCCTTGTTCTTGATTCGCAGCGAGTGACCCAAAGCTTGAACAAAAGACAGTCCTGAGTTCCTTATTGCCCGATTCGCATCAGCGCAGTATTCATTCACTGTCGACTGGCAAGACTGAAGCGCGGCTATGTCATCGTCTCCGTCGTCGACGAGTGGCTCGCCCAAGTTGAGCGTGCGTGCGAGCTCCTCCACTACTTCTTTACGCTTTGTTTTGTGGCTATGAAGCTCCAGGACAGCATCACCAATATGGACTTCGTCCAGACGACGCTTGACGACTTCGAGCGCCGCCATTTTTTCGGACACAAACAGCACCGTTTTGCCGTGGCCCACACACTCTGCGATGACGTTCGTAATGGTTTGGGATTTGCCCGTACCTGGCGGACCTTGAATCACCAAGTTCTTGCCGCTCATTACTTCGAGCGCCGCAATCGTCTGAGTGCTATCCGCATCTTTTACGAAGTGGATCTCTCCCGGATCTACATGGTCGTCTAAGTAGTCTGACTCGCTAAACCGAGGCGTTGATTCCGGAAATCCATCTCCCAAAATAGAAGTGAGGAGATCATTTTCCAAAGGAGACTCTTCTTCCGGCCACTCGGCTATATCCAGATCTTTGTACATTCGGAACTTGCCGAAAGAGAAAAAGCCGAGGTGAATCTCATTCGGCCGAATGCGCCAACGTGGCTGCTTCTGAATGGTCTGGCCTACTTCGGCCATGTAAGCATCGAAGTCAAACTCTGTGTCTGATTCTGGTAGATCCGGGATTCCGATACCAAACTCGAGCGCAAGCTTCGCCTGGAGCGAAAGATTCGTATCCAGGTCCTCGCCCGAATAACGAACTTTGAAATCTTCCTTGGCGTTTGCCCTGAACATTTCCACAGGAATGAGCACCAAGGGGGCCAGGCGCTCTTTGTCAGCAGTTTCTGACTCGTACCACTCGAGGAATCCTAGGGCCAAGTAAAGGACATTGGTCCCCTGCTCCTCGATGAATGCTTTACTTTCTGAGTGGATCTTTAGCAGCGAGCGGAGTAGTTGCTCCCGCTTTTTCTTGGTTTGGAGCTTTGTATCAACATGGTGTGGCGCGAGTTCATCACTCGCTTCTGGCCTCTCTGGTTCGTCATCTTCGAAGAGCCCAATCTCGACCTCAACATCCGCAGCAGTAGTTTTTTCCAGTTCGGAGAGCTCAGTCCCAGGAATGGCGAGGAAACTCATGGTTCGATTTTCCGCAACAAGAATGCGGAATATTTCTCGCGAGATTTCGTCATCTACTTCCAGAGAACGAGCTGTCGATCGAAAGTTGAGAAGGGAGTTTCGCAATCCTAAATCTAGAAGTTCCTTCCGGCTAACTTCCAATCGATCACCGATTTCGTCCTTTTTGTCATTCATACGGTTTCCGAAAACACCAAACGTAAGTCTATGACTTCAGCTTCGTTGACCAATGAGCGTAATCAAATATCGAATCGTCACTGGAACTTTAAGTACGAAGAGTAGCGTTCGCAAACGCATCGAACAGCCCTCACGGGTACGCAAATCCCGCACCATCGCTCGACGACCAATGATGATGAAGATGCGCGTCCCTACTCTTCACGCCTCTGCGGAAAGGTAAAGGCACCGCGTAGGCAGCGCCCTAAGTTTCGCCTAGTTTTTAGCTCTTACTCTGAGAGCGGCGTCTAGATTCAAAGCGAAACGCTGATACTTCAACGTCACCTAGTTGGTATATCCGAAGGTATTGCACCTACTGGAGACAGACCGGAATCCCAAGGACTTGCTTCAAGAAGTTCAGGATCCAATCGCGCTATTTCCTGATAAATCCTGATTATTAATTTCGCCGCCTCCTGCATCGTTAGCTGATACGTATCGAAACACTCAACAGTGTTCGAGGCGAGAAAGTCTTGCCACTCGTCAGATAGGCTACCAAACCATAAATTGGATCCAACCTTGCGTAGCGCTATCTCAGCAGCATCAAACTCATTGTTATTTGGAATTGGTTATTTCATATCTACCTAATCTATTAAGCGGTCTAAATACGCCGGACGTAACGAGAATCAGATCTTTTGATTCCACGCGGAGAGGTATCCAGGCTTTACCAGGGCTTAGTGCTCAGTACCCAGCCGCATCCAATGAATCGCACGACTTTCGTCTCCCGCCGATGACTTCAACAGTCGTCAACCCCGGCGACCAGCAGCGTCATTCGAACTTCGGAGGGAATTCCCGGTCGAGTGACGCGATCAGGGTAGTTCTTGGAAAACATCTCCACCGCATACTCCTCACCAGTCCGCCGCGTTAGATTCCGCGCGATCTCGTCGCAGAGCACTCGATCGGCGATGGCTCGGATGCCCCGAAGCGGGTCTCCGCCGTCACTCGCGTCAGCCGTCGTCGGCCGAATTGACACCACCAATCGGGCGGGCTCAGAGAAACTACCTCGCGCAGCAATCCGATCGTGATAGGTAAAAGAGCGGATTTCGACAATCCATTCCGATGCAGCAAGCATCTCCATCGATTCTTCAATTACCTCCGCCTTCACCAGGTCCGATAGGACCTCGAGGCCTCGCGGCCGGTCTGTCTGACTACGATCAGACGAACTTTCGCGTCGGCTTCGTTCACTCCGTTTAGATTCTAGTGCTATCACGGTTTCTCCTCTCTTCAATCGGCGCTCGACCTGACCCGCTGGAACAGCAGCGGTAAGGTCGAGCGGCTCTTCGTTCTCGACGACCCGTCGGATAGTTTGGTCATCCACCTCATGCAACACCTGTCGAATTTGATCTAAAGACAATGACTCCAACCTCTGAAGGCGTCTTATGAAGACACATCTATGAATGAGTTTCGGATCGAAACGCGCAGCCCGCCTGGGACCGCCACTGCGCGGCAGTAGGTCTTCATTGAGCCAATACCGGATGGTTCTTTCGCTGATCGGTTCGTACTGTCCCGTAGGGAATGTCCGTTCCCCGAGTCGGTTCGCTTCTCGCTCGAGCTCCGCTCGAGTCAATCTCACTTCCAACATCGCGTCGCTAACTTCGATGAATACAGTGGAAACACACTAATCGACATCATTGACACTGTCAATACTGTTTAATAACTGTCTTAAAGACGTAGGCGCACTGACCGTTCAACACTTCTAACTCGATCCGCTACGCAGACCTCCTTAATCGCGAGCAAAAGTTACTTGCGATACCCTTTACTCTTAGTAACAAAGTTGGCGACGGAAACTACAATAAAGGGAAGAGCTGAGATTAGCGCGTGGGCACGCAATCCACTCCCCCACTTCCACCCCACTTTGCAATTTAATTTACAGCATGAGACATTTTGTCCGACAGGTGCGACTAACGATCCGCCATAAGCCCCGGAGAGGCAGGGGCAAGTTCACGGGGAGGGACGGCTCAGATGAAGTCAATCATTAGTCTACTAAGTGTGCTGCTCTGTCTAGCACCCGGCGTAGCTAGCGCCGAATTCATTGATATGGGCCATTACACCGTAGATACGGAAACCGGCTTGGATTGGCTCGATGTCGGTGAAGCAGGTACATTCACTTGGTATGGACTCAAAGACGAACTTGCAAGCGGTGAGGGTCTAGGAGCTGAGGGATGGCGATACGCAACGCAGTTCGAGTGGCGGGAGATGGTTCTCAATTACTACAATCGAAATTGGGAATTCATCCAGACATTTAGCACGGAATATTGTTACCCGGGCTCTCAGCAAAACGCTAACTTCCCGGCTACTCAAGACTTCATTCTTCTCTTCGGGGGCCAAGGGACGAGAATCAGCGGACTGCTTGGTTCGTTTTCCTACAGCATTGGGGGAACCGAGGCGTATGCGCAAAGTGCTAACGTCTATGATGGTTCTGGTCAAATCGGTGACTCCGATCGACTCTGCTATGGTACTCCGCGTCCGGTGCGGAGGCCGCCCAGCAGCTTGAACAACTACACAGCCACCGAAGTCGAGCACTCGACACACTGGTTGGTCCGGAATACCTCTTATGTTGTAGATTCTGACGGTGATGGCATTCAGGATGTCACGGACAATTGCCTTGAGATCATAAACCCCGACCAAACCGACACTGATGGCGATGGCGCGGGGGACGCCTGCGATACAGATGACGATGCGGATGGGGTTGAGGATGATCTGGACAACTGTCCTACGAGTCTTGGGGCCGGTGCTGACCAAACGGATTCGGATCTAGATGGGATTGGTGACCTATGTGACCTCGACCTGGATGGCGATGGAGTCAGCAACAATGAAGACAACTGCGCGCTTGTACCCAATCCTTTTCAAACCGACACCGACACGGACGGGGCTGGCGATAGCTGTGACGAAGATGATGACAATGATGGGGTCTGTGACATTGATGCAGCTGGTGCGGAATGCGTCGCTGGGCCGGATAACTGTCCCACGACTATGAATGTCGACCAGCTTGACTCGCCTGACGCAGATGGCATCGGAAACATTTGTGATGCAGATGACGACAACGACGGAATCTTAGATGTCGACGACAACTGCCCGATAACTCTAAATGTTGACCAGAACGATACCGATCAGGATACACGCGGTGATGCCTGCGATGAGGATGATGATGGCGATAGCATCCCCGACAACGCCGACAACTGCCAGTTTGTCTTCAATACCGATCAGCTGGACTCGGACGGGGATAGTATTGGTGATGCCTGCAACGATGCGAACGACTCGGATGGAGATGAGTTCGCGGACAGCCTTGACAACTGTTCCAACACGGCAAATTCAGGGCAGAGCGACTTTGACGCGGATAGCCTGGGTGATGCATGTGATCCAGATGTCGATGGAGATGGAGTCGCCAACGACGCAGACATCTGTGCCCTATCGGAACTAGGCAATGACGTGAACCCTGAAAACGGGTGTTCGATCGAACAACTCTGTCCATGCAGCGGACCACGCGGAACAACATCTAGCTGGAAAAACCATGGAAGATACCTTTCTTGCTTAGCTCACGCGGCCAAAGAATTTGAGAGTCAGGGGCTAATCGATAGCAACGAACGAGCAAATCTGATCTCTTCGGCTGCTCAAAGCACCTGCGGCTACTAGCCATTCATGGAGGCATCGCTCCGTGGTTTGGAAAGTGATTCAAAGTCAGCAACTTTCCGACGTTGTTAGCCCTGGCACGGTGACAGCCAACGCCTATCGCGCCTGGCATCCATCTTTTCTTCTCTATGTCCGCTGTTGGCCGATTCAGGCGGCGTCAGTTTGCTAGTCGAAATATGCGTTCACGATCATGCAAAGACCGCCATGTTTTCGATCTTCACTGATCTGTGCCTCGATAGGATGCTGCTGGCTCGAAGGTTGCTTTTTCTCAATGTAAAACCTATCGCTCAATTCATCGGCGATTGCAGCGATGTCTTCGTCCGCGTTGTTGCATCCCAGAGGTATGATGTCTTGACCTTGCGGGCATGAAGATCCTTCAAGTGCACTATTGAGATCCTCTATCGTTTGCCGGTTTTTGAGCCTAAGTGCGCAACCGCTGTAAACGCCGATCCCAGACCTGTAGTCGTTAGGACTCAGATGGATCGTGTAGACCTCAGCAAAGCTTGCCTGAGAGAACAGCAAGAAAAAGCAAGCCGCAGCGCGTGTGTAGTTCATGGTAACTCTCCTTAGTCTTGAAGTAGATCGAAGTAAAGGTGCACCAACGAATCATTGGCTGTCGGTACACTCGCGGGATTCGTAGGCGTGGATACAAAGTCGACAGAAACAAACACTACGACTGTGGACAAAGCGTCGTTGAGCATCTCTGCCTCAGCCGATATTGCGCCCAAACGCTGTTCAACTTCTGCTCGCTCGATGTGGTGCTCTATAAGCTGCGCGGCGCGCTCCTCTGTTACTAGCAGACCATCTTCTCCCCTCAACGAAACCTGCAGCCTGTGTTCGGCCTCAACAAGCGCATCAACCGTTGCGCGGTAGGCGTCGAGTTGGCTTTGCGTGAGACTTACAACACCATGTTCATGGTTTGCTAGGGCCCGTTCGTAGAGAGCGATGTCTCCCTGAATGTCAGCAAGTTCATCTGCGATCCCATCAATTTGCGAACTTATTGCGTCGTATAGCTGAATCGCCGCCTCGTGACTCAGCCGAGCTGGCGCCAGGAGCTCGTCCAGCTCGCTCTCTAGACTCTGCTGCTGCAGTCGATCAGCCAGAGAATTGACGCGATCGTAGATCTCAGCTTCCAGATTGGAGGCTGCATACAGTTCACTCCTAACCGCTATTAAGCGTTGTTCATTGGCTTCGTAACGCGAATTGATCTCCTCGTAGGCCGCTGCAACGATCGAGTTCTCGGGGTCGAGTTCAAGCTGATCTGCGGTATGGTCGACCAACCCGACAATTTCAAAGGCTCTTCTTGGAGTTCGCCCAGCAAAGTCTTCAACCACTTCCTCTGCGAGGCCAGACACACCTTCTTCGATCAGAATCTCGAGGTATTCACCATTAGCTAATCTCACTGCCGAATCTAACTGCGGGTTTAACCGCACAAGGGTCTCTGCGAAGCGGCCGGTGGAATAAACGTACTGACCAATCACAGAGTCTTGATCTACCAGGGCCTCAAAAGCCAATGGAATTGAAAGTGAGTGAGGATCAGGCAAGTAGTCCGATACTTGGTCAAAAGACTCGATCTCCATCCAAATAGATACAGCAAAGAACGGGGGGGCGGAACCCGCAATCGCATTATTCGTATGCGCCAGGGTCAGTAAAAACATACCGACGACGAAGACCGTGCGACAACGGTTACAAGCGGTAGCGGGAGGTGCGGAAGGGTTTTCCATTGAATGCTCAACCATTTCCATCGTGATCATGACGAAGAGTTCCGATCTGACACGCTATCAGATTAATATTATCATGATTTATTTCAATCTATAATGATATTAAACATATTAAAAAGGAATATATTCAAAGCTTGTTGTGAATTCAGAGCTTATAATGGCGTCCACGTTCAGTTGAGATTGTCGCTAGGTTGGCAGGTTACAAAGAAAAAATTCTTATATTTCTCGATCAAGACCCGGTAGCGAAGGCTGCGATCACAAGGGAGATCGCCAATTTACATGCAATCGCGAAGGACATTTGTTTATGGGATGAGAGCCTTAGCGAAGGGAACATTCGAGGCGTTCGTAATGCGCTAGACATAATTGCTACGGAGTTGAGAGAGACGGATACTGAGCAGCCCAAGATCGAAATAATCAAGCATGGCTTGCATCGCGGAATGTTGGATTATGTGATCCGCACGCCGCCTAAGAACGATTGGCTAGCGATGCAAAAAGAACTACTCACATTTGCGCCACCCATACACCACGCATACGGCAGTCATACCATCTCTTTAACTTTCGCGAAGACGCTTCTTCAACAAGTAGAGGGTCTAATGAGCTTCAGCGATGGAGATGGAATCACACGGCTGATTCGAAAACCAAGGGAAGTTTGCATGTTCGAATTTTTCTTTGGGCCGGGACGCCAGGACGACAAGGGCGTGTACGCGAAATTACTATCCGAATTGGCGAAACACGTATCGGTCATCCAAGCGTGGTCAAATGCCGACTACTTTATGGTCACGGTTGACGACGATCCGAGCATCATCGACTTAACAAAAGCGGCAGTAAGTAGAATATCGGAACCTGCTTATTAGGTTTCTACGAACACTCAAGAGGTTCGACTTATACTCCTGCAGATTCAAAGTCAGCAAACCAAACAGCCGTGACTGTAGTTTCGCCCATTGGAGACACCGAGGAAGTGTCCGCCACGTGTAAGAAACAACCTTGTACCACTGAACCGCTAATAGCAGGATATGCTTGTTGGCAGTCAGCCGCGCAACTCCTTGGAAGAGGTATGGCACGCACAAACAAGTTTGGTCGATCAGACTACATTCCTGCGCCAATTGCGCGGCAGATTAGACAGCAGTGTGGTTTTGGATGTGTTGTCTGCGGATTAGCCTTCTACGACTACGAGCATTGGAACCCACCTTTCGAAGAATTGGATAGTGAACCAAATGCAGAAGGTATCACCATCGCGTGCCCAAACCATCATAGGGCTAAGGGTGGACTACTCTCGGATGATGAGTATCAAGCATGCATAGCTAATCCGAAAGCACTTCAGGACGGATATATGCAAACGCCGTGGAGCAAGGGATTTGCTCCCGAGATCGTGTTGGGAAATGTTACGTGCACCGGTGGTACCAGGGTCCTTAGTATTAACGGCCAAACGATGATCGGATTCGATCCCCCTGAAGAAGAAGGAGCTCCGCCACGCCTTACGTCAAAGTTCTTTGATTCCAGAGGCAAAGAAGTATTTCGAATCGACGGAAATCGTTGCATTGGGAACGCAAATGCATGGATCTGGAATCGCACAAGATAAACTCTGGCGGTTGGCGCTGGACAGTCCGAAGCGACAAAAGGAAAGTCGATCTGGTTCTTGAACTACATCCACCGGGTGAAATCAGAATTGATCGGATGCACTGGAGGTTTGGAATGCTCGAGATTTTCGCAAACGAGCGAGGACTTCAATTGTCGCTAGCCGATCCCACGGGTCCTCATAGCATCTTTCTAATTCGTGGTGGCAAGGTTAGTCCAAAAGAAAGGACTCATGGTTTTTTGGACCTAACGAGCATGATGAGGCCAAATCCCATCGCTATGAGCTTCAGCATGCATCACCAAGTAAACATGCACAACATGGTTATAGACGGCGCGGAAGAACTAAGTCTTAACAAGACGGCCATTCTATAACTTCGCTCTAAGCTTCCCTAGTACGTACCTCGGCAGGTATGGGAAGGAGTGCTTGAATAGGGCCAGATGTAGATGAGTACCACCAGCTTCCCTGGGTAGCAGGCAACGCAAGCATTACAGCGTACGAGGAGAGCATGCGTAATATGTTCGAGCGGCTAGCGGAGGAATTTGAACTCTATTCCGATGTAATTGCTTGGATTGGTGGCGGTATCGTCCTCATCTTCTTAGTTGGAATTGTTCAAGGGGTGTCCTACCGATCCCAACGACTAGACGTCGATGTGCTAACGAACATCGAGTTCCATTGGTCGAATCAGCCGGTGCTTGTGTATCGGTGTGAAGGGCAGCCAACCCACACCTACGACCTTAAAACCCGAGAAGTCTCGGTAAACACGCCGCAAAAATTGAAAATGCTAAGGACGAAGATTCGACTCTCGGCTCTAGATTTCGGGATTGATAGGCCCGTTATCGATGCACTTCTGGGAGGGTCAGCAGCTGGCATAACTTTGAAAAGTCTGGGTGACGCAGCGCAAAAAATTCGGGCTCAAAAGCTCGGTGTAGGTAGTAAATGGGGTAAATATCGGCAAATTGCTATAGGGACGCTGGCTGTATTTTCGGGCTATAGCGTTGGAAAGTTCATTGGAACCCACGCCTTCGAATCAGACTGCAATTCAGAATCCGTGCACGAGCTACTGAACGATCGCCGCATTTGGGATGACGCGGAAGATCTTTTTCTGGTGATTCTTCAGACAAGACTTCTCGACATGATGCAAGAAGTAGTCGAACCTGGCGATGCCTACTCGTACAACGAACGTGAATTACTGGAAGAGATTGAGCACTTAGACCAAAGGGCAAGGGAAAATAGATTACGTCTCTTTGACTTTGGCGAAGAGAACCCGTTTGTTATTGCCGCGGCGCAAAGAAAATCAATCGACACGTTTCAACGTATCGCAAAGCTCATACAGCGCCCGAGGGGCAGCTCGGAAGTGCTTGAATATATTCAGCTCACGCGACAGCTAATAGTGACGATAAGGTGTAATTTCGGAGGGGCCGAGATTCTCTATACCAACGACCTCGAAGAAGGAGCATTGCGTGAGTGGTTACAGGATAACCTGACATCTTGTGATAAATCTGTGACTCCTAGAGCGAAGGAGTATTGGGATCGCACTAACAAAGCACTTAATGGCATAGAAACAAAACTCATAGCAGGTCACGGATAAATGCTGGCAAAGATAGTTAGTGTCATTTTGCTAGGGTCATTCGTCTACCAGGCAATTATGATCGAGTTGCAAGAAAGTGCCGTTGACATTTCCTATACAGATTGTCAGGCAATTCCTAGGTTTTTCGGTGATGACAGCGAATGGAACGAGTGGTTGCGGGAGGGTTGTCTTGATAAACGTCTGCGAGAGATTGAAAAGTTACAATTTATCGCACGCATTTTGCCTGGTGGAGAATTGATCTCGGAATCGTTGCCCCTAACTGATCGCGCCATGCTAGATGCATTAACTGCTCGCCGAGAATCCCTGATTGGAGAGCGAATAGAAAAGTTGTTCATCCTTGGGGAAGATCTCAGTTACCACGATGGTGTCTTCCGCCACCGCGTCATCCGTAACATGTGTTTTGACCTTGTCTTGGAGAGCGGAACGATCGCATCTATAGCTGAAACCTCTTGCAAGGGTGGTTAAATCTGGTCTTGGTTGGTTGTGGTGGATGCCTGTTATTGGCCGTAATTTGCCTATTGCACTTCACACGGGATTGAGCGCCATGCGGCCTCTAGCAGAGATTATTTGCACGGTTATCGATACTCAATTGGGTGCTCTTTAACGAGACCACGCGCGCATCAGTGAACGCCCACCCTGCTTGGAAGAAGTTTTGCCCGGCTATCTCACTGCACCCGGACTGGCGTTTAATCGACCTTAACTCGGGGTCACGTTACCTCGGTAAGATTCGGGGCACCTAGCGCTACAACAATGCCTAAGCCGGCAAACGGAATCGCGGAGCAAACCATTAATAGAGGCCACCAATGTCTGGAGGCACCCAAGGCTGCTAGCCGACCAGCGAATATGGAACCCAATAACCAAAAATCTATTGCCACCGCCAGACCAATCATAGGCACGAAATTCATGCCCAAAAAATAGAATGGCAGTACGAATAGCCGCGACCACAAGTACCCCTTCCAGAACAGAGGCCTTGTTAGTGTCCCCTTAAACGAAAAGTACTTCGCCCAAATCGCCTTCATTCAGTAACTCTCCGACAGAAAGCACTCACCTTCCAGCACCCATGCGCCCATGCGCCCATGGCAGTTTGCGCTATTTCTCTTCACGGCTCCCAGTGGAAGCTCTAGTGTGCAACACTCCGGCAAAGCCCTTCCCGATCCAGACCTAGATGAAGATCCCTGACCCAACAAGCTCCGAACTGTCGAACATGACCGATGACGCTTTTCGAAATTTGCTCGCCGCTCACCTTCAAATTCTAACTCACGTTTCTCGTGACGATATCTTTGGCGAAGCCACAAAAAAATATAGGCCAATCCACCTTCCCGAGGACAGTAGCACGATGTTCGCAGGGTACGTTGGACGCAACTACATACCGGGTCAGGGGATCTTGTTTTTGGCTATCAACCCGGGCGGGGGTGGCGACGCTTACGACCAGCGCATTCCCGAAGATGAAATTTTCTATCCTCTCCTAATCGCCTTCAAGGAAGCGCGAGGGGCGAATGTATTGCCAGCGTGCGAGGCGATCAATAAGGCATTTGTTCCCATCGTTAAGAACTGGAATCTCTGGAGGATCCTAGGGCCAACCTTAGATGCAGCCAGCGTCTCTCTTGAGCAAGTCGCATATATGAACGTCGTTCCCTATCGAACCCGCGAGAACAAGATGCCGCCCGTTGCCGCACGGAGGAAGTCGTGGGCACAGACCGTCGAACCAACCCTGGAACTGTTAAAACCGAAAGCAATCATAACGCTCGGTAAGAAAGCAGGATCGGTCGTCGATACTCTATTGAAATCTGACAACACGACCTATTGCGTACCACGAACAATAGGCGACTCGTATGTGTCCAACGAAGCGCTGGAGATGCACGCCAGGATTCACGCAGAAATTGGCGCCGGGGGACGGCGCCCTGTTCCCCACCGATAGAAAATCAGCGTAGGACACAAATCTTTTCGAGTTTCAAAGGAGTCGAGGTACCTTGAGAGGACCCCAACCAGGTACCTGAATAGGTACCTTGATTAGTGCAGACCTCAATCAGGAAATTGAAAACTTCGATTATTTTCAATTGAGCTACCCGACACATAGGTTACACCTAATACCGGAGACATAGGTTACACATGAAGGCATTTGGGGGGGACCCCAAATGCCTTGGAAGGAGTGTAAACCTATGGATGAACGTCTTAAGTTCGTTGCACGCCTACTCGAAGGCGAACAGATGGCCAGTCTGTGCAGGGAGTTCGGCATCTCCCGTAAGACCGGCTACAAGATCTTCAATCGCTACAAGGAGCTCGGCATCGATGGTCTGCATGACCAGAGTCGACGCCCTTTGCGCTATGCCAACCAGCTGCCCTTTCAGGTGGAAAGCCGGATCCTGGCGTTGAAGAAGGAACACCCCACATGGGGTGCGGCCAAGCTCCGAGAGAAGCTGATCCGTGAGTACCCGCAGGTCAGAACACCCGCTAAGAGCACCGTACACGCGGTCCTCGAGCGCCATGGCTTGGTGAAGAAGCGCAAGCGGCGGCGCTATCGCGCCCAAGGCACGCCACTCAACACGGTCCATCAACCCAACGCCCTGTGGTGTGCCGACTACAAAGGCGAGTTTAAGCTCGCCAATAAACGCTACTGCTATCCCCTCACGATCTCCGATTACCGGACTCGATATCTGCTGGCCTGTGATGCCCTGGACTCCACCAAGGAAGACTACGCGTTTACCGTCTTTGAACGGACTTTTAGAGACTTCGGCTTACCTAACGCGATCCGTACCGACAATGGCATCCCCTTCAGCTCCAGGACCGCCTTCTTCGGCTTGTCTCGACTCTCGGTCTGGTGGCTGCGCTTAGGCATCCACATCGAACGCATCAAGCCGGGCAATCCTCAGCAGAACGGGCGCCATGAACGGATGCATCTGACCTTGAAGCAAGACGCCACCAAACCAGCCTCGTTCAACTTCCTCCAGCAGCAGGAACGCTTCGATCAGTTCATCGAAATCTATAACAACGAGCGCCCGCACCAGGCACTCAACATGAAATACCCGGGTGAGCTGTATACACCTTCACCTCGCGAATATCACAAGCCAGAGCCGCTGGAGTATCCGTTCCATGACCGCACGATCCGGGTCACTCACTGCGGCAGACTCTGCTTCGACAGGCGCAAGATCAGCTTGAGTCGCGTGTTCGCTGGTCAGGACGTGGGTATACGAGAGGTCGCCGACAAGATATGGCTTGTGAGCTTTATGGAGTTCGATCTAGGATTCTTTGATGAGAATGAGCGGCGGGTGGAACCCGCCGTTAACCCATTTATACCGAAGGTGTTACCTATGTCTTCGGTATGAAGTGTTACCTATGTATACAGGCAGCACCAATGAGATAGTGGCTCCGCCTGCTGGGCTCGAACCAGCGACCCGCTGATTAACAGTTGAGCCAACGGAGTCGTTGACTCAATAAAATCAATAAGTTACGGGGCGTCTGTTGCATCCAAATGCCCAACCAAGCAAAACGACGCGGCACGATTCCCCGCATTTTCCCCGCACGCTCGATTCGACGCCGACGTCCGCTTCAACCGCAATGCGGACCTCAACCAGGCAACGCCAATCAGGCAGATTTCGTCTGATAGCGGTCGTTTGACTTGATCAGTAAACTGCCGGGATGACCTGTTTCCACAATAACCCGGCGGCGCATCCCTACCACGTAATCTTGCTGCCTAATCAGTGTTAGGCGTCATGGATAGGGAATCCCGAGACCAGATTGCTGAGGCGCTTATCCGCAACGCTAGACGACCACGCAAACATGCTTCTTTCTTCGACTGGGATGACAAGCAGCAAAAAGAGCACGCTATTTGCGACATACTAGCCTCACACTTGGAAGCTGAAGAAGACTTCGAACAGATAACTACCATCACGCCTGGCGATGACCCTCCCGATTGCGTTATGCAATGTGGATCGAGCAAGGTAGCGGTAGAGATTACTGAGCTCGTTAACCAGCAAGCTATCCAATACCAGATTACGAACCGGTCTGAATTCGAAGTATTAACTGGATGGTCAGACAAACTTCTATCACAAGAACTCAAAAGAATTATCACAAGCAAAGATCTTAACCAAGGCATCTATGATCAAGCTCTGTTGCTTATTCACACTGACGAACCTGAACTCACTGTTTCAGCGTTCGATGAAATGTGTCCCGGTCTAAACGTCGAGCACCCGACCCACTTCGATCATGTCTACATTATCTTCGGGTACGATCCCCGGCTTGAAATCTGCCCAGTCAGGAGATTGTGTTGAACTCAGCAAGAAAGATAACGCAGCTGACGCCTAACTACCCGTTGGAGCTGTCGTGCTAACCGTCACTGCGTTTGCATTTCGCTCCCTACGCTCGCGGCAAACTCGTGCCGGTCTTAACGCACGCAGCTCAACGCAGTGTTAGGCGTCCTTGAACGGTGGTTAGCAACACATGCTCGATCTAGTTACGGAACCAACATTTCTTGAGTTACTGGGGCACGCTAGAAAGTGGCTTGCAAACCTATCTCGAGCATCAGAAGAGCGCAAATCGCAATCTGTTAAGGCTATCCGCAAAGTAATAAGGGTCTCGAGGGAAACAGGTGTCTACATGCGCCAATTGGAGCAAGACGCACAGAACTTCGATACTGAAACCCATCTTTCTATTTTATGGACGGAATTAGGTTTCGAACTCTCCGACCTGGGCTTGGACAGCCTTGCCAAAAAGTGCGACATAAAGGGTCGGCATTGGTCGAACCCTGACCAATTCGAGACGGGCTTTCTTGAACGAGCGAACGTTAATCTAGAACAAATGGAACGAGATGCTAGGCAACTCCTCGCATCGCTCGGACTGAAAAGATGATTATTTCCGAACGGACGCCTAGCTTCCCGTTAGAGCTGACGTGCTAACCGTCAGAGCTCAATCCGATGAGTGAAGATTTGAAAGAAGACCGTTTACTGCAACTCTATCAGGAGTCCTACTTCCAAGAGCTTGGAAGAAAAGACTCCACAGTTTCGCGCCTGCAAGCAGTCTCATCGCTAGTGTTGGTGGAAATAGGCTTCCTCGGTTTCGTGATTGCGCAAATTCAACCTCATGATCTCGCCGAACTGACTATTTTTGCTGTCAGTTTTTGGCTCATGTGTGGGTCGATTATCGTAGCAGTTTATTTTCTAGGTGACGGATTTCTCAGGCAAAAATACGAGCTATTTCCATATCTTGACGATACAGAAGAGTATCGAATCACGCTGAGCGAAACCTATGCACCATTCGATGATGGGCAGAGCCTGGCAAGAAAATACTTCGCCGAGTATCAAATAAAATACCTAAGCGAATGCGCGTCCCAAATTGGTAGAACAAACACCAAAAGGCATCGCCTGGCGCACTTGTCGCTAATATGGGTCTTCGCTTTTACATTGCCCGCCATGGTCTCCATCGGTGTACTATTTGTCGAAGATCGGCTAGGTGATCAGCCAAATCCAACTTGCATATGCCAAACATATTGCGCTCCGGAGACGCAGATGAACGAAGACGAAACCAACGAGCCGCCATCTGAACCGCCACCACCTCCGCCTCCTCCACCAAAGAGGCTTGAAAGAGGTGAGAAGCCAATTGATGGCTCTCGACCTTCGCCAGACTCAGACGGCAATTGAAACATCGGGCACCTGCAAGGTGCGCGCCCGGCCGCCGTCTAACAAATAGTTGGCGTGGATGGATTGACCGCGGTCGACTTTTGCTTCTGCAAAAACCGACCGCGGCAACCGCCACAAAACACAGGTATTGGGCGGCTAAGCAACCCTGTCGTACTATTCATCAGCTATGAAACTCTCAACACCAATCTTGATTCTTCTGTTAGCGAGCATTTCGGGATGTTCGACTCAGGCAACACTAACAATTTACACCCAACCAGAAGGCGCTTTCATAACGGAACGAGGCACCGGCGCATCCTTCGGCGCTTCTCCGGTTGTAGTGTTTTATGACCCCGGCGTTCTTTCCAACCATGTAAATTCCAAAGGGTGCTTCCTAGTACAAGGATTCGACGCTCGCTGGGTTAGCGGCGTATCTGCCTCACTTGAGTTGATCGAACTTTGCGGTAACAAGTACGGGAACTATCAGATTACCTACAGTAGAGATCCATCCGCACCGGGATTAGATAAAGACATGCAATTCGCCCTCCAGGTTCAAACTGCCAGAGCGCAACAACAACAGGCAAAGGCCGCTCAAGATGCAGCTCTGGCAAATCTGTTCCAAGCATGGCAATCAACTCAACCAATTTCCTGTACGTCGAGGCAAATAGGAGGTTCGGTTCATACTACTTGCCGATAAACAGAAGCCGCCTAACGATACGTTGAACCAGACTGCCTACCCCTCACGCTGTTTGCAGTTAACTCCGCTCACCGCAAACATCGCACAGGCCAAACGGCAGCCATCTCGTATGACGACGCACTATTCGGCACCCGAGTTAGGGCGTCTAATAGAGGCAGCTGAAAAGGTCTGTGATCGTGCAGGAGAACGGCCGGATCTGGTCGTTTTACGCAAGTTTGCGCGCAAAAAACTTCCGCAAAATCCCCGCAAGGGGAAATTCAATATTAGCGAGTTTGAAGCTAAGTCTTTGAAAGATATGGCTCCGCCTGCTGGGCTCGAACCAGCGACCCGCTGATTAACAGTCAGCTGCTCTACCAACTGAGCTAAGGCGGAGTAGATGGGTTCGATCGCCGTATACTCCTTCGACCGAACCCGAAACACTGTCCCTTGCGGGACAGGGTGAGCAATTGTAGTGCCCTAAAGTGCAAATGCAAGACCCGAATCCTGCGTCGCATTCAATCTGCGCCAGGCACCTATTTGCCTTACGCGCGCTCGATAGAAAGGCCGTTAAACCAGAGGATTAAGACTAGGGACCGTCACAAACCGCGCGAAATCCGCATCAGTAGAAATCACAGTCAAGCCATGCTCCATAGCGAGCGCAGCAAGGTAGGCGTCAGGTACGAGGTTTCCAGCGCAGTTATGGGTGGTCAGCAAGTCAGCAAACAAGAGCGCGAATCGATCTTCTGGCTCCGGATGCCATACAACCCTGCGTTCGCACCACTCGTTGACCTGGCCGACCGCCAATTCTATTGAAAGCGGGTCTGCGAAAACGCGATGATTCGTTGCGATCCTTAAAAAAGCGTTGAGTGAGACCCAAGGCATACCGACGGGTTGCGGCGAGTTTAGAGCGCCATCCAGCCAGTTCGCTGCTAGTTCATGTTGCGGGAAGTCCTCGAACTTCGCATACAAGAGAATGTTAGCGTCCACCAGAACTGTCATCGGCTATCCTCGCCTTCAATGTCGGCGAGTACGTCGGCGATGCTGTCGAGATTCTTGATCCTCGGATTACCCTTAACCGATTCAGTTTTGTAGGACTGGGTTTCAGCCTTTTGCTCTTCAAGGGCGTGCAGCCCCGCACGAAGCGCCTCGTTGACAACCGTTTTGAAACTTCTGTTTCTGGAAAGGCGCTTGAGCTTCACGGCAACATCGTCGTCTAGAGAAAGTGTGGTACGCATCCGGGCTCCACCAAAGACATCATGATGCTTATATTCTGACATCATGATGCTTACTTGTCGATTGGCCGCGTGGGCAAGGTCAATCGACCGTAGCGAGTGCACGCCGACCCCGGTCTGCAGTTCATTCCCCATCATCCTTCTTCGAGAGCACCGCCACCACCTGCGGCCCCCGCCGATACACCCGGCTTGTCGTATTCGGCGTCTGATGCCCCATGCGCGCCTGGGCGAGGAGCAGCGACTCGCTGTCGCTCGCAACCTTGGCGCGCAGGTCGTGCTCGGTGAAGCGTTCCCACCCGCTGTCGACATGCTTGCGCATGGCGCGCTGCCAGATGGCGCGGAAACCGTCCGCGGTGTATTGCGTGCCCTGCCGGGTACAGAAGAGGTAGATCGATCGGGGCGTTTCCCCGTGGTGGGTGCGCATTACTTCGGCGATGGCTTCCGCCAGGCCGCGGCCGCTGAAAACGAGGGTGCGTCCGCCTTTGGCTCTGGGTCCCCACAGTTCATCGTTGCGCCAATCCGATACGCGCAGCGCGCGCATCTGACCCTGTCGTAGACCCGTGAGCATCTTCAGGTCCACCCACGCTTTGAGCTTCGGGTTGCAGTGCGCGAGAAAGGCTTCGAGTTCAGCGTCGGTCACATACCGTTCCCGTGCCTGCTCGCGGTTTTTCTCGACCTCTCTAACGAGGTTCCGCTCTACGACGCCGGCACGGACGCAGACCTGCATGACGTTGGCGAGCACGCTGAGGTCTCGATTCGCCTGCACACTCCCCCGCTGGGTCTCGAGATAGGCATACCCGGACGACGGCCGCCACGCACTCGGCGGTATATGACCGAACGCCTCGCGCAAACGCACGATGGCCCTCTCGTAGTCACGCCGGGTGCGCGGCGCCATCTGTCGGAACCGAGTGGAGGTGAGGTAGGCATCCATCGCATCACCAAGCGTACGCATCCGCACATGGTGCCGATCGGTCTTCGCCGCCGCTGTCAGCGGTCAGCGACGTATCTGTTGCGACAACCACCCTTCGAGCCGCGATGCAGTCGCCAGTTCGCGATTTCTGCTGCGCGAGCCCCCTAGGCTAAATGCGCTCCCTCACCCCGCGTTGTGGTGCTTACGCTCAGAACAGCGAAAAGTGCTGTCCGCCGTCGATCACGATGTTCTGCCCGACGATGAACCGTGCCAGCGGGCTGCAGAGCAATGCAGCCATCGGCGCCAGGTCATCGGCATGGGCAACAAAACCTGCCGGTATTTTGTTGTGCTCCTGAAAATGCGCCCGGACGACCGCCGGATCAGGTTCGAGGCCGAACGCCTCGGCATAGTCATTGAGAATTTCACCCGCGCCTTCCGTCGCGAACATTCCCGGCAGCACGTTGTTGATGTTGATGCCGTACTTTGCGACCTCGCGCGAGACGCCGGCGGTGTAGTTGATGAGTGCCGAGCGCGCGGGTCCTGACATCAAACGCCAGATCATCGGGTTTTTGGCGGAGAACGTCGCGATGTTTACGATGCGACCCCAACCGCGCTCTTTCATGCCGGGGATGTAATGCCGCATGAGCTCGATCGGGCCGATCAATGCCGTATCGATCGACTCGCGCCACATCTCCGGCGTGACTTTCAGGAAGTCGCCATTCGGCGCCGGCGGCTTGATGGTAATGGCCAGAATGTCCGGGTCGGGGCAGGCATCGAACAGCGCCTGACGGCCTTCCTCTGTCGAGGAGTCGGCGACCACCGGGGTGACGTTGGCGCCATACTTCTCCGCAATTTCCGCGGCGGCGTTGCGCAGGCGCTCCTCCCGCCTGGCGGTGATCACCAGTTCTACACCGGCTTCCGCCAGCCGTTCCGCGGTTGCTCTGCCGATGCCGGCACTGCCGCCCGCCATGATTGCTTTCTTGCCTTTGATCTGCAGATCCATCGAGTTTTTCCTTCTGGGTGCTTTGGTTTACTTGTCCAGGGTCAGCCTTTGCCCCGTTGGCCGGTTCAAAGTCGACCCGTGCTCTTGAATGTGGTCCCGCTACGCGACGGCACCGAGCTCAGCTTTCATCTTGCGCGCCACGCGCTCGGCGATCATTACGCAGCCGAGGTAGGTGTTGCCGGAGGGAATGGTCGGCATGGCGGAGGCGTCCGCCACACGCAGTCCTGCCATGCCGAGCACGCGGCAATCGGCGTCGAGCACTTTGCCCATGGGGCAGGTGCTGGTCATGTGTCCATAGCTGACGGTGAAGCGTTCCAGCGCGATCGCCGGCGCATCCGCCGCGGTCAGATCGAGCGGCTCGGCGGGCGTGCAGCCGAGCGCTGCCGCCGCGGATGACTTCTCCCACGCTGCCAGGCGGCGGAATCCGTCACGTAGCCGGTCGAGACCGTCTTCGGGCAGCGGCGGCACCGTCACGATGGGACCGTCACCCGGCTCCGCCCCGAGCTTCACGGCGCCGAGGCCGGATGAACGGAGCAGAAAGACCGCCATCATGAACTCGGTTGGCCCATCCGTCAGCGGCGGCGCGATTGGGAAGAGGTGATAGTCGACATTGATGCCGTCCGACGCTCCGATAAATAGACTCTGGGCCGGACCCGCCGTCCCGCCGCGCGGGCCGTCGTGCCGATAGCGGATGCCCGGGCCGATGTGGTCGCTCATGGTCTCCCCCACCGGCAAGTCTTGCAGCACCTCGATGCCGTGTTCGGCGAGGTGTCGCGCGGGGCCTATGCCGGATCGCATCAAGAGATTGGGTGTCCAGAGTGCGCCTGCGGTCACCACAATTTCATCCGCAGCCAGCGTCTCACCGTCGGCCAGCAGGACGCCGGTGGCTCTGTCGCCGTCCATGATGATTTTCTTTGCTTCTGCACCCGTGCGAATCGTCAAGTTCTCTCGAGCCCGGACCTCCGGCGTCAGATAAGCAAGGCTTGTGGTGACCCGGTTGCCGTCCCGATCGATGGTGACAGGGAATACGCCGACACCCGGCAGCTGGCTCGGGTCGTTGATGTCCGCCACGGTCGGCTCCCCGACTTCCGCCATGCCGTCGTAGAACGCAAGCTGAGCGCGCCCCATCTCATCGCGGCGCCAGCGGCGCACGGGTAGCGGACCATCGCCGCCGTGTATCGGGGTAGCGCCGAAGTCACAGTCGTTCTCTGCGGCTTTGAACGTGTCGACGACGTCCTCCCATCCCCAGCCTTCCAGGCCGGATGCGGCCCAGCCATCGTAGTCCTCCGGCAGGCCCCGCAGCGTGGCAAGGCCGTTCACGGCGGAAGTGCCGCCGAGCATGCGCCCCTGCAGCATCGGGATGAAGCCGCCGCCATTGGTCATGGGCGTCATCGCGACCGGAGGCGCGCCGAGCCAGGCTTCCGGCGCTCTGGCCGGATCGAAAATGGCACTGTCGTAAGAGTCGTCGTCCGGACCTATCTCCAGCAACGTCACCGCGAAGCCAGGGTCTTCACTCAAACGCGCGGCCAGCACGGATCCGGCGGTGCCACCGCCAACGACAATGATGTGTCTCGGGTTGCTGCTCATGTCATACGCTCCAGGCTAAATTAGGTCGATCGTCCTAATATACCCAGCTGGCGCAGCAATGCAACCGGGTCTTCGCCTTTCATTTCGTATAGGGTGAGCGCATGGAAGCGAAACTTTCGACCGCAGAGAAAATTCTGATTGCCGGCCGGCAGCTGTTTAATGCCAGGGGATACGCGGCGACATCGCTCAGCGACATCGCCAAATCCGTCGGTATTTCGAAGGGCAACTTGACCTATCACTTCCCGGCAAAGCGCGATCTGGCCACCCGGATGATCGCAGATGCCAGGCAGGTGGCGCGCGAGCGCAGGCTGAATCTTCAGACAGGCGACATCGCCGACGACTACGTAGAGCATCTCCTCTTTGCGATGGACATGACCTGGCACAACCGCTTCATATTCCGTGATCGGAAAGAGTTTGCGGAGGAACTCGGTGCGCGGGAGTCTGAGCTTGCCGCGGACTTCGACGAACTGCGCTCACTGATAGCACGAATCGACGCAGCCGGCATGTTTCGCAAGGGTGCGGTGCCGGATCTGGACACGCTGACCCGCTCGATCTGGATTGTGAGCCGCTACTGGATGGACTATCTGAGAGAGGTCGAAGGCCAGGAAGAGGTGAGCTGGGCGGATCAGGAATTGGGTATCAGACAGCACTTTGCGGTGCTGCTCCCCTGCCTGACCGGGCCGGCCCGAAAGCGATTCGAATCTGCACTCGAGCGGTCGCCGCGACGGTTCACAGAGGACGCACCCTGAGCACCAGAAAAGCGGGGTTCGATCGTCATACCAGAGGCGCATGATACAGCGGCCGCGCGCTGCTGAGACGAGAAACGAGGAGCTGCACCCGCGGTGTCTTGGCGGAAACTTTCCGGCGAGCTCGAGGGCTACTGTTCGTTTTGCGGGCGTTGCTCGAGCCTGTCCGCGATGTCCGGATACAGCGTACGAACGCAATCCGGGCAAATGCCGTGCGAGATTTTCATTTCAGAATGCTCTTCGATGTAGCGATCCAGGCCGAACCATTCCCCGGCGTCGTTGCGCACGTTCTTGCAGCTGGCACACACAGGGAGCAGCCCACGCAGGAGTTTGATTTCGCGCAGGGAAGCCGCCAGATCCTCCGCCAGCTGCCGCTGTTGACCTTCCGCCTCAACGACGTGCTTCACGAGCACGGAAAGCATCCAGGTAATCGGCGGGGCGAGCAGCATCGGAAACGCCGCCGCCATCGCCAGCGAGGGGAACATGTTTTCGGGTGAGATGAAGGATTGCCCGAATACAGCGACACCGACCATCGACGCGGCGGCGCAGAGCACGCCTGCTGCGAGCGCGGTCCGGATGGGGCCAAAGCGTGTCAGCATGCCCGACCAACGCAGCCAATGCCGGGGCATCTGAGCATCGGGCGGTGCCAGGCTATCGCCGGCAGCCCCATGCTCGCTTTGTTCCGCGTTCTGACGGTGTTCCTGCAAACTCAATATCCTCGATGTTCATCTGCACCCGGGCGCGGTGCCTAGTATAGGCACGCCGGATGGATACAGGTATCGCATCGATGCCGCAGAAGTGGCTCGGGGACCCGGACTCGAACCGGGAATTACAGAGTCAGAGTCTGTCGTGTTGCCAATTACACCATCCCCGAATCTCTTTATGCTGCTGTCTCTCTCGCTCTCTAACGCTTCCGCGCTTCAGCTCTGCTCCTCACACTTGCACAGCTGATCGCCGTAGTAGTTGTCCTCGTATTTGCAGGACAGCGCGCGGACACTGCGTTCAAAAATCTGTCTGAGCCATTCGTTCAATGCTTTCATAGCCGGATTCCTCAAGGTCTGTTTCAAAGGTCTATCTCCACTCGCCCGCAGCCCTTTGCCGGGACTGCGCTGCATATCAAAATTTCGTCGCCACCCTGTGCCGCGCTGATCGCGTTGCGGTTCGTCACCGCGCCGCTCTGCATGCGGGTAGCACACGTGCCGCAGGATCCGCCGCGGCAGCTGAACTCGGGCTGAAGGCCGTGGGCTTCAGCAACTTCGAGAATGGTGCCCTCGCCTTTCTGCCAGGGCTGCTCAAACCCCGACCGGGTAAAGGCGATGATCGCGCTGTCGGCTTCCGCGTCTTCTGACACCTCGCTCTCTATCGCCCCGTCGCGCTGCAAAGACGACGGCCCGAAGCTTTCGGCATGGATGCGTGCGTCCGCCACGCCGAGTTCGCGTAAAGCTGCGTAGGCGGCCTGCATAAATGGGGGCGGACCGCAGAGAAAACAATCGTAGTCGTCGAGCGCGAGGGTCGCGCGCAGGATCTCGGCGTTGAATCGACCGATGGCGTTGATGCCCTCACCCTCAGCGTCTGCCGGATCCGCATCGGAGATGATCGAGATGTAGCGCACGCCACCGCCGCTATGACGCTCGAGCGATCTGAAGGTGTCCGCGAACGCACGCTCTGCGACGCTGTGCGCGGCATGAAAAACCGTTATCGGCCGCAGCGTGCGGGTACGCACGGCTTCATGCGCAAGGTGCCGGGCCATCGCGATCATCGGGGTGACGCCGACCCCGCCGCCAATCAGGAGCGCAGGGCGCGTCTCTGCCGCGTCAATGTGGAAGGCACCCCGGGGGCCTTTCGCCTCGATGACGTCGCCCGTCTGTATCTGGTCATGCAGATAATTCGATACGGCGCCGGTCGCTTCCCGTTTCACCGAGATGCGGTAGCGGTCATCCGCCGGCGCCGACGACAGCGTATAGGTGCGTATCAGCGGCGCCCCGCCCGCCTCCGGCGCCACGCGGATGGGCAGATGCTGCCCGGCTTTGTAGCCGAGCACGCTGCTGCCATCTGCCGGGGCCAGGTAGATTGAGCGAATGCTGGCGCTCTCGTCTTCGATCTTCACCACGCGATGAGCGCGCCAGGTGTTGCGCTCGGTTTCCGCAGCCGCGCGCGCGGCCGCGTCGGCCCAGTTATCGGTGAGCGCGTTGTTGGCGGACGGCTCGGCAGCAGCGAACCTGAACGGCAGCGCGTCGCGCAGCCAGTTGCCCTGGCTGACGGTCACGCGCCAACCGCGCTCGGCGCCGCGGAACGCGGTGACTTCCGGGTGGTCCTCGTCGAGCAGTTCGACGGTGCCGGTCAGCTGCAGGAGGGTGCCCGTTTCGAAGTCCGGGAACACGAGACCCGCCCGCGGGTTCAGCAGGAAATTGCCCAGCGTGTTGAAGTGATTGTTACCCGGGAAGTCGGGGATGGTGAGCGTGTTGCCCTCCACCTTCACGAACCCCGGCTGGCCGCCGCGGTGCGAAACATCCACACCTTCGATCACCGGCTGCTCGCCCGCGGGCACATAGCTCGAGACGAAGAAGGTGTCCGCCGCGGCGACGAGGGTGGCGGCTTTGGCAGTTAAGCCGCTGAAGGTCTCAGCAACGGCCGTCTCCGCATTCGCCGCGCGGACCTGAACGATCTCGCGGCTCTGGATGTACTGCGGGCAGTTCCCGAACGCCTGGTCGACGCGCACGGTGATGCCGTCACCGGCATCCTCAACCACACGCCCGTTCATCCGATTGCGGCGACGGGTGGGCAGTTCGATGCCGAGGAGGCCTACGGGATTGCCGGCTGCCATCGCCCCCGCGGCGGGGTCGTTATCCTGCGGACGCGCGTCTATCACGAGCGTACGCTCGTCCGGAGAGCGCACGAATCCGGGCTCACCGCTCAGCAGGGTCGCCCAGGGCGCGCCGTTCTCGTCGACGGCACCAACCACCAGGAACGGCAACTGCGCATAGAAGGCACGGTGTTGATCCGGCATATAGTCGCGGATCACCCGCCTGCCAAAGTCTTCCATCGCCTCGCGTTTGCCGGCGCGGGTCTGCAACGCATGCTCGCCGGCGTGGAACGGTGACTCCGTTCCGGGGAGGTAGAGATTCATGGCAGCTCCTTCGTTGCTCATTCGTGGTGGTTGGTTGCGTCGGCGGCGTCCGGCTCAGGCAGCCAGGCCGACGGGGGTGACCGGCATCGGCACAAAGCCGTCCAGCGCTTCGACGTTGGCGAGCAGCCGGCGGATGTTGGGATACGGCTCGAGCGAGACGTCACCTTCCGGCGCGTGGGCGGTGTAGCTGTAGATCGCCACGTCCGCGATGGTCGGACGCTCATCCACCAGCCAGCTGCGATCTTCGAGGTGCGCTTCCAGCTTGTCGAAGACTTTCGCCGCAGTGGCATGGGTATAGTCGCGGTCGAGGCGCGCGTTGAAGACGTTGATGAGGCGCGCGGCGGCGGGCCCGAAGGCAATTTCACCGGCGGCCAGCGTCAGAAACTTCTGCACCTGTGCTTCCGCCACCGGATCCGTCGGCAGGTAGTCAGGCGCGTACTTGCGCGCGAGGTAGACGAGAATGGCGTTGGAATCCGTGATCACCGTGTCGCCGTCTTCGATGACGGGCACCTGGCCGGCGGGATTCAAAGCCAGAAACTCCGGAGCCTTGTGCTCACCCTCGGCGAGGTTCACGAGCACGTTTTCGAAGTTGATGCCTGCGATGCTGGCGAAGAGCTCGACGCGGTGGGAGTGCCCCGAGAGAGGGAAACCGTGGATGCGAATGGCGTTGGTCATGATCTTTCCTTATCTGTTCAGCTTGATCTGTTCTGTTTGCGGTTTGCGTTTCACCCCGTGGGGTTGACGTGCACATTAAATAGCCACCGTTAAGGAAACAATAAGCCAAAATATGGAATATCTATGTCCATATCGTTCATAATCAGGCTCCATGGACACCGTCGCCGCCATGCGAGCTTTTGCCGCGGTTGCCCGCCAGCAGTCATTTACCGCGGGCGCCCGAGAGCTCGGCCTATCCACCAAGGTTGCAAGCAATCACGTGCGCGCGCTGGAAGAAAAGCTCGGTGTGCAGCTCCTGCACCGCACCACCCGGCGGGTGACGCTGACCGATACAGGCCAGGCATATTTCGAGCGCTGCGTGCCGCTGCTGGATCAATTCGAAGAGCTGGAGAGCCTGGTACAGGCGCGCCAGTCGGAGCTCGCCGGCCTCATCCGCATGACCGCGCCGACCGCGTTTGGCAGCGCCGAGCTGATCGACGCGCTGGCGCCCTTTCAGGCGGCGCATCCACAGGTGGAGATCGATCTGCAGCTCGCTGATCACCGCATCAACGTGGTGGAGGAAGGGTTCGACCTGGCCGTGCGCTTTGGTGCGCTGGAAGATTCGACGCTGATAGCGCGAAAGCTCCTCGACATGCGCGTCGTGGTATATGCCTCACCCGAGTATCTGGCGCAGCACGGAGAGCCCGGGCATCCGCGCGCGCTGGCGACCCACAACTGCCTGCGCATGCAGTCCCCGGTCTGGCAGTTTCGCGACGCATCGGGGCCGTTCAGCGTGCGCGTGGACGGCGCGTTCCGGGCCAATTCGCCCCGGGCTGTCGCGCACATGGCCGCGAGCGGCTACGGCATCGGGATGACGCCACTCTACGTGGCAGCGCCTTTCATCGAATCCGGGTCGCTCACGCTGTTGTTCGAAGACTACGAAGCGACCGTGTTTCCCCTCCACGCGGTCTATCCCAGCACCCGGCACCTCGTGGTGCGGGTGCGCGCGCTGATCGATCATTTGGTCGAAACGCTGGGCGCTTGACCGTTCTGCCCACCCGTTTCTGCGCCTTTGCAGGGAGTTCGCGCGCT
The DNA here is from genome assembly GCA_965267275.1 of Pseudomonadales bacterium. Classification (GTDB taxonomy): domain Bacteria; phylum Pseudomonadota; class Gammaproteobacteria; order Pseudomonadales; family Azotimanducaceae; genus UBA4421. Next base: position 4,065,963 of record OZ253950.1, read on the forward strand.
TTTCCCTGACCCTGACCGTTGCCCCTTCCCTTGCCCTCCCCTCGCCGCAAAGCGCCATGCACCGCCGTTTACGGCGCATTCTGAAAATTTGAAATAGATCCAAAAAAAATTCCGGCAGCCTGCAAAACCGCTGCCTACACTGAATGAGTAAATTCGATTAAAACGATGGAGTCAGACCGGCACCGTGGGCCCGATACCGTCTTTTTTCAAACTGCCTGTCATTACGAGATACCGCCTGGCCACCGCCGCGGGGGCTGTGATCATGGGACTGACGACACTTGGCCGTCTGTTCTTCGACACCCTTGCCGCCGAAGACGTCCTCTTCTACTCACGGCTCGGCTGCGTGATCGGCATGGCGTTGTTTGCCGGCTTTGCCCATCTGCTGCCGGTGGTCCGGCGTTACCCCCACGGCTTCATTTTCATTGCCTGGGCACCGCTGATCACCCACATCACTCTGGTCACCTACTACGCCGACATCGAGCCGGGCCTGCTCCTGGCCGGCGTCATCGGCATCGGCATTACCGCAGCGTTGATGGACTCCGCCGCCTGGCTGAAGACGCTGTTGACCACCTGGTGTCTGTCGATTCTTGCGGCGATCTGGTCCGTCGTCGACCCGCAGACCTCCCAGGTCACGGCGAGCATCATCATCATCGCCACCTGCATCTTCTCTTTTTTCGTGACCTCGGGGTTTGCCGGATCACGTCAGGAGCTTGATCGTCTGGCGGCCATCCTCGAAGAGTCGCAGTCTTTCTCCGGCGTTGGCGCCTGGCAGAAAAACCTCATCACCAATCAGGTGACGTGGACAAAAACCACCTACGACATTCTGGAGATTCCGTACGACGAGGCGCCGGACACAGAGCATACAGAACGCCTGCTCGTACCCGACGAGGACAGCGATCTCCATCGCGCCACCCAGCACATGCTCGCGACTGGCGAACCCTACGACGTAGTCGACCAGATTGTGACGCAGACCGGCAAACACATTTGGATCCACGCGCGCGGCAAAGTCACCCTCGAAAATGGCGTGCCGGTACGAGCGATGGGAGTTTTCACCGACATCACGGAACAGGTCGAACGGGAACAGGCGCTCACGGAAGCCAAAGAAGATGCGGAGGCGGCTGCCACGGCGCGCGCCCAGTTCATGGCGAACATGAGCCACGAGATCCGCACCCCGATGAACGGCGTGCTCGGCATGGCGTCGATGCTTGCCCAGGAAGAACTGCCGGTCAAAGCGAGGCACCTGGTGGAAGTCATCCGCACCAGCGGCGAATCGCTCCTGAACATCATCAACGACATCCTCGACTTCGCGAAGCTCGAAGCGGGCAAGCTGGAGCTCGAGCGACGGCCATTCTCGATAGAGACGATGGTGCACAACGCCGTCCAGATGGTGCGCCATGCGATCGATGAAAAAAACATCAATCTCAATGTGTACCTGCCGAACAAGCTGGGCGAGGCACAACAGAACTACCTTGGGGACGACATCCGCATCCAGCAGGTGTTGCTGAACCTGTTATCCAACGCGGTGAAATTCACGCAGAAAGGCGACATCACGGTCAGCGCGGCGAGCAAGCCGCGGGAAAGCGGCGGCCACTGGCTGGCCATCAGCGTTTCCGACACGGGCGTCGGCGTCCCTCAGGATAAGCTCGAATCGCTGTTCGACGCGTTCACCCAGGCGGATGCGTCGACCACGCGGGAGTACGGGGGCACAGGGCTGGGTCTTGCGATCTGCCGGGAACTCGTGGAAGTCATGGGCGGCACCATCGAGGCGCACAGCAAGGAAGGCCTGGGCTCGACCTTCACTTTCCGCGTGCCGATCGCAATGACGGACCAGCCAGTGGTTGCTGTCGATATCGAAGCGCACCATGCGACCGCCGCTGCCGCGACGGCGGTGGAATCCGCCGCGGAAGAGGCGCCGGAAAGTGCGCTCCGCATCCTGCTCGCAGAGGACAATCCGGTAAACCAGAAAGTCGCCGCGATGATGCTGCAGAAACTCGGCTATGCCACGCAGGTGGCGGATAACGGTCGCGAGGCGGTCGAGGCCGTGCAGGCGGCAACGTTCGACGTCGTCTTCATGGATCTGCAGATGCCCGAACTCGACGGGCTCGCGGCCACGCGCGCCATTCGCGCGAATGCGGAGATCGAGCAACCCTGCATCATCGCGCTGACCGCAAACGCAATGGATGAGGACAAACGGCGCTGCTTCGAAGCGGGCATGGATTACTTCCTCGCGAAGCCGATGCGCATGAACGACCTGAAAGACGCCATCGACAACGTTGCCACGGGATAACACACCCCTGCCGTCGCCGGCATCCAGAGCCTAGTTGAAGTTGATGCGGGAAGAGTCGAAGCCGCTCTGGCGACGCGGCCTGTTGTACTTGCGTTTCAGCTTGAGACTCTGCTCAGCCAGAGCGATGTCACCCAGCGCATCCGCCGCCTGGGCGCGGAGCGCGTAAAACTCGGAGTTGTTGCGCTTGAGCTCTATCGCCTGATTGATCGACGTGATGGCGGCCTCGAACGCATCACTCTGCATCGCCTGCTCCGCGACCGCATAGTGATAGTAAGGATTGCGGTTCTGATACCTCACCGCCAGCGCCGCGTATTGCTCGGCTTCGGCCAGCCTGCCCTGCGCCTGCAGGGCCTTCGCGAGTCCGGAAATGGCGGTTTTGTCGCGCGGCTCGATCTGCATGGCGATGCGGTACACCGCCTCAGCAGACGCGTGAGCGCCGACAATCGAGTAGAGCGCGCCAAGGTTGTTCCAGTGGTCGCTGTTCTCTTCGTAGGTCAGAATCGCGCGCTTCATCTGCGCGAACGCCTTTGGATAATCCTTTGCGTGCAGGTGCTCCACCGCCTTGTTGGCGTAGTAGAGCGACGCGGCGTACTCGTCGCTGATGACCTGACGCCGGCTATCCGGGTCGACCTCCACGTTGTTGAAGTCCACGATCAGCTCGGTATCGGAAGAACCAGGCGTCACAACCCGGTCCACCATCACGTTGACGTGATTATTACGAATGAGGAAGCCGGCTTCGACGTCCCAGGTGGGCCGCGCGCGGATCAGCTGGAAGCTGGCATCGAGCCCCGCCTCGCGCGCGAGCGCCACGAACATCGTGGTGTAGGCCAGGCAGTTGCCGCGATGCACCTCAAAGGTTTCCGCGGCCGTAAAAGTGGCCGTGCGATCGTATTGATTGATGAAGAAGCCTTCTTTCGCCATCGACGCCATGAGATGACGAAATCTGCTGTAAGGAAGCTCGCGGCCGCGCGTGCTCTCGCGCACGAAGTCAGCCATTTCCGGGCTGACCCGGAGGACGTCCACTGCCGGGGCGGCGGGGATGGTCTCGCCAAAGACGGCAGCGCCGTCGAGGATTGCCGGGTCGTAGACAAACCCCTCCCTGCCGCTGGTCACGCAACCAGCGGCGAGCAAGAGCAATCCTGTCAACAACAAGGTCCGGCGCATGCCTCAAGAACCCATGACATACGGGTCTCCAATATAGTAGCGCGTCGAAACAACCTCAACGGCGTGTTTGACACGCCGCAAGCGCGCGCTGATGCAGGTCGCAGGGGCCGTTTTCAGCGGCGGCCGAAGGTGCGGCGAAACTCGCGTGCTTCACCCTCCGCCTCTATCGAGATGGACACCTCCAGAACATCGGCTGCCGGCTGGGTGAAGCGCTCGACCACGTATAGATCTTTCGCTTTGGAGCGCACGACCAGCGCGCCATCCAGCCAGCCCGCCTCCACTTCGTAGAGGCCGCGCTGGCGCTCACCCCAGGAAACATCGCGGTAGACGCCGGGGGTGTATTTGATGCCCATGGAGTCGCGGCTCTGCTCGATGTCGAGACGGTCGGCGCGCAGAATCTGGAAGTCGTGTGCGACGAAGGCAATGCCGTAACCCGTCGCAACGCGCAGCGCCTCGTTCCTGGCATTCGTACGGCGGTTGTTGCTCGAACGCCGCGCGTCCGGGCGTGCGTTGCGGAGATCCGGTACGACGTCGGAGTCGGAAAAATCCACCACCCAGACGCCACTGAAATTGACGTTGCGCGGTACGTTGACATCCAGCGGCTTGCTGCCGCAGCCGGCCAGCAGGACGAGGGTTGCGAGCCAGAGACCGCGCATCAGCGCGGATCTCTGATTGTGCAGGTGCCCTGCGCCATCGCGCAGATGCGGCCTTCGTTTTCGAGGTCGATGCGGATGACAGCCTGGGTGCGCGTCATGTTGATGATCTCCGCACGTGCGGTCACCACGCCTTTGCTGACCGGCGCGGTGAGGTTGATCTTGAATTCGGTAGTCGCCGCCCACTGACCTTTTTTCATCGCGGGGTAGCAGACGCAGCCGAGCATATGGTCGCAGAACGCGGACAGCACGCCGCCGTGCATGTTGCCAAAGCCGGTGATGAGCTCATCGCGCACTTCGAGCGTGCCCTCCATTGTGCCGGGACCCGCATCGGTAATCTCAAAACCGAGGTATTCGACGATGCCGCCGATGCCTTTGGCGGGACCTTTGAAACGTTCGGCGATCTCAGCGTTGTAGGGGATCTCAGCCACCCGGTATCTCCTCGTTCTCTGTCTGATTGCTGCGTCTGGTTACTTCGTCTGCCACTCGGGTCAGTGTTCTGGAATCAGACACGAATGTATCGACTCGTCATCCGGAATCTCCCGCGCCAGAGTTTTGATCGCGAGCTCCGCATCCGCCAGGTCAAAGTCATGCGTGTGCATCTGCGCAAGGTCCACTTTACCGGATTCGATCAGGCGGATGGCTGATTTGTAACCGGAGCTCGTCACCCCCATGGCGCCCAATACCTGCACTTCCTTCGTGACGATGTAGTCGCTGACAAAATTGTCGACGGTTTTAAAACCCTTAACCCCGGCGAGCACGACCTTGCCGCCGGTTTTGACCATGCGCATCGCATCGACAACGGGCTGCGTGGCATACGCGCTGACGTCGACGACAATGTCCGCGCCGCGCCCGCCAGTCAGCTCTTTCACCCGGCGCACCGCATCCTCGCTTTCCACATCGATCGTGTGATCAGCGCCATAAGCACGCGCCAGCGCCAGTTTGTCCGCGTCGGCGGCCAGACCGGTCACAATGATGGTGCCCGCCCCGGCTTCGCGGCAGGCAATCACGCTCGCGAGCCCGCGTTGTCCCGGGCCGAGGATGACCACCGTGTCGCCATATCGGGTCTGCGGCATCTCCACCGCCCAGCGAAACCCGGCCCCGAGCGGGTTGAACATCACTGCGAGGTTGGCCGGCAGCGCCGGATCGACTTTGTGCACGACGGAGTTTTTGTGCACGAACATATATTGCGCGTAACCGCCCCAGAGGCCCGGCCACTCGGTCAACGGCACATACGAGTAAATCTTGCGATGATCGCAGAGGTGATAGGTGCCGCCGAGGCACGGCTCGCAGTGCCGGCACGACAGCATCGTCTCCACCGCCACCCGATCACCCACGTCGACCCCCCAGCGGGCGGCGGCGCGATCGCCGATGCGCGCGATGGTGCCGAGCGGCTCGTGGCCGGGTATCACCGGCAGCGGCGTGCGCAGCATGTCTTCGAACTGCTCGTAGTCGCTGCCGCAGATGCCGCAGGCTTCGAGTTTGAGGAGGGCCGAGTCTTCGTCGATGTCCGGAATATCGATGTCCATCGGCGTCAGCTCCCGCTTGGCCGTCATCACCATCGCGAAGGATTGCCTGGGCAACGAGATGTGCGGCGCGGCCATATCAGCGCTTCAAGAAACGCGTCTGCGCCTCGAGGGTGGCGCAGGCTTCAGCAACCAGATCATCCATGATTGCCTGCACGGGGCGCACTTCGTCGAAGTACGCCACGCTCTGCCCGGCACCCGAGTGTATGAGCGGGTAGATGTCATGCTCTTCGATGGCACCGAGAAGATCGCCCACCAGCACGTCCTGATACGGCATCTTCAAAGGTTTTGGCGCGTTGTCCGCCTCCCACTCCTGGCTCCACGCGCTGCGGATCTGGCGGAAGGTTTTGCCGGACTCGGAACGGGTAATGACCGTATCAGCGCTGCCGGCTTCCCGCAGCTTTGCCGTGTTGACCGGATGCATGTGCGCCTGATGTTCTTCCGCAAGCAGCCACGCGGTGCCGAGCCACACCCCCTGCGCGCCCATCGCGAGCGACGCTGCGACGTGACGGCCGGTGGCGACCCCGCCGGCGACGAGCACCGGGATGTCACCCGCCGCATCGACAATCTGCGGCACCAGGGAAAAGGTCCCGATCGGGCCGGTGTGTGCGCCGGCGTCATACCCCTGGGCCACGATGATCTCCACGCCGGCGTCGATCGTCCGTCTGACGTGGTGCGGCGAGCCAATGAGCGCAAGCGTCACCTTACCGCCGGCTTTCGCCTCGGCGACCGCTTCGGGGGGTGCGCCGATGCCGCAGGCAAACATGTCCACGTCGGAATCGAGCACGGCGCGCAGCTGCGCGTCTTCGATTTCTTTAGAACGGATAAAGCGGGTGCGCATACCGGGCTGGGTCGCTGCCGGCACCTGATAGCGTTCGATGATGCCTTGCACAAAGGCTTTGTGTGCCTCGGGGATCTCCGCCTCAATCGCGTCGCGGGAGTTGTGCTCAGGCATGCCCGGCGGCAGCACCAGATCCACGCCAAACGGTTTATCGCCGACGAGCCTGCGAATCTCGGCCAGCTCTGCGGTAATTTCTTCAGGGAAACGGCGGGTGGCGCCATAGACGCCGAAACCGCCGGCATTGGTGATGGCGGCGACGGTGGCCACGTCATGGGCAAAGCCGAAAATGGGGTGCGTTATCCCCAGGCGGTCACACAACGGCGTCCATAGTGAAGACATCTCGGGCCGGCCCTGCTCAGGCGGTTTCAGCCTCATCGGAGGACGGGCCCTTGGGCGGCACGAGTTCAACGCTGACCGCCTGCGCGCGCGCGGGCGCATGCGCCGACGCGGCAACGTCGACATCATTGACGCTGGCACTCTCCGGCGCGCGCGTCTGGTTGAGCGCGGTATCGACCACTTCGAATACGTTGAGCGATTTCAGCAGCGGGTGGCCGCGGACCACCTCGAGGTAAAAGTCTTTGTAGGCCTGGCTCGGAATGACATCGAACACCGGGTCGTAACCACCCGGGTTCACCTGCAATGACTCGTGTCCGTATTGCTCCGGCCACAGCTTGCACCAGTCGCGCCAGAGACGCAGGATCATCTGCTCTTGCTGCCGTTTCACAGCTTAAGTCCCCCAATTTTGCGGCCGCCGCCTGCTCTGCGGCACCAGCCTTTCTTCCCGTATTCTGCTGCAACACGCACCTCTCCCCAGACGGTGCTGCACCGGGACACCGGACTATAGCAAATTCCCATTCAATGTGGATGCTGCCCTACTTGGCACTTCGCAAGTGTTCGACAGCGTGGGCTGCGCCTGCAAACAGGCAAGTAATGTGCACTGGCACGCACTTACTCAAGATCCGACGGCAGCGCGACCAACCCCAACTAGACTTCAGGTATGGCATCACGATGGGTGGTAACAGCGGCGCTGGCGGGCGTCAGCGTGATCACCGCGGTGAGTTTCGGCCTCCCCGAAGCTGAACTTCCACCGCCCGTTGCGGCCGCCGATACGCGTCAAATTTCTGACGAAAAATCCTCGTCGATCGCCCGCGATGTTCGCCCTGTCGCCTCGATGGCCCGGAGTCACGCTGAGGTTCTACCGAGCAAGTTCGATCTGGATATTCCCGAGCACACGATCGAGTTTGGCCTTGCCGAGCTCGATGCGCTGGCGGCAACCGGGACCGCGACGGTGCAGATCCCGGGTCATGCGGACATCGAGCTCACGCTGACGCGGCACGAAACGCGGCATGGCATGGCGCTCTTCAGCGCGAGCCACGCGGGGCTCATCAGTACGTTCACGCGCCGCGGCCCGCGTTTTTTCGGCACGCTCGCAACCCCCCACGAAAGCTATCGCCTGGAAAGCTCGGGGCAAGGCAGCCGCATCATTGCGCATCGCCTGCTGGCCGCGCGCACCATTCGCCACGAAAAGGATTTTCGTCATGCGCACTAGATGGATCACTGCCGTATTTTTCTGCCTGACGCTGGCCGCCTGCGGCGGTGGCGGTGGCGGAGGTGGCGGCGGTAATAACGAGCCTCCGGCCAGCGCACCGCCACAGCAACCGGTCGCGCCGGCCACCAATCCACCGCGGCCTGAGCCGCCGCCCGAGACTGAGGCCGACACGGACGTTACCGAGATCACCCTGCTGGCGCTCTACACCAGCGGCGTAGAAGCCCAGTTTGTCGACCCAGACCTGCGCATCCAGCACCTCGTTAGCGTTGCGAATGACGTCCTGAGCCAGAGCGGTGTGGCGCTGCGATTTGTGCTCGATCACGTCGAGTGGGTCGATTACCCGGATCAACACCCGGTCACCCAGGCACTCGATGATCTGACCTTCGGCACCCACGCTTCCGTGGCGCACGTGGCGGCGCTGCGCGATCAGACGGCGGCGGACCTCGTGGTCCTGGTACGGCCGTATGCGAACGACGGCTACTGCGGGTATGCGTGGATCGGTGGGTATCAGACAGACGGCGACTTCAGCAACCAGGCCGAAGCCGACTTCGGTTATTCCGTCGCGGCGGGTAACTGCTCGGACTACACGCTCCTGCACGAGCTCGGTCACAACCTGGGGCTTGCGCACTCGAGGCGCGAAGATCCCGCAGGCGGCACGTTCGGCTACGCGCTCGGCTACGGCATGGATTCTAGCTTCACCACGGTGATGGCCTCTCCGGATGAATTCGGCGCGCCGCAGCTGCCGCGCTTGTCTTCACCGCTGCTCGACTGCAACGGCGAGCCCTGCGGCGTCGACCATGCCAACGCAGACAGCGGCGCTGACGCCGTGCGCACGCTCAACATCACCAAAACGCAGGTAGCGGCCTACCGCTGACGGGCAGCCCCATAGCGCAAGCATAGAGAAGAGAGTTAGTCGGCGCCGGGTTCCGACTGGGCGCCGGGCAGGGGCACGACCGGCGCTCTGGGGGCAAGATCGCCCAGCTGGCTTTCCAGGTCAGCACCTTCCACCAGACCCTCGATAAACGTTTTGACGGCCTCGTAGTCGAATGTATCGCAGGCCTGTTCGAGCGTGTTCAACGCGCCGCGCAGCTCGACCCAGGGCAGGTACCCTTCATGCGCACGCATGATCTTGCGGTGATCCGTGCCTTCGACGTCGCCGCTGACGAGGAGCTCCTCGTGCAGCTTCTCCCCGGGTTTCAGGCCGGTAAACTGAATTTCGATCTCGCCGTCGGGATTGCCTTCATCTTTGATGCTGAAGCCCTTCAGGCGGATCATGCGATGCGCAAGATCGAGAATCTTGACGGGCTTGCCCATGTCGAGCAGGAAGATATCGCCACCCTGAGCCATGCTGGAGGCCTGCAGAACCAGCTGTGCTGCTTCAGGAATCGACATGAAGTAACGGGTCACTTCCGCGTGGGTCACGGTCACCGGTCCGCCTGCTTCAATCTGCTCGCTGAAGAGCGGCACTACCGAACCCGACGAACCAAGCACATTGCCGAAGCGCACCATGGAAAACCGCGTGGACGAGCTGTCTTCCTGCAGCGCCTGCAGGATCATCTCAGCAAGGCGTTTGCTCGCGCCCATCACGCTGGTTGTGCGCACCGCCTTGTCGGTGGAAATCAGAATGAAGTTGTCGACGCCCGCATCCATCGCCGCTTGCGCGCAGTAGAGGGTGCCGAAGGTATTGTTCTTGAGGCCCTGGATGACGTTGTTCTCGACCAGGCTCACGTGCTTGTACGCCGCGGCGTGATAGACGGTCTCAATCTTGTGGCGACGGAAAGTGCGTCCCAGGAGCGCCCCGTCGGTGACCGAGCCCAGCACGGTGACCAGGGGTACCTGCAGATTCTGCGCGTCCGCCATCGCCGCGAGTTCCCGGTGAATCTGATACAGGCCGAATTCGGATTGATCCAGCAGCACGAGCAGTGACGGCTGCTGGCGCAGGATCTGGCGACAGAGCTCGGAGCCGATGGAGCCGCCGGCGCCGGTAACCATCACCGCGCGCTCTTTGACCGAACGATTCAGGAGGTGTGGCAACGCCTCGACTTCGCTGCGGCCGAGCAGATCTTCGATGCCTACGTCACGCACGTTGGCCAGACTAAGCTTGCCGCTCATGAGCTGATCGAGATCCGGAATCAGGCGCACGCGGACAGAGTAGTCGGCGAGGAAGTCGATGACGTCGCGCCGCCGGTTGTCGTCATTGCCGATCGCCAGAAACACCTGCCTGGCGCGGGTTTCTTTCAGGAGCTGACCGAGCTCACGCGGCGCATAGACATACACGCCATCAATCGAGCTGCGTTGCAGCGTCTTGTTGATGTCGACAAAGGCGATGGGACGATAGTGATCCTGCTGCACCAGCAGGCGCGCAAGCTGCACACCTTTTCTGCCCGCGCCGTAGATGATCACCGGTTCGAGGCTTGCCGCCTGGGTACGGCTCTGTATCCACGCGCGTACGGCAAAGCGCGTGCCGCTGGTGTAGAGGAGCGCGAGCATCCAGAAGATGATCGGCACCGAACGCGGAAACCCCTGCAGCTGCAGCATGTAGGGGACCACCGCCACGGCAAGCCCGGCAATCAGCGTACCTTTGACCACCGCCAGCATGGCGTGATTACCCATGTAGCGGATGACCTGCTTGTACAGACCGAGACGGCCAAAAACGGGAATGGCGACGCACACCGCAACGACAAACGCCGGCCAGTACTGCGCCACTTCCGGATTCCATTCACCCAGCCGTAACGCAAACGCGCTCCACAGTGCCACCGGCAGCATGATGGCGTCGGCCAGGACCGCAATGGCCTGTTTCTTACGGCGCGAAAGTTCGTCGATCAGCTTTTCCACAGAACCCATCCTAGCTGGCAGGCTGCGGCAAACCGGCGGCAAAGCGCCAGCACAAAGCGGCCATGGGTAAGCTCGAAATGACGAGCGCAATGATTTGAAGGGTCAAGTCGCTGTGGGCCGCGAAGTAGGCCCACGGTAGCAACCATACCGCGGCGTAAAGGAAAAGTGCCGCTGTCGTCCATAAATGCCCTATACGCTGCGCGGCGTGTTGATACAAATGTTGCCTGTGCGCCTGCGTAAAATCCTGTCTAGTCACTATTCTCACACATAACGTATATGTGGCGTCAAACCAAAAAGCGCTGAGCAGTATGAGACTCGCGACGAGCGGCACGGCATCGTGCAACCAGAGATGGACGACCAGCCCGCCGATCAGGAGCCCGAGAAACCCGCTGCCCACGTCGCCCATGAAGATACGCGCCGGCGGCCAGTTGAACGCGAGGAACGCGAGGGTCACGCCGCTGAGGAGCCACAGCGCCTCGCCGGACCAGCCGGGCACACCGCCCGCGATGAGCTGCGCGCCGACACAGAAGACCAGACACTGCGCCGCGGCAAAGCCGTCGATGCCGTCCATGAAATTGTAGAGATTCACGAACCAGACGAGCGCAAGCAGCGCAAACGGGACCAGCCAGAGCGGTGCGGACGGCCACAGCACAGACAGTACTGCCCAGCCGGCGGCAAAGTGCACCACGATCCTGACTCTGGCGGACAGCGGAGCCAGATCGTCCCACAAACCAATCAGCGCAAGCGCCGCGAGGCTCGCCAGCAACGTCCAGCCCAGGCGCGCATCGACGCCCGTCAGCGTCGCCAGATAAGCAAGCACCACAACCACGATGGCTATCCCGCCCATGGTCGGGGTGGGTTGGCTGTGACTGCTGCGATGGTCGGGCACGGCGAGGAGCTTCTCGCGGCTGACAATCTGCACCACGGCAAGCAGCAGCAGAAGACCCGCTACCAGACCCAGGCCGAATATCGTTGCCGCCGCCACCACGCTACAACCCGAACCCTGTCCCATTGGGACGCATTGTCGACCGGACTTCTTTCATCCCTTGCCGGACTCGCGGTACCACGCCACCGCCTCAGCGAGTTCCTCGCGCTGGGTCCGCGACGGGTGCCAGCCGAGCAGAGTCTCGGTCTGGCTGACATCGAGCTGCAGCGGGCTGAAGAGACGCTCGGCAATTTCCTCGCGCCCGAGCAGGCGCGCGCCGAACCGCGCCAGCCCCGGATTGACGTGCCAGAGCCTGATCGGCTTGCCGAACAGCTCCGCCGCCGTTTCGAGCATCACACGCACGCTGGTTTCCTCTGCATCCCGGACATGCCAGATCTGCGCCTCCCGGGCCGCTTCATGGGTTACCAGACACATCAGAAAATCCAGCAGATTACCGATACCCAGCCACGCGCGCGGCGCCTGCGACGCGGCCAGCGGCAACGGCCAGCCACGCTCGACCATTTTGAGCATGTTCAAAAAATTGTCTTTGACACCCGCGCCGTAGATGAGTGGCGTGCGCACGATGCTCAACACCATGTCGCCTTCGGACTGCGCCACCAGCGCGCGCTCCGCCAGCGCTTTGCTGCGGCCGTACTCATCGGTGGGATGGCCGGATGCGTCCGGCATGAACGGCGCCGTGCTGACATCCCCCAGCGCTTTGATGCTGGATAGCCAAACAAACTGGCGCACGCCACACGCGCGCGCATGGCGGTGCAGATGCAGCGTGCGCTCAACGTTCGCTTCATAAAGGGTTTTCGCATCAGTGGCAGCGTTCGCGTGCGCCAGTCCGCCCAGATGAAAAACCACGTCGACATCGCGCCATTCCGGCAGCTGATCCCAGGTTGCCACCGGCGTTTGTGGCGGCAGCACAGCCTGCGCCGCCGACGGGTCCGCGGCGACCGCTTCGAGCGCATAGCCCCGGGCCGCAAGACAAGGCGCGAGATGTTGACCGACAAACCCGCTTGCCCCGGTTATCACCGCTCGTTTCACTTAGCGTACTCCTCCACTCAGCAATTCGTCATATACCCTGAACGTGTGCTCAACAACGTCATCAACGGAAAAAACCGCCTCGGCTTTGTCGCGCGCGGCACGCCCGCAGCGCTCACGCAGGCGGGCATCACTGCCGAGGCGCAACATCGCGTCGGTGAGCGCATCCACTTCGCGCGGCGGCACGAGGAGCCCTGTCACGCCGTCGGTGACAACCTCGCGGCACCCTGCGATATCAGACGCAATCATCGCGCGGCCCGCCGCGGCGGCCTCCAGCAGCGTTTTCGGCACACCCTCGCGGTAGAACGTCGGCAGACAGACGATGTGACAGCGCGCCATCAGGTCGGAAATATTGTCACAGTGGCCGAGCCATTCGATGCCGTAGCGCTGTTCCAGTTCCTTGAGCTCCGCTTCGCCCAGCGATGTGGGATTGCCGGGATCCACCCCGCCCGCAAGCAGAAAGCGCCAGTCGGCATGCGTCTCGCGCGCACGTGACGCCGCTTTGGCATACTCGTAGACACCTTTGTCACGCAGCATCCGCGCCACCAGCAGGAACGTGACCGGTCCGCTCGGCTGCGCCTCGGGACGAAACCGCGCAAGGTCGACGCCGGAACCGCGGATCAACACCGCGGCCGGGCGTTTCACGATCGCGTGGGCGAGAAAGCCGCGCAGATCTTCGCTGTTCTGGAAAATGACCCGCATGTTGTCATGTGAGAACGCCAACCGGTAGAGCATGTTGACCAACGAACGCAGCACCGCCGCTTTGGCCCCGCGGCGGGTGAACACAAAGCCCATCCCCGGTACCGCATTGACGACCGCAGGCACCCTCGCGGTGCGGGCGGCAAACGAACCGTAGATCACAGGCTTGATCGTGACATGGTGCACGAGGTCCGGCTTCTCCGAACGGTAGATCTGCTTCAGCGCGCGATAGCTGGCGATCTCCTGGGTGGGCACAAATCCGCTTCGCGAGAGCGGCACCGTGCGGTGGTAGAAGCCGTACTGGCGCAACTCTTCTTCTCCCGTCATCGGCGCGGTGACGACCACCACTTCCCAGCCACGCGCTTTGGCCTCCAGGCCCAGCGGCAGGCGGTGCGAGAGGAAAAAGCGTGCCTCGTTGACGACAAACAACACCTTCATGCCGCACACACCTCAACATAGGTGTCGAGGTAAGCCTGCATGCATTGACCTGTCGAGTACTGCTCGATCAGGATCGAGCGATCACGTTCTCGTCGCGCCGCGACGCCCTCGGCGTTTTCGTGGGCAGCGAGGGCACTGCGCATACGCGCCACGAGCCCGTCAACGTCACCGGGCTCGACCAGGCGACTGTCATCGATCAGCCTCGGAATGTCGCCGACGCGGGTGGCGACGCTGTCCAGGCCGCAGGCCATCGCTTCGAGAAGAATGTTCGGCGTGCCTTCGCGATAGGAGGCAAGCACCAGGAGGTCGAGCGCTGACAGCATCGGCACCGTGTCCTCGAGACGACCGAGCAGATCCACCTCGCCCGCCTCGAAACCCGCCGCGAGGATTGCGGCAGCAAGCTCCGAGTTATCCGGCGCCATCCCCGGACCGGCCAGCGCCACGCGCAGACCAGGATAGTCAGGTCTGAGCCGCCCTGCCGCCCGCAGAAAATCCGCCACGCCTTTGAGCGGATGCCAGCGGCACACCATGCCTACCCAGGGGCCTTCGGCAATCTCGAACTCCGCGCGCAGCCGGCGACGCGCCTCGGCATCGTGGGCGAACTCGTCGGGCTCTATCCCGTTGGGTATCACTCCGTGCGCGCTTCTGTTGTACCCGAGCATTGCATGCGTGGCGACGGCGCGGTGCGAGTTGTAGATCACATAGTCGGGGCCGAGGCCGGGCAGACGCGCGAGCTGCATAGCCATACGGGTGCGCAGACGCTCTCTGCCCATCTGCTCGGGGCTGTTGCGAACGTTCCAGACGAGCGCGGTGGCAGGCAGCGCCAGCTTCAAAACCGACGCCGCAAGATTGCCCAGATACATCCAGCCCTGCACCACATCCGGCCGCGAGCGCCTGAGCGCGCGCCAGGCGCTCCAGAGCGCGAGCGGGCCGCGCCGCGGATAATCGAAACACTCGACGTTGACGCCCAGCGCGCTGATGTCGGCACTGATGGGCGACGCCGGCCCCAGGCACAATACTTCGTGCTCGAGCTGCGACTGCGTGTGCCGGATCAGTCGATAGAGACTTTTCTCGGCACCGCCGGTATCCAGGCGGACAATCAGGTGTGCTATACGTTTGCGGGTGGGCATGGCGTGGAGCATTCTCGCCCACACGGCGGAAAATGCCAGCCCCACGCATGCCCCATTCCGGTGCAGACCGGCACAAGCGTGACGGTCCGCGCTCGCCTCAGTCGCTGAACGTAATACGCTCTTTGTTGGCGTCGATCACCGACGGACCGATACCGCTGACGTCCATCAGCTCTTCGAGGCTTGCGAAATCGCCGTACTTTTCCCGATATTCGATGATGGCTTCCGCGCGCGCGCTGCCCACGCCATCGAGGGCATCTGCCAGCTCATCAGCCGCCGCGGTATTCACGTTGACGGCGCCGGGTAACGCCCAGGCGAGCGGACTGATCCAGAAGAGCGCGAGCAGCGCCATGCGGGTGAATGCGTTCATGCATGCTTCCTTATGATTGAGGGAAGCGCAGCTTAATGAAGGCCCGCCATGCAGTGCTGGCGGCGAGGACGTCTATCGCCGTGCGCGGCGGGCGCCGTTTGGCGTGAGTCTTTGACGCGTTGCCCAACGCGACTCACGTACCCGGGCAATCGCGTTCGGGTCTGTCAGCCAGGCGAGGTGGCGCGCAGACGGCCGGCAGCGCCGAACGACCCCCAGGATTTGCAGGTCGGGCAGTGCCATAGGACGTGGTTGCTGTGAAAGCCACAGTTGGTGCAGTGATAGGCGGTTTCCTGGTTCACGATATTGAGGATCTGCGCTTTGACCTCACCCGCGTCCGGCTGACGCGCGCCGAGTTCCATCAGCACCGGGAGATGACCGAAGCTCGGCGCCCGGGAGATTTCTTCGAGGAGCTCAGATGCGGCAATTTCGCTGCCATTGCGCCGTCGGAAGTCGATCAGTTCGTTCAGCACCCGCGGATCCGGGTACAACGCCAGCGAACGCCGCAGGAAACCTTCGTAGGCGTCGTCATCACCGAGATTTTCGCAGGCGCTGCGATACACCGGCAGGTATTCGGCAACCAGCTCCGGATTCAACTCCACCGCTTTCTGCACATGGCGCAGCACCCGCTTGTAGCGCTTCTGGAACGCTTCGATACGCGCTGCGAGCCAGTGCCCGCGCGCTTGCGTCGGCGCATACTCGACGGCGCTCGCCGCGTGCTGGTGCGCCGCTTTGACGTCGCCCCTGTCGAGCGCCTCCTCCGCGAGCTCACAATGAAAATGACTGACCCGCACCCGTACCTGGGTATCGGTGGAGACGAGCTTGCGGCTGACGTCTATCGCCTGCTGCCACTCGCGCTCCTGCTCGTAGAGATCCAGCAGGAGTTCCACCGCGGCACTGAACTGGGCGCCTTTGCGGCTGACGATCTGCGTCAGGAGCTTCTCGGCGCGATCCCACAGACCCGCGGTGTGGTAATCCCGGGCGAGCTCCATTTCGACGAGTTGTTTGTTGCCGTTATTCAGCACGGGGGACGCCAGCAGGTTCTGATGAATGCGGATGGCCTTGTCGACCTCGCCCCGCCGCCGCACGACGCCGGCCATCGCCAGATGCACGTCCACCGTCTGATCGGAAACTTCCATCGCTTCGATGAAGCGGTCGACGCCGAGTTCGGGGCGGTCGCCTAGCAGGAAATTGAGCCCCTGGTAGTAGTCTTTGATCACCGCGTCCTGAGCGCGGCCTTTGTTACGTTCGCGGCGGCCGAGCAGAAAGCCGGCGCCCACGGCGACGAGCAGCAGCAGATACAGCAGAATATTGTGGGGTAGATCCATTACCGCACGCCCTGACCGACGTCAGCCCTGTACCGACAACGCCCGCAGGCGCTCGACCTCAGCCGTCGTCTGCGCGAGATTCTGTTTCAGCTTGCGCACTTCCACGCGGTATTTGACGTTCAGCCAGACGGCATTGACGAAGCCGAGCGTAATGCCGATCACGAACGCGATCAGCAGCCACCAGTAGATGGGCAGCGAGCGCGGCGTTTCCCAGACGGCGAAGTTGAGGGTCACTTCCTCAGTATTCGAGGTGCTGCCGAGGAGCGCTAAGCCGAACGCCAGCAGAACCACGACCAGCAAGACGAGGGATTTCAACCATTTCATCGGTAATTTCAAAGCACCTGACTGCGTAGGTGCAGGGGACTATATGTTGCGGCTACGGTCAAGTATTGGGATCAAAACCCGGTAAAATCCCGCTTTGCGGAGGGGTGTCGTCGCTGTCCGAGCCGGGGTCCCGGGCAAGGCCGGCGCCGTCAGCGTGGTTATCCCGCGCCAGTGCCGCATTGACACGGTCGCGCAATTCTTTGCCCGGCTTGAAGTGCGGGACGTACTTACCGGCGAGCCCTACGGACTCGCCGGTTTTCGGATTACGGCCGATACGCGGCGCACGGTAATGCAGCGAAAAGCTACCGAAACCGCGTATCTCGATGCGCTCCCCGCTCGCGAGGGCATTCGACATCTGCTCAATCATGGTCTTCACCGCAAGCTCGACGTCTTTGCTGGTCAGCTGTGATCCGGAGATCTGCGACTGCGCAGCGACGATGCGCTCGATGAGTTCAGACTTGGTCATGCTCGTGTCAGTCATCGCGAGGAGGATCCGCCGTTAGTCGTCGTTCTTGTCCATCTGCGCCTTGATCAGGTCACCCAGGGTTGCTGCTCCCGGACGATCCGTTTCCTGACGCTGATGGTCGCGTACGGCCTGCCGCTCTTCTTCAATATCCTTGGCTTTGATTGAGAGGCCAATATTGCGATTCTTGCGGTCGACGCTGACGATCTTGACTTCCACGCTGTCCCCGACACTCAGCACGTTGCGCGCGTCTTCCACGCGATCGATGCTGATCTCGGACGCTTTCAGGATACCCTGCACGTCCTCGGCGAGTTCAATCACAGCTTCCTTGGGCTCCACTTCGACAATGGTGCCGTTCACGATGCTGCCACGATCGTTGACCGCGGTGTAATCGGAGAACGGATCCTGGTCGAGCTGCTTGATGCCGAGAGAGATACGCTCACGCTCGGGGTCCACCGAGAGAATGAGGGTCTCGAGCTCTTCACCTTTGGAGTAACGACGTACCGCCGTCTCCCCAGGCTCGTTCCAGGAGATGTCTGAGAGGTGCACCAGACCATCGATACCGCCGTCGAGTCCAATGAAGATACCGAAATCGGTAATGGACTTGATGTTGCCGGTGATGCGATCGCCTTTGGCGTGATTGATGCTGAACTCTTCCCACGGATTCGGACGGCACTGTTTGATGCCGAGCGAGATGCGGCGACGATCTTCGTCAATGTCGAGAACCATCACTTCCACTTCGTCACCGACGGCGACTACCTTGGACGGGTGAATGTTCTTGTTGGTCCAATCCATCTCGGAGACGTGTACCAGACCTTCGACACCTTCCTCGATTTCGGCAAAGCAGCCGTAATCGGTGAGGTTAGTGACATTGGCGAGCACGCGCGAGCCTTCCGGGTAGCGGCGTACGATGTTGAGCCACGGGTCGTCGCCGAGCTGCTTCATACCCAAGCTGACACGATTCTTCTCGCGGTCGAACTTGAGAATGCGCACGCCCACTTCGTCGCCGACGTTGACCATCTCGGACGGATGACGGATGCGCTTCCACGCCATGTCGGTGATGTGCAGCAGACCGTCCACACCGCCGAGGTCGACAAACGCGCCGTAGTCAGTGAGGTTCTTGACGATACCTTTGACGTCCTGACCTTCCTGCAGCGAGGCAAGCAGCGCTTCACGCTCGTGGCTGTTCTCTTCTTCCAGTACCGCGCGGCGGGAAACCACCACGTTGTTACGCTTCTGGTCGAGTTTGATGACCTTGAATTCCAGCGGCTTGCCTTCCAGGTGCGCGGTTTCGCGCAGCGGACGGATGTCCACCAGCGAGCCGGGCAGGAACGCGCGGATGTCGTTGATGTCGACGGTGAAACCGCCTTTGACCTTACCGTTGATGATGCCGCTGACCACTTCGTTGCCTTCGTGGGCGGACTCGAGCTGCTGCCAGGATTCGGCGCGGCGGGCTTTTTCGCGGGACAGGCGGGTTTCACCCCAGCCGTCGTCCACGACTTCCATAGCCACCTTGACCTGGTCACCGATGGACAGGGAAAACTCACCCTGTTCATTCAAAAACTGGCTCTTGGGGATGACCCCTTCTGATTTGAGACCTGCGTGGACGACTACCCAGTCGTCATCGATCTCCACCACCGTGCCGGTAACGATGGACCCGGGGGCCATCTCGATGGTTTGTAAACTCTCTTCAAATAGTTCGGCAAATGATTCGCTCATAAATTGATGCTCTCTTTCCTACCGGCAATCAGTATGAGCACGAAGTGCGCATTGATTCAGGCAGGGTCCGCTATCACGGCGGACAAGAGCGCTCTCCGTTGTCAGTTAGTTAAACAAATGCGCCAGTGACGCCCCCGAAACCTGCGCTGTCAGCGCTATGCAGAATGCGGCTCGCCCGCGCCGGTCTAGACAACCAGACCGCGTTCGCGTGCCGCTTCCATGACCAAATCGAAAACCGTTTCGATGGACATCGACGTGCTGTCGATCACAAGCGCATCTTCTGCAGGTTTCAGCGGGGCAACTGCGCGCCCTCTATCTCGCGCATCCCTTTCCTGGATCTGAGCGAGAAGGCCGGGCAAGCTAACACTTAAGCCTTTGTTTTTCAACTGTTTATAGCGACGCTCCGCACGCTCTTCAGCGCTGGCGTCGAGAAAGATCTTGAGGTTCGCGTCAGTGAATACCACGGTCCCCATGTCACGCCCGTCGGCCACCAGTCCCGGCGGCTCGCGGAAACTGCGCTGCAGGTCGAACACGGCGTCGCGCACCGCGGGCAGCGCCGCCACCTGGGAGGCGAGCTCGCCGGCGTCTTCGGTGCGGATGGCGTCGGTCAGGTCGAGATCGCCGACGGCCACTTTGCCGTCTGCGAAAGAGATCGACAACGTCGACGCGAACGCGGCGACTGCTTCCTCATCGTCGCGCGGCACGTCGTTGCGCGCGGCCATCACGCCGATGATGCGATAGAGCGCGCCGGAGTCGAGCAGATGCCAGCCGAGCGCTGTCGCCACCCGCGCCGCGATGGTGCCTTTGCCCGAGCCGCTCGGCCCGTCGATGGTGATCACAGCAGGCTCAGACATCATCGTACTTGCCGCGCTTTTCGGCCGCGTTCGCGAGCATGGCTATGCCCATCTCCGCGTCGTCCTGAACCAGCGCCTCGGTCAGCGCCTGCAGGTTCGCGTCGAACGCATCTGCCGCGGTCAGCACCGCGTCCTTGTTCATGCGCAGAATACGCCACCAGAGGCTCGGGTCCGCCGCGGCGATGCGGGTGAAGTCGCGAAAGCCGCCGCCGCTGTACTGAAACTGCGACCGGTCGACCTGCTGCATGAATGCAAATGCGAGCAGATGCGGCAGATGGCTCGTGAGCGCCAGCACCTCGTCGTGCTCATCCGCTTCGAGTACCTCAACCGTCGTGCCCGCCGCCTGCCAGGCTGCAGTCACCAGCGCCACGGCATCCTCGCGGGTCTCGTCGTTCGGCGTCAGGATCGTCGTTGCCCCTTGAAACAGCCCGGCGTCGGCAAACTCCGGGCCGCTGTGCTCAGAACCGGCGATCGGGTGCGCGGGTACAAAGTGGGACGGCACGGACCCGAGCCTGCGCTCGAGCTCGGCGACGATCGGGTGTTTGACGCTGCCGACGTCGAAGCAGATGCCGCCATGGTTCTGGAGTTTGATCACCTCTGCCGCGACCAGGTCGCTTGGTGCACAGATGGCAACCAGCTCCGCGGTCGCCGGCACCTCGTCTGCGACGGCATCCACGAGCCCGCGTTCGAGCGCGACGCGGGCGTTCTCCGGGTTCGGTTCGATACCGATGAGTTCTGTGGCATAGCCGGCCTCACGCCAGGCTGCCGCCAGCGAACCGCCAATGAGGCCAACGCCGACGACGGCGGCGGTCGCCACGGTCATGATGCGGCGAGTGCCCCGGGCAGCGTGGCGAGAAAACGCGCGTTCTCTTCCGGCAGACCGATGCTGACGCGGATGTGATCAGGCAGGCCGTACTCGACCACAGGCCGGACAATGACCCCGAGCTTGAGCATGGCGTCGAACACCTCAGGCCCCGAACGTCCGCAGTCGAATGTCACGAAATTTCCGAGTGACGGGATATGCTCGAGACCCAGCGCGTCCAGACCGGCGACAACCTCCTGCATCCCGGCTTTGTTCAATGCCAGAGATTCACTGACGAATTCCTGATCGGCAAGCGCCGTCACCGCGGCCGCCATGGCCAGACTGTTGACGTTGAACGGTTGACGCGCGCGGTTCAGGAGATCGGCAAATTCCGCACTGGAGACACCGTAGCCGACCCGCAGCGCAGCAAGACCGTGCACCTTGGAAAACGTCCGGGTCACGATCAGATTGGGATGCGCCGGTAACAGCGCCAGCGCATCGGGATAGTCCGGATCTTCGCCGTATTCGAAATAAGCTTCGTCCACCACCACCCAGACCCGTTCCGGCAGCGCGTCGAGGAAAGCCGTCAGCGCATCGCGCTTGATCCAGGTGCCCGTGGGATTGTTCGGGTTGGCGAGAAAGACGAGACGTGTTTTGTCGGTGACAGCGGCGAGCATCGCGTCGAGATCCGCGCCGTAGTTTTTCGCCGGCACCTCCACGAGCGTGCCGCCGGCGCTGATGGTGGCCAGGCGATAAACGACAAAGCTGTGCTCTGCGACCACAACCTCGGTGCCCGGCTGCACCGCGACCCGGGCAACCAGATCCAGCACGTCGTTGCTGCCGTTGCCAAGCGTGATCTGCGCCGCGTCCACGCCGAGATGTTTCACCAGCGCTTCTTTCAGAACGTAACCGTTCCCATCCGGATAGCGTGACAAGCTGCCCAACTCACGAGCGATGGCCGCCTGCACCGCCTCTCCCGGTCCGCGCGGGTTTTCGTTGCTCGCGAGTTTGACGATGTCAGAAATGCCGAGCTCACGAGCGAGCTCGTCTATCGGCTTACCCGCCTGATAGGGGTTGAGCCCCGCAATGCCCTGATGCACGTTGTCCATGATGATGCCCCTGTGCGTCTAGACGACCGCCCGCGGATAAGAGCCGAGCGAGCGCACTTCGAAGGCGACCTCCTGGATGGCCTCGATGACCTGCTTGGCGTTCTCATCCGATTGATGACCGTCGAAGTCGATGAAGAAGACGTAAGACCAGTCACCGGAGCGGGCCGGACGGGTTTCGATGCGGGTCAGACTGATGCCGAAACGATCGAACGGTTCCAACACCCTGAGCAGCGCCCCGGGTGCGTTGCGCACAGAGACGAGAATGGAGGATTTGTCGTGGCCGCTCGGCGCGACATGCTGATTGCCGAGCACGAGGAATCGGGTTTTGTTGTCGGGCTGATCTTCGATGTTGGTCGACAGCACGCGCAGCTCATACCGGTCTGCCGCCATCTCGCCGGCAATGGCGGCCGCTTCCGGTCGCTCAGCCGCCTGCCGCGCGGCCTCGGCGTTGCTCGCCACCGCGACACGCGGCACCCCGGGATAATTCCGGTCCAGCCAGCCGCGGCACTGCGCAAGGCTCTGGGAATGCGAAACGATCTCCTGGATATCGCCGTCGGCATCCTCTTTGCGCATCAGCGCATGATGTATCGGCAGCTCCACCTCGGCGCAGATTTTGACGTGCGACGTGAGGAAACAATCGAGCGTGTGGTTGACCATCCCTTCGGTGGAGTTCTCCACGGGCACGACGCCGTAATGGGCAGCCTGGGATTCGACTTCGCGAAACACTTCGTCGATCGAGGCAAGCGGGCGGGTCGTCGCAAAGTGGCCGAACTGCTTGATCGCAGCAGCTTCGGTATACGTGCCTTCGGGGCCGAAGTAGGCCACCGTCAACGGCATCTCCAGATTCAGACAGCAGGAGATCACCTCGCGGAAAAGACCCGCGACGGCTCGGTCGGTGAGCGGGCCGGGATTGTGCGCCATCAGCCTCGCAAGAATCTGCGCTTCGCGCTCCGGCCGGTAGAACACCGGCGGCTCGTCCGACACTTCGCCCTGCTTGATTTCCCCGACGTCCAGGGCGCACTGCGCGCGCTCGTTGAGAAGCGTCAGCAGCTGACGATCTATCGCATCGATGCGTTCGCGCAGCGGCTTAAGCTTGTCGTCATCCGTGCTCATTCTCGAACTCGTGCATAAATTCCACCAACGCATCCACCGCCGCTTCCGGCACCGCGTTGTAAATACTGGCACGCATGCCGCCCACGCTGCGGTGACCCTTGAGCCCCGACAAACCCCGCTCCTCCGCCTGCGCGACGAACTGTGCGTCGAGCTCGGCGTCCGGCATCGTGAACGGCACGTTCATCAGGGAACGCACCGCCGGCTCTACCGGCGAGTGATAGAAGTTGCTGTTGTCGATCGCGTTATAGAGTTTACCCGCTTTGCGCCGGTTGATTGTATCGATGGCTTCGAGCCCGCCGAGGTCTTTGAGCCAGGCAAACACGAGACCCGCGAGATACCAGGCGTAGGTGGGCGGCGTATTGGACATCGAGTCGGCATCCGCCTGCACGGCATAATCCAGCGGTGTCGGCGTCTCGGCTCTCGCGTTGCCGCACAGATCCTTACGCACCACGACGACAGTCAGACCCGCCGGGCCGATGTTTTTCTGCGCGCCGCCGTAGATCAACGCAAACTTGTCGACATCCACCGGCCGTGACAAGAAATCAGACGACATGTCGGCAATCAGGGGCGCGCCCACTTCCGGCAACGCTTGAAACTGCACGCCACCGATCGTCTCGTTGGAGCAGATATGCAGATACTTCGCGTCTGCCGACAGCTGCCAGCTGTCGACCGCCGGTATTCGGTCGTAGTTCGTATCCGCGCTCGACGCTACGACGTTCGCGGTGCAGTACTTGCCTGCCTCTTTGATCGCTTTTTTCGACCAGGAGCCCGTGTCGACATAGTCGACCGTATCCCCGGCGGCGGTCAGGTTCAGCGGGATTCCCGCAAACTGCATGGTCGCCCCGCCCTGCAGAAAGAGCACATGATAATCGTCGGAGACGTTCAGGAGTTCGCGAAAGTCCGCCTCCGCCTGCGCGGCGATGGCGACAAACTCTTTGCTGCGGTGACTCATCTCCATTACCGACATGCCGCTGCCCTGGTAATCGAGCATCTCTTCCCGGGCGCGTTCGAGGACCGCTTCGGGCAGGGCCGCGGGTCCGGCGGAAAAATTGAAAATTCTCGCCAACGTTAGTTACTCCGTGTGGTGTTCAGGCGTCTGGTGAGGACGTATCGTCGCCGCCGGGCGCGTCGCCCTCGGCATCAGCGTCACCGGCGCTATCGTCGTTCAGGCTTTCCGCAATGCGTTCGACGCTGTTCAGGGCTTCGCCCTGCTTGAGATTGATCAAGCGCACGCCCTGGGTGTTGCGTCCGAGTTCGGATACCTCGTCGGCGGCCGTGCGCACGAGCGTGCCCATATTGGAGATCAGCATCAGCTCATCGCCGCCGAAGACCTGCACCGCGCCGACCAGCTGGCCGTTGCGATCGCTCGTCTGCATGGCGATGACCCCCTGCGCGCCGCGGCCTTTAACCGGGAAATCTTCCGTGGCGGTGCGCTTGCCGTAGCCGTGCTCACTGGCAGTGAGCACGTAGCCGTCGGCTGCAGGAATGATCAGCGAGATGACCCGCTGCCCGGCGCCGAGCTTGATGCCGCGGACCCCTTTGGCGGTCCGGCCCATCGCACGCACGTCGGATTCTTTGAAGCGCGCGGCTTTGCCGGCGCTGGACGTCAGCAGCACGTCCGAGGTGCCATTGGTGATCGCCACACCCACCAGCGTGTTGCCTTCCTCGAGATCGAGCGCAATCAAGCCGCTCGGGCGCGGACGGGAAAACTGCTCCAGCGGCGTTTTCTTGACCGTGCCGTTGGCGGTGGCCATGAAGACGTAGTGCTCCGAGGTGAATTCGTTGACCGGCATGATTGCGGTGATGCGTTCGTCCTGGCCGAGC
The DNA here is from genome assembly GCA_965267275.1 of Pseudomonadales bacterium. GTDB lineage: Bacteria > Pseudomonadota > Gammaproteobacteria > Pseudomonadales > Azotimanducaceae > UBA4421. Next base: position 4,090,957 of record OZ253950.1, read on the forward strand.
GGCAGGATGTTGATCATCGGCCGGCCTTTGGCATTGCGGCTGCCCTGGGGTATCTGGAAGACCTTCAGCCAGTAGACTTTGCCCACGTTCGAGAAGCACAGAATCATGTCGTGGGAATTGGCGATGACGAGGTGCTCGACGAAGTCTTCGTCTTTGACGCTGGTGGCGGCTTTGCCCCGCCCGCCGCGGCGCTGCGCCTGATATATCTCGAGCGGCTGGGTTTTCGCATAACCCTGATGGGAGATGGTGACGACCAGGTCTTCCTCTTCGATCAAGTCCTCGACCGAGAGATCTTCCTGCGTCGCGTTGATCTCAGTGCGGCGCTCGTCGCCGTAAGTGTCCTTGATCTCGTTCAGCTCTTCGCGAATCACCGACAACAGACGCTCGTGCGAGTCGAGGATCTCCAGCAGGTCGGCGATCTCGTCGAGCACGCCTTTGTAATCCTCCATGAGCTTGTCCTGCTCCATGGCGGTCAGACGATGCAGGCGGATCTCGAGGATCGCCTGGGCCTGTTCTTCGGTCAGGCGGTAAAGACCTTCGGTGAAGCCGTATTCCTCGGAGAGCCCTTCCGGCCGGCACGCGTCGGAGCCCACCTCTTCGAGCAGCTCATTGAGCGCCGCCGCTTCCCAGCGCCGTTCGCACAGCGCCTCTTTGGCATCCGCCGCCGAGGGTGAATTCTTGATGAGCTCGATCACCGCGTCGATGTTCGCGAGCGCCACCGCCTGGCCTTCGAGGATGTGCCCGCGCTGACGCGCGCGACGCAGGAGGTAGAGCGTGCGCCGGGTGACCACTTCCTTCCGATGTGAAAGGAACGCCTCGAGCATCTGCTTCAGATTGAGCAGCTTCGGCTGGCCGTCCACCAGCGCCACGCAGTTGATGCCGAACACCGACTGCAGCTGAGTCTGGGAATAGAGATTGTTGAGCACAACCTCGCCGGAATCGCCGCGGCGGATCTCGATCACGACGCGCAGGCCGTCTTTATCCGATTCGTCTCTGAGCTCGGTGATGCCTTCGATCTTCTTCTCTTTGACGAGCTCGGCAATCTTCTCGATGAGCTTGGCTTTGTTGAGCTGATACGGGATCTCGTGAACGATGATCCGCTCACGGCCGTTCTTATCTTCTTCGACCTCGGCCCGCGCGCGCATGTAGATGCGGCCGCGGCCGGTGCGGTAAGCCTGCACGATACCGGCACGGCCGTTGATGATGCCCGCGGTGGGGAAATCCGGCCCCTGTATGTGCTCCATCAGCTCATCGATGCTGATGTCGCCGTTATCGAGCAGCGCAAGGCACGCATCGATGACCTCGGAAAGATTATGCGGCGGTATGTTGGTTGCCATGCCGACCGCGATGCCCGAGCTGCCGTTGACCAGCAGGTTCGGTACGCGCGTGGGCAGCACCTCCGGCATCGTGAGCGTATCGTCGTAGTTGGTGACGAAGTCGACGGTGTCCTTATCGAGATCAGCGAGGAGCTCAGAGGCGATTTTCGCCATACGCACCTCGGTGTAGCGCATCGCCGCGGGCGGATCGCCGTCGATGGAGCCGAAGTTGCCCTGCCCGTCGACCAGCAGATAGCGCATCGAGAAATCCTGCGCCATGCGCACCACGGTATCGTAAACGGCGTTGTCGCCGTGCGGGTGGTACTTACCGATGACTTCACCCACCACGCGCGCAGACTTCACGTAAGGCCGGTTGTAGGTGTTGTTCAGCTCGTTCATCGCGAACAGCACGCGCTTGTGCACGGGCTTCAAACCGTCACGCACGTCGGGCAGCGCGCGGCCGACGATGACGCTCATGGCATAGTCCAGATAGGACTGGCGGAGCTCGTCTTCGATGTTTACGGGGAGGATATCTTTGCTGGGTTCGGAACCGATTTCGGACATGAAAAACTGGGCGAAATAAAAGCGGGAATTTTACTACAAAGCGGACGCCAAGGCTCACTTTTATCGGCCTCTTTTGCGCCCGGAAAGCGACGGCCGCAAAGCGCTGCCGAGGACTCGAATCCTGCATTCAGGTAGAGTCGAGCGGGAACTGAAGACGACAACCTCATGAGCACGACCAACGACGAACTGATGCATCCGGTCGGCGACCACGCCGCCTGGAGCGAGAGCTATTACTTCAACTTCATCGACCCCGAAAGCCGTATCGGCATGTTCACGCGCATGGGCTTCCGCCCGGGGTCCGGCTGGGCGGACGCGTTGCACGTCATCTACCTCGGCGGTCAGCGGGTGGCGTTCACCTATGGCCGGCGCGACATCGGCAAGGATCTCTCAGCGTACGACGGCGACCTGACCGCGGGTGCGCTGACATTGCGCTGCGTGGAGACGTTCAAACAGTGGTGCATCGAGTACAACGGACCCGCCCAGGACATCGCTGATGCCGAGATCCTGCTGACCCGCAGCAAGGCGCGGCCGGAGGGCTGGTTTACGCCGGCGACGCTCGAAATGGACGTCACCTTCGACTGCACCACCGACCCGCACTACGCCGCGCGCGGCGAGCACGGACATTTCGAGCAGGCCGGCCGCGTCAGCGGTGAGATCCGCCTCGGCGAAGAACGGTTCAGCGTGGCCGGATACGGCGTGCGCGACAAATCCTGGGGACCGCGGGACTGGGGCGCGGGCAGTCAGTCCGGCGCCGCCCAGCCGGCGACCAACGGCAGCCCTGCCCCGTTCGTCAACTGGTTCTCGATGAATTTCGGCGCGGACCTCGCCCTCGGGGGTTCCTGCTTCCGCCACGCTGACGGGGCCCTGCGCGGCCAGGGCTGGATGCTGCGCGACAACGTCTCCGTCGATCTGGACGAGGTCACCATCACCTCGACCTATAAAGACGACTCCATCATCCATCGCAGCGTCATCCTCGAGGCACGCACGGCGGCAGGCGAAAAGATCGAGATCGAGGGTGATGTGCTGAGCGTATGTCCGACCAAGATCCCGTTTCCAGGCGGCGCGATTTTCGTCAACGAAGGCCTCGCCGAATTCCGCTGGGGCGAGCGCACCGGCTTCGGCATCGCCGAACACTGGCACGCGGTGCGCTGACGCACCGATCACGGCTTGCCGCACGGTGATCTCCCAGTACACTTGAGCGATGCAAGCATGTGATTTACTGATCAGCGCCGGCTGGCTGCTGCCCGTCGCCCCGAGCAACGTTGCCCTCACCGACCACGCGGTCGCGGTTGCGGACGGCAATATCGTTGCGGTGGGCCCCACGGCCGAGCTCACAGCCGCGTACGACGCGAAAGAGACCCTCGAGCTTACCCACCACATCCTGCTGCCCGGGCTCGTCAATGCCCACGGCCATGCGGCGATGTCCCTGCTGCGCGGGGCAGGCGAAGATCAACCGCTGGCCGAATGGCTCAACGAAACCATCTGGCCCATGGAAGCTCGGCTGATGAATCCGGACTATGTCCGCCTCGGTACGGAGCTGACGATCGCGGAGATGTTGAAGTCCGGCACCACAACGTTCTCGGATATGTACTTCTATCCGGAAGTGGTGGCGGAGCAGACCCTCAAACAGGGCCTGCGGGCGCAGCTCGCGTTTCCGCTGATCCAGTTCGCCAACCCCTGGAGCGAGAACGTCGAGGACGCCCTGCACAAAGGGCTCGAAATGTTCCACCAATATCGCCACGAGCGCCGCGTTCATATCGCGCTCGGCCCGCACGCGCCGTATTCCCTGAGCGACGCGGACATGGAACGCATCGGCATGTATGCCGCGGAACTCGACATCATGGTGCAGACCCACCTGCACGAAACGGCCAACGAGGTACGGGAAGCGAAAACCGAGAAAGGCAAATCCTGGATCCACCATCTCAGCGACATCGGCTGGCTCGGGCCGCAATTGCAGGCCGTGCACATGACGCAGGTCGACGATATCGAGCTTGCGCTGATTGCCGAGTCGGGCACCCATGTCGTGCACTGTCCGACGTCCAACCTGAAGCTCGCCTCGGGTTACTGTCCGGTGACGGAACTGCGCGCGGCCGGCGTGTGCGTTGCAATCGGCACTGACGGCGCCGCTTCCAACAACCGTCTGGACATGTTCGACGAGGCCCGGCTGACAGCGCTCCTCGCCAAACACGCGCAGAACGACGCGGCTGCCGGTCACGCCGAAGCGGTGGTGAAAATGGCAACGCTCGACGGCGCGCGAGCGCTGGGCCTGGACCACCTGGTGGGCTCCATCGAGCCCGGCAAGGCGGCAGACCTCATCGCGGTCGACACCACCGCGCTGGGGCTGATGCCGGTCTACAACCCGTTCGCGGCACTGATCCATGGCAATGCGGGCAATGCCGTGGATCACGTCTTCGTCGACGGTCATCCGCTGGTCGCCGTGGGTGAACTCACGCGCATTTCGCAAACCGAGTTGGCGCAGCGGGTGCAGGCGTGGCACTCTCAAACGAATTCTTAAGAAAGTAAAAATGAGCACTACCGCCAACGTCGATCAGGACGAAATCGAGAAGTTTGACGCGCTGGCCCACCGCTGGTGGGATCCAAACGGCGACTTCAAGCCTCTGCACGACATCAACCCGGCGCGGCTCGAGTACATCCGCGCGCGCACCGACCTCGACGGTGGACCCGTGGTCGACATCGGCTGTGGCGGCGGCATCCTGACCGAATCCCTGGCCGCTATCGGTGCTGACGTCACCGGTGTCGACATGGCGGGCAAAGCCCTGTCTGTCGCGCGCCTGCACGCGATGGAGAGCGGCGCGCAGGTCGAGTACATCGAGGGCACGGCGGAGGGCCTGGCCGCGGAACGTCCGGCCGCATTTCGGACCGTCACCTGCCTGGAGATGCTCGAGCACGTCACGAGCTATGCCTCCACCGTGCAAGCCTGTGCCGATCTGACCCAGCCCGGCGGCGATGTGTTCTTTTCGACAATCAATCGCAATCCGAAGGCCTACCTGCTGCTCGTCGTCGGCGCCGAGTACGTGCTGAATCTGCTGCCGAGAGGCACCCACGAATACGAGAAGTTCATCAAACCCTCGGAGCTGTCCGCTGCGATCCGCGCGGCCGGGCTGGAAGTAGTGGACATCGCGGGATTGCGCTACAACCCGTTCACCCGCCAGGCCGAGGTCTGCGGGGACGTCGACGCCAACTACCTGGTGCACGCACGGAAGCCCGCATGAGAGAGACGTACCCGGAACTCGACGCGGCGCGGGCCGCGTGGCGTTATCAACCCGAAGCGAACGCGCTGGCCGGACGGACCGTGCTGATCACCGGCGCCGGCGACGGCATCGGCGCCGTGACCGCAAAGACGTTCGCCTGCTACGGGGCCAACGTCATTCTGCTTGGCCGCACGCGCCAGAAGCTGGAATCGGTCTTCGACTGGATAGACGCCAACACGGACACGCAGCCCGTCATCGTCCCGGCGGATCTCGCGGCGCTCGACGCCGAGAGCGGCGCCGCGCTGTATGAGTCCATCGCCGAGACCTACGGCGCGCTGCACGGGCTCGTGCACAACGCGTCGCTGCTCGGCGCGCGCACACCGCTCAACCACTATCCATACGACGAATGGCAGCGGGTGATGCAGGTCAACGTCAACGCGCCGTTCCTGCTGACCCAGGTGCTCTTTGACCTCCTCGACCGGGCTGACGACGCCTGCGTGCTGAACGTCTCTTCGAGCGTCGGCCGCGAGGGCCGCGCCTACTGGGGCGCGTATGCGGTCTCCAAATTTGCGCTGGAAGGATTCAGCCAGGTGCTCGCGGATGAAACCGAGAACGCCGGTCGCATACGCGTCTACAGCGTCAATCCAGGGGCAACCCGCACCGCGATGCGGCGCGCGGCGTATCCGATGGAGGACCCGCAGGAAGTGACGCCGGCGGAAGCGCACATGGACCTCTTTTTGTTCCTGATGGAAGGCGCGCGCGAAGGAAAAGAGCTCCCGGCCACCGGCAGCCAGCTCGACGCAAGGACGTGGAAGCGTCAGTAAACCGTTGTTTGACGACGTTTTTCTGGCGCTTTCCGAAGACCGCCTAATGCTAAGTCATTGATTTTATTGAGATCGGTAATTGGCACGAATTTCGCTGTCTTTAAGTTGCGCAACATTCGTTTTCATAACCGTAGTACAGGATTGCCGACATGACCGACCAGAGACAGACCGCTAAGACATCTGCAGCAGGCCAGGTGGTCTATTTCGATGACCGCACCGCGTTACAGATCACGCAGGCGTTTAATCAGGAAACCGAGCTCCCCGAGCTGCTGGACCTTCTGTTCGGTCAGCTCACGGCCATGACCGAGACCCGCGGCATGCGCTTCGAGTACAAGCCGCTCGGCATCGACCTGAATATGGGCAGTCGCGAACGCCACAGCGCGGAATACAACCTGAGCTTTCGTGATACGCCCGTCGGCACCCTGACCCTGTATTTTGCCGCCAAGCAGCACGAGCAGAACATCCAGACCGCCGAGGATCTGGTGTCGCTGGCGTTTGTCTCGCTGCGCAACGCGGTGACGGTCCTCGAGCTCAGAAACCAGCCGCAGGAGATCAGCACCGAGCTCACCGCCGAAGAGGCGGCGCACATGGCAAACGTCACCGCGTTTCCGGGCGCCAGGGAGGAAAAGACGGACGCCCTGGTGCTGGTGGCACTGGACGACTATGCCGCCATCAAAGCGCGCGACGGCGAAGAGTGGGCGCACATTCTGATGAGCAGCGTGCACGAACAGATTGAAGGGGGCTTGCGCAACGCGGATGGGGTTTATCACATCAGCGACGACCTCATCGCCGTGCTGTTACCCAATACGACGCTGACCCAGGCGGAGGTGGTCGCCAAGAAAGTGCGGACCCTGATCGCAAGCCTGCACCTGCGCGGGGATGAGCTCAGCCAGCAGCTGACCGCCTGCATGGGCGTGGCAGACGCGGCGGAGGCCGGTGCCGCAGAAGAGGTGATGGACCGCGCCCGCTCGGCCCTGGCACGGGCACAGCAGGACGGCAGCAATCAGATCGAGGTTTACCGGCGCGGCTGACGCCGATTCATCAGGGCTCGGCCCTGGCGTTGAGCTCCGGGTACGGCAGGAGGCACGACGTCTTCGCCAGATGCGGCCGTCTGCCGGGTTTGCCCTTTGGCGGGGCGTACCGCAGGCCCACGAGTTTGTACAGCGCGCGCAGATCTTCGTGCCGCAACATGGCCCACTGACGGTTCTTCAACCAGCTCGGCAGGATCACAGGCCCATAGCGAACGCGCTTCAGGCGGCTCACCATGCAACCCACCGCTTCAAACAAGCGCCGCACTTCCCGGTTGCGCCCCTCCATCAGCACGACGTGGTACCAGAAGTTGTTCCCGCTGCCGTCGTAGAACTGGATGTCGGAAAAGCGCATGACCTCGCCGTCGACGTCGACACCGGCCACCAGCGCCTCCAGCACGCTGTCGTCCAGACGCGCGTTGATACGCACCGCGTATTCGCGATCGAGCCCGGTGGAGGGGTGCATCATGCGGTGTGCCAGGGCCCCGTCGTTCGTCAGAAGCAGGAGCCCCGTTGTCTGTATGTCGAGACGACCGATGCTGATCCAGCGGCCGCCTTTGATTTTGGGCAGGGTGTCAAAGACCGTGGGCCGCCCTTCCGGATCGCGGCGACTGCAAACCACGCCGGAGGCTTTGTTCATCACGATGACTTCCGGCGCCACCTGCACATGCGCGTGCACGCGGCGGCCGTCAACCTCTATGCGATCTTTTGCGGTAACACGCTGACCAACGTGCGCCGGCTCGCCGTTGACGCTGACGCGACCCTCGGCAATCCAGCCCTCGATTTCCCGACGTGAGCCGATCCCTTTCGCGGCCAGCACCTTGTGCAGCTTTTCAGCGTCGGCGGCAGCCGCGGCTGCAGGTTTGTCTGTCACATCTAATGACCGTGTTGAATTCAGGCGTTGCCCGGCTGCGAACTCGACTTATGCAGTTGCACGACTTCCGCTGAGGCAGGCGTGTCACCCTCGGCTGCATCGGGCAGCTGGACGTGCGCGGTTATACCGGCCACTTCGTCTTCTTCCGGCGCATCCGCTGCCGGCTCGGCACTCGCCTCTGCGCTGTCGGCAGCGTCATCCGTCGGGGCGTCCGTCCCTTCACCCTCGAGCCCGCGGTTCTCGGCTTCGCCCGCGGGGGCAGCGGTTGCGGCCTGCGCCTCCGCCGGCTGATCCTCCGCGGCCAGCGCCGGCTCGATCAGCGCGCGGATCTCCGCCAGCGGCGGCAGCTCGTCGAGGCTTTTCAGATTGAAATAGTCGAGAAACGCCTTCGTCGTGCCGTAGAGCGCCGGGCGCCCGGGCACTTCTTTCTGTCCCACGACACGAATCCAGTCCCGCTCGAGGAGCGTGCGCATGATGTTCTGGCTGACGCTCACGCCGCGCACCTGTTCAATATCGCCGCGCGTCACGGGCTGCTTGTAGGCGACCAGCGCCAGCGTCTCCAGCAAAGCGCGGGTATAGCGCGGCGGCTTTTCATCCCAGAGTCGGCTCACCCACTCCGAGAGTTCCTGGCGCACCTGATAGCGGTATCCCGAGGCCACACGCTTGAGCTCGACGCCGCGCTCGGCAGCGTCGGCTTCCAGCGTTTTCAGCGCCTCGCGTATCTGCTTGCTGGCGCCTTCCTCATCCAGCTCACCCGGAGCAAAGAGCTTCACCAGGTTGGCAACGGTCAGCGGGCCGTCTGAGGCCAGCAAAGCCGCTTCGACGATGCGACGTATCTGCTCAGCTTCCATCAGCGATTGTCCTCTTCTTGTTCTTCGTCACCCGCGCCCGCGGCGTCTACCGGCGGCGCTTCACCACCGTAGGTTGTCGTGAAATCCGCTTCGAACATCGGCGCCCGAGCCAGCTCGCCCTGTGCGGCACGCACGTGGATAGGCGCATACGCTTCCGCCTGCACGAACTCGAGCATCCCCTCACGGACGAGCTCCATGATCGCGAGGAAAGTCACGACGACGCCCATGCGGCCTTCTTCGGTGGAAAACAGCTCAGTGAAATCGATGAAATCCGTGTGGGTGTTGACGCGGGCGAGGACCTCACCCATGCGCTCGCGCACGGACAGCGGCTCGAGCTGTATCTCGTGGCTCGCGAACATCTCGGCGCGCCGGAGCACCTGCGAGAGCGCGAGGAGCACTTCCTTCAGGTCCACTTCCGGGTCGGCGTGCTGGCGCACGAGCTCGGGCTTGGACGCGGCGACTATGTAGGTATCGCGCTCGACCCGCGGTATCTCGCTCAAATCTTCCGCAGCGGTTTTGATCTGCTCGTATTCCTGCAGGCGGCGGATGAGCTCCGCGCGCGGATCGTCTTCGTCCTCGTCTCCGCTGTCCGGGCGCGGCAGCAGCAGGCGTGACTTGATCTCGGCGAGCATCGCCGCCATCACCAGGTACTCACCGGCAAGCTCGAGCTGCAGCGCCTGCATGAGATCGATGTACTGCATGTACTGCTCGGTGATCTCCGCGACCTTGATGTTGAGAATATCGAGGTTCTGCCGGCGGATGAGATACAAAAGAAGATCCAGCGGACCTTCGAAAGTCTCGAGAAAAACTTCCAGCGCCTGCGGCGGGATATACAGATCGGTGGGCAGCTCATTGACCGCCTCACCCTGCACGACGGCAATGGTGTCCGCGTTTTCGCTGCGGGCCTGTTCGAGTTGTCCGGGTTGTTCACTCATGGGCTACCCTTAGCGGTGGCTGATGCCGGCCGCTTCTTTCACATCATCCATCGTTTCCCGCGCCACCGCACGCGCTTTTTCCGAGCCTTCCTGAAGGATCGCGTGGACGAGATCCGGGTCCTCGTCAAACTGCTGCGCGCGGCTCCTGAGCTCCGCCTGCTCGGCATTGATCGCCTCGATGAGCGGTTTCTTACAGTCAATGCAGCCGATGTTCGCCGAGCGACAGCCTTCGACCACCCATTTGCGCGTGTCCTCTTCGGAGTAGACGTCATGCAACGCAAACACCGGGCAGACCTCGGGGTTACCCGGATCGGTGCGGCGCACCCGTGCCGGATCCGTCTGCATGGTGCGGATTTTCTCTTCCACCGACGCGGGCTCTTCGCGCAGCGAAATGTAGTTGTTGTACGACTTCGACATCTTGTCGCCGTCGAGGCCCGGCATCTTCGCGGTTTTCGTCAGCATCGACTGCGGCTCCGGCAGAATGATGCGCCCGCCGCCCTCCAGATAACCGAACAGCCGTTCGCGGTCGCCGATGGAAAGATTCTGCTGCTCGGACAAGAGCGCCCGCGCGCGTTCCAGCGCTTCGGCGTCCCCCTTTTCGAGGTACTCGCGGCGTAAGTCCCCGTACAACCGCGCGGCTTTCTTACTCATCTTCTTGATCGCAGCTTCCGCCTGCTCTTCAAAGCCCGGTTCGCGGCCGTAAATGTGGTTGAAGCGGCGCGCGACCTCACGCGTCAGCTCCACGTGCGCCACCTGGTCTGCGCCCACGGGCACCCAGCCCGCGCGGTAAATCAGAATGTCCGCAGCCTGCAGCAGCGGGTAACCGAGAAACCCGTAGGTGGACAGGTCTTTGTCGTTCAGCTTCTGCTGCTGGTCCTTGTAGCTCGGCACGCGCTCGAGCCAGGACAGCGGTGTGATCATCGAGAGCATGAGGTGCAGCTCGGCGTGCTCGGGCACCCGGCTCTGCACAAAGATCGTGGCGGCGCCCGGATTGACCCCGGCCGCGAGCCAGTCGACGACGGTGTCATAGGTCGACTGCTCGATGGTTTCCGACGCATCGTATTCGGTCGTCAATGCATGGTAGTCAGCCACGAAGAAGAAACACTCGTACTCGTGTTGCAGCTGCACCCAGTTGTTCAGAACGCCATGAAGATGGCCAAGGTGGAGACGCCCGGTCGGGCGCATGCCAGAGAGCACTCTCTGGTTCGAATCGTTACTGCTCAATCGAGCGCCTTGGTGAAAAGAAGTGGCGGCATTATACGGCCCGCACGCTCAAAGCTCTATCTTCCCCTTGCCTTCCCTGAGCACCACCGGCGACGTCTCGGTCAAATCCACAACGGTCGACGATTCGAGCCCGCAGGCACCGCCGTCGATGACGACATCTACGACTTTGCTGAGCCTGTCGTAAATCTCGTCCGCGTCACTCAACGGATATTCGTCGTCCGGCAGCCGCAGCGTGGTGGTCATCAGCGGCTCGCCCATCAGCTCGAGCAGCGCCTGGGCGATGGCGTGCTCGGGTACGCGCATACCGATCGTGCGGCGTTTTTCGTGCACCAGGCGCTTCGGCACCTCGCGCGTGGCGCGCAGCACGAACGTGAAGGGACCCGGGGTATAGCGCTTGAGCAGCCGGTAGGCGGAATTGTCGACGCGGGCGTAGGTGGCGATTTCGCTCAAATCACGGCAGGCCAGCGTAAACTGATGGCGCTTCGACAGACGCCTGAGCGCCACGATCCGCTCAAGCGCCGACTTGTCACCGATGTGGCAGGCGACCGCATAGGCGGTTTCGGTGGGATAGACCACCAGCCCGCCGCGCCGCAGCGCATCTACGGCGACCTGCAGCAGCCGGCGCTGCGGATTTTCCGGATGTACTTTGAGTAACTGAGTCACAGCTTTGCCGAACAACGTCCACTTTGGCGCGCGACCCTCACTGACAGGGGCGGGTGGAATCTTTTATCATCCCCCGCCACCAGCACTGGCCGCGCGAAGCCGGCAAGGATAACGATTTTTTATGCAACAGCTACTGGATTACATCGCGATTCTGGCGTTTGTCGTCGTCTACTTCGTCACGCGCGACATTTTCATCGCCACCGCGGTGCTCATGGTAGGCGTCACCGTGCAGGTGGGCGCGTACTGGCTGATGAAGAAACCGATCGGCAACGAGCTGAAACTGACCTTCTGGGCCAGCATGCTGCTTGGCGGCATGACGCTGATCCTGCGCGACGAGACGTTCATCCAGTGGAAACCCACCATCGTCAACTGGCTGCTGGCGGTAGTGCTGGTGGGCGCGCACCTGGTGACCAAAACTTATCTGATCAAAAAGATGCTGGGACACGTCATGGTGCTGCCCGATCCCGCCTGGCGCACGCTGACCTACGGCTGGGCGGGCGGCTTTGCCGGCATCGGCGCTCTGAATCTGTGGGTGGCCTACACTTTTTCCATGGACACCTGGGTGACCTTCAAGTTTGTCGGCCTGCTGGCGTTGAGCCTGGCGATGATCATCATCACCTTCGTGTATCTCTACGCGAAAGGTTTTCTCAACGAGGAAAACCTGCCTGAACCCAAAACAGACGCCGAAGGGGGCCAGCCGTAATGTTTCGCGCACTATTTCTCGCGCTCGCGATGTCCGCGTTCACCGCACCCGCGCAGGCGGCAACCATGTACATCTCGGACGAGCTCACCGTGCCGCTGCGCAGCGGCCCCTCGAGCGGTCACCGCATCCTGCACCGCGGTCTGCCGAGCGGCACGAAACTCGAGACCCTCTCCGTCGACGAGGCGGCGGGCTTCACGCAGATTCGCACCGAGCGCGGCACCGAGGGCTGGATCCGCACGCAATATCTGGTCAGTGAACCGATCGCCAAGCTGCGTCTGGCCGGCGCGCAAGCGGAAGCCGCCCGTGCGCGCCGCGAGCTGACCGCCGCCCAGGAGCGGATCCGCGAGCTCACGAGCACCACACAGCAGCAGTCGTCCGCCAACGACCGCGGCCAGGCACGGATAGCGGCGCTCGAGGAGGAGCTGGCGGAACTCAAACGCATTTCCGCCGACGCGATCGAGACGCACGAGAGCAATCTGCAGCTGACCGAAGCCAACGTGCGCCTGCGCGATGAGCTGGACGATCTGGCCGAAACCCGCGCGCGCCTGGAAGACAACGCCACGAACCAGGCGCTGATGATCGGCGGCGGACTGCTGCTCATCGGTTTGATTGTCGGGGCGGTGATCAAAGCACGCCCGCAGCGCAGCGCCTGGAATTAGCGCGCGATGACGGTGCTCTCCGTCAACCTGAACAAGGTGGCGCTGGTACGCAACTCGCGCGGCGGCAAACGCCCGAGCGTGGTGGATGCGGCGCGCACCGCCATCGCCGCCGGCGCGGCCGGGATCACCGTGCACCCGCGCCCGGACATGCGCCACATCCGGCCGCACGACGTCGATGATCTCGCGGCGCTGCTGGCCGCGGATTATCCGGACATCGAATTCAACATCGAAGGCAATCCCAGCGCCGGACCCACAGCGGCAGGGTATCCCGGCTTCGACGCGCTGATTGAGCGTGCGCGTCCTGCGCAGGCGACGCTGGTACCCGACAGTGACGACCAGCTGACTTCAGATCACGGTTTCGACCTTACGCGCCGCAACGAAGTGCTCGCCGAGAAGATCCAGCGGTACCAGGCGCTCGGCGCCAGGGTAAGCCTTTTCATGGACCCGATCCCGGAGCAGATTGCGGCTGCGAAAGCCCACGGCGCCGACCGCATCGAGCTCTACACAGGTCCGTTTGCCGAAACCTGCTGGGCGTACGGACCTGCCGATGAACGCACGCAGGCGAGCTTCGCGACCTACCTCGATGCGGCACGGCATGCGGCACAGCTCGGTCTCGGCGTGAACGCCGGCCATGACCTCGACCTCGGTAACCTGCCGCTCTTCTGCCAGATCAGCGAAGTTGCTGAGGTCTCCATTGGTCATGCGCTGATCAGCGACGCGCTGGAGATGGGCCTACACGCTGCCGTCACGGCATATTGCAAGATTCTCAGCAACGCCTGATCGCGCGCGCCGCGGCGCTCATCGGTGGTACTCTCTGCAACACACATGCACGTCAGAGGGGCTACAGATGGCTGACCAGAACAACAACCCATTCAACCTGCCGGATTTCAACGAGATGTTGAAGCAGATGCAGATGCCAGGCGTCGACCTCGAATCGCTGATGCAGCAGGGTCAGAAGAACATCGAAGCCGTGCAGGAGGCCAACCGCGCGGTTGCCGAGGGCTGGCAGGCGCTCTCGCAGAAGCAGATGGAGATGTTTCAGGAAACCATGCAACGCTGGATGGAGGGCATGCAGGCTGCCAGCAGCGGTTCACCGACCGAGAACTTCGAGCAGCAGTCGGAAGCCGCGCGCGAGGGTTTCGAGCAGGCGCTCGCCAACATGCGCGAACTTGCGCAGATCGCCGCCGATTCGCAGATGAAAGCGATGGACATCATGCGCGAACGGTTCGAGGAGAACATGCGCAACATGATGCCGGGCGCTAACAAAGACTGACGCCGGGTCGACGCTCCGGCGGCTAGTGCGCGCGCGCGACGCCGAGCAGACGCGCGCAGGGTGTGACCTTGAACCTTTGCCAGGTTTCAGAATCCTGTGCTAGCCGATCAGCGACCACGTGCATCACGCCGGGATGCATCGCCATGCCGGTGTGACTGCCCAGAATCTCGATGTTCTCTGCCTGCGGCGACGGTTCGCTGATGCAGGTCCGCCAGCTGACCACGCCGTCCGTTTTGCTGTAAATCGCCGTGCTCGGCTGAGGCAGCGGGCCGCTCGCGCGCTCCGTGGTCGCCATTTCCCGCATTTCCTCGACCGAGAGACCGGATAACTCCTCAAAGAGCTTCGCGACAACCGGGTTCGTGTCGGCGCCGCTTTCTGCGGCAAACGGGCTGCCCAGCGTGATGACGGAGCTCACCGCATCGGGAAACTCACGCGCGAGCTCGTGCGCAAACACGCCGCCGAGACTCTGGCCGATGAGGTGGATCGGACGGCCGTAGACTTTGTAGAGCCGATACAGGCGCCTGCCGAAACGCTCTATCAGCTCAGGGTGGCCATGATTGCGCGCGAGCAGCCAGGGCTGCGCGGGATAACCGAGCCGGGTGAGAAAGCGGCGCAATGCGAGGGTGGAGTCGTCCGCGCCCAGAAAGCCCGGCAGCACGATGACCGGCTGCCCGTCCCCTTTGCGCGCGCTGGCGAGAAGGGCCGGCCAGGTGACCGACAAAGCGCCGACCTCCAGGGCTACACGCGGGAATTCGACAGCCGCCAATAACCCCGACGGCCGCCGCGCAGTACTCGACAAAACTGATCTCTCCAACTCCAATGCCCTCAGTTTGGTTGACAAACTGCCACGCGTCAAACGAGCGGCTGCATCCGGGGGCGCCCTACAAAATCACGCAAGACGTGTTCCGATGAGCATGATAAAAAGGCGCACATAACAAGAACGGACGAGCAGCAGAACCCTGCTCACCCGCGGAGGAACAGTTGAGACTCACAGACCACGACGCGGCGTTTCTGTATTCGGAAACGGCGAGCGGGCCTATGCACGGCGCCAGCATTCTGGTGCTGGACGGCGAGCTTTCGTTCGACGCCGTGTACGCCCATATCGAAGCGCGCCTGCATCTCGTGCCGCGCTTTCGGCAGCGGCTCGTTTACGTGCCCTTGAATCTGGCGCACCCGAAATGGGTGGACGACCCCGATTTCGATCTCGCCAATCAGGTGCAGCGGCACGCGCTGGCCGACGGTGCGAGTCTCGACGATGCGCTCGATGCGGCGATGAAAATCGTCGAGCCGATGATGCCGCGGGACCGGCCGCTGTGGCGCGTCCACGTGCTGAGCGGTGTCCCCGGGCACACGATCCTCGTATATCTCGGCCATCACGCCCTGGTCGACGGCGCATCCGGCATCGACGTGTCGCTGCTGCTGTTCGACCTCGCGCCCGAGGCGCCACCGCCGCCGCCCCCGGAACATCCCTGGGCGCCCGCACCGCTGCCGAGTGCCGCCGAGCTCATCGCCGAGGCAGCGCAGGAGTCGCTCAAAGCAGCCGCCGCGAAAATCCCGCTCGACAGCTACCGGCTGGGCGCGGAGCGCCGCGATCTGCTATGGCGCGCGGTGGAGTCGATGACCCGCTTCGTCGCCGAACCGGTCATCACCGCGCCTTGGAATGCTGCCCCGGTCGGACCGAAGCGGCGGCTGATGTGGCGGAAGTACAGCTTCGCCGATTTCCGAAAAATCCGTCGCGCGTTCGGCGGCAGCGTCAACGATGTGGTTCTGGCGCTGGTCACCGAGGCCGCGGCGCGATACCTGCAGGCCCGCAACGAAAACGTGCGCGGCGGCCACCTGCGTCTGATGTGTCCGGTGTCCGTGCGGCGCGAAGACGAGCGAGGCGCGCTGGGCAATCGCGTCTCGGCCATATTTCCGATCGTCTCCGCCTCGCCCAAACCCATCGTCGAGCGGCTGGCCAAAGTGCGTTACGAGATGGAGCACATCAAACACAACCGCGAGGCGCAGGCGCTGGAGATGATGGCGGAAACGCTGCCATCCATACCTCCGGTGATCATGGCGCCGACGCTGACGGTCGGCAGCGCTTTCGACCCGACGGTGCTCGCGGCGCGCTTTCCGGCGCCGGTGCTGCCGAACTTCGGCCTGCGCCGGCCGCCGCTGCTGGGCTTCAATTTCACCTGCACCAACGTGCCCGGCGTGCAGGTACCGCAATACATCGCCGGCACGCAGGTCAAAGACATGTTCGGCGTGTTGATGCTTGGCGGCACGCTGGGCTACGGCGTAGCCGTGGTCAGCTACAACCAGCATCTGTATTTCAATTTCGTGTGCGACCCGCACGTGATGCCCGACCTGGCCGTCATGGTGCAGGGTGTGGACGACGCCTTCGATGAGCTCTTGAGCGAAGCGGAAGACAGCCGCGCGAGCGCGTAACGACGCAAGCAAGATAACGAGGAATAGGATCCAAGAGATGTCAGACCTGGCCCATAAATTCGACAGCCTGCAAGCGAGTTACCCGCACAGCGTCAAATTGACCGACGGCAGCGAGGTGACGCTGAGCCTTGCCGGCAGGGGTGACCTCGACGCCATCGTGCAGTTCGCGCGCGGCCTGCCCGAAGACGACGTGCTCTTTTTACGCGTCGACATCACCGAGCACGCCGTCGTCGACAACTGGATCTCCAACATCGAAGCCGGCACGACGCTTTCGATCCTCGCCTACGATGGCGAGGGTGTGGCCGGCTACGCCACCGTCGACCGCAACCCCGCGCGCTGGACGCGCCGCGTCGGGGAGATCCGCGTCAACGTGGCGCCGCGCTGCCGCAGCAAAGGCCTGGGCCGGCACCTGACCGCCCACATCTTCGACTTCGCACGCGCGCTGGATCTGAAAAAGCTGATGGCCAACATGACGATCGACCAGGCTGGCGCCCAGGCGGCGTTCAAACGCCTGGGATTTGTCCCGGAAGCGGTGCTGGCCGACTACGTGGAGGACCGCAACGGTGAGCCGCGCGACATGGTGATCATGTCTTACGACGTTGACGGTTTTACCGATCAGATGGACGAGCCCATCCACCTCTGACAGCTGTTGCTGGTCGCTAGCCCGCGCCGAAGGCTTCGTCGAGGCCGAACAGCGCCATCTTGCCCTGCACGGCATCCACGTCGTGACTCAATATGACCAGGTCATGGAGGCTGCCGTCCTGGTCGCGCACGTGATTTTTGAGCAGCGCTTCCGGGCGAAAGCCCAGGTCTTCGAACACCTGGATGGCCGCCTCCTGATCCGCCGTCATGTGCGCGATGAGCTTTTTGAGCCCGAGGCTCAGCGCCAGCAGGAAGCTTTCCTGCACCAGTACCCTGCCGAGACCGCGCTGGCGCTCGTCGGCGGCAAGCAGCACCCGCACATCGCCGACGTGGGAGGAAAACGACAGCGGATCGCTGACCACCGCGGAACAGCCGACGATATGGCCGTCGCGCAAGGCCAGCAGGCTCGGCGTATGTCCGGCCTCTATTTCTCTGACCCACGCCCCCATGACGGGCGCGGCGCTGATGTCACGGCGGAGAAACAACAGGTCGTGGCGCGGCAGGCTGCCGGCAAATTCGAGCACTGCGGCTTCGTCGCTCGGCTGCATAAGACGCAGCTCCACGACGCTGGAGGGCAGCTCCACCGAGCGTGGGTAACGGTCTTCGATGTCTTCACTCATGTCGAACGCACGCTCAGCCACGCATCCAGCGCCGGCCACATGCGGCGCACCGCATTCGGACCCGCAATCAGGCTGACGTGACCGCCTTTGAGGAGAATCTCTTCTTTGTCCTCGGAACCCACTTTGTCGAGCAGCGCCTTGGTGGAATCCCGCGGCGCGAGGTGATCGTGCTCGGCAACGATGCTCAGAAGCGGCACCGTGATCTGCGAGATATCCGCGCGGCGGCCGCCGACGACCAGCTCACCGGTGTAGAGCTTGTTGTCCCAGGACAGTTCTTTCGTGGTTTCGCGCAGGTATTCGCCCGCCAGCGGCAGCGTTTCGTCTCCCCAGCGCTGAAACGCCCGATACGATTTGACGAACTCGTCGTCGAACATCTGATCCCATAAGCGCATCTGCCCCGCCACGCGCTGTGCCGGGCGCTGCATTTCGAACATCTGCGTCACCGCATCCGCCGGAAGCACACCGAGGGTATCGACCAGCCGGTCGACATCGAAGTAGCGCGGGTCGTTCCAGGTCTGGGTCAGTCCCATGCCGTGCATGTTGAGCGGGGTGGTCAGGCAGACGAGGTTCTTGAGCGGCCCCCCGGTATGCGTGGCCGCATAGATCAGCGAGAGGATGCCGCCCATGCAGTAGCCGATCACCGACACGTCCGGCTCGCCGCTGTCGGCCTGGATCTTCTCGATACAGGTGGGGATGAAATCCTGAGTGTAATCCGCCAGGGTCAGGCCACGCTCTTCCTGAGTGGGCGGATCCCAGTCGATAACGTAGACATCGAAGCCCCTTTTCAGCAGGTACTCCACCATGCTTTGTCCAGGCGCGAGGTCGAACACAAATGCTTTGTTGGTCGTCGCCATGACCAGCAGCACCGGGACGCGATACACCTCGTCGGCCAGCGGGTGATAGTGATACAGACGCAGCGTGCCGCGCGTGTAGAGGACGTCTTTGGGCGTCAGGCCAACCGGCTGCGGCGGTGCATTGGCGAGCTCGACGGTCCTGCGTCCCCGCTCGATCGTGCGTTGCACGAAGGTCTGCATGTTCTCGAGCAGATGATATCGAACG
Source organism: Pseudomonadales bacterium (assembly GCA_965267275.1). Taxonomy (GTDB): domain Bacteria; phylum Pseudomonadota; class Gammaproteobacteria; order Pseudomonadales; family Azotimanducaceae; genus UBA4421. The sequence continues at coordinate 4,109,834 of OZ253950.1, forward strand.
GCGAAGACTCACTCATCTTTCTTCCCCTTTCCCTGAGATTTGTCCTGAGTTTTGGCTTTGACCTTCTTTTTGCCGCCGCCCTTCTGCTTTTCGGGCTGTGGCTGCGGGTCATCCTCGCCGCGCAGATGCGCCGGAGGCTGCCGGGTGCGCGGCGGGCGGCGGGCCGGCGACGGCTGCGGCGCCGCGCCGCCGAGGGTCTCTTCGATCCGCTCGAGACGGCGGTCGAGCCCCTGCACGGCCTCGGACAGCCGCAGCACATCCTCCCGCGTCGGCATGTTCAGGTTGGTCAGGATCTGCGCCATCGTCTCAGCGAACATGCGCTGCGCGTTGAGCTGGTTCTTCTGAAACTCGTTCATGGCCTGGCTGAAGCCTTCCGTGCCCATGAACTGATTGGCGAGAGAGTCGAAATTACGCTCCCACTGCGTCACCCATTCACGGAACGCCGCGCCCGGGTCAGGCGGGTTGCTGTCTGCCATGTGCCCCTCTTCCCTCGACAGTTTGTCCAGCAGTTTACCAGACCGCGGCCGAGCGTCAGCCTGCAGACTTCGGTTGCGTCCGAGTGTGCAGGCGCTACCATAGCCGCCATGAAAATTCGTCATCTTATTTGCAGCGTGATCGCCACCGCGGCGCTGTGCACGCAAGGCCTGGCGGCCGCCGAAAATCCGCGCGTCAACATCGCGACCGACTACGGCAGCATCGAGGTGGAGTTGCTCGAGAAACTTGCACCGCGCACCGTCGCCAACTTCCTCCAACTCGTCGACGACAAGTTCTATGACGGGCTGGTGTTTCACCGCGTGATCGCCAACTTCATGATCCAGGGCGGCGGCTACACCCCGGATCTGACCTACAAACCCGGTCCGGGAACGGTGCCCAACGAATCTATGAACGGCGTGAAAAACACCCGCGGCACGTTAGCCATGGCACGCCTGGCAGACCCGGACTCGGCGGACACCCAGTTTTTCATCAACGTCAAAGACAACCCCCACCTCGATCCTGCAGGGGACCGCGCCGGCTATACCGTGTTCGGGCGCGTGATCGGCGGGATGGAAGTGGTGGAGAAAATTGAGCTCGTGAACACGCACCTCAGTCGCGGTATGGCCGCGGTACCGGAGGAGCCGGTCATCATCCAGAAGATCGAGCGGCTCTAGCCTCTGGTCTCCGGTCTCGAGTCTCCAGCCGCGCGATCAGACCAGACGTTGCGGCGGCGCCGCTGAATTGTTGTAGAATGCGGCGCTTTTTCATCCGTAAGACTTAAACCATGCCTACAATTCTGATTGCGCTCGCCAGCGCCCTCTTGCTGGCAGCGCTCGTTACCGAGTCCGTGTCGCGTTTCTGGCCGGACAGCTATCTCGCGCTGCTCATCATCACTTCGGTGGCCCTCATCATCAACGGCCTCTTCAACGCGCGGCTCGTCCAGCGCGCGCCTGCACCCGCCCCCGCTGAAGACAGACGCGGTCGCGGCGGCCGCGACCAGCAGGCACGCGGCAGGCAGGAGCGCAACAAAGGCAACCGTGGCCGCAAAGAGCGAACCGAAGGTAAACAGGACGATAAACCCGCGCAGCAGAAGCCGCGACAGGACAAGCCCAAACAGGACAAACCCCGCCAGGCTAAAGAAAGCAGCGCCGACGACAACGCGCCGCGCGGTCCCGAAGAAACCGGCGAAGTGAAGTGGTTCAATCGCTCCAAAGGCTACGGCTTCATCATCCGTGAAAACGGTGACGAGATATTCGTGCATCAACGCTCCATTGTCGGCGGCGACCGCCGTCAGCGCCCCGTTCTGCAGGACGGCCAGCGCGTCAAATTTGTCGTGGCGCATCTGGAAAAAGGCGCTCAAGCTGAGCAAGTGAAACCGCTGGACTGACACCATGCAGATCAAAGCGCTGCTGACAGCGCGCATCGAAGCGGCATTTGCGGCGCTCGGGCTGGAGGGTCCGGCGCTCGTGCAGAACGCTGCACGCCCGGAATTTGGCGACTATCAGGCCAACGGCGTCATGGCCGCCGCGAAACGCGCAGGCCGCAATCCCCGCGAAGTGGCAACCGAGGTTCTGACGCAGCTGAACCTCGACGACGTCGCCAGCAGTGTCGAGATCGCGGGCCCGGGCTTTCTCAACATCACGCTGAGCCCGGATTACCTTGCCGGCGTCGAGGCCGGTAGCATCGACCGCGCGCAGACCGCGCAGACAATTGTCGTCGACTACTCCGCGCCCAATCTCGCCAAAGAAATGCACGTCGGCCATCTGCGCAGCACCATCATCGGCGACTGCATGGTCCGCGTGCTGGAAGCCCAGGGCCATCACGTCATCCGCCAGAACCATGTTGGCGACTGGGGTACCCAGTTCGGGATGCTGCTGACCTATCTCACCGAGACCGGAGACGACTCCGACGATCTGGCGGATCTGGAAAATTTCTACCGCGCGGCGAAGCAGCGTTTCGACGACGATCCCGACTTTCAACAGCGCAGTCGCGAGGCGGTGGTTGGTCTGCAGGGCGGCGATGCGCACGCGCTCGAGGTGTGGCAGCGCTTTATCGATATCTCGATGTCTCACTGTCAGAACATCTACGACCGCCTGGGCGTGACCCTCAAACCGGAACACATGCACGGCGAAAGCGCTTACAACGACGCGCTGCCGGGCATCATCAAGCAGCTCGACGATGCGGGCCTGCTGACCGAGTCCGAGGGCGCGCAGTGTGTCTTCCTGGACGAATTCAAAACCAAAAAAGGCGACCCGCTGCCGGTCATCGTGCAGAAGTCGGACGGCGGTTACCTGTACGCAACGACAGACCTCGCCGGGGTCGAATACCGCACCGGGACGCTGGGCGCGAATCGCGTCGTCATCTTTACCGATGCGCGTCAGACGCTGCACTTCAAACAGGTGTTTGCGGTCGCCGCAGCGGCCGGGTTCATCAAGGGTGATGCAACCCTGGAGCACATGCCCTTTGGCGCCATGCTCGGCGCGGACGGCAAACCGTTCAAAACGCGGGAAGGCGGGGTCGTCAAGCTGGCAGAGTTGCTCGAGGAAGCGGAAGAGCGGGCGACGGCGCTCGTCAAAGAAAAGAACCCTGATATCGATGCTGCGCTCGCGGTCGCGCTCGGCGCCAAAATCGGCATCGGCGCCATTAAATACGCGGATCTGTCGAAAAATCGCACCAGCGACTACGTCTTCGACTGGGAGCAGATGATCAGCTTCGACGGCAACACCGCGCCGTACCTGCAGTATGCCTACACCCGCATCCAGAGCGTCTTTTCCCGCGGCGAGGTCGACCCGGCGAGCTTGCCGGCCAGGGTAGCGGCTGAGGATCCGGCGGAGCGAAAGCTTGCCGTCGCGATCGCGGGCCTCAACGACATCGTGGAATCTGTCGCAGCCGAAGGGCTGCCGCATTTGTTGTGCGGCTATCTATTCGAGCTCGCGCAGACCTTTTCGCAGTTTTATGAAGAATGCCCGATCCTGTCGAGCGAGGGTGACGTACGGACGCGCCGTCTGGTGCTCGCGCACCAGGCCGGGTTGACCCTGAAACAGGGCCTGGCGTTACTGGGAATCGAAGTCGTCGAGCGCATGTAGCGCTCGACGGTTGCAGGCTTTACGCGTGTGCGCCCGCCTGTTGCGGGACAGCGTATGACTTCAGCGTTTCCGCAAAGTCGTGCAGCGTTTGCATGCCGGAGGCTTCCGCACGCTTACACCACTCGGTCAGCTCGCTGATCACCTCTTCCATGTTGCCGCCGCGCTTGGCCCATATGGCGTGCAGGCCCTGGTGGAGCTCGTAGATCAAGCGAATGTTGGCGCTTTCTTCCACCGCCGCGGAGATGCGCTCACGACCACGCTCGTCGACCAGCGATTGCTCACGGCACAGCACACGCCGCGCGCGCTTGATGAGCTTCTTGGAAGCTTCGTCGGCTTTGTGCAGTTCCTGGGCGAATACCGGTTTCACGACCTCCTTGGAGAATCGCGCCATCACGCGGAAGCGATCGTTCAGGAGCGCCCAGGCGGCGTCCTTGTCGATGGTCTCTTTGCCCGGCACGCGCTCGACGACCGGGCCGGTGCTCAGCACCTTGGCCAGGCCCAGCGCCTGAAATATGCGTATCCACATCCAGCCGATGTCGAACTCAAACGATTTGACCGAAAGCTTCGCGGAATTCGGATAGGTGTGGTGATTGTTGTGCAGCTCTTCTCCACCGATGAGGATGCCCCAGGGTGAAATGTTGCGCGCAGCGTCAGGGCATTCGAAGTTGCGATAGCCCCACCAATGGCCGATGCCGTTGATGACGCCCGCCGCAAAAAGCGGAATCCAGGCCATCTGCACGGCCCAGACGGTCAAGCCGAGTACACCGAAGAGCGCGATGTCGACAATCATCATCAGCGCGATGCCGCCGATCGGGAAGCGCGAATAAACGTTGCGCTCCATCCAGTCGTCCGGGCAGCCGCGGCCGTAGCGCTCGAGCGTTTCCTCGTTGCGGGATTCGGCGCGGTAGGCTTCGACACCGTTCCAGAAAATCTCGCCAATACCCATGACCACCGGGCTGTGCGGATCTTCTTCAGTTTCACATTTGGCGTGGTGCTTGCGGTGAATGGCGGTCCATTCCAGGGTGCCCATGCCGGTCGTCATCCACAGCCAGAAGCGGAAAAAATGTGCCAGCGCCGGATGCAGATCGAGCGCGCGGTGGGCGGAGTGTCGGTGCAGGTAAACCGTCACCGACACGATGGTGATATGCGTGAGAACGAGGGTCATGACGACCAGTTGCCAGCCGCTAAGCGCCAGCAAGCCATTCTGCAGCCAATCCAATATGCTCAAAACGGGGCTCCTTTCGAAGTGGTGGCTATGAACGAGCCGCGCATTGTAGGCGTTCATTCATGACAATTGCCACCTTGCTATGTCCTTTGACCATAGTGTAGCGCCCGTGTTCCGGCCGGGGTGGGACAAATCACGGGGTTCGGCATAATGAGCGTCTCTTAACGCGAAAGTGAGAGCCGCATCACGCTGCCCGACCCATGTCCAAGCACACAAACATCATAGACGCCGCGGCGCTCGCGGCCTGTATCGACGAAGTCCTCCTGTTCGACGTTCGCGCCAAGCTCGGCGAGCCGGAATGGGGTTACCAGGCCTACCTGGAGGGGCACCTGCCGGGCGCCCGGTATCTCAATCTGGACCGCGACCTGGCAGCGCCGCCCGGGATTGACGGCCGCCATCCGCTGCCAGACCGGGACGAGTGGGTCGCGTGCCTCCAGCGCTTCGGGCTGAATCAGGGCCAGCAGGTGGTCTGCTATGACGATGCCGGCGGACCGTACGCCGCGCGCGCCTGGTGGATGCTGCGCTGGGCCGGCCACGACGCTGTCGCCGTGCTGGACGGCGGCATGGCGCAATGGCAGGGGGCGCTGGAGACAGGCCCGGCACCGCAGCCGGCAGCCGGATCGTTTACCGCCGCGCCCAGTCTCACGCGAACCATCGACACCGAGGCAATGCTGAACCTGCTGGGCAGCGAAACGGCGTTGCTCGATGCCCGCGCCGAGCCACGCTGGGCGGGGCGCCAGGAGCCCATCGACGCAGTGGGCGGACACATTCCGGGGGCGTTGTGCCTGCCATTCAATGAAAATCTGGACACCGACGGCCGTTTCCGCGCCCCCGCCGAGCTGGCCGCGCGGTTTCCGGAGGGCGAGATCGTCTGCTACTGCGGTTCCGGCGTCACGGCCGCGCACAATATCCTCGCGATGAACATCGCCGGCTTGCCCGAGCCAGCGCTTTACGTGAACTCCTGGTCGGGCTGGATCACGGATCCCGAACGTCCCATCGAGACCGCGCCCTGATGCTGACCCCGGCCAACATCAGTTGGCGCGGCGGGCAACCCTACGCAGAGGACTACGGCGATATCTACTTCAGCCCGGAGGGTATCGACGAGGTCGAACGCGTCTTCATGGCGCCATGCGGCCTGCCGGAACGCGCCGTTGACCGCCTGACGGTGGGCGAACTCGGCTTCGGCACCGGGCTCAACTTTGCGGTGTGCGCAACCCGCATTCTCGAAACCAGCAACGCGCACCTGCACTTTGTGAGTTTCGAGAAACACCCGTTGCGCGCCGCCGACTGGCAGCGCGTGGCTGACCACTACGCAGGCGAGCTGGGGATATACCGGGAGCTGGTCGCCACACCGCTGCCGGTGCTGCCCGGCTGGCAGCGGCGCGTGCTGGCGGACGGGAGAGTCACGCTCTCGGTCTATCACGGCGACGTCACGAGCGGGCTTGCCGATCTGGCCGAACGCCAGACCACGGGCATCGACGCCTGGTTTCTGGATGGGTTCGCACCTACCGCGAATCCCGATATGTGGTCCGATCAACTCTGCACGCGGCTCGCCGAAACGGCCGCGGCGGGCTGCCGCGTGGCAACGTTCAGCGCGGCGGGCGCGGTGCGCAGGGCGCTGGAGCAGGCAGGCTTCACCATGCAGAAGGTCGATCAACGGCCCTTCAAACGCGAGAGCCTGCGCGGTGAGCTGGCTGCCGGCCGCGACCGTGCGGCGTTACCCGGCGAGGTCGCTGTCTTCGGCGCGGGGATCGGCGGCGCCTGCGTGGCACGCCATCTCGCGGACGCGGGTATCACGGTAAACGTTTACGATCCGGCCGGCGTTGCCGGCGGCGCCTCGTCGATACCGAGCGCGGTGCTGCATGCCCGTCTTCTGGGTGACGGCAGCGCAACCGCCGAATGGCGGGCAGCCGCCTTCCACTATGCGAGCGCCTACCTGGAAGGCCGCCGCGGCGTCAGCCGCACCGGCGCGCTGCAGCTGCAGAGCGCCAAAATGGATGCCAGAAAGCTCGCGCGCATACGCACAGCGTACGACGCTGAGGCTGACTACCAGCAGTTCTGGCTGCGTATCCTCGAAGCAGATGAAGCCAGTGCCATCGCCGGCGTGCCGATCGAAGACGCGTGTTTTTACTTCCCCACTGCCGGTGTCGTCGAGCTTCCAGAAGCTTGCACTGGCTTGTTAGACCATCCACGTATCACAGTACATGCGGCAGCCGGCACGCTGGACGAGGACACTCTCACCGTCATCTGCGCCGGCAGCGCGGCACGCCAATGGTGCGACTGGCTGGAAGTGGCCGATGTCCAAGGTCAGCTCGACCGCTACCGCGGCGCGGTACCGGTTGCGCTCCCCGTCGTCGGCAACGGTTATCTCGTGCCCCACCCTGACGGCTGCACGCTCGGTGCCACCTACGAATACACGCCCTGGGAAAGTCCGCACTCGATCGACCACAATGCGGCGCAGAACCGCCACCTTGTCGATGCGGCCAGCCTGAGCCACCAGGCTTCTCATCGCGGCGCGCGGGCGGTCACCTCGGATCGGCTACCGATCATCGGCAAGGTCGGAGACAATCTGTGGATGGCTACCGGCTACGGCTCCATGGGCACGACCGCAGCACCCCTCGGCGCGGCGATCGTCAGCGCCGCGCTCCTGGGCGAAGTTGCGCCCGTGAGCGCCGCAGTGAGCCGCGCCCTCGATCCGTTTCGTTTCAAGGCGCGCCAGGCGCGGCGCGGCGTTCGGCACCGCTAGGACAGCGCCGGACTAAAACTTCAGGCGCGGTTGCTGAGCAGGCGTACGTTGATGACGCCGTCGATGGCGCAGATCGCGTCGATCAGGCCCTGGTCGGGCGCTTCGGCGAGATCGATCAGGTTGTAGGCCACGTCCTCGCGGCTCTTGTTGATGAGGTCAATCACGTTGATGTTGCGATCGGCCAGCACCGAGGTCATTTGTCCGAGCATGCCGGGCACGTTTTTGTTCGTCACGGCCAGGCGGTAGCCGTCCACCGGCTCGAGACTCACGGCCGGGAAGTTCACGGAGTTGACGATACTGCCGGTCTCCAGAAAACGCTTCAGCTGGTCAGCCGCCATCACCGCGCAATTCTCTTCCGCTTCCGCTGTGCTTGCGCCCAGATGCGGGGTCAGCATCACGCGCTCATGGTCGATGAGGCCCGGCACCGGGAAGTCGGCAACATAGCGCCCGACCTGACCGCTCTCGAGGGCCTCGGCCAGGGCCGCCGTATCGACAATGGGCTGGCGCGCGAAGTTCAGCAGCACGCTGCCGGGCTTGAACGCACTCAGGCTCTCTGCGTTGATGAGACCTTCGGTAGCGGGCAGCAACGGCACATGCAGCGTGACATAGTCGGCCTGCGCAAAGAGACTCGGCAGGTTTTCTTTGCGCTCTACTTCCGCGGGCACGCGCCAGGCGGCTTCCACGGAGAGCGCCGGATCGAAGCCGAGCACGTTCATGCCGAGATCGAGGCCGGCACGTGCGACCAGCGAGCCGATGGCACCGAGACCGACCACGCCGAGGTTCTTGCCGATGAGCTCCTGACCCTTGAAGCGCTTTTTCTCCGCCTCAACCAGGCGGTTCATCTCCGCCTCGTCGCCGACCTCGGCCAGCGAGCGGACGTAGGCGATGCCGCCGTAGACGTCGCGCGAGGCGAGCAGGAGCGCCGTCAGGACGAGCTCTTTGACCGAATTGGCGTTGGCGCCGGGCGTGTTGAAGACCACAATCCCGCGATCCGAGCAGTCGCTGACCGGGACGTTGTTTACCCCGGCGCCCGCGCGCGCAATGGCGCGGACCTCATCACCCAGCTCATCAACGCTCAGTTTGTGGCTGCGCAACAGGATCGCATCGGGATCGCTGACTTCCGCCCCCACTTCGTACTCGGCCGCATCGAAACGGTCGAGGCCTACCTGGGCAATGGCGTTGTAGGTTCGGACTTTGAACATGGGACTTTGCGCTGCACAAAAAAGAGCCGGGCACGGTAGGGTTCGCCCCGTCGAATGTCAAGCCGGCCGCGGTCAGGGGCGCGCGAGCTGCTCCAATTCGGCGACGATCGTGCTGACTGCGTCCGGCATGTCGAGGGCCGCCATCGCTGCGGTGCGCGCGTCGCGCGTCTGCCAGACCTCCGCCACGGCCGCGCGCAGGGTGGCGGCATCGAGGTTCTCCTCGAAAACGACGGTGCTGCAGCCGATCCGCTCAGCAAACGCCGCGTTGTCCAGCTGATCTCCCCGCGACGCCTTCGCCGACAGGGGCACCAGCACATTGGGCTTCTCGAGCGCGAGCAGCTCGAAGAGCGCGTTTGCGCCGGCGCGCGAGACCACGATATCGGCAGCAGCCATCATGTCGCCCCAGTCGTCGCCCACATATTCGCGCTGCTGATAACCCGCCAGGTCCAGCTCGACGAGCTTACCGGGACCGCAGACGTGCAGCACATGAAACTGCTCCACGAGCGCCGCCGCCGCATCGCGCACCACCGCGTTGAGGGCGTCGGCACCGAGGCTGCCGCCGGTGACAATCAGCAACGGTCTGGCGTCGTGTAACCCCAGGAGCTCGCGGCCGCGCTGCGCATCACCCTCGAGCATGCTGGCGCGAATCGGCGTGCCGGTATGCACCACGCGCGCCGCCGCGGGTGCGGCCGTTTCGGCAAAGCTGACACAGAGCGTCCGAGCGAAAGGCAACACCAGACGATTCGCAAGCCCCGGCGTGAGATCGGACTCATGCGCGACCAGCGGCACGCGACGCAGCCAGCTGGCAAGGGCCACCGGAAACGAGACGAAGCCGCCTTTGGAGAAAACGACGTCCGGCCGCACCCGGCCGAGCAGCCAGAACGCCTGCCAGCAGCCCCGGGCAATGCGGAACAGGTCCGTGAAGTTCTGCCAGGAGAAGTAGCGGCGCAGCTTGCCCGCCGATATCGCGTGGAACGTAACGCCGGCGGCCGCGGTCAGATCTTCTTCCAGCCCCGAGTACGTGCCGACGAAGTCGACGGCATAACCCCGCGCCTGGAGCGCTGCGATGACCGGCAGCGCCGGAATCACGTGCCCTGCGGAACCGCCGCCTACCACCAGCGCGCGCATCAGTAGCCGAGCGCCTCTTTGAGGAGAGGGACGGTGACCAGCCGCTGATGGGTGAGGCTTGCCTTATCCAGCGTATCGAGGTCCGTCAGCAGCGCGCCCAGGTCGCGCGGGCCACGCGCCAGCCAGTAGTCGAGCACCGCGTCACTCAGGGTGTACCCGCGATTCTGCGCGCGCTGCTTCAAGAGTTGCGCCTTGTCCGCGTCGTTCAGTGCCTGTATCTGGTAGTGCTCGAGGCTCGCCATGCGCGAAGCCAGATCAGCGAGATTGAAATCGAGCGTGGCCGCGGGATGGGTGTGGGCAACGAGCAGCAGCCCGCCCTCCGCCTGGACCCGCTGGTAGATCTGCATCAGGAGTTCCTCGTGCGCGCCACGCGACGCGCCGACGTCGTCGATGGCAACCACGCGGCCGAATTCCGCAGCATGCGCGAGGGCGGCTTCGAGACTCTGCAAATCACTCCCGTAGTCCGCACAGCCGATGTAGCTCGCAGATTCCGGCGCCGCCAGACAGCAGCCGCGCAACAGATGGCTGCGCCCGCTCCCGGCCGGGCCGAAGACCCAGTAACCGCGAAAACCAGGCTGCGCCGCGGTCAGCGCGTGCACGAGCTCACGATTGTTCCCCGGGACAAAATTCTCCAACAGCTGTTCGTGGGGACGTTCGATATCCAGCACGAACTGGCGCGGGTCTGGCGCGGCGGGCGGCACTAGTCTTTGCCGGGCACGCGCCGGCCTCTCGCATAGTGCTTGCGCTTCTTGCCTTCCCGATACGCTTTAGACCCCCAGGTCACCACGTAGTCGACACCCGAGGTCACACCGAGCACAGCGAGAATATAGAAACACGGCTGCGCCAGCTGACCGGCAATGTCCGCAACCACGCCAAGCGGCAGCAGACTCGCCATCAGCAGACACAGGGTGACGATCTGCATCGCGGTATTGGCTTTGCTGACGAACGTGGGCGAGATCTCCACCTCTTCATACAGGAGCTTGTAGACACCGGCCCCGCACAGAATGGTGATATCGCGCACGAGCACGATGATGGCCACCCACAGCGGCACGTGCCCCTGCCAGGTGAAAATGACGATCATCACGGCGACCAGCAGCTTGTCGGCAATGGGGTCGAGCACCTCGCCGAGCCTGCTCATCCAGTTGAAGTGACGCGCCAGGAAACCATCGAGCGCATCCGACAGGCCGGCAATGACCATCAGCACGAACGCTTCGAGATAGCGCATCTCGAAAAGCAGCCAGGCGGTCGGCACGACCAGCAGGATGCGCAGCGCAGTGATCAGGTTCGGCAGCTGGTGCACCCGGTCAACCCTGCCAGACCAGCTGCAGATCGAGTCCGCGGTAGAAAGAATCCTCGCGCAGCACCCCTTCAGCCGTGAGCAGCAGCAAGAGCTGCTCGCGCCGGGCGCGACTGGCCACGCTGAGCCTGAGGCTGCCGCCGTCGAGCTCGAGCACGTCGACCCCATCGACGAACTCCAGATCGGACAGATAGCGCATCATCGCGGCGTAGTTTTCGGGCCCGTCGAGGCCAACGACGGAAACCGCCTGGGCGCGCACCTCGCGCGGCAGCACCGCGTAGCGTTCCGCCAGACGATCCGCCAACAGATCCACCGCGCGGTTCGCGGCGGCGGCGACGTCGAGGCCGGTAAACCTTTCGACCAGAGGCGTTCCATCGAGCCACACCTCCCAGTCACCCCGGTAGGCGAGGCCGCCCGGCAGATCAGGATCGGGCATTTCGCGCAGCCTGCCGGTCAGTACGAGCTCGCCGCCATAGCGCAACGCGGCCGCATCGAGCGTCTGCCCTACCCGCCCCCATACGTCAGCCGGGGATACGGCCAGGTTGTCATCAAGATCCATCAGCGGGATGGTCAGCGGCACGCCGCGCGCCAGGGCGCGTTCCGTCAACGCGCCGAGAATGGGATGCTCACTGCCGCTGCCGAGCACGGTCCGCTCCGCGCCGTCGAGCACCAGCCACGCCACCACCTGCGGCCGTTTGGACCACCACACGGGTAGCCCCGCCCGCTTGCTCAGCTCCAGCACGGCGGCGCGTTGGTAGGTGAGTTCAACCGAAAGCTGCACGCCGGATACCGGGTCACGCCGCTCGCGGAATACAAACTCGTTGTAGAAGCGGTCGGGGCGCTCGAGGGCCGCCAGCACCTCAGGGGTGCGCGGCACGGAGGCCAGACCACTCAGGCGCGACAGCACGATCAGCAGGCCTTCGCGGGCCGCACGGCCACGTTCATCATCGGTCTGCGCCGCAACCGGGCGCTCGACGGAATAGAGCCAGTCCGTGCCGGTGAGCGCGTTTGCCGGTGTCAGCCACAGACAGGCAGCGGCGAACAGGAGGAGTCGTGGAAACACGTTCCAGGTCTGTGCAGATTGCTGGTCAATCAAACTTTTGTTCGCTTGCTCAAGGTTGCCGGTGTAACGCGCTCAGCATGACGCCTGAACGCTGTCCTCTCTCTCATTTTAGTCACTATCACCCATCGCCCAAACACCTAAGTGCAACTAAGTGCGGACCCGGGCAGGATCGATCACGAGGCGCACAAGTTTAGCTAAATTCCCGCGCAGTTATGAGCCCAAGACCTGTTACACTCCCGCCGCATTTAACCGCCGCGGAGAGAGTGACGGTGTCCCGGGACGCTGACGAGAAGAGCCTGAGTTACAAAGACGCCGGAGTCGATATCGAGGCCGGCAATGAACTGGTGCGCCGTATCGGCGCTGCTTGCAAGGCAACGCATCGTTCTGAAATGCTGTCGACGCTCGGCGGTTTCGCAGCGATGACCGAGATACCTGCCGGCTATCGTGAGCCGGTGCTCGTCTCCGGCACCGACGGCGTCGGCACGAAACTGAAGCTCGCCATCGATCACGGGCGTCACGACGGCGTCGGGCAGGACCTAGTCGCCATGTGCGCCAACGACGTGCTCGTCACCGGCGCCGAACCTTTTCTGTTCCTCGACTACTACGCCACGGGCGCGCTCGATGTCGACACCGCGGCGGCGGTGATCACCGGCATTGCTAAGGGGTGCGAGTTTGCGGGCTGCTCCCTGGCAGGCGGCGAAACGGCAGAGATGCCGGGTTTTTACCAGGCGGGTGAGTACGATCTCGCGGGGTTCTGCGTCGGCGTGGCGGAAAAGAGCCGCATCATCGACGGCAGTAAAGTGCAGCGGGGTGATGTCATCATCGGTCTGCCGAGCTCAGGGCCGCACAGCAACGGCTACTCACTGATCCGCAAAGTGCTGGAACGGCAGGGGCTCGCGCCCAATCCCGAGCTGCTCGACGACCTGCTGCAACCGACCCGCATCTACGTCAAGCCCGTGCTGGCAGCAACCCGCGCCGTGGACGTACACGCCATGGTGCACATCACCGGCGGCGGTTTCTACGAGAACGTGCCGCGCGTTCTGAACGACGCCGGGCTGGCAGCGCTCATCGACCTCGACAGCTGGCAGCGGCCTGAGCTTTTCGCATGGCTGCAGCAGGCGGGCAACATCGACGAACGAGAGATGCTCACCACGTTCAACTGCGGCATCGGCTTCTTACTCGTCGTTAGCGCCGCGGATGCCGAACAGACGCTGGCTACGCTGACGGACGCCGGGGAGGCGCCGGTGACCGTCGGTCAGATCGTCGGTGCAGATACCGCGCCGGCGGCCAATCAGATACTGGTGCGCTGACGCCTGCCGGATCAGGGTTTCGGCAACGTCACCCCGGTCTGTCCCTGATACTTGCCGCCGCGGTCCTTATAGGTGACCTGGCAACGTTCGTCCGACTGGAAGAAAAGCATCTGCGCCACGCCCTCGTTCGCGTATATCTTGGCAGGCAGCGTGGTGGTATTGGAAAACTCCAGCGTCACGTGTCCTTCCCACTCCGGCTCCAGCGGCGTGACGTTGACGATGATGCCGCAGCGCGCATAGGTCGACTTCCCGAGACAGATCGTCAGCACGTCTTCCGGTATGCGGAAATACTCCACCGTGCTCGCCAGTGCAAAAGAATTCGGCGGGATGATGCACACGTCACCTTCGACATCCACGAAACTCTGCTGATCGAACGCCTTCGGGTCGACCGTCGCCGAATGGATGTTGGTAAACACTTTGAACTGGGGGGCGCAGCGTACGTCGTAGCCATAGCTCGACGTGCCATACGAAATGACTTTGTGCCCGTCGCTCTCGCGCACCTGGCCGGCTTCGAAGGGCTCGATCATGCCGCGGCTTGCCTGCTCGATGATCCAGCGGTCGGATTTTATGGTCATGGTTGTTCAGCGCCTCCGCGCTTGCTTCGCACAAAGCGCGGGATGATAACCAAAGATCAGCCGCCGCGCGCCTGTTTACGCCAACGGTCAAAGCAGACATCGTCAACGCGCAAAGTCACTGCCGAACTCGGCGACCACCTCCGCCTGACGCCGCCGGCTGACAGCCAGCTCCCGCCCATTCTCGAGACGCACCAGCAGGCGGGGACCATCACGCTTGACCCGGGTGACGGCGGCTTTGGCGACCCACACGCTGCGATGTATCAGTAAACCCTGCTCGCCGAGATCGGCGGCCGCCTGACGCAGACTGTACAGCAGCATGGTTTTGCCGAGACGCGTCGTGACATGGACATAGTTGAGGTCCGCCTCGATGCAGAGCATTTCATCGCCAAGCGCCGGCGGCAGTTTCCCCAAAAGTCCCTCCGACGCGCTGGCCTCGGGTTGAGCGGCAGCCGGTGCCGGCGACGCCGGCTCAGTACGCAGCACAACGAGTATCGGCAGCTGCACCACCAGCCACATGGCGACAAACAACGGGGCAAGCGCGGCAAGCTCGCTGAGGAGAGCCATGGCCAACCCCGCCTCGTCCGCGTCGGCTTCCGTCCATCCGAGCTCGCCGCCAAGCGCATCCAGCATGAGCGCCAGGGGGGTAAAGGCAATCGCGCCGAGCACTCCCGCGCCGATCAGCAACCCGAGACTCGGCCGCGTGATCTCCAGCCTGCTTTGCAGCAGGCGCATGATCGCTGCGGTCAGCAGCAGGCCGACGCCCACATGCACTGTCCAGAAAGCATAGCGTCCGAGCCATCCCGCGAGGTCCGCGCCGGGCGTGCCCAGGCGCGCTAGGACGGCCCCCAGCACCAGTGTCCAGAACACCAGCAGCAGCCGCTCCTGCACCAGATTCGTCACTTTCATCGACCGCTCATGTATCAAACCCGCCGCTCGTCCATAACTTACTGAATTTTCACACCTTTTTGATAATCGAGAAGTCTACTGTGAAGGCCGTAAACATTCAGTCAAAGGAGTACGAACGATGCAGAACGTCATCAAATTAGGCGTTATGAGCGGCCTTTTCACCCTGCTGGGCAGCATGCCGGCGCACGCTGAGGACGGCGCGGTTTATGTGCGCGCGCTGGGCGGACTGGGCATGTTGTCGGAAACAAACCTGGATTCGCCGACGTTGGGCAGCGGCGACGCCGAATTCGACGTCGGCTTCAGCGGTGGCGCCGGAGTGGGCTACGATTTCGGCCGCTGGCGTCTGGAGGGTGAGATCATGTATCGCACCAACACGATCGACGATGTCACCGGCACCATTTATGACGGGGCGGACGACGGCGATTTCTCCTCTCTCGGCTTAGGCGTCAACGCCTTGTACGAATTCAATCTGCTCGAGAATCCCAACATCACGAGCTACGTCGGCGTTGGCTTCGTGTGGTTTCAGGAGATCGATATCGACGTCGAGCCAGCCGGCGGTGAGCGCTCCTACAGCGCGGATGACACCGCAGTGCAGCTCTTGTTAGGCGCGCGCTACGACCTCAAGAACCGCTTTGCACTCTACGCCGAAGTGCGGCAACTCTTCGCGGACGGCATCGAGATGGACGGCGAAGGCGCGGCAACAGGCACATTCGAGGCGGATTATGACCGCACGGAGTTTGTCCTCGGGC
This sequence comes from Pseudomonadales bacterium, assembly GCA_965267275.1. Classification (GTDB taxonomy): domain Bacteria; phylum Pseudomonadota; class Gammaproteobacteria; order Pseudomonadales; family Azotimanducaceae; genus UBA4421. Next base: position 4,125,595 of record OZ253950.1, read on the forward strand.
TGAGCTACCGATTCTAGCGGTCAATCATCAACCATGCGTATGGTCGGCGCGGCCTGCTGGTCCTGATCCCACAGGCGCGCCGCCATGTGGCGTGCGGCGCGGCGATAGATGGCGGCGATCTCGGAATCGGGCGCGGCGCGCACGGTCGGCTCACCGCCGTCCGCCTGCTCGCGAATTTCCATCGCAAGCGGTAGCTCGCCAAGCAGCGGTACGCCGAGATCCCGCGCAACGCGACCACCACCACCTTCACCGAACAGGTGGCTCACGTGACCGCAGTTGGGGCACTGGTGCACGCTCATGTTTTCGAGAACCCCGAGCACCGGTATGTCCACCTTGGCGAACATCTCGATGCCTTTGATGGCATCGAGGAGTGCAATGTCCTGCGGTGTCGTGACGATGACCGCGCCGGATACCGGCACCTTCTGCGAGAGCGTCAGCTGTATATCGCCGGTGCCCGGCGGCATGTCGACGATCAGATAGTCGAGGTCTTCCCACAGCGTCTGCGTGAGGATCTGCTGCAACGCGCCTGACGCCATGGGGCCGCGCCAGACCATCGGCGTGCTGTCCGTCACCATGAAACTCATCGACATCGCCTTGAGGCCGTGGGCGCGTATCGGCTCGAAGAATTTGCCGTCCTTGATGGCGGGACGGCGACCTTCGTCCACGCCGAGCATCATGCCCTGGCTCGGACCGTAGATGTCCGCATCGAGCAGACCCACCTTGGCGCCCTCCGCGTCCAGCGCGAGGGCCAGATTGACCGCAGTGGTGGATTTGCCGACGCCGCCCTTGCCCGAGGCGACCGCGATGATCTGTTTGACCTGCCCGAAGCCGCGTCCGCGCGGCGCGGCAAAGCCGAGCTCCAGCTCTACCTCGGCACCGAGATGCTCAGCCAGCGCCAGCTCGAGCTCTGCCTGGGCACCCTGTGCCGGATAGCCGAGCGTCACCGCCACCTGCTTGCCGCTGGTCAGTATCCGTGCGCCCAGCGCGCCCCAGGTTTTGTTCAGATAAGGGTCTACGAAATCTTCTATTTTCATGGCCTTGCGTACCTTGTAACCGACGTGCCTACCGCAGGCGCGGCGCCGCCGCGTCAAAAGGCGCTGATTATAGGTCCGCCCGCATGCGCGGCACTAGCGGTTGTGGTCTTACAGGTGACGGTGCGGCGCGACAGTCTGAGCCTTTGTTGCCTGAGCCCGTGTATGTAGAATGAGCGCCCTTTTTCAGGGGCTTCGGCCCCGAGCCGGATACGCGACGAGGAATCCATCCATGGCACGTAGAATTCTTGTGACCAGCGCGCTGCCGAACGCCAATGGCCCGATCCACCTGGGCCACATGTTCGAGCACGTCCAGACCGACATCTGGGTGCGCTTTCAGCGCATGCGCGGCCATGAAGTCATCTACGTCTGCGCGGACGACACCCACGGTACCGCGACGATGATACGGGCGGAAGCCGACGGCATCACGCCGGAAGCGTTGATCGAGCAGGTGCGCAAAGACCATGAACACGACTTCAAACGCTTTCTGGTCGACCACGACAACTACTACTCGACCCACTCGGAAGAGAACCGTCATTTCGCGGAGCTGATCTACAACCGCCTGGACCAGGCCGGGCTCATCTTCACCAAGGAAGTCGAGCAGCTCTACGATCCCGAGAAGAAGCTTTTCCTGGCGGATCGCTTCGTGGTGGGCGACTGTCCGCGCTGCGGCGCCGAAGGCCAATACGGCGACAACTGCGAAGCCTGCGGCGCGACCTACGACGCCACGGACCTCAAGAACCCGAAGTCCGTCTACTCCGGCGCGACGCCGGAGCTCAAAGCATCCGTGCACTACTTCTTCGACCTGCCCCAATACACGGACTTCCTCAAAAAGTGGACGCGGTCCGGCGCGGTGCAGCCGGAGATGGCGAACAAGCTCGCCGAATGGCTCGACAGCGGCTTGAAGGCCTGGGACATCTCCCGTGACGCGCCGTACTTCGGATTCGTCATTCCCGGCACCACGGACAAGTACTTCTATGTCTGGCTGGACGCGCCGATCGGTTACATGGCGAGCTTCCAGAACCTGTGCGATCAGGGTAACGAGCTCAGCTTCGACGACTTCTGGAAACCCGAAAGCGACTGCGAAGTGCATCACTTCATCGGCAAGGACATCATCAATTTCCATGCGTTGTTCTGGCCGGCGGTACTGGATGGCGCGAACTTCCGCACGCCGACACGTGTCCATACCCACGGTTTCATCACCGTCAACGGCACCAAGATGTCGAAAAGCCGCGGCACCTTCATTCTCGCCAACGACTATCTCGATTACCTCGACCCGGAATACCTGCGCTACTACTACGCCACCAAGCTGAACGGTACCGCGGACGACGTCGACATCAACCTGGAAGATTTCGTGCAGCGCGTGAACTCTGACCTCGTGGGCAAGGTGATTAACATCGCCAGCCGCTGCGCGGGCTTCCTGGTGAAAGGTTTCGACGGCAAGCTCGCGGACACCCTGCACGATGAAGCGCTCTGGCAGCAGTTTGTCGACGCAAGCGAGACGATTGCAGGGTTTTACGAGGTGGACGACACCAGCAAAGCGGTGCGCGAGATCACAGCACTCGCGGACCTCGCCAATCAGTACATCGCCCAGCACGAACCCTGGAACCTCAACAAAGACCCCGAGCGGCGCGAAGATGTGCAACTGGTCTGCAGTCAGGCGATCAACATGTTCCGTGCCCTGGCGGCGTACCTCAAACCGATCCTCCCGGAGATGGCCGTCAAGGCGGAAGCATTCATGCAGATCGAACCGCTGTCCTGGGCCGACGTGCAAACGCCGCTGCTCGGACACACCATCGCCAAGTTCCAACCGATGCTCGCGCGCATGGAGATGAAGACGGTCGACAAACTCGTCGCGGCGTCCGCAGAAACCGACGAGGCCGAGGCCGAGAACACCGCGGCGGAAGGCGGCGCCGAGACGACGAATCACATCAACATCGACGATTTTGCGAAGGTCGAGCTCAAGGTCGCGAAAATCGTCAACGCGCAGCTGGTGGACGGCGCGGACAAGCTCCTGCAACTGACGCTCGACGTCGGGGATCATGAACGCCAGGTGTTCTCCGGCATACGCGAGGCTTACGACCCCGCAGATCTGGTCGGCAAGCTCACCGTCGTGGTCGCCAATCTCGCGCCGCGCAAGATGCGCTTTGGCGTCTCCGAGGGCATGGTGCTGGCCGCCGGCCCCGGCGGGAAGGACATCTTTCTGCTGAGTCCGGACAGCGGCGCAGAGCCCGGCATGGACGTGAGCTGACATCTTTCGATGGTTGATCTTGCGCTGCTTCTGATCGGCGCGCTGCTGGTCAACAATTTCGTGCTGGCACAGTTCCTCGGACTGTGCCCCTTCATGGGTATCACCCGCGGCTATGACACGGCGCTTGCCACCGGCATCGCCACCACCTTCGTGCTGGCCCTGGCTGCGGTGTGCACGCACCTGCTGTACCACGGCGTGCTGGTCCCGCTGGATCTCCAATACCTGCGCATCATCCTGTTCATCGTGGTGATCGCCGGGGTCGTGCAGCTGGTTGGCCGCTACATCGAAGCAACCTCTGTGGTGCTGCATCAGATGCTCGGTATTTATCTGCCGCTCATCACGAGCAACTGCGCCGTGCTCGGCGTTGCTCTCCTGGCGGTCAATCAGGACCTGAATCTGCTGGAGACGATGGTGTTCAGCATCGGCGCGGCGGGTGGCTTTACGCTGGTCATGGTGCTCTTCGGGGCGATGCGCGAAACGCTGGACCACGACAGAGTGCCCGCACCGTTCCGCGGCACGCCAATTGCGCTCATCAGCGCGGGTCTGATGAGCCTGGCATTCATGGGTCTGACAGGGCTCGCCGGATGAGCCTCCTGTGGACACCAGCGCTTCTGATCGGCGCCCTGCTGACGTTTGCGCTTGCCCAGCTTGCGCTCGCCCGCCGTTATCCCCGCGACACGATACCGCTCGTCGATGCTTTGAACGCCGTGCTGCCGCAAACCCAGTGCGCGCAGTGTGGCTACGCGGGCTGCCGGCCATACGCGGAGGCGGTGGCAAGCGGCGCGCCGCTGGATCTCTGTCCGCCTGGCGGCGTCAGCACCCACGCCGCGCTCGAGCGCATCATGGGGCAACACGGCGGCACGCCCCCGGCCGCGGAACCTGGGCTGCTTGCCGTCATCGACGAGAGCGAATGTATCGGTTGCACGCTGTGCCTGCCGGCCTGTCCGGTCGACGCCATAGTCGGCGCGAGCGGGCAGATGCATACCGTCATCCTCGATGAATGCACCGGCTGCGAGCTGTGCGTCGCGCCCTGCCCGGTCGATTGCATCAGCATGGTGCCCGCGCCACCGCTGCCGCGCGGTCGCCGGACTGCCCCGCAGCTCGACCTCGAGGCGCCGCTGCGCGCGTGTATCAAATGCGCTCTGTGTGAGCCGGTCTGTCCGGTAGATCTGCCGGTGCCCATGCTGATTCAAAGCGTGCGTCAGGGACGACGCGAAGACGCCGCGGCGCAAGGTCTGAAAGACTGCATCGAATGCGGACTGTGCGATCGCGCCTGCCCCAGCGGCATCAACCTCGCGGCGGAGTTCTCCAGCGAGCGGCGCGCGCTCGTGCTGGCCGCAGCGGAAGACGCGGCGCGGGACCGCTTCCAGCAACGCTACGAAGCCCATGCCACGCGCCAGGCCGCACAAACCGCGACGGCGCAGGCCAGACGTGAGGCACGTCTTGCGCGCGGGCGGCGCTGGTCATGACGACATCGCGCATCATGCTCACCGTGCTCGGCGCGCTGCTGCCAGGCATCTTTGCCATGCTGATCGTGTGGGGATGGGGGGTGTTGTGGAACCTCGCCTGGCTGAGCGTGTTTGCGCTTGCCGCCGAAGCCTGTCTGCTCGCGATCGGCGGCGAACGCAGTTTGCGCAGGATACGTTTCCAGCTCAGCGACTGGAGCGCGCTCCTGAGCGGCTGGCTGATCGCGATCTGCCTGCCGCCGTTTACGGACGTATACCTGCTTGCCCTGGCCGCGGCTGCGGGTCTCGCGCTCGGCAAGCATGTGTACGGCGGCCTGGGCGGTAACATCTTCAATCCCGCGATGGTGGGTTATGCCGTCATCCTGGTGTCTTTCCCGGAGGCGCTGGCGCACTGGCCGGTCATCACCAGCGAGCTTGCGATCGACGGCCTGAGCGGGGCAACGCTGCTGTCCGAGTTTCGTTACCGCACCGGCCTCACGACCAGCGAATTCGACGCGCTTTTTCTGACGGCAGCCGGTGATCAGCGACTGATCGCCTTCAGCTTTCTGGTCGGCGGCATTGTGCTCGCCTACCAGAAACTCCTGGCCTGGCGGATACCGGTAGCCGTTCTGGCAGGAGTCGGGCTCGCGGCTCTGTTCGGCTACGACCAGGGCTCATCAACGAGCCTCGGCTCTGCCTGGTTCCATTGGACCACGGGCGGCACCATTGCAGCGGCCTTTTTCATCGCGACAGATCCGGTTACGCACCCACAACATCCGAAACATCAGATCGTGTTCGGCCTGATGATCGGCGTGCTGATCTACCTGATCCGAGCCTACGGCAGCTATCCGGACGGCATCGCGTTCGCCGTCTTGTTCGCAAACGCATTCACGCCTTTTCTCAACCGCCTGGCGACGCCGCGCGCGGCAGGGGCGGAAACATGATCCGGGCTCTCATCGCTCTGGTGCTCATCGGCGCCGTCTGCGCGTCGCTGCTGGTTGGCACCGACGCGCTGACGCGCGAGGAGATACGCACACAGCGACAGGTGCGGGAACGCGCCCTGGCAGAAGACATGCTCGGCTTCTCTCTACCCGCAGCTACAGACGCCGCGGCGCCGCGCTTCGGCGACTGTCCGGCCTGGTACTTCGGCCGCTTCAGCGTATCCGGCTACGCCGGTCCGATCGATGTGCTGGTACTCCTCCGTGAAGATACCGGAACGCCAGGGTTGAGCCTGCGCGTGACCCATCATCGCGAAACACCGGGGATCGGCGATTTCATCGACCATCGCCGCGATGCCTGGCTGCCCGCCCGCGACGGCTTTACCGCCACGCAGTGGGCCGAGGCTGACGCTGTCAGCGGCGCCACCGTGACGAGCCAGGCGCTCGCTCAGCTCGCGCGAGAAGCTGACGCTGTGCTCAGCCGCGAGGTGCAGAATTGTGAGTAACACGTTCAGCAACGCAGTGCTTGCGCGCAACCCGGCATGGGCCCAGCTTCTGGGCCTGTGCCCCTTGCTCGCCGTCAGCAACACCGTCACCAACGCGCTCGGCCTGGCGGCCGCTTCGGCATTCGTCGTCATCGGCAGCAATACGGCGATCTCGATACTGCGGCGGCAAATCCCGGACATCGCTCGCCTGCCCTGCTTTGTCCTCATCATCGCAACGTTCACGACCATTACGACAATGCTGTTGGAAGCCTACGCCTACGGCCTCTACGAAAAGATTGCGCTGTTTGTACAGATCATCGTGACCAACTGCATGATCCTCGGCCGCGCCGAGGCGTTCGCCAGCCGCCAGCCCGTCGTCGAAGCCGTCAAAGACGCTGCGGGGACCGCGGTAGGGTTTGCGCTCGCCCTGATCACGCTGGGGCTCGTGCGCGAACTGCTCGCCTTCGGCAGCGTGCTCCGGGAAGCGGAACTGCTGTTCGGGCCGATCGCCACAAACTGGCAGATAGACTTGGACCTGCGCCTGCTGCCGCTGGCAAGCTATGCGCCGGGCGCCTTCATCATCGCGGGCCTCCTGCTGGCGCTCGGTCAGCGGCTGGCGAAGCGCGACAATACGCAGCTCATTGCCACTGACACCTCGGAAAGCTCATGAACGCAGACAAACGCCACCAGATCTTCGCCCGCTTTCAGGAGGCGAATCCGAAGCCGACCACAGAGCTCGCCTACGCCTCGCCATTTGAGCTGTTGATCGCGGTGATCCTGTCCGCGCAGGCGACCGACGTCAGCGTCAACAAAGCGACCGGGCCGCTGTTCAAGAAAGCCAATACGCCAGCCGCGCTGCACAAGCTGGGCGAGAAACGTTTGAAGGAGTACATCAAGACGATCGGCCTCTTCAACACCAAGGCGGCCAACGTGATCAAAACCTGCAAAATCCTGCTGGACGAGCACGGGGGCGAGGTGCCTGAAGAGCGCGAGGCGCTCGAGAAGCTGCCGGGCGTCGGGCGCAAAACCGCAAACGTCATCCTGAACACCGCGTTCGGCCACCCGACAATCGCCGTCGACACGCACATCTTCCGCGTTTCCAACCGCACCAAGATCGCGCCAGGTAAAAACGTCAATCAGGTAGAACAGAAACTCCTCAAAGTCGTGCCGACGGAGTTCAAGCAGGACGCCCATCACTGGCTGATCCTGCACGGGCGCTACACGTGTATCGCCCGCAAGCCGCGCTGCGGCGCTTGTATCATCGAGGACCTCTGCGAGTTCAAAGACAAGACCGAGATCGCCTGAGACGCGAGCAAGGCACGGAGCAACCGCTGCTCCTCGAGAGGCGCCCTAGAGGTCAACCAGCTCGACGGCAGGCACGTCTGCACCGAGAAAGTGCCTGCCAACACGGCGGAAACGCGCCGCACCGTCCGTGGCGAGATACACGCTGAGCCCATCGCCATCGGCTTCACTCAAGAGCCCCTGCGCGGCAAGCGCTTCACCAACCGCAGACGCAGTCGTCTGCGCTGAGTCGACGACACGCACATGCGGCGCCAGCACCTCAGCGAGCGCTGCCGCAAATACCGGGAAGTGCGTGCAGCCAAGCAATACCGTGGAGGGCGCATCGTCGCGCAGGAAACCGCCGAGATAATGACGCAGCACGCCGGCGGTCAGCGGCGCATCCTGCGGCCCTTGTTCCGCCAGCGTCACCCACAGCGGGCACGCCCGTCCGTAAACACGCAGCCCCGGCGAACGGCGCAGCAGCGCGCGCTGATAGGCACCGCCCTGTATCGTGCTCTCGGTGGCCAGCACCAGCACCCCACTGACATCCGCAGCTGCTATCGCCGCGTGCGCGCCGGGCTCAACCACACCGTAGACCGGCAGCGGGGCAAAGTGCCTGGCCAGATGATCCAGGGCAACCCCGGATGCCGTGTTACAGGCCACCACCAGGGCTTTCACGCCGCGCTCGACGAGCTGGTCCGAGGCTTGCGTCGCGTAGCGAACGACCGTCGCCGCAGACTTCGTCCCATAGGGCAGGCGCGCGGTGTCGCCCAGATAGATGAACTTTTCCCGGGGCAGCTGGCGGCGCAGCTCCGCCAGGACCGTGAGACCGCCCATGCCGGAGTCGAACACACCGATGGGCAGGGATTTGTCGATAGTCAGAATCGAGGCCTGCGGCAAAAATCAGGCTGACATGGTAATGACCGCCAGCGCGGACGCAACCAGCCGCACGCGGGCATGCATACAGAAAGTCGGATCGGGACGGGCGTTTCTAGAAAGGACCCGAGCGGCGCTTGAACCACCCGAGCATGCCCTTCTTCGACTTTTCTTCGTCTTCAGCCGCCGCCATTTCCGGCTCGAAGGTCGGCTGCCGCACCCGGCTCGCTCCATTGCCGTTGCTGTTGCCGTTACGCTTCTCGCGCAGCTCGCGAATTTTCTTTTCGATCAGCAGGTCCTCTTTGGACTTCTGCCGGAAGGCCGCTTCGAGATCGACACCGCAGCGCGCGCAGTGGCTCGAATCGAGTTGCATGTGGCCACAGCGCGGGCATTCGAGATGCGCGGCGGTGATGTCGCGCAGTGTCTGCTCAGCGCTGTTGCGATCAGCCTTCTTGTCCACCTGGAAAGTTGCACGCTCCGGGGTGGGCGTGAGGTCTTTTACACGACAGATGGCGCCCAGCGTGGCCAGCTTGTCCGCCCAGGCGTGGGCTTGTTCCTGATCGAGCTGGCTGCGGATGACGACGGTGCGGCCGCTGAACAGTTGCTTGGCTTTACGGTCGTCCAGGCCGAGCTCGCGAGCCAGATTGTCGCGCACGGCTTCTATGCTTGCCGACTGGGCAACTTCGCCATTAAACAACACCTGATAGTTCGCCATGTTCAAGCTCTCGTAGTTACAACGAGGCTCAGTATCAGCGGTGATCAGGAGTAGTCGCGACCCCGCTTGGCGCCGAGACGCAGGCGTAAGGCATTAAGCTTGATGAATCCGCCGGCATCTCTCTGATCGTAGGCACCCTGATCGTCTTCAAAAGTGACTACGTCCGCGTCATAGAGGCTGTCATTTTGTGAACTACGCCCCACAACAGACACTGAGCCTTTATAGAGCTTGAGAGTAACGGTTCCGTTCACCACTTTCTGTGACTCATCAATCAAACTCTGCAGAACCTGACGTTCCGGCGCCCACCAGTAGCCGTTGTAGATCAGCTTGGCATAGCGCGGCATGAGCTCGTCTTTGAGATGCCCCACTTCGCGGTCGAGGGTGATCGATTCCATGGCACGGTGGCCTTTGAGCAGGATCGTGCCGCCGGGGGTTTCGTAGCACCCCCGGGACTTCATGCCGACAAAGCGGTTTTCGACGATGTCGCTGCGGCCGATGCCGTGGGCCCCGCCCAGTTCGTTGAGCGTGCGCAAGAGCGTCGCCGGTGACATGGCCTCACCGTTCAGAGACACCGGATCGCCGCTCTCGTAGCCGAGCTCGATGATTGCGGGCTCATCCGGCGCCGCTTCCGGCGCGACGCTCCAGCGCCACATGTCTTCGTCTGCGGGATGCGCAGGGTCTTCCAGCCCGCCGCCTTCATAAGAGATGTGCAGGAGATTGGCATCCATCGAGTAAGGCGACTTTTCGCCACGCTTGTAGTCGACGGGGATCTGGTGTTTTTCGCAGAAGTCCATGAGGGCTTCCCGGGAATTGAGATCCCAGTCGCGCCAGGGCGCGATGACCTTGATGTCCGGATCCAGAGCGTACGCGCCCATCTCGAAGCGCACCTGGTCGTTGCCCTTGCCGGTCGCCCCATGCGCCACCGCCTGAGCGCCGGTTTCCCGGGCGATTTCCACGAGCCGGCGGGCAATGAGCGGCCGCGCGATGCTGGTGCCGAGCAGGTATTCACCCTCGTAAACGGTATTTGCGCGGAACATCGGAAAGACATAGTTGGCGACAAAATCTTCCGTGAGGTCTTCGATGTAGATTTCCCGGACCCCCATGGCCTGCGCTTTCTCACGGGCAGGCTCCACCTCTTCTCCCTGGCCAATGTCAGCCGTAAAGGTCACCACTTCTGCGTTGTACGTTTCCTGCAGCCAGCGGCAGATCACCGAAGTGTCCAGGCCGCCGGAGTAAGCGAGCACAATTTTCATTTTTTCCGCCACGCGCTTGTCCTACCACCGTTGGGGCGCGCCATATTAGGCGAAGCGGGGGAAGTTGCAATCCCGTATATCCACGCAGGCGCGCCGCGCGCCGGCAGGGATCCGGTTATTTCGCCGCCAGATCTGCGGCGTCTTCGCGTGCCAGACGCACGGTCGTGCGCCGATTCATCGCTTTGCCGTGAGCGCTGTCGTTGTCAGCCACCGGGTATACCTCCCCGTGATAGCGCACGACGAATTTGCGGTCCGCAAGACCCGCCTGCTTGAGATACGCGGCAACCGCTTCCGCGCGCCGCTTGGAGAGCTGGTAGTTCTTGCGCGGCGTGCCGCTATCGTCCGTATGACCATCGATATAGAGGGTGGCTATCGCAGGGTCCTGCGCCACAAAGCGCGCGAGCGCATCGAGCTGACGCTGCCCGGCCTCATCCAGGGTATGGGTATCAACTTCGTAGGCGACGCGCGTACGCGACATCTTGTGCCAGGCCACCTCGATATCCGTGCGCGCGCAGTCCAGAAACGTCTCGAGCGCCGGCCCCATGTTGCGCGCGGTCATGTCGAGCAGGACCGTGTGCTGCCCGTCGTATCCCGCCTGCCCGGCAAGCTCCAGATGCATGCCCTGGCGCAGCGCCGACAGCATGCGGTCGGCAACATCCCCGCGGGCAACCGCGCCGCCGCCTGCGATATGCGCAAGCTCCCCGAGCGGTCCGCGCGCACCCGCGGCAGGGTGCCAGCCCGGCGCATACTGCCAGACCTGCAGAGGTCCCGACGCATGCATATCGCGGCGCGCCTGCAGCTCAAACACCGGGGCACTGCCACGCGTGCCGACAAACCGCGCTTCCCCGTAACCGCCAACCTCCAGCGTCAGCTGACAGAGATCTCCGGAAGTCAGGTGCTGCCAATCGTGTTGCCAGTTCGCGGTAAAGCGCATGTCGTTGGCCGCGGGGGCCGGGCCGACCAGCAGCGCGGCAGCGAGGGCAGCCGGAAGGAACATTTTGTAGCTATGCAGGTTCACACTAGAGCCATCGGCAGATCAGAAAAAAACTTGAGCCTGCGGGGCGCATGAAAACACCAACGGCACGTAAAAGGCCCGCACAGCGCAGAGAAAAGTTGTTAAGGTGGTTGCATGAAACTGAGCGAGCGATTCCGCGGGTACCTGCCTGTCGTCATAGATCTGGAAACCGGCGGCTTCGACAAAGACGTGCACCCCATTCTCGAGCTCGCTTGCCAGTTTCTGGACATGGACACGACGCGCCTGACAACGACAGCGCTGCACAGCTGGGACGTCAGCCCTTTCGCCGGAGCGGAGATCGATCCCGCCAGCCTCAAATTCACCGGCATCGACCCGGACCGGCCGGCGGCAGACGAGGACTCCGTGCTCAGAGAGTGCTTCAAGCTGGTGCGCCAGCAGATGAAACTGGCGGGCTGTCACCGCGCCATCATCGTGGCGCATAACGCCTCTTTCGATCAGGGTTTCTTGAACGCAGCGTGCTTACGCGCAGGCATCAAACGCAACCCGTTTCACCCTTTCAGCGCGCTCGATACGGCCTCGCTGGCGGCAGTGGCCTACGGCCACACCGTGTTGTCACAGGCGTGCCGGCGGGCTGGACTGGCGTTTGATGATAAACAGGCGCACAGCGCCGCGTACGATGCAGAGCGTACGGGCGCGCTCTTCTGCGCCGTGGTCAATGCGTGGGATTATCAGCCGCCGGACGACGAGCTGTGCTGACGGCGCGGTTACTCGGCTTCAGCGTGACGCGCGGAGGTTTCCTCGAGCAGCGTCTGCAGCTCGCCGCTTTCGAACATCTCGGTGACGATGTCACATCCGCCCACCAGCTCACCTTCGACCCACAGCTGCGGGAACGTCGGCCAGTTCGCATAGCCCGGCAGCGTCGCGCGTATCTCCGGGTTGGAGAGGATGTCGACGTAAGCAAAGCGCTGTCCGCAGGCGACCAGACACTGGATCGTCTGTGCGGAGAAGCCGCACTGCGGCGCCTGAGGCACACCCTTCATGTAAAGAATGATCGGATTCTCTTCGATCTGCTGCTTGATTACCTGCACTACTTCTTCAGACATGTCGGTCTCTCAAATATCAATCGCGCCATTGTAGCGGTTTCGGCCGAAATTGCTTATATCTTTGGGGTTTATGCTTTGAGCCGGCATCCATCTGCCGGATAACGCCTGCCGGCAGCAATAAAGGTAAGCCGATGTCATCCCGCTTCGATCAGCCGATAGACCGACACGCGACCAGCAGCACCAAGTGGCAGAAATTCGCCGCTGACGTGCTGCCGATGTGGGTTGCAGACATGGACTTCGCTGCGCCGGACTTTGTGCTCGACGCGCTGCGCGAGCGCCTCGATCACCCCATTCTCGGCTATACGGACAGACCGGCAAGCTTGAACACCGCTTTGCAGGGCTGGCTCGAGCATCATTTCAACTGGTCGGTGCCGGACGCATGGATCGTCTGGCTGCCGGGGGTAGTGCCCGCGCTCAATCTCGCCGCGCAGAGTCTCGCGGCGCCGGACCGGCTGATGATACCGACGCCGGTCTACCACCCCTTCCTGGATCTGGCAGCCAACGCGGGTCTCGCCGACGACCGCGTGGCGATGCGCGTCGTCAACGGCCGCTGGGAGATGGACATTGACGCCATGCGCGATGCGCTCACGCCCGAGACCCGCATGCTGATGATCTGCAATCCGCAAAACCCTACCGGCCGGGCATACACCGAACCGGAGCTCGCGGCCCTTGCGGCGTTCGTAGCCGAACACAATCTGCTGCTCGTCAGCGACGAGATCCACTGCAACATCGTGCTCGATCCCGACAGCAGGCATCATCCGATCGCGGCACGCCATCCGGAAATCGCAGAGCAGACGATCTCTCTGTACGCCGCCACGAAGGTATACAACATCCCCGGCCTGAGCTGCGCGGCGGCAGTCATTCCCGATGCGTCTCTGCGGCGGCGTTTTCTGCAGGCACGCCGCGGGTTGATGCCGGGTATCGGACCGCTGGGCTTCATCGCCTCGGAAGCGGCGTTCAACGACCGCAGCGACTGGATGGCAGAGCTCGTTGCTTACCTGCGGGGAAACTTGTCCCTCGTCGATGAGGCGCTCGGTAAGCGGCTCGCGCCGCTCGACGCAACGTATCTGGCCTGGATCGACATCCGCGATCTGGACATCGATCACGCCGAGCGTTACTTCGCAGAACACGGCGTCGGCATATCGCCCGGGGCGCAATTCGGCGCACCCGGATACATACGTGTGAACTTCGGTTGTCCGCGTTCCATGCTGGAAGAAGGCCTCGAGCGCCTGCAGAAAGCCATCGCCGCACGCTGATCACCCGACGCGCGCGCAGACGAACGGGGTTGAATCGCCGGCTTCCTTTGGAGTATCTTCCGCCGTTTCGCCAGGCGGAATAGTGTTACCACTACCCGCCTGTTGTTGTTTTTAGGACAGTAGAAATAGCTAGGCCGGATGCCATGAGCCACTTAATGAATACCTATGCGCGCCTGCCCGTGGCGTTTGTCAGCGGCAAAGGCGCGTACCTGACCGACAGTGAAGGCAAGACTTACCTGGATGGTCTGACCGGCATCGCCGTGGTCGGCGTCGGCCATGCCAACGCGCGCGTCGCGGCGGCGATCTCCGAACAGGCAAGCACCCTCACCCACACGTCGAACCTCTACGACATCCCGCTGCAGACGAAACTCGCCGACCGCCTGTGCGCGCTCTCGGGCATGGACAAGGTGTTCTTTGCCAACTCTGGCGCTGAGGCAAATGAGGCGGCGATCAAGCTCGCCCGCCTGAAAGGCAACCATGAGGGCATCAAGAAACCCGCGGTGGTCGTGATGGACGGCAGCTTTCACGGGCGCACGATGGCCACGCTGACCGCCACGGGTAACCGCAAAGTGCACGCCGGTTTCGAACCGCTGCTTTCCGGGTTCGTGCGCGCTCCGTACAACGACGTGGAAGCTGTTCAGCAGATTGCAGACAACAACCCGGACGTTGTGGGCATATTCGTCGAGCCGGTGCTCGGCGAAGGCGGCGTCGTCATTCCGGACAGCGACTATCTGCCGCGGCTGCGGGAGATCTGCGATGCGCACAACTGGCTGTTCATGCTGGATGAGGTGCAGACCGGCAATGGCCGCACGGGTAAGTATTTCGCCTATCAGCACACCGATTGCCTGCCGGACGTCGTCACGACGGCCAAGGGGCTGGGCAACGGTATGCCGATCGGTGCCTGTCTTGCGCGCGGCGCCGCTGCTGACCTCTTCGCACCCGGCAACCACGGCTCAACCTTCGGCGGCAACCCGCTCGCGTGCGCGGCAGGCAATGCAGTGCTCGACGAAATCGAGGCGCTGAATCTCTGCGAACGGGCCGGTGAGCTCGGCAAGCGTATTCTGGGCGGCCTCGAAGACGGCCTGGCAGGCAACAACGCGGTGCGCGAAGTGCGCGGTTTCGGCCTCATGATTGCGGTTGAGCTCAACGAAGAAGCGCCCCAGCTGGTTGAAGCGGGTCTCGAAGCCGGAGTGCTGATCAACGTGACTCAGGGCAACATCGTGCGCCTGCTGCCGCCGCTCACCCTGACCGATGCTGAGGCTGACGAACTGACCGCCAAGGTCGTTTCTCTCATCCAATCCTGATCACAGGTAGGCGCCAACATGACTAAGCGGGATTTCCTGTCGCTGCTGGATTTTTCTTTAGAAGAACTCGACTACCTGATTCAACGCGGGCGCGAATACCGGCGTATGCATGAAGCGGGAGAGATACACCGCCCGCTCGTCGGCAAGACCGCAGCGCTCATTCTACAGATGAACAGCACTCGCACACGCGTGGCTTTCCAGGCGGGTCTCGCACAGATGGGCGGACACGCGGTTTATCTCGGCACGGCGGACAGCCAGCTCGGCCGTGGCGAACCCATCCCCGATTTCGCCCGCGTCATCTCCGAAATGGTGGACATCGCGATGATCCGCACCCACGACCAGGAAACGATCGAAATCCTGGCGGAGTATGCGAGCATCCCCGTGATCAACGCGATGTCGAGCCTCCTGCATCCCTGCCAGCTGCTGGCCGACATACAGACCTTCGAGGAAACCCGGGGCAGCATCCAGGGCGCTACGGTGGCGTTCATCGGCGACGGCTACAACATGTGCCATTCGTACATCAACGCGGCACGCCAGTGGGGTTTCAATCTCAAAATCGCGAGCCCGGCAGGCTATCAGCCGAACGCCGACATCCTTGCCAGCACCAACAACGCACAGCTGGTGGAGACGCCGCAAGAGGCGGTTGCCGGCGCGGATCTCGTGGTGACCGACGTCTGGTCATCCATGGGCCACGAGGGTGAAGAGGACAATCGACGGGCCACGTTTGCGCCGTATCAGGTCAACGAAGCGCTGCTCGATCAGGCGAACAAAGACGTGGTCTTCATGCACTGTCTGCCTGCACATCGCGGCGAAGAAGTGAGCGATACCGTGCTCGACGACGCACGCAGCGTCGTGTTTCGCGAGGCAGGCAATCGCCTGCACAGCCAGAAGGCGTTGATGGAATTTCTGCTGATCGGCAGGGTCGACTAACGCGCGAGGCTCGACAGCTAGATCGCCAGCTCCTGCAATAGACAGGGCTTGCTGATCTGGAAACCCTGCGCAAAATCTACGCCGATCTCCCGCACGCTGTTCAAGATGTCGTCGTCTTCGACATATTCCGCCACCGTGCGTTTGCCCATGTAGTGACCAATCTCATTGATTGAACGCACCACCGCGTAATCGGCCGGGTTCTCCGCGATGTCTTTCACGAAGACCCCGTCGATCTTGACGTAGTCGACCGGCAGATTGCGTAGATAGCTGTACGACGACAGGCCGGTGCCAAAATCATCGAGCGAGAAGCTGCAGCCGATGATGCGCATCCGGTTCATGAAATCGATGGCGTTGTCCAGATTGGCGATGGCCGCCGTTTCGGTAATTTCAAAGCACACTTTGCTGGTCGGGGCCTGCGTCTTACCGAACTGCTCGAGCACAAAATCCGGGAAGGTCGTATCGTTGACCGAGTGTCCGGACACGTTGATCGCAAAGCCGCCGAAGTCGTCGAGCTTGTCGCGATTATCGGACATCCACTGCAGCACGTTCTTGATGACCCACCGATCGATGGTTGTCATGCGGTTGTACGTTTCGGCGGCGTTGATGAGCTCGGTTGGCGCCACGACATCACCGAGCTCGTCGAGCATCGTCAGCAGAATCTCATAGTGCACGTCGTGACCGTTGGCCGCACCCATCACCGGTGCAATCTTCTGGCAGTTGAGAATGAGGCGGTCATCCTCGAGCGCGGCGTCGAGCTGGGTAACCCACTCCATCGCGCCGTGCCGCTTCATCATGCGCTTGTCGCCGAGCTCGTATTCCTGCACCCGGTTACGGCCGCCGTCCTTCGCAGAGAAGCAGGCTTCGTCGGCATGCTGCATGAGCTCGTCGACGCTTGCGGTACTCTGGTCGACGAACACGAGGCCGAGACTCGCCGTCAGGTTGTAGCTGCGGCCTTCCCAATCGAAGTCCACGCCGCGGACCGTTTCCAGCGCTTTCTCGGCAAGCTCACGCGCCTGGCCGCTTTCGACGTCTTCCAGCAACACACCAAATTCATCACCGCCGAGGCGAGCTATCTGCTGGCCGCCTTCAGTGAACACCCGCGACAGGGTCTCGCCGACCGTGCGCAGGAGCTCGTCACCGGCTTTGTGGCCGCTGGTATTGTTGATGATCTTGAACTGGTCCAGGTCCAGATACATGAGCGCGTGCTGACTGCCGCGCGCCTTGGCCTGAGCAAGCGCCATCTCGACGACACGTTCAAATTCTTTGCGGTTCATCAGCTGCGTGAGGTCGTCATGGCTCGCCTGGAACGCCAGCTGGTTGTGCATGTTTTCGAGCATGCGCTGCGAAGCACGCTCCATCAGCGGCAGATCATAATCGTCGAGCAGCGTGATGCGGCCATGGTGGAGATCGTCCGCCATTTCCTTGAGCGTGCGTTCCATGGTTTTGACGCCCTTGCGGTTGACGAGCACAAACGAGGCGGCATCGTCACCGACAAAGGCAACCGAGAGAATCAGCGGCCGGCCTTCACGGTCCGACGTCGCCAGCCATTCGCCAATCTGGATACGCCGCGCGCGCTCCACGGCCTGATCGAAGCTGGCGCGGACGTCTTCGTCGCCGCTCTCTATCTGCGGATTGACCTCCGGCAGAAGACCCGTCAAGCCGAGCATCTCTTCGACCTCATCAGCAGAGACGTGCTGTGATTTGACCGGCGCCTTGTTACCCGCCGTATCGCCGACGAGGGCACTGGACATGTGCATGATCAGCGGCGTGCGCTTGCTCGGATCGAACGAGATGCTGTTGAGCCCTTCGACCACCCGGCGCAGCAGTTTTTCCGGCTCGACAAAAGCGTCGTCACTTTCCTCGATGTCGCCGCTGAGCTGACCATTCAGCTGCTCGATCAGCGCCAGCTGATCGCGCCATTCGTTACTTTCGGGTCCATGCCGCAGATGGGTGTGGACCAGCAGGTTGCGCCATCCCGGGTTCAAAAGCTCGAGCATGAGCTCAGGCACTTCTTTGTCGGCCAGGCGATCCTCGACCTCCGAGACGACTGCCCGGCGCGCGCGCGCGAGCTTCTGCTGGCCTTCGCTGGCGCGAATGGTACGTTCGACATTGCCGCGGTAAGTGCGCGACTGGCGATCGAGCAGCGGATGCAGCTCGTCCACGACCTCTTCGAAGACCTGCGGGTTTTCGTCGTAATCGCTGATGACGCGCTGCAGCAGCTCATCCACCCGTCGTCCGACTTCACGGTCGATGCCGGACTTCACGTCCTTGGCATTGCCGAGCCGCGCGAGCTGGTTGAGCATCTGCACCGCGCTGTGCGGATTCGAGGGGTCGCTCGCGAGGAAGTCCGGGTCCTGTGTCGCGAGTTTGTTGAGCGTCACTTCCAGACGCTGCACCCACTCACGCACGCCTTCCGTAATGAGCTGGTCGTCCGCCATGGAGCTGACCAGGCTTTCCATGACCTCCAACGTGTCGAAGTCCTCTTCCGCAAGCCCTTTGTGATCGCCGTGCTGCTGGCGCAGCCGTTCGATCAGGCGCGGACGCAGGCGCGTGTCGGAGAGGTGTGTATCGCCGAGCTCGGTCTGGATGGCCTGCAGCGCATTGAAGATATCGCTGGTATTGAATACTTCTTCGGGACGCGCATTGGTCGCCGCGAGCGCTTCTTCCCTGGGTTTGCCGAGAATTTCCTGGGTGCGGCGATTGAGGTTCAGAATGGAACGCGCCGCGGTATACGCGGGCGCGCCGGCCCCGCCGCTGACGACAAACGGATTCTCGCCGACATTGCCCGCGCCGACGTTGTCGGCCGCCATGGCAACCTCGCGCATGGTCTGGTCCATTTCCTGATACTCAGCCGGCGCGACGCTGACACCCGCACGGTTGCGCATCGTGTACTTCGGCTGCAGCGCTTCGCGAAGCTCTTCGAGCGCCGGCAGCTGGCCGCTGTCTTCAAACAGCTTGCCGAGCGCTTCATACAGGTTGAACAGATGTTTGTAGAGCTCACCCTCGAAAAGCTGGAATACCTCTTTGCGCATGTCGTCGCGGAAATTGAACTCCGCGACCGCGTCGTCGAAACTCCACCAGAAGCTCGCGGGGCCAACGGGGATGACGTCTTTGTGGCTCCAGGGCTTGGCGATCATGCCGAACTGAGCGCGCATGTCGAGCAGCTGGTCACGGAAACGGTTTTCGGTTTTCGAGATTTCCTCCGCCACCAGCAGCCAGCGCTCGAATTTTTCCGTTTCCACGAGCTCGAGTTTGTCGGTGTTGCCGGACTCGCGCTTGCGCCGTCGCTCGAGCACCGCTTCCAGATCAGACACCTTATCGATCTGACTGATCATGCCGCTGACAAATTTACCGACGAAAACTTCCTGATACTTCTCGAGGCCGTCGAGCGCTTCGAAGTAGCGCGTCTGCATCGCGTTGGTGCCGGCGTCGCGCGCGTTGACGAGCAGCGTCTCCGCCGCGCTTTTGCAAAACGCCGTGCCCAGGCGTGAAGTGGCACGTTTGGCGACTGTCTGGATGCGCGCGGTCAGTTTCTCCGCTGCCTCTTTCGGCAGCCGCGGATCGCGCATCGGGCCGTCTTCAGTTTTGGCTTTTCTGGCAGCTTCCACCGCGGCAGGTGCCTTGGTGGGCTTCACTTCGCCTTTGTCGTCTACCTGATTGACGTCAGGCAGGCTTTCAATGTCGTCTTCGTCGATCTCCGGCGCCACGGTACCGCTGGCCACCGCAAACTCGACCAGGTCTTTGAAGGCGCGCTCTTCGAGCCCGCTTTCGAAGCAAACGCCGAGACCGTTGCCGCCGTCGAGGACGCGGGCAACCTTCGCTTGCGTACGGAAATGTTCCTGACCGGTGGGGGTAGCTACCGAAAAGTGTACGGCAACCGTATCGCCCGCACTGACTTCAGCGCCCGTCGCTGCGAGCGACCGTGATCCGACGCCGCCGGTGAGGAGCATCCCTTCTTCGCAGAAGTCGCGGATCGAGCACAACCATGAGCGTCCCTCCGGCGGGTGCACGAGAGCGGAAAGCTGAATGGGCTGGCGCTGAAATTTGCGACGATTTAGGGGTGTGTCATCCATTTACACAAACACTTCAACAAACGATTCGGAGTTAAGCGCGACGCGCGCAACATTCCCGGTCTTTACGGAACGATACCCGATAATACAGGGCTGTGAAACACAAGTGCGGCGCGGTATTGAGCAGGGGTGGGCCAATCGGCGCCGAGGGCGTGATCGCGCGCACATTTTGCGCAATCGGTGGCGCTTGCTCAGGTCAACTCGACCTGCAGGGGCTGCCCGCCGGGCTGCGCGGCGATCAGAACACGGTCGCGGCCGCGGCGCTTCGCTTCGTAGAGCGTGGCGTCGGCGCGGTTGAGGAGCTCATCAATGCTTTCGCCGGCACGATAGCTGGTGACGCCCACGGATACTGTCAGCTGATGGCGCGTATCCGCGCCGGGGATCTCCATCTGGCGCGTGCTTTCAGCCAGCCGCTTCGCCACCGCAGCAGCCGCGGCCTCGTCGGCTTCGACCACCACGAGCAGAAATTCTTCGCCGCCGAAGCGAGCGACGTAGTCGACGTTGCGCACAACGCCTTCAGCCTTATCGGCAAAAAGCCGCAGCGCTTCGTCACCCACCGCGTGACCGAACTTGTCGTTAACGACCTTGAAGTGGTCGAGATCGCAATAGCACAAAGTAAAACCATGCTGTCCGCGATCAGCGAGCGCCTTCTGCCGAGTCAGCACTTCCAGAATGAACCGGCGATTGTGCAAGCCCGTCAGCTCATCGCGCAGCGCCAGCTCCTGCAGGCGCTCCATGGCCTCACGCAGGCCCCGGTTACGCTCGACGAGGTTATCGCGCAAGCGATGCATTTCCGCAGCGAGCAGCAGCACGCCGCTCAGCATGGCGGCGAATGCCAGGGCGCTCATCAATTCGAATTGTAAGTCTGCGCCAGCGCCGGACAGCCGATAGAGCGTGGCGAGCGCGTATATCGCGCCGGTACCTAGAGCCACCGCGACAACCTGCCCCCGCATGAGGTAGATGGCCGCGTAGACGACGCTGAAGAGCGGCACCGCGAGCATGAGCATACGCGTCGGCCCGGGGACCATCATCGCGAGAAACACCGTCCCGACGTTGAACCACAGCGCGCGGCTGAGCACGAGGCGCGCGCCATACAGGCGCCCGAGACTGCCCGGTAACAGCACCAGGGCAGCAAACCCGATCATCCAGACGACCAGGAGCGCAGTGACGCTCGCCGGCGTGTTTTCGAGGGCCACGCCCAGGGTGAACAACGCATACGCTGCCAGTCCTGCGAACAGCACCAGCGGCCGGATGATCCGGGGATATATGTCAGCCTGAAATTTCACCCCGCAATTTTAGGGAAACCGTGTCAGGCAGAGTTCACGATCTGTAATGAATCTGTAACGGCTCGCTGGCCGGCTTACTCGGTGAGCGCCTGATTGACCGCACGCAGGTAACCGCGCTTGAGCGCATCGCGCCGCGCCGGGTCCATCTGCGGATGAAAAGCCGCTTGCCCATGCCAGGCCTGCGCGGCGCTCTGCAGGCTGTCGTAGACGCCGTGGCCCAGACCCGCCAGCATGGCCGCGCCGAGTGCCGTGGTTTCGGTGTTCTCGGGCCGTTCCACGGGCACGTTGATCAGGTCGGCGATGAATTGACACAGCGCGTCATTGACGACCATGCCGCCATCGACCCTCAGCGCGCTCACGTGCGCGCCGTCATTGTTCATGGCCTCGACCAGTTCTTCGTTCTGGAAGACGATGCCCTGTAGAAACGCGGTGATCAGCTGCGCCCGCGTGGAATCGAGGGTCAGCCCGGTGATCAACCCGCGCGCGGCGGGCTGCCAGTAGGGTGCGCCGAGACCGGTAAACGCCGGCACGACATAGACCCCGCCGGTATCGCCGTCGGTTTCCCGATAAGCAGCCTCGGTATCCGCCGGATGGTCGATGAGCTGAAGCTGGTCACGCAGCCATTTGATCGCCACACCCGCGACAAAAATACTGCCCTCGAGGGCATAGGTCGTATTGCCGTCGAGCCGGTAGGCCACCGTGGTGAGCAGCTTCTCTTTCGACACCAGGGCCTCGGCACCGGTATTGGCCATGAGGAAACACCCGGTGCCGTAGGTGCTTTTCGTCATTCCTGGGCTGAAACAGCCCTGGCCGACGAGCGCCGCCTGCTGATCTCCCGCCACGCCGGTGATCGGGATCTCGGCGCCGAACCACTCCGCGTCAGCGACACCAAAGAGCCCGGCGCTGTCGGCCACCTCAGGCAGCACGGCAGAGGGGATCTCGAAGTACGCCAGCAGTTCGTCACACCAGGCCTGCTTGTGTATGTCGAAAAGCTGCGTACGGCTGGCATTGGTCGCGTCGGTCACATGTGCGCCGCCCTTGGTCAGCCGCCAGATGAGGAACGTGTCCACCGTGCCGAAACAAAGATCACCGTGTTCGGCGCGCGCGCGCGTGCCGTCCACGTTGCGCAGCAGCCAGGCAAGCTTGGTGGCTGAGAAATAGGGGTCGATGACGAGCCCGGTGCGATCGGCGATCACCGTCTCCAACGGCTCGCCCGCCAGACTGTCCCTGCGCATGTGATCACACCGGTCCGAGGTGCGTCGGTCCTGCCAGACGATGGCGTTATAAACACATTCGTTGGTGTTGCGGTCCCACAGCATGGTGGTCTCGCGCTGGTTGGTGATGCCGAGGCAGCTGATGTCGGTGGCGCGGATGCCAGCCTCGGCGATCGCGTCCCGCCCGGCGGTCAGGGTCGTCTGCCACAGCACTTCCGGGTCCTGTTCGACCCAGCCGTCAGCAGGAAAGTGCATGTCGAAGGGATGCTGGGCGACGGCGACGACCTCACCGGTGTGGGTGTAAACGATGGCGCGACTACTGGATGTGCCTTGATCCAGCGATAGAATGTACGACACGAGGGCCCCCTGACGGCGAACAAAACCACCACCCTAGCCGATTCAACCGCCAGTGCAAGATGGCGCTCCGAACCGGGCCGAAACCGAAAAAATCAACAAAATCAGGCACCTTACGGCTACCAACAAACCTCCCACAAAAGATACCCGGGCTGCCCACAGGTTATCCACAGATAAATTCTTGCAAAGTCCAAAACAACCCATTATGTTGTGTATCCCGTCGCGAAAAACCCTATATGTAGGGGTCTGAAAGTTAGACCCAGTCTAAGTTTCATCGTGATTCGGGGAGGGAATCGAGCGGTTTAGAGGTGCATATACATCTAAAAACTGCCGAATGCGAGACGTGAGAGGGTAGTTTGGATCTCGGGGTGCTTGCAGAGAGTTAGCGTAGTCGAGGAAACGCCGCCACGTTTCGAGGCCGTACGCTTTTCGGGAAAAATGCGCTTCGCGCTCGGGGTAAAGCACGCCGGGTAGCAGGTGGCCCGGGTGTATACCCGGGGGATAAACCCGGAAATAGCGGAAGTAAAAAGGCCCGTACAGCCAGTGGGCAGTATGTGGAACCTGGCAAACCGCCGGCATCTACCGGCAGTTAGAGGAATCCTCGCTCGGAGTGCTTACACGGGACGACCGACATCGGCGACCCGGCACCACCAGCAACAAGGACGCACAACCCACGAGATCGGCGTTGATCTCGCCGGTCTGGCGTCAGCTGTCAGTCGGCGCCGGCAAACCAGAGGAACCGACCACGTACACCCCGGGCTGACGGCCAAGTCAGCGCTACGCCAATTCAGGTCAGCACGCATCCTGCAATATCGGGCACCCGGGTCGCACACAACTCACGGTCTAGCACGCCTTCGGATCGGCAGCGCATCGCCCTGGCCGCACGACAGCGGGGTCACGCGCTAACGAGGCTTCGCGCTAACGAGGCTAAGAGAACGAGGCTAAGAGAACGAAGCTAAGAGATAGAACGAGAACGAGATCGAGATAGACAGGTAACAGGTAACAGGTAGAGACAGACAGAGCGCGTAGTCGCGACAAAAAGTCGCTACACAGAGTCAGACGAGATTGCAACCTAGTCGATAACAAACACGGAGACTGGCCACGGCCATCTCGAACCCAAATTTCTAGAGGAGCTGGAAACAAACTCATGCAAACAGACACGCCGGTAACTGCGCAGCAGCAAACCCAACCAGGTCAAGACACGCAAGGCAACGTCGCCGCCACCGAAGCGACACTGCTCTCCCCGTCGCTTACGGCAACCGCACCTGGGCAGCTGAAGATCATCAAACGCAACGGCACCGTCGTCCCCTACACCGACGACAAGATCGCCGTGGCGCTCACCAAAGCTTTCCTCGCAGTTGAGGGCGGCACGGCCGCAGCGTCCCCGCGCATCCGCGAGCTGGTGACCGCGCTGACCGAACAGGTGAGCAACACGTTCAAACGCCGCCTGCCCTCCGGCGGCACGCTGCACATCGAAGACATACAGGATCAGGTGGAGCTGGCGCTGATGCGTTCCGGCGAGCACAAGGTGGCGCGCTCATACGTGCTTTACCGCGAGGAGCGCGCCCGCGCTCGCGCCGAGAAGCAGGAAGACATCGTCATTGCCGAGCCGGCAGTCAACATCAACGTGGTGCAGAAAGACGGCACCACCGCGCCGCTGGACGTTGCCCGCATCCGCACGATCATCAACGAAGCCTGCGTGGGCTTGAGCGATGTCGATGCCGAGCGCATCATCGAAGAAGCGCTGAACAACATGTATGACGGCATATCCGCAACGGACGTCGCCACTTCCATCCTCATCACCGCCCGTACGCTCGTCGAAGAAGAACCCAATTACACCTACGTGACGTCGCGTCTCCTGCTGGACGAGCTGCGCACCGAAGCGCTCACGTTCCTCGATGTCTTTCGCACCGGCAGCGAGCAGCGCGCGACCCAGAGTGAGATGCACGACGTGTATCCGCTGGCACTGAGCGCGTTCATCGATCGCGGCATCAGCCTGGAGCTGCTGGATCCGGCACTCAAAGACTTCGACCTGGCACAGCTGGGCGCCGCCATCAATCCCGAGCGCGACCTGCAGTTCACCTATCTCGGTCTGCAGACGCTGTACGACCGTTATTTCATCCACAGCGATGAGATTCGCTTCGAGTTGCCGCAGGTATTCTTCATGCGCGTCGCGATGGGGCTGGCGATGGAAGAGGACGACCCCAATCAGCGCGCCATCGAGTTTTACGATCTGCTGAGTTCCTTCGATTACATGAGCTCGACGCCGACGCTCTTCAACTCCGGCACCCTGCGTCCGCAGCTGTCCTCCTGTTTCCTGACCACCGTGCCGGACGATCTGGACGGCATCTACGGCGCCATTCACGACAACGCGATGCTGTCGAAGTGGGCCGGCGGTCTCGGCAACGACTGGACACCGGTGCGTGCGCTGGGTTCTTACATCAAAGGCACCAACGGCAAATCCCAGGGTGTCGTGCCGTTCCTGAAGGTCGTCAACGACACCGCGGTTGCGGTGAACCAGGGCGGCAAGCGCAAGGGCGCGGTCTGTGCTTACCTCGAAACCTGGCACCTGGACATCGAAGAGTTTCTCGAGCTCCGCAAGAATACCGGTGACGATCGCCGTCGCACGCATGACATGAACACCGCCAACTGGATACCCGACCTTTTCATGAAGCGGGTCACCGAAGACGGTGAGTGGACACTCTTCTCGCCGAGCGACGTGTCGGACCTGCACGACCTGTACGGCCGGGCGTTCGAAGCGCGTTATCAGGAATACGAAGAGATGACGCGCACGGGTCAGCTGAAGCTGTTCCGCCGCATCAAGGCGCAGGAACTGTGGCGCAAAATGGTGTCGATGCTGTTTGAAACGGGACACCCGTGGATCACCTTCAAAGACACCTGCAACATCCGTTCGCCACAGCAGCACATCGGCGTCGTGCACTCCTCGAATCTGTGCACGGAGATCACGCTGAATACGTCTGCGGAAGAAGTGGCGGTATGTAATCTCGGCTCGGTCAACCTGGTGCAGCATGTCGAAAACGGCGAGCTCAACATGAAGAAGCTCAAGAAGACCATCCGCACCGCCGTACGGATGCTCGATAACGTCATCGACATCAACTACTACTCGGTACGCCAGGCGCGCAACTCCAACCTGCGACACCGTCCGGTGGGCCTCGGCATCATGGGTTTCCAGGATGCGCTCTACAAGCTCGGCTACTCGTATGCATCAGACGATGCGGTGACCTTCGCCGACCGTTCGATGGAAGCGATCAGCTACTACGCCATCGACGCCTCCTCGAAGCTCGCCAAGGAGCGCGGTTCGTACGCCAGCTTCTCCGGTTCGCTGTGGAGCCGCGGCATTCTGCCCATCGACTCGCTGAAAATGCTGCGCCAGGAACGCGGCAGCGATTACCTCGACGTCAACGAGGACGCGACGCTGGATTGGGACAAGCTGCGCGCCAAGGTGCAGATGAACGGCATGCGCAACTCCAATGTCATGGCCATCGCGCCGACCGCGACCATCGCCAACATTACCGGCGTCTCCCAGTCGATCGAGCCGACGTACCAGAACCTCTACGTCAAATCGAACCTCTCCGGAGAATTCACGGTGGTCAACCCGTACATGGTGCGCGATCTCAAAGCGCAGGGGTTGTGGGACAAAGTCATGGTCAACGACCTCAAGTACTACGATGGCAGCCTGCAGGCCATCGAGCGGGTCCCGGCTGACATCAAGCAGCGCTATGCCACCGCGTTCGAGGTCGAGCCGCGCTGGCTCGTCGATGCCGCCAGCCGCCGCCAGAAGTGGCTCGACCAGGCGCAGTCGCTGAACCTCTACATCGCCGGTGCGTCGGGCAAAAAGCTCGACATCACGTACCGCATGGCGTGGCTCAGAGGTTTGAAGACCACGTATTACCTGCGCGCGCTCGGCGCCACCAGCACCGAGAAGTCGACCCTCGATCGGGGCACGCTGAACGCCGTGTCTTCCGAGGCTGCAGCGACGCCGCAGGCGGCGGCCCCGGCCGCCCCTGAGAACAACGCCGAAATTGAACTCGGCGAGGCAGCCGCAGTACCGATGGCTTGCTCCATCGATGATCCAGACTGCGAAGCCTGCCAATAGCACTTAGGAGAAGTCAGATGTTAAGTTGGGACGATTACAACGAAGAAGAAAAAACGCCGGTGCAGGCGCGCGTACCGGAAACCACGCCCGCGGTCGTGATCGAAGAAGAGGTCATCACCACGGTGCCGGAAGCACGGACAGAGCCTGAACCGGCACCGGCACCGCCGCCGGCCGTGGAGGCGGTCGCCGTACCCACGCCGGAGCCTGCGATCAATACGCCGGCACCGGCACCCGCGGAGGCAGCAGCAGTCGCCGCACCGTCGCCGGCAGCTGCCACCACCCAGCCCGCACCACAGGTCAGCGCCCACATCGAGCCGGAGAGCTACGAGCGCGTCACTGTGGACCAGAAGGCCATGATCAACTGCCGCGCGGACCTGAACCAACTCGTGCCGTTCAAGTACGACTGGGCCTGGCAGAAGTACCTGGATGGCTGCGCCAACCACTGGATGCCCCAGGAAGTGAACATGACCGCGGACATTGCCCTGTGGAAGTCCGAGGATGGCCTGAGCGCTGACGAACGCACGATCGTCAAGCGCAGCCTGGGTTTTTTCTCCACCGCCGACTCGCTCGTGGCCAACAATCTGGTGCTGGCGATCTATCGCCTGATCACCAATCCGGAATGCCGCCAGTATCTCCTGCGGCAGGCGTTCGAAGAGGCCATCCACACGCATGCGTATCAGTACTGCATCGAGTCTCTGGGCATGGACGAAGGTGAAATCTTCAACATGTATCACGAGATACCGTGCGTGGCCGACAAAGCCTCCTGGGCGCTGAAGTACACGAAGGAAATCAACGACCCGACGTTCAACACCGGCACACCGGAAACGGACAAGGCGCTCCTCGCAAACCTGATCGCCTACTACTGCGTGCTGGAAGGCATCTTCTTCTACTGCGGGTTCACGCAGATCCTCTCCATGGGCCGTCGTAACAAGATGACGGGCACCTCCGAGCAGTTCCAGTACATCCTGCGCGACGAGTCCATGCACGTGAATTTCGGCATCGACGTGATCAACCAGATCAAGCTCGAAAATCCGCACCTGTGGGATCAGGAAATGCAGGATCTGGCACGGCACATGGTGCTGGAAGGTACCAACCTGGAGATCGGGTACGCACGCGACACGATGCCGCGCGGCGTGCTCGGCATGAACGCGAACATGATGGAAGAGTACCTGCAGTTCATCGCGAATCGCCGTCTCGCCCAGATTGGTCTCGCGGAGCAATTCCCGGGCGTTAAAAATCCGTTCCCGTGGATGTCGGAAATCATGGATCTGAAGAAAGAAAAGAACTTCTTCGAGACCCGCGTGACCGAATACCAGACCGGCGGCGCGTTGAGCTGGGACTGAACCGGCTCTAAGATCGAAAGCCCCCACCGCCTCAGGCGCTGGGGGCTTTTTTATGGGAGTTCACATGTCGACATGCACAAAACACCTCGCTACCGCTGCAGCGCTGCTTTGCCTGACCTGGTCCGGTAACGTTTCAGCGGATACGCAGACGCGCATCGATCAGGACGCGACTTATGAAGTCGCCGGTCTGAACCAACCGGCGGAAATCATCGTCGACACATGGGGCGTGCCGCACATCTTCGCGCTGGAACATTACGACGCTTTCTTCGTGCAGGGTTTCAACGCCGCTCGTGACCGTCTCTGGCAGATTGACCTGTGGCGGCGACGTGGTCTCGGCGAGCTTTCACCCGTGCTCGGCGATGCCTACCTGGAACAAGACAAGGCGGCTCGGCTCTTTCTCTACCGCGGGGACATGTATGCCGAGTGGCTCGCCTACGGTAACGACGCCAAGAAAATCGCCGAGGCGTTCACCAGGGGCATCAATGCGTATGTCAGGCTTACCGAAAAGCATCCTGAACTGCTGCCGCCAGAATTCGCGTTGCTCAATTATCGGCCGGCGCTGTGGCAGCCGTCCGACGTCGTGCGGATCCGCTCAAACGGTCTATGGCGCAACGTCATCACGGAAGTGGCGCGCGCACGCCGCGCGTGCGACGGCAATCTGCAGCTCGACGCCCGCTGGAAGCAGCTGGAACCGGCCTGGGAGACCCGCGTGCCGGCGGGTCTCGACCCGTGCGACGTTCCGGCTGACGTGCTGGATACCTACAAGCTCGCCAAAGCACCTGTGAGCTTCGATACCGACGGGGAATTTGCCTGGGCGCTGCAGGACACACCCAATCATGGCCTCGGCAGCAACAACTGGGTGGTTGCTCCCGAGCGCACCGATACCGGCCGGCCCATCCTGGCCGACGACCCGCACCGCGGCCATGCGGTCCCCTCGCTGCGCTACATCGCGCACCTGGTAGCGCCGGGGATCAACGTCATCGGTGCCGGTGAGCCCGCGCTGCCCGGCATCTCGATCGGCCACAACGAGCGCATTGCGTTCGGCCTGACCATTTTTCCGATCGATCAGGAGGATCTCTACGTTTACGACAAGGCGGACGACGGCTATCGATACGGTACGCGCGTCGAGCCTTTCCACATCGTCACCGAGACCGTCACAACCGCCGGGGGCGAGCAACAACCCCTCGAGCTCAAGTTCACGCGCCACGGTCCCGTCGTCAAAGAGACTGATGACCACGTATTCGCCGTACGGGCAGCGTGGCTCGAACCCGGCATGTCGCCTTACTTCGGCAGCATCGAGTACATGCGCGCTCAGAACTGGCGGGAATTCGTCGCCGCGCTGAATCGCTGGGGGGCGCCTTCAGAGAACCAGGTGTATGCTGATATTGACGGCAATATCGGCTACAAACCCGCCGGTCGTTTCCCGGTACGACGCAACTGGGACGGCCTGCTGCCGGTCCCGGGCGACGGCCGTTACGAGTGGGAGGGCTACTTCGACATGGACGTGCTGCCGGAAGAGTACAACCCGGCACGCGGCTTCACCGGCACTGCCAATTCCATGAACCTGCCAGCCGACTATCCCATCGACAAATACCGGGTGGGTTTCGAGTGGTCGAGTCCCTGGCGTTACGACCGGCTGTGGGAGGTGCTCGCAGAACAACCGCAGCACAGCATGGCGGACTCGCTGGCGTTGCAACGCGACAACACTTCCGTCTTCGCCAGACAAGTCATTCAGGGGCTGGGTGACCTGGGTGACAGTAAAGCCGGGAAGCTGCTCGGCAGCTGGGACTTCGTGCTGTCCACCGATTCGGCGGCGGCAGCGCTCTGGATCGTCTGGTGGGATCGCCATCTCACCCCTGCCCTCGGTGCAATGGTTGCCGGCGATGCGCCCCTGCCTGCCGGCAAGCTGGACTCACTCACCGTGCTGGAGATGATCGCTACCGAAGCCGGCAGGGCGGCGGCGCTTGCGACCCTGCCCGACGCCTGGCGCGAAACCGCGGCTCTGCTGGGCCCGGACGAGACAACCTGGCGCTGGGGGGATCTGCATCGCAGTCGCTTCGAACACCCGCTGCTCGACCGCGCCGGCCCCGAGCTTGCTGCGCGCATGCGCCTGCCGGACTACCCGATCGGCGGCAACGTGTTCACCACCAACAGTGCCCGCTTCAGCGGCACCAGCTTCGATGTGGTCGCCGGCCCGAGCTTCCGCATGGTCATCGATGTCGGCAACTGGGATGCCGCGCTTGCGACCAACACACCGGGCCAATCCGGCGACCCTCGGTCCCGCTTTTACGGCAACTTATTGGACAATTGGGCCGAAGACGACGCTTTTCCGTTGCTGTATTCGAGAACTGCTATAGAAAAAAATGACGCTTTTTCGATTACGCTCCTGCCCCAGGAAAGCCCGCCCCCGCAGTGAAGAGGACCTTCAGCGACGAGACCACACAGGGACAGGCGTCGGGGCAAAGAGGAAAATCAACATGCTGCGTCGTTTTCGAAGCGCCGTCATCGCGCTGCTGCTGGCCGCCGCCCCGGCACTGGCCGACGTCAACTATGAAACGCTGACGTTCATCAACGCGGATGGGCATACGTATCTCAACTACGCGACCACCCGCTCCGATGTCGACGGCTACACGGTCTTTCTCGACAAAGCGGACAGCCTCGGCGATTACCTCTATATCAATCCGAACCGCTATGAATTCGACGACACGGCGAGCGATGCCAACAGGCTGGTCTTCGACCAGGGCAGCTATGCGCTGATCAGCCAGGGCGATTTCATCAATGCCGCGGCACCGCAGAAGTCCGCCGTCAAACTCGACAGACAAGGCATCTATCACCTGCGCACGTGGGACGGCGTTAAACAGGCCAACGGTCACTACGGCATCTGGAACGATCCGGAGCCCTACACGCGCTTCGCATCCGCCTGGGTGTTTCCGCCCGAGTTCGAAATCGTGAGCTACACGGCCAACCGCAACGGCGAGTGGGTCGCGCGCGGCAACACCCTCGCTTTCTTTGCCCACGACGTGAACGACCTGGTATTCGAAATCAGCTATCGTCGGCAGGCCAACGAGGTGTTCGACGCGTTGGTCAATCAACTCGCCGCCAATGGCGAAGTCGACGTCGAACGCACCGCTGACGACGCGCTCAAGGTCATCATGAACAACAAGATTCTCTTTCCGTCCGGTTCCGCGGCTTTGTCACCGCAGGGCCGCTCCCTCATCGACGAGGTTGTCGCCGGCTTGTCGACGGAAGGCGCGTACGAAGTCATCGTCGAAGGCCATACTGACGACGTACCCATACGCGGGAATCTCAAGAATAAGTTTCCCAGCAACTGGGAACTGTCCGCCCACCGTGCGCTCAACGTCGTCCACGCCCTTGCCGATTCCGGGGTTGCGCCAGAGCGCCTGGAGGCGCGGGCTTACGGCCCTTACAAACCGCGCGGGCCCAACGACAGCCCGGCAGAGCGGGCGGCCAACCGCCGCATCGAACTTCTGATAAAGCCGCTGTAACACCCGCACGGCGATAATTCCTCAGTAGCCGCGCGTGGCTGCTTTGTTTACGCTGACGGTATGCGTCACGCTCTTCTGCCGTTCCTGCTGCTGATCTGTCAGGCCACATGGGCCGACACGCCCCAGTACGAATGGGATAACGTCCAACGCGTCGTCGTCGTCGGCGATGTGCACGGCGCCTATACGGAGCTCGAAGCGCTCCTCAAAGCCAACGCCATCATCGATGCGCACGGCAGCTGGATTGCCGGCCAAACGCACCTGGTGAGTCTCGGTGACCTGCTGGATCGCGGCCCTGATTCCCGCAAAGCCATGGACCTTTTCATGCGCCTGACCGAGGAGGCGGGCACCGCAGGCGGCAAGGTGCACGTGCTGCTTGGCAATCACGAGCTGATGAATCTCAGCGGCGATCTACGCGACGTGAGCGAAGCAGAGTTTGCAGCATTCGGTGACTTCGCCGGCCACCGCGCCGCGTTCGCGCCCAACGGCCATTACGGCCGCTGGCTCATGACCCTGCCCGCGGCAATCCGTATCAACGGCAACATCTATCTGCACGGTGGATTGAGTCCTGTCGTGAATGACATGAGCATCGTCGGTATCAACCTGTCGCTACAGGAGGATCTGCACCGGGTGCTGACTCTGGGCGCCGAACTGCAAGCCGCGGGCGCGGTGAGTGCCGAGGCTGACCTGCTGAACCTCGACGAAGAAGCGCTTGGCGCCACGCCGGACGTGTTCAGAGCGGCGAGCAGAAACGACTTGTTCGGCTCGTCCGGCCCGCTGTGGTACCGAGGCAACGCGATGTGCCATGCGCTCATCGAAACGCCCAACGTGAACGCGCGGCTCCGTCAGTTCGCGGTCGACCGGATTGTCATTGCGCATACCCCAACGGCAACTCGGGAAGTCACTGCACGCCTGGACGGCAAGGTTGTCATGGCCGATACCGGCATGCTCAAGAGCTTTTACCGCGGCAATGCGCGCCTGCTGGAGTTCACCGACGGGCCGCTGCGCATCTTCGGGCCTGACGGCGAGCAACGCGGCCTGCGGACGGATGACCGCAAAGATCCCGAGCTCGAGCGGCTGACCATAGAAAACTTCTATGCCGATACGCAGACGCTGCGGTTCACCGACGGCACCAGCGCGCGCTTCCTGCCGCTCAAAGGCGCTGCCCGGCGCCGAGCGCTCGCCGCGTATCGTCTCGACCGTCTGCTGGGTGTGGATATGGTGCCGGCTACCGCAGTGCGCACGGTCGATGGCAAGGAAGGTGTGGTGATGTCTACCCCCGGATACGTCATGAGCGAAGCAGATCGTATCGCGGCCCAGCAATTCAGACCCAATCACTGTTACAAGGCGACGGACTACAACATTCTCGCTGCCTTTGACGCGCTGATCGGGTTCCGCGCGCGCAACGCAGACAACCTTGCATACGTACTGCCGGAATGGCGGATATACCTCATGGAGACGCACAAGACGTTTGGCAGCAGCAGCGCTCTGCCACAGTACGCAGCGCCACCGCAGCTTCCTGAAGGGTTGGCGCAACGAATCGGCGGGCTGACGCCACAGCAGCTGGAAAAAGAGTTTGACGGCCTGTTAAAGAAGAACGAAATTAGAGCGCTGTTGAAACGCCGTGATGCCATTCTCGAATGGCCCCGTACGCCATGAGAAAATCGACACGTATTCTCAACTCGACGTTCGCCATAACGGCCTACTTCGCGCTTCTGATCGGTCTGATCATCGGGTTTGCCCAGCTGTTCCCGAGCTATGCGAATCTCCTGCCTTTCGGCGGGGTCGAGGAACTGCTCGATTCGGTGCCTGATGACATGGAGGTGATCTCCACGTTCGTCGAAAGACCCGAAATCGCGAGCCGCGCGGCGTTTACGCTGGGTGCCGCGATTCTCGGGGCGGTGCTCCTGATGGTGCCCATCTCTTGGGTTTACTTCATCACCACCCGGAGCAAGCAGATCAACCGTTCTTTTGCCCAGACGATGGTGGTCTTGCCTGTCATCGTTGCCGGCATCGCGATGATCGTGCAGAACTCGCTACCCCTCGCGTTCAGTCTGGCAGGAATTGTTGCGGCCGTTCGCTTCCGCTTCGCCCTCGAGCAGCCTGCCCATGCGCTTTATATATTCGCGGCCATAGCCATCGGGCTGGGTGCCGGCATCGGCGCGCTGGGTATCGCATTTGTGGTGTCCGTCGGATTTGTGTACATAAACTTGTTACTTTGGAAGCTCGACTACGGCGCCGATCTGACAACGCCTTTCTTCTCTTTCCTGACCGGCCGCGGGCGGGATGACAAGAATCTGTAGCTACGCGCTGCTGTGCATGCTCATAGGTTGCGGGGAGCCGGCCTCGACGGAGGGACGCGCGCCCATGCTGAAGCTGCCTGCGGCTCTGCAGGAGATCTCAGGGCTGGCACGCGCCCCAAGCGGCAATCTGTTGGCGATGAATGACGAAAGCGCCATCGTCTACGAGGTTACCTTCGATCCTGCAGCGGTGGCCGAGTTCGCACGTTTCGGCGACCCGGTGCTCAGCGGAGACTTCGAAGGGATCGCAGCACACGACGGGCAGCTTTACCTGCTGACCAGCGAAGGCAAGCTACTGCGGCAGAAACTCGATAGCGCCACCCCCGACTACGACGAATTCTCGACGGGATTGAAAAAGGTCTGCGAACTCGAGGGGCTTGCCCCGCATCCGCAAACGGACAATCTGCTCCTGTTGTGCAAAACGCCATACCAGAAAGGCCGCAAAAAGAGTCTCCTGATCTTCAGCTGGTCAACTGTCGATGAGCGCCTGGCAGACGAGCCGTGGCTGGAGCGGAAGTACAAAGACCTTGGCCTGCCTCGTCTGCATCCCAGCGCGATGACCTTTACCACCGATGGTGAACGCGTCGTCATCATCGCCGCCAGGGAACAGCGCTACGCGGTGTTGTCATTGGATGGCAACGTCGTCCATCACGACAAGTTGCCCAATACCCACGTGCACCTGCAAACCGAAGGCGTTGTCGCAACGCCACCAAATACGCTGTATCTTGCAGACGAAGGCCAAGGGGACAGAGGCACCATCACACTCTATGAGCGCTTCTTCTAACCAGCACATCTTTCTCATTCACGGACGCGGCGCCAAACCGGGCAAGGCCGCGTTGACAGATCTGTGGTGCGAAGCGCTGCGCCTGGGTCTGGAGCGGGACGCGCCGGACAAGCTGGACGCCTTCGACGCGGCGTACAAACACATGGTCTACTTCGCCGACCAGCTCGGCGACTTTGCGGAAGAGGGTTTCAGCGAAACGCTGGATCTCGACAACCGTCGGCAATGCCTGGCGGAGCTTGCCCAGCGCACACGGTCAAAAGACTTCAGACGCAAACACTACGAGGCGCTGCCGGGCAAAACCCCGCTCAAAGAGTTCGCGATGGACCTCAGCGCCAGCATCGGCCTCGGCGGCTTGACCACCCGCAAGGTGCTGCCGGAGCTGAACCACTACTGGAAAGATCCCGATGGCTGGGCAGCGAAGCTGCGCGGTGAGCTGACCGGCCATCTGACCCGAGCCATGCAGGCTGGCGACAACGTGCTGATCATCAGCCACTGCATGGGCAGCGTGCTGGCCTGGGATGGTTTGTGGGAGGTGTCGCATCACGATGGAGCGCCGGAAAACCGCATCACGCGCTGGATCACTCTGGGCTCACCGCTGGGTTCCAACACCGTGCGCAAGCACCTGCGCGGGCGCGGCGAGAGCGGCACGCGGCGCTACCCGACAGTGCTGAACGCGTGGCACAACATCGCCGCGGAAGACGACTATGTCTGTCACGACAAAACCGTGGCAAACGATTTCAGGGACATGCTCAACAAACGTCTGATCGGCGATATCCGCGATCATACGATCTACAACCTGAGCGTACGCTACGGCCGCTCCAACCCGCACAGCAGCGCGGGTTATCTGGTACACCCCCGCACGAGCGAGTTGCTGGCCCAATGGCTGAGTGAAACCTAACCCCGGCAGCGCTCGACGAGTTTGCGCTCGAACTGCCGCTCGTCTTCCAGCACCTCGAAAAATTTCTGCACAAACTTGATGGGCTGTTCCGGTTGCAGATCGGGCAGGTCATCGAAGTTTTCGATGCTGGCGAGAATCGCCTCTTTATCCGCGAGGAAGCGCGCACGCGCGGCGACCAGTGCGTCGTTGTGCCGGCAGTACCCGCGATACTTCCGCTGCGTGACGCGCCGGATACCCATGGCGTCCTGCGGCACCGCGTAGGGCGGATTGACAAAACCGGACACGTCGAAATCATAGGGTACCGGATAGATGATCCCGTCTATCGCTATCGGCACGGCGTTGTGGCAGCAGTCATCACCCGCGGGACCTTTGCGCAGCGAAAAGTCGGTGTTGCCGATGAGGTACTGAAACAGCCCCACCAGACCCGCGTAGTCAGCCGCCATGTCCCGGGTCGACACCTCCGCGACGTCGAGCACGGTGCCCTCCACGCGCTTCGCCAGCCCCTTCTTGTGCTCTATGAGAAATCCATCGCGCACCTGCTGCCAGTTTTTTCTGGTGGTATCCACATAGGTGATCCGCAACGGGCGCACCCGGAAACTCGTGTCTGTAAAGCGGTTCAGGAGCTGATAAGCGAGATACTCACGGGCGAGATAACCGCGGCCGGCGAACTTGTCCGCACAGTGGGTCACGAGCTTCAGCTTGTTCTGGCCGGCAAAGACGGTGCCCGCTGTGGTCTTTTTGGCGAAGTCCAACCACAGCGGAAAGTAGTCGCACTCTTTGCGTCGCGATTTGCCGCGCGGTCTGACCTTGAGCGAGAGGACCGTCCCGTCTTCGAGGTGGAGCTCGGCGGGAAATTCCTGGTCGGATTGACGCCGACTGCGCTTGACCTCGCGCCAGGGCAAATGCAGCGCCACAGGCAGCGCTGCGGCAGGTTCATCGGGAAAGAGTTCCGCGCGGACGGCGCTGAGGGGTAATCCACAAAGCAGCATGATCCCGAGCGTCATGCCGAGCCTCATGGGATCAGGCCCTCAGGTCCCGGCACATCTCGCGCAACGCCTCGATGAAACTGAGCGGCTGGTCGAGAAAAAGATGATGTTGCGCATCCTCGAGGGCAACTGCCGGAAACTCCTGGGGAATCAGCTCGCGCATGTAATCGAGGGTGCGTCGGGAAAACAGTTCGCTATCGGCGCCGTAAATGACCCCCACCGGGATGGTCAGGTTGGCATAGTCCTCCGGCTGGCGCTCACCGTCCTTCATCGTCGTCATCAGGTCTTCGTCGAACTTCCAGGCCCAGCCGCCGCCATCCACCGCCATCAGCGAGTTGCGCGCGATGTACTGCAGTATGTACTCGTTCTCGCACGGCTGCGGCGGTTGCAGGCGGAAGCGCATCAGCGCGGTTTCTCTGTCCGGATAGGTTTTCGCACGCCCCCCGCCCATCAGGGGCCGATCCGGCGGCGGGTCGTCCGGGTGGCGGATGCCGGAGTCGACCAGCACCAGCGCGCCAAACCGATCCGGATACAGGTTGGCGGCACGCACCGCCATATAGCCGCCGAAGCTGTGGGCAACCACGATACAGTCGTTGTCGAAACCCGCATGATCGAGGACCGCTTTGATTTCCGCCGCGAACGTATCGCTGTCGTATTCGTAGCGGTAGTCGGAATCCCCCATGCCGGTCAGATCCATCGCAGCGATTTCGTACTCGTCGAGAAGCTGCGGAGCGATGAAATCCCACCAGCGCGAGTGCGCGTTCATGCCGTGGATCAAGAGCATCCCCGGTTTGCCGGGAGAGGGATAAAAACGATAGACGACGTCGCATTCGTCGACTTCTACGCTGCGGGTTTCCGGCTCCGTCTCGACCGCCTGCCAGAACCAGTCAGGAATGCTGGACTCGCTTTCGCCTTTGTCCCAACGCGCCATGTCTCCCCCTTGTCTCCTGGATGCGGGCTAAGGATGCCGCGCATTGCGCGGCCGCCGCTGCTACAGACGCCCGAAGCGCTTCAGGTGATAATCGACGTTGCCGAACAGCGTATCGATGATCGTCAGCCGCTTGAAGTAGTGACCAATATTCAGCTCGTCGGTCATGCCCATGCCGCCGTGCAGCTGCACCGCGTTCTGCCCGACAAAGCGGCCTGACTTGCCGACCTGGACTTTGAACGCGCTGACCGCTTTCTGCGCCTCGGGGCCGTAACCCTCATCCAGACGCATTGCCGCCATGTACATGAGCGACTTCGACTGCTCATGTTCCATGAACATATCCACCATCCGATGCTGCAGGACCTGGAATTTGCCAATCGGCTGGCCGAACTGCTCGCGGGTTTTGCAATACTCGACGGTATCCTTGTAGAGCACTTCCATGCTGCCCACGGCTTCCGCGCCCACTGCCATGATGCCTTCATCGATCACCCGTTCGACGAGCGCGAGACCCTGGCCCTCTTCACCGAGCAGCGCATCAGCGGCGACTTTGACGCCGCTCAGCGTCACTTCGGACGCACGCAGGCCATCAACCGTCGGATAATCGCGCCGTGTAACGCCTTCCGCATCCGCGGCGACCACAAATACCGATATACCGTCCTCATCGCGCTGCTCGCCCGAGGTGCGCGCCGTGACGACGAGCAGGTTCGCCGCAGGGCCATTCATGACGACCGCTTTGTAGCCATCGATGACGTAGCCATCACCGTCTTTCTTTGCGGTCGTCTTGAGATCAGCCAGATTGAAGCGCCCCTGCGGTTCAGCATACGCCAGAGCGCCTTGCACCGAACCGTCGACGATACCCGGCAGGTACTTCGCCTTCTGGTCGGCGTTACCACCATGCTTGATCGCACCGCCGGCGAGGACCACAGTCGCGAGATACGGCTCGACGACGAGACCTTTGCCAAAGTTTTCCATCATCAGCATGGATTCGACCGCGCCGCCGCCGAAACCACCGTCCGCTTCATCGAACGGCACGCCCAGCCAACCGAGCTCCGCGAAGGTAGACCAGTTGTCCGCACTGAATCCCTGTTCGGATTTGACGAGCTTCTGCCGGTCTTCGAAGTCATAGTCATTCTGAATGAAACGACCGATGCTCTCTTCCAACAGGGTTTGTTCTTCTGTAAACGAAAAGTCCATGCCTAACCTCTATCTCTCTTCTTCGTATTTCTTCGTGCTTCTTCGTGTTCAGCTCTACGGCTGCTCTAAGTTCATTCGTCCGGCGCAGTTCCCGCGCCGCTCGATCCCTGACCCTGCGCACGCTCTACGTCGCGCGCAGGCTGGGGTAAATC
Source organism: Pseudomonadales bacterium (assembly GCA_965267275.1). Classification (GTDB taxonomy): domain Bacteria; phylum Pseudomonadota; class Gammaproteobacteria; order Pseudomonadales; family Azotimanducaceae; genus UBA4421. The sequence goes on from OZ253950.1 coordinate 4,164,568, forward strand.
CAGGTGCTGGGCGAGTTCGTCTTTCCAGCTTTCCATCCACTGCGCCGACCCGTTTACCGGATAAGCTGCAGCGGTTTCGTGTTGCAACGCTATGTGCGTGCTCAAGACACGCCGTATCGCGGCTGAGGCGCCTTCGGGCCCTATGGGGCCTTCGTTGTGCAGAAGGGCCTCGTCCGGATAGGGAAGCGCATAATACCCGAAACTCTGCACTTGTAGGTCGCCAAGTTGCAATAAGATTTGCCGGGCCCTGCCCCTGAGCAGCACTTCCGGAAACGGCGTTTCGGCGCCCCGACCCACCGCGTCGACATAGCGCAATTCCATCGCTTCGAGCGCTTCAATGGCAACGCCGAGCTCGTCCGCTTCCCGGTTGAGCCCGTCGTCGTCCCATTCGGCAATCACCCCCCGGATGGCATCAAGCTGCCGGGCCGCGAGCGTGGCGCCCGCATAGCGGGCCCCGGCGCCTGACAGACGCATGATCACCTCGTCCACCGCAACCCGGCAGCCGAGGTGACCTGGCACTGTCACTGCGGCCAGCTCAACCTTCGCGAGCGCATCACCGCCATCGAACGTTGGTGTGGCGCTGACTGTGACGCCAGCACTGTCGAGCGCAACTGCAAACATGCCGACGCCGTCTTCGAGACGCGCAAAACACAACATCCAATCCGCCCCGGCAGCGCCCCACACATAGTGTTTTTGCCCAGTCAACTGATATCCGTCTGCCGTCGGGACCGCCACGGTCTCGAGCTGTGTCAGATCCAGACCGTCCTGTTCAGCCGCACCGAGGCACCAGCTTACCGCCAGGCGGCGAATGTCAGGCAGCAACGCCGCCCGCATCGCGGCAGGTGCGGATTGGAGCAGCAGCGGGCCGACCGTGTCGACGCCTGGATCCGGCGGCAACAGCACGTCGCGACGCGCGAGGGTGGCAGACCAGAGGTACTTCTGCGTTGCGTCCCACCCCGCGCCACCCGCCTCTGCGGGCCAGAAGGGCACACTCCAACCGGCATCCAGGCAGGCCTGGCGCCAGCAGGCAACGCGCCCCGTCTGCGGCACCCCGTCCCAGTGCTCGTCGACAAATGCATCCAGCATGTCGCGAAACTGCCGCTGCGCCTCGTTCAGACCTCGCCTCAAACGTCTCATCCGCCAAAGTAAGGCGACAATTTTATCACGTGGAAAATCGCCAAAGACCCAGGCACCATATCGCGCTGACACGCATCCGGAGACCTACATGAGCTACGACACCATCCTCTACGAGGTAGAGGACGGCATCCTCACGATCACGCTGAATCGCCCTGAAGTGCTCAACGCCTTCAATCGCGACATGCTGGCCGAGATGCTGGACGCCTTCGACCGGGCAGATGCCGACGACGACGTCAAAGCCATCATCGTGACCGGCGCCGGGCGCGCTTTCTGCGCCGGCGCGGATCTGTCCAGCGGCGGGGATACGTTCGATGCCGACGCGCGTAGCGATCGCGAAAGCGGGCTGACGCCTGACGGCGGCGGCATCCTGACGCTGCGGATATACGAGCTCAATAAGCCCATCATTGCTGCGATCAATGGCCCCGCCGTGGGCGTCGGTGTCACCATGACGCTGGCCATGGACGTCCGCCTGGCCGCCGACGTCGCCAAATTCGGGTTCGTATTTGCGCGCCGGGGCATCGTGCCGGAAGCCTGCTCCAGCTATTTTCTGCCGCGCGTGGTCGGCATCAGCCAGGCATTGGAATGGTGCTACTCAGGTCGGGTTTTCCCGGCGGAAGAGGCGCTTGCCGGCGGTCTGGTCAAAACCCTCTACCCAAAAGATGAGCTGATCGGCGCCGCACGCGCGATGGCCGCGGACATCCGCGACAACACGGCGCCGATCTCGGTAAGCCTCATCCGTCACATGATGTGGCGCATGCTGGGCGCGGACCATCCGATGGAGGCACACAAAATCGATTCACGCGGCATCTACCATCGCGGGCGCTCAGCCGACGCGAAAGAAGGTGTCGAGTCTTTTCTGGAAAAGCGTCCCGCGGAATTCGGCGGCAAGGTATCCAGCGATATGCCGGAGTACTTCCCGTGGTGGGACGAACGCAAATTTTCGTAAAGCGAGGCCAACATGAGTGAACCAACGGTAGCGCAAAAAGCCCCTTACCCCGTCGAGGTCGAAGAGGGCAAGAAGTACTTCTGGTGCGCCTGCGGCAAGAGCGCGCGTCAGCCGTTCTGCGACGGCTCCCACGAAGGTACCGATATCACCCCCCTGGCGTATACCGCGGAAGAGAGTCGCACCCTCTACTTCTGCGGATGCAAATACACCAAGGGCGTCCCGCTCTGCGACGGAAGTCATAACAGCCTGGATTGACACTGCACATGTTTGGTCGATGGTTGAAGAGAAGTAATCGACTGGATCATCCCGAAGCGGCCAGACGCCTGCAGGCGATCGAAGCGCTGGCCGAGGGTGAAGCCGCAGACCTGCAGTCGCGCCTGCAGCAAATCGTCGCCGACGATGAGGATCCCACTGTCGCCAGCGCAGCGCTCGCACGGCTGACCAGCGCCGACGCCTTGCACGCGCTACTCGAACACCCCGAGCATGGCGACGCCGTCGCCCTGCGAGCCGCGAGCTTGATGGCGGAAGGCGCAGACCTGCACTGCCGCAGCCATCCAAGGGTTTTGGCCGCGCGCATCGGCAAGGCCACCCACGAAGACATCACCACCCTCCTTGGCGAGCTTCAAGAGCCGGCCCATTGCGCTGCCCTCGCGCTGCGCTTTCGCGATGCAGCGCGCGAGGAGATTCTCGCGCACGCATCTCTGCAAACGGAATCCGGTCTGCAGATCCTGGCCAAAGAGGCGAAAGGCAGGGACAAATCCTGTCACCGCTATGCCAGGGGGCGCCTCGAGCAGATCAAAGCCGCGCAAACGGCCTGTCAGAGTCATCTCGAGCGGATCGAGGAGATGGATGTTGCCATCACCAGGACGCTCAATGGCGAGCCGGATCCGTACACCAGAAATCAGAAACTCGGCAAGCTTCAGCAAATGCGCGCGGTGGAAATCGAAGCGCTCGAGGCGCAGCGCGCCGCGCTCGAAGCTGCGGGCGGCGACCCCGCGCCTTACACCCTGCCCGCCGACCCGCTTGCGGGGATGGACCTGACGCCGCCGCCACCTGCGGAGGACCCATTCCCCGCGCTCGTTGAGCGCCTCAACGGGCTGGACGCAGCGATGCGCAGAGGCGATGACCTCGACAGCATCAGCGGCGCGCGCGACGAAGTGACCAACAGCTGGCTGCAGGCGGCGGACAAACATCCGCCAAGCCCGGATCAGCATGCCGTTTTTGAACGCGTTTCCACTCAGTTCCAGCAGATCAAGAGCGCATGGCAGCGGCTGGCGGCATGCGATGCGCAGGCGCTGCAGGCGTCAGCGCCCACCGATCTGGCGGACAGCGAGGCTTCGCTCGATCCGGGGCTCTTGCAGACCCATCGCAAATGGCTGAAGCGCTGGCGCAAGTCCATCGCCGACGTACGCTGGCCGCAGGACTACGAGCGTCCGGCGGCGTTGCGGGAAGCGGAGGCGACGCTCAATCGCATCAGCGACCAGGCCGAGGCGCTGAACGCGCGACGAGAAGCCGACGCGGCCGCGCTCGACCTGGCGGTGAAGCAGGCCGAAACGGCAGTGGACGCCGGCCAGATCCAACAAGCGCTCGCAGCGCTGAAACAGGCACGCCGCCTGCAAAAAGCGGGGCTACGCAGCCGCGACCGGGAGCTCGCCGCTTTGAGCGCGCGGATGGACGAATATCGTGACTGGCAACAATTCGCGACCAATCCGAAACGAGCTGCACTGCTCGAGGACATAAAAACTCTGGCCGAAGCGCCGGCCGACCCGCCGGTACAGGCCGAGAAACTGAAAGCCCTGCGCACCGCCTGGCGACAGCTCGGCCGCCCCAGTAACGCCGAGGAAGCGGAACAACATAAAGCGTTCGACGCCTACGCCGAGCAGGCTTTCGAGCCGTGCCGCGCTTACTTCGCCGAGCAGGCGGATCAGCGCGCGGCCAATCTGGCCGCTCGCGTCAGCCTCTGTGACCAGCTCGAGGACTATCTGCAAACGACCGATTGGGATACGGCGGACATGCGTGCGGCTGACGGCATATTGCGGGCCGCGCGCGAGGAGTGGCGCAAGCATCATCCCTGCGAGCGCAAAGCGCTGAAACCCGTCGAGACACGTTTCGAGGGGCTCCAGCAGGCATTGCACGATAAGCTGAAAGCGAGCTGGGACAGGAACATCGCGGCGAAGGAAGATATCGTTGCCCGCGCCAGAGCGCTGCTCGAAGAAGCGCTCGACGCGCAAATCGACGGCGCCAAAATTCTGCAGCAGGCCTGGCGCGAGGTGGGCCCCACGCCACGCGGTGCCGACCAGCGGCTGTGGCGGGACTTCCGCAGCATCTGCGATCAGATTTTCGCCGGACGCGACGCAGCGCGCGAAGCCCGGCAAGCCGCTCATACCGAGCAGCAGATCGCCGTGGAGAGCGCCCTTGCGGCCCTGGAAGACCTGCTGCAGACGACCGTCGAGCCGGCCACCTGGCGTGCACACCTCGCGGCGCTGGATGAGCGCAGCGCTGCTGTGCGTCTATCCGGGGTCCAGCGCAGACGTCGGGAAGCGGCCGAAGCGGCCTTTCAGGCACAACAGGCCGCGCAACGGCAGACGGCAGCCGTCGCGGAGCTCGATGAGTGGGCGCGCTGGGATACAGCCGTCAGTCAGGCTGAACAAAACGGCACACCGATGGATGCGCCCCACAAACGCTTCACTGCCAGATTGAACGGCACCAGCGCGCCGCTCGACTGGACCGAGCTCGTCATCGAGGCGGAGCTGGGCGCGGATCTGCCGAGCCCGGCGGAAGATCAGGAACGGCGTCTCAAGCTGCAGGTGGAAATGATGAATCGCGGCACGCGTCCGCAGGACATCGACCACAAGGAAATGCTCTATCGCTGGGTGGAAGCCGGCCCCAAGGACGCGCTGGCGGACAGCCTGCGCGAGCGCTTTTTTACCGCCTTGAAAACCCGTCTGCGCTGAGAGATGCCGCCCGCGAGGGCGCTGCTTCAGGGCAGCGCAAGCTCCAGGCGCGCACCACCCAGATCGCTGACGCCTATGGCAAGCCAGCCGTGATACAGCGCCACGAGCTCGGCAACCACGGCCAGACCAATACCCTGCCCGCTCTGAATTTCGTCGGCGCGTTTACCGCGCCGCAACACCTCGCTGCGTAACGCTTCCGGTATACCCGGACCGTCGTCCTCGATAACGACCATCGCCACGCTCCGCGCCGGGTCGTCACGGTGCGGCGCCGCGATCACGGTTACCTGTACCTGGCTGCGGGTGTACTTGAACGCGTTCTCCAGCAAATTGCCGAGCATTTCCATGAAGTCACGCTCGTCGCCCTTGGCCGCAACATCGCGGGCAAACTCCGTGGTGACCTCGATACCGCGATCGACATACGCGGTGTGCAGCGCGCGCAGGAGGCGCTCGACCAGGTCCGCAAGAGGTACCGATTTACCCACCACCACCGGCCCGCTGGCCGAGGCTTTGGTGAGCTGGTGGGTGACGGTCGTCTGCATGCGGTCGAGCTGTTCGCTCAAGAGCGTCTTGTCCGGCTGCTCGTCAAGCAACGTATTGCGCACGACGGCAAGCGGGGTTTTCAGGCTGTGCGCCAGATCTTCGAGCGCGTTGCGGTACCGACTCCGGCTGCGCTGTTCGTGAACCACGAAACGATCGAGATTTGCCGCCAGGCCTTCCAACTCTTTTGGATAGGCATCGCTCAGCGATTCACGCTCGCCGGACTCGAGCTCGCGCACTTCCTGAGTCATCGTGCGCAGCGGCAGGAGCCCCCAGCGCAGGGCCAGCAACTGCGCGATGACAAAGATCAGAGTCGCCGCGCCAAGACCGATCCAGAGACTGCGCCGAAACTGGTTGATCGACGCCTGATAGGGTGTCTGGTCCGAAGCGGTGCTGAACACAACGCGCTCCGGAATGGCGTCTTCCCAGATCACCGTATAGCTCAGATGGAAACGCGGCGTCGACGCGTTGCTCTCAGAGAAGACGAACAGGCCCGGCACCGTATCCACGTCGGGAAAGCTCACGCCGCTCGTGACGGCGGAAGGTGACGTCCAGATCACTTCCCCGATATCGCTGGCAACGCGGGCATACAATCCCGAATCGGGCTGCGTCAGACGCGGTTGAGCAACACCCTGATCAAGGCTCAGCCGCCCGTCCCTTTCGTCCACCGCGCCCATCAGGGAGTAGATCACGAGGCGCATCTGCTCCTCGGCACCCGTGACCACACTGGCGGTGAACGAACGGTCCAGCACGAAACCCGTGATGGTCAGAAACAGCGCGAGCACGCAAGTGGTCGTGCCGAGCAGACGTTTCTGTATGGAGGTGTTCAAACAGCCCCGTCGGTCACAAAGCGATAGCCTTGTCCACGAACGGTGCGAATGAGGTCAACCGGGGAGATTTTTTTGCGCAGGCGTCCAACAAATACCTCGATGACGTTGCTGTCGCGATCGAAGTCCTGTTCGTAGAGATGATCCGTCAGCTCAGTTTTGCTGACGACCCGGTCCGGATTGAGCATGAGGTACTCGAGCACTTTGTACTCATACGCGGTCAGCTCGACGGCACTACCGCTCACGCGAACCTCTTTCTTGCCGGTATCGAGCTGCAAATCACCCTGACTCAGCACCGGTGACGCATAGCCCGCGGAGCGCCGGATCAGCGCGTTCAGGCGCGCCATCAGCTCTTCCATCTGGAACGGTTTGGCGAGGTAGTCGTCCGCTCCGGCTTCCAGGCCCTGGACCTTATCCTGCCAATGCCCGCGCGCGGTCAACACCAGGATCGGAAAGCCGCGTTCTTCCTGCCGCAGGCGGGTGATCAGCTCGATGCCATCGAGTTTCGGCAGGCCAAGATCGATGACGGCCACGTCGTAGTCGTACTCACGCCCGAAATAGAGCCCTTCCTCGCCGTCGCCTGCACTGTCGACCGCAAAACCTTCGCTCTTCAAATGTTCAGTCAGCTGCTCGCGCAGCGCCGTTTCGTCTTCGACAACGAGCGTTCGCATACTCCCTCCTAGCTTTTTCTTTTGACGCGGCCGCGCGGATCGACGGTCACAGTGATTACCCGCTCACCGTCAACGAGCAGACGCACGCGATACTCGGTGCCGTTACTGCGCTGACGCGGTGTCGCGGACAATACCCGGCCGCCGGTCGCCTGGCGCGCTCTCTGGGTCGCCTGCTCGAGGCTCACGCCGGGTCGCGGTGCAAACTGGCTACCGCCGTTCTGACCAAGCCCGCGCAGCTCTTTCAGCTCGCGGGTCTCGTCAGCACGCTGCGCGGCATGGCCGGCAACTGCGAAGGTCAGCATCAGCACGGCCGCGGCCGTGCGGATCATCGGACCCCAGAATTGCTTGTTTGTGCAGGCACCACTCAACATCGGTTTTCTCACTTCACTCGCTGCGCGCCGCAGGCATTCGCTGATCGCCGCAGCTGTTTACTGATCGCCGCAACTGTTTCCTCATCGCCGCAGGCGCTAGCAGACGCACGCGATTGTACTCCGTCTACCCTTATTCCGCAGGGCGCACGTTCACGCGCACGCGCAAATAGCGGCCGGGATCCCGATTCATACGGGTCGAGTACGTTTCACCCGCATAGACGTAGCGGACGTCATAACCGGCGAGGCGCTCTTCTTCGTGCATCTCGTACGCAACGTCACACACTTGTTGCGAGCTGTAGCGGGTGTAGCCGCCCCGCCGCTCGCGATTCTGACGCGAGATGTCAGCACCGATGGAACCGCCCAGCAGCGCACCGACCACCGTGCCAACCTGCTTGTTGCGCTTTTTGTGGCCAACGGCGTTACCGATGGCGCCGCCAATGATGGCGCCCACCAGGGGGCCAGTGGCCGAAGCGCGTTGATAGCGCGTGTGCGGCACGCGTTCGGTGCGGCACTGCTCCACCGGCACTTCGTACGCCACGCTCTCGTACACTGGCGTAACGCCAACGACGCGCGCACGGTCATACGTCGTGGCGCCGAGCGCCAGGCTCGGCGCCAGCAACGCCGGCAGGGCTAATCGGGCGATGGTTTTTGCTTTTGATTTCATGATGGCGGCCTCGTTGTTCAACCTCGAGGCCCATAATAGGCCGTGCAACTGAACCGCATCTGAATGACTCGGGCGCAATTGCCGCTCAAATTTGCGGGCCGCCACCTGCCGTGACCGCCGTCACGCGGCGCTCGCGATCCAGCGCCAGAGCCACGCCCGGCCCCCGGGGTGCATTGGCGAGCTGCCAGCTTGTCAGCCGCTCGTAGTGCGCGACGAACCGGGCCAGCGCCGCGCCATCCATGCGCTGCGCGATCGGCAATTTCGACTCGGCCTGGCCACGCCAGGCTTCGACCACGCCAAAGCCGGGGGCGCGCAGATGTATCCAGAACTCCGGCAGAGACCAGAGCGGCACATAATGACAACTAATCTGCTCATTTACCCAGTTGCGCCAGATGCCGCCCGTGTCTTCGTGCCGCTCGAGCGCGTTGACCGGCTCCGCGAGCGCCGCCTCGGCTTGTGGCGTCACGCCCAGACACCAGCCTTCGATGACCAGCACGTCCGCCTTCAGGGTTTCGCTGCCGGCGCGATCGTCAGCGCCTTTGTCAAAACGAGGCAGAACCACCTCTGCCGCCCCATCGCGAGCGGCGCGCAGCGCGCGCTCGAGCCACGCCACGTCGTGGGTGCCCGGCACGCCGCGAGTCTCGAGCAACGGGTGCACATCGCGGGCGAGCTGGCGGCGCTCCGCCAGCGTCAGGTAAAAATCGTCGATGGAAGCGCTCGCTGCGCGCACGCCGAGATGCGCCAGACTTTCCACCAGAATGGCGGCAAGCGTCGATTTGCCGCTGCCCTGGCTGCCGCTGATGGCCACCACGCGCGCGCCACGCGCCGCAAGGAGCGGTGCAAGCACGCTGCTGGCGAGCGCCCATTCACGGACCGCGACGGCGCCCGTTAGCGGCATGGCCTGTACCGTGCCGAAAACGGGCTCGACCGCCGCGAGCAGTTCGTTCTGTAAGTCCATGGGAACCATCTGCAAAACCGCAGTCTAACGAAACCACGAGCGGAGCGGACAGGAAATAACAATGAACAATCTGATTGCCAGCTGGAGCCACTGGTACGACCGTATATTCAATTGGACAAGCGCCCACCTCAGCGGTGTGGTGTCCATCACCTTACGTCTCATCCTGGGCCCGGTTCTGATCGGCGCCGGCTGGGAGAAGATCACGGGCACCAACTGGTTCAGTCAGGAGATCCTGCCTTTTCCGTTCAGCGTGCTGCCGGTAGAGCTCTCCTGGTTCCTGGCCAGCTGGACGGAATTCATCGGCGGCATCTGCCTGCTGCTGGGACTGGCCACGCGCATCTGGGCAATCCCTCTGGCAATCACCATGCTGGTCGCGGCCGCGTCCGTGCATTGGGACAACGGCTGGCCGGCCATAGCGCCCTCTAATCCACCGGCGGTGTGCATACCGGACAGTGAGGCGCACCAGGAATCCAGCGTCTTCGAGCGTTACATCAAGTGTTACAACGTCAACGAACGAACCATCGAAGCGTCCGAACGTCTGGCGCGCGCAAAGTCAATTCTGCGCGAGCACGGCAACTTCCGTTACCTGAACGGCAGCGGCAGCATCGTGAAACTCAACAGCGGCATCGAATTTGCGATGATCTACTTCGCCATGCTGCTGGCACTGCTGATCATCGGCGGCGGGCGGTACCTCAGTATCGACTACTACCTCGGCGTCGCCTTCAAGCGCGACACCACGTAAGCAGGACGGCTGCGGCGTCAGCCGCGGCCGGGCGCAAATCGGGCAAAAAGATGCCAGTTTTGCTAGGGTTCGCGTCCAGTTTTACGCTGCGCAATGGAGGGACGCGGCTTCACTAAGATTAGGAGTGTTTTCAGTCATGCCTGAAGCAAAACTCGAGAGAACAGTCTGGTTCCCGCTGCTCGCCCTCCTGGCCGCGGCGGCTATCGTCACCGGCTGTGCCAACCAGCCCGCCGTTTCCGAGCCAACCGCCGCGAGCGACGGTGAAGTCGTCGTTCGCAAGAGTCCGAACGACAGCCGCGAGTATCGTTATATTGAGCTCCCCAACAAACTGCGCGCGGTGCTCGTCTCCGATCCGACCACGGAGAAGGCGGCAGCGGCTCTGGCGGTTTACCGGGGCAGTTTCCACGAACCGGAAGACCGCCCGGGCCTCGCGCATTTCCTCGAGCACATGCTGTTCATCCAGACGGAAACTTACCCGGAGGTCGACGGCTTTCAGACGTTCATCCGCGCCGGCGGCGGCTCATCGAATGCCTACACCGCGCTCGATCACACGAACTACTTCTTCGACATCAAGCCAGAGTCTTTTCCCGAGGCGCTGAGCCGTTTTGCGCACTTCTTCATCGACCCGGTCATCAGCCCCGAATACTCGGCCAGAGAAAAGAACGCGGTCGACTCCGAATATCGCATGCAGATCCGCGATGACGGCTGGCGTGGCTACATGGTCGGCAAGCAGGCGCTCAATCCCGAGCACCCGGCGTCCAAATTCACGATCGGCTCGCTGGCGACGCTGGCCGGAGACATACACGAAGACCTCACCAGTTTCTTCGCGGAAAACTATTCGGCCGACCAGATGGGTCTGGTGGTCATCAGCCCGGAAACGCTGGACGAGCTGGAAAACCGCGTCACGCCCCTGTTCGGCAAAATCGTCAACAAGGATATCGGCCCCGACTACCCGACGACGCCGATGTATACCGAACGCGAACTGCCGGCGCGTCTGGAGATCACCACTCTGAAAGAAGGTGCGAAGGTCTCCTACATGTTCCCGATGCCGTCCACGCGGGAAGTCTATCGCAACAAACCCGAGCAATACTTCAGCAACCTGCTCGGGCACGAAGGCACTGGCAGTCTGTATCAGGCGCTGTCGCGACGCGGCTGGATCGAAAGCTTGAGCTCCGGCGTTACCGATCTCGATCGCAATGCCAGCGCCATGGTCGTCAGCATAGAGCTCACGCCCGCAGGCAAAGAGAACGTCGATTCGATCACCGATCTCCTCTTCACCTACGTCGATCTGATCAAAAGCCAGCCGCCACAGGAATGGCTCTATGAAGAGCAGGCAAAAGTGGCCGCCATGAACTTTCGTTTCCAGGAAAAGACGCGCCCGACGAGCCTGGTCTACCTGATGGCACCGCGTATCGACGAATTCCCCCCGGAAGACCTGCTGGTCGCGCCCTATCTGATGGAGGGTTTCGATGCCGCGCAGATCGAGAAGTATCTGAGCTACATCAACCCCGACAACGTCCTGATGGAAATACACGCGGACACCATCACCGGTGAAAACACAGAACGCTGGTTTGATGTGCCGTACACCCTCACCCGCACGCCGCCCGCGCGCAAGCCCGTCGCTGATGTGGCATTGAGCCTGCCGGCGCCGAACCCGTACCTTCCCGACGATCTCGAACTGCAGAAAGACGCCGGTGATGCGATTGCCCTCGCCATCGACAAACCCGGCCTCGAGCTCTGGCTCGATACCGAAACCACGTTCGGCAGCCCGCGCGCCAATATGTATCTCGAGATTGCGGTCGACGGCGGCCTTGAATCACCCCAGGATCGCAGCATGGCGCAGCTGTACCGGATGCTGGTGGAAGACAGTCTCAGCGAGCTCACCTACCCCGCCTATCTGGCAGGCCTGGGCTACAGCCTGTCCGTACCGGACTCGGGATTCGAGGTGCGCATCGGCGGCTACCACGACAAGCAGGTTGAGCTGCTCACACCGGTGCTCGAGGCCTTGGTCCAGGCTGAAATAAAACCCGAGCGGTTCGACACCCTGAAAGCATCTTTGATCAGAGATTGGCGCAACGCCGCCAAAGAGCGGCCGTTTAATCAGGCCTTCTCGGCACTCTCCGACGCGCTACGCAGCGGTCGCTGGCCGCGCCAGCAGCTCATCGAAGCGCTGGAGCCGGTGACGGTCGAGGCACTGCGCGCCTGGCGCACCGAGAAGCTCGACCAGGTTGCCGTGCGCGGCCTGTGGCACGGCAATATCGACGCGAGCGTTGCGCCGAAGCTCGAACAGCTGCTGGCCGCGCGCCTGCCGATCAAAGAAACCCGTTTCCTGCGCGCGAATGCCCGGGACGTCAAAGGCGCGCTGCGCCTGCAGTTGCCGATCGAGCACAACGATGCCGCCATGGTGCTGCACGTGCAGGATCCGGACACGTCCTACGAAAGCCGCGCGCGCAGCTCGCTGGCCGCGCAGATCATGCAACCGAGATACTTCAACGATCTGCGTACCGAGCAGCAACTGGGCTATGTGGTGAGCATTACCAACAGCCCCGTCGCCCGACGCGGTGGGCTCTCGTTTGTGGTGCAGTCACCGAATACCTCTGCTGCCGGCCTGGAGGCGGCAACCCGGGCATTCGTCGACACGTTTGTTGCGGACTGGCCCGAGGTCAGCGAGGCAGACTTCGAGCAGCACAAAGCAGGCCTCATCAACCGCCTGCTGCAGACGCCCAAGAACCTCAACGAGCAGTCACAAAAGTACTGGGTGGATCTGACCGACCAGGTGTTGAGCTTCGACAGCCGCGAACAGGTCGCCGCGATCGTCGCGGAACTCACCCGTGAAGACCTGGCCGCATACTTTGCCCGCGTTGAAACCCTTCTGGAGACAGATCGTCTGCTGATCTTCAGCCAGGGCAACTTCGATGACATTCCCGAGCGCGGCAGGCTCTTGAGCGACGCCACGCAATCCTGGGACGACGCCCCTCAGAGCTGAAAGTTGTAAGGCGGCAGAGACTCCAACAGAGCTCTGCCGTAACGCTGGGCGACGATTCTTTTGTCGAGCATCGTGATCTTGCCGTGGTCGTTCTCATGACGAATGAGGCGGCCACAGGCCTGCACGAGCTTGAGCGCTGCATCCGGCACCGAGATTTCGTAGAACGCGTTGCGGCCCCGGGCCTCCGCCCACTCGGCCATCGCGCGGTCGATCGGATCGTCCGGCACCGCAAAAGGGATCTTCACGATGATGACGTGGCGGCAATAGTCATCCGGCAGATCAAGCCCTTCCGAAAAACTGGCAAGACCCAACAGATAAGAGGGTAGACCGGCATCGATACGTTCGCGGTGCTGCTTGATGAGCACCTGCTTCGCACCCTCACCCTGGACGAAGAGCTTCTCGTCGAGGTCTTTCGGCAGCGCTTTGACCACCGCGTTGAGCTGACGCCAGGAGGTAAACAGAACCAGCGCGCTCTGCGCCTCAGCCATGAGATCCGGCAGCAATTTCACGACTTCCTCGGTATGGGCATCGAAGTCCCGCGGATCCGACTGCATGTCCGGCACGCTGAAGGTCGCAATTCGCGGGAAGTCGAACGGGCTGGGAATGCGCACGCGCATCACGTCGGCGTGCAGACCCGCGCGCTCGAAAAAGCGATCGAAACGGCCCATCGCGCTCAGGGTCGCAGATGTGCAGATGACGCCGAAGGCCCTTTGCCACAGCACCTCGTCCAGAATGTGGCCGGGCTCGATCGGTGCGCTGACCATCTCCACGTCGTAGGGCGTGCGACTGACCCAGCGCGCGTGGCGATACTCGGAGCCTTGCGCGTAATCGCTGAATAAGGCGATGGCGCTCATCGCCCGCGTTTCCAGCTGACCGACGGGGACCAGCCAGTCTTCGGCTTCATACGCCCGCTCCCAGGTCAGCTCACCCGCTACCGCGTCCTGCAAAAGACCATGGACACGATTGACGTCATCCCCGAGCTTCGAGAGATGCGGAATGACGGCGTCGGCCAACTTCCGTATCTCTTCCGGCACGTCGCCCATCGCGAATCGGCAGGTATCGAGATCGTCATCACGGGTCTCATACTCGAGTTCGTGCAGACCTGCGCTGAGGGCTTCCAGTGCCGGCCGCAGCGAAGCGGTTTCGGTGGCAACGCTCGTGGCCAGCTTCACCAACTCGTCAGGACGGGCAAAACGCTGCGTCAGACTGCCCATCACCGCATTGACGTGGTCCAGCCACTGCAGCGTACCGCCAATTCTGGCGCTGGCGGAAAAGTGGTTCTGGGTTTTGTCGGCGAGATGATGCGCCTCGTCGAGGATGTAGATACAGTCTTCCGGTTCCGGCAGCACCGCCCCGCCGCCGAGCGCAAGATCCGACAGCACCAGATCATGGTTGGCGACAATGACGTCAGTGCCCTCGAGGGCGTTGCGCGCGCGGAAAAACGGGCATTGCTTGAAATAGCTGCAGCGGTTGTTGGCACAGCCCCGGTGATCCGTGGTGACGCCGCGCCAGGCGCCGTCCGGCAACTCGTCCGGCCAGCTGTCCAGCTCACCGTCCCACTCGCCCCGGCCGAACCGGTCGAGCATCGACTGATACAGGACGGTGTGGTCGCCGTCATCCACCTCGAAGAGCGGGATCTCCTGTTGATCGTTGTACTTGAGATGATCGTCCAGACGTTTCAGGCACAGGTAGCGCCCCCGGCCCTTGGCAAGACTGACGCTGAACTTGAGCTGTGCGTTCTGTTTGAGATCAGGAATGTCATGCAGCGTCACCTGCTCCTGCAGCGCAACCGTTGCAGTGCTCAACACCACCGTCTTACCAAGCGCCTGAGCGGTGGGTATGGCGGCCAGGCAGTAGCCGGCCGTTTTGCCGGTGCCGGTGCCCGCCTCGATGACGGCAATGCGATTTTCGTCGCTCGCGAGCGTGCGCGCCACGTGGGCAATCATCTCACGCTGCCCGCGGCGGGCTTTGAAACCGCGCGCGTTCAGCCAGCTGCGGTAGGCCGTCTGTATGTTGTCTTTGAGCTCGTCGCTGAGATTGGCGACGGGCGGCGCCACCGGCGCGGAAGATTCCATCGAGCTAGCTTACTTGTCGGACCTGCACGTCGCTACTGTTGAGTCACCAGAACCTATGTGAGAGATTGCCGCGCCATGAAAACACACATGCTCACCCTCATCATTGTGGCTCTGACGGCGGCGCTGCCGGCCAGGGCCATCGACTTCAAGCTTCCGCCAGGATTCAGTATCGAAGCGCTGAATTTCTCTGTGCCGAACGCCCGCCAGATGGCCCTGACGGATGCAGGCACGCTGATTGTCGCCACCCGCCGAGCCGGCAATGTGTACGCAGTCCCCAACGCGCTGACCGACGAGGCGCCCGAGGTCATCACGCTGCTCAAAGACCTGCAGATGCCGAGCGGCGTGGCGGTGCATGGCGGTGATCTCTACATCGGCGCCGTCAACTTGATCCTGAAAGTCGCCGACATCGAGGAGAACCTGCGTCCTGATCCAGCTGTCCAGACGGTAACCGACGCGCTCCCGGACCATCCGCATCATGGCTGGAAGTACCTGAAGTTCGGGCCGGACGAGCAGCTGTACGTTCCGGTCGGCGCGCCATGCAACATCTGTCTCGAGGAAGACCCGCGCTACGCCAGTCTGCTGCGCATGGATCCTGCCACCGGCGCAACGGAACTGTGGGCAGAGGGTATCCGCAACACCGTCGGCTTCGCCTGGCATCCCGAGACCGGCCAACTGTGGTTCTCCGACAACGGCCGTGACATGCTCGGCGACGATGTGCCCGCCGAAGAGATCAACATCATCGAACGCCCCGGCCAGCACTTCGGTTATCCGTTCGTGCACGCTGGCGACGTACCGGATCCGGAGTTCGGCGACCACGAGGCAGCTGCGGACAAAACCTTTGTCGATCCAGCCGTTAAAATTCAGGCGCATTCGGCAGCGCTGGGATTGACCTTCTACGCCGACTCGCAGTTCCCACCGCAATACGCCAACGCACTGTTCATCGCGGAGCACGGCTCCTGGAACCGCAGCGAAAAGGTGGGTTATCAGATCAGCGTCGTCACCGCGGGCCGTGAAGGCAAACTCGACTACACCCCGTTCATTACCGGCTGGCTCGAGGGACAAACCACTCTGGGCCGCCCGAATGACGTCATGGTCGCCCCCGACGGCAGCCTGCTCATCTCAGACGACCAGCAGGGCCTGATTTATCGCGTGCGCTACAGCGAGCCTGAACTCGCGCCGCTGTAGGACGCGCCCTCAGCAGGCGCGATCAGCGCGCCTGCGTCGAGAGAAAGAGCAGCATCAGGCCTTCCACCAATTCGGCAAACGCAGGTATTGCGAGGAGCCCGACGGCCCAGACGACCGCAATGCCGGCGCAGGTGATCGCGTAGTTTTTCCAGGTCATCAGCTGCTCCTCGGCGCCATTTCGAATATCCAGGTCTCATCTTCCATTACGCTGCGGGTCATCTCGGCAATCACCTCGGGCGTCCCGCCGCCTGCATATTTCTGCGCCATCTTACGGACCACTCCGTCGATGACATCGGGGTCTTTCACGCGGATCAGCTGTCGCTGGTAGCGCACGCCTTCAATGCGCGCTACCCCGAGGTTGTTGCCCTCTTCCGCTTCGAACGCCCAGTCTTTCCAGAGTCTGCCGAGCAACGACTTCATGTACCCGCTCGGCACGTAGACCTTGCCGCCACTCTCCATCACAAAAATCTTGCGGGACGCCATGGGATCGTTCAGCTGCAACTCGATTGTGAAGATGTCGTCCGTGAACGACCAATCGGGGTCCGGACCGGTGTGCAGCTCCCCGGAAACCAGCTCTCCGCCTGGAAACAAGGCTGAAGGTCCGTCAGCGCCGGAATTCCTGATGCTGAGCGTGACGATTGTCGTCAGCAACAAAACGGCCAGCACTCCGACGATCTGCAGGATGATCTTTACGGCTTGCATGTATCCTCTCCTCTCTTGATTTCGGTCCGGAACTCAGCGCAGAGACGCGCCCAGAAGTTCCCGGGCAATCACGTGACGCTGCACCTCACTCGGGCCTTCACCGATACGGCGGATACGCATCTCGCGGTACCAGCGCTCGAACGGCAGTTCTTTGGCAACGCCGAGACCGCCGAACATCTGCATGCAGCGATCCACCACCCGGCCGCCGGCCTCGGTGGCGACGAGCTTGGCCATCGCCGCTTCTTTGCGAAACGGCTGCCCCTGATTGGCTTTGTTGGCCGCCTCGAGTGTTATCCAGATCGACTGTTTGATATCGATCTCGTTGTCCACCAGCATCCACTGGATCGACTGACGCGTGGACAGCGGCGCGCCGAAAGTCTCGCGCTGCGGCACATAGTCGAGCGCCATTTCCTGGGCTTTGATGGCAACGCCTATGCAGCCCGCGGCATACGGAATGCGCTGGCGGGTCAGACGGTCATTCGCGATCGCAAAGCCGCGATTGAGATCGCCCAGGATGTTGCGCGCCGGCACGCGCATATCTTCGAACTGCAGTTCCGTCGCGTAGTGCGCCGAACGCAGGGTGTGCACGATGCGGCGCACATGAAAGCCGGGGGTATCCGTGTCGACGATAAAGCAGGTCACCCCGTTACGGCCTTTGTCAGCATCGGTGCGCGCGAATACGAGCCCGAAATCGGCTTTGTCAGCCCCGCTGATCCAGAGCTTGCCGCCGTTGATGATCCAGTCATCGCCATCCTGCACCGCTTTCGTCTGTATCGCGCGTGCCGGATCTGAACCGCCGGACGGTTCGGACAGGCCAAAAAAGCCGCGCTTCTCGCCGCGCAGCGTCGGGTACAGGTATTTTTCTTTCTGCTCGTCGGTGGCCTCAAAAAGCTGTGCCAGGCCCGCGCCGCCGAACGTCCCGTAACAAGGCGCGTACAGGCCGGCGCGGTGCTGCGACATCTCGATGGCAATGAGCGTGCGCGTGACGAGATCGATATCCGGCCCGCCGTATTCGGGCGGGATGTCGAGCCCATACAAGCCCATCGCCCGGGTTTTCTCGACGAGGCGTTCCCGGTCCTCCGGCTTCAGCTCGTCTGCATCGGGGTCGAGGTCGAGCTCGAGCGGCAGGATTTCCTCGCGCACGAAGCGCCGGACCATGCCGACGATCATGTCCTGTTCTTCAGTGAGATTCAGATCCATCAGGCGGGACTCAGCTTGCCAAGTTTAATGGGCGGGATCTCCATGGGCAGCTCGCCATGGTCCGCAACGTGCACCATCAGGAGCTCCCGGTAACGGGTATGGTAGGACGTGGTGATTTCGTAGCGCACCCGGGTAGCCTGCGGGTGAGCAGTGAGCGCTTCCCCCACCGCGCCCTTGAGACCGTATATGTCCCTGCCGCCGGCAAAGCCGATATAAAGCACATTCTCGTCGGCATCGGCCAACTGGAATACACCCAGATGCCCATGCAGACGCGCCAACGCCTCGTCGACGCTCATCCAGGGTTTGGTCATGCGTATCGCCATGCGCTGCTGCTAGCCGCGGACGTCGACTTCGACCTTCTTTTTCGGCATGACCGAGATCTCCATCGGCGCAAAGTGCTCCATGTCGACATCGATGAGATAAGGTCCGTCAGCCGCCATCGCGGTATCGAGCGCCGCCTCGAATTCAGCCACGCTCTGCACGCGCTCGGCGGGCACACCCATACTCTCGGCCATCTTCGCGAACGCCACCTTACCGAGGTCCGTTTCGTTGATGCGCCCGAAGCGCGTGTCCTGCAGCCAGCGCAGCACGCCGTAACCCGAGTCGTTGAAGACGCAGACCACCAACGGCACGCCGTATTGGGCGCAGGTCGCAAGCTCGGTGGCGTGGAACATGAAGCCGCCGTCACCGTGGATAACCACGGTTTTCCTGCCCGTCGCGATCGCGGCGCCGATGCTCATCGGAAAGCCCGGTCCGATTGCACCGGACGTGGGGTTCATGGACGTACGCGGCTCGTAGATCGGGAACTGCTGATTGCCCCAGTTGTAGGCCGATATGGTCTGATCCCGCACGAAGACGCCATCACGCGGCAGCTTCGCCCGGATCGCGTCCATGACCTGCGGCCAGTCTTCTCCGAGGCGCGCACGCATCGCGTTACGTACGCCGTCGCGCGCTTCCCAGATGACCTGATTGAACTGGCCGTCATTGGGCAGAGTCTCGTCCAGCCCGGCGTTGATTGCCGTAAGCGCCGACCTGGCGTCGGCCAGAATACCGATATGGGCTTTGTGCGTGCGGCCGATCATGTTGCCGTCGATGTCGATTTGAATCATCTCGCCCGGCGGTGTCTGGGCCTGGAACTGTCCGTCGACACCGACCGCGAACTTGGTGCCGATGGCGATGGTCAGATCTGCACCCTGGATGGCGTTGTAGATGCCTGCGCTGTTGTAGTAATTGCCGACGGCCAGCTCATGGTCTTCCGGAATCACCCCACGCCCGTCGACGGTCGTCAGCACCGGACAGTCGAGCTTCTGCGCCAGCGCCTGCACTTCCGCACTGGCGCCAGCAGCGATGACGCCGCCGCCGGCAACGATGATGCGGCGCGCGCTCGATTTGATTTTGTCGACCGCCTTGTCGATATCGCCAGCGTCAGGCGCAAAGTCAGCGCCGCTATCGGGGTACGCGAATTCCATGCGCTCGGTCTCGGCGTACTGCAGATCGATCGGGATCTCCAGCGCACCCGGCGCGGGCCGGCCGGTAAACATGTCATTCAACACGGTGGCAAACGCCGGGCCCAGCTGGGATACGTTGCGGGGGCTTTCGACACGACGACAGACAGACGCGAGCATCGGCACCTGGTTCTCGGCTTCGTGCACGTAGGAGAGCCCCTTACCGTAGAACGCGGTTTCCGCCTGTCCGGTAATGACCATGACCCGCGAGGAGCCGTACTGTGCTTCGTAGAGCCCCGTGACGGTGTTGGACGTGCCCGGACCGGTGGAGGCAATCATGACTCCGAGCTTACCGGTAGCGCGCGCGTAGCCGTCGGCCGCATGCGTGCCGCCTTGTTCGTGACGCACGTCGATGATCCGGGTTTTACCCAACCGATTGATGGCATCCATGATCGGCATGTTGTGAATGCTGACGATGCCGAAGACGTGCTCGACGCCCAGCTGCGCCAACGCATCGGCGATGAGGTCCGCGCCGGTATAACTCATGCGACTGCCTTAAGCTGTGAGAGGTCTATGTTGTAGAGCTCGGCCACGTTGTCACAGAGAATCGCGCGGGTCTGCTCATCCGTAAGATGCGCCGTGTGCTCGGCCAGCATTTCCTGCGACCAGGGCCAGGTCGAGTCGCTGTGCGGAAAGTCGTTGGCCCAGAGCAGCCGTCGCCAGTTCATCTGATCCGCGCATTTGAACGCGACCCAGTCGTCCTGGAACGTCGTGTAGATGTGCTCGGAGAAATACTCAGAGGGCAATCGCTCGAGCGTCACGCCCGGCGCAAGCCAGTTGCGATGACGGTTGTAAGCGTGATCCATGCGATACAGGTAGTGCGGCACCCATCCCGCGTCGGCTTCGACACAAACGATCTTGAGTTCCGGATAGCGTTCGAACACCCCACCGAAAATCATGGTGCCCATGATGTCCTGATTGCCGCGGATAATGGAAAGAAAGGTGTTGATACGCGGCCCGCGCGTCTGCGCGTTTTTCATCGTGAGAATATGGAAAGAGAGCGGCAGGCCGAGCTCGATCGCCGTTTCCCAGACCGGATTGTAGATCTCGCTGTCGTAGTCTTCTTCCGCCGGCTCGCCCGGCATCATCACCCCGCGCAGCCCCAGGGCTTTGATCGCTTTGAGATCCTCCACCCCTTCCGCCGGAGAACGCATGGCGGTCTGCCCGCAGCCGAGCAGCCGCAGCGGGTCCTCGGCACAATATTCCGCGATCCAGCGGTTATACGCATCGAAGCAGGCTTTCTTGTAATCAAAGTCGCTGTGGTTGCAGATCATCATGCCCACGGTGGGATAGATGATCTCGGCTGCGACGCCGTCGCGCTCCTGCTCACCGATGCGCGCCTTGGGATCCCAGCCGCCGCGGTGCAGCTCATCGAAAGTCACGCCCGCCTCAGAGAGCTCTTCCGCAGATTTGCCGGCGGCGGCAACGAGTCCCATGGCGATCGGACGCTTCATGCCATCGATGATGAAGAGATCACCCTTCTCGCCGGCGTTGATCATCCTGGGCGCCTTATCGCGCCACTTCGGATCTATGTGTGCACTGTAAGTTTCCGGATGCTCAGTGATATGAGAATCCGCGGATATGACCGGAAAGTCATGACTGGTCATACGTTCACCCTCCCCTTAGATGAACGATCGACTATCCGGGCAGGACCTGGGAGTGTCAAGTCAGGGGAGACGGGGTCGTTGAGACCCGGCAGATGAGATGCCGTGGCCTCTTGATTCGAGACCACGGCGAGGGGATGCGGAAGCGACCCGGCCCTACTTGATGGGCGAGAGCAGTTCCGGCGCAGTCACAAGCTTGCGCACACCATGCGACTTCGTCTCTTTGAAAACGTTGTCGCTTTCCGCCCAGCGGTGCAGCGAGTTGATGTCGACTTTCTCGCACTGGGGCCGCACGCTCCAGGTCACCTGAGCCGGAGAACAAACCGCCTGCGTGTAGCTCGGGCCCGTGGTCGAACCGAGGAACTCTACCGGCAAACCGGTGGATTTCGGCAGGCTGCGCGGCTGGTGGAAGCCGTTTTCCACATTGCCCTGATAGGCCATGTCCATGAAATCGAGGGCATTAGCGTCGTTCACGACCAGAAACACCTGGGTCTCGACGCGCAGCAGCGGATCTTTGCAGCCTTCCGGTACGCAGGCGCCAAGGCCTTGGCCCGGCGTTGCGTCACACGTCGTGTGCACCCAGTGCACCTCGATCGTGTCACCCGGCTTTACGTCTTTGTAGGCGCCCGGCGCTGCGGCGAGCTCCGCTTCAGTCAGATCGCGCGTATCGTTGCAGGCGTAGCCGGCATCACCGTCAGCTACCGCAATGTTGAACCCGGGGCCCTTGTGTTCCGCCTGAGTGTGCGAGTGAATGTTACAGAGGTTCATTTCCGTGCTCGGCGGCGCCATCGGGAAAGTCACGTCGTTCAGGCCGTAGCCGTTGGAGATGTCCCGCGGGGTCTGAGGTCCCGCATCGAGACAGAGGCCTTCCTCACCGTGGCCATGATTGTCTGCGTGCGCGTTGATTGCCAGAGCCGCAGCGAGCGCAGCGGCGATTACGGGGATGTATTTCATTCTATGGAGCGCCTTAAAATTTGAGACGCGAGATTAGGGGCTAAACGCCCGCAGCGCCATTCAGAAAATCATACCTGAGACTTCGGAAAAATCTGAGCGTCTATACCAAACCGAACGGATGGCCGAACAGTTCGCCGTAGTCTCAGCGGAGCTTGTATCGGATGTGCAGGCGGAACGTGTCGTCTGAAGCATCGTCCGATAAGCCAGCGTGGTAGCTCGCTTCGGCGCGCCAGCCCTTACCCAGACCAAATTTCACGATGGGGCCAAGCGTGTGCTCCTGCTCGTCAAAGCTGCCAACATCCGCCGTCGTGTTCAGATCGTTGAACATCTCGAGCCCGATCCGTGCCCCCCCGTCCAGCTTGTAGGTCGCCTGCCAGCGCGTCTCGAGCAACAGCCCGCTCTTGGCACCACTGTCGAACTGTTTGCCGGTCAGGAAATTGGCGCGCAGCTGCCAGCGCGGCGTGGCATCGACTTTGCCGGTCCACGCGACGCGCGCCCGCGAGGGCGTGTCATCCCCCTCCGCAATCTGCAGCTCGAAGCGCAGCGCACTGTCGAAGCCTGCTTCCTCATCTTCGTGGAACTGGTGCTGGAGCTCCAGACGGGTGTAGCGAAATTCGAGACCCTCGTCCTTGTCACTCTGCACACCCATGATCCGCCAGCGGGTGCGGTCGTTGAACGACTGCTGATAGTGCAGGCGATGGGCGAACACATCCGGATCACCGTCCTCGCCCGGCTCGAAGCTGGATCGATACTCGAACGACTGGTCACCCGCGCTGACGTCCGGGCTGAACACGCTGCTGGTGTTGGCGAACACGCCCGGGCTGAGCAGGTATCCTAAGGAAGCGGCAAAGATCGTCAGGCAAGTGGACCGCAGTTTGGTGCGCATGGCGTGCGTCTCGCAGGATTTGGGGAGGCGCGGGAATCTAGCAAGCGCGCAAAGACCAAACAACGCCGCAGAGTCAGAAATAACCGAACTGTTTGACAGGCTCAGCCGGTGTGCGCATGCGAAGCCAAATCCTCACACAGGCATTGTTGCGACCGTTTGACAGGATCCGTAATCCCGCGCCAGTATGCGAAACAAGAGAGACGGGAGAATAGGGAATACCTGATGAAATTCGGCATTTTTTACGAACACCAGCTGCCGCGGGACTGGGAAGATTTCAGCGAGCATAAACTGATCCAGAACTCGCTCGCGCAGATAGAACTGGCCGACCAGCTCGGCTATGACTATGCCTGGGAAGTCGAGCATCACTTCATGGAGGAGTATTCCCACTCCTCAGCACCGGAAGTGTTTCTTGCCGCTGCCAGCCAGCGCACCAAAAACATCCGCCTCGGCCACGGCATCATCCAGCTGACGACCAATCACCCCGCCCGCGTTGCCGAACGGGTTGCTACTCTGGATCTCGTCTCCAACGGACGCGTGGAGATGGGTCTCGGCGAGGGCTCCTCGGTGACAGAGCTGCATCCGTTCAATCTGCGTTTTCGCGACAAGCGGGACGTCTGGGAGGACGCGGTGCGCTGCACGCTGCCGATGATGTACAACCACGGCTGGGAATACGAAGGTGAATACTTCCACTTTCCCAAGCGGGCCGTCCTGCCAAAACCGCTGCAGAAGCCGCATCCTCCGCTGTGGGTGGCCTGTTCACAGCTCGACACGATCAAATACTCCGCCCACCGCGGCATGGGGGCACTCTGCTTCAAGTTCGTGAACCTCGCAGCGGCGGAAGCCTGGGTGAACGCCTACTACAACACGTTCCTGAACCATCAGGAAAAGCTCGCGGACTATGCGTCAAATCCAAACATCGCCGTGGTCGGCGGCTTCATGTGCGCCGAAACCGACGAAGAAGCCTGGGAGAAAGCCGATGGCTGGACGTTCTTCCAGTTTGCGCTGCAGCTCTATGGCAAGGAAGGTCCGTTCGAGCCGGGTGAGGTCAACTTCTGGGAACGCTACCAGGAATGGAAGCAGACACCGGCGGGGCAGAAGCGCAGCGGCAGCGAGCTGATCGGCTCCCCGGATACCATCCGCGAGCGCTTGAAGGAGCTTGAAGACGCCAATGTCGATCAGGTCATTCTGCTGAACCAGGCAGGTAAAAACACACACCAGGACATCTGCGACTCTCTCGAACTCTTTGCTAAAGAAGTGATGCCCGAGTTCCACGCGCGAGAGGAGGAGCACCAGGAGTGGAAACGCGCGGTGCTGAATCGCGAGATCGTGCTCGAAGATATCGACACCGAACCCTTCAACTTTTCCCGCGGACGGGAGCCGACCCAGAAGTCCACCCGGGAAGCCCGTGACATGGTGGCGGGCACATCCGGGCGGATCGCGTCGCAGACGGTGGAGTAAGGCACGGCCAGCTCAGGCCGAGACAGGCCTCAGCGTTTCAGCAACTGCGCTGCGCCAACGAGGCCCGGATAGGGGTCACGAATCAACAGCGTGGGCACACTGGCGAGTAACTCGGTGTGCCGCCCTTTGCGCTCGAACGCCTGGCGAAAACCACCGCCCTGCAGCAGCTCCGGATAACGCTGGGCAACCCCGCCCGCAATGAAAACACCGTCTGTCGCGCCCAGGGTGAGCGCCAGATCACCGGCAACCTGGCCGAGAATCTCGAAAAACAGCGCGGTCGTCTGCGCGGACAGCGACTCGGCGTCGGTCACACTCCGCGCAAAAATGCCTTCCGGGGCGTCAGCCTCCAAAGGCAAACCTGTGACGGATGCTAAACCTCGATGCAGATTGACGATCCCGCGTCCAGAGACCACGCGTTCGACAGAGACACGCTCCAGGGTTTGTGAGAGCACCGCCAGCACTTCGCGCTGCAGTTCAGTTTCCGGCGCGAAACCGGCGTGTCCACCTTCCGAAATGATGGGGACCGTGCAACCGTCACGGCGGACCAGTCCTGCCATGCCGAGCCCCGTGCCTGGCCCGATGACGCCGAGGCTGTATGTGTCTCCCAGCACGGGGCGTCGCTCAACCCCGATCAGCATGGCGCCGGCCGCCAACTCGGGTAGACCCCAGGCCACCGCGGCGAAATCGTTGACGAGGCTTACCCGAGCCGTCGCATATCGCTCGCCAAGCCGCGCGGCGCTCACCTCCCAGGCGCTGTTGGTGAAGCGGCACACCCCGGCCTGCACCGGGCCGGCGACGGCGATCGCCAGGCCATCCAGCCGCGGTACGGCAACCTCCTCCAGATAGGCGTCCATCGCCGACTCCACGGTCGGATAATCACGGCCGTGATAGACCCGAATGTCTTCGAGCGCACCGCCGGCAGACCGAAGCAGCGCGAACCTGGCGTTGGTTCCGCCAATGTCCGCGACGAGGCAGTTCATGACGCGCGGGTCAGCGCGTGCGCAGCGCGCGCCAATGCCGCGATCCGTTCCATATCACCGGCGGCCAGCGCATCCTGCGGCACAAACCAGGAACCGCCGATGCACGCGACCTGTGGATGGGCAAGATAGGCTTCGGCTAACGCCGCCGTTATGCCTCCTGTCGGGAAAAACCGCGCCTCGGGCAAAGGGGCGGCAAGGGCGCGTATGACTGCCAGACCACCCGCGGCTTCAGCCGGGAAGAACTTCACCAGCTGATACCCTCTTTCGCGCAGCGCTAGGATCTCGCTGGCCGTGACCGCACCCGGCACAAAGGGAACCGCGGCCTCGTCGACCGCATCCAGCAAACCGGGCGCAGAGCCGGGGCTCACCAGAAAGCGCGCGCCTGCGCTGAGCGCCTGAGATACCTGACCGGGATCACGCACGCTGCCGGCACCCAGCAGCATCTCAGGGACCGCAGCAGCAACGGCTTCGATGGCATCCAGCGCAGCTGGCGTGCGCAGCGTAATTTCGATGGCCTCGATGCCTTCGCCATAAAGCGTCCGCGCGAGCTCTACCGCCCCGCCGCTCTCTTCGAGCACGACGACAGGCACAATACGTTGGTTCTGCAGAATAGCCCCGGCGTCCATCTCTCAATTCACCAGCAGGGTACAAGCGCCCGCTTCGGCACTGCTCACCTGGCGGCGCATCGCACCAAAGAGCTCTCGACCGCAGCCGGTTTGCACGGATTCGAGGTCCGGTGACACAGGCGTCCGAGCGGATAGATCCGCATCCACTTCGAGCACGTTGCGCTCCGCGTCGACCGTCACCGTATCTCCGTCGCGTATCAGCGCAATATTGCCGCTGTCCATGGCTTCAGGCGTCACGTGTATCGCCGCGAGCACTTTGCCGGAAGCACCGCTCATGCGACCGTCCGTCAAGAGCGCCACCCGGTGTCCCTGATTCTGCAGCACGCCCAGGTAAGGCGTCAGCTTGTGCAGCTCCGGCATGCCGATCGCCTGCGGTCCCTGATAAGCCAGGACCACAACCACGTCTCCTGCCAGCTCGCCCGCTTCATACGCGGCAACAAATTCGGCCTGACTGTGAAACACCCGCGCCGGCGCGCTCAGCACCCTGTGCTCGGGCGCCACCGCCGAGACTTTGACAACTGCCCGGCCAACATTGCCCGAGAGCACGCGCAGGCCACCGTTCTCCTGAAACGGCTCCGACGCCGGCCGCAACACCGAGGCATCCGCGGTGCGCGCATCGAGCGCACGCCACTCGAGGCCACCCTCTGTCAGCGCCGGCGCCACGGTAAAGCGATCCAGCCCCTGGCCGAGGATCGTACCGACATCCTGATGCAGCAAGCCCGCTTCGAGGAGCTCACGGATCAGAAATCCCAGGCCACCAGCCGCGTGAAACTGATTCACGTCGGCCTGCCCGTTCGGATAAACCTGCGCGAGAAGCGGCACTGCCTCTGACAAGTCGGCAAAGTCGTCCCAATTGATCTTGATACCCGCGGCACCCGCCATGGCGACCAGGTGGAGCGTGTGATTGGTCGATCCGCCTGTGGTCAGGAGACCGATGATCCCGTTCACAATTGTCTTCTCATCGACGATCCGGCCGATCGGCGCCAATGTCGCATCGTTGGCAGACAATGCCGTTCGCACGCCGGCAATCGTCAAGTGCGTTCGCAGGTCGGCGCCGGGATGGACAAACGAGCTGCCCGGCAGCTGCAGCCCCATGAACTCCATCAGCATCTGGTTACTGTTTGCGGTGCCATAGAAAGTGCACGTGCCGGGGCTGTGGTAAGAAGCCGATTCGGCAGCGATCAGCTCTTCGCGCCCGACAGTCCCGGCGGCATAAGCTTCACGCACCTGCGCCTTTTCCTTATTCGGCAAACCGCTCGCCATCGGACCAGCGGGCAGGAACACCGTGGGCAGGTGCCCGAAGGTCAGCGCACCGATGAAAAGTCCGGGGACAATCTTGTCACAAATGCCGAGACAGACGACCGCGTCGAACATGTTGTGTGAGAGCGCAATGGCAGTGGACATCGCGATCACGTCGCGGCTGAAAAGTGACAGATCCATACCATCCTGACCCTGGGTCACACCGTCACACATTGCGGGCACACCGCCGGCAAATTGCGCGACCGCGCCTGCTTCCGCAGCGGCTGAGCGTATGAGATCCGGATAGGTTTCGTAGGGTTGGTGCGCGCTGAGCATGTCGTTGTAGGCCGACACGATTGCAAGGTTCGGCGCATCCGTGTCGATCAAGGCACTCTTCTTATGTGCCTCGCAGGCAGCTGCGCCGTGCGCGAGATTGCCGCAGGAAAGCTGTTCGCGATGAGGGCCGGAAGCTTCCGCGGCCGCGATCTTGTCGAGGTAGGCACGCCGGGAAGCAGCGCTCCGGACAACAATACGTCGGGTGACTTCATCTATGACGGGGTGAAGGTCTGACATGAGTTCTCTCGCTCAAGGTGCCCAGATGACGCGCACGGGCACGCTGCGCTGCCGCAATAGCACGGCTATCGGAAGGCCATCCGGGGCATCGAGGATCCGGGTTTTGGCGTCACCAAAGACCAGCAGCATGATGCTGCGGGACTGACACAAACGCGCCAGCGTCAGCGTGACGCGGGTCAGGGGGCTCGCCTCGGTCTCCACGCGCAGACACGGCTCCGGGTTGTTCGGATCGAGCGCTGTAAACAGATTCGGCATATCGGGGAAAATCGACGCAAAATGTCCGTCGCTCCCCATGCCGAGCAGTACCGCCGAAAACACGTCATCCAGACGATCCAGCGATGCGGCATCGAGCGCCACGAACTCCGCCGCGGCAGCGTTTGCCTGGAGCAGGCGCTCGCGCACCAGGCGCGTATTGCTCTCGGCATGATCCGCGGGCACGCAGCGTTCGTCCGTCAGCGTGACTTTGACACGGTCCCATGGCAGCGCCGCCTGGGACAAGTGCTCGAAACACTGCACCGGCGTGGTACCGCCGCTGACCGCAATGCTCGCGCTCTGCCCCTGATCGAGATCGTCACGCAACGCTTTCGCCAGATAGTCAGCGGCGGCGCTTGAAGCTGCCGCGCGATCGGGAAAGTCATAACGGGCAAACGTCACTGCCGCTACTCCAGCGCCTGCCAGACGCGGCCGTCGCGTTCGAGGAGCGCAGTGGACAGCGTTGGCCCGACAGAGCCGGCCGCATAGGTCTCGAGCGGCTGGTCTGCGATGCGCCAGCCGTCCAGGATACGGTCAACCCACGCCCAGGCCGCCTCTATCTCGTCACGGCGCATGAAGAGCGCGGGATTTCCGCGCAGCACCTCGATCAGGAGCCGTTCATACGCATCCGGATAATGGACGCCAAAGGTCTCCGCGAAGCTGAGATCAAGCGACACGGGGCTCAGCTCGAAGCTGCCCGGACCAGGCTGCTTGGCCATGACACGCAAGCGCACGCCCTCGTTCGGCTGCAGCATGATCGACAACCGGTTAGGCACCGTAGAATAGCTGGTCTCCGGGAATATGGAGTGCGGGACCGGCTTGAACAGAATCGATATTTCCGAATGTTTTGCCTGCAGACGCTTACCCGTGCGCAGATAAAACGGAATACCCGACCAGCGCCAGTTATCGATCTCGAGCTTCAGCGCGACAAACGTTTCGGTGTCCGTGCTGCTGCCGTACTCATAGACGTAACCCGGCACGACATCCTCTCCGGCAACCCCGCCCGAATACTGTGCACGAACAGTGTGAGTTTTGACCTGTTCTGCACCAATAGGCTTCAGCGCACGCAGCACCTTGATCTTCTCGTCGCGAACCGCGTCGTCGTCGAGACTGCTCGGCGGTTCCATCGCCACCAGGCAGAGCAGCTGCAGCAGGTGATTCTGCACCATGTCTCGCATCGCGCCGATCTCGTTGTAAAACTCGATGCGGTTCTCCACGCCGAGCTCTTCCGCCACCGTGATCTGTACATGATCAATGACCTCCCGGCGCCACAGCGGTTCGAACAGCGAGTTACCGAACCGCAGCGCCATCAGGTTCTGCACGGTTTCTTTGCCGAGATAGTGATCGATGCGGAAAATCTGGTTTTCACTAAAACACGCGCCCACGGCATCGTTGATCGCGCGGGCCGAGGCATAGTCGCTGCCGACCGGCTTTTCCAGAACGATCCGCATGTTATCGGTGATGAGGCCTGCCGTTTTGAATCCCTGCGCCACCGGGCCAAACAGCGCCGGCGGTGTGGCCATGTAAACCGCTCTGATTTTCTGCTCGTGGCCGCTGAGGAGCGTCTGCAGATCACCCCAGGTCGAGCAGTCCATGGCATCGAGATCGACATACTCGAGCCGCGCGGCAAACCGATCCCAATCGGGCGTTTCGAGCTCTTCCCCGATCCCTGCGCGCAGCGCTTCTTCAACCTGCGCCAGATAGGCATCCCGCGTCATCCCGCTGCGGCCGGCGGCGATGATGCGACTGCCGTCGGGGATCTGCGCATCCTGGTCCCGGTGAAACAGAGACGGCAGCAGTTTACGCATGGCCAGGTCGCCGTTGCCGCCGAAAATCACGAGATCAAACGGGTCTACTGGGATCAAACGCGCCATCAGCCGATACCTCTGTTCATGCGCCTCATACCTTCAGCGTCACCGCTGACTGAGGCCGTATCCATAAGGGAACAATGTGTGCTCCGCGTTCCGTGCATGACCCGTGCCAGCCTCATCGCTCGGCCAGCTGAAAGACAACCGTCCCTGAAAGTCATGATCCCCGAGCAGCACATCGACGATGCCAGCGCCCTCAGAGCCCGGCAGCCAGGCGGCAACAAACGCGCTGGACAACGCCAGCTCACGATCGACCAGCAGCGGTCTGCCGGAAAGGAGAATGGTCACTATCGGCACACCCGCCGCGGCAATCTTCTCGAGGCAGGCGAGGTCTTCCGGGTGAAGATCAGTCAATCGCAGCGAGCCCCCGTACGGTTCGAGCACCTTCATGAGCCCTTTCACCTGGGAGCCCGTCTGCACGATGACGTCGTCCCCTTCACGGATGTCGCCAAGGCCTTCCGCATAAGGGATCTCACCGATGACCACAACCGCCACGTCATGGCGGCTCGGATCAACCGCGCTGCCGTCTTCGCTGAGCTCCGCCTCGGGCACCGCCGCGGCGAAGGCTTCCCAGAAGCTGGTGCCGCCGTCGAGCCCCGTCTCGTCCAGACCCTGCCAGCCGACGGTAAAGCCGCCGCATTGGTTGGTCAGGCTGTGGGCGCTTTTACCCGCCACCAGAATCCGCTGCTCGTTCGAGAGCGGCAACAGCGCATCGTCATTCTTGAGCAGAACGAGAGACTTCCGCACCGCTTCGCGGGCGACCTCGCGGTGCTCGGCACAGCCGAAGGTTGCGCTGTTTGACAACGCGCGCTCAATTGGGCTCGGCTTGTCAAAAAGGCCGAGGGCCAGCTTCATCCGCAGGACACGCAGCACAGCATCGTCGATGCGCGCTTCTGAGACCTGCCCTTCTGCGACCAGGCTTTCGAGCGCATCGATGAATTCGAGCCACTTTTCGGAGAGCATGAACATGTCGATACCGGCGTTCACAGCCAGCCTGGTTGCCGCGGTGAAGTCGTCGTCGAGATATTCGATGCCGTCCCAGTCGGACACGATCACCCCGTCAAACCCGAGCTCTCCCTTGAGATACTCCGTCAGCAGGAACGCATGCCCATGACACTTGTCCCCGTTCCAGCTCGAAAAAGAAACCATCACGCTCAAAACGCCCGCATCGAGCGCCGGGCGATAGGGGGCGATGTGCACGTCCCGCAGCGTTTCCCAATCGACGGTGGTTTCACCCTGATCGACGCCGAAGGTAGTGCCGCCGTCGCCCACCCAGTGTTTCGCGCACGCCGCTACCCCGGCGTCGCCGAGGTCACCCTGCAGCCCGTCGACAAACGGACCGGCATAGCTGGCAACGAGCGCGGCGCGCTCAGCGTAGCTTTCGTACATCCGGCCCCAGTGGGCATCCTGTGCAACCGCCAGGGTTGGCGCAAAGGTCCAGTCGACCCCGGTGGCCAGAATCTCAAGCGCGGTGACGCGGGCAATACGTTTGACCAGGTCCGGATCATTCGCCGCGCCCAGGCCGATATTGTGGGGAAAGATGGTTGCCCCCTGCACGTTGTTGTGTCCGTGCACCGCGTCGACCCCGTAGATGATGGGTACCGCGACTTCCCCTTCCGGCTTGTCCAAGGACGCGCGCCAATACGCTTCGTTCATCTCGACCCAGTCGGCCACGGCATTGTCTCCGGGCGCGGATCCGCCGCCGCTCAAGACCGAACCGATGTGGTGCTGTCGCACCTCATCCGGACTGATTGCCATCCGTTCCGGCTGCACCAGCTGGCCGATCTTCTGACGCAACGACATACGCCCGATAAGCGCCGCCGCTGCCGCATCGTGTTTTCGCAATGAGGTCGCCATCTCATCTGCCCTCGACGTAAAACGGCAGGTTGGCATGCGCCGCATGCCCCTTGTCGTCATATGCGTAAACAAAGAGGCGATATGCGCCGGGCTCCGGCGGAGCAACCACCTCGGCCGCGGCACCATTTCCCTGCACAGCGCCATCGAGGTCCGCGATGTCGTCTTCCTTGTCGCCGCCATGCTGCGTCGCCTGACTCTCCGGCTTGACGCTCCAGACGATGCGCAGTGGATCTCCATCAGGGTCCTTCACTTTCAGCTTCGCGCGGTAGCGGCGTCCGGCGGTGAGCGTCACGTTGTCCATCGCGCCCTGGGCGTTCAGCGTCAGCCGGCCTACGCGCGGCGAGCGATTCTCAGGCCAGGCGCCGTTCCAGATGTAATGCATGACGTCGACGGTCTCGGTCTCGGCACCGTCGGGTGTGAACATACCGTACCAGGTCGGCGTACGTTCCTGTTTTTGACCCCACAGGAAGACGTAAGATCCAATCACATGATCCGGAAAGGGCTCAATCACCTTGCGGTAGCCCTTGAGATAGTTTGCAGCCTTTTCCGAGCTCGTCTGCTCGATCGGCGCGCCCCAGCGCGTCTGCGGCATCTCCCAGTGACCGATCGAACCCCACTCCGTAACCATGTACGGGCCGGTATAGTCGATTTCCCGGATGTAACGCGGCAGGTTGACGAGATCACCGTAGAGCTGAATGCTCAGGAAGTCGATATCGGGCGCACGCGCCATGATGTCATCCATCAACGATTGGCTGATGCCCGCGGTGGTCGTCGTCGTCGGGTGATTAGGATCGAGCGTCTTGATCATCAGCGCGATGTCGTTGACCGCATCGTAGACCGCAGGGTTGGTGTAGTCGTAATTGAGTTCGTTGCCGATGATCCAGGACAAGAGCGCCGGATGATCCCGATACTTGAGGACCGCTTTTTTTGCCGCCGCCTTCTGCGCAGCCACGGCTTCCGGGTCGTTGTAGTCGAAACCGTGCCGTTCCCGGGCGATATTGAGGCACAGCGACACGGTGATCCCCAGCTCGTGCGCCAGGTCCAGCAGAGCCTGACTCGACATGCCCGGTGCATCAACCGCCCAGGTACGGATCGAGTTGCCGCCGGTCGCCGCAAGCCGTCGAATGTCACCGTCGTCGACGCCCGCGCCATTGACGTCATAGGGCTCGCCGCCGCGCAGCAGCTGATAGCCGTCATCCGTAGCGCGAATCTCAACTTTAATCGGGCCCACCGTTTCCTGCAGGGGTGCTGCCGCCGCACATCCCGTGCAGACGGAAGCAAGGCCAAACAACAGCCGGGAGTAAACCTTCATCTCGCTAACAAAATCTCCAGTTCTTCGAGGGATTTGCCCTTCGTTTCGGGCAGATACAACCACACGATGATCAAACCAACTGCCGCCATCAGCCCGTACAACAAAAATGTCGACGCGCTGCCCAGCACTTCAAGCTGCCAAGGGAAAAGGAACTGCACACCAAAACTGACGCCGGAATTGACCAGGCCAACGACGGATATCGCGAGGCCGCGAATCCAGTTGGGGAAAAGCTCGGCAAACAGCACCCACATCACCGGACCGACGGAGACGGCAAAACTCGCCACAAAGGCGAGAATGCCGCTCAGAATGAGCATGGGATTCGCTTGTATCGCAGCGCTGATGAGGTCCGCCTCGTGGGTGCGCAGAAACGCCTCTCCTGCCGCCGCCGCGACCGCCTGCTTGAACGCAACGTCGCTGCCGAACTCGGTACCGAGGACAGGCAGCAGCATGGAGGTGTCGGCCGTGACCGCCGAGGCCGCCGACGGGGTCAGGACATAAACCGCATCATAGAAGCCCCAGGCAATGACAAACATGGACACTGCCACGCCGGACACACCGAGCAGCAACAGACGCCGGCGGCCGATGCGGTCGACGCAGGCGATCGCAACAATCGTAAACAGAAGGTTGACGAGCCCGACCAGAACCGCCTGCAGGAAAGCGGCATCCGTGCCGATACCGGACTGTTCGAAGATCATCGGCGCGTAAAAGAACACCGCGTTGATACCGGTAATCTGCTGCAGTACCGCCACGACCAGCCCCAGCGTGAGAACGAGGCGCAAACCCGGGTTTAACAGATCAGCGAGGCGGCGCTGCTCGGTGCGCTCGGCGAGGCTATCCTCGACAGCACGCAGCTCCGCCCGCGCCCCAGCCTCGTCGGTCACGCGCGTCAATACAGCGAGCGCCGTCTCTGCTTTACCCTGCATGAACAGCCAACGCGGACTCTCCGGGACGGAAGCGAGCACCAGCAGAAAAAGCAGCGCCGGCAGCGCTTCGACACCCAGCATCCACCGCCACACACCCGTATCGAGACCAAGGCTCGACACCCAGGCAACATCACCCTGGGACAAACCCAGCAACAGATAGTTGGAAAAGAACGCCACCGAGATACCGATGACGATATTGAGCTGATTCAGCGAAACCATGCGGCCGCGCTGTGCCGCCGGTGCTATCTCACCGATGTACATCGGCGCCACAATCAGCGCAGCACCGACACCCAGACCACCGATCATGCGCGCGACGACGAGCACGGTATAGCTCGGTGCCAGTGCAGAGAGCACCGCGCTAACGAGATAAAGCAGAGCCGCTGCAAACAGCACCACGCGGCGGCCATAGCGGTCGCTGAGTGGGCCGGCCAGCATCATTGCCAGCGTGCTGGTCAGCGCCAGCGATGAGACCACCCAGCCAAGCTCGAGCGTGCTGAGGTCAAACTCCTGGGTAATGAAGCCCACCGTGCCGGAGATAACGGACGCATCGAAGCCCATCAGAAATCCGCCGATGGAGACGCTCAGGGCTACCCGGGTGACATACGCTGACATCGACGCGTCTCCTCAGCAGCGTATGGCTGCCTTCTCCCGCATACCTTTGACGAGCCTGATATCGGCAACGTCCAGCTTCCGGCGACCCTGGGTCAGCAGCAGAAAAGGTGGATCGACACGTACAGCATCGAGACCCTTTGTCGTAGAACACTGGAGGTCTACGCGCAGGCGCTGCCATTCGCCTCCAGGCAGCGCTTGCAGAACCTTCGTGTTGTCCGCGTTGCCCGCGCACGGGTGACCACAGCCCATACGCAGCGCCGCCTGACGTTTCGGCGCTCGATCAGACTTAATCAGGCATACGAGTGCGTTTTCCGCATCAACGTAGGGAGTCAGATCGGTTGGCACCGCGGACGCGAGAAAAACCCGGTCTCCACGGCGGTCTTTAGAGGCGAACTTGAGGCCAAAGTATTGGTCGCTCAGGGCGACGTTGACGCGCTCGGAAGCAGACACGCCACTGTTCTCATTTACCCGCATACGCCAATTACCCGCATCGCCCGGAAACAGCGAATATCCAGTACCAACATCTGCAACGAACATGGCCAGGCCTTCAGCGTGGGCATATCCCGTCAGCAACAGCATCAACAGCGTTGCAACGAAGCGTTGTCCTCGCAGAGCCATAAAACCTCCTAATCCCGCTTGTCAGGTAAGACCATGCGGACGTCCGCAAACGACAAAGACACAGCCGCATCAGCCCATATGAGCATGGGTGTATCAATCTTCGACATATCTGCACCGGCGCTGGCAAACCGCGAAAGTTTGAACGACACCGGCATCCAGGTGCCGAGCGGAAAGCTCTGCAGCACACCGGTGATGTCGATATCCCCGCTGACCGGATAGCCGCTGTCCATGCGCAGGCAAACCTTGCCCGCGGGGCTGCGGTCGACACGCACGTGCATTTCCAGCGCGGCGCCCTGCGCCACATACTCCGCAAAGTCCTGTCCATATGGCGCCTGAAAATACAGCTGTCCTTCACCCGACCAGGTCACGCGTCGCGCGTCTTCCTGGAGTTGCCGATCGACCGCCACCACGCTGACGAGGCCACTGGCGCTTTCGGCTTTGCCGCCTGTTACGGGCACCTTCCAATCCGACGGATCACCGACAAACAAACGGAAGGGCGCGATGGGCCGACGGTCGTAAATACGCATACCGGCGTAAAGATCCACGTGGCGCGAGTTGTCTGTTTCATGCAAACGCCCCGCAGCCGGGCTGACTGCGTGGTCAGCGTCGGCATAGGTAAGGCCAAAGCCGAATGGGAAGAGCGGCTGATAATCCTCATCACCGAAGTTGCACGTGGCCTGCATCGCATCTGCCGGCCATGAGTACGACAGCCTCCCGGTAAAGTCGTAATCCACGCTGCCGTCCGGACGCCGGAACAGCACTTCCGCTACGCCGTGACCTTCGCTGCCCGGCAGCCAGGCCACGACAAACGCGGAAGAGGCATTCAGCTCCGGGTTCACCCAGAGCGGGCGTCCGGTCAGGAATACGCTGACAACCGGAATGCCCTCTCCGCTGAGGCGTCGCAGCAGCGCCAGGTCTTCCGGCACGTCAGCTGAATAGCTGAGATGCGTGCGGTCTCCTTCGCCCTCTGCGTAAGGCTGCTCGCCAAAAACGACGATGGCCACGTCCGGGCGCTCGCTGTAATCACCGGCAGCACTCAGCTCAGGCACACCGCCAGCCTGCAATACGGTTTCTTCGATGCCTTGCCATATGGACTGAGCGTTGGGGAAGTCCGAGTTTTGATTATCCGTGCCCTGCCAGGTCAGCGACCAGCCGCCGCACTGCTGTCCAATGTCGTCCGCGCCGCTACCCGCAACCAGCACCCGCTGCGCACGCGCGAGCGGCAGCAGACCGTTGTCATTTTTGAGCAGAACGAGCGACTCGCGCACTGCTTGACGTGCCACACGGCGATGCTCGGCACAACCTATGAGCGCCTGACGCGAGGTCATGCGTTCTGATGGGCGGCCTTTACTGAAGAGACCCGCGCGCAGTTTTACGCGCAGAATGCGGCGTACTGCGTCATCGATACGCTCCATAGCAATTTCGCCCGTGCGCACCTGATGGATCGTGTTGGCGATCAAGGCCCACCAATCTTCGGGCACCATGATCATATCGACGCCCGCGTTGATGGAGTTTTTGCACGACTGACTATCATGCAGATCGACCTGCTTGAAGCCATTCCAATCACTGACCACGAAGCCGTCGAAGCCCATCTGATGCTTCAACACCTCGGTCAGCAGATAGTAGTGGCCGTGTACTTTCTCGCCGCGCCAGCTGTTGAAAGTCGCCATGACCGTTTGCACGCCGGCATCGAGCGCGGTGAAGTACCCCGGCGCATGGATGTCGCGAAGCTCCTCTTCAGCAACCGGATTGTCGCCCTGATCGATGCCGTGCTCGGTGCCGCCGTCACCGATGTAATGCTTGGCCGTCGCTACGACGCGATCGTTAGGAAGAAAGGTGCCGGATGGGGAACCCTGCAAACCAATGACCATGCGTTCCGCATACTCGGCAACGATATCCGGCGTCTCCGCATAACCTTCGTAACCCCTGCCCCAGCGGTCATCCCGCACGACGGCGAGCGTCGGTGCGAAGCTCCAGTCGATGCCAGTTGCGGCAACTTCCAGCGCCGTGATCTCAGCGATACGTTCGATCAGCTCAGGATTGCGGGTTGCGCCCAGACCAACATTGTGAGGAAAAACAGTCGCCCCGAACACATTGTTGTGCCCGTGCACGGCGTCCACGCCCCACATGATCGGTATCGGCACATGCTCGTCGGTCGCGCGCATCGACGCGTCATAGTAAGCATCTGCGAGTGCTACCCACTGATCGGCAGACGCATGCTTATCTCCGTGCGGAAACGAGCCGCCACCGTTGAGCACCGAGCCGATATGGTAGTCGCCCACCTCTTCAGGCGTGACGTGACGAATCTCCGGCTGCATCATCTGCCCGACTTTCTGCTCCAGCGACATCTTTGCGAGCAGGCTGTTGATCCGCTCCTCCAGCCCAGGATCGGCAGCAAGACCGCTGTTGCAACGAGGCCAGGAGGGCGACACGTTACGTCCGCCTACGGTGTGCAGACGGGGACGCTGATTCTGGGAAGGCTCGGGCACGCTAAAACACCTCCATGACGAGCTTGTGGTCGTAAAATCCGCTTTCATGTGAACGCGTCGATCTAAAGAGGGGACAGACCTACCTGATCACAGACCACGACAGGCGCTTTTGATCGAACTCTCCCCTCAGAAGTGCAGGTATATGACTTTATGACAGCGCTGTCAATCCGAACATACGACAAAGCCGACGAACAATCGCGATGAAAAAGTAAAGATACTCAGGCCGACGCAGTAGATCCGCGGATCACCACATCGCAGGAAAACGACTTCTGTTTGACCTTTTCGCCCTGCGCGCCAAGGGTGGCAATGAGCATTTCTGCTGCTGCGTAAGACATGTCGACAATCGGCTGAGACACTGTCGTCAAGGGCGGCCAACTGTGTCTGGCGGTCAGCGTATCGTCAAATCCGGTAACAGAGAGCGTGTTCGGGACGTCAATCCCACGTTCGTGTGCAGCAAACAGAACGCCCGCCGCCATATCGTCGTTGCTGGCCATGATCGCCGTCGGCGGCTCGGCCATATCGAGGAGCTTGTTCGTACATCTGCGCCCTGACTCAAAGTCGTAGTGACCCTGGCGCACCAGACTGCGGTCGAGGCTCACATGATGCGCCTTCATGCTGGCGCGAAAACCTGCGTAACGCCGTTCGCTCGAACCGTGCTCGGGATCGCCTTTGATGAAGCCGATGCGCGTATGGCCCAGATCGAGCAGATAGTCCGTCAGCGCATAGCAGGCATCATATTCCTCACATTGCACGGAGCATGCGCCAGACGCAGTCTGCGTCGGCGCTATCTGCGCAAACGGCATGTCGATTTCTTTAAGAAGTGCAAGCAGCGCGGCATGATCGCACAGGGGCGCTGCCAGTATCAGACCGTCTACTCCCGTTTGCCGAATGAAACGACGTACCTCCTGCAGATCAGGCGTTTCCTCGCACGGATGCAGCAACAATGCATAACCTGCATCTCGACAAGCGCTGAAGGCACCAAACAGGTTGTCCTTCACATAGCCGAATTCTTCGGGATTCGTGTACAGCATACCGATCGAAAAGGAACGGCTGCCGGCAAGGCCTCGCGCGGACTGGTTAGGTTGATAATCGAGCGTCTGGGCAGCTGCCAGGACTTTCGCTCGGGTTTCCTCGCGCACGTTGGCCTCACGATTGATGACCCGCGATACGGTTTTGATGGAGACGCCTGCCAGCGAAGCCACGTCCGTGATCGTCGCCTTCCCGTTACCGGCCTTACCTTTCACTGCTTTCCCTTTTACTGCTTTCCCTTTGGACAAAACTGCCGCGCCTCCAGACGTTTTAGTGGCTCGAGAACGTCGCTATGTTGCGCCCAGCAGACCGCGGCGCTGTTCCAACGTCTCACGCACCTCGTGGGCGCGCTCTTCCGTGAGGCTGTAAGTGTAAACTGCGTAGATCGCGAGCGCAGATGTGAGCACAGGCACAATGACATCGAACAAACGCATCAGGAAGATCGCGGAAGCCGTTTGATTCCCCTCGAGCGCCACATCGAAACCCGTTGCGTTCAAGAGAAAACCGCCCGCGGCCAGCGCCAGCGCCATGCCGAGCTTGACCACCCACCAGTAAATCGAACCGAACATACCCTCGCGACGCTCATGGCTCTCGAGTTCGTCCAGGTCGCACACGTCTGCAATCATCGAACCCATGAGCGTAAAGAGCCCCCCAAGCCCGAAAGCGATCAGCGGCGCCGGCAGCAGCAGCAGCAAGGGATATTCGGGGTTGTAACAGAACCACTTGAGGCCATAACCAACGATGCTGATGCCCGTTGCCACAAAAAAGGCGCGCCGCTTGCCAATGTGTGTTGCCATCCAGGTCACTATCGAAATCACAATGAACGTAGAGACCGCAGACAGAGTTCCTGACCATCCCGCGTACTCCGCACCCAGCACTTTGTCGCCGCCAAACACGTAATAAATGATCACGTAGGCCTGAAATGCCGATACGAGCATGAAGCCGTTGAAGACCAGGAAGGTAGCCGCGCAGAGTTTGAGGAAAGGCGTAAATTTTAGAGTAGCGACGAAACCGGCAAAGAAATCCTTCAGCATGCTCCAGATGGGATGCAGCTCTTCTGCCACCCGCTTTGCCGTCACTTCGGCGAGGGCCAGATCTTTGAACCGTTCGCGGAGAAAGATCGCGGGCAACACGCCCACCGCAATGACGACGACACCGATCGCGAACGCCAGGCCCGCGGCGCCGTCGACGATATCGTCGAACAAAGGTTCGTACTGCATCATCCACAGAAACCAGGGCGAGATCAGATAAGCGAGCTGCCCGATGAAGTTCTGGGTACCCATGAGACGGGTGCGCTCATGGTAATCAGGCGTCAGCTCATAGCCGAGCGCAACCCAGGGCGTCGCGAAGATGGTGTAGCCGAGGTAGAAGACGAAAGAGCCCGCCAGGAAGTACCAGAAATAGAAGGCCTCTGACTTGCCGGGGGGCAGCTGCCACAAAAGAACAAACACAATGCCGGCAAAGATGGCGCCGACAAAAATGTAGGGACGCCTGCGACCCCAGCGGCTCCTGGTATGGTCCGATATATACCCCATCAAGGGGTCGGTGATTGCATCCGTCAACCGCGGCAGCGCACCCAACAACCCCACGAGGGCCGGGTTCATGCCCAGGCCCAGGTTCAGCACGATCGTCATGCCGCCTATCGCGGCCGCGAGCAGATTGTTCACAAACGCGCCAAGACCATAGATGATTTTGTGAAAAATCGAGATCCGGTCTTCCGCTGCCGTTTCGTGATGAAACGCTGTCATCCCCTCGCCCCCTCAAGCTGAAGCGGGAGATTAAGCGGGAGAAATGACACCGCTGTCAACAAGACTACCGTCCATCGCGACAGACGCCCGCTCAGATTCGATCGACAGAAGATCGTTCCTCGGCATGCGCCAATCCGGGCGATATCGGGCCATCCCGAGCCGCACCAAAGCGCGCTGGTCTCGAGATCACAGGAGCGTCTTAGAGATACGCCCGGCATCCTGGCCACAAGAACTGCTCTCTCACAGCAACATCGATCACGCCGAGCGCTGCGACCGCCCCTGCCGTATACCTGCCCTATACCTTCGCGATACCTGCGCCTGCGTCGGGCCTCATAGGTGCGCCTCGTCCGCCAAAACGCACCATGTTGGTGCGAAGCGCCTTCTTTTAGGGCGCTACACGTCTAACCGCACGCGAAATGTCCCGCCCGGGTGCCGCCCCTGCGCGATTCAGGCCTGGCAGAGTCTTTGCATCTTTATATGCAACATCAAACGAACGCGCGCCGACCTGCGAGAATAGACCTGAAGCATGGATACCAGCCCAACCACCGACCTCGTATTCACCGATCTGGATGGCACTCTGCTGGACGACGGCTACGACCTCGAAGCCGCAGCGCAAGCCATCAATGCACTACACAAAGAAGGTGTCGCCGTGGTGCCCGTGTCGAGCAAAACGCTGCCTGAGCTCGCGACGCTTGCGGCATATATCGATGTTCCCACGCCGTGGGTCTTTGAAAACGGGGCCGGCATAGCCTGGCCTGAAGACCTTGCGCCCGCCGGCACCTTCACGCACCAACACGGCAGAGCCATCGAACTCGAGGGGCCAGGCTACGCAGCCATCTGCGACACGCTCACGAAGCTTCGCAGGCGCGAAGGTTACGACTTCGCTGGATTTGCCGACATGAGCGTTCTGGAAGTCGCGAACGCCACGGGGCTCACAACTCAGGGCGCGCAGGAAGCCAAGCAGCGTCTGGCAAGCGAACCGATTCAATGGCATGACAGCACCGAGATGCTGGAAGAGTTCACAGCGGCGCTCGCGCAACATGAACTGCTGATCGTTGCCGGCGGTCGTTTTCTCCACGTCATGCCGCTGGCAAACAAAGGCAAGGCAGCAAAGCGCGTCCGCAACGTTTATCGCTACATCCATGGCCGGCCGCGACGCACCGTCGCCTGCGGCGACAGCCCTAACGACCTCCCTCTTTTCAAAGTTGCCGACGTCTGCGTCGTATGCCCGGGACGCGACGGCGACTATCTACCCGTTCCAGAGGTGCCCGCCGTGCAAGCCAAAGCAGCGGGACCTGTTGGCTGGGACGCCGCCGTGCATTCCGCATTGCGCCACTGCGCGACAACCTAACGGGAACCATCATGAGTGACTTTTTTCAGAACGGCATCATCACGACGCTGCACAACCTGGCCGCCCGCCCGCTCGAGGATCTCGAAGCCGAGCTCCTGACATTTGCGAAAGACCGGCCCATGACACTGGTGCTGCCGTGCCTGTACTCCGAGCTCGAACACGAGGCGCTCGCCAATATCATCGACGAGCTCAGCCAGGCGCACTACGTCGACGAAATCATCATCGGGCTCGACCGTGCCACAGAGGAACAGTATCGCCACGCGCTCAGCTATTTCAGCCGCCTGCCTCAGCGTCATTCCGTCATCTGGAATGACGGGCCGCGCATGCGCGTCATTCAGGAGCGGCTTGCAGAGCTGGGTCTTGCGCCCAAGGAGCTCGGCAAAGGCTGCAACGTCTGGTACTGCTTCGGCTATGTGCAGGCTGTAGGCGAAGCGCACGCCGTGGCCCTGCACGACTGCGACATCACCACGTACGATCGCGGCATGT
Organism: Pseudomonadales bacterium; assembly: GCA_965267275.1. Taxonomy (GTDB): domain Bacteria; phylum Pseudomonadota; class Gammaproteobacteria; order Pseudomonadales; family Azotimanducaceae; genus UBA4421. Next base: position 4,206,893 of record OZ253950.1, read on the forward strand.
TGGCACGCTTGTTTTATCCGGTCGCCCATCCGCGCTTCAATTACGAATTCTGCAAAGGTTTTTATGCCCGCGTCGCGGAAGGCAAGCTGAACGGACGCGTCAGCCGCCTGCTGGTGTCGCCGCTGATCCGAACGATGAAACAGGTGCACGGCAGCCACGCTTACCTCGAATACCTGGACAGCTTCCGCTATCCGCTCGCGGGGGAGTTCTCCATGCAGATGGATGTCATCAAAAACATCCGTATCCCGTCGGACTGGGGGCTCGAGATAGGCGTGTTATCAGAAGTCTTCCGCAATTACTCGACCAACCGCCTGTGCCAGGTGGAAGTGGCGGACAACTACGACCACAAGCACCAGCCGCTGTCGGCTGACGACGTCAGCCGCGGTCTGTCACGCATGAGCATGGACATCGCCAAATCCCTCTTCAAGAAAATGGCCACGTTCGGCACGATTATCGATCCGGGCGCCGTGCGCACCATCAAGGCCACCTATCTGCGCATCGCGCTGGATCTCATCGAGTCTTACGCCAACGACGCCGAGATGAACGGACTCACGCTGGACCGGGACGCCGAAGAGCGCGCGGTGGAACTGTTTGCCAGCAACATCCTCAAGGCCGGCGAGTCCTACCTGGAGAGCGGTGAGGAAACGCCGTTCATCCCATCCTGGAATCGCGTGACGAGCGTCTATCCGGAAGTATTCGACGACCTGAAGCATGCGGTGGCCGAGGACAGCGCCGCCTACGGCCCACAGACGTCAATGCTGGCCGCGATCTAGGTCCAGCCAGACAGTTTGGAACGGAGCAAGATGGAGCGGTTCCGCCGCGTCGTGCGAGGTGCCGGTCAAAACATCGTAGATCACACCTTCGACGCTCATGACGTCTTCCCAGGTTTGCAGCGTTATGCGCTGAGCAACCGGCAGGAACGAAGCCAGCACCAGAATGCGCTGCTCCTCACTTTCCCGCAGCAACGCAAAGTGCTCCGGGGGCGACGCGAGCACATGCTGCCGCGCCTGGGGCGCAAACGCGCGCTGCGCCCGCCGCAGCGCAAGACTGCGATGCAAGCCTTCGAAGGCCTGCGCCTCCAGCCGCAGCGGATCGCCAAGCTGCTCTGCCAGATCGCCAAATTCGAGCTTGCCGCGATTGATCGACCGGGTGCGGCCCGTATGCTCTACCTCGCCGAGGTCGTTGGCACGCCCGAGGAGCGCGTTGATATATATCGCCGGCACCCCCTGGAAAGCACACAGCAGCTGATGTGCCGCGATGAAGGCAGGCACCGCCGCAGCGTCACCGCCAAATACCGAGAAGAGCGCGATGTTGAGTTCATAGGCGCGCTCGCCGCCGTCCGTGGTCGTGCGCATGCTCACGAATCCGCCGCGCTCGTGAACGAGTTGGATGAGCGCATCGACATCCGCGTCCGGCACCAGACCTTCCAACGGTCTGAGGCCGATACCATCGTGGGAAGCAATGAAATTCAGGTAGGCACAGCCTTCAGGCGGCGGCTCGAGGTCGATGGCCCAGTGCTGCAGGTAGCTGCCGTCCTGAAAGAGATAGGCGTACAGCAGCAGCGGCGCGAGGCTGAACTGATAAACCATGTGCGCCTCGTCCCGCACGCCGAAGTAGCTGACGTTCTCTTCGTGCGGCACATTGGTTTCCGTGAGGAGCTGCACGTTCGAGCCGCTCGCATCGAGCAGCAGACGCATGACTTTCACCACCATGTGGGTTTCCGGCAGGCTCATGCACGTGGTGCCAAGACGTTTCCAGAGGAACGCGATGGCATCCAGACGTATGAAGCGCGCGCCGCGGCGCACGTAGTCGAAGAGAATCTCGACGAAGGCGCCCAACACATCGGGGTTTGCGAAATTGAGGTCTATCTGGTCGTCGCTGAACGTCGTCCATACGTGCCGCGTGCCTGCATAGGTCTGCACCTGGCTCAGAAGCGGGGTATTGCGCGGACGCACGACAGTGCTGACATCCGCGGCCGCGGGCATATCAATGAAGAAGTCTTTGCCCGGCAAACGGCCCGTCACGAAATCGGTAAACCACAGGTGCTCACGCGAGCAATGATTGATCACGAGATCGAACATGAGATCAAAGTGTTCGCCAAGACGGCTCACGTGGGCCCAATCACCCAGGTCTTCACGCACCATCCCGTAGTCGCACACGGCAAAACCGTCGTCCGAGGTATAGGGATAAAAAGGCAGGATGTGCACACCGCTGATCGCTTCCTGCAGATACTCGTCAGCAAAGCGCTTGAGCGTTTCCAGCGGATAGTGCCCGGGGTCACTGATGGTGTCGCCATAAGTGATGAGCAGGACGTCCGCTTCGTTCAGCTGAGCCGAGCCGGCGTCCGCGGTCGGTGCAGACCTGCGCGCAATCTGCAGCAGTCGGTCCATCAGCCCGCCGGCAAGCCCTGCCCCATAGAGGTTGGTCAGGAGCTGCAGAAGCTCGTATTCCTGCTCATTCTGAGGCAGGCGATTGCCTTGTTTATTGTTGTCGACGTTCAAGATTCAGGATTTGCTTGGCGGCATTGCCACCATAACCAACATACCAGGTCCAAGCTACATACCAACCAGGCTCTTGTTAAAAAGCCACCTCGGAAAAACAATGCAAAAAGCGTGCGCACCTGCGGGATGGCGCGATGACAAACCTCGACTGGGGCGTCATGGGCGCTTATCTCGCGGGCATGCTGGTCCTCGCCGCTGTCATCGGGCGGCGCCAGCGCAACGCGCGGGACTACTTCCTCGCGGGTAACGACATGAGCAGCGGGAGCCTCGCTGCGTCTACCATCGCAACGCAATGCTCAACGAACTCGCTGATGGGAGCGCCCGCATTCGTCGGCTTTATCGGCGGCGGAGGTCTGCTGTGGCTGCAGTACGAGCTCGCAGTCCCGCTGGCGATGGCGGCCCTCATTTTTTTGATGGTGCCGGCGCGCCAGGCGCGCGCCACTTCCATTTACGCGCTGCTCGAAGATCGGCTGGGGACGGCAACCCGTCGCGTCGCGAGCGCTTCCTTTCTGGTGTTCCGCGGTGTGGCAACCGGGGTCACGATCTACGGCGTTTCGATCGTGCTGGCACTCCTGCTGGACATTTCTTTTGGCACCGCCGTCGCCCTACTCATGGTCATCACGATCGCCTACGACCTGCTGGGCGGCCTGCGCGCAGTCGTCGTCAGCGACGTCGTGCAGCTCGCGCTGCTCAGCGTGACGGTGATCGTCAGCCTCTTCCTGCTGGCCGACGCGGTGTCCTGGTCGGCGTTTTTCGAGGCGCGTACAGAAACGCTGGTCAACGATTGGGGCGTCAGCGGCAACGACTACGGCTTCTGGCCAATGCTCATCGGCGGGTTGTTTCTATACATGGCCTACTACGGCTGCGATCAGAGCCAGGCGCAACGCGTGCTGGCCGCGAAAGATGACGCCGCCGTGCAGCGCGTGCTGCTCTTCAACGGCTGTTTCCGCTTTCCCCTCGTGCTCAGTTACTGCCTGCTCGGCCTCGGCCTTGCCGCTTTTGCACAAGGGCACGGCGACTTCATCGCATCGCTGCCGGAAAATCAGGCAGGGGCACCTAACTACAACCTCGTCTTCCCGCTGTACGTGCTCGAAAACTTCGCGCCGGGGTTCGTTGGCCTGGTCATGGTGGGCCTGCTCGCCGCAGCCATGTCCTCCATCGATTCGGCGATCAACAGCCTCTCCGCTGCCACCGTTGAAGACTTTGTCAAACCGTTCACGGAGTTGACGGAGGCGCAGCACCTGTGGGTTTCGCGTCTGGCGACCCTGGGCTGGGGGCTTTTCAGTCTCGCGCTCTCTTTTCAGGTCGAAGCCATCGCGCCGACTGTGCTCGAGGCGATCAACAAGGTCGGCTCCATGGCCAACGGTCCGCTCCTGGCGTTGTTCGGCGTGGCGGTTCTGCTTTCCGGCATCAACCAGACCGCCGCATTGACGGGCTTTTTCGGTGGGCTGCTGGCAAACCTCGTCGTCGCGCTGGGCGCGCCGCAGGTCTCGTGGCTCTGGTGGAACGTCATCGGCTTCGTGGTCGCGCTGGGCCTTACGCTCGCCATGACCCGAGTGCGCGGCGGACAGATCGGCATCACCCGCTGGCAATACCCGGCCTGGCAGAAAACCGTGGGCATGCTGAGCGGCATGGCGCTTGCCATCCTGATCATCTGCATCGTCTTCGACCAGCTCGCTTAGCGCCGAGCCGCCCGGTCAGGTCTCTTCGCCGTCCCAGTAGTCGAGCGCGTTCGTCTGCCGGCCAACATGGCGAAATCCCTCGTCGGAACCGTTCGAGTGCCGTCGCACCATGAATTTCCCGCTGTCCGGATACTCACAGATTTCGGTGTCGGACTTGCTCGACAGGATCAGGTATTTCAGCAGCGTATCACCGGTGTTGGTGAGCTGGTGTGCATACTCGGGTCCGCCCCGAGGCGCGCCCAGCACGTCGCCAGCTGTCACCGCATAGATTTTGTCACCAAACCGATACTCGCCACGACCCTCGAGCACGAAGAAGAGTTCGTCCTCGATGTGATGCACATGGAACGGGCACGCCGACTTGCCTGGCGGCACCTCGGTGTAGACCGCGCCCAGCTGCGTAAGCTTCAACAGGTCGCCGACGAAGCCGTCTCGGGCCTCGTACTTGTCGCCTTGCACATAGGATTGGAGGTCGAGATTCTCGAGATTGACTACAGGGCAGTATTCTTCAGCCATCGGGGTTCCGCCGCTTCGCAGGACCCGCCGAGTCTAACGCCGTTTATCGGGCACCACATCCTAACGCCGGTATCACCTCAGCGCCGAAAAGCTCCAGCGTGCCGTAGAGCATCTCATCGGGAATCCCGCCCAGGTCGAACATGAATATCATTCGATCGAGCCCAAGCAACTCTGCCGTCGCACTGACGCGATCGACCACTTCCTGAGGACTGCCCACAACTGCCGGGCCGTCAATCAGCGCCTCGTAATCGAAAGGCATAGCTTGCGCTTCCGGCGTGTAGCTCTTGATCAGGCCCTGCACCCAGGCCCAGTAGTTTTCATACCATACGCGGAACTGCGCGCGCGCCTGCTGCGCATCCGCGGCCACATGCGCGTGACAACACGCGCCGATCACCGGTTTGTCCGCATGCCCTGCAGCCTGCCACTGCTCGTGATAGCGCTCGACAATCGGCGCGAATGCCGCCGGCGGTGCGAAGACGCTCGGCAACATGAGCGGACAGCCGAGGCGAGCGGCCAGGTCGATCGTCAGCGTCGAAGACCCGCCGCCAATCCAGACGGGAAGATCACCAAACGGCCGCGGCCGGCTGGTCTCGCCATTCAGCGGACGCAGACCATCCGCGTGTACCTCCTCACTACGCAGCAGCCGCAAAAGCAGCTCTACGTGATCATGAAAAAGCGCCTGACTCTGCTTGGGGTCCTGCCCGAAGATCTCAAAGGTGCGCGCAAAGAAACTGCCGCGGCCGGCAACAATTTCCGCGCGGCCTGCGGTCAGCACATCCAGCGTCGCGTAGTCTTCCGCCACCCGGAAAGGATCGAGATTGGCGACCAGGGTAACGCCCGTGGACAGCCGTAACGTCTCCGTCCGTTCACCGATCGCCGCCAGAACGACCGCCGGAGCAGAGAGTTGATAGCTGCTGCCGTGATGTTCGCCCAGATGCACCGCGTGCATGCCGATACGCTCAGCCAGCACAGCCTGATCCACCAGGGTGCGGTGACGTTCGGCCTCGGTGCGACAGCGGCCGGTATTCGGGTCGGGCAACAGGTCGCCCAGCGACAGGAGCCCGATTTCGAGTTGCTTAGCCATACCGACAGCCTAACAGCCCCGGCACAGACCTCCTATATGCATGCCCTGGTAGTATTGACGGATCTCAACGTCCCGGAGGCGCCCGTGCCGGTTAAGCTCGGTTATCTCATACCCACGCGCGAGCAGATCATGCGCGGCGATCATTCGGCGCGCGCGCTCGTCGACGCTGGCAGGCACGCGGCGGATCTCGGCTTCGACTCACTCTGGGTGGGCGATTCATTGACCGCGCGGCCGCGGCACGATCCGCTGACGATGCTGGCGGGTCTCGCGACCGCCATTGATCACGTCGATCTGGGCACGGCAGTGCTGCTGCCCGCCCTGCGTAATCCGGTGCTGCTGGCCCAGCAGCTCGCCACCGTCGATCAACTGGCGGAAGGACGCCTCATCGTCGGTGCCGGTATCGCCGCGGATGCACCGCCAGTGCACGCTGAATTTACCGCAGCCGGGGTACCATTCGAAAAACGGGTGGGTACGTTCATGGAAGGGTTTCGGCTCATGCGCGCACTGTGGTCCGGCGCGCCCGTCACCTGGGAGGGCCGTTGGACTCTCAATGAGCAGACGCTGGCGCCGCTGCCGCACCGGCCCGGGGGACCGCCCATCTGGATCGGCACCGCCAGTGACGCCGGGCTCAAACGCACCGCCAAAAATTTCGACGGCTGGTTTCCCATCGGACCGGATGCCGCGACGATCAAAGACCGACGCGCACAGTTACTGGCGCACCGGGGATCAGAGCCGATAACGACAGCGATGTACGTGACGATTGCCGTGATGGATGACGCTGCCACAGCCGACCAGGCCATCGACGACTATCTGCTCGAGTACTACAGCATGCCGGCAGCCGTCATGCGCCAGTTTCAGGCATGCTGTGGCGGACCTTTAGAAGTTGTCCTCGAGTTCCTGCAGCGTTTCATCGACGCAGGCGCGCAGCACATTGTGCTGCGTCTTGTCGGGGACCATCAGGCTGGATTGAAGGCGATCGCCGCAGCCCGCGATACGTTGCGCTAGACGCCCATTTTGGCCAGCGCCGCGATGACCTCCTGCATGGCCGACTCGAGCCGAGGATGCGCCGCGGCAAACCGCGCGGCCAGATTTTCCGCTTGATCCAGGATACCGCCGCCGGCCGGTGCCACCGGCTCAACGAGCTCGTGTATGTCCTGATCGAGGGTGGTGAGCAGGTCTTTGAGTTCCTGGTCGACTTCCGTCTCGGCCGCCAGCTCATGGTGTAACGACCTTATCGTGCGCTTCATTTGATCGAGATCCACGCGCCCTCCTCTATCTTTCTGCTGCCGTCCTGAGCGTACGCCAAACCGACTCCGGCGTCAGCGGCATGTCAACGGCGGTAATGCCCAGGTGTTTCACGGCGTCGAGCACGGCGTTGACGATCGCCGGCGGCGCGCCACAAGCGCCACCCTCGCCGATGCCTTTTACGCCGAGGTCGTTGTTGGGGTCGAGCACTTCATTGAAAGCGACATCTATGTCGCTCAGATGCGAGGCTCGCGGCATGGCATAGTCCATCAAAGAGCCGGTCACCAGTTGACCGTCCGTATCATAGACCGCCTGCTCATAGAGCGCCTGGCCGACGCCCATGGCCACACCGCCATGCACCTGCCCGCCAGCAAGGAGCGGATTGATGACCCGCCCGCAGTCGTCGACCGCCGTATAGCGGGCAATCTCGACAACTCCGGTGTCCGGATCGATTTCAACCTCAGCCACGTGACAGCCGTTCGGGAAGGTGAACCCGCCGCCGCGGTCGTAGCGCAGGGTTTTCGTCAGACCGGTGCCGCCGAACTCTTCTTCTGCCGCCTGGGCAACCTGAGCAAGGCCGACTTCAGTATCACCATGCCGGAAGACACCGTCCGCGTAGCTGAGCTCGTCGCGCGGCGCCTGCAGCAGTTCAGCGGCAATGTCCTCGGCATCCGCCATCACCTCGGTGCTCGCTCGACGCACCGCCACGCCGCCCATTTGCGACGAGCGTGAGCCACCGGTGCCGCCCCCGAATTTCACGACATCCGTGTCACCCTGAATGATGTGGATGCGCTCGAAGTCGATGTCCAGCACCTCGCTGAGGATCTGGGCATACGTCGTGCGATGTCCCTGACCGTGGCTGAACGTGCCAACGACCACGTCGACATCGCCGTTGGCTTTCAGAGTAATGGTCGCTTCTTCTTCCGGTCCGCCGCCGCTCGATTCCACGTAGTAGCCGACGCCGCGGCCGCGCAGCTTGCCGAGCGCGCGGCTGGCCGCGACGCGTTCGTCAAAACCGTCCCAATCCGCCTGCTGCAAGCCCAGCGCCAGCGTCTCGGCGAAGTTTCCGCTGGTCAGCTCAACCCCGGAAGCCAGCGTATACGGCATCTCTTCAGGGGTGACGAAGTTACGGCGGCGCAGCGCCAGCGCGTCAATGCCAGTCGGCGCCGCTGCTGCTTCCATCAGGCGCTCCATCACATAGCACGCCTCCGGGCGCCCGGCGCCCCGATACGCGGCAACCGGCATCGTATTTGTGAAAACGGTGCGCACCGAGTGATGCACATGAGGGATCCGGTAGACCGTGCCGACAACCCGTCCGCCAGCCATGGTGGGCACAAAGGGACCTACCGCCGTGCAATACGCACCGAGATTTGCGGTGGTTTCGACCCTCATCGCGGTGATCAACCCATCCTCACTGAAACCCGCCGTGACGTTGGTCAGATTGTCACGGCCATGAGAGTCGGCGACAAACATCTCCGAGCGATCGCCGCAAAACTTGACCGGACGCGCCAGCGCCCTTGCAGCAAAGAGGCACAAGACCGCTTCCGGATGGACTTCCCCGCGAATGCCGAAGCCGCCGCCAGTGTCGGGTGAGATCACCCGCACCGCCTCTGGCTCCACCTTGAGAACGGCTTTCGCAAGCACCCCCTGCTGGGCAACCGCACCCTGGCTCGGGTTATAAAGGACGTAGCGGCCGTCTTCGTAAAGACCGAGGCTTGCGCGCGGCTCCAACGGACTCGGCGCCAACCGGTTATTGATGAGATCCACCGAAACGCGGTGCGCTGCCTGCGCCAGCGCTGCGTCCACCGCATCGCTGTCACCAATCTGGTAGTGCACGCAGAGATTATGTCCGCGCGCTTCGTGTATTACCGGCGTGTCCGGGGCGAGCGCTGCAGCCGGATCCGGATTGGCGGGCAGATCGTCCACCTCGAGTTCGATGAGCTCTAACGCATTGGCGGCAGCTTCGCGGGTTTCGGCCACGACCGCCGCAACTGCCTGACCGACAAAACAGACCTTCTCTTCAGCCAGTACCGGACGGCGGGGTATGAAGGCCGGCTGACCGTCCGCATCTTTCAGCGCCGCTCGACAAGGCAGCCCGCCAAGCTCAGTGAGATCTGCCGCAGTGTAGACGGCGAGCACTCCTTCGGCTGCCTGTGCTGCACTCGTGTCGAGAGTGGTTACGCGGCCGTGGGCGTAGGGCGAGCGCAGAACTTTGAGATACGCCTGGCCCGGCAGGTTGATGTCATCGGTGAACTGTCCACCACCGGTAACGAGCCGCGGGTCCTCGGTGCGAGGCACGCTCTGCCCGACACCGAACTTCATCCTGCACCTGCCTGATCAGCCTGCGCGCCGATCAGTTCTCACCCACCACGGGATTGACGAGCGTACCGATGGGCGACACTTCGATTTCAATCGTGTCGCCATCGTGCATGAATACAGGCGGCTTACGGGCGGCGCCGACACCACCCGGCGTGCCTGTGACGATGACGTCACCCGGCTCGAGCTCGACGAACGTCGAGCAGAACTCGATGAGTTCCTCGAAGCCATGCACGAGAAGCTCGGCCTTGGCGTTCTGCATGACCTCGCCGTTCAAGCGCGTGGTGATTTCCATCTGGCTCAAATCACCGATTTCGTCTCTGGTCATCATCCACGGGCCAAACCCGCCCGTGGCGGCAAAGTTCTTCCCCGGGGTGAACTGGCTGGTATGGCGCTGATATTCCCTGACGCTGCCGTCGTTGTAGATGCCAAACCCGGCGACGTGGTCCAGCGCATCCGCCTGCGAGATGCGGCGGCCGGCCTTGCCGATGATCATCGCGATCTCGCCTTCGAAATCCAGCGTATCCGATTCCCGCGGGGTGATCATCGGCTGATTGTGCGCCACCTGAGCCGCAGCAAAGCGCACGAATATGGTCGGCACGCCTTCACCGCCGCGCCCCGTTTCTTCCTGATGGGCTTTGTAGTTGAGGCCGACACACAGAATCTTTCTGGGATCGGTGATCGTGGGCGCGTAGGTCACGCCGTCCAGCGACATGTCCGCATCGTCACCGAGCTGCGCCGCCAGGGTCGCCAGCGCGTCTGCGGCGATCGCCTCGCGCAGCGTCTCGAATTCGGAGCGCGCGCCGGCGTCTACGACGCCCTCACCATCAGAGGTGATATAGCCGAACGTCGTCTTCTCTTCGCGGACGAACGATAACCAGCGCATCAGTCGAACATGATGACGCTGCGCGCCACCTCGCCAGTTTCGAGCGCCGCCATGCCTTCGTTGATGTCCGCAAGCTGGATGCGGTTCGAGACCAGATCATCGAGATGCAGCCGGCCCTGTAGGTAAAAGTCGACAAAGCGCGGCATATCCACGCGGAACCGATTCGAGCCCATCATCGAACCCTGGATTTTCTTCTCGAACAGGAAATCGACGCCATGCAGCGAGACCATGTCCCCGGGCGGGATCATGCCGATGACGGTTGCGGTGCCCCCGTTCTTGAGCATCTGGAAGGCCTGCTCGGCGGTGGCTTTCAGCCCGATTGCCTCGAAGGAGTAGTGCACGCCGCCGCCGGTTGCTTCGATGACCTGCTGGACAGCGTCGCCGCCGCTGGCGTCGATCACGTCGGTCGCGCCGAATTTACGCGCGAGTTCGAGCTTCGAGGGCACCATATCGACGGCAAAGATGCGGGATGCGCCGGCAATGGCGGCGCCGTTGATGCAGGACAGACCGATGCCGCCGCAGCCGATGACCGCAACCGTGGATCCCGGCTCTACCGCAGCCGTGTGGATGACCGAACCCACGCCTGTGGTCACGCCGCAGCCGATGAGCGCCGCGCGGTCCATGGGCATGTCTTCGCGGATTTTGACCACCGCGTGCTCATGCACCAGCATCATCTCGGCAAAAGAACCGAGCTGGGCAAACTGCTGCAGGGTCTGGTCACCCTGGTGCAGCCGCGGCGGCTCGTCCGCCGCGCGATTGGTTTCAGGTTCCTGACACAGGGAGAGATGCCCCGTCAGGCACTTCTCGCAGTGACCGCAGAACACCGATAGACAGGTGATGACATGGTCGCCGGGCTTCACGTAGTGCACGTCACTGCCAACCTGCTCGACGACGCCGGCACTCTCGTGACCGAGGACCATCGGCAGCGCGCCCGGATAAGTGCCGTTGAAAAAGTGCATATCGCTGTGGCAGATACCGGCGGCCTTCGTTCTGACCAGCACTTCACGCGGACCCGGCTTGGAGATTTCGATGTCCTCAATCTCCATCGGCACGTTCACTTCACGAAAAACTGCTGCTTTCACAGATACTCCCCAATCAACTTACCCAGTCGTTTTAGTGTGCCACAAAACGTGGCGGGGCGAGACTATCTGAGCTTGCCTGCAACAATCTGCTGGGCTGCCTCGATGGCCGCGGCGAGCCCGGCGGGGTTGGCGCGCCCCTGCCCGGCAATGTCGAACGCGGTGCCGTGATCGACAGAGGTGCGTACGAACGGAATGCCCAGGGTCGCCGTGGTGGACGCGTGGAAGTTGTGTACCTTGATCGCGATGTGTCCCTGATCGTGATAGAGCGCGAGGACCACGTCGAACTCACCATCGATGGCGCGGTTGAACACCGAGTCGGCCGGGATCGGACCGGTGGCATCGAGCCCCGCTGCTCTGGCGTCCGCGACCGCAGGCGCGAGCTCATCGATTTCCTCGCGCCCGAGCAGCCCCCCCTCGCCGCCATGCGGATTGAGTGCCGCTACCGCTATGCGTGGATTCGGGATGCCCCAGCTCGCAAGCGTTTGATGCACCAGGCGCAACTTTTCACCCACGTTCTCTCGAGTCACATAACGCGCGGCTTCGATGAGCGACTTGTGCGTCGATAGATGCGCGACCCGCAATCCAGGCGTCATCAGCATGGTCGCCGTCCACTCCGTCCCGGAGAGCCGCGCCAGGATTTCCTGATGACCGAGGTCGTCGACGTAGCCCGCCGCATGTATGGCTTCCTTGTTGAGAGGACAAGTGACCATGGCCGCAAGCTCGCCAGCCAGACAGGACCGCGCCGCCCATTCCACCGCCGCCACGGCACAATGACCGCACGCTGCCTGCACCTCGCCGTAGCGAAAATCTGCCGGCTGCGGAACGTCGACATCGTAGAGCGCTAACAGCCCCGGCATCTCGGCGACGCTCGTCACGTCAGGTATGTCCGGCAGCGTTACACCCGCCACGGCCGCGCCCTGCTCCAGTGCCCAGCGGGAGCCAACCAGCAACCAGGGCACTTCGGGCGTTGTCGAGGCTAACGTGCTGGCCATGACCTCAGGGCCGATACCGGCAGGGTCACCCAATGTGATCGCTATAGGTTTAGACATGTCGCTCTCTTGATACTGTACATATATACAGTAAACTAAAGTGCCTCCGGAAGCAGGCCGTTCGATGCAGACACTACAGCAACTCGTGGAGGCTTTCCGCCTCTACGCGGTCTGCGAACCTTGTCAGCGCGTCAAATGCGTCGATCTGGCCGCTTTGATCGAACAGGAGGGCGGCGACTATCCCATCGACCGGGTGCGCATGCGCTTGAAGTGTACGGCGTGCGGCCACCGCAGCCAGGCGCTGCGCATCGTCTACGTGGGGCCGGAAGGCCGCAACGCCGAGTTCAGATACAACCGGGCGCCGCAGAATCCCACACCCGATCTCCTGTAGCTCAGAGGATCTCGGTCGATTCGAGCGTCAGACCAAAACCGCTGACACCGACGTAGGATACTTCACGGCCCGCAATCAGGCGGATTTTGCTCAAACCCAGATCCCGCAGAATCTGCGCGCCAACGCCGACCTCGAGCCACTCGCTGCGCCGCTCCTCCTCCTTGGTCTGCGCGAGGCTCTCCTGCGGCACCCCGACGAGGCCGGTGCGCAAGTAGATGATGACGCCACCGCCGATCTCACCAATGCGATCGAGCGATGCATCCAGGAGATTCTGAGCGTGTTCCGGGGTTTGCGGCCCGAAGACATCGTCGACGAGCTTCTCGCGATGGATGCGCACAGGTACGCCACCCTCCATGTTCTCGAGTTCCCCGAAGACGAGCGCCAGGTGTTCCCCTTCCTCGAACTTGGTGCGATAGGCATACGCCTTGGCCTCGCCGATGCGGGTCTGCACGGCGAAGTCGTACGCCCGTTCCACCAGTTGCTCACGGGTCTGCCGATACGAGATGAGATCCGCGATCGTGATGATTTTGAGCGCGTGGGTTTTGGCAAACTCCAGCAGTTCAGGCAGGCGCTGCACGGTGCCATCGTCGTTGACGAGCTCGGCAAGCAGGCTCACCGGCGGCAGATCGGCAAGCACGGACAGGTCCGCGCCAGCTTCGGTATGGCCGGAACGCACGAGCACACCGCCCTGGCGCGCAACCAGCGGGAATATGTGCCCGGGGCGCACGAAGTCTTCCGCCGTGACGTTGCTGTTGGTCAGCGCCTGCACCGTGGCGGCGCGTTCCTCGGCGGAGATGCCGGTGGTAAGCCCATGTTTGTAATCAATCGAAACCGTGAACGCCGTGCTCATCGGCGCATCGTTGCGCGCGACCATCGGGTCGAGGTGCAGCCGCGAGGCCAGATCTTCGAAGAGAGGCGCGCACAAAATACCGCTCGTGTGGCGGATCATGAAAGCCACCGCCTCGGGCGTGGCTTTGCTGGCTGCCATGATCAAATCGCCTTCGTTCTCGCGATCGTCGTCATCCACCACGACAATCATCTCGCCGCGCTTGATGGCCGCAATGGCGTCTTCTATCGAGTCAAACTGCGCGTCGCCGTCACTCATAACGTTCTCTTCTATACATGCTCAAAATCGGCGCAGGAGGGTAACACAGCCGCAGGTCACATACCTGTCGCGAAATTCGCGCTGGACATGAATGAAAGGCATAAAAAAAGCCCGCCTGGGCGGGCTTCGAACCAAGAACGATTCCAAAAGGGATAAACACGACTGCTAGAATCCGGTGATGATCCTTACAGTCACCAGTTAAGTCGCCGGACAGCCTGAAAAGGTTTTGTCGGCTCACAAAGAAAACAAGGGGAGAACAGATGGACAGACTCAAAGGCCAGACGGCACTCATCACCGGCGGCGCCCGCGGACTCGGCCGCCAGATTGCCCAGCGCTTCGTCGACGAAGGTGCTAGCGTGATCATCAACGATCTGAACCTGGCGCCGGCGGAAGCCACCGCCAAGGCGCTCGGCGGCCAGGCAGTGGCCGCCAACGTTGCGGATTCCGCATCGGTCGCCGCTATGTTCGAGCAGGTGGCCAACATGACCGACCGGCTCGACATCCTCGTCAACAACGCCGGCATCAGCGGCCTGGAAGGCGACAACGACGCGCGCGATCGAATATTGAAGAACGTGGAGCGTGCCGAGCAGGCTGCCACCGGCCAGCCGGTCGAACCCTCCAACCAGACTGTTGAGACCACCGACGAGGACTGGCACAAAATGATCGGCGTGCACATGGACGGCACATTTTTCTGCAGTCGCGAAGCGCTCAAAATCATGACGCCGCAGCGCAGCGGCAACATCATCAACCTCGGCAGCATCATGGGGACTTTCGGCCGCGGCGGCGGCACGGCCTACTGCGCGGCCAAAGCCGGCATCCTCGGCTTCACCCGCGCGCTCGCCCACGAGGTGGTGGACCTCAACATCCGCGTGAATGCGATCGCGCCGGGCTGGATTCACACCGACATGACCGACCCGCTCGAGCCCATGCACGGGCTGATCCGCGCCGGCACGCCGATGGGCCGCTTGGGCGACAAGGACGACATCGCCTGGGCCGCGGTTTATCTGGCGAGCGAAGAAGCCAAGTTCATGACCGGGCAGACCCTGTCACCAAACGGCGGCTGGTACATGTCCCAGTAGCAACGGAGCGCCGCTTCCGAACCCGAGAGGCCGCTCCTGTGGCGGCCTCAATCGTCGTCCGCTTCGAGGGACAGCTGGTCCACCGGCTGGTCGGTATCAGCAAACACATCCCAGCGCGCTTCGACGAAAACCCCGAGCGCGACGGCGTCGAAAAACTCGGCGGCCGTGATGGGGACGTCGTTCTGGTCTTCATACTCAGTGCTGGACGAGGTGGCGATAGCCACGCCGAGAATGGCGAGCGTTTCCGCGCCGGCATCTTCCGCAGTGACGGGTCCGCGCAGCTCGGCACGCTCTTCCAGATCCTTTTTCTCGAGCTCCACCGCGACAACTGCGGTACCGTCGATGAAGCCGCGCATTTCGACCTCATCGCCGATCACGAAGTCTGCCAAACCAAAGGGTTCCTGGCCCGCGGCGCTGTCGTCTTCGATCTCGGTGTTGTCCCTGATGCTGAACGTGACACCCAGAACCTCGATGGTTTCCGCAGTGACATCGACTGCGGAAACGTTGCCCTCCGCCCGCACGGCATTGGTTTCCTGCAACACCACGCGCTCGGCGAGAATAGGACCATTGCCATCGGCGGTGCCCTCGATCTGTACTTTGACGCCGAGCGCAAGGTCATCCGCATCACCGTTAACGTAGACGGTGCCGGCATCGGTGGTCACCGGCGTCGTCTGCACGTCGAAGTCGGTACTCGAGGCAAAGCGGTCGATGAAACCTTCGACACGCCCGACCGCGTCGCCGCCGACCGTCAAAGTCGGCAGCAACTCGACCTCGTCCGCAACAAACTGACCGGGGGCCGTGAAGTTCGCGGCCGGGCCGCGAATTTCGACAATGTCGCCATTTGCTATCGCGGCATCAAAGTCTTCGAGCGTCGCGCTGGCGTAGTCCACCGTGAGGCCACCGAGCGCAAAGGTGGTTGCCGTCAAACCGCTCACCGTGCCCAGCGCTTTGTACTCCGTGAGGCTGGTCTTGCGCTCAACGAACGAGGCTTTGATGACGCCGCCGGCTTCGACCGTGCCGCTGATCTCGAGAGGATCGTCCGGAGAAAGAACCGTGAGGTCACCATTGACGAACGTGGTCGTCGCATCGGTCTGTACGTTCTGGCCGAAGACGACCAGATCAGCCCGCCCGACCAGCGCATCCACGACGTCCAGCGTAGTCGCCGGGCCTTTGACGTTGGCGCGATAAAGGACCTGGGTAGCGACGTTGGTCGCAGCGTTGCCGACGATCAGCACCTGCTGACCCTGCTGCAGGTCTGCCTGGGTGGCGGAGGCACCTTCGACGACGAACTCGGCGCTGTCCGTATCGGATGTGATGTCGTTGACGATCACGCTGCCAAAGTCCTGGATATCCCCGGCCACCATGCCGGTCCCGCCGACGGCGACGTCGAGCTCGACACCGCTGACCGAGGTATCGATCTGCAAACGGACACCGCCGGAAATGAGGCCGCCGTCAATCTGTGTCGGCGTCGGGGCCGGCGGTGGCGTGCTGGGCGGCGGATTGTTGTTGCCGCCACCACCGCCGCCCCCGCCACCGCCACACGCGGTGAGGCCGAGAGCCGCCAGCAGCAGCCATGTGTATCTACTCATGAAGATTCTCCATCTTCTGTATCGCCGTCCTGTCGCGGACGCGCAATGCGATTAATCTGAAAGAAGCCGATGCCGGCGGCGTAGCGGGCATCAGTGCCCGTATCGTCTTTGCCGGCATCGTGGTCGTTGAGCCAGCGGGTAATTTCGTCAACCGCATTGAGAGAGACCCGCTTGGAGAAAGCGTTGAACGCCTCGAGGTGTTCTTCGGGCAGATTGCTGGCGAGCACCTTGGCCTGCAGCAGCTTCTCCTCCGACTGCAGGTTGTGATCGATGGTTTCGACCAGCTCCGCCGTGTCGAGCCCGAGAATGTCGACCATCGCTGCGGGATCCGCGCCCGGCACGTAACCTCTATTGGTCAAACGATAGCGCCCCTCGACTTCTTCGATGGCGCCGAGGCGCAAGAGCTCGTCCGCTACGGAACGTGGATACATGTCGCCGCTGTAGCGTTTGACGAGATCGCTGAAGTTAGGTGACGGGCCGGCGAAAGGCAGGTCCAGCGGATACCCCGCGGACGTCTGGAAATCCGCATCGGTCGTCCATCCCGCAATGACTGTGCCTGCACGGTTCCACCAGGTCCGATCGCCTTCAGCGAGATCCTCGAGCTTGTGCAGCCGGGCAACTTCTTTGCGATTGAGGCCGGTAATCACGGAGACGCGCGCCAGGGTCTGCGGCTTACCATCGATGCCAAACTCTTCGTGTGCGACGTCGACGAACACTTTGCGCGCAAGTTCCTGGAACACGTTGGCAGTGATGCCATTACGTAGCAGGATGCGCACCAGCGGACGCAGAATACGGCGCGCTGCACGAAGTAAACTCGTTTCAAGGTCCGAATTACTCATGCAGCGCTACCGATTCCCTATCAGTCTTCCAGCGAGAGTTCGCGTACCGGAACGGTCGGGTCTGTGACCGTCTCGTCCCACTCCGCCTCTACGGAAGTCTGTCCATCATTGAGAGCCTCGAAGAACTCCTCAGCCGTCAGCGGCTCGTCATTGAAGCCTTCGTACTGGGTGCCGGCCGAGGTGACGATACCAATGCCGAGGATGCTCAGGCTGAGATTCTCCGCGTCCACATCGCGCGCGATACCGCGCACGCTCGTCTCGTCCGCCTCGTCCTCAACTTCGAGCTCGCTGGCATTCAGCCGGCCATCGACTTCCACACCTTCGACTTCAACGAAGTCTCCGGGCATGACGTCAGCGAGAGAGATGTCCGATTCATCGTCTTCCATCTCCGTGTTGCCGGCGACCGCGACAGTGACACCAAACACGACAAGCGTCTCCTCGTCGAGGTTCACGAGCTCGACGATCCCGTCAACGCGCGCGCTATTGTCAGCAAATTCGATTTCCGTCGCCAGAATGTCAGCGAGTTCGCCGCCGGAGATACCTTCAACCTCAACCTTAACACCGAGCTGCAGCTGCGTCGCATCACCGTATTCGAACTCGGTGTTCGCATCGTGGCGCACGACGATGCTGCCGATCTCGAAAGTATTGTCATCAATGACGCTGGTGATGAGGCCTTCGATTTTGTACTCGCGATCGTCTGCATCGTCGTCCTCGTCGCGGCCGTCGTCGCCGGACTCGTCATCGTCCGGCAGACCGCCTTTGCCCAGACCCGCCGGTTCGACTTTGCTGGCCAGGAGCGACAAGTCGCCCGGGTTGTAGGCGAGTGATTCGTCTTTAACCTCGACGGTCATGTCTTCCAGCAACGTGTCGATGTCATCCAGTTCGGCAACGCTGTAATCCACGACAAGGCCGCCGATGCGAAACGTCTGCGCCGTGTCGTCGAGGTCGCGTATCTGACCGATCACTTTGTACGCGCTGACGTCGCCATCTTTGAGCTCGATGAAGCTGGCTTCCAGCACATCGTCCACACCGCGCAGGCCGCTGATCTCCAGCACATCGCCCACGACGAGGGTGGCGATGTCGAGGTCATCGTCGAGCGTCGTCTCGGCGCTCAACAGCACTCTTTGCCCGAGCACCGTGAGTTCATCAGTGCCCACGGCATCAATCGGGCCTTTGATGTCTTCCTCAAACTTCACGTAACTGGCGGTGTGGTCGTCGAGGTCGGCCTCGAGTTCCACCACCATGCCGACCTCGAGATCGTCCTCGGTCACTTCGTCATCGTCCTTGCTGAAAGTGGCATTGCTCGTGTCGAAGCGCGTGCCGTCGATGAAGACGCTGCCGAAACCGGTGATCACACCGCGCACGACATCGCCACCAGGGCTGGGAGACGATGGCGGAGGCGACGTACTGCCGCCGTCCCCACCACTGGGAGCTGGAGCCGCGGGGACTGATCCACCGCCGCCTCCACCACCGCCCCCGCAGGCAACTGCTGCGAGACTGAAAACCATCAGCGCAAATACTCGTAACAACATCTCTCTAATCCTCATACTTTTAGTCATTGGCGCTCCCAAAGGGAAATAATTCCCTATTAACAGGGAAAATATTCCCTTTTATCGGCAAGGTCAAGCGAAAAGGACCAAAATGGGCGCTGGTTCAAACTCAAAGACACAGGGATCAGCCGTTGCGACGTCTTGACGCGCGCGCCGTATCGGGTAAGTTGAGGCAGTGCGTGGTTAAAGACCCGCACCTCAAGTCGCCGGATGGCTGAAGCCTCCGGCATGAAACCCCACACAGGACGACGTACACGTCGCACTGTGCACATGGAGGAAACAATATGTTTCATCACTATCGTCGATGGTCGCCAGGCTATGCCTACGCTTACGGCTGCAGCACCGGTCCGCGCCGCCATCGCAAATCTCAATCCGATTCCAGCTACGAGAGCCGGCGCCACGGGCGCAGCAATTTCGGCGTGCGCCGACCGCTCAGATACCTGAGCTATCACCTGGATCTGGACGAATCGCAGGTCCGCAAAGTCGCCGCAATTCTCGACCAGCTGAAAAATGAGCGGGAACAGGCGAAGCTCGACGAGAGCCGCACCACGTCCGATCTTGCTTCGCTGGTCACGAATCCGGACCTCAGCGTAGACATGTTGAAGGATGCCCTCGCGCCGAGGGTCGATGCCGCAGAACGTCTGCAGCTTGCTGTCGCGCGCGCCGTTCAGCAGATGGCTGTGGTGCTCGATCCGGACCAGCGGGAAGAGTTCGCCTACCTGCTGACGTCCAAAACCATCGTTTTGTAACCCGTATAACGCAAGGAGAAGCGCGGCCGCCCCAGGCGGCCGCTTAGACACAACGGCGGGTCAGCGCAGAACGTGCAGAAAGTGCAGGTGCTTTTCGTACTGTTCCAGCAGGTCGTGCACGATGTGCTCGCGAGACCAGCCCATCACGTCGTAGTCCTGACAGCTTTCGTTCAGCTGAACTTCTGCCCGGTGATAGACCGCGACCGAACCGTTCTCGTCCGGTACCAGCGCATCGTCGGGTCTGCGATGCAGACGCCCTACTACCGCGTACTGGAAATCAATTTCCCCGCCATGCAGGACGGTCAGGGCCGCCTCAGCGCCGTCGTCTTCGACGTCCACGCGGGCCTCGAGTCCGTGCTTTTCGAGTTCGTCCGCAAACTCACGCATGGCCGGCACCACGGTGCCCGTGACGTAGCTCTGCACATCGTCTTCCGCAGGATAGCGCAATAAATTGCTTAGACGCTCTTTCCAGTTCGTTGATCTCGGTCCGCCCGAGGGGCCGATGTGCGCCAGCGTCAGGGTCTGGCGTTTGGCGTGGTCAACCGACAGCGCACGCACGAAACCCCAGATCGCAAAGAGGATGACCAGCGAGAAAGGCAATGCGCTGGCAATCGCCGCCGTCTGCAGCGCCGGCAGTCCGCCGGCGAGCAGCAGCAGCAGCGCCGACGAGCCAATCATCGCCATCCAGAATACCCGCCGCAGAATTGGCGTGTCGTCCCGGCCATTGGAAGACAGCATGTTGAGAATCATGGCCCCGGAATCGGCTGAGGTAATGAAGAAGACGAAAACCATCAGAACCGCCAGCGCTGAGAGCAGCGTCGATGCGGGAAAGTTCTCCAGGAATTTGAACAGCGCCACGGACTCGTCCTGCTGCACAGCGACAGCGAGATCGGTCATGCCCT
This sequence comes from Pseudomonadales bacterium, assembly GCA_965267275.1. Taxonomy (GTDB): domain Bacteria; phylum Pseudomonadota; class Gammaproteobacteria; order Pseudomonadales; family Azotimanducaceae; genus UBA4421. The sequence continues at coordinate 4,227,395 of OZ253950.1, forward strand.
GATCGAGAATCAACGTGATCGCGGAATTGCCGAACACCGTCATCCACAGCAGCGTGAAGAGGGTTGGCGCGGCCAGCGCGCCGAAAACAAACTCGCGCAGCGTGCGGCCGCGGGAGATACGGGCGATGAACAAACCGACAAACGGCGCCCAGCTGATCCACCAGCCCCAATAGAAAATCGTCCAGCCGCCTAGCCAGTCGGTCGGCTGATAGGCATAGAGGTTGAACGTTTTGCCCACCAGGTCCGCCAGATACCCGCCGGTGTTCTGCATGAACATCTGTAACAGATAGACCGTCGGACCAAATGCCAGCACCCCGAGCAGCAGGGCTATCGCGAGCACAATATTGATTTCCGACAAGCGCTTGATGCCGACGTCCAGACCAAGCACGACGGACACTGTCGCGAGCGCGGTCGTCAGCACGACCAGGCCCAGCTGGACACCCACGGATTTCGGCACATCGAACAGGAAATTGAGCCCGGAATTGATCTGCTCGACGCCAAAGCCGAGCGATGTCGCCACTCCGAACGTTGTGCTCAGGATCGCAAAGACGTCGACCACGGTGCCAAGCGGTCCGTAGATGCGCTCGCCAATCAGCGGGTAGAGCGCGGAACGCAGGGTCAGCGGCAGGTCGTGGCGAAAGCCGAAGTAAGCGAGGATCACAGCCACGATGGCGTAAGTGGCCCAGGCGTGCAGGCCCCAGTGGAAGAAGGTCAGCTCCATCGCCTCCTTGGCAGCCGCCGAGGTGCCGCCATCGCCGAGCGGCGGATTCAGGAAGTGGTTGACCGGCTCGGCCACGCCGAAAAACATGAGCCCGATGCCCATGCCCGCAGCAAACAGCATGGCAAACCAGGACACCAAGGAATATTCGGGTTCAGCATTGTCCGGACCCAGCTTGATCTCTCCAAACCGGGTTATGGCGACAACAACCGAGCTCACGAGGATGATTGCCACCACCAGCACGTAGTACCAGCTGCCATTGACGACAATCGCGTCTTGCACCCCGGCAAACAACTGACCCGCTCGCTCCGGCGCTATTGCCGAGCCGCCGAGCACGAGCACCAGGGCCACCACGGAGCCGTAAAAAACCGGCGGATTGATCGGCGCCGAGTTTGGCTTGTCGCTCGGATCAGACATCTGCGCTACCCCTGAGTGCTGCTTTGAGCGGATCGAGCCAGGGCTCGAAGTTGCGCCACTGCGCCACGCTGTCGGTAAAAATCGGCTGACGCACCTGCTCGGAACTCGGTGTTCTGATGTTGCGCTCCGTCTCGTAATAGCGCAGGCAGGCCTCCTCAAACGGCAGGCCGCAGAAGTCGAGAATACGCCGCACCTCCGCTTCGAGGTCTGCAACGACATCTTCATGCTGCACGCGCAGCACGTAGTCGGGCAGCACTTCATCCCAGTGTGTCATGAGCGCCTCATAATCCCGGTAGTAGCGTCCAATATCGTTTAGATCGTAGGAGAATTCCTGGCCTTCGGCGAACAGCTGCTTATACCCGCTGAAACAGCATGCCATCGGCTCGCGCCGCGCGTCGATGATTTTCGCATTTGGCAGGATCAGCTTGATGAGACCGATGTGGCGAAAGTTGTTGGGCATCTTGTCGACAAAAAACGGTGCGCCGGCGCGGTGGATGCGGGTGTCTTCGATGTATGCCTCGCCAAACGCGACACATTCGTCTTGACCAAGCGACTGCAGTACATCCGGATACCCGCCTGTGCGGCGGCGCAGGCGCTGGGAAAGCGACAGTATGTTCGGCAACTCGAGGGTGCCGTCCACCTGGCTGTGGGACGACAGGATCTGCTCGAGCAGCGTAGACCCCGCCCGCGGCAGGCCCACCACGAAAATCGGGTCCGGCGCGGCGCTGCCCCAGCCCTGCCGCGTATCGAAAAACGTCGCATCGCAGACGCGCTGGATGGCCGCCAGCTCTTCGTGCATCTTGTCCGCGTCGTAACGGCTCTGTGCCTTTTTCAACGCATTCCCTTTGGCGTAATACGCGAACGCCACGTCATGCTCACCCCGGTCCTCGTGGGCTTTGGCCAGGGCAAAGTCGACATAAATTCGGTCCATGAAACCGAGGTTGGCATCGGCCTCCACAGCCGCCATATGTTCGATTTCTGCCTCGTCAAACCGATACGTCTTCAGATTGGCGAGCGAATAATACGCCTCCCCGTGTTCGGGGTGATGCTGCATGGCAGACCGATAACGGTCGATGGCCTCGTCGGTCCTGCCACTGGTCTTGAGCGCATGCCCATAGGTGACGAGCGTACGGGCGTCGCCCGGAACCCGCTGCAGCACGTCATCCAGCAACTTCATTGCCCGTTCGTACTCGCCGGTCTGCATGTGCTCGATGGCGCTGATGGACATGACTTGCGGATTGTCCGGATGCTTTTTGAGCAGTTTTTGCGCCTGTTCGAGCGCTGCCTGGAATTTCTGCCTCTTGCGCAGCACCTGCACGTATTCCATCTGCACCTGCAGGTTGTCAGGCGCGAAGACCGCGGCGCTTTCCAGCAGAAACTCCGCATCCTCCAGCACCCCGAGGCGAACGCCAATGTCAGCCAGCAGACGCATGCCTTCCACGTCGTCAGGGTGTTGCTTGAGATAGCGACGACACAGCTCTTCCGCCTTGACGAGCTTATTTTGCGCAACCAGCTCTATCACCGCACGCAGCGCCTCAGGCAGCCGTTGCAGCGCTTCCAGCTGTACTTTGAGATGCACGGCAGAACGCTCGCGGCCCCGGTTCTCGAGCAGTTTGATGCTCTCCACCAGACAGGCTTCGAGCGCGGGATTCAGAGAAAGCGCGCGCCCGTAGGCAGCAAGCGCGGCGTCGGCATGTCCCGCATCGCGGAGCACGTGACCTTCTTCCTGATGAGCGCGGCTGTGGGACGGCGCGAGGCGCTTGAGTTTCTCGAGCGTCTCGAGCGCACGCGCGTGGGCGCCGCTGTAACGCAGGGCAACCGCCTGCATGTAGAGCGCATCAACGTCTTCCGGCGCCTGCGCGAGGACCTCTTCGAGATCGCGCAAGGCCGGCACAAGCTCGCCCGCGACGAGCTTGCGCTTGACCTCGGCTAGCTGCGGCACCCGTCAGAAGTCGTAGGAGACGCGCAGTCCAATGGTCTGCGGACGAGCATAGGTCACTCGTTCACGATCGAACACGAAGCTGCGTGCGAGCTCAGCCTCTTCGTCGAACAGATTCTCGACGAAGAGCTCCGCAGACCACTCGTCCTTGGCGACACCCATGGTCAAACCCGTCAAGACCCAGCTGTCGACTTCGGAATTGTTGATGATGATGACGTCACTCTGCGCTTCGGATGAAAACGACACGTGGGGCATGACGTGCATGGTCATGCCGCTGTCCGTATACCACTCATAGCGCGCCCGCAGCGTACCCTGGAACTCCGGCGCATAGGCCAGCTCGTCCCCTTTGCGCACGTCGTTGGTGGGCGTAATGACTTTGGTGATCTCGGTATCCAGGAAGGAGAACGCGCCGCTGATGGTCAGATTCTCTGTCGCATTCCAGATGAAGTCGCCTTCGATACCCAGAATCTCCGCGTCGGCAGCGTTGTCCGAGAAAAACAGGTTCACGATGCTCGGATCGAAGATGGTCGTCTGCAGATTTTCAATCTCAGCGTAGAAAATACTGCCGTTGAAGCGCAGCGTGCGATCGAGAAGATCGAGCTTCCAGCCGGCTTCGTAGTTGACGACATCGTCCGTATCCAGGTCAAAAGGCACCGTATAACCGTTAGGACCTGACGCGCCGCCGGGGCGGTTCAGGAGCCCGGGGCGGAAGCCTTCGGACCAGGTGACGTAGAGCATGGCATTGTCATTGGGCACGTAGCTGACGCTGAACTTGCCAATCACGCCGTCGGTCTCCGCGGCGTCGGGCGCGCGCACCGCGTTGAAGGCAGCGAGTGCCTGTGACGGCGACAAGCCTGCCGCTTCTATATCAGCCAGCGTGTCATCGCGGGTGAACGTGATATTCGGCACGCACACGCCGGCACTGGTGCCGCCGCGATAGGTGAATTCGCCGTCACCATCGTAAAGATCGCTGATGTTGGTGCCGAACTTGTCCGAATCGGGTGCAAACGAGTTACAGAACGAACTGTTGGCGCTGCCTTTGAAGTCGACTTCGATGTCGTAGTAACGCGCGCCAGCCGTGATCGACCAGGACTCGTTGATGTCGAAAGTCACCTCACCGAACACGCCGAACTGCTCGTCGGTGCGTTCGACATCGTTACGGAAAATCACGTCTGCGGGAAACGGGCCCGGGTCGGAGACGTCTCCCGGCGCCATAGGGAAGTTGGGAAAAAATCCTGGGCTGCCGAAAATGTTGGCGCTGGTGGTGCCGGGATAGGTGAAGTCGTTGCGCTCCCGCAGCTCGAGATCGCTGTAAAACACACCTCCCGTGAAACGCACGCTGTGCTCGATCGGCGTCGTGATGCGCAGTTCGTGGGAATACACCTCCGTTTCCGTAGCAGAATCCACAAACAGATTCGGCGCCTGGCAGACACCGCTGGGTGCCGCCGTGCCGGGATAGGTGACCGAGCTGTCGCAGATGTAATACGGCAGGTACTGACCGACAAACAGGTAATCCGTGTAATCGACGATCTGGTCGGTTTCGCGATCGGTGTAAGCGCCGGTATACACCACTTCGAGCGCGGCGATGCGCCCCTCGATGGTCCAATTGGTGTTGGTGAACTCGTCGTCGATCTTGTCTTCGGCAAACCGTTCGATCTCCATGTCGCCGAGGTCCGGGTCGGAGAAGAACACACCGTCCGCGTCGAGGGTCTGGCTCATCGTGGAGACATTTACGGACCAGTCTTCGTTGACGTCCCACAGCGCGCTGATGCGGCCACCCTGATACTTCGTTTCATTGACGTTGCTGTCCCGTCGCGCGTTCGCTTCGAGGAAAGTCACACCGCTCAGATCGGCACCAGCCTGAAACCCGCCGCGACCCGAGGATACCGGAACGCCATTGTCACGCACCGTTCCGGCCGACCGGAAGCGCGCGCTTTCACTGGCGTTGCGCGTTCCGGACACCTGATCGATGTAGCCGCCCTGCACATCGTTATAGCCGACCAGGCGAAGGGCAAAGTTGTCCGCCAGCGCCAGATTCAGGACACCCTCGAGCTTGCCGCTGGGGTCGCCGTCTTTGGTGTAGGACGTGCCGACATCGACGCTGCCGTAGGTCCCCGTCGGATCGGGTTTATTGGTAATGAGCCGCACGTTACCTGCCTGGGAGCTTGCGCCGAAGAGCGTGCCCTGCGGCCCGGACAACACCTCGATACGATTAAGGTCCGCGGCATATACATCCAGGTTTCTGCCCGGCTGCGACAACGGCTGCTCGTCGAGGTAAAAGGCGACGTTCGGGGCGAGGCCGGCAACCCCTGCCGTGGTCAGGTTAGGCGTGGTCGACGCCAGCCCGCGAATATAGATGGTGTTCTGCCCGGGCCCGCTGCCACCGGCGGTTACGCCAGGCAGTTGGATCAGGTAGTCCTCGAAATTGTCGATGCCGAGATCGTCAATGGCATCCTCGGTGAGCGCCTGTACGGATACAGGCACATCCTGCAGCGGCACGGCACGCTTGGTGGCGGTGACGACCACTTCTTCAATCGCACGATTGTTCGCCACTTCCTGAGCCATGCCCTGGGCCGCTGTCATCGCGCTGATTGCGGCAACCACCGCCTGATTTATCTTGGTGCGTTGAAAATCCAATCTACCCTCCAATTTTCATAGTGAACTAACTATGTTTTATATGGATTGTCGGTCCAGTGCTGGCCCCAATCCCTTTTTCTACTGCGCTTTTTCACCCATAAACTGCGTAGGGCACTAAACAAAGCCCAACATTATACATACAACTGAAACTATTTCTTTTTTCTTTCCTTAGACGCGTCGCGACCGTAAGCTTGCTGCCCCTGGAGAGGAATCACCCATGGCTGAGCTCAATCAAGAGGAGCAGGTGCTCATCAACCTGCGCCAGATCATTCGCGCGACGGACATCTACTCACGGCAGTTGAGCAAGCAGGTGGGTCTGACCGCACCGCAGCTGCTGATCCTGCAGGCCGTGCGGCGCATGGGGGCCGTCTCGATCTCCAAGCTCTCCCAGGAAGTAAGCCTCAGCCAGGCGACCGTGACGAACATCATCGATCGCCTCGAGGGCCGCGGCCTCGTCGCGCGTCACCGCAGCACAGAAGATCGACGCGTCGTGCACGCCACGCTGACCACCGAAGGCATCAAGAAAGTATTGGAAGCACCGGCGCCGCTGCAGGATACGTTCAGCAAACAATTCGCCAAACTGGCGGACTGGGAGCAGTCGATGATTGTGGCGTCCCTGCAGCGCGTTGCCGCGATGATGAACGCGGAGGAAATCGACGCGTCGCCGGTGCTGCACGTTGGCGAAGCCATCGAGCACTCGCCCCCGGGGGAGACCGGCTAGGTCAAGGCGTCCAGCAAAGCCTGATAGTCGGCAAGCCCAAGCGCATTCGCAATCTCCTCCTGCCAGGCCTGTGCCAGCAGGCTCAGCGTTGCAGGCGCAAGCGCCACGCGCGTGCCGGCCTGACCCAGGCGCACCTTGGCGCTGTCACTGCCACTCGGCAACCCCAGAACTTCCTCACTGCGCCGTCTGATCAGCGCATCGTCGAAGCGATCCTTATGCTCGAGCATGAACGCCATGGAAGTGTGCGCCAGCGTGATGGCTTTCAGCTCAGCATCGAGCTCGATACCGATGAACTCGGCAATGTGTTCGATCGCTTTCTCAGAGTTTTCCAGCATGTGCTCGTACGCAAGCAACAGTACGTTGTCATCATGGCGATGCGCCCACCACGAGCTCAGGTGCCGGTAGTATTCGCGTCGTTTCAGAAACCCCTGGGTAACGTATTCATCGATGGCGATCGCGCCCGGCTCCAGAAACCAGCCTTCGGCGAATTTGAAGGCGGACACCGCGGCGTCGCCGGGATCGCGCACGACCACGATATAGCGGCCGCCTTTGGGAATCTCGTCCCATGCCAGGTGACTTTTGAAAGCGCGCGGATTGGCCCGCTGCTCCGCGTTCAGATCGATCCCCAGATCGGTGCTCACTTCGATCCACGGCACGACACGGGAAATGTCGTCGAAGTCCATGTCCCCGCGGGTGCGCAGCGTATGCACGATCTGCTGGGTCCAGGTCGTGCCGCTTTTGCCGAAAGGAGAGATCACCACATCGGTCGGCCTGAGCGCAATCGCAAGGCCAGCCTCGTGGCCCTCTTTGGTGAAGAGCGGCGGCTGCGCTTTCATTTCCTCCAGGGAGCGGGCTCTACCAGGCATGTGTTTCCTTGAGCGCGGGCATCGGTTCAACCGAACCCGGAATGACGTCAGAGGTAACTGGCCGGTCGCCACAGACGTGGCGACTGACTGGCGCGCCCGGTAGGACTCGAACCTACAACCCCCAGGTTCGAAGCCTGGTGCTCTATCCAGTTGAGCTACGGGCGCAAAGGCGGCGCATGATGCCCTGCCGCTATAGGCGAATCAACTGCGCAGCAGACGCCCGGGCGTCGCACCGCTGTACTCGTTGTCCGTCAAGACGATCTCACCGCCGACAATGGTGTGCTTGATCCCGTCTGCAGTCTGCTTCAAACGGATCGCGTTGGCCGGCAGGTCGTGCACCACCTCCGGCAACCGCGGGCCGACCGTATCCGGATCGAAAATCGCGATGTCCGCAGCCATGCCGGTACGCAGCAGGCCGCGATCGTGCAGCCCCCAGACGGTGGCCGTGTTGTAGGTGATCTGACGCACCGCGTCTTCCAGCGTGAGCGCTTCTTTCTCGCGCACCCAGTAGCTCAAGAGATGCGTTTGCAGAGAGCTGTCCATGATCTGCGACACATGGGCACCGGAGTCGGAGAAGGTCACCACCGAGCGCGGATGTTTCATCATCTCCAGCACGTGGTCCTGATTTTCGTTGGCGATCGGCGTGCGGAAGAACATCTTGAGGTCCTTCTCGAGCGCCATGTCGATCATGAGCTCAACGGGATCGACGCCTTTCGCCGCGGCCAGCTCTGCCATCGAGGGCTTGTCATACACCATGTCGTCCATCGGATAGACGAGATCCCAATTGGGCGGTCTGAGCTCCGCGCCGACGATGCGCGGGCCGGTGTATTCCTGATTGGCGACCTCGACGAGTTTGGCGCGGATCGCCGGATCCTCGAGCTTCGCCTTCTGCTCAGCCAGCGGCAGTGCGCGAATGTCTTTCCAGACGTCCCACTTGTCGTACGGCAGATTGCTTTCAAACGACAGAATGTTGTTCAGGCCGCGGCTGTGCACCTGGGCAAACATGCGTCCCCCGGCAGCCGCGGTTTCATCGAGCAGGTCAAAATAGGGGCGCCACAGATCGGGAGCAACTTTGACGCTGAACATCCCCCACGTCTGAGTCACGCCCGACTCGACCGCCAGATCGCGCAGGCGCTCGTGATACTCGCGGATGCGCTCCGGATCCCGCCCGGGCGCTTCGCCGGCGATCTCGAAGATGCCTTTGCCGGTCTCACCGACGGCGTTGACGATGGCGCGCACCTCATCCCAGTTGGCCAGGCGGCTGGCGACCGGACGGTCGTCCGCAGTCGTGTGGTTGAACGTGCGCGACGTTGAAAATCCGATCGCACCGGCATGCATGGCCTCTTTGACGACCTCCTGCATGCGCTTGATCTCATCTTCACCCGCTTCCTCGGCAAACGCCCGCTCACCCATGACGTAGGTGCGCAGCGCCGAGTGGCCGATGTAACCGGCGTAGTTGATGCCCTTGGGCAGCACGTCGACGGCATCGAGAAATTCGGGGAAGGTCTCCCAACTCCAGTCGATGCCGGTAAGCATCGCGTCGCGCGACAGATCCTCCGCGCGCTCGAGATTGCGGAACACGAGATCTGCATCTTCCTGCTTGCAGGGCGCCAGCGTAAATCCACAGTTGCCCATCACCACGCTGGTGACGCCGTGGTAACAGGAGCAGGAGCCGATCGGATCCCAGAATACCTGGGCGTCCATGTGCGTGTGGCCATCGACAAAACCCGGCGTGACCACATGCCCTTCGGCATCGATGGTCTCCCTGGCTTTCTCGTTGACGCGGCCAATCGCGGCTATTTTGCCGTCCTGAACCGCAAGATCAGCCCGGTAGCGCGCGCCTCCGGAGCCATCGACAATCATGCCGTTTTTGATCAGCAAGTCGTGCATCTGCTTCCCCTTCGCCTGGTCCCTTCCCAAATTCCCGGATCAGTCTAACACCGAACAAATCATGTGTTGGCGACGGTTTTCTCTGCGTCTAACAACGGACAAACACATTGTTGGCCGTATCCTTGCGCACCCTTCCCGCGGCAAACACCTGGCCGTTCATAACGATATATACCCCGGGCGCCGCGGTTTGCACGGTCGCAAAAGCCATGCCGACATTGAACGTGGCATCGCTCTTGGCAAAACGCGCCGGCGCCAGCGAACCCGTCAGCACGACGGTTTTCCCCGTAACGCCCATCAGCGCTTCGGCCGTCAGCGCCATCGTGTCAGTGCCATGAGTGATGACGATGAATCGTTCCGGGCACCCGGCAACGGCGGCGACGATCTCGGCGCGATCGGCATCGGTGATCTCCAGGCTGTCCTTGCGCATCACTTCGAGAAGCCGGTACGGATGATGCACGTGGGCTTCGTGCAGGAGATCGTCCACCACGGAATCACCGACCGCAAATTCACTCTTCGCGTCGAAATAGACCTTGTCTATGGTGCCGCCGGTCGTCAGAACGACTATGGCTTCGTCCATATCTGGGACCTTAATACTGACTCTATAAGCGGGAGTGGACATGGTAGCATGGCGATATAGAAGTACCGTTCATTACGACATTGTCAGCCGCACAGCTCGCTTATACCGTCCATCCCGGCCAGGGCCCTTACCTGGGGCTCCTGCACGGCTTTTTGTCGTCCGGCCGACAGTGGACACAGAATCTCGACGCGCTGGCGGAAGTGTGCACGCCCGTGACGATCGAGCTCTGGGGGCACGGCGACTCACCCGCCCCTGAGGCGGCGTCAGCTTACGGGCCGCAGGGTTATGTGCAGGCCCTCGAAGATGTACGTATGGCGCTGGGTATCGAGCAGTGGTTACTGTGCGGTTACTCCATCGGCGCAGGGATCACCATTCGCTACGCGCACCAATATCCGGAACGGGTGCTGGCTCACGTCTTTACCAACTCCTCGTCGGGTTTCGCCGACACCGCGCAAAAGCGCGAGTGGAATGAAGGCGCAGAGGAGTCGGCAGCGCGGATCGTCGAGCACGGCGACGCCGCCATCCGCAAGATCGCAGTCCATCCTCGCTTTGCCAAACGCCTGCCGGAAGGCGTGCGCGCAATGCTTCTGGAGGATACGCGGAAACTGAAGCCCGAAGGCGTCGCCAGGACCCTCCTGCACACGACACCGGGCGTCAGCGTGCGCGACATCGCGGCGGAAAACCCGCGCCCCGCACTGCTCTGCCACGGCGTCCATGAGACCCGCTTCGCGCCGTCCAAAGCCTGGGCAGAAGCGAACATGCGTTCGCTGGCGGTCGTCGACCTCGACGCGGGGCACGGCGTCAACATGGAGGACGCACAGGGGTTCAATGAGCACGTGACCCATTTCATTCGGCAGCATGCCCCATGAGCGAGCAGGCAACATCGGATATGGCGGAAGCGCTGATCGAGAAGCACATCGTCGATGAGCTGATCGAGGAGCGCGCGGAAAAGCTGCGCCAGAATCCGCGTGTCTGGTCGCTGGTGCAGAAACATCTATATCCCGTGCTCGGCTACCAGACCGCCATAGATCTCGTCGACGAAGTACAGGGTATGAGCGGTTTTGCCGTCTTCGAGCACATGAGCAATCTGCTCAAGATGCGCGTCACCGTCGAAGGGCTGGACCACCTGCCGCGGGAAGGCCGCGCCGTGCTGATGCCCAATCATCCAGCAGGCATCGCCGACGGGATCGCCGTCTTCGACGCGATCAAGCACCTGCGCCCCGACATGACGTTCTTCGCCAACCGCGATGCGGTCCGCTGCCAGCACAATCTCGCCGAAATCATCATTCCGGTGGAATGGATGGAAGAGCGGCGCAATCACGCCAAGACCAAGGAAACCGTGCGCAACATGGTCCGTGCGTTCAAAGATGACCGCCTGATCGTGATTTTTCCTTCGGGCCGGCTGGCACGCCCGACCCCGATTGGCCTGATCGAACGCGAGTGGCTGGAGTCCGGTGTCGGTCTCGCCCAAAAGTACGACTGCCCGATCGTGCCGATGCACATCAAAGGCCACAACAGCGCGCTGTATTACTTCTTCTGGTTCTTGAACACCGAGCTCAAGGACATGACGCTGTTTCGCGAGCTGTTGAACAAATCCGGCCAGCGCTACCACCTGCAGATCGGCGAGCCGGTACATTCCAAAGCGGACGCCAGCAGCCTCACCCGGGCGCTGCGCAGGTATGTAACGCGTGATCTCAGCCGCGGCAGGACCCGATTCCGCGAAGATTGACTTCGCTTCCCTTTGCGTTAGCTTAATCGGCGCGCGAAGAGGCGATCCCGTTGACCCGTCTCGAACTGCAGCGGCGCAGGTCCGAGCGCTGGCTGCATCTCAGCACCGGGCGCGCCGACAGAATAGCGATCTGCACCGCCGCCTCGAGGCGCGCCACGATTGATCGCCCCCGTTTACTGCGCGTAATCGGCGCGCGAGGGCCGCAAGACCAGGCAGAAGACAAAGCAAATACAAATCGCCACAAGAGAGAGGAACCGCATGAGCAAACAACCCAGACGCGCACGGCGCTGCCAACTGTCAGTGCCAGGCAGCTCCGAGAAAATGATGACCAAAGCTGCGGCGCTCGAAGTCGACCACGTGTTTCTCGATCTCGAAGACGCCGTCGCACCGAGCGCCAAGCCCGGCGCGCGCGGCATGATCGTGGACGCAATCAACAACCTCGACTGGCAACCCCGCACGGTGTGCGTGCGCATCAACGACGTGGAAACTGAGTGGTGTCATGACGACATTATCGAAGTCGTCACCGGCGCCGGCGAAAAGCTCGACACCATCATGCTGACGAAAGCTAAAAGCGCAGCAGACGTGCGTTTTGTCCACCTGATGCTCGACCAGCTCGAGCAGAAGCTCAAACTCACGCGACGCATCGGCATCGAGTGTCTCATCGAAGAAGTAGAAGGCATGATGAACGTCGAGGAAATCGCGGCGTGCTCCGATCGTCTGGAGTGCCTGGTGTTCGGGATGGGTGACTACTCCGCCAGCCAGCAGATGCAGCTTGCGTCCGTCGGCAGCACCGGCGGCTACCCGCCGGACGTGTGGCACTATCCACGTTACAAGATGACCATCGCCTGCCGCGCCAACGGCATTGACCCGGTAGACGGTCCGTACGCCAACTTCCGAAATCCCGACGCTTACCGCAAAGAAGCGGAACGATCCAACGTCCTGGGCATGGTCGGCAAATGGGCGATACATCCGAGCCAGGTGGAAATCGCCCAGGAAGTCTTTGCCCCCACCGCCGAAGACGTCGCCACCGCGCGCAAGCAGAAAGAGGCGTACGACCAGGCGCTTGCCGAAGGCCTCGGCGCGATCAATGTCGACGGTGTGATGGTGGACGCGGCAAGCATCCGCATCGTGCAGAACGTCATAGATCGCGCCGATTTGATCGGCATCTGAACAACTGAAGCACTAAGGTCAGGGTGCTGGGGGTCTTGCGCGAGACCGTCTGCCCGCAGGGAGCCGGGCAGCGAGCCCCCATGGATGGGTTCACGGCGTGTCTCGCGCAAGACCCCCAGCGACCTGACCGACCAAGCTGGAGTAACCCCAAATGACTGACCATTATCTCACCGACGAACGCCTGATGATTCAGGAAGTCGCCCGGGACTTCACGATGAAAGAAGTCCTGCCGGTCGCCAACGAGCTGGATCCGGTGCAGGGCAAAATTCCGATGGCGCTGCGCGCCAAGCTCGGTGAGATGGGCTACTTCGGCATCCGCATGCCCGAGGAGCACGGCGGTATGGGGTTGGGTGTTTTCGAATACTGTCTGATCGCCGAAGAGCTGGCGCGCGGCTGGATGAGCGTGGCCAGCATCATCGCGCGCGCCTCATCGCTGATGGCCGTCGGCGGCTGGCCGGAGGCCAAACGGCGCGAGCTCACCGCCAAGGCGGCGCAGGGTGAATATCTCGCCGCCGTATCGCTCTCCGAGCCCAACGTCGGCAGCGACCTCGCGGCGGTCAGCTGCAAAGCCGTGCTCGACGGTGACGAGTGGGTGATTACCGGCAACAAGTACTGGTGCACGTTCGCCGACGAGGCGGACTACATCAACATTCTGGCGCGGGTCGAAGCCCCCGGGGACGAGGCAGGCTACAAGGGTTTGCGCTCGTTCATCATCGAAAAGCCCCGCGGTGAGCTGCCGGCAGGCTGCCAGGGCGCGGCGATCCCGAAGATCGGGTATTTCGGCTGGAACACTTTCGAGCTTGCCTTCGACGAGTGTCGGATACCCAAGGAGAACATCATTACCGGCGGCAGCGGCGAAGGCTTCAAGAACACCGTCAACATGCTGAACGTCGCCCGCGCCCACACCGCGGCGCGCTCTATCGGCCTCGCGCGCGGCGCGCTGGAAGACGCGATGGCCTATAGCCATGAACGCGTACAGTTCGGCGTGCCCATCAGTGACTTTCAGGAAACCCGCTTCAAGATTGCCCGCATGGCGGCAGAGATCGAAGCGGCACGCGCGCTCATGTACGACGTCTGCACAAAGATGGATGCGGGGCAAACCTGCGACAAAGAAGCGTCGATGCTGAAGTGGTACGCCGCGGAGATGGCGGAGCGCGTCACCTCCGACGGCTTGCAGATTCTCGGCGGCGCCGGTTACACCAAGCTGCATGCCATGGAGCGCTACTGGCGCGATGCGCGCCTGACGAAAATTTTCGAAGGCACCAGCGAAATCCAGCTGCGGATCGTCTCCGACCGGTTGCTGGGGAAACCGACGCAGCGCGCCAATTCCTGAGACGGAGCACGGGGATTGAGCTCGCGCCGCTTCGTCCGTCTGGTGGAAGACATCCAAGCCTGCACGCGCTGTGCGGAACACCTGCCGCTCGGACCGCGCCCGGTCTTCCAGGCCCACCCCGACGCCACCATTCTGGTGGTCGGCCAGGCGCCCGGCACCGCCGTGCACGAGACCGGCATCCCTTTCAATGATCCGAGCGGCGATCGCCTGCGGCGCTGGATGGGTGTCGAGAAACACGTGTTCTACGACGCACGCAAGATCGCCCTGGTACCCATGGGGTTCTGCTACCCCGGCCGCGGCACGGGCGGCGACCTGCCGCCGCGCCCGGAATGCGCGGCGGCCTGGCGCGAACCTCTGTTGCAGGAACTCAACAACGTCGCGCTGACGATTGCTGTCGGGCGCTACGCCATCGACTGGCACTTGAAGCCGGGTAAACAGGCCACGCTCACGAGCGTCGTCGCCGACTGGCGAAGCTACTGGCCCGAGGTAGTGCCGCTGCCCCACCCGAGCCCGCGCAATACGATGTGGCTGAAGAAAAATCCCTGGGTGGAGACGACGCTCGTACCCGAGCTACAGCAGCGCGTACGGGCATTGTTGGACTAGGTCGCGGCTGCACACACGAACCATTGGTCATCTGCCTACGATCCATCGTAGACTCGAAGCGCAATATCGTTCTTGCAGGGGAAGTCAGCAGTGTCAGAACCGAGCGCGCAAACCTTAGGCGAACTCAAAGCCAGCGGTTACCAGCCGAGGCCCGTCAAAGAAGAGATCCGCCAGAATCTCATCATGAAACTCTCCCGCGCCGAGCCGCTGTTTCCCGGCATCATGGGTTACGAAGCCACCGTAGAACCGCAGATCGTCAACGCGCTGCTCGGCTGTCAGGACATCATCTTTCTCGGTGAACGCGGCCAGGCCAAGTCGCGCATCGTGCGCAGCCTCACGTCGCTCCTCGACGAATGGACTCCGATGCTGGCCGGCACCGAAATTCCCGAGGACCCGCTGAGCCCGATCACCCGCGCCGGCCAGGATCTGGTCGCCGAGCACGGCGACGCCACGCCGATACGCTGGGTGCATCGTGACGAACGCTACGGCGAAAAGCTCGCCACGCCCGACATCACCATCGCCGACATCATCGGCGAGGTCGATCCGATCAAGGTCGCGGAGGGGCGTTACCTTTCCGACGAGCTGACGCTGCATTACGGTCTCGTGCCGCGCATGAACAAAGGCATTTTCGCCATCAACGAGCTGCCCGACCTCGCCGAGCGGATACAGGTGGGCCTGTTGAACCTGCTGGAGGAGCGCGACGTGCAGATCCGCGGCCACAAGGTGCGTCTGCCGATCGACGTGTTCATCGTGGCGACCGCCAACCCCGAGGACTATACGAACCGCGGGCGCATCATCACGCCATTGAAAGACCGCTACGGCGCCCAGATCCGCACCCACTACCCGGAAACCATCGAGCAGGAGATTGCCATTCTCGAGCAGGAAGCCAACATCCTCGCCCTGTCGGACTTCCAGGTGAACGTGCCGGACTTCATGAAAGAAGTGATTGCCGAAGTCACCCACACGGCACGCCGCTCGCCGGACATCAACCAGCGTTCCGGCGTCTCAGTGCGCGCCTCGATCAGCAACTACGAGGTGCTCATCGCCAACGCCTACCGCCGCGCGCTGGTCTTGAACGAGGCAGAGGTCGTGCCGCGTATCTCGGACCTCGACTACATCGCATCGTCTTTTCAGGGCAAGGTGGAATTCGAGGCCATGGAAGAAGGCGCTGAAGACAAGATCACCAGCAAGATCATCCAGGCAGCCACCAAGGCGGTTTTTGATGCCCGCCACGACCTCCACGACCTGCAACCCATCGCGGATGCATTCAACGAGGGTCTGACCATCGAGATTGGCGAGGCGGTCTATGCCGAGGACTACGGGACGATCATCGACAAGATACCCGGCATGGCGGAACGGATCACGTCGACCACGCCGGGCACACGCGCTGCCGAGGTGGAGTTCATCCTGGAGGGTCTGCACCTCAACAAGCTTCTGAACAAGTACGCGGTTTCCGGCCGCGCGACATACTCCGGTTAAGAGCTCCGATAACGCGCTCCAGTCAAGGGGAACCCTATGCCACGTCGACATCGCTACAGCGCCTGGGACGGCTCACAGAACATACCGTGGGACGCCGAGGACGTGATGAAGGCGCTGGCAGACGACATCATCGAATACGGTGACCTGCGCTGGGCCATGCGCAACCTGATGTCCCACGGCATGCAGATACCACAAGGCGGTTACGCCCAGGGTCTCCGGGACATGATCCGCAAACTGAAAGAACAGAAACAGCGGCAGCTGAAGCGCTTCAATCTGGATTCGATCTTCGAGGATTTTCGCGAACGCCTCGAAGAGATCATCGACATGGAACGGGCGCAGATCGCCGAATGGAAAGCGCGTGCAGAAGCCGCGGGACCGGACAACTTCAGCGACTCGCTCTTGAAGGACATCGCCGAGCGCAACGAGAAAACGCTCGATGAGCTGCCGCAGGACATACCCTCCCAGATCAAAGCGCTCGAAGAATTCGAATTCATCAACACCGACGCGCAAAAGAAGTTCCTCGAGCTGCTGAATGAGCTCAAGAAGGCCATGACCAACACGTTCTTTCAGGACATCGAGAACATGGTCAACAACCTCTCCGACGGCGACATCGAGCGCATGAAGGACATGGTCAAAGCGCTCAACGAGATGCTGGTCAAGCAGATCGCCGGGGAAGATCCCGAATTCGACAAGTTCATGGAAGAGTTCGGCGACATGTTCGGCGATAACCCGCCGCAGAACCTCGACGAGCTGCTCGAGCAGATGCGCCAGCAGATGGCAGCCGCACAGTCGCTGATGAACTCGCTCTCACCGGAGCAGCGCCAGGCTCTGCAGGACATGTTCTCCGGCCGCTTCGGCGACCCCGAGCTCGAGGCCGAGATGGCCAAGCTCGCCAAGGAACTCGATTTCCTCACGCCGGAAGGCCAGCGCTATCGCTTCGACGGCGAAGAATCGCTGGATCTCGAAGCCGCCATGCAGGTCATGCGCGAGATGCACGAAATGGACGACCTGATCGGCCAGATGCAGGATGCCGAACGCCGCGGCGACCTCGACGGCATCGACAAGGACCTGCTGCGCGACGTGCTCGGGGACGAGGATGCCGATCAGCTCGACGAGCTCGAAAAGCTGATGAAGATGCTGGAGGACGCCGGCTATGTCCGCCCCAAAGACGGCCAGGGTTGGGAGCTGACCCCGCGCGGCTCACGCGTGATCGGCCAGAAAGCGCTCGGTGAAATTTACGCGCGCCTCAAGCGTCAAAGCCTCGGCAATCATGCGATCCCCGAGGAAGGCCGGTTCGGTGAGCGCATCGAGCAGACCAAACCTTACGAATTCGGCGACCCCTTCCATCTGCACATGCCGAAGACGTTGCGTAATGCCATCGACCGCAACGGCCCCGGCGCGCCGATACGGCTGCAGTCCGACGACTTCGAGATCTACCGCAGCGAAATGATCACCTCGACCGCCACGGCGATGCTGGTGGACCTGTCCTGGTCGATGGCGCTGCGCGGTTCCTTCCAGGCGGCGAAGAAAGTAGCGCTGGCCCTGCACAACCTCATCACCAGTCAGTATCCGAAAGACAGCTTCTACATCATCGGCTTCGCGGCTTACGCGAAAGAGCTGAAGCCCCAGGACCTGCCCTATCTGCAGTGGGACGAATACGTGCTCGGCACCAACATGCAGCACGCGCTGCTGCTGGCCGAGCGCCTGCTGGCGAAACACCCCGCCGGCAGCAAGCAGATCATCATGATTTCCGATGGTGAACCGACCGCCCACCTCGAGGACGGCCAGGCAATGTTCGCCTACCCGCCGACGCCGCAGACCATCCGCGCCACTTTCCGTGCCGTGAAACGCTGCACGACCAAGGGGATCGCGATCAACACGTTCATGCTGGAATCGAGCGAATACCTGCGCGCCTTCATGCAGGAAGTGGCGCGCATCAACGGCGGGCGGGTGTTCTACACCTCGCCCGATCAGCTCGGTGAGTACATCCTGGTCGACTTCGTCGAGAACAAACGCAAGAAGCTCGGCCGCTGACCCGCGCTGGCACGTCTTTCGACGGTCGCAAAGCAAGCGCCCGTGGATGGCGCGCCATCGCGACAAGCATCAGTAAGACCGAGGCAACCCCAGCACGTGCTCGCTGACGAAGTTCTGCACCATCTCCTGCGAGATCGGCGCAATTTTCATCAGGCGCGCTTCACGCCAGTAACGTTCGACGTGGTATTCGCTGGCATAGCCAAAGCCGCCATGCGTCTGCATGGCGCGGTCGGCGGCGAAGAAGGCGGCATCGGCGGCTAACCACTTGGCCATGTTGGCCTCCTCACCGCAGGGTTGCCCGTTGTCGATCATCCAGCTCGCTTTGCGGACCATCAGCTCAGCTGCATCGAGGCGCATTTTCGCTTCCGCCAGCGGAAACGCGATGCCCTGGTTTTTACCGATCGGACGCCCGAACACGACCCGTTCATTGGCGTAGTTCACCGCTCGGCGCAGTGCCGCCCGCCCGATACCCAGAGCCTCGGCGGAGATCAGGATCCGCTCCGCGTTGAGCCCGTCCAGGATGTAACGGAAGCCTTTGCCTTCTTCGCCGACACGGTCGGTGATGTGGACCGGCAGATCGTCGTAGACCACTTCGCAGGTGGCCACTGCGTTGCGCCCGACTTTGTCGATCGCGGAGATCGCCACTTCCGGCCGCTGCAGCTCGGCCAGCAGCAGGGTAAGACCGTCGGTCCGTTTCTCGATCTTGTCCTTGGGGGTGGTGCGCACCAGCAACAGCACGCGTTCCGACTGCAGCGCCTTGGTTGTCCAGACTTTACGACCCTTGACGATATACGTATCGCCCTCGAGGCGCGCCGCCGTCGATATGGACGTCGTGTCGGTGCCCGCATCGGGCTCCGTGACGCCAAACGCAACATGCAGATCACCGTTGGCGACTCTGGGGAGGTACTTCTGCTTCATCTCTTCGCTGCCGTACTTGACGACCGGGTGCATACCGAAGATCGACAGGTGCAGCGGCGTCGCCCCGTTCATCGCGGCACCGCTCTCGGCAACCGTCTCCAGCACCAGGCTCGCTTCGGTAATGCCCTGCCCCGAACCGCCGTAGGCCTCGGGGATGGCGATGCCGAGCCAGCCGGCTTCCGCCATGGCGTTGTAAAAGTCCCAGGGAAACTCGTGCTGCTTGTCTTTCTCCGACCAGTACTCGTCAGGAAAGTCTGCGCAAAGCTTCGCTACCGATTGCTTGATCAGCAGCTGTTCGTCGGTCAAATCGAAATCCATGGTTCCCCCGTTTGGCTGCCCGCTTGGCTTTTTGTCATGAGGCAATGTAAGTTTCTTCGACGGGAGGAAACTAGATGCCTGGAAAGTATTTCGAGGAACTGAACGTCGGGGAGAGCTTCACACACCAGCCGAGCAGAACGGTCACCGAAACCGATAACTTACTGTTCAGCACCCTGACCCTCAACCCTCAACCGCTGCACCTCGACGCCGAATTTGCACGCGAATCGATTCACGGTCAGATACTGGTCAACAGCATATTCACGCTGGGCCTGGTGGTGGGCTTGTCGGTGAGCGATACCACCCTTGGTACCACGCTGGGTAACCTGGGATTCGACAAAACCACCTTTCCGAATCCCGTTTTCATCGGCGACACCCTGACCGTCAGCACGCGCGTGGTCGACAAGCGCGAGAGCAGGAGCAAACCCGACCGCGGTATCGTCACTTTCGAACACACCGCGACGAATCAGCGCGGCGAGCTCGTCTGCGCCTGCATGCGCGGCGCGATGATGATGAGACAGCCCGCGTGAGCGGCGCCGAGCGGCTACGCCGCTCGGCACACTTCGTGCCGGGCGCCAATGAGAAGATGCTGCAGAAGTCCGTAGACAGCGCGGCGGACTGCTTGATCCTCGATCTCGAAGATGCGGTCACGCCGCAGAACAAAGACAGCGCGCGGGAGATCGTCGCCGACTGGCTGGGCACAGTCGACTTCGCGGGCAAAGAGCGCGCAGTCCGCATGAACCCGCTGGCGACACCCTGGGGGCTCGCTGACCTGGAGGTGACGATGCGTCACCCGCCGGACATCTACGTCGTGCCCAAGGTCTCTACGCTGGAAGAGCTCCAACGTATCGACGCGGAGATCACCCGCTGGGAGACGGCGTATGGCCACCCGCAAGGCGCGGTTGAACTGTTGCTGGTCAGCACCGAAACCCCGCTCGGCGCGCTCAACCTGCCCACCTTCACCGGTTGCGAGCGCGTGGTGTGCCTGTCGTGGGGCGCCGAAGACCTCTCGGCCGCGCTGGGCAGCACGCGCAACCGCGATCTTCACGGCGAATACCTGGAGCCTTTCAAGTATTGCCGCACGATGACGCTGTTGAGCGCCGTCGCCGGCGATGTGCAGCCCATGGACACCGTGTACGTCGACTTCAAGGACAGCAAAGGTCTGGCGGAGGAGTGCCGCGAGGCGGCCTGGATGGGTTTTACCGGGAAGATCACGATCCACCCCGACCAGATTGAGGTCGTCAACGCCGCATTCTCACCTTCGGCAGAGGACGTCGCGACCGCAACCCGCCTGGTGGAAGCTTTCGCCGCAGCCGAGGCGGAGGGCCTGATGGCGATCAGTTTCGACGGTCAGATGGTCGACGTACCGCACCTGACCCGCGCCAGGAAAACCCTGGCGCGGGCCGCACAAATCGAACAATCAACCCACAAATAACCACTTCTCACCAATTGGGGAAACGCTATGCCATTGACTCTTCAAACCGAACGCATGCAGGCACACATTGCGGACGGCATTGGCTGGATGATTTTCAACAACCCGGCACGCCACAACGCCCTGAGCCTCGAGATGTGGCAGGGTATTGGCGACATTCTCGAGCACTTTGCCGCCAACGATGAAGTGCGGGTCGTCGTCATGCGCGGTGCGGGCGGCAAGGCTTTCGTCTCCGGCGCCGACATCTCGGAATTCGACGCCAAGCGATCCAACGCTGAGCAGCAGGTCGAGTACAACAAGGTCGCCGGGCGGGCGACGCAATGGCTCAACCAACTCGAGAAGCCCCTCATCGCCCTGATCGAGGGCTTCTGCATCGGCGGCGGTCTCGGCACGGCGCTGACGGCCGACATACGCATGGCGACACCGGACAGCCGGTTTGGCATACCCGCCGCAAAGCTCGGTCTCGGTTACGAATACGGCGGCCTCGCCAAGCTCGCCAGAATTGTCGGTCCCAGCAGCGCGCGGGACATTCTCTTTTCCGCCCGTTTTCTCGAAGCCGACGAGGCGTTGCGTCTCGGCCTGGTCAACTTCGTCGAATCGCGCGACGAGATCGAGGCGGCTTGCATCGAGTACGCCAGACGTATCGCTGCCAACGCGCCGCTGACCGTGAAAGCGGCCAAAGCGGCCATGAACGCCTGGGAACGTGGTGGTCGGCCGGACGAGGTTGCAGCGGTGGATGACCTGGTCAAGGGTTGTTTCGACAGCGAAGATTACAAAGAAGGCCGGCGCGCCTTCGGAGAAAAGAGAACCCCACTCTTCCAAGGTCGTTGACCCGGCTCCGTCGGCGACGCCGCCCTGAAAATCGGCACTCCCCGGTTCGATTGAATAGTCTCCATTATTCGCCCCGATAGGGCTGTCTGGCGCTTGTCCAGAGATGTAAGTGCCTTTTATCGCGCTTGGCACAACAAGAGATATTGAGGGTATGATCTGGGGATCAAAAAAATCATGGGGGATTGTCGTAGTGACCATGCCGAAAAACGTAGGGCCGAAGAACGTCGCATCGCGGGGCCGTGCACGGATGTGGGTGCTTACTCTGGGCGCTCTCGCCCTGAGCGCGTGTACGAGCACAACCTCTCCCCCGCCAGCGACGGGCGCTGCGCCGGTTGCTGAATACGCGACCGAATATCGCATCGGCGTTGGCGATACGGTGGCCGTCAACGTATGGCGCAATGAAGATTTGAGCATCACCGTGCCGGTGCGCCCAGACGGCAAAATTTCCGTGCCGTTGGCCGGCGACATCGTTGTCGGCGACAAAACACCGGAACAGGTGAGCAGCGCCATCAGCGAGCGTTTGAAGACCTACATACGCGAACCTAATGTCACCGTGATCGTCACCGAGATGGGCAGCGACCAGTATCGCTCGCGCGTCAGGGTCACCGGCGCCGTGGAATCGCCGTTGTCGGCACCCTATCGACAGGGCATGACCGTACTCGACGTCGTGCTGGAAGCGGGCGGTCTTACCGAATTTGCCAATCCTACCAAGGCGACCCTGTATCGCAGCAGCGGCGAACGCCTGCCGATCGACCTGCGCGGCATTCTGCAGCGTGGCGACATGAGCACCAACTACGGGCTGGCGCCTGGGGATGTGGTGACGGTACCCGAGCGCGCGTTCTAGAGGCTTTGTGATGAGAAAATTAACCGCGCTGTCAGCCGCAGCTGTATCGCTCGCCGGCGCACCGATGGTTCAGGCGCTGGAATGGGGCGTGGTCGTCCAGGAAGAGTCCGAATACTCGACCAACCTTACGCGCGTCGAGGACGATGAGATCGAAAGCTGGATACACCAGCCGGGTGTTCAGGTGCAGGCGGTTCACAGCGGTCCCGCGTACGACCTGGACATCGACTACGAAGTTGTCCGCGAACTCTATGAAGATGACGCTTTCGAGGATGAGACCGTCGCGCGCGGTAGCGCTGATCTGGTCTGGCGTGTCTTGCCTGAACGACTCGACTTCGTCGCAAATCACTCACGCACGCAGTCGACCATACGCGCCATAGAAGTGTTCACACCCGACAACCGTCAGGAAACGGTGACCACTTCCGCAGGTCCGATTCTGCGCTTCAACCCGCGCGGCGAAGACACCATCGAATTCCAGTACGCATGGCAGGACCGCTCCAGTGAAGACACGCTGGATGATGCAATTACCCATGAGGCCAGCGCCCGTTACGCGCTCGCCACGTCCCCCAACAACGTCATTACCTTCGAGGGCCTCCTCACGCAAGTGCAGTATGAGGAAGGGTTCATTCCTGATCTCGAGTACACGACCGGACAGGTCATCTGGGAGCGCACCGCCCGCGACGCCGACTACCGCTTTCTGGGTGGCTTTACAGAGGTTGAGCGGACCGACCTCGATGACGTCGATGGGTTTATCTTCGATCTCAGCGTCAACTGGCGCCCCTCCGGCCGCGACGATCTGACGCTCAGCGCGTCGCGTGAGATTCGCGACGAGCCCGTATCGCTGCGTTCCGGAGATTTCGGCGACGATCTGTTCTTCCTGGTGGATACGGAACTGGGCGAAGTCTTCACCAACGAACGTGCCGGCCTCGCCTGGGCCAGACAAATCGACGGCCGCACCACCCTGCGCCTGGCCATCGAATACGATGAACAGGACTACGAGGACGCAGCCCGCGACGTCGAGCGCGTCGGTGCCTCAATAGGATTGGCGCGCCAGATCACGCGCAACGTTTCTTTCGCCATGGGTCTCGGCTACCGCGAGCAGGAGTTCACCGACGAAGGCGAGGAAACGGAAACGACGCGTGGCAACGTCGACGTCAGCTGGCAAGCCAGTCCGCGGTTGGAACTGGCGCTCGGCGCCCGCTACGAAGATCGGGCGAGTGCAACCAGCGGCACCGGCCGGGAGTACGACGAGTGGGTCGGTTTCCTGAGTATCAGCTACGCCTTACGCCCGCTGCCTGAAGCACGCTGAAGCGCCCTATCGGGCGCTCTTACGAATTTCGTTGGAGTGCTCACTCTCTTCCGCCAGGTCGTTTATCGCGGTGACAGCAAGGTAGTACTGCCCCTGCACGAGCTGCAATGTGTGGCTGGTCGCCGTGCCACTCACCTCAACGTAGTCGTCGTAGTTGCGGCTGGAAGCGCCGTAATAGATCCGATACGACGCGACTGACGTTACCGGGGCGCCATTCACGTCTTCGCTCGGCGCCTGCCAGCTGATGTCCAGCGACCCGGTCACCGCGACGCTCACCATCTCCACCACGCTGCCGCCCGAGCCCGCGCACGACAAGGTATAAGTTGCCGTTTCCTGCAGATTGGAGATGACTTCCTGACCACTCGGCGACCGGGCACCGCTCCAGCCTCCGGATGCAGTACAGCTGTCAGCGTCCGTCGCGTTCCAGGTCAGAGTGACACTGCCGCCGCTGCTGACGACCGCTGCGCTCGCATTGAAACTCAGGGAGGGCGGCGGGGCTGCGTTCACAGAGACATCCACCGTCTGCGAGACGGTGCCTCCGGCGCCGTCACAGCTGAGACTGAAGCTGGCATCGGCGTTGAGCGGACCAACACTCTGTTGGCCGCTCACGCTGCGCGCGCCCGACCAGTCACCGCTGGCGGAGCAGTTGTTCGTGTTGCTGCTGTTCCAGCTGAGCGTGACGCTGTCACCCGCATCAACGCTGACTGCCGAAGAGGTGAAACTCAGCGTCGGCGGATCCACAGGTTCTGACGTGACAGTCACGCTGGCGCTGTCGCTTGCCGAACCGCCGGCGCCGCTACAGCTCAAGCTGAAGACAGTGTCCGCCTGCAGCGGGCCAACGCTTACTGTGCCGCTGGTAGCGCGCGCACCGCTCCAACCACCGGACGCTGTGCAACTTGTGGCCTCCGTGCTCGACCAGGTCAGGGAGACGGAATCACCGGCGCTAACGGTCGACGGCGTGGCGCTCAGGCTCACCGTCGGGACACGCGGGACCACAACAGACACGTTCACAGTATCCGAGGCAGTGCCGCCGATGCCACTACAGCTCAGGCTGAAGCTCGCATTCGCACTCAGAGGCCCGACGCTTTGTTGACCGCTGGTGCTGCGTGCACCCGACCAGTCGCCGCTGGCGGAACAGCTGTCCGCGTTGCCGCTGTTCCAGCTGAGCGTGACGCTGTCACCCGCATCGACGCTACTCGCCGAAGTCGTGAAACTCAGCGTCGGCGGATCCACAGGTTCCGGTGTGACAGTCACGCTGACGCTGTCGCTCGCGGACCCACCGGCGCCGCTGCAGCTCAGCATGAAGGTCGTATCCGCCTGCAGGGGCCCGACACTCGCGGTACCGCTGGCGGCACGCGCGCCGCTCCAACCGCCGGAGGCTGAACAGCTGGACGCATCTGTCGATGACCAGCTCAACACCACGCTATCGCCTGCAGTAATCTGCGACGCGTTGGTGTTCAGGGTCACCGTCGGCGCATCCGGTACCGGTTGCCCGGCCACCGTCACAGCAACCGAGCTGCTCGTCACGCCGCCAACACCGAAACAAGTCAGGGTGTAGCTGACTGAACGCTCCAGCGAACCGGACGCGAAGGTGCCCTGCAGGGCCTGCGCACCGCTCCAGCCGCCTTCCGCTTCACACTGATCGGCGTTGCTGGACGCCCAGCTGAGCGTCGTACTACCGCCAGTTTCCACCGCCGACGGGTCGGCTGACAGACTGACTATCGGCGGCAGGGCATCGTTCTGGGCTTGCTGACGGCTATTGATTTCATCAATGGCCGTGACGTCAGCCAACGCAACGCGCTCGCCCAGACCCTGCATCGTGTTCTGCACGCTGGGTGAGAGCGTGGCATGCATCGTGTCGCGCAAGCGATTCTGATCGACCGTCTCGAGCACCTGCATCAAATTGACCAGCTCGTCGTCGCCATAAACGCCCTGCAGGACCGCAAGCGCATCTCTGAGCTGCGTCGCACCCTGCATGCTGAGCGCTACGCTGTTGACGTCAGGATTGCTGACGCTCGGCATGATGGAAGCAATGGCGTTATTCATCGCCGATGTGGCATCTGTGCCGTCCACTTCAAGCCGGCCAGCCAGGACTTCGAGTCGTACGGCGATCTCTGCCGCTTTCGCGACGGCCAGGATACGCGCGTCATCGCTGCCAACCGGAGCCGCCATCGCACCATCCAGGCTGCCGTCGGCAAGATCGCAACCGAGCACGTCAACCACTGTATCGAGGTCAGTCGAGAAGCCGGCGTTGGTCAGCGCCTGGCCGGTCCGACGCACCCATTCACCCAGCGCCTCGTTTGCAAGCACTGCCGCTTCGACATTGTCTGTGGTGATCGCCTGCCCCATCGGGTCAAGCAACAGCGCGCTGTCGAGACCCATGTTGAGGTCCTGATCGATCGCCTGCCAGATCCTGTTCAATCCTTGCGCGCTGGTGTCACCGCCGCATACCGCCGCGTTCACCGCCAGCGTCGTAAGCGGCGATACGTTCAGCGTCTGGGTGCCTACCGTATGCACGAGACTCTTGAGTTCGAAGTCGGCGGCGCGCTGGGTGACGAGATCCGTTCCGCCGTTGACACGAACGGTTATCGGCAAAGGGGTTTGTCCAGGCACGTCGACGGTGTAGTTCGCCGCGGCGTCTGACGTCGTCGTCCCGACCAGATTGCCATCAGCATCAAAAAGGGCTACGTCAGCGTTGACGATCGGACCGTCGCCGATGCTTCCACTCACAGTAAACGCGTTAACCAGATCGTCAGAAGATCCTTCTTCACTGCCTGAAGAACAGGCTGCCGTGAGCAGGATCAAGACGCTGCAGATCAGTCCTCGGATATGTCTCATATTTCTCTCTCTCTGCGCCGCAGCTGAGAGCAGGAAGCTTCAGGCTGGACACGACTTCAGTCCCTGCACGCCGGACGTCCCGGTTCCGACGCGCGTTAGAGAGAGTGTATGGAGCTACGTTTTCATTCCTGTGATGTAAACCACGTGTTTGTCACGAAAACGAAAATATGTGCGGTAGCGCACAGCGAAAATCAAACGCGAGTCACGCCAGCACGCACGGCCGGCGTGCCGCAGATTGAATTTGTCGGGCCGGCTTTCGGGAAAGCTTTAGGGAAAGTTTTAGGGGAGGTCTTTGCGTACTTCGTTGGAGAAGTCGCTTTCCTCATTCAAAGAGTTCGTCGAGGTCACGGCGACATAGTAAATGCCCGGACCCAGGTTGAGCGTCCACTCGCGGGCGCTGGCCTCCACGTCTACGCTGCCGGTGTAGTTGCCGGAGCTGGGCCCCCAGTACACCGTGAAGCCCGTGAGGTCATCAAACGGCGTACCGTCGACGTTGGTCGTCGCCGGCTGCCAGGTGATGCGGGGATCAACAACATCCACCCCAACCTGAGCAATTGCGCTCTGACCCTGGGCAAAACACGTCAGACGGAAATTCGCATCGTCCGACAATGCAGGTGTGGTAAATGTTCCGCTCAGCGGTTGGTCGCCGCTCCAGTCGCCGCTCGCCTCACAGCTGGTTGCGTTGCTCGATGACCAGGACAGCGTGACTTGCTCGCCCGTCCGTATACGGTTGCTATCGGCACTGAGATCGACGCTCACCTCACCAGCGGCGCTCACCTGAACGGTCACCTCGCGCAGCGCGCCGCCGCCGTCGCCCGAGCAACTCAGGCTGAAGGTTTGTGTCGTTTGCAGGTTGGTAATGGTTTCGCTACCCGAAACGGGCCGGTCGCCGCTCCAGCCACCGGACGCTAGACAGCTGTCGGCGTTTTCGCTGTCCCAGGACAGCGTCGTCGATTCGCCTTCACTCACAGACGTGGGAGAGGCGGAGAAAGACAGGCTGGGTGCAGGTGTCGGGGTCGGATCGGGCGATGGGGTCGGGCTTGGGGGCGGTTCAGACTGGGTTTGCGCGCGGCTGCCACCGCCACCACCACCGCCACCGCAGGCAGACAGCACAACACAGGCTCCTAGAGCCAGAATACGAATGCGAGCCCATTGAACCGCCATCCCGCGCGGTTCAGCAAATTGTCCACCCATTAGGAGAGAAACCACCCTTACTGTTGAGCATCTAAACAACCGCCGTCATCACCACGGCGAACTTCCTTACTAGATCCTTTGTCCAGTCAGCGAGCGCGTACTCGCTTTTTTGACCTGACAACAGACTCTCGCGGAAAGCTTACCTCTCCAAAAATAAGCCGTCTGCGAAGTCGCGCACTCTATAGACTAGAATAGCGCGGGTAAAGAAAAATGTGCGCCAAACCCTGTTTTTTTATTGGTATTTCTAAATGTTACGGGTTTGATTCGATCCGTTTCGGTTCCCGATCGTAACGAATTCCGATACCATGCATGACTTAGTTCACACATTACTTTAACTATGCAAGAAGCTGTCACAGCTTGCGTGCTGATCATCGGCAACGAAATCCTTTCGGGCCGCACTCAAGACGTCAATCTCAACCATATCGCAACGACCCTGGGTGCCTGGGGTGTGCAAACCCGGCACGCCCGCGTCATACCCGACATACGCCATGTGATCATCGACACGGTGAACGAAACGCGCGCTGAGTACGACTACGTGTTCACGACGGGCGGTATTGGTCCGACACATGACGACATCACCGCGGAGTGCATTGCCGCAGCTTTTGACGTTCCGCTCATCCAGCATCCGGAAATTGCCGAGCGTATACGCCGCAGGCCCGCACCCGACGACGTGATGGCGAGCCGGCTACTGATGGCACGCGTGCCTGAGGGCGCAACCCTGATCGACAACCCGACCGGCGGCCCTCAGGGTTTCGCGATGGACAACGTCTACGTCATGGCGGGGATACCCATGGTCATGCAGGCCATGTTGTCGAGCCTCGAAGGCAAGCTGCGCAGCGGCCCGGTGGTACGCTCGCGATCCATACGCGCGTATCTCGGGGAAAGTCAGATCGCGAGCGCGCTGGGAGACATACAGGTCGCCCATCAACAACTCGACATCGGCAGCTATCCGTTTTTCCGCGAAGAGCGCTACGGCACAACCCTGGTCATACGCGGCACGGACCCTGACCAGATCGAATCAGCCGCCGAGGCGATCATGGCTGCGGTCACAGCCGCGGGCGAAACTCCGGAAGACCTCGGCGAGGGTGACTGAGATGCGACGAGTGCGTCGCCTGGCAAGTTTAGCTGGCCTGGTCCTGGCGCTTACTTTAAGCGGTGTCGCGTGGTCCGAAGGTCAAACGCACGGCTACGCCGCTCAGGCCGATTTCAAAGCGATCGTGCAGGATGCCAACCAGAGCAGCTACCCGGTGTACGGCATGCCGAGCAAGCTTGCCGCGGCTAAAGCAGCACAGGCAGCCTGCCGCACGGCAAATCCAGCATCACCCGCCAGTACGTGCGAGCTCGTACGCCTTGGCAATCAGAACATCACCACGAGCGCCGCCATACGCGCGCGCATCCCCAACAAACCGCATCCGCTGTTCTTGTGGCGCTACCGTCAGGGTGAAACGACGGTTTATCTGGCCGGTTCCATACACATCATGAAACCCGGGTTGTATCCGCTGCCGAGCCAGATGCAGGCCGCGTTCGATGCCGCTGACCATCTGGTCGTCGAGGTCAACCTCGATGCGACGCGTCCCGAGGCCATGCAGTTCAAGTACAGCCAGTACGGCATGCTGCCGGACGGTGCGACCCTGGCCGATGTGCTGTCGCCGCAGACGCTCGAGCGTCTCACCGCCGTCGGCAACGAATACGGGCTGCCCGTCGCCCAGATGGCCCGCTACAAGCCGGCATTCGTCACCCAGCAGCTTGCGTTGTTTGCCCTGATGGCGGTGGGTTATGACCCGGATTTTGGCGTCGAGGGTCATTTCACCAGGCAGGCGCAAGGCAAAGACATCCTGCAGCTCGAGACGCTGGATTTTCAACTGGATCTCTTATTCAACCAACCGCTCGACGTCCAGAGACAGTTTGCGGCCGATACACTCGAGCAGATGGCCAACTTCGAGAGCCTGACTGCCGACCTGGTTGGCGCCTGGCTTGCCGGTGACGACCAGACGTTCATCAGCGCGTTCGAAGCACAGTCCGGCACGTCCCCGGAATCACAGGCGTTCATGCGCCAGCTGATGGACGAACGCAACATTGGCATGGCGGAGAAGATCGCGGATTACCTGCAAAGCTCGGGGACCTACTTCGTGCTGGTCGGCGCCGCCCACTACATTGGCGAAAACAGCATCATCAAGCTCCTCGAGCGTCAGGGCATACGGGGAGAACGCATCTTCTCCAACCAGGCCATAGCGCAGTGACCTCACAGCCTTTTCAACCCGCGGCGGGGCTGAGCAACCCGCACCTGCAGACTGTGGTCTCCAGCCTCGGCCGACGCCTGTGGACGCCGCGCCCCGAAGCCGATCTCATCGCACGCACGGACGCCCGGGTCCTGGACATAGACGGCGTCAAACTGCTGGTCCATCTGAATCTACACGCGAACGCCCCGCTCATCGTCATCGTTCCCGGCTGGCTTGGCAGTTACAAATCGTCCTACGTGCTCTCCGCGGCGCGCCGACTGTGGGACGCCGGCTACAGCGTCGCGCGGATCAATCTGCGCGATCACGGCGATACGGCCCACCTCAATCGAGATCTCTTCAACTCCGCGATGCTGGACGAAGTGGTTGCGCTGGTGCGTCATCTCCGCGAACGCTATGGTCAGGCTGGCGCCGGACTGCTTGGCTACTCTCTGGGGGGTAATTTTGCGCTGCGCGTGGCACGCGCGCTGCCGGACTTGACGACCCTCGCCGTCTGTCCCGCCATCGAGCCGGCCAACACCATGCACACAATCGACCGCAATCCCGTCTACCAGCGCTACTTCGTGGGTAAATGGCGCAAAACCTGGGCACAGAAACAGGCTGCATTCCCGGATACTTTCGATTTTACCGAGGCGATGAAGCTGACGACGGTCAGCGCGCTGACGGACTACTTTGTCCGCTATCACTCGTCCTATGAGACGACGGGCGCGTACTTCTCCGCATACGATCTCTCCGGCAACGCGCTCACGGGCGTCACCGCACAGGTGCTCGCGGCAAAGGACGATCCCATCATCCCCCACGAGCAATACGCCGATCTCCCTGCTGGCATCGACGTCGACCTTACCCCGCAGGGTGGCCACGGCGCCTACATCAGCACCTGGCGCATGACCAGCTGGGCCGACGATTACGCCATCCGCTACTTCAATTCCAGATTGACAAACTAGCACCCTGTAGGCGACAACCTCTGGCCAGAGGGGAGTTGCATGCAGGTAGATCCAGGCGGGGCGCGGGTCCCGACACGCACGAAGGTGCTTTTCGGTACGGGCGCGCTGGCGGAGTCGATGTGCCTGTACTCGTTCGGCTTCTTCATCATGCTTTACTACAACCAGGTGTTGGGCCTGCCGGCCACCCTGGCAGGCCTGGGCCCGACCATCGCCCTCATCGTCGATGCGATCACCGACCCGCTGATGGGCTCATGGTCTGATCGTTTCCGCTCCAGGCGCTGGGGGCGCCGACACCCTTTCATGCTGGCTGCCCCGATTCCGGTCGTCGCCTCCTTCTATTGCGTTTTCAATCCGCCGGAAGGTTTCAGCCAGATGGAGCTGTTCGCCTGGCTCATCGCTTTTTCAGTACTGCTGCGCTCGTCGATGACCCTTTACTTCGTGCCCCATCTCGCCTTCGGGGGCGAAATGTCCAGGGATTATCACGAGCGTTCCAGCGTGATGGCTTTCAACAACTTCGGCACGTACATCGGTGCCGCCGGTTCACACTTTTTCTCCCTCAAGTTCATCTTCGTCGCCACCGCCGGCTACTCGAGCGGTCTGCTCGTCCCGGCAGCCTACGAGCGATTCTCGACGATCGCAGGGGTCATCATTTTCGTCGCCCTGTATACCTGCGCGTGGTTTACCCGCGATCGCATCCCCATGCTGTCCCAGCCCGGCGACGACGTGGCGCGTTTCAACTGGCGGGACTTCTTCGGCGACATCGGCAAGGTGCTGCGCAACGTCAACTACGTCTATCTGCTGCTGGGACTGCTGTTCCTGAGCATCGCAATCGGCATGCGCGCCGCGTTCAACAACTACATGAACATCTATTATTGGGAGTTCAGCACCGGTCAGATCGCCAATTTTGTCATCGGCAGCATCCTGGGTTACGGCGCGGGATTTCTCTTCACGATGCGCCTGCATGAACGTTTCGACAAACGCCGGGTGATCGTCGCGTGCGCCACGGGCTATGCGTTCTTCGAAGCCATGCCCGTGGTGTTGAGGATTTTCGGCGCGTTTCCGGAAAACGATAGCGATTGGCTGTTCCCGGGCGTGCTCTTCTTCCATATTTTCGGTTCCGCGAGCCTCAGCATTCTCAACATCAGCGTCATGAGCGCGCTGGCAGACGTTGCCGACGAAAACGAACTGCGCTTCGGTCAGCGTCAGGAGGGCATGCTTTACTCGGCGCGCTCGTTCTTCTCCAAAGCCGACCGCGCGCTGGGGACATTTCTAGCCGGGGTCGCGTTGGATTTGATCATGTTTCCAGCCAAAGCCGTACCCGGCGAGGTGGATAGCGAAATCATCTTCAATCTGGGGCTCATCGACTCCCCGGTCACGATCGTGCCCGCCCTGATCGGCGCCATGCTGTATGCGGGCTACCGAATTAACAAGAAAACCCACGACGACATCAAAGCGACTCTGGAGGCGCGTCGCGCCGCGGAAACACCAGCCGGGTGAGCAGCGGCGCGATGACCAGCAATGCAAGGCCGGTCGCCAGCCCGACAACGCCGACGAGGTAGAAGGTCTCCTGATAAATCACGAGCGATTCCTGGGCGGCTGCCGCCTCACCCCCTTCGACGCTCGCCATCGCCGCGATGAGCCCGCCGACGTAGTTCGCCACCGACGAGGAGAGAAACCATACTC
This sequence comes from Pseudomonadales bacterium, assembly GCA_965267275.1. Classification (GTDB taxonomy): domain Bacteria; phylum Pseudomonadota; class Gammaproteobacteria; order Pseudomonadales; family Azotimanducaceae; genus UBA4421. The sequence goes on from OZ253950.1 coordinate 4,260,050, forward strand.
CCATCATGAGACCCAGCACCTTGGGCACGGCCAGTTTCGTCACCATGGAGAGACCGACCGGCGATAAACACAGCTCTCCCGTCGTGTGCACCAGATAAGCGAGCGCCAGCCAGACGAGCGCAACCTGTCCGGCGCTATCGGCATGATCGATACCGTAGACGAGCACCAGAAACCCGAGCCCGACCTGGCTTACCGCAAGCCCGAACTTGGCTGTGTGGCTCGGCTCCAGACCGCGTCGATGCAGGCTCTGCCAGAGCATGGAAAACACCGGCGCCAGCAGGATGATGAATCCCGGATTGAGGAATTGCAGCTGTGCCGCGGTCACGCCTGCGCCGAACACCTGGCGGTCGACGTTGCGATCCGCAAACAGGTTCAGCGAAGTACCCGCCTGCTCGAAGAGAGCCCAGAAAATCACGGAATAGGCTGTCAGAAAGAGCAGCAGGCCCATCCGCCGCCGCTCCTCCGCCCCGCAGGAGGTCCAGATGAAAGCAACGACGCCGGCGACGGCGAGGAAACTTGCGCCGGTAAGGAGCGTGCCGACCACCGCTTGATGCTGGAGCAGCCACCATGCGCCAAGCACCATGGCTCCGGCGCACAGGTATATCCGCATCGCAAGCGTCAGGCCCGCGCTGCGCGCAGCGAGATCGACCGGGGCTTCGCCGCGCCCTTCGAGACGCTCACGCCCGCGCACGAACGTCACCAGACCAACCAGCATGCCCAGTCCCGCAAGGCCGAAGCCATATGCCCAGCCATACGTTTCACCGAGATAACCGCAGGTCAGCGTCGCCAGCACGGAGCCGAGATTGATGCCCATGTAAAAGATCGTGAAACCGGAATCCCGCCGCGCATCGTCGGGCGCGTAGAGATCCCCAACGATGCTGGAGATGTTGGGTTTCAAGAGCCCGACCCCGACGATGATGAAGGCGAGGGACAGGTAAAAAATCTGCAACGCGCCTTCGTCGCGAATGACGTTACCGCCGTCGAGATAAGCGGGATCACCCTCGACCGCCATGCCCAGGTGCCCCAGACAGAGCAACACCGCACCGGCAATGACCGCCTTGCGAAAACCGAGGTAACGATCCGCAATCAGGCCGCCAAGCACCGGTGTCAGATACACGAGCGCGGTATAGCTGGCGTAGATACCCGCCGCCATCGCGTCGTCAAAGAGCCAGTGCTTGGTCAGATAAAGCACGAGCAGGCCGCGCATGCCGTAGTAACTGAAGCGCTCCCACATCTCGGCGAAAAATAGCACGGAGAGACCGCGCGGATGGCCAAAAAAGGTCTGCTCAGACATTACAAAGGTCTCCCGCCGTCAATTCTGGAGGTTGGCGCCGGTTAAGACGATGGCGATGCGCCGCGCATCCGGGCGAAAGCTGCCATACTTCAACAAAGCAGCTAACGGAACGGCGGAGGAAGGCTCTACCAACACTTTTAAGCAGGAAGTGGCGAGCTTCTGCGCAGCCTCTATCTCTTTTTCCGTGACCGTGTAAATCGGCAACTGATAAGCCGCCAGGATCGCAAAATTGCGCTCCCCAAGCGCGGTCCGTAAACCGTCTGCAATCGTTCGCGGCGGCATCGGCGGCTGCCGCACGCCCAGGCGCAGAGAGAGCTGCGCATCGCCGGCCAGCTGTGGCTCTGCCCCGACGACTTGAATGCCTGGCGGGGCGGCCAGGACGCAGCCGCTGGCCAGACCACCGCCGCCCACCGGGACCCAGACCTCGTCAACGTCGGCATCCTGAAGGATTTCGAGCATCGCTGTGCCCTGGCCGGCGATGACCGGATTATGATCATAAGGTGGGATAAAGCTGGCGCGGGTTGCCGCCAGAACCTCTGCAAGTTTCTGTTCGCGCGCCTTGAGCGTCGCGCCGCAATCGACGATCTGTCCGCCATAACGGCGCACCGCAGCGCGCTTCGTGGCGGAGCCGCCCCGCGGCATGACGATCGTCGCCGGAACGCCGAGTTCCTGCGCGACGCAGGCGAGCGCCGCGGCGTGATTTCCCGACGAGTGCGTTGCCACGCCACGACGGCGCACAGCCGGTGACAAGCTGAGCACGCTGTTCAGGGCGCCTCTGTACTTGAAAGAGCCGCTGCGTTGCAGACCCTCCGCTTTGAACAACACGTCGACACCGGCGAGCGCGTCGAGTGAACGACTCGCCAGCAGCGGTGTGTGATGAGCGCGAGACTTGATGCGCCTTGCCGCAGCAGCGACGCTGGCGCGTTGCGGCAGGCGCAGCGTCATGCGGGCCTTGGGAACCCGCCCGCCTTCAGAAGCATGGACGGCACCGGCTTGCCGAGCTCGTTTTCGAGCCAGGCCGCAGCGTCTATGAGTTCCGACAGGCTCACGCCATGTTCAACCTGAGACCGGTCGAGCATGTAAACGAGGTCTTCCGTCGCGATATTGCCCGTCGCGTTGGGCGCAAACGGACAGCCGCCGATACCGCCGATGCTGGCATCCAGCGTATTGACGCCTGCCTGCTGGGCGGCATACGCATTGGCGATGCCGGTGTTGCGAGTATCGTGAAAGTGCGCGCGCAGCGGCAGCTCAGCGCCGAGCGTCTCACGCAGCGCTGTGAACGCCTCGAATACCTGTCCCGGCACACCAACGCCAATGGTATCCGCGAGCGCTATCTCGGTAGCGCCGGCATCGGCAAACGCTCTGGCCATGTCCACCACGCGCGCGAGCGGCACTTCCCCCTCGAAAGGGCAGCCGAACGCCACTGCGATCGTGACCTGCACCGGGAACTTGTCGCGCAGCCCGCGCTTGAGAACGTCCGTCGCCATCGCGATGCCGTCGGTAACGTTCATGCCCTGATTTCGCTCGCCAAACGTGTCCGACGCCGGCACTACGAGACCCGCCTCGTCGAGACGCTCGGTGGCACGCAAACGGTCATAACCTCTGGCATTCAAAATCAAGCCGGTGTACGAAACGTCACCACGCTGCGGAAGCCCCTGGCAAACGGCTTCGGCATCCGCCATTTGCGGGACCACCTTGGGGTGCACAAAGCTCGTCACCTCGATCCGCTTGCAACCGCTCGCGAGCGCGCGGTCGATCAGAGCCAGCTTCTGCTCTGTCGAAAAGGCCACGTCTTCATTCTGCAGACCATCCCGCGGACTCACTTCCATGACCGTGACAGCAGCCATCAGAATCCCTCGCGCAGAGAAACCGTTTTGTTGAACTGGTCGGCGTGCACGCTGTCCTGGCAGAAGTAGCCGAGCCGCTCAAACTGAAATCGGCTGCTCTCGTGCGCCATGATGGCGGGCTCGACGTATCCATCGAGCGCGATCAGAGACTCCGGATTGATATCGTCGAGAAACGTATCCCCGGAGGGCGCCGGCACTCGGAACAAGCGTCCATATTCGTTGATCCGTACCGGCACGCCGTGCGCCGCGGAAACCCAATGCACGACGCCGTTGGGTTTCAAACCGCTGGTATCGGAGCCGCTGCGCGATTCCGGAAAATACGTGCATCGGAGCTCGATCACCTCGCCGTCGTCGTCACAGACGACCTCGTCGCAGCGAATGATGTAGGCATAGCGCAGCCGCACCATCGCGCCCGGACTCAACCGCTTCCACTTCTTCGGCGGTTCCAGCGCAAAATCTTCCCGTTCGATCCAGAGCTCGCCGCTGAAAGGCAGTTCCCGCGTACCGAGGCTTTCGTTCTTCGGGTGCCAGGGCCCTTCGAGCATCTCCTCACCGCCCTGCCAGTTGGTCAGCGTCACCTTGAGCGGCCGCAGCACGCCCATGCCGCGCGGCACAGTCGATTCCAGGTCGGCACGCACGCAGAACTCCAGAAGATTCATCTCGATGGTGTTGTCCTGCTTGGTGACGCCCACCCGGTGGCAGAAGTCTCTGATCGCTGCCGGCGTGACGCCGCGGCGACGCAGGCCTGCAATCGTCGGCATACGCGGATCATCCCAGCCATCCACCAGGTTTTCCTCGACCAGCCGGTGGAGCAGGCGTTTGCTCATGACCGTGTACTCGAGCCCCAGGCGGGAAAACTCGATCTGCGGGGGATGAAAGTTGACGTTGCTATTGTCGAGCACCCAGTCGTATAGCGGGCGATGATCCTCGAATTCGAGCGTACACAGCGAGTGGGTGATGCCCTCGAGCGCATCGCTCAAACAATGCGTGAAGTCGTACATCGGATAGATGCACCACGCATCGCCGGTGCGCTGATGCGGCACGTGACGGATCCGATAGATGACCGGATCACGCATGTTGATGTTGGGGGACGCCATGTCGATCTTGGCGCGCAGCACGTGCTCACCGTCGGCAAACTCACCGGCGCGCATGCGGCTGAAGAGGTCGAGGTTCTCATCGACGCTGCGGTCGCGGAATGGGCTGTTGACGCCCGGTTCCGTCAGCGTGCCGCGGCCGCTGCGTATCGCCTCGGCATCCTGCGAGTCGACGTAGGCTTTGTCGTCCTTGATGAGGTTCACGGCAAACTCGTAAAGCTCTTCGAAATAGTCCGAAGCGTGGGTCAGCGCGGCCCATTCAAAGCCCAGCCAGCGCACGTCTTCCTGGATGGCTTCGACGTAGGCCTCATCCTCCTTGATCGGATTGGTGTCATCGAAACGCAGATAGGTGCGCCCGCCATATTCTTCAGCCACGCCGAAATTCAGACAGATGCTCTTGGCATGCCCGATGTGGAGATAGCCGTTGGGTTCGGGCGGAAAACGCGTGATGACGCCATCGCTCAGCTTCTCCTCCGCAATGTCCCGCTCTATGCGCTGACGGATAAAGTCTTTCGGTTCGCCGTCTTCTGTTTGTTCCACAGTCTACTTCTTGGTCTCAGTTACGAATCTGGTCAGTGCCCGCGCCGGGGTCTGTTCGACATATTTTGCGTAAACCGGGCGGGATGCGCATCTTGCACTACACTTTTGATATGGAAAACCCCGGCAGTGACATGGACGAATCAAAACCAGAGGACGCAGCGCAAAACGAAGATTCTCTGGAAACGTGGATTAATCGTGCCAAACGCGCCCACGAACTCGTGGATGCTGTGGATCTTGACAAAGTAGTTGCGCATGACAGCAACGAGGTCAACAAACTCGACTCGGTGAGCGATGCGCTGCACGAGCTGTCGCAAGGCAACATGCTCGAGCATGTCGAAGGCGTCGACGAGGTTATTCCCGAACTGGATGCCGAGCAGCAGCGCCGCGCAGACTTGTTCGCCGCAATCGCCGAGGACGGCTGGGTGGAACGCATGAGCCGCGTGCTGACCATGAACGACGGCAACCCAACGCTGCGTCCGCTGGAAATCATTCCTCACCGGGAAGGTTTGCCGGATTTCGATATCTGCGTGGCCCCGGAAGAGGCGGTCGGCAACGGCAACTTTGCCTTGTTCGTCTCCGCTACCGGCGTTTTTGCCGCCACGATCAGCGAACCGGCCAGCAAACACCTCTGGCGGATCGTCCGCAGCCGGCCCTACGAAACGTTCGACGAACTGCGCAACGCCTTGCGTCAGTACAGCACCAGCGTCTTCGAATGAGATCAGCGCTCACTGCGGTGAGCGCTTTCCCGAGTTTCAGCGCTTGTCCTGAAAACCGCCCATCTTCACCGGCACCTTCACCGGCATCTTCACCGCCATCTCCAGCGGGCCGTGATCGACCCGAGTTGGTGTTGTTCCGACTCGACCGGGAAAGCTTGATAGACTAGCGTTTTCTTCGCGGATTATGTTCTTGCGCCGCATCCTCGTGGTCATGGTCGGTGTTGCGATCGTGCTGTCCCTCATGCTCTGGGTAGACGCCCGACGTACGCCCACGGAAAAGATCGCTCAGTCGATGCTGGGCGAAAGCTGGTACCGCGTGCAGCTCAACGGCGATCACGTCGGGTTCATGTACAACCACAGCCACATGGACCGCCAGGGGCAGTGGCACTTTTTTTCGACCACCCACTTCCTACTGCAGGACAACGCGCCAAACACGATTGCCAAGCACCTCATCTTCGCCGCGCAGCCGCCCTTCCGGCTGCTGAGCGCGACCTACACCAATCGTCAGGACCGCACGGCCTACGAGACGAGGCTCGCCGCCACAGATGCAGGTTATCGCGCGACGATCGATCGTGCCGGCAGATCCACGGAGGTAGAGCTCGACTGGCAGTTTGATCTGCAGACGTTCGTCGCTTTCGAAACGTGGCTGGCAGAAGAGTTACGCCCGCCCAACGATCAGTTTTTAGCGCGCACGCCGGATTTTGAACGCTTGCGCATCATCCAGCGCGCCTACCGTGTGGTGGCCAACAACGACGAAGGTTATCTGGTCGAAACCAGTGCCCCGTTTGCCGCCACGCAGACCCAGCTCGACCGCAGCCTGCGGCCTCTGCGGCTGTCGATGGCCGGCATCTTCGACGTCATCGCCACCACCGAAGCCGATGCGATCGCGCTCAAGAATCTCCGGCGTAAAACCAACTATCTGTTCGCGGTTGATCAGCCGATCAGCAACCACACCGCGCTTGCGAGCCTCGACCTCGAGGTGACGAGCGAAGCCGAAGTCGAGCTGCCAGCCAGGCTGCGTCTCGTTGCCAATCCGGTGACCTCCCGCGGTGACGGCCGCGAATATCTGGGTGAAGAGCTGCGCTATCCGGTATCGGCTCCCGCCATACAAAGTCTCGTCCACGAAAGCCTCAGCGCGCCGTCCGACCTGGACCAGGTCGGGCGCCTGCTGCGCACCGCGCACCAGGCCCTGCGCTACGCTCTGGATCAGCCTGCAGGATCGGTGCTCGGGGCTCTGGCACGGGGTTCCGGCGAATGCACCGACTACGCGGACCTCTTTACCACGCTGGCAAGAGCCGCCAATCTGCCGGCGCGCACCGTTTACGGCCTCGCCTATCAGGACGGCAATACGCCGGGGTTTCTGTTCCACGCGTGGAACGAGGTTTACGCGGACGGACGTTGGCAGGCAGTCGATCCGACATGGAACCAGCTGCGTGTCGATGCCACCCACATACCGCTGTCGGAAGCGGAGGCGGCCGCCTTCATGCTCGCCAACAATGTCGCGGGCGTCAGTTTCTCAATCAGGAATTTGAGCTACTTCGACTGATCCGGCGCGATGCGTCAGTCGCTACGCTCGCGCAGCAATCCCTCCTGAGTGACCGAGGCCAGCAGCACACCGTTCTGATCATAGAAGTCCGCGTGCACGAGACCGCGCGAGCCCTGGGCATTGGAGGTACGTTTGTGAAACAGCAGCCACTGATCAATCGGGACGTCGCGGTGCAGCCACAGCGCGTGGTCGAGGCTCGCCATCATCAGCCTGTCCCGCGATAACGCACTCTGATGAGGAAGGCTGGCGGTGGAAACCACCCCCATATCGGATGCGTAGGCCAGCAGGCAGCGCGCTAGCTGCTGATCATCAGGATCCACAGTTTCACGGAAGCGCATCCACACCGGATTCCAGAAGCGATCCTCAGACCATCCGGATGTGCCCAGCTGAAACACTGAACGGGTTTCGAAGGGTCGAGCAATACGCGCCATCGGACTCAGCCCGGGCAGCTCCGCATCGAGCGCGTGCGCGACCGTGACATCATCCTCGAGCTCATCCGGGAGAGGCACGTTCGGCATGGAGTGGGCATGCTCGAAGCCCGGCTCGTCAATCTGGAACGACACGTCCATGTTGAAAATGGCCTCGCCGTTCTGGATCGCCACCACGCGGCGCGTGGTAAAGCTGCGTCCGTCGCGAATACGCTCGATTTCGAACAGCACCGGGCGTTCGTCCGTGCCTGCGCGCAGAAAATAGCCGTGCAGCGAATGCGCGTGCAGGCCATCGACGGTCGCGTAGGCTGCGCGCATCGCCTGTGACAGGACCTGCCCACCAAACAACCGTCTGGAGCCGCGATCCTCGTTCTGCCCGACAAACAGATTCTCCTCGATTTGCTCGAGCTCAAGAATGTCCAGCAGACGCTGGGCGCGGGTATTGTCCTGCAAACCGTGCTCCTACAAATTCTCTTGGTAGTCCGCCGCTATCGCAGCGTCAATGGCTTCGGCCGATACGTCCGCGCCGCGTTGCGCGCGGTACATCTCACCGAACGATACCTTGTGACGCGCCGGCCATGACTCGGGCTGCCAGAGCGCCGAGCGGATGAACGCTTTAGCGCAATGGAAAAACGCCTCGCGCACGGTCACGCGCATCACCAGCGTGGCGGGTTTGCCGCGAGCGGCAAGGCGCGCGCAGAGTTCAGGGTCTGCGGTGAGCTCGGCATCCCCGTTGATGCGCAACGTTTCCGGGGTGCCGGGAATCATGAAGATGAGGCCCACGCGCGGGTTGGTGAGAACGTTGATGTGTCCGTAAGCGAGCTTGTTTCCCGGACGATCCGGAATCAGCAGGGTCTTCTCATCCACCACCTCGACGAAACCCGGGGCGTCCCCCTTGGGCGATGCATCCAGATTACCCTGGCCATCGGCAGTCGCCAGAATCACGAAGGGTGATTTGGCCAGATAAGAAACTGCAAACTCGTTCAGATAATCGACATTTTTTTCCGCAAGACCGGGGACCTCCGCGCCTACCACCGCCCGCAGTTCCGTCTCGGAAGTGATCGCATATTTATCGGTCATACCCGTCTCGCCTGTCGATTTGATCCCGTGCGATACTAAGGCTTCGAGGGGGAGACTGCCATGCAAGACGTTGCACTGGACCATGAATATGTAAAGGTCGTGGGTGCGCTGGATTTCGATCGCAGCGCGGACGGCATCACGCCGCGTCGCCTGCCCGCCTGGACGCGGCCGCAGGTGCCCGCTTTCATGGAAATCATGGTGAAACAGCCTGCGGGCGTGCGTCTGCAGATCGCAACCGATGCCACCTGTCTCGAGCTCGACGTCTGTCTTACCCGCATACAGATGGTCGGCCGCGAACCGCGCAAGGCGACCTTCGACCTGGTGTGTGATGGTGAACGCCTCGACAGCCGCGAAGAAGCCAGCGGCCATATCCTCAAAGTCGACCTGCGGCGCCCGACCCAGCCGGAGATGGTCGCCGGGTCCGCTGCCACGGTGCGCTTCGACAACCTGCCACCGGGAAAAAAGAACTGCCAGATCTGGCTGCCGACCTCTGCCCAGGTAGAGCTGCGCGCCCTGCGGGTGAGCACTGACGCCGTGATCCAACCGTATCGGGAGGCGCCGCAGCCGCTATGGGTCCACTACGGCAGCTCGATCAGTCACTGCGCCGAAGCCACCAGCCCCACACGCGCCTGGCCCGCCGTAGCGGCCCGCCTCGCCAATCTCAACCTGCTGAACCTCGGCTTTGGCGGCAACTGCCAGCTCGATCAGTTTGTGGCCCGCACCATCCGCGACCTGCCCGCTGATCTCATCAGCCTGAAGCTCGGCATCAATATCGTGAACATGGATTCCATGCGGGAACGCACTTTCGCACCCGGCGTGCACGGCTTTCTGGACACCATACGCGAGGCCCAACCCGACACGCCCATCCTGATCGTCTCGCCCATCTTCTGCCCCAGTGCGGAAACACAGCCCGGGCCGACATTGCCTAACGAGGCAGGCAAGTTCGAGACGTTTGCCGGCAACGACGCGCTACGCGCCGGGTGTCTGACGCTCACCTGGATACGCAAGATCCTGAGCAGGCTCGTCGCGCAGCGGCGCACCAATGGCGACAACAACCTGCACTATCTAGACGGCCTCGTCCTCTTCGGCGAGGCAGATGCTGCCGATCTGCCGGACGACCTGCACCCCAATGGTGCCGGTTACGAACGCATGGGCGAACGGTTTGCTCAATTCGCTCTGACAGAAGACGGGACGTTCAAGGAGAGTCATGCAACAGTTTGATCACTTTGTACTTGCAGCACCGGACCTGGATGCCGCCAAGGAGGAATTCGCCGCGCAGACCGGTTGCACACCGGCCGACGGCGGCGCCCACACGGGTCTCGGTACGCGCAACGCGCTGGCCTCGTTCGGCGCAGGCAGCTATCTGGAAATCATCGCACCCGATCCGTCACAGGCGCTCGAGAACAACATGGGCGCACGTCTCGCGACGCTCGCGGGTGTCCAGCCCCTGCACTGGGCGGTGCGGGTCGACAACCTCGAGGCCATCGCGCACACCGCCAACGACCTCGGATTCGATACCGGGCCCGTCATCGACACCGCGCGCATGCAGCCGAACGGTGAGCGCCTCGAATGGCAGCTGATGGGAATTCGCGGCGGCCACGACTTCGGCGGCCTCGTACCGTTTTACATCGACTGGCTGAATTGCCCCCACCCGGCCGACACAAACCCGCTTGCCGGAACGATACGCACGTTCGAGGTCAGCCTGCCCGCGGGCCCCGCGCACGCGCTGCTGGCGAACGTTGCAGGACTGGCGCTCGTCGAAGGAGCGCCCGGCGTGACCCTCACGTTTGCATCGGACCGGGGAGAAATCACCTACACCGCAAACTCCCTCGACGGATTTACCCTATGAGCGATTGGCCACAGAAGTTCCTGCACGCGTACAAAGAGCTGCACCACTACGACAGCATCACGGCTGAACAGGACGGTTTGTCCCTGGACGATGCGTACGACGTACAGCACCGCTACGTCCACCTGCGCGATGAAGCCATCAGCGGGTTCAAAGCCGCGCTGACCGCAACCCAGGCGCAGGCTGTGATGGGTATCGACATACCCATCATCGGCGCGCTCTTTGCCAGCGGCGCATTCGACGCCGTCGCGCCGATCAAGCTCGACAAAAACGCCCTGCTCGAAACAGAGATTGGTTTCCGCCTCAGCGGCGACGTGCAGACGCCTGTTTCCGAGGCGGATGTGCTCGAGCGGGTCGACGTATGCCTGCCGATGATCGAGATCGCGTCGCCAAACCTGGCCACCAAGCCCAACGGCCTCGACCTCATCGCCACCAACGCGGCGTCGTACGGATATATCGCAGGACCGGCGGCAAGTGTCGATCCGGCTGCCATCGACAGCTACGACGCCCGCCTGGTCAAAGGCGAGGAAACCCTGCTCGAAGGCAGCTCCGCCGAGGTGCTCGGCGGCCAGCGCCAGGCGCTGACGTTTCTGATCAACGAAGTCCTCGCCCGCGGCTATACGCTCACCTCGGGCCAGCTCCTGATGACCGGCTCCATCGGCGGCATGGTCCCCGCCCAACCCGGCCAGTACGAAGCCACCTTCGGCAACCTCGGGTCCATTAACTTCGAAATTGCCGACTAGGCGCTGGAATCTAGAAAGAAGCCGGAGCGAAGGACGCGAGTTTTCACCGCAGGTGGAAACTCGGTAAGTCTGGCGCTCAAGCGCCAGACGACCTCAAGTGCCGGCCGACCAGGCCTTAATCAGTTCGTCATAAGCCACCGTCTCACCCGGCGGCTTCTCGTTCTCGAGTCTCGGCTTCGGCGCTCCCGGTTGCGAAAGCCAGTATTCCGCGTCACGTTCTTCATTCAGCGCCGGCCCACATTCGCCGAGGACGCCGTGTCGCCCGAGACGCTCGAGCACGCGGTCCTGCTGGGCCGCGAGCGTATCCATCGCTTCCTGCGGTGAGACTTCGCCGCTGACCGCGTTGGCAACGTTTGCCCACCACAACTGCGCAAGCTTGGGATAATCGGGCACGTTGGTGCCGGTGGGCGTCCAGGCGGTCCGCGCGGGACTGCGGTAAAACTCCACCAGGCCACCAAGCTTGGGCGCCATCTCCGTCATGGCCGCGGACCGCAGGTCCGAATCGCGAATAGGCGTCAGGCCAACGATCGTCTTCTTCAGGGAGACCGTTTTGGCGGTGACAAACTGGGCATACAGCCACGCCGCCTGGCGGCGCTCGAGGGGGGTGCTTTTCAACAGCGTCCAGGAACCGGTGTCCTGATAGCCGAGCTTCATCCCTTCGCTCCAGTACGGACCATGGGGCGACGGTGCCATGCGCCACTTGGGCGTGCCATCTTCATTCACGACGGCCAGGCCCGCCTTGATCATGTCAGCGGTGAATGTGGTGTACCAGAAGATCTGCTGCGCGATGTGGCCCTGGGCCGGCACGGGGCCTGCCTCAGAGAACGTCATGCCCGCGGCTTCCGGCGGCGCAAAGCGTTTCAGCCAGTCCATGTACTTGCGCAACGCGTACACCGCCGCCGGACCGTTGGCAGCGCCGCCACGCGTGACAGACGAACCCACCGGGCGGCAGTCTTCGACGCGTATGCCCCACTCGTCCACCGGCAAGCCGTTGGGTATCCCCGCGTCACCCGCCCCGGCCATCGACAACCAGGCATCGGTGAAACGCCAACCCAACGACGGGTCTTTCTTGCCGTAGTCCATGTGACCGTAAACCTTCTCACCGTCGATTTCGCCCACGTGCACCGAGAAAAACTCCGCAATGTCCTCGTAGGCCGACCAGTTGACGGGGACACCCAGGGGATAGCCGTAAATTTCCTCGAACTGCGCCTGCAATTCGGGCCGCGCAAACCAGTCGTAGCGGAACCAGTAGAGATTGGCGAACTGCTGATCGGGCAGTTGATAAACCTTGCCGTCGGGGCCCGTGGTGAAGCTCAAACCGATGAAGTCGTCGAGATCCAGCGTGGGCGAGGTAAAGGCAGCACCTTCTCCCGCCATGAAGTCAGACAACGGCACGACATAGCCGTAGCGTGCGTGGGTGCCAATCAGATCGGAGTCGTTGACGTAAGCGTCATAAACATTCTCGCCAGACTGCATTTGCGTCTGCAGCTTCTCGATGACGTCCCCCTCCTGAATGAGGTCGTGCGTGACGCGGATGCCGGTGATCTCGTAAAACGCCTGCGTGAGCGTCTCGCTCTCATACTCGTGGGTGGTCAACGTTTCCGAGACAACGTTAATCGCCAGTCCGCGAAGCGGCGCGGCCGCCGCCGTAAACCACGCCAGCTCAGCCAGCTGTTCGCTTTCGCTGAGGGTCGAGGGCTGAAACTCTTCCTGCGCCCAACGCTTGGCGTTGGCCGCATAGTCTACGACGGCCGCCGGCGTCTGCTGCTCCGGATGATCCGAGCAAGCCCCCATCAGAAGCGTTACCAACACGCCCGCCACCAGACTCGATCTTTTCACATGCATACCCCAATTCGAGAAGCAGCACAGTATAGAAGCCTTAACCCCAGCGCATAAGTACCAGGGCAGCGACCAGCGCCATCAGCGTGGCGGGATACAGCGGCGTGCCGACCAGACCGAGCCAGGCCAGGTGGATGAACGCAGCGCTCAACAAGCTGATGAAGAAACGATCACCGCGGGTGGTCGCAATGGGCAGAAAGCCACGCCGCAGAACCGTAGGCGCGCGCAGTTCCCACAGCGTCAGTAACATCAGACTGAAACCGATAGCGCCGAAGAAGAGCGCCGTAGGGAGCGTCCAGGCCATCCAGCTCATGACACGCGCCCCAACGCAAACCCCTTGACCAGGTCTTTACGCACAAACCAGACCACAATGACCCCGGGTAAGACCGTAAGCACGCCGGCCGCAGCAAGCACGCCCCAGTCGAGGCCGGAGGCACTTACCGTGCGCGTCATCACGACCACGATCGGCTTGGTTTCGGCGCCGGAAAGCGTGCGCGCCAGCAGCAGTTCCACCCAGCTGAACATAAAGCAGAAAAACAACGTCACGCCGATGGCGCCGCGATTGATGGGCAGGAATATGCGCAGGAAGAAGTAGCTGAAACTGTGACCATCGAGACGTGCCATCTCGTCCAGCTCCGTCGGCACTGCTGAAAAGAACCCTTCCAGAATCCATACGGACAAGGGCACAGTAAAAAGACAATGTGCGAGCGCCACCGCCAGCGGCGTGTCGAAGAGCCCGATCGCCGAATAAAGCTGAAAAAACGGCAGCAGGAACACCGCGGGCGGCGCCATGCGGTTGGTCAAAAGCCAGAAAAAGAGCTGCCGGTCACCGAGAAATCGATAACGCGAAAACACATACGCCGCGGGTATGGCCGCGGTCAGCGAGATCAGGGTGTTCAGAAACACGTAGGTCAACGAGTTACCAAACGCTTCGTACCAGACAGGGTTGCTGAAGATTTCGGCGAAGTTGGCGACCGTAGGCGCGCTGGGGAACACACTGAAGCCGCCGACGATGTCGGCATTGGTGCTGAACGCCATCGTCAGCAGCCAGTAGAGCGGCAGCAGCAGATAAAGCGCGTAAAGACACAATATGACGCGACTGGTGCGACTCATGTTTCGTCCTGCCGCACGACGCTGGTATAGAAGAGCCAGCAGAAGAGGAGAATGAAGAGGAAGTAAATCACCGAGAACGCCGCCGCCGGGCCAAGATCAAACTGGCCCACCGCCATCGTCGCGAGATACTGACTCAAGAAGGTCGTCGTGTTGCCCGGGCCGCCGCCGGTCAGGACGAACGGCTCGGTGTAGATCATGAAGCTGTCCATCAGGCGCAGCAGCACGGCAATGATCAAAACGCCGCGCAAACGAGGCAGTTCGACAAAGCGCAGCACCTGCCAGCTCGAGGCACCGTCCAGTTCCGCCGCCTGATAGTAAGGCTGGGGTATCGAGTTCAAGCCTGCGAACGCGAGGAGCGCCACCAGCGATGTCCAATGCCAGACATCCATCGCAACGAGCGTGAGCCAGGCATGCAGCGGCTCGGCCGTATAGTTGTAGTCAATTCCCAGCGCGTTGATCGCAACGCCCAGGAGACCGATATCGGAACGGGCGAAAATCTGCCATATCGTACCGACGACGTTCCATGGGATGAGCAGCGGCAGCGCCAGCAGTATGAGCACGAGCGGCGTCCAGCGGCTCTGCCGGGGTATGCCCCTGGCTACGGCTATGCCCAGCGGGATTTCTATCGCGAGCACAGTGGCGCTGAACGCCAGCTGGCGACCGAAAGCGTCTATGAAGCGCTCATCGTTGAGCGTCTGGATATACCACTCGAAGCCGACGAAAAAGCGCGTGTTGAAATCGAGAATGTCCTGGACCGAGTAGTTCACGACCGTCATCAGCGGCACCACGGCGCTGAACGCAACGATCAACAGGACAGGCAACACACCGAGCCAGGCGCGGTTGTCGTGTGGCCGGAAACTCAAGGCAGCTCTCCGCTGCCAATCTGCCGCGTTTCGGCAAACGCCACGTACCTGTGCACCCGAATCCGCACCGCGTCGCCTTCGCTGGCTTCGACGGGGCCGCGCACGGTGATGCCGCCATGTTCAGTCGCCACGGTCGTCAGACCCTCGGTCACACCACCGCGCGTGCCTAGAACACGCACTCTCTGCACTGAGCCTGCAATCTGACCATCGGCATCGAGCCCGGCCCACTCAGGCCGGAAACCGGCACGCTCACCATCTACCTGCAGGACAGCCGCAGGAACAAAGTTCATTCCCGGACTGCCGACGAAATGCCCCACAAACTCGCTGGCCGGGGATTGATAAACCTCCTCCGGTGTCCCCGTTTGCACGATGCCGTCGACGGTGAGCAGCGAAACCCGATCGGCGAACGTGAGCGCCTCTGTTTGGTCATGCGTGACGTAAACCATCGTCACACCGAGATCAGCCTGCACTTTTTTCAGCGTCTGACGCAGGCGCCACTTCACGCGCGGCTCGACGGCAGTCAGGGGCTCGTCGAGCAGCACGAGCGGCACATCGGGACGGACGAGCGCTTTGCCGACCGCCGTCAGCTGCTTTTCGAAGAGCGATAACGCCTTCGACCTGGCATCGAGTCTCTTCTCGAGCTCGAGCTCCTCCGCGATGTACGCAACCCGCTCTTTGATCTGTGCCTGCGGATATCCCCTGGTGCGCAGCGGAAAAGCAAGGTTTTCGGCGACAGTCATAGACTCGTAGAGCACCGGAAACTGAAAGACCTGGGCAACCGCACGCGTGCGCCCCGGCTGCGCGGAGACATCGGTACCGTCAAAAAGCACCTGGCCTGCGGTCGGATGCAGGAGCCCGGAGAGCAGGTTCAGCAGCGTGGTTTTGCCGGCACCCGAGGCGCCCAGGAGGGCATGTGCCTCGCCATTCTCTATCGCAAGGTTCAGCCCGCTCAGCGTCGGCGCCGACGCGCCGGGATAGACAAAGTCGAGGTCCTTGAGCTCGATCTGTGCCATCTATGCGCCAAACCGCCGGACATCGGCAGCGCGCGCTGCGAGTGTCAGCGTCTCGCCAACCTGCGCAGACAACATACCGCGGCTGCGCACGACCCAGTCCCGCGCGTCGACGAGGCCGTGCAGAAACGACTCGTCTCCGTTGGTTTCGTTGGCGGTGACCTGCAGAGCAAAGCGGATGTCTCCCGCACCCTCCACCACCAGATGCTCCGGCCGGATCGCACACAGCGCGCCGTCGTGCTCGAACAGATTCACGCCCGGATCGCTCAAGAGCTGCATCGCGGTGAGACTCGCGGGCGCCTCATAGACTTCGATCGGGCGGCCGGCCTGCACTTTCTCGCCCGCCGCGAGGAGAAGTACCTGGTCACCCAGATTGAAGGCGTCGCGCGGATCGCTGCTGGTGTAGACGACTATCGTATCGCTCGACCGCAGCAAATCGCGCAGCTCGATCTCCAGCGCTTCGCGCAGCTTGAAGTCGAGATTCACCAGCGGCTCGTCCATCAGCAGCACTCTGGCGCCTTTGGCCAGCGCTCTGGCAATGGCCAGACGCTGCTGCTGGCCACCGGAAAGCTCCGCGGGACGCCGTTCGAGCAACTCGGCGATCCTGAGGCTGGCTGCCAACTCGTCCACGCGCGCTTTGCGGTCAGCGGTGGCGATACCTTGTGCTCTAAGCGGGGAGGCGATGTTTTCCGCTACGGTCAGGTTCGGATAGTTGATGAAAGCCTGGTAGACCATGCCGACCGAGCGACGTCGCGGTCCGACGCCGCGCAGGTCTTCCCCATCCAGCAGCACGTCACCGCCTGCGCGCGTTGGCAAGCCTGCAATCAACCGGCACAGATCCGTTTTACCCGCGCGGTTGGCGCCCAGCACGACGCTGATTTCCCCAGCCGCAAAGGTGTGCGTAAAGGGCGTCTCCGCGCCGGGCAGGCAGACGTTTTGAACTGTCAGCATGGGTCAGCTGGCAACGCCGCGCGCACGCGCTTCGCCAACCCGGTCAGAATTCAGATGAACGTCTCTCCCCATTACGAAAATGCTCGACGATCCATGGGCCAAGTGCAAGGCTTTGCGCGCTCGCGCTTGCTTTGACAGCATCCCGCGACGCGGCGCAAAGTAGGCGCGCTGGCCGTGAAACCGTGCCGCACCCCGCATTGAGTTGGTACAGACCATGAGCGACGCCATACCCGATTCCATCGATACCTGCCCGCCCGCACCCGGGCCCTCAGGTCAGCTTGCACACCCGGACGCCATCGACCACGGCCAGCGCCTGCAGCAGGAGCTATTCGCTGTGGGTGAACACGCCTGGTGTCTGGTCGGCAACGGGCTGTCAAACCAGACGTTTATCGACGCGCCCGATGGGATCATCGCGATCGACACCGGCGAGTCGAACGAAGAAATGCAGAGCGCGCTGGCGGCGCTGCGCGGAGTCACAGATAAACCGATCGCCGCGGTCGTCTACAGCCACTTCCACTACGTCAACGGTACCGCAGCCGTGCTTGCCGACAGCCCCGGTGCGACCGGCCAGATCTACGGCCATCGTGACATCGAGCACAATCTGAACCGTTTCGGCGGGGAAATCGCCCCACGCTCGGGTCGCGGCCTGGTCCGGCAGTTTGGCACCAGCCTGCCCGCTGATGGCGAGGACGGTATGCTGCACTGCGGTCTCGGGCGTTTCTATCGGAATCCCGAACACGCGCCTTTTACGCCCGGCTACGTGCCCGCACAGCATCTGGTCGGCGAGCGGGGTGAATACGAAATCGCGGGGCTCAAAACCATCCTGACGCACGCACCCTCGGATGCCACCGACTCGCTGACGATCTGGTTCCCCGAACTCGGCGTGTGCGTCAACAATCTCGTCTGGCCGAGCCTGTTCAACATCTACGCGATTCGTGGCGAGGAGTACCGCGACCCGCGTACCCTCCTTGCCGGCATCGACGAAATCTACGCATACCAGCCCCAACATCTCATAGGCACGCATGGACCGCCCATCTCCGGGGGCGACGCGGCGCAGGCGGTGCTCGACTATCGCGACGCGATCCAGTTCGTCTGGGATCAGACAGTCCGCGGCATCAACCGCGGCGACAGTCTCTCGGCGCTGGCGGCAAACGTGCAGCTGCCCGAGCATTTCAAGCGCAGCTACTTCACGCGTCAGTTTTACGGCCTGGTAGAGCACCACGTGAGACAGATTCACGCTGGGCTGTTCGGCTGGCTCGATGAGGACGACAGCCATTTGTTTCCGTTGCCGGATGCCGAGCGTTATCCGCGGCTGATCGCGGGTTTCGGCGGCGCGGCGGCTGTGCGCAAAGCCCGCGACGCGGCTTTGAAAGCCGAAGACTGGCGCTGGGCGGTCGAACTGGCCACATGGCTCTGTCATCAGCGGCGGCCGACACCGAAAGACCGTCGCCAGCTCGCGGCCGGGCTGCGCGCCATCGGGCAGCGCACGACGTCAGCCAATGTGCGCAACTGGTGCCTGACCCGGGCGCTGGAATGGGAAGGCAAAGTCGACCTTTCGCGCCTGCATCAGCATCGCTTTCGCGTCGATGATGTGCTTGCCAAACCGCCCACTCATTTCATTCCCATGCTGCGGGTCCTGCTGGACCCTGTGCGCGCGGCGGGGATCGAAGACGAAGTCGCCTGGTGTTTTCCCGGCGGCGTCAGCGCCGGCCTCAAAATCCGCGGCCAGGTTGCGGTCGCGACCGACGGGACGGCGGCGACGCTGCGCCTGACGCTCAGCCACGAAACGTGGGCGAACATCCTTGCGGGCAAGGACAGCTTCAGCGCAGCAGAGCGCGAAGGGCTGGTTTCGGTCGAGGGTGACGTGAAGCGCGTGACCCGTTTTTTCAGCGCGTTCGATCACAACGGGTTGAACTCGGGTTAAACGCCCCCGGCATCGGGCGCATCGCCCTACGCGGAAGGGTCCATGGCTTTCTCATTTGGAATATATTGATTGTCAATTATTCCATTTTCAGCGCCTCCTCCCATTGCTATCTTGCGCGCCCTCTCGACCTGGAACCAATTGAGGACACACACCCATGTCTGCATATCTCGACGAAATTGCCACGGTGCACGCCCAGATTCAGGGCAAAGACGAGTGGCACGCCATCAATCCCGAATACGCCGTGCGCATGCGCCTGCAGAACCGCTTCAAGACGGGCCTCGACATTGCGCGCTATACCGCTGACATCATGCGTCGCGATATGGCTGCCTATGATGCCGATTCGAGCAAGTACACCCAGAGCCTCGGCTGCTGGCACGGTTTCATCGCCCAGCAGGTCATGATGGGCGTGAAGCGCCACCGCCAGACCACGGACCGTTCCTACATCTACCTGTCCGGCTGGATGGTTGCGGCGCTGCGTTCCAAGTTCGGCCCTCTGCCCGACCAGAGCATGCACGAAAAAACCACGGTGGCTGATCTGATCGAAGAGATTTATACGTTCCTGAAGCAGGCTGACGCTCGCGAGTTGCGCCACATCTTCGCGGAGCTCGACGAAGCGCGCGCTAACGGCGGCGACGTCGACAGCATCATCGAGCGCATCGACAACTACGAAACCCACGTTGTGCCGATCATTGCCGACATCGACGCGGGCTTCGGTAACGAAGAAGCCACGTATCTCCTGGCCAAGCGCATGATCGAAGCCGGCGCCTGCGCGATTCAGATCGAAAACCAGGTATCCGACGCCAAGCAGTGCGGTCACCAGGCCGGCAAGGTTACGGTGCCCCACGAAGACTTCGTGTCCAAGATCAACGCCATCCGCTACGCGTTCCTCGAGCTCGGCGTCGAAAACGGCATCATCGTCGCGCGCACCGACTCGCTCGGCGCGGGTCTGACCCAGAAGGTACCGGTATCTCTGGAGCCCGGCGATCTCGGCAGCAAGTACAACAGTTTCCTCGACGCGGAAGAGGTGACCGACGTCAACGAAATCCAGGATGGTGACATCACCTTCCACCGCGGCGGCAAGCTGATGAAGCCGAAGCGTCTCGACAACGGCCTGTATGCATTCCGCGAAGACACCGGCTTCGACCGCGTGGTCCTCGACTGCATCACCAGCCTCGAGCACGGTGCAGATCTCCTGTGGATCGAGACGGAGAAGCCTAACGTCAAACAGATCGCCGACATGGTCAACGCAATTCGCGAAGTCCGTCCGGAAGCGAAGCTCGTCTACAACAACTCACCGTCATTCAACTGGACGCTGAAGTTCCGCCAGCAGGTGTTCGAAGAAATGCAGGCTGCCGGCAAAGACGTGTCCGCTTACCCGGACCCGTCTGTCGACGAGAAAGGTCTGATGGACGCGGCGCTCGACGGCTCGGAGCTTGCCATCGAGGCGGACAAGCTGGTGCAGAGCTTCCAGCGTGACGCGGCCCGTGAAGCCGGTATTTTCCACCACCTGATCACTCTGCCGACCTACCACACGGCAGCGCTGTCCACGGACACGCTGGCGGAGGGCTACTTCGGCGATCTCGGCATGCTCGCCTACGTGCGCGACGTGCAGCGTCAGGAAATCCGCAACGATCTGTCCGCTGTGAAGCACCAGGATCTCGCGGGATCCAACATCGGCGACGACCACAAAGAGTACTTCCTGGGTGAGAAGGCACTCCTGGCAGGCGGCGCCGCCAACACCATGAATCAGTTCTAAAGCTGAACGTGGTCAGGAAAAGGGGCGGTTAAACCGCCCCTTTTTGTTTTGGGGAGAAAAATTACTGACGCCAGTACTTCTTCTCCACTTGCCGAGGCTGTGATTTGAAATTGGTTTGCAGCTTCTTCTCACGCCAGGGCTGCGGCGGAACCTCCGTCTGGGGGCTGGACGATCTGCGTCCGGACGGGTTTTTCTTTTTTCGATGTTTCGAGTTGGGCATCGCTAACCTCCTGCGCACGCCCACCAACGGATAACCGTCGAATGGCTTGTCGCGTCTGGTCGGGTTTCGCCGGGCACAGCATTCCCCCATCTCCGGCGAAGAAAATGTCTAAGGGGAAACCGGCCTGCCGGTCACCAGCGCACGCAACGCAACGGCGCGAGAGCGCTCGGAAGTTTCACATCGAGGAGTATCCTCCCTGCAACGACAAGCCAGCCTGTGAAGCATGGCCATCTATCGAGAGATAGATTTCTAGAAGTAGATGATCTTCAACATGTCGTTTGCTCCAGGGGGCACAGGATTGTGCACTTGGACTTTCAAATTAACCCAAGCCCGCATTTTCTGACAAGGGATTTCTGCCGCCTGCCGCGCACACGCCTCTCCGGCAGTGCTCGCACGGCCTCTTCTTCCTTGGTAAATTTGCCGTGGGAGGGACAAATGTCAGGACAAGACGCTGCCGCGGCGCTTACGCAGGCCGCAAACGATTTCCGCGCAGAAGCTGACGCGCTATACGGTGTTCTGGCCGATATGGACACGGGCTTCTGGACGCAACGTTCCACCTTCAAAGACTGGACAGTCTGGGACGTCGTTGCGCACCTGCACCTGTCCGACCACATGGCTCTGACAACGCTCGCAAGCGGCGACGACTTCAAGCAGCTACTGGCCGAAATTGGCGCCGCCAGCGACATGCGCAGCTTCACGGACGTCTGGCTCAGCGTGGATGGTCACTCAATCAACGGCCCTGATCTCCTCAGGCGCTGGCACGCCATGTACATCGAACTGCACGAGGCGCTGCTCGCTGCGGACCCTGACGAACGTTTCGAATGGGCCGGTCCCGGCATGAAAGCCCGCATGTTTGCTACCGCCAGACAAATGGAAACGTGGGCCCACGGCTGGGAGATCTACGATCTCATGGGGCTGCCCCGCACTCACAGCGACCGCCTGCGCAACATCGCTGAGATTGGCGTGCGTACTTACGGCTGGACGTTCGCCAATCGCAAACTCGAGGTGCCGGAGCCGGCTCCCCGGGTGGCACTGACCGCGCCCTCCGGGGCAACGTGGCTGTGGAACGAGGACACCGCGGAACATCGCGTCGAGGGCGACGCGGTAGAGTTCTGCCAGGTCGTCACCCAGGTGCGCAATGTCGCCGACACGAACCTTTCCGTACACGGCGACAATGCCGAGGCGTGGATGGCGATCGCCCAGTGTTTCGCCGGCCCACCAGAACAACCCCCCGCCCCGGGGACGCGGGTGCCGCCCGTACAAGGAGGATAAGCATGTTCCGTCACGTATCTCACGCAATCCTGCTGATTGCGCTCAGCGCTTGCGCTGCCAGCGAGCAGACGACGTCCGCCCCGGAAGCAGCAGCAGTTGAGCCGCCGCCGGCAGCCGATCAGGCCACCGCGCCGCTACTCGAAGGCATCGGCCCTCTGCACTTCCCGATCAGCACTGAAGAGCCGCTCGCGCAAGCCTATTTCGACCAGGCGCTGACGCTCGCGTTCGGCTTCAATCACGCCGAGGCCGTCCGTTCATTCAAAGAAGCTGCGCGCCGCGATGCCACATGCGGGATCTGCTGGGCGGGCGCAGCTTTAGCGCTCGGACCCAACATCAATGCGCCCATGTCACCAGCCGCGGTCGAACCCGCCTGGGAAGCGGTACAGCGCGCGCAGACGCTCAGGCCCTTCGAGACGCCCCGCGAACAGGCTTACATCGACGCCATCGCCACACGTTACAGCGAGGACGGCAAGAACCGCGCCGCGCTCGACATCGTCTTCGCCGGCGCGATGCAGGGTCTGGTCGAGCAGTATCCGGACGACCTGCACGCCCGCACGATGTACGCGGAATCGCTGATGGATCTCATGCCGTGGGAGTACTGGCTGGACAGCGGCGAGCCCGCAAGCGAGAACACCACAATTCTGGTGGAGCAGCTCGAGCATGTGATGGCCGCGGATCCCCAGCATCCCGGCGCGATGCACCTGTACATCCACGCGATGGAACGGTTCGAGCCGGAAAAGGCCGTTCCCGCGGCTGACGGTCTGGGCGATCTGGTGCCGGTCGCCGGCCACCTGGTGCACATGCCGTCGCACATTTACCTGCGGGTCGGCCGCTACGCGGACGCCGTGGACGCCAATGCCAAAGCAGCCCTCGCGGACGAGGACTACATTGCACAGTGCAACGCGCAGGGCCTGTACCCCGCGGCTTACTATCCGCACAACATCCACTTTTTGTGGTACTCGGCGATGATGGAAGGGCGCAAAGCGCTGTCCATCGACAGCGCGCTCAAGCTCGCCGAACGCGTGCCGGTTGAAATGGCGGCACAGATGGGCGCCCTGCAGAGTTATATCGCCGTGCCGGTGTATACCTATGTCCGCTTTGGCATGTGGGACGAGGTTCTGGCGCTGCCGGTCCAGGAAAGCAATCTGTCGTTCGCCCAGGCAATGTCGCACTACGGGCGCGGGCTGGCGCACGCGGCTAAAGGCAACGTGCAAGCGGCGGAACTGGAGCTGGGCGTGCTCAAAGATCTGGCCGCCGACGAGGCCCTGCGCAAACTCAATATGCGTCGGCCGGGCGTCGTCGACGATCTCACCGGGATTGCCATCGCGCTCGTCGAAGCACGCATCGCGCGAACGCAAGGCGACGCGGATGCTGAGCTCGCAGCGCTCGCTCGGGCCGTCGATCATCAGGACAGCCTGCCCTACACCGAGCCGCCGCTGTGGCACTACCCGGTGCGGCAAACCCTGGGGGATGCACAGATGCGTATGGGGGACCACGCCGCCGCGCGCGCCACCTTCGCCGAAGATCTGATCCACTTTCCAATGAATCCCTGGTCTCTATACGGCATGGAAATGGCGCAGCGCGAGCTCGGCGAAGACACCGCCGAGCTGACAGAACAGCGCACCAACGCCTGGCGCAACGCCGATATCGACCCCGCGGTCAGCTGGTAAGCACGAACAACAACGTCGAGGTAGCAGAATGAAAGTTGTGGACGCCATCGCCCATGCGATGAAAGCAGAAGGGGTGGACGTGCTGTTCGCCTACCCGGTCAATCCGCTGATCGAAGCGGCTGCCGCGGTGGACATCCGTACGGTCATCGTGCGCCAGGAGCGCATCGGTCTGCATATGGCGGACGCCTATTCACGCATGTCGAGCGGCGACAAGATCGGTGTCTTCTGCATGCAGCACGGCCCCGGTGCGGAAAACGCGTTCGGCGGCGTCGCCCAGGCGTATTCAGAATCCGTGCCGATTCTGGTCATACCGGCGGGCTACCCACGCCGGCTGGCCCACTACTACCCGAACTTCAATTCCACGCTGAACATGCAGCACATCACCAAGTGGGCTGAGCCTGTGACCATGGGCAAGGCGATCCCGGAAATCATGCGCCGCGCCTTCTTCCAGCTGCGCAACGGCCGTCCGGGCCCCGTGCTGCTGGAAGTGCCGATGGACGTCTTCGGCGAGGAGGTGCCGGACACCTGGCAGTACACGCCGGCGTTCAGCGCCAAAACGGCACCGGCCCCGGATGACGTCGCGCGCGCCGCCGCAGTGCTGGCGGCGGCTGAGCACCCGGTCATCTATGCCGGACAAGGCGTGCACTATGCGAAAGCCTGGGACGAGCTGAAAGCGCTGGCAGAAACATGGAATATCCCGGTCACAACGAGCATTGAAGGTAAGAGCGCGTTCCCGGAAAACCATCCGCTATCGCTCGGCAGCGGCGGCCGCGCGAACCCGCGGCCGGTGAAGCGCTTCCTGGAAGAGGCGGACGTCATTCTGGGTATCGGCTGCAGCTTCGCGCTCACCGGTTTCGGCGTACAGATGCCGCGCGGCAAAACCATCATCCACGCCACGCTGGACCCGATGGACCTGAACAAGGACGTGCCCGCGCAGCACGGCCTGGTGGGGGATGCAAAGCTCACCCTCGACGCCCTTAGCGCAGCGATGGACGGCCTCGACCGGTCACAGGCCCAGGCGCGCACAGACGAACCCGCGCGTATCGCCGCGCTGCGCGAGGAATGGCTGGGCGAGTGGATGCCGAAGCTCACCAGCAACGAAGCGCCCATCAACCCTTATCGCGTGCTCTGGGAGCTGAACAACCTGGTCGACAAAGCGGCAACGGTCATTACTCACGATGCCGGCAGCCCGCGCGATCAGACCACCCCTTTCTGGGAAGCCACGACGCCGCTGTCTTACATCGGCTGGGGCAAAACCACGCAGCTCGGCTACGGCCTGGGGCTCGCGATGGGTGCCAAGCTGGCTCATCCCGACAAGCTCTGTATCAACGTCTGGGGAGACGCTGCGATAGGCTTTACCGGTATGGACTTCGAGACCGCGGCACGCGAACGTATCCCGATTCTGTCGATTCTCTTCAACAATTTTTCCATGGCGATCGAGATCCCGATCATGCCGATCTCCCAGGAGAAGTATGGCGCTATCGAAATCTCCGGCCACTACGCCGACATGGCCAAAGCTTTCGGCGGCTACGGCGAGCGCATAGAAGATCCCAATGACATCGTCGCGGCCCTGGAGCGTGGTATCCAGGCCACCCGGGAAGGTAAACCAGCGCTGCTGGAATTCATCACCGACCAAGAAATCACCATTTCCAACGAGTAAAACGAGTAAGAAGTATGCAGAGCAAAGCAGTTGTGCTGGCCGCGCGTCCGGTGGGCATGCCCAAGGACAGCGATTTTTCCATCATTACAGAAGACCTCGCGGACCCCGCCGAGGGCGAGATCCAGGTGCAGAACGTCTGCATGTCGGTCGACCCCTATATGCGCGGGCGCATGGTGGACCGTAAATCCTACGTGCCGCCTTTTCAGATCGGCGAGGTGCTCACCGGCGGCGCCATCGGCAAGGTCACGCAATCGAACCACCCGGATTACGCTGTCGGCGATTACGTCAGCAGTCACTACGGCTGGCGTGAAGGATTCACGGCAAAGCCGGACGGCATCGACAAACTGGGTGCTATCGTCGCCGATCCGTCCGCCTACCTCGGCGCCATCGGCATGCCGGGCATGACCGCCTACGTCGGGCTCCTGGAGGTCGGCGCGCTCAAGGAAGGTGAAACCGTGTTCGTCTCCGGCGCAGCGGGCGCCGTCGGCAGCATCGTCGGCCAGATCGCCAAGCTCAAAGGCTGCCGCGTCCTTGGCAGCGCCGGGTCCGATGACAAAGTGCAGCTGCTGACGGAGGAACTCGGTTTCGACTACGCCTTCAACTACAAGAACGGTGATCTGCTGGCGCACCTCAGAGAAGGCGCTCCGGAGGGTCTGGATGTCTATTTCGACAATGTCGGCGGCGATCACCTGCAGGCGGCCATCATGCATATGCGGCCTTTCGGTCGGATCCCGCTGTGCGGCGCAATCTCTATCTACAACGATACCGAGCCGAGCCCCGGCCCCAACAATCTGGCCATGGCGATAGGCCTGGGGCTGACGCTGCGCGGCTTCATCGTCAGCCACTTCGATCATCTCGCAGCCGACTTCAGGCGTGACATGGAGAACTGGGTGACCTCCGGACAGATTCACTATAAAGAGACTGTCTACGAAGGCGTGGCAGCCGCGCCGAAGGCTTTCATCGGTCTCTTTACCGGCGCCAATACCGGCAAAATGATCATTAATTTCTAGCATCTCCCGGCCGCGATCGCTGACAAAGCAGCGCCCGCGGCCAGTTTTTTCTTGCCAAGCCGGATTTTCGCCCGTAGTATCCCCGCCCCATCCACACCCGTGGGTCCTTTCGACAGGAGGCAAACATGATAAGCATTGTTACACGCAACCCGATCTGTGTACCGGCCTATCGTGATGCCTCGGTCAATGTCATATCGAGGCACTGGCTGAAGCTAACCAGCTAGCGGCCCTCTCTGCGGGCACTACGCCCGACCATCATCACGATATTTCCGCCGGTACCCTGGCCCGGGCGACCTGTATCCGTCTTCGATACATCGTCTGGCTGAGGAACGAAAGCGATACTGACATTTGGACGAAACGGTATGAACACGGCAGCTTTAGACATCACGGAAGAGACGCAGAACGCTAACTACAGCGGTCTGTGGCGTCTGACCGCGGGCGAACGTATGCGTTATCTCGGCGCCATCCTGGCGATGGGGCTGACTAACCTTTGCATGTTTGGCGCCCCAATCATCGGCGGTCACGCCATCGACGTCATCAACAAGAGTGACTTCGGCTTCGCCGACGCGACGCTCCTGACGCTGACGAACTGGATGACGGAGGAGCCCACGTTTGTCGGCTACCTGTGGGTATCCGCCATCGCCAGCATCGTGATCACCGCCCTGGGCGGTCTCTTCCTCTACACACGGGGACGCCTGGCGGCACAAGCATCCGAGAACATCGCGCGCCGCCTGCGTGAGTCGCTCTACCGCCGCCTGCACCACATCCAGGCCGGGTTTTACGATACCGCCGATACCGGCGACCTCGTGCAGCGTTGCAGCTCCGATGTAGAGACCCTGCGCGTGTTCCTGGTCAGCGACGTGATCGAAATCGGCCGCGCCATCATGCTCGTGATCTGCGTGGTGCCGGTGCTCTTCGCCATTCATGCGGAGCTTGCCGCCTACTCAATGGTGATGCTGCCGTTCCTCATCGTCGGGGCGTACATTTTCTTTCAGCAGGTCAAAAGCGCTTTCCAGGTGACAGACGAGTCGGAAGGGGCGATGACGGCAGCGCTGCAGGAAAATCTGACGGGTATTCGCGTCGTGCGCGCTTTCGCGCGGCAGACTCACGAAAAACAGCGCTTCGGCGTCAAGAACGCAGACTTTCGCAACAAGAACTACCGCCTGATCCAGCTGATGGCCTACTACTGGTCTATCTCCGACTTCTTCTCGATGACCCAGCTCGGCATCGTCCTCATCGCGGGCGGCTACTTCGCGCTGCAGGGCTCCATCACCGTCGGAGAGCTCTTCATTTTCATGACCTGCCTGTCCATCGTGATCTGGCCGGTTCGCCAGCTCGGCAGAGTGTTGACTGATACCGGCAAGGCGGTGATCTCTCTGGGCCGGGTCAATCACATCCTCGAGGAACCCGAGGAGACCGCGCAGCCGGAGCCAGCGGGCGGACGGGCTCAGGGTCGCGTCACCGCGCGCGACGTGAGCATCGCTTACGGCGCGGGCGAGCCCGTAATTCGCGATCTGAGCATCGACATCAAAGCCGGCGAAACACTGGCCATCGTCGGCCCGCCGGGATCCGGGAAGACGACGCTGATCCGGGCGCTGCTGCGGTTGTACCCTTATCAGCAGGGATCGCTGCAACTGGACGGTCGCGAAGTGTCCGAGCTCGACCGCTTCTGGCTGCGCGCGCAGGTTGGCGTGGTCTTGCAGGATCCTTTCCTGTACTCGCGTTCGATTGGCGCCAACCTGGCCGTCGGCCGCCCGAACGCGCCGCACGAAGACATCACGCGTGCGTGCGAGGAAGCCGCCATCCACGGCGCGATTCAGTCTTTCCCGAACGGCTTCGACGAGATGGTGGGAGAGCGCGGCGTGACGCTGTCCGGCGGTCAACGCCAGCGTCTGGCGCTGGCACGGGCGCTGCTGAAAGACCCGCCGGTGCTGGTGTTGGACGATTCGCTCTCAGCGGTGGACACCGGTACCGAGCAGCTCATTCTCGACGCGTTGAAACGCCGCAAAGGCCGCCAGACCACGCTCATCATCGCGCACCGCCTGAGCTCGGTAATGCACGCTGACAGGATCATGGTGCTCGAGCACGGCCGCTGCGTGCAGCTGGGGTCCCACGCCGAGCTTGCGGCCATGCCCGGCAACTACCGGCGGCTATGCGAAATACAGGGTGCGCTGGACGCGCAGATCAAAGCTGACCTCGACCAGACAGCAGGTACCGATCATGTATGACGACGAAAACTACGACGACGGCTTCGACGAGGAAGCGCTGGCGGCGCAAATCAACGTGTCGCTCTGGCGGAAGCTCTTCGACTATGCCAAGCGTTACCCCACCGAGCTGAAGTGGCTGGCGCTATTCGCCGTGCTGACGGCGTTGATGGAAGTGGCCTATCCGCTCTTGACCAAGGGCGTCATCGACGCGGTAGACCTGTACCTCAAAGCCGGTGCAGACCCACAGCTGTGGTTCTGGGGATTACTGTACTTCTTATGCACCGTGGTGATCTGCATCGCCATCGGCGGTTTCATCTGGATGGCCGGCAAGATCCGCACGCACATATCTCACGATATTCGCGAAGACGGTTTCGCAAATCTGCAGCGTCTGTCGTTCTCGTTTTACGACTATCGTCCCGTGGGCTGGCTGATGGCGCGTATGACATCCGATGTCGAACGGCTGTCCAATATCCTCGCCTGGGGGTTTCTCGATCTCGTCTGGGGTTTCACGATGATGATCGGCATCGCGATCGCGATGTTCGTGATGAACTGGAAGCTGGCGCTCGTCGTGTTTTCGATCCTGCCCTTCCTCGCCTGGATCTCAGCGCGTTTTCAGCGGCGGATTCTCAAGAGCGCGCGCCTGGTGCGTTCAACCAACTCCCGCATCACCGGCAACTTCAACGAGGCAATCATGGGCGTGCTGACAAGCAAGTCGTTCGTTCGCGAAGACGCCAATCAGAGCGACTTCCAGAGCCTGACCAACACGATGCACGACGCGTCGGTGACCAACCTCACCCACGCCGCGGTGTATCTGCCCATCGTGATCACAATGGCGAGCCTGGCAACGGGCCTGGCGCTGGCGGTTGGCGGCATGGATATGCTCGCCGGGATCATCCCGGTCGGCACGCTGATTGCGTTCATGGCTTATACCCGACATTTCTTCGATCCCATCGAGCAGCTCGGGCACTGGTTTGCCGAGATGCAGATGGCGCAGGCTTCGGCCGAGCGCATTCTGAGCCTGATCGAAGCTGAACCCGCCATCAAAGATTCGCCCGAAGTGCTCGCCGCGATGGCCGTGCAGGCGAAGCGCGCGGAACAGGGCACCCGTTTCGCCGCTGACGGCGGCGCCGCGCGGATCGAAACGCTGACGCTCAACAACGTGTCTTTTGCCTACGACCCGGCCAAACCGGTGCTCGACGAGGTCTCGCTCAGCGTCAAACGCGGTGAAACCCTCGCCATCGTTGGCCCGACCGGCGGCGGCAAGAGCACGCTGGTCAACGTGATCTGCCGCTTCTACGAACCGACGCGGGGCGAAGTGCTGATTGACGGCGTCGACTATCGCGCGCGCAGCCTGCATTGGCTGCAGTCGAACATCGGCATGGTGCTGCAGAACGCCCACGTCTTTTCGGGCTCGATCATGGAAAACATCCGCTATGGGCGGCTGGACGCAAGTGACGAGGAGGTCATCGAAGCCGCCAAGATCGCGGGCGCCCACGAGTTCATCACCAACTTTGCGGAGGGCTACGACGCCGATGCGGGGGAGGCCGGCAGCCGCCTGTCCGCAGGCCAGAAGCAGCTGGTGTCCTTCGCACGCGCGGTGCTCGCCGACCCGCAGATTCTCGTGATGGACGAGGCCACCTCGTCGGTCGACACTGAGACGGAGCAGCGCATCCAGCAGGGCATGCAGCGGATTCTGGCGGGACGTATCGCGTTCGTCATTGCACATCGACTGTCCACGATTCGCAACGCCGATCGCATCATCGTCATCGAAGAGGGTCGCATCAAGGAAGAAGGCAGCCACCGCGAGCTGATGACCGCACGCGGACACTACTACGATCTGTATCGTCAGCAGAGTCTGCAGGAGTCGAGCCGCGAGCTGGACGGGGAGATGCAGCCTGCGAGCTAGCAGCTGACGCTAATACGGCGTGGCGGCGAGCACCACGTCGTCGAGCCAGAGGTTGCCCGCAGGGCTGATGTCGAAACGCAGACGGAAGGCGCTCAACGTCGACGGGTCAAACTGCGGATTGGCCGCAACAAACTCGTCCAGCGTAAAACGGTATCGCTGCATCACGACCTCGGAGCTCGCGTCCGCATCGAGACCTGGCAGCTTGTACATGACGGGTTCCACCTGCGGCAGCAGCACACGCCGTGTGGACAGGGGCAGGACCGCAACCTGCCCTGCACCGTCTTCCACCTCGATATGAAAGTCGAGCGCTTCCGGCGGTTCGTAATCTTCGATCTCACCCGGTGCGTCGTTACTCATGCCGAGGTTGAACGATAGCGTTACCGGCACGAGCGGCAGGTTGAACCCGGTAATTTCGTACGCTGCACCTGGCGCCTGCCAGCCGAGCTGCACCATCGCGTTGTCCGCGGTGCGCCATTTGAGGCCAAGATCCGACTCGCGCCAGACCGACAGGCCTGTACTGCTGATGCGCGCACCGGGGAAGCTGCCGGAGCTGACCTCAGCATCTTCGCCGAAGTCAGCCAGGACGATATCTTCCGCGCCTCGATAATGGCTCAGGAAGCGTACGTCCTCCCCAAGCAGAGCGGCTTGACGTTCGGGCGCTGCCACAAAGTACCGGTAGTCTTGCCGGTCATGCACGGTTGCTTCGAGAAAAGCGCTGAACAGAACGCTCGCCACCCGGCGCTGGGCAGCGCCGTCGAGCAGGGGCACGCTGTTCAGAAACCGATTAAACGGCGGCGGCGCGTCGTAGCGCCCCCAACTCGTATTGAACTGACCGTGATTGGCGCCGATGAGATAAAAACCTGCCTTGAAGCATGCCGCGCAGGATTCGAAACCGAGGCGCGAGTACGCCGCAAACCCGGCATACGAGTTGACGTCGCTGTCATGGCTGCCGTGGATCACAAGATAGTTCACGTCTTGCATCACCGTCGCAAAATCCCTGGGATCGTATTGATGATCGACGGGCGCCACCGCGATGATCCCACGCAGCCCGAAGTCGTAGTCGAACTCGACCGTCGCGTCGTCCGGGTAATGCGACAAACGATTGAACAGAGCAGCTTCGGAGACCGCCTCGCCGCCGCGGCTGTGGCCGATCAGCACGACCCGCTCCAGATCTATCAGCCCATATAGATCGTGCTCCGCGTCGGATGACCAATCCCGGAACTGCCGCAGATGCTCTAACAGCAGCCAGCCACGCGCGTCGTTCTCTTCTTCGAGGCCGCCGTCGGAGAGACTCAAGAAGCTCGACGCCGTCCCGTTGAGAAAATTTTCGTCAACGGAAACCGCAACCGCGCCTCTGCTGGCGAAAAGCTCGCCCAGATAGGCATAGCCGCCATCAGAGAAGTCTTCCATCGCGTGGTTGCCATGGACCATCAGCACCAGCGGGAACGGACCGGGGCCATCGGGCATCCACACCTGGCCGCGGACCGGTAGAGATTCGACATCAGCATTCCAGAACGCCGTGCGGGCCCAGCCAGCCGCGCCCTGCCAGCCATCTACGAGCTTGCTGCCGTCTACCGGCGACGTCACGAACCTGACGTTGTCGCCGAACTCGGTGCGGTGCGGGTCGGTACCGGGACCATAGGTAAAACGCTCTACGGCATGAGGCCCGGGCGCCGCGGGATCATCGAACGTCAGCACGCTCGTCTGCATCGGCTGCCAGGTGATGTTCTCCTCCGCCGGCCAGCCATCCACCACCAGCGCTGCCAGCACGGTCAGCGAAGCGCCGACCCCGACTACCGCTGCGGTCAGGCTGTGCC
The DNA here is from genome assembly GCA_965267275.1 of Pseudomonadales bacterium. Lineage (GTDB taxonomy): Bacteria > Pseudomonadota > Gammaproteobacteria > Pseudomonadales > Azotimanducaceae > UBA4421. The sequence continues at coordinate 4,292,402 of OZ253950.1, forward strand.
AGCGCGTCCCGCGTCGACGCAGCGACGCGATCGCGCCACCCGCAAGCGCAAGCGCGAGCACGAACACCGCGAATATCACGTACAGCGTGGGGCCCAGCCAGAGGAACGGCAGCATCATCGCTCCAATCAACAAGAGCGCCCAGTGCAGCCGCGCACTGGTGTCAGCCACGAGGCGCAGCAGCAACCAGGTGAGTGCAACCGCCACCAGCGCAAGCGCCAGGGCGAGGATCAGCGCCATCAAGTTATAGATGCTGGGCGCTGCGCTGAATATGAGCAGAGGCACCAGAACAAAGAGCAGCCAGGCAGCAATCTCGATGCCGCGTATGCTGCCGCGCCGTGTCTCAGGATGGAGGGTCAAACGCTGCCGCAGCCAGACGCCAGCGGTGCGCAGGCGCGTCAGCATTTAGAGCTGGCGCCTCAGGGCCGCCTGAGACGGATGCGGCTCCAGATAACTCTGCTGGAGCACATACTCGTCCGGATAACGCCGAAAGTGATGCTTCAGCAACGTCAGCGGCGCAAGCAGCGGAATCTCACCCCGGCGGTAGGCGTCAATCAAGCTGTCCAGTTCCTGCCGAGACGGGCTGTCGATACGCTTCTTGAGATAACCCTGCAGATGCGAGAGCACGTTCGCATGGCCCTTGCGCGAGGCAGTCTGCGTAAGGCCCGCCATGAGCAGACCGATATAGCGCTCGGCCTTCTCCTCGAAATCCTGTTTGAGATCGCTCAACAGCTGCCCGGTCTCTCGATAAGCAACTTGACTGTGGGCCATCAGCAGATACTTATACCTGCTGTGGAACGCAACGAGACGTCCCGGCGACAGATCCTCTTTGACTCTGAGCCAGTGTGCGTAAGCGAATGTGCGCGTGACGAAGTTCTCGCGCAAAATGGCATCGAACAAACGTCCGCCGTCCTCGACCGGCAGGTTCGGCAGCTGCCGGGTCACCTCTCGCGCATACAAACCACGGCCTTCGCGCTTGGCGGGCGCGCTTTTCTTGTTCGGGTAAACCTTGACGCGCAGCAATCCACAGCTCGGCGAATTGTGCATGAAGATATACCCCGCCAGATGGCCGAAGTTCTCGACCTGAGCGTTCGCGTACGCAATGAGGTCTTCGGTCACATCGAGGGTCGGGTCTTTGACGCCGACAAGGCGCACGTCATCGAGCGTGCCGACCAGGCGTATAGGGTCCCGCGGCACGGACATGCCGATGCCTACCTCGGGACAGAAGGACTCGTATGCGAACAGTCCCGCCAGCGCGGCATGGGGAAACGACGAACGCGCCCCGGATCCGTCATAGCGCACCTCATCGCCAAGCAGACACTGGCTGATGCCAATCGGCAGCGGCGCGTCCGGGCGCTCGGGTATGTCTACCGCCACTGCCGGACCCGGTTACGCGCGCGTGGCAATAAACGACCAGGCATTGTCTGCACCCAGCGCGGCAATGTGCTGCCCGAGCCGCTGCTGCCACAGGAACTCGTTGCCGAACTCATCGCGCCACGCCCAGGCTCGGCGGCTGAAATGATGAAGGCGGTGTTCGTGGGTAAAGCCCATGGCCCCGTGCACCTGATGCACCTGCTCGGCAACGACTTCGACGGCTTCGCCGACGCGTGATTTGGCCGCTGCTACCTCGACGAGGAAACGGTCGTTGTCGAGAGCATCCACCGCAGCGTCTGCCGCACGCCGCGCCGCTGCGACTTCTGCAGCGACGATCGCAAGGCTGTGCTGGATGGCCTGGAACTTGGAGATCGGACGTCCGAACTGTTCACGCTCATTGGCAAATGTGAGCCCGAGTTCGAGCAGCGCCTGCAGCACGCCCGCCATGAGGTTGACGCGCGTCAGCGCCAGCTGCGCCAGCGGATCCTGATCGAGCTCCAAGACTTCTGCGTCCGCGGGCAGGCGTACCGTATCCCGCGGCTCGCCGGCCATGTTGGCGCCGCGCTCGATCACCTCGGGGTTGCTGAAGCGCAATACCCGCCGTGCGAGCGGATCAATCCCGACCACAGTTGTGGCAGAGCGGCCCCAGGGCACCTGCTCCACCAGGCCGCCATCGGCAACGATACCGATGCTCGCGACACCATCACCGGGCGCAAACCAGTTGTTCACGAGCAGCGTTTCCGCGAGCGGCAACGGAACAGCGAAACGCCCGCAGGTCATCAGGAAAGCATACATGTCCGCAGCGGAAGTGCCGCTGGCTGCCGCACCCAGGTGGTGGAAGCCGTTGGCGGCAATCTGTTCCCACAGAGCCGACGCAAACTCACCCTGCTCCGCCTGATCGAGCAGCTTCTTATCACAGAGATCGCCAAACATGCGCTCGGCGGTGTCGAGAATGATCTGTCGGGTTTCCAGTTCAGCACTCATCGTAAGCCCAGCCCCCGGGCGATCACGCCGCGCAGAATTTCGCGGGTGCCGCCCCGCAGTGTGAAAGACGGCGACAGCAGCATGGTCTCCTCGAACGTATCGCGGAAGGCGCCGCGCATGGCGCTCTGCGGCGCCGCGAGGCGTGCAAGTTCCGGCAACACCTTCTCGAAATTATTGCCGAGCTCTTTGACGAGGGCAGCCTCGACGCCAACGTCTTTGCCGCTTTCCAGCATGCCCGCCACCGAGATCGACATCCTGCGCATGGTCATGAGGTGGCTGGCGATGCGCCCGATGGCGGCCGCCTCGTGCGCTTGCGGGTCAGGCCCACACGCGCGCACCAGCTCGACGAATACACGAAAGGCGGACAGAAAGCGCTCGGGGCCGCTGCGCTCATAGGCGAGCTCCGACGTCACCTGCGCCCAGCCGTTGCCGGGCTCGCCGACAACCCGGTCCGCCGGCACCATCACGTCTTCGAACACCACCTCGTTGAAGTCTTCCCCGCCAGCCATGTTGGCGATCGGCCGCACCTGCGCGCCGTCGTTCTGCAAATCGACGATGATCTGCGATAGACCGTCGTGGCGGCTGGCCTCAGGGTCGGTGCGGACGAGACAGATGATGAAGTGATTACGGTGCGCATCCGTCGTCCAGATCTTGGTGCCGTTGATGCGGTATTGGTCGCCTTCCTTGATCGCGGTTGTGCGTACCGATGCGAGATCTGAACCCGTGTCGGGTTCACTCATGCCGATCGAAAAGTACGTGTCGCCACTGGTAATGCGCGGCAGATACGTCTGGCGCTGCGCTTCCGTCCCGAACCGCAGCAGAAGCGGTCCGCTCTGGCGGTCGGCGATCCAATGGGCACTGACGGGCGCACCCGCCGCGAGGATTTCCTCGGTGACGACGTAACGCTCGAAGAAGCTGCGCTCGCTGCCGCCGTACGCTTTGGGCCAGGTCATACCGATCCAGCCGCGCTCGCCGAGCTTGCGACTGAACTCCGGATCGTGGCCAGTCACGAAGTCCGAATTGGGTTGAGGAAAATGGTCGACGGTATCTGCGAGGAAGTCGCGAACTTCAGCCCGCAGCGCATCCGTCTCGCTGTTTAAACTCACGCGATCAAATTGCAACATCAGGAAATTTGTCTTGGTATTTTCTGTTGGAAATGTCGGCGTCAACCGTACTGTCACGGCGACACAGATGCAATAATGTGCCGGACAGGACAAACGAGCAGCGGAACGGCCCTTGGCTTCAGAATTGCGGCAACAATTTGCACCCGTATTCAAAGACATCCGCAACCAGTCGACGGTTGCGGAGCGTTTCATCGACCGCAACGTCTTCAGCATCTATATCGCGACGCTGTGGGCCAACGTCGTGCTGTCCCCCGAAGACGTGGGGCTGCTCGAGGAGGACCTGGAGAGCCTGCACGATCTGCTTCTCGAAGAGGTTGCCGACGTGCTTGGCGGAGACACCACGCTGCAGGACATTTTCAAGTTCGTCACGAGCAAAGAAGGTGAACGCGCCATGGGCGAGGCGCGCCTGACGCAGTCGCACAAGGATCTTCTGAGCTACTTCGCGAGCATGATTCTCGATCCCGATGGCCATCGACGTTACATGGACCACATACGCGACCAGCAGAAGCCCTGAATCAGCCCACGCATCATCGGTCAGCGAGCACGTTGACCACCACTTCCCTGCTGCCCGGACGATGCCGGTGCTCCCATAGAAATATACCCTGCCAGGTGCCAAGCATGAGACGTCCCTGGCTCAGCGGGATTGACAGGTTCGTGGCGGTAAGCGCCGCCTTGATGTGTGCCGGCATGTCGTCGGGACCTTCCTGGGTGTGGGTATAAATAGGGTCACCCTCCGGCACGAGTCGATTCAGCCAGGCTTCCAGGTCCTCGCGGGCCGCCGGATCGGCGTTCTCCTGTATTAGCAGACTTGCCGAGGTGTGCCGGATGAAAAGTGTGACCAACCCCTCAGATACGGCAAACCCTTTGACCGCTTCGGCAACTTTGTGCGTGATGTCATAGAGGCCCTGGCTCTGCGCCGATACGTTGAATGTGGCGTTCAAGGATGGCTCCTGCGCAATTTAGCGTAACCGTATGATATGACATCAACCGGCTGGCGAGGTCTGCTCTCAATATTTTCTGGCATCGTGCTGGCAGGCGCTGGCGCTCTGCTTGCGCTGTCATGGTCCGAGTTTCCGTTCTGGGGCATCGCCGCGGCCTTCGTCGCGCTGGCCGCCCTCGGCACCATCCTGGCTCTCCTTCGCTGGGAGCCCAGCCTGACCGACATCGCTGATGCTCTGGAGCACACACCCGGCGGCTTTATTGCCGCCAGCCGCGACGGCAAAGTCATCGCCGCCAATCAAACGCTTTGCCAGATCCTCCGCTATCCGGAATTGACCGACGCCGGGCAGCTGCGTGGCCTGACCCTCGCAAGCCTGTTCGACGACGCGCTGTGGTCCGCCCTCGCCGAGCAGCGGCAAAACCTCGCCCAGGGCAACAGCACCAGCATCGAGATTGATCTCGAACGCGCGGACGGTTCGCGCGCGCGGCTCGCCTGCAAGGCGCGGCTCAGCAAGAATCTGCGCGCCCATTACCTGATCGAGATCACCGACCTTGGCGCGGCTCGCAAGGCCGAGCGCGCCGTCACTGTCGCGCATCAGCAAATGCGCCGCGTAATCAGCCACAGCTCGGATGTCGTCCTGCTCTGCGACAAGAAGCTCGTCATCACCTTCGCCAATGCCTGTGCGTGCCACGCTCTGGGTCTGAGCGAAAGCGAGCTTCTGGGCCGGCCGATCTACACGCTGTTCGAGACCGCCAGCCGCCGCGAGTTCATGCAAACGCTCAAGCACTTCGGCCAGCGCCATCGTAATACCGCCAGCGGCGGCAGTCTGACGCTGGCGAGCCAGCCAGACACCAGCGCCGTCGCCCACATCGCCAAGCTGTCCGGCCCCGACGGGCAGGGCTACGCCATCACGCTGGACGTCGACGGACGCATGAGCCGCTGGCAAGGCGCCGACGCTTCCCAGGCACGGTTTTCGCAGATCTTCCACGGCAGCCCGGACGCCATCCTCGTGCTGCGAGCGGAAGACACCGCCATCCTCGACCTCAACGACGGATTTACCCGGCTGCTCGGCTACCGTCGTGAAGACGCCATTGGTGAAACAGAGACGACTCTTGGGCTCTGGTCGCAGGCAACCGAACGCGCGCAGGTGATTGAGATGCTCGCTCAGGAGCGCGAGGTCAGCGGCTATGAAGCCATGCTGAAAACCGCGAGCGGCACGCTGGTGCATGTCGAGATCTCGCTGCGTTACATCAACATCGACAACACGCTGTGCGTGCTGTGCATCGGCCGGGACATCACCAAGCGCATCTCTGCAGAAGCTGCGCTGATCGAATCCGAGCAGAAGTTTGAGAAAGTGTTCAGCCACAGCCCGGACGGTATCGTCATTCTGCGCCATGCCGATGGGGTCATCACAGATCTGAACAACGCCATGCTCGCGCGCGGCGGCTATACGCGCGAAGAGATCATTGGCCAGTCGGTCTACGAATTCCCGGCATTTCTGAACACCCAGGAGCTCCGAGATTCCATCGACGAGATCGCCCAGGAAGGTAAGCTCGCCAATCAAACGGTCACGTTCCACACCAAAACCGGTGAAGCCGTTCCATCGCTGATATCCACCACGATCCTGGAACTGTCCGGCGAGGCCTACGTGATGGTCATCGCCAAAGACATCAGCAAACAACGCACCACAGAGGAACGCCTGCGCCGCAGCGAAGAGCGCTTCCGCGGCATCTTCGAGAACGCCCCGATCGGCATCTTGCTGGTCGACATGCAGGGCAGGATCTTCCAGGCCAATCACACGGCGGCTGATCTACTGGCGTACGACGAGCAGCACATGGCGGGGATACACGTTTCGCGCCTGGTGCCGCCTGACGAGCGGGCGAAGCTGAAAGAAAGCCTGGGTGCGCTGACCCTGCGCGACCAGACCACGCATCGGGCAGAAAGGCGCATGATCTGCCAGAACGGTCTGGAGATCTGGACCAACTTCCATGTCGTCCTGCAGCGTTCCGGCAACGGCGAACCGCTGTACTACATCGTGCAGATTGCCGACATAACAGACATCAAACAGGGTCAGCAGCGCATGGAGCGTATGGCGTTTTACGACACGCTGACAAATCTCGCGAACCGGCGGCTTTTCCAGGATCGTCTGAACCAGGCGATCGAACACTGCGTGCGCAACAACTGCGTCAGCGCACTGCTGTACCTCGATCTCGACAACTTCAAGCGCGTCAACGATACCCTCGGCCATCAAATGGGGGACGACCTGCTGCGCGAAGTCGCCAGCCGCCTGCAGCTGTGCGTGCGCGGAGAAGACACCGTAGGCCGCACCGGCGGTGATGAATTCACCATTCTGCTGGCAGACATCGCGAGCCCCGCGGACGCCGGCATGGTGGCGCAGAAAATTCTCAACCACCTGCGCGAACCGATCGAGATATCGGGTCAGCCGCTGGTCGTGACGACCAGCATCGGCATCACCGTGTTGCCGAGTGACGGCCTGGACCCCAACGAACTTCTGCGCAACGCGGATCTTGCGATGTACAAAGCCAAGGAACGCGGCCGCAACAACTACCAGTTCTACAGCGAAGATCTCAACACCAACGCCGTGCAGCGCCTGCGCACTGAATACGAAATCCGCCAGGCCCTGGAGCAACAGGAATTCGAGCTCTTCTATCAACCCAAGGTGGCGCTGCGCGGCCAGCAGATCGTCGGATTCGAGAGCCTCATCCGCTGGAACCACCCTGAGCGCGGCTTGCTCACCCCGGATGAGTTCATCGGTGTTGCCGAAGAGACCGGCAGCATCATCGACATCGGCGCATGGGTCATCGAAGACGCGTGCCGCGCCGCTCGGACACTGAGCGAGGAGCAGGGCCGGCCGATACAGGTCGCCGTCAACATATCCCCCAGGCAATTCCGCGACCCCAATCTCATCGCCACGATGCGCCGCAGCCTGCGCGAGACCGGTCTCGCACCATCGAGCATCGAGCTCGAGATCACCGAAACCATGTTGATGCAGGACGTCGAGGCGGCACAGGCGACGGTCGAGCGCCTGTCTGAGCTGGGGGTGAGCCTCGCGATAGACGATTTCGGCACCGGCTACTCGTCACTCAACTACCTCAAGCGGTTCCCGATCAACACGGTCAAGGTGGATCGCAGCTTCGTGATGGACATTCCCGACAACGCCGACGACATGGCCATTACCCGCGCCGTGATCGCAATGGCGCATCAGCTCAAAATGGAAGTGGTGGCCGAGGGCGTGGAAACCAAAGAGCAGCTCGAGTTCCTCGCACAGCAGGAATGTGAATACGCTCAGGGCTGGCTCTTCAGCAAGGCGCTACCGCTCGATGAAGCCAGGCGTCTGCTGAGCGAGAGGCCGCGCGTGGTCAATGAGGCCTGAGCACGCTCTTCTCGGCCGTGTGCAACAGCACCGGCAGCAGGAACACTGTAAAGAGCAGCAGAAAACCGACGGCAACCGATAGCAGCAGGCCGATGGAAGCCGTGCCCGCATGCGGCGACAACGAGAGCGCGGCAAACGCGCCTATCGTCGTCAGCGTCGAGAGCATCACCGCACGCGGCGTGCTCGAGTGCATCAGGTGGTCCATATTCCCCTCGCCCGCGGATACGCCCTCCCCCAGGTAGCGGTCAACGACATGGATGCCATTGTCTACCCCAAGTCCGAAAATGAGAGGAATCACCAGAATGTTCGCCATATTGACGGGCATGTCGAGGGCCACACAAATCGCGAGGGTAAAGACGGTGGTCAACACCAACGGCAGCAAGATCATCGCGACGTTACGCAAATCCCTGAGGACAACAAATAGAACGAACAAAATGGCGATCACAGCAAACAGGAGCGCTTGAAAAAACGCGCCTATGACAATGCCGCCGACGCCCCATTCCAGAACCGGTCGGCCGGTTGCGTCGGGCTCAACCGCGCGGACGCCGCTGATGAAATCGGACATGGCTGCAACCGGCGCAATATCCTGACTCGGGGTGATGATACTGAGCGTGTCGCCGGCAGCGTTGATCATACGCGAGCGGCTGCTGACAGGGACGTCTGCAAGTTCCACATCGACGACGTTGACCGCACGGCGCAGCCAGCTGAGTTCGTCCGCGAGGTTATCTACGACCCCAGCCTGCCAGGCAAGCCAGGCAGCGTCGTCGGACGCCTGCAGCGCCTCGACGGCCTCGCGAAAGGCGGACACTGCATCTGCGGAAACTGCGCCTGCATGCCCGTCGAGGTCATCGGTAAGGCCACGCGCCTGCGTCCTGAGCGCCTCAACCGAAGGCGTATCTGCCACAGCCCCGGGGTACAGGGCGCTCCACAACATCTGCTCCAGATCTTCGATTGCGTAGCGTTTGTCCTCCACATCGTGAGGCAGGAGATCCGCTACGGTGCGCACCTCTTCCACCACCTGCAGCGCTTCGAGCCGATCCACGTCGACAGGCGTTTCATCGACCACAACCAGCTGATAATCGGTGGACAAACCTTCGCGTTGCAACAAGCGCAGCGTACGCATGGACTCTGACTGCGGGTCTTTCAGGGCAAGCACGCTGTAGTCGAAGCTGGCGCCACTCGCCACCGCTGCAGCGCCTATGCCCGCGCCAGCCACAACGCCTATCACCAGCGGACGATGACCCAACAGCCAGCGCACGATGCCTTCGCTGGTCGGCAGGTCCATCTCGTGAGCGCGCGGCGGGCCAACCACGGCGTAAAACGCCGGCAGAAAGGTAAAGGTCAGGAACCAAGCCACGACCATACCGCCGGCGCTGATCACGCCAAGATCGGCGAGCCCCTGATAAGCCGTCGGCCAGAAACCGAGAAACGCGAGTGCCGTCGTCAGTGTGCAGAGAGATATGGCGCGCCCTACGCCCGATGTGCTGGTCAGCAACGCCGGCGCAACCTGGCCATCCCCTCGGTTGATCGCTTCCTGGTAGCGTAGCGAAAAGTGCAGCGCGAAATCGACGCCCAAGCCGAAAAACATGACGATGAACACAACCGAGAGCGTGTTGTACTCCCCCACCGTGAGCATCGCGTAAGCTGACGTCCATATCACGCCAACCGCCAGCATCGTAAACGTGGCCACAATGATCTTGGCTGAGCGAACACCGACAATCAGCACGCAGAAAAGCAGCACGAGCGATAACCAGCCCGCCAGCGTGACGCCGCCGACAGCCGCTTCGAGCTCCTCATGCTGCAACGCAACTTCCCCGGTCAGCTGCACGGTGACCGCCGCGGGGATGTCCAGGCTCGACACCATCTGGCGCAGCGCTGCCATGAGATCGGCGTCGGTCAGCGGCGGATTTCGATCAGGTGCCGCTTTCACAAACACCAGCTGGTAGCTGGACTCGCTCGTGCCGAAGAGCTCGTCGGTCCAGACCACCTGCGTATCTGCACCGCGCGCAGCGCTCTCCGCTGATGCCGTAAGCCGCTCGAGGACCTCTGCAAACCGCGCCGGCGGCTCGTTGGCAAGCCCATCTGCAACCAGTGCCAGCACGCTGCGCAAACTCGGGTCGGTTGCCACCGCTGTCAGCCACGGCTGGGCTTCCGCCAACCGATCGCTGACATCGTCGAGGTCATCCGGATCCATGTAGAGCAGCGCGTGATCACGGAAAAACGGTTCGGCACCCGGCGCGGCGACCGCGCTGAAGGTCTGCGGATGTGCTTCCAGGTGCGCCACGATCGCGGCTGTAGCTTGCTCGAGCGCATGGCGCGACGCGCTGCCGACCACCACGACCGCCGTACGCGCGAGATCGGGGAAACGGTCCTGGAAGTGATCGAAGTCCTTGCGCCAGTCCGCGTCCTGAGTGATGAGACCGCTCAGATCCGCATTCATGTGGAACTGCGTGACCGCTATCCAGCCAAGGCCCAGGGTCGCCAGGCTCAGCAGCACCAACGTCAGGCGCGCGCGGCGCGTGACCGCTCTAACCCAGGTTACGAGATATTGGTTCACCATCAGTATCGCAACGCTCAGAGCGCGGCGGGCGCGGCGTCATCTGCAAACGCCTCCACCTCGGTCTCGTCGAGATCGTCGAACTCGTCGAACTCGTCAAAGAGGTCCTCGAGCGGCGGCTGACCATCGTAGATCAGAAACTTGCGACGCTGATAATAGGCGTCGCGTGTGAATACGTAAGGATCGAGCGCGCTCGCGTCGCGCACGTCAGAAGCGCTGAGCAGCGCCGCCCGCTTGCTGACGACGTCCAGAGCGGTCACGCCCCAATGATAATCGGAGCCGAGCACGAGACGCGGGAGATAACCGCGCACCAGCAGGCTCGGCAAATCTCTGAGCGTGGTGGGACCTACGAGAGGCGCGTAGACGTAACGGGACCTGGTCATGCCCCAGACCGCGAGCGTCTGGCCAAAGTCTTCTTCCTGATAAGGAAGCCCCCACGCCGACGCAGGATCGAAGAAACCACCAACCCCGACGGTCGTGTTGACGAGGACACGCGCAAGGTCGGTGGCGCCGCCCGCGGGTTTGCCCTGCAGAAAGCCGTTTATCGCACTCGGTAACGTGCCCAGATTCTGGAAAACGTTTGCAATGCCCTTTTCCAGCCAACCAGGGGTGATTTTCTGATAACCGCGAGCTACGGGCCGCACTATGCGGGCATCAATGGTTTCCGTGGCTTCATACGAAGTGCGATTGGCCCGCTCGTGAGGATCGTAAACGCCAAACTCTTCGACACCCAGGCTGCTGCAAGCGCTCATCGCGCAGCAAAGCAGGACCGAGGCCAGCGCTTTCATCCATCCGCCCTGGCGGCAGCGGTCTTCTCAGCGAGATATTCGAGCAGGCTGTCATACCCTTCCTGCTTGATGATGCTGTTGTAATCGGCGCGTCTGAGCGACAGGTCGCTGACGCCGTCCGCCACGACGTTGAATACGCGCCCATCACGCAGGACGTAGTCGAGCTTGACGTCGTCCGCATCGCCCCGCTCGAGCCGGGTCTGCACGACAACGTTGTTTTTCACGGTTTGGACGCCGTCCGTAACAAACTGCTGACCGTTGAAGGTGTCGAAACGATCTGCATAAGTGGCAATCACCAGCTCGAGGAGCCTTTCCTCGAACTCGGCGCGCTGCTGCGCGGAAAGGTCGCGCCATGTGCGTCCAAGACTGATGCCCGCAATCCTGCGGTGGTCGAAGACGTCGGCGATGATCGGTCTCAGATGCGCCTCGCGCTCGCTGTGCGTTTCGAGCTGCATCGCGGCCAGCAGGCCGGTGTGTAACCGCTCTACGACATCCGCCGGTTCAGCCATGACCTGCGCCGTCAGCAGGAACAAGCCTGCAAACAGGACCCACAACCTTCTCATGTGATCAGTCCCAGGCTGAGCACCGGCACATAGGTAATGAGCATGAGCGCAATGAGCAACACGACCATGAACGGCCAGGCCGCACGGTAAAGATCCAGCAGCGGCTTGTTGAATCTGTAACTGGCGATAAAAAGGTTCATGCCAACGGGGGGCGTAAAATAGCCAATCTGCATGTTTGCCAGAAAGATTATCCCCAGATGCACGGGATGGATACCGTAGCTTGCCGCCACAGGCAGCAGCAGCGGCACCATGATCACAATCGCAGAGAAGATATCGAGAATGGCGCCCAAAGCCAGCAGCAGAATATTCAGCAGCAGCAGGAATCCAAGCGGACTGCTGATGTACTCCTGCATGAACTCGAAGAGCTTCTGCGGAATCTCAGCGTCGACCAGGAAGTTCGTAAACGCAAGCGCGATTCCGAGAATCAGCAGAATGCCGCCGACCATCACCATGGACTCCACCATGACCTTGGGCAGCTGCCGCAGGGAGATTTCCCGATAGAGAAAAACCTCAGCGACAATGACATACAACGCCGTGACCGCGGCGGCTTCGGAGACGGCGAGGAATCCGCTGAACACGCCGCCCAGGACGATAAACGGCAGCGGGATCTCCCAGCGCGCGGCTTTGACCGCCTGCCAGACGTTCGGCCAGGCAAACGGCGTGCGCGGGATTTTGCCGCCGCGATGTATCCACAAAGTCCAGGACGTGAGCAGGCCCAGCATCAAGAGGAGCGGCACGATGCCGGCGATGAAGAGATCAACAATCGTAAACGGCTCGCCGACATCGAGCTGCTGCGCGATCACGCCGTAAAGGATCAGCGGCACCGAAGGCACGAGCAGCAGTCCCAGGCTGCCCGAGGTGGTGACGAGGCCCAGGCTGTAGCGTTCGCTGAAGCCTGATTCCTTGAGCGCGGGCAGCAGAAGCGCCCCTAACGCCACAATCGTCACCCCCGATGCGCCAGTCAGCGCCGTGAAGATGGCGCAGGCAATGAAGCCGACAATCGCAAGGCCGCTGGGCAGAAAACCAAACATGCTCTGCACGAGATTCACGAGACGGGTCGACGTGTTGGCAGCGCTCAGGAGATACCCGCTGAAAGTAAAGAGCGGCAGCGCGATCAGGAGCGGTGTGTCGACGATCCGATAGAGCTCGATGGCAATGATGGCGAGATCGATCTCTGCGCTGTAGAAACCCAGCATGGCGGCGCCGAGGAGCACGGCAAAAAGAGGCGCCCCGGCAAGCGCCAGCAGGACCAGAGCGATGACGCCAAGCACGATCACCTGGGATTCACCGTCAGCAGCGCATAGCGTATCGCCATCACCGCCGCCCCCACCGGCATGATGAGCTCACAGATCCACGCCGGTATCGAGGCAAAGGCGATGGTCTGATCTTCGTATTCATAGCGCACGAACTCAGCGCTGTACCAGGCGAACAAACACAGCAGCACGAATACCGAGAAGTTGACCACGCGAGCGACATGGTGCCGGATACCTGCGGGCAGGTAGCGCCCCGCGAGGTCGATGCGTATGTGCTCGTCATTGCGCGACGCGACCATCGCGCCCAGCATCGCCACCCACAGCACCATCACGCGCACAGCGCTGTCGCCCCAATAGAGGCCGGTATCGAAGAAGTTTCTGAGTAACACTTGCGTCGCCGCGACGCCGATCATGGCGGTCAGCAGCAGGGCCAGCAGCGCATCTTCCGTGCGCCGCAGCCATACGAACAGGCGTTCAATCACCTGCGGCACGAAATTCCGCGAGAAGATCCAGGGTCTGCTGATACAGATTGGGCGATATGTAATCACCAGCAACCATTTCGCTGCGCGCGGCATCGGCAAGCTGCAGCCACTCCTCGGTTGCCGGCGCCGCCGGTTGCAGCCACTGGATGCCCTGATTGGTCAGTGCCGCCTTGGCGTTTTCATGATCGCGCCGCGCTGCGCTATCCACTTCGCGCACAGCCGCGCCCATTTCCTCGCTGACAATGGCCTGCTGCTCTGCGGTCAGGCGACCGAAAGGCCGCTCCGCCATGGCGAAGAGGCCGTAGACGTAAATCAGCGGCAGCTCCAACGCGTAATCCACCTGCGTGTGCCACTGTAATGCGATGGTGCCGATGGGCGGCGACGCGATGCTGTCGATCAGGCCTGTCTGCAGACCCGCGAGCACATCGGCTATCGGCAGCGGTATCGGCGAGATATCGAACGCCTTAAAGCCTTCCAGCGAGGCCTGGTCATTGTCCGGCGTCCAGACTTTGCGCTGGCGCATCTCGGCAACGCTGGCGGCTGGCTGTTGAGTCATCGGGTAGGCGAAACCCACCTCGGCAAATCCGAAACCGACGAATTTCTCTTCTCGCAGACCCGCCATGAGCGTGTCGTCGAGCGCAGCGCGCACATGGTCGATTTCCGCCTCATTACGGAAGAGCATCGGCATGCTGTACAGCGCGATGTCAGGATAGGCTTGCACCAGACCCCCAGACGTGACGACGGCACCGTGGAGCTGCCCCACGCGCATCTTGCGCATGACCGCCTTGTCGTCGCCCATGACTCCGCCCGGATAGAATTTGAACTTGACGTCACCGTTGGTGCGCGTTTCGACGGCTTTGCCGGCTTTGCGCAGCACCTTCATCCAGGCGGAACCTTCGGGGGACAAAGTGGCAATCTTGATGGTTTGCGCCATCACCGGCGCGGCCGTTACTGCTAAAACTGCGACCAGAGCGGTCACCTGCACACGCTTAAAAATAGTCATCCGCTGATTCCAAAAGTTGTTGAGCCTGTTCCTGCGCTACGGTGTTCATGAGCGTCAGCCCCGGCGCGCGCGCGGGCGCTGCCATGACTTCGTTGAGCAAACGGTCGTGCAACTCACGGTCGAAGACCAGCCGGCCATATTGCTCCGCAAACATGACCTTGGCCATGAGATTAGCGCCGCCAGAGCGCTCCAGCGCCTTCTCGAAGTAGGCCTTGCCGAGTTCCGGCTTGCCCCCCATCGCCGGGGGAAATAACGTCTCAAACACCCCTAAGTATAGATAAACTCCGCCGTTGTCGTGGCTATCGTCGAGCTCAGCGACCTTGAGCATGAGCGTTTTGACGCGCGCCAGATCGGCGATGGCATTGAAGTCGTCGCTGTTGGCTTGTATCCAACCTGCCCAGGTGACGCCGAGATCGTACAGCGCCGGCACCTCTTTCAGGCGCCGGTCCTGCACCCAGGCTTCAAACTCACGAAACGGGCGGCTGTCCAGACCGCAGGCATCACGCAGCCGCAGACAGGCTGCTTGCAACGCCTGCGCGCGTGCTTTGTCCTGCAGGAGCTTCGCGCGCTTTTCGTCCATGACGAACGCGGCCGCGTAAGCCGAATGCAGGGTGGCCGACTGCTGCAGCAGGAAAGGGTCATTCGGCGAGCGCGCCACCAGGCTGTCGATCAGAATCAGATAGGACGGCGCGCCGTCCCGGACCATGGCGAGGTCCTCGTTGTCGAGAATCGCCTGAGACAGGTCCTCGGCAAAACCCTGCGTCACCGAACTGATGAGGGACGCGCATCCGCTCAGCGCCGGCAAGATCAGCGCAAACATAACGAGTTGTGTAGATCGATACTTCATGGTGCGGCGCATTTAAGCCAATGGGGCTCGTTGAAATCAACCGCAGCCCCATCTTTGCCTGATGTTTTGACTTTCCCGTTATTTACGTTTCGTTCGACCGTTACCCTGTGCGCCTCACTCGACCAGCGCCTCGACATCCGCATAAAGCGCATCGAACGGCGGCCGCTGC
Organism: Pseudomonadales bacterium; assembly: GCA_965267275.1. Taxonomy (GTDB): domain Bacteria; phylum Pseudomonadota; class Gammaproteobacteria; order Pseudomonadales; family Azotimanducaceae; genus UBA4421. The sequence goes on from OZ253950.1 coordinate 4,307,878, forward strand.
CGGTAGCCAGGCACCGCGTACTTGGCTTTGATCGTGCCATCGGCGCTGATGAACAAGATACCCGGATGCGGGATGCCGTACGCCCGATGTCCTTCGGCATAATCTTCGTTACGCACGCCCAGCGCATTGACGTGCCTGGCGTCTTCGTCTTTCAGCAATGGGTAGCCCAGTGCCTGATCCCCGTGAAACGCCGACAACATTTCAACGCTATCGTAAGTCATCCCGGCGACGTTGACCCCAAGGGCGGCAAATTTATCCCGCCAGCTTTCCAGTTGCACGAACTGGTGCTTACAGAAGGGTCACCAATCGGCAGAGCGGCTCAAAAACAGCAGCAACCCCTGATCGCCGCTGAGATCCTCGAGCGTGCGCGCGGTTCCGGTCTGATCCGGTGCCGACAACAGCGGCATCGGGCTGCCCAGCACCGGGCCCCAGCTTTCCGCATACTCGTCAGCCGACGCCGCAGCGGCCGTCAGTGCGCCCAGCAGCAACGCCATGGTGCCGATGATGCGCTTTCCTATTCGATTCATATCCAGATTCGATCCTTTTGACTCTTGGCTCTTGGCTCTTGGCTCTTGGCTGTGCGCTGCTGTGCGCCGCCTTCCGCCTGCCGCGCCGCGCGGTTCCCGCGTCAGCCGGTGCGGGGCTGTGCACCCGCATCATCGTTGGCCGCCGCGGCGCTATTGGCCGCCCCGGCGCTGACCGCACCTGCGGGGCTGGTCATCCCGGCACCGCTCCCGCCGGCAGACAGATCCATGAGCGTCACCTCGGGCAATCCGATCTTACCGACGGCACGGCCGAGTTCAGCTCCCATACGCTTCGGTTTCGCCGTATAGCAGCCTTTGGCCAGGCGCAGAATCCGCTTGTTCATCTTGCCGATCTGCTGCTCGATGAAGCCGAGCACGACTCTCGCAGCAGACTTCTTGACGTTCACCGTTCGCGTCGCACGACGCAGCGCGCTGAGGCCGGCTCGCGTACGCAGCGAATCCGACATTTTGTCCATGTACCAGAGCTGCGCCTTCGCTTTTTCTGACAGCCCGCCGCGCAGAAGTTCCATTTGATGCGCCGACAGCTGCACCCATTTGTGCAGCTTGTCGCCATGCGCATCGAGCCAGGCGCCAGTCTCACCATCTTCCTCCGCCTCGACTGCGCGCAGATCGCGCGCCAGCCGATAGCCCTTCCGATAGCTGCGGGCGGCATGATCGAGCAGAACCTCGTCTTCAGAAGTGGGCAGCCCCCGGCGCCAGAAATGGCTATCCGCAGCAAAGAGGTCGTTGAGATCGTCCCAGGTCAGGGGCACCTCGTTGGGCAGTTTGCGGGCGACCTTCAATATCGCCTCTGCTTCTTCGTCCTCACTGGCAAGCGCCGCCAGACGCAGCGCAAGCCGGCGGTTGGAGGAGGCGTCCGTCAGGGCATCCGCGGCCCGCCGCAGCGCGCGCACATGCTGGGCCAGCGCATCGTCGCGTCCTTTCCAGACCGGAGCAGCCAGAGACCACATACTGTTGAGGCGACGGCTATCCCGGGCAAGCAGGCTCTCCGCGTACACCGCGTGCGTCGCCGCGCTGACCACATCCGCCTGTTGCTCGGCCGCCAGCATACTGCCACGCGCGTCGCACTCTGCCAGGTAACGCAGGCATCTGTTATTGATCTCCAGGCTGTAGCTCACGACGTAGTCCGCCAGCCGCACGAGACTTCCCCCAAGCTTATTGTGCTTTGCGAAATCGTAGCCTTTTCCGCGCCTTGAAGCGAATGCGGCAGGCCAGCATGTCCAACATTCGTTAGACTGTCGACGAACTTTGACCATTGCCGCCCAAAGCCGAGAAAGCGCGGCGCAAGAGCGGCGAAAAAGCGAACAGATAGCGGAAAAACCTATGAGTGAAGATCTAGTACTCGTCAGCCGTGATGCGGGCGTGACCACCGTCACCTTGAACCGACCCGAGGCGCTGAACGCGCTGTCTCAGGCGTTACGCAATCGCATAGCCGAAGTCTTTGATGCCCTCAAAGACGATGAGGACACGGAAGTGATCATCCTGACCGGCGCCGGCCGTGCATTTACGGTCGGGCTCGATCTCAAAGAGCTCGGCGGGGAGAAAGCGCCTGATGCCACGTTATCCAGCCGCGATCTCAGCGACGCCATCGCCGCGGCAGGCAAACCCGTCATCGGCGCCGTCAACGGTTTTGCGATTACCGGGGGCTTCGAGATTGCGCTGATGTGCGACTTTCTCATCGCCAGTCCGGAAGCCAAGTTCGCCGACACGCACGCGCGTGTCGGTGTCGTCCCGGGCTGGGGTCTGTCCCAGCGGCTGCCACGCCTGATTGGTATCAACCGCGCCAAAGAGCTGAGTCTGACCGGCAACTATCTCGATGCTGACACGGCTTGCGCCTGGGGTCTGGTGAACCGTGTGGTGCCCGCCGCGGAGCTGCTTGCCACGTGCGCAAGCCTCGCACGCGACATCGTTTCGACCGACCCGGCCACCCGCGGTGAGATACGCCGAATCATGGACGAAGGCTGGCAGGACACGCTGGCACAAGGGCTTGCCATCGAAGATGCGGCCAACCGTGCTCACGCCAGCAGAGAGGTACGCGCGGAAAAGGTGGCAGAGCGGCGCGCCAACATTCAGGCTCGCGGCAGGGATCAGGCACAATCATGAGAACAACAGCCTGCCTGCTGGTGCTGAACCTTGCCGCCATGCAGGCGTTCGCCGAAATTCCCTTCCAACGGCCCGCAGGCGCCGCGGAAGTCAGCGAGGCTGCCGCCGGCTACGCGGCCCTCTTTACCTGCTCAGCGCACTTTGTCGCCGATCGCGAACAGGAGGACATTGCCAGTATCGAACTCGTGGATCTCGCCGACCTGGATCTACCCCCCGCCCGGATCGACGCACGGCGCATGCTGGTCACCGCCAGCGATAAGGCTGGCACCGAGGCGGTTGCGGTCTATCGCCCCAGCATGGGATGCACGCTGCTGCCGCCACACTGGCGCGCCGCGGATGCCGGGCGCCTGCCCACCATCAGCTATCCGCCGCTGCCCGATCGCAGCGACGTCCCCTACCCGCTGGGGGACAAAGCCCGGCCACGCCCCAACCGGGCGCAGCGCGCCGTGCTCGACGACGCGTTCGATGGTCAGACTTACGGTGCGGGCACCGTCACAGCCGGCGTGCTCATCATCAAAGACGGAAACCTGGTCGGCGAGCAGTACCGCCCGGGTTTCGGCATCCACAGCGGCTACCGTACCTGGTCGACCGCCAAGAGCATCAGCGCCACGTTGATCGGCATTGCCCAGGCCGAAGGCCTCTTAGACGTGAACGCGCCCGCGAATATCCCGGAATGGCAGTTCCTCAAAGACCCGCGCCAGCAGATCACCATCGCCAACCTGCTGCATATGTCCTCGGGCCTGTACAGTGAAGGCGCCAACACGAATGCGATCTATTTTGCAGGCCAGGACGTCGTGAGCGCCGCAACGACGACACATCTGGAGGCAGAACCCGGCACCCGCTGGAAATACGCCAACAACGATACGCTGCTTCTGCTGCGCGCACTGCGGGCAGAGCTCAACGATGATCTGGCCTACCTGCGCTATCCCTACGACAAACTCTTCCACCGCATCGGCATGCACGATACGCGCATGGAGATCGACCATCTGGGCAATTTCATCGGCTCGAGCCAGGTATACACGACGGCCAGAGATCTAGGCCGTTTCGGGCTGTTGTACCTGCAGCGCGGCGCATGGGAGGGAGAGCAGATCTTCCCTGCCGCATGGGCCGACTATGTCGTCCAACCCGCCCCGGCCCTGCCGCGCGAAGCGGGCAAGCAGGGTTACGGCGCGCAATTCTGGTTGCTGGATACGCTGCCCGGCGTCCCGGCAGGCACATACACCAGCGCCGGCAACAAGGGTCAGCTCGCCACCGTGGTGCCGGCGCACGACATGGTCATCGTGCGCACAGGGGTTGATCCCAATGGTGTGCGCTGGCAACACGACAAATTCGTCAACGCAGTGATCGAGGCATTCGATCAGGACTAACGGTCGAGGCAGCGCACCGCGCCCACGAGGCCGGCATCCTGCTGGGTGATCACGTACAGAGGTATCGTTGACGCGAGCTCGCTGTAAGCGCCGCGCTCTTCGAAGCGGCGCCGCAACGGGCTCTTCATCACGAAATCGAGCATGCGCGGCACGATGCCGCCGCCGATGTATACGCCACCCCAGGCCGCCAGCGTCAGTGCCAGATTGCCAGCCGCCGCGCCCAGCAGCGCGCAGAACGTCTCCAGAGTCTGATGACATACCGGGTCACTCATATCGAGCCCGCGTTCGGTCACTTCCGCGGCCGACAGCACCTCGGCGCGACCGCCCCAGACAGCCGCCATGGCCGCGTGCAGATGACTGAGCCCGGGACCGCTCAGCACCGTCTCCCAGCACACATGGTTATGCTGCGCCTGCAGGATCGACCAGAGTTCGGTTTCCAGATGGCTGGCCGGCGCCAGATCGGCATGACCGCCTTCGGAGGGCACGACGATCCAGCCCGCGGCGCCCGCGACCAGCCCGGCCATCCCCAGGCCGCTGCCCGGACCCAGCACCGCCTTGTTGCCCTGCGCACCGGCATCACCACCAAGCTGTGCCAGCGACGAGAGGTAAGGTACGCCTGACGCCAGCGCCTGGAAGTCGTTGATCAGGCGACAGGGGGCGTCGAGCAGATCGCTCAGCGCGGTTGCGTCCAACGCCAGACCCGTGTTGGTCACGACGACGTTGCCCGCCGCATCGACCGGGCCAGCGACGCCAAATGCGGCTCGCCGCACACCTTCCGCACCGAGAGCAAGCAACGCTTCGTTGAGGAGGTCTGCGCCGCGTGAGAAGGACGCGGTCGGCAGGATGGCGGCTTCGCCGGTCAGCGCGCCGTCGGCAACCAATTGAAAGCGCGCATTGGTCGCACCGATGTCTGCGACGAGATCTGGGAGCATCTTTAAATCGTTTGAGAATCCTGAGGCCGCTTTTTAGTATGCTGCGGCTCCGAAGTACAGGTCTCTCGAGGTACGGCACAGGCATGGGCGGGCCGCACATATACAAGCTTCTGATCGCGCACGTCATCGCAGCGGTCCTCTGTCTGGCGCCTGTCGCCGCGGAGGCGCGCCCGCTGCACGTCGGCAACGCCGGCGAACCGCAGACGCTCGACCCGCACCGCTACAACCTGCGCCTGGAAGAAACGCTCCTGAATGACCTCTTCATGGGCCTCACGACATTCAGCGCCCGGGGCAAGATCGTGCCGGGTGCGGCCAGCAGCTGGACGAGCAGCGCAGATGGTCTGACCTGGACATTCGAGCTCCGCAACGACTTGAAGTGGTCGGACGGCACCCCGCTCGATGCCCATGACTTCGTTTTCGCTTTCCGCCGCCTGCAGGCGCCCGCGACTGCTGCAAGCCTTGCGTACTTCATGCATATGTTGAAGAACGCCGCCGCCATCAATCGCGGGGAACGCCCGCTCGAAGATCTCGGCGTGAGCGCACCCACCGATCATCGCCTGGTGCTGGAGCTCGAGCGGCCTTATCCCTATCTGCTGGAACGACTGCTCTATCCAACCGCCTATCCAGTACCTCAACACGCCATTGAACGACACGGTGATGAGTGGGTAAAAGCGGAGAACTGGGTGTCCAACGGCGCCTACGTGCTGAAAGAATGGCAGCCTCAGTCACACGTCGAGCTCGCCGCCAACCCGCATTTCGTCGAGCAGCCTGCGATCGAAAGCGTCACCTATCACGCCGTGCCTAGCGAGCAGACCGCGTACAACCAGTACCGCAGCGGCGCGCTCGATGCGATCGGCGCGTTTCCCGTCGGCGAGCTCGAGAAGATAAGAGAGAACAAAGCCGCAGAGCTGCGCCTGTCCGGCCTGCTGTCGATGATGTACCTGGTCTTCAACACCACGGTGCCGCCATTCGACGACGTGCGCGTGCGCCAGGCCCTGTCCCTCGCGGTCGATCAGCGCATCCTGACCGATAAGGTGCTGCGTTCCGGCAATACGCCCGCATACAGCTTCACGCCCGCATTGCTGGACGGCTATCGCGGCGTGCCGCTGCCGCACGCGGATACGCCGGGCCCTGCGCGACTCGAGCAGGCCCGAGCGCTCTTGAGCGCCGCCGGTTTCGGCGCTGATCGCCCCCTGGAGCTAACGCTCCGCCACGTCACCGGCGCCGAGCAGAAAAAGGTCAACCTCGCGATCACCGGCATGTGGCGCCGCCTGGGCGTGCGCGCCCAGTTGCACCAGAGCGAGCTGCGAAACCACTTCGGCGATCTGCGCCAGGGCGACTTCGAGGTGGCGTGGGCTGGATGGGTCGGCGAGAACAACGCCGAGCATTATCTCAGCCTTTTGCAGAGCGATACCGGCGACGTGAACTACGGCCGCTTCAAGCTCGCGGCATACGACGCCTTGATGCAGCGCGCGCAGAACACAGCCGCGCAAGATGAACGGAACGAGCTGCTGCGGCAAGCTGAGGCGTTGGTCGTTCAGCACTATGCCGTGGTGCCGCTCTACAGCACAGCCGTGCGCCGGCTCGTGCAACCCGACCTCAAGGGTTGGCATGACAACCCCAGGGACATTCACCAGGCGCGCTATCTCTACTGGGACGCCTCGCCTCCCGACGCATGATCGGCTTTCTCGGCAGCCGCGCTTTATATACGGCGATCACCTTCGTCGTTGTCGTGACGGCGGTGTTCATGCTCCTGCGCGCCGCGCCCGGCGGACCATTCGATGGCGAGCGCCGACTGCCGCCGGAGATCGAGGCCAACCTCATGGCGGCTTACGATCTGGACAAACCGTTACACGTCCAGTACCTGCGCTACTGGGAAAGCCTGGCGCGCGGCGACCTGGGACCGTCATTCAAACAGAAAGATTTCAGCGTCAACGAGCTCATCAGCGCCGGTCTGCCGGTCAGTCTGACGCTGGGACTGAGCGCGCTGCTGCTGGCAGTCTTCGCCGGCATGGCGATCGGCATCGCTGCTGGTCTGCGGCCCGGGAGTCGACTCGACCTGGGCATCATGGCGTTCAGCAACTTGAATCTCGCATTACCCACCATCATCGCCGCCCCGCTGATGGTTCTGGTGTTTGCGGTCATGCTCGCGTGGTTTCCGGCCGGGGGCAGCGACAGCGCCATGCACTTCGTACTGCCCGCGCTTGCGCTCGCCATGCCATACGCAGCAGCAATCGCTCGGCTCATGCGCGGCAGCATGGCAGAGGTGCGGCTGGAACCTCACGTGCAAACGGCGCGCGCCAAAGGCTTGAGCCGTCCGCGGATCGTCACCCGTCATATGCTGCCCATCGCCGTCATTCCGCTCATATCTTTCCTGGGTCCGGCCGCCGCGGGACTCCTGACAGGCTCGGTCGTGGTCGAGCAGGTCTTCGACCTGCCGGGGATCGGGCGTTATTTCGTGCAGGGCGCGCTCAACCGTGATTACACGCTGGTGATGGGCGTCGTCATCGTCTACGCGGCAGCCATTCTGCTGTTTAATCTGCTCGTCGATCTCGCGTACGGCGCGCTCGATCCACGCCTGCGACAACACCAATGAGTCGTCCTGCCGCGCCCCAGGCCCTGCCGCGCCAGTTCTGGATAGCGGCAGCGCTGTTGCTGCTGATCGTCGCAGGCGCGCTGCTGACCCCGGCGTTCAGCCCGTGGGACATGGAGGACATGGATTGGGAGGCGATGGAAGCAGCGCCATCCGCCGCGCACTGGTTCGGCACAGACCAGGTCGGGCGCGATCTGTTGACTCGCACAATGGCGGGGGCCCGGGTCTCGCTCACCGTCGCGGTGATCGCCATCAGCGTGAGTCTCTGCATCGGCGTGCCCTGGGGACTCGTTGCCGGCTATCTTGGCGGCAGAGTAGACCAGGTCATGATGCGCACGGTCGACGCCCTTTACAGCCTGCCGCTGATCCTCGTCGTGATCCTGCTGGTGGTCGTCTTCGGCCGCAACCAGTATCTCCTCTTCATGGCGCTCGGCGCGCTCTTCTGGATGGATATCGCCAGAATCGTGCGCGGCCAGACCCTGCGCGTGCGGCAGGCCGCCTACATCGAAGCCGCGCGCAGCATGGGCGCACCGACCTGGTATCTGCTGCGTCACCATGTGCTGCCCAACGTCAGCGGACCGGTTGTGGTGTACGCCACCCTGGCGCTGCCCGGCGTCATTCTGGCCGAGAGTTTCATCAGCTTTCTCGGTCTCGGCATCCAGGAACCCGCCACCAGCCTCGGCGTGCTGGTGGCCGACGGCACTCAGGTCATGGAGTCATCGCCGTGGCTCGTGGTTTTTCCGGGTATTTGTCTCGGCATGACCGTCTGGAGCTGCAACACCCTGGGTGACCGTTTGCGGGACCGGCTGGATCGCAGAGATAATCCGGGCTTCAGTTGAGGAGGCAGACATGGGCATAGGCGCAGGCATCGGTATCGCCAATTTCAGTTTCGACGACGCGCGCGGCTTCTGGCGCTGGGTCGATCTCTGCGACAACGGCGGCGTCGACTCCATCTGGCAGAGCGATCGCATCATCGACGCGGCCCCCAATCTCGAGACCATGAGCGTGATGGCGGCGCTGGCCGGAGGCAGCAAGCGTCTCAAATTCGGCATGAACGTCGCGAGCCTGGGCTTACGCAATCCCGTCATCACTGCGAAGCAGTGCGCCACGATAGACGTATTGAGCGAAGGCCGGCTGCTGCCCGCCTTTGGCGTCGGATCCGCCATGTCGAAAGATTTCAGCGCCACCGGCACGCCCACCAAAGCCCGCGGCAAGCGCACAGACGAAGGTCTGCAGATCATGGCGCGCCTGTGGCGCGAAGATAACGTCAGCTTCGACGGCGAACACTATCAGCTCGACAATGCCACGATTGCCCCGAAGCCTGTCCAGAACCCTCTGCCGCTATGGGTTGGCGGCTCCGCAAAACAAGCCATTGAACGCACAGCCCGGTGGGGGACCGGTTGGCAGGCAGGTTTCGAGACTGCGGGCGAAATTGCACCGGTGATTGCGGCAATCAAGCAGCGCGCCGGCGAGCTCGGCCGTACAATCGACGACGATCACTTCGGCGCCGGCTTCGGTTTTCGCTTCGGCAGCACGGATGAGCCCATCATCGAGCGTTACTACACGCTGTTGGCAAAACGGCTCGGCAAAGACCCCGAAAAGTACACCGCCGTCGGCGGCGTCGAGGAGATGATGGCGCTGGTTCACGACTTTCGCGCGGCCGGTGTCCACAAGTTCATCCTGCGGCCCGTGGCCTCAGGCAACGACGACATGATCACGCAGACCAAGCTCATGGTGGAGAAACTATTGCCAGAGATCGACGCGCTGAATCCGGCAAAGTAGTTGAGAAAGGTAGCTGAGAAAAACAGCTGCAAGACAGAAGGTAAACGCATGAGCGACAACGGCACGGTCACCGCCACGCAGGACGGCCACATCCTGCACATCACCGTCGACCGGCAGGACAAGATGAACGGCTTCACGCCGGAGATGTTCACAGATCTGTCGACTGAGATGACCCGATTGGATGAAGACCCGGATCTGTGGGTGGGTGTCGTGACCTTCGCCGGGCCACATACCACCGCCGGTCTCGACCTGCCCCGCTTTGCGGCATCGATGCGCGGCGAAGCGTCGGGAGAGGCAAACACCGGCGTCGACGCGTTCGGGCTGGCGCGCAAGTGCAGAAAGCCGGTCGTGATGGCCGTACAGGGCATCACCTTCACCATCGGTATAGAAATGATGCTCGGCGCGGACATCGTCGTCGCGGCTGACGACTGTCGCTTCTGCCAGATGGAACCGAAACGCGGGCTCGCAGTCTTCGGCGGCGCGCACGTACGCTATGTGCAGCGCGCGGGCTGGGGCAACGCGATGTACCACCTGTTGCGCGCAGACGAGTTTGATGCTGCCCGCGCCCTGGACATCGGCTTCGTACAGGAGGTCGTTCCGGCGGGCAGCCAGATCGAGCGCGCCCTGACCCTCGCGCGGGAAATCTGTGCGCTCGCACCGCTGGCCGTCCAGGAGATCAAACGCGGCGCTACCGTTTTCGTCGAGGCGGGCGAGCCCGCCGGTTTTGCTGAAATTCCAGCCATGCGTGCCGCGACCGCGGGATCGGAAGACTTTGCCGAAGGTCTCGCCTCGTTCCAGGAAAAACGTGCGCCCGTCTTCAAGGGGCGCTGAGCTTCATTCCTTCGGCAGCTGCGCGCGCGCCGCGGCAACGTAGCCACGGTTCCATGTCGGGCTGATGGTCAGATCGTTGATGCAAACGTGCGCCGGCAGCTGCGCGAGAAAACGAATGACTTCGCCGCAGTCTTCCGACTGCACCATCTGCGCCCGCTCTTCGTCGCTCACCGGTATCGGTCGTTTGTCGAGAATCGGTGTTGCCACCTCTCCAGGACAGACCGCGCAGGCGCGCACGCCATAGGTACAAGCCTCCATATTGAGGCTTTCGGTCATCGCATTCATCGCGTGCTTGGCCGCGGTGTAGGCCGGTCCCGTCACGATGCTCACATGCTTACCTGCCCAGGATGAGATGTTGATGATGAGCCCATCCCCCTGAGACTTCATCGTCGGCAACACGGCTTTCGCGCAGTAGAAAGCGCCATCCAGGTCGATCCGTATCACCTGATCCCAGTCTTCCAGCGTGACGTTGTGCCAGTTGCGCTCCTTGACGTTGATGCCGGCGCTGGCGACGAGCACATCAATGCGGCCGTGGCGCTCGAGGATGCGGTCGGCAATCTCCTGCACCGCAACTTTATCGGCCACATCCAGTATCTCTATGCTGGCGCGCTCACCACAGCGCGCCGCCACTTCTTCGAGCTTGTCCCGCCTGCGCCCTGACAAAACGACGTGCATGCCCGCTTCCGCCAGGGCTACCGCTCCGCCTTCGCCAATACCGGTTCCGGCACCCGTGATCCAGGCCACCTTGCCCTGCAAATCTCGCAACATCTGAAGTCTCCCACTCGTTTCCCGCTCATGTTAACCGGCCCACCGCCAAAAACGAGCGCGTTCCGGGAACCTCAAATCACCACGCTCGGCGTCACCAGAGCCGGCGGCGCGCTTGCCGTGCTCAGACCCTGGATGGCTCACGCTGCGCCGGCATGGCATCGTCGCCACGACCCGGATCCCACATACGCACGCGTCTGCGCTGACGGCGCTCGGTCAGGCTGAGCCAGGATTGCAGCGACCTGGAGACACGTTTTCTGACCTCGTGAACGGCAATACGCATGGCGATGTCCTCAACTTTCATGATGCCATACTAGTTGCCGCCTACTGACAGCGTCGTGTCAGTAGGCGCCAGAAAAACCCTACAGATCGCATCATTACTGACACCGTTATGTCAGTAGCCGCCACGAATTACCTGCACTAGCTGGTAACATGCCCGGCATGCGACCTGCAGATAGACTGTTTCAAATCGTGCTCCAACTGGGCCGTGGCCGTGTGCTCACCGCTCAGCATCTGGCTGAGCGCCTGGAAGTCAGCGAGCGCACCATCTATCGGGATGTGCAGAATCTGGTCGCCTCCGGTGTTCCGATCGACGGCGAAGCCGGCGTCGGGTACCGGCTGCACCGCGGCTATCAGGTGCCGCCGATGATGTTCGATCAGGACGAGCTGCAGGCCCTCATATTCGGCGCGCAAGTGGCGAAGCGGTGGGGGGATCACGAGATGGCTGCGGCGGCGGAGCGGATTCTCGACAAGGTCGACGCGGTGCTCCCGGAAAATCTGCGCGGCGAGCTCACCGCGCAAACCCTGGTCGTGCCGGAATTGGCCAGCGGCCAGACCGAAGCGACGACGGAGATGCTCGGCGCGGTCAGGGACGCCATCAACGAAAAGCGTCGGCTGTATTTGACGTATCACGACGCCGAGGGCGCCGCGACCGAACGCATCGTCTGGCCACTGACCCTACTCTACTGGGGATACAGCTGGGCGGTGGGGGCCTGGTGTGAGCTACGCCAGGACTTCCGCAACTTTCGCGTGGATCGCATCGTCGAGGCGCGCACGCTCACGACACAATATCCCGATGAACCGGGCAAACGTCTGGACGACTACTTCAATCAAGTCAGCGACTATTGCTGAACCCACGCCGGGCACCATGCCGGACATCCCGTGATGATTTATCCGGCGCTAGTCGGTCGCGGCGTCATCCGCTGAATTCTGCAGCGTGCGCGGTGGTTCGCGATCCCGCGGCACGTCCTCGTAGACGCCGGCTCTGCGGACCATCTGATCCTGCCACTTGATATTCAGGAAGCGCGGTTCGAACTCGGGCGCCGCCTGCTTGAGGGTCAGCGTGGTCGCCACGCAAACCACGATGGAGGCCACGGCTATGAGCCAGTAGGCCTGCTCGTAGGGATCACGGTGCCTGACGGTCCAACGACGCTTGGTGCGTGCCCAGGCGCCTTCAAAATCTGCGAACTCTTGTGCTTCGCGCTCCGTGTCCAGAGGCTCACCCGCAGGCTCCAGATAAGCGCCATCGTTGGGCACCCGCAGCAATTCCATCGCCACCGGTTCGAGCGTCTCGGCGCGCGAGCGCAGCTGGCGTAGATCGCGCCGCCAACCATCCGGATCACGATAAGCCGCACCGGCGAGCGCAAGGCTTGGTAGCGTCAGCTCATGCGCAAACCGCTCTACCATGCGGGCCAGCCAGGGCGCCGGCCAGAAAACGGCGCTGACGAACCGGGCAAACCACAGCCAGCGCCATGCCGACTGCTGCACGAGCGCCAGCTGCTGCAGCAGCATGACGTCCACTACGCCCGTTGGCCAATGCTGTGCAGCGGCAGGCAGAACAATTTGCGCAGGCTGTCGACGCCAGCGGTCGGCCCCGACATGCCAGGGCGCCTGACTGCCCTCGGCGCGCACCAGCACGCTCTTTCCCAGGTTGAGACGGCGCGACCAGTGCGCCGCGCGCTCGTTGAGTTTAGCGCCGCCTTCGGCCAGCGCGCCCACCGCCCGGCGGGTACGCAGGCTGCTCAGCACCAGGCGCGACACCTGCCAGAGCAACCCGGTCAGCCAGATCGACAACAACGCCCAGGTCACGTAAGCCGGCACCGGGGTTGCGAAGCGTTCGAGATGCTCAACCGGCACCGGCACCTGGATGCCAAGCAGATAAACCAGGAGCGGCACCGCCAGCAGCGCCACCAGCGCACCTTTCCCGTACAGCAGGCGGAGTGCCGGAGCCGCGCCGCGCAGCAGCATCGCAAACCCGCATAGCGCAATCGTCAAGAGCAGACCGAGCAGCATGACGCGGCCTTCAGCCGGCAGCGTGTCCAGCGCTTTCGCAATGTTGGTAAATAACCAGACCATGCCCGTTAGCTTACCCTCACGCGGCGCCCGCATACATGCCGAAGAGATGCCGGAAAGCGGCGTCCAGGCCATGCACAGCTACCACATACACAGCGACATAACAGCCCGCCTGCCATAACCTGGCTTTGAGCCCCCAGGCAAGGCACGAGGAGGCCCCGTAACCTGCTGCCGCGCCCAGGGCAAAAGCGACGTAATCGCTGACGCCTGCCAGCGGCAGCGGACTCAGCAGAATCAGCACAACGTCCATCAGCAAACTGATGAGCACCATTGGCAGCATCATGCGCGCCAGTCGAAAACGGGCAATCTTCGCCGTCATCAGCACGATGAAGAGCATGAACATCGTCAGCTCTGCAAAGACGCGCAGAATGACGAAAACGACGTGGTCGCCGTGGTAGAGGTACTGGGCGACAGCGCTCGCCAGAACGGCGAGCAGCAGTGAGAAGAGAAACAGGCGACGGGTATAGTAAATCCGTTCAGGCGAACCACGCAGAAACGCGATCCGCAGCACGCTGACGAGCAACGTCCACAGGAAACTCACCCCGCTTCGCCGGCCCTGGCCTGCGCCTGCAAGACCAGGACCACGCAGCGCCGCAGCAGCACGGCGCCCCTAGCCTTTGACGCTGGAGAGAAACTCCAACGTGCGGTCGTACGCACCGTCCTCAATCCCCATGATGGCCGCATTGAAGTCGGTGACGCCCATGTCCTCGAAGCGCTTGATCTCGCCGCGCAGCGTATTCTCGTCGCCAACGATGGCGATGTCCGCGGGGCCGGCAGCACCTTCGCGGTCGAGCATCGCGCGGTAGCTCGGCAGCTGACCATAAATCGTCAGCGTTTCGGCAATGGCCGCTCTGGCTTCGTCTACTTTGGTCGTCAAGACGATCGGCAGACCAGCAACAACAGTCGGATCTGCATTCCCGGCGGCTTTCAGCGACGGGACGATGTAGTCGTTCATCGTATTCGGTCCCACCATCCAGGTATTGGTGCCGTCGGTCATCTCGGCAGCCAGCTTCAGCATGGTCGGGCCGAGCGCGGCGACGACCACCGGCATGGGCTGGGAACCGGGTATATCGAGCGCCACGCCCTGCACGCGGTACTGTTCACCCTGGAAATTGGCCGGCTCACCCCGCACCAGCGGCATCAGCACGCTGAGGTACTCGCGCATGTGTTTGGCCGGCTTGTCATAGGACATCCCAAGCATGTCTTCGATAACGAGCTTGTGCGAAAGCCCTATGCCGAGCGTAAAACGGTTGTTGGTTGCAGCAGAGGTCGTGAGCGCCTGCTGGGCGATGGCCGTCGGATGGCGCGGGTAAGTTGGCGTAACCGCCGTGCCGAGACCTATGCGGCTCGTTTCCCGACCGATCAGCGCAAGCGTCGTTATCGCGTCGAAGCTGAAGATGTTCGCCAGCCAGACGTTGTCGAGCCCCGCTGCTTCCACGCCTTTGGCGACACCAATGACATCGTCCAATGTATTGTTGGTGCCGTCTGCACCGATCATTACCCCTATGCGCATATCCGCCTTCCCAATTTCAAAGTGTGTGCTTGACTTAGTCTCCCGGTATTCGCGTTTAATTCAAGGCGCAATAACGGCATAATCCCGCGCCTTCTTTTACGATCTCTTTACGCACTCTTTTACAGAATCTCAGCCACATTCATTTAAACCATCAGGAATCCACATGTCCGACAAAGAAACCATCGCCATTCTCGGCGGCACTGGCGATCTCGGCACCGGCCTTGCCATCCGCTGGTCCAAAGCCGGTTACAAAATCGTCATCGGCTCTCGTACGCTCGAGAAAGCACAGAACGCAGTGGCCGCCCTTCAGGAAATCAGCCCGGAAACGCCGGCTGACGCCATGGAGAACCTGGATGCAGCCGCCGCAGGCGATATCGTCGTGCTGACCGTACCGGCCGAGCATCAGATCTCGACCCTCGACTACGTCAAGGACAACCTGCAGGGCAAAATTCTCATCGACGTGACTGTCCCGCTGGTGCCGCCGAAAGTCGGCACGGTGCAACTGCCGGAAGAAGGCAGTGCCGGCAAGCGCGCCCAGGCGTTCCTCGGCGAAGACGTGATGGTAGTTACCGCATATCAGAACATCGCCGCCCACCTCCTGCAGCAGGACGTCGAAATCGAATGCGATGTGCTTGTATGCGGCAATAAAAAGGACGCTCGGCAAAGGGTGATCGACCTTTCCGCCGACGCCGGCATGACCGGCTGGCACGCCGGACCGATCGCCAACTCCGCGGCCGCGGAGGCGCTGACGTCCATCCTGATCCAGATCAACCGCCAGGGCATCGTCAAGCACTCCGGCATCAAGATCATCGGCCAGGAGCACTGAGCAACGTGCAACCCGCTTTTTCCGTTATCGGCGTTCCCGGCCTGCCCATGGTGCAGGCTGGCGACGATCTCGCCCGGCTGATCCTCGCGGCGCTCGCCGACATGGGTGAGACGCTGGCGGATGGCGATATCCTGTGCGTGGCGCAGAAGATCGTCTCCAAGGCGGAAGATCAGCTGGTCGCGCTTGCCGACATCGAAGCGTCGCCGGAAGCTGAGGTGCTGGCGCAGGAAACCGACAAAGACCCGCGCCTCGTCCAGCTCATTCTCGACGAGTCGGACGAGCTGCTGCGCAAACGGCCGGGCGTGCTGATCATGCGCCACAAACTCGGCATCGTCGGCGCACATGCCGGCATCGATCAGTCCAACGTCGATCACGAAGGCGGCGAGAAAGCCCTGCTGCTGCCGCGCGATCCCGATGCCAGCGCAGAACGGCTGCGCCAGGCGCTGCAGGAGGCCAGCGGCTGCTCTCTGGGCGTCATCGTTACGGACAGCCAGAACCGGCCCTGGCGCATGGGTACCACCGGATGCGCGATCGGCTGCGCGGGGATTGTCGTGCTCGACGATCACCGCGGCGGCACCGACAGCTTCGGGCGCGAGCTCAAGGTGACGCTCATCAACCGGGCAGACATGATTGCCAGCGCGGCGACCCTTGTCATGGGCGAGACCACAGAAAAGATTCCGCTAGCGATCGTACGCGGTCTGCCGGTGGCTGAGACAGGCCATACCGCCCGCATGATCAATCGCCCGCTCGAAGAGGACCTGTTCCGCTAGGCGGACGGCGCACCGTGCGTATTCTTGCCATCACGGGAGGGGTTGGCGGCGCCAAACTTGCACTCGGTTTGAGCAAAGTTCTCGCGTCGGACGAACTCCTGTTCGCGGTGAACACCGGCGACGACTTCGCGCATCTGGGCCTGCACATCTCCCCGGACATCGACAGCCTGACCTACGCACTGGCCGAGCAGAACAACACCGAGCTCGGCTGGGGACGCGCCGGCGAGACGTGGCAGTTCATCGAAACGCTCGAGGCGTTGGGCGGCGAATCCTGGTTTCGGCTGGGCGATAAGGACCTCGCGCTGCATATGCGACGAACCGGGCTCATGCAGGAGGGCGCAACGCTAACAGAAGCCACCGCCGTCATCCGTCAGGCGCTGGGCATCAGCCACACCATCGCACCAATGAGCGATGATCCGGTGGCAACGATCGTCCATACGAACGAGGGGCCCCTGGCCTTCCAGCACTACTTCGTGCGCGAACGCTGCCAGCCCGCCGTGACGGGATTCGAATTCAGCGGCGCCGAACGCGCCACACTCAACCCGCTCATCAGCGAATGGCTCGCGCAGTGTGACGGGGTCGTGATCTGCCCCAGCAACCCGTTCGTCTCGGTTGATCCGATGCTGGCGCTGGCAGGCTTCAGGGATGCGCTGGCCAGGGTTCCCGTTGTTGCGGTGTCGCCAATCGTCGGCGGTATTGCCATCAAGGGACCCGCGGCAAAAATGATGCAGGAACTCGAAGTACCCGCGAGCGCCACGGCCGTGGCAGCGTACTACGGCGAGCTTCTGCAGGGATTCGTGCTCGACGATACCGACGCCGGCGAAGCGGCAGCCATTGCAACACCGACACGTGTGACCAATACGATCATGGACAGCCTCGAGCGCCGCATCGCTCTGGCAGAAACCTGCCTCGATTTGCTACGCACGCTGCGCTGACCTCGCACGCATCCGTGCCCGCGCACAGGCCGGGCAAAATTGCCCGAAACACGGTAAAAACGTGCATATTGGTAGCATAAATCCAACTATCCCTCCTGAAATCAACGTGGTACGGTGACGAGCTTAACGTTTGAGCACGCCTGGCCGTGCTCATCGCCGCCGGCAACTCAGTCGCGTATGGACGTCAAGGAACGCGAATAGGGGTCGGGCAGGCGCAACATCAACGACATCGGGAGAAGCCAATGTGGGCGATCGTTCCCATAAAGACGTTTGATCGCGCGAAACAACGTCTAGCAAACGTCTTGAGTGAAGAAGAGCGACGGTCTCTCATGCTGGCAATGGCACGAGACGTGCTCACCTGTCTTGCCAAATCCAGACGCCTGTCCGGCGTGCTCATCGTATCCCGCACCGTCGAAGCCGACGCCCTCGCCCAGACCTTTGCCACCGAGCGGTTCGCCGAAAGCCCCGAAGCCAATCTGGCCGGTGCCCTCGAGCAGGCCACACAGCATCTGATCGCAAATTTCGCGGCCCGCGGCGTGATCATCGTTCCGGCGGACGTACCCGGAATCGAGACGGAGGAGCTGGACGAGATCCTCGCGGCACACGAGCAGATCACGATCCTGCCGGATGCCGAGAACCTCGGCACCAACGGCCTCGTCTGCTCGCCGCCGCTGTGCATGCCGTACATTTTCGACGGCAAGAGTTTCAAGCCACACGTCGACGGCGCGTTCGCCGCCGGGATCACACCGCGTATCGTGCCGGGCACACGGTTCAGCCTGGACGTCGACGTGCCGGACGATTTGCGCAAAGTGGCGCAGCTCGCCCCGGATAGCCAGACCACAAACTACCTCAAGAAGGTAGGCATCCTCGCGCGTCTGGACGCTTCTCCCAACACTGTATCGGGTTAGTCTTATGTCTCATCAATCCATTCTCGACAACGCGCTCGCCGGGCATCTGCCGAGCCACGAGGAAGCCCTCTCTCTCGCCGAGTTCGACAATACGCGCGCGCTTGCCGACGTCGCCTCGGCGCTGCGCGATCAGGGCTTTCGCAACGTCGTCACCTATTCAAAGAAGGTGTTCATACCGCTGACCCACCTGTGCCGGGACGTTTGTCATTACTGCACGTTCGCGACGGTTCCCCGCAAGGTCAAAGCGCCCTACATGACCATCGACGAGGTCCTCGAAGTGGCGCGCCACGGTCAATCCATGGGCTGCAAAGAGGCGCTGTTTACGCTGGGCGAGAAACCCGAGCTGCGCTACAAGGCCGCACGTGAGGCGCTGGCGGAAATGGGGTATGCGAGCACTACCGAATACCTCAAGGCCGCGGCCGAGGCGGTATTCAAGGAAACCGGCCTGCTCCCGCACCTGAACCCGGGCAACTTGAGCCCCGAGGAGCTTGCCGATCTGCGCGCCGTATCGCCCTCAATGGGCATCATGCTGGAGTCTGCCTCCGAGCGCTTGTGCGAGAAAGGCATGCCGCATTACGGCTCGCCGGACAAGGTGCCCGCCGTACGCCTCGAAACGCTCGCCAATGCAGGCATTGCCCGCGTGCCTTTCACGACGGGCATCCTGATCGGCATCGGCGAAACCCGCCTGGAGCGGATCGAAAGCCTGCTTGCCATCCGCGCGATCCACCAGCAGCACGGTCATATCCAGGAAATCATCGTCCAGAACTTCCGCGCCAAAGCGGATACAAAAATGGTCAACGCGCCGGAACCGGACCTGAACGAGCTGCTCTGGACCATCGCGGTTGCGCGGATTCTGTTCGGCCCCGACATGAGCATCCAGGCGCCGCCGAATTTGAGCCCGGGCGTGCTACCGCAAATCGTCCACGCCGGCATCAACGACTGGGGCGGCGTCTCCCCGGTAACGCCCGACTTCGTCAACCCGGAAGCGCCCTGGCCGCATCTGGAAGACCTGCGCCGGGAAACGGCGGCCGCCGGCAAGTTTCTGACAGAACGGCTCACCGTTTACCCCGCATACGCCCGCGACGTGGAAACCTGGGTACACGAGGACGTGCGCGAGCGCGTGCTGGAAATGATCGATGCGGAAGGCTTCCCGCGCATAGACGAGTGGTGCCCCGGCGATCCGGATACGCCGCCGCCCGCAGACATCATGGAAGCGATCATGGACGAGCCGCGCCACGTGTCGCCCGAGATCACGGCGATCATCGACAAAGCGCGGGACCGCATGGCGCTCGAAGAAGCGGAAATCGTGCGCCTGTTCCAGGCGCGCGGCGACGACTTCACTGCGGTCGTGCAGGCCGCTGACCAGCTACGCCAGCAAGTGAACGGCGACACCGTCAGCTTTGTCGTCAACCGCAATATCAACTACACCAACATCTGCTACTTCAAATGTCAGTTCTGCGCCTTCTCGAAAGGCAAGCTGGCGGAGAACCTGCGGGGACGACCCTATGACCTCTCCGACGAAGAGATCACCAGACGCACGGTCGAAGCCTGGGAGCGCGGCGCCACCGAAGTGTGCATGCAGGGCGGCATCCACCCCGAGTACACCGGCGACACCTACGTCAACATACTGCGTACGGTGAAGGCAGCTGTTCCTGACATGCACATCCACGCATTTTCACCGCTGGAGGTGTGGCAGGGCGCCGCCACGCTGGACATGCCGCTGACCGACTATCTCAGCATGCTCAAAGAAGCAGGCCTGAGCACTCTGCCCGGCACCGCCGCGGAAATCCTGGACGACGAAGTGCGTGCCGTCATCTGCGCTGACAAGATCAATACCGACCAGTGGCTCGAGGTCATGGAGGCCGCCCACAGCGTAGGTTTCAAAACCACCGCCACCATCATGTACGGCCACGTCGAGCGGCTCGAACATTGGGCGCGCCATCTCATCCGTCAGCGCGACCTGCAGGCACGCACCGGCGGCTTTACCGAGTTTGTGCCGCTGCCGTTCGTGCACATGGAAGCGCCGATGTACCTCAAGGGCAAGGCGCGCAAAGGCCCGACGTTCCGCGAGGCGATCTTGATGCATTCGGTGGCGCGCCTGGTGTTCCACGGGCTCATCGACAACATCCAGACGAGTTGGGTGAAGATGGGCCACGAAGGCGTCAAAGCCTGCCTCAATGCGGGATGTAACGATCTCGGCGGCACGCTGATGAACGAATCCATCAGCCGCGCGGCCGGTACGCTGCACGGCCAGGAGACGACGTCCGACGAGATGCGCAAGATCATCCGCACGCTGAACCGCAATCCGCGCCAACGTTCCACGCTCTACAAGAACGTGAGCGCCGAGCGTGAACGAGCAGGCCTGAACGCTGCGGATCTGAGCGAGATCATCAACACGCCAGCCAGGAAGTACGAGCGCAAACGCCCCTCGGCCACGCTGATCAAGAACGACCTGATTGCCGCTGTCGACGTTTCCGGGGGATGAGCCGGTGATCCGCGAGTCGGTGACGCCGACCTCGACCGGATCCAGCAGCACGCCGCGGCCGCTCAGGTGGTGCTTCGGATACTGATATGGCGATAACCTGGGTTACCGCCCTCGACTACTTTGGCGTATTCGTTTTCGCCATCTCCGGCGCTCTGGTAGCCGCACGCAAACACCTGGATGTTTTCGGTTACCTGGTGCTGGCACTCTTTCCCGCGATCGGCGGTGGCACGGTACGCGACATCGTGCTCGACCAGCCGGTCTTCTGGCTGGATTCTCCCAGCTACTTATACGTCACGTTTGTCGCCGCGCTCGCGGTATTCGTATTCGCGAACCAACCGCACACGATGCGCCGCGCTTTGATCTGGGCAGACGCGCTGGGCTTGTCGATCTTCTGTGTGATCGGCGCCCACAAAGCGATGGCTCTGGGTCTTGGTGTCACCATCGGGGTCGTGATGGGTGTGGTTACCGCCGTGTTCGGCGGCATGATCCGCGACGTGATCGCGAATGAAGTGCCGCTGGTCCTGAAGGCTGAGATTTACGCCACAGCCGCTTTCGCCGGTGCCATCGCCTATGTGATCGCGCAATTCTTCGTGCCCACCAACATTGCCATGCTGGCGGGCTTCGCCACGTGTTTCGCGACACGGGCTATGGCCATCCTCTTCAACTGGTCACTGCCAGTCAGAACTTTTCGCCCGGCGTCCCGGCAATAACAGATAGCGCAAGAAAGGGCTTGCCTGCCACTCCCACTTCCCATAAAGTGAACGTATATATACATTTACTTTTAAACATCATGCTCAACGCACCCCAACAGAAAAGAAGTGAAGCCACGCTGCAGCGGATACTCCAGGTCTGCGAAAAACTGATCGATCAGGGCTGTTTCGAACAAACGACCATGCAGGAAATCGCCAAAGATGCCGATGTTTCGGTAGGCACGCTCTATAAACGGTTTCCGGCCAAATCGGCCATCCTTGATTACCTCGTCGAACGCATACAGACCGAGCAGTATGAGCGATTCGCTGACGAGCTATCCGTATGCGAAGCGGTGCAACTCGCCGAGCGCGTGCGCTTTCTGTGTGACCTGTTGTACCGCACCACCAGCGACTACTCCGGCCTGCTTCGCACCGTGATGATTGCGCATCTGCTGGGATCTTCACCCCTCTCTGAAACGACGACTTCACGCAGCGCCGGGCTGATCGGCGATGCGGCAAGCTGGCTCGATCAAAGCCAGGATTCGCCGGGCATCGAGGCTTGTCAGCGCACCGTCGCGGTCGTCGCCTTCGCCTTCCAATACCGCGCCATCTATCCCACACCCGACATGCTGCTCGGAGCCGATGTCTACAAAGATCAGGTGTGCGAGATGGCTTTGAAATACTTAGGAGATTAAACATGGAAACTGCCATCACCTTTCGTGATACCTCTCGACTCGCACTGATCGGGCAGATCGCCCTGATCATCTGTCTCATCCCGGTCGGGCTCACTCTGGGCGCGCTGACGGGATGGGCGGTGCTCTCGCCCATCATGGGCATGGTTGTGCCGCTGCTTGCCGCCACCTGGTTTCTGAAGCGGGAGGGAATGGGTTGGCGCGACATCGGTTTCGCCCGGCAAATGCCGATGGGGCGATTTCTCGGCTTTACCGCGCTCGCCGTCGTTGCGGTTTACCTGTTCGTGTTTCTGGGCTTGCGCAATATTCTGTCAGCAGCCGGCTTACCCCCTCAGGATGTCTCTTCCCTCGCGCTGCTGATTGAGGGCAATACCCTGTATTTCCTGCTCTTTCTGCTGCCGGTCAGCTGGGGCAGCGCCGCTTTCGGCGAGGAGCTTCTGGTACGCGGCTTCATGCACAACCGCCTGGAGACGCTCACACGCTCGCCTGTCTGGGCGGTGATTGCACAGGCGGCGATCTTCGCGCTCGCCCACGCCTATCAGGGCATCACGGGCGTGTTGATGGTGTTTCTGATTGGATTGATCTTCGGCGCGGTTTATCTGCGTTGCGGCCGCAACCTGTGGCCCGTCATTGCGGCGCATGGGGTCATAGACACAGTCGCCATCACATCGCTCTATCTCGGGTGGGGTTGGTTGTAGTAGCGGCAGCAAGACATAAAAAAGCCCGGGGGGAGTACCCCCGGGCAATGGACCTATGGGTAGGCGCACGAACTCTTGGGGAGGTTCATGCGGGCTAGGTCCGAGGCTATCAGTAGTAGCCAGTCAGGTTGCTCAAATGCGCCCACTGCAGCAGGCGGGACTGCTGCGGCTCCTTCTCCACCAGTTCCAACTGGCCGCCGGAGCCGGGAATCACCCGCAGCTTGTATTCGACGCCATCCCTGCGTCTGGCATGAGCGCGAGCAGTACGATTCCTGACTGCTTCGTTTTCATAACTATTCATGCTGACCTCCTTGCTCTCCTCGAGCCTAGTTTTCTGCGATTTCCAAAGACTGCGCTGCCGGTACGGCACGCACAGCCACAATCAGCGGCACGATCAAGGTGACGAATATCACCAGCGTGACGCCTACCAACAGCGCCAGCGTGGTGCCCATGCCCCAAAGGTCATAGGCATAACCCACCACCGGCCCCGTCATTACGAACGCGCCGCGGAAGCCGAAGCTCGCCAGCGAGTTCGCGGTAGCGCGAAATTCGCTCGGCACGCGTTTGTTCAGCGCATCGCGCAGAATCACCAGACCAAAACCCCGCGCCAGGAAGAACGTGGTGCTTGCCAGCAATCCGCCGATCACGCCGAACATCTCCAGCCCGAGGTAACCGAGCGCGGGCGCGATACCGACAAAAAGCAGCACGCCCCTGGGCCCGACGGCATCTTCAAACCGGTGCGCCCAGCGGCCGGCAAACGCGGCGAGCAGCGTGAGCCCGCCCCACAGCCAGCCAAAGTGCGCAAGCTCGATACCCTGGATCTCCCAGACCTTCTGCAGAAGCCACACCGCATAGAACGTGGTTAAGCTCCAGATCGACAGCGCGAGGAACACGAGACGCAGGATCGTCGAGTGACTCACGAGGTAACGGACGATCCGCCCCATGTTGGCCACATGGCCTTCGTGCTGCAGACGCTTGCCGGGCGGTTCCACCAGACGCAACACCAGGAGCACCGGGATCCAGCCGACGGCGACCTGCACATACACGAGTTCTTCAAACGTCGCGTACAACAGGACAACCGTGCACACGAGCCCGGCCGTCGCTTCCGAAAACGTCCGCGCGCTGTAGAGCTTGCCGACAACCTGGCGCTGCTCGTCTTCCTTGCGGCCAAGCGCCAGCTCCGTGTCATACAACATGGCGAGGTCCGCCCCGGAGATCATCGAATGCGACAGCCCGAGAAAAATCTCGAAGAGCGCGAGCGTCCAGAAGCCCTCGGCGATCAGTAGAAACGAATGCCCGATAGCGCCCAGGATCGCACCCACCACGAGGGTGTTCTTACGACCGAGCAGATCGGCGACATAGCCGGACGGCACTTCCGTGATCAGCACCACCAGGCCAAACAGCGCCTGCAGGCTGAATACGTCCGACATGGACAATCCCTTGCTCGAGAAGAAAGGCACTGCCACAGGGATGATCACCAGGAACACCTGGAAAAATCCCACCACTAACGTGCGGTGCACGTTGCGGCTGAGTCTTTCTTGATACGTCATCTTTCTTCCTCTACTTCCCTGCTCAAACTCGACTCTTCTGCGAAAAACGAGAGCCCAGAAACGAAAAAACCCCGAAGGCTTGTGGCTCTTCGGGGTTTCTAAGTTCGACTATTACGTCAATCAGCTACCTTGAAGAGCCTCCCGGATCGTGCGCGATGAAATCCTTTTGCAGCATTTCGACCGAGACTCCGACATAGAGAGAAACCGGCACGCACACGCCGCCACGCAGAGACATGACGTCCGCGCGGTTGGTGAAGGTGTTGGTCCAGTTCCTATTCATGATTCTTAAATTCAAATGTGTCCGACAAAGAGGGCGCGCATGTTGCGCCTCAACGAAGCCGTTGTCAACGGACTTTGCGCAAATTTGTTATGAATTCTTGCGAAACGACACGCAAAAGCAGGCGCGCGCTATTTCTCCAGCGCCGCACCCCAGCGCTCGGCCCAGTCATTGAGGTGCGCCAATTCCCTGGCTAACGCGAGCCCCGACTCGGTCAGACCGTAACCGTCGCTCTCCGAATCGACGATGGCGAGATCGCGCAACTGCTTGAGGCGCTGGTTCAACAGCGTCGGAGAGACGCCGTCACAACACGCCTGCAATTCGCGAAACTTGAGCCGCCCGGCACGCAGTTCCCACAGAATGCGCAAAACCCAACGCTGCCCGAGCACATCCAGCAACACCATGATCGGCCGTCCGGAGGTCGAACCCCGCGCGGGCTTGCCTGGTTTCTTGATCGTCATCTGCCTTCCCATCTGCTCTGGTGTGGCGCATCTTTCGCTAGCACTGGCGCTGGTCCTGACACACGGACCTGACACGGGCGCTGGCACTCGGCATGCCCGGGCTTTGCTACATTTTATGTAGCAAGAGCGCGTGATCTACGCTATGCTCTGCTACACATTATGTAGCAAACATTCTAACAGAGAGGTCTCTGATGTCGAATTCGCTGAAACCCATCGCCCCACCCTACTCCGCGGAAGTGGATGCCATCCTGGCGCAGTACCCCCAACGTGACGGCTACGTCCTCAGGCTCTTTCGGGTTTTTGCCAACAGCGTACGGTTTCTCCGCAAGGGAACCGTCAACCTCCTCGACCGGGACAGCCCGCTGACGCTGCGGGAACGTGAGCTCGTGATATTACGGACGTGCGCCAACAGGGGGTGCGAGTACGAATGGGGCGTTCACATCGGCGCGTTTGCCACGGCGGCAGCCCTCAGCGGTGAGCAAGTTACGGCGACAACGGCCCCGGAAGTCGTCGATGAACTCTGGTCACCGTCTGAGGCGACGCTGCTGCGGGTGGTCGACGCGCTGTGCGCGGAAGGCACTCTCGACAAAACGCTCAAAACTCAGTTCGAGAAAACCTGGAATACCGACCAGCAGCTCGAGATCATGGCTCTGTGCGGCAACTATCACACCATCAGCTTCGTCGCGAACGTCTCTGAGGTGTCGGGCGAAGACTTCGCAGCTAGCTTCCCACGCGGTCCATCGCTTCCTGGATGAGCTCACGCGCCTGCGCGGAATCACCCCAGCCTTCGATCTCCACCCACTTGCCATCTTCGAGGTCTTTATAGCGTTCGAAGAAATGAGAGATCTGATCCAGCGTGATCTGCGGCAGGTCGTAGACCTCTGCGATCGTTTCATAACGCCGGGTGAGCTTGGTGGACGGCACCGCGATGACCTTCTCGTCGCCGCCGGATTCGTCTTTCATCATGAGAACCCCGATAGGCCGGCAGTTCAGTACGGCGCCAGGCGTTATCGCCCGGGTGCTGGCTACGAGAACGTCTATCGGGTCCCCGTCATCGGACAACGTGTGCGGTACAAACCCGTAGTTGCCGGGGTAGCGCATCGAGGTGTAGAGAAAACGGTCGACAAAAAGCGCGCCGGAGGCTTTGTCCATCTCGTACTTGATGGGTTCACCGCCCACCGGAACCTCGATGATGACGTTGACGTCGTTGGGGGCATCAAAGCCGACTTCGATCGCATCTAGCTGCATGTCTGTTGGAAATCCTGGTAATCGAAAAAATACGCTCAGTATTCTAACCGAGGCATGAACTCGCCGCGCCCCTCCGGCGTGATATCGAAGAAATGCCAGAGCGGCCAGAGCATGTCGATGTGACGCGGATGGAAATCCGATGGCGTAAAGAACAGCTCCGACGTCCAGAAATGCCGCAGCTCACCATCGCGCCTGGTGAAAACGTGGCACATGGGCACCTGCGCACCGTTCGGCATCTCCGTGTGATAGTCCGTCGGGAAGGTATTGCCCGCAGCGGAGACAAACGGCACGTCCTGCCAACCTCGCGACGAAAAAAGCTTTGCCAGCGGCTCGATGTCATTCCGTGCCACCACGGCAAACGCAGCGCGCTGATGGATGTGCTCGAGCTGACCGCTGACGCTGTCCATGAACGCGCTGCACATGGGACACGGCGCTTGCGCCCCGGCACCGAACATGAATCCATAGAGAATCAGCGTATCGTGATCGCCAAACAGATCAGCCAGCTGCACCGGTCCGTTGGGACTGATGAAGGTGTAATTTTCGACCAGCCCGCCCAACGGCAGCTCGCGCCGCAGCGCAGCCACCGCCTCTATCTGATCGCGTAGCGCCATTTCTGCCCGCAGCAGTTCGTCGCGGGCAGCTCGATATTCATCGGTTTCATTGGGAAAGCGCACGTCGTGCAGGGTCATGTCAGCATCCTCGAGTTGTTTGAGAAAATGACGATCGGCGCCTCATGATCCGGACACGGCGCCCTGATTCGGCATCCTCACCGCTCATTCATCCAGACCGAGGACCCGCCGATTCATCGCAGCATCCACGCCGCTGGCCGCAAAGTCATCGAAGGCTTTGTCCGTTACCCGGATGATGTGATCGCGGATGAATTCCGCCCCTTCGCGGGCGCCGTCTTCCTGATGCTTGAGGCAGCACTCCCACTCGAGCACCGCCCAGCCGGCGTAGTCGTAACCCGCAAGCTTCGAGAAGATGGCTTTGAAGTCGATCTGACCGTCACCGAGAGAACGGAACCGCCCGGGACGGTCGAGCCAATCCTGGTAGCCGCCGTAAACACCTGCGCGACCGGTGGGATTGAACTCGGCATCCTTGACGTGAAACATCTTGATGCGTTCGTGATAAATGTCGATGAAGCTGAGGTAGTCGAGCTGCTGCAGCACGAAGTGGCTCGGATCATAAAGAATGTTGGCGCGCGGGTGGTTATCCACAGCTTCCAGAAAACGTTCGAAGGTGACGCCGTCATGCAGGTCTTCACCGGGGTGGATCTCGTAACAAACGTTTACACCGGCATCCTCATGCGCATCGAGAATCGGGCGCCAACGGCGCGCAAGCTCGGCAAATCCTTCTTCCACGAGGCCAGGCGAGCGCTGCGGCCAGGGATACATCATCGGCCAGAGCAGGGCCCCTGAGAACGACACCTGTTCAGAGAGGCCCAGATTGGCGGAGGCCTGCGCGGCCAGCGTGACCTGCCGGATGGCCCACTCGGTTCGGGCTTTGGGATTGCCACGCACTTCCGGGGCAGCAAATCCGTCGAAGAGTTCGTTGTATGCAGGATGCACAGCCACCAGCTGGCCTTCCAGATGGGTCGAAAGCTCGGTGATGACGACGCCCTGCGCTTCGACGCGGCCTTTCAGGTCGTCGCAGTAGGATTTACTTTCCGCCGCTCGCGCCACGTCGATGAACGCCGGATTGCCGATTGGCACCTGGATGCCGACGAACCCGAGATCCGCCGCCCACTTTGCCATCGCCTCGATGTTATTGAACGGGTCTTCATCCGCCATGAACTGGGCCAGGAATATGGCCGGTCCTTTCAAAGTCAGCACTGTGTTCTCCTAAAACTCCAACCAGACGCCGCCCTGGGCGGAACTCGAAACGACGCGTTCGATGAAACGCATACCGCGCACGCCATCGACGATGTCCGGGCAATCGCCATCGCCGCCGGCCAGGCGCTCATAAAAACCCCGATACACGTTGGCGAACGCTTCCAGATACCCTTCCGGGTGGCCAGCCGGGATCCGCGCAGCCGCCTGCGCCGGCGCCGACAGACCGGGACCGCCCGTGCGTCGTATCTCCGGCGGTTGGTCCAGCCAGCGCACCAGCAGCGTGTTCGCTTCAGACTGGCGCCACTCGCATCCCCCGCTCTCGCCGTACACCTGCAGCGCGAGGTCGTTTTCTTTGCCCACCGCTATCTGACTCGCGCTGATCACACCCCGAGCGCCGCCGGCAAAACGCAGCAGCACGTTGCCGTCGTCATCCAGCGCGCGGCCATCGACAAACGTCGACAAGTCGGCACATAACTCATCTATCTCAAGGCCGGTGACGTAGCTCACAAGATTCTCGGCATGCGAACCAATGTCGCCAAAGCAGCCGGCAGCGCCGGCGCGGGCCGGGTCGGTTCGCCACGCAGCCTGCTTGCTGTCCGTTACTTCGTTGGCCAACCAGCCCTGCAGGTACTCACAGTTGACCCGCCGTATACGACCGAACGCACCGTTGGCTATGAGCGCCCTCGCTTCCCTGATCATGGGATAACCCGTGTAGTTGTGTGTTAACGCAAAAAGGCAGTTGGACGCCGCCGACAGCTTTTCCGCCAGCGCCTCGGCCTCTGCCAGGGAGAGCGCCACCGGCTTGTCACAAACGACGCTGAACCCGGCGTCCAGCGCGGCCTCGGCGACCGGCACGTGCATGTGATTCGGAGTGACGATGACGACAAACTGCATCCGCTCGTCCGCGGGACGCTGCGCCTCCTCCGCGAACATCTCCGCGTAGTCCCCGTAACAGCGCGCTTCCGGTAAACGATAGATTTCCCGGCCCGAACGCCGCGAACGTTCCGGATCCGAAGCAAACGCCCCGCATACCAGCCGCGCCGCGCCGTCCATTTCCGCAGCCAGGCGGTGGACCTGGCCGATGAAAGCACCCTCGCCGCCGCCGACCATACCAAAGCGCCATCCGGCATTCTCTTGCGCCAATTCCTCCCCCAGACACAAACGCATTCGTTGTACGATAGCGTAAAGGGAGGGATTTATGAGCACAAATACGCCACCCGTCTTGATTCAGCGGTATACGCTGTGCAACGACGCCTCAGCGCCGGCAGCAGGCCATGTCTGAGATCCTCTATGATTTCGGCACCGGCCGATCCGATCCGAGCACATTCCCGGCGGAAGCGCTGCAGGCAGCGGCAGTCAAAGTCATCGGCGAGCAGGCCGAAGCGCTGACCCGCTATCCAGGCGGTCTCGGACACCTGGGTCTGCGTGAAGCGATGGCGCGGCGCGAAGGCGAACGCGAAGGTGTGGCAGTCGATCCAGATCACCTCATCATCACCAACGGCTCGATGCAGGCCGTCACGCTGACGGCAGAGGCCCTGCAGGAAAACAAGGGTGATACGGTGATCGTGGAGGAGTTCAGCTATCCAGGCACGCTCGGTGCTTACCGCAGCCTGGGGTATGACATGGTGGGTGTGCGGCTGGACGAGGGCGGCATGCGCATCGATCATCTCGAGGAGGAACTCGCCCGCCTCGACGGCGAAGGACGTTTACCGAAGTTCATCTACGCGATCAGCACTTATCAGAATCCCACCGGTTTCATCATGCCGAAGTCACGGCGCCTGGAGATGATCGAGCTGGCGGCGCGCTACGGCGTGCCGATTGTCGAGGACAACTGCTACGCCGACGTGCACTACGAGGGTCCAATCGAACCCGCGCTATTCGCGCTGGATCCCAATCCCAATCACATTTACCTCGGCTCGCTGTCGAAAATACTGGCGCCCGGATTTCGACTCGGATACGTCTACGCCCGCCCGCCGATGCTGGATAAGATCCTCGCGCGCCGCCATGATGCCGGCAGCAACTACCTCGCCGCAGCCATCGCCGCGGAGTTCTACAAAGACGGCATCGGTGATCACGCCGCGGTGACCAATCCCGTGTTGAAGCTGAAGCGCGACCTGACCACCCGCGGGTTGCAGGACAACCTGGCCGACATCTGTGCCTGGTCGAACCCCGCAGGCGGTCTCTTCATATGGCTGCGCATGCCGGAAGATGTGGACCGCAGGAAACTCTGGGAGCTCTGCCAGGCGAACGGCTTCAACTATCTGCCCGGCACGTCTTTCCACTACGCCAATCGCAACAAGCCCTACCTGAGGCTGGCATTCGGGCATCTCACCGAAGCTGAGATCGAAGGCGGCATCCCGGTGCTCGCCAAGTGCATGCGCGAAGCGCGCACCAGCAACGAGGCGCGGGACTTCGAGGGGCTCTTCGACTAAACGTTAATTGAGCGCCGTACCCGTCGCGACAAACTGCTGCAGGCGTTTGAGCTGTCCAAGCTGCACCTGGTCGACGGGGCCGGCCCACGCCTCGAGCCCGCCGGCAACATAGCCCCCGACGACGTATTGGTAGGCAAGCTCCGTGCCCTCGGCGTGCGTCCCGAGGGTGAAGGTCATCGCGCCGCTGATGCCCATGGCCTGCAGCGGCCCCAGCCCCCCGCTGAGGGTCAGCTGGCGACCCGGCTGCGCGTTTACCACCTGCATGTGCTGAACCGAGCTGCCGTCCGGCATGTTTTCGCAGAAACACCCTCCCGCACGGGCATCGAGGCTGAAGACCGAAGTTTCCCCGCCAAACGAGTGGGCAGTGTCCCACCAGAGATTGATATCTCTCGTCAGGGCTTCGTAGACCTCGTCGGGCGGCGCGCTCAATACGAGCTTGTGCTCCGAGGTGAAACCATGGGCCGAGCTATCTACGACCTCACCATGAGCGTTTGCCGCGACCATCAACAGCAGGCATATCCAGCGCATATCTTTCTCGCTATTCCAGACTTGGCGGTGATAACATCCGCTCCCCGCCCGGTCAAGGCAATGCCGCATGAACCCAGGCCGCACGCTCGGTCAACGGATACACGTCATGGGCAACAGCTGTGCCGGCAAGACCACGCTGGCCCAGCGAATCGCCGACGCGCGTGGCATTCCCCACATCAATCTCGACGCCCTAAACTGGCAGCCTGGCTGGGTGGGTCTGAACGCAACAGACCCTGAAGCTTTCACCGACAAGTTGAGGGAGGCTACGGCAGGCGACGCCTGGGTCGTGTCCGGATCCTACACCGGGTTTTCTCAAGCGGCTTTCTGGCAGCGCCTCGATACGGTCATCTGGCTCGATCTGCCGATGCCGGTACTGCTCTATCGCGTGCTGCGCAGGTCCTGGCGACGCTGGCGCGACCGGGAGCTCTTATGGGGCACCAACTACGAGAGCTTCTGGGGTCAGCTGGCCGTCTGGCGCGGCGAAGATTCCCTCATCTGGTGGATCGTTACACAGCACTATCGCAAACGGCGCGCCATGCTCGACTACATCGCAAGCGCCAGATGGGGTCACATCGATTTTGTCCGCTACCGTTCGGCGCGAGCGGCAGAGCAGGCACTCTTCACAGATTCTGGATGGTCGTCAGATGATCGACATAGGCCTGATAGCGTTCGCGAATCTGTGCAACATAGTTAACCGGCTCTTCGCCGCGCACATAGCCGTGGGCCGCCTTGTTGGCATACTCCGGGAGACTGAGCTTCAGCATCGCCTGCTCGACATTGCCGAACCAGACATCGGGCTCCAGACCGAGCTGTCTCGCCAGGCGCCGCGCGTCCCGCACATGCCCGGGCCCCGCGTTGTAGGCAGCTAACGCAAACCAGATCCTCTGCGCGAGCGGCAGCTCGCCTTCGAATCGTTCACGGCACCAGTCGAGATAGCGCACACCGGCGTTCAAACCCACTGCGGGTTCAAACAGACGTTCAGGATCGACCCCGAGCTGGCGGGCCGTTCGCGGCATTACCTGCATCAATCCCCGGGCGCCGGCAAAAGATGTGCGGCGCGGTTTAAACTCGGATTCTTGATACATCTGTGCAACCAGCAGGCGCCAGTCGAATCCATAGGTATCCGCGAGGGACCTGAGCTGGGCATCGTAGGGGCTCAAAGTCTGGTCAGTCACCCGATGCGGCGCGCGCCGTTTGATGCGCCGCTCGTTGCCGAAATACTTCTGCACCAGCAGGTTGTAGTCGAGGCCGCGGTACGCGGCGCTGACGAATTTACCCAGGGCGTTTGCAAGCTCTGTCTGTTCCTCCCTGATTACCCAGGCAATGCCAACGTCTTCTGCAACGGCAGCGCCACGCACCAGCGGGTCACCATGCGCCTGCTCAATCTCCAGCAGGTGACTGTCAGCAACCGTCAGCGGATAGGCGCCGGTGGCAACCCCATGCAGAATCTGCTCAGGCATTGCCTGAACCGGTACGAGAACGGCTTCCGGCGCGGCGGTGCTGACCGACTGCCAGTGACTGGAAGAGGGATCCAGAAAGACCTCCCGGCCGGCAAGGTCAGCGATGGTCTCCACCGGACGCCCGTCGGCATGGGCAACCACCACCTCGTCAACGCGCATATAGGGCTCGGTGAAACGCCAGCCGGCAGCGCGTCTCGCAGCAGTAGCCGTCACCGCCGCTGCGACGACATCGCCTCTCCCGGACTCGAGCCAGGCACGCGCCTGCGTGCGATCCGACGCCACCACAACCTCTACCGCAAGCTCGTGTTGCGCCGCGAAGAGCTCGAGCAATTCATATTCGAAGCCCGCCAACTCGCCCTTGTATAGAAAGTACGTGTGTGGACCGGTTACGGTGATCATCCGCAGCACGCCGCTGCCCAGAATCGCAGGCCAGCGCCTCTTCTCCACCGCAAGACGCTGTTGCGTCAGATGGGTCTGGTCGATGAATTCATTCAGCGCGCCGAGGAGTAAAGAGCTGTCTTTGCGCACCACCCAGGCGAGGGGGCGTTCACCGAGATCGTCCAGCAGCTGCGGCGCATCCTCCAGGTCCTCGGTGCTGGCAAGCAGGTAGCGCGCCGTCACGGCATCCATGATCGTGCGGTCGATCTGCCGATCGATGAGCGCGTCAAAAACCTGGTCGGGCAACATGTCCCCAGGTAACTCGACGACATTCTCAAGCCCGCGTGTTGCCGCGGTAGCAAAGTACGCCGTCCCGGCGGGCAGACCGAGACGTTCCCCGTCTTCGAATCCGAGCAGCCACTCGCGCGAACGCGACAGCGGACGGCTGAAGGCCATTTCGCCCGCACGCTCCGCAGTGACGCTGACGTTGCCGATGACCACGTCCGCCAGACCATCGCGCGCAGCGGACAGCACCCGCTCAAAGTCGTCGAATTCGACCCATCGCGGCGTCAAACCCAGAGAAACGGCAAACTGTTCCGCCAGCTTTTCGTAGTGCTGAAGTGCGATGCCTTCCTTCGGCAGCGTGTCGAAACCCGCCCAGCGCTGGCGCGCAATTCTGATCTCGCCGCGATCGCGCAGCGCATCGAGATCTCCGAAATAGACCTGCAGTACCGGCGTTGCGCGGTCAGGGACTTCGAGAACGTCGGTTTTGCTGTCAGAGCCGCAGGCGGCGAGCGCGATCAGCAGCGCCAGAATGAAGCTAAGCTTCAGGCCGATTGCCCTTGAGAAAACCGCGAATGCGGTCGACGAAAGTGTCGTATTTCAGATCGGAAAACTCACCCGCGTCGAAGTACATCCCTTCGCACTGTGCACAGCTTTCGAACCAGATGTGCGTCTGGGCTTTGTCGGCCACCTTATCCATCGGCACACCGCACTCGGGGCAATTGATATCCCCCATGAGGTCGTGTTTTTCGCCCACTTTGGCATCACCGGAGTCAAGCACGATCTCGGACATCCACTCGCGCTTCATTTCCAGCAATACGTCAGGCTTACAGAACAAACCACCGCAATCCGTGCAACGGTGTACCGTGATCTTGCGCCCGTAGGTTTTCACTTCCATGGTGCCCGGGCATTTAGGGCATCGCATCACATGCTCCCCGCAACGAAATCAGAACTGGGTACCCGGAACGTAATAACGGTCGTGCCAGATCCCCATACCGTCTTCCCCATCCAGCGGCATTCGCCAGGTTGAAACTTTAGCATCGGCAAGCGCAACCCGATACAGGCCGCGCGGCTGGTCGATGGTGTTCTGCACGTATGCCTCAGCGCCCTCTCGATTAACGTAGCGCTCGGCGATACGCCGGTACTGATCCCGCCATACGTCGTCAGCGCCTACATCGTGGACCAACGCCGCCTGGCCTTCGACGAGCACCTTGCGGTAAGGCAGCGGCTGCTCGTCGATACACAGTGCCACGCGCGGGTCCCTGCGCAGACAGGCGAACCACTCACTCTTGTCCCGAGGCGTGAAGTAGATGGCGCCGTCCTCATAGATGAACCAGATGGGTGTCACCAGCGGGCTCCCATCTTCACGCACGACGGCGATGCGCATGAGCACCCCCGGTTCGTTGAGAAAAGTATCCCGTTCCTGATCAGTCAGTTTTGGCATGTTGCAAACCTCAGTTACCGAAGTCCCAGCTTTCGCCTTTGTGATAGCGGCGCAGAATCAGCTTGGCGATGAGAATTTTATGGACTTCATCCGGACCGTCGGCCAGACGAAGGGTACGCGCGCCCTGATACATGCCCGCCAGCGGCAGATCGCCCGATACGCCGGCCGCGCCCCACACCTGGATCGCCCGGTCCACCACGCGGTGATAGGCGGCGGGCACGAATATCTTGATGGCTGAAATGTCCGCACGCGGATCCGCGCCGGTCTCCATCTTTTCGGCGCAGTGGATGGTCATCAGACGCGCGGACTGTATGTCCATGTAACTCTCAGCGACAAATCCCTGCATGAACTGTTTTTCTTCGAGCTTCTCGCCGCCGTGCACCTCGCGGGTGGTCAGCCGCTCGACCATCAGATCGAAGGCGCGCCACATGGAACCGATCGCGTTCATGCAATGGTAGACGCGTCCGGCGCCGAGACGATCCTGCGCGGCCTGATGCCCGCTGCCAGTGCGGCCGAGCTGGTTTTCCTTGGGCACGCGCACGTTGTCGTAGATGATTTCGCAATGGCTCGAGGCTTTACCCCACACCGGCACACCGCGCACGATGTTTACGCCCGGCGCGTCTTTGGGAACGATGATCTGCGTCATCTTCTCGTTGGCGCCACTCGGATCGTCAGGGTCGGCAGTGCGGCACATGACGATGAAAAAGTCTGCGGCCTGCCCGTTCGAGGTAAACCACTTGTGGCCGTTGATGACCCATTCGTCACCATCGAGCTCCGCGCGCGTGGTGATGGAACGCGGGTCCGAGCCGGGATTGTCGGGCTCGGTCATCGAAAAGCCGGATTGCATCGTGCCTTCCGTCAATGGTTTCAGCCACTGTTCATGCTGCTCCGGCGTGCCGTACTTCACGAGGATCTTCTGATTGCCCGAGTTTGGCGCGACGACGCCGAAGAGCGACGCCGCGCCCGGGCTGTATGACAGGATCTCGTTCATGTAAGCATGCTGCAGGAACGAAAGGCCCATGCCGCCAAACTCCTGCGGCAGGTGCGGCGCCCAGAGATTGGCGTTCTTCACCGCCGCCTGGATCTCCATACGCAGTTCCCTGGCTTCGGCTTTGGCCTGATTCGGCGCATTGGCACTGTCGGACATCCAGCCCCAGAGCCTGGCCTCATTGGGCACGATCCGCTCGTTGACGATTTCCGCAGTGGCCATGCGGATCTCGTTGATTTCCGCATCCAAGGTTGGCACCGGTTTGACGTTCATACCCATGACTTTCCCCTCCCGTTGTCGCCTAAATCTAACCAACCGCCCGCACCCAACGCAAACCACGGTGGGCGCGGCGAACGGGTTGCCGCTATACTCGGGCGGCTATGCATGAACAAGACAACCTGAAATACCCGTACGACGACCATCCCGCCGCCGGCACCACAGTAGAAGTTGCGCCCGGCGTGCGCTGGCTGTCGATGCCGATGCCGGGCTCGCTGAGCCACATCAATCTTTACCTGCTGGAGGATAAGAACGGCTGGTACGTGGTCGATACCGGGTTGTCGCTGCCTGACGTCACCGAGTGGTGGCACGAGATATTCGCCTCCGAGCTGGGCAACAAACCCGTCATCGGGGTGATCTGCACCCACATGCATCCCGATCACATCGGCCAGGCGGCCATGATCACGGAAGAGTTCCGCTGCCCGCTGTACATGACGCGCGCCGAGTACTATCAGGCGCGGGCTTTCTCCAACAGCGGCGGCAGTCACCACTCGACCTGGCTCGGCAGCGAGTTTTATCTGCGCGCCGGAATGCCGCCGGATTATCTCGAAGAGCTGGCCAAGATGTGGGAACAGCGCAGCTCCGAAGGGATGAGCATGCCGACCATGCCGTCCGGCTACGAACGCCTGGCAGATGGGCAGGTGCTCACCATCGGCGAGCACGACTGGCGGGTTGTGGTGGGCTCGGGACATTCCCCGGAACACGCATGCCTCTACTGCGCTGCGCTCAAGATCATGATTTCCGGTGATCAGATCCTGCCGATCATTACCTCCAACGTCAGCGTGCACCCGACGGAACCGAACGCCAACCCGTTGAAAGACTGGATGGAATCTCACGATAAGCTCTTGAGCACGCCCGCGGACACCCTGGTGCTGCCGGCACACAATCTACCCTTTTATGGCGTGCGTGAACGCCTGCGCGGCCTGATCAGCCATCACGACGACCGCATGCTCGCCATCGAAGAAGCCTGCGTGGATCCCCAGATCGCCAAAGACCTGCTGCCGGTGCTCTTCGCCCGCGAGCTCGATCCGCGCCAGATGATGATGGCGCTCGGCGAAGCGATTGCGCACCTGCACCTCTTGATGCATCGCAACCGTATCGAACGAACGCTGCATGAAGACGGTCAGTACCGCTTCCTGTCGATCGACCCGGATCTCACGCGGCGCGCGCATCCCGGGGCGCATGACGCGCCAAGCGACGGCCCCGTGATGGTCTAGTGACGGACGCCAACGAACCCTCTTTACGCCAACGTATCGCCGCCTACACCTACCGCACATTGCGCTGGGGACGCGATCACGTGGCGCCCGGGATTCGCAGTCTGATCGGCGTGGCATTCATGGTGGGCGGCGTATTCGGTTTCCTGCCGATCCTGGGATTCTGGATGCTACCGCTGGGCGCCGCGTTCATTGCGCTGGACATCCCGTTCATGCGCCACAAGATTGAAGATTGGATGGAGCGTCTGAAAACGCAGGCCGGTGACGCGCTGACATCCGACCCCGAGTAGCCTCATCGGCCGGCGGCCTGGGCCTCCAGCATGCGCGCGCCACGCATCACATTCCCGAGCGCATAGTTACCCTCGTGACAGGCGTATTCGTAGACCTTCTCCCGGGTCATCCGCCAGGTATATTCGCCGCCCCAGTTCGAGGTCCAGACGGTAGGATTGATCACCTCGAACGCATAGAGCAGGTTACCGTCTTCCTGCTTCTCGAACCGCTCGCGCACCTGCAGATTTTCGTCCGCCCCGGATAGCGCCGGAGTGGTCGTGAAATTTGTGGTCTCGACGATCAGCGCGTCACCCTCCCAGCGCCCGACACTGTCGCCCAACCAGGTCTGTACGCCCTGCGGTCGCCGCTCGCCGCCAATGCGGATGATGCGCGCGTCATGGTTCATCTCGGTGAGGATCATGACATGGTCATCGGTCTGCACGATGCGTTTATGGTTGTTGTAGAAGTTCGGCAGCATGGGCGGACCCGCGGTGGAGCGAGAGCCTAGAATGCAGCGCTCGGCGAGCGGCCGTTGCTCCAGATGATCGTAAGGCCCGCTCTCGCCGTCGAGCCACCAGGCGCTACCGCCATCCTTTTCCGTCGTCGGGTCGGGGTTCCGCCAGATGATCTCCCAGCGCGCCAGCATGCCCGACAGGCGCGCCGCGCCAGCGGTGGTCATCGGCGGTATGCGGCCGTTGGCAGGGCTCGTGATGATCGAAGTGCGGAATTTGCCGCCCACCTGATTGGCCGAGGAGCCCGGATCGACCCAGAAGAAGTTGTAGCCGTTGGTGAGCCTGCCCTTCGGCGGCGCCGCTCGGTCCGGATCGCTCGGCGCGCTGTCGGCCGCCATCATCCGTCCCATACGCGCCTCGATCTGCGCCGCCTGCTCCGCGGTCATGTAGCGACTTTCGCCGAATGCCTCCGGCCGCTCGAGCGGCGTGAGCGTGCCGACGTCATAGGTTCCGGACAGATCCGCGCCAGCGCTCGTCAGCGCCAGCAACACCGCGCAGAGGAACATCCAGGTCTTTAAAATTTGCATCGATTTGCCGCCATGGGCTCAAGGGGTGAGTACAATCTTGCCAAATACTTCGCGATTTTCCATCAGGCGTTCTGCTTCGTGCACTTCGCTGAGCGGCATGATGCGATCGACCACGGGTACGAGGCTGCCGTCCGCGGCGCTGTCGAGCAGGCTGGTGATGTCGCCGCGCCGCCAGCCGTTGGACCCCAGCAGGCTCTGCTCGAACGTCCAGACGTAACGCACGTCCACCGACTCATCAAATCCTGCGGTCGCGCCGCAGGTCACCAGGCGCCCGCCTACCTCGAGACAGCGGATGGAGTCCATCCAGCTGCCGCCGCCGGTGCAGTTCACCACCATGCTGACGCCGCCTTCGCCGCTGATACGCGGTTTGCCGCAGAGATCCCAGACCGCTTCGCGCATGTCGTTTTCGACATAATTGATGCCGTGATCGGCGCCCAGTTCAGCAAGACGGCTGAGCTTGTCCGGGCTCGACGCGCATGCGATGACCCGGGCGCCTGCGCGCTTGGCCAGCAGGACGCTCGCAGTGCCCACGCCGCCGCTGGCGCCCATCACGAGAACCGTATCGTCTGCGCCAACCGCGCCACGGGTCACCATCATGCGATGCGCCGTCGCATAGGCCAGCGGGATGCTTGCTGCGACCGCATCGCTGACGCCGTCCGGTATTGGCACGAGCTGGGAGGCATGGGCGGCGCAATACTCTGCCCGCCCGCCGTTCCAGCGCTCACCAATCATGCCACGCGCCGGATACAGTGGGTCTATCAGCACGCGCTCGCCTGGCATCCATGTGTCGACGCCCTCGCCCACCTCGACAACTTGCCCGGCGATGTCGGAGCCAATGACGAGAGGCAGCGGGAGCTTGATGCCCGGCATCCCCCGCCGGCTGAAAATGTCGTGAAAGTTCAACGCACAGGCAGTCACCCTGACAATCACCCAGCCAGGTTCCAGGACAGGTTCCGGGAAATGGTCTTCTACCTGAATATGCTCAATCGGACCGTGTTCTCTAACGACAGCGGCACGCATGGCGCCTCCTAGGCCTGGTCAGCGGCGGCAACGGTAAATCCCGCCAGCGGGAAGTGCGTGTGCACCAGACCGGTTTCCTCGGTCTGCCGCGCGACCACCACTTCCTGATGGTCAGCAGCAACCAGCGTTCCCGCCACCGGGATGCAGCCGTAGTCGACAGGGGTGACCGTCACCTCCGTCCCGGGGGTAAACGCGAAATCCGGAGACGCCTCGAGCGTCAGCGCCAGCGGCTGTGCCGCCTGAGCCGCCGCCAACGCCGCTTCGCCATCGCTCTCCACCACGCTGCCGTGACCAAACGCAACCAACCGCTCATACCAGGCTTCGACCGCACCGTAAGGCGCGAGCACAGATGCGTTGACAGGGTTGTTTTTCAGGAACCACAGGTTGTGATACAGGGCAAAGTCGGCAATTGACGGTGCATCGCCGAAGAGGAAGCTCGTGTTCGCGAGGCTTCCCTCGAGCTCGGCGAGCGTGTGATCAAGATAGGCAAATGCCGCGTCCGGCGTCAGCGAGGCGATAGGCTGATCGCCGGAAAGCTCGGCACGATCCTTGGCGAACGCCGCCGCTTCTTCCTCGGAAAACTGACCCATCATCGCAACCAGCGCTTCTGGCCGGAAGTTGAGCGCGACGGTCACGCGAAAGAGCTGCGTATCCGCCCAGTCCGCAATCCGGTGGGCGGCAAAGCCCGGCGCGTACAGCGTCTCATCGCCCGTGTGACGCGCCAGCGCCCGCCCGATGACTTTCGTGTCGCAATAAACATCTGCGCCTATCTGCAAAACCGGCGTTCTGCGATAGCCGCCGGAAAGCGGCATCAGAAGCGGCCGCGGCATGATGCTGGGGATCTCCACGGAATGCCATTCGAGACCGTGATAACCGAGCATCAGGCGAATTTTTTCTGAGAAGAGAGAGGCTGGATAGTGGTGTAAGTAGATCATCTGTCACTGCTGGCTGAGGAGCAGATAACCGTAACCTAAATACTTCGACTCAGCATCACCAGGGTGTGCTTGAGGCGCTCACGCTCAGCTTGCGACAAACCCCAGCGGTGCATGCCCGCCAGTGGCGTGCGTAACGCGCACGCAACCCAGGGAGCCAGATCATCCAATGTGTATCCGCTGTTGCGCAGGTACACATCCGTAAAGCGGTTTGCAGCATCGACCCCGCTCAGCCACATCAATTCATAACGCATGTGCGCGGCATCGACGAGACCATGTCCGAGCGCCGCGTCTTCCCAGTCTAGAATCGCGCTCACCCTGCCGCCGTCGAGCAGCAGATTGCCGGGCCAGAAATCGCCGTGCACGAGCACGTTGCTGCCAGGCGGTGACGGAGGTGGCGCCAGGACCGCATCGATGTTCATCCCGGCAGGCAGGTTGTCCGCGGGTATATCTGCAACGTCGAGGAAGACGGGTTGCCAGGTCGCGAGTGGCAGATCTGACACATCTACTGCATGAATCTGCCGCAGGCTTTCGGCAAACAGCTGCGGATCGCCATCGAGCGCAACGTCTCCCGGAAGCCAGGCCATCCACATACCGACCTGCTCGCCGAGTTCGACCACCGCATAAGGCTCGGGCACCGGCAGCCCAGCGCCCGCCAGCCGCGCCTGCAAGGCTGCGAGGCGTTCGAGCGCCACCCTGGCACCTGCGGCACGCAGCACGCGGAGCGCGGCAAGCGCCGCGCGGCCCTGATGGCGATAGCGTACGCCTATGACATCCGCCGCCACAC
Organism: Pseudomonadales bacterium; assembly: GCA_965267275.1. Lineage (GTDB taxonomy): Bacteria > Pseudomonadota > Gammaproteobacteria > Pseudomonadales > Azotimanducaceae > UBA4421. Next base: position 4,349,082 of record OZ253950.1, read on the forward strand.
CTGAACCCAGCACCTTGCTCGCTGCAATTTCAGCACCCGGCAGCCATATGTCCAGCCAGGCTTGCGCATCAACCTCCACCCTCACCCCGCTTGATTAAATCCAACCTACCCTGCACAGTTTTCGCCCACTATGAGACCACGAGGGAAGGACATGAGCGAGCTGGCATTTGCGTCGGCCACTGAGCTGGCTGCGAAAATCCGCAACAAGGAAATTTCAGCCGAAGAGCTGCTCGTGTTCTATCTCCAGCGTGTCGACAAATACAACCCGGCGCTGAATGCGATCGTCGTCGACATACGTGACCAGGCCCTGGCACAGGCGCGGGAGATGGACGCGGCGCTCGCGCGCGGTGAAGACCTCGGGCCGCTGGGCGGGGTGCCGATGACCGTCAAGGAGTCGTACAACGTCGCGGGCACGCCGACCACCTGGGGCAACCCGGAATGGCGCGACAATGTGCCTGTGGAAGACGCCGAGTCCATCCGCAAGCTGAAGGGCGCGGGCGTGAACATTTTCGGTAAAACCAACGTGCCGCTGTCGCTCGCGGATTTCCAGAGCTACAACGAGATTTACGGCACCACCAACAATCCCTACGACCATGAGCGTATTCCCGGCGGATCGTCCGGCGGATCTGCAGCGGCCCTGGCTGCGGGGCTCACCGGCATCGAGACGGGATCGGACATCGGTGGTTCGATCCGTAACCCCGCGCATTTCTGCGGCATCTTCGGGCACAAACCAACCTACAACCTCCTGTGGATGCGCGGCCACACGCCACCCGGAGATGTGCGTTCGTCATCCGATATCTCCGTGATCGGCCCCATGGCGCGCTCAGCCAAAGATCTCGATACCGCGCTGCGCACCATGGCCGGCCCCGACGAAATCACCGCGCGCGGTTTTCAGCTGAGCCTGCCCGAATGGGGTGATCGCAGTCTGCGCGATCTCAAAGTTGCCGTCTGGCGCAACGATGAGCAGGCGCCCGTGAGCGCCGAAACCGAAGCGCGCGTGATGCAGGTTGCCCAGGCGCTCAAAGACGGCGGCGCACAAGTCGACGATGACGCGCGTCCGGACTTCGCTGCGGCCCACAGCCACGATACGTACCAGCAGCTCCTGCAGGCGACCATGGCGATGCGCATGCAGGCAGACGACTACGACAGCCTCAAAGCGTATGTCGCCGAGCTCGACCCCAACGACCAGAGCGCCGGCGCCAAGGTGCTGCGCGCCCAGGTTTCGAGCTTCAAAGACTGGGGCGCGGCCAACGAAGAGCGCCACCAGCTGCGCTGGCGCTGGCATGAGTTCTTCAAGCAGTATGACATTCTGCTGACGCCGACAATGGCAACGCCCGCTTTCAAGCACGACCACCGCAAATTCGGAGAACGCACCATCATGGTCGACAACGAGGAGCGTCCCTACTTCGAACAGGTCTTCTGGGCGGGTCTCTCGGGCGTTGCGTTTCTGCCTTCGACCGTCGTGCCGACCGGCCTCACTGATGAAGGCCTGCCGATCGGCGTGCAGATCGTCAGCGCGGAATACAACGACCTGATCACCATCGCTGTGGCAGATCAGCTGGAACAGGCGGGCTTTGCGTTCACGCCGCCGCCGAACTACCTGGACGATTGATCGACGCGGCCATGACCACTGCCATCGCGCATCCAAACATCGCTCTCGTCAAATACTGGGGCAAACAAGAGAAGCCCGGCAACCTGCCGGCGACGCCAAACATTTCGATCACGCTGGACACGCTGACCACGCGAACCACCGTGCAGGCGGCTGAGCGCGACGAGTTCATATTGAACGACAAAGTGGTCAACGACAGCAAAGTAGCGCGCTGGCTCGGTGCGCTGCGCAACCGTTTCGAGGTGCCGCACTACAAAATCTCCTCGACGAATAACTTCCCGACCGGAGCGGGCCTCGCCTCGTCAGCTTCGGGGTTTGCCGCTCTGATGTGCGCCATCAATGCCGATGCCGGGCTCAATATGGATGCAGAGATCATGTCGGAGTGGGCACGCCTGGGGTCGGCAAGCGCCGCCCGATCGTGTTTCGACGGCTACGTAGCGCTGGTGCCGCCGCTATGGCGCGCCCAGCGTCTGGCACCTGCGGCCTACTGGCCGATGGCCGTGGTGGTCGCTGTGACGAGCACGAGCGCCAAAGCGGTCGGAAGCACCCAGGGGATGGAGATATCGCGGCAGACCTCGGAATTCTACAAGACCTGGGTGCGCGGCTCTGGCGAAGATTTCGCCACGGCAACGGACGCCATCAACCAACGCGACTTCGAGCAGCTCGCGCGCATCTCCGAACTCTCCTGTCTGAAAATGCACAGCGTCATGCTGACAAGCAATCCCACGCTCATGTATTGGAACGCGGCAACGCTTGCCTGTATGCAGACAGTGCGGGAGCTACGCGCGGCGGGCACGCCGGTGTTCTTCACCATCGACGCAGGACCGCAGGTGAAAGCCATCTGTGAGCCTGAGCATACCGACGCTGTCGCCGCCGCTCTTGCCCAGGTGCCCGGTGTCGAACAGACGTTTATCTGTCAGATGGGCGAAGGCGCCCGCGTCGAGGCACCTTGATCGCAACAGCCCCCGGCAAGCTGGTGCTCTGGGGCGAGTATGCCGTGCTGGCAGATGCGCCCGCCGCGGTCATGGCGGTAGACCGTTACGCCTCCGTCAGTCTCGAACCCGCCCAGCATTGGCAGTTCATGAGCTCCGGGCTGCTCGGTCCCGGGGTCTACAGCGGCACGTCGGCTTTCCCCGAATCGGTCGTGAGCGCGGGCCTGGTCGTCGCCACGCTGGAGCACTTCGGGCACGCAGAGCTGCCGCAGGACGCGTACCGCGTGCATACCGACACGCGTTCCTTCTTCATGGGGCCCGACAAACTTGGGCTGGGATCTTCTGCAGCGGCCTGCGTAGCCACGGTTCGCGCAATCGGCGAGCTCTACACGCCTGCGGCGGGTCTCGCTGACGCGCTGGAGATCCACCGTCGACTGCAGGGCGGCGGCAGCGGCCTGGACGTCGCCGCAAGCTGGCATGGCGGCGTCATTCGATATCAGCGCGAAGCACCAACTGCTGCACAGCCGATCGCGCTGCCTGATCACCTTTCCTGGTGCGTCGTTTTCACCGGCAGCTCGGCCGCCACCGCGAAACACGTGCGCAACTTCAATCACTGGCGGGAAGCCGGCGATACGGCGCCTCTCGACGCGCTGATTAAAGCCAGCAAGACACTTTTCGATAGCGCCGGCGAGCTCGACGCGTGGCGCGCCTACGGCGCCGCCTTGGCCGATCTCGACCGCGCCGCCCGTCTCAATATTTTTACGAAAAATCATGCGCAGTTAGCTACAATCGCGTCCGCGCACGGCTTGGTATATAAGCCCTGCGGCGCAGGCGGCGGTGACGTGGGTATTGCCGTCAGCGCAGACCCGGACGCTCTGGCGGCATTTCGAGCCAAAGCCAGCGCCAGCAACTACTTCCCACTGGATTTGGAGACCGCCCCCGATGGCGTCAGACTCAGCGACTAAGTCGCCTGCCAACACGTCGCGCATACCCAACTTCTTCCGCATGAGCATCGCCGAGCGCATCGCCGCGCTGCACGAGCGCGGCATGCTCAGCAAGGACGATGTGCAGCAGCTCATCAGCGCCTCGCATCAACTGCAGCTGAATGTCGCAGACAAGATGATCGAAAACGTGGTGGGCGTATTCGGCCTGCCGATGGGGGTTGCCCTCAACTTCTACATCAATCAGCGCGACTACGTTGTGCCGCTGGTTGTCGAAGAGCCCTCTATCGTCGCCGGCTTGTCCGGCGCGGCAAGGATGGCCAGGCTGGGAGGCGGCTACACGGCGAGCGCCAGCGAACCGATCCTCATCGGCCAGGTGCAGGCCGTGATCGACACCGATCCCGAAGCGGCGATGCAGGCACTGCTGGAACACCGCGAAGACATCCTCGCGCTCGCCAACAGCCTGCATCCCAAAATGGTTGCACGCGGCGGTGGCGCGCTCGACATCGAGGTTTTCCATCACGTCGCCGAACAAGATGGCCGACACATGGTCGTGCTGCATCTGCTGGTCGACACGCGGGACGCGATGGGAGCAAATCTCGTCAACTCCATGTGCGAGGGTGTGGCCTCCCTGGTTGAAACCATCACCGGGGGCCAGGTATTTCTGCGGATACTCTCGAACCTGACCGACCGGGCAATTGCCCGCGCCAGCGTGACCATCCCCACCGCCAACCTCGAGGGTAAGGGGTACAGCGGCGAGCAGGTGCGTGACGGTATCATCCTGGCGAACGATCTCGCGCTGGCGGATCCCTACCGGGCGGCCACGCACAACAAAGGCATCATGAACGGCGTGGACGCGGTCGCCATCGCCACCGGCAACGACTGGCGCGCGATCGAGGCTGCGGCACACGCTTACGCGGCGCGCAGCGGACGCTACAAAGCCCTGACCCGCTGGTACCAGGGCACAGAAGGCGAGCTCGTCGGAGAAATCGAAATACCGATGAAGGTCGGCACCGTCGGCGGCTCGCTCGAAACCAACCCGAGCGTGCGCATCAATCACCGCCTGCTCGGGTCGCCCAACGCGACCGAACTTGCGGCGATCATGGGCACGATCGGTCTGGCGCAGAACTTCGCGGCTCTGCGCGCATTGTCGACGAACGGCATTCAACAGAACCACATGAACCTGCATGCGCGCAGCGTGGCCAGCACCGCCGGTGTCTCAGAAGAGTACTTCGAAACCGTCGTCGAGAGCCTGATCGAGTCTGGCGAAATCAAAGTCTGGAAGGCGCAGGAGATCGCCAAAAACCTGGCGCGCAAAACAGTGCGGCCAGAATCCAGCGATCGGCAATCCGCCTGCGGCAAGATCATCCTGCTCGGGGAGCACGCCGTGGTGTACGGCCGCCCGGCGATCGCGCTGCCTATACCGATTGCAGTGGAAGCTGCGATCAGGCGCGAAGGTGACGGCGTGAACATCCTCATTCCCCGCTGGGGGCTCGAGCAGAAAGTGCATGCCAATACGCATGGCATCGGCGGCATTCTCGCCAACATTCTCGACCAGCTCGAGCTTTTGAACGAAGACATGATCATCGAGGTGTTTCCGCACGTGCCGCGCGCCATCGGTCTGGGCGGATCGTCCGCGCTGGCCGTGGCCATCCTGCGCGCGTTGAACCACACCTACGGTTTGAAGCTGACGGACGAGCGTATCAACGAGCTTGCCTTCGAATGTGAAAAGGCAGCGCACGGGACCCCTTCAGGGGTGGACAATACGGTCGCAACCTACGGCACACCGTTGCTTTACAGGCGCGACGAGGAGGGACCCCGCTACGAGAATCTGCAGCTGGGCCAGCCGCTCGAGATGGTGATCGGCATCACCGGCAAAGAAAGCCTCACCGCGGACACCGTTGCCCGGGTGCGCGCTTCCTGGCAGCAATATCCGGACCGCTACGAAAGCATCTTCGATCAAATTGCGCTGCTCACAGACGCCGGTGCCGAAGCCTTGACCAGCGGTCGCCTGGCGGAGCTCGGCGAGCTGATGAATCTATGCCACGGTTATCTCAACGCTCTGCAGCTGTCGACGCCGGAGCTGGAAGAGCTCATACACATTGCGCGCGCCAACGGGGCGCTGGGCGCCAAGCTCACCGGCGGTGGCGGCGGCGGATCCATGGTGGCGCTGTGTCAGGACAATCAGAGCGCCGTCCAGCGCGCGATGCAGGCCGCCGGCTACGACACGCTGGCTGTCACGCTGAGCTGACGGCCGCCCGCGAACGGGCGATCAGGTGGCCGCAAAACTTGGTCGTTGGGAGACTTCGCCGTACCAGCGGCTGATGTTGTCCAGTTCAGGTAGATCTACGACCTTCACCATCTTGGCGAAATCGAGCGCTATCACGAGCGTGATATCCGCAATCGTAAACCTGTCACCCGCCAGATAGGGGCTATCTGCCAGCTGGTCGTCGAACATGGTCAGCGCTTTCGGCGCTTTTTCCGCGCAGACCTGGCCCCATTCGGCAACACACGTTTCCCGGTCTTTGAAGAAACCGGTGATGTTGCGAAACGCACCGGCCACCTCATTCATGAAATTGAGCTCAACCCGGCGCTGCCACATATCCACCAGCGCGGTCTCCAGAGGGCCTTCGCCAAACAGATTCGGCTCGGGATGCAGACCTTCGAGGTAACGGCAAATCGCCACAGATTCGCCTAAGAACGTGCCGTCATCGAGCTCCAGAACCGGCACGCGCCCGGCGGGATTTTTAGCCAGGTACTCAGGCGAGATGTTCTCGCCGCCGCGAATATCTACCGGTACCCGCTCCATATCGATGCCCTTCTCGGCCATGAACACGTGCACGCGGCGCGCGTTCGGACTAGGTGATTCATGCAGTTTCATCGTTCCTCCCTCGTATAGTTTGCGGCGGGACGCGCGGTTCAGTCGTCGTCCAGCGTCAAGTGACTCGTATCCGGCGCCGCCGGCGGCGGCGGCTTCGATTTGGTGTCCAGGTCTGCACCCGCGTCGGCCACGTCGAAATCGACAGCGTCGACGTCGAGCGGCGCGGCGCTTTCCCGGGTGATCTCCCCCATGTCGGTGCCGACATCAGCGAGGTCGAAGTCAGCATCGATCTCCACCACGACTTCTTCGTGCGGATCGCCGAGCACCGTGCCCGGCTCGGCCATGCTGAGGTGATCTACATTGGGGGCGTCGACCTCCGCTTCCGGCTCGTCGGTGACAAAGACGGCGCCCTGAACGGACAGGTGGGAGGTGTCAACGTCGGCTGCGGGCGCATCCGGACGTTCAGCGTCGGTGAGCACATCGGACCCCACCGGCATCACCTGCAGATCCCCGTCTGCAGAAGGCGTTGGCACAGTATCAGCCGAGGATGCTTTGTCGGGCGCCTCGGCCGGCTCCGGAGAATTGCGTGTCGGCGCAGATGCGGGCGCCGCGGTGCCGGAAGCAGACGCACTCTGCGCTGCTGCGCCCTCAACCGGTTGCACACGCAAGCGCGCGCCGGCTTTCTGGAACACGTCCTGATAGCGCGCGGCGGTCCGGGCGTCGGTCGACTTTTTGACGACCACGGCCTTGCCGGAGAACAGCACGTCCATGCGGTCGTCGTCGAGTTTGAGCACACCGGCAAGGCGCTTCTTCACCACCGCCGCATGCTGTCCGTCAGTGATTTCGCCCGCATAGACCAGCTTGTACTGTTCCTGGCCTGCGTCTTTTCCCGACTCTTTTCCTGACATGGCGGCGAGACTACACGTGATTGATCTCAAAACCTAGTCAAGCCAATATGAGGCAGCGTCTCGCGCTCAGGGGGAGCTCAAAGCGAGCTGAAAAGGGCAAAAAGGGGGAGAAGATATGGGAACACACGCAAACGTCGTCGTGCTGCCGCAGGACACCGCGGAGCTGCGCATAGAAGCGCTCACACTCCCCGATCCGGGACCGACCCAGGTCATCGTCAAGCAGTACGCGTCCGGCATCTGTCACTCTCAGCTGCACCAGATGCACCGCCCCCGTGAGCACCCGGTCATTCTCGGCCACGAGGCCACCGGCGTGGTCCTCAAAACAGGCAGCAGCGTGAACCACGTCAAAGAAGGCGACACGGTGCTCGTCACGTGGGTACCGCGCAATGCCGCGGTCGCAGAGAGCGTGCCGGTGACCGCGCAGCTCGACGTCAGCGACGGCACCGCCATTTCCGAGAATGTCTTCACCTGGGCCGATCACACGCTCTGCGATCAACAGTACGTGGTCAAAGTTGATCCCAACATCCGTACGGACGTCACGGCAATCATCGGATGTGCCGTAATGACCGGCGCCGGCGCGGTGATCAACACCGCACGTGTCCAGCCTGGCGACAGCGTCGTGATCTTCGGCGTGGGCGGCGTCGGTCTGTCCGCCGTGGTGGGCGCCAAAATCGCCGGCGCCGATCCCATCATCGCGGTCGACCTGGATGACGGCAAACTGGAGTTCGCCAAGGCGTTCGGGGCAACGCACGGCATCAACGCGAGCGTTGTCGACCCGATCGAAGCCGTGCACGAGCTGACGCGCAAGACCGACCAGTTCACGATCCTCAAGCAGCCGGTCAGCGGCGCTGACTTCGCGTTCGACTGCATCGGCATCCGTCAAACCATGGAGCAGATCGTGCCTGCCTGCCGGGCAGGCCACTTCGGCGTCTGCACCGGTGGCACCGCCGTGCTCGTCGGCGTGCCGACGACACCGGTTGAACTCAACGCGATCGACGTCCTGATCAACGAGAAACAGTTCATCGGCAGCATCGGCGGCTCCTGCGCGCCCGACCGGGACTTTCCGAGATTTCTGGAGTGGCAGGAGAACGGCGATCTGAATCTGGACGCGATGGTGACCGCACGTTACAAGCTGGAGCAAATCAACGAAGCCACCGCGGCGCTGGAAAACGGACAGATCCAGGGGCGCGCCATTCTCGAGTTCGATTAGTGCACACAACGCATTTTCTGCACAACGCCGGCAGCTCAACGCCGATCGAGACCGCTTACTACGACATCGGCGCGGGCGCACCTTTCGTGCTCGTACACGGCTTCACCGGCAGCAAGCTCGATTTCGCCGATCAGATGCGCTGGTTCGCTGACGACCACCGCGTGCTCGCCCTGGACCAGCGTGGCCACGGTGAAAGCAGCAACCAGGGACCGTACGATCTCAATACGCTGTGCGACGACCTTTTCGGTTTTCTGGATGCGCTGGACATCAACCGCTGCCATCTTCTCGGGCACTCGATGGGCGGCATGGTGGCCTTACACGCGCTGCTGCGCGCCCCCGAGCGTTTTGCATCAGCGATCCTGATGGACACCACCCCCTACCCCCTTGGGCTGTTCGACGACAAAACCCGTGCTCAGCTTGCAGAGCTCATCAACGCCAGCGGGTGCATCGGCTTGTATGACGGCATGCAGCACCAGCGCGTGAGCGCGGCGGAGCAGCGCGGCATCGACTATCTCGGTGCTGCCGAGCACTGGCGGCGCATCCGGGTCAAGCTCGAGCAGATGGACGGCAATGCGTTCATCGATCTGACCCACCATATGGAGAGCTTTCCCAGCGTTCTCGAAGCGCTGAAGTCCCTCGACCTGACGACAACCGTTCTCGTTGGTGCAAAGGACAAACCGTTCATCAAACCATCGAAAGCGATGCACCGCGCGCTACCCGACGCAAATCTCGAGGTGATCGCGAAAGCTGGCCACTGCCCGCAGTACGAGAACGCCGACGCCTGGCGCCGGGCTGTTGCAGAACACCTGGAAGCGGTACACATATGATGGGTTTGTCAGCAACTGGTTGATCTATGGCATTCAAAACAAAGCACTTCCTGTACGACCCGAAGACCGCATTCGACGACTATCCGACGCAGATAGACCGCGTCGCCAACGAAGCGCTCGTGCTCGAGAACCAGGTGGCGAACATACGCGAAGCCCAGGAGGTGCTCTACGCAGACGGACGGTTCTCACTGCTCCTGGTTTTTCAAGGCATGGACTGCAGCGGCAAAGACTCCACGATCAAACATGTGATGAGCGGCGTGAATCCCCAGGGCGTGCATGTCGCCAACTTCCGAGAGCCCACGCACAACGAGGAAGCACACAGCTATCTCTGGCGCTACTGGCGCGAAATGCCGCGCCGCGGGACGCTGGGCATATTCAACCGCTCGCACTACGAGGAGGTGGTGGTCATGCGCGTGCATCCCCATCTCTTCGAACAGCGCCACATGCCTCACCCCAATCTCACGCAGGAATTCTGGGCATCGCGCTGCACCGACCTTGCCGCCCTGGAGGACCACCTCACGCGCAACGGCATTCATGTCGTGAAGTTTTTTCTGAATTTATCGCGCGAGGAGCAGCGCAACCGTCTGCTCGGACGCATCGACCGCGAACACAAAAACTGGAAGTTCGATCCGCGCGACGTACGCGAGCGCGCGTACTGGGAGCAGTTCCGCGAAGCTTACGCATACGCGATAGAGCAGACGCACACGGAAAGCTGTCCGTGGTACATGATCCCTGCGGATCACAAACCGACGACGCGCGCTCTGGTCGCGCAGATCATTGCCGAGAAGCTCGAAAGCATGCCGATCCGCGTGCCGCATCTGAGCGAGGACAAACGCGCCGAATTGCTCGCCGCGCGCGAGACCCTGTTACGCGACTAGGGTGCCGCTACAGGCTGCCGTACGCCGCCTGCAGCAGACTGTAGCCGCGCGTGTCACCCAGCAATCCGTCTTCCATCTTGTTCATGACATAAGAACAGCAAAGGTGGGCGTCAGCATCAACGACAATCGTCGAGCCGCCCCAGCCACCCCAGTAGGCAATATGCTCGTTTGGCCCCATCGGGATGATATCGCCGGAGAGCCCATACCCCATGCCAAAGCGAAGAGGCACGCCCAGCACGAGGTCCTTGCCGTTGGTCTGCTCGTCAAAAATACGCGCGGTGCCCGCTGCCGAGAGAAGATCTACACCAAATGCACGTCCGCCGTTGGCCATGGGCGTCTGCGCCCGCACCACGCTGCGCGCGTTACCATGACCGTTGGCGGCGGGAATCTCGGCCTTACGCCACGCAGGCGTTCCTGACATCTTCGCCTCGGGCGCCGGGTTTCTGAAGGTGCGCGCCGCGATCGAGTCTCGATCCGGCGACCCGCCGTCCGCCGGATTGTCGGCCGGCGGTATGAGCTCGCCGATGCGATCGAAATGCGCTTCGCCGGTACCAATATGAAAGTCCGCCCCCAGGGGTTCGGCAATCTCTTCGCGGAAATAGGTCCCAAGCGACTTGCCCGTGACGCGGCGGACGACCTCGCCGATGAGATGACCTTGAGTGAGCGCGTGATAACCGCTCGCCGTGCCAGGCTCCCACCAGGGCGCCTGGCGGGCCAGCGCCTCGACCATCTTGTCCCAATCGCAGATGTCCTCTCCACGCATGGGTTCGTCCATGCCCGAGAGTCCTGCGCTATGGCTCATGAAATGCCTGACTTCTACCGCTTCTTTGCCGTTCTGTCCGAATTCCGGCCAGTAATCAGTGACCTTTGCATACAGATCCACCTGCCCGCGATCTGCCAGCAGCAACGCGCACATCGCCGCCATCGTCTTGGTGGTGGAGTAAACGTTGACGATTGTGTCTTCAACCCAGGGTTCCGAGCCCGCTGCGTCGCGGTAGCCGCCCCAGAGATCGACGACGAACTCTCCCTCCACGGTGATCGCCACGCTTGCGCCAACGTCACCCTTCTCACGAAAGTTCTTCTCGAACGTGTCGCGTACAGCGGAAAACTTTTCGTCGCAATGACCGTGTATCTCTGTCATCAAACAGCCCCTCTTCGGTAAAAATCTATCAATTCGTGGATGTAAACAGCTGTCAGCGTCGCTGCCACTGCAGCAAGCTATACGCCGGCTCGGCATCTTCATGGTGTTCAAAGACACCGTCAACCGCCGCGCCGATGGTCACGTCGGCTTCAGGATCACCCAGCAGATTGCCGATCATGCGCACGCCGCCAGCATGTGGAAGGGTGACCAGCACAATCAGGTAAGGCCCCTGCTCTGCCAGAGCCGGGTGGACAGGATGCCAGACACGCTCATAACTGTAGATGATCCCTTCCGGTGCTACTTCGGCAAAGCCGACGTCGTCGCTCAGGCAATGGTGGCATATCCACTCCGGCCCCCACTGCCATCCCTGACAAGCATTGCAACGCTGCACCAGCAGGCGGTTTTCCCTGAGGCCCTGCCAGAACGGTTCATCAAGCGCTGTCGCAGCAGGCTGGGCAAGACCCGGCGCCAGGTAAAAGTCGCTCATAAAGTCGCCTCCGCACCGAAAACACAGCAACTGACCGGCGTCACCATGGGGCCGGAAATGACGAGCGAAACCTCAGCGTCGCGCACCTGACTGGTCGATTCGCCCCAGACCTGACGCACGCCCTCAATGTTCAGCCCGAGTCCGTGCATGTAACACTCCGCCAGATTGCCGCCGCTGGTGTTGAGAGGCAGCTCGCCGCCATCCGCAAGAAATCGTTCTTTCGTGAAAAATTCGTTGCACGCTTCCGGCTCACAGAAGCCGTGCTCGACGAGGCTCATCAAAACTCCGCCCGTGAAATTTTCGTAGCTCTGTACCACGTCGACGTCGGACGGCGACAAGCCGGCCATCTCGTAGAGCCGCGGCGCCAGCGTTTTGAACGTCGAGGTCGCATAGTCCGGCGTGTTGTGCAGCGGCGCGCCAGCGCGAAAGTGAGACCCCGCTACCGCACCCAGGACGTAGCAGGGCGGATGGGGCAGATCCTTCGCACGCTCTGCGGATACCAGCACCATGGCCGCCGCGCCGTCGTTTTCCATGCAGCAGTCATACAGATGGAACGGCTCGACGATCCAGCGTGACGCGTCATACGTTGCCTCATCCAGCGGCCGGCCATACATGACCGCTCGCGGATTGGCCTGTGCGTGTTCGTAACAGGCCAACGATATTGCCCGAAGCGCAGGTTGCTCGACGCCGTGATCATGCATGAAGCGAACGACCTTCATCGCAAACATCTGCGCCGGCGACATCAGGCCATAAGGCACCGCGTAGGCCATATCACCAGAGATGGTATTGCGCCGCGGGCCCTGCCCGAAACGGCCGAACTGTCCCTGCGCCAGCGCCCGGAAAACCACAACGGTATCGGCCAGGCCTGCATGTATGGCCGCCGCGGCATTTGCTATCGCGGCGGAACCGCCGCCACCGCCGCCGCCCCACTGCATGTTGGCGAAACGCAGCTCGTGACAGCCCAGCGCAGCCGCAAGCCGCGACGGATCGCTGCGATCGTTGCTGTAAGAAGCAAAACCGTCCACGCTTCTGGGATCTATCCCGGCATTGGCACAAGCTGTTTTGATCGCGTCGAGGGCCATCTTGAATTCAGCATCGGGCGCCTGCCCGCGCTTGTAGTACGCGGTTTCGCCAACGCCAGCGACAGTCGCCGCCCCGCGAAGTGTATTAAACATAGTTCCCTCCCACGGCTGAAGTTACACCGAGAGTTCGGCACATTCCAATAGCGCACCGCCTTCGCTATGGTTAGCGCTCACAGGAACACGAGAGGGAATCGTCATGCCCATCAATCCCGAAGCCGTTGGCGTCAAAGGCAAGCCATCACGCCGCAGCTGGACCAGCAAAGATGCGCTGCTTTATGCCGTGGGCGTCGGCGCAGGCACGGACGAGCTCGCGTTCACGACCGAAAACACGAAGGATACGCCGCAGAAAGTGCTGCCGACGTTTGCGGTCATCATCGGCGGCGGCGGCGCGCCCTGGGATGCCGTGGGTTCATTCAATCCGGCGCTGATGGTGCACGGTGAGCAGGGCATTGAGCTGCTCGACGAGATACCGGCGGACGGCGAGATTGAAAGCATCGGCGAATGCACGGCCATATGGGACAAAGGCTCCGCCGCGGTGCTCGAGTTCGAATCCACGTCGACCAACGTCGCTACTGGCAAACCTCTGCTCAAAACGCGCACGATGCTCTTCTGTCGCGGCGAAGGCGGTTGGGGTGGCGACCGCGGTCCGAGCGAGAAGATCGAATTTCCGGATCGTCCGGCCGACCATGAGGTGGTCTACAAGACGCGCGAGGATCAGGCGCTGACCTATCGCCTGTCAGGCGACCGAAACCCGTTGCACTCCGACCCGTCATTCGCCGCTATGGGCGGTTTCGACAAACCTATCCTGCACGGTCTTTGCACCTGGGGCTTCACCGGTCGTGCGCTCCTGCACACGCTCTGCGACGGCGACGTCAGCCGTTTCAAGAAAATGAACAGCCGCTTTTCGAAACCCGTGATCCCCGGCGACGAGCTCACCATCAGCATGTGGGTGGATGGCAGTCAGGCGCTCTTCCGCACCGCCAATCAGAACGGTGAGATCGTCATCGATCAAGGCGTGTTCGAATTCAGCTGATGCCGGCGAGAGCTGGCGAGGCTTACGATGCATACCGGTTCAAGGTCCGCTGCTGGCTCCAGGCATTTGTAAGTGAAATGGTGAATGTGCGCTTCATCACACTAACGGCGCAGACCGTGCAATAAGCTCTCCGCATGCGTAAATCCGACTCCAAGCAAGAAACCCACGAACGCGCCACGCGACGCGTCTACCGGGAAGACGATCTCTGGTATTACAACACTCGGGAAGGCCGGCGCGGTCCCTTCGACAGTGAACTCGAGCTACGCAAAGATCTGCGTAACTACGTGGGTACCATGGAGTTCATAGAAGACAACGCCGCTGCGCTGCCGGAAGACGTCGACTGGCGCGATGTGGAGCTCGTCCACGTCGACATGCCGCGCTTCTGACCGAATTCGCGCCCGGCTGCTAGTCCTCCGGCGGCCAGGGAAAATCTTCCGGTGCGTTCAGCGAAGTGCGCACAAACTCATTCCACAGGGTCACCACCTCTTGCGCGTTTTCGCTGTGGAGCTGCGCAGCCGACTGATGCCACTCCATTTTGTGATTGACACAGTCGCGGAACTTTTCGATATCCAGCACAAACTGATTCCACTCGACATCGTCCTGGTCATTCTGCGGCCGTTCCGGCGCCGTGCACGCGTGTTCCATAGGCTCGTGCGCCCAGGCGGCAGCACTCAGGCAGAACAGCAACAAAGCAAATATCTTGTCCATAATGGCCTTACCTTTTCACAGCTGCATTGTTCCGGCAAATACAACTATGATCTGTGCGCTAAACAGCAAAGTGAGCCTCATGGCAGAGAAATTTGACGATCTGAACCCGGAACTGCAGGCCTGGATTGCGGCACAGCACGTTTACTTCGTGGCTACCGCCGCCGCTGACGGGCGCATCAACCTTTCGCCCAAGGGGCAGGACAGCCTGCGTGTCATCGACGCCAACACCCTGCTCTGGCTGAACCTGACGGGCAGCGGCAACGAAACGGCCGCACATCTCGGTGTGAATAACCGCATCACGTTGATGTGGTGTGCGTTCGAGGGCCCGCCGCGGATCCTGCGAGTCTACGGCAGCGCCGAGGTCGTACATCCGCGCGACGCCGATTGGCAAGCGTGCGCGGATCTTTTGCCCGCACCGCTGGGTGCGCGCCAGTATTTCCGGGTGCACATCGATATGGTGCAGACCTCCTGTGGCTACGCGGTGCCGATGATGGACTTCAAAGAAGACCGGCGCGCGCTGGCGCTCTGGAGTGAAAAGCGCGGCGAAGACGGCATACGGGATTACTGGCAGGAGAAAAACGCCACCAGCCTGGATGGGCTCGACACCGGCATTGTCGACTAGCCCCGGCGTAACGGCAGGACAACAGCGCATGGCAGTCATCTACGACTATGTCATCGTCGGCGCCGGGTCCGCCGGCTGCGTGCTTGCCAACCGGTTGTCCGCTGAGCCGAACATCTCCGTGTGTCTCCTGGAAGCCGGTGGCGGTCACCGTTCGCCATTGCTGCATATACCCGCCGGCTGGGCGAGCAACTTCAATAACCCCAGAGTGGACTGGGGTTATCAGACGCAACCCGAGGCGGAGCTCAATGACCGCGAGGTGTTCTGGCCGCGCGGCAGGGTGCTCGGCGGCTCGAGCGCGATCAACGGCATGGTGTATATCCGCGGCAACGCGCTGGATTTTGCCGACTGGGCTCAGGCCGGTGCAGTAGGCTGGTCATGGGAAGACGTTCTGCCGTATTTCCGAAAGGCGGAAAAACAACAGACCCATGACAATGAGTACCACGGACAGGATGGTCCGCTCTATGTGGAAGAGGTGCGCGATAAGCGCGCGGAGCATGACGTTTTTCTGGACGCCATGCGGGCATGCGGTATTCCGGCCAACCCCGACTTCAACGGCGCCGATCAACCCGGCTGCGGCTATTACCAGTTCACCCAACACAATGGCCGGCGCTGGAGTACCGCCAGCGCCTACCTCGACCCGGTGCGCGGCCGTAAAAATCTCCGCGTCATCACCCATGCCTGGGCCCAGCGCATAGCGTTCGATGGCAGACGCGCCTGCGGCGTGCACATCCAACGCAGAGGACAGGCCGAGCTAATCCACGGCAGGCACGTCGTGTTGTGCGGCGGCGCGGTCAACTCGCCGCAATTGCTCGAACTGTCCGGAATTGGTGACGGCGGGCGCCTGCAGGCACTCGGCATTCCCGTCGTTCACAATGCCCCCGACGTTGGCGAGCATCTGCAGGATCATCTGTTGTCACGCGTTATTTTCGCGACCCGTCCGGAGCACTCGATCAATCGCGAGGTGCAGGGCTGGCGTCTCCTCCCGACGGCTGTGCAATGGCTCTTCGCCCGACGCGGCCCGCTGACGACCGGTTCAGCGCCGGTGGGCGGCTTCTGGTTCACCCGCGACGGGCTCACCGCGCCAGATGTGCAGATACACTTCGCCTCCGGCTCGACGCTGTACAACGACGAAGGCCGCATCCGCGCCACTCCGGAGCCTGGCATGACCGCTGTGGTGAATCAGAACCGACCGGAGTCGCGGGGCACAATTCACATTACCTCCCCGGATCCGGCAACGGCGCCGGCAATCAACGCCAACTACCTGGCTACCGAGCTGGACCGTCAGACTCTGCTGCGGGGCGTGCGCATGCTGCTCGATATCTTCGCGGCGGAACCCCTGGCCCGACTCGTCACGGGACGCCTGGCGCCGGCACCCGACCTCGACGTCTCTACCGACGCAGGCTTGCTCGACTACATTCGCAGCGACGCCAGCAGCGTTTTTCATCCCACCAGCACCTGCGCCATTGGCAAGGTGGTCGATCACGAACTGCGCGTGCGGGGTGTCGAAGGCCTTTACGTCGCCGATGCATCGGTCATGCCGAGCGTCGTTTCCGGCAATACCAACGCCGCGACGATCATGATTGCCGAGAAGGCAGCAGACCTGCTGCGCGCTGCCTGATCAAGGCAGAGACAGGCGAGCAGCTCAATCCAGCGGAAACGGCATTGTTCCGACGCGGCGCTCGAACGCGGCACCCGCCCGCAGCAGCGTCTCTTCACCGAGGGTTGCGCCGATCAGCTGGAACGAGCGCGGCAGACCCTCAGCGCTCAGACCCGCCGGCAGCGTCAGCGTCGGATGCCCCGAATAGTCGAAGGGTGCGGTAAAGGTGATAAAAGCGGCGCGCGCGTCGTCGTTCGCAACCGCCTGCTCCATCTCCGGAACGCTCGGCGGCAGGCCCGTCATGCAGGGTGTAATCAGCATATCGACACTCTGCAAAATGCCATCGAGCGCCTGGCGGAATGTCTCTCTGACAGTCTCGAGCTCGTCGTACTTCTCTACAGGCACGGACAGACCAAGGTCTATGAGGCCGGCGAGGATCGGTCCGTATTCGTTGCGGCGGGCCGGGAAATACTCAGCGTGCGCACGCGCACACTCGACCCCCGTCGTCAGTCCCCACTCATCGACGAGCTGTCGATACGCCGCCGGCATGCTCACGTCGACGACATTGAGCCCGAGCGCGGCAAAGTGATCACACGCTTCGCGGATACAGGCAACCACATCGTCATCGACACCTTCGCTGACATACCGCCAGTCCACACCGAGCGTCAGGCCTTCCACGGGAGCGTCGAGCGTCGCAGCATAGTTCGGCACGGCGGCTGGCAGGCTCGTGGCATCCCTGGCATCCCGCCCGGCAATCACCGCAAGTACGCGCGCCGCATCTTCCACAGTGCGGGTCATCGGCCCGATGTGATCGAGACTCTCTGCAAGCGGAAACGCACCGTGGCGGCTGACGCGACCGTAAGTTGGCTTCAAACCCACCAGGCCGCAGCTGGCGCTCGGAAAGCGGATGCTCCCGCCAGTGTCGGTACCCAGCGCGGCAAACGCCATCCCGGCGGCTACAGCCACGCCGGACCCTGAGGAGGAAACTCCCGGCCAGAGATTGGGATTCCAGGGATTTTTCGGCGGGTCGATCGCAGGATGGTGGGCGCCGAAGGCGCCCTCGGTCAGCTGGGTTTTGCCAATGATGACAGCGCCGGCATCGCGCAGACGCTCAACCACCGTCGCATCGAAGGCCGGCCGGAAATCCGCCATCACCCGCGTACCGCTGGCGGTAACTTCACCCGCGGTGAACAGCAGGTCCTTGATCGCGATCGGCACGCCATGCAAAGCGCCTAAGGGTTCACCGGCTGCGCGCGCCCGGTCGAGCGCACGCGCGCGATCCAGCGCGGCATCCGCCTGCACCAGAGCAAACGCCTTGAGCTCAGGGTCCAGCGCCGCGATGCGCGCCAGCATCTGCTCGGTGAGCGTCTCTGCCGCGAGCGCTCCGCTCTTGAGCTGGCGGCAGGTTGCCGCCAGAGACTGATAGTGCAGCGCGTCAGACATCGAAGATTTTCCCTGGATTCAAAATACCCTTCGGATCCAGCGCGGTCTTCAGCGTGCGCATCAGCGCCACCTCTGCCGGCGAACGTGATATCGACAAATATGGCTTCTTCTCGAGCCCCACGCCGTGCTCCGCGGACACCGAGCCACCGATGCCGGCAAGCGGTTCATAAACACAAGCCTCGACACCACGCCGCGCTTCTTCCGAACCGTCGCCAACGCTGATCGCAAAATGCAGGTTGCCGTCACCCATATGGCCGAGCGCGAAGTTTCTGACATCGGCATACGTGCTCTCCAGACGCCGATTGACCTCCGCCACATAGTCGGCCATGAAGGGTATCCGCAGGGATACGTCAAAGAGGAATACCGGCGCGTATTGGAACGCCTGCTCGACGTCATCCCGCAGCGCCCAGAGCTGCTGGCGCTGAGCTTCCGACTGCGCGAGCACCGCATCGACAATGAGCTCCTCCTCGAGGGCCGACGTCATGACGGCTGCCACGAGGCTGTCGTCAGCACCCATCGCCTCAACCAGCACGTAGAAAGGGTAGCTCGACGGCAGCGGCGCCGTATTGGTTGCCGGTGGCGTCGTGACAAGCTCATAGAAGTTCTGCCACATGACCTCGAACGCCGACAGACACCCACGCAGGCCGCCGTCCACATGCTTGAGAAACAGCTGCAGCGACTCGAAGTTCGGTACTGCAACCAGCATGGTCGGCTGCGTGCTGAGGAGTTCACGACAACGCAGAACCGCCCGGGTAACCACTCCCAGCGTCCCCTCGCTGCCGATGAAGAGCTGTTTCAAGTCATAGCCGGCGTTGTTTTTGATCATTTGATTCATGGAGCTGACGACGGTGCCGTCCGGCAGCACCGCCTCGAGCCCGAGGACCATGTCACGCGTCATGCCGTAACGTATGACGCGATTCCCACCGGCGTTGGTAGAAATGTTACCGCCTATCGTGCAGGAGCCGCGGGCGCCGAGATCCAGAGGGAACATCAGGCCATGCTCGGCAACCGTTTCCTGCAGCGTCTGCAGCACAACGCCACTCTGCACCACCGCCGTCCGCTCTAGCGGGTTGATCGCTTCGATGGCATTCATCCGTTCCGTGGAGAGCACCACGTCACCGGGCGTGGTGATCCCGCTTTCAACCAGGCCGGTTAAGCCACCATGCGTTATCACAGTCTGGTTATGCTCATGGCAGGTCCGTAGCGCAATCGAGACTTCTTCAGTCGTGCGCGGCCGCAGCAGGACCCGCGCGGCAATGTTGTCGCTGCGCCAGATACCGGCCGCGCGGCTCGTGACGTCGTCGTCGAGCATCACGGCGTCAGCGCCGAGCCTGTCGATGAGCGCCTGCACGACCGGACGCTCTGCCGTCTTTTCAGCCAATGCTTCTGACATGTCTCCTCCTCTCAGAGTTTTTCCGCGGTCACCAGAAACTGCGGCAGACAGAACAGGAACCGTTCCGCCTCGAGTTCAGCTTCGACCTCTGCGAGTAACGAAGCCACTTCCTCGTCCGGCAGCGTTTGAAACTGCGCGATATAGCTCGCCATGTTTCTGAGAACGTGGAGCCCTCTACCTGCAGTATCGACGAATGGCGACAGCCGCACCGCGGGACGCGCGAAACCGGCGTCGACCAGGAGCCCGCCGATGCGGCGTCCTATGTAGGGTTCGTTGAAAGCGGGCGCGGCAGCTTCGAAGAAACGACTGACGGTGTCTTTGTCCCAGGGCTGCACGATGACAAACCCCCAATCGCTGTCGATCACGTGCGCGCGTCCACCTGGGCGCAGCACGCGACGGATTTCCGCCAGCGTCGCGGGCAGGTCGGGCACATATTCGAGAACGTTCTTGCAGACGACGCGATCGAAGGTCGCGTCATCAAACGGCAGGTGATGGTCCTCGACGTGATGAAAGTTGACGGCAGCGCTGTCCGCAAAACGCGCATTGGCGTCGCTGACGAACCGCGCGTTGATGTCGACACCGTCGACGCGACCGGTCTCACCGACCAGCCCTGCTAACCCGACTCCCGCAAAGAAGCCGGGACCAGAGCCGAGATCCATAACGCGGTGACCAGGGGCAATCTGCGCGGGTTCGAGCAATGCCGCCTGCGCGTCCTGCCAGACGAACATCTGTTCGTAACGCGCCACGCGCTCATCTTCGATCTCACGCCAGTGGTCGGTATAGAAACTGCTGACGTCCATGGCTTCCCCGCGCTCAATCCCCGGAGCGCTACTGTACAACAAACCGTCAGGAGATGAGCGCCAGCTGCTGTTCCAGGTATTTGCGATGCGCGGCGCTGGGCGCGAGCTCTATCGCCTGAGCATAAGCATCGCGCGCCGCAGCAAGGTTACCCAGCACCTTTTCGACGTGCGCAAGACCTGCGAACCATGGCTGATAGTCCTTGAATTGCGCGACGCCGCGCAGTTGCTCAATCGCCGCAGCCGCTTCATCGATGCGGCTGCAGAAAGTCAGCGCCACGGCGCGGTTGAGCGCCACCACCGGCGAGTCCTCGATGGTCAGGAGCTTGTCATAGAGCGCGCCGATCTGCGGCCAGTCGGTATCGGCTGCGGTCTGCGCCTGGCTGTGGATGGCGGAGATCGCAGCCTGCAGCTGATAGCTGCCCGGCGGGTGACGCGCGGCATAGACCGCGTCGATCGTGGCCACACCCTCGCTGATCATCGCGGCATCCCAGAGCGACCTGTCCTGCTCGTGCAGGGGCACAAAAACACCGTGTGTGTCGAGGCGTGCCGGCAGCCGTGCCGCGGACAGCAGCAGCAATGCAAGCAAGGCCCGCGGTTCCGGATCGCGGCGGAACAGGCGCGCCGTCATGCGCGCCAGACGGATGGCTTCGTCGATCAGCCGGCTGTTGGAGACGAGGTTGTCATGCACATGGCTATAACCCTGGTTGAACAACAGATAAGTGGCATGGCAGACCGCGTCGAGGCGCTCCGGCAGCTGCTGTGCGCTGGGAATTTCGTAAGCGATCTTTTCTTCGCGAAGCTGCTGCTTGGCCCTCGTTAGACGTTTTTCAGCGGCCGCCGTCGAAACGAGCAGTGCGCGTGCTATTTCTTCAACCGAAAAACCGAGCACTACTTTCAAGACGAGCGCTGTTTGCGACGGCACCGGCAAAGCCGGATGACAACACGTGAACACCAGCCGCAGCATGTCGTCCTCGATGTCACTGAGATCCATCTCTTCATCAATTGTGGTCGCGAGACGGCTGGATAACTGGACGACGTTGCTCTCGAGGCTGACCGCTTGCCGCTCCCGGCGGATCCGATCGATCGCGCCGTTGCGTGCCACCGTAACGAGCCAAGCCACTGGATTGTCCGGCACCCCTTCAACCTGCCAGCGCTGCAGCGCTTTCACCAGCGCATCCTGGCTGGCGTCCATCGCCGCGTCGATATTGCCGAGCACCCGGATGAGCGTGGCCACCACCTGCGGGTGAGCCGCCTTGAGGATGGGGCCGAGATCGTCGTCCACGTTTCGTCAGCCGCGCTCAATCATCGGGCAGTTCGATATGTGAGTTGAGCGGCCTGACTTCGATGGTGCCGCCATCCGCGTTGGGGATAAGCGCCGCATACTCGAGCGCCTGGTCAATGGTTGCAACGTCGACCATGTAGAAGCCGGCCAGCTGCTCTTTCGTTTCGGCAAATGGGCCGTCAGAAACGTGGCGCTGTCCGTTGCGATTGCGCACGCTCACCGCAGTTGCAGTCGGCATCAGCGGCTCTCCGGTGAATACCACACCGTCCGCGTTCAGACGGTCGTTGAGCGCACGATGGCCAGCCAGGACTTCCGCCTGCTCCGCCTCGTTCATGTTCTCCCAGATTTCCTCGGCCTCGTAGATCAGCAGCATGTATTGCATAGTTTCAAACCCTTACGTGTTTCCATTACATCTACGACGAACGAGCGGCTGTTAATCAGACATGATCACTCAGATTTTTGTGCAACGACCAGACGAGCACAACCAGGATCACCAGCAGCGGCACAGACGCGAGGGTGACGGCTGATTGCAGCGGCCTCAGCCCCCCCATACCGATGAGCGTAATCGGCAGCGCGCCCAGCAGCACCGCCCAGAAGATGCGGTGCGCTCGACCCGGATCAGCACTTTCCGCCAGTCCGTTGGATGCCGCCGTTGCGAGCGTATAGGCTGCCGAGTCATAGCTGGTAGCGGCGAAAATGACGCACACAACGGTGAACAGGAGAATGACGACGCTCGATGCCGGCAGTGTCGCTAACACCCCGACAATGGCCGTGGGTGCATTACCGGCGGCAACCGCACCAAGCAATTCAATCTCACCCTGCATCGTCACGTGCGTGGCATAGTTGCCGAGCACGACAAAAAACAGCGTGCAGCCGAGGGTGCCATATCCCAGACAACCGAAAATGACCTCCTGCAATGTGCGACCGCGGGATATTTTGGCGATGAAGACCCCCATGAAAGGCCCCAACGCCAGCCACCAGGCCCAGTAGAATACCGTCCAGGACTCGACGAAGTCCGACGTCCCACCCGCATCCGTCCACGTGCTCATCCGCACGAAGTTCTGCAACAAGTGTCCCAGACTTTCGATCCCGCGCTCAACGATGAACAGCGTCGGCCCGACAGCAAGTACGAAAGCCATCAGTGCAAAAGCGAGCCACACATTCAGGTTGGAGAGACGCTTGATGCCTTTTTCGAGTCCCAGCCAGGCGCTTGCGGCAAACAAGACGGTGATCGTCGAAATCACAATGACATCGAGGGTAAAACCAAGCCCTGCGCGATCGAGGTCAAAGAGGTGGCTCACGAGCTCAGCGATGAGCGGCACCGCGAGGCCGATACCCGTGCTGCAGGCGCCTACCAGCCCGATGACAAATATCATGTCCACAAGCGGGTTCACGACAGGGCGCCAGGTTGCGGGGACAACCGCTTCGCATGCCGCACTGAGGCGCAGCGACGGCAACCCGCGCACGTAATAGACATAGCCCATGGCCACGCCCGGCAGACAATAGAACGCCCAACCGATCGGACCCCAGTGAAAAATCGGATAGCTCAGTGCCCAGGCGAGCGCCTCGTCTGAGCGCGGGGCGGCGGCAAACGGCGGCGCCATGTAATAGTGGGCCCACTCCACCGTGCCCCAGTACAGAACGCTCGTACCAATACCGCCGCAGAACAGCATCGAGGACCAGCTGAAACGCGAGAATTGCGCCGGCTCCCCGCGCGGCCCGAGCACGATGTGTCGATGCCGGCCGCAGCCGAGGTACAGGAGGTAGCCGAGCGCAAAGAGACCGGCGGCAATGTAGAGGACGCCAAAGTTGGTCGTCAGCAGCGCGAAAGCGACGCCCAGAAGGTCACGGCCGCTGTCCGGGTAGAGTGCGAGCGGGAGTATGAGCCCCAACAGCACAACCACGCTTCCTGCAAAAACCTGCCAGTCGATCACACCTGAACGCGTGTGGTCTTCCTCCCGCAACATCCCCATACTTGCTCTTTTCTCCGGCCAGCGCTCTACACTAGGGGCCCATGAAACAATTGCAAGCATGACTCAGGCGAACGGCGGCAAATTCGATCAAGCCTACTACGAGCGTTTCTACCTCAATCCTGAAACCCGCGCGGCTTCACCAAGCGAGCAAACGCGCCAGGCACACTTCATAGCCGCATATCTCGAGTACCTGGAACTCGACGTCAGCCGTATCGTCGACATCGGCTGCGGGCTCGGCAATCTGCTGCGCGGCCTGCAGGAAGCGTATCCAGATGCCACCTGTCACGGTGTCGAGTTCAGTCACTACCTCTGCAACGAGTACGGCTGGACCCACGGATCCGTCGAGAGCTACCGCACGCGTCGACCGTACGATCTCGTGATCTGCACAGACGTGCTGGGTTATCTGGAGGACACTCGCTGCGCTGCCGCCATCGAAAACCTCACGCGCCTGACCCGCGGCGCGCTCTATCTCAGCGTTCTGACCGAGGACGACATGGACATATGTGATGAGGCGCATACCGATCTCAGCCAGACACTGCGCCCGGCAGCCTGGTACCGGGCGCAGCTCGCGCCAAACTTCACCGCGATAGGCGGCGGTCTGTTTCTGAAAGAGCCCCTCGCGGTATCGGTATGGGCGCTGGAGCGAGGCCGGTGAGCGAATTCTCCGCTTTGACGCTCTGCCGCGACCTGCAGCGCGGCACGCTCTCGGCCGTCGAGTTGATGCGCGAAACCTATCGCCGCATCGACGCGATCAACCCACAGATCAACGCGCTGGTCAGTCTCCTGGATGAGACACAGGCGCTCGAGCTCGCCGCCGCGGCCGACGCGGTGCCGGTATCCGACCGCGGACCGCTGCATGGATTGCCGATGGCTGCGAAAGACGCCGTCGAGGTCGCCGGTTTTCCGACCACCTGGGGCTTCGCGCCATGGGCAAACAATATTGCCGACGCGGATGACGCCCTGGCCGCACGGATGCGCGGCGCGGGTGCGCTGTTCATAGGCCACACCAACATGCCCGAATTCGGCCTCGGATCACATACATTCAACGCGCTCTTCGGGACAACCCGAAACCCGTATGACCCGAACAAAACCGCAGGCGGTTCCAGTGGCGGCGCCGCGGCAGCGCTCGCCAGCGGTCTGCTGCCGCTGGCGGACGGCAGCGATATGGGAGGGTCACTGCGCAATCCGGCCAGTTTCTGCAACGTCGTAGGCATGCGGCCGTCTATCGGACGAACGCCCGGCAGCCGCGGCTTCGGCTGGTTTGCGCGGCTGTCCACAACTGGTCCCATGGCGCGCAACGTCGCCGACACCGCGCTGCTATTTTCCATCCTCGCCGGACCCTACCCGCACGATCCGCTGACGCTACCCGAGACCGGCGAGACCTTTCTCGACGCACTGACCGCGCCGGAAGATCTCAAGGGCATGCGCGTCGCTGTGAGCGAGACCATGGGCGGGCTGCCGGTAGCCGCTGAAGTTCGCCACGTCATCAAACAGAGCGGCCAGGTATTTGCCGATCTGGGCGCAGACGTCGAAGACACCGAACCTGATTTGACCGGCGCGATGCAGGTATTTCAAACACAGCGCGCTGCAGGCCTCGCCACGCTCGGCGCCAATCTGGATCGAACCGTGCCGGGCTGGCGGGAACATGCGAAAGACACCGCGCAGTGGAATATCGACCAGGGCCTGGCGCTCACTGCCGACGAGATCCTGCAATCTGAGCTGACACGCGCTCAGATCTACGCACGCGTGGTCGACTTTTTCAGCGAGTACGATGCGCTTGTGCTACCGGCCGCCCAGGTGCCGCCGTTTGATGCCAGCATCGACTGGGTGCGTGAGATCGACGGCGTGACCATGACCACTTACATCGACTGGATGACGGTCTGTTGCGCGATCACCGTCACCGGATGTCCGGCCATATCCGTGCCCGGCGGCTTCACCGCAGACGGATTACCGGTGGGCTTACAGATTGTGGGCAAGCCACGCGGTGATCTCGAATTGCTGCGGATTGCCCACGCGTTCGAAGCCGCCACCCGCCACGGCGAGCGCCAACCACAGATCTTCGCAGGCACATGACGGGCAAGCGGATGCTTGTCGTCGGGGCACACCCCGATGACGCGGAGTTTCATGCCGGCGGCTTGATGTGTCGATGGCGTGAGCTCGGCCACAGCCTCAAGATTCTGGCCCTGACCGATGGCGGCGCGGGTCATCAGTCGATGGCGTGGCCTGCGCTGGTTGACCGCCGCCAGGAGGAAGCCGCGCGCGCGGCGGCGCTGCTCGACGCAGAGCTTGCCATCTGGCGCGAACCGGACGGTGGCCTCGTCCCCGGCATCCAGCAGCGTCGCGCGCTGATTCGTGAGATACGCGCCTACCGGCCCGACCTGATCGTCACGCATCGCCAGGCCGACTATCATCCAGACCACCGCGCTGCGGCGATCCTGGTGCAGGACGCGGCCTATCTGCTGCAGGTTCCGAACATCGAGCCGGAGGCGGCACCGCTCGAGCAGCTGCCCGTCATTCTGCTGATGGCCGATGACTTTGAGTATCCGCAGCCGTTTCGCGCGGACTACGTGCTGGATACAAGCAATTTTATCGAGCGCGTGGTGGAACTGCTAAACTGTCATGCCAGCCAGGTTTACGAGTGGCTGCCGCATACGCTCAATCAGGAGGTCCCTGACCAGGACCGCAAAGCTTGGCTGTCGCGATGGTACGGCAAGCGGCCGCGACACCGGGCAAAGCAGTATGCGAACGCCGCGGTCGCATTTGCGGAGGCATATGAGGTGTCGCCGTACGGGCGGGCGTTTGATCCGATGGAATTTGACTTATGAATGATCAAAAACTGCCAAGCATGTATTCGCTGACGCAGATCGGGATTGCCACTTTTCTCGGCTCGGCGCTGGCAGCCGGTTATATGCTGGCCAGTAATTACGCGGCGCTCGGTCGCCGTCGGCTGGGTCTGCAGATTGCCGGAGGCAGCCTCGCTTTCGTCGTCCTTTATTCGCTCATTCCCGTCGATCCCGTCACCCAGCCGGGCCTCGCCATCGTGTTCATGATCGGTCAGGTGCTCCTGGCGCTTGCTGCCGCGAACTTTCTGCAAGGCGAAATGCTGCGCAGCTTCGTTTCCATGGGCGGTCAATACCATCCCATGATCCGCGCCATCGCGGTCGGCATCGTCGCCGCGTTTGTCCTGACTATCCTCGTCGGCCTGTCGATGGCGCTCTTCGGCTTCCCCCCGCCGCCACAACCCAATGCGTAAACAGCCACGCTCACGATATCGAACCGCGCGCTGCGTGCTGCACCACGAGGACCAATACCTGCTGGCGGTACACTCGAGTTTCTGGGCGCGGCGCGAGCGCCGCTGGGGCCTGCCGGGCGGCAATATCGAGCGCGGCGAACATCCGGAGGTCGCCGTGCGGCGGGAGCTTAAGGAGGAGCTGAGCCTCGATGTCGGGGATATGGTCGAGCTGGGTGCCTACTTCTACAAGGGTAACGACCATATGGTGTACGGCGCGGACAGCGGCTATCGCGTGGAAGACTACGACAGCCGCGAACTGCTGGACATGGACTGGTTCAGTCTGACGGAAATACAGAAGCTCGACACCGCGGGCCGCTTACATGCCGGATATGAGCTGCAGGCCATCCGTCAGTTCCTGGCGCTGACCTACCCGCGGTAGCGCTTTCGCTCAGCAGCAGGCCTTCGGCGCCTCTGCCGTCTTGTCGTCAGCAAATCCCGCCAGATCATCGAGCTTGCGATACCACTCCCACATGGTGCCGTCCGGCGCGTATGTGATCGCTTTATTCTGCTTCGCAAAACAACAGCGCTCTTCCTCCTCACGCTCGAGCGTGAGGCCTGCCTTCGACATCTGCTCGGCAGCTGCTGCCACCGCCTCATCCTCGAACACCTCCACGCCAAGATGGTTGAGCCGATCTGCGCCATCGGATTCGAACAACACGAGCTTGAGTGCGGGTTGTTCAATTTCGAAATTGGCATAACCCGGCTTGCGCTTGGCAACCTCCACGCCAAACAGACGGGAGTAGAAATCGATGGCGCTTTCCAGATCCGGGACATTCAAAGCCAGTTGCAATCTCATTCTTCAAACTCCATAGTTATTTCCAATAATTTCGAAATAAGATAGCCGAGCCGGATCACCCGCGCCAATAACATTTCGTTATTTCTAGTATTTTGGAAATAATATTCAGGTCTGGTGCGAGAACCGCGCAAACTGTCACGGAACAGTCACAATGGACAACGACACTGCTGCCGACTGCATGGAGAGTCTGGGCAACCCGACCCGTCTGGAGATTTACCGCCGCCTGGTGAGGGCGGGGACCGACGGTCTGGCGGTTGGCCAGCTACAAGAAAAACTGAACATGCCGGGGTCCACCTTGTCACATCATCTGCACCATCTGGTCGCCAACGACCTCGTCGCCCAGACTCGCGAAGGGCGGGTGCTGCGCTGCACCGCAAACTACGGCAGGATGACCGCCCTCGTCAGCTATCTCACAGACGAATGCTGCGCTGACGCCGATCAGGGTGCCTGCGCGGAAGACTGCTCATGAACCTGGATATGCCCCGCCGCCTGGTTGGCGAATTCACCGGCACAGCGCTGCTGCTCGCTACCGTCGTCGGCTCAGGGATCATGGGCGAAACCCTCTCGCCGGACAGCGACGCCATCGCGCTGCTCGGCAATACCATCGCTACCGGCGCGATCCTGGTGGTGCTGATCCTGATGTTCGGCCCGATCAGCGGCGCGCACTTCAACCCTGCGGTCACGCTTGGCTTCGTGCTGCGCCGCGAGATGACACTCGGGGAAGCCGGTGCCTACGTCGGTGTGCAGATCGCGGGGGCAGTGGTTGGTGTGATGATCGCCCACGGCATGTTCGATCAGGAGCTGCTGCAGGTTTCAGAGAAAGTGCGCACTGGCGGCGCGCAGTGGTTTGCCGAAGGCGTCGCAACCTTTGGTCTGCTGAGCACCATATTTCTCGTTCTGAAAGCAAACGAGCAATCCGTGCCCCTGGCCGTGGGGCTCTATATCACCGCCGGTTACTGGTTCACCGCGTCAACGTCGTTCGCCAACCCTGCGGTGACGATCGCGCGGGAGTTTACCAACACCTTCTCGGGCATCAGCCCGCCTGATGTGGCCGGGTTTGTGATCGCCCAGCTGGTCGGCGCGGTTATTGCGACTTATTTCTGTCGCTGGCTTCTGCGCTGATTTTCCGCCACTGCGCCTGAAACTGCTCCGTGGAGTTGACGCTGGGATAGTCCTCAGCCGGCACCGGCTTGCCCAGGAATGCACACAAAGGTTCCCAGCCATCACCGGGCTGGTAGACCAGCAGCTTGTCCGCCGGCACGCTCGCCTGCACTTCTGCGTTATGCGCCTCGTACTGCGCGATCACGAAGTCCTTGTCGTCCAGACGGCGTTCGAAAATCGGGTCCCAGATCACTTCGTAGGCCATCTGGCTGCCGGCACGGACGCGCGGGTCGTCGCTTTTGGCGTTCGCCTGCGAAGAGGGCCAGATCGTGTTCATGACGCTGGCGTACCACTTCTCCGAGTCGCGCAACGACAGAATCACCTTCGCATCCGGGTAAGCCGTCAGCTGCTCGCGCCAGAAGTTACACGAGGGCCAGTCCACGCTTGCCCGATAACCGTCGAAAAGCGCTGCCCAGTCCGGCTCGACCCCCTTTGCCGCGTCGCGCCAGACCTGCACATGCTCCGGGTGATACTGCACCTCCATCATGTGATAACACTTATCGTAGCCCAGCTTTTCCAGCGCAAACTTCAGCGACAACGTGCCCGTCCGCCCGAACCCGGCACCAATGACTTCAATGCTCACTCCGCAACGCCCTCCGTGTGTGCCCCTTCGACATCGACCAGCATTTCCCGAACCTGCTGCATGTCCAGACTGGGGGTGTCCATCGCCAGCAGGATATACATGAAGAGCTGCGCGCCGAGCGAGCCGTTGTTCACCTTGGAACGCAGATTACTTTCGGTCTGTTGCACGCCGAGCCGCGCGAGCTCACGGCTCAGGTCTTTGTATTCAAACCCTTTATATGCCATCCGCGAGCGTATCAGGCGCCTCAACACCTCGCGCATCTGCGGCGAATCGAATAGTTTTCCGGCCACGAAAACACCTCT
Organism: Pseudomonadales bacterium; assembly: GCA_965267275.1. Lineage (GTDB taxonomy): Bacteria > Pseudomonadota > Gammaproteobacteria > Pseudomonadales > Azotimanducaceae > UBA4421. The sequence goes on from OZ253950.1 coordinate 4,378,903, forward strand.
TATCTATCTCTAATCCAAGACTGACGTCCATGATAACCAACTTAAGTCACTTTTTAACGATTTTTATTGATTTTTTACGGAATGGGACGCATAATCCTTCGCGTCTTCTTTTATTAATATATGTCAATAATTAGAGACATAAGATAAGAAGAAGCCGCAAGAGCCACAAACAAGGAGCTATTAATGGCCGAAATCATCACCCCGATTGTGCTGATCGCATTTGCATTCATTCTCATCTTGAGCGCCGTCAAGTCCGTGCCCCAGGGATTCGGCTGGACCGTGGAACGGTTTGGTCAGTATCGGCGCACCCTGGCCCCCGGCCTCAACTTCATCATCCCGTTCATCGACCGCATCGGTCACAAGAAGAACCTCATGGAACAGGTCCTGGATATCCCGCCCCAGGAGGTCATTTCATCCGACAACGCCCAGGTGCAGACCGACGCCGTCTGTTTCTATCAGGTGCTGGAACCCGTCAAAGCATCGTACGAAGTCAACGATCTGGTCCGCGCGATGCAGAACCTCGTGATGACGAACATCCGGGCCGTGCTCGGCTCGATGGAGCTCGACGAGATGCTCTCCAACCGCGACCGCATCAACTCCGAACTCCTGAACAAAGTGGACGACGCAACGGACCCTTGGGGCGTCAAGGTCACCCGCGTGGAGATTCGCGACATCTCACCGCCCCGGGATCTGGTTGACGCGATGGCGCGCCAGATGAAAGCCGAGCGGGAAAAACGCGCACAGATTCTCGAGGCGGAGGGTGAGCGCGAAGCGGCGGTGCAGGTTGCCGAAGGTGAAAAGCGTTCGCAGATCTTGCGCGCCCAGGGTGAGCTCGAATCCGCGAAACTCGAGGCAGAAGCCCGCGAGCGCCTCGCGATGGCGGAAGCCAAAGCCACCGAAGCGGTCTCACAGGCAATTGCCGAAGGTGACCCGCGCGCCATCAACTACTTTGTCGCGCAGAAGTACGTCGATGCGCTGGGCAAACTGGCTGAGTCGGACAACAATAAGATCATGATGATCCCGCTGGAAGCATCCAGCGTCATCGGCTCCATAGCCGGCATCAGCGAAATTGCCAAAGATGCCGTCGGTAGCAAAGCCGCCGTCGGCAACATTTAACGCACCTCTAAGAGGAGGTCTATACGATGGACATCTTTACTACCGTTACCGCCTATCACTGGATCGCTCTCGGGCTGATTCTGCTGATGGCTGAAATGCTGGGCGCTGCCGGGTTTCTGCTCGGCGCCGCCGCCGCGGCCTTGTGCATGGGCGCTGTGATGTTCCTCTTTCCGGAAATCAGCCTCGCCTGGCAGCTGGTCTACTACGCCATCGGCGCCGTCGTCGCGACCGTGTTGTATTTTCAGCTATTCCGCGACGCCCAGGACAAGCCTGCGCGACCGCTCTTGAACAAACGCGCCCAGCGGCTCATCGGCCACCAGTTCAAGCTGGAGGACGATATCGAGCTCGGCAAAGGCAAGGTGCAGATCGGCGATACTTTCTGGCATGTGCAGGCGGAGGAACCGCTGGCGAAGGGCACACTCGTGGAAGTGGTAGCTACGCACCGCATGGAACTGATCATCGCAGCGAAGTAAGCTGCATCAATCAGGGTGCGAAACGGGGTCTTGATGACCCCGTTTTTTTTGGAGGAACATGACGACTCGGGGACAGTTTTTCCAGGCAGGCACCGGCGCGTTCAACCAACTGGTTGTGTCCTTCCGACAGCCCCTGTACCGTCATTCGGCAGAGGGGCCGACGCACGGACGAGGCTCATACAAACAACACAACAACTCTAAATAACGACTCTAAAAAACGACTTTAAAGAACGACACTTTGCACCCATTAGACCTGGCCATCGTCGTTGGCTACCTAGTTTTGATCACCTTCGTCGGCGTACGTCTCGCCGGGCGGGTAAAGTCGGCGCACGATTTCTTCCTCGCCGGACGCACACTGACGTGGGGCATCATTGGCCTGTCCATCATCGGCACCAACATCGGCGCAAACAGCTACGTCGGCGCTGCGGGCAACGCTTACAGCATAGGCGTGGCACAAGCCAACTTCGAGTGGATCGGCGCGATCCCGGCGATGATCCTGGCGGCGCTGGTGTTCATCCCGCTGTACTGGAAAGCCGGCGTTTACTCTATCCCGGAATATCTGGGCCTGCGCTACAACCAGGCTGTCAGAGTGACGGCCGCGCTCATCACCAGCGTCGTTGCCGTCGTCGCGATCGCAGTCGCCCTGTGGGCGATCGCCCTGACGCTGCAGACCTATCTGAACTGGCCCATATGGGTGGGCATCCTCGTCACCGGCACGATCGTTGGCGCATACAGCATTGCAGGCGGTCTGGCCGCGGTGGCGTTTACCGACACTTTACAGGTCTGCATCATGTTTGCGGGCGGCCTCGTGATCGTCGGGCTTGGCCTGGCCCAGACCGGGGGCGCAGACGGATTTGCGACGACCCTGATAGCCGAGAACCCGGATCACCTCTCGGCCTATCTGCCCGCTGACCACGCGGGCTATCCCTGGCCCGGCGTCATTCTGGGCCTGGGTATCGTGCTGTCACCGGCATACTGGTGTGCAGGCCAAGCCATTCTGCAACGCAGCCTGGGCGCGCGCAGCCAGTGGGACGCCAGCGCCGGGATGATGTTCGCCGCGTTCGCCAAGACGTTCGTTCCCTTGTTGATCGTCTTTCCGGGCCTGCTTGCCCTGGTCATGCACGCGCAGCTCGAATACCCCGACCAGGCACTGCCCTGGGTGGTCAAGAACGTCCTGCCGCCCGGCATTTCGGGATTGATGTTCATTGCCATCATTGCCGCGCTCCAATCGTCAATAGACTCCGCAGTCAACTCGACATCGCTGATGGTCACCCGCGATATCAGGCACGTATTGATGAAAAATGCAGATCCCGACAAAGATCTCAAGGTCGGCCGCGTGCTGACCCTCGTACTGCTCCTCGCCGCGATGGCGACCGCGCCCGTCGTCGCTGAAATGGGCGGCATCTTCACGTTCATTCAGACGATCCTGTCGCTGTTTCAAGGCCCGATGCTGGCATTGCTGCTGCTCGGCGCGTTCACGCGACGCGCCACGCCGACAGCTGGCCTATGGACGTTGATCAGCGGGGTGTTGCTCGCTGCCGGGATCTCTCTGGCCGGCGTCAACATGCTATACGTCGCATTTGCCACGTTCATCTACTCGCTCATTGCGCTGTGGGTGATCAGCGGCTTTACGGACGCCGGCGAGAACATGGACTACGACAAGTTGACCTACCTGCCGTGGAGGCGTTCATGATGGAACTGCCCGTAGCGTGGGCCAACTACCTTTCGATGGCCGGATTTGCCACTCTCGCGCTGTTTGTATGGCTCATTCCGAAACGCCTGATATTGAGCGAGGCCCCGGACGCTTCCCGCTGGCGCGATACACGCGTGTGGGCTACTGTGCTGATCCTTGTGCAAATCGGCCTCTACGCCATCTTTACCTAGGGAGTGTCATGCGTTCAGCCTTACTTGTTCTCGCCCTCCTGCTGCCGCAGGTCTGTCTCGCCTCGCCCAGGCTCTACGTATTCGACTGCGGCAGTATTTACCTGAAGGACGTCTCCGACTTTGGTCTCAGCAACGCCGAGACAGATGTGCGCGAACTTTTCGTACCCTGCTATATGATCGAAAACGCCGGCAAGCGGTTGTTGTGGGACGGCGGCCTGCCCCTGGCGCTGGCCGGAACCGGCCGGCAGACGTTGCAGCCGGGCGTGGAAATGGAATACCACCAGTCGCTCATCGACCAGCTCGCCGCCATGGATCTGACCACCGCAGACTTCGACTTTGCCTCCTACTCGCACTTCCACTTCGATCACGTCGGCGCAGCCAACGCGTTCAGCCAGGTTCAGCAGCTCATCAACGCCAACGAACACCGGGCGGCATTCGCCGATGACGTCGACCACGGCGTTTTCGACCCCTCTCTCTACAGCGCGCTCGAGAGTTCGCCAACGGTGCTCCTGGAGGATGACCACGACGTCTTTGGCGATGGCAGCGTCATCATCGTGCCGGCGCCCGGACATACACCCGGCCATTCGGTACTGCTCGTCAATCTGGCTAAAACCGGCCCGGTTGTGCTTTCAGGCGATCTCTACCACTTCGAGGCGAGCCGGCGCCTGCGCTCGACGCCGGTCTTCAACAGCGACGCCGAAGAGACACGTCGATCGATGGATAAAGTAGAAGCGTTGCTCGAGCAAACCGGCGCGACGCTCTGGATCGAGCACAACAAGGCGCTGGCGGAGACGCTCGATAAAGCGCCGGCATTCTACGAGTAGCTAGAGCCGGTAGGCGGCCGCTGCCGCATCATGAAACAGCCAGGCTTTGTCAGCTGCGCTGAAATCGGCCGCCATCTTCTTGAACGCATTCCAGAGCACCGGGTAGGCGCAGCTCTGCTTGTCGACCGGAAAGTTGCTCTCGAACATACACCGCTCCGGACCAAACAGCTCGATCGCCTTGCGATGGTAACGGCCCGTTGCGGCAACAATTTCATCTGACGTGGCGGGCGTTGCCCTTTTATGCCAGCCGAAGCCGTTGATCGGCATGACAATCCCGCCGAGCTTCGCATAGACGTTGGGACAAGCGGCGAGTTCTGCAGCATCGACACACCACTGCGCAAAGATCTCGTCACCCTTGCCGGCGTAAGGGCCGATGCCGAGCGGCCCGCCGAAGTGATCGAAGATGATCGTGACGTCAGGAAACGTCCTGGCCAGGTCGGTCAGCTCGGGAATCTGGGGATGGTAGAGCCAGGCATCGAAGCTCAAGCCCCGGCTGGCCAGCTCCTGAAAGCCCGCACGGAAGTCGTCCTGCAGATACAGGCTCTGCGGGGGGTGGGTGTGCGAATTACGGACCGTCTCGCTTGCATCCCAGCCCGCGGCATGGCGAATCCCACGAAAGCGATCCGATAGACGGATGTGCTCATCCAGCACCGCTCCGGCGTCGGCTCCAAGCGTCAGATCGGTGTAGCTTACGATCCCGGCACAGGCTTTGAGGTTTCCGTACCGTCCACTGGCCGACATCGCGGCAACACCGTTGACGAACTCAGTTTCGCCAACCGGACGCAGCGCTTCCGGGCCGTGCGCGCGATACATCGAATTGCATTCGACGAACACCGTGCTGACGACGTTGTGACCGCTGCCGGTATCCGCGAGCAGTTCGGGCAGCAGATAAGGATTGTCGCTATCGTCCCACAGGTGGTGATGCGGATCGCATATGGGCAATTCAGGCTCGAGAATGTCCTCCGTGACCTGACCGAGCCAGTCCGCGCGCATCAGTAAATGACCACCGATCGGATGCTCTCACCTTCATGCATCACGTCGAAACCCTTGTTTATGTCCTCGAGGGAGAAGGTGTGAGTGATGAGATCGTCGATGTTGATTTTGCCGTTCATATACCAATCGACGATGCGCGGCACATCGGTGCGGCCTTTCGCGCCGCCAAACGCAGTACCCTTCCATACGCGGCCGGTCACCAGTTGAAACGGCCGCGTGGAGATTTCTTTGCCGGACGCGGCGACGCCAATAATGACGCTTTCCCCCCAGCCTTTGTGACAGCATTCAAGGGCCTGCCGCATGACGTCCGTACTGCCGATACACTCGAACGAGTAATCGACGCCGCCGTCCGTCATGTCGACTATCGCAGCCACGACGTCGTCCACGTCGCTCGGATTGACGAAGTCGGTCATGCCGAACTTTTCCGCCAACGCGCGTTTGTCCGGGTTGAGATCCACGCCGATGATGCGATCCGCGCCGACCAGGCGGGCGCCCTGTATGACATTGAGGCCGATGCCGCCGAGCCCGAACACCGCAATGTTCGCCCCCGGCTCGACCTTCGCCGTATTCATGACGGCGCCAAGGCCCGTGGTGACACCGCAGCCGATGTAACAGACTTTGTCGAACGGCGCATCAGAGCGGATTTTCGCCAACGCTATCTCGGGCATGACTGTGAAGTTGGAAAACGTGGACGTACCCATGTAGTGGTACAGCGTCTCGCCGTTCATGGAAAAGCGGCTGGTGCCGTCGGGCATCAGTCCCTGACCCTGAGTTTCGCGGATCGCACCGCACAGGTTCGTTTTCCCGGAAAGACAGAATTTGCACTGCCGGCATTCCGGCGTGTATAGCGGAATGACATGATCACCGGGAGCGACTGATGTCACACCCTCGCCAACTTCGCGAACCACGCCGGCGCCCTCGTGACCCATGATCGACGGAAACAGACCTTCCGGATCAGCGCCCGACAGCGTGTAAGCATCCGTATGGCAGATGCCGGTAGCCATGATTTCCACCAGGACCTCGCCGGCACGCGGGCCTTCGAGCTGCACGGTCTCGATGCTCAGGGGTTGTCCCGCCGCCGTAGCGACCGCTGCTTTCGTGTCCATGTTTTTCTCCCTTTTCCTCGAAGCACGCGAAGATTCAGATGATCCCCGCCGCGACCGCGGTTGGCAAGCCCGACCATACCCGGGCACACGGACGGAGGCGGAGAATGTTAGACTGCGGTGATGCACCCTAACCCCTCCACCGGCCCAGCTCCCTACTGATGCGCCCGGCACTCTGGTTCAAGCTCGGCCTGAGAGAGTGGCCCGACTATGTGCCGCTCGTGCCGATTCTCCGGAACTATCAACGCGAAGACTTCAACCATGACCTGGTCGCCGGTCTGGTTGTCGGCATGGTCACGATCCCGCAGGCAGTGGCCTACGCCTTCCTGGCCGGGGTGCCGCCGGAAGCCGGCTTGTACGCATGCTTGTTGCCAATGGTCCTGTACGCGGTTTTCGGCAGCTCGCGGCAGCTGGTCGTCGGCCCGGTTGCCGTCGCGGCGCTCATGGTCGCAGGGACCGTCAGCACATACGCGCCGAAGTACAGCGAGGCGTATCTCGAGATCACCACGATCATCTGCCTGCAGACGGGTCTCTTCCTGTGGATCCTGAGGCTTTCGCGCATGGGTGGCCTGGTCAACCTGTTGAGCCACCCTGTCATCACCGGTTTCGTCAACGCCGCCGCGATCCTCATTATCATCAGTCAGCTGCCGGCGTTTACCGGCATCGAAACAGATTCGACCGGCGCACCCTGGCTGGTCGTGAGCGGTCTACTCGAGCAGATCCACAGCATCGACTGGCTGGTGCTCGGTTTCAGCGCAGCTGCGCTCGTCCTGCTGCTTGCCGTGCCGCGCGTGACCGTGCCGATTGCGCGGATGCTCGGATTCAGCATTTCGCCCAATCACGCCGTCACGCGCCTGGGCCCCATGCTGGTCGCAGCGGCCGCGGTGCTGGTGGTCACCCTAACGGGCACGGCAAACCAGATCGCCACTGTCGGGGACGTACCCAGCGGACTGCCGCCGCTCAAGCCGCCTCCTTTCGATTTTCAGCTGTGGCTCGACCTTCTCCCGTCGTCTGCAATCATCGGCCTGGTGGCATACGTGGAAAGCTACTCCATCGGCACGACCCTCGCGGCGCGTAAACAAACCAGGGTCAATTCGCATCAGGAACTCATCGCGATCGGCGCGGCGAACATCGGAGCCGCGTTTACAAGCGCCTATCCGGTTGCCGGCAGTTTCTCACGCTCCAGCGTCAACTATTTCAGCGGCGCGCGGACACCGGTGTCGAGCCTCGTCTGTGCTGTCGTCATCGTGCTCGTGCTGCTCTTCTTCACCGCGCTCTTTGCCAACCTCCCCCACGCCGTGCTTGCCGCCATCGTGATGGTGTCGGTGGTTGGCCTGATGGATCTGAAAAGCTCGCGCGAACATTGGTCCATTCATCGTCACGACAGCATTACTGAGTACGCAACTTTGATCCTCGTCCTCTTCATGGGTGTCGAAATCGGGCTGATCGCCGGCGTGCTGCTATCCATTGCCTTTTTTGTGCGTACATCCTCGCGCCCGAATATCACTCAGGTTGGACGCCTTGGCGAAACCGAGCATTTCCGCTCGATAAAGCGTTACGACGTCGAGACGCTGCCGCACGTGCTTGCGCTGCGCGTCGATGAGAACATCTATTTCGCCAACGCGGTGCAGATCGAGGACAAGTGTCTGAAGCGCGCCCAGCGGCGGCGCGGCACCCGGCATCTTCTGATAGTGTGCAGCTCCGTGAACATGATCGACGCAACAGGCCTGCAGATGTTACGCAGACTGAACACCAACCTTTCCCGTGCCGGCATCACTTTGAGCCTGTGTGACGTTAAAGGTACGCTCATGCCGCTGCTCGATTCGGTGCATTTGAAAGAAGCCCTGTCGGGCGACATCTTCTGGACTGCGGACCGCGCCATGAAACACTTTGCCAGAGAGCTCGAACCCGAGGCGAGCAGAGCGCAAGAGACGCTGACTTTCTAGCGCCGTGCTGACCGTCGATCGCTACATCACGAGCCTTGCCACGCGTACCATCTTCGTCGTCGTCACCACGCTGATGATCCTGATTTCGTTGTTTGCGCTCTTCGAAGAACTTGACGAGAACCAGGCAACCTACGGGCTGAACGAGGCGCTCTGGTACGTCTTCATGACAATGCCTCGACGTCTCGACGAAATCCTTGTGTACGGACTGTTTCTCGGTTATCTGATTGCCCTCGGGCGTTTCGCAGAGACGAACGAGCTGACCGTATGCAGGGTCGCAGGCATGTCGCCGACGCGCCTCTGCGTATCTCTGGCGCCGTCCATGCTGATCTGGCTGATCTTGAGCGTTGCGGTCGCGGAATACGTGGCGCCGGCAAGCGAGCGCAGCGCCGAGGCCGACAAGCTGGAGGCCCAATACGGAGAGGATGCGCTCGGTCAGCGCGGCGGTTTATGGCTGCGCGACGAGCAGATGTTCATGCGCGTCCACGCCATAGACGCCAGCGGCAATATCCTCGATGTCCTGCAGTACTGGCTCGACGAGAACGATGCGCTGACGATGACCATCACCGCCGCGAGAGGGCGCTACAATCCCGAGCGCGGGCAGTGGACGCTCGAGAACGGCGTGCGCACCGAGCTCGGCGATGGCGCCGCGGTCAACGGTCCTTTCGAAACCTGGACCTGGGACAACCCCATCACGCCGGATCTGCTGGCCAGCCAGGCTTTCCTGGAACCCAACAAGATGTCGATGCTGGCGCTCTGGCGGCAGATCCAGTTCGCGCGCAGCCAGAATCTTGGCGTGTCTGAATACGAGCTCGCATTCTGGTCACGTACCCTGAAACCGCTGACGTACCTGGGCCTGACACTCTTCGCGCTCGGCGTCGTGATGGGGCCGCTGCGTCAGGTCGGCATGGGGCTGCGCCTCACCTTCGGCATATTCGCCGGCCTCGGATTCAAATACCTGCAGGATCTGTTCGCGCCGGCGGCGATCGTCTTCAACATCCCGGCACTTGTCGCCATTCTGATTCCAATCGCGCTATATTGGACCGCCGCGGTGTACCTGATTCGGCGCAACGCCTGACCACCGCGGGCGTTTAGCTCGACAAGAGGGAGGGGACACCGTGAAACTTGGTCTAATGCTGGGCTATTCCGGCGCCGATCTGAAAATTCCGCTCGATGACGTCAAACTCGCCGAACGTCTCGGCTACGACAGCGTCTGGACGGCGGAAGCCTACGGCTCTGATGCCATTACCCCGCTGGCGTACATCGCAGCGCACACCGAACGCATACGCCTCGGCACTGCGGTTTTGCAGCTGGCCGGGCGCACGCCCGCGAACGCCGCGATGGCCATGGCCACGCTCGACCAGCTCGCCGGCGGCAACCGCGCCATCTGCGGCCTTGGCGTGTCGGGCCCGCAGATCGTCGAAGGCTGGTACGGACAGCCCTGGGGCAAACCGTATTACCGGATCAAAGACTACGTCACGATCATGAAGAAGATCTGGGCGCGCGAAGAACCGGTAACTCACGATGGCAAAGAGATCTCCCTGCCTTACACAGGACCCGGCGCGATGGGTGTCGGCAAGCCGCTGAAATCCATCCTTCATATGAACCCGGACATCCCGGTCTTTCTCGGCACGGGTATGGAAGCAACCGTACGCATGACGGCGGAAATCGCCGATGGCTGGCTGCCGCTCGGATTCGTGCCGGAGAACGAAGACGTCTATGAGCCCTGGATCAACGAAGGTCTGGAGCGCGCAGGCAAGACGGCCGCCGACTTCGAGCGTCAAGGCATGACCCAGGTCAAAGTCACCGATGACGTGCAGAGCGCGCTCGATGCATTGAAACCCGGCATCGCGCTCTACGTCGGCGGCATGGGCCACAAGAGTCTCAACTTCCACAAGGAGATGATGATTCGCCGCGGCTTCGGCGAAGCCGCAGATCGCATACAGGAGCTTTACCTGGCCAAGCGCAAAGATGAAGCGATCGCGACCGTGCCAGACGAATTCGTCGACAGCGGCGCGCTGATCGGACCCAAGGAAAGGATCGCTGAGCGGTTCAAAGCCTGGGAGGCGAGCGGCCTGACCGGCCTCACCATCAGCGGCAATACCGAAGCCATACAGACCATGGCGGAAGTGGCGCGGCTCAATTTCGCGGCAGACAGCTAACGCAACTACCAACAAGTCTTTTGAGGGGAAGATATGTATCCAGGCACCTGGTCACAGCAGTTTCCGGACAAAGCGGCGGTCATCAACGCCGCCACCGGAGAGGTCGTCAGCTACCAGACGCTCGACGATCGCTCGAATCAACTGGCACAGCTCATGTGGGCGAAAGGTTTACGCAAAGGCGATCACTGCGCCATCTTCATGGAGAACAATCTGCGTTACTTCGAGGTCATGTGGGCAGCGTTTCGCTCCGGCCTCTACATCACCACGGTCAATCGCTACCTCACCGACGAAGAGGCGGGTTACATCGTGGACAATTGCGAAGCCAAAGTGCTGATCACGTCCAAGAAAATGGCGGACGTGGCGGTCGGGTTGCCGCCCCACGCGCCTAATTGCGACACGTGGCTGATGGTCGACGGCGAGGCGCCGGGTTATACATCATATGAAGACGCGATCGCCCAGTTTCCCGCGGAGAAGCTCGCGGAAGAGCCTGCCGGGCAGATGATGTTGTACAGCTCGGGCACCACGGGCCGTCCAAAAGGCATCATTCGCCCGCCCTATGAGCACAACATCAACGAGGATGCGGGACCGGTGGGCGCGTTGCAGAAACTGCTGTGGGGATTTGACGAGAACTCCGTCTATCTTTCGCCCGCGCCGCTTTATCACTCAGCACCGATTGGTTTCTGCACCGCTGTGCAGGCCCTCGGCGGGACAGTGGTGATGATGCCGCGCTTCGACGAGGTCGGCGCGCTCAGGGCCATCCAGGATTTCCGCGTCACTCACAGCCAGTGGGTGCCCACCATGTTCACGCGCATCCTGAAACTGCCCGAGGCAGACCGAGCCGGGTTCGACTTCTCGAGTCACAAGGTGGCCATCCACGCCGCAGCGCCGTGCCCGCGTGGCATCAAAGAGCAGATGTTCGACTGGTGGGGCCCCATCATCTACGAATACTACGGCGGCACCGAGCTGAACGGCTTCACGCACGCAGACCCCCAGGAATGGTTGTCCCACCCGGGCACGGTCGGCAAACCGATTCTCGGCACCATTCACATCTGTGACGAAGAAGGCAACGAGCAACCGGTCGGCGAGCCGGGGATCGTCTACTTCGAAATGCCGGAACTTCCGTTCGCCTACTTCAAGGACGAGGAGAAGACGAAAGGCGCCACCCACCCGGACCATGCAAACTGGAGCGCGCTCGGGGACGTAGGCTATGTCGACGCAGACGGTTTCCTCTACCTCACCGATCGCGCCACCTTCATGATCATCTCCGGCGGCGTCAACATCTATCCGCAGGAGATAGAGGACGCCATCATTCTCCACGACAAAGTAGCAGACGTTGCCGTCGTGGGTGTGCCGCACGAGGAGATGGGCGAAGAAGTCAAAGCAGTCGTGCAAGTTGCCGAGGGCGTCACCGCGGACGATGCGCTGGCAGAGGAGATCCTCGAATACGCACGCGAGCATATTGCGCACTACAAGTGCCCGCGCAGCGTCGATTTCATGGATGAACTGCCGCGCCTGCCGACAGGCAAACTCTACAAGCGCATTATCAAAGACCACTACTGGGGCAAGACTGACTCCAGGATCGTCTAATCCAGGAAGGCCGCGAGCGGCGCCTCCGCGCGCGGCGCCGTTAGTCTTCGATGCGGTAACCACGTCCCGCATAGTCGAAATCATGCAGCGCGCGATTGCGCTGGTCGTGCAAAAAGAAGTTGTTGTGATACGAGCGGATCTCCGCGATCAGGCCATCACGAAAAACGTACCACTCCGATCCGCGCAGCACTTCGGGCGCGCCGGTCTGCGCCGGCACCCAGCGCATACTCCACTCGATGACCGCCTCAGGTTCATGCACCACCGCGTGATCGAGGGTCCAATTGGCCTGAGTGCGCGGCGCGACCTTTGCCCAGTAGTTCGCAAGCCCCGCAGAACCGTGCACGGCGCTGTGGTCGACAAAGTAGTGCACGACGTCCTCGGTGAACGTCGACATCATCAGATCCACGTCCGCCGTATTGCAGCCGTCGTAGTAGCGCTTGATCGTCTCAATGTATGGATGCCCGCCGGTGCGCGGTTCGATCACAGCTCACGCACCCAGACGTTGCGAAAGCTCACCGGATTGCTGTGGTCCTGCAGGCGGATGGGCGCCTTACCGTGCGGTTCATATTGCGGCTTGCCTATGAACAGGGTCGGACCGTGCAGCGGAACGTGGTGTTGCACCAGCACGCCGTTGTGCAGCACTGTCACGTGCGCCGGGCGCACTGGTCGACCGCTGGCGCCAAATTCCGGCGCTGTAAAGATGATGTCGTAGCTCTGCCACTCCCCCGGGGCGCGACTGGCGTTGACGAGGGGTATGTGTTGTTTATAGATGCTCGCAGCCTGACCGTTCGGATAGGTTGGATTGTCGTAAGAGTCGAGCACCTGCACTTCATAACGATCCATGAAAAAGATGCCGCTGTTGCCGCGACCCTGCCCTTCACCCTCGATCTCTCTTGGCGCACGCCACTCCAGGTGCAGCTGCACGCTGCCAAAAGCCTGACGGGTGAGAATATCGCCGCTGCCGGGCACAACCGTCATCACCCCGTCGCTCACGGTCCAGCCGGCAGCATCTCCGGATCGGCTCTGCCAGGCGTCGAGATCCCTGCCTTCAAAGAGGACCACCGCGTCCGACGGCGGGGCACCACCGATACCGGGAGAGACCAGCGGCGGAACCGGCTGCCACACTGCGGTCACATCGGCGCGTTTCAGGATTTCTTCGCGGGACAGCGGCTGTTCAGCTGCGATCGCAGTGGACGCCTGGGTGAGCAGGCCGAGGAGCAGGCAACTCAGACGTTTCACTGTGCCATCCGGGCAATCAGCTTGGCACGTTCACCAATGACGTCGGCGAGCGGCGCCTTCCGCCATTTCGCGACCTCCGCTTCTGTATACGGCGCGAAGTCCGCGGGTATCTGCCCCGGCGATATGCGCGGCAGCATCCAGTTCAGCACTTCGGCGAGCGCGGCATCCGTGAGCGCCGCGTTGGCTGACCCCGGCACGCGTATCAGAAACTCCCGTCCTTCAGCCACGCTCAGAAAATTACCGAGGAAATCTTTCATTGTCGGCACTGCCCCGTCCAGGGTGCCAGCGCCGTCAGCGCCATGACACCCCTGGCAGTTCAGCATGTAGTTGACCTGTGCACGGCCGGCGTTGTCGACACCGGGCATATCGCCAGCGCGGGCCAAACCCGTAATAAAGATGAAAGCGAGGACCAGCGAGCCGCGCATTATTCCACCGCGAGGCCCACAACAATGGCGGTGGAGCAATGGTAGACCGCGCTGGAGGTGCCCAGACACCAGTTGATGTCGTTGCTCTTCGGCGGGTTGTACATCGGCCGGTCGCCCTCATTGGTATTGCACAGGCAGTTGCCGCACCCGGACTTGCCACAGCAGTCATTGTACGAAATGACGTAATTGAGCCCGTCGACAGGGTTGTTACAAGTCCCGATCCAGGTAATTGGCGACATCTCAGTACCCGGCGGGCACGTATTGACGCTGCCGCCGCAACAGGTGCACAGGAAGCCGTCGATCGCGCAGTAGCGCCAGTACTCGCAGGTTTGATCGTCCCCGGTGTCAGGCACACTTGCCTGCGTGGGCTGCGCGCCCGCCGCACGCGCCACGGGCAAAAGCGGCAGCGACGCCGCGCCGACCACGCTGGCGCCCAAGAGTCCAAACAGCCCGCGGCGTGACGTGCGCCGCGCAACGCTGCGGCTGAGACGCTCACTGAGTTTGTCGAATATGTTTTCCTGCATCGTTTTCTGCCCTGTTACTTTTTGGCCGCATCGTAATGCAGCTCTGTCTCTTGGTTCTGTTGGTCCAGGTATTCCTGTATCGAGGCAACGCCCATACGCTCGGCTTCGAAAAGGCTTTCCAGATGTTCGCGCGAATTGACGATCCCGAGCGAAGCGATCACGCCACGCTCATCGATCAGAACGCCGTACGGCAGCTTGCTGACGCCATAGCTGCGGCCCACGATTTCCGAAAGCGCGTAATCGAATTGCTGCAAACCTTCCGCCTCGATGTAGGCCTGGTGCTCCTCCAGAGTGGCACCATCGCTCATCAGCACAATCTGGACGCCGTCTTCCGCACGCCGCATGGTCTTCAGCACGGGCAGCAGGCTTTTACAGATCGGGCAGTCGGGCGCCAGGAAAAACAGCAGCTGCTTCGCGACGCCTACCGACATCTGCTTGCCCTCAGTCGTTTCGACTGCAATTTCCGGAGCCGCATCGCCGACTTTCAGCTGCTGATTGATCATCAGCGCACCAGCCGGGGCAACGCGTTCGTAAAGCACACCCACCTGCCGGGCCAGCGCAAAAACGACGACCACCAGCACGATGACCAGAAGCCACAGCACCACCACTGCAAGGGTCAAAAAATCCATCAGCTCGCTCCCAACCAGAGTCGCTGGTGCCGGCCACGGTTGGCCAACAGTTGTTCCACCGTCGCGTAAATACCGTAGCCGACGGCGGCGCCCATGGCCGCAACGAAAAGCGTTGCTGACGGCACATCAAAGCCGGGAACGGTCCCCGCAGCCGCAATCGCCATGCCAAAGAGCACGCCGTTGCGCAGCAAGAGCCCGAGGCCGATCGGTGTAGGCTCATCGCCGCAGCCGCAGTCGATAAAGCGCCGGCCCCGCACCAGGTTAATCGTCATCGCAATGGCAAACACCAGCAGCAGGAGGGCGGCCGCCGCTATCGCTTCCGCCCGTGCCAGCAGGCAGCCGACGACCACGAAGACCTCACATACCACCAGGACGGCAGCTGCCGGCGCTACCAGGCCGGCTGGCACGATCTCATAAGCGGCGAAGCTCGCTTTGAAACGCGGCCACGCCGTGATTTTGTGTCGGACAGATACCGCAAAGATCAGCGCGAGCAGCCAGCTGACGAGCAAGGCTATGGTCGGCACCACACTCATCAACAACCTCAGTGCGCCCCTTCCACGATAAACGGCGTCACCGCGCCCGTATTGAGCGTTTTCATGTATTTACCGCTCGGCAAACTGTAGACGTCGATCGCCATGTCCGTATTCGTCACGAACAGCAGGCGCCCGTCACCCGTCCCCGAGGTGCCAAGCGACAGCCCCCAATTCGTCAACTCGATCCGTGCCTGGCGCTCTCCCGTCGTGAAGTCATAAACCCAGACTTCGCCGCCGCCATTCTTGTGCGTCCCTTCACCGCCATCGGGGTGCATGAGCACGTATCCGGTGCCGGCACTATCGACGAGGATGAGGTTCATGCCGCCCGGGCGCCAGGACTTCTCTTCATCGCTCTGCGCCAGCGACCAGGTATCACCAGCGCTGACCGTCTCGCCGCTGACATCGAGCGGCAGGATCTGTCCGGTAAACGTCGGGAAGTAGGCGATACCATCGAGGATTGCGGGCGTTTCGAATATCGGATCGTTTTCTGGATCGAACATCACCTCGGTCTTGGCTGTTTCTTTCAACGTGCCGTCTTCGTTCAGATGGCTCGTCATGAGCGTGCCGTTGGAGCAGATCGAGGTAAAGCTGCGTTCGCCATTGGGTATGACAAAACCACAACCGGGGGTAGCGACCTCACCCACGAACTTACGCGCTTCGAGATCGACGATGCTGACTGACTGCGCTGGCGTGAAGTTGTAGACGCCGAGGAAACGCTCGCCGCCGATGAAATTGGTCAGCGTCGTCTTGGGCATACCGGTGATGCGCTTGGAAGGGATGATGACCTCATCGATGACAGCCAGGGTTGCGGGATCGTAGATGGCAACGACGTCGGTGCGATCGCCGCCGCGGCCGCCGCGAGAATAGAACGTCTCGATGACGTAGTGCTCATTGCGCGTGCGGCTGCGTTCGTAGGCGCCGATGAAGCTCGAGGTCATCATGCCTTTGTACTGGTCCCCCAGGGTATCCGCGAGCGGATCGACCACCAGGACTTTGCCTTCCAGCATATGGAAGAACGAAAAGTCCCGCACCATGATCCAGTGCGCCGGATAAGTGCTGTCGAGCCCTTCGATGATGCCAACAGGCTCAGGCTCGAATTCCGCGCGGGCCGGAAGACCGACCAGAGTTATCAGCAGCGCACACGTAAGTAGTTTTTTCATTCTGTTACCAATCAGCAGCTAGGTGAAGTTGAAGTTTTGCGCCATCGCCTCCCGCACCTCACCCTGGTGGTTGAAGTACTGACGGAAGCCGCCGTTGTAATTACCGTCCTGCCGGCGGTTGCTCTCACCTTCGAAGTTGTAATACCCCGGCGTGCACTCCGCGTTGCGGTTGGTTTTGCCGCGGTGCTTGATGACTTCCTGCACCCACCACTCCTCTGCCTCTTGGGTGGGATCCATCGTGCGATAACCGTGCTGGCGGACATAGTCGATACATGCGGCGATATGATCACCCTGTGTCTGCAGCATGTCCGTGAGGTTGAACTGAAATGACGCCTGATAGCCGCCCATGATGAACAGATTCGGATACCCCTCCGTGTGTATCCCCAACAGCGTGCGGATACCGTCGGCATACTTATCATCCAGATCCCGACCGTCCTTGCCGACGATCCGGTTGTAGATGCCGGTCTTCTGCACTTCGAAACCGGTCGCGTAGATCAGCAGATCGAGCGCATACTCTTCACCCTCGAATATCGGGCCTTTGGGACCGATCTGCGTGATGCCCTTGCCGTGCGTATCCACGAGATGCACGGTCGGCAGGTTGAATGTGGGCAAATAGTCATTGTGGAAGCAGGGCCGCTTACACATGAACATGTACCAGGGCTTGAGCGCTTCCGCAGTTTCCGGATCTTTGACCTCCGCCTCGATACGCCGATGGATACGCATCATGTAATCGATGTTGGCGTTCTCCTGCCTTTTGAGCTTCTCCTCGGGACTCATGGCGTCGCGTTTGGCCTGTTCTTCCGGCGAGATGTCCTGCATGGCCAGCACGCGCTCGCGCCGCTTGGCCTGCCAGCCGGGTTCGAGCTTGCGCGCCCAGTTGGGGTCGGTGGGCCAGTCGTCGCGAATGTCGATCGATGAGGGCGTGCGCTGAAAAACGTAGAGCTCTCTGGCAGCTTTGCCGAGCTCCGGCACCGCCTGCACCGCGCTCGCGCCGGTGCCGATGATGCCGACCACCTTGTCATGCAGGTTTTCGAGCTGCTCGCCGGTGTACTCGTAATCCCAGCGGGAGGTGTGGAACGAATGTCCGGTGAAGGTCTCCATCCCCTCGATCTTCGAAAGCTTGGGTTTCGACAACGTGCCGTTGGCGCAGATCACAAACTGCGCGCGCATGTGATCGCCCCTGTCCGTTGTTAGATGCCACATCTCCTCGTTCTCGTCCCACCGGGTTTCCGTTACGGTAGTGTGAAAAACCGCGAGATCGTAGAGATCATATTTCCTGGCAATCGCCTGGCAATGTCCGAGGATCTCAGGTCCGCGCGAGTAGTGGTTGACGGGGACATAGTCCATCTCATCGAGGAGCGGCAGGTAGTCGTAAGCCACCACGTCACAAGCGACACCGGGGTAGCGGTTCCAGTACCAGGTGCCGCCAACGTCACCGCCGCGCTCGACGATGCGGATGCTCTCAATGCCTTTTTCACGCAGCCGCGCCGACGTCAGCAACGCCGAGAAACCACCGCCGATGAACAACACTTCCACCGTGTCGTCGATGGGCGCGCGTTCAGGCGCTTCACCCGCGAACGGGTCCATCGCGTACCTGGCCAGATCCCCGGTCAGTTCGGAAGTGAACTGATTGGTGCCCTCGGGGCGATAACCCAGGCGCAGGTCGCGCTCTTCGGCGAATTTTTTCTTGATGTCGTCGTAATAAGACTGCGGTCTTTTCTCTCTAGGCATGATGTGTTCGAAGATGTTGTAAAAGTAAATCGGAAACTTCGGCTCCGGCCTGATCGGTCACAAAATGACCAACGCCCGGCAGCTCGACGAATTGGTAAGGTGCGTCGACAAAGTCTGCGGTCGCCTCTGCTGCGGGACGCCCTACCGTAGCGTCAGCATCGCCCCAGATAAAGAGCGTTGGCACAGTGACGCTTGGTGTATCCGCTGGCGCCAGCGGTTGATTGCTACCGCTCTGCAACGGGGCTCGATACCAGTTGATCGCTGCGTTCAGCGCCATCTCGTCCCCCAGCACGGTGAGATAAGCATCTTGATCCTCTTCAGCCACGCTTTGGCCACCAAACAGATCCCGCAGACGGCGCGCGCCATCCTCGAGCAGAAGGCGGGCGCTGTCCGGATTCTGGAAAGCGCGGTGATGCTTGGAGCGCTCGGCCTGAGCGGCGTCTTCGCGCATCGCGCGTAAGAACGCCTGCGGATGCGGACGGGAAAGAACGGTAAGGCTCGCTACATGCTCGGGGTGATGCGCGGCCAGAAGCCAGGCCAGCTGCCCGCCCCAATCGTGACCAACCACGTGCGCTCGCCCGTTGCCGAAACTGTCAATCATTTCCAGCGCGTCGTTCAGCAGCAGCCGCGTCGCGTATGCCTCGACCCCGGCCGGGCGCGCGCCGGACGAATAGCCGCGCTGATTCGGCGCAACCGCGAAGAAACCGGCATCGGCGAGCGGGGTCAGCTGATGCCGCCAGGAATAATTGGTCTGAGGAAACCCGTGCAGCATGATCACGAGCGGTTCCCCGGGTTGCCCGGCCGCAGCGAGATCGAAGACGAGGTCGCCGATGGCTATCTGCATCAGCCTTTGCCTACCTCGCCATTGAGCTCACCAACGCGCAGCTCGCCGTCGCGGGTCTGCCCGCCCATCTCGAGAAAACGCCGCATATTGGTCTGCGCGCCGTCGGTGCGCAGGAGTCGCTGAAACAGGTACGCCTCTTCCCGCAGGCCTTCTTCCAGCGGCAGCTCCGCGGCGTTCACCGACGCTTTGCCAAGGCGTACCGCCTCAGCCGGGAAACTGGCGATGCGCCGCGCCAGACGCATGACCCATGCGTCAATCTCGTCTGCCGCAAAGATACGGTTCAGATAGCCCCAGCGCTCTGCTGTTTCGGCATCGAGGTCTTCCCCGCCGAGCACAATTTCCATCGCGCGTCCGCGGCCCACGAGACGCGGCAGGCGCTGGGTCCCGGTACCGCCCGGCAAAATGCCGATCGGCACCTCCATCTGGTTGATGCAGGTTTTGCCGGCTACACCAAAGCGCATGTCCATAGAGGAAACGAATTCGCTGCCGCCGCCGCCGACACGGCCTTCAATCTGCGCAATGGTGACTTTGTCCATAGTGCGCACGCGTTCGCACATCACGTGGAATTCATTGAGTTCCCGTTCTTTCTCGGCCGGCGTGTCGATGGGGAATTGCAGGATCGTCTCGACGTCGAAGTGCGCAATGAAAAAGTCGGGATCGGCGCTTTTGAAGACCACAACGGTGAGGTCGGGGTCGGCCTTGAGCTCCTGAACGAGCGCCATCATTTCGGCATAAAGCGGTATGGTGAAGATGTTGATGGGTGGATTGTTGATGGTGACCACCGCCAGACGGCCGTCGACGTCCACCTTCAGCAGCTCGTATTCGTAAGCCATTTTCCCTCCCCAGATCGGCTTGAACAGTTGCGGCGCAAGCTTTGCTGTCTGCCCGCAGACCGGCATACTGCGCGTATGTCCGAAATAACAATAACCAAGCGACAGCGAAGTTACACCCTGTTTCTACTGGTCCTGGTCTTCACGTCGAGCCACGTGGACCGGCAGATCGTCGCGATCCTGCAGGAACCGATCAAAGCCGCATTCCAGATCAGCGATACGCAACTGGGACTCCTGACCGGCGTCATGTTTGCGTTCTTCTACGCAACGCTCGGCATGCCGATGGCAATGTGGGCGGACCGGCGCAATCGCCGCAACCTGATCACATTTTCGATCTCCATGTGGAGCCTGATGACCGCATTGTGCGGCGCCGCTCAACAGTTCTGGCAGCTCTTGATCGCGCGCATCGGTGTGGGTGTCGGGGAAGCGGGTTCCAATCCGCCCTCACATTCCATCATCTCCGACCTTTACCCCGCCTCGGAGCGCGCGACCGCCATGGCGATCTTCGGTCTGGGCGTCAATTTTGGCGTGATGCTCGGTTACCTCATCGGCGGCTGGGTGAACGAATGGCTCGACTGGCGCTGGGCGTTTGTCGTCGCTGGCGTGCCGGGCTTGGTGATCGCCCTGATCGTGCGCTACACGATGATCGAGCCGCCGCGAGGTTACGCTGACGGCATCACCGAGCGGCCGCCGGCACCGCCTTTCTGGGACGTTGTCGGCTATATGGCGAAAGCGCGCACCATCGTCCATCTCATCATCGCCAACTCGCTGATCAGCTTTGCCGGTTACGCCGCAATCGCCTGGGTGCCGGTCTATCTGCAGCGTGTCCACGAATACACCACCGGCGAAGCCGGTACGGTTCTGGCGCTCGCCATCGGCGTGGCCGGCGGGCTCGGCACCTTCTCCGCAGGTTTCCTTGCCGACAAGTTCGCGCGGCGCAGCGAAGGGTGGCGCGCCTGGGTCGTGGTCGTCGCGACCGTCGTCTACACGCCGGCGGCCATACTGAGCTATCTGGCCGAAGATCCGTTCTGGGCGGCCGCCTGGTTCTTCATTCCCGCCGCGCTGGGCGGGGCGTACATCGGCGTGAACTTCGCGATCCTGCAATCCCGCCTGCCTCTGGAAATGCGGTCGGTGGGCGCGGCGATAAATCTGTTCATCCTCAACATCATCGGTTTAGGATTGGGTCCGCTGAGCGTCGGCATCATCAGCGATCTCACAGCGCCCAGCGTCGGCATCGACAGCGTGCGCTACGGTCTGCTGGCCATGGTGGCGATCATGGCATGGGGAGCGATACACCAGTTTCGCGTCGGCCAGCGCCTGGCGCGCAATATCTGAGCAGCAAGAGACAGGGGAAATTCATGTCGGAATCGACCTATACCGCCATCCGCGACCGCATCGACACCCTCGCGGACGAGCTGATTGAGGTTTCCAGGGCCATACACGCGCGTCCAGAGCTCGCCTTCGAGGAGTATTTCGCCTGCGAAACGCTCACGAACAAGCTGGCTGAGCATGACTTCGAACCGGAAACCGGCGTGTTTACCCTGGAGACGGCTTTCGAGGCGCAAATCCAGGGTGCTGAGGCAGGGCCTACCGTCGCAATCCTCGCGGAGTACGACGCCTTACCCGGCATCGGTCACGCCTGCGGCCATAACATCATCGCAACTTCCGCACTGGGGGCAACGCTCGCCCTGCAAGCGGTGGCAGACAAGCTGCCAGGCACCGTGCGGCTGATCGGCACACCAGCCGAAGAACGGGGCGGCGGCAAAGAAGTCATGGCGCGCGCTGGCGCCTTCGAGGGCGTGGATGCCGCCATGATGATTCACCCGGCAGGCGTGAATCTCGCTTCCATGCCGTGTATCTGCGTCGCCGAAGTGGAGGTCATCTACCACGGCAGATCGGCACACGCTTCAGCCATGCCTCATAAAGGCCTCAATGCGTTGGACGGATTGTTACTCGCCTACCAGGCCATATCCAACCTGCGCCAGCACATCCGCTCAACCGAACGCATCCACGGCATCATCACTGAGGGCGGTCAGGCACCCAACATCGTCCCGGACAAAACCTCCGGCGACTTCTACGTGCGCGCGGCCAACGAAAAGGACCTCGCCGCACTCAAGCCGCGCGTGCAGGCATGTTTCGAGGCCGGCGCGAAAGGCAGCGGCTGTGAGGTGGAGGTCAACTGGGCCAACGTCGACTACCTCGATTTGAATACCAACTGGCCGCTGGCAGATCAGTTCCAGGCGCACGCCGAGACGCTTGGCCGGGACTTCGTGCCCTTCGAGGACGCCGTCAAATTCGGCGCCGGCAGCACCGACATGGGCAACGTGAGCTATCGCGTGCCGTCCATCCATCCGATGCTGGCCGTGGCGCCCCCGAACGTGGTGATTCACAATCCGGAGTTCGAGAAGTGGGCGGGCTCGGAAAAAGGCGACCTCGCGGCGCTGGACGGCGCCAAGGCGCTGGCGCTGACGGCGGCGGACTATCTGCTGTCGCCGGGATTACAGGATCAGGCGCAGCACGCCTATAACGTATCCAAAGGTCTCGCGTAGTCCCGAACCTCGGCGCTAAGGGCTCGTATCGAGTATGCCGGCCCAGCGGGAGGCCCACTCTTCGAGCAGCGTGTCCCTCAGCTGAGCGACCTCGTCACCGCGCTTGACCATCGACAGGTAGAACAACCAACCGCCGATCACGCTCATGATCAAGGCCACCCTCTGGGTGCGCGACATGTCGCTGGCAGCGGGCTTATGACTGATCCATGACACGAGACCGCTTGTCATGTCGGCATCGAGCTCGCTCTGCAGCTCAGCGCCGAAATCGAGCAGGCGAAGCTCCTCGATCAGCCGGGCGTAAGGCTGCTGGCGAACCATGGCTTCCTCATATTTGAGCGCAATGGCAATAAGCTCCGCCCGCGTGTCACCAAAATCCGCCAGCTTGTCGAGACCAAAATCCTCCGGTGTTTCCGATACGAAAGTCCTCGCAAGCTCTGTGACCAGCGCCTCTTTGCTATCGAAATGCCTGTAGAAAGCGCCGGCCCGGGGCACCAGTCCCGCCCCCTTCTCAATGCTGCCGATGGACGTTTTCTGATAACCCTGCTCAACGAATAGCTCGAGCGCGGCCTGCATGATCCGATCTTTGGTATTGACTTTCGACATATAACGTCGTTATTTTTATGTATAACGTTGTTATACATTTTAGCTGAGTAACAAACGCCATGTCTATCCTGAACACCACGGCATCATCCAACGAGCCTGAGTCCGGCCGCACGCCCACACCGAGCGCGCTGTCTGACATCGCCGTCGTCGCCATCGTGTCGGCCAGCGCATTTTTGCTGGAAGGTTATGCCATCGACCGGGGCTGGCTTGCCATCGGAGACGACGCGCGCGGCGCCAGCGCCGTAATTCTCGGCGCGCTCGCCGCAGTCGGGGTAACGCTTGCCCGCGGGAAATCCCTCACGGCGCTTGGCTTCAAACGACCCCGCAGCTGGCGCATCGTCCCGCTGCAGGTACTGGCCATCCTGGCAGCGTTTGTCGTCCTGCAGGCGCTGGTACCGATGGTCGCGTCGGTTTTCATAGATGTCCCGACACCCGATCTATCCAGACACAGCGACGTAGCCGGCAACCTCTCAGCGGCCTTGTTCATGGCTTTGGTTCTGCCGCTCACGGCATCGATCCCCGAAGAGGTCATCTACCGGGGATTTCTCATCGAGCGGCTGATCAGCGTCTTCGGCGAGACGCGCGGCGGCACGTGGCTGGCGGTCATCGTGCAATCCTGCATCTTCGGCGCCATACACTTTCAGTGGGGCATCGGCGGCATGGTGATGACCGTGGTCATGGGGTTTGTCTGGGGCACCGCGTACCTGTTATGCGACCGCAACTTGTGGGTCGTGATTCTGGCGCACTCAGGCGGCCACCTGCTGCTGGTGACCCAGCTGTATCTGGCGGAACCGGTCATTTTTTGACCCGCCGGCAATGCCATGAGCTATGGAGGACCAGCCGCACAGCCAGCTGTTAAGCTAGCGTTTTAGCTGATTGAGTTTTCCGTTTGTCCGCACACTGGGTTTTCGGTTACGGCTCTCTGATCTGGCGGCCCGGCTTCGACTTCATCGATGCCCGGCCGGCGCGCCTGCCCGGTTATACCCGGCGCTTCTGGCAGGGCTCCCACGACCATCGCGGTGTGCCGGAAAGCCCCGGACGGGTCGTGACTCTCATCGAAGATGCAGCCGCCGAGTGCCACGGCATGGCGTATCTCATCGAGGCCGCGGTGGTGACGGCGACCTTTGAGCAACTCGACTACCGGGAAAAGAACGGCTACGAACGAAAAGTGACAAGTCTGCACCTGCACGATGGCGATGAGGTGACCGGCCTCGTCTACATCGCCGCGCCCGGTAACTTTGCATACCTGGGAGACGCGCCCCTGGAACAGATTGCGTTGCAAATCATGGATGCCGTCGGGCCGAGCGGTCGCAACATCGACTATCTCAACGACCTCGCGGCGGCACTGCGACACCTCGATGTCCACGACGAGCACGTCTTCGAGTTAGAATCTCTGGTCGCACAGCTAAGCCAGGCCAACGGGGGCGCCAACTAGTGGACATCAGTTTCAGCACCGAGCACGAGCGCTTCCGTGAAGAGGTGAGAACCTTTCTGGACGACGCGCTGACACCCGAGCTCAAGCAGGCCGCGGCGTATTGCCCAGGCATTTTCCTCGACTACGAGCACAACATGGCCTGGCACAGGATCCTGCATGAGAAGGGCTGGATCGCCCCGGCCTGGCCGAAAGAGTACGGCGGCACCGGCTGGGATCTCATGCAGCGCTACATCTGGACCACGGAGACGAGCCTGGCAGACGCACCGAGCACCGCGCCGATGGGGCTCGGGATGTGCGGGCCGATGCTGATTGGCCACGGCACCCAGGCGCAAAAAGACTTCTACCTGCCCAGGATCCTCTCAGGCGAGGACTACTGGTGCCAGGGATACTCTGAACCGACGTCGGGATCTGACCTGGCATCGCTCAAGCTCAAGGCGGTAACGGATGGCGAGCATCTGGTGCTTAACGGCTCGAAAATCTGGACAACACATGCGCACTACGCCAACCGCATGTTCATCCTGGTGCGCACAGACGACAGCGGCAGACCGCAACAGGGGATTACCTTCCTCCTGCTCGACATGGACACGCCCGGCATCACCGTGGATCCGATTGTGTTTGCCTCCGGCACCCACGAGGTGAACCAGGTCTTCTTCGACGACGTCCGCGTGCCGAAAGCCAACATCGTCGGCCAGGAAAACGAAGGCTGGACCGTCGCCAAATACCTGCTCGAATTTGAGCGTGGCGGTGGCGGCGCCGCACGGTTTCACACCGGCCTCAAACGCTTGCGGGCGCTGGCGCAAACGACGGACGCCTCGGGCAACAGATTGATCGACGATCCCGCGTTCGCCCGCAAGCTCGATGAAACCGGCGTCAAAATCGAAGCCATCCAGTTCACCGAGTTCCGCATCATGGCGGCCATCTCGAAAGGCGGCAGCCCGGGCCCCGAATCTTCCATCATGAAAAATCTGGGCGCGGACATGGGGCAATATCTGACCGAGCTCACGGTCGAAGCGCTCGGTTTCTATGCCAGCCCGCATCAGCCGGAAGCGCGGGATGTGGGTCAGAACGTTGCGCCCGTGGGACCTGAGAGCGGGGTTGCCGGATTTCCACGCTATTTCAACCTGCGCGCATCCTCCATCGCCGGGGGCACCAACGAGGTGCAGAAGAACATCGTCTCCAAGCTGGTGCTGGGGCTCTAGCCCACGGTCCAGACCTTGAATCAAACCGCAGCGGACACGCGCACCCGGCAGATTCTCACCGGCAATCCGCTGCCGATACTGCTGCGCATGGCCACCCCGAACGCACTGGCCTTTCTCGTGCAGGCTTCGGTCAGCATGACCGAGGTCTGGTATGTCGGACAGCTCGGGCGCGTCTCGCTGGCTGCCATGGCGTTCGTTTTTCCCGGTCTCATGCTGATGCAGATGCTGTCAGGCGGCGCTCTGGGTGGCGCGGTAGCAAGCGCAATCGCCCGCGCGCTGGGCGCCGGACAAACCGAACGCGCCGAGCGCCTCCTCTGGCACGCCATCGTCATCGCGATCTTTGCCGCCACGCTGTTTCTATCGATCTATCTGCTCGCAGGTGAGCTGCTGCTACGCACACTCGGCGCCAGGGATGAGGTGCTCGAGCAAGCGATGAGTTACGGCGCCGTGGTGTTCGGCGGTTGCCTGACGATATGGACCGCGGCGCTCCTATCCGGCACTTTCCGCGGCATGGGGGAAATGCGCTTCCCCGCAGCGCTCATGGCCGGGGGCGGGATCGCCCAGGTGATCCTCTCAGGCACGCTGGTTCTGGGCTGGTTCGGGGCGCCAAGGCTCGGCATTTTCGGCGCGGCCATATCCGTCGTCACCATCGCCACGCTGAACAGCGTCATCGCGATCTGGAAGCTCTCCCGCGGTCGGCAGCCGGTGCGCCTCAAATGGTCAGCGGCCCGCCTCGAGTGGGATCTCTTCAGTGATATTTTTCGCGTCGGCGCGCTGGCCGCGATCTCACCCTTCTTCTCCGTCTCGTCGATCATGGTGGTCAACGGCCTGATCAGCCGTTTCGGCGATGCAACCGTTGCCGGTTACGGCATCGGCTCGCGCCTGGAGTTCCTGCTGATTCCAATGGTCTTCGGTTTCGGCGCGGCCATGAACACGATGGTCGGAATGAACGTCGGCGCGGGCAACGTCAAACGCGGGGAGTACATCGCAGCAGTCGGCGGCGGCGCTTCTGCCGCCATCACCGGGATCGTGGGTCTCACGCTCGCAATTTTCCCTGAGGTCTGGGTGGGTTTGTTTACCGATGACCCGGCAACGCTGGCGGCAGGCGCGAGCTATCTGCGCATCTCCGGCTGGGCCTTCGCCTTCCAGGGCATGGGGCTGTCTCTGTACTTTGCTTCCCAGGGTGCAGGGGCCGTGCTGTGGCCGGTGATCGCCAACTTCGTACGGTTCGGCGTCGGCGCCGGCGGCGCGTTTCTATGTGTCTCCGCGTTTAACCTGTCGGTCAGCTGGGTATATGTGTGCCTTGCACTGGGGATGGCGTTGTATGGCATAGTGACTGCAGGATCGATATGGCTGGGCGCCTGGCGCCGCTGAATGAGGGGAACACAACATGGCACTCGTAGAACGCCGCGATCAGGACGGCATCTGTATCCTGAGCTTGAACCGGCCGGAAGCGCTGAACGCGCTCTCACCCAATCTCTTTGTGGAACTGCGGGACCACATCGACGCGGTTGCTGAGCAAACTGACAGCGTCGGCTGTGTCATCCTGCGCGGTGAGGGCCGATCGTTCTCTGCCGGCAACGACCTCAAAGCGATCCAGGCTGGCGAGCGCCCGCCTTCTCCGCACTTTCAGGCAGAAACCCTCGAAGCCATAGAACGCCTGCCTCAACCCGTCATTGCCGCCGTGCAGGGCCATTGCTATACGGGCTCGCTGGAGCTGGCGATCGCCTGTGATCTCATGATCACCGGCGAGTCCGCCAAACTCGCCGACACCCACGGCAAGTGGGGCATGACGCCGGTCTGGGGGATGAGCCAGCGGCTGCCACGGCGCATCGGCCTCCTCGCCGCGAAAGAGATGATGTTCTCGGGGCGCGTGATATCCGGCGCCGAAGCGGCCGAAATCGGACTCGCCAACAAATGTGTGCCCGACGATGAGCTCGACGCCGCTGCCATCGCCATGGCGGCTTCGTTTCTGGAGAATTCCTGGCATACGCTCAGGGGTGACAAATGGCTGATCAACGGTGGTCTCGACCGCACCCTGGCCGACGGCCTCGTATTCGAGCGGGAACAGACCCCCGGCACGGCGCCCGACATGGCAGAGCGGGTCGCAAACTTCGGCAAGAAGTAATGGCGGCGTACGCGGGTTCGTGCCTTTGTGGCGGCGTACGCTACGAGATCGACGGCGTGCTATCCGACTTCGGCTATTGCCATTGCCAGAGCTGCCGCAAAGCGAGCGGCTCGGCACACGGCGCGAATGCCGGCATAGACAGAAAGCACTTTGTGCTGCAAGACGCCGAAGGTCTCCTGCGCGAATACGAATCAAGCCCCGGTAAACTGCGTGCTTTCTGCAGCCGCTGCGGCTCGCCGATCTTCGCGTACCTGCGGCAAACCCCCAACCTCGTCCGCATCCGGCTCGGCACGCTGGACACTGCGTTCGAAAAACAAGCCCGAGCACACACGTTTGTCGGTGACAAAGCAGACTGGGACGTGATCAGCGATGCGCTACCGCAATTCGACACCTGGGCGGACCCGGCAGTGCTGCAGCAGGTAGGTTCCAGGCAGCCCGCCGAAAGCTAGACCAGCTTGACCGTCCAATCAGCCACCGCATAGACGCCCTGCCCGGTCAAACACCCCTGCACATGCCGGCCTTTGGGCAGGTCACGCCAGTCGATGTGGAAATCGCCCTGATGGCCAACCCGCGCCACCTGCAGCTTTACCGGGCGCCCGAGACGCCGTGCGCCGGCGCGATCGACAAAACCGAGCCAGGGGCGGTATTCATAACTGCCGTCACGCCGCAGCACGCCAACGGTCTCCCCACGGGTATTGGCGTGCAGCTCGATGAGACGTTTGTTCAAGTATCGCGCGAGGACCAACTGCATACTGTATATATGTACAGTATTTCAAATCAGCCCGTCAACAAACTCCCGGGTGACCTGAGCCATTTCTTCAAAGATCGGTGTGGGATTGGTACGGGTGCGCTTCAGCACCACATACGAATGATTGGCGGTCTCCAGCCAGTGCAGCGACGCGTGCGCGCCGAGTCCGTCGACTACCCCCCGCATGAGATCCGCGTCGGCCAGGTCATCGCGCGTGCCGCTCAAAAAGAGCATCGGCAGGGCGATGCCGTTCATGTGCGCCGCGCGGTCCACGCCCGGCTTCTTCGGCTGATGCAGCGGAAAGGAGCAGTAGACGAGCCCGCGGCAGGCAACACCTGCCTCGGCGACCGCGTGGGAACACATGCGCCCACCGAAGCTGTGGCCCGCCAGAAAAATCGGCAGATCAGAGCGGGACGCAGCCAGCTCACGGGCCGCGGCTATCGCATCCATGGCGACGGCTTTGCCGTCCACACGGCGCTTGCCGGCCTGCATGTAGGGAAAATTGAAACGCAGCGAGGCCAGGCCCTGGCTCGCCCAGGCTTCGGCGATACCCTGCATGTTCTTATGCTGGTAACCCGCGCCGGCGCCATGCGCAAAAACAAGCTGTGCAACGGCGTCGGCAGGTTCCAGCCAGACGCCGTCCAGAGAACCGCTCGCGGAGGCGACCTGCAGCGGCTCCTCGATCACGCCTTACGGAAGGTCGTCTATACCGTTGATGATCTTACCGACGAGGCCGTACTCGACAGACTCTTCGGCGCTCATCCAGTAATCGCGATCGGTATCTTCCGTCACCCGCTCCAGCGGCTGGCCCGTGCGCTCAGCGATGATGCTGTTGATGCGCTCACGGGTTTTGACGATCTCGCGCGCATGAATCTCGATGTCCGATGCGTCACCGCCGAAACCACCAGCCGGCTGATGGATCAGAAAGCGCGTGTTCGGCAGACAGAAGCGATTCTCTTTATCCGGGGCCAGGTAGATGTGGGTGGCGATACTGCCCACCCAGCCGGTGCCGACGGTGCGCACTGTCGGTTTGATGTAGCGGATCATGTCGTAGATCGTGTCACCGGATTCCACATGCCCGCCGGGCGAGCTGATGTACAGCGTGATCGGATCGTCCGACTCGAAAGCCAGCGTCAGCAGCTTCTCTGCCGTGCGCCGGGAGACTTCCTGGTTGATTTCACCGAAGAGCGTAATCGTCCGGTTTTTCATCAACGACGACTCGAAGGGATTCAGATTTTTGGCTACATCAACAAGTTCTTGTTCGCCATCCAACGTGGTCATTGGTTTACTCCGTCAAGGTGTAGTGTTTGTCAGATGCATAGTGTAGCTTCAAACCCGTAGAGGGAGAACTTCAATGCCATTAGCGCCAGAATACGTTGCGATGTTCGAGCAGCTTGCCGAGCAGGAACCCGCGCCGCCGCCATTATGGCAGCTGACCCCGGAACAGGGGCGGGAGATGTACCGCGCGATGCGTCCGCTGATCGACGAACTGCCGGTGCACCACGTTGCCGACCAGACCATTTCCGGCACTCTGGGCGACATACCCCTGCGGATATACACCCCCGAGGGCGACGGCCCGTTCGGCGTCCTGATGTACTTCCACGGCGGCGGCTGGGTCATCGGCGATCTCGATACGGGTGACGCGGTCTGCCGCCAGATCTGCACCGGCGCATCAGTTGTGGTGGTCTCGGTCGACTATCGCATGGCGCCGGAAGACCCCTACCCTGCCGCGGTTGTCGACGCATACGACGCCACCGCCTGGGCGGGCGCCAACATGGCGGCCCTCAACGGCAACGGCAAGCTCGGTGTCACCGGCGAAAGCGCCGGCGGCAATCTGTCCGCGGTGGTCGCCCTGAAAGCACGCGACGCAGCAGGGCCGAGAATCGATTTTCAGTGCCTGCTCTACCCCGTGGTCGATTGCGACATGACGCGCGGCTCGTATGCCGACAATGGCGAGGGTTATCTCCTCGAAACCAAGTCGATGGCGTGGTTCTGGGACACCTACTGCCCGGATGCCCACCGGCGTAAGGAACCGGACGCTTCCCCCATACGCGCCGCGGATCTCGGCAACCTGCCGCCGGCGCTGGTGGTCACCGCCGAGTTTGATCCGCTCCGTGACGAAGGCATGGCGTACGCCGCGGCTCTCAATGAGGCAGGCACGCCTGCCGAGGCGATCTGCTACGACGGGCTGGTGCACGACTTTTTCGCCACCGCGGTCATGTTCGAGTGTTCCCGCCAGGGCTTCGAGGCGACGCTGGCCGCCTACCGTCAACATTTGAACTGAGCACCCGCGATGCCGGTTGTATTCCGCCCGCCCGCGAATCCCTCGGGCGGCATCCTGGATTTCGACGGCGAGACCGTCACCGTGGAGTTTGAAAAACCGCGCTTCTTTCGCGACCCGGACATCGTGCAG
This sequence comes from Pseudomonadales bacterium, assembly GCA_965267275.1. Classification (GTDB taxonomy): domain Bacteria; phylum Pseudomonadota; class Gammaproteobacteria; order Pseudomonadales; family Azotimanducaceae; genus UBA4421. The sequence goes on from OZ253950.1 coordinate 4,409,978, forward strand.
ATCGAGATGCCGTTGAACGACATCGAAGAGGCGACCTACCGCGACTGGTTGATCGGCGGGCGCTTGACGATACGTACGTTGTATCTCGAAACCACCCAGCGCATCCCCTGGCGCAAAGGCTTAAACGTCGATTTCGCCATCCCGCGTCGCGAGCGGCATCGCGCCGTTGCACTCACCGAGCAGATCGAAGCCGCCATCGACGCGGCCATGGCCGCCGCTGACGAAGAAAGCGAAGCGTGAACGACAGCATCAATCTCGCCGACAAGTTTGCGCTCTTCGACGACACGTGGGCGCCCAGGGTGATCGCCGCCATGAACGACTACCAGATCAAGCTGGTGAAGCTCGAAGGCGAGTTCGTCTGGCACAGCCATGCAGATACGGACGAATTGTTTCTGTGCGTTGCGGGCGAGTTTGATATCGAGTTCCGCGATCGCGTCAGAACCGGCGAGCTCTGCGTCGTGCCCAGAGGCGTCGAGCACAAACCTGTCGCCCGCGCCCCGTGTCAGGTAATGATCATCGAGCCCACCGGCGTCGTGAACACCGGCGATGCTGACACCAACAGAACCGCCCCCAACGATCAATGGATTTAGGATAAGGAGACAGACGTGCTGTATGCGCTTATCTGCGAGGACAAAGACGACAGCGAAACGCTGCGCAAATCAGTGCGCGCTGACCACCTCGAATACATCAAGAACTACGATGTGCGTTTCGCCGGCCCGATGCTGGCAGACGACGAAACGACGATGATCGGTTCGATTATCGTTCTCGAAGCGGCAGATCGGGCCACGGCGCAGGCGTTCGCGGACAGCGACCCCTACAAGCTGGCCGGCCTCTTCGCCAGAGTAACGATTCGACCGTTCCGTCAGGTGATTCCGTCCTAGCGGCGTTCAGGCGCGCGGCAGCAGGCGATACAGATAAATTTCGTCGATGTTTTCGTTGCGTGGGCGCCAGCCGTACTTTTCATCGTAGACAACAGCGAACACCTCGAACTCGGCCTGATCGGTGACCCGCTCGGCGCGTAACTCGTAGATGCTGCCGTCATGCAGCAGCCGCACGTTTGCATCTGCCTCGATGTGTTCCACCCAGTTGGTGCGATTGTCGCCGGCATGCACGTAGAGAACATCGTCGACGGCGATGACCCATAACTCGACGGAGTACGGTTCCGCCGGCTGCGTTTCAAAGCGAATGACGTCCGCCGCAGCAACCGCTGACCAATCCGCAGGCAGCGCGGCCGGCGTACCTTCCAGCTCGCCGGAAGGGAAATAACCGCAGGCACTCAATGCCAGCACGCACAGAAGGTATTTGAGTTTGCCCATTTGCAGATCCGGTTGGCAGGAGAAAGAATCGAACCGGCAGGGCATACGCCCCGCCGGTCGTCAGATCAGTCTACGCGCGCTTCCGCGTAGCCGGACAGTACGGTGACGCCATCCTGATTGGTGGTGTCGACTTTGAGTTTGACGATGCCGTCTTCGACGCTTTCCACGGTTGCCGTGGAGTTGAGCGTATCGCCGGGCCAGACCTGGCTGGTGAACCGCACGCCATACTTGGTCAGCCGACCGTCACCGACATAGTTCGTCAGCATGCGCCCGGTCATGCCCATCGTCAGCATGCCGTGGGCGAAGACGGACGGATACTTGGCCACTTCGACCGTGAAGATTTCATCGGTATGCAGCGGGTTGTAGTCACCGGACGCGCCCGCGTATTGCACAATCTGCGTGCGCTTGAGGTCCTCGACCAGGCATTCACTGTAGGTATCGCCTACGTTCAAATCACTTGCTTGCAGTGCCATGCTCCCCCCTATGAGTCCACCGGACGTTCGGTGCGCACACCGACGCCGCGGGCGGTGATGACCAGCTCACCGTTTTGATCACGGTACTCGGTAACGGTCTCTGAGAAGACGAGCTTGCCGGAACGTTTGCCTTCCTTTTCCCAGGTCTCGCCGGGTTTGACGGTTGCAGTCAGGACGTCCCCCGGGCTGATGTGCCGGTGGTACTCGAAGTGCTGCTCGGCATGCAGACCACCACCGCCGCCTCCTCCGCCACCGCCACCGGAAGATTCGCGCTTGATGCCGGTCGGCTCTTTGCCTGAACCGAACCAGGGCTCGCCGATCTTAGGGCGCAGAAAATAATCCGGATCAAATTGCGCGCTCGACTGTGCGAACGTCGGCGGCGCGATGATTTTGCCGGGCTCCGTGCCCGCGGCATACTCTTCGTCGTAGTAGATTTGGTTGTCGTCCGCGACAGAACGAGCAAACATCATGATGTGGCTCGCCTCCACGGGAAACTTGTCAACGGCCATTAGCCTCCCCCTAGTTGTTCGAATCGAAGGAGAGCGAGTATCTAACAGCTACTGGCCGAGCGCCAGCCTACTTCCCTTTGAAGTCCGGGTCGCGTTTTTCGAGGAACGCCGTGATGCCCTCTTCTTTATCTTCGGTCTGCACCAGCGCACCCTGTGCGTACTTTTCGAACATGAGCGCACCGGCGAGGCTCGCCTCCATGCCGAAGTGCACCATGGCCTTCATCGTGCGCGGCACAAACGGCGCAAACTGCGCGAGATGCTCCGCCATGCGGCGCGCTTCCGGCAGCAGCTCTTCCGCTTCTACAAGCCGCGTGACGAGGCCAATCTGCAAAGCGCGCTCCGCATCGATCGGCTCGCCCATGAGCATCATCTCCATGCCCCAGCCGCGCCCGACGATACGCGGGAGGCGCGCCGTGGCGCCGCCGCCCGGAATGATGCCGAGCTTGCCTTCCGGCGTGGCGAAACGTGACTTGGGCGTGGCGATGCGCAAGTCGCAGCCGAGCGCCACTTCGAGACCACCGCCCATGCAGATGCCGTCGATCGCCGCGATGGTCGGTTTGGGTGTCCGCTCGAGCTTATCCGCCAGGCCTTGCACGATCGGTTCCAGCGCCTTTTTAAAATCGCGGTGCAGGACTTCGGAAAGATCGGATCCCGAGGCAAACGACTTGCCCCCGGCACCGGTAATGGTCAGGACGCGTACGGCATCATCCGCCGCCGCGGCGTCGACCGCCGTGTGCAGATCGTCCAGCGTCGCCAGCGAAATGGCATTGTGCTTGTCGGCACGGTTGATGGTGATCAGGGCCATCGGGCCCTGGACTTCATAGAGAACGTTCTCGAGATCCATCGGCAACAACCTAATCGCGCAGACGGCCCGTGAGGCCGCGCAGACCTTCGCTGATTTTTTCTTTCACCGTGTCCCGCGCGCGCTGCTTGGCACCTTCGATATCGAGCCCCTGACTCACTGCGGCGCGCGTGACCGACTCCGTGATCGGCGCCATGATCTGCTGCACCAGTTCGGCGGCTGTGACGCCGTTGCTCTTGCGCCCGATATCCGTCAGATGCAGGTCCGGCAGATTGATTGCCGCTTCACCGAGGATATCTGAAGAGATCGACGCGGTGGCATTTGTGAAGTCGAATTTGTCGACGATGAACTTGGTCTCAGCACCGGACGCACCCGCGTCGCTCGCCTGATCGCCGCTCGCGCCCAACGCTTTCTCTACGTTGTCCATGAGCTGCTGAAAGTTGGTGCGTTGGCCCTGAGCTACCGCGGCCACATCCGCCCCATCAATCAGAATCTGCTTGATCACGACAACCTGCTCAGAGATCTGCTCCGGGTCGAGCACGACTTTGATCTCGCCGAGACGCATGGCGTGATCGCCGCTGAACCCGGCAGGATTGCCAACGGCGAGCCCAGTTACCTGAGCCGAACCCTCGGCAAGCGAGAGGTCGACGTTGTCGACGCGCACGTCGGCGCCCAGGACATCCGGACCCAGCTCTTCAATGCCGGTTTTAATTAAATTACCCGAATTCATCACGACATAGACCACCGCGCCGACGACAACCAGCAGCAGCAGGCCAACAATCCAACCAATCACTTTCATCCGATTTCTCCCAAACGCCGGCAGCTGTATCAGGCCGCCATGCTATCGATAAACCGCTGTGCCTCAGCGATGGATTGCTCCATCTCCCGGATCAGGCGGCTGACGTCCGACTCGATTCCGCCGAGCTCCCCGCGCAGCGAAGAGATCGCCTGAGCGTTGAGATTATGCTTCAAGAACAGCACATGGTCGCGGAAGGAGGTGAGCACGGGGTCCATACGGCTTTCCGCCTTGCGCATCGCGCGGATCAGGCCCGCATAGTTCTGCCGCGAAGAGCGCAACTGGCTGGCGCTCTGCCGGCGCAGATTCGCGCTGGAAATCTGATCGATCTCGCTTTCCCACTCATCGAAAAGGTCTTCGGCAACATCTTCGACGCTGTCGATCCGGCTGGACACCTGGCCCGCCCGGTCTTCGGCATCCTCGAACGCATCGCTGAGCCGGCCATAGACCGACTTCAACTCGGAATCGGGCACACCCACCACCGCTTCAAATTGTTCCAGGGCGTCTTTGAACTCTTCCTTGGCATCTTCCTGGGCGTCCATCGCGTCTTCCACACGATCGACCAGGAGATCACGTTTTTCGACCCCGAGCTTCTCCCAGGCGCCGTAATAAGCGCTTTCACAACCGCCCAGAAGAATGACTAAGAAAGGCACCAATATGCGCATGATCTGCATCCTGTTCATATCCACATTCGTATCCACAAAAAAGGCCGATCCCGTACCACGGGATCGGCCCTGGTCTACGCTGAAGCGTACACTATTGCCGCGTGCGGCGTTTACTGACGCACCTTGTGGGTGCCGGAAACGACTGCCGTTACGCGACGATTGCGCTGCTTGCCGTCAGCGGTGTCGTTGCTCGCGATGGGCTGAGACTCGCCGAAACCGGCCCAGCTCAAGCGGTCTGCGCGGACACCCGCTTCGTTGATCAGGTAGTCGTAGACCGCCTTCGCACGGCGCTCGGAAAGGCCCTGGTTGTATGACGCCGAACCATCGCTGTCGGTATGACCTTCAATGACCGCGTTGGTCGTCGGATACTGACGCAGGAAGTTCACCGCCCGATTGATTTCGGTGATGTGATCCGGCCGGATATCCGCCTTGTTGGTTTCGAACTCGATGTTCATGTCGATGGTGACTTCTTCTTCGAGTTCGATATAGCAACCTTTGTCATTCACTTTGGCGCCGGCTTCGCTATCCGGGCACTCATCCAGGTAATCCGGCACGCCATCGCCGTCCGCATCGGGCGGGCAACCGGTAGCGTCGACGCTGACACCTGCAGGCGTATCCGGACACTGATCGTCACCGTCGACCACACCGTCTCCGTCGCTGTCGAGCTCGCAGCCTTCGGCATTGACGACACGACCCGCCGGCGTCGTGGGGCACTTATCCATGTCGTTAGGCACACCATCACCGTCCGAGTCTGCCGGCGGAGCCGGGGCACGACGTTCGCCGATGAAACCGGTCAAACCGACGAAGGCAAACGGTTCCGGACCGCCCGCCTGGTTGCTCGTCACCGCGCGCACGTCGGCACGCAGCGAAAGGTAGTCGTTCAGCTCACGGTAGAGGCCTACGCCAGCGTTGAACTGGTTGTCTTTGGCCTCCGGGCGCACGCCGTCGAAATCGTACTCGCTGCGGCCGCCACCGAAGAGAACGAACGGCTGCCAGCCGCCGTTCGAGGGCAACTTGTAGACGAGGTCGAGCCAGCGGAGATCGATGTCACCTTCACCGCTGCCCCAGATATTCTCGAAATCGGAATCGATTTCGGCACCCATCACCTCGATCGACCAATGATCGGAGATGCCGTAGCCGATGATCAGGCCTGGGCCCACTTCGAAGTCGTCGTAGCCAATGCGGCTGGAGCCCGGGCCTTCAATGCCGGCAGCACCGATCGATATGTAAAACTGACCTTTACCCGGATTATTGTGCTCGTCGGCAATGGCGACGCTGCTCAACAGCATTGCCACTACCACCCAGATCGTTCTTTTCATGAGTTATTCCTTAATGCGCTTCTGATTGCCTGCCAGCTCGAATTGGCCCCGCCAACGCTGGTGACTTACCCTCCTGGCGGCGACGCATTCTACGCGCCGCTGATCTGCTGTAAAGGGACCGGAAAAATCATAACGCGCCGGGGTAGGCGTTTTTTAAAAGCTGTGTAAAATCGCCCGCTGGGAAGGGACGCTGCCGAAAGATTCGGTCAGACTCCCACTATGCAAACTTTGTCTGCTGTGCAGACGTTGCAATTATAAGAAACCTATCGGGAGAAACACCATGGAAGCGATTCCAGAGGAGATCACGGCCGTCATTCCAGAAGAGCTGTCCGTCGATCGCATGCAGGGATATGTCGACACGGCAATCGAGATGGCCATCGAGTACGGGCCCAAGCTCTTACTCGCCATCATTGTCCTCATTGTTGGTCTGTGGATCATCAAGCGTGTCGTCAATGTCATCAACAAAGGCCTCGAAGCCAGCAACACAGACCCGACGCTCGCCAAGTTCCTGGGCAGCCTGGCATCGATCGTCTTCAAAGCGCTGCTGTTCATCAGCGTCGCCTCGATGGTGGGTATCGAAACCACCTCCTTCATCGCCATTCTCGGTGCCGCTGGTCTGGCCATTGGTCTGGCCCTGCAAGGCAGTCTCGGCAACTTCGCCGGCGGCGTACTGATTCTGATGTTCCGCCCGTACAAGGTGGGTGACTTTGTCGACGCCCAGGGCGTTGCCGGCACCGTTGCCGAAATTCAGATCTTCAACACGGTCATCAAGACGCCGGACAACAAGGTCATCATCGTGCCGAACGGTTCGATCTCCAACGGCATCATCACCAACTTCTCGGCAGAAGAAAATCGCCGCGTGGACTTCGTCTTCGGCATCGGCTACGACGACGACGTCGCCAAAGCCAAGGCAACGCTGCGCCGCATCTTCGACGAAGACGATCGTGTGCACCAGGACCCCGAGCCGTTTGTCGTGGTCTCGGAACTGGCCGACAGCTCCGTCAACTTCACCTGCCGCGTGTGGGTCAACGCCGCCGATTACTGGGGCGTCTACTTCGACACGATGGAGAAGGTGAAGCTGGTATTCGACCAGGAGAACATCGGCATTCCGTACCCGCAAACGGACGTGCATCTGCACCAGGTTGGCTGAGGCACGGCACTCGCCGACACAGAAAAGCCCGCGCAATGCGGGCTTTTTTATTTCTACACACGCAAAGAAAAACCGCCAGCCTGGAGAGGAAGCTGGCGGTTTGGAGTTGACCCCGCTGCCGAGGTCTAAGGGGATAGAGGTGACCTTAAGCCAACCATGGTCAGTATGCCCCGCAAGCGTTTCAGCTTGATTTCGCCGGCCTCTTTTTTTGTGTCATTTTGTTTCAGCGGCAAAGCGGAGCCAGAACTGAGCGCCGCGCCCCCCATCGACGCGGTCGTCGATACCGACTTTCCAGCCGTGGGCCTGACAGAGCTGCTGCACGATCGCGAGCCCCAGACCGCTACCGCCAGTGGCGGTGTTGCGGGATGCATCCAGCCGGAAAAAAGGCTGGAAGACGTCTTCCCGATGCGCCTCGGGAATGCCGGGACCATCGTCCTGCACGCGCACCGTATCCGGCTCGACGCAGACTTCTACCTGCCCGCCATGCTGGAGGCCGTTGCTGATCAAGTTCACGAGCACGCGGCGAAAGGCGTTTGGCGCAAGCGTGACGCGCTGGGTCTGCGAGGTGCGGCAATGGAGCGTCACGGGCTGCTCGAAGCTCTGGGCGATCTCGGCAACAAACGGCGCCAGCTCGATTTCCTGGGCAACCTCACGCGTACCGCTGGCAAAGCGCAGCGCGTCGCCAATCAGCTCGTCCATGGATTCGAGGTTCCGCTCAAATCGCGCCACCAGGTTCGGATCGACGTCCTCCGGCAACAACGCCAGCGCGAGGCGCATACGCGTCAGCGGCGTACGCAGATCGTGAGATATGCCAGCCAGCAAAGTCGTGCGGTTGGTCAGCAGCGTCGAGATCTCCTGCGCCATCGTGTTGAAGTTGCGGGCGAGGGACGCCAGCTCACGCGGCCCCGTCTCGGGAAGCGGTTCGATCTCATGGGTGCCGCGGAAGTGTTCCGCCTGCTCAGCCACTCTCACGAGCGGTCTTGCGATCCGCTGCACGATGAACAGCGAACTGAAGAAGACGATGGCCGCGCCCAGACCGACGATGACGATGGCAACATAGAGCGGCTGGATATCCCGCCGTTCCGATGAAAACCCGAGCTGCAGCTCAAACCCGCCCATCGGCACATCGACCCACATGAGCTCGTCGCCCTGCAGCAGGCGCACGTCATCGGTGAGCCGCGCGGCCAGCCGGCGCCGCAAGAGGTCGAAGTAGGTCGAATAGCTGTCCACTTCCGGCAGCGCCTGTTTCGCTTCAGTAATGATGAGGTCGTGGCTCTCCGCCATCTCGAGCTCGAAGTATGGCCGTGCCGTCGGCGGCAGCTCCACCCAGGTCTGCGCCGATAGCACCAGGAGCGCCGCTTCATCGTCGGCGGACTGCGCGCGTATCGGGTCGATGACAAATACGTTCAGGGCGAACGTGGCGCTCGCGGCGATGAGAACCGCGCTCACCGCGAGAATGAGGTTGGTGCGGGCGAGAAGAGAATTCGGTCCGCGCAGGCGGATGCCGTCAGCCATCACCCGCGGGACAGAACATGTATCCCTTACCCCAGATGGTGCGGATATAAACGGGATTTGTCGGGTCGGATTCTATTTTCGAGCGCAGGCGCGTTACCCGCACATCGATGGAGCGATCGAACGGTGAGCGCTCTGCCCCGGTCAGCAGGTCAAGGATCCGGTCGCGATCGAGCACTTTGTTGGGATGTGTGACCAGTATGGACAGCAGGTCAAACTCTCCCGAGGTGAGGGACACCACTTCGCCGCTTTTGCTCAAACGATGCGCGCCGGGATCAAGCACAAACTCGCCAAACTCCACGACACCGCCGGCGGCAGTCTCCGCGCTCTGGCTCGTCATCGTCCGGCGCAGCACCGCGCGGACCCGGGCCAGGAGTTCGCGCGGGTTGAAGGGTTTCGACAGATAGTCGTCAGCCCCGACTTCGAGACCAACGATGCGATCGACGTCTTCACCTTGCGCGGAGACGATGATGATCGGCAGCTGCGAGTGTTTTTTCAGCCGTTGCGCAATTGCCAGGCCATGCTCACCGGGCAACATGAGATCGAGAATGAGCAGGTCCACTGTATGCTCGGCCAGATAGTGATCCATACCTTCGCCTGACTCGACGCAGGCGACCAGAAAACCCTGTTGCTCGAGGTAGGCCTGGATCAACTCACGCAGTTCGGGGTCATCATCGACCACCAGGATATTGGCGCTTTCCGCCTCCATGACGACCTAGGGCTGGTCGGACGGCTGCTGGCTGACCGTTACCGCCGGCGGAGCATCTACTGAGGGGGTTTCCTGAGGCTTTTCGGCAGAGCGCCTGGAGCGCTGCTCGAACCCCACGCCAAAGGTCGTGCGGCCGCCATCTGCGCGGGGGCGCACCTCGACCACGCGGGTCTCGACGACCACCGAACCGTCGGACTTGCGTACCACGCGACCATACTTGCGCTGCACACGGACAGACATCTTCGGTCTTGTCGGTTGGCTGCTGCGCACCATACGGCTACGCACTTCCGCAAGCAGCGCCCGGCGTTCGCCGGGATTAAGCTCCGCCCAACGCGCGGTCAAACCGGTCAGCTCAACGTCTGAGCTGGCGGCAAGACTTTCAGCAGTGACGGGGTGCACGACGGCAGGAACGGCGTCACCCGGCGCTGTCTGGCTCTGGGCCTGCGCCAGGCACGGCAATAGCAGAACCCAGGCAAAAGCTAAAACGCTTTTCCCGGTCCATGCGCTGTTGCTCGTTTCAATCCTGATCATCGATCGATCTAATTGACCCTGTTTGTCGAGTGTCTAGTCGGGCGTCAACCCTGCAGTCCCCGTCGACATTGTAGCAGACTCATTTCGTCATCCTGACGATTCGCCTAAGCGAGTCCGGCCTGCCTTGTTATTGTCGTCGCCTTCCTTAGCTTTCAATCCTGAACTTGCAATCCTCAGCTTTCATCCTGAGGAGAACATCGCAGGCTGGCTGAGCTTTGCCAGCCAACCCGCGACGCATTTTCCAAATACGCTGTTAACGTTAAATTTCGCAGGCGTATCAATTTGTTTCAGCGCGATCAGGCCGCCTCAAAGAGACCTGCTGCACCCTGGCCGCCGCCGATACACATCGTCACGACGCCATACTTCTCGTTGCGGCGCTTGAGCTCACGCAGAACGAGGCCGACCTGACGGGAACCGGTCATACCGAACGGGTGACCGATGGAGATGCTGCCGCCGAGAACGTTGTAGATCTCGTTGGGCAGGTCCAGCGCGTCACGGCAGTACAGACACTGAGAGGCAAACGCCTCATTCAGCTCCCACAGGTTGATATCGTCCTTGGAAAGGCCGGCGTTTTCCAGCAGGCGCGGGATCGCGAAGACCGGACCGATACCCATCTCATCGGGCTCACAACCGGCGATCGTAAAGCCGCGATAGATGCCGATCGGCTCGATGCCGAGCTGGGCGGCGCGCTCGGCGCTCATCAGCATCGTCATGGAAGCACCGTCAGACAGCTGCGAGGCGTTACCCGCCGTCACCGAACCATCGTCTTCGAACGCCGGCGGCAGTGAAGCCAGACCTTCCAGCGTCGTATTGGGGCGGTTGCACTCGTCGCGATCGACGACCACCTCAACGTGGCTCTCTTCGCCGGTTTCTTTGTCGACCTTCAGCATGGTGGTGGTCATCGGCACGATCTCTTCGGCAATTTTGCCGGCCTCGACCGCAGCGGCGTAACGCTGCTGGCTCTGCAGCGCGTATTCGTCCTGCATCTCACGCGTGACTTGATAGCGACGCGCTACCACCTCTGCCGTGTTGCCCATGGCCATGAAAATGTCCGGCTTCTCTTCGAGGAGACGCTGGTTCTGTGCCGCCTTACCAGGCTCCTGGCGGGTACGCATGGAGATGGAATCCACCCCGCCGGCAATCGCCACCTGCGTCTGCCCGGAGGCGATCTGGTTGGCCGCGATCGCAATCGACTGGAGACCGGAGGAACAGAAACGGTTGATCGTAACGCCCGCCGCGGTGACCGGCAGTTTCGACAGGATCACCGCCAGGCGTGCCAGGTTACCGTCCTGCTCGCCAGCGTGGCTGGCCGCGCCAACAACGACGTCTTCGACTTCGTCGGGGCTGATTTTGTCGTTGCGGTCGAGCAGACTGTCTATGCAGTGAGCCAGCATGTCGTCGGAACGGGTGAGATTGAAGCTGCCGCGGAAGGCCTTGGCCAGTCCGGTACGTACACTGTCTACTATGACTACATCGCGCATCGCGTTCTCCTCTCTAGCGTCAATAAAAGTAGCGTTAAAACCGAGTGGCGAACCATCGTCGCGCCCGCCGTCGCGCGATCGCGAAGCCGAAAAGTGTGATTAATGGTCCCCAGACGTCCCGGATAGTACCCAGTTACGCAGAACGGCGCTACTATCAGAACACGCGCCTCACGCGTGCAAATTTGCGCGGCGGCGGCCTGCCCGCAGCCCCGTAAGCGCGCCGCGGCGCTCTGCAACCAACCGGAGCCATACATGACTCAATTTCACGATCTGACCATGGCGGACATCAACGGCAACGACGTTGATTTCGCCACCTTCAAAGATCAGCTCTGCCTGATCGTCAATGTCGCCAGCCGCTGAGGCCTGACCCCCCAGTACGCCGGGTTGCGTACTCTGCAGGAACAATATGCGGATCAGGGTTTTACCGTGCTGGCTTTCCCGTGCAATCAGTTCGGTGCACAGGAACCCGGCAGCAATGAGGAGATCCTCGATTTCGCCACGACCAACTACGACGTGAACTTTCCGATGTTTGCGAAGATCGAGGTGAACGGCGATGGCGCGTGCGCGCTCTACAAGATGCTGAAAGAAGCCAAAGCCGATGACGAAGGCAACGCTGACATTCCCTGGAACTTCACCAAATTTCTCGTCGGACGCGACGGCACCGTGCTGGCGCGCTATGCGCCACCCGCGACCCCGGAAGAGATTGGCGCGGGCTTATCCGACCATCTGTGACGGCGATGTCGTGCCGCAGAAAGCGGCAACAAAAAAGGGCGCCGCGGCGCCCTTTTTCTTTCGGAAGTCGATTGATCCTTATTCAGTGAAACCTTGCAGCCTGTCGTTCACTTCTTCGTCGACGGCGGCCTCGGCATCTTCCATCATGTCGTCAGCTGCCTGCTCGACCTCATCCATCGCGTCTTCCGCCATCTGCTGAGCATCATCGGCCATTTCACCCGCCATGCTGCCGGCTTCTTCCATGGCGTCTTCCGCCATGCTCGCTGCCTCGTCCATCGCATCGCCCATGGCATCAGACGCGTCGTCCATGATGCTGGTCGCTTCTTCCATCACATCTCCCGCCGCATCGGAACCGGCCGCTTCTTCGTTGGCCTGTCCACACGCGACCAGGCCTGCAAGCATCAAAACCCAGGTCAAGTTTTTGATCAGGGACATGTCTTTCTCCTTCTGTTGAGTACCAGCTGTATTTTTTTCAGCCGCTGCTGGTTTAGCGGTTCAGCGCCAACTATAGGCGGGCTGCACCTGCAACACCAATGGCAAGCTACTTCCACGAGTAAAAGAGACGTAAAAATACCCTAAACTAGCCCCAACGGGAGGATTCATGACAAACCTGTTAATCGACGGCCTCTGCTTCGGCGAGGGCCCGCGCTGGCGCGACGGCGCGTTATGGTTATCCGACATGCACGCACAGGAGGTTTTGCGCGTGACGCCAGAGGGCGCAGCCTCCGTCATCGTCACCCTGCCCGACGACCAGCCGTCGGGTCTCGGCTGGCTGCCTGACGGCAGTCTTCTCATCGTGAGCATGACCAAACGGCAGCTTCTGCGCTTCGACGGTGACCAGTTGACGGTGCATGCGGATCTCGCCAACCACGCCAGCTGGTACTGCAACGATATGGTGGTGGACGGGCAGGGTCGCGCGTACGTCGGCAACTTCGGTTTCGATCTGCATCAGGGCGGCAAACCGAAACCGGCCGAACTCATACGTGTCGACCCGGACGGCAGCGTTCATATCGAGGACGACGACTTGATGTTTCCGAACGGCACCGTGATCAGCGCGGACGGTAAAACGCTGATCGTCGGCGAAAGCTTCGGTGGCCGCCTGACGGCTTACGACATCAGCGCGGACGGTGCTCTAAAGAACAAGCGCGTCTGGGCTGAACTGCCGGGCGGCGCGGTGCCCGACGGCATCTGCCTCGATGAGGCAGGCGGTGTCTGGAGCGCCTCACCGACCAGCAACGAGTGTCTGCGTCAGATCGAGGGCGGTGAGGTCACCCATCGCATCCCCCTCGCACGAGGCGCGTTTGCCTGTATGCTTGGTACCTCCCCTTCTGGGGATGACAAGCTGTACGTTCTGACGTCCTCCTCATCGAACCCGCCTGAATGCCGCGCCAATCGCGACGCGCGGGTGGAGGTATACGACGCGCCGTACCCCAAGGCAGGCTGGCCGTGAGCGGCACCTGAGCACAGGCCTGAGATTTGGATAAAGACCGGGAAGAAAACAATGACCGCAATTTTCGAAAACTATGAATCACCGTGGCTGAACGACGAACTGCTCATCCTGCAGGACGCCGCACGGAAGTTTTTCGCCTCTGAGATGCAGCCGCACAACGAGGCCTGGGAAGAGGCTGGCGTGGTCTCGCTCGACGCGTGGCGCAAAGCCGGCGAAGCCGGTTTCCTCTGCGCCGAAATCCCCACCGAATACGGCGGCGGCGGCGGCAGCTACCTGCACGAGACGGTGATCACCGAAGAGCAGCTGCGTGCCGGCGTGCTCGGCTTTGGCAATCAGGTCCACAGCCAGATCGTTGCACCTTATATCTGGCACTACGGTAGCGAGGAACAGAAACAGCGCTGGCTGCCGAAAATGGCGAGCGGCGAGATGGTCGGCGCAATTGCGATGACCGAGCCCAACACCGGCTCGGATCTGCAGAGCGTGCGTACAACAGCGGTCAAAGACGGCGACGACTATATTATCAACGGCTCCAAGACGTACATCAGCAACGGCCAGAACTGCGGCCTGTGTATCGTGGTCGCCAAGACCGATCCCAACCAGGGTGCCAAGGGCATCAGCCTCATTGTCGTTGAGGCCGATACGGAAGGGTTCAAGCGCGGACGCAACCTCAAGAAGCTCGGCCAGCACTCGGCGGATACCTCCGAGCTTTTCTTCGAGGACTGTCGTGTACCGCAGTCCAACCGCCTCGGCGAAGAGGAGGGCAAAGGCTTTATCCAGCTGATGCAGCAGCTGCCCCAGGAACGGCTGAACATCGCCCAGGCGGCGGTGGTCGAGATGGAACGCGCCCTCACTTACACGCTCGACTTCGTCAAAGAGCGGACGGCATTCGGCCAGCGCGTGCTCGATTTTCAAAACACCAAATTCAAACTCGCCGAAGCGAAAACCGAAGCGCTGATCGCGCGTACGTTCGTCGACCAGTGCCTCGTCAAGCACATGAAGGGTGAGCTCGACGCATCCACCGCGTCGATGGCCAAATACTGGTGTACCCAGAAGCAGTGCGACATCATCGACGAGTGTCTGCAGCTGCACGGCGGTGCCGGCTACATGGACGAATACCCCATCTCACGCATGTACAAAGACGCGCGGGTGCAGAAAATCTACGGCGGCACCAACGAGATCATGAAAGAGCTGATCGGCCGTACCCTCGACGGCTGAGCCAGGCGGGCTGAGGTAGATCGGCTGAGGTAGATAGCCTGAGCCAGAAAAAGAAAGGCGCAAAAAAAGGCGCCCCAGTCTCCTGACGGAGATGGGGCGCTAGTTTCCGATCGGCCTGGCAGCCCCTAGAGCTACCGGTCTGGAGAGAGGAACAATTGGAGTTACATTGCAGCCTGAACGCTTTCGGTAAAGCGTCCCAACCGCAACCTAAGCGGCCTCTCGGAAATTCTTTGCCTGCTGGTGACGCAGGTGGACGCGGTTCAGTCGACGCCGAATAGCTTCGGTCGCCGCTGCCACGTCACTGCCCTGTGAGAACTCTATCGGCGGCAGAATCTCTACGACTGCCCGTCCGCGCGTCACTTCTTTGCTGCCTTTAGGCCGCAGTTTCTGCAGCCCACCTAAATATATCGGCACCACGGGTACGTTGTTTTCCAACGCCAGCAGCGTCGCGCCGTGCTTGAAGGCGCCGAGCTCATCACCCATGGCTCGCGTGCCTTCCGGAAACAGGAACACGTGCTGTTTGCGCTCGAGCAGCCAGTGGGCGTAGCTCAACGCATCCGTGCCGCCACCGCGCATGATCGGGAAGTTGCCGAGCGCGAGAGACTGATACCAAGGTTTCAGCACCAGCTTCTTTTTGCCTTTAACGAACCAGCGATCCTGCGCCGCGCCGAAGAACAGACGGCCGAGGACATGGTCGGGCATGACCGCGTTGACGATGACCGTGTCGAGGTGGCTCTGGTGGTTGGCAACAAACACGCAAGGACCGTCGAGGTTCTCGAGGTGCTCGAGCCCCTCTACGTCAACCGACTCACAGGCCTGGTCGAACCAGCGGGTATACGCGCGCTGGCGCCACAGCCGACGAGCGATTTTCGCCCAGCCCTGAATCTGCCAGCGGTGTGGACCCGAGTATTTACTCGCATCGGTTTCATACAGCTTGGGGACGACCTTCTGTGCGGGTGCGTCTGGTGCCTTGGTTAAATTGACAATGCTCATTAAGCTTCCTGCTCGTTTCGTTAGACTATTTCTCTCAGCTTGCGCTGACGCTCTCGGTCATCCCCTGCGTAACACTTTGCCGATCGCGCTTACCTGAGGCGCTATGCTGCAACCTCCGTGCCAAACCACACCAGTCGCTAAATTAGCCGTCTCCAGCAGGATTTTCCTGCGGCTGGCACCCTGACGAGCGCCACAACGGCGCAATCGCGTTGTCCGACGCACCAAGTTGGATCATCCCTCTTCATAGTTAGGCAGACACCGCGTGGGTATACTTCCGACACGTCAATTTTCTAAGCACTTGTGGAATAAAGTTATGCGTATTCGCTCGATTGCATTTGCAGCCTTGTTAGTCGCCCCGACAGCCTGGGCGGGTTGGACGCTCGATAACGAAAACTCGGAGCTCAGCTTCATCTCGATCAAAGCAACCGACATCGCCGAGACCCACACCTTCGAAAAGCTGCAGGGCTCGATCAGTGAAAAAGGCGCTGTGACCGTCGATATCAACCTCGCGTCGGTGGAGACCCTCATCCCGATCCGCAATGAGCGCATGCAGGAGTTTCTGTTCGAAACCAACCTCTTCCCGAAAGCCACCATCAACGCCGCCTTGAACCCCAAAGAGATCGAAGGTCTCGAAGCCGGCTCTGCCCGGCAGCTGCCGGTCGAGGCGCTCCTGACCATCAAAGAAAAAGTAGTCCCGGTCACCATGGAAGTGGTGGCCGCCAGACTGGACGACGGCACGCTGATGGTCAGCTCCACCAAGCCGGTTGTCGTCAACGTGGCGATGCTGGGCCTCGCCAGCGGTGTTGAAAAACTGCGGGAGCTCGCCGGCCTGCCAAACATCAGCCAGGCCGTACCGGTATCGTTTGCGCTGACGTTCAACCGCGACGCCGAGTAATGTACTCAGGCCAGCACGGCGACTACATGTGGGAGCTTGCCGACGGCGAGCTCATCATCAGCAGCCGCGACCCCGGCATTGGCGTACTCAAGCGCCAGGCTGCCAACAATCGCTTCAACAACGCCGAGCAGGCGACCTGGTATGCCCAGGGGCAGATCGACATGCAAAGCGAAGCGCTCGCTGCGGCCCGGGAAAACAGCAGCTCATGATCGCCCGATCGGATTAGAGCCCCGGCAGCGGTTGGCGCGTGAAGGCGACCAGGAAAATATAGAGAACGGACAGAAGCGCGCAAGCAGCGCCGACTACTTTCAACGTCCCGCTGCCGCGTAGCGCCATGACACCAAAGCCGATGTAGGCGAGCAGTCCGATGAGTTTGGCAATGAGCCAGCCCTGCCACATACCGCCGGCGAGCTGGCTCGCCAGCCACAGCCCCATGACGAGCAACAAGGTGTCCACCACGTGGGGCGCAATGCGCACCCATTTCTCTTTCAGGAGATCCGGTGCTACATACGACCAGCCAAGGCGAATGATGAAACCCGAGGCAGTGAGGAAGGCGAGCGCAAAGTGAAAGGTTTTGATCATGGGCTGGCGTGCAATTTGTCCGGCGAAGCCGCACTATAACGCGCCATGGGGGCAGATTCACAAACGGACGGACTCGACGCGCTGATCGATAGCACGATGCGGCCGGTAGCGGACGCGGCGTCCAGCTTTATCTTTTATTCGGTTGAGCTCTTCGGGACCGACGTGCCGCTGATCGTGCTGTGGCTGATCGCCGGCGGCGTCTTCTTCACGGTTTATCTGCGCTTCATCAACTTCCGCGGTTTCCGCCACGCCGTCGATATCGTCCGCGGCAAATACGTCAACGACGACGATCCCGGGCAGATCTCTCAATTCCAGGCACTCTCCACCGCGGTTTCCGGCACCGTCGGTATCGGCAATATCGCCGGCGTGGCCGTGGCCATCTCCATCGGCGGTCCCGGAGCCACCTTCTGGCTGATCGTCGCTGGTCTCCTCGGCATGTCGACCAAACTCGCCGAGTGCACGCTGGGCGTGATGTATCGGAAGTACGAAGGCGGCGTCGTGTCCGGCGGGCCGATGTACTATCTGGAGAAGGGGCTCGCGCTCCGGAACTGGCCAAAGCTCGGCAAAGGTCTCGGCGTCTTTTACGCCGCCAGCATGGTGATCGGCTGTCTCGGCATCGGCAACATGTTCCAGTCCAATCAGGCGGCCGCCATTCTGATCGACGTGACCGGCGGCGCCGACAGCATCTTCGCCGGCGCGAGCTGGGTGATCGGGCTGATTCTCGCCATCGCCGTAGGTGTCGTGATCATCGGCGGCATTACGTCGATCGCCGCCACCACTTCCCGGCTGGTACCAGGCATGGCGCTTCTGTACGTGCTGACCGCACTTCTGGTCATCGGCATCAACTACGACGAAATCCCGCGCGCGTTCGCCGCGATCTGGAACGGCGCCTTCAACCCACAGGGCATCAGCGGCGGCATCATCGGCGTGATGATCATCGGCTTCCGCCGGGCGGTCTTCTCGAACGAGGCCGGGCTCGGATCCGCGGCGATCGCACACGCGACGGCACGCACCAAAGAACCGGTCAGCGAGGGTTTCGTAGCGCTGCTGGAGCCGTTCATCGACACCGTCGTCATCTGCACGATCACCGCGCTCGTCATCATCACGACCGTCTATGATCCCGCGCTCGCCGGCCAGTCTATCGCCGGTATCGAGCTCACTACCCAGGCATTTGCCAGTACGCTGTCCTGGTCACCGTTGCCGCTCTCGATTGCCGCGATTCTGTTCGCCTACTCGACCATGATTGCCTGGTCGTACTACGGCTTGAAAGCGTTTACCTATCTGGTCGGCGACCACAAAACCGCGGATCTCGGTTTCAAACTCTTTTTCCTGTCATTTGTGGTGCTGGGCAGCGCGATAGAGCTGTCCGCGCTGATCGACCTCTCCGACGCCATCGTCTTCATCGTCGCCATCCCCAATCTGCTGGGGCTTTATCTGATGGCGCCGGTCATCAAACGGGAACTCAAAGCTTATGAAGAGAAACATCTGTCTTAGTCTGCTGGCGCTGGCCTCGGCCGCCTTCAGTTGGGCGGAGCCCGCAGATCTGGTGCTCACCAGCAACCACGTGATACAGATGTCCTCGCACCGCCCGGTACCCGCCGAGCCGCTCGCCATCGCAGTGACAGATGGCCGCATCACCTGGATCGGTGAACACGCCGACGTGGCTGCACACATCGGCGAGAGCACCCAACGGATCGACTATGGCGATAGAGCCCTCCTACCCGGCTTCATCGATGCCCACGGCCACATCGTCGGCGTGGGCATGTACGCCGCGCTCGCCAATGTCGCATCGCCTCCGGTGGGCCCGGTCAACAACATCGAAGACCTGCAGAACGCGCTGCGCGCCTATATTAAAGACAACGACATCGCCCCCGGCGAATGGGTGATGGGCCGCGGCTACGACGATTCGCTGATCGCCGAGAAACGCCACCCCGACCGGGACGACCTCGATGCGGTATCCGATGCGCATCCGATCGCCCTCATTCACGTTTCGGGCCACCTCATGGCCGCCAACAGCCGCGCTTTGGCGCGCGGCGGCATCACCGCAGAAAGCGCTGACCCGCCCGGCGGCATCATCCGCCGCCGCGCCGGCAGCCAGGAACCCGACGGCGTGCTCGAAGAAACCGCCATGACACCACTACGCGGATTTGCGAATACGGTCAACAAGGACCCGATCGCAGCGGTCGCCGAAGCGCTCGACATCTACGCAAGTTACGGTCTCACGACCGCCCAGGACGGGGCTGCGAGCCCTGAGCTCGTGCAGATGCTGCAAGCGGCGGCAGAAGCGGGCGCCCTGTCCATGGACGTTGCGGCTTATCCGGTAGGCATGGGGGACGCAGAGCAGGTTATCGCCTCGAACAGTTTCGGAGCGTACGAGAATCGCCTGAAGATCGCCGGCATCAAGCTCTTTCTGGATGGGTCGCCGCAAGGAAAGACCGCTTACCTCACCAAGCCTTATCACGTCCCTCCGCACGGCCAGGACGCCGACTACCGCGGCTATCCCACCATCCCGCAGCCCACCGTCGACGCCCTGGTACAAGCTTATCTGGACGCTGGCGTGCCGATTCTTGCGCACGCTAACGGCGATGCCGCCGCGGATATGCTGATCGACGCGGTGGCGGCGGCAGACCCCAAACACGATCACCGCACCGTGATGATCCATGCTCAGACTCTGCGCGAAGATCAGATCACCCGGATGAAGACCCTCAACATGGTGCCGTCGTACTTTTCCGCGCACACGTTCTACTGGGGCGACTGGCATCGGGATTCGGTGCTGGGACCGGAGCGCGGCATGCGCATCAGCCCCACCGCCTCGACCAAAGAGCGCGGCATGATCTTTACGGTGCACAACGACGCCCCGGTTGTACCGCCCGACACCATTCGGCTTTTGTGGGCCACCACCAATCGCCGCACCCGCTCCGACCAGGTCCTGGGCGCCGAGCAACGGCTGTCGACCTACGATGCGCTGCGCGCGATGACGCTGTACGGCGCGTACCAGAATTTCGAGGAGGACAGCAAAGGCAGCCTCGAGGTGGGCAAGCTTGCGGACATTGCGGTGCTTTCGGAAAACCCGCTGACAGTGCCCGCGAAGGATCTGCTGCGGATCGAAGTGGAAGCCACCTTTTCCCACGGCACGCAGATTTACCCGCGCCAGTAGTCGCCAAGGCGCTATAATCTCCGGCTTTCACTTTCTGGAGGCGCGGTGTCCATGATCGGACCGACTTCGCACACCTATTTCTCTCAGCGTCTGCGGTTGCACTACGTCGATTGGGGCAATCCGGACGCACCGCCCATGATCCTGATCCACGGCGGCCGTGATCACTGCCGCAACTGGGACTGGGTGGCCGAGCAGTTTCGCGACGACTACCACATCATTGCCCCGGACCTGCGCGGCCACGGCGACAGTCAGTGGATGCTCGGCGGCTCCTACAATCAGATCGACTATGTCTACGACATCGCGCAGCTGCTGGACCAGAAGCAGATGGCGCCGGTCACCGTCATCGGCCACTCGCTCGGCGGCTCCATCTCTCTTCTCTATACCGCGCTCTTTCCCGAGAACGTGAAAAAGCTCGTGTCGATCGAAGGTATGGGACCCCCGCCGGCGATGATCGAAGAGCGGCTCAATCAACCGATGGAAAAGCGCATCGGTATCTGGATGAAAGATCTGCGCAAGCTGTCAGGGCGCCTGCCGCGTAAATACCCGACGCTGGAAGAGGCGTTTCAACGCATGCAGACGGAAAATCCGCATCTGTCGGAAGATCAGGCGCGTCACCTCACCATCCACGGCAGCAACCAGAACGAAGACGGCACCTACTCCTGGAAGTTCGACAACTACGTGCGCGCCTTCCCGCCGATCGGCATCCCATTCGAGGACAGCTGGAGCATGTTCGGCAGGATCACCTGCCCCACCCTGCTGGTGCGTGGCCTCGAATCCTGGGCAAGCGACCCGGTCGCGGACGGCCGCACCAAACATTTCAACTGTCCACTGGAAGTCGAAGCGTTCGCGGACGCCGGCCACTGGGTGCATCACGACCAGCTCGACGGTTTCGTCGATCGCGTGCGGATTTTCCTGGCAGATTAACGTGAGCTACAGCACCCGCGCTCACGCGTTGCACGAAAGCCCCTGGATGGGGGTGTTTTACGTGACAGGCGGCGGCGTGAGCCTGCTGGCTGAGCTCTTGAACACCGCCGGTGCTTCAGCCACCGTGCTGGAGGCCTCCGTGCCCTACGCCAATACGGCGCTGGCTGACGTGCTGCGGCGGGCGCCGGACCAATCAGCTTCTGCATCCACGGCCAGGCAGCTGGCGATGGCCGCCTACGAACGCGCTCAGCGCCTCGCCGAAGGCGACGCGCCGCTGTTCGGCTTCGGCAGCACGGCAAGCCTTGCGACCAACCGCGTCAAGAAAGGCGCGCACCGCGCGCATTGGGCGATACAGACGGCAAACGATACGTTTACGTTCAGCGCCACCTTCGACGGCGACCGCGCGGAAGAGGAGGCTGCACTGCTCGAGGGGATGTGGCACGCCATCCAGCACTGCCTGATCTCCCACAATGCGCCTGTGGGTGAACATGTGATCGAGCTGCACGCCAAGGCGACGCCGGAACTGAGCCGGTTGCTCCAGATCGAGCCCCATCGCCACTGCGTCGGGATACATGACGGGCGTCTGCTGCTGCCGGGCTCATTCAACCCGCTGCACGACGGTCACAAGGAGATGCTGGCCATCGCTGAGGAACGCACCGGCATGTCCGGCGCGTTTGAGCTTGCGGTGCGCAACGCAGACAAGCCAAGCCTCGATTTCCTGACCATACAGGAACGCATCGAGGGGCTTGGCGATCTGCCCGTCTGGCTGACCAACACCCCGACCTTCGAAGAAAAAGCCAGACTGTTTCCCGGCGCTACGTTTGTCCTCGGCGTAGACACGATGCAGCGCATCAGCGAGCTGCGTTTTTACCGCAACCACGTCGATCTTCTCGAGCGCGCGCTGCAGACTTTCCATGACTGCTCCGTGCACTTCCTTGTTTTCGGGCGTCTCATGGACGGCCACTTCAAAACGCTGGACGACCTCGATCTGCCGGCGACGCTGGCACAGGTCTCGACCGCCGTACCCGAGGACGCCTACCGCAACGACACGTCTTCGACGGCGCTCCGAGAGCTGAATTTGAAGTAGGGAGTCACGTCAGCGTCACACTTTGCCGCTACCTTGCTGCACCAACACTCCGCTGGCCCACTCGTTTAAAGGTTCTCGAGATCCTCTAAACGTTTGGGCCAGCTGTCTTTCAGGAGCCTCGAAAGCGAGCGGTCGGCGAGCAGACGCCCACCCGTCTGGCATTTGGCGCAATAGTTTGCTTCATTCTCGGCATAGACGATGCGCTGGATCGGCGCGCCGCACACGGGACAGGGCGCTTTATACTTGCCATGTGCCGCCATCTCGTCGTGGAACGCCGTCACCTTGGTGGGGAATTTCCCTTTCGCTTTCGCCCGCAACAGCGCCACCCATTCCGCAAGCACGTCCTGGCAGGCGTGATAAAGACGCGCCACTTCGTCCTCACTCAGCTTCGGCGCCTGTTTGAACGGCGAGAGCCGCGCGCGCAGCAGGATCTCGTCGGAGTAGGCATTGCCGATACCGGCAAATATGCGCTGATCGGTCAGCGCCCGTTTCAACGTGTGGTGAGTGCCGAGCAGACGTTCGGCAAAAGCGTCCAGCGTTGCCCCGAGCACCTCCATGCCGCCCGGGTCGAGGTCGTCGAGGGCATCATCGCCCTGCACGATGCGCAGCGAGGCGCGTTTCTTCTTGCTCGCTTCAGTCAAGAGCAGCGTACCCGTGCTGAAGTGAAACGCGGCAAGACCCCGCCCCTTGGGCGCGGGCTTTTTCTCTGCCGACCACTGCAGGCGCCCGGAGATCATGAGATGGATGAGAAAGTAGAAGTCATCCTCCAGTGCAAACACCAGCTGCTTGGCGAGCCGCGAACAACTGGTGACGCGTTGGCCGACAATATCGTCGATGCCCGGGGTAACGGTGCGCAGGAGAAACGGCGAGGCCAGCTGGACGCCCTCGAGCTCGGCACCGACGAGGCGCTCTTCCAGGGCTTCTATATAGACATTCAGATCCGGCAGTTCCGGCACGGCTTACTCGATGCGGACGACGGTTTTCCATTTTCCACGATGGAAGCGCCACAACAACATGATGCTCTTCACGATGTAGTCCCCGATGAGCGCCGCATACACATAAATCACGTGAAGACCGAGGTAGGTCGCGATCGCCGCAAGCCCGCAGCGCATGACCAGGAGCCCGATGATGGTGGCCATCAGTGGAAAGCGCGTGTCGCCCGCACCGCGCAGCGCGCCGCCGATGGTAAATTCGACGGCCAGGAGCGGCATCATGGCGCCCAGGATATAAGTGAACTCGACAGTGCGCTGTATGGTGACGGTCTGATCGTCGAGGAAAAAGACCGCAATCTCTCTTGCAAAGAAAATGATGATGAGACCGAGCGCGCCCATCGACAGAATCGCCATGCCCAGCGCGCGCCACCCGGCGCGCGTGGCGCCCTCCGGATCGCTGGCCCCCAGGTACTGCCCGACCAGCGTTGAACCGGCAATCGAGAAGCCGAACCCCACGGTCATACAGACGGCGAGGATCGTCACGCCGATATTGTAGGCGGCAAACGCTTCAGTGCCGTAAAAGTTCCCGATCAGCATCAGAAAGATGAAAAAGCCAATCTGGAAAACACCCTGTTCGAGCGCTGCAGGGTAACCAATGTCGAGCAGCTGACGCAGTCGCTTGCGCCGCCACCAGCCGCCTTTGACATGTTTGACGCGGAACTTCTGCTTGATCCACATGACGAGCAGCACGCCAACGCCAATGCTGAACGAGATACCTGCGGCGATCGCAGCGCCCGCCACCCCCATTTCCGGCATGCCCCAGTTGCCAAAGATGAACGCGTAAAGCAGCGGTATGTTCATGATGTTGACGCCGACGCTCATCCACAGCGGCGTCCAGGCGTCTCCCGAGGCGCGCAGTGCAGCGCTCAGAATGAACATCGCGGCAAACACGACATTGAAGGCGGAAAACCAGCGGATGTTCTCACTCGCCATGTCGAGGGTACGCTCATCAAGACCGAAGACACTCGCCACGGGAGAGGCGAAGGCAATGCCCAGGATGGCGATGAAAAGCGCCATCACGCCGCCGAGCACAAGCGACGCCATCGTGACGCGGCTCGCTTCCGTGTAATCACCGGCACCCCAGGCGCGCGCGACGAGCGCGGTTGTGCCGGCACTGACCGCCATCAGAATCGCCTGCATCGCGAAGAAAATGCGCTGGCCGGTGCCTACCGCGGCAAGGCCTTCCGTGCCGAGTTCGGCGATGAACTTCGACTGCACCAGGCCAACCAGCGTATAAGAGAGGTTGCCGAGGATGGAGGGCAGCGACAGTTCCCAGATGCCAGGCCGCTCGGTCTCGGCCGCTTCCGGCACGAGCTCCTCATCCAGTTCCTCGATGTCGCCGTCAGTCTTCAATGAAGACTCCTGCTGCGCCGTGTGCTCGGCCGACATTCACTGTTAACATCCCTCCCTTGATTAACCGCGCATGCAGCCGGTCGACGCGCCGGAAATTTCACGGCGGCCTGACAGCGAGCATAGAAGAATCGCGGCGAACCACGCATCTTACCGTAAAAACCAACCACAATTCTGAAACTCAGGGGAGGCACCTCAATGGATACCGGCAAACTCGGCGTCTGGTACTTTTTCGACCAGCGCTCATCACAGGAGGCTGCGGAACAGGCGCAGCGTATCGAAAGTCTGGGCTACGGCACGCTGTGGATACCCGAAACCGTCGGGCGCAACCCGATGGTGCTCGCGTCCTGGCTGCTCGCGAACACCAAAACGCTCAACGTCGCCACCGGCATCGTCAACATCTACCACCGCGAACCGGGCGTGACGATGGCCGGGCAGAAGTCCCTGGCGGAGCAGTCCGGCGGCCGCTTTCTGCTTGGCATGGGCGTGTCGCACAAGCCGCTCGTCGAAGGCGTGCGCGGGCTCGACTACGGCCCGCCGGTCGCCACGATGCGCACCTATCTCGAACGCATGGCGTCTGCGCCTTACGCAGCGGTGGAACCCGAGGAAGCGCCGCCGACCGTGATCGCCGCTCTGGGACCCAAGATGCTCGAGCTCGCGGCCACCCAGTGCACGGGCGCGCATCCGTACTTCTCTTCACCCGACCACACCCGCATGGCGCGCGAGATCATGGGTCCTGACGCCTGGCTCTGCGTAGAGCAGAAAGTGATTCTGGAAACAGATCCGGCCAAAGCACGGGAGCTGGCTAAGCCGGTAGCGCAGATTTATTCGTCGCTGCCCAACTATCGCAACAACTGGCTGCGGATGGGCCTGACCGACGAAGATATCGATACGCTTTCCGACAAGTTCATCGACACGACGTTTGCGTGGGGAGACGTGGATACGATCAAAGCGCGCATCAATGAGCATCTGGATGCAGGCGCGACGCATGTGTGCATACAGCCGGTGAACACGAACGGCGTTTTCGGCGATCTACACTGGGAAGCTCTGGAGGCGCTCGCGCCCTGAATTTTCGGTCAGACCGCAAGCAATCTGGGCGCCGCTCAGGCGCTCAGATTCCACTCGCGAACCGACCTCAACCAGGACAGCGCTTCGTCCCGCTCCCGAAACACGCGCAACTTGCGTCCGTCTGCTTCCGCCAGGCTCTCGAACATGCGGCCGATGCCGAACGTCAGGTCATGCGGACACACCACCGCGCTGACTTGAGCGCGAAAAGACTGCCCGTTGGCAAACATCGATAGATCGCGAACGTTCTCCGGGGATAGATTAATGGCCAGGGGGATGTACCAGAGGCGGTAATTGACCTCGGCAAAGGTCATTTCATGCATGAGCCGCTCGACATCGACAAGCGTTATGCCATCTCTGACTTCGATGACCCACAAATCACCGCAACGTTCTATCCGGTAGGGTAAATCCCGTGCCAAATGGCGTTCCATCGCGCTCATAGACCGTATTTACCCACGTTCGCCGACGCGCTGACAAGCGCTTCGCCGGAAATTGACGATCTTTCAGAATTCGTCCTACAACCGATCAGCGAAGCGACGCATCCTGCAGACGATCGAATCCGATCAAGCGTCGGCGGCAAACGCGCCGTAACCGCCACGGAAAAAGAGCAGCGGGTCTGCCGCGTCATCGAGAATCGCAAAATCACGCACGCGGCCGATCGCGATGGTGTGGTCGCCCGCATCGTGCTCGGCTTCCAGATCACAATCGACATAGCCCAGCACACCGGCGAGGATCGGTGAGCCGGTCTGCCCCGCGTGCCATTCGAGCGCGGCGAATTTGTCTCCGCCAGACTGCGCCATCGTGTCGCACACCGGCCGCTGCGCGGCGGTGAGAATGTTGATGCAGAAGCTGCCGCTGTCTCTCAGCTTCGGCCAGCTCGATGATCCTTTCCCGGGGCACAGCGCCACCAACGGTGGATCCAAGGAGAGTGACACAAACGACTGGGCTGCAAACCCGGCGGGCGCGCCATCGGACATGCCGGTTGCGATCACCACACCCGTGCAGAAATTCCCCATGGCGTTGCGAAACGCGCGATCGTCGAAATCGGTCATTTATCACTCCCCTGTACGCTGGTTAATCGGCGGCGGCGTCCGACTATACCGGGTCGATGCTTGGTTTGCTCTCACGGGTTTGGTTAAATCCGGGGCTTTGTAATTTTCTTGGGGCACATGTCTATGTCTGACTTGGCGCAATTTCGCGAGGAAACCCGCGCGTGGCTGGAGGAGAACTGTCCGCCGTCGATGCGCACGCCGACGCCGGAAAACGAGGTGATCTGGGGCGGTCGCAGACAGGAGTGGGTCAACCCCGACTCCAAGCTGTGGCTGGACCGTATGGCGGAGCGCGGCTGGACCGTGCCGCGCTGGCCAACCGAGTACGGCGGCGGCGGCTTGTCGGCCGACGAAGACAAAATCCTGCAGGCAGAGCTACGCAACATCAACGCACGCTCACCCCTGCAGAGCTTCGGTATCTGGATGCTGGGACCGGCGCTCCTGGAGTTCGCTTCCGAAGAACAAAAGCGCCACTACCTCCCGCAGATTGCGCGTGGCGAAATCCGCTGGTGCCAGGGTTACTCCGAGCCGGGCTATGGCTCCGACCTTGCTGGCCTGCAGACCAAGGCGGAAGATCAGGGTGACTACTACCTCGTCAACGGCGCCAAGATCTGGACGTCGTATGCCGACGAGGCAGACTGGATCTTCTGCCTGGTGCGCACGGACAACGACGCGCCCAAGCACGAAGGCATCAGCTTTCTCCTGTTCGACATGGAAAGCGATGGTGTGACCACGTCTCCCATCCAGCTGATCAGCGGCGCATCGCCTTTCTGCCAGACTTTCTTTGACAACGTGAAAGTGCCGAAAAGCCAGCTTGTGGGAGAGCTCAACAAAGGCTGGACGATCGCCAAGCGGCTGCTGCAGCACGAACGCCAGATGGTGTCCGGCATCGGCGGTAATTCCGCGCTTGGCGGCAGTGGCACGAACCTGGAAGACGTGGCCAAAAACTACCTGGGCGAAGACAACGGTCGCATCGCCGACCCCGCGCTGCGTGCCGATGTCACGGCACACCGGATGAACGACAAAGCGTTCCAGCTGACGCTGTCCCGCGCCGGTGACGAAGCCAAGGCCGGGCAGACCGACGGCAACCTCGCCTCGATGTTCAAGTACTACGGCACCGAGCAGAACAAACGCAAGTACGAGCAGTTGCTCACGCTCATGGGCACCCAGGCTGTCGGCTGGGACGGCGACGCGTTCAGCGCCCGAGAGATCGGCACGACCCGCCAGTGGCTGCGATCCAAAGCCAACTCCATCGAAGGCGGCACCAGCGAAGTGCAGCTGAACGTCATTGCCAAACGCGTGCTGGGCCTGCCCGACTAGCCCGGCATCAAACGAGGCGCAAACGCGGCCATACGGGCCGCGTTTCCCTCAACTACCCCGCCTGACAGCCCCTTGGCATTCTATAAAGCGCCTTGCTCATAGCCCTGCAAAGGAGTTGAATAGGCCAATGCGCCTACGCGGCACACAATAAGCCGCGACGCGCCGCCGTTACCATTGGAGAACACTGTATGTATAACAACAGTCATACGCCGCTGCCGTTCAAGCGCTCGTTGCTGGCACGTTCCGTGTCGCTGGCATCACTGCCACTCGTCGCCGTCCCCGCCCACCAGGTCTGGGCTGACGAAGAAGTGGCGATCGAGGAAGTGGTCGTCACCGCCTCCCGTCGTGAGGAGAGCGTGCGCGACATCCCCATCAACATCACCGCGGTCAGCGACACGATGATCGAAGAGCTGCGCCTCGACGGTATCGCGGAAATTGCCCGCTACGTGCCTGGCCTGACCGTCATCGACCGTGGCCCGCGCGACGACGCGCCGGATATTCTAGTCCGCGGCCTGAACACCACCGGTCTGGGACCGGGTTTTGAGAGCGACACCGTCGCCATCTATTTCAGCGAAATTCCGCTCGAAGTCGACTTCAAGCCCATCGACATGGAACGGGTGGAAGTCCTGATTGGCCCGCAAGGCACCCTGTACGGACAGGGTACCCTGGGTGGCGCCATTCGCTACATCCCGAAAAAGGCGGATTTCCAGGGCTTCAGCGCGGACCTGCGCACGGAAACCTACAAGAACGCCGAAAGCGACGGCTTCAGCTATGACGTAGGGGTCACGCTCAACGTCCCGCTGCTCGAAGACGTGCTGGCCATACGCGCCAACATCGACCAGCTCGATGATGAGGGATTCATCGACTATCCCTTCGTCGTACGGGAATCCGGCGTTTCAAATCCGGAGCCTGATTTCTCCGACCCTGCCGACGTGCGCGCCAACCTGCGCAGCGTCGACGATGCCAACGGTGAAGAAGCCACCTCCATGCGCGTCAACCTGCGCTGGCAGCCTGCGGACAACTGGGATATCAACTTCTGGTATAACAAGCAGGAAAACGATACTGAAGGCCGCCAGATCTCCAACGAGCTGGCGTTCAATACGGGCTTCTACGAATCAGGTCTGCGTTACGAAGAGCCCAACGACTACGAAAACACCCTGGAGGCCATTGAGGTCAACGCCGACTTCGGCTGGGTCCAAGCGACCACGATCTACGGTGAAACCGAGTACAAAGAGCTTGGCCAGCGCGACCAGACGGACCTTCTGCTGAACTTCGAGTACGGCTACGAGTTCTTCCCGACCTTCTCGTCTTTCACGCGTGAGATTGTCGACGAAGAATCCGAGACGCTGGAGCTACGCCTGGCTTCACAACACGAAGGACCCATCTCCTGGGTCGTCGGTTACTTCGAAAACGAGATTTCGACTTACGCGACCAGTGAAGAGTTCACGCCAGGCTTCGACCAGTTTGCCGTAGATAACTTCGGTGGCGTGCAGCTGCGTCCGGACAGTCTGGAATACTTCTCCGTCGAAGACACCGTCGAAGAGGAATCAGCGCTGTATGGCGAATTGACCTACGCGATCACCAACAACCTCGATGTCACCGTCGGTTATCGCAGCTATGAGTTCAAGGCAGACAGCACCAGCGGCTTCGGCTTGCCGCTCTTCGAGACCGTATTCCTCGGTGAACCGCAGGATGCGATCCCGATAGATCTCGGCGACCCGAACAAAGGGTCCGACGATGGCGAGCTGTTCAAGTTCAATGTCTCCTACGACGTTGAGAATGTCGGCCTGCTGTATGCGACGTACGCCGAAGGCTACCGCAACGGCGGCGTCAACTCAGTGCCGCTCTGTACGCCCGAGCAGATCGTCAGCGGCACGCAGCAGCTGTGTGCGCTGGCGGACGAGATCCTCATCGATCCCGACACCATCGACAGCTACGAGGTCGGCTTCAAAGGCTTGATGCTCGATAACACCCTGTCTCTCAACGTCGCCGCATACTTCATCGATTGGGAAGATCTGCAGGTGGCGGAGACCACCGTCAACGGCAGCCTGCCCATCATCGGCAACGGCAGCGCTGCGGAGAGCAAAGGCATCGAGATGTCCGGCCGCTGGGTGATGGACGAGAGCTGGCAGTTCTCCTGGACCTACGCATATACCAACGCGGAGCTCGTTGACGATGCACCCGGGCTGGTCGGTCCTTTCACCGCGCTCGACGGCGCACGCCTGCCAGGCCACGCCGAACACCAGGGCACGCTCAACGTGACCTACAGCGCCGTGCTCGGTAACAACATCGAGATGGACATCAACTACGGCATCGTCTACACGGGCGAGGTGTTCAACATCCCCGGCGGTGACAAAGATCCGCTGGTGGATGACACCGGCGCTCCGGGTGACCGCGGCGGCGAGGCCATCGACAGCTACGATGTGCACCATCTGGCGGCAACGTTCACCCGTGACCGCTGGCGTGTACAGGCGTACATCGACAACCTCTGGGACGAAGAGTACGTCACCGGCACGCGGACCTCGCGCCGCTTCCTGCAGGACGAGCGCAGAGGCCCGGGTAACTCGATCAATGGTTTCACCCTGCGTTCCTACGGCAACTACGTGGGCTTGCCGCGCAACTACGGGGTGCGCTTCAGTTACAGCTTCGGCGGCGCTTAAGCCCCGCCAACCCCTTGGGCAGGTACCGGCTGGACCGGTACCTGCCGCTTGCTCTATCTTGCCGTCATGGCAACAAACTCTGCTCAACTGAAAAACGATGCCGTCCGAGCGCTGAATCGCGGCGCGTACGAGGACGCGGCGAAGCTGTTGCAACAGTTCCTGCGCGCACAGCCCCGCGACCCGGACGGCTGGTTTTTGATGGGCATGGTGGCGGCCGCAAACTTCCGCATCAGCAAGGCGCTGGAACTCGTCGATCAGGCGCTCGAGCTCCAGCCCGGCGAGGCAGAGTATCTGGCCCAGAAAGCGAAGCTGCATGCTTTGCTCGACCAGACCGACGCCGCCCGCTCCGCCGCAGACGCGGCGACCGCTGCGAACCCAAACGCGCCGCTGACGCTGGATACGATTGGTGTCGTGTACAGCAAAATCGGCGCTTACGCCGACGCGCAGCCCCTGCTCGAACGCGCGGTCGCCGCACAACCCGGGAACGCACAGTTCCACTTCAATCTGGCCTCAGCCGAGCAGTTCCTGGGCAACGCCGAGGCCGCCGCGCAGCACTACGAGAAGGCGATCGAGCTGCAACCGAAGTTTTTTCGGGCCTACTGGGCCCTGGCGGAGCTGCGTAAGAACGACAAAACGCCACGCGACGCCAGCGCGCTGGAGACGCTCATCGATGGCGGAGATCTGCGCGCGGACGATCAGCTCTATCTGGCCCACGCGCTCGCGGCGGAATACGAGAAAGCCAATGAGTATGACAAGGCTTTCAACGTACTGGATACCGCCAAACGCAGACGCACGGTGCAGATTACGTACTCGGCCAAAACCGATGAGCGGCTGTTTGAGGCGATGCAGCGTGCTTTTCCAGAGGACACCGACTATCCGGCAACGGGGCAAGGCGAAAACGCCATCTTCGTGACCGGTATGCCGCGCACAGGCACAACGCTCGTCGAGCGCATCCTTGACAGCCATGCGGACGTGAACTCCCTGGGCGAGCTGCAGGCGTTTGCCGCCGCGGTCAAACGCGCGTCTGCAACGAGCTCCCGGCTGATGCTCGACGAAGAGGTCATCCGCGGCGCGGCAGACGCGGATGCGGCAGACATAGGCAGGGACTATCTAGCCGCGGTGGCGGCAAGACAGCCTGGCGCAGGTCGTTTCGTCGATAAGATGCCGCTCAACTTCCTCTACATCGGCTTCATTCTGCGTGCGCTGCCGGCGGCCAAAGTCGTCATTCTGCGGCGCAACCCGCTCGATACGGTGCTCAGTAACTACCGCCAGCTCTTCGCGATCCACTTCTCTTACTACAACTATCACTACGACCTGATGGATACGGCGTTCTACTTCCTGCAGTTCGATGCGCTGCTGGCGCACTGGCAGAAGCTGTTCGGCGCACGGATCTACGAGCTTCACTACGAGAACCTCATTGCCGACCCTGAAATGGAAACCCGCGCACTGCTGGACTATCTGAACCTGCCGTGGGATCCCGCCTGTCTCGACTTTCACAGCAATCCCAGCGCAGTGGCCACGGCCAGCACCATGCAGGTGCGGGAGCCGATCTACAGCGCCGCCGTGGCGCGCTGGAAAAAGTACGAAAGCGCCCTCGGCGACGTCAAACGGCTGTTCGATCAGCACGGCATTCGCTACGAGTGAAGCTGCGCCGGCAGCGGTGAACCGCTGACGCCCCGGAACAAGTTAACTAGCCTGACAAGCACGCCGATGGGAACGCGCCAATCGTCGGCTATGCGACGTAAATCATTGAAATTTAAGATATTAGCCCCAATATAGAATGTAGCCTCGCCACCAAAGTCAGGACCACTTTATGGAATTCATCATTCTCCTAGTCATCATCGCCGCGCTGGCGTTCTGGGCCATCAGCATCTACAACAAGCTGGTTGCCTTGAAGAACCGCTACGAGAACGGCTTTGCGCAGATCGAAGTGCAGCTGAAGCGACGCTACGACCTCATCCCCAACCTGGTCGAGATTGCCAAGGGTTACATGAGCCATGAGCGCGAAACCCTGGAGGCGGTCATCAGCGCCAGGAATCAGGCCATGGCCGGCCTGCAGGCAGCGGCCGCCGATCCCGGCAACGCCGCGGCGATCAAAGAGCTTGCGAGTGCTGAAGGCATGCTCGGCGGCGCTCTGGGACGCCTCAACGTCGTGATGGAGGCTTACCCGGATTTGAAAGCCAACCAGAACATGATGCAGCTCTCCGAAGAACTCACCACGACGGAGAACAAAGTCTCCTTCGCGCGCCAGGCGTACAACGACCAGGTCACCGAATACAACACATACCGTCAGTCGTTCCCGCCCGTCGTGTTCGCTGCCATGTTCGGCCATCCCACTGACGCTGAGCTTCTGGAGTTCGAGGATTCCGCCGAGATACAGGCAGCCCCTCAGGTTTCTTTCAGCTAGTTAAGCGCCCGCTGTGAACTTCTATCAGGCGCAGGATCAAGCCCGGCGCAAAACCTGGCAGCTGGGCCTGATGTTCGGCGCTGCCGTCATCACGCTGATCGTGCTCACCAACCTGCTGGTCGCCCTGGCATTCGGCTGGGGCGGACAACAGGTCGGCATGACCTTCGAGCAGGCGATCGCGCAGATACCGGCGGACAGCTGGATCTGGATCAGCGTTGGCGTCCTGGGCGTTGTCGGGGTAGCAAGCCTCTACAAATATCTGAGCATCCAGGGCGGCGGGCGCACTATCGCCGAAGCGCTGGGCGGCAAACTCCTGAATTACAACACCGCCAACGCGCAAGAGCGCCGCCTCTTGAACGTCGTCGAAGAGATGGCGATTGCTTCCGGCATCGGGGTACCGCCTGTTTATCTGATCCCGGAACAAAGCATCAACGCGTTCGCCGCCGGTTTTACCCCGGACGATGCGGTCATCGGCATCAATCAGGGCACGCTCGATACGTTGAGCCGTGCCGAGCTGCAAGGGGTCGTCGCCCACGAGTTCAGCCATATCCTGAACGGCGATACCAACATCAACCTGCGCCTCATTGCCATTCTGCACGGGATCCTGTTTCTCGGCATGATCGGCTACGGCCTGCTGCGCGCGGGCGGCTACTCGCGCCGCAACGGCCTGCCCCTGCTGGCCGTAGGCGGCGGCTTGATGCTGATCGGCTATGGCGGCACGTTTTTCGGCAACCTCATCAAGGCTGCGGTCAGTCGCCAGCGCGAATACCTTGCCGACGCCTCGGCGGTGCAGTTCACCCGCGACCCTTCCGGAATCGCCGACGCGCTCAAGAAGATCGGCGGGTTCAGCTATGGCTCGACCATCGTCAACAAAAACGCCGAAGAAGCGAGCCACATGTTCTTCGGTGCGTCGGCACGCAAATTCGCGAGCAGCATGTTTGCCACGCATCCGCCGCTGGGAAAGCGCATCCGCGCAATCGAGCCAAACTGGGATGGCAACTT
Source organism: Pseudomonadales bacterium (assembly GCA_965267275.1). Taxonomy (GTDB): domain Bacteria; phylum Pseudomonadota; class Gammaproteobacteria; order Pseudomonadales; family Azotimanducaceae; genus UBA4421. The sequence continues at coordinate 4,444,121 of OZ253950.1, forward strand.
TCCGCACGTCGATGGCTCCGCGCCCTCTGGCGGCGGCCAGCACGAACTGGCAGCAGGGTTCGCCGGCGCGGTCACGGCGGCGCCCGAGCAGATCGCTGCCATGGTTGGCGCGCCGGACAATGCGAGTCTGGCAGCAGCCCGGCAGCTGATTGCGGACAACCCGGACAATCTCAAAGACGCAACGCACGACGCTTACGAAGCGCGCGCGCTGGTCTACGCCATGCTGATCTCGAGCGAGGAGAGCCTGGCGCGCAAACAGCTCGAGTTCCTGGACCGCAACGCCGAGCAAGGTGTGCCTGCTCACACCCGCCGCCTGTTGCCAGCCATCCAGCAGACGGACATCGCCCATCGCGTCACGCTCCTGGAAATGTCGATGCCGGCACTCAAAACCCTGAGCCACCCTCAGTACAAGCAGTTCAATCAGAACGCCGCGCAGCTCATCACCGCGGACGCAGAGGTGGATCTCTTCGAGTGGCTGCTGCACCGGCTTCTGACCAAGGAGCTGTACCCTCACTTCGAGGGTCCGCAGAACTATCACGGACGCATCAGCAGCGTCGCCAAAGTTGGCGATGATGCCGCTCGCCTGCTCGCCATGCTCGCAAGCCACGGCCATGCTGATCTCGACGACCAGCTGGCGGCCTACAAGGCAGGCATGGCCGAGCTTGGTCTGGAAGCACCGTTCGCCAAACAGGACGGTTTCGACTACAAGCGTCTGAACGATACGCTGGGCAGGCTGCGTCGCCTGAAGCCGCTCGTGAAGCCAGCCTTGATCAAAGCCTGCGCGGCGACAATCCTTGCGGACGGCCATGTCAGTCCAGATGAGGGCGCGCTGCTGCAGGGTATCGCCGCAACGCTCGATTGCCCGCTGCCGCCCGGGATATTTGCTTCCAGGGCTAACAACCCGGCCGCATAGCGACTAAAATAAACCTTTCCGGACTCAGCAGTTTCAGTGACACAGCCTGAAAACCCAGGACAGGTCCTGCCCTTCACGGCCCGCGGCAAGCAGCTCGGCGCCCTCGACCTCGGCTCGAACAGCTTCCACCTCCTCATCGCGCAGGAATCCCACGGCCGCATACAGGTCCTCGACAAGCACAAAGAAATGGTCCGTCTCGCCGAAGGTCTGGACGACGACAACAATCTCGCCGAACACGTCATCGAGCGTGCTCTGGCTTGTCTTGAACGCTTCGCACAGCGTTTGCGAACGCTGGATCCGGACAACGTTCGCGTCGTCGGTACCAACACCTTGCGCAAAGCCGCCGATTCAGGCGATTTCATCAATCGCGCGCAGAAGGTCCTCGGTCATTCCATAGAGATCATCTCCGGGCGTGAGGAAGCACGGCTGATTTACCTGGGCGTTTGCCACGACCTGGGCCCGGAGGACATGCGCCGCCTGGTCGTCGACATCGGCGGCGGCAGCACCGAGCTGATACTTGGGCGCCGCACCAACGCGGAGACTCTGGAAAGCCTGCATATGGGTTGCGTGTCCATGTCGCAGCGGTATTTTGCAGACGGTCAGATCACCGCCAAAGCCATGCAGCGCGCCGTCAAAGCGGCGCTCGTCGAACTCGAGCCGATAGCTCAGGATTACATCAGCCAGGGCTGGGAAAGTACGGTTGGCGCATCAGGCACCATTAACGCGATAAACGACGTTGTAGTCGCCAACGACCTCGGCACGGCCATCACGGCGGAAGCGCTCACCGAGATTCAAAAGCGCGCCATCAGCGCAGGCGCCATCGATGATCTGCAGATTTCGGGGCTGGCCGAGGAGCGCAAAGCGGTTTTTCCCGGCGGTCTGGCGATCCTGAGCGCAGTCTTCGAGGCCCTCGGCATCGACAGCATGCAGCCGGCGCAGAGCGCGCTCAGAGAGGGGCTGATCTACGATCTCCTCGGCCGTCAGCATGAGGACGACGCCCGCGATCACACGGTCAAAAGCCTGATGCAGCGCTACCGTATCGACGATCGTCACGCGCGCCAGGTGCGCGAGACGGCGATAGCGCTTCTCTCCCAGGTCGCCATGGCCTGGTCGCTGACGGACGCCCATCACAAACAGATCCTGAGCTGGGCTGCTGACCTGCATGAGATCGGCATGGACATCTCACACTCGGGCTACCACAAACACGGCAGCTACCTGCTGGAAAACATGGACATGCCGGGCTTCTCCCGCTCCGAGCAATCACAGCTGGCAACGCTCGTGCGCGCGCACCGCCGCAAGTTCACGCCGGAGTGGCTGTCCAGCGCCAGCACGAGTCTCGTGCGTCTGAGCGTGCTGCTGCGTATTGCGACCGTTTTGCACAGGAACCGCAGCCACGAACCGCTGCCGCACATCGAACTCAAGGTCACCGATGAAAACGTCAGCCTGTCGCTATCCAAGAGCTGGCTGCAAGAGCACCCGCTGACGGTGGAAGATCTCAATCTCGAAGAAGAATATCTGGCCGCGGTAAACCTGAAGCTCGATGTCACAAAACACTGAGCTGGCTCAGGCGCTGGTATCCGCAAGCGTCTCCAGCAGCACCTCCTGCGCGGCCCGCCGATTCTGTTTGGTCGATTTCGCCGCGTAGCTGCCGTCCGCGTTCAGCTCCCAGGCTTGCGCATTGTCCGCCAGATAGACTTCGATGGTTTCCCGGAAAACGCGTTGTTTCATGCGCTTGTCCGTAATCGGAAAACAGGTTTCCACACGTGAGAAGAAGTTGCGTCCCATCCAGTCCGCGCTGGACAGGTATATCTTGCGATTGCCGTTGTTTTCGAAACAGAAAACCCGGGTGTGCTCGAGAAAGCGGCCGACGATCGAGCGCACCCGGATGTTGTCGGAAATGCCCTTCACGCGCGGCCTGAGCGCACAGATACCGCGCACGATGAGTTCAACCTTCACGCCTGCCTGGGAAGCACGGTACAGCGCCTGGATGATCTGAGGCTCCACCAGCGAGTTCATCTTGGCGTAGATGGCCGCAGGCTTGTTCGCCCTGGCGTTGGCGATCTCCGCATCGATGAGCTCGAGCATCGTGGAGTGCAATGTGAACGGCGCCTGCAGAATCTTCTTCAGCTTGCCTTCTTTGCTCATCGCGGTCAGCTGCTGGAAAACTTTCTGCACGTCATCGCCAAGGTCGGGTTCGCAGGAGAAGAAGCCATAGTCGGTGTACAGGCGTGCCGTGCGGGTGTGGTAGTTACCGGTGCCCAGGTGAACGTAGCGCGTCAGGCTGCGGCCCTCGCGGCGTATCACGAGGCACATCTTGGCGTGCGTCTTGTGCCCCACAACCCCGTATACGACCTGTGCGCCCACGGACTGCAGCTTGGTGGCAAGCTCAATGTTGGCTTCTTCATCGAAGCGCGCGCGCAGCTCGATGACAACGAGTACTTCTTTACCGCGCGTCGCTGCGTCGATGAGCGCTTCCACCACCGCAGAGTCAGTGCCGGTTCGATACAGCGTCTGGCGGATCGAAAGAACGTTCGGATCACGCGCAGCCTGGCGCAGGAAGTCGACAAAAGGAGCAAACGATTCGAATGGATGGTGCAGAAGCACGTCACCGGCCTTGATGACGTCGAACATCGCCTCGGCGTTGCGGACTTTTTCCGGCAACGAGGGATTGAAACCCGGGTATTTGAGATCAGGCCGTTCCACCAGGTCCGGCACCGCCGCCAGGCGCATGAGATTAACCGGGCCGTCGCATTGAATGACGCTGTCACGGCTCAGACGAAACTGTGCGGCGAGAAAGCGCGTCAGCTCTTCGGGTGTTTCATCATCCACCTCGAGACGCACTGCATCGCCAAAGCGGCGTGAGGAGAGCTCACCTTCCAAAGCCCGCAACAGGTCATCCACTTCTTCCTCATCGACAAAGAGGTCGCTGTTACGGGTAACACGGAAAGGGTAACAGCCCGTCGCACGCATACCTGGAAACAATGAAGAGATGTGCGCGGACACAATCGAAGACAGCAGCACAAACTCGTTGGGGCCGGTGGACGACTCCTCCGGCAGGCGCACCACCCGTGGCAGCGAGCGCGGCGCCTGCACGATGGCCTTACCGCTGCTGCGGCCAAACGCGTCTTTTCCTTCGAGGGTCACGATGAACGCAAGGCTTTTGTTCAGAGGTTCCGGGAACGGGTGGGCCGGATCGAGCCCCACCGGGCTGATGATGGGTTGCAGCTCTCGATTGAAGAACCGCTTCAGCCATGTCTTCTGCTTGGCATTCCAATCCTCTTCATTCAGGAACCGGATGCCTTGCTTGTCGAGCCGCGGCAGCAGTTCCTGATTCAGAATCTGGTATTGCTCTGTGACGATCTCCTGGACGAGGGGAAGTATCCGATGCAGCTGATCTGTCGCAGACAAATTGTCCGGACCGCGCTGCATGCTGCCGTACGCTTCCTGCTGACGTAAGCCGGCAACGCGTATCTCGAAGAACTCATCGAGCACCGAGCTGGCGATACAGACGAAACGCAATCGTTCCAGCAGCGGCACGCTTTCGTCCCGCGCCTGCGCCACGACGCGCCTGACAAACTCGAGCTGCGAAAGCTCGCGATTGATGAAGAGTTCCGGGTTGTTCAGTTCAGTTTGCGCCATTTCCGCTTTGGGCCGCTTCGGGCCACTGCGGCCAATACCCTTTGCAAAACGATTTCAGATGGTAGCATGCGCCGCCGCCGGGAAATGTTACAAAGGCGTGAACGGCCGACAGCGCGCGCAGCCGGCGTAAACTAGACAAAATTGTGGAGATTCCTGCATGCGTGACGAAGTGTATCGCCAGGATCAGCAGATCGTGGATTTTGCCTTCACCGCAGAAGTCGCCGCGGTCTTCCCGGACATGATTCGCCGCTCCGTGCCGGGGTATGAGACGATCATCCCCATCACCGGCCTGATGGCGGCACGCCACCTGGGCGCGACCGGCACGGCCTACGATCTAGGCTGCTCCCTGGGCGCAACGACCCTGGCGATCCTCAAGCAGACAGACGCGCCCGACATCAGGGTGGTTGGTGTCGACAGCTCAGCCCCCATGGTCGAAGGTGCGCGCGCTCACATCAGCGATCCGCGCGCGCGCTTCGTCGAAGCCGATTTTCGCGACGTCGATCTGACGGGCGCCAACGTCGTGATCTTGAATCTCGTTCTGCAGTTCATCGACCCGGCAGACCGTTTGGATGCGCTCCGCGGCATCCGCCAGAACATGGCGCCAGACGGGCTGCTGCTGATCACCGAGAAAGTAAGGCACGAAGATGCCGAACTGCACCGGTATTACGACGAGACCCACCTCGCCTGGAAACGCGCCAACGGCTACAGCGAGCTGGAGGTGAGTCAAAAGCGCAGCGCCCTCGAGAACGTCATGCGCATCGACACTGAAGAGATACATCTCCAGCGCTTTCAGGACGCGGGTTTCACCCAGGCGATACAGTGGTTCCGATGCCTGAACTGGGCCTCGTTTGCGGTCCGCGCTTGAGCCTTCCGCTACCGCAAAACCTGTCCGGCTGGCCGCTGGAACTCGCCGCGAGCCGCTACAGCGCCGCACACCACGGCGACTATCCGCGGTGGGCGGCCGCGATCGCGGACCTGCCACCGATGACGGAGATCACAACGAGCTACGGCGACACCGTATGCGTCAACGGCAACACCGATAGCGTGCGTCTGGAAGCTGCTCTGAGGGTCCTGCACCCGTGGCGCAAAGGCCCCTTCCGCATTGGGGAGATCCGTATCGACACCGAATGGCGCTCCGACTGGAAATGGCAGCGGCTCAGCGGTTCGCTGGGCCGTCTCGATGGTGCACGGGTTCTCGATATCGGCTGCGGCAACGGCTACTTCGGCTGGCGTCTGCTCGAAGCTGGCGCCGGGGAAGTCATCGGTATCGATCCCACCCTGCTGTTCTGCATGCAGCACCTGGCGCTGCAGGCCTACATCAACGATTCGCGCAACTGGGTACTCCCTCTCGGCGTCGACGAACTGCCAGGAACCACCCAATTCGATCTCGTCCTCAGCATGGGCGTGATCTACCATCGGCGCGAACCCCGGCTGCATGTGCAGAAACTCGCCGAGCTCACCGCGCCGGGTGGCCGTATCGTGCTCGAGTCTCTGATTGTCGAAGACGAGGAAGATCTTTATCCAGAACAGCGTTATGCGCGCATGCGCAACGTCTGGTGCGTGCCGCGCACCGATACTCTGGCAGGCTGGTTACGTGATTGCGGCTTTGCCAACGTGGAAATCGTCAGCGTTGATCTGACAACCACGGCAGAGCAGCGCAGCACCGACTGGATGCGCTTCGATTCCCTCGCCGCGGCTCTTGATCCTGAGGATCCTACCCGCACGATCGAAGGGTATCCGGCACCACGCCGGGCAATGCTGGTTGCCAGTCGTTGATCTCAGTCCGACACGCGGGGCCGCCCGCGCGTATCGTTTTGCCACAGGGTGTCCGTTTGACGTAGTTTAGAGCTGCACTCCAACGGGTCTCGCATATGTTTGGCATCATTCCATTCAACTTTCGTTTTCGCGGCAAAGTGCGCCGCATTCTGGACATCTACTATTGCTTTCTGGAAGAAGGCAACGTCGCGCTGCATCCCACACAAATCGCCAAGCGCACCGGCATCGGCTTTGCCGAAGTGGCTCGGCGCTTAGACGCCACACCGGAACTCTTCGTGAAACTGCCAAAGCGCGACGGCATCACGCGCTACCGCATCACCACCAGCGCCTCCACACGCACGCCCGAGGAAACCGAAGAGCTGCTCGCGAAGTACGCCAAGCGCGAAAGTTGGTTGCTCTACGCGTTTGGCACGATGGTGCTGGCAATGCTCATCATTGTCGTGCTGACCATTCTGCCGGGTATGTAGGAGAACAAACCGTGCCTGAGAACCTGCCACCGGAAATCGAAACCTTGCGCGAACGCTGCCACGCGTTTGCCGAAGAAGTCCTTCTGCCGTCGGACCCTGCCGATCCTTCCCGCCGAGCGGAGGTCCGCGACGCCGCTAAGGCGGCGGGTCTTTTCGGCATGACGCAGCCCGAGGCGTTTGGCGGCAGCGCCGCCGGACAGCTCGCGCTCTGCGTCGCACGAGAAGCGCTGGCGAGCCACAATCCCCCCTTCATGGACGCGGTATTCGGGCCCAGTCCCGGGGTGCTCGCGAGCGCCAGCGGCGCCCTGCGGGATACGCACCTCGCCGCGGTCGTCAGCGGCGACAAGCGCGGCAGTTTCGGCTTCACGGAACCCGACGACGCAGCGCCGACCAGCGGTGTCATTACCGGTGAAACGCTCACGGTCAACGGTGAAAAGTCATACGTGACCGGCGGAGCTGACGCGGATTTCATCAATACGCTGGTGCAGATCGAAGGCCGCGGGCCGAGCATGGTGGTGATCGATACGGATCTCCCCGGCGTCACGTTGAAACAGAAGTTCAGCTCGCTCGACGGGTCCCACCACGCGGCGTTCGTCTTTCGCGACGTAGAAGTGCCGATCGGCAACGTCATCGGCGAACCCGGTCAGGGTATGCCGAAAGCGATGCGCCAGATCGGCGATACCCGGCTTCTGTTCGCCGCGCAGGCCTGCGGCTACATGCTGTGGGTGCTCGCGCTTCTTACCGAACACCTCAAAGGCGTGGACAAAAGCGGCACGCCCCGCGGTGACAAAGACGTGGTGCGCTGGCGTTATGCCGACCTGCGCATCAAAGCCTATGCCGCTCGCAGCATGGTTTACCGTACCGCCCGCCTGGCCGACTCCGGCGAGAACATTGTCAACGAGGGCATGGCGAGCAAGGTTTTCACCACCGAAACCGTTGGCGAGATTGTCGATAACGCGATCCAGCTGGTGGGTGGCAACGCGCTGGTGGAGGATCACCCACTCGCCGTGCTCTATCGCAAAGTCCGCGCCTGGCGGCTCGCCGAAGGCGCCAGCGACGTGCTGCGGCTCAACATCGGCCGCGGCAAGCTCGAGCTCGACAAAGGCCGGATATAGATCGGTATATAATGGGCCAAATTGACGGAGACCCGCGATGATCAGCCGCATCTGTTTGATAGCAACCATCAGCTTCATGAGTGCGTGCAGCTTCGTGCAGCTCAGCGACGCTGGCGCTCAGGTTGCGCAGCTGGGAAGCGCCGACGTTGCCAACTGCACCTCCATCGGCGAGGTATCCAGCCGGACCCGGGATAAAGTGGTGATATCGCGTGGCAACGCCAAAGTTCAGGAAGAGTTGCTGGTGCTGGCGCGCAACGAAGCCGCTGGGCTGGGCGCTAACGCGATCGTGCCGGTCGGCACGCCGGAGAACGGCGAACAGCGGTTTCGCGCCTACCGCTGCGACTGATCGTCTATATCGCTCTTGAACCCGTGCTGCTCGCGATTGGCTTCTTTGCTGGCGGGTGACTTTCTCAGCAGGACGTAAGTCGCGCCCACGCCGCCGTGCTGGCGCTGGGCGGAACAAAACGCGATGACCTCCGGGTGTTCCTCGAGCCACGCCGCAACATAGCTTTTCATACGGCCAGGTGTTGCGCTGAGCTCACCCTTCCCATGCGCAATGACGAGATTGCGCCAGTCATTGGCACTGGCGCGCTTCAAGAACACAAATACCTCGGCCCGGGCTTCTTTGACAGTCTTACGATGCAGATCCAGATGAGCATCCAGCGCATATTGACCGCGGCGCAAGTTGTCGAAGACCGCGTTTTGCACGCCGTCCTTTTTCCACTCGAGGTATTCCAGCGGCTGCCGCGGCGTCACATCCCCGAGTGTGAGAAAGTTCGGATCTACTTTGTCTTCACCGATGCCGAGGGCTGCGTCGCGACGCGCCAGATGCGTGTCCGTTACCGTAACCCCGGTTTTGCGTTGGGCGCGCTTACGCGTGTCGAGCGGTGCAACATCCTGCATCGCCTCTGCAAACAATTGATCTTCATCGGCATCGTCACTCATCACGCGCGAGAACCTCGATGCTCGGCAATGCCGCCGAGCGTGTGCCCGGGATCGGCTGATTGTCCGCCGTGTGATACGTAAACACCGGCGACAGCTTGACGGCGGTCGACGTATTGCGCCCGGCAGCATGGAACAGGCGACAGTGGAACAGCAGCACATCGCCGACTTTCAGTTCGACTGCGATCGCCTGGTCGATGAGTGCCTGATTTTCCTCGAGCTCCGGACGCAGAAAGAGCGCGCGATCTAGCCGTCCGCGGTCGAAGTCCATCGCATGGGTGCCGGGAATCACGTGCAAAGCCCCATTGGCGGCATTCTCTTCGCCAAGCGCAAACCAGGCGGAAATGAGTTCCGGCCGATCAAAGGACCAGTAACGGATGTCCTGATGCCAGAGCGTTGCGCTGCTGTAACCGGGGTGCTTTGTCATCACACAGTTGTGATGAGACTGCGACAACCAGGGCGGCGCGCCCATCAGCGTCGCGAGCTCCGCCCCGACCCCGGGATTGCAGGCAAGCTTCTGCAATATCGGCGAGCGTGCGTACGCATGTAACAGCCGGCGCGGCGTCGCGCCGCCTGGTGCATCACGATCCGTCGGCGCGCCCGGGTAGCCAACGTCCGCTTCGTATTCCACGGGGCCTACCAGCGGATCGAGAGCGCCTTCGACAAGTTCGCACACGCTCTCACACTGCGCAGCGTCGACGACGTTGCGCAGCACCAGATACCCATCGCGCGCGAACTGCGCCGCCGCGTGCTCATTGTGCTCGAGTGAACTATTCATGATTTTGCTGCAACAACCGGTAAAACCGGCTCAAACGGCTAGCGCATCTGCTGGCGCACAGCCTTGAGCATCTTTTCGCCATACGGAGGTCTTAGACCCGCAAGCTCCGCAATGTTCACTTTGCTTTGTTTGAAAATTGCTTTGGCATGGCTGAAGGTCTTGAAACCGTCGTGGCCGTGATACGCACCCATTCCCGAAGGGCCTACGCCCCCGAACGGCAGGTCTTCCTGAGCAACGTGCATCACCACGTCGTTGACAGTGACTCCGCCCGAAGTCGTGTGCGTGAGCACGTGCTGCTCTTCGCCATCATCAGTACCGAAATAGTAAAGACCCAGCGGGCGCGGATTTTCGTTGATGTACGAGACGGTTTCCTCGACAGCATCGTAACTCTTGACCGGCATGACCGGACCAAAGATCTCTTCCTGCATGATGGCGAGGTCGTCGCCGGGATCAAGCACCAGCGTGGGCGCAATCTTGTGGTTGGGCTGCTGGCGGAAGTCTTCATTCGCCGGATTGATTTCGACGACCTCCACGCCCTTGTCGCGCGCTTCAGAAACATAGTCGTTGATACGGTCGAAGTGGCGCTCGTTGACCACGGAGGTGTAGTCCGGGTTGTCGATCAACGTGGGGAACATCTTCGCCACGGCGCGCTTGCTGGATTCGACAAAGTCTTGCATCCGTTCCTTGGGTACGAACACGTAGTCGGGGGCAAGGCAGATCTGCCCGGCATTCATCATCTTGCCGGCCATGATCGCGTCTGCCGTCTTGTCGATATCCGCACTGCGGCCAACCACGACAGGCGACTTCCCGCCCAGTTCCAGAGTCACCGGCACCAGGTTTTCTGAAGCAGCACGCATGACATGCTTGGCAATACCGGTGGCGCCGGTAAAGAGCAGGTGGTCGAAAGGCAGACCGGAAAAATCAGCGCCCGTCTGCGGACCGCCGGTAATGACGGCAATTTCTTCGTCGCTGAACTCGGCGGCGATCGCCTCGCCCATCGCGGCCGAGGTTGCCGGCGTATATTCGCTCGGCTTGATCATGCAGCGATTACCCGCGGCAAGAATACCGGCGAGCGGCGTGAACGTCAGATTTACCGGGAAATTCCACGGACTGATGACACCAACGACGCCCAGCGGCTGAAATTCGACCCGCGCCTTGGCCCCCAGCAGGTTCAGCGGGAACGGACCCACCTTACGCTTCTCGGGCTTGCGCCACTTATCGATGTTCGCCTGCGCGTGACGCAGCGGTCCGATGGAAGCGGCGATATCGGTAAACAGCGACTGATGTTCGCTGCGATGGCCAAAATCCGCAGACATGGCCTCGACAAAGCGGTCTTGATTGTCTTTGAGCACTTTGACCGCGCGCTCGAGACGATCTTTGCGCGTCGCGGTGGACACCACCCCTTCGGCCAGATAAGCCTGGCGTTGGCGATCCAGCATCGCGAGCATATCCGCGCGCGGTGTTTCTTCGAGATGTTCCGTCATGAGACTTCCCCGTGTTTCTATTACGTTCATAATTGTCGGCGTACGGCGTTAACGGAGCAAGGGGGTAGATATGCGCGCGGTATTGATGGAGCGAGGCACGCTCTGGGTCGACGACGTTCCGGTGCCGGAACCGCAGCGCGGCGAGGTGCTCGTCAAGAGCCGCGCATGCGGCATCTGCGGATCGGACCTGCATGCCGCCCAGCATACGGAATCCTTTGTGGAAACCAGTCTCGAAGCCGGCGGCGCTTTCAAGCTCACCACTTACGACCCCGTTGTGCTCGGACACGAATTCTGCGCGGAAATCGTCGAGTATGGGCCTGACTGCGAAGCCCGCTACCCTGTCGGACAATTGGTCTGTTCCGTGCCAATGGTCATGCGCGGCGCGCCGGAAGCGGTCGGCTACAGTGCCAACGTGCCCGGCGGCTTCGCCGAATATATGGTGCTGTCGGAACGGTTTCTCATTCCCGTCCCGACCGGCACGCCTGCAACTTCAGCAGCGTTGACCGAGCCTCTGGCGGTCGGTTATCACGCCGTCAACAAAGCGCAGCTCACAGGCAGCGAAACTGCACTGGTCATCGGCGCGGGACCTGTCGGTCTTGCCGTCATCACTGCGCTACGCGCACGCGGTATACGTCAGATCATCGCCAGCGACTTTTCGCCCGGTCGGCGACGCTATGCCGAACGACAGGGCGCCGACCGTGTCTGCAATCCGGCGCAGGAAGATCCGTTTGCGGCGGCCCGGTCGCAGCCTGGGGATCTGGTCGTGTTCGAGTGTGTCGGAGTGCCGGGGGTGATCGACGACGTCTTCCTGCAGGTGCCGCGCGACACCCGCATCGTGGTGGTCGGCGTCTGCCTGCAAACCGACCACTTCCGCCCGCTCATCGCGATCAACAAAGAACTGTCGCTGCAGTTTGTGCTCGGCTATTCGCTCGATGAATTCGCTGACAGCCTCAAATTCATCGCGGACGGCAACTTCGACGTTGCGGACCTCGTCTCCCACCGCATTGCCCTGGAAGAGGTCGCCGAGACGTTTGACGCGCTCAAAGATCCGGAGACTTACGCAAAAGTCGTGGTGGAACCCTGGTCTTAGGGCGCCTCTGACCACTTGCCGACCAACTCCTGAAGCAGATCGAGTTTGACGGGCTTGCTGGCATAGTCGTCCATGCCCGCGGCGCGGCAGTCGTCCTGGTCCTGCTGCATCGCGTTGGCGGTCATCGCCACGATGGGCGTATGCGCGCGCTGTCGCCGCTCTTCGAGACGGCGTATTTCTTCCGTCGCAGCCAGGCCATCGAGCTCCGGCATCTGGCAGTCCATGAAAATCATGGCGTACGGAAACTGCTCCCACATTTCCACGGCTTCGCGGCCATTCGCCGCGACGTCTACCCGACAACCAAGCCGCTCGAGCATCCGTACCGCAACGCGCTGGTTGACCGGGTTATCTTCCGCGACCAGGACGCGTACGTTTTGCCCAACCTGCCTCACATCGTCGAACGCCGAGTTTCTGCGCGCGCTTTCACCTTCGTCAAAACACGCGCTCGTCAGAAGTCGCGCCAGGCCTTCACGCATCAGCGGCTTGAGGGCGTAACCATCCAGACCGCGCGGCGCGCTCAGCTCGGAGGACGTGAGCATCACGAGCTTGGCATCCGCAAAGCGGTCGTCGCCGGTGATGCTCGTGGCCAGGGTCAAACCGTCGAGACCAGGCATGTTGTAGTCGAGAATCACCACCTCGTAAGGCGCGCCCGCATCGTGGGCGGCAGCCATGATGTCCATGACAGACTGGGGGTCGTGGGTTGCAACGACCTGCATCCCGAGGCTCGCAACCATCCCCTCGACGATCTGCAAGCCAACCGGATTGTCATCGACGGCGAGCACGCGCATACCGGCAAGCTTCTCCTGCGAAACACTCGGTTCTTCAGGACCCGCGTGACTGAGCGGCAGCGTCAGCGCGAACCAGAACTCCGCACCCTCTCCGGGCTCAGACTCGATGCCGATGTCCCCGCCCATGAGTTCAACCAGCTGGCGGCAGATGGCAAGCCCGAGACCGGTGCCGCCATACCGGCGCGTCGTCGACGCATCCGCCTGCGTAAAAGAGTCGAACAGAGACTGCTGCACGTTTGTTTCGATACCAGGTCCCGTATCGCGCACGCCGATGCGCAGACACACATTGTCAGCGTCCATCTGCTCAGCCGTGACTTTCACCAGGACATGGCCCTGGGCGGTGAATTTGACCGCGTTACCTACGAGGTTGAGTAGTATCTGGCGTATACGCCCGACGTCCCCGATACAGGCAAACGGCAAGTCCGCCGGATAGTCGATATAGAGGTCGAGCGACTTGCGCCGCGCGTTGCTGGCGAGCAGATCCATGACCTCTTTGATCGCCGAACGCATGTCGAAGGGCAGATGCTCCAACTCGAGCTTGCCCGCTTCGATCTTGGAAAAATCGAGAATGTCGTTGATCAACGTCAACAACGCCTCACCCGACGAGAAAATGATCTCCGCCGTTTCGCGTTGCTGCGCGTTGAGGTCCATATCGAGCAGTAGCTGGGTCATACCCAACACGCCGTTCATCGGCGTGCGGATCTCGTGACTCATCGTGGCTAGGAATTCGCCTTTGGCACGGGTCGCGGCTTGCGCGTCTTCCATCGCGGCCCGCAGTTCCTCTTCATGCACCTTACGAGCGGAGATGTCCCTGACCAGCACGGTGTAATGCTCATCCGCGACGGCATCCATGCGCATGACCGCGATCTCGGCCGCAAAGGGTGCGCCATCCGCCCGCGTTGCGATGCATTCGCGCAGCTCTCCATCGCTGATCGCCAACCAGTCGGGGCCGCTCGGCGCATCGACCATACGCAGCCGCTCGCCCAGGTGGTGATCCGTCAAATCGTCTTTGTCCATGCCAAACATGGTCAACGCCGCCGGGTTCACCCCGCGCACACGCCCGACGTCGTCGAGGATGAGAATACCGTCCGCGATCGTGTCGAGCACCGCGCTCAGGCGCGACACGGTGGTCTGCAGCATGTTCTCCGCGACCTTGCGGCGCGTGACGTCAGAAGCGAAACCCGTCAGGCGAGCGGTATCACCCTCCGTATAGCGCACCTTGCCGCGAATCTGCAGCCAGCGCCCGCCGAGCGGTTCGTTGATCAGGCGGAACTCGACGTCGAAATCGTTACCTTCCTGCAGCGCTTTCTGTATCGCGTCCTCGACCATGTCCCGATGTTCCGGATCGATACAAGCCAGCACTTCCCCGGTGGGAATGACCTGGCTGGTTTTCCGCAGCCAGCGCTGCACGAGGTCGGAGATAAAGAACGTGTCCGATTGCGCATCGAGATCGAAAAGTCCGTCGTTGGAGCCTTCCAGCGCAAGCTGCACGCGTTCTTCGCTGCGCCTGAGCGCCTCTTCCTGTTCGAGCCGTTTACTCACATTCTGGCCGATGACGATGAGCACCGGATGTTTCCTTTCGGACATCAACACCGCTTTGAATTCGAACGGGTAGGTGGTGCCATCGCGCCGAACATGCTCGTAGACGTGGCTGATTTCGCCTTTTTCTTCCAGCTGCCTGGTCAGTTCCTCTAGCGTCTTCGGGTTGTCGTTGTCCGGCGCGATCTCCGCAATGCGCATGTCGATCAATTCCCCGGATGCGTAACCGAGGTTTTCTTCAGCCGCGCGATTGACTCTTTCCAGGCGCAGGGTGTTCGCATTGACGACGTAGACTTCGTTGCTGCTGGCCTCCAGCGCATTCGACATCACCCGCATGTCGCGATCGGCCACACTGATCTCGTCGAACGAGCTCTTGAGCGCGCCGGCAATTCGACCGATCTCGTCCGGGTAGAGATAGGGCATGCTCGGTTTTTTATTATGTTCTGCGGCGTAGGTCAGCGCACTGTGAATCTTGCTTATGGGGTCGAGCACGCGGCTTTTAACCAGCCGAAAAGCACCAAAGAGAAACATCGTGGACCCGATCAGGGTCACTGCAAGCACCCAGATCAGCACATCCCGTCCCACGATCAGCAGGTCTGTCGCATCGATCACGACCAGCGCCGACAGATCCCCGCCAAACCGGTTGGTGATCGCATCGTTGTCGATACGCACCGGTAGCAGGAATACAAAGTAGCTGCCGTCGACCGTCCAGGTTTCGTCACGCCGCCCGGAGCGCAGAGCCTCAACCTGATTGATTCGTTTACCGCGCCAGGTTTCCTGGGTGGCGACCACGATGACCTCGTCTGAATTCAGCAGCGCCAGGTCTGCCAGGCTCGCCGTCTCTCTGCCGAAGGAATTGGTGAACGCTACGAGCTCTACGGCGCTGGCGTATCTTTCATCAGCAGATTCCAACGCCGCCGCGACGCGCAGGGCCCGGCGCTCGAGCTCATCGTATTGCAGGGATTTGTGAAAGGCCCACATGACAAAAACCGCTGTCAGCGTCAGCAACAGCAGAAAGCCCGAAAGAGGCAATGCAATCCTTGGCAGCAAGCGTTGGGAGAATTTCACGAAACACTCGGCGATCCTTTCAATTAAGCATAGTCAGGACTGTGCCAAGCGGAGGTAAAAACCGTGTCACAGGCCGCACTTAGATCATCGCCCGGCTGCATTCGCATCTACACTTGAAGGATGTTACGCGCCACAAAGGCTTTGGTTAGCGCAGCAGCCCTGCTGTTCGCTCTCAGCGTCACGGCCGACGTCACATTCGATGATTCCATGGACCGTCTGGACGTGTCCGCGAACTGGCAGGTTCAGCAGAGTCAAATTTCTGACGCGGATTCGCTTCCGCCGCGCACGGGCTACCATCCGGTTGCACCGCGACCCGCCGCTTTCAGAGAATTCGGCAACAGTTACTGGTTCACCATCACCCTCAGGAACGAAGCGCCAGAAACACTCACGCGGGTGTTGGAAATCGAGCACCCTCAGATTCGCCTGGCACACCTGCATGTCTACCAGGATGGCGCGCTGATCGAGCAAGCCAGGGAGGGGCTGCTTGCCCCTGCAACAGCAGCGCACAAGGCGACCGAGCATCCCGTATTCGATCTCACGCTCCCGCCGGGCGTTGCGATAGACCTGTACATCCATGTCTCCTCACTTGACGACATGCGTTGGAACACTACCCTCTGGGAACCCCGCGCTTTTACTAACGCGCTTGCCCACTGGCGGCTGATGCAGGGTTTGATGATCGGCATTCTGCTGGTCATGTCGGCCTACAATCTCGTGATCTCCGCCATCTCGAGGCAGCCCGCTTATCTCCTTCTCGGACTTTTCCTGCTCAGCCAGTTATGCCTCCAGGCGGCGACACAGGGCTTGGGCGCCACTTATCTATGGCCTGACAATCCAAGTCTGGCGAAACACCTGATCGGCCCACTCATGATGTCGACCGGGCTGGCGCTGTTACTCTTCACACAGGTGTTCCTCGACGTCGTGCATGAACGCTGGCATCGCCGCCTGCGTTACGCGGCTCTGACCTACAGCGCCATCATGCTGCTGCCCGCCATTCTCATAGCAGACGTCCAGCTGTACATGGTCAACGGCCTGATCATGTTTTTACCTACGCTGCTGACATTCACCGCCTTCGTCATTCCGCAGGCGCTGCGCGGCAACGTTTATGCGCGCCACTATCTCGTGGCGTTCAGTCCGTTGATCGGCGTCTTGTGCCTGTTGATATACGCACGCTTCACCCACCAGGGCTGGGGACCGGCTTACAGTCAGCTGCTGCTTCTCAGCAGCAGCGCGCTCGTCGCCCTGGCGCTGGCAGTTGCGCTCGCCTATCGCATCCGCACCCTCACGATTGCCCAGCGCGAGGCAGAACACGCGGCCATTGTTGCCAACTTTCAAGCGCGCGAGGCAGAGCTGAAGGCGCAAACCGCTGATCAGGAAAACCGCGCCAAGTCATCGTTCCTCGCCACGATGAGTCACGAGATCCGCACCCCGATGAACGGCGTTCTGGGGATGGCGGACCTGCTGAGGGGCACGACGCTCGACACCCAGCAAACCCAGTTCGTCGAGACCCTGCAGCGTTCCGGCAGAGCATTGATGAACATTCTCAACGACATCCTGGACTTCTCTAAGGTTGAGGCCGGCGAGATGGCGATCGAATCGAGGCCCTTCTCCCTCGCGGAGCTGCTGGACGACCTGGTCCTGCTTTATCAGGATGAGGTCAAACGCCGTGGGCTCGGACTCTATCTCTGGGTGCATCCCGACGTGCCGCTTTACCTCGTATCCGACAGCACGCGCTTGAAGCAGGTGCTGACCAACCTCGTCAGCAACGCGCTGAAGTTTACCGAGCAAGGCAGTGTCTATATCGAAGTGCGTAAGATCTCCGCCCCTGACAAGGTTCAGGATGTGCTCGAGTTCCGCATCATCGATCAGGGCATTGGCATGGATGACGCCGCGTTGGCAACCCTGTTTGACCGCTTCAAACAGGCTGACTCGTCAATCTCGCGGCGTTTCGGCGGGACCGGCCTCGGATTGGCAATCAGCCGCAGTCTGGTGGAGCTCATGGGCGGCCGCATCTCCGCCAAAAGTGAACCCGGCGTCGGCACAGAGATCACCTTCACCATCGAAGCACCTCCCTGCGAAACCGGCAACGTGCAGACTACCGGTCATCCCGACGCGGTTTACCTGGGCACAAACGATGATCTGGCAAGGTCCATCGCGCTCTGGGTTGCACGCACCGACGCTGAGTTTCAGCGCGCCGAGCAGTTGCCGGCTTCACTGTCGAGCGAGGCCCGGGTTTTCTTCGACGCCGGCCAGCCGCGGCCCGCACGCGCCACTCATACATTCGAATTCGATGTCGACCTGCCGCTGCCTTTGACGCTCACTGCATTGCAAGCCTGTCTGCCCGGCGAAGCCCATGAACACGCGCGGCCCGCAGACCGCACGCCCCGTCATCCGCTGACCGGTTTGAAGATCCTCGTTGCGGAGGACAATGCCACGAACCGCCTGGTCGCCGGCAAAGTCCTGGCCAACTGGGGTGCGGATGTGTACTTCGCGGAAAACGGCATGGAGGCCGTGCAGGCGTTCCTGGATCACGGCAAAGACATCGACGTGATATTGATGGACTGCGAAATGCCGGAGATGGACGGATACACCGCAACCCGCAAGATACGCGCATGCGGCCAGACCGGCGCGACGATGCCGATCATCGCGCTCACGGCACACGCGTTGCCCGAGTACCGTGAGCGCGCCAAAGCAGCGGGCATGAACGATTACATCACCAAGCCGCTCGAACAGACGGCGCTGCTCCGGGCGATAGAGGTTGTTCAGACCAACTAACCCGCTTTGAAACTCCCCTGCAACAGCGGCGCGCCGTTCACCGTCACTTCAACCTGATCGCGACTCGCCCAGTAGCGCGCCTCGATATAGTGGTGCTCTTCCCATTCCAGCTCGACGTTGGTCCAGACGTACTGCGGTTCCTTCCCGCTGACAGGACGGCTTTTGCGCAAGCAGTTATCGAGATACAGCTCGAACGTGCCGGCTTCATCCAACCTGATCTCGAACTCTTTGTGGCGGTGCTTGAATCGTATGCTGTGAGACACGGGCGCGCTTCTAACGGAATGACAAAGATTCTAACAGGCGCGCGAATATCCAGTAAGCTTCGCACATGCAGAATGAACAACCGCACGCGACTGGCGACAGGTTCGCCAAAGTCCTGAAAGCACCGCAGGTGCTGACGCTGTCCTTTGGCGCCATGATTGGCTGGAGCTGGGTATTGATGACCGGTGTCTGGCTGGCCGAGGCAGGCACCCTGGGCACCCTCATCGCGTTCGGCGTGGGCGGCCTGGCCATCTCGCTCATCGGTCTGACGTACAGCGAGCTCGCCTCAGCCATGCCGAGGACCGGCGGCGAGCACGTCTATACCCATCGCGCGCTGGGGCCGGACTGGAGCTTCGTCTGCACCTGGGCACTCTTGTTCTCGTATTTGAACGTGTGTCTGTTCGAATCTGTCGCGCTCCCGACGGCCGTGGAATACCTCGTCCCACAGATCCGCATGGGCACGCTATGGAACGTCCTCGGCGCGGACGTGGACATCGGCTTCGTCATCGTGGGGGCGCTCGGCACGATCGTCGTGACCTGGGTGAACTACGTCGGCATCCGTACCGCCGCATTCGTACAGACGCTCGTGACGCTGCTCATTCTCGCTGCGGGTCTGCTGCTTCTCACCGGCGCAGCCTTCAACGGCGCCGCCGCCAACGCAGAGCCGCTGATCGCCACCCCCGCCACGGGCATCATCGCCGTCCTGATCATGGTGCCGGCAATGCTCGTCGGCTTCGACGTCATTCCCCAGTCGGCCGAGGAGATCGACCTCCCGCCCAACCGCATCGGCCGTCTGCTCGTGATATCCGTGTTCTGTGCCGTACTCTGGTACATCCTGATTACCCTGGCGGTTGGTCTCGCGATCCCCGCACAGAATCTTGGGAACCTGCAGATGGCTACCGCCGATGCGGCTACCGCCCTGTGGCATTCCAACTGGGCCGGGACGATCCTCGTCCTCGGCGGTATAGGCGGTATTCTGACCAGCTGGAATGCTTTTATCGTCGGAGCCTCCCGGGTGCTCTTCGCGCTGGCAGAGTCCGGATTTGTGCCCGCGGCCTTTGCACGCCTGCATCCAAAGTATCAGACGCCTTACGTCGGGATATTGACGATCGGCATCCTGTCGATCTTCGCACCTCTATTCGGCCGCACCATTCTGGTCTGGCTCATCAACAGCGGCAGCTTTGCCGTGACGATCGCTTTCGTGTTCGTTGCCATTTCGTTTCTTGCACTCCGACGCAACGAGCCCGACATGCCGCGCCCGTTCAAGGTGAGCCACCCGAATCTCGTCGGCTACGGCGCGGTGTTTCTTGCGCTGGGACTTTTGTCCGCATTCTTCCCATGGAGCGACAGCGCGCTCGCGTGGCCGGATGAATGGATGACCATCATGGTCTGGAGCATCCTGGGCCTGGCACTCTGGTTGCGCTATCGCGTGCGCCGGGGATAACCCGGCGAGGCATCAAGCGGGAAAGAGCCGCGCCATGTGCGATTCCGGCAGCGGCCGGGTCAGCTTCGATACCACCACCGTCACCGTCACTGAGACGAGCTCCCCCATGGCCGCGCAGGACCAGGGATTGGGCGATTCTCTCTCGAGCCACAGCGCCATGTCGCGCAGCATCCCCAGACCGAACCACTCAGGGTCGATCATGGCGTTGAAGGTGATGATGAAGACCAGCCCGCCGCTGAGCAGACCGGCAAACGCGCCGGCCCGGGTTACGCCGCGCCAGACCGCACCGAGAATCAGCGGGCCTGCGAACGCCGCCATCATGCAACCCGTGCCGATCCAGACGATGAGCGTGACGTTGGTATCGAGCATCGACCAGGCGAGCGCGGTGCAGAGCACCATGATGACCACCGTGGCAATGCGGCTGATATTGAGCACGCGACGCTCGACCTCTTCGGCCGGGAGGTCAGCCCGATAGCGCGGCACAAAAGTCAGACGATAAAGGTCGTTTGCGACGATCTGTGACGAAGACACCACCAGGCCATCCGCCGTCGACATCACTGCGGCGAGAATACCCACACCGAGGAGCGCAGCCAGCCAGCTCGGGAAGAGCTCGATGAACAAAAGCGCCAGCGCCTGATTGCCGTTTACCCCTTCGCCAAGAATGACGCGCGCCATGATCCCGCCAAGTCCGAGCATGCCGAGAATGAGGCCGAAGGCGAACGCCAGGCGGATGAACGAGCGCCTCTGTCGGGGATCTTTCAGCGCCCAGAGCTTATTGCCAATGTGCGGCAGCATGCCGAGCGGGATATGCGCCAGCAACACGGCAAGCACTGACCACCAGGAGTGGTAGAGCACATCGTCCTTATTGATCCAGGCGACCAGATCTTCGTCTTTCGCTTCCAGCGCGCTCACCATGCCGCCGAAGCCGCCATCGATGCCGTAGCCCATCAGAAACAGCACCGCGACCAGGAGCCCGACAGCCACCATGATGAAACCCTGCACACCGTCCGTGAGAATGTCTGCATGGGCACCGCCGAGCACAACGTAGATCATCAAGACGACCGCGGTCACGCCGAGCGCCACCGCGGGTGGCAAGCCCAGCATGATTTCGAACATGACGATGCCGGAGACCAGCTGGCCGGCAAGGTAAAAGAAGAGTGACAGGGAGAAGAGCGATACGAGAATGCGAATGAGATCGGATTGATAGCGCTGACCAAGATACTCCGGAATCGAGCGGCTGCCGAACTCGTGACCGCTGTTGCTGACGAGCTTCAGACAAATCAGCACACCGAGATAGACACCGATCGGATAAAGAAAGACCGACCACATGGCGGCAAACCCGGCGTTGTAACCGATACCGGGAAACCCAACGAACGTCGCGCCGCTGGCGGTCGTGGCGGCAAACGCAAACGCCAGGAAGAGCGGGCCGTAGGCGTTGCGGGCCGTGGCAAAGTCATCGGCGCTCGCCACTTTGCGCTGCCCCCAGACGCCAAAAGCGAGCATCATGCCGATGTATCCCAACATGAACACCCACGACCAGGCGGTCAGATCCATGCCGCTCTCCTCTCTCCCAAACCTCAGAGCTTAACAGCAGCGGTAGGGGCGCAGTCCAGCATCCCCCGGGCCCGGCGTGGCGCTCCTGCTCGCCTAAAAGAGCTTCAGCTGGGCGTTCTCGAGCTCGTCCGGAGATATGAAGAGGTCGGTGCGCAGTGCCGGCAGCGTGGCGCCTTCCAGGCCAACCTTGCGCACCGCCGCGTGAAATCGTTGGCGCAAGAGCTCGGCAATCTGCCCCTGCCCCACCATGCGCTGATGCCAGCCAGAGCGGTAATCGCGCCCACCGCGGGTTTCACGCACCGCTGCCATGACGCGTTGCGCTTTCTGCGGATAGTGAACGCTGAGCCATTCACGGAAGAGCGGGCTGACCTCGAGCGGCAGCCGCAGCAGGATATACCCCAGGTCCTGGGCGCCGGCGTCCGCTGCCGCGGCCGCCATGTCTTCGAGCTCATGGTCGTTCAGAAACGGGATGATAGGCGCCAGCATCGCGCCGGTCGGCACACCCGCCTCACGCAGCGAAGTGATGACGCGCAGGCGCGCCGCGGGCGCTGCAGTACGCGGCTCGAGCCTGGTTTTGAGGGTGTTGTCGAGCGTCGTGACGCTGACGCGGACGTTGACGAGCCCGTGGGCGGCCAGCTCGCGCAGGATATCCAGATCCCGCAGAACCAGCGCGCTTTTGGTGACGATGCTGACGGGATGCTTGAGCATCAGGAGCGTCTCGAGAACTTCCCGGGTGACGCGCTGAGTCTTTTCGAGCGGCTGATAGGGGTCTGTATTCGTACCCATCGCAAGCGCGCTGCACACATACGCCCTGCGGCCCAGCTCCTTCATCAGGTGCGCGCGGGGATCTGTCTTGTAAAAGAGCTTGGTTTCGAAGTCGAGACCGGGGGAAAGATCCAGATAGGCGTGTGTCGGGCGCGCAAAACAGTAAATACAGCCGTGCTCACAGCCCTTATAGGGATTGATGGACTGCTGGAAGGGAATGTCCGGCGACTTGTTCGTCGTAATCAGGTTTTTCGTTCGATCCGGATAAGCTTCGGTCGGCACCGGGGCGGCCTCGGTCAGTTCGGACCAGTCCTCCTGCCAGCCGTCATCGACAACCTCTGTGCGGGTGGCGAGATATCGGCTGGCGTCATTGCTGGCGCTGCCGCGGCCTTTGCGCGCGACGCTCACACCAGCGGGGTCTACGCCATCTGCCTCGAGCAGGTTCTGACGCAGCGCCTCGTCATCCGGCGCGGCGGGTGAAGTGGTGTCGCGTTCAGGACCCTTGGAAGATTCTGTGGCCATCACGTTTCTCCGAGACGGCCGGATACGATAGCGTTTTACTGTATTTATGTACAGTATTCGATCCTGCAACCCGCCAGTAGACTACGGCACCCCTGTAAGGACAAAAAGGGAAAGGGCAAAAAGCTGACATGCGCTTTGTAGTGTTAAGCGTCTTGGCGCTGTGCGGTTGCGCGCAGTTGCCGGCACAGGAGCCGGGAGAGCTCGAGCAACTGCGTACGGAACTGGCGGCGGTCAAAGCCAATCTGGCGCTGTCGAGCACGGAAATGGCCGCTCTGAAAGCGCAGGAAAATGCCGGCCAGAGCGCAATGGGCACCCGTCTGGAAGCACTCCAGGCCTCGCTCGACACGCTTGCCGAGGACGTGCAGCAACAACATCGCGCCTGCACGTCTCCACCGCCCGCAGCCGAATGCGAGGCCGGCGTGCCTGCGGTCATCGTGAGCCCCGACACCAATAAGATGGTGCTCGGCGAAGTCGAGCACGTATGGATGGACCCGCCCGGCCTGCAGGTTGTCGCACGCATGGATACCGGTGCCAGCTCGAGCTCCCTGCACGCCTCCAACATCACCGCTTTCGAACGCGATGGCGACGACTGGGTGCGGTTTGAGGTCACCGACGAGGAGACCACAAGAACCGTCGAACGGCCGGTGGCGAAATACGTGCGGGTGTTTCAGCAAGCGGACAAGGAAGGCTCGCGGCGCCCGGTGGTGGAAATGCGCCTGCGTCTCGGCGACGTACAGGACACTTTCGAATTTACGCTGGCCGACCGCAGCCACCTCGAGCACGGCATGATTCTGGGCCGCAATTTCCTGACCGATATGGCCTTGGTTGACGTGAGTCGTCAATTCGTTCAGCCTGCTTTTACCCCCACAGATCAAGACTAGTCAGGCTCCACGGCGCGCTTCGCTGGGCAGCCGTCAAACCAGGCGCGCACACGGATGAACCAGAGCGGACCCTTTCTTTTCATGGTGCTTTTGCTTGCCATCGCCGGTGCGGGGGCCGCGAGCTTTCGCCACTACACCTATAACATTCCCTGGCTTCCGGGCACCGAAACCCAGATATGGCAGGTTGAAGCGCGCATACAGTTCAACGCCACCGGTGGTGCCAGCCAGGTGTTCCTGTCACTGCCGCCGGAGCAGAAAGGCTTCGCCGTCGTCAATGAGTCCGCCGCGTCTTCGGGCTGGGGCTTTTCCATAGAACCCGGCATCGAACAGCGCCGCGCGCACTGGACGCAGCGCGAAGCCAGCGGCCGCCAGGTCCTTTTTTATAAGCTCGATATCGCGGTTGCGAGCGACGACACCTGGGCGCTGGCGCCACCGCAAACCACCCCCACGATGATCTGGGACGAACCCTATCAGACAGCGGTGAGCCACCTGCTCGACACGGTCATACCCATCACCGCTGACGCACATACGCTGACTACCCAGCTCATTCAGACGCTGGGACGCACACCCGCCGATCAAAACGTCACCCTGCTGGCGGCCGCGTACAGTCGCACCGATCTCCTGACCCGGGTGCTGCAGACAGCCAACGTGCCGGCGCGGTCGGTGCAGGTGTTGGTCCTGGAGGACGGGCGCCGCCGCCAGAGTTTGAGTGAGTACCTGCAGGTCTGGGACGGCGAGCGCTGGCGCCTTTACCATCCCGTGAACGGCGAGATGAGCGCCACCGACAACCTGCTTCTGTGGCAGACCGGCACCCCCGGTGTGCTCGAAGTCCTTGGCGGCACCAACAGCCGCGTGTCTTTCTCGATCATCGGCCAGACTCGCTCTGCGCTGCTGGTCGCGCAGGAAGAAGCCGGCGACCTCGCACTGTCGCTGTACAACCTGCCGATCGCCGAGCAGAGCATGTTCAAGCTCATCATGCTGTTGCCCGTCGGCGCGCTGGTCGTGGTGCTGCTACGCGTGCTGATCGGCATCCGCACTTCCGGTACGTTCATGCCGGTGCTGATTGCACTCGCCTTTCTGCAGACGGAACTGCTGCCCGGCCTTGCCAGTTTCATCATCGTTGTCGCAATCGGCCTCCTGCTCCGCACGTATCTATCCGCATTGAACCTATTGCTGGTCGCGCGTATCGCAACGCTCGTGGTGATCGTCATCATGATCATCTCGGTGTTCAGTATCGTGAGCTACCGCCTCGGCATGATCCAAGGCCTCACCATCACGTTCTTCCCGATGATCATTCTCGCGTGGACCATCGAACGCATGTCGATCACCTGGGAAGAGGAAGGCCCGAAAGAAGTATTCGTGCAGGGCGGCGGGAGCCTCTTTGTCGCGGTGCTGGCTTTTCTGCTGATGGACCTGTCGGTCGTCGAGCACCTGGCGTTTAATTTCCCGGAGCTGCACCTGGTGCTGCTCGCCGTGATGCTGCTGGTTGGCCGCTACACCGGATACCGGCTCCTCGAGCTCAAACGTTTCGGCGCATTTGGCTCATGAGCGGCTGGATCAGCCCATTCAAGCTCCGCCACAAAGGCATCCTGGGGATGAACCGGCGCAACGTGGCCTACATCGCGCGCTACAACGAGCGTGAAAAGTACCCTCTCGTGGACAACAAGTTGACGACCAAGCTGGTTGCGGCGGAGGCGGGTCTGGCCGTGCCTGAGCTGATTGGTGTCGTGCGCACCCAGCATGAAATCGCGCAGGTGCGCGAAAAGCTCGAGAACCTGACCGAGTTCGTTGCTAAACCGGCTCAGGGCAGCGGCGGCAAGGGCATTCTCGTCGTCACCGGTCAGGAAGAGGAGCAATTCAAGAAAGCCAGCGGCGAGCTCATTACGCTGGAGACCGTGCAACGCCATCTCACCAATACACTCTCCGGCCTGCATTCGCTGGGCGGCCGCACGGACGTCGCGTTTCTCGAGACGCTGGTGCGCGTCAGCCCCTACTTCGACCGGTACAGCCACGAAGGCGTGCCGGACATCCGTCTGATCGTTTTCAAAGGCTTCCCGGTGATGGGGATGCTGCGCCTCGCTACCAAAGCATCCGACGGCAAGGCAAATTTGCACCAGGGTGCCATCGGCGTTGGCCTGGACATCGGCACGGGCAAAGCGATCCGCGCAGTGCAGCACAACGATCTCGTCACCACGCATCCGGATACCGAGGCGGATCTCGCCAGCATCGAGATTCCAGACTGGCCCTCACTGTTGCAGCTCGCGGCGCAGTGTTACGAAGTCACAGGGTTGGGTTACCTCGGCGCGGACATCGTCATCGACCGCAACCGCGGCCCGCTCATTCTCGAGCTGAACGCACGGCCGGGCTTGTCGATCCAGATTGCCAACAACGCCGGGCTCTTGCCGCGGCTGACCCACATCGAAAGCCTGGACACGCGTAAGATGTCCATTGAAGATCGGGTCGCTTACGCGGCGGAAAACTTCGCCGAGGACAACATCAATCAACTGGGGAGAACCGCATGATCGTCGTCAACGCAACCATCAAAGCCACACCGGAAACCATCGAGGCGATGCGCGAAGCCATTGCGGCCATGGAAGCCGCCAGCCGCGCTGAGCCCGGCTGCCACGACTATACCTTCAGTGTCGAGCTGAACGATCCGTCCGTCATGAGGATTACCGAAAAGTGGGACGACATGGACGCCCTCGGCGCACATTTCGGCATGCCGCATATGGCCGACTTCCAGGCCGCCATGGCAGCCAACCCGCCGGAAAGCGTGGAAGCGAAATTCTACGAAGTCACCGAGGTTGCGCCGCCGGGCAGGTAGCGTGAGCAAGCTCGTCATATGGGGCGGCGCCACCGCTCGCACGATACGGGCGCACTGGATATGCCACGAACTCGACCTCGACTACGAGGCAAAGCTCATCGGTTCCCGGACCGGCGCCACACAGACGGAAGAGTTCCGCGCGTTGAACCCGAAAGAGAAGATCCCCGTTCTGGTGGATGGTGATCTGGTGTTGTCCGAGAGCGCCGCGATCGTCACCTACCTGGGAGATACCTATGGGCGGGACAGCGGTCTGGTGCCGGAGCCGTACACCCGCGAACGGGCGCTCTACAATCAATGGCTCTCTTTCGTGCAGATGGAGCTCGACGCGCATACGCTCTACGTCATCCGCAAACACCGGGATCTCGCCTCTCTGTACGGAGAAGCGCCGGCAGCCATCGACACCGCCATCGCTGGTTTTGAGAAACAGGTCGCGGCGGCAGAGATGGCCATCGAATCCTCGGACTTCCTGGTCGGCGAACGCTTTACCGGGGCAGACCTGATGTTGACGAGCGTCCTGACCTGGGCGGATGCCTACGGCGTCGCGTTGACCCCGCGTCTGGCCGCGTACACCGCGACCCACACGGCGCGCCCGGCATTCAAGCGCGCCGCAGAGCTCAACTTCAGCATCAGTCCCGGGGCTTGAGCGGCAGGCGCATTTCCAGGTTGCCGCGTTCGTAGCGGGTATCGCTGAACGTGACCGCGCTGAACCCGGCGCTGGTGTAGAGGCCTAACGCCGGCGCCAGGATATCGTTTGTGACCAACATGATCTCGTCGGCGTCTTTGCCGCGCGCGAAATCGATACACGCCTGCATGAGCAATTGGCTGTAGCCGCGGCCGCGGCGGTCCGGACGGACCGCCATTTTAGCGAGTTCATAAACCACGCCCTGTTCGTCGCCTTTGGCCGGCACCATGGCAACGCAGCCAACGACCACATCGTCTTCGAGTACCACAAAAATCTCACCGCCGGGATTGATGGCATACCCTTCCGGGTCTTCAAGCGCCGCCCTGTCTTCGTCCTCGACGACGAAGTATTCCTTGATCCACTGATAGTTGAGCTCGGCAAACGCCTGGGCATAGGCGGGATCGTAAGTTGCGATACGCGCCGTCATGCGTGGTGCAACCATTCGACGATGCGCGGGTTTTCTTCCACCGGATAGGTGTGAGACAGGTCCTCAATCTCACGGTACTCCACCTTTGCCCCGGCGGCGCTCAGCGCATCTCGGGCCGTGCGCGCCACATCCACCGGAAACATCCAATCGAGCGCACCATGCATCAGGTAGATGGGCAGGTCTGTGAGCCGATCCGCGTCGGCCACCTCGACCAGCATCGGGTGAAACGAGGCTGAGCTTGGCGCCAAATGCGTGAACGGAGAATCTGACTGCAGACCGGAGACGTAGCTGAAGGTGCCGCCATCGCTCATACCTGTCAGCAGTATCCGGTCCGCATCGATATGCCAATGCGCTCTGGCGTATTCCACCAGCGCGTCGAGATTCGCGGAATCCACATCCGGGCCCATCAGCGACCAGGTCCCCTCCCGGGAGGTGGGGCTGATGACGATCGCGTTCATCGACCGCGCGGTGCGCAGCCAGGTCCACAGAAAGCTGCGCCCATGACCGCTGCCGCCGTGCAGCGCGACAATCAGCGGGACTTCTTCACCATCATAGTACTCGGGCACATACATGGAGAATCCACCGCGCTCATCGCTCGCATTGTGCGCATGCATGACCCCCACATGCTCGCGGCTGGCGTCGGCACTTTCGATCCGTTGCAGCAGGTCTGCATCCTCACGCTGCTCGGGATGCAGGAAAAAGCGGCTCACCGGCGGCAGCATCAGGGAAAGCGGATATACGGCCTCGGTGGCCTTGGTGTTGAAGCCCACGGCGCGGTAAGCGGCCATCGTGGGATTACTCTGATTAGGGGCGCTCAGGAACTCGTTGAAACTTCTGAGGAGCAGCTCGCCCGCCTCGACCGCGTGCGCCCGGAAACCGGCGAGATGCTCCGGCCATTCCGCAGCCTGAAAGGCCTCCAGACCCGCCTTCACCGGCTCGCGGTATGGCTCGATTTCGCTGATGAGCGCCGGAATGTTCGGCGGGTGCATGTGCCGTCCAGCGTGTCCCATGATCTCGATGCCGGTCAGAACCGG
This sequence comes from Pseudomonadales bacterium, assembly GCA_965267275.1. Taxonomy (GTDB): domain Bacteria; phylum Pseudomonadota; class Gammaproteobacteria; order Pseudomonadales; family Azotimanducaceae; genus UBA4421. The sequence goes on from OZ253950.1 coordinate 4,472,886, forward strand.
CGGTATCAGCGCTGTGGTCGCGTCCAGGAGCGCGTCTGTGTCCGTCATGCTTGCCTCTCCATCGGCCGAGCACTATACCCCGAAATCCGCAGTGAAACCGGCATGAACTTTCCTGCCCCACGCCGTGACCCATCAGGAAACGCGAACGTGGAAACGCCATGTACCAGACCAACGACAACTACCAGAAACGAGCCAAAGCGCTCTGCCGTGCGCGCCGCGCACGCCTGAAGCGTCTGCACGCCCAGGCTTTCGCACCGGCAAGTGTCGTTGAACCCGGACGCCGGAGCGCGTGACCCATCAGTACCCCAGGAGAGATGCCTGCCATGACCGATCCCATCCACCAAGCCACGACCCATATACATTGCGGACAGTGGGAGACGGCGGCAGGCATCCTCTACCGGGTCCTCGCGGAGGACTCTGCCAACCCCACGGCACTTGCGCTGATGGTTGTCTGCAAATGGCAGATGAACGATGACGACACCGCAGAGACGGCCGCACTGCAGCTGACCCGTGCAGCCCCGCAGGATCCCACCGGCCACTACCTCCTCGCGCAGATGCGCTTGCACCGCGGCGCGCTGGCAGAAGCCAATGCTGCTATAGCTGAGTGTCTGCACTGTAACCCCAACAACGTAGACGCATTGAAGCTCTGTGTGATCATTCAACGCCGTCTGCACGACTGGCGCGGCGCTCGCAGTACCCGCCGTTATCTCAAGCTCATGCATCCCCAGTGCCCGACCAACGACAGCTTCCTAGCGCGTCTGCGCCGCTGGTGTTCAAACCGTCCACCGCACCCCTGCTTGATGGTGTTTTGCCAGACAGCCTGACAAAACTGGCGTAAACACTCAGAGATCGTCTGTCGTGGTTTGCTCCCCTGGCTCGAAATATTGTGCTCCACAGAAATCGTGTGTCTTCTTTTAGGGATCGTGTGTCTCGTTTGCGGGGTTCGTTTGCTGTTTTCAATCGATCGTCCGTATTTTCGTCGATTCTGGCCCTTCTGCCCTTCACGCGCCCTTCGCCGCACGTTCTTGTATAGTCGATGGCTTACGCAGGTTCTGGGGGAACCGCCATGGCTGAAGCAAAGTCTTTCGATCGATCCCTGGAGGACGTCGGCAACGTGCAGATGCTGGAGCACGTCAATCTGACCGTGCCCGATCAGGGTATCGCGAGCATGTTCTATGTGACCGGCCTCGGCTTTACGCGTGACCCGTACATCGATTTCGGCACGCTCAACATGTGGGTCAACCTCGGCGACCAGCAATTCCATCTGCCCACCAACAAAGCGCAGGTGCTGAGGGGACATATCGGCGTGGTCGTACCGGACCTCGACGGGTTGGCGAAACGCCTGAAGTTTGCCGCTCGCGGCCTGGAAAACACGCGTTTTCATTGCGTCGAGGGGGACGCTTACCTCGAGCTCACCTGTCCTTACGGCAACACCCTCCGCGCGTACGAGCCGAGCGCCTTCCCGCGCATGGATCTCGGCATGCCTTACGTGCAGCTCGACACACCGCCCGGCACATCAAGCGGCATCGCGCGGTTTTACGAACAGGTTCTGCACTGCCCGGTGCAACTAGACGGTGATCGTGTAGCCGTGGCCATGGGTCACAATCAGGAACTCATCTTCCAGGAAACCGACGCCGAGATACCCGCTTACGACGGCCACCACATCGCGATATACGTGGCGGACTTTTCCGGGCCCCACGCCTGGCTCGACGAGCGCGGGCTGATCGCGGAGGAGTCGGACCAGTTCCAATATCGATTCATCAAGATTGTCGATCCCGACAGCGGTGCGCTCCTATACGAGCTCGAGCACGAGGTGCGTTCCTTGAGCCACGCGATGTACCGCCGGCCGCTCGTCAATCGCAATCCAGCCACCAATTTCTTCACCTACCGACGAGGCAACGAGCAGTTCAGTCCTGCGCCGAGATAACCATGACCGAAGCCGTAAACTACTTCACCGCGGACAGCGAACCGTACTACATGCCTCTGGGCGACGAAGTCGAGATTTTCCGCGCCGCCTATAGCGCACGCCTGCCGGTGCTTTTGAAAGGCCCGACCGGGTGCGGCAAAACCCGGTTCGTCGAGCACATGACCTGGCGACTGTACCGGGAGACCGCCAATCCGCTGGACGTGCCGCTGGTAACCGTCTCCTGCCACGAAGATCTCACTGCGACCGACATGGTCGGGCGTTATCTGTTGAAAGGCGACGAAACTGTGTGGACCGACGGACCGCTGACGCGCGCGGTCAGGAGCGGCGCCATCTGTTATCTCGACGAGATTGTCGAGGCGCGCAAGGACACGACCGTACTGATCCACTCGCTGACCGACCATCGCCGCATCTTGCCGATCGACAAGACCGGCGAGCTGGTGCCGGCGCACCCGGAATTTCTACTCGTAATCTCGTATAACCCAGGCTATCAGAGCGTGTTGAAGGATTTGAAGCCCAGTACGCGCCAGCGCTTCGTGAGCCTCGAGTTCGACTACCCGGACGTTGAAACGGAAGCGGCGATCATTGCTCACGAATCCGGCGTCGAGACAGACGCAGCAGAGCGCCTGGCGGTGATCGGCGAACGTGTGCGCAATCTCAAACAGCACGGCTTCGAAGAGGGCGTGAGTACACGCCTGCTGATCTACGCGGGCAATCTGATGGCCGGCGGCATCGATCCGCGCCGCGCGGCGCAGGTCGCGATCGTGACCGCGATCTCCGACGACGCGACCGTACAGGACGCCGTGGCGGACATCGTCGACGTCATCCTGCCCTGACGGCCATGATCCGGCTCGCCGACAGCGAAGGGACGCTTGCCCTCTTCACCGAGGGTATCGCCGGGCGCTACTACCACATCAAGGCGACGGAAGAATTCGTCAACAGCCGGCGGCTGGCCTACGCCACGGATCAGGCTTCCCAGTCCAATGACGCCGTGTACCTGCCCGAGACGCTGGATGCGCCGACGGACGGCGCTTACCGCGTGCTGGTGCTGGAACAGCTGGGCCTGCGCGAGTGCGATTCCTTCGGGTTTCGCCTGCAGGAAGGGCTGGCGCGTGTGCCGGCGCTCAAAGCACATTACGTCGAACCCAAGGGCGCAACCGCCCGCACCGGGGACTATCACCTCCTGTTCGGCAGCTTTCCCGAGCCGAGCCTGGCGGCTGATCTTCTGGGACTCTTGGAAAAGGCGCGCGTGCAGGGATACCTGCTGCGCACCTATCCGGGGATTGGCCGCCACATGCGTGCTTACCATGCGCATCAGCTGATCATGCACCCCTATGCCGGCGATCCGCTGGCATCCGGGCAGCGACACCTGTGGGGTGAAACTCAGGGACACACGATCTGGCAGCCGTTGATCGATACGCTCACCGCGCTGGGCGACGACGGCAATACCGTCTACGACAGCGTGCGCGCACTTTGCGAGCTCTACGAAACGGTGGCCGAGCACTACGTCTTCGAGGCAGCTGAGCGCTATCAGCCACAGGAAGAATCATTGCCTGACTGGCTCAACCGCGAAGAACGGATTGCCGAGTGGGAGGAGAACCTCGAGCACCTCGATGACTCGCTGCTGGCGGCCGAGATGCTGCTGGCCGAGGAAATGGACGCGGAGCGCGGCGAAGCGGGCGAGACGAGCGTGCGCGAAGCCGAGGTGGATCTCAAATCGCTTGCGGACGAGCGCGATACGATGAAGCGCCGTATCGACATGGAGCGTTCCTCGGTGCAGCACGCGCTCGGCGCTGACCGCAGCGGTGCGCGCAGCTACCGCTATGACGAGTGGAACTACCTCGAGCGGCGCTACCTGACCCACTGGTGCCGGGTGTACGAAGAGCCGCTCTACGGGGAGAACGACACCGACACCGCTGAGCTTGCCCGCGTCATCCGCGACTTTCAGCCGCTGGTGCAAAAGCAGCTGGAGCAGATCCGCCCGACCGGCCTGCAGCGCGTCAAGCGCGTCCAGGATGGTGATGAGCTGGACCTGAACGCGATCATCGAAGCCCGCCAGGATATCCGCGCCGGTCAAAGCCCCGACGAACGCTTCTATTCGCGCAAAGAGCGCATGCACCGCGACGTATGCGCGGTCTTCCTGGTGGATTTGTCGGCCTCGACAGACGACCCCATCGAGCCGCCGGAGCCGTTCGACTGGAAAAACTACGATGAGGCAGCAGACAACCTGCGCGACCCGTGGGCAGCGATCGATGAGCTCGAGCCGGACGACGAGCCAAAGCGCAAGATCATCGACGTGCAGCGCGAAGCGATGGTGGTCATGGCATCAGCACTTGATGCGTTGGGCGACAGTTACGGCATCTACGGGTTTTCAGGCTACGGCAAAGACTGTGTTGAGGTATTTGTTGCCAAAGAGCCGAATCAGGGCTTCTCCCAGGGCACGCTGCAAGCCATTGCCGCCATGACGCCGAAACGCTCGACGCGCATGGGCCCGGCGATCCGCCACAGCACCCACAAACTCATGCAGTCCGGCCACGCGATGAAAGTGCTGATGGTGATCAGCGACGGCTTCCCCCAGGACAGCGACTACGGCCCGGAACGGGGCAATCACGAGTACGGCGTACAGGACACTGCGAAAGCGCTCATCGAAGCTCAGCAGAAAGGCGTGGAGACGTTCTGCGTTACCGTCGACCGCTCAGGCCAGGATTACCTCAAACGCATGTGCCCGGACGCGCGCTATCTCGTCATCGAGGAGATGGAGGACCTGCCGGACCAGCTGTCGAAGGTGTACGCAGCCCTGACTGGCCGCTGATCTTTTTGTCTAGGACACACGCACGACGCGACTTTTCTTGTTTAGGACACACACCTATAACGCGCTCGCTTCAAGTAACTACGTGGATCATTTTCCAGATGGAACATGCCTCGAGAGAAAGCGGTCACCGTGAAAAAGTTTGGGCGTGAATCGAGTCTGTTGTTCTACCCTTCGAAGCCAAGTAGGGCATGGCTTCTGCAAACCCGCACTAATTTGGCAAAGGCAACTCGCGCCGACGCCAGCCGCGGGCTGTGAACCAAGAATCAATGAGGGATGACGATCCGAACGCTCTCTGCCGTCTTTTGAGATGGAACACCTGATCTTGCCATCTCTTTAATTTGGATGCGCTCCATTGAGGTTCGCTCGCAGGCAAAAGAACGTCTAAACGCTCCACGTAGTCCTCGAGTCGCTCATGGAACGACGGCTCCGCGCCCAAACCCGCTACGACAGGCTGCAGGTACGCGCTCAAATCACATTCCGTAGCACTCAACCGCTCGTGAATCGACGTATGCTTCGCATCCTCAATGGTCCTGGCAATCTTCGCTCGAATCGGGTTCAGATCGACATAGGCCATCGCCGCAAGCACAGCCTCTTCTGTAAGTAGCGCGCCAGAATAAAATCGCTGCTCGAAAAAGTGACCTGTGCAGTCGTCTTCGATGTTTGCACGGCGCGCGATCGGTTGCTTCAGCAACTTCATGAATACAGAGAGAGAGGCCAGCTTGCCGCGCAACAGAGCCAACCTGGCTGGGTCCCCAACGATTGAATCTCGCTGTATGACGAGCAGATCCTCATCAATAGTCCCGTCAGGCATTTTCGGCGGACAAACTCGAAGCCAGCGTTCGGCTACTTCGAGGTCACTCCACTTTTGCGAGGCACTCGGATCAAGATAGACAACCAGATGAAAGTGATTTGACATAACGGCATACGCGTAAACATCAACCGCGAACGCGCTACCCAACTGGCGTAAACGCCGCACCAGCCAGTCCTTGCGGTGGTTATAGTTTCTACGACTCCTGCGGTCGACCCCACACAACCAACTCCGCCGCACGCATCTAGAAATGACGTGATAAAAGAGAGGGTTGTGCGGATCTACAAGCTGGTGACGCGGGGTAGCCATACGTAATGTTCAAACGGCGAACCGACGCCCGCCTAGCGCCCCCTGCTCAATCTCACGTGCGAGTTCATCCTGGACACCTTTACGCCCTGTCGACACCTTGTGAGACAGATTTCGTGTGTGTCCAAAAGAAAAAAGCACCCGAAGGTGCTTTTCTCAACGGAGTGCTTCGAAGCGCGAAATCAGTCGTCGCCGCCGAACGCCATGAAGAGGTGCAGCAGGGACATGAAGAGGTTGTAGATCGACATGAACAGCGTCACCGTGGCGCGGATGTAGTTCGTTTCACCGCCATGGATGATAGCGCTCGTCTGGAACAGGATCAGTGAGCTCATCAGAATGACGATGCCGGCGCTGATCGCGAGCTGAAAGGCGCCCAGATCGAAGATCAGGCTCAGGATAATGCTGCCGAGCATCACCCACAAACCGATGTTGATGAAACCGGCCATGAAGCTGAAGTCTTTCTTCGTCGCCACGGCATAGGCACTCAAGCCGATGAAGGCGAATGCCGTCAGGCCCAGGGCGTTCATCACGGCGCTTGCACCCTGAGGCACTGCGGTCAACATGCTGATGACCGGTCCGATGTAGAAGCCGATGAAGCCCGCCAGGATGAACGTGGCAACGATGCCGAAGCCGCTGTTGGCGGTCGCGTGCACCAGGAAGCTCAGGCCAAACACGCCGATGAGGAATATCCACGGGCTCAACATACCCACGCCCATCGCCGCGGCAACGCCCGCTGCAGCGGCGCTGAAGGCCAATGTCATGGCCAGCAGCATGTAGGTATTGCGCAGCACTTTGCTGGTTTCGAGCTCCGACAACCCGGCAATCGACGCTTGAGAAATCGCTCTTTCTTCCATGTTTACTTCACACCAAAAAATTGATTTACAGATACATATATTGGGCTTCCTGGCCGAGTTTGCAAGTCATCTGTCGGACAACTAACGTGGCCCGGGTCACACCCTCATGAGGCGGATTTGGAACAGAAATATGACATTGTCATCGTCGGCGGCGGCATCGTCGGCCTGAGCATTGCCTATCATCTGACCCAAGCGTCTGAGCGGTCCGTCGCCCTTCTGGAGCGCAGCAAGTTCACCAGCGGGACAACCTGGCATGCTGCCGGACTCGTCGCGGAGCTGCGCGCCACGCCCAATCTGACACGGCTGGCGAAGTACACCGGCGCGCTGTACGAACAGCTGCAGGCAGATGGTGAGCCGCTCGGTTTTCGCCGCACCGGCGCGGTAACCCTGGCGACCAATCCCGACCGCGCTTTCGAGCTCAAAAAGCTCGCTGCGATGGCGCGACACAACGAGGTCGACTGTACCTGGCTGCCGCAGGCCGAGCTCGCGGAACGCTGGCCCGCGCTGGCCACAGACGACCTGCTGGGCGGTGTTTACATGCCGCGGGACGGTATGACCAACCCGGTGGATACCACCATGGCGCTGGCCAGACTCGCGCGGCGCGGCGGCGCGCAGCTCTTCGAAGACACCCCCGTCACACGCCTCATCGCCGAGGACGGTCGCGTGCGCGGCGTGGACACACGCGAAAGCGAGATTACAGCCGACCAGGTCATTGTCTGCGCCGGTCTGTGGAGCCGTGACCTGGGTTTGACCGCCGGCGCCCACTTTCCGCTCTATGCGGCCGAACATTTCTATGCGGTCACGGAAAGCGTCAGCGTCGCGGACGAATTGCCCATCGCGCGGGTCCCCGACGATGGCATCTATCTCAAACCCGAACCAGGCCGGCTCCTGATTGGCTGTTTCGAGCGTGATGCCAAACCGATCGCAACGGACGCGCTCCCCCGGGATTTCAGTTTCGGGGAGCTGCCCTTCGATCTCGAGCATTTCGCACCTTATCTCGAAGCCGGTCTGAACCGCATCGCCGGAATCCGCGACGTCGGCATCCGCACCTGGTTCAACGGCCCCGAAAGCTTTACCCCGGACGGACGCTATCTTCTCGGCGAAAGCCCCGATGTCGCCAACCTGTTCATTGCGGCGGGTTTCAACTCGATCGGCATACAGTCTGCGGGTGGTGTCGGCCAGGTCATGACCGCCTGGCTAGAGCAGGGTCATCCCCCCATGGATCTCTGGGAAGTCGATGTCCGCCGTTTCGCCCCCTGGCAGAATGAGGCGGGTTACCTCAAAGAGCGTACGGCAGAGAGCCTGGGCCAGCTCTACGCCATGCACTGGCCGTATTTCCAACACGAGAGCGCACGCAACCAGCGACGCTCACCGGTGCACCAGGAGCTCGCCGCCGCGGGCGCCTGCTTCGGTGAGCTTGCAGGCTGGGAACGCGCCAACTGGTACGCCAACCCCGGCGAAGCACCCCGCTATGAATACAGTTACGGGTGGCAAAACTGGTTCGAGCACACACGCGCCGAACATCAGGCGGTCCGCGGGCAAGCGGCGCTGTTCGATCAGACGAGCTTCGCGAAATACGAAGTGACCGGCGCGGATGCGTGCCGTCTGCTCAATCATCTCTGCACAGCCAACGTCGACCAGCCCGCGGGCAAAGTGATCTACTGCCAGTGGCTCAACGAACGGGGCGGCATAGAAGCCGATGTGACGATCACCCGGCTCGACGAGAACAGATACTGGATCATCTCCGCCGCCGCCTGCGCGGTGCGTGATCTCAACTGGCTATCCCGCCACAGCCGCGGTTACCAGGCGGAGATCACGGACATGACCGACCAGTATGCCGTCTTCGGCGTGATGGGACCTGCGGCGCGCAAGCATCTGCAGCAACTCACCGAAGCTGACCTGGCCGGCGCCGCGTTTCCATTTGCCACCGCACAGACCATCGACATCGAGGGTCTCCCGGTGCATGCCGCGCGGTTGACCTACGTCGGCGAGCTGGGCTGGGAACTCTATGTGCCGTGGCAGCATGCCCGCCGGGTATACGCTGCCCTGACCGGCGCGCCCATCAAGCGCGCCGGTTATCACGCCATGGACAGCCTGCGGATGGAAAAAGCCTATCGCCACTGGGGTCACGACATCAGCGACGAGGACACATTGTTGGAAGCGGGGCTTTCATTCACCGCGGATTGGGACAAAGACTTCATCGGCCGTGCCGCGCTCGAGAGACAGAAAGCAGACGGCCTCTCACGCCGCCTCGCGCTGTTCCAGGTGCTTGACGACCACACCCTCCTCACCCACGACGAGCCGATCTGGCAAGACGGCCATCGCGTCGGACACATTGTCTCCAGCGCCTACAGCTATCAGTTCAACTGCAGCCTGGGATTCGGCTACGTCAGCGGCGAGCCGGGACTGTCGCGCAAGACCATAGAAGCCGGCGACTACACCCTCGAGGTGGGCGACAGACACGTGCCTGCGCGAGCATCCATGCGCGCGCTCTACGATCCGGACAACACGGCGATCCGGCATGGTTGAGCTGTTTCTCGCCGATACGCGCAGACCCGCCGCCGAGGCTGCGCTGGTTCTCACAGCGATGGGCATCGACAACACCCTCGAACGCACATCCCATGGCTGGGTCGTGAAAGTACCGCAGGAAGACGCCCCTGAAGCGTATCGGCAGCTGACGCTTTACTGGGACGAAAACTCGACCGCCGGCAACACTGCGCCGGAGTTTGCCGAAATCGATTCCGGGTATTCGGGCATTGTCGGGTATCTGCTCGTCATCTGGTGTATCCCTGCGCTCGAGTACTTCACGCGCGCCGACTTCCGCACTGTGGGCCGCCTGCATGCCGAAGCCGTAACCAGCGGCGAATGGTGGCGCGCCGCCACGGCGCTCACGCTGCACGCCGACCTCGGCCACATTGCCGCGAACTCGCTGTTCGGCTGCGTATTCGGTCTATTCGTCGGTCGCCACCTCGGCTCGGGTCTCGGCTGGCTGCTGGTCCTCGTCTGCGGAGTGCTCGCCAACCTCGTCAACGCCTACATCCAGCCCGACATGTTTCGCGCGATCGGCGCGTCGACCGCAACGTTTGCGGCACTCGGCATCGTGCCTGCGTTCCTGTGGCGCCGCGGCGCCTTCCACGGCCGCGATTTCAAACGCGGCTTCGCCCCGATCTTCGGCGCCATCGCTCTGTTGGCGTTTACCGGGTTCGGCGGCGAGAACGTCGACGTGGTCGGGCATCTGTGCGGCTTTCTGGCCGGCATAGGGATGGGCCTTGCAGTCGCCAGGGTAGATCTGGATAAACTCTCTCTCGCCGACCAGCAGCGCGCAGGCGGTGCGGCAATCATTCTGGTCGCGAGCGCCTGGCTCCTCGGTTTTCAGCTTTCCTGATCGGCCGCGCGCCACGCCGCCCGCCGACGCGCCATGAAAGGTGACTCTGCAGGCGCGGCGAGACTGAGCGGCAAGCTCAGCGCGAACGCCTCTATGTCTGCGCGTACCGGCGTGAACTTCGCAAACGACGCGCGGATCTTGACGAACTTATCCCCCCGCACGTAAAGGTAGGCGGTCGTCGCCAACCAATCCCGATCCGTTCGGAACTCGCCGTCACAAGCAAGCACACGCCCTGCGCCGGAAATCTGCAGCGTGCGCACGCCATCGAGGCTGAGATCGCGCCAGTAGCCCGCCTCCTCGAGACGCTGGAAGTCGAGACGCACCAGCGCCATTTCATCATCCAGACGCTCAGGTGCATCGACCACCCAATGAGCCACCGGGTAGACGAAGACGTCAGCATGCACATTCTCGTAAAACCGGTGGCGGTAGCGCAGCGATGCGCCGTACAACGGGTTGTGCAGCACCTTCAGGCCAACATACTCGAATGCGCCAATCTCAGGCGCTGCGCTGAGCGCATCAACATAGGGACTGCTCTGTAACCTGGCGTGCAGGACATCAGAGGCAAACACGCGCCGGGCGCGCAGATCTTCGGTCAGCAGATCGGCCAGTTGCGAAGCTGAGCCCTCTGGAAATTCATGCTGCGCCTGGTCAATGCGTTCGTTGAACCAGAACATCTCGGCCTCGATGGTCATCACGCCCGCCTGCCGGGATGCGCTCAGCAGAAGCGCATATTCGGCAGATTCGAGGCCAACACCCACCTGCTGAAACGCGCCGCGATCATTCATGGCCGCAGCCAACGTGGCCATATCCAGGCCGCCCTCGCGTCCGGGCAGCGGATACAGCGCAAGCGCCGGCAAAGGATCGCCGGCCACCGGCGCCCCAGGCTTCGGTGCTGGTGCTGGTGCTGGTGCTGGTGCTGGTGCTGCAGCACACGCCGTGATCAGCAAAAGCGTCAATACAGAGACGAGCGCCCGCATAGCGCAGTCAGGCCAGCCCACAGAACTCGCGCACGTGCTGAACGACCCCGTCAGGATTCTCCAACGGCAACATGTGCCCCCCTCTGATCTCAGCGTAACTCCCCGAGGGCATGAGCGCGCTGACCGCGCGCAGCACAGCATCAGGAAAGTCGCCGTCCGCCGCTCGCACCATGCTCACCGGCACGTCAATGCCAGGCGCATACTCCATGGGCGACAAACTTCCCGTGGTGGCAAAGATGTGTGCCTCCACAGACGGATCACATTTCAAAGCAACGGTACCGTCTTCGAGATCACGGAAACCTTCTTCGACATAAAGCCCAAACGCCTCCGGACGCCAACTTATAAACAGCGGTTTGTCCATCCACTTGTCACGCACAAGCGCGCGGGATGGCCACACCGCGCGACGGCGCAGCGTCATCTCGACCAACATCTCCCGCTGTCCGGATACCGCAGCGATCTCGAGCCCAAGCGCTTCGACCATGTCGGGCGTTGGATGGATGGGCGGGTCCAGCATCACGATCCGTTCAAACAATCCGGGCGCTGCCGCCTCTGCCGCCGCAGTGATGATCCCGCCAAACGAGCTGCCGAGCCCGAGGGCAAATTGCTCGGCCCCGCTTGCGGCGAGAAGTTCGCGTGCGAGCGCGACGAGATCGTCGACATAAAAAGACCAGGCGTAATCATCCGGTACGCTCAAGTGCATCGAGTCGCCGTGACCCCGTGCGTCCAGCGCGAAGACGCGGTAGTCAGCTGCAAGACTGACGGCAACCAGCCCCCAGGTCGCGGCACACATGCCGTTGGCATGGTGCAGGAGCGCCGGCGGTCCGTCACCGCCGAAGTCCCAGACGGCAAGCTCGATCTCCCCGCCGGCCGGGGACGTATTTGGAAGACGGAAGCGTCGCTGCTCCGCGACGTTACGAATGTTCAATCTCGCTCCTTACTCATCCAAAAGCGCTGCAATCGCAGCCATGATTCGCGGCCCGGCTTCCACGCCGGCAGAGACCGAGGTCAGATACGCCGCATGCGGATAGGCCTCTTCGTCGGCAAAGTACTCTGGCTTCAGAATGTAACCCATCGCGTCCTGGGTGAGGCCGAGAATGAAGGTGTGCTCCGTATCGAGGAGTTCGCGGGACGCCAGAGAGAACGCCGGCGACGTTTCGCCCGGGTGCGTGACGAAACGCGCCCCACCCAGCCGGAAGCTTGCGACACTCGTCTGCATATCGCCGTCCACGAGTTCCCGCTCAAGGACACCGAGCCACATGAGCACGCGAAAACCCCAGTTATCGAGAGGCACGGCGACCTCGCGTTCGCGATAGTCGAGCGGCGCAAACGGGTTAGGCTCGGCCACGTCGAGCGAGCGTTTGGCCGCGGCGGCCAGCGTCGCGCCATATTCCAGAGCAAGCTGGTGAGAACGATCCCCCTGCAGCGGCTGCACCCAGCCGCCAATCGCACCCTGCAGAAACATGTGTTCGCCGGGCAGGGCTGCGGACATCGCCTGATAGAAACCGGCCACATAGTCTGCAGAGACAAACGTGTTATCGGGACCCAGCACCGTCGGGTGGCAGGCAAAATTGGTCAGCGTCAGCAGCGAGACACCTTCAGCATCGACAAACTGCATCACGGCAAGCCTGCGATCCAGCAGCTCAGGCTCGCTGACGTTTTCCACCCAGGCCAGCGGCACTTCTGCGCCCACAACGCGACTCGCAGCGGGCTGCAGCTTCTGTACGAGCTCTGCCGCAAGCTCGCGGGACACTTCGACCAGGCGATCAAGGTATTGCGCATCGCGGCCGCTGCGCCACAGCGCGGGGCCCCATATACCGACCACGTCAGGACCGGCATGCGTATGGGTAGACGAGAAGACAACGTTGGCTTCCGGCAACACCGAGCGTACCGCCGCGCGCACGGCGACAACGTCAGGCCGGGTCAGACCAATGTTATCCAGGGTGAAGATGACAAGCTGCTCTTCATCCGCCTGTATCAGTGCCGCCTGCAGATACAGATTGTCGTGCTGCCCGCTCGCCTTGCGGTCCGGCCCATAACCCGCCAAGTAAGCGCCAACGACAGGGTTCAGCGGACGCTTGGCTGCAGCCACGGCGAAACCCTCTGCGTACACCGCAGAGCAGACGGTCGCCAACAGGATGACGCAGCTGTAACCGAGAAGAGCGTATCTCATCGAGCCAGTGTAACCGCGGGCGCGGGTGCAACGAAACGGCGCGCGATTGCGCGCCTTCGGCAATTGCTTTATACAAAGACATCGACAGCGAAGGGGATCCTCATGGCGGCGAAAGCACCTGGTTGGCTGGACGGCCGACTCATCACCGGCTTGTGGCTGCTTGCCATGATCTTTGGCTACTTCGGCCTCGGCGGCTACCTCCAGGAACGCGTTGAGGGTATCGACGTCAATCAGATCCCGCTATGGCCGACGGTGATTTTCGTATTGCTCACCCTGAACGCCCTCATCCTGACAATCTGGTGGGCGTTCACCCTTGAACGTAAGGCTGACAACGAACCTGCCGCACCGGCTTCAGGTCGGCGCAAATTCCTGACCGGCAGCGCGGCTGTCACCGGCGGCATCATCGGCGCGGCAGGCGCAACTGTCGGACGCGTCTCCGGCTGGGCGACGGTGACCGGGCCTGCGCTCTCGACGCAAACCGAGCAAACAGCGCCCGATGCCAAGGCGGCATGGCGCGGCGCGACCATCCGCGAATACCGCGACCTCGGCAACACGGGCCTCAAGGTCTCCGACATCGCCGCGGGTTCAACCCGTCTGCACCAGAACGCAGACCCGGTCGGCTTTCTGAACAAGATGCTGGATCGCGGCGTCAACTACATCGACGCGTCCCCAGACTATGCGCCGGAAAGCGAAGACATCATCGCCCAGGCGATTCGCGGCCGCGACCGCAGCAAGCTGGTGCTGGCCACCAAGTTCTGCACCAGCGACGGACACCTGCGTGAAGGTTCGAGCGTCAAGGAATACATGGCGGCCATGGAATCCGGCATCAAGCGCCTGGGTACCGACTACATCGACGTTGCCCACATCCACTCCTGCGACAGCGTTGCGAGACTCATGGACGAGAACGTCCACGAAGCCGTCGACCGGCTGCGCGAGCAAGGCAAAGTCCGCTTCATGGGGGTTTCCACACACACGCCAAACCTTGCCGAAGTGGCCGACACCGCCATCGACAGCGGCCGCTTCGACGTCATGATGCTCGCCTATCATCACGGTGCCTGGCCTTCCCTAACCGACATCGTCGAGCGCGCCGCGGCCAAAGGCATTGGTATCGTCGCGATGAAAACGCTCAAAGGGGCGAAACACAACGGCCTCGCAGACTTCCGAGTGGAAGCAGACAGCTACACGCAGGCCGCGTTCAAATGGGTGCTTTCCAATCAAAGCGTGTCCAATCTCGTGATCTCGTTTCACAACGACCAGCACCTCGATGAGTATCTCTATGCTTCCGGGCAACCCTTGACGGCAAATGACGTCGCCGTGCTCGAAAAGTACGATAACCTCATCGCCGGGACCCACTGTTTCCAGCACTGCTCGAGTTGTCTCGGCGCCTGCCCGTCAGGCGTGCCGATTGCGGATGTGTTGCGGCATCGAATGTATTTCGAAGACTACGGCGACCAGAAACAGGCCATGCAGCTGTATGCCAAGCTCGAGCAGAACGCGTCTGCGTGTCTCTCGTGCGACGCACCGTGCGCCGGCGCCTGCCCGGAGAACATCCAGATCCACGACCGCATGGTGGGCGCGCATGCGATGCTGACTTAAGTCGAACCTCGCAGCACAACCTCGTAACAAGTTGATAAAACGGCGGGTGCCTCGAGGCGCCACACCCGCCGCGGGTCGTTTAAGGCCGGCCGGGGCCCAATTATCCCTGCACGGCAATCCCGCATCGCCGCCCCATCCCACGCGCACAATGACTTCAATCCTGTGCCCGAGCGGCGTTACTATATCCGACACACTCAGAGGGGAAAGAGAGCATGGCATCGACAAGACCGAAACACGTTCTGTGCGCCATAGAGCCTAACGCCGAAGCCAAAGACACCGTGGAGATTGCGGCAGCGTTCGCACAGCAAGGCGGCGGCGACATCACGCTGATGCATGTGGTTCCGCCCATGTGGCAGCCTTACGCCGACCTGAATTTCACGCCGGTGGTCGAAGCCCAGGTTGCGCTGGAAGAGGACCTGATCAAAAGCGCGAAGGAGGCGCTCGACAAACTCGCCGGCGAAACGAGCGCGACGGTCAAAGAGCTCATCGTCAAACGCGGCAACCCGGTGCACGAGATCGCCGATCAGGCGAAAGCGCTGCAGGATGTGCTCATCGTCATGGGCGTGCACAATCGCCGCGGTCTGCGTCGTTTGATGGGCTCGACCGCGCATGCCGTCCTCAACGCCACCGACAAAGCCATCCTTTTGACCCATGCGTCGGAAGACCATGGCACCAGCCACGACAACGTGTTGATCGCCGTGGATACCTCCGAGGCAGCAAACGAAGTGTTCGACCACGCCACACCCTTCGTCAAGGGCGCCAAAGAAGTACACGTGATCACCGTCGTGCCTTCGCTTGCGGCCACGATGGGTAGTCTGCACGCATCGGCGTTTTCCACATCCTGGCCGCTACAGGACATGCAGGGTGAGATGGCCGCTGCGACGAAGCAGACGGTGACAGAAACCGCTGCCAAATTCGGCATTCAGGCCGACGCCGTCACCGTCATCGAAGGTGATCCGGCGCACGAGGTATGCGCGGCGGCAGAGCAGCTGAATGCCAATTTGATCATCATGGGCGCCGGCCAGCGCAACATCGTCGATCGTATTCTGCTTGGCTCCACCGCCCACGGTGTGCTGAACAATACCCCTTGCGACGTGTACATCGCGCGGGGGTAGCCACGGCTGGAGGCGCGCGCTGCTGAATCAGGGCGCCTGCACATTAAGTTTGGGTTCAGGTTGCCTGCGTATGCTGGTCTTTAAGTAAGTGGCCAGCAGTTCGGCCGGAGGCCAAGATGGGGAAGATAACTACACCAGACGCTACTTCAGCGGACCGAATCAAGCACTGGGTTAATGGTGCGATACTTTTACTGATTCTGTTCTACGGGGCATCGGCAGCAGCCAGCGAGGCGGAAACCATCGAGGTCGAGCCGGTGCCGCTTCTGACAGAGGCGGAACTGCGCGAGCTGGTTTCTCCCATTGCCCTCTATCCCGACGACCTTCTGGCCATTGTCCTGCCCGCCTCAACCTACCCGCTGCAGATTGTTGCCGCAGCGCGCTATCGTCATGCAGCCGAGCGGGATGACACCCTGGAGCCGGATGAAGACTGGGACGAGTCGATCGTCGCGCTCTTGAACTATCCGGAGGCATTGGAATTTCTGAATGCCGACATCAACTGGACCTGGGAACTGGGACAGGCGGTGCTCGAGCAGCAGGAGGAAGTGCTGGCTGCGGTGACGAGCTTTCGTCAGGAGGCGATCGCCGCGGGGAACCTGGAAACCGATGAGCGCCAGGAGGTTGCCGTCGAGGACGAAGTGGTGACCATCACGCCCGCGGACCCCGAGGTCATTTACGTTCCCTACTACGAACCGGAACGCGTGACGGTGTATCAGCCGCGCCGGGTTTATCACTACTACCCGACCGCCTATCCGGTCTACTACTACCCCTACACCACGCATCATCGTTTCTACGATCACACAGCGTTCTGGGGCGTGAGCTCATTTTTCTGGCTCGCCTGGACGGATTACCGTATCAGCCATCATTACCACAGCCACCATCGACATCCCTATTACCGACACCATTACAACAACCGCCATTTTCGCCGGACGCATCGCTACCACGCGCCACACGCGCACGAACGGCGTAAGAAACACCGCGGCAGACATCGTGACGAGAACTATTCGCGCTGGCAGCCCAATGTACGCCACGCCGGCGCGCGGCCGGAGCGCAGACACGAACACCGCCGGCAGCGCCAGTTGGAAAGCCACCGTGAGTTGAAACGCCGCGGCCGCCACACCGAACGCAGCTACAACAATCCGGCGCAGATGGCGGCCCTGGCCAGCGAGCGCGAGCGCTACCGCCATCAGCGTTCATCCGTCCATCGTGATGCGCGCGCGGAGTACCGCCAGCGGCAGGGGCGTAGCGATGTGCATCGAGACGTGCGCCGGGAACGCCAGGCGCGCACTCAACAGCCAAACGGTGAGCGGGTGTTCGGGGGCGGCAACCGAACCGACGCGTTCCAGCAGAGGGAGCGCGTGCGCCAGCAGCAACGTGACGTCGCGCGCGTCCAGTCCCGCCAGACCCAACGCCAACAGCGCCAGGAACGCCAGGTGCAACGTCAGCAGGCGCAGGCGCAGCAGCGCATCCAGCGCAACGCGCGGCAGGAGCAACAGCGCACAGCCCGCAATGTGCGCCAGCAACCGCAGCGTGTCGTCCGCAATGCACGACAGGAGCGTATCGAGGCAAACCGGGCGGCGCAGCGTCAGCAGAACGTCGAGCGACGCGCGAGCCGCCAGGCTGCCGGGCGGCAACAACGCCAGGTGCAGCGCCCGACAACTCAGCAACAGCGGCAACGGGCAGCTGTTCAGCAACAACGCCAGGCTCGTCCCGAGCGTCGCCAGGCCCGTCCCGAGCGTCAGCGCCAGCAGATCGCGCGCGCGCCGCAGCATCGTCAGCAGGTGCGTCCGCAAAAATCGCGACAATCGCCGCAGGTTCAGCGCCGCGCCGAGCAACGCGCAGCCCGCCAGCAACACCGCGCCAACATGCGCGCCGAACGCGGCGGACGTCGAGCCGAGGGTGCCCGGCGTTTCTAGCTCTTCCCGGGCTCTCCCCGCGCTATGCCGGACCACTCCGGCGCGCGCCCGCCCAGGCGTGATTCGAGCAGCCAGACAAAGCCAACCATCGCGCACCCGGCGATGGGACACCAGTAGAAAAACGCGACGCCCTGCCAGCTGAGCCATCCGACGAGCACAAAGGAGAGGGATGCACCGGCAAGCACCGTCGGCAGCCGCCCGATGCCAAACCGCGCAAGCACGATGCAGCCGAAAATCGCGGCGTAGACGTAGTTGGGCAGCTTGAACGTCAGATCCAGGAGCCCCTCCCCGGCAAACCGCGAGAAAAACATCGCCACTGCGAAAAAGAGAAGGCCCCATAGACCCATGAGGACCCGCGATACGGTCACGTAGTGTCGTTCATCACGAGTCGGGGCAACGTGGCGTGCGTAAATGTGACTGACGCTCAGATCCGAAGCTTCAGCAAGGGCAGAATCCAGGGTCGATATCGCAGCCGCAAAAATCGCGGCGATGAACAAGCCCGACAAGCCGACTGGAATTTCGGTCACGATGAAGTACGGGAAGATGCGATCAGGCGAAGACGCCAGTTGCGTTTGAATCTCAGCCGGCAACGGCTGCCCGGCGTAAAACACGGCAAGGCCGAGACCCAGCGCCAGGATAACCAGGTGCATGACGTAAAACAGGGCCGCAAAGCCGTAAGCCTTCTCTGCGTCCGCGGCGCTGCGGCAGGCGCGCACGCGTTGCCAGGTGCCCTGAGTACTGCCCTGCGCGATGTTGAGCGCAATGCCGCCGATCACCCCCGCCCAGATCGTGTAGCGCTTTTCCGGGTCGGTGGAAAAATCAAAAAGCACGAGCTTTGCGCGGCTGTCGAGATACGCAAACGCTTCGCCAAGCGGCATCTCGACCGTGAAATAGATGAGGCCCAGCGCAAAGACGGCGCCGAGACCGAACAACACAAACAACAGAAAATCCGTCCAGATGACGGTCTTAATCCCTGCCAGCGCGCTCCACAGGACACTGACGGCGACGACAAAGAGCGCACAGCCAGGCAATCCCCAGCCGCTGATCACATCGAGAACCAGGCTCGCCGTCAGCAGCTTGACCCCCGAGTTGATGATGGTGAGCAGGAGGCCCAGGTACATCGACACTTCCCCGGTGGGTCGATCGATGCGGGCGCCCACGTACTCGTAGCTGGTCTGTACTCCGGTGGACTCATAAAACGGACGCGCCAGCAGCCAGGCCACCGCCACTTTACCGAGCGCCAGACCCAGCACCACCTGGAAGTATTTGAGGTCGCCGTCAGGCGCAAACACCGCCGCCGGCACCGAAACGAACGTGACCGCGCTGACGAGCGTCGCGAGAATGCTGGCCGAGACCGCCCACCAGGGAAGCGTGCCGTCCGCCTGAAAGAACGACTGACGGCTGGCAATGGCGCCGCTCAGGCGATGCCCAAGCCAGGTCACCCCGAGCATCACTGCGGCGATGACAAGAAGATCTACGGGATGGATGGGCGCTCCTGAGTCTCGCTGCTACTCGACCGGCGGGGTGAAGACGAGGACAAACTCTCGCTCAGCGATGCGCCAGCCATCGGCGGTACGCACAAACTTGTCGTGGTACTCGCCAACACCGGCAAAGCGTTCCACGGGCTGCGGCCCCTCGCCACGCGGTGCGTTGTAAACCGTCACGTAGCTGACGCCGGTCGCAGTTGCCTCATCTTGCGGAAAAATGCGGATCGTCGACATCATGTGGCGAAAGATCGGGCCGTCCGCGCCCGCGACGATGCGGTCGTGGATGGCCTGACGCCCCTCAAAAGTCTGACCCAGCACGGTCATGCGCGCATCTTCGGTGAACAGGTTGGCAACCCCCGCCGCATCCGGCCGGTCACGATAGTATGCGTAGTCCAGCACCAGATCAGTACACGCCTTACGCGTGTCCGCCAGCGCCCAGCCAGGCACCATCAACAGGGCCATAGTGAACAGGACGGAAAGCTTCACAACCTCACCACCCGCGTGCCGACATTGCCGCCGCTCAACAGATCAACAAAGGCATCCGGCGCTGCCTCCAGCCCCTGCACCTCGTCGGTGAGGCTCCTGAGCGCGCCGCTTTCGAGCCAGCCGTGCAACTCGTTTCTAGCCGCTTCGTACCGATCGGCAAAGTCGAAGAGCAGAAAACCGCGCATCGTCAGACGTTTGTTCACGAGCAGTCCGGGAATGCCTTTGGGGCCTGGCTCCGGCCGGTCCGTATCGTATTGGGACACCACCCCGCAACAGGCAATACGGCCAAACAGATTCATACGGAAGAGCGCTGCGCCCAGAATCATGCCACCGGTATTGTCGAAGTAGACATCCACCCCGTCAGGGGTTGCTTCTTTCAAAGCCTGGCGGAAACCGTCGTCGCGATAGTTCACCGCGGCATCAAAACCCAGGTCGGTTTGCAGGAGCGCACATTTAGCATCGCTGCCGCACACCCCTACCACACGGTTACCTTTGATTCGGGCTATCTGCCCGACAAGGTGGCCGACGGAACCGGCAGCGGCGGACACGAGCACCGTTTCGCCTTCCTGCGGTTGGCCGATTTCCAGGAGGCCGAAGTACGCGGTAAGCCCATTGACGCCAAGAGGCCCCAGATAGTGAATCGGATTGTGCTCTGCCGGGATCAGCGACACCGCCGAGGCTTTCTGCGCAGAGAACTGCTGCCACCCGGTCGGCGCCATGACCATCGCGCCGACAGGCACGTCGACTGCGTTGCTTTCGACAACCTCACCCACGCCGGTGCCGTTCATCACGATGCCGGTCTGCGGCGCGCCGGCATAGCTGGCGCTGCCTTGCAGCCCGGCACGGGTACCCGCGGTGATCGCAAACGCCGTGGTTTTGACCAGTACCTCACCGTCACCGATGGTGGGCATCGACTGGCTCTCGATACGGTAGTGCCGCGCTTCGAGCTTGCCCTCAGGCAGGCTGTCGATGAGCACCTGCGTATTCTCCGTCATATCATTCCTCCCAGATTTTGGATCAGCGCCGCGCGCTGACCAGCCAGGTTGCGGCGCCGAGATCCAGACCGGTCTCGGTCACGTGAGGGGCCAGCGCGTCCCGCGCAGCCTGCAGCGCCGCCTCACGCTGCTCTCCATCGAGTTCCGCCAGCGCCCGCGCTGCCGGCCCGATTTCACTTTGCGCGCTCATGGCGGCATCGAGGCTGTCACCGATGTGCAGGTCGACTCGCACGTCCTCCATCTGCACATCGGTAAAACCGGCCCGCCCCAGGATATCGCGCAGGTAGGTCTCGTCAGCAAAAGCAAACGGCCCTGGCGCGCGCGGATCCAGCGGCTCTTCCGGCTCTGGCAGATAAGGCTGTAACGCGCGGCCCGCGATTGCCATCCAGGGGTTCTCTCTCGGCGCCTGCCAGCATAGGAACACCATGCGTCCATCCGGCGTCAGCGCGGAACGTATGTTGGCAAAAGCGGCAAAGGGATCCGCAAAGAACATCACACCAAAACGCGAAAAGATCAGCTGGTGATCCGGCGTATAGGTTTGCGTTGCTGCGTCGGCTTCCGAGAAAGCAACGTTCTCGCGCCCGGCAGCGCGCTCCCTGGCCCGCGCCAGCATGGGCGCTGAGATGTCCACACCCCAGACGCTGGCGCCGCTGTCGGCCAGCGCAAGCGTCGTCGCGCCGCAGCCGCAGCCGATGTCTATCGCCCGTTCTCCGGCCTGTGCTGCGGCCCGTTCCAGGGCAATGCTCGACAACGGCGCAAGCATGGCGTCCATGCGTTCCTGCGCCTCGACCCAGGTGGCCCCCGCCTGGCCGTTCCAGTATTCGACTTGTTCGGCATTATCCGCCACTGCTTACCTCCGCGATCTGTTTCCTGAACCAATTTAGATAAGAACCCATATGCTCGGCAAACGCTTCCGTCTCGCTGAGCGTCAACATGTGAGCAAACGCTTCAGGATAATCATCCATGCCATTCTCGCTGATGAGCCCGAGGCCGGCAGTCTGCAGCTGTGCCAGGTAGTGACCTTCGCGCAGGAACTGCGCAAAGTCGCAGACAAACGCTATGTCGGCGATGGTGAGCTCGTCGCCCGCAAGGTAAGCGCCGTTACCAAGCGCGCTTTCGATGCCGGCAAGGTAAAACTCGTAAGCTGCGGCCATGCGCGCGTGCGTTCCGGCATCCGGCTTGTCCATGCCGAGCAGATAAACCTGGGCTTCTCGCGCAAACACGAGACCCGCGTCCAGGAAGCTGTCGATACGCGAGGCGGCATACCCGTCGCGCCCATAGAGCCCGACGTCCTGATTACCAGCGCGCGCGACAGCGCGCAGAATGCTGTTAGATTCGAAGATGCCGATCTGACCGCCGGGGCTGAACGCCGCCGGCACGGTGCCAAACGGCTGGGTGACGAGAAACGCATCCGTCTTGTACAAGGTGCCGGAGAATCCGCGCCGGCCGACACGCGCATGCGGGCTCTCGGGAACGCGTTCCTCGTCTGGCAAAGGGCGTGCGTCATAATCCCAGAGCCAGCTGCCGAGATTGGACGGCTTGTCGCCAACCACCTCCACCGCAACGCCAGAAAGGTCCGCCGCTATCAGCGCTTTCCACACGCGCGGATTGGGCAGGTAAGAAAAGATGCGCAGCACCGGCGCGTCAGCTTGCATCGTCCCCCGCTCCCCGAAACACACTTCGAAACAAAGACCAAGAGTACGTCGAGCGCGCGCACGGGCCAAGTGTTCGAGTACACTCAGTCGGTAAGCCTTACCGCGGAGAAAAGACCATGGGCAAAGCATTGACGACGGCGGGTGCGCTGCTGGCCATTCTGATGTCCAGCGCCTGCGCGCCGAGCCCGAGCGATATCGTGCAGACCACGAGCGGATCGATACAGGGCATCTCCGATGATGGCGTCAACATTTTCCGCGGCGTGCCCTACGCGGCCGCCCCGGTAGGGAAGCTCCGCTGGCGCGCGCCGCAGCCCGTCGACGCCTGGGAGGAAACGCTCGCCGCGACGGAGTTCGGACCCATGTGCTGGCAGGCGACCGACGCCGGCGATGCGGCGTTCCTCACCGCGATGACCGAAGGGGCGGGGATGGGCGGCTTTACCCAATGGCTGTTGAGCACCGTTCTCAGCCTCGCGCCGGCCAGCGTCTCCGAGGATTGCCTGACGCTCAACATCGTGACGCCGGAGAGCGCCGACGGCACGCTGCCCGTGCTGTTCTGGATCCACGGCGGCGGCCACCAGTTTGGCTCAGGAGGGATCACCTATGAGTCGCCGCAGCTGGCGTCGCGGGGTGCTGTGGTCGTGACGATCAACTACCGGCTGGGGCTATACGGCTTCATGGCACATCCGGAGCTTTCCGCAGAGGACCCCAACGGCTCCAGCGGCAACTATGGCATGCTCGACCAGATTGCTGCGCTGGCCTGGGTGCAGGACAACATCGCGTCCTTCGGCGGCGATCCGGACAAAGTCACCATCTTCGGCGAGTCTGCCGGCGGCCACTCCGTCGGCCAGCTGATGGCGAGCCCCCTGAGCAAGGGCCTCTTCCATCGCGCGATCGCGCAGAGCGGCACGGGTTTCCAACAGTTTCAGGCGATCGACGCCGCCTACGAGCGCATGAGCGGGTTTGATGCCGGCCGTCAGGTTGCGAAAATGGCGGGCGTCAGCGGCGCCGATGAGATCGCCGCGTTACGTCAGATGAGCGTCGATGAGCTGCGCGACATCGCACTCGACCCCACGATCAACGCCACGCTGCATCCGCAGATCGACGGCTACGTGCTGCCGCAGTCGAGCGCACAGATTTTCGACGCCGGCCGTCAGGCCGCCGTGCCGCTGATCGTCGGTTCCAACGCCGACGAGGGCTCTGTGCTCTACTACATGGGGCTGGCGCCCGTCGACGGCGGTCCCGCAGAGCAACCGAACACCGTCGCCGAGTGGGATGCGTTGCTCGAGGGACAATTTGGCCCCGCGGCCAGCGAGGTTGATCTCGCGTACGGCGTCGATACCGACAGCGATGTCGTGAAAGCAGCGGAACAGCTGATGGGCGATTCCTGGTTCGGGCGCCATGCGTTCTACATGGCCCAGAAGCACAGCGCCGCAGGCCACCCGAGCTACCTGTACATGTACGAACGGCGACCGCCAAGCGAGAATCAGACCATCGGCGCCTCGCATGCGCTGGAAATCAGCCACGTCTTCGGCGGGTTCATCCCCTTCTGGCCGAGTGATGCCCGCGACGAAGAGTTGGAGGACGAAATGCAGTCTTTCTGGGTGCACTTTGCCGCGACCGGCAACCCCAACCGGGAAGGCCTGCCTGAGTGGCGGGCATTTGCCGACCTCGAGCCTTACGAAATGGCCTTCGGACATGACCAGACAGGCGCCAGGCGGGTTGCCCGGGAGGCGCGCTATCGCGCTATGGCAGGACAGTTCGAGGCCCGTCTGACCAGTGCCGGCAGCACCGCAGCCGGCGGTGAATGACGAGCACTAATTCTCCGCACGTTCTCCACGCGGTCATCCGCGCGGGTGAATTACGTGAGACGCGCCGTGAGCAGGTCCAGAAAGGCGGCCTGATCGCGCCACGCGGTCGCGCAGCGGACGCGCTCACCTGCTGACTCGATCAGGGTTTTGCCGTCCGCCGTGACCGCAATCGGCAACTCCTCCATTTCCAGCAGGGTCTCGTCGAAGGCAAGGTAGACCGCAACGCAGTCAAAGAGAATGGACGAGCGCTGCGAAGGATCGACACCTTTGAGCACCGGCCAGTCTCGCGCGGCCTGAAACCAGCCAAAGTGATTGTCCAGGACCGCGCGGGTCAACGGCTGCTCACTGGCAAGCAGGCTGGCGAAGCGCTCGTCGTCGAGGAAAACATTTCCGCAGGTGTCGAGGGGCGTGATGGTTTTAGACCAGCTGGCTGCAAACGCCGCGCGCGCCGACAGCGCGTGCTGTTTCACGTTGTATTCCCGCATGGGCTGCGGGTGCCCCAGATACCCGATGCGCAGCGATCCATGCATGCCGACAAAACGCGCACGCTCCGTAATTTCAGGCTGCCGGGCAAGCGCCGCCGCAATGTTTGGCAGCGGGCCTATGCATAGAATCGTGACCGTCTCCGGGCAGGCCATGACCGCATCGCAAAGGGCGCCGACGCCATCTTCATGCACTATTCCGGAGTAACTGCCGAGGTCGTAGTCGTCCAACCAGGCATCGTGAGTGCGGGGCGAGTCGTCAAGAGGGATGCCCACGCCGATCGGTATGTCCTGCCGACCGGCAACTTCGAGAAGTTTCGCCACCACCGCGGCGCGGTAGCGCGTGTCTCCGGTTGCCGTCGTGATGAGACGTATGTCCAGCTCAGGACAATTCAGGGCGAATGCCAGAGCCCACACGTCGTCGACATCGAGGCCGATGTCGGTATCGAGAATGACCGGCACGGGGCGCGTCACGAGGACCCCGCCATCTCATCACGGTACAGGGCACTGATGTAGTCAGGACCTATGCCGCAGCAACCGCCGATCATCGATGCGCCCAGCGCGCGCCAGCGCGCCGTGAAGCTGACAAAATCATCGACGCTGAGCTCGCGCCGGCCGGTGGCCACATCATTGTCCAGCGTCCAACCTTCGGGGATATGCAGCAGATTGGGATACACGCCCACGGGCACGTCCACAGCGGCAACGAGCTCAGGCAAAGCGACGCTGATCGACTCGGGCGTCGAGCAGTTGTATAGATACGCATCCACGCCGAGGGGCGCAGTCGCCGCTACGGCATCACCGACCGTCTCACCGCTGCGCAGACCGCCGCCTGGACTTTCCGACAACGTCCAGGATACCCAGACGGGTTTGTCCGCACCCACAACCGCCCTGGCAGCCGTCAACGCGTTCACGGACTCGCGCACGCTGGACATGGTCTCGCACAGATACAGGTCGACATAAGGCAACAGCACACCGGTTAAAGCTTCGTAGATCTCACGCGCCTGGTCATCTGCCGGCGCGAGGTCCGGGCGGAAGCTCTCATCCAGCGGCGGCAGAGATCCGGCAACAAGCACCTTGCGCCCAGCACGGTCTGCAACATCGCGCGCGAGCCTTCCCGCCAGATCCGCTAACGCCAGATAGCGGTCTGCCAGGCCGGACTTTGCCAGGTAGCTCGGCACGGTGGCGTACGTATTCGTGATGATGACGTCGGCCCCGGCATCGATGTAGTCCTGGTGCACGGCGGTCACCAGGTCCGGCGCATCGACCAGCGCCTGCGCCGACCAGAGCCCCCCGCTCTGCTCGCTGCGCCGCAAGAGCTCATTGCCCATGCCCCCGTCCAGGATCAGCATGCGCACACTGAAAATCGGTACATTACGGCCTCTCCCTTTAGTCCAAAACCGTCTGACATTAGCGCCGTTTCGTGGTGGTTTTTAAACACAGAATCTCTAAGATGCGCCCCACCTGAAAAGGTCAATTGGAGAGTCTACACATCATGAAAAAAATAACCCTGCTGCTGATCGCAGCGGTGGCGACTGCCTCTGCGCATGCCGCCCAGGACGTCATCGAGGAGGTGGTGGTTACCGCAACCAAGCGCGCCGCTTCTCCCCAGGACATTCCCTTTTCCCTGAACGTGCAAACCGAACGGGACATCCAGCGCGCCGGCGCCAGCAACATTGAAGAGCTGTCGCGCAACATCGCCGGCTTGACCGTGCAGAACCTCGGCCCGGGACAGAGCCAGGTGGCGATCCGCGGCGTATCCGCCGGCCAGATCGTACGTGACCAGCCCGGCGTGAAAGAGCAGGTCGGGGTCTATCTCGACGAATCGGTCATCTCACTGTCGCTGTTCACCCCGGACTTCGATCTCTACGATCTGAACCGGGTGGAGACCCTGCGCGGTCCCCAGGGCACGCTGTTCGGATCAGGCTCCGTGGGCGGCACGATCCGCTACATCACCAACCAGCCGAATCTGGACGAAACAGAAGGCTCGCTGGAACTCGATCTCAATACCGTCAGCGATGGCGACATCGGTGGTCACGCCAAAGGCATGATCAACCTGCCGCTCGGCGATACCGCTGCGCTGCGCCTGGTGGGCTACACCAATCAGTATCCGGGTTTCATCGACGCAGTGACCGACGGCCGCAACAAGAGCGACGTCAACGAAGGCACCAATAATGGTATCCGGGCGGCGCTGCGTTTCGAGCCTACCGAGACGCTGGCGATCACGCCGCGCATCATTTACCAGGAAATCGAAACCGACGGCTTCAATCGCCAGGAAGAGTTCAACCTCTTCGCTAACCCGTTCACCACGACGCGGCCGGCGATCCGCCTGGACGAACGTGAACAGTTTCTGCGTCTGAACGAAGCTTTCGAAGACGAGACCCTGCTGGCGGACCTGACCATCGAAGCCAGCTTCGAGCTCTTCGACGTGACCTCCGTCACCAGCTACACCGAGCGTGACATCCTGGTCAGCCGCGATGCAAGCGCCTTGACCGGCAGCGTCTCGGTCGACCTCGGCTATCCGGAGTCCGCGGTGCTGATTCCTTCCAACCTGCGGGACACCACCGACGTCGAGCAGATCACCCAGGAAATCCGCGTGAGCTCCAACGGTGACGGCAGCATCGACTGGCTGTTCGGTATCTTCTATTCCGATACCGAGCGCGAATACGCCCAGCGCCTGCCGACACCCGGCTACGATGCCGTCACCGACGCCACCCTGGGTGCAGGCACGTCAGCGGCTGTCGCCAATGGCTATGGTCCGGACTCGCCGTTCAATTCCGATCTGCCCTACGACATCGAGCAGATTGCCATCTTCGGTGAGGTCTCCTTCGATCTGGCCGAGGCGCTGCGTCTGACCATCGGCGGACGCTACTACGATTTCGAGGAAGAACGCTCCATCACCACCGGCGGCTTGTTTGCTGCAGGTGACTCCGGCCGCGTAGACAAGACCGACTCTGACGGTTTCAATCCGCGGGTGCTCGCGAGCTACGACATCTCTGAGAACGTCACCTTGAACGCTCAGGCCGCGCAGGGTTTCCGCCTCGGCGGTGTGAACGACCCGCTGAACACGGCGCTCTGTACCCCGGGCGACCTGTCGACATTCGGCAGCTTCCAGTCTTACGACGACGAGACCATGTGGAACTATGAAGTCGGTATCAAAGCCGAGTTCGACAACGGCATCTCGCTGCAGGTGGCAGCGTTCCACGCAGACATCGAAGACCTGCAGGTGACGCTGGACGCAGGGTCGTGCTCATCGCGCATCTCGTTCAACGTGGAAGAGGCGCACTCGACCGGCTTCGAGTTCGAGCTGACGGCCCGTCCGGCGGACGGCCTCGAGCTCGGCCTGGCTGGCAGCATCGCTGAATCTGAATTCGACAGCACCGTGCGCGCCGAAACCGGCGGCATCCTCGGCGGCGTCGAGGACGGTAACCGCCTCGCATCCGTGCCCGAGTTCCAGATGTCCGGCAACGCCACCTACACGATCCCGACCGAGATGTTCGCAGGCTCCGATTTCTTCTTGCAGGCCACCGTGCAGCACGTCGGTGACCGTATCACTCAGCCCAGCGACCAGCTGCCCGGCGCCGGCACGTTCACCAGCGGCCTGCCCTTCGCCGGTGCTACCGGCACCGAAGTCACCCAGCTCGACCTCGAGCTGGATGCGTACACGCTGATCAACGTCAACGCGGGCTTCGCCAAAGAAAACTGGGAGGCTGTACTCTACGTCACCAACCTGACCGACGAGAACGCTGACCTGTCCTTCGACCGCGAGCGTGGCGGCCGCGCGCGCCTTGGTTTCCGCACCAATATGCCGCGCACCGTGGGCCTGACTTATCGTCGTTTCTTCTAGAGCGGCATGACCAGGCTGAACGCCATCAGGAAACGGGGAGCCTTTGCTCCCCGTTTTTTTATCCACTCCCGCCAGCACTTTCCTCCTCCCGCCATTTACGCGACGATGCAGCTCTTTGGAGGGGACTATGGCGCTACCGGAAGCGTATTCAGAGAAGATCGCGCTCGCCTGGCGCGGCCGTATCGCCGGCTGCATGCTCGGCAAAGCCGTCGAGCGGTTTTCCATGGTGGAAGGCGCGGCGGCGTTGCAGACCTACCTGCGCAACGCAGGCGCCTGGCCGCTGCGCGATTACATACCTCACGCACCTGAACACGCATCGAAACATCTATTCGTGCCCTGCTGTCGCGGCAAGATGCAAACCAGTCTCGCCGACGACGACATCAACTATTCGGTGCTGGCGCTGATGATGCTCGAAGCGCACGGCACTGCGCTGACAACCGAAGATGTTGCCCGCGCATGGATGACCCAACTACCGCTGGCGAGCACCTACACCGCCGAGCGGGCGGCCTACAAGATTCTCCTGTCGCGTGGCGATGAGTGGTTTCCTGAAGGCCGTGACCTCGGCTTCGACATCGCCGAGTGTGCCGACAATCCCTACAACGACTGGATCGGCGCGCAGATTCGCGCGGATCTGTACGGCTGGGTCGCACCGGGCCAGCCCGAGCTCGCCGCCAGGCTGGCAACGACCGATGCGCAGCTATCGCATCGCGGAGACGGCATCTACGGCGCGGTAGTCATCGCGGTAATGGGCGCTGTGCTTGCCGGCGGGGGTGATATCGACGAAGCCATCAGCGCCGCGCGTGGGTTCATCCCCGCGGACAGCCGCTGTGCGGACGCCATCGAACGCGGTCTCGCAGCCGCCGAAGCGGCGGACGGCGGCGATACACTGCGGGAACACTACGGCGACATGAGCGTCGTGCATACCGTCAACAATCTCGCGCTGGTGATCTGGGCGCTTGCCCGTCACAGGGACGATTTCAGCGCTGCGATAGGCGACGTGGTTGCCGCCGGCCTCGACACGGACTGCAACGGCGCGACCGTAGGCGCGCTCTGGGCACTCCAAGGTAAAGAGATCCCGGATGCGTGGGTTACACCCTGGCAGGCCGGCGTCGGGGTTTCTCTCGCTGGCATTGCCGCGCTGGATCTGGACGAGCTCGTAAACCGCACGGTGACCGTCGCCGAGAAGCTGGCATGACGGCCTTCGCTACTCCCCGCGCAGCGCCGTCGTGATCGGCAGGCGCGCCGCGCGCACGGCGGGAAACAACCCGCCAATGAGTCCAAGCGCAAGCGCCCAGCTCAATCCCATCTGCAGAAGCTCGCCGGTCACGGCAAAGTCGAAAGCCACCTGGGAAAACGAAGCGTTATTCAACGTCGAAGCGGTGTAACCATCGAAGAAGAGCCAGACCAGGCCACCACCCAGGAGGCCGCCGAGGAGCGCCAGCGCCAGGGCCTCGATCATCACGCTCACCACCACCGGCATGCTGCTGAAGCCCAGCGCACGCAGCGTGGCGATCTCGACAGTGCGTGCGCTCACCGCCGAATACATCGTGTTCAGCGCGGCAAATACAGCGCCTATGGCCATGATGATACCCACTGCCACGCCGAAACCGTTGATCAGCGCCGCGCGGTCTTCGGACTGCGCAGCATAGTGCTCCCGTTCTGTGCGAACCATGAGGTCGAAGCGCGGGTCTTCGCGCAGCCGCGCATTCAGGCTGCCCGCAGCGTCCGCGGACACCAGCTGCACGCGCATGGTGTTGCTGGTGCCGCCGCGACGGAAGGCGGACTGTACGTTGGCGAGATCCGCCCAGATCTCCGACTCGATGACGCTGCCGTCAGCGGTAAAGTGGCCAACCACCTGCCAGGATTGATCGCGCACTTTGAGCGTCTCACCCACATTCAAGCCTTTGAACTGGGAGGCCGCCTTGACGCCAACGACTATCTCCGCGCGCCCTGGTTCAAATCGCCGCCCCGACACAATCTGGACTTCCGGCCGGATGTCGAAGCTCGGCGGTTCGACGCCCCGCAACACCACGTTTGCCGGGATGTCAGCGCCTATTTTCTCTATCGCAACCACAACGTAGGTTTCGCCGCTGGCAAGCGCCACCTCTTCCATCGCTCGAATCGAGGCGCGCTGACCTGCGCTCATCGCACCATTCATTTCCGACGTGGAGCCCTCGCGCATGATGAGCGCGCGATCGCCCTTCCCCGCAGCATCCAGCACCGCGGAGAAGCCGGTTGCCATCGACAACAGCCCCACCAGCACCGCAACA
This sequence comes from Pseudomonadales bacterium, assembly GCA_965267275.1. Lineage (GTDB taxonomy): Bacteria > Pseudomonadota > Gammaproteobacteria > Pseudomonadales > Azotimanducaceae > UBA4421. Next base: position 4,503,773 of record OZ253950.1, read on the forward strand.
ACGCCGCCAATACCGACAACGATCACAGAAGAGGAACCCAGCCGGCTCGGCAGGTTCCTGATGTTCATGAGCGTAATTTCGAATACTTGCGCTAACACGGGCTTACCTGCGCAGCGCGTCGACGATGGCCAGGCGTTTGGCCGTGATTGCCGGCAGCGCGCCGATCACGAGACCGATGAGGAGACTGATGCCGAGACCCAGGAGCGCCGTCGCCGGCGCCACCTCAAATGAGCCGAGCAGACCCTCCAAATTAACCGACATGCCCGGACCAATGAGGAAGGCGATGCCGACCCCCAACGCCCCGCCGACCAGACAGAGCAGCACCGCCTCTCCCAGCACCAGCAGCGACACCTGGGTGTCTGTAAAACCGAGGGTCTTGAGCACGGCAAGCTCCGGTATGCGTTCGCGCAGGGCCTGAGCCATGGTGTTTCCGGTAAGCAGCACAATCGTGAAAAACACCGCCGACATGATCATCGTCGTGATGAATCCCATGTCGCCAAGCTGGCGGGCGAACTCGCGGTTGCTCTCGTCTTCGGTGGTCGTGCGGGTTGGATCGGAGGAGTTTTCGAAGAGCGCGTCGATCTCCTGGGCAATCTCGTCCGCGCGCTCGGGTTCACTCACCCGCACCGTCCACTGACTCACCGCATCGCCGCCGAACTGCACCGATTCGCGAAACCGTTCATAGTGGAACAAGAGCACCGGGAAGCTCGAGGACTTACCGTCCCGGGAAAAAGTACCGACAATCTCGAATTCGAAATCCCGGCTGCCATCGTCTTTGGTGTAAATCTGGCTGATGAGAGGCACGACGTCGCCCACCTGCCAGCCGAAGCGGTCGACCAGGCCGATGTCGATCACCGCGCTGCCGCGTTCCCGGGCGAAGCGCTCCAGCGCGTCAGCGGGCTCCAGATCAAACTCGGAATAGACGTTGAAATACTCGAGCGGCATGACCGGAAACTGCGCGAAGAAACTGCGCCCGTCCTGATACATACCGCCAAACCAGGTGGAGTGCGCGATGGCATCTACTCCATCGATCGCCAGAATCTGCTGCTTCTGACTGTAGGGCAGATTGTCGATCTGAGAATACTTGGCGCCGACCACCAGCCGGTCGTTGCCCGCAATCTGCGGCCCCACGTCGAACGCATCCGATATGGAGCGCAGCAACATGAAGAGCAGAAACGCAACCGTTACGGACAACAGCGTCAGCGCAGTCCGCGTGCGCTTGCGGAACAGGTTTGCCCACATGAGGCTCAACATGCTCACGCGGCGGTCTCCTCGGGTTCAACCAGCTTGCCCTTGTCCATGTGCAGCGTCTGCCGTGCACGTTCCGCGGCCAGGGGATCGTGGGTGACCATGATGATCGTTTTGCCGTAGTCGGCATTCAAAGTCTGGAGCAGGCTCAGAATCTCATCCGCCGTTTCCCGGTCGAGATCGCCGGTGGGCTCATCGCAAACCAGAAGGCTCGGGTCCGCAACGAGCGCGCGGGCGATGGCGACGCGCTGCTGCTGGCCGCCGGAGAGCTCCGCAGGTTTGTGTTTGGCGCGATCGCTGAGCCCGACAATCTCGAGCGCGATGGCAGCATTCCTGGCGCGCTGTTTACGGGACAGCTTCGTCAGCAGCAAAGGCAGTTCGACGTTGCGCTGTGCGTTCAGTACCGGCAGCAGGTTATAGAACTGGAAAATGAAACCGACGTGCTCCGAACGCCACCTCGCAAGCTCCCGGCCGCTCATCGCGTTCAGGTCCTGCCCCGCCACCTCGATGCTGCCGCTGGATGGGTGATCGAGACCACCTATCAGATTGAGCAGCGTCGTTTTGCCTGAGCCGGATGGGCCCATCAACGCAAGAAAGTCGCCGTCCTCGATATCGAGATTTATCCCGCTCAGCACCGGGACGACTTCTTTGCCTTTGCTGTATTGTTTTTCGATGTCGCGGCAGCGCACTGCTAACGCCATTTTGAACCCTCTCCGTTTGTCCTTGCCTAATTCACCGCTTAATTCACCGTGACGCGGCGGCCGTCAGAGAGCGCAGCCAGCAGGTCACCGGAGAGCTGCGTGACGACAGCTTCGCCATGGCGTATCCCGGTCAGCAGACGCACGCGGCTGCCTTCAGCACCGCCCACGCGCACCGTGCGGCGCATGACGGCATCGTCACGCACGACATACACGTACGCACCCTCCGCATCTTCGGCGACCGAGCTGCCGGGCACCAGCACGCCGGGCTCCGGCTTGTCTTCCGTGCCAGCCTGCTGCTCCTGCAGGAAAGCGACGCGCACCCCCATGTCCGGCAGCACCCGGCTGTCTCGCTCGATGAGGCCAACGCGCACACGCACGGTTGCCTTGTTACGGTCGGCTGCCGGAATGATGGCAATCACGTATGCAGGGTAGGCGTCATCCGGATAGGCGTTCAGAGCGACGCTCACCGGCTGATCGGGATAGACGCGGTTGATGTATGACTCGTTGACGTCCACTTCAATTTCCAACGAATCCATGTCGACGATCGTGCAGATGCCGGTGCGCGTGAAGCCGCCGCCCGCTGAAACCGGCGAGATCATCTCACCGGGCTGCGCCGCTTTGGCGATCACGACCCCGGCAAACGGCGCACGTATGAGCATGTCGTCGAGAATCTGGCGCTGCACGGCCAGGCTGCGCCCGGCGACGTCGACGTCGCGGCGCGCGCGTTCCAGGCGCGCCTGCAGGCCCTCGACCGACAGCTGATCGCGGTCCAGATCCGCCTGACTCGCCAGGTTACGCTGCGCAAGCCCCATCGTGCGTTCAAGATCAAGCTGCGCCTGCTGCAGGTTGATCTCGAGTTCTTTCAGACTTGCCTCAGCGGATTCGAGCTGGGAGGCGCCCAGTTCGTACTGGGCGCGCGGAATGCTGTCGTCGAGCCGCGCCAGAAGTTGCTCGGCCTCTACTTCGTCACCTTCTTCGATGAGCACTTCGACGACTTTGCCCGTCGTTTTGGAGCTGACCGTCGCCTGCCGGCGCGCAACAACGTATCCCGTAGCATCCAGCACCGCATCGTTCGAGGCGCGTACTGATGTGCCCTGGGCAATGGCGGTTTTGACGATCACCGGCTGGCCGGCGGTAGGTAGATCAAATGCCCAGAGCGCAAACCCGATACCACCGGCGAGCGCGATCGCAATGAACCATTTGAGCGGCCGCCCGCGTTCGGCGGCAGGGGCATCGCGGTCGAGCTTCAGCTCATTCAGCAGCGCCATTTTGTTGTCGTCAGACAATCCGGGCTTCCAGCAAAAGGACGTGCGGCCAGTCTAGCAACAGCCGGAATAAACGTCTCGGTGGGGCGACCAAGCGTCACCGGCGCGCGTAGAATGACAATGACAGCGACTGATTGGGAGGCAACCATGGCGCTCAAACGCTATGTAACGGAGATGGGCATGGGCGTCGACGTCCACGGCGGAGACTATACCAAGGCAGCACGGCGCGCCGTTGCCGACGCGATTCGTCATTCCAGCCTGAACTTTTTCAAGGCTCTCGATAAGCACCCGGACGACATGCACATAATCGTGAAGATCGGCGTCGCGGACCCCGACGGCGTCGACCGCGCCGCGGTTGCCGCTGAGCTGCCTTACGGCACGGTGGAAGTGGAAGTCGTCACGGGCGGTTTGAACGTGCCCGGCGAAGGCGGCAGCGACCTGATGGTGATCGCCAACGCCGCCGTGCTCGTATCTCTGGAAACGCCCTGACCGTTACACGCTGACACGCACGGCATCACTTTCGCGCTGAAGCTGCCGTGCCTGCCTGAATCAGGTGCGCAAGGCGCGTTGTGCTCAAGCGCAGCTGATCGAGATGGGAGCCCTCGTCGATGATCGATAGCCGGCCTTCGAGGCGCAGGTGGGCGTACCCGTGGATATGACACCAACCCAGCAGGATGTCATTGACGAGGCTCGCGGACTTGTCGCCGCCCATATCCGCCGGAGATAACTCCGGCTCGCCGCGCTGACGCAGGATCACGTTGGTCAGATTGGTGAAGGTGGCGAGCATCGGCTCGGGCGGGCAGTTCATATCGAACGCCAGGAGGTCAGCCCGAAACATGATGCGGAAATGCTCGGGCCACGATTCTGCAAACTCCACATACGCTTTAGCCGTAGCAAACATCTCGGCATCCAGATCCCCCGCAGCGGCGGCAAGCTCCGCTTCGAGGCGCTCGACCAGGCGGGTATAGCCGCGCTCGGCAACCGCGCCAAGCAACCCACGCACGTCGCCAAAGTGATGCTTAGGCGCAGCGTGGGACACGCCGGCAAGGCGCGCACAGGCGCGCAGCGTAAAACCCTGCAGACCTTCCTTTTGCAACAACTCATCCGCCGCATCCAGCAACGCGTTGCGTAAGTCCCCATGGTGATAAGCGGGCCGCGCGGACATTTCACATCTCATTCATCGACACATCACCATTGTACCCATCTTGACATCGTAAATTTATCTTGACAGTGGAAACATAAGTCCATAAATTCGATCTTTTCAACGTCAAGATCAACGCTCGGAGGTGCTTCCGATGAACCCTGAAACTGTCTTCAGCTTGTGCGGAGCGCTGGCCATGGCCGGCTGGCTCGGTCTGGCGGCACTGCCGCGCTGGACATTCACCCGGGACTGGCTCGCGCCTGTGATCGTGCCGCTGCTGATCGGCGTGGTTTACGCCACGCTGATGATCACTTACCTCAATCGCGCTCCCGAAGGCGGCGGTTTCGGTTCGCTGGCCGCGGTGGCAGAGCTCTTCAGTGTCCCTGAGCTCCTGCTCGCCGGTTGGATACACTATCTCGCCTTCGATCTTTTCGTCGGCGCGTGGATCGTCAAAGACGCGCAGGATTCGAACGTGCCGCATCTGCTGATATTGCCGAGCCTGCTCGCCACATTCATGGCGGGGCCGGCGGGGCTGCTTCTCTACTGGATATGCAAACTCGTCTGGAGACAGTTCACCGACCGCGCTCAGGAGGTGACCTCATGAACACGTTGATACACGAATCTCACAGCAGCCCGCTGCAACGCCTGATCATCGAGGTCCGCGAGAGCGAGCCGCTGTGGTTCTACGCGGTGGTTGGACACCTTGCATTGCTGCTCGTATGCCTGCTCGCGAGCAGCTTCGATCCGCGCCTTTTGAACGGCGTTTCCGTATGGAGCAAACCCGCCAAATTTGCGCTGTCGCTCGCTGTCTACTTCGCCACGCTTTTACTGTTCGTGCGCTATCTACCCCGGGGCTACCTCAGCACGAGACCCGGTCGGCTGATGGTTCACATACCGTTCTGGTGTGCGTTTCTGGAAATGGTGTACATCACGCTGCAGGCAGCGCTCGGCGAAGCCTCGCACTTCAATACCTCCACACCGTTCCATGCAACCATGTACTCCCTGATGGGTATGGGCGCCACTCTTCTTGTGGCGGTCCTTGGCTGGATGGGTTGGGTGATCGGTCGCCACAACGGGCTCCATGACGCCCAGGTGCTGGCAGTCGTCCTCGGTCTGGTGCTGACGTTCGTGCTCGGCGGCGGCTTTGGCGGTTACCTCGGGGGCATGAGCCAGCATTGGGTGGGCGCCGCGGCAACGGACGCCAACGGCATCCCGCTTTTCAACTGGGCACGAGACGGAGGAGATCTGCGCGTTGCGCACTTTTTCGGCATGCATGCAATGCAGGCAATCCCGCTCCTGGCACTCGCCTTACCCGGCTCGTTGGCACCAGGATTGCGCGTCGCCGCGGTGATCGCCATCAGCACCGCGTACGCCGCCTTCAGCTGGCACACGTTCACCCAGGCACTGCAGGGACTGCCCTTCATCAGCTGAACAGGCCTTGAAGCCCGCCGATCAGAAATGTTCGGCGGCTTGTCATACGGCGCTCACAGTTGAAGCAGATATTCGGGAGGCGGATACTATCCGCCCACCACCGAGGGAGAGGGCGATGGCAGACCTCAAGGTCGGATATATCAACGTGTTCGTTTCAAACTTCGAGGCAGCGCTCAGCTTTTATCGCGACGTCCTGGAGCTCAACCCGACGACTGTAGATCCTGACTTCGGCTATGCCGCTTTCGATGCCGGGCCAATCAGCTTCGCTTTTGCCAAAGCTGACGATCCCGCGCTGATCGGCCGCCATACGGGCGTCGGCTTTATCGTTGCGGATGTGGACGCCGCCTACGAGGACCTGAAGGCGAGGGGTGTCACATTCGAGATGCCGCCAACGCAGCAACCCTGGGGCGGTGTGCTGGCGCTATTCAACGATCCGGATGGCAACGTTTACTACCTGGACCCGGGGCACGCGGGCTAGTCGAGAGCAACGCCATTGCGGCGTATGCCCAGACGCTCAAACGCCACCGACGCACTTGCGCGATACTCCAGCGCAAGATCCTTTTCTCCAGCCGCCGCAGCCAGTTTGGCCGCACATTCGTCGTTCAATGCAGCCTCCCTCAGCGACCCTCTCGCTTCCGCGGAACGGCGCGCGACACCAAGATAGAAGTCTCCCGAGCGGTTCCACTGCGCCCGCCCGGCGACCACTGCCGCGCTGCGAGCGGCCAAAGCGAGACCGAAACCGTCCCCGCTTCGCGCGCGCATAAACGCCTTGGCAACATATCCGCGCACGTCGGCATCCAGACCCAGCCCGGCATGCGCCTCTGCCAGCCAGGCATAGTTGAGAGAAAGGAACTGCCGCTGCCCGGACTTCTCGAGCCAGCCCGTGGTTTCCGCCATGATCTCTAAGGCATCAGCGGCGCCGTCCTGACGCCAGCGCGCATATGCTTCGAGAACGCGCCCCATACCAAAGAGATACACGTTGGTGACACGCTCCGACAGTCTGCGCACACGTTCCGCAGTAGCAATGGCGCTATCCCAGTCTTCTGCCCAAATCTGAACCGCGCTGAGCTTCGAGATGAAGTTGATTTCTATCGGGTCATCACCGTCGCCGACCAACAAGTCGCGTGCTTTTTGAAACTGCAGGTAAGCGCCATCGAAATCTCCCTGGTCGCCAAGAATCATGCCCAGGCAACCCAGCGTGTATGCGACGGCTATCGCCTCCCGGCTGCCTCTCTCGAGCTTTGCAGTGTCTCCAATGGCGCGCTGCAGAAGAACGATCGCCTCCAGATGTTCACAATTAGTCGCTTTCGCCTGGCCCAGGGTGCGGCCCGTCTCGACCACCAGGTTCGTATGCCCGCACTCCTGCGCGAGCATCCTGGCCTTCTGGTAACAAAGCAGCGCTTCGCGGGGCCGCCCCATTCCATAGTGCACCGTGCCGATCCAGTATTGCGCGTTGGCCTGCCCCTTGAGGTCACGACGCTCTGTTGCAAGCTCGAGAATGCGTTTGAGCAAAGGCAGCTCATCGTCACCGGGATCCAGAATGGCGGCCGCATTCATGCGCCGGGCCAGACTCAGCATGTGGCGATAATTACCGGTCGAGACATCGCTGGAGTCGAGGAGCTCTATCGCCAGGCGAAACTGCGATCGCGCCAGAGCAAGCGCCGGAGCCGCAAGTGCGCGCGTGCCAGCGAGTTCGGCATAGTGCACGGCTTCGTTACGCATCCCTGCGCCAGCGAAGTGATAGGCAAGCGCTTCGGGGTTCTTCTCTTCCTGCCCCTGTGCGTCCAAAAGAGCTCGGGCAATGATGCGATGCAGACGCCGCTTGTCCCCCAGCTCAACAAGGTCGTAGACGATCTCGCGCGTAAGCCCGTGCTTGAAGGCCCAGTGGCCGCTATCACCGGGAAACAATAAGTCCAACACCATGAGCCCCGTCAGTGCTTCCACCCCCTCGAATCCGGCCACCTTCTGCAGCAGCCAGAGCGGGGCAGACGTCCCGAAGACGGCGGCCACCTGGACGATTTGCCGCTCCATGGGATCAAGCTGCAATACCCGCGCCTGCACGAGGCTGTACAGCCATTGCGGTGCGTGCGCGACCGGACTGGGCGCATGGTCGAGACGATCTACCGAAGATGCCTGACAGAGTTCCTCGAGAAAGAGCGGATTGCCCCCTGCGAGCGCACAGATCTTGCCCCGCACAAACGGGTCTACACCAGGCAACAATGTCTGTATGGCTTCATCAACTTCGGGGTCGTGCAGACCATCAAGCGGAATGATCTCGGCAGCAGACAGCATGCTGGACTCCTGCTCCTCCATATCGCGCCGTGCCAGCAGAATCATGATCGGCAGCTCTATGCGAGGTACCAGTTGCGCAATCAATCGCCGCGACGCCTCGTCCGCCCATTGCCAATCGTCTATGAACAGAACAAGAGGGCCAACCTCGCTGAGCTCGACAAAGCGCGCCAACAACCGGCTGCTCAACGCTTCTTCCGACAAACCCTCTTCGCTTGCCACGAGATCCGGACGTGCACGCAGCATGTTGTGAAACGGGCCGAGGGGACGCGCGTTGTGCTCGGCTTCGCAATGACCCCGCAGCATTGTCACCTCGGCAAAGGCGGGCGTGTTCAAGAAATGCTCGACGAGACGGGACTTACCGACACCTGGAGATCCCACCAGATAGACCGTAACGCACACACCGGAGCAGACCGCTGCCCAGCGCTGCTGCAGCAGCGCAAGCTCATTCTCTCTACCGACAAAGTCCAGACGGCTGCGCGTACGCCGGGCAGTGTAGCGATCAGCCTCCCTGTTGGCGCCGCGCACCGGGAAAGCGCGCACCGGTTGCTGAATACCCTTGAGGCGCAGATCGCGTTCAGGGCCACAGTCGAAAAACCCTTCTGATCCCTGCAGACTCTCCGCGCATACGAGGAGCTCGTCCTCACCTGCAGCCGCGGACAATCGTTGACACAAATTGGTCACTTCACCGCTGAGCTGGTAACTGCCGCCCCAGACGTCACCTTCCTGCACGAGCACCACGCCGGCGTGAACGCCGCTGTGTAGTCGTAACCGAATGTCGCGCAGCTCAGGGGTGGCAAACTGCAGGAGACGAACAGCGCGGTGCAACTCGAGCGCCGCATCGACTGCCAGCCGCACGTCTTCCTCAGTCGCCTGGGGAAACCCGAACATCGAGAGCTGACCGTCACCATGGACCTGCAGCAATGTGCCCTGATGGCGGGGAATGATTTCGCGGCACAAGCGCCTGAGCTCAGCAAGCACCTCGGCGTAAAGCTCGGCCTCCAGCTGTGCCGCTAAGCGCGTCGAATCACACAGGTCCGCGTAAAACACCGCCACATAGCGGCGCTGACGGGAGTTTTCAGACGCTAGCTGTAATTCGCCGCCTTCCACAGCGATATAACCCTTCCAGACAAGACCAACAGCATACGGAACTCGTCCGGTAAAAGCACCGCTGGCTCGTTACGCGCTAGGTTCTGCGCAATGCCTTGCGCTGCTCGACAACAGCCGCGATGTCGGCAATCCGGCGCATGACCGTTGGGCGCAAACTGACAGAGGAATGGCTCATATCACTGACCAGGAAACGCTGATACGCGCTCAGCGCATCCTCCAATCGCCCCAGCCTTTCGAGCGAATAGCCGCGGTTGAGATGAACGGCGCCCGCATCTGCGTCGAGCTGCTCGGCAATGGCGATGTACTGCAGCGCCCCGGAGTGGTTGTCGACTTCCTGCTCGAGAACAGCAAGCTGTATCCATACGTCGGCGCTCGCCGAGTCTTTGGCAACGGCAGCATCGAGCATCTGTCGAGCACGCGCGTGGTCTCCCTCCGCAAGATACGCGGTACCAGCCCAGAACCAGGGCTGCCAGTCCGGATGCTGGCGTTTCGCCAGAGGGGTCAACAACGGGGCGAGTGTCTGCAGAGCAACGCCGGGGCTGTCGGAAAGGATATAGAGCCGCGCAAGCGTTACCCTGGCTTCGCGATGGTGCGGATGAGCGGTAACGTAAGCCGCCAGTTCGTTCCGCATCAGCACGACGTCGTGGGTCGCCAGAAGATTGTCCCGCAGCTGTTTGAAAGCTCTTTCAGCGGCTGCATCCAGATAGCCGGCCGGTACTCGACCTACACTGGGTTCATCTGTCCGAATATGCTCAGCGCGTTGGCTGGGCGATACGTCTGCAGTCTCCTCACGCGCCGACTCCGGGGCCGACTCGATACCGCGAAACAGCATTTCCAACGCATCCCGCGCGGCTTCCGCATGCACCTCAGCACGCTCGAGTTCCGCTGCTTCCGCAGCCGACAGATCGGCAACATCCGTATCTGCGACGGATACCGTGCACAACATCACCAGTACGACAAGCGCCATGTAACGCATCTTCAATCCTCCGCTGCGACGATCGTTGGCGTCAGCACCATGATCAACTCTTTACGTACCCGGTTTTCATAACGGCCGCCGAAGAGGCGGCTCACCGGACCGAGCCTGGTCAGACCCGGCACACCCCTTTCCGTGGTGCTGTCCTGCGTCTGTATCAAACCACCCAGCACAACAGTGTCACCGCTGCGCGCGCGCACAATCGATGACACCTGCGCGACATCCAGATTGGGCGCGGAGCTTTGTATCACGCCGCCGGGGCCTTCGACGACGCTGACGCTCGAGACCCGGGTAACCACCGGCGATATGTCCATCATCACCCAGCCTTGCTCACCAATCTGCGGCGTAATGGAAAGGACCACGCCTTCGGTCACTACCTGCGGTATGTCCGTTGCTGTGGTGATCGAACCTGCGGATGTCGAATCCGTCGACTGTTCGCGCCGGAAGAAAGTACGGTCGGTGCCGACTTTTATGAGCGAAGTCTGGTTATTCAGCGTGCGAACGTGTGGCTGACTGACGATCTCTACGTCGCCCTGCTCTTCCAGGGCCTCTACGACTGCAGAGATGCGCACGTTGCCGTCGTTCTTCAGATTGAACGCCGACAAATTGAGCACTGACGCGAGCGGTGCGATGCCGCCGGCAGGGGCACGCACAATGCCGTCACTCGTAAACTCCACATTGGTACCGGAATCGAGCGCATCACCCAGCCGCGCCCAGTTGACACCAAGCGCCGAGGTGTCATCCAAGACGACCTCCAGAATGCGTACTTCGATGTCCACCTGCCGGTGTATCGCGCGATTGATGTGATCAATGTAGTCACCAACCGATTCGACATAGGCATGCTGATCAGTCACCTGGACAGTGCCGGACAAACGATTCACGACCAGGCGGCCGTTGTCGCTCAGCAACGCTTTGAGCTGATCTTCGAGCTCTGCCCAGAATTTGATTTCGTCTTCCTGCTCGATGACGACGGAGCCGGACTCTTCCCCTTCGCCACCACCGCCGGACCCGGAACCGCCGCCGTCCGCGCTCGACGAGACCGTCGCCGTCGAAGAGCCGGAACCGGAGCGCACCAGACGCAGGTAATCCACCGTAAATTGGCGCGTCTCGGAGGATCGCACCCGTATGACGCCGTCTTTGATCTCCCAGTAGTAATCGAGGCTCGCCAGCATCAACGACAGCGCGCGCTCCAGGGACATATCGCGGAACTCGACATCCAGCACGCCGCTGACATCTTCATCAGCAACGATGTTCAAATCGTATGCCCGCGCAAACAAACGCAGTCCGTCTTTGACCGCCATGTTGTTGATGACAAAGCTGTAGAGCGCTTCTTCATCCGCTTCGACCTGGATCGGCTGTGGTTGGGGAAATGCCATACGCTCGCGCGTGGAAAGCTGAAACGGCGCCAGCGCCGGAGCGGGCCAGGACTCCGGGTCGTGGTATCGGGGAAAATCGTCCGGTTCATCAGCACCGGCAAACTGCATCTGGGCACAACCCGTGCAGAGCATCATCGCAATCACTACCCACAGGCGGATCCATACGGCCGGGGCTTGTCTGAAGATCGGTCCCTGATCTCGGTATACGCTCATCCTGCGGGCTCCAACCTGTATTCCTTCTGGCCGCGGCGCAGCACGACATGCTGAGCACCGATTTCCACCACGACAAACCTGTCGATGCTGTCGCCGACGCGAACCAGGCGCTCGTTGACCACTGCCGCCTGGACGCCCGCGCCGACAAATAGGGCGCCAATTGAGGGGAGAACTTCGGGCTCAGATACTTCGGCATTCAGAAGACTGCCGCTGAACGGATCCCGCTCTATGTCGTAGAGCCAGCCGATCGATTCACGGCCTTCGAGAACCGGATTTGCCTGCAAACCGGTGACGTTGGCGATGCTCGCGACGTCGCCACCCCTGACCGGATCTCCGAACAAGTCCAGCGGCGGTACGTCGGCGACACTGGGAGAATCCTCGGATATGAGGGGTAAAACCAGAGAGACGCCGAGGTAGGCGGCAGCGAAGATGCCCAAAGCGGCGACAAACCAGGGATTGTTCAACAAGTTTCTCATTAGCCGTTTTCTTCTCCTTCTCGACTAATTCAGGTTGCCCTGTGCGCCTGCCGCAGCAGCCTGCAACAGCGTCAGGTCGACAAAACCGTAGCGGTCGCGCACCCAGACCTGCGCGTCGACAGACAGCGTGAGCAGCTGCTGGCCATCACCGCGCGCCTGGGTTGCCACGACGTCGATGTGCCAATGGTCACGCAGCACTCTGCCGATCAAGTGCATGGCATTGGTAAACAGGCTATCGGCCGTTTCCGGCGTAGCTTTAAATTCGAACACCACCGGCACCTCGAGCACGTCCGGTACCGGTGACAAATGCGGGGTGTGCGCCTTGTAGGAAAACGTCAGGCCATGGCTGCCGGCGACCCTGGCAAACCCTTCCGCCCAGGCGGCCAGCTCCGGAAATCCTTGAAACACGCGGTCATTTTCATCCTCGATCGCCCGACTCAGCGATTCGAGATCGATCATCACCAGGTCGGCCTCGAGCCTGGCGAGCTGCGTGTCCAGGGCATATTCGGTGTTCCGCAGCTGCACCAGCTCATCAAGAATAGACATGCGCTGCAAATTCCAGGCGATAAGGAAACAACAGGCGATAACCACGCACATCGTTGCCGCAATGCGCTGCGGCGTGCGGAACCAGGCATCGACCATCATCTGCACGTAGCGCTTGATGCCGGTATGTGCATGCATCGGCTCGTCCTGCTCCTGCGCCTCAGGCTCGAGATCCGGCAGCTCGATATCCAGGCTCACAGCAGATCTCCCGCAATCTGAAAACCGAGGCGTCCGGAGTCGCTCAGCATGCCCTGCTCAAACTGCTCCATCCAGGTTTCCGTGAAACTCTGACGGAGCTGAACGCGCCACGGCGGCTGCTGGAGCTCTTCTTCAAACCGCGCCAGCACGCGCGCACCATGACGAAGATCACCCGCGACCGTACCCCGCAAAGCAAACTGCCAGCCACCGCCAGCACGCTCGATGGTCACTTCCGTCAGCACCACCTCTTCAGGTGTCAAACGGCTCATGTGCACCATCATCAGCGACGGCAGGTTGTGGCTGGTTGCGCGCAGGCGCGTAAGGTGATCCTGTTTGCTCTTGCCGGTCGCAACCTTCTCCTCCACAGCCGCAATCAGATCACGGACCTGATCCGAACGCAGCTGTATGTCGCGCATCTGCTCAGCCCGGTGCGCAACCAGACCGCCGGTGAACAACGTCAAGAACACAGCCACCGCAAGCACCGCTGCGGTCGACCAGGCACCCACGCGTCGAAACACCTCGCCGGTCATGTTCTTCTGCGCGAACACCGATATGAAATTGGCAGACAGCCTGCCTGACAGGCGCGTTGCCCACTCGGCCCAGAAGTAGGGATCTTCCGCCTCGCGGTCGAAATGAACAGGCATTTCCACACCCGTCTGCAGCTGCGCTTCGAGCTCCGGCGCGATGCGTCCCATCATCCAGGCGCCGTCGACGCTGCGACCCAGCTGCTGGCGCGTATAGCGCATGGTCCGATTGACGTCCTGCACCAGGCGATCCACCGTCTCGGCGGACAGTCCATAGTTCAGTTCGCGAACGAACAACGCTTCGCCGTCACCCAGGGCGAGAATGATTTCGGTGCGTTCGTTGAAGCATGCGACGACGACAACCAGATGATCGTGGGCGATGTCTTTCGTGGGCAGATAGTCGGAAACGATTTCGGTCAGCGGGACATAATTTTTTGGCGCGAGGCCAACCGCCGTGCAGGCCGCCGTCGTCGATTTGACCAGCCGCTTCGGCAGCAGATGAAGAAGAACACCTTCTTTGCCGCCTCGATGGGAAACCTTGTGATAACACCAGGCGGCGTCCTCGTCGAACGACTTATCCTGTTCGACCCGCCGTTGCAGATATTTCTCGAGATCGCGCCGCTTCATCGACGGCACCTCGAGGTAATCATGGGTGTGCAGATCGTGCTCATGCACAACGGTCACGTCACCCTTGATACCAAGATCGACGTGATTAGAAGCCGCATCCAGCGCGCGCACGAGATCCGCGTGGGTCTCTACCCGGCCCGGCGCCTCCCATTGCGCAGCGATCACACCACGATGGAAGCGGGCGATACGGAATTCGCCGTAGAGCCAGGAAATGGTGTAGCGCGTGCGGCTCATATCAACCTATCCAGGACCAGACCCCCGAGCCACTGCCCGAGTTGCCGCCATTGCCGTTATTGCCCGAATTCCCCGAGTTACCATTGTTGCCGGAGTTGCCGTTGCCATTGCCGTTGTTGCCGTTACCGCTGTTACCGTTATTCCCGCTGTTGTTGCTACTGCCGTTGTTGCTGTTGCTTCCGGCATCAGAAGACTGGTAGCGCCAGTAACCGTCCGCGTTGACGATGACGGAACGCTCGACGCCGGCACCCGGATACGGGCTACCGTTGAGGCTCAGCCGGGTGCTGTTGATGACGTAAAGCGTACGTTCGCCGTCAGCACTGCCCGCAGCCCCGCTGACGGCACCTTCACTGCCGGACTCGAGGTGAAAGCCAACCTGGTCTGAGTTTGCGTTGCCAAGCACAACCCGCAGGAAAAGCGGGCTCAGATTGATCCGCTCAATCAGCATGCGATCGCTTTCCACGATCAGCGCGTCCGGTGTCTGCTCCCAGACATCCGAAAAACGCTCGTTGGTACTGAGGTCTATAGAGACGTTGCCGTCCATGCTCGACACCAGCATCAGCCGCGGCGAGTTCGGACGGTCTGCGAGCCCCAGCGCCTGTACATACCCCGACCAACTCTGATTGGAGGTGCCAAAAAACATCGGATCTGCATACAGCCGGCGATTGAAGTTTTTCTCGTTGACGAGCGCGCGCTGCGGCGACAAAGAGGCGTAGTCGGCGATTGCCACCGGCCAGTCATTGTCTGCAAGCGTGGGTATCGTCTTGTTCCGCTTCACATACCCCTTGAACGCTTCCGCCACTGTCCTGAGACTCTGCTGCTCGGCATCTTCGTACGCTTCCTCCATCATCTGGAATACCGAAGGCGCCAGCGCGCCGGCGAGGATGGCCATGATCGACAGGACGCCGATCATCTCCAGCAGAGAAAAGCCTGAATTGAGTTTCCTCATCCGCGTATACCCGACATCAGGCTGAAGAGCGGCATGAAAATGGCAGCGGCCACCATGCCGACGATACCCAGCAGGGTCATGATGATGAGCGGCTCGAGGATACCGAACAGGCGCTTGATACGCCGCGGTATCTCGTTGTCCATGCGCTGCGAGATTTTTTCGAGACAGCTGTCGAGCTGACCTGTCTCTTCGCCAACCACGATCATGCGCATGACAATTGGGCTCACGACGTCGTGCTCCGCAAGCGCCTGGGACATACGCCGGCCTTCGGTTACCGCAAGCTCCGCGTCCATCAGCGCGCGATTCATGACGCGATTGTTGACGACGCTCGACACCAGGCCGATCGCTTCGACAATCGGCACACCCGCTTTCAGCATCAGCGCCATGTTGTGGGTAAAACGCGACAGAACGAGGAGCTTATTGACCGGCCCGAACACGGGCATGTTGAGCTTGGCGCTATCGAGCAGCACGGCGAGCTCCGGCCAGCGTTCCGGCATATAGCGGAAGAATGCGTATACCGCGGCGACGCCTATCAAAATCGCCCACCAGTAACCGTTGCAAAACGCGCCCATCGCAACAACGACCTTGGTGATCTGCGGCAACTCGATGTTGAGGCTGTCGAAAATGACCGAAAACTGCGGCACGACAAAGCTGAACATCAGGAACACGAGCCCGAAAACGGCAACCGCAATCATCGACGGATACATCGTCGCCTGCTTGACGTCCGACATCAGCTGATCGAGCCACTCGAGGTGATCACTGATGTCTGCACACGCCGCCACCAGTTCGCCGCTGTGTTCGCCGGCACGAATCAGGTTACAGATCTCGGCGGAGAACACTTCGGGGTGCGCAGACATCGCGTCGAAGAAGCTGACGCCGCTTTCGATGTTCAGCCTCACATCCTCCAGCACGCGCTGGAATCCCTCCTGTTCCGTTTCGTTGACGATGACATTGAGACTTTCACTGATATCGACGCCAGCGCCGATGAGCGTTGCCAGGCCATTGAAAAAGTCGACGAGGTCTTTGCGCGTAACCTTGACCTTGATATCCGACTCTTTCTTCGCGACGTAAGGCTTCGCTTCGATGAGCCATAGCCCGAGAGCAGCCATGCGTCGCTCGAGAACGCTTTCCGAGTCCGCTACGAGGATGCCGTTCGTAACCTGGCTTTTAGCGTCAATGGCGCGGTAGGCGTATTGCGGCATGTCAGCCTCCCCAACGCGCGGGACGAAAATTTCGGCTTGGTGAGCGCGGCACGGTTACCTCAACACACGCAGAACTTCGGCAACCGTGGTCAACCCCTGGTGCGCCTTGTCGATACCGTCTTCCAACATCGTCGTCATACCGTTGGCGCGGGCGAGGTCCAGCATCTGGGATTCCGCGCCGCCTTCGAGAATCGCATCGTGAAACGACTCATCCGTCAGCAACACTTCGTACGCCGCGATACGACCGCTGAAGCCGCTGCCGCCGCATTGATCGCAACCGACCGCCTCCCAATGGCTCGGCGCATCGCCCGCAAGGTGTGCAAGTTCACCGGCAAGGAGCGGGTTGGCACCGGGTGTTTCCACGCGGCATGCGGAGCAGAGCTTTCGCAGCAGCCGTTGGCCAACGATACCGACCAGCGAGGACGGCAGTAGATACCGGTCTATACCCATGTCGACCAGGCGCGGTATGACGCCGACGGCGCTGTTCGTGTGCAAGGTCGAGAACACCAGGTGCCCTGTCATCGCCGCACGCGTTGCAAGCTCGGCAGTTTCCGCGTCGCGGATTTCGCCGACCAGAATGACGTCAGGGTCTTGACGCAGCAACGCACGCAAACCGGCCGCAAATGTCATGCCGATGTCCGAATTCACCTGCGTCTGGCGCACCAGCGGCAGCGTGTATTCGATGGGATCTTCCAGTGTAAAGACGCTGCGGGCCTCGCGGTCGATCGTGCCCAGCGCGGTGTAGAGGGTCGTCGTCTTACCGCTGCCCGTAGGCCCGGTAACCAGCATCATCCCGTACGGCTGGCTGATCGCTTGTTCGATACGCGCAAGATCTTTCGCGGAAAAGCCGAGGTCGCTGAGCGACAGCTGCACCGCACCCCCGTCGAGCACGCGCATGACGATACTTTCACCGTGATTGGTCGGCAGCGTGGAGACCCTGAGGTCGATGTGTCCGCTGCCGAAAGTGAAGCGGATGCGCCCATCCTGGGGCACACGTTTTTCAGTGATGTCCAGGCTTGCCATGAGCTTGAGACGTGCGAGCACGGCGGACTGAATCGCCTTCGGGACGATGATTTCCTCGCGCAGGATGCCGTCGACCCGCAGACGCACGCGCATGTTGCGCTCTTCAGGCTGCATATGAATGTCCGTCGCGCGATGTTTGATGGCGGTCGCCAGAATCTGATCGACCAGCCGTACCATCGGCGAGCCTTCGTCATCCGCCGCCGTAACGTCGAGCGAGTCACCTGAGAGCACTTGCTCGATGGTTTCGTTGATGCTCGAAGAACGGGCGTAGTTACGCTCAATCGCCTCGAGCACATGTGCTTCCGGCGCGGTGACGACTTTGATGGTGTGCTTGCTTTCCCGCTCAACCGCGTCCTGCGCGATGATATCGAGCGCGTCAGCAAACACGACAGACAGCACGCCATCGTTCAGGCTCAGGGGGACGAGCCTGTGGGTACGCGCGGTGTCATAAGACACCAGACTCAAGAGGTCGGGCGCGATGTCGATATCGCGCACGCTGACCATTTCTACATCGTGTTCCTGCGCCAGGGTAGCGGTGATGTCCTCCGCCGTGACAAAACCCAGCTCAACCAGGGTTTCACCCAGATACCCGCCGCTGCGTTTCTGTTCGCGCAGCGCCAGGTCCAGCTGGGGCTCGGTAACCATGCCGGCTTCCAGAAGCCGCTGTCCGAGAGGTTTACTGACTTTGGGCTGTGCCGCTCCTTGGCTGTGCCGCTCTTGTGTCATCGAGGATCATTACACCCTGGCCAGGCACATCACCAGGATAGAGGCGTGGTTACCGGCATAACGCTTCACGCGGCCGGCTTTTTTCCAGTCGCCGTCACCGGTGGTGACCGCACCGTCTTTGTCGAGCATCTGGCTGATGCTTTCCGCTATATCGTCGCTGACCGCATCAACCCGCAGCGTGATGAAGGTGCCGTCCTGGTTGCCGTCGCCATCCAGGTCGCAGGCATAGTTGGCGTTATCCGTAACGATCACGTCCAGGTAGCCACCGGGGGTAATCGGATTGTCGAGTTCAGCCTCGAGATAAGGGCCATCCCAGCCCGAGATCGGGTTGCCGGCAGAGTCGGAATTTCTCATCAGCTGACGGAAATGGTCTTCAGACCGGCTCGGCACATGACGCGGCCAGGTGCCGGTGTCTTTGTAATAGCGGGCTACCGCCGCTTTGAGATCGTTCGCCTCCGAGACCAGGGAAGACACTTTGGCATCCTGAATAGCCTGGAAAATCTGCGGCGTAGCGACCGCTGCGATGATGGCGATGACGGCGAGTACCCCAATCACCTCCATGAGAGTGAAGCCAGTATTTTTTGTTTGCATGACGCACCTTGTTGATTAGCCAATGACACTTACACATGGCGAAACGGTCCACGTTCGCCGGATTCCTGTGTAAAAGCATAGACGAGCTTTGAAATTGCGCGGTTTTTGCGGCGCTAAAAGCCGGGAGGGGTGATCACTGGATCACGTTTTCATCAACAAAGCGCAGGCTTGGACCGTGACAAGCACTCAGAAACGGGGGATCTCGACGGCCGGGCAAGGCGCATCCGCGCGGCGAATTACCCACTGCAACTGAAAAGTTGCATCAAATTTCAGTAGACGAGATTCCGGCCGGCAAATCAACGGGCCAGGTGCGGTTGCACCGCCCGGGTGGGCATGCAGCCCCACGCCGGCTGATTCAGACCGCCATGATTCCGGTCAGGAAGCCATCGATATCGAGGTGACCATCCAGCAGTCCACAGACCGAATCGACGAACGGACACGCCAGCCCCGCGCCGGCGAAAAGGCCCTGGAACATGCGCGCGGCGCGCACCCCTTCGCTGACCATCACCATTTCACCTTCCGCTTCCGCAAGCGTTTGGCCACGACCGAGGCGTTCACCCATCTCCCGGTTTCGGCCATGTGGCGACGTGGCGGTGACGAAAAGATCGCCTATGCCCGCCGCGCTGAGAGCGGTGTCGGGCGCGGCGCCGAGCTCGGGCAAGAGCCGCACCGCCTCCCGGTATCCGGCCGTAAAGACTGCTGCTTTCAGGTTGTCACCGCCGCGGCCATCCTCCTTGAGCCCATCAACCACGCCACAGGCCAGCGCGATGACGTTTTTGAAAGCACCCCAATACTCCGCGCCGAGCGGATCGCTGGCAGCGGCGAGCGTCAGCGTCGGCGTGGTGAGCTGAGCAGCGATGCGCGCCGCGAGCTCAGCGTCATCGCTCGCCACCAGCGCAGTCGTCAAAACGCCGCGCGCAAGCTCCGGCGCTATGGTCGGACCCATCATGACGCAAAGCGGCACGCTGAGATTTGCAGCCTTCAGCTCCGCTTCGATGACATCCGATATCAGCTGATCACCCGGCGCCAGGCCTTTCGCCAGATCGAGCAGAATTTGCCCATCAGCGAGATGCGGCAGCAGGTCTTCGACGACCTTGAGGACCACACCCGAGGGCAGCGCCAGCACGACGATGTCCGCGCCGTCGACCGTCGCACCGATGTCCATGGACGGGCGCAGACCCGTGAGCTCGACACCCGGGAGGTACTTTTCGTTGATGCTCGTCGCCTCGAGACTCGCGTAAACATCTTCCTCAACTGTCCAGCCGCGCACCTCGTTGCCCGCCTCCAGCCAATTGCGCGCCAATGCGGTGCCGAAGTTACCAAGCCCCAGAACCGCTATCTGTAGTGCCTCTGCCATGTCTGCCCCTCTCAGTTCTCGAGTTCTTCAAGCTTTATCAGCAGGCGCACGAGATCCGCCAGCGAGCGCGATCCGGTTTTCTGCATGACGTTGCTACGATGAATTTCCACGGTGCGCTCGCTGATGCCGAGCTCGATGGCGATGACCTTGTTGGCCTGCCCGCTGGCAACACGCTTGAACACCTCCTGTTCGCGCGGCGTGAGATCGGCCACGCGGGTTTGATAACTTTCCAGGTCCGCCGCGTGGTCACGCTTGTCGGCG
Source organism: Pseudomonadales bacterium (assembly GCA_965267275.1). Classification (GTDB taxonomy): domain Bacteria; phylum Pseudomonadota; class Gammaproteobacteria; order Pseudomonadales; family Azotimanducaceae; genus UBA4421. Next base: position 4,524,231 of record OZ253950.1, read on the forward strand.
TCCAGAGACAGCGCCTCTTGAATGCGATCGAGCAATTCCTGATCACGGAACGGTTTGCGCAGGAAGTCGACAGCGCCTCGCCGCATGGCTTCCACCGCCATCGGGATATCACCGTGACCGGTGATGAACACAATCGGAATCTCAGCCTGCATGGACACCAGCTTTTCCTGCAACTCGAGGCCGCTCATGCCGGGCATACGGATATCGAGCACCAGACAGTTCACCTGATCTGCATCCAGTTCCTCGAGAAATGATTGCGCGTCCGCGTAACTCACGTAGGGAATGTCCACGGTCTCCAGCAACATGCCTATGGCGTCACGCACGGCCTCGTCGTCATCGACGATGTAGACCTTTTCCCCGTCACTCATGTTCTTCTCCAATGGGCAGCACAAAATAGAAAGTACAGCCGTAGTTATCGTTATTCGTAAAACTCAGATCGCCGCCATGCTCACGCATGATCGAACGGCAAATCGACAACCCCATCCCCATGCCTTCGGCCTTCGTCGTATGGAAAGGACTGAAGATCATCTGCTCGCTGGCATCGTCCACACCCGGTCCGCTGTCGACGACGGCCACCTGCACCAGAGGCGGTTCACGCGCTTCGAGCCTGGTGCGCAACGTTATCTGCGAGCCATGCGCCGAATCTATCTCCTGCATGGCGTCGATGGCGTTACGGATCAGATTCAGGGCGACCTGCTGGATCTGCACGGGGTCACAATAAACCACGGGCAGATCGGGTTGAAGGTCGAACGTCAGGTCCACGCTGTGCAACCGCGCGTCCGGCGCCGCAAGATGAACCAGGTCCCTCATCAGGTCGTTGAGATCAACGAGCTCCTTCTGGTTGCCCTCATGACGCACGAAACGTTGAATCCGTTCAATCACGGCGCCGGCACGCAGCGACTGGTCGTTCAACTTGCGCAGACCGTCGCGCACGCGCTGGAGATCACAATCGTCTTTTTCCAGAAGCTTTTGACACGCCTGAGCATACGCAGCGATGGCGGTCAGCGGCTGGTTGATCTCATGGGCAATGCTCGCGGTCATTTCTCCCATGGTGCTGAGCCTGCCAACGCGCGCCAGACGCTCGCGCTGCTCGAGCAACGCTTCCTGGTTCGCCTTGGACTCAGAGAGGTCCCGTATGATGCCGGCGAAGAAACTTCCTTCCTCAGCCTTGATCTCGCTCACGGCCAGATAAATCGGAAACTCGTCGCCGCCTTTAGTGACGGCAGAAAGCTCACGGCCAATGCCGATGATGCGCGCCTGTCCCGTGGCAAGGAAGTTATCAACGTAGTGCTGATGGTCGCTGCGATGCGGCTCAGGCATCAACATCGTCACCGGCTGCCCGATCATTTCCTCGGTGGTATACCCGAAGAGTTTCACCGTCGCGTGGTTCACGGACTGGATGATGCCTCTGTCGTTTATCGTGATGATGGCATCCACGACCGAATCAAGCACGTTGGCAGCATTGTCAGCCAGCCATCGCTGGTTCTCGGCAATCATGCAGCGCCAGCCAACTCTGAGAGCGAACCGGTCACTTCACAGCGCATTCAACCCCCCGTCTATGAGGAACTCGCTGCCAGTAGAGTAGGAGCTCTCGTCGCTGGCGAGAAACAACGCCATGCGCGCGACTTCTTCCGCCGCCGCGCTCCGACCCAGCGGCGTACGGTTGATGAGCTTGTCGTTACCACCGCCGAGTTCGTCGGCCATTGGCGTATCAATCAGCCCGGGGTGGATCGAGTTGACCCGCACGCCCTTGCGAGCGAGCTCTATGGCCGCCGCTTTAGTCATTCCGCGCACGGCCCATTTAGAGGCGCCATAAGAAAGCGCGCCAGCGGCCCCGCGCATGCCGGCAAGTGAAGAGATATTGACGATCGACCCGGCGCCCGCGCGTATCATCACCGGCGCGACCGCACGCATGCCGAGAAAGACACCCGTTGCGTTGACGTCCATGACTTCCTGAAATTCGGCAAGCGACGTATCAAGAAGGCGATTGCGGCGAAATATGCCGGCGTTGTTGATCAATACATCAAGCCTGCCATGCTCCGCCTCAATCGCGGCCACCAGTTCTGCCCAGGCGTCTTCGCTACGCACATCGAGGTGTGCGTAACGACCGCCGAGCTCGGCCGCCAGGCGCTCGCCCTCCTCATCCAGCACGTCTGCAAGCCAGACGATTGCGCCCTCTTCGGCGAAGATACGCGCCTCCGCCGCACCCTGGCCGCGCGCAGCCCCCGTTATCAAACAGATTTTGTCTTGTAGTCTCGCCACTCTAGTTCCGCATCCATTTCCGCACTTAATTAGCCATCTACGCCCGCATCTGCGGCCGCATGCGATTGGACATGGCGACAATCACGCGCATTGCAGCAATGCGCATGTCCCCTCCTCCACGCGCAGCTTACCGCGTCTGCAGGCGCCGTTCACGTCGTCCGGAAGGCCCGCGCAGGGAGTGGTGGGCACCGCGAGGCAAGAGTCCGAACTCATGTTCGGCGAAGATGAGCCCGGTGCCCGTAGAGGCGACTGTTTGCGCACCCGGAAACTGCGCGCCAGGCGAGCTCGGAGTCAGCTCGGTTTTGCCAGCGTGCGCCGCGGCCCGACGTAAGTCGCGGCGGGTCGATAGATGCGGTTGTCACGCCGGCTCTCGATAAAGTGCGCGACGTAGCCGAACACCCTGGCCATGGCGAAACCCGCGGTAAAGAAGTGGTTCGGCAACCCCAGGGCGCGATAAACGACGCCCTTGTAGAATTCCACATTGGCATGCAGCGGTTTACCGCGCGCCGCCATTGCCTCCCGGAAACGGCTCTCTATGGCCGTGAGAATCGCAAACGTCGCTTCCTCAGGCGTGCCTACCACCAGCTTTTCCGCCCAGGTCTCGAGAATCCGCGCCCGCGGGTCGCGCACCCGATACTCCCGATGCCCCATGCCCGGGATCTTCCCGCCTTCGGCAAGCGTCTGATCGACGTAGCGCTCAGCCGCAGCCACCGAGTCGAGACCATCGGCGATGTTCAACACAGCCTCGTCCGCGCCGCCGTGCAGGGATCCCGAGAGCGCGCCGAAGCCAGCGGCAATCGCCGCCTCCACCGGCGCGAGCGTCGATGCCACCACCCGGGCAGCAAAAGTCCCTGCATTGAAGCTGTGCTCGAGCTGCAAAATCTGGGTTACGTTGAACGCTTCACTCCGCACTGCGCTCGGATCGCTGCCGAGCGCATCGAGAAACCGCTCGGCATACGGCAGAGAGGCGTCCATCTCGACTGCTCGGCGACGCAGATGCGTCGCGACAACCGCCGGCAGCTTCGCCGCGACGTGCAGGCCCTGGTCTGCTTCGCCGTAGCCCAGCGGTGCGCTGCGTGAGAGCAGCGGGACCACACCTTGCAGCAACCGCATGGGATGCAGATCCGCCGGCGCATGGAGCACCAGCGCGGTTTCCTGAGCAGTGAGATTGGCAGCGTTCTGCAACATCGGCTCGAGATCCGCGCTCAAGCTGCCGTCGACCACAAGACCGGCAACCTGCGCCAGCGGACAGGAGACGATGTCTTCGATCTCGTAGCCGCGATAACGCAGGTGCCCGTCCGCAACCACCTCGGACACAGCGCTTTCCTCGACAACGACCCCGGCAAGACCTTTGGCAACATCAGGCATAAGTTTCTCCTCATTGATCAAGGCCTGCCAGAGTAGCGCGCCGGAGAGCGCGAAAACGCGTGATCCACTTCTCGAATCATCTCCTTGACTTATATATCCGCATTTCAAGCACATAATTTTATTGGAATATAAGCTGCGCTTATGGATATCTGCGACGACTGTCGTTTAAGGTAGGCACGTGCAAAGACGGATCCACGCTTATCGGCCATGCAGATCGAACGACACGAAGCACGCGTTCTCGACGCGGTGATAGAAGCAGGCGGGTTCAGCCGCGCGGCTGAACGCCTGAGCCTCTCACAATCCGCCGTGAGTCAGGCTGTCGCCAACCTCGAGCACAAACTCGGTACGCAACTCATCGTGCGAGGGCGCCGCCCGGAGCTGACCGAGGCAGGACGACGACTCTACTCGTATGCGCGCCTGCTGCAGGCAGAAGAGCGCCAGGCGTTGCAGGACATCGAGCTGATCCGCACCGGCGCCCTCGCGACCCTGAGCCTGGCCACAAACTCGATGGTCAATCGATATTTCGCCGGCGACCTCCTGCTGCAGTTTTGTGAGCAGAACCCGCTGACGAAACTGAAGCTCGACGTCGTGCCCAGCAAAGAGATCATCTACGGCGTCGACGAAGGGCGCTGGGAACTCGGTTTCGGACCATTTCAGACGGCCATGCCCGACCATTTCGTCACGCGTGTCTATTTCCGGGAGGAACGCGTCCTGGCCGTGCATCGCAATCACCCGCTGTTCGCATCGCTCATGCAGGAGCCGTCGGCAAATCTGAGCAAAGTAACGCTCCTGACTTCTTATCTCGACGAGGTCACAAGGCGCTCAGCCGCCAGCCGTCTGAGCGATGAGTTCGCCGCTGTCTGGGAAGTCAGCAATCTGGAACTGAGGCTCGCTTTGGCTGCGGCCGGCAAAGGCGTCACCTATCTCTCCAACCGCCTGCTGGATGACACGCCTGGCATGCATGCGATCGAAGGCTTACCCGAAGCCAACATACCGAGAGATGTCGGTATCTATTTCAACAAACATGAACCCCTCTCCAGAGGCGCGCGCCACTTCCTGGCGATCTGTGACAGACACTTCGCATAATTGATCAGAACAACGGCTACAAGGCCATATCCGCTCGTGATGGGATGGAGGCTCTCCGCATCACAGAGGGCAAAGAACTCGATCTCGTGCTGACCGATGTGGTCATGCCTGGCATGAATGGGCCGGAAGTAGCGGCAAAACTGCGAGAGACAAATCCTGACATGGCCACCGTGTACATGTCGGGCTACACGGAAAACGCCATCGTCCACCGGGGTGAACTCGATGCGGGTGTCATCCTCATCGAAAAACCATTTACCACGAGAGAACTCCTCGACGTCGTTCGCAAAACTCTGTCGCGCCGCAACCCTTAAATATCTACCTCAATGCGGGATCAGCGCGAGCCCTCTACGGCTGCTATTTTGACCAGTAACGGCACGCGTCGACCCGGATCTTTGTCCATCTGCCGAACGTAGGTGCGTCCATCCCAGCGGTAGCTCACGCGGTAGCCAAGCGTTTGCACGCTGTTACGGCGCACACACTCCGGACGAAGGTCCCAGCGCAAAGTCGCTGCGAGCGTCGCCGCGGCGGGTTTTGCCTTGTCACAATCATCAGCGAGACGTGGAGTGACCGTCTCCGTGATCGGCACCACATCTACAACTTCGCCCCAGACGACCCGCTCTACCGGCTCAGCTGTGACGCCCTGGGCCGCGAACGTCGCGGCGATCATGGTGATTCCGAACAAGCGTCTCACAACGCCCACCCGAGATTACTGAGCGTCACCCGGTCCTGCACCGTCAGGCCCGCTTTACCGACGGCGAGCACCACTGCAGAACCGCGCCGTGGTTTCTTGACCCTTGCAACCTTCACCGTTGCACCCTGTAGTTTTTCGCCAAGCATCCTGGCTAAGCCGTGTGCCCGTGTATGTGACTCAAACGTTACCAGCGTGCGCTCGCCAGCCGGCGCGAGGCGCTTGGGCAGGAGCCCGGCAACGATGCGCTCCTGATGACCCAGCACCTTGGCGGCGTAACCCTTAGCGCCGGATGGAATTTCACTACTCTCTTTTATCCTGGTGGGACCGTAATTGTATGCGGCAAGCGCAACCTCCACTTCGCCAAACTCATCCAGCAGCTCGCGCAGATATTGCGAACCGAGCGATATGTTCAGGCACGGATTGTAGAGTTCAGCAACGCGCGTGACCCCCAGATGGCGTGCGGTCCCCGGCCATTGAATCTGCATGATGCCGTGGGCGTTGGCGTGGGAGCGAGCGTCCGCCTGCCAGTTGCTCTCCGTGGCCGCCACCGCTAATAAAAGCTCCAGGGGTACCTTATGCATCTGCGCAGCCACCTCGAAGCAACCCTGATAGGGGTAACGTTTAGACGGCAGCGCTTCGGCTGTGTGCGCCAACAGCAGCAAACCCGTCACCAGCCACACCCTCACGGCTGCGCAATCCCGGTCACGGCCGCAATCTGTGCCTGCATGGCTGCCAGGTCGTCGGCATCCAGGTAGCTGAACACGACTGCGTAGTTCGCCGGCGCACGCTTCTCCACGACAAAGTCACGACCCGTTTCGCGGCTGAGGCGGCGGGCATAACCGCTGGCCGACGCTTCACTGTGAAACGGACCCCAGGCCACCGCCCGGCGCGCGGCTGTTTCAATCGCGGCTGCCTCAATGAAGTCGGCAGGCGGCAACGAGTCCGAGCCCGCCATTTCGTCGGCCAGCATACCGCCGTCTGTTGCGGGCACCGCAGCTATATCGTCTTCCACGATCACGACTTCTCCTCGATCCGGAGTTGACGGAAGCTCAGACAGGTTCGACTCGGTATCCGCCGGCAGAGACGCCTCCGGAACCTCCAGGCTTGCCGCTGGACTCGGTTCAGGCGCTGATGCTTCACGTGCCTCCGTAAACACCTCGCCTATGCGTGTCGATGCGGAGACAAGCTGCCCCACCAGACGGTCAGCCGGGGCGTCCAGAGCCGCAGCCACGAAAAGCGTGACAAGCGCACCGGCAATCAATCCAAAAAGAAACCGCATGTCATATCCTCCTAATGCTCCGGTTTGACGGATCGAGGCTCAGATGCACGACCCGCCACTCCAGACGTCCTTCTAATTCCGCAGCCGCACGTATCAGCTCGCCACGCCAATCGCTCGCGCCAACCTGTTTCGTCCCGCACCGGGAGGTCGCGGCCTGCACAATTTTGCGAAGACGACGTATGGGCTCGCGCCGCTCGCTGGCAACGACATAAATCCCGGCACGATCCGTGCCCGCGTCCGGCAGGCGCACTCGATAGCGAAGCTCACCCGCGGGTTTGAGCTCCTGCCGTGTGGTGCACGACGTCGGCACGACGCCCGCTTCGTGTGTGCGAAACACCAATACGTGCGCTGCCTTGTCGATCTCGAATCCGACCTCCACGCAATCGCCGCTGCCGGATCTGCAAGGTGTAGCGCCGGCAACATCCAGTTCGCTCAGCAAATATTCCGGCTGCGAGGGGTCAGGCGTGGGCAAGCGCGCCGGCCGTGACGGCGTCTCCACCGGTCCGGAAACCCGCATAACCAGGGACGCCAGCTGCTGACGCGTGGCTGGTCTGTCACCGGGAGCCAGGGTCAACACCAATCGCTGCGCATCCTGCTCAGAAACTTCAATGCGCATCAGCCAATCGGCGTCATCACCGTCCGAAAGCACATATCCCGGCTCCAGCACGAGTTGTTGTCCAAGCCCGGTGCTGATGGATACCAGCCGCGCGTCCTCTGGCTGACGCAACGCGACGGTGCCTTCGAGCCCGGACGGCAACGCACAGCGCACTTGTTGCAGCAGGCGTTGCACGATCTCCGTTTGCTCGCTCAGCGCAATGGGGCGATCTACCGAGCCGGCCGGCCCGGTCTGTACCCGGCTGCGCAGCGCGCGCGCTTCATCGCTCGTCAGCCGACCGCGCCAGCCGAGACTGATTCCCGCCACCCAGACGCCTTCTTCCACATCCATGATTGCGAGATTGACTCGATGACGAGAGCGACCCTCACTCTGAATGTCGATACCAACCAGGTAAGGCTCCGATGCCAGGATACGCCGGCAACGAACGCGTGAGGACGGGCCCTCAACGTCGGCGGCACCCGTTTGCAGCACACGATGTGTCAAAACGCGGCTGATCTCCGCAGCCAGCGCATTGTCGATTGGTGTCGGCTGGCCCAAGTCCACGCCGACAAAACGTATGCGAGACCCTTTGAACTTCGGGTGTTTGCCCAGCACCTCTGCCAGCTTGGGCGCTGCTTTGTCGCGCAGCCACGCATCCAGCATCTGTGTATTGCCCCACGCTGGCAGCGCTGCGACGACAAGCAATACCACGCTAACGCAGCGCCACATGATGCACCTCTTCAAAACGGTTGATTAAAAGCTCACCACTTTCGACGCTGTTGACCCATTCATGGATCTGGCGCTGAACGCGACGCGGCAAACCAACGGCCCATTTCATTTCAGTCGCCGTCATGTTGGCCGAACGGGGCAACGCAGCGCGCATCTGCCTTGGAATTGTGGCTGCTTCGAGCTCGTAGACCTGCTCGGGGGGTGCAGCTTTCGCAAACTTGAAGTTCGATTTGAGTTCGAGGAAGTCGGCATCGCTGAACGCGTAGACGGCGACCTTGCCGCGCGCAACAAGACGCAAGAAGTCGGCTTCGGAGGCAAATCGCAGCGTTAGACCTTCTTCTTCATTCGTCTCCGCGACCGTTTCGGTAGCCGCAACACTTTCTTCCGAGCGTTCGTCCGCTTCCGGCGCTGAGGTTATGAACGGCTGCGGCTCGGTGTCGACGACCTCTTCCGATCGAACGGGTGGCGGCGGCGGTGCGGGGACTGCGACCAGCGGCTCGGCCGCAGGCATAGCCGGTGTCTCAGGCTCGGGTGTGGGCTTCTTTACCGGTTCCAGAACCGGCTCCTTCACAGGCTCCGGCTGTATCGGATCGGCGTTCTCGAACAGCACCTCCAGCGGCTCAGCTTGAACGGGCTTTGTCGGAGACGGTTCCGCACTCGAAAGCTCTGACGGCGGCGCTTCGATATTGCGCACCATCGCCAGAATGGCGATCAAGCAGAATGCGACGATCGCCATGAAGCGCATGACGTCTGTCTGCAGGCTCGCCTCATCCACTTGTGCGATGTGGCGGCGTCTCACGACACCCTGCCCGACAACGGCGTTACGTTCGCAGCCTCGGGACCAAGACGGTCGAGGTGGGCCTCGATTCGCTCCGCCGCCTTGAGCAACGCCACCATTTCCTGACGATCGACCGTCTCGTAGTAGCTCTGCAGCGCCGCACCAACAAATATAGTCTTGCCCAGACGCATCAGGTAACCGCCTACCGCGCCCACGATAGTCGTGGTAAGCGCCAGCAGAATACCGCCATCCACCAGTTTCCGAAGCACGTTACCGGCACTGTCTTCCAGCGCCGACGCCGGGTCACCGAGCGCAGCCTGGAGAGCACTGCGCATGCCCACAGCCGTCCATATGACGCCGACACCAATGAATACCTGGATCCAGACGTCGAGCATTTGATCCAGCGCTGCGACATCTTTCGACTGTTCAGCGGGCACCGTGGTCTGCTGGAGAATCTGGGAAAGGTGTCGCAGCTTGAGCGTGAACAGCACGAGCACTATCACAAACAGCCAGACGGAATGCCCGAGGTTGACCGTGATCCAGGTCGCCCAGTCAGCGTCGGCCGGGGATTCAGGCGCCGCCTGGTGCGTCAACAAAGCAACCAGCACCATGGCGACGCCTGTGGCAAATCCCCAGCCGAAACCCCAGGAGATCGGCTTAGCGCTGTTCACCAGCCGCGCAGGCACGACAGGTCGCCTCCAATACCAGCTGAGCCTCTTTGAGCAGGTGGTCCGCGCGGTAATAACTGGTCTTGTCATCACTCGCCTTCAGGAGACCTACCTGCTTGTCACGCAGTTCGTTCTGCATGTTGGACATCACCTGCCCCTGGACAGGGCACGCTTGCGCACAGGTGTTGTAGTCACCCGTCAGCGAGACGAACTTCACATTGAAGTAGCGATTGTAGTAGTCCCGCGCCTGTCGCTTGCTGATGACACCAGACTCGTTAGCACGCATCAAAAAGTCGCTGAACAGAACTTTGTTTTCACCGCTGGGATTCGACTCCGCAATACTCAGAAGCTGAGCGAAATAGCTGTCGAAATGGTATTCGCAGCCCGTGCCGAGACGCACATCCACGTCGTAAATGGCTTTTTCGAGGCTCGAACTCAAACCGGCCGTGCAATGGCTGGCTACCGGGGTCGTGGTACAGGCTGCGGCGGTCATTACCAACAAGCCGGCCATGGTTAATTTTGCGATCATGATCTTCCTCCGTTGAACGCTGTCGTACGTTTCAAGCTACATTTCCAGCGGGCTGACAAATTCGGTCTGGCCGATGGCATAAGGGGGTGCGGCTATCGGCGTCTCGCCAACCGCCTCGCCGAACAGGATCTGTTTGACCCCGCCGACTACTGCGGCCATTTCCGGCGTAATCATGCCGAACGACTGATTGAGCTGTTCCATCAGAGCCGCGCGGCTGATTTCTTCCTGGGTCGCAGCGATGAGCTGAGCCGCTTCTTCCATATCGAGGTAGATATCGGCAGCAACAACAGCGAGGGACTGGCCGGGCCCATTGCGGTGGGTCGCAACAAGGTCGTAGTACTGCTTGAAGCGGTCTGACAGGCGTACACCCGAACGGCCACGCAACGCGGGACGCGTCGCGGAAGCGGTTGTGGCCGACGCCTTGCCGAGCAGCTGATCCTGCAGCGTCGTCGGCGTAGTGCGCTGTCCGAGCTCCTGACGCAAACGCTTCTCGAGGCTTGCGCGGGTGCTCTCTACAGCACGCTCCATCTGCGGCAAACCGTCACTCATGGCGGTGAGCATTTCCAGGTAGGTCGCGCCGAGTTGCTTGGCGATGCGCGCACAGCCCTGGTCGCCATCGGCGCCCTGGCACAAGCTTTCTTCATACAGCTGCTGCTGCATGTCCAGGCGGTGAATGATTTCTTGCAGATTGTTTTCCATCTCTTCAGCAACGGCGCTTGTTTCACGTATGTCTTCCAGCACAGTGGTTGGAAACAGACGCACCACAGGTCCGCTCTGGGCGGCTTGTGCGGCCGCACCTAAGAGCATGGTTCCCAGCAGGGATGCGTAGACAAAGGCTTTCATGGACTTCCTCCAGTCGTGGAATCTTGAGCGTAGGTTGGTTTGTCTGAACGAGTCCTGAACCGGACACGCTCGGCGTTTCGATTTAGTCATTGAGCAACGCCACCTCGACCTGAACCGGCATACGGGCGCCCGGCTGTGTGTCGGTCCGGCGCGTGAACGTTTCTCCGTTGTAGCGCAGGGTGACTTCGTAACCGGTAATCGTTTCACGCACGCGAGACTCTTCGGAGGTGCGGCAGCGTTGCATCCGGCGCGTGCGCGGCGTGTCGTAGCGATCGTGGTAGCGTCGTCGCTCCGGGGCATATTCCCAGGCGCAGCGTTTTACCGGCACCCTCTCAACATGGCGCGCAACGATGGGTTCGGTGCGAACGACGTGGGCAAGACCGACGTAGGTATTCGTGCCGACCTCGGCATCTACAGCGCCAAATGCAGGCGCGGCGCTGAACAGCAACACACCCGCGGCAATAACGACCCGCATAACTTTTCTCACGCTTGCATGGTCGGCTCATGCTAGCCTCTCGAAACTAAACGCAAGCTGAACAGCTCGCGCGGGGCGGGCGAAGGATAGGCAGATTCACCTATGCTGCTACATATTAGAGCAATCTAAAGTGACGCGATGAATCGCTCTGGCTCATCACTCAACGTCGTTTTGATCACCAGCTGTGTCCTGGTCTGGATACTCTGCGCGATCCGTCCCTGGGACTACGAAGCCTGGCTGCTCGAACAGTTCGCGACGGTCAGCGCGCTGCTGGTGCTGGTCTGGTGCTGGCGGCGCGGCATCGCGTTCAGCGCTGGTGCCAGGATCAGCATTGCGCTGATGGTGATCGCACACACCATTGGCACCCACTTCACTTACTCGCTGACACCGTACGATACGTTTACTTCGACCTGGTTGGGCTTTTCCGTCAACGACCTGTTCGGCTGGGAACGCAATAACTACGACCGTTTCGTGCATCTGCTATACGGTGTGTTGCTGGCCCAGCCTGTCGCGGAAGCGCTGACTCAGCGGCTCGGTCCCAGCGTATTCCGCGCGCAGTTCTTCGGCTTTCACCTGATCATTTCAACATCCGCCATCTACGAGCTGGTGGAATGGGCGGCAGCGCTTCTCTTCGGTTCGGATCTGGGCAATCTCTATCTCGGCACCCAGGGGGACATCTGGGATGCGCAAGCCGACATCGTGCTTGCCGGGGCCGGATGTCTCGCCGTCTACGCGGCGGTCAACCTAAGCCACTTACGTCTTCGATTTGCTCCATGAAGTAGCAGAGACAATCCTGACGGATGACGTCATGGTCAGTTGTGTACATCGCCGGCACGACAGGCTGACGCAGCGTCACTACGCCCGCATTCTCCTCGAAAAATTCGTGCGTGACGTCCCTGTGGTTTGTATCGAGGACCGCCAGGACGCGTGACAGCGGCGCGCGCAGCGCGGCGAACTCGGTGCCCGCAGCAACAGGGTGGAAATTTACCGCCTCCATACCGCCGGTGAGGATCAGGTCTTCCGCCGCAGCCATGCCCGGCGGCACGTCATCGACGAAGTCGAAAACGACACTTTCCGGCACGTGCACCCGCGCGAGCGAACGGTAGAGCTTCATCGCTGCAGCATCGACCTGAGGCACGGCCGTCAGATTGAGGCAGTCGTCGAGAAATCTGGCCGCGCGTGCGTCGCTTTGCGGATCACCAACCGGGCCCACTTCGAGCGTGACGGCGGGACAAAACTCATGCATCGCGCGAGCTAACACGGTATCCGGCTCTTCCACGAAGACCGCCTGCTCGGAAAACAGATAACCCAAACCAAGGGTATGCGGATTGATGTGGGTGAGCACGCTGTAGTGGGGGTTACGCCCAGTGTTGTTGTGCAGATCGATCGCGGCAAACAGAGGTTCGCGCCTCACTGCTGTCAGCAGCGCCTCGGCCAGTCGTCCTTCCTCACCATCAGCACCGCGCCAGATACGATTGAAGTCCTGTTGACCCTGCAGCGTGCGCTGACCTTGTGCGGCAGCAGCGACGTTGCCAATGAAAAGCAGCACGTCGCGCGGTGGCGGATCAGCCCGCCGAAAAACATCACAAACTGCGTGCCAACCACTGGTTTCGTTGCCGTGCAGCAACACGGAAACAAACAGCGGCGGCCCGCCGCCGCCGGTTATCCTTACCAGGGTCGGTCCCGGAATGACGTTTATCAGTTCATTAGCGGGAGTGGCGAAGAGCTCCGCCGAAGGCGCGTCGAGAAAGTGCAGCACTGCGCTTACAGAGTCCAGGTGTGTACTGGCTGGTTAGTGTCCTGCAATGCGCGATAAGCCTGCACCAGATCAGCAAGCGTGGCCTCGTTCCGCGACATCCAACGGCGCTGCCAGGCGGCGCCGTTCTGCGCATTGTCAGCGCGGGACGCGATGATATCCAGATATTCATGAATCTCTTCCGAGGGAATGTCCAGGCTTTCAAGACCCCGACGCGCCAGCGGCATGAGCTCATCGACGATCAGCGTACGCATCGATACTTCACGCTCACGGCCTTTTGCGTCAGGCCAGCAGACGTGGGCATTGAGGCCGTAGCGCGCAGCATTGTAGAAATTGTCGCGTGTGTCGCTGAAGCGGTGCTGCATCTCCGGCGCATGCTCTTCCAGACCGAAGCCCTTGACCATGCCGTAGTAAAACGCAGCGTTCGCGACACAGTCTTTAAGCGTCGGCCCGGCGCTCGGCACGCGCTGCTCGATTCGAAGGTGCACCTGACCGTCGAAATCGAAGCCGATCAGCGGACGCACCCAGCGCCACATGGTGCCGTTCTGAAAACGCAGATGATTGAATCTGCTGGGCGGAGCATCCTGCACCATCGGAATCAGAATGAGGTGCTCGGTGCGATTCTCTTCGAAGATTTCGAAAAGTGAGCGATGCACGAAATCGGAGCCGAAAGTGACGCGCGGTTTGTTGCGCTCACCCACGTCCACGCTCTGCTCGAAGAGCGGTATCCGCGACTCGTCCCACAATGCGTGTCCGAACAGAAACGGTGAGTTGGCCCCTGCCGCGACCAGCGGCGCTGCCGTTATGAGCGAGGCGTTGAAGTCGCGCACAGCGCGTAACGGCCGGCACTGCAGGTGGATCTGAAAAGACGTCGCCGCCGCCTCCAGCATGACGTCGTGATGCCTGAGCGAGAGATTGTCTTCGCCGTCGATTTCGATCGCGAGCTTCTGCCCGTCTCTAAGCGCCATCACGCGGTCGTTCAAAGACTTATAGCGCACCATGGTCGACATGTTCTCGTCGACGAAAAGGTCCTCGCGCGCGGTGGGCAGCGTGCCGATGGTGACGAGACCGCAGCCAAGCGCGTCAGCTGTCTGGCGGCATCGCGCCCAGGTTGCCTCCAGCTCATCGTGCAGGCGCGAAAAGACCCGCCCCGTCAGCGCGCACGGACTGCCGTTCAGCTCGATGTTGAACTTCGCCAGTTCCGGGACGACCAGAGGACTCGAGAGCGCCTCAAGATAGCGTTCGTTATCAGGCAAAGGATCGCCATTGCTGTCGACGAGCCACACCTCGAGCTCAAAGCCGGCAACATCACCGCGCTCGGAGAATCCCTGCTCATCGAACAAGCTTTTCAGCAATGCTGTTTCCGCGTCGAGGTTCTCTCGAAAGCGGCTGAAATCCTCCGCTTCGAAAAACCGATGGGTTACCTCAGAGCCCATGCCGCCCTCCAGAATTGACGCAGTGAGGATACTTTCCGGTGCAACAAATTAGAAATCTTTGTGTTCGTGGAAATCCCGTATAGGCACCATCCGCGCAGCTCGTGAAGGTTACAGGCAGCGAGTACCCTTCCATATGACAAACGAAACCACAGCCTCCATCACTCTGCCGGGAGCGCTCCTTGAACCGAGCACCTACCCGCATCCGTGCAACGACATACGCTTGATAGAGACCCACCTGTCCTGGCTATATCTGACCGGCGACTTCGCTTACAAAGTCAAAAAGCCCGTGCACTTCGACTTCGTCGATTTCAGCAGCGCGGACGCCCGTGCGTTTTACTGCGCTGAAGAGCTGCGCTTGAACCGCCGCTTCGCACCGAGTCTGTATATCGACGTCGTCGGCATATCGGCGGATGCCGAAGGCTCAGTCCGCATCGGTGAACCGACCGGCGCGCCCAACGTGATCGAGCACGCGGTAAAGATGCGTCAGTTCGATACGTCCGCCCAGGCGGACACGCTGCTCGAGCATGCCGGGCTCGATGCTGATGAGCTGTACCGCTTTGGCGCGGAGCTCGCGTCGCAACACGCAGACATCCCGGCCTATACAGGGCCATACGATGCCGTACAGCCGATGCGCGACAACTTCACGACGCTGGCCGGCCTGACGAGCACAAAACCACATCGAGCAGTGCTCAGGCAGCTGAGGGAGCATCTGGAAAGCCGTCTGGCCGCGCTGGCTGGCCCCCTCTTTGAGCGACAGGAAGCCCAACAAGTTCGCGAGTGCCACGGCGATCTGCACCTTTCCAACATGGTGCGGTTACCCGAGGGCCTGGTTGCCTTCGACTGCCTCGAGTTCGACGCAGATCTGCGCAACATCGATGTCATGTGCGACATCGGGTTTCTGCTCATGGACTGCCTGGTGCGCCAACGCGGCGATCTGGGCTATGCCTTCATTGACGGCTATCTCAACGTGAGCGGCGACTACGGCGGCGCCCGGCTGCTGCCGATATTCGCCGACTACCGCTCCATGGTGCGTGCCAAGGTTGCTGGTTTGCGCCTCGAGCAAGCACCCGACGATACAGAAGCTCAGACCAAGCTGACCGGTCACCTGGACTGGTGCGCCGCGCGGACTAAGCGCGGCCCAGGCCGCCTCATCGTGATGAACGGCGTGTCCGGGACCGGCAAGTCGTACTGGGCCAGGCAACTGGTGCGCGCCTGCGGCGCCATTCGTTTGCGTTCGGACGTGCTGCGCAAAGTCCAGCACGGTATCAGCGTGACGGCGAGCAGCGGCGCGCCCCTGGGTGGCGGTCTCTACAACGCCTCGAAGTCGCACGATCTATACGCTGATCTGGCGCAACTGGCGCAAGGCCTCCTGGCTGAAGGGGAGACGGTGATCATCGACGCAGCCTGCCTGCAGAAAAGTCAGCGCCGGGCGCTGTACGCCGCCGCCAGAGAAGCGCACGCGCCGACGACAGTGCTGCAGCTGACCGGGCCGGTCGCGCTGCTGCGCGAGCGGATCGCAAAGCGCAATGCCGCAGGTGGCGACCCGTCTGAAGCGGACGCGGAAGTGCTGGCGTGGCAGCTAGAAAATCAGGATTTGCCGGGCAGCGATGAACCCTTCGTCAGCGTCAATACGGCAGAGTTGGCGCTGACGGATCTCCTGCAGCACCTGACACCATAAACGGCGCCGGCAAGCGCTCGGCCGCGCGTTTCAGAGCATTTTGCAGCTCCCCGATGCGAACGGGTTTGGCAACGAAGTCATCCATACCCGCGGCCTCACACGCCTCGCGGTCCGAACTCATCGCATTCGCCGTCATCGCGACGATGTAAGGCTGCGTGATCTCCGGTGACTCGCGGATGATCCGCGTAGCTTGCAAACCGTCCATCTCCGGCATCTGGATATCCATGAAGACCACGTCATAGTGCTGCTGACGCACGAGCGCTACCGCCTGTTCGCCGTCGCTTGCAACATCTGCGGTGTATCCAAGTTTGCGGAGCATCTGCAGAGCCACCATCTGATTGACGCTGTTGTCTTCGGCCAGCAACAGACGCAACGGGCGCATGTCTGGCGCGCCGCCCTCTACAGCTTCCTCTCCGCCCGCAGAGCGGTCGGCCTGCAGCGCCACCCAGAGCTCGCGATGGCGCACGGGCGCGCGCAGCAGCGCCATATTCTGCTCCAGCTTCGGCACACGCTGTGAGATACGTGCAAGCGCTATGAGACGGGTTTTCGGCAGCTGCGAACGCAACGTCGCGAACGACATCGCCGATACGACGTCGAGATCGACGATCAGCACGTCGATCACCTTGTTTAAATCGAGATCATCCACGGCATCACATATCGAGGGCTTGCCGCCAAACTCTTCCACCTGCCGGGCCAGCAGCTCAGCCTGATGCGCGTCCGCAGTGACTATGCAGACCTGGGCTCTGGAATTCGGCAGCACGCCCAAGGGCTCCGCCGGACCGGTCTCTAGAGGTATGGTGAAACTGAACGAGGAACCCTCGCCCATCTTGGACTCGACTTTCAGCTCTCCACCCATCGCCGCGACGATCTCTTTGCTGATCGCCAACCCCAGACCGGTCCCGCCATAACGCCGGGCGATCGACGCATCTTCCTGGGTAAACGGATCAAACAGACTGGTCAACGCTTCCGGTGCGATGCCGATGCCCGTATCAATGACGTTGAAGGACAGAGCGGTCGTTCCGCCCGCAACGAGCTCGCCGCGAAGCTTCAGCGTCACCGATCCCTGCTCCGTGAACTTGATTGCATTCGACATCAAGTTCACCAGCACCTGACGCAGTTTCGAAACGTCGCCGACAAAACCGCTCACGGCAAAGCCCGGCGAGTCCCAGTAAACCCTGAGTCCCTTCTTCTCGCTCAGGGTCGCCACGATGTCGAGCACTTCGCTGACCGCCGTCTCCAGCGAAAACGATTCAGCTTCGAGATCCAGCTGCCCAGACTCGTATTTTGAGAAGTCGAGAATCTCGTTGATGATGTTCAGAAGCGAGTCGCCGCTCGACCTTATCACCTCGACATAACCGCGCTCCTGGTCGGGGAGATTCGACTCCATCAGCAGCGAGGTCATGCCGATCACGCCGTTCATGGGCGTGCGAATTTCGTGACTCATGTTGGCGAGAAAGCGGGTACGCGCGAGACTTGCGCTTTCCGCCGCCTCTTTCGCGTGCCGCAGTTCATCTTCCCGCGCGAGGGAGTCGGTCACGTCACTGAAGACCCCGAGCACGCGCTCCACACCCCCACGCTCTTCGCGCTGCGCTATGGCCCGCACCTGAGCCCAGAACAGCGTTCCGTCCGTTTTTTTCAGATGCGCCTGATACTCGATCGGTCCGCCGGTTTGTACGACGTCGTCCACCATGTTGCGGAACGCGGCATATTCCGCTTCGTCTGGAAAGTGCGCCTCCGGAAAGAACCGCCCACGTTCGCTGACAGGGACGCCGAGCACGTCCCAGGCTGAGTCGGTGAGCCTGATCTCCTGAGTCGCAACGACCAGTTCCCATCCGCCGACCTTGGCAAGCGCCTGGCTCTGCATCAGCAGGGTTTCGCTGCGGGCGAGCCGATCCCGGCTGCGGATGAGGCCGTACACCGAGCTGTAGATCAGCAGACCCATGAAGACCATGAGTACAACAAAGGTCAGCAGAGAGACTTGCGGCTGAGGTATCAGCGCGGCGGTCACGATGGGCGTGCTCACCCAGACGATCAGATGCAGACGCAGCCAGAACCGTTCCGTGTAGGCGACCGACATCAGCACCAGTATGGCGACGAGGCTGACGAGAAAATCCTGTGCAAGCGCGGTCTCATAGAGCTGTGCGCACATGTTTGCGAGCATGGGCAGATAGGCCAGGAAGGCGGCGACGTGTGCCCATCGACCGAGCCAGCGTTGCCAGCCGAATAACGCAAATGCGGCCAGCGAGACGAGCGCGGCCCAGCGCATCTCCGGATAGGCATACACGCGCTCCATGATGAACTGCACGGAGGTCATGATGAGCACGGCAAAGCCCGCCAGCAGCCGGTAGCGCGTCAAAGGATGATTAAAATAGCGGCTAAACTCTCGCAATGGGTCGATCTAGCTGACACCTCTCATTCAGTCTAGACGAGTAAATTGCGCACCGAGGTACGAATGCCGCCGCCGGCTACGCGCCTGCGCCGGCAAATCCGCGCCGATTGCGGCCGATCCCGTCAATAAAAGAACGCCGCAGAGAACAGCAAGAAAAAAGGGGGGCTGAGCCCCCCTGGAAACCAGACCGCAGTGGTCTAGCCGTCTTCGAGCGGCTGTTTCAACAGCCGCTCGCATACGCTCGCCAGCACCATGACAGCAAAGCCTATGATGGCCAGCGTCAACCAGTTGGTGAGATCGATCATGCCCGCAAGCTCGAAGGCCGAGGGCAGGAGTCCCAGGCCCGCGGTGACCATACCGGCTGCCATAACGCCGCGCAGCCTCTGCAGACGACCGCCCAGCGCAACCAGCAGGCCGACCACGAGACAGCCGAGACCACCGTCACCAGCGGTGAATATGAGATTGGCGAGGGTAAAACTGACAGCGCTGTAAGCACCCGCGTAAGCGAACCGATCGCGCGTATCTTCGCATTGCAAACCCATGCTCCATACCAGGCCGCCGAACACGACACTGAACAGCGGCAGCAACGCTTCGTCCGGCATCAGGCCGTCGCCCAGGAGGATGGCAGTAATGCCGATCACCAGCGCCAGCAGCACCGAGCTCACGTTGTTGGCCGCATGCCAGCCGGAAGCGCGCGGGATCATGACGGCGGCGTAGCGCGTGGCGAAGAAACCGATCCCGGCAAGGATCAAAGTGACGAGTTCGTCAGCCTGATACAACCAGAGCAACCGTCCCAGCATGACGAGCGCCGGCGCAAACAACGCCGCGGCGGCGATCCGTCCTTCGAGCGTGCGAAACGCAACGTCACCCACCCGTCGACGCAGGTACAACGCCGGCAGCGCAAGCGCTGCGGCGATCACCAGACCCACGCCCAGAGATTCACGGAACGGGAACAGGAGCAGCGCACTGCTCGCCGCGAATATACCCAGGAGATTCGTCGCGTGGGAGCGCGCCAGCACCTTGAAAGCAAACCAGGCTGCGGGCAGCAACACGAGGAAGATGCTGCCGGCGGCCAGCGCAGCCAGCCCACCGGCGGCAAATACCGGATCGCCGTTGAGCTGAGAATGCACCAGACCGCCCAGAGTGGTCATGTTGGCCACAACGGAGATCAGCCCGAGCGAGAAAAAAGCCCGAGCGCTTTTGACGTCCCTGGACCAATACCCCATGACCGCGCCAGCCAGGGCCAGCAGCACGGTGCCGCCCAGCATCACGTAGTAACGGCTGAGGTCGTTCCAGGCGTGCCAACCCTCCAACAAGTGAGCACACATGGCGGCAACGACGGTGAGCGCACCCACGGTACGCAAGAGCCCCGCCAGGGAGACCTTTTCTGTCAAATTCTGCAACTGCATGTCTAGTGTTCCTCGTCATCGCGGCGCAGGAGATCATCCAGATCGGCCTCCAGCTCAGCTTTGTCTTCATCGCGATGGAACGCCTCGTCCAGGCTGTCGCCGTCGTTGAGAAACGGGGTGGCATATTCCGTTTCCAGAATGCGCATTTCCCAACGCTCCAGCACGTCGTCTACCGCATAGCAGGGGTCTGCCTCCAGCTTGTGCATGGCCTTCTGCGCCTGAGCGGTTGAATGTCTCGTCCGCAGCAGGTTGCGCTGGCTCTCGAGCTCGGACAGCTTTTCCTCGATGCGAGATACGGCTTGGACCAGCTCACGCTCGCGCGCCTCGTGATCGGCCAACGCCGCCTTGGCGGCAGCGAGCTGCTCGCGGCTGCGATTACGGCGGCTGATGCACTCGAGCGCTTTGTCCTGATCGTTGTCGGCAACCTGGCGGGCACGCTTCTCCCAGACGCCGATCATGCGCTGGTGCTCACCAACCCGGTCAGTCAGGGTTTTGCCGTCGCGTTTGACCCGTGTGAGGCGCACCTTGGCTCTGGCCGCGGCGGCGCGCGTCTGGCGCAGCGCGGCCTCGACGATGGCGTCGTGATTTTCCAACTGCGTCGCGGCCTGCTCGAGCGAACCGGAGACCGTCGCAGTGATACGGCGAAAAATATTCATGGGACTCAATCCTCGGTTGTTAAGGTCCGGCGAGGATCGAGCAAAATATCGAATTCAGGTACGTTCCTGGCGAAAGAAGCGCGGCGTGACGCCAGAAGTATCGAATAAAGATACCTTCTGCGGCCGAGCTTCTGGCCCCTGAGGATTTCGGTCCGTAAGCTGTGGATCGGCGAAACCGACATCCGCAACCGGCTCATCAAGCTCGACCGCGACCAGCACACCGCCGAGCCACTCGGGCAACCAGGTGGGAAACAACGGCCGCAGTTCGCGAAAAACGCGCCGCCGCAGTTGCGGATCATCGCGCACGGCGCGCGCGGTTCCGCCTACCGTTGCACCGCGCAGAATCAAGGTCACCCGCGCGGCCGTTTCGAACTGGCGCCACCACCGGCCGTCGGCGCCCAGGTACACCACATTCCCTTCGCGCAGATAATTGACCGGGAAACGGCGGCCATCGGGACTCTCGAGGATGAGCGTATTCTGGGCGCGGTACCCATCAGGCTCCGTTTCGATCTGCCGCATCACGTCTGGATTGCGGACGGCGCAGCCGCTCACGGCCACGCACAAGACAAGTAGCGCGATGCGGTTAAGGCAGAAGGCGGAAGACATCGAGATCCATCGAGACAGCGGTCTGGCGTGCCACCATTTGTGACATCCAGGCGAACGCTTTCTCGTTGGTGACGTCCAGAGTGCCGGCTACGACAGCGACGTAAACCCAGTTGTACAAGACGGCCAGTTCATAGTCCTGCCAGGCGGTATCCCCCTCGTACCCGGCTACACCGCCCGTCGCCAGGCCAGCGACATAGCGCTCGAGCAGTTGACGCTCTTCGGCGCGGCGCACCTCCGTCAACGTGCTCTGGCCGAGCAGCAGGGCAACGTCCACGACACCCTTGCCAAGGAGCGGTCCCTGCCAGTCGATGATGGCAATCGGCACCTGATCCGGCGTATTGGCAAAAAACACGTTCTCGAGGCGGAAGTCACCATGCAGCAGCGTGACGGGGGCTGTATCCATGGCTTCCTGCAAAGCGGCCAGCCCGGCCAGAAACGCGTCACCGCGCCGCGCGATGCCGGCGTCGATATAGTCTTTGAAGATCTCACACATGTTGGGCCAGCCGATCTCGCACAGCGCGGCCATGTTATCCGCGTGATAGCTCCTGGCGATATGCGGCACCCAGTCCAGGTCATCCACCCGATTCCAGAAGGCGGCGTGGAGCTTGGCAAGCTCGTCTACCGCAGCTGTCGTATCTGTCAGGTCTGCTCCCGCGGCCTGGTCGCCGATGCGGTAGTCCCGCATGTCTTCCATGAGGAGGATGAAGTTATCCCCGTCGAGTTCCGTCAGGTACGTGCGCGGCGACGCGGCGGTCGTCAGCGGATCAAGCTCGGCGAAGTAGCGCACCTCACGCTCATAGAGGTTGTAAGACATGGCTATCTCGCGGTTGTTGGCGTTCTGCGACGGAAACTTCGCCACAAACGAGCTCGGCAGGTCGGGCGTGTCTTTCGCGTAACCCACTTCCAGGCGAGCCAGCTCACTCATCATGCCCGTACCATCGCCGACGAGTTCCCGCTGCACGGACGTGACCGCGTTATCAGCCGCGAGCAGGCCTTTTTCGATGAACGCGCTGGTGAGCCAGGCAGCGGTCAGCCCTTCCGGCATCGGCGGTAACGTCATAGAGCAACTCCAACAAAAGCCGAGGCATTATGAGCCTCATGGGCGCGATCGCCAACGGACGCCTTGATCTGGCAAGCGGCGCATGCCGACAATAGCGCATGTCCATCCGCGCGCCCTGGTGGGTAAAGATAGCCGCCAAAACGATCCTGAGCCGTCTGCCGCTGTCTTACCGGCGGCTAGCCGACGCCGGCATGTTCCGCCACGGTGATATGGAGGACGTGGCTTACGCGATGGATGTCTTTCAGCACCATGCCGTGCAGGCAGGCGTCGTCCAGCGCCCGTCAGGTGGGGACACGCACAGCCTCGAGGGCAAAGTCTGTCTCGAACTCGGACCCGGCGATGGTTTATCGTCCGCCCTGATCGCACATGCCCACGGCGCGGCACGGTGTTTTCTCGTCGACGCGGGGGATTTCGCGAACCAGGCGCTGACCGTTTACCAACGCCAGTGCGAACAGCTTGCGGCCCTGGGATTGCCGGTGCCGGATCTTGCCGGATGCGCCGATACGTCTGGCATGCTCGAGCAGATCGGCGGTTGCTACCTCACCAGCGGTCTTCAATCTCTCCAGGGCATACCGGATGCAAGCGTCGACTTCATCTGGTCCCACGCCGTGCTCGAGCACGTGCGCCTGCACGAGTTCGATGCCACGCTCGCTGAGCTCAAGCGCATCCTCAAGCCTGGCGGCGTTGCGTCCCACCGGGTTGACCTGCAGGACCACCTCGACCATTCGCTCAACAACCTGCGCTTCAGGGAAAGCACCTGGGAGCGCGGCTGGGTGGCCAATTCGGGGTTCTATACCAACCGCATACGCTTCACCGACATGCAGGCACGCTTTGAAATGGCGGGCTATGCGTTTGAGGTCAGCAATGTCGACCGCTGGTCCGAGCTGCCGCTGGCGCGCGGGTCGCTGGACAGCAGATTTGCCGACCTTCCTGACGAAGAGCTTCGTGTCCAGGGCTTCGACGTGGTCATGCGCCATACCGACTGAATCGCCGCGTTCGCGCTCATGCGTTTCGTCAAGAAAATCCGAAGCCCTATACGCGACCCTCAGTCTGAGCCGATGAGTCGCCTCACACAAACCGAATTGTCCCTGTGCAACCCCACATTAGAATGCGCCTCGAATTTAAGCAGTAGCCGGAGCAGGGCCATGACCGAAGAGAACACCAAGCCAACCGCAGAAGACGCGACAATGGGCGACAAAATCAACAAACTGATTCATGACCCCTTCGGCTCGATCATCGCCGCCGTGGTCCTGATCACCGCATCCAGCACGTTCGTCTACGTGGGCATCAACGCCCTCGGCGCCGTCGCGTAACCAGTCCCTGCACCGCACCCGCCTTCGCCGGCACTCGTCGGCGCTTGGCGGGTCGCTCTAAACAACCGAATCCTTTCATCACGGCGCTTGCCGCCACCAACTCCTTTCAGTAGTTTTCTGCCAACCCACTGACGAGGGTTCAACATGGCAAACCCTGTTGTGTTGCCCGGATATTGAGCACCGCTATGGACATCACCATCACCTGGTGGGGCCTGGCCTGGTGTGCACTGCCCGTCGTGATCGTCGCCGGGATCTTTTACCTCTGGCAGGAACCCCTCAAGGACCTGTGGATCGCCACGGCGCGAATGACCGTGCAGCTTCTGGCGATCGGCTATGTCCTGATCGCCATTTTCGAAAACCCGTCGCCCTGGATCTCGCTGGTGATTCTGGTCGTGATGCTCACCGCGGCGGGCTGGATCGCAATCCGTCCAGTGCGCCATCACCGCGGTTTTTTTGCGCCCGCCGCGCTGGCGTTGGGGTCAGCCGTCATCCTCCATCTGGCCATTTCTCTGTTTGCAGTCATCGAGGTGGCATCCTGGTACGAGCCACGGGTGCTGATACCCCTGGCGGGAATGTACTTCGCCAACGGTATGAATGCGGTGAGCCTGGCAGCAGAGCGTTATCACGCGGAACTCCATGACGGCGTCGACGCCGCACAAGCGCGCAACGTCGCGTTCAACGCTGCGATGATTCCACAGATCAACAGCCTGCTCGCGGTGGGTCTCGTTGCTCTGCCGGGAATGATGACCGGGCAGATACTCTCCGGCGTATCACCGCTCATCGCCGTGCGTTTCCAGATCCTCATCATGACGATGACGCTCGGGACGAGCGGCATGGCCGCGGCCCTCATGCTGTGGCAACTCCGCAACAGGCCGCTGACCCGGGAAACCTAAGCGCCGGGTTTGGCAAACACCATGAAGTGTTGCTGCGGCAGAAAGTCTTCGGTTCTGACCCACTCGAGACCAAGCGCCTGCATCTCCCGGCGCGCCTGCGCCTGAGTCATCTTATGCAGCCGCTTGATCGGCACACTCGGATCCTCGCCGCGGTATTCGATCAGCACCAGCTGACCGCCGGGTTTGAGCGCCTCGACGATACCCCGCCCCATTTCGAGGGGATGCGAGAATTCATGGTAGGCATCGACGATGAACGCGAGATCGACTGTGTTCGCAGGCAGGTTGGGGCTTGTGATCGTACCCAGCACCGGCTGAACGTTCGTGATACCCAGCTGCGCCTTACGCGCCTCGACGATTGCCAGCATTTCCGGCTGGATATCCACCGCCAATACGCGACCGTCCGGCACCTCGGCCGCCACCGGGAAGCTGAAATAGCCGGTGCCGGCGCCGATGTCCGCAACGACGGCATCCGGCGTCAGGGGCAGGTTGGCCACGAGCAGATCTGTGCGCTCCTCGCGCTCCCGTTCCGGCCGCTCGAGCCAGGCAGCCCCGAGATGCCCCATGACATGGGAGATTTCCCGGCCCATATAGATCTTGCCGATACCGTCCCGGCTGGGTCGCTGCTGCTCGTAGACGTCGCTCCGGGCTTCGGCGACGATCATGCCGGGCGCAACGCCCAGGGAGAGCGCGAGCACAAGAAGCACTACTTGCTTTGGATACGACATCACCATCTCCACAAAAAACCGGAGCTTAGCCGCCGCCGCATGAACCCGGCGTCAATGCCAACAGCCACGCTGCCCGGTGTGCAGCCTCGACCCGCGCGCGACGCGCCGTCAAAGGGGGGCGCGGTGCACAGCGTCAGGACCTGGTGGTAATTTGTCAGCCGAACGGGGCGTTGGCTAACATACGGCGAAGGAGGCGCGACGACCATGCGCGACCCGGCCCAGCCAGCAGATCACGCAGCACGCTTGATGACGTCAGGCTATCCTGGCGCGGCCGACTTTTGTGTCTGTTCCAGGGATGACAACGAATGCGCAGCGGCTCATACAACGGACTCATACGGAACGGGTGCCGGCTAAGGTGACGCGGATCTTCGTCAGCTACGCGCGTGAGGATCGCGAACGGGTCGCGCCTCTCGTCGCCTGGCTCGAAAGTGCCGGTTTCGATGTCTGGTGGGATACCCACATCGCACCAGGGCGCACTTTCGACCGCACTATCGAGGCTGCCCTCGAAGACTCGCAGGCTGTCATCGTCGTGTGGTCAGCGCACTCGATCGGGTCGGACTGGGTGCAGACCGAAGCCACCGAGGGGTTGGAAAGAGACATTCTCTTTCCCGTCCTGTTCGATGCGGTTCGCCCCCCTTGCCTTTCCGACGACTGCAGGCAGTCGATCTCACAAGATTCCCCACAGAACCCGCCGGCCAGGCACTCGATGATCTGCGCGCGGCCATAACGGCGCGCGTTCGTGGTGAAGCTGATATCAATGCCGCACGGCCGACAAACCTCTCGACAGCGGCAGAGGCTCGCCCTCGCTATTCGCCACGCATGATCTTTTCACTGCTGGGCGCTGCGCTCGTCTCGGCAATTGCCATACTGATGACGTTGAGTTCGAGCGATGAAGCCGCGCGGGCCACGGTTGCGCCGACGTTTGCATTCCAGCCATTCACCGACCCTGACGCTACCGAAGACGCGCTGCTGACAACGCTTGGCGAGGAAATTGCGTTCGAGCTGCGACGTCACGCCGCAATTCATACCCGCGGACCCGACGCGCGCGCACGCACGGCTGGCGTCGTAGTGACAGGAAGCAGCGACGGGCAGGCACTCCGTCTGGTTGTGATCGACAATGACAAAGGCGGCAATGCGCCCCTGCTGCAGCGCAGCTACGACGTGGCCGAGAATTTTCAGATCGCCAAGGCGCAGATCGCCAGAGATATCGCAGAGCTTGCCGGCAGGACTGTGCCGACCGAGCCGGAAATAGACCCTGCCACCTATCGAAACTACCTCGTCGCCAGCGCCAGCTTGCGCGAGTCGCTGTCGCTCGATCGCCTGGCGCAGATACGCGCAGCGCTTGCGGAGATCGTCACTGCGGCACCCCGTTTTGCCCGCGCCTACTCCCGGTTGTGCAACGTCGAGCTACGATCTTACCGCCGCCTCGCCGCAGCGGACCATTTCGCCGCCGCCGAGCGCCGGTGCCACCGCGCCCTGACCCTGGACGACCGCGACTGGGAAGTGATGCTTGCTCTTGCAGACCTCTATCGCACAGCGGGAAGGCAGGCCGAGGCGCTGGACTACGGCCTGCGCGCCGAGCAACTGCAACCCGGCTCGGGTGATGTGGCGCGCACGCTCGCGCGCGTGTACTCGGACGCCGGTCAGGACGAAGAGGCATTTGCCAAGCTCGAAGAAGCGCTCACCTATGAACCCGATTATTGGGTCAACTAAAACGCGTTAGGCGGCCTGTATTTCAATCGCGGTGACTATGCCCGCGCGGCGGAGAACTACCACCTCGAGGTGCAGCGCGTGGTCGATAAAGCACGCTCGCTCAATAATCTGGCAGGGGCGCTGTATCTGGATGGCGACGAGACCGGCGCCATCGCAGCCTGGCGCGAATCCATCAGCGAGCAACCTACGATCAATGCGCTGATGAACCTGGGCTCAGTGAGCTTCTTTGACGAGAACTTCGATCAGAGCGAATCCTATTACCGACAGGCGCAAGCCCTCGCGCCGCAGGATCAACGTATCGTGGGTCACCTCGCCGATGCGCTGCGCGCCAAAGGAGCAGACGCGTCCGCACTCTATCGCGAGGCCATTGAGCTCGCACGAGACGGGTTGTCCATAGACCCGTCAGATCGGGAACTCAATGGCGACGTGGCCGGCTACTTTGCCGCTCTGGAGGACGAAACCGAGGCGCTCAAGCATCTGCAACTGGCTGCTACTGACAGGCCCGGGGTGGACGAGTTGTACGATCACGCGGTTGTTTACCTGCGCCTGGGCAGACTCGAGGAGGTCAAAGATTACAAAGCGCGTCTCAAGGCGTTGGGTTATCCTCAACGCCTGCTCGACGGGGACGCAAATCTACGGTTTTGAACGGCACTAAGGAGAGAGCCATGAAACGAGCCATCCTGATTCTTACGATTTCTTTTTTCTGCATTGCCTGCACGAGCCAGCGAGCCAAACATGCAAGCGACGCCGAGGTGAACAACGCGGTACGTGTCGTCTACCTGTACGTAGGGGAAAACGGCAAGGTGGCACCGATACGCAATATCGAATCGGTGAAACGCGGCAACATTCGCTGGCGCCTGAACCGCTTGTCACCAGGCTATCCGATCGTCGACGAATTCGAAATCGACTTCGCAGAAGACGTCTGCCAGAACCCCAACAGAACACGGGCGGACGCTGACGACGATGCGATCTGCAACATCAAAGAGCAGGCCAGCGGCTGCTACGGCTACGACATCGTCACCTATCTGAACAACAACGGCCCACCGCAGAGGCTCGACCCGACCATTTACGTCAATGAGCAGATCATGCTGCTCTCCGAGCTAGGCGACCGGACCTGCACTAAGTAGCGCGCAAATCCAGCCCACACGACAACGCGGCACGGACGGAGCAGGCGCAGGCTAATCCTCGAGGCTTCGTCAGTCTCGCCGCTTTCCGAGCACTTTGCCGAGCGACGCGTACGCCATCCCATATATTGACATAGATTATGTCATTAAATACTCTGCTCGCGAATGTACTGTGTGGAGCGTCTGCCATGAAGATCCTGCGAACCCCGGACGCCTGTTTCGACAATCTCGCGGACTACCCGTTTGCGCCGCACTACACCACCATCACCACCGACGATGGCAGCGAGCTGCGCATCCATCACCTCGATGAAGGACCGGCCGACGGCCCGTTGGTGCTGTGCATGCACGGGCAGCCGGTGTGGAGCTACCTGTATCGCAAGATGATCCCCTATCTCACGGAGGCAGGCATGCGGGTCATCGCGCCGGATCTCGTCGGCTATGGCAAGTCTGACAAGCCCGCCGCCCGGGAAGACTACAGCTACGAGCGCCAGGTCGAATGGATGGGCGCCTGGCTGGAGGCGAACGACCTCTCGGGGATCACCTTCTTCGGTCAAGACTGGGGCGGGCTCATCGGTCTGCGTCTGGTCGTCAATCACCCCGAACGGTTCGACCGGGTGGTCATCTCCAACACTGGCCTGCCTTACAACCCCGATGTGCCGGCCGAGATCGTGCAGCAGGTAGAGGACTTTCGGGCAAACGCGCCCACACCCAGCTTGATCGAGATGCAAAAGGCGATTGGCACGAGGGATCCGGATGGGCACTACGCGACGAAATTCGCCTACTGGCAGAAGTTCTGCTGGGAGCAGGACGACATGCCCATCGGCTTCATGATGTCGATGATGATGGAACCCCGCTCCAACGCGGCGCGGGCGTTCAAGTTTCTACTGCACAGCGCCGGGATGCAGTCACCGTTTCCGACCCCCCTGGCGCGCGCTTACGACGCGCCGTTTCCGGATCCCAGCTACAAAATGGGACCACGCGCGATGCCGAGCCAGGTACCGACGCTGCCAACGTCACCTTCCCTCGAGGCACAGCGGAAAGCCTGGGAATTCTTCGAAACTTTCGACAAACCCTTTTTGTGTGCGTTTGCGGATAACGACCCGGTCACCGCCGGTTTGCAGGACGAGTTCATGCAGCGGGTACCTGGAACAAGGGGGTTACCGCACACAACCATCAAGGGCGGCGGCCACTTCGTGCAGGAACTGGCGCCCGAGCAGGTCTCGCAGGTCATCATCGAGCTCATCCGGACAACGTAATCTGCGCCCGGGAGGGATCTAGAAAGACAGGCGGGGGCCCCGCGGCACAGGCACTTTGTGCGCCTCGGGTAGAGTGCAGATTCGATCCATACGCGTCACGCTGCCGTCCGCGTACTCCCATACCAGCTGCTCACCGTCCAGGTAACGTTTCACCACCCGCGGCCCCCAGCCAAACGCGTAAAAGTTCAGCACGCCTTCTTCCCAGATCATCGAGGCTGAGGAACGCATACAGTATTCACGCGCGCCGGTCGTAAACAGCACAGAGCCTTCGGTGTCGTTGGTGTTGAGCCCTGCCGTGCTGTTGGGACCGTAATCGTGTATGAGCCCGGCAGTGGTGACCACGACCCGGCTGCCGCACTGTTCCACCCGTTCCACGTGCCCCACATGGCCGCCGGAAACGCCCTGCCACAGCCCGCGCATGTCGTCTGCACCCTCTACCAGCGGCTCGGTGCATTGGGCCAGAATCGGCAGTGGAAAATGACTGTACGCACAGCCCGGCGTGTTGCCTTTGGGGATGTCCAGCGCGCGCTTGCCGCTGCCGTCGAGTACCGGCAGCGCACAATAGTCGAGGGCGCTGCCGTCACCCGCGAGCGTCGACGCCTCGATCGTCAGCGGCGGCCGCGCCGAAAAGAAGGCCAGCCAGAACAGAAAGAGAAGCAGCACCGCGAACAGCAGAACAAACTTGAACAGGATACTTCTCATGCAGTCTTCGACAACCCGTCAATCGGCCTGGAGCAGACGCTCCAACAAGCTGGTCACAACGCCTATGCTCGCCTTCTTACTGAGCCCCTGATGCGTGCGCAGGCGATGCCACATCTCGAACGAAGCAATGGCGTCCACGGCCTCACGCTGCTCGGCCGGCAGACGTTCAAGCTCCGGTAACCAGGCAGCCAGGTTGTCCCGCAGCTTGCGCTGATTGCGGGCATAGTTTTTCGACAACACTCGAGAACGCCAGAGCTGTGCCTGGGTGCTGAGGGCCATGTTCTGCAACCGTTCGAAGGCCTCCGCGCGGCGCTGGACCGCATGGGCCACGCGCTCCTCGACGGTGCCTTGTCGTTCACCCAACTCGAAGAGGCCTTCGTAGGATTGCCGGGTGTGTGCATCCACCGCCGCGAAGAGGGATTCCATATCTTCAAAGTGACGGAAGAATGTGCGCATCCCGACCCCCGCGCGATCGGAGATCTGCTGTGCGGTCGGCACCAGGACACCTTCACGGATCAGGTCGAGGGCGGCATCAACGATGGCGGCACGACTGCGCTCGCTGCGCAAGCGGCGACCATCTGCCGCTGTCGGTGACGACTCTGACATGAGGTCCTTATCTCCAGCACAGGTCAGATGGGTTACAAGGTAGCTTCACTACTGTCTCGCCTCCTCGGCGTCAGCCAGAGGAATTGGCATAGATTGTGTCGCTAAGTACAGTGCTTGTCGACCTTCAGACAGAGACGCGTTGATGGGAGATGAGGCCGCTGTATCCGGACGGAATACTCGGGCATCAGCGTCATGCGGGCGTGTCTAGAACCACCATGAATCTTCCGGCTCCGTGTTCTCACACAGAGAGTTCAAGGCAAGCAGGGTTTCCTTGGTTTCCTCAAACTCGTCCCGGGTAATTGCACCGCTGTCCAGCGCGGATTTCAGGTCTACGAGTTGCGTACCGAGGGAGACGTCGCCCAGGCTCACATGCGTGTTGCCGCCGTTCCAGCATCCGCCGAGCGCGAGACAGGCAGTCATGATCAGAATGAACTTGTAAGGCATATTTCTGGTCCCGTGTTGGTCATTTTAAGACTGATCAGCAACGTGCGATCCAGCGTTCCCTGGCAGGCTTCGAACCTGCAAACAAGGGGACTGCAAAGCCTGCAGCTGGCCGCGCCGACTGTTAGATGCGCAGAACAATCGCAAATTCGTCCGCAAAAGTGGCGCCTGGCTTCCCATGGTTGTCATACAAATGCAGCGAGCCAATCCGTAAACGATCGCCACACAGGCAAGTCCACGACAACCATGCGCAGAGGCATCAGGGCAAGTACAGCCAATCCAATGACATAGACCGGGTATACGCGCCTTTCAACAAGCCAGTCCCGCAGAATCCCAATGTAGACAGGCGATAGAAAAATTAACTCCATCGCGAGAATGTTCGGCGGATTGCCGATAAAAAACATGCGCGCCGCTCCAGGAATCGTCAGCATGCAACAGGCAAGTACCATCAATCGCTTGTGCTGTTCGGGTTGTCTACGATATGCAAGCGCCAGTCCGAATAGGACGGGAAATACGAGCATGTCGGAAAAGGGCGGCCACATCTGAATACGCGCGCCAACTGGATCACCCATTTCTATGCGCTCAGCAAACCGTGACAGCGTTACCCAGAGGCCCATCACAATGATCACGAGAGCATAGTAGACGAGCCACTGCCCCAACCGACGGTGATCCGCTGTGCGTCCCTGACTGGGCAAACGCATTTGATAGGCAACCAGCCCCATCCATCCGACATATACAAGCGCGTGCAAGTGCACCACGGGGTTCTGCAAAACAGTCGGGTCGGGGCGAGGTAGGAAAAAGCCAGGCACGAACCCGAGCGCCACAATCGCGCACATCCAAAGGCTCAGGTAAAAATAGAAACCTTGTGCCGCCGCCACACTGCGTATATAGCTTGCCTCTGCCATTTTGATTCCCCAAACCGCGGTATGTTGAGCTTGATGCTCGCCACATTTGTCAGATCGTTACGCAGGTGCGAGCGAGGAGCAAGCCTTCTCTGAAATCTAATGACCGCTTGTGGTCGATACCCACCGCTGAGGCGTATCCGCGACAACGTCTGCTTAAGACCCATTGTGGACACACGAAGCTCAGGGAAAGGTGTGTTGTAGTAGCCGCAGCTAATTCGGGGAGTTGATCTACTTGTCTGAGATCATTGTAGTGCTAGTGAGCGTCGTCGGGATCATATGCGCAGCAGTTGCGGCGCATTTCACGATTATCGAACTCGGTCGAGAGATCGCGATACTCCGTACGCAAATGACGATGGAACTTGGAAGGAGACGCGGTTGTGGGTCGTCGACTACGACGGCCTATCCTGAGTGTGCGCGTTAGAAGAGACCAACGAAGTTTTAGCCAGCCCTGTTACCCAGGACTGTTAACCAGAATCGTCTATCTTTGATTCGATTGGTAGCTAGGGGGAGACTTGAACTCCCGACCTCAGGATTATGAATCCTGCGCTCTAACCAGCTGAGCTACCTAGCCACGGGGACGCGAATTGTCCTTATCCGCCCGACACCTGTCAATCCAACGTCGCCCCATACGAAGCTGAAGTATCTATTGAACGTTTTCCCGTTTCGGTGTGACTCATGGACAAACCAGACCAGGTAAATCCATGAACTTCATCAAACGCATCAACGTCATCGTCGTATTGGCGGTCACCGTCATCGTACAAACCGCCGAAGCATCCACGTGGAGCAACGTCGCCATCAACGGCCAGCGTTTGACCGCCGCGCAGCTACAACAGCTCGAGGTGGCGGTTGGCTCGCGCATTGCACCCGGGTCATATCTGGTCGACAACCAGGGCTGCTGGGCGAACCTCAACACAGGCCAGAGCGGTTGCCTCGGCTCCGTGGACACCTTCTCGCGCTATGGCAGCGGCGAGCGGACCAGCGACGGCAGTTGGAATCACTACAGCAACTCTGCCGGGATGGGCGTCGGCGGCACCAGCGACGGATGTATCTACACCACCACAGGCTGGTCTAACTGCTGAAACGCCTGCACAGAGGGGCCGCCGTCTACTCCCCCCTCCAAACTGGCGGCCCCTCTCTTTTTCTAAAGTTCGGCTTTGTGTCATCTAGCTGACCGATATAACCAAACGATCTGATTACCCTTGCACTTTCCTTACTTATGTTCAGTTGAAAGGCCTCGGACGACTGCGCAATATAGGAAATGGGGGTATTTGCGCAAATCGCGCAAATCGATAAAAGCAAAAGAACGACACGACAGGATCAAGACCATTAGGGAGGCGCACGCGCCCGCCTGACGGTGCCGTCAGCACCGCCAAAATTTTTTCGGTTTCTTTGAACCGAATGTCGACATGCTGTTACTCATCGATGTAACAGGCAATTCGAGGTCACATCCACGGCCATGTCGTTAGCACAGTTGAGCGTTATGTCGGCACCTACACCAGCCGCACAGGAAGATCACGCCGTCGCCGACGATGCCGAGCAGGCACTCGTCGCGCGCATCGCCAGCGGTGACCGGCGCGCCTTCGAATTGCTGTTCAACCAATACGGCGAACGCGTTTTTCGTTACGCATATCGCCTGATCAACAACAGCACGAAGGCAGAAGAGGTGACCAACGACGTCATGTTAGAGGTCTGGAAAAACGCGGCCAAATTCGAGGGACGCTCCAAGGTCAGCACCTGGCTGCTGGGCATCACCCGGCACCTGGCGCTGAACTCCGTACGCCGCAAGCAGTTGGACACGGTCGATGTCGACAATGCCCCCGAGATTGCCGACAGCAAACACAGCGAGGCCGAGATCGACCACGACCGCGCCGCGCTGAAAGGCGCCCTGCGCGAAGCGCTCGCCCAGCTGTCGACAGAACACCGCGACGTGGTGGAACTGACGTTCTTCCACGGCTGCTCATACCAGGAGATTGCCGAAATCGTGCAGTGTCCGGAAAACACCGTGAAAACCAGGATGTATCACGCCAAGAAACAGCTGCAGGGACATTTGGTAGCTGCGGGCATAGACCCGGCGAGCGTGGAGATGGCGTCGTGAACAAACAAGAAGCAGAAGAGTTGTTGCCCTGGTTTGTCGCCGGAGGCTTGAGCGCGGACGAAACCCGCGCCGTGCAGGCGTTTATCGACAGCGGGGAAATCAGCACCGCCGAGCTCAACGAAGTGGCGCTGTTTGCTGAAACCATCAGCGAGCAGTCCGAGCACGAGCCGGCCTACAATCCCGGCATCCTGCAGAACGCGATGGCCCAGCTCGACGATATCGAGCAGGCAAGCGCCGACGAGCCGTTGATCGTGCGCGAACCGATCGCAGAGCCGGGTCTCTTCGAACGCATCAAGACGTTCTTGAAATGGGACGAAACGCCGATGATGGCGAAGCTCGCCATCGGCGCCCAGTTTGCCGCAGTGCTGGCACTGGCGGTGGTCGTCGCATCACCGGACAACGGCGGTGCGTTTTTCAATCGCGGCAATGCGGGTTTTGAAGTGGTTTCGGGCACGGTGACCGCTGCCGCTCCCGACCTGACGCTGGCGTTTGTCCCCGGCACCGCCCTCGAAGACGTTGCGACATTGCTGCAGAGCGTCGACGGCCGCATCGTCGATGGACCAAACAGCCTCGGTATGTACAGCATTGCCCTGCCGGAAGACGCTGATGTCACCGCCGTGCAAACGACCCTCAACGCGAGCCCGCTTACCACCTTCGTCCAGCCGGCGGCGCAGCCATGACAAAACGACCCAGGCAGTCATTTATTAGTCGCTTCGGCTGCCTGGCATCGCTGTGCCTGCTCAGCGTCACCGGCGTCGCGTGGGCCGCCAATCCACCCAACGACCCGCACTACAACGCCACCGGGTCCTGGGGTCAGGATTTCGACGATCAGTGGGCGCTGAAGGCCCAGCGGGTCTATGCCGACATCGCGCCGGCGCAAGCGGGTGCCGAAGTTATCGTCGCGGTGATCGATACCGGTCTCGACTACACGCACGAAGACCTCGCCAGTGAAAAGATCTGGCGCAACCCTGGAGAAGAGAAAAACGGCCGCGACGATGACGGCAATGGCTACGTCGACGACCTGATCGGCTGGAACTTCGTCGACAACTCCAACAATCCCTGGGACCTGAGCGGCCACGGCACGCACATATCCGGCGTCATCGCGTCCTGCACGGACAACGGCATCGGCATCGCCGGCGTCAGCCCCAACGCGCGGATCATGCCGCTGAAGGTCGCCAACTTCATCGGCCAGGCCGGCAGCGCCAGCGTTGCTGCCGCGATTCACTACGCGGTAGACCACGGCGCGCGCATCATCAATTTGAGCCTCGGCAGCGAACTCGTGACGGATCTCGAGCGCCGCGCCGCAGAATATGCCCGCGAGCGTGATGTATTGATCATCGTCTCCGCCGGCAATCGCGGCGTCTCCGCAGAACGGCAGGGATATCCCTCGCTGCCCGGCGTACTGGTGGTCGGCGCTAGCGACCGCGCCGGCATGCGAGCGGGCTTTTCGAACTTCGGCGGCAACCTCGCCGTGCTGGCGCCAGGCGTCGACGTTTTGTCGCTGCGCGCGAGCGACACCGACTTCATCGCCTTATCGGAGCCCCTGGACTATCCGGACGAGGCAGCCGTCGTGGGAGAGGAGAAAAACTACTACCGCGCGTCGGGCACTTCATTCTCCGCCGCGCTGGCAACGGGCGTGGCCTCCCGCGTGCTGGGCAGCGCGCCTGACATGTCTGCCGCAGAGCTGCGCGAGCGTCTGGTGCAAACCGCCGTGGACATCGAGCCAGCGGGCGTCGACCAGCTTTCCGGCTACGGCAACATCGACTACCTCGGCGCACTGGCCGCCGATACGAGTCAGGCAATACATGCACGCATTGCGTCGGCCAACCTGGAGCTCGAAGACGCAGCACTTTACGTCGTCCTGACCGGCACGGCCGCTGCCGCGAGTTTCGCCGACGCTGAGCTGCAGATGCGGGCGACACCGGGCTCCATTGCCGTACCTGAGGAATCAGCGGACGACAAGAAACGGAAAAAGAAAAAGAAGAAAAAGAAGAAACGCAAAGGCGAAGAAGAAGCGCCGGCAGCGGATCCGTATGCCTGGCAGACGGTAGCCGCTTTGAGCTCGCCGGTGCAGAACGCCGCGCTCGGCCGCTTTGCCATCGAAGATCTGACCCGGCGTGCCGGAGGCTCGACACAATGGGAACTGAAGCTGGTCGTGCGGAACACAGGAGGCACGACCCGTGAGGCCTCCATGGGTCTGGCGCTGCCGCAGCCCGAGCCGCCAGCCGAGCCGGAGGTTGCCCAGGATGATTAAGCGCACACTTCTCATCACCGCTTTGCTGACGAGCGGCAGCGTTGCCGGCGAAACTGCCGAGATCACTTTCGACCTGCCGGCGCCAACGCGCAACGTCCTACTGACCAGCACGACTGACGCAAACAGCTGGCTCAAGCAGAACGGCATCGTCGACGCCCGTCTCCTGCGTCAGGGGCGGCAAACGCTCGCGCAGTTCCAGATGTCAGAGGCTGACTGGCAGGCGCGACAGGGTGACCTATGTGCGCAAAGCGGCGTCGACGCGTGTGAAACGAGCGTCTGCCAGACCATGCAGCACAATCACCTGGGCGACAATCCGCAGGCACGCATCATGCGGGATACACCGGAGGTGACCAGCGCCGAGACCCTCGGCGACGAGGCGGGTATGTGTCTCAATGAGGACCCGATACCGCCGCTTGCCGCCGACTCCGCACCGGGAGTCATGATCGACCTCGACCTGCGCGGACTGAGCGATGACGAGCAGCGGCGTCGCAAGGCAGCCGCGCTGGCAGACCGCGAAACAACAGCCGTCAGCGGTGATGCCGCGCCGGCCAGCGCAGATACGCCGGCGCTGGAAAAGACAGTCTCGCCGGAGCCTACCGACACGTCGGACGGCGCGCTTGCAGAGGCGAATGGCGGGGCAGCCACCGATGCCATCGCAGAAGCGGATCCCTCAGCAGAGACGGATCCCGCAGTAGAAGCAGACCCCGCGGCGGACACAGATGCACCCGTTGAAGAAGCATTTGATCCGTACGCCAGCAATCCGACAATGAACGCGGCGGACTTCAGCGTGCAAGTGTTTTCCCAGAGCGCGGAACGCCTGACGGTCAGGGCGGCGAACCTGCCCGCGGACACCACCGGCTATACCCTGCTTGCCGGTGAGGGATGCCGCACGGTCAAGATACCGCTGTCGAGCGTTTCCGCCCCCCATGTGCCCAACCTCGTCGTTGCCGTGGTCTCGGGCAACGCCGCGCAGGTCGGCGCAAACAATGGTCTGTCCCTGATCAGCGAGAGCCCGCTGGCGAGCACCGGCGAGACGCTGGCCGTCTACTTCAGCGTGCAGCCCGTCGCGCAGACACTTGCCGCGCTGTTGCTGGACCCGGCAATCATCGCCGCCACGCGCGAACACATCTATGAAACGACGGTCGGCGCGAGTTACACCGACCCATTTGCCCGGTTTACCTACGGCCCCGCGGCCACGGGAGCGCTGGCCCTGCATCCCGCGAGTGACGGCAGCGGCGAAACGATCGCCGTCATCGATACCGGCGTCGCTGTCGAACACCCCGATCTCGCCGGACGCGTGGAAACACAGGACCTGACCGACAAAGGATTTACGCCGGATACTCACGGCACTGCTGTCGCCGGCATCATCGCCGCCGCGGCCAACAACGCGCTCGGCAGCTACGGCGTCGCACCCGCGGCCAACATCCTCGCGTTGAAAGCCTGCCAGCCCAAAACCGAAGGGGGGCTCGC
This sequence comes from Pseudomonadales bacterium, assembly GCA_965267275.1. Taxonomy (GTDB): domain Bacteria; phylum Pseudomonadota; class Gammaproteobacteria; order Pseudomonadales; family Azotimanducaceae; genus UBA4421. Next base: position 4,562,021 of record OZ253950.1, read on the forward strand.
GGCCCGCTGCTGGACCAGCACGCTGGTGAAGGCACTGGACGCCGCGATCAGCAAAGACGCGCAGATCATCAACATGAGCCTGGCCGGCCCCGAAGACGAGCTCCTGACGAAATACGTCAATCTCGCCGTCTCGCAGAACCGCCTGGTCGTCGCCGGTGCCGGCAACGCCGGCCCCGCAGCGCCGCCGAGTTTTCCGGCCGCGCTGCCCGGCGTGCTCGCAGTGACCGCGACAAACGCTGACAACCAGCCCTACGCGGACGCGAACCGCGGCGATTTCATCGACCTTGCTGCACCGGGTGTCGACATCGTGACGCTGGATCCGAGCGGCAGCTTTCCTCTGTCCTCCGGGACGTCCTGGGCCGCTGCCCACGTCAGCGGCGTGGCGGCGCTCATCCGACCATTGATGCCGCTATCCGGCGCCAGTGAGATCGCGTTCCTGCTCAACAGCCAGGCGCAGGACCTCGGCGATGCCGGCAAGGACAGCCGCTTCGGCAACGGTCTCATCGACGCGTGCGCGGCAGCTGCTGCGGCCAGCGCGGAGGCCATCACCTGCGCTCAAGACGAGGAGGCTGACAATGTCATCCGCTAAAGGTTTTCTCATCCTGCTCATCGTCTGCGTTGGCGGCTTGCAGGCGGACGTCCACGCTGCCGGCGGCATGATTCCCTCCAGCGACAAAGGCGACTTTCAATACTCCGAGCCGACACCTTATCCGCAGATCGACCTGGACCTGACGCCGATCCAGAACCAGGTGGCGAGCGCTGCAGCAACACGCTGTGGAACACCCCTGGCGGCATCGCCGCTCGACCTCGGCAACGCCGAGAGCTTCATGGGCAAAATGATGGGTAAAGCAGCGAGCGCGGCGATTGGCCAGGTGCTCGGCGGCTTCCTCGGCGGCGGTGGCGGCGGCAAGCAGAAGCCGAAGATGGCCAAGGATCCGATCAAGAAGAAGTTCAAGCAGAAGATCGACCATCCGGACGGTGACGCGCGTATCCGCATCGGCGGCCAGCGCTACGCGGACGGTTTTTTAATGAGCGCCCGGGTGGAAAAAGCCGCCGGCAAAGGCACCTTCCACACGATGTTTCTCGAGCAGCCCGACTGCTCCCGTATCTGGCCCGAGCAGTATCTGCAGTACGGTTTGTGGGGCAGCTGGAGTTTATCCGTATCCGTGACGACCACGCGCAGCACCTATCGCGATGGGCAACTCGTGGATCGTTCGTCGTCGACCTCCGGCTGGTCGCGCTCGGGCGATTTCGACTTCTCCCGCGGCTTTTCGCTGTGGGATCAGCTTCCCGGTGAAGCCCAGCGCATGGTGCTGGACGCGGACCAGGCTTACCTCACCCAGCTGCGGCGTGAGATCGATCTGCCGGCGTGGCAGCAGATGGGCTATGGCAAACCCGTCGAAGGCATCCGCGCCGCCGGCGGCATCTTCCGTCTCGATCCGGCGGAGCTGACACCGGATACGCTGGCGGTCGTGCACATCACCAATGTCGACAAAGGGCGCTATCGCACGATCGGTTTCCCGATGCGGATGACCAATCAGGCGGACGGCATCGTCGCGTTCGATCTGCATCCAGACTTCGCGCCCGCCGGCGACTGACCAGCCTGAACCTTCCGGCTTCGGGTTAGCCTCCCCGGGCAAAACGAGGGCACGCGGACAGCGGCCTTACCTCTCCCCATGACTTCCCTATCTGCCCCTGCCTACCCGGCTCTCAGACGCGGTTGGCAGCGTGCGTTCTGAGACCCAATGGCTTGGACGCAAAAAACTTTCAACTTTTTTTGAACCCGCTTCGAACCCTCCGTGACTCAACGAGTAAGGCAGCCAAGCATTCGCCGAAACTCAAAAACCCTACGGAGATCGATATGAAAAAATTTGCCCCCTCTTTGATTGTTGCCGGTATGTTCGCGGTCAGCAGTGTCAGCGCCGTTGCAGGTCCCTACGACCGCTGGGATGCTTCCCGCGTAACGGACATCGAAATTGCCGACTCGTTCAACCGCAGCACCTCTTCTGAGTACACCTCACAGTACAGCGAAGACAACGACGTCGCTGTCGACGTACGCACCTCTGAGGACAACGACGTCACGAGCCACTACTCGGAAGACAATGACGTCAGCTCCAGCTACCGCTCTTCTGAAGACAACGATGTCTCCAGCTGGTACGCGAGCTCTGAGGACAACGACACGTCCAGCTGGTACTCACACTCTGAGGACAACGACTACGCGCACAGCGAAGACAACGACACCACGATTACGGAAGACAACGACATCACCCGCACCTGGGACCTCGATTCCGACTTCCAGATCGCAACGCCGACCCTGACGCAGCACAAATATCAGGATCAGCAGGCAGGCCACCAGGCAGGCCAGACGGTTGTCGGCGCTGCACGCGGCCACGAAGTGGACGTTGCCGGTGGCCCGACGGTCGTCAGCGCGGGTAACGACGAGCAGACGTTCTTCGGCCCGGCGATGGTGAACAACAACACCAACCAGCTGCCGCAGAACAACCTGTTCGTGCAGGGCAGCAACGGCGCGCCGATCAGCCAGTCCAACACGTTCGCCGGCCGCGACATGGGCCCGAAAGGTGTCTTCGCTCCGGTAGGCAACACGTCTGCGACCGTCTTCGGCGACACGCTGCAGAGCTCGCAGGGACAGCTTGGCCAGTCTGGCGACTCCAGCAACTCCATTGCTGACCAGATGAACTCAGGCATCACCCGTTAAGCCTCTCTCCCACCCACTAAAAAGGGGGCCTCGCGCCCCCTTCTCTTTGAGGAAATTAATCATGCGCCGCCCACACACACTCCTTCTCATCGCCGGCTTCACCGTCCTTTTGAGCACTGCGGGCTGGGTAAACGCACAGACGCCGCCGCAGAGCCAGGCCAAGCCCAGCAAAGAACAGGTCATGCTGCAGCGGATATACGAGATGCGCATGCGGTTCGAGCAGGAGCGTGCACAGCGCGACGCCGAAGCCCGCGCAAACGTCCGCCTGCAGACCCAGGGCGGCCTGGCGGGACGCGCCGACAGCCCCACTGTCTCGGGCCTGCGGCAGCAGACCAATCAGTCGCTCGCACGTTTCGAATCGAGCTTCCGCTGCCTGGACGTCGACGTCGAAGCCAACAGCGGCAACACGGTTGTCATCTGTGGCGACAACTCCGGTGATATCAGCGGCAGAAACGTTTCAGCCGAACGTGACATCGTGACCGTTCAGGGAGGCCGCCCATGAAACTGATCACGACAGGCATCCTGGCACTCGTCATTGGCGCCGGCAGCGTCAGCGCCAATCCGCTGCTGCACCACCCGCACATCCCAGGTTTCATCCTGCTGCCTGAGCAGCGTTACGACCCCGCGGTGCAGCGTTACCTGGCCGAGCAGTCGCTGCGCGCCCTGCCGCTGCGAGACGGCCAGCTGTACTACGTCTACCCGATCAACGCCTCGAGCACGTACACCGAGCAGATGCAGATTCGCTATCTCGAGATGCTGCTCAGCGACAAAGCCGAGGAAGACGATGAACCAAAAACGGACTGACGGTGACCTACGGGTAACGTCAGAAACATCTGAAGGAACTTCCATCATGACACGTTCACGCCTCATCATCCTCGTCTGCATCGGTTTGTTATTGAGCGCCATCGTCGGCGTCGCCGAAGCCAAGTCGAAAAAGGCCAAGCCCATGAAACCCGCAGAGCTGGAAGCGGCTCTCGACAACTTGAGCTGCTCAGGTCTGAAACCAAGGGTGGCAATCTACGGGTTTTACGCCACCGGCAAGATGGCGGCTTTCGAAGGCTACAACGTCGGCGACGGCCTCGCGGCGCAGTTGGCCACTGAGCTTACCCGCACAGACTGCTTCATCGTTCTGGACCGCACCGGTTTATCGAACCTGCTGCGTGAGCAGGAGCTCGGGCTCGCCGGCGTAGTCGGACGGGAAACCGCCCCGGGCGCCGGGCGGATCGTCGGCGCGGAGGTGATCATCAAGGGCACCGTGACCGAGTTCGATCCGAACAAAAAGGGCGGCGGCCTCACCCTCGGCATGGGTTTACCGAACACGCCGCTCGGCATTCGTCTCGGCCGTAACGGCAGCAAAGCGCACGTCGGTCTGGACATCTCCATCATCGACGCGACCACCGGCCACACCAGGTTTTCACACCGCGTGGTGGCCGATTCGAAAACCGGCGGCTGGACCATCGGGCTCGACTATAAGCGCGCAAGCCTCGGCGGCGATACCTTCGCCAAATCACCGCTCGGGATAGCGTCACGCAACGCTCTGGGTCAAGCCGTGCTCAAGATCGCCCAGGACCTCAGCGCCTCTATAGAGCGGCGGTTCCAGGTCGCCGGGACCGACGCGGACGAGGTCTTCCTGAACGCTGACCGCGCCTCGGGCATTCGCGAAGGTGACCAGCTCAAGGTCTCGACCGTGGTGCGGCGCCTCGTCGACCCGGCAACCGGCCTGCTGCTCGATACGATTGAACGTGAAGTCGGGCGCGTACGCGTCGTCGAAGTCACCGACCGCTACACGCGCGCCGAGATCATCGAAGGCGAGAAGGTACGCCGCGGCGACTTCGTCCACCTGTAACGCGATGCGCGCGAGCGCGGCCGGCAGCGTCCACAAAAAAAGGGTGTGCCCCGACGGGACACACCCTTTCATTTCTCCGTTTAGCAGCGCTCTAGAATTCGAAACGAACCCCTGCGCTCCAGCTGGTCACATCATCGCCGAACTCGACGCCCGCACCCACGGCAAAGTTCTCCGTGAAGTAGTAGCGGCCGCCGAACGCGACAGAAGTATCGTCGCCGCCGTCATCGAGATCGATGTAATTGATGCCGCCTTCGAGTTCGACCACGTCTGTCACTCTGGCGCGGATACCCACACCAGCGCCATAGCCGTCATCGTCGACGTCACCAAACGGCGTATCCACCTCGGCGTCGATATAACGCAGCGAGCCCACCAGATCGACATTGTCGGTCAGCGGCGTGTGCGCGCCGATACCTAGGCTCAGCTGGTCGAGATCAACACTGAAGTCGAATTCCTGGCTGCTGTAACCCGCGGTCAGGAACATGAAGTCACCGAGTTCAACCGAACCGCCGACACCGATACCGTCACCGTCCACGTCGAGGCCGTCATCGATCTCGGTGTCGATATACGCCGCTTCGATATAGTTGTAGCTCATGCCGTCGTCGGCCATAGCCGGAACCGCAGCGCTCACGCCAATTGCAAGCAGACCCAGACCAAAATACTTCGCTGGTTTCATGCCTTCTCTCCTTTAGTTTCCAATGAGTTTTGCGCCGCACACCGGGATGTTTTTTGGTTCCACCTTGGGGGTTACGACGCGAGCGGCATCATGGGGCTGCCAAGCTGAACGTACGCTTAACTGTTACGGGCGTGCCGATTGCGCGCCCGGTGTTCTGCCCAAAGAAGCGACGCAGCGCTCACTTCTACGGCATAACGATGGATGGTTTATGAACAGTATCTTGCTCTATTCATGGAGCGCCAATTAAACAACTGTTTAACTTTTATTAATCATGTGTTTAACTGGCGTCATGAAAGCGCCAGAGAACACCCGCCAGCTCCTGATCGACGCGGCGATCGAAGAATTCGGCAAAACCGGATACGACAGCACTTCCACCCGCCGTATCGCCGATCGCGCAGGCGTCAACGTTGCGCTCATCAAATACCACTTCGGCAGTAAGGACGACTTGTATCGCGGCGCCATTGAATACTTGATCAGCCTCGTCTCACCACGCCTCGAGGTGATCACACAGATGGCCGGCTCGGCCAAATCCATCGCAGGCGACGATCCCTTGCGCCAGGCACAGCTGATGGGCCAGCTGATCGACAACGTCCTGAACGTGTTTCTGGACAATCCGTCTCTGCAGAACGCCATACCCTTTGTGCTGAGGGAGCTGTTTTATCCGGGACCTCATTTCGATCGCCTATACAACGCCCTGCCCCGCCGCCTGCATGAATTGATGACCAATCTGGTGTCGTGGATTCTCGGCCTCGACCCAGATTCGGACGCCGCCAAAGTGCGCACCCATGCCGTCGTCGGTCAGGTCATCGTTTTCCATCTCGGCCGCGTGATCCTGTGCCGGCGCCTGGAGCTCGACGCTTACAACGACGAGGTCAAAGCGGAAATCCGCAGCCAGGTCAAAACGTCGGTGCTCGCCAGTCTGGAGCTTCCCCATGTCGTATGAAACTCAATCCACTACCTGTCTGCTGCTGATCTGCCTGACCCTGGCGGGCTGCAGCCAGCCTCTCTCCGAAACACCGGCGCTCGGCACATTGGAACGCGACCGCATCGAGCTGACAGCCGACACCAGCGAGCCTATCCGCCGCGTTTTGGTGCGTGAAGGGGATCGTGTCACCGCCGGGCAGGCGTTGCTCGAGCAGCACACCGAGCGCGTCGACGCAGCCCTGGCGCGGGCGGAGGCGGATGAATCAGCCGCGCTGGCTGCGCTTGCCGAAGCGGAGCAAGGTCCGCGCGCGCAGGCCATCAGCCAGGGACGCGCGCGTCTGGTTGCCGCCAAAAGCGCGGCCGACACCGCGCGTCACGAGTTGGATCGGCAGAAGTCCCTGGTGCAGCGAAACTTTTCCAGTGCAAACACCGTCGACATCCTGCAGGGCCGCTACGATGAGGCGGTGGCGCGAGTCGACGAGGCGGAAGCCGCCTTGGACGAACTGCTGGAAGGAACCCGCAACGAAATCATCGATCAGGCACGCAGCCGCTACGCCGCGGCGAGCGCTACGGTGCGCGACCTCAGAATCACCCGACAGCGCGCAACGCTGCGCGCGCCGATCGACGGCGTCATCGAAGCCATACCTTATGAGCTGGGTGAACGGCCCGCCCCAGGAGCGACGACCCTGGCGATGCTTGCCGACAAACCCGTTTACGCGCGGGTCCACATTCCACAGCTGGTACGGACGCGCATCCAGCCCGGATCTCAGGCGCTGGTCCACGTGGACAGCTATGCGGAGGCGCTGCCGGCAACCGTGCGCTGGGTTTCGAAGGACGCCTCCTTCACGCCTTACTACGCGCTCAGCCAGCACGACCGGACGCGGCTCAGCTTTCTCGCTGAGATCGATCTGGCTACAGAGGCGGCGGCCGAGCTGCCTATCGGCATCCCGGTGGAGGTGGTGTTCCCGGGTATTGAACCATGACAACGGCAATCTCCGCGAGCAACCTCACCAAGCGGTTCGGTGATCTCACCGCGGTCGACAACCTGAGCCTGGAAGTCCCCGGCGGAAAGATCTACGGGTTCTTAGGACCCAACGGCTGCGGCAAGTCGACAACCATCCGCATGTTGTGTGGACTCTTGTTACCCACCAGCGGCAGCGCAACGGTGCTGGGCATAGACGTCCTCCAGCAGGCTGAGGCGATCAAGCGCAAGATCGGATACATGACACAGAAGTTCTCTCTGTACGAAGACCTGACGGTTGCTGAGAACCTCGAGTTCATCAGCCGCGTGTACGGGGTCGACGGCGGCGCGCGCAAGCGGCGCATTGCAGCCCAGGTGGATCGGTTCGGGCTGAGCGATCGTCTCGGGCAGCTGGCCGGCACGATGAGCGGCGGCCAGCGGCAGCGTCTGGCATTAGCGGCCGTTACGCTGCATGAGCCGGAGCTCCTGCTGCTCGATGAGCCAACGAGCGCGGTGGATCCGGAAAGCCGCCGTGAATTCTGGGAGTTTCTCTTTAATCTCGTCGACGACGGGACCACGATCCTCGTCACGACACATTTCATGGACGAGGCGGAGCGCTGCCACGCACTCGCCATCCTCGACGCCGGGCAGCTGGTCGCGCACGGCGCGCCACGGACGTTGCTCGACGATCTGCCCGCCACCGTGGTAGAGGTCGAAGCCGAGACGGGCATGCGCGACATACGCGCCACGCTCCTGGCGCTCGACGCGGTGATCGATGCCGCGCAGCTCGGCTCGCGCCTGCACGCTCTCGTGCTCCCGGATCTGGATGCGCCTCTCGAGCTTCTGGAGACTGCTCTAAACCGGGCAGGACTCGGTGCAACGCTGCGCATCGTCAAACCCAATCTCGAAGACGTGTTCGTCATGGCCACCAGGGAGCGCACGTAATGCCATTCAGCCCCTCGCGTATCTGGGCCATCGCCAAGAAAGAGTTTTTCCATCTGCGCCGTGATCATCTGACCGGCGGCATGGTTGCAGGCATTCCCATCGTCATGTCGATTCTGTTCGGCTACGCCATCAACAACGACGTGCGCGGCCTGCACGCCGCGGCGGTGGACGAGGCGAATACGTCATTGTCGCGATCGCTCCTGAGCACCACTCAGGCGTCCCAGGTCATCGAGTTCGTCGCGCCTGCCAGCAGCGTCCAAGACCTGGAGCGGATGATCCAGGCAGGCCAGATCTCAGTAGGGGTTTACATACCCCCAGACTTCGAAGAGCGAGTGGCAAATCGGCGCAAGCCTTACGTGCAGCTCCTTGTCGACGACAGCGACCCCGTTATCCTCGGCACGGTGCGGGGCCTCAACCAGATGCCGGAGAGCGCCCTGTCGAGCAAGCTGAATGCGACGCCCGGCAACGCGCCGGTGTTTGAAACTCGACCGCTGTACAACCCGGAGCGGCGTTCTGCCGTGTTCATCGTGCCGGGCCTGTGCGGCGTGATCCTCACGCTCACGATGGTGCTCTTTACATCGATCGCGATTGTGCGCGAACGCGAGCGCGGCAATCTGGAACTCCTCATCACAACGCCAGTCCAGTCCCTCGAACTCATGATTGGCAAGATCGTGCCGTACGTGCTGATTGGCTATGTTCAGATATCCATCATCCTGCTGTTGGGCATGGGGCTCTTCAACGTCCCAGTGCGCGGCAGCCTGGTCGATTTCTATATCGGTGCCGGTGTGTTCGTGGTGAGCGTACTGTCTCTGGGTCTCCTCATATCAACCATTGCCGAGACTCAGTTCCAGGCATTCCAGGTCACGTTCATGTCGTTTCTTCCGCAGCTCCTCCTGTCCGGCTTCATGTTTCCTTTCGAGGGCATGCCGCGCGCGGCGCAATACCTTGCCGAGCTTTTCCCGCTGACGCACTTTCTGCGCGTGGTGCGCGGTGTCGTGCTGCGCGATGCGGAACTGGCCGTGCTGACCCCGGAGCTGTGGCCGCTTGCCGCATTTTTCGTGGTGGTCATGACAGCCGCAACGCTGCGCTTTCGCAAACGTCTGGATTAGACTGGCGTAAATCTTCGGGAGAGACTCTATGATTACCGTGCTCGGCCGCCGCAACTCCGCCAATGTCCAGAAAGTCATGTGGACGCTCGGCGAACTGGAATTGGCATACCAGCGCAACGATGTCGGTGGCTCCTTCGGCTATCCCGACGACTATCCAAATCCAAACCAGGTCGTGCCCACGATTGTCGACGACGGCCTCACTGTGTGGGAATCCGGCGCCTGCGTCCGCTACCTCGCGCGCACCTACGGCGCAGGCTCCCTGTGGCCGGAAGACCCCGCGGCGCTTGCCTGCGCGGACATGTGGATGGAGTGGCATCGCAGCGATTCGAGCAACGCTTTCTTTCCACTGTTCCAGATGCTCGTACGCGGCCTGCCAAGCACCCCGGAAAAGATCGAGCGACACGTCAACGCCTGCAACCGCGTCTTCGCCCAGCTCGACGCCCAGCTCGAAGGGCGCAAGTTCATCTGCGGCGATACGCTCACGGTTGCGGACATCGTGAATGGCGCGATCATGTACCGCTACATGACGTTGCCCATCGAACGTACCTCTCTGCCCAACCTGGAAGCCTGGTACACCCGCCTGACGGAGCGGCCAACCTACCAGAAGCACGTCATGATCGAATATGGCAGCAACGTCAAAGAGTGGGACGCACACGAGCAGGCCAACGCCGGCATTCAATAGCATCCTCTCCGGCCGTCGCGGCCCACACGCTGGATGCGGCTCACGACCTCGGATATCCCTTAGAGCCTGGGCCCCGAAGCGCGTGCTATCAAGGGCCAATACACGAACCGGAGGCGCCGATGGCCACGCACAAATCACCTCTCGCCCTGATCTGTCTGGCTTTAGTGCTCAGCACGCAGGCCTGCGTTGCACAGAGCGAGGCCACCTCAGCAGAGACCGCCGCGGCGCCGCCTGCGGGTGACGCGTCAGCCAGCCGCGGCGAGCATGTGTTTGCGAAACACTGCGCCACTTGTCATGGAGATACCGGCGCGGGCATCGAGCCATGGTATCCGTCTTTGCAACGCCTGGCCGCGCTGCGCGAACCCGCAGAAATGGTCGAGACCGTGATGGCGGGCCGCTTTCGCAGAGGCGGCGAGATAAACGGTCATACCATTCCGATCATGCCGGCCTGGGGTCAGCTCACCGACGCCGACGTGGCTGCCATCGTCAACTACATTCAGCAGAACTGGGGGACCGCGCCACAGCCCGTCAGCGAGGAAGACGTCAAAGACATCCGCGCGAAGTTGTGGGAAATCGATTAGTTGGAGATAAGAAAGCGCCGCTCTTCAGCCGAAGAGCAGCGCCTCGCTTGTCAAAGGCTCCGCCTGCGGTCAGCCTTCTTCCGACACCTCAGCGAAATCACGTTCCGTCGGCGACAGCTCGCCGAACTGCCCGCCGGTCGGCAGGTTAGGTTTGAACTGGATGTGGCAGCCTTCACAGACCTCCACCAGATCGTCGCCGACTAACGCCAGCGCTTCGAGGTCCCGGCTGCGCACCGCACGCACCGAGTTTTCGCCAACCACTTTCAGGTCGTTCGACCAGCGCTGCCAGTCCGCGCTGCCCGCCCATGCGTCATCCAGCGGTCCAGTGCCCGGAACGCCGAGCAGTGCGCCCGCCAGCTCCAGCTGCACCGCGCGCCGCTCCAGCTCCCGCCAGTCGGCGTCAGTTTCCGGATTACGCCAGGCCGCCACCCAGATCGGGTCTGCCGCCTGATTGACCATGGCCACCATGACTGCGTTCAAGCTGACCGGTAAACGGTTGACCGTTCGCGCCGGCTCTTCAGCCGCGGGTGCTGCTGCCGGCGTTACCTCTGCCGCCGTACTCGGATCGCGATCACCGCCACAGGCGCTGACTGCAGCAGCCAGGGCCACAGGCAATACTTTTCGATGCAATGGCATGTCTTCGTTCTCCCCTCTGTTAGGTTCACGCTGTCGTATCAGCGCTCCATGACGCTCGCACAATCGATACACATCCGCGCTGCCGGCAGCGCATCGAGACGTGCTTCCGCAATGGGCTCCCCGCACTCCGTACAGATGCCGTACGAGCCCTCCTCGAGCCTCACCAGGGCATCGTCCACGGCTTTGAGCAGCTCGTAGAGCTCATCTTCGAGAGCGACCATCGTCTCGTCATTCTCGAGTTCGACCGCCTGCTCGGCAAAATCCTGCGGCAGCGGTTCCTCACGGTGACTGACGTGACGCGCAAGCTTCTCGCGCCGCGTATTGATGCTCGCTCGGTACTCCTCGAGCTTTGCTCGGGTTTCTTCGACATTCATGAAATCAGGTCTCGGAAGAGGGTGTCATTTCAGCTTAGAGATGACCCCCAGCGTCATATATCAGGGGAAGCAGCAAAGGGGCTGCGGAAACTACGTACTGGAATTCGGGTCGCGCGGCTCCATAAATAGGGGAGCAGCGCAGGGGAAACATCCCGCGCTGTATCGAGGTAAGAACACCACAACCATAGAGGGAGATAAGATGAGTTCATTAATCAAACCCACCGATATTTTCGACGACTTTTATCGTCCTTTCGGCAGCCTCTTCACGGAGGGATTCCCGTCGCGCGCATTCGCCGATCACGACGCGTGGCTGCCCGCGGCAGACGTTCGCCGCGATGGCGACGGTTATGTCATTGAAATGGAAGTGCCCGGATTCAAACCGGAGGAAATCGACGTCGAAGCGCATGACAACGTGCTGACCATTCAAGGTGAGCGCAGCGCGGAGACGGAAGAGAAGAAGGACGACAACGGTTACATCCGTCGCGAGCGCCGTTACGGCAAGTTCACGCGTCGCTTCACGCTGCCGGCCGGCGCGGACGCAGAGGCCATCGCCGCTCAGGTCAAAGACGGCGTGCTCCACGTCAACGTACCGAGCGCCACGGCAAGCTCACCCCAGAAGATCACGGTGGAGTAGACCATGGCGCAACAGGTGACAGACAGAGACAGCAACAATGCCTGGCAATGGCTCGTCAACGGCTGGCATGCGCTGCGTGACAAAGCTGTCAGCGCAATGACCTATTTCACGCCACAGCGTGAAGAGGAAAAAGCCGCACAGCGCTGGGGGGTGCTCGCAACCGACGTCAGCGAGGAGAAGGACAGTGTGCATGTCGAGCTCGAGCTCCCCGGCATGGAGAAAGGGGATTTGAGCGTTGAAGTGCTCGACGAACACCTCGTCGTCACCGGCGAGAAACGTACGAGCGCGAAGCGCAAAGAGGGTTCGCTGGTCATCACAGAACGGGCGTACGGCAGCTTCAAACGCGTCATCCCGCTGCCGTGCAGCGTGGAAAGCGCCGGCACCAAGGCGACATACAAAGACGGTGTCCTGAGTGTCACGATGCCGAAAGACCGTAAGCAGCAGCCGCGTTCGATCAAGATAGAACGCGGTTAAAGATCATCTCCACCCTATCCAACGGCCATGCCGGCGGATAGCTTTGCGCCGCTCATCGAAAGATGGCGGCGCCTTTTCTTTGCGCACGGTTTTAACGATGCCGTTCAGCGGTGAGGAAGGGTTTGTCGCGGCGCTCAGCCAGTAGCCGCAACGCGCTCGTAGAGACTGTCGAAACGGCCCTGGCGCAGCATGAACATGGGATCCGCATGCGCTGCGAGTTCCGTTGCTATCTCCGCCCAGTCGTCAGCCCCGAGCAGGCGCTCAGCCAGCGGGAACAGGTGTACCTGCTCGTTGCGCATGTGACTGCGCTGCATGTCGAGATACCGCTGGCAATGATCCATCAGCAGGTCGATCGGCACCACCACGTCGCTCAGAATCCTGTTCACATCGTCGGCAAGCTGGGTGGTGGCACCGACGATCTCAGCATGCTGGGAAAGGTTGAAATGAACGAGCTCACGTTCGGCCGGCGTCAAGCCTTTGTCGAGCACGCGGTCGAACATCCTGTCTTCCAGGGGATGGTGCACCGCGTCGGGATACTCGCCAACATAAGCCAGCACGTCCGCCAGCAGATTCCAATCGATATCGGCATCATCGTCATCACGTTTGGCAAGTTCATCTTCCAGAACCTGCATCACCCGCGTGAGATGGAAATGGTCCTCGTCGAGCCTCGAGAGCACCGTGTCGGCATTGCTGTCCGCTTGCCGGCTCACGTTCGTCAACGCTGCGCTTCCAGAAACTCTGTCAGTGCGCTGTCCGCCGTCAATGGCTTTTTCCAGATGAACTGAACGCCGAGGCGTTCCGCCTGAATGATCTCGCCCTCGCCGGGACGGCTCAGCAATAGCGCAAACGGCACGTCGTTGCCGCGCCGCCGCAATTCCTGAAACAGGCTCAAGCCGCTGCCGTCGGGCAGCTGGGCTTCACAAATCACACACTTCGCGACCAGATCATCGAGCGCCTTGAGAAAGGCAAACCGAGTAGCGAAACCTGCCGCGCTATGTCCGTTCGATTGACACAGATAGGTCAGGCCATCGCGGACAGCGGGGTCGCCATCGACCACGCAGACTAACGACCGCTCTACTTCCACTGGCTGCGTATTGAGAACTGTTGTCATTTGCGAAGCCTAGCGCCGGCACAACCCACGCCCCATGCGGGGATATACCTAGACTGGCCACTCACGGCACTAATCGAGGCCGGCAACGGCCGCCTCCGGCAGGTTCGCGGCAAGCTGCATGTACGCGATCCCGGGCGCGAGCGCCCAGCACCAGGCAAGCTCGGTGCGTTCATCGAACTCAGGGTCGTACTGCGCGGCGGTATCCAGCAGAGCACGCATCCACGCATCGAACAGATCCGACGAGAGGCCCAGACTGCGATGCAGTGACGCCAGCCGTTCGAGTTCAGCCGTCGGCTGACCGACGACGTAAAACGAGACTAATTGGAAGACCGACTTCTTGAGCATCTGCACCTGACGGTTCACATCCGTGCGCTCGAACAACCTGGCGATGCCCGGCGCTTCCAGGAAATGCTGATAGAAGCTCGCGAAGAACGCATCCGCGCGTTCATCCATGCCGACATCCCGACCGAATATCCGCGCGTAGCTTGCTTCGAAGTGCGGATTTGGTAGTGCCATGCGCCGTATCAAAATTCGGAAGAGAGCCGCAATGAAGCGCCCAGGCAGGGTGACGCGCCATAGGGGAATTCCCTCATCCAGGCTTAGCCATCTACGCATAGCGGCTGCGCGGGGCCGAACCTAGAGTGAGGTTGTTAAAGCTGGAGACGCAATATGACCTACAACAAAATTCTCGTAGCCGTTGATCTGACGGATGAAGCCGAAGAAGTCATGGCAGCAGCCAGAAACGTGGCCAATGCTGAAGCCAGCAGCCGCGTGGACGCCGTCTGCGTGGTCCGACCGCTGGCGCGCACCTACGGCGGGCTGGACATGGCCAACGTCGTTGCCGGCGTGCCCTTCGAAGAAGAGATGCGCTCCCAGGCGGAAGACAAGCTGCGCTCCCTCGGCGGCGAGTTCAAGATCGACGACGTCTACGTCCGCCTCGGCACACCGGCTTACGAAATCCGGGCGCTTGCCGAAGAGCTGGGCACCGACCTCATCGTGATCGGCACCCACGGGCGCCACGGTCTCGGTCTGCTCCTCGGCTCCACGGCCAACGCAGTACTCCACGGTGTCGGCTGCGACGTTCTCGTGGTGCGGATCCATCCGCAAGAAGAGTAGCAACAAGCTCAATCTGCAGCATCGTAGCGGCCCGCTTCGGGAACTACTAATGGCTGGGGGGTATCGAGCCCCCTAGCATTCGCCAAAAACACGAAACAAGGAATGCAAGTGACGTCGGTCGATGAACCTAACTACGACCTCGGAGTCGTACGTTTTTTTGCTATCGCCACGGTCGTTTGGGGATTGGTGGGCATGGCCGTTGGCCTGCTGCTTGCCGCTCAACTCGCCTGGCCCGCGCTCAATTTCGATATACCCTGGCTCAGTTACGGCCGCATCCGACCGCTACATACGAACGCCGTCATCTTTGCCTTCGGCGGCTGTGCGCTGATGGCCAGCGCGTTCTATGTCGTGCAACGCACCTGCAAAACGGCGCTGATATCAGGCCCCCTTGCGTGGTTCGTGTTCTGGGGCTGGCAACTGGTGATCCTGCTGGCCGCCATCACCCTGCCGCTCGGCATCACCAGCAGTAAAGAATACGCAGAGCTCGAGTGGCCCATCGACATCCTCATCGCCGTCGTCTGGGTTGCGTTCGGCATTGTGTTTTTCGGCACCATCGCCAAACGCAAGGTCGAGCACATCTACGTTGCCAACTGGTTTTTCGGCGCGCTCATCATCGGCGTGGCGGTGCTGCACATTTTCAACAGTCTCGCCCTGCCGGTCAGTCTCACAAAAAGCTACTCCGCCTACTCCGGATCCGTGGACGCCATGATGCAGTGGTGGTACGGGCACAACGCGGTGGGCTTTTTCCTGACGGCCGGCTTCCTCGGCATCATGTACTACTTCGTGCCCAAACAGGCGGAACGCCCGGTCTATTCTTACAGACTTTCCATCGTTCACTTCTGGGCGCTCATCGCCATCTACGTCTGGGCGGGTCCGCACCACCTGCACTACACCTCGCTGCCTGACTGGGCACAAAGCCTCGGCATGGTGATGTCGCTGGTGCTGCTGGCACCGTCCTGGGGCGGCATGATCAACGGCATCATGACCCTGTCCGGCGCGTGGGACAAACTACGCACCGACCCGATCATCAAGTTCCTGATCGTATCGATCTCGTTCTACGGCATGTCGACCTTCGAAGGCCCGATGATGTCCATCAAGACGATCAACGCGCTCTCGCACAACACCGACTGGACCGTCGGCCACGTCCATTCCGGCGCACTCGGCTGGGTAGCGATGGTGAGCATGGGCGCCATGTACCACCTGATCCCGATTCTCTTCGGCAGGAAGCCTGGTGACATGTACAGCGTGAAGCTGATCAACCTGCACTTCTGGCTCGCCACCCTGGGCACGGTGATTTATATCGCGTCCATGTGGGTCAACGGCCTGCTGCAGGGCCTGATGTGGCGCGCCACCAGCATCGACGGCACGCTGACTTACAGCTTCGCCGAGGCTGTGGAAGCGAGCTACCCGGGCTACTACGCACGTTTCATCGGCGGCGCGATTTTCTTCGCCGGCATGTGCGTCATGGCCTACAACGTCTACCAGACGACGCAGGGCAAAACGCGCAGCGAGCCGGCTGCCCCGGCCACCCCGATGATGAAGCCCACCGCTGAAGGAGCTTCCGCATGAGCCACGACAAGATCGAAACCCGCGTCGGGTTACTCATAGGGCTGATTCTCTTTGCGGTCAGCATCGGCGGCATGGTCGAAATCTTTCCGCTGGTCTTCGACAGCGGCGCCAAGCCGATCAAAGACCTCAAACCGTACAGCGCTCTGGCGCTCGAGGGTCGCGACATCTACATCCGCGAAGGCTGCGTCGGCTGCCACACGCAAATGGTCCGCACGCTGCGTTCCGAGACGCAGCGTTACGGCCACTTCTCGGTGGCCGGAGAAGACGTCTACGAGCGTCCCTTCCTGTGGGGTTCCAAACGCACAGGCCCGGATCTCGCCCGGGTAGGCGGTCGCTACAGCGACGACTGGCACCGCGCGCACCTGGCCGACCCCCGCAGCGTCGTGCCGGTATCGAACATGCCGGCCTATCCATGGCTCTTCGAGAACACGCTGAGCGGCGCGGGCACCGCCGACAAGATGCGTACGCTGCGCACGCTGGGCGTGCCCTATACCGATGCTGACATCGAAGGCGCGCAGGACGCCGTTGCAGGACGCACCGAAGCAGAAGCGTTGATCAACTATCTGCAGACGCTTGGTCTCGACATGCGCAACTACCGCGACCAGGTAGAGGCGACACAAACCGCGGCGGCAGGAGGTTAAACATGGATATACGCATTCTTTCCCTGCTTTTCGTGGTGCTGGCCTTCACGGTGCTGTTCGCGTGGGTTTTCTCACCCAAAAACAAAGAACGCCTGGAAGCCCAGGGCCGCATGCCGTTGGAAGACGAAGGAGATAACCGATGAGCGGAGGTTGGCATTGGTTTGTCATTTTAGGGTTGCTCTTGAGCCTGGCCGCCATGTTCTGGCTGCTCTTTGCCAATCGCACCATCTCTGGCAACGAAGACACGGGCCACGAATGGGACGGCATCAAGGAGCTGGATAACCCGCTGCCTTTCTGGTGGGTGGGCATGTTCGTCGTGAGCATGGTGTTTACCCTCATCTATCTCGCTTACTACCCCGGCCTCGGCAACTTCGAGGGTGCCGGCGACTGGTCCTCCGCCGGCCAGCACGACGCTGAAGTCGCGCGCCATGAGGCGCGCTTCGCGCCGCTCTATGCCGAGCTCGGCGCGATGGACAGCGATGCGTTGATGAACGATCGCCGCGCCATGCAGGTGGGCCGCCGTCTGTTCATCAACCACTGTTCCACCTGTCACGGTGTCAACGCCAACGGCGCCTTCGGGTTTCCGAACCTCACTGACGATGAGTGGCAGTGGGGCGGCGACTACGACGCGATCCGCACGACGCTGATCTATGGGCGTCAGGCGCAGATGCCGGCCTGGGGGCCCGCCCTCGGCGAGCAAGGCGTCACGAACGTTGCCCACTATGTACGGAAACTTGCAGGCCTCGAGCACGACGCGGAGGCGGCCGCGGCGGGCGTGCAGCAATACAACACGATCTGTATCGCGTGCCACACCGCCGAGGGTAAAGGCAATCCTTTGCTCGGCAGCCCGGATCTGAACAATGACCTGTGGCTATACGGTAGCAGCGTGGAAGAGATTTCCTTCACGCTGACGCACGGCCGTCAGGGCAACATGCCGGCTCAGGCTGACATCCTGACGGAAGACAAGATTCACATTCTCACGAGTTACGTGCGGAGCCTCAGCCAGTGAACGCAAAGGCTGAAGATCCAGGGCCCGACAACGGCGCGGCTGAAGAAGCCATACGCCTGGAAGGATTCGGGCCCCAGGACCTTTACCAGAAACGGGAAAAAATATTTACCCGTTATGTCGGCGGACTCTTCCAGAAACTCCGCTTCTATACGGGCTGGCCGCTGCTGGTCGGTTATTTCATGACGCCGTGGCTGATGTGGGGCGACCGGCAGGCGGTGCTGTTCGACCTGCCGGCGCGTCAGTTCCACCTGCTGGGTTTGACCGTCTGGCCCCAGGATCTGTGGCTGCTCGGCTGGTTGCTGATGATTGCTGCTTTCGGGCTGTTTACGGTAACGACCATCGTCGGCCGGCTGTGGTGCGGCTACACCTGCCCGCAGACCGTGTGGACGGCTGTGTTCATGTGGGCGGAGCAGGTCACCGAGGGCGAGCGCCACCAGCGCATCCGTCTCGACAAAGCACCCTGGGGCTGGGAAAAAATCCGCAAACGCGCCGCCAAGCACGTCATGTGGCTGGGCTTCGCCGGGCTCACCGGCCTCACGTTCGTCGGCTACTTCACGCCGATACGCGAGCTGAGCGTTTCCCTGGCTACGCTCAGCGTCAGCGGCTGGGCGCTGTTCTGGACCTTCTTCTTCACCGCCGCCACCTACGTCAACGCCGGCTGGGCACGCGAGCAGGTGTGCAAGTACATGTGTCCATACGCACGTTTTCAGTCGGCCATGATCGACAAAGACACGCTCATCGTTTCGTATGACGCCGCCCGCGGGGAACAGCGCGGGTCACGCAAACGCGGCGCCGCGCAAGGCGAGCTGGGCGATTGCATCGACTGCCAGCTCTGCGTCCAGGTTTGTCCCACCGGCATCGACATCCGCGACGGCCTGCAATACGAGTGTATCGGTTGCGCGCACTGCATCGATGCCTGCGCGCAGGTCATGGACAAAATGGGCTACGAGCCGGGGCTGATCCGCTATACCACGGAGCGCGCCCTGGCCGGTGGACCCATCCGCATGTTGCGCGGGCGCAGCATCGGCTATGCCGTCGTCTGCACCGCCCTCATCAGCGCCTTCGTGTTTGCGGTGTTCAACCGTTCCACCTTCGGCTTCGACGTCCTGCGCGAGCGCGGTCAGCTCTATACCACGGCCGCAGGTGGCGCAATTCAGAACGACTATCAGCTGAAACTGATGAACAAGTCGCAAAGCAGCGCCAGCTATGAAATCAGCATCGTGAGCCCGGCGCACGTCGAGCTCATATCCGATAGCTACTTCAACGTCGCGTCGGGGGAGATCGAAAACGCCTCTCTCCAGCTGCGCAGCGACAGCGCCGCGCCCGGCAGCACGCCGGTAGAGATCAGCGTCTGCGCCGCGAATGCGTGTGTAGTCGAAAAAACGACGTTCTTTGCGCCGGGAGCTGGCGGATGACCGCAGCAAAATCAAAACCGCCGTTCAACAAAATGCTCGCGCTGGTCGTCGGCATCCCGCTGGCCAGCGTGCTCTTCGGCGTCGTCATGTTCTACTTTGCGCTGACGTCCAGTGACAGCGTCGTCGCCGGTGATCAGCCTTTGTCGAAAACCAGCTGGCGCTCCACGGTGGAGCAGACACCGTGACGGTGACCACGATCAACGTCGCGGACATGCACTGCGCAGCCTGCACCGGCAAAATCAGTGCGGCATTGCTCAAGCTCAGCGACGTCAACCAGCTGCAGTTCAACCCGGTGCGCCGGCAGGTGTTTGTCACCCACGCCGACACCCTCGCGGCAAGCCAGCTTCTCGAACGCATCGAGGACATTGGTTTTAATCCGCGCCTGGAAAACGACAGTCGCCTGGACAGCGTGGCTGACAAAACGCTGCTCAAACGCCTCGGTGTCGCCGGGCTCGCGATGATGCAGGTGATGATGGTACAGATTGCCCTTTATGCAGGCGCGTTCCAGGGTATCGATGACGGCATACGCCGGCTGCTGGAGTTCACGGCGCTGCTGTTCTGCATTCCCGTCGTCACCTATTCAGCGGTACCGTTCTTCAGCAACGCGCTGAAGTTCAGGCGCCAGGGCCTCAACATGGACACGCCCATCGCGCTGGCCATCGCCATCGCGTTCAGCATCAGCCTCGCCAGCACGCTGAGTGGCAGCGGCGAGGTGTATTACGACTCGGTCGTGATGTTCAGCTTTCTGATGCTGGGCGCACGTTACCTGGAGCAACGCATGCGCCACCGCCTGCAGGTGGAAGATTCATTGCTCGGCGCGCTGCCGGCCACCGCCCTCGTCATGCGTGCAGATGAGCGAGTAAGTACACCGCTGGCGGAAATCCGCGAGGCAGACGAGCTCTGGATACCCGAGGGCGCGCGCATACCAGCCGACGGTCAGCTCCTGTCAGCGAAAGCGACCGTCGAAGAAGCCTGGCTCACCGGCGAAGATGCCTGGCGCGAATACGAAAGCGGAGCCCAGCTATACGCCGGCACGCTCAATACCGGCGCCGGCTTCAGCATGGTAGTGACCAGACTGCCGCAGGATTCCCGTATCGCCGAGATCGACAAGCTCGCGCACACGGCGTTGACGCACAAACACAAGCTCGCGCGGCTGGCTGACGCTGTAGCGCAGGTTTTCATACCCAGCATTCTCGCGCTGGCAACGCTGACGTATGTGCTATGGCACATCGTCGACCCATCACAGGCGCTGACCGCCGCCCTGGCGGTGCTCGTCGTGAGCTGCCCGTGCGCGCTTTCCCTGGCAACGCCTACGGCCATCACTGCGGCCCTGACCCGCCTGCGCCAGGCAGGGGTGCTGGTCAAACACTCACAGGCGCTCGAGGGTGCCACGCGCGTGAGCGACGTGTACTTCGACAAAACCGGCACACTCACCGATCCGCGCCCTGAGTTGGAAGCCACCCAGGTGCACGGAGCATACGATGCCGCTTACTGCCTGAACGTTGCCGCGGCGCTGCAGCTACACTCCCACCACCCGCTGGCGCGGGCTTTCCACCGTCCCACGCCCTTCATTGCCGGCAATGTGCAGATGAATACCGGTGCGGGCATCAGCGGCGAGATAGAAGGCAAGCTGGCGCGCATCGGCAGCGCGGCATTCTGCGATTTTCCGACGGAGCGCGGCAGCGCGCCGGGCAAAACCGTATACCTTTCAATTGATGGCGAGCCCGCAGCGGCCTTTACACTGAGTCACAACATGCGCAGTGACGCTTCGGCCACCGTCAGCGATCTCAAAGCGCTGGGGCTCGAAGTGCACATGCTGAGCGGCGACAACGATCAGAACTGCGCCGCAATTGCCGGACGTCTCGGCATCGACTACCACGCCACCGCAAGCCCGGAAAGCAAGCCTGCCGCAATCGATGCAGCCCGGGGCGGCGCCATGTATGTCGGCGACGGCGTCAACGATCTGCCGGCACTGGCAAGTGCGGACATATCCGCGGCTACGCTGGAGACGGCGGATCTCGTGAAGTCCAAAGCTGACATCGTGCTGCTGTCGAAGCGTCTGGGCACTCTCGTCGACTTCGTCCGTGTCGGTCGCAGGACACGCCGGATCATGTACGAGAATCTCGGCTGGGCGCTTGCCTACAACGTGATTGCGATCCCGCTGGCGGCGCTGGGCTATGTGCCGCCATGGGGCGCGGCCCTGGGCATGTCGCTCAGCTCGCTGATCGTAATGGCAAACGCAAGCCGTCTACTGAAGACGCCGGTAGGAGCTCGATCGTGAATATATTGATGCTTTTGATACCTCTGTCCGTGATCCTCCTGGGCGTCGCGGCATGGGCTTTCATCTGGGCGGTCAACCACCGCCAATTCGACAATCTGGATAAAAAAGCGGTGGACATTCTCGCCGAAGAATCGAAGGAGTAAGACTCGTGAGTACAGTAATCAACGGCATTTTGCTGATGTTCGCCCCGCAGAAAGCCTGGCAGGGCATCGCCGACGCCAATCCCGGCGCCGTGCAGGTACTGCTGACCCATACCATTCCCTTTGCGGTGATACCGGCACTGTGCTGGTACATCGGCGTCACTCAGTACGGCTGGGACGTTGCCGGCGAGACCATGCGCCTTACCCCGGAGAGCGCGTTGCCGATGTGCATCATGTTTTTCCTGGCCTGCGTCGGCGGCGTGATATTTCTCGCGTTGATGGTGCAATGGATGTCCACCACGTATGGCGACAAAGCCAGTTTCTCTCAAGGGGCAACGCTGATCTCCTACACCGCGACCCCGTTTTTCATCGCCGGCGTCCTGGGTCTTTATCCGGTGCTCTGGCTGGACATTACGCTCGGGGTTGCCGTCGCCTGCTACTGCATTTACCTTCTGTACGCAGGTGTGGCGCCGGTCATGCACGTCGCGCAGGAACGCGGATTTCTGTACGCCAGCGCCGTCTTCGCCGTCGCCCTGGTTTCCTTCGTCGGCTTGCTGACGGTTACCGTTCTATTGTGGGACTTCGGCCCGTCACCGGAATACACTTACTGATCCCAACCCAACCGCGGAGCGACGTATGACGGAATCTGGATGGCAAGTCTTCGATGTAGCAGACCTGTCCGCAGCTGATCCCGAAGCACCGGTGAGTTACCGCGAGTTTCTCAACGTCCCGTCCATGCATTGCGGCGTATACCGCCTCGCGAAAGGCTCGTCCGACATGCAGACGCCGCACGACGAAGACGAGGTGTACTACGTCGTCGAAGGCAAAGCGCAGCTCAAAGTGGGCGGCGAGAACCGCGAGGTCGGGCCAGGATCAGTGATGTACATACGCGCAACCGAAGAACACGCGTTCTTCGAGATTCAGGAAGATATGGTGCTGCTGGTGTTTTTCGCCACGGGCCGCGGCGACGCCTGAATCAACGCGACTCTTTTAAATCCAGGAGCTTGAATACCCAGGTGTCCACCGGCACGCCGTGGAGAATGCTGGACGCCTTGGAGCCCAGCAACCTCTGCCAGCCGGCGCGTCCGTGGGAGCCCAGCATGCAGGCGTCGTAGCCGCCCTCTTCCAGCAGCGCATGCACTTCGTGGGCGACCCGTCCATAGCGCACGTGGAGCCGCGTTTCATCGATGCCATAAGGCGCACACAGCTCGATCAATCGTCGGCGCGCGTCCGCCATCGTGGCTTCGTAGCGTTGCTTGTAAACCTCACCGCTCATCGTCGGGTCGATGCTGTAGGCAACCGTGGTCGGGTCGACCACATGAACGACTTCGAGACGATCATCATCGCCGCAAATTGCCTGCGCCCGTTCCAGCACGGCTTGCGCCGGCGCATCCAGAAGCTCAATGGCTGCAAGGTATTTCATCGCGTCTCTCATAAGACTGAAGCTGCTGTCAGGCTAAGGACTAACCCGTCCCAGCGCACTAAGTAATTTCCTTAACGCGGGTAATTTGCGCTGCGGATATTGCGGATATTCGCCATGCCCGAAAATGCTAGGGTGCGTCAGCATGAGCGAACCCGCAACTCTCGATCGCAGCCTGTCGCTGACGCAAATGGTCTTGTACGGACTGGGTACAACCGTGGGCGCAGGCATATACGCGCTCATCGGCGAGATCGCCGATGTGGCGGGTTACTTCGCACCCTGGGCATTTCTTCTGGCCGCGCTGCTGGCGGGTTTTACCGCGCTGTCATTTGCCCAGCTGTCTGCGCGCTTTCCCCGCGCCGCAGGCGCCGCGCTGTACGTTGAGCGCGGCTTCGACTCTACCCGGCTCGCGCAACTGGTAGGCCTCCTGGTCATTTTCGCCGGCACGGTGTCCGCCGCGGCGCTGCTCAATGGATTCGTGGGTTACCTGTACGCATTCATCGATCTGCCAAGAACGCTCGTGATCGTCGGCGGCGGCACGCTGCTGATTCTGATTGCCGTCTGGGGCATCGCGCAGTCGGTGTGGATCGCCGGCGCCATCAGCGTGGTCGAAGTCCTGGGGCTTCTGTGGATCACTGCCCTGGCAAGCCAGGCTGTCGAACCGGCACAGATAGACCCCGCAGTGTTTATCCCGGATCTATCTGCCACTGCCTGGGCCGGCATCGCGACAGGCGGCGTGCTGTCCTTCTATGCCTATATCGGCTTCGAGGACATGGTCGAGGTCGCAGAAGAGGTCAAAGATGTCACGAAAACCCTGCCGCGCGCCATCTTGATAACGCTAGGGCTCTCCACGCTGATTTACGTGCTGTTGGTCACCAGTGCCGTCATGGCGACCGGACCCGAACTGCTCGCCAACTCGACAGCCCCGCTCGCGGATGTTTATCGTCACCTCACCGGCAGCGAGCCGTGGATCATCTCATTCATCGGTTTGTTTGCGATCATCAACGGTGCTTTGATACAGGTCATCATGGCCAGCAGAGTCATCTACGGGCTTGCCTCCCGCCAACAGCTGCCGCGCGCGTTCGGCAGCGTCAACCGCGTTACCCATACGCCGATACCCGCTACGTTCATCGCGGGCGCTACCGTTCTGGGCCTGGCCCTGGCTGGAAATCTGGCCATCCTCGCTGAGCTGACGGCGGTCATCATGCTGACCGTATTCGCGCTGGTGAATTTTGCGCTCACACGGCTGACCTGGCGGACAGAACGCACGCGCAGCCTGATTGCAGCGGTGGGCGGCGCGGTGTGCCTGGGGTTCGCCGCGCGTTCCACGGCCCTCTGGATCGCCGGTTAGATGCGCGCGGCCAGAGAGATCTACCTTGCACTCCTCCGCCACCCCAAAACGGCGGTGGTCATCACGCTCTTATGCGCGGCCATCGCAGCATGGTTCAGCCAGAACCTCAGCTTCGACGCGAGCTCTGAGACGTTGGTCGTCGAAGGCGACAGAGAGTTCCAGGAGTATCTGCAGGTCGCAGAGAGTTTTCCCAGTGACGACTTCCTCTTCGTCACGGTCGCTCCCAGAACACCGCTCTACAGCGCAGCCACGCTCGACCTGATCGGCGCTATCGAAACGGATCTCGCCGCCCTGCCGGGTGTGCAGCGCACGCTCAGCCTGCGCTCTGTCCCGCTGCTCGGCGGCGACAACATAACGAGCCTCGCTGAGGCGCCCGACGAGTTGTCGCGCGCAGCGTCCTATTTTGGCAGCAGCATGTTGTTCACGCGCCAGCTGGTCGCCGAAAGCGCAGATGCGGCTGCCATCCAGGTGACCCTGGCGCCGATTGATGACGTCTACACACAGGCGGACCGCAACAACCTGATCGCGCAGATTCGCGCGGTGCGCGCCGCGTACGAAGACAGGGCCACCATCCACATTGCCGGGGTACCGCTCATCGCGCACGACATGATGGTCTACCTGCGTGCCGACGTGCTGAACTTTGGGGTGGCGGCAGCGGTAGTGATCAGTCTCGCGCTGTTCCTTTTCTTTCGGCGCCTGCGCTGGCTGGGCCTGTGCGCAAGCAACGCCCTGCTCGCAGTCGTCCTGGTGACGGGCATTCTCGGCGCGCTCGACACACCGATCAGCGTGGTCAGCGGGAACTTCATATCGCTCCTGGCCATCATCAGCATTTCGTTGACCATTCACCTCGTCGTCCGGTTCCGGGAGCTGATCCGCTCCCAGCCCGATCAGAACCACGCCGAGCGCGTCGTCGAGACGATGATCTCGAAATTTCCACCCTGCGCTTACACCGCAGCGACCACGATCGTGGCGTTCACCAGTCTGCTGACCTCAGGCATCCCCCCTGTCGAGGACTTCGGCTGGATGATGGCAGTTGGCGTCGTCTGCGCTTTTGTCGTGACGTTCGTGTTCTTCCCTTGCGTGCTTTTGCTCCTGCCGCCCGGCAGACCCAGCAAAACGGCATTCAAGCCCATGCGCATATCCATCTGGCTTGGCGAAGTGGCGACCAGCCGGGCCGGCTGGGTGACCGGGGGCGCGCTCTGCCTGCTTCTGGCAGCGCTGCTGGGCCTCACGAAGCTGAGCCTCGACAGTCAGTTCAGCCAATACTTCAAAGCCGACAGCGACATCCGTCAGGGACTGGAGTACGTGGACGCCAACTTCGGCGGAGTGCTGCCGCTGGACATCGTCGTGCAGCTGGACCCGTACGAGCCCATAGCAGTCGACGAGGAAGACGATTTCTTCACGGAGGAAGAATCCGACTATCCCGAAGGCGCCTGGTTTACCCGCGACAAGGTTCGCAACGTGGAACGCCTGACCGAGTATCTGAGGCATCGCGCCGACGTCGGCAGCGCAACGTCGCTTGCCGATCTGGCGAAGCTTGCCGAGGTAACAACCCAGGGACGCCGTCTGGACGACGTACAGCTGGCGCTGCTCGTAACGCTGCTGGGAGACGGAAGGGAAAGCCTTGTATCGCCGTACGCCAACCCGCAAACCGGCGAGATGCGCATCAGCGTGCGCATGCGGGAAGCCGTAGCAACGGCCGACTATCCCGCGGTCGTCGCCGACATCGAGCGTTTTGCCGCAGAACAGCTTGGCTGGGAACCCGGGCAGGTAGGGACAACAGGCATGTTCATCCTGTTCGGCCAGTCAGTCCGGCAACTCTACGAATCGCAACGGGACACTATCGTATACGTCGTGGTGGCAACCCTGCTGATGTTCATCGTCTTGCTGCGCTCGCTCTCGTTCGGCGTGATTGGTGTCGCTGTGAACGTCATGGCCGCGGCGTGCGTGCTGGCATTCATGGGGTACGCCGGCATACCAATGGACATGATGACCATCACGATTGCCGCGATCACCATCGGCATCGGGGTCGACGACGCCTTTCACTATCTACATCGCTATCGCGAAGAGATGGACCAGGGCGCAAGCGCGGCTGAGGCCATCGCTGCGGTACACCGCAGCATCGGGCGCGCGATCTACTTCACCAGCGTGACGGTCGTCGCCGGTTTCTCGCTGCTGGTGCTATCGAACTTTGTACCGACGGTCTATTTCGGCATTTTGACCGCGCTGGCCATGCTGATCGCCCTGGCTGCAAACCTGTTTCTGCTGCCGAGTCTACTATTGCTCTACGACCGCTTTGCCGGGCGCCGTGAGACCGGCTAGCTGCCCGACATCGCGTTAACAAAAGTGCCCATGTCGAAGTAGTCGCGCCAGACGTGAATTTTGCCATCGCGCATTTCGAAGACACCAACGCATGGCAGATCGACATCACCCTGCGTCGTCTTCGTGCGATCCAGGCGTTCACAGAAAACGATGTCACCGTGCTCCGCCATGTTGAGGATGTCCCAGGTCGTCTCGGTCCAGGTGGCGAGAAACGCTTCAATGAAACCCTGCACCTGAGCGCGCCCGGTCACGGGCTTTGCGGGAATGTTGAAGTAAGTGCCGTCTTCCGTGAAATAGTCCGCGAGCTTGGCGGCATCCAGCTCGCTCCAGCTCTCTATGAATTCACGCACGATGTCCAGGTTGCTCATCACAGTACCCCTCTGAGTCTCAACAAAGTCTGATGATCAAATATACGCCGCGATGCACCGAAGTTCCCAACGGCGATTCAGGGGGGGAAGGATTCGAACAACGCAGGCACCGCCTCAGACACCACCGCTGAGGCGTCGTCGCGATCCTTTGGATACAGCGTACGCTCTACCCATCCGCGCCAGATCGGCTGACCTTCGAAGTATACGTCGGCGGCAAGAAACCCGATCGTGCGCATATCCATGCGCGTGGATGCGCCGGGATCGATACGCTCCCAGCAGTCGGCGTCGACGCAGGGTGATTCGTTTATCGTCATCGACATCAGCTCGCGCCTGGTCCGCAGCGTGAGAGCCACCTCGATGTCAGCCTCTTCCGTATCGACGTAGGTAAAGCCTTTGCGGCCGAGTTCGACGAGCACCGCTTCAGACAGACCATTCGCCACGATCGGGCTGATGTAGCCGGTGGGGTCATCGAGATCGAGCGGATTGTCGCTGCGCCAGGTGAAAGTCGATTGCGCCTCGAGAAAACCCGGCGCCACGACACACTGATTCCCGGTCTGCATCGGGGTCGCGCACGCACTCAACAACAACAGACAAAACAATCCAGCGACGGCTCGCATGCGCAGCTCCTGACGGTACATAGATTTGGAGAAGTGAAGCAGATCGCCAAAGGCCCAGTTATGCGCAATTCTACGTAGCAGGAAACTTGCATCCCCTATTCTGAGCCGGGGTAGAATCGGCTATGTTGCCAATCGTTCCAGGAGCGGAGTTCACTCATGCCTAAGCTAACCAACATCACAGGCTGGCTCACACTGACGCTTGCCTTCTGCCTTGCAGGATGCGACACCAACGAGTTCGTGCTGCCACCAGGGGATGCGGAGCAGGGGCAGCAGACTTTCGTTGAACTCGGATGCAACAACTGCCATTCGGTAACGGACAAAGTTGCGCACGCTGGCGTGGGTGACAACCCCATACACGTCGAACTCGGCGGCACCGTCACCCGCGTCAAAACGTATTCAGACCTGGTTACTTCGATCATCAACCCGTCGCACAAGCTCTCGCGCGGGGCGAACACCATGACGGTCACGGCAGACGGCGAGTCGAAGATGCCGATCTACAACGAAGTCATGACAATCCAGCAGTTGGTGGACCTGACCACGTTCCTGGAACCGACCTATCAGGTCTGGGTGCCGCCGTACAACGTCTATTACTACCCGTAGTCAGCTCGGCACCGATCGCCGGTCCGACTGCGTTTTACGGCGCGTCAGTCCCTCAAGGGTGAACCGCGAGGACGTCGCAAACCGCCTTGGTGAGGATGCGCTCCGCTGAATTGCCGACGCCCATGGCCTGCTTGACCCGGTGTGCGTAGGAGCCGAGCACCAGCAGGTCAGCCTTCATCTTGCGCGCTGTCTGCGCAACCACCTTACCGACCTTACCGACAGGCATGTGCACACGGGACTTGGGAATGTCGTAGGGCTTCAACAACCGTTCGAGCTCCGGCGTGACACGCTCTACCACCTTCTTCTTCGAGACGGTCTCATCGAGGATATCGAGGTCGCGCAGCACCTGAGATATCTCAACCGCAAAAACGACGTGGACTTCGGCGCCATAGAGTTCGGCAAATCTGTGTGCCGAGTCCAGCACTTTGACGTTCAGATGTCTGTGTTTGGCATCGTTATGGCGCAGATCCACGGCTGCAACAATCTTGCCCGAGCGGCGTTTCTTGCCGCTCGTAAACAGCAACGGCGCTGAACAGGTTTCCAGCAGGGTCCAATCTGTCGGGGTGTGCACCAGCGTACGGCTCTTGTGGACCGTCTTGACAACCAGGTCAACGGGGCGTGACGCGATCTCGCCCACCACCCAATTGGCTATGTCATCTTCCCAGACCACGCGCTTGCGCACTTTCGGTTGGTCCGCCACCAGTTTCTCGAGCCATGCCTTGCGTTCTTCGACCAGATTGTGGCGCAGCTTTTTTCGCTCAGATGCGCTCAGAACCGCCTGGTTTTCGCACATCGCGTTCCAGCAGAAAGACACGACATCGAGACGCGCCTTGCCGCGATCCTGCAGATCCAGCGATCGCTGCCAGGCGAGCTGTTCGTGTTTCGGCTTGTCTAATACGGTCAGAATTCTGGCGTTCTGGGTCAGATTCATGGGCTCTCCGGTTTACAACCTCAGCGTTTCTCCACTTTGACTGGTCTGGTTGATTTCCCAATCGCGGATTGTACGTAGCCTTAAACCGCCAGCACGACTTCTTCTTCCGCAAGGAAGAGCACGACGCTGTCGGTATCCACAAAGTTTTTTGCATCACCCGCCTGGTCTTCGGTCATCTGGCGGGACGACATCGCCGCGCGCGCTGCCGCCACACTCGGCCAGTGCAACTCAGTCACCCCATCAAACGGGGGACGGCCGCGCTCATAAAGCTGCAACAGCGGGTGACACTGCAGATAGTACACCGCATCTTCCGTCAGCGCGGCTATCGGTCCGTGGTTTAACCACCAATGACGCTGAAAGTCGGCAACGCTGAGATCAGCGCGACGCCGGAAAGGGAACACACCCTTGATGAACACACCGGCGTGATGCTCCGGCAGACGTATCACCGTGCGCGCCATGCCGGTGATAATTGGACCGACTCGAAACCCGTCCGCCAGCATCGACTGCAGGGACAGCGCATGGTCCGTGCTCGCCTGGGCGGCGTCCGCATCCCTGAACCAGAGCTCCATGGCGCCGGCATAGGCAGCCGGCTCGTCGCCAATCTGCTCATCGAGCGCACGGGACTGTACATAGCCGGCGAGCCCGGGCACCGCCGCCTGGGCCGCTTCCGCGGCCGCTGCACCATGCAGCGCAAAGGGATCGCCGTCAGCCGGGCCCTCGAGAAACAAGTAAGTTTTGATCACGCGCGTCCTCCTCCGCCGTCAATAAATTGTCGGCCGCATAATGGCCGAGGGTCAACCAACTAAAGGCGATGGGTATCAGGCCGATAACTTATGCATAGCTATGCGCAATGGACGATGCCAATGGCCCAAATACCCGATAGCCCTCGATTTCAGCTGGGATACAGGGACACGTTCCGAGTTCTCTGGCCCTACGTAAAACGAAACTTCATGAACCAGGTGGAAGGCATCTGGTTCATCGTCGCTTATCTCATTGTTTTCCAACTGCTCATCCTGCAACTGCCGATTGCATACGCGGGCATGATTGCGTTCGGGATCTTCATCGTTGCGGTGGGCCTCATGTTCTTCATGGAGGGTCTGCGCCTCGGTCTGATGCCGCTCGGCGAAGAGATAGGCAGCGTGCTGCCGAAGAACAGCCGCATGCCGGTGATTCTGGTGTTTGCCTTCCTGCTGGGCGCCGGCGCCACGTTCGCCGAACCCGCCATCGCGGTGCTGAAAACTGCTGGGGCCGGTGTCAAACCCGCCGAAGCACCCCTGCTCTACAGCCTGCTGAACGACTTTTCCAGCCAACTCGTGGGCTCGGTCGGCGTCGGCGTCGGATTCGCCGTGTTGCTGGGCGTGTTGCGTTTCTTCTACGGCTGGCCGCTCAAGTATCTGGCCATTCCCGCGGTTACGGCGCTTCTGGGCTTGTCCTTCTACTTCAGTCAGGTGCCCGTACTCTCCGATGTGCTGGGCCTGGCCTGGGACTGCGGCGCAGTAACCACCGGTCCAGTTACCGTCCCGCTCGTGCTCGCGCTGGGCATCGGCGTGTGCCGCGTGGTGAGCGGGGATTCAGGCGGCGGCAATTCCGGATTCGGCATCGTGACGCTCGCGTCGCTGTTTCCAATCGTGGCTGTTCTCCTGCTCGCGCTCTACCACTACAACGCCAACGATTTCTGGGGCGCGCCGAACTACGCGGGCGAGACGGACGCGGCTGTCACCGAGACGACGCATGCAACGGAAGCCGTCACCCTGGAAAAATCGCTGGAGCCGATTTCGGAAGCAGAGTTCAACGCTTACGTGGCGTCTGGCAAGCTGCCCGAGGGTTACGAACTGGCGATGCACGGCGGCAACGCGCGCCTGGTCAACGGCAAGATCGAGGTGCTGGATCCGGAAATGGTCATCACGAAGCCTTATCGCCGCGACTTCACCTTCACGAGCGAGGAAAGCTGGGACAGCGAAAGTTCGCTGGGCGCGAGCATGGAGACGGCGCTGATGGATGCCCTGCGCGCGATCATTCCGCTTTGCCTGTTCTTGTATGTGGTGCTGCGGCTCGTGCTGCGCCAGCGGATGAATCCGCAAAACGACGTCGGTATCGGCGTCATCTTCGCTTTTGCGGGAATGACGCTGTTCGGCCTGGGCATTGCGCTGGGATTGACGCCTCTCGGCGGTCAGCTCGGCAGCAACGTCCCGGTGGCTTTCGCAGAGATCATCCCCTGGGGCCTGGATCACGTCGAAGGCCCGCTTTTCATTGACTACGGTAAGTTTGTCGCCATCGGTTTCGCATTCTTCCTGGGGTACGGCGCAACGCTTGCCGAGCCCGCGCTGAATGCGCTTGGAGATACTGTCGAGCGCATCACCGTTGGCGCGTTCCGCAAGAAACTGCTGATGCAGAGCGTTGCGGTGGGCGTGGGCATCGGCATCGCCGCAGGTATCGTCAAGATGGCCTACAACCTGCCGCTCTTCTGGATGCTGGCGCCACCCTACCTGCTGGTGCTCGTGCTGACGTGGTTCTCACAACACGACTTCGTCAACTTCAGCTGGGACAGCGCGGGTGTGACGACCGGACCGATCACCGTGCCGCTCGTGCTGGCGATGGGCCTCGGCGTCGGCGCCAACATCCCCGGCGTATCCGACGGCTTCGGCATCCTGGCTCTCGCGTCCGTCGGGCCCATCCTGACGGTCCTCAGTGTCGGGCTCTATACACAGAGAAAGCAACAAGCCGTGTCTGACGAGAGCGAAGCCGCCGTCGACGGCCTCATGCAAGCGGAGGTGAACTGATGTTTACGCAAGATCATGACGTATCCCTGGTAACAGCCGCGCTACCGTCCTCGAGCGTTGCGCCTATCAAAGAAGACGTGCTGCGCGAGCCGGGCAGCAGCGCGCTGGTCTGGCAGGCACGCGGCACATTGCTGCACGAACACTGGTGGAAGAAGTGGCTGCCGCCGATCAGTCCGGCCAAAACCATGATGAACTTCCTCGTACCCAACGTCGAAGTGCCGAATCTCGTCAGCTCGATCGTCGAGCGTGGACGTCTGCATCAGCAGGCGACCGGCGCGGTGTTCTCGACACCCTGTGAGCACGCCTACTTCGGCTCCGCTTTCCACACCTGGCCGGAGCGCGAAGGCTCGGGCCTGATCAAGGAAGAGCATAACCTGACCGAAAACCTCAACATCATCTACTGCATCGTCGGTCATCGCCTCTCAGACCGCGTCAGCAAGGCCGCAATCAACGCCGGCGCCCACGGACCCATCGTGTACTACAGCGAGGGGCGCGGCCTGCGCGACCGTCTGGGCTGGTTGCGCATTACCAAGGAGCACGAAAAGGAAGTGCTGATGGTGATTGCCGACGAGAGCGATGCCGACGAAGTTTTTGATGCGATGGCGAAAGCGGGCGAGCTGCATCTACCCGGACGCGGCTTCATGTACCGCATGATCATCGATCGCGGCATGTTCCATCTGCCCTCACGGGTTTCCCACCACCACTATGAAGCTAACATGCAGCAGATCATCAATGCCATCGACCACCTGTCCGGGCACACCCACTGGCGCGACCAGTCGGTTTTCGACGTGGGCGGCGAAGGCCGCGGTGTCGGTCTCGGCGATCTGCTCGACGAAAGGCCGGTACTCAAAGATCAGGTTTGCCTCTCGGCGATCGCTACCCGCGATGACTGTCCGGCCGTCATGGACATGCTTCTCGACGCGGGCGCGCCGGGGCTGAACGTCACTTACGCCAGGTTCACCGCGAACAACGCAAGCACCGGCCTTGCAGGCGCGCGCCTCAACGAGGAATACGGCATGCTGCGCTGCATCACTTCCGAGACGGTTGCCGCGGAAATCTGCGGTATGGTCGAGCGCGACGCCGAGCTCAAAGGTCTGCACGATCTCGCCATCTTCACGAACCAGGTGCCGAGCGTCGCAACCTACGTACCCGGCAAGAAGGATTACCGCGAACCTTCACCCATGGCCGCAGCATGATCGACCAGCGTTGCGCGGCGCCAGCCGCGCAACGCGTTGATCAGATAGAGCTCTGTGATCTGACCGAGCTCTTCCACAGGCAGCGACCTTTCCCGCACTACCCCTTCCTGCAGCAGTTCACTGCGCAACGTACCGGCTAACACGCCATCCTCTATCGGCGGGGTGTAGAGGACGCCATCCAGCGCATAAACGACGTTGGCTATGGCCGACTCCGTCACGCATCCCAGCCTGTTCTTCAACAACGCTTCGCAACCTACGGGAACCTCGGCCGCCGCCTGCTCATACACCCGGCGGTGGGTCGTTTTGTGGTAGAGGAAACGGTCAGCTGTATCCACCGGCGTGACGGCAAGCGCCACCGGCTGCTGCGGCGGATCAGGCGCCAGCGGGGAAGCCACGAGGTCAACCTCGCCTTGCATCGTCATCGTCAGACGCAGGCGATGCCGCGAGGGAGGAAGCTCGGCGACACTCTCCTCAATGACCTTTCGTACCCGCGCCTCGTCGTACGCAAACCCGAAATAGGCGGCGCTGCCGGCCAGCCGCTCGAGATGCCGGTCGAGCAGAAAGACGTTTCCGTCTTCCGCGCGCATCGTCTCCAGCAGCGCAAAATCCTGCGCACTTCCCGGACCTTTGCTGAGAAGCTCCGCGTACTCTTCGTCGACATCGGAATCCCACACGATGCCGCCGCCCACGCCATATACCGCCGCTCCGTCCGCTTTGCTCACCAGCGCGGTACGAATCGCGATGTTGAATCGATAGCGTCGCCCAGGCGCGACCACGCCTATGGCGCCGGTATAGATACCGCGCGGCGTCGTCTCGAGTTGGCGGATGAGCTGCATGCTTGCGTGTTTCGGCGCTCCCGTTATC
This sequence comes from Pseudomonadales bacterium, assembly GCA_965267275.1. Taxonomy (GTDB): domain Bacteria; phylum Pseudomonadota; class Gammaproteobacteria; order Pseudomonadales; family Azotimanducaceae; genus UBA4421. Next base: position 4,596,307 of record OZ253950.1, read on the forward strand.
GAGGCACCGGGAAACAGTGCCGCGAAGATCTCCGCGAGACCAGCGGCCGTTGCTGCTGTGACAGACGACGTCATCTGCCAGACGCGCGGATACGGCGTCACATCGAACAGGGATGGCACTTTGACGCTGCCCGGCTGCGCCAGACGACCGAGATCGTTACGCACCATGTCGGTGATCATCAGGTTTTCGGCCCTGTTTTTTTCACTTAGCCGCAGGCGCTCCGCGTGCCGAGCATCTTCCGCTCGGTCCCGCCCGCGCGGCCAGGTGCCCTTCATCGGCTTACACGTCAGCGCAGTGCCATCGAGCTCGAAGAAGAGCTCCGGAGACGCAGACACGATTGTCGCCTCGGCCATCTCCAGATAGGCACCGTACGCCGCACCTGCCGCCAGCGCCGTCATGAGCGCCATTGGGTCTGTTACGTGAGCCGCCAGACGCGATGTGTAGTTGACCTGATAAACATCGCCGGCACCGATGCTTTGCTTCAGGGCTGCAAAAGCGGCGTCATAGCGGTCGCGGGCTTCTGTTGTCGACCACACGACGGGCTGGTTGCCCCCGGACACGCTGCAGGGCTCGCGAGCCTGATAGAAAGTGAACATTGCCAGCGGCAGATCGCCACCAGGATGTACCGTAAAAGCCGAGTCGAATGCCGGAGCTGCTTCATAGGTCAGGTATCCGACGGCGAAGATGCCATCAGCCTCAACACGACGCTCCACCGTCTCGAGAAGCGCGACCACCTCGTTAACTTCGCGGGCCACAAGTGCACCAAGCGGACGGGTGTATCGATGCCAGCCATCGGCATCGTGGACTATGGCTGTGCTGAAAGGTGCGGACATGGCGCGCGGATTATCCGCACGCACTCTGTCCGGAACAAGTTGTGAAGCGCGCTTTGTAAAACAGCGCGCGTGCTGCTGTGACGCTTGCTAGGGACGCGGCATGATCGCCGGGTCGCCCGGGCGATACAGCTCGTGTGCCCGCTTCCAACCGGCGAACGCGGAGAGTATGTGCGGCGGATCGTCATGCAACTCGGTGAACCCGCCGCTGGTGCTGCGGGTGTCGATATAACAGGCGTCGACATCGTCGGCGTGCAGCTCGCAGGCCAGCTCGAAGCCCATGCCCATGATGCGCGCCTTCTCTTCTTCGTAGTTATTCACAAGAATACCCACGTGATGGAATCCCTCTTCACCGGCGGCGTACATGTCCCGATAAATCGAGGGTGTCTCGTCATGCTGCTGTATGAACTGGATCATCATATCGCCGAGATAACCGAAGGCGTAACTGACGTCAGCCTCCTGGTCGGTGCCCCGATACATGAACGTGTCTGTCTTGTGATGATGGGTGACGACAAAAGGCCCGGCCCGGTAAAGCTTGTTCCACTTTTCACAGGCTTCTTCAACATCGTTGACGAAGTAGGCGTATTGAAAAAGGTCGTAGCGCTCCAACATTGGCATTCGATTTCCTCCCCCCGAGAAAAAAAGAAACAAAGTTGAATCAAGGTACAGAAATCCAGTTCGCCTGCCAAGCATCCAGACTGCCGTCGCGCTACACTGCGGCGCTCGAGAGGCAGCGGACGCGACTGAGACGGAGAGGAGACACCATGAGCAGAAAACTCGCCGCAATGCTCTTTTGGATAGTGGGCGTCTGGATCCCGGGCGCCGCAATCCATGCGCAGGACCTCGATGCGCAGCCCGCAGCCAGTGCGCATTTCGAAGCCTATCTCGATGGGCTGGTGGCCGCCCAATTCAGCGACTACAAGCTCGCCGGCATGACCTTTGTCATGGTTAAGGATGGCGAAGTCGCCCTGAGCAAGGGCTATGGTTATGCCAATCTCGACCCGCTGACGCCGGTAGACCCTGCCACCCATCTTTTTCGGCCGGGCTCTGTCTCCAAGCTTTTTACCTGGACTGCGGTCATGCAACTCGTGGAGCAAGGCAGGCTGGCCCTCGATGCCGACCTCAGCCAGTACGTGGACCAATTCGAGCTGCCGAACGCGTTCGGCCAGCCGCTCACGATGACGCACCTGATGACCCACACCCCGGGACTCGAGGACGGCGCGGCGGGTTATCTCTTCGCCGACGAAGTCAGCGATCTGCGGCCGCTGGCGGAAATCCTCGAGACGTACACACCCACTCAGGTCGCCGCACCCGGTGAATACACGAGCTACTCGAACTGGTCCACCGCGCTGGCCGGACTGATCGTCGCCAACATTTCAGGCCAGAGCTTCGAAAGCTACATCGATGAGCACATTTTCCAGCCGCTCGGGATGCGTTACGCCACGTTCGAAGAACCGCTGCCCGAGCACCTCGCGGGCCATATGAGCACCGGTTACGTGGAAGAGCGCGGTGCGCTCGAACCGTTCGGGTTCGAGTACGTCAAAAACTTCGGACCGGCGGGCGCGCTCTCGGCAAGTGGCGCGGATATGGCGCCTTTCATGATCGCCCACCTGAACCAGGGGCGCTTCGGCGAGATCCAACTGCTGGCGCCGGAAACGGTCGCGCTGATGCACTCCAACCTCTACGGTCATCCCGCTCTCGAGCAGTGGGCCCACGGCTTCTACGAGTACATCCGCAACGGCAACCGTTTCATAGGTCACGGCGGCGACACGATCGCCTTTCACTCACAGATGGTCCTGGATCCTGCGGAGAACTTCGGTTTTTACCTGTCTTTCAACGCCGGGGACGGCGTTCGCGCCCGGCAGGCGATCGTCGACGGCGTCATCGACTACTTTTACTCACCAACCCCACCGAGCTATACGCAGACGCCGCTGGCCGGCAGCGCGGAGCGAATCGCCGCAGTGGCCGGCGCTTACCGGCTGACCCGCCGATCATTCACGAAGCTCGAAGGCGTTCTCGGCCTCGGTGGAGATCTGACGATCCAGCCTGGAGAAGCCGGCACCATCGTCATCCCGACACCGCAGGCGACAAACCGGTTTGTCGAGGTAGAGCCTTACGTCTTCCAGCGGGTGGGCGGTCAGGGGCGCCTCGCGTTCGAGCTGGACGATAACGGCGCAGTCAGGTACGGCATGCTCGGTATTCTCACGGCGGAGAAGCTGTCGTTCGCAACCCAGGCTTCGACCCACCAGCTGGTCATCCTGCTTTCCTTATTGGCCGCCTTGTTCGTATTCATCAACGGTGTGCGCACACGCGGCGCCACACCAGCTGGTCCAGGGCGCACCGGTCGCCGACTGCTGATCGCGGCAAGCGCTGTCCTGCTCGCGTTCTTTGTTGCGTTCGCGGCGGTCTTGAGCGGGCTGGACATGAACAGAGCGGTATTCGATTTCCCGCCGGCCGGTGTGGGCATCGTGCTCGTGCTGCCGATTCTGTTCGCACTGTGCACCGCTGGTGCAATCGGCTATCTTGTCGCCGTGTGGCGCGCAGCGGAATGCGGCATCTGGGCTCGTATCCGCTACACCTATGTCACGCTCAATTTCGTCGCGCTGACCGCGGTGATGTATTACTGGAACCTGCTCGGCTGGCACTACTACTAGGCCCGATTGGAACACCCATGCGTATAGCAACCTGGAACATCAACGGGCTGCGAGCCCGTCTCGACTTCATGAAACTGTGGCTCGCCGCGCGTAACCCGGACGTCGTCGGGCTGCAGGAGCTGAAGACGCCCACAGAAGAATTTCCGCACGACGAGTTTGCCGCGCTCGGCTATACCGCGCTGGTGCACGGCCAGAAAAGCTGGAACGGCGTCGCCATCCTGACCCGGCGGGACGCCGATCTCAAACAGGTTGGCCTGCCGGGCGAAGACGACTGGGGAGCACGCCTGATCACCGCCGAGATCGACGGCGGGCTGGAGTTCACGACCGTCTACTGCCCGAACGGTAAGACCGTGAGTCATGACGACTATCCCGGCAAGCTCGCCTGGTATGACAGCCTGGCAACACACTGGCAAGGCAGCGATCACCCCAACCGCGTCCTGTGCGGCGACTTCAACATCGTCCCGACCGACCTCGACAGCTGGCGCGGCGCCGCCGCGGTCGGCGACATCTTTCACACGGACGCGGAGCGGGAACGTTTACAACGCCTGCTGGATGACGGGCTGACGGATCTGTACCGCCATCTGCATCCGGAAGAACAGGCCTTCTCATGGTGGGACTACCGCGGCGGCGCTTTCCATCGTAAACAGGGGCTGCGCATCGACTTTCTGCTCGGCACTGACGCTGCGGTGCAAGCGACCGAGGCCGTCACGATCGATCGCGACTACCGTAAGAAACAGGACGGTCTGACCGCCTCCGATCACGCACCGGTGTTCGCTGACCTCGCACTATGAGCCGATTCTCCGGCGCTACCTGAAAAATCGGGCGGTCAAAGACAACGGGCGCGTTGACGTAAAATTCTCTTAAGCTTTGCTACATTCAGTGGTAAGGTACGCGCTCCGGAATTTGGGCTGCAAATAAATTCCTTATTTTTCAATAAGTTACCTATTTGCGAGCGCTACCAAAACCACCATATTTGAGAAAACTGATGACTGATCTAACGCGCTATCGAAACATCGGTATTTTTGCCCACGTGGACGCGGGCAAAACGACCACCACCGAACGTATCCTCAAGCTCACCGGCAAAATCCACAAGATCGGTGAAGTGCATGATGGAGCGGCCACCACCGACTTCATGGAGCAGGAGCAGGAGCGCGGGATCACGATCCAATCCGCGGCCACCTCGTGTGAGTGGGCAGATCACCGTCTCAACATCATCGACACCCCCGGACACGTCGACTTCACGATCGAGGTTTACCGCTCGCTGAAAGTTCTCGACGGCGGCGTGGGCGTTTTCTGTGGCTCAGGCGGCGTTGAGCCCCAGTCTGAAACGAACTGGCGCTATGCCAACGAGTCCGAGGTTGCCCGTCTCATTTTCGTCAACAAGCTCGACCGTCTCGGCGCCAACTTCTACCGCGTTGTTGAGCAGATCAAAGACGTGCTCGGCGCCGTGCCGCTGGTGATGACGCTGCCGATCGGTGAAGAAGACAACTTCGTCGGCGTCGTCGACGTGCTGACCCGCAAAGCCTGGGTGTGGGACGACTCCGGTCTGCCTGAGAACTACGAGGTTCAGGACGTTCCCGAGGACATGGTCGACAAAGTCGAGGAATACCGCGAAGCGCTGATCGAAACTGCCGTCGAGCAGGACGACGACCTGATGGAAGCCTATCTCGAAGGTGAAGAGCCCTCAGAGGAAGACCTCAAGCGCTGCATCCGCAAAGGCACCATCGCTCTCGACTTCTTCCCGACGTTCTGCGGCTCAGCGTTCAAGAACAAAGGCATTCAGATCGTACTGAACGCCGTGGTCGACTATCTGCCGAATCCGACGGAAGTCGATCCGCAGCCGGAAGTTGACCTGGAAGGTAACGAGACCGGCCAACACGCGAAAGTCGATCCGGAATACCCGCTGCGCGCGCTGGCATTCAAGATCATGGACGACCGTTACGGCGCTCTGACCTTTACCCGCATCTACTCGGGCAAGCTCAACAAAGGCGACAACGTGTTGAACACCTACACCGGCAAGACCGAGCGTATCGGCCGCATCGTCGAGATGCACGCCGACTCGCGCGAAGAGCTGGAAACCGCCCAAGCCGGTGACATCGTTGCGCTCCTCGGGATGAAGAACACGCAGACCGGCCATACTTTGTGCGACCCGAACAACCCGGCCACCCTGGAACCGATGGTGTTCCCGGATCCGGTGATTTCTGTCGCCATCGCGCCGCGCGACAAAGCAGGCGCGGAGAAGATGGGCATTGCATTGTCCAAGATGATCCAGGAAGACCCGTCTTTCTATGTGGAAACCGACGAAGAGTCGGGTGAAACCATCATGAAGGGGATGGGTGAGCTGCATCTCGACATCAAGGTCGACATCCTGAAGCGCACCCACGGCATCGACGTCGACGTCGGCAAGCCGCAGGTCGCCTACCGTGAAACGATCACGCAGCGTGTTGAAGACACCTACACCCACAAGAAGCAGACGGGTGGCGCTGGTCAGTTCGCGAAGATCGATTACATCATCGAGCCAGGCGAAACCGGCAGCGGCTACGAGTTCGAGTCCGTGGTGACCGGCGGTAACGTACCGCGGGAATTCTGGCCGGCAGTGCAGAAGGCATTTGGCGTCTCCATGGAAGAGGGCACGCTCGCCGGTTATCCGCTGCTGGACGTCAAAGTGACGCTGACCGACGGTGGCTATCACCCCGTCGACTCTTCGGCAATCGCCTACGAGCTCGCCGCCAAGGCAGCCTACCGGCAGACGATTCCAAAAGCGGCCCCACAGCTGCTCGAACCGGTCATGAAAGTGGATGTTTTCACGCCGGACGACCACGTTGGTGACGTCATCGGCGATCTGAACCGCCGCCGCGGCATGATCAAGTCTCAGGAAGCGGGCGCGACCGGCGTGCGCGTCAAAGCGGACTGCCCGCTCGGCGAGATGTTCGGCTACATCGGCGACCTGCGCACGATGACCTCAGGCCGTGGCCAGTTCTCCATGGAGTTCTCGCACTACGCGCCGTGTCCAGCCAACGTCTCCGAGGCGGTCATCGCGGAAGCCAAAGAGCGCAAGGCCGCCAAGGCTTAAACGTTCGAGCTTGCGACAATCGGCCACCCGGCCGGTTGTCGCAACCCCTCCCATGCCCCACATCCTTCTGCTGTACGCGACGCGCGAAGGGCAGACCGAAAAAATCGCCCGGAAGCTCGCGTCGCACCTGTCGGCCGCCGGCGCCGAAGTGCATCTCGAGCCGGCCTCACCGTCAGAGACCATCGACGTGACCGCGTACGATCTCGTCATCTGCGGCGCGTCGCTGCACGCCGGGCACATTGAAAAAGAGATGCTGGCCACGCTGACTCGGCACGCCGCGCTCAGCAACGTAGCTCGCAGCTTCTTCCTCGTTTCCCTGAGCGCAGCCGTCGAAGACCCCGCCGAACGCGCGCGCGAGCTGGCGGATGCCCGGACAAAGCTCGACGCACAGCTGCCGTTTGCCTTCGATGATGTAGAAATGATTGCGGGCGCGTTGCGCTACAGCGTCTACAGCCGACCTGTGCGCTGGCTCATGCAGCGTATTGCACGCAACGTGGGTACCGATACCGACACGAACCGCGACTACGAGTTTACCGATTGGGCGGCCGTCGCCGACTACGCGGCGCGCTTGCTGGCCCGCGCCAAGAGACAGCCGCCGGATTAGCCCGGCACGCGAGTTGCAGCGTGTGTTAACCTCAGCGGACCCCATCGAGACACCGGGTGCAGGATGCAGCTGATCGGCCGACTCTTCCTTATCTCGTTCGCGGTCTTGTTAACCGCATCATGTTGCCATTGCCCCAAACCCGCGTGGAGCTGTCCCAAAAACGTCGTCGTGACAGGCTACTGGCCAAACACCAACGAGATGCTGCGCGAGTGGAGCACGAGCACCGCACAGAATCCGGCAACCTGGGCTGGTCACAACTGGAACGGCCACGGTTACGACGTGTACGCCTTTTTCCCCGAATTTCCACCGGACGGCAACCCGATGAACGACCCGTTCGGCTCGGATGGCTGGGTGGGTTCCGGAGATCTCAAGGTGGACTACCAGGACACTTCGGCCGACTTCTGGCGGATCATGGATACCCATCAGCCGCACATCGTCATTACCACCAGCCGCGGTGGCACCATCGGCTGGGAGATAGAAGCCGTCGAAGGCGGGCACGGCGGCGCGACCCCGGACCCGGCAAGCGACTGGTCTGCCGACGGTCACGGCAGCATTCACCGCCCCACCCAGGCAAGCATCGATCCACGCAGCTGGACAGCCATCGCAACCTACCGCGACGGCAACACGCTGCCGAGCCAGCTGCCCATAGGCGACATTGCCACGGCTACTCAGGCGCTCGGGCTCGAGAGCGTGCAGATTGACGCCAGCGGCACCAGCGGCAACTATCTTTCGGGTTTCATGGGGCTGCACGGCCTCTACTACAACCAGATTTCACCCCACAACGTGGCTGCCGGACATATCCATGTCGGCATCAGCGTGTCGGCCGCCAATGCCCGCGAACTGATGCGCACAACGCTGGACACCGTTCTTGGTCAGATCGACCCGGATGGGCTGCCCTGCCCTTAACGGCTCACGCTCAATGGAGATCAGCACCCAACGCCTGGTGATACGTTCGTTCGCCACCTCAGACCTCGACGACTTTGCCGCTATCGTTGCCGACCCCGAAGTCATGCGGTATCTCGGCGGTGTCATGACACGCGCGCACACGGAGCACTACCTGACGCGGGCAATGTCTGTGGAGAAGGCAGCGGGGTTCTCCCGCTACGCGGTTTCGCTGCGGGACGGCGAGCTGATTGGCATGTGCGGCTTCGCACCCGTCGAAGACTACATCGACCTCGGTTATCGATTGGCACGGCGGTTCTGGGGGCAGGGCTATGCGTCAGAAGCCGCGGCCAGGGTTGTCACGCTCGGCTTCGACGCGTTCGGCTTCAAGCAAATTACAGGGCTTGCACACCCCGACAACGCGGGCTCGATCAACGTGCTGACAAAGCTCGGGTTTCAATATCAGCGCGACGAGACCACGCCGCGCGGCTTGCCTGCGAAGCGGTACCAATTAAACCGCTCCGACAACTCCTGACACCACGCTGTCAGGAGCGCTGCGCTATCCTCTTCGCTCAACCAGGAGAGATGGCATGTTGAAACACTACTACCACCCCATGAGCCGGGCGGTCACCACGGACTGGATGCTGAAGGAGCTCGAGGTAGAGCACGAACAGATTGTGGTCGACTACGCCACGGGGGAAACCGCTGCGGCGGACTACCGCGCCATCAATCCCATGGGAAAAATCCCGGCGCTGGTCGACGGTGACATCATCGTGACGGAAGCCGCGGCCATCTGTGCCTACCTTGCCGACAAGTTCCCGGACCGCCACATGGCACCGGCGCCAACCAGCCCCGAGCGGGGTCGCTACTACCGATATCTGTTTTTCCCCGGCACCACCCTGGAGCCGATGTTCTCCCTGCAGAATCTGGATCTTGCGGATTTGTCTCCGCAGTCAGTCGGTTGGGGGGATCTCGAGCGATGCCTGGCTGCTGTTGAAGCCCTGACACCCGAACACGGTTGGGCGATGGGGGAGACGTTCACCGCCGCGGACATCGTCTTCGGCGGCACGCTGGACTTTGCGGTGCAATTCGGCTGGCTACCTGACGCTACCGCGAAAGTGACGAGCTATGTGCAGAGAATCAAAGCCCGCCCCGCATACCGTGAGAGTCACGACCCATCCTGGCACTAGAGGGCAGGCAGACCTAAACGTTGAAGCGGAAGTGCACCACGTCGCCGTCCGCCATTTCGTAGTCTTTCCCTTCCAGACGCCAGCGGCCTGCATCTTTTGCGCCTTGCTCGCCCTTGTGTGACACAAAGTCGTCAAAGCTGACCACCTCAGCACGGATGAATCCTTTCTCAAAGTCCGTGTGGATGACGCCGGCGGCCTGAGGCGCCCGGGCGCCAACAGGGATCGTCCACGCACGCACTTCCTTGGGACCCGCGGTGAAATACTGATGCAGTCCGAGGAGCTTGTAACCGGCGCGAATGACCCGGTTGAGACCCGGCTCTTCGAGACCAAGCTCCGCGAGAAACTCGGCGCGCTCATCATCTTCGAGCTCAGCCACTTCCGCTTCGATCTGGTTGCTGACGATCACTACCTCAGCATTGTCTTCAGCAGCGATCGCGCGCACCTCATCGACCAGCGGGTTGTCGTCAAAGCCGTCTTCAGCAACGTTGGCGATGTAGAGCACGGGCTTGGCTGTGATGAAGTGGAACTCCCGGATCGCAGCCCGTTCTTCTTTGCTCAGATCGGCCGCACGCACCGGCAGGCCGGCTTCGAGCTTCTCTTTGACCTTCTCGAGAATGATCAGCAGTGCTTTGGCATCCTTGTCACCGGAATTGGCCGTGCGGCGATTGCGTTCATAAACACGCTCGAGGGTGTCGAGATCCGCCAGCGCAAGCTCGGTGTTGATGATCTCAATGTCGTCTTTCGGCGAGACCTTGCCCGCAACGTGCACGACGTTCTCATCATCAAAACAACGTACCACGTGGGCAATGGCGTCGGTTTCGCGTATGTGCGCGAGAAACTGATTGCCCAGTCCCTCACCTTTCGAAGCACCCGCGACCAGGCCGGCAATATCCACAAACTCCATGGTCGCCGGTATGACCTTTTCGGGGCTGACCAACTCGGCCAGCTGGTTGAGCCGGGGGTCCGGCACCGGGACCACACCCGTATTCGGATCGATCGTGCAGAAGGGGAAATTTTCCGCATCGATACCTGCCTTGGTCAAAGCATTGAACAGCGTGGATTTACCGACGTTCGGCATACCCACAATTCCACATTTGAAACCCATGATCGTTCTCCTTACCACGCCTGGCGCTGTCGCGCCCTGCGCATCACGATGTGTGTAACACGTTCATCGCAGCCTGCCAGCGGCCATGGACGATGTCGTCCAGCAGCGCTTCGGGAAAGTCGGTTGCCGTATCCACAAGCGCGCGTTCAGCCGCCGGCATGGTGTGCGACGTGAGATACGCTGTGACCAGGTTTCTATCCTGGGGGTGTCCCACACCGATGCGCAGCCGGTAGAAGCGGTCCTGATTGCCACAGCCACTGCGCACACTCTTGACGCCATTGTGACCGTTGTCACCGCCACCGGCCTTGATGCGCACCACGCCGGGGTCGAAAGCCATCTCATCGTACGCGACCAGCATCGCCTCCACCGGGATCTTGTAAAACCGGCAGACTGCACCAACCGACTCGCCACTCAGGTTCATGTACGTGCTCGGTATCAGAAGACGCACATCTTCACCGAGCAGATCACCGCGGCCGATTTCTCCCTTGAACTTGGTGTCCGCAGCGAGCGTGATACCGAAGCGGCGGGCAAGCGCACGCACCCAGACCGCACCTACGTTATGGCGCGTGGACTCGTATTGCGGGCCTGGATTACCCAGGCCCACGATGAGTTTGAGAGAGGTCATGGCTGGTGGCGGCCGCCGTCGTCACGCGGCCGCAGCGGCTTCAGTCTTCGCCTTCCGCGTCACCGGCATCTTCGGCAGGCGCGTCGCCCTCGGCTGCAGCACCTTCCGCCGCGGCTTCGACTTCTTCGTCTGCCTGAGCCCCGCCGCGCCGAACCGCAACGCCGACTACCGGAATGTCGTGGTCTTCGCCATAAGTCAGCGCAACGATCGTCACGCCTTCAGGCGTATTGAGATCGCTCAGGTGGATGGACGTGCCTACATCGACATGCTCCATATCCACTTCGATGTATTCCGGCAGATCCGCGGGAAGACAGCTGATCTCAACTTCCGTGAGGTTGTGGGTGATGCTGCCACCGCCGATCTTAACGCCCACACAGGCGTCTTCATTGATGAAGTGCAGCGGTACATTGACGTTGAGCGCTTTGTTTGCGCTGACACGCTGAAAATCGAGATGCAGCACTTTGCCGCTGGCGGGGTTACGCTGCAGATCGCGCACGACAGCCTGCTGCGCCTTGCCGTCTACGACGACATCCAGGATCTGCGAGTAAAACGCTTCCTGCTGCATCGCCTTGGTCAACTCATTGACCGCAAGCGTCAGGTTCTGCGCATCCGCTTCCGCGCCATAGATGATGGCTGGTACTTGTTCACCCATACGACGCAGGCGGCGGCTCGCACCTTTCCCCACGTCTGTACGGAGTTCGGCAGTCAGGGAAATCTTGTCTGACATATTCCTTCTCCTAAGTTGCTATGACTCGCGGCGCTTGCGACCAACGCAGCAGTCGTTGTGTCTTCGGCACCGTTCCTAGCGGAACATGGCGCTCAAAGACTCCTCATTGCTCACCCGCCGAATAGACTCGGCAAGCAGGCGATCCAGGCTCAGTTGCGTCACTTTGGCGCAACCGGCACCTTCTTCGGTGAGCGGAATCGTATCCGTCACCACAATTTCATCGAGCTCCGACGCCGCGATACGTTCGATCGCAGGGCCGGAAAACACCGGATGGGTCACGTAGGACACCACCTTGATCGCGCCTTCGTCTTTCAGCGCCTGTGCGGCAGTGCAAAGCGTGCCTGCCGTGTCGACGATGTCATCCACCAGGATGCACGTCTTGCCCGCCACGTCACCGATCACGTTCATGACGCGACTGTCGTTAGCAGCCGGGCGGCGTTTGTCGATAATCGCCAGATCCAGATCGTTCAGCTGCTTTGCAAAAGCCCGCGCTCTGACGACGCCACCGACGTCCGGCGAGACCACCATCGGATTTTCGTAGTTCTGGTCGCTGATGTGATCGACCAGAACCGGCGAACCGTAAACATTGTCCACCGCTATGTTAAAAAAGCCCTGGATCTGATCGGCATGCAGATCCACTGTCAAAATACGATCGACACCGACGGCGCTGATCATGTCTGCGACAACCTTGGCACTGATGGCAACCCGCGCTGACCGCGGCCGGCGGTCCTGGCGGGCGTAGCCGAAATACGGTATCACTGCCGTCACCCTGGTCGCGGAGCCGCGCTTGATGGCGTCCGCCATGATCAACAGCTCCATCAAGCTGTCATTGGTCGGCGCGCAGGTCGACTGCAGCAAAAACACGTCCTGACCACGAACGTTCTCGTGGATCTCGACCATGACTTCGCCGTCACTGAAGCGGCCGACATCGGCACGCCCCAGACGCACACGGAGCTGGTCCGCCACACGCTCGGACAACGCTGGATGAGCGCCGCCGCTGAACAGCATCAAATTTGCCAATTCACCTTCCCCTGATTGGGCGTCTTGTTATAGATAGTGCGCGCAAATCCGTGCATGTATGGCTGGGGTGGCAGGATTCGAACCTGCGCATGCCGGGATCAAAACCCGGTGCCTTACCGCTTGGCGACACCCCAATTATTCACCGCTGAGGCAGATGCAGTCTGGTATGCCTTTGCGGTCAGCCAGGTCTTCCAGGACCCGGCGAAAACGAGCGCGCTATTGTGCTGATCGGGGTCTATTCTGTCAAACCATATCGCTTTGGAATCAACGACTTAAAAACACGGCCGCTGCTGCGGGTTTGCATCTGCCGGCGTAAGCGCCGCCCGCTTATCAGATGTCTCCCGCCGCGCTCAAATCAACTGTCGGGGAAGCTGGACAAATCAGGTTTGGGGACCGTCCTGCGCCTGCTCTCGAGCAAAATTCCTGACAATCACCGTGACGCGTCGAGGGCCATTGGTAGCGACAATGCGGCCGGGATACTCACCCGCCTCGCCGTAGCGGCTGAGCGACACCTGCCAATCTGCCTGCACAAACTCAGTATAGCGGCCATCTGCGTCGGTAGCGGCCTGATCGAACCCCAGCTGCCGATGGGGAGTGCCCCGAATCCATGCGGGTAGCACTCCGATCGGCACCGACCAACCCAGGCTCGCATACATGACCTCTTCCGGCGCGCCCTCGACGACCACTTCACCACCCTGCAGCACGGCCATGCGCGCGCTGTCGCCGCGCAGTTGGGTGCGTCCCTGGCCCAGCGGCCCCCAGACCTCGATGTCATACGACTCGCGACTCTGCGACCAAGTAAAGCGAGCACTGTAGCCGTCGCTGCCGTCGCGTATGCCGAATTTGCCGGCGACCCGGAAATCCACACCCGGGTCCAGCAAGAGCGGCTGGGAGGCACAGCCGGACGCCAGCAACACGATGAAAATAGCCTTAGATATTAGAGACTTATCTGCAGCGCAAACGCGCCAATCTGATATCATGTTGCGGGTCTGAACCTCAATTTCACGCAATGAGCATATTGGCATACGGATTGAACTATCGCACGGCTTCGATGGAGCTGCGCGAGCGTATTGCCTTTCCCGAAGACGACGTCAGGGATGCGCTCACTCAGGTCAAACGCGACGTCGCCGGCGTCAGCGAAGCCGCGATCATCTCCACCTGCAACCGCACCGAACTCTACTGCGCGATGCACCCCGAGGCTGAACCGGAGCTCATCAGCTGGCTGGCGCGCTATCGGCCCGTCTCCGCGACGGAGTTGAACGATACGACCTACCGGCACTGGGACCAGGACGCCGCACGCCACCAGATTCGCGTCGCGGCCGGTCTCGACTCCCAGGTGCTCGGAGAGCCGCAGATCATGGGCCAGGTGAAAGCCGCCTATGAGACCGCACGCCTGACAGGCACGCTCGGACCTGAACTCAACCTGCTCTCGCAGATCATTCTGCGGAGCGCCAAAGAAGTGCGGACGCGAACCGAGATCGGCCGTAACCCGGTATCCGTTGCGTACGCCGCGGTGTCCCTCGCGCAGCAGATATTCGAGGACCTCGGCAGCAAACGCGCGCTGCTGATCGGCGCAGGCGAAACCATCGGCCTCGTCGCCGACCACCTGCACACACAGGGCATCGGTAAAATGGCAATCGCCAACCGCACTCTGACCAACGCCGAAATTCTGGCCGCGAAATACGAGGCCGAAGCCATGCAGCTCACCGATATAGCCGAGCGGCTGGCCGAATTCGACATTGTCATCGCGTCAACCGGCAGCTCATTACCCGTGGTCGGCAAGGGCGCGGTCGAGGCCGCGGTCAAGGCGCGCCGTCGTCGACCGATATTCATGGTCGATATCGCGGTGCCCCGAGACATCGAGCCGGAGGTCGATGAGCTTCCCGACGTTTACCTTTACTCCATCGATGACCTGACGCAGATCATCGAAGGCAACATAGAGCAGCGCCGTGAGGCGGCCGCAACCGCGGAAACATACGTGCACGAAGGTGCGCGGTTGTTCCTGCGGGAAAGTCGCGTACAGAAACACCGCGACCTGCTGCGCAACTTCCGCGCGCAAGCCAAAGCGATACAGTCGCAGGAGCTCGAACGTGCGCGCAAAGACCTGGCGCGGGGCACCGATCCCGACCGCGTGCTCGAACGCCTGAGCAACAGCCTGACCAACAAACTGATACACACGCCGACCATGGCCATCCGCGACGCGAGCGCCGACGGACGCACGGATCTGCTGGACTATCTCGCCACCCTGTTTGCACCGGAAGACACGGAGCAGGATGATGGCGCCCCCGAAAACCCCAAAGACATACACTGATGCCGCTCACCGAATCCATGGTCAGCAAGCTGGCCGGCTTGAATGATCGCTTTGAAGAAGTTTCCGCGCTCCTCGCAGACCCGGAGGTGATGGCTGAACGTGACAAGTTCACGAGCTTGTCTAAAGAATTTGCCGAGCTCGAGCCCGTAGTGCTTTGCTATCGACGCCAGGAAAAACTCGAGGCCGATCTGGCCGACAGTAGAGCTTTGCTGGACGAGGACGACGCCGAGATGCGTGCTCTCGCCGAAGAGGACGTGGCGCAGAATGAGGCAGAGCTCGAGACTGTCGAGCTCGAGCTGCAGAAACTGCTGCTGCCTCGCGACCCCAACGATCACTCGAACGTTTACCTCGAGATACGCGCAGGCACTGGTGGCGATGAAGCCGCGATATTTTCAGGCGACCTGTTCCGGATGTATTCCAAGTATGCAGAGTCGAAAGGTTGGCGTGTCGAGGTTCTGAACGAACGCCCTGGCGAACACGGCGGATTCAAGGAAATCATCTCGCGGATCGAAGGCAACGACGTTTACAGCCAGCTCAAGTTCGAGTCAGGTGCACATCGCGTGCAACGCGTCCCGGAAACGGAATCTCAGGGCCGTATCCACACCTCGGCCTGCACGGTGGCGATCATGCCCGAGGTGGACGAGATCGATTCCATAGAGATCGACAAAAAGGACATACGCGAAGACACGTTCCGCGCCTCAGGCGCCGGCGGACAGCACGTCAACAAAACCGACAGCGCCATCCGTCTGACTCACCTCCCGACCGGCACGGTCGTCGAGTGTCAGGACGAACGCTCACAGCACAAGAATCGCGCGCGGGCAATGTCACTGCTGCAGGCCAAGCTCCTGGATGCTGCACGCAGCGCACAGGAAAGCGAGCAGGCCGAGAACCGCCGCCAGCTGGTGGGATCAGGCGACCGCTCGGAGCGCATACGCACATATAACTTTCCACAGGGACGGGTCACCGATCACCGCATCAACCTGACGCTCTATAAGCTGGACGAAGTCATAGAAGGCGCGCTCGACAACGTCGTCGAGCCCCTTGTCCAGGAACACCAGGCGGACCTGCTGCAGCAACTGGGGGCAGAGGCGTGACAACCATCGGCGCCTGGCTTGCCTCGGTGGAGGATCTACCAAGGCTCGACCGCGAACTGCTGCTCGGCCACGTTCTGAGCCTGTCGCGGGCGCAGATCATCGCGTTTCCGGAAACGCGGCTGCCTGCCGAAAAACTACCGACGTTGCAACGCGGCGCTACGGCGCTACGCGACGGCAGCCCGCTGGCGTATCTGCTCGGCGAGTGGGAGTTCTGGGGGCTGCCTCTGAACGTATCCCCTTCGGTCCTGATACCGCGCCCCGAAACGGAACTGCTGGTTGAGCTGGTTATGGAGCACTGCAAACCCGGCCAACGTGTGCTGGAGCTGGGTACCGGCTCTGGTGCAATTGCCGTGGCCCTGGCCAAAGAGCGTCCGGATCTCGAGATCACCGCGGTGGACATCTCCCCCTCCGCCCTCGCCGTTGCCGCTGCCAACGCCGAGCGCCACGACGCGCGGATAAGCTGGCGCGAGAGCGACTGGTTTACGGAGTTACCGACAACCGAGAAGTGGAACCTCATCGTCAGCAATCCGCCTTACATCGCCGCGGGTGATCCGCACCTGCCAAATCTGAGTGAAGAACCTCAAAACGCGCTCGTCTCCGGCGCCGACGGCTTGCGCGACCTCAGGCACATATGCGCAACTGCGCCTGTGCATCTCGAGCCCGGCGGTTATCTCATCGTCGAGCATGGCTACGATCAGGCCGCGCGCGTGCGTGCCTGCCTGATGGCCGCAGGCTTCAAAGCGTTTGCGTCCCGCACCGATCTTGCAGGCATAGAGCGCGCAACCTACGGACGCCTCTAGTGGAAGACGAAGATCTCCTGCGCTATTCGCGGCAGATCATGCTGCCCGACGTCGATATCGCCGGACAGGAACGGCTGGCCGAAGCGCACGTGCTCATCGTGGGTGTTGGCGGTCTTGGTTCCCCCGCAGCGCTTTATCTGGCCGCAGCAGGCCTAGGGGAACTGACTCTCATCGACGACGACGAGGTCGATCTGTCCAATCTGCAACGGCAGATCGCCCACAGCACAAGCGATATCGGCACAAACAAAGCCGTGTCAGCGGCAACCAGCCTCACTGGCATCAACCCCAACGTCACGGTCCACACGATCGACCATCGCCTGAACCGGGAAGCATTCGAAGCGCGGCTGCACGCGGTTGATCTCGTGCTGGACTGCACGGACAACTTCGAAGCGCGATACCTGATCAACGACACCTGCTGGCGCGCCGGTGTGCCGGTCGTCTCTGGCGCGGCAATTCGCTGGGAAGGCCAGGTCGCCGTCTTCGATCCCCGTATCGAAAACGCGCCATGCTACCGCTGCCTTTACGCCGAGGGTGACAGCGAGGCGCTCAGCTGCTCTGAGAATGGTGTGATCGCCCCGCTGGTCGGCATCATCGGCACCTGCCAGGTTCTGGAGGCTTTGAAACTCTTACTCGGCACCGGGGAGACCCTCGTCGGGCGCGTACTTTATCTCGACGGTAAATACATGGAGTGGCGCAGCCTCAAGCTGAACCGACGCCCAGACTGTCCGGTATGTGGCGGATGAGCCGGTAGCGCGCCAGCAACTCATCGAGCAGTTCCTCCCGGACCTTGTCGATGTCTACAGGCACGAAGCTCGCCATGTGTGTTACCTGCACCCCAAACAAACCGCAGGGATTGATCCGCGAGAACGGTTCGAGATCCATGTCCACGTTGAGACTGAGTCCATGGTATGAGCAGCCGCGGCGGACTCGCAGTCCAAGCGAGCCGATTTTGTCACCCGCCACATAGACACCCGGCGCATCAGCGCGCGGCTCTCCCGGGATACCGTACCGAGCCACGGTCGCCGCCATCGCCTCCTCGATACCGGTGACAAGGTCACGAACACCCAGCCCCATGCGACGCAAGTCGAACAGGAGATAGCCGGTGATCTGCCCGGGGCCGTGATAAGTGACCTGGCCGCCGCGATCACTCTGCACGACGGGGATGTCACCCGGGGCGAGCAGATGCTCGGCCTTGCCGGCCTGGCCCTGCGTAAACACAGGATCGTGCTCGGTAAACCAGATTTCGTCCAGCGTGTCCGCATCTCGCGAAGCGGTGAACGCCTGCATGTCGGCGAACACGGGGGCATAGCTGGTGCGCCCGAGATCACGGACGATAACCGGCCGGCTCACAACACCATCCTGACGCTGTCAATCGACAGCAGTGCCTGATGCAGCGACTTCAGCTGTTCTTCGCCCGTCGCAATGATACGAACCCGCACGGACTGGTAGTTGCCGTTACGGCTTGCCCGGGTGCTGACCTGATCCGGGGTGACCTCCGGCGCATGGCGGCGCACGACCTCGATGATTTCCGAGACGCTGTTATCCGTCACGTCCCCAATGACTTTGATCGGGTAGTCACAGGGGAATTCGATCTGCGGCGCATCTTCCATCTACTCCTCTCCAAACAGAGAGCCGAAAAAGAGCGCCAGAAAGTCTGCGAAACGGCTGAACATTCCCGCCTCAGGCACATCCTCGAGAACGACCAGCGGTGCGGTGAAGATCGTCTCTTCGTTCAAACGCAGACGCAGCTCGCCAACCTCGTCGCCTTTGACGAGCGGCGCCTCGAGCACTTTGGGCACCTTCATTTCAGCCTGTATGTCGTTGTAATAGCCGCGCGGGAAGGTGACCACGACATCCTCGGCGACGCCGAGCCCGACGGTTTCCATCTCGCCGTAATACAGATCCTGTTCTTTCAGCGTTATGTCGGCCTCATAAAGCGACTGAGTTTCGAAATAGCGAAAACCATACGAAAGCAGCTTCTGGCTCTCCCGCATGCGCGCTTCGTCACTGTCAGTGCCCATGACCACGGAGATGAGACGCATCCCCTGGCGTACGGCTGAAGCAACCAGGCAGTAGCCGGCGTCGCTGGTATAGCCGGTCTTCACTCCGTCCACAGTCCGATCGCGCCAGAGAAGCTTGTTCCGGTTGGGTTGTTCGATCCCGTTGTAGGTGAAGGAGCGCTGCGAGTACAAGGCGTACTGCTCGGGGAAACGCTCGATCTTGTCCCGCGTCAGCAGCGCCAGATCCCAGGCGGACGAGTAATGCTCGGAGTCCGGCAGTCCGGTCGAGTTCTTGAAGTGGGTATCTCGCATCCCCAGCACCGCAGCCTGCTGGTTCATCATGTTGGCAAACGCCTCTTCGCTGCCGCCCATGTGTTCAGCCAGGGCAACGCTGGCATCGTTGCCGGACTGGATGATGATGCCCTTCAACAAATCGTCGATCGTGACCTTGCGCCCTTCGCGAATGAAGGTCTTCGAGCCTCCGGTACGCCAGGCATTCACGCTGACGAGAACCTCTTCTTCAGGGGACATGCGTCCGGCAGCAATTTCCTGCTCGGCGAGATAGGCCGTCATGATTTTGGTGAGGCTGGCAGGCGGGTTACGCTCGTGAGCATTGTGCTCCACCAGCACCTTCTGCGAGGCGGCATCGA
This sequence comes from Pseudomonadales bacterium, assembly GCA_965267275.1. Classification (GTDB taxonomy): domain Bacteria; phylum Pseudomonadota; class Gammaproteobacteria; order Pseudomonadales; family Azotimanducaceae; genus UBA4421. Next base: position 4,615,872 of record OZ253950.1, read on the forward strand.
TCAGCAGATAGGACGTTCCGGCAACGTCCGGTGGCGGCGGGATGATGGGTGCTGCCGCCTGCGCGGTGAACGCGCCAAAGCCGAGCAGGCAGACCACGGACATACGCAACGCATGCAAAGCGACGAGCATTCCGGGTCCACGTTGAAGAACGCCGCCATTGATCGCGGCACTAGAGGCTGAGGCCATGTACTGCCTGTCCATACGCAAAGAGGGTATTTTAACTCAAGACGCCCGATGCCTCTCGTCTAGCGAGCGGGCGCCGCCGGGATCAACCTGGGTTTGCCGTAGTCAGCGGCCTGCAGGAGCGATTGCAGGCGCTGCAGATCCGCGCCTTCTGCCACGGGACCTAAACGGACGCGATAGAAGCCGTCGGTAGGGATTTTGACGACAACACCGCGGAATCCTGTGAGTTCCTGCAGCTCTCGCTGTGTTCGGTCCGCGCGCTCAAACTCGCTGAAGGCACCCGCCTGCACCATGAAGAACTGCTGCTGGGGCGGCTCAGGATCGAGGACTTCGATGCGCACGCGGCTGGTGCCCTGTTCATGGAAACCGAGCTTTACCGCCGCCGCGTAAGACAGGTCGATGATGCGATCGCCATGGAACGGCCCGCGATCATTCACCTTCACCACGGTTTGTCGGCCATTGCTGAGATTGGTGACCCGGACGTAGGTCGGCAGCGGTAAATGCCGATGGGCAGCGGTGAGCTTATAAATGTCGAAAGGTTCGCCGCTGGATGTGGAGCGGCCATGAAACTTCGTGCCATACCACGATGCGATGCCTTCCTGATAGAAGCCGTCAGCAGACTCCATGACTCGGTAGGACTTGCCGAAAACGGTGTAAACCGGACCATTGCCCCATTTGGCTTTCGGTTCTTCGACGACTATGGGATCAGGGGTACGTTCGAGCCGGCTGATGAGATCCTCAGACACTTTTGGCGCCGCGTCTTTGGGCTCGGGTAGCGGCAGGACACCTTGATAACTACAAGCGGAGACGCTCAGCACAGCTATGATAACAAGCCAGCGGACGTAAATACTACTCTCTTTCCTCATCGGCCCCTCTCCGTAACTTCGCTCATCGTCCAACGCTCGCGGCGGTACGCCCGGCTTTGATGGCCTGGCTCAGCTCGTAAACCGCAAGCGCATAGAGATGACTGTGGTTATAGCGGCTGATGACATAGAAGTCGTGCAGGCCGAGCCAGTACTCGACACCATCCTTGCCGTCGAGCTTGAAGAGCGCCGCTTTGCTGGCACCGTCGATTCCGGGCACCTCGACACCGCGGGCGCGCACATCCCCGACCGTATGACGCAGCTTCAGGCCCTGGTTAGCCAGATCGTCGATCTGGGTGCCATCAACCTCGAGGCGCAGCGCCACGGCGCCGTCTCCACGCCACTTGTGGCGTGCAAAATAGTTGGCAACGCTGCCGATGGCATCATCGGCGTTGCTCCAGATGTCACGTAAACCGTCATCATCAAAATCAACCGCGTAGTGCCGATAGCTCGACGGGATGAATTGCCCATAACCCATCGCGCCGGCGTACGATCCTTTGAGCTCGGTAGGGTCTTTGCCCTCTTCCCGCGCAAGGAGGAGGAACTCCGTCAACTCCTTGCGAAAGAAATCAGCGCGAGGCGGGTAGTCGAAACCCAGTGTCGTCAGCGCGTCCAGCACACGAAAGCCGCCTGTGATATCGCCATAGCGTGTCTCAATGCCGAGCACGGCAACGACGTACTCTGGCGCCACACCATAGCGCTCAGCCGCGGCATTCAGTGTTTGTTCGTGTTCTGCCCAGAACGCGACCCCTTTGGTGATGCGCGCCGAGTCGACCAGATGAGTTTTGTAGCGGCCCCAGCTCCAGACTTTTTCCGCGGGACGCGAAATGCGGTCGATGATGTCCTGGCGTTGCGCGGCGCCGGCAAACAGCGTTTCCAGGCCCGCTCTGTCGAATGCGTGCTCGGAAACGAGCATGTCGATGTATTGAGCGACGTCCTGCCGTTCACCATAGGGCGTCGGATGCTCCGCCACAGCGCCCGAACAGGCGGCGAGGGCGAAAATGAATCCGAAGCGTCTGGCCTGCGCGGCCAACCTTCTGCTGCGTTCCATAAGTACTGCAATCATTCCTTGTCTTGCACTCGTTTCGAGATTACCAGGCTTTGTGCGTGCGTATCGCCATGACAATACCAAATCCTGCCATCAACGTAATTGCCGAGGTACCGCCGTAGCTGACCAGCGGCAGAGGCACACCCACTACGGGTAACAGGCCGCTGACCATCGCCACGTTGACGAAAACATAGACAAAGAAGGTCAATATAAGTGCCCCGGACAGCAGGCGCCCGAAACTGCTTTCCGACGCCGCGGCGATGATCAACCCGCGCAGAATCACCAGCAGGTAGAGAAAAAGCAACGCCAGAAAACCCATCAACCCAAGCTCTTCGCCAACGACCGCGATGATGAAGTCGGTACGCGCCTCGGGCAGAAAGTCGAGGTGGCTCTGGGTCCCCTGCTGCAGTCCCTTACCCCACACGCCCCCTGAGCCGATAGCCGTGGTCGACTGCATGATGTTCCAACCCGCACCCAGCGGATCGCTCTCGGGGTCAAACAGCGTCAGTATGCGCTGACGCTGATAGTCCTGCAGTCCATAAAACCAGATGCCCGGCGCGGCGGCGGCCAGCGCAACAAATGCGTACACCACCCAGCGCCAGCGCAGGCCCGCAAGCACGACCACCGCAAGCCCTGCACCGGCAACGAGAATTCCGGTGCCGAGATCCGGTTGCGCGATGATACAGCCGGCCGGGATCGCCACAATGGCAAGCGCCACACAGACGTCTTTGAAAGAAGGTGGCAATGGCCGGTCGTGAAAGTACCAGGCAACCGCCATCGGCACGGCAATTTTCATGAGCTCTGAGGGCTGGAAACGGATCAAACCTGGAATCTCCAGCCAACGCTGCGAGCCTTTGACTTTGACGCCGACCAGCAACACCAGGACGAGGAGCGCGACGCCGGCGACGTATACAAAAGGCGCCCAGCGGGCGTACATCTGCGGCGGGAGCTGCGCCGCGACGACCAGGGCCGCAAATGCCAGGCCAACGCGCAGCAGCTGTGCCTGAAAAAGTGTCTGACTGCCATCGACGGCGCTGTACAGAACAACCAGGCCGTACATGACCACCGCGGCCAGGAGCAACAGCAACAGCGGATCGATGTGAATACTCTGCAGCAACCCGCCGCGCGCATCACGCTCGTGCTCTGGCAGGCTGCGGATGAAATCTCTGGCCATACGCGCGCCTACATACTGCTGGCGAGCTGCGGCAGCAGATACGCATCCACAACCTGGCGCGCTATCGGTGCGGCGACCGAACTGCCGCCACCGCCGTTTTCGACCAGAACCGAAAGGGCGATGACGGGCGCATCCGCCGGCGCAAATGCGATGAACCAGGCGTGTTTGCGGTTGAACTCCGCCAATTCTTCTTCGTTGTATTCCTCACCCTGACGGATTTCCACCACCTGGGCTGTACCGGACTTGCCCGCCATCCGATAGGGGATATCCTGGCCAATGTAGGACCAGGCCGTGCCGTTCTGACGGAAACCCTGGTTTCCGCGGTGCACGACGTCCTCCATCGCATCCACCATGTTTTCCCAATCTTCCGGCGTCGGGCCGTGCACCGCGGGTAGCGCCCGCGGCGGATCAGCCTCAGAGATCAGTGCATCGCTGGACAGCAACATGCGGGGCCTGACCACGGTGCCACGGTTGGCTATGGTCGAAGCCACCATCGCCATCTGCATCGGCGTTACCAGGAGGTCCCCCTGACCTATGCTCATATTGACCGAATCCCCGGGGTACCATATTTCGCCTTTATACCCTCGTTTCCAGATCGGGTCCGGCAGCAGTCCTGCGCTGGCTCCGGCAACGTCCGCGCTCAGCTCGGCGCCGAAGCCGAACTGGCGGGCAAAGTCGACCAGCGATTCGATGGGCATGCGGGTCGCCAGGTCATAGAAGAACACGTTCGAAGAGCGATATATCGCGCGACGCAAATCGACCGTGCCCTGGCCACCCGAATTGTTGCGTGTCCATGCCCAGTCTCGATAAATGCGCTGCTGTCCCGGCAGCTGGAAGAAACCCTTGTCTTCTATTGTTTCCTCCCAGGTGACGGCATCGTTGACCAGGGCGGCAAGACCAACCACAGGTTTAAACGTCGACCCGGGCGCGTACTGACCGTTGATGGCCCTGTTGAATAACGGTTTGTAGATCGAATGGCTGAGCTCACCGAACTGCCCGCTGCTCATACCGGTTATGAAGAGATTCGGGTCGTAACCCGGGTTACTGACAAGGGCCAGAACACCGCCCGAGCGTGGGTCCATAGCCACGACTGCGCCACGTTGCTCACCCAGCGCGGCGGTCGCGGCTATCTGCAGGCGGCTGTCGAGATGCAGGCTGATGTTCTGCCCGGCAATGGGCGGCTTGATGTCGAGCACCTGACGAATACGGCCGTGCGCATCCGTCTCAACCTGCTGATACCCGACTTCACCATGCAGCGAACGTTCGTAAAATCTTTCGACACCGCGCTTGCCCACGAATCTAGTCGCGCTGTAAGTCACAGAATCCAGCGCGCGGAGGTCGTCTTCGTTGATGCGCCGCACAGAGCCCACGGCATGCGCAAATAGCCCACCATACGGATAGTTACGCACCAACTCGTTGACCACCTCGACCCCGGCAAAGAGGTGGCGATTGACTGCCAGCAACGCGATCTCTTCCTCGGTGAGCGCACGACGCAGCGTCACGGGCTCGAAGGGCCTGCGTTTCTGCGCGAGGCGTCTTTCGAATTCGCTGATATCCGCCGGCGTGATGCTGACGAGCTGACTGAGCTGCTCGATGGTCGTTCCGATCGTGTCGATGCGCTCCGTGACGAGCGCGAGGCTCGAAGAATCTCGATTGTCCGCCAGCAGTTCCCCGCCGCGGTCGAAAATCAATCCACGCGGCGGCGCCAGCGGTTGCACCTGTATGCGATTCTGATCGGAGCGCGTCTGGTACGTTTCAAACTCGACCACCTGCAGCTGGAAGAATCGCACGGCGAGCAGCAACATCATTCCCACGATGATGACGAACAACGTCATCGCGCGGCTGACAAACAGCTGCTTTTCGCGAATGGGGTCTTTGATCGAGGAGTTAACCAAGGTGCCGCTCGGGGTTCGTTAGTAGGGAGAACTATAGTCCGCTGCTGTTTTACACGCTGTGGAAGAGAACACTAATCACGATGGTAGGGATGTCCGACACTGATCGTCCATGCCCGGTACAGCGCCTCTGCCAGCACCACCCGTACCAGGTAATGCGGAAAGGTCAGCGCTGAAAGCGACAGCGTTTCGTCTGCCCGCTGCCTGACTGCCGGTGCCAGGCCATCGGCGCCACCTACACAAAACGCCACCGGTCGACCATTCATCCGCCAATTATCCATTTTCTTGGCCAGCTGTTCACTAGAAACGGCGCGCCCACCTTCATCCAGGGCAATCACCCAGTCCGCAGGATGGAGTTGGGCAAGCATTTTGTCACCCTCGATCTGGACATAGCGTTCCGCACGCCCCTGATGTTTGGGCGCAGGTATTTCAATGAGGGTTAACGGCAGCTCACGAGGCAATCGCCTGGCATATTCGTCATATCCAGCGCGCACCCAGCCCGGGCTCTTACTGCCCACCGAGACAATTTTGATTTTCACTTGTGAGCGCTAGCGTCCGGCGCTAGTTGGTGGATTCGGTATCCGCCGGCAGCTCCGTCCAGAGCCGCTCCAAGTCGTAAAACTCTCTCGCGTCTTTCTGCATGACGTGTACGACAACATCTCCCAGATCGAGCAACACCCACTCGTAAGACTCGCGACCTTCAACGCCGCTGGCCGGGCTGCCGCAGTCCTTCGCAGTCTGCACAACCTCGTCTACGAGCGCTTTCACGTGGCGATTGGAGGTGCCGCTGACGAGCACCATGAAGTCGGTGATGGGGGTGAGTTTCGTAACGTCCAAGGCAAGAATGTCGTGCCCTTTGAGATCTTCCAGGGCGCCAACGATGTGATCACGCAACGAAGTTGCGGTCATGCTGGTGTCAATCAAATAGGATCCTCCTCGTTTCGATAAAGACCATGCTCCCTAATATAGGTGTTAACCGGCCCTGCAAGCAAATGCGCAACCGACTCCCCGGCGGCTACACGGCGGCGGATATCGCTTGCGGATACTTCCAGCATCGGCATCTCGAGGCGCACGATCTGGCCCAAACTATCGGGTCGCAAAGTTTCACGTTCATGACGACTGACGAGCGCTGCGACCTCGGGCGGTTCTTCGCGCCGGTCACCGGGACGGTCGACCACGACCAGGTTGCCGTGTTCGAGCAGTTCCCGCCAGCGGTGCCAGATCGGCAGCGTGGCGAAGGCGTCCTGGCCCATGATCCAGCACGGCACCGCCGCCGGATCGGCAGCGCGAACCGCTTCGAGCGTCGCCACCGTATAAGATTCACCTTCACGCTGGAGTTCGATGTCGTCGGGCACGAGCCTGGCATGCGCGGCACAGCCCAGCTGGAGCATCGCCCAGCGGTCAGCGATCGAACTTGCGGGCTGGCCACGATGACCAGGTCTGGCGGCCAGAACCATTCGCACTTCGGACAAATCGAGCGCGCCGGCAACGGCCAGGGCTGCGTGCGTATGCCCGAGGTGCACGGGATCGAACGTACCGCCGTACAACCCAACAAGCATCTTCAGGGGATACGTTCAGCGATGGCGGATATGGCCGTCGCCATACACCACATACTTCTGCGATGTCAGACCTTCCAGGCCCACAGGACCACGCGCATGAATTTTGTCGGTGGATATGCCCACCTCTGCGCCAAGGCCGAATTCGAAGCCATCGGCAAACTGGGTGGAGGCATTGACCATGACCGAAGCAGAATCGACTTCTGTCATGAAGCGCCGCGCCCGGCCGAAATCGCTCGTCACGATGGTATCGGTGTGTTGAGAGCTGTAGGTGTTGATATGGTCGATGGCGGCATCCACGTTCGGCACGACACGCACCGCAAGTTCCGGACCGAGGTATTCCGCATACCAGTCGGCTTCAGTGGCTGCCTCGATGTCAGGCAGCACAGCACGAGTTGCCGGGCAGCCGCGCAGCGTGACGCCAGCCTGGCGATAGCGCTCCGCCAGCCCAGGCAGCAATGCACCCGCAACGGCTTCATGCACGAGCAGGGTCTCCAGCGCGTTGCAGACGGCATACTTTTCGACCTTCGAGTTGAAGGCGATGTTCGCCCCCATATCCAGATCAGCCGCATCATCGACATAGACATGGCAAACGCCGTCGAGATGTTTGATCACCGGGATCATCGAATCCTGCATGATGCGCTCGATGAGGCCTTTGCCACCGCGCGGCACGATCACGTCGATGAACTCATGCTGCTTGAGCATCTCGCCGACGGCGTCCCGATCTGTCGTATTCAGCAACTGCACCGTCGTCTCCGGGAGCCCGGCTTCACGCAGTCCTTCGGCGACGCAGGCGCCAATCGCCTGATTGGATGCAAACGCCTCGGAGCCGCCCCGCAGAATGCAGGCATTGCCCGACTTCAATGCGAGACTCGCGGCATCAACGGTCACGTTGGGCCGGGATTCGTAAATCATCGCAATCACGCCCAACGGTACGCGCATTTTGCCGACTTGTATGCCGGACGGCTGATAGCTGAGATCGGTGACCTCACCAACCGGATCTTTCAGGGCATCAACCTGCAACACACCTTCGATCATCCGGTCGATGCCGCGATCATCGAGGAACAGGCGATCTATCAAGGGTTGATCAATGCCCCGCGTCTCCGCGTTGGCCATGTCCTCAGCGTTGGCCGCCTTGATGGCCTCTCGCGCACGATCCGTCGCACCCGCAATGGCTTGCAGCGCGGCCGACTTCTGCTGGGTCGTGGCGGCCGCGATGATACGCGACGCGGCGCGTGCGGCTTTGCCCAGTCCCTCTATGTAGGTTGCTATCTCAGTACTCATAACCGCGCATTATACGTGAATAGTCAGCCCTGGAACTTACTGACGATACGCGAGAGTTCGGTCAACCGCTCTTTGGGCCAGCGCATCTGGAGCAGCGCCTGCTTGATCTCCGGCTCGATTGGCAGCAGCTCTGCCAGCCGCAGGCTCACCGACCGGGCTTCTTCGAAATCAACCTGGAGATTGAGGCGTTGCACGAGCGGATGGCGGGTGAGCTCACGCAGAACCTCGACGAGCGCGTCGTGCTCGGGCAGGAGCTCACCGGCAGTCTCTTCAGGCAGAAACTCGACCTCCCCCAGCAGCAGATGATCCGTCTGCTCGCGGGTATCGCGTACGCGAAATTTGCGCCGCCCTTCAACGACGATGCCGAGCATGCCGTCATCCGCCTGGTTGAAGTCGATGATCTGTGCCTCGGTGCCCACACCAAAACAATCCGGCTGGCTCGCGTCAGACGTGAGACGCGCTTCCTGACCCGCGCGGATCAGCACAACGCCGAACCCCTCCTGCGCTCGCATGCAGCGACTGATCATGTCGACATAACGCGGTTCGAAGATGCGCAATGGCAACACCCCGCCGGGGAAAAGCACCGACCGCAGAGGGAACAGCGGCAGCTCGACAGCGTCGCTCATGACACGCGCTTAACCGATGGAGGCCCGTTTGTCAGCCCAGGGCTGCGCCTCCTCGAGCTGATAGGCCAGCTCGAGCAACGTGCGCTCGTCACCGTAGCGGCCCATGAACATGCTGCCTATCGGCAGTCCTGCGGCATTCCAGCTCAGGGGTAACGAGATCGCCGGCGTACCCACCGCGTTCGCCAGCGGCGTGTAAGACACGTAGTCAAACGTGCGACGCTCGAGTTCGCGCGGGTCCACGCTCGGGCCCTGCTCACCAATACGCGGCGGTGCTGAAGACAGCACGGGGGTCAACCAGACGTCATATTCGCTCATGAACGCGGTGACGGTGGCGCTGACGTCCGTGAACAGCTGCGTCACTTCGGCAAGACGGTTCTCAGGCAGCGACGCGAAATGATCGGCCAGATAAAGCGTCCAGGGTTCGAGGAGATTTTCCAATTCGCGCTCCGGCACACCGCCGGCCAGTACCTGCTCGCGCACGCCCCACGCACCGCGCGACCAGAGATCCAGAAACGCACGTTCAAAAGCCTCGCCGTCGAACTCCGGCGCAGCTTCCACAACCTGATGTCCCAGACTGTCACAGAGCGCCGCGACGGCGGTCTGCGCTTCGCCCACGTCTGCGTCGGGTTCTGTGCCTTTGTAGGATTGGGTGGAGAAAGCGATGCGCAGAGGTTTACCCGACGGCATGCCGACGAAACCAACCTCGCTGAGGTCCACGCCACCTACACCGGCTTCACCGGCGGCCAGCAACACCGCATTGTCTCGCACCGTGCGGCTGACGGCATGGCGAACGGATATCTGGGTGACGTGCGTGTCCGCCTGCTCGCCCATCATGCGACCACGACTGGTCTTCAAGCCAACCAGCCCGCAACACGACGCGGGTATACGAATCGAACCGCCGCCGTCACTTGCCTGCGCCGCGGGTACGATTCCGGCAGCCACGGCTGCCGCAGCGCCTCCGCTCGACCCGCCGGTCGAATGGTCTGTATTCCAGGGATTGCGGCAGGCGCCGAGCGCTATCGATTCCGTGGTGCCGATAAATCCAAACTCGGGGGTATTCGACTTACCCATGATGTTAGCGCCGGCAAGCTTTACCGCCTGGACGAGGGGGTGGTCAGCCTGCGCCACGTTATCCATGAATGCCCGACATCCATAGGTCGTGCGCACGCCGGCAACGTCAGTCAGATCCTTGATGAGGTATGGGACGCCCTGCAGCACACCCTGGGACGCTGCGTTGACGGCCTGCTCTCTGGCCTGGTCATACATCGGCGTCACGATGGCATTGATTTTGTCGTTCACCGCCTCCGCACGATCAATCGCCGCGTTGACGAGTTCCAGAGCGGTTACCTCGCCCCGAGCCAACAGCATCGCCTGCCCCAGCGCATCCGCGTCTGCGGGGTCAGCGGGCTGCGGGGCAGTCTTAGTGTCCGCGCCGCAGCCGGCAAGCGTCAAGGCCGCCATGCCCTGCGAGCCCTGACGAATGAATTGTCGACGATTTAGACTTTTCTCAGACACCGGACTTCCCCTCTAATCGCAATTGCACTGTCTGCGCGGCGCCTCGACCAGGCTAAGCAGCAATGTATACTCCTCGGATTCTCCGCGAAGGATCGTCCATGCTCGATGGTTTCAGCTCTCGCAGCTTTTCAGCGCCGCTAGCCTCGGGCGAAGTCGTCTCCCACGACGTCTACAGCAAAGGCGACGCATCTCAATGTGTCGTCATCATACAGGAACTCCCGGGTATCGGGCCTGAAACCATCAGTCTCGCAAACACCTTTGCCGACAAAGGTTTTCGTGTCGTGTTACCGCACCTGTTCGGCCCCCTTGGCCGCGTCTCCATGCTCGGCAACACCGTGCGCGTCTTCTGCATGCGGCGCGAGTTTAAGCTCTTCGAGCAAAACGCGACGAGCCCCATCGTGGACTGGCTCAAAGCACTTTGCCAGGATCTGCGCACGGCCCATGACGTCAGCGCAGTCGGGGTCATCGGCATGTGCCTGACCGGAAACTTCGCCATCTCGATGATGGCTGATGACAACGTTCTGGCGGGCGTCGCTTCGCAGCCGTCCATGCCCCTGTTCAATCAGGATGCGCTGCATATGTCAGCTGCAGACATCAGCGCCGCCCGGGAACGTCTGGATACGGAAGGACCCATGCTCGCGCTGCGCTTTGCCGATGATCCGCTGTGCACCGCGCGTAAATTCGAGGCGATCAGCGAGCGCTTCAACGACGATCGCGAAAGGGTGCGGCTCATCGAGCTTCCGGGCAAAGGGCACTCGGTACTGACGCTCGACCTGATCAAAGGCGGGGAACCTGCAGCCGAAGCGCTCGAGTCAGTGATCGACTACTTCAGAGAAAAGCTCGGGGTTAATCGACAGTAACGCGATGGAGTGGCTGCAGATTATCGTCTTGAGCCTGATCCAAGGGCTCACTGAATTCCTGCCGATTTCGAGCTCAGCACATCTCGTGCTGCCGAGCCTGCTGACCGATTGGCCCGACCAGGGCCTCGCCTTCGACGTCGGCGTGCATTTCGGGACGCTGCTGGCGGTGATCGCGTACTTCCGCGTTGAACTCAGTCGCATGACCGTCGCGGTTGTCACGCTGCCGAGCCACCGCAGCCTCAACGACGACATCGATATGGTGTTGAAGCTTGCGCTGGCCACGTTGCCAGTCACCGTCGCCGGTCTGCTGGGAAAAGACTTTGTGGAAGCCCACCTGCGCACGCTACCGGTGATCGCCTGCACAACCATCGGTTTCGGGCTCCTCCTGTGGTTTGCCGACCGCAAGCCCGGGGTCAGTGATCGTGCCAGCTGGGGGCAGGCGCTGGTCATTGGCGGTGCGCAGATACTCGCGCTCGTGCCAGGCACATCGCGCTCTGGCATCACCATCACAGCGGCGCTGCTCCTCGGATTGAGCCGCACCGCCGCCGCGCGCTTTTCGTTTCTGCTCGCGATTCCGACAATCGCCGGAGCGCAGCTGCTTCTGACCTTAGATCTGATGACCCATCCCGAAGACCGGGTATTTGGTCACCTGGTGAGCGGCGCCATCATTGCAGGGATTTCTGCATACCTCTGCATCCACTTCTTCATCGCCCTGGTTGAGCGTACCGGCATGCTGCCTTACGTGATCTACCGGTTGCTTCTGGGTGGCGCGTTGCTCGCGCTGATGGCGAGCGCTTAGCTGGCGGCGTCGAGTTGCTGGGTGAGCGAGGTGCGCTGTTGCCCACCTGCATCAAAATTGTCTTCACCGAGCCATCGTTCATAGCCCGCCTTGAGGCGCGGCCATTCCGCATCGATGATGCTGTACCAGGCGGTGTCGCGGGTGCGACCGCGCACGATCACGGCACGGCGAAACTGACCCTCGAAGGTAAAACCGAAGCGCTGCGCAGCGCGGCGTGAAGGCGCATTCAAAGCATCGCACTTCCATTCGAAACGGCGATAGCCGAGATCGGTGAATGCATGCTCAGCAAACAGGAACAGGGCCTCGGTCGCCACCGGTGTGCGTGAAATCTCAGGTCCCCAATAGATATTGCCGATCTCGATGCTGCGGTGCTCAGGCGCCATGCGCATGAATGCCTGGCGGCCACATGCGCGACCGGTCTGCCGATCAATGACGGCATAAAACGCGTCCGGTCCCGCCAGAGCGCGGTTCAACCAGGTTTCGAATTCTGCACGCGAAGACGGCGGGGGATCAGGGAGATAGCGGAAGCGAGCGGCGGCATCCGCAGGCGCCGACGCTTCATACAGAGCGTCCCCATGACGCAAAGCATCCAGACGTTCGAGACGGCAGAAACGACCTTCGATCACCTCCGCGTCCGGCAAGCGAGCCGGTGTTCCCGACACCTGCGGTCCGATGGGCAGGCTGGTCTCAGGGTCGATCTCCTGAGGGACATCGAAAAGTAGCTCCGTCATAGGGCGTACCGCTGCAGCATCAGCCAGACGCGAAGCTTCGCATCGCGCCCAGCAAGCTCAGACTAGAACGGTATGTCGTCTTCGAAGTCGGTATCGTCCGAAAGGGTCGGCGCGTTGTCAGACATGGCAGGTGGCTGCCTGGACTCGAAGCCCGTCGGCGCACCGCTCGGCGCACCCATGCCACCGCCGCCACCGCGGCTGTCGAGCATCTGCAACTCACGCGCCATGATCTCGGTGCGATAACGTTTCTGACCGTCCTGCTCCCAGCTGGTAGTACGCAAGCTGCCTTCGATGTATACCTTGGAGCCTTTGCGCAGGTACTCCCCAGCGATTTCTGCAAGGCGCGCAAAGCAGACGACGTTGTGCCACTCGGTGCGCTCCTGCTGTTCACCGCTGCTGCGGTCGCGCCAGGATTCGGAGGTGGCCACGCTGAAGTTGGTCACGGCGCTGCCGTTCTGCGCGTAGCGAGTCTCCGGATCGCGCCCCAGATTGCCGATCAGGATGACCTTGTTGATTCCCCGAGCCATAGTCCCACTCTTTCTAATAGTTCTGAGCCGGCAAGTGTAATTCATCTTGCCGACCCGACCCAAAGAAAAATCACCCGCGCGCGCGTGGGCACAAAGCCATGCGAGCCGGGCATGGCGGGAGGCTGTCAGCAAACAGCACATTTAGAGGGCTTGCGATCTTGCCCGTAAATCAGGATGACGCTAATTTATTCTGTTTCCCTCAAGAGTCTGCATCTTTGGACACAATCTCGGTACGGGGCGCCCGCACCCACAATTTACGCAACATCGACCTGGAGATTCCGCGCGACAAGCTGGTCATCGTGACGGGCCTGTCCGGATCCGGCAAATCGTCTCTGGCTTTCGACACACTGTACGCTGAGGGGCAGCGCCGTTACGTCGAATCCCTGTCGGCCTACGCGCGACAGTTTCTTTCCATGATGGAGAAACCCGATGTCGACCACATCGAGGGGTTGTCACCGGCGATCTCGATCGAACAGAAGTCGACTTCACACAACCCGCGCTCGACCGTTGGCACCATCACCGAAATCTACGACTACCTGCGACTGCTCTACGCCCGGGTAGGCGAACCGCGGTGCCCGGATCACGATCTTCCGCTGGCGGCGCAAACCGTCAGCCAGATGGTGGACCATGTGATGACCATGGAAGACGGCGAGCGCATCATGGTCCTGGCGCCGGTCATCACCGAACGCAAGGGTGAGCATCTGCACGTTTTTCAGGAACTGCGCAGCAACGGTTTCGTGCGCGCGCGTATCGACGGCATCGTCGTCGACCTCGACGCCACCCCCGATCTGGACAAAAACAAAAAGCACACCATCGAGGCGGTAGTCGACCGTCTACGCGTGCGCGACGATATCCAGCAGCGTCTGGCGGAAAGCTTCGAAACCGCGCTGCAGCTGACGGACGGCGTGGCGCTGGTACAGAGCATGGACGATGAGAGCGCCGAGCCACTGGTTTTTTCCGCGCGGTTCGCCTGCCCCAAGTGCGGCTACGCGATCTCCGAACTCGAACCGCGCATGTTTTCATTCAACAACCCCGCCGGCGCGTGCGAAGCCTGCGACGGCCTCGGCGTCACCAACTTCTTCGATCCCGACCTGGTCGTCGCGGATCCGGACTTGACCCTCGCCGAGGGCGCGATCCGCGGCTGGGACCGGCGCAACGTCTATTACTTCCACATGCTGACTTCTCTCGCCAGCCACTACGGTTTCGATGTCGAGGCGCCATTCAAAAAGCTGTCGAAAAAACACCAGCAGGCCATTCTCTTCGGCAGTGGCCAGACCCGTATCGATTTCAGCTACGCCAACGACCGCGGCGACGTCATCCGCCGCCGGCACCGCTTCGAAGGGGTCATCCCCAACATGGAGCGGCGCTACCACGAAACCGACAGCAACATGGTGCGCGAGAATCTGCAGAAATTTCTGCGTGTTGCAGACTGCCCGAAGTGTCTCGGTACTCGACTGCGTAAAGAGGCGCGCCATGTATTCATTGGCGAAACCAACCTGCCCGAGATCACCCACGGTTCTGTCGAGGCGACGCTGGAGCGTTTCAAGAAGCTCAAACTGAAAGGGCAGCGCGCCACGATTGCCGACAAAATCCTCAAAGAAATCATCGCCCGGCTGCAGTTTCTGGTGGACGTCGGCCTGAACTATCTGACGCTCGACCGCAGCGCCGAAACGCTGTCCGGCGGAGAAGCCCAGCGTATTCGTCTCGCCAGCCAGATCGGCGCGGGGCTGGTCGGCGTCATGTACATTCTCGATGAACCATCGATTGGCCTGCATCAGCGCGACAACGAGCGCCTGCTGCGCACGCTCGAGCACCTGCGCGACCTTGGCAATACGGTGCTGGTGGTCGAGCACGATGAGGAAGCCATACGCGCAGCAGACTTTCTGATCGACATCGGTCCAGGCGCCGGCGTTCATGGCGGCGAAATCGTGGCGGCCGGCGCCATCAAGGATATCGTTTCGAGCAAGAAGTCGATCACGGGCCAGTATCTGTCGGGGAAAAAATCGATCGCCGTACCCGAAGCGCGGACCGCGCTCAATACGGAGAAGATGCTGACGCTCACGGGGGCCAGCGGGAACAACCTGCAGGATGTGACGCTCAGCATTCCCTGCGGCCTGCTGACCTGCATCACCGGGGTGTCCGGGTCCGGCAAGTCCACGCTCGTCAACCAAACCCTCTATCCCATCACGGCGTCCGTATTGAACAAGGCCACCACGCTCAAGCCCGCGCCATACGACAGCATCGACGGCATCGACCATCTCGACAAAGTCGTGGATATCGACCAGAGCCCAATTGGCCGCACACCGCGCTCCAACCCGGCAACCTACACCGGCCTTTTTACCCCCATCCGCGAACTCTTCGCACAAGTTCAGGAAGCGCGCGCCCGCGGCTACAAACCGGGGCGCTTCAGCTTCAACGTCAAAGGCGGGCGCTGCGAGGCCTGCCAGGGGGATGGCGT
Source organism: Pseudomonadales bacterium (assembly GCA_965267275.1). Lineage (GTDB taxonomy): Bacteria > Pseudomonadota > Gammaproteobacteria > Pseudomonadales > Azotimanducaceae > UBA4421. Next base: position 4,631,389 of record OZ253950.1, read on the forward strand.
CATCAAAGTGGAGATGCACTTCCTGCCTGACGTCTACGTGCCCTGCGATGTGTGCAAAGGCAAACGCTACAACCGCGAAACGCTGGACATACGCTACAAGGGCAAGAACATCCACGAAGTGCTGGACATGACCGTTGAGGAAGGGCGCGAGTTCTTTGACGCCGTGCCGATGCTGGCCCGCAAGCTGCAGACTCTGATGGATGTCGGCCTTTCATACATCCGCCTGGGGCAATCGGCGACGACGCTGTCCGGCGGCGAAGCGCAGCGCGTCAAACTCTCCAGAGAGCTTTCCAAGCGCGATACCGGCAGCACGCTTTACATCCTGGACGAACCAACCACCGGGCTGCACTTTCACGACATCGCACAACTATTGGAAGTGCTGCATCGCCTCCGCGACGACGGCAATACGATTGTCGTCATCGAACACAATCTGGATGTGATCAAAACAGCCGACTGGATCGTGGATCTGGGGCCTGAGGGTGGCTCAGGCGGCGGCATGATCGTTGCCACCGGCACGCCGGAACAGGTTGCGAAAGTGAAGAAGTCCCATACCGGGCGCTTTCTCAAGCAGCTGTTTGCCTGATCAGAACTCTGCCTGATCAGAACTCTGCCTGATCAGAACTCTGCCTGATCAGAATAAGGGCCAGGCAGGCCCCGGGAGGGCGGAAGTATCTCAGCCGAGACAATCTGCCATGGCGTTCACGCACAACGTGACGTTTTCACGCCGTGCCGCGTAACCCATGAGGCCGATGCGCCAGTACTTACCCGCGTAGACCCCGAGGCCGGCGCCGATCTCCAGGTTATAGCTATTGAGCAACTGCTTGCGCACCGCGCCTTCGTCAACGCCGTCAGGCGCCTGGACGACGTTGAGCTGCGGCAGACGATAGCGCGCATCTACCGCAAAGGTGAGGCCGAGGTCCTGCAAGCCGGCGGCCAGCAGTTCGTGCATCTCGCGGTGCCGCTGCCAGGACGCTTCGAGGCCTTCTTCGTGCAGCATGAGCAGCGCTTCATGCAATCCGTACATCGCATTGACCGGCGCGGTGTGATGGTACGTGCGCGCACCTTCGCCTTCCCAGTAGGCCATGAGCAGGGACAAATCGAGGAACCAGCTCTGCACCGGCGTGTTACGCGCTTTAACGCGCGCAGCGGCCGCATCGCTATACGTCATGAGGCTGATGCCGGGCGGGCACGACAGACACTTCTGGCTGCCGGAGTAACAGACGTCGATCTGCCAATCGTCTACGCGAAGCTCAACGCCTGCGAGACCTGTCACAGAATCGACGATCGTCAAGCAGCCCGCTTCTTTGGCTATGGCACACAGCGTCTGCGCATCAGAGCACACGCCTGTGGAGGTTTCTGCATGGACAAAGCCGACCAGCTTGGCATCCGGGTGTTCAGCCAGCGTATCGCGCAGTTTCTGCGGGTCCACCTGCTGGCCCCAATCGTCTTCGACGGTAACGAGGTCACCACCCATACGGCGGACGTTCTCTGCCATACGCGTGCCGAAAACGCCGTTGATACAAACGACGGCCTTATCACCCGGCTCCAACAAATTAGCGAATGCCGCCTCCATGGCAGCCGAACCCGGCGCCGACACGGGCAACGTCAGGGAGTTACCGGTCTGGAAAGCCTCGCGCAGGAGCACCTTGATGTCGTCCATCAGGGCGATGAAATTGGGGTCGAGGTGACCGATCGTGGGCTGCGCCATTGCAGCCAGTACCCGCGGATGCACGTCCGACGGGCCAGGGCCCATCAGCGTGCGCGGCGTCGGCACGAAACGGCTGTGGTTGCCCACTAGGACTTTTCTTTGTCGTCAGCTTCCGCTGTGGTTTCTTCCGCATCTGCAGAGGCGGTTTCTTCCTCGACGACCTCTGCGTCTTCGACGTCTTCAGAGGTATCCGCAGCGTTCTCTTCCGCAGCTTCGTAATCGTCATCGTCGTCATAGTCGAAGTCCAGCGGACGATCGACCAGCTCGATGTAAGCCATCGGCGCTGCATCACCTGCGCGATAGCCACACTTGAGGATGCGGGTATAGCCGCCGGGGCGGTCTTCGTAGCGCGGACCCAGCTCGCTGAACAATTTGCCAACTGCCGCTTTGTTGCGGGTGCGCGAAAAAGCCAGGCGACGATTGGCCACAGAGTCTTCTTTCGCCAGCGTGATCAGCGGCTCGGCAATACGACGCAGCTCCTTGGCTTTCGGCAAGGTCGTCTTGATCACTTCGTGCTCGATCAGCGAGGCCGCCATATTGCGGAACATCGCCTGCCGATGCGACGAGTTGCGATTCAGTTGTCTACCACTTTTACGATGACGCATTTCTGTTTCCTAATAATGCTGCGCTTTTACTTTTTGCCTCACGGCATAACTGCGTTCTAGCAGTACTGTTCCACCTCGATGGTCTCGCGAGTTTGCTTAAGCAAACTCGACGGGTCGCGTCGCTAAGCGACGCGACCACCTTGGAGGTTCGCCGGCGGCCAGTTTTCCAGCCGCATGCCCAGCGAGAGCCCGCGGGACGCCAGCACGTCCTTGATTTCCGTCAGCGATTTCTTACCCAGGTTCGGGGTCTTGAGCAGCTCCACCTCGGTGCGCTGAATGAGATCGCCGATGTAATAGATATTTTCTGCCTTCAGGCAGTTAGCTGAGCGTACGGTGAGCTCCAGATCGTCTACCGGGCGGATGAGAATCGGATCGATCTCATCTTCCTTCTCTTCCACGACCTGCTCGCCTTCGCTCTCGAAATCGACGAATACCGCGAGCTGATGCTGCAGAATGGTTGCCGCACGACGAATCGCCTCTTCCGGGTCGATGGTGCCGTTGGTTTCGAGATCCAGAATCAGCTTATCGAGGTCCGTGCGCTGCTCGACACGCGTGCTTTCCACGCTGTAAGCCACGCGCTTCATCGGGCTGTAAGAGGCGTCCAGACGCAGCACGCCGATCGGCCGGCTGTCTTCTTCTTCGCTGATCGAGTCCACCGGCACATAGCCACGGCCGCGGGTTACGCGTGCCTGGATGCTGATGGCACCGTTGTCGTTGAGCGAGCAGACAACGTGATCGGGATTGGCAATCTCAACGTCCTGAGTCAGCTGGAAATCACCTGCAGTCACCTGGCCGCCGCCTTCTTTCGTCAACGTAATCACAGCGTCGTCCTGATTGTGCAGAACCACAGCAATCCCCTTGAGGTTGAGGAGGATGTCGATGACGTCTTCCTGCACACCCTCGAGCGTGCTGTATTCGTGCAGAACGCCTTCGATCTGCACTTCAGTGATGGCGCAACCGGGCATGGACGACAGCAGAATTCTTCTGAGCGTGTTGCCCAAGGTGTGACCAAACCCGCGCTCCAACGGCTCCAGCGTGACTTTTGCCCGAGTGGGGCTGTCCGACTGGATGTCGATATTCCGCGGGGTCAGAAACTCATTCGCCAACTGTGACATATATTTTGTCTCCTAGAGGCGCTTACGCGCTCAGTAACTTGCTCGGCAGTAAAAGGCTCAGTTCGTGAGCGATTACTTCGAGTAAAGCTCTACAATGAGGTTTTCGTTGATTTCCGTCGGGAGCTCTTCCCGGTCGGGCAGACGCTTGAAAACCCCTTCAAATTTGTCTGCATTTACATCTACCCACTCAACCGGCGAACGCTGGCTGGCCAGCTGCAGCGCCGCAGAGATGCGCAGCTGTCCGCGCGCTTTTTCCGCGACTGCAACAACGTCTTCGGGCCTGACCTGATAAGAGGCGATGTTCACGATCCCGCCGTTCACGGTAATCGCTTTATGGGACACCAGCTGGCGCGACTCGGCACGCGTGGAGCCAAAGCCCATACGGTAGACCACGTTGTCCAGGCGACTTTCCAGAAGCTTCAGCAGGTTCTCGCCGGTAGCACCTTTCTGACGGTCCGCCTTCTTGTAGTAGTTGCGGAACTGCTTTTCCAGGACGCCGTAGATGCGACGCACCTTCTGCTTCTCGCGCAGCTGCACCGCGTAATCGGACAAACGTCCGCGGCGTACACCATGCTGGCCCGGTGCGTGATCAATCTTGCACTTCGAATCGATCGGACGGACACCGCTCTTCAGAAACAGATCCGTGCCTTCCCGTCGACTCAGCTTGAGTTTTGGTCCTAAGTATCGGGCCATAACTTACCTCTTATTTTCCCTACCGCTTAAACGCGGCGTTTCTTCGGCGGACGACAGCCGTTGTGCGGAATCGGCGTCACGTCTGCAATGCTGTTGATCTTGAGCCCCGCTGCGTTCAAAGCGCGCACCGCGGACTCACGTCCCGGTCCCGGACCTTTGACATATACGTCCACGCTCTTCATGCCGAATTCCAGCGCTGTGTTGCTGGCACGCTCGGCCGCAACCTGAGCAGCAAACGGCGTGCTCTTGCGCGAACCGCGAAAGCCCGAGCCACCAGCGGTTGCCCAGCACAGCGTATTGCCCTGGCGGTCGCTGATGGAAATGATGGTGTTGTTGAACGAGGCGTGGATGTGAGCCACACCGTCGATCACTACTCGCTTGGCTTTCTTTCGATCTGCCATATGTCTTTCCTAGTTTCGCGTTGCTTACTTACGAATCGGTCGACGAGGACCTTTACGCGTGCGTGCATTCGTGCGTGTGCGCTGACCGTGCACCGGCAGATGCCGGCGGTGGCGCATACCCCGGTAGCAGCCGAGATCCATGAGGCGCTTGATGTTCATCGACGTCTCACGGCGCAGGTCACCCTCGACTGACAGCTTGGCGATTTCGCCGCGGATGGCGTCCAACGAAGCCTCGTTGAGTTCACCCACCTTGGCCGCAGGATCCACACCGGCTTCGGCACAGATCTTTTCCGCGGTGGTACGGCCGATCCCATAGATATAGGTCAGCGATATACGCGCGTGTTTGTTATCAGGGATATTAATTCCGGCAATACGTGCCATTGATATGCTCCGTTTCTTTCCGCTAGCCTTGCCGCTGCTTGTGCCGCGGCTCGGCGCTGCAAATGACCCGCACAACGCCTTTGCGCTTGATCACTTTGCAATTCCTGCAAATTTTCTTAACTGATGCTCTGACTTTCATAACTAATACTCTGCGTTACCCGCCACGACGCCGGCCGTAGCTCTGTAAGTTGGATTTCTCCATCAGCTTGGCGTACTGGCTGGACATCAGATGCGACTGCACCTGCGACATGAAGTCCATCGCCACCACAACCACAATCAACAGTGCCGTGCCGCCAAGCTGGAACGTGATGTCGAAGGCGACAATCATGAATTCCGGCAGCAGGCACACCAAAGTCACGTAAAGCGCGCCGAAGACGGTCAACCGCGTAATGACATCGTCGATGTAACGCGCGGTCTGCTGACCCGGACGGATACCCGGCACGTAAGCACCCTGACGCTTCAAATTGTCCGCCACGTCTTTCGGATCGAACATGATGGCGGTGTAGAAGAAGCTGAAGAAAATGATGCCCGCGGCAAACAGCATGATGTACAGCGGTTGCCCTGGTGACAGCACCAGCGAGATTTCCTGCAGCCAGCCCATGCCCGGATTGGTGCCGAACCAGCTTGCCATGGACGCAGGCGCCAACAGCAGGCTGGACGCGAAAATAGCCGGAATGACGCCCGCCATGTTGATCTTGAGCGGCAGATGACTGCTCTGCGCCTGGTACATGCGCCGGCCCTGCTGACGCTTGGCGTAATTCACCGTAATACGGCGCTGCCCCCGTTCGACGCGAACGATGAACCAGATGACGCCGATGGCAATGGCTGTCATGAACAAGAGCGCAATGATATTGATCTGATCCTGCCGCGCAGCTTCAAATACCTGTCCCAACGCCGCGGGGAAGCCCGAAACGATGCCCGCAAAGATCAATAGCGAGATCCCGTTGCCAACACCCCGCTCGGTGATCTGCTCACCCAGCCACATCATGAAGATGGATCCCGTGATGAGCGTCAGCGATGCGACGAAGTAAAAGGTAAAGCCGGTATCGAACGCGAGACCCTGATTGGCGAGCGTTACGGTGAGCGACACGCCCTGAATCGTGGCAATGCCGAGCGTCAGGTAGCGGGTCACCTTCGTGATGCGGCGGCGGCCAGCCTCGCCTTCTTTGCGCCACTGCTGGAACGTCGGGTACATCATCGTCAGCAGGTTCATGATGATACTGGCGGTAATGTAGGGAATGACGCCGAGCGCAAGAATACTCATGCGTTCCCAGGCACCGCCCGAGAACATGTTGAAGAGCTCGAGGATGCCGCCCTGATTCTGATTGAACAACGCCTGCAGCTGGCTCGGATCAATGCCCGGCACAGGGATGTGCGTGCCGACGCGATATACGAGCAGGGCAAACAGAACGAACAGCAGCCGGCTGCGAAGCTCGGCGATGCCTGCCTGATTGCCGGCCAGCTGTTGCGCCATTTCCTGTTGTGTACGAGACATGGTTTCGTCTATTCGCCTTTAAACCTTCAGTCGAACCGCGACCTAAGCTACCGATCCGCCAGCCGCTTCAATAGCTGCCTGCGCACCCTTGGTTACCTTGATGTCGTCACCTTTGACGTTGACCGCGCGGGTGACGTCGCCGCTCAGCATGATGCGCGCGCGACGCATGTCACGGCGGACCACATTGGCGGCCTTGAGCGTGTCGAGCGTTACCTCGTCACCCTCGATTGCATTCAGTTCACTGGTACGCACTTCAGCAGTGGTCAAGCCCACGCGCGAGCGGAAGCCGAATTTCGGTATCCGCATCTGCAGCGGCAGCTGTCCGCCCTCGAAACCAGGGCGTACACCGCCGCCAGAGCGTGCCTTCTGACCTTTCTGACCACGTCCAGCAGTCTTTCCCCAGCCAGAGCCCGGGCCACGTCCAACGCGGCGTTTCACTTTCCGGCTACCAGCGCCGGGTGAGAGTTCATTCAGTCGCATTACGCTTCTCCTTCAACCCGCACCATGTAGCTGATGCGGTTGATCATGCCGCGCACAGAGGGCGTGTCTTCGACTTCCACCGTGTGGCCAATGCGGCGCAGGCCCAGGCCGGCAACACAAGCCTTATGCTTCTTAAGACGCCCTATCGGGCTTTTCGTCAGCGTTACTTTCAACATCTTGTCACTCATGATCCTGGCTCAACTTCAAGTGCCGCACGGCTTACCGCGGTTTACCTAGGCTACGACATCCTCGACCGGCTTGCCGCGCTTCTCCGCCACCTGCTGCGGCGACTTGATATCGCGCAGCGCCTTGAAGGTCGCGTTGATGACGTTTACCGGGTTGGTAGAGCCGTAGCTTTTTGCCAATACGTTCTGCACGCCAGCTGCTTCCAGAAGCGCACGCATGGTGCCACCAGCTATAACGCCAGTACCTTCGGATGCAGGCTGCATGTATACCTTCGACGCGCCATGACGACCCGTCGTCGGGTACCACAGCGTGTTGCCGTTCAGCTCAACGTCAACCATATTGCGGCGCGCCGCTTCCATCGCCTTCTGGATAGCCAGAGGCACTTCGCGCGCTTTACCGCGTCCGAAACCGACTCGGCCGTTACCATCGCCTACGACGGTGAGCGCGGTGAAACCGAAGATGCGGCCACCTTTGACCACTTTGGCCACGCGGTTGACCTGGACCAGCTTTTCTACCAGCCCTTCTTCGCGAACTTCTTCCGTATATGCCATTGCCTACCTACCCTAAAATTCCAGGCCGCCTTCGCGCGCCGCATCAGCCAGGGCTTTCACCCGACCGTGATATTTGTAGCCGGAGCGATCAAACGCGAGTCTGGTGACGCCGGCCGCCTTGGCGCGATCTGCAATCAGCGCGCCGACCTTGGCCGCAGCGTCGACATTCCCCGTGGTGCTGTCGCGCAGGTCCTTTTCCAGCGTGGACGCCTGCGCCAGAACCGTGCTGCCGTCGGGTGAAATCACCTGCGCGTAGATGTGGCGCGGCGTGCGATTCACGCTCAAGCGGGTTACGCCCTGCTCTCGCATCGTCATGCGTCCGCGCTTGGCGCGGCGATGTCTGCTTGCTTTCTTTGCGTTCATATCGTTCGGTTCTCTCGACTCAATTACGCGGCGACGCATTGCGGCGGCGCGTTTACTTCTTCTTCGCTTCCTTACGGCGCACGTATTCGCCCTGATAGCGCACACCCTTGCCTTTGTAGGGCTCCGGCGGACGGAACGCACGGATTTCCGCGCATACCTGACCCACTTTCTGCTTGTCTACACCCGTGATGACAATTTCGGTCTGGCTCGGCGTTTCGGCGGCGATGCCTTCCGGCAGCTCATATTCGACCGGATGAGAAAAACCCAGCTGCAGCGTCAGTTTCTTACCCTGTGCCTGGGCTCGATAACCAACCCCCTGCAGCTCCAGGCGACGCTCAAAACCGGTCGACACGCCGGTGACCATGTTCTGCACGACGGCTCGCATCGTCCCAGCCATGGCGCGCGCGCCTCGCTCTGCGCCTTTTGCCGCAAACATGAGCGCACCTTCTTCCTGGGAGATGCTGACGTCATTGTGCACGTCGAATGCAAGCTCACCTTTCGCACCTTTGACAGACAGTGCCTGCCCGTCGAGTTTGACCTCAACTCCGGACGGCAGCTCAATCGGACTATTCGCCACTCGAGACATCGTCTACTCCTAAAATACCGTGCACAGCACTTCGCCGCCGACACCGGCCGCGCGTGCTTTCTTGTCGGTCATCACGCCTTTGTTCGTGCTGACCACGGCAATACCCAGACCACCGCGCACCTGCGGCAGGTCCGCGCACTCTTTGTAGATCCGCAGACCCGGACGGCTGACCCGCTTGATCTCTTCGATCACAGCGGTGCCGTCGTGGTACTTGAGGTCAATGTGCAGCGTCGACTTCGCGGCATCGTCGCTTTCGAAGCCGTTGATGAAGCCTTCGTCCAGGAGCACCTGGAGAATGCTGCGCTTGATCTTTGAATTGGGCACATCAACGCTCTCGTGGCCGGCCATCTGCGCATTGCGCATCCGGGTCAGGAGATCGCTGATTGGGTCTTGCATCGTCATCGTTAAACCTACCTTGCTACCAGCTTGCCTTGACAAGTCCTGGCACGTCGCCGCGCATTGCTGCCTCACGCAGCTTGTTGCGGGCCAAACCAAACTTTCTATACACCGCGTGGGGGCGTCCCGTCAGACCGCAGCGTCGCTGTTGGCGCACCGGGCTGGCATTTCGCGGCAGCGCCTGCAGCTTGAGCTGGGCGTCCCAACGCTCGTCATCCGACAGATTGCGGTTGGCGATCGTGGCTTTGAGCTCAGCACGCTTGCGCGCGTACTTGGCGACCGTCTTGGCGCGCTTCTTCTCCCGCTCCAACATTGATGTTTTAGCCATATCAAATACTCCTAACCGCGGAACGGGAACTTAAATGCCCGGAGCAGCGCCAACGCATCTTCGTTGCTGCTCGCCGACGTGGTGATACAGATGTCGAGGCCGCGAATCTTGTCGATCTTGTCGTAATCGATTTCCGGAAACACGATCTGCTCGGTAATACCCATGCTGAAATTGCCGCGGCCGTCGAAAGACTTCGGGTTCAATCCCCGGAAGTCACGGATACGCGGAATCGCGATACCGACCAGGCGCTCGATGAAGTCGTACATACGATCGCGGCGCAGCGTTACCTTGCAGCCAATGGGCCAGCCTTCACGGATCTTGAAACCCGCCTCGGACTTGCGCGCGTTACACACGACCGGACGCTGACCGGCAATGGCGGTCATATCCGCAACCGCGGACTCCATGACCTTGCGATCGGCAACGGCTTCCCCAACGCCCATGTTGAGCGTGACTTTTTGGATACGCGGCACGGCCATGATGTTAGGCACGTTCAGCTCTTCTTTGAGCTGCGGGCGTATTTCGCTGACGTATGTCTGATACAAATTCGACACGGTTAGTCCTCTATCGCCTTACCAGTAGACTTGAAAACGCGAACTTTCTTGCCGTCTTCAGTCTTGAATCCAACTTTGTCGGCACGGCTTTCCTCGTGATTCCAGATCGCCACGTTTGACGCCTGTATCGGCGCCTCTCGGTCGACAATGCCGCCCCGCTCCCCGATGTTCGGGTTAGCGCGAGTGTGCTTCTTGATCATATTGATGCCGGCAACCAGCAGGCGGCCGTCTTTCATGACGCGCAGCACGTCACCGCGGCGGCCCTTGTCGCGGCCAGCGATCACTACAACTTCGTCGTCTTTCTTTATCTTCAACATGTTCTGTCTCTTAGTTCCGCGCTGCCGCCTAGATGACCTCAGGGGCCAGCGAGACGATTCGCATGAAATTCTCAGTGCGCAGCTCGCGGGTCACGGGCCCGAAGATACGCGTGCCAACCGGCTGGTTCTGCTGGTTCAACAGCACCGCGGCGTTCTGATCGAACTTGATCAGGGAGCCGTCGGCACGCCGCACGCCCTTCCGGGTACGCACGACGACAGCATTCATAACCTGTCCTTTGCGCACACGACCGCGCGGGATGGCCTCTTTAACGGTGACCTTGATGATGTCGCCGATACCCGCATAGCGACGCTTGGAGCCACCGAGCACCTTGATGCACTGCACCTTGCGCGCGCCGCTGTTATCAGCGATGTCCAACATGGTTTCTGTCTGAATCATGGCCCTTTAGACTCCGCCTGCACGCTCGTCGATGCTCTTCAGCATCCACACTTTGGTTTTCGACATCGGGCGGCACTCGACTACCGTCACGGTATCGCCGACCTGACAGGTATTCTCTTCGTCATGCGCGTGGATCTTGCTCGACTTACGCACGAACTTGCCGTAAACGGGGTGCTTGACACGTCGCTCAACGCGAACCGTCACGGTCTTGTCCATGCTGTCGCTCACGACAACGCCGGACACCGTGCGCGGGTTGCTTGCCTTCTCGAGGCTTGCTTCAGCCATCCGCCTTCTCCTTCATCACCGTTTTCACTCGCGCGATGTCACGACGCGTTTCCTGCATGAGGTGCGTCTGCCCAAGCTGCCCGCTGGCAAACTGCATGCGCAGCGAAAATTCTTCTTTGCGCAGCCGCAGGAGTTCATCGTTGAGCTCTACCGCTGTCTTGTCTCTTAGTTCCTGCGCTTTCATTACATTGCCGTCCGTTTCACAAATACGGTTTTGAAAGGAAGCTTTGCCGCTGCAAGCGCAAACGCTTCGCGCGCGATGTCTTCAGGCACACCTTCCATCTCGTAGAGAACGCGACCCGGCTGTATCAGCGCAACCCAGTACTCCACGCTGCCTTTACCTTTACCCTGGCGAACTTCCAACGGCTTCTTGGTAATCGGCTTGTCAGGAAACACGCGGATCCAGATCTTGCCGCCACGCTTGACGTGACGGGTCATGGCACGCCGGCCGGCTTCAATCTGGCGCGCGGTCATACGCCCGCGCCCGACGGCTTTCAGGCCATACTCGCCAAAGCTGACCTTGCCCCCGCGCTCGGCCAGACCGCGGTTGCGGCCTTTGTGCATCTTGCGAAATTTTGTTCTTTTCGGCTGTAGCATCTGCTTACTCGTTAACTAACCGTCAGGCTTGTTGTGCGGCCTCTTCGACCTGCCCACCAATGACCTCACCTTTGAATATCCACACCTTGATGCCGATGATCCCGTAGGTGGTCAGCGCCTCAGCGGTGGCGTAATCAATATCCGCACGCAGCGTATGCAGCGGCACGCGGCCCTCGTGGTATACCTCAGAGCGCGCAATTTCAGCGCCGCCCAGGCGACCCGCCACACGCACCTTGATGCCTTCGGCACCGAGACGCATGGCGTTCTGAATCACACGGCGCATCGCGCGACGAAACTGGACGCGGCGCTCGAGCTGCTGAGCCACGTTCTGGGCGACCAGCTGCGCGTCGAGTTCCGGCTTACGAATTTCTTCGATGTTGACGTGTACCGGCATACCCATACGCTTGGTCAGCTCAGCACGCAGGCGTTCGACGTCTTCACCCTTCTTACCGATCACGATGCCGGGCCGGGCGGTGTGAATCGTAATACGGGCCGTCTGCGCCGGACGCTCGATGTCGATACGACTGACGGACGCATCTGCCAGACGCTTGCGCAGGTAATCACGCACCTCCAGATCGTTCAGGAGATACCCCGCGTAGCTTTTCTTATCGGCATACCAGACCGAAGTGTGGTCTTTGACGATGCCGAGGCGGATGCCGGTTGGATGTACTTTCTGGCCCATACTTATCTCAACTTGTTTATGCGTCGGAAACAGTCACGGTAATGTGGCTGGTCCGCTTTAAGATTCTGTCCGCACGGCCTTTGGCGCGAGGACGAATGCGCTTCATGGTCAGGGCTTCGTCGACGTAGATCTCGGAGATCTTCAGCTCGTCGATGTCGGCACCCTCATTGTTTTCAGCATTCGCGATGGCGGATTCCACAACCTTACGAATCAACACCGCGCCTTTCTTCGTGCTGAAATTCAGAATATCGAGAGCATCAGCCACAGGCTTGCCGCGCACCTGGTCTGCGACGAGCCGCGCTTTCTGAGCGGAAATTCGAAGCCGGTTGGCTTTAGCGCTGACTTCCATCTTTATTCCTTCTAAACCTTCTCTTCTTTACCGGCGCCGCGCTTAGCGCTTCGCCTTCTTGTCCGCCGCGTGTCCGCGATAGGTGCGGGTCGGCGCGAACTCACCCAGTTTGTGACCTACCATGTCTTCGTTGATCAAAACCGGCACATGCTGGCGCCCGTTATGAATGGCAATCGTCAGACCTACCATTTCCGGCACGATCATCGAACGGCGCGACCATGTCTTGATCGGACGGCGCTCGTTGTTGGCTGCAGCCACTTCCACCTTTTTCATCAGGTGGGTATCAACAAACGGGCCTTTAAATAACGATCTTGGCACTTCTCTTACTCCTAGCGCTTACCGCGACGACGCACGATGAGCTTGTCGGTACGCTTGTTTTTACGGGTCTTGTGGCCCTTGGTTGGCATACCCCAGGGGGACACCGGGTGGCGACCACCGGAAGTTTTACCTTCACCACCGCCATGCGGGTGATCAACCGGGTTCATCGCGACGCCGCGAACCGTCGGGCGGCGGCCGCGCCAGCGCGTGGCACCCGCCTTGCCCAGCGAACGCAGATTGTGCTCACTGTTACCCACTTCACCCAGGGTGGCGCGGCACTCTGCGAGCACACGGCGCATTTCGCCCGAGCGCATACGCAACGTCGCGTAACCGCCTTCACGTGCAACCAGCTGGCAGGAGCCGCCGGCGCTGCGCACCATCTGCGCGCCTTTACCGGGCTTCAGCTCTACGCAATGGATGACCGAACCTACCGGGATATTGCGGAGCGGCATCGCGTTGCCGGGACGAATCGGCGCGGTACCGCCGCTCATGAGATCGTCACCCGCCTGCACGCCGCGCGGCGCGATGATGTAGCGCCGCTCTCCATCCTTGTACTTCAGCAGCGCAATGTTCGCGGTACGGTTCGGGTCGTACTCGAGACGCTCAACAACCGCCGGGATACCATCTTTATCGCGCTTCCAGTCGATGATGCGGTAGTGCTGCTTGTGACCGCCGCCACGATGGCGCGTGGTGATGCGGCCCGCATTGTTGCGCCCGCCGGTCTTGCTCTGGCGATCGAGCAGCGGCTTGTGCGGCGCACCCTTGTGCAGCGACTTGTCGACCACTTTGACGACAAAGCGGCGGCCCGGAGAAGTTGGTTTTGCTTTAACAACAGCCATCGTCTATTTCCTGCCTAGTCCGCCACCATGTAGTCGAGCTCCTGGCCCTCGGCTACCGTGATGTACGCTTTTTTCCAATTCTTCTTGCGCGAGACGCCGCGGACGTTGCGCTTGACCTTGCCCTTCACATTGGCGGTGGTCACTTTTTCCACCGTCACGTTGAAGAGGGTTTCCACGGCTTCGCGGATCTCCGCTTTCGTGGCATCCGTGGCGACTTTGAAGGCATATTGATTTGCCTTGTCGCCCAGAATGGATACTTTTTCCGAGATGTGCGGCTCGCGCAGCACCGTGTACAAACGCTCCGGATTCATGCCAGCGCCTCCTCTAACTGCTTGAGCGCACCGACGGTGATGAGCACCTTGTCGTGCGCAATCAGGCTGACCGGATCCACGCCCTGCACGTCGCGCACATCAACCCCTTTGAGGTTGCGTGATGCGAGATACATATTTTGATCGACTTCTTCGGTGACGATGAGCGCGTTGGAGAGATCGAGAGATTTGAGCTGGGCGAGGAGAGATTTGGTTTTCGGAGCGTCGACGCTGAAGGACTCTACGGCGATCAGACGATCCTGGCGGATGAGTTCTGACACGATGCAACGCAGCGCGCCGCGGTACATCTTGCGGTTCACCTTCTGCGAATGGTCCTGCGGCTTGGCGGCGAACGTCACACCACCACTGCGCCAGATCGGCGACCGGATCGTACCTGCACGCGCGCGGCCGGTACCCTTCTGGCGCCAGGGTTTGCGACCACCACCACGCACTTCAGAGCGCGTTTTCTGCGCACGGCTGCCTTGACGCGCGCCCGACATGAAGGCGACGACGACCTGGTGAACTAAAGCTTCGTTAAACTCGCGACCGAAAGCGGCATCAGAAATTTCGACGCTGCCTCCATCTGCGGCCAGATTGAGGTTCATTAACTCTCTCCCTTGGCTTTCACGGACGGACGAATGTAAACGTCACCACCCGCAGGGCCCGGAACCGCGCCCTTTACCAATAACAGGTTCTTGTCTGCGTCCACACGGACGACTTCGAGATTCTGGGTCGTGACCTTGGCGGCACCCATATGGCCCGACATCTTCTTACCTTTGAACACGCGGCCGGGGGTCTGGCATTGGCCGATGGAGCCCGGCGCGCGGTGTGAAATGGAGTTGCCGTGGGTGTTGTCCTGGCCACGGAAATTCCAGCGCTTGATGGTGCCGGCGTAGCCTTTACCCTTGGAGACGCCGCGGACATCGATCTTCTGACCGGCTTCGAATTGCGCCACCGTCAGCTCACTGCCTACGGCCAGCTCTTCCAGCTCAGCGGTGCGGAACTCCCACAAACCACGGCCAGCGCCCGTGTTTGCCTTGGCGAAATGACCCGCCGCCGGCTTGGATACACGGTTCTGCTTGACGTCACCCGTCGTGACCTGCACGGCACTGTAACCGTCGGTATCTTCGGTTTTGATCTGCGTGATGCGGTTCGGTTCGACCTCGATGACCGTCACCGCCACAGAGACACCGTCGTCACCGAAGACGCGCGTCATGCCTGATTTTCTGCCTACCAATCCAATTGCCATTGGTCTCTTATCCTTAGCCTCTGGCGGCTACAAAAAGCGCAAAAAGCCCACGCCCTTCTTCCCTTGCGGGATCCGAAAGACTGGACTCAAGGCTTCCGCCTATCACCGGTTCCCTATCGGAACCTTTTTCTTCCCCTACTCTTTCGGCAGCTGCTGCTGGGAAATTTCGGCTTTACTAATAAAAAGCGCCGGTTACCTGTCGGTTTTACCAGCGCTTTGCTAATTCAGACTGATCTGAACTTCCACACCTGCCGCGAGGTCGAGTTTCATCAACGCATCCACGGTCTTTTCGGTGGGCTCTACAATATCCAGCAGTCGTTTATGGGTACGAATCTCGTACTGATCGCGCGCGTCTTTGTTGACGTGGGGCGATATCAGAACGGTAAAACGCTCTTTACGCGTGGGCAAAGGAATGGGCCCTTTGACCTGAGCGCCGGTGCGCTTGGCGGTGTCCACGATTTCCTGAGTAGACACGTCAATTAAACGGTGATCGAAAGCCTTGAGGCGTATTCGAATGCGCTGGTTCTGCACCTAGTACTCCATCTATGCGCTCGCTGACACCCGAGGGGTGGCGACGAGCAGGTAACTGCTGTTAAAGAGCATCGTTTTCGAGAGCTAAAAGAAGCCGCTCCAACCGCATCCCCTCATTCGAGGTTCGCTAGGATCTTGCTACTGCTGCTTTGCGCGCCGGTAAGGCACGCGCTCTCCAACGAAATTGTCCCGCTTTCAAACCGTAATCCGCTCTGAGCAAAACTGCGCGCTCAGGGCACCCGTGAAAGCGGGACGCGAACTATACATACGGCTCACGCCATGTGCAATAAAATTTTCGGAAGCGACGAAATTAGCGGTTGGCGATCTGTTCGCCGACCGCGGCGGGCACCTCAGCGTACTTGCTGAACTCCATCGTGTAGGTTGCGCGCCCCTGGGTAGAGGAGCGCAGGTCCGTCGAATAGCCGAACATCTCCGCCAGCGGCACGTCTGCGCGCACCACCTTGCCGGCGGGGTTTTCGTCCATACCGGAGATCATGCCGCGGCGGCGATTGAGATCTCCAACGACGTCACCCATGTAGTCCTCAGGCGTGACGACCTCGACCTTCATGATCGGCTCGAGCAGCACTGCGTCGGCGTTCAGGGCGCCTTCGCGCATCGCCATCGAGCCCGCAATTTTGAACGCCATCTCCGAGGAGTCGACGTCGTGGAAGGAGCCATCATAGAGTGTCGCCTTCACGCCAATGAGCGGATAGCCGGCTACGACACCGTTCTGCATCTGCTCCTGCACACCCTTGTTGACCGCAGGTATGTATTCTTTCGGCACGACGCCACCCACAATTTCATCAACGAATTCGTAGGCGAAGTTGCCGTCTTCGTCAGTGTGGGGCTCGAGCTTCAACCAGACGTGACCGTATTGCCCGCGCCCGCCGGTCTGCCGCACGAACTTGGCTTCCTGCTCGACCGACTTACGGATCGTCTCTCGATAAGCCACCTGCGGCTTGCCGATGTTCGCCTCGACCGAAAACTCACGCTTCATACGATCGACGATGATGTCGAGATGCAGCTCACCCATGCCGGAAATGATGACCTGGCCCGTCTCCTCGTCCGTCTCGACCCGAAAAGACGGATCCTCCTGCGCCAGCTTGGACAGCGCCACGCCCATCTTTTCCTGATCGGCGACGGAACGCGGCTCGACCGCCACCGAAATGACCGGTTCCGGAAACTCCATCCGTTCCAGCGTGATGGGTTTGTCCTGAGCGCACAGCGTTTCGCCGGTCGTCACATCCTTCAACCCGATGGCCGCGGCGATGTCACCCGCGCGGACTTCTTTGATCTCATTTCGATTGTTGGAGTGCATCTGCACCATCCGGCCGATGCGTTCTTTGCGCCCCTTGACCGGATTGAAGACCTGGTCACCGGTGTTGAGCACACCCGAATAGACTCGAAAGAACGTCAGCGTGCCGACAAACGGGTCCGTGGCAATCTTGAACGCCAGCGCCGCAAACGGCGCCTCATCGTCCGCCGGACGTGTGTCGAGGCTCTCGTCCTCCAACGTACCTTCGATTGCCTTGACTTCGGTCGGCGCCGGCAGATATTCGATGACGGCATCGAGCATCGCCTGTACGCCCTTATTCTTGAACGCGGAGCCACACAACGCCGGCACAATCTCATTGGCCAGGGTGCGGATACGGATGCCCTGCTTGATCTCGTCAGCCGTCAGCTCGCCCTCTTCGAGGTATTTGTCCATCAGCTCTTCGTTGGCCTCGGCCGCAGCTTCGACCATGTGCTCGCGCCATTCATCCGCGAGCGCCTGCATGTCCTCAGGGATGTCTTCCTCTTCGTAAGTCAGACCCTGGTCCGTTTCATTCCAGAGAATCGCTTTCATCTTGATCAGGTCAATCACGCCGCGGAAGTTCTCCTCCGCCCCCAGCGCAAGCTGCACCGGTACCGGCTGCGAGCCGAGACGGTCACGAATCTGATCCACGACGCGCAGAAAGTCTGCGCCCTGCCGGTCCATCTTGTTGACGAACACCATCCGCGGCACTTCGTACTTGTTGGCCTGACGCCAGACGGTCTCCGACTGCGGCTCAACCCCGGACGTACCACAGAAAACGACCACGGCACCGTCGAGCACGCGCAGGCTGCGCTCAACCTCGATGGTGAAGTCGACGTGACCGGGCGTGTCGATAATGTTGATGCGGTGCTCGTCGAACTGCTGATTCATGCCCCGCCAGAAGCACGTGGTCGCCGCCGACGTGATCGTGATCCCGCGCTCCTGTTCCTGCTCCATCCAGTCCATCGTCGCCGCACCGTCGTGCACCTCGCCGATCTTGTGCGAGAGGCCGGTATAAAAGAGCACGCGCTCGGTCGTCGTCGTTTTGCCCGCGTCGACGTGGGCAACGATGCCGATGTTTCTATAGCGTGTTATGGGTGTCGTACGGGCCATGCCAACCTCGGACTAATGGAACCGGTTAATTTGAGAGCGAAGCTTTGTAGCAGAACTGACCACAAAGCGCGACAGCTACGACCAACAAAGGGGGAAACAGAAGTTCTGCATTTGGCAGAACTGAACAACTTAAATCGAGCTGATTAAGCGAGGGTGTGGAGAGGTGCTCAGAGCCGGCGTGCTCGGACTTTTTTGTGCGCAGGCGTATAGACGCATACGTCGAGCAACAAAAAAGGAGAACGCGCCGGCTATGGGTGCCTATCCGCAGCCGCAGCGTCGCTGCTTAGTACCGATAGTGAGCGAAGGCTTTGTTGGCATCGGCCATACGGTGCGTATCTTCTTTCTTCTTAACCGCCGCACCGCGCCCTTCGTTCGCATCCATCAGCTCACCGGCCAGGCGCGCCGCCATGGACTTCTCACTACGCGCCCGCGCACTCTCAACGAGCCAACGCATTGCCAGCGCGGTACGGCGTGAAGCACGTACTTCCACCGGCACCTGATAGGTCGCACCACCAACGCGGCGAGACTTCACCTCAACCAGCGGCGCTATCGCATCCAGCGCATTCTCGAACATCTCCACCGGATCAGCGCTGGCGTCGCGCTCCTGAATACGATCGAACGCGCCATAGACGATACGCTCGGCCACGGCTTTCTTACCGCTGACCATCACATGGTTGATGAACTTGGCAACCGTCTGGTTATGGAATTTGGGATCGGGAAGAATTTCCCGCTTGGCGACAACACGACGACGTGGCATTGGTTTCTCCTTGCTTCAGAGTACTGTCCGAACGTTTGCCGGACTCTTACTAGGAAGATGCTGATTTTCGATCGAGTTTTCCGCAGGAAAACTCGGTAAGGGATCGGCTCAAGCCGATCCCGGCCTATTTAGGCCTCTTGGTGCCGTACTTCGAACGGCCCTGCTTGCGATCCGCTACGCCAGACGTGTCCAGCACGCCGCGCACCGTGTGATAGCGCACACCCGGCAGATCTTTCACACGACCGCCGCGAATGAGCACAACCGAGTGCTCCTGCAGGTTGTGGCCTTCACCGCCAATGTAGGAGGTCACTTCGTAACCGTTGGTCAGACGCACGCGACACACTTTACGCAAAGCCGAGTTCGGCTTCTTCGGTGTCGTGGTGTACACACGCGTGCAAACCCCGCGACGCTGCGGACAGCCCTGCAGGGCCGGTACGATGTTCTTGTCTACTTTGCGCTTGCGCGGCTTACGCACAAGCTGGCTGATGGTTGCCATAAATCCTTAAACCTCTAAATTTTTGTCCCGCCGACAGGGAGTGCCTGAAATCGGGGCTGCGAATTCTATGCGCACACCCCGATATACTCAAGCCCGAATTCCGCGGCGTTATTCCTCGGAATCGCTGCTCTGGGCAGACAGCGCTTCGGTCAACGCCTGCTCGACTTCGTCTGCAGAAGGACCTTGCGTGCCCAGGATTTCCTCTTCGCGGCGCTTCTTGCGGTCCTTGTGGTACGTCAAACCGGTACCCGCCGGTATCAGACGGCCCACAACCACGTTTTCCTTGAGACCGCGCAGGAAGTCCTGCTTGCCGGTGACGGCCGCTTCGGTCAACACCCGCGTGGTCTCCTGGAAAGAAGCCGCTGAAATGAACGACTCCGTGGCCAGCGATGCCTTGGTGATACCCAGCAGAATGCGCTGGAAACCAGCCGGCTCTTTGCCTTCCGCAGCAAGCGCGTCGTTGACCTCACGGATCTGGGTGTACTCCAGTTGCTCACCGCGGATGAGTTCGGATTCTCCAGAGCTCTGCACCTCCACCTTGCGCAGCATCTGCCGCACGATGACTTCGATGTGCTTGTCGTTGATCTTCACACCCTGGAGGCGATACACCTCCTGGATCTCGTTGACGATGTAAGCGGCCAGCGCTTCCACACCCTGCAGGCGCAGGATGTCATGCGCAGACAGCGGACCGTCACACACGGTTTCACCCTTCTCAACCTGCTCACCGTCGAAGACACCGATGGTGCGCCATTTCGGAATCAGGGTTTCCACCGGATCACCATCCGGCGGCGTGATCACGAGCCGGCGCTTGCCTTTCGTTTCTTTACCGAAGCTGACGGTACCCGACGCTTCCGCAAGAATCGCCGGCTCTTTGGGCTTGCGCGCTTCAAAGAGATCGGCAACCCGCGGCAGACCACCCGTGATGTCACGAGTCTTCGATCCTTCCTGCGGGATACGCGCAATGATGTCACCGATACCGATGTGGGCGTTGTCCTCGAGGTTGAGGATCGCATTACTCGGCATGTAGTAGTTTGCCGGCACGTCGGTACCCGGCAGATTGACCTGATTACCTTTGCCGTCCAGCAGACGTACCGCGGGCCGCAGATCTTTCGCCGCACTCGGGCGGTCTTTCGGGTCGAGCACGGTGATGTTGGTGAGCCCGGTGAGCTCGTCTGTCTGACGATTCACGGACAGGCCTTCCTCCATCTCATGGAACTCGACTGTGCCCGCAACTTCCGCAACGATCGGGTGCGTGTGGGGGTCCCACTGCGCAATCACCTGACCGGCTTCCACGACGTCGTCTTCAGACACGGAAATGACAGCGCCATAGGGCAGCTTGTAACGCTCGCGCTCACGGCCATGCTCGGTATCAGCCACGGCAATTTCACCGGAGCGGGATACCGCGACCAGCTCGCCGGATTCGCGTTCAACCGTCTTCAGGTTGTGCAGACGGATGGTGCCGCCATGCTTGACCTGAATGTTGTCGATCGCAGTCGCACGCGATGCCGCGCCGCCGATGTGGAACGTACGCATCGTCAGCTGCGTGCCGGGCTCGCCGATAGACTGCGCAGCGATAACGCCGACACTCTCACCGACGTTGACCTGATGGCCTCGCGCAAGATCGCGGCCGTAGCACTTGGCGCAAACGCCGTAAGACGTATCACACGTGATCGCACTGCGGACCCACATTTCATCGATACCCAGCTCTTCGAGACGGTCGACCCAGGCTTCGTCGATCATCGTACCTACCGGGATGAGCACGGTCTTGCCATCGGCGTCCAGCACGTCCTGCGCGACCACCCGGCCGAGCACACGCTCTCCGAGCGGCTCAACCACATCGCCACCTTCGATGATGGCCATGGTGTGCAGACCGGCACTGGTGCCGCAGTCGATATCCGTGATGACGACATCCTGCGCAACGTCCACCAGACGACGGGTGAGATAACCCGAGTTGGCGGTCTTCAACGCGGTATCCGCCAGACCCTTACGCGCACCGTGTGTCGAGATGAAGTACTCGTTTACAGTCAGGCCTTCACGGAAGTTAGCGGTAATCGCGTTTTCGATGATTGAGCCGTCAGGACGGGTCATCAGGCCTCGCATACCCGCGAGCTGACGAATCTGCGCGGGGGAACCCCGGGCGCCAGAGTCAGCGTAGATGTATACGGAGTTGAACGAATCCTGCTGCTCATCTTCGCCGTCACGGTTGGTGACGGTTTCAGCTGAGATGCCTTCCATCATAGAACGCGCGACGAGATCATTCGCGCGGGACCAGATGTCGACGACCTTGTTGTACTTCTCACCCTGGGTCACGAGACCAGAAGCATACTGGCTTTCGATCTCTGCCACTTCTGCTTCGGCTTCACCGATGATGGTGGTCTTATCTTCCGGGATGACGAAGTCATCAACACCGATAGACGCCCCGGATGCCGTTGAGTGCGCAAAGCCGGTGTACATCAGCTGGTCGGCGAAAATCACCGTCTCCTTCAAACCACAACGGCGATAGCAGTCGTTGATCAGGTTGGAGATGGATTTTTTGTCCATCGCCTTGTTGACCATGCTGTACGGCAGCGTTTTCGGCACGATGTTGTAAAGCAGCGCACGGCCGACGGTCGTCTCATAGAGATTACGCACGACTTCGACTTTGCCGTCTTCGCTGACGGCGTGTTCTTCGATCCGCGCTTTGATCTTCGCGTGCAGGTCGACCTGTCCCGCATGATAAGCACGGTGTACCTCTTCAGCGTCAGCAAACACGCTGCCTTCGCCAGGCACGTTGATCTTTTCGCGCGTCATGTAGTAGATGCCGAGCACAACGTCCTGCGACGGCACGATGATCGGCTCACCGCTCGCCGGCGACAGGATGTTATTGGTCGACATCATGAGCGCACGTGATTCGAGCTGCGCTTCCAGCGTCAGCGGCACGTGAACCGCCATCTGGTCACCGTCGAAGTCGGCGTTGTAAGCCGTACAAACGAGCGGGTGCAGCTGAATGGCCTTACCTTCGATGAGGACAGGCTCGAAAGCCTGGATACCCAGACGGTGCAGGGTCGGTGCGCGGTTGAGCAACACAGGGTGCTCGCGAATGACCTCAGCGAGGATGTCCCACACCTCAGCCGTTTCGCGCTCGACCATCTTCTTGGCCGCTTTGATCGTCGTTGCCAGTTGGCGCTCTTCCAGCTTGCCGAAAATGAACGGCTTGAAAAGCTCCAGCGCCATCTTCTTCGGCAGACCACACTGATGCAGCTTGAGCGTCGGGCCAACTACGATCACAGAACGACCGGAGTAGTCGACGCGCTTGCCGAGCAGGTTCTGACGGAAGCGGCCTTGTTTACCTTTGATCATGTCCGCGAGCGACTTCAGCGGGCGCTTGTTGGAGCCCGTGATGGCGCGGCCGCGACGACCGTTATCCAGCAGTGCGTCAACCGATTCCTGCAGCATGCGCTTCTCGTTGCGCACGATGATGTCCGGCGCGGACAGGTCGAGCAGGCGCTTCAGGCGGTTGTTGCGGTTGATCACCCGGCGATAGAGATCGTTGAGATCGGATGTCGCAAATCGACCGCCATCGAGCGGCACGAGCGGGCGAAGATCCGGCGGCAGCACAGGCAGAACGGTCATCACCATCCACTCCGGCTTGTTTCCGGATTTGACGAAGGCTTCCATCAGCTTGAGGCGCTTGGAAAACTTCTTGATCTTCGTTTCAGAATTGGTGGCCGGGATCTCTTCACGCAGATGCGCAATCTCCGCATCCAGATCGAGGGCCATCAAGAGCTCCTGCACGGCTTCGGCACCCATGCGGGCGTCGAATTCGTCGCCGTACTCTTCGAGCTTCGAGTAATACTCTTCGTCCGTCAGAAGCTGTCCCGTTTCGAGGTCGGTGAGACCCGGATCGATGACAACAAACGACTCGAAGTAGAGCACGCGTTCGATATCGCGCAGCGTCATGTCGAGCAAGAGACCAATCCGTGACGGCAGCGACTTCAGGAACCAGATGTGTGCGGTCGGGCAGGCAAGCTCGATGTGACCCATGCGCTCGCGGCGCACCTTGGTCAAAGTGACCTCCACGCCACACTTTTCACAGATCACACCACGGTGCTTGAGGCGCTTGTACTTGCCGCAGAGGCACTCATAGTCTTTCACCGGCCCGAAGATGCGAGCACAGAAGAGACCGTCGCGCTCAGGCTTGAACGTGCGATAGTTGATGGTTTCCGGCTTCTTCACTTCGCCGAATGACCACGAACGGATCATCTCGGGGGAAGCCAGACCAATGCGCAGGGCGTCGAATTCGTCAACACTGCCCTGGGCCTTGAGTAAGTTAAGTAAGTCTTTCAAAGTCTTTCTCCTTTACCAGTACTAGGCAGTGTTTATTCCGTTTCCAGCTCAATGTTGATACCCAGGGAGCGTATCTCCTTGACCAACACGTTGAACGATTCCGGCATTCCGGGCTCCATCTGATAGTTACCGTCGACGATGTTCTTGTACATCTTCGTACGACCGCTGACGTCATCAGATTTGACGGTGAGCATTTCCTGCAGGGTATAGGCGGCGCCGTACGCCTCCAGTGCCCAGACCTCCATCTCACCGAACCGCTGACCACCGAATTGCGCCTTACCGCCCAGCGGCTGCTGGGTAACCAGGCTGTAAGAACCGGTGGAGCGGGCATGCATCTTGTCGTCCACCAGGTGGTTCAACTTGAGCATGTACATGTAGCCAACCGTCGTCGGCCGATCGAAAGCGTCACCTGTACGGCCGTCATAGAGCTGCGCCTGACCTGAGGACGGCAGTCCCGCAAGCTCGAGCATCGCCTTGATCTCCGCTTCGGAGGCACCGTCGAATGCCGGTGTTGCCATCGGCACGCCAGCACGCAGGTTGTCGGCAAGCTCCATGACCTCACCGTCCTTGAGGGACTTGAGATCAACGTTCGGATCGCCGATCTGATTGTAAACCTCGTCGAGGAACTTGCGGATGTCCGCCGCTTTCTTCTGCTCTTCGATCATCTCGTTGATACGGTCGCCAACGCCGCGGGCCGCCCAGCCAAGATGGGTTTCCAGCACCTGTCCGACGTTCATGCGCGACGGCACGCCCAGCGGATTCAGAACGATGTCGACTGGCTCGCCTTTTTCGTCGAACGGCATGTCCTCGACCGGCATGATCACGGAGATCACGCCTTTGTTACCGTGACGTCCCGCCATCTTGTCACCCGGCTGGATGCGGCGCTTGATCGCGAGGTAAACCTTGACGATCTTGAGAACGCCCGGCGCCAGGTCGTCGCCACTTTCGAGCTTGGCGCGCTTGTCGGCGTAAATCGCGTCGAGCGATTCTTTACGTGCCTTAAGCTGTGCTTCGGCTCTCTCCAGCTGCGCATTCAGGCTATCGTCCTGCATGCGGATCTTGAACCAATCATCCAGGCTCAGGCTGTCGAGGTATTCCTCATTGATCGTGAGGCCCTTGCTTTCACCCGGGGCGCTCGCTGCTTTCTGGCCCATCAGGGCGCGGCTCAGACGCTCATAAGTGGCGACTTCAACGATGCGGTATTCATCGTCGAGGTCCTTGCGGATCTGCGCAAGCTGGGCGCGCTCGATGTCTTTCGCGCGCTGGTCTTTTTCGACACCGTCGCGGGTGAAGACCTGCACGTCGATCACAGTACCTTTAACGCTGGTGGGGACGCGCTGGGACGTGTCTTTAACGTCCGACGCCTTCTCACCAAAGATCGCGCGCAACAGCTTCTCTTCCGGCGTCAGCTGCGTCTCACCCTTCGGCGTGACTTTGCCGACGAGGATGTCACCCGCGCCAACTTCCGCGCCGATGTACACAATGCCGGACTCGTCGAGCTTGGAAAGTGCACCTTCACCCACATTGGGGATGTCGCAGGTGATCTCTTCCGGCCCGAGCTTGGTGTCGCGAGCGATACAGGTCAGCTCCTGAATGTGTATCGAGGTGAAGCGGTCTTCCTGAACCACGCGCTCAGAGACGAGGATGGAGTCCTCGTAGTTGTAGCCGTTCCACGGCATGAACGCGATGCGCATGTTCTGACCCAGCGCCAGCTCACCCATATCGATGGACGGGCCATCGGCCAGCGTGTCGCCCCGCGCGATGATGTCGCCCGGCTTGACCAGCGGCCGCTGGTTGATACACGTGTTCTGGTTGGAGCGGGTAAATTTGGTGAGGTTATAGATATCCACACCGGCTTCACCAGCTTCCGTCTCCTCATCGGACACACGCACGACGATGCGGCCGGCATCGACACTGTCGACCAGGCCGCCGCGATTGGCAATCACACAGACGCCGGAATCGCGCGCGACGTCGCGCTCCATGCCGGTACCGACCAGCGGCTTCTCGGCGCGCAGCGTCGGCACTGCCTGCCGCTGCATGTTGGAACCCATCAGCGCGCGGTTGGCGTCGTCGTGCTCGAGGAACGGAATCAGCGACGCGGCCACTGAAACCACCTGCTTGGGCGAGACGTCCATGTAGTTCACGTTTTCAGGGGCGGTCTTGGTGAACTCGTTCTGATGACGCACATCCACGAGTTCATCTTCAAAATTGCCCTTGGCATCGATCGGCGCACTCGCTTGTGCGATCACGTAGTTGGCTTCGTCGATCGCGGACAGATACTCGATTTCATCCGAAACCTTGCCGTTGATGACCTTGCGGTACGGGCTTTCCAGGAAGCCGTACTCATTGGTGCGCGCATAGGTAGCGAGACTGTTGATCAGGCCGATGTTCGGACCTTCCGGCGTCTCAATGGGACACACGCGACCATAGTGCGTCGGGTGTACGTCACGGACTTCGAAGCCCGCACGCTCACGCGTCAGGCCGCCCGGCCCGAGCGCGGATACGCGCCGCTTGTGCGTCACTTCCGAGAGCGGGTTGTTCTGGTCCATGAACTGCGAAAGTTGTGAAGAACCAAAGAACTCCTTGATGGCCGCAGCGACCGGCTTGGCGTTGATCATGTCCTGGGGCATCAGGCCTTCGGATTCCGCCAGGCTCAGGCGCTCTTTGACGGCGCGCTCCACGCGGATCAGACCAACACGAAACTGGTTTTCCGCCATCTCACCGACAGAACGGACACGGCGATTGCCGAGGTGGTCGATATCGTCGACCGAGCCTTTACCGTTGCGGATGTCGATCAGCGTTGCCAGGACGTCGACGATGTCTTCACGCGCCAGCGTGCCTTCACCTTCGATCTCTTCGCGGCCGAGACGACGGTTGAATTTCATGCGTCCAACCGCTGACAGATCGTAGCGCTCAGTAGAAAAGAACAGGTTGTTGAAGAGGTTCTCTGCGGCCTCTTTGGTCGGCGGCTCGCCGGGGCGCATCATGCGGTAGATTTCGACAAGCGCTTCGAGCTTGGTGCGCGTCGGGTCGATACGCAGCGTATCGGAGACGAACGGTCCGCAGTCGAGATCGTTGGTATAAATCGTCTCGAATTGTCCAATCTTGAGCTCGAAGAGCTTCTCGATCACCTCTTCGGTGATGACCGTGTTGCACGGGATGGCGACTTCACCAGCCTCGTCAACGAGGTCTTTGGCGGTAACGCGGTCGAGCAGGTACTCGCGCGGTACAGCCATGGACTTCAAACCGCTTTCTTCCAGCTCGCGGACGTGGCGTGCAGTCACGCGGCGGCCGACCTCGACAATGACGTTACCTTTATTGTCAGTGATGTCGAAGGTTGCCACGTCACCACGCAGGCGTTCGGGTACGAGCTCGACAGAGACTTCCTCACCTTTGATGAAAAAGGTGTTCGTATCGAAGAACGTCTCGAGAATCTCTTCGCTGGTGTATTCCAGCGCGCGCAGAATGATGGTCGCTGGGAGCTTGCGACGACGGTCGATGCGCACGAATACACAGTCTTTGGGGTCGAATTCGAAGTCGAGCCATGAGCCGCGATAGGGAATGACCCGCGCGTTATACAGGAGCTTGCCTGAGGAATGGGTTTTGCCACGGTCATGGTCGAAGAACACACCCGGAGAGCGGTGCAGCTGAGAAACCACAACGCGCTCGGTGCCGTTAATGACGAAAGTGCCGTTCTCGGTCATGAGCGGAATCTCGCCCATGTACACTTCCTGCTCTTTAACGTCCTTGACCGCTTTGTTGGAAGATTCTTTGTCGTAGATGATCAGCCGGACTTTGACGCGCAGCGGCGCAGCATAAGTGATGCTGCGCAGCACACACTCTTTGACGTCGAATGCCGGCTCACCCAGCCGGTAATCCACATATTCGAGCGCCGCGCTGCCGGAGTAGCTGACAATCGGAAAGACAGAGCGAAAAGCCGCGTGCAGGCCAGACTCATCCCGATCGCTGTTATCGGTATCGACCTGCAGAAAACGATTGTAAGAGTCGACTTGAATGGCCAACAAGTAGGGCAATTCCATCGATTCGGACAACTTGCCGAAGTCCTTACGAATGCGCTTTTTCTCAGTAAAGCTATACGCCATGCGAATCTCCCACGCTAATTAAGCGATGCATTTGCGATTGAAGGTTGAGTGGACTGATTTCCGCGACCCAACCACAAAAGGCCGGCACCCCAGGTCATCACCCGGGGCCCAGCCGATGTTTGCGAACGTAAGCTCAAGTAGGTTACTTGAGCTCGACCGTTGCGCCAGCTTCTTCCAGCTGTTTCTTGAAGTCTTCAGCTTCATCCTTGGTGGCACCTTCTTTGATCGGTGAAGGTGCTTCGTCAACGAGCGCTTTGGCTTCTTTGAGGCCAAGGCCAGTGATCGCGCGAACCGCTTTGATCACGTTGACTTTCTTGTCGCCTGCAGCAGCGAGAACAACGTCAAATTCGTCTTTCTCTTCTGCAGCCGCGCCACCAGCGTCGCCACCTGCTGCGGCCGGTGCTGCTGCAACAGCTGCCGCGGCGGAAACGCCAAACTTCTCTTCCATGGCGGAAACGAGTTCTACCACTTCCATGACGCTCATCTCAGCGATGGCGTTCAACAAATCGTCTTTGGACAATGCCATTGTTTAGTCTCCTGTAACTTGGGGCCAGCTCAGCGCTAGCCTTCTGCCTCTTTCTGATCTCTGATGGCAGCAACCGTGCGTACCAGTTTGCCGGGCACTTCGTTGAGCGTCCGGGCAAGCTTGACGACCGGGGCCTGCATGACGGCCATGAGCAGAGCGCGCGCTTCATCCAGCGTGGGCAGCGTCGCAACGCGATCGATCTGATCCGCGCTGATGAGCTCACCCCCGATGGAGAGGGCTTTCACCTCCAACGCGTCGTGCTCTTTGGCGTAGTCTTTGACAAGCCTGGCCGCGGAGCCGGGATCTTCCTGAGAAAATGCAATGAGGGTGGGACCGACAAAGGTCTCATCCAGGCATTCGTATTCAGTACCTTCCACGGCGCGCTTGGCCAACGTGTTCCGAACCACTCGCAGATAAACACCCGATTCGCGCGCCTTAGAGCGCATTTCGGTCATCTCCGCGACGGTCAGACCACGATAGTCTGCAACCACTGCCGACAAAGCAGATGCGGCAACCTCGTTCACTTCAGCAACAATCTGCTGCTTTTGCTCGAGCTTTAATGCCACTTGCTTCTCCTTCGATAAGACACCCGAAGGTGTCTGGCTAACTTGTTCGAGAATCGGCCGAAGCCTTTTCTCGTGAGTGACCCAGATGGGTCACGACGTAGCCCGTTGTTACTTCGAAGACTGACGTTGGACGTAAGTCCAACACACTACGTTTCACTTAGAGCTCGCCGTCTGCGCCAGGTAGCTTTCGCTGTTTAAAGGTCGTTTCGGCGAGTTTTGCAGCTTGCTGCGAAACTCGGTAAGTGATCGCCTCAAGGCGATCACGACCTCCTGAATGCGGTCTTTGACGACCTCGACCCGCAAACGACACGGGCCGAGCTCCTTCAAATTCTTTAAATCTCCAGTGACGCCTGATCGATGGCCACACCCGGGCCCATCGTCGTCGACAGCGTCACTTTCTTCAGATAAACACCTTTGGCGGATGCAGGCTTCGCCTTCTTGAGGTCTGCCAGGAGCGCTTCAACGTTTTCTTTGATCGCGCTCGGCTCGAATCCAACCTGCCCGACGCTGCCATGAATGATGCCGGCTTTGTCGGTACGAAACTGGACCTGACCCGCCTTGGCGTTTTTCACGGCTTCTTCGACGTCCTGGGTGACCGTACCCGTCTTGGGGTTGGGCATCAGGCCACGCGGACCGAGCACCTTACCCAGCTGACCGACGATACGCATGGCGTCCGGCGTGGCAATGACCACGTCAAAATCCAGATTGCCGCCTTTGATTTCTTCGCCAAGGTCTTCGAAACCGACCTTGTCGGCGCCCGCCGCAGTCGCCTTATCCGCGTTTTCACCCTGTGCAAACACCGCAACGCGCACCGATTTACCACTGCCGTGCGGCAGCGTGGTCGCGCCACGTACGTTCTGGTCGGATTTGCGAGGATCAACGCCCAGATTGATGGAGACGTCAAACGACTCCTTGAATTTGGTCTTGGACAACTCGTTCAGCAGCGTGACCGCTTCGTCGATCGGGTACGCTTTTTCCGCGTCTACTTTCTCTGCGATGGCGCGCATGCGCTTGGTCATCTTGCTCATTCCACGCCCTCCACGTCGATGCCCGAGCTGCGCGCGGTACCAGCGATGGTGCGGACCGCCGCATCCATGTCGGCCGCGGTGAGGTCAGGCATTTTGATCTGCGCTATCTCTTCGAGCTGTGCACGGTTTACCTTGGCCACCTTGTGCGTATTGGGCGTGCCGCTGCCTTTGGCAATCTTGGCGGCCTTACGCAGGAGCACCGCTGCGGGCGGTGTCTTGGTGATGAAGGTGAAGCTGCGATCCGCGTATACGGTGATCACCACCGGGATCGGCAACCCCTGCTCCATGGACTGGGTCTGGGCGTTGAACGCTTTACAGAAGTCCATGATGTTGACGCCATGCTGACCCAGTGCCGGGCCGACCGGTGGGCTGGGATTGGCCTGTCCTGCAGGGACCTGCAGCTTGATATAGGCCTCGACTTTCTTAGCCATTTTTTACTCCGAAGGCTCAGCCGTCAGGCTGAGTCTGTCCCACCGCAAAGGTGGGATAATGGGTCCAAACGTGCAGCAGCTCAGGGCTGCTCTACACTCCCCGACAAAAGGAAGCTGCCGCTATCCTTTTTCCACCTGGCCGAAATCCAACTCCACTGGCGTTGAACGGCCAAAAATCGTCACCGCCACCTGCAGGCGGTTTTTCTCGTAGTTGACTTCTTCAACCACGCCATTGAAATCGTTAAACGGTCCATCTATGACCCTGACAATCTCACCGGGTTCAAATACCGTCTTAGGCGTCGCCTTCTCGCTGCCTGCAGCAACCCGATCGAGGATGGCCGCGGCCTCACGATCAGTGAGCGGCGCCGGCTGATCTGCCTTGCCGCCGATGAAGCCCATGACCCGCGGCGTCTCTTTGACGAGATGCCAGGTATCGTCGTTCAGCTCCATCTCGACGAGCACATAACCCGGGAAAAATTTGCGCTCGCTGCGCCGTTTCTGACCGGCACGCATCTCGACCACCTCTTCGGTCGGCACGAGAATTTCACCAAAAAAATCGCCGAAGTCAGAAAGCTCCACTCGCTCTTTCAAAGCGCGCGCAACGTTCTTTTCGAACCCCGAATAGGCGTGCACTACATACCATCGCTTCGACATAACGCAGTCCTACCCGATCACCGAGCTGACACCCCAGCTCAGCAATGAATCCAAGCCCCACAGGATCAGGGCAAAAATGATGACCAGCACCAGCACCACCAGCGTTGTCTGGGTGGTTTCCTGATTACTGGGCCACACCACGCGGCGGATCTCTGAACGTGACTCTTTCATGAGGTTCCACGTTGCACGGCCGCGCTCCGTTTGAATGGCGATAAACACCGCCACGGCAGCGCCACCAAGCAGCCCCAAGACTCTGATGAGCAGGGACTCGTCCTGGAAATACCAATTGCCGTAAACACCGCCGGCAAGCAGCGCTAAGACGATCAGCCATTTCAGCCAATCCAGAGAGCTTCCGGCAGTCGTTTCTGTGTTCGTGCTCAAGCCACTTTCCTGTTCGTTTACCCCGCGCGCGCCGAAGCTTGCCGGAGATGGCAGGCCAGGAGGGAATCGAACCCCCAACCTGCGGTTTTGGAGACCGCTGCTCTGCCAATTGAGCTACTGGCC
This sequence comes from Pseudomonadales bacterium, assembly GCA_965267275.1. Classification (GTDB taxonomy): domain Bacteria; phylum Pseudomonadota; class Gammaproteobacteria; order Pseudomonadales; family Azotimanducaceae; genus UBA4421. Next base: position 4,662,898 of record OZ253950.1, read on the forward strand.
TGTAACTTGACTACGGCCGCGAAGTTTGGGTCCCAAACTTCGCGGTCGTCGTCCAAGTTACTTGGGAGATTTTGGCCTTCGGCCAAAACTCCGTTCACTGAGCAAGGTTACCCTTGCTAACCTCGAGCGTTTCGCCGTCAGGCAAAACTCCCAAGAGCTCGACCCCAAGGGTCGAGATCAGTAATCGAACTTATTCGATTACTTTGGTGACAACGCCGGCGCCGACGGTGCGGCCACCTTCGCGGATTGCGAAGCGCAGACCTTCGTCCATGGCGATCGGGCAGATCAGCTCGACGACCATGTTGATGTTGTCACCCGGCATGACCATTTCAACGTCTGCAGGCAGCTCGACAGAGCCCGTCACGTCCGTGGTACGGAAGTAGAACTGCGGGCGGTAGCCTTTGAAGAACGGCGTGTGACGGCCGCCTTCGTCTTTGCTCAGCACGTAGACTTCCGCTTCGAACTTGGTGTGCGGCGTGATTGCACCGGGCTTGGACAGGACCTGTCCACGCTCGACCTCTTCACGCTTGGTGCCACGCAGGAGCACGCCCACGTTCTCACCCGCGCGGCCTTCGTCGAGAAGCTTGCGGAACATTTCCACACCGGTACAGGTGGTCGTCTGCGTGTCTTTGATGCCGACAATTTCGATTTCATCGCCAACATTGATGATACCGCGCTCGACACGACCGGTAACCACGGTGCCGCGACCGGAGATAGAGAACACGTCCTCGATCGGCATCAGGAACGGCTGGTCTACCGCACGCTCCGGCTCCGGAATGTAGTCGTCGAGCGTTTCTACCAGTTCTTTGACCTTGGCTGCGTGGTCGGCGTCGCCTTCCAGCGCCTTCAGCGCACTGCCGATGATGATCGGGGTGTCGTCACCCGGGAACTCGTACTGGTCGAGAAGCTCACGCACTTCCATTTCCACCAGCTCCAGCAACTCTTCGTCATCGACCATGTCGGCTTTGTTCATGAACACGACAATCTTCGGTACACCAACCTGACGAGACAACAGGATGTGCTCGCGCGTCTGCGGCATGGGGCCGTCCGCTGCGGATACAACCAGGATCGCGCCGTCCATCTGCGCAGCACCGGTGATCATGTTTTTCACATAGTCAGCGTGGCCGGGGCAGTCGACGTGCGCGTAGTGACGACTTTCACTCTCGTACTCAACGTGTGACGTTGCGATGGTGATACCACGCTCACGCTCTTCAGGCGCATTGTCTATCTGGTCAAAAGCCTTCAGCTCGCCGCCGAATGCTTCCGCGCATACTTTTGTCAACGCCGCTGTCAGCGTCGTCTTACCGTGGTCTACGTGTCCGATCGTCCCCACGTTTACGTGCGGTTTGGTTCTTTCGAATTTCTCTTTGGCCATTATTTACCCTCAAACAAGCCCAGATAGTTTATTTACTGTTAGTAGGGCGAGCCTACCTGCCTCTATATATGCACCGTGTTGCCACGCTGCGGTTCACGTAAAGCTGCCCTAAAGAAGCTTCACAAAAATGGTGCTCACAATCGGATTTGAACCGATGACCTCTTCCTTACCAAGGAAGTGCTCTACCTACTGAGCTATGTGAGCGTGCCGGCCTGACCTTCAGGTCAGGCCTTAGCGAGTTTTGCCTGCGGCAAAACTCGATCTACAACTCCACGTCTCCAGTGAGTTCGCTCGAGCGATTCCTCACCTGTTTGTTCAATTCCAACCGTAGCTGACAATTCAACGCTGTCAGCCCTGGTAGCGGTGCTACCTTTGCTCTACGTGCCCGGTTACCGGTGCAGGTAGAGCGAGTTTTGGCAAAGCCAAAACTCGATAAGCGTTTCGCTAAAGCGAAACGCGGCATGGAGCGGGTAGCGGGAATCGAACCCGCATCATCAGCTTGGAAGGCTGAGGTTCTACCGTTGAACTATACCCGCGCCTTTTTCAGCTCAAGCATCCGCTCTGGCACTTCGCAAAAGCGTCGGCTTGCGCAAAAACTCCAGCCTTCCGGCTTGTCCGCTCGCTATCCACCCATGCCGTAACTTGAGTGGTGGTGGGGGAAGGATTCGAACCTTCGAAGGCTTAGCCGTCAGATTTACAGTCTGATCCCTTTGACCACTCGGGAACCCCACCAGCAATTTTTTACTCCCGTCCATCGCATCAACAGCCATTTCTTGGAGCACAAAAGCACCATAGAGCTGGCCTTTATCGTCAGCTCTATGGTGCCTTCTCGCACAATGGTCCGAAGACCATTCATTTCAGCGCCGCACCTGCCTGAAGCCGCGTTCCAGCGGGCTTTCCCGCTGACTCACATCTACTGGTGCCGCCACAAGGAGTCGAACCCTGGACCTTCTCATTACAAGTGAGCTGCTCTACCAGCTGAGCTATGGCGGCTGAAATGGGAGCGGGATTCTATAGAAACTACTTGCTCTGTGCAATCGCCACACAAGCAGAAGTTGAGGATTGATAGGCGTCGGAATCGACATGGACGTGGGCAACCAGGTTGTAGACCGTCTGCGTCCTTTCAAGCGTCTCGAGCACCACCTCGTAACCCAGCTTCGACACACGCTCTTCCTGCTTGACCGCGAGGCTCTGACGGGAAAAGAGGCCCACCGAAAGGATCGGTGCGCCGCTCTCTGAATTCATCGCGTAACTATCGATGTTCAAAGCTTTCAACTCGCGCGCCGCGCGCTTGGCATTGTCGAGCGAACCGAGACCCGTGACGTAGACCAGATAATCAGGGGCCGCTCGCACTTCGGTTTCCTGGATTTCGGGAAAACCACCGATGGCGTCGAGACTCGCCTGCAGCTCCGCGAAGAGCTCGGGAGATTTTTCCGGGCCCCAGATGCGGCATTCGCGCACGGGTGGTTTCGACACGACTTCGGCAGGGGGCCCCACCTCGGCCAACAATTGGATCTCGGGGCCTTCGAGTGCCTGCAGCGATGGTTCAGGCACCACGGCTTCGCCGGTCGTGGCATTGAGCCACAGGCCAAGACAGACGTTCGCGGTAATCAGGCCCGCAAAAAGCATTTTGCTGCGCGGCAGTAAGCGTTGTTCCAACTGAGCACCAAATTTTTGTAGCAAACCGCGACTGTCCTTCAGCAACGAGACGAAGCTTGTTCTTCAAACGGCCGCAAGTGTGTCACCCGTCGGAATTCTAGGCAAGGGTCGCCCCGGTAATCCACGCGCGACTGCACATAACTGGCCTTAAGTCGATTTAACCCGAACGTAAAGAGACTTCCCCTCCATGGAAACTCTGGTCGTCGTCCAGGATCAACTCCCCCTGGTGTCCGACCCCCGTGACCAGCCCTTGATGCCGTTGTGCGCCCTGAATGATCTCGCAGGGCTGCCGATGGAATTTGTGCAGGTCGTTGAAGGCATCCACAAAGATCGCAAAACCCTCCTGCTCAAACAGCGAAAGATACTGAGTCACCGCCTGCATCAAGCGGATCACCAGTTCCGTCCGGCTGAGCGTGCACCCCTCGGCGCGCAAGTCCGTCGCCGGCTGGTTGATACGCTGCCGCTCCGTCTCGCTGAGACTGACGTTGACGCCGATACCGACGACATACTCGGCGACCCCGCCCCGCTGCAGCAATTCGACGAGAATGCCGCAGAGCTTGCGTCCGTCGATCAAGACGTCGTTGGGCCATTTGAGTTCCACCCCTGTGACGCCAAGATCCTCCAAGGCGCTCGCGAGCGCCACGCCTACGACGATGCTCAAGCCACCGAGTTCGCTGAGCTGGCGCGTCGCAGCGCCGCCGAGACTCATCGACAAGTTACGCGCGTAAGGCGACAGCCAGGCGCGCCCGCGGCGACCCCGCCCACCGTATTGGAACTCTGCCAGAAACAGGCGGCTGTCGATCGACGCGGTTTCTCCCGCCGCCATCATGCGCGTGTTCGTGGAATCGATCACCGGGAAGTAGTCCACGCGAACGCCGGGGAGCGCCCTTTCGATACGCGTGGCGTCGAGCAGATCGGGCGGTGTCTGCCAGCTCAGCACGATGCCGTCATTGTGCAGGCCAAGGTCGCGCGGCGTCAGCGTTGCCGTGCGCGGCCAGTAAGACGCAGGCGCGCGGCCGTGGCGATTGATTGTACGCAACAGGCTGCTGATGACGTCGATTTCAGACATGCGAGGATGGTAAGGGAATCGAGCGGCCGGCGCATCGTGATGAGGCTTTGTCACGAGTATCTTTGCCATCAGGACACAACCCTCAGTTTTGTATGCAGGCTGTGGATACCGCGGGGATTGGCGGAAGGGCCGGCTCTGAGAAGCGCCTGACAACTTTTCGCTTCGCGAAAAGCCAGGTCGCGACGTGCACGTCGCTCCCGCCCTCACCTCGCCGAGCCGTGCTCGGCGTTCGCTGCGCGAACCGGCTGCGGGCCCTACTCTCACTTCGTTCGAGTAGGAGTATTAGGGTTCTAATACGAAAAAGCCCCGCGCAAGGCGGGGCTTTTTCGTATTAAAAGCCTGACAATGACCTACTCTCACATGGGGAAGCCCCACACTACCATCGGCGCTGAGTCGTTTCACTTCTGAGTTCGATATGGGATCAGGTGGTTCCAACTCGCTATTGTCGTCAGGCAAACTGGTCTCGCGGCTTGAGCCGCGAGCCCTTAGGAGTTTTCTTCGAAAACTCCCTCGGTGATCGTTACCTTCCAAGTTTCCGTTTCAGGAAACTGACGCCTTCAGAGCGTCTCCGCTTAGAAAGCGCTTTAACAAATTCAAAGATTGATGATGTGTAGATGTATCTAAGTCTTCACCGTCCAGGACGAGCCTGAACAATCTGGAGAAACTTGCGACATACAATCTGCGTTGTCTTGCTAGTTACCTAGTCACAGACGTGCTCGATTATATGGTCAAGCCTCACGGGCAATTAGTACTGGTTAGCTCAACGCCTCACAACGCTTACACACCCAGCCTATCAACCTCGTAGTCTTCGAGGGCCCTTCAGAATCGCAAAGATTAGTGAGATCTCATCTCGAGGGGGGCTTCCCGCTTAGATGCTTTCAGCGGTTATCCCGTCCGAACATAGCTACCCGGCAATGCCACTGGCGTGACAACCGGAACACCAGAGGTTCGTCCACTCCGGTCCTCTCGTACTAGGAGCAGCTCCTCTCAAATCTCATACGCCCACGGCAGATAGGGACCGAACTGTCTCACGACGTTCTAAACCCAGCTCGCGTACCACTTTAAATGGCGAACAGCCATACCCTTGGGACCGGCTTCGGCCCCAGGATGTGATGAGCCGACATCGAGGTGCCAAACACCGCCGTCGATGTGAACTCTTGGGCGGTATCAGCCTGTTATCCCCGGAGTACCTTTTATCCGTTGAGCGATGGCCCTTCCATACAGAACCACCGGATCACTAAGACCGTCTTTCGACCCTGCTCGGCCCGTCGGCCTCGCAGTCAAGCACACTTCTGCCTTTATACGCACTCCATGATTTCCGACCATGGTGAGTGTACCTTCGTACTCCTCCGTTACTCTTTGGGAGGAGACCGCCCCAGTCAAACTACCCACCACACAATGTCCTCAACCCAGATAATGGGCCTAAGTTAGAACCCCAACGTAACCAGGGTGGTATTTCAAGGACGACTCCACGCAATCTAGCGATCACGCTTCAAAGTCTCCCACCTATCCTACACAAATTACGTCAAAGTCCACTGTGAAGCTGTAGTAAAGGTTCACGGGGTCTTTCCGTCTAGCCGCGGGTACACGGCATCTTCACCGCGATTTCAATTTCACTGAGTCTCGGGTGGAGACAGTGTGGCCATCGTTACGCCATTCGTGCAGGTCGGAACTTACCCGACAAGGAATTTCGCTACCTTAGGACCGTTATAGTTACGGCCGCCGTTTACTTGGGCTTCGATCAAGAGCTTCGCCTAAGCTAACCCCATCAATTAACCTTCAAGCACCGGGCAGGCGTCACACCCTATACGTCCTCTTACGAGTTTGCAGAGTGCTGTGTTTTTAATAAACAGTCGCAGCCACCTGGTATCTTCGACCGCCAATAGCTTAGAGAGCAAGTCTCATCACCGTCAGCGGCGCACCTTCTCCCGAAGTTACGGTGCCATTTTGCCTAGTTCCTTCACCCGAGTTCTCTCAAGCGCCTTGGTATTCTCTACCCGACCACCTGTGTCGGTTTGGGGTACGATCGCTCGTAACCTGAAGCTTAGAGGTTTTTCTTGGAAGCGTGGCATCAACTACTTCCCGAACGTATAAGTTCGGTTCGTCATCGCGTCTCGGCCTTAAAAGGGACCGGATTTACCTAATCCCTAAGCCTACATGCTTAAACCTGGATAACCATCACCAGGCCAGCCTAGCCTTCTCCGTCACCCCGTCGCAGTTACGCGCGGTACAGGAATATTAACCTGTTTCCCATCGACTACGCCTTTCGGCCTCGCCTTAGGGGTCGACTCACCCTGCGCCGATGAGCGTTGCGCAGGAACCCTTGGTCTTTCGGCGAGGAGGATTTTCACCTCCTTTATCGTTACTCATGTCAGCATTCGCACTTCTGATACCTCCAGCATTCCTCCCGGAACACCTTCACAGGCTTACAGAACGCTCCTCTACCGACGCAACATAAGTTGCGCCCCGCAGCTTCGGTACACAGTTTGAGCCCCGTTACATCTTCCGCGCAGGCCGACTCGACCAGTGAGCTGTTACGCTTTCTTTAAAGGGTGGCTGCTTCTAAGCCAACCTCCTGGCTGTCTGGGCCTTCCCACATCGTTTCCCACTTAACTGTGATTTAGGGACCTTAGCTGGCGGTCTGGGTTGTTTCCCTTTCCACGACGGACGTTAGCACCCGCCGTGTGTCTCCCTCGCTGCCACTCACCGGTATTCGGAGTTTGCATGGGGTTGGTAAGTCTAGGTGACCCCCTAGCCCAAACAGTGCTCTACCCCCGGTGGTGATACGAGAGGCTCTACCTAAATAGATTTCGAGGAGAACCAGCTATCTCCGGGCTTGATTAGCCTTTCACTCCTAACCACAGGTCATCCCCTAATTTTTCAACATTAGTGGGTTCGGTCCTCCAGTGCCTGTTACGGCACCTTCAACCTGCCCATGGCTAGATCGCCCGGTTTCGGGTCTACTCCTACAGACTGTGTCGCCCTATTAAGACTCGGTTTCCCTACGGCTCCCCTATACGGTTAACCTTGCCAGTAAAAGTAACTCGCTGACCCATTATACAAAAGGTACGCAGTCACCCGTCCGAAGACAGGCTCCCACTGCTTGTATGCATCCGGTTTCAGGTTCTATTTCACTCCCCTCACAGGGGTTCTTTTCGCCTTTCCCTCACGGTACTGGTTCACTATCGGTCAGCTGAGAGTATTTAGCCTTGGAGGATGGTCCCCCCATATTCAGACAAGGTTTCACGTGCCCCGTCCTACTCGATTTCATCTACGGTCAATTTTCGTGTACGGGGCTATCACCCTGTATCGCGCAACTTTCCAGAAGCTTCCACTAACTAACCATAAACTTAAGGGCTGATCCCCGTTCGCTCGTCGCTACTGAGGGAATCTCGGTTGATTTCTTTTCCTCCGGGTACTTAGATATTTCAGTTCCCCGGGTTTGCCTCTACACCCTATGTATTCAGGTGCAGATACCGTACAAGTACGGTGGGTTTCCCCATTCGGAAATCTCCGGATCAAAGTCTGTTTGCCGACTCCCCGAAGCTTATCGCAGGCTACAACGTCCTTCATCGCCTTCAGCTGCCAAGGCATCCACCAGATGCACTTCTATGCTTGACCATATAATCCAACAGTCTGTGTTGCTCGATTTGTGGGAACAAAAAGAGCCGGGCTAACGATAACCCGCAGAACTCACTTCGCCTTTTGTATGTCCGAAGGAGCCGTCAGATAAGTCACATAGAGTTTCGCCATCTTGTCTGCTGTCCTGTTTAAAACTTCTAAACAAGCAAGCAAACGATGAATACTAAGACACATCTACTTACCACTTTCATCAAACTGCGATGATCGTGGCGAGAAAATATGAAGATACATACATACGCGCTAGTAGTTCGTATGTATGTGTACCCGCATTTTTATATTTCCAATTTCGGAAAGAAATTGGAGATAACAATGCGGCAAATCTCATTGCGTTTGATCCAATCCTCCAGGAGCGGGGGATTGGCGCAATGCGATTCATCAATCTCTGAATTGTTAAAGAGCAGAGAGTTCAAACTGCGAACTCTCGAGCTTCTACCCTTAGGGATAAAAGCCCACATTAAAGGTCTCTGAGAGACTTCTAATGTGGGCTTTCGAGTACTGCGGCTGTGGAGCCGAGTACGACTTGCTCCGCAAGTCGTTGTCGAGTTTGCGTCGCAAACTCGCTCTACCTTCTACCGTCCAGGAAACTGCAAGAGTCAGTTCGATCTGGCGTGAAGATGGTGGAGCCGAGGAGGATCGAACTCCTGACCTCCTGCGTGCAAGGCAGGCGCTCTCCCAGCTGAGCTACGGCCCCATGTCGGAAATCGCTTGAGCGATTTCCTTACCGAGTTTGCTCCGCAAACTCGCGACTACTTGGACCTGCATCACTCAGTAGTGGTGGGTCTGGGTGGATTTGAACCACCGACCTCACCCTTATCAGGGGTGCGCTCTAACCAACTGAGCTACAGACCCAGGGTGCTTTAAAACTTGAAAAGTACAGGTGACACAAACCATTCGTGTAGGAACAACGTAACTCGTAAAGGGCTGGACCTGCTATTCGATAGATCATTCACTCAAGGAAATTCTCGAGCGTGCCTATCGTCAAGGTCGATTTATTTAAGGAGGTGATCCAGCCGCAGGTTCCCCTACGGCTACCTTGTTACGACTTCACCCCAGTCATTGACCACACCGTGGTAAGCGCCCTCCCGAAGGTTAGACTACCTACTTCTGGTGCAACCAACTTCCATGGTGTGACGGGCGGTGTGTACAAGGCCCGGGAACGTATTCACCGCGACATTCTGATTCGCGATTACTAGCGATTCCGACTTCATGGGGTCGAGTTGCAGACCCCAATCCGGACTACGATCGGTTTTTTGGGATTCGCTTACCATCGCTGGTTCGCAGCCCTTTGTACCGACCATTGTAGCACGTTTGTAGCCCACCCCGTAAGGGCCATGATGACTTGACGTCGTCCCCACCTTCCTCCGGTTTGTCACCGGCAGTCTCCTTAGAGTTCCCACCATAATGTGCTGGCAAATAAGGACAAGGGTTGCGCTCGTTACGGGACTTAACCCAACATCTCACGACACGAGCTGACGACAGCCATGCAGCACCTGTCACTGCGTTCCCGAAGGCACCAATCTATCTCTAGAAAGTTCGCAGGATGTCAAGGGGTGGTAAGGTTCTTCGCGTTGCATCGAATTAAACAACATGCTCCACCGCTTGTGCGGGCCCCCGTCAATTCATTTGAGTTTTAACCTTGCGGCCGTACTCCCCAGGCGGAGAACTTATCGCGTTAGCTGCGCCACCAAGACCTCAAGGGTCCCGACGGCTAGTTCTCATCGTTTACGGCGTGGACTACCAGGGTATCTAATCCTGTTTGCTCCCCACGCTTTCGCACCTCAGCGTCAGTATTGGTCCAGGAGGCTGCCTTCGCCATCGGTATTCCTTCCTATATCTACGCATTTCACCGCTACACAGGAAATTCTACCTCCCTCTACCATACTCTAGCTTGCCAGTTTGGAATGCAGTTCCCAGGTTAAGCCCGGGGCTTTCACATCCCACTTAACAAGCCGCCTACGCGCGCTTTACGCCCAGTAATTCCGATTAACGTTCGATCCCTCCGTATTACCGCGGCTGCTGGCACGGAGTTAGCCGGATCTTCTTCTGTCGTTAACGTCAAGACTCAAAGCTATTAACTTTAAGTTTTTCTTCGCGACTGAAAGTGCTTTACAACCCTAGGGCCTTCTTCGCACACGCGGCATCGCTGGTTCAGGCTTGCGCCCATTGACCAAGATTCCCTACTGCTGCCTCCCGTAGGAGTCTGGACCGTGTCTCAGTTCCAGTGTGGCTGATCGTCCTCTCAGACCAGCTATAGATCGTCGCCTTGGTAGGCCATTACCCCACCAACAAGCTAATCTAACGCAGGCTCCTCTTCTGGCGTGAGGTCCGAAGATCCCCCACTTTGACCCTTAGGTATTATGCGGTATTAGCTCGAGTTTCCCCGAGTTGTCCCCCACCTGAAGGTAGATTCCTACGCGTTACTCACCCGTCCGCCACTGTACTCGTACCCGAAGGTACTTTCTCGTTCGACTTGCATGTATAAGGCGTGCCGCCAACGTTCAATCTGAGCCATGATCAAACTCTTCAGTTTAATGTCTATCTGTTTATGAGCTAGCGCGATTATCGCGTTCGCGATCGCCACACCGACTCACAGATATATAAGGTTTGGCCTTTTAAACGACTCGTGGAAGTCATTCTGATTGGCCGAAATCATTGCTCTAAACGAATTACGTGTTCCCACACGAATGGCTTGTCGTACTGGTTTTCTAGCTGCTTTTCCCAACGCGCTGCACATGGCGTCAGGTAGCACGAAATGCCTGCAGCATCCAGTACTGTATATACTTTTCTTTGTTAAAGAACGGCCGCTAAAGGCTGAGCCCCGCGGCAAGGGAGGCGTATTATACGTAGGCGCTAACCTTGCGCAACACCTAAAAGAAAATATTTTAAATTTTTTTTCGGCCGCGCTTCCGGGGCCCCGCTCAGGCTTTCACCAGCAGGTGGTAGACCTTCTTCCCGCGGCGCAGAACGAAGTATCTGCCGAACAGCGCTTCGCTGAAATCCAGCGTCAGGCGGGCATCTTCGACCACCCGGCCATTCAGCCTGACGCCGCCACCCTGCACCAGTTTGCGCGCTTCACCCGTCGACTTGGCCAGCCCGCCTTCGGCCATCGCGGACAGCAAACCATCACCCTGCGCGCAGATCGTGCTCGCCAACCCGTCTTGTTTGAGCTGCGCGAGGTCAGATTCCTCGAGCTCGCCGACGTCACCGCCAAACAGCGCGGCACTGATACGTTGTGCCGAGACGACCGCGCCCGGACCGTGTACGAGCGCCGTGACCTCTTCGGCCAGCTTTTTCTGGGCCGCGCGCGTTTCGGGATGCGCCTCGAGCTCTACAGCAAGCGCATCGATTTCTTCGGCACTCAAAAAAGTGAAGTACCGGAGATAATTCACCGCATCGGCATCCGCCGTGTTGAGCCAGAACTGATAGAAGGTATAAGGCGAGGTCTTATCCGCCGCCAGCCATATCGTTCCTGTAGCGGTCTTGCCGAATTTGGAACCATCGGCCTTGGTCACGAGCGGCAGCGTGAGGGCATAAGCGTCGCGGCCGAGGTGGCGCCGCACGAGATCCATGCCGGATACGATGTTGCCCCACTGATCGCTGCCGCCGATCTGCAGCGAGCAGTCATGCCGCTTGGCGAGCTCGAGATAGTCCATCCCCTGCAGCAGCATGTAGCTGAATTCTGTGTACGAGATGCCCTGGTCGGCGCGCTCCAACCGCTGGCGCACCGAGTCCCGCTGGATCATCTGGTTCACGGAAAAGTGTTTACCGATATCCCTGAGAAACGAAATCACGTCGAGATTTTCGGTCCACTCGAGGTTGTTGCACAGGATGGCGCCGTTGTTACCCTCGAAATCGAGAAAGGGTTCCACCTGCGTGCGCAGCGCTTCCACCCAACCGGAAACGGTTTCAGTATCGTTGAGGTTGCGCTCGTCCGCCTTGAAGGAAGGGTCGCCGATCAGGCCCGTCGCGCCTCCCAGAAGCAGAATGGGGCGGTGCCCGTATTGCTGAAAGCGCTTCAACGCCAGCAGCGGCACCAGCGAGCCGATGTGCAGACTGTCGGCAGTCGGATCAAAGCCGCAGTAAAGGGTGCGCGATCCTTCAGCCAGGTGCGCAGACAACCCTTCGAGGTCTGAGACCTGGGCAATCAGACCGCGCCACTGAAGCTCTTCGATCAGCTCTCTTGACATGACTGCACCGGCAAAAACGGATGCGCACCATATCAAAACCGCGATGCGCCGCAAACTTGCGTCAACGTAAACGTGACGAAAGGGCTGGCATGGCAGTTACAAATTCGTATACTCCGCGATCTATACGAAAAACGATCCGTAAGCTACGGTTTTAGAACAATATTTTCGTCGCGAGACCAACGCTCTCGCGAGACGCAAAGGACGGTAGGCCAAGCGTGCAGTTTCCGCGGACACATTTATTTGTGGTGATCATATTGACCTTCGGGCTCAGCTCGTTCGTCGTGGCCAAATTTACCGACGATCCAGTCGACGATCGCTTCACCACAGAATCCGTGCTCCTCGAACTACCCAGCCAGAACGGCGAACCCATAGACCTCTCCATGCCACCGCCGGTGCAGGCCGAAGACATCATCGTGCCGCCGCGTCCGGAAGACAGCTGGGAAAAACTCTCGGCGAAGGTCAAGCCCGGCGACAACCTGGCGCTCATCTTCAAGCGCAAAGGGTTGAGCCCGCGCGATGTGCACCTGGTCAGCCACAGCAAACCCCTGGGTTCGCGACTGAAGAATATTTTTCCCGGGCACGAGATGACGTTTTACGTCGACGATGACAAGCGCCTCATGCAGCTGACCTACAGCACCGGGCCGCTCGACACGCTCAAGTTCGAGCGCAATGGCGACAACTTCGAGGCCGAGCAGGTGACCGCCGTGCCGGAGCGCACGCTCGCCTACAAACACGGCACCATCGACCATAGCCTCTTCATCGCCAGTCAGCGCGCAGGGCTTTCCGATGCGCTGACCATGCGCCTGGCACAGATCTTTCAATGGGACGTGGATTTTGTCCTCGACATCCGCCCGGGCGATGCGTTCTACGTCGTCTTTGAAGAGCTCTACCACAATGGCGAGTTCATAGGTCACGGCGAGATTCTGGCAGCGGACTTCGTCAATCAGGGCGAACACTTCCGCGCCGTGCAGTACACCGATACCGATGGCGAACAAGACTACTATGCGCCCGACGGCAACAGCATGCGCAAAGCCTTCCTGCGCGCGCCGGTCGAGTTTTCGCGGATCAGCTCAAACTTCAATCTGCGACGCGTGCATCCTTTGTGGAAAACCGCGCGGCCGCACCGCGGCATCGACTACGCCGCGCCTACAGGCACGCCCATCCTGGCCGCCGGTGACGGCAAAGTGAAAGTCGCCTCACGGACCGAGGCCAACGGTAACTACGTCGTGATTCAGCACGGCGAACAATTCGTCACCAAGTATCTGCACTTGTCGAAGTTCGGCCGCAGCGTCCGCTCGGGCACCAAGGTCAAGCAGGGGCAGGTCATCGGTTATGTCGGCGCCACTGGATGGGCAACCGGCCCGCACCTGCACTATGAATTCCTCGTCAACGGCGTGCACAAGAATCCGCGCACGGTTTCTCTGCCCGACGCTGCGCCCATTGGTCAGCAAGAGCTGCCTCGATTCAAAACACAGATCGCCCAGTACGCAGCGCTCCTGGATAATTATAAGAACCAGGTTTCTGTCGCCCTCGCGCGGTGACCGCCCCCCGGGATATTTTCATCGGCTGCATCAGCGGCACCAGTGTCGATGGCCTCGATCTCGCAGCGCTTGCGATCACGCCGGAGGAGACCCGCTGGCTGGCTGCGTCAACCGTCACGTTGCCGGACGGCCTGCGGGAAGCGCTGCTGGCCCTGGGCCAGCCTGGCGAAGACGACCTGGATCTGCTCGGCCACACCGATGCTGCGCTCGGCGATTTCATCGCCGGGGCAATCAGAGATTTCCTGGTTGAGACCAGTCTCGACCCCGCCGACGTCGCCGCAATCGGCAGCCACGGCCAGACCGTCAGGCACCGACCACAATCTGCCGCCGCCGGCCCCGCGTTTACCCTGCAGATCGGTGACGCCAACCGCATCGCCGAGGGCACGGGCATTACGACGATCGCCGATTTTCGACGACGCGACATGGCTGCGGGCGGCCAGGGCGCGCCTTTGGTTCCACCCTTCCACCGACACCTCTTCAGCCACATCGGGCCGCGCCCGGCGGTGGTCAACATCGGCGGGATCAGCAACATCACAATGCTCGACGAGACGCTCCTGGGTTTCGATACGGGGCCAGGCAACGCGCTGATGGACGCCTGGTGTGCACGGCATCGCGGCACTCCTTTCGACGCGGACGGCACCTGGGCTGCAAGCGGGAACTGCGTCGAGCCGTTGCTCGAAGCGTTGTTGAGCGATCCGTACTTCGCGGACACCCCGCCGAAAAGCACCGGCCGCGAGTACTTCCATCTCGACTGGCTGTCAGGGCACGACGCACTGACGGGCACTGCAGCAGTGGATGTGCAGGCGACGCTGGCAGAACTGACCGCGCGCGGTATCAGCGATGCCTTGAATCGCTGGTGCGGGGAATACACCGAGCTGGTGATTTGTGGCGGCGGCCGCCGCAATCGATACCTGATGCAGCGTCTCAGCACTCTGTGCCGGGTGCCGGCAGAGCCGAGTGAACACTGGGGCGTCGACGGTGACAGTATCGAAGCTGCCGCATTCGCCTGGCTTGCTCATCAAACACTGCAGAACCAACCCGGTAATGCACCCTCAGTAACAGGCGCCGCCGGACCGAGGGTACTCGGGGCAGTTTATCCGGGTTAAATCCGGACCAGGGTTGGGACGAACGCCAAAGGCTGGAACGCTAAAGACTAAAGAGAGAAGGAGTTGCCGCAGCCGCAGGTTGAGGCCGCATTCGGATTGCTCACGACAAACTGCGCACCGTTGAGGTCTTCGACATAGTCGACCACCGAACCTTCGAGGTAAGGGTAGCTCATCGCGTCGACGACCATGGTGACCCCGTCATTATCGATCACCGCATCGTCTTCAGCCACGTCCTCATCGAAGGTGAAGCCGTACGAAAAGCCGTTGCAGCCGCCACCGGTGATAAACACGCGCAAGCGCAGCGCGTCATCGCCCTCCTGGGCCATCAGAGCTTTGACTTTGGCTGCCGCCTTGTCGGAAAAATCGATGTTCGCCTGCATGATTCAGCGCCTCGGCATTCGCCGGCTGCGATAGTTAAAGAAGCGCAATTATCTCCGCCGCGCTGAAAGGCGGTCAAGACGATGTCCGACTGTGGTTATTCCCCGGTGTTCTCGACGTTGAGCTTGTGGACATTCTCGCCGCTATCACGCGCTTCTTCATGCACGAGCTGGCCGTCGACGAGCGCGCCGAGCTGCATCTCAATGAGCTTGTAATAGAGGTTACCCTGAACCCGGGCCTGGGCGGCAAGCTCAACCTTATGGCTGGCATGCACGTTCCCCTCTATCAGGCCGGCAATCACGACGTTGGGCACACGTACCTCACCGGCGATGCACCCTTCTTCACTGATGACCACCGTTGCGCCTTCCTTATCAGCCAGCACGTTGCCGGTCACTTTGCCGCTCACGTACAGCTGATCGGAGAATTTAATGTCACCGATAACCTCGGTGTGCGGCGCGATCAGAGTGACGCCTTTGTCTATTTTACGTCTGGCCATATCAGTGCCTCGTTGTCCGTTACGCTCACCCTACCCCGTAACTATAGCCATCATAGCGCGGGCCAGGGAAATGTTACCTGCAAAGGTTCTTTGCCGGTCTGGTTGGCCGTTACCAGCACCCGATCCGGCTGAAACCCCTCTGGCAGGGTCATCAGGCCCGCAACGTCCTGGAAATAGCGGAACCTGAACTTCACAGGATAGGTACTGAGATCGCTCAATTCTGTGAGAGACAGCACTGCTTCATCAATTTCTTTGTCAGCATCCGGCAAGTCGTAGTGGCCGATGACGTCGAGGCGCACCGCGCCGCCGATGTAGCTCCGCCTCAAAGCGACTTGCGTCAGCAACAGTTCGAACGCGAACTGACGCTCGAGCTGCGTAGGCTGGACGTCGAATTCGGAGACGTGCAAGCCCTCCGCCAGGCTGCCGGGCGCCATCAGACTTTTGTAGAACGTGACTTCTTCCTGCAAACGCGCATTTTCGTTCCGCATGGTCGCAAGATCCCGGCGCAACGCATTACTCGCTTCGCGCTGCACCGAGGCGTTGAGCTCGGCATCGATAAGCTCGCTTTCGAGGTCGCCGACCTGTTTTTCCAGGACTTCTACGTCTTTGCTCAACAAGCTGCTGGACACGCGCTCGGTGATCTGCCAGTCGTTTCCAAGCGCATAACCCAGCACCAGGCAGAACACACCAATGAAACACGTCACCCCAACGACAACTGGGCGCCGCCAGGGCTGGTGAGCAACCACTCTATAGCTGGGAGAGTTTCGTTTGGCGAAAATTGTCGTGTCCTTAACGTGGGGCAAATACCAGTATACTTAGGCGCCGGGAGGCTGCAGATCCTTCGAGAAGGTTAGCACGCGGGTTAACTCACGACAGGAAGTTCGACACGAAACTCAAATCGCCCATATCGCTGGAAATGTTCCGTCGGCAGCTCGCCACCGTGGACGCGCAGCCACAGCTGGCCGTGCTCGGCGTTGCGACAGGCATCGTGACCGCTGCGGTGATACTGAGCTTCCGCTTCGTGATCGATACGAGCCTCAGCTTTCTACCCGGTTCGAGCGTGGAGAATTTCGAGGGCCTCGACGTTGCGACCCGCGCCATTCTGGTCATCAGCGGCGCCGTGGTTCTGGGTGCTCTGCTACACCGCTACAAACCTTCTGCTCGCCGTGTCGGGGTGGTCCATGTGATGGAACGCCTCAGTCGGCACCAGGGCAACCTGCCGCTGAAAAACGCCGTCATACAGTTCTTCGGCGGCGCCCTGGCGCTCATTAGCGGACAATCCGGCGGGCGTGAGGGTCCGGCGATACACCTGGGCGCCACCGCGGCAAGCCTGCTTGGCCGCGCATCGAAGCTGCCCAACAACAGCTTACGCACGATGGTCGCGTGCGGGACGGCAGCCGCCATCGCTTCGAGCTTCAACACACCCATTGCCGGCGTCATCTTCGCGATGGAGGTGGTGATGATGGAATACACCATCGCAAGTTTCATTCCGGTCATCGTCGCGGCAGTGACTTCGACCATCATCACCCAGTTTTTCTACGGCAACGAACCCGCGTTTACCATCCTGCCGGATCTCTACATGAATTCCCTGCTGGAGATTCCCTACCTGGTGCTCGGCGGCATTCTGATCGGCGCGGTGGCAGCGGGTTACATCCAGCTCATACAGGCCTTCGCGAGGTTATCCGAGCAACCCCTGTGGCAACGCATCGTGCTCGGCGGCGCGATCACTGCCGTCATCGCAACCATGCTGCCGCAGGTCATGGGCGTCGGCTACGACACCGTCAACCAGATCATGCTGACCGACGTCTCCGTGCTGATACTGCTGGCGCTTTTGATCGGCAAGGCGGTCACGAGCGCGGCAGCAGTCGGATTGGGTATGCCGGTGGGGCTGATCGGACCGACGCTCTTTCTCGGTGCGACCGTGGGCGGCATTTTCGGGGGGCTCCTGATCGACTGGCAGGGCGCGGACATCTCTCTGGGTTTCTACGTGATGCTCGGCATGTGCGCGATGATGGGCGCGGTGTTGCAGGCACCGCTCGCCGCGCTGATGGCCGTGATGGAGATGACCGCCAGCACCAATCTCATTCTGCCTGCGATGGTCATCATCGTCGTCGCCACGCTTGTGACGAGCCAGGTGTTCAAGCAGCAGTCGGTATTCATCACCACCTTGAACACCCTCGGCCTGCAGTATCCACCCAATCCCGTCACCCTGCATATGCAACGCGTCGGCGTGACCGCCATCATGGACCGCTCGGTGCGACGGGTCAGCGCAGAGCTGGACGCAGACGTGGCCCGCGACATCGTGGCGAACCCGCCCAGCTGGCTGGTGGTAGACGATAGCGACGGCAACCCCGCTGCGGTTTTGAATCCAAGCGACCTGGCGGCTTTCATGACCGAGCGCATAGAGGGCGAAGAGACTGAAGGCGGCGACGAGGAACGGGTACACCTGCTGCGTCTTCCCGGCCAGCGCATGGACGTCACCACAATTGGCTCCGAGGCGACCGTCATGCAGGTTCAGGACAAGCTCAACCGCACACAGGCCGAGGCGTGCTGTATCACCCGCACCACCGCGCCGATGATCAGTCCGGTCGTTGGTGTCGTTACCCGCAATCACATCGAAAACTACAGGAACCGCAGCGAATGACCATGTATCTCTGGCTGAAAGCTTTTCACATCATCTTCGTGGTCACCTGGTTTGCCGGCCTGTTTTACATGCCCCGACTATTCGTCTATCACTCGGGCGCCACGGACGAAGTCAGTCGCGAGCGTTTCAAGATCATGGAGCGCAAGCTCTACCGCATCATCATGAATCCTTCGATGATTCTGACGCTCATATTCGGCATCTGGCTGCTGGCGGAATCGTGGCAGGCTTTTTCCACCCAAGTCTGGATGTGGCTCAAGATCGTTTTGGTTGTCCTGTTGATCGGTTATCATCACTACTGCCTGCGCATCATCAAGGCATTTGCGCAGGATCAGGTGATACACAGCGAAAAGTTCTTTCGCATCTTCAACGAACTACCCAGCTTAGTGCTCATCGGCGCTGTGATCCTGGTTGTGGTCAAACCGTTTTAACGAACAAGTAAATCAGACATGAACAGAGAGACCTCCAGCGCGCTGATACAACGTGCGCAGCAGAGCATTCCGGGCGGCGTCAACTCACCAGTACGGGCATTCAAAGGTGTCGGCGGCGACCCTGTCTTCTTCCAACGCGGCACGGGCGCCCACCTTTACGATGTGGACGACAATCAGTACATCGACTATGTGGGGTCCTGGGGGCCGATGCTGCTCGGACATGGCCATCAGCCCACGGTCGACGCTGTCGTTGCTCAGGCGCAGCAGGCGTTGGGTTTCGGCGCGCCCACTGAGGGTGAGATCGAACTGGCTGAGAAGATCATCGAGCTCGTGCCCGGCATCGAGAAGGTGCGGATGGTCAATTCGGGCACCGAGGCCACCATGTCCGCAATACGCCTGGCCCGCGGCTTCACCGGGCGTGATCTCATCGTCAAATTTTCCGGTTGCTACCATGGCCACTCGGATTCACTGCTCGTCAAAGCCGGCAGCGGCGTGCTTACCCTGGGCATCCCTAACTCACCCGGCGTGCCGGAAGCAGTCGCCGCCAAGACGCTGACACTGCCATTCAACAATCTGGATGCCGTGCGCGAGTGTTTCACTCAATACGCCGGACAGATCGCGTGTCTGATCGTGGAACCCGTCGCGGGAAACATGGGGTGCATACCACCGCTGCCCGGATTCCTGGAAGGCCTTAAGGAAATCACCGCGGCAGATGGGTCAGTGCTCATCTTCGACGAAGTGATGACCGGTTTCCGCGTGGCGGCGGGCGGCGCGCAAGCGCTCTACGGCGTCATCCCGGACCTCACGACGCTGGGCAAAATCGTCGGCGGCGGTCTGCCGGTTGGCGCCTTTGGCGGGCGCGCAGACATCATGGGGCATATCGCTCCTGAGGGGAACGTCTACCAGGCCGGCACGCTGTCGGGCAATCCGCTTGCTGTTGCCGCAGGTTTGACCACGCTCAATCATTTGACCCCGGACGTTTATGAGACCGTTGCAGCCGCAACGGACAAGCTGGTCGCAGGTCTCCGCGAGCGTGCCAACGCCCACGGGCACGACATCGCAACCAATCACGTATGCGGCATGTTCGGCATCTTTTTCGACGTCGAAGAAGCCGAGCACTTTGACCATGTGGCCAATTCGAACACAGAGAAATTCAACCGCTTCTTCCACGCGATGCTCGACCGCGGCGTTTACCTCGCGCCCTCGGCATTCGAAGCGGGTTTTATCTCCAACTGCCACGACGACGAAGTCATTACCGCCACCCTGGACGCCGCCGATCAGGCTTTCGCCGCCCTCTAACCCTTCTGAGAGAGATACGACATGTACGACGTTTTTGGGCTCGGCAACGCGCTCGTGGATACCGAAGTAAACATCGACGACGGTTTCCTTCGCACACATGATATCGCCAAGGGGCACATGACCCTCGTGGACGCGGAACAGATGCACGCCCTCAGCACCGCCGTCGAAGAGCTACCGAAGAAACGTGCGAGCGGCGGTTCGGCAGCGAACACGATTTATGCCGTACAGGCGTTTGGTCTCAGCGCCTGCTATACCTGCAAGCTCGCGGAGGATGGCACGGGCGATTTTTTCGTTGCCGATCTGACGCAGGCCGGCGTGCGGATCAACCAGAACGCGCAGGCACAGGGCAGCCGCAGCGGCCAGTGTCTCGTGCTCATCACGCCCGACGCTCAGCGCACGATGATGACCGACCTCGGCATTTCGGTTGAGCTGGGAATCGAACAAGTCAACGATGACGCGCTGCGCAACTCGCGCTACTACTACGTCGAGGGCTACATGAGCGCGTCCGAAAGTGCCACCGCAGCGTCAGTTCACTGTCGAGAGCTGTGCGAGGAACACGGGGTACAGGTGGCGGTCTCGCTGTCCGACCCCTCCATGGTGGAATTCTGCCGGCCCGGGCTCGAAGCCATGCTCGGCAACGGCGTGCAACAGCTCTTCTGTAACGAGGAGGAGGCGCTTTACTGGGCCGGCACCGATCGCCTGGACATCGCGATTGCCGAGCTCAAGGACATCGCGCCGGAACTCTACGTCACGCTGGGCGCCGAAGGGTCGCTGGCAATCAGCCGGGACGGCCAGCAGCAGGCGCCCGGGGTGTCCGTCCACGCTGTAGATACGACCGGCGCGGGCGACATCTATGCAGGTGCGGTGCTGGCGGCACGCTGTCGCGACGCATCGCCCGTCGAAGCGGCACGGTTCGCCAACCGCTGCGCGGCCGAACTGGTCACCCGCTATGGCGCACGTCTCAGCGCCGCGGGCGACTACCAGAATCTGCTAGCGGATTAGCCCTGCCGCATCGACCGCAAACGGCAGCCGGGTGCTGATCTCCATCGTGTCGAGATCCGTGCTGCATCCCAGCGCAAACACCTCGACGCCACGCGCGACTGCATCCTCGACAGCCTCCGCATACGCCGGGTCAATGTCCTGCGCGATGCCGACACGATCTATCCCGCAATGTTGTGCGCAGAACAGCAGCACGCCGCGATCACCGGCCGCAACCCGGCGCACGAGTGCCTGCACGTGCTTGAGGGCGCGCGCGCTGACAGCATCAGGGAAGAGACCGAGGCCGTCACCGCGGTGCAGCGTGACGCTCTTCACTTCCACATAGATCGGCCGCTCTTCGTCAACGAGAGCGAAATCGAAGCGGCCGTCACCTTCAGGGATGGCAACCTCGGCCCGCCATGCCGAACCGCGAGACAGCTCCGGCAGCACGCGGCCCTGCCTGAGGGCTTCGCCGGCCAGCAGGTTTGCCCGGCCGGTGTTGACTGAGACGACGCCCTGCGGTGTTTCTACAAACTCGAGTGTATGCGGATATTTACGCTTGGCATTGTCCGAACGCGACACCCATGCTCGGCTGCCCGGCTCCGCGCAGCCGGTCATCGCCCCGGTATTGGGACAATGCGCGGTGATGAGCGAGCCGTCGTCCAGCTCAAGATCCGCGAGGAAACGTTTGTAGCGTTTGAGCAGCGTGCCGCCCGCAAGATCCGGCAGCTTCAACGCACACCCCACGAGGAAAGCGCCGCGCCGATCCGCTCCAGACCCATGCGGATGGCCTCTTCGCCGGTCGTGTAGGCGAAGCGCACATAGCGCTCATGCAGGTAGCTGCCGAAATCGTCTCCCGGCGTTACCGCGACCTGATGCTCCTCAAGGAGGCGCTGACAAAACGCCGCCCCGCTCATGCCGGTGTGGGATACGTCCACATAGAGGTAGAACGCACCCTCCGGCTCAACCGGAATCTGAAAACCCAGCTCGCGCAGGCCACCGATCAGAATATCCGCGCGCGCTTTGAACGTCTCCGCGCGTTCTGCGTGCACGGCCATCGCCGCAGGGCTGAACGCCGCCAGCGCCGCATGCTGCGCCGGCGCGTTCGGGGCGATGAAAAGATTCTGCGCAAGCTTGGTGACCCCGTCGATGGCTGCTTCAGGCACAACCAGCCAGCCGAGCCGCCAACCGGTCATGCCAAAATACTTGGAGAAACTGTTGAGAATGTAGAGATCGTTCGCAACAGCCAGGCCGGAGGGATACTCCGCATGACGCGTCAGGCCCTGATAGATCTCGTCCAGAATGAAGAAGCCGGACTGTTGGCGAACGAATCCCGCTATGCCCCGAATTGTCTCGGCCGGCAGCATGGTGCCCGTCGGGTTGGCCGGAGAGGCGAGGAGGACGCCTTTGGCGCTTTCACTCCAGGCACTTTCCACGTCGGACAATCCTGCCTGAAAGCGCTGATTGACGCCTACCGGCATGGGACGCGGCACTCCGCCGACCAGTCGAGCAAACACCTCGTTACAGGGGTAGCCAGGATCGGTGATCAGCAGTTCGTCACCCGGGTCGAGCAGCAGACCGGCCAGCAACGTCAGACCCGCGCTGGCACCACTGGTGACAACAATGCGAGACGGGTCAACGTCCAGGCCAAGATTCGCATAGTGTCCGGCAATGGCATCTCTCAGCGCGGGAATGCCTGTTGCAGACGTATATTTCGTGTGGCCTTCATGCAACGCCCGCGCCCCTGCTTCGACGATCGGGGCTGCCGTGGGAAAATCAGGTTCGCCGACCTCGAAATGCACGACCGTTTTCCCTTGTGCTTCAAACTGGGCGGCACGGTCGAGCACCTGCATGACTCTGAATGGCTGGATCTGATCAATTCGAGCGGCGAACATATCGACTCCTTCGCGCAGCTAAACACACTTGGCGGTACGCCCTGAGACGGCGTTCCATTTCCACCAAAACTTCATCAGTTTAATATGGAGTTCCGCGATACGTTCTGGTAGTTTACGCGCCCTTCGCAGTTCTGGGCCCGTAGTAAGCCCGTACGAAAAGGATGATCTATGGCGGCAAAAGCAAAGACACCAGCTAAAAAAGCAACCACCAAAACGGCGGCAAAAAAGAAAACCACTGCCAAGAAAAAAGCGGCCACAAAAACCGCTCAAACAACCGTCGACTCTCAGTTTCGCAACTTCACGCCATATGAACCCAAGAAAAGCGAACAGTACATGAACGAGGCGCAGCTTGCCCACTTCAGGTCCATCCTGAACAACTGGCGCCAGGAACTCATGGAAGAGGTCGATCGCACCGTCCATCACATGCAGGACGAAGCAGCCAACTTCCCGGATCCAGCGGACCGAGCCACCCAGGAAGAAGAGTTCAGCATCGAACTGCGAACTCGCGATCGCGAACGCAAGCTGATCAAGAAGATCGACCAGACTATCGATCGGCTCGACCAGGAAGATTACGGCTACTGCGACACTTGCGGTATCGAAATTGGCCTGCGTCGCCTGGAAGCACGGCCCACCGCT
Source organism: Pseudomonadales bacterium (assembly GCA_965267275.1). Taxonomy (GTDB): domain Bacteria; phylum Pseudomonadota; class Gammaproteobacteria; order Pseudomonadales; family Azotimanducaceae; genus UBA4421. The sequence goes on from OZ253950.1 coordinate 4,686,231, forward strand.
ACCCAGTGCGTGGACTGCAAGTCTCTGGATGAGATCAAAGAGCGCCAGATTCACGGCTAAAGGCGCCGCCAGACAGAATACCGCCCGATGATCGTCGGGCGGTTTGCGCCATCTCCTTCCGGGCCCCTGCACATGGGCTCACTCCTCACCGCCTTGGCCAGCTACCTGGACGTAAAGTCCCGGGGCGGTGAATGGTACGTTCGCTTCGACGACATCGACCCTCCTCGCCAGGATCCGCACGCCATTTCGCACATTCTGCAAGCTCTGGCAGCTCACGGTTTCGAAGGTGATCGCCCGGTGGATTACCAATCGGAACACGACAGACGCTATCAAGCAGCGCTGCAGGCGCTGGCCGCAGATTGTTTTTACTGCAGGTGCAGCCGGCGCAGTCTGGCTGGTGCGAAGATCTACCCGGGCAACTGCCGCGCCCACCAGCAACCGCGCGAAGACGCAGCGATCCGCCTGCGCAGTCGCGATTGCTCGCTCAGGTTCACCGACCAGTTGCAAGGGGTTTACGAGTGCCACCTCGCCCACGATCACGGTGACTGCATCATCAGGCGTCGGGACGGCTTGTGGGCTTACCACCTGGCCACCGCAGTGGATGACGGCATGGATGTTACGCACGTCATGCGCGGCGAAGACCTGATCGATTCGACGCCAGTGCACATCGACATCATGGAGCGCCTGGGTTTGAGCGTCCCACAATATGCGCACCTGCCGGTGCTGTGTTTTGCGGACGGGAGCAAGCTCTCCAAGCAATCTCATGCGCCCGCGATCGACAATCAACAAGCGTCCGCCAACCTGCGGGAAGCGTTGAAGCTGCTCGGCCAGCAACCGCCTGAGCAGGACCTTTCCGCCGCCGCCTGGCTCGGCTGGGGACGCACGCACTGGAAGCTGGACAGCGTCCCTCGGCAGCTGGCGCCGTTTACAAAAAATCCCTGAAAAACCAGGCTTTTGAAGCCGCGACGCTGATATTAAGCTTTGCTAATATGCAAGGTTATGACCGACGTAGTCTTGATCGACGAACAATCCGAACGCAGTGCCGAGCTGGCATTGGCGTTGAAAAACCAGGGGGTAGAGGCTGAGTGCTTCACGGACCTCCCTGAGGCGAATCAGTTAGCCGACTGTCACTGTGTCGTCTGCCTGGACAGCCTCCTCGGAGACGAGCTCGTCAGCCTTGCCAAAACCAAGCCCGTCGTCGTGCTATCAGACAACGCCAAAGTACCCGCAGCCGTGACAGCCATGCGCCAGGGCGCTGCAGACTATCTGGCGCTACCTTGCGACCTCGCGACGCTGACGGCAGCGATCGAGCGGGCGCGCACGACGCCAACGAGCGGCCCCGGCAAGCTCGAGCACTTCCCGCTGATTGGTTCATGCACTTCCATGCGCGAGCTGAAGGCAAGCATCGCCAAAGCTGCGCCAACCGATTCAACGGTGCTCATCCAGGGGCCGTCGGGCACCGGCAAAGAACTGGTGGCGCGCGCCCTGCATGCGGCAAGCAAGCGCGCCGGTGCACCGCTGATATCCATCAACTGCGCAACGGTGCCGCAGAGTCTCATCGAAGCCGAGCTTTTCGGCCGCGAGCCTCTGGATGATCTGGGTGGACACTCCGGGCTCATCGAGGCGGCCGAAGCCGGAACGCTGTTTCTCGACGAGGTCGCCGAGCTACCGGGCGCGGCACAAGCCCGTCTGCTGCAGGTCATGCAGGGCGAAAACCGCCGCGTCGGCAGTGCCGCTGCACAACCCGTGGACGTGCGCATCATCGCCGCGACACATCGCGACCTGAGCGAGCTCACGCAGAACGGCAGCTTTCGCGAAGATCTGTACTATCGATTGAACGTCATACGCCTGGAATTGCCGCCGCTGCACCAGCGTCAGCAGGACGTCGTGGAAATCGCCACCTGGCTGCTGGAGCGCACCGGCCGCCGGCTGGGCAAAGAAGGCATGACATTCAGCGCCGACGCGCTTGATGCCATGCAGCGATACCATTGGCCCGGCAATGTACGAGAGCTCGAAAACGCCGTTGAGCGCGCTGTGATACTGGCCGATCCGGATGCGCAGATTACACAAGCGCTCCTCGCCATCGAACCCTCGCAGGCGGAGCAAACCCCCGGGGATGGCAGCGCCGATCCCGATCAAACGTCTCTCGAAGATTATTTCGTCCGATTCGTGCTCGATCATCAGGACCAGTTCACCGAGACAGAACTGGCCGAAAAGCTCGGCATCAGCCGCAAGAGCCTCTGGGAACGGCGCCAGCGCCTGAACATCCCACGACGCAAAACCCGCAAGCGCGGACCTCGTCGCGATTCCCCCAGCGCCTGACCTTGCAAAACGCCGAACCCACACGCGTCAGCGACCACGACATTGACGGAGCCGACCTCGACGAACGGGCCCTGGACGTCATCGCACAGCTTACCGAACACGGCTTCGACGCTTACCTCGTCGGCGGCTGCGTGCGCGACCTTCTTTGCGGCATGCAGCCCAAAGACTTTGACGTGGCAACCAACGCAACGCCGCAGGAAGTTCGCGAAATTTTCCGGCGCTCGCGCCTGGTCGGCCGACGCTTCCCCATCGCGCACGTTCGCTATGGGCGCGAGATCATCGAGGTGTCGACGTTTCGCAAGGGCGAACACGATCACCTGGAAACCAACGAGCAAGGTCTGATTGTGAAAGACCTGGCTTTCGGCGACATGGCGGACGACGCGTTTCGCCGTGACTTCACCGTCAACGCGCTCTACTACGACGTCACGCACCACGAAATCATCGACTACGTCGGCGGACTCGAGGATATCGCCGCCAAACGTCTGCGTTTCATCGGCAATCCGGCTGAAAGACTGGCGGAAGATCCGGTGCGTTTCTTGCGCGCTATCCGTTTCGCCGCAAAGCTCGGTTTCAGCATCGATGAAACGATTCTCGAGCATGAAGAGGACACCGCTGAGAGACTGGAGGCAATTCCGAGCGCGCGGCTTTTCGATGAGTTTCTGAAGCTGTTTCTATCGGGGTACGGCGAAGCGGCATGGCTGCAGTTGCGCGAGACGCCGCTGGCGCGGAGCTTGTTCCCGAGCTGCAATCCGGCAAGCGAGCTGGTCGTTGAAGCGATGCACAACACCGACGAGCGCATCGCCGCGGACATGCCGGTCACGCCTGGTTTTCTGATTGCGGTTCTGCTCTGGGAGGACTTCCAGGCACGCAGCCTCCAAGATAACCCAGACGACAAGCCCGGCCCGATGTTCGATATCGCCATGGATACGCTGGCCGTGCAGCAACAGCACATAACCGTTCCCCGACGCTACAGCATCTTCGCGCGTGAGGTCTGGCAGCTGCAGCCGCGCCTGCTGAGCCGCCAGCCGCGCAACATCCGTCGCCTGCTGAACCATAAACGGTTCCGCGCCGCGTACGACTTCTTGTCACTTCGCGGGATGCAAGACAAAGATCTGGCAGCCTGCGCGCGCTGGTGGGAGGAGATCCAGGAAGCCGATGACGACAAGCAGCAGGAAATGATCAACGCCCTCGGCTCCGGAAACCGCAAGCGCCGTCGCCGCCGTCGCGGCCGTCGTGGCAATGCGGGCGCTGCGAACGACCCACAGCTTTAAAAAAAACCACCCTCCGGTTGATTGCAGGCCAGCCCTTAGCGATGATGGGCGCTACTGCGACGAGACCCTCAAGATTTTGCAAGCAGAGTCCCTGGTTGCCGAAACACCCGGACAAATTGTCCGCAAGGTTTCAGCCGCCATCGAACAAGATCGAATTCCACGCTACATCGCGGTGGAAGGGCCGATTGGCGTCGGGAAAACCACGCTGACACGCCACCTGGCCGAAGCGTTTCGACACCCCATCATGCTCGAGCCGGTGGCGGAAAATCCGTTTCTCGATCGCTTCTATGCGGAAGGCGCCGCTCACGCGTTGCCGACGCAGCTGTTCTTCCTGCTCCATCGCGCACGCCAGATCAGCGACGTCCCCGGGGATGACCTGCTGGGGCCCACCCTGGTGGCCGACTTCATGCTCGAGAAGGACAGGCTCTTCGCGAAACTCACCCTGGATGAGGCCGAATATCAGCTTTATGAGCAGATACATGCGAGCCTCAACCTGCATCCCCCGCAGCCGGATCTGGTGATCTATCTGCAGGCGCCCGCCGAGGTACTACAACAACGCGTCCGTGACCGCGGCATTGGCTTCGAACAAGCGATGACCACGGACTATCTGGCCGCCCTGGCAGACGCGTACACAGAATTCTTCTACTACTACGATGCTGCGCCGCTGCTGATCGTCAACGCAGCAGAAATCGACTTCGCCAACAACCATCACCACTTCGAAGCCCTGCTGGATCAGATCTTTCAGATGGATGGCACACGCCAGTTTTTCAATCCGAACCCGATGCTGCTATAGGCGAAAACGTGCGCTCGTTCACAGATGCACGAATACCGCCCGGACGCTGTCGTATAGAGCACATTCCACCGCCCGGGAGGTGGTTAAAATCCGGTTAGAAGAAGAATAAGAACGCGCTTTCAGCAGACAGGACAGCCATGATTATTGCCCGGACAGCAAGCAAACTCGCTCAGGAGCTGGATCCCATCAGATATCGCGGCGGCGCCCGCCGATGTGTGAGCCTCGTCACGACCCGTGGCAACTTCCACGATGGTCATGGTGCAGTGATGAATGCTGCAAAAACCGTCAGCGATCTCGTCGTAGTAGCAGTGGTGCCAACCCCGAACCAGGACAATGGCAACGTGGTGACGGCCTCAGAATTCTCCGACATAGGCTTTCTCGAGCACCACGATGTCGACGTGCTGTACGCACCTGCCGAACATGCATTGTTCCCCCGCGGCTTCGATCACATGTTCTATCTGCGGCCACCGTATGTGTGCGGAGACATCGATGCCGGCCCATACCCGCTGACGGTGCATCTCAAAATGCTCAACAACGTCCAGCCCGACATCATGGTGTGGGGCGAGAAGAACTTCATCGAATTCTACCGTGTGCGCCAGCTGATCAACGACCTGGACATTCGCACGCAGGTACAGTGCGTGCCTACGGTACGACATGCCGACGGCGTTGCCGTTTCCTCAGCGGTCGAGAACATGGACGCGGAGCATCGCGCCCGGGCGCCGATTCTTTATGAAACGTTGCAGAACGTTGCGCATGCCATACGCACCGGAGCGCGGAACTTCGGGAAAATCGAAAAAACCGCGCGCCTCGCGCTGCGTGGTGCGCAGTTCGAGATTGATCACTTCAGTATCCTCGACGAGGAAAACCTGGCTCCGGCAACGGACAAAACGACAACATATCGCATCGTAGGTAGCGTTAAACTGGGCGACGTCTCTGTGACCGACAGCCTAGGTTTAACGCTTTGAACCCGACCAACACGAAATCGTGGCAGCAGCTTGCCGCAGCCGCCAACAGTCTCACCAGCAGCCCGCTGGCACAGCTCGTCGACGATCGTGAACGCGCCGCGGATTTGCGGATCGACGTCGCAGGCATCACGTTCGATTTTGCACGGCAGTGGGTTGACGCAAACTCAATCGCTCATCTGCTGGGTCTCGCGCAGGAAACGCGCGTGCGCCAGCAGGCACGCGCCATGCTGGCGGGCGAGCCAATCAATGCCTCCGAAGACCGGGCCGTGCTGCATACGGCGCTGCGCGGCGGCGCAGACGCGGACCCGGCAATCGACGCCGAAGTTGCCGAAACTCAGCAACGGATGCGGCAGCTGGCACGAGACATCCGCACCGGCGCATGGCGCGGTTATCGAGGTGACGCCATCCGCGACATCGTCCATATCGGTATCGGTGGCTCACACCTGGGACCCGAGCTTGCGGTGCGCGCCCTCGGCGAGTTCGCTGATGACAACCTGCGCGTCCACTTCGTCGCCAACATCGATGCCCACGAACTGAGGCAGGCCCTCAAGGGCCTGGATCCGGCAACGACGCTCTTCATCGTCGTCTCCAAGTCATTCACGACGCTGGAGACGCAGGTCAACGCTGCCAGCGCGCGCAGCTGGTTTCTCGAACGGACGTCGGCGCCAGAGGCGATCGCCAAACATTTCATCGCCGTCACCACCAATCTGAGCGCAGCCGCGGAATTCGGCCTGGGTGAAGAGAACCTGCTCCCGATGTGGGACTGGGTCGGCGGCCGTTTTTCCCTGTGGTCGGCCGTCGGTCTACCGCTCCTTTGCGCCATCGGAGAACGCCACTACCAGGCTTTTCTGGACGGCGCGAAGCTGATGGATAACCACTTTGCCGAGGCGCCGGACCAGCGCAACGCGCCGCTGCTGAGCGCACTGTTCGCCACCTGGAATTACAACTTCCTGGGCGCCGCCAGTCTCGCCGTTCTGTCGTACGATGAGCGCCTGGCGCTGTTGCCCGACTACCTGCAGCAGCTGGAGATGGAAAGCAACGGCAAATCGGTCGACAGCAACGGACAGACCGTCGACTACCACACCATGCCAATCCTCTGGGGCGGAACGGGCACCAAAGGCCAGCACGCCTACCACCAGCTGTTGCATCAAGGTACGCGTGCCTACGCCGCAGACTTCATCGTCGTTGACGACCAGGCAGACACGTTGCGGGAACATCGCAACTGGCTGAACGCCAACGCGCTTGCCCAGGGACAGGCCATGGCATCCGGCTTTGCCGCACCTGCCAACGAGGCTTACCGCAACGTACCGGGCAACCACCCCAACACGACCATGGTGCTCGACGGCTTGACCCCCGGCACTCTCGGCGCCCTGCTCGCAACCTACGAGCACAAGGTATTTTGCCAAGGCGCGATCTGGGGCATAAACTCATTCGACCAGTGGGGGGTAGAGCTCGGCAAGCAACTCGCCAAGCCGATATACGCAGCGTTACAACAAAACGCTGACGACACAGCCCAGGATGCCGCCACCGCACAGCTCATCGAGCGGCTGCGCTCATAGCGCTGCAGCGGCACCGATACCTGCCTCCCTGAGAGATAACAGCGGGCCGCAGCCCGCGATCGAGACAGTTGGAAGTACCTAAGGAGGGACACCGTGAGCCACGTCTACCCCGTTACGGAGTTCATGGCAGAACGCACGTTCATCAACGATGACCAGTATCAGGCCATGTATGCGCGTTCCATTCAGGACCCGGACACATTCTGGGCCGAGCAGGCCGACAAGTTTCTCGACTGGGAACAGACTTGGACCACGGTATCCAGCGCCAATTTCGAAGAAGGGCGCTTCAGCTGGTTCAACGGGGCCAAGCTCAACGTCAGCGTCAACTGTATCGACCGGCATCTGCCCGAGCGGGCTGCGCAGACCGCCATAATCTGGGAAGGCGACGACCCCGCTGACGAAGCGCACATCAGCTATCAGGAGCTGTCCGATGCCGTCTGCCAGCTCGCCAACGGACTGCGCGCGCGCGGTGTCAAAAAAGGCGATCGGGTATGCATCTACATGCCGATGATTCCGGAAGCGGCATACGCGATGCTCGCCTGCGCGCGTATCGGCGCGGTCCACAGCGTCGTGTTCGGCGGCTTTTCTCCACAGTCGCTCAAAGACCGCATTCTCGATTCAGACTGCCGAACGGTCATCACGGCTGACGAAGGCGTTCGCGGCGGTAAGAAAATACCGCTCAAGGACAACACGGAGCAGGCGCTGGCCGAGTGTCCGAACGTGCACACAGTCGTCACGGTACGACGCACCGGAGGTGACGTCCCCTGGCAGGAGGGCCGCGACGTCTGGTACGACGAGCTGGTCAGCGACCAGCCAACAACGGCAGAACCGGAAAGCATGGACGCGGAAGATCCGCTTTTCATCCTCTATACCTCGGGCTCGACGGGCAAACCCAAAGGCGTCCAACACTCTTCGGCAGGCTATCTCCTGCACGCGGCGATCACCCATAAATACGTCTTCGACTATCACGATGGCGACATCTACTGGTGCACAGCGGATGTGGGCTGGATCACCGGGCATTCGTACATCGTGTACGGCCCGCTGGCAAACGCCGCGACAACGCTCATGTTCGAGGGCGTGCCTACTTATCCGGACGCGTCGCGCTTCTGGCAGGTGGTCGACAAGCACAAGGTCAATACCTTCTACACGGCGCCCACGGCGCTCCGCCAGCTGATGGGGCAGGGTGACGAGTTCGTCACCTCGACCAGCAGAGCTTCGTTGAACCTTCTCGGCACGGTCGGCGAGCCGATCAATCCCGAAGCCTGGGAGTGGTATCACCGCGTGGTGGGCGAAGACCGCTGTCCCATCGTCGACACCTGGTGGCAAACCGAAACCGGCGGCATCATGATCACCCCGCTGCCTGGCGCCACCGCACTCAAACCCGGCTCTGCAACGCGACCGTTTTTCGGCGTGCAGCCCGCGCTAGTAGACCAGGACGGCAAAATCATCGAGGAAACCGAGGCAAGCGGTAATCTGGTCATCACCGGCAGCTGGCCGGGGCAGATCCGCACCGTGTACGGTAACCATCAGCGTGTCGTGGACACGTACTACTCCACCTACAAAGGGTTTTACTTCACCGGAGACGGCGCCCGCCGCGATGCCGACGGGTATTACTGGATTACCGGCCGGGTCGACGATGTCTTGAACGTATCCGGCCACCGCATCGGCACCGCCGAAGTCGAGAGTGCGCTCGTGCTGCATCCGTCCGTCGCCGAGGCGGCGGTGGTGGGCTACCCGCACGACATCAAAGGCGAGGGCATCTACGCCTACGTCACGCTCATGGTGGGCGACAACACCGACGAGGAAGCGCTGCGCGACGAACTGGTTGAATCGGTGCGCAAAGAGATCGGTCCCATTGCCAAACCGGACGTCATCCAGTGGGCGCCCGGCCTGCCGAAAACGCGGTCAGGCAAGATCATGCGCAGGATTCTGCGCAAAATCGCCGCCAACGAGCTCGACAACCTCGGGGATACCTCCACGCTGGCAGATCCGGCTGTGGTGGACGATCTCGTCGAAAATCGCGAACACCGCTGATCGCTCACGACGCCGGAAGCTGAAGCCTCAGGGGAAAAGCAGGCAAAAAAAAGGGCTGCAATGCAGCCCTTCAGATCGCAGTTCGGGCGACTCAGCCTTCAGCGGCTTCGCCTTCGTCTGAGCTTTCAGCGCTCTGGTACTTCGGCAACTCTTTGATAGAGAGCTTGATACGTCCGCGCTGATCGACATCGAGCACGACCACGTCCACTTCCTGTCCTTCGGACAGGTAATCCGTGACCGTTTCCACACGCTCTTCGGCAATCTGCGAGATATGCAGCAGGCCGTCTTTACCAGGCAGAATGTTGACGAACGCGCCGAAATCAACGATGCGTTCCACTTTGCCGTGGTAGATTTTGCCGACTTCCGCTTCCGCAACGATTTCCTGAACACGCGCAACTGCGGCGTTCTTGGAATCCTGATTGTCAGCGTAGATACGCACGGTGCCGTCGTCATCGATGTCTACTTCAGCGCCGGTATCTTCGACAATACCGCGAATGGTGGCGCCGCCTTTACCGATGACATCGCGGATCTTGTCCGGATGAACCTTGACCGTCGTCATCGCCGGAGCGTTCTCTGACAGCTCCTGACGCGCGCTGCTGATGACCTTGTTCATCTCACCAAGAATGTGCAAGCGGGCTTCGTTAGCCTGTTGCAGGGCGGCTTCCATGATCTCTTCGGTGATACCGTCGATCTTGATGTCCATCTGCAGCGCAGTGACGCCTTTTGCAGAACCTGCCACTTTGAAGTCCATATCGCCCAGGTGGTCTTCGTCACCCAGAATGTCGGTCAGGACAGCGTAGCGGTTGCCTTCTTTGACCAGACCCATCGCAACGCCTGCGACAGGCATCTTCACCGGCACACCGGCATCCATGAGCGCCAGGGACGTACCGCACACGCTGGCCATGGAGCTGGAGCCATTCGATTCCGTGATTTCAGAAACGACGCGAATCGTATACGGAAAATCCTCTTCGTCAGGCAACGTAGCCGCGACGCCGCGACGCGCCAGGCGACCATGGCCGATCTCACGACGCTTCGGTCCGCCCATGAAGCCCGCCTCGCCCACACTGTAGGGCGGGAAGTTGTAGTGCAACATGAACTGATCTTTATAGGTGCCTTCGAGCGCATCGATCATGGCGGCGTCTCGCAGGGTACCCAGCGTCGCAACGACCAGGGCCTGGGTTTCGCCACGCGTGAACAGCGCTGAGCCATGCGTTTTCGGCAGAACGCCGACTTCAACATGGATCGGTCGCACGGTCCGCAGATCGCGGCCATCGATGCGCGGCTCGCCGTTCAGAACACGTTGGCGCACGAGGTCCTTCTCGACCTTGCCGAACATCTCGGCAACTTCGTCAGCGCTGTTTTCCGCATCCTCAGCGCCAGCAATCTGTTCTACCGCCTTGGCGCGCAGGTCGCTGACAGCGGCCTGGCGGTCCATTTTGTCGCTGATGCGATAGGCATCACCAAGATCCGCTTTTACAGCGTCGCTGACTTCGTTCAGAAGCGCGTCGTTGGTCGGCTCAGGCTGCCAGTCCCAGGCCGGCTTGCCCGCCTCAGCGGCCAGCTCTTTGATCGCCTGTATGGCAACCTGCATCTCCTGGTGGCCAAACAAGACCGCACCGAGCATCTCGTCTTCGGTGAGTTCTTTCGCCTCGGATTCCACCATCAGTACAGCGGATTCGGTACCGGCAACGGTCATGTTGAGCATTGAGCTCTTGAGCGCTTCGTAGCCAGGGTTCAACAGATACGAGCCATCTTGATAACCGACGCGTGCTGCGCCGATGGGGCCCGCGAAAGGAATACCGGAAATCGCGAGCGCGGCAGACGTGCCGATCATCGCAGCTATGTCGGGATCCTGGTCTTTGTCGACGGAAATGACGGTCGGAATGACCTGCACTTCGTTCATGAATCCTTTCGGAAACAGCGGACGTATGGGACGGTCGATCAATCTGCAGGTCAGCGTCTCTTTCTCAGACGGACGACCTTCGCGACGGAAGAAACCGCCCGGGATTTTGCCCGCAGCGTAGGTCTTTTCCTGATAGTTGACCGTCAGCGGAAAGAAATCCTGTCCGGGACGCGCACTCTTGGCACCGACGACGGTGGTGAGAACGACGGTATCGCCGATGGTCACCACAACCGAGCCGGTTGCCTGCTTGGCGACCTTACCCGTTTCGATAGAAACGGTTTGATCGCCAAACTGAAATGTCTTTGTAATAGGGTTCAAACTTTTACCTCCAATAGGCTCACTTGCTAACGACGTAGTCCTAGTCGCTTAATCAGATCGCTGTAGCGAGCCGAATCTTTGCTTTTCAAATAATCCAACAGTTTGCGGCGCTGGTTGACCATACGGATCAAACCGCGGCGCGAGTGGTGATCTTTGTGATGATCACGAAAGTGGTCTTGCAGACCGTTGATGTTGTGAGTCAACAAGGCTACCTGTACTTCGGGCGACCCTGTGTCGCCATCTTCCAGTTGGTACTCTTTGATGATCTCTGCTTTGGTTGTGGCGTTTAGTGCCATTTCTTACTCCTTAATATGCAGCCTGCTCCTGCAGGCGGAATCAACAGAAACAACCACGCATATTTGTAGTTGCTCTGGCCAATTTGCGGTCGACCAGCCTTACGAGCCAGCCACCAATCTACGGGGCGCAACGCGCCCATCATCCAGCACTTCACCTACGCCGAGGAAACTTGCACCGTCACCGGCTTTTTCACTGAGCCGCACCAGACCGCTGGTCGGTGCATGGGCAACCTGAACAGGCTGGCCCTGGCGTACGTAAAAAGCAGTGGCGTCGGTGAGAATCACCTCCGGCCATTGACCCACCGTGCTGGCTGTGGGTAGTAGAAACTTGTCCAGCGATTCGCCGCGTTCGCGTTCTTCACGCAAGACGTCGAGCGAAACCATATCTTCTTCTGTAAAAGGCCCGGCTGCCCGGCGATGCAACGCTAATACGTGCGCGCCGACACCGAGCGCCGCGCCGATCTCTTCAGCAATGGTCCGTATATACGTGCCTTTGCTGCACTTGAGCTCGAGCTCGAACTCGCCAGTTTCAAAGGCGACGAGTTCGTTTGAATAAACCGTGATGCAACGCGCTTCGCGCTCCACCTCTATGCCCTGGCGCGCCAGCTTATAAAGCGGCTGACCATTGTGTTTGAGCGCCGAGTACATCGAGGGAACCTGCTTTATCTCCCCGCGAAACTGCTCGAGAACAGCTTCTACGTCAGCTGCCGTGACGTGTGATGCATCCTTCTCAGCAATCACTTCACCGTCAGCGTCGCCGGTTTCCGTCGCCACGCCCAGCTTGATACGCGTCCAATACGCTTTATCCGATGATAGAAGAAACTGCGAAAACTTCGTCGCTTCGCCAAAGCAAAGCGGCAACACGCCCGTGGCGAGGGGATCGAGGCTACCGGTATGCCCGACCTTCTGTGCCCCAAATAACTGCTTCACCTGCTGCACCGCGTCGCTGGATGAAATCCCACGGGGCTTATCCAGCACCAGAACGCCGTTGACCGGACGACCGCGTCTGCGCCTAGGCATCGGACTGGTCCTCGTCATTGGCGGCTTGCGAACGCATGGCAGTATCGATGAGCTTCTCCAGCCGTGGGCCCTGCTCAACGAGATGGTCGTAGTGAAAGCGCAACTTCGGCGTGGTGCGCATTTTGTGGCGCTTCGCCAACGTCGAGCGGAAGTAACCGCTGGCGCCATTGAGGACTTTTATCAGTTCAGTTCTCGCGCCCTCGTCCTCCGCCTGCAGCGAAGAGACATAGATGTCCGCAAAGGACAGATCACGACTGACCTTCGCGTCGTTGACACTGACAAAGCTGCCCACACGCGGGTCACGCATCTCGAGCTGAATGATGCGAGCCAACTCATCGCGGATGAAGTCGGCTACTTTGAGGTCGCGTGACATGGCCAGCATCGTGCGCTAGAGCTCGCGCGCCACTTCTTTGGCGTCGTAGACCTCAATCTGGTCACCAACGCGAACGTCGTTGTAGTTACGCACGCCGATACCGCATTCCGTGCCGGCGCGGACTTCGTTGACGTCGTCTTTGAAGCGCCTGAGCGATTCGAGCTCGCCTTCGTAGATCACAACGTTGTCACGCAACACGCGAATCGGCTTGCTGCGGAAGACGGTACCGTCCGTAACCATACAACCCGCCACCGCGCCAAAGCGGGGTGAACGGAACACGTCGCGAACTTCGGCAACACCGACAATCTCTTCGCGCACTTCCGGCGACAACATTCCGGACAACACCGCTTTGACATCGTCGATCAGCTCGTAAATGACGCTGTAATAACGCAGATCGACGCCTTCGCGCTCGAGATGCGTTTTCGCCGCTTTGTCCGCACGCACGTTGAAGCCGAACACCACGGCGCCATAAGTAGCCGCCATGGTGGCGTCTGAGACGGATATCCCGCCGACCCCGGAGCCGAGCACCTGCACACCTACTTCGTCATTGCCGAGCTCAGCCAGCGCCTGCACGATGGCTTCGAGGCTGCCGCGTACGTCGGCTTTGACGACGAGCTTCAGAATGCGTTTCTCGCCTTCACCCATGTTCGCGAACATGTTTTCGAGCTTGGCTGCCTGCTGCATGGCCTGACGGCGTTCCTGGCTCTTGTCCGCGCGGAACTCAGCGAGTTCCCGCGCCGTGCGCTCGTCAGCGGCAACTGAGAAGTCATCACCAGCAGCCGGCGTGCCGTTGAGGCCGAGAACCTCCACCGGCTGCGACGGACCTGCCGCCTTGGTTGCCTGTCCCTGATCGTCGAGCATTGCCCGCACACGACCGTAGGATTCACCAGCGATAATGATGTCACCCTGGCTGAGCGTGCCGTTCTGAACCAGTACCGTTGCCACAGGACCGCGGCCGCGGTCGAGACTGGATTCGATGACCACACCCTGTCCAGGCGCCTCTGAAATCGCTTTCAGCTCCATGATCTCTGCCTGCAGCGTGACCGCCTCCAGCAGTTCGTCGATGCCTTCACCGGTAATCGCGGAAACTTTGATGAACTGCGTATCTCCGCCCCAGTCTTCGGGCACGACGTCCTTGGCGGAAAGCTCGTTTGTCACACGATCCGGGTCAGCGGCCTCGAGGTCGCACTTGTTGATGGCGACGATGATCGGCACTTCCGCGGCTTTGGCGTGCTGAATGGCTTCCTCGGTCTGCGGCATCACGCCGTCATCAGCGGCAACCACGAGAATCACAATGTCGGTAACCTTGGCGCCGCGCGCGCGCATGGCGGTGAACGCCGCGTGGCCGGGCGTGTCGATGAAGGTCACCGTGCCACCCGAGGTCGGCACGCTGTAAGCACCGATGTGCTGGGTGATGCCACCCGCCTCGCCGCTGGTGACCCGGGTGTTGCGGATATAATCGAGCAGCGAGGTTTTACCGTGATCGACATGGCCCATGACGGTCACCACGGGCGCGCGGCCAACCGCTTCACCTTCGATCTGAAGGCTGGCTTCGAATTTCTCTTCCAGCGCATCTTCGCTGACGATTTTGACCTTGTGGCCCATCTCTTCGACGACCAGGGTCGCGGTGTCCTGATCCAGCGTCTGATTGATGGTCGCCATGACGCCCATACCCATCAGGGTCTTGATCACTTCACCCGCTTTGACGGCCATCGCCTGAGCAATGTCGCCCACCGCATTGACCTCGCCGACCTCCACCTCACGGGAGATGAATTCCGTCGGCTTGAACTCGCCGCCCTGCTGATCGACATGCAAAGGAGCCTGGCGCCGCGGCTGCTTGCGCTTGGTGCGGCGCTCGCTCTTCAACGACAGTTCGCGGCGGCCGCCCTTCTTGCCGGCATCGTCACGACGCTCATGCTGTTTGGCTTTGCCGCGCTTGCCACCCTTCTGCTCAGCCTGTTCGCGAGCCTGCAGATCAGCCGCTGCCGCAGCCGGGTCTTGAGGTGCTTCCGGAGCCGCCGGCTGCTCTTTCGCGGCGGCCTCCTGGGAGGCGCGCTCTTCCTCTGCGCGCCGCGCTTCTTCTTCCGCCTTGAGACGCTCTTCCTCGGCCTTACGCTCGAGTTCCGCTTTGCGCTCTGCTTCCGCAGTACGCGCCTGCTCTTCGGCTTCTTTACGGGCAGTCTCTTCCTCGCGTATGCGCTGCGCTTCAAGCTCTGCTTGAGAGGGTTCGGCCGCAGCGGGCGCCGCCTCCGCAGCTTCCGGTGTATCACCGCCTTTCACATAGGTACGCTTGCGGCGAACCTCGATATTGACGTTGCGCCCGCCCCGCCCTTGGCCCGCCTTCAGCGTGCCCGTGCTTTTACGCTTGAGCGTTATCTTTTTCGGCGCTTCTTCAGATGCGCCGTGGCTGCGGCGCAGAAACGCAAGCAAAGTCTGCTTCTGTTCCTCTGTAACAACCGCATCCTCAGAGTCATGCGACAAGCCCGCCTCCTGCATCTGACGCAAGAGCCGGTCGGTCGGCGCACCCACTGTGTCTGCAAGCTGTTTAACCGTAACGTCTGCCATCAATAACTCCTACTGCCCTTACCTCTATCTCTCGAGCGTAACCGAGCAGTTGCTTACTCTTCCCCAGCGGCTTCTTCTTCGTCCGCAAACCACGGCTCCCGGGCTTTCAAAATCAAAGCCGCCGCCGTTTCTTCTGACAATTCCGGCTCTATGTCGATGAGCTCGGGAACGGCCAGCTCAGCCAGATCTTCCATCGTGACCACTTCGTTCGCGGCCAGCTTGAAGGCCAGCTGACGCTCCATGCCTTCCATCTCGAGCAAATCGTCCGCGGGCGTTGCGTCTCCGAGCGCTTCTTCGCTCGCAATCGCTTTGGTCAGCAACGCGTCTTTGGCCCGATTGCGCAGCTCCTGGACAATTTCTTCGTCAAACCCTTCGATTGCCATCATCTCTTCGATCGGCACGTAGGCGATCTCTTCGAGCGTGGTAAATCCTTCTTCGACCAGAACCCCGGCGACGTCCTCATCGACTGCCAGCGAGTCCATGAAGTCCTGGATGTAGCGCAGTGCTTCCTCTTCCTGCTTCTGGGCCGCTTCTTCTTCGGTCATGATGTTCAACGACCAGCCGCAAAGATCGCTGGCCAGGCGCACGTTCTGCCCACCACGGCCGATCGCCTGCGCGAGGTTTTCTTCGGTCACTGCGATGTCCATGGAATGTGTTTCCTCATCCAGGACAATCGAGGCCACTTCCGCCGGCGCCATGGCGTTGATCGTCAACTGTGCCGGGTTATCGTCCCACGGCACGATGTCGATACGCTCACCAGCGAGTTCACCGGACACCGCCTGCACGCGTGAGCCACGCATGCCCACGCACGCACCCACCGGGTCGATGCGCCCGTCGTTCGTCTTGACCGCAATCTTCGCGCGTGAGCCCGGATCTCGAGCCGCCCCGCGTATCTCGATGACGTCCTCGGAGATCTCCGGCACCTCGATCTTGAAGAGCTCAACGAGCATCTGCGGAGCAGTGCGGGTCAGGATCAGCTGAGGCCCGCGATTCTCGGGGCGAACGTCGATCAGCATGGCACGCAAGCGATCACCAACGCGAAAAGTCTCGCGCGGGATGAGATGTTCGCGTGTGAGAATCCCTTCGGCATTGTTGCCCAGATCCACGATCACACTGTCACGCCCCAGCTTTTTGACCGTGCCGCTGACGAGTTCATTCATCCGCGGGAGGTAAGCTTCGACAACCTGCGCGCGCTCAGCTTCGCGCACCTTCTGGACGATGACCTGCTTCGCGGTCTGCGCAGCAATACGTCCGAACTCTACGGATTCGACCTGCTCTTCGATGACGTCACCGAGAACCGCGCCGGGTTTGACCTCCTGCGCTTCCTCGACGCTGTACATCGCATCGATATTCGGCTCTTCCTCATCTTCGTAGTTGACGACCTTCCAGGTTCGGAACGTGTCGTACTCTCCCGACTCGCGGTCGATCGCGACACGAAATTCAGCATCTTCGCCATAACGCTTTTTGGTCGCCATGGCCATGGCCGACTCTATGGCCTCGAAGATGACCTCTTTCGAGACACCCTTTTCGAGCGATACCGACTCTACGACTAACAGAATTTCTTTGGACATCTACCTGCCTTAACTCACTCTTGTCACAAACCCGCTTTCAACCGGTTTGCTCGTCCCTGCGCAACGGGGACGGGCCGCGGAAGGCGGCTGCGGCCGGCTCATTCAAACACCGGTACCACGCGCGCCCGCTGGATATTTTCCAGCGGCAACAAAAACTCTTCATCTTCGATCCGCACCACCGCCGTGTTGTCCTGCACCTCGGTCAACACGCCGACAAACTTCTTGCGGCCTTCAAAAGGAAAATTCAGCCGAATCTCGACCTGCTCACCCACGCTCTCGGCGTACTGGCTTTCTTTGAACAGGATGCGGTCCATGCCCGGTGAAGACACTTCCAGCGTGTACGCCGAGTTCAGGAATTCCTCAACGTCCAGCACGTCGCTCACATGACGGCTCACATCGGCGCAGTGGTCGACGGTGACCCCATCCTCGCGATCGATGTATAGACGCAGCTTGGTGTGTTTGCCCTGACTCAGGTACTCGACACCCCAGATTTTGCAACCCAGCGACTCCACCGTTGGCGCCAGCAGTTCTTCGACCTGTCTTTCCTTTCTATTCAATAACTTATCAACAAAATTCCATCTGCCAGCTGCGCCCGGAAGCGCCGCTGGAAACATTTCCTGCTGGCACAAAAAATGGGCGCAACGCCCATTCCTAGTAGACTCGCCTTGGTTACAACCATTCCTGTGCATGAGTCTTATGCATGAGCACCCGCCGGTACGGGACGGGCCACCAAGGAATGGACCTAGCTACGCGTGTAAAGCTTCGCTAACGCACGCTGCGCGAAACCGCGCTCTGCGTACGAAAAAGCCCCTAACAGGGGCTTTTCTTCCTTTGGTAGCGGGGGCAGGATTTGAACCCACGACCTTCGGGTTATGAGCCCGACGAGCTACCAGACTGCTCCACCCCGCATCAGCAAGGTGGCGAATTATAGGGATCAAGTACCCCCCCTGCAAGCGGTCGTTCGCTGCGCTCACTTATCGAGTTTTCCGCCTTTGGCGGAAAACATCGCCGCTCAATACTGGCGATATCTCGAGGCCGAAAAGGAGAGTAATGGGTGGGTTTCGTTGGCAACCGCTTCCGAAAGATGTCGGCTCGTTGAGCGATGTTTTTCAGCTTCGCTGAAAAACTCGGTAAGCGAGTGTCAACGAGCGACATGGTGCCGAAGGCGAGACTCGAACTCGCACGGGCATAAGCCCACTACCCCCTCAAGGTAGCGTGTCTACCAATTTCACCACTTCGGCATGTACTAGGCGTTGCGCGTACCGCTAACCTCCCTCGGGGAGATCTGGCACGTCACCGTCCTGGGCTTCTTCAACCGCGTCAATGACCTGGTTCAGAGCCTCTACTTCATCCGCATCCAGCGCTTCGAGCGCCGGCACGTCTGTCTGGGCATCGGAATCTACACTTTCCTGCGGCGACGTCAACTCACCGGCGGGAGATTCCACCGGGGCAGTAGGAATCCCCACGCTGCCAACCGTGCCTGCGCGTTCTTTAGCGAGGTAGGCGAGGCTGAAAGCAATCGCGAAAAAACCTATGGCAAGCCACGCGGTTGCTTTGGTCAGGAAAGACGCCGCGCCCAGACTGCCGAACATCGTATTGGACGAGCCTGCGCCGAACGCGGCCCCAACGTCCGCACCTTTACCCTGCTGCAGCAGGACCAATACCGTCAGCGCAATTGCGTCGAGAATCAGCAATGACAGCAATACCGTTTCAACTGTGCCCATATGTCACCCGTGTATCTTCTACACCTGCGCTGCCTGTGCAGCGCGCAATATTTCTGAAAAGTCAGCAGCGTTCAAAGACGCTCCACCTACCAGGCCGCCATCAATGTCGGCCTGTCTAAAAAGCTCGGCAGCGTTATCGGGTTTCACGCTGCCGCCATATATTATGCGCATCGCCGCGGCGGCGCGCTCACTGGCAGATGCCACTTGCGAGCGTATGAACGCATGCATTTCCTGCGCCTGCTCCGGCGTTGCCGTTTCGCCCGTTCCGATCGCCCAGACCGGCTCGTAGCCTATGGCACCTTCTGCCAATCGATCGACGTCGACGCGGTCCAGAACCGCTGCAAGCTGACGCTCTACGACAGCAAGCTCGTGCCCGGCGTCACGCTCAGCCAGCGTTTCGCCAACGCATACGATCGGACGCAACCCGCCTCGCAAAGCCGCGGCTGCCTTGGTGGCAACCAGATCGTCCGTTTCACCCTGCATGATGCGGCGCTCGGAATGCCCGACAATGCTCCACTCACCCCCGACTTCCGCGACCATTTCTGACGCGATCTCGCCAGTGTGGGCGCCAGATGGCTGTATGCCGACATCCTGGATACCGACAGCCAGGCCATCGGCAGCACAAGACACGAGCTCATGAAGGTATACAGCAGGTGGAAACACCACCGTATCGACGCCTTCAGCCAAGCGTAGCGCACTCACAAACTCACGTATGTGCGCCTTGGAGCCATGCATCTTCCAATTCGCGGCAACCAGGATTTTTCGCATTCGTTCAGTCACCGGCTCTGCGAGGGCGCGCAATGTTATACGTTCGTCCGCCTAATTGCCACGTCCGGCAAGGGGCAAAAAGAGCGACAAAGTCACGCTTCAAGGGGCGAGTTCGATCAAGCCTGGGCGGCGATACCCGCCAGCTCATCGGCGATCGCTCGGACTTCCGCGTGATCCTCACCCTCCACCATGACGCGCAGCAAAGGCTCTGTGCCCGATGGCCGCACCAGAATACGGCCACGGCCGGCGAGGACTTTGGTTTTGTCCTCAATGGCTTCTTGGAGAGGTTTTCCGCTGGCGGTAGCAGCCGGGTTTTCTACAGCCACATTCACCATCACCTGCGGCAGCTTGGTCATACCCGCGGTCAGGTCGCGCAGCGGAGTTGAGGTTGCGACCACAGGCAAGAGCGCCTGCAATGCAGCGACGATGGCATCGCCGGTGGTCGCGAGATCGAGGCACAGGACATGGCCCGACGTTTCTCCGCCGAGGCTCCAGTTCCTGTCATGGAGCAGCTCGGTGACATAGCGATCGCCGACCTGAGCGCGGCAGAACGGCACTTTGAGGCCATCCAGCGCCTGCTCGAGGCCCAGATTGCTCATGACCGTGCCCACGACGCCGCCCTGAAGCGTATTCTGCGCAAGCCGATGGCGGGCGATGATGTAGAGAATTTCATCTCCGTCCAGCAGTTCGCCTTGATCATCCACCATGCAAACGCGGTCACCATCGCCATCAAACGCGATGCCGAGATCCGCGCGCCATTCCACGACCTTCTGCTGCAACAGCTCCGGATGGGTGGAGCCGCAGCCATCGTTGATATTGAAGCCGTTGGGCTCTGCCCCGATGACGAGCACATCGGCGCCCAACTCTTCGAAGACTCCGGGCGCAACGTGATAGGTGGCGCCGTTCGCGCAATCGAGCACGATACGCATACCCCGCAGGCTGAAGCCCCGCGGCACGGTCCCTTTGCAGAATTCTATGTAGCGGCCTGGCGCATAGTCGACGCGTGACGCCTTGCCGAGCCGGTCCGATGTTTCACACGCCATCTCCTCTTTGAGCTGCGCTTCGATTTCGAGCTCAACGTCGTCGGGTAACTTGTTGCCAGCGCCATCAAAGAACTTGATCCCGTTGTCATAGTAAGGATTGTGAGAGGCGCTGATGACGATCCCCGCGTCTGCGCGCAGGGTACGGGTCAGGTAGGCGATCGCCGGGGTCGGCATGGGTCCGGTCAGACTGACGTCCGCACCGGCGGCGGCCAGACCCGACTCGAGCACGGACTCCAGCATGTAACCGGAGATGCGCGTGTCCTTGCCGATGACGATGTGCGCGGGGCCTTTACCGGCAAAAACCTTACCCACGGCCCACCCGAGCCGGAGACAGAATTCCGGATTGATCGGATGCTCTCCGACGCGGCCCCGGATACCGTCAGTGCCAAAAAATTTTCTACCGTTGTTCGTCAAACTGTTCCCCTGGCCGGCCCGCGCGCTACACGCGCTCGGCCGCCTCGATTTTCCTTACCTGGACCGATCGGTCACGCCCATCATACTACGCGCGCAGGATTCAAGGCAGAAAGCACCTTGAGCGCGTCCGCAGTTGCACCCACATCATGCACACGCACGAGGTCGGCGCCCCGCTCCGCCGCCAGCAGCGCAGCGGCAACGCTTGCGACGGTGCGGTCACCTACGTCGCGCCCGGTAATCGCACCGAGCATACGCTTGCGCGACAACCCAACGAGCAGCGGCAAGTCGGCAACCCGCGTTCGCTCGAGGTGGCTGAGAAGCGCGAGATTGTGATCAAGGGTTTTCCCGAATCCGAACCCGGGATCCACCATCAGCCGATCACGGGCGATACCGCGCGCTTCACATGCCGCGACGCGCGCGGCGAGATAGTCATGCACCTCTGCAACCACGTCGTCGTAGACCGGATCATCCTGCATGTTCGCGGGTGACCCCTGCATATGCATCAGCGCGTAGCCTGCCTCGCTGGATGCAATGACCTCCAGCATGGCGGGATCACCGCCGCCACTGATGTCATTGATGAGATGGGCACCAGCCGCTATCGCCGCAGCGGCCACACGCGGATGACGCGTGTCGACGGAAATGACCGTGTCGCAGGCGCGCAGGCGCTCTACGACCGGAACGACCCGTTCCAACTCCTCGTCCTCGTGCACCGGTGCCGCGCCCGGACGGGTGGATTCGCCGCCTATATCTAGCACGTCAGCCCCGGCCGCCAGCATGCCTCCCGCTACGTCGACAATCTTGTCAAGCAGCGGCTGGCCGGCGGCAAACAGCGCGCCGCCGTCAGAAAAGGAGTCGGGGGTAACGTTGAGCACCCCCATGATGCGAGGGTGCTCGAAGGTCAGGGTGCGATCAGCGCAGCGCAGGCGCCGCACGATAGATCAGCTTTCTTCCGCAGGGCCGCCGATCGGTGACTCAGGCGAAGAATCGGGTCCTGACGACGGCGGCTTGGGATCGCTCGGGTGGCGCGGTTTCGCACCCGCCATGATGTCGTCGAGCTGCTCGGTGCTGAGCGTTTCGAATTCCATCAAGGCATCAGCCATCGCGTGCAGCTTGTCGATGTTGTCGGTAAGGAGCTGCTCCGCTTCCGCATAGCAACTGTCGATGATGCTGCGCACTTCTTCGTCGATCGCCTGGGCGGTGTCATCCGAAAGAGGCTTCGGCTTGACGCCGGCAGACATGCCGAGAAATACCTCGTTGTCATCCTCATCGTACTTGAGCGGCCCCATACGCTCGGACAGGCCCCACTTCGTGACCATGCTGCGCGCCAGGCCGGTGGCCCGTTCAATATCGTTACTGGCACCTGTGGTCACGTACTCCGCGCCGAGGATCATCTCTTCGGCGATGCGCCCGCCGAACAAGCTGCAGATCTGCGAGCGGATGCCCTGGCGGCTCAAGCTGTAGCGGTCTTCCTCGGGCAGGAACATCGTCACACCCAGAGCGCGGCCGCGCGGAATGATCGTCACTTTATAGACGGGATCATGATCAGGCATCAGGCGACCGACGATCGCATGGCCAGCTTCGTGATAAGCGGTATTGCGCTTCTCTTTCTCCGACATGACCATGCTCTTGCGCTCAGCGCCCATCATGATCTTGTCTTTCGCCTTGTCGAACTCTTCCATCTCAACCAGGCGCTTGTTGGCGCGCGCCGCAAACAGCGCCGCTTCGTTGACCAGGTTGGCAAGGTCTGCACCCGAGAATCCGGGCGTGCCGCGCGCGATGATGCTCGCATCCACGTCGTCCGCCAGCGGCACTTTGCGCATATGCACTTTCACAATCTGCTCGCGGCCGCGGATGTCCGGCAGACCCACGACCACCTGACGGTCGAAACGCCCCGGGCGCAGCAGCGCCGGGTCGAGCACGTCGGGCCGGTTGGTTGCCGCGATGACGATGATGCCGTCGTTCGGCTCGAAGCCATCCATCTCTACCAGGAGCTGGTTCAACGTCTGCTCGCGCTCGTCGTGACCACCGCCGAGGCCCGCGCCACGATGACGGCCGACGGCGTCGATCTCGTCGATGAAGATGATGCAGGGGGCCTGCTTCTTCGCCTGCTCGAACATGTCGCGCACGCGCGAGGCGCCAACACCGACAAACATTTCCACGAAATCCGAACCGGAGATCGAGAAGAATGGCACTTTGGCTTCGCCGGCAATGGCCTTGGCGAGCAGGGTTTTACCCGTACCGGGCTGGCCAACCATCAGAATACCGCGAGGAATGTGGCCGCCGAGACGTTGGAACTTGCCCGGATCGCGCAGGAATTCCACGAGCTCCTGAACCTCCTCCTTCGCCTCATCGACACCCGCAACGTCAGCGAACGTCGTCTTGATCTGGTCTTCAGAGAGCAGGCGCGCTTTGCTGCGGCCGAACGCCATCGGGCCGCCACGACCACTGCCGCCGCCCTGCATTTGCCGCATGAACAGCATGAACACAGCGATGATGATGAGAATGGGGAAGCTTGCGATCAACAGTTGTGACCAGAAGCTCTGGCGCTCCTCCTCGAGGATCGTCGTTTTGACGTCGTTATCTACCAGCTCGTCCAACAGTTTCGTATCGTTCTGCGGCCAGACGACCGAGATGCGATTACCGCTGCTGTCCACCGCGGTGATCTTCTCACCCTGAATCTGCGCCTCGCGAATCTGGCGCATGTGCACGGCCTTGACGAACTCGGAGTACGCCATCGGTTCCTGCTGCGGCTCCACGTTGAAGTTATTGAAGACCGTCAGCAACACTGCCGCGATGATCAGCCACAGGAGTAGATTCTTTCCCATATCAGACAAGGGAGTTACCTCACAATAAAGCGCAAAAGCTGGCAAAGCTTTTGCCACGTTCAGTCATTTTCGGCGTTATCGTTCCAGCTAGCCTGCTTTTCGCCTGAATTCATTGCGCTTGACGCATCGACCACTCGAGCGCAAGCCCACAAATAACTATAGACCGGCAAGACTACACCAATCCTTCAGTAGCGTCCTGCGCCGGTTTGTAGTTCTGCGCAACCACAAACACTTCGCGGGACTCCGGGCGCGATGCTTTGGGCTTGGTCATCACGACTTTGGCAAATTCACGCCGCCGCGCCACCACCCAGTCGTCCAGGCCTTCGCCCTGAAAGGCCTTCAGAGCCAGGCTGCCACCGGGACGCAACCATCGGTGACACGCGCTGAGCGCCATGTCGGCAAGGTCCATCGCCCGTGCCTGATCGATGGCCTTTACCCCACTCATATTGGGGGCCATATCCGACAAAACAAGGTCCAGCGGTGATTGCCCGACAATCTCATCGACCGCCGCATCGACCTCGGGTTCCCCGAATTTTCCTTCCACGACCCTGGTGGCCTGCCCGGCCGTTATCGGCAGCGGATCAACCACGATCAGCAAACCGCCGCGCAGGCGTTCTTCCAGATAGCGTGTCCAGCCCCCGGGGGCGGCGCCGAGCTCCAGCACGCGGCTGTGCGGCCGCACCAGCTTGAAGCGTTGATCGATCTGCTCGAGCTTGTAGTGTGCCCGCGATACCTGGCCGCGATCGCGGGCCTGCCGCGCGAAATAGTCCTTCTTCTGGCGCGCCAGCCAGCGCGAGCTGGATTTACTGCGTTTTCCTGCCATTTCAGGACCCTGCAAACTCTCAATCGTTTAGAATACCGGAATGTCTTTGAAAGCCAGCGAAAAAAAGTCCCTGCGCCGCATCGCCCATCACCTCGATAGTGTCGTCATTGTCGGTGAACAGGGTGTGAGCGAGGGCGTCATCGGGGAAACTCAGCGCGCGCTGAAGGATCACGAGCTCATTAAGGTGAAGTTTGCGATCGGCGAACGCGCTGACCGGCAGAACGCCGTGACTGCCCTTGCCGCCGCCTGCGAAGCCGAGGTGGTGCAGCAGATCGGCAAGGTGGCGGTATTCTATAAAGCGAACAGCAAGGCCGACCCCAAACTATCCAACATCGCACGCTTCGCGTACTGACGCCGTCAACTCATCGAGGCGTTCGCGGCATGGGTCCGTTATCAAGCGTGCTCGACGTTATCGATCTCGTACTCGCGATCACCACCCGGCGTTGAGACGGTGACGGCATCGCCAACGCTCTTACCGATGAGCGCCCGGGCAATGGGCGACATGACGGAAATTTTACCGGCTTTGAGATCTGCCTCGTCTTCGCCGACGATTTTGTAGGTCGTTTCTTCGTCGTTTTCGACGTCGAGGAGCGTGACCGTCACGCCAAAAATCACCTTCTCACCAACGGGAATTTTGGCAATGTCGATGACCTGCGCATCCGCAAGCTTGCCCTCGATCTCCTGGATACGGCCCTCGTTGAAACCCTGCTGCTCGCGCGCAGCGTGGTACTCGGCGTTTTCTTTCAAGTCGCCGTGTTCGCGCGCCTCGGCTATGGCCTGAGTGATTTCCTGACGCAGCACCGACTTTCGATGCTGGAGTTCTTCACGGAGGCTTTCGGCGCCTTCGACGGTCATTGGAATGGGCATGCTCTAAAACACCTCCCGGGCTGCTGGACGCTGGCTGGTCAAAGCGCTTCGTGCAGATCCTGCAATCTGCGCACCTGCTCTCCCTGGCCTTCACGGATCGCTATGGCGAGCGCTTCTCCGCCTGCGAGCGTAGTGGTGTAACACACTTTATTCTGCAGGGCGAGCCGCCGGATGATCGCCGAGTCTGCAATCGACTGGCGGCCTTCCGTCGTATTGATGATCAGATCGATCTGCTCGTTCTTGAGCATGTCCGAAACATCCGGCCGGCCTTCGTTCACCTTGGCAATGGTGGCGCACTCGAGACCGGCCTCGGCCAGAACGCGCTGAGTGCCAGGTGTGGCGACCAGGCGGAATCCCAGGTCAGCCACCAGCCGGGCAACCTCAGGCAGACCCGCCTTGTCAGACTGCTTAACGCTGATGAACGCACGTCCTTCACCAGGCAGCACATCTCCCGCCGCGAGGCATGATTTCGCAAACGCTTCGCCGAACGTGTCGCCGACCCCCATGACTTCCCCGGTCGATTTCATCTCCGGTCCGAGAATCGGGTCAACACCCGGGAACTTATTGAACGGAAAAACCGATTCTTTCACGTT
Source organism: Pseudomonadales bacterium (assembly GCA_965267275.1). GTDB lineage: Bacteria > Pseudomonadota > Gammaproteobacteria > Pseudomonadales > Azotimanducaceae > UBA4421. The sequence continues at coordinate 4,712,275 of OZ253950.1, forward strand.
GAAGTTTTTCGGAATGATCTCGCGCGTGAAACCCTGGGCTTCCAGCGTGGTGCCTGCCATGCAGCGAGCCGCCACTTTGGCGAGCGAAACGCCGATGCACTTGGAGACAAACGGCACGGTCCGTGAGGCGCGAGGATTCACCTCGAGGACAAACACGTCGTCACCCTGCACGGCCATCTGTACGTTCATGAGGCCAACGACACCCAGCTCGACAGCAATGGCTTTCACCTGCTCACGGATGAGGTCCTGAGTCTCCTGCTTGAGATTGTATGGCGGCAGAGAACAGGCGGAATCGCCAGAGTGAACACCCGCCTGCTCGATATGCTGCATGATGGCGCCGATGACGACCTGATCGCCGTCGCAGACGGCATCGACGTCCACTTCCAGCGCCTGGTCCAGGAACCGGTCGAGCAATACCGGCGAATCGTTGGATACATCCACTGCGCTCTGCATGTACTGCGTGAGCTCATCGTCGTTGTAGACGATCTCCATCGCACGGCCGCCAAGCACGTAAGACGGACGCACGACAATCGGATACCCGATGTCCTGCGCACGTTCGATACCTTGTTCGGGGCTTGATGCAACACGATTGTCGGGCTGGCGCAGCGACAGCTTCTCAACCAGCATCTGGAAGCGCTCGCGGTCCTCGGCGCGATCGATCGCGTCGGGGCTCGTCCCGATGATGGGCACGCCCGCGGCCTCGAGATCGTTGACGAGCTTGAGAGGCGTCTGCCCGCCAAACTGCACGATCACTCCGGCGGGCTGCTCAACGTCAACGATCGCCAGCACGTCTTCCAGCGTCACCGGCTCGAAGTAGAGGCGATCCGAGGTGTCATAGTCGGTCGAAACGGTTTCCGGGTTGCAGTTGACCATGATGGTTTCGTAACCATCTTCGCGCATGGCTAACGCCGCGTGCACGCAGCAATAATCGAACTCGATACCCTGACCGATGCGGTTGGGTCCACCGCCCAGCACCATGATCTTCTGCCGATCTGACGGCAGCGCTTCGCACTCTTCCTCGTAGGTGGAATACATGTAGGCACTGGTCGCCGGAAACTCTGCCGCGCAGGTATCCACGCGCCGATAAACGGGCCGCACGTCGTGCGCCAGCCGCAGGCTGCGGACGTCCGCCTCGGTCGCTGCCAGGAGCTCCGCCAGACGCGCATCGGAAAAACCTTTGCGCTTGAGCGCATACCATTCGTCGCGGCTCAATGCTTCCGCCGCCTGATTGGCAAGGCCGATTTCAGTATCGATGAGATCCTCGATCTCGGCGAGGAACCATGGATCGATTTTGGTGATCTCGAAAATCTTGTCGAAGCCCAGGCCCTGGCGGAAGGCATCCGCCACGTACCAGAGTCTGAGCGCACCCGGGTTGGCGAGTTCGCGTTTGAGGTGCACATCCCACTCGTTGCGTTCAACGTCCAGGACCGGGTCCAGACCAGCCATGCCGGTCTCGAGACCTCTGAGCGCCTTCTGCAGCGATTCCTGGAACGTGCGGCCTATCGCCATCACCTCACCCACGGATTTCATCTGCGTGGTCAGGCGCGGATCGGCCTGCGGGAATTTTTCGAAGGTGAATCGCGGGATCTTGGTCACCACGTAGTCGATGCTCGGCTCAAACGACGCAGGTGTCACGCCACCGGTAATGTCGTTGCCGAGCTCATCGAGGGTATACCCGACGGCAAGCTTGGCCGCGATCTTCGCGATCGGAAAACCGGTGGCTTTCGAGGCGAGCGCCGATGAGCGCGAGACCCTGGGATTCATTTCAATGACGACAATCCGCCCGTCATCCGGGTTGATCGCAAACTGTACGTTGGAGCCGCCGGTATCGACGCCAATCTCACGCAGGACCGCAATCGATGCGTTCCTGAGCAGCTGGTATTCCTTGTCAGTCAGCGTCTGCGCCGGCGCAACGGTGATGCTGTCCCCGGTGTGCACGCCCATCGGATCCAGGTTTTCGATCGAACAGACGATGATGCAGTTATCCCGATTGTCGCGGACCACTTCCATCTCGAACTCTTTCCAGCCGAGCAGGGATTCATCGATCAGCAGCTCATTGGTAGGCGACAAATCCAGACCGCGTGTGCAGATCTCGACGAATTCCTCCTGGTTATAGGCAATACCGCCGCCGCTGCCGCCCATGGTGAAGGAAGGCCGGATGACACAGGGAAAACCCAGCTGACTCTGCACCTGCAGCGCTTCTTCGAGGCTGTGGGCAATGGCCGAGCGCGGTGTTTCCAGGCCAATGCGTTTCATTGCACGGTCGAAGCGTTCGCGGTCCTCAGCCTTGTCGATGGCATCTTGTGTTGCGCCAATGAGCTCGACACCCTGGGCTTCGAGCACACCTTCACGCACCAGGTCGAGCGCGCAGTTCAGCGCTGTCTGTCCGCCCATCGTAGGCAGGAGCGCGTCGGGTTTCTCTTTTTCGATGATGCGCGCCACGGTCTGCCACTCGACCGGTTCGATGTACGTCGCATGAGCCATGGCAGGGTCAGTCATAATGGTCGCCGGGTTGGAATTGACCAGAATGACCCGGAATCCCTCTTCGCGCAGCGCCTTACAGGCCTGGGCGCCGGAGTAATCAAACTCACACGCCTGCCCGATGACAATGGGGCCGGCCCCGAGAATGAGAACGGATTGAATATCAGTACGCTTAGGCATCCGCCGCTTCCCCCGCCATCATGTCGATGAACTTGTCAAAGAGATAAACGCAGTCCTGCGGGCCCGGACTCGCCTCCGGGTGTCCCTGAAAACTGAACGCCGGGACGTCGGTGCGCTCCACGCCCTGCACCGTGCCATCGAAGAGCGACACGTGCGTGCACTTGAGGTTGTTGGGTAGTGTCTCACCGTCCACCGCAAACCCATGGTTCTGACTGGTGATGATCACCTCCCTGGTCGCATTGTCCTGCACCGGGTGATTGGCCCCGTGGTGGCCATGAGGCATTTTGACGGTCTGCGCGCCACTCGCGAGGGACAGCAGCTGATGGCCGAGACAGATACCGAAGATCGGAATCCCGCTCTCGAGCAGCTCTTTGATGGCGGTAATGGCGTAGTCACAGGGCTCTGGATCGCCAGGGCCGTTGGATAAGAAAATGCCGTCCGGGTTCAGCGCCAGCACGTCCGCCGCCGGCGTTTCGGCGGGCACCACGGTCAGCTCGCAACCGCGACTCGCAAGCAGGCGCAGGATGTTGCGTTTGACCCCGAAGTCGTAAGCCACGACCTTGAAACGCGGATCGCTGAGCTCGCCATAACCCGTCGCCAGATCCCACGCGGTTTCCGTCCAGCTGCGCTGGGGACCGGTGACAACTTTGGCCAGATCCATGCCTTCCAGACCTGGAAACGCTTTGGCCGCGGCCAGCGCCTGCTCTCTGCCGGCATCCGTCGCAGCGTCGGGGCCCGCCAGGATGCAACCCGCCTGTGCGCCTTTTTCGCGGATTAACTTGGTCAGACGACGCGTGTCGACATCGGCGATCGCCACGACGTTCTCAGCTTCGAGAAAGTCCTGCAGCGACATCGTGGAACGCCAGTTGGACAAGCGCCGCGGCGTCTGCCGAATGACCAGTCCGGCGCTCCAGACCTTGTCTGACTCGTAATCTTCCGGGTTTACCCCGGTGTTGCCGATCTGCGGGTAGGTGAGTGTGACAATCTGCTGAGCGTACGAGGGATCCGTCAGGATTTCCTGATAGCCCGTCATGGCAGTGTTGAATACCACTTCGCCAACGCTGGACCCTTCAATTCCAATCGATTGGCCGTAAAACACACTACCGTCTTCTAAGGCGAGTAAAGCCGGTATCAAAGCACTTCCTTCATGTTTTTGGTGCTCGCACGCAGGCGTGCCAGCAAATCTCGCGTCTTAGGTGCGCGCTTTACCGGGCTCAACAAAGGTAGGGTTTTGCGTCGCTCTGAGTCGAGGACGCCGGTTGAACTTAAGGTGGGAAGTCTACCGATTCAGGTTCTGAAAATCAGCAAGAATATGTAACCGCTTCCCCCGAAAAAGGGGAAGTTTCCCTACAAATCGAGCAGCGTCTGCATGTCATAGAGGCCAGGCTCCTGCTCTGCGACATAAGCTGCCGCGCGCAGCGCACCCTGGGCGAAGTTCATGCGCGAGGAGGCTCTGTGCGTAATCTCGATGCGCTCACCGTCGCCCGCATAGAGCACAGTATGCTCACCAACGATATCGCCGCCGCGAATGGTGCTGAACGCAATCGTCTGCCGCTCGCGCGCACCGGTAATGCCCTGGCGCCCGTAAATCGCATCGCTCTCCAGATCACGGTCCAGCGCGTCCGCAAGGATTTCGCCCATGCGCACCGCCGTCCCGGAAGGCGCATCGACCTTATGCCGATGATGCGCTTCGATGACTTCGACATCGACACTGTCGCCGAGCGCGCGCGCCGCTATCTCGATCAGCTTGAAAACGAGGTTGACGCCGACACTCATATTCGGCGCCATGAAAAGTGCAAGATCGGCAGCTGCACCCTGCAGCTCGGCAAGCTCAGCATCGGTGAAGCCGGTCGTGCCCACGACCATGCCTTTGCCGGCGCTGCGACAGGCCTCCGCCAGCGCAAGCGTCGCCTGGGGCGCTGTGAAATCGATGACCACGTCAAACGCATCGAGCGCTGCAGCCGGATCCGCCGAGACGGCAACACCCAGACTGCCTATCCCCGCGAGCTCCCCGGCGTCAGCGCCCACGGCAGCACTATCCGGGTGCTCAAACGCGGCGCCGAGCGTGAGCCCATCTGCTTCCGCAACGGCCTGCACCAGCGTTTTGCCCATGCGCCCTGCGGCGCCGGTCACGGCAACTCGAATCATGAATCTCCCCCGGCTATGTCTCGCCGCTCGCTATCCCTTGAGACTGTCGAAAAAATCTTTGACGCCATCGAACCAGGATTTTTCCCGGGGCGAGTGCTTGCTGTTCTCCGACAGGCTCGACTTCAGCTCAGCAAACAGCTCTTTCTGGCGGTCCGTCAATTTGACCGGCGTTTCTACCACAACTTTGCACAAAAGGTCGCCAACGCCGCCCCCGCGCACCTGGGTGACGCCCTTACCGCGCAGGCGGAAGAGCTTACCTGTCTGCGTCTCAGGCGGGATCTTGAGCTTCACCCGGCCATCGAGCGTCGGCACTTCGAGCTCGCCACCAAGCGCCGCATCCGGAAAACAGATCGGCACTTCGCAGTAAAGATTGCGTCCATCGCGCACGAAGATCGGGTGGTCGCGCACGTCCACCTGGACGTAAAGATCACCCGGCGGTCCCCCGTTCAAGCCAGCCTCGCCTTCACCGGTGAGACGGATACGGTCGCCGGTATCCACGCCCGCGGGGATCTTAACGGACAGCGTTTTACGCTTTTCCGTACGACCCGCGCCACCGCAGGAGCGACACGGATCGGTGATGATGCGGCCCGTACCGCGACAGCGCGGACAGGTCTGCTGCAGCGAGAAGAAGCCCTGGGACACGCGTATCTGGCCGGCGCCCTGGCAATCCGGGCACGTGCTCGCAGAGGTGCCGGGCGCAGCCCCGCTGCCGTCACAATCGTCACAGCCGGCAAGCACCGGGATACGCACTTCGACGGTATCGCCGTTCACGGCCTGCTCCAGATCGAGCTGCATGTTGTAGCGCAGATCCGAGCCGCGGCTGACGCCGTTGCGCCCACCGCCGCCGCGACCGCCGCCAAAAATGTCGCCGAAGACGTCGCCGAAAATGTCACTGAAGTTGCCTTCGAAGCCGAAACCGGGTCCGCCGCCCTGGGACGGGTCGACGCCGGCATGACCAAACTGGTCATATGCCTGGCGCTTCTCCGCATCCGTCAGAATTTCATAAGCCTCAGAGGCTTCTTTGAATTTCTCTTCGGCATCGGCGTCATCCGGATTGCGGTCGGGATGGTATTTCATCGCAAGGCGCCGGTAGGCTTTCTTGAGATCGTCTTCGCTCGCATCTCTGCCTACGCCCAGTACTTCGTAGTAGTCTCGTTTGGACATCGTCCGCCTTTAACCCTCTGTTTTCGCCAACCTCTGTTATCGTCGTCGACCCGAATTTTTATCGGCTCAAGCGACAAACGCGGCGCTGCTCACATTTGAACAGACGCCGCGTTCGGGAAGATAGAAGTAGCGCTTACTTCTTGTCTTCGTCTTTGACCTCTTCGAACTCAGCGTCAACCGCATCGTCGCCAGGGCCTGCCTCAGCCTGTCCGTCAGCGCCATCGGCGCCGGCTGCCTGAGCCTGCTCTTCGTACATCTTCTGAGCAAGCGTGGCTGAAACCTGCGACAAAGCCTGCATCTTCGCTTCGATGGCATCCTTGTCTTCGCCCTTCAACGCCTCTTCCAGCTCCGATGCAGCTGTCTCGATGGCGGCTTTCTCTTCGTCCGTCGCCTTGTCGCCGGCATCTTCGACGGCCTTGCGGGCCCCGTGCACCAGACCATCTGCCTGGTTGCGCAGCGTCACCATTTCCTCGAACTTCTTATCCTCTTCGGAATGCGCTTCCGCGTCGCGGATCATCTGCTCGATTTCCTCATCGGACAAGCCGCTGGAGGCTTTGATGACAATCGACTGTTCTTTACCGGTCGCTTTGTCTTTGGCCGAAACGTTCAGAATGCCATTCGCATCGAGGTCAAACGCGACTTCGATCTGCGGCATGCCGCGCGGCGCCGGCGGTATGTCCTCGAGGTTGAACTGCCCGAGCGACTTATTCTGTCCGGCTTGCTTACGCTCGCCCTGCAGCACGTGAATCGTCACCGCAGTCTGATTGTCGTCCGCCGTTGAAAACACCTGGGTTTTCTTGGTCGGGATGGTGGTGTTCTTTTCGATCAAGACACTCATCACCTGGCCCAGCGTTTCGATACCGAGGGACAGCGGGGTCACGTCCAGGAGCAGAACATCGGTGACGTCACCAGCGAGAACCGCCGCCTGGATGGCTGCGCCCATCGCAACCGCTTCATCGGGGTTCACATCCCGGCGGGCGTCTTTGCCGAAGAAATTCTTCACCTTCTCCTGCACGAGCGGCATGCGCGTCTGACCACCGACCAGGATGACGTCATCGATGTCATTGATGGTCAAACCGGCATCGTCGAGCGCGGTCTGGCAGGGCCCGATGGTGCGATCGGCAAGATCTTCCACCAGCGACTCCAGTTTCGCGCGCGTCAGCTTCAGCACCAGGTGCTTGGGTCCGCTTTGATCTGCCGTGATATACGGCAGATTGATTTCCGTCTGCTGGGAATTCGACAGCTCTATTTTGGCTTTCTCTGCCGCTTCCTTCAGGCGCTGCAAGGCGAGCGGATCGTTATGCAGATCCACGCCGTTGTCTCTTTTGAACTCGTCTGCGAGGTAGTCGATGATTTTGAGGTCGAAGTCTTCACCGCCGAGGAACGTATCGCCATTGGTCGAGAGCACTTCGAACTGATGCTCGCCGTCTACTTCGGCAATCTCGATGATGGAGACGTCGAACGTACCGCCACCAAGATCGTAAACTGCAACCTTCGCATCACCGCGTTTCTTGTCGAGACCGTATGCCAACGCTGCCGCTGTCGGCTCGTTGATGATGCGCTTGACCTCGAGGCCGGCAATTTTGCCCGCATCTTTGGTCGCCTGCCGCTGCGAGTCGTTGAAGTACGCCGGGACCGTGATGACAGCCTCGGTAACGTCTTCGCCGAGGTACTCTTCCGCGGTCTTCTTCATCTTCTTGAGAATTTCCGCGGACACCTGCGGCGGCGCCAGCTTGTCGCCTTTCACTTCGATCCAGGCATCGCCATTGGACGCTTCCGAGATCGCGTAAGGCACCATCTTGATGTCTTTCTGCACGACATCGTCTTTGAACTTACGGCCGATCAAACGCTTGACCGCAAAGAGCGTGTTGGTGGGGTTGGTGACCGCCTGCCGCTTGGCATTCTGGCCCACCAGAATTTCACCATCATCGGTATAAGCGATGATGGAGGGAGTCGTGCGGTCACCTTCCGAGTTTTCTATGACCCGCGCGTCACCGCCTTCCAGAACGGCCACACACGAGTTTGTGGTGCCGAGGTCTATACCAATGATCTTACCCATTTCCTTCTCCAAATATTCCTGTGCGGAATGGTTTCGTCTTAAGTCTTAAATATTTGGCCTAATCGGCGGAGTTCAAGGCCGCAGGACCGTGTTTTTTTCAGCTTTCGCCCTGCGGTGCCCCCTGCACCACAATTACCTTTGCGGCACGCACAAGGCGCCCGTTGAGGCGGTAACCTTTCTGCATCACATCCATGACCGAATTCGGCTCCGCATCGGGATTCGGCACCATGGTCATGGCTTCGTGCAGCTGCGGGTCAAACGGTTCGCCGAGCGGGTCGATTTGCTCCACGCCGGCCTTGGCCAGCGTGTCGACGAACAACTTCATCGACAGGGCCACGCCCTCGGCGATGGCTTCGGCGCCTTCTATCGCATCAGCGGCTTCAACGGCCTTCTCCAGGCTGTCGAGCACCGGGAAGAGATCGTTGAGGAGGCCCTCGTTGGCAAACTTATGCGCATTCTCGACATCCCTGGCCGCGCGCCGCTTGATGTTCTCCATCTCCGCCAGCGTACGCAGCACCTGGTCTTTGAGTTCAGCCACCTCGGCCGTCACGTTCTCATCAGCCGGGGGTTCTACAGCTTCCTCCGGCGGCAATTCTTCCGGCAGGTCAGCGTGCGCCTCGTCCGCCGTTTCCAGCGTCGCGTCCAGATCTTCACCCGCGTTAGTTTTGTCTTCCGACATGCACCATTTCCCACATATCACAATGCGGGAGCTATATGAGGGCAAATCGCCCGAATTACAAGGGCTGGAGAAGAATTTTCGTAACTAGCCGTGGCGCATCGCGGCGCTCAGAAGGCGCGCGGTGACATCAACGACGGGAATCACTTCTTTGTAGGCCATGCGGGTGGGACCAATCACCCCCAGAACCCCGGCAACCTGGCCGTTCACTTCATAGGAATGCGTCACCAGCGAAACGTCGCCAAGGGGCTGATAGCCGGATTCGTCACCAATGAACAGCTGCACCCCGCTCGACTCGAGGCAACGATCCAGAAGGTGCAGCACGCGCCCCTTGTTGGAGACGGCGTCGAACAGGGTTTTGACGGTGCTGGTATCCGCGGCGAAGTCGAGCAGGCTGCTTTCGCCGCTGACGACCAGCTCCTGGCTGTCCTCACCCTCTTCTGCAAACGCGGCGGACGCCATATCCAGCGCACTCTGCAGGAGCTCGTCCATGTGGTCTTTATCGGCCTGCATGCTGCTCAGGATGTCGTTGCGGATGTCGAGCAGCGGACGCCCGGCATGTTCGGCATTCACGAAATTCGAGGCTTGCGTCAGCTCGACATCGGTAAAAGCGCGGTCGACGTGAATGACCCGGTTCTGCACTTCACGGTCATTCAGCACCAGGATCACGAGCACACGCTCGTCGTCGAGACGGACGAATTCGAGATGCCGCAGCACCACCTGGTTACGTAGCGGCGTCGTCACGAGGCACGTCATTTTCGTAATCTGCGCCATGAGCTCCGACGCCGAGGAGACGAGTTCGGTTGGCGACAGATCGGGATTCAGCTCCGCTTCCATCGCGCGCACGCGTGCTTCTTCAAAAGGCTCTATCGAGAGCAGGCTGTCGACGAAAAACCGAAAGCCCTGGGTGGTCGGGATTTTTCCTGCGGAGGTGTGCGGGGACTTGACCAGACCGAGCGCCTCGAGATCACCCATGATGTTGCGCACGGTGGCCGAGGACACGCCCACTTCCGGTCGCGTCGCCAACGCCTTGGAGGCGATGGGATTGCCTTCGGCAATATACTGCTCGACCAGCAGTTTGAAGAGCTGCTGGGCGCGCTCGCCGACATGACCGTCAAATGCGTCGCTGGCTGACATGGGACGAAAAATGAACTTCCTACACCGACTCCAGCCAATTTTTATACCAATCTTTGGCGGCTTTGGCACCATGATTTGATGTTCTGCTCGACAACGTTGCGTTAGGCTAGCTGCGCACAGACAAACACTGACATGCTCAAGCAGCTCACCCTCAAAAACTTCGTTCTCGTCGATGCGCTCGACATCGATTTCGAATCCGGTCTAACCACCATCACCGGAGAGTCGGGCGCGGGCAAATCGATCCTGCTGAACGCGTTGGGGCTGCTGCTGGGCGAACGGGCGCGCACCGACGTCATCCGCCCCGGCAAAGACAAAGCGGATGTGTCCGCGGAGTTCGATCTCAGCGACCTGCCCGCGCTGGCCCAGCGTCTCACCGACGATGAGCTGATGACCGAAGACGATCCAGCCTGCCTGGTGCGCCGCGTGGTCTCAGCCCAGGGACGCAGCAGGGCGTTCATCAACGGCGTGCCGGTAACGACACAATACCTGCGTGAGCTGGGCGAAGACCTGGTCGACATCCATGGTCAGAACGAGCACCAGCGCCTCGCCAATCGATCGATGCAGCTGAGCCTCCTGGACGATTACGCCGGGCTCGGCAAGGCGGCGACCAGCGTTGCCGCCGCCTATCGCACGTGGCAGGAAGCACTCGAGCGCATGGCAACGCTGCAGGAAAGTCTCGCCGCCGCGGAAGACCGCAAGTCGCTGTTGACCTATCAGCTCGAGGAACTCGACGAATTTGGCCTTGCCGAAGACGAGTTCGACCAGCTGGCGACCGATCACAAGCGCCTGAGCTCTGCGCATACGACGCTCGCCAGCCTGGAGAAGGCGCTGTTTACGCTGGAAGAGCTGGATACGCTGCGCCAGTCGGCGCGCGAGGTCGCGGAGCTCGACGACGAACACGCAGACCTCAAATCAGCACAGGCGACTTTGAGCGCGGCCCTCGGACTGCTGGACGACGCCAGTCGCGACCTGCGCCACTACCAGGATCAGATAAGCGTCGACCCCGGCCAGCTTGCGCTGGTCGAGGAACGCCTCAATACGGCCCAGGATCTCGCGCGCAAACACCGCATCGACCCGGGTTCGCTGGCCCGGCACGCGGCCACGCTGCGTGAAGAGCTCGACGCGATCGAATCCGACAACAGCGCGTTGGCCGAGGCGACAGAAGCAGCGGCCGGGGCAGAAGCTTCGTTTAGAAAAGGCGCGAAAGCGTTGTCCGGCAAGCGCAGGAAGGCCGCCCCGGCATTCGCCAAAGCGGTCAGCCACTATATGAAGACGCTCGGCATCAAAGACGGTCAGTTCGACCTCAGTTTCAGCGATGGAGAGGGGGAGAACGGCATCGATCGCATCGAGTTTGTCGTCACCACCAACCCCAATTTTCCGCCAGCGCCCCTCACGCAGATTGCGTCCGGCGGAGAGCAGACGCGCATTGCGCTGGCAATACAGATTGTCGCCGCGGAGAACAGCGCCCTGCCCTGCCTGATTCTCGACGAGGCGGACGTCGGCGTCGGCGGCACCACTGCCGACACCGTAGGGCGCATTCTGCGCGAGCTCGGACACCACACCCAGGTTATCTGCATCACTCACGCTCCCCAGGTTGCAGCGCTGGGCAATCATCACATCCGCGTGGTCAAAGATGGTGACAATACCAACATCCACCCGCTCGACGCGGATCACAGAATCGAGGAGCTGGCCCGTATGCTGGCGGGCTCAGACATCACCGACGAGACGCGCACCTACGCGCAGACCCTGCTGAACGAGGCGTCTTAACACGCGAGCCTCCCATCCGATCCGACACTAGCTCTTCGGACAAGGCGTACGGAAACGCTGCGGCGCCGACCAGGCTGTGCTGCGCGGCTGGCCCATGGATTCATAGTGACCGCGCACCAGCCACTCGAGGTCTGCGCACGCTGGCAATGGCGCCTCCGGGGTGAAGTGCTGCGCTGTCAAACCCTGGAAGTCAGTGAACCCACCCGTCTTGCCGATGATCCGCAGTTCGTAAGTCAGCGGCACCACCGGTTCGGCCGCAAACTCACCCTCGGCAAGATGCCAGCGAAATTCCGGCTGCCGGGTCGCCAGGCGCTTCGGACGAAACGCGTAACGGAATGCCGGATAGTCCGGCTGAACAGTGTAGGCAGACTGTCGGAAATGATCGTCGAGCAACGCCTGCACAGTGCTCGCGGCCAGCACGTCGATCTCCGCTCGCAGCGCGCCGCCGTCACCCTCAGCCCATCGAGAGAGGCGGTGCACGGGCGTGTGGAAGACATAGTCGCGCACGTACGTGGGGGTCGTATCGCCCGCGACGTAGAGACTCGTCTTCGTGCTGAGCGTGAAACTGAGATTCGATTCGACGCCGCCACCTGACCCCGACAGCTCGTTGAACTCTATGACCAGCCGTGAATCATGTGCTTCAGGGCGTTCACCGATCGCGGCGTCAAGGTAGGTAAGATCGGCAAAGCCGCGCTCCAGATGGCGCGCGTAGGTTTCGCTGGTAGTCGTATACACCTGATCCAGCGTCGCCAGGTACTGTTCCACATCGTCGGCACTGTCTGCCGCGGCCGCGCCATACACGGCGCCCCCCGCGGCGACGATCGGCGTCAACGCGACCAGAACCAGCAAACCGAGCGCCGCGCCGTCACCGGACATACCAGAGCCCATCTCACTCCACATCGCGCCCGTGGCCTGCCCGGCACCCATGGCCGCACCCATACCCTTACCCGATGTCACGCCGCTGGTGGCTTCCTCCGTGTCGTAGCTGGGTTGTACCCAGATTTTGCCGAGCCTTTCCCGTTCACGCTCGCTGAGCGGTTGCGGCTGCGTCGTCGCAAGCGTGGAACACCCGGAAAACACCACGCAGGCGATGCATATCACTATGAATTTAGAGCTCATCTTCCGTCCCTCCCGTTTGGATGGCAGACAAGCTAAAGCGCCGTGCGCAGAAGGTCCTGAGCACGGCCGGAGATTTCCTTATGCTTTCTTAGGCGCCCTTAAGCCTTTGTTTTTTATTGGATTTCTGACATAGACAAATCAGACAGCAGCGCCGAAAATTCAGCCTCCTGGTGCAGGAACTGCCCTTCAGCGGCCCACAGCAGCTCCACGTCAGGGCTTTTCAGGCTCAGATCGAAGCTCGCCAGAGCGCGTTGCGGCTGTTTGAGCACCACCCAGGTACCAAAGGCCAATTCCGCCGGTAAAGCGCCGCTGGCGATCATCCGCTCCGTGTGCGCGATGAAAGCGTCATCCGGCGCGCCATCCTCGAGCGCCGCCAGGAGCGCTTCTATCCATTTGCGGTCGATGCCGAGCCCGGTCAGCACAGCACCCAGCTGGTCGAACGATTGCGATCGGATGAGATAGATGATGTAGGCTTTCGACTGCATCCCCTCCGCGTAGCCAAGCCTGCGCGCATCGGCAAACGCCCTTCCAGCGGCGCCGAGATTACCCGCCCAGAGTTCGTTGATCGCCAGCCGATCAAGCACGACCGGGGAGGTCGGTTCGAGCGCGGCCGCGCGCCGCGCGTGCGTCAGCGCTTGCTCCTGGCGATTCAGCGCACTCGAGAGCATGGCCATCCAATAATGCGCCAGCGCGTTATCGGGGTCTGCGGTCAGCGCTGCGCCGAGAGACGCCGCTGCACCGGCCCAATCCCGCGAACGCAGGCGCATGAACCCCTCGAGCGCATCGGCGGCACCGGCCAGCGTCGCGTCCGCGGCGACAGCCAGCGTCAGCTGCTCGCGCGCCAGCGCAAAGCGGGGCAGCACCGGGTGCTCCGTATAGAATGGCTGCAGCGCATACACCTGCGCCAGCGCGAGGCGCGCCGCGGCAAACTCCGGCACCGCTGCGATACTCGATGCAAGCAGCTCAGCAGCGCGCTCCATGTGCGCCCTGCCGCGCAGGGACCAATGATGTCGCGCCTGCAGGTAGTCGAGGTATGCGCGCTCGGGTACCTGCGCAACCGCGCCGGGCAGCGCCGCGATTTCCGCATTCACATGACGGTTCAGAGCAGCACGGGTCGGTTCCAGCATCGCACGGCGCAGCGCAGCCAGGTTTGCCGCGTCAAACTGCTGCCACCAGAGGCTGTTGCCGTCGGGCAGCGCAACAATTTCCAGACGCAAACGCAGGCCCGCGGCCACGGGCTCCAGGTCCCCATCCAGAATGAAGTCGGCCCCGAACTGTTCGGCGATGCCGCGCGGCGGCAGCGGCGAATCGCGCAGGCCAAACGACCATCGCTTGGCCAGGGTTTGCACACCGCCACTCTGACCGAGCAGACGATACAAATCGTCGCTGATCCCTGTCGCTGCGCCACCGATTGCCTGGGTTGCGGGGGTGACGGGCATCAGCACCAGTACGGGCGGTTCAGCCGCGCGGCCGAACCACCATGCCGCTGCCAGCGTAAGGACACTGATTGCGGCAACCACCGACCAGAGCCGGAGACGCGATGCCTTGAGCGGCGCAGGGGCAACAATGAGCTCATAACCCTGACGCGGCAGCGTGCGGATGAATTTCGGGTCGGTCCGCTCATCCCCCAGCGCCGTGCGCAGCATGGAGATGGCCCGGGACAAGACCTCGTCGCCAACGACGACGTCTGCCCAGACCGTTTGCAACAAGTCATCTCTGCTGACCGGCTGTTCCGCTCGAGCGGCAAGTGCAACGAGCACCTGCATGACCTTGGGTTCGAGGTGTACTTCCTCACCGGAGCGGGTCACACACTCACGCTTCGGCTCGACAATCACGTCACCGAGTTTGAAACCGTTTGCCAGAGGTGTGTCGATATCGAAAGCCCGCGCTCGCCCCAGCCGTTAGCGTAACCGAATGCTCACCCGAAAACAGACCGCTACCCGTGGCCACCAAGGTCCGGTAGTATCGCGCTCCGGTTTTTCGCGATGAGATCCATCTGGTGGTAAGACTCGTTCCTGCAGTTCTGGCATTGCTGATCATCAGCGGCTGCAGTTTTCCAAAGCTGAGCATTCCGCGGGTTTACAAAGCCACGGTACAGCAGGGCAATGTCCTGACCCAGGACATGGTGGACCAGCTCAAGCCCGGCATGACACACAGCCAGGTCGCCTTCATCATGGGCGAGCCCATCCTGCGCAACACGTTTACCGAGAACCGCTGGGACTACATCTACACCATCGAAGTGCCTGGCCTGTTCAATCAGGAAGTGCGCATGAGCCTCTTTTTCGAAGACGATCTGCTCGCTTACTTCACAGGCGACATGGCGCCCACCCAGGCCGACGCGCAAACTGATGCCTCAGACGCCGAGGGCGAGGGCGAGGGCGAGGGCGAGGGCGAGGGCGAGGGCGAGGGCGAGGGCGAGGGCGAGGACAGCTAACGCTGCTGCGTCGCACGCCGGCGGCGTGCGCTTTTCGCGTCTTCCAACAGCGGGCGATAAATCTCCACACGGTCACCCTCCGTCAGCGGGCGTGTCGGCTCGCAAACGACCCCGAATACGCCGATGACATGCTCGCGCCAGTCAATCCCCGCAAACGCGGTGGTGGCGCATGCTTCGTCGAGCACCTGCCCCGCGGTGGTGTCCGCCGCCACGTCGGTACGATGTACCAGCTGGCGCTCGGGCTCGGCGTAAATCACCTCTACACGCATGGCTCAGCGCCGCGCGAGTTCCTGGATGCGTTCGCTGAACGCATCCACCAGACGATTGGCAAGACGGTCGGCAAAACCGCTCAACAGACGGGCGACGATACCTTTGGGCACAAACTCGATCCGCATATCGACGCGACAACCGAGCTCACCGAGACGCGTGAACAGCCACTGTCCCTCAAGCCGCTCAAAGGGGCCGTCACGCAACGACATCACGATGGATTCCTCAGGGCGATGCTCGTTCGCGGTGATGAACGATTCATGTATGCCGCGTCCAGCCACGGAAACTTCCGCGACCAGACCGGAGGCCGTCGTTTCCAGAACGATCACGGACTCGCAACCGGGCAGAAACTCCGGGTATCGCGCAACGTCGGCGATGACGTCGTAGGCAAGCGCGACCGGGGCTTCCAGTAGCGCGGAGCGCTCCAGCGTCGTCACAGACTTGTGAGCGACCGGTACACGGATTCGAAGACCGGCCAGAGCGTATAAACGAAAACTGCCAGCACACCTGCGGGCGCAACGATACCGCCGATCAGTTTCCAGAACAGGGTCACCACGCCGCCGTTCAGCCCGAGCTGGCCCTCCATCGCTTTCTTCGGCAGCATCCAGACCGCGAAAATAGCGATTAACATGCCGCCCAACGGCAGCATGATGTTCTGCGAAACATAGTCGACAAAATCGAAGAACGTGAGTTCGCCAACGATGTGCACATCCGCCCAGATGTTAAACGAGAACACCGAACCAAGGCCGATGATCCAGCAGATGACCCCGAGACTGATGGCTACCCGTTTGCGTTTGGCGTTGTACTCTTCAACCAGATAGGCCAGCGCCGGCTCAGAGATGGAAATCGCAGAGGTCAGTGCGGCAAACGAAACCAGCAGGAAAAACAGCGTGCCGAATATCGCGCCAAGCGGCAGCTGACCGAAAGCCAGCGGCACCGTGACGAACATGAGCCCCGGCCCCTGGGCCGCGTCCAGACCGTTGGCGAATACGATCGGGAAAATGGCCAGGCCCGCACCTATCGCCACAGCGGTATCGAGCAGCGCGATCGTGAGCACGGTACTGCCGATGCTCACTTTCTCCGGCACGTAAGCGCCGTAGGCCATCATCGCGCCCATGCCGAGACTCAGCGTAAAAAATGCCTGACCCAGCGCAATGATCCAGATTTCCGGCTTGGCAAACGCGGATGCGTCCACATCGAACATGAAGGCAAAACCCTGTTCAAAGCCGCCTGAGTTGACGGCATAGACGAGCAGCGTCACGAGCAGTAAAAAGAGCAGGGGCATGAACAGACGTATCGCGGTTTCCAGCCCCTTGGTAACACCTCGCCCTACGATCCAGATCGTGAGAATCATGAACACGGTCTGCCACAAAACGAGTTGCCAGGGACTGGCCAGGAAGGCATCAAACGTTCCGGAGGCAACTTCTGCGGTGGCGTTTTCGAAAGTCCCGGCGGCGGTCAGCCAGACGTAATTGATGGCCCAGCCTGCGACCACAGCGTAGTAAGAGAGAATCAGAAAGCCGGCCAGAACACCCATCCAGCCGATAAACACCCACATCGGGCTGCGTTTCGCGCTGGTTGTCAGCTTACGCATGGTGGTAATGGGACTGCTGCGCCCTTCCCGGCCGAGCAGCACTTCACTCATCATGATGGGTATGCCCACGAACGCGACGCAAACCAGGTATATCAGGACAAAGGCGCCACCGCCGTTTTCACCCGCGATGTAGGGAAATTTCCAGATGTTGCCGATGCCCACTGCTGAGCCTGCGGCAGCCAGCACGAAGAGCCAGCGCGACGACCACATGCCGTGCCGAGATTCGGAAGCCAATGCCATATTTCGTTCTTATGCGATGGGATTAGACGACCATTCTACTATGGTCACCAGCCTGGCGGAATTTGACGCGCCAGGCAGGGGCAAACACCTGCAGGCTTGCTCAGGGCTGCGTCACAGCAGCCTGAAGTCCGCGTTACAGGGGCTCCATCACGGGGTTGGCACCCTCGAAGCGCACTCTCGTGCGCACGCCGACAACTTCCCGTCCCGGATTGTCATAGCGGATCTTCAAAACGCCGTTGATGGCGGCACGATCGAAGATGCCCGGCGGTTTGGCTTCAATGACCATTGGCGCTTGCACCGCACCGCGGGCGGTGACCGTGTACTCGACAATCACATATCCGGTGATGCCCCGCGCCTGAGCGCGGCGCGGCATGACGACCTGCGCGTCCTGCACGATCTTCAATCCCTGCTGCTGGTGCATGCTTTCGCCAAACACCGGGGTCGCGCTGAGCAGCGTCGACACCACAACAAACAGCATCAAGTTCCTCATCTTTCCTCTCCATCCTTGAACGAAAAAGCGGGCCCGAAGGCCCGCTCCAATTTCAGCGTGCCGCCGGCCTTGAAACTACCAGGTAACCCGGACTCGGGCACCATAAAAACAAAGTCAGCCCCAGGATCACCAGATAGACGAGCATCTGCAGTATGTTGATCTGGTCGCCCAGAACAAATACCACTTCCTCCTGCTGGTCACTGATGTCCTTGAAACACTTGGCTAAGGCCCGCTTGGGCGAGGTCATCAACCACCCGATGATGCCGCCACTCAGATTCACTCTATGGATTCCATTCATGTGTTTATCCCTGTTGATTAGTTAGCAGACGGGGCTCCGCTGATCGCTTCATTTCCCTCTCGAAGCTTCCTCCATGGTGTCAACGGCACTACTTCCTGTATTCCCCTTCCTCTTTTCCCATGACCGGACTTCCCTTACCGACCATGGAAACCATTATCGTCGGACAAGCCTGAACGGATTCTTAACGCAAGCCATACGAACCATCAAATTTCCGAAAAAGATTCGCATAACAGCCCGTTTGACAAGATTTCGAACGCAAAAAAAACGGGCGGAGCATGCGCTCCGCCCGCGTATCCAAGAAGAAGGTTTACTGAAGCAGGTCGTTCAGAGAGTCGAGGGCGTCCCCTTCCATGCTCTCGATCTGCTCCAGCGGATCGAGGATGTTGTCGTCGGAGAGCAGCTCATCGAGGGAGAAGTCCTTTGGCACCGTGCGCTCGTGGAAGTTGACGATCTGTCCGGTGGTCACTTTGTTCTGCAGTATAGGGCCGACCTGGAAAGAACCCACAATTTCCCGCTCCACCGGCGTACCGTCCTGCTTCGAGCCGGTGACTTTCACCGTGTACACATACGGCCCGTTGCGGTCCGTTTCAGCGAAGGTGCCGGTAAAAACCCCGTCCATGGCGGCAAGATCACCGTTGCCGCCATTGTCCGCAAGATCGAAGTCACGCGTGACGTCGACAACCACATCCTTGTACATCGTCCAGTTGGACGCCTGCGCCTGCACCATTCTGACCATCGCCTCTTCCGGCTTCTGCAGAACGACCGAAACGGAGGCGTTTCTCAGCGGCTGCTTGCGCCGTCCAACCACCTCCATGGCGTCCACATGAAACGTCACCGGCAGACCGACATCGTAGTAAGGGCGCAACCCGTGAGCGCGGGTGAAGACATCTGTTTTCTCGGAGACGGTGATGTTGACCTGTTCAGGCGTGTGGGGCGGCACAGACCAGTCCACCGTCATCCGCCATTGGCCGGCTCGCGGGTTAGCGATCTCCAGAAGTTGATAGCTGTCACCGACTTTGAAACGACTCGCGACTGATCGATCGTGCTTACGTCCACTAGGGTCAACCAACGTGATGCGGATTGTGCTGCCCGCCCAGCTGGAGTAGATCCGCATTGCCCGCGAGTCGCCGTTGACGGTCAATGGGTACTCCACGACATCACCCTGCCCAAGTAAGTCTGAAGTCTGCAGGATGAACGAGCGGTTCTGCGCGTAAGCGCTCATGTTCTGATAAGCCGACACGAGGTTGTCAGCCTGAGCAAAAGAGTAGGTGCAACCCGTGCGTTGAGCGATAGCACGCAACTCGCGCTCACCCGCTTCAATACCGAAGCCGATCGTGCAAACCGGGATGTTATTCATAGCAAACGCTTCAACGATGTTGTCGTAACTACCCGAATTGTTCTGTCCGTCCGACAGAAGAAGCGCAAACCTGTCTTGCCCCTGCACGTTAAGCTGGTCGAATCCAGCCGTCAGGCCTGCGCCAATATTCGTACCACCTCCGGTCTGAATGCGGTCAAGGTAAGGGTCGAGATTGTTCCCAACGGCGCCGACCAGGCCATCGGCCATCGCCAGCTGCGTATCTGCCCGCGTAGAAAACGATGAAATGGATACGCGGCTGTCGGGCTCTAATGAACCAACGTAGGCTTTGACGGCCTCCTTGGCGACGTCCAATCGCCGAGCTCCTGTAACACCATCGGCACGGCGAGCTGCATCGTTCATGCTGCCGGAGCGATCGAGAATGAGCGCCGTAGTTCCCGCGGCTACCTGACTTCCAGCAACCGCATCACCGGGAGCATCAGCAGGCTCCTCGCCAGATGGAAACAGAATGTTCACTTCGGTGCTGCATTGCCGCGCGGACCACATATCTGAATAAGCAACAATCCAGTGCATGTACTTCGCCGCCATAAACGCAGATTCGAACGATAGAAACGAGCCTTGGAGCGCCAGTTGACTGGCACTCTGTCCTAAGCGACCAGCTGCTTGTCCCACCAGCGCGTCCGCGATGTTCTCATTAAGTTGGTCCATGAGCTGCCGAATCTCGTCGATGGATGGAAATCGGCGTTCGATCGTCGCATTCGACAGCGCAGTCAGCGCACCCCGGGCATACGCTCGCTCAACTTGTTCGACGAACGACTCGTCCGCATCGCCAACCAATTCAAAAATCAAATCGAGGTAGAGGCCTAGCCAGAAGTAGTCGCCGGCGATTGGACTCCCTTTGGAGATTGAGATGCGTCCAATATCTTGCTGTCGCAGCTCCACATCAGTTCTTTCACTGTTCGCAGCATCTCTACGATCACAATCCCGAATGTTGGCAATGTTACAACGATATGGGTCGGTGGCTTGTCGCACCAAGTTGACTTGATTATCAATTAGAAACTCGCGAAACCCTTCAGGAAACGGTCTATGTCCCGGTACTCGCTGGATATGAACACGATTACCATTTGTGTCGTAGACCACCAAAGCAGCATCTGCTGGCCCCATCACGAAGAGCGGTATTTCTACGCCTAGGTCTTGTCCAGAATAGGCGGAGATTGGCTCTAAAATGAAATCTCTATTTTCGGCGAGGATCGGTGGCGGCCCACTAGCTATTGCAGTCGCTGGGGTGGTATTCGCCGTTTGCCCGGGAAAAACCGGGTTGATCTCTGGGGGAGTAACCGAAAGCGAGAAGTTCACATTAGAGGCAGGCGCGGAGTTCATGTTGATTGTTATGTTCTGGCAGGTTGTACTGCGCAGAGCATCGGAAGTGCCATTAACGATGCGAAGCATCTCAGCGGCCAACTCGGACATGGAATGCAGCTGCCACCTTCCATAAGCCATGTCCGGAGCAGGTCCCCAATCAACTGCCGGGATGGGCACATTCGTGGGATTTTGATCGGCCTGGTTGCCAACCAGAGAAACCGCATCCGGATCATCCAACACCGAGCCAAACAGGTAACGACTGACAAAGTGATGCACATTCGTTGAGTATTCGTGGCGTGATGCCCTGAGGCCTGCCGAGTTGAATATGTAGGCCTGGGGATTGCCTTGCTGAGCTCTCTGTATTGCAACGTACTGAGCCAGACCGCCACCCAGAGAATGTCCAGTCAGCACAATCGGCTTATTTCTGCCCACGAACTGATCATAGAAATTGAGTGCCGCTTCGTACTGACGGGGGACACTTTCGTCTACTAGTTGCTGGATGTTAGTAGGCCAGTCGCACAAGCTATCTGTACCTTCGAATACGAGCACTATTTCAGTGTCGGATTCGTACGCGGCGGCATGGAACTCTTCCCTTGGGCTACAACCCACAACCGGCGCCGGATCTGGGTGAGGCAAACAAACGTACCCATAGTTCGCCTCAACATCGGATGAGCAGTGATCATCCTCATAGATCAACGCGCTCAGTTGCGCATACGGCAAAGCCGCTTCTATCTCGTCCCGATCTTGGACCGGTATCACTTCAGCGGCATACGCCAGGTGGCAACAAAGGACACCAACCCAAAATGTGACGACAGTCCGTGTCATTAATTCGCCCTAGAAAAACCGGCGCTTCTTGCCTTTCGCCATCGCGATGTCGTCAGACCACTGTCCCACAAGCTCACCTGCCAGCGTGAACATCTTAAGCTGCAGCGTGAAGAACACGAGCTCCTGCTTCCGTTCGCCATACTGACGCGATGAGGTCAGCTCGCTGCGGATGACGTAGTCGAACTCCGTGGCCGATGTATCGACGAGGCGGACGAGTCCGGAACCCAGAATGGTCTCTGAGATACGATCGTGCAGGTCCGCCATGCGTATCGTCTCGTTGTCGGTATTGTTGCGCAGCACCCCGACAATGAGCTTCGGACGCTTCTCGCCCCAGCCTTGTACCAGGCGCGAGGCCAGCATCTTGTTGGTGACCGTCTCGCTGAGGGCAATGTAGTCACCCATATGCAGCTCGGTCTGCAGGTGTTGCCGGTTTTTGGGATCCACCAGCTTGATATCGGATGCGATTGCACTGGTGGAAGTGAGCAGCAGCATGACTGCGAGGGTGTTGATCAGGTTTTTCAGTTTCATCGTCGTCTCCTTGAAATTATCTCTATGCCAACTACGGCTCGTCGAATACCGGCTCGAACAGCTCGTCCGGCAGACGCACCGTCAGCGTAATGTCTTCTGCTTCCGGCACTTTTCCCGTGGCCGTGATGTACTCCGTGCTGTTGGCGGACAGCGTCACGAACTGCCAGGCGCCGTCCGGGCCGGCTTTGAATCCGCTCGCGTCCCGCCAGTCGATCCGGTATTCGAGCTCAATGGTGAAATCACTGACGTTCTCGAGTTCCACCTGACTCTGCGTCAACGCGCCGACTTCACGAAATCGCGGATTGACGAGAAACACCGTGCCGAGCAGTTCGCTCGAGCCAATGATCAGTTTCGCTCGCGGATGCGACTCGTCCACATTCGTCAGCAACGGTTCTGATACCGGCGTCGCGCATCCGACGAGGTACAACGCTGCCGTGACGCCGATCACCAGGCGCATCGTTCTGGCTAGTCCATTCATATCGATCCTCCCTGCCACTAAGTTCTATACATCCACAACCGCTCGGAAACCTGCGGATAGATGTGATTGTCCGTCGTGCGCGCGTAAACAACGCCATGCGCATCCGGGTCGACGTCAACGGTCTCGCTCTTCAGGCGGCGGCCCTTGTCGTCAAACGTTACGATTTTCAATCGGCTGGTGCCTTTCGGGACGTGCAGGCGCGCCGCTTTGACCGTTGCCGGCAGACTCATCCAGGATCGCGTGTCCGGCGCGGCACCTTCATCCCGGGCATCGCTGACCGCGCCCACCACATCGCCGATGAGCCCGGTGCTGGCTTGCGCCGTGCCGGAAAGATAGCCGCTCACCAGAAACGAACCGAAAGCCCGCAGCACCTGTATCCGCTGCATGTCTTTCTGCTGGCGCAGGCACAGCGCTTCGACGTCGGCGACCGTGTGGAGCGTGCCGAGCTTCTTCCCGGACGCCGAATGGACTTCGACCCGCGCCACTTTGGTTTCCACCGGCTGATAGAGCGGCAACTTCATCGGCACCACGCCGCCGGTCTCGTTCTGCACGTAATAGGTCAGCACTTTCTTTTCGGGCACAAACCCGTTCGCCACGACCACGTGTATGAGATTGGCGTCGCGACGCGGGCTCAGCGACTCCATGTCCTTCGCGGCCTTCTTCAGCACCTCGCTGTCGGGATTGAGCTCCAGCGCCTTCGAGTAGCTGATGCGCGCGTTGTCGCGCATGCTCGAATCGTCGTAGCTTTCGAATTCCTGGATCATGCCGGCGACGTAGAACCCGAACGGATTCACGTAGGCGCTGGCGACGCTTTCCGCCTTGCCGTCCATGGGCTCGAGCATGCGCTGCATGACCTCAGCCAGGGCCTCGTCAGCCGGTGGGGCGTCGTCCTCGGGGGTCTGCTCTTCGCCGGCTTCTTTCGCTGCCTTGGCGGCTTTCTTGTCCTGCTTTTTCTTTTCTTTGGCGTTGTTCTTTTCGAGCTTGGCCTTCTCATCGGCCACCCTCTGATCGAACTTCTTCTTCTCGATGTTCTGCCAGTCGATGGCACGACGCGTCACGTTGTAAGCTCGCCGCTCGCCCTGCAGCAGATAGGCGATCGTTTTGTAATTGAGCATGAGCACCTTTTCCCAGCCGTCCGCGCTGTAGGGCTGCAGCTCCTCGTTACCGGAGACCGTTTCGATCACCTTGGTCGCCGCGCCACCGATAAACTTGCGAAAGCCACCGCGGTTCTCGTTCTTTTCGACCATCTCTTCCGTGACGGTGAATTGCGTAACGGCGTCATCGTACAGACCCTGGTCGAGGGCGAGCGTGCCTCTTTCCAGCCATCCGAGCAGACCGACTTTCTTGATGAGCGTGTCCTCATCCTGCTTTTTGCTCTTTTCCATGAGCGCAGCTTCTTCTTCGGTGTAACGTGTATCGACCTGACTGAGCTCACCGTCGATCAGCAGCTGGCGTATCTCCTGAAAACGCTGTGAATAACCTGAATAGGCCACGTTCGTCTGGCCGGCTGTCGGCACACCGAACTCCGGCATCAGCAGCGGTGACATATCGGTCTCGACCAGCGTATGGAAGACGTAGCCGACCCGATAGCCATCGTCGACGATCGTCTCCACCATGTACCAGTCCCCCATCTGCGCGGATACGCCAATCGCAGTGTCCGCGGGTATGACCGTGACCACCGCACCTTGTGTCGTCGGCTCAGAGCGCATGTTTGCGCCCTTCAGGGTGCGGCCGAGAAACTGGATGTCTCCTACGGGCATGAGCTCGCGCGGCGCGGGCTCTGCTTCTTCACCCGCCGCCGCGGCGGACTCCGCGGCTTTTTCCTGAGCGTTGGCCCGCCGCGCGCGGGTTATGAAGTTGTCGCTCTGGTTCGCTTGTTCCGCTGCCAGCGCGTGCGCCTGCCGGTTCTGCTCGACCATCAGGTGCGTCTGCTCCAGGCTTTGCTGAATGGCGCTGGCAACCTGGGCGGTCGAGCCCGCTGCCGGGGCCGCTGCTGCGGCAGCCGTTCCCGTCCGCCGCGCACGAGCGTCGGTGCGTGTTTGCGATTGTTGTAACTGCGCCACCTGCTGCGCGTCGGCTGGCGAAAGCATCGCGGAGAGCTGCACCCGTCCGCGGGCGTCCAGCATTTCCCACTGCACCTGGCCGTTAGCGGGTGTCAGCTTGATGGTCTGACCGACAAGGCAGCTACCCTGGGAAAGTGCCGGTTTGAAGAGAAACGCATTGCCCGACTTGCCGGCGTCTGCGAGCGTTCCAGAACAACCATCCTGCGCGAACGACCATTGTCCCGGCATGTTCGGTTGAACACCCACGAACACCGGATACGGCTGGGCGCTGCGCGTCGCGTAACCCATCCAGTTACCCGTGAGCGCTGCCTTCTGTCCGCCCTGAGCTGCCTCTTTGACACCGTCGACAAACTTCTTGAACGGATTTGCATTGACGCTGGAACTTGCAAGGACCAGCGCCAGCCCGACCATCGCCATCCGAGACATCGAATCCTTCCTCTTCACTTTCTTCTCCAATCCCTGGTCTAAAAATTCGGAGTACGCACCTGCGGTTCCGGCTCCGGGGCAGCCGGCGGCGCCGGGCGCAAAATGTCACCAGAAGTCGCCGGACCGCCGTTCAGCAGACGCGCTACCGACCGGCTGGCTTCCACCGAGCTGATTTCCAGCGTGCCGATCAGAGTTTCGGCGCTGCCGAAGGATAAGCCCGTATCGGGGTCCACCAGCTCTTCGCCCGGGCGCATGAGGTTGAAACGGTCGCCGATGTTCAAACCGGCATCCTGGCCGCGATTGACGTAAACCGCGCCTTGACCGGTCTGGCCAAGGACTTTGATTGGGAACAGACGCAGCACAATGGCGCCCACCGCCTCCGTCGTGAACGCATCCATCAGCTCGCTCATGAGCTGCGTCGTGTCAGTCACATAGTTAGCACTGCCCGAGTAGGCAACGGTGTCCGCGCCTACGACAGCGCCTGAATGCACATCGACGATGCGGAACATGCCTTCGGCGCGCGCCGTGGCGTTGGTTTCCTTTTCGTCCAGAAACGCCACTTCCTGCACCACAGTGTCGATATAGAAGTTGGTGATCTCGCCATGGATCAGATAGTCAGCGCCAATCAGCTCGCGCAGCCGGGAGACGATGTCACCGCCGGATGCGGCCGCCTCGAAGGCTTTCTCGTCGAGAATCTGATCGACCTCCGAGCGCTCCATGACACGGAACCGGTTAGTGTTGGTCAGCTTGACCATCAGGTCATCGTTCATGCGTTTGACATGGCCAGCGGACACAGCACTTGCGCGCGCGCTGGGGTTGACCTTGAGCATGCCCACGGCAATCGTGTACTTGTTGTCCTTACCTTGAGATTTGTCAGGCGTACCCGCGAGCTGCGCACCGGATCTCGTGTCCGATCCGCTCACCGCCGCGCCGGCTTGCGCCGTCCGTCTGCCCTGGTTGGCAACGCTTCGCTTGAGAATGTCTCCACGCTGCAGCGTCGCACCGTCATTCGCGCGTCCTTTGCTGCGCGCATCTTCCACTTCCGTCAGCGTGACCTGACCAAGCGCAAGCTCCTCAACGCCGAGCTGCACGCCCGTGTCCGGGTCAACGACGGCGTTGCCGGGGCGGAACGCATCCAGCACTTCACCAACGGCGAGACCGCCGTCGCTGCCGCGATTGATGTAGAGCGTCTGGTCCTGCCCGACCGTCGCTACTTTGATCGGATAGATGGCGTTCATGAGCATCAACACCACCTGTTCCGCATAGGCGTCGGCGAGGAGCGTCGCGATGCGCTTGCGCTCGGTGCCGTTGGGCGGGGTTTCTTCGATGGCGATCTTGCGCGACTCGAGAATGTCGCCGCTGCGCGCGTCTACGATCCGCATGTTGCCGGACACGTACCACTTGGTCTGTTGGAAAGTACGCGACGAATTCGGCAGCTGTATCGTCTCGGTCTCTGACGTGAACGATGACGAATCGATACTGCCGTAGACGAGGTAGTCCGCACCCTGCAGGGTCCCCATGGCGCTCGGCATGTCGCGGTTTTCCGCCAGCGCCTGCGCGAGCTGCTCGTCGAGCAGCTGATCGACTTCCTGCCGGTCAATCAACTGAAAACGCTTCGTCTGCGTCAGCCGGCTGATGATCGAATCGGTAAATATCGGGGTATGGTCTTCCGATCCTGCGCCGGTGCGCGCGGTGGATCCTGACTTCACGAGCCCAACCGCCAGGCGCGGCAAGGCGCCGCCGCTGGCGCCGCTGCGTGTCAGCGCAACCGGCGACTCTGCCAACGCCGCCACCTGCTTGACCGCGGTCGCCGAATCGAGCAGTGCCAGATCTTCGATCTGCAGCGGACCGCCTTCGACAGTTTCCACAACGGTGACCGTCTCCTGCACGTCAACCGCGCGCACTTTGCCAACGGACGACTTCAGACGCGCGATGATCTGGCCCGAGCCGTCGGTAATCTCTTTACCTTCGCGGCTGATGGCAAACACATCGCCAACCTGGGCACCATCAATTTTTCCCCGTGAGATGACATCGGGCTGGAGGCTCACCACGCGGGCGGGATAAGTCACATCCAGCACCTTGGTCGCCGCAAGCTGACCGAGATGGTCGAAGAAGGTGAACTGGTCGGAATCCGTGCGCTTGCCCTCGAAAACCGCTTCCGAGAGCTGAGTGCGGATGCTCGTGGCACCCAGCACGGTACCTTTGGCCACATCGATGACGCGCAGCTGCAGCCGCGCGTCCACGACGTTGGTCTGCGATGTCCGCCCGGCTGTATAGGGCACTTCGACGATGTCCGTCGAGCGGGCCAGTTTCTCGAGGTTACCGATGACTAGGTACTGAGCCCCGACGGCGCTGCCGAGATCCTGGAAGTCTTTGACGACGTCATTGTAGTTCGCGAGCGTCCCGGTCACCGCGACGGTATCCGCTGCAACGCTTTCCATCGCCGCTATCGCCTTGTCCAACGTGGCATCCAGGTAGGTTTCGGTCAGGGACTGGCCGAATCGCTGCTCCAGAATCACCCGTCTCAACGCGGTGCGTTCAACCGGCACAAAGCGTTTGCTGTTTGTAAGGTGCTCGATGATACGGGTCGAGAGCGTCTCCGGGAGGCCAACGGCCGCGCCCACTTTGCTCGCATTTCTATCCGGCACGAAATCTTCAGCGCCGAGGACCGCAATCGTCGCTGCGCCACCGGTCGCACTGCTGCCTCCGGGTGCACTTTGTTGCGGTTGACCGCTATCGCCGCCGCAGGCAGCCGCGAGCATGGCCAGCAAAACTACGGCCGATTTTTTTAGCGTACTAATCACTGTATATCCCCTTCCTTGATGTGCGCGCTTTTTTAGGCGTCTTACAGCGGAGCTCCGCCGAATTATGGTTTGCGGACGATGTCCCCCTGGGCTATGGGCGAGCCCTCCGTACTCACGACATCGGCAATCGTAAACTTCGGATTGACCCTTACGACTTTGATCTTGCCGGCGAAAGATTCGGCAGAGCCGAGATTCTCTCCGGTATCAGGATCGATGAGCGCCACGCCCGGGTGATAGACATTCAGCACATCCCCTGCCGTCAAGCCGCCATCGGCCCCGCGATTTATGAAAACCTGGTTACCCTGTGCATTCAGCACTTTCATTGGGAAAACGGTGTCGACCAGCTGGTCGGCAAGCTGTGCCGACACTTTCTTTGCCATCGACGTGAAGTGCGTTGCGCTCGGCGATCCGCCGCGCGTATTGACCACCTGATCCTTGGTTGCAAACGTCGACTTCATGTAGAACGTCGTTTTTATCGCGCCCGTGGTGGTGTCGATGATCTGCGCATCGATTTCCAACCGTCCCGAGTCCTTGCGCACATATTTGTCCACCAGGTTCGGGACCGGCTTGCTCGACCGGTAAAAAACGAAATCAGTGACCGTGGGTATGACGAGGTAATTCGCGTTCTCGATACCGCCCGTGGCCGCGGCGTTGCCTTTGGTGAGGCTGGACTGCGCGAACTTCTGCTCTTCTCGAATGGCCGTCAGTTTGGATTTATCGCGGGATAGCACTTCGAACTTCCGCGCCGCCTGTATGGACGCCTCCATTTCCGACAGAAGTTTCTCGATATTGAGATAGCGCGTGACCGAACCGTTCACGCCTTCGCCCACTGCGGGCTCTTTGACAGCAACTCGCGGTTTTGCGGCAGCCGCATGAGCAGCCCCCGACCAACACAGCACAAGCGCAACGAGTACCGAAAGTACAGATCTGGACTTCATGATTACCCCCTTCCCGGTTAAGTCCTTTTCAAAACTCCTTTTTCGAATCAGCTCTCGCGGCAGCCGATTCTTCGATATTTAGTAGTATTGTTTGACAAGTCTGAATTGTGACTGAACGACGCGCAGGAATCGACAGTCATTCTGTAAGTAGGCGTAAGGCACGAAATCCCGGCTTCAATCGCAGAAGCAAACGCTTGTATACTGCTGCGCCCCGCCGCGACGCTCAGCATCCGTTGAACAAAAAGAGCCAAAAGAAAGGCACCGGTTCGGGCACGATTGCCCAGAACAAGCGCGCCCGCCACGACTTTCACCTCGAGCAGAAGTTCGAGGCAGGTCTTGCCCTGCAGGGGTGGGAATTGAAATCGATCCGGGATGGCCGCGTACAGCTGACCGAAAGTTACATCACGCTACACAAAGGTGAAGCGTATCTCGCCGGCGCCAACATCACGCCGCTAACTAGCGCCTCGACACACGTCGTGGCGGAACCGCAGCGCAGCCGCAAGCTGCTCCTGCACGCGCGCGAGCTCGCGCAGATATTCGCGGCCACGCAGCAGAAGGGCTATACCTGCGTGCCGACGGCGATGTACTGGAAAGGCAACAAGGTCAAACTCGAGATTGCACTGGCGAAAGGCAAGCAGCAGCACGACAAGCGGGCCACGAAACGCGATCAGGATTGGCAGCGCGACAAGCAGCGCCTGATGAAAGCGCACAATCGCTGAGGCTAGTTGGCCCCGGACAATAGGCCCCGCCGCCAGGCGACCATTTCGATAGCGGCGGCGGCAGCTTCAATACCTTTATTGAACTCGTCATCCCCGGCGCGCTCCGCAGCATGCTGGATGTCGAATACCGGCAGCACTTCAACCACAATCGGCCGACGATAGGCATGCATGACCTCACCAAGGCCGCGCATACATTCGTTGCTGATCATCTCGAAGTGCAGGGTGTCGCCTTTGACGATGACACCGAAGCAGATCACCGCGTCTATCTCCCGGCGTTCATCCTCAGCCAGCAGATCCCTGGCGGCCAGCGGCATCTCCAGAGACCCGGGTAAGGTGTGCTCGGTAATCGAGGCATAGCCGTAATCAGTCAGCACAGCACGGCACATAGCCGACATGCTCTCGACGTATTCGGGATACCACTTGGACTTGAGGATTTCGATGCGGCCGGGCTCGGCAATCTGCGGCATGCCCGACAGGTCGACGACGGTTTTCAAAACGGCTTACCCGGCGGCGCCCTTCAGAGATGCGTCGGGCATATGCCAATTGCCCGTGTCTTCGTCGCAAACCAGGCGGCCTTCTGCCTCGAGGCGGGAGAACTCAGCGCGCACTTCCCACGTACCCAACGGCGAGTTACGCTCGCGCAGCACTGCGTTGACGTCGCCGGGACGCAGACTCTCCGCGCCACCAGCAAACAATTCTTCGATAACCGCGTACACGGCTTCGGTACGCCTTCGTTCGATGCTCAATCTTTTCTCCGACCCCAACACCGGCGAGATACTGCAATCACATGACAGCGTACTCGACGGCGGAGCTTTTTAACAGAAAGTCGCTATTCCCGCCAGGGCTCGCTGCGTTCGTATAAACGCAGGCGGCTCTCGAACTCGTCGCGCAACGCGCCATCTTCGGACGTGATCGAAGCCAGCGCCTCCCGCTGGGTGGCGATGGCTTGCTCAAAATTGCCGAGCTCGGCATAGGCGGCAGCAAGCGTGTCCAGAAACGCAGCGGTCGGCTCGGCAGCCACCGCCTTCTTGGCCTGATCCAGGGCGAGCGTGCCGTTGCGCAACGCGTCTTTCTTGGAAGTTGCAAGCAACCACGCGTAGTCGTTGTACGCCTGAGGCCTACCGCTGCTTGCGGCAATCTTCGACCAACGCAGGGCCGCAGAGCGATCCCCCTCATCATCGCGCCGCAGGAGCAGCGAGATCAGCCGACTGAGGGCGTCAGGGTCTTTCGCCTCTGCCGCACGCTCGTACCAGGCCTGCGCAACCGCAAGGTCTGTATCGATACCAAGTCCGTTCTCGTACATATGCCCGAGACCGACATATGCTGCTGTCGCCTGTGCTGCCGCACCACGTTCGTAAAGCGCAAGCGCGCGGGCATGGTCTTCTTCGACGCCGCGTCCTACCAGGTAGGCATAACCCAGATGCGCGCTGGCCACTTCCAGCCCCTCGTCCAAGGCACGCTGGTAATAGCTGGCTGCCGTTGCATGATCCGCCTCGCCAAACTCCCCATTCGCGTGCATGAAGCCGATCGACAGCAGCGCACCCGTCATACCGTTCGCATAGGCTTTTTCGTACCACGACAGGGCAAGCTCCGGCTCCGGGTCCGCGATGAACTGCCGGCGATAACTCGCCGCCAGGTTGACCATCGCAACGCTGTGGCCTTCGGCAGCGGCGCGCTCCAGCCATTCGCGCGCTGCTGCTGCGTTCTTCTCGACCCCCTGACCGTGCAGGTAAGCATATCCGACGTGGTACAGCGCGCGATCGTATTCGAGGTTGGCGGCCTGTTCGAAGAGCGAGAACGCCAGGGCCTGATCCTGCGTCACGCCGCGACCGGTGCTGTGCAATATGCCCAGTTCGACCAGCGCCCCTTTGTTGGTATCGCTGAATTCCAGCGCTCGATTGAAGTCTTTGCGGGCGGAGACCGGCATATCCTGGGCAAGAAAAGTGAATCCGCGCAGGTAGTAAGCACGCGAGCGTTCCCCCGCGGTGATCGCCGGCGCGATCAAAGCGGGATCAAGGTAAGTGCGCGCGAGAGTGAACTCAGAGTCTTCGATGAGCTCGATTGCTTTTGCAACGTAGGCGCGCGCATCAAGCCCATGACTCGCAACCGGAGCCAGCAGCATGCCGAGCAGCGCGATGATCAGGAGTTTGCGCATAGCCATAACCTTAGTTTACCGCAAAGCGGCGCGAAGCCAGTGTGAGGACACGTCTCAAAGTGGCGTTGTCAGACGGAACAAGGTGGCATTTTTCGAGTCTAAAGTGGGGTAAACTGGCTGTGCAGGGCGGCATTCCCGCCAAACTGCCAGCAGGGCGGCACGCGCACTTTCGTGCTTGAGGTTTCTGACGCGTCCGCGTCGCAACCGGGTCGCCCGACAAACGGTGCTCAGCCGTTTGGATGAAGCCGGGGGCGACTTGGTTTCGACGCGGGTATCAAAACTTGCGGTGCATGCCGAGAGGGTTGTGACTCTCGTAAAACAATCGCAGCAACTTTTATAGTTGCCAACGACGAAAACTACGCACTAGCGGCCTAAAACCGCCGCTTACGTCGATGATCCGCTTCCTGCTAGGAGAAATCGACGGCAAAGCAGCAGGATCGCGTGGATGTCTCGCCCGGGGCTGAAGCGTTAAATCTAATCGGGCTCGCAGACAACACCCTGACCGTCGGGTCGTTTGATGCTAAATCAATAGACGGACTCTAAGCATGTAGAGCCTATAGTGGCGAGCCAGCGGACGCGGGTTCAACTCCCGCCGCCTCCACCATTTTTGTCGCGCGTAGCGCGAGCTCTGCCGAGTTTCGCTTCTCGAGCGAACCGTCCCTCAGATCGATGGACGATGTCCCGGGTTCCAGATGGGTCAGGCTCGAGGTCAGTCCTTCTGAGCCCACCAAATTCACGACCACTCATCTCCGTGAACGACCTGACCGTCGACCATCGTAAGCAGCGTCTCGATCCCCGCGTAATCGCCTGGCGGCGTATCGCTGAGCCGGCCATCGAGCACGCACAGGTCGGCAGTTTTACCTGCCGCCAGCGTGCCTTTGAAGTCGTCGGCGTGGTCCTGCCATGCACCCGCCCAGGTATAAGAGCGTATTGCTTCCGCGAGGGTAATGCGTTGCTCAGGCCCTGAGACGCGCCCGCTCTGCTTGCCGGTGCGCTCGACACACGTGGCGATGCCCTGCAGCCAATTGCCCGCCGTTACCGGCGCATCGGAGCTGCTGGCGACAACCACGCCGGCGTCGAGCGCCGACCGATAAGGCCACTCATACGCGGCCCGTTCCGGTCCCAGGCTTTCCACCTGCCCATCGGCGATGAGATGTTTGATCTCGGGGTTGAAATTGGCGCCTACGCCAAGATCTGCCATGCGGGAAAGGGTGGCCTCACTCGCAAGATCAGCATGAATGACGTAGTGACGGGCATCCGCGCGGGGCGACTCGCTTTGCACACGAGCGTACGCCTCGACAACCTCGTCGATCGCCCGGCTGCCCGTCATGTGTATACCGGCCTGCAGCCCCGCCGCGTGGATGATACGGATCATCGCATTGAGCTCCGCGACTTTTTCCTCATCGCTGTCGCCATCCACGAGCAGGCTGCCGTTACCGCCGCCCTCGTACGGCTCGTTCAGCCAGGCGGTTTTGTTGCCGGTGGGAATCCCGTCACCCATGATCTTGACGCCGCTCACCTGCATC
Source organism: Pseudomonadales bacterium (assembly GCA_965267275.1). GTDB lineage: Bacteria > Pseudomonadota > Gammaproteobacteria > Pseudomonadales > Azotimanducaceae > UBA4421. The sequence continues at coordinate 4,745,468 of OZ253950.1, forward strand.
CAGCGAGGCTCCGGGAACTGCAGCTCTCCGAAACCTTCGAGCGCCTCCACCAGCGTCTGTCGCGATGGACCCGCACCGAGCAACGCGTTCATGCGCAGCCGCGGTTGCTCGGCATCCGCCGCAATACGCAGATAAACTTCAATCTCAGCGGGATCGATTCTGGGGTCGGTAGCACTGGTGATGCCGCGCCGCAGCATCTGCTGCATGGCGTGACGAATCGCCGCTTCTTTCTGCTGTGCCGACGCCTCCGGGATCTTGGCAGTCAACATCCACCCGGCGCCTTCAAACAGCAGTCCGGTCGGCTGACCTGCTCCGTCGCGCACGATGACGCCACCCGGCGGCGGCTCTGTTTGGGGGCCGATGCCCGCAATTTTCAGCGCCAGACTGTTGGCCCATACCGCATGCCCCGAGAACTCCGTCAGCGCGACCGGGTGATCCGGAGCCACTGCGTCGAGATCCGCCGCCGTCGGCGCGCGGCCCTCACTCAGATAGGGCTGATCCCAGCCGCGCCCCGTAATCCACTCGCCCGGCGATTTCTCGGCCGCGGCGCGGCCAACTGCCGCCGCGACGTCAGCTATGGAAGTGACCGTTGGATACGTCACATCGAGCGAAAACGGTGGCTGGCTCAACCCCCATCCCAGGAGATGCAGGTGCGAATCGTTGATACCCGGGAGCAGCGAACGGCCATCCAGATCCAGGCGCCTGGTTGCGGGACCCGCCAGACGCAGCATGTCTTCGCTGCTACCCACGCCGACAATACGGCCGCCCCGCACCGCCAGGGCTTGCGCGACACGCAGGTTGGCGTCGGCAGTGTGCACCTCGCCGTTGAAGAGCACCCAGTCAGCGCTTTCCCGCGCGGCACAGCCCGATATCCACGGTGCCGCGGCCACAAGCCCGGCACTGCCCAGAAAGCGGCGCCGACTGATGCGCGCCAGTGATTTGACACGTCGCGTCATGCGCCCTCCTTGATCTTTTCCGGGGTGGGCAATAACAGTTCTTCCAGCGCGAGCTCCAGCTCCGCAGCCCTGAAAGGCTTGCTCAGAAACCGGACTCTCTCCGGCATATCTTCTGCACTGCGCTCATCGGGGTCGTAGCCGCTACAGATTAGCACGGGCAGATCGCTTCTAATGTCGTGCAACGCGTTGAGCACATGCCAGCCATCCATGCCGGGCATTTTCAGGTCGAGCAGCACCGCCAGTATCTCGTCCTGGTGTTCGCGGAACACCTGCAGAGCTTCGTCGCCATTCTGCGCGGTAATACCGAGGTAGCCAGCCAACTCGAGGAGGCCAACCACCACTTCCCGCACGGAAGGTTCGTCGTCAACGATCAGGATCATCCCGGGTCGTTGCTTGTCGTGCTCGCTGCCCCGTGCGTCAACAGCAGACACGTCAGCGCCAGGTCGTTCGGTCACCGGCAGGCTTATCGTCACGGTTGTGCCGACACCTGGCATGCTCGCTATGTGTATGTCTCCTTCGTGCATCTGCACGATACGCCGCGCGCTGGCGAGACCCAGCCCATGACCTTTTTCTTTGGTCGTAAAGAACGGGTCGAATACCTGCTCGAGGTCTTCGTCGGCGATGCCCTGTCCGCTATCACGCACCTTGATCACGGCAAGCGCATCGCCGTTCCTACTGGAGAGTTCCAGCATAACGGCGACCTTTGCCGGCAGTTCCGCGGAGGCTTCGCCGGCATTCAACACAACGTTCATGATGACCTGCTGCAGCTGCGCCTTGTCTGCTTTCACCCACATCTGCTCGCCGGCGTATTCCGTTTCAATGCGGACACCTTTGGGCACCACCGGCTCGAGAAGTCCCACCAGCGTTCTGAGCTCGGCGCCGAGTTCGAGCGCCTGCAGGCCGGATCCATTCTGATTGGAAAATGACAGAAGTTGCCCGCAGAGCAGGCTGGCGCGGCTGGCGCCGTTGATCACTTCTTCCATGGCCTGCACGGCGGGATGATCTTCCGGCAGGTCCGCAATGGCCAACTCTGCGTGCCCGCTTACCCCGGCGAGCACGTTGTTGAAGTCGTGCGCGACACTCCCGGCGAGGTGATTCAGGTTCTGCAGAAACTGCGCGCGTTCGCGCAGCGCATCGGCGCGCCTGACCTGCCAATGGGCGTGAAACACTACCGATGGGTAAACCACCGCCACGGTGAGCAGCGGCAGCAACCAACCCTCGACGTCATGGACGAGCGCAGCAAGCCCAAGACCGCCAACCAGGATCAAGGCAAACGCACCGTAAATGCGATAACTGCGCGGGTGCAGACTGACGCTTGGCGCAAGCGCAACCATCAGTCCGACGCAGAGCGCCACAAACCACGCTTCCGGCACGAGGTGCACGAACGCGACCGTGACAAACAGATCAAGCAGCGGTTCGGTCCAGCCTCGATCGCTGCCGTTGAACTTCACGTTCAGGACCAGAACCGCGGGCAGCGCGACGAATGCAATCAGTCCGGCCAGAGCGAAGCGGTTGTCCCCTACCTGTGGAAATAAAAGACACAGCAGTGCGATCCCGACGTACCCGATCAATCTGAAGAACAGGATCAGGCTCAACCGTGGCTGCAGATACCGGTACTGCCGATTGGTTTCCAACGCGCTCCCCCTCGCGCCCGAAAGCCCGCCATGTTACCCCCACGGCAAACCAGGGAACATACACAACGGCCGGAAGACGCAGAAAAAGATAAACTTTGCCCGCTCCGCAATGTCACACACATGCAACCAACGAAAGGCAGCCATGACCACACCCAGAATTGCCATCAACGGCTTCGGCCGCATCGGGCGCACGATTACACGCATCGCAAAGCTTCGCGGTCACTACGACGTGGTCGCGGTAAATGACCTGGCCGACCCGGATGATCTGGCGTATGCGTTCAAGTACGACAGCATCCACGGGGTCTACGCAGGTGACGTGAGCCTGGAGGGGCGTACGATCACGATCGACGGCGATCCGTTCGAAGTCTTGAGCGAGCCAGACCCGGCCAAGCTGCCCTGGGCCGATATGGGTGTCGACTACGTGATCGAAAGTACCGGCCGTTTTCGCAAGCTCGACGAACTCAACCAGCATCTGCAAGCAGGCGCCAAACGTGTCCTGCTGACGGTGCCGAGTAAAGATCCGCTGGAAGCGACGCTGGTGATGGGGGTCAACGATCACGTCCTCACCGCCGACAGCCGCATCATCAGCAACGCCAGCTGCACGACAAACTGTGCAGCCCCTGTCGCGAAGGTGCTGCACGAGACATTTGGCATCAAGCGCGGTCTGCTGACCACGGTGCACGCTTACACTTCGGACCAGCGCCTGATAGACGCGCCGCACAAAGACAAGCGGCGCTCCAGAAGCGCAGCCACGAATATCGTTCCCACTTCGACAGGCGCGGCGCGAGCTATCGGTCAAGTCATTCCCGAGCTCGCTGGCCGGCTCGACGGCATGGCTATGCGAGTGCCGGTTCCAGACGGCAGCGTGGTCGACTTGACGGTGGAGCTCGACAAAGACGTCACCCCCGAGGCGATCAACGCCGCCATGGCTGAAGCCGCCAGATCATCGCTGCAGGGGATTCTGCAATATTGCGAGGATCCGATCGTTTCCGGCGACGTCATCGGTAACGGCCACTCGAGCATATTCGACGCCGCGTTGACCCAGGTGATCGACAACCGCATGGCGAAAGTCATCAGCTGGTACGACAACGAATGGGGCTACAGCACACGCGTCGAAGAACTCATTGCGCGCGTTGCCAGCATGGATTTGCCCACCTGACGCGAGTTAGCATGCAGTTTTGGATTGGAAAAAGTTCCGATGGACATCATTCGCCTCATCTGTGCTGTGTTGTTGCCGCCACTTGGCGTATTCCTGCAGGTCGGCATAGGGCCACAGTTCTGGATCAACATTCTGCTGACACTTCTCGGCTACATACCGGGAATCGTTCACGCGGTCTGGATCATCGCTCGACGTTGAGAGACCGGCGGCCTCTCGAGTATCGACGCCGCCATGACGGACGCGTGCAGGAGGCGGGTGCGCCGGCCCGGCCGGCTGCCGATGCAACAAGGAAGAGCATGACGCGAGCCTCCATTCGACGGTATAGCGAATCGACGTCGGGTAACCGCGTCGCATAACGCCGTGCACTGGCAAGCTCTGCTCTTTCCCACGCTAGTCGACCTTTTCATCATCGGCTCGGCGCTCGGCTTCGCGGTATACGTGTGGCGCAGAGCGCCTATGGTTGGCTCGCCGTGGGCCCGCCATCTTCTGATCCTGGGCATGGCCCTGGTTGCCGCTTACTTCCTCATAGATCTGCTGCTGCATTGGCTGGTGCTTCCAGCGCAAGATCAGGCCGCAAACGACGCATTCGGCGATTTCGTCACCCATACGGTGCGAGCGCCCATCAGTCTCGCGTTCATGATCGTAACGCTCCTCGGGTTCTACCTGACAGTGCGCGACATGAGCAGAACCATGCGACAGGCGGAAGACGTTTCCGCACAGCTGGCTGACACGCTCAAGGCGTTACCTGACGGTCTGCTGACGCTCGATGCCAGCTTGACGATCACGAGCGCGAACCCGACCGCGGAGGCGATGTTCGGGGGCAACAAGGGCGAATCCGTAGTGGGCCACAATGCTGCGGAAGTCTTCTACGAGCACGAGGCGGGCGGCAAACTCAGAAACGGACGCCTGCCGGCGATCTCCCTGAGCGGGCGGCGCTTTCCCGCCGAAATCAGTTGCACGGAAGGCCGCAATAATCAGCAACTGGTGTTGGTCCGTAACGTCACGGAAACCGCAGCCCTCGAAGCCCAGCTTCGTCAATCGCAGAAAATGGAGTCTCTCGGCCGTCTGGCGGGCGGCATCGCTCATGATTTCAACAACTACCTGACCGTCGTGCTGGGCGAGGTAGAACTGCTGGACCCCGCCCATCCTGTTTCTGAAGAGTCCGCCACACGCATCCGCGAGGCAGCCGAACGCGCCGCTGATCTCACCAACCAGCTGCTGTCCTTCAGCCGCAAGCAGGTGCTGGATACGACGGTCTTCGATCCGAAAACTGCCATCGCAGACATGCGTGGACTGCTCGAAAATCTGCTGGGCAAAGAGATCACGCTCGACTTCGCACACGAAAACATACCGACGCACGTCCAGGTAGACCGTGCCCAGTTCGAACAGGTGATCGTCAATCTTTCCATAAACGCGCGCGACGCGATGCCAGACGGCGGCAAGTTGCGTATCAACGTGGGCGAGGTCTATCTCGACGATGCCTACACCGCGCGACACCCGGATACCGAGCCGGGTCATTTTGTCCGCGTCTCCGTGACCGATACCGGCAGCGGCATGAGCGCCGATATCCAGGAGCATATTTTCGAGCCGTTCTACACGACGAAACCGCGCGGGCGCGGTACGGGCCTCGGCCTCGCGATGGTCATGGGGTTCATCAAACAAAGCCGCGGCATGATCGAGGTCAACAGCGCAGAAGACCAGGGCACCAGCATGCGAATGTACCTGCCCGCAACCGATGCCCCCGCGAGCACCGGGGAAGGGCAGGCAGCGGCCCTCGACAACGGTGACCTCGGCGGCCACGGCCACGTGGTGGTGGCGGAGGACGATCAAGCAGTCCGCGCGTTTGTCACCAAAGCGCTGACGCAGAACGGTTATACCGTCAGAGATTTCGACACTGCGTTCGACGCCCTGCAGGCAATCGATGCGTCGGTCGACCTGCTGTTGACGGACATCGTCATGCCCCACGGCAGCGGTTATGACCTCGCGCGCCGGGCCAGGGAAAACCTGCCGGATCTACCGGTGTTGTACATGACCGGCTACATCGACTATGCGTCGGTGGGCGAAGATGAGCCCGCGCCTTATGCAGATACGCTGCGCAAGCCATTCAGCGCACGGGAGCTGCTGATTGCCGTTCGCGAGCACATCCGTCCCGCAGCACGAGAGGCCAACTCGAGCCGGGAGACCTGAAGCGGTCTCTCAGCCCGCCGGCTGCTCCGCGTCCAGAATCCCCGCCTCTATCCATCCAGCCACCTGCTCCGGCGCTGCCCGCAGCCATTCTGTCAGGACCTCCGCATTGTGTTCCCCTCGGTGCGGCGCGGGCCCGCGGACACCGCTCGCCGCGCGGGAAAATCGATAAGGGGACTGCGTGATCGGGCGCGTACCGCCCGCGCGGTCGTCGATATCGACAACCGCACCGCGGCTGGCAACTGTTGGCTGATCACGAATATCGACCGGATCCCGCACTTTGCCCCACGCCAGATTGAGGCGCGCCATCGCCTGCTCCAGCGCATCCCAGGTCTCAAACTGTGCGAGCCAGGCCGCTGCAGCGGCACGCCGCAGGCGGATCTTCTCGGCCAGGTCATCAATGCCTGCCGCCGGGTCCGCAAGGCCTTCCTGCGTCTTCAGCAGGTGCCAGAAGTAGCGGAAATCAGCCGATACCAGCACGGGCCCGGCGCCGCTCTGCCATGTGTCGTTCGGTAACGGCCCGGTGGCTTCAGCGTCTTCGAGGTCGTAATGCAGCTGATCATCCGTTGCCAGCGTGGCGTCTATCATTGCGATATCTATGTGCTGGCCAAGCCCCGTGCCGTGGCGCTGGATTACCGCCGCCAACAGGCCTACCAGACCATGCAGCGACGCATTCGTATCGGCGACCGAGAGAGGCAACTCGGCAAGTTCCTGACCGCTGCGGCGGGCCTGGCGCGCCATCAGACCCGCTTCTGCATGCACAATCGGCGCGTAAGCCGGGCGATGAGATTCAGGGCCGCCATGGCCAAATCCGGATATCGACAACATGATCAGGCGCGGATTGACCGCGGCCAGCGTGTCATAGCCCAGGCCAAGCCGCGGCAGCACATCCGGGCGGTAGTTTTCGATGAGGATGTCAGCCTGAGAGACGAGTTCGAGCACCAATTCCCGCGCCCCGTCAGCACGCAGATCCACGCAGATGTTGCGTTTGCCCGCATTCTGCTGGTGGTAATAGCCGGGCAAACCGCCGACGACTTTGCCCCACAAACGCGTCACATCACCATCCGGGGGTTCGACCTTGACGACGTCTGCACCCAGATCGGCCAGCATGCGCCCGGCGAACGGGCCGGCCAGGACCCGCGAGAAGTCGAGGACCTTGAGCCGGGCCAGCGGATAATCTGTTGGTTGCATCTACTTCTCCTCCCCGGTGATCGCGCGTCCCGGTCCCGAGTATACGGAACGATGCGTTTCAGGCCGCTTTTTCCCCACAATTTTTCACTGTTCTCCCTACGTGTAGTTCGGTAGCATTTCTGATTACGCAAAAATCTGTTAACGAGGGAGAACCGGATGATGCGCATCGTATCGACTATCCTGGCCCTGACACTGACCCATTCCGCCTGGGCTGTCGCGGTCAACGACCGGGTGGAGAACTTTCGACTGTTCGACCACCAGGGCGGATCCCACGAGCTTTACTACTACGATGACATGGAGGCCATTGTTGTCATGGTGCAGGGCAATGGCTGCCCCATCGTGCGCAATGCCGCGCCGCGCTTCAAAGAGTTGCGCGACGCCTATGCGGACAAGCCTGTGCAGTTCTTCATGTTGAACAGCAACATGCAGGACAACCGCGTCAGCGTCAGCAAGGAAGCATCCGAGTACGGCTACGACATCCCGATACTCCTGGACGAGACGCAGATCATCGGCGAATCGCTGGATCTGATCCGCACCGGCGAGGTGTTCGTGATTGATCCCCAGACCTGGACCGTTTCCTATCACGGCGCCGTCGACGACCGGCTCGAATACGAGAACCAGAAGAAAGAGGCGTCGCAGCACTATCTGAAGAACGCCATCGACGACATGCTCGCCGGCCAGGCGGTTGAGGTAGCCAGCACCGACCCGCTGGGCTGCCTGATCAACTTCCCGGAAAAGACGGCGCGCGCGCAGCATGCCAACATTTCCTACAGCGAGGACGTGGCGCCGATCCTGATGGACAACTGCGTCAATTGCCACCGCGAAGGCGGCATCGGCCCATGGGCCATGTCCGACTACAACATGGTGCGCGGCTTCTCTCTGATGATCCGCGAAGTGCTGCGTACCAAGCGCATGCCGCCATGGCATGCAGATCCGGCGCACGGCGATTGGGCGAACGATCGCTCCCTGACCGATGCTGAGATTAAAACACTGGTGCACTGGATCGAAGCCGGCGCACCGCGCGGCGAAGGTGAAGATCTGCTGGCGACGAGCGACGTCGAGTATTCCGAGTGGACCACGCAAGGCCTCGGTGATCCCGACTTCATCGTCGACATTCCCGCCATGGAAATTCCGGCAACCGGCGTCGTCGATTATCAGTATCACCACGTCAAGAACCCAATCGGTAAAGACGTCTGGGTACACGCCGCGGAGATCAAGCCCGGCGACCGCGCCGTGCTGCATCACACGATCACCACGTTCGGTTACCCGATTACGGAAGGCAAGCGCAAAGGACGCCTCGATTACAAAGGCGGCCTGCGCGGTTACGCACCGGGTATCACCGACCAGGCGTATCCCGATGACACCGGCGTTTTCCTGCCGGCGGATGCAACCATCGAGTTCCAGATGCACTACACCCCGGTAGGCCGGGCAACGGTGGACGAGTCACAGATGGGTGTCTGGGTCTACGAGGAGCCGCCGACACACAAAATTGTGTCCATGTTCGTGGCCAACCCGCGTATCAAGATTCCGCCGAATGCCAAGAATCACCAGGAGTCCGTTGAACAGGTGATCCCCAAGGCAGCGCTGCTGTTCAACCTGATGCCGCACGCGCACTTCCGCGGCAAGTCAGCGCAGTTCGTCGCAGTGTATCCCGACGGCAGTGAAGAACTGCTCTTGTCGGTACCCAACTACGACTTCAACTGGCAAACGGACTACGAACTGAAAGAACCCAAGTACCTGCCCGCAGGCACCAAGCTGGTACAAACCAACTGGTGGGATAACTCAGCGCAGAATCCGGCAAACCCTGATCCATCCATAACGGTGACCTGGGGTGAGCAATCCTGGGAAGAAATGCTTTTCGGCGCCATGCTGATGCGCTTCCTGACCGAGGACGAGATCAAAGAGTACGAGAGCAAGGCACAACAGAGCGTCGCCAGCGCGCGCTAGCTCGAGCCCCGGCACGCAAAGCCGCCGACGGCCTGGTCCTCGGCGGCTTTTTTATGCCCGCCGCTTAAAATCAGCTTACTTACCAATAGTGCCCGGGAAAGCAATTCCTGGTATTTTCCTCACCATTCAATTAAGCGGCAGTCACCCGTGTCGAAAGCACGCATGCTCAAATCGAAACTTGCCGCGCCTGGCACGATTCTGCTCGGCGTGCTTGTACTCTGTGCTTGCACACCTGCCGCCGACACCAATGCCGTCGACGCGATACCCGAGAATGCGACCCCCCTCGATTTGTCCCGCAATCATCTGTCCGATGGGGATGCGGGGACAGTCGAACTCGCCGACGATCCGGAACTGCTGCCGGATCTTTTTAGTGGAGAGAATGACGATAGCCGCGTCAGCGTCAGCGGCAACCTGATCACGGACGAGACGGCGACCGCGCTGCGCGACCGCCTCGATGGAGCGGAGGTCAAAATTGAAGTCAAAACTCCCTGAGACAAAAACAGTTCTCGCCGCCGGCCTGCTCCTGGTTGCGCCTGTTCTCCATGCAGAGACCAAAGTGTTCGTTACCTACGGCGAGCAGGGCGAGACGATTTTCTCGGACATCGCATCCTCAGAGGCACGGGTCGTTGCGTACCAGACTCCCGAGTCCCCGGTTGCAGACTCGCAGGCACAGATCGAGCTGATGCTGTCCGTGGCGGAATCTCTCGCCAGCGCGCGCCGGGAGCGCGAGGCTGAGCGCGCGCACCGACGGGGCAGAGCAAGCTCCACCGCAACAACCCAAGCACCCGAACCTGAACCGCGCTATCGGCCGTATGCCGGCGCCAACTACTGGCATCACAACCGGCCCTGGCGGCACCACCGGCCGCATCAGAAACCGGTTAAAGACGTATCGGAGCCGGAGCAGCCACCTAGCCGGAGTTACCGCTTCAAACCGAAGCTATAGCTGGCGCGCGCCTGCAGCGTAGCCGGGCACCACCCGCCGCGCGCCGAGGTCGCCCAATATGTTGTAGAGACACGGCACCAGTATCAGCGTGATGACTGTCGCGAACAAAATCCCAAACGCAAGGGACACTGCCATCGGCACCACCATCTGCGCCTGCATGGACGTTTCCGAGAGTATCGGCAACAAGCCGAAGAAGGTCGTCAGCGACGTGAGCAGGATCGCGCGAAAACGCTGAGCGCCCCCTTCGAGCGCCGCAGCGGCGGCATCTTTGCCCTGGTCCACCTGCTTGTTCACATAGTCCACGAGGATGAGGCTGTCGTTGACCACGACGCCGGACAGCGCAATGATCCCGAACAACGACAGACTGCTGACCGCCATGCCCATCACCATATGTCCGAAAATCGCACCTACGATGCCGAAGGGTATGACGCTCATGATGATCAAAGGCTGGACATACGACCGCAGCGGTATTGCCATCAGCGCGTAGATGCCAAAGAGCGCGGCGACAAACGTAATCAGAAACTCCTGCACCCCAGCAGCCTCCTCCAGCGAGCTGCCGTCGAGGCTAGCGCTGACACCAGGATAAGACTGCAGCATCTGCGGCAAATATTCGCGTTGCACCTGGGCCAACAGACGCGCCGGCTCGACCACCGCAAGATCCGCATTGGCCGTCACCGTAATCGTACGTTGCCCGTCCAGACGGCGGATCATGGCAAACCCGGGCTGCATGTCGAATTCAGCGACCGCGCTGAACGGCAGCTCGCGGCCATCAGGCAGGCGGATCCACATGCTCTCGAGATTGCCAACGCTGCGCCGTTCGGCGCGCGGGAAGCGCACCATCACGCGAACTTCCTGCGTGCCGCGCTGGATCCGTTGCGCCTCGGCGCCGTAGAACGCTTCACGCACCTGACGCGCCAGATCAACGAGCGTCACGCCCAGGGCTTCCGCCTCAGGCTTGATGCGCAGGTTGATCTCCTCCGGCCCGATATCGGCTGACGTCTCGACCTCGTACAGACCGTCAATGCCTTTGAGATAGTCGGCAAGCTTGGCGGCAGCGGCTTCCGTCAGCGCATAATCGGAGCCCTGCAGCTTCAGGGCGACAGGCGGCCCGCCCCCCATGTGTCGTGTACCGGCAAATTTGAGCTCTCTGGTGCCGGCAATGTCGCCCACCTTCGCGCGCCAGCGTTGCTCGACCTCTTTCGGCGAAGCCGTGCGCCCCTCCTTCACGAGCTCCACCTGAAACTGACCGCGAGAGCCATCGGCGACGTAGGCAAATGAGTGCGCCACAATGTCGATGTCGCTGCCGGTTTCCGCCTTGAGCTCTTCGTTCACTTCACGCAATGCCGTGTCCATTTGCTCGACGATGGCCACGACAAGCGATTCGGGTGCACCGTCCTGCAGCTGCACGGTGGCAGTCACGTAGTCCTCATCGAGCTCCGGAAAGAAAACGAAACGCACGAACCCACCGAAGAAAAGCCCGACGGTGAGAATGACCGCGGCAACAAAAATCGCCAACGTCGTCCAACGATGCTCGATTGCGCGCCTCAGCAACGGCAGATAGAAGTCTTCGATAAACCGTTTCAGACCGCGGTCGACGCGATCTGCCACGCCGCTCTTTGATCCGTGCAAGGACTTCATCAGAGCCAGATGCGATGGCAGGATCAATTTGCTTTCTACCAGCGAGAAAGCAAGACACAGGATCACCACCCAACCTATCGCAAGGTTGAATGCCGAAATCGGGCCGGTGACGAAAAGCTGCGGCAGGAACGCCATGATCGATGTCAGCACACCAAATGTGGCCGGGACCGCTACGCGCTGCGCACCAGCAACAATGTTGGCGAGCGTATACCCTTTCGCTTCGGTTTCGGTATAAGCCGCCTCTGCAATGATGATCGCATCGTCGACGACAATGCCTAACACGACGATAAACGCAAACAGGCTCATGATGTTGATGGTGATGTCCACCACCGGCATCATCATGAACGCGCCCAGGAACGCCACGGGCAGCCCGACGATGACCCAGGCTGCGAGCTTCACCTGAAGAAACAGACCGAGAATGACAAAGACCAGCAAGAAACCCATCAGGAGATTGCTGAGCAGCATGTCGACGCGACCCTGCAGGTAGTAAGTCGCGTCCCCCCAGACCGCCAGCTGAACCTCTGCAGGCAAGGTCTGATTCCGTTCATCGACGTAACGGCGGACCGCTTTGCTGATCTCGAGCTCGTTTTCGTTTTCCGTCGACATGACGTTGATGCCCAGACTGCGCTTACCGTCAAAAAAGGCGTAGCTCTCGGTCTCGGCAAAGCCGTCGTCGATGTGCGCTATATCCCCCAGCCGTACACGCGTACCGTCCGGGTTGGTCAAGAGCACGATGCGCGCAAACTCATAGCCGGTATACGCCTGACCCGAAGCGCGCAGGCGAATATCACCAGATTCCGTGCGGATGCTGCCGCCGGGCAGGTCAATGGACCACCGCCGGATGGTGTCGGCAACCTCCGCGAGCGTCAGCCCGTACTCTCTCAGCGTGAGTTCCGGGATCTCAATCGATATCTCAAAAGGACGACTGCCCCAGACCTCTGCAGCCGAGACGTCCGGCAGACTCGTGATTTCATCGCGAATGTCTTCTGCCAACGACTTCATCGTCGTTTCGTCGAGATCACCCGAAAGCTGCACCGACAGCGCCCCCCTGCGGAAATCTCGCTTGGAGATGATGGGGCGTTCGGCATCCTGCGGGAACGTGTTGATGCCGTCGACCGCGAGCTTCACCTCATCGGTGATATCTCCTACGTCGTACCCTTTCTTGACCTCGACAAATACCTGACCTGACCCTTCGTTAGCGAGCCCCGTGATCTCTTTGATGCCCTCGATGCCGTCGATGGCCTCTTCGATCTTCACGACAATGCCTTCTTCGACCTCTTCCGGACCAGCGCCGGGATACGGCACGGTGACCCGAACCTCGTCGAACTGGATGTTGGGAAAGCTCTCCTTTTTGACCGCCAGGACGGCATAGATCCCGGCGCCCACGATGAAGAGCATCAACAGGTTGGCGGCAACATGGTTGCTCGCGAACCAGCCGATGAGACCACGTACTTCCGGGTCGCGCTGCATGCTCAGCTACCTATACGAACCTTCATGCCCGGCAACGGCTGCTCGATAGGCGTGACACAGTAACGTTCACCGGCATCGACGCCAGAGGCGATGTAGACAAAGTCATCGTCCCGGCGCACGACATCCACTTCGCGCGGATAAATACGCTCGGCATCGTCGACCATCCAGAGAGTGGAACCGCGCTGCAGCGCATGGCGCGGCACCAGCGCCAGATTGCCGGCATCGCGACCGCTGATTTCGGCCGCGACGAAAGTCCCCATCAATAACGGTACTTCGCCGTTGCCATCGAGGTCGTAGGGGTCTTCTATTTCAGCAACCAGATAGAGCACCCGGCTGCGGGCATCAAACACGCCTTCCGAGCGCCGCACCACCCCGCTCCAGGAAAAATCGGTATCGCCGAGATTGGCCCACAGCTGGACTTTGATGGGCGAGTTCAAACGCAACTTGCCGATATCCAGATATTGAAGATCATTCTGGGTTACCGGCAGCCTTACTTCGGCAATATCTACGGCAAACGTAACACCAAGCTGCGCGCCCGGTGTCACATACTGACCAACGTCGGCTATCTTGTCCCGCACCAGGCCATCGTAAGGCGCACGTATGACCGTACGTTCGAGGTCACCTTCAGCTTTCTCGAGCTCCGCCTCAGTAGATTGAAGCTCGGCGAGCGCCTGTTTCATCTGGGGTTTGCGCAGCGCGAGCTCGGTGGCGGGCGGCTGATTCGGATTAACACGCCGGAGACGCTCGTAATCTTCGGCCGCATATCCAGCCAGAGCGCTCTCCGTCTCGAGTTGAGTAGCCGCCCGGGCAACTTCGGCTCGCGCGCGTTTCACCGCGCTTTCGTAGTTGCGCGGGTCGATGCGGATCAACACATCTCCCTTCCGGAAAAAACCGCCAGCGACGAACGATGGTGACACCTCGACGATCTGGCCCTGCGCTTCGGCAACCAGCGTCGTCTGGGTACGCGGGGCAACCGTCCCCTGGGAGCGCACGGTGTGAACGACGTTCTGCTTTTCAACACTGGCGACCTGGACGAGGAGCGTGGGCGGCTCTACCGGCGTATGCTGGGCTTCAGGGCGCGCCGCAAACATGCCGAGCGCCGCGGCAGTTGCAGCAGCAATGATCGCGATCGGCACGACGACTTTCCAGGCGCTGGACATAGGCAACCCAGGCTTCACCACGGCCCATCATCATACGCGCGCGCCTGCCCGGCCGCATGCCCAAAGTTGCGTGTAAACCGTCGACGCCGCGGTATCGCAGAGCACTACAAACCGATGCGGGATGGCGAATTTGACCGCCGCGACACTCATCATCGACGCCGTCGAACAAGAACGCTTCGACATTGCAGGAAACGGCGCCGCGCCGCACAGCAAGAAGGCGCGGGCAACCGCCAGATGCGCCGCCATTCCCGGTAATCACTATGACTTCTACAAAGATCCTTGGTTCGAAGTGGGGCCGGCAGATACATTGGGAAAACTTTCCTTTCCAATCGATTCCATCGCCTGTACCTGAGATTTTTTGACAAGAACGCTATCGACATCGTTGTAGATATGTATAATCGAGGCAAGAAACGTTGGTCTTCGCTTTTCCAACTATTTCTTCTAGGGGAGGAAAGGAACACATGCTGATCCTGACACGCCGTGTGGGCGAAACTATCGTGGTAGGGGACGACATCAAAGTGACCGTGCTTGGTGTCAAAGGTAATCAGGTTCGCATCGGCGTCGCTGCGCCTCGCAACGTTGCGGTGCACCGCGAAGAAATCTACGAGCGAATTCAGTCAGAAGGCGACGCACAACCGCCTGCCGCGCAATCGCGCTAGACAGCCAGGCGCCGTCTTCACATCATTAGCGCTTCTGCAGCTGCCTGCCCGCGCGCCATGCTCCGACATATCATCGCCATTGCCAGCGTGACGCTCTGCGTTGCGTGCGGACAGGACGACAATTCACTCAACGGGAGTGAGCCAGTGGCTCCCATCGTAACGACATACCAAGGCAAACTGCGCGGCGCCTGGGTCGACGACGATCAGACCATCATGCGGTTCCTCGGCATCCCTTATGCAAAACCGCCTGTGGGTTCACTGCGCTGGCGGCCGCCAGAAGCGCCGATGGGCTGGAACGACGTCCGCACCGCTGCCGCGCCGGGCGCGGCCTGCTGGCAACCGGTCAAAGAAGAGGGTTTCGTCTGGTCGCGCGGAGACTTCGAGCGCGCGGAAGACTGTCTCTATCTCAACGTCTGGGCACCCCACGACGCCGAGAACGCCGCGGTAATGGTCTGGTTCCACGGCGGCGCGCATACCGCCGGGATGGCCCACGATCGCATCTTCGACGGAGCGAACCTCGCGCGGCGGGGCGTCGTGCTGGTCAGCGTCAACTACCGCCTGGGCGCGCTCGGCTTTCTCGCCCATACCGCGCTGAGCGAGGAATCCAGCCACGCGAGCTCCGGCAACTACGGGTTGCTGGACAAAATGGCCGCGCTCAACTGGGTGCGTGACAATATCGTCCAATTCGGGGGTAACCCAGACAACGTGACCATATTCGGTCAGTCGGCGGGTTCGCAGAGTGTGTGCGCGCTGATGGCCTCGCCGCTGGCCCAGGGACTTTTTCAAAAAGCGATCGGTCAATCCGCGGCATGCGTAAATCCACTACCTGCAAGTGACCCCGGCGGCTTGGCGCGCGGTGCAAAACTGGTCGAGACGCTGGGGATCTCAGCGGACGCAGATGCGATGCGCAAAGTAACGCCCGAGCAGCTGCTGGCAGCCACGGTGGAAAGCGGCTGGGCAAACGCCAGTCGTATCGTCACCGACGGCTGGGTGCTGCCCGAACCGCCCGACCGGATCTTCGCCGCACAGCGCCAGGCAAAAGTTCCGCTGCTACTCGGCTCGTTGTCGAACGAAGGCAATCAGTTGTTCCCGATCGATCAATCTCTCGACGAAACCGGACTGGACGCGTATCTGGCGCGCGTTGCCGGTGAGCAGGCAGCGGGCATCAAGGCTCACTACGCCAGTGAGCTCGCAACATCAGCCGGTCTGGCACAGCGTGAAGTCGCGACCGATCTGTTCATGGCCTATGGCATGCGCCGCTGGGCCACCTACCAGGCGGCGACCGGGCAGCCCACTTATCTGTATTTCATGGATCACAGCCCTCCGGCTTTCCGGCTGTACGTGCCCGACAAACCCGACCTGGCGCTCCGCGACGGTCCACGCAGCGCAGGCGCTTATCATTCCGGTGATCTAGCCTACGTCTTCGACAACACTCGCCTGGTCGGGCACGACTGGCAGGCTGCGGATCACGCGTTCGCCGATGAGGTTGCGACCTATTGGACAAACTTCGCGAAGAACGGCAGCCCCAACGATGAAAAGCTGCCGCAGTGGCCGCAACACACGCCTGATGGCCGCGCCACCCAGTTGCTCAAGGAGGGTGCGACGCGCACCGAGCCCGGCGTGCGTCGCGCGGTTCTGGATTTGTGGGATCAGCGGTTCGCTGAAGCCACCTGACCTTTCACCGGCTTGATGCCGGGACCGATGTGCTTTTCGAAGAACTTGATGGTCTCGCGACGCCACAGTCGGTTATTTTCTTCCTTACGCGGCGTATGCGCTTCGTTCTTGAGCTCTATCAGGCGGGGCACTGGTTTCCCCGCTGCCTTCATCGCTTTCTGCAACTCGTACGCATGCTCGACAGGTACACGCAGGTCGTCTTCACCGTGCACCAGCAACAGGGGCGTTTTGATTTTGTCCACATAGGTGATTGGAGACGCCGCTATGCGATCTTCTCTGGTCGGGCCGATGACCCGATCGATGTACTTCTTGCCCCATCGACTGAAGTCGGCAAAGTCCGACTGGGTGTACTGCACGTCCTGGTCGTAAACACCGGCGCCCGCCACCGCGCAGGCATAGAGATCCGGTTCGCGAATGATCCCCATCAACGTTGCATAACCACCGTAGCTCCAGCCAAACATGCATATCCGCTCGGGATCGGCGATACCCTGCTCGATTGCCCACTGGGTCGCATCAGTGAGGTCGTCCTGCATCTTCTTACCCCACTCGCGATGGCCTTTTCTTTCGAACGCCATGCCATATCCACCCGAACCGCGAAAGTTCAGCTGCAGCACCGCGTAACCCGCCGCCGGGATGAAACCTTCAAACCATTGGTATCCCCATTCGTCCCGGGGGCCGTGCGGGCCGCCATGCGGCACGATGATGAGGGGCAGGTTCTTCTTTTCCGCGCCTTTCGGCACCGTGAGGTAACCATGGAGCTCGAGTCCGTCCCGGGCGGTGACGACGATCGGTTCCATCGGAGAGATCAAGTCGTCGTCGATCCAGGGCATGGCATCGAACAAGGGGCTCAACTGGTTTTTCTCGCGATCGTAGAGAAAAAACTCAGGCGAGCGGGTATCGGATCGCATGCCAACCACAGACAGCCGAAAATCATGGGTCGTGCTGCCGATGCCCGGATACGAATCGGGAAGCGCCTGGCGCAGGCCCATCATCAGCTGGGCATTGGGATGCTGTGACTTGATGAAAACCTGTTCCGGTTCATCCGGCATCAGTTCGGCTCCATAAACCACACCTTGGAAATCCGTACGCAAAAAGTCGATGTCTACGAGATCGTGCTGATAAATCTCTTTAAACGTTTGCGTTTCCGGATCCATCAGGTAGAGACCGCGCGGGCCGTCGTCTTCGGCCTTAAACACATAGATATTGCCGTTGTCGTCGATCTCGAGCGGCTCGATAGTGGAATCGCCGTACTCCGCCTTGGAGAACAGCTCCCATTCGCCCGTTTCCTGATTTCGATAGTGGATGACCGTGTTCTGGTCGTCATCGATATAGAAGCTGAAGCGCACCTCACCGTTCTTGTCCGCGACAACATCGGCGTTGGCTGTTGGCGCCAGCAAGCGATCGGTAATGCGGCCGGTATAGACGTCCAGCGCGGCAGTGAACGTGACATCCTTGAATCCGCGGTTCCACTCGCGAATCTCGATCAGCACTTCTTTCGGGTTGTCCCAACGCGGATCCACGAGGCTCGCGCTGCCAAACTCGCGCCGCACCGAGCTGACCCGTGACTTCGTGCTGTCCGCCTGATCCCCCCGCAGACCATAGAGATATTTGCCTTTCTTGCCGTTGGCGTTGACCGCATAGAGTTCGCCGTAGCTCACATCCTCTTCGCGGTTGTTCCAGTCGACGGCAACCGAAACGAGCAGCCGTTCGTCATTGACCCACCAGTAGTTACCCACCTCACTGCGGCCGGGAAAATCGATGACGTTGATGAGCTTCATTGCCGGGAATTCGAAGACCGCAACCACGCGCTGATCGTCTTCATCTTTGACGATCGCCAGATACTCGCCCGTGGGTGAAATTCTGGCGCCACGCACTTCCGGGTTGCGACTCCAATCGTCGACCAGATTCGCTTGCGCAACCGGCATCGAGAGCACGCTCATGAGCACCGCCAGCGCGGCAGAAAGATGTTTACGCATGGTTATTCCTCTTTGTCCTTGCCTGATGCGTCTTCGGCATCAAATACTTCTTTGGCAACCGCCATACCTTCAACCGCCACGGGGAATCCGCCGTAGATGGCCATATGCATGATGACTTCACAGATTTCTTCGCGGGAAAGGCCATTGTGGCGGCCACGGGGGATATGGAGGCGCAGCTCATTGGGGCGGTGCAACGCGGTCAACGCGGCGATGGTGATGAGACTGCGGTCCCTGGGCGAGAGACCTTCGCGCGCCCAGACACCCGCGGGCAGCACCGTGTCGACGATCAGCTCGCCCCAATCGTCGCGAATCTCTTCTGGCGTGGCCAGCGCTTCAGTGAACAAGCGCGCCAGACGTAACTTCTCGTCTTCGTCCAATGCGAAAGCCTTGTTTATCCCTTGAATTCACTACAGGCTGCTTTAAAGCAGCTCAGTTTCTTTTATCCGGGAAATATACCGAGTTGGCGGCAGAGAGAGAAGCCGCAGGTGTCCGACCAGGCCGCGCTAAAAGATCTCTTCAGGACTCAGCTCAAACCGCTGGATGAGTTCCTGCCGGACGTTCTCGTAAGCCGCCGGAAACTCTTCCTTGAGAATCTCGAGCTCGCGTTTGACCTCGTCATCGAGGCCCTGATGAACAATCACTTCGACGCGCCGGTTGCGCGCTTTGCCCGCCGCATTGCTGTTGCTTACCAACGGCCGTGTGTCCGCATAGCCGGAGATGCTGAAACGGTCCTGATCCAGGTCGGGATCCTCGAACAACCCGTGCGCAACGCTCACGGCACGCGCGCTCGACAATGCCCAGTTCGAGCGGAAGCGCACGGTGGCTATCGGATCGTTGTCGGTGTGACCTTCAACGATGATTTGCCCTTCGATGTCCCGCAACTGCTCGCGGATGATTTTGAGGACCGGCTTGAAGTCTGTTGAAAGCTCAGCGGAGCCCGAACGAAAGCTGCCGTACTCTTTGATGCGCATGATGATCTTACGGCCCGAGGTTTCAATTTCGAGCACCCCCGCGGCGATCTCTTTGGAGAGCGCGGTGGCGAGCTCTATGGCGTCCGCCTCGGTTTCACCGACCAGATCCTGGATTTTGTCGACAACAACCATCTGCTGGGCATTGCCCGACTCGCCGGTGTTCGAAGAACCCATGTCCTGACACGCGACATCGAGGCTCGAGCGCGACTCGTCCGTCGTCTTCTGCCAGATCTCGTTGAGCGGCGTGGGTCGCGGTGTACCGGGCGAGAACTCCTGGGCAATGATGCTGGTGCCTTTCGGAGGATCATCCGCGCGAAACTTCTGCTGTACGCCGAACGCCTGCTGCATGGAACCCGCAAGACGTTTGAACTTGAGCACATCCATCTCCGAGAAAGAGAGCAGCAGAACGAAGAAACACATCAACAGCGACATCAAGTCGGCAAAGGTCATTACCCAGCCGGCGCCACCTCCTTCCTCGCTCGATTCCTCTTCGACTTCGACTTCTGCCATGCGTCTTTCCGCGCCAGCCTACTCTTCTTCGGCGCGCTTGCCTTCCGGCAAGTAGGCTTTCAGCATTGAATCGATGATGCGCGGGTTCTGTCCCGCTTGAATGGCCAGCAGCGCATCGATACACATCGCTTTGTTGACGCCTTCCTCTTTGCGCCTGAGTTCGAGCTTGTCCGCCACCGGCAGCGCGATCATGTTGGCGAACATCGCACCATAGAGCGTGGTCAAAAGCGCAATCGCCATCGCGGGCCCAATCGACTTGGGATCATCCATATTCGCGAGCATCGCCACCAGACCAATGAGGGTCCCGATCATGCCCATCGCGGGCGCGACGTCACCGAGCGCAGTAAATATCTTCGCGCCCCACTCGTGGCGGTCGGTCGTCTGCTTGAGATCTTTCCAGAGGAGCGTGCGCACGACATCCGCGTCGTGGCCGTCGACCAGCAGCTGAATACCTTTGTTGAGGAAACGGCTCGAGACTTCCTTGCCTTCGAGCGAGAGGAGCCCGCCTTTGCGCGCTTCGTCAGCCAGTGCCACCACCTCGTCAATCAGGTCTTCCGGCGGCGTCAACTTGAAGCTGAACGCCTTAATTGCCACTTTCACCGCGCCGAGAAACTGCCCGAGGTTGAACTTCATCAGCACGACAAAGAGTGAACCGATCAGCACGATCATCAGTGAAGGGCCGTTGACGAACATGCCTACGTCGCCACCGGACACCATGGCATAGCCGACAATACCGAACGCACCGAGCAAGCCTATCAGGGTCGCCAGATCCATCTAACGGATTCCTTGCTTCTTTCTCTCGTTTAAGTCTAGACAAAGATCTCCAGATTTCTCGCTGACGGATTTCAGCAAAACCCGCACATGGCGGGACTTTCCCCACCGCGCGGAGCTTGCTAGGGTGACGCCCGATGAGCAAGAAATCCGACACCACAAGCGCAGCCAGCGACAATAATTTGACACCAGAAGTCGATTTCGAGGCGGCGCTCGCCGAGCTCGAAGATCTGGTCGAGCAAATGGAAGGCGGCAATATGAGTCTAGACGCGTCGCTGAAAGCGTTCGAGCGCGGCATCGCGCTGACGCGTCAGTGCCAGAGCGCATTACAGGCGGCAGAGCTCAAGGTCCAGGCGCTCACCGATGACGGTGATCTGGTGGACTTCGACGCCGGCGAGGTGGATGAGCACTGACATAGAGACTGCCCGCGAGCAGATCCTGCGTGCCCTCGACGCCACCCTCCCGAAAGAATCCGAGATCGCCCAACCCATCGTCGACGTGATGCGTCATGCCGTTCTGGGCGGCGGCAAGCGTCTGCGACCGCTGCTGGTGATCGCCGCGTGCGAGGCTTGCGGCGGTGTTATCGACGACGCGCTGCCTGCCGCCTGCGCCGTCGAGTTCATTCACGCCTATTCCCTGATTCACGACGACCTGCCGGCAATGGACGACGACGATGTGCGTCATGGCCTGCCCAGCGCGCACGTGGCCTTCGGTGAAGCCAATGCGATTCTCGGCGGCGACAGCCTGCACTCCCTGGCATTTCAGACGATCGCGGGCAACTCGGCGCTCGAAGCGGCCACCAAACTGAAGATGATCGAGCTGCTGGCACAGGCGGCCGGCTGGGCCGGCATGGCAGGCGGTCAGTGCCTCGACATTGCCGCGGAGGGCAAACAGCTATCTCTCAGCCAGCTGCAGGTGCTGCACGGCGCCAAAACCGGCGCGCTCATTCGCGTTTCGGTACAGCTCGGCGCGCTGTCGCCAAACGCAACTGAGCTTACGACCGAGCAATTTTCCCTGCTGGGCGAGTTTGGCGACCGCATCGGCCTGGCATTCCAGGTCATGGATGACGTCCTCGACGTCACGCAAACCAGCGAGAAGCTTGGCAAACCAGCGGGCTCAGACGAAGATCTGGATAAAAGCACCTTCGTCAAACTCATGGGCGTTGCCGAGGCGCGCGCGATGGCGCACACGCTGGTCGAGGAGGCGCAAGCCATCTTGCACAGAACCCGCCTGGGAACAGACGGTCTCGAACGTCTAGCCCGCCTCGTGATCGAGCGCGATCACTAGCCTCAGAACTTCGCAGTCAGCGTCATGACGCCGGCATCGTCGGACATGCGCACATTCTTGAGAAAGCTCATGCCGAGCAACACTTCCACCGGGTGCGTGCCTTCGATGACCGTGGCCGCGACGTTGTTGACCGTGATGCCGCCCACGGTGACCTCGGAGAGGTTGAGGAAGTAGGCACGCGCGTTACCCTGCGCGGTTTCGACGAAGCCAGGCTCGCCGGCGCGGAAGTCCAGACCCATGGTCTGCGCCTGGCGCTCGCTCATCGCAACAATAGACGCGCCGGTATCCACAAGGAAATTGACGTAGTGCCCGTTCATCGAACCACGCGTGCGGTACTGGCCGATGGCGTCCTGGTTGATGTGAACGACGTTGACCTGAGGTTTGCTGTAGGTCGCGGAAACCCTGGCACTCAGCGACAGGTTGTACTCTTTGTCCTGGAAACGCACGCGAGCGCCGCGCGTGTCGGCCTGCAGCAGCGTCACGCCGCCGGGGGAGGTCTGTCCGACCCGTATCATCTCCTGTCCCGCGGCAGTGCGAACCACTACCCGGTCCTTGAATAGCGCTACGGCCTCCACCGGTGCCGCCACGACGGACGGTGCACCAAGCAGGAACAACAGCAGCAGACACAGTCGTCTTCCTGACACGATCGTGAACATGCATGAACCTCGCTCAAAGTTCACCCGCAAGTCTAACGGGATTCGGCTTCTGCTAGGTGTTGACAGAGCCGAGCATCAGCCAAACTGAGAGATAAAGCACAATACCAGCCAGAATCCCCGCCAGAACGTCGTCCGCCATCACCCCGAGACCGCCTTTGAGCTCCCGATCGAGCCACCCTATGGGGCCCGGCTTGAGAATGTCGAGCGCGCGAAACAGGGCAAACGCAAGGAGCGCCAGCCACCAGATGGTAGGCAGAAACGCCAGCGCGAGCCACATGCCGGCCACCTCATCAGCAACGATCTGCGGCGCATCCGCAACGCCGTGGCGCCGGCAGATACGGCTGCTGCACCACCAGCCAATCGCAAAGTACGCCGCGCAGATGGCGAGCTGGACGAACGGCGAATAGGCGCTCAGCCAGACCCACCATACGAGCACCGCCGCGGCGGATCCCCAGGTGCCTGGTGCGGGACGCAGATACCCAACCCCAAAGGCTGACGCAAACAGCACATCGGGATGCCTGAGGTGGGCCGCTTCAAGCGCCGAAGTGGTCGTATCCTCGCCGCTCAAACTGTGCTCCATCTATCCACACGCCCTCCCCGGACGCCACTTCGCCGATATGGACAAATCCCGGCATGTCCCCCGCGGAGGTGCAGGCAATTTCGTAATCGTCACCGCCGTACAGTGCATCGTCCAGGTCAGCGCCGACATAGAGCGGCAGCCTGGCGGTGTCGATGTTGATGCGTACCCCGCTGGCGCGACCGACATGTCCAAGGTCCTGCGCCAGTCCGTCGGATATATCTATCGCGGCGCTGGCATCACCTCGCAGCACATCAATGAGATCGAAACGCGCGGACGGACACATGTAGCGCACCTGTTGCGGATTGAGCGGCTCGGTAAACGCAAACGCGTGTTCGCGCACGCACGCGGCCGCGCCGCCGAGCGCACCGGATACGTAAACGCGGTCACCCACCTGCGCTGTATGCCTGTGTACTGCCCGCCCCCGCGGGACTTCGCCATGCACGCTGACGCTGATCGCCAGCGGCCCGCGCGCAAAGTTGCCACCGCAGACGTAGACATCCGCCTCCTCGGCGGCGCGACGCATGCCCCGCGCTAAAGCGGCACACCACTCTGCATTGGGCGCCTCCAGATTGAGCGCGACCAGAACATAACGCGGTGTCGCCGCCATCGCGGCAAGATCAGAGAGCGCCACCATCATCGCGCGATAGCCGACCAGCTGCGCCGGCGCTGACGCCGGAAAGTGGACATCTGCGATGAGCGTGTCGATCGAGGCAACCAGCTGATGCCCCGCGGAGACGTCTATGACCGCGGAGTCATCCCCGGGGCCGGTGACTACCCATTTGCCGTGAGCGCGATCACCCAGGCTTTCCAGCACGATGTCGATGAGCGCAAACTCATCCACTCCGCGCCGCCTCCACTTCGATCGTACGCAAGCTGCCGGCGAGCTTGTCGAGAACGCCGTTGATGTACTTGTGAGAGTCTTGCGCCCCGAAAGACTTCGCGAGCTCGACGTATTCGTCGATCACCACCCGAAAAGGCACATCGATACGGAAAAGAAACTCAGCCGCTGCAAGACGCAAAATGGCGCGCTCGACCTGATCCAACTGTTCAGCCGGTCTGTCCAGGAGGGTGTAAAAGCTCTCATCGAGCTCTTCGGTGCGGCGCATGACCTTGCCGAGAAGTTCGTCAAAGAACTCCGTATCCGCCTTTTTCAGCGCTTCGCCACTCGTGAAGTCTTCGCGAATGTCACTGAAGGCATGGTCGGTCAGCTGCCATTGATACACCGCCTGCAGGAGCGCGCGGCGGGCTTTACGCCGCGCCCAGACGTTGCTTTTGTTGTTCGTCATAGGTTGTGTTCGCCATGCTTTGCGCCGATGCGCACACAGAGATCGTCACCGACACGGGTAACGCCCAGTATGTCACCGTGCGGCGCAGCGCTCAGTTTGTCTACCGAAAAATCTGCCAGATGCCGCGCGTCGCTGCCGAGCCATTTGGGCGCCACATAACAGAGCCATTCGTCCCAGAGTCCGGCGTCAGCAAAGCTGCCACAGACACCCGGGCCCGCTTCCACCAGAACCTCGTTGCACTGCTCGCCGAGATGCGCGAGGAGCGCATCCAGATCCTGAGGATCCATCGCGAGGCAGGTCACGTTCGCAGCGGCCTCGATCGCGGCAGGTATCTCCGCGTCCGGCCGATGCACCAGCACGGTGGGGCCACCGTCAGTCACGAGCCGCGCGGAGGCCGGCGTGCGCAGATGGCTGTCTAGAACAACGCGCAGCGGCTGATGACAGTCGCTGTATTCAGGCGCGCGCACGTTGAGCTGGGGATCATCTTCGAGGACCGTCCCAACGCCGGTAATGATCGCGTCGGCGCGGGCGCGCCAGTACTGCACGTCCATTCTGGCGGCCTCCCCGGTAATCCACTGGCTTTCGCCATTGGCAAGCGCCACAGATCCGTCCAGGCTGCTGGCCGTTTTGACGCGCACCAGCGGGCGCCCGGAAGTGATACGCGTGACGTACCCCGCGATGCTCTCGGCAGCGGGAATCAGCGGCAGCACGGTCACTTCGATGCCCGCCGCGCGCAGCATGTCGATGCCGTGACCGTCCACCTGAGGGTGTGGATCTCGAGCAGCGACGACAACGCGCGCCACGTCCGCATCTATCAACGTCTGCGCACAGGCCGGCGTGCGGCTGACAAAGGCGCACGGTTCGAGCGTCACGTAAACGGTCGCTCCGGCAACGTCACCACCCGCATCCGCAATCGCGTTCACCTCGGCATGGGGGCCGCCCGTGCGCTGATGATAGCCGCGGCCAATCACCTCGCCATTACGCCAGATCAGGCAACCCACGGTTGGATTGGGCGCACACGTGAAACGGCCACGCTCCGCCAGCTCGAGCGCAGCTTCCAGGAAAACACGATCCGCAGCCTGCATCAGTGACTATCCGTACTGAGCTTCTGGATCTCTTCGGCAAACTCGCTGACATCCTGGAAATCGCGATACACCGAGGCGAAGCGCACGTAAGCCACCGGATCGAGCTGCCGCAATTCCTCCATGACCTCCTCGCCAACGCGCAGACTCGGCAGCTCGCGCTCACCCGTGGAACGCAGGCGATGTTTGATGTGGTTGAGCGCGCTCTCAATCTGATCCACGCTCACCGGACGTTTCTCCAGCGCCTTGGTGAGACTGATCTTGAGCTTCTCATCGTCGAACGGCTCGCGGCTGCCATCGCGCTTGATCAGGCGTGGCATGACGAGCTCTGCGGTTTCGAAAGTGGTGAAGCGTTCGCCGCAAGCCTGGCACTCACGGCGACGGCGCACTGCGTCCCCGTCCGCGACCAGGCGCGAATCAATCACCTTCGTGTCATCGGCGCTGCAGAACGGACAATGCATGATTGTCGGCCGCGCCGATCAGGCGGCTGGGTACACCGGGTATCTCTGACACAGCTCGACAACGCGCTGCTTGACGGTACCGATCATGTTGTCGTTGGAGATGTCGTCGAGGATGTCGCACATCCATCCCGTAAGGGTGGCGCACTCAGCCTCTTTGAAACCGCGTCGGGTAACCGCCGGCGAACCGATGCGCAGCCCGCTCGTCACGAACGGCGAACGCGGATCATTCGGGACCGCGTTCTTGTTCACCGTAATGTTGGCGCGACCCAGGGCGGCATCCGCGTCTTTGCCGGTAATGTCCTTGTCGACGAGGTCGAGCAGGAACAAATGGTTGTCGGTACCGCCGGAAACAACTTTGAAGCCACGCTCGATGAAGCCGTTGGCGATGGTCTGCGCATTGGTCAGCACCTGCGCCTGATACGCCTTGAATTCGTCGGTCATCGCCTCTTTGAAGCACACCGCCTTGGCGGCTATCACGTGCATGAGCGGACCACCCTGACTGCCGGGGAAAAGGGCTGAATTGAGCTTCTTCTCGATCTCCGGATTTTCCCGAGCGAGGATGATTCCGCCGCGCGGGCCGCCCAGCGTTTTGTGGGTGGTGGAGGTGGTAACGTCAGCAATCTGCACCGGGTTGGGATACAGACCCGCGGCAACGAGGCCCGCGACGTGGGCCATGTCCACGACGAGATAGGCGCCGACGGCATCCGCGATGTCGCGGAATTTCTGCCAATCGAGCGTGCGTGAGTAAGCCGAGAAACCCGCCATCAACATCTTCGGCTGGCATTCTTCCGCAAGCTTTGCGATCGCGTCGTAGTCGACCATGCCGGATTCGTCGATACCGTATTGCACAGAGTTGTAGATACGCCCGGAAAAGTTCACCGACGCCCCGTGGGTCAGGTGTCCGCCCGCGTCGAGGCTCATGCCAAGCACGGTATCTCCGGCTTCCAGCAGTGCCAGGTAAACCGCCGCGTTCGCCTGGGAGCCGCTGTGGGGCTGCACATTGGCATAATCGGCGCCAAACAGTTCTTTCACCCGATCGATGGCGAGCACCTCGACCTGATCGACATACTCGCAGCCGCCGTAGTAACGCTTGTGCGGGTACCCTTCCGCGTATTTGTTGGTCAACACGCTGCCCTGGGCTTCCAGCACTCGGGGACTGGCGTAGTTTTCAGAAGCGATGAGCTCTATATGCTCTTCCTGCCGACGGTTTTCCTCGGCCATGGCTGCCGCCAGATCGTCGTCGAATCCCGCAATGGTTTCGTTTCCTGCAAACATCGAATGCCCTGTGATCGTTAGTGCCAGACGCCATGTGCCGCGCCTCTGAATGAGCGACGCATTATAGAGGAAAGGCCACCGGCGGCGGACAAAAAAACGCTCATGTTGAACATGACTAAACTGCGCGGCTCGATTGGATTGCGCCGCGACATCCGTATACTTGCGCGCTCAAAATCAAGCCGGACAAGCCTCATGGCTCAATACGTATACACCATGCAGGGTGTGACCAAGGTGGTCCCGCCGAAACGCGTAATCCTCGAGAACATCTCCCTCTCATTCTTCCCGGGCGCGAAGATCGGCGTGCTGGGCCTAAACGGCGCGGGCAAGTCGAGCCTGCTGCGCATCATGGCCGGTATCGACACCGAGTTCGAAGGCGAGGCACGCGCACAGAAGGACATCAACGTCGGCTTCCTGCCTCAGGAACCGCAGCTCGACGACGATCTCGACGTGCGCGGTAACGTCGAAAAGGGTGTCGGCGAGATCATGTCGATGCTCAACGAGTACAACGAAATTTCCGAGAAATTCGCCGAGCCCATGGACGATGAGCAGATGACGGCACTGCTGGAGCGTCAAGGTGACCTTGCAACCAAGATCGACGCCGTCGAAGGCTGGGAGATCGACCGGACGCTGGACATCGCCGCGGACGCGCTGCGGCTGCCGCCATGGGACACCCCGGTGAAGGTGCTGTCCGGCGGTGAGCGCCGCCGCGTGGCACTGTGCGCGCTGCTGCTGTCCAAGCCCGACATGCTGCTCCTGGACGAACCGACCAACCATCTCGATGCCGAAAGCGTGGCCTGGCTGGAGCGGTTTCTCGATGAGTATCCCGGCACCGTCGTCGCGGTCACCCACGACCGCTATTTCCTGGACAACGTTGCGGGCTGGATTCTCGAACTCGACCGCGGCCGCGGCATCCCTTTCGAAGGCAACTACTCAGCGTGGCTCGAGAACAAAGAAAAACGCCTGGAGCAGGAGGCCGCGCAGGAGAAAGCCCGGCAGCGTTCGATCAAATCCGAGTTGGAATGGGTGCGCTCCAATCCCAAGGCGCGGCAGTCAAAGAGCCGCGCCCGCCTCGCGCGCTTCGAAGAACTCGTCAATCAGGATCAGGAAGGACGCGCGGAGACGACAGAGCTGTTCATCCCGACCGGCGAGCGGCTCGGCGAAAAGGTGATCGAGGTGAATCATGTGAGCAAGGGCTTTGGCGAGCGCCTGCTCATCGACGATCTGAATGCGATCATTCCGCAGGGCGCCATTGTCGGCATCATCGGCGGTAACGGCGCCGGTAAATCGACTTTCTTCAAAATGCTCACCAGCCAGGAGACTCCGGACGACGGCAGCGTCGACATTGGCCCCACCGTGCAGATGGCCTATGTGGATCAAAGCCGCGACGCGCTCGACGGCAGCAAAACCGTGTGGGAGGAGGTCTCGGACGGCCTCGACATCATGCGCATCGGTAAGCATGAGATACAGACACGCGCGTACGTCGGGCGCTTCAACTTCAAAGGCAGTGACCAGCAGAAACGCGTCGGCGATCTTTCCGGCGGTGAGCGCAACCGCGTGCATCTGGCCAAACTGTTGCGCAGCGGGGCCAATGTGCTGCTGCTGGACGAGCCGACCAACGACCTGGACGTGGAAACGCTACGCGCGCTGGAGGAAGCCCTCCTGACCTTCGCCGGCACCGTGCTCGTCATATCGCACGACCGATGGTTCCTGGACCGGGTCGCCACCCACATCCTCGCATTTGAGGGCGACAGCCACGTGGAGTGGTTCGAAGGCAACTTCAGCGACTACGAGGCGGATCACAAAAAGCGGGTCGGCGATGCCGGTCCAACGCGCATCAAGTACAAGCCGGTGCACCGCAACTGAGGCTAGTCCGCCGCGCGATAGAGCGCCTCGATCGCTCGCCAATCGACGTATTTGAAGTTCTGATTGGTATCCGGGGCGCGGTTGCGCCCGTCTTGAACGACCAGCAACCCGCGTGAGAAGTCCGCCATGGGCGCGTTGCTGCAGGCGAGACCATCGGTTTCCGACGCACCATCGAGCCGGCGCGCCGGATCAGCCACGATTTCGAACTTCAACCGGGCCGTCCCACCCTCCAGGGGCCAGATGACATAGCTGTCGTCTCCTTGACTGGAACCGATCAACACACGCTCGTTCGCCACGTGACAGATATCCAGGCCCTCAACGTCCGCAACGAGGGTGTCGCTTATCGGGGCGAACAACGCGCGTTCACCAGTCGCCACCGCAACCTGCCAGATGCCGACAGCCTCCTCACCGACGTAAAGGGCATCGTTCTGTTCATCGTAAACACAGCCTTCAGTTTGCGAGCCGAACAGCAGCGTCTCCACGAGCGCAATCTCTTCGCCGGAGACCGTCCAGAATTGTATCTCGCCGTCAGTGCCGCCAATGAAAACGGCAATGTCGTCTCCGCGACGACCGACACACAAACCGTAAGGGTCATTCAAATCGACCGGCTGGGCACGAAGAAAATCAAGCCGACCAGTGACTGGGTTGGCACTGAAAAAATCAATAGACCCCTCAGTTCGATTGCTCGCCGCGAGGAAGTAACCGTCACCCAGGGTTACAGCGTCAACATTGTTCAGGCGCCCACGCGCAACTGATGCTACCTGGTTACCGTTGAGATCATACGCATGGAGTCCCCAGCGTTTGTCCGTGCCGACGATCCAGCTCGCGTTACCGGCTGGCAGAATTACAGGATCGTCCGCAGCGTCACCGGCGCTGCCCACGGGTTCGGTCTCAATCGCAGCGAAGACGCTGGACAACGTTCGATCGCGCGCCAGCACACTCATCCTGCCTGCAGAGAGGATTGGATCCAATTCTTCACTGCGCGCATAAGCTGTGACCCCGAGCGGTCCGTTGTCTATGACGACGTTGCGACCTTCAAGCGAACACCGCGTCACGTCCATGTTGATCCACAACCGGCGAACTTCGATCAGCTCCGGCATCCCGTCGAGTTGCAACCAGAAGTGGAACAACGTGCCGTCGCCGTCGCTGATGAAGAGATCATACGTATCTGTCTGATCGCGTGGGCCCAGGCAGATCGCTTCCGCCTCGACAGGCGACGTCAGCTCGAGACGTCGCCCGTCGTTGCCGGCAGTCAGAGACCGCAGGTACAAAACGGGATCATCGTCTTCCATCCACGCGAGCCAATCGCCGCCTACACCCCAGGCCTCTAACTCCGAGCTAAACGCCTGCCGCAGCCCGTCAGGAAGCTCGAAGTAACCGTCCCTGGGCACCACTTCCGTAGGGGTCTCGGAAGCAATTGACGTACATGCAAACGCACTGCACGCCCATGCCAGCAGGAGCCAGTGGTTAAAACGTCGTGCGGAAACCAAGATTCACCGTAAACGAGTACTCTTCATATTGCATCGCGCGTTCGCCGTAGTCAGGTGTATCGAGATAGGCGACGAAGGGTTCGTCTGTCAAATTAATCGCTTCCACAAACAGCTGGGTGGATGGAGAGACATTGTACTTCGCGCTGAAATCGAGAGACGCATGCTCATCCACAAACCGATCCGTTTCTCCATCGTTAGATACTTCATCGAGATACGAGTCGCGATAAACCCACCCGAGACGCATGCTCAAGGGTCCCTTCTCATAACCGAGAATGAAATTGAACACCTGTTCCGAAGTGCCCGGCAATTCGATCGTGCGACCGCCAAATTTACCTTCACTGTCCACATACGTGTAGTTGATACCAATCAGCAGCCCGTCAAAAGGTGTGGGCAGATGGGTCATGGCCTGCTGGTAGTTGAGCTCGATGCCTGTGACCTCTGCGGTTTCGCCGTTCTGCGGAATCACGCCTTCGTTGATGGACACACCGTTAAACGTAAAGTCCTCAAACACAGCCCGCACGATGAAGTCATCGATATCTTTATAGAAGACTCCGCCTTGCAGCACAGCATTTTCGGCGAAGTACCACTCTGCAGACACATCGAAGTTCCAGGCTGTGTAGGGGTCCAGGTCCGGGTTGCCGAACTCTCCTTCACGCTCATCCCCATCGTCCTGTTCCACGACGAAACGTGGCGCGAGGTCCTGGATGTTTGGACGAAACACGCTGCGAAAAGCGGCGGCTCTGAGAACGATGTCTTCCGCGGCTTCGTAGCGTACGTTCAAGCTCGGCAGCCAATCGGTATAGTCTCGGCTGAACTCGACGGGCGTAACGAATGTGGTGTCCTCGCCGAGCACGGCGCCGTTGAATGTGGCACCTTCCTCAACCAGTTCCACGCGGTTGCCTCTGATGTCGTTATCCGTCTTCTCCATGCGCACGCCGCCGACCACACGCCAGGGGCCGCTTTCCACCCGAGCTTGCACGTACCCGGCAAGCACGTCTTCATCCACTTCGTATGAGGCCGCCGCGCTTTCGAACAGGGATTCGGCGGTGTTCAACGCGAACGCGCCGAGATCTCCCGCGAAACGGCGCACACCGCTCGCGGAGGGCACCGGGTTGATATTGCTCAAGGGGTAATCCGCGCGCGACGGCACATCGGAGAGCAGGAAATCTCCGCTGCCGTCAAAGCCGTCGTAGATGCGCGTGTTGAGATCGTAGCTCTTCTCACGGGCGCGATGTGCTGCGCCGAATTTGATCTGAGCCTGACCGCCATCGAGCGCAAAGTCCCGGGCCAGATTGACGCGAAAAGCCGTCTCGTCGTCTTCCGCCAGACCGTCGACACGTTCGAGACCATCGAACTCATAGCTTGTCGTGTCGGTAAAACCGGCAAGAAAGGCATCCGGGACAAAAACGCGCGGCGAATCACTGCCAAGACCGCGCTGTTCAATCCGCAGTTCGCCGGCCTCGTAGGTGCGCTCGAAGTCCGTGGTGTCGAAGCTGTCCGGCTCGTCTTCCTCAGCGTGGGTGAACGAGACTTCGTAGTCGAATGTCCAGGCACCCGCAAAAGTTTCGCCGCCCAGCAGATAGCTGGTGATTTCCTGCGTCTCTTTGCGATCTTTGATGTCGCGTGTCACGGAGAGCTCTTCTTCCCCCGACAAATCAAACGCCGCCTGACCTGCAGTGCCCGATACCGGCTCCGCGTCGCCAAAGTCCAACTCCACACGAGAGCGAAATTCTTCGTCCTCAAACGAGCTATAGACACCCCGGAAGTACAGCGTCGTCGTATCGGTCGCGAGCCAGTCGAAACCCAGGGAAACACCGATGCGCTCGCGCGTGACGTCATAATCGCGCAGCTGAATCTCCTCGGCATATACGGCACCGTTGGCGTCCGTCCAATCTTCCGCCTCAATATTTTCCGAGCCAAGCTGTCGGTCAAAGTAAGATATCCCAAGGGAAACCCCAAAACGCTCGTCGACGATCGTCGAGGCATCAAGGCCTACCTTGGGGGACCAATCGTCCATGAGATCGTTGTAAGACCCCGAGCCAGTGATCGATAGAAAAGGTCCATTACGGTCGAGTGCGCTGGTGGTTCTGATGTCCACACTGCCGCCGATTGCATCACCATCCATTTCCGGTATCAGCGACTTCTGTACTTCGATCGTCTCAACCAGCTCCGCAGGCACGACATCCAACGCAACCGCGCGAATGTCACTCTCCGGCGCCGTTACCCGCACGCCGTTGATCGAAGCGGAATTCAGGTTGGGGTCAAGCCCGCGCAAAACGATGAACCGGCCCTCGCCCTGATCGTTCTGAACTGACACCCCAGGTAATCGACGCACCGCTTCAGATACGTTCTGATCCGGGAACTGCCCAATCGCGTCTCTCGTTAGGAAGCTGGAAATGCTGTCCGAATTACGTTGGCGAGCCAGGGCTCCCGCCTGCGAAGCGCGTTGTCCGACGACGATCATCTCTTCGGTGTAACCACTTACGGGCGAGACCCGGATGTCCAGTCGGTGAGCACCCTCAGCACTGACCTGCACCGCGCCCTCACCGGTGGTACCAGGATAGGCAACGGCGACCGTGTAGCTGCCGGCAGGGAGATTGGCGAAACGGTAAAACCCGGAATCGTCCGTCGTTGCCGATCGACCAAGATCCGCGATGCCGACCGCAGCACCACCCAAGCCAAACTCTCCGGTGCTGTCTGAGATGCGCCCCGAAAGCTCTCCAGCAGCCACCTGGCCAGCAATCAAAGTCATTGCTGCCCACCCAATCAAACGCCTGATCATCGGTATCCCTCCGAGCGGTGTACCCGCGAAAACTCATGAGGGCGGCGACGCTAAAGCGCAGGGATGACAAGTTGATGACGCTAGGTGTGTTTTCCTAGTTGATGAGAACAGGCGCGGTCCCGAAGTAGTCCGTGTTATCGAGAGACTTCATGAGAAAATCGGCAACGCTCGCGCGCGCAATGACGCCGTTTCGCCAGGTTTCGGGCTCGACCAGCACTCGATAGTCGTAGCGCCGAGCACCGTTGGTCAGAACGCCCGGGCGCGCGATCGTCCAATCGAGACCGCTGTCTTTGATCAGTTTCTCCTGCACGGACTTATCCCGATACGCCCGGCCAAACACCAGATTGAACCCAAGGCGCTGCAACGGGTGTATCGCCGCCAGGCAGTCACCCGCGCCGAAACCGGTTACGGCAACCAGGCGCTTTACCCCGGCCGCCTGCATCGCCGAGATAAGGACGTCGGTCGCGCTGCTGAACAGGGTGATCGGGCCCGTGAAGAGCTGCAGGTTGAAAGGCACGCCCAGGCATTGCACCACTGCATCAACACCGTCGAGCGCCGATCTCACATCCGCCTCGTTGCGCGCATCCCCTTTGATCTTTTCGAGCGCAGGGTGCGCGAGCGACATGTCGTCGGCACTGCGCGCAAACGCGCGTACCGCATAGCCATGCGCAAGCAGGGCTTCGCAGGCAGCGAGCCCGATACCTCTGCTTGCGCCCATCAAGAGCACCTTCTGCATCACGTCTCTTCAGTGTCGAAATCTGACGGGAAGGCTAGCGCAGCGTCATGCACGGCAATGTGAAGGTGGCCGGCAACAACGCACACCGAGAGAAGGGCTGACTCAGTCTGGCTTAAAAGCGGCTCAACACTTCCAGCGCACTGGCGAGGTTCTGCACACCGTGCACCGCCATATTGGGAAGCTTCTCTTTAGGCCGATTGGCGAACGGGACAATCGCCTGCTTGAAGCCATGCTTGGCCGCCTCGCGCAGGCGTTCCTGGCCATTGGCGACAGCGCGCAGTTCACCGGTAAGCCCGAGCTCGCCAAACACGATCAGGTCCCGGGGTAATATCCGGTCTCGGAACGATGAGAGCACGGCCAGCAGCAACGCAAGGTCTGCGCCGGTCTCGTTGATGCGCACACCGCCGACAACGTTGGCAAACACATCCTGATCCCCCAGCGTGATGCCGCAGTGCCGGTGCAGCACCGCCAGATGCATGGCGAGACGCTGCTGATCGAGGCCAACCGCCACGCGCTTCGGATATCCCCCGGCGATCTCGTCAACCAACGCCTGGATCTCCACCAGCAGCGGACGCGTGCCTTCCCAGGTGACTGTGGCGACGCTGCCCGGCGAATCCACCTCACCGCGCTGCAAGAAAATCGCGGATGGATTGGCCACCTCTTTCATGCCGAGGTCGGTCATAGCGAAGACGCCAAGCTCGTTGACCGCGCCAAAACGATTCTTGTGCCCGCGCAGCGTGCGGTAACGGCTGCCGGCGGGACTGTCGAGCATCATGAAACAGTCGATCATGTGCTCGAGCACTTTGGGCCCGGCCAGCCCCCCTTCCTTCGTGATGTGCCCGACGAGCACGATGACCGTGTTCGTCTGTTTGGCGAGCCTGGTGAAAAACGCGGCTGTTTCACGGACCTGGGTGACAGAGCCGGGCGTCGAGTCGATCGCGTCCATCTGCATCACCTGCACGGAATCGAGCACCACCACTTCGGGTTTGTGCGTCTCGATGTGAGAAGCGACCACCTCGGCACGGGTTTCCGAAGCCACGTCCAGACCGTTCAGCGGCAACTCCAGACGCTTGGCGCGCATCGCGAGCTGCTGCAGAGATTCTTCGCCGGTGACGTAGAGCACGCCGCGCTCGCGCGCGAGCTGGGTGCAGACCTGTAGCAACAGCGTGCTTTTCCCCGCCCCCGGGTCGCCGCCAATGAGCACCACCGAACCGGGCACAAGGCCGCCGCCCAGGACGCGATCGAGCTCCGCCATGCCTGTACCGATCCGCGGCGCTTCTTCAGTTTCAATCTGGTCGAGCTTCTTGATCGCGGCGGCGGTGCCGGCAAAGCCGACACGCGTCTCCTTGACCGGGCCGATGCTCACACGGCTGAGAGTGTTCCACTCGGAGCAGGTACTGCACTGGCCCTGCCACTTGGCGTGTTCGGCGCCGCAGTCACTGCAGACGTAGGCGCTTTTGACTTTCGCTTTAGCCACTTACCGGAAAACCGCCTTCACACGAAATCGTTATAGATGTCTGCGGCGAGGTTTTCGAACTTGGTGAGATTGCCGATGAAGGACAGGCGCACTTTGCCGATGGGGCCGTTGCGCTGCTTACCAATGATGATCTCCGCAACGCCTTTGTCCTCGGTTTCTTCGTTGTATACCTCATCGCGATAGATGAAGAGGATCACGTCTGCATCCTGCTCGATCGCACCAGACTCCCTCAAGTCCGAGTTCATCGGGCGTTTGTCCGGGCGCGATTCCAGGGCGCGGTTGAGCTGCGATAGCGCGATGACGGGGCAACGCATTTCTTTCGCCAGTGCTTTGAGAGAGCGCGAGATTTCCGATATCTCGTTGGTGCGCGATTCAGACTTGTCCGCGGTGCGCATGAGTTGCAGGTAGTCCACTACGATCAGGTCTAGGCCGTTGGTTTCCCGGGAAACGCGCCGGCAACGCGAACGCAGATCGCCCGGCGTCAGCGCCGGTGTGTCGTCGATGTACAAGCGCTTGTCTCGCAGCTGGCTGACCGCCCCGGTAAACCGCGTCCAGTCATCATCCTGCAGTTCGCCGGTGCGCAAACGGGTCTGGTCAATCCGCCCGAGGCTCGAGAGCATCCGCATGACAATCTGTTCCGACGGCATCTCCATGCTGAACATCAAGACGGCGCCGCCATTCATGACCGCATGCTCCAGCATATTCACGGCAAACGCGGTTTTACCCATGGATGGGCGTGCCGCGACGATGATGAGATCGGACTTCTGCAAACCCGCGGTTTTGTTGTCGAGATCGGTGAAGCCGGTAGCCACCCCTGTGATGGCGCCCTTGGTGTTGTAGAGAAACTCGACTTTCTCCACTGCCCGTGAGAGGAGCGGCGCGACCTTCTCCGGCCCACCGTCCTGGCCACGCTGCTCCGCAATCTCGAAAACAGACTTCTCAGCGAGTTCCACGAGCGCGTCGCTGTCGCGTCCGTCAGGCGCGAAAGCAGCGTCGGCTATCTTGTTTGCCGCACCGATGAGCTGGCGCATGACCGAGCGTTCGCGAACGATCCGCGCATACGCGAGCACATTGCTTGCCCCTGGCGTGGATTCCGCGAGCTCTGCGAGGTAGGTGACATCACCCGCTTTCTCCAGGAGCGCCTGGGAGCGCAGACGTTCGGCGACCGTCACCGCATCGAGCGGTTCGTCGGCATTCGCGAGCGCCATCATGGCTTCGAAAATGATCTGGTGCTGCGTGCGGTAGAAGTCTTTGGCGCCGATGACTTCCACAAGGTCGAACCAGGATTCGTTGTTGAGCATCAGCCCGCCCAGCACCGACTGCTCGGCCTCAATGGAGTGCGGAGGGACTTTGAGGTTCACCGGTTCAGGGGGTTCGGGCACGTATTCGGACATGGGAGGTTGCATCTACGCCGGGGTGACAGATTTATCTTTGCCGATCCGAAAAGCAATAGCTTCCGTCTGAATCGACTGAAAATGTTTGTGTTGTTCTGTTGTTACCCACATGTCTTCCCCTGCGGGCGCGGGATAAAAAAAGGGTTCCCGAAGGAACCCTTTTAATCGGCACTGTTTTTTACGTGCTTCTTATTCCGGAACTACGTTCACCTTGACGTCCACGGTGACGTCGGAGTGCAGTTGCAGGCTGATGTCGTACTCGCCGGCAACGCGGATTACACCCTCCGGCATCCGCACCTCACTGCGCGCGACCTCGTGGCCTTCGGCCGTAATCGCGTTGGCGATGTCCTGGGTGCCCACGGAGCCGTAGAGCTTACCTTCCTCGCCCGCCTTGACCACCATGGTCAGAACGTATTCGGTCAGTTTGTCGGCACGACCCTGCGCTTCGCTGAGCTTGGCATTGGCAGCGCTTTCGAGTTCGGCGCGGCGCTCTTCGAAGACCGTGCGGTTGGCTTCGTTAGCCTGCACAGCCTTCCCTTGCGGAATCAGAAAATTACGCGCAAACCCGGGCTTGACGATGACTTCGTCACCGAGGTCGCCGAGGTTGTTTACGCGTTCAAGCAAAATGACGTTCATCTAATTCTCCCGCCTATTTGTGCTGATCGGTGTAAGGCAGGAGCGCCAGAAAGCGGGCGCGCTTGATCTCTTTGGCCAGCATCCGTTGGAAGCGGGCAGAGGTGCCCGTGATACGGCTCGGTACGATCTTGCCCGTCTCGCCGATGAATTGACGCAGGGTATCGAGGTCTTTGTAATCGATTTCCCCATCGGCCTGGGCTTGCTGCATGCGACGACGGCTCATGCGTTCTCCTCCTCAGACTTCGCTTCTGCTTCGCCTTCTGCGGCGGGTGCATCACCTTCGCCGGCAGCGGCTTCTTTTTCCTGCTGGGCGGCACGGGCGGCGTACTCTTCCTCACGGCGGCGCTCGCGCTCTTTGTCTTTTTCCTGCTCCTTCAACTCTTCTTCGTAAATCTTCGAGTTGCCGACTTCAGGCTCATCGCGACGAATAATCATGCTGCGGATGACCGCGTCGTTGAAGCGGAACGCGCTTTCCAGCTCGCTGTGAACCTGCTGATCGCATTCGATGTTCATCAGGATGTAGTGCGCTTTGTGCACCTTCGCGATCGGGAAAGCCAGCTGACGGCGGCCCCAGTCTTCGGTGCGATGGATTTGGCCGGCGCCGCGCTCGATCATCGCGTGATAACGCTCGATCATGCCGGGCACCTGATCACTCTGGTCCGGATGCACCAGAAAAACGACTTCATAGTGTCGCATGGATAGCTCCTTGTGGTTCGCGTCATCAAGCTGACGCTTAGCCTCCGACCGGTCGATGACCAGGGCGTGAGGCAAGGTTTAAAGGCCCACTCAGCGTGGGGGCGCGCATTTTAGGGGGGATGGCGTCATGACGCAAGCACCGCCGGCGGGCTGACTTCGTCGCCTGATCAGCCGCGCTGGCGCTGAATTTCGTAGAGCAGGATGCCCGTGGCCACGGACACGTTCAGGCTCGTCACAGTCCCGCGCATGGGAATTTTGATGCGCTGATCACAAAGTTCTGCCGTCAAACGACGCAGCCCCTTGCCTTCGCTGCCCATCACCAGCGCAGTGGGGCCGGAGGCGTTGAGATCGCTGTAGAGCAGATCCGCATCACCGTCGGCGCCGACTACCCAGACACCGCGCTCCTTGAGGGCCTTGAGGGTACGCGCGAGGTTCGTCACCTCGACGATGAGCAGCGACTCTGCGCCACCCTGGGCGGTTTTGAGCGCAACCGCGCTCAAGGGTGCGCTCTTGCGCTTGGGCAGAATGACGACGTCGACGCCGGCACCATTGGCACTGCGCAGACACGCACCGAGATTCCGCGGATCGGTTATACCATCGAGAATGAGCAGCAGCGGCGCCTCGCCGAGCGCCGGCCAGCGTTCCGTCAGCGCCGCTTCGTCCGCGACCTCGAGCTCATGACATTCGAGCAGCACGCCCTGATGCGCGACGTCACCCGCACGCTGACGAAACCAGCCAGGATCCTTCGCCTGGAAGCGCACGCCGTGGCTCTTCGCCAGCGCGATCAGCTCGTTGACACGCGCATCGCGGCGGCCGCGCTGCGTATACAACGCACGCGCCCTGCCGGGGTTGTCGTTGAGCACGGCACGTGTTGCCTGTATGCCGAAAACGTCCGTCATGCGCGCCGCCTTTTGCCTTTACGCTTGCCGCCGCGCTCAGATCGACGCGCAAGCTCGAGATCAATTTTGCCCTGGGGCGGCTCGATGTCGCGTATCACCACGTCCAACGCATCACCGAGACCAAACGCGCGGCCACTGCGTTCGCCGACCAGCGCCTGCGTGCGCGGATGATAGATGTAGTAATCGTTGCCGAGCTCGGAGATGTGGAGAAGACCCTGCACATAGTAGCCGCTCAGATCCACGAACAAGCCGAACTCGGTGACCCCCGCCACAACGCCCGGCAGCGTGTCGCCGATGCGGTCCAGCAGGTAGTCACACTTGAGCCAGGCATCCACCAGCCAGGCAGCGCCTTCGGCACGCCGCTCGTGATGTGAGCACAGCCCGCCGAGCGCGTGCAGCGCGTCCCCGTCCGGCAGATTGGGCGCTGCGCGTTTGCCCAGCTTGCGCTGCAGGATCGACTTGATCGCGCGATGGACAACCAGATCCGGGTAGCGCCGGATGGGCGACGTGAAATGCATGTACCTTTCCAGCGCGAGGCCATAATGCCCCTGATTCGCCGGCGTATAGACGGCCTGCTGCAGACTGCGTAGCGCGAGCTGCGCATACAGCGCCGGATCCGCATGATCCGGGAGCTGCTCCAGAGCCTTCTGCAACGCGCCGGGCGCCACATCCCCGGGGGGTAGACGTACACCCGCATGCGCCAGCGCCTGCCGCAACTCTTCCATTTTGCTCGCATCCGGCGGCTCGTGAACCCGGTAGAGGGCACCCTGCTCGTGGGATTCAAGGAACGCGGCGGCACAGACGTTGGCAGCAATCATGGCTTCCTCGATGAGCTGATGCGCGGCAAGCCGCTGCAACGGGCGGATTTCAGCAATGCGGCCCCCATCCAACCGCAGGTCAGCTTCGCTGGTGGCGAAGTCCAGTGCACCGCGCCGCTCACGCGCCTGCCGGAAAGCCTGATGCAGCTCTGCCAGCGCATTGACCGATTTCGCCACCGCAGGATCCGGGACCGGCAACGCCTCACCACCGTCCAGAAATGTCTGCACCTGGTTGTAGGTCAGACGGGCATGCGAGTGGATGACCGCTTCGTAGAAGTCGAAGTCCGTCACTTCACCGCGGCGCGCCCCTTTGCCCTCGATCCGCATATCGCAAACCAGCGCCAACCGCGGAACGTCGGGTTTCAAGGAGCAGAGCTCATTGGACAACGCTTCCGGCAGCATGGGTATGACGCGCTCGGGAAAATACACGGAAGTCCCGCGTTCAATCGCTTCGCGATCGATCGCAGACCCCGGTTTTACGTAATGCCCGACATCCGCAATGGCGACGAGCAGGCGCCAGCCCGCACCCCGCGCCAGCGGCTCAACGTAAACGGCGTCATCAAAGTCCCTGGCGGTTTCACCGTCGATGGTCACCAGCGGCAGCTCACGCAGATCCGTGCGCGTGGCAAAACGCCCGCCCGCGACGCGCTTCGGCAGCTTGGCCGCGGCAGCCGTGACTTCATCGGGCCACTCGGCAGGAATATGGGCGCCGGCAATGGCGGTCTCTATCGCTTGCTCCAGGACCGACACCGACGCTTCGCTCAAAAGGCCAACACAAAGCCCGACCAGACCGCGTCGATCGCGATCGACGATGCGCACCTGCACCGTATCGCCGTGGCGGCCGGCGGCCGGCGGCTCGAGCAGCGACACCCGGCCGCGGTAATCGCCCAGAGCTTCCACATAGGGATAGCGTCCCCGCCAGTGCAGAATCCCGGTGACCGGCGCTTCGGCGTGGCTGATGATCTTCAACACCAGCGCCTTGTCGCCCTGCACGCGGGCAGACACGACGTCGCCGGCACGCAGCGACCACCTTTGCGGCGCATCGATGACGGTATCGGCCACGGTAAGCTGCCGACCACTGCGCGCCACGATCCCTTCGACGACGTTGCCCTGATCCGGCAGGTGGTAAGCGCCGAGATGATCACGAGCGAGCTCATCGCTACGCTGCAGGCCTTTGAGCATCTGCCGCAGCTGGGTAATCGAGCGCGGATCGTCGGCTTCAGCCAGCCCCACCAGCTCGCGCCAGCTGACCGGACCGTCCTGATTGGCGATCAGATCCAGGACTTCGCGCGCGGTGTACCGGTTACGCCCGCTGTTACGCCGTTTCGGCAACGTTGACCCCTTCGGTCGATTTCAATATAGTCCGCCCCCCACGCCCAGGTGGTGAAATTGGTAGACACGCTAGCTTCAGGTGCTAGTGGGGGCAACCCCGTGGAGGTTCAAGTCCTCTCCTGGGCACCATGATCTCGCTTCGCGAGCTCTGTCGAGTTTTCGCCGTTGGCGAAAACATCGCTCGACGAACAAGCATTTTTCCTCGCGCCGTTAGCGATTTTTCCGCATCGCGGAAAACTCGTTCTGGTTCCAAACATTATCCTTTCGACGAGCTCTGTCGAGCTTTCGCCTTCGGCGGAACATCACTATTCGAACGGACGCTGTTCCTCGCGAGCTCAGCGCATTTCCGCGTTGCGGCACAGGATACGCGACCCTGGAGCGCAAAGCAGCGCAACGCGATCAGCCCTCAGTTGAGTGTTCACTTTCCGATTTCTGCTCAGGCTCTACGTCAGAGTTACCCAGCACCCAGTGCTGCACAAAAGCGCAGGTCACCAGATCGCCGCTGACGTTGACCGCGGTCCGGCTCATGTCCAGCAGACGGTCTACGCCAATGATCAACGCGACGCCAGCCGGTGGCACGCCGACGCTCGCAAGAATGCTGGCGAGAATGACAATGCC
Source organism: Pseudomonadales bacterium (assembly GCA_965267275.1). Taxonomy (GTDB): domain Bacteria; phylum Pseudomonadota; class Gammaproteobacteria; order Pseudomonadales; family Azotimanducaceae; genus UBA4421. The sequence continues at coordinate 4,787,679 of OZ253950.1, forward strand.
GACACCGGGCGTCGCGGGAGAACCTATGGAGGCACCCACCGCCATCGCGACAATCAGCGCAAGGCCCGCAGTCGTGATATCCACATCGAACACCTGCGCCAGGAAGACCGCGGCAACCGCCTGATACAAGGCGGTCCCGTTCATGTTGATTGTGGCACCCAGAGGTATGACAAATTGCGCCACGTCGGGACGGATATTGAACTTTTCGACAGCGGTCTCCATGGACAGCGGCATCACAGCGGCAGAGCTGGAGGTGCTGAAAGCAAGAAGCAGCAACGCTCGCGCGTCGCGCAGAAAACGCAGCGGCTGCATCTTAGCCACGACCCTCAAAACCACGAGATACAGCACCAGCATGGCCAGAAGACCCAGTATCACCGTCAGGACGTAGATGCTGAGGCCCAGCAAAGTTTGCCATCCCGTGCGGCTGGTCAGCTGGGCCATCAACCCGAAAACCGCTATCGGCGCGAGCGTCATCGCCCAGCGCACCACCGCCATGCAGACTTCCTGCAGCGAGCCGAGTAGATCGAGCATGGGCTTCGACGTTTCGCGAGTTAGCGAAACGAGGGCAATGCCGACGATGAAGGCAAAGAGCACCACCTGGAGCATCTGACCCTCGACCATGGCGTTCAACGGATTTCCGGGCAATAAACCGATCACCAGCTCGGGCAGGTCCGTCAGCATCGGCGCCGGCAGCGTCTCGACCGAGTCTTCCGCTGCGGCGACGGCCTCCATCTGCTCACCCAGGTCCAGATAGCTGCCGGGTTCAATCAGGAGCGCCAGTTGTATACCCACGGTAGCCGCCAGCGCCGTCGTCACCACAAAGAATCCCGCCGCCCAGAGGCCAAGCTTCTTCAGCTCCGCAATGTCAGGCCCGCCCGCGAGGCCCTTAATGATGGATGCAAACACGAGCGGCACGACAATCATCTGAATCGTTACGAGAAAAAGTTTGCCGGGGAACGCCAGCCAATTGCCGACCACCACGCTGGTTTCCATGTCCAGGAAACCGGCGCCAGGACCGATGAGCACACCAACGATGAGACCAAGCGCAAGACCGATGAGCACCTGCAGCCACAGTTTGCCTTCCACGAGGCGGGACAAATATCCGGTCATCGCGGACAGCGGTCGACTCGGCACGAAAGACTGCCAGGCATTCGCCATGATCAGGATCCGATGCGCTTAAGAGCCGCTAGCAAGCCCCAGGCGCTCCGGCAGTTGAATACGCGAAACCCGAAGGCGACTCGACTCAGTCCGTGTCCTGGTGACTGCTCAGCTGAACGGGCGGCAGCACGCCGACGTCCACGGATGTCGAAGTGTTGGCGCTGAACGTCATACCGGCGGACTGCAGCGCGCGCCAGCAGCGCATTTTTACGCCGTTCTGCGCACCGGTGAAGTTGGAAGCGTCGACATCAACCCAGAAGAAAACCTGGTAGACGACATACGAGGCATCGAACTGGGCAACGGATACGACTGGCGCCGGGTCGTGCAGGATCGCCGGTTCTCCCGCCGCTGCTTCGCGTAACAAGGCGAGCACCCGTTCAGGTTCGTCCTCGTATGCGATACCGATGCTGAAGTCCGCCCGGCGCAAGCCGTCGCGGGTGAAGTTCAGGAGCGGTTCGCGGAAAATCTGCGTGCTCGGGATATAGTAATCACACCCATCGGGCGCCCGTACCTGCACATGCCGCAGGGAGATTTCCTGAACCACCCCCTGCAGGCCACCGCTCTGCACGAGATCGCCGATCTCGAAAGGACGGCTGAACGAGAGAAAGAGACCCGCCAGGAAGTTCTCGCCGATTTCGCGAAACGCGAATCCCAGCACGATGGCCGCAATCCCGCCAGTCGCCAGAATACTGACGACGGTTCCGGTGAGGCCCAAGACGCCGAGCGCGGCAAGCAGACCCAGCAGGGATATGCCCCAGCGGAGTACCTGCCGAATGAGCCGATCGTGCGTTTTAAAGTCCGTATTGTCGCGCACCGCCCGGGCAATGAAGGGCCCGGCAGCTCGACCGATCAGTACGAACGCAGCGAGCACAACCGCGGCGTAAACGAGGTTCGGCAGAAACGCCAGGAACGCATTCCAGTCCGCAACGAGCCCTTGCCAGATCTGCTCCATCGTCAACGCCGCTTCAGATCGACCCGTCGGTCAGATCAACGTCCTGCTCGAGTTGCATGATGTGCGGATCCACCCCGTGTGTATCGTGCAGCTGCCGCTGCAGGGCAGTGAGCGCTTTTTCCTCGCCATGCACGAGCGCAATGGGAGGCTTACCGGGAATACGCCCATACCAGTCGACCAGACCGCGCTGATCTGCGTGCGCAGACAATCCGCCCACAGTGTGCACGCTCGCACGGACTTGATACGTCTCGCCCCACATCTTTATGGTTTCAGCCCCATCCACCAATCGTCTGCCCAGCGTGCCGTAAGCTTGAAAGCCGATGATCAGCACGCGGTTCTCGGATCGTTCGATATTGTTTTTCAAATGATGTCGAATTCTGCCGCCGGTGCACATGCCGCTGCCCGCAACGATGATTGCACCGGATTTGACCCGGTTGATCGCTATCGACTCCTCTGTCGTACGCGTGAGGATGAGGTTTGGCAACAGCGATTCACCGTTACCGTCGAACAACGGTACGTCATACAAATCCTGGAACTCCGCGTAAACCTCTGTCGTTTCGATGGCCATCGGGCTGTCGAGAAACACCGTCCAGTTGGCAAGTCCCCAGTCCTGATAGTGCGCGCTGAGAAGGTAAAGGAGGTCCTGTGTGCGCCCGACCGCAAATGCGGGTATCAGGATGTTGCCGCCATCCAGGCTGGCCTGCTCGAAAATCTCGGCGAGCTCAGCAAGGGTCTCCTCATGCGGGCGGTGCAGGCGATCGCCGTAAGTGGACTCCAGCAGCACGAGACCCGCGCCATCCACAGGCCCGGGATCACGCATCACGGGTGCGTCGCGGAAGCCGAGGTCGCCGCTGAATACGATTTTCTGCTCGGGCGCGTCCTCGGGCCACAACTCGACGATGGCGGAGCCGAGGATGTGACCGGCGTCCACCAGACGCGTCAGCAAACCCGGAGCGACTTCCCGCGTTTCTTCGAAGTCCAGACCGCGAAACTGCTCGACCGCGTTGGCTGCATCGTCGCGATCGTAGAGCGGCAGCACGGGATCACCATTCTTGCGGCGCTTGTTCTCCCACTCCGCATCCTTTTCCTGGAGAAAGGCCGAGTCCTGCAACATGATGTCGCAGAGCGCTTTGCTTGCATGATGGGTATAGATCGGGCCGGTGCAGCCCTGCTTGACCAGCAGCGGCAGCCGCCCCGAATGGTCGATGTGAGCGTGACTCAGAACTACCGCGTCGATGCTCGCGACGTCGATGGGCAATGGCGTCCAGTTGCGCGCCTCTTCTTCTTTCCCGCCCTGAAAGAGACCGCAATCGAGAAGCACCCTGCTCGATCCATGCTCAACCACGTAACACGATCCCGTGACGCCCCCCGCCGCGCCCAGCGCTCGAATTTTCAAAGTTGTCGTTGATCCAGGTTCATCGGTATCCAACCGCGCTTTCTTCAGTTTATAGCACTCCGACCGCCGCGGGATATCAGCTCGGAGGATTAAACTGGAATATGCACCGATGAACGACCCGATTGTTATCATCCGTTCATGGAGAGCTTTATCGGAGCGTCGGCTTGACTGATATCGCGAGCTGGCCGTTGGGTCTGGTCGTGGCAGCATTCGCGGGCGTTGCCGCGTTGATCGGGTGGTTCGGCATAAAGATGACCAGAACTGCTCGCGACCTCGCCCATCAAACGGGCCTGGGTGAGGCGCTCGTGGGGGCACTTTTCATTGGCGCATCGACGTCGCTATCCGGAATAACGACGTCAGTAACAGCAGCCTCGGCCGGCCACGCGGAGCTGGCGGTCAGCAATGGGTTGGGCGGTATCGCTGCACAGACGACGTTTCTGGCGCTGGCCGATATTGCGTATCGTCGCGCTAACCTGGAGCACGCAGCCGCATCCGCCGAGAATCTGTTCATGGCCGCGTTTGTGATGGTGTTGCTGAGCCTCCATGCGCTCGCGCTGTCGCTACCCACGGCGAGCTTCCTTGCGGTCCATCCAGCCACGCTGGCCATTGTTATCGTCTACGTCTTCGGCGTCCGCCTCCTCGCACAGACCCATGACATGCCAATGTGGCTGCCGAGGAAAACCGCGGATACACGGGCAGAATCCACAGACGGACATACGCTGAAGCGTCATCGTCAGCTCTGGCAGCTGTGGCTGCGCTTTGCGGGATATGCGGCAATCGTTGCGCTGGCCGGCTGGGCGCTGGCGCAGCTGGCCATACCGCTCGGGGACAAAACGGGGCTTTCGCATGGCGTTGTCGGCGGACTGTTCACGGCGGTATCGACATCCATACCCGAACTGGTCGTTGCAATCACCGCAGTCCGGATGGGCGCGCTGAACCTTGCGGTGGGCGATATCATCGGCGGAAACGCGTTCGATACGCTGTTTATCGCCGCATCGGACATCGCGTATCGCGACGGCCCGATCTATGCGTCGATCTCGAGCACGGAGCAGTTCTGGCTCGCCAACTCGATGCTGATGACGGGTGTGCTGCTCATGGGGCTGATTTATCGGGAACGCCGCGGACCGGCAAACATCGGCCTCGAGAGCGTCCTGCTGCTCGTGCTCTACTTCGGGGGTGTCGCCATCCTGGCCTTCTGAAGTCCACCCTGCCCTGATCGAGAGTCTCTTTTGCGTTCACGGTCTAGTACGCGGAACCCGAAAAAGCGGTAAGCGCAAATGACGATCCAAGCACCTGTGCGCCCGCCCTAGAGTTTGCCGGTACCTTCCGGACACTGCCGATGTTGGCTTTGATTGGCACCTTGCTGGGCGGCCTGGGATTGTTTCTGCTGGCCGTCTCGATGATTACAGACGGTTTGAAGCTCGCCGCCGGCGACGCACTGCGCGATATCCTCGCCCGCTCGACGAGCACGCGTGGCCGCGGCGTTGCCTCCGGAATACTCGTCACCGGGGTGGTGCAATCCTCGAGCGCGGTCACCGTTGCGACGATCGGCTTCGTCAACGCGGGTCTCCTGAACATGGTGCAGGCGCTCGGCATCGTCTACGGCGCCAACATCGGCACCACCATGACCGGCTGGCTGGTGGCCGCGATTGGCTTCAACTTCAAAATCGAGGCATTCGCGCTGCCGCTGATCGGATTAGGTATGGCCGCGCGCCTGCTCGGTCCTGCCACGCGATTCGGAGCAATCGGCGAAGCGCTGGCCGGGTTCGGTCTTTTCTTTATCGGTGTCGATGTCCTGCGCGACGCGTTCGAAGGTTTTGCCGGTTCGCTCGACCTCGCTGCGCTGTCGCCGGATTCAGCTCTGGGTATCCTGCTCTACGTCGGCTTCGGTTTCATCGCCACATTGCTCACGCAGAGCTCGAGCGCAGCCATTGCCATCACCCTGACCGCTGCCACCGGCGGAGTACTTGCTATCGATGCAGCGGCGGCGATGGTCATCGGGGCAAACGTCGGCACAACCTCCACCGCTGCGTTTTCCGTCATCGGCGCAACGTCGAATGCCAAACGGGTGGCCGCTGCGCACGTCGTATTCAATCTTGTTACCGGGGCCGTCGCCCTGATGCTGCTGCCGTTCATGCTGATGCTCGTCAATTGGACCGGCCAATCATTGGGCATGGACGAAGCGCCCGCGGTGACGCTTGCGTTGTTCCATTCCACCTTCAATATCCTCGGCGTGCTGCTCATGTGGCCCGTTACCGATGCTCTGGCGCGATTCCTTTCAGCACGTTTCGTAACGCAGGCAGAAACACTCAGCCGGCCCGCACATCTCGACCGCAACGTATTGATCACACCTGTGCTCGCGCTCGACGCGCTGCGCCTAGAGCTCGTCAGAATGCTGGAGATCTGCAGAGACTACACCGTCGGCATCATCAATATGCCCGGTAAGACAATCGCGCAGCAGGAGAAACACGATGCACTCATGACGCTGACCGATACCGTCGAACAGTTTGTCAGCAACATGGAGAGGGGGCGAATGACGGCCGACACATCCACGCTCATCCCGGACGCGTTGCGGGTCAACAGCTACATCGAGGAGATCGCCAACCTGGTCCACGAGATCAGCGTCCATCACGCGGACGTTGAGCATCTACGCGCCGGAGCGGTCGCAGAAGACATCCGCGCCTTCCAGCAGGAAGTGGCCGGGCTCGTCCTGGCCTGCGATCCGGCTGCCGCAGATTTCGACTCGGTAGGCCTCGAGCAGCGCTACGAAAGCCTGCATACCGGGTGGCACGACCTGAAAGCACATCTCCTGCTCGCCGCCAGCGAAGGCGAGCTGCCGATCCGTTATCTGAACGCCGGCCTGGATCGGCTGCGCAGTTGCCTGCGGATTTCAGAGCAAGCGATCAAGGCCGCCTACCGGCTCAGAAAGCTGGCACCCGAACCCGTTGAGTCGTTTGAGCCAACTGGAGAAGAGCACCTCGTCGTCTAGCCGCGTTCCCACCCACGGGCTCGAAAGTACCCATGGTATGGTGAGGATCGGCGCGTAATCGCGGTTTGCACAACCCCGGAAAACGAAATTGAAAAATTCTGAATGGTTCGACTATCTGCTGGACTCTCTGGAGGTGGCGGAAGACCTGGGTCCTCTGAAAGATACACATCCAATCGACCGGAAGGGCTTGTCTCCTCAGCTGACGCAGGAGTACTTCGCGAAGAACTGGTATCCCTTTGCCGAACGACTGGACATGCGCACCTATCTGCTGGAAAAACGCGCGCTCCAGGTGGAGTTGGTCAAACTTCAGAACTGGGTGAAGGAGCGTGGCGAGCGTGTGGTTATCGTGTTCGAAGGCCGGGACGCAGCTGGCAAGGGCAGCACCATCAAGCGTTTCATGGAACACCTCAATCCCCGCGGCGCACGCGTGGTCGCCCTGGAGAAACCCTCAGAGCAGGAGCAGGGTCAAATGGTACTTCCAGCGCTACATCGACCACCTGCCCACGGCGGGTGAAATCGTCTTCTTCGACAGGTCCTGGTACAACCGAGCCGGCGTCGAGCGGGTGATGGGCTTCTGCACCGAGGCCGACTACCAGGAATTCCTGCACCAGGCGCCCCTGTTCGAGCAGATGCTCGTCAGAAGCGGCATCCACCTGATCAAATTCTATCTGTCCATCTCGCGCGACGAGCAGGCCCGGCGGTTCGAAGAGCGCGCCACCAACCCACTCAAGCAATGGAAGCTCTCCCCGATCGACAAGGAGGCGCAGGCACGATGGGACGCCTACACGGACGCGAAGAAAGAGATATTCCGTCGCACGGACAGCGAGGAAGCGCCGTGGGTTGTCATCAAGAGCGAGGACAAGATGCGGGCGCGGCTCGAGGCCATGCGATACGTGCTAGCGCAGTTTGCGTACGCCGGCAAGAATGACGGGGAACACCTGACACCCCATCCACTGCTGCTTACCCACGTGAGCCAGTTACAGGGATTTACCGACGACTAAGCGTTGAGCAACCACGGATTATCACCGCCAAAGACATTCTGGACCGGTTGCTGACGGGCATCGGGAACCGCCGCGGAGACTAACCTCGTTCTATGCGCCGGGAACTGCGCTGCTTTCACAGCCGGACCCGGATGATCCTCCCCCGAAGTCAAACGGGAAGATTTTTTCATTGACGCCCCATACACCTCAGTTAAGAAGCTTGTTACACAGTAGGGCGATCAGAAGCGGCCGACCCCGTGCTCCGTGTGCTTTTCGGCTTCGATGAAGACGCGTTTCACCCGCGGGTCGAGCGCCTTGATGGCGCGGTTGAATTCGGTCACACCGCGCTCGAGCGCATCGGCATCGAGTTCGCTCACGAAATCCGCCGAAATTGTGACGACGATAAACTCGGGGCCCATGTGGAGGGTGGCAACCTCATTGATGTGAACCACACGGGCATCTGCGGTGAGCATCTCTTCAATGCCGGCACGCAGCTCGGGGCTCGCGCTCTCGCCGATCAGCAGGCTCTTGCTCTCGTAGGCGAGCCACACCGCCGTCAGCACGAGGATGACGCCAATGACCACCGACGCCAACGCGTCATAGATGGGATTCCCCGTCAGCTGAAACAGCGCAATGCCGATCATGGCGACGAGGAGGCCAGCCGTTGCAGCGCTGTCCTCGAACACCACCACGAACAGGGTCGGGTCCTTGCCTTCCTTCACCGCCTTGATCACCGGCGCGTCACCACGGCTTAAATTGAACTCGCGCAGCGCAACGTACAGCGCGCCAAACTCGAACAGCAGGGCAAGCCCCAGCACCACGTAGTTGATCATCACGTTGGTGATCGGTTCGGGAGACGCCATGTGGCTGATCCCTTGATAGATCGAGAGGGCGCCGCCAAGCGCAAAGATCAGCATCGCAACGACAAACGACCAGAAGTAAACCTCTTTGCCGTGGCCGAAGGGGAAGTCCGGGCTGGCCGGCTTCGCGGCCTGGCGCATCCCGAACAACAGAAGCACCTGATTGCCGGTATCGACGAGCGAGTGTATCCCCTCGCTCAACATGGCCGAACTGCCGGTATAGGCCGCTGCCGCAAACTTTGTCACTGCAATCAGCCCGTTACCGACCAACGCGGCATAGATGGCTTTCTTAGAAGATCCCGCCAAACCGGATCAGCGTTTGCGCACAACCAGCGAGCCGATGGAGTAGCCTGCGCCAAATGAGCAGATTACGCCGAGATCGCCGCTCTGCAGATCTTCGTTGTAGAGGTGGAAAGCGATGATGGAACCGGCGGACGCCGTGTTGGCGTATTCGTCCAGCACGATCGGTGCTTCTGTCGGATCCGGATCCCGGCCCAGCAGGCGCTTTGCGATCAGCTCGTTCATGTTGATATTGGCTTGATGCAACCACCAGCGACGGATGTCACCTACCTCCAGGCCTACCTTCTCGACCTGCTGCGTCAAATGTGCGGCTGCCATCGGGCAAACTTCTTTGAAGACCTTGCGTCCATTCTGGTGAAACAACTTATCGTCCGCATACGGGTCGGTATCGTCGGCATACGACGTATAACCAAAGTTCGAACGTATGTTGTTCGAGTATTGGGTCACCGCCTGCGTGCCCAGCACTTCATAGCTGTGCGGCGCCGTGCAGGTCTCGGCACGCTCCATGATGACTGCAGTGCTGACGTCACCGAAAATGAAGTGTCCGTCGCGGTCTTTGAAGTTGATCTGCGGGGTTGTCAGCTCCGGGTTGATCACCAGCACGCACCCGGCTGAGCCTGCCGCCAGAGCGTCATACGCCCGATGCAGGGCGAAAGTCGCCGCCGAGCAGGCCACCAGCATATCGAAGCCGAAACCTTCGATACCGAGCGCTTCCTGCACCTCAATGGCGATCGCGGGGTACGAACGCTGCGTATACGCGCAGGAAACAATCACCATATCGACATCAGACGCGGTTTTGCCGGCAGCGGCCATCGCATCGCGGGCCGCGTTGACCGCCATCTCAGCTTGATGCGACAGCTCGTCATCCGCACGCACCGGCAAGTGCGGGCGCATGCGGTCGATATCGAGGATGCCTTCTTTGCAGTAGGTGTAGCGCTGCTTGATACCCGATGCTTTCTCGATGAACTCCGCGCTCGATAGCGCCATTTCCTGCGCGTCCCCTGCGGCTATTGCGGCAGCATGCGTCTCGTTAAACCGCGTCGCGTAGGCGTTATAAGATTCAACGAGTTCCTCGTTCGTAACGAACTCGGCGGGCTTCCACAAACCCGTTCCACTGATTACGACCGTATGCATATTCCCCTCAGGTTCACTTTTATGTTCGTCGCGTCTTGCGCTCGCCGCGTCTCTTTGGCGCCAGATTCATGACGCGCATCTAGATAAACCGACGCTAGGTCTTCAACGTCGCGTATTCGTCATCACTCAACGCGCGCGCTTCTGCCTCCAACATGACAGGCACGCCGTCTCGGATCGGGTAAGCCAGGCGGCTGGCACGACACCACAGTTCCTCTTCCTGACGCCGATACACCAGAGCCCCTTTGCTGACGGGGCACACCAACATCTCTAGTAGCTTCGAATCCACCGCTGCGACCTCATGCGCGAAGGGCGGTATTCTGCGATACGAGGCGGCAAGGCGCCACCTGTCTCGCACTTGGCCTTTGGTCGGGAATTTCCCGCCGCCAAAGCTCGAGGATCCGAGAACGCTGTCACATATGTACAAAACCGTGTTGATTATATTGTTTCACATGAGAAACGAGCGTCCGCAACAAACCGGCTTTACGCTGATCGAGCTGATGGTGGTCGTCGCCATTCTGGCGGTTGTCGCTTCGCTCGCGCTCGTGTCCTACTCCAACTATCTCGACAATTCACGCACCGCGGTTGTGCTGGCCAACTATGAGTCCGCCGTCGACATCGCCCGGGGTAACTATGTTGTCGCGCGACAGCGCTCCACCCTCGGCGCTTCGATCAATGACGTCATCCCGGGGTCCTCTGCCGGTTGGACGAATATGCTCAATACGATCAGCTCAGGCGCTCCCGGCGGGGGCGAGGCTTACGCTGTAGGTACCGGCAGCACCGTGACGGGCGCCGTCGGCATCGAGTTTGCGGGCGAGTACTCGAGTGCCACTTCCGTTGTCACCATTCATCGGCCCGCGTATATGGGCATGCCGGCGACAACGGAAATCATCTCGCAAGCGAGCTTCTAAACAGATCTTTCCCGGCTGACGTAACTCAGGCAGCGAACGGGTCTTTCAGAACAATGGTTTCATTGCGATCCGGACCGGTCGAGATGATATCGATCGGCGCGCCAACCGCCTCTTCAATGCGGCTGATATATGACCGCGCGGCCTCTGGCAATCTGGCCACGTCGCTGACACCCACGGTTGAATCCTGCCATCCCGGCAAATCTTCATAGATCGGCTTAACCGCGGAGTAGTACTCGCTGCCGAAACGCGCCGTCCCGACACTACCGTCAGGGTCTTCGTAGCCCACGCAGATGCGGATGGTCTCCAGGCCGTCGAGCACATCGAGCTTGGTCAAACAGAGACCGGAGATGCTGTTGATCTGAACCGCCTGACGCAGCGCCACGGCGTCGAACCAGCCGCAGCGACGCGGCCGCCCCGTCGTAGAACCGAACTCGTGCCCGCGCTCTGCCAACCGCTTGCCGGTATCGTCGAAGAGCTCCGTCGGAAACGGACCTGAACCTACCCGCGTGGAGTAGGCTTTCGTAATGCCGAGCACGTAGTCGAGATAAGTGGGGCCAAAGCCGCTGCCCACCGCGGTGCCACCGGCGGTGGTGTTCGATGACGTGACGTAAGGGTATGTGCCGAGGTCGATGTCGAGGAGCGCACCTTGGGCACCCTCAAAGAGAATATTGTCACCCGCCTCGCGCATGCCGTGGAGAACCGGCACGATATCGCAAACCATGGGTTTGATCTGCTCGGCAACCTCCGCGCAGGCAGCCAGGGTCTCGTCAAAATCAACCGCGGGCTTCTTGTAGTAATCCACGAGCATGAAGTTGTGATACTCCATGACTTCTTTCAGCTTGCTGGCAAAGTCCTGCCAGTAAAACAGGTCACCCAACCGCAGGCCGCGGCGCGCGGCTTTGTCTTCGTAAGCGGGACCAATACCGCGCCCGGTCGTGCCGATTTTCTGATTGCCACGCGCTTCTTCGCGGGCCAGATCCAGCTGCACGTGGTAAGGCAGAATCAGCGGACATGCGGGAGAGATCCGCAGCCGTTCCCGCACCGGCACGCCGCGCGCTTCCAGGGCACGCACCTCCTCGAGAAGCGCGTTTGGTTCGAGCACGACGCCATTGCCGATCAGACATTGCACGCCCTGACGGAGGATGCCCGACGGGATGACGTGCAGGACGGTTTTCTCACCGTCGATGACCAGCGTGTGCCCCGCATTGTGCCCACCCTGAAACCGCACCACCGCGGCCACCTCTTCGGTGAGCAAATCCACAACCTTGCCTTTGCCTTCGTCACCCCATTGGGTGCCGATGACAACTACGTTACGACCCATAAATAATTACCCAAAAATACGACCCTCGCGGGCCTTTTTACCCCGTCACCCGCTCAACCAGTTGCCAGGCGCCGTCACGCTCCTCGAGCAACCAGCGGCAGTTGGCAGAAGCGGCTTCCCCGTTACTCAATGCACAGCGTACCCGATACCCCTGAGCACGCAGCTCTGCGATCGCGGCCGCCTGCGCTGCACGTGCCGCCGCCGTCGGAAACGGCGCAAAGACGCTCGCCAACGCATCTTCCGCGTTGACGAGATTTTTCAGATTCACGTCGAAGCCCGTGGCCGGGCGGCCACGACCGAAGACTTCCCCAATGCCGTCGTAACGCCCGCCCTGCGCGAGGGCACTGCCGTGCTCGGGATGGTAAACGGCGAATACAGGCCCGTTATGGTAGCCGTAGCCGGACAATTCTGCGATGTCGAGCCGCAGCTTCAAGCCGGCGTGCTGCGCCGTGACAGTCTCGATCAATTCCTTAAGCTGAGCCAAGGCCGCCTTCACCCCGACCGGCGCGTTATCGAGCACACGGGCGGCCTCGTCGAGCACACCATCATCCCCCATCAGCGTGGGCAGGCAAGCCATCATCTTCGCCAGATCGGAGGTGCCGAGCAGCGCGCCTACATCTGCCTGGGATTTACGCTGCACGTGTCCAAACAAAGCCCGCTCGTCCTCGGCGTCAAGTTCGCCGCTGTCGATGAGCGCCTGCACCAGTGCGCGATAGATGCCCATGTGACCGACCAGCAGAACCGGCTCATGCACACCGGTCACCTGCATGACTTCCAGCATCAGGCTGATCATTTCCGCGTCTGCGGAAAGCCCTTCTGCACCAAAGAGTTCCGCGCCCGCTTTCAGCGGCACACGCGAACTTTGCGCAATCTGCGGGTTAGCGAAGACCACCGGTCCTGCATAGCACAGACGCTGTACTTCATCGGTAATGAGGCTGTGCGCATCGATGCGGACCGCCTGAGAGGTCATGTCCGCGCGGACGCCCAGCTGGCGCCCGCTGACCTGGTCGACCATTTTCAGCGTTTGCAGATCCAGGTCTTCTCCGGAGCCTACGAGCAGGGAATCGAGGTACTCGATGACCGGAGGTTCGACATAGTCGTACCCCCATGCGTGAAACGTGTCGAGCACGCCGCGGCGCAGCTGCTCTAAGGACCATGCCGCCGGGGGCAGAACTTCGTCCACCCCGCGCGGCAGGCGCCAGTGTGTTTTCATTATTCCGGTATCTTGGTGCTCTGAGTTTTAGCGCTGTTTCTCTAAGAACTTAAAGAACTCGCTCTTGGGATCTAATATCAAAAGATCCCCTTTGTCACCAAAGACATTCGTATACGCATTGATGCTGCGATAAAACTCGTAGAACTCGGGATCCGAGTTGAACGCACCCGCATAAATTTCCGCGGAACGCGCGTCGCCGTCACCGCGGATCTGCTCGCTTTCGCGATAGGCTTCCGCTTCGATGACCACGGATTCGCGGTCCGCCTCAGCGCGAATCGCGAGTGCCCGCTCACGGCCTTCCGCGCGGAACTGACGCGCCTCGATCTCCCGCTCGGAATTCATACGTTCGTAGACCGAAGACGACACGTCCACCGGCAGGTCGATCCGCTTCACGCGCACGTCGACGACTTCTACGCCATAGCGGCGCATTTCCGTATCGAGGCTCGCGCGCAGCTCTTCCATCAGCTGGTCGCGCTCGCCGGAGATGACGTCGCGCATGTCGCGGCGGCTGATCTGGTTCCGCAAGCCTTCATTGACACGTTCCTGCAGAAGGTTACGCGCACGCAACTCGTCGAAAGAGGTGCTTTCGTAAAACTGCGCGACCTCGGCGACCCGCCATTTGACAAAAGAGTCCACTTCGAGCGGCTTCTTCTCGAGCGTGTAGTAGGTCTCCGGATCCGAGTCCAGCGTCAGCACGCGAGCATCGAAGAACTTGGCTTCCTGCGCGATCGGCAACTTCCAGTGCAGGCCCGGCTGCACGTCGACATCCACCAGCTCACCAAACTGCAGCAGAATGGCACGCTCTGTTTCATGCACGCGGTAGAGGGCCGCGCTCGCGCCCAGTACCACGAGGAGGACAATGAGTAATCCTAATAAAGCTCTAAATGACATGTGCTTCTCCTAGTTTCCGCCACGCAGGCGAGACCCGCCTGATTGCGTGGCGCGCAGCTCGCGCAGAATCCGCTCGACTGCTGTGTCCACCGCGTCTTGCTCGATGATGGGTGAGCTGGCCCGCTGATTGCTCAGCTGATCGAGGGGCAAGTACATCAGGTTGTTACCGCCTTCGACGTCCACCATCACTTTGCTCGAATTGCTGAATACGGATTCCAACGCATCGATGTACAGACGATCGCGCGTCACTTCTTCCGCTTGCTGGTACTCAGCCAGCAGCTTGGTGAAGCGATCCGCCTCACCTTCTGATCGCGCAATCACGCGGTCGCGATAAGCGTTGGCTTCTTCGACCTGCCGCTGAGCTTTACCACGCGCCTCCGGGACGACCTGCTCGGCATAGGCGGTCGCTTCGTTGATGAAACGCTGACGGTCCTCTTTGGCTTTCTGGACGTCGTTGAACGCATCTTCAACCTGCGTCGGCGGCGCACTGCGGTCGATGTTGACCTTACGTACCGAGATGCCGGTGCCGTAGGTGTTCAGATAGGTTTGCAGGCGTTCCTGGACTTCGACGGCAATCGCTTCCCGGCCATCCGTGATGGTCTGGTCCATGGTCGAGCTGCCGACGACATGGCGCAACGCACTCTCGGTTGCGTGATCGAGGCTGACCTGCGGATTCTTGACGTTCACCTCGAAGTCTATGGCGTTGTCCACTACCCACTGCACAGTCAGGCTGACGTCCACGATATTCTCGTCTTCCGTCAGCATGAGCGACTGGGTGCGATGGGAACGCACTTGCGTCACATTGACCAGCCGCACCTCATCGATGAGCGGCGGGTTCCAATGCAGGCCCGGCGACTCCAGGTCTTCCTGCACGGCGCCGAAACGGAACACGACACCGCGTTCCTGCTGATCGACCTGGTAGATGCCGGTAAAGATATAAACCGCAACGAGCGCCACAGCCGCAAGGCCGATAACGCCTCCGGATAGACCGCTACCGCTGCTGCTACCGCCACCGCCTCCCTTGCCGCCGCCGAAAATTCCGGACAGCTGTGCCTGAAGTTTGCGGATCGCTTCATCCAGATCGGGTGGTCCCTGGTCATTTCGATTACCCCAGGGGTCTTTGTCGTTGCCACCACCTGGCTCGTTCCACGCCATGCTTGTCTCCGAATTGAAAGTTGGCCTGAGTTGAATTAAAGGCCGGATTAGTGAACTGAAATTTTAGGGAGCGAGTCGCGGCCGCGCAATACAACCGCAGACGACGTTTCCAGCTGTTTTAGCAGATGCTCATCCGCCTGCAAGGTGAGTAGAACGTTACCATCTTCCGTGGTGCTTTCGTTCAACACCGCTCCCGAGCGATACAGCCAGGCGCGCGTGCGTCCATCTGCCGCATCGAGCGTCACTTCGTGTGGCGCCGCGACGCCGAGCGCCGCGCCAATGCCATCTAGCAGCTCGTCCAGTCCCGCGCCGGACAGCGCACTGACTGTAATGACACTGCGTGTATTTTCGGCCTGCAACAACGAAGTATCTATCTGAAAATCTCGCGGCAACAGATCGGCTTTATTGAGCACGAGGATTTCCGGCACTTCTGCCGCATCGATCTCTTCCAGAACCGCGCGTACCTGCTGCACGCGCTCCACGCACAGCGGGTCTGCCGCATCGACGACGTGCAACAGGAGATCAGCGTGCACTACCTCTTCGAGCGTGGCCTTGAATGCCTCGACCAGCGCGTGAGGTAACAAGCTGACAAACCCGACGGTGTCTCCCAGGACCACGTCGTTCAGCCCGGGCACCGCGATCCGCCGCAGCGTCGGGTCGAGGGTGGCGAAGAGCTGGTCTTCCGCATAAACATGTGCATCTGTCAGTTTGTTAAACAAAGTCGACTTACCTGCATTGGTATAACCCACCAGGGTTACCGTCGGCGTACCGCGCCGGTGCCGTCCGCGCCGGTTCTGCCCCCGGCGCTTGCTCACCGTTGCGAGCTTCTTTTCAACCATCTTGATGCGTTCACCAAGCATACGCTGGTCGAGCTCGATCTGTTTCTCGCCAGCGCCGCGCAGGCCGATACCGCCTTTCTGGCGGTCGAGGTGTGTCCAGCCCCGCACCAGCCTCGTTTGCGCATGTTTGAGCTGAGCAAGTTCCACCTGCAGCTGGCCTTCATGACTCAGTGCGCGATCGGCAAAGATCGTCAGAATGAGCTCAGTGCGGGTGATCACCCGACAATCCAGCGCGCGCTCGAGGTTGCGCTGCTGTCCAGGACTCAATTCGTGGCTGACCAGAAGCAGGCCCGCGCCGGCAGCTTTGAGCACCTCTTTGACCTCGGCCACCTTACCACTGCCGATAAAAGTATTCGGATGAGGCGCCTCGCGGCGAGCCAGTACCTCATCCACCACAGATATCTGGGCAGATTTCGCCAATTCAACGAATTCCGCCGGATCCGGGTTACTTTTACCTTTAATGTCTATTTGCAGGACAATCGCTCGATGTCCTGCTTGGGGTCGTTCAAATAGCATCTTCGTCTTTAGGCGTTGCGCGATGCTTCCGGCGGGAACTGGCGGGAACGACCGGCCGTATGACGGCCCGGAAGGGTCGCCTAAGCGTCGTCCTCGCCACCCGAGGCAAGCTTGACGTTACGCGCAGGTACCACCGTGGAAATCGCGTGCTTGTAAACCATCTGGCTGACTGAGTTTTTCAGCAGCACTACAAATTGATCAAAAGACTCAATTTGTCCCTGTAACTTGATGCCGTTCACCAAGTAAATCGAAACCGGTACCCGTTCCTTGCGCAGCGCGTTCAGGTAAGGGTCTTGTAGGCTGTGCCCTTTCGACATCGTTGTCTCCTTTCATTGTCGTGTCGTCAGCTTGCCCGCTGCGACAGCGGGAGGCTCGCTACGGTTCAACCGGTTACCGCGCAGTCTCCCAGGTGTCACCTAGAGTAACATCTTTTACCGGGGTTGGCGTTGCCGATTGCGTGCAGCGCGCCTGATGCCGCCCAACTATTGCGAAATGTCGCGCACAATCCGCGCCACGTGAGCGGTAGCATCATCCGCCACCAGCTGCGTCGCCCCAGGCCAGTTGCGCAGCCAGGTCAGCTGGCGCTTGGCCAGCCGACGCGTGGCGGTCACCGCGTTCTTGCGGAAGGCTTCCGCATCCAGCCGTCCCGCAAGATATTCCAGGCCCTGACGGTAGCCGACCGCCCGCATCGAAGGCAGCTCAGCATGCAGATCCCCGCGCGCCTCGAGCGCTTCGAGCTCGTCGACGAATCCAGCCGCCAGCATCGCATCAAAGCGGCGCTCTATGCGTTCGTGCAACACGCGCCGCTCAACCGGTGCGAGCGCATAGACCTGGCTGTCGGCGTCCAAACGTTCGACAATGCCGCCGCTCTCGAGTTCCCGCCACTGAACCGAGACCGGCCGTCCGGTAAGACGCACGACTTCCAACGCTCGCAACAGCCGCTGGCTATTGTTGGGGTGAATATTGGCCGCCGCTTCAGGATCCATCTCCGCAAGCTCGGCGTGCAGCGCGCTTCCCCCGCGCGTTTTGAACTCGGCCTCGAGCTCGGCTCTGAGCGCCCGATCCGCCGCAGGCAGCTCGGCGATACCCGCCGAAAAGCGCCGGAAGTAGAGCATTGTGCCGCCCACCAGTATCGGCAGCTGGCCCCGCTGCCAGGCGTTCTGCACCGCCGCATCGGCATCGGTGACAAAGTCGGCGGCAGTGTAAGGGTCAGCGGGATCGCGGATGTCGATCAGCGCATGCGGATACGCGGCCAGCTCACCCGGATCGGGTTTGGCGGTGCCGATATCCATACCCCGATAAACCAGGGCTGAATCGACACTGATGAGACTCACGCGCTCCACTCCGCCCAGGGCGTCCTGCAAACCCATGGCGAGCGCCGTTTTACCGAGCGCGGTCGGCCCCATGATCATGATCAGCGGTCGCGGCATTACTGCCCCCGGTAGAACAGCTTGTCGAGCTCGTCCAGGCTACGCGTGAAATACGTGGGCCGACCATGGTTGCAGAGGCCGGCATTTTCGGTCTGCTCCATTTCGCGCAGAAGACTGTTCATCTCAGCGATCGTGAGCTGACGATTCGCGCGCACTGAGCCATGGCAGGCGATTGTCGCCAGCAGATCCAGCTGCCGGCGTTCGATTTCATCGCTGGTACCGTAGGCTGCAAGCTCAGCGACAAAGTCGCGCACGGTGGTCTGCAGGTTTTTGTTAGTAAGCAGCACCGGTACTTCACGGAGCGTCACCGACTGTATACCGCTCCGCTCGAGCAGCAGCCCGGCGTGTTCGAGGGTCGCGGCGCTTGCCTCCACCAGGTCCGCTTCGTTTTCGCTGACGTCGATCGCAATGGGCACCAGCAGTTGCTGGCGCGGCACGCCCGCGACCGCCACCTGGCGCTTGAGCTTCTCATACGTGACGCGCTCATGAGCCGCGTGCATGTCCACGATGACGAGGCCGGCTGCGTTCTGCGCAAGAATGTAGACCCCGTGCAGCTGTCCAAGGGCATAGCCCAGCGGCGGACTTTCCGGTGTCGCCGCCCACTCCGGCTCGACCTCGGACACCAGCTGGGCGATACCACCTGCCGGCTGTGTGGCGGCTGCCGGGCCCGGGGCGCCGCTGATCGCGGCAGCACGGTTAACGCTGAGGGCAAGCCCCTCCTGCGCGCTCGGCACGTCGACCTCGGCGACTCTGTCGGCAGGCTGGATCGGCTGCGCCGGCCGTATCTCACGCAGCGCTCGATTGAGGCTGCCAAAGATGAAGTCGTGCACCGTACGCGCTTCGCGAAAGCGCACCTCGTGCTTGGTCGGGTGCACGTTCACGTCGACACCGCCATCAGGGAGCTCGAGGAACATCACGTAGACCGGATGCCGGCCATGGAACATCACGTCCGAGTAGGCCTGACGTATCGCATGGCCCACCAGCTTGTCGCGAATCGCACGGCCGTTGACGTAGAAGTACTGCTGGTCCGCCAGCCGGCGATGATGCTGCGGCAGTCCCACCCAGCCATACAGGCGCAAGCCGCCGCGCGACTCATCCACCGCAATCGCATGCTCCGCGAACTCCGGCGTCAGCACCTGAGCAAGGCGTTCTTCTATACGCCCGGCCTTCAGCAGGAGGCGGCGGCTGGCGCTACCGGCACGGCTGCCTTGCTCCAGGGAAAAGCCCACGTCCATATGCGCCAGACTCAGACGTCGCACCGTCTGGTCAATCTGGCTCATTTCCGTGCGCTCGGTTTTCAGGAACTTGCGCCGCGCGGGGGTGTTGTAGAAAAGATCGCGTACTTCGACAGTGGTACCGACGTTATGCGCAACCGGGCCGTCGGCCACGACTTCGCCGCCGTGCACTTCGAGCATCGCGCCCGCGTCGGTTGCGGCCGTTCGCGAGGTGATTTTCACCCGTGCGACGGAGGCGACACTGGCAAGCGCCTCTCCACGAAATCCAAGGCTGTGAACGTCGAGCAGATCTTCCGCGCTGACGATTTTACTCGTGGCATGTCGTTCGAGCGCGAGCGGCAAATCGTCTGCCGCGATGCCGTGGCCGTTGTCCCGCACCCAGACGAGCCCCACGCCGCCGTCTTCGGTGCGCACGTCGATCTGGCGCGCGGCAGCGTCGAGACTGTTTTCAAGGAGCTCTTTGACGATGGACGCTGGCCGCTCGACTACCTCGCCGGCGGCGATCTGATCTGCAACGAAACTGGACAGGCGCTTGACGCGCGGTGAGGTCATATCAGCCGCCGGGAATCACCAACACCTGACCCACCTTGATGGTGTCGCTGGCCAGGCCGTTGTGGGCGCGCAGCACGCGCGAGCTGACGCCGTATCGCTCAGCGATCGTCGATAGCGTATCCCCGCGCACAATCGTGTAACGCCAGTCTTCACCGCTCGGCGTCCGCGCGGCCAGCAAAGTCCCCGGCGGCGGGTTCTCACGCATGAACTGCTCAATACCGGTGGCTATGGCGCGCGCTATGTTCTCCTGGTGCTCTTTCTGGGAGAGGCGGCGCGCTTCGTCAGGGTTAGAGATAAATCCCGTTTCGACCAGAATCGAAGGCATGTCGGGTGACTTCAACACGAGAAAGGCCGCCTGCTCGACCCGCCGCTTATGGAGCTTGGTCACACGCCCGAGATTGGCCAGCACCGCCTCCCCCGCGTCGATGCTCTGCGAGCGGTTGGCATCCATGGATAGATCCAGCAGCACGCGCGCGAGTACCGGGTCTTTATCGGTGAGGCTGACATGACCGACGCCCCCGAGGAGATCCGACCGATTCTCCCGCTCCGCGAGCCACGCCGCGGTTTCGCTGGTGGCGCCGCGATCGGACAACGTGTAGACGGAAGCGCCTTTGACGTCTGCCTGCCTGAACGCGTCCGCGTGGATCGAAACGAACAAATCGGCGCGTTTGTTGCGCGCAAGCTGCGTACGCTCACGGTGCGCGAGATAGTAGTCGCCGGTGCGGATGAGCACCGGCTTGAATCCCTCCAGGGCATTCAATTTAGAGCGGACGCGCTGCGAGATCTGAAAAACGACCTGCTTTTCCAGGATCTTCCGCGGGCCGATGGCGCCAGGATCGTCCCCGCCGTGCCCGGCATCGATGGCAATCACGACGTCGCGGTTCTTGCTCGGCGGCAAGGCCACCTGGGGTGCGGCATGATTGGGATCGAAGAGATCAACCACCAGGCGGTGACCATAAGGGTCGATGGGCTTCAGGGTAAACGCCTCCGGATCCAGCGGCGTCTTCGTGTCGATGACCACCCGGTAGCTGCCATCTCGAGGCGCGGCGCGCAGGCTTTCGATGCGATCGCGCCCGACGGCGACAACCGCAGGGTCGAAGCCAGAACGCGGCGCCGTGTTCTGCAGATCGACGACCACGCGATACGGGTCTTCGAGCGTGAAGATCTTGTACTTCACCTCAGCTGAAGTATCGAACACAACCCGGGTCGCGTCGGGTGCTTCGTGCATGCGCACGCTTTTCAGCGTCGCCGCGTGTATCGCGGCCGCCTGCAGCACTCCTGCCGCGATGACAAAGCACAATAACAACGGCTTCATAATCTTATTCATTGAACTCAACATGGGCTATGCGCGCTGGTGGCGCGACGCTATCGTCAATCTCCAGCTCAATGTGGACCTGCGGCTCGGGCAGCCAGGTAGACGCCCGCTCCGGCCATTCGAACAGTTTGACACCCGGTCCATCAACAATCTCGTCTATGCCGACAAACTCCAACTCGACGGGGTCGTTCACCCGGTAGAGGTCAAAATGAAACGCCTCCACAGATCCTATATTGTACGGCTCCAGCAGCGTATAGGTAGGGCTCTTAACGACGCCGTCATAGCCGAGCGCGTGCAGCAAACCACGCACGAGCGTGGTTTTACCAGCCCCAAGCTGTCCGCTCAAGAACACCACCGCGTTACCGCCATAGCGTCTTTCGAGCTCCCGCCAGAGCCACTCGCCAAGCCGCTCGGTGGCGGCAGCGTCGGCCAGTTGATGTACCTGCGTACTCACCTGATCAGATCAACCATGGCCCTGCAGCGTTTGCGGCAGCGCGCGTATCACATCGCCGGCCAGCAGGCTTCGCATCCCGACAGTCCCGGCGGCAACATCAGCCGCCGCGCTATGCAACGCCACCGCCTGATGCAGCGCCGCATGCCAGGCACGGCCTTCCGCATCATCTGCGGCAGGTGCCAGCAGCCCGGCAACCACGCCGGTCAGCACGTCGCCCATGCCGGCGGTGGCCATGCCGGGGTTGCCGTGCGCCACCACTGCCAGGTTGTCTGGTGTAAAGACAATACTGCCAGCCCCTTTCAGCACGCCGCACGCCGCATAGCGTTGACGCAGCTCGGCGGCTGACTGCAGACGATTCTGCTGCACCTCGGCGGCGTCGACGCCAATCAGCTTCGCGGCCTCAGCAACATGTGGTGTCATCACCAGAGGTCCACCCGGCCAGCTTCCTGCCGCGCTCAGCCAGTGCAAACCATCAGCGTCGAGCACCGTCGGCTTGGCAGCAGCGGCAGCCCAGCGATAGACGTCTTCGCCCCACTGTTCCCGCCCGAGACCCGGACCCAGTGCCACCAGATCGCAGCGGTCGAGGACGGCGTCGGCCTCGGCAGCGTCGATGACCATCGCCTCCGGCACTCGTGCGACAATTGCTGCCGCGTGTTGCGGCCGGGTCGCTACAGTCACCATACCAGCGCCGGCCCGGAGCGCCGCTTCCGCGGCAAGGCAGACGGCGCCAGGCATGTTGTGGTCACCGCCAACGACGAGCACGTGTCCCTGGCGATGTTTATAGGTATTGGCATCCAGCTCCGGCAGCATCTCCGGCCGCCACGTCAGCAACGGCACCCCATCGAGCGCTGCATAGCACCCGTCAGGCACGCCCAGGCGCGCAAATTCGCGGATCCCCGCATGCGAAACACCGGCTCCGGTGTAGAGGCCGATTTTGCGTGTGATGAACGAGACACAAACGTCTGCTCTGACCGCTTCGCCGTAGACGGCGCCAGTGTCGGCACTCACTCCAGAAGGGATGTCGATGCTGAGCACCGGCTGCGGCAGCGCGTTGATGGTGCTGATCGCCGATTTGAACGGCTCGCGCGGCGCGCCGTTGAGCCCGGTGCCGAGCAGACCGTCGATGATGACCTCGCCAACAATGGCATCAGGCTCCGTCGCAACTTCCACACCTGCGCCCACAGCGTCGCGGTAAGCCAGGGCTGCGTCACCGGTGAGCTCAGCCGGATCGACCACGGCGATGAGCTGCACCTCGAGCCCATAACGGTGAGCCCGCTCCGCGACCAGGTAAGCATCCCCGGCATTGTTGCCTTTGCCGCAGAAGACAGTAATGAAGGCAGTGCCAGGATAGTGCTGCAACAGACTGGCAAACGCTGCATCGGCTGCGCGCTGCATGAGCTCGTAACCCGGCACCGGAATTTGCGTCATTGCAGCGGCGTCCGCCGCACGGCTCGCGGCGGCGTCATATAAAAGGGTTGTGGCTTCGGTCATAACGATCAAAGTCATTACGGACCGCTAGTATACTGTGCGCACCGCCATTTGATGACGACCTGCGTGACCGTAGAGCGTGAAACCATAGCGCAGTGGGCCCGAGAGCTCGGATTCGCCGAAATCGGCATCACCGATGTGGACCTGCGCGCACACGAGCCCCACGTGCGAAGCTGGCTGGCCGCAGGCTTCGCGGGCGAGATGGGTTATCTGGAACGTAATCTCGAGAAACGCCTGCACCCTGCGCTGCTGGAACCCGAAACCTGCCGCGTCATCACCGCGCGCATGGACTATCTGGCCGCGGACACCCGGCCTATCGAGATTCTGGAGGATTCGACCAAAGCCTACGTGTCACGCTATGCGCTCGGGCGCGACTACCACAAGGTTCTGCGGCGCCGGCTTGCCAAACTGGCCGCACGCATTGACGCCGCGCTTCCGCAACATCGCTATCGAGCATTCACCGACAGCGCGCCGGTGCTGGAAAAAGCGCTCGGCGAGAAAGGCGGGCTGGGCTGGATCGGCAAACACACTCTGCTCCTGAATAAACACGCCGGTTCCTGGTTTTTCCTTGGCGAGATCTATACGAACGCGCCGCTCGAGATCGACGAAGTAGAAGTTGAGGATGCCTGCGGCAAGTGCAACGCCTGCATCACCGTGTGCCCGACACAGGCTATCGTCGGGCCTCAGCGCCTCGACGCGCGGCGCTGCATCTCGTACTTGACGATCGAGCACCGCGGCGCCATTCCGGAAGCATTGCGCGCCGCGATGGGTAACCGCATCTATGGCTGCGACGACTGCCAGCTTTACTGCCCGTGGAATCGGGAACCCGTTTACAGCGAGGAGGCGGACTTTCAGCCCCGCCACAACCTGGACAATCCTCAGCTGCTCGATCTGTTTGCGCTGACCGAGTCCGAATTCATGGCGCTGACCGAAGGTTCCGCGATGCGGCGCATCAGCTACGAACAGTGGCAGCGCAATCTGGCCGTTGCGCTCGGCAATGGGGAACCCTCTGCAAGGGTGATCGCCGCCCTGCGCGCACGCTTACCCGGCGCTTCGCCGCTTGTCGCCGAACACATCACCTGGGCGCTGGGAAGACTCGACGCCGGCGTCTGAGCTCAACCGCCGGATGGCACGGTCAGATCAAAGAAGTGCTCGCGATAATGACGTAGCTCTCCAATCGACTCCCGGATGTCAGCCAACGCGGTGTGCTCGTTCTTTTTCACGAAACCTTTGGCGACATCGGGACGCCAGCGACGGGCAAGCTCCTTGATGCTGCTGACGTCGACCATGCGGTAGTGCAGATAGGCCTCGAGGGTCGGCATGTAGCGCGAGAGAAACCGCCGGTCCTGCCAGATGGTATTACCGCATAGCGGCGCCTCGTTGGCCGCGACATGCTGCTCAATGAAGGCGAGGGTCGCCGCCTCGGCCTCGCGCTCGCTGACGCCTTCATCGGCAATGCGTTTCAAGAGTCCCGAGCCGCCGTGATGGGTCTGGTTCCAATCATCCATGGCGTCAAAAAACTTCTGCGGCTGCTGAATCGCGAATACGGGCCCTTCCGCCACGGTGTTCAGCTCGCTATCCGTGATGATCGTTGCTATCTCGATGATGCGCTCTTTGTCAGGGTCGAGCCCCGTCATTTCCAAATCCATCCAAACCAGGTGTGCGCTCAAGCGGCTCTCCATACGAACTTCTGCATAACGTTAGTCTAGCGCCAATTAGGATCCGCTTTTGGTTAAACTGGCGCGCCCTGAACTCGAGGAGATGCGCGTGAGCGAGGTCCCGAGCCTCATCGAAGCCGATGCGCTCCACCGCCGCCTGACGGAAGCGCCCGACAATCTGATCCTGGTGCAGGTCACCAGCGCAGAACTCTATCAGCAGGCTCACATTCCCGGTGCGCTGCTGTTGGAGCCGCGCCAGCTCGTATGCGGCATTCCACCTGCCACGGGACGTATCCCGGACGAGGCAGCCGTTGCCGACATGCTCGCGAGCATCGGCTACCGCGCGGACGCGGAAATTGTGCTGTTCGACGACGAGGGCGGCGGCTGGGCGGGACGCCTGGCCTGGACGCTGGACGTTGTCGGCCACACGCGCTGGACGTATCTCAACGGCGGCATGCATGCGTGGCAAAGCGCAGGCCTGGCATTCTCGAATGAACCCGTGCAGGCGGCGAGCACGGAGCCTCCGGATGTGTCTTTCGATCGCAGCGTGATTGCCGAAGTGGAAGACGTGCTTGCAACGATCGAAGATCCGGAGCAGATGGTCTGGGACGTGCGGTCAGCCGAGGAATATGCGGGCCTGCGCAGCGGCTCAGCCCGCGCTGGCCATATCCCCGGCGCCGTCAACCTGGACTGGATGGCGTTGAAAGATCCGCAGGACAGCATGCGCATTCCGGCAAACATCGAAGAGCAACTCGCTCATCTGGGTCTCATGGACGCGAAAACCATCATCACCCACTGCCAGACGCACCACCGTTCCGGGCTGTCTTACATGCTCGGGCGGCTGCTGCATCTTCCCGTACGGGCTTATCACGGCTCCTGGTCCGAGTGGGGCAATCGCGACGACCTGCCCATTGAAACGGGGGCCGCTTGAGCGCCTGGTTCGCCGCTCTGCAGCGGGGGCTGCCCCAACACGCGCTATCGCGGCTTGCCGGGCGGGTGGCAGCCAGCGAAACCGATTGGGTGAAGTCACTCTTCATCCGGCAGTTCGCGCGCGTCTACGACATCAGCCTAGACGAGGCGGAATGCACCACCTTCGACGAGTTCCGATCGTTCAACGACTTTTTCACCCGTGCTTTGCGGGCCGATGCGCGACCGATTGGCGAAGGCATCGTGAGCCCGGCAGACGGCTGCGTCAGTCAACTGGGCCAGATCGACGGTGATACCCTGCTGCAGGCGAAAGGACACGGCTACTCCCTGACGAGTCTGGCAGGGGGTCTGGCCGGCGGCTTCAGCAACGGGACGTTCTGTACCGTGTACCTTGCACCCAGCGATTATCATCGTGTGCACCTGCCATTTGCCGGCACGCTGACCGATACGCTCGCTGTGCCCGGCGCGCTGTATTCAGTCAACGCTGCCACCGAGACATCGATCGAGGGCTTGTTTGCACGCAACGAGCGCCTGGTCTGCCGCTTCGAGACCGAGTTCGGGCCGATGCTCGTCGTGCTGGTCGGCGCTATGATTGTGGCATCCATCGCCACGGATTGGGCCGGGCCCGTCTCACCCTATAACAAAGAAGAACACACGCAGTACGACCTCGTTTACGAAACCGGCGAGGAGATAGGGCGTTTCCTGCTCGGCTCCACGGTCATCTGCTGTTTTCCGCCAGGGGCGGTCACGATGAATGAGAGCCTCGCGAGCGGCACCGCTGTGCGCATGGGGCAGACAATCGCATTCCCGACGGGTAGCCGTTAGTCCCGGAAGGCCAGGACCTCATCGAGCGTTCGCGCACCGAGCGCCAGCATGACCAGACGATCGAAGCCGACAGCCACACCGGCGCATGCGGGCAAGCCATCGGCCAGCGCGTCGAGAAACGCGGCGTCCACCTCTCTTTCCGGCAAGCCGCGCCGCGCCCGCCTGCGGTTGTCTTCAGCAAACCGCGTTTCGTGCTCACCCGCATCCAGGAGTTCCCAGTAGCCGTTGGCGACTTCGACCCCGTCGATCACCAGCTCAAAGCGCGCAGCGACCGGTTGAGATCCCTCGGCGCGAGCGCGCACACGCGCCAGGGCAGCCTGGTCCGCGGGGTAGTCGGTGACAAAAAAACGTCCTGGACCGAGCGCATCGCAAGCTTCTGCGAACGCAAGGTCGAGATCTTCCCTCGGTCGTTCCAGATCACCCACTAGGTCGGCGTAAGTACGAACCTGATACTCCGCCGGACCAAGCAAAACGTCGCAGAGTTCCGCGACTTCCTGACGCAGCGCCCCGTCATCGTAATCGAGCCGGTACCACTCGAGCATTGTGAATTCGGGGTTGTGACGCGAACCGCGCTCGTCATGGCGAAACGCAGAGGCTAGCTGATAGCAGCTCGGCATGCCCGCTGCCAACAGGCGCTTCATGAAGTACTCCGGGGAAGTTTGCAGAAACCCATACCCGGGCACCGGGATACTTTCGACGTCGGGGTCCGTGACCGTTGCGCGGGCGAGCAAAGGGGTCTGCACCTCAATCACATCACGGTCGGCAAAAAAAGCGCGCGCTTGCGCGAGCAGCCGCGACCGCTTTTTCAGGGCTTCGATAGACGCGAGCGGCTGCCAGGTGCGCCTTGTCATGCTGCGCCGGGCTCTAGCGGACGCGGCTGACGTACTCTCCAGTGCGCGTATCGATTTTCAGCACATCGCCGATATTGACGAACAGCGGCACACCCTTGACCGTGGCACCGGTAGAGAGGATGGCGGGTTTGGTGCCGCCGCTGGCGGTGTCGCCTTTGAGACCCGGGTCCGTTTCGGTGACCTCGAGCTCAACGAAGTTAGGCGGGGTGACGGCGATGGGATCATCGTTCCACAGGGTCACCTGACAGACATCCTGCTCTTTCAGCCAGGATTTCGCGTCCCCCACGGCGGCTTCCGCGGCGGCGCATTGTTCAAAGCTGCCATCGGTGCGCATGAAGTGCCAGAATTCGCCGTCGTTGTAGAGATACTCCATGTCGAGGTCCATGACATCCGCGGCCTCGATGCTCTCGCCCGACTTGAACGTGCGCTCCCATACGCGGCCCGTCTTGAGGTTACGGAACTTGACGCGGTTGAAGGCCTGACCTTTACCCGGTTTGACAAACTCGTTCTCGAGGATCGAACACGGATCGCCCTCGAGCAGCACTTTTAAGCCGGACTTGAATTCGTTGGTAGAATAGCTGGCCATGACTCTCACTCATAAATCTCTGACGGCGCGCATGATACCTTTGAATCCGGCCCCGTGGGAGCCTCGCCTGTGGCGGGCCGAGCTTGGCCAGGCGCTGCGCTCATCCCGAGCGCTGCTCGAATTCGTCGGCGTTGAACGCGCCGACGTCATCGAAGCAGAGGACTTCCCGACGCTGGTGCCTCGCGGATACGCAAGGCGCATGCAAAGTGCCGACCCGCTCGACCCGCTACTCGCCCAGGTCCTGGCCCGACAGGACGAGACTCTGCAGGTGGAAGGTTTCACTGCCGATCCGCTGGAGGAACTGCGGCCGGACCGCAACTACAACCCGGCGGCAGGACTCCTGCACAAATACAAAGGTCGCGCACTGCTGATCGCTACCGGCGCGTGTGCGATCAATTGCCGCTACTGTTTCCGCCGCCACTTTCCTTATGGGGATCAGCGTGGCGATCAGCTGGAGGCGGCACTTGCCCGGCTGCGCGAAGATTCGACCATCACGGAGGTGATACTCTCCGGCGGGGATCCGCTGCTGCTCGATGATCCCGCGTTGGCGCGCTTGGTAGCAGATATCACGGATATTCCTCAGATCGAGCGATTGCGAATCCACAGCCGCATACCGGTCGTGCTGCCGGAGCGCATCACGGCGGCGCTGCTCGAAACGCTGACGCCAGGCCGTCTGAAAGTGAGTATGGTCGTGCACGTCAACCATGCCCGCGAACTGGACGAAAACACGGCGCGCGCTTTCGCATGCCTGAAACGCATCGGCGTATGGCTGTTCAACCAGGCAGTACTCCTCAGGGGTGTTAACGACACGCTCGAGGCGCAAGTCGATCTTGCACAAACCCTCTTTGCGCAGGACGTGCTGCCCTACTACCTGCATCTGCCGGATCGTGTCGCCGGCACGCAGCACTTCTTCGTCGATGCTGCCGCGGGTAAGGCCCTGCACGGCGCCATGCAGGGCGAGCTGCCGGGATACCTGGTGCCACGTCTCGTCCGCGAAGAGCCCGGCGCAGCCTCGAAAGTACATATTTAGCTCACACGCCCACACACCGTTTCACATATTCAACGAGGCGATCCGCTATAATTTGCGCGTATGGCTGAACCTCTCGAAATTCGCCTGGAATCGCCCGAAGCCAGCTTGGAAGCGCTCAGCTTTGCCGAGACGAGCTTGCCTGCGCTCTCCCAGTGGGCTTCCGCCCTGCCGCTGGTCAATATCGAAGAGACCGCCTCGCAACTGAACCTCGCCACAGCCGAGCTCGCGCTGCTGCAGGCATCGCCTGCTGACAAATACGCGCTGCTGGAAGCGCTCCGCCCGATGATTCACTACATCGCCACGCGGATCGACAGAGCGCAGTTCACCGGTGGCAAAACCGAGAAAGACTCCGGCGCACAAAATCTCACGCTGAACCTGTGCGCCGGATACAAAAGCGTCGTGGTCAGCATTCTGGAGCATGCTGACAAGGCATCTCACAAAGAGGAGCTTCTCGCCAACGCGATGCACAGGCTGATGTCCGACCTGTCACGTGTACTGCTGCGCGTACTGCAGTTCTATAGAACCCCCCCTAAGGATTTCTGGTGGGAGTTCAACGAGCTTTACCGAATTGCTTCAGAGCTCGAGATTGCTGCCCACAAGCTCGAAGACGAAGAAAACAATTCCAAGACATCGCTTTCGATCGAAGACGTTTATCTGCGCGCGCTCCTGGTCGCCTGTGCTAAACCGAATCAACTAAAGCACCAGGAAATCAGCAGCGTTTTCAACGCGCTGGAACACTGGACCGGGCCGGTCACGCTGGAGCCCGAGCTCAGTGACAGCCTGTTCGCAGTCGATCTCGCGGGGGATGACGGCCCGCAGTACGCCAAGTTGATCCGCGAACCCCAGACCCCGCTGGCGCTGCGCACCGAGGTGCTGGCTTATGAAATCGAAGCTTATCTGAACGATATCGACAGCCCGTTCCCGATACCGCCGGCGCTTTCACAGCCGCTGTTGCGTCACCTGGTCGATGCCTGGAGCGTGATGCAGGAACGCACGTTCAGCCGCTTCAAAACCGATGTCAACGTGCGCGTCTGCGTCGGCCTGAGCGCGGCGCACTATTTCCTCTCGGGCGGTGTGGAGTTCGGCCGCCAGCTTGCCAGCACGGAGGAACTGCTGCGCCGTGAGGTCAATCCATTCCTGGAGCTGGACTACGAGTCCGGTCATGCAGAGGACCAGGACCCCTGGTCCCAGGCACACGATCTCAAAGTCCGTATCCCGATCAACCCGAACGTCGCCGATCCCGACAAGATCCTGCTGGAGCACGCCCGTGAAGAGCGTCGCGAGCCGCTCTACCGCCACTTCGAGACCAAGGCCCTGGATACCAGCCCGGGGGGTTACCGGTTGACCTGGCACGAGGCTCTGCCGGCAAACGCGATGGTCGGCGAATTGGTGGCGCTGCGCGAGGAAAAAGGCGCGCGCTGGTGCGTCGCGGTCATACGCTGGATCCGCCAGGAGCACGGCCGCACTAATATGGGCCTGGAACTTCTATCGCCCCGCGCGATCCCCGTCGCTGTACGCGTCATTCAGAAGCGCGGCGGGCCGACCGAGTTCGCGCGCGGACTGATTCTTCCGCAAATCGAGTCCATCAAACAGGAGGCAACCCTCCTCACGCCCCGCATGCCCTTCGCCACGGGTCAGAAGGTGCATATCAACCGTCAGGGGCTGCAAACGACCGGTCAGCTCCTGGAAACGCGCCTAAAAACCGAAAGTTTGAACCAGTTCACATTTCGTATGTTGGATGGTTACTTGGAAAACTCGCGCTCCGACAGCAACATTGACAGCCTGTCAGCTATGACTAGAGAGGACACTACCCAAGGTCCTTAGTCTCTTATACATCCTTTTATTCGAGGATCTAGCGGTAGGACCTTGGGCGAAAAAGGATATGTCGGCACAGCTATCACAGCATGTAACCACGCGTCTGCTGATTGCGGAAAAATCTGAAAACACCGCACACGAACTCGACTCCGCGCTACGCGACGCCGGAGTTGCGACCAAGCTCAGCATCAGCGATGACCTCGCCCATATTGCACAGATCGTGTCTCAGGGTGAGGCGGACGTCGTGCTGCTCACCGACAAGCTGGAAGGGCTGGACAATCTGCTGCCGCGCATACGCAGCAATGCTCCACATATTCCGCTGATTCTCCTGACTGATTCCGAAGGTGAGAGCGCGTGGAGCGTCGCCAGCGCTATCGCCCTGGGCGCCACCGACGCGGTCCCCGCCAACGAGCGCGAACAGCTGACGCTCGTCGTCAAGCGGGAACTGGAACACGTGTGTCAGCGCGAGCACTTCTCTCAGGTGCGTCGCGCTTTGAAGGAAGCGGAACAGCGCTGCCAGCTGCTGCTGCAGGGCTCGCGCGCCGCCATCGCTTACGTGCACGAAGGCATGCACATACACGCCAACGAAGGCTACCTCGACCTCTTCGGCTACAACGACGTGGATGACCTCTGCGGCGCATCGCTCGTCGACATCCTGTCCGGCGACAGCGCCGAGCAGCTCAAGACTCATTTAAAGGCTCTGCGCAACGGCGCCGATGAGGCCGTCCTGGATTTCACCAGCCAGGGTGAGGAGCCGATCAGCGGCACCATGACCCTGGCTAACTCACAATACGAAGGCGAGGACTGCCTGCAGGTGACGGTGCGAACCGAAGCCGCGGCAGAAGCCGACAGCGAAGTCGCGGAAAGCGTGACCACCGAGACCGCGGAGGCCAGCGAGCTGGAGCTGCCCGGTTTCATCAAAGCCGCTGAAACCCTCTTCGCGAACGACGCAGAAAGTGCATACCTCTTGATCGCCACAATCGACCACCATGCCAACATGCAGCAGGCGTATGGCCTGGCCGGCACGGAGTCCATCTGCCGCAAGGTCTGGCAACGCCTCGCCGAGCTGGCGGAAGATGCGCCGATAACGCGAATCAGCAATTACGAAACGGCCATCGCGATCACCGCCGACAGCCACGAGCAGGCCGTGGCGCATGCCGATCGCTTGCGGGAATCCATCGGCGAGCTCATGTTCGAAGTGCAGGAAAAGACCGTGCGTCCGACCGTGCTCATTGTCGGTGCGGAGTACGACGCCGAGCAGGGGGTCAGCAAGAGTCTGGATCAAGCCTATTCGAATCTGCTCGAGAGTCTCGAGACCGAGGCGAACAACACGGTCCAGATTCCGACCGTGGAAGCCGAGCCGGAGGAAAACGACTGGGATAACGCCGCAATCATCCTGCGACAGATCACCGAGGCGATCGACAAGAAGAACTTCCTGCTGCTGTTCCAGCCGGTCATCAGCCTGCGTGGCGACTCCGACGAACACTACGAAGTCTTCCTGCGCATGACGGACAACGAGGGCGAACAGATCGAACCCGGCAAGTTCCTGCAGACCGCCATCGACAACAACGTCGCTGGCAAAATCGACCGGTGGGTGATCCTCCAGTCGATCAAGATGTTGAGCGTACACCGCGCGAAGGGCCATACCACGCGCCTGACCATCAACCTCACCTGCAACAGCGTCGCGGACCCTGAGTTCCTCCAGTGGCTGACGGTGGCCATCAAAGCCGCGCGCTTACCCAGCGATGCCGTGATCTTCCAGATCACAGAAAAAGACGCGACCACCTATCTGCGCCAGACGCGCGAGTTCATCGAAGGTCTGCGCAACATGCACTGCCGCGCTTCGCTGTCCCGCTTCGGTCTGATCGAAGACCCCTTCGAGACGCTGCGCCATCTCCCCGTGGACATGGTGAAGCTGGACGGGACGCTGGTCGACGGCGTCGAAGACGACGAAGAGAAAAACGCGAAGCTGATCGAACGTATTCAGAAGCTGCAGGGATCCGGCAAGCTCACCATCGTACCGATGGTAGAGAACGCCAATATCCTCTCAACGCTATGGCAGGCTGGCGCCAACTACATCCAGGGCCACTACCTGCAGGAACCAACGATGGAGATGGACTACGACTTTAGTACTGAAGAGTAAATGTGCGCCGCACATTTATCTTCAGTATTAAAGTCGTTCATCGAGTTTTTGCTCCGCAAAAACTCGGTCTAACATCCGGCGCTATACCAGACCAGGCTCACCATTAAGTACTCACGTGCGTGAATCGCACACTTTCTCTCGTCGCTAAAGCCGTTTGGTAATGGACTACGACTTTAGTACTGAAGAGTAAATGTGCGCCGCACATTTATCTTCAGTATTAAAGTCGTTCATCGAGTTTTTGCTCCGCAAAAACTCGGTCTAACATCCGGCGCTATACCAGACCAGGCTCACCATTAAGTACTCACGTGCGTGAATCGCGCACTCATTCTCGCGGCGGGCCGTCTATTCGGCGTGCGCGAGGGCTTCGTCTATGTCGCGGTCGCTGAAGCCGATGAGGTAGAGCACGGCGTCGAGGCCGAAGTTGGAGATCGCGTGCTGCGCGCTTTCGCGCACGACGGGTTTGGCATGAAAGGCCACTCCGAGACCAGCGCGCGCCAGCATCGGCAGATCGTTCGCGCCGTCACCGATCGCGATGGTTTGCTGCAGGGCGATGCCCTCTTTCTCGGCAGTGGCAGCCAGCAGCGCAGCCTTGCGCTCTGCGTCGACAATTTCGCCGTCAACCGCACCGGTCATGACGCCATCGACAATCTCGAGGGCATTGGCATAGACGTAGTCGATACCGAGCTTCTCTTTCAGGCGCTCGCCGACGTATTGAAAGCCGCCGGAGATCACCGCAGTTTTGTAGCCGAAGTGTTTCAGCGCTCGCACGAGCCGATCGGCGCCGGCATTGAGCTGGACGCTGCTTGCCACGTCATCCAGCACCTCGACCGGCATGCCTTTGAGTAAACCGGCGCGGCGGCGGAAACTCTCCTGAAAGTCGATCTCCCCGGCCATGGCCTGAGCCGTAATGGCAGCCACCTGATCACCCACGCCGTGGCGTGCCGCCAGCTCGTCGATGACCTCCTCGGTGATCAGCGTCGAATCCATGTCAAAGGCAACCAGACGCCGATTGCGCCGAAAAACGCTATCCAGCTGCAGACTGAAATCAAAGTCGAGGCGTTCGGCGGCAGCGATCAATTCCGTTTGCAGCGCCGCCATGTCAGCCACGGGACCACGCACCCGCATCTCGACACAGAGCCGTGCCAGATCGCCCGACCCCTGCGTGGCGCCACGGTCCGTCAACCGCCGGATCGTATCGATATTGAGGCCGAAGCGATGCGTCAGCGTGCTGATGGCGTGCAGCGGCGCACTGCCCTCACCGGCGCAGAGCATGGTAAGGATGTGGCGCTGCTGGCCACTGGCATCGAGCCATAGCTGAAAGTTCTCGTCGTCGACGTTACTGATACGGACGGTCGAACCCGCCTCGTTGGCGCGAAACATGACTTCGCGTATCACCGCGCCGGCCTGATCTTCCGCAACGCCCACCAGCATGCCGAGCGCCAGGTCTTCGTGAATCACTGCCTGGCCGATGTCGAGGATACGCGCCTGATGACGCGCCAGGATATCCGTCAACAGCGACATCAGCCCGGGCTTGTCCTGCCCGGAGACGTTTATCAACAGAATTTCTTCGCTCAAAGGGTTTTCACCGCATACTTCGAGCGACAATTGTAGCGCTTTTATGTGCTAGATTAGGCCGCTCTTCAGCGCGCGCGAGCAGGAACCGCCTTGTCTAGCTGGTGGAAACGCTTTAAACCCAACCAATCGACTTTACCGGCGGCCCTGATCGCCACCGTCTTCTGTGGCGTGAGCCTCCTCATTCTGTGGACACCGCCGCAGTCCCCGTCACAGGACATCGATCGCTATGGCAACGCGCTGGTGCGGACACTGGCGCACGCCAATGCGGGGCTGCTGCTCAATCAGGACCGCATCGCGCTGGCGCTCGTTGCCAGCCAGGTCGCCGCCTTCGACGAAGTCGCAGGCGTCGTCTTCTACAGCGCGAGCAACGACATCATCGCTTTGTCCGGCAGCACCGATCCGGAGACCCACTTCATCGGCACCGCCGCGCTCGACGACACCATGACGGGTCACGTGACGCTCTCGATCAACGAGGCTGCATTTGCACCACCACCGCGGCCGCTTGCGTGGCTCGCTTCCATCCTCGTGCTCATCGTCACCCCGTTTTTGAGCCTCGGTATTCTGCAGCTCTCCGCGCGAGGTAATCGCTCCCTCCCCATCGTTTCTGTGCCCGAGCCGCGGCCACCCGAGCGCCAGCAGAGCTTCTGCCTCACGGTCAATCTACACAACCAGCTGAGCCTGTCGCGCAGCCAGCGCGAGCAAGCCATCGCCGATGCGCTGATGATGGCTCAGGAAGTGAGCGCCATACACCACGGCTTCGCGCTGCCCGCGCGCGGCAAGGGGGTGATGCTGTTGTTCGACCGCAACGCGGTCAATGCAGGTCAGGCGGTGTGCGCGGCGTTCCTGTTGATGACGCTGCTGGATGAATTCGAGACCGAGGGTTCGTTCCGCTGTTTTCTGAGCGAGTTGGCGTGCCCGGGCGCACCCGGCGAGCTCACCGAGCTGTCGCTCACGGATATCGCCGAGGACGCCGAAGTCGATCAGCTCATGACGCTGGCGGCGCTGGCCAAACCCCAGGCGTTACTGACCGATGACGCGGTGTATGGAGACTTCACTGCAGAAGAACAAAGCTGGGCAGGTGCCTTCGATCATCCGTTGCTGGACGACATGGAAGCACCGGTCGCAACCTACAGCGTGGAAGCGCTGCCTGATCAGCAGGCCCAGCTGGTCG
Source organism: Pseudomonadales bacterium (assembly GCA_965267275.1). Taxonomy (GTDB): domain Bacteria; phylum Pseudomonadota; class Gammaproteobacteria; order Pseudomonadales; family Azotimanducaceae; genus UBA4421. Next base: position 4,823,346 of record OZ253950.1, read on the forward strand.
TCAACCAGGCGCGCGTGATTCTCGGCTTCAACCAGGCTTCAGCTTAGCACCTGCCAACCGCGGCCTAGCCCCCGACGGACAAACGATCGACTTTCTGAAATCCGCGCGGCAGCTTCCGTCCGCGGCGCGCACGTTCGCCGATGTAGTTCTCCAGATCCTTGTGCTTCATGCGCAGATGCCGCTGCCCGGCGTGTACCACCAGCTCATCGTCCGCGGTAAGCACCACGGCGGCGAGCATCTCTTCCTCACCAGCCTTGAACGCCGCAGTGGGGACGTTGATGAGCTTGTTGCCCTTACCGCGGGAAAGCTCAGGGACGTCCGCCAGCGGGAACACCAGCATGCGCCCCTGATTGGTCACCGCGGCAACCCAGCTGTCGGCAATGCGTTCAGGATCGAGACGGCTCGGCGGCAATGCTGAGCCACCCGCCGGTACGCTCAAGGTCGCCTTCCCGGCTTTATTCTTGGTGACCATGTCGCTGAGGCGGCCGACAAAACCAAAACCGGCGCTGGACGCCATCAACACCGGCGTATCGCCGGCGCCGATTGCCACACCCACATATCTGGCCCCGGGCGGCGGCTTGAAGCGTCCTGTGAGCGGCTCGCCCTGTCCGCGCGCGGAAGGCAGAGTATGCGGCGCGGCGTTGTAGGTACGCCCGTTCGAGTCGACAAAAACCAGCGTCTCGTTGGAACGGCCGCGTGCCGCCTGCGCGAACTTGTCGCCGCTGCGGTAGTTCAGCTCCTGCGGATCCATCTCGTGACCCTTGGCTGCCCGCACCCAGCCTTTTTCCGAGAGCACCACGGTGATCGGATCGTTGGTCAGCAGATCTTCTTCGCTGTACGCCGCCGCATCAGTCGCTTCTGCGAGCGGGGAGCGGCGCTCGTCACCGTACTCCTCGGCCACGGCCAGCAGTTCGTTCTTGACCAACGTCTTGAGCCGCGCCTTGGAGCCGAGAATCTTTTCGATGTCCGCCTTTTCGGCAGACAGCTCATCCTGCTCCGTCTTGAGCTTGATCTCCTCCAGCTTGGCGAGCTGTCTGAGGCGCAAGTCGAGAATGGCGTTGGCCTGTATCTCCGACAACTTGTAGCGCTTCATCAACTCCTGCTTCGGCTGATCCTCCTCACGGATGATGCGAATCACCTCGTCGATGTTGAGGTAAGCAATCAGCAGGCCTTCGAGGATGTGCAGCCGCTCGTTGATTTTATCGAGACGGTAATTCAGCCGCCGGGTGACCGTGTCCTGACGATACGTCAGCCACTCTTTGACGATGCCCGCGAGGTCTTTGACCTGGGGGCGCTGATCGAGGCCGATCATATTGAGGTTGACCCGGTAGCTACGCTCGAGATCAGTGGTCGCAAACAGGTGGCTCATCAGCCGCTCGGTGTCGACGCGGTTGGAGCGGGGCACCAGCACGAGACGGGTCGGGTTCTCGTGATCCGACTCATCACGCAGATCGACGAGCATCGGCAGCTTCTTCTGGTGCATTTGCTGGGCAATCTGCTCGAGGATTTTCGCGGGTGAAGCCTGGTGCGGCAGCGCCGTGACGACAATCTCGCCGCTCTCCACGCTGTACACCGCGCGGGCTTTGATGCTGCCGCGTCCGGTTTCATAGACCTCACGGATTTCCGCCGGCGGTGTGATGATCTGCGCCTCTGTCGGGAAATCCGGCGCCTTGATGTGCGTCATGAGATCGGCAACGGTCGCCTTGGGCTTGTCCAGCATGTGGATACAGGCGCTGATCACTTCATTGATATTGTGCGGCGGGATGTCCGTTGCCATACCGACCGCTATGCCGGTGCTGCCGTTCAACAGCACAAACGGCACCTGCGCGGGAAGCAGCTTCGGCTCGTTGGCCGTGCCATCGAAGTTGGGGATATAGTCGACGGTACCCTGCCGGGATTCCGCCAGCAGCAGCTCCGCGTATTTCGACAGGCGCGCCTCGGTGTAGCGCATCGCGGCAAACGATTTCGGGTCGTCCGGCGCGCCCCAGTTTCCCTGGCCGTCGACGAGGGGATAACGGAACGAAAACGGCTGCGCCATATGGACCATGGCTTCGTAACACGCCGAATCACCGTGCGGGTGAAACTTACCCAGCACGTCGCCCACAGTGCGGGCAGACTTGGCGTACTTGGCCTGGTTGTTGAGGCCGAGCTCGCTCATCGCATAGATGATCCGGCGCTGCACCGGCTTCAGGCCGTCGGCAATGTGCGGCAGCGCGCGATCGTTGATGACATACATCGAGTAATCGAGATACGCACGCTCGGTGTAGACCGAAAGCGGCATCTGCTCGATATCGGGATCTTGAACTTCTTCAGTCATAAGTCTTCAGGTAAACAGTTGTGGGGTCAGGCAAGCTCGGCCTGATCGCCTTTTTTCTCCAGCCAGTTCCGCCGATCCGGCGCGCGTTTTTTGGCCAGGAGCATGTCCATGGTTTCTTCGGTCTTTTTGATGCCGCCGAGGGCAAGCTGCACGAGCCGACGGGTGTCGGGGTCCATGGTGGTTTCACGCAGCTGCAGCGGGTTCATCTCACCCAATCCCTTGAAACGCTGCACGACAGGGTTACCGCGCTTCTTCTCAGCAACAATGCGGTCCAGCACGCCTTCTTTTTCCGCCTCGTCGAGGGCGTAGAAAACCTCTTTGCCGATGTCGATCCGATACAGCGGCGGCATCGCCACGTAGACGTGGCCGTTGTCGACGAGGGCGCGGAAGTGTTTGACGAACAGCGCGCACAACAGCGTGGCAATGTGCAGACCGTCTGAGTCCGCATCCGCAAGGATGCAGATTTTGTTGTAACGCAAGCCGCTCAGATCGTTCGAGCCGGGATCGACGCCAAGGGCTATGGCGATGTCGTGCACTTCCTGAGACGCAAGCACCTGGCTCGAGTCTACTTCCCAGGTGTTGAGAATCTTGCCGCGCAGCGGCAACACCGCTTGAAACTCCCGATCCCGTGCCTGCTTGGCCGAGCCGCCGGCGGAATCACCTTCCACCAGGAAAAGCTCAGCGCGCTCGGCATCCTGCCCGGAGCAGTCGGCAAGCTTGCCCGGCAGCGCCGGACCCGCGGTGACCTTCTTGCGCGCCACTTTCTTGGCCGCCTGTGTGCGCTTCTGCGCGTTGGAGATCGCAAGCTCGGCGACCTTCTCCCCTTCTTCCGGGTGCTCGTTGAGCCACAGGCTGAACGCGTCTTTGGCAACGCCCGAGATGAACGCCGCCGACTGACGCGAGGACAGCTTCTCCTTCGTCTGGCCGGCAAACTGCGGATCGGCAAGTTTGGCTGAAAGCACGTAGCTGCACTGCTCCCAGAGGTCGTCCCCGGTGAGCTTGACCCCGCGCGGCAGGAGGTCGCGGAATTCGCAAAACTCTTTCAGCGCGTCGGCAAGCCCGGAGCGCAGGCCGTTCACATGGGTGCCGCCCTGCGCCGTGGGAATCAGATTGACGTAGGACTCCTGCACGAGCTCACCACCGTCCACGACCCACTTGACGGCATAGTCGACTGCCTCGGCATTGCCTTCGGCGCTGAACAGAATCGTTTCTGCGGGCAGGCATTCCGCGTCGGTCAGCGCATTCTCGAGGTAACCCTTGAGCCCGTCTTCATAGAGCCAGGACTCGCTCTCCTCCTCCTTCCCCTCCACGTTGAGGCTGACACGCAAGCCCGGACAGAGCACCGCCTTGGCGCGCAGCAAGTGTCTGAGGCGCGGCACCGAAATATTTGCGGAGTCGAAGTAACTGGCTTCCGGCAGGAAGCGTATGGTGGTGCCGGTATTGCGTTTGCCGACCGTCTCGGTCGCCTTGAGCTTACCCTTGGGTTTGCCTTTCGCGTACGTCTGGACGTGCAGCTTGCCTTCCCGCTTGACCTCGACCTCCAGCCACTCGGACAGCGCGTTGACCACCGAGACGCCGACGCCATGCAGGCCGCCGGAGAAACTGTAGTTCTCGTTGTCGAATTTGCCGCCCGCATGGAGCCGCGTGAGGATGAGCTCAACCCCGGAGATTTTGTGCTGGGGGTGAACGTCCACCGGCATGCCGCGACCGTCGTCGATGACTTCGACCGAGCCGTTTTTGAAGAGCGTGACTTCGATCTCCCGGGCAAACCCGGCGATCGCTTCGTCGACGCTGTTGTCCACGACCTCCTGAACCAGATGGTTCGGCCGGGTGGTGTCGGTGTACATGCCGGGACGCCGGCGGACGGGCTCCAGGCCCGATAACACCTGCAGGGACTCTGCAGAATATTTCTTCTCTGCCATAACCTCTTAGATCTGTGTCTCTCTACCTATGGGCACCTTACTGGTGCCTGAGTTGCTGGTACCTGACTGATACCTTGCTGGTTAACCTCGAGCAGGCATGCGCGGCTCTATCGCAAATCCGTGTACGCGTTCGACCTCGGTAGTGATGTTGCCGTCGTCCTCAAGAAACAGCCATCGGTAACCCGGCGGCTGGGTATCCAGTGAGAACATTTCGCTCTCCGGCAGAAACTGGAAACAGGTCGACGGTACTCCCCAGAGCGGTACCCCGCTCAAACGACCAACGACCTCTTGATGGGCATGACCGAACACAACGCCACGCAACCTGCTCGTGCCGCGGACGGCACTGCATTCGGACAACCATTCTACCAGCTCTTCACCGTTTTGAATCCTATCGCGATCGAGCCAGGGGCAATTCACCTCGAAAAGCGGGTGATGCGTGGCAACGACCACAAAAGGCATGTCGCCCGCCGCAAGCATCGCCGCCGTCGTTGCGCGATCCGCGGCGGAGATGAGCGCCTGCGGTTCTTCGTCCACGTGGGAATCCAGCGGCACCAGCTGCCACGGGGGCAAAGCCAGCGGCGTCAGCGGCAACCCCGCCTCATCCATCGCCGCCAGCACGTCGTGATTACCCGGCAAACACAAAAGCGGCGCGGTACTCGCGTCACGAACGGTCTGCAGAAACCGGCCGTACACTTCGGGCAAAGGATCGTGCGCAAGGTCCCCGCTGGCAATGATGGCGTCCGGCGTGTGCTGACGCATCGCCTGATCGAGGACCGCTTCCAGGGAAGCTTGTGTGTCGACGCCAAGCAGCCTGGCACCGGCAACCACGAGGTGGCAATCGGAGATCTGTAGGATCTTCCGCGTCAATGAGCGTCCCGCATCGTGATTATTGCAGTGAGATCGTCTGGGTGCTGGCGCCGTGTTCCAGGCAGAGCGTGAGAAACTCGCCGAGGAAACGGTTGATCTGCGCTTTCTCGTCGCGCTGGCGCATACGCGTATTGGGGTATTCGTACGCGCCGTGGAAACGGTTCTGCCGCTGGTAAGAAACCACCTCTGCGCTCTTCGCATCGTGGTACACGCGTACGGTCATCGCAGGCGAGGACGCCATTTCCAACCACTGTGCATCAGCTTCGAGATCGATCTTCAGAAGCGTGGTGTAGGGCCCGCGCTCGAGCACTTCAAATACGACCTTGGCGTTCAGATGCTCCAGCGGCAGGGCAATCTGCCGGCACTCGCTTTCGCGCAGCGCGGGAAAGAGGCTCAGCAGCCGGTGGTAATTGGCGTCGCATTCAGCCATGTGCGACGGCAGATCGACGCTGTAGCGGCTCTTGCGCCGCGTCGATTTGCGAAGCTCAGCGCCGCTCACCGGCCGCGAACGGCTGAGGATATCGGCGTCGGTTTCTGGTCGCTTCTCGGACAAAGTGCTTCTTTACCATCAAATTCAGCGTCGAATATACCTAGCCATGCGCGTCCGGTCACCCACGCACACCGACATTTTGCGCTTGACATGAGCGAGATCCGCGAAAGCTTGAACAACCTCGCAAGTTGCGCCGGATAAGACAAACCATTTGCCCAACCCACTCGACAGATAGCAGGCAAACTGCAACATCTCACAAGCGCTCTTGTGTAGAATCCACACACCCAAACGGACCAACGTACCTCATGAAGCATATCCGTAGTATCGCCGCCACGCTGGCGCTTCTGGCACTGTCACCTGTCGTGACCGCAGAGAACCTTCTAGACGTTTACGCCGCAGCCAAGGAAAACGACGCATTCCTGCGCGCCTCCCGCGCGGGTTATGCCGCGACCGAACAGGCCGTGCCGCAGGCCCGGTCTGCATTGATGCCCACGCTCGGCGCCAGTGCCACCACCAGCTGGACAGAGCGGGAGTTCCCGGGGTCGCTCGTCATCGACCCGACCAGCCCGCTCTTTGGCCAGGAAGTACCGGACCAGGAATTCAACGAGCACGGCTGGAACGCACAGCTGCGCCAGCCGATCCTCGACATGGAAAGCTGGTTCACGCTGTCCTCCGCGCGCGCTTCGGTCCGCGCGGCGGGTTTTGATCTCGATGCGACCGAACAGGATCTCATCGTGCGCGTGGCCCAGGCCTATCTCAACGTGCTGCGCGCCCAGGACTTCCTCGATTCGACGACAGCGGAAGAAGCGGCCGTCAAGCGTCAGCTCGAGCAGGTGCAGCAGCGATTTGACGTTGGGCTGGTTGCGATCACTGATGTGCTCGAGTCCCAGGCGGTCTACGACAGCGCGGTGGTGCGGCGCATCCAGGCGGACGGCGACCACGACATCTTCTTCGAAAGCCTCGGTACGTTGACCGGCATCAACTACGAAAAGCTCGATCGCCTGTCTGAGAAGTTGCCGATCGTCAATCCAAGTCCCCAGGACGAAGCGGCATGGGTACAGGCAGCGCTCGAATCGAATCTCGGCATACGCGCCGCGCAGGAACAGCTGGCCGCCGCTCGCCGCGGTGTCAGAGCGCGAGCCTCGGGACATCTACCCACCATCGCCGCCACGGTCACGCAGGTGCACTCCGTCACCGGCGCCCCCAACTTTTTCGGCTCCGACACCACCGAACAGACCGTCTACGGGCTCGAGCTCAGCATGCCCCTCTACTCCGGCGGTTTCACCCGCTCGCGCACTAAGGAAGCAGTTGCACTCAGAGAACAGGCGCAGGAGCTGCTGCTCAACCAGCAGCGCACCGTAACGCGTGACATCCGCAATCTGTATCAAGCCGTTGCAACCGACGTCGTCCGCGTACGCGCACGCCTCAAAGCGATCACCTCCAGCCAGTCCGCGCTGGAAGCCACCGAAACCGGTTACGAGGTGGGCACGCGCAACATCGTTGACGTGCTGCAGGCACAGCAGGCGCTCTTTCGCTCACAGTTCGACTACGCCGACTCCCGCTACAACTACGTCTTGAACCTTCTGTTGCTGAAACAGGTGGCAGGCTCGCTGAGCGACCCGGACCTGGAAGAGCTGAACAGCTACACCGATCCGAACGACCAGGTGATACGCCATTACTCAATGAGCCAGCAAACCGCTAACTGAGTCCGTCAGTAGACTCACGACCCGCACCGTGGCGCCGCGATTCTCAGCGAGCGCCCCGGCAGCGCCGGCGCCAACCGTGGCGCGCAGGTCGGCATCAGCAAGCCAGGCGCCAACAACGTCAGCAAGCGCTTTGCTGTCGGCGACCGTCACCAGCCCGCCTCTGCTTTGCAGCTCCTGCATGACCTCGGTGAAATTGAATTGCTCGGGGCCCGAAACGATCGGCAGATGCCACAGCGCAGGCTCCAGGGGATTGTGACCGCCGACGGGGACGAGACTGCCGCCGACAAAAGCCACATGCGCGAGTCCGTAGAGCTGCAGCAGCGTCCCCATGACGTCGCCCACCACAACGGCCGGCGCCGCGCCGTCTTCTGCCGCTGAATCCATCGGTACTGCTGCGCCGCTGTCCGGCACCGCTTGGCTCTGCCGCACAACCCGCCAGCCGGCTGCATTCGCCATCGCCGCCACATCGTCCGCCCGGTGCGGGTGACGCGGGACGAGCAGCAGGCAAAGATCCGGATAGCTTTGCCGGAGCGACGCGTAGGCATCGAGTACCTGTTCGTCTTCACCCGGGTGCGTGGACGCAGCTATCCAGACCAGACGTTCACCCAGGCCCAGCGCGCGGCGCATTTCGTCCGTGCGCACGGCGGAACCCTCGGGCAACGTCACGTCATACTTGACGCTGCCAAGAGCGGCTATGCGGTCCGGCGGCAAGCCGAGCTCGATAAACCGTTCACGATGCTCTTCACTCTGGCAGGCAACGTAGGTCAGTTGCTCGAGCATGCGGCGGGTCAGGCCTGCGACTCGTCCATAGCCGCGCGCCGACCTTGCCGACAGACGTGCATTGATCAGATAGACGGGGATGTTGCGTCGCGCCGCCGCGGCAATGAGGTTCGGCCAGAGCTCGGTTTCCATGAGTATGAGCGCGCGCGGGGCGACACGTCGATAAAAACGATCGACGGCAAAACCGAAGTCATAAGGCGCGTAACAATGATCCACGAGATCGCCCAACCGCTCCATGACCTGGGCGGAGCCTGTGGGCGTCATCGTCGTCACCAGCACCGGCAGATCGTCAAATTGTTCAGCCAGCGCACGGATCACCGGCGCGGCAGCGATGCTCTCACCGGCTGAGACCGTGTGGAACCAGATCGGGCCGGAGCGTACTTCGGCCGGGACGTCTCCAAGTCGCTCGGCGCGGCGTTCACCGTAAGCCGGTTCGCGCCGCGCGCGCAGCTTGAGCCGCACCCAGACCAGCGGCAACGCCAGCCAGAGGATCACTTGATATACCCAGACCATCATGGTTGCAGACTGATGGGTCCCCATTAAACTGTCAATCTCACCAGCGGACGACCAGCCTGACGCATACCATGCCAACTCACGCAATTGATGCAGCCATCATCGGCGGCGGCATTGCCGGTGCGTGGGCGTTGTATCTGCTGCGCAAACGCGGCTACAACGCGGTGCTTCTCGAACGCGAAAGCCTGGGCAGCGGGCAGACGCTGGCATCGCAGGGCATGATTCACGGCGGATTGAAATACGCGCTCGGCGGGAATCTCACCGGAGCGTCAGAAGCCATCGCTGAGATGCCTGCGCGCTGGCGCGCGTGTCTCGCGGGAGATGACGAGGTCGACCTGAGCGGCACGCCCGTCCTTTCAGATGTGTATCACATGTTCAGCGCAGGCACCGCGTTCGGCCGCCTGACCTCTTTTTTTGCCAGCAAAGCGCTCCGCGGGCGCATCGACAAGCTCAGCAGAGCCGAATGGCCGGCAGCTTTCACTGGTTTCGACGGCGTCGTCTACACGCTCAATGACTTCGTCATGAACACGCCTGCACTTCTCGAGTCTCTGACGAAAGAGCATGCGGACCGCATCTTTGCGTTCAACGTCGACGGCGCAAACGTCAGGGCCGCAGGCGACCGCTGGCACATCGATCTGAACGACGTCACCCTCGAGGCGCGCCAGCTGATCAGCTGCGCAGGTAACGGCAGCGAGGGCATCATCGACGCCCTCAATGTACCCAACATCAAGGTGCAATACCGTCCATTGAAGCAGGTCATCGTGCGCCCGGATCATAACGTGACGATGTTCGCGCACTGCCTGACCGGCATCACCACCAACGAGCCACGTTTGACAATAACGACTCACAAAAGCACAAACGGGATCATCTGGTATTTGGGTGGCGCGATCGCATCGTCCGGATTCGACCTGGCAGACGACGCGCAGATCGAACATGCGCGTGCCGAACTTTCCGCCTGCGTACCCTGGCTATCATGGCGCGATGCCGAGTTCGACGTATTGACCATCAACAGGGCGGAACCCCGGCAGGAGACCGGCCATCGGCCCGATGAGGCGTATGTCGCCCGGGAAGGCAGCTTCATTCAATGCTTTCCCACCAAGCTGACGTTGGCCCCGGATCTGGGCGACAAGCTCTTGCAGACGCTGGATCCACCCGCGGGCGGGGCGTTACCCGCGACCACGCATTGCCGGGCAACAGTAGGCCGCGAACCATGGTAACGCTTCCGCAAAGACCTCTCGGGGATACGGGCCTGATGACCGCGCCGCTGAGTCTCGGCACCGTCAAGCTGGGCCGCGATCGCGGCGTGAAATACCCCACGCCGGTGGTGATACCCGACGACGACGAGGCCATAAATCTCCTCGAGACAGCCCGGGCGCTGGGGATCAACCTGCTGGATACCGCCCCCGCGTATGGCAACAGCGAGGAACGTCTCGGCAAGCTTCTCAAGCAAACTAGTGGGGAATGGTTGCTCTGCACCAAAGTTGGTGAAGAGTTCGACGGCACAACCTCCACCCACAATTTCGCGCCGGACTACGTCCGCATGAGCGTAGAGCGGTCACTGCAGCGGTTGGCAACCGACCATCTCGACATCGTGCTCATCCACTCGGACGGCAGGGATCTCGAGATTCTCAAAGGCGGGGCCCTCGATGCACTGCTGAAACTGCGCGCCGAAGGCATCATCACCGCGGTGGGGATGTCACACAAATCCGTCGAAGGCGCGCGCGCCGCGCTAAGTGATGGCGCCAACGTGATGATGGCCACCTTGAACCGGGACTATCTCGGCGATGCCGGGGTCATTGCCGACGCGGCGGCGCAAGGCTGCGGCGTTCTCATAAAGAAGGCACTAGCCAGCGGCCACGGCACCAGCGCCGACCTCAGTTTTGTCGCGGCACAGCCCGGCGTGCACAGCATCGTGGTAGGCACCACCAATCCGCAGCATCTTCAGGAGAACGCCGCGGCCGTGGCGGAAGTGATGTGATCTCGGGCCGGGCCGTGATGCCGGACCGCTGGGCGTTCAGCGACCCGATCTAATCTTCGCTCTGCTTGATACGGTCGACGATGGCTGAGGTGGAAACGTCCGCCACGAGACTCAGTACCTTCACTTCGCCACCGTAGCCTTTGACAATTTCAGCACCGACCACGCCGTCCTCACCGTAGTCCCCGCCTTTCACCAGCACATCCGGCTGCAGCTCATGCAGCAGCGATTCCGGGGTGTCTTCTGCAAAACTGACGACCCAGTCCACGCAGCCCAGGCCAGTCAACACCCGGCTGCGACCCGCAACCGGCATAACCGGCCGGCCCTCCCCTTTCAGGCGCGTCACCGAGGCATCGTCATTGACGGCAACGATCAACCGGTCGCCCAGGCGCGCCGCTTCTTCAAGATACGTGACATGCCCGGCATGGAGGATGTCGAAACAACCGTTGGTAAAGACCACCTTTTCGCCATGGGCCTTTGCATCTGCCACCGCCTCAGCCAGTTGCGCGCGATTGGTCAAACCACGATCGGGCACCGAGGCGCGCAGCGCGTTTCTGAGTTCCGGGCCGGTCACCGGCGCGGTGCCGGACTTGGACACCGCTATGCTCGCCGCGACGTTGGCGATCCGCGCGCAATCGACGTGCTGCCAGTCGAGCGCCATGCCGACGGCCAGAGTCGCAGCCGTGGTATCGCCTGCACCGGTCACATCGTAAACCTCAACCTGACGGGCGGGGATGTGGCGCACGCCATCCGCGCTGCAAACGTCCATGCCCTCGCCGCCGCGAGTAACGATCAGGCTTTCGACCCCGAGGGAAGTGCACAGGTCCTGAGCCGCCTGGGCGTCATCTCGCCGGGAGGCGCCTACCGCATGTGCAAACTCTTTTTCGTTCGGCTTGATGACCGAGGCGTTGGCATACACGCTCAGAGGCTTCATTTTCGGATCCACAAGCACGGCAACATTGGCGTTGCGAGCGGCCTGCACCAAGGCCGGCGCATCCTCTATCGCGCCCTTGTCGTAATCTTCAATGACGAGCGTGCTGGCCGTTTTCAGGTGTTTCTCGACTTTGTTCAGCACGACACCGATGCGCTCGCTCGCGCCGTAGTCCGGAACGGGTTGTTCAAAGTCGGCGCGTACCAGTTGCTGCTGCTGCGCAAGCACCCGCAGCTTGACGATGGTCGGCCAGTCGGGCACTTCCACGAAGTCGCATTGCACGCCCGCTGCCGTCAGCACTGTCTCCAGGTCTTCCGCAGCCTGGTCTTTGCCGACCAGCCCGACGAGCGTGCACCGCGCGCCCAGGCTGACGACATTGAGCGCCACGTTGGCGGCGCCACCGGGGCGCTGCTCCTCACGCCTGACGGCCACCACCGGTACAGGCGCCTCCGGAGACACCCGCTCCGCCGGGCCCTCCCAATAACGATCGAGCATCACGTCGCCCACAACGAGCACGTGGACGTCTGCGAGGGAAGGCAATGCCTGGTGTGTCGTCAATGACTTGGACCCCACGGGAAAACGCGCGGATTCTAGCATACGGGGACACGGCAGGAGGCGGGGTCGCACGCGTCCCGCAGACTCGTTATGATCCGCGCCGCATGGCCAAAAGAAGACGCGTCAAAAAGCCCATTCCGCACATCTACTCGCCGGTCGTCTGGCCGACGTGGGCATTCGTTGGTCTGGCCTGGATAATCGCCCATCTACCCGTCCCCTGGGTCTTCCGTCTGGGACGCATCGTCGGCATTCTGACCCACAGGCTGGCGCGCTCGCGGCGGATGGTCACGGAGATCAATCTGGCCCGCTGTTTCCCCGAGAAGAGTGACGCTGAGCGTGCGGCGATGTGCCGGGACGTGTTCATCGAAATCAGCACCGGGGCGTTGGAACTCATGATCCCGTGGCTGAATCCCGGCAAGAGCCTGGCCGATCGTTTCCGCATGGAAGGCAAGGAGCACCTCGATGCCGCGGTCGCCGAGGGCCGGGGCGTAGTGCTGGTGGGGGCGCATTACGCCGTCATGGATGTCATCAGCGAACCGCTGGGGGCGCTCGGGGTGATCGACGTGATGTATCGCTTCAACCGGAATCCCGTCTGGGAATGGCTGCAGGTCAACGGCCGTAAACGCTACTTCGAAGGCGTCATCGAGCGCGAAGATACCCGGCAGACGCTGCGCCGCCTGAAGCAGGGGCGCGTCATCTGGTACGCGGCGGATCAGGATTACGGCCGCAAACACTCCGTATTTGCGCCCTTCTTCGGCATCGAAGCGGCGACGATCGTCGCGACATCGCGCTTTGCGCGGCTCAACGACAGCCCCGTCCTGATGATGCAGCAAACCAGGGATTGGGAACGCTGCGGGTGGGACATCACGTTCTCTCCGGTCATCGACAATTTCCCGAGCGGTGACGATCAGGCTGATGCCGAACGCCTGAACGCCCTGATCGAAGCCAGCATTCGCGAGCACCCCACCCAATACCTGTGGCTGCACAAACGCTTCAAAACCCGCCCTGAGGGGGAGCCGCCGTTCTACCCGAAATCAGCCAGCGGGCATCGGTACCGCAATCAGAAGTAGTCCCGCAGCGCCCGCGAGAGCGCGGCGGCAGAAAACTCCTCCAGCACCCGCTGCCTGCTGCGCGCCGCAAGCGCTGCGCGATCGACGCCGAGCGCCCGCTCGAGGGCCGCAGCATGCGCTACCGCGTTATCGCCCACCGCGTAAACGCCAAGATCACCAAGCACATGCTCGGGCCCGAACCTGCGTTGCGTCACCACCGGCACGCCGGCGAACATCGCTTCCAGGACGACCATGCCAAACGCTTCTTTGCGCGCCGTATGTAACAAGACATCAAAAGCGGCGTAGAGGGTCGGCGCATCTTCGCGAAAGCCGAGCAGGTGAACATGGTCACCCGCCTGTGCCGCGAGGCGACCCATCTCCTCGCCATCGCCAAGCATCACGAGATGCGCATCGGGATGGCGTTCAGCAAAGATCTGAAAAGCCTGCAGGGCAAGGCTCGGTCTCTTTTTGTAGTGCAGCCGGCCGACATATCCCACGAGCGGCACGTCCGCGGGAACACCCAGACGCTCACGCGCCTCGACGCGGTCAAGCAGGCTCTGGTGATCGACGTCCAGCGGATTGAGCAGAGTCCGGGCCTGCCCAACCACGTCGGCAAGCTCACGGCTGACGTCTTCGGCCACCCCCGCAAACTTTATGTGACCGGCAAACAAACGCCGGTTCAGACGTCGCTGCCAGCGCGCCAGCATGCCGTAGTCATGGGCAACGGCGACAACCTGACTCGCTTCGAGCCGGGATTTCACCACGCCCCAGTACGCCCGATAGCGGTGGCAGATGATCAGATCCCAGGACACATCCGCATATCGGTTCAGCGCAGCGGCGATGATCCGGTTATTGCTGAGATCGCCAAGTTCCAGATAGTCGGCGCCAACGCGCGCGGCGTGGGTCGGCGGTGCCAGATAGACCGTTGTCATCTCCGCGTCCAGCAGCGCCACAGCTTCAGCATAGCGCTCGCACAAAGGGCCGAAGGGCGCTATGTCATGGGGACAGATCTGCAGGACGCGTTTACCCACCTCAGGCCGCGATCCCGGGCTTGGTCACCAGCCAATCTTCCAGCACCAGGTATTCCAGATCCGAGCCGAAGAACATGTTGAGCGCATCTTCGGGCGAACAAACCATGGGCTCCCCGCGTCGGTTGAGCGAGGTATTGAGCAGCACCGCGTTGCCGGTGCGGGCTTCCATGGCCTCTAGCAGCGCGTAATACCGTGGGTTGGTTTTTTTGTCGACAACCTGTGCGCGCGCCGTGCCATCTTCATGCACCACTTCCGGAATGCGCTCACGCCATTGCTCCGCCACTGCGAAAGTTATGGTCATGTACGGTGCCGGGTGGTCTGTCTGCAAAATCTCGGGCGCCACGCGATCCAGCATGCTGGGACAAAACGGCCGCCAGCGTTCACGAAACTTGATCTGCTCATTGATGCGGTCAGCGATGCCTGCAGCGTTCGGGCAGCCGAGAATGCTGCGCCCGCCCAGCGCGCGCGGGCCAAACTCCATACGGCCATGAAACCACGCCACCGGATTGCCGGCGGCAAGCACGTCGGCGGTTTCACGAACCGGATTGTCCATACGCCGCCAGCTGCAGTCCTCATCGCGCGCTTCGATCGCGTCCAGGCAGGCGCGGTTGGAGTAATCGGGACCCAGGTAAACGTGGCGCATCGGCTTGACCCGGCCGTTTTTTTCGACGGCGGCGTAGGTTGCCGCGCCGAGCGCCGTGCCCGAGTCTCCGGAGGCGGGCTGCACGAACAGCTCGTCAATGTCGCTGCGTTCCAGCAGGTGCTGATTGAGCTTGACGTTGAGCGCGCCGCCACCGGCAAAAGTCAGTTTGCCCGTCTCGGCAAGCACATCACCGAGGTGCGCATCGATCAGTCTGAAAACCCACGCTTCGAACAAAGCCTGCATGGACGCCGCGTAGTGGATGTAAGGGTCATCTGCCAGGTCGCCAACGCGCCGCGGCCCCAGCCAGTCAATCAACTTATCGCTGAAGAAGAACGCCTGACCGTCGTCTTTGTGACGGCGCAGGCCAACTGTATTCACGTACTTCGTATCGACGGCAAAGCCATCTCCCCGCGGCTTGATCAAACGCGACAAATCATACTTGTTGGGATCCCCATACGGCGCCATACCCATGACTTTGTATTCGCCATCAAGCATCTCAAAGCCGAGGTACTCCGTGATCGCACCGTAGACACCGCCGAGAGAGTCGGGATCGTAAAACTCTTTGATGCGGTGGATACGGCCGTTCTCCCCGTAGCCGAAGAAAGTGGTGGCATATTCGCCTTTGCCATCGACGCCGAGAATCGCGCACTTGCCGTCGAAACCCGACAAATGATAAGCACTGGATGCGTGCGACAGATGGTGTTCAACCGGCACGAATTCAGCGCGCTGCCAGTCGATGCCGAGCTCGCTACCCAATGCCAGGATGGACTGCTTGTGCGCGCGGAAGCGGCGGTT
Organism: Pseudomonadales bacterium; assembly: GCA_965267275.1. Taxonomy (GTDB): domain Bacteria; phylum Pseudomonadota; class Gammaproteobacteria; order Pseudomonadales; family Azotimanducaceae; genus UBA4421. The sequence goes on from OZ253950.1 coordinate 4,838,920, forward strand.
GCCGTTCAAGAGCGCATCCAGCGCGCGGTCCGGTGCGTACCAGTAACGCCGTGCATAGTGCCAGCGCGCCGGACCGAAGAGGCTGATCGGCGCATACGGGAACGCCACATAGTCCACCTGCCGTGGGTCGATCCCGGCGTGCTCGAGGCAGAAGCGCGCTGAATTCACCGGCAGCTTGTTCTTCGCGTGTTTGTCGCGGACAAACCGCTCTTCCTCCGCCGCGGCAACAATCTCGCCGTCTACCAGCAAAGCGGCAGATGGGTCGTGTTTGAGCGCACCCGAGAGCCCGAGAACAATCACAGGCCAGCCGCCTCGAGTTGCAAGCGCCACGCAGCAAGCAGTTCCGGATCATCCTGCCAGTTGCGCAGAAAGCGTTGAATATCTCCAGCGTTGTCGCCTTCTACCACCGCGTCGAAGTCGATCAACCTGAGTTCATCGCCATGCAACACGAAGTTACTCGCCTTCAAATCCCCATGCGCAAGGCCGGCTGTTTGCAGACCCTTGAGGAGCGCAACCACTTGCGGCGCCAATGCGGAAAAGCTCTCCGGGTCGGTGGCGAGCGCCTGACCGAGATCGCGATCTCCGCAATCCGGCATCACCAGGTAGGCGGTCCCGGCAAACCATCCGAAACGCTCTTCCAGCAGCGCCACCGGCTTGGCTGTCGCTATGCCCAGAAAAGCCAGACGATGGCCGTTACGCCAGGCGATGCGCGGCCGGCGCTTGAACCAGCGGCGTACCCGGTGGCTCAGGCTTTTGATATTGAAGCGCTTCACGACGTAGCGTTCTTCATCGATCGTGACGCGGACCACCGTGGCGCTGTTACCGAGTTTCAGCGGCGTGCCTTCACCAACCAGCGCTTCCGGAAACAGCATCAGGCGCTGCAGGCGCGGCCAGTGGTTGCGATCACACAGCCAGTTTCGCTTGAAGCTTTTCTTGTGGACGAACTCCGTACACTCGCGCTGAGTCTTCTTCAGGTAGCGCCGGACACGCGCCGCGCGCCGTTTGGCGGTGACCTCGGCCAGGAGTTCTGCAGACCCGAGCTTGCTCACGTATTCACCGCGAATTCCGCTGTAGAGCGTCCAGAGTTCGCTGATGTCTGCGTCGCACAGCGGCGGACGCTGCGCGAGCAGCGTGCCAAGGTTGGGAAATTGCTGGCGCAGCACATGAGCGCCCGGCCGCACGCCGTCCGCATCGACCACATAAACACCATCCGCCACGCGCATGAAATTGTCGAGATGCACGTCAGTGTGGATGCAGTCAGCGTTGTGCAGGCGCGCCAGCTGCGCCACCGCTTCGCGCACATCTCCCGGATTGTCGTCGCTGAGATTCGCGCCGTCCTGCAACGCCTCGTAGAAGACGACAAAGCCGTCGCCATCCGCCATCGCACCGCGCGCGAGCAACTTCGGCGACTGTACTTCCGCGCGCGCCATACGCACGGCGCCCTCGAGCTCGCGCTGCCAGTAACGGCGCGCGCGTTTGCCGTAGAAGACCTTGGCAAACACGGTTGTGCCCTGACAGACCGCAAAGCCGCTGACGCGCCTTCCAGGGAAGATACGCGCGATAGAGACGAACTGGACTTCAATGAGCTCATCACCAGAACCGGTAACAAAATCATCAACAGGATCGAGATAAGTACCGACGATAAACGGCGGCACCAGATCGAGACCTACCCTGGCGAGCCCTTCGGCGCTGAACTTCATGAACGGTAAGCCCCGGTCACGAGGCCTTTGCGCAATCCCTCGTCGTAGAGTTTCTCCGCGCGGGCAAGCACGCTCCGCCAGAACCGGCCCTCGTGAGCGAACGTTTCTTTGAGCGGTTTGCCTGTGTAAAGGCGCACAAAACGCAGCCATTCGCGCTTCGTCAGGCCGAGGTCCAGGCTAGAGAAGAGAAGCGCCGCAAGATCACGCCTGCGCCAGCGTTCAGGTAGTTGCGCAAAGCGCCGCGCGCGGTGCAGGTCCAGAACGGCAAGCTCGACCCGGCCTGCCGCCATGCTGACGTCATCCAGGAGGATATGACAAATGTAGAAGTCCCGGTGCACAAAACCCGCATCATGAAAAGCCCGCGCAAACCGCGCGACCGCGCAGAGGAGCTGGTGACGCGTAAGGGGTGACGGCGGCCGCCGGACCCATTCGTTGGTGACGTCTTCAAGGCTGGTGAACCCCTCCAGCGCATCACACAGCACAAACGAACGACGGCTGGCAGGCAAACCTGCGGAGACGCCATACGCCGCCGGGACGGGTGCGGGTATACCCGCCTTCTTGAGACCCGTGCAGGCGTCATATTCATTTTCGGCGCCGATGACAGGAATCTTCAGCTGCAGCCAGTTCTTGAAGATCTCGCCCCAGCCAACACCGTAGTGCAGCTTGACGAAGTAATTGCGCCCGCCAATGTCGACCTTGAGCGTGCGGCGGCCGGGCACATCGCGATACACCTCTCCCTCGAGCGCAAAGGCCGTGGTCAACGGATCCCGACCCGCCCAGGCGCTGGCGATATCCTCGCGCAGATAAGTCATCGTTGCGCTCTCCGCGCAGACGCCGAGCGCGGATTGGCGTCGATGGACGCTTCAATGAAGGCGAGCGCGTGCGCCGGCATGTCGTACAGCTCCGTATGCGCTTCCCCGAAAGCCACGCCGGCGCGCGACCAGTCGGCCCGCTGCGCGTCGTTCATCAGCGTCTCGGCAACCGCAGCGTTCAGCGTTTCCTGAACGAAAGGTTCGGGCACAACAACCCCTGCCCGGGCATCTTCTATATAGTGCGCGAACCCGCATACGGCAGTGGCGATTACAGGCAGGCCGGCAATGATCGCTTCGATCAACACCATGCCACCGCTTTCCATGTATGCCGGGTGCACCATCAAGTCCGCACCCTGCAGCACAGCAGGAATGTCATCACGCCCACGCTGCAGAATGAGCTGCTCTTCGACGCCGAGGCTTTTAGCCAATCGCAGGAACTGGGTGGGCGTATCCTGTCCAATCACGAGAAACCTGGTGCGTTCGGCAAGTTCCGGGGGCAGGGACGCCAGCGCCGTGAGCGCACGATCCAGGCCTTTGGTAATGAAACCGCTGCCCACCAGCAACAGCAGAAACTCATCATCACCTAGACCGAGCTCCGCGCGCACCGCCGCCCGCTCTTCCTGCCAATTGGGCCCACGCGCGCGATCTTGACTCACACCGGGTGGCAGCATCGTGTAGCGCTCTGCCGGTGTGTTGTAGTAACGCTGAAACTGCTCCGCCTGACTTTGCGCGATGAGCATGATGCGCGTTCCGGCATCTGCCTCGAAGACCGCGCGCTCAAACCTGGAGAGCAGCCGATAACGTTCAAGACGCCGATAAACCGGGGAGCGCATTTCCTGCACTTTATGCTCGTAGCAGGAATCCGCTGCGTAGTAGATGTCCAGACCCGGCATCTTGTTGAAACCGATAATGGCCGCTGGGTGGCGCCACTTTGCCAGCTCCGCCACCGCTTCAGCAAACTCCGCGTACCTTTTGTGATTGGCGACAGCGCCGACCGGCACGATGATCACATCGAAACCTTCGGGTACGGACCCCTCCCACGCCAGCGTATAGACGACAATCCGATACCCAGCGGCCTGGCAGGCGAGCGCGATGCGCATGAAATCCCGCTGCTGGCCGCCGTACGGGAAGTAGCGAAACAGGGTAAAGACCAGCAGCGGCTGCTTCTTGGCGGCAAACGCTTCCAGGTGATCCACCGCGGTCGGTACAAGATTGAATACCTCCTCGCGATTTTTGAGTGCGCGTCCGTTCGCCTGCCAGGATGCGCGCTTTTCAGATGTGAGAATCTCTTCGAGCGCCTCGTCCAGCGAACTTTGCGTAAACGGCGTCGGCAGCACGATACCCGCATCCTGCTCGGCAAGGTAACGCGCGTAACCACAGTTGCGCGTCACGACGGCAGGGAGGCCGGCGAGCATTGCCTCGATGATCACCATGCCCGCGTTCTCGTCATAAGCCGGGTGTAACAGCGCATCCGCCCCAAACAGAAAGTCGGGCACGTCGTCACGACCTTCCGTGTAAAAAGTGATGCGGGAGAGAATGCCCAGGCGCATGGCCATCCGGCGAAAAGGTTCGCCCTTGTCCCGCCCGATGACAAACATATGAACGCGTTCCCGCAGCGGTTCCGGAAGCGCGGCAACGGCAAGCAGCGCACGATCGAGCCCTTTCTTGATGAATCCGGAACCGACAAACAGCACCACCAGAGTGTCTTCATCCAGGTCGTGCGCAGCGCGCAGCGCTCGGCGTGCCGCGCCGACGTCATCCGGCGCTACCCGGTCCCGCTCGATCCCGGGCGGCAGTGAATGCAGGCGCTCAGGCTGTGTTTGATAGTGATGACGATAGCGCGGGACCTCTACGTCCGAGATGGTCAATATCTCGGTGTCGGCGTGGCTGTCGAACACCGCGGCTTCAGCGGCTTGAAAACTCTTGAAACGCGGTAACAAGCGATACCACGCTGAGCGCTGGTTGAGCGCCTTTTCCAGATAACAGGAATCGCCAGCGTAGTAGACGTCGAGCCCGGGCATTTTATTGAAGCCCACCACCAGGTCGAAGTGCTCCGCCGCCACCGCGACCCGGACCGCCTCAGCAAAGTGGTCGTACTGCGAGTGGCGGTTGAGCCCGACGATCGGCAGACACTCCACCTCAACATCGTCGAGCGGCGGCGCTTCCCAGCGTAACGTAAAGATCTTCACCTCGTGTCCACGCGCCTGGCACTCGCGCAGCATCTTCATCAGGTCGCGCTGGATGCCGCCGTAGGGGAAATACTTGAATATGCAGAAAGCGAACCGCATCAGAGCAGCGCCTCGGCAGCCTGCCACACGCGATCCGGATTGAGCGTGGCGAAACAGGGAGGCTCGACCGCCTGTCCTGCAAACGTCACGGGTTCGCCGGCATAACGCCGACACTGCTTGTCGAGACAGGGCGCGCACGGCGTGCTGGCCTGCAGCACGGTGGTATTGCCACCCCGGCAGCCCGTCAGGACCGCATCCGTCGGGCCGTATAAACCAAGCGTTGGCGTACCCAGAGCCGCGCTCAGATGGGCCAGCCCGGAGTCGACACCAACAACCAGCGCCGCTCGCGCCAAGCGCTCGGCCAGGTCAGCCAACGGCAAACGATCGATCATCTGCACGCCGTCAACTTCGGCAATCCGACGCGCGCGCGCCGCCTCCTCATCGTTGCCCCAGGTCACGACAGGCGTCAGGCCCGCCGCCACCACTTTGGCCGCGAGCGCCTGCCACATCGGCAGCGGCCAGTGCTTGGTTGCCCACGTCGTGCCGTGCAGGAGCACAACTTCGCGCGAGCGTGTTTGCATCTGCTCGATACCGGAGAACGTCTCCAGCGGCACTGGATAATCAAAGGCGGCGGCAAAGAGCTGGCGCTGCCGGTCTATCGCGTGTTGCCCTCTGGCCACCATGTGGCGGTCGCCATAAGCAAACGCGGCCCAGGGTTCACGCGCGGTGGTGTGCGAAAAACCGGCTCGCCGACCGCGCGCCAGGAGGCTGACCGCGGCACTTTTCATCAATCCCTGTGAATCGAGCACAAGGTCATACTCGACGCTGCGCAGCTCCTCGGCAAAACGGCGCATTTGCTCGCGCGACGCGCGCAGCGACCGGCGCCAGCGCCGCCACGCGATCGGAATGACCCGATCTACCGCCGGATGCATTGCCGGCAGGTCGGCAAACGCCTCTTCCACGACCCAGTCGAAGGTGACGCCTTGCAGCGACGCGTCGGTGACCGCGGGCAGCGCGTGGACAACGTCACCCAGAGACGAGGTTTTGACGAGGAGAACGCGCATCAACCGGCCAGCGTTGCCAGGACCTGTTCAGGCTTCAAGGTACGCAGGCAATCGAGATGCCCGAGAGGACATTCGCGCTGAAAGCACGGCCGGCAGCCCAGCTCGATCTGCACCACCTGCGCTTTGTCGCCGAGCGGCGGAGTGAACGCGGTGGACGTCGAGCCGAATATCCCGAGCGTCGGGCGGCCGAGGGCACACGCGACGTGCATGAGCCCGGAGTCATTGCAAATGACCTGCTCGGCCACCGAAAGCAGGTCGAGCGCGTCCAGCAGGCGGGTTTTACCGGCAAGATTGATGCTCCCCGGCGCAAGCGTTGCGATGGCGCCGCAATCATCCGCGTCTTTCGGCGACCCGAGGAGCCACACCTGTCCGCCGTTTGCCAGATGATCGCGCGCCACGACCGCGTAATGTTCAGCCGGCCATTTCTTGGCGGCGCCGTATTCCGCACCGGGACAGAGCGCCAGCACGTCCCCGGTGTCGAGATTCAGCTCCTCCAACATACGCGCAAGATTGTCAGCATCCACCTCGAGCCGGGGTTGAGGGTAAGGTTTATCCGGCAACGCGCCCGCCTCGTCAGCAAGCGCCATGAAACGCTCGATCATGAGCGGATAGCGCGCGGCGTCAAGCTGACGACGATCATTCAAAAGGCCATAGCGGGCTTCACCATGCCAACCGGTTCTGCGTTTGATACCGGCAAACCAGGGCAGCAACGCCGACTTCCAGGAGTTGGGCAACACGTACGCCGCGTCGAACTTCTCGTGCGCCAGGCGCTTGCCCTCCGCGCGGCGCTTGCCGAGGCTCAGCTCGCCGTGGGTGAGCGCAACAGGATGCACACGGTCAACGCCCTGCATGCGCTCAGCCAGCGGTGCCGTGGCCGGCGGCGCGACGACGTGCAGATCCAGCCGCGGGTGACGCTCGACAAGACACTGCACCAGGGTATGAGCCATGACCATGTCGCCCACCCAGGCCGGGGCAACGAGCAGCGCTTTCACTGCACCGGCGTGTGCCATTCGGGAAAACTGTTGCGCTGGCCGCGCACCTGATCGAAGTAAGCGGTTTGCAGCTGCTCGGTGATGGGACCGCGCTTGCCATCACCAATGACGCGTCCGTCCAGCGACTGAATCGGCAGAACTTCGGCAGCGGTGCCCGTAAAGAAGGCTTCGTCGGCAATATAAACCTCGTCACGAGTAATGCGCCGTTCGAGGATTTCCAGACCCAGCTCCCCTGCCAGCGCAAAGACAGTGTCGCGGGTGATGCCGGCAAGACAGGACGTCAGCTCCGGGGTATGCAGCACGCCGTTCTTGACGAGGAAGATGTTCTCCCCGCTGCCTTCGGCGACATACCCTTCGTTATCCAGCAGCAGCGCTTCGTCGCAGCCGCTCGCCAGCGCCTCGTGCAGGGCGAGAATGGAATTGGTGTAGTTGCCGTTGGACTTTGCTTTGCACATGGTGATGTTGACGTGGTGGCGCGTGTAGGAAGACGTACGCACCTTGATGCCCTTCTCGCGGCTGTCGGCATCCATGTAATCCGGCCAGGGCCAGCAGGCAATCGAGAGATGCACGGACAAACCCTCGGCGCGCAGACCCATTGCTTCGGAGCCAAGAAACGCCATCGGCCGCAGATACCCCTCATCCAGCTCGTTGGCTTTGAAGACCTCACACTGCGCGGCGTTGACCTGCTCCCGGGTGTAGGGGATCTGCAAGCCGAGAATGTGGGCGGAGTTGAAAAGGCGCTCCGTATGCTCATCCAGGCGGAAAATGCACGGGCCATTCGGCGTGTTGTAAGCGCGCACGCCTTCGAACACACCCAGACCATAGTGCAGCGTGTGGGTGAGCACATGCACCTTGGCATCACGCCAGGGCACCAGCTCGCCATCCATCCATATCCAACCGTCACGGTCGGCAAACGTGGGTTCTGTCATCGACTTCTTGTTCTCTCTAACTGTCCCGTGGGCCTGCTCAACGGCTGCATACTCGTCTGCAGCCCAGAATCGTCACGGGGTTTTACTGGCGCGGTATTGCACCACAAACGGCTGCTGAATTCAGTACGCGCTGGGGACAGCGCGCACAGACGTATCGTCGACTTTGCAGGCCCTGTCGGGCTTCAGGAGTAAGATTCCTGGGAGGCGGGAGATACCCGCAGGACTTCGGCGATGGTGGTGGAGCCGGCGCCGACCTTCTGGGCTCCCGAGAGGCGCAGCGTGCGCATGCCCTCGGCAAAGCCGGCCTTCTTGATGGCGTCGAGATCAGCTTCGCCCGTAATGAGCTCCTGGACCTTCTGCGTCATCGGCAGGATCTCGTAGATACCCATCCGCCCGAGGTAGCCCGTGTCACGACATTCGAGACAGCCCTTCGGCGTAAACACCGTCTTCGGCGGCTTGACCTTGAACGGGGTGGTGACGAGCCGCCAGGCTTCGACATCCACTTCCTCTTCTTCTTTACAGTGCGGGCACAGGGTGCGCACGAGGCGCTGCGCCATGACGCCCAGCACGGTTGCCTTGATCATGTAGGGCGGCACGCCAAGATCGAGCAGGCGTGTGATCGCCGTCGGCGCATCGTTAGTGTGCAGCGTCGAGATGACGAGGTGGCCGGTGAGCGCCGCCTGAATGGCCATCTCAGCCGTTTCGAGATCGCGGATCTCACCAATCATGATGATGTCCGGATCCTGACGCAGAAGCGCGCGCACGCCGGAGGCGAAGCTCACGTCGATGTTGTGCTGCACCTGCATCTGATTGAACGTCGGCTCCACCATCTCGATGGGATCCTCGATGGTGCAGACGTTGACCTCATCCGTCGCCAGCTGCTTCAACGTGCTGTAGAGCGTCGTGGTTTTACCGGAACCCGTAGGCCCGGTCACGAGCACGATGCCATTCGGCACATGCGTCATGCCGTGCCAGCGCTTGTAATCGTCGCCGGTGAGGCCGAGCTCCTGAAAGCTGCGCAGCAGAACCTCGGGATCGAAGATCCGCATCACCATCTTCTCGCCGAAAGCCGTCGGCAGCGTCGATAGACGCAGCTCGATCTCCTGCCCGTCCTGGGTCTTGGTTTTGACGCGGCCGTCCTGGGGGCGGCGCTTTTCCGCGACGTCCATGCGGCCGAGAATCTTGAGACGACTTGTCACAGCGGCGTTTACAAGATTTGGCAACTCATAAACATGATGCAGCACGCCATCGATGCGGAACCGGATCAGACCCTTTTCGCGCCTCGGCTCGATGTGAATGTCGCTGGCACGCTGATCGAATGCGTACTGCAGCAGCCAGTCGACGATGTTCACCACGTGAGCGTCGTTCGCTTCCGGCGACTTCATCGACCCGAGCTCGAGCATCTGCTCGAAGTTCGTGATGGTGGAAACTTCCATGCCCGACTCTTCGGCTTTCGCCGCGGAGCGCGCGATGGTGTAGAACTCGAGCTGGTAGCGCGTCAGGTCAGCAGGGTTACAGACCACGCGGCGAATACGGCGGCCGCGCAGCGTCTGGGTGAGCATCGACTCCCACTGGAACATGTGCGGCTGCGCGCTCGCGATGACCACGTAGTCGTCCGCCACCTCGATGGCGAGGATGTTGTGACGCTGAGCAAACGCATACGACATCACCTCCGTGGCGGCGTTGACGTTGATCGACAGCGGATCGATACGCACATAGGACTGATTCGAACGCTGACAGAGCCACAGGGTCATGGTCTCGAGATCGAGCACTTTGCCGGGCGTCTGCCCGTTTTCGAGCTCTTTACCGGCAATGATCTCGAGCGGATGCATGCCGAGCTCTTTTTTCGTGCGCGGCGCAATCAGAATGTCTTCCGCCTGCCGCTGACTGATGAAGCCGTCTTCGACCAGCGCTTCGAGGATGATCGGCAGATCGAGCAGAATCTCGGTGGTGTTGTCGAAAATATTGCCGCCGAATCCGCGGCGCGTGGTCAGCTGGACCTCGTCAGTGCCGCCGGGTGTGGGTGCGGCTGCAGGGGCGGCCACCGGGCCAGACGCCGGTGCATCAGGCTCGGCAGTCGTTGCCTCTGGCGCTTGTGTCTGCGGAGAGCTAGCCACGATGCATTTATCCCTTAAATGCCCTGAATGCTTAACATCGAATCTGGCAGTATGTGCTTAAGTTGCGGATTTGCAAGCGATAACGCCAAGGGATTTGACAGCCATCACACCCTGAAATTGTCGGCAAATCACGCCTCCGACGGCGCGTCATGACCCGCTTTTACCCCGCTCGAAAAGCGCCGCTGACAGTGTCGCCCCGCTGGTGAAACCCCTACAATTAGCGTCCTTTTTTTACCGGACAAACTCCGGGTATCAGGATCGCACGGAACCCTGACGGGTTCTGCAGGTTGATCCCTGGAACGACGCTAACATGGGTGCACTACCAAAATTTGACGACATGCTGACCGCGCTGGTCGGCGAACCTTCTGTGAGCTCGCTGTCCGCCGACATCGACCGCAGTAATCTGGTGGTGCTGGAGCATCTTGCCAACTGGCTTGACGGTCTGGGCTTCCAAACGGAATTGCTGACTCTTCCCGACGCGCCGCACAAAGGCAACCTCGTCGCCACCCTCGGCAGCGGCGAAGGCGGACTGGTGCTGGCCGGTCATACCGATACCGTGCCATTTGACGAGACCAAATGGCAGACCGACCCGTTTGAGGTCACCGAGCACAACGACCGGCTGTACGGTCTCGGCACCTGCGACATGAAGGGATTTTTCCCGGTGGCGCTGGAAGCGGTGCAGACGTTCATCGGCCAGGATCTCAAGAAGCCCGTCACGATAGTCGCCACCTCCGACGAAGAGTCTTCGATGGCGGGCGCCCGCTATCTCGTCGAGCGCGGCATGCCGACGGCGGACTACGCGATCATCGGCGAACCGACCGGGCTCATGCCGGTGTACGCGCACAAAGGCATCGCCTTCATGAGCATCAAGCTGCAAGGCGCTTCGGGACATTCGTCCAACCCGGACCTCGGCTGTAACGCGCTGGATTCGATGCACAAAGTGATGGGCGAGCTGATCGCCTTTCGTGAGGCGATGGCGGCTGCCAACAAGAATCCGGCGTTCGAAGTGCAGTTCCCGACGATGAACCTCGGCTGCATGCATGCCGGCGACAGCCCCAACCGCATCTGCAGCCACGCGGAGCTGCAGATCGATCTGCGCCTGCTGCCCGGCATGGATACCGATGCGACCATTGCCGAGCTCGAAGCGCGCCTGCGCGAGACGATCGCCCAGTGCGGCACGGCGCTGTCGCTCTCGACACACTATCCGCCGGTGCCGCCGTTCGAAACCGCGCTCGAGGGAGACCTCGTGCAGACGTTGGCAACCGCTTCCGGCAACGCGCCCGGCACGGTGGCGTTCGGCACCGAAGGCCACTTTCTGCAAAGCCTCGGCATGGAAACTGTCGTCTTCGGACCTGGCAGCATCGACCAGGCGCATCAGCCCAACGAATATCTCGCCCGGGATCAGATCGCCCCGGCGGAAGACATCCTGCGCCAAGTTATCCAGCGCTACTGCGTCTAACATGGAAACGAACGCTTACGCCCGGTGGTTCCGCGGCTCCACGCCTTACATCAGCGCGCATCGCGGCAAAACCTTTGTGGTGCTGCTGCCAGGCGAGGCCCAGCAGCACGCCAACATCACCAACATCGTGCACGACCTTGCGCTGCTGCATGTGCTCGGCGTGCGCCTGGTGCTCGTGCACGGCGCGCGCCCGCAGATCGAACAGGCACTGCCGGAATCGTTCTATCATCAGAATCGCCGCGTCACGGACGCAAGCGCCATGTCGACGATCACCGCGATCAACGGCCAGCTGCGTGCCGGTCTGGAAGCGCTCTTTTCCACCGGCTTGCCGAATACACCGCTGCACAACGTCGACATTCCCGTAGTTGCGGGCAACTTCGTTACCGCCCAGCCATTCGGCATCGTCGACGGTGTCGATCATCTCTTCACGGGCAGCGTGCGCCGCATACAAACCCGGCGCGTCACCGCCGCGCTCGACAGCGGCGCTCTGGTGCTGCAATCGCCCATGGGTTACTCCCCTTCCGGGCAGATATTCAATCTGGCAGCAGCAGAGCTTGCCGCCCACACCGCCACGGCCCTCCAGGCAGACAAGCTGATTGCGTTGAGCCCTCTGTCATATCTCGGCGACAAGCAAGGCGAGCGCGTGAGCACGGTGACGCCTGCCGGGCTCGACCAATACGCAGCATCAGCCGAACCGGAAGCCGCCGCCGATCTCCAATGGCTCGGCCATGCGGTGACGGAGGGTGTCGCCAAAGCCCACCTGGTGTCGTACATCGATGACGGTGCGCTGCTGGCAGAGCTTTTCACGGCGGAAGGCGTGGGCACGCAGATTCTGCCGACACCGCGACGCGGCATCCGTCCGGCGGAGCTGGAAGACGTCACCGACATCGTCGAGATGATCAGACCGCTGGAAGAAGCCGGTGTGCTGGTGCGCCGCGAGCGCGACCGCCTGGAGCAGGAGATCGGCAATTTTCTGGTGGCGGCGATAGACGGGGTCGTGGTGGGCTGCTGCGCGGTATACACCTACGACAACCAGGCCGAGCTCGCCTGCGTGGCGGTGCACGAAAACTATCGCAACGCCACGGACCTGGGCATCGGCAGAACCCTGTTGGAGGCGGCCGAGCGCCACGCGCGGCAGGAAGGCGCAGAAGCTCTGTTTGCGCTCACCACCCAGACCAAAGACTGGTTCATCGACCAGGGCTTTGCCGAGGCCAGCCCCGACACGCTACCCGAGCGCAAACAATCCCTATATAACTGGCAGCGCAATTCAGCAGTGATGCGCAAACCGCTATAAGCGCCGCCAACCAAGAGAGACACAACGAGACAGACCATGGCAGACGAACGCGAGTATTCATCGAAAGTCGTTGACGGTATCGAGCAGGCGCCCAGCCGGGCGATGCTCTACCCCGTTGGATTCACCGAAGAAGATTTCAAAAAGCCCCAGATCGGCATCGCCTCAACCTGGTCCATGGTGACCCCGTGCAACATGCACATCGACAAACTCGCGGCGGAAGCGCTGCGCGGCGCTGACGAAGCCGGCGGTAAAGGCGTGCTTTTCAACACCATCACCGTGTCGGACGGCATCTCGATGGGGACGCCCGGCATGCGCTACTCGCTGGTCTCGAGAGAAGTGATTGCCGACAGCATCGAAACGGTGGTCGGCGCCCAGGGTTTTGACGGCTTCGTCGCCATCGGCGGCTGCGACAAGAACATGCCCGCCTGCGGGATTGCCATCGCGCGCATGAACCGCCCGGCCGTCTTCGTCTACGGCGGCACCATCCTCCCCGGCAAAGAACGGCGGGACATCGTCAGCGTGTTCGAGGCTGTGGGCAAACACGCCGCACAGAAAATTTCCGACATCGAGCTAAAAGAGGTGGAAGCCACCGCCATCCCCGGCCCCGGCTCCTGCGGCGGCATGTACACCGCCAACACGATGGCCTCGGCGCTCGAAGCGATGGGCTTGTCGCTGCCAAACTCGTCAGCGCAGAACGCGGTGGGCGACGCAAAGCTCAAGGACAGCTACAACGCCGGCGCCGCGGTGCGCAACCTCATCAAACAAGGCATCAAACCAAGCGATATCCTGAGCCGCGAGGCGTTTGAGAACGCCATCACCGTATCCATCGCGCTCGAAGGCTCCACCAACGCGGTGCTGCATCTGCTGGCCATTGCCCACGCGGCCGGCATTCCGCTCGAGCTCGACGATTTCATGCGCGTCGGCGAACGTGTGCCGGTGCTCGCGGACATGCGCCCGGCCGGCCAGTACGCGATGAGCGAGCTCATTGAGATTGGCGGCATCCAGCCGATGATGAAGATGCTCCTGCAGGAAGGCCTGTTACATGGCGACTGCATGACAGTCACCGGCAAAACCATGGCGGAGAACCTCGCAGAGGTCGAGGACTATCCCGCGGACCAGAAAATCATCCGGCCGCTGTCGAACCCGATCAAACCCGACAGCCATCTGGTGGTGCTGCGCGGCAACCTGGCGCCCGAAGGCGCGGTCGCCAAAATCACCGGCCATGAGGGCCTCGCCTTCACCGGCAAAGCCAAGTGCTACCACGGCGAAGAAGCTGCGATGTCCGCCATCATGGCGGGCGAAGTCGTCGAGGGCGACGTGGTGGTCGTGCGCTACGAAGGCCCGCGCGGCGGACCCGGCATGCGCGAGATGCTGAGCCCCACCAGCGCCATCAACGGACGCGATCTTTCCGACAAAGTAGCGCTCATCACGGACGGGCGTTTCTCCGGCGGCTCGCACGGCTTCGTGATCGGACACATCACGCCGGAAGCATTCGACGGCGGACCGATAGCGCTGATCGAAGACGGCGACGAAATCACCGTCGATGCGGTATCAAAAGAAATGACGCTGCACGTCGACGACGCCACGCTGGCGCAGCGCAAACAAGCCTGGCAACGGCCCGAACCTTACGCCACGCGCGGCACGCTGGCCAAGTACGCAAAGCTCGTAGCCAGCGCCAGTGAAGGCGCGGTCACGGATAAGTATCTGGATTAGATTAGAGCGCGCGAACGGCAGCGGCTAAAGCCGCACCAGGCCTTTCTCACCGCAGCGCAGATCAAGCGAAGCCAGGTACTTCTGCACGTCAGTGTTGGATACGACGTGCGCCGCAGCGGAACCATCCAGCTGCGTCTGCCATTTGAGATCCGGACGGATCTCGGACTTCTTGATGGCATCCGCATGCTCGGTCTTCACCGTGCCGTAGTGCTCGTTCTCACCGAAAGCGAGCTGACCCGGCTCGTAGTCGAGCCCGAGGTTCGGCATGAGGTGCTGCAGCATCGCCTCGGTGTCGAACACCATGTCGTGATAAGTCACCACCGCATGGGGCAACCCGCGCTTCACGATGAAGTCCGAGATCTGCCGATTCTCACGCAGCCACTTGTAGACAAACACCGTCACCCAATCGCCGGCGAGGATCTGCGGCGAGCGCGCCGGCATGCGCTTGGCCACGCGCATGCGTTGCGTGCGCCGGCGTTTCTCCGAGTCGTACGTATTCAACCAGCGCAACACCAGCGCGCGCGGGTCGCGTATGAGATGCACCAGCCGCACATCGTAGTCCGTGCCGTCGGTGATGCGTTTTACCCACTTCACCTTCTTGGAGTTGTCGATGATGACCGGCTGCGCCACGCCGGTTTCCTCACCAAAACGAGCGGACAGCACGCTGTGCCATTCGGTCGCCGGCATGTTCTCCAGACCAGCGAACACGGGCTGGGTCTTGTAGACCGACACAACCGGCGCGGTGCCACCCGTCGCAAGGAGCGTCTGATAGCGATGCAACTCACCCACACCCAGGCAAGCAGAATGCGCCGACGTTAAATGCGAGAGCAGGTGGGAGCCGGAATAGTTGGTGCCCAGAAGCACAACGACACGAGGTTTAGCAGGCGAGTCCATGACTTAAGCGACGTGCGTTTCGACGTAAGTACTGTCCGATGAGGGTGACGGAATCGGCTGCGCGCGGCGCTTGAGGTCCTCTAGATGCATGTCTATCGCGTCTTTGATCAACCGCTCAACTTCTTCTCTGGTCCCACCTACCGCAACACAACCGGGTAGATCGGGCACGTGCGCTCCCCACCCGGAGTCTGACGATTCGATGACAACCAGATATCTCACCTTCTTTCCTTTAAGCCCGCTTGCTTCAAGATGCTGTTCAGCGTCCCCGCTGGAACGTCGAGACCAGCGGCACCCGAGACGGTGACTGTACCCGGCTTGGTCGGATGATGGAACTGCCGGTGGCTGCCCCGCGTGCGCACGAGGTACCAACCATCCTCCTCGATCAACCGGAGTACTTCGCGAACCTTCAATCGGCGACTAGATACCATCCAACGGGCTGATCACGCCACCCGCACCACGGCCCAGAACATGGGTGTAGATCTGCGTGGTCGACACGTCCGCATGCCCCAAAAGCTCCTGCACCGTGCGGATGTCATACCCGCGCTCGAGCAGATGCGTGGCGAAGCTGTGGCGCAACGTATGACACGACGCCTTTTTCTGAACACCTGAGTCCCGAACCGCGTTCGCGACAGCACGCTGCACCGCATTTGCGCTCAGATGGTGACGACCGACACTGCCTGTCCGCGGATCGGTCGAGCGCTTCACACTCGGAAACACGTACTGCCACTTCCACTCCCTGGCGGCACGCGGATACTTGCGCGCCAACGCGTCCGGCAGCCATACGGCCCCGTAACCCGCTTCGAGATCGCGCTGATGCACAAGACGAGCGCGATCGAGCTGTTCCTGCACCGGCAAATGCAGCTTACGCGGAAAGATCGTCCTGCGATCCTTGCCGCCCTTGCCCATCCGCACCGTGAGCTCGCTGCGGTCGAAATCCAGGTCTTTGACCCGTAGCCGGAGACACTCCATCAGGCGCATGCCGGAACCATAGAGCAGACTGGCGACCACCCAGTGCACACCGTCCAACCTGTTCAGCACCGCCGTGACTTCTGCGGGAGACAAAACGACCGGCACGTACTCCTTGCGCTTCGGCCGCTGCACCGAATCCATCCAAGGCAGCTCTACCCCCAGCACCTCCTTATACAGAAAGAGGAGCGCACTCAGTGCCTGGTTCTGGGTCGACGGGGATACGCCTTCGCGTACCGCAAGCGTCGTTAAGAACTTCTCTACCTCACGCTTGCCCATCTCTCGCGGGTGGCGCTTGCCATTGGCCAAGATGAAGCGCCTCGCCCAATAGACATAGGCCTGCTCCGTACGCAACGCAAGGCCGAGGCGCCGAATTCTATGGCGCAGTAAATCCATGAGCCTGGGTTCTCCTGACACGGGAGCCTCCCCAAAGAACGACCCCAAGATTAGATTGAATTGTTACACGGCGACTGTAAGGTTAAGTCGTTGCTTCGAGGGAGATTTCAGCCATGGAAGACGCAAGTGAATACCCTGCACCACTCAAGTTACACACCGCCGCACAACAGAACGCAAGAAGCGAATAGGTGTTAGGCGGCACTAAAGGTTTTCATGGACTTTGAGATCCTCGGAAAGATCAGATCCCCGGAGACCTTCGCATCCGGCCGATCCATTCGAGAACTCGAACGGCTCCAGAAGCTCTATGGCAAAGCACGCTGGCGAAAGCGAAAGGGTATCGCTACAGTAAAACTTCCCAACGGTGATATCTTTGAAGCCGAGATCCATTGGTACGAGGCCACGGGTATCGGCAAGAAAGAATTCAAAATCAAATACTTACTTGATTGATATGGCTAAAAAGCATTTCGTAGTTTGCATAGATAACTCAGAGTACCCAGCCTCGCTTGAGATCCGAAAGATCTACGAAGTAGTGCCCGATGCTAAGGCTAAGAAACTCGACCAGATTCGGATAATCGACGAGTCTGGAGAAGACTACCTATATCCTTCCTCTCGTTTCATCGAGTTGACACTGTCCAAGCCAGTCGTGGATGCATTGTCTAGCGCCGCCTAACAACCCGTTGGAGCCGACGTGCTAACCGTCACTCCGTTTGCATTTCGCTCCCTACGGTCGCGGCAAACTCGTGCCGGTCTTAACGCACGCAGCTCAACGCAGTGTTAGGCGTCTAATGCAAGATGGTCCCGCTCCGTCCATGGCAGAACTCGAAATCTTCGAGGTACCGTACAGTTGGTCGGCGTTAGATAGCCCGGACAAAGCTACTAATCCAGCGAATTCCAATCGAATAGAGCTTCGGCATCTAACCACTGGAAGTACATTCACCTACGTCATACCCGATCAACCCGCTAACGCCAGGGATTGCGCAGCTATCCGAGCAAGAGCGAAACTCGCGTTTATGCAAGAACTACTAGGCGAGGAATGACTATGGTTCTAGATCGGGCGACCGACATCTTCAGTCGACGCCTAACGAGTAGTTGGAGCGGACTGCCTAACCGTCACTTTGTTTGCATGTCGCTTCGCTCCAGGCAAACACGTGCCGGTCTTAACGGCAGCCGCTCAACACGGTGTTAGGCGGCTAGGCACACATCGTGCAGTGGTTCTGGTCTTCTATCGTTTTGCTGATTGCCCTCGGAGCAGCGAGCTTCCTAAGCTTCTTTTTCACCGCAGAAACCCGATCGACGCTCCAGGAGGTAAGCGCCGTTGTACTAGCGCTAACTGCCATGATTTCGATCATCTCTTTGTGGCGAGCCTGGGCTGGAGCAAAGCTCCAAAACTATATCTTGTGGGCTATTGGAGCGGGTTATCCAATTGCGTGGACTATCGGCTCATTCGACACTGGTCGAATCAGCGCCTTAGAGGCACTATCAATAGTCATCGCCGTAGTTGTAGGTACCGTGAACGCTCTAGCAGTGAAGAAGACTCAGTCAGTCCGCGTCATTCGAGGTGTGGGCTCATGACTGTTATCAGTCGCCGCCTAACGAGTTGTTGGAGCGGACTGCCTAACCGTCACTTTGTTTGCATGTCGCTTCGCTCCAAGCAAACACGCGCCGGTCTTAACGGCAGCCGCTCAACACGGTGTTAGGCGTCATGTATCACGCTGCGAGAGCCACACTAATCCTACTAGCAATCGCCTCGCTCTCTTCTCCATCAATCCAAGCCGCTGAACCGAATCGGGAAAAGTCGAAGCGATCTACAAAGGACTGCGTGATCAAAGGGAACATCTCCAGCAGCGGAGAAAAGATCTATCATGTGCCGGGCCAACGCTATTACAACGCAACCAAGATCTCCGTTCGGAAGGGTGAACGATGGTTCTGCACAGAGAAAGAAGCACGGCAAGCGGGATGGAGGAAAGCGAAGGTTTGAGTAGATGGATGACCCCTAACAAACCGTTGGAGCTGACGTGCTAACCGTCACTCCGTTTGCATTTCGCTCCCTACGGTCGCGGCAAACTCGTGCCGGTCTTAACGCACGCAGCTCAACGCAGTGTTAGGCGTCTTGGATTTTTCCTCAGGAATTCATCAATGAGCCGAATGCTGCAGATGAAGGTTCCTGAAAAAGTTGTTCTGTGGCTTCTGTTTTTGGCGACAATTGTTGGATTTCTTGGCCTCATGCTAGCTGCGTTAGAGATCCCTCTTGGCGAAGGTATGTTTGCTTGGGGTGTCGTGGGGCTCGTCGCACTCTTGCCTACCTATTTAGTATTGCTAGCTTGGAGAGTCTCCGGACGTCAAAACCTCAAGAACTTGCGGAAACAACATACGGAGATAAAGGATCGCGATGCAGCGGCGTAAGACGTACAAGCTCAGCTACGAAGTGCAACAAACCATCGAGGATGGGACTGCGGCATCGTTCAGTCAGACGCCTAACGATACGTTGGAGCTGACGTGCTAACCGTCACTCCGTTTGCATTTCGCTCCCTGCGGTCGCGACAAACTCGTGCCGGTCTTAACGCACGCAGCTCAACGCAGTGTTAGGCGTCACGATCAATGTCCTCCAAGTTTCTGGAAACACAGCTCGCTACTGACTGAACCGACGGGACATTCTCTAGAGCAAAGTACTTAAGGCAGTGTTCTTCCAGAAAGCACCAGGGATTCACAGCAACTAGTGTTAGAGCAACTACGCAATCGCCTGAACTCCGGATTAACCGGAGAAGAAAAGCTATCTCTGCGAATATCATCAGTCGGATTTTTTATAGGCTTTGCGGGGTGGTTAATCGCCGCCTTTCTCGAATCAAACATAGGAACCGTTATCTTCTTCATAGGTTGGTTAGTTCTTGCAGGCGGTATACTCCTTGGAGTCGTACAGGTTTTGAAACAGTTCTTAAATCCACCCGACCGAACGAAAGATGACTCCGAATCCGAATAGAACTTCTGCGAGATACATGGAGACGCCTAACGACCCGTTGGAGCGGACCCGCTACCTGTCACTTCGTTTGCATTCGGACGCTACGCGTCCGGCAAACTCGCGCCAGCTATACGCGGGCCGCTCAACGCAGTGTTAGGCGGCTAGGCAAACATCGTGCAGTGGTTCTGGTCTTCTATCGTTTTGCTGATTGCCCTCGGAGCAGCGAGCTTCCTAAGCTTCTTTTTCACCGCAGAAACCCTGTCGACGCTCCAAGAGGTAAGCGCCGTTGTACTGGCGCTAACTGCCATGATTTCGATCACCTCTTTGTGGCGAGCCTGGACTGGAGCAAAGCTCCAGAACTATATCTTGTGGGCTATTGGAGCGGGTTATCCTATTGCTTGGACTATCGGCTCATTCGACACTGGTCGAATCAGCGCCTTAGAGGCACTCTCAATAGTCATCGCCGTAGTTATAGGTATCGTGAATGCTCTAGCAGTGCAGAAGACTCAGTCAGTCCGCGTCACTCGAGGTGTGGGCTCATGACTGTTCTCAGTCGCCGCCTAACGAGTTGTTGGAGCGGACTGCCTAACCGTCACTTTGTTTGCATGTCGCTTCGCTCCAAGCAAACACGCGCCGGTCTTAACGGCAGCCGCTCAACACGGTGTTAGATGGACGAGAATTATCTTCAGGCAGGCTTCGCCGCGGTTCACTAAGCCATCTCTTCTAAACGACACCCCTCACTTCGTTCGCAGCTTTCATAAAACGCATTACTTAAACCGCTACCAGCGGCGGTTCGAGGAGAAAAGATTACGTACTAAACAAAATCACGTCCCAGGTGCGCAGGGTCAGACTTTCACTCGCCCGTTCTAAGCAAGCGATCTCACCACATGCGTGGGCTAGCGCTACTCTCCGTCAGCGAGACTTTGGCCGGTTGTTCAGGCATAGCTCGTTCGAGATCAAGGGCTCCAGGAACCAAGAGTCTATGCCACCCGCTTCTTAGAGAGTTTCAACCTCAGAGGTCATCTTTCGCTCTCGAGCCTGGCAAGGGCTTCATTCTTTCGCATCCAATCGGCACACTAGGGCATATCGGTCAGCAGGGAGCGCTCATGCATACAGCTCGTTCGTTCTTACTAACGGCGAATCACTTACTGCGTCCATCTAACAATGTGTTGAAGCGGACGCACTTAAGCATCGCTCGTTTCAGCTCCGCCTTCTGGCGCCGCTTAACACTGTGTTAGGCGTCAAGTGAACATCTTCAGGTGGGTAGCGGGTGTGCTAGCTATTGTTGGAGCTCTATTTATAGCCTTGAATGTGTTTGTCTATTCCAATCCTTCCACATGTCGTGTCGGGGAGCGGCACAAAGAGGCTCATCCAGCTCCAACTACCAGCACGGTCGTGCTTGTCACAACAACTCAATGCGGCGGCGGTTCCCAGAAATTCGAAATCGAGCTACTTGACCCAGAGACATCAGACGAGCAAGTGATTCTGGCAATCGGACGCGTAGAAAACGTAAGCGTTGACGTCAGCTGGGCCTCAAACACTGACTTCAATTTGAGCTTTAGTGGAGACATCCGCACGATCAATGGTAAAAGCCCCAAGGATTCGACGCGAGTTCCTACTGAGTACATGCGCTACCGAATAACCCATGACTTCGAATCCTAACGTGATCAATTTGACGCCTAACAACCCGTTGGAGCTGACGTGCTAACCGTCACTCCGTTTGCATTTCGCTCCCTGCGGTCGCGGCAAACTCGTGCCGGTCTTAACGCACGCAGCTCAACGCAGTGTTAGGCGTCTGGGAGACAGCTATATGAACTGGGATGCCATAGGTGCGATCGGTGAGATTCTTGGCGCAATAGCGGTGTTCGCCAGCCTCGCATACCTTGCAGTTCAAATTCGAAACAACTCGAATATCGCCAAAGCTGAAGCCGCTCGCGAGTTCGCCAACGCTTGGAATGTTCTGGTAAACAGCTACTTCTCCGACAAAGAAATGACAATCGTTACTCGCAGATTCCTCAACGGGGACACCGACTCTATCGACGAAGATGATCTATTGATGGCGGGTGCACGTCTTGATCAGACGGTGTTTCAGCATCAAGCAATGCTAAACCTCCATGAACAGGGCTTAATCAGCGATGAGCTCAAAGACAGAATCGACAATGCTGTAGTGCTTATGTTGACCTCTCCCGGCGGCAAAAGCTGGTGGCGGACAACCCAACACCTCTATGCCAACCGCAACGCTATAAATCAGTTGATGGCCAATGACGAAGCTGCTCAGAATTGGAGCGAGTGGCAGGAGGACTTCCTACGCGATATTCAAGCATGAACAGAAAGACGCCTAACGCCCCGTTGGAGCTGACGTGCTAACCGTCACTTCGTTTGCATTTGCCTCCCTTCGGTCGGCGCAAACTCGCGCCGGTCTTAACGCACGCAGCTCAACGCAGTGTTAGGCGTCGTTAGCAATGACCTCCAGGATTCAAACAGCTCTACTTTCTGTCTTCGCCTTTTTCGGCGCTATATTCTTAATCCTCACAATCTTCGCTAACGTCGCGTCCCCACCCTTCTGTGAAACTACATCGAAGGACGTCATCGCTTTACCTGACGTCTCAACTAACTGGGTTCTTGTCACAACAAGTTCTGGGTGTGCCGAACGCAGGGAGATAAACGTGTCGCTTGCGAACGACACTTCCTCGCAATCCGTACTTGAGGTGTCCGGCGCATTGGAAAAGCCCTTTGTCCGCTGGCATGCACCATCCAAAGCTGAAATCATTCTCAAAGGAAGTTTCGATCGAAAACTCGGACAAGTATCCGGCTCAACAAACTATGCTGACGGTGTTTCTGTTGATGTACAACTCCACGAATCCAGTGACGACGCCTAACAACCCGTTGGAACTGACGTGCTAACCGTCACTCCGTTTGCAATTCGCTCCCTTCGGTCGCGGCAAACTCGTACCGGTTTTAACGCACGCAGCTCAACGCAGTGTTAGGCGTCATGGGTAGGTATTCGTGAACTGGGACGCTATAGGTGCGATTGGTGAGATTCTCGGCGCGCTGGCAGTGATCGGCACAATTTTTTATTTGGCGCGTCAGATTAGTCAAAATTCTGCTTCTCTAGACAGAGCAAACCTATATGCACAGGCTAGCTCCGTTCATGACTCCAACAGCCTCTATGCGAGTATATGGCAATCTGTTGCTAACGATCCGGAGCTAGCCTCCATCTACCGCAAAGCTCTAAACGATGAACCACTCGATGAGATTGAATCAGT
Organism: Pseudomonadales bacterium; assembly: GCA_965267275.1. Classification (GTDB taxonomy): domain Bacteria; phylum Pseudomonadota; class Gammaproteobacteria; order Pseudomonadales; family Azotimanducaceae; genus UBA4421. Next base: position 4,861,706 of record OZ253950.1, read on the forward strand.
TAGGTTCAGTATGCTCCTAAGGACTTACTTTATGTGGGCAGAAGACCTTTTCTTCCAGCAAGAGGCTGAACTAGGCTTTACTACCGAAGGTGGGACTGAATTGTTTCTCGAAACAGTTGGTCCCTACATGAGACAACTATTGTCTAATAAAACAGGAAAGGAATGGTGGGACACTGATGCTCGATACCACTTCATTCCAAGTTTTTTTAACGCGGTACAGAGAGTAATTGCCGATGACGCCTAACCAGCAGTTGGAGTGGACGGCCTACCCGTCATCACTTTGCAGTTCACTCCCTCCGGTCGTGGCAAAAGTGACGCCGGGCTTAACGGCCCCCACTCAACATGGTGTTAGGCACCCTTGAAAGATCCTTCCACCCGCCCGTTTCCGATCCATCGCGGACGTTTCTACAGATGGAATGTTAGGATCGAAGGCGGGATAGGACGAAGTAGAACAAATTGCTGCTCTCGCATGAAAGACATGGAACACTGCTGCTAGATAAGGCATGGGACAAGCCTGTTGTTCATTTCCGATACGCAGGAGAAGAGTAAGGATGTCTATCTGGATTGCGAAGTTGTTGGGCCCCGTGATTCTAGTCCTGAGCCTGCACATGATGATTTCACCTAAGCAGCTTCAAAACACTGCGGCAAAGTTTCTCGAAGACGGTCCGCTAATTTTCATCTCCGGTGTGCTGGCGATGATTGGTGGTCTTTCGATCATTAATACGCACAACATCTGGCTGTGGGATTGGCGTTTGATCATTACTCTATTCGGGTGGGCTTTTTTCGTTAGCGGAGCGGTAAGAATCGTAGCACCAAATCTGACTATCCAAATTGGAGAGGGAATGATGAATCAAACCATACTGACTCGTATTGCTGGTGTTTTTTGGGGAGCTTTTGGATTGTTTCTTGCTGTCAAAGGATATCACTGAAGGTCAGGTACTGGCCGATTGCAGACGTCCGGCCACGGTTTCGGAATGGCGCCTAACAAGCAGTTGAAGCTGACGTGCTAACTGTCACTACGTTTGCATTTCGCCCCCTACGGTCGCGGCAAACTCGTGCCGGTCTTAACGCACGCAGCTCAACGCAGTGGTAGGCAGCATTATCAGCGACATCAAATACTGAAAAAACTTGATCTTGACGCATGTCACGTGACGCGTTACATTAACTTGCGTGATTAAGGACTTTGCAGATCGAGAGACTCAGCGATTTTACACCACAGGGAAGTCCCGCAGAATTCCACCAGACGTTTCTCGAAGAGCGCTACGTAAATTGGAGTACATTGATCTAGCGACGGATATATCCGACTTGAAAGTCCTCCCTGGGAATCGTCTTCATGCACTCACTGGAGATCGTAAAGGACAATACTCAATATCGATCAATAGCCAGTGGCGCATCTGTTTTCGATTTGACGGTGGCGATGCGTACGAAGTCGAGATCTGTGATTACCACTAAGATGACGAGATTTGGCTTATGACAATCAAGAACACTGGCGTGAAGCGAAAACCGATTCATCCAGGCGAAATGCTCCGAGAAGACTTTTTGCCTGATTACGAACTTACTGTGAGCACGTTAGCGCAAGCCATTGGTGTTTCCCGTCAATCTGTGAATGAGCTATTGCGGGAACGTCGGAGCCTAAGCCCTGAAATGGCAATACGCCTCGCGCGTCTATTCGGTAACAGCCCCGAATTCTGGCTTAACGCACAACGTGCTGTGGACTTATGGGAAGCGGCTCAGACCCTAAAAAAAGATGTGCAACGGATCCGCCCCCTGAATGCAGCCTAACTTACCGTTAGAGCTGATGTGCTAACCGTCACTCCGTTTGCATTTAGCTCGCTCCGCTCACAGCAAACTCGCGCCGGTCTTAACGATCGCTGCTCAACGCAGTGTTAGGCGTGACATGAACATTCCCAAGGTGTTGATACCTAATCTATTCTTGCTGTTAACCTCCACACCCTTGATGGCCGAAGGGATCGAACCTGACCAAAAACTCTTAGAAACCCGACAAGCTCGTGACCATATCGGGGAAGTCCGTACGGTCTGCGGACGCGTTCGCACCACTTCAGTAATACCGGTTCGTGGTAGGCCGACCTCACTCAGTTTTGGAAAAGGCTGGCCAGACCAGGATCTAACAGTGTTCGTTTGGACAAACGTCCGTGAAAAGCTGGGCATGAAGGCTGAGCGCCTTCCTGGGAAAGATGTGTGTGTAATCGGTCAAATTGATCGCGACGGCAACAGTCCCGTTGTCCACGTAACTAACCCAGAACAAATAGTCCGAGTAGAGATATCGAAGGATGACTAGATGGACTTTACCAAGTGACGCCTAACAATCCGTTGAACCGGACCACCTATCCGTCACTCCGTTTGCATTCGGCTCGCTTCGCTCACCGCAAACTCCGTGCCGGGCTTAACGGCAGCCGGTTAGGCTTCTAGGGAACATGGTTCAGGTTTCTGAGCAGCCGAAACCAGACTGGGCGCCACTTCCCAGACCCGGATGCGAAAACGTCGAATTTCGTGTGCTCCTTGGATCTGACGGAATCATGATAGCGAACCTTAGGTTCGCGCCATCGGCCACAATCGACCGGCACAGCGCACCATTTGATATCGACGTCATCTGTTTACGTGGAGAAGGCTTTACCTCAGTTGGCGAAAGAGTTTCACCACTTACTGCTGGGCAAGTTGTACGATGGCCCAAGGGTGACGAACACTGTCTTTGGACTGAGGAGCAGGAGATGGAAACAATCATGGTTGAGCGGCATGGTGATCAGTAGACACCTAACTCGTTGTTGGAGCGGACCCGCTACCCGTCACTCCGTTTGCATTTGGCGCCCTTCGATCGCCGCAAACTCCGCGCCGGGCTCAACGGCGGCCGGGTAACGCAGTGTTAGGCGGCTAGATGGAACAATCCCAACTTCCGGTAGAGTTTGATCTGTGGTCAGCGTGGTATGGCGCGTTTGGCACCTGGGATTCCACAATCAATTTCTGGTTGACCGCGACCTTTGCCCTGATTGTCGCAACCCACACGCTGTCTCATTCAATGACGGTTACGCTACGCAGGCTTCTCGCATACCTTTACGGCGCATTTTGCATATACACACTACTCAGAGGCACTTCGCTTTACCTTGAGGGAGTCAACCTATCCACCACAATGATTAATCACGGTATTCGGTTCTCCCCGGCTTCAGCATTAGCGAACTTCCTGTCAAACGTTATCATCTTATTGATTTTCTTTTTCGGGAGCGCCGGAGCTTTGAGGTTTCTCATGGCTACCAAAGTGACGTCGTCGAATGAGAACGAGTAGCCCCCTAACGTGTCGTTGGAGCGGACGTATTTGCAGCTGCCGCGTTTGGCTACGCCAAGCCTCGTTAGCTCTAACGCGCCCCTCAACACGGTGTTAGGCGCCTCAGAATGAATCTTCCAGAGTATCTAGAAAAACTGAATACATTCGAGATCATCGAATTCATTTACCTTGCCAGAGAAGCCGCAGGGAGCGACCTGACCAACTTTATGTCTGTTCTTTTTGCTTTTCTCGCTGCCACCTTCATCGTCGGAGACAAGGTATCTAGATTTCAGCTTTGGTCAGTGTTGTTTCTATACAGCGTTTTTATGAATTTTTCGATCGCGTCATTGAACTACGAACTCACTCAGCTCTCGATAGGAGTATACGCGCTCACCGGGGACGAACCGGATTCTACTGTGACCATCTTTACAGGACTCTTGGTATTTTGTTGGCTTTTGAGCATTGGATTTTTAGTGGACAAGCGCCTTCGCAGCGCGGACAAACAGCAACTATGACCTGGAACAAATCGGCGCCTAACAATCCGTTAAACCGGACGGCCTACTCGTCACTCCGTTTGCATCTGGCTCGCTACGCTCGCCGCAAATGCCGCGCCGAGCTTAACGGCGGCCGGTTAACGCTGTGCTAGGCGGCGAGGCTATGTCGATCCAAGATCTTGGAAGTATCGGCGAACTTGTCGCGGCAGTAGCGACTTTGGCGACTCTGATTTATCTAGCGCTACAAATCCGCCAGTCGAACTCACTAGCTCGAGCGCAGACACGAGAGAAAATGGTCGAGCAAGCAACCCATGAGGTTTATAAGGGCTTTGTAGACAATCCGGCCATTCTGCGTTCCCTTTATAAAGAAGAGCCTCTCGAAGAAACCGAGTGGATACAGCTTTCCGGCTGGTTATTGTCCGCAATGCGCCAACGCGAGTATGAGTACTTCCAGATGAGAGATGGAAACATCGAACCAGAAATCTGGGAAGCCTACAGCAAAGTGATGACTATCCATCTTGGCACTGAAAGAACACGCAAATGGTGGGAATGGGCGAAAGTTCCTTTCGACCCCGAGTTTTGTAAGGAGGTTGAGCGGATCCTCAAAACCGAGTCGGGTGCACATTACTTCGAGCCCTTCAAGCAACTGATTGCAGACAGAGATCCGGGACCATGATTGGAGGCGCTTTAGATTCAGATTACGAAGTCGACCGTCGCCCCCTGACAAGCAGTTGGCGCTGACGTGCTAACCATCACTGCGCTTGCATTTCACTCGCTACGCTCCAGGCAAACGCGCGCCGGCCTCAACGGCAGCCGCTCTATACGGTGTCAGGCGTCATGGTAAACCTACTCGACAGCATGGGATTGGTCATCGAATTCTCAATCGGACTTGCAGGTTTTTCGGGCATCATCACCGTACTTAGCGCTAACAACTGGGGGCCTCTCGAACACTACCGAATTTGGGTTCTTCTTCTCAGTTCGTTAATCCCAGCTTTCGCAGCATTTGTTGCTTTAATCTGGCATTCCTATTTCGACCCACGTGTTGCTTGGCAACTATCCGCATTTACATTCGTACTAATGCTATCGCCTCTCATACTAGTGGCCACGTATGGGCGCAAGAAGTTTCAGGTAAGCCGATTCCCTCAGTTCAACAAACATCGTGTCAACTTCGCGATCTTCGTACTCATTGTCGCAGTGGCACTCCAGCTTGCGATTTTGTTCGACGCTCTGCCTAATTCACAAGGCACGCTGTTTTTCAGTGGCCTCGTGTGTGTGCTGCTTGTAGGTGTTATTCAGTTTTTCGCCGCGCTCGTTCACGCTAGGAGAGACTCAAGTGACGCCTGACGAGGCGTTGAACCGGATAGCCCATTCGTCACGCGTTTGGATTCCGCTTCGCTTCAGCAAAACCCGCGCTGAATATAAAGCGCCAGTTAACGCAGTGTTAGGTGTCTAAGGTTTGGCTTCCAAGCTCACAGGAGGATGCCAATGTGGATTTATCTGCTATTCGATTTCCGAAGAGCCCATTCGCCTCAACGTGTGTCACTGCACAGATTGCCAAAGACAATCGGGGAGTGCTTTTGGTATGAGCCTCGTAATCAATCCCGAAACGCTCTCCATCGACAAAGGCAAGGTGAAAGAATTCGAGCTAACCGCAGACAGCGGGAGGACCAAAACATGCGGCTTTTGCCCCGAATGTGGCGTGCGGATCTACAACCGCACTTCTGCGTTATGCAGTATCAAAGCCGGAACGCTTGACGATACGAGTTTGCTCAAGCCTGATGCCCAGTACTGGACCAAGAGCATGCAGGACTGGTCTGTCTCAGACCCCGACATTCCAGGACACGAAACGCATGAGTAATCAGGCGACGCTAAACTTACCGTTGAACCGGACTGCCTATTCGTCACGCGTTGTGCGTTCCGCGTCGCTCCGGCAAAACCCGCGCGGAACATACGGCAACCGGTTAGCGCGGCGTTAGGCGTCATGGAGAGAACCTCATGAACTGGGAGGCCATCGGATCAATTGGTGAGTCGATCTCTGCTCTGGCAGTGGTCATCACTCTGTTCTACTTAGCTCGGCAAATGAGAGAAAACTCTCGCGCAACAAAGTTTGATAGCCAACTCAAGATACGCAGCTTTATCGCCGAGCATCAAAAGCTGCTGACTATCCCCGAGAATGCACGAATCTGGCATCAGGGCTTGTCTGATCCCGATTCGTTGTCAAATGAGGACTTAACGAGGTTTTTTTCGTTAATGACACTCTTGATCAACTGTGTTGAATCGATAAAAAACTATGAGCTTTCGACCGGCATAGACTCGATTTTTGGCGCGGAGGCCGACGCAGTTACCCGGCTTTCTAACACTCCCGGATTTAGTAGATGGTGGCTGGCTTACAAAGATACATACGGTATTGAGTTCAAAAAGTACGTGGAACGGCACACTAATGACGCCTGACGATATGCGGAAGTGGAGGGCCTTACAGTCACTCCGTTTGAGTTTCACTCGCTATGCTCGCCGAAAACTCCGCGCCTGCTTAACGGGCCCCCACCCAACGCAGTGTCATGCGTCAGGAGAAACGCCGTGAACTGGGATGCGATTGGAGCAGTTGGCGAGATAGCCGGAGCTGCGGGCGTCATCATCACGTTGGTCTATTTGTCCATCCAGCTCAGGCAAAGCATTAAGGCGTCGAAACTTACTGCGATTCAAAGCTCGATGGAAAACTCTGCGCGGTTTTCTGAAATCCTATCTACTGATGATGAGTTCGCCGAGGTGTTCTGGAGAGGTCTGGCGGATCCTCACGACCTGGATGCGATAGATCGAAGGAAGTTTGTGAGCGCGCTGAACGTTTTTATGCGGCGGGAATCGGTTGCATTCTACCTTCACAAAGAAGGCGTCATGCCTGATCACCTCTGGCAAGCAAGAGTTGCTGTGATTTCGGGAACACTCAATCAACCGGGTTTTCACCTGTATCTGGAGACGGTTGCCGAAACGATCCCGAATGATTTTCGAGAATTTCTGGAGGATCGTGTGAAAGAGGATTCCAACCTCAACGATCAGGCAAAAGAATTGTTGTTTCAAAGAGACGAGTAACATGCTGTTGAAGCCGCTCCGCTACCTGCGGTCAATGCGCTCGGATACAGCACCTGCGGCCCACGTGTGGACCGCTTTTGGGTCCTCGGCGATTTGCCGCTCAACAGGGTGTAAACACCACCGAGTTCGTTAGAGGGTTTAGAGAGTGTCCTTCAGTAAAAAAATTGAGCCATTCGTCACATTGGAGCTTGAAAGCGCTCGAATCGCTTTGTCCCAAGGCGACTCAAAGAGTGCTTTCACTCATCTTGAGAACGCGCATGTGCTCGGGCAAGCTTCCACAAAGTGGCACACGATCACTCATTACAGGATGCTTCTCTGGGCAATTTCAGAGCGAGATCCTCGAGAGCTGATCGGCCAAGTGCTTAGACTCCTCGGCGCAATCGTCATAACCCCTTTTGGTCTCATACCTCTTGGGAACACTGGGGGCTCTAACGTAAGTCCGTTCAAACCTATGCCGATACAAGAAGAGCATTTGAGGGTTATTGATGAAGCATCTTCAACATGACATCTAACGATCCGTTGAACCGACCTACCGAGCCGGTCAACGCAATGTCAGGCGTCTAGCTCCATGCCCTCAGGCAATCTAGAAAAGTGGGCCCTCGTGGCAGAAATCGTCGGCGGGATTGCGATCGTCATCTCATTGGGGGTGGTAGCGTACGAACTGAACAAAAATGCGGAACAGACCGCTGTCACCTCTTACCAGAACCTGATGGCAAACATTGCCGACTTGAACGAAACAGCCATTTCGAATCCGATCTTGTTTGGCGCGCTCCCCAAAGCCCTCAATGATCCCGAATCACTCACCCTGGAAGAGGAGCGGGTGCTGTTTTTTTTCTTTATGTCCCTATTCCGACATGGGGACATCGCATTCTTCCAATACCAGAGCGGGGCTATCGACCAGGAGAGACTAAACTCCGCGCTTCGTATCGTGACGACCCGGTTAAAATCAGAATTTGTGCATAACTTCTGGCAATCGCAAAAGTCGCTATTCGTAAAGGACTACCAAGACTACATAGACACATACCTTGAAACTGAAGATGACCCCGCGATCGACTTCTGAGGAAGAATTCCAGACGACGCCTGACGAGTCGTCGGAGCGGACTGCTTCGCGCTGTTTTGCATTCCGCTTCGCTCCAGCAGCACTCGCGCCGAATATACGGTAGACGGTTAACGCAGGGCCAGGCGGCCAGGAGAGAACACCAGTGAATTCAGATCAGATTAGACTCGTTGTCGAAACCATCGGCATCATTGCCATCGTCATGTCTCTGATTTTTGTCGGCCTTCAAATGCGCCAGACTCACGAGATTGCTTTGGTAACGCTAACCCAGATGAGGTCCGACGCCAGCCGAGAGCTCGCTACCGCGCAGCTAGGCAGCGAACCTTTATATGAGATTTACCAGAAATTGGACGCAGGAGAGGCGCTAACATCCTACGAGGAGTTAACCCTCTCAATGCAACCTTTCGTCTTCTTCAATCAATTCGAAAATTCTCATTTCCTGTTCGTTAAAGGCTATATAACGGAGGAGCAATGGCAATCTGACCTGGTCGCAATCAGGGAATTTATGACAAACGATCCTGCCTACTCGAAATATTGGGCCAATCAGAAGCACATATTCAGAGCTTCATACGTCGACGCCATTGACGAGAGTTTACAAAATGACAAACAGTAGCCGCCGAACTGGCCGTTGGGGCGGATCAGCAACTCCTCACTGCGTTTGCATTCAGGTGCTACACGTCCGGCAAACACGCGCCCAGCTGAACACGGGCCGCTCAACACGGTATTAGGCGTCCAGGAAAGATCAATATGAACTGGGAAGCAGTCGGGGCAATTGGGGAAATCGTTGGGGCTTTCGCTGTCGTGCTCACTCTGATCTACCTTGCTTCACAAACAAAACTCAATCGAAAGGCAACTGAGCAAAACACGCAGGCTCTGCGTTCCTCAGCACGAACAGAAGCAAGCAGGTATTGGTCCGAAGAAACCATTCGATTGGCACTAAGTCCTGACATGGCCTCGATCGTCGACCAGGGAATGATTGATGCTTCGGAATTAAGCGACAACGAAAGGCAGCGGTTAGTCTCCTGGTACACCCAGCATCTAATCGCCAAAGACGCGCTTTTTCACCAACATCGCGACGGAACTCTCCCCGATGATGCATGGGAGGCCCACAAGCTCGTTCTCATCGGCGTGCTGGGGTACGACTCGTTCATTCGTACCTGGGACGCTGGCTTCATCCCTGTCAGCCCGGAATTCAAGGCATACGTTGAAGACCTACGGGCCAATCGTGCAGAAAGTACCTGGAGTTTCGATGCAAAAGCGCGGATCTTTGACACCGATGCGTAAAGCATTACACGAGGCATGCGCGAGTGACGCCTACAACCGGTTGGACCAGGCTACCGGCTCATCATGCGTACACCAGCTCATCCGTTGACTGTGTTCTTAAATTCTGAAAGACCAGAGAATCCATGAGCCTAGATCAGATCGTTAGAATCTCCCTTTGGATCACTGCTCCGTTCAATCTGATCGCGGCCTACGCCTTCGCGTTTCCGGAATCCGGGCTGGGGCAAATTCTGGGTTTACCGTATCCGTCTCATCCACTGTTCACGCTCTTCAGCGGCTCCATGGTGGGCCTCTTTGGCGTCATGTACGCTTGGCTCGCTCTACAGAACGCCATCGTCAGACCGGTACTCGCGTTTGGTGCAACGGGTAAGACCATTGCCGTCGCAATCGCACTCTACCTCTATCTTGGGGGTCTCTTGAGCTCTACGCTTATTCTTCTAATCAGCGGTGATCTCATATTCGCGGCACTATGGCTTTACTACCTGACATCTCGGCGCGCCGTTTGACTATCAGCAGGTGTTAGGCGGCCAGATCAAGAATTGATAGCATCCAATGATCGTGGAAAAGGAATTTCTACAATGTGCAAAGTCATCAACTATCTGGCACTAGCGCTCATCTTGTCCGGTTGCTCCGGAACGACTCGTACAGCGTGCCGCCTGACAAACGATTAGAGCTGACGTGCCAGGCGTCGTCGAGGGATCATCATGAATTGGGAAGCTATCGGCGCAATCGGCGAGATTATCGGCGCCATCGCCGTCGTCATCACGCTCCTGTATCTCGCATCACAAACCAGACAAAACACCAGAGCCACGCATGCGCAGGCCACGGCCTCTGTCGCCTCCGAGATGGAAACCAACTTGCTCGCCGTAGCCAATGATGGCGTTCTCGCAGAAGCCTACAAAAAAGCCCTGAATGGAGAACCCCTGTCTCAGCAGGAAGAAATACGGTTGTCTTTCTGGTGGGCGGCCTTTGTGAGAGGAACACACAGTCATCTCATTCAAGACGGTCTCGGCAATCTAAGCGAAGATAACGAAGCAGCCGTTTCGGCAATCCTCCGTTCCTTTATGAACGTGCCATTTCTTCAGAATCGGTTACGCGCGCTCGTGGAAACGAAACAGTACCCCGAGGACTTCTGTAGCTGGTTGTCAGAGAATGTACTTCCAGCGCGGGGGGAATCCAAAGATGATGCTTGACGCACAGTTAAACCGGACGGCCTGCTTGTCACGCCGTTTTCGCTCAGCTCAACGCAAACATCGCGCCGTCCAACGACAGCCCGTTAGCGCAGTGCTAGACGTCCTGGAGAGAGCCTTATGAATTGGGACGCACTTGGTGCCATCGCCGAGTTGTTGGGGGCAATCGCAGTATTCGCGACCCTTGCATACCTGGCCGTTCAAGTGCGCCAGAGCAACATCCTGACCCGCGAGCAGGCGCAGTATCACATGCTGCAAAATCAAATCGGTTACTTCGACCGACTGGCAGAAAATCCTGAATTCGTTAAAACAGTTTACGGACTGGGTCAGACAGAAGAAGAGATCAACTACCGCCAACATGAGGCCCATGTCGTGTCGCTTCTCTTTCGATGGAACTGGGAATACCTGCGGGTTCAAGACGGAATTTACCCGGTGGAAGCGCTCCCCGTAGACGGTTTCCGTTGGCAGTTCAAGACGATTGGCATCGCCTCGGAATGGCAAGATAAGAAATCCTGGTTTGATAAGGATTTCGTTTCATTCATGGAAGAAGAGGTCATACCTTATGCAACAGACTTCTGACGATCGGGTAGTGCTAAGTTGCTAGCCGTCATTGCTTTCGCATTCCACGACGTACTGTCCCGGCAAACTCACGCCGGTCTTGACGCAAGCATTTCAAAGCAGCGTTAGGCGTCGCGCGCAATGCCATACAGCAATGAGATGCAAACAGTCGCGGAAATTGCCATCGCGATGGCGGGCTTCGCCGGCATAATTACCGCACTTCGCGTATCCTCTTATGCCAGAGGCAGCGTCGACTATGCTCGCCTGAGGGAGTTACTCCTTACATCGCTTGGCGGTGTCTTTTTTGCCTTCATTCCCGCGCTCATCTCGGGACTCTCTGAAAAACCGCTTTGGGTATGGCAAATGCCGTTGATCGCTTTCGGGTTGTACCACGTAACGCTGATGGCGATATTTTTCCGCGCAACCGGCCTCGGCGGACCTAAGGCATACGAGTGGGTCCTGATTCCCTTAGCCTTAACCGTGGTAGCGATACAGTTTTCTGTCGGTCTCGGGCTCTTCCCAGAGTTCCAGCCCGAGGCTTACTTTCTGTCCCTGCTGTGGATACTGTTTATCGCAGCGAACAACTTCGCTGTCCTTCTTTTGGAAGGAGCGACAGATGACGGATAACAACCGTTGGAGTTGAGGTGCCAACCATGACTAAATATGCATTTCATTACCGCCGGTCGAGGACGCTGCCGAGCTTTAAGGCAGCCGTTATACGCGGTGTCCGGTAGCCCATCGATGTCGATCCAGGACTGGGGTGCTGTTGGGGAAATTGTTGGGGCAATCGCCGTCATTTTTACGCTGGTCTACCTCGCGCGCCAGATACGAGAGAATTCAAGGCAAGTGAGAATCAGCTCGATCGCCTCCATCAATCAGCTGATCAACGAAGGGTTCGACCCCATCTACGCAAATAAAGAGTACGTTGAAATCTGGTTCAATGGTCTGGCGTCGCGCGCGAACCTGGACCCAATAGATCGGCAACTCTTCGATCTGTTTATGGCACGGCTGATGAACTCTTTCAGCACCGTCCACACCCAATTCAGGAACGGAACTCTGGATCAACGTGACTTCGAAAGATATGTTGGCGTCTACCGGGGTATCGCTGAAACGACTGGCGGACAAGAATGGCTTGAGGAAATCGGCTTTGGCATTCTGGGTCCCGATGCAGCCGAGGCGCTCAAATCGAGCGAACAGCTTCCACTCACCTCATGAATATATCGAACCACACTCCAGAACTACTCAACGAACCTCAGAAACTGACGTGCTCACCAGCATTGCGTTGGGATCTTTCTTTCTCTGGACAGCCTTCCTCTGGACAGCTCGGACTCGGACCGGTGCTGAAGCAAAAGGCTCAAAGCCGTGTCTAGCGTGCCCACCAAGTATCCTGTCGACGAAGCTTATACGAAGTCAAATCGACTGAAAGCGCTCTCCGTTGTTCCGCTCGTCATTCTGGTTATCTTCGTGTCCACGTATCTGGAACTGCTCGACTACGGCTACGTGATACAAAACATGCTCATCGGAATGGTGATCATGTTTTGCTTCCAGCTCTTCCAGAAACCCGAAGAAGCCGCGTACGCGATCGAAGACGATCGGCTTCGTATCAGCCCCAGCTACGCTTACCCTATCGAAAACATAACCGAAATCCATCTGCGAAAGATCAGGCCTGACGTGTTCCAGCTCAAGATCATCGCGACGGAAATGGACAATCTACGAACGCCGCCGCTGCGAAACGGAGACAAGCTGGCCCAAGCACTGCAATCCAAAGAACCTCAAATCGAGCTGGCATATGACCCAAAGGAAACCTGACGACACGTTTAGGCGGATCGACTTCCGAACCTGTCAAAGCAGAGCAAGTCGTCAGGGAAACCTGTCATGAAGCGACTCTGGCTACACATATCAACCGTCGCAATCGATCACCAATCAACAGGGAGCCTGGCATCATGGAATTGTTCTCAAGACCAGTCCCTGTTGTCGTCGCGCTGCTGCTGATCTGCATACCTGTAGTTCAGGCGCTTGCAACGTCTTATTTCCAACCCGTGCTGGTCCTGATATTCCTGCCAAGCCTGTTCGTTCTATATCGAGTCTGGATGCGCGATAACGTCGCCCGATGGTTTGCTTCGTTTCTGGTCGCCTTGATTCTCGCGGTCGGCGTCTACGGCATCTGGCAGAAGGAAATCTATCTGCAGAACAAAATCGAACACACAACAAACACGGTAGCGCGCATCGAACAGCGGAGCATGCGACCACACCAGTACGCCTTTCTGGGTTGTTACCTCTTCGGGCTGGTTTTGCTCAACGTCCCCAGCTCACATCGATGGTTCACGGGGCGATGACACAGCCGGCAACTTACGGTCCAATGAGCCAAGCCACCTGCAACGTAACTTCACTCAACGTCGGGCATAGGAGAGCGGTCTAGCATGTTTAAAGAATGGTTCCAGATATTCACAAACATCGCCGTTGTGATCGGACTCGGCGCAGTGATCTATGAGCTCAACCAGAACCACCTGCACAACCGCACCCAACTCGTTGCCTCGAGCTTCGAGTTCTGGAACTCACGACTGCTGGCTCAAATGGGAGAGAACCCTTCGCCGATCATTAGCAAGTATTTAACCGATCCAGAACCCCTCACCGCTACCGAACTGGTCGTGGTTCACGGATATCTAGGAACTATTTTTCTCGAGAGGGAATACTCCGCAAAAATGGCGGATCTGGGAACGATGGACCCCATTGGCGTGAATGGCACGGATCTCCTGGCAAGGCGGTACATCAATTCTTGCGTGGGTTTGGAATGGTGGGACGCAAACCGTTTTGATCACTTTTTTACAGAATCGATCATTGAAAGCGAGATCAGAGAACTACGGACGCGGTGCGAGACGGGCAATGACGAGGCCTGATCACTTGTCGCCGTCGATAGCGATGCTCCCTCATATGTAATAACCGAGGTTCAAGGGAAATAGACAGAATCCGTTAGGTGTCGAATCCATGTTATTCAAGCTGTCAAAATGAATACAAAAACCGTCATCGAAGTACTCGGCGCGCTAGGTGTCATCGCGTCTCTCATCTTCGTTGGTCTGCAGCTCAGACTGGAAGCAGAAGCCACAAGGTCTGCGACAGTCCTGCAAATCAAGGACGCATGGGTCGAACTCAACCTGGCTGAAGCCACGAGCTCTGAATTGAGTCTTGCCTTCCAGGAGATTGATGAAAAAGGATTTGACGCCGCCTCTTACGAAAACAGGTCACACGTTACTGGTTTCTTTCGGGCGCTTTTCCACAACCAATCGAACGCGTTCTACCAGTACCGCATTGGTGTCCTGGACGAGGAACTTTGGGCGCCGCATGACAAAGAATTGGAGGTCTTGGCGAAGGAAGAAGTGCCCGTCCGCATATGGCGGAACGTTCAACACCTATATGATCAACCGTTCCGGGAGTTGTTCGATGCTCAGATCCTCCGGGCAGAGCGCGAGTTGAAGGAATAATGCGGTATAAACGCCGACAGCACGAGAGCAAAGGATCATCCAAGTAATAAAACCAACCATAGCTATCGAAGACATCGACAAAATCGACATTCGCGTCGCCGAAATCGTGTCTGTCGAAGAGATACCGGGATCGAGAAAGCTCATGAAGCTCACTGTCAATCTGGGTGGCCAAACACGCGCTATCGTCGCTGGCATCAAGAACGAGCGGGCAAACCCCAGAGAGATCGAAGGCCTCCAGGCCCTCGTCGTCGTCAACCTGGAACCCAGGGAAATGGCCGGCGTGTTGTCTGAGGGCATGCTGTTCGACATCGGATATGCCGATGGCATTACACCCGTACTCGCCGTACCCGAGAAACCTGTGCCCAACGGATCAAGGGCCGGGTGATGGATCGATCACCGAAGCTTCATGAGTTTTGGGAGCAGACTGCCTGCGGGCCGCATCCATTGCGGTGCACTTCGCTCCCAGCAGGTCGCGCGCCCGTTGGTGGCATACCGCTAACGCAGTATTAGTCATCGATGCCGCACTCGATCGCCATATGCGGATCCATGCGCTTCATCGATGCGATGGAAGACCTCTGCACACAGATCCAAAATCTCGGCTATCGAGTCGAGACCCCTCAACGGGAAGAAGAGCGCATCGACTGGGAAAGCCCAGACGTTCGCAGCACCGCACTGCTCAAGAAGCGCTTTATCGACGACCATCTCGAGAAGATCAGAAAGTCGGATGCCGTCCTGCTGGCGAACTTCGAGAAGCATGGGATACAGGGGTACGTGGGACCCAATACGCTCATGGAGGCGGCTTTCGCATACGCGCTCAACAAACCCGTCGTGTTACTTTTCGAGCCAGGCGACCAGTCCTGTTCATTGGAGCTGAGAGGCGTAACCCATCTCGTGCTGAACGGAGCTGTAGAAAACATTGGAGGGCTTTGGATTGACGTTTGATGCCCTCGCCATCACCAGGTCAGCACGGATATGATCAAGGCAATATGAATCCAAACACCAGAACAGTGCCGACCGCCGAAACCTCGTTGAACGGCAACACCAGCGCGTCGCCCGCTAGAAGTGGCGCCGAACCCAACGGCCGCCGGCTGAGCGAGGCGTCATGGATACACTGAACAAATGGCTCATGTTCATCGCCAACGTCGGCGTGCTGATTGGCATCGGGTTCGTGGCCTACGAACTGCACCAGAACACGACGGCAACGCAACTAGAGACCACCAGCAACTTCCAGAACGCCTTTGCTGAGGTCGAGCTGATGATTGCGTCGAACCCTGAGTTCGCAGACCTGCTCACAAAAGGCAGAAACGGCGAACCTTTAACCGACCCTGAATTCGTCCGTCTGCAAGCCTTCTACCGGACTGTTCTTCGCGCCTGGCAAACTAACGTGACGCAGCATGAAGCGGGCGGATTGAGCGCCGAAGCATTCGCAGGCACCAAAGAACTGATGCGCCAGACATTCAATCAAGATGTGTCTCTGCTGAATCATTGGAAACGAAACCGGCCTCAGTTCACGCCCGCCTTCAACGCGCTGGTCGAAAGCCTGGTCAGAGAACCCACAACAGACCCGGATGGGGTATGAGTCTAATTTCGGAGCGCAACACCCCATAGCGCGCTGAACAAGGAGCCACCGATGAAAGAGTATGAAGGAGGGTGTCACTGCGGTTCCGTTCGATATCGATGCACGGATGAACCGGAGCTGACGTTCTTTTGCCATTGTCGAGATTGTCAGCGCACGACGGGCAGCCCTTTCTCGATGGAGATCATGGTTCCATCTGACGGGTTCGAACTGGAGGGCAAAGTCAAATCGTATGCGGTCACCGGTGATAGCGGGCAGCCCGTGACGCGCTGGCACTGCACGAACTGCGGCTCCGGGATCTATCTGGACGCTGAAGCTGACGAAGGCTATGTCTTCATCAAGGTCGGTACCCTGGACGACCCCAGCTGGGTTAAGCCTGAGATGCATATATTTGTCGCAGCCCAACAACCCTGGATGCAGATTGCTGACGGTTTACCTCAGTTTGCAGGCATGCCTCCTGCGGAACAGGCGGCTGAGTGAGGCGTCATGAAATCACACTGCATCGGACGCGTGAGTAAGAATATGCCGCCCGGGCCGGTCAACGCGGTGTCCAACTTCACGGCAAGGTTGCCATGATCACAGGCAGATGCCTCTGCGGCGAAGTGAGTTTTGAGATTGATCCCGACGGGATCTCCCTGTTCAACAACTGCTATTGCAAGAAGTGCCAGAGAAACTCAGGCGCCGGATTCGTTTCCCAGATCCAGGTACCGCGCAGCAAATTTCGCTGGCTGACCGGCGAGAGCGGCATCAGGCTATTCGAATCTTCTCCGGGCGTGAACCGCGGATTCTGCGGAAATTGCGGCTCGAGAACACCTATGACGGAAGTGCCGGGAGACTTCGTGCCGGTCCCTGTGGGGCTTCTCAACGAAGATCCGGGACGCATGCCTCAAGTCAACATGCATCTGAGCGACAAGGCACAGTGGGCCCTTGTTGATGAAGACATCGATTGTCTCGAGGACGGAGGATCGCCCGAGTTCTGGGAGGGCTTCGTGAAGAGACAACAGCGTGTCGACGAATAGCTATCGGACATCACTTTTGGGGGAAGGGCGTTGCCTTCAATGCTGAAGTATTTGATCACGTTCCTTCTGCTGGCGTTCCATCCCAGCGACGCTCTGGCGCTGAAATGCGCGCGAGCCGGGCAGCCAGATCAGATTGCGGATTACAAACACATATTCATCGCACGGGTCACCAAGGCGACCTTCATACCGGAGGCCGGCAACCCTGACGTTGAGGGCAGAACGGTGGGTCAGTTCGTTCCAATGGAAGTGA
Organism: Pseudomonadales bacterium; assembly: GCA_965267275.1. Classification (GTDB taxonomy): domain Bacteria; phylum Pseudomonadota; class Gammaproteobacteria; order Pseudomonadales; family Azotimanducaceae; genus UBA4421. The sequence continues at coordinate 4,878,974 of OZ253950.1, forward strand.
TCAAAGGCGATCCCGGAAAAGTTCCGCATATCGAAGCCACCGTACCGGCAGGCATCCCGTGCGGCGGTTGCCTGCTGCCGATTCTCGCCACCGGCTATACCTATGTCGTCTTCGCGGAGAAAGACGGACCGGTTCAGATCGATGATTGCTCGCCGTCAAAGATAAAAACCGCCAGAGAAAGAGAATGCTACGTGTACTCTTTCCGCAAGAAAGCCGGACTTATAGACACCAGCAACAAGCGGTGTGACGAGATGACAAGCCGAACAACGCAGCACTAAGCACCATGCCCCCGCAGCCCCGACAAATACAAACGCTGCTACTCGACGCAGACGGCGTCATACAAACAACGCCCCGCGCTTTTATTGACGATCTCAAAGCGCTCTGCCCCGACGCCACCCAAAGCAGGGCGTTTCTCGAAGACATATTTACTGCGGAAAAGCCGTGTCTGAGTGGGAATCTGGATTTCCCCGATGAACTCGAGAAAGTCCTGCGTAAATGGAACGTCGATGTCGCAACGTCTGATGCGCTCCAGCTTTGGAATCAGATCGAACCTGTAGCGGGGGCATTGGAGTTCGTCGCACGGATCCGTGCGCGGGGAATCCGGGTATGCCTTGCGACAAATCAACAAGCGCATCGCGGGTCTATCATGGCCGAGCGGCTGGCGTACGCTTCTGTCTTCGATCATCTGTTCTTTTCATTCGAACTCGGCGTCGCGAAGCCTTCACCCGCTTTCTTCCACGCGATACTTGATCGCCTGAGCGCAAGCCCGGATGGCATACTCTTCATTGATGACCATGCGCAAAACATCGAAGCGGCAGAGGGCACTGGCATCGCTGGGGAGACGTACCATGTCAACGAAGGCCTCGATCGTTTCACTTCGATCTTGGAACACCATGGGCTAATCGTTTAGTCCCAGCGTCTACCGAATGGGAGTTGTAGATGTTCGATCACGTGGTTTTCAGTACCAGCGACTACGAAGCGTGCAAACGGTTCTTTCTCATCGCCTTGAAGCCCATCGGGATCGAGGTCCTTTCGGAAGGGCCTCTCGGGATCGAGCTCAGCGCTGATGGCAAGTCATCGCTGTGCATCCGTCGAGAGGAAGAAACTCCCACGCACCTGCATCTGGCGTTCGTGGCGCAGCGTCGCGAGCAGGTTGACGAGTTTTATAGCGCAGCGCTCGGCGCAGGCGCCGAAGACAATGGGGCGCCTGGGGTACGTCCCGAGTACAGTGAGACGTATTACGCGGCTTTTGTCGTTGGACCGGACGGTCACAACATTGAAGTCGTGTGTCACGAAGCCCAGGTCCAAGAGAGCCCTGATACTTCGGCGTCCGACGAGTAGCGCACCGGTCCGTGGCGACTCCCTTTACGTATCCACGGCAGCCAGCGATGATCTACTCGTGCATCTGACAAACCATCTCCCATGGCAAAAGTGAAACTCTCGGGCTTCATCATCGTGCCGGAGCACGATCTCGAGGTCGTGGTATCCGAGCTACCGAATCACATCCAGCTGACCCGCAACGAGCCAGGCTGCTTATCCTTCCACGTCAGCCAGTCCGATGCGGATCCGCGACGGTTTGAAGTCACAGAAGAATTCGCAAGCCGCGCAGCCTTCGAGCACCATCAGGCCAGGATAAAGACGTCTCGCTGGGGCGAGGTCACGGGCAACGTGGCGCGTCACTACGAAATCGAGGAGCAACAAGACTAGATATGGCCAGCCGATGCCTGACAATCGGTGGGAGCGACGATCCCTCAGAAGGCGAAAGCCAATCTTTCCCCTAACTTACCCGACCCCGCAAGCGCGCACCGACATATGATTCAAGAGATAGCGGTTTCGGCAGGATTAACGCTGTCGCCGATAAAACGCGAAGACGCCGGGTCGATCTTTGCGCTTGTCGAAAAAAACAGACGCCATCTGCGGGAATGGTTACCGTGGTTGGACTTCAACACCACCGTCGAAGACTCTGAGGCGTTTGTCGAGAATTCATTAAAACAAGCCGCCGAGAAGTCCGCTCAGGTCATGACCATCTGTCATCGAGATTCGATTTGCGGAATCATCGGCTTCAACGCCATCAACTCGTTTCACCGGGTCTGCGAAATCGGTTACTGGATTGATACGGATCACCAGGGATCAGGCATCATCACAAAATCCACCAACGCGCTCGTCAAACTCGCATTTACAGATCTCGGCATGAACAAAGTCTGCATTCCAGTCGCCGAGCAGAACGCAAAAAGCCGGGCTGTGCCCGAGCGCCTGGGATTCAAGATCGAAGGTGTCGCTCGCGATGCGGAGTGGCTCTACGATCACTACGTCGACCACGTGCTGTATGCCCTCCTGAAGTCGGAGTGGGTCCCGGATGCCACCTGACAAATCTCACGGCCCATCCGCCCTTTTCCCGCGCATCTGCGGCAGCCGGTCAACCTGGCGTTAGATGCCCATGTCGACGCTGATCCACAAGCGAGTTGAAATGTGCCGCAACGGCACGAACCCGAAAACGATCTGCCGCGTTTCTTCCGGATGGGTCGTCATCGGCGACGTCCAGTTCTTACGAGGATACGCGCTCATTCTGCCTGATCCCGTGGTACCCGATCTCAATGCCCTGGACGTGCCGGATCGGGAAACCTTCCTGCGCGAGGTCTCTATCGTCGGCGATGCCCTCCTCAACGTCACCAACGCTTACCGCATCAACTACGAGATTCTTGGCAACTCGGAGGCAGCGCTACACGCGCACATATTCCCGCGCTACGACAGCGAGCCAGAGGAACTCCGCCGCAAGCCTGTCTGGTTCTATGACTGGGAAAACGCTTTAGAATTCGATGCGGAGAGAGACCGGGAGCTCATGGATCAGATCGAATCCTATCTGCGCAGGGAAGGCGTTGCGTTATCCAGACAAGAGTGACCAAGCAACGAACGACCTGGCGGACACGCGCATCGCCAGGGTCGTGACTATCTCTCATCCTTCGCGACGCGTACCGAGCTTCTCGGCAAGGGGTTAACAAAGTGATTGGCGCACCGAACAAGACTATGGACGGTTTGTCCCTCGCCCTCGTGGCGATTGTGGTGCTGGGTTTGCTGCCAGGATTCCCACAAGCCTCTGAAACAGACAAGTTTGAAACCGACAAAAAGGCAGACGTCGTTCGAGCGTTCGTGGGCGCATTCAACGGGCAGGATGTCGCCGCCATGGCCGCGTTAGTTACGACAGATATCCGTTGGGTCTACGTCAACCGCACCGCCCTGGCTGTTGAACTCGAGGGCAAAGAGGCGCTCATCAAATCCATGACAGAATATTCAGCAGCTGCCCGACTTGCCGGTCTGAAATTCACGGCATGGTCTGCAGCCGGGAGCGCGTGAGCGTCGTAGAAGTCGCCAGCTGGGAAACCCAGGACGGGGCCAGGTCGCAGGCAGCCATGGCCGTATACGAGTTTTCCGGTGAGCTCATCCGGACGGTCTACTACTTTCCTGAAGAATCGCGGCATCCGCATCGGGACATCGCGAGTAGCTGTGGTGACTAGCTCCCGAATTCTCGCGTCAACGCGAACCTCAAACGTCTCGAGAACGTGGTTAGGCACAGGACACCATGACGCACATTCATAGTTTTCCGCCGATCTCGGACGCGCGTGCCGAAGTCCTGATCCTCGGCTCAATGCCGGGGAAGGTGTCACTGCAGAGATCGCAGTACTACGCGCATCCGCGCAATCTGTTCTGGCGGATCATTAAGGAAATCACTGGCATCCCGTCGAGCGAAAGCTACGAAATGCGGTGCGACATGCTGAAGCAAGAACGCATCGCGGTCTGGGACACGCTGAAAAGCTGCACGCGGACTAGCAGCCTGGACTCTGACATCGACGACTCGACGATCGTGCCCAATGACTTCTCGACATTTCTGCGGCAGCACCCGGCGATTCGGCTGATCTGCTTCAACGGCGCGAAGTCGGAAGCTGTGTTCTCCCGGCAGGTCGCGCCGCATCTTGGCGATCTGTTGGGACAAACGAGACTCGAAAGGCTTCCATCTACGAGCCCTGCCAATGCTTCGATCACATTCGAATCAAAGCTGGACCAATGGCGAGTGATCGCGTCATGATGCCGGGCAATCACGAAAGGGCCGCCCATGGACCGCGAAACCGCGAATCAGCTGGCAGACGAACTCATCAGCAGCGAAAAGAGCGCTGCCGCGAGGACAAGGGGGCATGACTCACCGCGCACGAAGGGCCACGTCGGCGTCGGCCACTTCGTTGTGCCCGTGCTGCTGGCGTCGGTTGCTACCTGGTTTGCGCTGCTCATCGATTTATCCGGGTTTTTCTCAGTCGCGGTAGGGGCAGGTATCGGTATCGCTGCAAGCCATCTGATCATCAAGCACGTGCTTTAAGACAGGGAGACTATAGTGCCGCACCAACCCGAAGACACAGATATCGACAACTGGCATCGTTTCTTTGCGATAGAGACGAACAACAGGGCGTGGGAACTCGCTGAACTCCCTGAAAGAACAGAAGATCAAACCGCCGAGATGTTGAACTGCGCGCACGCCGCGGCGCTGCACTGGCGCAAAATCGGGACCGAGTTGAATGACATGCGAGCGAAGCTACTGCTGGCCCATGTACACGCACTGGTTGGCTTCGGGGACTCGGCGCTGGCGTTATCGACAGCGGTCAGAAACTTTTTCCTGCAAAGAGAGACCGACGATTGGGAAATTGCATTCGTGCATACCATACACGCGGAAGCCGCTTTGGCCGCGCGGGACGTATCGGCGTATGAACACAGTTACCCGCAGGCGAAGGCCGCCATCGACGCGATCGCCGATGACGCCGATCGCGAGATCGTGCTGCAGACGTTCAACCAGATCCCCGAACCCGGGAGCGCGTAGAGGCCTGAAAGGTCATCGCTCGATTTCCGGGAGCGGCTTTGCAATCCACGACGTGGTACAAGTAAACAATGAATATTGATATGGATCTTCTCAGCCAGCTCGCCCTGCCACATTTCATCATCATGGGCGCCATTACTTATCTGACGGTCAATCAGTCCGAGAAGCTGAGCGTCTGGGAGACCGTTGCACTGGTCTGGGGCTGGTTGATACCCGTCATCGGACCGATCACAGCAGGGATCTTCATCCTGTTCAGTCGCAAGCGGCGTGCCAAGTCGGGCTCCTGAAAGTGCTGTTTCACCCAGCCAGGTCCTGAGCTGCCGCGCAGGTCCGCACGGCATAAACTCCTCAGAGTTCGGGCAGCTAAACGTTCGAGCAAACACAAGCCTCACCAGCCGCCGATTCATCCCGTGCGTCCCGAGATCGCAGAACCAGACCCGCTAAAATGCGCAGACTGCCGCGCACAGAGGTTCCCGCGCGTCTGGTGGGTTCAATCGCACAGCATTCAGGCGCAGCCACAACCGGACGCCAGCCTCCCCGCCAATTTCTGGCCAAATCGTCAGGAAATCAATTGCGGCAGCACGTTATATGGCATCATTCTTGCTCCACTGTTTCTGTTTGCACCCAGAGGTTCGCGGCGACCAGCAAGAACAACAGCCGCTCGTTCAAGGAGATGCATCGTGCCCCAATCAGCGCTTGAGTCGCTCGCAGTCGATGGCGAACGGCTACAAGGCGAGCTTGACCAACTCGCGACCTATTCCGACACACCTGCTCCCGCTGTCACCCGCGTGCTGTTCACCGCACGCGACCTGGAAGGACGGGCGTACGTTAAACAGCTGATGAGCGATGCAGGCCTCACGGTGCGCGAGGATGCTGCCGGGAACATTTTCGGCCGCTGGCAGGGACAGGGTGCGGGCGCAGTAAGCACCGGCTCACACTGCGACGCCATTCCCCATGCAGGCAAGTTCGACGGCACCGTGGGCGTGCTCGGCGGGATCGCCGCCGTGCGCGCGCTGCAGGCGAGCGGTTTTGTCCCGGAACGCAGCATCGACGTCATCATGTTCACCTCGGAGGAGCCGACCCGCTTCGGTATCGGCTGCGTTGGCTCCCGCCTCATGGGCGGCGCGCTCAGCTCGGCAGACGTCGACGCCCTGACCGACGATGACGGCGTCACCTTCGCCTCAGCACGAGACGATGCCGGTTACGCCGGCGATCTCGCCAGCGTGGAGCTGGCCGAGGACAGCTATGACTATTTTGTGGAGCTCCACATCGAGCAGGGACCAGAGCTCGAACGCCACGCCACTGAAATTGGCGTCGTCAGCGCCATCGCAGCGCCAGCGTCGTTCAAAATTTCTTTTGAGGGCGCCGGCGGACACGCGGGCACCGTGCTCATGCCTGTACGTCAGGATGCGCTGGTACCGGCGGCTCGGCTCATCTCCATGGCGGAAGACCTCGCGCGCAACAGCGGCAGCGATGACACGGTCGCTACCTGCGGGATGGTGGAGGTGCACCCTGGCGCCATCAACAGCATTCCGCGACGCGTGACCGTCAGCTTCGACATTCGCGACACGAACCTCGAAGCCAGAGAACGGATCGTGTCTGCGATCCAGGCGGAAGCAGAGCGACTGGCAGACGAACGCAATCTGGCCGTCGACATCGAAACGATCAACGCTGACCCGCCAGCAGATGCACATCCATCCATCATCGACGCGGTCAGCGCCGCCTGCGAGCAGGAACGCTTCAGCCAGATGCCGCTCGTAAGCCGCGCGTATCACGACGCGTTGTTCATGGCTCGCAAGATCCCCATGGGCATGATCTTCGTGCCGTCAAAGGACGGCATCAGCCATCGCCCCGATGAATACACGTCGTCCGAGGAAATCCGCAAGGGTGTTGCCGTGCTGGCGCGCACACTGGCGGCGCTCGCCGGATCGGCCGCGGCTTGAGGAGTGCACGTTAATGAATGAATCCTCCCTTCCGGAACTCGAACGCGAAGCACGCATGGGCGCGCGCGGCACCGCCCTCAGCCGCGTGATCCCCGAGATCGATCTCACCGACTTCGAGCATCGTAAAGCAGAGATCACCGACGCGGTGTGGGACGCCGCTACCAACAGCGGGTTTTTCCAGCTGGTGAATCACGGGATCCCGCTGACCCAGATCGAGAGCGCGTTTGCGATGACCGAACGCTTCTTCGAACTCGATCAAGAGATCAAGGCAGACCTGCCTCTGCAGCCAGGGACCAACGCAGGCTGGGAATACATGGCGCAGATACGGCCGTCGACCGGGGAGCGCGACCGCAAGGAGTCTTATCAGATCACGCTGCCGCGCATGACTGATCTTTGGCCGGAGCTCGCCGGTTTCAAAGCAGAGATGCTTGCTTTCGAACGCGCCAACTGGGCCGTAGGCATGCGGGTGTTGAGCTGTTTCGCCGCGCGCCTGGGTTTCGCCGAAGATTTTTTCACCGAAGCCCACGATCCACTGGAGACAAGCTATCAAAGCACGCTGAGACTGCTGCACTACCTGCCGCTGGCTGACGGCGAAACGCCAGACGCGGTGTGGCGCGCGGGGCCACACACCGACTTCGACTGCCTGACGCTGCTTCATCAGCAACCCGGGCAGGGCGGGCTGCAGATCTGCCCCGGCGCGGAAGCGGAAAGCCTCGCCTGGACGGATGTCGAGCCCAAGCCAGGCGTGATCACCTGCAACATCGGCGACATGCTGATGCGATGGAGCGACGACGAGCTGCGCTCGACCCTGCATCGGGTTGTGGTACCGCCGGATTGCGCGCAGCGCAGCCGCTTTTCGCTCGCGTTCTTCTGCCAGGCGAATACGGACACAATGATAGAGAGCCCCGCTGGTACTTACGAACCCATAACCGCGGATGCGTATCTGAAACAGCGGGTCGCCGCCAACAGTCTGTGATAGATCAATCATCGACCACAGCGGCGTTGCGTCGTGCTCATACGAACGGCACCAGCATGCTGAGCTGGTGCACCTGTCGCCACAGCACCGCAATCTGAATATCGAGAGAGCAAACCATGCATGAGCCAACTTTCGATGCCGAACTGTGGCTGGATACGACAGCCCCGGCTCTCGGAATAGAAATCGCCGACGCGCATCGGCCGGGCGTGATTACGAATCTGGAGATCGCCGCCCAGATGTCCGCGCGCTTGTTTGCAGTAAGGCTGGATGATGACATCGACCTGGCGCCGGTTTTCGAGCCAATGAACCCTGCTGACAATGACTGATCACGCCAGTGCGACAGTGACGGCCATTGCAGACGCGGTGCAGAGCGGCGCGACGACGGCTCGCGCCGCCGTGGCTGCATGTCTTGAGCGACTACCCGCTTGCGATGCGGGCATCAACGCGTTCACGGCACGCTACGAAGAGCGCGCACTGACAACCGCGGAGACGGTAGACCAGCGTTTGGCCGATGGCGATACGCTCCCGCTCGCGGGCGTGCCGTTCGCCGTGAAGAATCTCTTCGACGTCGCTGGCACGGTCACCCTGGCCGGATCGAAGATCAATGCAGCTCACGACAGCACTTCCCGCGACGCGGTCCTGGTGCAGCGCCTCGAGCAGGCCGGCGCTGTGCTTGTAGGGTCGCTCAACATGGGCGAGTACGCATACGACTTTACCGGCGAGAACGCTCACTACGGCGCGTGCCGCAATCCCTGGAATCGCGACCACATGGCCGGCGGCTCTTCGTCAGGCAGCGGCGCAGCGCTGGCCGCCGGCGCAGTCCCCTTGACGCTCGGCACCGATACCAACGGCAGTATCAGGGTGCCCGCCTCGTTCTGCGGCGTGTGGGGTTTGAAACCAACCTACGGACGCCTGCCGCGCACCGGCGCCTTTCCATTCTGTGACAGTCTCGATCATGTGGGTCCGCTGGCTCGCAGCGTCGAGGATCTCGCGCGTGTGTACGGAGTGCTGCAGGGACACGACGCAGGCGATCATGCTTGCGCGCGCAACGCGCCGACGCCAGAAGCTCCAGTTGGACGTCCGCTGCGTATCGGTATCGCCACAGGCTATTTCCGCAGCGGTGAGTTTGCCGACGCGGAGGCTGCCGTGGCGCTCTGTGCCGATGCGCTCGCGAGCACCGGTTGCGAGCTGCACGAGGTATCACTGCCGCTCGTTGCCGAAGGCCGCGCCGCCGCATTCGTGATCACCAACGTCGAAAGCGCGCAACTCCATCGCGAACGGCTGCGCGCGCAGGCTGACGACTTCGACCCGGATACCCGCGACCGCCTGCTGGCAGGCAACCTGCTGCCGGCCGCATGGTATGTTCAGGCGCAACGCGTAAGGCGCCAGTATGCGCGCGCCGTCGCCGCCGCGATGGGCGACATAGATGTGTTGCTCGCTCCGGCCACCCCGTTTGCCGCACCGCGCGTCGGCCAAAAAACCGTGACCCTCGGCGGGGAGACCGTCGGGCTGCGCGCCAACATCGGCTACTTTACCCAACCGATCTCCTGCATCGGCCTACCCGTCGTGGCCGCTCCCGTCCATGACCCGGCGCGCCTGCCCCTCGCGGTACAACTGATCGGCCAGCCGTGGCATGAAGCTGCTTGCCTGGCGGCGGGCGCCCTGCTGCAGGACGCTGGCGTTTGTGTGAGTGACGTCGCCCCCGGCTCGAACTGACGCCGGCGCACCAATGCGGCGCAGCGCTGCGCCAAAACAGTGCCTGCGACACGGGCGCAAAGCAATGTGCCATCTAAGTCGTTGTCATTAGGCGGATAAAGCTGGCCTTTTGATCAGGATTTATTCCAATCCGCTGGCACACATATTGCTTGAAGCTTCGCGACAACAGAGCACAGGATTCACGCAGTCCATGAAAAAAACGAACAAGGGCTTGCTGGTGCTCCTGATCGGCGCCTTCGCGCCGACATTGCTGGCGCTGGAGGACAGCCTAGACAAGCAAGCGGAAAGCGATTCGGCAGCCGCTGCCAGCCAGGAGCGTATTAACAAGCTAGCCGACCAGACCTCACAGGACCTGCAGAGGTTCCGGATCGCCACACAGCGGTTGGAAAGCCTCGAGATCTACAACCAGCAACTCAAGAAGCTCATCGACTCCCAGGAGAGCGAGATCTCATCGATCATTCGCCAGACCGACGAGATCGAGGCCATCGAGACAGGGGCGCTGCCGCTGATGATCACGATGACAGAGACGCTGGAAAAACTCGTGGAAGCAGACGCGCCGTTCCTGGTCGCTGAGCGCGAAGATCGCGTCGCGAGTCTGCGCACACTGATCGATCGTGCTGACGTTACCGCCGGAGAGAAATACCGGCGCATCATGGAAGCCTATCTCGTGGAAGTGGACTACGGCCGCACCATCGAAGCTTACCGAGGCGAGCTCGCCACCGAGAATGACGTCCGCACCGTCGACTTCTTGCGCATAGGCAGGGTGGGCCTTTATTACCAGACTCTGGACGGCGAAGAGAGCGGACGCTGGAATCCGCTCAGCCGCCAATACGAAGTGCTGGAAGACTCGGCGCGCCGCCAGATCCAGGTCGGCATCCGCGTCGCTCGTAAGCAGGCACCCGCCGAGCTCCTGTCCCTTCCCGTAAACGCGCCGGAGCTGAGCATATGATCGCCAAGCAACTCTTTTCCCACCTCAGCCGCCGGCTTGTCAGCGTGATGCTGGCAGTCGCCTGCACGATGGCAGCGGCCACAGCCTCCGCAAACGATCCGCTGGTGGAGCTGTATGAACAGGTCGCCGCCCAGGCCAGTGAAGAAGCTCAGCACAACTCTGAACGGGAGCGCCGTTTCCGCTCGTCGGCTCAGGAACAAGCCCGGCTTCTCGCCGACGTCGAGCAGGCCATTGCCGCTCAGGAGCGACTGAAGACTGAGTTGAAAGGCCAGTTTGACGACAACGAAACGCGCCTGGCAGAGCTCTCCACCCTGCTCGATCGACGTATCGGTGACCTCGGCGAACTTTTTGGTGTGTTTCGCCAGACCGCCGACGACACGCAAAACATGCTGTTTGACTCGCTGGTCACGCTCGAGCACCCCGAGCGGCGCGCAGAGATCGAAGCGCTGGCCGCCAGCGCGGAGGTGCCGACCATCCCGCAACTGCAAAGCCTGTGGCGTCTGCTGATGCATGAGATCACCTACTCCGGGCAGCTCAGCCGGTTCGAAACCGACGTGGTAGCCCCGGAGGGCACAACCTACAAGGCCTCCGTGACAAGAGTGGGGACGTTTAACGTCATCTCCGGCAACAAGTACCTGAGCTATCTTTCAGAAGACAACAAGGTCACCGAACTGCCGCGGCAACCGGTCAGCTATGCGCGCACCAGCGCCGATCAGCTGAGTGCCGCCTCTAACGGCCAACCCGTGACGTTCGCAATAGATCCGTCACGCGGCGCACTACTGGGACTGCTGGTTCAATCCCCCAGCATTTTCGAGCGTATCCAGCAGGGTAAGACCGTCGGCTACCTGATCATCGTCGTGGGCGTCATCGGGATGATGCTGGTGCTGGAGCGCTGGATGCGCATAAACGCAACATCACGCCGCATCAACCGGCAGTTGAAGAACCTGGACCAGATCAGCGACGACAATCCGCTCGGCCGCATCATGGGCACCTACTACGAGAACGAGCATCTCGACGACCTCGAGGTCATCTCGAGGAAGCTCGAGACCATCGTCATAACCGATGTCGCCGCGGTGAAACGCGGCCTGCCGCTCATCAAGGTTTTCGCCGCGGTCGCGCCGCTGATGGGTCTGCTTGGCACGGTCTCAGGCATGATCGAGACCTTCCAGATGATTACGCTGTTCGGCACCGGCGATCCGAAGCTGATGGCCGGCGGCATTTCCACCGCGCTCATCACCACCGTGCTGGGTCTGTGCGCTGCGATACCGCTGCTGCTGAGTCACAGTTTTCTCAACGACCGCGCCACCGTGCTCAGTAAGATGATCGGCGAACAAGCGGCGGGCATGATGGCGCAGAAAGCCGAGGCGATGGCTTCATCACGGCTCGCTAAGGCCTGAACCGATGCTCGAGCTGCAGTATGGATTCCTCGATTTCATGGCGAAGGGCGGCACCGTGTTGTGGGGTATTCTCATCCTGACGGGCTTGTTGTGGTGGTTCGTGCTGGAGCGCCTCTGGTTCTTCAACATCGACTACCCGAAAGAACGGCGCCTGCGCCTCGATGCCTGGCAGGCACGCGAGGATCGTAATTCCTGGTACTCCGACTTTCAGCGCACCCAGCTCATCTCCGAGCTCGACTGCGCCATGAGCCACCGCCTGAAGGTGATCCCCGCGTTCATCGCACTGCTGCCCATGTTCGGGCTGCTTGGCACCGTGACCGGCATGATTCAGGTCTTCGAGGTCATGGCGTCGATGGGATCCGGGAACCCGCGGGCGATGGCCAACGGCGTCAGCGCCGCCACCATACCCACGATGGCGGGCATGGTCGTCGCGCTTGCAGGTATTCCTTTCGCGACCCACCTGGAACGCCGCTACAAGCGCGAGATGATGAAAAACAACGAACTTTTTGAGAGGGACTGAGGTCATGGCTGAATCCTCCCGTTTTTTCAACGACGACGACGACGAGAGCCAGATCGACCTCACGCCGATGCTGGACGTCGTGTTCATCATGCTGATTTTCTTCATCGTCACTTCCACGTTCGTGAAGGAAGCTGGCGTTGATGTCACCCGGCCCGATGCAGAGACCGCGGTGCCGACGGATGCTTCATCCATCCAGATCGGCATTGCCGCCAACAATCAGATCTGGATCGACAAGCGCCAGGTCGACAAACGCGCCGTCCGCGCCAACGTCGAGAAAGGTCTGGCGGAGAGCCCCGGAGCGGCGGTGATCATCGTCGCTGATGCGCTCTCGAACACGGAGACGTTGATTGACGTCATGGATCAGGCGCGGTTGGCCGGAGCCACCAGCGTCTCGGTAGCCACGGACGAGTCGTGATCGCGGCCAAACAATTTGCGCTGCTTGCTGCGGCTGTGCTCGCGGCACTCAGCCTCTTCTGGTTCATGAACATGCTGGTACGCAACGACGGCATTTTCGAAAAACCGGACAAGACACACGCCTACTTGAACTTCATTCGCATCGACCCGGCCAACGACGATGTGCAGACAAAGGACCGGCGCATTCCCGAACCGCCTCCGCCACCGGAGGAAGCGCCCGAAACGCCTGACTTCTCAGCAGAGATGGATACCGTAAACGCCAACCTCAATATGAACATGCCCACCATCGGGATTCCTGTCGGCGATGGCAACGGTCCTTATCTCGGTACGCTCACCGCAGGGCAGGGCCTCGCCGGCTTCGACACCGACGTCATTCCCGTCGTCCGCGTCGCGCCTGCGTACCCGCGCCGCGCCAAGCAGGCGCGCATTCAAGGCTGGGTGACGATGGAGGTCTTGATCCGCCCCGACGGCACTGTGTCAAACGCCAAGGTCATGGAATCGGATCCGCCACGGCTGTTCGATGACGCGGCGATCGCCGCGATGCAGCGCTGGAAGTTCCGTCCCAAGATGGTGGACGGCTCACCGGTGGCGCAGCGCGCCAAGCAGACCATCGAATTCAAGCTGGAGGGCTGACCGATGCGGCAGGTACTTGCAATCTTGCTCCTCGCCGCAACAGCGCTGATTGCGGCACCCGCAACAGCGGATTCGGTGACCACCAAAACGTACAACACGCTCACCGATGCCCAGGAGCTCATGGGTGAGAACGACATCGACGGCGCGCTTAGAACTCTGACCGAGCTGCTGGGTGAAGTGAAAGACGACTCCCTGGACCGGGCGCTGACTTTGCAGATGCTGGGCTACGCCGAAATGGCGGCCGAGCGCTTCGACGATGCGATCGTGCATTTGAAAGAGAGCCTCGCGCTCAACAAGCTACCCGAGCAGGTGAAATACAACGTCGGCTACATGGTCGCTCAACTGCACGCCGCGCAGGGAGAGTTCGACCAGGCGCTCGACTTTGCCGCTGAGTGGTTTGAGACCCTGGAATCTCCAAACCCCGCGCAAATGATGTTCATGGCCAACATATATGCGCAAACCAAGCGTTATGCCGAAGCGATACCGTACGCGGAGATGGCGCTGGCCTCGTCCGACACGCCACGCGAAAGCTGGTACCAGCTGCTCACGGCCGCGCACTTCGAGCTCAAAGATTTCAAGGCCGCGGCCGGCGTGCTGCAGCGTATGATCGGCGTCTGGTCCGAAAAACCCGGGTATTGGGAACAGCTCGCGAGCGTGTACGTGCTCATGGAAGACGAGTCGCGCGCGCTCGCCACTCTGCGTGTTGCCTGGATGAACGGCGTGCTGGAGAAAGAAGCGTCTGTTAAATCGATGGTGCAACTCTGCGTATCCCGCGGTGTGCCCGAGCACGCCGCGCGCCTGCTGGAAGCCGCTTTCGAGAAAACCCTCCTGCCGCGCGATGCAAGCTACGTGCGCATGCTTGCCAACGCCTGGGTCAGCGCCCGCGAGCAGGAAGCGGCCATCGCCGCCTTCACAGAGCTGGCTGAGCTGGAAGATAAAGGCGACCCCCTACTGCGGGTGGCCAACCTGCACGTAGAGCAGGGGGACTGGGAAGCCGCCGAGGCCACCCTGCAAACCGCGGTCGACATGGGCCTCGAAGAACCGGGCAAAGCCTGGTTGCTGCTGGGGATCGCGCTGGCCGAGCAGGAAAAGTTCAAGGACAGCTTTGCCGCGCTGCGTAAGGCACGCAGCTTCGAAAACACCAGGCGTCAGGCCGCGCGCTGGCTGGGTTACGCGGAGGATATGCGCAAACAGGCCGAGTGGCAGCGCAACTTCGGTGGCTGAACATAGCGTGGTGCCGGAGCCAGCGGCTCCGCCCCTTTTACGTGTAACCGGCCTCTCCAAACGCTACGGCGACGTCATCGCCAACGAAGCCGTAGAGCTGTCGCTGCAAACACATACCGTGCACTGCGTGCTGGGCGAGAACGGCGCCGGCAAGTCCACGCTCATGCGTTGCATCTACGGCCTGGAGCAGCCTGACACAGGCCTCTTCTACTGGCAGGGCGAAGCCACTACGTTACCCAATCCGCGCGCAGCGAGAGATCTGGGCATCGCCATGGTGTTTCAACATTTCTCCCTCGTTGAAGAGCTTACGATCGAGGAGAACCTGCGGCTCTACGCGGGTCCAGACTTCGACTGGGATGCCGTAACCGGTCCGCTCCAGGGTCTGATGCACATCGAGCTGAATCCACAGGCGCCCGTCCAGGATCTGACCGCTGGCGAAAAGCAGCAGGTCGAGATCCTGCGCGCGCTGCTCAGCAATCCCAAGCTGCTGATCCTGGACGAGCCGACCAGCGTGCTCACCGAGCCCGAGGCCGAGCGTCTGCTGATACTGCTGCGCGATCTGGCCGAGCGCGGTTACGGCGTGCTGTTGATCACCCACAAGCTGGACGAGGTGCTGCAAGCTGCCGACGAGGTGACCGTGCTGCGCCGGGGGCGTGTGGTCGCAAACGCGCCGACGGCCAACATGAGCGCCGAACTCCTGGCAGAGCTGATCATCGGGGCGCAGCCGCCAACGCCGCTCGCGCACGCAAACCACGCACCCGGCGCTGTCGCCCTGTCTTTCAGCGACGTGCGCACACGCCGCGACAGCGAGCACCGCGTACCGCTTGCGGGCATCTCTTTCACGCTGGGGCAGGGCGAGATCCTGGGTATTGCCGGTATTGCCGGCCAGGGTCAGGCGGCACTCAACGAGGTGCTGCTGGATCCTGACGTGATCACTGGCGGGCATATCGACGCACCGCCACGCAGCGCAATGCAGATTACCCCGGAGGAGAGACACGAGAACGGCTGCGTACCCGACCTGTCGCTGAGCGACAATCTGCTCATGACCACGCAGCGCGATCATGGCGCGTGGATAAAGCGCGCGCGGCTGAACAGGGCCTGCAGCGCCATCATCGAGCAGTTCGACGTTCGCGCCGCAGCGCCTGCCGCCCCCGCCCGGACCCTGTCGGGAGGCAACCTGCAGAAGTTTCTGATCGGGCGCGCACTGCACGCAAAGCCTCAGGTACTCGTGTGCAACAACCCCACCTGGGGCATCGACCTCAAGGCCACCCGCTTCGTGCATGAGACACTGTTGCGGGTAGCCGACGCGGGCACCGCGGTGCTGCTGATCACCCAGGACGTGGAAGAACTGATGCTGCTGGCAGACAGGATAGCCGTGCTCTGCGAAGGTCACCTGTCCCCGGTGCTGCCGCGCGAGACGATGAGCGCCCAGCAGCTCGGCCTGTGGCTGAGCGACCCCAGCTTCGAGCGTCTCGCCTGATGTTGCTGGTGCAATCCCGTCCGACGCCCAGCCTGCTGTGGCAGTTCGCTTCTCCAGCCCTGGCGCTGGCGCTGGCTGTTGCCACCGGCGCGTGGCTGCTGGCATTGCAGGGCCTGCCGGTGGGCGCCGTGTTGCACGACTTTCTGATCGCGCCTCTGCTGGACAGCTACGGCCGCCTGGAGCTGCTCGGCAAAGCCACCCCTCTGCTCGTGTGCGCGCTGGGCCTGGCCGTATGTTATCGGGCGAAGCTATGGAACATAGGCGCGGAGGGGCAGTTTCTGATGGGCGCGATCGCCGGCGGAGCGCTCGCCCTTCATGCCGAAGCCTGGCCAAGCTGGATTGCGCTTCCCGCAATTCTGCTCGTGGGCATTCTGGCCGGTGCTGCCTGGGCGGCGCTCGCGGCCTGGCTGCGCACGGCCTGCGACGCCAACGAGGTATTGACCACCATCATGCTGAACTATGTCGCACTCCACTTTCTGGCCTGGTGTGTCAACGGCCCGCTGAAGGATCCCGCGGGTTTCAACTTTCCCGAATCAGCGCTCCTGGCCGACAGCGTGCTGCTGCCGTCGCTGAGCGACACGGCTTATCTTTCCCTGGGGGTGGCTATCGCAGCAGCCCTGGCCGGACTCTTCTGGTTCGCGCACCATCAGGCGGTGTTGCTCTATCGCCTGCGCCTGCTCGGCTTCGACGCAAAATCTGTCCACTTCAGCGGCGGCAGCGTCAAGCGATTGACCTGGCAGGCGCTGGCCATCAGCGGCGCCATGGCCGGCCTCGCCGGCGTGATGGAAATCGCCGGCCCGGTGGGCCAGCTTACGATGAACATCAGCTTCGGTTTCGGCTACACCGCCATCATTGTCGCGTTTCTGGGACGCCTGCACCCGGTCGGCATCGTTTTCGCGAGCCTGCTCATGGCGCTGACGTACCTGGGCGGAGAAAACCTGCAGCTCCTGCACGAGTTACCGAAAGCCACTACCTCAATCTTTCAGGGGGCACTGCTGCTGTTTCTGCTCGGCTGTGACTTCCTGGTCAATCACCAGCTGCGCCTGCGCGCGCGGCCGTCGGCAGCCTGATGGATCTGGTCACCGTCGAGGCAGTTGTCAGCGCAGTGATACGCAGCGCTGCGCCGCTGTTGTTGCTGGGTCTAGGCATCATCGTGAGCGAGCGCGCCGGCATTCTGAACCTGGGCCAGGAAGGCATGCTGACCACCGGCGCCGCGGTCGCTTTCGTCACCATGCTGAGCACAGGCAGCGCGGCCCTGGCGATACTGGCCGCAGCAACCGCCGGCATGGCGCTGGCCGGTCTCTTCGCCGTGCCCGTACTCGCGCTGAAAACCAACCAGGTCGCAACGGGGCTGGCGCTGACGATCTTCGGTCTGGGGCTCGCCGCATTGCTGGGTAACCAGCACGCGGGCGCATCCATCACGGCGATGACGCCGCTCACCGTCCCTTTGCTGAGCGAGCTGCCGGTTCTCGGCGTGGTGTTCAAACAAGACCTACTCGTTTATCTGGGTTGGATCATGGCGGCGATGATCGCCTGGTTCCTGCGCAGTTTCCGGGGCACGCTGCTGATCGCCTGTGGTCACGCACCGCAGGTGGTACACGCGATGGGACATCCCGTGCTGCGCATTCAAGCAACGGCGACGCTCTTCGGGGGTGCGATGGCTGGCCTGGCGGGCGCGTACCTGGCACTGTCTTTCACACCAATCTGGAATGAGGCGATCGGCAACGGCCGCGGCTGGATCGCTCTGGCGCTGGTGGTCTTCGCGAGCCGTCAAGTCGGGCGCCTGCTCTTAGGTGCGTTCATCTTCGGCAGCACCAGCGTGCTGCAACTGGCGTTCCAGGCGGCCAACATCAACGTGTCGACACACCTGTTGGCCGCGTCGCCCTATATTGTCACCATACTCGCCCTCGTGGTGCTCGCTAGAGCATCCACGACAAGCCCGCGTCTGCGTGAACCGCGCAGCCTCGGGAAGGCTTTCAGCTGATCGGAGATCACCATGCGCACTGTGTCATTCACGCTCTTGCTCGTCCTGCTTGCACCGACGAGCTTCGCGGAGGAACCCCTGAGGGTGGCTTTTCTGTACGAGCATCCAACGAACGCCGGCGGTTGGAGCCTGTCGCACGAGCAGGGACGCCTGGCCATCGAGGCGCGCTTCGGTGAGCGCGTCAAGACGCTGCCGGTCGAAGGCGTAAAGCCGGGGCCGGACACCGTGCGCACGCTGACCAATCTGGCGCGCGAGCGTTACGACATGATTTTCGCCACCTCCTTTGGACATATGAATCCAGTCATCAAAGTGGCGCGCAGCTTTCCGCGCACCACCTTTCAGCATGCCTCCGGCTACAAAACCGGCCGCAACGTCGGCACCTACCAGATACGCGCCATGGAGGGTCGTTATCTCGCGGGGATGCTCGCGGGGCACATGAGCAAGACGAAGAAGCTGGGCTACGTGGCGGCGTTTCCAATTCCTGAGGTCATCCGCGGCATCAACGCGTTCACGCTGGGCGCACGGTCCGTGGACCCTTCAATCACCGTGCAGACCATCTGGATCAACACATGGATGGACGCGGCTAAGGAACGGGAGGCGGCGGAACTGCTGATCAATCTCGGCACGGACGTCATCTCCCACCATACAGAAACACCCGCGCTGATGATCGCCGCGGAGAAAGCCGGGGTGTGGGCAGTCGGGTATCAATACGACCGCAGCGAATTCGCACCGCAGCGGCACCTGGTGACCGTCGAGCACAACTGGGCACCCATTTACGAGGCGCTGATCGAGTCCAAGCTGGACGGGCGCTGGCAGAGCGAAGCGCTCTGGCTGGGCCTGGCAGAGGACGCCACACGGCTGGTGTCAGTATCTCCAGAGGTGCCTGCAGCAGTCCTCGAGGAAGTCGAAGCCGTCAAACAATCCATAGCCGACAAAAGCTTCCATGTGTTTGCGGGGCCTTTGCGCGATGTGGAGGGCTCGGAGCGCATCTCAGCCGGCAAAGTACCCTCAGATGAGGAAATGATTGCAATGGAGTGGTTCGTCGAGGGCGTCGTCAACGCCCAATAGCACATACCTGTTGAGCGTTAAAGCTGCTGGGTTCAGCTACGCTGCGACAGAACCAAACACCGTGTCCAACGCAGCCTGGGCCTGCGCGGCAAGCTGCGCCTCATCCAGCCCCGGAAACTCACCGTTCTGCCAGACGACGCGGCCATTGATCATGGTCATGGCCGTTGCGTCGCCGAGACCGATTTTCGCCGGCAGCGCGTCAGGCGCATCGAGAGCACCCACGAGGTCAAGCCTGTCGATATTCACCGCAAACAGATCTGCGCACTTGCCTTCGGCGAGCTCACCGATGTCGGACCGGCCAAGCAACGCAGCGCCGCCGCGCGTGGCCATCTCCAGATAATCCACCGGGTCAGGCGCGGTGAAACCACGCGCGCTGGCCACCAGGCACTGCAGTAAATAGGCCGTGCGGATACACTCGGCCAGATTGGAGCCGTCGTTGGAGGCGCAGCCGTCAACACCCAGGCCGAGACGTACGCCAGCCTGCTGCATGGTGCGCAGATCGGTGACAGCTTCGCCGACGAGAAACACCGGCGCTGGACAGTGACTGACGCCCACATCCAGTGCGCCCAGGCGCGCAATCTCTTCGCTCGTCAAATCCCAGGCATGCGCTACCCAGACATCAGCGCCATGCAGGCCAATACGCTCCAGCCACGCGACTGATCGCTCACCAATGCGCTGCGCCAGCGTTTCCGATTCACCTTCACCCAGATGGGTGTGCAAGCGGATACCCTTGTCAAGCGCCAGCGCCAGCGACTCCACAAAGGTGGCTTCCCAGCAATTGACGGGCTGGCAGGGTGCAACCACGACCTGGCGCATGGCGCCCGGCTCCGCCGAATGATAGGTCTCCACAAGCCGCTCCACGTCCCCTAAGAACGCACTCGTCGTCTCCACCATATCGGCAGGCACGTTTCCGCCATGCTCCTCGGGCAGCGTATTGGCGCCGCGTCCGGCGACATATCGCATACCGAGCAGATCGGCCGCTCGAAACTGCTGGTCTACCAGATATTTGCCGGCGTGACGCGGAAAACAATATTGATGATCAAACGCCGTGGTGCAGCCATGCTTGATCAGGTCTGCCATGCACACCAGCGCGGTGTGATAGAAGCAGGGTTCTGTCAGCCTGGCGAATTCCGGGTAAATGCGCGCTATCCATGAGAGCACGTCGCACGGCCAGGCAAACTCCGAACGATTGCGCACGAAGGCCTGGAAAAAGTGATGGTGCGTGTTGACGAGCCCCGGGTAGACCACCCAACGCGACGCGTCCAGACACTCCCCGCTCGAGGGAAGATCCGCACCGATGCGGCGGATAAAGCCGTCCTCGACGAGCACGTCAACGTTCCTGTGCACAGTGCGTGCGGCGTCGCCCGTAACAAGTACAGCAACGTTTCGCAGGCAAACGGTGCCGCCTTCCATCAAGCGCCCATCCGTTCCTGCAGCCGCGTCAGCTCGCTCATTGCCCGAGCGGACACCGTGGCGGTATCCAACCCGGGTATCTCGCCGTCGATCACGCGCCAACGGCCATGCACCATTGCCCGAGCCACGTGTACCGGCTCCCCGCAGAGAACAGGGGCAAACTCCGGCTGCCAGACGCCCGCGTAGCGTGGGTGGGTCACATCGTAAAAAACCAGGTCCGCACAAGCGCCGACGCGAATCCGGCCCGTATCGAGCCCGAGGACGTCGGCGCCGCCTTGCGTGCACCAGGCCCTCACTTGAGCAAGAGTGGTTGCCTCAGGACCGCCCACGGCGCGGTGCAACAACCACGCGAGCATCGCCTCATTGGCCATGCTGCCGCTCTCGGCAGACGCGGAGCCGTCGACGCCCACCGATACCGGAACACCCGACGCCGCCATGGCCGGGACCGGGCTGATGCCGCTGCCGAGCCGACAGTTGGACGTGGGACAGTGGGCAATACCGGTGCCGGTCTCGGCGAGACGCGCGAGCGCCGTCTCATCGGTATGCACCAGGTGCGCATACCAGACGTCATCGCCCAGCCAACCCACGTCTTCGGCATACGCGATAGCGCTCCGCCCGAATTTTTCCCGGGCAACCTCTTCGTCCCGCGCCACTTCCAATAAATGACTGTGGCGTTTGAGGCCGTGTTCACGCGCAAAAGCGCCGAGCTCTTTCAGGTGCTCGGGCTCACAACCATGCACGAGCGATGTAGGGCCGACGACAAGCCGCCGCATGGAGTGCGGCGAAGGATCGTGCCAGCGGTGCAGGGTATTCTGCAAACGCTCGAGCATGGTCTCGATACGCTCGTTTTCAATCGGCGTGTCCATGAGACCCAGGTGGCTCCCGGCGGTCGTCGCACCGCCACGGCACAGCACAAAGCGAATTCCCACCTCATCCGCCGCCGCCAGGAGCGCAGCCTCCAACTCGGGGCCAAGGTGCTCCTGATAAAGATAGTGATGGTCAGCGCATGTTGTACAGCCGCTGCGCAGGAGTTCCGAAAATCCGACCAGCGCGGCGGCGTATAGCACTTCCGCATCGAAGTGCGGCCAGGCGCTGAAAGGCACTGCCGGCAGCCAGGCATTGAGGTCTGCGTTGATGCCTGACGGCATACCTTTGAGGATCGACTGGGCAAGATGGTGATGGGTATTGACCATTCCGGGCCACATGACGAGGCCCGTCGCGTCGAACACTTCCGCGTCGACAGGGACATCCAGCTGCGGCGCGAGTGCCGCAATACGCCCATCCGCGATGAGCAGATCCAGGGAGGCGCCCTCCCAGGACGCATTTTGTATCAGAGTCGCGCCCACGCTTAAGGCTCCCCCGCTGCCACCTCCGGCACCAGGTCCTGGAGCTCGAAAGCGACCACACTGTCGAGCTCCAGAGGACGGTCGAGCAGATCGATCGCGTCGAGATGCTCGAGGTGCAGTTCGAGCCGGGCGCGGTCAAAGCTGCCCAGCGTCTCACCTTCAGCGGGGTTACCGTAGATGAGCTGATTTTCCGCGATCGCGGCCTTGGTCCAGGCGGTGAAATCAGGTGTCTGCTGGGGATTGCGGGTCTGCAGGACCGCGTGAACGGCTTCACCGTCACTGGCGCTGTAGCGCGCCCAACCCTCCAGCGAGGCGCGCACAAAAGCGCGCACGAGATCCGGCGTCTCTTCGAGGCGCTGGCGGTTCGTATACAGCACACGGTAAGGATCGAAGCCGGAACTCGAAAGCGGCAGCACGTCGGCCTCCACACCCTGCTGGGCAACATAGTACGGTTCGCTCGTTACAAAACACTGCTGTATGAATTCGGGATCGGCCAGGAAGCGCGCCAGGCCGTAGTCCAGCGGCACCAGCTGCGGCTTGATCCCGAGCGCCTTCTGCAGGTACTGCACATAGGCTGCCCCGGGATTGATCATCACGACACGCCCATCCAGGTCAGCCAGGGTTTCAATGTCGTTCGAGGCGTGAAACATCACGCACTGTGGATCGTGCTGGAAGTATGGAATCAGGGCCACGAGCGGCGCTCCGCGTGACGCCGCCATAAATAAGTTGTCCGTCGTACCCACCGCAAAGTCGATGCGCCCCGTCGCCACCATCTGCGGCACGTTGGTCATGTTGGCACCGGGGCGGATTTCGACGGCCATGCCTGCCGCTTCATAAAGGCCGTCCACCTGGGCCTGGTAAAAACCCGCATGCTCGGGCTGAGCGTACCAATCCGTCTGCAGCACGATCGGTATGAGCTGCTGCGAGGCCCCATCCGTCTGCACCCGCTCCTCGCTGCCGCAGGCAGCGAGCAGGAGAATCAGAAAGAACGCGTTAATCCGAAAAAACATAGGAATCATGCCATTTGTGCAGCGTGCGCCAGGCGAGCAGATTGACCATGCCCACGAAAAGGAAACCGATCACGCAGGCGACGAAAGCCGAGGCGAAGAGCGCCGGCACCTTGAACTGCGAGCTGAAGATCATCACCACGAAACCGAGACCCGCCTCGTCGCTCGAGCCCATCCCGGCGACGGTATCGCCATACAACGCGCCGATAGGGGTTAACGCAGCAGCGATCTTCAGGCCCGCCATGAAATAAGGCAGCGCCCCCGGCAATCGCAGCCAGAGCATGGTCTGCCAGGGTTTGGCCCCATAGACGCGAAAGAGATCCACCAGACCCTGATCGACCGAGCGCAGACCCATGGTGGTGTTCGCAACGATCGGAAAAAAGCAGATCAGGAAAGTGATCGTCGTGATACTGGTCAGACCCTGCCCGGCCCAGAGAATGATGATGGGCGCCAGCACGATGATCGGCGTCATCTTCAACAGCAGGATATAGGGATAGATGCCATTGAAGGCCCACTGACTCGAGGCGAGCAACACCGACAGCAACAGCCCGCCCACCACCGAGATGAAGAAACCCACCAGGCAGGCAATGGTGGTCTGCGCGCCGCCTGACAGCAGCAGCTCCTGCTCAGCCAGGGCCGCCTCGACAATGCGGTGCGGTTGCGGCAGCTGATATTCGGGAATGCCGAAGAGCCAGATGGCCAGGTACCACGAAACAAGCAGCAACACGCCCATCGCGGCAGGCCAGAACACCACCTGCCAGGGAATTTGTTTAGGCATGCGCCATCTCCGTGCCGTTGGCGTCAGCGGCCGGTTTTTTGACCGCGTGCAGTGCCTTGGTGACCTTGCGCACGAGATCGCTGAACTCAACGGTCTCGCGTGTCTCCGGGGTGCGCGGATACGGTAAAGGGATGTCCACGATGGAATCGATACGACCGGGCTTCGCCGCCAGCACGACAACACGCGACGACAAAAAAACCGCCTCGGACACCGAGTGGGTTACGAAGAGCGCCGTCCAGGCTTTCTCCGCACGTATACGCAGAAGTTCTTCGTTCAACGCGTCGCGCGTCATCTCATCCAGAGCGCCGAAGGGCTCATCCAGCAACAAAAGCTCCGGATCGACAGACAGGGCCCGGGCAATGGACACCCGCATCTTCATGCCGCCCGACAGCTGCCGCGGATAACTGTCCGCGACGTCACCAAGCCCCACTGTGGAGAGAAGCTTCATGCAGATTTCGCGGCGCTGTTCCGGCGCTACTCCTTGAATGTTGAGCGGCAGCTCGACGTTCTTGGCGACTGTGAGCCACGGCAGCAAAGTCGGCTCCTGGAACACGAAAGACAGACTCTCGGAGCGATCCGCTCCGTCCGCAAACGTAATCGCCCCATCGGTGGGCTCCAGGATGCCGGCCACCAGCCGCAGCAGCGTGGACTTGCCGCAGCCGCTGGGGCCGATCAGGCTCACAAAATCCCCGGGCGCTACACGCAGATCAATGCCATCCAGCACCCGGGTGGCGTCATCGAAGCTCTTGACGACGCCTTGCAGGCTAACGGTCACTTTTGAGTCCGTCCCTGTGCGTCAGAATTTGCGCACGAACTCGGCAGTCCAGTTCCGTCCCACGCTGGGCAACACAGCGTTGTTGCCGTAGAGACTGGGGAAGTTACCGCGGAAGTAGAGCTCATCAGTGACGTTGCCGACGTAGAGGCTCATCCGGTAGACGTCCGTCTCATATGTCGCGTTCAGATTCAGCACCTCGTAGTCTGGCAGCATGATGCCACCAATCACCGAGGACGCCGTTTCGTCGACGCTGGTGTAGCTGAAACCAGTGCGGAAGTTTTCAGTCCATTTCTGGGTACCGGAGATCGCCCAGGATACTTCGGGGATACCGCCGCGGGCTGTACTTTTACCCACAAAGTGGTTGCCGGTGATCGCACCGCCGAAAACGGAAGCCGGATCGATCTGAGGGAAGTTTGCGGCACCCAGATAAGAGAACACGACGCCGCTATCTTGCAGAACGTTCACTTCCAGATCCGAATAGGTCGCCACGAATGAATAGCGGTCATTGAGAACGGCGCGGATCTCTACCTCATACCCTTCCGCCTCGTTGGCCTGATTGTTAACCGGGTTCTGCGCGTCGAAGGCGATTCGCTCCTGCTCGTAGTATGCGACGGATGCAAATACGCGCCCATCAAGCAGACTGGTCTTGATACCGAACTCCGTAAGCTCGCTGTCACCGAGGAACGTACCGTCAATGACATTGCCAACGCTCACGTCCCCGGCCGAGCCGGAGATAATGGTGGTCTGCTCAGCGACCGTTACGTAAGGGGTAACGGGGCCCACCTTGTACGAAAGGCTGGCGCTCCACGTCACACCGTCATCGGTAGCCTCATCCTCGCGTTCCCCAGCGCCGAAGTTGCGCAAAGTCACAGGACCGGCACCGTCGCCATCTTCCGCCTCGATGTCCACGTAGTCATAGCGAACGCCCACCAGGAGATCCAGGTTATCGCCAATGCTCGAATCCATGAGGAACGCCAGACCATACTGCCAGTAGTCACTGTTCACATAAGCGCTCCACGACTCGTTCGGTGCTCTGCTGGGTACCTGCTGAAGCGAGTTGGCATTGAAACCAACTGTGAGGTCAACCCGGTCGAAAATCTCGTCGGTGAAGTCCAGTGCGTAGAAGGCATCTGTGTAGCGGATGGACGGCGAGATCTGAAAGGCCGCTTTTATCGCATCGCCTTCGTAATCAAAGGCGAAGATGAGCTGGTCTTCCACGACCCAGGTGTCCGCAATCTTGGTAAAGCCGTAGCCGTCGACGTTGATGTACTCCACTTCTTCGTAGTAGAGCTTGTTTGTTACGGTCCAGCCGTTGTCCATCGTGTGGATGATGTCAAAGTAGGCGACGTTAGCATCGGTGTCGTACTGATCGGTCTCGTCGATCAAGACACGCGTGGGACTCAATTTGGCAGTACCAACGGTGGCCGGGTCGAGGCCCAGATTGAACTGATCGACCAGATCCTGCGTAAGGGCCGCGCCCGTATCCACGTTCAGACAGAAAACGGAGATCCCAGCGAAACAAGTCGTGTCCACGAACGGGACTCCGCTCGGATCGACAGCAAAGAACGAGCCCGAGCCGAACTGACTTTCCTGGAACGCCTCAAAAGCATCCATCTCCGATTCCTGAATCAAACCGTCGCCGTCTCCGAAGGTGGCGTCGATGTTCACAGCAGGTTGACCGGTAATGTAGGTCTCATTATCGATGAGATCCTGCGTCACGCGGTTCCAGCCGCCATTCTCAAAACCCCGCCATTCCTGGTACATGAATCCGGCTTCGACTCGCGTACTGTCGTTGAGGTCGAAGTTGAGCGTACCCTGGAGGAGATTCTGGCGTTTCGAATCATTCCTATAGAAAGAATCCGAGTTTTCAATCTCAGCATATAGATAGTAACCAGCCGATTTGCCAAACACTTCTGTTGGTCCGCCAATTTCGCCAATAACGATGCTCTTGTCCCAGGAGCCCGCGGTGTAGCCAATGGAGCCGGTGGCCTTGTCCATATACTGTCCGGTTTCGGCACGCGCCGACTTCGGCACGAAGTTCAGCGCGCCGCCAACCTTACCGGGACCGGCAATCGGTGACATCGGACCGCGTATCACGTCGATCCGGTCACTCGCGCCGATGGCCGTGGGGAAGTTGCCCTCGTTGTTGATGCGTTTCACACCGCGGAAGTAGTTTTCCGCCGAGGTTCCCCGAACGTCCAGCGAGCCGGCAACGCCGAAGAAAGACGTGGTGAACGTACCGGGCACGAACGTAACGATGTCGTTGATGCTGGTGACGTTGAATTCGTCCAGAAACTCAGCGCTGATGGACGAGACGGCGCGCGGCGTTTCCAGAATAGACTTATCGAAACCGAATACCGACTCGACCGGTTCCGTTTGCAGCAACCCGAGGTCGTCTTCGACTTCTTCGCCAGCGACGAAAGTCTCGAGCTCGACGACTTCCTCGTCAGCTTCCTCCGACCAGCTCGGCGCGGCGTTGGCACCCGCCAGCGCAACGGCGCCAGCGACGACACCCGCCTTGACGCGCTTCCAGAACATAACCATGTGTGACTCCTCTTATAGTTCTTTGCCGCGCAGACGCTCTGCGCTCCGGCGGCACGTCTGTCATCGAGCAAGATGCATGCCAAATCCTGACCAGGCGGCTATCTTTTGATTGAAGCGTTTGAGAGCAATGCAGGGGACAGCGCGGTTGCACCCTGATGGGTCAGAGTGCAACCGTGGCACTTCCACCCGACGCACCAAAACCGTCCGTAGTTCTGTGACGATGCACCAATCCAATCCAGCACCCGCACCAAACAGCGTCACGCGGATGCAAAAGCAACGACCTCCACCTCTACCTTGAATTCCGGGCGGGTGAAGCCGCTGACGATCAACAGAGTGGAGACAGGCGGCTCCCCGATCACAAACTCGTCGCGAGCCGCCATATAGTCGGGAAAAAACGCCCTGTCGGTAACAAACGCGCCAATGCGCACGACATGCTCGGGGCCCATGCCGCCCTCAGCGAGAATCTCGCTCACGTTGTGGAAGCAAAGGCGCGCCTGCTCGAGCACTGATTCAGGTACTGAGTCAGGAGTGGCACCACCTTTGCTTGTAGCTAACTGGCCGGAAGTGAATAGCCAGCGACCGGGAGACTCGACCACCGCGCCGTGCGAGTACGCGCCAAACGGAGCGGCAATGCTTGCGGGAGAAAATACTCGTTTCGCCATGGATTCACTTTTCGCGCTTTTGTCCTGGCACCCTGCCCTGGCAACACCACGTTGCACCAGGGTGTGCTTCCAATGACAAAGCAAGAACCGGACCAGCGGCGCGATAGATAACGCGATAGATAAGATGAAACAACGCGAGGCATCCCAGATGACGAACTCAGTCACGTACTGGCAGGACCTGACCACAAACGACTTCCAGGCCATCGATCCGGAAACGACGGTGGCGCTGCTGCCCCTCGGCGCTATCGAGCAGCACGGGCCGCACCTGCCGGTCTCGACAGACGCGACCATCGCCGAGGAGATGTGCGTGCGCGCCGCGGCGCTGGTGGGCGACGAGACACCGCTGCTGGTCATGCCGACGCAAAGCGTGGGCAAATCCACCGAGCACTTGCAGTTCGAGGGCACTCTCACGCATACGGCGGAGACCTTGCTGCACAGCTGGATGGAGGTGGGCGACAGCGTTGCCCGCGCGGGCGTCAAAAAGCTCGTATTTTTCAACGGCCACGGCGGCCAGCCGCAGATCATGGAAATCTGCTGCAGAGAGCTCCGCATCAAACACGACATGTTGTGCGTCGGATCCAGCGGCTGGAGCTTCGGGCCACCTCCGGAGAGCGAAGTACCTCAGGACGAACGCCGCTGGGGCATCCACGCGGGCACGGTAGAAACGTCGATCATGCTGTATCTGCGACCGGAGCTCGTGCACATGGAGCACGCCCGAGACTTTCATGGGCTGCTGCCCCAGGTCGAGGAAGACTTCGAGCGTTTGCGGGTAATCGGCAGCACCTATATGGGCTGGCAGGCGCAGGACCTGCATCCGGACGGCTGCTCAGGCAACGCCGAGGATGCAGACCCCGCCATCGGCGAGATCTACGTGAGTCATATCACGCGCGGATTAGCGGAACTGCTCAGCGAGGTCTCGCGCTATCCCTTGAGCAACATACGCAATCGGACCTCGTGAGCCATGAGCATCGCACGCATCTTCTGCGTCGCTGCTCTGATCTTCTGCTCGGGCGCTGCTGTCGCACTCGAGCGCCTGTCGATTACCCGGGATGGAGAGACGCGCCACTACACGTTCGACGAACTGGATCAGTTGGTTGGCCGCAGCGAGCTCGAGATCCCCGAAGACTACATTTTCAAGGGTAAAACCAAGCGCTACCTGGGCTACGACCTCGCCGCGCTGTTCGAGCAGCTGCAGCTCCCAAACGACCGCGAGTACCTGCTGGTCTGCACGGACGGCTACGCCATCGACTTCGACGCGCGCGTTCTCACGAACCCGTCCGTGCAGGCGCACCTGGCCACGGCTGACGTGGATGCCGGCGACGACGTCTGGTTGCCCTACTTCGTCGGCAGCAAAGAAACGCCCATTGCTCCCTTCTATCTCACCTGGCGCGTTCGCGAAAAGGCACCAGCCGAAGTGACGCCGCCCGACATGATGAAGCTTCCCTGGCCTTACGCCCTGACAGAGATCCGCGAAAAGCGCTCGAATGCGACAGCCGCCGCTGCACCGACACACGGCGCCGCTGCTACCGTAACCGCCGGCTTCGATGCCTATCAGACACACTGCATCAAGTGCCACCAGGTCTCCGGGGTCGGCGGGACGCTGGGGCCGGAGCTCACCACGAGCCCGGCCGTGCAATACCTTTCCGACAGCGAACTCTTGAGCGTGATCGGACGCATAGACCGCTACTACACAGACAGCAAGATGCCGCGCTTCGAAGGGGCCCTGCCCGACCAGGAGACGCGCAACATCGTCGCGTACCTCCGGCATATCAACGAGCGCGCCAGAACTGAGGAGACCAGACAATGACCGCGACCGCGCTGACCAACGCGAGAATCTATACCGTCAACGACGACTTCAACGTCTACGACAACGGCGCGATCGTTTTCGACGAGAACGGGATTCTGGCGGTCGGAAGCATGGCGAGCGTGGAGATCCCCGCGGATGCGACGGTTATCGATTGCGGCGGGCGGCGCGCCGTGCTGCCAGGACTCATCGACGTGCACAGCCACTCGAGCTTGTTGAAGGGTTTCTCCGAGAACGCCCAGCTGATGGATTGGTTACCCGAGTATCAGCGCGAGCATCAGGTAGTGAACGACGACGATGCTTACTTCGGCTGCCTGGTCAGCTACATGGAAGCCCTCAAAGGCGGCACGACTCTCGTAGCGGATATGTATCGCAAGCTGCACAAGGCCGCTGAAGCGGCTCTGGCGCTCGGCTTGCGTGTGGATCTCATCCCTTATGCAGCGGACCACCCCACCAAAACTTTCTTCGAAACGTTGGAGACCACCAAAGATCTGATCCAGCGCTGGCACGGGGCCGCCAACGGTAAAGTACATGCCTGGGTGGGCCTCGAGCACATCACCTACTGCTCGGCCGACATGTACCGCGAAGCCCGCACGCTGGCGGACGAGTACGACGTCAAGATTCATACCCATACCAGCGAGCAGGAAGAAGAGGTTGCCGCCGTGATGGAACTCTTCGGACGCAGGCCCGTGGAGCAATTCGACGAGTACGGCATCCTGCGGCCCGGGACTTTCCTCGCCCACTGCGTCTGGCTCAATGACAACGAGATCGACTTGCTCGCCCGCACCGGCACCGGCGTAGCGCACTGTCCTGTCAGCAACATGAAGCTCGCCTCAGGCACAGCGCCACTGCCAACTTATCTGGAACGCGACATTGCCGTTGGCCTCGGCAGTGACGGCGGTATATCCAACAACTCTCTGTCCATGTTCGAAGTCATGAAAACCGGCAGCCTGCTGCAGAAAGTGCACCATCTCGACGCCACGATGATCTCCGCGCGCGAAGCGATCGAACTCGCCACCATTCGCGGCGCGCGCCTGCTGGGCTATGGCGATCGCATCGGCTCGCTGGAACCGGGCAAAGCGGCCGATCTCATCACGGTCGATATATGGCAGCCGCACCTGCTGCCGATACTCTCCGCCGAGGGCCACGACCCCCTCCTGTGGAATCTCGTGTTCGCCGGCCGCGCGAGTGACGTGCAGGACGTGTGGGTAGACGGTACCCGGGTGGTCGCCGGCGGAGCGCTCACGCAAATTGACGAAGCGCGGGCGCTTGAAGACATCCACGCGCAGACTCGTGACCTGCTGGAAAGACGCAAGGAGGCGCAGCCCATACCGATGGTCTAATCGCGAGCAGCGTCGGAAGCAGACTTCAGCTCATCCGTTCCCGGAGCCGGCGCGTCTGCGGCGCGCGGCGAGAACCACACCAGGATTGCAACAAGCCCATACACCAACGCCATCTCAGGCGACACGGCCCAGCCCACAGCTTCACTGTGGATGAGCCCGAAAAACGCAAGGACGGCGCCGCTCAGCGCGAAGCCCGCAGCCATCCGCGTGTGGCGGTCGATCATTCCAATAGCGAGACCGGCCCAGATGACAGCCGTCAAGATGGCGCCGCCCCCCAGTACCTCCAGCCCGTGGTAGAGCACCCCGGCTTCCGCCAGCACGTCGTGCCCGAGGGCAGACGCACTCGTCTGTGCCGCACCCAGCGCGGAGTCGACCTGATTTTTTGCCCAGGCGGCCAGGTGCGGAACCAACGCCAGAATCACCGCCGGCGCATGGCGCGCCGGACTCTCCTGAAACGCCTGGGCGCCAATCAGCAGGCCGATGTAGAGCAGTATCGGCAGAATCGCAACGACCGGCACGACAGCGAGCAGCAGGGGAAGAACGCCAAACAGGGTCAGCGCGAGAACCAGCACGCCAGTACTGGCCGAGTAGCCGATGCGCCCGCCCATGGCTTTCCAACCCGGGTGTCCTATATAGACGGCGTTGATGAACGGGTTGCCCATCAGACAACCAATCATGCTGACAACGCCATCGGCCGTGACGACCCGCGTGGTGGGAAACTCATCACCCGCGGCCGCCGCACTCTCGACGTTGTCCGTAGCTTCCACAAGATCATAGATACCAAAGGGAATGGCCGTGACGAGCAACACGCCCAGGAACGCAAACCCGCTGAAGACGTGGTCCACCGCGGGTATGGGCAGATAAAAACCGAAATCCAGAAAAGCCGAGGTAATCGCCCCAGTAGAAACGCCGCCGTAGTCGAGGCCCACCAACTGGCTGCCCCAGGCAATCAGAAGCCCCACGGCAATGGCCACCAGACCCGCAGGGGCACCCAGAAAATAGCGGACGCCGCCAAACCAGCCCTGCAGAATCACCGCAAAGCACAAGAGGCCGATCACGGGCAGCGTCACCATTTCCAGCGCAGGGCGCATGGATATGAATGTGATCGATACGCCGGCCAGAGTGCCCAGCATCGCCGCCCGCGGCGTGATGCGGCGAACCCATGGCGCGATGAAACCGCCGAAGATGAGGATCAGGCTCTGCAGGAAGACCCACGCCAGACCTGCCTCCCAGGCCGCGATGGGATCTCCGGTCTGCGCCTGGATCGGTCCCATGATCACGAATACGACAACGAACATGTGCGCCACACCGAAGCCCGATGGGAGCGCGCAGACGTCATTGCGCCCGGTGCGTGCCGCCAACCGGTACGCAAGGTAAGCGTAGTAGCAGGTACTGAGAAACAGCATCAGGCCAGTCGCCGGCAGGATCCGGCCAAACACCAGTTCGTCCGGCATATCGAGCGCAAACCTCAACAAACCAGTCAACACAAGCAGATTGACGAGAATATTGGTGCCGAATCCGAAGAGCGCGTTCCAGTCACCCGTCACCCACAAGGCGGGTTTGCGCGTTGCTTCAGACATGGAGCAGATCCTCCAGGTTTGCGACCTTGCCGAATATGCCTCCCTGGGCAGAAATCATGCGCAAGCCCACTTCGTGAAACTCGGGAAAGTAAGAGCCGCATGCGTCGGCGATGACCAGACAGTCAAACCCGCGGTCGTTCGCCTCGCGCACAGTAGTGTGCACACAGACCTCGGTGGTGACGCCAGCCACGATCAGGCTCGCCACATTCCGCTCGGTGAGCAGGTCCATGAGCGGAGTGTCATAGAAGGCGCCCTTACCGCTCTTGTCGATCACAAACTCATCTGGGGTAGGCGACAGCGCCGGTACGATCGCGTGACCAGGCTCGCCCCGGACCAATATGCGACCCATCGGCCCTTGATCGCCAATACGTTGTCCGGGCGCACAGCGCGCCTGTTTCGTGAGCGGCACATCGGACAAGTCAGGCAGATGTCCCTCTCGTGTATGCACGATCAGCAGCTTTTTCTCACGCGCCAGCGCGAGCAGCTGTTTGCAGGCACTCTGTGCCGGCTGCAGCGTCGATACGTCATTCCCGAGCGCTTCGCCGAAACCACCGGGCTCGAGAAAATCGCGCTGCATATCAATGAGGAGCAGCGCCGTGGTCGCCGGATCACAGACAAACGGTCCGGGGTCGGCAGGCACCGTCCAGCTCACGTGGACTCCTCCCCGGAGAACCAGGTGGTCTCCACCTGCCGGGCAAATACCCGCTGGCCGCCCTTGAAGGTGGCCAGACACAGCGGCGGGTCACACAGCGCGTCAAGGAGATCCGTCGCATCCAGTACCACCAGATCACCAGGCGGCGCGTCTCCCCCGGCGAACGCGCGATGGGCGTTGTCGGTCACCAGTGGCAAAGAGTCACGAATCGCGGCCTCGCTGTTGTGGCGCTCCAGCATGTTGCTGATCTGCAGATTCTTGAGCGGCGCATAGCCACCGAACGGATTGAAGGGGTCGCGCACGTTATCCGAACCAAGACACACGTTGACACCGGCTGCCAGCAGCTCGCTTACCGGCGCCGTGCCGCGCAGGTAAGGAGGCTGGTCACCACCAAGGAGGACAAGGTTACACACCGGTAACGCGACGACGTTGATACGCGCTTCAGCCAGCTGGGCGAAAAGCGCGGCGCGCTCACGCGCGGGCAGCACGGCAAGCGACGCACAGTGGCCGGCCGTCACGCCATGCGGAAATTCGACACGCATTATTTCGTCAGCCAGCGTCGCCAGAGTGCAGAGCTCGGCATCCAGATGCTCGTCAATGTGAAGGTCGAGGGGTGCACCGAGCTCAGCGGCTAGCGCCACCGCGCGACCCACCGCCTCATGCGGGCTCTCCTGCAACGCCGGCGCGCCGCCAACCATGTCGGCACCCGCTTCGATGCAGGCGGGAATGTACTTTTCTGCATCGACGCCGAACATGCCCATCGCCACGAGCTGCACGTCGATTACGTCAGCGTAACGTTGGCGGAGTGCATGCAGCACCGTTACCAGTTCGATGTCCTCCGGACCCGCCGCATTCACGTGGCTGCGCAGGCAGGTCACGCCCTCGCTGATGGCCTTGAGAAGCGCCTTCTCGGCGGCCTGCTCCACATCTGCATAACTGCGTTCAGCCTTGTACGCGCGGAACGCCTCAATCGCGCCCCACAACCCGCCGTCGGCGTTGTTCACCGGCGCGTATGTCTTGTCGAGATGTGTGTGCAGCTCAGCAAATCCGGGCAGCACGAGGCGCCCGTCGAGATCCCAGCGGTTGTCTGCCTCCCCCGACGCACCATCGCCGTCGATGATCACGCCCGCAGCGTCCACGCGCAGACGGCAAAGGTCCGGCCGGGCCGGCAGGCGGGCGTTTTCCAGCAGCCAGCTCACGAGGCGGCAGCGGCTCCCGTGTCTTCAAGCGCCAGCAGATGACCAGGGTTAAGGAGGCCGTGGGGATCCCACTCAGCCCGGCGACGCAGGTGCTCCTCGCCATACCAGCGCGTATCCTCGTCCAGGTAATGCGTGTGCGGATTCGCGACGCGAATATCGTTGTCTTCGCACCACTCGATCAACGCCCACAAGCGCTCTTTGGATTCGAAGCGCACGACCGACAAGCCACCCGCCGCCAGCTCACCCCCACTTCTGGTGAATTCCACATGCTCCAGCACCTCGGGGAACGCCTTTTTACGAGCTCGAATCTGATCAGGCGCAAGCTCTGGCGAGACAAAGCGGTCCTGCAAATAGGTGTACGCCGGATCCGCCTTCATCGCCCATTGCGTCGTGTGATTCCATGTGTAGTCATAAATCTGCGTGCCGCGCTTTTCCGGATTGCCGGGAGGCTCATGGAAAGTGACGCGGCCGCCGAGGCTGGCCGCGAGGTCCGCGACGTACTCCGGTCCCTCATCGGTATACAGAAAGATCACGCTCGCCCCCTCAGGCATCGCGTCTTTCTTAACCAGCGGCACGAAGAAGCTCGGCACGGGCCACTCAAACGCGGTTAACAGGCGCTTGCGAAGGCCGTCCATATGCCCGATCTGCGTGGCGGCCGCCAGTGCGGCGTAGAAGTCTTCAAATGCAATCACGTACTGCTGCCAGGCCGTTTTCGGCGCCAGGCCCAGCGTGACTTCGCTGACGAAACAGGTGAGCCCGCAGTTGTGCAGCACACCGTCCAACTGCTCACGCGGCAGATCCAGCACGCGAGGCGTTTCCTCAATCGTGAGGATGCGCGCGTGGCGCACGTTGTCCGCTTCACGCAGCATGCCCCATTCGATGGAACCCACGCCGCCGGAACCGCCGGTAATGAATCCGCCCGTATGACTCGTCGGCACCGTGCTCGGAAAGCAGCGCAGCTCTGCACCGACACCGGCCGCGGCGCGCTCAATGTCGTACAGGATCACGCCTGCTTCCACGCGCGCAGAGTCGGCGTCGATTGAGACGATCGTGTCCAGATCCCGGGTGCTGATCATGAGCCCGCCCGCGAGCGGCACACCCTGCCCATAATTGCCAGTGCCGGCACCTCGCGGCGTGATGGGCACCCGATGGGCGACGGCACAACCGATCAGCGCAGCCAGCTGCGCCTGATCCTGAGGACGGGCGACGACGTCGGCCACTTTGCCATCGAGCTGCGGTATCAGCACAGGGGAGAAGTGGTAACAGTCCTTCGATGCAGAATTCCGCTGTTTCTCGTCAAGGATCAGGTTTTCCGCACCGACAATCTGCGCAACCTGCTCAGCGAACGCACCCATGTCTGGCGCCATTTAGCTACTATCCGTTAAAAGTGGTCTCTCTGTTATTCAAGTTCCGTGCCCGGCGCAGACACCCGCGAGACACCCCTTCCCCGTAAGCGCTGCGTTCATTTGGTGCGTGATCGTCACGCCACGCGCCATTCCAGCGCACAATCCGCCCCGCGCAGGCAACAAGGCCTGGCACCAAACTTGCTAGATTGACCCACGAAACAGATTTCATCCGATTCACCAAATGAGACCGTGCCGTGTTGCTCCGTGTCAGCAAAACAGTCCTTGTCGCCATCGTGGCCGCCTTCGCCCTGCTGGTCGCCTGGAACAACATCATCGACTACGGGTCGAACTTCGCTTTCGTACAACATGTGCTCTCGATGGACACAACTTTCGAGGGCAACAAGCTCATGGGGCGCGCTATCGAGTCAACGGCGCTGCATCACGTGGGCTACTGGCTGATCATTCTGCTGGAAGCCATCACAGGCGCGCTATGCGCGTGGGGGGCAGTCGCTATGGCGAGGACCTTGCGCGCAGACACGGGGAGCTTCACGCGCGCGAAGGCGCCCGCCACGGCCGGTCTCACTGTGGGTGTGGCGCTATGGTTTGGCGGCTTCATGGTTGTCGGCGCAGAGTGGTTTCTGATGTGGCAGTCCGAAAGCTGGAACGGCCAACCCGCCGCTTTTCGTTTCGCCGCGCTCCTCCTGCTGACACTGCTGTTTCTCAATCAGAGCGAGCCTGACACATGACCACCCGTCGCCGCTTCCAACAATTTACACTGGTCGCCGCAGCTGCTCCGCTGCTCTCTACCGTTAACGCCAAGGAGACCGCCGTGGCAAGATCGCCGACCCCGACGCCTTCACAGATACAAGCGCACCTTCGTCTTGCGAACACCATCGCCCAGCAGGCGGTGGACGACGGGCACCACCCGTTCGGCGCGGTGTTAGTGGCTGGCGATAACGAAACCGTGCTGATGACTCAAGGTAACTTGAACACCGTGCAGCATGCAGAGTCGGAATTAGCCCGCCGCGCTTTCGCGGAAATGGGTCCAGAGGCGTTGTGGCCGTGCACGCTCTATTCAACCGTAGAGCCATGCGCAATGTGCGCCGGCACGCAGTACTGGGCCAACATCGGTCGCCTGGTGTACGGGATCGGTGAGCGTGACCTCCTGGCGATGACCGGCGACCACGAGGCAAATCCGACCATGGACGTTCCGAGCCGCTTCGTATTCGAACACAGCCAGAAAGACATAGAGGTGATCGGCCCGGTGCCGGCGCTCAAGGAGGAGATCGCCGCGCTGCATCGGGACTTCTGGAAGTGACGCGTCAGTCCACGCCGTCCACGACGATCAAGCGGGACACGGCATAACGCCGGCGCATGGCGTGCAGATCGGCAAGCTCCGGGGCTTCTACCCATCGCAGCGCCGCTTCGCGATCCGGGAAAGCGATCATTACCAGCCGTGGCGGACGCCACTCGGTGTCTGCATAGGTGACATCGCCGCCACGGACGAGATAAGTGCCGCCGTAGGCGGTCACCGTCGGCGCGATCAGATCGATATAGTTCTGATAGGCTGGCGCGTCGGTGACGTCGTTGTCGGCGATGACATAAGCGGTCATGTTCTTCCTCCTTCGGAACGAAGTGCAAAGTCCGTGCCGCAACTGACAAAGGAGAAAACGGGATGACCCTGATACAACGTTGCACCGCGATACTGCTTGCCGCCGGCCTGTGGCTGCAGGTCACCCACGCAAACGCTGACGCCCGCCTGGATGCCGAGGTGGCGGTCCGCCAGACGCTCATTCAAGTAGCGCTCGCACGCGAGCCCGCTGACCTGATCCTTGCCGGCGCGACGGTGCTGAACGTTTTCACCAGCGAATGGCAACCCGCACAGGATATTGTGATCGTGGACGGCCGCATCGCCTGGGTGGGTCCTACCGGCACCTGGCCCGGCAAAGCGGCCAAACGGGAAGACGTGTCCGGACTTTGGGCGGTGCCCGGATTCGGCGAGTCACATAAACACATCGAATCGAGTTACCTGACGCCGGAATACGAGGCGGCGCTGGTGATCCCCAAGGGCAATACGTGGACCGTCGAAGGCTCACACGAGTTGTCCAATGTCGTCGGGGAACACAACGTGAGCTTCTGGCTCGCAGCGGAAGATGCCGGCAGCCCGTTGAAGATCTTTCCAGCGGTGGGCTCAGCCACGCCGCCTACGGTTTATGAGCGCGCGGGCGGCTACTACGGCTACGACGAGATGCTCGCTTTTCTCAATCAGGATCTGCGCGTTGCCGCCCTCGGTGAGGTCATGGACTGGCCTGCTGTCAGCAACCGCGACGCCCCCGGCAACGAGCGCATCTGGGGCATGATCAAAGCAACCTGGCAGGAACGCGGCGTGGTCGAGGGCCACGGCAGCGGGCTGCGTAGCATCGCCGAGATCAACGCCTTCGCCGCGGCTGGTCTCTCCTCGGACCACGAAGTCCGTCTGGCCGACGAGGGTCTGGAAAAGCTGCGCCGCGGGGTTTTCCTGGAAGTTCGTGCGGATGCAGCGCGGGTGCTCTTTCCGCGGATGGTGGAACTCGGCATGACGGACTGGAGCAACCTGTCGGTCACCACCGACGATCGGGATGTCGCCGCCACGCTGAGCCTGGGCGCGATGGACTACAACATTAAAAACGCGATTCAATCCGGCGCGCCGGTGATACAGGCTTATCTGATGGGCAGCTACAACACGGCGCGCCACTTCAAGCTCGATCACCTCGTCGGCGCCATCGCGCCGGGGCGCTACGCTGACGTCGTCCTGGTGAGCGAGCCCGAGACCGTAACGATCGAACGCGTTTATGCCAACGGGCGTCTGGCGGCCCAGCGTGACCGCGACTCGGGGCGCTACCTGCTCCCGATCGCTAAAGTCGACTATCCGGACTGGGCGCGCAATACGATGAACGTCGGGCGTGCGGTCACTGCAAACGACTTCGTCATCCAGGCCCCACCCGGCCGCGCTACCGTGAATGCAGCCCTGATGCAGCCCTTCTACTTCGAAGAGCGATTCATCGAAAGCGAGCTGCCCGTGACAAACGGCGTGGTGTTAGCTGATCCGGCCTCGGGCATCAGCAAAGTGGCTGTCGTGGATCGCTATCACGGCACCGCCGCCACGTCGCGCATGTTCTGGCGCGGCGTGGGACCGCTGACACCCCGCTCGGCGCTCGCCAGCTCGCAAATGCACGACATACACAACATCTGGGTGCTGGGGAACGACGATGAGGCCATGGCGCTGGCGGCGAACACCGTCGCAGAGTTGCAGGGCGGCTGGGCGCTGGTCAGCGACGGCAAGGTGGTGGCCACCGTCACCCTGGATATCGCCGGGTTGATGACTGCGCGGCCCGTCGACGACGTTGCCGCCGAAGTCGAGAGTCTCTTCGAAGCAGCGGATCAAATGGACTGGATTGGCGGCGGCGGCCTCCCCGAACGCATGCGCTTCGCCTTCCTGACGGCTTCGCCGTGGCGCTGGCAGCTGGTAGCGCCATACGAAGGCAACCCCGGCGGCTTCGTCAACGTCACCAACGGAGAGACACACCCCGTCGTGTGGTAGAGCGCGTGCGCCCGCTATCCACACTCCTCATTGTGCTGGCGACGTGCACTGCCGCGTTACCCGCGTGGGGACATCTGCTCAACATGACCGAAGCGCGCCTGACGGTGGACGAGGACGGACGTGTGGATCTGGGTTTGCACATCGACCTGTTGCGCTCCACGGACAGCCCCGCCGCTTACCACGCTCTGGCGACCGACCCTTACGACCCCGCGTATGCAGAGCTATGGCAGCGTCTTGCCGACGGCATCGTTCTCAAACAAGGCGAACAACGAATCCCGCTGACCGTCACGAGGATCAACGCAGTCGATGATCGGACTCTGGCCGACTTCGAGAACCCGCTCGTCTGGCCCAGGATGCGAGTGCGTCTTGCGGGTGGACCCGTCGATCTGGCGGCATCCGAGCCGCTGAGCGCCACGTTTACCGCCGCGTTCGTATTCGAAGAACCGGTAGCGCTCACCATGTCGGAAGAAATCTCCGGAACCAGAAAATCCCGCTGGCTGGTCACAGACCAGCCCAGCCCCGCTTTCGACTTGACTGGAAAAGCATTGCCGGAGGCAAGTTTTGATCCGCTGATAGTGCTCGACGCCGCACGGCAGGGTGTCCTCCACATCCTTCCCGGGGGCTTCGATCACCTGCTGTTCCTGCTGGCTCTGGTGCTGACTATCCGGCGCACAAAGGATCTGGTAATCACGGTGACGCTCTTTACGATCGCTCACAGCGTGACGCTTGCGCTCGCGGCAATGCGCATCGTTGAAGTGCCTTCAATGCTGGTGGAGCTGGCCATTCTGGCGAGCATCGCCTGGGTGGCGGCGCAGGCACTCCTCGACAAGCCCCTGCGCCACGGCTACGTGGTCATTGGCCTGTTCGGCCTGATGCACGGGCTCGGGTTCGCCACCGCCTTTCGCGCGGTGACAGGCCATGACGCCCTACTGTGGCGGCTGTTTGGTTTCAACGTCGGCATAGAGGTCGCACAGCTTGCCTTTGTGCTGTTCGCTCTCGGGACCCTCAGCGTCGTGCGCCGCCACATCCGCGACAGCCGACGGGTGGTGCGCCCGATCGCTGCCCTGGTGCTCGCAATGCCCTGCTTCTGGGCGCTGCGTATTCTGCTGGTCTAAGCGCTAGAGCGGAGGCCCCGCGATCGCGCGGATGCGGTCCGTGCGTTTATCGATTTCCCGCCGCAGCTCCGTCTCGTCCGTGGTCAGGATCTGCATGCCGTCAGCCACCTGCTCACCGCCGACGAACACCGCCTTGAGATTGCGCAGGCTCGCCGCAAGCACGTAGGAGGCGACGACGTCGTAGACCGGACCCGTGTCCGGGCTGCGCAAATCCACCATCACGAAATCAGCAAACTTGCCGGGCTCGAGACTGCCGACGTCTTCATCGATCGCGAGCACTTCGGCGCTGCCGAGCGTATGCAGATACAGCATGTCATGCACCGACATGGCGTCGGCCCGCTCGTGAAAAGCCCGCATGGTGTAGAGACCGATGCGCATATTCTGGAAAGGGTCGGAAACATCTGTGCAGGACTGATCATCCAGGCCCACCGCAACCGGTATGCCGAGCTCGCGATAGGTCACCACATCCGCTATGCCGTCCGCCAGGCGCCCGTTCGAGGTCGGCTGCCAGCTCATCTTCGTACCCGTCTCCACGACCCGCGCCAGAATCTCTTCGTTCGTATGTATGAAGTGGCCAAAGATCATGTCGGGCCCCAACGCGCCGGCTTCGTCGTACCAGGCAAACTTCTCCTGCTGCTCGGGAACGGCATTCGGGCTTTCAAGGAAATGGCTCTGGTTCATGAGCCCGTAGTCACGCATGAACGCCGCCTCCAGCCGGGCCGTGCGCGGTGTGGGCGCAAACTGCTGAGCACCGGAGATCGCCATCTTCAGAAAGAGCGGATGCTCCTGGTGAGGCTTGCTCCATGCCAGAAGCTTCTCGAAGCGCGCGCGGATGTCCTCATCCGTGCCGATCTCGGACAGCCACGGACTGTTGATGAAGCGCATGCCCGCATCCATCTTCGCGCGGATCTGATTCTCTTCCACAGGACCCGGCTTGATGTAGCCGGGTTTCTGCGCCTGGCTGGGGTCGTCTGTCAGCTCTTCGACCACGCCGGGATACGTGAAGTCATAGGCGGTAGTGATGCCGTTGCGCAGAAAATCCACCGACCCATGCAATGTAAACCAATACACATCCTCTGCCGTTGTGTGGCGCAGGTAGTGGTCCCACGCCTTGAACCAGCCGTAGAGGTTCTGATCGTGACCAAGGCCGCGCAGCGGACTCATGTAGATGTGGCTGTGCGCGGAGATAAAGCCCGGCGCGATGACCGCGCCGTTCGCATCGATACGCCGCGCCGCCGCCGTGCCCTCAGGCGCGGATCCTGGCCCCGTTGCCGCAATGCGTCCCTCGTTGTCAACCAACAGGTAGCCCGTATAAGGCTGAGTCTCCGGCGCCACCGAGATGATGACCGCGTTCTCGACGAGCAGTTTATGCTTTGCGTCAGCCGCACGCGTGTCCGGCGCTAGAAAAGCCAGCGCGGCGCTGACAAGGATGATCACGTATCTGTTCATAGCGCGGCCAGCTCCTGCGATTGCGTGCGGTCGATCTTGTACTGGATATGTTCCCCGGCGGTGATGGGCTGATAAGCAGCCGGCTTGTCCGCGGTCACGCAGCTCGGCAGACACTCCACAAGCGTCGCGCTGTCCGGGTCGGTGAAAAACGCAATCGAGTGGCGGTCGCTGCTGCCGATGAGCGGCAGCACGCGATGACAGGTGGACGGATAGCGGCCATTGCTCCAATGCGTCATGAGATCGCCGGTGTTGATGTTCACCGCGCCTTCCACCGGAGGCACGTCTATCCACTCGTCTCCGTCTTTCAGCTGCAGACCACCGACCTGATCCTGGAACAACAGCGTGATCACGCCATAGTCGGTATGCGCACCCGCGCCCATCTGAGCATCGGCAACGTCGAAGCCGGTCGATGGGTAGTGCAGGTAACGCATGGTGACGTTCTCACCCGTATGCAGGCCAACGAAGAAGTCACGCTCTATCTCGAGCGCAGTGGCCATGACCCGCAGCACGCGAAACGAAGCCTGCAGGCAGGCGTCGAAAAAACGCTGCGCGGTATCGCGAAACTCTTCGTCGGGCCAGGACGCCGGGTCGTCCAGATGACCGAGCAGATCACGCATCGTGAACGCCTCTTTCAGGTCGGCTGGAAGGCCCGGCTCGAGGGTTTCCGAAAGCGGCGCCTGGTAGCCGAAGTTTGCCTTCGGGTCCGTGTAGACGAATGGTTTTTTCTCGGCGATCGGCCGCTCGAAGAATGCGCGCGCATTGGCAAAGGTCGCTTCGCGCAAACCTTCGTCGATACCGATGTTCTTAACCGCCATGAAGCCCCAGGTCGTGAGCGTCGCATCCACCTCAGTGGCCAACCCGGCCATGGCGTCGGGGTCGTTCTCGTCGTAAGAACCGAAATCAATCACCGGCACCGTCATATCATGTCTCCTGCTTCAACACCTGTTCCAACCCCTTTTTCAACCGACGCCGACCAGGCGTCGAAGCGCTGGCGCAAACCCGCCCTGGTGGTCTCGCTGCAGAACGCCGCGTTGATTGCAGCGCGCTGGCTGCGCGCGACCTCCGCCAGGCCCCATCCTTCGTACTCCGCCACGCCGGTGAGCTCGTCATTCAGGGTCAGGCCAAGCACCACCGGATCATCGGTGTTTAACGTACAGGCCACGCCCGCCGCCATCAAATCCGCGAGCGGATGGGCTTCGCGGTCCGCATACAGCAGCGCGCAGTTACTCGACACGCAGACATTCAAAGCCACTTGCTCTGCGACCAACCGCTCAACCAGCGCTGGGTCTTCCGCGGCACGCACACCGTGATCGATGCGTTGCACACCCAGCACGTCCAGAGCCTCCGCAACGCCCGCTGCACCAGACGACTCACCAGCATGCGCGGTGCCAGGCAGACCCAGTGCCCGCGCGTGCGCAAACGCGGGCGCAAAGCGCTCGTTGTGACTGCCCGCGCGTTCGTCACCGTCGATGGACAAGCCTGCCACGCGCGGCAGGGCTGCCTCGGTGCACCAACGCGCCAGCGTGAGCGCCGCTTCCGCCGAATCCGTACGGCTGATCGACGGCAGCAAACGCACGTCGGGGCCACCGCCATCGGCTGCGACATCGAATTCGTCCGCCAGGGGTTTGAAGAGCGCGTCGTAATCCAACCGCCAATGGCCAGGATTCACTATGAGCTCCACATAAATCAGGTTCTGCGCTGCCGCGTACGCGAGGAAATCGCGGGCAATCGCGCGCACGTGCGCTTCGCTGCGCACCAGGCCGCAGATCCAGTCGAGCGTGGTCAGAAACTCGGCCAGCGAGGTAACGCGAAACAGCGTCTCGTATGAGCGCGGCGGCGCTTCGCCTGCCTCGGCAGCAAGGGCCTTGATGCGATCCAGCGTCAGCGTGCCTTCCAGGTGCAGGTGCAGCTCTACTTTCGGCATGGCCGCAATCAGCGGCGTCAATGAACTCACTGATAGACCCCCGGCTCGGGATACGCACCGGTAAACAGGTGCAAACCCAACTCCCGGGCTTTGTGATCAACCGGATCGTGCAACGACAGCGTACGGGCGTTGCGCCAGAAACGATCGAAGGCATGTTGGCGCGACACCGACCGCGTCCCCATCAGACCGTGCAGACCGCTCGTTGCGTCGAGCGCCGCGTGATGCGCGGCCACCTTGGCAGCGCTCACGGTCATCGCCAGCGCGCCTCTGGAAATCATGGCTTCTTCAAAGAGATCGAAACGTCTGGCCGTCGCCATCGTGGCATGGTAGGCCGCCGTCAGCGACGCCGCATACTCACCGGCGCGCAACTGTAAGGTCGGATCCTCAATCGCGGCGTCCACACCTGCAGCCGCCCAGGGGCGGCTTTGTTCCCGTACAAATGGAGCCGCCGCCTCCAGAGCACCGATGCCGATGCCCGTCAGTACTGCGGCAAAACCCGCCTGGTAACGGAGACTTGCGTGCACCAACGGGGCCTCGCCCGGTACAGACGAGCGCCATTCGGCGTCGCAACGCACCGCATCAAACGTCACCGTGCCCGAGTCCGTGGCACGCTGACCGAGCGCATCCCAGTCCTCGTGAATAGTCACCCCCGGCGTTTCGCGGGGAATCAAAAAGAGCTGCATACCGCGCAGCGGCATCTCCGGAGTTGCCTGCGAGTGATCGTACGTCCAGGTGGCAATGACGTCGGCGCGCGCGGCGCCGGTCGTGTAGATCTTGCGTCCCTGCACCAGATAACTGCCGTCGTCCTGGCGCGCGGACGTGGTCGTCAGCGGATCTTCGGCCGTGCGGCCGGCTTCGGCCACGGCCAGACCAACGATGGCATTGTCTTCCATCACGAGACGCGCAAACCGCGCACGCTGACCTTCGTCGGCGTAGCTTGGAATCTCGCGGACCAGCTCATCATGGACTTTGAAGAGTTGCGCCACGGCTGAGTCCACCCGCGCGATGCGCAACTGCGCCTCCAGGCTGAAGCGCTGACTGAAACCCGGGCCGCCAAGACTCTCCGGCACGCTCGCGCGCAGCAAACCCGTGGCGGCCAGCGCATCGAGGGCCTCACGCGGGTAGCGGCCGCGCGCGTCGATGGCAACGGTTTCAGGGGCGATCGTCTC
The DNA here is from genome assembly GCA_965267275.1 of Pseudomonadales bacterium. GTDB lineage: Bacteria > Pseudomonadota > Gammaproteobacteria > Pseudomonadales > Azotimanducaceae > UBA4421. The sequence goes on from OZ253950.1 coordinate 4,923,822, forward strand.
GGCGAGCACCGCCTCTACCGCAGCCAGCAGCGCAAGCTCGTCATCGCCAAGATCCATGGGCGCAGGAATCAGGTCCCCCAGCAGGCCAGTCAGTTCAGGCACCGTGCACCTCCGTACGATTAATGTCATGGACGTGTTGGGGGCAGCGGCAACATTGCACGACCGGCACAAACTGCTGAGTGTATGCGTCGATCAATCCTCGTTCGGTTAAACCCAGATCGGGAACGCCAGCCAGGCCAACGAAAGCCAGGATCATGAACGGCGCTTCCATCGGACAACCGAGCGAAGCAGCCGCGGCGTTGACGGCATCCGCGTCCTTCATCACCTGCTCCCAGGGCGCATCAGCCATAATGCCGGCGAGCGGCAGCTCGAGGCACTCCAGCACTTCACCGTCGGCAACCGCCACATAACCACCGCCGCATGCAGCGAGCGCACGACCGGCGAGCGCCATGTCCGCGTCGTTGGTGCCCACCACCACCAGGTTCTGGTTTTCGCAGTTCGTCGTCGCAGCCAGCGCGCCGCGCCTCAGTCCGAAGCCGCGCACGAATCCGCACGCAGCCGTTTCAGTCGCATGGTGGCGGTCCACTACGGCCACCTTGGCAACATCCTGAGCAGGGTCGGCGCAGACGCTGCCATCGATCACCGTCAGCTCTGCCTCGAAGGCTCGCTTGAAGTACCCGTCGTACATTTCCATGGCGCGCACCAGAGCAACTTCATCGGCCGCCGCCTCGGCGGGTACGCGGAAAGTGTCTGCTGAAAAAGAGGGCGACAACCGCATAGAGTCCCGGAGCCAATCGGGCACTTCGTCGGAATTCCTGAACATGGCAACGCACGCTCCGTCTTCGGTTTCCGCGACGCGCTGTCCGTCGACCCATACCGCTGTGGGCCGGGCAGCTTCCAGATCTTCGATGAGCAGGAGGTCGGCGCGTCGCGTGGGCGCGATGCTGCCGAGCACGTGATCGAGATGGTAGAAGCGCGCTGCGTTGAATGACGCCATGCGATATGCCTCGAGCACAGGCACGCCCAGGGCGATGCTGCTGCGCACGTGGTGGTCTATGTGTCCGCCGCGCGCGAGGTCGCCCACATGCTTGTCGTCCGCGCAGAAACTGAAGCCGTCGAAAGCGCCCGTAAGACGCTCGACGTCGGCAAAGGTGAACGGCACGTTGTCGTTCATGGAGCCGGACATCACGGTAATCATCATGCCGAGGCGTAAGCGGTCCAGCACCTCATCGACCTCGAACGCATTATGATCGTCGCCCACGCCGGTGGCCGCGTACGCCCAGAGCTCCTCGTTCGCTACACGTGCACTGTGGCCGGTATTGCGTTTGCCCATGGCGAGCGCCTGCGCCTGAAATCGCGCAGCCCGCTCGTCGAATCCAAAGGGCACCGACTCGCCCACACCGACAGCCGTCGGCTCACACAACATGGCAATCTGGTCGGCTTCCTCCACGACGGCGCCGCCCAGCTCCAGCGCCGGCGCCCGCGGAATACGATGTGAGACCTGCTGGAGGATCTTGAGCGGCGTGCCCGTCATACCCGCCCAGCGCATGGCCGGCGCGCCAAGCACGTTGCCCACGCAGTTCGGATCCGCCAGCACGCATGTCGTGCCCAGCGGTACCACGCAGCGCGCGAACTCACCAGGCGTAAGCATCGAATATTCAATGTGGATGTGCGTATCAATGAAACCGGGCGCGAGGTACGCGCCGCCACCGTCGAAGCGCTCGCGCGCACCGAAGTGGTGAGCCGACGGCGCCACCGCCGCAATGAACGCACCAGAAACGACCACCTGCCGATCCAGAATCTCGCGGGTTGCGAGGCACAACACGCGCACGTTCTCGATGACCAGGTCGGCATCCTCCCGTCCCAGCGCAACGCGCCGGAGCCGGGTCAGCTCCCCTGAACTCGGCGTGAGGTGTGCCCCAACAGCGCTGATGGACACTTCCTGCACCTTTGAATCGTCTCCCTTATGCCTTCGGTTTTAGTTTCCAAAGAAGCAAAAAACAGGCCAATTCACCGGGCTTTGGTACGCAACTTGCACCCGTCCGGTCATGGCGGAAAAAGAGATAGCGACACCCCTGGCACCGAGCTCGCCATATGCGGGCGGTCCGCTGGCGGCCGCGGCGCGCTGGTTCCAACTCCTGGCACGCGGCAGCACCTGGCGCACCGAGATCATCGCGGGCGTGACTACGTTCGCGACCATGTCCTACGTGCTGGCCGTCAATCCGATGATTCTGGCGGAAGCGGGCCTGGACCGCGCCGAGCTCATCACCGCAACCGCCCTGGCCGCCGGTATCTTCTCTATCGCGATGGGCCTCATGGCAAATCTGCCTATCGCCCAAGCACCGGGCATGGGGGCTAACGCGCTCTTCGCCTACACGATCGTGCTGGCCAACGGCGTACCGGCCACGGCCGCACTTGGTCTGGTCTTCTGGAGCGGGGTGATCTTTCTCGTGCTGACGCTGACGGGGATTCGTCAGATCCTGCTCGACGCCTTTCCCAACGCCATCAAAGCCGGCATGACAGCCGGCATCGGATTGTTTATCGCATTCATCGGGGTCAAGAACGCCGGGCTGGTCGTCCCCGCGGAAGGTACGCTGATGATCAAACTGGGCGACCTGGGCGCGCCGGGCGCGCTCTTTGCGCTGGGTGGCCTGGTTCTGACGGTGGCTCTCATGGTGCGGCAAGTGACAGGCGCGATCCTGATGGTGCTCATCGGTCTCACAGTTGTGGGCCTGTGGGTGCCTGCTCCAGACGGCACGGCAATGACAAATACACCAACGGCACTGGTCGCTTCCCCTGTGTGGCTGGACGAGTTGTGGCTGGCACTCGACCCCTGGTATCTATTCACCCACTTCCCCGCCGTTTTCCCGGCGCTGCTTACCCTGGTGTTTCTCGACCTCTTCAGCTCTCTGGTGTCCATGAACGCGATGTGTCAGCGCGCCGGCCTCGTGGACGCCAGTGGTGACATGAAAAATCCGAAGCGCGCGCTGTCGGCGGATGCACTCGCCACGATCGGCGCCTCCTGCTTCGGCAGCTCTACCACCAACGTGTACGCGGAATCAGCCACGGGTATAGAGTCCGGGGGACGTACCGGCGTCACCGCAATCGTCGTGGGCCTGCTGTTTCTGGCTGCACTCTTCTTAAATCCCGTGCTGCTCGTGATTCCGGCTGCCGCCACATCACCTGCGCTCATCGTCATCGGCTTGCTCATGTTCAGTGAGATCCGCAAGGTCGACTTTGTCGACCTCACCCATGCGGGCCCGGCGATCATCACGCTGTTCCTGATGCCGCTGACCTCGATCAGCGACGGCATGGCTCTGGGCCTGATGACCTGGGTCGGCGTCATGGTGCTGACCGGTCGATTCCGGGAAATCTCGCCCTTGTCCTGGGTACTGGTCGGCGCCTTCCTGGCGTACTATCTCTTCGCCGTCACTTAAGCTGCGGCCAGGAAATCGTCTCGGCGAGCGCGCTCGTCCGACTCGTATCAGAACGGGCCCGATCAAAGCGCCAGAACAAAATGAGCTCATCGCAAAGATTGACCATCAGCTCGATTGGACACGTTGCCGTAGCGCTCCTGTTCGTTGCGATGGCCGCGCTCCAGATCAACGATCCCGATCCGCTCTTCTGGCTGACCGCCTATCTCGTCATCGGGATGATCCCCGGGGCGACAGCATTCGGCTATCGTCTGCCGGTCGTGTTCGGCGTCGCTGCCGGAATGGTCATCGCCGGCCTGCTGCTCTCCCTGCCCGGTTTCTTCGATTTCCTCAATTCGGGCGACTACGCCTCGGTTAGGGCCGAAATGTCCGCCGAAAAGCCCTACATCGAGCCCGCCCGGGAATTTCTGGGCATCTCGATCGGCGCTTTATGCCTGGTCTGCTACTGGAACAGGCACCGTTCCGGTCAACCGGAACGCGGCTGACGCGGACCGCCGGATCGAGTGGTATCCTGACCGTCTTACGGAGAGAGGAAGCCGCACATGACCACCATGGTGTGTATCGAAGCCGAGCTGCAACCAGACCGAATCGATGACGCTGTCGCGTTTCTGCGAGAACGTTTTCCCGAAACACGAGATTACCCCGGCTGCAAAGGTATCCACGCCTATCTGCATGACGACGGCAAAACCATGGTCTTCGTCGAACTCTGGGAAGCGAGGGAAAATTTCGAGCGCTACCTCGCGTGGCGCCAGGAAAGCGGTTCATTCGAGAAGTTCACCGATATGGTGGTCGGCGATATGAACATCCGCACTTTCGCACAGGTTGATGCCTGACCCCGCGAAGATCTGCGAACCAGGCCGCAGGGCGCACTTTGTCCACGTCTCATCGAAAACTCTGATGACGACTTCCAGACAGCGTCGCAGCGTATGAAAACCAGTCATTACCTGGCCATAACCGTATTCGGGTTGATCTGCCTGCAGAGTGCGGCCGCGCCAGCGTCGGGAGGTCCCATGGAGTACATGCTCAAGGCCATCGCCGAAGATTTTGCCAGCACGGCAGACTACACCGGGATCAGCGAACCCGACCCACGCGTCATGGCGGCGCTGCGCGCGGTCCCGCGTATTAATTACGTGCCGACAGAAAGCCAGACCGCCGCGTATTTCAATCGGCCATTGTCCATCGGCTACGGGCAAACCATCTCCCAGCCGTACATCGTCGCGCTGATGACCCATCTGCTGGCGATAGAACCGGAGGACCGGATTCTCGAGATCGGCACTGGATCCGGTTATCAGGCGGCGGTGCTCGGCAAGCTGGCGAGCGAGGTCTATACCGTGGAGATCATCCCTGAGCTTGCCGCCCGGGCCCGGGCCAAGCTCGATGCGGAAGGATTCGGCAACGTCCACACCCGCGTCGGTGACGGCTGGTACGGCTGGCCCGAAAAGGGCCCATACGACGGCATCATGGTCACCGCCGCAGGGCCGGACATTCCAACCAGCCTGGTTGAGCAGCTCAAGCCTGGCGGGCGCCTGGTTTTGCCCATTGGTGAGCCGCGCCAGGGCCAGATGCTCACGCTGGTGACCAAAGATGCCGAGGGCGGGGTAAGCACCCGGGACATATTGCCGGTCGTGTTCGTGCCGCTGACCGGCGAACGTTAATCTCCCTCTCCCACCGCCTTCAGATCGGGCTGCCCTTCTGCTAGCTTTCTTCGCCGGCAGATGTGTTCCATTCAGGTCCCTGCAGACCGCAACCGGAAAGTTTTTATGAGCGACAGTGAACAGAACAGCTGGCACACCGGAGGCTGCCACTGCGGCGCCGTTCGCTTCAAGGTGCTGATCGAAGATCCGAGCGCTCTCGAATGCAACTGCTCGATGTGCGCCAAGAAGGGTTTCATCAATTTGATCGCGCCGGCGGACAAGTTCGTTCTTCTCCAGGGTGAAGACGACCTCGCAACGTACCGGTTCAACACAATGACCGCGGAACATCGGTTCTGCAAAACCTGCGGCATCCATCCGTTCAGCAGGCCGCGCTCTCACCCGGGCAGCTACGACGTAAACGTGCGCTGCCTGGATGAGGGTTTCGCGTTTCTCGACATAGAGCCGTTTGACGGGCAGAACTGGGAAGCAAACGTTGCGTCCATTACCGAGTCCGAATCCCCGGACGATAACTGAAGCCCTGCGCCCATCCGCTTTCGCAGCACGCGTTGAAACGCGGAGTTGCCTCGGCTGCTGAGTAGCAGCTACGCTGAGCGATTCACACAACTGAAGGAGGGGAACGATGATCAATCACGTCATGATTGGTTCCAGCAATATCGAGAAAACAAAAAACTTCTACAACGCCGTTCTGGGCGTACTGGGTGCCGGCGCGCCCATGGAGCATGTCAACGACACCGGGCAGACGCGTCTGTTTTATATCCATGACGGTTCAACCTTCAGCATCAGCGAGCCCATCAACGGCGAACCGGTCAGCGTCGCCAACGGCTCGACCATCGGATTCATCTGCAACTCACCCGAGCAGGTCAAGGAGTTCCACGACGTTGCAGTCGCCAACGGCGGCACGAGCGTGGAAGATCCGCCCGGTCCGCGGGAGGGCACGATGGGGCTGATGCATCTGTGTTACTTCCTGGATCCCGACGGTCATAAGATCTGCGGCATCCATCGGCCAGGCTGAGCGGTTGCGCACAGCGGGGCGGCGCGGCGCCCCGCTTCTTAACGCGCACGCGTTTGCGCAGTTGTCAGTTTTTTGCCAATCGCACGACGCCGACTTTGGCGGCATAATCCAGACGTTAACAAGGTGGAGACACGTTTCATGGGCAGAGGTTTGATAGTGGGGAGCCTGCTTGTGCTTGCCTGTCTCGGGGGATGCACGCCGGAAGTCGGCACCAATGCCTGGTGCGAACACATGGACGAAAAGCCCAAGGGTGATTGGACAGCAAACGAAGCTGCGGACTATGCAAGGCACTGCCTGCTACGGGGAGACGAGTGACCGCCCTGGGGCTGCTGCCCGCGCGGCCCTTGCTGATGCTCGTATCCAGCCCTCCTCGCACAATCGCGAGACTGTCAAAGTCTACGCGTGTGATCTGACTGAGTTCTTACATCAGCAGCTGCACCCAAAATATCAGTCCATCTGGGTCATTGGCAGCGGCGCCGCGGCCGGGGAGTGTTTGCTCCGAGGTCTGGCAACGGGGTTTACCACGCCATCGCGCCGGCCCTGATCGGAGCAGGTGTCTCCTTCTTCAACCGCCTGAATGACGACGTGCGCCTCTACGGGATAGACATCACCCCCTGCCGCACCGGCACGGTCGACCTGCGCTACGACGCGCAGCCCAGGCGAAACGCAGCAGAGGGTCCAGGGTGAACCGGAAGCAGAGAGTGACGCGCGTGTCGGCCTACGGACTCATCCTGAACGCCGATCAGATTCTGCTGTGCCGGATATCCCGGCAAATACCCGGTCTCGCCGGTCAATGGACCCTGCCTGGCGGCGGCATCGAGTTTCGCGAAGATCCGATCGACGCCATGGTGCGTGAAGTGCGGGAAGAAACAGGCCTGGCTGTGCAATCCCGAGGTCTTGCCGGCGTGGATTCAAATGCCGTCGAGACGGACGAGGCCAGCTATCACGGCATCCGCATCGTCTACGTCGCCGATGTGCTCGGCGGTGAACTCACCTATGAAGTCGATGGTACAACCGACGTCTGCCAGTGGTGGGACCGCGCCGCGCTAGCGGACGCGCCCTGCGTTGATCTGGTCGCTAAAGCGCTGACTTTTCTCCCGGATTGGAAGTAGTCAAACCCGGGGCCGCTCAAAGCAGCACGGCACGGTGCCGACTGCCGTGTATTCCTGATAGAGTCTCACGGACGGCCAACAGCCGCCGCGAAGCGCGGCTGTCATCATGAGGAGAGAAGATGGCTGCTGATCCCCCCGCTGCCGTGCAAACTGCTTTCGATGCCTACCCACTCAAACCGCGGCGCTGCCTCTTACAGCTGCGCAAGCTGATTCTGGACGCTGCGGCGAAGAGCCCATTCGCCGGGCCTCTCACCGAAACCCTCAAGTGGGGCGAACCGTCATATCTCACAGAACGTTCCAAATCTGGCAGCACCATCAGAATCGGCTGGAAGGCAGCGTCGCCTGATACGTACGCGATGTACCTCAACTGCCAGACCAACCTGGTCGATACCTATCGCACGCTGTTCCCGGAGCTTTCCTACGAAGGCAACCGGGCGGTTGTATTCAACGTCGACGAACCCCTGCCCGCTGAGACAGTAACGGCGTGCATCACGCTGGCGCTGCACTACCACGCTGACAAACGCGCCGAACGCCGGCGCGCTCGAGCCTGATGCGCGCAGACGACGAATTACCCGGGGAGGTCGTTGCCGCGCTGCGCGAAGGGCGCAAAGTGCAGGCCATCAAAGTTCTGCGGGAACATGACGGGCTGGGTCTCAAAGAAGCAAAAGAACGCGTCGATGCGCATATCGGAAAACACCCGGAGCGTTACCCGCAACCGGAACCCGGAAGCGGCGGACGTTTCATTTTCTATGCCGTCATTCTGCTGGCCATCGCGCTGACGGCCAGATTCATCATCGAAGGTTGAAGGAATTAACCATGGATACAGAGTACATTCGAGGCGGGTACGGCGCCGTACGGCCCTATCTCTTTGCCGGCACCGATATGGAGGCTTTCGTATGTGAGGTGTTCGGCGCCGGGATCATCGCCCGCCATGAGACCCCGATGGGCGTGCATCTCGAGGTCAGCATCGGCGATTCAGTTCTGGTTCTGGAGTGCGGCGAGCGCTTTCCCGACGGTGTCGAAACGACCCGGGCGTCTGTCTACATCTACGTCGAGGATGTCGACGGCACCTACGAGCGCGCGATGGCCCGCGGAGCGGAGTCCATTGCCGCACCGGCGGACAAACCCTATGACGAGCGTCAGGCCGGCATCAAAGATACCTTCGGCAACACCTGGTGGGTGTCCCGCTATACCGGCTGAGGCTGCAAGATCGACCCAGGCAACCTGGTTTCTCCTCTCCGCCTGGCGCACACTAGCAGAACGTCAACGCAAGGAACTGCTATGCACCGCATCGCAAGTTGGCTACTGCTCGTCACCTTGAGCGCATCGGCGGTCGCCCAGGCCGCGGCGGCGGACGCCGCCGACAAAATGGCGGCGATCAGCCGCTTGCTGGATGCCACTGGCGCTGTCCAGATGGGGGCGCAGATCATCGATCAGACGTTCGCCCTGCAACAACGGTCGAACCCCGATGTGCCTGCCGAAGTGTGGGCGGAAATTCGCAACGAGCTCAGTCTCGACGAGTTCCGGCCGGCAATGATCAGGATTTACGATCGCCACTTCAGCGCCGCGGAGATCGAAGGTTTACTCGCGTTCTACGAGTCGGATCTCGGCAGGCGGTTGCTCGCCAAGCAGCCGGAGATCGTCCAGGAATCCATGTCTGCCGGGCGGGTATGGGCAGGCGAAGTTCAACAGATACTGCTGGCGAGTCTGCGCAGCAAAGGCTATGCCGAAGGTCGTTGAAGGCTGACGCACCTGTCTGAGCGGTACAGAATAAAGTGATGCAGCTCGACCACATCAACCTCTACGTTGCGGATCTCGCCCGCAGCCGGGCATTTTACGAATCCCTGATGCCTGAGTTCGGCCAGCCCCTCGTACGCGACCACAGCCCGATTGCCGTTGGCTTCGGCCATCGAAACTACGCGGTGCTGGCCCTGGTGCGCCACGACCAGAAGATCCAACCCGTCCACATCGCTTTTCGCTGCGACAGTCGCGCGGAGGTCGACGAGGCGTTCAGTCTGGCCAGGCGCCTCGGTGCAGCGAACAACGGCGAACCCGGGCTGCGGCCGCAGTATCACGAGAATTACTACGCAGCATTCGTCCTCGACCCGGACGGTCACAATCTGGAGTTCGTGTGTCATGAGTGACGTCGTGTCGATCCGCCCCCAATACCACTTTCGACCCAGCCCGGCGGGACTCATGGCCTGGAACGTGCGCCGCTTGATCGAGCTGAGCGTCGACCTGCCGGAACGCGCGCTCCGCGTCAGCGACGTTGCTGAGCTTGACGAAACCCACTGGTACAACTTCGATCCGCCAACGTGCCGAAGCATCGTCGAGCATGCCAGGCTGATCGAGGCCGCAGATTTGAGCTATCCGGTGATACTGGACGCTGACGGGCGCGTCATGGACGGCATGCACAAGATCTGCAAAGCGCTGCGCGATGGCATTCCAACAATTGCGTGCGTACAGTTCCCCGAAGATCCGCAACCGGACTACGTCGGCCGCGATCCGGCATCACTACCTTATGACAAGTAAACAAACGCTGATCATGCTGAGCCTTGCCTGCGTGCTGGGCGTCCCCGCGAGCGCGCAGGATCTGGAACATGCGATTCGCGCCATCGTCAATAAGGACCCCACCGGCGCGCTCGTCACCCTGGATGCTGACGGGCAGCCACGGGTCCGATCGGTGGACGTGCGCCCTCTGGGTCCCGAGCTGGTCTTCTGGGTCGCCACCAAACCCAATACCCGGAAAGTCAGCCAGATAGAGGAACATCCGCAAGTGGCGCTCTATTTCAACGTCGATGCTGAAGGAAGCTATGTTTCCGTGATGGGCCGCGCACGCCTGGTGGACGATATGGAAACCATCAAACGGATCAGCTGGCGCGCGCCAGAAGTGCGCAGCGCTTTCTGGCCCAGCTTTCCGCAAGACTATCTTCTCATCGAGATAACGCCGGAGTGGATCGAGGTGACCGGTGAAGGTGTACCCGCGGATGCCGAGACGTGGCGGCCCGCAGCGCTCGAGCTCACGCGTTGAGCCGCACAGGAACGGAAACGGGCCATCTCACGCCGTAGCCCCACAAGTGAACCCCTGGTGATCACAGAGCGACTGCTGATCCGGCGCCTCGAGGGTGCCGACCTCGCGGACTTCCAAGCCTATCGGACCAATGCCGACCTCGCCCGCTACCAGGGCTGGAAGGTCACGAGCGATGCCGCGGCGCTCGAGTTTCTCGAAGCACACAATACGATCGATCTCTTCCTGCCGGATAGCTGGCGCCAGCTCGGCATCGCCGAGCACGACGGCAGGCTCATCGGCGACATCGGCATCTATCTGTCCCGCACTGCCGAATTTTGTAAACTCGGCGTGACGTTGAGTCAGACGGCACACCGGCGCGGTTTCGCCGGGGAGGCACTCGGCGCAGTCATCGCATGGTTGTGGCAGGTGCTACCCATCAGCTATGTCCAAGCCATTACGGATGCGCGCAACACATCCGCGCAGCGGCTGCTCGACCGCCTCGGTATGACTCCGACAAGCGAGCAAACGGTGGCGGATAACGATGAAACGATCACCGAACGGGTCTATCGTTTGTCGAGACCGCAGCACGGGTAACCGTATTGCCGGGGTGGCAGGACTGTAGCGCCCAGGTACACTACCGCCACGTTTTGCGGGAGAGACGTCTTGGAACAGCAAGCCATTTTTGCCCCGATGCTGGGCATGTTCGTGCTGACGTTCATTGTGTGGGTTTACATGTTCGTCAAACGCATCCCATTCATTACGGAGAACGAGCTGGGGCCGGAGGACTTCAGGTCTACCCGGTTTGCGGAGCTGCAGCCACCGGCCGTGGCCAACCCTTCGGACAATCTGAAGAACCTGTTCGAAATGCCGGTGCTCTTTTACGCCATCTGCCTGTACCTGCATGCAACAGTTCAGGTGGACAGCGTTTATCTCGGTGCAGCCTGGATGTTCCTCGTCCTGAGGGCGGCACACAGCGCGGTGCATTGCACGGTCAATATTGTGATATTGCGATTCTGGATCTACGCCGCCGCGTCCGCCGCGCTGTGGTTCATGATCTTTCGCGCCACCCTCAACTTGATGACAGGATAGCCATGGATCCACAGCGGCTCAGAAACCAACACGACACCGACCTCTTCGCTCAACTCCTGGAAGACCCGGACGTCAAACGCGTCAACGAGTTCATCGCGAAGCAGGAAGAGAAGGGCAATCTCGGCGTCCGGCGCCACCTGTTGTCCACATCGGTACGCCTGAGCCCGACAATGGCAGCCAGTCTGCACCGCACGGCGGATGCCTGTCGGGAAAAGCTTTCGATGGAGATCCCCCTCGAGCTCTACGTGTTCCCCAGTCCTTCCTACAACGCTGCGTGCGTCAAACCGGAAGCGGGCCGGCTTTTCATCATGTTCAGCTCGGCGATCCTCGAGGCGTTTACAGAACCGGAAATCCGCTTTGTGATGGGCCATGAGCTGGGGCACCACCTGTTCCACCACCATGACATCCCCATCGGCTACATCATGCGCGGACAGAATCGCCCCAACCCGCGCCTGGCGCTGGAACTCACCAGCTGGTCACGCTACGCCGAAATCTCCGCGGACCGCGCCGGGGCTTATTGCGCAGACGATCTGGAAGCGGTCGCCCACGCGCTCTTCAAGCTCGCCAGCGGTCTCAGCGGCCAGTATGCGGCCTTCTCGCTGGAGGAGTTCCTCGCTCAGGTCGACGAGATGCAGTTGGAAGAAGGCAAACCGGGACAAGGCGCGCCGACAGAAGACTGGTTCCTCACCCACCCGTTCAGCCCGCTACGGGTCAAGGCGCTGAAGGTATTCCACGAATCCGAACTGATGGTGTCACCCGGGATGAGCGTCAACGAGCTGGACATGAGCGTCGAAGGCCTGATGAGCTTGATGGAGCCCAGCTATCTCGAGGGCAAAACCGATACGGCGGAAGCAATGCGGCGACTGCTCTTCGCTGCTGCCATTGCCGTCGCAGACGCGAGCAAAGGCATCTCCGACGCCGAGATCGAGGTTTTCGAGGAGTTTTTCGGCCAGGCATCGTTTTCCAGCAAGCTCGACATCGAACAACTCAAATCCGAGGTCCCGGCGCGGATCGAGCAGGTCAACGGCACCACCTCGATACCACAGCGTATGCAGATTGTGCGCGACCTGTGCGTGATGTCCCGGGCGGACGGTCACAGCACAGGACCGGAACGCGCGGCGCTGCGGGAAATCGCCATGGCGCTCAAAGTGCCAACGCTCTTTGTCGAGAAGACCCTGGAGGCGGACCCGGAGCTCGACTGACCATGATGCGGTTTCTGAGCCTGATATTTGCCCTGGGGATGCTCGCTGCCCTGATCACCGCGCTCGCCCTCGAGGCCGGCGGGGTCGTTACGGTCGTGACTGAAACACCGGCCGGCGCCAACCGGGAAACGCGCGTCTGGTTCGTCGAACATGAAGACAGGCTCTATCTCGAAGCCGGCCATCCGGACAATCCATGGGTCAAAGATCTCGCGGGCAACCCCACACTGATACTGAAAGGCCAGGCACTCGACGGTGAGTATCGTTACATGCGCCACGATTCGGCACGCGAACACACGCGCATCCGGGCACTCATGCGTGAAAAATATGGCTGGCGCGACGCGTGGATCAGCCTGGTTTTCGACACTTCGAGATCAAGCCTGCTGCATCTCATACCGCTGGAGGAAACATGACCGTATACGCCATCGCCACGCTCAACATCCATGACCGGGACCGCTACGCTGCCTACGAAGACAACTTCATGGAAATTTTCACCAACTATGACGGCAGCCTTCTCGCGGTGGACGAAAATCCATCTACCCTCGAAGGCGTCTGGGATTTCACGCGCACGGTGCTCATCAGTTTTCCGGACCGGGCAGCACTCGACACGTGGTATCAATCCGACGCTTACCAGCAGATCCTGGCACACCGTCTTGCAGCATCCGAAGGTAACGTGGTCATCCTCCAGGGGTTGCCCGTTTAAGCCTTTGCAGGCGTCACTCATGAAGGCCCTCTGGTGGCTCCTGTTCGCGCTCGCGGCAGGCTGCGGCGACCGTGAGCGATACGAATTCGGCCGCGATCTCGGCCGGGGCAAAGCAGACTGTCAGGCGCTGACCGTTCCGGATGAACGCGCCAGGTGCGAAGCTGAATTCGAGCAGGATTTCGAAACCTACAAGAGAGAAAGAAACGAGCTATGACGACATTTGCCGAACTGGCCGCAGCGCGCTACGTCAGCCTCGCCACCTTCAGAAAGTCCGGCGCGCAGGTCCCGACCCCGGTATGGGCAGCCCCTGCCGGCGACGCGCTCTACGTATTCAGCGCCGGTAACGCCGGTAAGATCAAGCGGCTCAGGAATTCGACCCGAGCGCAGATTGCCTGCTGCACCTACAACGGCACACTGGAAAGCGCCTGGCAGGACGCGACGGCTGAGATCATTACGGACCCTGACGACGTCAACCAGGCGCTGCGGGCATTGCGCGAAAAATACGGCTGGCAGATGTGGATCGCAGACGTCGGCGCAAAGCTCACCGGTAAATTTCAGCGCCGCGCGTACATCAAGGTCACGTTGAGCTCCGAGGCAGCGCCTGCTTAAATGCGGCGTGTTGTGCTCACGGGCGGTCCCGGCGCCGGCAAAACAGCCACTCTGCAGGCGCTAGGCGACCTCGGACACACCACCGGAGACGATGCGGCACGCGCCATCATCAGAGCCCGCAAACAAAAAGGCCTGTCGCCACGGCCGGATCCGCAGACATTTGCACAACTGGTTTTCGAGCAGGAGGTGGCGGCATACCGTGCCGTCGGGGATACGCCTGTATTTTTCGAGCGCGGTGTCGTAGACGCCGTCAGTCTACTCCTCGGCGCCGGCGCTCTGGACGCCCGCGACGTTGACCGCGTGCTGACTGACTACCGCTATCAAGCAGTGTTTATCTTCCCGCCCTGGGAAGAAATCTATTGCACGGATGACGAGCGCGATCATACCTTCGAGCATGCCGTCAAAGTCTATGACGCCACGCTGGCGTTTTACCGCCAGCATGGTTACGAACCGATCGAGGTGCCCCGGCGCGGGGTTCGCGAGCGCGCGAAGTTCATTCTCAACTGCCTCGATTCCATCTGAGCTGCCGATCACGCACGGAGTGATCCGGTATTAAGGCTGGTCCAACCCGCAGGTCGGAGGCTATAGTTGGGCAGTCATTCAGGGAGGATTTAGTCATGCGTACCCGAATTTTCACCGCCGCGGCACTGAGCCTGGTCGCGACGAGCGCTCTGGCACACGACGGTCATGGCGCCAACGGGCTGTTCCACTATCTGCTGGAGCCCGTGCACGCGGCACCCGTCATCGTTGCCGTGGTTGCCATAGCTCTGCTGGCACGGCGGGTCTTCAAGCGTCAGCAATAACGTGTCCGCGCTGGCTGGAGGCTGCTTCTGCGGCAACCTCCGCTACCGTATCGACGCGCCGCCGCGCGCCAGCGTCAACTGCCACTGCACAATGTGCCGGCGCACCAGCGCGGCGCCGTATGTTGCCTGGCTGGTTGTCGACAAAGACACGTTTCACTACACAAACGGCAAGCCGGCGGTACTGGAGTCATCACCCACCGGGACGCGCTATTTCTGCGCCGATTGCGGCACGCCGGTCGTCTGCATCAACAGCACGCATCCCGATTGGGTCGACGTGACCATCGGCAGCCTGGATGATCCCGAAAGTTATCCGCCCACCCAGGATTTCTACGAAGATACCCGTCTGAGCTGGCTGCCTCATGCCTGATGACTTGTGTTACCTCTGCCTGGGTGCCCCGGCAAGCCGCGACGTGCCGGGTTACCGGATAGCGGTGTGCAACAAATGCTGGGCAGGCGCTGAACAGGGCTGGCCGGAGGCTCAAGAAGCCAGTCTTTTCAACGCGTTGACACGCGCGAGCCTGCTGATTCCGGATCGCAATGAGCGAGGCCGTCTGCCCCGGACGTACGCGCCGCCGGCCGACTTCAACCTCTAACCGCGCAACCTCTAACCGCCAACCTCTGACTGCGAAATTACCGTCCTAAGTCGATTCCGGCACGACGCGTATGGGTGTCGCGTCCTCGCGCCCGAACAACATGCTGATGTACGCGTCCGCCCAGCCATACTTCTCGCGCATGAGTCCGTTGACCGTGTCCCGCAGACTGACGTCGGGTTCGATGGTGGCAGTCATGGTCAGATCACCGCGCACGACACTGATCGCGGGATTGGCCTGCATACGCTGAAACCATCCGGACTGGGGAGAACCCGAGCGCAGGTAAGCGCTACCTGCGTAATCGACCACCCACAGGCGTGTCTCAACGGGCGTACCGGCAGCATCCACCGTTGTCACTACAACCACTTCGCCGCTCTCAGAGGCGATGATCTCCACAACGACGACAAGCACCAGCACGAGGACCAGGCCGCCGATGATTTTGAGCGCAAGTTTCATGATGTTCTCCCTCTATCCCAGCGGGCTAACGCGCGCTGTACTCGTGCACGAAGTCCACTAGAAATTTCACATTGTCTACCGGGGTCTCGGGGATGATGCCGTGGCCGAGATTAAAGATGTGGCCCGGCTTACCGTCCACGCTGTCGAGTAGCGCGCGCGCCTGGCTTTCCACGGTCGCGCGGTCGGCACACAAAACGATCGGGTCCAGGTTCCCCTGCACTGCGTTCAGGCCGAGCGCACTCCAGGTCTCCGCGAGCGGGGTGCGCCAGTCGAACGCGACGACATCGAAACCGAGCGGCGCAACATCCGCCAGCAGATGACTGTTGCCGGTGCCGAAATAGATAACCGGCACATCATCACCAAGGGCAGCGCGCAGTTGTTGCAGATGCGGCAGGACGTATTCGCGGAAATCAGCGACCGAGAGGTTGCCGACCCAGGTGTCGAAAATCTGCACTGCATCGACGCCTGCTTCGATCTGCAGCTTGAGATAGCTGGCCAGTTGCACGACGAGCTTATCCAGCAAGGCACGCCAGAGCTCCGGCGCTTCATACATCATCTTTTTGACGAAGACGTAGTTGCGGGAACCGCGTCCTTCGATGGCATACGACGCCAGCGTGAACGGCGCGCCGGCGAAACCGATGAGCGCAATGTCTCGCGGCAAACCGCTGAGAATATTCTTCACGGTATCCGCAATGTAGGGCGTGGCTTCGATGGCCGGGGCCGTCAGCAGCGCCGCGACATCTTTATCGGTGCGCACCGGGTTCGCAAACACCGGCCCCTGACCGGCAACGTAATCAAGCGACAACCCCATCGGCTCCATGATGGGCAACAAGTCGGCGAACATGATGGCGGCGTCCACGCCGAGAATGCGCTGTGCATCGAGCGTCGCCTGCGCTGCTTTCTCTGGATTCTTGAAAAAATCCAGGCTGGGCATGTCGCCTTTGACCTGATGATATTCCGGCATATAGCGACCTGCCTGGCGATTCAGCCAGATCGGGGTGTGCGAAGTTGCTTCACCCCGGCAAGCCGCTGAGAAAACCTTATCCATGCCCAACTCGTTCGTGCAAAACCGGGCGAACCTTAGCAAACCTGCAAGCCGGCAACCATTAGATTACGCAGACAATTGGCGCGCTAATCGGCTGGGGTATGAGCCTGCACGGCGCCGAGTCCCTTCAGGTCGAGCTCGAGCGGATTGCTCACGCGCTCACGCCCCGCAACGAGCGTCGCCGTTGCAGCGTCCAACAGAAGGCCACCGTGTGACGCAGCATGTCCCTGCAGGCGCGCTGCGCGGTTTACCGCCGAACCTATGACCGTGTAGTCATACCGCCCGGCCCCGCCCCACACACCCACCAGACATTCGCCCGCAGCCAGCCCCACCGTTGCCGAAAAAGTGGTCCCGCCGCCGTCACGGCAGCGCATATCGCTGAGCACTTGCGGAACCTGCCGCAGGCAGCGCAGCGCCTGCGCAGCACAGTTGCTGCGCGCGCGCTCACCCTCCGCTTCAGATTCACAAGGAAACACACACAGAACCCCGTCTCCGAGGAATTTGACGACGTGTCCTCCCCAGTCGCGCACTAAATCCGTCATGCCCGCAAAGAAACCGTTCAGCAGCAGGCTAAGGGCCTCGTCCGACAGCTCCGCGGTGGCGGCGGTAAAGCCGCGCAGGTCGACAAAACCGACCGCGATCCAGGTTCGCTGTATCGGCTGCGCCAGTTCGCGCGGCAGATCATCGGGGAGAAAGCGGCGCAGACTGAGCGTTTCGTCGCGCCACACCGCACTGCGCCAGAACAGGCGTCGCGCCTGCACATGAGCGGCGGCACAAATCGCAAGCCCGAAGATGGCAGCCAGGGCGAGGCACGCGCCGGCCAGCCAGACCGGAGGTGACGCTGCCGAGGGCGAAAGCACTGCGGCACACGCTGTGAAGCCGAGCGTCAGCCAGAGCGCGGCTGGCCAGCCCCAGAGCGCCGTGTTGGCAGCAAGATATACCCATACGGCGAGCCCGAGGAGCGGCCACTGCGCCGGCCCGCTCGCGAGCACAAACACGACGAGTATCGCTTCGCCGACATGCAGCGGCTGGAGCAGGCGGGCGTCGAGGGACAGACACGCGAGGTGCATCAGCAGCGGAATGATGAGCAGCAGCCACAAGCCTACCTGCCACGTGGGTAAGCTGACGAGCGCGATGGCCAGATACACGAGGTAACGGCACAGGATGAACACCGGCGCCGCCGGCGCGCTGTACGCGTGGGGATGTGGAGTCATCCCGTGACGATAACCGGCGGTAGGTCCGCCGCCGGCCGGAGAGTACCGCCGCGCGGCGTGCGCGTTAGACCCTGCCCAGCGTGGGATCTACGTCGGCATCGTAGTCGACGCCGTCGAAACCAAATCCGAATATCTTCAGGAAGTCTTCGCGATAGCCGGCAAGATCGCCAAGCTCGGCGAGGTTGTCGGTATTGACCAGCGGCCAGCGCCGCTGCACCTCGGCCTGCACGCCGTCAGAGAGCTCAACGTCGTCCATACGTATGCGGCCGTCGTCGTCGAGGCGCATCTCCACGCCGGCTTTGAGCTGTGTCGCGAACATCCGGTGTATGTGCGAGATGATGTCCTCGTGAATGCCCTGCTCTTTCATGACCTTGAAGAGGAGCGCCACGTACAAAGGCACCACCGGAATCGCGGAGCTTGCCTGGCTGACAATGGCCTTCAAAACCGCCACCCGGGCATCGCCGCCAAGGGCTTCGAGTTTGGCGCTGATGGCGTTGCTGGCGCGATCGAGATCAATTTTCGCCTGGCCGAGGGTGCCTTCCCAATAGATTGGCCAGGTGAGCTCGGTACCGATATAGGTGAACGCGACCGTTTTGCATCCTGGCGCCAGCAGGTCCTCGGCCAGGAGCGCGTCCATCCAGAATTCCCAATCTTCCCCACCCATGACGGCGACAGTGTTGGCGGTTTCTTCCGCGGTTGCGGGCTCGAGGTTGACCTGCACCACTTCACCACGGTCGACGTTGACGGACTTGATGTCCAGGGCTTCGCCCAGAGGCTTGATGGCTGACCGGTGCAGTTCACCCGTTTTGGGATGCTGACGGACGGGTGAGGCGAGGCTGTACACCACGAGATCGATCGGGCCGAGATCCGCTTTGATAGTCTCAATCACCCGGGCGCGCATCTCGTCCGAAAACGCATCTCCGTCCAGGGTTTTGGCGTAAAGACCCGCCGCCGCTGCCGCCTCTTCGAAGGCAACGTTGTTGTACCAGCCCGCGGTTGCCGTTTTGTTTTCAGCGGGCTGTTTCTCGAAGGAGACCCCGAGCGTATTCGCGCCGCAGCCGAAGGCTGAGACTACTCTGGAGGCAAGCCCGTAACCGCCGGAGCAGCCAAGCACGAGCACGTTTTTTACCTCGCCGGAAGAAATTTCTCCCTGTGCGCGGACGTAGTCGATTTGCGTCTGCACGTTGGCCGCGCAGCCGGTCGGATGAGCCGTGGTGCATATGAAGCCACGGATACGGGGTTTTACGATCATCGATAGGTCTTATTTGTTCTGGGCTGGCGCCATGATACCCGCTGCAACCGCCCAGCGCATGGCAGCCTCGACATCAATCACTCGCGGGCCGTCACGCCGCAGCGTAACCGTTGCTGTCTCCCCTTCCCGCAGGCGGTGATCACGATCGCCATCCAGCGCGATGACCCCGGGGCCGCGAAACGGCACCGCAATGTCGAACGCCATCTCCTGCACACCCGTCACCGCGACTTCGCGAAAGAGGCCCGGCGATAGCGGCGCGACCAGCGGCTCAGCCCCATCAGGCAGCGCCTCGGCAACATCGACAAGCAGTCCAACGTCATCTTCCGCAAACACCGGGTGCAGCAGACCGCCAATGGGCGACATGCCGATGGAATTGGGTTCCGCCCGGCTCAAGAAGATCTGGCGCAGGCGTTTGGCATCGAACGGCAGCAGGTTGCCGACATGATCGTTCGCAAGGAGCACCGCGTCGATGAGCCCGACATCCTCCCCGCCGGGTGCCGAGACATGCAGCACCTTGACGCGCCGTTTGATCGCAACGTCCTCTTCTGGGAGGCGTCCGCAGGCGTTCAATCCAGCTACCATGCCGGCAACCGTCGGCTCCACCAGCACCGGAAAAACATTGTTGGTGCCCGTTGAAAGAGGGACGAGATCGATATCGGGACAAGCCCGCACGATGGCGCGATTGGTGCCGTCCCCACCGAGGGAGACGAACGTCCCGCAGCCGGCTTCGCGAAACATCTTCACGCTCGCCTCGGTGTCGCTGGCATCGTTCGCCAGGGGATGTTCCACCACGTGCACGCGGGCTTTGAGTCCCATGTGCTCCAACGCCATGGACGCAATCCGGAACGGCTCCTTGGTGATGTAGATGTCCGTGACGCCCATGGCATCAGCGCCCGCCGCAACCCGCGCGACAATGTCGCGCTTGGCCTCGTGGGTCATGTTGGTGGCGCGCGCCGCCAGCCGCCGCACGTCGCGGCCGGACATCGGATTGACGGCGAGCCCGAGTTTACCGTTGCTCATTCAGACTTCAGATACGTCTCGAGAAAGGCAAACTTCGCGGCGCGGTCGTAGTCGCGATTGACCTTCTTGCGGAAGCCATGACCTTCGTCTTTCGCCAGGATGTACCAGACCGGCACATCTGCCTGCGACAAGGCGGCAAAGATCTGATCGCTCTCAGAGGCAGGGACACGCGGATCGTTGGCGCCCTGAGAAATGAGCAGCGGGGTTTTCATTTTGTCGACGTGGTTGAGCGGTGAAATACTTTCGAGGAAGGCACGCATTTTCGGGTCGCGCTCATCACCGTATTCCACCCGGCGTATGTCCTGCCGGTACGCCTGAGTGTTCTCGAGGAACGTGACGAAGTTGGAGATGCCGACGGACTCCACACCAGCCGCAAGCCGATCGCCGAAGTGCACGAGACTCGCGAGCACCATATAACCCCCGTAAGAGCCGCCGTACACGGCCACGCGGTCCTCATCCAGATCTTCTTCCGCGGCGATCCAGTCCAGCAGCGCGCCGATGTCTTTGACCGAGTCTTCGCGGAGATAGCCGTTGTCGAGCTTCAGATATGACTTGCCGTAGCCTTTGGAGCCGCGCACGTTGGGTGCGATGACGGCAACACCCATCTCTTTGATCCAGGCCTGCACCGTCGTCGAGAAGTAGGGACGATACTGGCCTTCCGGACCGCCATGGATCAGCACGACGACCGGGTGCGGTCCAGGGGTTTCGGGGCGAAAGACGAACGCGGGGATATCGAGCCCGTCGAACGTTGGATACGCAACGAGCTCCGGTTCAACGAAGCTGTCCGTATTGAGACCACCAACCTCGCTCCTGGTCCAGCGGTCGACGACTCCGCGTTTGAGATCAACGCCGAAGATATCGGAAGGGGACGTAGCGCTGTTGATGCTGACACCGATCGTCTCGAGATCCGGCGCTACCGCAAAACCGTTGATGATGCCCGCCGGCAGCTCCGGCAGCTCAATGGGGCGGCGCGACGGCAACTCCCATACGTTGAGCTCGGAGATCCCGCCCACGTTGACGCTGTAAACGAGCAGGCTGTTGTCGTGCGAAAGCACGAAGTTCTCGACGTCCCACTCGATATCCGCGGTCAATGTCTCCGTAGCGCCCGTCGCGACATCCAGGCGATGCAGGCGCAGGAATTCGGAGTCGGCGTCCGAGGTGTAAAGGATGCCGCCACGGCCGTCGTACTGAGCGTTCGTGACGCTCACGGGCTTGTCGTGGCCCAGCAGCGGCGTCAGCTCTCCCGTGGCAATCTCAAGTTCGAATATCTTCGACTCGTTGACGGAGATACGTTCACGCACGAGCAGTCTGTCGCCTGCCGGAGCCCACGCGATCGGAAACCAGTAACCGGAGTCGGTCTCCAGAACCCGATTGATCTCGCCGGCGAGGGTCTGCACATGAATGTCCCAGTTACGGCCGTTCCGCGCCGTTGTGACGTAAACGAAGCTCTGCTCATCCGGTGCCCAGATGGGATAGGCGTAGAGCGACTTGCCATCCGACACCATCCTCGATTCCCGGGTCTCGAGATCAAATACGAACAGCTGGTCGAACTCGGAGCCGCCCACATCCCAGCTCAGGAGCACCTTGTCCTTGGCGCCGCTGGCGGGCGAGGTCGCCGCCGCGACCGGCTCATCGAGGAAGGTCAGCTGCTCGCGGTACGCGAGCGGGCGCGCAACCCGGTGCAGCTGCGCCGTCTCGGCAAATCGAGTCAGGATGAGCATCGCGTCGCCCTGCCAGCCCATCTGCAGCGCGCCGCGCGCGTTGGCGTAGCTTTGCAATCGTTCCGCTTTCGCCAGGGGCAGAGGCGGTACGTTCTGGGTCACGATGTTTGCGGGAATCGGCAGGTCGGCCAGCGCTGCCGGGGCAATCACGAGGCTTGCCAGGAGCGCGCTGAGCAGCGCAGAAATACGGTGGCGCATGGGTGGCTTCCGGTAAACTATGGGCGTGTCGAAACGGGCCGCAACCGTACCAGAATCATGTCGTTAGCCAAAGCCTGTCCGCATCTGACCGGACAAATCGATCTCGAAGTCGTGCACGTGCTGGACAGCCACCTGCACCCCACAGACGGCTTCGCCCGCTGTCGGCGATGCGGTGCGGCTTATCTTTTCGAGATGGCCGACATCAGCGGTGATGTGAGCGTGTTTCGTCTGAGCGCCATCGCGCCCGAGGCGATGACCGCTACGGTAAGGTCGCTGAACAAAGGTTCCTGCGACATCAACCGCGCGACGAGCGAAGTCTTCAGCCTTGCTAACGACAGCGCCGAGCTGGAGCAGTTGCTGGTCATGAGGGCCGGGGCGTTTTGCGGCGTCGTGCCGAGACCCCGCGGCCGCGCGTTACCGCGATGCAGCTGGCGCGAACTCGACATGAACGGCAGTCTGATTGACGCCCTGGGATTGACGCAGGTTCAGGCGCGCTCGTAGATCGCGAACGTGAAGGCTGCGGAGTGTTTGTCGTCCGCTTCATGGCGCTCGCTCGACGTCTGACGCCATGCCTGCCAATCCACTTCCGGAAAAATGACGTCACCCTCCGGGGACGCGTGCACGTGTGTCACGTAAAGACGCGTCGCGCGCGGCAGCGAGAGACGATAAACATCGGCGCCGCCTATGACCATCAGCTCTTCCTGACCGTCGATGAGCGCCTGCTGCTCGGCCAGCGCCAGACCTTCCTCCAGCGAGCGGACGACTTTGACCCCGTCGCGCCGCCAGGTGGTGTCGCGGGTCATGACGATATTCGTGCGGCCGGGCAGCGCGGCTTTCATCGACTCGAAAGTTTTACGGCCCATGAGCACAGGCTTGCCCATGGTGACGGTCATGAAGTGCCGCATGTCTTTCGGCAGCCGCCACGGCAGCGTGTTGTCGCGGCCAATCACACCGTTCTCCGCCATCGCCCAGATGAGACTGATTTCCATGGCGCTACAGATCCCGGGTGCGTCTAGACCGCAATAGGCGCCTTGATGCCGTCATGGCTTTCATAACCACTGAGGGTGAAGTCGTCATAGGTGAAACCGAAGATATCCTTCACGTCCGGGTTCAACGTCATTTTCGGCAGCGGCAGCGGCACCCGATCGAGCTGCTTATCCGCCTGTTCCAGATGATTGGCATACAGGTGCGCGTCACCAAACGTATGCACGAAGTCTCCGAGCTCGAGCTCGGTCACCTGAGCGATCATCATGGTCAGCAGCGCATACGAGGCAATGTTGAAGGGCACCCCCAGGAAAATGTCCGCGCTGCGCTGGTACAGCTGGCAGGAGAGCCTGTTGTCCGCCACGTAGAACTGAAAGAGCGTATGACACGGCGGCAAGGCCATGTTGTCCACTTCAGCAACATTCCAGGCGCTGACGATGTGGCGCCGGGAATCGGGATTGGTTTTGATGTCGTCGATCAGCCGCGAAATCTGGTCGATGGTGTTGCCATCCGGTCCCGGCCAGGATCGCCACTGCGATCCGTACACCGGTCCGAGCTCACCGTGCTCGTCCGCCCACTCGTCCCAGATGTGCACGTTGTGATCGGTCAAATACTTGATGTTCGTCGATCCGGATAAAAACCACAGCAGCTCGTGGATGATGCCTTTCACGAACATCTTCTTGGTCGTCACGAGAGGGAAGCCTTCATTCAGATCAAAACGCATCTGGTGTCCGAACACGCTGTAGGTGCCCGTGCCCGTGCGATCCCCCTTGAAGGTGCCGTTGTTGCGCACATGGCGCATCAGATCGAGGTATTGCTTCATTGTCCTTGCTGTGCGTTGTCTCTGCTGTTCGTCTCTGACCCGGAATCTGCCCGCGTGTGCGTCTTGCCTGGTCCGAGTCCGGTATTCCTGGTCTGGGTCCGGTTTCTTCCGGGTGTCGAGGCCCGGCTACCCGGTGCGAGCTAAAGCGCAGTTGCCGGCGTCTGACGCCGCGACCACGCCAGCAGCAGAATACCAGCGATGAACATCGGGAGCGATAACAACTGCCCCATCGTCAGCCAATCAAAGGCGATAAACCCGAGATGAGCGTCCGGTGAGCGGAAGAACTCCGTCGTCATGCGGAACGTGCTGTAGCCGAGCAGAAAAGTTGCAGCCACCATGCCCGCGGGCCGTGGTTTGGCGGAGACCCACCAGACCAGAATGAACAACAGCAAACCCTCGGTGAATGCCTGGTACAAGGGTGACGGGTGCCGCGCGACGGGCTCCCACTCGGTCGTGCAGGTCAGATTGAGGGCCCGCACCGCCTCGCACGGGTAGATGAGACCGAACGGGCTGTCGGTCACCCGACCCGGCAGCTCCATGTTGATGAAGTTGGCCAGGCGCCCGAAGCCAAGGCCAACGGGACAGAGCGGCGCGAGAAAATCCATGACCCTTATGAGCGGCCGCTCCTGTTTGCGTGCAAAGAGCCATATGCCGACAACCACCCCGAGCAGGCCGCCGTGAAACGACATCCCGCCTTCCCAGATGCGCAGGAGATAAAGGGGATCTGACAGGAAGTCCTCGAACTTGTAGAAAAGGACATAGCCCATACGCCCGCCCAGCACCGCGCCCAGCGCGCCGAAGAAAACCAGGTCGGAGATCTCTTCTTTGCGCCAGTTGTCGGGATTGGTCTTCGCGCGCAGGTTGCCGAGCCACCACACCACCGCGAAGCCGGCCAGGTAAGACACGCCATACCAGCGTATCGCAAAGTCGCCGCCGAGCGGCAGGATCACCGGATCGATGATGGGATAGTGCACGTACACGTTACCTAGAGACCAGAGCGTGGGCGAGGATACCGCAAATGGCGTCGCTGTTGGCGGGCAGGCGTTTTGCCAATTTCCGGAGAGCTGCCTAAACTGCGGCGCTCGCCACTCGTGACTGCCGCTTATGTGCCTGATTCTGGTGGGCTACCGCACCCGCCCCGACATGCCGCTGATCATCGCTGCCAATCGCGATGAAGTGCACGCGCGCGCGAGCACCGCCGCGGACTTCTGGAGCGACCATCCTCATGTGCTTGCCGGTCGCGACCTCGTCGCCGGCGGCACCTGGCTCGGCTGCACACGCACGGGGCGTTTCGCCGCGCTGACCAACTTTACGGAGCCGGGCGACGCGCCCGCACCGAAGTCCCGCGGGCTCCTGGTGCAGGACTTTTTGACCGGCAGCGACAGCGCAGAGCACTACGCGCATCACCTGCACGGACCCGACTACGCCGGTTTCAATCTGCTGCTGTTCGACGGCGACGCCCTGGTCTATACCTCCAACAAAGGCGCGACCGAAATTCTGTCGCCGGGGTTCTTCGGGCTGTCGAACGCCGAGCTCGGCGCGGCCTGGCCAAAGTGCGAGCGCGGCGCGACGGCGCTCGAGCATATCGTCAGCAGCGACTACGACGTTGCCGACCTGATCGGTCTGCTGCATGACAGCGACGTTCCGGCCGATGAGCTGCTGCCGCACCGCGGCCGCCCCATCGAACTCGAACGCAAAGTGGCGCCCTGTTTCATCGTCGGCGAGGAGTACGGCACCCGCGCAAGCACCGTGCTGTTGCTCGGACGCGAACGCATCGTCTTTGCCGAACAAAGCTATGCCGCCGCGGGCGAGTCCGCCGGCTTTGTCGACTTCGAGCTCCCCACACAGCCCTGATACTGAGGACAATGCCCATGGATACCTCTCTGACTGGAAAAACAGCGCTCATCACCGGCGGCAGCCTGGGATTGGGCAAAGCCATGGCACAGGCTTTTTACACAGCCGGCGCGAAGGTAGCCATCGTCGCGCGCCGCCAGGGCCCGCTGGACGAAGCGGTAGCCGAGATCAGCGCCGGCAGCGGTGGCGCCATCAGCGGTTTTACCTGTGACGTCAGCCGCCCCGACGACATCGCGGCCGCGCACAGCCAGACTGTGGAAGCGTTCGGCCCGGTCGACATCCTGGTCAACAACGCCGGTCAGTCGGCAGCAAAACCTTTTCTGGAAATCAGCGATGAAGAGTGGCAAAGCGACATCGATCTCAAGCTGATGGCTGCGGTGCGCATGACACGCCTGGTGTGGCCACAGATGGTGGAAAACCGCTGGGGCCGCGTCATCAACCTGCTGAACGTTTTCGCTAAGGTGCCCGATGCGCGCACCGCCCCCACCTCCGTGACCCGCGCGGCCGGCATGGCGCTCACCAAAGTGCTGGCCGCCGAAGGCGCCCCGCACAACGTATTGGTGAACGCGATGCTGATCGGCTTCATCAAAAGCGATCAGATCCGCCGCATGCACGAGCGCGCCGGCAGCAACGAGAGTCTCGAAGAGTTCATGGTCAAAGCAGGCGAGCGCCTGCCCATGGGGCGCATGGGCGAGGCCGAAGAGTGTGCAAACCTCGGCCTCTTCCTTGCCAGCAACGCGTCGTCTTACATTACCGGCTGCGCGATCAACATGGACGGTGGTTTGAGCAAGGTGGTCTAGCGCGGGCGCGGCGCGCAGACCTGATAGCAACGCTAGTCGTGGTGATGCGGCAGCACGCGTTCGAGACCGGCGTCCGTCAGCTGCTGGTGCATGAAGCTGCGTACTTCCTGGGCTGATTCCATACGCAGAACTTTTGCAAGCATGCGCCGCGCGTCCGTGCGTTTGATCTGACGAATCACCCACTTCACTTTCGGCAGGTGGGTCGCGTTCATCGACAACACGTGATAGCCCATCGCCATCAGCAGCACGGCGCCGACAGGCGTCCCGGCAAATTCCCCGCAGATACCAATCGGCACTTCCTCGGAGTGGGCTGCGCGGGCGACCTCACGCAGCGCAGTGATGACCGCCGGATGCACGTCCTGATAGAGGTTCGCGACGCGCGGATTGTTGCGGTCGACGGCGAGCATGTACTGCGTCAAATCATTGGATCCCACCGCCAGGAAATCCGCCTCGCGGGCGAGCTGACGGGCCTGGTAGACCGCGGCCGGTACTTCCACCATCACCCCGACCTGAGGCAGCTTGACCTCGATACCTTCCTCGCCCACTTCGGAGTAGGCCTGGCTGATCAGCTCTTTGGCGGCGATCAGCTCCGCCGGACTCGAGATCATCGGCAGCATGATGCGCAGATCGCCAGCCAGGCCCGCGTTGGCCTTGAGCATGGCGCGCACCTGAACGAGAAAAATCTCGGGATGGTCGAGGGTGACGCGAATGCCGCGCCAGCCTAAAAACGGGTTCTCTTCGCTGATCGGGAAGTAGTCCAGAGACTTATCCCCGCCAATATCGAGCGTGCGCATGGTGACCGGGCGCGGATCAAACGCCTCCATGTGCTCTCGATAGATAGACAGCTGCTCCGCTTCGGTGGGAAAGCGGTCCTGGGTCATGAACGGGATCTCTGTGCGGAAGAGGCCAATCCCTTCCGCGCCGCGATCGAGCGACCGGTGGATGTCACCGGTCAATCCTATGTTGACCCAGAGCTGCACGCGCCAGCCGTCCCGAGTGATGCAGGGCAGGTCTTTCAGCTCATCAAGTTCTTCGTCGAAAACCCGCGCCTGCTCGATCAGTTCCCGGCTGTTCTTGATGCGGTGCTCACTCGGCTGCGTGAAAACCTCGCCGTAGTCACCGTCGACGACCAGCGTTTCGTCTTCGAGCCCATAGGTCGGCAGATCCACCGCGCCCATGACGGCGGGAATGCCCATCGCGCGCGCCAGAATCGCGACGTGCGAGCTTCCCGAGCCCTGGTTGGAAACGATGGCACAAAGACGCTCTGCGGGTACGTTGGCCAGCATTGCGGGCGTTATCTCTTCACCGACGAGCACGGTATTGCTCGGATACTGGGTTTTCTTGTCGCGAATGTCCTGCAGATATGCCAGGAGCCGGAGTCCCAGATCTTTGACATCGGCGCCCCGTTCGCGCAGGTATGGATCTTCCATGAGCTCAAACCGGCTGACGTGCTCGCGTATGACGCGTTTCAGTGCACCCTGCACCCACTGGCCCTCCTGCACCTCACGCCGGATGTCGCCAGCCAAAGCATTCTCGTCGAGCATGTGCAGGTAAGCATCGAACAAAGCCAGCTCCTGCTTCGGCAGGCTGTTGGCAAACTGTTCCGAAATATTCTTAATGTCGCCGCGCACCGCTTCGAGCGCGCGGTCCAGCAGCAAGAGCTCCGTAATGACGTTGCCCGCTTCCCGCTCCGGCACGGCTTCCAGATTCGCCACCGGGTGAACCACAACCGCCGTGCCGATCGCCGTTCCCGGCGAACCGGCCACGCCGATGAAGCAAGCATCTTTGAGGCCGGGACTTTCTTCGCCGCGGGGCAGCGCCGTATCCCCGACCGCCTCGGCATGAGAAACCACCGTTGCCAGCTGCGCCGCCAGCGTCACAAGAAACGCCTCTTCGGATTCGTCGAACTTGCGCGACTCGGTCTGTTGCACGACGAGAACGCCGAGCACCTTACCCTGGTGAATGATGGGTACGCCGAGGAACGCGTTGTAGGCCTCCTCACCGATGCCTGGAATGAAGTGGAAGTCGGGGTGTTCGCTGGCAAGCTCCAGATTGATGGGCTCAGCGCGCCGGCCGACGAGACCCACCAGCCCCTGATCCATGCTCAACCTGGCTTGCCCCACCTGCTCGAGGTTCAATCCGACGGTGGCTGCGAGGGCATAGCCGGAATTCTGTTCGTCGAGCAGAAAAATCGAGCAGACGTCCGCGCCCATGGCCCGTTTGACATCGCTGACGAGCGATTGCACCGCTTCGGCAAAACGCGAGTACGCGGTGAATTTGAGAACAATCTGGCGCAGCGTGGTGAGCATCGAATCCATCAGCGGCGCACCGGTAAATGCGGCGCCAGCTCCGCCAGAGCACGGCGGTAGACATCGCGTTTGAAGTCGACCACCTGGGTGAGCGGGTACCAGAACGTCACCCACTGCCAGTAGTCGAACTCCGGCTTGTGGGCGCAATCCATGCGCACGGCAGCGTCTTCAGCCTGCATCTCGAGAAGAAACCACTTCTGTTTCTGACCGACAAAGCCCGGCGTCGAGTTGTGGCGGCGCAGGCGGCGAGGCAGACGATATCGCAGCCAGCCTTTGGTGCGCGCCAGTATCTTTACGTGATCAGGCTCGAGACCAACTTCTTCGTAGAGCTCGCGGTACAACGCTTCCTCCGGCGTTTCACCGTCATTGATGCCGCCCTGCGGAAATTGCCAGGCATCGTGACCGCCGACGCGTCGCGCCCATAACACTTGCCCTGTGCCTTGTCCGTTGGCGAGGACGATGCCTACGTTCGGTCGAAAACCATCCGCATCAACCATGCATTCCCCATGTGCCCGCCAGCATTTCACGGTCTCCCCGGCCAAACGCGGCGCGCTGTCGGCGCGCTGCGTGTTCCTCCCGGGGCCACCTCGTAGCGGCGGAATTCCCATCTGATTGGGTCCTTGATACCGGAAAAACGGGAGAAGCACAAATAGGGTCACCTCAGTTTGACGGGTGAAGACCACGCTTTTGTGAAGCTCGCTCGGGACCCCGGAGCAATCCAGCCGGTTCCATGCGATGATGCAAAGCTCACAGCAAAAAGACACCCCGCCCGACGCCATGACCAACCGCCTGGGATCTGAACTCAGCCCGTACCTTCTGCAACACGCCGACAATCCCGTGCACTGGCAGCCCTGGGATGAGGCAGCCCTCGCCCAGGCGCGCACTGAGGATAAGCCCATACTGCTGTCCATTGGCTACTCGACCTGCCACTGGTGCCACGTCATGGCGCATGAGTCTTTCGAGGACGCCGCCACTGCGGCCGTCATGAACGCGAATTTCGTCAACATCAAAGTGGACCGAGAGGAACGCCCGGATCTGGACCGCATCTACCAGACGAGTCTGCAGCTTCTGACCCAGCAGGGCGGCGGCTGGCCGTTGACGATGTTCCTCGACCCGGAGACGCTCATTCCATTCTACGGCGGGACTTACTTCCCGAAGACACCGCGCCACCAGTTGCCGGGATTTACCGACCTGCTATTGCGCTTGAAAGAGATTTATCTCGCCAGACGCGACGAGCTCAAGGAACAGGGCGAGAAGGTACAAAACACGCTCACGCAGATGGTGGTCCCGGTGCTGGACCCCACCCTGGACGACTCCGAAGTGCTCAATCAGTGTCGCGAAGCGCTGGGCAATCAGTACGACGACCAGGAAGGCGGATTCGGCAACGCGCCCAAGTTTCCAATGCCGGGTACCATCGACCGCCTGCTCAAGCACTGGGCTTATACGCGCAAGAGCGGCGGCAATGACCGCCAGGCGCTGGACATGGTGATGATCACGCTGACGCAGATGGCGCGCGGCGGCATCTACGACCATCTGGGCGGCGGCTTCTGCCGCTACGCAACGGATCGCAAATGGATGATTCCGCACTTCGAGAAGATGCTCTACGACAACGGCCAGCTGCTCTCCCTGTACAGCCACGCGCTGACGTTCGGGGACGATGCGCTGTTCCGCGGGGCGATCGAAGAAACCGTCGCCTGGCTCGAGCGCGAGATGCGCCACCCCCAGGGCGGCTTCTTTGCCGCCGTCGACGCCGACTCGGAAGGCGAGGAAGGCCGGTTCTACGTCTGGCGCCGCGAGGAGATCAAGAAGTTGTTGACCGCGGAAGAGTACCTGGTCGTGGAGACGCTCTACGGTCTCGACAAACCCGCTAACTTCGAGAACAAATGGAACCTGCATCGTTACGACTCGTGGCGCTCGGTCGTCGCACGCTTGTCGCTCGAGGAGGACGAGGCCAACCGGTTACTCACAAGCGCCCGACAAAAGCTGTTTGCGGCACGCCAAGAGCGTGAGCGGCCCGCTACCGATACGAAGGTCCTGACCGCGTGGAACGGTCTCGCCGTACGCGGCCTGGCGCACGCCGCGCAAATACTGAAACGCGACGATTGGCTGGCACTGGCGCAGGGTGCCGTGGACTTCATCGCCGCCGAGTGTTGGGACGGCAACGTGCTGTACGCGACGTGGAAGGATGGCCAGGCCAAGTATCCGGGTTATCTCGACGATTACGCCAATCTGCTGGACGGTATCCTCGAGCTTCTGAGCGTCGCCTGGCGGGACAGCGATGCTCAGCTCGCCCAGGCGTTGGCAAAAGCGCTCCTCGAAAACTTTTACGACGTCGAGCAGGGCGGGTTTTTCTTTACCGCCCATGATCACGAAAAGCTGATACACCGCCCGAAGCCGACGCTCGACGACGCGCTCCCACCGGGCAATGCAACCGCAACCCGGGCGCTGCTTCGTCTGGGGCACCTTCTGGGCGAAACCGATTATCTCGATGCCGCCCACAACACCCTGCGCTGGGCGCGAGCTGTCCTGGAACGCATGCCCTCAGGGCACTGCAGTCTGTTGAGCGCGCTGGAAGAAACCGTCTACGAGCCCGAGCTGATCGTGCTGCGCGGCCCAGCTGCCAAGATGGCAGAGTGGCGCGCCGGGCTGGGTGCGGGCTACACGCCGTGGCGAGCCATCTACGCCATTCCATACGACAACGTGACGCTCACGCCAGCTTATCTGCCGAGGCTCGTCGGCTCCGAGCAACAGCAGACCGTCACCGCCTACGTATGCCGTGGCCTGCAGTGCTCGCTGCCGATCAGCACGCTCGACGATCTAAAGAGCGCGCTCAGCTGAGATAGGCGGCGAGTGAACCTGGCGGGACCTCGAGGTCGAATGCCGTGATTTCAAGCTTCTCGCCCGGATACGCATCAAAGCACGCGCGGTGCCCGGCCAGCGACATTTCACCGTCGCGCTCGTAGTAATCGGCCACCCAGGCGAGCAGATATTCGAGATTGGCGTCCTGCTCCGCCTTGGAGGCGTACTTGTGGGGTTCCCAGGGACGTGCGCGGCAGTGCGCCTGGCAGCGGCTCCGCCCGGGGTTCAGAAAAATCAGGACCGGCGCCCGCGACAGGCTCGATGCCACGAGCTCGCCATAACACCCTTCGATGATCCAGCGGTCGGCGCTGCAGAACGCCTGAAGGTCCGCGGCCGCGGCCGCATGCTCGCGTCGGATCCCGGGCCGGTCAGGCAGCCACGCGATCGTGTCCAGGTCGAGGAGCGGCGCGCCCGTGCGCGCGGCCAGCCAGGCAGCGAGGGTCGACTTGCCCGAGCCTGAATTGCCCAGGATAGCGAAGCGCATCGCGTCAGCCCGCGGAGACTTCGTCCTCGGCGGGCTGCCAGGTCAGGTTCAGCTCGCGCGCGGCCTTAACGTCATCCAGGCGCCGAACCGGGGTCGTGTGCGGCGCCTGCTGGACAAGCTCCGGCTGGGCAGCCGCCTCTTCGCGGATGGCGATCAGCGCATCGATATACGCATCGAGCTCTTCGCGGCTTTCTGTTTCGGTGGGTTCGATCAGAAAACACTCGGGCACGAGCAACGGGAAGTACGTGGTCGGCGAGTGCATGCCGTAGTCGAGCAACCGCTTGGCGATGTCCATCGCATTGACCCCGAGCTCTTTGGCCTCTTTGGCAAAGGTCAGAATGAATTCATGGGTGGCGCGACGTTCCGGATACGCCAGCTGGAAGCCCGCCTTCGCCAGGCGCGCGGCCATATAGTTCGCATTTAAGGTCGCGTATTCGCCTACCCGGTGCAGACCTTCGCGGCCCAACAAGAGCGCGTATGCTAGCGCGCGATGCAGGATGCCGGCGTTGCCCGCAAAGCCGGACAACCTGCCGATCGACAGCGGCAGCTCATTCTCGTCCACCCAGCGATAAGCGCCGGTGTCGGCGTCGCGCGCGACGATCGGTACAGGCAGATGGGGCAGCAGACGTTCGGAAACGCCGACCGGGCCTGCGCCCGGACCACCGCCGCCGTGCGGCGTGGCAAACGTTTTGTGCAGGTTCATGTGCAGAACGTCGAAACCCATGTCGCCGGGTTTGACGCGGCCGAGAATCGCGTTGAGATTGGCGCCATCGTAGTAGAGCAGACCACCCGCATCATGCACGGTGGCGGCGATCTCTTCGATCTGGCGTTCGAACACACCGCAGGTGGACGGATTGGTCATCATGAGACCCGCGGTCTGCGGGCCCACCGCTGCCTTCAAGGCATCGAGATCAACGTCGCCGCTATCATCGACAGCAACCTCCGTGACCCGGTAACCGCACATCACCGCGGTTGCAGGGTTGGTGCCGTGAGCGGCGCTCGGCACCAGAATCTCGGTGCGCGCATCGTCACCACGGGCTTCGTGATACGCCCGGATCATCGCCACGCCGGCAAACTCACCCTGCGCCCCGGCCATCGGCGTCAGGGAGACACCCTGCATACCCGTAACGTCACGCAAGATTTCCTGCAGATCGTAGAGACAGGCGAGGTGGCCCTGGCTCGCCGCTTCGGGTGCAAGCGGGTGCCGACCCAGGAAGCCCGGCAGGCTGGCGGCCTTGTGCGCCCCGCGTGGGTTGTACTTCATCGTGCAGGACCCGAGCGGGTAGAACTGCGTATCAATGCTGAAATTCTTGCGCGAGAGATTGGTGTAGTGACGCACGGTCTGCAGTTCGGAAACCTCAGGCAGCGCGGGCGCCGTATCGCGTAGCAGCTCGGCAGGCAGATCCGCCAGCGCGGCTGCATCCGTGTTGACCCGTTGCGCGGCAGCACGGCGCCCTGATGCAGAAATGTCGAAAATCGTGCTCATGCGACTTCTCCTTTCGCAGCAGTGAGCGCAGCCAGCGCCGTCTCCATGGCGGCTACGTAGGCGGCAATCTCTTTTTCCGTGCGTTTTTCTGTTACGGCAACGAGCAGCGTGCGCTCGGCAGTGCTGACGAGGTCCGGTGTAAAGTCTTCGAGGCATATGCCCGGCAGAATCCCGGCTGCCATCATGTGGCTGATGACATCGGCGGCCGGTACCGGCAGACGAACCGCAAATTCGTGAAAGTGCACACCCTCGAACACGGGTTCCACTCCTTCTAGCAGGCAAAGCGCATCGCGCAGACGCATTGCATTGCCGTGACTCGCGGTCGCTACCTCCGCGAGGCCCTGGGGACCCACGAGGCTCAAGTAAATCGTGCCAGCAGTCACGAGCAGGCCCTGGTTCGTGCAGATGTTGGACGTCGCCTTACCCCGGCGAATGTGCTGCTCGCGCGCCTGCAGCGTGAGCGCGTAACCGTCTTTACCATCGAGGTCGACCGTACGGCCGATGATACGGCCCGGCATCTGACGCACGAGGCTCTGCCGGCAGCAGGTGAAACCGAACGACGGCCCGCCGGAGGCCATCGGTACGCCGAAGGGCTGGCCATCCCCGCAGACGATATCGGCGCCAGTGGATCCCCAGTCACCCGGCGCTTTCAGCACGCCCAGCGTCATGGGATTGACCACGGCAATGACGAGCGCGTCATTGGCGTGCGCCCAGTCGGTCAGCGCGTCGACCGCTTCCAGGCGTCCGAAGAAGTTGGGCTGCTGGATGACCACCGCCACCGGCTTTGCATCCGGCAATCGGGTCTGATCGATCACACCGCTGTCATCGAGGGCAAGCGGCGCCAGCTCGATACCCTGGTTTCTGACGATGTTGCGGCTGGCGTCGCGGTAGCTCGGGTGCACCGACTGAGCGACGAGAATCTGACCGCCTTTGTTCTTCTTGTTGCCCCTGAGCGCCATGAGCATGGCTTCAGCCAGACCGCTGGCGCCGTCATAAACTGACGCATTGGATACGTCCATGCCTGTCAGCGCGGCCATCATCGACTGATATTCGTAGATGAGCTGCAGCGTGCCCTGACTTGCTTCCGCCTGGTACGGGGTATACGCCGTCATGAACTCGCCGCGCGCGGTCAGGTCCCATACCGCGGCCGGGATGTGATGATCATAGCTGCCGGCACCGAGGAAACACGTATATCCGGCATCCTGCTCGGCACGCTCTGCCATCAGGCTCAGCATCTCCATTTCGCTCTTGCCGGGCGGCACGCTGGCGAGCTCGCCGGTGTTCAGGTGGGCAGGGATCTCATCGAAGAGCGCGTCGATCTCGCTGACGCCAATCTCCGCCAGCATCGCATCCACGTCGGCATCGGTATGGGGAACAAAGGGCATACTTCTCTCAGTGTTCTTCGGCTTCGCAAACTTCCTGGTACGCTTCCGCGTCGAGCAGGTCTTCCAATTCACCCACGTCGCTGGGCTCTATCTTGAAAAACCACCCTTCGCCATACGGGTCCTGGTTGACCTTCTCCGGCTCGTCTCCCAGCGCTTCGTTGACCGCCACCACCGCACCGGTGATCGGCGCATAAATATCGGAGGCGGCTTTGACGGATTCCACGACCGCCACGTCATCGCCGCTGCCGATTTCCTGGCCTTCCTCAGGGAGTTCGACGTACACCACGTCGCCTAACGCATTCTGCGCATGGTCGGTGATCCCGACTGTAACGCTGCCGTCTTCCTCAAGGCGCGCCCACTCGTGGGTCGCCAGATACTTACACTCTGTAGGTGTTTCGCTCATGCACCGTGTCCTTCATTCCTGATTGGCCATGATTGGCATTTTTTATGATGCGGCGGGCTTGGTGCCGCGCTCGTTATTCTTTTGTTCCGCTCACGCTACGCGTATTCCGCTGATGCTGCGCGCATTCCGCTGATGCTGCGAGTGATCCGCTGACACCGCGCCGCTGTCTCGCTGCCCGTGACCGGAGCCTTCTTCCGGGCGTGTTTCAGCCGTGTCAGGTTACGAGAATCTTACCGTTGCGCACAAATGGCGGTTTTACTATCCGGGCCGCTTTCAGCTTGCCGCGAATGTCCACCTGGCAGTCGCCGGTAGCTTCTTTCGGCAACCTCGCGAGGGCAATGCTTACGCCCATGGTCGGCGAAAACGTGCCGCTCGTGATTATCCCACTACCGGCCGATGTGGTCACCTCCTGACCCTGACGCAGAACGCCTTTGTCCTGCAGGAGGAGGCCCGTGAGTTTTTGCGGACACTGGCCTCGTTCGGGCTCGATGGCGCGGCGTCCGATGAAATCCCGCTCGGCCGGATCCCAGGCGATCGTCCAGCCGATATTCGAGGCGAGCGGCGACGTGTCTTCATCGAGATCCTGGCCGTACAGATTGAGCCCGGCTTCCAGACGCAGCGTATCCCGCGCGCCAAGCCCGGCCGGCACGACGCCCGCCGCCGCGAGGTCCCGCCACAACGCGCTCGCGGCATGCTCGGGCAGCATGACCTCAACGCCATCCTCGCCGGTATAGCCGGTTCGGCCGATCAGCACATCACCGTCTGCCGGCAGCGCATTGAAAGGTTTGAGTTCGGCAAGCGCCTGCAGACCCAGAACCTCAGCCGTGATGTTGACCGCCTGTGGACCCTGGACGGCAATCATAGCCAGCGGTTGTTCCTCAAAACGCGCTGCGGGCATCACCTGCTCGGCAAACCACGCGAGCACTTTGGCGCGGGTGCTCGCGTTGACCACGCAGCGAAAGCCCGTGTCTAGCTTGTAGACGATGAGATCGTCCAGCACGCCGCCGCGCGCATTCAACAGCGCTCCGTACAGGGCCCCATGGGTTGCCAGCCTGGCGACGTCATTTGCCACGACGTGGCGCAGAAACGCTTCAGCATCATCACCGTCGACATCGATGATGGTCATGTGGGAGACGTCGAACATACCGGCATGGGTACGCACCGCCTGATGTTCCTCGATCTGCGAACCGTAATTGACCGGCATCGACCAGCCGGCGAAGTCGACCATTTTGCCGCCGGCGGCGACGTGCTCATCGTAAAGCGGTGTCTTAAGGGGCACTCTCAACCTCCGGTGCGGCCCGCGCCGAGACCCATGGCCTCGCGCATGACCTGACGTTTGACGATATCCAGGGAATTAAACGTCTGAACCCCGACATTCCGCAACAGGGTGGTGACCGGGCCGGTCTGGCCGAAGATGCGCTTCAGATTGCCGAAGACCTGCATCATGAGCTCCGAGCGCGCCTGGCGCTGCCGCGCAAAGCGCCGCCACAGGCCCGGCACCGCCAGATCATCCTGTCCGTCGGCAACGTCAAGCAGCGCGCGGACGTCTTCGAGACCCAGGTTCACGCCCTGCCCTGCCAGCGGATGCACGACACGCATGGCATCCCCGACGAGCACAACGCGCGGCAGCGGCGCGCAGTTTTCTACCCGCTGCTGGCCAAGCGGAAACGTCAAGCGCTGATCGACCGCCTGAATTTCGCCGAGACGGTGCTCAATGGCGACGCCGATGTCGCGACAGAAGGCGTCTTCCGCCAACGCCAGGCGCCTGGCGGCATTGGCCTCCGACTGCGACCAGACGATGGAGCACAGGTGTTCATCCGGACCGGGCAGGAACGCCAGCGGCCCGTCGGTAAGGAAGCGCTGCCAGGCTGTATGTTCATGCGAGCGCTCGGTGCGCACGACCGTGGCGAGCGCTATCTGATCGACAGACATGGTTTTGAGCGGCAGCGCCAGACGCTCGCGCACGACCGAGCGACCACCATCCGCAGCGATCAGGAAGTCGGCGCCAATCACATCACCCGATTTGAGACTGACGTCCACCCCTTCCGCACCCACGTCCAGGTCGCTGATCTCGCCGAGCACGAGGTCGATGTTCGGGCTGACAGCGAGCGCCTCCCAGGCGCGGCAGGCAAGCGCAGACGCCTCGACCAGCCAGCCTAGTTCCGCGCGACCGACTTCCGCGGCGCGGAAATCCAGCGCCGCGCCACCCCACTGTTCCCAGACGTACATCCGCTGATAAGGCGCAAGGTCGTGCTCCGGCCAAATGCCAAGCTCCGTGAGCAGCGCCGCCGATGCAGGCGACAACGCGACATTGCGTATGTCCATGCCGAGCCGGCCGCGATTGCGCGCAGGTTCGGCACGCTCGATGACGGTGACCGGGAAGCCGAGACTGGCGAGCCCGAGCGCGCAGCTGGCACCAACGAGTCCGGCGCCTGCGACCACGACGCTGGAAGATCTGGCCATCACGCGCCGGCGGCCATCAACGCTTCGACTTCGTCTATCGTTTTCGGCACCGCGGCGGTCAGCACCTCACACCCGGATCTGGTGATCAACACATCGTCCTCGATACGCACGCCGATACCGCGGAATTTCGCGGGCAGATGCTCCGTTGTCTCATTGCGCGGGATATAGATCCCGGGTTCGATCGTGAGCACCATGCCTGCTTCCAGTTCGCGCCAGCTCGAATCTATGCGGTAATCGCCGACATCGTGCACGTCGATGCCGAGCCAGTGCGAGGTTTTGTGCGGACAGAAATCGCGATATCCCTCTGCGGCGATGATCGCTTCAACTTCTCCCTCCAGCAGCTTCAGGTCTATGAGGCCCTGCACCATCGTCTTGAGCGCCGCTTCATGGGGCGCATTGAAGTGCCGGCCGGGCCGGCACTCGGCAATGGCGGCCAAATTGGCCGCGAGCACAATCTCATAAATCGCGCGCTGCGCCGCGGAGTACTTACCGCTGACGGGAAACGTGCGCGTGACATCGGCTGCGTAGTGCTGGTACTCGCAGCCCGCATCGATGAGCACCAGATCGCTTTTTTTCAGCGTCGCGGCGTTCTCGACATAGTGCATGACGCAGGCGTTGTTACCGCTGCCGACGATGCATGGATAAGCAGGCGAGCGGGCGCCGGCGCGCATGAACTCGTAAGTCAGCTCAGCCTCGAGGTGCGCTTCGGTCAGTCCGGGCGCGCAGGCCTGCATGGCGCGCACGTGGGCTGCTGCAGTGATCTCGGCGGCTTTGCGCATGAGCCCAATTTCTTTCGTCGATTTATACAACCGCTGTTCGTGCAGCAGATGTTTGAGCTCCATGAACTCGCCGGGCGGCTGCGCGCCCCCCGCCTCGCGTTTACGGATGTCGGCGACCCAGGCCAGCAGACGCTGATCGAAATCCGGATACTCGCCGAGCGTGATGTATATACGCTCCCGACCTTCGAGCAGACCCGGCAGAATGTCGTCGAGATCCGCATAGGGAAACGCATCGTCGACGCCGAGCATCTGTGTCGCACGCTCCGGGCCCATGCGCTCGCCGTCCCAGCGCTCGGCTGTGGGATCGCGCTCCGCGCAGAAGAGTATCTCTTCGCCCTGTTCACGCCCCGGGACGAGCACCAGCAACGCTTCAGGCTCAACAAACCCGGACAGGTAGTAAAAGTCGCTGTCCTGGCGGAAGAGATACTGGATGTCGCGGTTGCGCCGGCTGAGCTTAGCGCCCGGTACGACGGCGACAGATCCCGGCGACATCATGCTCATCAGCTGAGCGCGCCGTTTCTTGAATTCACCAGACGTGATCACGATTCTTCCCCGCCGCTCCCTTCCTCGCCGCTGCCTTCCGCGTCATCTGCGTTCATCAGGGTCAACGTCAAAACCGCCGCGACGCGCACATACTCATAGATTTCCATGAATGAGCTTTCGTCCTGCTCATCGCCCTCGACGTCGTCGTCGAGGCCGCTGATGGCCGCCAGATCGCGGAGAATCTCCTGCACGTCCGGCGGCAGCGCGCGCGGCGCGGCGACGACCGCGCCAAAGCCGCTCAGATACCCCGCACACCATTCGGACAGGGCGGCAAGGCGCACCGCGAGGGTTTCCTCGTCGTCGGGGATGAGCGGCGAAAACTCCATATCCTGGGCGTAAAGCATGTCCAGGCTGTCGCTGACAAATTCGCTAACGGCGTTTTCGTCCGACAAGGCATCCGCGCCCACGAGAGCGACGAAGTCAGTCAGCGAAAACTGCTGCTCACCGGCAGAGGCAAACCCGCACACCAGACCGTGCAGCTCGGCAGGCGTGATGACAGACGAGGCGTACTGCGCTTTCTGTTCGAGATCGGACACATTGATCCTCTAGAAAAATGCGCCGGCCAATGTAGGAGAACTGGCAAGGGAGTGCAATGCAGTCGGACTGAAGGTCCGATAGAAGACGGCAGCAGCGTCCCGGACAACCCGATTTTCAAAACCCCGCTGGGGCTACACAAAGGCATATAAACAGCGCAAACTATTCATCCAAAGAAGAAGCACGCAGCCATGGCATCAAACGCAGAAAGTGATCAGCTGGCACAACTCGAACAGCAGGTGGACGAACTCCTCGTACTGACTCAGGTACTGGGGAAAGAAAACCGTGCGCTCCGGGCGCAGCAGAAGAACTGGTCGACGGAACGCGCCAAATTGATCGAAAAGAATGAGCTCGCCAAAAGCCGTGTTGAATCCATGATCAGCCGCCTGAAGGCATTGGAAAAGGACTAACGGCGCGTGAGCGACATCAGCACTGTTGCGGTCAACATTCTCGGCAAAGAGTATCAGGTCAGCTGTCCCGCTGACGAAGTAGACGCGCTCACCCATGCGGCACGCTTCCTCGATCGCAAAATGGAAGAGATACGTGGTTCCGGCAAGGTGGTCGGCCTCGACCGCATCGCCGTGATGGCTGCCCTCAACATCACCAACGAATTCCTCAACGGGCAGCACGAGCTCTCGGAAACCCAGGACGCATACGGCACCCGTATCGAAGTCCTCACCGACAAAGTCAGTCAGGCGCTGGCACAACACAAGCAGCTTGATCTGTAAAGCGCCACTGAACCGTTTCGATAACGGTTTCCCAAAGCGCAAATCTCAAAAAATACAAGGCTTGGCGCGCGTCTTTTCGGGGCTATACTCAACAACGCTCCTGGGATGTTTGCCAGTTGGTCGCGTCCTTGAGCCGTTAGAGATAACTCAGGGGATTCTGGGGTCAACGCCGGTGTGCATACCCAATCTGATGGGTCGCCTTAGGTGTTGCACAGGTCTCCGCCTTGAACCATAACGGTTCAGGGCAAACCATCAGCGGCATCTCCGGGAGCAAACTTCGATGACCACCTCTCGCGCAGCCCTGCGCAAGGCTTTTACCGCTACCCGCGAACGTCTCACCGGCCGTGAGCGCGAGGACGCTGAGCGCGCCATCGCCGGGCACCTGCTCAACCACCCGCAGATCTCGAACGCCAGTGCGATCGCAGCATTCATTGCGACCCGCGGGGAGGTGAACCTGGCACCCTGGTTTGCAGTGGCTCCCGCCGCCCTGCAGATCGGATTGCCGATTGTTGCCGCAGAGCGCGGCAGCATGTCTTTCCACGCATGCGATCCGCGCGCGCCCGAAGTGCTGGTGACGAACCGCTACGGTATTCTCGAGCCGCCCGCTGATGCGCCATTGCTCGACATTGCCGCATTTGACGCCATGCTGATGCCGCTGGTCGCCTTCGATCGCCAGGGTAATCGCCTGGGAATGGGCGGCGGGTACTACGACCGCTATCTCGCCGCAGCGGACCAGCGACCCTATCTGCTGGGTGTGGCGTTCGCCTGCCAGCAGGCGGACGCTTTACAGAGTGAAGATTGGGACATGCGCATCGACGCTGTGGTGACGGAAAACGGCGTGCTAGAGTTCGGCTGAATCAGATCCTTCAGGTCCTCTATGGCCGTACGCAGAATCATCCGCATGGGACATCCGCACTTACGCGAGGTGGCCACCCCGGTAACCGCCGAGCAGATCGGCTCGCCCGAGCTCGCGGCGCTCCTCGAAGATATGGTCGACACTTTGCACGACTACGGGGGCATCGGGCTGGCGGCGCCGCAGATCGACGTACCTTTGCGTCTTGCCATCATTGAAATTCCCGGTGGACCCACGCGCTACGGTGAGGTGGCGGCAATGCCGCTTACCGCTTTCATCAACCCGAGCATCGAAGTGCTGAATCCTGCAACCGCCGGCAACTGGGAAGGCTGTCTGTCGGTCCCGGGTTTGCGCGGCTACGTCGAACGCCCGCAACACGTGCGCGTGCGCTACACCACCGTCGAAGGTGAACCGGCCGACATGGAGCTCGAGGGATTCTGGGCGACCGTGTTTCAGCACGAATTCGATCACCTCGACGGGACGCTCTATATTGATCGCATCACCGACTCGACCAAGCTCGTGTTCGAAGAGGAGCTGGACCGCTGGGGCGAGCCGGGCTGAGGCGGCGCGACCCTTATTTCAGAAAGAGCTGATAGGCCGGGTTGTCGTTCTCTTCCCAGAAGCGATAGCCAATCTTCTTCAAAAAGCCGACGAGTTTCGCGCGCTCGGAGCGGGCGGCGGCGAAGCCGACGAGCACGCGACCGTACGCAGATCCATGATTGCGGTAGTGGAACAACGTAATGTTCCAGCTGGCACCCACGCCAGTCAGAAACTTCAGGAGCGCCCCCGGCCGCTCAGGAAACTCGAAGCGGAAGAGCAATTCATCCGTGGCGCCAGGGCTGCGGCCCCCGACCATGTGCCGCACGTGAAGCTTGGCCGCCTCATTCTCCGTCATGTCGACGACCGCATAACCTTTGTCGTCCAGGTCCGCCAGCACGCCGGCTTTGTCGTCAGGGGTACTGACCTGCAGACCCACGTATATGTGCGCCGCGTTATCAGCAGCCCAGCGATAGTTGAATTCAGTAATCGAGCGCTTGCCGAGGGTGCGGCAGAACCTCAGGAAACTGCCTTGCCGCTCGTCTATCGTGACAGCCAGAATGGCTTCGCGCTGCTCACCGATCTCGGCGCGTTCGGATATGTGCCTGAGACGATCGAAGTTGACGTTGGCGCCGCTGACGACCGCCACGGCGGATGCAACTTTGTGGTTGGCGAGATAGCGCTTCATACCTGCCACCGCCAGCGCGCCGGCAGGTTCAGCGACGACACGCGTTTCTTCGAAAACGTCTTTGATCGCAGCACAGATTTCATCGATGTTGGCCACCACCACGTCGTCCACGTAGCGCCGGGCAATCTTGAAAGTCTCTTTACCGATCTGCGCAACCGAAACCCCGTCGGCGAACAGGTCGAGCGTTTCGCTGGGCAGCTTCACCCGGCGTCCGCTCTGCATCGCGGCGTGCAGGCAGGCTGACCCCTGCGCCTCGACGCCAATGATCTTGGTGCGCGGGTAGATGTATTTGACGTACGCGGCAATTCCGGCAATGAGCCCGCCGCCGCCAACCGGCACAAATACAGCGTCCGGCCGGCCATGGTGCTGATTGACGATTTCCATCCCGACGGTGCCCTGGCCCGCAATGATGTCGACATCATCGTAGGGGTGCACAAACACCAGCCCCTGCTCGCGCATGAGCTCATCGGCATGGGCTTTGGCATCGTCAAAACCATCGCCGTGCAGAACGACGCGGGCGCCGCGCGCGCGCACGGCGTTGACTTTGATGCTGGGCGTGTTGCGGCCCATGACGATCGTGGCTTTGATGCCGAGCCTCGCGGCGGCCATCGCCACGCCTTGAGCGTGATTACCAGCGGATGCGGCGATCACGCCGCGCGCCTGCTCTTCCTCAGACATTTGCGCCATCTTGTTATACGAACCGCGCAGCTTGAAGCTGAACACCGGTTGCAGGTCCTCACGCTTGAGCAGGACCTCAGCGCCAAGGCGCCTGGACAGACCCGGCGCCAGCGTCAGCGGGGTTTCCTCGGCGAGGTCATAGACCTGAGAGGAGAGAATCTTCTTTACATAACTTTCGAGCATGGGCACCATCTTGCCTGTTTTTGCAGTCGTAGCCGGAACCACCCATCAGCGCTCAAGACACCCTCAAGCAGCAAGTGGCTCGCGCCGCGCTGGATCTGATCAAGCCTAAACTCAACAGTAAAAGCATCATCGGCGTGGGCACGGGCTCCACAACCAACTTTTTCATCGACGAGCTGGCCGATATCAAACACGTCTTCGACGCGGCCGTTTCTTCGTCCGAGGCTTCCGCCGAACGCCTGCGCGGCCACGGCATTCACGTCATGGACCTCAATGCCGCACCGCATGTCGACGTCTACGTAGACGGCGCCGACGAGGTCAATCCCGCGCGCCAGCTGATCAAAGGTGGTGGCGCTGCCCTCACGCGGGAAAAGATTGTCGCCAGCGCGGCGGACGAGTTTATTTGCATTGTCGATGAAAGCAAGGTGGTGGAGACACTCGGCGCCTACCCGCTGCCGGTGGAAGTCATCCCGATGGCGCGCAGCCTGGTCGCGCGCAGACTCGTGGATCTCGGCGGGCAGCCGATCTGGCGCGAAGGCGTCGTGACCGACAACGGCAACTGGATACTCGACGTTCATGAATTCATGGTGCCCGATCCGGCCGCCATGGAGGCTGCCATCAACAACATCGCCGGCGTCGTATGCAACGGACTCTTCGCAGAAGATGCAGCGGACGCCGTTCTGGTGGCAAGCCCGGCTGGCGTGCAATCGCTCTAAGCCACGAGCACTTTGCCCGGGTTCATGATCTGATGCGGGTCGAACAGCGCCTTCAAGCCGCGCATGAGATCGAGCTCCGCCGCGCTGCGCGAATATCCCAGAAAGTCACGCTTCAGCAACCCCACGCCGTGCTCTGCGGAGATGCTGCCCTCGCGCGCTTTGACCAGCTCGAAGATGCGCGGGCTCATCGCATGACCTTTGGCCATGAAGTCTTCGACGCTCATCTCGGCCGGTCGCAGGATATTCAGATGCAGATTGCCGTCCCCGATGTGACCGTACCAGCACACTTCGAAATCGGGATAACTTTCAGAAACAAAACCGTCCACGTCCGCTAGAAACTCGGGTACGTCCTGTATCCGCACCGATAAGTCGTTCTTGTAGGGCGTGTACGGCGCGATGCTCTCGGATATGCCTTCGCGGAGCTGCCATAGTGCCTGCGCCTGGGATTCGGATTGGCTGACGACACCATCGGTCACCCAGCCGGCAGCGACACAGGCTTCAAAAGCAGCCATGCCCTGATCGAGCGCAGAGCTGTCGAACTCCAGGAGCGCGTAAAACTCTACTGGCTCGGCAAGCGGGGCGGGCAGCTCGCGGTGCGCACGCACTTTTGCGAGCGCAAGATCGGAGAAAAACTCGAACGCAGACAAAGTGACCTTGGCGCCAAACGTTTTCAGAACCTCGAGGAGATCAACCACTCTTGGCACGCCCAG
Organism: Pseudomonadales bacterium; assembly: GCA_965267275.1. Classification (GTDB taxonomy): domain Bacteria; phylum Pseudomonadota; class Gammaproteobacteria; order Pseudomonadales; family Azotimanducaceae; genus UBA4421. The sequence goes on from OZ253950.1 coordinate 4,968,740, forward strand.
CACCATCACCAGCTGCGGCTCCGGCGCGGGCGCGAGCCTGACGTCTACCTCGCAGACCAGGCCCAGAGTGCCTTCCGAGCCGATGAACAGATGACGCAGGTCGTATCCCGTTGCGTTCTTGACGAGACCGGCGTTCAGGTTCATCAGCTCCCCGCGACCGGTGACCACCCGCATGCCGGCAATCCAGTCGCGGGTCAACCCATAACGGATCACCTTGATGCCGCCGGCATTGGTGGCGACGTTGCCGCCGATCTGGCTGGAGCCGGCGGACGCAAAATCGACCGGGTAGAAGAGACCGGCATCGGTGGCAAATTCCTGCAGCGCCTGGGTCACCACGCCTGCCTGGCAGGTGACGAGACGATCTTCCGCATTGAAGTCGAGAATTCGATTCATCCGGTCGAAAGACACCACCACCTCACCGTGACTCGCTACCGCGCCACCGGAGAGGCCCGTGCGGCCACCAGACGGCACCAGCTGGATCTGCTTGTCGATCGCATGCTCTACGAGGGCGACCACCTGCTCATTGCTTTCAGGAAACACAATGGCGCTTGGAGCGACAGTAAACCCATTGGTCCAGTCTTTGCCCCAGACCGCCAGGTCATCTGCGTCCGTTTTGATCTGCTTGGCGCTCAGGATCTGTTCAAACACGCGGCTTTCCTCGGATAGTCGCCGCCCACACTACCACCGCGTTCAGTCCCTTACAGCACTCGCGGCGTAAATCCACACTCCTGGTCGAGCCAGCGCCAGAGGGCGTGCCGCACGGCGCTCGAATCGTTGGCGAGGTGGTGGCGGCCAGCCGGCACGATGAGGTGAACGCTGCCCGGATAGCGACGCCGGTAGACCTTGAGGTTGTGACGCCCATCAACCGTCTTGTCCGCATCGCCCTGCAGGACCTTGGGCGCAAGGGTGGACGGCGCGTAGGCTTCGAACCGCTGGAACCAGTCGACCATCGCCTGCACCCAGGCCACCGGCAGAATACGCGCCTGCAGCGGGTCGATCTCCTGCAGCGCATGGAACTCCGGATTTTCGGCGTTATCAGAAAGCGTCCGCACGCGGGACTCTATCGTGAGCTTCGCAATCGCAAAGACAAAGCGATTGAGCCACCAGGCATAGGGGCGCACGAGCGGCGCCAGCAGAACGATCTCACCGACCCCCTCATCGGGCAGGTGCTGGTGCAGGTACTCCATGATGACCGCCCCGCCCATGCTCTGTCCGAAGAAGTGCCAGGGTTCCCTGCTGACGTCTGCAATCTCGCCGCGCGCGAACCGATACACCGCCTCGGTCGCCAAGGCGTAACGATCGAAAGTGTCGATGGTCACCGGCGCACCGCTGGACAGCCCATGGCCGATCTGATCGAAAGTCACGACCGTGAGGCCACGTTGCAGCAGGTAGCCGATCAGATAGGTGAAGAGCCCGACGTGGTCGTAGTAGCCATGACAGAATAAGGCCACGCCCGTCGGTTGCGGAGGTTGGAAGAACTGCACCGCCAGCTGTTCGCCCGCGGCTTCCAATTTGCGCATCTCGTGTTGATGCTCGATATCAGGGAAATCAAGGTGATAAAACGAACGATACGCTTCCAGCGCCGCCGGTGGCACCGTGCCGTGATTGGCAAGCGCGGCCAGCACGTCACGCAGCCGATCAGCATCAAAGCTGGCGGAACCGCGGGCAGGCTTGGCGGGATTGCTGTCGATGTTTGCACCACAATAACGGCAAGGCGCGCGATATTACCACAGCGACGCCGGCTGCCGACGGCCGGCTGCTGCGCAAGGGATTACGTATGCGCGACAAAACGACATCGAACCTCACCCGACAAATGCGCATAATACGCGCTCCGAACAACAACCCCCTTTTGCCTAATGGACAACAATCCCAACCTGAACGCACAGATGGACAGAATTCGCGGCGACGGTTTCATCGCCGCTCTCGACCAAAGCGGCGGCAGCACGCCCAAAGCGCTCGCCAACTACGGCGTCGACGCCTCAGCCTACAGCTCTGAAGAGGAGATGTTTAAGCTGGTTCACGATATGCGCTCGCGCATCATCACCAGCCCCAGCTTCGACGGTCGCCGCATCATGGGCGCGATCCTCTTCAAGGAGACGATGGAAAGGGAAGTCGAGGGTCTGCCGACCGCCGACTTTCTGTGGCAGCAGAAGTCGATCGTGCCGTTCCTCAAAATCGACAACGGTCTGGCCGACGAAGCCGACGGCGTGCAGCTGATGAAGCCCATGCCCACGCTGGATGAACTGCTCGACCGGGCGATCGAGAAAAACATCTTCGGCACCAAGATGCGCTCCGTCATCAAGGCGCCTGACGCAGACGCCATCGGCGCCATCGTCAAGCAGCAGTTCGATACCGCGCGCCAGATCCTGGCCAAGGGCCTGGTACCCATCATCGAGCCCGAGGTCGACATCAACGCGCCCGCCAAGGCGGAGTGTGAAGCCCTATTGCGCGACGCGTTGCAGGCTGAGCTGGACGCCCTCGATACGGGTCTGCCCGTGATGTTCAAGCTGACGCTGCCGGAAGAAGCAAACTTCTATGCCGTGCTCGGTGAGAGTGCCAAGACGCTGCGGGTCGTTGCGCTGTCCGGTGGCTACGACATCGACACGGCCAATGAGCGGCTGCGTCAGAACAACGGGATGGCTGCGAGTTTCTCGCGCGCGCTGGCTGAACGATTGAGCGCACAACAGACGGCGGAGGAGTTCGATCAGGCGCTCGATTCAGCAATCGAAGAGATCTTTGCGGCCTCGATAACCTGATCTTGCTGTTCTGACCCGGACGGAACGCGCGTCCCGCCAGGCGATATTATCGCCTCAGGCGCGCGTTTCGAGCATCGCCACCGCGGGCAGAGTCTTGCCTTCGACAAATTCGAGGAACGCGCCCCCGCCCGTCGAGATATAAGAGATCCCCTCACGCACGCCGTACTTGTCGATCGCGGCCAGCGTATCCCCGCCACCGGCTATCGAAAAGCCGTCACTTGCCGCGATCGCTTCAGCGAGAAGGCGGGTGCCTTCGCCAAACTGGTCGAATTCGAAAACCCCGACCGGGCCGTTCCACAGGATGGTACGGGCCGCGGTGAGCTGCTCCGCCCAGGCCCGCGCGGTAACCGGACCTATGTCGAGAATCATCTCGTCGTCGGCAACTTCGGTGATGTCCTTGACGATCGCAATCTCAGCCGCATCGAAGTTCTTACCCACCATCACATCGCTGGGTATCGGGATGTCGACCTTTTCAGCGATGCGCTGCGCTGCCTCGACGAGATCCGCTTCGTACAACGACTTGCCGACATTGTGTCCCGCAGCAGCGATGAAGGTATTCGCAATGCCGCCGCCGACTATGATCTGATCGGCAATCCCGGCCAGAGAATCGAGCACTTCGAGCTTGGTCGATACTTTGGCGCCACCCACGATGGCGACCATCGGGCTCTCCGGCGCCGCCAGCGCCCGGCCGAGCGCATCCAGCTCCGCGCTGAGTAGCAGGCCGGCACACGCGACATCGGCGAACCTCGCAACGCCGTGGGTCGACGCTTGCGCGCGATGGGCGGTGCCGAACGCGTCCATGATGAAGACGTCACACTCCGCGGCCATTGCACGGGCCAGCGCTTCCGCGTCCGCTTTTTCGCCGACCAGAAAACGAACGTTCTCGAGCAGCGCAACCTCGCCTGCACTGACTGTCTGGCATGCATTCAGGTCCGGCAGCAGGGCGACGCTGCGGTCCATCAACTGCCCCAGATGCAGGGCCACCGGAGCAAGGGATGCTTCAGGATCGAATTCCCCCTCTTTGGGACGCCCGAGGTGAGACATCACCACCACGGCAGCACCTGCCTCCAGCGCCTTCTCGATCGTGGGGATGGATGCGCGGATCCGCGCATCGCTCGTGACGCTGCCGTCTGCGACCGGTACGTTCAGGTCCGCGCGAATCAGCACGCGCTTGCCGGAAAGGTCTACGTCCTGCATTGATTTCACTGTCACGGTGGCGGCCTCCTGCTAGCCGGCAAGCACGCGTCGCGCGTGCGTCAAAACATTTTCGACGGTCATGCCTAGCTCTGCCATGGCCTGGCTGCCCGGGGCAGAGATGCCATACCGATCTATGCCAACGACCGCGCCATCCAGACCCACAAAACGGTACCAGTAATCCGGATGTGCGGCTTCGACGGCTACCCTGGCGCGCACCGCCTCAGGCAAGACGGCTTCACGGTAATCGGCGTCCTGCGCAAGAAAGCGCTCAGCGCAAGGCATCGAAACAACCCGAGCGCGGACACCGTCGGCGTCAAGAGTCCTGGCCGCTTCCACAGCGAGCTCTACTTCGGAGCCGGTGGCAATGAGCACAATCTGCGGCGTATCCGCCTCTCCCGCCGCGGCGCTGCTGTCGAACAGTACGTAGCCGCCGCGCTCGATGTTCGCAAAGGCCTCGTCGCTGCGGCTCTGGGCAGCGGTGTTCTGTCTGGAAAAGATGAGGGCCGTCGGCTTCGATTCGCTGCCAACAGCGGATTCCCAGGCTACCGCCGATTCAACCGTGTCGCAGGGACGCCAGGTTTCGAGACCGGGTGTCGTGCGCAGATTTGTCAACTGCTCCACCGGTTGGTGGGTAGGGCCGTCTTCCCCCACTGCGACGGAGTCGTGCGTGTAGACGAATATGTTAGGAATCTGCATCAGCGCAGCCAGGCGCACGGCGTTGCGCGCATATTCCATGAACACCAGAAACGTTCCGGTAAACGGACGAAAGCCGCCGTGCAGCAGGATACCGTTGCTGACCGCCGTCATGCCGAATTCCCGCACGCCGTAGCTCATGTGCTGCTCCGGGGTGGCGCCTTCCCAGCGGGTCAGGTTGGAGCCGGTAAGATCGGCGGAACCACCGAACAGTTCCGGAACGCCGGCGGCAACCGCGCCGATGGCCGCCTGCGAAGATTTGCGTGTTGCGGTTGCCGCAGGGTTGTCCTGCTGCTGGCGCGCAAACTCACGCACGGTATCGTGCCAACCTGCCGGGAGCTCTCCCGCCATACGCCGCTGGAACTCGGCGGCAAGCTCAGGATACTTCGCCGCATACGCTTCGAAAGCGGCGTCCCAGGCAGCCTGCTGCTCCGCGCCGCGAGCGCGCATGTCCCAGTCGGCGCGCAGTGAGTCGGGAATGACGAAAGCATCGTCACCCCAGTTGAGTTGCTTACGCGCCAGGGCAACTTCGTCTTCGCCAAGCGCAGCCCCATGGACGCCGGCAGTGCCTTGCTTATTCGGCGACCCAAAACCAATCGTGGTACGGCAGCAGACGAGGGTCGGCCGGCCATCACTGTCCATCGCGTTGGTCAACGCCTCGAGCACTTCATCACCGTCGTGACCGTCGACGTTGCGGATCACCCGCCAACCATACGCATCAAAGCGGGCTGGCACGTCCTCACCAAACCATTCATCGACCTCGCCGTCGATGGATATGCCGTTGTCGTCGTAGATACAGATCAGCTTGCCCAGGCCCAGCGTGCCGGCAAGCGAAGCCGCTTCGTGAGAAATGCCCTCCATCAGACACCCGTCTCCGGCAACGACCCAGGTGCGGTGATCGACGATGGACGCATCATCTCGATTGAATTCGCGCGCAAGCTTCTGCTCAGCCAGCGCCATACCCACCGCGTTGGCGAATCCCTGCCCCAGTGGACCCGTGGTGGTTTCGACACCGGGACACTCGCCGAACTCGGGATGCCCAGCCGTCGGTGCGTGCAGCTGACGGAAATTCTTGATGTCGTCGAGCGAGACCTCGTAGCCCGTGAGATGCAGCAGGCTGTACAGGAACATCGAGCCATGCCCGTTGGACAACACGAAACGGTCTCGATCCGCCCAGCCGGGGTCAGCAGGATTGTGCCGCAGCAGCTCACGCCAGAGCACCTCACCAATGTCCGCCATACCCATCGGCGCACCCGGATGACCGCTGTTGGCGGCCTGCACCGCATCCATGGACAACACCCGGATGGCGTTGGCACGTTCAATTCTGGAAGACATGGGGACCCTCTGTGTCGAAGCGGCGCTATTGTCCGCACTTGGCCACCGCGCTGCAAATTTTGCGGCAAAAAAATGACTGCCGGCGGAGCCGTGGGTTTCGCTTTCTGGATCATTTACAATGCGCGGCTCGCCCGCCGGTACAAGCGATTGCGGTCACCCTGCAATCAGCGAATAGAACATTAAGGAACGAGATAGCTATGGCTGACTACTCCGTTTTTACCTCCGAGTCGGTATCCGAAGGACACCCGGACAAAGTTGCCGATCAGGTTTCGGATGCAGTGCTCGACGCCATGCTGGCCCAGGATCCCGAGTCCCGGGTCGCCTGCGAGACGATGATCAAGACCGGTATCGTGATCGTGGCAGGGGAAATCCGCACACGTGCCGAAGTCGATGTCGACAAGCTGGTACGCCAGGTCATCACGGAAATCGGTTATGACAGCGACGAAATCGGTTTCAATCCCGCCGCGTGCACCGTCGTAAACGCGCTTGGCGTGCAATCCGCCGACATCGCGATGGGGGTGGACGAAGGCGACGACCATGAGCAGGGTGCGGGCGACCAGGGTTTGATGTTCGGTTACGCAACCAACGAAACGGACGTGCTGATGCCGGCACCGCTGACGTATGCTCACCGGCTGGTGCAGCGTCAGGCAGAGATGCGGCGCGGCGCACTGTCTTTCCTGCGCCCCGACGCCAAAAGCCAGCTCACTTTTCGTTACGACGCCGACGGCAATCCGGTTGCGATCGACGCGGTTGTGCTCTCCACCCAGCACGCGCCGCACATCAGTCAGGAGGATCTGAACGAAGCAGTGATGGAGGAAATCATCAAGCCGGTCCTGCCGGCCAACTGGATGACTTCGGAGACCAAGGTTTTCATCAACCCCACGGGTCAATTCATCATCGGCGGACCGGTCGGCGACTGTGGCCTGACCGGACGCAAAATCATCGTCGACACGTACGGCGGCATGGCGCGCCATGGCGGCGGCGCCTTTTCCGGCAAAGATCCGTCCAAAGTGGATCGCAGCGCTGCTTACGCGGGACGCTACGTGGCGAAAAACCTGGTTGCCGCGGGGCTTGCCGAACGCTGCGAAATCCAGGTGAGCTACGCCATCGGCGTCGCCGAGCCGACGTCCATCAGTATCAACACGTTCGGTACCGGCAAGCTTGCCGACGACGATATTGTTCAACTTGTGCGTGAACACTTTGATTTGCGTCCGAAGGGGCTCATCGACATGCTGGACCTGAAGCGTCCCATATACCGGACGACGGCAGCATACGGTCATTTCGGGCGTACTGAAGAAGCGTTCACCTGGGAACGCACCGATCGCACCGACGTTCTGGCCGCCGCCCTGTAGGATTCAGACAGACAGCACCTGCGCCCATGAGCACACACTTTAGCTTCGAGTTTTTCCCGCCACGGGACAACGACGCGCGGTCGCGCTTGATCGCAAACGTGGCGAGCAAGCTGGGGACGCTCGAGCCGGAGTACTTTTCCGTCACATACGGCGCTGGCGGCTCCACCCGAGACGGCACCCGCCAGACGGTCTGCGACCTGCTCGACGCGGGCTATCAGGCAGCGCCGCATCTGTCCATGGGCACGGATGATCCCGGCGCGATTCTCGCGCAGCTGCACGATTACGCTAACCGTGGCGTCGATCGCATTGTCGCGCTCCGCGGTGATCAGCCTTCGGGATACGGCGCGTCGAGGTTCGCCAACAACGCGGAGAACCTGGTGGCGCTGATCCGCGAGCACACCGACCGGCAATTTCACCTGACAGTGGCGGCCTACCCTGAAACGCACCCGGACTCACCCAGCGCCGCGGCCGATCTCGAGTATTTCAAACGCAAGGTAGAGGCTGGGGCAGACAGCGCCATCACGCAGTACTTTTATAACGCTGACGCCTACGAGGACTTTCTGGAACGCGCAGCAAAAGCAGGCATCCAGATTCCCATCGTACCGGGCGTCATGCCCATTACGAATTTCGAGAACCTGGTGCGTTTTTCCGACAAGTGCGGCGCCGATATCCCGCGCTGGCTGCGTTATGTGCTGACGGACCTCAAGGATGACGAAACGGCGCTGATCGATTTCGGCGTCGAATTCGTGAGCAGACTCTGCGAGCGCCTGATCACGCTGGGCGCGCCTGCCCTGCACTTCTACACCATGAACCGCTGGGGCGCGACCACGCGTATCTGCCAGAACCTGGCTGCCTGAGCCGCGTCATGCCGCTGCGTTTCTTCATACCAGCCCCTGGCGAGGTAGCAAGCGGCGATCTGCTGCCTCTGGATCGTGATCAATCCCACTACGTCACGCGCGTCATGCGGAAGAAACCGGGGGACACGCTGCCGTGTTTCGACGGCGCGGGACTGGCGTTCACCGCCGAGCTCGCCGTCACGACCTCGCGCAACGCCGAAATCAGCGTGCAGGACGTCGCACCGCGCACGCCGGCTCCGGCCCCGGCGCTGCACGCGGCGCTCGCGTTGCTGAAAGGGTCTGCCATGGACCGAGCGATCCAAACGGCCGTCGAGCTCGGCGCGACTGCCATCTCTCTCATCAAAACCGCCCGCACCGAGGTCGACTGGAAAGACGCCAAACGCGCGAATAACAAGATGGCTCACTGGCAGAAAATTGTCGTAGGCGCCTGCGAGCAGAGCGGTCAGCTGCATCTACCACAACTGCATCCGGTGACCAGCCTGGGCGACGCCCTGACGTCCGCAACTGTCGGGGGCCTGGCATTCGACGCCAGCGGTGACCCCATGCCAACTCACCTGCCGGAAGCGCCGCAAACGGTTTTTATCGGGCCTGAAGGGGGATGGGCTGACGAGGAGCTTGCCGCGTTCAAAACTGCCGGAACGCCTATTTACCGCCTGGGCGGCAAAATTCTCAGGGCCGAGACGATGCCCGGTGTGGCGTTGGCCCTGCTCCAGCAGGCCCAAGGCTGGCGATAAGAGATTGACGCTAAGAGAGGCCGGCGTCGTTGAGGTTTTTGCTGAGCTCGGACAGGCGCTCTTCGACAAAAGACAGGTTGGGGATGACCGCAGCCTCCGTCGCCACTTCCACCTGCATGGCATCGGCCATACCCAGGGGCGTGTCAAGATTACGGATGTCATCTTCGACGAGTTGCAGCATGCGGGGCAGTCCCTGGGCAGCCAGCGCGTAAAACGCGGGACCAGAGCTGTGCCGGGCACGATTCATCACCACCAGACAGCGTGCTGAAGGCGGCTGCGCCCCAGCTTCGGCATCGAAGCCGGCATAGTGCACAACGGGCAGATTTTTACCGCGCCAGCCAACGTGCCCGAGACACCAGCTCGGGCCTTCGTTCAGAACCTTGATACGCCGCCAGGGCACTATTTCTGCAATGCAGACGTTCGGCAGCAGAATCTGCGCGCCCGGGGTGGGTATCAAAACACATGCCAGTTCGTTTGCCTGATTCGCCACTGCTACCGCCGTGCTCAATGTTCTGTCCTTCTTACTGCCTGAAGACTACGTCGTATCGCCATTACCCGCGCGTCACCAATTCATCAATGGTGGCGAGCAGTTCATTCTCCTGGAATGGCTTGCCCAGGAATTTGTTGACGCCCAGCTGACTGGCGTGCTCTTTGTGTTTATCGCCGGTACGGGAGCTGATCATGACGATCGGCAGGCTCCCGAGCCGTTCATCGTGTCGCACCTGGCGCGCGACCTCGAACCCATCCATGCGCGGCATCTCGATATCCAGCAGCATGATGTCCGGGCGCCGCTCCTGCAGCATCGCCACAGCCTCGATGCCATCTTTGGCAACGAGCACGTCCATACCCTGACGTTCGAGGAGCCGTGAGGTGACTTTTCTCACGGTCACGCTGTCATCGACCACCATCACGCAGCGCGGGCCGCGACGTACGGGTTGCGATGGCTGAGCGCGGCGGCCGCTCTGCAGATGTTGCGCGCGGATCAGAGCCAGCAGGTCGAGAATGACCACGACGCTGCCATCGCCGAGAATCGTTGCACCCGAGATCCCGCCGACGCCGGCGAACTGGGGACCAAGACTTTTCACCACAATCTCGCGGCTGCCCTGGACCTGGTCCACGTGGATAGCCACTGCGTGCTCACCCGAGCGCACCAGCACCATGGGCACGCTCGCCTGTCCGGCAGCAACGCGATTGAATTCACGACCGAGATACTGGCCGAGGTAACGCACGCGATACGGTACGCCGGCGTACTCAAATGTCTTGCCTTCCCCGGTGTAAAGCGCCTGCAGCTGGTCCGGGCTCAAGAGCACGATACCCTCGATGGTGTTCAGCGGTATGGCGTAGAGATCTTCGGCTACAGATACCATGAGCGCGCGGTTCACAGATACCGTGAACGGTACGCGCAGGACAAACCGGGTGCCTTGTCCGGGTCTGGAGGTGATGCTGATGCTGCCGCCGAGCTGTTTGACCTCACTGTGAACGACGTCGAGACCAACACCCCGCCCTGAAATCTGGGTCACAGACTTGGCGGTGGAGAAGCCCGGCGCGAGGACAAACTGCAGAATCTCTTCTTCGGAGAGACCTGAATTGGCCGCCATGAGCTCACGCTCAATGGCTTTGGCGCGCACGCTTTCCACGTCGATGCCCGCACCATCGTCACTGATTTCGATGACGACATCACCGCCTTCGCGGGTCAGGCGCAGATCAATGCGGCCACTGGCGGTTTTACCGTAGTTGCGACGCAGCTCAGCGCTTTCAATGCCATGGTCGACGGCGTTGCGCAGCATGTGCTCGAGCGGCGGAACCATGCGCTCCAGCAGATTTCTATCGAGCTCGCCCTCGGCGTTTTGCACGTGGAACTCGACTTCTTTGCCGAGCTCGGTGCTGACCTGCCGTACGATCCTGCGCAGACGCGGCATGAGCCGGCTGAACGGCACCATGCGGGTGCGCATCAGACCTTCCTGAAGCTCGGTGTTGATGCGTGCCTGTTGCAGCAACAGCGTTTCCGATTCGCGCGCTTTGTAGAGCAGCGTTTCCTTCAGATCGAGCATGTCCGACGCACTTTCCGACAAACCGCGCGACAGCTGCTGCAGCTGGTTGTAGCGGTCCATCTCGAGCGGGTCGAAGTTTTCGTACTGCGGTCCGTCCGTGCGTTCGTGGCGATGCAGAATCTGCGTTTCGGTCTCGATCTCCAGGCGCCGAAGCTGCTCACGGAGACGCTCGATGGTGGTTTCCATCTCATCGAGGGAGCTCGTGAAATCGCTCATACCCTGTTCGATACGGGCACGCAGGATGGAAGATTCTCCAGCCAGATTGACCAGCTCTTCCAGAAGCCCCGAGCTGACACGAACCATCTCCTGGTTCTGACGTTCCGCGACGGGCGCCTTCGGCTGATCTTCCTGCGCACCGATTGTGGCAGACCCCGGCGCTTCGTCGCGCGGCGCAACCACGGCTTCAACGACTTTGTTGACGTCGCTGAGCGCCGGCGTTTCCGGCACTGCTGATTCTTCAGCCGCACTTTCCTGTGCGGGGAGCGCCACAACTTCCGCAGCCGGCGCGGGGATCGGCTCGGGAGCCTCTGCGCCAGCTTCGGACATGTCGAGCTGCTGATTGATCTTGGCAAGATGCGCCGTTATCGCGTCGAAACGCTTGTTGAGCTCGGTGAACAGCGCATCGTCAACCGGACGTTCGTTACCCTGCACTTCGATCACGAGGGTTTCGAAGTCGTGCGCCTGATCGCCGAGATGGGAAAGTCCGCAGAGTCGCGCGCCGCCTTTCAGCGTGTGCAGACCGCGGAGCATGTTCTCCATATAGAGCCGGTTGTCACGCTCGCCGGACCAGTTGAGGATGTTGGCTTCCAGCTCCTCGTTGATCTCGTCCGCTTCTTCGAAGAAGACTTGCACGAGGTCCGGATCAACCTCGGTGAGGCTGGCAATCTCTTCTATGACGGAGTCTTCCTCAGCGGCAGCTACCGGCTCAACCGGCACGTCTCCCTCGGTTTCCTCCACTTCGGCTGGTGCGATGGCCTCGGCATCCTGCGCTGCCACTTCCGCGCGCTCCTCTGCGGCGTCTTCGACAGGGGCCTGCTCTGTTACTGCAAACTCGAGCGACGCGAGCTCCGCGAGGAGTTCGCGGTCGTCGGCAACATCGCTGCCGGCGGCAATTTCGTTCAGCTGATCAATCAGGCGCTCATAAGCGCGCTGCATGACGCTGCCCGCAGACTGCGGCAGAGAAGTCACATCCGCTGCCTTGGCAAGCGCGCCGGCCAACGCTTTGGAGAGTTCCGCCACGGGCGAAGCATTCAGCTCGACCGCCATATCTCCAAGCGCAGCAAGCGTGCTGCCGAGATCCAGAGAAAGCTCTGCATCACCGCGGAGATAAGCAGTCACCTCGGCTTCCGCTTCAAAGAGCGCGGCTGTGGCCGGGGCATCCAGCAATTGATCGATGGGTCGCTGCTTGGTGGCTTCGCTCGCGAGGAGGTCATCCGCGCGCGCTACGAACTCGAGCGGTTCTTCCCATTCACCGCCCAGCGCTGCGAGACACTCTCGTATCAGTTGTTCCGCGTCGACGAAGAAGGCCTGCAGTTCGGCACTGGGCGCCTGACCACGGAACGCTTCGACGACTTGGTAAGCCGGTTCTGCGAGCAGCTGCATTTCCTGCACGCCCGCCATCGCGGAGCTGCCGGAAAGGGTGTGGAACGCACGCGTCAGCGGTTCAGACAACGTCCACGGCACGCGCGCATTCTCCGCGGCGATCACCTCGAGGTGCTGTTCCGCCTCACTCTTGAAAAGCGCCAGGCCGCTGTCGTCCAGCAGCTCATCGAGCTCCTGATCACCAAGCTCAAAGCCCGCGGGCGCGGCGTCTGCATCAGCCAGATCGTCGTCAGCGACCATCTCAGCAATGTCGTATATGCTCGGCAGCGCATCATCTGTCTGCAGCGTTTCTTCTGCCGGTTCTTCGACCGTTTCTTCCGCCGATTCTTCCGCCGCTATTTCCGCAGCGTCGTGAATCTCCCCTTCTGCAGCATCTTGCAGCACTTCTTCGGCTGCCTGAGTTTCCGGCGTATCGACGTCGAGGGACAATTCTGCCTCCTCGGCCTCGACAGGGGATTCGACACTCGGCGCTTCGGCAACCGGTGCTTCGCTGACCGGCGCTTCTTCGAGCGACCCGCCAGAAGCAAGGACGTCCGCACGGTCGATGATCAGACTGAGCGGTTCCAGGTCGACTTTCGCGCCCTGCTCAAAAGCATCCCTGAGAGAAGGCGTCAGGTTGCGGGCTTCAGTGACGACGTCGACAAACTGCGACGTGGCCTCGACGGTGCCGTCCATGACCCGATTGAGCATGTTCTCAATGCCCCAGGCCAGTTCACCAATCTCTGCGGCTTGCACGATGCGGCCACTGCCCTTCAGTGTATGGAACGCACGCCGCACTTCGGTCAACGCTTCGTCTACCGCGAGGCTCTGGGCCCATTGCGGCAGGTATTCATCTATGTTCTCGAGTACTTCGCCGACTTCCTCGACGAATATTTCGACGATCTCCGGATCTGGCTGATCCACTTCCGGTTCAGCCGTTTCGGCAACCGGACCAGCGCCTTCAAATTCAATCTCATCAAGCGCGTTGTCCTCGACATCCGCAGTGACGACGTCGTCCAGGTCGTCGCTGAAGCTGTCCGCTTCGGCCGCCTCTTCGGCAACCGCTTCTTCCCCGACCGTGTCGTCGGCGGACATGTCGAAGTCGATCGCCGGCAGACCTTCGTCGGCGGCCGTTTCTTCAATCTCAGGCGTTTCAGGCTCGACTGCCGCCGTTTCGTCTTCGGCGGCAGAAACCGCGGGCGCTCCTTCGAGTGATAACTCCGGCGCTTCCTCGGCGGCACCTTCCTCCGGCTCGGCAACGAGTTCCCAGTCCGGGACCTCGGGCTCTGCTGCAGCCGCGTCGCTGCTGTCGCCGGTTGTCCCTTCAGACGCGCCTTCGATCACGACACTGTCGTCAAGGTCATCGAACGTATCGCTGGAAAGGTCGAAGGTAACGTCGTCTTCGCGGTTGAGCTTGGGCTCTTCAGGCGCCGCAGCGAAGTCGACCTCTTCCGCGCCTTCCTCTTGTACTTCCTGTTCGGCTTCGTCCGCGGCCGCCGCGTCGGGAACAAAATCGACCGCGTCGTTGAACGACGGTGCTGAGGCAGCTTCCTCCAGCTCGAGGGAGGCTTCGTCTTCTTGAGCGATTTCCTCTTGAGCGACCTCTTCTGCAGCCACGTCCACTTCAGCGGCCGCTTCATCTGCCGCGGATGCTTCGGCTTCAGGCGTCTCGTCGGATAGCAGCGCATCCGGCGCTGCAGACAGATCCGGGGTATCGACAACCGCGTCAGCAGCGACCACCACGGTCTCATCGAGGGCGGGGGTGTCGCTTGCGGCAACGCCACTCGTACTCTCAGCGAGCTCCGCGAGGCTGCGTTCTGCAACCTGCAATATCTCTTCGGTTCCCGAACTACTTTCTTCACCGAGCCGCTCGAGGTAATAGTCGACCGCGCTCACGACATCGGCAAACTGGTCGAGCTCGCGCCAGTCGGGCTGGCGTCCCTGCATGAGCTGCTCAGTCACGTAGCTCGAAATACTGTTCAGCATGCTGATCGCGCGCGGCAGCGGCACGATCTCCAGCGCGCCGCAGATCTCGCTCAGAGTCGGCGGCACAACTTCCAGGTGATTGATGCTCCACTGCGTGGAGACGAAATCGACGATGGCCTGCTTGACGATTTCGAGGCCTTTACGCGCCTCGCGCAACACCTGCAGCTGCGCTTCACTGGTAATCTGCTCGACTTCGCTCTGACCGGAGCCCTGAATGACGCTGGTCAGATTTTCATCGATCTGCACGAGGGCAGCGGCAACGCTCTGTACACCCTGGGGGTCACCGTCGCCGAGTACGATCAGGCTCTCGATTGCCTCGACCTGATCCCCGATGATCTCGCGCGAAGACTCGAAGCCCAACAGGGACAGCGTGCTGCCGACCTGCTTGAGCGGGCTGATGAGCGCACGCAACTCTTCGAGGTCGACGCTCGAACCGCGCACCAGCAGATCGAGTTTATTTTTGACGAGGCCAAGATCTTCCTGCAGCGCCTCAGCCGCGGAAGACAAGGCCTGACGGCCGGAAATGGCCAGGGTGTTATTACTGCTGTCGCGGGTAACCGCTTCGCGCAAGCCGACGACCGCATCGCTCGAATG
This sequence comes from Pseudomonadales bacterium, assembly GCA_965267275.1. Lineage (GTDB taxonomy): Bacteria > Pseudomonadota > Gammaproteobacteria > Pseudomonadales > Azotimanducaceae > UBA4421. The sequence goes on from OZ253950.1 coordinate 4,983,876, forward strand.
GTCGCGTGCTTCCGCGGCATCGAGCAGTTGCTGTACCAGCTCCATGTTGACGGGCTGCTTGAGCGCTGCCTCGCCTTCTTTGGCGAGCGTTTTGATTTCGAGGTCAACCCGGCGCAGCAGCTTGACCGCTTCACTTTCCAGCACGCCTTGCTGATAGCTGAGGCTCGTGACGAATTCTCCGAACGCCTGCCACTGCCGCGACAGCGCAGCACCTTCGCAGACTTTCTCGAGGCCGGTAGCGATCTTCTTGAGCACGCTCACTGCCTGCGCACGATCATCACCTTTGAGAATGGAGAGCAGAACGTTCTGATAAGCAGAGCGCATGCGCGCGACTTTTTCAGGGCCGCCGATAGCATTGAAACGGGCAACCACTTCGTCACTGGCGCCTTCGCGCAGGCTCGCGCCAGCCGCGTCATCGAGCGCGCCAACGCCCAGCATGCCGCGTATTTCGTTGATGAGATCTATGGATAAACTGGTGTTGTCTTCACCGCCGCGCTGTAGCTCATCGAGGTACCCGGGCAGCTCGAGGATCCCCTGCATGAGGGCCTGGCCCGCGGCCGCAACGTCGCCAACGCGCCGGGCAAGCAGTGCCTGCGCGAGTTGCTCGAGATGATCGGCTAACTGCGTGACACCCTTGAGCTCGAGCATCACCAGCGTGCCATGCACCTGATGCAGCCCGGTCAAACAAGCACGCATACGCGTTTCGTCCGCCATTTCGGCGTAATCGTCGAGCGCAGTCCGCGCTTCATTCAACGTTTCGAGCAGATCTCCCTTGATCCAGTCGAGTGCGAAGTGTTCTCGCGACGTTGGCATAAATTGATCCTTCTCTCGAGATCCGCGCAGGTGCCCTTAACCTGGTAGCTTGAAGCCTTCCACGGATGAACGCATTTCGTTCGCCATACCTGCCAGCTCGCCGATAGAGGCGGCGGTGGTATCGGTGGATTCTGCGGTCTGTGAGGTAATTTCCTGAATCACGTTCATCGTGTTGCTGACGTGTCCCGCGGTTGCCGCTTGCTGACGAGCCGCATTCGAGATGTTCTGGATGAGTTCAGCCAGCGACGTAGAAACGCTTTCAATCTCCTCGAGAGCAACACCGGCGTCCTGCGCGCGCCTCGCGCCGTCCACAACCTCTGCGGTTGTCTGCTCCATGGAGATGACCGCTTCGTTGGTGTCAGTCTGAATCGTTTTGACCAGCGCGGCAATCTGCTTGGTGGCCGCCGAAGACCGTTCCGCCAGACGCTGAACCTCGTCTGCCACCACGGCGAAGCCGCGACCGGCATCGCCAGCCATGGAGGCCTGTATTGCGGCGTTCAACGAGAGAATGTTCGTCTGATCGGCAATGTCGTTGATGAGAGAGACGATGTCGCCGATTTCCTGGCTCGATTCACCCAGGCGCTTGATCCGCTTGGACGTTTCCTGGATCTGGCTGCGAATGCTGTCCATACCGCCGATCGTGTCCTGCACGACGTGGGAGCCGTTGTTTGCAATTTCGACCGCACGCTCGGCAACAGACGCGGACTCCGCCGCGTTCGAGGAGACCTGGTCAATCGAAACGGCCATGTCGTTGATCGCGGTTGAGGCCGCGCCGATCTCTTTCGCCTGGTTTTCTGCCGCGGTGGCGAGGTTGGACGCCGTTCCCTGACTATCCGTGGCCGCCTTCGCGACCTGAACCGACAGGCGGTTGATGTTCGAGACGAGGCCGCGCATCTGGTCAATGGCGAAATTGATGGAGTCCGCTATGGCGCCAGTAAAGTTCTCGGTGACCGAAGCGTGCACCGTGAGGTCGCCTTCGGCGAGATCCGCCAGCTCATCGAGAAGCTGCAGGATCGCGGCCTGGTTGCGTTCGTTCTGCGCAGCCTGCTCATGCAGCTGCTTACGCGTGCTGCTCACCATGACGACACCGATGATCGCCATCACGACCACACCGGCAACGCCCAGCATCAACGGCGGGCTATCGATGACCGAAATGCCTTCAGTCCAAATGAAATAGGCCATTCCAGCTAAGATGGCGCCCATGAGCGTCATCAAAGTGACTAACAACGGAGACAACTTCCCTGATTTCATATCCTTTACCTACAGCTGCTCTTGGTTTGCTTGCGCAACATCAAAGAACTTTTCGTCCCTTAAAATCGCCTTTAAATGGACCTCGTGATACACGCGTCCTCCATGTCGGAAAGCGCCGCTGACGAAGGGTGCTAATTCACCCAACTCGCCGCCGTCGTTTTCCTCGTAACTGTCTTCCAGAAAATGCTGGATGCCGAGCGACTGCTCCACGACCAGTCCAGCGATGACGTCACCGTCTTCCACGACCAGCACGCGCCACTGGTTCACCGGCAGCGTCGTCGGTACCTGAAGATATTCATGCAGATCTATGACCGGAATGAGCCGCCCGCGCACGTTGGCTATGCCCAGCAGCCACGGTTTAACCGCCGGCAGACCGGTCAGGCGCGGCACCTGCAGCAGCTCCGTCACGTCACCGAGCTTGGAAACGAGACGCATGCCACCCACGAGGAAGCCGAGGCCTTGCCACTGCGCCTGCACTTCTTCTTTGTGCGGCAGGGGGGCTGCGTTCTTGAACGTCGCCGCCTTGATATCCTGCAGAATGTTGAGGGCTTCGCTGCGTGCCATGTCCGTGCCTTAAGAGGCCAACAGGCCGTTGACGGTGTTGATGAGCGTGCGGTCGTCCACGGGTTTCGTGAGATATCCGCAGGCGCCCTGGCGCTCGCCCCAGACTTTGTCCGCATCCTGGTCTTTGCTCGATACGATGATGACCGGGATATGGCTCGTATTGTCGCTACGGGTAATCTGGCGCGTCGCCTGGAAACCGTTGATGCCCGGCATGACGACATCCATGAGGATGATGTCCGGTTGCTCTTCCTGGGCAAGCGATACGCCATCGGAGCCGGTGGCGGCAGTCAGCACCTGATGGCCCTGACGGGCCAACGTGTTCACCATCTGATGGGTTTCAGTTGGTGAATCGTCTACTACTAATATTCTCGCCATCTCGCGTCTTACCAACTAGTGGACAAGCGTCCGGATCGTACCCAGCAGCTCTTCGCGGCTGAACGGCTTGGTGATGTACTGGTCGGAGCCCACTATGCGCCCCTTGGCTTTATCGAAGAGGCCATCTTTCGAGGACAACATCACCACCGGCGTGGCTTTGAATTCACTGTTGTTCTTGATCAACGCGCAGGTCTGATACCCGTCGAGGCGGGGCATCATGATGTCGACAAATATGATTTCCGGACGAGCGTCCGCGATCTTGGCAAGCGCATCGAAGCCATCGGTGGCGGTGATCACGTCATAGCCTTCCTTGGTCAACAAATTCTCTGCGCTACGTCGGATGGTCTTTGAGTCGTCTATGACTAAGACCTTTACGCCTCGAAGTTCCTCTTCCATTATGTGATCCTTTATCGTCAAAGGCTTGTCGTTGGGCCGTCATGCGCCCCACGTCGTGTTTTGGGGCAAACAGCACAACTCGCGGCGCTCCCTTCAGGTGCCGCTTATTCCGTAGATCAATTTGTAACACGGCACCGCAGGAGCGGCCACAAGCAGGCTTTCAGAAAGGGATTTTGTTCTCATTTTAGTTGCCTAACTCGTCCCCCTATGGCTAATTACGCGCTCTTCGAAGCCCTGGAAAGCCAATGCCCAAAATCGCTTTCATCATGGATCCGCTGGATTCCCTGAACCTCAAAAAGGACTCCACGCTGGCCATGATACGCGCCTGCCAGCAGCGCAACCTGGATATCTTCTACTTATGTCAAGAAGACATACATCTATGGGAGAAAACAGTATGCGGCATGATGCGCAGCGTGCGTCTGAGCGACGCTTTCTGCGCCGAGCTGGATCCGGCCACCGCCGGTGACGACTGGTACAGCCTCGGCGATGAAGTGCGCACGCCGCTGGCGGAGATGGACATCATCATGATGCGCAAAGATCCGCCATTCGACATGGAGTACATCTACACGACGTACTACCTGGAACGCGCAGAGGCCGAAGGCGTGCTCGTCGTGAACAATCCGCGCAGCCTGCGCGATTGCAACGAGAAGATGTTCGCCACCCAGTTTCCGCAGTGTGTCCCGGATCTCGTCGTCTCTCGCCGACACGACGTGTTGCGGGAGTTTCACGCCACCCACAAAAACTGCGTATTCAAACGCCTCGACGGCATGGGCGGCGCTTCGATCTTCCGCATCATGGAAGACGATCCGAATCTTTCCGTCGTTCTCGAAACACTGACGCGCGACGGCCAGGAACAGATCATGGGTCAGGTTTACCTGCCGGAGATCGTCGACGGCGACAAGCGCATTCTTCTGATCGACGGCGAGCCCGTGCCCTATTGTCTCGCGCGCATCCCGTCGGCCGGGGAAACCCGCGGCAATCTTGCCGCCGGCGGCCGCGGCGAGGGCCGCGAGCTCACAGACCGCGACCGGTGGATCGCCGAGCAGGTCGGACCCGAGCTCAAGCGCCGCGGGCTCATTTTCGTCGGCATAGACGTGATCGGCGACTACCTGACCGAAATCAACGTGACCTGCCCGACCTGCATACGCGAACTGGACGCACAGTTTTCGCTCGACATCGGCGGTAAGCTCATCGACACAGTGTTGGCTAAACTCAAGTAAACTCTCACCCATGGCTACCGCAAGCGTGACCAGCAAAGACCGATTCAGCTTCAGCCTGTTCCTGGCATTGACGCTGCACGCTGCACTCATTCTGGGCGTGGGCTTCTCCTCTGAGATCAACACCGCCGACAGCGTCAGCATCGACGTCACGTTATCGCTATCTAACGATGTTGTTGAGCCGGAAGAGGCGGACTTCATCGCGGCGACGAATCAGCTCGGCAGCGGCACCGAGAGTGACATCCAGGAGATGACCACCACCGAGCGCGCGGACTTCCACAGCAACGAATTCCAAACCGTGGTCTCACAGGCGGCACCGGTGCCTGAAGTCAGCGAGGCAAGCGATGACATCTTGAACGCCAATGCCGAGGCGGATGTGCAAGTAAACGATGACCTCCGCGAAATCACTGAGCTGCTGGAAACGCCGGAAACAAACCAGCTGGACCGCGACCGTCTGGTGCAGGAAATCGCGAGTCTCGAAGCGCGCATCGCCCAGGACCGACAGGCGCTGGCCAAAATGCCGCGCACCAAAAGAATCAGCAGCGTCACAACGCGGTCCGCAGCGGAAGCGGCCTATTTGAATATGTGGCGGCAGAAGTGTGAACGTATCGGGCGCAGCAACTACCCCGCCGGCGGGCTCGAGGGCGAAGTGCTGATGCTGGTATCGATTCTGGCGGACGGCACCCTCGAAGAGGTGCGCATTCTCAAATCTTCAGGCCACCGCGAGCTCGACCGGGCGGCCCTCGCCACGGTGCGCCAGGCGGCTCCATACCAGCCGTTCAACGTTGAAATGCGCAAGCAGTATGATCGGCTCGAATTCACCCGGACCTGGCAGTTCACTAAAAGCGGTTCGGCGCTCGGCATCGGCAGTTGAACCTGAAACACCACTTTCTCCTGGCAATGCCCGGGCTTGCCGGCGATTACTTCGCTGACAGCCTGACCTATGTCTGCGAGCACAACGAAGATGGCGCGATGGGCGTGATCGTCAACCGCGCTTCAGATATGACGCTTCTCGAGCTCCTGGTCCAGGTTGGCCTGCAACCCGATCACAAGTGGGTGGACACGCCCGTGTTCGAGGGCGGCCCTGTCTCACCCGAGCGTGGGTTTGTGCTGCACAGCGAAGATGCCGATTTCGAATCCACCGCACAGCTGGGCCATGGCGTATCGCTGTCTACCGCGGTGGACGTGCTCGATGCCATTGCGGACGAGCGCGGCCCCAAGCGGTTCATCGTGGCGCTGGGCTACGCGGGCTGGGGTGCGGGACAGCTGGAGGAAGAAATGGCCGCCAATGCATGGCTCAACGTCGCGGCGGATACCGATCTTCTGTTTGCGTCCGACTGGGAAAACAAAGCAGAACAGGTCGCCCGCAGTATCGGCGTGGACATGCGCCTCATGAGCGGAAGACCGGGGCACGCCTGATGGCCACCGGCTATGTGCTGGCGTTCGATTTCGGATTGAGCCAGACGGGCGTTGCCGTTGGACAGCCTGTTACCGGCGACGCGCGCGGAGTAACCACTCTGGCTTGCAAAGACGGCAAACCCAGATGGCGTGAGGTCACCGCGCTGATCGAAGAATTCTCCCCGTCGTCGCTGGTTGTCGGCAACCCTCTCAACATGGACGGCACGGCGTCACCCATGTCGGAAGCCGCGGGTACATTTGCCGAGGCACTACGCGACAGATACACACTCGATGTGAGCACCCACGATGAGCGTCTGACCACTCACGCGGCACGGTCGGGCCTTGAAGAGGCACGGGCGATAGGCCGCGCCGCTACCGAGCATGAGCTGGCGGCTTGCCTGATCGCGGAAAGCTGGATGCGCGCTAACGCGGGTTGAACTACTTTTTGAAACCGAAGACGTTGTCGCTGTCGTCGTCGTGCTCGAGGGACAGATGGTCCACGTCTTCCAGCGGGTTCGCTTTCGCGTCCGCGCCAAGCTTGATCATCAGACGCAGATCATTCGGAGAGTCGGCACTGGCGATAGCCGCGTCGTAGGTGACTTCGCCTTCACAGTAAAGCTTGTAGAGCGCCTGGTCGAACGTCTGCATGCCCTGCTCGTTCGAATTACTCATCAGCTCTTTCAACAGATGCACCTCCGCTTTGCGGATGTGATCTGCCACGAGCGGCGTGTTGATGAGAATTTCGACGGCCGCACGGCGGCCCTGACCATCAACCGTCGGGATGAGCTGCTGCGCGACCATCGCTTTCAGGTTCAATGACAGGTCCATCCACACCTGACTGTGCCGATCACTCGGGAAGAAGTGAATGATGCGGTCGAGCGCCTGGTTCGCGTTGTTGGCGTGCAGCGTGCAAAGACAGAGGTGGCCGGTTTCAGCAAACGTCAGCGCGTGCTCCATCGTCTCACGGCTGCGCACCTCACCGATCATGATGACATCAGGTGCCTGCCGCAGCGTGTTCTTGAGAGCAACTTCGAAAGAGTCCGTATCGACGCCCACTTCGCGCTGGGTGACGATGCAGCCTTTGTGCTGATGGATGAATTCGATCGGGTCCTCGATGCTGATAATGTGTCCGGACGAATTCTCGTTGCGGTGACCGATCATCGAGGCCAGCGATGTCGATTTACCTGTACCGGTTGCGCCGACGAAAATGATGAGGCCGCGCTTGGTCAACGACAGTTCTTCGATGATGGGCGGCAGACCCAGGTCCGCAACGCGCGGGATGTTCACTTCGATGCGTCTGAGGACCATGCCCACGAGGTTGCGCTGGTAAAACGCGCTGACCCGGAAGCGGCCGAGGCCGCGGGTGTTGATGGCAAAGTTGCATTCGTGTTCTTTGTCGAATACTTCCTGCTGATCCGGCGTCATGACACCGTAGACGAGCTCGCGCGATTGCTCCGGCGCCAGAGAGGTCTTGCCCGCCGCATACAGCTTACCGTTGACCTTGACCATGGGCGGCTTGCCGGCGGTTATGAAGAGGTCCGATGCACCCTTCTCCACCATCAGTTTCAGCAGCTTGTCAAATTCCATCTTTGTTTGCTCCCAGTTTGGCTATCCGGCTGAACTCGACCCTAGAAGTTTTCCGGAATCTTGGCTTTCTCTTTCGCCGTATCGCGACTGATCAGACGCTTCTGCACGAGGTCGTGCAGGCACTGGTCGAGCGTCTGCATACCCACACCGGCGCCGGTCTGGATGGCGGAGTACATCTGCGCCACCTTACCTTCGCGCACCAGGTTCCTGATCGCGGGGGTACCGATCATGATCTCGTGGGCCGCAATCCGGCCGCCGTTGACCTTCTTCAACAGGGTTTGTGAGATCACCGCGTTCAAGGATTCAGAAAGCATCGAACGCACCATGTCTTTTTCTTCCGCCGGGAAGACGTCGATGATCCGGTCGATGGTTTTCGCGGCAGAGGTGGTATGCAGCGTGCCGAACACCAGGTGACCGGTCTCCGCCGCAGTCAGTGCCAGACGGATGGTCTCGAGGTCGCGCAATTCGCCGACCAGAATGATGTCGGGGTCTTCCCGCAGGGCGGAGCGCAGCGCTTCATTGAAGCCGTGGGTATCACGGTGCACTTCGCGCTGGTTGACCAGACACTTCTTCGACTCGTGTACAAATTCGATCGGGTCCTCAATCGTGAGGATGTGGTCGTAGCGGTTGTCATTGATGTAATCGATCATCGCCGCCAGCGTCGTACTCTTACCGGAGCCGGTAGGTCCGGTGACAAGCACCAGGCCGCGCGGGACCATCGAGACGTCTTTGAACACCTGGGTCATGCCCAGGTCTTCCATCGTCAGGACCTTGGATGGAATGGTCCGAAACACCGCGCCGGCACCACGATTCTGATTGAATGCGTTTACCCGGAAACGCGCCACGCCCGGCACCTCGAACGAGAAGTCGGTTTCCAGAAACTCTTCGAAGTCTTTGCGCTGCTTGTCGTTCATGATCTCGTAAATGAGACCATGCACTTCCTGATGCTCGAGCGGCGGCAGATTGATCCGGCGCACGTCGCCATCCACCCGTATCATCGGGGGCAATCCGGCAGACAGATGCAAATCGGAGGCACCCTGCTTGGCGCTGAAGGCGAGGAGTTCAGTTATGTCCATGAGCGGTCCCTGTCAAACTTTGTTAGCTTGCAAACTCTGTTAGCTTGGTCCTGGTTGATCTGATACGTATCTCAGTCAACTTTTCTGACCACAATTCAGTGAACGCCGCGTTCCTGCGAGCTTCGTCCACTCGCGGCCTGCGCGGATCTCATTCCCACGGCAGGTTCCCACGACAAGCGCGCCACGACGCGCGACACACCGTTATACTAAGCCCTCCGTCGAGAGCGCACCAAGGACTTAACTGTCAAGTTTGAGGCTAAGTCACGGGCAATGTTTAGGTATGGGACAGCGTTAACACTTCATGTGGGACATCGGTGAGTATCCGCGAGAACCTGGAAAAATTATCACTGCGCATCGCCGCCGCCTGCGAGGACTGCGGCCGCGATCCCGCCGAAGTGACCCTGATCGGGGTCAGCAAGACCAAACCCGCCGCCGATGTCGAAGCCGCGGCGGATCTGGGGCTCCGCGACTTCGGCGAGAACTACGTCGACGAAGCTGTGAAAAAGATTACCGCCGTCAACGCGCCCGATCTCACCTGGCATTTCATCGGCCGCATACAGAGTAATAAGACCCGCGCGATCGCAGAGCATTTCGATTGGGTCCACACCGTGGAGCGCGCGCGCATCGCGAACCGCCTGGACAGCCAGCGCGCCGGACGCGCGCCGCTGTCGGTGCTGATACAGATCAACGCTGACGACGATCCCAACAAAGCCGGTGTCGCGCCTGACGCCGTCATGGCGCTGGCGGAGGAAATCAAATCTCTGCCAAACCTCAGATTGCGCGGGCTGATGACGATTCTGTCCCAGCAGACCGATCCTGGGTCGGGGTACAAATCCGTGGCACAATTGTTCCACCAGATCGGAGACGCTCTCGAACCGACCCATCGCCCCCATTGGGACACCCTGTCGATGGGCATGACGGCCGACTTCGAGCACGCCATCGCCGCAGGCGCCACGCACGTTCGCGTGGGGACGGCGCTGTTCGGCGCGCGTAACACCTGACACCCGGAGAGATCTTTTGCCAACAGACCCAAGCCTGGCGTTCATCGGCGCCGGCAACATGGCCAGCAGCCTGATACAAGGCCTGCTCAAAGACGGCTTTACAGCGACCCGGATCCACGTCGCAGATCCGGTGGCCGAGCAGCTGGCGCGCCTGCGACCGCTGGGCATCCAGACCTTTGACGACAACGCTGCCGCGGTCACGGACGCAGACATCGTGGTTCTGGCGGTCAAGCCGCAGGTGGCAGGCGCCGTCGTGAGCACGCTGGCGCTGCGCCCCGAGCAAATGCTGTTGTCTATCGCCGCAGGCATCAACATCAGCAGTCTGGCCGCGTGGAGCAACGAAAAGCAGGCCATCGTACGTTGTATGCCCAACACGCCGGCGCTGCTCGGCGCAGGCATGACCGGGCTGTTCGCCAATGACTATTGCAGCGCCGCTCAGAAAGGGAGCGCCGAACGGATTCTGGAGGCGGCCGGCAAGACGCTCTGGGTCGAGGCCGAAAGCGACCTCGATGCGGTCACCGCCGTGTCCGGCAGCGGCCCGGCTTACTTTTTCCTGCTCATGGAGGCCATGATCGAAGGCGGCACCGCGCTCGGCCTCACGCGCGAGCAGGCGACCGAACTCACGTTACAGACCGCCTACGGGGCAGCGCGCATGGCGCTCGAGAGCGATGACCCACCCGCCGTCTTGCGTCAGAATGTCACCTCTCCCGGCGGCACCACCGAAGCGGCCCTGGCGGTCTTGACGACACAGGGCATGCCGCAGGACGTCGCGACAGCCCTTGAAGCGGCAGACAAACGCGCCGGGGAACTCGCCCGGGAGTTCGGCAACTAAGTAGTCAGCGGATACGAAATGAACATATTCGATTTCATCTTTTCTTTATTGGTGTTGCTGTTTCTGCTGCGCTTTCTGCTGCAGGCAGCCAACGCAGACTTCTACAATCCGCTCAGCCAGGCGGTCGTCAAAGCTTCCGACTTCATCTGCAAGCCATTGCGCTACGCGATACCGAGCTTTCGCAACTTCGATTTTGCTTCACTGGTCGTTGCCTGGGCGATATCCGTGGCGGCGCGCGCGGTGCTTCGCCCGGAGTTGCTGGATGTCATAGGCCTGCTTCTGCTGGGTGGACTGGTGTACATGCTGCAAGTGCTCACCAACTTCTTCATGTTCGCTATCTTTATCCTGGTGCTGGCGAGTTTTCTTGCCCAGGGCACCTACAACCCTGTGCTGACGCTGTTCAACCAGCTGCTCGAGCCGATAGTCGGCCCAATCAGACGGGTGCTGCCGACGTTTGGACCGATCGATTTCTCGCCGATGGTGGTGCTGATCATCATCTTCCTCGTGCAGGACGTGCTGCGAAGGTTTGCCTACTAGGGCCAGCGAGATGCCTTCCGAGTTTCCTGCAGATTCCGTTGGCCTGGTCGATACCCGGACCTTCAAGCACGACCGCCCGTTCACACTTCAGTGCGGCGTCACGCTGCCGCGCTTCGACCTCGTCTTCGAGACTTACGGTGAGTTGAACGCAGCCAAGACCAACGCCGTGCTGATCTGCCATGCGCTGTCGGGGAATCAACACGCAGCGGGCTTCAACAGCGCCGAGGACGCCAAGCCCGGCTGGTGGGACAACTGCATCGGTCCAGGCAAGCCGATCGATACCAACCTCTTCTACGTCGTCAGCCTCAACAACCTCGGCGGTTGTCACGGCAGCACGGGGCCGCTGTCGATCAACCCCGACACCGGCAGCCCGTACGGGCCGGAGTTTCCGACGGTTGTCGTCAGCGACTGGGTCGCAAGCCAGACGCTGCTCGCGGATCACCTGGGCATCGACAAGTTTGCGGCCGTCATCGGCGGCAGCCTCGGCGGCATGCAGGCGCTGCAGTGGAGTATCGACCACCGGGATCGCGTACACGCGGCCGTGGTCATCGCCGCCGCCGCCAAGCTTTCCGCCCAGAACATCGCGTTCAACGAGATCGCTCGCCAGGCCATCACCGCAGACCCGAACTATGCCGCCGGGCGCTACGCCGAAAATGACGTCAATCCCGACAAGGGTCTGGGCCTCGCGCGCATGATCGGCCACGTGACCTATCTTTCCGACGACGGGATGCGCGAAAAATTCGGGCGCGCGCTGAAGTCCGGCGACATCGACCGCGGTGCTGACGTCGAGTTCCAGGTGGAGAGCTATCTCCACCATCAGGGCCAGGCGTTTTCCAAGCGCTTCGACGCCAACACCTACGTACTGATGACCAAGGCACTCGATTATTTCGATCCCGCCAGGGACACCCAGGACGACCTCGTCGCAACGCTCAAGAAGACGTCGGCCAAGTTTCTCGTCATCAGCTTTACTTCGGACTGGCGCTTTTCAGTGGATCGCTCGAAAGAAATCAGCGACGCGCTGATGGCCGCGGGCAAAAACGTCGCCTCGGCAATCATCAAATCCGAGCATGGGCACGATTCTTTTCTCTTACCTCTGCCTCGGTACGTTTCAGTGCTGGGTACGTTTCTCAAACGTATCCATGAGGAGGCGTGCGCATGAGCCTGCGCGCGGACCTCGCCATCATCGCCGACCTCATCAATGCGGACGCGCGCGTGCTCGATCTGGGCTGCGGCGAGGGGGAGCTCTTGGCCTACCTCCAGGAAAACAAGAATGTCAACGGGTATGGCCTCGACGTCGATCCCGAGAACATCCGGATCTGTCTAAGCAAAGGTGTCAACGTCATCGAGCAGGACCTGGACGAAGGCCTTCATAATTTCGAAGACGCAAGCTTCAACATGGTCGTGATGACGGAAACGCTGCAATCGGTGCGCCGTCCCGACCATCTTGTCAAAGAAATGCTCCGGATAGGCGAAGAATGCATCGTGACCTTTCCCAATTTCGGGTACTGGCGTTGCCGCCTGCAGCTTGCACTATCCGGACGCATGCCGGTTGCCGAGCACATACCGCACAGCTGGTTCGACACGCCGAACATCCACCTGTGTACTTTCCGCGATTTCGAGAATCTCTGTGAGGACCTGCGTGTGCGCATCATCCAGCGGCGCGTGGTCAAACATGACCACGCCGAGCTCACCCTGGGCTCCATGTTCCCCAACCTGCTCGGGCCCGTTGCGTTCTACCGCCTGGGGAGACAGTGATGCGCGCGCTGATCATTGCCCTGCTGCTCTCGGCCAGCATCGCCGCTGAAGCTGAACAGATGCAGACTTTCGGCGCATACGACGTCCATTACGTCGTCCTGCCGACAACTTTTTTGAAAGCTGACATCGCTGCGCGCTACGACCTGACGCGCAGCAAGAACCGCGCGCTCGTGAACGTTTCGGTGCTGGACGCAGAGGATCAACCGGTGGCCGCCCAAATCAGTGGTCGATCGGAGAACCTGCTCGGACAGGGGCAGGTACTCGAGTTCAACGAAGTGCGCGAAGGCCCGGCCATCTACTACCTGGCGTTATTACGCCACGGCGACGAGGAGTTTCAGCGCGTTCAGCTCGAGATCATGTTGCCAAACGGCGAGCGCGCTGAAATTCGCTTTCAGCAGAAGATGTACCAGGACGAGTAACGTGCGCATTGTGCTGGCGAGCCGCAACGCCGGAAAGCTGCGCGAACTGGAAGCGCTGTTCGCACCGCTCAATCTCACGCTCGAATCCCAGGACGATCACGGCGTCCCCAGTCCTGCAGAGGACGGTTTGACGTTCATCGAAAACGCGCTGATCAAAGCTCGTGCCGTTGCTGGCGCCACCGGGCTTGCTGCCGTTGCCGACGACAGCGGTCTGGTCGTGCCCGTTCTGGGCGGTGCGCCGGGTATCTACTCCGCCCGCTATGCAGGTCACCACGGCGACGACGCGGGCAACAACGCAAAGCTCCTGGCTGAACTCGACGGCATCAGCGACCGGCGGGCGTTTTTTTATTGTGCCATCGTGCTCCTGCGGCATGCTGAGGACCCGACACCGGTCGTCGCGACTGCTGCCTGGCACGGCGCCATCGCGGCCAGCCCGAGCGGCAGCGGCGGGTTCGGCTATGACCCGCTGTTCGTGCCCGAGGGCGAGCGCGTCACGGCCGCGCAGATGGCGCCCGCGGCGAAACGAGCGCAAAGCCATCGCGGCCAGGCGGTCGCGACGCTGGTCGCGGAGCTCAGGCGTTTGCGGCTCGCCGATGCATGATCAGCCCGGCGTTTATGTGCACTTCCCGTGGTGCGTGCGCAAATGCCCCTATTGCGACTTCAACTCCCACCCGCTGAAAGACAATACCGACTTCAGCACATACGTTGACGCGCTCATCGAAGACCTCGATGCGCAGTTGCTGAGCCATCCCGGGACGCAATTTGTGAGCGTCTTCCTTGGCGGCGGCACGCCCAGCCTGTTTCCCGCCGGGGAGATCGCCCGCCTCATCGACGCGCTGCCTCTGGCAGAGGGCGCGGAAGTGACGATGGAAGCCAACCCGGGCACCGTCGAGCATGCCGACTTCAGCGACTACCGAGCAGCCGGGGTCAACCGTTTGTCCATCGGTGCTCAATCCTTCAATGACGCGCACCTCATCAAGCTCGGCCGGATCCACAGCGCCACAAACACCAGCAGCGCGTTCGCCGAGGCGCGCGCCGGGGGTTTCGACAACATCAACCTGGACATCATGTGGGGATTGCCCGGCCAGCGCGTGGACGATGCGCTGACAGACTTGCGCACGGCAATCGAGCTCGAGCCGGAACACTTGTCCTGGTATCAGCTGACCATCGAGCCTAAAACGGAGTTTGCCCAGCGCCCGCCCCTTCTGCCGGTCGAGGACGATCTCTATCGCATGGAGCAGGCGGGCCTCAAAGCGCTGCACGCCGCGGGGTATGAGCGGTACGAAGTATCCGCTTTCGCACGCAATGGCAGATATTGTCGCCACAATCTCAACTACTGGACGTTCGGTGATTATCTAGGCGTCGGCGCGGGCGCCCACGGCAAGGTCAGCGAGGGGGACCGCATCAGCCGCAGCCGCAAGGCCAGCCAGCCGCGTCTCTATCTGGAGAACCCAACCGCAACGGTCGTGGAACTGGTGCCCGATGCTAACCGCCTTTTCGAGTTCATGATGAACGCCCTGCGCCTGCAGGAGGGCGCAAGTGTGCAGACGTTCGAAGCCCACACGGGGCTACCGTGGCGACCCGACGCCGAACCCTGGCGCAGCCTCGCGGAAGAAGGCCTGGTAGACACGGCGCGTCCTGTGGCAACGGCGCTTGGCTACCAATACCTGGATACGGTACTCGGTCGGCTACTGGGCAGCTAAAAGCTAGCGGCGTCGATAGACGAGGTCGTGGATTTCGTGGCCCAGCCGCTCGCCGCGAGTTTCGAATTTGGTGGCTTGTCGGGAAACGTCCGCAGCGCTGGCCGCAGTGGGCGCGCGGACCTGATCGAGTTCGAGCGTAAACTCCGGACACGTCGCAAAGCACTCACGCATCCACTCCGCGTACGGGGACCAGTCTGTCGCCAGGCGCACACACCCACCGCTGGTGAGCGTGCGCGCGAGCAGCGCAACAAAGTCAGGTTGGACGATGCGCCGCTTGGCATGCCGCTTCTTTGGCCAGGGGTCGGGAAAGAAGATACGGTATTCGGCAATCGACGCGTCCGCCAGCTCTGCCAGAACGCTCTGCGCGGGTTGGTCGAGCACGCGTACATTCGTGATTTCCCTTTGCGCCAGCTGTTCGCAGAGACTGCCTATGCCCGGCTGATAGAGCTCAATGCCGATCAGCTGCCAGCTGCTCGCCGCTTCCGCCCAGGCGAGCAACTCCCAACCCATGCCGAAGCCAATCTCTATGCCCACCGGGGCTGTCGCTCTGGCAATGAGCGCCAGATCACCCCGGTACTCGGCGTCGCAAAGCGCCAGGCCGCGCGCCTGGGCTTTCGTCAGGCGTCCGCGCCGGCGTATGTACGTGTGGTCACGGCGGGTATCAGGCCCTTCTGTCAGCGCCACTGCCAGACTCCGACAGACAGGCTTATCCAGCCGGCGATGAGCGCGGTGCCGCCCATGGGGGTAATGGGACCGAGCCACCCGGGTGCGCCGAGACTCAATCCATAAATACTGCCACTGAAGAGCACGACACCCACGGCAAAAAGCGCAGACGTGACCACAAAGGCTGAGCGCGCCTGAAGATGATTGAGCACACCAACCAGCAGGAGGGCCAGGGCATGGACCAGCTGATACTTGACCGCGGTGTCCCAGGCGCCGAGGTTCGCCGCGGGAAACATCGACGCCAGACCGTGGGCGCCCCACGCGCCCAGCACGACGCCGGTCACGCCATATAGCGCACCGGCAATCATGCTGAGACGAGTCGAGGCCAGAGGAAACTGCCGCTAGGCGGCGATGGCTTTTTTGAGCTTCTTCATCGCATTCTTTTCGAGCTGTCGAATGCGTTCTGCAGAGACGCCATATTCGGCAGCAAGCTCATGCAAAGTCGCTTTGTCGTCCGTGAGCCAACGGCGCTGGACGATATCCCGGCTACGATCATCGAGAATCTTGAAGGCTGAACTCAAACGCTCGAGGCCATCCGCCTCCGCGTCGGCCGCGGCGACGATCTCGGCCGGATCTTCAGACTCGGACGCGAGAAAGTGGACCGGCGCACTCGGCTGATCGTCATCGTTGTCATCGGCGTCGAACGCCATGTCGGACGCCGACAGGCGGCCTTCCATGCGGGTCACCTCGGCTGCCGGCACACCCAGTTCTTTCGCAATCGCCGCAGTTTCGTCCTGGGTCAGCCATGCGAGCCGTTTCTTGGCACTGCGCAGATTGAAAAAGAGCTTACGCTGCGCCTTGGTGGTGGCCACTTTGACGATGCGCCAGTTACGCAGGATGTACTCGTGCATTTCGGCCTTGATCCAGTGCACCGCAAACGATACGAGCCGCACACCGACGTTCGGATCGAAACGCTTGACCGCTTTCATCAACCCGACGTTACCTTCCTGGATGAGATCCGCCTGGGAAAGACCATACCCCTGATAGGACCGAGCCAGATGTACGACGAAACGCAGATGGCAGAGCACGAGCTCGCGCGCCGCCTCCAGGTCGTTTTCGTAGTAAAAGCGTTCAGCCAGCTCGCGCTCTTTTTCAGCGGGCAGTACCGGGAACGCGCTGATCGTCTGCACGTAGGCATCGATATCGCGACCCGGTGCAAGACTGGGTAAAGTCATCAAATCTGTAGACATGTGATACCTCCGGTAACACCAATCCAACGAATAATACTAGTTTAGCACTCCCATGATAGGACTGCTAACCGCAAAAAAGGTTCCCTGGACCACCCTAAATCACTGAATTTAAACGATTTCCAGGTGGTTGAGGCGCTGTCTTACAGCAATCAGGGCACCAATCACCCCGAGAAGGCTGCCAAGCGCCAGTATCACCAGTAAAAATGTGGGGTCGAACCCGGCCAGGTTCAACTCCTGACTGTAGCTGCCGAGAAGGCTCTCGAGCGGCGGCTCGATCACCACCAGCGTCACCGCAATGAGCATGGCCGCAATGACGCCGCCACCAAACCCGTAGATCGCGCCGAAATAGAGAAACGGGCGCCGGATCTGACCCTGCGTCGCGCCAACCATCTTCAGCACCCTGAGTTCGTCCAGCCGCGCCTCTATCGCGAGCCGCACCGAAGACGCGGTGACCAGAATGGCGCCAACGCCGAAAAGCAGCGCGAGCACGGAGCCGAGCCTGCTCACCACTTGCGAAAGATCGTGCAGCCGCTCCAGCCAGGTCTTTTCCACCACCGCTTCAGCGACGCCGCCGAGGCCCTGCACCCGGCTGATCAGCGCATCCACATCTTCGCCTTCCACGTTACCGGCAAACCTCGCTGTGAGCGATGTCGGCAGCGGATTGTCTTCCAGCAGATCCAACGCATCGCCAAGGCCGCTATAGGTCTTGAACTCTTCCAGCGCGGCTTCTGCCGAGGTCACTTCGACACTGCTGATGAGGGGTTCGCTGCGGAGCGCAGCAACCGCGGCATCCACATCGTCGGTGGTCACGTCGATGGCGAAATAAATGCTCAAACCCGGCCGCCCCTCCCAGTCGGCCGACATCTCGTCCATGTTGACCTGCAGAATCCACAAGCCCGCCGGCAGCGCCATTGCGATACCCACGACCAGCCACACGAGAAAGCTCGTCCCGAGGCGCGAGCTCACGAAGTGCACGGATTCGGAGCCGACACGCATGTGATCACGCAGCCAGCCTAACGGCTGGCGGCGCGCCCCGCGCCAGGGTTCCTTGGCTTCCCGCGGCGCTATGACTGCGCTCCAAGCGCCGGATCCGGCGCTGTCGCCACATTCACCGACGCAGGCAGATCTTCCACGACCCGGCCCTGCTCCAGATGCAGAATGCGCAAACCCATGCTCTCGATCAGGTGCACGTCATGGCTCGCGACAATCACGGTGGTGCCCACCTGATTAAACCGCGCGAACAAATCCATGATGCTGATGGAAAGGTCCGGGTCGAGATTACCCGTGGGCTCGTCCGCCAGGAGGATCTTCGGTCTGGTCACCACCGCCCGCGCTATGCCGACGCGCTGCTGTTCACCGGTGGACAGGTGGCGCGGGTAAAGGTTTTCTTTCTCGAGAAGCTCAACCTGAGCGAGCGATGCCCGCACTCGACGCGCGATCTCGCGTTCGCGCATGCCAGCGACTCGGAGCGGCACGGCAACGTTGTCGAAAACCGAGCGCCCGGCAAGCAGGTGGTGGTCTTGAAAGACAACACCGAGGTGCTGCCGGTAGCGGGGCAAGCGCGAGGGCGCCATCGCCGAGATGTTGACGCTGTTGACCAGCACTCGGCCGCGCGTCGGCAGATCCGCCGCGAGCAGGAGCTTGAGAAACGTGCTTTTGCCCGCGCCCGAGTGGCCGGTAAGGAACGTCATGGAACCTTCGGCAAACTCGACAGAAACGTCCGCCAGCGCCTCGTGACCGTTGTCGAAACGCTTGGTGACGTGTTGAAACTCGATGTGCCCCATAAGCCGGAAAAGCCGGTTAACCCTCTATCTCTTCGGCCAGCAGAGCATCGACAAAAGGCTCCGCTGCAAACGGGCGAAGATCATCGATGCCTTCTCCGACACCCACGAAATAGATGGGAACGTCGATCTCCTCGAGCGCAGCGATCGCAAACACGACTCCAGCCTTGGCACTGCCATCCAGCTTGGTAATCGCAAGACCCGTAAGGCCCACCGCCTCGTGAAAGAGCTTCACCTGGCTCAGCGCATTCTGGCCCACGCCGCCATCCAGCACCAGGATCACGTCATGCGGCGCAGATTCGTCGAGGCGTTTGATGACGCGATACACTTTCGTGAGCTCGTCCATCAGCTGCGCTTTATCCTGCAGCCTGCCTGCCGTGTCCACGAGCAGCACATCCACATTGCGGGCTTGTGCCGCCTGAACCGCGTCGAAGACGACCGAGGCGCTGTCGGAGCCTTGCGCCTGCGCGATGACAGGCACGTCATTGCGCTCGCCCCAGACCTGCAGCTGCTCTACGGCGGCAGCGCGAAACGTGTCGCCCGCCGCCAGCATGACGCTCTTGCCTTCATGCTGCAGCTGCTTGGCAAGCTTGCCAATGGTCGTCGTCTTGCCAACGCCGTTGACCCCGACAAAGAAAATCACGTGCGGCGCATGGTCCGTAACATCCAGATCTTTCTCCAGGGGCAGCAGGCGTTGCGTCAACAAGCCGGCTAACGCTTTGTGCAACGCGCGGGTGTTATTGAGCTCCTGACGACGGACCCGCTGCGCGAGGTCGGCCATGATGGCGGTCGTGGTATCGACGCCGACATCGGTCAAAAGCAGCGCCGTCTCCAGGTCCTCCAGCACACTCTCGTCAATCTCGCGCTCGCCAAGGAGCAGATTGCCGACGCCGGTCGCCAGCTGTGAGCGGGTTTTCGCCAGGCCGGAACGCAGCCGACCAAACAGGCCCTTTTTCTTTTCTTGATTCTCTTCAGGTGATTCTTGTGCGTCAGTCACAGTCGCTTGTTGTCCGTCTCTCTAGCAATGATATCTGGGTCGGTTCATGTTCGGTTTCACGCCGCGACCCGCTGTCCCTATACTTTACCCGCAGTTGAGGAAGCGGCATGGTCCAGAGCAAGCGCGGCCCGCAGCAGGTGCGCATTATCGGTGGTAAGTACAAAGGACGGAAGCTCCGTTTCGTCGGCGGCAAAGATCTGCGCCCGACGCTGGGCCGCACCCGCGAAACCCTCTTCAACTGGCTGCGCGGATCGCTTCAGGGGGCAAGTTGTTTGGACCTGTTTGCCGGCTCCGGCGTGCTTGGCCTGGAAGCGCTCTCCCAGGGCGCCGCGCACGTGACTTTCGTAGAGCGCAACGCCAGGACCTGTCGTCAACTCAAAGATACGATCACAGAGCTCGATCTCGGCAGGCAGACTGAACTCATCGCCGGGGACGCCATCAAGTATCTGGAACGATGCACCGGACAGTTCGACGTGGCTTTCGTCGACCCGCCGTTCGCGCGCCCGGAACTCCTCGAAGGCGCGGTCGACCTGCTGTGTGAGAAGGATCTCGTGGCGGAATTCATCTATGTGGAAGCACCCGGGGCAGCGCAGATCGAAGCGTTGTGCGATCGCTCCGGCTGGTGGGAGCACCGCAACACGCGGGCCGGGGACGCGGTGGGTGCATTGCTGTCCCCGCCCTGAGGCCGGGGCTGCATCGTTGCAGCGCAGGAAGGGCGACGCTAAGATCGCGCAAAACGATAAGTGACGCTGGCAGCGCGGCGCATTGCACGACGCGGCCAGCCTGATGAGAAGGGGGCAGGCATGAAAGTGGTGGTGTATCCGGGATCATTCAACCCGATAACGAATGGCCACACCGATCTGGTAAAGCGTGCGCTCAATCTGTTCGATCACGTGGTCCTCGCCATCGGCACGTCTGCACAAAAAAATCCCAAAGTCGATCTGGCGGATCGCATCGCGCTCTGCAAGGAAGTCCTGGCCGAATTTGGCGATAGCGTCTCGGTAGAGGGGTTCAATAACCTGTTGGTCGATTATGTGCGCTCGAAAGACTCACAATTCATTCTGCGTGGTCTGCGCACGGTCACCGACTTCGACTACGAGTTTCAAATGGCGGAGATGAACCAATCCCTCGATGCCAACATCGAGTACGTCTTCCTGCCGACGTCCAAGGACACTTCATTCATCTCATCGACGCTGGTGCGGGAGATCGCCGGTCTCGGTGGAGATATTTCGCAGTTCGTCCACCCGGCGGTAGTCCGGGCCCTGCAGGGCGACTAAGACGGCGCTACCGGCATCACCCGGAAAAACAGCCACCCATAGTGAAAAGCCCCGACAGCTGACAGCGGCCGGGGCTTCGCAAGATGATGCTTCGAATTAGTCGGCGTCGTCAGGGTCGAGATAGCGACCGGAAGTTTTGCAGCCGAGGCAGCGCACGAAGGTCGCCTGAGCCGGCTTGACGACCAGGTGGTCGGCAGCCTGTTCAACGTTGCCACCCAGCGCGGAAAACGGCAAAGACACGATGAAAGCGCCTGTGCCCAACACCGTGGTGACGAGCCCGAGCGGACGGCCCACGATGAGGTCGGCGGTCATAGCACCCGCGCCCGGTGCGTCTTCATCCGGCGCAGCAAAGCTCGGCGCTGCGCTCAAGCTCAATGCGCCAACCAGCATCCCTGTCAGCAATGATTTACCCGTGTTCAAGATCGTATCTCCATGCGGATCAGCGGACGACTTTATCACTTTGATCGCGTAAATCCTTGTGAGATTTGGCAATTTGGACAATAAACGGTGCTGCGTTGGCCAAGAATCTTGAGCTTCAAAATGCCTTCGCAACGCCGGCAGGGTAAGCCCTGGCGGCCATAGACGTTGAGCTGCTGCTTGAAGTAGCCGGGATTGCCGTCCGAGCCGACAAAGTCTCTGAGCGTAGTGCCTCCCTGGCGCACCGAACGGGCCAGCACTTCCCGTATCGCGGCGGCCAGACGCTCGTAGGCATGGGCGGGAATCCGCCCGGCGGCCACCGTCGGCCGTATGCCGGCCATGAAGAGCGCTTCCGCGGCGTAGATATTGCCGACGCCAACGACCACCTTACTGTCCATGATGAAGTTTTTTACTGCAACTTTTCGCTTGCGCGACAGTTGATGCAGATGGGCACCCGAAAACTCATTACCCAGAGGCTCTACGCCCAGATGCGCCAGCAACGGGTGCGCGTTGACGTCGCCCGTCTGAAAAAGCACACAGCCGAAACGGCGAGGGTCATTCAGACGCAGGAGCTTGCCTGAACTGAGGATGATGTCGACATGGTCGTGGGTCAGCGGCTCAGTATCCTGCTCGAGAATACGCAGGCTGCCCGACATACCCAGGTGAACAATCAACGTACCCGGGCTGAGCGCGATTAGTAAGTACTTACCCCGCCGGCCAACGGAATGGATGCGTTGACCGCGTAAAGTGGCAGGGATGTCTACCGGCCAGCGCAGATTGGGGTTACGAACGGTCCAGCCGGTAATGGTTTGCCCGACCACCCAAGGTTCTATACCCCGTCGAGTCGTTTCGACTTCCGGGAGTTCGGGCATGGGCGGGTTACTTGATTTTCGCTTCCGTGTAGATCACGTGCTTGCGGATGACCGGATCAAACTTCTTCATTTCGAGCTTGTCGGGCATGGTGCGCTTGTTCTTGTCGGTGGTGTAGTAGTGACCCGTTCCAGCACTGGACACCAGCTTTATCTTGTCTCGCATGGCTTTATATCCTCGTTGGCTCGACGTTAAACGCGCTGTCCGGCAGCGCGCAGTTCCGCAAGAACGGTGTCGATACCCTTTTTATCGATGATGCGCATTCCCTTGGAAGAGACACGCAGCTTCACGTAGCGTTTTTCCGACTCCACCCAGAATCTATGATAGTGAAGATTCGGCAAAAAACGCCGTCTTGTCTTGTTTTGCGCGTGGCTGACGTTGTTTCCCGTCATTGGACGCTTGCCGGTGACTTGGCATACCTGAGACATGTTCCAGGCCCCTAGAGAAAAAGAGGCGCGTTTATACCAGAGCGCCCGCTCGCGGGCAATATAAAGTTGGCATGAGATGTCCCGGCGGTCAGCGCGTCTCGTTCTGGCGTCAATCCAGCAAGCCGCGCGTGGCGAGCGATACCCAGGCCGGGCCGGCCACAATGAGGTGATCCAACAGGCGTATGTCGACGTGTTCAAGCAGCGCTTTCAGCTCCTGCGTAAGACCGATGTCGGCTTGACTCGGCTCGGCAACACCCGAGGGGTGATTGTGCGCGAGCACCACCGCCGCCGCGTTCAGCTCCATACCTTTGCGCAGCACCTCGCGCGCATGCACATGCGCGCGATTGATCGATCCGAGAAACAGCTCTTCCCAGCGCAGCAGGCGATGACGGCTGTCGAGATAAAGGCAGCCGAACACTTCGCGCTCACGATAACCGATCTTGTGCCGCACATAGCGGGCCGCGCCAGTGACATCCGTAACGCTCAAACGCGCAGAGAGCGCAGCTTCCGCCTGACGCGTCTGCAGCTCCAGGACCGCCTTCAAACGCGCGACCCGCGCGACGCCGAGACCCCGGCTGCGCAGCAAGCGGTGAGGCGAAGCGTGCAGCAACGCGCCCAGACTGCCGTATTCCGCCAGAAGACGCCGCGCGAGCACGACCGCGTTCTCGCCTGCCGCACCGCTGCCCAGACAGACGGCAATGAGTTCGGCGTCACTCAATCCCGCCGCTCCGCGCGCCAGGAGGCGCTCCCGGGGTCGTTCGGAGAGGCACCAATCTGTCAGTTTCATACCGTCCATTTCATGTGAGGCAGTACTTTGCTGGCGCAACCGCATTCGCGGTACCCTTAGCGCCGCTCGCCAGAGCGTTACTTGGTTTGAATTCGATGGGCAACAGATGACTATCACAGACCTGCAGAACAAACACATTGTGCTGGGCATTACCGGCGGTATCGCAGCGTATAAAGCGCCATTCATCGTGCGAGGTTTGCGCGCGGCGGGTGCAGAAGTCCAGGTGGTCCTCAGTCCGAACGCCCATCACTTCGTCACCCCGACTACGTTGCAGGCCGTCAGCGGCAATCCGGTACGGCAGGACCCCTGGGACGCCGCGGCGGAGGCGGCCATGGGGCATATCGAACTCGCGCGCTGGGCGGACGTCGTGTTGATTGCGCCCACCACCGCCAACACTCTCGCCAAGCTGGTACACGGACAGGCTGACGACCTGCTGACTACGCTGTGTCTGGCTACACCCGCACCGGTGCTGATCGCGCCGGCAATGAATCAGCAGATGTACCGCCATCCTGCCACCCAGGCCAACCTGCAGAGCGCCCAAGCGCTCGGCTACACGTTGATCGGGCCAGACAGCGGCGAGCAGGCTTGCGGCGACGAAGGTCCGGGACGCATGAGCGAACCCGAGGTATTGATCAGCGCAGTGCAGCAAACCCTGCAGCCAGCAGCACGCGCCCTGGATGGCAAGACGGTCATGATCACCACGGGGCCTACCCTGGAGGCGATCGACCCGGTGCGCTATATCAGTAACCACAGCTCCGGCCTGCAGGGCCTGTGTCTGGCGGAGGCCGCTCTCGACGCCGGCGCACGCGTGATTCTCGTCGCCGGACCCAAGGTCGCCGCTGGCGACACCCGCGCCGAGCGCATCGACGTCGTCTCGGCCCTGGACATGGAGCGCGCAGTACAGACCCATCTCGACGAGGTCGATATCTTCATCGGTGTCGCCGCGGTTGCGGACTATCGACCGGCAGAGGCACACACTCAGAAGCTGAAGCGCTCCGGAGAACCGGGCGCCGGCATGACGGTCACGATGGTTGAGAATCCCGACATCATCGCCGGCGTGGCCCGCCACGCGGACCGGCCATCGGTCGTGGTGGGTTTCGCCGCCGAAACGAACGATACGTTGCAGCACGCCCGCGCCAAGCTGCAGCGCAAGGGCCTCGACGCGATCGTCATGAATGACGTTTCCGATCCGAGCATTGGCTTCAACAGCGCCAACAACGCCGCAACGTTCATCTATGACGGTGGCGAGGTTGTTCTTCCGAAACAATCGAAAAGTCAGCTGGCAGCAACCCTCATCAGTCAGATACCTGACATATTTGCCTCACAGTTAGCAGATACAAACCCCGAGACTATGACAAAATAAGGGATTATCACGCGGTATAGCGGCTTTCCTCACAGTTACTAGCAGGATGCTTTGAAACGTGGCAGCAAAAAAAGCAAAGAAAAGATCGTCAAAGAAGACGAAGTCAGCTGATAGTTTCCTCATTCGCGGCGGCCTGGCGATCGCGGTCGCCACGGCCGGCCTCATCGTCGCCTTCGCGCTCGTCTGGTGGCAGGTGATACTGGAGCCGGCGCAGATGCAGCGCGACGCGGCGCGCGAGAAAGAACTCGACTTCTATGCAGAGTTCTTCGATGGACGCGTGACCGACCTGCGCAACCTGGTCGACGGTATGGCCACCGCGCCAGCCACCGTCGAAGCTCTGGCTTCGTACGATTCAGGACGCCACGCCGAGCTTGCTGCGCTTCTGACCAGCCAGAATCCTTACATCAAACGAGTGGTCATCATCGAAAAGGGCGAAGCAGCCGTCGACCTGAACGCCGAGGTGCCCATCTCGTTTGCCGCGCTCGATCTGATCCGGCGCGCTGAAACGCGCCCTTTCGTCGGTCCCGAGGTAAGCCTCAACCAGCGCAACCTCATCTACACGGCGCAACCCATTACGCCTGACGGAGTTGTCGCTGGCGTTCTGCTGGTGGTTTTCGACGCCAACTTTTTTCTCGGCCCGGTTTCACATCTGACTTCACTGCGCGGACGCCTGGAAATCCTGCAAAGCTTCGAAGGCAGTCCGACGCAGGCCGTCCTATCCAGCGGCAGCGAATCCAATCTCGGAGAAAAAGCGACCCGGCAGCTGGCGGTGCCCCACTGGCAGGTCGCTTATGCACAAACGGCGGACGCAGCGCCTCTGCTCGACACCAGCGTGCTTTTGCTCGTGCCTTTCCTGGTGGCCTGGGGTGTCGCCGTCGGCGGTATTTATCTCAGCTTTTCCATGTATGCGAGAAAACTCACTCACGACACTGAACTGCTGACCGACTATGGATTGCGTTTGCTGCGCGGGCGCAGCGGTCGTCCAGGCAGCTTCGAGCTGGAGAGCATAGCGGCAGTCGCGCAAGAGTTTGCGCGGCAGGCCGGCGGCGACAAAGATACCGTCGCAGCGGAAGCAACGCCGGATGAGGATGGTGATGATCTTCTCGCCGGCCTCGATGAGGAAGACAAGGCTGCAGCAGCCAAAACAAAGACGGCCAAGGAGGCCACCAAAACCGATGACGAAGCAGGCGATGATGAAGACGACTACCTTGATGTGCGCAAAAGCGGCGACGAAAACTTTGGCATCGAGGTGAGCGAGGAAGTGGGACCCCTGGATATGGGCATTGATTTCGACAAGGGCATCTTCCGCGCTTACGACATCCGCGGCATCACCACCAGCAATCTGACCGAGGACGTCGTCTACTGGATCGGCCGTGCGTTCGCTGCCGAGGCTCTGGCACAGAATCAAAGCCGCGTCGCGGTAGGGCGCGACGGTCGCCACTCGAGCGAAGGCCTCGAGAACAGCCTGACGCGCGGCCTTACCGAAGGCGGTCTGGACGTCATCACCATCGGCCAGGTACCCACACCGATTCTGTATTACGCCACCTACGCGCTGGATACCGGCACGGGCATCATGATCACCGGCAGCCACAACCCGCCGGAATACAACGGCCTGAAGATGATGATCGGTGGCACGACCCTGGCCGAAGAGAAGATTCAAGCACTGTACACGCGGCTCGAGCAAAACGCCCTGAGCGAAGGTGAAGGCGACGTTGAGGCAGTCGATATGTTCGACAGCTATGTGGATCGCGTGCTGGAGGACGTCGCAGTCGCCCAGGCCCCGAAAGTCGTCATCGACTGCGGCAACGGCGTTGCCGGCGCGATCGCGCCGCGCCTGTTTCGCGAACTCGGCTGCGAGGTCATAGAACTCTACTGCGAGGTCGACGGTGATTTTCCCAACCATCACCCGGACCCCGCTGATCCGGCCAACCTGGAAGACCTGATTACCGTCGTGCAGGCCGAGGACGCCGATCTGGGCCTCGCATTCGACGGCGACGGCGACCGTCTGGGCGTGGTGACGCCGGAGGGCACCATCATATGGCCCGACAAGCTCATGATGCTGTTCGCGCAGGACATCGTCAGCCGTAATCCGGGTGCCGACATCATCTATGACGTCAAGTGCAGCCGTCACTTGAACAACGTGGTAAGCGAGCTGGGCGGCCGGCCAATCATGTGGCGCACCGGGCATTCACACATCAAAGCCAAGATCAAAGAAACGGGGGCTTTGCTCGGCGGTGAATTCAGCGGCCACATCTGCTTCGCCGAACGCTGGTACGGTTTTGACGACGCGCTTTATTCCGGCGTGCGGCTGCTCGAAATTCTCGGGGCTGAAAGCACGCCGGTCGAAGAGGTGTTCGCACAGTTCCCGGAAACTTTCATGACGCCGGAGCTGAAAATCACGACCACTGAAAGTGAGAAATTCGAAATCATGGAGCGGCTGTCTGCGGGCACTGACTTCGGCGAGGGCACCGTCACGACAATCGACGGTCTGCGCGTCGACTATGCGGACGCCTGGGGACTCATCCGTCCGTCGAATACCAGCCCGGTGCTGACACTGCGCTTCGAGGCGGATAATCAGGCATCCCTCGACCGTATTCAGGACGAGTTTCAAAAGCACCTGCACGCTATCGACAGCAACCTGACTTTCCGCTAACAACAAGCGCGCGAACGCGTACCGCTATGCAAGACCCAATATCGATTACAGCCAAGGTCCTGACCGAAGCGCTGCCCTACATCCAGAAATTTCACGGTCAAACCGTGGTCGTGAAATACGGCGGCAACGCCATGACCGAGGAAGAGCTGAAACAAACATTCGCACGCGATGTCGTGCTGATGAAGCTGGTCGGCATCAATCCGGTAGTCGTGCACGGCGGCGGACCGCAGATTGGCGAGCTGCTCGAGAAGCTCAACATCGAGTCGCGCTTCGTCAATGGCATGCGCGTGACTGACGCCGCAACGATGGACGTGGTGCAGATGGTGCTGGGCGGCCTGGTCAATCAGGAAATCGTCTCCCTGATCAACACGAACGGCGGTCGTGCAGTCGGTGTCACCGGCAAAGACGGCAGCCTCATACAGGCACGTCAGCTTGCCATGGAGCCCTCCTTGAACGCGCCCGAGATCATCGATATCGGCCAGGTCGGCGAGATCACCGGCATCAACACCGAAATCCTGATCACGCTGACCAACTCCGCATTCATACCGGTCATCGCGCCGATCGGGGTGGGTGACGAGGGCCAGTCCTTCAATATCAACGCGGATATCGTTGCCGGCAAGATTGCCGAAGCGCTGCAGGCGGAAAAGCTCGTGCTCCTCACCAACACGCCGGGCATCCTCGATCGCGATGGCGAGACGATCAGTGCCGTGACCAAATCCGCGGTGGAGACGCTGATTGCCGACAGCGTGATCAGCGAGGGCATGCTGCCCAAAGTGCAGTGCGCGCTGGACGCCGTCGACGGTGGCGTGAACAGCGTGCAGATCATAGACGGCCGCGAAGCCCACGCGGTGCTGTTGGAGATCTTCACCGACGCCGGGGTCGGTACGCAGATCGTCGCCGACTGATCCATGGCCAAATCCAACCGCCGGCAACAGATTCTCGGGGCGCTCGCCGCCATGCTGCAGGAACACCCGGGCGATCGCATCACGACCGCAGCCCTCGCTGCGCGCGTGGGCGTATCCGAGGCGGCGCTCTATCGTCACTTTCCCAGCAAAGCCAAAATGCTCGAAGGGCTCATCAGCTTTGCCGAAGAGACGCTCTTCAGCCGCATCAACCTGATTCTGAATGAACAGAACGAAGCCGCGTCACGCTGCCGCAACATCATCTACCTGCTATTGAGCTTCGTAGAGCGCAATCCGGGCTTTGCGCGCCTGTTTGTCGGCGATGCGCTGCAAGGAGAAAACGAGCGGCTCCGCGGGCGTATGCATCAGCTGATGAACCGTCTGGAGACACAGTTGCGCCAGGTGCTGCGCGAGCACAACGCGCGCCTGACGGAAATGCCCACCATTCAGATCAACGCGAGCGCCAATTTACTGCTGGCGCTGGCTGAAGGGCGTATCCAACAGTTCGTACGATCGGAATTCAGCGTGCCGCCTACCCAGGACTGGGAGGCGCAGTGGTCAGTGTTGAATAAGGCGCTGTTTGGCAGCGAGAGCTAGTCGCCGGCCCGGGCGGCGCCATCACCCTCCTTGCTGGCGGTTGCACTGGCCGCCCGCGGCGGCAGTCCATTTTCACAATTCTCGAGCACAAACACCTTGCGGTCGTAGGCAAACTGATTGCGCAAGTCGAGCCGTTCCCGGTCACGCAGCTTGAGCTCGTCTTCGAAATTCTTTTCCTGCGCTGAAGCGCGCTGAATATTGTCGAATAGAGTGGCCGGTATCGACTTGCCGGATACATCGAGCTGCGCGGCTGTCGATTCAAACTCCTGGCGTTGTGATTGCACCACGGCCAGGTTTGCGCGCGTATTGGCAACGCGGTTGTCCAGAGACTTCATCGCCTGTTCCTCGGCGTAGTCGATGTCTTCAGCGCCCTGGTAAAGCTTATGGACACGATCGTAAAAGCGCTGGCATTCGGTCTGCATGGCATCCCGACGCAGCTTCTCCTGGTAGGCTTCATCTGAGAGCTGTGGCGCTACGCGCTCGATGAGATTGCCGTGCTGATCGACGATGTCGTAGCCGTACTTGACCCGCTCGTTGGGGATCGTCTGAGAAAGCACCAGATCACCGTTCTCGTCGACGTAGCGGAAATAGGCATGGGCGGAGAAAGAGGCACACAACACGGTCAGCGCAACGAGCGCGCGCAGCCAACGACCAGTTTTTGCAGCAAAGTAATTCATTGCACCATCCTTTAGTTGCCCACCTGACAATACTGCGCCTGATAGTCTCGCATACCTTGCAGCGTGGATGCTGCCGTTGCGTCGTCAGATTGGTCAAGATAGTGAATCAAATCGGCTAAATTTGCGATGCTGATCACAGGTGCAGCCAGTTCCTGCGCCAGCTCCTGCACTGCAGTGACGCCCGCATCGGCTGGGTCGCCGCGCACTTCCTGGCGATCCATCGCAATCACCGCACCCACGATGACAGCATCCGTGGAAGCAACCAGCGCTGCCGCATCACGAATCGCCTTACCCGAGGTCAGCACGTCGTCGATCAGCAAGACGCGACCCGCGACGTCCGCGCCCACGAGGCGCCCTCCCTCGCCGTGGTCTTTGGCTTCTTTGCGGTTATACGCAACACCCACATTGCGGCCGCGCTCGCTCAGCGCGATTGCGGTCGCTACGGCTATCGGGATGCCTTTGTAAGCCGGACCAAACAAGACGTCGAACTGCAGGTCCGCAGCTATGATGGCATCGGCATAGGTGGCGCCCAGGCGCGCAAACGCCGCGCCCTCGCAAATCTCCCCCAGATTGAAGAAATAGGGGCTGACGCGCCCGGAGTTCAGAGTGAACTCTCCAAACTTCAGCACCCTTTCCGCCAACAGAAAGTCGATGAATTCGAGGGTTGTTTGCTTCGTCACGTCATTTCCTTATCTGGCTCCTGGCGCTTCCAGAGCTGCGTTCCTGCCTGCCCGCGGCCACTCAGCCACGCGGGCGCGCGTCGTGTCAGTCTGCTGCCAGCGCCGCCTGTTGCAGCGCCAGAAGCTCATTGGTGCCGGCTTCCGCCAGCTGGATGAGGCTCGCCAGCTCACCTCCGGAGAACGGCGCACCTTCGGCCGTCCCCTGGATCTCGATGAACCCGCCCGAGCCGAGCCGCACGACATTCATGTCGGTTTCGGCGTTGGAGTCCTCGTCGTAATCCAGATCGAGCACGGGCACACCTTCATATATGCCTACAGATACAGATGCCACAAGCTCCTTGAACGCTCCCTGAACGGGCAGCGAGGCGATCGCGTCGGCAAGCGCCACGGCCGCGCCCGTTATCGACGCCGTGCGGGTGCCGCCGTCAGCCTGCAGCACGTCGCAGTCGATACGGATGGTTCGCTCACCCAGGGCGTTCATGTCCACCATCGCGCGCAGAGAGCGGCCAATCAGGCGCTGAATCTCCACCGTGCGGCCACTCTGCTTGCCGCGCGCGGCTTCGCGGTCGTTACGCGTGTGGGTGGCGCCGGGCAGCATGCCGTATTCCGCAGTTACCCAGCCAACGCCTTTGCCACGCAGAAAACCCGGTACCGAGTCTTCTACTGCGGCAGTGCACAGAACTTTCGTATCACCAAACTCCACCAGCACTGAACCTGCAGCATGTTTGGTGAATCGGCGTGTAAATTGTACCGGCCGCATCGCGTCCGGCGCTCGACCACTGGGTCGCATAGCGTCTCCTTCTTTTCGGCACATTATAAGAGGACAAGGTAGAATCGCACGCACCGCAGCGCCAGGTTCACAATTTGTCATGCGCGCGGTGGGATAAGCAAAGCGGAACAATAAAAATGATTTACAGCATGACCGCATTCGCGCGGGCGGCAGTTGATGCCCACGGGCGCCACCTGGTCTGGGAACTCAAGTCGGTCAATCACCGGTTCCTGGAGACACACTTCCGTCTACCTGAAGCAATGCGCAGTATAGAGCACCCGTTGCGGGAACTTGCCCGCAAACACCTGAAGCGCGGCAAGGTCGACTGCACCCTGCGCTTGGAGAAAGTGGCGGACGATACCGGCATCACACTCAACCGCGGCGTGCTGCTGCAAGTGCTGGCGGCCGTCGAACAAGTCCGGCGCGATGCGCCTGAAATCGGCGCCGTCAGCCCGATGGAGCTGATGCGCTGGCCCGGAGTGCTCGACGACACGCCAAGCGTCGATGAGTCACTCACCGAGACGGCGAGCGAGCTCTTCGAACAGGCGCTCAGTGATCTGATCGCCGCGCGTCAGCGCGAGGGCGAACATCTACGCGATACCCTGGTCGAGCGCTTCGATCAGATTGACGCGCTGCTGAAGAGCTTGAAGCCGCTGACCAGCCATCTGGCCAACCAGCAGAAAGCGAAGCTCAAGCAACGGCTGGCAGACCTGCAGGTCAACGTCGACCCTGGCAGGCTGGAACAGGAGGTCGCGCTGCTGGCGCAGAAAGCGGACGTGGCCGAGGAGCTGGACCGGCTTGCGATCCACGTCGAGGAAGCGCGCAGCCATTTGAACGGCGCGGGGCCCCACGGCAGACGCCTGGACTTTCTGACCCAGGAGCTCAATCGCGAAGCCAATACGCTGGGCGCGAAATCAGTCATCCCGGAAACCAGCCAGCGCGCGGTAGATTTGAAAGTCATCATCGAACAGATCCGCGAGCAGGTGCAGAACATCGAATGAGCGGGCAGCTGATCCTCGTTTCCGCGCCTTCCGGGGCCGGCAAAACCAGCCTGGTCAAAGCAGCGCTCGAGCGTGATACGGCCCTGGTCGTATCGGTATCTCACACCACGCGCAGTCGACGCACCAACGAAACTGACGGCGTGAACTACCACTTCGTCGACGCCGATGAGTTCAACGCGATGATCGCCGCGGACGCATTTCTCGAGCACGCCAGCGTTTTCGACAACATGTACGGCACCTCCAAAGCGGAAGTCGCCGCCCGCCAGGCTGCAGGCAAAGACGTCATTCTCGAAATCGACTGGCAGGGCGCTGATCAGGTGCGCCGCGCCGCGCCGGAGGCTGTCAGCATCTTCATTCTGCCGCCGAGCGTGGAGGTTCTGAAAGAACGGCTCAAAGCCCGCGGCGAAGACAGCGAAGCGAGCATGTCCCGCCGCCTTGCCGAAGCGCAGCTGGAAATGTCGCAAGCGCCAAAATACGACTACATCGTGGTGAACGATGACTTTGAACAGGCCGTCGCTGACATGCTCGTTCTGTTTCGCGCCATCAGACTGAGGACCCGCGCACAGATCGGGTCCAATCCACTGGTCGAATCGATCTTGTCAGCCTCCTGATCCGTAGGTAGACTGCCCGGCTCTTTGCAATACCACCACCTAGAGGTGACCGATGGCACGCGTAACCGTTGAAGACTGTCTCGACCATGTAGACAACCGTTTCGAGCTCGTCATGCTGGCAACACGCCGAGCACGCGGTCTGCGCGCATACGGCAACGATCCGCTGGTGCCTGAAGAAAACGACAAAGCTACGGTGATTGCGCTGCGCGAAATCGCCGAGGGCCTCATCTCCCACGAAATGCTTGACAGTCAGGAAGTGTCTACAGAGGATGAAGACATCGAAGTGAGCTTCAGCCTCGGTGGAGGGCTGCCTGAGGACCGTATAGGAGATGACGAGCCAATCTAGTAGCCCCAGGCCGGAAACCGCTACACAGTCCTACTTTGTCGGCCAGCTGGCCGCCTATGCCAAGCGTCCCGAAATCGCGGCCCCAGCCACGATCGAGACGCTTGTCGACAACCTCGATTACCTTACCGAAGAACAGATAGCCGCTGTGCGCCGCGCGCACGCTTACGCCGAGCGCGCACACAACGGCCAATGGCGGCGCACCGGTCACGCCTACATTACGCACCCGACCGCGGTAGCGCAGATTCTCTCAGAAATGCGGATGGACCATCAGACGCTGATGGCCGCACTGCTACACGACGTCATCGAAGACTCCGACACCAGCAAAACGGCACTCGGGCGCCGCTTCGGTAAAGCCGTGGCGGAGATTGTCGACGGCCTTTCCAAACTCACCAAGATCTTTGACAGCCGCGCCGAAGCACAGGCCGAGAACTTCCAGAAAATGGCGCTCGCGATGGCTAAAGACATACGCGTGATCATGGTCAAAATGGCGGACCGGCTGCACAACATGCGCACCATCGGGGTCATGTCCGATACTCAGCGGAAGCGGATTGCACGGGAAACGCTGGACTTCTACGCGCCGATCGCCAACCGCCTCGGTATCCACACGATCAAGACCGAGCTCGAGGAGCTCGGCTTCAAAGCGCTGCATCCCTTGCGCGCCGACCGCATCGAGCGGGCAGTGCAGAATGCACGCGGCAACCGTAAGGAACTGATCAAAGAGATCGCCGACACCATGACCGCCGCGCTCAACCGGGATGGTGTCAAAGCGCATGTCGTCAGTCGCGAGAAGCACCCGTACTCGATCTATCGCAAAATGAAGGAGCAGAAAAAAACCTTCAACGACATCATGGACGTGTTCGGCTTCCGCATCATCGTCGAACGCGTCGATGACTGCTACCGAACGCTGGGCATCGTGCACAACCTGTACAAACCCGTCGCCGGCAGGTTCAAAGACTACATCGCGATCCCCAAGGCCAACGGCTACCAGTCGCTGCATACGTCGCTTTTCGGCATGCACGGCGTGCCGATCGAAGTTCAGATACGCACCAAACAGATGGAAGCCGTCGCGGAGAACGGCATCGCCGGACACTGGCTGTACAAAGCCGGCACCGACGACTTCGAGCCTAACCAGCGGCGCGCACGTCAGTGGGTACAGGATCTGCTCGAGCTGCAGCGGCAGGCCGGTAACCCGCTGGAATTCATCGAAAGCCTGAAGCTCGATCTATTTCCCGACGAGGTTTACGTCTTCACGCCGCGGGGCGAAATCATGGAGTTGCCGCGCGGCGCCTGCCCCGTCGATTTCGCCTACATGGTGCATACGGACATAGGCAATCGCTGCGTCGCCTGCCGCGTCGACCGCGCGCTGGCGCCCTTGTCCCTGCAACTGCAGAGCGGCCAGAGCGTGGAGATCATCACCTCTGACGATGCCCGCCCGAATCCGGACTGGCTCACCTTCGTCGTCACCTCCCGCGCCCGCTCCGCCATACGTCACGCGCTGAAACAACAGCAGGGCAACGAATCCGTTGCGCTCGGCCGGAAGCTTCTAAACCGCGCACTCGGCAACGCCAACATGAGCATCAACGATCTGGATTTCCGCCGCCTGCGGCGGGTTTTCAACGAACTCGGCGTGCGCAAGCTGAACGACCTGCTGGCGGCTATCGGTAACGGTGACCTGATGGCTTACGTGGCGGCCCAGAAACTGCTGGCCGTGGACAACCCGGACTACGAGGCCGTCGCCGTGGAGGGCGGCGGCCCTGTCGCCATTCGCGGCGGCGAGGGTCTGGTGGTCAACTACGGGCGCTGCTGCGGCCCCGTTCCCGGGGACCAGATTGTTGGCCACATGACACCCGGCAAGGGTTTTGTCGTGCACATAGAAACGTGTCCGAATATCAATGAGATTCGCCGCCGCGCCGCGCGGGAAATCATTCCTGCGCGCTGGACCACGACAACAGAAGGGGAGTTCCTCACGACGCTGCGTGTCGACGTCAATCGACGCAAAGGGATCCTGGCAGAAATTGCTGCCGAGGTGACCGCTGCGGACGCCGGCGTAGACAACATTCATGTGGAAGAGCGTAATGCCGAAGTGAGCACGATGGTCATTGGCCTCACCGTGAAAAACCGCAACCACCTGGCTCGAGTCATGCGCCGTTTGCGTAACGTCCAGGCGGTGATTAGCCTATCGCGACCGAGTAATTAACTGGCTAAGGTGGCGCGCCACCAACCCAACCGGACGGACAGCATGACTAACAAATCCATCCAGACAGACGCCGCGCCCGCCGCGATCGGCACCTATTCGCAGGCTGTTGGTACCACGGCCGCGTGTCACGTTTTTCTCTCCGGCCAGATACCGTTGGATCCTGTCAGCATGACGCTGGTGAGCGAAGACTTTACCGAACAGGCGCACCAGGTATTCAAAAATCTCAGCGCCGTGGCCACAGCTGCCGGCGGCACCCTCGCCGACTGCGTCAAACTCACCGTGTACCTCACGGATCTCGACAACTTCCCCGCTCTGAACGAGGTCATGGCCGGGTACTTCAGCGAACCTTATCCTGCCCGTGCCGCCGTGGAGGTGAGCAAACTACCCAAGGATGCCCGTATCGAAATCGATGCCATCATGGCGCTCGAGTAAGCAGCACGGACAGCGCCGTGGACCCACAGGCTCGCATAACGACGCTCAAAGGCGTGGGGCCGCGTCTGGAGGCGACACTCGCAAAGCTTGGCATCTTTCGTGTGCTCGACCTCCTTTTGCATTTACCGCTTCGCTATCAGGACCGCACGCGCATCGTGCCGCTCGCGGAAGTGCGCGCCGGTGACGACTGCCTGATCGAGGGACGCATCGAATCGGTCAACGTCCAGTTCGGCAAGCGGCGCAGCCTGCGCGTGGTCGTGCGCGACGACGGCGGCCAGGTAGCGCTTCGCTTCTTCCACTTCTCCCGCTATCAGCAGGAAGCGCTCAACAAAGCAACGCACATACGGGCGTACGGGCAATTTCAGTTTTTCGGCCGCGAACTCTCTGCCGCACACCCGGAGTACGAAACCTTTCACCACGAGCCGCCGCCTCCAACGCCCGCTTTGACGCCGATCTATCCCACCACCCAGGGCCTTGGTCAGAACCGCCTGCGCAAGCTCATGGAGAACCTCTGCGACCAGCCCTGGCCGGATATCGCAGGTACGCCTTTCGGAAAACTCAAATACCTTCATCAGCCACCTGCGGACGCAAGCTTCGACGACATTGCCGCGGTTGCGGAGGAAGTGGCGCTGGACGAGCTGACGGCTTACTACCTGGTGATGAAAGGCCGCAGTCTCAAGCGCTCGAAAGAGGTGGCCACCGCGCTGCCCCAGGCCGAGGGTCTGGGGCGTCTGCTCCTCGACAACCTCGGATTTCGCCTGACTCGCGCACAAGGCCGAGTGGTGCGGGAAGTTCTTGAAGACCTCGCGCGGCCATTGCCGATGTTGCGCCTGGTCCAGGGGGACGTCGGCTCCGGCAAAACGGTAATCGCGGCATTCGCCGCGATACGCGCCGCAGAGCACGGTTGTCAGACAGCCATCATGGCGCCTACAGAGCTCCTCGCCGAGCAGCACTTCCTGAATTTCTCAGCCTGGCTCGAGCCGCTCGGGATAAACGTGACCCTGCTGACCGGGCAGATGCCGGCGAAAACCCAGCGCTCCCGCCTGGCTGAGGTTGCCGGCGGCGACAGCCAGGTTGTCGTAGGCACCCATGCGCTTTTCCAGGAGAAAGTCACGTTTCACAACCTGGCGCTGTCCATCATCGACGAGCAGCACCGCTTCGGCGTGCATCAACGCATGGCCTTGCAACACAAGGTCGCCGAAGCCAACAGCCAACCACATCAGCTGGTCATGACCGCTACCCCCATCCCGCGCACGCTGACCATGGCGCTGTACGCCGATATGGACGTCAGCGTGATCGACGAGCTGCCGGCGGGCAGACAACCGATTACTACCCATACGCTCGCAAGCGACAAGCGACCGCAGCTGAGCCAGCGTATTGCCCAGATACTCAAGCGCGGTGAGCAGGCTTACTGGGTGTGCACCCTGATCGACGAATCCGACGAGATAGACGCAACAGCGGCAACGACTTTGTTCGAAGACCTCACCGAAGCGCTACCCGAGTTCGCGATCGGCCTGCTGCACGGACGGATGAAAAGCGACGAGAAAGTCGCCGTGATGCAGGCT
Organism: Pseudomonadales bacterium; assembly: GCA_965267275.1. GTDB lineage: Bacteria > Pseudomonadota > Gammaproteobacteria > Pseudomonadales > Azotimanducaceae > UBA4421. The sequence goes on from OZ253950.1 coordinate 5,021,063, forward strand.
TTCAAAACCCGCGAACTCGCGCTTCTGGTGGCAACAACCGTGGTCGAAGTCGGCGTCGACGTGCCGAACGCCACGCATATGGTCATCGAGAACGCGGATCGCCTGGGACTTGCGCAACTGCACCAGCTGCGCGGCCGCGTCGGTCGCGGCCAGCTGGAGAGCCACTGCTACCTGCTGTTCAACAGCGGGGTGAGCGAAGCGGCCAAGGTACGGTTGACCGCCATGCGCGATAGCCAGGATGGTTTCTACCTGGCGGAGCAGGACCTGAAACTGCGTGGTCCCGGGGATCTGCTCGGCACCCGCCAGGCCGGTGAACAAAGCTTCCGGATCGCCGATCTCGGCCTGCATGCGCACCTGATGCCCGAGGTCATACGCCGCGGCGATATGCTCCTCAACGCAGACCCGGGTTCCGACCCGGCGAGACAGATGCAGCACCTCCTCGAGGCCTGGGCGCCAGCCGACGGCAGCAGCCTGAGCGCATAATCCGGTATTTTGTCCGGCAGCCGCGGGAGGCTCTCCTATACTGAAATAGGAGTTAACAGCCGTTCGATTGGTCATGCCGTTTGACATAAACAACCTTCCTACGTACGACAACCCGCCAAAGGAACACCGTATCCGCGGCCTTCTGGGCGCCGATGACAAGGGCCAGATGCAGATCATTGCTCCGGAGCAGGCGCTGGTAGATCCCGAGCCGATACGTCAGATCACCTCGCGGCATCTGCGCAGCTTGCCTCCGGCAGAGGATGTCGGGGTCAGCGCGGTACCCGGTGTCTACGGTTTACCGACCGTGGTGCACAGCCACCTGAAAGATCGATCCGAGCTTGCGCTGGCGACTGAAGTGCCCGGTCACTACGTTCGCGCGAGCGGCACGGAGCTCAGTCAGATGTGCGCTTCCCACGCCTCTTTTGAGGCTGAGTTCTGCGAAAGCCTGAAGCTCACCCCGATGGATACCCGCCAGGACGAAACGAACATTCTGAATGCCGTCGAGACTTTCACGACCCGGCGAATCGAGGCGCGCCTGGATGAGACGCTGCACATCCCGCCGCTGCCTGAGACCGCGCGCCGCATCATCGCGCTGCAACAGGAGCCGGCTTACGACCTCGAGGACCTCGTCCAGATCGTCGAAGCGGATCCCGCGATTGCCGCGCGCATCATGGGTTGGGCAAATTCCGCTTTCTACGGCAACAACACACCATCGAAGTCGATAGACGATGCCATCATGCGCGTCCTCGGCTTCGACATGGTCTTCAACATGGCGCTCGGCATGGCCATCGGCGCGTCGCTCGGACTGCCGAAAAGCCACGTCTCAGGCACGAGCCCCTACTGGCTGGACGCGGTCTACAACGCAGCCACCATGGAGGCGCTGGCAAAACAGATTAAGTCCGATCAACGCCCGGATCCGGGTAGCTGCTATCTGATTGGCCTTCTGGCGAACTTCGGCACGCTGGTGGTAGGACATGTTTTTCCACCTCAATACGAAACCATCTGCCGCCTGCAGGAGGCTAACCCGCAACTGCCGGTGGCAAGCATTGACCAGCACGTTTTAAAGCTGAATCGTGAAGTGATTGCATCGACCCTGCTGGAGCTCTGGGAACTGCCGGACGAAATCACCACCACGCTGCGTTTTCAATACGTGCGGGATTATGTCGGCGTCCACCAGACCTACGTGCGCTTACAACAGCTCGCCCACGACCTGCTGCAGTTCGGTCCTGATCGCCTCGACGACAGCCACTTGAGCGCCGCCAACGACCTCGGCGTCGATGAGGTCGGGTTGATGGAAGTGGGTAACGTCGTGCGGGATTCGCAACAGGATCTCGGCGAAATGGCGAACTCTATGATGCAATGACGCGGCCGGCCTCGGGGTCGTTGAAAACCTCGAGATCGAACTCTCCTTCCGACCTGGCGACGGTGGTGGCCACCATGCCGTCACCGGTCACGTTGACTGCCGTGCGCATCATGTCGAGCAAACGATCCACGCCGATGATCAAGCCGATGCCTTCCAGCGGCAGGCCAACCTGATCAAGCACCATCGCCAGCATGATGAGCCCTACGCCAGGTACAGCGGCAGTACCGATGGACGCCATTGTCGCAGTCAAGACGACCATCAGGAGTTCCTCGGGACCCAGGCTGATGCCGAAAAACTGGGCGATGAAGACGGTAGCCACGCCCTGCATGATCGCCGTGCCGTCCATGTTGATGGTGGCACCAAGCGGAACCGCGAAGCTCGCGACATTGTTGCTCACACCAACACGCTGCTCGACGGTACGCAGCGTCACCGGCATGGTCGCGCCGCTCGAGGCAGTGGAAAACGCCACGATGATCGGCTCGCGCATCTTGCGCAGGTAAACGATGGGATTGAGACCCGCCAGAAAGCGCAGCAACAGCGGATACACAACCGCCATATGCAGCACGAGCGTGCCGGCGACGGTGACGAAATAAACCGCGAGCTTGCCGATTTCCGCCAGCCCGACGGTAGCACCCAGGGTGACCATCAGACAGAACACACCGATCGGCGCTATATGCAGGATCATCGTGATGAGGCGCATGAAGATCTCGTTGAGATCGTCGAACACCGCGCGGATGCGGGCGCCGGCCTCCCCGGCTTTGGATATCGCCAGACCCAGCAGAACGGCAAAAACGATGACCTGCAACATCGCGCCATTGGCCATTGCCGCAACGGGGTTGCTCGGGAAAATATTGACCAGGGTATCTTTGAATGGGGGCGCTTCTTTCGCCGTGAACGCCTCGGCTTCGATACCTTTGTCGCTGGCGCTCGTACCGGGCTCAACCAGGAGCCCCATCGTCAACGCCAGCGTCACTGCGATCGCGGTGGTGAGCAGGTAGAGCCCAATGGTTTTACCGCCGAGACGGCCGACCTTGCCCGTGGCACCCAGACTTGCGGCACCGCACGTCAGCGAAACGAGCACCAACGGCACCACCATCATGCGCAGAAGCGTAATGAAGATATCCCCGCCGGCGTCGATCAGGCCGAAGGTGAAAAAACGATTGAAGAGATGATCCGGACCGAGATCCAGCCATTGCAACAGCGCGCCGACCAGTAATCCGGCGACCATCCCTATGAGAATGCGCGAGGTGAGATTCACTCGAGGCTCGCCATGTCGAAGGATCGGGGGTTAGCCCACCTCGATCATTTCAAAATCTTCTTTGCTGACGCCGCACTCGGGACACACGAAGTCCTCTGGCACATCTTCCCATGCCGTACCAGGCTCGATGCCTTCTTCGTCACAACCTTCGGCTTCGTCGTAGATCCAGCCGCAGACAATACACTGCCACTTCTTCATGGGTGCTCAAACAACTTACGCGTGAAACAAGGCGCGATAAACTACTTGCCTGCCCCTTAAAAATCAACGTTTTACTCCCACGCAGAACCTTCTCGTCCGACGCGCGGGAACACGCCCATCGCCAGCGCCGCTGGCGGACGCAGCCGAGCCGGGAATAGCCGCCGCGGCGTCGACGGACTACACTGGCCCTCAACCTGATTAAGGCTTTGAATGAGCCTTTGAATAAGCCTGAGTAGAGAACGAGATTTGGCCGTGCAGATAAGCGCACCACAACGCGTACTGCCCTTTTTGGAGCTCACACGCCTGAACCGCCCGGTCGGCAGCCTGTTGCTGCTCTGGCCTACGCTCGCCGCTCTCTGGATGGCGGCGGACGGCGTGCCGGCGTGGCATCTGATTCTCATTTTCACCCTCGGCACATTCGCGATGCGCACTGCCGGCTGTGTCATCAATGACTACGCGGACCGCCATGTTGACGGCAACGTCGAGCGCACACAGAAGCGGCCGCTGGCAACTGGCGCAATCCAGCCGCGCGAGGCCATCGTGCTGTTCGTGGCGCTCGCAGCGCTCAGCGGAATCCTCGTGCTTTTTCTGAACCGTCAGACCCAACTCCTGGCGATCGGCGGCCTCGCCGTCGCGGCAGCGTACCCATTCATGAAACGCTGGACACATCTGCCGCAGGTCGTGCTGGGCGTTGCGTTCAGCTGGGGAATCCTGATGGCCTGGACCGCAACCGGGACCGGGCTCAACAACGCCGCCGGCCTGATGTTCACCGCCTCCGTGCTGTGGATTGTTGCGTATGACACCATGTACGCCATGGTCGATCGCAACGACGATCTGAAAATCGGCGTGAAAAGCACCGCGATACTATTCGGCACTCTCGACCGGCTGATGATCGGCATCCTGCAGGGGTCGGCGCTGTTGACGCTGCTGTTGCTCGGCAATCATCTGGAGTTTGCGCACGCCTACTTTGCCGGCGTGGCAGCCGCGGGCGCATTGATGATCTATCAGCAGCACCTCATCCGCAGGCGTGAACGCGATCAATGCTTCCGCGCATTTGCCAATAACATCTGGGTGGGCTTCGCGCTATTCGTCGGCACGGTCGCCGAGTATGCCATCACCGCCTGGCTGAGCTGACTTTCTTGCTGCATCTCGCGACGTTCATAGAAGCGGTCAACGCCCGCACGGCGCAAGCGATACGCTGGCTCACGCTCGTCATGGTGTTGGTCACGTTGGCCGTGGTGTTGCTCCGCTACGCCTTCGACATCGGCGCGATTCCTCTGCAGGAGTCGGTCGTTTACATGCACGGGCTCGTATTCCTGCTCGGCATTCCATACGGACTACAGCGCGACACCCATGTGCGCGTGGATATCCTGTACAGCAAGCTCAAACCCGCGCGCCGGCGGCAGATCGACATCGGCGGGCATGTCCTTTTCCTGCTGCCCGTTGCAGCTTTCATTTTCGTCACGAGCTTACCCTACGTGGCCGGCAGCTGGCGGGTACTCGAGGGCAGCCCGGAGGTCGGCGGCCTACCCGCGGTCTTTCTGCTGAAAACGCTGATCCCGGTCATGGCCGCTCTGCTTTTCCTGCAGGGTGTCGCCAGCATCCTGAAGCTCACCCTCGCGCCGCTGGAAGACCGGACATGAGCTATACGCCGCTCGCAATGTTCGCTGTGACGTTCGCGGCCCTGCTGGCTGGCTATCCGGTCGCCCTGACGCTTGCCGGCGTCGCGCTGCTGTTTGCCCTCGTCGGCATGCTGACCGGCGCGTTCAATCCCGCAGACTTTGGTTTCGTGCCGGGCCGTCTCTTCGGCATCGTCACCAATCAAACGCTCATCGCGGTGCCGCTTTTCGTCTTCATGGGCGTGATGCTCGAGAAAACACGCCTCGCCGAAGGCCTGCTGGAAAGCTTATCGGGGATGCTGCGCGGCGTCCGCGGTGGTCTGGCGGTGACCGTTGTCCTGGTAGGTATGCTGATGGCGGCAAGCACGGGCATCGTGGGCGCGACGGTCGTCACGATGGGATTGATGGCACTACCCAGCATGCTCAAACAGGGCTACGAACCCGGCTTTGCCACCGGCACCATCAGCGCCACGGGTACCCTGGGTCAGATCATTCCACCTTCGATCGCGCTGGTTCTGCTGGGTGATGTTCTTGGCAACGCTTATCAGCAGGCGCAGCTCAGCATGGGCATATTCGCGCCCAAGGCCGTATCCGTCGGCGACCTTTTCGCCGGCGCCATCGTACCGGGGTTCTTACTGGTGGCGCTCTACCTCGCCTACGTGATCGGTAAAGGCCTGTTCAACCCGCAGGCGCTGCCGCGCGCAGAGGAATCAAACGCAACACCCATACAGTGGGGACGCAGTCTCGCTACCTTGCTGCCGCCGCTCTTTCTCATCGTTGCCGTGCTCGGCTCTATTCTCGGTGGGCTGGCCACGCCGACTGAAGCAGCCGGCGTGGGCGCCACTGGCGCGCTCGTCCTGGCACTGGCTTACCGGCGATGCGACATGGCGATGCTGCGCGACGTCTGTGAGTCCACGCTGTCCACCACTGCGATGGTGTTCTTCATCCTTATCGGCGCTTCGATCTTTTCCCTGGTGTTTCGTGGCTACGGCGGTGAAGAAATGGTGCACGCGTGGTTCGAAGCGATGCCCGGCGGGATGTGGGGGGCACTGGCCGTCGTCATGCTGGTGACTTTTCTGCTCGGCTTCATCCTCGATTTCATCGAAATCACCTTTGTCGTCGTGCCCATCGTCGGGCCGGTACTGCTGGCGATGGGCGTGGACCCGGTATGGCTCGGCGTGTTGATCGCGGTAAATCTGCAGACCTCGTTTCTCACTCCGCCATTCGGTTTCGCGCTTTTCTACCTGCGCGGCGTGACGCCACCCGAGGTTGCGACCAGCGCAATGTACCGCGGCGTAGTGCCGTTCATCTTCTTGCAACTGATTCTGCTGGGGGCGTTGCTCCTCTGGCCTCCCCTGGCAACGTGGCTGCCTACCCTGATCTACGGTTGACGTTGGACGCGTTCCGCCTTTCTGAAAAGTTCGGCCATCTGACAAGTTCACCCACGCCCACTACCGGTCGGTGAACGACAGCACACCTTTTTAGAAGCCCTCGTCTAAGACTTGCGGGACGGCCAATCCGGGGCACGTTTTTCGACGAAGGCTTTCACGCCCTCCTTGTAGTCCGCTTCACCCATCATCTCATGGAGCAGTTGCTCCGATTCCCGCACCGACGTCGCCACATCACGATGCAGGTCGCGATAGATCTGCCAGCGCGTCTGGCGTAACGAGTTCGGAGAGACCGTCTCAACCATGTTTCTCACATACGCATAGGTTTCTGCGAGAAGATCCTCCGGCGCAAAGAGCGCATTGACGAAACCCAGCGTCAGCGCTTCATCAGAGGTAAAAACGCGGCTGGTCAGCAACAGGTCGTTGGCGCGGCCAAGACCCATGATCCGCGGCAACATCCATGACAAGCCGTACTCGGCCGGCAGATTGAGCTTGCCGTGCGCCGTCGTGAACTTCACCCCCGGGACCGCAAAGCGGATGTCCGCAAAGCAGGCGAGCGCGAGACCTACGCCCGCGGCAGGGCCGTTGACGGCCGCAATGATCGGCTTCGATAAGCCGAAGTGATAGGCAAACGCCGCGTCGAATTCATCGTTGACGCCATACCCCGGATTAGCGATGCCCGCTGCTGTGCCGGGATCGTAGCCACCCCGCTCCGAATGCCCCTCGAGCGCCTGCGCGTCACCGCCGACACAAAACCCTTTGCCGCGGCCTGAGACGACAATCGCCTGCACCGCCGGGTCTGCATCAGCCTGCGCAAGCAGATATCGGTACTCCGTGTGCAGACGCCCTGTCCACGCATTCATGCGATGCGGACGATTCAGGAAAATGCTGGCGATGCCGCCCGCAACTTCGTACTCGGTATTCTTGAGCTCCATGGCGGTCAACGCGCGTTGATATACGCTTGTTCGCTGATCTCGTGGTAGGCGCGCACATCCTCGAGAAAAGCCATGTAGGAATCGTAAATACGCTGCGCCAGCTCGTTCTCCCCGGCGGCTTCGGCCACGACATCGGCAGCGACCGTTCTCAGCTCGGCGATCACGTCTTCAGGGAGCGCGCGCAGCTCAACACCATGTTCTTCCACCAGCGTGCGTAGCGCGGTGTTATTGCGCGCGGTGAACTCACTGAGCATGTCATCGTTGATGGCCCTGGAGGCTGTTTCGATCATCGCCTGCAGGTCCGCGGGTAAGCTGTCCCAGGCTTCTTTGTTGACGATCGCCTCGAGCGTCGGGCCCGGCTCGTGCCAGCCGGGATAGTAGTAGTACTGCGCAACCGTATGCAGCGCAAAAGCCAGATCGTTGTAGGGACCCACCCACTCGGTCGCATCTATGGTGCCGGTTTGCAGCGCCGTAAAAATCTCACCGCCCGGCAGGGCCACGGGCGTACCGCCGGCCCGCTTCAACACCTCACCTCCCAGACCCGGGATACGCATCTTCAGTCCCTGCAGGTCAGCAAGGCTGTTGATCTCCTTGTTAAACCAGCCGGCCATCTGCACACCGGTGTTGCCGCTGGCAAGTGGGATCAGACCAAACGGCGCGTAGAGCTCACGCCACAGCTCGAGCCCACCCCCGTAGTGCAGCCAGCCGTTCATCTCCTGAGCATTCATACCGAACGGCACCGTGGCAAACATCGCCGCGATCGGAATCTTGCCGCGCCAGTAGTAGGCAGCGCCATGGCCCATTTCCGCAGTGCCCTGCGAGACCGCGTCAAAAACTTCAAAAGCGCCGACGAGTTCCCCTGCACCGTACACTTTGATGTCCAGCCGGCCGTTGCTCATGACACGCAGTTTTTCGGCGAGGCGTTCCGGCGCCGTCCCCAGTCCCGGCAGGTTTTTGGGCCAGGTGGTAATGAGCTTCCAGCGATAGACCTCCTGATTCGCCGCCGCCGCTGCTCCACCCTGTTCCGGTGCGGGCGCGCAGCCGGTACCCATCGCCAGCAACAAGCCCAGACTCAAACAAGCCACCCAGATTCTATTCACCTCGTTATCTCCTCCTGGAACGCTTTCGCGCGCACGGCACGCCGACAATCTAATCCAACGGCACCAGATTCGCGTAACCCACCATCAACCACTTTGCGCCGGCGCCGGGAAAGTTGACCTCAACTTTGGCGCGTTCGCCGCCGCCCTCCATCTGCATGACCACACCCTCACCGTACTTGGCGTGCTCAACGCGTTGACCGATGCGTAACCCCAGAGCGTCGCTCTCCTCAAAGAGGCTCGAGCCGCCGCCCGCGTCTCCGTAAGGCCTTTGCACCGCACCATTCATGCGGACTTCAGCGATGAGATCCTGGGGAATCTCGAGGAGGAAACGGCTTGGCCGATTGTAGCTGTCGAGTCCGTGCAGGCGGCGTGTCTCCGCGTAGGTGAGGTAAAGCTCTTTCATCGCGCGGGTGATGCCGACATAGGCAAGCCGCCGCTCTTCCTCCATCCGACCCGGCTCTTCCGCGGACATGCGATGCGGGAACAGCCCTTCTTCCATGCCGCCGAGAAACACCAGCGGGAACTCCAGCCCCTTGGCTGAGTGCAGCGTCATCATCTGCACACAGGGGCCCTGTTGCGACTGACGATCCCCCGCATCGAGCGCCACCTGGTCGAGAAACTCCTGCAGCACCGAGACCTCAGCCGCATCGCTGTCGGCAAACGGAAACACCAACTCCCCGCTGAACTGGCGGCAGGCATTGATGAGCTCCTCGAGGTTTTCTTTTCGTGCGAGCCCGCGCTCGCCGCGCTCCTGACTGTGGTAAGCCATCAGACCGCTGGTGTCGATGCAGTGCTCGGCGAGCTCGTGCAGGCTCATCTCGACGACCGCTTCCGCCATGTCGTCGATCAAACTCAGGAAATTCATCAACGCATTCTGCACGCGGCCCGGCAGCTTGCCTTCGCGAATGCCATCTTTCGCCGCTTGCCACAAAGATACCCCTTCCGCCCGGGCAAGCTGACGCACGGCTTCAACGGACTTGTCGCCTATGCCGCGCGGCGGTGTGTTGACCACCCGCTCGAAGGCGGTGTCGGAGTGACGGTCGTCTATCAGGCGCATGTAGGCCAGGGCGTTTTTTATCTCGGCGCGTTCGAAGAAACGCTGACCGCCGTATATCTGGTACGGAATGTTTGCGCGCAGCATTGCCTCTTCGATGACACGGGATTGCGCGTTTGACCGGTAGAGTACTGCCACTTCGTCAGCACTGCCGCCTTCGTCGATCCACTGCTGCGTACGTTCGACCATGAAGCGCGCCTCGTCGAGGTCGTTGTAGCCCGAGTAAATCCGTATCGGCTCACCATCCGGGCCGTCACACCAGAGGTTTTTGCCGAGCCGGTCGGTATTGCGCTTGATCAGGCCATTGGCGGCTTTGAGGATGTTCTGCGTGGAACGATAGTTCTGCTCCAGCCGGATCGTTTCGACGTCTTTGAAATCGCTCGAAAACTGGTGAATGTTCTCGATCTTGGCCCCGCGCCAGCCGTAAATGGACTGATCGTCATCGCCGACGGCCATCACGTTCCCTGTCTGCCCCGCAAGTACCCGCAGCCAGGCGTATTGAATGGTGTTCGTATCCTGGAACTCGTCCACGAGGATATTGCCGAAGCGATTCTGGTAGTGCTCCAGCAGCACTTTGTCGTTGAGCCACAGCTCGTGGCTGCGCAGCAGCAGCTCGGCAAAGTCAACGAGACCACCCTGGTCGCACAGCTCCTCGTAGGATTCGTAGATGCGTTTATGGGTGATCTGAAAGAGGTCGTCGCCGCTCGCGACCTGATGCGCCCGCTTGCCTTCGTCTTTCTGACCATTGATGAACCAGACCGCTTGCCGGGCGGGCCATTTCTTCTCGTCGATGTCGAGCGCGCGCATTACCCGCTTGACCAGGCGCAGCTGGTCGTCGGCATCGAGGATCTGAAAGTTCTGCGGCAGCTTCGCTTCCTGCCAGTGCATGCGCAGCAGCCGGTGGGCGAGACCATGGAACGTACCCACCCAGAGCGAGCGAGCCGACATGTTGAGCAACTCTTCGATGCGGGCGCGCATCTCCGCAGCGGCTTTGTTGGTAAACGTGACGGCAAGAATGCTGTGCGGTGAGACCCCCTCGACATCAATCAGCCAGGCGATGCGATGCACCAGCACGCGGGTTTTACCGCTACCCGCCCCGGCCACAACCAGATGATTGCCAACGGGCGCGGAAACGGCCTGACGCTGAGCCTCGTTGAGGCCCTCTAAGATGTGTGTGATATCCAACGGTAATCTCTCTCGCCGCGCTGCTTGTCACGTAGCCCGTGGCAGGCGCTGAGCAAACGAAACTTATTCAGAGGTTCCCTAGAGAAACACTTGCAGCAAATGAAGCGTGACGTCAGTCTACCGTTGTTGGTTGGTCAGGATCTAGCAAACTTTGCGATTACACGGACGGTACATCTCCCTTGCTCTATGGCTGCTCTCGAGCCCCGCGCTCGCGGCAGCAGATTGGTCCGCTTGCGTGGCCGGTCTTACGGAGAGGGCAATCGACGAAGGCATTCCCGCCAACACGGTGGAGGCCGTCATGGGCTCGGTGGAGGAGTTGCCGAGGGTGGTGGCGGCGGACCGCGCACAGCCCGAGTTTACGCAGACGTTTACCCAGTACTACAACGCCAGAGTGACCCCGACCCGGGTCGCAAAAGGCAGGTCCGTCCTGCTGGAGCATCATCAACTGCTGGCAGACGTACAGCGCGAAACGGGAGTACCGCCGCAATACCTCGTTGCCCTCTGGGGTCTCGAGACCAACTTTGGCAGCTACTTCGGCAAGCTGTCCATACCGTCGGCTCTGACGACATTAGCCTGCGATGGTCGGCGTGCGAGCTTCTTTACCAGAGAGCTGTTCGCCACACTCCGTATCATCGCCGCTGGCGACATCAGCGCGGACAGAATGATCGGCTCCTGGGCGGGCGCGATCGGGCATATGCAGTTCATGCCGACAACATATCTCGACCATGCCGTCGACGGCGACGGCGATGGTCGCCGCGACCTGCTCGGCAGCATTCCAGACGCTCTGACTTCCGGCGCGTCTTATCTCGCCAGGCTCGGCTGGCAACCCGGTTACCGCTGGGGGCGGGAAGTCGTGCTGCCGGAGGGTTTCGATCACGCCCTGAGCGGACGCGATCAGTGGCAGCCGTTGCGCTTCTGGTCCGAGCGCGGCGTGCGCGACGTCTTCGGTAAGCCGCTGCCACCGCTTGCGAACGAGGCGGCGTTACTGCTGCCGAGCGGCCACAGCGGTCCGGCGTTTCTGGTGTATCAGAATTTCCGCATTCTGATGCGCTGGAATCGCTCCGAGTCATACGCACTGAGTGTCGGTCGATTGGCCGACCGCATTGCCGGCGCCGGGCGCCTCCACACACCGCCGCCCGAGCAGCGCTTCACGACCGTGGCGATCAAGACACTGCAGGAAAATCTCAATCGCCTCGGTTATGACACCGGTAAGCCCGACGGCGTACTCGGGCCAGCGACCCGCGGCGCCATCCGCAGCTTTCAGCAGGCGGAAGGCTTGATCGCGGATGGTTATCCTTCGACCGTACTGTTCGGGGCGGTCAGCGCGGCGCTCGAGGGCGACACCACAACAGCGGACGGCTGAGTTTCTTTTAGAATCGCAAGATACGGCCTAGCCGAATAGCGCTCGCAGCAGCGCTAAAGTTACCGTCAGAATCGCGACGGTAACACCGGCAACGACGAGCGCGATGCCAAGGCGTTTGCGGCGATGTTCGCCGACAAAAGCATACGCGCCGTCCCAGGTGATAAAGGGACCGCCAATGTAGCTATCCTCGCCAGGCGGGTAATTGACGACGCAAACGCCGCTGGGGGTTTTCGCAACGAAGTAGCGCTCACCCAGCGACCCTTCTTTACCGCTGGCGTGCGGCTCTCCGAAGAATTGTTCCGTCAACGTGTTAATGCTGTTCTCTATCTCGACTAACAGGCTATTTAAAGCATAGCTGTCTTCTGCCGCGGCGTGAACTTTATGTGCAGCTCCTTGAGGATGCGCAGACTGTAGTTGGGCAAGTGGCGTAAATTGTTTTTCTCGGGCAGCACCTGAAAACGCTCGATACGCTCGACAAATGCTTTGAAGCCCCAGAACAGCTCGCGTCGCGCCAACGGCGCTCCCAGACAGTAATGCGTGCCGGTACTGAAACCGAGATGGGCACCGGCGTTCTTCCGCTCGAGATCGATCGCGTCCGGGTTATCGAAAACTTCAGGATCGCGGTTACCGGCCGCATAGCGCAGATCGACCTGGGCGCCTTTCGGTATCGTCACCCCATCTATCACGACGTCGTTCTTTGCCGTACGACTCATGCCCTGAGCAGGCGTTTCCAGACGCACGACCTCATCACAAAAAGTTTTCAAGTATCTGTCCGGATCCGAACACAATTGTTCCCAAACCTCGGGATGACGACCCAGCAGCATGACACCTGCAGAGAGTGCATTGGTCGTCGTTTCAGACCCGCCAACAAACGTATCCTGCATCATCTCTGCGTGGAGCTCATTGTCAGTCAACGTGCGGGCCCAGCCCGGCACTTCCATATTCACCAGATCCGAGAGCAGCGAATCGTCGGGTTCGCGTCGCAGCTTTTCGAATATCGCCTGGAAGTAGTGCTGCGCCTGAATTTCAAGATCGGTGTACTCGAGCACCTCTTTTTCACTCAATCCGAAACCAATGCCGCGGACCCAAGCGTCCGTCCACCTCTTGATCTGCCAGATATCATCCATATCCGCGCCCATCTGGCGGCAGATAATGATGAGCGGCAACGGCACTGCAAACTGTGCAACAAACTCACACTCGCCATTGCTTTCGGCAACCAGATCGTCAATTAACTCGTAGGCCAACGCTTCCACTTCGTGGTCCATGGCATTGATGCGTTTGGGGCGGAAGGCGTGATCGAAGATCGACCGCATCTGCTTGTGCTCCGGGTCGTCCCGCGCCGCGAGCGACTCCCCGGGTACCCAGCCTTTCTCGAGAAACCGCTCGTAGGCTTTGCGCGCGTTGCCGGTCAGGTTCGCGTGATCGTTGCTCGGACGGAAATTACTGAAGTTCTCATAGTCGAGCGCAATCCGGCGCTGATCTTCGTAACGCGTCACCACAAACATTCCGGTTACCGGATCCTGATAGATCGGCGCATGCTCACGCAGGAACGCATACGTCGGGTACGGACATTCGAGAACCTCTGTGTCGGCAAGCGTGATGCCATCCAGCGACGCCGGACATACGGGATTGTCCATGCGGTTAACTTCTGCCAAGGACTGCACTCCTTTAGAAACCGCGCAAATCCTAGCACAGCGCTGCGACACGGAGCGCAGCGCTTCCGCGCGCAATGACATCAGCGCCCGGCGGCGTTACTTGAGAAACCTGCCCACCCGCGAGCCGAGCCGACCAACGCCTTTGCTGCCAAACTGTGCCATCTGCGGGCCGATGAAATTGATCGCTTGCTCTGCGATCTGAGGCGGGATCCCAAACTGCTCAGCCAGCGGCTGGCGACCACCTTCGCGATCAACCAGCGTGTCATGTAAGGATAAATATGAAATCTCGGTGCTGCGGAATCTGCGTGTGCTAGCTTCTTTCTCCAGCACACGTGAAGTCGTCCTCACCAAGCGGCCAGCAGTAGTCAGGCCACCCATAGTCTCGCCAGTAATCAACGAGATTGGCATCAACGACAAACTGCTTGAATTCAGGCAGCTTGCGCACCTCGCTCATCACGGGGTGCCACAGCAGGATAAAACGAATAGTGGTGTAGCCAACGTCTCGTTCGAAGACGTGCCAGGCGAACTCAGGCTCGTTCAGATAGGCGGCAAATAAAGCAATCAACTCATATTTATTCGGCCACACAACGTCTGAGTTCGCGGCCAGCGTTCGCAAATATTCGAGCGTCTCATCGCGTCTATCAAGCCGCGCCAGAACGGGTAGAACAAACTCAGCGTAAGCAGCGCCGGTCTTCGGCATCGCCCTCAGCGCGTCGCGTACCTGCTCAGGATTGCCGCGATTCAATCCAAGATAAAGTTGAAAGTGGGCTTTGGAATGCTCTGGGAGCTGATCGACGTTAGACGCGGCTGAATCAAACCTCGCCAGCGCTATCTCGAGGGATATCGCGTTCGGCAACGTTGTACTCGGCGGCAGGTTCCAAAGGTCGAGAGCCTCTGCTCTGATCAGACTGGCATAGGTCAAACGCCCGGTACGCGCCAGCATGTTGGCGAAGTGATTCAACCCATAGCCTGTGCGGCGCAAGCTGAGGGACCGCTGGTATGCTTCATGGGCACGATGCCAGTCCAATGTCACGTAGATCTGCGTTGCGAAGTCCGCCTGGATCTGCGCGGAATTGGGATCCAACGCCATCGCCCGCGATGTATAGTCAATCGCCTGATCGATCAAAGCGGGGGCTTCGTTGGGCATATGCCGCCACATCGAGCGAGCCACGGCTAAGCCCTTCTGGGCCCATGCCGCCGCATAGTTCGGATCGATCGCCACCGCTTTGTCAAAATCGCCCTCCAGATACGCTTCGTACGCGTCGTAGTCGCGAGTTCCCGCACCCGCAAACTCGTTTACGCCACCAACGCCCAGAGTGACGCCCAGCGCGCCCGCTACGGAAGAAGCAATCTCCGACTGTATGCGCAGCACTTCGTGGACCTCTCGATCGTAGGCTGCAGACCAGAGCTCATAGCCGGTGCTCACATCGATCAACTGCACATTGACTCTCAGGTCATTGCCCGTTTTGTGCAGGCTGCCTTCGAGGATCGTCGCTACACCCAGTTCGCGGGCGACAGCATCGAAATCTGCGATGGGCTCCCTATAGAAAAACGAGGCTGTACGACTCGCAACTTGCAACCCTTCAAGCCGTGAGAGCTGATTAATCAACTCTGTGGCAACGCCATCCGCCAGGTGTTGCTGATCTTCGGCAAGGCTCAGATCGACGAAGGGCAGCACAGCGATCGACTTTGTCTTCGACGTATCCGACAGGAGCCACGGCAGCATCGCCGCGAGCAGGCAGAGCGCAATCCCCACCGACAAACCGATCGCCCATCCGGGGCGCCTCCCTTCCACCTGCGGGACGCCTGACGACGCAATCAATCGATAGCCCTGGCCGCGCACAGGCTCAACATAGCGCGGGTTCTTCGCGTCATCTTCCAGGGCATCACGCAACATCTTCGCGCGCTGGGCGATCGTTTCCTGGCTGACGGGCCGACCGTTCCATACTTCCTGGGCAAGCTGATCGTAGCTCACGATCG
This sequence comes from Pseudomonadales bacterium, assembly GCA_965267275.1. Lineage (GTDB taxonomy): Bacteria > Pseudomonadota > Gammaproteobacteria > Pseudomonadales > Azotimanducaceae > UBA4421. Next base: position 5,036,644 of record OZ253950.1, read on the forward strand.
CCGGCGCGCCGCGGATCAGCGCAATCAGTAAATCGAAGGTCAGCCCCGGCAGTTTCAGGGGTTTACCGCCACGCGAAACCTGCCGGGCACCGATGTCCACGACAAGATCGTCGATTTCGAAGACTTCCAAGTCCGTCATCCCACCAGATCCTTGGGGTTCAGTGAATTTTTAGCAAAGTTTACCGATAACTTCAGGCGTCTTTCATGGCTGTCTGCCACCTATCACCTAGGCTCGACGGGCTGGTCTGACATTGCTTTTGTCGGCACAGCACCTAACCAGCTGTCACATAACAGGAGATGACGCTATGTTTCGAATCGACAATCGAAGGAATGATGTTCGAAGCCGGCTGACCGCGGCTCGCGCAGCCGCTTACACGCTGCTTTTCATCATGACGGGCGCTATGAGCAGCGCAGTTACAGCCGACCCGGAATCACACAAGTACAAAACGCGCTGGGCGCCCAGCGAACCGCTCTTGCGCACCGACGGCACGCAGGTGCCGGGGGGGTGCCCAATCGAGTCGCCCGGCGGGAAATTTATCTTTACCGCCCGCAACCCGGGCACCGGGCTGGATATCTATGTCAATCAGCGCGCCGGCAAGGGTGAGCCGTTTGCCCCCGGTGCGGCTCTGCCCGAGCCTGTCAACGATAGCGGACTGGCCAATGATTTCTGCCCGACACCCCGGCTCGACGGCGAGCTCTACTTTGTGTCAAACCGCGCAGGGGGATGCGGCAGCACCGACATGCAGGTGACCGTCAACAACCCGGTCACCGGGTATGCGGTGCCAACCAATCTGGGCTGCGCACCGAATGGGCCGAATACGCCCGGTCTGGAGCTTAGTCCCTCTATCGTGCAAACGCGCTACGGTACCTACCTCTTCTTCTCGACTGACTACTATTCCGGTAACCAGGACATCTATGTCAGTCGTATGAATAAAGACGGGCAGTTCGGTGAGGGCAAGCCCTTGCCGTGGCCAATCAACACAGAGTACGACGACCGGCAACCGAATGTTCGCCAGGACGGCCGCGAGATGGTGTTCGCCTCTAATCGACCCAGCGCGGCCGGCGACACTTCGGGGTTCGACATCTTTTCGGCCAAGCGCGGCAAGTCGTTATATCAATGGCGTAGCGTAATCAACCTGAGCGAAAGCGTGCCATTCGATACCGTCGAGCAAGGTGAAACACGTCCATCGATTTCCTGGGACGGCAAGCGCCTGGTCTACGGTAGTGGCGGCGTATGGATCAGTGAACGCGACTAACAATTAGAGAATACGCCCCGAACAATGGCCTGGCTCAGGGAAGAGCCGGGCCATTTGTCCGATCCGAACGCGGCTGAGCGTAACCGTCCGTGACACTCGCGCAGACACTATCGCTCTTGAAACTGCGCATCCCCGAACAGCACGTCCCGGTGTTGTTCGCCAAAACCTTCCATACCGCCGGCAATGGTTTCCTTGCGCACTTCATCCGCCATGATCGCCATGCCGCACTGGACAGCCGGCCTTGCAAGCAGGCGTTCTGACCAGGCCTGCAAATGCGGACGCGGGGCTTTATTGATCGCAAGCGACGAGACGGCGTAGGGCAATAGCGCCATATCGGCAATGGAATAATCTTCCACAACGTATTCTCGGTCCGCCAGGTGGCGGTCCAAAACGCCCATTTGCCGGTTCATCTCGCTGGCATAGCGCGCTATGGCATACGGGTAGCGATGCTCTTCAGCCGCGTAAAACGCAAAGTGTGCAAACTGACCAGACATCGGCCCCTGCGTCGATGCCTGAAAGAAAAGCCACTGCATGACGTGCGCGCGCCGTGCTGGCGATTCCGGCAGAAAACGCTGATGCTTCTCCGCCAGGTAAACAAGAATGGCGCACGACTCCCAGACCGTCAGCGGCTCGCCTCCGGGTCCGTCCGGATCAATGATCGCCGGCTGCTTGTTGTTTGGGTTGATCGCCAGAAACTCCGGGGTCAGCTGATCCCCTCGCAGGATATCAATGTGGTGTCCGTTGTACGGCAACGCCAGCTCTTCGAGCAGAATGGCGACTTTCTGCCCGTTCGGCGTCGGGCCCGCGTAGAGTTCAAGCATAGAGCCTCTTCAATTCTCTATTGTTCGCGTCAGCTCTCGGTGGTGTGCGCCTGCACCCTGGACTTTAACCGAGCCTTTCTGCAGCCGCGTCAAAGCGCTCAGTCACTCAACGGTAACTGACTTTGCAAGGTTCCGAGGTTGATCTACATCCGTGCCTTTGAGCACGGCGACGTGGTACGCCAGCATCTGCAAGGGCACTACGTAAACGATCGGTGCCAGTGTCGGGTCCACCTTGGGCAAATTGATCACGGTCACACCCGGTTCCTCGCGGAAACCACTGTCTTCTGCCGCAAAAACAAAAAGCTCGCCACCGCGGGCGCGCACTTCCTGCAGGTTGGAGTGCAGCTTTTCCAGCAGGTCGTTGTTGGGCGCAACGGCTATGACCGGCATGTCGTCGTCAACAAGCGCCAGGGGACCGTGCTTGAGCTCACCGGCGGGATAACCTTCCGCGTGGATGTACGAAATCTCTTTGAGCTTGAGCGCGCCTTCCATCGCAACAGGGAACATCGTGCCGCGACCGAGAAACAACGCGTGATGCTTCTCATTGAAGCTCTCGGCTACCTGTTGAATGCGTTCGTCGAGGTTGAGGGCCTGGTCGATGAGCTCATCGAGTTCGTGTAAACCTTTGACGAGCAGTTCTTCACATGCCTTATCCATGTCATGGCGGCGCCCTAACAAGATGATCAACAACAACAGGTCCGTCAGTTGCGCGGTAAACGCCTTAGTTGAAGCGACGCCGACCTCCGTACCGGCCTGCGTCATCAGCGCGATGTCGCTTTCGCGCACCATGGAACTCGTTGGTACGTTGCAGATCGTAAGCGTTGCCGCAAAGCCACTGTCTTTGGCGATGCGCAATGCTGCCAGCGTATCGGCAGTTTCGCCGGACTGGGAGATCGTGACAAAGAGCGTGTTCGGTAGCACGGAAACGCGGCGATAGCGGAACTCGGAAGCCACTTCCACCTGACAAGGTATTCCGACCATGTCTTCAAACCAGTACCGGGCGACACTCGCGGCATAGTAGCTCGTGCCACAGGCAACGATGGTCACGGCATCGATCTTGTCGAAGAGTTCGCTGGCACCCACGCCAAACGCCTGCTCGAGGACCTGCGCACGCCCTATGCGTCCTTCCAGCGTGTCGCGTATCACCTTCGGTTGCTCGAAGATTTCCTTCTGCATGTGATGGCGATAGTTTCCCTTGTCGATGTCGTCGTGGCCCATTTCCACTTTGACATCGGTGCGCACGACAGACTCATCCGCCATGTTCCAAATGAGAATGTCGCTGGCAGTAATCTCGACGAGGTCACCTTCCTCGAGGAAGATGAATCGGTCTGTCACAGGTTTCAGCGCAAGCACGTCGGAGGCGATGAAGTTCTCACCGATACCCTTACCGACAACCAGTGGGGAGCCCGCGCGCGCGGCAACGATACGGTCCGGATGGTCTTTGCTGACGACGCCGATGGCGTAAGCACCTTCCAGCCGTTTGATCGCCGCGCGCACTGCAGGCAGCAGATCCAAACCTTCGGCAAGATACGCATCCACCAGATGCGCCACCGTCTCGGAGTCGGTCTCTGACTCGAATTCATAGCCTTTGGCAACCAGCTCTTCGCGCAGAGGCTCGAAGTTTTCGATGATACCGTTGTGCACGATACAGACGCGGTTGCTCGAGGCATGTGGGTGGGCGTTGTTTTCCGCGGGCACGCCATGTGTTGCCCATCGCGTGTGGGCAATGCCGAGCTTACCCCGCAACGGTGCCTGCGCCAGGTCGCTGACAAGCTCCTGCACCTTCCCCACCTTGCGTCGACGATTGAGCGCGCCGGCGTCATCGATCACGGCCAGACCCGCGGAATCGTAGCCGCGATATTCGAGACGCCTCAAACCTTCGAGAAGAATCGGGGGCACGTTACGTTCGCCCACTGCACCGACTATTCCGCACATGCGTTTGTTTCCTTACTTCAACGGTAACTGCAAGTCACTTGGGCTTGCGTTTGTCCGGTCTTACCCACCCGGCGATGTTGCGCTGCTTGGCGCGTCCCACGGCCAGCTCACCATCGGATACCTTGGTCGTGACGGTAGAGCCGGCGGCGACGAAAGCGCCGTTTTCGATTTCAATGGGTGCAACCAGCGTCGAGTTGGTCCCGACAAACACATCGTCGCCGATCTGGGTCGGGTGTTTGTTGATCCCGTCGTAGTTACAGGTGATCGTCCCCGCCCCGATATTGCAGTCAGCGCCAATCGTGGCATCGCCCAGATAAGCCAGATGGCTCGCCTTGGTGCCGGCGCCAAGCACAGCCTTTTTGGTTTCCACAAAATTGCCGACCTTCACGCCTTCGCCCAGTTGCGAGCCTGGGCGTATGCGGGCAAAGGGTCCGACAGCACAATTTGCCTGCAGCTCGGCGCCCTCGACGACCGTGTGGGGGTGCACGACGGAACCCTCTCCAAGCACGGAGTCGATGATCACGGCACCGGCCCCTATGTGCACGCCTGCCCCGAGAACGACATCCCCTTCAAGCACGACGTTGATGTCGATGAAGCAGTCTTCGCCCGCCTGCACGCGGCCGCGGATATCGAGGCGCGCAGGGTCAGCCAGGCTGACGCCAGCGTGCATGAGGCGCTCGGCGGCTGTGCGCTGATAGCGACGCTCGACCTGAGCCAGCTGCAGACGGTCGTTGATGCCGGTCACTTCCGCCTCAGTCGACTCGATACCACGCACAGGCACACCGTCGGCCACAGCCAATGCAATCACATCGGTGAGGTATATTTCGGCCTGCGCATTGTCGTCTTTGACCTCGCTCAGCCAGCCGGCCAGCTTGTCCGCCGGCGCTGCCAGAATCCCCGAGTTGATCTCATGGATCGCTTGCTCATCGGCGCTGGCATCTTTGAACTCCCGGATGCCAACAATGTTGCCTGTATCGTCGCGGAGGATACGCCCAAGCGCAGCAGGCTCTTCAAACTGAGCAGTGACGAGGCCAACCTCTCCCGCAGCCGCTGCGGCAGCGCAGGTAAGCAGCGTCTCTGCACCCACCATCGGCACGTCTGCATAAAGCACCAGCACCACGCCATCAGTGGGGAGATCAGCAAGCGCCGTTTGCACCGCATGGCCGGTTCCGAGCTGTTCGGCCTGCAAGACGCATCGAGCACGCTCACCCACGAAGGCTTCGACCTGATCTGCCTGGTGGCCAACAACCACCGATATGCTGCGCGGCTCGAGCTGTTCGCTCGCATCGAGTACATGAGCGATCAAGCTGCGGCCGCCGAGCTCATGCAACACTTTCGCCCTTCGCGAGCGCATGCGCGTGCCCTGACCGGCGGCAAGAATGACAACGTCGAGATTCATGAGTTGGCTAAGCTCGTGGAAAAGCCAGATTATAGGGACAAGCCACAAAAAAGGGGGTGATAGTAGTCACCCCCTTTGTAAGCAATTGTTTCACCGGAAGTTTTCCGGCGAGCATTACCCCAGCTGGCGGCGTCGCTTGCGCAGTTCGTCGATCGTGCGCTGCTGTGCCAGCGCCTCCAGACGCGCCGCGGCAAGACCGAAATCGAGGTCAGCCACTTTGTCCTGCAGCGGCTTTTCAGCCGCTGCCAATGCTTCTACAGACGATGGTGAGTGCAGCGGCACAGGGTCGAGGTACCCAAGCCACGCCAGGCGGAGCCCGCTCTTGAGCGCGTTTTCTACTGGATAAACCTGCCGATCAAAGCGCTGAGCAGGCCACCGCCTCTGCCTGCCTCGAACGCCCCGACGTGAGGACCGATGAGGTCGATCGCCTGCTGAGCGATGTGCGGCGAGATACCGGTTTGCTCTGCTACCTGATAAAGATCGATCAGCGCCAGGAATTGTTCGAGATCGAGGCGGGCGAGAATATCCGTGAGATCGAAGCTGTCATCGCCGCCAAGCTGTTTACCCAGCGCGCTCCCAAGTTGCGGCAGCTGTTGTTCAGATACACCTATGTCTTTGATGGCATCAAGCAGCCCGGGCGCACTGTGCATTAATTTGAGGATATCCATCATCCACCCCACCAATTTCCTGAGTGGTTAACTTAAAGGCGGACGGGGGTTGCGATACAGTCACCGATGTAACGTCTGCGTAAAACCTGTATCTCCTTCATGGACCGCCCCGGGTATTGGGCGCCGAGCCCGGGCATCGTGACGTCCATTTATCCAGCCAGCAAATACCCCATCAAAAAACGGACGGAGGCAGAAACTTGCGGCGCCGCCAGGGAACACAGGATGCGACGATCACATTGAGCACGGCCTCGATGTGATCGTCGGAAGTGAGTTACTCGAGCTTTGACTCAGGCAAGTGGAAAGACTGCGTGGAGAAACCAATGTGCGTGCATTGAGCACCGCCATTCACGTTCTGCCAGCAGATATGCACTCAACAGCCCTAAGATCCTCCTGTAAGACATAGTGAGCGGTGGCTGCTCGATTAAGGTCACTGCATTTCCTCATACTTCCGAGCAATCGACCACACATGCTTACCTGGAAACTCCTTCCCCCTAGGAGTCAGGTATCCACGCCCATTCAGCCATTTTGCTATCGGAGGATCGTTCCAACCCTCGACCCTAAGCCGATAGATCGTATCAATCAGAAACTGTTGATATTCAGAGCGAAGTCGAACGCTCAGTAAGACTGGTCCGGTCTGGACAGCAAAGCGAAGGTAGGTGGATGTCTTAGAAAACCATCCGTTCGAAACTATTCCACGCTGACCGATGTCGCCAGGTTACTGGGCTAATCCACGTCTGTGCCTTCGAGCGGGGTGATAGTAGTCACCCCCTTTGTCAGCAATTGTTTCACCGGAAGTTTTCCGGTGAGCATTACCCCAGCTGGCGGCGTCGCTTGCGCAGCTCGTCGATAGTACGCTGCTGCGCCAGCGCCTCCAGGCGCGCCGCGGCAAGGCCGAAATCGAGGTCAGCCGCTTTGTCCTGCAGCGCCTTTTCAGCCGCTGCCAGCGCTTCGGCTGCCTGCGCTTCGTTGATGTCCTCTGCGCGCACGGCCGTGTCGGCGAGGATCGTTATGAAACCCGGCTGTATCTCGATGTAACCACCCGAGGCGAAGAAGACTTCCTCTTCACCGTCTTCCATCGTGAGATTGACCGGTCCCGGCTGGATACCCGTCAGGAGCGGTGCGTGGCCCGGATAGATCCCGAGACCACCGATGGTCCCAACTGCGGTCAGCTTGGTGATGGTGCCGGCGAACAGCTCCTTCTCCGCGCTGACGATTTCGCATTGCATGGTTGCCATAACGTTTACTCTTGCAGGGTTTTGGCTTTCTCGATGGCGTCTTCGATGCTGCCCACCATGTAGAAGGCATCTTCCGGCAGGTCATCATACTCGCCGTCGAGAATGGCCTTGAAGCTGCGCACGGTGTCTTCACGGGAAACGAACTTCCCGGGGTTGCCGGTGAACTGCTCAGCAACGAAGAAGGGCTGCGAGAAGAACTTCTGAATCTTACGTGCGCGGTAAACGAGGGCTTTGTCTTCTTCCGAGAGCTCGTCCATGCCGAGGATGGCGATGATGTCTCTGAGCTCCTGGTAGCGCTGCAGCACCTGCTGGACGTTCTGCGCGACGTTGTAGTGCTCTTCGCCGACAACCAGCGGATCCAGCTGACGTGAGGAAGAGTCGAGCGGGTCGACCGCGGGATAAATACCAAGGTCAGTGATCGCGCGGCTCAGGGTGACCGTCGAGTCAAGGTGCGCAAACGTCGTCGCAGGTGACGGGTCCGTCAGGTCGTCCGCGGGTACGTAGACGGCCTGCACAGAGGTGATCGAGCCCGTCTTAGTCGTCGTGATGCGTTCCTGCAGTACACCCATCTCCTCAGCCAGGTTCGGCTGATAACCTACCGCTGAAGGCATGCGGCCCAATAGCGCGGATACCTCGGTGCCCGCTAGCGTATAGCGATAGATGTTGTCGACGAACAGCAGCACGTCACGGCCGTCATCGCGGAACTTCTCCGCCATGGTGAGGCCGGTCAGCGCCACGCGCAGGCGGTTGCCCGGCGGTTCGTTCATCTGCCCGAATACCAGCGAAATCTTGTCGAGAACTTCCGCTTCTTCCATCTCGTAGTAGAAGTCGTTGCCCTCACGGGTGCGTTCGCCCACACCGGCGAACACGGAGAGGCCGGAGTGCTCGATGGCGATGTTACGAATCAGCTCGAGCATGGTGACTGTCTTGCCCACGCCGGCGCCGCCGAAGAGGCCAACTTTACCGCCACGAGCGAAGGGGCAGATGAGGTCGATGACCTTGATACCGGTCTCGAGAATTTCGTTACCGCCCACCTGATCTTCATACTTCGGCGCTTTACGGTGGATCGGCATGTGTTCGCGAGCGTTGACCGGACCTTTCTCGTCGATCGGATCACCCAGGACATCCACAATGCGGCCCAGGGTTTCTTCACCCACCGGGATAGAGATCGGCGCGCCCGTGTTCGTGACTTCGAGGCCGCGCGACAAGCCGTCAGAAACTCCCATGGCGATGGTGCGTACGACACCGTCACCCAGCTGCTGCTGCACTTCCAGGGTCAGGCCCGTGTCGCTGACCGTCAATGCGTCATAGACCTTCGGGACATTGTCCCGCTCGAACTCTACGTCGATGACCGCGCCGATGATTTGTACGATTCGACCGCTGCTCATATTTGCCTCTGCTCTTACTCGTTCGTTAATGGGCGCTTACGCCCTCAAATTTGGTTGCTAATTCTTTGCCCTAAACCGCGGCCGCGCCGCCGACAATCTCGGCGATTTCCTGCGTAATGGCCGCCTGCCGCGCGTTGTTGTAGATCAACTGCAGCTCTTCGATGAGCTTCTCCGCGTTTTCCGTGGCGTTTTTCATGGCAATCATCTTCGCCGCCTGCTCACAAGCGCCGTTCTCGATGACCGCCTGATAAACCTGCGATTCGACGAACCGCATCACCAGACCTTCGATGAGCTGACGCGCGTCGGGCTCATAGATGTAGTCCCAACGATGTTGATAAGACTCATCTTCTTCCGGATTCAGCGGCAGCAGTTGGCGAATCGTCGGGCTCTGCGTCATCGTGTTGACGAACTCGTTGCTGGCGAGGAACAGGCGATCGATCTCACCGTTCTCGTATGCATCGAGCATGACCTTGATGCCGCCAATCAGGTCCTGCAGGGATGGCGTTTCGCCTACATCGTTCATAACGGCTTTGATGTTGCCGCCAACCGAGCGAAAAAATGGGCCTGCTTTGTTGCCGATGAGGCCGAGATCGGACTCGATGCCCTTCGCGTGCCACTCCGCCATGTCTTTGACCACGGTGCGGAAGAGGTTCACATTGAGGCCGCCGCAGAGACCACGATCGGTAGACACGATGATGTAACCGATGCGCTTGATTTCGCGCGCTTCCATGTAGATGTGCTTGTACTCCGGATTGGAGTTGGCCAGGTGACCAATCACACCACGTATCCGCTCGCTGTAGGGTTTCCCCTGGCTCATCTTGTCCTGCGTACGGCGCATTTTGCTGGCCGCAACCATCTGCATGGCACTGGTGATCTTCTGCGTGTTGGCCACGCTGTTGATCTTGGTTTTGATTTCTTTACCGACTGCCATTAAAGCGTCCTTTTATTCAGCTCTGCTCAGCCTTAGAAACTCTGCGTCGCCTTGAACTTCTCAATGGCTTCTTTGAGTGTCGCCACAACGTCGTCGTTGTAAGTGCCGTTCTCGTCGATATCGTTCATGAAGTCCGCATATTCGGAGCGCATGTAAGACAGGAGTGCGGCTTCGAAGTCGAGGACTTTGTCAACGTCGACGTCACGCAGGTAGCCTTCGTTAGCGGCGAACAGGGACGTGCCCATCTCCGCTACCGACATCGGCGCATATTGCTTTTGCTTCATCAGCTCGGTCACGCGCTCACCATGCTCCAGCTGACGACGGGTAGCGTCGTCGAGGTCAGAAGCAAACTGAGAGAACGCCGCCAGTTCGCGGTACTGCGCGAGCGCAAGTTTGATACCGCCTGAAATTTTCTTCATGAACGGCACCTGCGCTGAACCGCCCACGCGGGATACGGACGTACCCGGGTTCATGGCGGGACGGAGGCCCGAGTTGAAGCTTTCGGTTTCCAGGAAGATCTGGCCATCGGTGATCGAGATCACGTTGGTCGGTACGAACGCGGAGATGTCGCCGGCCTGAGTCTCAATGATCGGCAGCGCCGTCAGGGAACCGGTTTTACCGGTAACCGCGCCGTTGGTCTGCTTCTCGACGTAATCGGCGTTGACGCGCGCAGCGCGCTCCAGCAGACGCGAGTGCAGGTAGAAAACGTCACCAGGATAGGCTTCACGACCCGGCGGGCGCTTCAGAAGCAGCGAGATCTGGCGATAAGCCCAGGCCTGCTTGGTGAGATCGTCATAGATGATCAGCGCATCTTCGCCGGTATCGCGGAAGTACTCACCCATGCTGCATCCGGAGTAAGGTGCAATGAACTGCATCGGCGCCGGGTCAGAGGCGCTGGCCGCCACAACAGTGGTGTATTCCATCGCGCCGTACTCTTCGAGGGTACGCACGATGTTGGCGATCGTGGACATTTTCTGACCGATCGCAACGTAAATGCACTTAATGCCGCTGCGCTTCTGGTTGATGATCGCGTCGATGGCAATGGCGGTCTTACCAATCTGGCGGTCAGAGATGATGAGCTCTCGCTGGCCACGCCCGATGGGCACCATCGCGTCTACACACTTCAAGCCGATTTGTACGGGCTGGTCAACCGACTGCCGCGCGATAACGCCGGGCGCGACTTTTTCGATTGGCGAGTTTGCAGTTGCGTTGAGCGGTCCTTTGCCGTCGATCGGGTTACCGAGGGAGTCGACCACACGACCAAGCAACTCCGGTCCTACCGGGACTTCCAGAATACGGCCGGTGCAACGCGCGGTCATACCTTCAGTGAGGTTTTCGTAGTCACCCAGGATAACCACACCCACGGAGTCACGCTCCAGGTTCAACGCCATGCCATAAAGGCCGCCGTCAAACTCGATCATCTCGCCATACTGCGCGTCGGCAAGCCCGTGGATGCGAACGATACCGTCAGAAACGCCGACGATCGTACCTTCGTTCTGAGCTTCCGCTTTGATATCCAGACCCTGGATGCGATTCTTGATGATATCGCTGATTTCGGAAGGATTGAGTTGCTGCATGTTAGCTACCTTGTTAAGTATTCCGGTTGGACCGCTATGCCTGAGTCAACGTATCGGCAAGCTTGTTGAGCTTGCCGCGTAGCGAGCCGTCGATGACCATGTCACCGGCGCGCACAATCGCGCCGCCGATGAGACTGGCATCTACCCGGGTTTCAATAGATATATCTTTTTCGAACTTGCGATTGAGCGCGGCCCTGAGATTTTCACTCTGCGCCTCGGTGAGGTCGAAGGCCGAGATGACCTCGACGTCCAGGCTCTTCTGTTCTTCAGCGCGCAGAATTTCGAACTGCTCTCTGACTTCGCCGACCAGGGTTAGACGGTCGTGTTCAGCCAGCGCCTGCAGAAATTTCTTGCCGCGGTCATCGAGTTCATCCCCGCAAACTTCGGCGAGGCGAAACGCCTTTGCCGACGACGGCAGGTCAGGACTATCCAGAAGGAGCGCGACCGTTTCGTCACCGGTTGTTGCCGCAAGCACACCGAGCATGCGCGACCACTGATCCAGTGAGTTTTCGCTCTTGGCCAACTCGAAAATTGCATTGGCGTAAGGGCGCGCTATGGTTGCCAGTTCCGCCATGGCTTAGAGCTCTGCCGCGAGCTTGTCGAGCATCTCGCCGTGCTTGCCGGCATCCACCGAGCTTTCAAGCACCTGCTCAGCGCCATTGATCACGAGTGCAGCGACCTGGGCACGCAGCGCCTCTTTCGCACGATTCACTTCCTGATCGATCTCGGCTTTGGCTGCTTCGATCATACGCTCGCCTTCGGCACGCGCGTCGTTCTTCGCCTCTTCGATCATCTGATTTGCACGACTGCGCGCCTGATCGATGATGCCCGCAGCTTCCTGCTTGGCTTGCTCGAGCTCCGCTTCTGCGCCACTGGCGGCATCCGCCAGCTTCTGGTCCGCTTCTTCCGAGGCACGCAGGCCGGCGGCGATCGCCTCCTGACGCTCGCGCATGGCGTTAACGATCGGCGGCCAGATGAACTTCATGCAGAACCAGACAAAGACCACGAAGGTCAATGATTGTCCTAAAAGGGTTAGCCCTATATTCATCGCATATATTCCGTATTTCGCATGCTGTCTCGCACGCGCGTGAACGTTAAGAAGGACGCTCGCGGCCGTGCCGCGAGCGCAGACCTACTTAGCTGCCCGCAACCGCGAAGATGACGTACAAGCCGATACCAACAGCAATCATCGGTACCGCGTCGACGAGGCCGAGAACGATGAACAGCTGAGTACGCAGCATCGGCAACAGTTCGGGCTGGCGCGCAACGCCTTCAAGGAATTTGCCGCCAAGCACGCCCACGCCGATAGCGGCGCCGACCGCGCCGAGACCCATCATCAGGGCGCCGGCAATAAAGAGAAGACCTTGTAGTTCCATTTTTACTCCCAATTACGAGTTTTTTATTGGCAGCGCTCTCGCGCCGCTGAATTTAATGCTCTTCCACCTCATGGGCTTGAGCGAGATACACAATCGTCAGAACGGCGAAGATAAACGCCTGCAAAGTAATGATGAGGACGTGGAATACCGCCCAAGCCCACTGCAGAACGCCACCCAGCGCAAACCAGACGACACCGGCACCGAACATGATTGCAATCAATATGAAAATCATCTCCCCGGCGTAGAGGTTGCCGAACAGGCGCAGACCCAGAGACAGCGGCTTCGCTATCAGGGTCACGCCTTCGAGAATGAAGTTGATCGGCGCCAGGTACGGCGGAAAGGGGTGGAAAGACAGCTCTTTCAAGAAACCGAGGCCGCCTTTGCATTTGATGCTGTAGTAAAGGATGAGCGCGAACACCGTAAACGCCATTGCCATGGTGATGTTCGGGTCGGTTGTCGGCACGATCTTCATGTACGGCGCGCCCAGGACCTTCGCAAGCTCCGGTATCCAGTCAACCGGGATGAGGTCCATCAGGTTCATCAGGAACACCCAGATGAAAATGGTCAGCGCCAGGGGGGCAATCAACGCATTCTTGGCCTCAAAGATGCTTTGCGTGGTTTCATCGATGAATTCGACGACCATCTCCACGGCATTCTGCAGGCCGCCGGGGACGCCGGACGTTGCATTGACTGCCGCTCTGCGGAAGAAGAAACAGAAAATCAATCCCAGGCCGATTGCCCAGCCCATGGAATCGACATTGATCGACATGAAACCCATGGCGGCGGACTCTTCCGCTGTCGTGGCAAAACCCCAGGTGCCGTCCGGCAGCTGACCATAGGTCAGGTTGGTCAGATGGTGTTCGATGTACTCTGCGGTTGTGCCGGCCATGCAACTTCCTAGCTAAGCGCTTTGCTGCGCATCACCTCACCGCCCCATGCGGCTATTGTCGGTGACAGCGTCATCAGCGCAATTACCTCGTTCTATTACCTGCCCTGTCGGGCATCACCTTTACTACTACCTGGCTCTCGATCTGGCGCTCAGTTCTGGTCTAACCGGCGCCCTGCTCGCGGTCTTTATGCGCGCCGATGCCACCCGTCAGGTAGCACAGCTGCATCGCAGCCAGCGTCACGAAAAACCCGACAGGCTCTATGGTCAAGACCACAATACAAACGGCCACCAGGACCGCCGTGAGAACTGTCTTCAGCACACCCTGCAACAATAACCTCGTTGCGTTCATCGTTCGGCTCACGAACCAGGCGTAATAAGCGCTCGGAATCACCGAGGACAATAACGCAAGCATTGCCGAGCGGGCTGAGGCTGCGTCGAACGTCCAGAAGACCGTTGCACTCATGAGCCCGATGACCGCTTGTACGACTACGATTCGGCCGATAGGGCTCATGCAGACGCCACCACCCAGTAAAAGGCGGCGCGTATTATAGGGAGGCGGCCTTAACCGATCAATGTAAAACCAGGGTTTTGCGAGGTTTTTTTCTACTGCCGAAGGAAATGCCGAACAATTCAGTCGTCCAGACCGAGGTGTTTGAGCACACCATCGAGTTCATCGAGATTCGAGTACCGAATTGCGAGCTCACCTTTCCCATCCGCGGCGTGTTTGATCTGCACGGGCGCGCCCAGGTGGTCAGTCAGACGCTGCTCCAGGCGCGTGATATCCGCATCTTTACCTGGCCGCTGCGTTCGCGCTTTTTTAGGCGCTTGCCCCGCTCGCCGCACCAGCGCTTCCGTCTGGCGCACGGAGAGACCCTGTTCGGCGACCTGCTGTGCCAGCTGATCCTGCAGAATGCCGTCCACGCTGAGCAACGCCCGGGCGTGACCCATCTCGAGGGCACCGCTTTCGAGCAATGCGCGCGCCGTGCTGCCGAGATTGAGCAGCCTCAGCAGGTTGGCAATGGCGACCCTGGATTTACCCACGGCGTCGGCAATCTGCTGCTGGGTCAGCGCAAACTCATCCCGCAGCCGCGCAAGCCCCATCGCCTCTTCCAGCGCGGATAAATCCTCGCGCTGGATGTTCTCGATCAACGCAAACGCCGAAGCTTCCGCATCCGTGACGCTGCGCACGACCGCGGGGATGCGGCTCAGACCCGCCTGCTGCGCGGCGCGCCAGCGGCGCTCGCCCGCAATCAGCTCGTATCCGCCCTGCGCGCGCTCGCGCACGACAATTGGTTGTAACAACCCCTGGCGCGCGATCGAGTTGGCAAGCTCCCCCAGCGCATCGGGATCGAACACACGGCGGGGCTGGTATGGGCTCGGCTGGACGTCGGTCACGTCTATTTCGAGAACACCCGAGTCGCGGGCGGGCGGCTCTGCACTGACCGGCGCTTCGGCATCTGGTGCAGCCTGCGTTGCCTTACGATCAGACAACAACGCATCCAGTCCCCGTCCCAGTCGCTTCTTGCTCATTCCCGTCAGCCGTTACTGCGGCAGCGCCGCGCGTTGATGTTTCTGCCTGATCTCACCGGCCAGCGCCGCGTACGCCACCGCGCCACGGGAGGTGCGGTCGTAGAGGATCGCAGGCAGGCCATGGCTGGGTGCTTCGGCCAGGCGCACGTTGCGTGGAATCACGGTTCGAAATACCTGATCCCCGAAATACTGAATGAGCTGGCGCGATACGTCCCGGGTGAGACTGTTGCGCGGATCATACATGGTTCGCAGGATGCCCTCTATTTCGAGGTCGGGATTGGCGCGTTCACGGATGCCATCAATCGTCTCGAGCAGCGCAGACAAACCTTCCAGGGCATAGTATTCGCACTGCATCGGCACCAGCACGCCGTCGGCGGCGATCAGCGCGTTGACGGTCAGAATGCTGAGGCTCGGCGGGCAATCGATGATCACAAATTCGTAGGGCGCAGTTTCCTCGCGCAAGCGTCTGCGCATCACAAACTCGCGTCCCTCCGACTGCATGAGCTCGACTTCCGCTGCCGTGAGGTCGAGATTCGCAGGCAGAACTTCAAAGCCGCCGTTGCATTTCCTGACGACCTCGGCAAGCGGTTTGTTCTCGATCAGCCACTCGTAGATCGTCGCTTCAAGCTCATTCTTGTCGACCCCACAGCCCATCGTCGCGTTGCCCTGGGCATCGAGGTCCACGAGCAGAACACGCCCGCCGGACATGGCGAGCGATGCGGCAACGTTCACGCTCGTCGTCGTTTTCCCAACCCCACCTTTCTGGTTGGCCACGGCAATGATCCTAGTCATCGGCGCGCCAGCCTGAGCACGTGGTGTGTCGCTGCAATGTTCGGGATGTTGAATGCATGCTGCGAGATTTCGATCTCATCTTTTTGTTTGTCCGTGAACAGCGCTGCCGGTGCTTCTTGCAGCGGGTCTGCTGATTCGTCTGCTATCGATTGTTCGTCCGCGTTTGCCTGCGTGGAGGCATAGACCAGCACACAGCCTTCTGCGGCAAGGGTATGTTTCACCATATCCCAAACAACGGGCGCTGTCGCCACACCGCGCGCGACGACGGTGTCGAAGAGCGCTTCGGGCACGCTGGCGGTTTTTAAATCTGTGACCCAGACGTCGACGTTGTCGAGATCGAGCGTGCGCATGGCCTGGCCGCAGAAACGCATGCGCCGTTCATTGCGATCACAGAGCGTAAAACGGAGCTCCGGCGCCATGATCGCCAGAGGGATTCCAGGCAGGCCGGCACCGCTGCCGAGGTCCATGACTCGCGGACCCTGCAACAGAGACAGCGGGGCGACGCTATCCAGCAAGTGGCGTTCGAGCAGACGGCCGACATCCTGTCGCGAGACGAGATTGAAGGTCTTGTTCCATTTGCGCAGGAGCTCGGCAAACGTCAGGAGTTTGTCGAGCTGGGCCTCACTGGCGGTGATGGCCAGCGCCTCGAGGCCAGCGGCGATGCGTGCGCGTTCGCTCAGAGCGCTGCCGCCTTCTTGGCGTGTACCAGGAGTATCGACAACGCCGCGGGTGTCATCCCCGGTATACGCGCCGCGCGCGCCAGCGTCGCGGGTTGATTGTGCGCCAGCTTCTGACGCAGCTCGTTGGACAAACCGTCTATCGACTCGTAATCGAGGTCACCCGGCAGCGTCATGCCTTCATGACGGCGGATCTTGGCAATTTCCTCGTCCTGGCGGGAGATATAGCCCGCATATTTCGTTTCGATGAGCATCTGTTCAACGATCCCATCCAGCTCATTGCTAAATGCCTGCTGCACCTGGTCTAACGTCACTTCCGGGCGGCGCAGCACAGCGGCCAGTTCGGTATGTTTCGCGAGCGATACGCCGAGCGCTTCGGCCAGATCAGTTCCCGGTGCCACCTGCGTGACCGCAACGCGCTCATGCAAACGGCCGAGTTCCGTCATCTTGGCGCGGAAGGTGTCGGCCCGTGCGGTGCCAACCACACCCAACTCGATGCCACTCTCGGTCAGGCGCTGATCCGCATTGTCCTGACGCAAGCGCAAACGAAACTCCGCGCGGCTGGTGAACATTCGATACGGTTCACTGGTGCCGAGATTGATCAGATCGTCCACCAGCACGCCGATGTAAGCCTCATCGCGGCGCGGCTCCCAGGCGGGTTTGCCCTGCACTTTGCAGGCCGCGTTGATACCAGCCAGCAGGCCCTGCGCACCGGCTTCTTCGTAACCCGTGGTGCCGTTGATCTGACCCGCAAAAAAGAGCCCTTCGATGGCGCGTGTTTCCAACGAATACTGCAGGTCGCGGGGATCGAAGAAGTCGTATTCGATCGCATATCCCGGACGGGAAATGTGTGCGTTTTCGAATCCTTCAATGCTGCGCACAAAGGCCATCTGCGCATCAAACGGCAGGCTGGTGGAGATCCCGTTCGGATAGAGCTCCGTCGTGTTCAATCCTTCCGGCTCGATGAAAATCTGGTGATTGGTCTTTTCGGCAAAGCGCACCACTTTGTCTTCGATGCTGGGACAGTAGCGCGGACCCACGCCTTCGATCGCGCCGCTGTACATGGCGGAACGATCGAGATTGGCCTGGATGATCTCATGCGTGCGCGGGTTGGTGCGGGTAATGTGGCAGACGACCTGACGCGGATGCTCGTCCCGATTGCCGAGCAAGCTCATGACGGGGCGCGGTTCGTCGCCTGCCTGCTGTTCAAGCTGCGAGAAATCGACGGTGCGGCCATCAATGCGCGGCGGCGTACCCGTTTTGAGGCGTCCGACACGAAACGGCAGGGCGCGCAGCCGTTCCGCGAGCGCGATCGAAGGCGCATCTCCGGCACGGCCGCCGGGGTGGTTGTCGGTGCCGATATGTACCTTGCCGCCGAGGAAGGTGCCCGTCGTCAAGACCACTGTGGCACAGGCAAACGTCAGACCCATCTGCGTCACCACCCCTTTGATGCGTTCGTCCTCGACCACGAAGTCGACGACGGATTGCTGGAATATGTGCAGATTGTCCTGATGTTCCAGCAGGTCGCGGATGGCATTTTTGTACAAAGCCCGGTCAGCCTGCGCGCGCGTCGCGCGTACCGCTGGACCTTTCGAGGCATTCAGTACCTTGAAGTGGATGCCGGCACGGTCCGTGGCGCGAGCCATGAGGCCATCGAGCGCGTCGATCTCGGCAACCAGATGGCTCTTGCCGATACCGCCTATGGCAGGATTGCAGGACATCTGCCCGATCGTCTCGATGCTCTGGGTCAACAGCAGCGTGCGGGCACCCATGCGCGCCGCCGCAGCGGCCGCTTCAGTGCCGGCATGACCTCCGCCGACGACGATGACGTCAAAGTAATCTGGGTATTGCATAGCTCACGCTTGTTTGTGCCCGCGGCCGTGCCGCAGTTTTCGGGCGGCAAGTATAGAGGCTCGAAGCCTGATTGGAAGACGCGCCTGAGGCGCTATTTACCGATGCAGAACTCACTGAATATGCGCCCCAGCAAGTCGTCGGGGGTTTCTATCCCGACGATCTCTCCCAGGGCGTTATGCGCCGCGCGCAGTTCTTCAGCGACGATTTCCGTATCTTCCCGCGCGGTCAGCTGCGCGGCGGCGCGTTGCAGCGATACGATGGCATCATCCAACGCCGCAACATGCCGGGCGCGGGCGGTGAACCCGACCTCCGCGCCGGACAGGCCGGCCGCGGCGACGATGGCCTGAACCAGGGCGTCGATACCCTGCCCCGTCTTTGCCGAAACCCAGTGCGTATCCCGCTCGGCTGACGGGATTCCTGCAGACAACAGATCGATTTTGTTCATGACGATCAACCGCGCGCTTGTGGTATCGGGCACGAGACGCTGCACCGCCTTGGTCAACAACTCGGGCGCCACTTGCGACGCATCCAGCACGACAATCACCAGATCGGCGGCATCCGCCTGGGCACGGGCGCGTTCGATACCGATTTTTTCTACCGTATCTTCGCTGTCCCTCAGTCCCGCGGTATCAACGAGCTTGAGCGGCATGCCCCCCAGGACCAGATCTACTTTGAGAAGATCCCGCGTCGTCCCGGGCACATCCGTGACAATGGCCGCCTCCTCACCAGCGAGCGCGTTGAGCAGGCTCGACTTTCCCGCATTGGGCGGACCAATCAGAGCAACGTTGATGCCTTCGTTGATGAGTTGGCCCTGATGACAGCGTTGGCGCAGAGCTTCGAGCTCGGCAAGCAGGGCCGCGACGCGCGCGTCGACCTCCGCCTCTTCGAGGAACTCGACGTCTTCATCAGGAAAGTCGATGCAGGCCTCGACCAGCATGCGCAGCTGCGCCAGCGTCTCGGTGAGGGCGTGTATCTGCCGCGAGAACTCCCCCGTTAACGAGCGCATCGCCGCTTTTGCCGCCGTGACCGAGGTCGACGCGATCAAATCCGCGACGGCCTCCGCCTGAGCAAGATCCAGTTTGCCATTCAGATACGCGCGTTCGGAAAACTCACCCGGGCGCGCCAGACGCGCACCCAGCGCACAGGCCGCATCGAGCAACCGCTGCAGGACGACGGGACTGCCATGACATTGCAGCTCGACGACATTTTCCCCGGTAAAGGAGGCGGGTTCGTGGAAACTAAGCGCGACACCTTCATCGAGGACCTCAGCGCCTTCACGGAAACGACAAAACGTCGCCTGGCGCGGCGGCAGCGCTCTGCCGCAGATCTGCTCACCCACCTGCAGCGCTTGCGCCCCGGATAGGCGCACCACCCCGATGCCGCCCTGACCGGGCGGCGTAGCTACCGCCACGATCAGGTCCGTATTGAGCGCACTGCTCGGCACGACGATGTCTACTGGCGTCAGGCTTTGGCCGCCTGGGCTTTTTCCGCTTGTTTATAGACGTACTGCTGTTGCGCGATGGACAAGACGTTGTTGACCAGCCAGTACAGCACCAGCCCTGCCGGAAAGAAGAGGAAGAGCACGGTAAACATGATGGGCATCATCTTCATCATCTTCTGCTGCATCGGATCCCCCATCTGCGGATTGAGACTCTGCATCCAGTACATGCTCGCCCCCATCAGCAAAGGCAGGATGAAATACGGGTCCATCACCGCCAGGTCTTCAATCCAGAAGAAGAACGGCGCTTGGCGCAGTTCTACCGATTCGAACAACACCCAGTACAGCGCGATGAAAATCGGCATGGGCAGGAGCATCGGTAGGCAGCCGCCAAGCGGGTTGGCGCCTTCTTTCTTGTACAACGCCATCATCTCGCGGGAGAGCTTCTCACGATCGTTGCCGTATCTTTCTTGCAACCGCTTCATTGCAGGAGCGACGCGACGCATGTTCGCCATGGACTTATAGCCGGCCGCGGAGAGCGGATACAAGAGCGCCTTGACCACCACCGTCAGCAGGATGATCGCGACACCCCAGTTGCCGACCAGCCCGTAGAGCCAGTCCAGCAAATAAAACAAAGGCACAGCCACCCACCAGAGGAAACCGTAATCCACCGTCAGGTTGAGGTTGGGCGATATCTCCTCGAGACGTTTCTGATCTTTCGGCCCGGCGTAAAACTGCGTCTCCCAGATGCCGGTGCTGCCCGGTGCCACCGATTTGAGACTGCCCGTGAAGCCGAACATGTAGGTACCGTCACGGTTCGGTCGGCCGAAGAAACGGTTGGTTTCTTCCTGCGGGGCGATCCAGGCGCTCAGGAAGTAGTGTTGCAGAAATGCGACCCAGCCACCCGGCACGGTCTCATCGACCGGGCCGTCATCGTCTATATCCTCGAAATCGACCTTGAAGTAGCGCTCGTCCGGCGTGGTGTAAGCAGCACCAAGAAACGGCCGCGGTGCCAGCGCAAAGGTGTCCACGTTGGGCGGCTGTCGTGAGTCGCGCTTGATCTGCGCAAAGAGGGCAGCGCGCATGGGCTCTGTCGATGTATTTTCGACCTCGAAACGCACGCCGACGAGATAGTCATCGCCATCGAAGGTGAACACTTTTCGCGCTCCCGTCTGCGTCGTCAACACGAGCTCGCGGGTTTCACCGGCGGCCACGGTCAGTTCGCGCGTCGTCGCGGTATAAACAGCTCTGCCGTCAGCGTCGATACCCTGGGGACCGATCAGTCCGCTTTGCGCGACGTATGTCTGGGTGGCGCTGTTGTCCAGGAGCATATAAGGGACATCGGGGGTGTCGAGCTCCACCGGATACTTGGGCAGAAGCACGCGGACAATGTCCCCGCCGACGAGATCAATCCATATTTGATGGGTTGGTGTGTTCACTTCGACGAGGTCAGCGCTCTGAGGCGTGGCAGTAGTCGCTGGTTGCGCCGGATTCGCGCCGGCCAGCATGCTGGCGTCGGGCACATCGCCACCCGCGCCGGTCGCGGTTTCCGCTGCCGCCGGCACCTCAGCCGGTACATCTGAACCTGCTGCCGAGAGCGGCGCGGAAGTGACGGCCGCCGGCTCCTTGGCCTTCTGCATGTCGTCGTTCCAGGCGAGAATCATCAGATAGGCAGTCGCCGCGAGGGCAATCAGCAACACGATGCGTTGAATTTCGGGAGGCAGCATGAAAATTCCTGTCAGTGTTTGATAGGGCTGTGCGAGTCGACGGTTCGTTCCGGTACGAGATCAACACCACCTGGATGAAACGGATGACACTTGCCCAGCCTGCGCAGCGTCAGTGATGTCCCTCGCCACAACCCGTGCTCGCGGATGGCTTCTGTCGCGTAGTGGGAGCAGGTCGGATAAAAGCGACACTGCCTGCCAATCCAGGGACTCAGAACGAGCTGATAACCGCGTATCATCGAGAGCGCCAGACGCACGGACAAGCTCCGGGACGGCTCTGAGTTTTGCGGTGATGTCGGTTCTGTCATAACGGCACTGCGCGCTCGGCAACCACGGGTGTGGCAGACGCGCTACGCGAGTTGCTCCTTTATCCGATCAAACTGGCGATCCAGCAGCCTGCAGAGATGCTGCTCATCCATCGCCCCAAATACCTGCACCACCAGGTCCACATCAGGCAGCTCATGGGCGCGGTGTCTAAAACGCTCGCGGATCAATCGTTTGGTCCGATTCCGGGCATAAGCTTTGGGCGTGCCTTTTTTCGGCACGACAAGGCCCAGACGAGCGTGCCGCATTCTATTCTTTCTCGCGCGTATACGTAATGGCCCTTCGACGAGATTGACGTCAGGGCGACGAAACACTGCGGTAAACTGCTTGGCGGTCAGTAATCTGGCGGATTTGGGAAAGGCAAACACAGTTCGACCGACGCGGTCGAAGGCCCGAATGCTGGCCGGCTGTTAAACGCTCAGGCGCTTACGGCCTTTGGCACGTCGTGCGGCGAGCACTTTACGGCCGCCTTTGGTCGCCATGCGAGCTCGGAAACCGTGTGTGCGTTTACGCTTCAGATTACTCGGTTGAAAAGTTCGCTTCATTTTTGACTCTGCTCAGGGCTGGCACAATGCCGTTATGCCCAGCTTCCGGATAAAAGGGTGCGCGATTCTATGAACACCCTTGCGAGGTGTCAATTAGTAAGATTTATATATAAGAAGAATTTGTGATTGTTGTTTGTTAAGGGGCCCCTGGCTTGTTGGTAAGTGAGATAACGCCCTGTCTCTCAAAGGGTTATCGGCGCGGAATGATTGTGGACATCTCGTGGTTAGCGCGGGGGAAACTGTCGGCAACCATGTGAGTCAATTCGCCCTCAAAAGTTATCCACAGGTTCTCCAAAATCTTGCGCACACGGCATTGCTAAGCGGCGCTGGCCGATCGTCCCCTGAGTCTGGCGTAAGTTTTTGAATTTGCTGGCCTCCGTAAAAAAACTGTGATTTTTTATCCTAACGCGTAGCTATTTGTTTGAGCTTGAGCTTAAATGGCCTCGTTCTCTTCACGGCATATTTCACCCCGTTGGCAGACTTGTCATAGCTTCAGGGCGGATGATTTGTCGGCGACTTTCAGGCCGCGGGAACACAACGGGCGCAAGGGGTGCAAGGTATGACTCCCCGGTCCTGAAAACTAAAAAATACAGGTATATCTTGTACTGGGCGAATCGCGGTGTTTGCCAGGCGTAATAGACCGGCGCATCGCGATAGAAAGGGTTTCTGACGCCAGGGACAAGCAAAACCAGAACGAAAACAGCAGACATCAGACATAGCGTCACAGGACATTGCGCTGTTTGATGTGGTGGGGGCACGAATAAGTGGGACACAGCATTTGGCAACAATGCTTAGGCAGGCTAGCGGACGAAGTCTCCGAAGAACAATTTGAAACCTATATCAAACCGCTGCAGGTACGCGTCGACGATGGCTCGGTAGCCCTGTTTGCACCGAACATATACGTCGAGGAGCAGGTACGCCTGGCGTATCTGCAGCGCATCTCCGACCTGATCAGTCAAGCCAATGGCACTGACGAAGAGGTGGAGATACATCTGTCAGTGGGCGATAACGTGGCGCAGCCATTGCGCGCGGATGCATACACCGGACAGCCCAAGCAGCTGCACAACCTGAACAGCGAGTTCAACTTCGAAACGTTTGTAGAAGGCAAATCGAACGAGCTGGCAAAAGCCGCTGCCCTGCAGGTCGCAAGTAATGCCGGAAACTCATACAACCCGTTATTGCTTTATGGGGGTGTGGGTCTGGGCAAGACGCATCTGATGCAGGCCGTGGGTAATGAAATCCTGCAGCGTCAGCCTGATGCGCGAGTGGTTTACCTGCATTCTCAGCGGTTTGTTCAGGACATGGTCAAGGCGTTGCAGCAGGGCACCATGCAGGACTTCATGCAGTACTACCGGTCCGTAGACGCGCTGCTAATTGACGACATTCAGTTTTTTGCCAAGAAGCTGCGTTCACAGGAAGAGTTTTTCCATGTGTTCAACGCGCTGCTCGAGCGCGGCCATCAGATGGTGCTGACGTGTGATCGGTACCCGCGCGAGATCGACGGCCTGGAAGAGCGCTTGAAATCGCGTTTCGTCTGGGGACTGACTGTCGAAGTAGAGCCGCCCGAGCTAGAGACGCGAGTCGCGATCTTGATGAAGAAGGCGGAAGCCGAAGAAGTGGATCTCGATCCCGCGGTGGCATTCTTCATTGCAGAGCGAATTCGCTCGAATGTGCGCGAACTCGAAGGCGCGCTGCGACGGGTCATCGCCAACGCTCGCTTTACCGGCTCGCGCATCAGCGTCGACCAGGTCAAACGAGCCCTGCGTGATCTTTTTGCCATTCAGGATCGGCAGATATCGATCGACAACATTCAGCGCACGGTTGCCGAGTATTACAACATCAAGATCGGCGACCTGCTGTCAAAACGACGCAACCGTACGATTGCACGACCGCGACAAGTGGCAATGGCACTGGCCAAGGAGTTGACCAACCATTCGCTGCCGGAAATCGGCGATGCCTTCGGCGGCAGAGACCACACGACTGTGCTGCACGCCTGTCGTAAAATAGCGGAATTACGTGAATCCAGCGCGGATCTTGCTGAAGACCACAAGAATCTGTCGCGCCTGCTATCAGGTTAGAGCCATGAAATTTACCCTTCAGCGCGAGCAACTGTTACGCCCGCTTCAATTGGTGACCGGTGTTGTCGAACGCAGGCAGACACTGCCTGTGCTCGCAAACTTGTTGATCAAAGCCGATGACAATCGCCTCGAGATCACCGGGACGGACCTCGAAGTGGAACTCGTTGCCGAATGTGATGCGCTGGTTGAGCAAACCGGCGAGGCGACCTTGCCGGCACGCAAGTTAGCTGACATTTGGCGGTCGCTGGGTGAGGGCGCTGAGGTGACCGTTTCGGTGGAAGGCGACAGGGCGATCGTTCGTTCGGGGCGCAGCCGCTTCAGCTTGGCGACGCTGCCGGCGGCGGACTTTCCCAAAGTTCCGGGCGGCGAAGCGGACGTCACCCTCGAGGTACCTCAGGACGATCTTCGCGGACTCATTGATGCGGTGTCGTTCGCCATGGCACAGCAGGACGTCCGCTACTTTCTGAACGGCATGCTGTTTGAGGTGTCTTCGGATCATGTGCGGGCGGTTGCCACCGATGGCCATCGACTGGCGATGAGCACAGCGGATTTCAGCAACTCATCGGTAGCGAATCGGGTGCAGGCGATTGTGCCCAGAAAAGGTGTTCTCGAACTGGCACGGCTGCTCGATGGAGAAAATGAAACAGTGACGTTGCACTTGGGTGGCAATCACCTGACTGTGCAATCCGGGCCTTTCACGATGACCACGAAGCTCGTGGATGGGCAGTTTCCCGATTATGAGAAAGTGGTCCCCGCCGATGGATCTCGAGCGTTAGAGGGAGACCGAGAAACGTTGCGCCAGGCTTTTCAGCGCGCTTCCATTCTCTCGAATGAAAAATACCGCGGCGTGCGGCTGGTCTTGAACGAAGAACAGCTGACGATACAGGCCAACAACCCCGAGCAGGAAGAGGCAGAGGAAACTGTGGCTGTCGCGTTCAACGGCGGCGATCTCGAAATCGGTTTTAATGTCAGCTACCTGCTGGACGTGCTGGGCGTGCTGCAAACTGACAGCGTTCGTCTCAGTGTGTCCGATGCGAACAGCTCTGCGCTCATCGAAGGGATCGGCAACGAGGCATCTCTCTACGTTGTCATGCCAATGCGTTTGTGATGATCGAGGTACGGCCGGCCGGTGTACCTCGAAACGCTCCATATAGAGCACTTCCGCAACCTGCGAGAGGTTGATCTAGAATTTTCCCCCGGATTCAATTACTTCACGGGCGCCAATGGGGCGGGTAAAACCGCACTGCTGGAGGCCGTGCACATGCTGGCTCGCGGACGTTCGTTCCGCACGACAAAAACGACATCCGTCATCAACACCACTGCGGAGGCATTGCTGATCAGAGCGAGCCTGCGCGGTAGTGCCGGTGATCAGCATCGGCTTGCGATGTCGAAGACTCAGCGCGGTGATACGCAGCTGCGCATCGATGGACAGAGCGAGCGTAGAATTTCTGAAACCGCGCGGTTGCTGCCCGTGCAGACCCTTTTGCCCAGCGCTGCAGAGTTGGTGCTGGGTGGACCAGCGCCACGCAGGGCGTTCTTGGACTGGGGATTGTTTCACGTGGAACCTGCCTTCCTGGATGCGTCGCGACGCTACCGTCGCGTGCTGAGTCAACGCAATGCCTGGCTGAAAACCGCTGACACTGGCGCGCGGCTGGATCAGGACCCCTGGTACCAGCAACTCGTGACGCTGAGTGAGTCGCTGAGCCAGTATCGAGATCGTTATGTTTCCGCCTTGAATCCGCATTTTCAGGCGGCGCTCGAGAGCCTGGCTCCGGAGCTGGATGTCAGCCTGGATATGGACTGGGGCGGGCTGGGGAGCGTCGAAGAAGTGGCGAAAAAATTAGGCGAATCATTCCCTCGCGATGTAAAATTCGGGGTCACACATCGAGGTCCGCACCGGGCAGATTTACTTTTCAGCAGCAGCGGCCATATCGCCGCAGAAACGGTTTCCAGAGGACAGGCGAAGCTGATTGCCAGCGCTATCGTGCTGGCCCAGGCGGAGCACCTCTACGCTGCTACCCGGCAACGAAGCGTCTTTTTGATTGACGACTTCGGCGCGGAACTCGACGCGGAACATTGGCGGCGATTCGTGGAGACTCTGGTGGCTATGGAATGCCAGGTGCTGGCCACGTCAACCGCCCCTCTGGCTCAAGACTGGTTCGACGAACGCTTGACCCCCCGGGTGTTCCACGTGAAACAGGGAACGGTGGCAGCTGCTGCCTGACGATCGAATGTACCCGGCCTCACTCTGTGAGTCGGGTTGATGTAGAGAGGGCGACAGCCTACATGTCAGACCACGACGATACTTACGACTCGGGCAGCATTACCGTGCTGCGCGGTCTGGACGCAGTACGCAAGCGTCCGGGAATGTACATTGGCGATACGGAAGACGGCACCGGCCTGCATCACATGGTGCAGGAATTGGTCGACAACGCCATCGATGAAGCCCTGGCAGGCTTCTGCGACGAAGTTTTTGTCGTTGTACACCCGGAAGAAGCTGTTTCTGTGCGCGACAATGGCCGCGGCATCCCGGTGGATATCCATCCTGAAGAAAACGTCAGCGCCGCAGAAGTCATCATGACGACACTGCATGCGGGCGGAAAGTTCGACGATAACAGTTACAAGGTCTCGGGCGGTCTGCACGGGGTCGGGGTATCGGTCGTCAATGCGCTTTCAGAGGTGTTTCGACTGACGATACGCCGAGACGGTAAGGTGTATGAGCAGGAATACCATGACGGCGTGCCTGTTGCGCCCCTGGCGGAGGTTGGGGAAACGGAAGATCTTGGCACCGAATGTTATTTCAAACCGTCCGCAGAGACGTTCAACAATGTGCACTTTCAGTACGAAGTATTGGCCAAACGCCTGCGCGAGCTCGCTTTCCTCAACTCCGGGGTAAAAATCAACCTGGTCGATGAGCGTTCCGACAAATCTGAAACCTTCTTATACGAAGGTGGCTTGCACGCGTTCGTGGAATATCTGAACCGTAACAAGACCGCGCTCAACGAAGTCTTTCATTTCAACGTCAACCGCGAGGACGGCGTTGGCGTCGAAGTGGCGATGCAGTGGAACGATAGTTTCCAGGAGCAGGTATTCGCCTACACCAACAATATTCCGCAAGGCGACGGCGGCACACACCTTGCCGGCTTCCGCGCTGCGCTGACGCGTACCTTGAACGCTTACATCGAGCGCGAAGGCCTGTTGAAAAAGGCCCAGGTGGCGACCACGGGAGACGATGCCCGTGAAGGCCTTACCGCTGTGGTTTCCGTGAAAGTCCCGGACCCCAAGTTTTCTTCGCAAACGAAGGATAAGCTGGTGTCCAGTGAGGTGAAGACCGCCGTCGAGCAGGAACTCTACAAATACTTTGCCGCATACCTCGACGAAAACCCGCAGGATGCGCGTGCCGTGGTGGGTAAAATGATCGACGCGGCGCGTGCCCGCGAGGCGGCCCGCAAGGCGCGAGAGATGACCCGCCGCAAGGGCGCCCTCGATATCGCTGGTCTTCCGGGCAAACTGGCCGACTGTCAGGAAAAAGACCCTGCGCTTTCAGAACTCTACCTCGTCGAGGGTGACTCGGCGGGTGGCTCTGCGAAACAGGGCCGGGATCGCCGGACGCAGGCCATTCTGCCGTTACGCGGTAAAATTCTGAACGTCGAAAAGGCGCGCTTCGACAAGATGTTGTCGTCCCAGGAGGTCGGTACCCTGGTGACCGCGCTCGGTTGCGGTATCGGCCGCGACGAATTCGACCCAGACAAACTGCGCTATCACAGCGTCGTCATCATGACGGATGCCGATGTCGACGGCTCGCATATCCGCACGCTGCTGCTGACGTTTTTCTTCCGGCAGATGCCGGAGTTGCTGGAGCGCGGACACGTCTATATCGCGCAACCGCCGCTCTATAAAGTGAAGAAGGGCAAGCAGGAACGCTACGTCAAGGACGAAGCGGAATTGAACCTCTACTTCATGGAATTGGCGCTGCAAGATGCAAAGATATTTGTCAATCCTGACGCGCCAGCGCTGCAGGGAGAAGCACTCGAAGCGCTCATGACTGAATTGCAGGCCGTCTTCGACCGTCTGGAGCGATTGAAGCGTAAGTATCCGCTGGAGGTCACGCGGGAGCTCTTGCGGGTGCCGCCAGTGACCGCTGAGATGTTGCGTGACGAAGCGGCCATGCAGACCTGGGGCGAAGCGCTCGCTCAGCGTTTCGCGGGCGGAGAAGGTAATGCCGCAGGCGTCACGCTGAACTTCGACGGCGAACATCAGGTTTACCTGCCGCAGCTCAGCGTCATGATCAAAGGCGTGACGGAGCAGGTCGAGTTTTCGCACAGCTTTTTCAACGGGGCCGACTACGCTGCCGTGGCGGCGATGGTTGAGCAGCTGCAGGACCTGCTCGAGCAGGATGCCTACGTACAGCGCGGCGAGAAGACCCTCGCGATCGAACACTTCATTGAAGCGTTTGATTGGTTGTTAAGCGAGGCGCGGCGCGGTGTGGACATCCAGCGCTACAAAGGTCTTGGCGAAATGAATCCGGATCAGCTGTGGGAAACGACGATGGACCCCGAAGTTCGTCGGATGCTGCAGGTGACCGTAGATGATGCCATTGGCGCCGACCAGATCTTCACCACGCTGATGGGTGATCAGGTAGAGCCGCGTCGGGAATTCATCGAAACCAACGCCTTGTCCGTGGTCAATCTCGACGTCTAGCAACCTCGAGGTCTAGATAGAGGTGTCCTTGCAGAGCTTTGCCGCTAAGTCGGCAAGGCTCGCGTAGACACTGAATTCTCCCGTTTGCTTGCTTGTTTTGCTCTCCTCGAGGGTTTTGGCGCCGTTACCGGTAAGAACCAGAGCGGCATGGCAGCCGGCGTTATCGGCAGCCTGCAGATCGCGAACCGAATCGCCGACAAAAACGACCTGATCGGGCGTCACGCCCATAGGCTGCATCGCCGCGTGCAGCAGCCCGGGCGCCGGCTTTCGACAATGACACTCATCATCCGGCAGATGCGGACAGAAATAGATGTCGAGGGGGCGCCCGCCAGCGCGTATCAGTTCTTCGATCATACGACCATTTATCTCCGCCAGGTCGGCATCGCTCAGCAGCCCTCTTCCCAGGCCTGACTGATTTGTACAGACTGCAACCTCGAAGTGTTGCTGAAGTGTGGCGATGGCCTCCAGCGCCCCGGGTATTGGACGCCACTCTTGTGCGGATTTGATGAACGCATCAGAGTCGAAGTTGATGACGCCGTCGCGGTCCAGCAGAAATGCCCTCAAGCTGGCGTTGTTCATAGGGTTAGGTGCTCGCTTCCGGGCATGTTTCGTTCGGCGCTGGCTCCTGCTGCTGCACAGACAGAGATAGATCGCTTGAGTAGAATTGCGCAGCAATCTAAGGGAAACGCGTTGGAATTGCGAATTAGACCTCTGGCGCGCGCATGACGAATAAGGGCGTGACGCGCTGTAGCTGGTGTGGCGATGACCCGTCGTATGTCGCCTATCACGATGAAGAGTGGGGAGTGCCGGTTCGGTCGAGGCAGGCTTTGTTCGAACTGATGGTGCTGGAAAGCATGCAGGCCGGACTATCCTGGTTAACGATTCTGCGGAAGCGTGCGCACATGCGAGAGTGTTTCCGTTCGTTCAATATCGATTATCTGGCGAATGCTGGTGGTGATGATGTCGACCGGTGGATGGAAGATGCCGGACTCATACGCAACAGGGCGAAGCTCGAGGCCATGGTCAGCAACGCACGCTTAACGCAAGCGCGCGAAGATTTTGTTGCCTGGTTGTGGTCCTTCGCACCGGAAACATCCCCATCGTACCGGGAGCGAGCAGAGGTCCCCGCACATACGCCAGCATCCGCAGCGATGTCGAAGTCATTGAAAGGCGAAGGGTACAAATTCATGGGCCCGACGGTCTGCTACGCGCTGATGCAAAGTGCCGGTATGGTCAACGACCACCTGACCGGGTGCTTCAGATTTCAGCCGTGCAACGCGCTACGGAACGCGGAGCGATGAGCGCGGCTTTTCAGCGCATGCTCCTGGCGCTGGCGGCGCGCACGCCGCGCACCCTCGCGCGTCTCTTTGCGGCCCTGTTCGCTAACTTGAATCTCTGGATGAAGTCGACCAGCGCGGAGGTCACCTGCACGAATCTGCAGGCCTGTTTCCCGGAGCTGGATAATGAGGCGCGTACGGAACTCGCCCGTGCGAGCCTCGCGAATATGGCGTTGCTTTTCTTCGAGTTCGGCCACTTGTCGGCGTGGCCACGGGAGCGGCTGATGGCCAGCATTACAGAGGAACACGGGAAGGCGATTCTTGATGAAGCTTATGCGTCCGACCGCGGCGTGCTTCTTCTGGTCCCCCACTTTGGCAACTGGGAGCTCTTGTGCGCCTATCTCGGCACCCATTACAAATTTGCCGCTTTGTACGATCCGCCGCGGCTTGCGAGCACGGAAGCCATCATTCTCGAAGCGCGCCAGCGCTTCGAGGGAGAGCTCTATCCGATCGACACAGGCGGTATGCGTGGCCTGTTGAGAGCCATGCGCGACGGTAAGATCATCGCGGTGCTGCCCGACCAGGTGCCACGCCGTAGAGCAGGGGTCTATGCGCCTTTCTTCGGGCAGCCGGCGCTGACCATGACGCTGGTGCATCGGCTTCTGCGCAACGACCCGCACGTCATTCTCGGTACCGTTCAAAGACTTGTTAACCCCGGACAGATGTCCTATGCCCTGCGGTTCGAGGCGCTCGACCTGACGCGGACCGGTGATGATGCCGAAAGCGTTGCCGCGGCAATGAACGCCTCGATAGAGACCGCTGTGCGCCGCGCGCCGGAGCAATATCAGTGGGAATACAAGCGCTTCAGGCGTCCGCCCCAGGGCGATGAAAGCAGTATCTATCAGCCGTGATGGCATCTGCCGCGTGGTTTGAAGCAGCAGCCTGTTGCATGCTGACCGTTAGCGGCCTCTGTGGCTGACTGCCGGGTCAGCGACGCCAGTACGCGGGTGTCAAGAGAACCAGCAACGTAAAGATCTCCAGACGCCCCAGCATCATCGTGAACATCAGCATCCATTTGACGCTGGCCGGCAGCGACGCGTAGTTGAGGGCAACGTCGCCCAGGCCGGGGCCGAGGTTGTTCAGACACGCGCCAACGGCCGAAAATGCAGTGACGAAGTCGAGATCGCCAGCAAGCATCACAAAGGTCACCATCAGCAGGAACACGATGACGTAAACGCTGAAGAAGCTCCACACCGCTTCTATCAGTCTGTCGGCTACCGGCGCGTTGTTGAGCTTGAGCGGGAAGACACCGTTCGGATGGATCAGCCGTTTGACTTCGCGCATGCCCTGCAGATAGATCATCAGCACCCGAATCATCTTGATACCGCCCGCGGTGGAACCGGCGCAGCCGCCGGCAAACGCGGCGAGCAGCAACAAGACCGGGGCGACTGAAGGCCACAGGCTGAAGTTTTGCGTGGTGAAGCCCGTGGTCGTAGCGACGGATATGGTTTGGAACAAGCCGTCGCGTATCGGGGCAACACCTTCCTGGGGGTAGATATAGAGGATGCTGCAGACCACCACCGCCACGACACTCAGGACCAGCAGGTATGTGCGGACTTCCGCATCCAGCAGGTAGTGAATCGGATTACGGCGCCGCCAGACGAGAAAGTGCAGCGCGAAGTTGATGCCGGATAGCAGCATGAACACGATCGCGACTCCCTCGATCATCGGGCTCTCGAAAAAACCCATGCTGGCGTCGTGTGTCGAGAAACCGCCGATGGCGACGGTCGAGAAGCTGTGGCTGATCGCGTCGAACGGCGTCATCCCCGCAATCCAATACGCGAGGGCGCAGGCGATGGTCAGACTCAAGTAGATGTACCACAACGCCTTGGCTGTCTCAGTGATGCGAGGTGTCAGCTTGTTGTCTTTGGCCGGCCCGGGAGATTCGGTGCGATAGAGCTGCATGCCGCCGATGCCGAGCATCGGAAAGATGGCGACAGCCAGGACGATGATGCCCATGCCGCCCAGCCATTGCAGGAGCTGGCGGTAAAACAGCAGGGATTTCGGCAACGCATCTAGACCGGTGATGACGGTCGCACCGGTTGTTGTCAGACCCGACATCGACTCGAAAGCGGCATCGGTAAAGTTGAGTGCTGCCCCCTCGGCGAGATACAGCGGGATCGCACCGAAAATTCCGAGACCGATATAGAAGAGCGCAGTGATCAGGAAACCGTCGCCGCCGCGCAGCTCGCGATTGCCGCGGAGCGGCAGCCACAATACCAGGCCGCTGACGAAGGTGATCGCAAAGGCGAGCGCAAAACTCGCCAGCATCTGCTCCCCATAGAAGAACGCGATCGCGGCGGGAATCAGAAAAGTAAAGCTGAAGAACGTGAGCAGCGTACCGGTAACTCTGAATATGACTGCGAGGTGCATACCGGCCGAGGGCGTTGTTTAGAAAAAGCTCAGGCCAACCTGGAACAGACGTTCCACGGCTCTGACCTGCTGTTTGTCGATCAGGAAAATGATGACGTGATCATCCGGCTCGACCACGACATTGTCGTGAGCGATCAGAACTTCGCTGCCACGCACGATGGCGCCGATGGCTGCACCCTCCGGCAGGTCGATGTCACAGATCCGTTTGCCGACGACTTTGGAATTTTTGGAGTCCCCGTGGGCGACTGCTTCGATTGCTTCTGCGGCACCGCGCCGGAGGCTGTGCACACGGGCAACGTCCGCGCGTCTGACGTGCGACAACAGCGTGCTCGTCGTCGCCTGCTGGGGTGATACCGCGATGTCGATATCGGCGCCTTGCATCAGATCCACGTACGCGGGTTTGGAAATGAGGGTCATGACCTGGCGCACGCCGAGACGTTTGGCCATCAACGACGACATGATGTTGACCTCGTCGTCGTTGGTGACCGCGCAGAACGCATCACACTGCTCGATGTTCTCTTCGAGCATCAGCTCACGGTCGGTCGCGTCGCCCTGCAGCACGACCGTTTTGACCAGTTGGTCGGCCAGGAATTTGGCGCGCGGCCCGCTGTACTCGATCAGCTTGACGGCGTAGTTGTTTTCCACGGCACGCGCGAGACCAGCGCCGACGTTGCCCCCACCGGCAATCATCACTCTCTTGAAAGGCCGCTCGACTTTGCGCAGCTCACCCATGACGGCGTCGATATGCTCGCGCGCGGCGATGAAGAACACTTCGTCATCTGCCTCGATCACCGTGTCACCTTTGGGAATGATGGGGCGCCCGCGGCGGAAGATTGCCGCTACCCGGGTGTCGGCCTTCGGCATGTGCTCGCGCAGAAAGCTCAGCGCCTGCCCCACCAGCGGGCCGCCATAGTAGGCGCGCATGGCGACCAGTTGCACACGCCCGTCCGCGAAGTCCAGGACCTGGAGCGCGCCGGGGTGTTTCAGCAACTCGTGGATGTGATTGGTCACCACCTGCTCGGGGTTGATGAGCACGTCGATGGGCATGTGCTCTTTGGAGAAGAAGCCTTCGCGAGAGGTATAGGAAGATGCGCGCACGCGCGCGATTTTCGTGGGTGTCCGGAACAGCGAATAGCACACCTGGCAGGCAATCATATTGACCTCGTCACTGGATGTGACCGCAACGAGAATGTCCGCGTCGTCGGCACCCGCGCGGCGTAGCACATCCGGATGCGACGCCCATCCCGCAACAGTCTGGATATCCAGGCGTTCGGCCAGCTCCTGCAGACGCTCGGTTTTACTGTCGACCAGGGTGACGTCGAATTCTTCCTTGGCGAGATTTTCGGCGAGGGTACCGCCCACCTGGCCCGCACCGAGAATGAGAATCTTCATCTGTCGACCCTGGCTCTGCTGTGTGTTGCCAACCGCTGTATCATCACACTTTCTCTAGCAAAGCATAGTAGAACCCGTCGGTACGCGGATCGGTAGGCAGCAACTGCCAGCCAAAGCGCGTTGCCTGCCCTGTCGGTAGGTCGATTGGAATCACGTGTGCTGGGTTGTCCGCTTGCGTCTGTTTGTTTTCGTTGCTCGGGTGCGTGCGGTCGTATTGTAGACCGTTTTCTTTTGTGCCTTCGACAAACTGAGCGATCACATTGTCGTTTTCTTCCGGCAGCAGCGAGCACGTGCAGTACAGCAGACGTCCCCCGGGTTTGAGTGTCAACCAGAGATTGCGCAGTAATGCGAGTTGGGTTGCTGCGTGTCCGGCGATGCTGTCTTCTTTGAGTAACACCTTGATATCCGGGTGGCGGCGCAGCGTCCCGGTCCCGCTGCAGGGCGCATCCAGCAGAATGTGCGAAAACGCGTTGCCGTCCCACCATTCGAGGCCGGTAGCGTCCCCCTGCACCAGCTCTGGCGTATGTTGCAGGCGCTCGAGGATCGTGCGTGTGGCGGACAGGCGCTTGGCACTCCGTTCGAGCCCGATGTACTCGGCTTCCGGCCTGAGCTCGATCATGTGGCCGAGTTTACCGCCGGGTGCGGCGCACGCGTCGAGTACGCGCAACCTCTCGGTTTCTCCAGATTCTGCCAAAAGCAGTGGCGCAGCAAACTGCGCGCCAAGATCCTGCACCGCAACCTGGCCGCTCTGCCAGCCGGGTAAACTGGCTGCGGGGACGGGCGCAGTGAGTATCAGGCTGTTCGGTGATGGCCCGATTGAGGCCTCGATGTCTTCGGGCAGCGCGCCTTTGTATGCAGGCGCGCTGATCTGGCGGGGGTTGATCCGGAGCGTCATCGGGGCGCGCTGGTTGTTTGCCGAAACAATCGCCTGCCATTGTTGCGGATAAGCCGATTGCAGGCGCGCGATCAACCAGTCTGGGTGATCGAACGTTTGTTCGGTATTTTCAAGCTTGCGTAGAACGGCGTTGATCAAACCCTTCGCCCAGGGTTTGCGCAGGACCTGGCTGGCTTCGACGGTCTCGTTGATGACGGCGTGGTCTGGAATATCGGTGTAAAGCCGTTGGTAAGCGCCCACTAACAGAAGACACCAGATGTCTCTGTCCTTGTTGCGAAGGGGTTTGTCCAGGTTTGCGCGCACGCTCGCGTCGAGCGTATAGAAATGGCGCACGCTGCCGTATAGGAGTTCTCTCGCAAGCGGTTCTTCGAGCCACGCGGCTTTTTCTTCAATCACCCAATCGATTGTTCGGTTGCCATCGATCACCGTCAAAAGCGCACGTGCGACATTGGCGCGCAACTGCGCAGAGGCCGATCTAGCCACTAACGAGGCTCGGATGATCAGTGCGCCCCTGGCGAGACAACGTGCGTAGGCTAAGTAAGGTGCGCACCGGTATAGAAGAGATCGCTGAAGCCGTTGAGTGCGGCCGCAGGGTCGAGTTTGCTGCCTTTGCCGCGTTCAACCCGCACCGATGTTAAATGCAACAGATTGGTTGCGCATTGAACGATAATGCCCTTCTTGGAGACGTCGATGATGGTTCCCGCTTGCGGTGCTTCATCAGGAATGACCCCCTGCTCTTTCTCGACAGCACTGAGCAGCTGCACACCGCAATCGTTGATTTCGGTGCGCACCGGCATGCGTGCGGCCAGGGCTTGAATGCGCCGCGCAATATCCCCTGCGGGCAGGGTCCAGTCGATGATCCGGTCTGCCGCGGTCAGTTTCTCTGCGTAGGTGGCCAGCGTGTCGTCCTGGGGGGTTGCGGTTGGCAGCTTGCCGGTTTCGGCAAGCACGGCGAGCTGGTCGAGCAGCGTCGCCGCGCCCAGGTGCGCAAGTTCACTTTCCAGCGCCTCTACATCAACGGGTGGCGTGATCGGCAACTCGGCGCTGGCCAGGACCGGGCCGGTGTCGAGGCCCGCCTCCATCTGCATGATGCAGATACCGGTGGTATCGTCGCCGGCGATGACGGCCCGCTCGATTGGCGCGGCACCGCGCCAGCGCGGAAGCAGTGATGCATGGACATTGACACAACCCTGCCGGGGGATCCCCAGCACGGCTTCCGGCAGTATCAGCCCGTAGGCGGCCACAATCAGCACGTCGAGATCGTACGCCTTGAGCTGCTTCTGCGCCGCCTTGTCTCGCAGCGTCTTCGGCTGATGTACCGGAATGTCGAGCGTCGTAGCAAGGCGCTTTACCGGATTCGCCTTGAGCCGCCGGCCGCGTCCGCTAGGCCGGTCGGGTTGGGTGAACACGGTACATGGCTTGAAGGGTGATGCGGCCAGCTCATCGAGGATGATCGCGGCGAAGTCCGGGCTGCCGGCGAAGCCCAACTTGAGTTCAGGCACGCTGTTTTTGTTGTTTCTGCAGCTTCTTGCGAATTCGCGTGCGCTTCAGGCTGGAAAGGTAGTCGACAAAAAGCTTGCCATCCAGGTGGTCACACTCGTGCTGTATGCACACCGCCAGCAGTCCTTCCGCCTCGAATGCCAGCGCCTCCCCCAGTGGTGTTCTGGCCTCCACGGTGATCCTTTCGGCGCGCGTGACCGGCTCGTAGATCCCGGGGACCGATAAACAGCCTTCCTCTGATTCCAGCATCTCTCCGTGCAGCGTCAGCTGCGGGTTTACCAGGATATGCGGTGCATCGCGGTTTTCGGAAACGTCCACGGCGATGATGCGCTGGTGGACGTCGACCTGGGTCGCGGCGAGACCAATGCCCGGCGCTTCGTACATGGTTTCGAGCAGGTCTGCGCCGAACTGCTCGAGCTCCGGTCCGAATTCCGTGACGTCCACGGCTTTGGTGCGTAAACGTGGATCGGGGTAGTGAAGAATATTCAATATGGTCATGCAAAGCGCCTTATTCGCTACTCAAGAGGCTGCTAAAGAGGCGGCTGAATTGAGCATTACGACAGCTGTGAACTGTCTCTAGTATTGGTCTAATTTGTGCTGCTAAGATGGCGCCGATTATAGCTTTTTGCACCCGCTAGTTTGAAGCTGAAACGCAATATCTTCGGGTTTATTGGTTCAGACCACCTACAAGCGCGACTCGATTCAAACAGACAAAGGACATGTAACGTCGTGAATAAAGTATGTAAGCACCTACTGACTTCCTGTGTGCTGTGGCTTGGGGTGACAGTCGTCACGCCTGCGGCGTTGGCAGAAGACATTTCCCAATATTTGAAGCCGGGTCACCCTGACATCTATACCGTCGTCAAGGGAGACACGTTGTGGGACATCAGCGGCACCTTTTTGTCGCGCCCGTGGTTGTGGCCGGAAATCTGGCAAATCAACCCGCAGATCGAAAACCCGCACCTGATTTACCCGGGTGATCAGATTGCGCTGGTCTACGTTGACGGGCAGCCGCGTCTGCAGCTGCGTCGCGGCGATGCCGGACGCACCGTGCGCCTGACGCCGTCGGATACCGTCAGCCTGCATCCGGAAATTCGCGCCACGCCGCTGGAATCGGCAATACCGGCGATCAGCCTCGACGCCATTCAGGGATTCCTGGTCGACAATCGCGTCGTCGGCCCGGGCGTTCTCGATGCCGCGCCTTACGTCGTCCAGGGTGAAAGTGAGCGCCTCGTGCTCGGTGCCGGTGACCGCGTTTATGTCCGTGGTGAACTCGAGAACAACGAGAGCTACAACATCGTTCGCAAAGGCCCTGTCTATGTCGACCCCGAAACCAACGAGGTGCTCGGCCGCGAGGCAACCTACATTGGACTCGGCACGGCGGTGGCTCAAGATGACGACATCGCGACGATGGCTGTCCGCAGCACCCGCGAAGAGCTGTTCATCGGTGACCGTGTGCTGCCGACCGAAGAACGCAAGGTCGACTCGAACTTTTTCCCGAGCTCACCGAGCGAAGAAATCAGAGGTCAGATCATTTCCGTCTTCAGTGGCGTTACCCAGGTTGGTCAATTCGACGTGGTCGTGCTGAATCGCGGTGAGCGCGAGAATCTCGAAGTCGGCAACGTGCTGGCCATTTATAAGCGTGGCGCGATTGCCCGTGACCGCATTGCCAATCAGACAATTCGTCTGCCGAGC
This sequence comes from Pseudomonadales bacterium, assembly GCA_965267275.1. Lineage (GTDB taxonomy): Bacteria > Pseudomonadota > Gammaproteobacteria > Pseudomonadales > Azotimanducaceae > UBA4421. Next base: position 5,074,974 of record OZ253950.1, read on the forward strand.
GAGCGCGCTGGGCTGTTGATGATTTTCCGCACGTTCGAAAAGCTCTCTTACGGCCTCGTCCTCGTGACCGAACGCCCGCTGGCGGTAAACGACGAGATTCGTAACCCGTAAAACGAGGCACTTCTGAATTGAAAAACCCCGCAATCTGCGGGGTTTTTTTTGCCCGCTCTCACGCCAAACAGGGTCGTTTGCCGCTCCCGCCGTCGCTGCTTCCGGATAATGTTGATGAATGACGCAATCAGCAGCGAGCGATACGACTGCCGCATTGATGGAGCTCCTGGTGCAATGGCCGCGCCAGGCGGTGCAGGCTGCCATCGACGCGTCTGCAAGCCCCGTTGACGAGATTGTCAGCGGAGAACTTGCGCGAACGTTGACGGACTTGCAGAGCGCCCGTCCGCGGCGGCAGACAAAACAAAACTACGCACACAATGTACAGGGGTACACGCACGGGTCTCACGAGCGGGTTGTCGGTTACTTTGATGAGGCATTTCCCGCGCGTCTGCGGGAGATAGCCGATCCACCGCTGGTGCTGTTTTATCTCGGCGAACTGGCTGTGCTCGAGGCCCCCACCGTGGCCGTTGTCGGTGCCCGGCAGGCCTCGAATTCAGGCGCCGATTTTGCCCGTGCTCTGGCCGAGGATCTGGCTGCGGCTGGCTGTTGCGTCGTCAGCGGGCTGGCCGCCGGTATCGATGGGGCGGCGCACCGGGGTGCGCTGCGCACAGGATGCACGGCGGCGTTTCTCGGCCATGGTCTCGCCGCCGTTTACCCTTCCTGGCACCGGGCGCTGGCGCAGAGCATTGTCGAGCATGCCGGTCTCCTTGCCAGTGAATACGCTTACGGGACACCGCCGCGCGCTTTTCGTTTTCCAGAACGTAACCGTTTGATCAGCGGCGCGAGCATGATCGTCGTCGTGGTCGAAGCTTCGGAGAAAAGCGGGTCGTTGATCACCGCGCGGCTGGCGGCAGAGCAGGGGCGCGACGTGCTGGCTGTACCAGGTCCGCCGCAGAGTGGCGTCAGCGCCGGGTGCCATCGGCTCATCCGGGATGGCGCCGGTCTCGTCACCTGCGCACAACATGTGCTCGAGGAACTCGGCATGGAAGCCATACCCACCGGGCCGGCGCCGCTGCTCGATGGTCAGGCTGCGGCGATCTACGCCGGTCTCGAACAGACGCCGCGTATGGCCGAAGAGGTTGCTGCAGACCTGGCGCTGCCGTTCGCGGAGGTGGTCAGCGTGCTAGTAGAGCTCGAGCTGCGTGGAATTGTCCGCCAGCAGGGGCTTGGGTATATTCGCACGTCCTCTCATGACCAGGAGTGAGCATGCCCGCCGTCGCTCAAGCGTCACGCGCCGCCGTTGCAAGGTGCGGGTGAACCCCGCCGGCCGCTTTCTGGTGGTGGGCAATCCGATTGCTCACTCACGCTCGCCGGATATCCACCGCGCTTTCGCCGCGCAGTTCGATCTGACGATCGACTACGATAAGGCGCTGGTGCCGATGGGTGAGTTTGCGGCGTTCGTCAGCGGGTTCGCAGCCGCGGGCGGCAGGGGTTTGAACGTCACCGTGCCGTTCAAAGGGGAGGCTTTTGAGCTGGTCGACAGCGCCAGCGAGCTCGCTGCGGCAGCCGCGGCGGTCAACACGATAAAGGTTGAAGAAGACGGCCGGCTGTCTGGCTTCAATACGGACGGCATTGGCCTGGTCAACGATCTCTCCCGGCTGGGCTTTGCGCTGGAAGGTGCGCGTGTCCTGCTGCTTGGGGCTGGGGGTGCGGCGCGCGGCGTGGCGCTGCCGTTGCTGCGGGCGGGTATCGCTGAGCTGGTGGTCGCCAATCGCACCCTCGATCGGGCGCAGGCGCTGGTTGCGGCCCACCGGGATTTGGCGCCTTCTATATCAATGGCCGCCGTCGATTTCGCATCCGTTTCACAGCCGGCGGATATAGTGATCAATGCAACCTCGACGGGATTGCAGGAGAGGCAGCTGCCTCTCCCGCCGACGGCCGTCGCGGGAGCGCGTTGTTACGATATGAGCTACGGCCAGGCGGCCGGCTTTGCTCGTTGGGCGGGCCAGCATGGCGCCGCGGCGACTGCGGACGGGCTTGGCATGCTGGTTGAACAGGCGGCTGAGAGCTTCCATATATGGTTGGGTCGCCGCCCGGCGACAGCACCGGTGTTGACGATGCTGCGCCGGTTGCTGGACGTGGCGTGAAACGCCTGCACGTATGATGGAAACAGGCTCGAGGGCTCAGGCTGAAAGGGTCCAGGCAGCAGTTATACGTTTATACGCTGCTATCGCTGCGGGTATGCGTAACGGCGATACACTATGCGTAACGGCTATTCATAACGGGTATGTGTAAAGCGGTACAGGTGCAATACAGGTACTGGTGCAGTTAAAGATAAAGGGTATAAAAGAACGAGCCGCGTGAGCGCTCGCCAGAGGCATGAACGAATCAGACGTCACGATCATCCGTAAACGCTTCATTGCAGGGGCAGTGTGTCCGGAGTGCAATGTCGCTGACCGTATTGTCGTCGAGTATGCCGAAATACGACTGGCCCCAGGCGAGCTCAGCCGACGCCGCTGCGTCGACTGCGGCTTTGCCGACCCCTTTGGCAGCGAAGGCGCCGTGCCGGCGGGCACCGGCGCAATTCCGCGTGGTAAGCCCGAGCGTCCGCGATTGGTTTCGGTCGTCGCCAACCCGGTAAAAATCATTGACCCGAAAGGCTGACCAGACGCTTGCCTGGACGCGCTTCTGTGTTCGAAATTGCCTGACCGAAGCCAGAATTCTTGTCTGTACGTAAAACCACTTAGAGTTGCCCCCACAGGACCTGTTGCTATAATCCGCCTGCGCTTTATGCAGAGGTCCGTCCTGCGGGTGTGTGGTCACGTAGTGACCATGGCGAAGGGAGCAGGGCAGTCGGTGAGCGGAGATAACGGGATCCTGGCAGATCCTCAAACACCGACTCGACCCACGACGACGGGCAGCGGCGCAGGGATAGATGAATTCATGCAGCATAGCGATGAGCAGCGTCGGCTGGTCTCGCGTCTTTGCATCACACAATCCGTAGATAAACCTCCCCACGGCACGAGTGTGCAGGATGTTTGCTGCGGACATGGCTGGTTTCGGCCGTCTATTCCTATGCGTTGTGCGCGGTGTTCGCCGCAGGTAAAGCAGGCGTCGCTGTACAGATTGGACTGTGCAGGGCCGCCAAACGTATTAGCTTCCCTGACAGGGGCCAAAGTGGAATGAACGGAACGAACGGAATGAAGCAGAAATTGAGTTACGCAGGCGCGCTGATCGGCCTGCTCATGGCTGGCGCCGCGTCCGCAGACGAACTGAACATGCCGGTAGGTGTCACCGACATCAGCCGCCAGGTTTACGACCTGCACATGACCATTTTCATGATCTGCGTGATCATCGGTGTGGGGGTGTTCGGCGTAATGTTCTGGTCGATCATTCACCATCGCCGTGCGGCGGGGCACGAAGCTGCCCAGTTCCATGAAAGCACCCGTCTGGAGATTGCCTGGACGATCGTGCCGACGCTGATCCTGATCGCGATGGCTGTGCCGGCAACCCAGGTACTCATCGCCATGTACGATACTGGCGGTGAGGACATGACCGTCGAAGTGCGCGGCTACCAGTGGAAGTGGCAATACAAGTATCTCGACGACGATTTCAACAACACCTTCTCGTTCTTCTCCAACCTTTCGACGTCTCAAGACGAGATCAACAATGTCAGTGCCAAGGGTGAGCACTACCTTCTGGAGGTGGACAATCCGCTGCGCATCCCGGCCAATCGTAAAGTGCGCTTCCTGATTACCGCCGAAGACGTGATTCACGCCTGGTGGGTGCCGGATTTCGGCATCAAGCGTGACGCGGTGCCCGGCATGTTGAACGAACTCTGGACGATCGTCCCGGAGCCCGGCGTTTATCGCGGGCAGTGCACCGAGCTTTGCGGTAAAGATCACGGCTTCATGCCCGTCGTGGTCGAAGTCTTGCCGGAAGCCGAGTTTGACGCCTGGTACGCGACTGAAGTCGAAAACGAGGCGGTGCGCAAAGAGAACCTGTCGAAGACGTTTACCCACGAAGAGCTCATGGCTGAGGGTGAACAGGTCTACAACACTTTCTGTGTCGCATGTCACCAGGCCAATGGTCAGGGCGTGCCGCCGGTGTTCCCGTCTCTGGTCGGCAGCGGCATCGTCACGGGTCCGAAAGAGGATCACATCAAACTGCTGATCAACGGCGTGACGGGCACCGCCATGCAGGCTTTCGGAAAGCAGCTCGACGCGGCGCAGCTTGCCGCGGTGGTGCACTATAAGCGGCATTCATGGGGTCACGATACCGATGACATCACGCAGCCGCGCGACGTCATAGAACTGTCTGGACAATAAAAGAGGAAGTCATGAGCGAAGTAATCGACGCAGGTCACCACGACGACCACCACGATCACGGTCCAGACAAAGGCCTGGCACGCTGGTTATTCACCACCAACCATAAAGACATCGGCACGCTTTATCTGTGGTTCAGCTTTGCAATGTTCCTCGTGGGCGGGGTCATGGCGCTGGTCATTCGAACCGAGCTATTCCAACCGGGTCTGCAGTTCGTCAGCCCTGAATTCTTCAACCAGATGACGACCAACCATGGTCTCATCATGGTTTTCGGCGCGATCATGCCGGCCTTTGTGGGCCTGGCCAACTGGTTGGTGCCGATGCAGGTTGGCGCGCCGGACATGGCGCTGCCGCGGATGAACAACCTGTCTTTCTGGATTCTGCCGTTTGCGTTCGGAATCATGATATCCACCCTCTTCATGGAGGGCGGCGGCCCGAACTTCGGCTGGACCTTCTATGCACCGCTGTCCACGACGTACGCGCCGGACTCGGTCACGTTCTTCATCTTCGCCGTTCACATGATGGGTGCCTCTTCCATCATGGGTTCCATCAACATCATTGCCACCATCCTGAACATGCGCGCGCCGGGCATGACGCTCATGAAGATGCCGCTGTTCGTCTGGACCTGGCTCATTACCGCCTATCTCCTGCTTGCGGTGATGCCGGTGCTTGCCGGCGCGGTGACCATGATGCTGTTCGACATTCATTTCGGCACCAGTTTCTTCAACGCCGCTGGCGGCGGTGACCCGGTGATGTTCCAGCACATTTTCTGGTTCTTCGGGCACCCCGAGGTCTACATCATGATCCTGCCCGCGTTCGGCGTGATTTCCCACATCATTCCGGCGTTCGCTCGAAAACCGTTGTTCGGGTACGACTCGATGGTCTACGCGGTGGCGTCGATTGCGTTCCTCTCGTTCATCGTATGGGCGCACCACATGTTCACGGTGGGTATGCCGCTGGCAGGGCAACTGTTCTTCATGTACGCGACCATGCTGATCGCTGTGCCGACAGGCGTGAAAGTGTTCAACTGGACCGCGACCATGTGGAAGGGCTCGATGTCTTTCGAGACGCCGATGCTCTTCGCCATAGCGTTTGTCATCCTGTTTACGATCGGGGGCTTCTCCGGGCTGATGCTCGCGATAACCCCGGCTGACTATCAGTATCACGACACCTATTTCGTCGTGGCGCACTTCCACTACGTTCTCGTACCGGGCGCGCTCTTCTCGATCATCGCCGCGGTCTACTTCTGGTTCCCGAAGTGGACGGGCAGGATGTACAACGAGTCGCTTGGCAAGCTGCACTTCTGGCTGTCTTTCATCGGCGTCAACGTGACGTTCTTCCCGCAGCACTTCTCCGGTCTCGCCGGCATGCCGCGCAGGATCCCGGATTACGCGTTGCAGTTTGCTGACTTCAACATGCTCTCGAGCGTCGGCGCGTTCATCTTCGGGTTTTCCCAGGTGTTCTTCATCTACGTGATTGTTCACGGCATTCGCAGTGGCGAGAAAGCCGAGGGTCGCGCTTGGGAAGGTGCCCGCGGTCTCGAGTGGACGTTGCCGTCACCCGCGCCGTATCACAGCTTCACGCAACCGCCGAAGGTTGCTGACGAGGAGGCGCACGCCTAGTTATGGCCGAACCTTCGCAAAATGCCAACATACGCCGCACGATCAGGCAGGCCGTCCTGATCGTGATCGGTATGTGTGGATTTGTCGTTGCGTTAGTGCCGCTGTATGACCTGTTTTGTGAAATCACCGGTCTCAACGGCAAGACCGGCGGGCCGTACACGTACGACCCGGCCAGCGTGACGCCGGACAAATCACGCTTGATCAAGGTCAATTTCATCACGAACACCAACGAAGGCATGGTGTGGGATTTCTGGCCCGAGAAGGGTGGCGTGCGCGTACATCCCGGCCAGCCCAAAGTGGTCAATTTCTATGTGCGCAACCCGACCGACAAAGTCATGGTGGGACAGGCCATCCCGTCGGTAGTGCCGGTATCGGCGGCGGCGCACTTCCACAAAACGGAATGTTTCTGTTTTGAGCAACAGGTGCTTCAACCGGGCGAAGAGGTGGCGATGCCAATGCGCTTCATCGTCGGTCGTGAAGTGCCGAACACCGTGCAGTCCATCAATTTGAGCTATGCGTTGTTCGACATCACTGAAGCCATGGGAGACATTCCCGTGACCGGTGGTGAGTGAACGGCGTTTTGAGATAACGGAGTAGGGAAAAATGGCAAACGCTGCAGATTCGGACCAGTCGGTCTATTACGTTCCGCACAATGGATGGTACCCGGTGGTCCTGGCGTTCGGTGTCATGTTGATGCTGACCGGATTCGGTACCTGGTTGAATGAGACCAAGGCCGGCGAGCCGGGCAGTTGGACACAGTCCATCATCGGTCTGGCCATCACTTGTGTGGTGCTCTACTACTGGTTCGCCAAGGTGGTTGCGGAAAATCATCAGGGGCTGGCGAACGATCAGCTGAAGCGCAGCTATGTCTGGGGGATGGGATGGTTCATCTTCTCGGAGGTGATGTTCTTTGCCGCGTTTTTTGGCGCGCTCTTCTACGTACGTGTGCTCGCTGTGCCGTGGCTCGGTGGTGAAGGCGCCAAAGGGCTTACTGGTGATTATCTCTGGCCGGAGTTTTCTGCCGTATGGCCGGTCGTCGCGAATCCCGATGCCGCACTCTTTCCTAATCCTGATCAGTCCATGGCCGCCCCTTCTGTCACCAGCTGGGCGTCCTACTTGCCGTTCTGGAACACCGTGATCCTGCTGACTTCCAGCTGGACGGTGCACGTTGCACACAGCGCGATTAAAGAAGAAAACCGTAAGAAGCTCATTACCTGGCTGGGAATCACCGTCCTTCTCGGCATCATCTTCCTCGCCCTGCAGGCGGAAGAGTACATCATCGCGTACAACGATATGGGCCTGACGCTTGGCAGCGGTATCTACGGCTCAACGTTCTTCATTTTGACGGGTTTCCATGGTTTCCATGTGACGCTCGGTACCGTCATGTTGTTGATCATGTGGTTCCGCGCTTTGAAAGGGCATTTCAGCCCGAAAGACTGTTTCGGTTTTGAAGCCGCCAGCTGGTACTGGCACTTCGTCGATGTGGTCTGGGTGGGACTGTTTATATTCGTTTACGTGTTGTAGCCGGGTGCGGTGTGAGCCGCCGCGCACGTAAAAATATGAGGGAGGGGGCGCTTGCGCCCCCTTTTTGTCGAAACTGGGAACGCTTTGGGCGCTAACCGTCGACGGGATCCAGCGCGGCGGGTTCTGCGGGCGCGGCCTGAGCCGGCGTCGCGTTATGCCACGGGGCGTTGACGCCCATACGCAGCTGGCCGGTATAAAATCCGTAGAAAATGGTGATGAGCAGTGCGGTCGCGAAAGTCACACGCACACCGAGCGCATACAGGGTTCGTTTGGAGTTCTCGCGGTCCGTGTCCTTGAAAAGAAAAACCAGACCGCTGAACAGGCTTACGACGACGCCGATCAATAGAAAGACGATGAGGACTTTGAGAAACACGGTGACCTTGCGTTCAGGAAAACGACCACTGTAAACCATTGCCGATGTAGGGTTAAGGACGTGTCACGATTTAGTCCGGGTTGGAAAATGACTCTTTTTGTCGCCTTATTCCTCCCGTTAGTTCTGTCTTTGGGTTGGTGGCAGGTGCAGCGAGGGGCGGAAAAACGCGGTATGGAGACGGATTACCTTGACCGTCTGACCGCACTGCCGGTGCGCCCCTCCAGCACGACGATAGAGTTGCAGCGATTTGAACGTGTCCGACTGCAAGGCAATTTCGGCGAGGCGGTGTATCTCGTGGACAACCAGGTTCATCATGGCAAACCCGGCTACTGGGTGGTCCAGAGCTTTGAAGACAAGCGCAGCGGACGGTTCCTGGTCAATCGCGGCTTCGTAGCCGCGCCGGCCTTGCGCGAGGAACTACCGGCAGTGGTGACACCGGCGGGTGAAGTCGAGGTCATCGGCGCGGTATGGCCTTTTACGGGGCTGATACCGGTGCTCGATGAGGACATCTGGCCGAACACCTGGCCGAAGCGCGTGCAGCGTCTGGATGTCGCGCGCATGGCGACAGAGATCGATGCTGTGCCGCTCGAACTCCGGCTTGAACCGGGCCAGCCTGGCGTGACCGTTGCGGCACCCTTTGCTCAGGTGTTGAGTGACGACAAACATCGAGGTTATGCCGCGACCTGGTTCGGTCTGGCGATCGCTCTGGTGGTGCTCTACATCACCCTTGGCTTCAAGGCGGCAGGCGCGGACGAACGGGCGACATGAACGAGTCCCAGGTAAGCTCATCGGCCGGTATATCGGCCGATAGATTGAAGAGACAATAGTTTCGGGTTGGAAAGATGAGTGCAGAACAATCGACGGATAGTGCCGAAGCAGCAGCGGTGATGCGCAGGAACCGCGTGCAGATGATTGCGATTCTCACGGTGGCGTTAGTATCGCTGGGCGGGTCGTACCTTCTGTTTTATTTCACAAGCGGGTCAACGGTCTGGGGCACGACCAACAACGGCGAATGGGTGGAGCCCGCGACGACCATTACCGACCTGGGATGGCAAGTCGAGGGTGATGAGCGCGTGTGGTGGTTATGGACCGCAGCGCCAGCCTGTGCGGCGGACTGCCAGGCTTCTGCGAAAGATCTGCGCGCGCTGCATATTCTGCTGAACCGCGAGGCTGATCGCGTACGACGCGGCTATACCAACCTCAGTGGGACTGCGGGAGAAGGCTGGCTGGCTCAATTCCCGGAGCTCAGAGAGGTCTCGATCACGCCGCTGGATGCCGTGAAGCCAGGTATTTACATCGTCGACCCGCTGGGCAATCTGGTGTTTCGTTACCCCCTGGACTCGGAACCGAAACCCATATTGGAAGATCTCAAACGACTGTTGAAGGTGTCGCAAATTGGCTAACAAACTCGTGCTCCGACTGAACCTGCTCGCCCTGGGCCTGGTTGTTGTCGTCGTGGTATTAGGTGCGTTTACCCGTCTGGTGGACGCAGGGCTCGGCTGCCCGGATTGGCCGGGATGTTATGGACATCTGCTGTGGCCGAACGACAGTGCGGAAATATCCGCCGCAGAGCAAGCCTGGCCGGACGCACCGGTGGATCTCGCTAAAACCTGGCCTGAGATGGTACACCGCTACTTCGCCGGGGCATTGCTGCTCGTCGTGCTCGCGTTGACGATTGCGGCCTGGCGCGGACCGGCGGCGGGGGAAGGGGTCTCTGCAAGTCCGCGCACGTTGACCGCGGTGCTGCTGGTCTTGATCATCTGCCAGGCGGCGTTTGGCGCCTGGACGGTGACCCTGAAACTCTGGCCGCAGGTGGTCACGGCACATCTGCTGGGCGGTTTTGCGACGTTCAGTCTGCTCTGGGCGTTATATCTCCATCAGGGTGGAGCCTCGGCGCTCTGGCTGGACGGAGAGAGCCGGCGATCTGTTCGTAACCATGCCCGCGTCGCGTTTGCCGTCGTGATTGCGCAAATTGCGCTCGGTGGTTGGGTGTCGTCCAACTACGCGGCGCTTGCCTGTGCCGACTTCCCGACCTGCTATGGCAGCTACTGGCCTGAGATGAACATGCGTGAAGGGTTCGATATGTTTCATCAGTCGCTGGGGCCGAACTATCTGGGTGGTCTTCTGGACAATGAAGCCAGGGTCGCCATTCACTGGATGCACCGCCTCGGCGCCTTAGTTGTGCTTGTCCTCGTGGCTGCGCTCGCTTTCCGCCTCAGGTCGCGTAACGCTGCGCTGGCCGGGACGCTTGCGGCGCTGCTGACCGTGCAGCTTACCCTTGGCGTGCTCAATGTCGTCTGGTCACTGCCGCTGGCTGTCGCCACCGCGCACAACGGCTTCGGCGCACTGTTGTTGCTGGCGCTGGTTACAGTAAACTTCGCACCCGAAAAAAATCTGGTGCGCGCTGAGCAAAGCGCCGACCGGGCCGACGTCAGCATGAGCGGGTTGGCCGAAACAGGAAAAGCGTCATGAGCGAAATGGTCACCGAACGCGCCAGCTGGCGTGACTTTTACGAAATGTGCAAACCACGCGTGGTTCTGCTCATGTTGTTGTGCGCGCTCGTGGGCATGTTCCTGGCAACTCCGGGCGCCGTTCCGCTGGCGACCCTGGTCTACGGTTTGCTGGGCATTGGTCTGGTGGCGGGTTCAGCCGCCGTGGTCAATCACATCGCGGATGCGCACATCGATAAGCAGATGGCGCGCACTCAGGACCGTCCGATGGCTACCGGGCGTGTCGGTTCAACTCAGAGTATGATTTTCTCTGCCGTCATCGGCGTGCTCGGGATGCTCATCCTCTGGTTCGGCGTCAATCCACTGACCGCCTGGTTGAACCTGGCCTCGTGGATTGGCTACGGACTCATCTACACTTTTTTCTTGAAGCGCGCGACGCCGCAGAACATTGTCATCGGGGGCCTTTTCGGCGCTGCCCCGCCGCTGTTTGGCTGGACTGCCGTCACGAACAGCATCGATCCGGGCGGGCTGCTGCTCGTGCTCATCATCTTCGCCTGGACACCGCCGCATTTCTGGGCGCTCGCATTGGACCGTAAAGACGAATATGCGGAAGTCGGCGTCCCCATGCTGCCGGTTACCCACGGCGAGCAGTTCACGCGGCTGCACATTCTGCTCTATACCGTCATCCTCGTGATTGCGTCGATACTGCCGTTTGTGATCGGCATGTCCGGATACCTGTACCTCGCCGGCGCGGTGGCGCTGGGCGCCGTTTTCATCTACTGGGCAATTGCGGTCCTGCGCAACGTCAACCCGCGGGCACCGATTGAGACGTTCCGATATTCCATCCTTTATCTGGGCTTGCTGTTCGCCTTTCTCTTGATTGATCACTATCTGCTCGTCAGCAGCGCACCCGCGGGGCCGTTGCTCGAGTTCGACCGGCTGACCGTTTGACCGATGTCGACCGTCGCTAAAACCGTACTTTTGTGCGTGGCATTCATTACCGCCGTGGTGGGTCTGTTTGTTTATAGCGTGACCCGGGTGCCGCAACTGTCTGAAGAAGAACTGCGTGACCGGGGTGTGTTCGTGCTACCGCGGCCGCGCGACATCGCGCCTTTCGACCTCAGCGACCAGAACGGCGATACGTTCGGGCGTGCCAACCTCAACGGCAAATGGACCTTTGTGTTTTTCGGTTTCACCCACTGCCCGGACATCTGCCCGACCAGCATGGCGGTGCTTGGGCAGGTGGACGCGGAACTCCGCAAGCGAGGCGGCAACCTCGCGGATCAGTTTCAGGGCGTCCTCGTCACCGTGGATCCGGAGCGCGATACGGAGGAGCTGATGGGGCGTTACGCGGAAGCGTTCTCACCCCGCTTTCTTGGCGTACGCGGAACGCTGGAGGAAACGGGTTTGTTTGCCCAGCAACTGAATTCGTCTTTCGGCAAGATGCCGGAAGGGGACAGTTACACGATGGATCACACCGGTCACATCAGCATCATCAACCCGATGGGTCACTACCACGGATTCATCAAGTTGCCGCATGACGCTGAGACCATTAGGCTTGCGTACCAGTCACTCGCTGCGCGCTTCTAACGGATGCCACGTCAGGATGTTCGTTGGCTCGCCGCAATCGACGGCGCGTGACACGAAACGAAAGATCGACTGACGAAACAAGGAACCTCATGGAGCCACAACGGGGGTGGGAGACCCCGGCGAATGCGGTAGCGGCCAAAGCGACGGAAAGTGGCGCGTCGACGGACGCGGCCGTAGCGCTCAGCGAACGCTATATCGCGGTACGCGGGTTGAGCCGCGACCTGTGCGGCCCTCTCGAAACGGAAGACTTCTGCATTCAGCCCATGGCAGACGCCAGCCCGCCGAAGTGGCACCTGGCGCATACTTCCTGGTTCTTCGAAACGTTCATCCTCAAGGAGTTCGCCAGAAACTATCAGGTCTTTCATCCGCGTTTCGAGTATCTCTTCAACTCTTATTACAACGGCGTCGGCACACCTTTCCCGCGCCTCCTGCGCGGAAATCTGTCTCGGCCGACCGTCGCTGAAATCATCGCGTATCGCCGCCATGTCGATGAGCATATGCTTGCCGTCCTCGCGTCGCACGCCGCCAACGAAGAAGTTGTGGCGCGCGTCGTGCTCGGGCTTCATCACGAGCAGCAGCATCAGGAGTTGTTGCTTACCGACATCAAATACAATTTCGGAAATAACCCTCTCTATCCGGTGTTTGGCGGCCGTCAGCGTGCCAGCAGCCCCAGCGCGCCTCTCCAGTTCGCCAGCTTTGAAGGCGGCGTGGTAGACATCGGACACGATCCGGCCGACGGCTTTGCGTTTGACAACGAGTTACCGCGTCACCAGGTGTTGCTGCAACCCTTCCAGCTGGCCGACAGGCTGGTGACGAATGGCGAGTACCTCGAGTTCGTCGAAGATGGCGGCTACGGGCGTGCGGACCTCTGGCTCTCTGAGGGCTGGGCGCAGGTACAGGCCGAAGGTTGGCAGGCGCCGTTGTACTGGTCGGCGGTGGAGGGCCAATGGCATGAGTACCGGCTCGACGGTCACCACCCGCTGGCGCCCGAACTGCCGGTGGTGCACGTCAGCGCGCAGGAAGCGTTTGCTTATGCCGCCTGGGCTGGCGCGCGCCTGCCGACCGAATTCGAATGGGAGCATGCCAGCGCTGGAGCGTCTCGTGACGGAACGTTTGTCAGCGATGTGATGGAAAACAATGCGCTTCATCCACAGGCTGCTGCCGGGACTGGTCTACAACAAATGTTCGGGGATGTCTGGGAATGGACGTCTAGCAGCTATGGCGCTTATCCGGGCTATCGGGCTTTGCCGGGAACGTTGGGTGAATACAACGGCAAATTCATGAGCAGTCAGCTCGTGTTGCGAGGCGGTTCCTGCGCAACGCCGTCCGGTCATGTGCGTCATACATACAGGAACTTTTTCTACCCGCCGGATCGGTGGCAGTTTTCAGGGATCAGGCTGGCGAAAGATGGTGAATAAAGGCAACTACGCCTTCTACAATCGGGAGCCCGCCCTGCAGGCGATGGCGGAAGAGGTCCTCGAGGGACTCACCCGTCACCCGAAGCGTTTGTCACCGAAGTACTTCTACGATGCCAGAGGGTCGGCGCTCTTCGAGGAGATCACCGAACTCGATGAGTACTATCTCACGCGCACGGAGATGGGGCTCTTTGATACCCATGCCAGCGACATTGCCGAACACATAGGCGACAACGTCTGCCTGATCGAATATGGCAGCGGGAATTCACGCAAAATCCGCAAGCTGCTGGAGGCAGTCTCGCCGAGTGCGTATGTGCCGGTGGATATCTCCAACGAACACCTGCAGGAGAACGCAAGAGCGTTGCACGCGGACTTCCCGACACTTCATGTCTATCCGGTGTGCGCGGACTTCACGAAGCCGGTGGCTGTGCCGGCCGCGGTGGATGGTCTGACGCGGGTTGGTTTCTTTCCGGGATCGAGCATCGGCAATTTCAACCCTGAGGATGCTCGTGAGTTTCTGATTGGTGTGCGTGAGACGGTCGGGTCGGGCGGCGCCCTCCTGATCGGCGTGGATCGTAAGAAGTCCGTCGAGATATTGGAGCGTGCTTACAACGACGCGCGCGGCGTGACGGCGGCCTTCAATCTCAATGCCCTGGCCCACCTCAACCAACGCCTGGACGCGGACTTTGCCCTCGACGGCTTTGTCCATGACGCGCGCTACAACGCAGATGAGGGATGCATACAGATGTTTCTGCGTAGTACCCGTGAGCAGGTGGTCAATGTGGCGGGTGTTGCAATCTCATTCGCAGATGGCGAAATGATACATACCGAAAACTCGTACAAATACGATACGGACGAGTTCATTGCGCTTGCAGCAGACGCCAGCTTTGCCTTGGACTCACAGTGGTCGGACGAGCGCGGTTGGTTTTCGCTTTACCTGCTGAGAGGCGTGTGACCGTAGCCAGTTAGCGGCTTTCGCGCTCGCACAGATCGCTCAGGCGGCGTAACAAGATGGCGTACATCGAAAATTCCTGGCTGGTGGCATGCTGGGCCTCCTCCAGCGTGTCGTGCCAGGCTGCCCGGAAACTGCCATGGTTTTCCAGCCAGTTTTCCGGATTGCCATCCGCCTGCTCCAGCACCATCGCACCCAGCAGATTCTGACGCATATAGAGATCATCCATCAGCGTATCGCGCTCCATTGCCTGCCAATGTGATGTCGTCGCGATCCCCATGAGCTGATCAATGAGCCAGTCGAGCTGCAGAGCAGCGCCGACCTCCGCCGTTGCCTGCGCAAGTTGTGTCTCGTCACAGCCGCGTTGCTGTGCCATGTCGATCATGGGCAGGAGCGTGGCCAAATCGGCGGCGCCTGCCGACTTCTGCGCCAGCGCGATCGGCATGCCGGCGTCGATGAGGGCCTGGCGTTGCCTGGCCCAAAGCGCACCCTGCTCGCCAACGGCGCCGTCACGCGCCTCTATCAGCCTTTCTATGCTTGGTTTGAAACGGCTGATGACGGCTTCGAGAGAGTCGTTGAAATCGACGTGACGCAGCATCCAGCGTATGCAGCGCCGGCCAAGCCGCATGATGTCCAGAAGTACGGCAAACTGCCTGTCCGACGACAGCGCCGTACATGCTTTGAGATCTTCAAACCACCTGTCGAAATCGAAAACTTCGGCCATCACGACGTACGCACGCGCTATGTTGGCGACTTCGCCACCGACGAAGCTCAGCGTGTGGCTGACAAAGCTGACGCCGAGGCGGTCGACCATTTCGTTGGCCAGCTGGGTCGCGATGATTTCCCGTGCGAGACGGTGTGTGTGGAGTTCCTCCGCATGCTGCTCGATTAGCGCCGATGGGAACGGTTTGCGTACGCGACGGTGGATGACCTCATCCGTGTCGAGGCTGCTGGAGATGAGCGCCGATTTGATGTGGATCTTGCTGTACGCCATCAACACGGCGAATTCGGGCCGCGTGAGGCCCAGACCGGAAACAGCCCGTTCGGCAAGTGCGTCGTCGCTGGGGACGTACTCGAGCGCTCGATCCAGCCCGGCATGCGTAGTCAGGAAATTGATGAGGCGTTGATACTCGTCGGTGCGGTTGGCTGCATGCCTGACAGCCAGGCTCAGCGACCGCGCCTGATTGTAGTTGTTGTCGAGCACCAGCTCGGCAACGTCATTGGTCATGTTTTCGAGCAGCTGGTTGCGTTGTTTGATCGTCAGGTCTTCGCTGGCAACCATGGCGTTCAAGGCAATCTTTATATTCACCTCATGATCTGAACAATCGACGCCGCCGGAATTGTCTATGAAGTCTGTATTGACCGCGCCTCCGGCCAGAGCGAATTCGACGCGTCCGCGCTGAGTCAGCCCCAGGTTGCCGCCTTCACCGATCACATCGCAACGTAGTGCCCCCGCATCGATGCGAAGGTGGTCGTTGGCGCGGTCGCCGACTTCGTCGTGGCTTTCGTCTGTGGCTTTGATATAGGTGCCGATACCGCCCATCCATATCAGCTGCACCGGCGCTTTGAGGAGTTCGGAGATCAACTGGTCCGGCGCGAGCGCGGATGCAGAGATGGCAAAGCCCGTCTGCATTTCCTGAGATATCGGAATGGACTTGGCGCTGCGGGAAAATACCCCGCCACCGGCGCTGATGAGACTGGCGTCATAGTCCCCCCACCCGGATCGCGGCAGGTCGAAAAGGCGCTGCCGCTCGGCAAAGCTCGCGGCGGGATCAGGGTTGGGGTCTATGAAAATGTCACGATGGTTGAATGCCGCGACAAGCTTTATGGCGGACGAACACAGCATGCCATTGCCGAACACGTCGCCGGACATGTCGCCTATGCCGAGGACGGTCACAGGTTCAGTTTGCACATCGATGTTCCGTTCGGCGAAATGCCGTTGCACAGAGACCCACGCGCCGCGCGCGGTTATGCCCATTTTTTTGTGGTCGTAACCGTAAGATCCGCCGGAAGCAAAAGCGTCCCGCAGCCAGAAACCATAGGCGTCGGCGATCTCGTTGGCATGATCTGAGAACGTGGCGGTTCCTTTGTCAGCGGCGACCACCAGATAGGGATCCGGTGCGTCCAGCGCGCGAACGTTTGCTGGGGTGACAATTTCGCCGTCGACGAAATTATCCGTCACGTCGAGCAGACCGCGCACGAAGTCTTTGTAGCAGTCGATCCCGTCGCGATCGGTTTTTGCGACAAAGCCACCCTTGGCGCCTGTGGGCACGATGACGGCGTTTTTGACAACCTGTGCCTTGACGAGGCCGAGAACCTCGGTGCGGTAGTCTTCCAACCGGTTGGACCAGCGCAAACCGCCCCGGGCAATGGGGCCGCCGCGCAGGTGTACCCCTTCGACATGAGGCGCACTGACGAAAATCTCGAATGCGGGTACCGGCCTCGGTACGTCGCTGATTTCGGCGGGCACGAGTTTCAATGACAGCACCGGTTGCGTGCCTTCACCGACGAAGTAGTTGGTGCGCTTGGTTGCGTCCATCACTTCAAGGACGCGGCGCAGAATCCGGTCTTCATTGAGCAATTCCACAGCTTCCAGCGCGGCGAGGATGTCGTCACGCCGTGCGCTGGCAGCATCGGGCAGAGCATTGTCTGGCGCGAAACGCAGCTCGAAATAGGCCACCAGGTCTCGAGCAATGGACTGATGTTTGTAGAGCGTGTCGCTGATGAACTGCTGCGAAAAGCCGAAGCGGATCTGTTTGATGTAGAGCGCGTAGGCGCGCAGCACGTTCACCTGACGCCAGCTCAAACCCGCTTGCAGGATGAGCCTGTTGAATCCGTCGTCTTCCACCTGCGCCCGCCATATTTTGACGAACGCGTCTTCGAAATCCGCGGCGGCGGCGCTGACGTCCAGGCGGGCGTTAGAGCTCAGCCGGTACGAGTGGATCGATGCTGTTGGCCAGTCTGTTGCGGACACCGTATAGGGATATTCGTTGAGAACGCGCAGACCCAGATTTTCGAGCTTGGGCACGACGTCAGATAAGGGCAGCGGCGTGCCCAGATGAAAGATTTTCAAGCGCACCGTGTCAGCGTCGTCTTCCGGGAAGCGGTAGAGTCGGGTCGTTAGCGGCGCTGCTTGCTCGAGCGCGCTCAGGCTCGAGATGTCATCCACAGCCGTCCGCGCGTCGTAACGTTCGGCATAACCGGCACTGAAAGCGTCCGCGTAGCTGTGGTGCAGACGCCGGCCCCTGGCTTCTCCAAAGCGCTTGATGAGCGCTCCGCGCAGTTCCGAGCGCCAATCGCGTATTAAGTCGGTGATGCGCTGCTCGAGCGCTTTCTGGTCCACCTCCGGGCGGCTGCCCGGGCGTATGCGCAGATTGAACTGCACTCTGACGAGGATGGATTCGGATAACAGGATGTCATGGTCTGCGTCCTCCGCGTCGAACATTTCGATCAGAAGATCACGCAGCTGCACGCGCACCGCGGTGCTGAATAGATCCCGCGGCATGTAGACGAGCGTTGTTGCAAAAAGTCCGTAAGCGTCGAAACGCGTGAACACTCTGACCTGTCGGCGTTCGTGAATGTCGGTGATGACAAGTGCGGTATCGAGGAGATCGTTTTCGTCTATCTGAAAGAGCTCGTCCCGCGGATAGGTCCGCACGACCTGGGCGAATACCTTGCCATCGAATCCGGTTGGGTCCAGCCCCGAGCGCGTCAGCACGTTGGCGACTTTGCTGCGCAGCACGGGTATGCGATCTGGAAACTCCCAGTAGACGATGGATGTGTAGAGGCCGAGGAGGCCAAACTCACCGACAACGTTGCCATCGCTGTCGAAACGCCGGATGCCGACATAGTCGGGGTAGGCCGGTCGATGCACGCGGGAGCGGGTGCCGGATTTGGAGAACGACAACAAGCGCGGTTCGAGCAGAAATGATCGCGTCGCCTCCGGCTGCTCTGCCAGGGTGCGCGCGCTGGCTGGCGGGCGGATGCGCTGCACGCCGAGCGCGCCGTCGATCTGGCGGATCTCGCCGTCGGTGTACGAAAACTCGCGGCAGCCGAGAAAGGTGAAGTGGTCTGCGAGCAGCCATTCGAGAAACTCGATCCCTTCGGCGGTCTCCTCGGGTGCGACCGGCGGAGGGTTGGCCTGGAGCTCCGCAATGATCCCGCGCACCATGTCTTTCATCTGAGTGAAGTCGCCCACCGCGGCCTTCAACTCTTTGACGATGTCTTCCAGCCGTGCGCGCAGGGCATCGAGCTCGGCCTCTTCCAGTCTGTCGATTTCCGCATAGGCGATCAGCTCGCGGCTGGCGCCATGTGCGTCGGCAGACAACGCTTCGATGGTGCCGTCGGCCCCTCGCGTCACCTGGAACACCGCGTTGTTGAGGTGGTGCGTGACCACGCCGTCGTGTGACAGTGCCATCAACAGAGAGTCCACCATGAAAGGCATGTTCGGCGCCGCCACCACGACGACGCTGTGATCCGAATGCCAGCCGTGGTGCGGGCTCGTTGGATTCATGGCGAGAATGCTGATCTCGTCCGCGGCGCGTTGCTTGAGCCGGTTGAGCGCGTGGAGGGTTGCGCCCGCATCGTCACTGACGTTGCGGTCAGCGAGATCTTCCTCGAGATTGCGTGCCCAGAACAAGCGTGCGAAGTCGCTAGAGAGTGTGCGCGCCTCGTTGTCGACACGCTCGTCCAGCTGCTCGAGCAGCCGGTTTATGTATACGTTCTCGGGCACCGCGGTGGCCCCCTCTCACCCCAACAATAGACGACGATACTACGCAATTCCGGGCGTGCCGACACCGCTCAACTGAGCGCCTTGTGGTTCGAGGGTCAGTCGCCGAGCAGCGCCCGCGGATTCAGGTAGAAACTGTGCCGCGCGTGGTGTTGTGCGATGCGTTTGAACTCGTCCGGATTCTTGAAGCGCACGAGTCCTGCGTTTTTCTGGTCCAGCGCAACGGCCAGCCGGGACAACCAGAACGCCACCGCGCCGTATAACGCGAAGTCGGAGAAGAACCACAGCTCGGCATCTGCGAGCGGCCGTATCGAGTGGTAGGCGCGCAACATTGCGGTCGCGCGATCCGGATCGAGCTGTCCGCTGGCGTCGGTACACCAGTCGTTCGCGACGACGGCCAGGTCGTATATCCAGAAACCTTGCGCCGCATGATGGAAGTCCAGCACGCCGGTCAAACCGCGCTCGTTGAACAACGCATTGTCGCGAAACAGATCACCGTGAATCATCCCTCGGGGCAGGGCGGAAACGTCGCTGCGGGCAAGCATGCTGGTGATACGCGTCACGCTGTCCTTCAGCAGCGCTTCATCGGCGAACGGTAGATAGCCAGCCACCATCGCAGCCCGCTCGCGGAGCCATTCGGCATCGCGCGGATATGGGGGCAGCTCAAAATTCTGATCGCACATCGTCAGGTGCATGCGCGCCATGAAACGCGCCAGCGCGCAGACCTGACGCGTGGTGGGATTGTAAACGTGCTGCCCGCTCAGCCGGTGCTGCAACAGCGTTGGTTTTCCGCAGAGCTCTTCCACGGACTGGTCCGCCAGATTGCGCAGAGGCGGCGCGACCGGCAGACCGGCATCGAACAGCGCTTCCATCATCGGGACGTAGGCATCACCGGAGTTTGCCTGCTGTTCGAGAATCGTCAGGACAAATTGCCGTTCGCCGCGCGGACCCTCCGTGGCGATGAAATAGTTGCTGTTTTCGATGCCGTTTGCTGCGGGCCAGTAGCGCTTGAGCTTGCCGAGGTCGTAGCGGGAGAGGGTTTCTTCCAGACTGGATTCGTTGAGCTGAGTGACGGCGTTCACGGACTGGCTACTCGATCGCTAGAACTCGGCGATGATCCATTGCGGCAGAAGCATCTCCGCGCGCTCGAGATCCCCGAAGCCTTTCGTATTGTCTGCGGGCACCAGGTAATAGGGTTTGCCCCAGTTGGGTACGACGCGGACCATACGTAACTCGCCGTTCTGCCGAAATTCGTAAACGACTTTGTCTTCGCCGGCAATGATGACCACGTCTGGGCCGCTCGCGGCATCTTCCGCCGCGGCAGCTGGCGTGCTCAGGACTAGGCTGGCGGGCAGCAGGAGCGCCGCGGCCAGAAGGTTTCGCCAGCCGGGTTTCGGCCAAAGGGGTTTGGCGTACTGTATGATTGGCGTGTGCGGCATGGGGCGCATGGTAATCAAAAGCTGGGCCCCCGCATAGCGCGAGACGCAGCGCGCGTCCACCGGGAATCAAGCGTCGCGCCCGCCGGGAAAAACGAAATGGGAAGCCGTATGGCCAATAAGGAAGCTGCAGCCCCTCTGGTGCTGGTTGATGGAAGTTCTTATCTATTCCGAGCATTTTATGCTCTACCGGAGCTGACAACGACACGCGGCCAGCCCACTGGCGCCGTGCGCGGTGTGATCGCGATGATTCGCAAGCTCGCCAAAGATTATGCCGGCAGCACAGTGGCGGTCGTGTTCGATGCGCCGGGCAAAACCTTCCGTAACGACCTCTATAGCGAATACAAAGCCAACCGCGAATCCATGCCCGACGATCTCCGCGCGCAGATCCAGCCGATACACGATATCGTCAAGGCCATGGGGCTGCCTCTGCTTGTCGTTCCGGACGTGGAAGCGGACGACGTGATCGGCACCCTCGCGCGCCAGGCCACCGAGGCACAGCTCGACACCGTGGTTTCCACGGGCGACAAAGACATGGCGCAGCTGGTCTCCGATCACGTGACGCTCGTCAACACCATGACGGATACGGTGATGGACCGTGCCGGCGTGATAGACAAGTTCGGTGTTCCGCCAGAACTCATCATCGACTATCTCGCGCTGATGGGGGACAGCGTCGACAACATCCCCGGCGTGCCCAAGGTGGGACCGAAGACCGCGGCGAAATGGCTGAACCAGTTTGGCTCCCTCGATGACATCATCGCCCGTGCGGACGAGATCAAGGGCAAGGTGGGTGAAAACCTGCGTGACACGCTCGAGCAGCTGCCACTGTCGCGGGAATTGACCGCCATCAAATGCGACGTCGAGCTCGACGTGGGCGTTACGGAGCTGGCGGCGACGGAACCCGACCGGGAACTGTTGCGACAGTATTTTACCGAACTCGAATTCAAGACCTGGGTGGATGAAGTCGAACCCGGCGGTGAGGCTGCGGCAACGGCGGCGCCCGCCCCCGTTGTCGAAGCTGAGTACGCATGTGTCACCGAGCTCGGCGAACTGGATGCCTGGGTAGAACAGCTGCGCGGTGCGGGCGTGTTCGCGATCGATACGGAAACGACGAGCCTCAACTACATGGAGGCAGAGCTGGTTGGCTTCTGCCTTGCCACGCAGGCGGGTCATGCTGCATACGTACCCGTGGGGCACGATTACGCCGGCGCGCCGGAGCAGCTGCCGCTGGATACGGTGCTCGCAAGATTGAAACCTCTGATTGAAGACACGGCCTTGACCAAGATCGGCCAGAACCTCAAGTACGATATGAGCGTGCTCGCGCGTTATGACGTCGATTTCAACGGCAAGCTGTTCGATACGATGCTGCAGTCCTATGTGCTCAACAGCGTCGCGACGCGACACAATATGGATGCGCTTGCGGGTTTCTACCTGGACCGTTCCACGATTCACTATGAAGACATCGCCGGCAAAGGTGCCAAGCAGCTGACGTTCAACGAGGTGGCCGTCGCTGATGCGACGCGCTACGCGGCCGAAGATGCTGACGTGACGCTGCAGCTGCACAATACCTTGTGGCCGCGTCTGGAAGCCGAAGCTGCCCTGCGCTCAGTCTATGAGGACATCGAGATGCCGCTGGTTACCGTGCTTTCGGCGGTGGAGCGAAACGGCGCTCTGGTGGACGGTCGCCTGCTCAGTCAGCACAGTGCTGAGCTCGGGGACCGCATGGAGGCGTTGAAAGCGCAGGCCTGGACGCTGGCGGGCGAGGAATTCAACCTCGACAGCCCCAAGCAGCTGCAAGAAATACTTTATGAAAAGCTCGGCCTGCCGGTGCTGAAGAAGACGCCCAAAGGCGCGCCCTCCACCGCGGAGCCGGTGCTGGTCGACCTGGCGCGGGACTATGAGTTGCCGGCTACCATCCTGGAGTATCGCAGCCTGGCGAAGCTCAAATCGACTTATACCGATAAGCTGCCGCTGCAGATCAATGCGTCCACCGGGCGTATTCACACTTCGTACCATCAGGCCGTGGCGGCGACCGGCCGGCTGTCCTCGTCGGACCCGAATCTGCAGAACATCCCGATCCGTAACGCCGAAGGGCGGCGCATACGCCAGGCGTTCGTGGCGCCGCCAGGCAAGTCCATAGTGGCCTGCGATTACTCGCAGATAGAGCTGCGCATCATGGCGCACTTATCAGGTGACGAGAATCTGGGCACTGCATTTGCCCATGGTCTCGATATTCATCGAGCGACCGCCGGCGAAGTTTTTGACAAGGCGGCGGACGAAGTTGACGATGAAGAGCGGCGCAGCGCCAAGGCCATCAATTTCGGCCTGATCTATGGCATGAGCGCATTTGGTCTCGGCCGGCAGCTGAACATCTCACGGACGCTTGCGCAGGAGTACATCGACAGATATTTCGACCGTTATCCGGGCGTGCGCCGCTACATGGAGGAAACGCGGGCTCTGGCGCATGAGCAGGGATACGTCGAGACCCTTTTCGGCCGGCGTCTCTATCTACCCGAGATCAATGCCAAAAACGGAATGCGCAGACAGGCAGCCGAACGGACTGCGATCAACGCGCCGATGCAGGGGACCGCGGCAGATATCATCAAACGCGCGATGATCCGCGTTCACGACTGGCTGCCTGACGCGGGCCTCGATGCGATGATGATCATGCAGGTACACGACGAGCTGGTGTTCGAAGTAGAAAGCGCGGTGGCGGACGAGTTGATCACCCGGGTGAAAGACATCATGGAGTCCGCCGCGGAGCTGGCGGTACCGTTGATTGTCGATGCCGGGATCGGCGCCAACTGGGACGAAGCCCACTAGGCGGCATCGTCTGCCGGCGGGGTGGCGGCGTCGAACCAGTCGCAGAGTGCTGCGATGAGCTGATCTTTGCCGCGGCCTTTGAGAGCGGAGAAACACAACGTCGTCAGGCACGGATGGTTTGCATGGCGCTTCTTGAACGCAGCCAGCGCCTTTTGTTGACCGGAGCTGCCGAGCTTGTCGGCTTTGTTCAGCAGCACGCACAGCGGCAGCTCTGATGCGGCGCTCCAGGCGATCAGCTCTTCATCGTATTTCTGGTTGGGATGGCGAATGTCTGTGACCAGCACCAGACCAATGAGGTTGTCCCGTCGGGACAGATAGTCGTTCACTGCTGACTGCCAGGTGGCCTGGGCGCTGCGTCCGGCTTTTGCGTAGCCGTAGCCAGGCAGGTCGACGAGGCGGCCGCCGCGGCGCAGGTCAAACAGGTTGAGCAGCTGCGTGCGGCCCGGTGTCTTGGACACCTTGGCCATCCGCTTGTTGCCGGTGATTTGATTCAGCACCGAGCTCTTACCGGCGTTGGAGCGGCCGGCAAACGCGACTTCTGCAACGTCATCGCGCGGGCATTGGGCAAGATTCGGCGCGCTTTTGAGGAAGGTTGCTTCGAGGCGCTCCGGGAGAGGTACTTTTGTCGTCATGTTGGTATAATTCGGGCGCCCAGATTCAAGCGCTCGCGTGCCAGATCATTCATGCCGGCAGTCTAACATTGCCGCGTTCTTTCGAGCGGCATACGTGAGCCTGGATCACGCCAACAAGCGGCAACGCTGGCAGGCGGAAACTAGCTGAGAACAAGCTGAGAATAGGCGCTAAACTTGCGCAATGGACCCTGGCGCCCCAGCGGCGGTAGTGTCCGGTGCGAAGCGAAGTCGCGAAAACGACTTGCGTAACCAAACGCAGAACGCCGGATCAGACAGAAACTCATTGGCAGAAAGAACAAAAGCAGAGTGTTGGAAGCAATGGAATCAAACGTGCAGAGATTGCTCACAAAATTGACGGTTACGGTCGCCCTTATCCTGGGCGTCAGTGCAGGTGCCTGGGCCGCGGGGAACGCGGACGCGGGTAAAGATCTCGTCGCTGCCTGCGGGGCGTGCCATGGCGCTGACGGCGCGACGGGCCTGGACCCGACCTATCCCAACCTCGCTGGCCAGAATGAGAAGTACCTCTATGATCAGCTGAAGATGATCAAGGACAAAACCCGTGACATCGCCCTGATGGCGGGTCAGCTGGATGCCAGAAGCGATCAGGATCTGGCTGACATGGCGGCGTACTATGCCAGTCTGCCGGGCAAAGTTTCCCAGGCAGCTGGTGACGATGACGCGATTGCGCAGGCGGCACAAATCTATCGCGCAGGTATCGCGCGCAAGGGTGTCGCAGCCTGTGCCGCGTGCCACGGCCCATCCGGCGCTGGCAACGCTCAGGCAGGATTTCCGTCGCTCAGCGGGCAATCTGCGGCCTACACCGAGGCGCAATTGAAGGCCTATCGCGAAGGCATTCGGGTCTCCGACGATCAGTTCGGCGGCATGATGCGCGGCGTTGCGGAAGGCCTCACAGACACGGAAATTGCGCTCCTGTCTGATTACATACAGGGTCTGAACTGAGCCGCGGTTAAGCCTGGGTTCAGTGTTGCCGGGCATACTGGAACCCATAGCACCTGATCGGGGTCCAATACCCCACTTCTTGGAGCAGTTTGAGGATCAAAAATGCGGCTGATTAGTCTGATAAGCGGCGTCTGGCTGATGCTTTTTGCCGGCATGGCGACGGCGCAGGAATTTGTCGAAGGTGAGCACTACGAGGTGTTGCCGATCAGCGTCGATACGGGCGAAGACGGTGCTGTCGAAGTCGTGGAAGTATTTTCTTACGCCTGCATACACTGCTTCAATTTCGAACCGAGTATCGAATCCTGGCGTGAACGGCAGGATGAAAGCGTGACCTTCACCCGCCTGCCGGCGGTGTTCAATGCGGACTGGGAATTGATGGCCCAGGCCTTCTACACGGCACAAACCCTGGGTGTCGGACCGGCAGTGCACATGCCCATCTTCGAGGGTATCCATGTCAACCGCCAGGATCTGCGGCGCCCGGAGTTGCTGAGCGGCCTGTTCGAATCGAATGCAGGCGTCAGCGCAGAAGATTTTGAAACGGCTTATGGTTCCTTTTCCGTGCGCAGCCGCGTAGAGCAGGCCAAAGCCAAAGTCCGCGCCTACCGGGTAACCGGCGTGCCGAGCATGATCGTCAACGGTAAATATCGTGTCGATGGCCGTATGGCCGGTAGTAATACGCGCATGCTGGAAGTGGTCGATTACCTCGTGCAGCGCGAGCAGGCGGCGCTCACCGCGCCTGCTGAATAGCAGCTAACCTTATAGTGAGTCCAACTGACGGCAACCCGACTTCTGGTAATCCGGCGGAGGGTAGTCCGGCTGAAGGTAAGACCGACGGTCAACAGAACCGACGGATTCGGCCCGCCGCCTTCACACTGCGGGCACAGCGACAATTGAATGATGTGACCTCAACTCACCTGACAGGCCCGCGGGCCCCGTAACAGATTTATAAAATGCAAGGCAGTACACAGTTCGGTTCCAGGGGAACTTCTAGACTAAAGCTTCCAGGATGGGAGCCGAACATGATTTCATGGGCCAGGCGCGCGGAGCGCGCGTCCGTTGTTGACCCGGTCGCCAATCCCCTGATCGCCGCGCAAACCTCTGTAGAAACGCCCGCCCAGGACACCGTCGCGCCGTTGAAAATGTTGAGCTTCAACATCCAGGTCGGCATTAAGACATCGGCCTATCGCCAGTATTTCACCAAAGGTTGGAAGCACGTTCTGCCCCATGGCAGTCGTTCTCGTAATCTGGATCGCATTGCTGAAGTTGTCTCCGGCTTCGACGTTGTTGGTCTGCAGGAAATTGATGGCGGCAGCATCCGCAGCGGCTTCGTCAATCAGGTCGAGTTTCTGTCTCACGCGGCGGGTTTTCCATACTGGTACGCGCAAACCAACCGTGACCTTGGCCCCCTCGCGCAGCATGGTAACGGCCTGCTCACGCGCATTGCGCCCCAGGGTCTGGAAGATCACAAGCTGCCGGGCATGATTCCCGGCCGCGGCGCTGTTTTTGTGCGCTTACCTTATGCCGGGGACGAGCTCGTCATCGTGATGTTGCATTTGTCGCTGGGCAAACAGTCGCGGCAGCGGCAGCTCGCCTACGTGGCCGAGCAGGTTGCTCACGAGCGGCAGGTGGTGTTGATGGGCGACATGAACACGCCGATGACCCAGCTGCTGGAGAATTCACCGCTCAAAGACTTGAATCTGCAGCCGGCTGAGCAGGTGGGTCCGACTTATCCGGCCTGGCAGCCGGCCCTGGCGCTGGACCATGTGCTGGTCTCGGACAATCTGGTCATCAACGACTATCAGGTGCTCGACTGCCGCATTTCCGATCATTTGCCGATTGCGGTCGAGATCGCCGCGCGGCGCCTGCCCGCTCTACAGTAAACCCGGCCGGCGCTGCCGGCTGGCCGAAACCCTCTCGCGAAGCGAATCAGCAGCCGGCCGCGGTCATCTTTGTTTGGGCGGCGCAGCCGGTCTTATTGACCGCCGCCACCCGCGACGTCACCACCGCCCACCTGGGGAATTTCACACGCCGGATCCAGGACTTCCGGATACTCGTCTCTATAGCTCGATTCGCAGAAAGCGATGACCGTCTTGGCACGGTCTACGACATACGCGCGAATCGCCTGCGCATCGGTGATATCCAGAGCGTGTGAGAAGCCGGGCATGCCTTTTTCTGTATAGGCCCCGCCAACGACAATCGCATCCCAGATGCTGTGGGCTTCGCTACCCGAATACATCAGGTTTGCGATGGGGCCGGAAGTGCCGACGCCTGGACCGTGGCAGACCGCGCAGTACTGGTGGAACAGACTGTTGCCGTGAGCGGCCTGCTCAGGCGTATATTCCATGGCTGGCGGCGTCGGTATAGCCAGATAGGTCACCTCCGGTGTGGGCAGCGTTTCTTTACCGCCGAGTTTGTAGGTCAGGATACGGCCTTCGCTCAGCACGTTGCCGCGATGGCGCGGCGCGCCGCTGGCGACGCTGTAGGCGCCACCCCAGCCGGCGACCACTGAGATGTACTGCTCACCGTCGATCTCGTAGCTGACGGGGGCGGCGATGATGCCGACGTGGACGGGGCTTTCCCAGACGAGGTCGCCGGTATCCGCCTGGTACGCGGCAAACTGACCGTCTGCACGACCCTGGAAAATCAGGTTGCCCGCGGTCGACAGCAGCCCGCCGTTCCACGCGGTTGCGTGTTGTACGCGCCAGACTTCCTGTTGCGTGACCGGGTCCCAGGCGGCCAGGAAACCCTTGATGGCCTGCAGATTGTCGATGTTCTCTTCCGCGGATGCCGGCGGCGCCTGGGTGCGGAAGTCCACACCGAGATTCCAGTCTTCCGCAGAGTGCTGGAACGCATTGTCCTGCGCGTAATCGAAGCGCAGATCCAGTGCCGGGATGTAGACGAGACCGGTGCCGGGGTGATAAGTCATCGGGTGCCAGTTATGTCCGCCAAGCGGTCCCGGTTTGATGCGCTTCATCTCGTTGGCATAGTGCGCCTCGGGGTTCTCCACGGGTCGCCCCGTTTCTGAATCGATGTGCGTCGCCCATGTCACGGGTACGTAAGCCTCGGCGGAAATGAAGTCGCCGTTCGTTCGGTCGAGGACGTAGAAGAACCCGTTCTTCGGGGCCTGCATGATGACCTTGCGCGGTTCGCCGTTGATATCGATGTCCGCGAGAATCATGTGCTGGGTGGCTGTGTAGTCCCATGTGTCGCCAGGCGTCGTCTGGTAGTGCCAGACGCGTTTGCCGGTATCCGGATTGAGCGCAACCATGGACGACAGGTAGAGATTGTCGCCGCCACCGGGGCTGCGGATATAGCGGTTCCAGGGTGAACCGTTGCCGGTGCCGATGTACAGCAGATTGAGCTCCGGGTCGAACGCCATCGAATCCCAGACCGTGCCGCCGCCGCCGACTTCCCACCATTTGCCGCCGCGCCAGGTCGTCGCTGCGAGCTCCATGTCCTCCGACTCGAAGCCGTCGTCCGGATTCCCGGGCACGGTGTAGAAACGCCACTCTTCGGCGCCGGTGGCTGCGTTATAGGCGGTGATGTATCCGCGCACGCCGTATTCGGCGCCGCCGTTACCGATGATGACTTTGTCTTTGACGATGCGCGGCGCACCCGTGATGGTGTAGGGCCGATCGGGCAGGATCGTGTTGACCTCCCAATCTGGAATGCCAGTGCCGGCGTCCAGGGCCACCAGGCGGCCGTCGATGGTGCCGACGTAAATTCTGCCTTTCCAGGCGGCAACGCCGCGATTGACGACGTCGCAGCAGGCGTATCGACCCCAGGCGCGCGGCACTTCGGGGTCGTATTCCCACAGCAGCTCACCGGTCTTGGCGTCGTGCGCCCAGACGACTGACCAGGAACCGGAGGTGAACATCACGCCGTCGACGACGATAGGTGTCGCGGACAGGCCGCGCTTCGTGCCGGTATCCCAATACCAGGACAGTCCCAGATCGCCGATCGTTTCGGTATTGATCTGGTCGAGCGGACTATGGCGCTGCTCGTCGTAGGTGCGGCCGGTTGTCAGCCAGTTGCCTGACTCGTTCGAGTTGATCCGGGCACCATCAATGGAGGCCGTGGCGGCACGGATCGCTTCCGCGCGACCGGATACGGCCGGTGCAGCGGCCTCTGGTGTGACTGCGGTTTGTTCCTGTGTGGACTCTTCGCTTGAACAAGCTGCCAGAGCAGCAGTGAGCACAGCCGCCAGACTGACACGGGCTAAGACGCGCATGTGTTTCCCCTCTCTCGAAACCGATGTTGAAGGCAGGAGTGTAGCGATCTCGGCGTCTAAAAACACGTCGTGAAGGGCCTGTGCGACAACCGTTTCCCGGGCGGCAATGGCGCCTGGATAGAACGTTTTTCGCGTTGCCTGTGTTGTCAGTAGACGAAAAGGATATAGGCGGTTGTCGAAAACTGCTTGCGATGATGCTACAAAAGTAACACTATGCTACAAAAGTAGCATCCGCGCTCAGAGGTGTCTGGCCGAACGCGGAAGCGCGGGTTAACGCTGGAGATCGGGCTGACTTGCAGCCGTGGCTCGCAAAGCCAGCTTTCAGAACCAGCAAGAAGGATCAGGAGTCGTCATGGTTCACGGTAAACACGTTCATCTGACTCGGCGGGAACGACAGATCATGGACGTGCTCTACGCGACGGGCGAAGCGAGCGCCGCCGACATTCAGGCGAGCATTCCCGACTCGCCTTCTTACTCGGCGGTGCGCGCGCTTCTGCGCAAACTCATGGACAAGGGCCACATCGACTTTCGCCAGGATGGCGCGAGGTATGTTTACCGCCCGGTCCTGCCCAAAACCGACGCCAAGAGAAGCGCTGTCGAACGGTTGGTGAGAACGTTCTTCGACGGCTCGCCGGCGAGCGCCGTCGTCAATCTGCTCGGCAATGAAGGGCGGGCATTGAGCGATGCAGACATCGATGCCATCGAAGCCGAACTCGCTCGGATCAAGGACAAGCGCTGACCATGGAGCAGCTGTACCACTATCTGGTCGCTGACGGGGTGCTGACCTGGCGGGAGGTCGTGCGGCTGATCTTGCTCTCCGGACTGTTCACGGCCCTGTGCGTGAAGGCGTTTCCAGACAATGCACCGACGCGGCGACTCCTGCTGCTGGCCGCGGTATCAGCCCTTGCCGTATTGCCCTGGATACTCGCGTCCGTGGATTTCGTCTGGTTCGTTGAGGCAGTCGACAAGCCGTCACTGACGCTCGCAAGCTCGGTGCCCAACCTGCTGGTCTGGCTGTGGATCGCCGTAGCGAGTGTCCTCTGTATCAACCATCTGCGCGGTTTGCGGCGGGAAATTGCGGCGCTCAATGCGCTGCCGGCACCGCTCGATTCTCGTGTTGACGAGCTTGTTGAAGAACTGAGCGCCGTGCTGGCTATTGAGCGGCCGCGCGTGGCGATAGGCAGCCAGGCTTGCGCCACGACTTTCGGAGGTGCGTTGCTGGTTCTGCCGGCGGATTACAAAAACTGGGATGCATCGACACTGCGCGGCGTCGTGGCGCACGAACTGGTGCATCTCAGCCGCCGAGACGACCGCTGGATGCTGCTCACGCGCCTGCTGGTGCTCGTTTACTGGTGGATGCCGTGGCTCACCTGGCTTTACCAGCTGTACGTGCGCGCGATGGAGGAGAGCTGCGACGATGCCGCCGCCGAAGTTGCGGGTCTGAACGTGAGGTATGTGGAAGCTCTGGCGGATGCCGCCGGAGCCCGGCGCAAAAGTGAGCTGCCCGCCATGCATGAACATCACCTGGTTGGCAGGGTTGGCCGCTTCGCGCGCGCACGGGTTTTGGAGCTCGATACCGGCGGGGTCTATTGGTCGCTGGTTGCGATTCTTCTCGCGGTCACGGCGTTAACCGGCATCGAACCCAGGCTGCCGGAGCCGGTCTATCGCAATGCTGCTGCCGATCTCAGCTACGGCACGCTGCCGACGTCGTCTGCTGACGCTGTCATCCCCGAGGTCAGACAGCGCGTGGATATACCAGTGGGCGCAAGCTCTGCGGAACGCAAGCGGCTCGCACAGCCGCTCTATCAGCCGTCTGCCATATACCCGGGCAACGCCATCCGCGCCGAGCTCGAAGGCGAGGTGGTGGTCGAATTCAACGTCAGTCACGACGGCAGCGTGAGCGGGGCACGGGTCCTTGCCAGCGAACCCGCTGGCGTTTTTGATGCGGCCGCGCTCCGCGCGGTCGAAGGCTCTCGTTATGCGTCCCGCTATCGCACGACTTACCCGATAACAACAGGGGCGAGCCAAGCCCTGCGCAATACCAACCGGCCGCCTGGAGCAACCTCGTCTGTGAGGCGTCACTTTCGTTTCCGCCTCATTGCCGAATAGATATAGGAGCCAGCTATGCACACCTTGTTTCGACGCTATGCCCTATCTGCAGCGGTGGCTGCATTGGTGACCGGCACGCTTGTGCTGATCATGCACTACGCAATCCACACGGAAGAAGCCGAGTACGTCGAATACGTCCCGGTTTCTTTACCCCCCGCAAATCCGCAGTTGGATGATGTCCCTGTCGACCCGCGAGACCCCCTCCCGCCAAAGCCGGAACCGCCCGTGCTTCCCCCTGAAGTTCAGCTTCCGGATTTCGCGCTCGTCGACACCGGGGGTGACCACCCGTCCTTTACCCCTCCTCCCAAAGAAATGGGTGTCACCCCCAATCCTTCAGTTGTCGAAGGTGAAATGCTGCCGATCCTGACGGTACCGCCGGAATACCCGCGGCGCATGCTGTCGCGTGGGACTGAAGGCTGGGTCATCGTGGAGTTCACGGTGGATGAACTTGGCCGCGTGACCACGCCTCGAGTGGTGGCGTCGTTTCCGAGCAACGGCTTTGATCAGTCTGCGCTGAAAGCGGTGCTGCGATACAAGTACAAGCCCCGCGTCGTAAACGGCACTGCCGTGCCGGTTCAAGGGGTGCGGCAGCGCATCGTGTTCAGCCTGGGACAGGCGTAGGCAGGCGGCGGCAGAGAATTTTCCCAGGCGGCCTTGCCGGTCCCCGAGCTTCGGCGACGGGACCGGCCTTTTAGTCGCGCTTCAACTCCACGAGGATGGCGCGGTATTCACCCCCGGGGTTGTGGGCCGTTTCCACGTGCCCCTTTTTGACGAACGCCGCATCACCGCGTTTCGCCGAAAACTCGATGTGCTCGCCGAGGCTGCCGCCCGTGCCGTCGTGGAACTGGACTTCCAGCGGTCCGTCAGCGCGCACGGTAACGAGAAAGTAATCGTGCTGATGGGTGTGGCGCCCCAGCGTTTCACCGGCGCCGATGACCTGGTTCCACACGC
Organism: Pseudomonadales bacterium; assembly: GCA_965267275.1. GTDB lineage: Bacteria > Pseudomonadota > Gammaproteobacteria > Pseudomonadales > Azotimanducaceae > UBA4421. The sequence continues at coordinate 5,107,147 of OZ253950.1, forward strand.
GCACCTCGTCATCCTCGTAGATGACCTCGGTGGCGATTGGATGCTCATCGGGTGTTGTCATGGCGGGCTCCTCTGGCTTTCGGCTCGCCTTTAGCGTGGTGTGATCCAGCGCCGTAGTCAATTGAGACGTGCGTCCCACCATTTATGGCGGTTTTGGAGGGAAAATGGGGCGGTTAGAGATCTTGATCAGATAAATGGACTTTCGCTTCTCACAGTTTGAAATCCTGACTGGAGCCGGCACGCTGCTGTTGTGCCTGTTCTTCGTTTGCGTGTTTACCGAAGCTTCGGCTATTGAAAACGCCATCGCCACAGAGGTCACGGAATCCGTTGATACCCCCGATCTGTACTGGTCGAGCGTGGAGGTGCACGGGCAGTCGGTGGTGTTGACGGGCTCAGCCCCGGATGTTCCGGCCAAGCGTCAGGCAGAGCAGCGCGCCTGGCATGTCTCCGGCGTCACCTCTGTGACCAATGACATCAATGTGATTGGCGAAGCGGGTTCCTGTCAGCAGGAACTGAACGATTACCTCTCCCGGGAGGAGATTTCTTTCAAATCCGGGAAGGCGGATGTTGCGGAGTCGAGCTACCACACGCTGGGGATGCTCGCGATGATCGTGCGTACCTGTGATACCCCTGTCGAGATTGCCGGTCATACCGACGACCGCGGCGATGCCGAGATCAACCTCAGGCTCAGTCAGCGGCGAGCAGATAACGTCGCCAGGCATATGGTGCGACATGGCGTGGCGCCGGAACGGATCCGGGCAGTCGGCTACGGCGAAACCCAACCCATCGCGCAGAACGGCACGGAAGCCGGGCGTAACACCAATCGGCGTATCGAATTTCGCGTTCTTGGAGGAACCGTATGATATTCCTGATCCTGAAGATGTTCATTTACCTCCTGCTGGCGGCAGCTATTGGCGGCGCGGCGGGCTGGCTTATTCGTAATCTGCAGGCGCAGAAGAGCGAAGAAAACGCCAATCGCGCGGTGAACGATGCCAAAGCCAAGCTGCCGCAGCTGGAGTCGCTGCTGCGCGGACGCGACGAGCAGATCAGCAAGCTCAAAGCGCAGCTTGCCGAAACAAAGTCCCAGCTCAACGAGCAGGATCAGGAACACCGTGCTACAGAGCAGCAGCTCAAGGAAAGGGAACGGGAAGTCCGCCGCCTGCAGCAAGGCGCTGAAGCGCGCCAGATGCCAGATGGCGAAGATGACTTCGACGTAGAAGCGATGGATCAGTCGGAAGATACCAACGCGCTCATCACAGAGCTTTCCTCCGAGATTGCACGCCTCAAAGCGGAGCTGGCCAGTCGCGCAAGCGCGGTTAAACCGGTCGATGCGGACGAAACGTTGCTGCAGGTAGAAATGGACGGGCTCAAGGCGAAGCTGAAGAACGCCGAGCGCGAGCTCGAGATTGCCAAATCAGAACTCAGTCGCGAGCAGACCAAGGTCACTGAGCTCGAGCGTGAACGCGAGCTGCAGAACAAGTCCCTGCAGGTTCTGCATCAACAGCTGGAATTGGCGCGCAGCCAGCGCGTCGCCGCGGGCTAGCCTGCTCTCACGCGGGTTCGTTGCGCACGTTTCTGAGGTTTTCCCTGCTGGCCCATACGGCCAGCAGCACCACGAGATAGATCCCGCCACTGTAAAGTACGGCAGCACCTGCGCCCGTGTGCTCAGCGAGCGCCCCCAGAAAAAGTCCGCCCAGCGGCACCAGGCTGTAACCGATCGTGTGTATACCCATGACGCGCCCGCGCAGATCGTCGGGTACCCGCATCTGCAGGATGGTCATCGAGATGATCATGTATATCGAGCTGCAGGCTGACACGAGAAATACGCTCAACAACGCACCGACGAACCAGCCGGCTTGAGCTGCGAACACGAACCCGGCCAGCGCGAGCACCGAGGCGGCTGCCCCTGCGAACATGTATTGGCCAATCGGACGCTGCGCGTTCAAGGAGCCGATCACCAGCGTGCCCGCGATGCTGCCGACGCCGCCAGCCGACAGGAGATAACCGTAAGCCTGCTCGGCAAGCCCGAGCGTGCCGACAAACACAGGCAGGATCTGCACGTACGATTGAGAGAAGAACATGCCGACGAAGGTCAAGAACAGCAGCCACTTGAACAGAGTCGAGCGCCAGATGTAGCGGAGTCCCTGCAGCAGTTGTTGCAGCGGCGAATGCTCCGTCGGTTCGGGCAATTTGACGTGGATGCCGGAAATCACCACAAACATGGTGAAAAAGCCAAGGCTCGAAAGCGCGAATATCAACCAGGTGTCCGCCAGATACATGACCACCCCGCCGAGCGCTGGAATCGCCATGCGCGTCGCCTGCCAGATGAAAGCGTTGAGCGCGACGGCGCTCATAAATGCCGGACGCTCGACCAGGTGGGGGTAGATGGCAACGCGGGTCGGCCAGTCCAGCCCGGTGATCGCGGAGAACGTCGCCGCGATCGTGATGACGTGCCAGACAGCCACCTGTTCCGTGAAATCCAGCCAGGCCAGAGTGGCCAGGAGCGCGGTGATGGCGAGGGATGTGCAGCGCAGAATCTGGCGTTTGTCGAAACGGTCTGCGATCACGCCGCCGAACAGCGTCATCGCGATGTTCGGCAGCGAGGCGGCCGCGCCCAGCATGCCGAGTTGCAGCGCGGACCCGGTCAGCTCGAAAATCAACCAGCCTTGACCGAGGGCGATCAGCTGGGTTGCGCCCACCGATGCGAACGATGCGAACCAGTAGCGCCGATAGAGTGGAAATCCGAGGGCTGGATAACGCTCGAGAATATGTCGAAGCAAACCGCGCATCGCGCACAAATACCATGCGCCACGAGCAGCCAACAAGTGTTAACTTGTCGACCGGAGATACGGACATAGCGGGCGGGGACAGATGAGAACAGCGGCATGGCTCTGGCTGGCCTGTTTGCTTGGTTGTGGCGGTGCCGGAGCAGTAACGGAGGAGCAGATGGCCGATCAGCTGGAGGATGTGTCGATCGAAGCGTTGCAGGCGCGCATGCAGGCCGGCACGCTGACGGCGGAAGCGCTGACCGCGTTCTATCTGGACCGCATCGAGCGTCATAACTCAGAGCTCAACGCCGTGCAGGCGGTCAATCCCAACGCCCTGGCAGAGGCGGCTGCGCTGGATGCCGAACGCCGTGAGCATGGCGCTCGCTCGCTTCTGCACGGCGTGCCGGTGATCGTCAAAGACAATTATGAAACCGCGGGCATGCCGACCACTGCCGGATCAGTGCTGTTTGCCGGTTTCGACCCCGGGCGGGACGCGCATCAGGTTGCCCTGTTGCGCGAGGCAGGAGCGGTCATTCTGGCGAAAGCCACCATGCATGAGTTTGCCTACGGCATCACATCGGTCGGCTCTGCGTTCGGTCAGGCGCGCAATCCTTATGATGTTTCGCGCAACCCGGGCGGTTCGAGCGGAGGCACCGGCGCCGCGGTGGCCGCGAACCTGGCGACAGTAGGCATGGGCAGTGATACCTGCGGCTCGATACGCATTCCGTCGGCCCATAATAACCTTGTCGGCATGCGCGGTACTCAGGGTTTGAGCAGCCGCAGCGGCATCATCCCGCTGTCTTCGACCCAGGACATCGGCGGCCCGCTGGCGCGCACGGTGCGTGATCTGGCAATCGTGCTCGATGCCACGGTTGGGTATGACCCCCAGGATCTGCAAACTGCAGAGGGTTATGGTCGGCCTCATCGGTATCTCGATGAGCTGACGACACAGGCCGGTGCGCGTATCGGCGTGCTGGAAGACTGGTTCGTGCAGGAAGATGCTGACGCGGCTGTCGCAGACGTGGTGCGGGCCGCGCTCGAACAGATGGCTGAGGCCCATGGCTGGCAGCTCGTCAGTCTCGCCTCGCCAAAACTGAATGAGGCTCTCGACCGTCCGCTGAATGGGCATTTTGTGCTCATCCACGATTTCCAGACCGACATCAATGCCTATCTGGCCGCGAACCCTGCGCTCGGCTTTGCAGACCTCGACGCGATCTTCACGGATGGCCGCACGCATCCCAACATACGCGGCTCTCTGGAAGCCTCCGCGTCGATGAATGTGCATTCCGAGCAGAGCTATCTGCGCGAGCTGGCGCAGCGCAAGGTGGTACGCAGAGCCATTCTGAGCCTCATGGCCGAGCACGATCTCGATGCGCTGGCCTATCCCACGATCCGACAGATTGCGGACATCGTTGGACGCGAGCAGATGGGCACCAACTGCCGCCTGTCCGCCAACTCGGGGTTGCCTGCCATCAGCGTGCCGGCAGGCTTCAGCGAGGGTATGCCGGTGGGTCTCGAGCTGATGGCGGAAGGCTGGTCGGAGCAGAAGCTTTTGAATCTGGCTCTGACGGTGGAGCTGACTCTGGCCGCGCGCAAACCCCCGGAGCTCAACACGCAGCCGTGACCGACATACCGTTTGCGCCGGCCGCGGAACGAAATCGTCAACCGATTCTGGATGTCTTGCAGAATCACCTGCCTGCGGAAGGCACCGTGCTCGAGGTCGCGAGTGGTACCGGGCAGCACGTACGCTACTTTGCCGAACACCTGCCAGGCCTGATCTGGCAGCCATCAGAGCGTGACGCGGCGGCGGTTGAGATCCTGCGGCGCGGGCTGTCGGCCGGTAGGTGCGACAATGTCCTGCCTGAGCGGGTGCTGGACGTTGCAGGGGCGTGGCCCGAAGCTGTGCATGACGCCGTCATCACAGCCAACCTGCTGCACGTCTCGCCGCCGGAAATCACCACTGCTCTGTGTGTCGGCGCGGCCCGGGTGTGCCGCGCGTCCGGAGTTCTGCATATTTACGGGCCGTTTAAACAAGCGGGTCAACACACTTCGCCGGGGAATGCGGCCTTCGATGCGAGCCTCAAGCAACGGGATGAACGTTTGGGACTGCGGGACGCCGAATGGGTGATCACCGAGGCGCAGACAGCAGGCTTTACGCTACGCGCGCAGGTGGATATGCCGGCGAATAACCTTTCGCTCGTGTTCGAGCGGCGCGACTGATCCGGACGTTTTCAAAACAGGCGGGCTAATAATGCGGAGGCGGCGGCTCGTCGCGCGGATCGAGAAAGTCCGGCGCTTTTTCTTGCAGGCGATCGATCAGAAGCTCGAGTTTCTTGTTCATCTCGGCGTAGCGTTTCTGATGCACGACCAGCTCGTCGTTCAGGCGCGCGATGGTTTCGTCCTGAAATTCGAGCCGTGTTTCGAGTTCGGCGATACGTTGGGAAAGGGTTTCTATGGTTTCCATATCCGTCCTGGTCAGGCCGTGGATGCGCTTTCAGCCATGACGTAAGCTTGGTGCACTTCGGGATGGCGCACGGTAGCCAGCCCGGTGTATCGCGTCAACGCTGGAGAGGAAACTTCCGTTGCACCTCGGTTTCGTTCTGCAAGCCACGTATCGCATCATCGAAGGCATGCCCGTGGTGCATCTTTTCGGCCGTTTGACGGACGGGCAGACGTTTCTCGTGCGCGACTTCAGACAGAAACCTCATTTTTACGTGGCCCGCAAAGATGCGGGTCATGTGCAGAACGCCAAAGTCCTGCCTTCGACACGGCAAGCTTTCGACGGCACAGCGTTGAGCCGGGTCGAGGTTGCGATCCCACAGGATGCGCCGGCAGTGCGCGACGCGCTGCATGCCGGGGGCTTTGCCACGTATGAGGCGGACGTGCGTTTTGCCATGCGACATCTCATCGACCGGGACATCAAGGGCGGCGTCGCTATCCATGGCGAAGGCCGGGAGGGTAACGGCACGGATCTGGTTTTCGATGATCCCGAGCTCGCACCTGCTGAGGTCGACATAACGCCGGTTATCCTGTCGTTCGACATCGAAACGGATCCGCGCGCGGAGAAGCTGCTGGCGATAGCCTGTTATGGCGCAGGCATGGATGAAGTTGTGGTCGTCGACCCGGAAGGGCGTGACATGCCGGCTAACGCCGTTGGGGTCGCTTCTGAGCGTGATGCGCTTGCCTGGTTCAGTGACCAGGTACGGCGTCTGGATCCGGATGTCTTGACTGGTTGGAACGTCATCGACTTCGATCTTGCCGTGTTGGACAAGGTCGCCAGACGGGTCAAGTTCGACCTTGCCCTCGGGCGTAGCCCCGGGGCCATGCGCATCCGGCCTGCTCAGGGCTACTTCGGCAGCGGCCAGGCGAACATTCCCGGGCGGCTGGTACTGGACGGTCTGGATCTCCTGCGCGGCGCGTTTGTGCGTCTCGAAGATTACTCCCTGGATGCCGTGGCGCAGGAGTTTCTGGATGAAGGCAAAACGCTGGGCGGCGAGGGGCGGGACAAGGTGGCAGAGATTCTCGACACCTACGCCAATGACCTCGAGGCGTTCACCACTTATGCGAGAACCGATGCCCGTCTCGTGCTGGACATCGTCGATAAGCTCAATGTCGTGGATCTCGCTTTTGCCCGCTCCAGGCTCACCGGCATGCCGCCGGATCGGGTGGCCGCCAGCATCGCAAGTTTCGATTTTCTATACCTGAGCGCGCTGGCCAGACTCGACATCGCGGCGCCGAGCGTCGCGCACCCGGGCAGCAATCGGGTGGCGCAAGGCGGTGGCGCGGTCTTTGAGCCTGAAGTCGGGATTCACGACAACGTCTGGGTCTGCGATTTCAAGAGCCTGTATCCCAGTATCATGCGCACCTTCAACATAGACCCGCTGGGTTACGCGCGCGCGCAGAACGACGCGGATGCGATACGCACGCATGACGGCACCCGATTCGCGCGTGGTGAGAGCATTCTGCCCGGGATGCTGGACCGATTGTTTCCGCAACGCGCGGAAGCGAAAGCGCAGGGCGATGCAATCGCTTCGCAGGCGATCAAGATTCTGATGAATTCGTTTTATGGCGTGCTGGGGACGCCGGCCTGCCGCTTTTACAACCCGGCCATCGCCAACGCCATCACGAGTCAGGGCCGGCATCTGCTCGGTTGGAGCAAGCAGTGGTTCGAGGCCCGTGGTTACAAGGTGCTCTATGGCGATACGGACAGCGTGTTCGTCGCCTCAGGCATGGACGATGCCGGCGCCGCAGAGGCGCTGGCCGCGGAGCTGACGGTGTCGTTCAACGATGAGCTTGGGCAATACCTCGCCGAGACGGCGGGTGTCGAGAGCAAGCTCGAGCTCGAATTCGAAAAGCTCTATGAGAAGCTTTTTCTGGCCAGGGTGCGGGGTGGTTCTCAGGGCGCGCGTAAACGCTACGCGGGCTTGCGGCGTGGCGGGGAGGACGTCGAGTTTGTTGGTATGGAGGTCGTGCGTCGGGATTGGACGGAGCTGGCCAAGCGTATACAGCGTCACCTCTTCACCAAACTCTTTCATGGGGATGAAGTGGCGAGCTACCTGCATGACACTGCGAAGGCGTTGCGTGCGGGTGAGCTCGACGATCTGCTCGTTTACCGCAAAGGCCTGCGCAAAGACGTCGAATCCTACAAGACGAACGTTCCGCCCCACGTGCAGGCGGTTAAGAAGTCATCGGCGCCGCCGCCACGCGTGGTCTCGTACGTCATCACCACCGCAGGCCCCGAGCTTGCGGCGGAAGCCACACATCCGTTGGACCGGGAACACTATCTCGAAAAGCAGATCAAACCCGTTGCCGAGCCAGTGCTGGAGGCGCTGGGTCTGTCATTCACCCAGGTGATTGGAGACGATCGTCAGATTGCGCTGTTCTGAATAGCCCCAGGCTGAACGCGGCACTCAACGCCAGATAAGCGCTCAAGCCGAGCAGCGCTGTTTGCGGCAGCTCGAGCCAGGCCAGGAGGACGGCACCCAGAACAATGCGCAGCCACTCCACGGGGAGCGCATGAGGCTGCCCTTCGATCAGTAGACCCTGCACGTAGAATCCCAGCGTCAGCCAACCGGCAGCTGCCAGCACTTCGATCTGACTAAATTCACCCGCGAAGCCGATGAGCGCGAATACGCCGACGACGTGCGGCCAGAACTGAGCAAAACTCAAACCCCGCGCGTAAGCGGTGGCGTTGGGCGTGAACTTGTCCGCCTGCCAGTCGTATGTGCCCTCATCCACGCCGGGTGCCGTCCAAGCCGGGCTTTTGAACCAGAGCTTGAGCTTGTCCGCGAGCCGCGGGGTCTTGATGCTCTGCTGCAGGCCGTCCCACCAGACATGCAGATTGGCCCAGACGGGATTCCAGCTGTTGAGCTGGCGTGTGATGCCATAACGGCAGGGTTCGTTGTCCAATTCGTCCTGGAACGTACCAAACAGGCGATCCCAGATGATGAATACACCGCCGTAGTTTCTATCGATGTAGCACGGATTTTTGGCGTGATGCACACGATGATTGGATGGCGTGACCAGCACCCACTCGAGAGGGCCTATGCGGCGCACGTGCTCGGTGTGGACCCAGAACTGATAGATGAGGTTGAGGCTGCCGACGCTGATCATGAGCTCGACCGGCACACCGATGATGTACAGCGGTATGTAGAAGATTCCGTTCAGCCACCCTGTGCTGGTCTGGCGCAGCGCTGTGGACAGGTTGAACTCTTCGCTCGAGTGATGCACCACGTGCGAAGCCCAGAGAATGCGCCACTCGTGGCCGTAGCGGTGAGAGAAGTAGTAACAGAGATCGTAGGCGATGAACGCGCATGCCCAGATCCACGGATTTGCCGGATCCAGCTCGAACAACGTCCAGCCCCCGGACAGCGCCTCGTATGAGATGCCGACCAATCCCAGCTGGACAACCCCGCGCAGGCGCGACAAGGTACCCAGTTGCAGGCTGTTGATCGTATCGGCGAGGCGGTAAGTGTTGTTGCGGGACAGCCAGCCATAGACGCTCTCCACCAGGATGGCGAGTATAAAGAACGGGATGGCGTAGACGACGTAGTTCAAAATGGAAACTGAGGTGCAAACCGGTAGAGGCCGGGATTTTGCTTGGATCGGGGTGGCTTACGCAACCGCTTTGCTCGCGGCGTCGGTGACGGTTGTCGCGCTGCCGGATTACGATCCGCTGTGGCAAGCCGCCGCCGCCGATGTGGCAGCGACCCTGGTCATCTTTGCGTTCGCGCGTGTCCATGATAACTCGAGTTTCTACGACGCCTACTGGTCCGTGGCTCCGCCGCTGCTGCTTGGCTTCTGGTGGTGGGTTTACGGCGGATTCGACATCCGCGTAGCGGTAGCTGCTGTCCTCGTCTGGCTATGGGCCATTCGCTTGACGCACAACTGGGCGCGCGGCTGGCAAGGTCTGTCGCATATCGACTGGCGCTACGTGGATCTCAAGGCCAGCACGGGCCGCTGGTATTCGTTGGTCGACTTGTTTGGCATACAGCTGATGCCCACTGTGCTCGTGTTCATCGGCTGCCTGCCGCTCTGGCTGATGCTGCGGGGTGCAGCGGCGCCCTTTGGATGGTTGGACCTCGTCTGGATCCTCGTCGGCTATGCGGCGCTCTGGCTCGAGTACCGGGCAGACAATGTGCTGCGGGCTTTCCGCCTTGATCCACGCAATCGCGGGCAGGTGCTGCGCCACGATGTGTGGGGCTGGTGCCGGCATCCCAACTACGTCGGCGAGCTTGGCTTCTGGCTGGCGCTGGGGCTTGCGGGCTTTACGGCCACCGGCGAGTGGCTGAACGGGCTTGGTTTTCTGGTCATGCTCGTTCTATTTCTGGGTATCAGCATCCCGATGATCGACAAGCGTCAGCTTGCCAACAAGCCGGACTACGCAGCCTACCAGCGCGACGTGCCGGGGCTCCTGCCCAAGCCCTGGTAGCCCGTGCGCCTCTAGAGATTCCGCACCAGCTCGGACATCTCCACCAGGCGGCTATCAGCCAGTGCGGCAGCCCGTATCGGCGCGATGGCCTGATAGTCGGGATCGGCCACCATATCGAGAAACTGTCTGCGCGTGGGGTAGCGGACCAGGATCATGGTGTCCCAGTCTTCATCGCCTATAACGGTATTCAGCGTTCGTCCCATCCAGATGGGTTCTCCGCCAAAACGCGGGTTGAGCTCGGCGAATTTACGTCCGTACACCTGGTACGCCTCCATGCCGCTCATGCCGTCGACGCCGCATCCGTCTGTAGCAGTGTCGCGGTATTTGAGAAGGTTGAGCATGTACACGGGCTCATCTGGATCACCCTGCGCCATGCGCTGCAAACCGCCCTGCTCCATGTGGACATCGGCCATGTGTGGTTCCTTCAGAGGAAGTTGTTGGGCCAGATGATGGTACGCCACATGTGCGCGGAGGGGCTATCGTCGAAGCCGAGGCCTGCCGCTGGATTGCGGAAAGCGCTCTGCATGATCGGTACAAAGCGATCGAGATCAATGATGACCGTGTCGTCGAATGCGTAGAAGTCGTTGACGACCACCTGCATGGCGGTGTCATACCAAGGCTGGGTGCGCGCGAAGTCGCGGGCTGCGCTGATGTACGGCGCGGGCTCGAAATCTTCGCCGAACACCTCTTTGTAGAAGGCGGGATAGTCGTAGTCGTAAGCAGGCTCGGCAAAATACCGCAGCGCCTGATGATAACGCACGGCCTGGGTTACCTCGGCATCCACGTAGGGCTCGATCAGCTGAGCGGCCCAGTAGCCGTGGTCCGCCCGCACGAGACTCGTCACGCTGATGTCGTGCAGCAGACAGGCCAGCACGACGTTGTCGCTCAAGCCTTTATCCTGGGCAAGCGCTGCGCTTTGCAGCATGTGCTGCATACCGGTGTGGTTGAGCGCCACTCGCTGTGTATAGAAGTCGCACAGCGCAGGTCTGGCCGGCATTTGTGGCAGGCGTGGATCGTCTCCCATCAAAAAACGCCCGCGCGGTAATCCGCGCTCAGCCGGGCAATTGATATTGCCCAGCCAGGACGTCTGTACTTTGACGGTATGACCTTCGACCATCAGAGTTTCCAGCTGGTCGGCGCGTTCCTGTGGGGTGGTTGCGTGCAGATCCCTGCTCGCGGCGATGGCGTGACGTACTACTTCCTGTCTGCTCATGCGCGCGATGATACCATCCGGCGTGCTTGGTCGCTGCGGCGATCCGACAGTCAGATCGCCCTAGGCAGCTGGAGACGAATCGATGAAGTTATACCATTTCCCGCCCGCGCCGAATCCTGCCAAGGTTTTGAGCTACCTCAGGGAAAAAGGCATAAACGACATTCAGCTGGAGCTCGTCGATTTCTTTAAAGGCGAGCAATCGGGCCCCGCACATCTCGCGCGCTCGCCGCGGGGCACGGTGCCGGTGCTGGAGCTCGACGACGGCGCTTTTCTGACCGAATCGCTGGCCATCATCGAATACCTGGAAGAACGCTATCCGGACCCGCCGATGATTGGCGCGACCCCGCTCGAACGAGCGCAGGTCCGTTCTCGCGAGCGCTACATCGAACTCAATGTCACCAATCGTCTGGTGCGCCTGGTACATGCGACCAACTCGCCGATCGGGCTGCCGGCCAACCCCGGGCTTGCGCAGAGCGAGCGCGCCAATTTACCGGGCGCGCTGACCTACGTAGATGAACTCGTCGGCGGCGGTCCCTTCGTCATGGGGGAGCGGCCCACCATTGCCGACTGCACGCTGCTGGCAGGCTTCAACTTCGCCAATTTCGGCGGCCTCGAGATTCATCGCGGCTATCCCAATCTCGAAGCGTGGTTCGAACGGTTTGCCTTGCGACATCTATGACCCTCGCACGTTCAGCCCGCCCCTTTCTTTTATTTTGAGAGCGCACTTAAACGATGCAGCGGCTGGTCAATCCGGCGAGCCCGCGCTAGGGTTGGGATCAACATTGGGGGGATAGTCATGGACAATCTGCAAGCGCATCGCATCCACGTATCTACGGTCGCGGACTTTCTGCTCGCGACGGCGGATCGCCATGCCGACCGGCCGTTGCTCATATTTCCCGACCGCACGCTGACTTATGCCGGTTTCGTCGCGCGCGCGTATGAGCGCGCGCGCAGCATGGCCGGGCTGGGGGTCGAGCACGGCGACTTTGTCGGCATCCTCATGGCCAATTGCCCCGACTACATGGAGTTGATGCTGGGATGCCATCTGCTCGGTGCAGTGGCGGTACCGATGAACGCGCGCTACAAACCCGGCGAGCTCGCCTACGTCGTCGAGAACGCCGATCTCAAGCTATTGGTGACCTCGGATCTCATTTCCGAGTACGCCGACTTCGGCGAACTTCTGCACAGGGCTTTTCCGACGCTTGCAGAGGCTGACGCGGAGACGCTCCACATTGCGGAGGCGCCTCTATTGCGCAACGTCGTCATGCTGGGCGACAGCGCGCCAGCCGGGTTCATGGATGCTGAGCGTTTCGATGCCGCGGGCCGCACGCTGACGGACGCCGACATCGACGCTCGTCGTGTGCGCGTATCTGTGACCGACCCGGCGATCATGATGTACACATCCGGCACGACGGCCAATCCGAAAGGCTGTCCTTTGTCTCATGCGCTGCTGGTGCGTAATGGCGTCAATATGAACCGGACGCGCTACTTCATGGATGAAACAGACGTATTCTGGGCGCCGCTGCCGATGTTCCACATGGCGTCGACGCTGCCTTTTCTTGCCTGTATCGACGCCGGTGCCGCGATGATCTCGATGACGCATGTCGAGGCGGGTCTGGCGCTCGAACTCATGGAACGCGAGCGCGCAACGATTGCATTCCCTTCGTTCCCAACCGTGACGAACGACCTGATCTCGCATCCCCGCTTTGCCGAGACGGATCTGTCCGCGCTGCGGCGTATCAACAACGTTGCGCCGATCGAGATTCTCAGACGTTTCCAGGATGCGTTTCCCCAGGCGGTGCAGACGGGGGCTTACGGCATGACCGAGTGCGGCGGAGTGATTTCGTTCAACCACCCGGAAGAAAGCTTCGACGATCGTCTGCACACCTGCGGTGTGCCGTTTCCCGGCATCGAGGTTCGGATTACGGACCCGGATACCTTTGCAGAAGTCCCCGTGGGTGAACGCGGCGAGATCTGGGTGCGCGGATATTGTGTTTTCGGTGGCTATCACAAGAGTCCCGAGAAGAATGCCGAAAGCTTCGTGGATGGCTGGTTCCGCACCGGTGACCTGTGTAGCATCACGGAACGTGGTGCCGTTTGTTACCACGGACGCATAAAGGACATGTTGAAGGTCGGAGGCGAAAACGTCGCAGCGCTCGAGATCGAGTCGCATCTCTCGGCGCATCCAGCCGTACAGCTCGCACAGGTTGTCGGACGCGCTGATGATCGTCTGCTCGAGGTGCCGGTGGCGTTTGTGGAGCTGGCGCCGGGCGCCGCGGTAAGCGCGGAAGACCTGATTGCCCACTGCAAGGCGGATCTCGCCAGTTTCAAAGTGCCGCGGGAAGTCTATTTCGTCGAGGAATGGCCGATGTCGAGCACGAAAGTGCAGAAGTTCAAGCTCCTCGACATGCTCTCCTGACGCTATCGGACCCTCAGGACGCCTTCCTGCGCGACGGTAACGAGTCGTCTGCCATCCTGGTCGTACATCGCGCCGAAGGCGAGCCCCCGTCCACCGCCCGCGGCAGGACTCTGCATCGTATAGAGCACCCAGTCGTCGAATTTGGGCGCCTGATGAAACCACATCGTATGATCGAGGCTTGCGCCGATGAGGCTGCCCTGGTCGGCGTGCGGCCGCCAGGCGGTATCCAGGAGCGACCTGTCGCTGGCGTACACCAGCATAGCCAGGTGCAGGTTAGGGTCTTCGGGTAGCTCGCCGTTGACTTTGAGCCAGATCGCCTGCTCGGGCGGCAGCGGTTCGTTCCCAGTGATTTCCGTGGCCATGCGGACGTCCACCGGCATGTCCTGCCAGTTTTTGCGCCCGCGCAGCTGATCCCGGTTCGGCAGATTTTCCGGTGACGGCGTCTGCGGCATCGGGTCGCTATGGGTTAGGCTATCGCTCATCTCGCGCTGGAAGCTAGCCTGCAGGTGAAAGATCAGCTCTTCGTTCTGCCAGGCTGCCACGTTGCGCACCCGGAAGTTGGACCCTTCTTTTGTGCGGGCGACGTGGAATTTGATGTCTGCATCGGGCCGCCCGGGTCGCAGGAAGTAAGCGTGCAGAGAATGGAGCGGGAAGTCCTCGACCGTGCGCAGCGCGGCCATGGTTGCCTGGGCGGCGACGAGACCACCGAACAGGCGGTCGTTCTCGGTCACACCGCCGACGCCGGCGCCGCCAATGAAAATCCCGGTTGCGGAAGCCTGCAGATCGAGGCGGGTCAGAAGTCTTTCCAAAAGCGTCATGTCAGTCCCAGGTTGGTTTGCGGCGATTGGCCTTGGTCTGGCCGCGTTGTTTCTTGTCCGCCATTCTGCGCTTTTTGGATGCCGCAGTGGGTTTGGTGGCGATGCGTTTTTTGGGACGCACGCGCGCGGCCGCAATCATCTCCTGCAGGCGGGTGACCGCGGCTTTGCGATTCTTCAGCTGCGAACGGAATTCGTCTGCCTGGATGACGAGCTGACCCTGCTTGTTGATCCGATTACGTTGCTGCAGGCGCAGCCGCGAGCGCGTCTCGTGATTCAGTGCAAGCTTGTCGATGTCGACGCGCAGCTCGACCGCCGTCGCCGTTTTGTTGACGTGCTGGCCGCCTGGGCCCGAGGCGTGGACAAATTTGAATTCGCAGGCTTCTTCAGGAATGCGTACTTCGGAGTTCACGCATATAGAGTAACCGGTTCCCAGTTGTCATCGAAGTGCTGTGTGTTCTTGAACACCCGCGTGCCCCCGTTGGGTTTGATGCTCTGGGTCTTCACTTCGTGAATCTCCGGCTCCAGCTCAAAGCCGTGCACCTGCTCGGTTTCCAGGTCGATCAGCGCAAAGCCTGGCCGATGGTCGCCGCGCAGCGTGCCGGCGTTCAGCAGCGTCATGTTGTGGAAATGAATGAGGGTGCGGTAATGCACGTGGCCGTTCACCATCAGGTGAAAACGGCCCTCGTCGATGATTTCATCCAGGCGCTTGCTGCGCTCGGCGGGCATACGCTCGGTTCCGGGCCAGATTTTCTGCAGGTCGTTGCTGCCAACACCGTGGCACAGCTTCAGCTCGCCATGGCGGGTCGTGACATGGCGTTCCTGGGGCAGGTCTTGCAGATAAGCAATCGTGAGGTCGCTCAGGTGCTCGAGGAAGTGCGCGTTCGGGATATGGCGCGCTTTGTTCTCCAGTACCCAGCGGTCGTGATTGCCGCGCACAGTCAACACGTCGTGGTGCTTGAGCAGCGCAACGCAGCTGTCGAGGCAGCCTGTGCCGTCTGCAAGGTCACCGGTGCAGATCACCGTATCGACGCCTTCCCGTTCGAGGAAGCGCAGCGCCTGAGCCAGGCGCTCATGCTCCGCGTGGACGTCGCCGATAATGCCGATGCGCGTGACCATAAAACCGCTCTATCACCAAAGTCGCTCAGGGGATGTAACTCTGAAAGGCGAGACGTTAGCATCGTGTGAAGACGCGGGGAAAGTAGAAGGGGAGAGAGTTGATGAGTTCTGCGGAGTTAGCGGATTTTCGCGCCGAGACGCGCGCCTGGTTGCAGGCAAATTGCCCGCCGGGGGCGCGGGGTCCGGGGCCGGTGCCGAACGGCAGCACCAAGATTCAGATTACCGACGGCGACACGCTGCTGTGGCTCGAGCGCATGGTGGAGCGCGGCTGGACGGTTCCCAACTGGCCCAAAGAGTATGGCGGCGGGGGCCTGAGCAGCGACGAATATCTGATTCTGCTGCAGGAAATGGCTGCGATAAACGCGCGCCCGGCGCTCTCGAGCTTCGGGACCAGCATGATTGGCCCCACGCTGCTCGAATTTGGTGACGAAGCGCAGAAGCTCCGGCATCTGCCGCGCATCGCTCGTGCGGAAGTGGAGTGGTGTCAGGGTTACAGTGAACCCGGGTCCGGTAGCGACCTGGCATCCTTGAGCACCCGTGCTGAGGACCGGGGTGATCACTTTGTCATCAACGGCCAGAAGATCTGGACGTCTGGTGCGCATCACGCGGACTGGATGTTCTGCCTCGTGCGCACTGACCCTGACGCGCCCAAGCATGAGGGCATCAGTTTCGTGCTGCTGCCGATGGATCAGCCGGGCATCACGGTCAAACCCATCAAGCTCATCAGCGGCGACGCCCGTTTCAACGAGACGTTCTTCGACGACGCGATCGCGCAGAAAGACGACCTGGTCGGCGAGCTGAACAAAGGCTGGACCGTGGGGAAGCGCCTGTTGCAGCACGAGCGCTCCGGTATGGAAAGTCTGGTGAGCGGCGGTGCGAAGGGTGATGAGATGAGCCTGGTGGCGGAAGCCAGGCGTCATCTGGGCGAAGTGGATGGCGCCATCGCGGACCCGGCCTACCGCAACGAGGTCTTGAAGTACGAGATGGACAATCGCGTCTTCCGGCTTGCCCAGCGGCGCGCCGTGGAGGAATCGGAGGGCGGTACCCCGGGCGCGGTCACGTCCATCTTCAAGGTGTATGGCAGCGAGCTGCAGCAGAGTTACTACGACCTCATGCTGCGCATGCGCGGCACGCGGGGCTTCGGTGACGTGATTGCAACGGACAATGATCAGTTCGAGGCGGCGGAGCTCAATCGCACTAAAGAGTGGCTCTATTACCGCGCCGCTTCCATCTACAGCGGCAGCAACGAGGTGCAGCGCAATATCATTGCCAAGCGTGTGCTGGGTCTGCCTGATTAGTTTTTTGGGGAACCTTATCGAGTAGCGAGGCTCCAAACGCCCACACAAAAATAAGGGGAGCGTTGTGAATATGGATTTTGCCCTGACCGTATTCAACGTCATGGCGCAGCTGGTCGTCTGGCTGTTCGGCGTGGCCGTTCTAGTCATTGCGGTGCTGTACGTCATCGACCGGCGCCAGACCAAACATGCGGTGCGCCGGAATTTCCCCGTCATCGGGCGCTTCCGCTACTGGTTCGAGCATCTTGGTGAGTTTTTCCGTCAGTACTTTTTTGCGATGGATCGTGAAGAGATGCCGTTCAATCGCGCAGAACGCTCCTGGGTCTACCGCGCGGCCAAGAACGAAGATTCAACGGTCGCTTTTGGCTCGACCCGGGACCTGCGGCCGGTCGGCAGCGTGCTGTTCGTCAACTGTCCGTACCCGCAGCTTGAGGAGGAAACCTGCGCCACTGGAGAAGTCACGATCGGCCCGTATTGTCGTCAGCCCTACACCACGGACTCGGTGTTCCACATTTCCGGCATGAGCTACGGGGCGATTTCCAAGCCTGCGGTTCGTGCGCTCTCCGCCGGGGCAAAGAAAGCCGGCATCTGGATGAATACGGGTGAAGGCAGCTTGTCGCCCTGGCATCTCGAGGGCGGTGCGGACATCGTGCACCAGATCGGTACGGCCAAATACGGGGTACGCGATGCGGAAGGGCATTTGAGTGACGAGCGGCTGCGTGAACAGTCTGCCCATGAGCAGGTGAAGATGTTCGAAATCAAGCTGAGTCAGGGCGCGAAACCCGGCAAAGGCGGCATTCTGCCCGGCGAAAAAGTGACCGCGGAGATTGCCAAGATCCGTTTTATCGAAGAGGGGCAGGATTCCATCAGCCCCAACCGTCATCCGGAAATCTGTAACGCGGAAGATCTGCTCGACATGATACATCGCGTGCGCGAGGTGACCGGCAAACCGACCGGTTTCAAAGCCGTCATTGGCGCATACGGCTGGATAGACGAGCTCTGCGAGGCCATCAAGAAGCGCGGTATCGAAAGCGCGCCGGATTTCATCACTATCGACAGCGCGGACGGCGGCACGGGCGCTGCACCGGCAAGTCTGATCGATTACATGGGCCTGCCCTTGAAAGAGAGCCTGCCGCTCGTGGTGGATATGCTGAAAAAGCATGACCTTCGGGACCGCATCAAGGTGGTCGCCAGCGGCAAGCTCATCACCCCGGGGCAGGTTGCCTGGGCGCTATGCCTGGGCGCGGACTTTGCGGTCACTGCTCGCGGCTTCATGTTCTCGTTAGGATGCATACAGGCTTTGCAGTGCAACAAGAACACGTGTCCAACCGGAATCACGACGCACGACAAGGATCTGCAGCGCGGCCTCGACGTTGGCGATAAAACCGAGCGTGTCTATCACTACGCCGCGAACATGCGCAAAGAGGTGGGCATTATTGCCCATTCCTGCGGCGTACCGGAGCCGCGCCGGCTCAAGCGTTTTCACTGCCGTATCGTGCAGGAGAACGGATTGTCCGTGCCGCTGGATGAGTTATACCCGGACCGCTCCGGGCAGGTAACGCCTCCGGCAGCCGCCGACCTGGCGGGATGATCGGTGGACGGCGACGAGGCCAAGACCTATTTCCTGAGCCGACCGGAAGCCTGGCTCGATTTTCCGTTTGGCGATGACGTCTACGTGTTCAAGGTCCGCAAGAAGATGTTTGGCACGCTCGCCTGGGAGAAAGGTCTGGCGCGCATCAACCTCAAGTGCGACCCCGAGCAGGCGCTGATGCTGCGTGATGTGTTCGATTCCGTGTTACCGGGCTATCACATGAACAAAGCGCACTGGAACACCGTGCTGCTCGATGGCTCTATTCCACCTGGAGAAATCGAGCGCATGATCGATCTGTCTTATACCCTGGTATTGAAAAAGCTGCCTAAGGCTGAGCGGCTGAGCCTCGAGGTCAAATACGGGACGGAGAATCTGTATCGCGGATAGAGCGCGCGCAGCGACAGCGTTGAACGATTGAACGGGTTGAAACATTGAAAGGAGAGAAGCAATGTCCATTCCATTATGGTGTTTATTGATAGGCGTCATCCTGCCCTACGTCTGGGCGGCCGTATCCGTGCCGTTTCGGGCCAAGCAGCTGGGTGCCGTTGACCTGGCCCAACCGCGCCTGCAGGCGGCTGAGCTCACCGAAGCCGGTGCCGGCGCCTGGGGCGCGCAGATGAATCAGTGGGAGAATCTGTCCGTCTTCATGGCGGCGACGCTTGCGGCGCACATGCAGGGCGTCGACCCGGCCGGTTCCTGGGCCACGGCGAGCATGATCTGGGTGTTCGCGCGGGTCGCCCATGGCGCGTTTTATGTTCTGGGGATCCCCGTGCTGCGCGTTGCCGGTTTTGTTACCGGCGTGGCGATGTCCATCTGGATTTTTGTCATGGCGCTGACCGCCT
Organism: Pseudomonadales bacterium; assembly: GCA_965267275.1. Taxonomy (GTDB): domain Bacteria; phylum Pseudomonadota; class Gammaproteobacteria; order Pseudomonadales; family Azotimanducaceae; genus UBA4421. Next base: position 5,126,140 of record OZ253950.1, read on the forward strand.
GACGCGATGGACGGCTAGGAGGCGGGCTCGTCAGCCTCTGAAGTGGCCGTCTCCGGGGCTTCGGCGCCAGCGACAACGCGATCGAAAACGCGGTTGTAGGTGCGGGCTTTGTCGCCCTTGGGATTGATCTTGACGGAGACGAACAGGCGACCGTCATCCCGCATCGACCAGGTTTTGGTCACTTTGCGCTCGCCGGTTTCGTACTTCTGGCGAATGCGCTTCTTGGTGATCTCAGTATCGCGCCCGCGATAGTGGCCTTTGCGCAACGTTTCCTTGCCTTCGGCATCGTAGTCGAGATCAATTTGTTTGCCGTCGACGGTGATGTCCATCGTGGTGCAGCGCAGGACTTTGGGATTCTTGGCGCTCAGCCGCGAATTCGAGCGGGGTCGTGACTGTCCCGGCAACGGCATCCCCATGATCGTCACCTGCGGCTTGAAGTTGCTGCCCTTCATACCGCTGCCATCTTTGTACTTCACGGCGACTTTGTCGGTTTCCTCATAGTTGATACGCCAGGCGCCCTCGAACGGTGAGGCGCCATAAGCGTTGATGGCAAACAGACTGAGCAGAAGCAGGGTAAATGTGCGCATATGTGATAGAGCCGTGGCTGGTGTAAAAGTTCCTTTCAAACCAAGCCCTTCGCAGCCGGTTCAGGCGTTTTCGAAAGGCATGCGGGTCCCCAATTTTAAGGATATGGGTCAGAACCGCTACTGACGCAGAATTGCGGAAGTCAGCGCTACCAGAGGAACCTCAATGACCCGATTGCACCTTGCCCCCTTGGTTCTCCTCGCGGCCGTGAACACGTCGGCACAGTCCACCCAGGAGTCTGTCTATGGCGTGCATGAATCTTCAGCGGGTGCTGAACCCGTGGTCATTGAGCTGATGGCAGGCGCTGCGGGCATTGAAGGTTCGCTGCAGTGGCAGGACAAACTCTACCTCATCGAGTGCGCCGCTGGAGACGACGACGATGAGGAGGATGCCGACGAAGCGTTAGAACAGGAGAACACAGGCGCCGAAGCCGCGGAAATCTGTTCGGGCGCCGCCTACGAGTTGGATGAGGGCGCGTTGACGTATGTCGAAATTGTCGGGGGTGACATTCCGCAACTGTTGCTCTACGTCAACGGCGATCTCGAAACACCGGTCTCCATCGCGCTCGCCGGTGCGGAGGCAGTCGCGGCCGAGGAAGATGCGGACTTGGCGACAGGGCTGGATGCGACCGCTGACGCTGCAGAGGAAAGTGATACCGATCTGGCAGTCTCTACGGTCGCCACGGACCTCGACCCTGCGTTGGTGGGCAGATGGGTCAATTCGGGTTCCCACTCGAGCGGCGCCATCGGCGCAGCATGGGAGAGCTTCATGCTGCTCGGTGCGGATGGCGTCATGCAGGTCAGTGAGGCACGCATGGCGGGGGGCGGCAGTCTGGGCAGTTTTTCCGGCGGCGGTGAAGAGGTCCTGACCGCGCAATGGAAAGCCGACGGCCAGTACCTTTACTTTGCGGCGGTTGGCGCATCGGATGCACAATGGCACCTGCTCGGAACCTACGTGCTCAGAGAGCCCAGCCTGCTGGTGCAACATGTCGACGGCACGCGCCTGCTGTATCGACGGACGCATTGAACATTCAGGCAGGCGCACATGCTTTGTCGGCTGAAGCGCTTGGGCTATGGCGGGAAGCCTATGCATACGCTCGTGCCTTCTCCCGGCATGCTTGCGGTTTCCAGGATCAGCCCCGCTTCGCTGGCGCGATAATGCATGTTGCGCAGACCGCGACCGCCATTTAGTGCGCTGACTTCCTGCATGCCGCAGCCGTCGTCTTCGACGATGACACATACACAGTTCTGTCCATTCATTTCGCGTGATGGCTCAGTTCGAACCGTTATCCGCGACGCGGAGGCGTGTTTGATTGTGTTGGTGATCGCCTCTTGAAGAATCCGCATGAAGTGCAACGCCCGTTCGGGTCCGAAATCGGGCACCGGCGGCAGGTCCTCGATCTGCCACTCCAGGGCAACGTTCGCGGCATCCAGCTGTGGTTGTATGCGGTTGCGCAACAAGCCCAACGCCACTACTACGTCGTTGTCCATGTCGTCGAGAGAGTCGATGACAAGGCGCAGGTCGTTTAACGCCGCCTGCAGATCTTTGGCCAGCGCCTCGTCACGGTCGTCACTGCGATTGAGGTGACCCATCATGCCGATGAGTTGGCTGCCGACACCGTCGTGCATGTCGCGCATGATGCGCTCCCGCTCGTTCAGGAGCAGCTGCGTGTTCTCGAGCTCCTGGGTGCGTTTGTAGGAGGTTTCGATTTCCTGCGCTTTCTCGGCGACCCGCTGCTCCAGATCGCGGTTCAACGCCTCGGTTTCGCGCAGCGCGGAGATGAAGCGGCGCAGCAGGATGACGCCGAAAGTCGCGAGTGTGGGCGCCGCGGCAAATTGCAGAAGGAATCCATTGTGCCGATAACCGAGCCCGGAGGTGACCAGCCAGTCGTGAAGACCCAGGAACAGTGTGAGCGTGAAGCAGACCGCGAGGAAGAAGAGCTCCAGAGTCTGCTCGCTCAGGAGCCTCTGGATGATGAGATAAGCCGGGTACATCCCCAGCGCTTGCAGCAGACCAATCCAGACCATGCTGCCAATCAGATTGAAGGTGACCGTCGATATCAGCAGGAGCGGCAGCAACAGCAGCGGGCCGCTGATGGCCGTCACTTTGATGAATGCTTCCCAGCGGGGGCGCCTGATTTCGAGAAAGCGAAACGTGAACATCGCGTAGGTCGTCAACATCAGGCCGATGATGACGTACACGGTGAAGTCGAAGAAGTGATTCGCGAACGGCAGCTCGACCGTCAGGATGAACATATTCTGCAGATACCAGGTGCCCGCCATGGCGCCAAACCAGGAATAGATCGAGTCCCTGCGCGCAAGACTCAGAGCGCCCATGAACAGCGCCAGCATCATGCTGACGATGGTCGTTACGTTGAGAAACGTCACCCGCCAGAAATAACGTTGCTCATAGGCACCCACCAGCACTTCTCGCGGTGCCAGATAAAGCTCTGACAGTCTGCCCCAGGCGCCATTGGCCTGGAGACGGATCGCGATCGTATTGGCACCCGGGCGCAAAAGCCCATTGGGAATGCTGTAGAAGACCGGCCGGTTCCAGAAGCGGTCCAGCGGTTGCTGCGGTGCGGCTTCACCGCCGACGGCGGTACCGTTGACGAATACGGCGGGCGTCATCTCCAGGGCGGGGATATAAATCGACCATAGCCGATTGGGCGCGACCTCCAGATTCAGCTCGGTGAGGTACCAGCCGGTGTCGGGGCTGTCCGGGTAGTCGCGCCAGTCGTCCGGCAGCTGCCGCGCACTGCCCCCGGCGAGCGTATCCGGTGGGATCGTCTGATTGGAGGCAATGAAAGTCGTCTGGTCGAGACGGATGACGTTTGCGTCAGGGCGTACCTGATGCATCCACAACACCGAGGCGGTACCCAGCGAAGCGACAAGAATCGCCAGCGACCAGTAGAACCAACGGTTAAGTGTGTGCAGCAAATCTCAACGAATGTCCACCAGGCCCAGTTGGATGGCCTCGAACACTGCCTCCCCGCGTGACCGAACCGATAGTTTGCGGTAGATGTGCTGGATGTGGGAAGTCACGGTATGCACCGACAGATCGAGATTTTCGCCGATTTCTTTGTAGCTGAAGCCTTTGACAATCTGGCGCAGGACCTCTTCCTCGCGCTTGGTCAGCACCACTTTCGCCTCGGCGGCATCGTCATCCGGCTCCTGGAAACGCTTCAACAGATGTCGCGCGATGCTCGGGCTGATGGGTGAGCCGCCGTTCAAGACTGTGAGAATGGACTCAGTGACGTGGTCCGCTTCGCGTTCTTTGAGCAGGTAGCCCGTCGCACCAGCTTCGATTGCCGCCACCACGTTTTTCTCATCGCCGAACGCGGTGATGACGAGCACGGCTGTCTCCGAGCTGTTGGCGCAGATCTCGCGAATGAAGTCGATGCCGTTGCCGTCTGGCAGGCCGAGGTCCACCAAAGCCACGTCAGATCGATTGCCATCGCGCCACCAGTCCAATGCCTCTTTCAGCGAGGCAGCTGAACCTGCCGTCTGCAGATCCGCGGCAGCGTCGATGGCGCCACACAGTTGCTCACGTGTCGCCGGGTGGTCTTCGAGGACGAACACCGAAGGATCGTTTCTCGCGCTCAATACGTGCTCCTCGCTCCGGGAGTGTGGTCACACTGAAACCCCATCGTGTCTGATAGTGCGGGAAACCCTGGCGTTGCGCCATCAAAGGTTTTTGGGATGGTCCCGGGTGCCTCTTCCGCGTCGCCGACCGGGTTCGCGGTGGCGGCGCGGTCAACAATTATGAAGCGGAACTGATGTCTTGCGGTGACATGGCGTGAGCGTGCGCTAGGCCGGATCACCGTGATTCGGCATCACCTCACGCGCAAAGAGATCCAGCGAGTCGAGCAACTGCTCGGGGGTGTGTAATCCCTGGGGTATCAGGAGAAAAGCCTCTTTGATGGGCACTGCCCGGCTGATCTCCTCGATGCGTTTGTTGAGGGTATCCGGCGAGCCGACCAGCAGTTCCGGCACACCCTGACCGAACGGCGTGGCCCAGGTTTTCCAGAACCAGGCCATGTCTTCGTAGAGCGCCATCGCCTCCGCGTCGGTTTTGGCGCAAACCATGATGCCGCCCCAGCAGGCCTGATCGCCTGGCTCCACCGTATGGCCGTGGCGCTCCGCTTCATCGGTCCACTCGCGCCAGAGAATCTCGAGAAATTCCGTGTTGCCCGACAGGATGATTGGGCGGCCTTTGTAACGCGCCCAGAATTTGGCGGTGGTCAGGCTCTGGGAGAAGCCGCCGTAGAGCGGAATCTCGTTCTGCAGCGGCCGCGGCGCGATGCCGATCTGCTCGACGCGCATGTCTTTCGCGACGCCGCTGCCGTAGTTGTAGTAGACCGGGTGGTCGTGGGGATTGACGAACTTGTCGGGCGGGAACTGCCAGAACTTGCCTTGATGGGAGAAGGTGGGTTCCTCCAGCGCTTTGACCACTACTTCGACGAATTCGCCGAAGTACTCGCGGTTGAGGTCGTCCGCTTCGGTCTTCGCGTTCCACGGCCCTACGGCCGTGAGCTCTGGTTTGACCTTGTAGTTTTCTACCCAGCGCGCCTGGTAGCCGCGCACGAGACCCACGCCGAAACGCCCGCCGAGCATGTGGTCGAGCGTTGCGATTTTTTCGGCTGTTTGCAGCGGGTTGTTGGCCGTGGAGACGAAACCGCAGGTGATGACCTTCATGCGTTCTGTGTTGCGGCCGAGGTGCATGGCCATCAAACACGGGTCGTTGGAAATCTCGAACCCTTCGATCTGCAGGTGATGCTCCGGATGGCCGAAGCCGAAGTAGCCGCTCGCATCGGCAAAGTTCGCGTACTGGGCAATCTCGTCGAGCATGCGCTGGTAGAGGATGTTGTTCTGGCCGGCCATGCCGTTTTCCAGCTCGCCGCGGCGGCCGATGGTGCAGTACATGAAGAGACCGAATTGCATGGCTCAATCCTTGCCGACGGCGTTGGTCAGCTCATCCAGCGGGTCTCTGGCGGTGCCGTTCTTCTCGCTGACGAGTTTTTCCTCGGCATTGGCGATGAAACGCGCGAGGTCGGCCTGATAGCCCTCGGCATCGACGAACGGATGGGGGTCCGCGGGTCCGCGTTCGGCAAGGCGCGCGGCGCGCTCGAACACCCGCCCCATCTGCGCGTGGTTGGGCAGGCTGACGCTGACGCCGTCCTGCATGGACTGCAGCCTCGCGTAGCTGGCGAGATAGGTCTCGGTGCGCTCGACGCCGCTGAAATTGAGCCCGACGCCGCCAAGTGTGATGGCCGTGTAGCTCTCGTCACCGTCGTGGACCTGGTAGCGCAGGGTAAGCACGCCTTCGGTGTGGCCCGGCGTGTTGAAGAGCTCGATGCGAGTGTCGCCAAGCTCTATGACGTCGCCATCCGCTGCAACGATGTCACGCCGCGGCACCGGCATGTAAAAGCGCGGCGTGCCGGGTGGGGCTTCCACGAGCTGCCAGTCTTCTTCCGTCATTACGATCTGCGCGCCGTATTGCTGGAAAAGCTTGCTGCCGCCGGCGTGATCGAAATGGCCGTGCGTGTTGATGACGTATTTGACGTCGCGCGGGTTGAGGCCGACCTGTCTGAGATTATTCTCCAGCACCCGGGTCCACTTTCCGTACAGCGAGTCGATCAGAATGATCCCCTCGCTCGTCGTGATCGCGTAGGCCGCGACCCAGTCGATACCGACGTAGTAGACGTTGTCGAAGATCTGAAACGGCGCCACGTACTGCTGCTTGGGGTCTTCCCAGCTCAGCCACAGCTGTTCCATGACTCCCGGCAACGGCTCGCCGGCGAACGTATCGTGGCGGCAATCGCTGCAGGTGATGTCGTCCACGGGTTTGAACGCGGCAAGATCGACGACCCAGTCGCGGATCCGCACGCCGTCGGCGGCGTAGGTGTAAAACTCCGGACGCCGGAGAATCGTATGTGATTCCCCGCCGGTGATGAACGCGCGAAAGTTGGGGGCCGCAGCGCGTATGTCGGCGTGATTGGCCTCGAGCGCTTCCTGCAGTTTGACGTCTTTAGCACCGGACAACGCGAGGAAGCGCTTCTGCACGTCGTCTTCCGCCGCGTCGAACTCGGCAAAGAGAATGTCCGGGTGTGCGGTAGCGGCGGCTATGTAGAGCCGTTCGTAGTTGAAGCCGTCGGGCTCGAGATCTTCGAAGCCCGGTTCGTCGTTGATGAAGTCGAACGTGCCCCACTGTTCGTCTGGCCGCGCGTCGCCGTTCATACGCCGATAGCCCCCGGCACCGTCACCGAGATGGGCGATGCGGGCGTCTGGGTAAGCGTTGGCAACGAGGGCCGCATAGAACGGTGACGGGATTGCACCTGCAGATGATCCGGTGACGAACACCTGCGCCGGATCGGGCACGTTGGCGAACGTCCAGTCGAGCACCGCTTGCGCGTTGGCGCGCCCCTGGTGGCGTATCGTGATCGGTTCGTCACCCTCCGCCTCGGGAGGATACACCGTGTCGGATGCGCCCATGTGGACATCACCCGTGCAGTACGGGGCAAACACGACGCTGTAGTCGGCGAACGGGTTCTCCGGGTTGTCGTAGTTGAAGATGCCGAATTCGAGAGGCTGGTAGTCCGGGCCGATGTTGACGGTATAAGTCGGCTGGCCGTTCGGGTCACAGGTCGCACGGGTCCAGCAGCCACCGCCGCCCTGGAAAAATACCAGCAATTTTTCGGGGTCGCCGGCGCGGGCAAAGAAGCGATAGGGCGTGCCGTCGGAACACGTCGTTTCACCGCCGGGGGCAAAGCTGTTCCAGCCGTCGGCCAGCTGCGTGATGCCGGCAGGCGGTGGTGCGTCAGGCTCGACGGCTTGCGGCGGCGCATCGGTACAGGCTGCCAACACAGCCAGGATCAGGCCGGCTACGACTGCTGTTCTCATGCTCTCTCCCCGTACGTAAAATCAGCGTCTCGATTTTACATGGCTGAAAGGTTAAAGGGTGATTTCACGCGCAGACGTCAAAGCAGTGCTCGTCAGCTGGCAGGCGGGAGACATGAATGAGCTGGAGGTCTGGCAATGGGGTCAGGATACTCAAGCTGGTTTCAAAGAATCCGCACCGGAGGATGATCTGGTGCAGGACATCGTCGATACCCTGGCCGGCTTGCCGTTCGACATGATCGAGGTCAGCGATGTTGAAGTCATGCTCGACGCGCTTGCCAATCCGCCGGAAGAAACGGACCTGTCTGTCAATTTGTTATGGAACCACCTCGACGGCATCAGCGTCGACGAACGCCGTTACCGAAATCGGGAGCATCCTTTCTATGGGCAGTTCGGTGACGGGATGGAGTAGCAAGCGCCGTCCCGGTCAGTACGCGAATTGGTCGATCCGGCTCTGCGCCTGCGACAAACCTTTACCACGGACGATGCCCGGCTGCAGCCACAGGCGGGCAGCATCCAGCTCCCAGCCGTTTTGCAGCGTAAGATCCGTCTCGAGAGATACCCATTGCCCGGGGTAGGCGACCGGGAAGCCATTGTCGTTGAGGGTATAGCCGTATACGCGGCATAAGCCCTCGCCTTCGTCATAGTCACCGATGTACGACAACCACGGGGTTTCGATGCGGACGTCTTCCCGCAGGTGCTGCTGCAGCGGTGCGATCATGTTGCCGAGGTCCCAGTCGGGAATGGCCCGTTCGTCCCATACCGTACCGCCTGGCAGTTGCCAGTTGCCTGCGTCGTCTTGCGTCAGGTAAAGCTCTGGCGCGCCCTCGCGGTAGCGCGTCAGGACCGCGCGCGTGGTGGTGATTGGCTTGTCACTGTGCACGGCAAGCAGCCGCTGCCCGTCCTGGCTCAAAGCGTCGGCCACCGCATCGTTGTATAGATAGTAGCCCGTGGCCGGCGGTGCCGAAGCCGCGGCATACTTGTTGAAGAGGCCAACCCGGTGTTGCGTCGATTGGTTGCTGGCGGCGCGATGCCACAGATGCATGTTCATGAGCAGAAGATCGCCCCGTTTGAGCCTGGGGTCGATGAAGTCTTCCTGATCCGGTTTGACCGCCGGCGCCACTTCCAGACAGGGGCCGGTGCCCGTGCCGATGCGGTCGAGACGGTGCGAACCGGGAGCCACGAAGAGCGGCCCGGTGTCTGCATCGAAGTCGCAGAACGGAATGATTGTGAAGAGCCAATGCATCGATGAGCCGACCGGGCGCCAGCGCTTGTAATCGTGATGGGCAGGCAGGCCCTGGCCCTCGGGCGTGCGGTCATAGATGACGTAGGCCGTGAGTCTGGGCTCGTCATCGAGAATCTGCGTGACCGCGTCGACGATGGTCGGGTGCTCGACGATGAACGCGAGATCCGGATCCGCCAGACTTTGTGTTGCCAGCGTGTAGCGTCCCGGTGCGGGATACTTCGGCGCGTAGGGGTCGAGCGTGCCGTCCAGGGGTGGATTGTTGGCAAAACCGCGCTCGAGGCGAGCGATGTCCGCCTCGGCGATCGCGCCGCGCAGGATGAGAAAGCCCTCGCGTTCGTACTTGGCCAGGTCCGCGGCGCTGAGCGGCAGGCTCATGGCTGATTCTCCGCTGAGGCCGCTTTGGCTGCAGCGACCATTGCCCGCACCTGCTCGAGCATCAACGACGCATCGTAGACCACGCCGTTCTTTATCGTGTAACGCACGCCACCGACCTGCTCGAGTGTATTCGTGGCGCGGTCGAGGCGCATGTGACCGGTGCCGTAGAGCACTTTGAAGTTTGCCACCGGATTTTCGCCGACGAGGACGACGTCCGCCTTTTTGCCGGGTTCGATCGAGCCGATGGTGTCAGCCATGTTCAGCAGCTCCGCGCCGTTGAGCGTGGCTGCCTGAACGACCTCGAGGGGATGGAAGCCAGCTTCCTGCAGCATCTCGAGCTCGCGGACGTAGCCAAAGCCGTACAGCTTGAAAATGAACCCGGAGTCCGAACCTGCGGCAACCCGACCGCCGTGATTCTTGTAGTCGTTTACGAACTGCATCCAGAGACCGAAGTTGTTCCGCCAGGCGACCTCGTCGGCGGTGGTCCAGTCGAAGTGATAAGAGCCGTGCAGGCGCGGATCCGGCATGAAAAAGCGCATCAGCGCCGGCAACGTGTATGCGTCGTGCCAGGGCGCGTGCAGCGCGCGGCTCACGTCGCGGTTGGCTTCGTAGATCGTAAACGTCGGCACCAGGGTGAAGTCGAGGTCGATCAGCTCATCGCGCACCGCCACCCATTTCGCCGATCCCGGCGGCGCTGCCTGCTGCCACAAACGACCGGCCTGACCGAAGCGCCACTGTTCGTCGGCATAGTTGTAATCCGGCGGATAATTCTGAATACGCCGATCGGTGAACAACGCCTCCGGCAGGCCGTACCAGTGCTCCATGCTGTCGAGTCCCTGACGCGCGCTGTCGAGAACGTTCACCCGATACACCGCTGTCTGGTCATGGTGATTCGACGTGCCCATGCCGAGCTTCTGTGTCTCTTCATAGATTGCAGTAGACGCTGCCGGCGTTGCGCCGCGCAGCTTGACGCCGTCACCGCCTTTCTTGCGGACGGTGCGCACCCAGCGACGGGCGTCTGCGTCAGTGGTGACGACGCTGCCGGGAAACATCGCGTGCGCCACGATCCGTGGCGCGGTGATCTCATGGCGCGCTGCCCGATCTCGATGGGCAACCGTCCAATCGAGGCCCATCAGGGAGCCAACCTCGCGGACGGTGGTGATCCCATGCGCGAGCCACAGTTTGAATACGTAGTCCGGCGGCACGACAGGGCCGGCGAGACCCTGCATCGGATTGCCGATGTGGGTATGGGCGTCGATGAATCCCGGCAGCGCATACATGCCGGTGCCATCGATGACTTCCGCGTCCGCAAGCGACGGGCGCGTCGTGATCGCGGCGATCTCGTCGTTTTCGATGACGAGGCTCACCGGACCGCGGGCCGGCGCGCCCGTGCCGTCGATCAGCATCACGTTCTCGACGATCAGGCGGGCAAATGGCCCGCGGGCTTCGACACCGCTGGCCGGTGCCGGTGCGGGTATGGCGATGCCGGCGGCTGCTGCCGCTGCGGCGCCTTCTTCGCCTGGCTCTGCCTGCACGGGGGCAGCGGCGTGCGCAACCAGTGGCAGGCAGGCCAGACACAGCAGTGCGCGTTTCAGCATGGCTCCCCTCCCCGCTTGCGTTGACGTTACAGCGTGTCCACCAGGTTACGCAGGCGTTCACATTGCGCGACCCGCTCCGCGCGGGTCTGACCGGCAAGGCCGATGTTCAGAGACGTCACGCCGGACTCTTTCAAGGCATGCAGCCGCTCGCGCACGAACCCTTCGGGGCCGACCAGCGAACTGTGCGCAAGATACTCGTCTGGAATGGCTTCCTCCGCGGCTTTCTTCTCGCCGGCGAGATACAGGTCTTGAATCTGTTTGGCTTCGGCTTCGTAGCCGCTCTTGGCAAAGATGTCGTTGTAGAAGTTCTTGCTGCGCGCACCCATGCCGCCGATGTACAGCGCTGCCTGCGGCCGCGCGAGGTCACGCAGATGCTCGAGCCCCTCACCGATCGCCACCATGCCGCCGGCGTAGATGTCGAGCGGGGCGCGGTCCGGATCGCGCTTCGCGGCCCCCGCTGCGAGCGCTTCGCCCCACACGGCCTGGGCGGCCTCTGCGGTATAGAACGCCGGCAGCCAGGCGTCGGCAATCTCTGCGGTCATCTCGACACTCTTCGTGCCCAGCGAGGCGATTGCGATGGGTATTTCCTCACGCACGGGGTGGTTGATCAGCTTCAAGGGTTTGCCAAGCCCGGTGCCTTTATCCTGTGGCAGCGGAATCTGATAGTGCTTGCCCATGTACTGCACGCGCTCGCGCTTCCACACCATGCGGCAGATTTCGATGACCTCGCGGATGCGGCCGACCGGCGCTTTGTAGGGGATGCCGTGGAAGCCTTCCATGACCTGAGGCCCGGATGCGCCGAGGCCGAGCATGCAACGCCCGTCCGACAGCGAGTCGATGCCTGCGGCGGTCATCGCCAGGAGCGATGGTGTGCGGGTGTACACGGGCAGGATCCCTGAGGCGATCGTCACCCGCTCGGTTTTCGCCGCGAGGTAGCCCATCGCGCTCGGGGCGTCGAAAGAATAGGCCTCGGGTACCCAGACGACGTCGAGCCCGGCTTTCTCCAGCTCCGCCACCTCGGCAACGGCTTCTTTGAAACCGCCGGCGTAGCTCAGCAGTGTTGATATGTGCATATCTCGATCCTCTATCCAAATGTCCTGTTGCCAGATTATGGCGAGTTAGGCACCCTCGCAAGCTCGAGGGTCGGCAAGGACAACGTGTGGGACAGCGCAACATCTTACGGCGTGGGTACGTGCGGGGGGCATTCCGCGCACTCGTCGTTGGCATATTTGTTTCGAGCGGGGGCGTCTGGGCGGACAGTGTCGAGGCGCTGATCGAGTCAGCGGTCCCACGCTTGTCCGCCTATCTTCAGATCGACACGATCAATCCGCCGGGAAATGAAAGCCGCGGCGTCGAGTTCCTGGCGCAAATTCTCGATGAAGCGGGGATTGCTTATGAAACGGCGGAGTCGGCGCCGGGGCGCGGCAATCTGTGGGCGCGGCTGCCGGCCACGACCGCCCGCAAAGAGCGGGGTCTGGTGTTGCTGCACCACATCGATGTGGTGCCCGCCAATCGCAAGTACTGGAGTTTTGAACCGCTCTCCGGTGAGGTCAAAGACGGTTACGTCTATGGTCGCGGGGCCATCGATACCAAAGGTCTCGGCATCGCCCAGTTGCAGGCATTCCTCGCGCTTGCAGCGAGCGATGCACCGCGCAACCGCGACGTCTGGCTAATGGCGACCGCCGATGAGGAGGCCGGTGGTTTCTACGGCGCCGGATGGCTTATCGAAAACCGCCCCGAACTATTCAACGATGTCGGCTATGTCCTGAACGAAGGCGGATCGGGGCGCGTGTTCGGCAGCACCACCGTCGTGTTGGTAGAGGTCACGCAGAAGGTCCCGCTGTGGCTCCGCCTCACTTCGCGCGGGCGCCCCGGTCATGGCTCCGCGCCGCTCGTGGAAACCTCCGTCACACAGCTGGTGCGCGCCCTCGATCGTATCGCGGAGACTGAGTTTCCGGTGCGCGTGCTGCCGGCCGTCGCGGAAATGTTCGAGGGCATAGCGCCCTTCCAGAACAAAGACGATCAGCAGCAGTTTGCCGGGATGGGCGGGCATGCCGCCGGCAGCAGCCATCCGCCGGATGAATATCTGTTGCAGCTGAAGATGCGCAACCCCGGTGCGCATGCGCTGTTGCGCAATACATGCTCCATCACGCGTCTGGAAGGCAGTTCGAAGATCAATGTGATTCCCGCCGAGGTCCACGCTGAGCTCGATTGCCGCCTGCTCCCCGACCAGGATCCTGAGCGCTTTCTGGAAGAGCTGGCGACCATCATCAACGATGATCGGATCAGCATAGAGCGGATTATGGGTTTTACGCCGGCGGTGAGCAAAACGGCTACGCCGCTCTACGACGCCATTACCGCAGTGTCGGCCGACGCCTTCGGCGCGCAGGTAGTGCCCACGGTCTCCGGCGGCTTTACCGACAGTCACTTCTTTCGTGACCTCGGTATTACCAGCTATGGCTACTCGCCGTTTGCGTTCACTACCGCCGAGTTTGCCGGCGTGCACGGCAACGACGAGCGCGTCTCGGTCAAGAACATCGAAACCGGCGTGCAGGTTTACTACGACCTGTTACGCGCTTTTGTTACGCAGTAAACAATGAGGAGTTAATCATCAGCACCCCAGCACCAGCCAGCATAACCACCGTTGCTCATGACTTCGATTTCGCGCCGATCCACGCGCGTATGCAGAACTATGTCGATCAGGACATTCTGTCCTGTGTGAGCACGCTGGTCATGAAGGGTACCGATATTCTCGATTACTCGACATTCGGTTACATGGATAAGGACAGCGGTGCGCCGTTGACCCCGGACGCCATTTACCGCATCTACTCGAATACCAAGATCATCACGTCCGTTGCGCTGATGATGTTGTACGAGGAAGGCAAATTTGCGCTCGATGACGAGCTTGCGAAGTTCATGCCCGAGTTTGGCGACCCGAAGGTGCTCAAAGCCGACGCCGCGTCCACGGATGAGGTAGACGCAGCCGCAGAGCCCATCCGCATCCGCCACATTCTGAGCCACAGCGCGGGCTTCAGCTACGGCTTCATAGAGCCGGAGTCGGTCATCGATCAGGCGTACATGAACGGTGGCCTCAACGTGCTCACGGATTTCAGCATCGACCTCGAAGAATTCTGTCACCGTGTCGCTCAGCTGCCCCTGGCCTACCAGCCGGGCGAGAGCTGGCGCTACTCGGTGGCGACGGACGTCTGCGCGCGGCTGATCGAGGTTTTGTCAGGCCAGACGTTTGCCGCGTTCCTCAAGGAGAAAATTTTTACGCCGCTCGGCATGGTCGACACGGACTTCTGGGTGCCGCCCGAGAAAACGGACCGCTTTATCACGATGTATGCGCCGCTCGATATGCTGGATCCGATGAAGCCCGGCATGGTCAAAGCCGACGATCCGGTAGAAGGCGGCTACAACAGCCAGCGCGTGCTCACCAGCGGTGGCGGCGGGCTGGTCTCGACCGTTGCGGACTACATGGCGTTCATACGCATGATCGTCAACGGCGGTGAATGGATGGGCGCACGCATCCTCAAGCCGGAAACGCTCGCTTTGATGCGCGCCAATCAGCTGGCCGACGGGGTGGGCGTCGCGTTTCCGATGTGGGCCATGCCCGGTACCGTGTTTGGTCTCGGGTTCGCCCTCAAGGCCGAGCTCACGGAAGATGAGCCAGCCGCACAGCGCAATGAGTATCACTGGGGCGGCATGGCGGGCACGCACACCTGGATGGCGCCGGAGGCGGACATCATGGGCTTCTGCGGCACCCAGCGTATGCCGGGGTTCTGGCATCCGTTCAGTCATGAGTTCAAGTCAATGGTGTATGCGACGATGACATGAGTGCTCCCGTGCTCACTTTTTATTTTTCCACGGGCAGCCGCTACTCCTACCTCGCCACGTCCCAGATCCCCCTTCTGGAGCGCCGCTATGGTGTCGACTTCCGCTGGGTGCCGGTCAACGGAAAGCGCATACGCGCGTTGCGCGGCGCGGATCCTTTTGCGGGCGCGCCGGTATCGGGACAGTACGACTGGGCTTATCGGGAACACGACGCCATCGCCTGGGCACAGTTTTACGGCATCGAATTCGTGGAGCCGCGTGACGTCGAGTTCGATGTGGAATGTCTGCTGCACGGCGTGATCGCCGCTGGCGAGCTTGGCGACATGCGCGCCTATGCCTGGGCGCTGGCGCAGGAAGTTTTCGCGAAAGGGACCTGGCCATTGGATAGCGGCGTCACCGAACGTGTCGCCGCGGCTCAGGGTTTCGACCTCGATCAGTTCCGGCGCGCGGCGGATGCGGCGGCGGATACGCTTGAAGCCAATTGTGCCGAGGCTGTCGCGCGCGGCGCCTTCGGCACGCCGTCGATATTTGTCGGTGACGAGCTTTTCTGGGGCAATGACCGCCTGCCGCTGGTGGCGCATCGCCTGTCTGAGGCCGGATCACGAGCCCCGTTTCGAGTGGCAGCCCTGGATCACGTCGTGCTGCGCAGTGCCGAGCCCGAGGCGCTTGTCGACTTCTATCAGCGTCTGCTGGGTGTGGAAATTGAGCGCACCGTCGGAGATTTCCTCTGGCAGCTGCGGGTGGGCAGCGGTTTGCTCGACATCATCCGTGCGAAGCCCGCTGACGCGCAGACATCTGAGCTGGCGGGCGCCAACATGGATCACTTCTGCTTACGGATAGCGCCGTTCGATGTGCCGAGTCTGGAAGCTGAGTTGCAGCGCCTCGGCGTGGAATACGAGATCGTTGGGGAGATATACGGCGCACAAGGTTACGGCCCCTCTCTTTATCTCGTGGATCCGGAAGGCAACCGGGTTGAGCTCAAGGCCCATAAAGCCGGCCTCGTTTAGCGCAAACGCGACTTTAGCAGTGTCAATGCGCGATCCAGCATGGACGCGATGGTGGTTGCCGCCAGCGCCCAGGCGGCGACGGTCAGCACCGGCAGCAGAGCATCCCAGCCCAGGAGTTTAAGGCCGATTCCGGTACCTACGAGGACAAAGTAGGCCACACCGTTGTAGCGCCCCAGTGTACTCATGCGCAGCGTGTGGCCAGCCAGAGCTTTCGAGTCGAGCATGTACTGGATGAATGCCGCCGGTATCAGCCAGGGCAGGATCGGATTGATGAGGCCGAGCTGTGCCAGCGCCCAGCATCCCGTGGTGACGTATAGCGCATCAGTGGCGTGGTCAAACAAACCGCCGGTCGGGCTCGTCTGCGCCAGACGCCGCGCGATCTTGCCGTCATAGTAGTCGGAAATTGCGGCAATGAAGAAGAGCACCGCTGCGCCCAGCCAGTTGCCTTCGAGAATAAGCCAGCAGGTTGGTAAGATCAGAATCAGCCGAACGGCTGTTAACAGGTTAGCCCACGTAAACCAGGGCCCTGATTGTGAGTGCCCCGGGTCCACGGTCAGGGGCGATTGAAGCGGAAGAGCACCCCTTCCTCTTCCACGAAGTTCTCTTCGTTCTCGATTTCATACTTGATGAGGTATTCCTGGATGACCCGGTTTATCTCATCGGTATTGCGCACGATGCTGGTTCGGCCATTGATGAGATTGCCTTCCACGCTGAGGATGACACGCGGGTCCTCCATCATGTTGACCACCCACTGATTTTCGTTGTCCGAGGCGGCTATGTAGAGCTGTTCGCCGTCGCGGACGCACCAGATCGTCACGGAGTAGGGATCTTGCGGATTTGTTTGCAGGAGCACGTTTTCGACGCTGTCGGTGAACTCCCAGCTTTCGGGCCACTCCATCGGTTGACCCTCCAGAGCGCCCCCGGCGATCGGGCCAACGGGTCCTGAACACGCGCAGAGAAGTGTGCAGCAAAAGACACCGACAACCGCGTTGCGCATCAGTGTTCCCCCAAGATATTGTTATTACGAGTTATGCTACTGCATGCTACAACAGCAAAGATACCGGCCAAAGTAAAAGAAAATCACTAATACGGCCGCTTGAGTTGACCGCCTCTCGGAACTGAGCCCGTTCCGACAAATACTGGAAAGCTGATGTCTACCTGGATGATCACTGGCGCTAACGGCAACCTCGGCAAACGTCTGACAGGCGTGTTGCTTGCAGATCCGGATACGCGCGTATCCGCGGTGGTGCGCAGTGAGCGCGCCGCGAGTGCCATTAAAGAAATCGAACTCAGCGCCGACGCCGCGGCGCGTTTACAAGTCCATATCGTCGACTACCACAATGTCGATGCCCTCCGGGAGGTTGCGCAGGGCTGCGACAAGGCAGTTCACCTGGTTGGCATTCTCAAGGAGACGCGCGCGGCGTCTTACCAGGACGCACACGAAGACAGCTGCGGCGCTCTGGTAACTGCGCTCGATGGCACCCCTGTATCACACCTCACGTACATGTCGATCGTCGGGTCGACGCCCACAGAAGAGAACGCGTGCCTCGCGTCCAAGGGCAGAGCGGAGGCCCTGTGTCTCGCGGGTGGTGTGCCGTGTTGCGTCCTGCGCGTGCCGATGGTGCTCGGCGAGGGTGACTACGCGAGCTTTGCGCTGAGCAAGCGCGCGCGCAGCCGCCGCAGCTTCACGTTCCGTGCGCAGAGCCTGGAGCAGCCGATATATGCCGGCGACGTCGTGCAGGCAATCATCGCTGCGGGTGATGCTGGTGTGCAGGGCACTTTGGATCTCGGCGGTCCGGAAGTGCTTACCCGGCGTGCCCTCACCGAGCGCGCCGCGGCTGTGCTCGAACAACCCGCGCCGCTGGTGATCTCTCTGCCGGTGGGGCTGGGTATAGGTATGGCCTTCGCAATGGAGAAGCTCTCAGCCAATCCGCCGGTGACCACCGCCATGCTCGGCGTGCTAGACCATGACGACGACATCGACCCGACAGCGGCGCAGACGGCGCTGGGGATCGACGCGCTCACGCCCCTGGACGATATGTTGCGCGCGGTGCTGGCCTCAGGCTAAGCGACGCGCCAGATACGGCAGCGACAGGTCCATGCGGTAATCTATGCCGCTGTGGGTGTCGTTGAATTCCTCGTAACGATGCGGGATGCGGTGTTTGTGCAGCGCGGCAGCCAGCTGACGACTGCCGAAATGAATGTGGTACTGGTCGCGCCAGCCGCAGTCCACATAGAGCGCGCGCAGGCTCTTGAGATTGTCCCGATGCTGTCCGACCAGGTGGATGGGATCGTGTTTCAGCCATGTCTGCCAGCGGCGCTCGAGCAATGTGCCGCTGTCGAGGTCGTAAGGCAGGCGAAAGCCATTGGGCGCGCGGGGATCGGGATCATAGGTGGCGGCCATGCAGATCATCATCAGGACCGTGATGTCGCTGCCGGAAAGTTTGCTGGTGCTGTAGCAATAGTCGAGAAAGCGCCGCACGCGCCCGTCGTCTTGGCCAGGCTTAGCCTGTGCCACGGGTTTGCGGCGCTCGCCCGCCTGCAGACTCGGGCTCGCAAAGCGTTGCAGCGCTGTCAGCACCGCGGGCCACTCGGCCTTGTAGACGAAATCGAAGTAAGCGTCGCCGGAATGGTTACCGATGCCGCCCCAGAATTTTGCGTACTTCATGCCATGGATCATCGCGCCGTAGCCGCCCGATGACTTGCCGAAACACCCCCGCTGTGCCCGGTCTGCGTGGGTGCGGAACTCGCCGTCCACAAACGGGATGAGTTCGCGGGTCAGATAGTCCGCGTACCGACCGATGGCGCTCGAATTGATGTACTGATTGCCGCCCAGCGCGGTAAAACAGTCGGGAAAGACCACCATCACCGGCGGCATTTGACCGCTCTCGATCAACCGGTCGAGTTTTTCCGGCACGTTCTCCTCGAAGTTGCGCCAGTTGGTGTGGCTCGGTCCCGCCCCCGTATAACCCACCAGATCGAAGAGCACGGTAAAGCGCCGGTTAGTCCGCCGCTTGTCGTGGTATTGCGCCGGTATGTAGACGGAGACCGTGCGCTCACTCGGATCGCCGAGGGGGTTGTCTTGCAGCACGCGAGATTGGTGGGCAAGGGTCACGACCTCGCCGCGGCGCTTTGTCGGTATTTTTCTGGCCATGTGGATGCCGAGCAGGAGTTCGCGGCAGCATACCTCATTTGCTGGATGCCATCGCTTTTAGGCGCACGTCACGCTTTGGGTCAGGAAAAGTGAATCAGGTCTCAAAAGCTTAAGCAGTTCACATAACGCGGGCCGTTTATACGGTAGCTTGCGGATTCGCTGTGACTAATGTGAATGGACCCACAGGTAATGCGTATAGACGGTCAAGCTCAAGAAACTGCCCCTCTTGAAGGTGCGTCGGATGTCGACGTCGCTGCTCTGCAAGCAGAGGTGGCAAAGTGGCAGGAACGCGTACCTAAACTCGCTTCTGCCCTTCGGGAACGTACGGAAGAACTCGCCCGTGTGCGGGATGAGTTGCGTCAGGCGCAGTCCCAAAGTCCCAGCGAAGAAACTGCCGCCAGCAACGACGCCCGTCTTGCTGCGCGCAACGAATTGATCGCCGATCTGCAGAAGCAGGTCGACCAGCTCACTGACAAACACCGTTCCGCCGCCAGCGAACTTGCCACCATCAAGGTGGACCTCGATGCGGCCCAGGAAGAGCGCGATAGCTGGCGGGGCAAATGGGAATCGGTCACTCAGTCGCTGGATACTGCCGTTTCGGATGGTGAGCGCACCAACTCGCAGCTGGCTGAGGAGCGTAAGCGGCATGAAAGTCAGATTGCCGATATGCAGGCTGAACACACATCGGTGCTGGAGCACGCGCAGCGAGATGTAGAGTCTCTCAAGGTCCGTAACGAGAAGCTTGCGGAAACCACCGAGTTTGCGAACAAACAAATCGACACGCTCGGCCAGGAGCTCTCTCAGCTGGTCAATCAGGCGGACGAGGTGCGTGCCGAGCTGAATGAGGTCACTGCCGAGCGCGATGCGCTGAGCGGCAGCGTTGCCGAGCTGAGCGCCCGGGTGACGAGCCTCGAAGCCGATCTCGAGCGTGAGCGCGACGAACATCGCAGCGTCCGCGAAGCGTTGGAACAGAAGACCGCTGACAGTGCTGAGACGGACGCGGAGATTGCGACGCTGCGCGAGCAGCTCCACGAGGAGGATGAGCGCTACACGTCGGCCATGCAGGCCGCGGAGCAAGAGCAGGAAAAGCTGGTCGACCTGCTTGAGAACAAAGACGTTCAAATTACCGAACTGCGCCAGCAGGCGCAGGATCAAGCGGCGCAGCTGGACGACGTCGAGCGCGCGCGCGCAGAACTCAGTGCGCAGCTCGAAGAGATCAGCCGCCGCCGTGAGGAAAAAACCAACGAGCTGGAGACGCTGGCGGCCGAGCGTGATGGCGTAGCCGACGAGCTGGCAAAGGTCCGGGCGAGGCTCGAAGACCGCGACGTTGAACTCAAAGACGTGCGCAATCTGCTGGATGAGCGCGAAGCGGAGCGTCAGCACGCAGCCGAGGCGCTGGCCCAGACAGAGCAGGCGCATGCGGCAGCCCTCGCGCAACTCGAGCAGGCGCACGCGGCGACCGTTGCTCAGAACGAGCAGGAGTATGCGGCGAAGCTCGCGCAGAACGAACAGGCGCATGCGGCGATGCTCGATGACAAGCAGGCCGCTCTCGACGGCAAGCAGGTCGAACTCGACGGCAAGCAGGCCGAACTCGATGATGCTGAAACGCGCGTGCGTGAGTTACAGGACTCGCTGCAGGCGCTGGAAAGCGAGGTCGAGGAGTTGAGGGAAACTTCCGCGGTGCAGGCGGAGCGGTTTGAAGCCCTGCGCGCCGAGCAGGAAAAACACATTGCCAACGAAGAGGATCTGCTGAAGCAGGTCAATGACGTCACGGAAGCGGCAACCGTCAAGCAGCAGGAACTGGACGCGGAGATCGCACGGCTCGCGGATTGTGTGGGCCAGGCGCAGGACAGCAATTCCCAGCGTGAAACGGAGCGTCGTCAGCTGAGCGAACGCGTGACCGAGCTTGCTGAAGAGAACAAACGTTTGAAGGCCAGTCTCGATGAGCGCGCGGCGCTCGTGCGGGATCTGGAGAACGAGCAGCGCCAGCGCAGCCAGGCCGACGCTGATACACAGCAGAACCAGGAGCAGCTGAGCAAGGATCTGAAAGAAGCGCAGCATCGCGTGGAGACTTTCCAGGAGCACGCTCGCAGCCTGGAGGACAAGCTCAGCACGCAGCAGAATCTGATGAGCGAGCTCGAAGCTGAGCTTTCCGAAGCGCAGGAGCAGCAGACAGCAATCTCCAAGAAGGCCGACAAAGAGCGGCGCGAGATGCGCGAACAGATCAACAGGCTCCAGGAGGCGGCCGAAAAAGCGGAGACGCGCGCGGTCAAGGCGCTGGCCGACGCAGACAGCAAGCTGGCGATAGGCCCGGTGGAATCTGAAAAACTGAGGGAGCTCGAGCAGCTCTTGCGTGAGCGCACGGAAGAGCTCGATAACATGCGCTGGCGTCAGCAGCAGTCTGAATCACAGCAGGACGAAAATGTCGTCATGATTCTGAATCAGCAGCTCAACGATCTGCGCGAGGAAAACAAGCGGTTGCGGGAGAAGCAGAAAGCGTCTCCGGCGGACGCCGCGGCGAGCGATGACCTGACCGTGCTCAAAGGCATCGGTGCGAAGGTTGCCGAGCAGCTTGCGGAGCTTGGTATCACTCAGCTCGAGCAGATTGCGGCGCTCGATCTGGACGCCATGGAGGACGAAAACCACTCGCTCCATGCCTTTCGTGCCCGGGTTGTGCGCGACGATTGGATCGAGCAGGCCAGGATTGTCCTTCAAGGCTGACTGCCAGGCTGAATGCCGGGCGTAAAGCTGCCTGCCCATCGATCTCTTTTCCCGTCAAATTCCAGTAAATTCTGGATTTTTCAAGTTTGAATTTTAGCCGACGCTACCGCTATCATTCGCCGCGTCCTAAAGGTACTGATGGGGTTATGACGACTCATCCATCATCATCCGAGACATTAAACCGCCGCTCCGAGAGCGATCGCCGAGGCGAAGACCGCCGTCGCAGCGCGCGGGGATTGTTTGAGCACCGAGCGCGCCGCGACCGCCTCGTCGAGGACCGACGACAAAATGAACGGCGTTCCGGGACGAGATTTCGGTTGGCTTTCTGGCGTCGTTCTGACGCCTAGAAATACCGAGCAAAACTGGGAGCTGAACGGCTGTTAGAGCAGTCGGAAGTGTGCGCGTGCGCTCCTGTTGCGCCGCGTTTACCGAGCTCGAGGGTGTGGAGCAGGTCTGCAGACGTTGCTGCGGACGTCCCGTAAGAGCCCGAATTAGAGAAGGATAGAAGTGTTATGACGCAGTATCGATGGTTTCACGCGCTGATTTTGGTAGGCGCCGTGTTGATGGGCCCGAGCGCCACGGCCGGTGACGCAGAGGCAGGCAAGAGTCTCTATCCGGTATGCACGGCGTGCCATGGGCCGACCGGCCTCGGCAATCAGGCAATGAATGCGCCGAAGCTGGCGGGCCAGGAGAGCTGGTATCTCATCAAGCAGATGCAGCTCTTCCAGACCGATGCGCGCGGCACCGCGCCGGGAGACATGCAGGGCATGCAGATGGGCGCGATGGCGAAAGGCCCGCAGCTGAAGGGCGATGAAGCCCTGGCCAACCTGGCGGCTTACATCGGTACTTTTCCGGATCAGGCGCCCGCCGTTACCGTCACAGGTGACGCGGAGCGCGGCAAGGGGCTGTACGCCGTTTGCGCGGCCTGCCATGGGGACAAAGCCCAGGGTATCGAAGCGATGGCGGGTCCGCGTCTCGCCGGACAGAACGACTGGTATCTGGTGACGCAAATCAAGAAGTTCAAAGCTGGCCAGCGTGGCTATCACCCGAGTGATCACGGTGGCCGTCAGATGCGTCCGATGGTGGCGACGCTGACGGATGACCAGGCGATCAACGACGTCGTCGCTTACATCAATACGTTGATTCCCTAAACCCTGACCACCCCGATCCGATGAACAACCGGCTGATAGTTTCGCGGGCAGCGCTCGAAGAAAACTATCGCCGGCTCAAGGCGCGCGCCGCGGGCGACGTGGCCGCGGTGGTCAAAGCCAACGCCTACGGGCTCGGTGCTGCCGAAGTGGGCTCGAGTCTCGAGCGAGCCGGATGCGCTGAATTTTTCGTTGCCACGGCTGCCGAGGGTGTGGAACTGCGCGCGGCGTTGCCCGATGCAACGATCTACGTGCTCGAAGGGGTATGGCAGGAAACCGCGGCAGCGCTGCGCGATGCGGAGCTGGTGCCGGTTCTGAACACTGCCGCGCAGTGCCAGGTCTGGTCTTCGAGCGGACAGCCCGCCGCCCTGCACGTCGACACCGGAATGCAGCGTCTGGGTCTCGATCCCGCCGAAGCTGCGTCGGTCCTCGACTCAGTGTCTTGTCCCATCACGCTCCTGCTTACGCATTTTGCCCGCGCGGACGAGCCGGAACATCCGGCGAATGCCGAACAGTTGCGGCGCATTCAGCCTGTCTACGCGGCGCTCAAAGGCCGGCGCAGCGCGGTTCGCCTCAGCCTCGCCAATTCCGCTGCGCTCTTGTCTGGCGTCGGTCCGGAGCATCTCGGGCGCGCGGGCATAGGCCTCTATGGCGGCAACCCGTTTACCGGGCGCGAGAATCCGATGTGTGCTGTCGCGCGTCTCGAGGCGCGCGTGCTTCAGGTTCGCAGCATCGCTGCGGGTGTGCCGGTCGGGTATGGCGGCGCATTTACCAGCCCTGCGCCCATGCAGCTTGCCACTGTCGCCGCCGGCTATGCCGACGGTGTGCCGCGTCTGCTATCCGACAATGGGCGCGTGTTCATCGCGGGTGAATTCTGTGAGATCGTCGGGCGGGTCAGCATGGATATGGTGCATGTGGACGTCACCGGCATAGCGGTTGCCGAAGGCGATTGGGCCGAGCTGATGGGCGTCCATGTCACGGTTGACGAGATCGCCGAACGCGCGCAAACGCTTGCCTACGAAATTCTCACGGGCATCGGCGGACGCGTACCGCGCCTGTACATCGACGCGCCGCTCTAACGCGCGGGCGGCATACCCTGGAGCGGCTCGGCGAGCCAGGCCTTGTGCGCAAGGTAGGCGTCCTTGGCCGCGTCGTAGCGACCCAGAGCGCGCAGGCATAACGCGCGATTGAGATGGATCGCGGCGATGTCGGTGCGGCTCAGCGTGACGTCGTTCAGCGCGCTCTCGTAGTTAGTCAATGCATCAGCGTAGTTCTGCTCGGCGAGCAGTAGATTGGCGAAGTTGTTGAGGATGATGCCGCCGGCAGGCTCGCTGGCGAGGGCAAGCTCGATATGTCGGCGTGCCAGCGCTAGATCGCCCTGGCGTTGCGCGTGCGCTGCCAGCGCGCTGTGGGCGTGCGCGCCGTCACGACCGCCAGCCTGAGCGATCGCTTCGCAGGCGGCCGTGCTGCCGCCCAGATTGTGCAGGAGATTCTGGCACGGCTCGGGTGCGGCGATGGACACCGCTGTGCTGGATTCTTCCACTGGGACCAGCGGATCGGAGGCTTGCGCGCTGACCTGTGCGGCCAGCGCCAGACTTACAACCACGCCTGCGCAACGCTTCACTGACTTCTCCCGATGTATTCGGCTTTCTTCGCCCCGTGCGGCGGATTGTGCAAAACGGCACTTCCGGCGGCAAGTTCGTTTAGCATAAGCGTCGGGAGGATAAGAGATGACAGCACAAATCAATCCGGATGGCCTGCTTGCAGGTAAGGTTGCGCTGGTTACCGGCGCGAGCCGCGGTATCGGCGTTGCCGTGGCCAAACGTTTCGCGATGGAAGGCGCGAAAGTCGTCGTGACTGCTCGCACCGTTGACGCTGCGGACCACTACCTGCCGGGAACGATCGGCGAAACCGTTGCTGAGATTCGCGCGGCCGGTGGTGAAGCGCATGCGGTGCAGGCGGATCTCGCCGTAGCCGCAGATCGCCCGCGAATGATCGATGAAGCGCTGGCGGCGTTTGGCGGCATCGACATTCTGGTGAACAATGCTGCCGTGACGTTTTTCCGGCCGGTGGCGGAGTTTCCGGAAAAGCGCTTTCGTCTGATGATGGATGTGCAGGTCTGGACGCCGTTCGAGCTGACGCAGCTGGTGCTGCCGAGCATGCGCGAGCGCGGCGGCGGCTGGATACTCAACGTTTCCAGCCATGCCGCCATACATCCCGACAAAACGCTGCCGGCCCGCGGCTCGACCGTCTATGGCATGTGCAAAGCGGCCCTGGAGCGCTTCACCACGGGGCTGGCGCAAGAGCTCTACGATGAGAATATCGGCGTCAACGTCATTTCGCCGGGTCTCGTGGCCACGCCAGGCGCCGTGCACCACAATCTCATTACGGAAGAGAGCAAAGACCGGGTGACGCCGGTTGAGCACATGGCTGAAGCGTGTCTGCGTTTGTGTCATGGAGACAGTCGTGAGCTGACCGGCCGGATCGACTATGCGGACGATGTGATGGTCGAGTTCGATTTGCAGGCCGCAGACCTGATCTAGCTCAACGGATCGGCACTTCCGTTTTCTTGGCGACGGTGCGCAGCGCGAAGCTCGAGTGGACGCGCGCGACACCGGGCAGGCGCGTCAGATATTGACTGTGGATACGCTCATAGTCCCGCGCGTCAGCCACAATCACGCGCAGCAGATAGTCGGCGTCGCCGCTCATCAGGTAGCACTCCATGACTTCAGGCAGTTCGCGTGCCTGAGCCTCGAAGGCCGCGAGATCGTCCTGTTGCTGAGAGTGCAGCGTGATGCGCACGAACACGTTATCGGGATAACCGGCCTGCGATTGATCGACCAGGCCCACGTAGCCGCGAATGTAGCCGTCTTCCTCCAGACGCCGTACGCGCCGCAGACAAGCCGACTCGGACAGATTGACGCGCTCCGCCAGGGCGGTATTGGTCAGCCGCCCGTCAAGCTGTAGCTCGTGAAGAATTGCTCGGTCGAGCCTGTCTATCGCAGAATCTGTCACAATAGTCTTTGAAACATGCAGAATATTGCGAATATTGCTCGGATATTCGTCAAAATGCAAAGATCCGCCGGCTGTCCGCCTCTACAATTTCGCCCATTACCAACATACGCGAGGGTCAGGTCATGCGCATCGGTGTGCCGAAGGAAACCAAAGTTCACGAATACCGTGTGGGCCTGACGCCCGCCAGCGTTGCCGAGTTGACCGCCGCCGGTCACGAAGTCTGGGTTGAGCATGATGCGGGCGTGGGCATCGATTTCACGAATGCGGCCTATCTGGCGGCTGGCGCCGAAATCGTCGACGTTGCCAGAGCGTTCAGCGCCGACATGGTCGTTAAGGTCAAAGAGCCTTCGCTCGAAGAGTGCGCGCGTCTCTCTGCCGGTCAGATTCTCTTTACCTATCTGCACCTTGCCGCTGCTGAACCTCAGGCGCACGCGCTGATGGAGCGGGGTGTCACGGGCATTGCCTACGAAACCGTCGAGGACGGGTATGGTCGGCTGCCGCTGTTGTCGCCGATGAGCGAGGTTGCCGGACGCATGTCTATCCAGGTAGGCGCCGCTGCGCTGCAGAAAGCGAGCGGTGGCCGCGGCACGCTGCTTGGCGGCGTACCAGGCGTCGCGCCCGGCAAAGTGGTCATTCTGGGGGGCGGCATGGCCGGCACCAACGCCGCGTATATGGCCGTTGGCCTGCAGGCAGATGTCACCATTCTGGATAAGTCGGTAGACCGGTTGCGGGCACTGTCGACCGAGTTCGCCGGACGCGCCAAGGTGCTGATGGCCTCACGAGAAAATGTAGCAACAGCGGTACGTGCGGCGGACTTGGTCGTTGGTGCCGTGCTGGTGCCTGGCGCCAGCGCACCGAAGCTGGTTGATCGTAAGCTTCTGGGCGAAATGTTGCCGGGCGCTGCGATGGTCGACATCTCGATCGATCAGGGCGGCTGCTTCGAATCCAGTCGTCCCACCTCGCATGACGATCCGACGTTCATTGATCAGGGCGTCGTGCACTATTGCGTCACGAACATGCCTGGCGCAGTCGCGCGCACCTCGACGCTCGCGCTCAACAACGTGACCCTGCCCTACGTTCAGGCGCTTGCGGATAAGGGTGTCGCGGGTGCTTTTGCAGAAGACACCGGCTTCGCCCGGGGATTGAACGTCAGTGAGGGACGTATACGGCATGCCGCTGTGGCGCAGGCGCTTGGCCTGCCGGCAGCGATTGCCGCCTGATACAGCTGCAGTTCAATCGGAACCGGGCACAAGTTGTGCCCGGTCAGCCTCTGTGGGACATTAATCAGGAAGACCATAAAGACGCGCACCAACGGCTGAGCAAGGGGGAGTGATGGCGGGAAACATGTCTGATCGCGGCGCCGGTAGCAATACGGCACAGGGGGCGGGTCCGCTGCACAACGAGTTTCCGCCAGATTCGCTGGAAGCCAAAGACCTCGAGCATCTCCTGCATCCGACCACCAACCTCAAGCAGCATGCTCAGCAGGGACCGACCGTGCATGCGAGAGCCGAGGGCGTGTACCTGTGGGATAACCACGGCAAACAGTATCTCGAAGGTATGGCGGGTCTCTGGTGTACGGCCCTGGGGTATGGCAACGAAGAGCTGGCGGACGTTGCGGCCGAGCAGATGAAGAAGCTCTCGTACTCGCAGCTGTTTGCCGGCAAGACCAACGAAGCGTCGATCCTGCTGGGGGAAAAACTCAAGGGGATGGCGCCGTTCGAGGCAGGCCGCGTGTTCTATGGATTGTCAGGAAGTGACGCCAACGACACGCAGATCAAGCTGATGTGGTACTACAACAACGCCGTCGGACGCCCTGAGAAGAAAAAAATCATCAGCCGCAAACGCGGCTATCACGGCGTCACTGTCGCCAGCGGTTCCCTCACCGGTCTGCCGCCGTTTCACAACGCCTTCGACCTGCCGATGGCCGGTGTCCTCCATACCGACTGCCCTCACTACTATAGCGAGGCGCACGCCGGAGAATCACAGGCCGAGTTCGTTGACCGACTTGTCAATTCGCTCGAGGACATGATTCTGCACGAAGGCGCGGACACCATAGCGGCATTCATTGCCGAACCCATAATGGGTGCGGGTGGCGTCATCGTGCCGCCCGCTGGTTATTA
The DNA here is from genome assembly GCA_965267275.1 of Pseudomonadales bacterium. Lineage (GTDB taxonomy): Bacteria > Pseudomonadota > Gammaproteobacteria > Pseudomonadales > Azotimanducaceae > UBA4421. Next base: position 5,153,842 of record OZ253950.1, read on the forward strand.
CGAGAAGGTCCAGGCACTGCTCGCAAAGCACGACATCTGTTTCATAGACGATGAGGTCATCTGCGGGTTCGGGCGCACCGGCAATCCGTTTGGTGCTCAGACAATGGGCTTTACACCGACGACGATGAGCGTCGCGAAAGCGCTGTCATCCGCGTATCTGCCGATCAGTGCGGTGCTCGTTCCGGAGTACATGCATGAAGCTTTCGCGGCGAAGTCGGACGAATTGGGTGTATTCGGACACGGCTTTACGTACTCAGGGCACCCGGTGTGCGCTGCGGTTGCGCTGCGCAACCTCGAGATCATGGAGGAACAGGACCTCTTCAATCATGCTGCCCGGGTTGGCGTCGCGTTCCAGGAGCGCCTGCACAGTTTTGCCGATCACCCGTTGGTGGGTGAGACACGGGGTGCGGGACTCATCGGCGGCATCGAACTCGTCAAAGAAAAAGATCCACGCCAGCCGTTCCCCGCGAAAGACGGGGTCGCGGCTTTCTGTGCATCCGCCTGTGCGGAAGCGGGGCTCATCGTGCGCAACATCGGCGACACGGTGGCGTTCTGTCCGCCGCTCATCATCACAGAAGATCAGGTCGACGAGCTCTTCACCAAATTTGCCCACGGCTTGGACAAGACGCTCGACTGGGTCAGCTGAACCGAGGCTGGCGTCTGGACAACCCCAACGCCCCTCGGCACACTCGCATCCGCACGAGAACTATGCCCGCAGGGGAAATCAGGGGGTGGGATGGCCGTTTTGTCGAGCTCGGTGGACACGTCGAGCGAACAGTTCCAGGCGAACGTAAAGCACCACAAATCGCTGCGTGACGAGCTGTCCGAGCTTGCGCAGAAAATTGCGCTCGGCGGCGATGAGCGCTCTCGCGAGCGGCACGTCGCTCGCGGCAAGATGCTGCCGCGGGAACGCGTCGACCGCCTCCTCGACCCGGGCGCACCTTTCCTCGAGATCGGACAGCTGGGGGGTTACGAGCTTTACGATGACTGGATTCCCGGCGGCGGCATCATCACCGGGATAGGCCGCGTCGCGGGGCAGCCCTGTGTCGTTGTCGCCAACGACGCGACGGTCAAAGGCGGCACTTACTATCCCATAACGGTCAAAAAACACCTGCGCGCGCAGGAGGTGGCTCTGGAAAACCATCTGCCCTGCGTCTATCTCGTCGACTCGGGCGGGGCATTTCTGCCGATGCAGGCGGACGTTTTCCCGGACAAGACCCACTTTGGACGGATCTTCTACAACCAGGCCAATATGTCGGCGCTGGGGATACCGCAGCTTGCCGTGGTCATGGGATCTTGCACCGCCGGCGGCGCCTATGTGCCAGCCATGTGCGATCAGGCCATCATCGTCAAGGAGCAGGGCACGATCTTTCTGGGCGGGCCGCCGTTGGTGAAAGCAGCAACAGGCGAGGAAGTGGATGCGGAAAGTCTCGGCGGCGGAGAGGTGCACAGCCGCATATCCGGCGTCACGGACTATCTTGCCGAGAATGACGAACACGCCCTGCTGCTTGCCCGGGAGGCGATCGCTGCCAGTCACCAACGATTTTCTCCGACAGTAGAGCGACGGCCGACGCTGGCGCCGCGCTATGATAGCGCTGAACTCTATGGGGTCATGCCGACAGACACGCGCACGCCGTTCGATGTGCGCGAGGTGATTGCGCGTCTCGTAGACGGCTCCGAATTCCACGAGTTCAAGCGTCTTTACGGTGACACGCTGGTGTGTGGCTTTGCCCATATACACGGCATGCCGGTGGGCATCATCGCCAACAACGGGATCCTCTTCTCGGAATCGGCGGTCAAAGGTGCGCACTTCATCCAACTCGCGGACCGGCGTGGCGTGCCGCTGCTCTTTCTGCAGAACATCACCGGCTTCATGGTCGGGCAGAAGTACGAAAACCAGGGCATAGCCAAAGACGGCGCCAAGATGGTTACCGCGGTTGCGTGCGCGCGCGTCCCCAAATTTACGGTCGTCATTGGCGGCTCGTTCGGGGCGGGCAACTACGCGATGTGTGGCCGCGCTTACGGTGCGCGCATGCTGTGGACGTGGCCGAATGCGCGGATTTCGGTGATGGGCGGTGAGCAGGCTGCTCATGTGCTGGCGACGGTGCGTGAGGATGGCATGCAGGCGCGCGGGGAGTCCTGGCCAGAAGAGGAGAAAACCGCCTTCATGGACAACATACGTGGCGCTTACGAAGCAGAGGGTCACCCGTACTTCGCGTCGGCGCGGTTGTGGGATGACGGCGTCATCGATCCGGCACAGACCCGTGATGTGCTCGGCCTGGCGCTGGGGGTCGCGGCGCGTGAGCCCTCGCAGCCACGGTCTGAGTTCGGCATATTCAGGATGTAGCATGTTTGATACTTTGTTAGTAGCTAACCGGGGGGAAATTGCCTGCCGCGTATTCCGCACGGCGCGGCGTCTTGGCATGCGCACCGTTGCCGTTTATTCCGAAGCGGATCACGCGGCGCTGCATGTGGCCATGGCCGATGATGCGATATGCATCGGCCCGGCGCCGGCCGCGCAGAGTTATCTCCTCATCGACGAGGTCATCGCCGCCGCACAGCAGAGCGGCGCTCAGGCTGTGCATCCAGGTTATGGCTTTTTATCCGAAAACGCCGACTTTGCGGACGCCTGCGTCAGCGCCGGGCTCACCTTCGTGGGACCGCCTGCGCAAGCGATACGCACCATGGGTTCGAAGACGGCGTCGAAGCAGCTGATGGAGGCGAGCGCTGTGCCGATATTGCCGGGCTACCACGGCAATGAGCAGGATCCGGACTTTCTTGCCGAGCAGGCAGAAGCCGTAGGCTATCCGCTCCTGATCAAAGCCTCCGCAGGCGGCGGTGGCAAAGGTATGCGTCTCGTCGAGGATTCCGGCGCGTTCCTCGATCAGCTGGCCGGTGCCAAGCGTGAGGCGCTGGCAGCGTTTGCTGACGATCAGGTGCTGTTGGAGCGTTATCTGACTTCGCCGAAGCACATAGAGGTGCAGCTCATGGCGGATACGCACGGCAACGCGGTACACCTCTTCGAGCGAGACTGTTCGGTGCAGCGGCGGCATCAGAAAGTCATCGAAGAGGCGCCGGGGCCCACGGTGACGCAGGAGATGCGGGAACGGCTTGGCAGCACCGCGGTGCAGGCCGCCAAAGGCGTCGGTTATGTCGGCGCCGGGACCGTCGAGTTCATCGCGGAAGGCGACGAGTTCTTTTTCATGGAGATGAACACCCGCCTGCAGGTCGAGCATCCAGTGACGGAAGCGATTACCGGTCTCGATCTGGTCGAGCTGCAGCTCAAGGTTGCCGCCGGTGAGCCGCTGCCCGTTGCCCAGGCCGACGTATCCCTGACCGGGCACGCCATCGAGGCCCGTTTGTATGCAGAAAATCCTGGCAAGAAGTTCCTGCCGTCCACGGGGAGAGTGGTGCATTTTTCTATCGCCGACGATGTCCGGATCGATACCGGTATACGCAGCGGTGACGAGGTCACCATGCACTACGATCCGATGCTTGCCAAAATCATCGCGCACGGGGCGAATCGTGCCGAGGCGATTGCGAGCCTCAGCCGCGCGCTGTCGACCTCCGAGGTTGCCGGAGTAGAGCACAATCTCGGCTATCTGCACGGCATGCTGGCGCAGCCTGCGTTCGTCGACGGCAGCTACACGACAGGTCTGGCCGAGACCGTTCACGAAGAAGTGGTGCCGCAGCTCAAATCTCAGGCAGCTGTGTTTGCGACTTTGTTCGAGTTGGACAACGAAGCCGCGGACAGCGGAACGCAAGAACTCTGGAGTGCGACCCGGGGGCTGCGGCTCAACCTGCCGCCGCGCCAGCGCCTGCATCTGGCGCAGGGTAAGCGAAGCGTCTCCGTCGATATCCGCGTCGAGTCTGTGGTGGTTGGCGATGAGGAGTTTGAGTTAGACGCAGTGCAGGCGCTGGGCAATGGCGGCTATCGGATTCGGCTTGGCGGTCACAATCTGCAGGCCCGGGTTATCCGTGAGTCAAACCAGCTCTACGTCATGTGCCAGGGGCACACTGAGCGTTTCACCGTCCTGACAGATGATCTCTCGCGCTACACCGGCATGGCGCTGAACCAGGGCGGCATTGTGGCTCCGATGCCCGGCCAGGTCATTGCCGTCAGCGTCAAAGTCGGCGACAAGGTCAAGCAGGGCGATGTGCTTGCCGTCGTCGAAGCCATGAAGATGGAGCACAGCATCACTGCGCCAAAAGACGGCACGGTAGCAGCCGTGTCCTGCAGGGTGGGGGATCGCGTCGAGGAGGGCGTCGTTCTGGTCGAGCTTTGATATGTCGCTGGTCTATGACTGCCGGTCTATGTCAGTCGGAACCCATCGCCGCCAGCGGATACTCGGTCGTGTACTTGACCTGGCGCAGCGCAAACGTGCTCGAGAGGTTGTCCACGCCGGGTAGATTGATGAGCACGTGCTTCAAGAGCTGCTCGTAAGCGCTCACGTCCGCCACCACCACGCGTAGCAGAAAGTCCCGGTCGCCTGAGACGGTGTAGCACTCGACGATTTCGGGGATGTCCTGTACGGACTCTTCGAAGAGCGTCAGTCCGTTCTCCTGATGGTTTTTCAGCGTCACGTGCACGAAGACGTTCACCGCCAGATGCAAAGCCTGGGCATCCAGCAGCGTCACGCGCTTGCGTATGACGCCGTCCTGCTCCAGCCGTTTTACCCGGCGCCAGCAGGGGGTATGCGACAAACCGACTTTTTCGCCCAGGTCCTGCATGGATATCTCGGCGTTCTGCTGCAACTCGCGCAGAATCTTCACATCGAAGGTATCGAGAGATTTCATCCTATATATATCCAATATTGGGGAAAGAATTAGCTCATTTGGCCACTAATTCTGCAATAAAGCAACGGAATCCCCAGCCCTGCTCGATACGATGGTGCGCAATCGGAGGTAGCAGATATGACCGCAGACGCAGCGCTGAACGACTTTTCGCTCGAGGACAAATACACCGTACGCAGTGGCGTGGCTCTCGTGACCGGCATCCAGGCACTGGTGCGTGCACTCCAGACCCGCGCGCGCCTGGATAAGTCGCGCGGGCTCGACAGTGGCGGTTTCGTATCCGGCTATCGCGGATCTCCCCTCGGCGGTCTCGACAAAGAGCTGTGGGGTGCGGCGGCGCACCTGGAGGAGCTTGGCATCAAGTTCCAGCCGGGGGTCAACGAAGACCTGGCGGCCACCGCGGTCTGGGGCAGCCAGCAGGTGGGCCTGCACGCTGGCGCCAGAGTCGACGGTGTTTTCGGTCTTTGGTACGGCAAAGCGCCGGGCCTCGATCGCAGCTGTGATGCGATTCGACATGCCAACGCGTGGGGTACGTCCGGCAACGGCGGCGTTGTGCTGGTGGTGGGGGACGACCCGGCGGCCAAATCTTCCAGCCTCGCGACACAGAGCGAATTTGCGCTGCAGGACATGATGATACCCGTGCTCTTTCCGAGCGATGTGCAGGACGTGCATGACTTCACCGTGCTCGGCTGGGAGATGTCGCGGCACAGCGGCATGTGGGTCGGTTTGAAAGCTATAGCCGACCACATGGACAGCGCGGCGACGATCGAGGTTGCCGACAGCCGCTTTCCGCAACGCAGACTTTCCCCTGCCGAAGACGTCCACATTCGGGTCGAGGATACGCCGGTCGCACAGGAAGAGCGGTTGCTCGCGGCCAAGCTGCCGCGGGTTCTGGAATTTGCCCGCGCGGCTGAGATCAACCGTTGGGTCACCAGGCAGCACAGCGCCAATGGGCAGCGCAGCCGGCTCGGCATCATCACGGCGGGTAAAGCGTATCGGGACGTGCGCGAAGCCTGTGCGCAGCTCGGCCTGCACGGCACCGGCGAGATTCGCAATGCCGGTATCGAAATACTCAAGCTTGGCATGACCTGGCCGCTGGACGCAGAACTCATCGAGCGTTTCAGCGCGCACGTCGATACGCTGCTGGTGGTCGAAGAAAAGCGGGCTTTTGTCGAGCCGCAGGTGAAAGAAATTCTCTACAACGCCTCCCGCCGGGTGCCGGTCTACGGCAAAACCGGTGCGGATGGCAGTCTGCGTTTGCCGTCGACGGGGCTCTTGAACGTGACCGACATAACTGCGGTGCTCGTGGACATGCTGGGCCTGGCGCGCCCGGCGGTGCTGGAGCGGCTCGAGCGCACCACAGCGCTGACCCGCAATATCGACGCGCCGGCGAAGAAAGAGCGCACGCCGTTGTTCTGCGCGGGCTGTCCTCACAATACCTCGACGCGGGTGCCTGAAGGCAGCCGCGCAACCGCGGGGATCGGCTGCCACTACATGGTGCAGTGGATGGAACGTAACACCGACAGCTGCACGCAGATGGGCGGCGAGGGCGTGACCTGGGTCGGCGAAGCACCTTTCACCGATGAGCGCCACATCTTCGCCAACCTGGGCGACGGCACCTATTTTCATTCCGGCATCCTGGCGATACGGCAGGCGGTGGCGGCGGCAGTCAACATTACCTACAAGGTGCTGTTCAATGACGCGGTCGCCATGACCGGCGGACAGCCGACGGATGGTGAGCTGACGGTTGCCGACCTGGTTGCCCAGGTGCAGGCGGAAGGCGTGCGACGTGTCGCCATCGTCAGCGACGAGCCCGATGCCCACCAGGCGTTGCTTGGACCGGGCGTGACGCTTCACCATCGTGCGGACCTCGACGACGTTCAGAAAACGCTGCGTGCGGTCGAAGGCGTGTCCGTGCTGATCTATCAACAGACGTGTGCAACGGAGCTCAGGCGTCGGCGCAAGCGCGGTCTCATCGAAGACAACAAGCCGCGTCTGTTCATCAACGAAGCCGTTTGTGAGGGCTGCGGCGATTGTTCCGTGCAGTCGAACTGTGTGGCGGTCGAACCGGTGGAAACCGAGTTCGGTTTGAAGCGCAAAATCAATCAGACCAACTGCAACAAGGATCTGAGCTGCGCGACCGGCTTCTGCCCGGCCTTCGTGGAAGTGCAGGGAGACCTCCGCCGCGCACCCGCGCAAGCGCTCGATGTCCAGGCGCTGCGTGAGACGGCGCCATTGCCGGCGTTCAAGTCATCCCGGGCGAACGTGCTGATCACCGGCGTCGGCGGCACCGGCATCGTGACCCTGAGTGCCCTGCTGGCCGCTGCGGCGCGTATTGAAGGTAAGCAGGTGCGTACTCTGGATATGACCGGCCTGGCGCAGAAAGGCGGCGCGGTCTTCGCCCATGTGCGTATCGCCGATGACGGCCACGAGCTGCACAGTCCGCGCATTCCCGATGCCTGCGCCGACGTGCTGGTCGGGTGCGACCTCGTTTCGGCCGCGAGCGACGAAGCGCTCGAGCTCTTCTCGAGCGCAACTCAGGCGGTGGTGAACGCACACGTCACGCCAACGGCGGATTTCGTGCTCAGCCAGTCACATGATGTGAAGCTGCGCAAGCGCATCAGCCGCATCAACAAGCTGGTCGGCGAACTCGCGAGTTTTGCCGCGGAAGATCACATCGAGGCTGTGCTTGGCGATGCGCAACAGGCCAACGTGATGCTCCTCGGTTATGCCTATCAGCTCGGCGGCATACCGCTTGCGCTGGAAGCGATCGAAGCAGCCATTCGCACCAACGGCGTGGCGATAGAGCGTAACCTTGCCGCGTTCCACCTGGGACGCATCGCGGCATGGGACAGCGCCCAGCTGCCGGTGGCAGATGTCGTAGCCCCGAAACCCCGAGACCCCGAGACCCTGGCGCAGCTGATCGAGCATCGCAGCGCGTTTCTGCAGGACTACGACGGCGCCGGATTGGTAGCGCGTTATCGCGACCTGATCGACCGCGTTGCCCAGGTCGAAACGGCACTGCGCCCGGGGAGTGAGCAGCTGACACGTGCGGTTGCGGTGACCTATGCGCAGCTCCTCGCGGTGAAAGACGAGTACGAGGTCGCCCGGCTGCATGCGAACGCAGACTTCCAGGCAGAACTGAAGGAACAATTCGCACCCGGTGCGAAGATCAACTATCTCCTTGCCCCGCCGCTGCTCGGTGTCAAGAAGCGTCGTTTCGGCCGCTGGATGACCTGGGGCTTCAAGGCCCTGGCAGCCATGCGCGGATTGCGCAACAGTGTCCTCGACCCGTTCGCGTACACAGGCGAGCGCAAGCAGGCGAAATTCCTGGTGACACACTTCGAAGCGCTCATCGACGAGGTACTGCCCCAGCTGACGCTGCAGAATCTGAGCATCGCGGTACAGCTTGCGAAGTGTCCGCAGCAGGTGCGCGGGTATGGTCACGTCAAAGCTCGGCACCTGGAGCGCGCGCTGGCCGAAGAAGCGCGGCTCATGACCGAGTTCACGACGCCACCGGAGCCGGTACGTCTGTTCGACCCCACCCGGGTCGAAGCCGCCTGAAGCCCGGGGTGGTATCATGCCGCCCTTCCAAGGGTGAGGATGGACGCGTTTGAGCAACATACCGGATTTCGACTTTGGCCTGGGTGAAACCATCGACATGCTGCGCGACAGCGTCGCGCAGTTTGCTGCTGCCGAGATAGCGCCGCGCGCGCAGGCGATCGACGCGGACAACGCGTTCCCGCGAGATCTATGGGAGAAGCTTGGCGAGCTCGGCGTACACGGCATGACCATCGACGACGAGTATGGCGGCGTGAATCTCGGCTACCTCGCCCACACGGTCGTCATGGAAGAAATATCGCGGGCGTCTGCCTCCGTCGGTCTCTCTTATGGCGCCCACTCGAACCTCTGTGCCAACCAGATACGTCGGTTCGGCAACGACAACCAGAAGCAGGCTTATCTGCCGAAGCTCGTCAGCGGAGAGTTTCTCGGCGCCCTCGCCATGAGCGAACCCAATGCCGGATCCGATGTGGTGAGCTTGAAGCTGCGCGCGGTAGAGGACGGCGACGATTACGTGCTGAACGGCAGCAAGATGTGGATCACCAACGGCCCTGGCGCAGACGTGCTGGTGGTTTACGCGACCGTGGACCCTGCGGCGGGCTCTAAAGGCATTACCGCGTTTCTGATTGAGCGCGACATGGCGGGGTTCAGCACGGGAACCAAACTCGACAAGCTCGGCATGCGCGGCTCGGACACCGCGGAGCTCATTTTCGAAGATTGCCGGGTGCCGAAAACACAGATCCTCGGCGAAGTGGGCCAGGGCGTGAAAATTCTGATGTCCGGTCTCGACTACGAACGCGTGGTCCTCGCCGGTGGCCCCCTCGGCATCATGCGCAATTGCCTCGATGTCGTCATGCCTTACGTCCATGAGCGCGAGCAGTTTGGTGAACCGATTGGCACCTTTCAGCTCATACAAGGGAAAGTCGCGGACATGTACACGCGCATGAATGCCGCGCGGTCATACACCTACGCGGTAGCGCGGGCGTGCGATGCCGGACAGACGACGCGATTCGATGCGGCCGGTTGTATTTTGTATGCGGCGGAACAGGCGACGCAGATGGCGCTGGAAGCGATCCAGACACTCGGCGGAAACGGCTATATCAACGATTACCCCACCGGGCGTTTGCTCAGGGATGCTAAACTCTACGAGATTGGCGCGGGCACGAGCGAAATTCGCCGCATGTTGATCGGACGTGAGTTGTTCGACGCCACGTCCGCCTGAAGCTATAATTCGCGCCGCTTTTTGCTCTCGACGAGCAGTTCAATTTTTGGAGAAGATCTTTGAAGCGTACTGTTGTTCTGGCAATCGCGTTTGTCATAGCGAGTATAGGAATCAGCGCTTTGCCTCCGGGCACTGATGATGAAATCAGGGCGCGTCTGGAGCCCTTCGGCTCTGTGTGCCGTGCGGGTGAAGATTGCGGCACCGCGGTAGCGGCCGCGGCATCCGGCCCGCTCAGCGGCCAGCAGGTGTACGACCAGTTCTGCTTCGCCTGCCACATGTCCGGTGTCGGTGGCGCGCCCACGTTTGGCGACGTGGCAGCCTGGGCTGAGCGGAGCGCCAAGGGCATCGATGTGCTCATGGCGAGCACCATCAATGGCATCGGGACCATGCCGGCGAAAGGCACCTGCATGAATTGTTCGGACGACGAGCTCTCTGCCGCCGTCACTTATATGCTGGATAACGCCCAGTAGCCTCTATCCTGCCGCGCCCCAATCGAGGGCGCGGTAGCTCAGCGCTTCTTTGAAGTGCTGCTCTGCGATTCTCTCTGCTCCCGCAAGATCAGCGATGGTCAACGCGACGCGCCAGATCCGATGAAAGCTCCGCGCTGACAGTTCGAAGCGCTTGACCGCTTCTTCGAGGAGACGTCGGTCGAGGCCGGCGCGGTCCATATGCTCGCGCAGGGTTTCGGTGGGCAAGTGGCAGTTGAGGCACCCCTGACGCGCGAGTTGATGCGAGCGGGCCGCGCCCACCGCCTGGCGCGCTGCCGCCACGCCGTCCCTTGGTGCGCGCTTGCCCAGCCGCGCGAGCGTTTCCGCGGGCAGCTCCGGTACCTGCACCTGCAGATCTATCCGATCCAGCAACGGTCCGGACAGGCGAGCCTGATAGCGGCGTTTCTCTCCCGGTCCGCAGCGGCAGTCGTACTCCGTGCAGCTGCGGCCCGCCGGACAGGGGTTCATTGCGGCGATCAGCTGAAACTGGCTTGGAAAAGTGACGCGGTAGCTTGCCCGTGCGATGTTTGCGGTGCCGTTTTCCAGCGGTTCGCGCAGCAGGTTCAGCACGTGCGGCTTGAAGTGGGGCAACTCGTCCAGGAACAGCACGCCGCGGTGTGCCAGCGCAACTTCGCCCGGCATTGGCGTTGCGCCGCCGCCTACCAGCCCGGCGCCGGAGATGGAATGGTGCGGATCGCGGAAAGGCGGCGCCTGGTAGTCGTGCCGCGGCATACCCGCAACTGAGTAGGTCGCGGCGACATCCAGGCGCTCAGCAGCCGTCAAAGAGGGCAACAGCTCGGCCAGGCCTTTGGCCAATGTGGTTTTGCCGGTGCCTGGCGGCCCGACCATCAGCAGGTGGTGACCGCCAGCCGCCGCGAGCGTGATCGCGCGCTTGGCAGCCTCCTGGCCGACGATGGTGGCCATCAGGCTCGAACGTGCGGAGGTCCCGGCCATGCCGGCTGCGGTCGGGGCCCGTGTCCGGTCCTCACTGCCGCTCAGCATGGCTGTCACCGCGCGCAGCTCATCGGCAAGCCGCAGGCTCCCGGGCGGTGCAACGGCCGCTTCCTCTGCGTTGTCACCAGGCACGATCAGCGTGCGACCGCTTTGCTGCGTGGCAGCGGCACATGCCAGTGCACCCTGTGCACGGCGGAGTCTGCCGTCGAGCGCAAGTTCACCGAGAAACTCGAATTCCGCTAGACGGTCGGTATCGAGTTGCTGGCTGTTGCTCAAGAGCGCAATTGCGATCGGCAGGTCCAGCGCGGTGCCGGATTTACTCAGGCCGGCGGGCGCAAGGTTGATCGTGACCTTGCGCTGCGGGTAGCTGAAACCATTGTTGTGGAGCGCGGCGCGAACACGGTCTCGTGACTCACGTACCGCGTTCTGCGGCAAGCCGACGATTGTCGTGCCGGGCAAGCCGTTCCCCAGATGGCATTCCACGGTGACCGGGTGTGCGGTGAGTCCTTCCAGCGCGCGGGTATAGACCCGGTGCATGCGTTGCGGTCAGCCTTCCTCGAGCGTTGCGATGCGTCGCTCCAGCTCCGCGATCTGGGCATTGAGGGATGCCAGGATATCCATGTGCGCCTCGTACTCGTGCTTCGGAACGAGCTCGAATTGCGCGAACACACTTTTTGCGCTCGCCTCGAGTGTCTGCAGGGCATCACCCGGCAGCGCATCCCCCAGCGTGGTGCGTATCTGTTCCAAGAAGCGCTGCAATGGGTCCATATCTATGCCTTCCTTTACTACCTTCTGTTGCCTACTAGGTTTTACTGCCGACTACCTTTTACCGCCACTGGCTTTTACAGCCCCTACCTTTTACTGCCGTTGGTGGCGCTGCTGTCGATGCTGTCGTTTTAATGCCTCTGGCATTCATGTGCCGTCTCTGTCTCTGTCTCTGTTTGCATATGTCTGCGCTGGCAGCGACTGCGTCTGCGGCGTGCTCGTTTGAACGCGCGCGAGCGACAGATCCTAGTCTAAGGCATTCGCCGGGCGTGCGGGTTGGTGCATCTTCTCGGTGCACTGTAGGCGTGCAGGCACGATTTTCGCGGGAAAACGCCCCGATACGGTGCGGAATACGCACCTAAATGGTGCGTGGCGGATTATCGAGACCCTCTTGCACCCCTAACTCGTTGAATCTCATTGGAAAATTTTTCTGGCACGCAAAGTGCACTTAAGCGGGGCGGGTTGCAGTGCGCATCACGCGATCGAGCACTGCTCCGTATAAAGATATGGGGTTATAGAAAAGGCTCTTAAAGCTATCAAGGAGACATAGATGAGAACAATGAGCAAAATTTTAGCGCTCGCCCTGCTGGCCAGCGGTGCAATGGTTACGACCAATGCCGCTCACGCAGATATCTCTTACAACATCGGTTACGCCAGTGAGTACCACTTCCGCGGCATTCTGCAGAAAAACTCTTCTGCGAGCGCGGGCGTCGACTTCGAAGAAGGCGGTTTCTACGTGGGTACCTGGGCGGCAGACGTCGGTGACGGCCTGGAAGTCGACCTCTATGGCGGCTACGGCATCGAGACGGAAGAAGGTTTTTCCGCCAGCATCGGCTTCACCGGCTACTACTACACCGGCGAATTCGATGACACCTATGAAGAAATCAACCTGAACCTGGGATACCAGCTCTTCAGCCTCGAGTACTCCGTTGGTGAGTACGACAACTTCAGCGGCCCGGACCTCGACTACGACTTCCTTGCCGGCACGGTTGAGCTGGAGAACGGCCTGTACGCCACGTACGGCACCTTCGGTGACGATTTCGACGGTGACTACATCGAGTTGGGCTGGGGCACCACGATTTCTGAAATCGACTTCGGCATCGCCATCATTCTGGCCAGCGACGAGCTTTCCGACCAGCTGGATGACGACGGTGACGCCACTGAAAGTGAGTCCCTGGTATTCACCATCGGCAAAACTTTCTAAACGGATTCCGCCTGCCGCTTCAGCGTTTTTGTCAGCGCCTCGAAGTGGTATCCAGAATCCGATTAATAGAAAATCCTAGGAATGCGGGTTGTCATGATCATCCACACCATGTTGCGCGCATTCCCAACTAGGAGAAAAAAACCATGAAACTGATTACTGCCATTATCAAACCATTCAAATTGGATGATGTGCGCGAAGCCCTGTCTGAGGTCGGCGTACAAGGCATGACGGTAACCGAAGTCAAAGGCTTCGGTCGCCAGAAGGGCCACACGGAGCTCTACCGCGGCGCAGAGTACGTCGTCGACTTTCTTCCGAAAGTGAAGATTGAGGCGGCGGTCGATGACTCGCTGCTGGAGCAAGCTCTGGAGGCGATTACCAAGTCTGCGAACACAGGCAAAGTTGGGGACGGCAAGATCTTCGTGACCGCGCTGGATGAAGTCGTTCGTATTCGGACCGGTGAAACCGGACCCGAAGCTGTTTAGCGCATAATTCAACGGAGGTTATTGTGGATGATCTAATTCAACTCGCATATGCGGTAGACACGTTCTACTTCTTGATTTGCGGTGTACTCGTCATGTTCATGGCGCCGGGCTTTGCCATGCTCGAAGCAGGCATGGTTCGCGCCAAGAACACGACTGAAATCCTGACTAAAAACGTGGCGCTCTTCGCCATTGCATCGGTCATGTATCTGCTCGTGGGATACAGCATCATGTACGGTGACGGATCCGGCTGGATGCCGGCATTCGGTTTCCTAATCGGAGACGAAAACACCGTCGCGGATACGCTTGCTTCCGGTGGGGATACCTACTACTCAGCGCGTTCCGACTTCTTCTTCCAGGTCGTATTCGTTGCGACTGCCATGTCGATTGTTTCCGGCGCGGTCGCTGAGCGCATGAAGCTCTGGGCGTTCCTCGCCTTTGCCGTCGTCATGACCGGCTTCATCTACCCGATCCAGGGCTTCTGGAAGTGGGGTGGCGGTGCGCTGGACGAGCTCGGATTCCTCGATTTCGCAGGTTCCGGTGTCGTGCATATGTGCGGCGCAGCGGCAGCGCTGGCTGGTGTCATTCTGCTTGGACCGCGTGCCGGCAAGTACGGCCCGGACGGCAAGATTACGCCGATTCCCGGTGCCAACATGCCCCTCGCGACCCTCGGTATGTTCATTCTGTGGTTCGGCTGGTTCGGCTTTAACGGCGGTTCCGAGCTGAAGCTCTCGAACATCGACGAGGCCAACGCGGTTGCACAGATTTTCGTCAACACGAACACGGCGGCTGCAGGCGGCCTGATCGCGGCGTTGATCCTCGCCCGGCTGATGTTCGGCAAGGCGGACCTCACGATGGCGCTGAACGGCGCACTCGCGGGCCTCGTGTCGATCACGGCTGAACCGCTCACCGGCTCCAACTTTGCGTCGCTGCTGATCGGCGCGGTTGGCGGTGTGCTGGTGGTGCTCTCGATTGTCGGCCTCGATCGTTTGAAGATCGACGATCCGGTTGGTGCCATTTCTGTACACGGCACCTGCGGTATCTGGGGTCTCCTGGCGGTCGTCATCACGAACCCTGATGCGACCATCGGCGCCCAGCTGACCGGCACGGCAGCGATATTCATCTGGACCTTCGTGGCCAGTGGTATCGTCTGGTTTGTGCTCAAAGCAGTCATGGGTATTCGTATCTCCGAGGAAGACGAGTACGAAGGCGCAGACATGTCCGAAACGGGCATCGAAGCCTACCCGGAATTCCAGAAAACCAGCTGATCTGGAACTCGACCGAAAAAGAAAGCCCGCCTCGCGCGGGCTTTTTTTTGCCTGATCAGCAAGGTTTCTGCTCGAAAACTGGCGAAATCCCGAATCTGTTCTATAACTACTGTCGCCTGCGGCAAATTAGCACGTAAACAGGATTGGGAAACGTTATGGAAACGAATCAAACCGAAGCGGTTTATAGCCCGGAAGCGCGTGAGGATAAGCGCAACGAGCTTGCCGGCGACGTCGAAGCCTTCTTGAAGTCCGGTGGTCAGGTCAGAGAGGTGCCTAAAGGAGAGCGCGCCGATCCGCCCAAGAAACCGGAAAACAATTATGGCCGGGGTTCAATCTAGGCACGGCTTGCGCCGTTCCTAAAGAACGGGCATTTTTTTCAAGACCCATTAAAATGGCCGGCTTTTGCGGCGCGGCTAACCGTCATGAAATATTGCAGCACCCGTGGCGGTGCCCGGGGTTTATCCTTTACCGATAGTCTTTTGACGGGCCTTGCCCCGGACGGCGGTCTGCTGGTGCCGGAAACCATCCCGGACGTCAGGGCGAACCTGGATGCCTGGCGCGGTCTCGGCTTCGTGGCGCTGGCGCAGGAGGTCGTAGCGCTCTTTGTCGATGACATCGAACGCGATGTCCTGGACCGCATCGTCACCGAGGCTTACAGCACCTTCGACCATCCGGATGTGATCGGAGTCGAGCCGCTGGGCGATATCACGCTGATCGAGCTCTTTCACGGCCCTACCCTTGCGTTCAAAGACGTCGCCCTGCAGCTCCTCGGCGGGCTCTTCAAGCACGTCCTGGGTGAGCGTGGCGAGCGTCTCAACATCCTCGGCGCCACCTCGGGCGATACGGGCAGCGCGGCCATTGCCGGCGTGCGCGGCCAGGAGAACATCGACATCTTCGTGCTCTACCCCGAGGGTAAGGTCAGCAATCTGCAGGAGCTGCAGATGACGACCGTCGACGATCCCAATGTGCACTGTGTGGCCGTCAAAGGCAGTTTCGACGATTGCCAGACGTTGATGAAAACGGTGTTTGGCGATCTGGACTTCAAAGCGGCCCATCAACTCGGTGCGGTCAATTCCGTCAACTGGGCACGGGTGATGGCACAGATTGTCTACTACGGTTACGCGAGCCTGCGTGCCGAACGCGCGCCGGCTTTCTGCGTGCCCACGGGCAACTTCGGTAACGTCTTTGCCGCTTACTTCGCGCGCCGCATGGGATTTCCCATCGACCGGCTGCTCGTCGCAACGAATGCCAATGACATCCTGGCGCGCTTTTTTGCCACTGGCGACTACGCGCGCGGCGATGTGCATTTCACGCTCTCGCCCGCCATGGACATACAGATCGCGAGCAACTTCGAACGGTTTCTCTACTACTACTTCGATCGCGATAGTGCGCGTTTGTCTGCGTTCATGTCGGAGTTTGCCGAAAACGGGGCGGCCAGTATCGGCGCGCCGCCGGGAGAGGATGACTTCATGGCCACTGCGATTGATACCGAGCAGACGCTGGCAGCGATACGCGAAGCCCACGCGCAGTTTGGTTACGTGCTCGATCCTCACACAGCCGTTGGCTACGCTGCCGCCTGTGCCTTGCGGGATCAAATAGATGCGCCGCTCTTCTGCATCGCAACGGCGCACCCGGCGAAGTTCCCGGAGGCCGTGCAACAGGCGTTGCCGGGCATCGAGGTCAGCCACCCGACGCTGGCCGCGCTGGTAGACCTGCCCAGCCGCAAACAGATCATCGACGCGGACATCGATGCCGTCAAAGCCTTGATTGCCGGTACTGTCGGACGGGAGCCAGCGGTCAGCTGAGCTGGCGAATCGCGGTAACGACCTCTTCCAGCGCGCGGACTTCGCAAGTTGGCCGCGCGTGGCCGGCTTCCGGGACGATGCCCTCGAGATTGACCCAGACGGAGTGCATACCCACGTCGCCGGCGCCACGCACATCGTCGACCAGATGATCGCCAACGTGCACCGCTTCTTCCGGTGCAACGTTGGTCAGGTTCAGGGGGGCTTCGAACATCCGCGGGTGCGGTTTCTTCACGCCAACATCTGCTGAGCTGAACGCGCCCTGGAGATAGTCGCTCAAGCCGGCTTTGCCGATGTCCGCATTGCCGTTCGTCAAGGCGAAGACCGGATAATCGGCGGACAGCTCCGCAAGCATCGACAGCGCGCCAGGGAAAAACTCGACGCGGTTCCGGCCTTCAAAAAAAACTGCAAATGCCTGTTCGGCAACGTTGCGCGCTTCTTTCGCTGCGTAGCCGGCGCGGACCGCCAGATCCGTGAGCATCGCGATACGCATGAAGCTGAGATCGTGGCTGCGGTGCTGGAAGCGTGTAAACACTTCCTGCCTCACCTCGCCCAATGCCGGGCTTTGGTAGAGTGCAAGCGCTTCCGGGGCATTGTCTGCCAGCCAGGCCACCATGTCGGCTTCCGCCTGAACGATGATGCTGTCGACGTCCCAGAGGGTGTTGTCGAGATCGAGCGTGATGAGCTTGATGGCACTCACTCGGGGGGCGTCTCCTTGCTTGCTTTGACGTTTGCGCGTGGGTGCGCTTTGTCATAAACCCCGGCGAGATGCTGAAAATCCAGATGGGTGTATATCTGCGTGGTGGCAATGTCGCTGTGTCCGAGCAGTTCCTGAACCGCGCGGAGGTCACCGGAAGACTCGAGCATGTGTGTGGCAAAACTGTGGCGCAGCATGTGCGGGTGCAGCGCGTTGTTGCCGAGTTGTTGCTGTGCCAGGCGCTTTAAACGCAGCTGCACAGTGCGCGGGCTGATCCGAACATCGCGTCGGCCGGTAAACAAAGGCGCTTCCGGGGTTCTATTCGGATGTTCCTGCAGCCAGGCATGTAAGGCTTCGACACAGTGTCGGCCGAGCGGTGCCTGGCGCACCTTGTTGCCTTTGCCGGTCACTTTGGCAAATCCGCTCGCGAAATCGAGATCGCCTATGTTCAGCTGCACGAGCTCTGCCAGGCGCACACCGGCGCCGTAGAAGAGTTCCAGCATCGCGCGATCGCGTCGTTCGAGACGGCTATCGGCACGCCCCTGAAAGAGCTGCGCTGCCTGGTCGGTATCCAGCACTTTAGGCAATCTGCGTTTGGCCTTGGGTGCCTGGGTCACTGTTGCCGGGTTGGCGGTGATCAGATTCTGCCGGTGGCAGAAGTTGTAGAAGCTGCGTACCGCGGATAGCGCCCGCTGGATGCTCTTCGCGGCGAGGCCGCCATGTCTGAGTGAGGCGGCGAAATGCGTCACGTGATGCGGTTTGCACTCAAGCGGGGGTGTCCCGGTAATGGCAACAAAGCGCCGCAGTTCCCGTTCGTAGTTCGACAGGGTGTGCGGCGAGTAACGTTTCTCAACCTGGAGGTGTTCCAGATACCGGGTCACTACCTCCGGCAGCGCTGTGTGATTGTCGGGGTCAGGCACGACCAGGCGTCCTCTAGCGGAGCTTGTCGATGACCTTCGACAGAACGTCGGCAATGTATGCAACGAACAGCGTATCCATCTCTTTCGTGAACCGCTGCGGATCGCGACTGCCGATGCAAAGCGCGCCTTCACCTGCCCGCGTCACCAGAGGCAACATGACGACGCTGCCGGAGGTATCGTGTTGCGGGATCGGGAAAAGCAGCTCGAGCTCCTCTTCGCGGAGCGTCGCGCACTGGGCCGTGCCGTTGGGTAACAAATGTGCAAACGGCAGGCTATCATCGTGATAAACCATGTGGTCCAGGCTGTTGCCGGTAGTGACGAGATGGCAGCAGACGAAGTCTGCTTCGAAATCGACGAGCACGTAAGTGGCCAGCACTTCATTGAGCGCCTGCAAGGAGTCCGCCTCGAGCAGGGCCAGGGTCAGCGAGCGGGTTTTGGAAAACAGCCCGTCATTGTCCCGCGCGGCCTGTAAGAGCTCGTGCATACGCCGACGCATAGCGACATTGCGTTCGCGCAGGATGCCAACCTGATGCTCGATGAGGGAGACGGCTTTGCCCGATGCGTGCGGCAGGTTGAGCTCACTCAGAAGGCCGGGGTGGCGCGTGAAAAAGTCCGGGTTCGCGCTGAGGTAATCGACAATTGCCGTTTCCTCGGGGGGCAGGACGTCTATCTCTTCCGGTTGCATGTGCCATGGTCCTCAAGTCGCTGACTAGTGCCCGCCTCCAGGTAACTCACCGCGGTATACCAGGGAGGCTGCACCCGACATTGTAACGGCGGCGCCGGGCTCGGGCCATGCGATTCGCAGCTTGCCGCCGGGTAACGATACCTTCACGCGATTGCCGACAAGACTGTTCAGCTTCGCGGCGACAACCGCGGCGCATGCGCCGCTGCCGCAAGCCTGGGTCTCACCCACCCCGCGCTCGTACACCCGCAGGCGTACGAACTGCTTGTCGATGACCTGGCAGAAACCGATGTTCGCGCCCTCGGGAAAGGCAGGGTGTCGCGTCAGGCGGCTGCCGATGTCGTCGACGTCCAGATCGAAGATGTTGTCGAGAAACATCACGGCATGGGGATTACCCATGCTGACCGGCGTTATCGGATAGATTTCGTTGTCGGTCTCCAGATGCCAGATGCGCACGCCTTCCGCCAGCATGTCTCCTGCCTCGGCGTTGTCGTCGGCGAAAGGAATGTCCGCCGGGCTCAGGACCGGGACCGTCATTGTGGTCTCTATCTGCTGCGGGCTGAAGAAGCGGGTTTCGATGCGGCCGGCGGGTGACTGCCACTTTAGCGTGTCCTTTTTTGTCAGCTCCAGCTGGCGCGACAGCATGGCAACACAGCGAGTACCGTTGCCGCACTGCTCGGCCGATGTGCCGTCGGCGTTGAAGATGCCATAGCTGAAGTCAGCATCGTTCTCCGTCGGTGGGTCGATGAGCAGTAGCTGATCGAAGCCTATCCCGGTGCGCCTGTCTCCCCATTCGGCAATCTGCGCCGCCTCGAGCGCCACTTGCTGGGTGATGCGTTCGATCACCATGAAATCATTGCCAAGGCTGTGCATCTTGTGAAACACCAGGCCGCGTCTGGGTCTGTTCATGACAACAGATCCTGTTCGAGGCGCAGCTGATCGGAGATCGTTTCGCGACGGCGGATCAGGCGGAACTCTTCGCCGTCGACAAGGACCTCCGCCGCGCGATTGCGTGCGTTGTAGTTGGAAGCCTGAACCATGCCGTATGCGCCGGCGCCCGCCACGGCCAGCAGGCTGTCCTCTGTGAGAGCCAGCTCCCGCCCGTGGGCGAGAAAGTCACCCGTTTCACAGACCGGACCGACGATGTCCCAGGTTGCGGTTTCGGCATCCGCTGCATTGACCGGCAGGACATCGTGCCAGGCCTGATACAAAGCCGGGCGGATCAGATCGTTCATCGCTGCGTCGACCACCGCGAAGTTGGGTGCGTCCGGCTCCTGTGCTGGCTTCAAGTATTCCACCCGCGTCAGCAGCACGCCCGCGTTTGCCACCAGGGATCGACCTGGCTCGAGCATGATGGTCTGTTTCCTGTTGCCGAGGATCTGCCGCACGCCGGCGCCATAGGCTGCCGTGTCGAGGGCGGTTTCGTCCTGGTAGGTGACGCCCATACCACCACCGAGGTCGATGTGCTCGAGCTCGATACCCTCGGAAGCCAGTTGATCCACGAGGCCGAGCAGTGCCGTCAGGGAATCCAGTAGCGGTTCCACGGTACTGATCTGCGAGCCGATGTGGCAGTCGATGCCGAGCACCTCCAGCATGGTGTGCGCATGCGCTCTGCGGTAGAGGTCCAGGGCCAGCTCGGGCGACACACCGAACTTGTTCTGCTTCAACCCGGTGGAAATGTAGGGGTGCGTCTGTGCATCGACGTTTGGGTTCACCCTGATCGATATCGGCGCTTTTGTATTGAGCAGCTCGGCCCGAGCCGCGACGCGGCCAAGTTCGGCTTCGCTTTCCACGTTGAAGCAGCCGATGCCTGCTTTGAGCGCGAAGTCGATCTCTTCTGTCGATTTGCCGACACCTGAAAATATGACCTTGTGCGGTTCGATCCCGGCTGCCAGGAGGCGTGCAAGTTCGCCACCCGAGACGATGTCGAAGCCAAGACCGTTGTCGTCGCAAAGGCGGAGAATGCTTAGATTGCTGTTTGCTTTGACTGCGTAGTGGATCTGCACAGGCACGCCGGCGAAAGCTTCCTTGAGATCTGCGATAGCGGCGTTGATGTACGCCTTGGAATAGATGTAAACAGGCGTGCCCAGCGAATCCGCGATGCGATCCAGGGGCGTGCCTTCAATGTGAAGCACGCCGTTGCTGTAATCCAGAACGGAGCTTGCTGGTGCGGACATGTTACTCTCGAGTCGTGGCGTGGACAGCCTTGTCAAAGCCTGTCATAGCTGCCTGCTGGTCAGGCAGATACAGCGGACCTTTCTGTCCGCAGGTTGCGACCATTCCGGTCAGCAGAGCTATGAGCATCCATCGCGCCATGACTGAACCCGTGTGAAAAATAGCGCGCAAGTATAGCGCTTTCTATGCCAGGTCGCGGAACATCTTTAGATTGCCGGTGGAGGTTCCGATATCCCCGCTGAGCATCGTCTCCAGCGCGAACTTGGCCCTCAGGTGCGTAATGAAGTCTGCGCCGATGAGTTCGATATCGTTTAGATAGATCGGGTAGTTTTCGTCACCTTGTCGGTGAGTCAGCACCTGGCGTTGCACCTGTCTGAGCACTCTGCGATCGATACGTTTGATGGCCCACAGCTCCTGTCCGCAACGCACTTCCCAGCCGTGGCGATGCTGCCTGAAGGCGAGACGGTAACGCAGATGTTGTTCGATAGGCCGGCGTGGCAGCGGCTGTATGTCGTCATTACCGCGATAGACGCGCAGCTGAGGAACGATCACCCCGCGTTGCTTCAACGCCGCGCAGATCAGGTGCAAGCTCTGCGCGAATTCTTCGGCCCGACGCGGCGGAGGTTCCAGGCGCTCGCTGCCGTGCGCATCACGGTAGTCGAGGTTCAGCGCGCTGCTCTGCGCATTCAGAATGAGCGTGGGATGGTTCAGGACGCGTTCGGTTTCCAACCAGCCGCGGTGGGCGCCGCTGCCCGTCTGGCTGAAATATGTGGCCGCAGCCGGTGGACAGCTGAGATACGCGGCGTACGCGTCCGGGAAGAGCTGCGCCTGAAATTCGCCCCAGCGATCGCGGTGCAGGCAGCAAAGATTGGGCCCCAGTGTGAAGATGAAATTAGTTTGGTTGTTTTTAAGCTGCGCCCGCGCTTCCGTGAGAAGTTGCTCGAGCCGCTGCGCTACGCGCGCGCGGCGTACGTCACCGATGCAGGCGACGGGTATCTGCGGAAGCGTCAGCAGTTCCGGCAGCGCGTGTACCAGGCTCTGCCAGGTTTGCGTCTGAACCTGCTCTCTGGCGGTGGTCCGCAGGAGGTCCAGCTCGCGAATCAGGCAGTGCCTTTCGTTCCCGTAAGCCAATGGGTCGTCTGTCTCGCTGATCAGAGCCTCTGCCTGAGCGTCCGCAGCCATTGTCGCCCCTGTTTCTGCGTTTAGCACCAGAACGCGGGGTTCCGTGAGAAGCGCTGCGAATATCTGGCGGTAGCGGCTGTTCTCGCGCATCTGTGGTGCCAGCGATCCCAGACCGAGCCCCTGTCGTTTGAGCCACAGGAAGATGTGCGCAAGGCGTGGCCGGCGCACGAACACACGCCCGTCTTCTTCCAGGCACCACTGGCGCTCGCTGTTAGCTCTGATCACGGCGTGGCCCTGTTGCATACCCGGCACCAGCACCGGCAGCAGGCGATCGTTGTACATCGTGGCACTGAGCAGCTCAGCGCGTAAATTATCCAGCCGCTGTGTGTAGATGCGGGCGTTTGCCGGTTCGGACTCGGCCAGATTTGCCAGATGACCGAGAAAGCTCAGGGCGTGGGCATACTCGGCCATGATTTTGGTATGTTCGTCGACGATGTTCGTCAGCGACCACGTTTCCGGACGGCGCAGGTGTTCGATATCGCCAGGGCCGAATCCCCAGCGTCGCGTGAGCTGCCGCCACTCGGGACTCTTGGTCAGATGGACGTTGCCGCGGCTGGTTTTCGTCAACCAGGCACGACGCATGAAGGTCAGTCGCTGCTGAGACCCGGGCTTAGCGCCGAAATGCCCGTCGAGGTGCTCGGCCAGCATCAGATATCCATCGACCTCGCCGGCGTTTGCGCTGGCGATGATGGCCCGGCGGTAGCGGGTTGAGAGAGGTGTTGCCCGCTCTGCGTAGCTCTCGAGCAAGGTGAGTTTGAGGAGCGACTTGTAAGGTGTCTTCAAGCTACGTTCCAGTTCGCGCACGCCGGCGGCCAGCAGTTCCATGGGTGCAAACGGTTGCACCGGGCCGAAGTCCAGGAAACGCGTTGCCTGTATGAAACGCCGGGTCACGTGTGCGGCTGTCTCATACCGCCCCGGGTCTTCTTCCGGGACCACCCACCAGAGTGGGATTTTCCCTGCCAGGTGGCAGGCGGTGCGATAAAACTCATCCAGCAACAGAGGCGAATAGGCGGCTTCGACACCACCGTTGAACTGACCGGGTGACACAGCAAAAGCCTGCAGCTCCACACCCTGAGAACGTGCCCAGCGGGCCAGGCGCTCGAGCTTGCGCGAAAGCGCCGCATGCTTCTCTTCTTCGACACAGACCCAGACATCGAGATCAGACGAACGGGTGTGTGCCACTGAGCCTGCGCTTCCCATGAAGTACAGCCCTGCAATTTCAGCTCGGCGTTCGTTGGCCCGCACGTATCGGTAATTTCTGCTGAACCGACGCGCGGCGTTCAATGCCAGGCTGTCCGGCTGATATCCGTGGATGCCGGCCGGGCTGTCAAAGCCGCAGAATCCGGGTAGCGAGGGATGATTGGCATGAAGCAGAAGCGGCAGAGCGTCCAAAACCGCGCGGGCTGAATCTGGCAGCCGCGCGCGGGCCTGCTCCAGCCGCGCAGCATGGCTCGCGCGGAATGCGCGCTCAGCGTGCTCTATGTCCGTGAAGCCGGATATGTTGTCCGCGTGCGGATCAATGCCTGTGCCCATACTCAAGTATAGGCAGGCCCAGAGCGCGTGCTGGTTAGAGGCGGGCGCGCGCCCGGGTTATGGCAGCGACGACCTGGCCAGGCGCAGTGCCGCCGAAGTGGTCACGCGCAGCGGCGGAACCATCAGGAGTGAGAACGTCATAGACGTCTTCGCTGATGCGGTCTTCACCATCGCCGTTCAACTCCGCAAGGGTCAGCGCTTCCAGCGGCTTGCCGAGCGAAACTGCTCGCTGCACGGCGCCGCCGACGAGCTCATGGGCGTCTCTGAACGGCACCTCTTTGCGCACCAGGTAGTCCGCGAGGTCTGTGGCAGTCGTGTACCCGAGCGTGGCTGCAGCACGCATGGCCTCTTCATTGGCCTCGATGTTCGGGACCAGACCATTCAGCGCTGTGAGGCAGCCATGCAGGGTGTCGACAGCATCAAAGAGCGGTTCTTTGTCTTCCTGATTGTCTTTGTTGTAAGCAAGGGGCTGACTTTTCATCAGCGTCAGGAGCGACATCAGGTGACCGTTGACGCGACCGGTTTTACCGCGGATCAGCTCGGGTACGTCAGGGTTTTTCTTCTGCGGCATGATGGATGAGCCCGTGCAGAATCTGTCGGGCAGAGACACGAATGAAAATTGTTGGGACGACCAGATGACCAGCTCCTCACACCAGCGCGACAGGTGTGTCATGGTCAGAGCCGCAACGGCACAGAACTCTATCGCGAAGTCACGATCGCTGACGGCGTCCAGCGAGTTTTCGGCTACCGCGTCGAAGCCCAGCGCGTCCGCCACCATCTGGCGATTCGGTTTGTACGGCGTCCCCGCTAGCGCGGCGGCGCCGAGCGGCAGCACGTTCACGCGCGCGCGACAGTCGATCAGGCGTTGGCGATCGCGCCATAACATTTCAAACCATGCCATCAGGTGATGACCGAAGGTCACGGGCTGGGCGGCCTGCAGATGGGTAAAGCCGGGCATGACGGTCGCGGTATGCTGTTCGGCCAGATCTATCAGCGCTGTCATCAGGCTCGTCTCGAGCTGTATGAGCTCATCAATGGCTTCCCGCAGGTACAAGCGGATATCGGTCGCGATCTGGTCATTGCGGGAACGCCCTGTGTGCAGCTTCTTGCCGGTGTCGCCGATGAGCGCGATCAGGCGACTTTCGATGTTCATGTGCACATCTTCGAGCTCGACGCGCCACTCGAAGGTGCCCGCCTCGATTTCCGCTTCGATTTTGCCGAGGCCGTCGACGATATCGGTACATTCCGTATCGGTCAGGATGTCGATCTCCGCAAGCATGCGCGCGTGAGCGACAGATCCCGCGATGTCATGGCGATACAGACGCTGATCGAAGTTGACCGATGCTGTAAATGCCTCCACAAAAGCATCAGTGGCTTCTGAGAATCTGCCTCGCAGCAAGCCCGTTTGCTCCTGCTTCGGTGTACTATTGGCGCTCATGTCGTGCACGCTGCAAAAAGGGTGGGGAATTATAGCGGAATGTCGTTTTAGATGAGCGCGCGTCCCGCCCACTTTGTCATTCCTGAACTCTGTAATACCACGGCGCTGACGCTGCTGGTGCTTTTCAGTCAGCTCCTGGTTGTGATTCTGTTACTCGCCGGTGGTGAGATCACATGGGTTAGATTCGGCCTGATGTCGCTGTTCGTGCAATGGGTGGCGCTGGTGAGTGCCGGCGGGCTCTGCCTCTTGCGAAAGCCGCTCGCCCATCTTGGTCTGGTCGCGGGCGCGTGCGGCGCATTTGTGGTGGTGATGGCGGTGACCCTGGTGGTGAGCCTCCTCGCCGAATGGGCTGTGGATCGGGGCCCGGAACTGGCCACCCGAATCGCCGGGCAGCTCACCATCGCCGGGATCATCGCTGGTCTCGTGCTGCGCTATTTCTACGTGCAGCAGCGATTGCGTCTGCAGGAGCAGTCAGAGTTGCAGTCGCGCATACAGGCGTTGCAGTCGCGGATACGTCCGCACTTCCTGTTCAACAGCATGAACATCATCGCGAGCCTCATCGCCACTGACCCGGATACCGCGGAATCGGTCGTCGAAGATCTCTCCGAACTTTTTCGAGCGAGTCTCAACGAAGCCGGAAATCAGGTGCCCATCACGGAGGAGCTCGAGCTCTGCGAACGTTACATCCGCATCGAATCGCTGCGGCTGGGTGATCGCTTACGTCTCGATTGGGACGTGCCGGAGCTGAGCGCGGGCACCCGCATCCCGCTGTTGACGCTGCAGCCGTTGCTGGAAAACGCCATCTACCACGGCATCCAACCGCTGCCCGAGGGGGGAACGATCGAGCTGCAGCTGCGTTACGATGGCGACTTCGTGATCGTGCGTATCGTCAATCCCATTCCCGGCCCCAGCCAGCAGAGTGAATCCGCGGGCAATCGTATGGCGTTGCAGAACATCCGCAGCCGCCTGAGCGTTCTGTACGGCAACCGCGCGACTCTCGATGCCGACGCGGAAGGTTCGGTATTCGTTACACAATTGCGTTTTCCCAAGGCGGCACAACCGGTATAGCCATGCGTATTCTTCTAGTCGATGATGAAACTCTGGCGCGCGACAGACTGCGGCGCATGTTGGAAGTTGAGGGCAGCCACGATGTGGTGGGCGAAGCCGCCAACGGTGCGGAAGCGGTTCAAGCGTGTGCCGAGCACCAGCCTGACCTTGTCCTCCTGGATATCCGCATGCCCGGCATGGATGGTCTGGAGACCGCGCGGCACTTTCTCGAGCTCGAAGCCCCGCCCGCGGTGATTTTTTGCACGGCCTACGAGGAGCACGCCATACAGGCGTTCGATTTGCAGGCTGTGGGCTACCTTTTAAAGCCGGTCCGTAAGGAGAATCTGTTCACTGCTTTGTCGAAGACGATGCGTCTGAATCGCGCACAGCTCGCGGCGCTGCACACGGCGGACGACGCCCGTCGTTCGCACATCTCCGCGCGTACCCATAAAGGCATAGAACTGATCGCAATTGACGACGTGCGCTATTTCCAGGCGGATCAGAAGTACGTGACCGTCCGCTATAGCGAGGGTGAAATCATCGTTGACGAAACGCTCCGCGAGCTCGAAACGGAGTTTGCCGATCTCTTCGTGCGTGTGCATCGCAACGCGCTGGTTGCCAAGCACCATATTGAGGGGCTGGCCAAAGAAAGCGCCGGGCAAGTCACCGTGCGTTTGCGAGGGCTCGAAGAAACGATTCCGATTAGCCGGCGCCACTTACCCTCCGTTCGTAAAGTAGTTAAGCGCTTATGAGTATGGAAGTCGTGCGTATCGCCACGCGGGAGAGCGCGTTGGCGCTGTGGCAGGCAAATTTCATTCGTGACCGGCTGATGGCGGCACATCCCGGTCTGGAAGTGGAGTTGCTCGGCATGACTACAGCGGGTGACCGCTGGCTGCAAACGCCGCTTAGCGAGATTGGTGGGAAGGGTCTCTTCGTCAAGGAGCTCGAGCAGGCAATGCTCGATGGCCGCGCCGACATCGCCGTACACTCAGTCAAGGACCTGCCGGCGGAGATGCCGGATGGCTTCGCTTTGCCTGTAGTGGCGTTCCGCGATGCGGTGCACGATGTGGTGGTCGGCGCAGCGCCCGACCTGGACGCCATTCCGGAAGGCGCGCGTATCGGCTCGTCCAGCCTGCGCCGTCAGGCCCAGTTGAAAGCCATTCGCCCTGATCTGGACGTCAAGCCGATACGCGGCAATGTCGGGACACGCCTTGGCAAGCTCGAGGCGGGCGAATATGACGCCATCGTGCTTGCCGCGGCGGGGCTGAACCGCCTTGGCCTGAGTCCCACCAAAAGTTTTGTCCTGCCTGTGACGACTTGTTTGCCTGCCCCGGGACAGGGCGCGCTGGGTATTGAGTGTCTTGCAGACAGCCCGGTTCAGGCGTTGCTTGCGCCGCTCGAGGATACGGAAGTCGCCGCTTGTGTTACGGCGGAGCGCGGCATCAGTGCCGGCCTTGGTGCGGATTGCTCGCTGCCTGTCGCCGCGAGCGCGGTTTACGCAGACGGCGTAGTGGCGTTGGACGCGCTGCTGGCGGACGCGGATGGGCGCCGCGTGCTTCGTACCAGCCGGCGCGGCGGCGACCCGGCCGAGGTCGCGCGGCAAGCGGTGCGGGATCTCTTCGATCAGGGCGCGCAAGCTGTGCTCGATGATCTCGCGGCATCCGGGCGCTAGTGACGTGGCCGAGCATATCTGGGTAACGCGAACCGAGCCCGGTGCTTCGCGGGAGGCGCAGGCGCTGGCACGTCTTGGTCATGAGGTGTGGTGTCAGCCGGTACTCGAAGTCGTAGCATTGCCTCTGGAGGAGACGCCTGCAGAAGATCCTGACGTCGTCATCACGCTGTCCGGGCACGCTGCGCGGCAAGCCATCGCCACGGACCTGGTGCGCCGCGCGGCGGCTGCTTTGCATATAGCGATCGGCGCCGAAACGGCGCGGGTGCTGGCGCAGGCGGGTATCCGTGCGCGGCTGCCGTCTACGGCAACCTCGGAAGGTGTGCTCGCGATGCCGGAGATAGGCAACCTTGCGCCGGGCAGCGTGGTCTGGGTGTGGGCAGGCCGCGGTGGCCGCGACGTCCTGATGCGCGAGCTGAGCCGCGCGAACGGGTGTAAGGTGGTGAAATTCGAGCTGTACCAGCGACGCCGCACTGCCCGCGTGCCTCTGCCGGCGCACGCCATCACTGCGGTGATCGTATCGTCCGTGGAAGGGCTGCAGGCATTCGCGGATACGTGGCTCCAGGCTGGCGGCGGGTATAATGTTCTTCTGGTGGCTGTTTCCACGCGGGTGGCGGCGGAGGCGCGAGCCCTGGGATTCGTGCATCTGCTCGAGAGTGACGGCGCTGACACAAGTGCGATATGCGCCGCGATCGCAACATTGAGCGATCGATAGGATCAGCGTCTTGGGTAACAAGCCTGCATATGGGCCGAGATAGAAGTACACAGATTTAATGACGGAAGACAAAAAACCTGAAGAAGCCGCGTCGGCGGATGAGTTCTCCCGCGAGACCGGGCACGAGGCGCCGAGAGAGTCAGATCAGGCTGAGCCGGCTGATCAGGGCGAGCTTGAAGCGCCCTCGTCTGCAGATGCGCCTGCGGATGAACAGGCTGTTTCTGAAGCTGGCGACGGTAAGCCGCAGACATCGATGGCGCAGGATGCAGAGCCGAGCGCAGGCGCCGACGAGATGCTGGATGAGCGCGCTGCGGCTGCCAGCGAGCCCGGCGCTGCCCGGGAAGCGGAGGCGCCGGCGCCGGTCAAGGCGAAAGGCCGAGGGCTGGCCGTTCTTGCATTGTTCTTTGCGCTCACGGCAGCCGGCGGCGTGGGTTACCTGTACTACGAGCTGGTTTACCTCGCGCCGCTCAACGCCGTAACCGCGCGCAGCGCCGAGCTGGATGTCAGGTATACATCGCTGGAAACGCAGCTCACTGCTGCGATGGACGAAGTTGCGGCGGCGAGCAGACAGGCGGTGGCTGAGCTGGCCGAAACCCAGGAGGCGCGTCTGGCGGAAAATGAAGCGGCTGTGGTCAAGTCGCTGAACGAGGCGCTGGTTGCGGCGCCGCCGTCGCAACGCGAGTGGAAGCTCGCGGAGGCGGAATACCTGATGCGTATCGCCAACCATCGTGTGCTCATGGAACAGGATACCGCCGGCGCTCTCGAGCTCCTGATGGCGGCGGACCGCATCATTGCCGAGCTCGATGATTTTGCGTTACATCAGGTCCGAGCCCGGCTGGCTGACGAGATCATCGCGCTGGAGCAAGTCCGCCGCGACGATCTACAGGGTATCTATCTGCGTCTGGAGGCGCTGAAGTCGCAGCTGGATACGCTGCCCCTGGTTACTCCTGCCTACCTCGAAGATGCGCGCCCTGAGCCGGATACGGAACAGACCGTCTGGGCGTCGCTCGCTGAAGAGCTCAAACAGTTCGTGCGTATACGCGATCTGGGAGAAGGTGAAGCCATCAAGCCGCTCCTGGCGCCGGAAGAAGAGCGTTATCTCGAGTTGAATCTGCGCCTTGCGCTCGAGCAGGCGCAGCTGGCGGTGCTCAAACGCCAGCAAACAGTGTTCGAGCAAAGCCTCGCATCGGTGCGGGATTGGTTTGAGCGCTACATGGAACCTGGTGACGAACGCACCCAGGCAGTGCTCGAGACGGTCGATGAACTGCTGCAGATCGATCTGGCGCGCCCGCTGCCGGACATTTCGGGTTCTTTGAACGAGTTGCTGACTGCCGGCGGAGGCGCGTCTTGAAGATCGCCGGCCTTGCGGTTCTGATTGCCATAGTGCTGGGCGGTGCCATCGGTACTTTGCTCGCGCGCGACCCGGGCTACGTGCTGATCAGCTACGCGAATACCGTCATGGAGACCAGCCTGTGGGTGGCGTTGTTACTCCTGCTCGGACTCTACGGATTGATCTGGAGCGTCTTCTTTCTCTTGCGCAAGCTGACCCAGGGCCAGCTCCGACTCGTGCGCTGGCGTTCCGGACGTAAGGTCCGCACAGCCCGCAACCAAACCGTCCGCGGCCTCCTGGTCATGGCTGAAGGGCGCTGGGCAGAAGCCAAAAAGCTCCTTGCTGATGCCGCTACGAACGTTGAAACCCCGCTCATCAACTATCTCAACGCGGCCCGGGCCAGTCATGAGCTGGGTGAGCGCGACGCGCGGGACGCGTTTCTGAAACAAGCGCATGAATCCACGCCGGGTGCCAAGTTTGCCGTGACGTTGACCCAGGCTGAGTTTCATATTCACGAAGGCGAGTACGAGCAGGCACTGGCCGCGCTGCTGGTGTTGAAGCGCCGGGCGCCGAAGCATCGCGCGGTGCTGGCAATGCTGGCTGACTGCTACGAGGCGCTGCACGACTGGTCGGCGCTGACAGATCTCTTGAAAGAACTGCGCCGCCACAAAGCGCTGCCGGAGGTTGAACTCGGACGGCTCGAGCGCGTGGTCTGGCAGGCGCGCTTGCTCGAAGCGGACAGCGCATCATCACTCTGGAAGAAGCTGCCGAAGCCGCTGCGCACAGACATGCCGCTGATGCAGGCGTGGGTCGCCGGGCTGCGCGACGCAGGGCGTCTGGACGATGCCGAACAGGCGGCGCGCCTCGCGCTGGGCGCGCAGTGGGACGATAAGCTGGCCCGAGCTTATGGTGAGATCCGCAGCAGTGATCCCGCTCGCCAGCTGACGGTTGCACAGGGTTGGGGTAAGGATCGTCCCAATGATGCAGGGCTTGCGCTCACCCTCGGGCGGCTGTCGCTCGCCAACGAAAAGTTCGAGCAGGCGCGGGACTACTTTGAGACCAGCCTGCGCCTTGCGCCCGGCGACGAGGTTTATGGGGAGCTCGGGCGCCTGTGTATCGCGATGGGAGATGAGCAGCGCGGTATGGACTACCTGCTGCAATCGTTGAGCGGGCTCGAGGACCTGCCGCAGCCTGCGACGCCGACCATGCGCCGCACCGGTGTCAGTCAAGCCTGACGCGCTCAATCAGTGACGCTTTATCAGTGGCCCCTTCAGTGACGGGGGGCGTAGCTGAATACGTCCGCGTGGCACTGTGCCTGGCGGATGCCTGTCTCGAGAAGGACATCGAGTGCGGCGTAGACAAACGGGGGGCCGCCTGCGAGCAGCACGTAAGCATCGTCGTCGCCGCTGGCGGCAAAGTGCCCGCCATGTTCGCGCAGCCACGCTAAACCTTCGTTTTCTGCCGTGCGGCGATCGTCGACGATGGTGTGCAGAGTGACCCCGTAGCTCGCCAGGCGTTCGGTCTCGTAAAGCTGGTCTTCATCATCTGCACACCAGACGATGGTCGCGTCGCCACCAGCACGCGTGGCGTGTCGATACTCCGCGCAGCTGAATGCCTGGGCGGCGCCTGTGCCGCCGGCAACGATCAGCACGCGTTGATGTGGTGCGCCGGCGCGCACGTCTCCTTCGGCAGCGCTGATGCGTAAACTAGTGCCGGCCAGGGCGTTGTCGAGGGCTGCGGCTTCCGACAGATCTGGTGTGGAGCGGTAGTGCAGCTCCAGAACGGGAAGGCGTGTGGGTGAAGAGGCAATTGATAAAGGGACGTCGAAGCCCTCGGGGGTTATGACGTTGAGATACTGACCGGCCCGGAACTGGTAGCCGGGCTCGACGTCCAGCGTGACGATCTGAGTGCCGTCCCCTGTCAGGCTCGTGATGCGGGCATCATACTGCGCTTGCGCGCTCATCAGCGGCTTCTCTCGAGCGCTTTGCTGTCGGGGTTGTGCGGCTAGCGCTTCATCGAGTTGAAGAACTCTTCGTTCTTCTTGGTCTCTTTCAGTTTGTCGAGTAAGAACTCGATCGCAGCGATGTCGTCCATGTCGTGGAGCAGCTTGCGCAGAATCCAGACGCGCTGGAGTTCCTCTTCGCCCATCAGCAATTCTTCACGGCGGGTTGCGGAGCGGCGTATGTTGATCGCCGGGTAGACGCGCTTCTCGGCGATTTTCCGCTCGAGGTGCAGTTCCTGGTTGCCGGTGCCCTTGAATTCTTCGTAGATGACTTCGTCCATCTTCGAGCCGGTATCGATCAGCGCGGTGGCAACGATCGTCAGGCTGCCGCCCTCTTCGATGTTTCGCGCCGCGCCAAAGAAGCGTTTCGGACGCTCGAGGGCGTGTGCGTCGACGCCGCCGGTCAGAACCTTGCCGGAAGACGGGACAATCGTGTTGTAGGCGCGCGCCAGACGCGTGATGGAGTCGAGCAGAATGACGACGTCTTTCTGATGCTCGACCAGACGCTTGGCCTTCTCGATGACCATTTCAGCAACCTGAACATGGCGCGACGGCGGTTCGTCGAAGGTCGAGGCCACGACTTCGCCGCGCACCGAGCGCTGCATCTCCGTCACCTCCTCAGGCCGTTCGTCGATCAGCAGAACGATCAGCACGACTTCCGGATTGTTGGCGACGATGGATTGCGCGATGTTCTGCAGCACCAGCGTTTTACCCGCCTTGGGCGGTGACACGATCAGCGCCCGCTGTCCTTTACCTATTGGCGCGATCAGATCGATGATGCGCGCGGTCAAATCTTCGGTGCTGCCGTTGCCCCGTTCGAGCATCAGGCGCTCATCCGGGAAGAGCGGCGTGAGGTTCTCGAAGAGGATCTTGTGTTTCTTGGTGTTTGGCTCGCTGAAGTTGATCTCGTCGACTTTCAGCAGTGCAAAGTAACGCTCGCCGTCTTTCGGCGGCCGGATCTTGCCGGCAATGCTGTCACCGGTGCGCAGATTGAAGCGGCGCACCTGGCTCGGCGACACGTAGATGTCGTCGGGACCGGCAAGGTAGGAGCCTTCCGGAGAGCGCAGGAAGCCGAAGCCGTCCTGCAGGATTTCCAACGTGCCTTCACCGTAGATGTCCTCGCCATTCTTCGACTGCTTGCGCACGATGGCGGCGATGACCTCCTGCTTCCGCGAGCGGCCAACATTGTCGAGACCCATCTCACGGGCCATATCGACCAGTTCGCCAACGGGTTTACGTTTCAAATCAGACAGGTTCATGGACATGGCGTTGCTCTATATCTTGCAAGGGTCAAATGTTCTTACCGCGTCGCGGACACAACTGGTCTGTTTACGGAGAGAAAAGGGGGTGAATGCAGCGCTGCGCGGGTCCGAAGCTTATGGTGCTGGCTTGGCGCAGTTCGTTACAGAGGTCAGTGTAGTGGTTTGACTGCCCCGGTCAAGACCTTAAATCCGCCATCTCGGCAGAAAAACTGACGGTTTAAAATTGGGGAAATCCGGGGTTTACGCGAAATTTCTGCAATTCATCAGCGAAGGTCGAGCCGGTGGACAACCCGTCCAGACGGGCTACCAAAGTATCCAGATTGTCATTCGCCATGCGGCAGCACTGTAGATAGCGACGCAGCGTCGATGTCAGGCTCGAGTCTCTCGCGCGCAACGCGCGATCTGTATTCCAGAAAAAGACCGCGCCGCCCCAGTACAGCGTCGGATACTGTCGCGCTGCATGCAGGCGTGTGGCGGCGTCGACAAAGCTCAGGTCGTCGAATCCGTAGCCCCCGGCGGCGCGCTCGAACCGTCGGCGATAGATCGCATCGAGTTCCTGCGCGCTCACCATGCCCCCTGCGGCCATGACCTGATATTGCATGTAGCTGGCGAAACCTTCGGCGAACCAGGCATGCCGTCGGCCCAGGTAGGGAATGATCAGGTGGCTCAGCTCGTGGCTTGCCGTCCAGTCGGCGCGGAATGCCGCCAGAGAAAATGCCGGGTCCACGTGGAAGTGCACGCCTTGACGACGTCCGCGGGTGGTGTGGGCCCACGGCACGGGTTCGCGGGCATCCTGCAGCCGGTGGAAGTGGATGTGTTTCTTGAACGGCGCAGGCCCGGTCAGTTTGGTCAGCGCGGCATCCACCTCGACAATCCAACGTTCGAGTTTCTCCTGCTCACTTTCTGTAAAGCGGTCCTCCCAGTGAAACACCAGCGGCGTCGCCTCGGCGGCGGGCGCAAGGCAACCGAGCAGGGTGAGCAGAAAAAGGGCAATACGCATCATTTCGCCAGGCCAGAGTGCGCTAAGCCGGCAACGTATTTGGAGGTGGGTGAATCCGGCGTGAAGCGCGGCTGTCCGCAGCAGCCGCGCCCGTCTTCGACGGCGCGCCGAAAGCGCTTAGATGTTGCTGTCGAGAAACGCCTGCAGCTGTGACTTTGACAGCGCACCGACCTTGGTCGCCTCGACTTCGCCGTTCTTGAACAGCATCAAAGTCGGGATGCCGCGGATACCGTATTTGGGCGGCGTTGCCTGGTTGGCATCAATGTCGATCTTGCAGATCTTCAGGCGATCGGCGTATTCGTCCGCGATCTCGTCCAGAATCGGTGCGATCATCTTGCACGGTCCGCACCACTCGGCCCAGTAGTCGACGAGCACAGGCTTTTCGGCGTTGATCACGTCGGCTTCAAAGGCGGCGTCGGTGGTATGTACGATACTGTCATTCATGCAGTTATCTCCTAGATTTTTAGCCGACGCAGTGTAGCACCAAGCTGCGGTATCATGCAGCCGACTTTGAATACCCGAACCGACATATCAGACAATGTTGCCCCTGGCGCCCGGTCGCGTGCCGACTGCTGGGCGGCAATCGACCTGGGCTCGAACAGCTTCCATCTGCTGCTGGCGCGGCCGAGCGGCGCGAGCTTTGTTCTCGTCGAGCGCCTCAAAGAAAAAGTCCAATTGCTCGGCGGTTTCAGCGACGGCCGCATCCAGGAGGCGGCGATCAGGCGCGGGCTCGAATGTCTGGCGCGCTTTGCACAGCAATTGCGGCCGGTACCGGCGGCGCAAATCAGGGTGATGGGCACATGTGCGTTGCGGGAGGCGGACAACGCGGAGGTGTTCATCGACGCCGCCAACGCGTTGCTGCCCGCGCCGGTCGAGGTCATCAGCGGCGCGCGTGAGGCTGAGCTCATTTACACCGCGATCAACCACCATCTGGACAATCCGGATCTGGCCCGGCTGACCATCGATATTGGCGGCGGCAGCACCGAGTTCGCCTGGGGCGACGGCGCGAGGCCCGGTGCCGCCGACTCGTTGTCACTGGGCTGTGTCTCGCTCACCAATCGTTTTTTTGCGCCTGGCGGCGATGTGTCTTCGGGTTATCGGCAGGCGAAGGCGTACGCGTTGGATACGCTCACGGCATCCCTCTCGAGGTCTGCCTCGGACGACAGTGCCGCGGTCTTCGGGACCAGCGGAACCATCGAGTCGATCTATACCGTGCTCAGAGCCAACGGCTGGTGCCGGGAGATGCTCACTCGTGAAGCAATGACGCGCCTGGAGGCGGAGCTCTTGGACGGACACTGGGTCTGGGGAGCAGGATTGCCAGGGCTGGCGCCTGATCGGGTGGATATTTTCCCGGCCGGTGCGGCCATATTGAGCGCCTGCTTCGAAGCGCTCGAGCTGCAGGTGATGCGTTACGTCGATGTATCATTGCTGCACGGCATGATGTGCGAAGCAGTGGTGACGACGCAGGAAACCAGCTTGGACGAGGACAGCGTGCGCCAGCTCGCGCAGCGGTTCGGTGTGGATCAGGACCAGGCCGCGCGGGTTGAGCGTACGGTCATGAGCCTGCTGCAGGGCTGCCTGCCCGGCTGGCCTGCGCTCGAGACGCAGCGGGCGTTGCTGCTCTGGGCGGCGCGTTTACATGAAATTGGCGCGCACATCAGCCGGCGGCATTACCATCGGCATGGTGCCTACATCGTCAAACACGCGGAACTGCCTGGGTTTGTCGATGAACAGCAGGCGCGGCTCGCGCTTCTGATACGCGGCCATCGACGCAGTCTGCCGGGGCTCGCGTTTCAAGCATACGAACCCGAAACCGCTGAAACCTTGAAGCGGCTGACGGCGTTGTTGCGTATAGCGGTGATCCTGGAGCGCAGCCACAACGATGCGGACTCACCGCAGGTAACGGCCAGCGCAAACGCCGGGGCGCTGCAATTGACCTTGCCTGAAGGCTGGCTTGCGGCGCATCCGCTGTCCGCCCGCGAACTCGAGGTGGAAATCGAGCAGCTGGCGGCTGGAGGCGTATCGCTGAGTTTGCGGAGTGCGGGTTAACCTGCTTGCAGCGTGATGGCTGCCTGCTTCGCGAAGTAGGTGAGAATCCCGTCCGCCCCCGCACGTTTGAAACAGAGCAATGACTCCATGATGACGGCGTCGGCCAACCATCCTGCGTTTATGGCCGCCATATGCATCGCGTACTCGCCGCTGACCTGGTACGCAAAGGTCGGTACTCCGAAGTGGCGCTTAACGCGCGTGACGATGTCCAGATACGGCATACCCGGTTTGACCATGACCATGTCGGCGCCTTCTTCGAGGTCGAGGGCAATCTCCTGCAGCGCTTCGTCACTGTTGGCGGGGTCCATCTGATAGGTGAACTTATTGCCGCCGCCGATCGTGCTCGACGAGCCGACGGCGTCACGGAACGGGCCGTAGTAGCTCGATGCGTACTTGGCCGCATAAGCCATGATCTTCGTGTTGATGAAACCGGCGTCGTCGAGCGTGTCGCGAATCCGTCCCACGCGGCCATCCATCATGTCTGAAGGCGCGATGACGTCGGCTCCCGCTTGCGTGCACACCAGTGCCTGGCGACACAGCGCCTCTACCGTGATGTCGTTGGCCACGTAGTTGTCTGCGTCGAGAATGCCGTCTTGCCCGTGTGTGGTGTACGGATCCAGCGCGGCATCGGTGATGACGCCGAGTTCAGGCACAGCGGCCTTGATGGCGCGCACCGCTTGCGGCACCAGGCCATCGGGGTTGTAAGCCTCCGCGCCGTCGAGGCTGCGCTGCTCCGAGTCGACGTTCGGAAACAGGGCCACTGCGGGGATGCCGAGCGCCGCGACCGCTTCCGCCTCGGCCGCGAGGCGATCGACGCTATAGCGTTCGATACCGGGCATCGACGCAACCGGCGTTGTCTTGTTCGCGCCGGGGATGACGAACATCGGGTAGATCAAATCGTTGGTGCTGAGCTCGTTTTCGCGCACCAGGCGGCGAACGAAATCATCTGTGCGGTTACGCCGCAGGCGCGTACGGGGAAATTGTCGCATGTGTTTTCCTGTCTTAACCTGCCGTCAGCGCTTTGACCATGCGGCTTACGGCGGCCCGAAAAAGTTTGGGCTGATTGTGCATCTTCGCGTTCAGTAACGCACCATAGAGGGACCCCAAGAGGTCGTGCGCCTCGCGTGCGGAACGTTTCGGCTTCATGCCCGCGCTTTCGTACACGGCTGCAACCTGGGCATGCCAGTCTTTGAACTGGTCAGCGATCGCGGCGCGGTGTACCGCCGTTTCTTCGTGGGCAGTCAGGTGATGGCTGAGCACTGCGAGAAGACAGTCGCGTTCGCCGCCGTCCGTGTAGCCGCTGAAGCCTTCGACGAACCCGACTAATCGTTCGGACGGGCTCTGGTTTGTGGCCAGGTGGCGAAACGCCTGCTGCTGCAGGTCGGATATGGCGTAACGCAGCAGAACCATGGCCATTTCCGGCTTGCCGCCGGGAAAGTGGTGATAGAGAGAGGCTTTGCTGAGGCCGCTGGCCGCGGCCAGATGGGTCAAGGTGGCGCCATCGTAACCGCGCTGTATGAATACCTCACGTAGCTGATTGTATAGCAACTCTTTGGTTGCACTGGATTGCGTCATAGTCTGAGCTTTGGCGGTGTCAGTCGACGCCATTTTAACCGAACGATCGTTCAGCGCCAGTGGCGACGTCTCAAGACGATGCCAAGCACGCCCGGCCTGCGGCGATAAAAAAATTCGATTCCGGTTGCGACCTTTTGCTGCGACCAGGCATCTTTATAAGCATGTCGGGATTCGCGGACATACAGCTGGCCGATACGGTAAGCGCGGGGGTGCTCAAGGGCGACCGTCAGGCGCTTGCGGCCGCGTATGCCCAGCTTTCGCGAGCGGTCATGAACCTCTCTGCGCGCATCCTCCAGGATCGGCAGTTGGCTGAGGAGGTGGTGCAGGACACGTTCATCGACCTCGTCGAGAAGGCTTCGCAAATCCAGCGTCGGGACGCGGTCGTGCCCTGGGTCCGCCGCGTGGCGGTGAACCACTGCCTGATGCGCTTGCGTTCGCCCTGGCACGCGCGGCGCAGTGAGATGGAGAGCGAGGAGCTCGAAGGGCAGCCGGCAACGGATGGCGACCTCGAGTGGATGGCGCAGATCCCGAGCCTCGAACGCGCCCTGGGCGTGCTCTCAGAAGAAGCGCGGACAGTGATCTGGCTGCACGACGTCGAGGGCTATACGCATAAGGAGATTGGCGAGCTGATGGGTAAAACCGCGAGCTTCTCCAAGTCTCAGCTGGCGCGGGCGTATGAAAAATTGTTGGCGTGGCGCGAACATCGCGAACGCCTGGAAGCGGCGGAACCGAATTCGCCGGTGAATGTAACAGAGGGTCAAAATGCAAAAGCGACCTTGGGAAATATCGGATCTCCTAGCCCTGGCGGACGGTGAGCCCCGTGACGCCAACGTCGAGGTAGATACGGCTGACGCACAGCGCACGCTTGCTGAAATCGAAGCGCTGCGCGGGCAGCTGCAGGGTTTACCGGACGTACCGCTGGATAATGACGTCTGGCTGACGCAGTTGCCGAAACCGAAACGTTCTGTGTGGCTGCGTTTTCCGCTGGCCACTGCGGCGAGCGTGTGTCTGACCACGGCGCTGGGTATTTTCTGGCTGGCCGGAGGCGGCCCGTCAGACGTGCCTGCGCAGCCAAGTTACGCCACCGGCAGCCAGCTTGAGCCCGATGGGCTGCGCCTGGCTGCGTTGATGAATCAGTCGCGCGATCTCGAGCTACGCCTCGCCGCGCCGACATCCCGCCAGCAGCAGGGGATACGCCAGGCCGCGCAGAACGAGCCGCTGGAGCGGGCGCCTGCGATGAGCGCCACCGAACGGCGCCTGATGTATCGACTGGCGGACGTGGACGCGCAGATTGCGCGGTTATATGAAGCAGACGCGGTAGACCCCAATGCCCGCGTCGAACTCTGGCGGCAGCGTGTCAATGTGCTTGAGAGCATTGCCGCCGTGCGCGCGGGTCAGAACCCGCGTGAATCTGTAGACAGCAGGAGTATGTAATGAGAACGATAACGACATTGCTTGTCGGCATTCTGGCCGCTGCGCTGATCGCGCAGCCCGTACTGGCCGCGGAGGAACTGGACGAGGCTGAAGTCGAGCGTCAGATCGAAGAAGCGCGCCAGCAGATCGATGAAGCGGCACAGGTGCTCAAAGAGCTGTCGCTGCTGCAGTACAAACATGGCGGCGGTGACAAGCGCGCGATGCTGGGTATTCTGCTCGGCGGTCAGAAAGCCAAAGACGGCGTGATCATCGATGGCGTGACGCCGCTGAGCGGTGCAGCCGAGGCAGGCATGCAGGGCGGCGACAAAATTGTCGTCATCGGCGACATAGATCTCGGTGAGGCCGAACGCCCCAATCAGGCGCTGTCCAGATTCATGAAAAACGTAACGCCGGGCGAGGCAGTGCCGCTCGTTTACGAGCGCGACGGCGATCGCGTGGAGACGACCGTCGTCACCAAGCCCCGTGCCGAACTGAATCGGGCGCGGCGCGCGATGCTGGGTGTTCTGCTGGGTGATCCCACCGAAGGCGGCGTCGAGATTGTTGGCGTCACACCCGGCGGCGGCGCAGCGGCCGCGGGGCTGCAGTCAGGCGACAAGATTGTGGTCATTGGCGACGTTGCCCTGGCCGGAGAGAAGCGGCCGCAGCGCACGCTGTCTGCTTACATGAAGAAAGTGATTCCCGGCGATGCCGTTGACGTGACCTATCTGCGTGATGGGGAATCTGAGGAAGTGGCGATTGTGACGCGCGCCGAAGGTGAACACATCGCGCAGTTTTTCGACAAAGATTTCGACTTTGACTTCAATTTCGACTTCGGCGGCATGGCGCCCGGGGTTGCCGTGAAGACCGTGGTCAAATCCAATCAGCTCATGGCGGTCGACGGTGACCTGGCGGAATACTTCGATGTAGACAGCGGCGTCGTCGTGATCGAGCCGCCCGCCGACGGCGATATCAAAGCGGGCGACGTGTTGCTCGAGATCGGTGGCGAGACGGTTGAAGACGTCAAGCAGGCGATGACCCTGCTCAAGAGTCTCGACGACGACACGGAGGTCAGAGTGAAGCGTCGCGGGCGCGAACGTGATGTCACCGTCGATGCGGCTGATTTTGCTGTGATAGACGAGACTCGGGTCATTCAAATTCACGCGCCTGGCGCACCGGATGCGCCGAAGGTCGAAACCGTCGTCGAGGTTAAAGACTAAGTTAGCTTCGCCGCACGTTCAGCCGGCTTCCTCCAGCGCCGCGGTCGCTTCGAGCCAGGACTCCTCCACTCGCTCGAGCTTCGTGCGGCGCTTGCCGGCTTCGGCCAGGAGCGCATCGAGCTCATCAGCCGGCATGGTTTGATAAGTGTCACTGTCCGCGAGTCTGAGCTCCAGCGCCTTGAGCGCTTCCCCCTCTTTTTCCATCAACCGTTCCAGGCGTCTTACTTCGTCGCGCAGATGTTTGATCGATGCGCGATGCTCGGCGCGCGCCTGGCGCTGAGCGCGTTTGGAATCTGCTGGCGCCTCCGCGGCTGCCGCTGCAGATGACACCCAGTCTTCGTTGCCAAGTTCCGCTGCCCGTGCCGTCGTGTACTCGGCCAGATCGCCGCGATAGGAACGCAGCGCACCGTTGGCCACCACCCAGAAGTCGTCGATGCTCTTTTCCAGCAGCGCACGGTCGTGAGACACGATGACCACGGCGCCGGCATAGTCCTGCAGCGCCATCGCGAGCGCATCGCGCATATCCAGATCCAGGTGGTTCGTCGGTTCATCCAGCACCAGCACTGCCGGTCGCTCCAGGGCGATGAGCGCAAGGACCAGGCGCGCTTTTTCGCCGCCAGACAAGGTGGAGATCGGTCGCTTGATCATGCCGTCATCGAATCCCCAGCGGCCCAGGTAATCGCGGCACTGCTGCTCGCGCCAGTCGGGTTTGGCGTTTTTGAGGGCGCTCAGCGCGGGATTCTCGCCGTGTAGGTTCTCGAGCTGGTGTTGCGCGAAATAGCCGACGTCACAATGCTGGCCGCGGGACAATTCCCCGGCCTGCGGGGCGAGAACGCCTACCAGAGACTTCAACAGAGTTGATTTGCCCGCGCCGTTGGCGCCGAGGACCCCGATGCGTGCACCCGGCAGAATCGTCTGACCCACATGTTGCAGCACGGGTTTGCCGTCGTAGCCCAGCTCGACGTCACGCAGGGTGAACAACGGGTTGGACACTTTTTCCGGGTCCTGAAATGCGATCCGGTAAGGTGACTCAAACGCCAGCGTTGCGGATGTCTGCAGGCGCTCTAACGCTTTGATGCGGCTCTGTACCTGCTTGGCTTTGCTCGCCTTCGCGCGAAACCGATCGACAAATTGCTGGATGTGGGCTGCCTGAGCGTCGCGCTTGGCCTGTACCGCTTTCTGTTGCTCGAGGTGCTCCGCGCGCTGCCGCTCACAGGAGGAGTAGTTACCGCTGTAGAGTTTGCCCGTCCCGCCGCTCAGGTACAGCGTGTGGTTGGCGCACGCATCCAGAAACGAGCGGTCGTGGGCAATCATCATCACCGTGCCGGGAAAGCGCGCCAGCCAGCGCTCCAGCCACATGATGGTTTCCAGATCGAGATGGTTGGTCGGTTCATCCAGCAGCAGCAGATCACACGGCGTCATGAGTGCCCGCGCGAGGTTCAATCGTATACGCCAGCCGCCTGAAAACTCGGCGTATGGTTTACTGAAATCACCTTGCTTGAATCCGAGCCCGTTCAGAATGCTTGCCGCAGTCGCCTCGGCCTCGTAACCGTTGAGGTCAGCAATGAGCGTATGCAGTCTGGCCAACGCGTCGGGATCGGTGGTCACCGCCAGTTTCGCTTCGACCTTGCGCAATTCTGCATGGCCATCGACGACATAGTCGAGCGCGGGCCGGTCGGTGACCTCAGCTTCCTGCTCCATGTAGCCAATACGCCAACTCGTTGGAATGTGCAGCTCGCCAATGTCTGGCTGGAGACGTCCGAGCAGCAGCTGAAACAGGGTCGATTTGCCAGCGCCGTTGCGTCCGGCAACCGCCACTCTTTGTCCGGCATGCACGGTAAAGTCGAGGTCAGCGAACAACACCTCGTCACCGCGTCGGAATTGAAGATTTTCGGCTCGCAACATGGATTCGGACTGCCTGCAACGCAACACGCCCGGAGGCAAAGCCATCCGGGCGCTGCATTATAGAGAGGAATGCCGCGTCAGGCTTGTTTCGCGGTCTCCGCTTCGGATTTGCGCCCGGCGGCCTTGGGTTTGAGCTTGGCGCGGATACTGGCGACGGAAGCGGGCTGGTCCAGAGCCTGGCTGTCGATCCAGCTGATCAACTGTTTCCACTGCATCGTTTCTTTGCGAGCGGCTCTTACCTCGCGCATGTCGACGACGCCCTGACCAAGCTCCGCAGCGTCCGTATACACCGGAGAGTCACGGAACTGGGCAACCACGGGTACGTCCAGACAGCCGAGAAAATTCATCAGCTTATCGTGGGTTTGCGTGTTGGGCTGGATGCGATTAGCAATGACGCCAACCGGACGCGGCGCCGCGCGATACT
This sequence comes from Pseudomonadales bacterium, assembly GCA_965267275.1. GTDB lineage: Bacteria > Pseudomonadota > Gammaproteobacteria > Pseudomonadales > Azotimanducaceae > UBA4421. The sequence continues at coordinate 5,196,614 of OZ253950.1, forward strand.
GGCGATGCGTCAGGAGGTCGGCAATGAAGCGCCCGCCCGCCCGGATGTCGATCGAGGACGGCAGCATGGGGACGAGAATGACGTCGGTCTGTCGCAGCAGACTCTCCAGGTCCCTGCCGCGGGCATTGCTGTGCCCATCGATCACGACGACCTCAGTCTCCGGCGGCAGCCGATGATGATACGACTGGGTCTGATACATGTTCGGCCGTTCGTGCTTGGCAACGATGCTGATCGGCGGTAAGTCAGTGTCCCGCATCCCGGCCCAGTAGGTGCTGCTGGCCTGCGGGTCGTTGTCCAGTAATGCGACGCTGGTGCCGCGGCAGGCGTAGGCGACCGCCAGATTGGTCGCAATTGTGGTTTTTCCGCAACCGCCTTTACCGTTTATGACAAGAATGCGGCGTGCTGGTGAATCCATAGCATTCCACTCGCTAGCAGACGTAAACGTCTGTCTTAAGTGTCCAACCAAGCCGTAACGCATCCGTACGGTTTCAGCTGCTGGCAGCCGCGGGTGTCCTACCCCATGACCACTGCGCTATAGCCTGGCCCCATAAAGTGGCGCTTCAACCACTTTTCCAGGATCTCGAGCCGTTGCGTCGGTCGCACGCGTCGTGTCGACGCCTGCCGCAGCGGTTGGATCCTGACGTATCTAGCGTTAGAAGAGTGCGCGCGGTGCGCAAGCTTCCCCCAAGAGTCAGACCTGTGTTGTATCTGCGGGTCCTGGCGCTCATGACGCCGGCCCATGTTCTTATCGTGTCGTGTTGTTGCTTTTGTCCGCTGCCGAGAACATCGGCAGGTCACGGTTACAGCACGGTCAGAGACTCACTTGTGGATAACTATACCAGCCAATTTTTCAATTGCACTATCTACTTACGACTGTTTCGTGATGAAGCGCTGAGCATGTTTTGCACAGCGCGCGGGTGCAGCGCGGGCTAAGAACGGCGCAGCCTGAGCAGGCGTCCGTCACCGGCGAGGGCGTAGAGCGTGCTCACGTTTTCGGCGAATGCGATTTCCAGGATGGCGGCACCGCGCGCGCGCAATGCGTGTTTCGTCCCCGGGTCCCAGGTTTGCAGGCGTCTGCCGCTGGCGACGTCGAACAGCGCGACCTTGCGGTTGGCATAACCTACCGCCAGCAGGCGTTCGTCCGCTGAGAAACGAGCTGTGATCACGCCGTGGTTGATGCCATCGTGCAGTGCGTGCAGCTGAGCGCCGGTGTTGTTGTCCCAGATGGCCACCAGATCGCCCTGTGCCGCTGTGAAGCTGTACCGTCCGCCACTGGACAATGCCACGCAGCGCACCGGGTTGTCGTGCTTGAAAACCTGTGCCGTGCTGCCGTCGCGCAGACGCCACAGCACTGCCGTGTAGTCGTCGCTGCCGGTCAGCGCGAAATCTCCGGCGCTGTCCACGGCCACGTCCGCGACCTCACCCTCGTGTAACAGCGTCTGTTTGTAATCCCCGTTCGCTGCGTCGAACAGCAGTGCAGAATGATTGTCGAGGCCCATCAGGACATGGCGGTTGTCGTTGAGGACCGCAACGTCCAGCACAACGCCGGGTGTGGCCCAGAAGTTGACCGCGGCGCCGCTGGCCGTGTTCCACATGACCAGGGTGCGTGGATCGGTAGTGACCGCCCGGCTGCCATCGGGGGAAAAGTCCGCAGCGACGAGATCGACGAATTCGCCACTCTCGTGAGACCAGTTGTATAGCCGCTCCTGGTCAGGGAGACGCCACATGCTGGCGCCATGGTTCATGGAGCCGACGACGGCGAGCTCGCCGTTGTCGGAGATGGCGCCGGCGTAGAAGCCCTGGGCAGCGAGCTCCCAGGTGCCGCTCGGTTTATCGGCGCCGCTACAGCCTGCGAGAAACAGCAAGACAAGAAGTGCGCGTTGCATATCACCTCATGCAGACGGCCTCACATCGGGCAAGGCCGCGTTGGTTTTTCCTGTCTTAAGTTTAGTTGTGCCTGGTAATTTTGCCGGAAGTTCTCAGGCTGCCTGGGCGCAGGCGATTTCGTCTTCGATTTCGAAGCGAACTTCCAATGCGTAGGCAAGATCTTCGAGGTCGCGCTGCAGAGCTGTCAGAGGCATGCCGTCGGTCAGACAGTATTTCTCGCTGAATGCGACAGCCTGCTGGGTGATGCGCTCCAGGGCCGCCAGTTGATGCGCTTCCGGCGCACAGCATTCCAGGAAACGGAAGTGAACGTACGAAACGTAGTCGATCAGCACTTCGTTGAAACGCTGTGATACTGCCTGCGCAAGGTCGGCGTGATTGGCCGCGACACATTTGCTGAGCTTCATTAGATAACTGATCACTTGGGCGCGGCTGCGGTTGATTTCCCGAGCAATGTCCGGCGTGTTTTCTGTTTGTACTGACATGTTTTCCCTCACCTTGTCGTATGAGGAAACATAGCAGGAAACTCAGAAAGCGCTAATTTCAGCGGTTTCCCTGGCGTAGCTGAATGAAGCTTGCAGCGATGAGCATGGCGAATCCGACCAGCATCCAGCCCGGTATCGGGAAGCCTAGGAACGGCGGCTCGTTCGCGCAGTCGCCGGTGCCGGAAGTCATCGCTATGAGGATGTCACTCAATGGAAACGCGTCGAGCATGTACTGCAGGTCCGGGCCGCATGCCGGCACTTGATCGGCCGGCAGACTCTGCAGCCACAGCTGGCGTATGGAGAAGCCGCTGCCGATCCCGGCGGCGATGATGGCCAGCAGCGGGTAGATCCCCCAGCGCGGGTTGTGCAGGAGACTCGCATAGGCAATCAATCCCACGATAGCCACCCACACGCGCTGCATCATGCACAGCGGGCATGGGTTGTAGCCCAATGCGTGTTCGAGAAACAAGGCGATGCACAAAAAGCCGCCGCTCAAAAGACAGGTAATGACCGCCCACTGTTGGGCTAAGCCTGCGCGAAATTCCAGATTCATGAGATGTTCAACACGACTTTGCCGATCGCTTGACGCCGGTCGAGACAGTTGAGGGCATCAGCGTATTCGTTGAACGCATACTCTTTTCCGATCAAAGGTTTGATTTTGCCTTCCTCCACCATCCCCATGATTTCTGCAAAATTCTGCTCCCGTTCGTCGGGGTGGCGGGCACTGAAAGCGCCGTAAAAAACGCCCACAACCTGGCAGCTCTTCAGCAGTATCAGGTTCGTGGGCACGCGCGGGATATCACCCCCGACAAAGCCGACGATCAGTACGCGGCCGTACCAGTTGATACAGCGCATGCACTGATCGAAAAGCTCGCCGCCGACGGGGTCGTAGATGACGTCAGCGCCTTTACCGTCGGTCAGGGCTTTGACCTTCTCTTTCAGCTCGCCGTCGCTATAGTCGATCACTTCGTCGGCGCCAGCCTCGCGCGCGACCGCAAGCTTCTCGGCGCTGCTGGCCGCGGCTATGACCCGCGCACCCATGGCTTTGCCGAGTTCGACTGCCGCAAGACCCACGCCGCCCGCCGCGCCGAGAACCAGCAGATTTTCGCCGGGTTGCAGCTGGGCGCGCTGCTTCAGCGCGTAGTAGGAGGTGCCGTAGGTCGTACCGATGCCCGAAGCCTGGGCAAACGACAACGCCGCGGGTTTTTTACGCAGGGCGCCGGCCGGTACTGCCACCTGCTCGGCGAAAGCGCCATGGCCGATACCGCCAAATACTTCATCGCCGACCTGCCAGGTAGAGACGTCATCAGCCACCGCGCTGACGACGCCTGCGAATTCGCCGCCCGGCGAAAATGGAAACTCGGGTTGTGATTGATACTTGCCCTGGATCATCAGCACGTCCGGAAAGTTCAGCGCGCTGGTGCGGACGTCGACGAGCACCTGCCCAGCACCGGGCGCGGGTGTTGGCACGTCTTCCATCACCAGGTTTTCGGGCGGGCCGTACGATTTACATAAAACGGCTTTCACATGGGTCTCCTAAAATGTGCGATGCGGCTCTCGGCATCGTGCGCAGGCGAAGCGCGTAGATTACTGGTGCATTCAGCGGGGTCAACTATGCTTAGTTGCATGAACCCAGGCAGGAAATACGGACTGATGAACTATCGGCATTGTAGTCTGCTCTTACTCGTCTTGCTGGCGAGCCCCGTTGTCGCGGAGGAAGCGGGTGCAACCGGCGATACGCCGCAGCCCATCGGCGGCGTCGTGCGTTACGTTGATTTAACCCCTACCTTCGTCACGAACTACGGTGTGTCTGACTCCGGTCGGCTGCGCTACGTCAAGGCGGACGTCACTGTGCGTGTCGCCAATAAGGAGGCGGAGTATGCCACCCGGTATCACCTGCCGGCGCTGCGCAACCGTCTCGTTCTTTTACTGTCACGGCAGGACGACTCGACCATATCGAGCTCATCGGGCCGTGAAACCATCAAAGCTGAAGCCTTGCAGGAATTGCGTGAAGTGCTCGAGCAGGAAGAGGGTGAACCGCACATCGAAGACTTGATGTTCACGAATTTCGTGGTGCAGCGATAGCCTCGAACGCATCCCAGGTTTCCCAGGCCCGACGCAGCTCGGGATAGTAGTCCGCAAAGTCCGCCCGGGTTGGCGCGATCAATGCGCGGCTGGCCGCTTCGACTTCGGCAAACCACGGCTCGCGCTGCAGACGTTTGAGCACTGAGTGGAGGCCGCGAGCCACGTGGTCCCACTCGTGGTAATTGGCCAGCAGATCCACATCCTGCATGTAGCCGAAAAACCTCTGGCCCGGCGCGGGCAACTGTTCAGCGTATTCTTCGATGGCGGCGTAGCATTCCCCGCTGAACGCGGCGATCGGCTGCGAATAGTGTTGCGCCCAGGTGAGCGCCAGGCTGTGATCCGCCAGCATGTCCACGAAGATCGGCGCGAAGCGCCGCAGATGTTCGGGAAATCGGTCGCACGAGCGTCTGATGCCGGCTGAACGGTTGGACAACGCGTCAATACGGCGATGCAGCTGCGCGCCGGCCCGCAGCGCCGGCGGCCAGTCCAGTGGCAGTGGTCCCTTGATGAAATCTCCGATAAATGCGCCGGCAAGCAGGCCGCGGCGCGCCTCCGCGTCCACACGCCAGACACCCGCGGCGTCGTCCGCAAGCGCGCAGTGAGCCAGGAAGTTCAAAGGTTACTGCGCCCGCGGAATGGCGAGGTAGTCTTCGAGGAACGCTTCAAAGGAAACATCATCGGCTGCTTCGATATTCCGCTGTCGGGTCAGCGAGTCTCGGACGCCGGCTTCGAATTGCGCGCGTTCATCGGGATTCAGCGGGCGCTCGGCGAAGAAGCTGCGGTGGGCGAGCGCCTGGTTCATGCTGAAACGGAAAAAAGGTATGCCCTGCTCCTGCATGGCTGTCAGGATGCGCGCCGAGGGTGTCAGCTGCGCGTCTTCGAGCTTTGCCGCCTGCGCGGCCAGGGCTGCCGTGTGTGGCGTACCGCTCTCGTTGTGATCGAGCAGCGCGGCAATCGGCGCACACGCGTCCAGCAACTGCTTGCCCCAGGCGACCGCTGACACAGGCTGGTCGTCATCGCCCACCAGTATGAGCTCCGGGTCACGTCCGCGTTCGACGACACTCACCTGATTGGCGCTCATGCGTCGGGATTCCGCTTCGCTGTCTGGCGCACTTGCCGCCAGCAGGCAGACGAGAAGAAACGTATCGAGAAAGTTGATTGTCTCGTTGTCGATACCGAGCGGGAGAAACGGGTTCAAGTCCAGACAGCGAACCTCGACGTACTCGACGCCGCGATCGCGTAATGCCGTTATCGGTCTTTCACCGGTGCGGATTGGACGTTTCGGTCGAATGGTGCCATAGAATTCGTTTTCGATCTGCAGAACCGATGTGTTCAGTTGCTGATACTCACCATTGCGCTTAACGCCGCGCGTTGCGTATTCCGGATACTCCTCCGTCAGCGCTTCAACCATCGAGTCTGCGTACTCGTCTAACGAGTTGTAGGAAATGTGCAGCTTGCTCTGCGCGCTGCTCTGGTAGCCCAGCGGTCCCATGCGCAGGCTGGTCGCGAACGGAAGATACGCGGAGCCTTCGTCAAACGATTGCAGCTCGTGCTGCATGTTGCGGGTGAAAGACTTGCACACGGCGGGAGATGCGCCGAACAGATACATCAGGAGCCAGGACCAGCGGCGGAAGTTGCGGATCAACGCGAAGTAGGATCGCGTAATTTCGTCCTGCGAGTGGATGCCCAGCGTGGGCCAGACGCTTGCCGGCAGTGAAAAGTTGTAGTGGATGCCCGAAATCGTCTGCATCAGGCGCCCGTAGCGCAGCCCCAGCCCAAGGCGGTAAATCGTTTTGGCGCGCGCGATGTTCGATGTGCCGTATTGGCCCACCGGGATGGCGTCGTCGGTGGCGAGAATGCACGGCATGCTGCTTGGCCACAGCACTTCGTCGCCGATGTTCGCGTAGACGAAGCGATGAACGTCCATGAGCTGCTTGAGGCAGGCGTCTGGCGAATTGTGCACAGCCGTGATGAGCTCGACCTGTGCTTCTGAAAAGTCGGTCGTTATGGCGTCATGCGTGAGCGGGGAGCCGAGCGCCACCGGGTGAGGCTGCTGAGAGAGCGAGCCGTCAAGCGTGACGCGCAGACTCTCTTTTTCGATACCACGGTTGAGCCCCGCCAGCGAGCCGGGTGCTGCTGTGAGCGCATCGAGGATCCGCGCATCGACGTCTGGACCACCCGTATTGGCTTCGACCGTTTCGGTCACCAGGTTTTCCCCCTCATTGTCGACCGCCGCTCCGTGGGGGCGCAAAGTTACATGAACTCGAACGGTTTAACACCCTTTGCGGGTCAAATTGGCGTTATGGCTGCAAATTTGCCCGCATCGTTCGTGGACGAGTCCAGGAATGCCCGTTTCCGGGCGGGGTATCGGGTCGGGTTGCGAGCCGGACGGTTGTCCGGCTCAACGCCCTCGCGCTGTCTTAGAGGCTCGGTCCCGCCGCGACGATCGCGGCGTCGACGTCGAACTTCTTGAAGTTCTCGACGAATTTGGCGATCAAGCCGGCCGCCGCCTCGTCGTAAGCTGCCGTATCTGCCCATGCCTGGCGCGGATTCAACAGGCCGTCGTCGACGCCGGGCACGCTGGTCGGAATCGTGAGATTGAATCCTGGCAGCGTTTCCGTCTCGGCGCCTTCCAGGTTGCCGCTCTGAATGGCGTGAATGATGGCGCGGGTAATCGGTATCTTGAAGCGCGCACCGACGCCGTAGCCGCCCCCGGTCCAGCCGGTGTTGACGAGGTAAACCTTGGAGCCGAATTCTTCAATGCGCTTGATCAGCAGATCCGCGTATACGCCGGCCGGGCGCGGGAAGAAAGGTGCGCCGAAACACGTTGAGAAGGTTGCTGCGTATGCCTCGGTTGAACCGATCTCCGTGGAGCCCACCTGTGCGGTGTAGCCGGACAGGAAGTGATAGGCCGCGGCCTCCTTGGACAGCAGAGAAACCGGCGGCAGCACGCCGCTGACGTCGCAGGTGAGGAAGATGATGTTGTTCGGTTCGCCGCCGCGGTTTTCCGGCACGCTCTCGGCAATGTTCGCGCGCGGGTAGCACGCGCGGGTGTTCTCGGTGAGCGTCGAGTCGGTGTAATCGGGTTCGCGAGTCACGTCGTCGATGATGACGTTCTCGACGATGGCGCCGAACCGAATGGCGTCGTAGATGACGGGCTCATTTTCCCGCGTCAGGTCGATGCACTTGGCGTAGCAGCCGCCTTCGAAGTTGAACACCGTGCCTTTGCCCCAGCCATGCTCATCGTCGCCGATCAGCAAACGATCAGGATCAGCGGACAAAGTGGTTTTGCCGGTGCCTGACAGACCGAAGAAAAGCGTGACGTCGCCATCGTTGCCCATGTTCGCGGAGCAGTGCATCGGCAGCACATCTTTTTCCGGCAGCAGAAAGTTGAGCACTGAGAACATCGATTTCTTCATCTCGCCGGCATAGCGCATGCCCGCGATCAACACTTTGCGCTGGGCAAAATTGATCATCACGGTACCGTCGCTGTTGGTGCCGTCGCGTTCGGGTTCACACTTGAAGTTTGGCGCGTTGACGATGTGCCATACCTCTTTGTTGTGCGGGTTGTAGTACTCCGGAATGATGAAGAGCGACCGTCCGAACAGGCCATGCCAGGCATATTCGGTGGTGACTTCGATGGGCAGATAATGCTCCGGGTCGGCGCCGACGTGCAGCTCCGACGTGTAAGTCTCCGTTTCTTGCAGGTGCACCTGCACGCGGTCCCACAAATGATCGAAGACATCCGGCGCAATCGGCTGGTTGATCGGACCCCAGTGGATGGCTTCGGACGTGGACGGCTCGTCGACGATGAAGCGGTCTTTCGGCGAACGGCCCGTGCGATGTCCGGTCTCGACGACAATAGCGCCGTTACTGGCAAAACGGCCCTCGCCGCGCAGCACGGCTTGTTCCGCGAGCATCGCAGAGCTCATATTGAGGTAGTTATCGTTCTTAACAGTGGTATCGATATCGACGGCCATGTGGTGTGCACAATTCCTCTCAAGTGGCGCGGAATTATGCCAGACCTGCGACCGGCGATGTATTTTTTTGTGGCTGGTGTGCGTGAAAGCTAGTGTGGCGCCCGGCCGGTGGGCGTGCTTGCGGGATTGCTGACCAGCGCACCGATATCGATGCTGTCATAGCTGTAGCGGGCGCCGCAGAACTCGCAGTCGACGTCGATTTTGCCGAGCTCAGCCAGTAGCTCGTCGAGCTCCCGGGCGTCGATGATGCGCAGCGTGCGATCGCTCTTCTGACGCGAACAGGTGCATTTGTAACTGAGCTCGCGTGGTGGGTGCAGGCGGCACTGATATTCGTGGAAGAGCCGGCGCAGTATGGCGCTGGCCGGCAGGTCCACCAGTTCTTCGGTGGTCAACGTATCGGCCAGGGTCAGAATCGTGGACCAGGCTTCGTCATCGGCGGCGGTGCTGATTTCGGTGGCATCGTCCGCGCTGGGCAGACGTTGCAGCAGCAGGCCGGTGACGCTGTCGCCGGTGCTGGCCAGAAACAACCGGGAAGGCAGCTGTTCGGATGTGGCCAGATAATGCTCGAGGTTGCTTGCCAGCGTCGGCTGCGCCAGCTCGACGAGCCCCTGGTAGGGTGCTTGCTGGCTGTCTGTCGGCGGGATCAGCGACAGCGCCAGCTGACCGTTGCCCAGCCATGTCCGCAAATTGCCGTCGTGCGGCGTGTCCGCGTCAGCCTCGAGGTGGGCAATACCCCTGAGATATTGCTGCTCGCGGCACTCCGCGAGCGAACGTATCAGCGCGCCACCGCTGCCGCGTGATTGCAGCGCGACGGCGCCCTCGAACTTCAGGTTGTCGGCGAACATGGCGACAGCAGCCAGCATTTCGTTCAGCAGATGCACGATCGGCTCGGGATATTGCTTGATCGCGTGTGCTGCCGCGACGCTGGCCTGCAGGCGCACCCACTGCCCGCGCACGGGATGGCCGTCGAAAGAGAAACGGTATAAACGATCCGTGTCTTCTCTACTCATTCTGTTTCCCAGTCATGGTCTTTCGCGCGCAATTTGCTGAGGTCGCGACGATCTTTCTTTGTCGGTTTGGTTGTGGGTACCTGCAGCCCGGCCCGCTCCATGGCGCGTCGCGCGCGCGTTTCTTCGCGGGCCTCAATACTCGCCGCAGTTTCTTCGTAGAGCGTTTGCGCCACTTTGGCCGGACCGCGCTGTTCGCTCAGCGCGCAAACCACCACTTCCTGAGCGACGCTGCCCCGGCGGATTTCCAGTGTCTGGCCAACCTGCACGGTCTTGGCAGGCTTCACGCGCTTGCCGTCGAGATGCACTTTTCCGCCTTCCACCGCCTGTTTCGCAAGGCTGCGAGTTTTGAAGAAGCGCGCGGCCCACAGCCAGCGATCCAGACGGACATCTTGTATGGCGGCTTCACTCATGCGCTATGTGTGGATATGGGTGCAAATCTCGGCGAAGTGGTCGAAGCTCGGATAGCGTAACTCAGTTCGCGGCGGCTTGCTGGAGTCGGGCGTATTGACGGCCAGGAGGTGCTCGATGCCGCTGAGATGCGCCGCGTCCAGAACCGGCTCGTTGTCATCCACGAAAAGGCTCTGCTCCGGTGCATAGCCGTACTCGTTCAGCAGCGCCTCCCAGAACGCGGCCGCCTCTTTCGGTGCGCCATAGTCGTGACTCGACGCGACGGCATCGACCTTGCTGTCGATGAATGCGTGCTCGTTTTTGACCCGTATCGAATCGTGATGCGCGTTGGTTGCGAGGATCACTTCCCGCCCGCTCTCCCGCAGCCAGTCTAGAAACGCAAGCGCGCCCGGGCGGTAGCGAATCAGGTCGGTAGCCGCGCGATGGACGGCAACCAGGTCGATCCCTGTGTAGGCTGTCCAATAGTCGAAACTGTAAAACTCGATGGTGCCGTGGATCTCGCCCATGTGGGCGAGGAGGTCGGCTTTGGCGTTATCGAGCGCCACGCCTCTGGCCGCCGCATACGCCGCCGGCACCAGTTCGTTCCAGACATGATTGTCGTAGTTCAGGTCCAGCACGGTCCCGTCCATGTCCAGCAGCACGCAGTGAATGTCATCCCAGGGCAGTTCGTGCGTTGCTCGGGTTGCGTTTGTGGATATGTTTCGCTGCATCTGATCCTTCGAGTCATGAGCTGATAAACTGCGTCATCATATTACAAGCGGCGTGAAATTCAGGTGTTGAAACACCCGCGCCAGCGACCAAGGATGTATTTTATGCAGAACGTTCCCACCGATGGCTTGATCGACATCATCGAACGCGCCGGCGCCGCGATCCTCGCCATCTACGAAACGGACTTTGAAGTCGAGAACAAGAGCGACGCTTCGCCGCTGACACAGGCTGATCTGGCCGCGCATGCGGTCATCGTCGAGGGGCTGCGTGCCCTGACACCCGACATCCCGGTACTGTCCGAAGAATCTGCGCCGCCGGGTTTCGCCGAGCGCCAGGGCTGGCCGGTCTACTGGCTCGTCGATCCGTTGGACGGCACCAAAGAGTTTGTGAACCGTAATGGCGAATTTACCGTCAACATTGCCCTGATCGAAGAGGGCAAGGCGACCTGGGGAATCGTTGGCGTGCCGGTGCAGGACAAAATTTACATCGGCGACGTGGCGGCCGGCGCGGCCTGGTGCCGGACCGGTAGTGAGATGGCGAGGATCAGCGGCCGACAAATGCAGGCCGGGCAGTCAGGGTTGACGGTAGTCGCGAGCCGCAGTCACGGCGGCGAGCGCCTCGAGACGTATCTGGATGCGCTGCGGGAGACGTTTCCCGGGCTCGATCGGACGCCTGTCGGGAGCTCGCTCAAGCTATGCGTGCTCGCCGCGGGAGAAGCGGATTGTTATCCCCGCCTGGGGCCGACCAGCGAGTGGGACATTGCGGCGGCGCATGCGGTACTGAGCGCGGCGGGTGGAGAGGTTTACCGCTTCGACGGCGCAGTGCTGCCCTACAACAGCAAAGAAAGCCTGCTCAATCCTGAGTTCGTCGCTGTGGCGGATGCCTCGTATGACTGGTTTGCGGTGCTGCCGCAGCAGCCGCCGGGCGGACATAGCGATAGTTGATGTCCGTATCCCGCGTGGGCGCAGCGCTGATGTCAGCAGAGCACGAAAGCGCGTGAGTCGGTCAAAAAACGGGTAATGAGCGGAGCAAGAGTTCGGCAGCGAGGTTGGCCTCAACTAGCCGGGCTGCACGTTGTGTAATCGCCCTGCCGAGGAGAATAACACTGTATGTACATACAGCTCCGGCTAGTGAGGGTTGCTAGAATACAGAAAAATCCGGCAAAAAAAAGTACTTCGACAGCCCCCAGATTTGGCGTCGGTGAAATCTCTTTTCTCTTCAATGCCTTAGCATCGCAGAATCCATAATTCCTTCACTTTTGCCGCCCTCGAACGTTGTGCGTCGTAAGGCCCTGCCGGTCTCAAGAGGCGCTGTGTCGCGGTTTTCGCCGGGTTGCCCTCACGCCGCTGCGAGTATCACAGTTCTCCTGGCGCTGCCTGGGCCGGTCGTCGCAATTGTTCATTTTATTTACATATCCGATACATTTAATTGCGCTCATGGTTTGCGCTCCCGGCCAGGCATACGCGACACTGCCAGAACACCTGTTGGGGGTGTGGATTGATGAACAATCCGCGGCTGTGGCCAACCACCACGGCCAATTAGCAGAGTTCGCCGCGAACATACATCGCGGGCCGACATAAGAGCGCTTAGCGACAAGGATTTAGACGAGGCCACCGGCTGTCAGCGAACTCAAAATGGAGTCCGCATGGGAGACGTACGTGGACCAATATACTGACCGTGCCGCCCGGGATATCTCCGGCGATTTGCACGCGAGTGAGCCGCTATCGCGGCTGGTGGCCTATTCCAGCACTTATATTTTCTGGGCGACGGTGGTCTGCCTGAGCGCGGGGATCCTGCTGCTGCAGTAGCAGACACCGGCCTGCTGTCAGCCGCGCGCGGCGCCAGCTGCGAATTCGCGTCGCATCAACCAGCGCAGCGCGTGGTCGTAGTGATCAAACAGTTCCGTTTGATCCATCGCGCACGACAGGTGATAAAGACCGGCGACCGAGTGCTGATCGAGCGTGTGGTCGATGACCACTGCGACGCTTGCCTGAACGCTCGGGCGGTAATCCTGCAGGACGAAGTCCCGCAGTTCATGCGTCTGCTCTGCGTTCCCGTCAACTTCCAGTCCACGTAAATCGACCAGATGCGGCAACGCGGGGTCGAACACGGGGTCGCGCAAGAGTTGGCGACCCAGAGCGATGGCTTCTGCCAGAGAAGCCTTGTCGTTACCGGTGATGGTCACGAGACCATCGTCCTGGTTGAGATGATAACCAAAGGGCATGTGTAGGACCGTTGCGTTGCTGAAGCGATTGAATTCGCAGCAATATAGACGAAATGACAGCGCCGCTTTGTGCGCTCCGCCGCATCAACGTCAAATCTTTTCACTTTTTTCCGAGACGATCCGTGAGCAAGCTGCGCCTGCTGTTCCTGGGCGTGCCGTTTGTAGATCCAGCGCGCGCTCTGATATTTTGCGCGTTTCACCGGAATTCGACTTATGCCAGAGACCACGCCTGCTGAACTGATCGACGCGGCTGAGCGCGCCGTGCCAGTTCTGGCTCAGCATGCCGCATGGGGTGAAGCGCACGGTCGTCTGCACGATGCGGCGTTTGCGGCGCTCGTGCAGGCAGGCATCGGCCGCCTCTTTCTGCCGCGCAGCCTCGGCGGCGTCGCCGTCGACCCTGTCACTTGCGCGCGGATTACCGAAACACTGACCAGAGGGGATGCGTCTGCCGCCTGGTATGTGATGGTTTTCAATGCGGCTCGTCTGATGGCGGCGCGCTGGCCGGAAGCGATGGTGCGCGCGGTCTGGGGAGCGCAGCCGGATACGCTGGTCGCGGCGAGCGGCCACACGCCGCTCAAAGGCACGCGGCGCGGCGACCAGGTTTGCGTCGAAGGACGCAACAGCTTCGTGAGCGGGTGCCACCATGCGCGCTTCATGATGTCACCCCTGGACCTGGACGGTGAGCCGCACATGGTCGTGGTGCCGATGTCGGCCTGCGAAATCGTGGACAACTGGGATACGTTGGGCATGCGCGGTACGGGCAGCAATGACGTGATCGTGCCGACGACCGAGGTGCCGCTGGAACTCGTCGCGCCGATGACAGGGGAACCCGAGCGCAACGCCATCTACGGCGAGGACACGCTCTACAGTTGTCCTTCGCGCGTCGTGTTCGCCACCTATGTGCCGGTCGCGTTACGGCTCGCGCGTGAAGCTTTGGATCACCTGAGCGCGCTGGCGGAAAACAAAGTGCCCTATGCCAGCGATGTGAAGCTGGCGGAGCGCAAAGTGGCCCAGGTGCACTTCGGCAAGGCGCTGGCCGCATACCGCAGCGCGCGGCTCTATTTTTACGATGCGCTGGCGACTGCCTGGGACGCCGCAAGCGCCGGCCAGGACTTCGATGCGATTGCGCGAGCCGATCTGTATCTCGCGGGGACACACGCGATGCAGAGCAGCGCACGCGTCGTCCGGCACGTTGCCGATGCGGCAGGTTCCAGCGCGACGCGCCGCTCTAGCCCGCTCGAACGCATAGGGCGGGATATCGAGACGTTACGCCATCACGGTTTTGCCAACGAATCGCGCTACGCGAGCGTCGCGCAGGTGCACTGGGGCGCGGCGCTCGATTACCCGCTGCTGCTGCGCTAGCGGATCCTGCATGACGCACTTTGTCATATATGGAGCCGGGGGCGTCGGGTGCGTGATCGGCGCGGGCCTGGCGCAAGCCGGGTATGCCACGACGCTCATCGCCCGCGGTGCGCATGCGCGAGCGCTACAGACAGAAGGATTGCGCCTCGTCACGCCAGCCGGCGTCACCACGCATCGCCTGCCCACGGTCGCCCACCCCCGCGAATTGACATTCGATGCCGACACCGTGGTCTTGCTGTGCATGAAATCTCAGCATACCGCGGCCGCGCTGGATGATCTTGCGGCCGTGGCCAATCGGGACGTTGCGGTGGTTTGTGTACAGAACGGTGTTGCCAACGAGCGTCTGGCGCTCGCGCGTTTCCCGCGGACCTATGCAACGGTTGTCGTTCTGCCGGCGCTTTTCTTAAAACCGGGCGAAGTGGTCACACATGCCGCCGGTTGCGGCGGCATTCTCGACACCGGCTGCTACCCCGAAGGGGTCGACTCGGGTGCCGAGATGATCGCAGCCGCGCTGACGGCTGCCGGTTTCAGCGCGCACGCTGACCCTCATGTCATGCGTTCCAAGTACGCCAAGCTTCTCACGAACTTGTACAACGTCGTGCAGGCAGCTTTGCCGGATGCGGCTGTGCCCCGAGAGATACGGGAGTATCTACGTACCGAAGCGCTGGCTTGTTATGCAGCGGCAGAGATCGATTGTGCCTCCGCGGCACAGACACAGCAGCGTCACGCTGTGATGCAGATGGTTGAGATAAAAGGCTACCCGCGCACGGGCGGATCGACCTGGCAGAGCCTCGTGCGCGGGACGGGAGATATGGAGACTGAATTCCTCAACGGCGAAATCTGCCGGCTGGGGCGCCTGCACGGTGTTGCCACGCCAGCCAACGACACGATGGTGGAGGTCTCCAGAGAAATCGTCAGCGGACGTCTGCCCGCGGGCGCGTATACCCAGGCCGAGCTTCTGGAGCGGATCGCCGCATCAACCGCAGGCGGATCTGATCTCGACCTTTAGGGCCGCTTCTTGTTCGTCAAGGCGTCGCGCCTCCTGCAATGAGTAACCCCGGCGTCGGGCCGCGGCGAGCGCATCGAGACCCTTCCTGGCAGTCGCGCAGCGTGCCTTCCGCTCAGACGCGCGACGCGCCCATGATTGCTGCGCGCGCTGTTTGAGCACGCGCTGTTGCCGCGCACGTTTGCGCCAGTCTGCCGCGAGCGCCGCGAGGCGTTTCTCTTCCTCCGCATCGATGCGGGTAAACGGGATGACGCGGACGGGTCCCGTGTGCACTTCCACACCCACGCTCTGGTTGGGACAGCCCGTGTCTGTGAAGTGCGGCCTGCCTTGATCGTCGCGGCATTCGTAAATGGTGTATTCCGCGAGCGCAGAGATCGCATAAGCGCATGTCATGATGCCCGCGGCCGTGTAGCTCAGCATTCGTTGTGTAGACATGTTGCGCAGGCTACAGCCACACAAAGAGTGCTGATGTCAGTGCAAGTCCCTTAAAAGTGTGAAGAAATCGACCGAAGTTCGCGCTTATGTCATCTAGCTGACATACACAGGCCCTAGGGTGCCGCACCATGCACCCATGGACACACCACCACAGGGACGTGGACCCTCATAAGCAGCCGGATGGGCTGCAAACCCTGCCAGGAGGGCAGACGCCGAGCACGGAGCGAATGGCGGAGACTGTATGGAAGGAAGAGTCGGCGGGTCACCAGGGTTGGCGGTGGGTTCATGGCGGATTCCAGGTTGATGGCCGTTCCAAACGCTACCTGTTATCGCTGGCCGCGCTCGGTATCGCGATCAATCTGAGTCTGACCCTGTTTGCCGCAGTCTGAGCTGCGCAATTGAGAACGGGGCGCCTGCGCCCCGCTCAATTTTTCTTCAGGCCTTCAATCTGTTCAGAACCTCAATCCTTGTTCGAGAGACTCATCGAAGAAGAAGGCCTGTCGCACAAATCTAGCCCAATGAATCCAGCCACTCGTCATCAGAGCCTTCCGCGATATTCTCGAACAGAGGTGTCGACATGTAGCGCTCTGCAGTGTCGGGCAGCATCGCCAGGATCACGCTGCCGGGCTCAGCATCCGCGGCGACTTTGAGCGCCGCCGTCAGCGTGGCGCCCCCCGAGATCCCGGTGAAGATGCCTTCCTCGCTGGCGAGGCGCAAAGCGTTTGCCATCGAATCGTTCTCGTTGACGGGCACGACCGTATCGGCCACCTCGCGGTCCAGCACGTCCGGGATGAAATCCGGGGTCCACCCCTGGATTTTGTGGGGTGACCATTCACCGCCGGCCAGCAGAGACGCCTGTTCCGGTTCTGTGGCGACGACCTTCAGCTCGGGACGAGCAGTTTTCAATACCCTGCCTGCGCCACTCAAAGTGCCGCCGGTGCCCCAGCCGGTCACCCAGTAATCGAGTCGGTCGCCGGCAAAATCCTGCAGGATTTCCGGCCCCGTGGTGCTTGCGTGGTAGGCGGGGTTGGCGGGATTCTGGAATTGCCGTGCGAGGAACCAGCCATGCTCTTCCGCAAGTGCCTCAGCGCGCCGTACCATGCCGGAGCCGCGCTCCGCGGCGGGTGTGAGAATGACTTTGGCACCCAGCGCGCGCATGATTTTGCGTCGCTCGATCGAAAAGGTTTCCACCATGGTCGCGACGAACGGATGGCCCATCACCGCGCATACCATCGCGAGTGCGATACCGGTGTTGCCCGAAGTCGCTTCGATTACGGTTTGTCCGGGCTGCAGCGCCCCGCTGTCGCGCGCGTCTTTGATGATCGCGTAGGCCAGCCGGTCTTTGACCGAGGACAGCGGGTTGAACGCTTCCACTTTGACATACATGTCCACGTGATCGGGTGCGATGCGGTTGAGTTTGACCACGGGCGTGTTGCCAATGGTCTCGAGAATATTGTCGTGCTTCATCCTTTCTCCTCAGTCTGCGGGTGGTCCGTGCGGGCTACGTTTGTACCCCGAGTTGCGGCGACGCACAACTGCCAAAGCGCCAACGGTAGCTCGCCTGACTAGAGTCGTCGGCGAAAAGATGGTCGAATAGCGCCATGCAGACGTCCGACGCCAGTGCACGCGTAAACCTCGCCACGCTGACGGTGCTCAAGAACAGCGCCTGGTTCAAAGGCATTGCCGATGAGCTGCTGCGCGAGATTGCCGGCCTCAGCCTGACGCGGCAGTACGCTGCCGGCGAAACCGTGTTCCAGCGGGATGAACCGGGAGATTATCTGTTCGGCGTCATCGCGGGCAGTATCCGTGTCGCGGTGCACTCCCCGGATGGTCGCGAGCTTGCGCTGAATACGATGGGTGCCGGGGACATCATCGGCGAGATCGCGGTGCTCGATGGCGGCCTGCGCACCGCCACGGGCCGCGCGCTCGAGAACACGCAGGTTTTTGTGGTGCCGCGGGAGCAGTTCACTGCGCTGATGATGCGTCAGCCGAGCATCGCCTTGCACATGATCGCACTCCTCTGCGAGCGGGTGCGGCGTGCCAGCCAGCAGGTTGAGGAGGCAGCTTTCCTGACTCTGCCCCAGCGTCTCGGACGTCAGCTCGCCGCGCTTGTGGGCACCGGCCCCGAGGTGCTGCCGGTCACGGTGAAGATCTCTCAGGGCGAACTGGCCACATTTCTCAATGCGTCGCGCCAGGTCGTCAATGGCTGCCTGCAGGGATGGCAGAAAAAGGGTTACGTCAACCTCAAGCGCGGCAGCATCGTCGTGCACGATCTCGAAGGATTGCTGGCCGATACCGATTGAGCCCGAGTCAGGGTGTGGGTTGCAGCGCCTCGAGCAATCTCTGATCCAGTGCCGGATTGGCCGGAGAGTCGCTCGTCACATTGACCCGGCTGCGGTCGGGAGATGCGAGCTGGCGGATGCTGATGCTGAGGTGCCCGCCATCGGGTGTCTTTGCGTAGATCAGAGCGAAGCGATCTGTCTGGGCGTCATCGGTGACGACGATCTGGCGTGTGTCGAGCGTCTCGAAGAGCGTGTCCCTGACCTGCTCGAGACTCGCATCAACGACCGCCTCAGCTCCGTGAGCGTTCGCATGACCCAGCGCGCCGATGAGCGTTACCAGTCCAAGCCAACGGCGCCGGTGGTGTTCAGGCATGTTCGTGCTGGCCGAATATGTTGCGCAGGTGAGCGATCAGGACGGCACTGACGCCAATGACCGTCAACGCGATTTCCAGATCTTCGCCGAATATCTGAGAAACGCCGACAAACATCAGGGTCAGACCGACGGCGCCCAGCGCGACCGTGATCTGGCTGTGGTGGCGGCGATAGCCGCGCAACAGCGCCACCGCGCTGATGGGCACCGCCAGGGCCAGGAGCAGCCAGTGCACTTCGCTCTCGGTTTGCAGGAGCCAGTTCCCCAGCCACTGACCGAACAAAATCGCAAACGGCAGCGTCAGGCAATGCAGCAGGCACAAACCGGACAGCACAATGGCGCCGCGGTCGAGCAGGTTTGAGGATTTGCTGCGGTTCATCGGTGCTGAGAATTGCGTTTCGTGAAAAGGGACAGGACACTAGCGTTTACCTCTTGCTGGTGCAACCGGCGGTCCGGTACGTATGCGTGCACATGGGTGAGGTATCAGCGCAGCAGGATGAGTCTCAGATGAGTGATGCGGAACGACAGAAGTGGAATCAACGCTACGCAGCGGGTGCTTACGAAGCGCTGCCGCAACCGAATGCCTATCTGTCGACGTGGGCGCCGCGCGTTGCCATCGGGCCCGCCCTGGACGTCGCATGCGGTGCCGGCCGCAATGCCCTTTACCTGGCCAAGCTCGGATTTGCGGTAGATGGTTTGGACATATCTTCGGTTGGGCTTGCCCGCGCGGATGAACGCGCGCGGCGCGCCGGCGTCGATGTGAACTGGCTCGAGCAGGACCTGTCGACGGATATGTCGCTGCCGCGCACGGACTATCAGCTGATTGTCATGGTGCACTATGTCGCCGCGGATCTGCTGGCCGTGCTGCCTGATCATCTCAGGCCCGGCGGGTATCTGCTGGTCGAAGAACATCTACGCTGGCCGGAGCCGGTCGCAGGACCGGGCAGCGACCGCTTTCGTGTCGCGTCCGGAACGCTTGTCACCAGTGTCGGAGATCTTGACGTCCTGGACACATTCGAGGGCACCGTGACCGATGCGGATGGCGCTGTCAGTGCCGTTGCGCGTATCGTTGCGCAGAAACCGGCGTAGCTGGCTGAGGAGGAATCTGGTTTGGCAGAGCAGGAAAACCCGCACGGCGCTCGCGTTGCCGCGCTCGCGGACGTGCCTGATATCGATCTCGCGGCAATCAAGGACGGGAAGCTGACGGATACGGAGCGGGCTGATCTCTACGCAAGGCTGGCCCGGGCTTGTGAAGATCACGGCTTCTTCTTTTTGAGCGGGCACGGTCAGGACGAACTCATCGGCGCCGTTTTTGATCGTGCGCGAGCATTCTTCGCTTTGCCGAAGCCCGCCAAGCTCGCAGTGATGCGTGACGCGGACAATCCGCTCGGCTACTACGACCGCGAGCTGACAAAGCAGCGTCGCGACATGAAGGAAGTGTTTGATTTCAAAGCCGGTGGACACCTTTCCAGGAATCCGGCCAGGCGTACGCGCTGGCCACGGCAGCCGGAAGGATTCGAAGCGACGCTGACCGAGTTTTTCGCTGCGTTCACCACGCTCGCTGAGGAAACGATGGCGCTCATTTTTACAGCGCTCGGCATGCCCGGTGATGCGGTTCGAGAAACCATGGCTGCGAGCTTCGGCCCGCGGCACAGCAGCGCCGCGCGCCTCAACTTTTATCCGCCGGTTGATCCGGTGCCGGTGAGTGAGCGCGAAGACGTGACGCCGCTTGGTGACATGGCCCTGCATCATCACACCGACCCCGGCGCGATGACGCTTTTATTGCAGGATGATCATGGCGGCTTGCAGGCTTTCTCAAAGCGTCACGGTTGGATAGATATTGCGCCGCAGCCGGGAACGATCGTCGTGAATGTGGGCGACATGCTGCAGGTGTGGACTAACGACCGATGCGTGGCAGGTATGCATCGGGTTGTGCCGGTGCCACAGGAAGGCCATGGCCGCTACAGCGTGCCGTTTTTCTATCAACCCCGCATTGAAGCCAACATCGAACCCTGGACTGAGAGTGGCGAAAAACCCGCGTACCGTTCGTTTTCCTGGCGGGACTACATTCATGGCCGCGTCAGCGACAATTTCGCCGACTACGGTGAGGAAGACATCCAGATCGATCGTTATCGCATTGGCTGACTCAGTCCGCCGCAGGGCAACGCAACTTCAGGAGACTATCAATGGCAACCTTTGATCCGGCATCGGTTATCGAAGACGCGGCAGGTCTGCGAGCACTTTATGACGAGCCGCTCGCGCGCTCCCTCAAAAAAGAACTGGATCATCTGTCGCCGCTCTATCAGGCGTTTATTGAGCAAACCCCTTTCGCGGTGATCGCCAGCGTGGGCCCGCGCGGCGTCGACATATCACCGCGCGGCGACGCGCCAGGCTTTGTGCGGGTCGCCGACGAGCGCACGCTGCTTTTGCCAGACCGCCGCGGCAATAATCGGCTGGATACGCTCACCAATATCGTCGAGGACGGCCGCTTGTCGGTGTTTTTCATGATTCCGGGGATTGGTGAAACGCTGCGTGTCGTCGGGCGCGGGCGCATCGTCACGGATCAGGCGCTGTTGAACGAGTTTACGGTTGCCGGTAAAGAACCGCGCAGCGTATTGGTCATCGACGTGGAGCGCGCGTACTACCAATGCCAGAAAGCGATCGCGCGCAGCGGTTTGTGGCAGGCGGAAAGCCACGCCGCACGTAGCGACGTGCCCACCGGTGGGCAGATGCTCCAAGAAATAGACCAGGGTTTCGACGGCGCCTCTTACGACGCGGGTTATGCCGAGTACATGCGCAAAACACTCTATTGAGTCACTGCGGCGAGGATGCGGTTTCAGAACATGTAATCGTCTACGGGCGGCGGCGGCGCAAACACGACCAGCGCCGTTACCGCTGCGGCGACCACGATGAAGACCAGGGCCGCCAGCGGCCAGCGCGAGCTTTCAATGGCTTCACTGTTATCCGCGAGCGTTTTTCGACCGTGCACCATCGGCCCGACGAGACGGGTGTTCTTGCCTAACCGGTACCAGATGATGGCAGCGATGTGGAGCGCAACGACAATCTGCAAAGCCGTGAAGTTCAGATGATGTATCTGCGCCAGCGTGCCCGCGGTCGAACTGCTGACGACGCCGTTGTACGGGCCTGACCAGAAGATGTCGTCGCTGATGAATAAGCCGGTCCCGGCTTGCACGGCCACGAGAATTAACATCAGGATCACGGACCAGCCGCCGAGAGGCGTATGTCCTGCATACGCTGACGGGGAACGTTTGAAGATGCTTTGCAGGTTTTCGAAGGTACTCGAGGGGCCGCGTACGAAGTTTTTGAACAGCGCGTGGCGCGTGCCGACAAATCCCCACAGTACCCGGAAGACGACGAGCGCGATGGCCGCGTAGCCGAACCGGAAATGCCATTCGGTCCAGTCGAAACCCGCCTCCGCGGTGGCCCAGGAGCCCACGAGGCACAGCGCCAGCGCCCAGTGAAACAGTCGCGAAGGCAGATCCCAGACCAAGGACCGCGGCAAGCTGTTACTCCTGCTGACGATACTCGTCGTGGCAGGCCTTGCAGGATGCGCCCATTCCGCCGAACGCTTTCATTGCCGCAGGCTGGCCGTCCGCGGTGGCGGCGGCAAGGTCGGAAGCGCGCGCGGCAAGGGCCGCCGCCTTGTCATTGAAGTCTTCTGTATTGTCCCAGATGCTGTCCAGAGCTTCGGTGCTGACGTCTGCGCCGCGTGTGTCGAAGCGGAAAACGTCCGGGATCATGCCTGCCAGCTCAGCGATACGCTCGGCGTTGTATTTCACTCGGTCAGCGTCATAAGGAATCTGTTCGCGAGCCATACCCACGATCGGTCCGATATAAAAACCCACGGTTTTCAGCAACCCCTGGCGGGTGTCTACCGCAGCTTCGGTGCGTTCGTCCGCGGCCCATGCCGGGGCAGAGAGGATCAGGGCGGCGCTCAGCGCAATGCAACGTCGGAACATGAAATCTCCTTGGTACGTATAGGTACGTGTTTTTTGAAAGCGAAGCCGGCTCGATCATACCAGGGCAAAACCACAAAGATAGCGTTGGCTTTGCCACCGGCGTTTGTGCTTGTTAGTGTCGAGGCTCGAACCTGGGGAGGCTGGAGATGGTAGACATAGCCTATAAGTCCGCAATCGAGCTGGTTGCGGATATCAAAGCGGGCGCCATCAGCTCGCGGGAGCTCACTGAACACTACATCGATCGTATCGAGCGCTACGATGCCGCGGTGAACGCCGTTGTCGTGCGCGACTTCGAGCGTGCGCTCGAGGCCGCGGATGCGGCGGATGCCGCGTTGGCGCGGGGTGAAGATCTGGGCCCGCTGCACGGTCTGCCGATGACGGTCAAGGAAGCCTACGACGTGACGGGTCTGCCAACGACCTGGGGCATACCGGCGTTTGCCGACAACGTCGCTACGAGTGACGCGGCTTACGTCATGCGCCTGCGCGAGGCTGGCGCCCACCTGTTAGGGAAAACCAACGTGCCGCTCGATCTGGCCGACTTCCAGAGCTACAACGACATCTACGGGCAAACCGGCAACCCCTGGGACCTCGGGCGTACGCCCGGGGGATCGTCGGGCGGTTCGTCGGCGGCATTGGCAGCCGGGCTTACCGGTCTCGAGGCGGGCTCGGACATTGGTGGCTCCATTCGTAATCCCGCACATTTCTGCGGAATATACGGGCACAAGCCAACCTGGGGCATCGTGCCGCCACAGGGTCACAGTCTGCCTGGGGATCGCAAACCGCCGGACATCGCGGTCATCGGGCCGATGGCGCGCAGCGCCGAGGATCTGGCTTTGTCGATGAACCTGGTGGCCGGCGCGGATGTCGACAACAGCGCCGGCTGGCAACTCAGTCTCCCCCCGCCGCGCGCGCACCGCCTGGCGGATTTCCGTGTCGCGGTATGGCCCACCCACGAGCTGGCACCCGTTGCGACGGAGGTGGCGGCGCGCGTCGAGCAGGTCGCGGAAGCGCTCAAGGCGAGCGGTGCCGAAGTGCACCTGAACGCCCGCCCCGATTTCGACTTCAAGGAATCCCTGGATGTGTACCTCGGGCTCTTGCAAGGCGTGATGGCTGAGGCGGTTGTCGGTGAAGAGCGCGAACAGATTCTGGCGGAGGTTGCAGCGCTACCGGCAGACGATGACACGATGGCGGCGCAGATGCTGCGCGGCGCGGTGCAGGACCACGGCACCTGGATGAAATCCCACAACCAGCGTTTTTATCTGCGTGAAAAGTGGCGGGAATTCTTCGGCGATTACGACATCTTGATCTGTCCGCAGACCGCCACACCGGCGTTTCCCCACGATCACAGTGCACCGCAGATGGCGCGGACCCTGATGGTGGACAACACGGAGCAGCCTTATTGGCAGCAGCTCTTCTGGGCCGGCATCATCACGGTTGCCCATCTGCCCAGCACGGTCTTTCCCACAGGACTGTCCAGTGATGGTTTACCCATCGGCCTGCAGGCGGTGGGGGCGGAATTCCATGACTACACGACCATCGAGTTTGCGCGCCTGATGGCAGAAGTGCTCGGAGGCTTTACGCCGCCGCCGGACTTTCCGTAGACGCAAAGGGCATGCCGCAGGGGTTCAGAAGGCCAGGCGGTAGCCCATGTAGATGAAGTAAGACAGCAGGAGGGCGGCGCCCGCACCCCTGCCCAGCCGCGCGTCGCTGAAGATAAAAAGCGGAATGACCACCAGCACGAAGACGAACCCGACGGCGAGGTCCAGGTCGCCGCCGTCCGGAATCGGCAGAGGCTTGATGATACCCGCAGCCGGCAGCACAAAAAGCGAGTTGAAGATGTTCGAGCCTACGATGTTGCCGAGCGCGAGGTCGGTTTCGCGCTTGTAGGCAGCGATCGCCGAGGTGACGAGCTCCGGCAGGCTGGTCCCGACCGCAACCACGAAGATACCTATGACGACCTCTGGAACCGCGAGGAGCTCCGCGATGATCGCGCCCTGCTTGATCGTCATGTCGCCGCCGTATACGAGCAGGAGCATGCCGGCGATGGTAAAGAAGCTGTTCAACAGGAGGTTTGGCGCCTTGGAAGTCACTGGAAAGTGCTGGGCTTCGACGAGAATGGGATCGCCGGTTTCCGTCATGACGTCGCGCACCATGATGTAGACGAAGACGGTGAACAACAGAAACAGGATGATTGCGTCGCCGCGGTCCAGCGTAGGCGCGGTGCCCGACAGCGAATCGTCCGCCGCCATGACCATCAGAATGGCGGTGACGAGCAGGAGGAACGGCACCTCGCGGCGCACGACCTGGCCTTGCAGATAAATAGGTGACAGCAGCGCGGCAAAGCCCAGCACCAGGCCGAAGTTGGCCAGGTTCGAACCCACCGCGTTACCGAACGCGAGGTCGGTCTGGTCCTGCAGAACCCCGGTCACGTTGACCACGAGTTCGGGTGTGCTGGTGCCGAAGGCCACCACGGTCAAGCCAATGATCATCGCGGACACGTTGAATGAGCGCGCAATCCCGGAAGCACCGCGCACTAGAAGCGTGCCGCCGACCAGTAGCATTGCCACGCCAACCGCGAGCAGTAAGAAAGCCATCCTGGGGAATCACCTTCCGTAAGAAGCGCGGTCAGTATGTCGATACCCAGTTGATGGCTCAAGGGCAGGGTTACAAATTGTTACGCGGGCGCAATGCCCCATCGGGTATCAGCCGGTATAGTGTAGAGTTCGGGTCAGGGAGAGTGATGATGACATCGCCTGGTGCAGACCCCTGGGGAGGGGTGCCGACAGCTATTCAATTCCAGACGTATCCGCGGCGCCGCGCTGTGTGCTCGTGCCGCCATGCTTTGACGTTGCATTCACCATCGCACAAACACCATGCGGCCCCCCTGAAGATTGAGGTGAGACGATGAATAGCGACTGGGCAGTTGGAATGAGCGGAATCGTTGGTGCGTTGACGGTGGCCGCGTTGATCGCCTGGGCGGGCAGCACGAACAGCGCAAGCGTCGCGGGCTGGCCGGTATTTCTGGTTTGTGGCGTTTTCGCGTTTCTTGTGCAGTGGGTGGTGTTCGTCCATGCCTGGCTCAAGCAGACAGAGCTTTTCTATGACCTGACCGGCAGTTTGACTTATATCGTGATGATCATTGCGGCCGTGTTGCTGTCAGGTGCGCGCGACACCGGTGCACTGCTGATAGCCGCCTTGATTCTGATCTGGGCGGTGCGGCTTGGCCCGTTTCTCTACAAGCGCACCAAGAACGCCGGCGAAGACCGACGTTTCCGTAAACTGAAAACATCGTTTCCGATGTATCTCATGACCTGGACGCTGCAGGGCACGTGGGTCTTCATCACTGCTTGCTGCGCGCTCGCCGCGATCGTCTCTCCCCAGGCTGTGCCGCTCGGGCTGTCGTTCTGGGGTGGTCTTACCTTGTGGATTTTCGGCTTTGCCGTCGAGGTCATTGCCGATCGGCAGAAGAGCGCGTTTCGTGCAGATCCGGCCAATGCAAACAAATTCATCAACACGGGCTTATGGGCCTGGTCCCGGCATCCGAATTATTTCGGTGAAATTGTGCTCTGGTGTGGCATCGCGATGATGGCTGCGCCGATCCTGGTGGGCTGGCAACTCGCAACGCTCATCTCGCCCTTGTTCGTGGTCGTTCTCCTGACTTTCATCAGCGGTGTGCGCATGCTGGAAAACCGCGCCAACAAGCAGTGGGGCGACGATCCTGATTACCAGGCTTACAAGCGCAGCACGCCAACCCTGGTATTGATGCCACCGCGTGGCTGAGGCTCACCTTGTCGTCCAAGACCGAACAACAGTCCGCCGCAGAGCTTCGCCGTTGGCGCGGCCTGGCCCTTATCGGAGCCGCGTTGGCGGCGCTCGTTGCTGTGGTCGTGGGCCTGATGATCGGCTGGTTGCCGGGAGTCCTGTGCGGCCTCGCCTTTGGGTTGGGCGGAAGCGCGTATTATGTCCAACAGCGGTGGCAGCAAAAGCGCGGCGGGGGTGAACGCGAGCGGCAGTTTCTGCGCGTCCAGAATCTGGTCGAGAATATTTTTCCCAGCGTCGTGGAAACCCATGATGGTGAGATCGTCTATGTGGCCCCGGGCCAGGAGCGCATCACGGGTTTTTCGTCCTCGGACTTGATCGGTAAACGCTGGACGGACTTTGTCCACTCTGAGGATCTGGACAGCGCGCGCGCCTGGCTGGATGCAGATAAGCCGGAAGGCGGGCTGGAAGTACGCGTGCGCCACAAGCAAGGCCACTGGGTTTGGACCAAGAACTATGCAGTGGCACGGTCAGAAATGGCCGGGAAGGCTGGTTTTACGATAGCGGCTTACAATGCCGCGGAAGAGCGTGAGGCACGTGAAGCGCTCGTGCAGGCGCAACGGCTCGAAGGGCTTGGTGTGATCGCTGGAGGTATCGCCCACGACTTCAACAATCTCCTCACCGTGATCGCTGGTTTCGCGGAAATGCTCGAAGATGGCGAGGTGCGGCGCAACGTCCTTGATGCGGCCGACGATGCCGCGGTGCTGGTGCAGCGTCTGATGGCGTTCAGTGCCAACAACGCCAGGGAAGAGGAGCAAACGGACATCGCACGGCTGGTGCAGAGCATGCGGCCGGCGCTCGCCAGCACGCTCGGTAGCTCGATCCACCTTTCTGTCCAGACAGAGCTGGACGCATGGGTCCCGCTCAGCAGCGGCGAGCTCGGTCAGATCTTCCTCAACCTCGTGACGAATTGCAGAGACGCGTTGGCAGATCGCGGTTGCGTCTGGATAGAGGTGGTATGTCCTGAGCCCGCGGAGCCGGCAGCGCCCGAGGTCCACATTCGCGTCCGTGATGACGGCCCGGGCATGGATGCGCACGTGTTGGAAAACGCTTTTGATCCGTTCTTCTCAACCAAGGCGAAGATGTTCGGCAGCGGTCTCGGCCTTGCCAGCGTCAGGGGCATCGTTGAACAGGCGGGCGGACGTGTGCGGATCACTTCCACGCTGGGTGAAGGCACCGCAGTGACGCTCGAATTACCGCGGGTAGAAGCGCTCCAATCTGAGGAAGCCTCACCCGAGCCGGTGGCTATTCTCCACGGCAGCGGCAACGTGCTGGTGGTGGAAGACGAGGGCCTGGTGGCGGACCTCGTGGCTCGCAGTCTGCTCAAAGCTGGCTACAGCGTGACCATCAAGAATGACGTCGAAAGCGCCTGGCAACATCTGCAGATGGGCCTGCCCGATCTGCTCATCACCGACATCATGATGCCTGACGGCAGAGGCACGGAGCTTGCGCAGCGCTTACGCGACGCGGCGATGGAAGTGCCGATACTCTTCATCTCGGGATACTCGGACACTGAGATCGGCGAGTGGCGGGATACCGGCGGCCCGGTGAAGTTTCTGGCCAAACCGTTTCGGCGTCAGGATTTGCTAGACCGCGTGGCGCACCTCGTTAATCTGCGCAGCATGGTCTCTTAGCTCGGTCACTCCACCGGCGCCAGCGTCCGATAGCTCCGACTCCCAGCGCCCTGCCATACGCTGCAGCCAGCGGCCGGTTGCGCCCAGCTGGTGCGGCTCCACATGAAAACACACCGCCTTGCCGTGTCGCGCGCGCGACACGAGGCCCGCTTTTTCGAGCACGGTCAGGTGTTTGGCAATGGCCTGGCGGGTGATGGGCAATTCGTCGGCAATGGTGCTGGCACTGGCCGCACCTTCGGTCGCCAGGCGTTCGAGCAGCAGGCGGCGTGTCGCGTCCGCAAGCGCGGTGAACACCAGATCAACGGCAACGGTGGACATGGTTCCGTTCCTTCGTTTTGTGTGCAACCCCCAAGTTGCGGATCGGATTATAACCCGCGCTGGAAGATTTAGAAGCGCTGACGGGAACGGCGGTCAGTCGACGGTGAACAGCAACTCCAGCCGGCCTTCGCGCAATAGCGTGCCGCGCCGGATGCGCATCGCCGGAAAGTGTTCGTTCAGGCGTTGCTGGGAGTGCGCGAAGTACCTGGGTTCGTTGGGTTCCGGCTGGGCGATGAGATGGCTCCGATCGCCGATCCCATAACGATTCGAATCCAGTGGTTTGTGACCGTGCAGCGCGCCGAAACCATAGCCGCGGCTATTGCGGTGCAGGCGTGGGGAGAGGACCGCGGACAGCGCTTCGAGTGTCGGCAGCTCGATGTAGTGCAGGTAGTCCCACAGCAGGCAGACATCTATCTGGACATCTTCAGGTAACGCCAGCTGGCGCGCGATCGTCTGCTGTAAGCCGAGCGGATTCGGATCATCGCCCGGTGCCAGAGACATGGGATGCTCGAGCAGGTCAGCGAAGAATATCCTGGCGCGAAAACGGCTGAGAAAGTCGACGGTGCTGGCTGAGCCAGTACCCAGATCCAACACCGTCAATGCATCGCCGTCCTCATAGCCCGTGAACAGCTCGGGCAGCAAACGGCTGTGAACGAGACCTGACGTCTGAGTCGCGGGCTCGCTCACACTTCAACGGCTCAGCCGGCAGCTTTGTCGAGATCGGAGCCGGTGCTGTTTCCGGAATCGCTCGCGGGTGACGACTTCAGCGAGGGTTTGGAGCTGGCGGCAGGTTTGGCGTCGCTCGGGTCCATGTCGATGCTGCCCTTGAACTTCGCGCCGTCTTCCAGCGTGACCCGGGGCGCGACAATGTTGCCTTTGACCGTTCCCGATTTAGAGATGATGACCTTCTCGGCGCCGCTGATGTCGCCTGTCACTTCACCGTCCACTTTCACGACCTTGGCGTCGAGGTCCGCGGTGACCTTGCCGGACTCGCCAATCGTCAGGTCATTCTTCGGCAGGTCGACAGAGCCGTCTACCTCGCCCTCGATGATCAGATTTTCGTCACCGCTGATGGTGCCTTTGATTTTGATGGTTTTGCCGATCACAGCGCTACTCCTCGAGGTGAAATCTTTGGGGGCCGCAGGTTGCGATACCGCGGGCTCCGGCGGCGGGGTAGGCTCGGGGGCTTCTTTACGCTTGTCGAACATGGCTGACCTCTCAAGTGCTGGTCTGGGTTTGGGGTTGGATATTCATGCTAGACAGGTCCGCACTATAGATCAGGACATGCGTCAACAAAACGGCAATTTGGTTCGGAACTGCGCAGTAATCGTGCAATAACGGTGCAAATGAAAAACGCGCACGTCGCGGGTCTGGCCGCGGGTGAGCGCCGCCTCAAGCCTCGTCGAGACGCGCGACGACTTCGATCTCGAGGCGCATATCGGGATCATAAAGGCCGGCCACAATCATGGTCGCGGCCGGAGCGATGTCGCCCAGATACCTTTTGAACACCGGCCAGCAGGGTTCGAAATCTTCGCGATCGGGAAAGATGTAGCGCACTTGAACGACGTCGGCCATGGTCGCCCCCAGCGCGCTCAGCGCGATTTCTACATTGCGCATCGCCTGCTCCGCCTGCGTCAATAGATCCGGGCTGATGGTCATCGTGTCATAGTCGAAACCCGTCGTGCCCGAGACGATGACCAGGTCACCTTGCTTCACGGCGCGGCTGTAGCCGATGGCGCTCTCGAAGCTCGAGCCGCTCGAGAAAGTTTTGCGTTCGCTCATGTCCCTTCCGGTTTCACGGCCAAAGTGGCCATGGACGTCGGCATGTAGGCGTTCAGCGGGGTTGCGGCATCGTCCCAGCGATCTTCGTAAAAACCGGTAATCACGAAACCGGCCTGCAGCTGACCGCCGATCTGCGTATCCAGG
The DNA here is from genome assembly GCA_965267275.1 of Pseudomonadales bacterium. GTDB lineage: Bacteria > Pseudomonadota > Gammaproteobacteria > Pseudomonadales > Azotimanducaceae > UBA4421. The sequence goes on from OZ253950.1 coordinate 5,226,530, forward strand.
CTGTGGCTGAATTCCACCGCTTCACCCTGCGCCACACGACGCTGGATTTCCTCGTCACTGAGGGTCGCGATGTCACTGTACGGCAGGCGGAATTCAACGCTCGGCCGTGCGCCCTGCTCGATGGCGTCGTGGTCAAAGAGGTAAAAACACGGATTCATGAAACCTGCCAGCAGCCGGCCGCCGGGACGCAGCACGCGCAAACACTCTCGCCACACCGGCAGAATGTCGGCGCAGAAGACGTTCGCAACGGGATGAAAAATCAGGTCGAAGCTCGCGTCGGCGAAGCGCGACAGGTCGGCCATATCCCCTTGCTCGAAACGCATATCCAGGCCCTCCCGCTCGGCGACCTGGGTGTCTTTGGCAAGCTGCTCAGCGGAGTTGTCGAAACTGGTGACCCTTGCGCCGGCAGCGGCCAGCACCGGCATCTGTTGCCCGCCGCCAGAGGCCAGCCCGAGCACGCGGGCTTCCTCGATCTCCCCGAACCACGCTGCCGGGACGCTGAGCGTTGGTGTCAGAATGAGTTGCCAGTCGCCATCTCGGGCGCGCGCGATGGTGTCGGCGTCGACCGGCTGCACCCAGGGACTGTCGCCGCCGCTCGACTGGCGATCCCAGGCGGCGCGGTTCAGGCGAACGACGTCTGCGCTGCTGAAACTATTGTTCATGGCGGGCGGTGCCGGTGATGTCCAGAACGCGCACGTTGTACGCGAAGATGATGACCGCCGCGATCGTAAGCGCTGCCGCGAGTAAAAAAGCGATGCCGGGGAAGTAGACGGGCGCCGCGTCCCCGGTGAACCAGGCAAAGCTCTGCGTCATCAGGAGCGGCCCGATGACCGCGCCGATGCTGCCGACGCTGGCGTTGATCCCCTGCAGTTCACCCTGTTCGTTCTGCGGCACCTGATTGGACATGATCCCTGCGACTGCCGGGCCGACTAACCCGGCGAACGCGGACACGACGATCCACAAGTAGAGGGCAATCGCGTTGGGCGCGAACGCGATGCCGAGATAAGCGGTCGCCGCTGCAATGAAACCGAAAAATGCGGTGCGCGGGGCGCCCCATCGGGGGATCACGACCCGAATGAGCCAGCCCTGGTTGATGGCTGCCAGCACACCCACGAGGCCCATGGACAAGCCGACGTCCAACGGGCTCCAGGCGAATTTCTCGATGGTGTAGAAGTTCCAGTTGGACGGGTACACGTGGTGGCCGATGTTATAGATGAACATCACGGTAATCAGACCGATCAGCACGGGATAACGGCGCACCTGTACCAGCATGCCGAGCGGGTTGGCCCGCTTCCAGTCGAACGGCCGGCGCTGAGTTTGCGGCAGAGTTTCTTTCAGGACGAAGAAACCGTAAATCGTGTTCAGCGCAGCGAGCCCTGCCGCCGCGAAAAACGGCGCGCGCACGTCCCACTCGCCCAGCAGCCCGCCGATCGACGGGCCGAAGATAAAGCCGAGGCCAAACGCCATGCCGAGCAGGCCAAAGTTCTGCGCACGCTCTTCAGGTGGGGATACGTCGGCAATCAGGGCGTTGGCGGTGGCGTACGTGGCGCTGGTGATGCCCGTAAGAATGCGGCCGAGAAACAACACCCACAGGACCGTCGCGAGTCCAGCGATCAGGTAGTTGATGGCGTATGCGCCCAGCGAGATGAGGAGCACCGGCCGACGTCCATAGCGGTCGCTCAGATTGCCGATTACCGGCGCAAACAGAAACTGCAGGACAGCGTAGAAAGCCACGAGGTAGCCGGCGATCGCCGATGTGGAAGAAAGATCCCCGCCGGTCAGCTGCATCAGAAACTCCGGCAGCACCGGCATGATGACGCCAAAACCCACCGTATCGACAAAGACGGTCACGGTGACGAAAGTGAGCGCGTGACGTTTCGAATCCATGAAGTACTGCTCGAATGGGCAGCACAACATGCGTCATTTATCTGGCATTGTCTACCCGGGACCCGCCGCGCGCGCCACGCCCGTGGCCGCTTCAGCCTGCACCTGCGCCAGGATGTGCTCCGGATCGGTGACATCGTCGATGACATCCGCGAAACGCACTTCACGAGTGTCATAGTTGACGATTGTCGGCACCACGGGAACCTGCGCGGCCGCGGCAATCTGCGCAAACCCTTTGCGCCACTCGCGCACGCGGCTGCGTGTCCCCTCTGGCGTGATGCCGAGGATGAGGCCCTCGCTGGCGTCGAACTGTTCAGCCATCTGCCCGACCAGTCCCTGGGCGCTGCGTCGATCTACCGGTATGCCGCCGAAGAGGCGGATGATGCTGCCCAGGGGGAAACGGAAAAGCGTGTGCTTGGCAAGGAATCGGGCGTTGAGGCGATAACCCCAGATGACGGCTGCCGCCAGCACGAAGTCTATGTTCGACGAGTGGGGTGCAACGGCGACAATCAGTTTGGGCCGGTCCGGGAATTCCCCGATCAGACGCCAGCCCATGGCACGAAAGACCGTACGTCCGAACCACTGTGTAAAGCGGTTACCGCGTCTTGATACCCGGGTGCCCAGATCGGGCCATGGTTCGCTCATGGAAGCTCGTGCAAAACGCGCAGCTTAACAGACTGAGGTTTTGCCCAGTCACCCTGGTTTGTTTACATTGTGCGGATCGTGCACGGCTGCGGAGGAAGAGATGGCCAACGCGGAAATTCAGGCGCTCGAGACACAGATCTTCGAGCTCACGGCAAAGCTCAGCGCGCTGCGCGCCGCGGAGGTGGGTGACGCGGTGCCCGATTACACGTTTACCACGCAGAGCGGCACAACGACCCTCGCTGAACTCTTTGGTGATCACGATACGCTGCTGATGATTCACAACATGGGGCAGGGCTGCCGCTATTGCACTCTGTGGGCAGACGGCTTCAACGGTTTCTTACCGCATCTCGAGTCGGCGATGTCCGTGGTGCTGGTATCCCAGGATGCGCCCGCCACCCAGCGCGCGTTTGCCTTGAGTCGTGGTTGGCGATTCCGGCTCGCGTCTCACGGCGGCGGACGCTATATCGTGGAGCAGACGGCGCAGGCCGGCTCCGGCAACATGCCCGGTGCGGTCGTCTATACCCGCGAAGGTGACGTGATCCGGCGCAAGAATGCCTGTGTGTTCGGCCCGGGAGACCTGTATTGTTCCGCCTGGAATCTCCTGGCACTGGCCGGGATTGGCGAGGCGAACTGGACGCCGCAGTTCCGCTACTGGCAGCGCCCGCAAAAGCTCGATGACGGCGGCGCGAACGTGATCGACTGAAGCTCCGCGTCTGCGCTCTGTCGCGGGTTAATCGACGATGGCGACACAGCGTGTCCAGCCGGCGGACGCGCCCTTGATCTTGACGGGGAAACACGCGACCGTGAAACCATCGGCAGGCAGGGCTTCCAGGTTGTGGAGCTTTTCCATCTGCCAGTAGGGGATCTCCCGTCCTGCTTTATGGCCTTCCCAGATCATGCTGGGATCAGGGTTTTCCGCCCAGCGCCTGGCGGTGTGATTGAATGGCGGGTCCCACGACCAACCGTCCGTGCCGACCACCCGCACACCGCGTTCGGTGAGATAAAGCGTGGCTTCGCGACCCATGCCGCAGCCGGCGTCGACATAGCCGGGTTCACCGAAAACCGATCCTGCCCGGGTATTCACGAGCACGATGTCCAGCGGTTTGAGCGTATGCCCGATGCGCTCGAGCTCCGCTGCGATATCGTCCGGGCTGACGAGGTAGCCGTCTTCGAAATGCCGGAAGTCGAGCTTCACGCCCGGTTGAAAGCAGTACTCCAGCGGCGTCTCGTCGATCGTCGGAGCGGGGTCCTGGCCGTAATTCGTGGTGCTGTGGAAGTGCCAGGGCGCATCCATGTGCGTGCCGTTGTGGGTGGATAGAGTTATCGTCTCCACCGCCCAGCCTTCGCTGTCCGGCAGATCGTCCGGTTTGAGCCCGGGGAAGAAGTGTGCGAGGCCGCCGGCGGTCTCCGCATGATTGCGATACGTGACCTTGGGGCTGCCGCCCGGGTGGTCGGTGTGCTCGTTGTTGTCGATATCCACTGACAGGTCGATGAATGTGGGCATAGTGGTCTCCTCCGCTGCGTTCATCGTACGCAATTCGGCACAAACAACAAAAGCGCGCCGGCCGCGTCATTGCGTCGCGCCGGCCGCGTCATTGCAAAAGAGCGCCCCAGGGTCTTATATGGGCATTCCGCAGAGCGTGTAGAGGGGGAGATATGACACGAACGGTAGATACAGAACTCGTCAAGCCGGCCGCGTTTGCGCACTTCGTGCTGCGCTGTTCGGACAAGGAGGCTTCAGTTGCGTGGTACGGCGCAGTGCTGGGCATGGAGACCGTTCACGCCAACGAGATCCTCACGTTCATGACGTATGACGACGAGCACCATCGGCTGGCGCTGGTGCAGGCCCCGCCGGACAAAGAAAAAGTGGACGGCGCGCCTGGGCTTGACCACGTGGCGTACACGCTGAATTCGTTAGAAGACCTGTTAGCCACGTATAAGCGATTGAAGGCTCAGGACATCCTGCCCGTCTGGCCGATCAATCACGGTCTGACCACGTCGCTGTACTATGCGGACCCTGATGGCAACCGCGTTGAGTTCCAGGTGGAAAACCTCGGCAGCAAAGAAGCGCTGCAGGGTTATATGCGTTCTGATGCGTTTGCCGAGAATCCGATAGGCGTCGGGTTCGACCCGGACAAGCTGCTGGCGCGTTACGAAAACGGTGATCCCATCGAAGAGCTGTTGCAGCAGGGCTCTGCCTGATGGACGCCATCACGCGCCTCTTTGACGCGCAGGAAGCATCGCTCCGATCGCTGCTCGCAGGCATCGTCGAGGATCCGGATGCCGCCTGCGCGGCGGCGCGCGAGCAGCTGGCGGCGCTGGCGCCTGAGAGTGCTTATCTTGATGCGCCTGATAACCCGCTCGCGCAGGCGCTCTTTTTCTGTACGCTGCATCTGGCGGTCTACCTCGCGGTCAAGCCGCTTGGCGTCGATGCGCACCGCTACGGCAGCGCGATGCTCGAGCAACTGCGCCAACTCGACGTGCAGCCGTTGCCTTCGCCCACGGATGAGCAGCTGGCGGCAAATTTCCGCGGACCGGGTACGCATCCCGGCGAGTTCGAGGTCGAGGTGGCGGACCGCAGCGAAGGCGAGTTCGACTACGGCTACAACATCAAATCCTGTGCGATCTGCTATCTATACGGCAGGCACGACGCGATGGATCTGGTCCCGTACATGTGTGCCAGCGACGATGTGATGAGCGATCTGCGCGGCGAGGGCCTGCGCCGTACCGGCACAATTGCCCTCGGTGCGCATCGCTGCGACTTCCGTTACCAGGCCGACGGCAAGCCTCAGCGTGTCGCTGAACAGTTCCCCGAGGCGATAAGGGTTGTCCCCGCCCGGGCAGTGGACCGCTAGTCCAAACCTGCACGGCGCCGTGCACGCATTTGCGGTGTGTCGGTTGCAGGCGGTGCGTACACTGGCGGGTACCGGCAGAGGAAGACCAACATGCAGATAGACACCGGCACCGAAGAGCTCTTGTGTGAGGTTGACGATCGCGTCGCCACGGTGACGCTCAACCGCCCCCATAAAAAGAACTCTCTGAGCGACGCACTGACGCCTGCCCTGCGCGAGACGCTGCTCGTGCTGGAAGCGCATCCCGATGTCGGCTGCGTGTTGCTGACCGGGGCGGGCGATGCGTTCTGTTCCGGCGGGGACGTCAGCGGGATGGGCGGCGCCGGCCAGGGGCGATCCAAATCCGCGGATGAGCGCGTCGCGGAACTCATCCGCAAACAGGAGTCGCTGACCTTGCGGCTTTACGAGCTTGCCAAGCCGACCGTAGCGGCTTTGCCGGGCGCGGCAGCCGGGGCGGGTCTCTCGATCGCTCTGGCTTGTGACCTTCGTATTGCCAGTGCGAACGCATTCATCGTGACCGCTTTCGCCAACATCGGGTTGTCCGGCGATTACGGCGCGAGCTGGTTCTTAAATCGTCTCCTCGGCCAGTCGAAGGCAAAAGAGCTCATGTACCTGTCAGAGCGCGTCGCGGCTGACGAGTGTCTCCGGCTCGGTCTGGTCAACGCGGTGTTTGCCCAGGAGCATTTCCGTGATGAAGCGTATGCATATGCTCACAAGTTGGCCCACGGTCCCGGGGTTGCGCTTGCGCGTATGAAGCGCAACATCAACCGCGGTGCTTTGCAGGGTCTGCGCGAAACGCTCGCGATGGAGGCTGAGCACATGGTCATGTCTTTTCAGACTGAAGATGCGCGCGAAGCGATCACCGCCTTCGCTGAAAAACGCCGGCCGGTGTTCAAATCGCGCTGACGCCTGCGCGCTCCGTGCCCGCCCTCAGTCGCTGAAACGGCACAGCGAGTTGTCGCTGTTGACGATGTAGGGCTTGTAGTTCTGTGCCTGGGGGTTTCTACAACCGGTCAGATTCAGCAGCCGCACCTGGCGAAACTGGATCGGCGCGGATTCACTCTGCAGGGCAATGTACCCGCTCTGTAGTGCCTCGGGAGAACCGCTGCGCTGGTGGGTACTGGCGCTGTCGAGGCGCGGGTAGTGGTAACTCAATACTTCTTCGCGCTCGACGTAGTGCGTGACGCTGCCGCCGCCGAGTACCACGACGGTCACGTTGACCCATTGATTTCCGTAATGAGTGGGCGCGCCGGAAGCGAGGCAGTGGTGTGGATAGATGGCGTTGTTCACGGTTATGTCGGTGCCCGGTGTGCAGACATTTGCAGTGGGTCTGGCCCGGCCGGTGCCGAGACCGCCCAGGAACTGGGCTTCGATCGAAACAGGAAAGTCCTGATCACGATGCATCGTTTGCGGATCTTGTGCATGCAGCATGGCGCCGCTGTTCCGTTCCGCCCAGGCGGGACCGCCGTCAACCTGTTCGCCAACGAATCGGTATTCGAGATGGAGTACGTAGTGGGAATAAGGCGTGTCGAAAAACAAGTGGCCGAACCGGCCGCCAAACCCCTCTGCAGGATAGTCTGCGTAACTCACGGTCAGAAGACCATCTTTGACGCGAAAGGTGTCGTAGGGATCCTCACCCGCCTCGTAACCTCTGACTTTGACTGTCCAGCCATCGAGGTTCGCGCCGTTGAAGAGGTCCAGCCAATCCGCGTCACCAGCGTCTGGCGGGGCAGCCAGTGCCCCTGCGATCCAGAGGCAGCCTATGATGACGATCGTGGAGTTTGGCAAGCTTCTGAACATGGCGCGTTGTCGTTTCTGGCGAGGGTAGATTATGGCAGCCAGCCTCGTCGCGTGCTGCGCTTGTCCCTGATTTAATTTCGCGATTGCGTAAACGCTCACCTGGGCCCTTCATCGGCCGCAGACTCGGAGAATGCAACGGGGCATCAAAACGGGTAATAAAGGCGGGGTAAAAAAGCGGGGCAAAAAAAGGGCGCCGTCCAGTCCTGGACGACGCCATCAGGTGGTGCGGCGGAAAGGATCGACCCACGCGCACCTGCTTTAAATCGCTGTTAGCCTACGTACCACATGTCTGCCTCCTCGTTTGGGTTGGCGGCCAGTTCAGAGCCCCGAGTCAGCGCTCAATTGAACTTTCCTACCCCTTTAATATGAGATTCGGAGGCTTCCGAAGTCCTTCCAAACTCCTTTTGTTTTCCTGATGAATGGCGCCCTCCGATGACAACAAAATGGCCTTGTCAATCTCGTCGGACGCGTCATGACTTCTGGCGAGCTTTCGCTAAGGCGTTAATTTTTATGAAAAAAACGGATGGTTTGAGGCTGCGCGCGGAAGCCACGATCTGACCCGACGTATACTTTGCCGGCGTTGGCTGGTATACATCGGCTTCATAAGAAGACCGCAGAACGGCATCAGAAGAAAAAAAGGTCTCGCTCGATGGGCCTGGTCATGGTGGAGAGGCCGGATCGTTTCGAGAAGGGGCCAGGATGCTGACCGTGAGCGGTGGCGCCGACACAGGCGCACTGAATTTGGGAGGTCGGACCATGCAGACACGTCTATTGAAGATAGGCGAGTGTCAACTGGACATCGGGCGCCATGGCGTGCTGCGTGACGGTGAGTTGCATCGTCTCGAGCCGCGTGATTACACCGTGCTGATGCATTTGATAGACAGCGCTCCCAACCTGGTTTCAACTCGGGCACTGATGCGGCGGGCATGGCGGAGCAAAGTTGTCGGCGATAACGCGCTGCATCAATCGATCGGTCGTTTACGCCGTGTGCTGGGCGATGACGCGCGGCAGCCGCTGTACATACAAACCTTGCCCAAGCTCGGATATCAGTTCATTGCACCGGTCATACCGCTCAAGGACACGGGTGATTACAGCGCAGAGATCAGCCCCATCGCGGTTCTACCGTTTCGCGACTATTCCGCCGAGGACAATGATGCCTATCTCATTGACGGGCTGAGCTTCGAAATCTGTCACCACTTGATGCAGTCCGGTGCTCAGGTGGTCAGCCTGGACAGGGCCGCGCGGGTACAACGTAGCGGTTTTACCGACCTCGAAGTCGGCGGACGCGTCGGAGCGCGCACCGTGCTGAGCGGATCGTTGATGGTCGCGGACGGGCGCGTCCGCATCACCTCGATGTTGTGTGACGTCGAATCCGAGCGCCAACTCTGGTCTGACAAATTTGATCTGGAGCAGCAGCAGGTCTTCGAGCTTCACTCACGTCTGGCCGAGTCCATTGTTGCAGGACTTTACGACAAGATGGGCGGCCGCAAGGGACCCAAAGCCACGGCGCTGCAGCGCGTCAGCCTGTCTAGCCTGCATGACGAGCGCAAGCTGAAGCGCAGCGCGCCCTGATTCGAATGGTTATCTGTGAGGTTGTACGGCGGTTGGGCTTACGCGCGCAATCCCGGCGCTGCCTCGCAGGCCGACAAAGTCGCGGAGCGGTTCCTTGCTCCGCATGGCATGCGCTGCCGGAGCGGCTTTCAGCCGTAAGACGAGGGTAGTATGACTGATGATGAAGGATCGAACCGGTTTGCCGATCGCGATACGGCCGTCGAGTCCGCGCGCCTGTCAGCGCTCAACAGTTATCACATCGTCGATACTCAGCCGGAGCCTCAATTCGACAGGATTGTCGAAGCGGCAGCCGGTGTCTGCGATACCCCCATCGCGCTGATTTCGTTTGTCGATCAGGAGCGGCAGTGGTTCAAAGCGAAGCACGGTCTCGACGTGGACGAGACGCCGCGTGAGATCTCCTTCTGCACGCATGCGATACGCAGCGATGCGCTCATGGAAGTGACAGACGCACGCGCTGATCCGCGCTTTGCCGATAATCCCCTGGTGACAGGCGAGCCCCATATCGCATTTTACGCGGGTGCCCCGCTCGTCACCACTGCAGGGTATCGTCTGGGTACGGTCTGTGTGATCGACCGCAAGCCCCGACAGCTTGATGACGTGCAAACGAGTGTGCTTGAAGTCCTGCGCGATGCGGTCGTGCGTGAGCTCGAACTGCGCCGTCTCAAACATGATGCCGCGGACTATATGTTCAAAGTCTGCGCCTGGTGTGCGCGCGTGCAGGTGGAGGGCGAGCAGGGCACCTGGATTGCACCCGCAGAATTCGTGCGCCAGGCGTACCCGGTCAGTCACGGCATGTGTCCGACCTGCGTGTCCGCCGAAGAGCCGCACTGACCCCGTCTCAGCTGGCTGCCTTTCGTCTCGTCTGCTGCATAACGCAGGATAGTGCGGTGCCTGAGGGACCGATGAGTTTGCTTAAAAGGGCGCTTTCAACGAGGAGTACATCCCCATGAGCATCAAAGCGGAAACGTCTTTCTCTCTGAAAGATGATTTATTCAACGCGCGCTCCGTTGCCGTGCTCGGCGAAGCGCTGGCCCGGGCGCATAGCGGATTCGACCGCAGACGTTTCGAGCGGGACGTGCTGCGGGCGTTTCCCGACCTGGAGCTCAAGGCCCGTATCCAGTGCATGGTCGAACACGCCCATCGTCAGATGCCGGCGGACATCGAGGCAGCGCGCGACATCTGGATGGCGGCGCTGCCGGAGCCACTGGACCCGAATTTGAGCGACGATGACTTTGGTCAGTTCATTTGGGCAGTGCCCGGTGAGTACATCGCGCGCTATGGATGCAATAGCGCGGTATTGGCGGGGTCACTTGATTTTCTTCGCGAGGCGACGATGCGCTTTACGTCGGAGAGTGCGATCCGGCCATTCCTGCAGCACTTTCCCGAAGCAACGCTGGAGTTCGTGCATCAGTGCGCGGTTGATGACAACTATCATGTAAGGCGTCTCGCCTCTGAGGGAATACGGCCGTACCTCCCCTGGGCGACACGGGTGGTGCTTCCTGTTGAAGACATTGTGGCCGTGCTCGACAAGCTGCATGCGGATAACACGCGCTATGTCACGCGTTCGGTGGCCAACAACCTGAACGACCTCTCCAGGATAGAACCCGCGGCGGTGCTCGCAACCCTCGGACGCTGGCAGCGCGAGGCGCTGCAGCAGTCGGCGGAACTCGACTGGATGGTCCGGCACGCGCTGCGTACGCTCCTCAAGAACGACGACGAGGCTGCCTTGGCAATGGTGGGCTACCCGTCAGACCCGGCGTTCAAGCTTCGCGATCTCGACGTCAGTGATGCCGTCCGTGTCGGCGAGAGTCTGAGCTGGCGGGTGACTTTGATTTCAGCACGAGCGCAGAAACTCAAGATTGCGCTGAAAGTCGGCTTTCTCAAAGCAAACGGGCGCCATTCGGCAAAGGTTTTCAAGGTCAAAGACGTGCAAACGGAGGCCGGCGAAAAGCTGGCGCTGGAGAAGAAAGTGGCGCTGCGCCCGATGACGACCAGGGTTCTGTATCCCGGCGAGCACTACGTGGAGGTGGTTGTCAACGGGGTGACTCGCGGGCGCCGGGTCTTCATGCTGAAAAACTGACGCGCTGCAGACAAAGCTGCAGCGCCGTATGTTTTGCTTCAATGCTGAAGTCGTTGCGCTCTGCCAACCAGGCAAACATATCGAGGCACAGGAGCGCCGCCTGGCTCGGGTTGGCTGGCGCATCTGTCTGCGTGAGCAGCCAGGCACCGAGCTGCTTGAGCTCATGAAGCCAGGTCGGGTGTGCATCTGAGCGAAATCGCCAACGTGCTGCCCGCGCGTTCACAGCAGCCTTTTCCTTGCCGCCGGCGTCTATGCCTGTGGCGGCGAAAATACGGCAGTCATAGTCTCGGCAGGTCTGCGGCCGGTGCGGGTAAATTGCACAACGCCCGTTCTGTAGCATCGGACAGCGGCCGTGCGCGTCGAAACCCATGACGAGGTGCCCCTCGGGCTGCCCCGGGGCTCGAAATAAAAGTTCCGCGGGTATGTGCGCTCGGGCAGCCTCATCTGCCGGTGTCACGTGTATGAAGTAGCTCGCTTCGCAACAGCCTGTGCAGGAACCGCAGGGCACATCCGCGCCTGTGCCTTTGCCGCGACGATTGGTATCGAGCCAGGCGGCTAAGTCGCCGGCGTCGATATGCTCCTCGTTGGCAGATCCATCTTTTCTCATCCGTGCAGGGTAAGCGCATCGTTCTCGGGCGCCAAGTTTGCCTTGGCCGGCATGCGGGAGCGAGAATGTGAGCTGAGCAGCCGTCAACAACCAGCAAGGAGCAGACATGAATTCTCACGAAGTGGATTACGAGATTTTCGGCAATGACATGCAAATCGTGGAGGTGGAACTCGACCCCGGTGAAACGGTCATTGCGGAGGCGGGAGCGATGAACTACATGGAGGACGGCATCGGCTTCGAAACCAAAATGGGTGACGGCTCGAACCCTGACGGCGGAGTGCTCGACGCCATCTTCAACGTCGGCAAGCGCGTGCTGACGGGTGAATCCATTTTCATGACGCACTTCTCCAACAACGTTGAAGTGGGGAAGAAGCGTGTCGCTTTCGCTGCGCCCTATCCCGGCAAGATCATCCCTGTCGACATGGCCGCCATCGGCGGTGAGCTGGTTTGTCAAAAAGACGCGTTCTTGTGCGCAGCTTATGGGACCAGTCTGAACATAGACTTCCATCGCCGCCTGGGTGCCGGTTTTTTTGGTGGGGAAGGTTTCATCCTGCAGCGCCTCAAAGGCGACGGTAAGGCCTTCATTCATGTCGGCGGCACGGTGATCAAACGCGAGCTCAACAACGAAACCCTGCGGGTCGACACGGGCTGTATTGCCGCCTTCACGCCCGGCATCGACTACGACATAGAGCGCGCCGGAGGCCTGAAGTCCATGGTGTTCGGTGGAGAAGGTCTCTTTCTTGCGACACTGCGCGGCTCCGGCACGGTATACCTGCAAAGCCTGCCCTTCTCACGTCTGGCCGGCCGCGTCATGCAGGCAGCAAGTCCGACAGGCTCAAAGGGTGAGGGTTCCGTGCTCGGCGGGCTCGGCGATATGTTCGGCGATCGCTGATCAGCTCGCCGGCTGCTTATCCCTGGCAGCGGCTTCCAGGACCCAGGCTCGGGCCTTGTCGTAGTCGTGGAAGATTTCGAACTCGACGCTGTCCTGTAACCAGACTTTGAACATGCGCGACATGCCGTAGCTGAGGTCGCTGTCGACGACCACGGCGAAACGGATGTCGTGAATCTGTGCATACAGCACCTGGTTGAGCTCCGCCAGGCGTTTGACGTGATCGCCGTCGGTTTTCAATGATGTGCCGCGGTAGTCGTTCAGCTCATGCAGGCGATGGGCGACGTCAGCTTTCTGTTTTTCGATGAGCTCAATGCATTCATCGTAGGTGATGTCGCCCTCACCAGTGATGTAGGCCACGTGGTTTTCGTAGTCTGGAACGTAGTGAATCGGCATGTTTGCCCCCCCTCTCCTTCGGGAGAGTAGCGCCAAAAGAGAGGTGCGGCGAAGGCTTACAGCCAGAAGATGTGCTGACTCAGCAGCCCGAGAATCATCCACAAGCCTATATTGCGTGCGTACAAAAACGTCTGGGTCGTGTACCAGAGCGGCCAGGCGTGCGCGGGAAATTCGGCAGGGCAATCTGAGGGTGGCGGTTTCAGATATACCCGTATCAATCCGTAGAGTTGCGGCAGCGTCGCCGCACCGGCGAGCAGCCCCCACAGCTGCCAGCGCCAGGCAAGCCACACCATTCCGCTGATCTGCGCCAACGCGACGGCAATCAGGAGCAGGCGTGCGCCCCTCTCACCCAGGATGTTCGGCAAGGTGCGGATGCGCCGGGCCCGATCGTCTGACAGCTTGTCAGTGTGCTTGGCGCAGATGACCAGCGAGGGTCCGAGGCCATAGACGGCTCCGGCCCAGAGGACCACGTCTGGCAGCTCGCCCGTGCTGACGAGCGCGAGACCGCCGACCATCAAGGGTCCCCAGGCGGCAAAGACCGCCAATTCGCCAAGCGCCATACGTTTCAGGGGATAGGTATAGAAGAGGACCAGGGCTGCCCCCGCCAGGGCGAAATAGACGGCCTCACGGACGCTGATCGCGCAGACCAGCAGCCCCAGCGCGAATGCTGCTGAACCGGTTGTGTAGATGTAGGCGCGCAGCGCTCTTGGCGACATCAGGCCGCTGGAGAGGACGTGGACCCCGTATTGCGCGCGCGCGTAGTTATCGCGGTCCAGACCGGCGTGATAGTCGACATAGTCGTTGATCAAGTTGTTGGTGGCGTGCGCGAAAAGCAGAGCCAGCGTTGCCAGCGCGGCGGCGCCCCATCCCGCGAACGACACTGGCGGGGCCAGGCACAATGCAAAGAAGACGGCAAACAGCGTGAGTGGAAGAACTGAGGCGCGTGTCGCGATGAGCCAGCGTTGCACGTGGGAAAGCTGCTGCCACTGTGCGGCCTCGACAAACGGGATGCCGAGGAACAGCTCACGCCACTTGAGCGATCGGGAACGCTGTTCAGCACTGCTATTCATGTCGCTGAAGACTACTGTAGAGGTGTTATGGTTGCCATGTGATCGATGAGGAGAGTCGTATGCGCGAGCTCGCCGTTGCGGTGGATGGCAAACATTACCGCGGTAGCTGGGATACCTGGGAAGACAAACAGTGGGGCCGGATCGTCGAAGTAAGCCGTGATGGCTGGCTGGTGCGCGCGCCAGCGGGTGAGGCGGATCCCGAGCATGTTGCTGAGCGCTGTTTGCACTGGTGTGTGACAGAAGCGCTGGCGGATCGGCGGCGCTGAATTCTGAACTTCAGCGGTTCCCCGCTATGTCTTCCATAACGTTTTTCAGCTCATGGATGCGCTGCTCCATGAGTTCCGCCGCGTGCTCGGCCTTCTGCATCGCCTTGCCATCGTAGATATCACCGATGTCGCCAACGGTTGCTGTCCCGGGCGCCATTGTGCCGTTATCGACGGCCTGCTCTTCAGGATGTCTGGCTGCCCACTCGGCGGCCCAGTCTGTTTTGATTGGCGTGATGTTCGGGCTCACCTCGACGGGCTCGGCGTCGACGTGCTCCGGAGGCGTATCGCCATACTGCCAGATGCCTTCCGCATCCTGCCATCGATATACCGTTGTCTCCTGCGCCGGCAGCGAGTCGTCGATGACGTCGCTGACGCGCATGAGCGGTTGTCCGGTGGGTCCTTTCATGTAGAAGGGCGCCACCACCGCTGCAATCAGGGCGAGAGCCAGAATGAGATAGAAAAGGCGCATCGGGCAAGTTTGACAGGGATTGCAGATTGAATCTGTCGATTGTTTCAACAACCGCGAGGTGCCGGAATGGCGCTCAACCCCGCAATAGACGCCGGTATACGGTCCGCAGAAAGAGCAGGACAGCTGACAGCACGCCACCCACCGAGTTGATCGGCGCGAGCACTTCTGCCGCAAGCTGGTTGTTGATTTCCACGAGTTGCACCATGGCCACTTCAGCGACGGCGATACCGATGTCCTGAAGGGGAATCGACAGCGCGGCCAGCAGGAGACCAAGCATCGCGCGGCGGGCAATTTTGCGCCGCCGCAGGGCGCGGGTCTCGGCCATCACCCTGTCGGTGAAATCGGTCTCGTCGACCGGTGCGGCCGAGTTGCTGAACCAATCGGTAACGGTTGCCGGCGTCTCTGCGTTATCCGTCATTGACTTCTCCTGCCGAAACTTCGTGATAAGCGGACAGCTGCGCCTGCAGACGCTCGCTGCCGCGTTTGATATGTGATTTGACCGTGCCCAGGGGCAGGTCGGTCATTGCTGCGATCTCACTGTGTGACATGCCTTCGTGATAGGTGAGCACGATGCACAGACGCACGGCGCCCGGTAGCAACTGCAGCGCCCGGTCGAGATCTCTGGCCATGCCGGCATTGGCCTCTGCCTGCGCAGGCGCCTCGACGTCCGGGTCTGCGTCGAACAACGGATCGTTTTTACGCGCATGCTGGCGCCATACGTTGATGGCGATGCGCTTCAACCAGGCAGCGAATTTCTGCGGCTCGCGCAGTTTGCCGATGTCCCGCCAGGCCTGCAGAAAAGTCTGTTGCGCAAGATCGTCAGCCAGAGTGACATCTCCGCAGCAGCGCCGCATGAGGTTGCGGATCCACGCCTGTCGATTCCTGACCAGCGCTGCAAAAGCGTCGTGGTCACCGGTGCGCGCGAGCGCGGCAACCAGGGCTTCGGGGCGGTCGCTGTAATCGGGGCGCGGCACGTCTTACGAGCCGTACTGGTCCAGTTTGTCGCTGTCCTGGCGCCATTTCTTGACGAGTTGCGCTGCGGCATAGAAAACGAGGCTCAAACACACGAGCAGCGCGCCGACGGAGAGCATGACGCCGAATAGTTCTTTGGCCAGGAAGAGCCCCATGATCCAGCCAAACAGGGTCAAGGACGGCCCCAGTCCAAGCAGGATGAGCGCGGTGATGCGAAAGTCGCGTTCCAGATCTTTGTTCCCCCCGGTCAGCGCAATCAGCTTGTCGACTAACTCGTCGTCGATGCGCTGTCCACTTTCGATGATACGCCGAAGCGTTTCGTGTTGCGCCTCGCGCTTGCGGATGTTGTCCCAGACGCCGGTAGCAACGACGGCGGCGATGAACAGCCAGAAGCCGAGGGCCGCGAGGCCGGCTGCGTCACTGAAGTTCTCCATTTGGGCTCCTTGCACTCTGTGTTTGTAGATAAAGGTGCGCATGCTGGCCATTTGGATGCAGGGGCGGGAAAATATTTTCTGATAGATGGGGACAGGCGGATAAAGGAGAGGATGCATTGAATCGACAATGGCTGATTAACGGTAACCCGCGCGGACGCGCGCTTGCGGAAGAAGACTTCAAGTATCACGAGGCAAGCCTCGGCAAGCTCGAGCCTGGGCTGGTGCGCGTCAAGGTCGAGTACCTCGGCTTTGATCCATCGCAGAAAGGGCAGATGGAAAACATTGCCGGATACTCGCGCGGCTCACAGAGTGGTGACGTGATGGGCGCGCGCGGTATCGGCGAGGTGATCGAAAGCCGCGACGAACGTCTGCCTGTGGGCACTAAGGTTGCCGGCATGGTTGGGTGGCAGGAATACGCCGATTTGAGTCCGCGCAGTCTCGAAACGCTCGAGGACAACGAGCTCCTGCGCGCTCATCTCGGACCGCTCGGTGGCACGGGATTGACCGCCTATTTCGGGCTGTTGCGTATCGGTAAACCCGAACCGGGAGACACGGTGGTGGTTTCGGGCGCGGCAGGCGCGGTCGGTTCTGTCACAGGCCAGCTGGCGCGTATTGCCGGCTGCCGTACGATTGGTATCGCGGGAGGTGCGGAAAAGTGCGCCTGGCTGACGAATGACGTGGGCTACGATGCGGCCATCGACTACAAGAACGAGAACATCAAAGCGCGGCTGCGCGAGCTTTGTCCGGACGGTGTCAACGTATTCTTCGACAATGTCGGTGGCACGGCGCTGAACGACGCGCTCGCCTGCATCGCGCCGTTTGCGCGCGTGGCGATCTGCGGTGGCATCTCGCGCTACGAACAATCGTCGTTGCCGCCCGGCCCGCCCAACTACTTCAACATCGTTTTCCGGCAGGCGACGATGCAGGGTTTCCTGTTGAGCGGCTACGAGCATGAGTATCCGCAGGCGCGTAAGCGACTGACACAGTGGATAGAAAGCGGTGAGCTCGTCTACAAAGAAGACGTGCAGGAAGGGTTCGAGAATATCCCGGCGACACTGTTGCGGTTGTTTTCCGGCAAGAACTTCGGCAAGCAGCTGCTCAAGCTGTAGCCGTGACTCAAGCGACCGGGGCTGCCGTGCCCTGCAGGTGGCTGCGGTATACGTTGCGCCACAGCGCTTTGCCCAGGCGGTCGTATTGGCGCATGGCGCTGACCATCTCCCGTCGCAGCGACGTGTCGAGCAACTCATCGGGCAGCAGAGGATCGAGAAGGATCCGGCGGGTGACGGCGCGGCCTAGGAGCAGCGTTTCTCTGGCTGCGGCCGCGTTGTCTAGTTCGCTCAGGCGCGCCTTGCTTTGCGCCAGCGCTTCGAGCTGCTGTCGATAACCCGCTTCGAGACCACGGATGTCCCACAAGGCGTTCGGCTCCGGCGGCTGTACCGGCTCTGTCAGCACAAACGCGTTTGCATCGGCATCCAGTCCCAGGCCAACGAGAGCAGCGTGCAACTCGGGCAGCGATGTCTGCAGGTTCTCGGGACGTATCCACAGCCCGTTGTGTGCCTCCGCGAACCCGTAAAGACGCAGCGCGCGCTCGCGTCCGCGCAACACGGTCTTGTTCGTGCGTTTCAAGTGGGCGGTCAGCACCGCCAGCCACGCACCGCGCCATGGTTTCAACGAGGTTTCTACCTGCGACCAGTTGCGCACGAGGCTCTGCAGCTGTCCCCCTCGCGAGCCCAGGCCATATTGTCCGCGTGCCGGCGTGACGAGCGAGCCGTCCTGGACGAGACGCCCCAGCGCGACACGTATGCCGCCCGGGTCCATATCGAACAGGCGCCCGGCGGTGACGAAATAGCTGGCGGGCAGACTTGCGCTGGTCGCTGAGTCGATCAGCGTGAGAATCAGCTCGCGCGCGGAGAGATCGGGGGAGTCCATGAGGAAATATTACACGAATTGACCGATAAGGGATAATTGAGTTACATTAAGCGCGTCAAGAATGGGTGGCGCGAAACGCTATGAGTGCAACAGTTCAGCCTGCAGAGTTTGTCGATGCCAGCGAAGGCGCGGCGGTGAAACTCTCAGATGTGCTTACTGAAGAAGAAATCCGGCCGTTTACGCAGCGCTCCGACGCACGCGCCTGGTGGATGGTGTTCTGCAATTTCGCCCTGATGGCGTTTGCCTTTGCGCTGCCCGCGCTGTGGTTGAACCCGCTGACTGTGATTGTCGCCCTGCTCCTTCTGGGAGGGCGCCAGCTGGGTCTCGCAGTGATCTACCATGACTGTTCGCACAGCGTGTTTTTTCGCACGCGCTGGCTCAATGAGTTGGTGGGACACTGGATCGCCGGCGGCCTCCTCAATACCTCCATGTACGCGTATCGCAGTTATCATCTCAAACATCATCGGTTTGCCGGCACCGTCGATGATCCCGATCTGGCGCTCGCCAGCAGCTATCCGGCGAGCAAAGACAGCCTGAAGCGCAAGTTTTTGCGCGACTTCACTGGCCGTACGGGATTGAAAACGACGCTTGCGCAGTTAAAACGGGTACGCCCGGTGCGTAACGCCCCGTTCCTGCTCAGTCATCTGGTTCTCTTCGGTGCGCTCTGGGCCGCTTCGATTCCCTGGGCATACGCGTTGTGGTGGGCGGCGTATCTGGTGATCTACCAGGTTATTCTGCGTTTGCGCTTCATCGCCGAGCACGGGGTTGCGATCGATCGCCTGAGCCCGGACGCCAGGGAAAATACCGCGACGACGGTGCTCAGCTGGTGGGAGCGCTTGCTGGTTGGGCCGAACTTCGTCAACTTCCACCTGGAACATCACCTGAGTGCCGCAGTGCCTTGTTATCGGCTGGCGAGGTTGCACAAGTTGCTGGACGAGCGCGGCTTTTTCGCTCGCCACGCCTGCCTGTCGCAAGGGTATCTCGACGTTCTGCGTAAGGCGGTGCGTCCCGTGGCGCCGCTTGCTACCGGGGCGTAAGACGCCGATATCGCGCGGCTGCGGGAGCAGATTGCGCTGCAGCGCCAGCCGCGCATAATCCTACGCATGTCCCCGACGCACGAGTTGTTCGACCCACTCTCAGATACTTTTGCGCGCGATCCCTACAGCGTGTACGCAACGCTGCGCGAGCAGGCTGCGCCGATATGGCATCCGGGTCTGGGTGTGCATCTGCTGGCCTCTTATGCGCTCGTCGATGCTGCCGCCCGAGGGGCAGACTTCGTTCGCACGCGCGATGCGTTTGCGCCCCCAGAAGAAATCGAGGCAGCGAAAGCGCAAGCAGGCGATGCGATGCCGAATCATTCCCGCTACGTGCAGTTCAGCCTGCTCGACAGTGACGGCGAGGTGCATCGGCGCCTGCGCAAGCTGCTGCTTGGCAGGTTTGCGCGCGGCGCGGTGCAACGCTATCGCCCGGTCATCGAATCTTTTCTCACCCCGCTGCTGGATGCCGCGATCGATCGACGTCAGTTCGACTTCGTTGAGCAGCTGGCTAGCGCCGTTCCGGGTCATATCATCGGCCACGTTCTCGGTGTGCCCGAGACCGAGCGCGATCAGCTGCGCGGCTGGTCAGAAGACATCGTGCAGTACTTCGATGCGGGCCGTGGCCAAAGCGAACAGTTGCTCGCCGAGAAGGCCACGACAGAGTTTGCGGCGTTCCTGAAAGATCTGATCGCCCTGCGCCGTCGGCAACCTGACGGAACGTTGTTGTCAGATCTCGTCGCCGCCGAGCGGGCGGGTCAGCTGAGCGAAACCGAGTTGATCTCGACCTGCATGCTGATTCTCATGGCAGGCCATGGATCGACCATCGACACGCTCGGTACCGGCATGCTTGCGCTGATCGATCATCCCGACGAGCTGGCGAAGCTGCGGCGCGATCGCGGCCTGATGGACAGCGCTGTGCAGGAGATGTTTCGTTACGAGTCACCGTTGCCTTTTTTCCATCGCTACGCCCGCGTGCCGGTGGAATTCGCGGGTCAGCAATATGCGGTCGGGACCAAGTTCGGCTTGCTGTATGGCGCGGCTAATCGTGACCCTTCGCAGTTTCCGAATCCGGATCAGTTTCAGATAGAGCGCCCGCCCAACCGTCACGTGGCCTTTGGGCGTGGCGCCCATCTTTGCCTCGGCAACAATCTCTCCCGCCTGGATATGGCAATTTTCTTCGACATGCTCCTCGAGCGGACCGTCGAGATCGCGCGTGTGGGGCAGGCGCCCAGCTATAAGCGGAGCATTACCGAGCGGGGGCTCCTCAATCTGGAAATTGCGGTGCGGGGAGTGTGAGCGCTCACTCGGCGTTGGACTCGAATCTGGTGGCAGCCTGGCTCGAGCGGCACCACAAGGCAGTCGTCAGGGATCTCGAGCCCCTCGCTGGCGGCCATTGGTCCACCGCGTATGCCTACCGGTTGGGTACCGAGCAGCTGGTTTTGCGGCTGGCGGAGGATTCCGCGGGCTTCGACATGGACGCCGACGCCATGCGCTTTGCGCACGCTCTTCCGGTGCCTGAAGTTTACGCGCGTGGCAGGGCGCTGGATCGGTGTTTCGCGATCTCGCGCAGGCACTTCGGTACGCCGCTGGAGAAAACGCCGGCTGATCAAGCCGGGGCACTCTTACCGACGCTGTTGGATCTGCTTGCGCGTCTGCGCGGGATGACTGTTGGCGGCGATGCCGTGTATTGGTCACCGGCGGCGGGACCATCACCACCGAGTTGGCGCGCGCACCTGCGTGCCGGGCTCTCTGGTCGCGGTGACGACGACTGGCTTGCGGATCTCGAGCGGAAGGACCCTGAACTGCGAGGCCTGTTTGATGCGTGTGCCGCACGGGTCGAGGCTTTGCTGCCTGCTTGTCCGGAACGACGTGACCTCGTGCACGGTGACCTGCTCCATCAGAACGTGCTGGTTGCACCGGACGCGCGGTCGGTGACCGGTATCTTCTCCTGGAAGTGCTCGGTTCTGGGTGATGCGCTCTACGATGTTGCCTGGTGCGCATTCTGGGGAGAGCTTTACCCGGGGATCTTGACCGGAGAGATCGTGTCCGCCGCGCAGCGGGTCTACGCGGGAGAAGATATCACCCATCGCCTCCTCTGTTATCAACTGCAGATTGCCGCCAGCCATATGCGCTGGTTCCTGCGCACCGATGATGATGAAAACCTGCAGTGGGTGGCGGCGGCTGCGCGCCGGCTCCTGTCGCAATGAGAAACAAGAAATCTGTGGAAGCGAAGGCAGCGCTCGGTGCAGAATTGCGGGATGCAAGCTGCTGACAACGCCATCGTATTCAGCGCCGCGCTCGACGGCCGCGGAGGCGCGCGTGAGCTGGATGAACCAGCGGCGATTGATAATTTGTGGGTGCATGTGCAGAGCGATCATCCGCTCTGCGCAGAGACGTTGCGCAAATTGGGCTTGAGCGAACCCTCCGTGGAGTTGATGACGGCGCCGGAAACGCGGCCGCGCGTCGTTGCCACGGATGAAGCGCTCATTGTGGTCATGCGCGGCGTCAATCTGGCCGAGCAGGATGATCTTGAGGACCTCGTTTCGCTGCGTATCTGGATTGCCGGGAAAACCATAGTGACAGCGCGTAAGTCCCACCGATATCTGATGTCGGTCCGGGATGTGCGCGAGACTCTCGCGGCGGGTCAAGGCCCTCGCGATGTGACGGAAATAGTGGTGCAGATCGTGGATAAACTGGCACACCGCATCGGCGAAGTGGTGGAGCAGAATGAAGAGGATCTGGCAGCCATCGAAGAGACGGGCATCGTCAAAGAGCATCGCCAGGAGCTGATAGAGCTGCGGCGCAATGCCGCGCAGCTCAAACGCTATCTAACTCCACAGCGAGATGCGTTGGATGCCTTGACGCGTATCAAGACCGCGTTCAGTGATGCACAGGTGTTCCAGATACGCGAACAGCTCGATCGCACGACGAGATACGTCGAAGACCTCGAGTTGGCGCGGGAGCGAGCGATACTGATGCAGGAAGAGTTGCGCAACGAGCTGGCCGAACAGCAGAACCAGCGCATGTACGTTCTTTCACTTGTCACCGCCGTTTTTCTTCCCTTGTCGTTCCTCACGGGCTTATTCGGTATGAACGTCATGGGGCTGCCCGGTGTCGACAATCCCGGCGGTTTTGCCATTGTTGCTACGAGCATGCTGGTCATAGGTGTCGGCGTTCTGGTCTGGATGCGCCTCAAGCGGTGGTTTTAGTGGATCAGTACCTGCAAGCGATATCCGACTTTCTATCGACGACGATATTTACGTACGGTGAACAGGCGTTCACGGTAAGTCAGCTGCTGATGCTGCCGACGCTGGTGGTGGTCGGGCTGCTGCTGATGCGCTGGGTCGGACGCTTTCTCGTTAAGCGTATGTCGAGCCGGGGGGTAAACCCGGACCTCGTGCATCTTGCTCAGCGCATTTTCTATGTAATCGCCATTGCGGTGCTGGTGGTCACCAGCCTCGATCTTCTAAACGTACCGTTGACAGCGTTTGCCTTTGTGTCTGGTGCCGTCGCCATTGGCGTCGGCTTCGGTGCCCAGAACATCATCAACAACTTCATCAGCGGGTGGATCCTCATGTGGGAGAAACCCATCAAAATCGGCGACTTTCTCGAGTTGGGCGACGCGCGCGGGACGGTGGAAACCATCAACACCCGATCAACGCGCATTCGCCGGGTCGATGGCGTGCATATGCTTGTTCCCAACAGTCATCTGCTCGAGAACGTCGTGGTCAACTGGACCCTGGTAGATAGGCTGATGCGCACACAAGTGCGCGTTGGTGTGGCCTATGGATCGCCGGTGCGGCAGGTTGCAGACCTGATCGAGCAGGCAGTGCGCGAACAGTCTGAGGTCATGACCGACCCCGAGCCGCGGATCATCTTCGAAGATTTTGGTGACTCTGCGCTGGTCTTTGATGCCTATTTCTGGATTGAAGCTACTGCGGATCGCGACCTGCGTGTGACCCGAAGCAATATCCGGTTTCGCATCGACGAACTGTTCAGCGCGGCAGGCATAGTCATCGCTTTCCCGCAACGGGATGTTCACGTCGACGGTCATTTGACGATCAATCGGGAGTAAGACCCCCGCGTTGGCTGGATGACCCGCGGACCGCCCTGGAGCGATCCGTGGGCCAGACACTCATTCGCCGGCCGCGGGTACGCCCAGATCTTCGAGATTTGCGACCAGGTCTTTGCCGGCGCTCATCGGGTTGACGCTCTTGTCGATCCGCGCGATGACGCCTTCAGGGTCTATGTAGAACGTCCACCGATTCGCGTAGCCGTGGCCACCGAGCACGCCGTAAGCTTTTGCCGTTTCCTTCGTCGGGTCCGCAAGGATGGGGAAGCTGGCGTTGTTTTTCTTGGCAAAGCCGGTGTTGTCTTCGATGGAGTCGACGCTCGCCATGAAGTAGGTGACGTCGTAGTTGCGAATTTCTTTGTCACTGTCACGCAGCGATTTGCATTCGATGGTTCAGCCGCCGGTGAAGGCTTTGGGAAAGAACGCGATGACGACGTGCTTGCCGCGCAGATCGGCGAGGCTGTGAACGTTGCCGTCAGAACCCTCGAGCTGCCAGTCGGGTGCCGCATCGCCTACCCCCGGCGCCGCGTTAGCCAGCGCTGCAAACGCCAGGCTGCCCGCAAACATGATGGCTTTGATCATGATGAGAAATCACCTCTTTGGGATGAGAGCAGGCAGGCTACCACGAAAGCCGTTTCGGTATCCCTTGATGTCTGACAGGGTTTGATCAACAACTGTTCGGTAATTCCGAAGTATTTCGCAGAAAGGAACAGCTAGGTATTCGCATGGCGCTGGCTGATAGTGCTCGGCTCGTCAATCAGCCTGAAGGGTAGAGGTGGGTTATGGCCGCAGTCATGGAGACCGGCGACGACAAGTTGCGCTCCCCGCGTTATCGCGCCTACGTTCTCGGCATGCTGGTCGTGGTGTATGTCTTCAACTTCCTCGACCGGCAGATTGTCACGATCCTCGCGGAGCCCATCAAAGTCGATCTGGGCCTCAACGACACTCAGATCGGTCTGATGACGGGTCTGGCTTTCGCCCTCTTTTATACGGTCCTTGGCATCCCGATTGCCCGGCTGGCTGACCGCGCCAACCGCACAACGATCATATCCGCTGCGCTCGTTGTATGGAGCGGCATGACCGCACTCTGCGGCATGGCCAACAATTTCATGCAGATGCTTGCGGCACGGATCGGCGTGGGCGTCGGCGAGGCCGGATGTTCACCGCCTGCGCACTCGCTCATTGCGGACTATTATCCGCCGGAGCAGCGCGCCTCAGCGCTGTCGATCTATGCGCTGGGTATACCGATCGGCAGCATTCTCGGTCTCCTTGCCGGAGGCTGGATAGCCGAGTTCTATGGCTGGCGCATGGCGTTTTTCCTCGTTGGCATTCCCGGCATTGTGCTTGCGATCTTCTTCAAGTGGACGATTCGTGAACCGATTCGCGGGATGTCTGAGCCGGCCGGACTGCCCACCGCCCAGGAACAACCACCGCTGGGCGAAACGATCAGCACGCTCCTGCGTAATCGCACCATGGTGCACCTTGCCATGGGCGGCGCTTTGACGTCGTTCGTGGGTTACGGCCTCGGACAGTGGCTGCCGGCTTTTTTCATCCGTATCCACGGGCTTGGCATCGCGGAGACCGCAACGTATTTCGGGCTGGTGCTCGGTGTGGCGAGCGCAGTTGGGACGCTGTTGGGCGGCACGATGGCCGACCGGCTGGCGCGGCGCGGTGACGCGCGCATGTATGCCTGGTTGCCGGCGGTTGGCGTTTTGCTGGCGTTCCCCTTCTACGTTGCCGCGCTGATGTCCGATCAGCCGTATCTGGCGATTGCCATTCTGGTGGCGCCCAGTCTGTTGAATTCCCTGTGGCTGGGGCCGGCGTTCGGCACGATTCAAAACCTAGCACCGATGCGCATGCGCGCCATGGCATCAGCCATACTGCTGTTCATCCTCAACATCATCGGTCTTGGCCTCGGGCCTTTTCTGGTCGGGGTGCTGAGCGATCTCCTGGTCCCGACCTTCGGTGAAGATTCGCTGCGTTACGCGATTCTCATTGCGACGGTGGCTTACTTCTGGGCGGGTGCGCACTTCCTGCTGGCGGGCCGCTCGATCCGCGCGGATCTGGAGCGGTCGAACGCGGGAGCTGCGTCGTAGTGACGCGGCGGCGTTCGGACACGCCGCCGGGTTGATCAGCTCGTTTTGAAGCGCTCTGCGACGGCGGCCGCTTTCCCGGCGACCGTCTCTGTCTGGCGTTCGCGGAAGGCCTTGACCGCCTCCCGCACGGATGGGTCTTTGATGCCGAGTATCTGCGCCGCCAGCAGACCTGCATTGCGCGCATTGTCGATGGCAACCGTGGCCACCGGAATCCCCGCGGGCATTTGTACGATGGACAACAGTGCGTCCTGGCCTTCGAGCTTGGTTGCGCTGATCGGCACGCCGATCACGGGAAGCGGTGTCAGCGAAGCCACCATCCCGGGTAAATGAGCGGCGCCGCCGGCGCCCGCAATGATGACTTCCGTGCCGTTCGCCTCGGCTTCCCGGGCAAATTCGAACATGCGCTCCGGCGTTCGGTGGGCGCTGACGATGGCGACATCCGCGGCCACCCCGAGTTCGTCCAGTATGTCTTTAGCCGCCTCCATGACGCCCAGATCGGAATCGCTGCCCATGATGATACTGACAGGATTGCTCATGCTGCTTTCCCCGGTGTGCGGTTGAGAGTCTCCAGACCTTTGTGAGCACCGCGTACCGCTGCTTCGATGCTATCGGCGGTACAGGTGATGTGCCCCATTTTGCGAAAGCGTTTACCGGAACCTTTGCCATACCAGTGGAGCGTCACGTTGTCGTCGAGACTCTTGCTGCCGGCCGGCAGATCCCCGAGGTCGCGGACATTGTCTGCATATAAGAGATTCAGCATGACAGCCGCAGGTTGATGGCGATCCATGGTCCCGAGCTCTAAACCCGCCACCGCGCGCAGGTGCTGCTCGTACTGGCAGGTGGTGAACCCTTCCATCGTGAGATGCCCTGTGTTGTGGACGCGGGGTGAGATTTCGTTGATGAGCAGCGCGCCGTCGCTGTCGATGAACATTTCCACTGCAAAGACGCCCACGCCATCCAGTTTCTGAACGATGTTCTGCGCGAGCGTCAGCGCTTCGGTTTCCAATGACGCCTCTATGGACGCCGGTGAACGCGCTTCGAGCAGCACGTTGCCTTCGTCGTTGAACACCATTTCTACCACCGGATAAGCCGCAAGCGCTCCGGATGCCCCGCGTGCGACCACCACGGCAACTTCGCGCCGGTCGCCGATGTAGCGTTCGGCGTAGGCCTGCTCCGACCACAACTCGTCGCCGTTTGCGGTATCGATCACCTGCACGCCTTTGCCGTCATAGCCGCCGCGTCTGCGCTTCTGCACGAACGGCAGGCCCAGCGTGGCGCCCAGTTCCTTGAGCGTCGTGTCCGATTCACAGGCGACAAAAGGCGCGGTGGGGAAGCCGTTTGCCTCGAGCCATTGTTTCTGCGCGAGCTTGTCCTGCAGCAGCCGCATCGTCGCGGCAAACGGTGCCACATAAGTGGCTTCGTCTGCTTCCAGCGTGTCGAGCGCGGCGGGTGGCACGTCTTCGATCTCGAATGTCACGACGTCCGTGTTGTCGATGAGCCAGGTGATTGCTGCCGGATCGGCGGGGTCTGCAACGAGGGTATGGTCCGCATAGGCGCAGGCCATGGATTCTTCGCTGAAACACACGGCGTAACTTTCGAACCCCAAACGTTGCGCGGCCTGGCAGAGGTACGCGCCGAGCTGGCCCCCGCCGAAGATGCCGATGCGCTTTTTCATTGTTCTCTGTCTGCAGTTCTCGAAAAGAAGCGCACACTGTAGCGATCCCGGCGCAAAGGGGCAGTTGTTTCGGTAAAAAAGATGTATCGAAATAATCGAACTATTGGCGCTTTCATCTTCGGCACGCTCGATGTCTGCACTTGCCGCGGCAACCCTGGCCACGCAGTACACTCCCCCCTGATGAATGGGGGAACCGTCGCAATGGCGAAAATCAGTCCCGACCTCAAGTTGAACGAGGCGGAGATCGATAAGCTTCTATCCGTGGAAAAGCACATGCGGATTGCCACATTGGGGCCTGGCTCGGTCATCAACCTCACGCCGATGACTTTTGGCTGGGCGAATGGCGCCATCTATACCTTCGCCAGAGGTCAGAAGGTCGCGAATCTGCGTCGCGACGGGACAGCAACGGTGCTGGTCGATGTGGGTAATGCCTGGCGCGAGCTGAAAGGCATCATGCTCCAGGGGCATGCCCACGTTCTGGAAAATGCGGATGCGGAGCTGGCTGATGCGGATCTCGCGGCGGCGCAGATGAATCTGGGGATCAAACACGGGCTGACCAGGGATGGCCGCGCTGTTCCATACGCACCGACCGCAGCCGGCAAGTCGCGACGCTGGATCGTCTTCCGACCTCAGCGGATCGTGAGCTGGGACAATGCCAAGTTGCCGGGCGAATGACGGTAACACGCCGTAAAACGGTTGCGTCGATGCCCTGCCCCGGTTCAGAGTAGCGGCGTGCGAGCGCCTGTCCGGATGGCGTGGGCAGTGCGGCGATGGGAACGACCGGTAACACCCGAATCTCGTAAAGGGATCTGGTAGAGGGATCTGGTAAAGGGATCCGTCAAAGGTCAAAGAAAGAAAAAGAAAGAAAAATAAAGAAAAATAAAGAAAAAGAAAGAATCTGGTCAGGACAGAAACCGGTAAGGAAAAAATAAGAACATGAGCGCCCCCACTCCGCAGTGGTCTTCCCGGTTTGTTTTTCTGATGGCCTCGATCGGCTCGGCCGTGGGCCTCGGTAATCTCTGGCGTTTTCCATTTTACACAGGACAGAACGGCGGCTCGGCGTTCGTGCTGATTTATCTTGCCGCGGTGCTGCTGGTGGCTTATCCCATACTCATGTCGGAGTTTGCCATCGGCCGCCATGCGGGCCGCTCCGCGGTGGGGTCGATACGCGGTCTGGCGACGAGCGCCGGCCGCTCGCCGCGTTGGTCGTTGGTGGCATACATTTGTCTTTTTGGCGCTTTTACGGTGCTGACGACCTACAGCGTCGTCGCTGGCCAGGTCCTGGCCTACGCAGTCATGTCGTTTGCCGGCGAGTTTGTCCACGCGGCTGCCAACGCGACGAACCAGGCCGCGCCGTCGCTCTACGATGGATCCACACCGGCGATTGCCTGGCACACGCTCTTCATGCTCCTCACGATAGGTGTCGTGTCTGCCGGGCTGCGCGGCGGTATCGAGCGTGTGGTTACCCTGCTCATGCCCATGTTCTTCCTGATGCTTGCGGCGCTATGCGTTTATTCGCTTGTCAACGGCGCGGCTGCCGAGGCGTTGACCTATCTATTCAGCCCCGACTTTTCGGCGATCACTCCGGGGGTTTTTCTTGCGGCGCTGGGCCAGGCGTTTTTCTCTCTGGGCGTTGGCGGCGGCTTGATGATCACTTATGGATCGTTCCTGTCCCGAGAGGAAAACATCGGTAACAACGCTGCGATCATCGCAGGCTCCGACACTCTCGTCGCTGTGGTCGCGGGCTTGATGATCTTTCCGATCGTGTTCGCCTTTGGCCTCGACCCGGCGGCGGGTGCCGGGCTCATCTTTGAAGCGATCCCCGTGGTGTTTGCAGACATGCCGGGCGGTGCGTTTATCGGCGGCCTTTTCTTCTTTCTCGCTTTCATAGCGGCATTGACCACGTCCATCGCCATTCTGGTGGCGTTGACGACAGTGGGTGAAGAGCAACTCGGGCTTGCCAGAACGCCTGCGGCTTTCCTGTTTGGCGGCGCAGCCTGGGTCATCGGCGCGCTGGCGGTCGGGGTATCCGGGCTCGCTGAATGGCTGGACTTTCTGAGCGGGAGCCTTTTCGTGCCCCTCGGCGGATTGCTGATTGCCATATTCGTCGGCTGGGTGGCGCCGCTGGCAGCCATGCGGGATGAGCTGCACAACACGCGTGAGGCGGTATTTCTCTTCTGGCGCAACGCGATGCGTTATCTGGCGCCGGTAGCGGTGGTTTTCATTCTGGCTTTGGGATTCGACGCCAGATTCGACCTGTTCTAGCTGTGACCGGGGCGCTAGACCGGCGCTATCTCTCCCTCTAAGATCAGGTGTCAGAGAGATTTTAGGGAGGATCAAATCATGGCCGCAGTCGTCGAAGAAACCCCGTCCCACCTGCGTGGTAACGGGCGTCCAGTCACCGAAGAGCGCACGCTCACGGATCTTAAAGTCACGGGCACCATTCCGCCTGAGCTCAACGGGCGTTATGTGCGCAACGGGCCGAATCCGTTGTCGGGCACCAGCCCCCATCCGTTCCTTGGCGATGGCATGCTCCACGGCATCCGTCTACGCGATGGCAAGGCCGAGTGGTACCACAATCGCTACGTGCAGACGCCTTTTATCAAGAATCCTTCGGGCGATGTGCTCGATCCCGCATCGATGATGGACATGGCCTCATCCAAGGCCAACACCCATGTGGTCGGACATGCCGGTAAAATTCTCGCGCTCGAGGAAGGGCACTTCCCTTATGTCGTCGATGGTGATCTCAATACGGTGGGCGCGCTCGATTTCGACGGCGTGCTGAACGGCTCGTTTACGGCCCATCCTAAAATTTGTCCCATCACGGGTGAGATGCTGGCCTTCGGCTATGGGGCGATGGAACCCTACCTCCGTTATCTGAGGGTTTCGGCAGAAGGCAAGCTCGTGCAGACGGAAGTCATTACCGTTGGCGGCCCGACAATGATGCACGACTTCAACATCACCGAGAATTACGTGATTTTCATGGACCTGCCGGCGGTGTTCGACCTGAACCTGGCTATGAGCGGGTCGCTGCCGATACGCTGGGACGATGACTATCCGGCGCGTCTGGGTGTCATGCCGCGGACAGGCACTGACGCCGACGTCACCTGGTACGACATCAATCCGGGTTACGTCTTCCATCCGATGAATTCGTACGAAGACGGCGACAAGATCGTGCTGGACGTGGCGCGCTTCGATTACATCTGGCGTGACTCCGCGATGGACTTCCCGGATCCGGTGCTCTGGCGCTGGACCATCGATACCTCGACCGGCCGTGTCCACGAGGAGCAGATAGACGACCGGCCTGCGGAATTCCCGCGCGTCGCGGACAGCCTGATCGGCTTGAAGCACCGCTACGGTTACATGATGGCGATGTCCGAGCATGGCATTTTCGATGACCCGATGAGCCAGTCTGGCGCCATTCTCAAGTATGACCGTGAAACCGGGGTGCGCTCGGATATCGACCTCGGTCGTGGACAGATGTGCGGCGAACCGGTCTTTGCACCAGCAGCGAATGGGCAGAGCGAAGATGCCGGCTATCTGATGACCTACGTCTACGACGCAGAGGCAGACGCCAGCCGCTTCATCATCATGGACGCCGCGTCCATGGATAACGAGCCCGTGGCCTCAGTCGAGCTGCCGCGTATTCCGAATGGCTTCCACGGGAGCTGGATCCCGGCGTCTGTCGCCGATTGAGTCAGGGGGAGAGCTATGTCTAGCGAAGAACATGAAGTCGTTTCGATCTATCCGTTTTCGAATGACGAACGCGAGGAGTTGCTGAGCAAGGCCGGTGAATGTGTATTCAACTGGTCGACGAAAGATGGCTGGCCGGTGGGCGTGGTGCACGCTTTCGTCTGGCGTGACGGTCGTGGCTGGATCACCTGCGGCGCCCATCGTCATCGCGTGTCGGCGATACGCCGAGACCCGCGCTGCTCGGTTGTGGTGAGCGGCGTGGCCGCCCCGAACGGACCCAATGGCGCAATCACCTTCAAGGGCCGCGCCATCATCCACGATGACGAGGAAACCAAGGCGTGGTTCTACCCTGCGCTTGCCTACGGCCCGTACACGCGTGCCGGCAAAGAAGGTGAGATGACAGAAGAAGAGAAAGCCGCGGCTGACGCGTTCGTTGACCGGCTCAATTCGCCCTTGCGGGTCATTATCGAGATTGTACCCGAGAAGTGGATCATGCTCGACAGCGACAAGATGGCAAAAGACACCGCAGGTGAACTCTCCGAAGAGGAGCGTGGACCGCTGCTGGAGGCGGACGCCGAGCGAATGCCGGCGGAGCTCGAGCGCCGCGGCCTCGACTGACGTAAACGGGTGATACCCGTGTGAAAATCCTGGTTACAGGCAGCGCCGGTCATCTTGGCGAGGCGCTCGTGCGAACATTGCGGGAGCGCGGCGATCAGCCGGTTGGCATCGACCTCAAGGCGTCCCCCCATACCGATATGGTCGGCTCGATAGTCGACCGCAGCTTTGTGCGCGAGGCGTGTCGGGGTGTCGATGCTATCGTGCATACTGCAACGCTGCATAAACCGCATGTCGCCACGCACGCGCGTCAGGCGTTCGTCGACACGAATATCTCGGGCACGCTGAATCTGCTGGAGGAGGCGGCCGCCGACAGCTGCCGCGCCTTCGTTTTCACCAGCACGACGAGTACCTTCGGGGATGCCATGCGGCCGGCCCCGGGCGATCCCGCCGTCTGGGTCACGGAAAGTCTGCAGCCCCAGCCGAAGAACATCTATGGCGTGACCAAAATCGCTGCAGAAAACCTGTGTCAGCTCTTTCACCGCAACACGGGCCTGCCCTGCGTTGTGCTGAAAACGTCGCGCTTTTTTCAGGAAGCGGACGATGATGCGGACAAACGCCAGGCCTACGACGACGACAATCTGAAGGTGAACGAGCTTCTGTTCAGGCGCGCCGATATCGCCGATATGGTCAGTGCCCATGAGTGCGCGCTGGATAAAGCTGGCTCTATCGGCTTTGACCGATTCATCGTGACGGCAACGACACCTTTCCAGCGCGATGACCTGGCGCAGCTAAGCGTCGATGCGCCGGCGGTCGTGGCGCGATACGTGCCCGACTATGCCGCAGAGTTTGCGCGCAGGCGCTGGCGAATGTTCCCGAGTATCGAGCGGGTTTACGACAACGCGCGCGCGCGTGAGATTCTGGGCTGGGCGCCACGCTATGACTTCGCGGCTGCCATCGAGGCGTTGCGCAACGACGAGGACTTCTCGAGTGCGCTTGCTCGGGAAATCGGCACGAAGCCTTATCACGATGAGACGTTTATCGAAGGACCTTATCCGGTCGGCCGTTTCTGATCAGCCCGTACAGATCTCATCGTTCGATATCGATCAGATCCCAGACGTTCACGAAGCCGTCGTCAAGGTCGAGCAAAGCCTGTGCGGGGCTCTGCTTGTCGATGTGTCCGATCAGGTGTTTGTACGTCCCGTATCCCACCAGTGCCTGCAGCCGCGGACTGAAGGTTTTGACCACTTCCTGCGGAATGCCGAGCTGCTGGTTCTCCTGCTGACGCAGAAAACCCGCACAGAAGTTCATCGCGATGCCGACGCGGCGAGTCTTGCTGCGGTTGGCGCCGCCGCCGTGCCACAGGCTGCCGTTCCATATGAGGAGACTGCCCCGGGGCATCTCTGCGGGGATGCTGTCGACCACAGCCCCGTACTCAGGTTTGTCATCTGCTTTGTGGCTGCCGGGCACGATCCGTGTTGCACCGTTTTCCTCGGTGAAGTCTGTCAACGCCCACATGGAGTTACACACGAGTGCCTGGTGCGGCCGCGGCAGATTGAACAGCGTATCGTCGGCATGCAGCGGTTGTGCGGTCTCTCCGGGGTCGATGGAAATGGAGGAAAGCGAGGAAACCAGGCAGCCGCCGTCCAGCACCCCTTCGACGATGGGCAGCAGGTTCGGGTGCACCGGCACGCGGGCAAACACTGGGTCGCGCGCCAGCAGATTATAGATACGAATTGTGTGTGCGCCTTCGAAGCTGTTGTCGCCGGGCTTGATGTGCAACTCGTGCTCCAGGCGCAGCAGCGCCTCGTTGAGACCGTCGATCAGGTCAGGCTCGATCGCGTTTTCGACGAGGGTATAGCCGACATCGTCGATATTTTTGAGATGCTGCTCGATGTTCAATCTGTCTGGCGCCATGCCGCTCTCTTCAAAAACTCAGTATTTGCATATTCGGGCAACTGGCTATCCGTGTTAACCGAAAAAGCGCGTAGGTCCTGAGAAGCTCGTTTTCCGGATGTCGCGAAGCGGTGATAATCGTCGCAGTTGTTGCTGGAGCCGCCTCTCTGACCAATCTGCAAAACAAGAACGCTTCTGCCGTGCTCGCGCCGAGCCAGCACCGGCTGCAGCGCGCACCCGACTTTACCGGTGCGCGCCTCGACACCTTCAAGCAGGTGGCGTTGCGCCACGGTTTGCCGGGAGCCGTGCTGGGTGTCCTGTGTCTGTGCGTCCCAGAGATGCGCATGCTGCTGGCGGACGGACTGGCGGACATGCGCGCAGCACCGGCGGGCTATTTTCTGATCGGCGTTGCGATTTTCGGCTGTCTGATTGGATACGCCTGGTTTCTCGATCGGCGGATCGATGCTGCCGCCGTCGG
This sequence comes from Pseudomonadales bacterium, assembly GCA_965267275.1. Lineage (GTDB taxonomy): Bacteria > Pseudomonadota > Gammaproteobacteria > Pseudomonadales > Azotimanducaceae > UBA4421. The sequence goes on from OZ253950.1 coordinate 5,259,897, forward strand.
CTGGATGCTGTACCTGCTGGCCGTGTCGATCTGGGAGGAGTGGGTATTCCGCCTCGCCATACCCTATTTCGGTGAGGCACAGGGTGTCGCGTTGATGCCCATGGTGCTGGTCAGCAACCTGTTTTTCGGCGTGGTGCACTTTTTCACGTTGCGCTGGAAATGGTACTGGTGCCTCGGCGCGTTCCTGGGCGGTGTGGCGCTCAGCCGAAACGTTGATCAGCACTTCGATCTTGCCCTCGTCATCGCCATTCATTGGGTCGCGACGTATATCAACACGCCGCGCTTGCCGGGCGGGGTCAGCGTCAGGGCGCTGGATCCATGAGCGCGCCCGGAAGCAGGAGGCCTCTACTGCCTAACCGCCGAGTTTCGCTGTAATCAGCTGATCCCACTGCTGCATGACTCTGTCGGCTGCGAACCGCTCCCGGACTTCGGGCGCGCTGGCCGCCATTGTCTCGGCGGCTGCGGGATCGAAAGCCAGCTGCTCGAGCGCGCTCGCCAGGGCAGTGATGTCTTCAACCGGCACCAGCAGACCGTTCTGGCCGTGCTCTATGATGTCCCGGGGTCCGCTCGGACAATCGGTTGCGATACTTGCGCAGCCGAGCGCCATCGCTTCCAGCAGCGCGTTGGGAAACCCCTCGAAACGCGAGGGCAGAGCGAAGATTCTGGCGCGATTGAGCCATGCCCAGGGTTCCGGCACGACGCCGACGAGTTCCACCTGCTGCTGCAGGCCTTCCGCATCGATGATCGCCGTCAAAGCCGCATGCTCCTCGCCCTGCCCCAGGATGAGCAAGCGCCAGCCCCGTGCCGGCAGGCCGCTCGCGGCGAACGCGCGGATGAGGACGTCAAAACCTTTCTGGCGGGAAAGCCTGCCGACAGCGATGACGACATCATCGCGGCCAGCCATCGGCGCCGCTGGGGGCAGGGCGTCGAGCGGGTTGGGGATGACCGCGACGTTGGCGCGGGGCACAAAGCGCTGTGCCCATTCTGCAACGCTTTCGGTCTGCACGACGACAGCGGAGCTGCGCGGGTAAAGAAGGCGTCGCAGCATCGTCCGCATGCGCCCGATGTCGTAGTGGCGCGGATCAATTCTCTCCGACACGATGACGGGTACGCTTGCGAACAGCAGCGATAGCAGGACGAGCACGTTGGTTCGATCGATGAAGCTGATGACGACATCAGCACCAAATTCATTCACGGCGCGCCGCACGAGGCGCGCCCGTTTCCAGGTCGACAGCAGACTTTGCAGCGGATTGGCGGACGGCCACATGATGTCCACGTGCAGGCGCTCGGCGCGGGTGTCTATCTCATAGTGGTCGGGTTCCCGGCCGTTCAGCGTAAGCACGCCTACATCGCGGCCGGCGGCGGCCCAGAAATTGGCCATGCGACTGACGACGCGTTCGGCACCTCCAGGGCCAAGAGTAGAGACCACCAGGAGAATTTTCGGGTCAGCGGTACCCAAACCGATTATCCATATGACAAGTGGCTGAACATCCAGAGGATGATACATTGTCTCCATCGGCTATGGTCTACCGCAGAGTATTCTTTCAGAAGTATTTATGTCCCCGGCTCCCCATGGTTACATCGCGCGGTTGCTATGTTTTGCATACGAAGTGGGGGCGGCTGGCGCTGTTTGCCGTCTGACAGGTTGGCGATTCTTGATGCCAGACAATATCGATGTGCTGAAATGTGAGTAAGGAATCTATGGAGACCATTTGTCCGTTGTGTGGCTCGGAGCGTAGCGGGCTCGTTGCATCCGTATCTTGTGCCGACATATGGAAGTGGCTGGCGCTGGAGTGGGGGGCGCAGTTTTCGCAGGAGACCATCGACCGGCATACGGTGTCTGACGCGATCGAACTGCGCAGCTGCGACGCGTGCGACCTGCAGTTCTGGTCCCCCGCCGTACCCGGATCGCCGCAGTTCTATGCTGAGCTCACCTCGACTGCCCTGGATTACTACAACCAGGAGAGCTGGGAGTTTGGTTACGTTCGCGATTTGCTCAGCCCGCAATCACGCGTGTTGGATGTGGCGTGCGGATCCGGGGCGTTTGTCCTCTCCCTGAAGGGCACGGTGAGCGAAGCGGTAGGTATCGATACGAACCCGGCAGCCATAGAGCGGGCAACGGCACAGGGCGGCACGGTCATAAACGCAACTGTCGAAAATTTTGCGCAGACACAAGCGGCTGCGTTCGATGTCGTGACGGCGTTTCAGGTGCTCGAGCACCTCGACACGCTCGATACCTTTCTCGAGGCCGCTTACCGCTGTCTGCGGCCGGGCGGGCAATTCATAGTTTCCGTGCCGAATAGAGACAGGAGAGCGCGCTCCCAGTTCGAGGCGCTCGACCATCCGCCCCATCATCTGACGCGTTGGAGCGAAGCACAGCTGTGTACGCTCGCGCAAAGGCTCAATGGCGAAGTCGAAACGATCGCAAAAGAGCCGATGACCAGGCGTCAGATCATCAACGTGCTGCGTGAAAACGGACTCAACGGTGCGTTGCCCCGGCGCCTGCCGGGCAGAGAGACATTGCTCAAAGCGTTGAGCAAGCTGCTGCTGACCTATCCGCTTTCGCTCGTCATGGAAAGCGACTTCATGCGCAAGCGTCAGCACTATCACGGCCATACGATGCTTGCGGTGATAAGAAAAGCGCGGTGATGCGGCGCTGCTTACTCGGCGTTCGCAAGCCAGGATTGCAGGACGAGAACGTTCCACAGGCGGCCGGCATGGTCCGCCTGCCCGCTCAGATGGCTCTCCCAGAACTGTCGAACCGGCCCGGGCTGCAGCAACCCCTGCTGCTCCAGGCGGGACGCATCGAGCAGGCTGTCCGCCCATTCGCGTAGAGGACCTCGCAGCCAGGTATCCAGGGGCGCGCCGAAACCCATCTTCGGCCGCTCGGTAAGAGATGGCGGCAGGTACTGATCTAGAATGCGCCGTAGCAGGTATTTGTTTGCTGCAGGGCGCTTCCGCAGGTGTTCCGGTAAGCCGCTGACAAATTCGACCACGCGGTGATCCAACAGCGGCACGCGTGCTTCCAGACTGACGGCCATGCTGGCCCGGTCCAGCTTGGTCAAAATGTCGTCGGGCAGATAAACCAACGTGTCTTGCAGAGCGACGCGTTGAGGATTCGGATAATCCAGCGTCCAATGTGATTCGTCGTTATATGGGGTGAGCAATTCGTCCGGATTCGCGCAGATGTCTCGCGGTCGATGCCAGTGCGAAAGAAGGCGCTCGTAGAGTGACTGATGGGTGGCGTGGTCGAGCATCTCGCCGATCGCCTCGATCCGCTGATCCAGAGTGCGCCCCTGACCGTGTTTGCTCACGCCGCGAGCCAGTCGCTGCGTGGCGGGGTGCAGTAGTGTCTTCGCGGCTGCCGCCCGCAGCGGGCCGGGTATTCGGGTCAATTTGCGCCAGAATTCAGCGGCCGTATCGTAGCGCGTATAGCCCCAGAACAGCTCGTCGCCGCCGTCGCCGCTCAACGCTACCGTGACAGACTGCTTTGCCAGCCGACAGACCAGGAACGTCGGCAGCAGAGAAACATCCCCGAACGGTTCGTCGCACAGCTGCGTCAACTCGCTGATTGCCTCCAGCATGTCCTGCTCGTTGACGTAGAGCTCTGTGTGATCAGTCCCCAGGTGCTCCGCGATCTCTTTCGCGTGCATTGCTTCGTTATAACGGCTGTCATCGAAGCCGATCGTGAACGTCCTGATGCGTTGTCGCGATTGCTCCTGCATGAGCGCGCACACGAGAGATGAGTCGTAGCCCCCCGACAGGAACGCGCCCAGCGGCACATCGGCGATCAATCGATCGCTGACCGCTTGACGTAAGAGCTCATGCAGCCGCTCCTGCGCCTGGTGCTCATCGATATCTTCGTCGACCTCCGCGTGATCGCGTATGGACCAGTAACTCCGGCACTCGGGCACCCGGTTCGCGGTCAATTCCGCGGTATTCAGGCATTGCAGCGTCCCTGGCGTCTGCTTGTGGATTTCCTGATAGATGCTGTCCGGACCGGGGATGTATCCGAGCCGTAGAAACGTTGCTACCGCAGACCGGTTGATCGAGAAGCGCGCAGGATCTGCAGCGCGCAACGCGTGGATGTCCGAGGCAAAAACGAACGTATCGCCGGTCCAGCCATAATACAGAGGCTTGATGCCGAGCCGGTCGCGACATAGCCAGAGTTCCTGCTTCACCCGGTCGTACGCCGCGAAAGCGAACATCCCCACCAGGGATTCCACGGTTGCCGCTACGCCAAGTTCGGCGATTGATTGCAGCAGAACTTCGGTATCCGAACTGCCCTGCCAGGCGTCGTGCTGCAGAGATCCGCGCAGGCGCGCGGCGTTGTAGATCTCACCGTTGTAAACCAGACTCCAGCGGCCGTCTTGCGAGACCATCGGTTGATGTCCGGCCTGGCTCAAGTCGACGACGGACAGGCGGCGATGGGCCAGAGCAACGTTATCGTGCAGCCACACGCCGTGGTCGTCCGGGCCGCGTAGACGCAGACGTTCCGCCATCGCTTGTGCAAGGCGCCCATCTGCAGCCCTGCCGATATGGACGGTGCCGGCTATGCCACACATTGCTGAATTCTTTGGTTCACTACATCGTAGCCGCGAGGGACCAGGGGGTGTTCAAGCTGCGGCCCGCGTTGCAGGACGCTCAGTCAGAGATTGATGCCGCCAGTATGTCGCCGGGCTCGGGGCCTTTCAACCATGGTGCCGGAACCATCTCGCGCGACGGCAGTGGTGCTTTTGACCTAATGGACATCACCCCCAACGCACCTGGATTGCAAAGTGGATAAGTTACACGGCCCTCTCTATCCTAAGGTGTATTGCGAGCCGTCGTCTGAACCAGGCAGAAACAGGCGCAAAACCTGTTCGATCTCATCGGGTCTGCTGCGCGGGACAGGCGGTGGCGGCGGCAGCGCAAATTCTGGCGAGGAGGCTACCGCTCCTTTTTCTTTTCTCTTGTTTGTGAACGAATGCTTTGTGTTCACAAAAAATCAAAGGCCAACGCATGAGACTGCACCTCTCCACCTGGCAGGAAGTGGAAACGTACCTTCAGACCAGCACGGCGATCCTCATCCCGATCGGCTCCACAGAACAGCACGGGCCCACGGGCTTGATCGGAACAGATGCGCTCTGTCCCGAGATCATCGGCGGTATGGCCGCAGACCAAAGCGGCATACTGATGGCGCCGACCTTCAACGTGGGTGTCGCGCAGCACCACATGGAATTTCCGGGCTCGATGACTCTTCGACCGTCGACGTTCATTGCCAACATGGTGGATTGGGTCGACTCGCTGGCGAAACACGGCTTTACGCATTTCTATTGGTTAAATGGCCATGGCGGCAACATCTCGACCATCAATGCAGGGTTTGCGGAGATCTATGCGGACCGCTCGCTCGATACCGGCAACGGCAGACCGCCCGTCAAATGCAAGTTGCGCAACTGGTGGGAAGGCAAGGAGACCTTCGCGAAGTGCAAGACCCTCTATGGCAAAGCACACGGCGCGCATGCCACGCCGTCAGAGGTCGCGGTTACCCAGTTTGCCTATCCGGAGCACATCAAGACCGCGCCGCTGTCGCCGGAGATAGCGCCCAGCGGTGGATTTACCGACGCCAGGGATTATCGGGGTCGCTTCCCGGACGGCCGTATCGGCTCCAATCCAGGTCTGGCAACCCCGGAAGACGGCAAGGTCATCGCGGAGCTTGCGGTGCGCGAAATCATCGATGACTTCAAACGGTTTGCGACTGGCAGTTGAGGTAGGCGCGCGCGCCGCGCACTTGAAGGGCAGGCGTGTAACCGGCAACCGCGTTGCGCCGACACCGTGTCGGCAGGGATGCGTTTGAATAGCAGGGGTTGCGGGCTGCGATAGTATTGGTGGCCAGAGGCAGAATCGAATTGGCAACCACGTTGTGCCGATACCGTGTCGGCAGGGATGCGTTTGAATAGCAGGGGTTGCGGGCTGCGATAGTATTGGTGGCCAGAGGCAGAATCGAACTGCCGACACGGGGATTTTCAGTCCCCTGCTCTACCAACTGAGCTATCTGGCCAGGATGTGCCGCGGTCGTGCCGGGCAAAAGAGCCGCGTATTAAAGCGGGGCAACCTGGTCCCGTCAACCTCTGGCTGACGGCAGGTTTGTAAACCACTTGGAGGAATTTTCGCCTGCCGGCTAGGCGTCGGGTGCTACGAAGCCCTCGGCACGGTCGACGTCTTCATTGGCGAAGTAACGCCACATCTGCTCTGTCAGGTATTTGCGCGCGTCCGGGTCGATCAGTTTTAGGTGTTTTTCGTTGATCAGCATCGTTTGCAGGGCCTGCCACTCTTCCCATGCGCGCTTCGATACTTCGTTGAAGATGCGCTCGCCGTTGGGGCCGGGCAGCGGCGGTTTCTCCAGGCCTTCGAGCTCTTCGTTGTAGCGCGAGCACATCACCGTGCGAGTCATTTACTGGTCCTCATCTGCGGGCGGTTAGTTTAGCGAGTGCGTACAATGATCGCATGTTCGAGATGACAAGCACGCAGCGGCGTATCTTCTTTATGGCGCTGGTCCTGGCCGGCGGGGCGTTGATCTGGTTGTTGCGGCCGGTCGACGTTGCCGACCACTATGGTGCGTGGTCACTGTTGCCCGCTGCGATCACGATAGGGGTCGCCTTCTATACCCGGAACGTCATCATCGCCCTGGTGCTCGGCATTCTTGCAGGCGGCTTGATTATCGGCAGGGTCAACGTGCTGGACGCGTTCCTGATTCCTGCCATCGCAACGGAAAACTACGCACAGATTCTCGTGGTCTATCTCTGGGCGCTCGGCGGGCTCCTTGGCATGTGGAATCGTAACGGCGGCGCACGCTATCTGGCGCAGGCGCTTGCAGAGCGCTTTGTCTCCTCCCGCACGAGCGCGAAGATGTTCGCCTGGGTGCTGGGCGTGATCTTTCACCAGGGCGGGACCATCTCGACGGTGCTGGCAGGGACGACGGTGCGTCCGATATCCGATAAGCATCGGGTTGCCCATGAGGAGCTGGCCTACGTGGTCGATTCGACGGCATCGCCGATAGCCACGCTGATACCGTTCAACGTCTGGCCAATCTACGTTGCGGGTCTTCTGCTCATCGAGCCGCTGGCTGGTGTGGTCGACAGCGCTGCAGACGGCGCGGCGCTGTTTCTGCAGGCAATCCCGTTTAACTTCTATGCGATGTTCGCGGTGCTCATGACTCTGCTGTTTGCGCTGGATAAGTTGCCGCTGCTGGGCACGCCGATGGCGCGGGTTGTACAGCGCGTGCGCGACACGGGTGCCCTCGATCGGGATGGCGCCATGCCGATCATGAGTCCCGAGCTCACGGAAGAGAATCTCGCCCCCGGCTATAAACCCTGGGTGTGGGACTTCCTGGCGCCCATCGGCACGCTGATGGGTTTGTGTATCGTGCCGTGGCTGGCAGGCGGTTCGCCGATGGTCTTTGAGGGCTTTGGACTCGCAGTCATCGTTGCGGTGCTCGTCAGTCTCATCAGAGGGATGAGTGTCGCGGATGCGGTGGAAGCGATGGTCGGCGGCATCAAAGGCGTGACCATAGGCGCCATTATCCTCGGTCTGGCCGTCACGCTGGCCGCGGTTTCGTCGCAGCTTGGCACGTCGAGCTATGTCATCGATCTCGTGTCCGGCGGGCTCTCGGCCGTCCCCTTCGTTCTGCCGGCGGTCCTGCTGGCGACTTGTATGGTGGTTGCTTTCTCCATCGGTTCGTCCTGGGGAACCTATGCCGTCGTTTTTCCGATAGCGCTGCCGCTGGCCCTATCCCTCTCCGCCGATCCGATGTTTCTGCTACTGAACTTCGGCGCCATTCTTGGCGGGGCAGTATTCGGTGATCAATGTTCACCCATCTCGGATACGACGATTCTGTCGTCGTTGGCCTGTGGTTCAGATCTGATGGACCATGTGACGACGCAGATGCCGCTCGCACTGATCGCGGCGGGTCTGAGTGCCGTGCTCTACACCGTGATTGCTCTCTTTATAGTCTGAGGCTGGTGTCGAGGCTCGCGAGCAGCCGCACCGCGGGTGCCGACAGGCCGAGGCGTTGATTGCCGCCGCGCACCTCATCCGGGTGCAGCCACCGCTGGCTGGCATCGTCCGCGAGCACCGCAGGTGAATGCTCGAGTACGAGATAAACCGGCTCGATGTGCAGGTGGAAGTGGGTGAACGTATGCCGGAAAGTGGGCGCTATGTGCTGACGCGACAGGTCCTCAGCGCGCAATCCCAGCTCCTGCAGAAACTCCGCGGGTGTCGTTGCGCTATCCCGCTGAGGTGGATTCCACAAACCGCCCCACAATCCGTCCATCGGCTGCTGTTCCAGGAGCACTGAACCGTCTGCGAGCGTCACCACAAAAAACCGCGCGGTGCGTTCGGGTTTGGCTTTCTTGGGCTTACGCTCCGGATAAAGATCTACCTTGCCCTCGGCATGAGCGGCGCACGCTGTCTGCACTGGGCATGCCGTGCAGGCCGGGTTGCGCCGGGTACAGACGGTCGCGCCGAGATCCATGATTGCCTGGGTGTAGTCTGCGGTTCGTGAAGCCGGCGTGTGGGCTTCGGCAAGCGACCAGAGGGCTTTGTTGACCGCCGTGGCGCCGGGATAACCGGCGACGGCGTGAAAGCGGCAAAGCACGCGTTTGACGTTGCCATCGAGAATGGCGGCGTGTGCCTGCTGCGCGATGGCGCGGATAGCGCCGGCGGTAGATCGCCCTATGCCCGGCAGCGCCTCCAGGTTTTCTGCATCGTCGGGGAATTCGCCATCGTAGTCGCGCACGACCGTTTGCGCCGTTTTGTGCAGATTGCGCGCGCGGGCGTAGTAGCCCAGCCCTGTCCAGAAGTGCAGCACTTCATCGAGATCCGCTCGCGCCAGTGCATGGACATCGGGAAAACGGTCCATGAAACGCTGGTAGTAGTCGATCACGGTGGCCACCTGGGTCTGCTGCAGCATGATCTCGGACACCCACACGCGATAAGGCGAGATATCCTGCTGCCAGGGCAGGTCCTTGCGGCCTGCAACGTCGAACCAGGCGAGCAGTTGCGTAGCGAACCAGTCTGTTTCGTTTGCGCTCAATCGCGCTCCAGCGAGCGGCCAAGGATGTCGAGGAGATCACGCGCCGCGTCGCGGTACTCTTCCGGCACATTTTCGTCGATCTTTTCTTCCAGCTTTTGTCTGAGGCCGGATTCATCGTTGGTCGTCAACGCTCTGGCGACGATTTGCTTGGCGGCGTCCTGATCGAGCCTGCAGGTCGGATCGGCGCTGCTGCCACGACAGCGCACGGGTATGGGGGTGCCAACCAGCAAAGGGTTGATCTTGAAAGGCGTCGCAGCACCTTCGGTCTCATGGATTGTCACGTTGCCGAGCATGTCCAGCTCATCAGAGAAATAGTCGTAGCTGCCCCGCGCGTTTACGCTCATGTTATCGAGCGCAAAAGCCAGGACCTGCTCGGTGCCTTCGATATTCCAGCGGCCGGTGAACGTCTCGTACTGCCAGATGTCGGGCCACTGGGCGATGCGCTCCGCCTCACCCGCCAGCACAGCCAGGCGCATGAGCTGTGTCTTGATCTTCTCGATGTTGAGCTGACCCTTGCCGCCGTCGAACTCGCTGGTCGCCTGCACGCTGCGCACGAGCTCCGCTTCGGTATTGCCGCGCATGGTCAATGTGCTGTTGGCACCGATGTGGGCCACCCACTGCAGGCGCTGCTCGCTCCAGTCGATGAGCCGCTGGCTGTCCACGTTGAGGATTTCCGGATCCACTGTCCAGACGATCGGCCGCACCGCGGTATCGACGCTGACCTCGACACGCAGGCTGCCGTCGAGAAAGTCGTTGATCGCCAGGAACACATCCAGGCTGTCGTTTACGTTACTCAACTCGATGGACGCGTCATTAAACGTTTCGCTGCCGAGCGGCAGACGGTCGAGGATGCACTCGCCGCTGATGTCGTAACTGGCGAGAAGGTCCAGCGGCAGCAGCGCGTCGTCCGATACTTTTATCGGTTGTGCTGGCGGATTCGCCGCGGTCGTCATATCGAGGTCGCAGGTGCCGTCGCCGAGATCGGACACGATGCGGGTGTCCTGCAGTGTGATGCGTTCGCGCGTGGCATCTGTGGCGGCGAAATAGGTGACCTTGCCCGCTGCCCGCGCCTGCAGAGGCGCGGCCGCCGTAGCTTCGGGGGATGAATCGGAGAACGCGGCGTTCAGCGAAAAGTCCGCGGACCTGCCCGGCGCGAAACCGCTGAGCGACAGGGTTTCTACTGCGGTGCTGCGGTCTTCGTCGCGCAACGTCGCGCTGCTCACGATGAGCTCGCTGACCTGCCAGCGGTCGATGTCCTGCCATACGGCGGACAGATCCATTTTCAACTCGACGCTTTCCGCGGTGATCTGTTGCTCGTCACTGCGCGCTTCGAGGTCTCCCATATTGAGCAGCAACGGCGGCCACAGCTGCCAGCGCACGTCGCCATTGATCGACACGTCGTAACCGCTGGCGTCGCTCAACAAGGACTCCAGCTCTGGTTTCAAACGATTGGCGTCCTGGATCCAGAACGCGATGACAATCACCGTGACCACGGCGGCAAGCAGAACAATGCCGATGAGGCGACCGATCAGGCGCACTTTGTAACCTCGCGTTGAGACAGAGGCGAGGGATTATAGAGATTTAACCGTGACGCGGAGCTGAACGGCGAAACAATTTGTTGCTCGGCAGGTGGCGTGTCCAGACGGCGCGGGGCCTTGCTTTACCGCCCCAGCTACGCACTTGCTTGCTCAAAGCTTGTTCGGCGGCCTGACGGGTGAGAAACGGGCCCACGGCATCATTACCGCGGGCACGGTAGTACCAGCTGTCATCTTCGCCTCTGTAGATCCTTTCGCTCACTTCCCCTGGCCTCGATCCTTGTTACTGCATTCGTATCAAAGCGCAATCCTGCAGCGCGTCGATCCGCGCGGACTGCAAAGCGGGACGCATTGCACCATAATCGCGCTGAACGGGTGTATGGCCTTTGTAACGACTATGATACGCCGTTCTGTCGTCAAGAGAACAGCCTATTTTCGTTTTGACCAGGCTGTTTTCGACAAAAATGTGGGTAATGAGAGCTTATGAGTGTAGATACCTTTGATCCTGGCGCCTTGCAGGGCACCCTGGACCCGGCAACTGTCGCGGATCTGTGCCGCGCGGCGGCCCGTTTCGATGGCGAAAACCTCGATCTCACGGAGCTCGAGGAGCGGCGCTTTGCGCCGCTGGTGACCCATCCGGGTTGGGCTGAGCACGTCGAGCAACTGGACGATGAGACGCTGGTGCAGTTGATACGCCTGCTGACGGTCGGCGAAGGCGCCTGTTCAGGCTGGCAGGCGGGTGAGAAATCCGCGGTCATCGTGCTGGTACGCGCGCTCAAAGCGCGTGGCGCGTTCGATACGGAGCTCAGCAGGTGGATCAAGGCGCATACGGACAATAAGTTTCTGCCTCATGGCAGTTTGATGGATCGACTCTGAGCGCAGCCGGCCAGCACGGCACGCGTGGAGCGCGTGGCGCTCCGCGAGCCTGCCGCGTGTAGAGCGTCGCGAGCGTGTAGAGCGCCGCGAGCGTGTAGATAGCAGCGAAAGCCGCTAGAATCCGCCCCCGAAAAACAATACGAGACTGCCATGAGTCAAGCGCGCACCGCCACGGTGACCCGCAATACCGCAGAAACGCAGATCGAGCTGACGCTCAATCTCGACGGTGCCGGGGACGCAGAGTTGAGCACTGGATTGCCGTTCTTCGAGCACATGCTGACGCAGATTGCCCGGCACGGGCTGATCGACATCAAGATCGAGGCCCAGGGTGATCTTGAAGTGGACGCGCACCATACGGTCGAAGACGTGGGAATCGTGCTCGGACAGGCGTTTGCGCAGGCAATTGGCGATAAATCCGGCATCTATCGCTACGGCCACGCTTACGTGCCTCTCGACGAGGCGCTCTCGCGTGTCGTGGTGGACCTGTCCGGCCGCCCCGGCCTTTTCTATGCGGTCGACTACACCCGTGCCCGTATCGGCGACTTCGATGTCGATCTCCTGCGTGAGTTTTTCCAGGGGTTCGTCAATCACGCCATGGTGTCCCTGCACCTCGATAATCTCAAAGGCATTAATGCCCACCATCAGGCGGAAACGCTTTTTAAAGCGTTCGGACGGGCTTTACGCATGGCGGTGACGCCGGACCCGCGGATGAGCGGCATCGTGCCTTCGACCAAGGGCAGCCTCTGAGCCGTGATCTTAATTCCGGCAATCGATCTCAAAGAGGGTAAGTGTGTGCGCCTGCGCCAGGGGCGCATGGACGACGCAACGGTGTTTTCCGATGATCCGGTGGCCATGGCGTCCAGTTTTCGCGAACAGGGCTGTCGCCGGCTGCATATCGTCGATCTCGACGGCGCATTTGCCGGGACACCGAGAAACCGGGACCTCATCGAGCGCATGGTGGCAGCCATGGGTGATGTACCGGTTCAGGTGGGCGGCGGCATCCGCTCGCAGGCGGTCGTCGAAGCTTACTTCAGCGCCGGGGTGGCGGCAGTCATCGTTGGCACGAAGGCGATCGAGGACCCCGCTTTTCTCCGTGACCTGGCCATCGCCCATCCCGGGCGTGTGCTGTTCGGACTCGACGCCCGTGACGGCAAAGTTGCGACGGACGGTTGGGACAATATCTCGAGTCAAACCGCCGTCGAGCTCGCCTGTGCGGCGGCGGCTCTGCCGCTGGCCGGGGTGGTGTACACGGATATCGAGCGCGACGGCATGATGAGCGGACTGAACGTTGCCGCCACGCGCGAGCTCGCCGACGCTTCGGGCCTGCCGGTTGTGGCGTCTGGCGGGGTAACCAATCTGGAAGATCTCAAAGCGCTCAAAGCCGCGTTTGCAGATGCGCCTGAACGTTTGCTTGGCGCGATTACTGGGCGGGCGATATATGAGGGGACACTAGACCTGGCGGACGGGCAAGCACTACTGGACGCGTGAGTTCGGGGCTGGTCTGGCGCCGCGCGAGCGTGGCCGCGCTCACCAGCTCAATGTCGGCCGGCAGCTCTGCCAGCCGATCGTGTAGATAATCGAGACTGACCTGGTACGGGTGGCCGATCAGCACGGCGTGGCCCTGTTGCCGCGCGCGCTTCAGCGCTTCCTCGAAGGCGGCATGTACGGCTGCCGGCGAGCGGTCGTGGTCCAGAAAGACGTCGCGTTTCAATGAGGGCACGCCCAGCTCGCGGGCGACGTCCAGCGCGACGGTCTGGGCGCTCGTGCGCGAATCCAGAAAAAACAGATCCCGGGACGACAGCGCTTTCATCAGTTTGCGCATGGGTGCGCGGTGGGCCGTCAACAGGCTGCCAGTGTGGTTAGAGAGACCAATGCGGGCGGGGACGGCGTCTAGCGCTCTGGCAAGCTCCGCGTCGAACGCATCGCCGGCCATCGCGAGTGTCAGCGTGCCGCGCTCTTCGCGGGCATGTGGTGAGGCAACGGGTTCCATCGGTTGATGGACGATGACGTCTTTACCGAGCAGGCCGGCGTATTCGACGAGGGGCTTGGTATGCGGAGCGAAGGGCAGCACGGCGATGGTCACCGGTCCCGGGAGATTGATGGCGCGTTCCCCCCGCGCTTTGTTATAGCCTACATCATCTATCACCACCGCGAGTTCCGCTGCGTTCGCGCCAATGCTCAAACACAGCACCCACAGCAGTGAGAGGCATCCATGTAGCCGTCTCAGACTGTGTTCCTAAGGTATTGTCCGACCCGCGGTCAGTGTAGAACCAGGTGATGTGCAAGTAAACGGTTGCGCCAAAAAAATGGCGCTGAAGGGTATTTTACAGTCGGGCCTGGCGCGTATCTTCGCCTGCAGAGCGCAACAGCGCCACCGCTTCGGCCAGCAACACCTCTTCCTCGCCTTCGAAAGCAATGTCGGGTTCGATGCCGATCTCGTGGATCGATCGCCCGTTGGGGGTGAAGTAGTAGGCGGTGGTTATCTTGATGGCCTGGTCCTTGTGTAACGGCAGTACCGATTGCACCGAACCTTTACCGTAGCTCTTCGAGCCCATGAGTTGTGCCCTGCCGTGATCCTGCAGCGCCCCCGCAACGATTTCGGATGCCGAAGCGGAGCCTGAGTTGATGAGAACGACAATAGGCATGCCTTCGAGCAGATCCCCCCGCGTGGCGCGATACTTGGCATAGCTCGAGGCCAGACGGCCTTCGGTATAGACGATGAGGCCGTCTTCGAGAAATTGATCGGCGACTTCTACCGAGGACTGTAGCGTGCCGCCCGGGTTGTTGCGCAAGTCGATGACGAGGCCCTGCAGCGGCCCCATGGCTTCATCCGTCAGATCGTCGAGCACCTGGACCATGTTCAAGCTGGTGCTGTCCTGAAATTGGGAAATACGGAGATAGCCGATATCTGGCTCCAGGAGCCGGCCGCGCACGCTGGCTATGGCGATCTTGTCGCGGGTGAGTTCAACCTTGCGGGGTGCTTGCTCGTCGCGGCTGATGTGTAATGTCAGGGTGGTGCCCGGCGCCCCGCGCAGCGCGTCGATTAGATCGTCGAGGCGCATGCCTTTGACCGGTTCAGCATCGACCTGCACGATCCTGTCACCTGCCAGCAAACCGGCGCGCGCTGCAGGCGTATCGTCAATGGGCGCGATGACCGTAAAGTAGCCCTCGACGAGGCCGAGTTCTATGCCGATACCGCCGAACTCACCGGTGGTGCTCGACTGCAGCGCCTCAAAATCACGCGCACTCAGGTAATCGGAATGATCGTCGAGGCTCTGCATCATGCCTTCGATGGCGTGGTTGAGCAGCTCCTCCTCGCTGACCTCCTCGACGTAGTTTTCCGCCACCTGGCGCAGCGCTTCGGATAACGTGGCGGACGGGTCCGCTGGCGTCTGGTCCCGCGTCACCACATGCGCCAGCACGCCGAGAGAGATCCCGGTGACGATGCTGACAATGATGCCGATGAGCGTGAGGGGACGAAGGGTCATGAGCCGGAGTGTCGCAGTTTGCCCGTGAATTTGACAGTAAATGTCGTCAATAGTGTGAAGGAGCGAGGGTTTTCGCCAACGCGCGCCGGGCTAACGTGAAAACGTGCGGCGTATCATTGAGGCCGTCCGGGCGCGCGGCCCTTCAGGTTCAGGGCGCGTCCAGCATGTTGAGGTACTTCATCGCCGCGCTTTCAAGGCGATGTATCGCCATCATCCTTCTGGCCTCCGCTTCGCTGAGGTCCATCGCATGGAGCCGCTGCATCCCTTCGCCGCCGGCGCTCTGCACGACCAGCGCTTTGCCTGCGGCAATCATCTCGCGACCCTGCTCGCGCAGCGTCTTATCGAGAGCACCCTGGCGCCCGCCTGCCTGCGCGATGAAACCGGCGCCTTGTGCGGATAGCGCAACCCCTTGGTGAATGGCGGCTTCCATATGTTCCATGATGGCGTCGGCTTCCGAGTCAGCTGAAGCAGCGACGGGGAGCAGCAGGAGAAGCGCAACGATTATTCGCGCCATGTGAGTGTCCAACAGTTCTGGTTTTCCGGAGCGTAACCGAGCGCACCGGAGGTGACCACACCTGCCGTTCAGCGCGCGACCCACGAAATCGGGTCTTTGGGCTGGCCCTGGTGACGCACCTCGAAGTAAACGCCGGCGTCTTTTTTACCGCCGCTATTGCCGGCGGCGGCAATGACCTCGCCGCTCTCAACATAGTCACCCACCTTTTTGTACAGCGCGTCGGCATGCCCGTACAGCGTCATGTACTCGCTACCGTGGTCGAGAATCGTGAGCAGGCCGAAGCCGCGCAACCAGTCGGCAAATATGACGCGCCCGCGAAAGACTGCGGTGACGGGTGTCCCTTCCGTGGCGGCGATGTCTATGCCGTGCCAGCGCAGGCGTCCGTCTGCGCGCGCGCTGCCGAATGCGTGACGCACGCGGCCTGACAATGGCATCGGCAGACTGCCCTTGGCTTTGGCGAATTCGGTGCCATCGAGCTCCGTCGCGCGCCGGCGCAGTTCTGCCAGCAGTTCCTCCAGGCGCACGCGGTCTTTCTCGAGGCGCTCGTACTCCGCGGTCTTCGATTCGGTTTCGCTGTCGAGCTGATCGATCAAGCGCGCGCGCGACTGACGATCGCCAGCCAGCGTCTGCTGTTCGCTGACGAGTTCTGCCTGCTGATCCCGTTGACGGGCCTGCTGCTCGTCCAATGCGCTGCGGTTGTCTTCGAGGGCGACCAGAGTGTCCTGGTATTCCGCCAGCGCGGCGAGGCGCGACTCGCTGAAGTATCGGTGATAGCGAATCATGCGGGTGAACTTGTCCGGTGATTCCTGGTTCAGGAGTTGCTTCAGGAAGTCCTGCCCGGTCAGGCGATGGGCAGCGGCCACGTGTTCGGCGATCAGCTGCGCCTGCACCTGCCGCTGCGCGTTGAGCGTTTGCTGTCGAGACAGGAGTTGATCGAGCTCGGCTTCGGTCGCCTGGACGCGATCACGCACGTCCGTCACGGCCTGGTTGAGTCTCGCGATGTCGCGGTCCTGACGCTGCAGATCCACCAGCCAGATGGCGCGTCGTTCCTCAGCGTCCGAAAACCACTCGTCGAGCGCGTTGAGCCGTTCCAGGGTCGCTTTGAGTTGCGCTGCCGTTTCATCCGCGCTGGGAGCGGCAGCCAGCGTCGGCAGCGCGGCGAGGACACCCGCCACCAGCACCGCGCGCAGGGCCGCCGACATCTGGTGTGTCAGGCGCTCTGCCGGGTGTTGATCGTGACGAGGGATCGCCCCGTCATTTCGCTGGGTATCTCCATGTGCATCAGGTCGAGCAGTGTGGGCGCGACGTCGGAGAGCGTGCCGTGCTCGGCAAATGTCACGGCCTGCGCGCCCACGTAAACGAGCGGCACGACGTTGTGGGTATGCGCGGTGTGCTCCTGATCATTTTCAACATCGCGCATCTGCTCGACGTTGCCATGGTCGGCGGTGATCAGCATCTGGCCGCCGGTTTCTTCAATGGCTGCTTTGAGACGCGCCAGGCACTGATCGAGGGTGGCAACCGCAATCTTGGCGGCGTCCATCTTGCCGGTGTGGCCCACCATGTCACCGTTGGCGTAGTTGCAGATGATGACGTCGAACTTGCCGCTGCGGATCGCCGCTTCCAGTTCGTCGGTCACCTCGCTTGCGCTCATTTCCGGTTGAAGATCGTACGTGGCCACTTTGGGCGAAGGCACGAGGATGCGTTCTTCGCCTGGATAGGGTGTCTCCACCCCGCCGGAGAAAAAGAACGTCACATGCGCGTACTTTTCAGTTTCCGCAATACGCAGCTGGTGTTTGCCCTGGTCGGCAAGATACTCACCCAGCGTATTGGAAAACTTCTGCTGATCGAAAGCACAGGGTGTGTTGATGTCGTCGGCGTAGCGGGTCAGCGTGACAAACTCGGTCAGCGGCACGAAGCTGCGGCGCTCGAAACCGTCGAAGTCGGTATCGGTCATCGCGCGGGTCAGCTGCCGGGCGCGATCGGCACGGAAGTTCATGAAAACGACCACATCTTCCGGCTTCAGAGACACCGGAATGTTGTCGGCGCCGTGAATGGCAGTGGGCTGAACGAACTCGTCGTTTTCGTCGCGCTTGTACGCTTGCTGCAGGGCCGCTACGCCATGTTCGGCATGGAACGGCGCTTCGCCCCGGACGATCAGATTGTAGGCACGCTCCTGGCGGTCCCAGCGCTGATCGCGATCCATGGCGTAGTAACGTCCGACAATGCTGGCAAGCTGGCCGCGGCCGAGCTCGGCGAAAAGATCTTCAACGGCGCGCAATGACGCCTCGGCGCTGCGGGGCGGCGTGTCGCGGCCGTCCAGAAAAGCGTGCAGGTAAATCCTGTCGAAGCCGCGCTCAGCGGCGCCACGCAGGAGCGCAAATATCTGGTCTTCGTGGCTGTGTACACCGCCGGGCGAGAGCAGGCCCATCACGTGCAGGGCACCGCCGCTCTTTTCGAGCTTCTTGAAAGCCGCGTTGAGCGTGCGGTTCTTGAGGAACTCGCCCTGCTCGATGGCGCGATTGATACGCGTAAAATCCTGGTAGATGATGCGGCCGGCACCCAGGTTCATGTGCCCGACCTCGGAGTTGCCCATCTGACCGTCGGGCAGCCCCACGTCCTCACCGGAGCCGGAGATGAGCGTGTGCGGGTGCTGTTGCCACAGGGCATCCCAGGTGGGTGTTTCCGCCTGCGCAATGGCGTTGTGTTCGGTACTTTCGTTGTACCCGAAACCGTCCAGAACAACCAACAAACTGACTTGTCGCATAGCGCCTCTTGCGTATGAATCCAGGGTTCAAAAGCCGGCGCATTCTAGCAAAAAAAGGTCGCGCGCCGTGTGTATAATCGCCGCGTTTTGTAAACAGCGTCCGGGCACAATGGAACAACTATTCACTTTTATCGGGAACCACCCCCTGCTGGTCGGCGCTTTCGTCGTCCTTCTGGTTCTGTTCATTCGCAATGAAATGAGCCGTGGTGGAGCCAACGTCAGCGCGCAGCAGCTGGTCAACATGGTCAACGCCCAGGAAGCCCTCGTGCTGGACGTTCGTGACAAGGCCGAATTCGACCAGGGACACATCGTCGACGCCATCAATATCCCTTACACCAATCTCGAATCGCGCATCGACGAGCTCAACAAGTACAAAGAGAAGCCGATCGTCATTGCCTGCAAAATGGGGCAGCACTCGGGCGCAGCGGGCACGCTGTTGCGCAAAAATGGATTCACCGACGTCAGTCGCTTGCGCGGCGGCATTTCAGAGTGGCGCGGGCAGAGCCTGCCGGTGGTGAAGGCATGAGCGAAGTCGAAAATCAGCGCCAGGAAGTGCAGGTTCGTATAGAGCGGCTTTATCTCAAAGATGCTTCCTTTGAATCACCGGCGACCCCGGGCATATTCACTCAACAGTGGCAGCCCAAGAATCAGGTGGATATCAACACCTCGGTCAATCGGCTGGGGGACGATGTCCACGAAGTTGTGCTGTCTATTACGATCACCACGCGCCAGAACGATGAAAGTGTCGTTTTCGTAGCCGAGGTGCAGTTTGCCGGCATCTTCTTCATTGGCGGCGTGAATGAGACGCAGCTGCGCCAGGTGCTCGGCGTCTTTTGCCCGAACACACTCTTTCCCTACGTGCGCGAAAACCTCGACACGCTCGTCGTCAAAGGCGGGTTCCCGGCGCTACACCTTGCCCCGGTCAACTTTGAGGCGCTCTATGCGCAGGCGCTGCAGCAGTCTAGCGGCGACGACGAAGAGGTGACGCACTAACGGCAGCCGCCGAAGCCCAGCTGGCGCCAACCTTCGTAGAGCACGACTGCGACCGCATTTGCCAGGTTCAGACTGCGTGAAGCGGCCTGCATCGGTATGCGGAGTTTCTGCTCGGCGGGCATCGCGCTCAGAATCTCGTCCGGCAGCCCGCGGGTTTCGGGCCCGAACAGAATCGCGTCTGACTCGCTGAACTCCGCTTCCGCGTAGTTGTGCTCAGCCTTCGTGGTGAACGCCCATAAGCGCTCCGGCGCGACGGTCTTCTGGAATGCTTGCAGACTGGTGTGCAGCGTGACTCGTGCGAGCTCGTGGTAATCGAGCCCGGCGCGACGCAGGCGTTTGTCGTCCCAGTCGAATCCGAGCGGTTCAATCAGATGCAGCTGTGCGCCGGTATTGGCGGCCAGACGGATGATGTTGCCGGTGTTGGGAGGAATCTCCGGCTCGTAGAGCACGATATGAAAAGGCATGGGCCATTGTAGCTTACCCCTGCGCGGCTGCGGCTCCCGTGGATCGCCGCTCTAACCCCCGGCGAAATTGCGAATCCTGCCTATACTCCAAGCAGGAAATAAGGAACTTTGGAGTCGTCGTGGCGCACGGACGTGCCTGGATTGAACGCCTGAAAGGATTCGCTGCGGGCGGGCAAAAGCCCGTTGCGCCTGCCGGGCAGCGCCTGTCGATCTATGTTTCGGGCACGGTAGTCGCGCTTGCGCATGGTGACTTCCGCCAGGCGGCGCGGGTCACAATGCGCGCGGATCCGATGGCGCAGCTGACCGAGGTCAGGCAGACGCTGGTGCAGCAGATGGCAAGTCTCGGTATCGAAGGGCAAGCCGTCGCCAAAGCCTGCAACCTGGTGCTTGCACCTGAGATGTACAGCCTGTCTCTCGTCGACCGTCCGGACGTGCCGGACGAAGACCTGCGTGAGGCGGTGCGCTGGCGTCTGCAGGATCAGGTGGATTATCCGATGGAGGAGGCGAGCCTCGACGTGTTCGAGTTGCCTCGCAGTGCTTCCCGCGAACGCCCGATGGTATTTGCGGTTTCCATGCAGGGTGATTTCCTGCGCAGCCTGGTGCGCGAGATTGACGCTGCCGGACTGAAAGTCGCGAGTGTCGACGTCACCGAGCTCGCGATCCGCAACCTCATCTGGCGGCAGTTTCCGCAGCCGGATCAGAGCGTGGGCGCGCTGCGCCTCACCGCAAACAGCGGCCTCATGAGCATTTCCCGCGGGGATGAGCTCTATCTCGCGCGGCGCATTTCCGGGGTGCCGGAAAAGTTCGCAGAGCCGACCTGGGAAAGTTTTCGTGAGCGCCTGCTGCTGCAGGTGCAGCGTTCCATCGATTATTACGAAAGCGCGATGAACCAGCCGCACTGCAACATGCTGGTTGTCGCCTGCACGGACGACTGGTCGGAGCGCGTCACTTCTTATCTCGCGGAGATGTTGCCGATACCCATTCGCACCATCGGCGAGATGCTGGCGGGTGAGCTTGATCTGACGCTTTACAACCCGGAACCGCAGGCCGTTGACTGGGCCCGTCTGGAGGCAACGCAGGCCAACGCCCTGGCTGCCGGACTGCCGGCGTTGGGCGGCGTGTTGCGCGACGAAATCGAACGCACGTTGCAGGAGGTTGCCTGATGCAACAGGTCAACCTGCTCAGTGATGACTTGTTGCCACCCCGGGAAAATCTGGTTGCGTCCCAGTTTTTTGTGGTCTGGGTGGGTTTTGCCGCCCTGCTGATAGTGGCCTCCGTATGGCAGGGACTGTCGTTGTGGAATCTGCATGGCGAAAAGGCGGCTACCGCGGAAGAAGTGCAGATCCTGCGTTCGCGTAATGCCGAGCAGCGTATTGCCAGTGCTGAACCCGTGGACTTGAAAAACAAGGTTGCCGAGCTTGCGGCGGCGCAGACTGAGCAGCAACAGCTGCTGGCGCTCTTGCGCGCTGAGCAGGAGACGCTGGGATTTGCTGCCTATCTGGAGAGCCTGGCCGCCGCGCGCGTGGACGGGTTGTGGCTCGACAACATCCAGATCCGTCACGGCGAGCGGCGCCATGTGCGACTGTCGGGCCTGGCCCAGGATCCGCTGCATATTCCGGAGCTGCTGCTGAACCTGTCGGAAGAGGCGCCGTTTACGGGCCAGCGCTTCGAGCAACTCGAGCTCGAGGCAGAAGATGATCTCGTGCAGTTCGCCATTGTCGACCCGCAGGCGGGGGCTTAGGCGATGCGAGCTTTGATTGAAAGGCTTTCATCGCTGTTCGATGCGCGCTCGGTGCGTGAGCGGCTGCTGATCGGACTAACCGCGTTCGCGCTTACGTGGGGCCTCTGGGAAGTGTCCATCGGCGCCGCGATGAGTGACTACAAGGCGGAAGTCATCACCGACATCGAACGCCTGGCGCAGGACCTCGAGCAACAGAACTTCGAGAACGACCGGTTGCGACAACTCGACCGCAGCCCCGAACGCGAAGCGCTCGCGCGCCAACAATCTCGATTGGAAAACGTCATCGTCGCTCAGGCAGAGGAACTCGATGCGCTGCTCGCCCGCTTCGTGCCGCCGGAAGCCGTGCCGGAACTGCTCGAGGACGTGCTCGCCCGCCATCGCGGCCTGAAGCTCGTGCGCCTGACCAGTCGCCCGGCGGAGCCCGTGACCCTGACGGTTGCGGTCGACGACGAGCAAGACGCCGAGAAGGCGCCCAGTGTAGAAATTTACCGTCACCCTGTGCGCCTCGAGTTCGAAGGCGGTTACATGGATGTGCTGGCTTACCTCAGGTCTCTCGAGGAAGTCGAGTGGCAGTTCGCGTGGCGACGGTTTGAGTACGGTGTCGAAGAGCATCCCAGGGCGGTGATCACCATCGAACTGGAAACGCTGAGTCGAGAGAAGGAGTGGCTCGGTGTTTAGAGTTCTACTGTCTGCATTAGTGGCCGTTTCCGCATCGTTGGCGTTGGCCATCGAAGATCCGACGCGGCCGCCGACGAGAGAGAAGGCTGCAGCACCGGTACAGCGTGCGTCTGTACCGCGCCTCACCGCAATTCTGGTCGGTCCGGAGCGGCGCGTCGCGACCATCAACAGCCGCGTAATGACCGAAGGTGAACGGCGCGGTGGCATCACCCTCGAACGCATCGACACGAACTCTGTGATCGTTACGTCCGCTGGCAGGCGCCTGACGCTCAGCCTCGCCAGCAAAAATATCGTCAAGGAAACGAAGTGAACAGATACCCTACATTGCTGGGCGTGCTGCTGTTGTGCGGTTGCACGAATCTACAATGGACACCGTTGTTTACCAGGCACACGGACAGCGCCAGTGAAGCCGTCGCGGTTCTGGAAGCCGGGGCACAACAATCGCAGTCCCCGACGCTGGTGACCGAAGCCTATGCGGCTCCGGCCGACGTCGAAGTGGCGCAGATTGACGACGTGCCCCCACCGCCCCCGGAACCAACGTTCGATTTACAGGTTGACGGCGCGGACGCTGCGGACTTTTTCCGCGGTCTGGTGGCCGAGACGCCCTACAACATGGTTGTGCACCCGGATGTCGAAGGCCGCGTATCGCTGGCGTTGCGGAACGTGACGGTCAGTGACGTCATGCATGTGATGCGCGATGTGTACGGCTACGATTTCGTATTGCGCCGCAACGTTTATCAGGTCTTCCCGGACGTGCTGCGCACGGAAATCTACCATCTCAATTACCTGAACGTGGCTCGCAAAGGCCGTTCCGAGACTCAAGTTTCTGCAGGCAAAGTCAGCGACACACGCAACGGTAACAACAACAATAACGGCGGGAACAATAACCAGGAGGTGCAGACCGACGCGAACGCCAACGGCTCTAATCAGGTTGTCGGTACCATCGTCAACACCAACGCGGAAGCCGACCTCTGGAGCGAACTTGCCGTAACCCTGGACAGCATCGTCGCGGTAGACGAAGGCGGCAGCGTCATGGTGACGCCGCAGGTTGGCCTCGTCGTCGTCAAAGCCAAACCGCAAACGCTGCGCGCCGTTGAAGACTACCTGGAACGCGTCGAAAACACGCTGACACGGCAAGTGGTGCTCGAAGCGAAGATCATCGAGGTCACCCTCAATGAAGGTTTTCAGGCGGGCATCGACTGGAACACGTTTGGCGACGCCTCCGGCGGGACCTTTGATCCGACGACGTTCACTTTCGAAGATGGCTCCACCGTCACGACAGCGGGCAGCGAGCATCGGGTGGCGGGTGAACTGCTGGCCGGCACGTCCGACATTTTCAATCCTCTGGGGAGTGGGTTCTCGTTGAACACCGCGTTCGGTGACTTCGACGCGACGATACGTCTGCTCTCGACTCAGGGCTCCGTACAGGTCCTGTCCAGCCCGCGCATAGCAACCGTCAACAATCAGAAAGCCGTCATCAAGGTGGGCAGCGATGAGTTTTTTGTTACTGACATTTCCTCCAACACGGTAACCGCCGGCAGCGCCATAAACACGAATGATTCGCCGGAGCTGACACCCTTCTTTTCGGGCATCGCTCTGGACGTGACACCGCAGATCAGCTCGGACGACGAGGTGATCCTGCATGTGCATCCCACGGTCAGCGAGGTCACCGAGCAGCTCAAGGAAATCGGCGGTCAGATTGTGCCGCTTGCTGCCAGCACCATTCGCGAATCCGACAGCATCGTCAAAGCGAACAACGGTCAGATCATCGTCATCGGTGGTCTGATGCAGAACAGCAGCAAGGACATCAACGCCGCGGTTCCCTGGTTCAGCAAGGTTCCCGGCGTGGGACATCTTTTCAAACAGAAAAACCAGACGGGCATCAAGAGTGAGCTCGTCATTCTGCTGAAACCCATGGTGGTTTCGGGCAATACCCAGGCGGCGCTCTTGAAAGACAGTGCCGAGCGGACGGAGCGCTTACGCAGCCTGATGCAGGGAGCAGGCTGACGTGCGTGACTCCAAGCTTCGCATAGGTGATTTGTTAGTCGCCAGCGGGGACATCACTGACGCGCAGCTCACCGAAGCTCTGGCCTTGCAGAAAGAGTCGGGCTTGAAGCTTGGCCGCATTCTGATTGACCAGCAATACATTACGGAGGAACGCCTGCTGAATCTCCTTTCGGAGCAGTTGGGCGTACCTTTCATCGATCTGCAGAACTTCGTGTTTGATGAAGAGCTCGTTGCGCTGCTGCCGGAAACTTATGCGCGCCGCTACCGCGCCATCGTGCTGGAACGCCGCGATGAACAGCTCCTGGTCGGCATGGCTGACCCGATCGACATCTTTGCGTTCGACGAGCTGCAACGCCAGCTGAAGCACCCTATGGCGGTTGCTGTCGTACGCGAGACCGATCTGCTGGCCATGCTGGACAGCGCTTATCGGCGCACCAACGACATCGTCGAGTTTGCCAGCGAGCTGGACGGTGAGTTGTCCATCGATGAGTTCAGCATGACTTCGTTTGAAGCGGACGAAGAGGACGATACCCCTGTCGCGCGCCTGCTTCAGTCAATCCTCGAGGACGCGATGCAGATCCGTGCTTCCGATGTCCACATCGAGCCGGACGAAAGCGTGCTGCGTCTGCGTGTCCGCGTCGACGGCGTGCTGCAGGAACAGACGCTGAACGAGCGGCGCATCGCCTCCGCTCTGGTCAGCCGCCTGAAATTGATGGCAGGCCTCGATATATCAGAAAAACGCCTGCCCCAGGACGGGCGCTTTGACATCAAGCTGAAAAACCGGGAAATCGACGTGCGTCTGTCGACCTTGCCCACGACGCACGGTGAGTCGGTTGTCATGCGCCTCGCGGATCATTCCAGCGAACAGACGCGCCTGGATCAGATCGGCATGCCGGCGCCGTTGCTGCGCAAGTTCGAGCATCTCATCAAACGCCCGAACGGCCTCATTCTCGTTACCGGTCCCACCGGCAGTGGTAAGACGACGACGCTTTACAGCGCTTTGAACGAGCTCAACAGCAGCAGCAAGAAGATCATTACGGTGGAAGACCCGGTCGAGTTCCAGCTTGAACGGGTCAACCAGGTGCAGGTCATGTCGAAGATCGGCCTCGACTTTGCCAAGGTCCTGCGCGCCACGCTGCGACAGGACCCGGACATTCTGCTGGTGGGTGAGATACGTGACGCTGAGACGGCAGAAATCGCCCTGCGCGCCTCCATGACGGGGCACCTGGTCTTATCGACGCTGCATACCAACGACGCAGTTTCTTCGGCGCTGCGCCTGATAGACATAGGTGTCGAGGGCTACATGGTTGCAGCTTCATTGCGGGCGGTGATTGCGCAACGCCTCGTCAGAAAACTCTGTGAACGCTGCGCGGCGCCTTATCAGCCGGAGGAAAATGAGCTGGCGTTTCTCAAGGCGGCGGCCCCGGGGCTGGACGTTGCAAGCCTGGAGCTCATGGCCGGGCGCGGCTGCAATCACTGTAACCGGACGGGCTATTACGGGCGCATAGGCGTCTTTGAGCTGCTGGAAATTGACGGCGCTCTCGCCGACGCGCTGCGCGCCAACGACACTGCTGCCTTCAGCCGTCGGGCACAGGCGCAGGAAGGATTTCGTCCGCTCGTTGCCTGTGCGCTGGAGCTTGCTGTGCAGGGTATGACAAGCATCGCCGAGGTGATGGCTTTATCCGGCCAGGAAGATGAGGAGCTGTGGGACAGTGATGCCGGCGCATTGCTCGCGGCGGAGTATGGCGAGAGTATGGACATTGAGGCGAGACACTAGCGATGCCGCGCTTTGCCTTTAAAGCGCGATCCACCGGCGGCGAATCGATCACGGGTTATCGCCAGGGTGTCAGTGCAGGTGCGGTCGCCCAGGAGCTGAGCGCCGGCGGCCTGCTGCCCCTCAAGATCGAGATTGCGGAAGCCGATAGTGTCGCCGCGTCCGCAGGCAAATTCTCGCTCTTCAAGCCCAAGGTCAACATCAACGAGCTGGTGGTTTTCAGTCATCAGATGGCGAGTCTGACGCGCGCGGGTATCTCGGTGGTTCGCGCGGTGCGCTCGCTTGCGGACTCGCACGACAACGAGTACTTCTGCGAGGTCTTGAACGACGTTGCTGCCAACCTCGAGGCCGGAGTGGATACCGCTTCGAGCCTGGGGCGTCATCCGCGGGTATTCAGCGAGCTTTATGTTGCGCTGATACACGTTGGTGAAAACACCGGGCGGCTCGACGAGGCATTCGCGCGGGTGGCCCACTATCTCGAGCTCGAGCGCGAAACGCGCCGGCGTGTGCAGGCCGCCACCCGCTATCCGATATTTGTCCTGGCGGCGATCGCCATCGGGATTGTCGTGTTGAACATATTTGTCATCCCGGCGTTTGCCGCGGTTTTTGCGAAATACTCCGCGGATCTGCCCTGGCAAACCCAGGCGATCATCGCCGTGAGTAACTTTTTCGTCGACTTCTGGCCGTTGCTGTTGGTCCTCTCCGGGGGCGCTGCCTATGCCTGGATGCGTTACGTGGAGACACCCGAGGGCCGCTATCGATGGCACCGCTGGAAGCTCAAGTTGCCCATCATGGGAGCAATTTTCGAGAAGATATACCTGGCTCGTTTCTGTCATACGTTTGCCATGGTGAGCCGATCCGGCGTACCGCTGACGCAGGGCCTTGCCATCGTCGCGCGTGCGATAGGCAGCGATTACATGGGGCGCTGTGTCGCGGAAATGCGTGCGGGTATCGAACGCGGAGAGAGCATTACCGCCACGGCCAGCAGTGCCGGCCTCTTTTCCGCGGTTGTGCTGCAGATGATGGCCGTCGGCGAAGAAACCGGTTCGATGGACGACCTCCTCGAGCAGGCGGCGACTTTTTATGAGGAAGAGGTCGAGTACCAGTTAAAGGGCCTGACGGACGCGCTGGAACCGATTTTGATCATCGGCATTGCCGGTCTCGTGCTGATCATGGCGCTGGGCGTGTTTCTACCGCTTTGGGATTTGAACAGTGTCGCGAATTAGGGGTTTCAAACGTGAAAAACGCCTCGTTTTCTCGCAAAAAGGGAATTTGCGTCTACGCTTTAAGTGAGGTTGAACGAACCGGCAGGGGCTTTATTTGAGCGCCGCATGGAGCAATAGGTCCAGGGAAAATAGGTCCAAGGAAAAAGGAACAGGGCATGTATAACCGCAACAAACAACAGGGCTTCACCATCGTCGAGCTGGTGGTAGTCATCATTCTTCTCGGCATTCTTGCCGCTACGGCTTTGCCGCGCTTCATCGACGTCGACGACGACGCCCATGCGGCAGCGTTCGATGGCGTGCTGGGTGGCTTCCAGACCGGTGTCGCGCTGTATCACGCTCAGTGGATTGCAGACGGGCAGGTCTCAGCTGGCTCGCAGGTGCCCGAGTTCAACAACCTGCGCGTGACGGCACAGGGTTACCCCTACAGCAACACGTCACAGGCCGGCGATGTGCCGACAGTGTCTCAAGACTGTGAAGATGTCTTCGTCGGCGTTTTGCAGAGCGCACCGACCGTCAGCGACGGCGCTGCGGTTGCCAACGTCGTGGGCAGCACCACGGACTGGACGGCGGTACGCAACGCTGCCAACTGTGAGTTCTACTACTCGGGTCAGAGCAACGAAAGCGGCGCAACCATTCCGCTGTTCACCTACTTCTCTGCCACGGGTGTGGTGACGCGCTCTACCGCAGTTCTGCCGTAACGCGTTTCCCCTGCAGGGGATGGACCGATGATGTGCGTCGACAGGAACGCTGTGAGAACGCACCGCAAACGAGCTCTAGGATTTACGATCGTAGAGCTCGTTGTCGTTTTGCTGCTGCTTGGCATTTTAAGCGCGACGGCGCTCAGCCGGTTTGTCGAGCCTTCAGCCTTCGCGCCGCGAACGATCACTGGCGCGTTACTGGCGCAAACCCACTTCGCCGCGCTCTCAGCGCAAACCAGCGCTGACGATGTCGAACTCATGGTCCTGCCGTCCGCGGGTGATTGGACGATGGATGTCAGCATAGTCGGCGTCAGTCAGAGGATGACCGAGGCAACGGTAGCGAATACACGTATGGAGGTGACCAACGGTGCGCTGGTCGCCGATGTGGACGCGGCCAATCCGCTGGCGATAACGTTCAGTGGCGACGGTGAAGTCGTCAGCGCCACCCTCGGCGCGACGACGCTGAATCCGGAGTTAGGTGTGCAGGTCCGGGTAATCGGCGATACGACGCGCACGCTGTGTCTGCACCCGACGGGCTATGCCGGCCAGAGTGGCTGCTGACGTGTCTGTTGAGCAGCAGCGCGGCTTTACGCTGGTCGAAGCGATCGTCAGCATGTTGATCATTGCAGTTGCGGCGCTGGCGATGTCTGCCGCCCTTACCGGTGCCTTCAGCAGCTCGTCAGACAGTCTGCTCCACACCAAAACTGTCCAGCTGGCGCAGGCGTATACCGAAGAGATCCAGGGACGGCGCTATGACGAGAACACGCCGCCTGGCGGTCTGCCGCCTTGTTCTTCCGGTGGTCCGGTGTGCGGCGCGATCGGCCCGGAGGGTGAGAGCCGCGCGGATTTCGATGACGTGGATGACTACCATGGCCTGAGCGAGACGCCGCCGCGCAACAGTCTCGATCAGCCGATGACCGAATTCGAGGGATTCCGCGTCGATGTGAGTGTTGCTTATGCCAGCGCCGCGCAGGTCGCCGCCTGGTCGCTCGACGCGGCCACCGATGCGAAGATCATCACGGTCACGGTGACGACGCCTGATGGCCAGCCGCGTGTATTCCCGGTCGTGCGAGGGAATTTCTGATGCGGCCGCGCGGGTTCACGCTGGTGGAAATGATCGTGGTCATGTCCGTACTTGGCATCCTGGCGGTGTCCAGCGTGTACTTCATTTCCAACAGCGCCGATGGCTATCGCAGTACTCAGGCGCGCGAGCAGCTCGCGAGCCGCGGGCGTTATGCCCTCGAACGGATGGCGCGGATGGTGCGGCGCGCGCTGCCGGGGACTGTTCGCAGCAACGCGGCCTGCCTGGAGCTGATACCTACCCGCAGCGGCGCGTACTACCTGGATATCCCGGTGGGGCTCGCGGCTGCGGCATTCCAGGCGATACCGCCGAGCAGTGGGGGTTTGGACGGCGCGCGGATTGCGGTTGCTGCCACGGGTGATGCCTACGGCCTCAGCAATCCCGGACGTGTCAGCCCACCCGTCAGTGTCGGCGCGGTGAACGCGAACCAGGAGGTCACGGTCAATTTCTCAAGCCCTCATCAGTTCGTCAGCGAGTCTGCTTCCAATCGGTTCTTCTGGATTACCTCACCGGTCAGTTTCTGTCTCGATGGCGGCGATCTGTGGCGCTATCAGAATTACGGTTTCAACCTCACACAACCGCTTCCAGGATCGCTGCCGGGCTCGTTGCCCGACCGCGCGCTTCTGGCGGAAAACGTCAGCGGCAGCTTCTCGGTGTCGCCGCCGACCCTGCAACGTAACGCGGTGGTCGACATGGCACTCAACATGAGCGCGGACGGTGGCGCGGTGACGCTCGCGGTGAACGCATCGGTGCAGGTGCGCAATGTTCCCTAACGCTTCACGTGCCGCAAGCGGCGCTGGCCTGATCGCGGCGATTGCGCTCTTGATCATCGTTGCGCTGCTGGCGCTTGCGATTACGCGTACCGTTCAGCTCGGTGCTGGCAGCGTGGGTCTGGATATTTTGAGTCAGCGTGCGCTCCTCACTGCGACAAGCGGTGCTCAGCTCAGCCTCAATCGCGTTTTTGCGCCCGCCGGCGCTGGCAGCTGCGCGGGGCAAAGCTGGGACTTGTCTGATCTCAATGGTCTGCCGGCCTGCCAGGCAGCGGTAACGTGCACGAGTGTCATTGTGCGCGGCCGGGTGTTTTATGAAGTGCGCAGCACGGGCACCTGCGCTGCGGGGCCGGAACAAGCCAGCCGTAAAGTGCTGGTGCGCGCAACGCCTTGAACGCCGCTGCGCGCTGCCTACATATCCAGTTCCTGCATCTTGCGGGTCAGCGTATTGCGTCCCCAGCCCAACAGCTCCGCGGCGTCCTTCTTGCGCCCGCCGGTTTTGCGCAGCGCGGTGTTGATGATGACCTTTTCGAAGCGCGGCATTGCCGTATCAAGCAGCGGTGTGCCATCGCTGCCGTCGAGGAGCTGGCTGGCCCAGAGTTCCAGGCTGGTCTCCCAGTCTGAATCACCCTGCCCGGTACTCACTTGCTGCAACTCCGGCGGTAGATCTTCGACGACAATCGTGCGCGAGCTTGCCATGACGTGGAGCCAGCGGCAGGTGTTTTCCAGCTGGCGGACGTTGCCGGGCCAGGGCTGCATCTTCAGATACTCCTCAGTCTCAGGCGCGAGGCGTTTTACCTCGTCGCCGAGTTCACGGGCAGCAGCTTCGAGAAAGTGGCGCGCCAGCACGGGAATGTCGGTGCGCCGTTCAGCCAGGGAAGGGACGTGCACGCGGATGACGTTCAGGCGATGGTACAGGTCCTCGCGAAACGCCCCGCTCTCAACCAGAGCTTCGAGGTTCTGGTGGGTAGCCGCGATGATGCGTACGTCGACCTTGACGGACTGATGGCCGCCTACTCGGTAAAACTCGTTCTCTGCCAGAACCCGCAGCAGGCGCGTTTGTGCCGTTGCCGGCATGTCGCCAATTTCGTCCAGGAACAACGTGCCGCCATCCGCCTGTTCGAAGCGGCCGACGCGGCGCTGATTCGCGCCGGTAAAGGCACCTTTCTCATGTCCGAAGAGCTCGCTCTCGATCAGCTCGTCCGGGATGGCCGCAACGTTCAGGGCAATGAAGGGTTTCGCGGCGCGCGGGCTGTGCCGATGCAGCGCCTTCGCGACCAGCTCTTTGCCCGATCCTGATGGACCGTTGATCAGCACCGATACGTTGGAGGAAGACAATCTGCCGATCGCGCGAAAGACTTCCTGCATCGCCGGCGCTTGCCCGATAATCTCGGGCGCCGGTTCGCTGGAAGAGAGCTCCAGGGAGCCTGCTTCCTGAGAGTGTGCGATCGCACGCTGCACGACGGCGACGGCTTCGTCGACATCGAAAGGTTTGGGCAGGTATTCAAACGCCCCCTGCTCGAAGCTCGTCACCGCGCTCTGCAGATCAGAGTGTGCGGTCATGACGATAATCGGCACGGTGGGATGCTGGGTATGTGCTTGTTCCAGAAACTCGAGACCGGACATGCCCGGCATGCGTATGTCTGTGATGATTGCCAGTGGCGCCTCATCGTGCAGGTGGTGCATCGCCTGGTCAGCGGTGTTGAAGGCGGTGATCGGGATGCCCGCCTGGCTCAGCGCCCGGTCCAGCACCCACCTTATGGAGCGATCGTCATCGATGACCCAAACGTGTTCGTTCATATGTCAGCGATTTCCTTGTTGTCTTCGTGAGATTGTGTAAATGGCAGATACACCAGGAAGCTGGTGCGTCCGGGGCGTGTGTTCACCTGGATGGAGCCATGGTGCTGCGCGATGATGTTTTGTGTGATCGCGAGACCCAGGCCGGTGCCGTCGGGTCGTCCGCTGATCATCGGAAAGAAGATGCGTTCTTCGAGGTCCGGGTCGATACCCGGTCCGTTGTCGGCAATTTCGAGCTCGACGACCATGCGATGCCGTACGGCGCCGATCGTGAACTGCCTGACGACTCTGGAGCGGAGTTGTATCTGTGGGTCGTCGGTGCCCTGCAGGGCCTGGCTCGCGTTACGCAGAATGTTCAGGATTGCCTGTATCAGCTGCGACTCGTCGCCCTCGACGTCGGGCATGCTGGGGTCGTAATCCCGCACCCAGTGGATAAGGCCCGGCTGCTCGGCTTCGATGAGCTGGATGACGTGCTCGAAGACCTGAAGGATATTGATGGGCTCGAGCTTCAGGCCACGCTGGGGGCCGAGCATGCTGTCGACGAGTTCGGTCAGCCGGTCGGCTTCGCTGATGATGACGTTGGTGTATTCCTTCAGCGTGTCGTCGGGCAGTTCTCGCTCGAGAAGCTGCGCCGCGCCGCGAATGCCGCCCAGCGGGTTTTTCACCTCGTGGGCCAGACCGCGGATCAGCTGGCGGGCGGTTTCCTGCCGGGCAACCGAGGCGCCGTCTTTGTTGATACGCTTGAGCCGGGTCATCGGGGTCAGCTCCAGCACCAGCGAGCGGGGCCCTTCAGGTGGCCGTTCCAGGATCGATACCGTCAAATCGACGTTTTCCGTGATGTTGTCCGGCAGGCGCAGCGCAACATCGCGTTCGGTATAGGGTTGGCCGTCGTAAAGGGCTCTTTCCAGGGCCGGCATGATGTCATCCGCCCGCATGATGAGATCTTTCAGGGAGTGGTCTGTGACCTGCGGCGCCGAAGTGTGCAGCAGGCTTTCTGCCGCGGAGTTGATGTTTTCCACGCACAGCGACTCATCGAGCACCACAACTGCGGTGACCATGTTGTCGAGTATTTGTTTTTCGCTGCTCGTCATCCCCGTGTGCACCCCGGTAGTGCCTTATTGTTATCGAGGGCCTTGGTGTAGAGGGCCGCGTGACCCCTTGAACCGCGCCTAGTCTTGCAACAAAGCAACTTTCGGGCCGCTTTTCCATGCAGGCCTGGTAATTCCTGTCGGACATTAAAAGTGAGTAATTACTTACGCTGAAGCCCACATAAAATATGCACTGTTCAGCAGTGATATGGATGGGCTTTCATTGGAGTTGCGTGTCGCTACAGCAGACGCGCGATCTCCATGCACCAAAGTAGTGCGTTGAATAGAAAAGATCAACACAGCGATGCACCAAAGTGTTCGGTGCGTGATCGCCGGCCCCGGATGAAGTGACGAGTGCGCCATTGTGGCGCACAGCCATTACGGTGTGCGGCGCATCAGCGCGGAGTAGCGCAGCATGTGGAAGGTGATGGGCTGAGAGGCAATCAGCACGTTGCCGTCAGCATCAGTAATGCGCGCGGTGACGACGTGGGTGCCGCGGTCTACATTGGTCAAGCTGACCGCGGAAGCGCCTGCGTTTCCGGCCAGCTGTCCGTCGAGCAGGATTTCCAATTGGTGACCCTGGCTCGTATCCACGGCAGGGGTTGCGTTGACGACGATGGTGATGTTGCCTGCGTTTTCCCGCACCGGCTCATCGTCGGTCGGCGAGGTGATACTGAGCGCCTCGTACGTCGTCGTTGTGGCGGCGGCTTCTTCTGCCTGCCCTTCGGGCTGTGCCGCGCCAATCTGCTGAGCGGGCGCATCCGGCAGCGCTGGCGGTACATAGACGTTCTGTTCGGTGACATCGACCTCACCGCCCTGATCCTTAGGCGGCACGTCGGTGAAAACGACGTTGCCGTCCTCATCGACGGTTTTGTAGATGGCGGCCATCGTGTTGCCGCCGCCCAGGGCGGCGAACAGGGTAATGACAAGTATCTGGCTAAAAAACTTCTTCTGCATGTCCAACTAACAATAGCGTGCCGTTGTCTTATTGGACCACAAAAAGGCAAAAAAAAGCCCTGCGGTTAGGCAGGGCTTTGTAAATGTTTATCGGGCGCGAAGGCCCGATCAGAGCGCTGTCAGGCCAGAGCTTCTTTTGTGGTTTTGATGATGGCTGCTGCCACTTTGTAGGGATCCGCGTTGGACGCCGTGCGTCGATCTTCAAGGCGGCCTTTCCAGCCGTCTTGTACGGTCGATACCGGGATGCGGATGGATGCGCCGCGGTCGGAGACACCGTAGCTGAACATGTCGATGGACTGAGTCTCGTGCAGACCCGTCAGACGCTGATCGTTGTACTCACCGTAGACACTGATATGGCGATCGATGTTTTTACCGAACTCTTCGCAGATTGCGGTAAACGTTTCTTCCTTGCCGGATTCGCGCATCGCTTCGTTGGAGAAGTTGGCGTGCATACCGCTACCGTTCCAGTCAGCATGCATGCCGAGCGGCTTCGGATGCCAGTTGATCGCGTAACCGTACTTCTCGCCGGTGCGCTCGAGCAGGTACCGGGCCAGCCAGGTTTCGTCGCCTGCCTGCTTGGCACCTTTGGCGAATACCTGAAATTCCCACTGACCGGGAGCAACCTCGGCGTTGATGCCTTCAACGTTGAGACCCGCTTCCAGGCAGAGGTCGAGATGCTCTTCGATGCAGTCGCGGCCATAGGCGTTCTTGGCACCTACGGAGCAGTAGTACGGACCCTGCGGGTTGGGGTAACCACCGGGCGGGAAACCGGGCGGCAGGTTGTGGTCCGAATCCCACAGGAAGTATTCCTGCTCGAAGCCGAACCAGAAGTCGTTGTCGTCGTCGTCAATGGTCGCGCGGCCGTTGGAGGCGTGCGGCGTGCCGTCGGCGTTGAGCACCTCGCACATCACGAGGTAGGCGTTGTGACGGTCCGGATCGGGGATGATTGCACACGGCTCCAGGAGGCAGTCGGAATCACCGCCTTCAGCCTGCTGCGTGGAACTGCCGTCGAAAGACCACTGCGGACACTCTTCGAGCGTGCCGCCAAAATCAGACTCGACGCGGGTTTTGCTGCGCAGGCTTTGGGTCGGGGTATAACCGTCGAGCCAGATGTACTCAAGTTTCGATTTACTCATTTGATGAATGTCTCCTTCTCTCTAGATGCATTCTTTTGTTATTGCTCCGTCCCACTCGAGCGCTGTGGCGCTGCGATCTCACCCGCTCAAAGCAGAGGCCCGGTAGGGTTCGGAAGCCAGGTATAAAAGCGACAGCGAAGTCTGCGAAATGACACCCGCCATTCGCTCCCGCTTTTCCAATACGTAAATTTTTATTGTTGTCTTGGTCAGGCAATTTCTCGCCTGTCGCTCAATGCTCCCAAATGGAGCACCAAGCAAAGAGCAAGAAGTGTGCCACGGTAGGCGGCGAAATATAAGGCCCATTTCGGGCTATTTGGCGCGTTCGGCGCACTGTTATCGAGCGTATTGCTGGCATATGCACCGTTATGGTGCTCTACCTGCGTGTACCGAACCGTGTGCCGCAACCCGCAGCCGGCGTGACGCCAGGCGGGAGGCGCTAGTCGCGAATCTCAATTTCGAAAACGAACAGGTCCGCTTCGCGGTCGGCGCGCGCCAGGTGATGGCCGTGCACCCGCACCCAGGCCGGGATGTCATGCATCGTGCCAGGGTCGGTTGCGGTAACGGTCAGGGTATCGCCCCGGGCAAGCTTTTTGATGGCGTCCTGGGTCCGGATCACCGGCAACGGACACAGGAGGCCCGAGGTGTCGAGCTCGGCACGTTCAGCCATGACGATGTGCCTGCGACGTTCCGTCGGTGCGGGATGAACTGCAGCTACACATGCCAGCTCGCGTCGAACTCGTCTTTGCTGAGCGGAGCCACGGTCAAAGGATTCGTGGTGCCGTCCGGCAGGCGCACCTCGAGGCTGAAATTGGGCGCGTTACGGGCCTGGCTGTAGCGGCCGAGAATACGGGCGGCAAACTCGATGTCTTCCGGACCGGGCTCGCCGTCGATCACGCACAGGGGCCCGTTGTGGCTGGTCGGCCGCAGGGTCACGAACGTGTTGCGATAGCCTTCGAGGTAGTTGTTCTCGCCTTCTTCGCGACCGAGGATGAGTTTGAAGTGCGGCGCGGGGCGCAGATGTCGCCCCACCTTCAGCAGCATGATGTCGTCGAGTTCGTAGTCGCGGCTGCCGCGCGCGTCCCACAGGTCTTTGAGTTTGCGCGCGTAGTCGGGGTTGGTCAGGAAACAACAGCCGCCGGCCGGTTGTGCCCAGTCGGTAAAACCGAATTGCCTGGCCAGCGCAATCTGCGGCTTACGGTTGCGGCCATGGAAGTCGTAGAGCGCTTCCCGGTCCACCCAGCCTTCGCGCTCGGGCAGCGTGGGCGGCAGATGTTTGGCGCTGAGCGGTCGCAGCAGCCGATCTTCAACGCCCGACTCCCTGGCAATGATCGGCATGGCCTCTTTGCGCTGGCTCATCGGCCGCTGCCCCATGACTTCGCCGGTGATGACGAAATCAAAGTGATGCGCCTCCATGAACGACCACGTCTGGGCTTTTTCCACCATGAAAATCTTGCAGTCGAGACAGGGATTCACGTTGGTTCCGTAGCCGTGCTTGGGGTTCAGGAGCACGTCTTTGTATTCCTCGATCACGTCGACGATGTGTAATTTGATGCCGAGCTGCTCCGCGACCCACAGTGCATTGTTGCGTTTTTCTTTGTCCTGCCGCGTGCGGCGTATCGCATGGGTGTGCCCTTCGACGCAAAAGCCGGTGTAGAAATTGACACCTTCAACGTGCACACCTTGCTCCATCACCACCTTGGCGGCGAGCATCGAGTCCAATCCCCCTGAGATGAGGGCGACAGCACGTTTCTGTTCGGCCATAATTCGCCGCCTTTTTTTGACCCAAACTTTGGAGGTCGCGGAGTCTAGTGTCGAACCTCAACGTCCGCAACGTCGCTATTATCGCCCATGTTGACCATGGGAAAACCACTCTGGTCGACCGGTTGCTGCAGCAGACCGGTCTGCTGTCTGATCACAGTGCCGAACGCGTCATGGACAGCAATGACCTCGAGAAGGAGCGTGGCATTACGATCCTTTCGAAAAATACGGCCATCGAATACGGCGATGTCCGTATCAACATCGTGGATACGCCCGGTCACGCCGACTTTGGCGGTGAGGTGGAGCGTATCCTCTCCATGGTGGACGCGGTGCTCCTGCTGGTGGATGCGGTCGAAGGCCCCATGCCGCAGACGCGCTTTGTCACGCAGAAGGCATTTGCCTTTGGCTTGCAGCCCATCGTGGTGGTCAACAAGATCGACCGCGATGGCGCCGAGCCGTATCGGGTGATCGATGAGGTCTTCGATCTCTTCGACAGTCTCGGTGCGTCGGATGCGCAGCTCGATTTCACGGTGGTCTATGCGTCTGCGATACAGGGTGTGGCCGGCGACGAGCCTGACCAGCTGGCTGCGGACATGACGCCACTGCTCGACAAGATCGTCGCTGAAGTTCCGGCCCCCGTGGTTGATGTCGAAGGCCCTCTGCAGATGCAGATCAGCTCCCTCGATTATTCGACCTACGAAGGTGTGATCGGCATCGGCCGCATCACTCGCGGTAACCTCAAGCGGAACCAACCGGTTACCGTCATCGACCGTGAGGGTAAGGAGCGCAAAGCCAAAGTCATGACCGTCTATGGGCATCGCGGTCTCGAGCGGGTCGCGCAGGAAGAAGCGGTGGCGGGTGACATCGTCTGCATCACCGGGGTCGACGCCGTCGGTATTTCGGACACCCTCTGTGATCCCGAATGCGTCGAGGCGCTGCCGGCGCTCACGGTCGATGAGCCGACGCTGTCGATGATGTTCTGCGTCAACAACTCGCCCCTGGCCGGCAAAGACGGCAAGTTCCTCACCAGCCGTCAGATCCGCGAGCGTCTGTATACTGAAGCATCGCACAATGTCGCGCTCACCGTGGAAGACACTGCAGATCCCGATCGCTTCAAGGTGTCGGGCCGCGGCGAACTGCACCTCTCCGTGCTGATAGAAACGATGCGGCGGGAAGGTTATGAGCTGGCGGTATCGCGGCCGCAGGTCATCTTCCGCGAAGTAGACGGCGAGTTGCTCGAGCCCTACGAAACGTTGATTCTCGACGTCGAGGAACAGCATCAGGGTAAGGTCATGGAATCGCTCGGCGATCGCCGTGGCGAACTTCAGGAGATGGTGCCGGACGGCCATGGCCGGGTACGTCTGCAGTTCAAAATTCCGACCCGCGGCATCATGGGCTATCGGCCGATATTTCTGTCGCAGACTTCCGGCACAGGCATCATGAGCTTTGCTTCAGCCGGGTTTGGCCCCCGCGTCGGCGATCTTGTCGGCCAGCGCAATAACGGCGTGCTGATCTCCAACGCGGATGGTAAGGCCGTGGCGTTTGCTCTTTTCAATCTGCAGAACCGCGGGCGCATGATGGTGCAGCCGAACGACGTGGTATACGAGGGCATGGTGGTCGGCCTGCACAATCGCGGCAACGATCTGACCGTCAACCCGATGAAAGAAAAGAAACTCACGAACATCCGCGCGGCCGGCAGCGACGAGAACATCATCCTGGCCTCGCCGCTTCTCCTGACCCTCGAACAGGCGCTCGAATTCATTGCGGATGATGAACTGGTGGAAGTGACGCCGACCGCGATACGGGTGCGCAAGGCTCTGCTCAAAGAAGTCGAGCGCAAGCGTGCTTAGCAACGGGACCATCGGAGAGCTTGCGTGAAGCTACTGCTGCAGCGCGTCAGCGAGGCGGCGGTTACCGTAGACGGACGCGAGGTGGCCTCCATAGGCCGCGGCCTGCTGGCCTTTCTCGGCGTGGCGCAGGACGACGACGAAGCCGCAGCCAGCTGGTTGGCTGACAAAACCCTGGGCCTGCGTATCTTCGCGGATGACGAAAAGCCGATGAATCGGTCGGTGACCGATATCGGTGGCGATATCCTGGTGGTCTCTCAATTCACGCTGGCGGCGGATACGAGCCGCGGTCGCCGCCCGGGGTTCTCCAGTGCCGCCGAGCCCGCGGCCGCCGAGCGTCTCTATGAATTTTTTCTGGCAGAACTCAGCAAAACGATGCCGGTGCAGAGCGGCGTGTTCGGCGCGGACATGCAGGTCTCTCTCGTGAACGATGGTCCGGTGACTTTTCTTCTCGAACGATGACTGCGCAAACCGATAGGTGATTTCCTCAGGCTGACGCTTGCCACGGCTGCACAGCAGCGGACAGTCGAAGCCGGATCCGTCCTCCGGAGATTATTCAGGCTTGAGCGCGGTTTGCACCGAAAGCAGCCTGCAAAGTCAGCGGTAGGGCGCTGCCGTCTCCAACAATTCAGCGAAGGCGACATCGTCACCTTCCCCGGCATGCAGAACGCATATCGTTACGGCGGATCTTTCGAGATGGAAGCAGGAAGCGCTATAGCCCGGGCCGTTGCCGTTGTGGCCGTACATCTCCCCGGGTTCGATCATCAAGCCCAGGCCATAGTGCGGTGCCCGCCAGGGTTCACCCGCGCGGCCCACGGCGACGTTCGGTGCGCGCAGCGCGGCGACCCGCTCGCTCGCCATGAAGCGGGCCGTATCCGCCGCGGTCGACAAAATCACTCCGTGCCACACCCACTCCGCAGGATAGTCCGGGAGATCTGCAGCGAACTGTCCGTGCGCGACCCGGGTATGCCGCAAGTTGAGGGAAGCGCATAGCGCATCGACGAGTGCGTCGAATGGCAGTCCCCGCTCCTGCTCGATGATCTGGGTCAGGAGCCAGTAGCCTGGATTGCTGTAGGCGAAGCGCGTTCCTGGCTCGAACAGAAGCGGCAGCTTCAGCGTCTGCTCCGCGAATTCTTCATCGGTCCAGGGTGGCGTCCCTTCGGCGATCGCTTTCGCATACAGCGGCAAGGCGCCGTAGTCGCGCAGCCCGCTCGTGTGGTTGAGGAGCTGCAGGATACTGATGTCCTCGGCCCGCGGTACCCAGGAAAAGTCGATCCAGTCGCTGATCGGAGTGTCCAGGTCGATGCCCGCTTCGACCACCAGGCTGGCGATGAACGTTTTGGCGATGCTGTAGACCGGGAGAATATGCTCATCGTCGCCGGTCGACCGGCCAGCGGCGTCTATGACGGCGACGCTCGATGCCATCTACGAGGTGGCGGTGTCGCGTTTCTCGATGAAGCGCGCGAGGAAAACGCCGACCTCGAACAAGATCCAAGTTGGCAAAGCCAACAGCAGCTGTGAGATGACGTCGGGCGGAGTAAGCAGCATCCCGACGATGAAGCAACCGACAATCACGTACGGGCGTTTGTTTGCCATGCCGTCCGCAGTTGAGATGCCTGACCAGACGAGGAGCATCGTGGCGATTGGAATCTCGAAGGCGATGCCAAAGGCGAGAAACATCTTCAGCACGAAGTCGAGATACTGGTTGATGTCCGTCATGATGGCGACACCCTCTGGAGCCACCTGTGTGAAGAACGCGAAGATCAGCGGGAACACCAGAAAAAAGACGAAAGCCATTCCCGCGTAAAACAGCAGAATGCTCGACAGTAGCAGCGGCATCGCGAACTTCTTCTCGTGACGGTAGAGCCCGGGCGAAACGAACGCCCAGATCTGATGTAACAGATAAGGTACGCCGACAAAAATTGCCGCGAAGATCGCGAGCTTGAAGGGGGTGAGAAACGGCGTCGCCACCTGGGTGGCGATCATGGATGAGCCTTCGGGCAGCTGCGCGGTCAGCGGCGCGGCAACCCACTCGTAGAGATCATTTGCGAAGTAGTAGATCGGGATGAAAATCACGCCGACCACGGCAACGCTGCGCAGTATTCGGCTCCGCAACTCGATGAGATGATCGAGAAACGGCTGCTCGTCGGTATCGACGGCAATGTCGTGCGGATCGCGTTCGTCTTCGTCGCTATGCTCGGCCATCAGCGATCTTTCTGCTGCGCGCGCATCTTGCGCTCATAGGCCGCTTCGACCTCAGCCTCGGTGCGGGGCAGGGGCTTCGGGCTCTCATAGGGCTCCGACTGCTGCTGCTGTGGGTCGGTGCCGGGATCTTCGGCTCCCGCATCGGCTCGAGCATCTTCTGGCGCAGCAGCATTCTCTGGCTCGGCTTCGCTGGCGCTGTCAGCGGCTGGTGCAGGCGTGGGGTTTTCGCCGCTCACGAGATTGGGATCGATCTTGGCGTCATCGACCGATGCCTGAACCTCGCGCTCGATCCGCTTCATCTCTTCCATCACTGCTTCGTTGTGGAGCTGCCGGCGGACCTCGTCCATGCCGATCTCTTTCTCGATTTCTGCTTTGACCGACGTAAAAGAGCGGCGCAGGCGGCCGAGCCATAAGCCCAGCATACGCAGGGTCTCAGGCAGGCGCTCGGGGCCTATGACGAGCAGGCCGACAATGGCAATGAGGAGGAGCTCTAAACCGCCGATGTCAAACATGGACGACTATCCGTGCAGGGAAGGACTACGACGCCTTCGTGTCTTGATGCACGTCTGCCGACGATGCGGAAGCGGATTTGGTTTCGCCCTCGATCACCCGCTCTTCTGTCTGCGTCTTCTGCTGCTCATCCTCTTCGGTCACAGCTTTGCGGAAACCTTTGATGGCATTGCCCAGGTCGGAACCGATGTTCTTCAAACGCTTTGGCCCGAAGATCAGCAGCACGATGGCAAGAATCACCAGTAATTCGGTCATGCCAAGTCCGAACATAAGTTTCTCCGTCGGGAGGCTAAGATGCGCGCATTATAGAGGGGTTGGCGACCTCGGAGATACCGTGGAATGTGTCACAGTTACAAGAAAACGCGGAGAGTTACGAGCGCCGGGCTGCTTTTTCTTCGTGACCGCTGGTACCGAAGCGGCGCTCGAGCTCGTCAAGCACGTCCCGGGCACTGAGGTCCATGCTCGCCAGCATGACCAGGCTGTGGAACCATAGATCCGCGACCTCGCCGACCAGTGCCGGTCTGGTTGCCGGGTCGTCCTGCGCGTCGCGGGCCGCGAGAATGACCTCGGTGGCTTCTTCCCCCACCTTCTCCAGCATTTTATTCAACCCGGCCGCGTACAGGGAGGCGACATAGGATGTCTCAGCGTCTTCCCCCTTGCGCTGTTCGAGAGTTCTGGTCAGTTCTTCGAGAATGGTCATGGCGGGTCCTCAAGCTGCGCCGCCATTGTTACCGCGTCCAGGCGTGATTGCCAGGCGTGATGGTGGTGGACGTCAAGCGCGCACGAGCAGCGCGGAGCCGAGAAACGCGCTGACGACGCCTGCGA
Source organism: Pseudomonadales bacterium (assembly GCA_965267275.1). GTDB lineage: Bacteria > Pseudomonadota > Gammaproteobacteria > Pseudomonadales > Azotimanducaceae > UBA4421. The sequence goes on from OZ253950.1 coordinate 5,301,702, forward strand.
GCATCGTTGCATCCCCGCTGTTCAATCCTGCCGCGAGGGGTTGCCACAGCATCCACATGCTGATGCCGATGAAGCCGACGCCGGCGGCCTGCTTGAACCGCCGCGCGCGGCGGTTGTGATGCAGATCCCGCGCCATGCGCTCGATGCTGTCGTGCTGCCGCGTCAGCTGGCTGCGCATCTGGCGCAACTCGGCTTCACTGTTGCGCAAGGTATTGGGAAGACGCGAAAGCTGTTGCCAGAGCTCCGGACCGGCAGACAGCCAGTCAGTGATGACAGCCGCCGGGCCGAGACGCTCGTTGGCCCAGCGTTCCATGAACGGCTGGGCCGTTTCCCAAAGATCCAGTTCCGGATACAGCTGGCGTCCGAGACCTTCGATGTAAAGCAGCGTTTTTTGCAGGAGCACGAGCTGCGGCTGCACCTGCATGTCGAACTGACCCGCGGTGTCGAGCAGCTTTACGACAAACTCCGCGAAAGAGATCTCCGCCAGCGGCTTCGCGAAGATGGGTTCACAGACTTCGCGAATCACCGCTTCAAAAGCGTCAGCGTCCGTGTCCGCGGGCACCCATCCGGACTGCAGGTGCAGTTCCACGACCTGCCGATAATCGCGATTGAAGAAGGCGAGCAGATTCTGAGCGAGATAATTCTGATCGTCGCTCGTCAATGAGCCGATGATGGCGCAGTCGAGCGCAATGTATTTCGGATCAAGCGGGTCGGTGGTGTCGATCAGGATATTGCCCGGATGCATGTCGGCATGAAAAAAGTTGTGCTCGAACACCTGCTTGAAGAACGTCTCGACACCCTTGTGTGCCAGCACACGCATGTCGACGCCCTGCGCCTTGAGCGTATCCACCTGGCCGATGGGTATGCCGTAGACGCGTTCCATGACCAGCATCCGGTCACGGGTGAGTTCTGCGTGCACCTTCGGCACGTATAACAGTTCGGATTCGGCAAAATTGCGCCGCAGCTGGATCTGGTTGCGGGCCTCGTTGAACATGTCGAGTTCCGCGAGAAGCACCTGTTCGTGATCCGCGGTGACGCGCGGCAGCTGCAGCCGGCGCGTCTCCGGTAAGTGTTCGTGCAGCCAGGCGCCGAGCGCTTTGAGCAGCGCCATGTCTGCGCTGATCTGCTGGCGTATGCCCGGGCGCACGAGCTTGACGACCACCTCTGCGCCGCCCAGCAGGCGCGCGGCGTGCACCTGGGCGATCGACGCGGACGCCAGCGGGTCGGGCTCGAGATGGCTGAACACCGTCGATGTCTCCTGCCCGAGCGTCTCGCTCACAAAGCGGTTTACGTCGAAGTCGTTGATCGGCGGCACCTGATCCTGCAGCGTGGCCAGCGCGTCGGCAACGTCAGCGGGTATCAGATCACGGCGGGTCGATAGCAGCTGGCCGAGCTTGATGTAAACCGGGCCTAGATCGAGGAAAGCAGCGCGCACGCGTTCACCGCGCGGCATCCGCGGCTCGGGGGTGATCGCCTGCCAGAGTTTCAACAACAGCCTTGGCGTGCGCTTTGGAATGAGATCGGGTGCGACCAGGCGATCGAGCCGGTGGCGCAACATCACGCGGAGTATGTGGAGGCTTTGCCGCCAGGTCTTCACTGCTGAATTGGCCCTTTACGATCTTCCTCGCGCTTAACTCTGGCGGCCAGGCGGTCGACGCGCAAGCGCAACGTATCAATACCGTCGAGCAGACGGTCGAAGTCGCCTTGCTGCACGAAGAGGTTGGACGACCGATGTTTTGCCTCCTCGCGCACGCCGGCCAGCGCTCCGCTCAGGCTTTTCAAGCCCATTTCCACCGTGCCGAGCAATGTGTCGGCGGTGCCGGTGCCGACGATCCGGCTGAGCGGTTCCGCCATATCCGGGGCGAATTCGGTAAAAACTTCCCTGAGCTGTGTCAGCAGCAGCGCATCACCTTCCACGTGAACGCCCTGGCCGGGTCCGGGCAGCAGCCACGACGCCAGCTGCAGCGCATTGCCGCGCACGATCGCCGCCGGTTCTGCACAGGGACCGCTGGCGATGCGCAGCGCCGCAGGCTCGACGTGCAGCGACCACTGCATCGGTGGTGTGGTGCAATCGATCTCGATGCGCTTACCGGCAAGGCTCGCGAGACGTGCACGGGTCGCGGGATCGCTGGCAAGAGCCCGTTCCGTCACCGCGTTGGCCAGATTTGCCAGCAGGCTGCCAATCGCCTCTGTGGGATTGTCGGCCACGTCTCAAGCCGCTGCCGGCTTGCTGCCGCGATGGATCGCGGCGATACCACCGGCGAGGTTGTGGTACGAACAGTCGATGAAACCGGCGTCCTCGAACATCTGCTTCAAGGCGCGCTGATCCGGATGCATTTCGATGGATTCCACCAGATAGCGGTACGGCTGGGCATCACCCACCAGCGCCTGCCCGGCGGGCGGCCACAGCGCCTGAAAAGCTTTATAAGCGGTGCCGAGCGCCAGATTGTCGGGTTTGGAAAATTCCAGCACGATCAGCGTGCCGCCCGGGTGCAGCACCCGCAGGAGCTCGCGCAGAGCCAGGTCTTTGTCGGTGAAATTACGGAGACCGAAACTCACGCAGGCGCAGTCGAAAGCGCCATCGTGGAAGGGCAGTGCTTCCGCCGGCGCCTGACAGAACTGCACCTGGCCGAAGCCGCGGTCGAGCAGACGATCCCTGCCCACGCGCATCATGGGCTCGTTCAGATCAGTGAGGACAACGCGCCCCTCCGCGCCGACGGCCTGGGCGAAAAGGGCCGCCATGTCGCCGGTGCCACCGGCAAGATCCAGCACGTTGTCGCCTGCGCGCACACCGGACATCTCGATGGCCATGCGCTTGAAGAGCCGATGGGTGCCGAGCGACATCAGGTCGTTCATGATGTCGTAGCGCTCAGCGACGCGGCGAAACACGTCGCCGACGAGCTCGGTCTTCTCGTCCGGCGAAACTTTCTTGAAACCGAAGTTGACGTCGTTACTCATTGTTCGGCTGCCATTGACCCACGGGTACTGTAGGCAAGCGTGAGGCGTTGGCTGTCTTCAGCTCGGTCAGGTAGTCCTGCCAGTAACGCTCCATGTTTGCCCCGAGGTCATGCAGATATTCCCAGGCATAGATGCCGCTGTCGTGGCCGTCGTCGAAGATGATGCGGATCGCGTAGTTGCCTACCGCTTCGAGCTGGCGGATGCCAACATGTTTTTTACCGGTCTGCAGCTTGCGCTCTTCCGCGCTGTGTCCGCGCACCTCGGCCGAAGGCGAGTAGACCCGCAGCAGCTCGGCGGGCAGATCGAAGCGGCTGTCGCCCCAGGCAATCTCCAGTGTGTGCGCAATTTTGTGATAGGTGATTTCGTTGGGCGCCTGCACCGTACTCTCCTGGTTACCGTTCCTAGCTTACAAGATGAAACGCGCGAGGTCGGTGTTGCTCACGAGATCGCCGAGATGCTCGTCGACGTAAGCCGCGTCGATCAACACATGTCCCTGAGCGCCGTCGCCCGCACCGAAGCTCAAATTTTCCAACAGGCGCTCCATGAGCGTATGCAGGCGCCGCGCGCCTATGTTCTCGGTGCCTTCGTTCACTTCCCACGCCAGCTGCGCGATGCGTTCGATACCCGTGTCGTCGAACTCGAGGTCGACCTGTTCGGTCGCCATCAGCGCCTGATACTGCTCAGTGAGGCTGGCATTGGGTTCGACCAGGATTCGCTTGAAGTCGGCCGGCGTCAACGCCTTCAGCTCCACCCGGATGGGCAGGCGGCCCTGCAGCTCCGGGATGAGGTCGCTGGGTTTGGCCAGATGGAACGCGCCCGAGGCAATGAACAGGATGTGATCCGTGCGCACCATGCCGTACTTGGTTGAGACGGTACAACCTTCGATGAGCGGCAGCAGATCGCGCTGGACACCCTCACGGGACACGTCCGCACCGGTCTGCTCTGTGCGCTTGGCCACTTTGTCGAGTTCGTCGATGAACACGATCCCGGTCTGCTCAACCGTCTCGACCGCGCGCGCCTTGATTTCGTCTTCGTTGATGAGTCCGGCGGCTTCCTCTTCGCGAACCTTGCGCAAGGCGTCTTTGATTTTGAGTCGCTGGGTGCGGCGCTTGCCGCCGCCGAGGTTGCTGAACATGCTCTGCAGCTGGTTTGTCATCTCCTCCATGCCCGGCGGCGCCATGATCTCCACTCCCATGGACAGCTGCTCGAGCTCGATGTCGATTTCTTTCTCGTCCAGCTCGCCTTCGCGCAGCTTCTTGCGGAACATCTGCCGCGTAGCGGTGTTTTCGCCGTCGCTGCTGTCGGTGAACCCTGCGGTGCGCGGCTCCGGCAGCAACGCATCCAGGATACGTTCCTCGGCGCGATCTTCCGCCTGGGTCTTGACCGTTTCCATCTCCGCTTCGCGCAGCATATTCACGGCGACATCAGCCAGATCGCGCACGATCGAGTCGACATCACGCCCGACGTATCCCACCTCGGTGAATTTGGTCGCTTCGATTTTGATGAACGGTGCGTTGGCAAGCTTCGCCAGGCGGCGTGCAATTTCGGTTTTCCCCACGCCCGTGGGCCCGATCATCAGAATGTTTTTGGGGCTGATCTCGTCGCGCAGTTCAGGCTCGATCTGCATGCGGCGCCAGCGGTTGCGCAACGCTATGGCAACCGCCCGCTTGGCCTCATCCTGGCCGATGATGTGATTGTTGAGCTCGTGAACGATCTCGCGTGGCGTCATTATGGTCATGGGTGTTTACTTCAAGTTGCCGTGCGCTCAGCCTGCGTCGAGCGCGAGCGTCTCCACGGTACGGTGATGGTTGGTGTAGATGCAGATGTCACCGGCGATATTGAGCGCCTTGTCGACGACTTCTGCCGCCGGCAGGGACGTGTTTTCGACAAGCGCGGTGGCGGCGGCACGCGCATAGGGGCCGCCGGAGCCGATGGCGAGCACGCCGCCTTCGGGCTCGATCACATCGCCCGTGCCGCTGATCAGCAATGTGGCCGTTTTGTCAGCGACGATCAGCATGGCTTCGAGGCGCCTGAGCGCGCGGTCGGAACGCCACTCTTTGGCGAGTTCCACGGCGGCGCGGGTGAGCTGACCGCCATACTTTTCGAGCGTCGCTTCGAACTTCTCGAACAGGGTAAACGCGTCAGCCGTGCTGCCGGCGAAACCGGCTATCACCTGGTCGCGATAGAGCTTGCGCACTTTGACGGCGTTGCCTTTCATGACCGTATCGCCGAGCGAGACCTGTCCATCCCCGCCCAGCGCGACCTGGTGCGCGTCGCGAACGCTCAAGATTGTCGTGGCGTGAAAATTTTCCATGCTGTCCCTTAACTTCAGGTGGCATTTCAAGTGGCACTTCAGGTGGCTGAAGATTCCTGCGCTGCATTACCGTTCAGCCTGTCAAAGATAGGCCTATCGTGAGGATAGTGGGGTCGGTGGATGGATATTTCAATTGTGGTTGTTTATCCATATGGCCGAGAGTCCCTGCTCGCGCAGCTGCGTCATCGCCCGATCCGCCTCGACGCGCCGTTCGAAAGGCCCGACGACCACGCGGTACCAGCGTGACCCGGTGACGTCGCGTGCCAGGGTCTGGGCCGGCAGATTCTGCAGCAGCAGGTTGGCGCGCAGCGTCTCGGCATCCTCGAGCGCGCGGAAAGACGCCGCCTGTATGTGGAATTTTCCTGCCGCTTCCGGGCGCAGCTCCTCGGGCACTGCGTATGGCTCAGGGTCCGCCTGAACCTCGGATTCTTTCAACATCGAATCGAATTCGAATTTTATGCGCGGGGATTCCTGCGCCTGGCCGTCGGCCGGCGGCGCTGATGTGACTTGTCCCTCCAGCAGTTCCGGTCCGTAGGCCGCGAGAATCACGATAGCGGCGCCAACGAGCGCACCGGAAGTGAAGCTCGGGCCGTGGAAGAGAACGCGCTGTTTAGGGCTCGCGCGGCGATTGGTTTTGCGCTTGCGCGGTGTGGATTTGCCGCGCCCTGCAAAGTCTTTGGGCATGTCTGGTTGTCAGTAGAAAACGATTGGATTGGCGGGCCGGTGAAAGGCGCGCATCATAACAGCATGCAAGCTGTCTGTGTCGCGTTCCAAGCGCGCGCCGATCGCATGCCGTGTTGGCATGAGTCCGTGCACACAGGCAGCTGCCAGGTTCAGAGGCTGTCGTACGGGTCGATGTCGATGGACCAGCGCAGATCGCGCGGCACCTTCGGCCGCGGCAGGCGACTCAGCGTGGCATGCAGGGTTCTCCTGTCGGGTGCGAGCAGCATCAGCTGAAAGCGGCTGCGGTTGGCGATGCGGCCGAGCGGTGCGGGCACGGGACCGAGCAGTTCGAGACTGCCATGGCGCCCCAGTTCGTTCTTGGCGCTGGCGAGAAATCTCTCGGCAGCCTGCGGATTGGGCGCCTCCGCCCGCAGCAGCGCCATGGGTTTTGCCGGCGGTAGACCCACCCGCACGCGGCTCTCGAGCTCGAGCTTCGCAAAACCTGGATACCCCTCGTCGATGAGCTGCTTGAGCACGGGATTGTCTGGCTGATAAGACTGGATCCAGACCTGACCGGGACGCTCCGCACGGCCGGCGCGTCCGGCCACCTGCACGATGAGCTGCGCCGTACGCTCTGGCGCGCGGAAATCGGGGCTCATGAAGCCGGCGTCGGCGTTCAACACCGCAACCAGCGTGACGTTGGGAAAGTGGTGACCCTTGGCGAGCATCTGCGTGCCGACCATGATGCAGGACGTGCCTTCGTTGATTTTCGCGAACTGCGCCTCGAGACGCTGGTTGGAGCGGGTGGTGTCGCGATCGATGCGATGGATGGGCACATCGGGGAAGAGGTTTTTCAAACCGGCCTCGGTGCGCTGCGTGCCCAGACCCACGGGCAGCAGACTCTCCTGTTCGCAAGCCTCACAGGCTGTCGGGATTTCGAATTTCAACGTGCAGTGATGGCACACCATCTGTGGCGGTGAACGGTGCAGCGTCAGGCGCGCGTCGCACGCCGGGCACATTGCCTGCCAGCCGCACGCGGCACACAGCAGCGTCGGCGCAAAGCCGCGGCGATTGAGGAACACGAGTACCTGGCCGCCTTCGCTAAGGTGCTGGCGCATGACCCGTTCCAGGGGCGCGGATATGCCGTCGGTATGGTTGAGGCCGCGCATGTCGATGACGTGATAGCCCGGCATCGAAGCGCCCCCCGCGCGGTAGCGCAGATCAAGCAGACGGTACCGGTTGAGCTCGACGTTGTAGAGCGATTCCAGCGAAGGCGTGGCGCTGCCGAAGACGACCGGGATGTCGTGATCCTGTGCGCGCTTGGCGGCGAGATCGCGTGCCGAATAGCGTAAGCCTTCCTGTTGCTTGTAGGAGCTGTCGTGTTCCTCATCGACCACAATCAAGCCGATGTCGCGAAACGGCGTAAAGACAGCAGAGCGCGTGCCGATCAGCACGTCGATGTCACCCGCGCGGCACTTCAGCCACGTCTGCAGACGCTCATGATCGGTCAGGTTGGAGTGCATCATCCCGACCCGCGGGAACCGTTTCTGAAAACGTTTGAGCGTCTGCGGCGTCAGCGCGATCTCCGGTACCAGCACGAGCACCTGCCTGCCGGCGGCGACCACGGGCGCGATGGTCCGCAAGTACACTTCGGTTTTGCCGCTGCCTGTAACCCCCTGGAGCAGAAATGCCTGGAACGCGCCGCTGCTTGCGTTGATGGCGTCGATGGCGGCCGCCTGGTCCTCGGTGGGTTCGGGCGGTGCTTCGCCGCCACCGGACTGCTCGGCGTGGGCGCGCTCGACCGCGCCTGATTTGGCCAGCGTACGCAGGGTGTCTCTGCGATAACCCTCTGCAACCAGATCCGCTCCCGTGGTTGGCCCCCGCTCGAGCAGATGCTGGTACAAGGCCAGCTGCGCGCGGGCGCGTGTGCTGATTTCGGCATCCGCTACCGCGCGCCAGATGTCAGGCGGGTCGATCTCGCAGGCCGCGCCCTTGCGCGCCGCGGCAGGCAGCATCGTCGCCAGCACCTCGCCGAGCGGGTAGTGGTAGTACGTGGTCATCCAGTGCGCCAGGTCCATCAGACTTTCGGGCACCACGCCGGTCTCGTCCAATACGGCATAGATATCCTTCAGGCGGGTGTGGGGCTGGCTCGGTGCCTGAGCGACACAAACGCCCACGGTTTTGCTGTGCCCGAATGGCACGCTGACGCGTGCCCCGATTGCGGGAATCGGTAGATTGTCGGGCACAGCGTAGTCATAGACCGCGTGCAGAGGCCGCGGCACGGCCACCTGGATCACTCGCGAAGCGTCGGGCATACGCTATTGTGGTGGAAGCGATGGGCGTGGGAAAGTCGCTCGGGCTTGCCAAGCGCCGCTGCGCGCCTCGGCGGTGATGCTAAAGCCTGAATTCGAGGCCGGCGAACATGTAACGACCCACGGCGCTCACTGGATAGAAGATTTCGCCGATATCCGGCTGTTCATCCGTCAGGTTGTTGATCCCCGCATAGATCGTCAGCTGGTCGGTGAATTGATGGCTGCCAAAGATGTCGTGGGTGAGTTTACGATCGAACTCGAGATAGCGTCGCTCGACGATGTTGGGGTTGTTGCGTGTCGTCAGATCGTCGAAGCGATTGGTCTCGTCGAAATAGTGGACCTGCCAGCGCAGCAACGTCTCGCCCAGCTGCCAGTCGAGGTCGAAGTTGGCCTGCCACTCGGGTGCGAATTTCTGGCCCAGCCTGGAGACTGGCGCCGCTCCCGGAAGACTGGTCGTTTTCAGCTCTTCCAGATGATTGCCGCTGAGTTCGAAACTCAGCGAGCCCCAATTGTCGGCGAATCCCATGCGGCTCAGCGCGAAGCCATACCTGATATTGAAATCCACGCCGCGCGTGGTGAGGGAGGCGACGTTTTGCGGCTGCTGGACAAAACTCGTGATGCCGCCGTCCGTACCGCGAGTGATCAAGTTGCAGAATTCGTTGTTGAGCGTCGGCAGGTCAACGCATAGCTCGGCTGCATCCTGCGGCGACGCGAATTCGATCGCCTCTTCGATCTCGATGTCGTACCAGTCGACGCTGATCGTCAGGCCTGCGATAGCAGCGGGTGCGTAAATCAGCCCCCAGGTGACGGTGTCGGCCTCTTCCTGATCGAGACTTGGGTTGCCGCCATTGAGGCCCGACACGGACAAGCCGCTGGGTTGGATGTAGGTGGCCGGATCGATACCGATGTCGTTGAGCAGCGCCGCGCAATTGGTCGCGCGGAACGCCGTCCCGTTGATGAGGTTGTTGATGTCACAGGGGTCCGAGATGTCTTCGAAGCTCTGCCCGAGCGGTGCGTTCAGTTCCTGCAGGCTCGGCGCGCGGGTGGCTTCGGCGACTGTGCCGCGCAGCGTGAGGCTGTCGAATGGCTGCCAGACGAGGCCGGTTTTCCACGTCGTGGCGCTGCCCGTGGTCGAGTAATCCGAATGCCTCACGGCGACATCCAGGGCGAGAAATTTTGCCAGGGGCTGCTCGGCCAGCAACGGGATATCCACTTCGACGAACGCTTCGGTGACATCCTGCTGGCCGCGTTCGCCGTCATATTTGTTCGCGAAGGTATAGCCGAGGCGGTTCTCATCTGCGGGGTTGGCGCTGACCTCCTCGTCGCGCCACTCGGCGCCGACGACAAACCCCACCGCCCCCGCCGGCAGAGTGAACCAGTTCGACGTGTCGCCGCGCACGTACGCCTGCAGCACCTGCTGCTGCATGTTCGCCTTGGACAGGCTGTCGGTCATGATCCAGGAGAGCGCTGCGCGCGAGGGTGCGCCTTCGCCGAAGATGTTTATCGGTACGCAATCCCCGCTGCCTGGAATGAAAGACCCCGCCCAGGTGCCCGGCTGTGGCGAATAGTCGTTCCACTCCTGGAACGTGAGATTAAACGGCTCGGCGGCGGGATCGAGCTCGGAGGCACAGACGATCTCGCCGGAGGCGGGGTCAATCACGGCGTCCAACGCTGCGGCGAAGCGGTCGTTGTAGCGGTTGTTGAGATCCACGGTTTCGACGTCAGTTTCGCCGTAGGTGTATGAGATTTCGAACTCGAGGTGGTCGCTGAAGCTGCCTTCCAGACCCAACACGCCGCGATAGGTCTCGCGCTCGGTGTTGTCGGATCGTACGCCGAAATCGAAGTTGTCGCGTGTCACGCCGATGGGATTACCCGCCGCAGCGGTAGTGATGTCCGATGGCACGAAGGGTGCGTCCGGGAAAAACAGCAGGAAGTAATCGAACGTCGGGGTAAATTCACCGAGGCTGTCGCGTTTGTTGTAGCTGAACTCGGAGAAGAAGTGCAGCGATTCGGTCAGGTCGAAATCGAACAGTACGTTCAGGCCAAAACGTTCTTCGGCCGGCAGCGTATCCTGCCGGAACGCGCCCACTGCCGAGCCGTCCCCACCCTGGTCGTAGAACGGCGGGACGAAGCGGCCTGCCTGCCAGGGCGTGCCGTCGCCGTTGAAATCGGGGATGCCGTCCAGGGTGACGTCGACGGCGCCGCCGTACGCATAGTCGAAGAAACGCAGGTCGCGCAGGGGTGCCTGGCTTGGCAGGCCCGGATCAGCGTTCGGATTGTCCGGATTCAGCACGAATTGGACGTAGCCTTCAGGCGAGGAGTAGTCTCGCCGCAGCCGGCTGAGGCGCTGGTCGTCCGCGTAGTTGAAAGCTACCGAAAAGTGCCCGCGCGCATCAGCGACAGGCGTGCCGTAAGTGAGGCTTGCGCTGCGACTCTGGGCGTCGTGCTTGGTCGAGGCGCCCGACTGCGCGGTGAGCGCCAGCCCTTCGAAGCGGTCTTTCATCACGAAGTTGACGACGCCGGACACGCCGTCTGCGCCGTAGAGCGCGGAGGCGCCGCCGGTCATCACTTCCACCCGTTCTATGAGAGCCATCGGCAGCGCGTCGATGTCGACAAACGCCGCGCCGGGGAACGGTGAGCCGACATACCGGCGGCCGTTCACCAGCACCAGCGTACGTAAAAAGCCGAGGTTGCGCAGATTCAGCGCGGTAATCCCGTTCGTCCCGTCTGCCGCGGCGCCACCGGCGGTGTCGTTTTTCGTGATGGATCCCGACAGCGCGGGCAGTTCGCTGAGGAACAGCGCCATGTCTTTCAGGCCGGCGGTCCGGATTTTCTCGCCATCCAGGGAGATCACCGGGTTGGAATATTTGAGGTCAGGGCGTTCGATGCGTGAGGCGGTGACCACCACTTCCTCGATCATGCCCACCGGTTCGCTGGCCCAGCAGAGCGGGGTGACGGCAAGCATTGCGAGCGTCGCTGCCTGGATCCTCATTGCCCGGATCCTCATTGCACACCTCCCTTGCGCGCGTGGCGCGGGTTGTTGATTGTTGCTTTGATGCGCCGCTTCACCATACCTGATACTCGGGATAAAAGAAGCGGCTCTGAAACGGGTAAAGCCCCCGGGATGGGGGCTTTCTGCGGGCTGCTTGTCGTGTCAGCCACAGGTCACGCTGGCGAAGTTCAGTTTTTCGCGCTGCATGTCCATCTTGGCTTTTTCGGCTTCCAACCGGATGACGAACGATTGGATCTGCTGCTTGGTGTCGTCGCCGGTCGTCACCCTGGTGCCCGTGTAGCCGTGCACGCCGATCTCCCATTCGCGCACCTCGATCTTCAGGTCTACGAGTTTCCAGTGCTCGATCAGATCGACGAGCTTTTCGCTCACTTCGTATGCGCGTTCTTTGTTTCGCTCATGCGCCGCGACGTCCTGTTCGCATTGATAGGCTTCGTGGAGCCCGTGACCCCACAGACGGATTGCGCGCAGTGCCTCGGTCTCGGTATGGAGCGCCCCCACGGTGTCGCGCATTTTCGGGAACACAGGCCCCACGGCGAATTTCAGCGCGGCGATGACGGGGACCGGCGCGATTTCAACCACGGTCTGCAGCGGCAGCGGCTCGGCTTCTTCATCCACCGGCGTCAGAATTTCGCGGGTCTGCTGCAGCGTGGTTGCGAACTCGGCGCGAAAGGTTTCGAGATCGGGGTCGTTGAGGCGTTCTTCGATTGCGGCCTGTTTCGCTTTGTAGGTCTCGATGACTTTACTCAGCTTGTCTCCCTCGAGAAGCTCGGATGGATCGAAGTCGATTTCGCTGAAACGGTCTTTCATCGAGCGGACGATATCGAGTGGTTCCAAGGCGCCTTTGATGACGTCTGTCTCGGCGATCACCGCATTGACCGTGGAGCCGACCTCGTCGAGGCGCTGGATCTGCTCGTTGGCCTTGGTCACCAGGCTCGAGGTGCGGGTCTTCAAGGTATTGGTGTCTGTCTTGATGCTGTCCACCTTGCTCTTGATCTGTTCCTGGATGCCCGCCTGGGCGGTGCCGGAAAAGATGGAAACGGTCATAACGCTGCCGGCTACGATGTGTTTGATGGTCTTGTGCATGTTGATCTCCGAGTTGTTGGTTGCCGTGGTCAAGTCCACGGGGTGCATCCTCGGGAAGAACCGCCTCCAGATCCTCGCGAATACTTCCGAAAAACCTCCTAAAAACCTCCTTTCGTTAAATTTCATTTAAAACAAAGACTTACAATTCCATCTCGGGGGTTCAAAGGGCTTCGGAAACTGCTATCTTTGGCGCACGAGTGATCGTTTCGGGGTATGGGGAGACGCGTTGGCAGGTCTGGCAAGCCACTTTGAGTTTGGTGGCGTACTGATTCAGCCGGATTTGAATACGGTGGTGCGTGAGGGCGAGGTGACCAAGGTGTCGCCGCGCGTCATGGACGTGCTCGTCTATCTCGTCGAGCATCGCGACCGTGTCGTGCCGGCGGATGAGCTCCTGGAGACCTTCTGGGAAGGCCGCATCGTCGAAGAAAGCACGGTCCACAGGCTCATCTCGCAGATTCGCGGTGCTTTGGGGGATTCGGCCAGTGAGCAGCGGTTTATCAAGACCGTGAGTAAACGCGGGTATCAGGCCGTGGCCAGCGTGGATACAGCCCACGTCGTGCCGCACTCCGTCGCCGACCCCGTTGAACTGCCCGAGATCACCCGCGAGCAGGGTGACCCTTACGTTTTCGTCTGCTATTCGCATCGCGACACCAGCAGGGTTTACCCCGAGATCGAATGGCTGTCGGCGCAGGGCATCAAGATCTGGTACGACCGTGGCATATCCGCAGGCGCCAATTGGCGCTCGAGCATTGGCGATGCGCTGCTCGGGGCTTCGCACATTTTGTATTACGTCTCCGCGAACTCGCTGGGGTCGAACCACTGCAACAACGAGATCAATCTCGCCATCGACGAAGGGCTCACCATCATTCCGGTGTATCTCGAGGAGATTGAGCTCACCCCGGATCTGAAAGTGGGGCTGAACCGGATCCAGGCGCTCTTCTATGCGAAGCCGACCTATCGGGCCGATCTCCTGTCGGGTCTGGGCCAGGAGCCGCCCGAGACAGAGGTCGCTTCAGGACAGCCGATAGCCGCCGCCAAGCACCCCGCTCGGATCGGACGCTTTGCAGCGATCTGCGCGGCTGTGATCCTCCTGGCAGCCGGGGGGTTCTACTTATCATCCAATACGCCTGAGCCCGATTCCGTGGACTCTCAGGGCGGGCACGAACACCTGTATTCCATCGCAGTGCTGCCTTTCATTAATTTAAGTACCGATGAGGAGCTGGGTTTCTTCGGGCAGGGTCTTGCGGATGTCATGCTTGACTGGCTGGCGCGGTCGGAATACCTCAGGGTTGCCGCGCGTACCTCAACCTTTCGGTTGGCTGAGCAGGATCTCGACATCAAGGCGCTGGCCGATGAGCTCGATGTTTTCTATGTAGTGGAAGGCAGCATCCAGGGCCGGGGTGACGAGGTGCGCATTACCGCGCAGCTGATACGTGCCGTCGACGGTTACCACGTCTGGTCGAAGACCTACGATCGTGAACGGCTGGATCTGCTGGAAATTCAAAAAGAGGTGGGAAAGAACGCGGCAGCCATTGCCGAAGAAAAGATTTATATCGATGCGCCGCGGGAGTACCCGGAACTTTTTGCCCGCTACAGAGATGTTGATCCGCGCGCTGTGAAGTATTTCATTGATGCTCAGGAGCAGAGCGTCAATCTGAACCTGGGAGAAGGTGGCGATCTCATTTATGCCCGCCAGCTCGTGGAGTCGGCGCTGGCTATCGATCCGGACTTTTCCAATGCGCATTCCGATCTGGCCTGGCATTACATGCGCAGGACCGATCCCAGCATCCCGGTTGAACTCGCCTCGCAGCGCGCCCATGCCGCCATCCGCGAAGCCAAGCGGTTAAATCCCGATGATGAAGAAGCCGACTTCATGCTGCTGCAGGTTTATTTCACCCTGGACCTCAACTATGCGGAAGCTGAGCGCCTGATTCTCGAGGAAATGAAAGCCTATCCCGAGGGCCCCTGGTACCCGGTGATGCTGATGGGCATTGCCGCCCGCGAAGGACGGGTCGACGATGCCTGGCGCTATCTTGCGACTGCGGTTGCGCGGGGTATCCATCGTGCGGGCGAGCCGGCGGTACCTGTCATCCTGACGCGAGCCTCATTGATGATCTCGCGCGGTGAATTGCAGAGCGCGCTAGAGGTGACCGGGGAAGGCCTCGAGCTGATCGACCAGGGCTTGCCGCGAGCGGAGATTCTGCTGATGCGTGCGCGAGCGCTCATCCAGTTGGGGCGCCAGCGTGAGGCTGAAGCGGCGGTTGCGGAAGCCTGGCGGCTCGCGGGTACGGAAGCGCCGATCAAGTTTGCGCCGCTCTATCAGCTGCTTGGGGAGGATGCGCGTGCACGGCAGATTCTGGCGGGGGTGACACCGCAGAATCGTAACCGCGGTGATTTCGTCGAGACCTACCTCGGCTGGGGTGAGCTGGACGAGGCATTTGAGATGATGCGTGCAGCGGTCGAGGATCGTGATGAATCCGTCATCACGCGCCTGCGTATGCCAGGCTTGTATGACCCGTTGAGAGAGGATCCGCGGTTTCAAGCGCTGCTGGAACGTCTCGAGAGTAAAGAGACGCCAACAGCCAGGTTTGCCGCGATGCGGGATGCAGCCGGGTAGTTGTCATCACGCGCCCATCTGGTAGACTTCGCGCCCCGAATTTGACTCCGACGACGGAAAACGAGCGATGAAAGCGGAAATCCATCCCGAGTACAACACGATCAAAGCCACCTGCAGCTGCGGTAACGTGATTGAGGTCGGCTCTACGTCGAGCGAAGATTTCCACATCGACGTCTGCTCCAACTGCCACCCGTTTTATACGGGCAAGCAGAAGACCATCGACTCCGGTGGCCGCGTAGAGCGTTTCCGACAGCGTTTCGGTAACCGCGGCAGCGGCGGCGCCAGCAACAGCTGAAGCCGGGGCGCAAGCCCACTCCTCCTTCAGTCCGACACGAAGCGCCCGGTGCATGGGCGTCGTTGTGCGTACGTGCTATTTTCCTGTTTCGGAGCCCGCGTCAGGGCACCTATCGACAAATCTGTGGTCGAAATACCGACCATCGGAGAACAGTTGTGAAGGCGATGTTTGCACATAGGGGAAAGCGCGCGGCCGCAGGCGTCGTGCTGGCATGCGCCGCGCTCTGGACGCCTGCGCTGACCTGGTCTGCGGGTGATGGCGCCAAGATCTACAATGAGTACCTCGAAAAAGAGGTGATCTACCCCAACGAAGAGTGGCAGGACTACGTCACGGAGATCGGTGAGCGTTTGCTGGCCGTATCGAAGCATGCGGGGCGCAACTACACCTTTGTCGTCACCGACGAGCCATTCGTCAACGCTTATGCGACGGGTGATGCCTATATCTTCGTCTCCCGTGGCATCCTCGCGCACTTCAACAACGAAGACGAGCTGGCCGCGGTGATCGGCCACGAAATCGGCCATGTGCTCGGCGCCCATTCCAAGCGCCGCAAACGCGGCGCGCTGATGGGCAACATGCTTGGCTGGCTTGGCCTCATCGGCACCAGCACGTCCAGCGTCTACGGGCTTTCGCAAACTCTGACCGCGGCGACGCTCGCCGGCTATGGTCGGCAGTATGAGCTCGAGGCGGACGAATTCGGCGTCGACCTCGTCACCAGAGCCGGCTACAACCCGCGCGCGATGCTCGACGCCATTCAGATTCTGCGAGACAACGATGATTTCGAGCGGACGATCAAAAATCGCCCGACGGTATATCACGGCATTCTGGGCTCCCACCCGGCCCACCAGAAACGTCTGCATGAGCTCGTGCAATCGTCGCAGCATCTGTTTCCCGACGAGCTCGCGGAGCCGGAAAGGGACTTTTTCGCGATGCTCGATGGGCTGACTTTCGGAGACGAAACTGCCACGGGCGTCGTCAAAGATGGCGTGTATTACCACGGCGCGTTGCGGCTGCTGATCGAGTTTCCGGAAGGCTGGGACGTGCGCGCCACGCCGTCCGAAGTGTTCGGCGTGCCGCCGGCGGGTCAGCCGAAGGCGCAGATCGGCGTGAAGCGCCAATCGCCGCCGGAAGAGGAGCAGACACCGGAAGAATATCTCACCAAGACGTTGCGCCGTGACGACCTTGAGAACGGCGAGGAGATCGCGGTGGGACCCTACCCCGGGTATATCGCGGAAGTTGATGTCGCCAGCGGCACTGCGCAGAAACGCATGATCGCGGTGCTGTACAAGGATGGCGGGGTGTACTTGTTCAACGGTGAGCTCGGCGCTGCGGGCGATCCTGAGACATTTGCGCAGGACTTCAAAGACACCGTCATGTCGTTTCGCGCCATGACGGCGGCTGATCTGCGTCAGATCAATGACCAGCGTATCAAGGTCATTGTTGCCGAGCCTGGCCAGACCTATGAAGAGCTGGCGAAAACCATCCCGCTCAAAGTGCACGGCGAGCAAACCCTGCGGGTGATCAATGGACACCACCCGCGCGGCGAACCCCGCGCCGGCGACTACATCAAGATCATCGAATAAAGCGCGACTGGCAGGCTCAGAAGACAGGCCCAGAAGACAGGCTTAGAAAAGGTCGATGGCCTTGATTTCTTCGTCCTGCGCCGGCTGGTTAGGCTGGCGTGTGGACGGCGCCTCCGGCGCGTGCTCGGCCAGGAAGTACTCGAAAATTGCATTGTTCTGCCCGGGGCGGGCGCGGCTGCCCGTGGTCGGGTCGATCTTCAGCGTGACGACGCCGGGTGGCTGGGTTGGATGCGCCTCGTCGATGCCAGCCAGAGCTTCTTCCATGAAATCGATCCAGATCGGCAACGGCGTGTTCGATCCATAAGCGCGCGCGCCCAGCGGCGCATGATTGGAAAAGCCGACCCAGACAGTAGTGACCAGGTCCGGTGAATAGCCGTTGAACCAGGTGTCGGCAGCATCGTTGGTCGTGCCGGTCTTGCCTGCGAGATCGTCGCGTTGCAGACGCCGTGCGGAAACCCCAGTGCCGCGCTTGATGACGTCCTTGAGCATGGAGTGCATCACGAAGACGTTTCTTTCGTCGACGACGCGCAGTGCGGGAATGTCCGGCTGCGGGGGCAGCAGCAAACTCTCGCCTTCCGGCATATCGGTCGCGGTCTCTGCGGTCTCTGTGGCGGCTTCCTCAACCTCGGTTTCGGTGGCGGCGAGCAGATCCTCCAGAGAGGTCGGTTCAGCCATGGCCTCTTCGTCCATTTCTCCGGCCAGGCTCACGGGCAGGTCTTCGAGCTCACACTCAGGGCAGACGCGCGGGTGGTTCGCCCGGAAAATCTCTTTGCCGGAGGCGTCTTTGATGCTGACCAGGATGTTCGGGTCCACCAGATAGCCGCCGTTGGCAAAGACCGCATAAGCGCGCGCCATATCCATAGGCGTTACCGCCATGGTGCCGCCGCCGATCGCCAGCTGCGTATTGCGCGGGAAGTTGGCGTTGTCGAAGCCGAATTTGGCGACGTGATCCAGAACGTTACCGGCGCCGACTTTCAATAACACCCGCATCGATACCAGGTTGATGGAGCGGTACAGCGCTTCGCGCAGCCGCGTCGGGCCGTTGTAGCGGTTGTTGTCGTTGTCCGGGCGATATTCGGACTCCAGGTTTTCGTCGTCGAAGACCAGCGGCGCGTCCATGAACATGTCTGCTGAAGTGACGCCGTTGGCGATTGCCGCGGAGTAGACGAACGGCTTGAAACCCGAGCCCGGCTGCCGTGCCGCCTGTAAGGCATGGTTGTACTGGTTACGATAGAAGTCGAAGCCGCCGACAAGCGCACGCACGGCGCCATTCTCCGGATCGAGTGCCACTAGCGCGCCCTGGATTTCCGGCAGCTGTGTCAGCAGCCATGGGTTGCCCTCCGGGTCTTCATTGCGGCGGATGCGGATCACGTCGCCGACGCTGACGATATCCGACATCGATTCCGGTGCGGGGCCGCGCAAATCGACCTCGATATAGGGTCGTGCCCAGTCGGCGTCATCGAAAGCGAGCACCGCGGCGTCGCCATCACGTTTCAGCACGATGGCGCGGCCCTCGTCCACCGCCAGCACCAGTGCCGGTGCGAGCTCACCGAAATCCGGGATTGTCCGCAGGGTTTCCAGCACCTCGCGCTGCAGGTCTTCCGGATAAGCGGTCAGGGACGGCGTTGCCGGTGCCGCAATATCCAGGAGGTCTGCGTCTTCCGCGTTCTCCGGGTTGGGAGATGCGACAGCTTCCGGAACGGCGGCCTCTGCCGTCGGCCACAGCAAGCCGGCCGCATCCAGCAGGTTCTCGCGCAGCGCTTCTTCGACGCCGGCTTCCGGTCCGCGATAGCCGTGGCGTCGATCGTAGCTCATCAACCCGCGGCGCAGCGACGCGATCGCTTCGCGCTGCATCGCGCTGTTGATGGTGGTGGTGATTTCGTAACCTCCTGTGTATAGATCCGGCAGCAGCGTGATGGCCTGCTGGCGTACCCACTCCGCCGCATAAGGGCTCGACACATCGAGCTCGCGCGCAAATATGCGCGCGGATATGGGGGCTGCCCGGGCTGCCTCGTATTCCGGTGTGCTGATGGACTCCTGTGCGTGCATCCGTGACAGCACCAGATTGCGCCGGGTCAGCGCGCGTTCCGGGCCGTTGATCGGATTACCCGCGCTTGGCGCCTGGGGAATGCCCGCGAGCATCGCCAGCTGCGGCAGATCGAGCGCTTTGAGCGGCTTGCCGTAGTAGGTCAGCGCCGCAGCCTCGGCCCCGTAGGCGCGCTTGCCGAACGGCACGACGTTGATGTAGAGCTCGAGGATCTCGTCCTTGGTGAGCTCCTGCTCGATTTTCAGCGCCAGCAGCATCTCTTTGAATTTGCGCAGGAAGCGGCGCTCCAGAGTGAACGAGACGTTGCGCGCGAGCTGCATCGTGATGGTGCTGGCGCCCCCCGTGAGTTCACCCTCCGTGATCAGCGATCCCACCAGGCTGAACACGTCATTGGTCAGGGAAATGAAGTCGATGCCGCTGTGTTCGTAAAAACGCTTGTCTTCTGTGTCCAGGAGCGCGTTGATGAAATGGGTCGGCACGTCATCGAGCGTGATCGGGATGAGACGACGTTCACCAAACTCAGCCAGCAGCGCGCCGTCCTCAGAGAACACCCTGAGCGGAGTTTCGAGCTGGACATTGCGGTAACTCTCAGCTCTGGGGATCTGTGGATCCAAATACAGGAATACGCCAGCTAGACTGAGAGATGCGGCACATAAACCCATCACGCTCAGCCACATAATACCGCGCAAGGCATTGCTTGATTTATGTGTCAGGAATTTTGTCAAGTTACGCCGGGCTTGTTGATTGAAATGGAATTCTAACTACATGTCGCGAGAAAGAGAGAGAGAAAATAACCTCAAATTTGAGCTTCCGCGCACGGAAAATACGTTAGGCGCTGATTGCTCTAAAGTCGAGTCTGTTATTTAATGCATCGCTGCATGTATAGGACGTAAGTGCCCGCGCCATCAAAGGAAATTAAACGTGGCCCTGTTTGGAAAAAAGTCGAACATATTACTCGGACTCGATATCAGCTCGACGTCTGTGAAGCTCCTGGAGCTGTCGCAGAACAACGATAAGTTCCGGGTCGAATCCTACGCCGTGGAACCGCTTCCCCCCAACGCGGTCGTGGAAAAAAACATCAGTGATGTCGAAGGCGTGGGAGAAGCTGTTAAGCGCGTCGTCAATCGCGCCAAATCGGGCAGCAAGTCCGCTGCAGTAGCCGTCGCCGGGTCAGCAGTCATCACGAAGACGATCGAGATGGACGCCGAGCTTTCCGACGATGAGCTCGAAAACCAGATCACCGTCGAGGCGGATCAGTACATACCGTATCCGCTGGACGAGGTGGCGATCGATTTTGAGGTGCTCGGACTTTCCGAGCGCAACCCCGAACAGGTAGAGGTGCTGCTCGCAGCATGTCGTAAGGAAAATGTCGAGATGCGCGAAGCAGCGCTCGACCTGGGCGGGCTCAAACCAGCTGTCGTAGACATAGAAGCGCACGCGATGAAGCGGGCCTTCGACCTGGTCAAGCCGCAGTTGGGCAGCAATCCCGAAGACCTCGTCGTTGCGATCATCGATGTCGGCGCCACGATGACCACGCTTTCCGTGCTTGCGGATGACAAGGCGATCTACACGCGTGAGCAGCTCTTTGGCGGCAAACAGTTGACTGAAGAAATTCAGCGCCGCTACAGCTTGTCTTTCGAAGAGGCAGGGCTGGCCAAGAAACAAGGCGGCTTGCCTGATGACTACGAAGAAGAAGTTCTGCAGCCTTTCAAGGAGGCGGTCCTGCAGCAGGTGACGCGCTCTCTGCAGTTTTTCTTCTCCTCCTCTCAATATGACGATGTGGACTACATCGTGCTCGCCGGTGGTACGGCTTCGATCGACGGCCTCGCCGACATGATCGAATCCAAGCTCGGCACCCCGACAGTCATCGCCAACCCGTTTGTCAGCATGTCTCTCGCATCGCGGGTCGATGCGGATGCGCTGGCCAACGATACCCCGGCATTGATGATTGCCTGTGGGCTGGCGATGAGGAGCTTCTCATAATGGCGAATATCAACCTATTACCGTGGCGCGAGTGGGAGCGCGAGCGCAAGCAGAAAGAATTTCTCGCGCAGGTTGGCGCGGTGCTGCTCGCTGGCGTTCTGATGGTCGTCGGTGCGGGCATGTATCTCGACAATGCCGTCGCCAGTCAGGAAAACCGCAACCAGTACCTGAAAGGCAAGATCACCGAGCTCGATACGAAGATCGCGGAGATACAGTCGTTGCGCAAGCAGCGGGCAGATCTCCTCGCACGCATGCAGGTCATCCAGGAGCTGCAGGGCAACCGCCCCGTGATCGTGCGTGTGTTCGACCAGGTCGTGCAAACGCTCGCCAAGGGCGTGCACTACAAGAGCCTGCAAAGTAAAAACGGCCAGCTCTCCGTGGCGGGCGTAGCCGAGTCGAACAACCGTATCTCGGCGCTGATGCGGAATATCAACGGATCCGACTGGTTTACCCAGCCGAATCTGAAGAGCATCAAAGAGGACCCGGAAAACTCGGATTATGGCGAACAAGCCTCTACCTTTGACCTGAGTTTCGTGCAGGACAACCCGAACAAGAAGTCAGAGGAGGATCTCTAGTGGCCCTACAAGACACACTGGAGCAGCTGCAGTCGATTGACTTCAACAACCTCGACGTCAACAACATCGGCTCATGGCCGGCTGTCGTCAAGGTTCTGCTGCTGGTCTTCCTGCTGGTGCTCGTGCTGGGCGGCGGCTATTACATGTCGATCACCGACAAGCAGAAAACGCTGGAAATTGCCGAGTCGCAGGAACTCGACTTGCGCAAAGAGTACGAGGACAAGGCGGCACAGGCGGCTAATCTCGATGCTTTGCGTCAGCAGAAAGCGGAAATGGAAGCAGCTTTCGGCGCCTTGTTACGCCAGCTGCCGAGCGACACCGAGGTGCCGGGGTTGATTGAAGACATCACCCGCACCGCGCTCGACAATGAGCTCACGATCGAGAGTATTGATCTGCAGCGTGAGGTGCAGACCGAGTTTTATGTCGAATTGCCGATCCAGATCGTCGTTGAAGGCGGTTTCCACAAGATCGGCTCTTTCGTCAGCGGCGTCGCCAATCTCTCGCGTATCGTGACGCTGCACGATTTCGAAATTGAGCCCACTGAATCGATTCTGCAGCTGCGTATGGAAATTACAGCAAAAACCTATCGTTATCTTGAGGAGGCCAGCTGATGGAAGCGCCCAAGTTAATGATGAGCCTGGCGCTCGCGGCACTTGTGGCCGGTTGCAGCCCCAGTACAGACTTCTCCGATATCGAAGCGTTCATGGATGAAGTGGACGCGCGCCCGCGCGGACGTATCGAGCCGTTACCGGCAATCGAGACCGTGCCGCCGTTTGCGTATGCGGCGGGCAACAAACGGAGTCCTTTTGAGCCGCCTGTTGTGCTCAAGAGAGTCGAACGTCAGAGCGGACCGCAGGTCAGCCCCGACTTCAACCGCGTCAAGCAGTATCTGGAGCAGTTCACCATCGGGCAGCTTGCGATGGTGGGTACGCTGGCGCAGAACGAGGCGATGTTTGCCCTGGTCCAGGACGGCGAAGGCAGCGTGCATCGCGTACAGCGCGGCGACTACATGGGTACAGACCACGGCAAGATTCTGAACGTGGGTGAAACCAGTATCGAGTTAATTGAAATTGTTCCAGATGGAACCGGCGGATGGGTTGAGCGGGAGCGTACGGTCTCGCTGGTGAGTGGAGCATAAGGGATGAAGAAGATGTCGAAACGAGTTTATAGCCTGTGCCTCAAGGTATTCGGGGCCTGCATCGCTTGTGTGCTGAGCGTGCAGAGTTGGGCGGTAACGATGGAGTCCATCAATTTTTCATCCTTACCGGGTGATCGCACCGAAATCCGCATGGAATTCGATGGCGCGCCTCCGGAGCCGACCGGTTACACGATCGAGCAGCCCGCGCGCATCGTGCTGGACTTGCCGGGTGTCGTCAGCGCGCTCGATGAGAAGCACCATAACCTGGGCATCGGCAATGCACGGCGCGTGTCTGTCGTCAGCACCAAGGATCGCACTCGCGCGATTGTGAATCTGACCCAGCTCGTCAGCTACGAAGCGGACGTGCAGGGTAATACGCTCATCCTCATGGTCGGGACCGGCGGCGCCAGCGCGCCGATGGCTTCCCGCGCTGCCGCAGCCGATGACGCACGCCCGGCGCCCACGGGCGGCGATTCCGCGATTGCCAACGTGGACTTCCGCCGCGGTGAAGGCGGCGAAGGCCGTGTCATTCTTACGCTTTCCAACCCGAAAGTGCCTGTTAACGTCACCGGTGAAGCCGGCAAGATACGCGTAGAGGTACGCAACACGGAACTGCCGAAAGCGCTCCAGCGTCGTCTCGACGTGACAGACTTCGCCACGCCGGTGCGCATCATCGATGCCATGCAGGAAGGCGATCATACGGTCTTCACCGTGTCTGCGACTGGTAACTACGATTACCTCGCGTATCAGGCGGACAACACGATGTCCATCGACGTGACGCCGGTGACCGAGGAAGAGCTCGAAGCCCGCGACAATGTCTTCAAGTACACGGGCGAAAAACTGTCGCTCAACTTCCAGGACATCGAAGTTCGTGCGGTCCTGCAGTTGATTGCTGACTTCACCGATTTGAACCTCGTCGCCAGCGACACGGTCAGTGGTCGCATCACGCTGCGTTTGAAGAACGTACCCTGGGACCAGGCGCTCGAGCTGATCTTGAAAACCAAGGGTCTGGACCAGCGCCAGGTAGGTAACGTCCTTCTGGTGGCGCCTGCTGCGGAAATTGCGGCGCGCGAAAAGCTCGAGCTCGAAAATCAGAAGCAGATCTCCGAACTCGCGCCGCTGCGGACCGACTTCGTGCAGATTCGCTATGCATCAGCTTCCGAGCTCTTCAATCTGTTCAACTCTGCCGGCACGAATGGCCAGACGATGCTGTCCGAGCGCGGTAGTGTGATCGTCGACGAGCGCACCAACTCCATCATCCTCACGGATACGGCGGACCGCCTGGAAGAATTCCGGCGCGTCATCTCGCAACTCGACGTACCGGTACGTCAGGTATTGATTGAAGCGCGCATCGTCACCGCTTCCGCCAACTTCTCAGAGCAGATGGGCATCGCCTGGGGTGGCGGTGGTATCAACGTCAATGGTGATACTGCGGTCCGTTACGGTGGTTCTTCCGAAACTCTGGTGGAGCTCTCGAATATCCTGGTCGATGGCACCGGCGATATCTCCCGCCCGGGCGACCTGGTGGTGGATCTGGGTGTTACGCAGGCGGGTGCTTCCAGCATAGGCCTGGGCATCACGCGCGCGGGTTATCTCGTCGACCTGGAGCTCTCTGCTCTGACGACTGACGGTCACGCCGAAGTGGTTGCCCGTCCTAAGGTCATCACTGCTGACAAGAGCCCGGCCGTCATCGAGTCCGGCGTGGAGATTCCTTACCAGGAAGCGACCAGCAGCGGTGCGACTTCAACGTCGTTCAAGGACGCCGTGCTGTCTCTCGAGGTCACCCCGCAGATCACGCCTGACGATCGCATCATCATGCAGCTGAACGTCAAGCAGGATACGGTGGGCGCGATCTTCAACGGTGTCCCTTCGATCAACACCAACGAAATTCAGACCGAGGTGTTGGTAGACAACGGTCAGACGGTCGTGCTGGGCGGTATCTTCCAGACCGACAAGAACGTCTCAACGACCAAGACGCCGTTCCTTGGCGACCTCCCTTACGTTGGCACGCTGTTCAAGCGCACCATCGAGCGGGACGACAAGACGGAGCTGTTGATCTTCATCACGCCGCGCATCATTGCAGACGCGTTGACCGATCGATAGCTGAGCGCGTGTGCGTCGCTTAGCGCATGCGCTTCCATTACACTAGCGGCGCCCCGGGTACGGCTTAGGGCGCCGTTTTTATTTGTATGCAAGCTCAGAATATCTTTCTCGTTGGTCTCATGGCGGTAGGTAAAAGCACCGTTGGCCGCCTGCTTGCGGAAGCGCTCGACCGGCCCTTTTATGACTCTGATACCGAAATCGAAGAGCGCAGCGGTGCCGAAGTGGCGTGGATCTTCGACGTCGAGGGAGAGCAGGGTTTCCGCGACCGCGAGGAACACGTCATCGACGAGCTCACCCTGAAGGAGGGGATAGTGCTGGCTACCGGTGGCGGTGCCGTCAAGCGTGCCGCCAATCGTCAGCATCTGGCGGCCCGCGGTGTCGTCATACACCTCGACTGCCCCCTGCGCCGACTGCTGGCGCGGACGCGGAAGGACAAAAAGCGCCCGCTTCTGCAGGGTGATGACCGCGAGGAGGTGCTGGCCAAGCTGGTTGCCGAGCGCGCGCCGCTGTATAGCGAGATTGCTGACTACCGCTTCGTGTCTGATGAGCAAAGCGCGAAAGCCCTGGTGCAGCAGATTGTCAAAACCCTGCGAGAGGACAATTTAATCAAGTGAACGGCACGAGCCGCCAACCGTTGATGGTCGATCTGGCTGATCGGTCTTATCCCATCTTCATAGAAGAGGGGATGCTGGCGGACAGCGCGCGCCTGGCGGAAAAGTTAAGGCCGCTGATCAAGGCAAGCCAGGTTGCTGTAATAACCAATCCGACCGTGCAGGCGCTATACGGCAGTGCCCTGCTCACCGCGCTCGCAGACTTTCAGGTTGATGTCTTCGCGATGGACGACGGCGAGGCCCATAAAACGCTCGAGACCTATGCGGCCGTCATGGACTTCCTGATGACGCATCGCCATAACCGCACGACCACAGTCATAGCCCTTGGCGGCGGCGTGGTCGGTGATCTGGCCGGTTTCGCGGCGGCAACCTTTCAGCGGGGCGTGGGCTTCATCCAGATCCCGACAACCCTGCTCGCACAGGTCGATTCGTCGGTGGGCGGTAAAACGGCGGTCAACCACCCTGCCGGCAAGAACATGATCGGGGCGTTCTACCAGCCGCAGGCCGTGCTGATAGATCCCGCAACGCTGCATACGCTGCCTGACCGGGAGTATGCCGCCGGTCTGGCGGAAGTCGTCAAATATGGCGTGATTGCGGATGCGGACTTTTTTGCGTGGCTCGAGGATAACGTCGACGCGCTTGTGAATCGCGATGCGGCTGCGCTCACAGAAGCGATCCGTGTGTCCTGCGCCACCAAAGCCCACGTTGTTGCGCAGGATGAGCGTGAAGCGGGCCTGCGGGCCATTCTCAATTACGGTCATACGTTTGGCCACGCCATCGAAAATCTGAGCGGCTACGGGGTTTGGTTGCACGGGGAGGCGGTTGCGGTCGGCATGGTGATGGCCGCGCAGTTTTCGCAGCGCCTCGGCCTTTTGAACCAGGGTGTGCCGGAGCGTATCGAAGGTTTGCTGGCCGCGCTGGGCTGTCCGGTCCGGCTGGACCAGAGCGTCGCGCCAGCGGATATGATTGAAGCGATGGGCATGGATAAGAAGGCAGCTGACGGCAACCTGCGGTTTGTGGTGACGCGCGGGATCGGTCACGCAGAAGTGACCGGCGACTACTCGGCGGCAGCGCTCCAGGAAGTGCTGGACGCGTTTTGTCAGGGTTGAAGACGTGAATCAGCGAACTTTTCTCGGTCTGACCCACAATCCTTTCAGCCCACCGCGGGAAGGCTTCTTTACCGGTGCGGATCGCAAGACCCACCTGGATCATCTGCGTCATCTCAGCCAATGGTCTCGGCGCGTGCTCGTCGTTACCGGACCATTTGGCATCGGTAAGTCGACCCTCTTTAAAGAGCTCTCTGCCAGCCTCGAAGCCAATACCAAAGGTGCACGCCTGTCCGGTTCGGTTGTCACGACCGAGCGGGAGGTGTTGATGGGCTTGTTGCAAGGCTTTGGCGTTGGCGGCGAGCTTGATGGCCACGCAGACGATCTCAGCGCGCTGATATGCGCCCATGCAGACGAGCAGGAGAGCCACGAACGCGTTTGCATGGTCATGGTCGACGATGCGCATCTGCTCGAAATTGCCGCCTTGCAGCGCCTGGTGAATCTCGTCTCGGAATCCGCGCTCAGGGTCGTGATGTTCGGTGAAGCGACTGTCGTGCCCAACCTTGACAGGGCGGCTAAAAAATCTGAGTTGGAATGGTTCGAGATACGCCTGACC
Organism: Pseudomonadales bacterium; assembly: GCA_965267275.1. GTDB lineage: Bacteria > Pseudomonadota > Gammaproteobacteria > Pseudomonadales > Azotimanducaceae > UBA4421. Next base: position 5,328,656 of record OZ253950.1, read on the forward strand.
GGTTTCCCCAAAGCGGACGTCAGAGATTATCTCGAGTGGCGATTTCGCCAGGCGCATTATCGCGGATTGCTGCCTTTCACTGACGAGCAGCTGGACAAAATCGTCACGCGTTCGGGCGGCAATCCAAGTGTGATAGACAGCATGGCCAACCGCCTGCTGGCTGACATGGAAAGCGGAGAAATCCGCAATCAGGGCAGCTCTTTTCCGGCGCGCCACGCAGCTCTCGCTGCTGTGCTCGTGCTCATGGTGGGTCTGATCTATCTATACGTGCGGACGGAGCCTGAGGAACTGCCCGTTATCGAGGATGTCGCCGTTGTTGACGCGGCGATTCCGCCAGCCACAGACCCAGCCGAGACGTCCCTCGCCCACGAGGTGGAAGCGGAGGACGACATTTTGCCAGCCGAGGTGGGTTCCGATCCCGACCCCGACCTCGACCCCGCCGCCGCCGATGACGGTTTGCCCGAAGAGGTTGCGGCCGTGGTTGTCGAGCCGTCGCCTGAAGGCGTTGAAGCTGATGCTCCGGCGACCGCGGGTAACACGGAGGCGAGCGCGGCGACACCTTCGGCCGAGGCCGAAACGGCAGTTTTGCCGGCAGCGGACAGCGGCATCGCCGAGACCACCTTGGACGAATCTGTTGCAGTCCAACCGGACGCGGTTGAGGAGAGCCTGGCGAACCCGGTGCAGGTCGAAGAGAGTGTGCCGGAAACCCCGGTCAGCCCGGCGTCGGAACCTGAACTCGCAAGCACGCCGGCGGTGCCGGACATCGAAGACGCGCCCGTAGCCGGCGGAGGCTATCGAGATGCGGCGTGGATTCTGGCACAAGCTGCAGACCGCTACACGATGCAGATCCTTTCGCTGTCGTCTCTCGATCGCGCCGTTGCCTTCATCAACCGACAGGACGACCCGGGTGAATTCGCGTTGTATCGGATGCAGCGTGACGGACGGACGCTGTTTGTCATCATCTACGGCGTCTTTTCCAGCCGCGATGCGGCGGCTGCAGCCGCGGGAAGTCTCTCCGGTGAGTTGTCGAGCCTCAGCCCCTGGATACGCCCCTTGAGCCTCGTGCAGGATACGGTGCGGGCGAATCCGCAAGGGTAGCGATCCGGCCGGCGGGGAGAATCGACCGTCTAGTCCCGCTCGGTGGGCTGCGTTTCCTGGTCAGCGTTGAACAAGCTCTTCAACTCGGCGGAGGCCTCTACCGTCGTCTGCTTGAATGCCTGGGGATCGTGGGCAACTGCCGCCTGTTTCTGCAGGGTGAGCTCATCATGGGTTTTGAAAGTGTCGACGGCAGCAGCGTCGAGACCCAGACTGCCGAATAGATTGCGCGTGAGTTCAAGACTGGAAAGCAGCGTGTCGCGGATCACGTAGTCCACGCCGATGTCGCGCAACGTGATTTCATGTTGGCGGTTCAATGCGCGTGCAAAGATTTTCAGTTTGGGGAAAGTCTCCTTGAGCATTTCGGCTGTCTTCACGCTCGCGTTGATGTCCTCCAGGGCGATGACGATCGCCTTGGCGTTGTCGACGCCTGCATTACGCAGCATGTCCAGGCGCGTCGCGTCGCCGTAGTACACCTCGTTACCAAACTCGCGCACGAAATCCACGGTCCCCGGGTTGGCGTCCAGCGCCGTAAAGGGATGTCCCTGTGAGGTCAGGATGCGGCCGACGATCTGGCCGAAGCGGCCGAACCCGGCAATGATCACGGGCGCCTCAGCCCCGTCGTCCATGGTGTCAAACGCACGCTCGGTACCCGCGCGATTGAGATAACGTTCCAACGCCTGCATCAGAAAGGGCGTGGTGGCCATCGACAAGGTCACCACCAGCACCGCTGTGGCCGTTTGCTCGGCTGTGACCAGCGCGGCGCTCGCGGCTACGGTGAGCAACACGAAGGCGAACTCTCCGCCCTGGCTCAGCACCAGGACCGTGCGGAAACTGTCTGCGCGGCTCAGGGATGTGAGGCTCAGGACCGGCAGCAGCACCAGCGTTTTGACGACGACAAGGGCTACGGTCAAACCCAGAATCATCAGCGGTGCGTCGGTGAGCAGCTGGATGTCCGCGGACATGCCCACGGCGATGAAAAAGAGGCCGAGCAACAGGCCCTTGAACGGCATCACGTCGGTTTCGAGCTGATGCCGGTACTCGGAATCGGCGACCAGCATGCCGGCGATGAAAGCGCCGAGACCCATGGATAACCCAGCCGCGTACATGGCCAGCGCTGCGCCGCTCACGATGGCGAGGCTCGCCGCGATAAAGAGCTCGTGGATACCGGTCGCCGCGATGAAACGGAGCACGGGTTTGAGCACAAAGCGGGCAGCGATAATCAGTCCAACCACGAGCGCCAGCGACAACCAGCTGAAGCTCGACGTGCCGCTGCTGCCCAGTGCGCTGACGATCACCAGTGCCGGGATGACCGCGATATCTTGAAAGAGCAATACACCAAACGCGGCCCTGCCGTGCGGCTGGTTGAGCGCTTTCTGCTCCGCGAGGAGCTGCAGCACGAACGCGGTCGAAGACAACGCCAGAGCAAACCCGATGACGCTGGCGCTGCCGAGCGGCAGCGAGAGGGCTGCCCAGCAGATACCGCCGAGGGCGATGCTGGCCAGAAATACCTGCGCCACGCCTATCCCGAACACGTTTTTCCGCATCACCCAGAGTCTGCGCGGCTGCAACTCGAGACCGATGATGAAGAGCAGCAGCACGACGCCGATTTCAGCGAAATGCAGGATCTCCTCGGGATTGCCGATGATGCCGATGGCGCTCGGTCCTATGAGAATGCCGGCCAGCAGATAGCCGATGACCGAAGACAGGCCGAGACGGCTCAGCAGCGGCACGATGAGAAGTGCCGCTGCCAGGAATACGAACAGGTCGGAGAGGAAATCCACAGATGCTATTCAGGTAGCGGAATGAACTCGTCGTCGCCGTCGATACGTTCAAACCCGCCGCTGCCCCACAGCGCCTTGGCCGCCTCGATCCGATCGCTGTCCGTATGGACGAAGTTCCACCAGAGGTGTCGCGGGGTGATTGGTTCACCGCCGGCAATCATGATGTGTGCGTCGCCCTGTGCTCGAATCGTTGCTTCACGCGCTGGATTTACGACGGCCATAGCGCCTGCACCGACTTCGCAACTGCCGAGGGTGACGTGGCCGTTAACCACGTACACGCCGCGCTCGAGACCGTCAGCGGGCAGGTGGCTGAGCGCGCCGTCTGCCAGACGTTGCTCGAGATATAAGGTCTCCGGCAGCACGCTCACTGGCGATGTTGCCTCTCCATGGCTGCCGATGATTACCGTCGAAGTGACGCCGTCGGCGGTCAGTACAGGCAGCGTGTCCCGAGGATGATGCACAAACGCAGGCGGGATCTCCTGCTGGTCTTCAGGCAATGCCATCCAGACCTGTATACCGTGCAGCCGCTGCCCCGCCGCCAGCCGTTCTGCCGAGGTGCGCTCGGAGTGGACGATGCCGCTGCCTGCCGTCATCAGGTTGACTGCCCCGGGTTGGATCGGTTGAAGGTAGCCAAGCGAGTCGCGGTGCAGGATTTCGCCGTCGAAGAGGTACGTGACTGTAGCAAGGCCGATATGCGGATGAGGCCTCACGTTGATACCTTCTCCGGGCGGAAATTCTGCGGGCCCCATTTCGTCGAAAAAGACAAACGGCCCAACGGTGCGACGTTGGAAGGCAGGTAAAACCCTGCGCACGCTGAAGCCGCCAAGGTCTTTTGCCTTGCCGGTGATCAAGAGATCGACCTCACCCTCCTGCTCGGTGCAGATGGGATCTATGGCTTCTGCGTGGCTCATGTCGTCAGTTCCTCGAAGGTGTTGGTGAACATTATCTCTTGTAAAGGCTTGCGCAACGAAGGCGTCTCGCGCTCGCGGTACGGCTCCGGCAGCTTCTCTATGTCGCCCGGGTGTCCAACAGCGATCAGCGCGGGGAGATCATATACGCTTGGCACGCTGAGTACATCGCGCGCGGCAGCCGCGTCGAAGCCCTGCATGCCGTGACTGACGAGACCCATGTGCTGTGCCTGGAGCGCGAGGCTCATCCAGGCGGCGCCTGCATCGAAGCTGTGGGTCGTGGCGGGCTTGCCGTTGTGTTCGTATTCGCTGCGGGAGATCACAGCAATCAGCGCGCCAGCCTGGGCGGCCCAAGCTTGATTGCCTTCCACCAGCGTGGCAAACACCGCGTCGAAGCCAGGCGTGCCTGCGAGCGCATAGGCAAAGCGCCAGGGTTGCGCATTGAAGCAGGATGGCGCCCAGCGTGCGGCCTCGATCAGGCTCTCGATCTCAGCGCGGGTCACGGGCTCGCCTGACAGCGCGCGCGGTGACCAGCGCTGCAGGAAAGGTTTGGCGATACTCGGCCCGGCCGGTTCCTGTCGCGTGGCCGCGGCGTCTAAATCCTGGACGTTCATGCATTTTCCTTAGTTGGTCTGTTTTGTCTCCGCCATCCTTCTCGAGAAGGATCAACGGGGTGTGACGCCGCATAATAGTTCGAAAAAGCCAGACAAAAATCGCAAAATATGGGTCCGACCGTTCGAAAAAATAGAACTAAGAGAGTCAAGGATGTTGCGAACGACACTTGAGCAGTGGCGCATGTTTCAGGCCGTGGTGGACGCCGGTGGGTTTAACCAGGCAGCAGAGCTCATCCACAAGAGCCAATCCACCATACATCATGGTGTGCAGAAGCTCGAAGATTCGCTGGGCCTCGAGCTTTTCGAGAGCCAGGGGCGGCGGGTGCAGCTGACCGCGGCAGGGGAACTGATGTACCGGCGTGCGAGCTACGTGCTTGATGAGGCCGGCAAGATAGAAGCCCTGGCCGGTGTGCTGGCGCAGGGTGCCGAGAGTCGGCTTGCGGTAGCGGTGGACCACGCTTTTCCCGCGGCCCTGCTCTACGATGCGGTCAATCGTACCGCGGCTGAGTACCCGCACCTCTGCGTGGACTTTTTTGAAACGGTCCTGTCCGGTTCCAATGAGCTGTTGCTGGCGGGCAAGGCGGACATCGCTGTATCTCCCGCACCGCTGCCGCAGTGTTTTTATCAAGAGTTGCTGCAGGTCGTTTTCATCGCAGTTGCGCACCCCGAGCACGCGCTGCATCAAGCTGAGGCAGATCTGGCTTTCGAGGCGCTGAAGTCGCATCGCCAGATTGTCACCAGAGACTCCGGCACGGTTGCCCCGGAGGACGCCGGCTGGTTGGAAGCGGAACAACGCTGGACCGTCGACCACCTGCGCACGTCCGTTGACCTTGTGAGACGCGGGCTGGGGTTTGCATGGTTACCTGAGCCACTCATCAACGCCTCTCTTGCCCGCGGTGAGCTGCAGCAGCTGCCCCTGTCCGACGGCGCGCGCCGGCACGTGACTTTTTATCTGAATGTGCTCGATCTCGACAAGCTGGGTCCGGCAGCCCGAAGCCTCACCGGGGAGCTGCAAGCGAGCTGCAGAGGATCGTTCGAAGCGGTCGAATGAGTTAGTTCAAACTTTGAAATATCGCGTTTGCCGGGCCTGATCTAATCTCCTCCTCGCAATTTTTGAGGAGTAAACGATGAACTACGTCAGAAGCGCGAACGACCGCGGCAAGTCGGATTTCGGCTGGTTGCAGAGCCGGCATACGTTTTCGTTTGGCAGCTACCACGACCCTGAGCACATGGGTTTCTCAGCACTCCGCGTCATCAACGACGACGTCGTGGCGGCAGGCGCGGGCTTTGGGGCTCACGGGCACCGCGATATGGAGATCATCTCCTACGTGCTCGAAGGTGCGTTGCGGCACGAAGACAGCAACGGCAATCGCTATGTCGTCCCGGCCGGAGACATCCAGCTGATGAGCGCGGGTTCCGGTATCGTCCACTCTGAGTTCAATGACTCCGATGCGGACCCGGTCCATTTCCTGCAGATATGGATCGAACCGAACGTCCGGGGCACGGAGCCTACCTATGCGCAAAAGCCGGTGGAGCAGACTGGTCAGCTCACGACGCTCGTGTCGGCAGACGGACGGGATGGTTCGCTGACTGCTCGTCAGAATATGTCGATGTATCTGGTTGCGCTGGATGCGGGCGAGGTGCTGAGCCTCGAGCCGGCGGAAGGCAGGGGCTATGTGCACATCGTCAGCGGCGAAATGACGGTCGACGGCGAGCCGCTTGTTCAGGGTGATGGCGTTGGCTTTGTCGAGCCGCTGTCACTCAGCGCCGGGACGGCGCTGAAAGCGCTCTACTTCGATCTGCCGGCTTGATTGCGGGACCGTGGGTGCATCGGGACGGTTGGTACAGGGGCGCGCATGCGCCCCGCGCCTCGAAGGCTTTCAGGGCAGCTCGGTCGCACCCATCAGGTGGCGGTCGATCTCGCGTGCCGCCTCTCGCCCCTCGTTGATCGCGCGCACCACCAGCGATTGGCCGCGACGACAGTCGCCCGCAGCAAATACGTTCTCGACGCTGGTTCTATACTCGCCGTAGACCGCTGCATAGTTTGAGCGCTCGTCGTAGTCGAGATTCAGCGGGTCGCTGACGTCGTGCTCCGGGCCGAGGAAGCCCATTGCCAGCAGCACCAGATCAGCAGGCCACTCCCGCTCGCTGCCTTCGATGTTTTCGAACTTGCCGTCTTTCATCTCCACATCAATGGTGCGAACGCCAGTGACGTTGCCGTCGTCGTCGCTGATGAAGTTCAGTGATGAGATCGAATACACGCGCGGGTCTTCGCCCTGCCTGGAAGCCGCTTCTTCGTGACCGTAGTCGACGCGGAAGATGCGCGGCCAGGTCGGCCAGGGATTGTTGGCAGCACGCTCGGCGGGCGGCTGCGGGAACAGCTCGAAGTTGACCAGGCTCTTGCAGCCATGGCGCAGGCTCGTGCCGATGCAGTCGGTGCCGGTATCACCGCCGCCGATGACAATGACGTTTTTGTCCTTGGCGGAGATGTAAGCGCCGTCTGCGAGCTCCGAATCCAACAGGCTTTTGGTATTCGCGGTGAGAAAATCCATCGCGAAGTGCACGCCTTTGAACTCGCGCCCGGGAATTGGCAGATCCCGTGGTACCGTTGCGCCGGTTGCCAGCAGGACCGCATCGTGATCGTCGCGCAGCTCGTGGATGGACATGCTGCCCTTGCTGCCGTCGCTGATTTCGACGCCGGTAACGAATTCCACGCCCTCATCGCGCAGGAGTTGAACGCGGCGTTCGACCACTTCGTTCTTGGCGAGCTTCATGTTGGGGATGCCGTACATGAGAAGCCCGCCGATACGATCGGCGCGTTCGTAAACCGTCACTTTGTGGCCTGCTTTGTTGAGCTGAGCTGCTGCCGCCAGCCCGGCCGGGCCCGAGCCGACGACGCCGACGGTTTTGCCGGTGCGCTTCTCGGGTGGTTCCGGCACCACCCAGCCCTCAGCGAAGCCGCGATCAATGATCGCCATCTCGATATTCTTGATCGTCACTGCCGGGTCGGTAATGCCGAGCACGCAGGCGCCTTCACAAGGTGCGGGGCACACCCGCCCGGTGAACTCCGGGAAGTTGTTGGTTTTGTGGAGCCGGTCCAGCGCTTCGCGCCAGTCGTCCCGGTAAACGAGATCGTTCCACTCCGGAATGAGGTTATGTATCGGGCAGCCTTCGTCCGACTGACAGAAAGGCACACCACAATCCATGCAGCGCGCACCCTGCGTCGTCAGGCGCTCGTTATCGTGCTCGGTATATATTTCTTTGAAGTCCAGGAGCCGCTCTTCAGCATCGCGGTAAGGCGCCGCGTTGCGCGAAAACTCCATGAAACCTGTGACTTTACCCATCTTCTTCTTACTTAAACCGTTGCGCGCGTCAGCCTGCGCTGACCTGTTGCTTGCGTTCTTCGAGCACCCGCTTGAAATCCGTCGGCATCACTTTGACGAACTGCTTGAGGCTGGCCTGCCAGTTTGCGAGCAGACCTTCTGCCACCGTGGATTTCGTGTACTCGAAGTGGTTGCTGATCAGCTGATGCAGCTCAGCGATGTCTTCGTCTGCCTCGAGACTCTCGAGTTCGACCATCTCCATGTTGCACTGGATCTTGAATGCGTTGTTCGGGTCCCAGATGTACGCGATACCGCCACTCATGCCGGCCGCGAAGTTGCGTCCTGTCGGACCCAGTATCACGGCGCGTCCACCGGTCATGTATTCGCAACCGTGATCGCCGACACCCTCGACAACGGCGGTGGCACCGCTGTTGCGCACGCAGAAGCGTTCGGCGGCTACGCCGCGGAAATACGCTTCGCCGGAGGTGGCACCGTACAGGGCGACGTTGCCGATGAGGATATTGTCCTCGGCAACGAACTTGGCATTCACCGGCGGGTAGATCACGACTCTGCCGCCGGACAGGCCTTTACCGACGTAGTCGTTGGCATCACCTTCGACTTCCAGCGTCACCCCTTTCGCCAGCCAGCAGCCGAGACTCTGACCGGCGCTGCCATGGAACTTGAAGTGGATGGTGTCGTCGGGAAGCATTTCCGGCCCGACTTCGCGAATGATCTTGTTTGAAAGCATGCCGCCGACTACCCGATTGGTATTGACGATCGGCAGCACCGCGTGGACGGACTCACCGCGCTTGATGGCGGGTTCCGCCAGCTCCATCAGTTCGTTGTCGAGCGCGCGCTCGAGTTGATGATCCTGTTCGTGCATCGCGTAGGAGCCCAGGAATTCCGGCGGTATCTCAGCGGGTGTCAGAATGGTCGTCAGATCCAGACCGTCCGCTTTCCAATGTGCGATCGCATCGTCCACCTCCAGCAGATCAACCCGGCCAACCATTTCGTTGACCGTACGCACACCCAGCTGGGCCATGATCATGCGCAGCTCCTTGGCGACCATGAAGAGGTAGTTCACGACGTGCTCAGGTGAGCCCTGGAACTTCTTACGCAGATCCGGATCCTGCGTCGCGATGCCGACTGGGCAGGTGTTCAGGTGGCACTTGCGCATCATGATGCAGCCAAGGGCGATCAGCGGTGCGGTGGCAAAGCCGAATTCTTCCGCACCGAGGAGCGCCGCGATGGCAACGTCGCGTCCGGTCTTCAGCTGGCCGTCGGTCTGCAGCACCACGCGGGAGCGCAGATTGTTCAGCACGAGCGTTTGATGCGTTTCCGCGATGCCAAGCTCCCACGGCACGCCGGCGTGCTTGATCGAGGTCAGCGGAGACGCGCCCGTGCCGCCGGTATCGCCGGCGATCACCAGGTGGTCGGCGCGCGCCTTGGTTACCCCGGCGGCGACCGTGCCGACGCCAATTTCGGCACCGAGCTTGACGCTGATGCGTGCGTTCGGATTGGCGTTCTTCAAATCGTGGATGAGCTGCGCCATGTCCTCAATGGAGTAGATGTCATGGTGCGGCGGCGGGCTGATGAGGCCGACGCCGGGTGTCGAATGGCGGATGCTGGCGATGTATTCGTCGACCTTGCGTCCGGGCAATTCACCACCCTCGCCGGGCTTGGCGCCCTGGATGATTTTGATCTGCAGTTCGTCAGCGTTCGTCAGGTAGTTGATGGTCACGCCGAACCGCCCGCTGGCCACCTGTTTGATCGCGGAGCGCTTGGAGTCACCGTTGTCCATCGGCAGGAACCGCGCCGGGTCTTCGCCGCCTTCGCCGGTGTTGGACTTGCCGCCGAGACGGTTCATCGCGATTGCCAGTGATTCGTGCGCCTCGGCGCTGATCGAGCCGAAGCTCATCGCACCGGTTGCGAAGCGCTTGACGATCTCGCTCTCCGGCTCGACCTCGTCGAGGTCAATCGATGCCGCGCTG